>JADJHJ010000026.1 GCA_016707605.1 Candidatus Promineofilum glycogenicum | reverse complement strand
AAGGAGCCTGTCATGTCTAGCATTCAATCTCTTGCCCAAATGACCCTGGAAGAAAAAGCGGCGCTCTGCACCGGGGAAAGCGCCTGGACGACCACGCCCATTCAACGTCTTGGCGTGCCGCGTATTGGTCTCCGACGGCCCCCACGGGGCTTCGCCGCGTGGCCGACGTCTACTCGATGGCTAACAAGAGCCTGCCAGGCCACCTGCTTCCCCACCGCCTCCGCCCTGGCTTCCAGTTGGGACGTGGAGCTATTGCACGAGATGGGGCAGGCCCTGGCCGAAGAGGCGAGTGCCCTGGACGTTGACGTCATTTCTCGGCCCGGGGCCAACATGTGAAGCGCCTCGCCGCTGTGCAGCACGTAACTTCGAGTACTTCGCCGAAGACCCCTACCTGGCGGGCACAATGGCCGCCGCGCTCATCGCGGCATTCAGAGCCAAGGCGTCGGTACGTCGCTCAAGCACTTTGCCGCCAACAATCAGGAGTATGAGCGCTTTTCGATTAGCGCCGAGGTGGATGAGCGCACCTGCGCGAGATCTATCTGCCCGGCGTTCGAGATGGCCGTCAAAAAAACCAGGCCGTGGACGGTCATGCTCCTACAACCCGCATCAACGGCACTTTCGGCTCGAACATCACCAACTACTGACCGACATCCTCAAGAACAGGTGGGGCTTCGAGGCTTCGTCGTCTCCGACTGGGGCGCGGTGCACAATCGCGTGGCCGCGCTGTGTGCCAGGCTAGACCTGGAATGCCCGGCTGAAGCCGACGCGCGTCGATGCCGTCATCGAGGCGGTGCGCAACGGCGATCTGGACGAGGCGGTGCTCGATGAGGCGGTGCGGCGCATTCTGACTATCGTCTGCCGCGCGGCCCAGACTTCCGGCGGGCAGTTCGACGCCGCGGCCCACCACGTCCTGGCGCAGCGCAAGATTTCGGCCGAGACGATAGTGCTGCTGAGGGGCCAGGGAACAACGGCCTCCCTCATGCAGAACCCGCAGCACGTCGCTGTCTCCGCCGCGCGGCGATGGAGGCCCACCTGGGGGCGGCGGCAGCTCCCACATCAACCCGACCCAGGTCGACGTGCCCTTCAACGAACTGCAAAGCTGGCGGCAATGCCGAACTGAGCTTCGCCGGGGTATCCCGGGACGACAGCCGCGACCCGGCCCTGATCGAGCAGGCCGTGGCCATCGCCCAGACGGCCGATGTGGCTTTGCTCTACATCGCCCTGCCGTCTTACAAGGAGTCGGAGGGGTATGACCGGCCCGACTTGGACCTGACCGCGCAGCAGGTGGCGCTGATTCAGGCGGTGACGGCCGTGCAGCCCAACACCGTTGTCATCCTCAACAACGGCGCGCCGCTGGCGATGGGGCGAGGGTGGATCAGCAGCGCGGCGGCGGTTATGGAGGGGTGGATGATGGGCCAGGCGGGCGGCGGGGCCATCGCCGACGTGCCTGTTCGGCCGCGTCAACCGGCCGGCAAGCTGGCGAGACCTACCGTTGCGCCTGGCGGAACGCCGGCCCTCCAACTTCCCCGGCGAAAAACGGCGTGGTGCGTTATGGCGAGGGAGGGGGTTGTTCATCGGCTACCGCCACTACGACGCGCCAAGGAACTGCCGGTGCGGTTCCCCTTCGGCTGGTTGAGCTACACCACCTTCGCCTACGACAACATGGGCGTCTCGGATGAGGAGTTCAGGGACGTGCAGGGCGTCATGGTGTCGGTGGACGTGACCAACACCGGGGCGGTGCCGGCCAGGAGATCGTGCAGGTCTACGTGCACGACCGCCGGGCCGGCCTGGTGCGGCCCTACAAGGAACTGAAGGGCTTCGCCAAGGTATCGCTGCAGCCGGGCGAGGCGAAGACCGTGGCCATTCAACTCGACGAGCGCGCCTTTGCCTACTACGAC
This sequence comes from Candidatus Promineofilum glycogenicum, assembly GCA_016707605.1. GTDB lineage: Bacteria > Chloroflexota > Anaerolineae > Promineifilales > Promineifilaceae > Promineifilum > Promineifilum glycogenicum. Next base: position 244,057 of record JADJHJ010000026.1, on the reverse strand, counting down.
CCGGCGCGCCACCAATGGATCACCGAAGATGGACAGTTCGACATCCTCGTTGGCGCGTCGTCGGCCGACATCCGCTGCCAGGCGACCGTCGTGCTGCAATGCACGATGGAGTTGGCGACCATTCTCCACGACGAATCGACCATCCGCGCCTGGTTCGACGACCCCATCGGCCGGCCCATCCTGGAGCCGATCTTCACCAACTGATGCGCAAGGGCGGCCTGTTTAGCGAGAACGGCTCAACGACGATTCGATGGACCTGATCAGCTTCTTGATGACCTGCCGCTGCGCAGCTTCTTCCACTTCCAGGAAGGCTGGCTGGGAAGCCAGGCCGAGGCCGGAAGGCATCTTTAACCTGCAGCTCGGGAGCAGGTGCGCGGGTTCACGCAGGCCGTGGTGCACACGGTTGCCAGACCCGCACCTGTTCGGCCATGCCGGACTCGCGTTGAGTCCGGCCGTTCGTTTGCCGACCAGTCCGACCGCTAGGGTGTGTATGCGCCGGGGAGCGTATGGCCTGTTTGGCTGGTCCGCCTGGGCATTGCAAGCGAGCGGGCGATTACCTTCACAGCCCCTGAACGGGACTTTCAGGCCAAGCGGGCCTGGCTTGACGAGCATCGGGCACGGCAGTGCGGCAGCCGGAGCTTTTGCCCGGGCTGACCTGTCGATCAGACCTTTGGCCGAGCTGGAACTGTCCTGGGCGTATGAGCCGTGGGTCAAATTCCCAAGTATGCTGTTCGGCGCGGCGCAGGTATGAGGCCAATACCTGCTTTCGCCTTGTGGCCACCTGGACGCCATCACCGGGCAAGTCATTTACTTCAGCGCAGCCACATCACCACCGCCTGCTTGTCTGATTATTGCCCAAGTCAGGCCGCCTTCCAGGCAGGCGACGATTGCCATTGACCTTGGACACGGCTGTGAATTCACCCTGACGTGCTTGTCGTTCCAGCCTCAGTAACTTCCTGGCCACCGCGTCCGCCCAGGCATTGGCCCACCGAACCGCGGCCCGAAGCCCCTCGGGACACGCTGCCGATTCAATTGCTTTGCGCCGACTACGCTTCTGGCTGAACCCCATCGAGAAGCCTGGCGTTGGCTCAAGCCGAGGACCGTCCCATCGCTGCGCCGGCCAGGCTGAACCTTGGCAGCCAGGCCGTTCAAATCCCTGGTAGCCTGTTGCGCGACCGCTTTAAGCCACGGGGCTACTCAACAGCGGCCCTGAACGGGCCTTTAGGCCGCCCTTCTTGAGCCGGCCTCGGCCGGCATTGTTGAGCCTGGCGCTTCAGGCCCGGGCGGACGGGTCGATCAGACCTTTGGCACGGTTTGAATACACGCCCTAGTCCCTATTCTCCCCAACGCATCGCCAGCCACAACTCCGCCAGCGGCTTGTCGAAGAACAACTGCCACTCGCCATCCGGCGTGGGCAGGGGAATGGTGTCCGGTTCGTCGGTCAGCGCGCCGGCCAGCAGCCCGCCCCACTCCGTTCGCTTGACCAGCGTGCTCTTCCGGGCCGCGCCGCCCTGGGCGTCGAACACGTCCAGGCTGCCGGGCACGGGCTTTTCCGCGCTGCGGGCCACCACGTCTACCCGTGTGATCGCCCCCAGCCGCCCCTGGCTCCAGAACGGGAAGTGCTCCGGCCGCAGCGTCAGAGCCAGCGCCCGTCGTTGGCCGGCCGGCGGGGCCGCCTGCAACCTGGCCCACTCGCCGGGGAACTCGTGGCGCACGGAGAACAGTCGTACTGCGCCAACGGCGCGCGCCTCGGTGAAGAGATCGTTGTTGTGGGCGATGGCTCGCTGGCGCAGCAGCCCGCCCCCTTCGCGCGCCGTGTAGCGGACGTGGAGGATGACGTCGCTGATGGTGTCGTAGTCGAACTGGCGCGGCTCGCCCTTGCTGGGGTTGGCCGGCAGTTGCAACTGCCACTCGCTGATGACGCCGGAGTTCTCGAAGGGCAGGTAGCGCTCGTCGCGCAGGTTCGTCTCGAACAGGCCGCTGTCGTTCTGGCCCGAACTGGTGACGATAGACTGGAGGCTGCCGAAGTAGTCGTTGAAGCGCGTGTCCTCGGCGTCGGCGCGGGCGTACTCGTCGCCCACCACCGGCGTCGTGCGCACGCTGCTCTTCAGCAGGGTCAGGGTGCAGTTGACCCCGGCGTAGGGACCGGTGATGCAGGGGATGCTGACGGCCACCGACTTGATGCGCCGGAAGTAGTGGCCGGGGCCGTCCATGTCGAACAACTCCTCCGGCAGCCGCACCGTGCAGCGCCCCGTGGCCCGCAGTTCGATCAGCGCCAGCGGGTCCACTTGCAGCAGGCTGACGTGCTTGGTCAGTTCGTACTCGCGCCGGTTGAGTTCCAGGTAGGCCATCTCCATGCGCTTCACGTCCAGGTAGAGCTTCTCCCCGGCCAGCAGCCCCTCCTTGCCGGCCAGATAGCCGAACTGGAGATAGCTCAGCGACGGGTCGCCCAACTCGTGTTGCAGGGCGCGCTCGGCCTTCTTGGCGATGTCGAAGGCGAACTGGAACACTTGCCCATACAGCCCGCGCACCTCGCGCTTCATCCAGGTGTAGAGCGATTTGTTGGTCTTCTTGCCCGTCTTGTGCGCCCCCTCTTCGTTCAGGAAGTGCTCGATCTCCACGGCGTGCTGCATCTGCCGGCGGTGGTTGCGCAACTCCAGCGCGGCCACCGCCTCGCGCAACTGCGCCGCCCGCAGTTGTTTGAAGATCTGGTTGATCTCGCCCACGGCCAGGTTGCTCTGGAAGGTCCAATCGAGTTGGCGGCGGTCGAAGCCGGCGATGCGCGAGGACTTGCCCGCTTCGTGCGAGGCTTTATCGGCCAGAATCCGGTCGCTGTCGGCGACTAGGGCCATGCTTGTGGACAGGGCCTTGCCGCCAAAGGTGATCGCCGCGCCGATACCCCACGGCTCGGCCTGCGCCCCGAAGTCGGGGATCAGGCTGAGGAACTTGCCGGCCATGTCGAGTTCGGCCGCGCCGCCGCGCAGACCCACCGCCCGCGCCAGCGAGGCGAACTCGCCGGCCTCGAAGCTGCTGAAGATTTTGCCGCCGGCCTCCTCCAGACTGGAGGCGATGTCGACGATCAGCTCGGCCGGCTGGAGGGCCGGCTCGTCCATCTTGAACTTCATCTTGTCCAGGGCCGCGTCGTCCAGTTCATCCAGTTCCGGGATGGCCTTCTGGATGTCGTCCAGGCTACGGCCCAGTTGCAACTCGTAGTAGGTGTAGCGCTGGACGGCCAGGGCCAGCGAGCCGAGCAGCCCCTCGCGGGCCTTGATCGCCTCCTGCAACTGGCCGTACTTGACCTGCTCCACCAGTTCCAGGATGGCCCGCTCGTGCTTGGCGCGCAACAGGCCCAGCGCCTCGCCGTCCTCCTTCTCCATCGCCGACAGCAGGCTGTTGCCCAGCGACTTGACCTCCTGGACGACCTCGCCGGCCTTCTGGGCCAGCAGTTGGAAGCGCACCAGCGGCAACGGCTGGTTCAGCCCGTTGATGATGGCCGCCACGTCCAGCCCGGCGGCGGCTGCCCGGGCCAGCATGGCCGGGTCGATGGGCGGCTCGAACAGCGCCAACTGGCGGAAGATGCCCTGGATGTTGAGGCTGTTGTGAATCTTGAACAGCCGGTCGGCGACCGTGTCCCAGTAGCTCAGCAGCTTGTCGTTGCGCGGCACGCAGAAGTAGAGCGCCTTGCCCAGGCTGCGCACCGTGGCCAGTTGCGGGTTGTCGCCGTCTTCGGCCGGCGGCGGCGTCGCGTCGAAGCCGATGTCGGCCTCCACGTCACGCAGGACGACGCCGAACAGTTGCAGGTCTTTGCGCAGGTTATCGTAGGTCTGCGGGCGCACCGTGCCTTTCTGCGGCACGGCCTGTGGCCGCGGGCCGAGGATGTTGGCCGCCAGCACGTAGAGGATGAGCGCCTCGTCAATGGCCTCGCCCGTGTCCTGCCGGAAGAGGGAGTCGCCCCAGGCGATCAGGTTGTCCAGGTAGGCCATGACCGTCTTATACATGTAGGCCTGCTGGCGATAGCGGGCCACCACGTGCGGCCGGAAGGGGGTGTCCTGCCAGGCGTTGATGCTCTGGATCGTCTCGTCGCGCAGCGTCTCGTTGGCGTTGGTGGCCAGATTGACCAGAATCTCCTCGATCTTCTGCACGTCGGTCGTCTGGAAGGGACGCACCTTCCAGAAGCGCTCCGGCGTCGGGCCGTCGCTGTCGTCGGTCGGGTCGAACAGGAAGTGGAACCAGCGCTGCGCCTCGGCATAGCGCCCCGTCTTGCTCAGGTGCATGGCGATGGTCAGCGGCACGTGGAAGAACAACTCCCAGTTGTAGACCGAATACGCCCCGCCGCTGGTGAAGTCCAGGTCTTTGACGGGGTAGGGCGGCGTCACCAGGGCCGACGGGTTGTAACGCGCTGGGCTGAAGATGTCGCCGTAGAGCACCGGCCGCGGCGCGCCGTCGGTCAGTGTGGCCGCGGTGTCGGCGTCCAGCCGCACGACTGCGCCGTTCGTGCGCCGGGCTTCCGTCTGCGCGCTGAGGGTTGCCGCCGCGCCCGGGGCCGAGTCCACCTCGACCTCGTCCGACAGACGCAGAATCTTGTTGCCCGCCAGCCGCACGGCGACGCCCGCCAGGGTCAGCGGCACGCCGTCGGCCAGATGCACCACTTCGCCGGCGGGCAGGTTCAGCGAGCGGCCGTTGGCGTCCGTGACCGGGGTGGCGTTGGTCAGCATCACGCGGGTGTTGTGCTCGGTGTCGGCTGCCTGTAGGCCGGGCACGCCCTTGCGCAGCAGCCGCTGGGTCAGCGGGCCGACGTAGGGGTGAAAGTGGCCGGTGACCCGATAGCTAACCTGGCGCTCCTGGACGATGAACTCCTTGCGCTGTTCCTGGACAACCACTGACGGCCGGAAGGCGTGGAGTTCTTCGTAGACTTGACCGTGGAAATATTGGTTCAACTTAGCGTAGCCCATGTTCGTCCTCCGTCTCAGAATCCGGCCGCGCCCAGCCCTTGCAGCGCGTTGAAGTTGTCGGCCAGGCCGGTGTTGAAGCCGCCGCCGGTGATGATGTTGAACGCCCCGGCGGCTTGCGTCAGGCCGGTCTGTTCCAGAGCGACTTCGCCCGTGTGGACGACGACGCTGTCGGCGGCCAGGCCGCTGGCGGCGTGGACGTTGACCACGCTGCCCCCCTGGGCCACCGCGCTCGCCGCCTCGGCCGCGGGCAGAATGGCCAGCCCGGCCTTGCCGGTCGCGCCGATCAGTTGGCCGTCGAACAGCACCGCCGTGCCGGCGTTCGTCACCCAGTCCACGCCGCTCATGACGTTGATGATCGAGTCGGCCGGGTTGACGAGAATCTGGCGCGGGTCTTCGGGCACCTCCCACGGCAACACGTAGGCCGGGGCCACGTACTTCTCGAACAGCTTCAGATCGAGCACCCAGGGCGGCGGCGTCGGCTCCGGCAGCGGCGTTGGCGTTATCCACTCCGTCTCCTCGGTTGTCTTTTCGGCCACCGTCGGCTCGATGAACAGGGTGTGGGCGTTGTCCTGATAGAAGACCGGCTTCATCAGCGAGGTGATCTCGGCCAGGCCGCTCTGGATGGCCGCGGCCACGGCGGCGGGGTTGTCGGCGTCCAGCGTGGCCGGGTCGGGTGGGCCGAGGGTGATGTTGTTGTTGCTGGGCAGCAGGGTGTAGTTGTGACCCTGATTGAAGATGCTCTGCCAGTTGGCCGTCGTCTTGGCGCTGCCGCCGACCTCGGTCCTGATCTTCTGGGCGAACTTGACCGTCAGCGTCTTGCTGCCCTGATAGCGCGTGGCCCGGGCGCTCGTGGCTCCGTAGGGGTTGGCCGGGGCGGCGCTGAAGCTTTGATACTCCGGCGTGCTGTTGCGTCCGGCCAGGTAGAACGCCTGGCTGAACGGCTGGCCCAGATGGATGTAGACGCCGCGCTCCTCGCCGTTTTCGTATGGCTCTTTGGCGACGTGGATGAACACGTCGGCGCCGCGGAACACCGGCGAACCCGATCCATTGCCATTGAGCTGCTCCAACATCCCGGAGGACGCCGCACCCTTGATGCCGCCGGCCACATGGGCGCCGCCTGACGGGGCGGCGTTGCCACCCAGCGCTTTGATCATAGAACTGTTCACCTCCATAGCGATCAGCTTGCCGGCCTTCTCCCCCAGCCGGATGTAGAGCGGGCTGGGCACGGTGAAGTCGCTCGACGCGCGCGTCGTCCATTCGCCGCCCACGTATTCGCTCCAGTGGAGGTGGGCTTCGACCTTCAGCACCATGCTGGGGATGGGAATCTGGCTGCTGGTGTTAACCGTGGCCGGGATGGTGCTCGGCTCCGGCTTCTCCAGGAACGTCACCCAGAACAGGTACAGCCGGTCGCGCCAGATGACCGGGGCCAGGTGGTCGCCCTCGATCTCGGCGCTGACCGGCTCCCAGGGCGTCCACATGCGGTGGGCGTAGCGGCGGTAGAAGTACTTGTGTGGCTGGGCGAAGGTGCGGCCGATGACGTGCAGCGTGTTCTGCGCCGGGTCGGCCTTGTCCTCCAGGTGCATGGCCACGATGTCCAGCCGGGCCAGTTCGTCCAGCTTGCGCAGGTAGTTGAGGAAGGCGTCTTCGGCCAGGTCGCGCGACACGTCCCCTTGCAGCAGCGCCCCCTCCAGCTCGGCGAACAGGTGCGTCTTGTCGTCGCGGAACTCCGGCTCCAGCCAGTTCTCCGGGAAGAGGAAGATCTTGCGGTTGGCCTCCCAGACGCGGTAGCGCTTCATCCACTCCCACTGCTCGGCGTTGATGATGGCCGACGGGTGGACGTTGACCTCCAGGTTGAGCAGGCAGCGGTGGACGAAGACCTGCACCGCGCCGATGGCCAGGCGGATGCGCGAGGTCTGCACCACCGGCTCCATGCCGGGGTCGATCAGGAAGTACTCGAACAACTGCTCCGGGCGCTCGAAGCCGCGCGTGTGCAGCACGTGGGCCACCAGCGCGTCGCGCTGCCGCCGGCGCAGGCGGTCGAAGATGGGTTGGGCCAGCCGCTGCCACGCCTCCGGCTCGAAGCGGGCGCGGATCGCCTCGCGGGTATCGCCGGCGAGGCGGAAGCGCTGCTGGGCTGTGATCCCGCGGCCGATGATGCCCGTCCACTCCAGCAGATCGCCCACCGGCACGCCGATCCGCTCCACGATCTGCAACCCCTCCCACAGCCGTTGCAACGGCGCTTCGCCGGCGAAGTCGGGCGCGGCGGCCAGGGCGCGGGCGACCGACTTGACCACGAACGGGTCGCGGCGCGTCAGCCGGGCGATGAGCGGGTAGATCAGCGCGTCGAGCTTGTCCGCGCCGGTCGTGCCGTTGGCCTCGAAGATGGCGATGAGGTCGTCGCTGCCGGCGGCCAGGTCGCGCTTCAGGCGGGCGTAGCCGGCCAGGCGGCGGAAGCCCGCGAAGCGCTGGGCCGCCGCCGTCTGCTCCGCAGGCGTGTCGCCGCTGGGCGCGGTGGGCAGGTCGCTCAGGTTCACGTTGCCGAAGTCGGCGGCGTGGGTCAGCAGGTAGCGCGCCTCGCGCTCGCTCAACTCCAAGGCTTGCAGTAGTTGCAGCGCCTTGGTCAGCAAGGTCAGGGCTTGCTCGGCGGCCTGGAGCGCGCCCAGCGGGGTGAGGGCCAACTGGCCGAGTGGGGCCTTGGGCAGCGTCTCGCCCTGCACCAGCAGCCGCGCCCCGCCGCCGTCGAGGGCCGTCACGGCCAGCGCGAAGCGGTAGGGCAGGCCCGGCTTCAACTCCAAAAACTCGTTCGGCCCGCCGCCCAGCACCGCGCCGTCAGCGCCGGCCGCGCCCGACAGGAAGACGGGTTCGGGCAGGTGGTCGAAGCGCAGTTCGGCCGCCGCGCCGGCCTTGTCCAGCAGCACGTAGAAGCGGTAGGCCCCGGCGGCGGGAACCTCCAGATACCCCTCGAAGCGGGCGCTGCCGGCCGGGGCGAGCGGATTGCCGTCGGGGTCCTGGGCGTCCTTCAGGGCGGTGTCGGCCGTGGCCACGACGGGGGCCGACGCCTGGGCCGCGCCGCTCAGGTCGGCGCTGTCGAAGAAGGCGGCGTCGAGGCCGCGCGCGGCCGTGCCGGCCAGGGCGGGCAGCAGCGGACGCCCGTCGGGCGGCAGGTTCAGCAGCCGCTCATCGGTCAGCAGGCTCTCCACCAGGGCCGGGTCGGCGCCGGTGGCCGCCGTCACCGTTTGCAGCACGAACTGGCGCGTCAGGCGGGCTTGCAGGAAGGGCAGGAACGCCTGGGCGATGCGCCCCCGCCGCCGGCGCAACTCCTCCTCGTTGGCGCGGCTGATGGCCTCGTTGGCGGCGCGCTTGGCGGCGATCTCCGCGTCGCTGTCGCCGGCCGCGAACGCCTGCAACGGCGTCAGCGGCGCGAAGAGGTCGTCGAAGTCGGCCTCCTCTAGAAAGCCCGCCTCGCCCTCCAGCCGCAATGGCTGCTTCCTGAGCTGGTTGTCGAAGAAGTCGCGCGCCAGCCGCCGCACCTCGGTCAACAGGTTGGCCAGGGTCGTCTGTTGCGCCGCGGGCAGGACGTTGAACTGCGCCTCCAGCGCCGCCTGCTCGGCGGGGTAGAGGACGCCGCGATAGGTCAGCTTTTGCTCGCCGCGGGCCGCGTTGTGGGGCGACACGGCGACGATGGCCGGCGCGGCGGCGAAGGCGGCCGGGTCGAGCGCCCCGGCCGCGGCCACGCCAACGACGGCGGTGAACTCGGCCGTGCCGTTGACCATCCCCAGCAGGCGCGCCGCGGCGTCGGGCGACAGGGCCAGGCTGAGCTTCTGCCCCAGCGTCTCTTCGTCCGGCGCGTCGGAGCCGGCCGGCAGGGCGTGCTCAGCGCGGATGGCCCGCACGCCGTCGGCCAGCGTCTTCAGCAGGGCCAGCGCCCCGGCGGCGTCGGGGCGGTACTTGCCCGTCGGGTCGAAGTGGTGCAGTAGCAGGTACTCCAGGTCGGCGACCTTCAGGCCGCTCTCCTTGACCGCCTCGGCCACGTCGACAAAGGCCAGCGTCTGGCTGAACGGGTGGTCTTCGGCCAGCGTCGTTGGCGGGGTGGCGCTCAGCGGCGTGAACGGGTCCAGCCCCGACAGCCGCTTCAGGGCGATGAGGTCGCGCACCGGCAGCTTCAGCCCCTTGGCCAGCAGGCCGTAGCGGTAGAGCAGCGAGGCGTTGGCCAGGGTCAGCGGGGCGGTGGCCGGGTCGTGGCCGGCGTCGCTCAGGATGAGGTCGATCTCGCCGGCCGTCAGCCCCAGCGCCCCTTGCAGCGCCGCCCGCTGGCCGCAAATGAGGCTGAACGCCTGGGCCTTGTCCTGCACGGCGTCGAGCAGCGGCGGCAGCGCGGGCGAAGCCGACAGCCCGGCCAGGTGGGCCTTGGTCGGCTCGTCTAGCAGGCCGCGATAGGTCAGCGTCTGCACCTCGCCCAGCGGATCGTACTCCAGGCCGACGTTCGGCTCGCCGGCGAAGTCGGCCGGCGCAAGGGCGTCGGCGGCGGCCACCCCGCCCAGGCTGACCCGGTGGCGCACCAGGGCGGCCACGTTGGCCAGCCCGGCGGTGGTCAGGTAGTCGCCCAGCGGGTGGTCGAAGAGCGAGGCGCGGTAGGGGTCGCCCACGTCGGGCACAAGCTCCACCTCGCCGCTCTTCAGCGCGGCGCGGGTCAGGAAGAGTTGGGCGTAGAGCGACTTCTTGCCCGTCGCGCCGATGTCGGCCCACAGGGTGGTGAGCTTGAGGCGGCTGCCCTTGCCGACGCGCAGCCGCTCATTGAGGACCTTCAAATGGGCCAGGTAGATAAGCGCCGCCTGCAACGGCCGTTGGGCCAGATTGGCGGCGTCGAACGGCGCGCCGGACGGGGTGAACGTCACCAGCGCCCGGTCGGTCTCCTCCAGCGTCCAGCCCAGCGCCCGCCACAGGCGCACGAACAGGTTGATGCGCAGCAGGGCGATGGCGTCCACGGCGCGGCCGTCGGCGTAGCGCAGCGTCGTCTGGTCGAAGTTGCAGCCATCGGGCTGGTCGAGCACCAGAATGCCGGCCAGGGGGATGTCTTGCAGCGCTGTCTCTAGCTCCTCCGGCGACAGCTTGAACTGATCCAGGAAGGCCGCCAGCCGCGCCTCATAGGCCTGCACCTGCTGCATCGTCTGCCAGTCGGCCTCGCTCAGCAGGTCGAAGCGCGCCTTCTCTTCGGCCGACAGGGTGTTGTACGGCCGGTCGAGCAGGTCTTTGTTGGCTTCGTAGAGGGCCTTGTTGGCCGGGTCGCGGCCGGTCTGGGCGTCCTGGACGCTGAGGCCCAGCTTGTGGAGGACGGTCATCCGCTCCAGTTGGGGGTTGACGAAGCCGGCGCGGACGATCTCGACCACCTCCTTGTAGCTGACGCCCAGGCGGCGGGCCAGCGTCTTGGCCGAGCCAAGGGAGTAGGCTACGTCCGGCAGCAGCAGGTCGCCGTCGGCCGGCGGGTCGGCCCATACGCCATCGAAGGTGATCAGGCGACGGCCGGGGCCGCCGGAGGCCGGGCCGCCGATGGCGGTGATGGTCAGCGTCTCCGCCCGCGGCGCGTTGGCGGCCACGTCGAAGGTGGCGCAGCGCAGCCCGGCCCCCAGCAGGGCGGCGTCGGCCTCGGCCAGGCTCAGTGTGGCCTGCCCGGCGTTGGTCGGGCCGGCGATGACCGGCCGGGCCGGGAAGCCGTAAAGCTCTTGCCAGCGGTCGCCGCCCAGTGGATCGGGGTCGGTCAGGATGGCCGCCTCGGCCGGGGAGAGGCCCAGCGACTCGATGAAGATGGCCGCCCGGTCGTAGGGCTGGGTGGGGACGAGCAGTTCGTCGCCGGGGCGGAACGTCTCCAGCAGGCGGTGCAGCGGCGTCTCGAAGGCGTCGGTGAACTCGCGCACCGTGGCCAGCCACAGGTCGAAGGGCAGCGTCAGCGGGTAGCGGGCGGCGCGCACCGTCTCATACGCCTCGCGGATGACGTTCTGCGGCTCGGCCAGCAGTTCGGCCGTCGTCGCCTCGCCCGTGTCGTGGGCCGCGGCCGGGGCCAGCGCGCCGTTGGCGACGTAGTACTCCAGGATTTCGTTGACCAGGTCGATGTAGGGCAGGGCGGTGTTGGTGTTCTCGCAGGTCAGCGGGATGTGGGGCAGGTCGGGGCGGCGCTCGATGAGGGCGTCGTAGGGGGTCATGAACTTGCCGCCGGCGTCGCGGTGCGGGTACTCCTGCTGGCCGTGGCGCTCCTTCCACTGGGCCAGGAAGTTGCCCCACACCTCCGGCTCCACGTCGAGGAATTGTAGCAGATCGACCAGGTAGGCCGCCGGGCTGAGCACCGAGCGGCAGTGGTCGCACTCGCAGAAGTCGAGCGAGCCGAAGAGCGACTCCATCGTCGGGAAGTGCTTGATCAGTTCGTTCTTGACGCTGTCCTGCACCGCCGGCGGCCCCGACAGCGCCGGCAGGGGCGGGCTGCTGGCCATCGTCTTGGCCACGGTGAACAGGTTGTAGACCAGGCTGCTGACCTGGGTGGCCTTGGTGAAGATCTTCCGGCCCGTATTGAGGCGCGGCGGCCGGGTGTATAGCTCGAAGTACTTGCTGTCGTAGAGGGCCACGAAGTCGGCCTCGTTGTAGGCGGTCACGTCGTAGGCCGAAGTGATGTTGAGCGCGGCCATGACGCTCATCGACTCGTCGTCGGGCGTGATCTGGTAGAGGCGGTGGAGCTTCTTGAGCGACTCCTGCGGCACATTGACCGCTTCCAGCCCACCGAGCACCCCCTGGTTGTCAGCGAAGAAGCGGTGCACCGGCGTCTGGCCCAGCCGGAAGCCCTGGGCGGCGGCCGTCTTTAGCAGTTCGGCCGTCTCCTGGCGCGCCGCGCCCAGCTTCAGCGGGTCGCTCTCGTCGCGGGCGATGGTGCGGGCCAACACCTGGGTCGGGTAGGCCAGCCGCACCTTGCGGGCCATGTCGGCGGCGTAGGCGTCGCGGCGCTCTTCGACCGTCTCGCCGGTGTAGACGGTGGGGATCAGCGCCGCCAGCGCCGCCTCACTGCCGCTCGTTATGGCGTCGATCTCGGTCAGCCACATATCGGCCTCGTAGAAGTCCTCGTCGACCAGTTCGGCCGGGTCGTCGATGCCCCGTTCCATCAGCCGTTGCAGCAGGGGCAGGCTGTTGCCCACCAGGAAGGCCAGCTTGCCCTGCCGCTGGAGGGCGGCGATCTCCTCGTCGTTCAGCCCGGCCGCCCGCGCCTTGCCCCACAAATCGCCCTCGCCGCGGTGGGCCAGGTAGACGGCGGCGAACCGGGCCTGGGCGTCGGTGCTCAGGCCGGTGGCTTGCAGGAATTCGCCATAGGTGACGCTGGAGCCGGGGGCGGGCACGGCCAGGCGGGCCTTGTCGGCAAAGGCGGCGAACTGCTCCTTGAACCGCCCCATCTGGTCGTCATCGAGGGCGACGATGCCGACCTGGCGCGCCTTGGCCAACGCCTGTTCGGCTACGTCGGGGGCGATCTGGGCCAACAGCAGTTTGTCGGACGGCAGCCCGGCGCGCAGCAGGCCGTAGAGCGCCTCTTGCGGCAGAGCCACCTCCGGCTCCGCGCCCAGCCGTTCGGCCGTGGCCGCCAGAGCGATCAGGCGGGCATCCCAGCCGGTGTCGCGGTTCAATACGGTCAGGTCTTGCTGCTGGCCGTTCTCGACCACGGTCCTCAGGCGGGCCATCTCGCCCACGACGGGCGTCAGGTCGGCCGCCAGCCGCAAGTACTCGGCCGCCGGCGGGGCCAGATCGGCCGGCGCGGCCAGGTTGAGCGTGGCCCGCGCTCCCTTGACGAAGTTCAGCGGCTTGGAGAGGGGCGTCTCGTTGCCGGCGGCGTCCACGGCGCGCACTTCCAGGCTGGCCGCGCGGCCGGCCGGGTCATAGGCCAGGGCGTAGCGCCCACCGGCCACGGTCGTCGTCTCGTTCAGCAGCGTCGCCTGACCGCCAAAGTCGCGCCGGTAGAGGCGCAGGGTCACGTTCTCGGCCGGCAGACCGTGTTGCAGCAGGATGCTCCCCTCCAGCCGCTGCTCGTCGGCCGTCCGCGCGGCCGGGGCGACGAGGTCGATCACCTCCAGCGCGGCGGCCTCGGGCACCACCGGTGACGTGGCCAGTTGGCGGCCGTCCGCGCCGATGACGGCCACGCGCAGGTGGATGCTCTTCACGCCGGGCAGTTCGTAGCGGATGGTGTAGCGGCCGTCGGCGTCGGTCGTGTCCTCGCCCAGCCGGATGGGGCCGCGCTCGTCCTCGTGGAAGGCGCGCACCAGGGCATCGGGCTGGGGCGGGCCGTCGGCGCGGCGCACCTGGCCGCTGACCAGACGCACGCACGCCGCCGCCGCCTCCGGCTCCGGCTGGGCGGCGGGGATGACCAGGTCGATCGTCTCCACCGGGCGGGCGTCGCGCACCACGTCGGCGGCGTGGGTCGCCCCGCCCGCTTGCAGCGTGACCAGCAGATCGGCGCGCAGCTTGGGCAGGTCGCGCAGTTGGACGACGGCGTACTCGACGGCGTAGGTTCCGTCGGTCGCCGGGCGGGCGCGGCCCAGAGGCGTCTCCAGGCCGTTGGCGGCGTTGACGTCCGCCACCTGAATCGCGCCGCTGATCACGGGCTGGCCGTCGCTGTCGGTGATGGTGCCGTTGACGACGAAGCGGCCGTTGCCGGCCCGCTCCTGCAGAGCGTTCCAGGTGGCGTCATCCACCTGGCCGGTGCGCTCCAGGCCCACCTGGGCCTGAAAGTTGATCAGCGCCTCGCGGCTGCTGTCGCCCAGCTTGGCCGCCCACAGCTCTTCGTCGCGAATGGCGTGCCCCTGGAGGATCAGGATGTGCTGGGTGACGAGGGCCAGCAGGGCGGGCAGGGTAGTACGATCCGGCTCGCCGGTGACGGCCAACCCCAGCCACTCCTGCACCCGGCGCAAGGCGGCCCGCGTGGCCGGCCCCAACTGCCCCTGCTCCCGTTCGCTGTCGGGGATGGTGAAGCCGAGGAGAATCAGCATTTGTTGAATGAGGATGAAGTTGTTCATAAGTTGACCTCTTGGTCTGTGATTCGGCGGATCGGCGCGTTCGATGCTACTTGCGCTTGCTCGTAAGGCATCCGGTCGGTAAGCCGGGAATAGTGATGGCCTGAATTTGAAGCCCCGTTGCCCAGGGGGTAGGCAGCGTCAACTGCGGCACGATGCTCAGCGGCGTCTTGGACATGAACGGGCCGTCCTTGGGCGCGGTCGCGCCCACAAAGCCCTGCGCGCCGAACTGGATGGTCGTGCCGCCAATCTTGGGCGAGTAGACCGACTCCAGACTGCCGCTGAACGGCGGCGCGCCGGCGTCGGGGTTGGTCTTGTAGGTCCCGGTCGCGCCGAACTGGAAGGGAGCGCCACCCAGGGTGGTGTTGAACTTGACCTTGCCGCTGCCGGTGAGTTTGCCGGCGTCGCTCTCGCCGCTGCCCGACAGGGATAGCTTGGTGTCGCTGCGCAGCGTTAAGTCGAAACCGGCCGAGAACTTCTGGTACTCCGCGCCGAAGCGGCTGTCGATGTTGAGCTTCAACTTGTCGATGAGGATGGACTGCTGGGAGCCGAAGCGCTCCTTGCCATCCTTGCGCTCATAGCTGAAGTCAACCGAGCCTTTGCCCTCCAGCACTTTGTCGGAGAACAGCCCCAATCCGGCCGACAGCGCGCCAAAGCCGATCTCGCGCGTGTGCACCTCGCCGACGATGGGCACGTCCAACGTCTTGTCGCTAATCGTGCCGGCGATGAGCAGCCCGGCGATGGGGGCCAACGTCAGCGAGCCGCCCAGCAGCAGCCCGGCCTTGTGGTCTTCCCACTCCTTGGTGAAACCCGTTTTCAACTTGGCCAGTTCGGGGTCGAGCACCAGTTTCTTGACCTGATCGAGTTCGGGCGACTTCAGGGCTTTCTCGCCCAACTCTTTGGCCACTTTCTCCGAGTCCTTTTTGAGTTGGTCGCCGGTGGATTGATACGTTGGCGCTGGTTCGCCGTCCGTGCCGCGCGGATCGTGCAGGCGCACCGGGTTGCCGGCGACGTAGCGATAGAGGTTGGGGCCGTCGCCGATGCCGATGGGGTCGGCGCTCGTCCAGCGCCCCAGCCACGGCGCGTAGTAGCGCGCGCCGTGGTAGCTCAGTCCCGTTTCCTCATCCCGCTCCTTGCCGGTATAGCGGTAGCGCCTGGCCGCCACTTCCACGTCGCCGCGCGCGGCCTGGAAGGCGGTCGTGCCGTAGGGGTGGTACTCCTCGTAGGCGATGAGCGCCGCGTCGGCGGCCAACTCCAGGGCGGCCGAGCCGAGATGGTTGCCCAACTGGTAGCGGATGACCCGCGCCGGCGTGCCGTCGTCCACGCCGTTGCGCGTCTCCACCAGGGCGACGCGCTGCTGGTCGTCCATGACGTGCAGCGTGCGCCGCTCCAGCCCGGCGTCCGCGCCGGCGTGCTTGCGGTAGACCTCGTAGCCGCCCAGATACAGCCGCTCCTCGCGCGGCGTCCCGTCGGCGGCCTCGATGACCTTGCGCGCCCGCTGCCCGGCGGCGTCGTAGACGTAGTGGGCCGTCTCGCCGCCCGGCAGGTCGACGCGCTGCAACTGATCCTCGAAGTCCCAGTGCAGGTTGCCGGCCGCCGCCGCGCCGCCCAGGTGGGGCAGACGGGTCACGTTGCCGTGGGCGTCGTGGGCGTAGCTCTCCGCCGGGTGGGCGTGGTCGTCGCCGACCTGGCTGCTGGTCAGTCGGTTGCTGCGTTTGGTCGGCTCCAGCAGGCTGGCCTCGTCGTAGGTGTAGGCGCGCGTCCACTGGCCGTTGGCGGCGATGTGGCGCATCGTGGTGAAGTTGCCCACGGCGTCGTACTCGTAGCGCTCGGTGTAGTTGCGCAGCGCCGTCGGGTCGTTGGGGTTGGCCCGCAGGCCGGCGAAGGGGTGGTCGCGGTAGTTGCCGCCGGGCGGCGGCGGGCCGAAGTCGTGGCCCGTCTGGGCGATGTGCTCGCGCCCCGTGGCTTCGATCAGCCGGTAGAGGGCGTCGTAGGTGTAGGCGCAGACCGGCGCGACCTGTTCGTTGTTGTGGAAGATCGTCGGCAGGGCGGCATCCTCGATGCGGGTGATGTTGCCGGCCGGGTCGTAGGTGTAGCGCAAATCCTGCACCACCGTGGCGTTGGCGAACAGCGCCGCCAGGCCGTTCGGCCCGGCCGGGCGGGTGGTGCGCAGGGTCGTCAGCCGGGAGGTCAGCGGGTCATAGGTGGTGGTCGTCGTCGCCCCGTTGGCGTAGGCGATGGCCTGGCGCTGCCCTTTGGCGTCGTAGTCGATGTCGGTCACGAAGGGCGTGGCCGCCGCCGCGCCTTCCAGATTGACGTCCACCCGCTCCAGCAAGTTGGCGGCGTTGAACGTGGCCCGGTAGACGCTGCCGTCGGGCGAGGTGGCGGCGGTGGGGCGGTTGAGGGCGTCGTAGGTCGTGCTGCTGGTGAACGTGCCCAGCATGGCCGGGGCGGGGTTGAGCCAGTTGACCACCGCCTGATAGTCGGCCAGCATCTCGCGCCGCCCGGCCAGCAGATTGCCCTTGAAGTCGTAGGCGTCGCTGGTGACGACACCCGCGCCGTCGAAGACCTGGTAGACCCGGCCGCGGTGGTTGGCGGCATCCCCCTGCCCCTCGCCATAGACGGTGCGCTCGGCCAGCCGCTCCGCGCCGTTCTCGGTGACGAACAGCCCGGTTGGGCGGCGCAGGGCGTCGTAGGTCATGCGCCGGGCAAAGCCGCGGCTGTCGAAGGCGCGGATGGGCTTGCCGGCGGCATCGTTGAGCAGCCAACGCGCGCCCGCCTCCAGGCTGCTCTGGTGGAGGCGGTTGCCGAGCATATCGTAGGCGGTGCGCATGATGGCCCGGCCGCGCGGGTCGCCGGCCTGGGCGATGGCGTCGCGCACTTCGCACTGGTTGCCCTCGATGTCGAGTTTGACGCGCGTGGCGAAGCGCAGATGCTGCCCCGGCTGGGCCGGATCGGGGCCGTTGTCGGCCAGGGTCAGGAAGGGGCGGCCGAGGGCGTCGAAGTGGGCGATGGTGGGCGTGTCGGCGTGGGCGGCGGCCTTGGTGGCGGCGGCCGTCTCGGCGGCGCGCAGGGTGGCGTCGGGGTAGCGGGCGGCGAACAGGGCGGCGTGGGCCGGGTCGGTGCGCAGGGCGTGCCACGTCGGTTGGTACTCGTCGTCGGGCAGGCGCGGCGTGGCGTCGGCATTGACGAAGAAGCCGCGCACGTCGGCGTCGGCCGCCGGGTCGAGGGTGGCGGTGTCGTTGGTATCATAGGTCGTCTGCTGCCAGGGGTCGAAGACGGCCTTTTCCCAACTGTGGTTGGGGTGGACGGTGGCCACGACGCGGCCGGGCGGGTCGTAGAACAGGATGGGGCTGACGCCGGCGGTCACGCCGAACTCGAATTGATGGGTGTCGGAAAAGAACGGCTCGTACCGGCGGACGGGCTTGCCCTTGTTGTTGAAGATCGTCCAGCCGCTGCCGACCCAGCGCGGGTCGGTGTCGGCGGCGGTCATCTCCGGTTGGCCGTCCGCGCCCAGAATGATCTGCCCCTCGGCGTTGCGGCGCGGCGTCGGCCCCGGCTCGGCCGGGAGCTTCTGCTGCGCTTCGCGGCCGAAGCCGTCGGAGTAGCTGAAGCGGAGTTGGATCTTCAACTCGCCGGGCGAGGGGGGATTGGCGTGGGTCTCGCGGGCCAGGGTGGCGGCGGTGGCCGGGCGGCCGTGGAGCATCCAGCCGTCGAGGTCGTAGAGGATGCGCGTCGTGGCGTTGCCCAATAGGGGCGCGGCCAGTGCGTGCGGGTCGGCGGCGGCGAAGAAGGCGTCGAGTTGGGCTTGAGTCGGGTCGGCCGGGAAGCCGGCCAGCGAGTCGCCCTCGGCCGGGGCCGGGGCGGGCCGGCCCATGACCGCCGTGCCCGTCACCAGCCCCAGGGCGTCGAAGGCGGCGGCGGCGCGGTTGCGGTTGGGGTCGGTCAGCAGGCGCGGCAGCAGGACGCGGTAGTCGTACTCGGCCAGGGTGACGTTGCCGGCGGCGTCGGCCGAGCGCGCCGGCAGCAGGTCGTGGGCGTCGTAGTCCACGGCCGTGATTTGGCCGAACGGGTCGCGGAAGCGGCGCGGCCGGAAGAAGTGGGCCTGGGCCTCGGCCAGCTCGACCGGCGCGGCCACGTCCTGGGGGTGGTAGAAGACGCGCCCGGAGGGAATCCACCAGCCGCCATCGAGCGCCACGTAGCCGCCGCCGTCCTCGCCCTGGCCGGTCAGCAGCGCGCTGGGGTCGGCCGGCAGCAGCGGTTGCCCGTCGCGGCGGAAGACCTGATCGAGCAGGCCCGGCGTCAAGGCTAACTTATAGCTCTCGCCGGGCAGGGCCAGCCGCCCCATCTGGCCCAGTGGCCGCAGGGCGCTCAGGTCGTCGGCGCGGTAGAGGGTGCGGACGCGCTCGATGAGGCGCTTCTCCAATTGGCCGGCGGTGGGGGACTGCTCATAGGCGATGGCCGTCGCGGCCGTGCCGTCGGCCAGCAGACCGGCCAGGGTGAAGCGGTCGCCCGGCACGAGCGTGTGGCCGGTCAGCTCGTAGGTGCGCGACTCGGCCGGCAGGGGCGTGCGGTGGTCGTTGGGGTGCGTGGCCGGGTCGGACAGGGGGGCGGTGACGTCGTTCTCGGTGTAGGTGACGAGCGTCGTCTGTCGCTCGCGGTCCCACGGCTCGGCCAGCGGCGAGACGCGGCGGCCGTAGCCGACGGCGGCCTCTTTCAGCACGTTGCCGAAGTCGTCCACCGCCAGCGTCAGGGCGTGCTGGATACGCGGGTCGGCCGGTTCGCGCTCGTAGTGATAGGTCAGCGCCTCGCGCGGGTGGCTGAAGAGGACGGCGTGACGCCGGTCGCCGCGCGGTTGCAGCCGCCGGACGGTGAAGTTCTGCTCGGCGACGGTGTAGGGGTGGCCGTAGGGATGGTGGGGGGTGACGCCGGCACCATCGAGGGCGTAGACCTCCTGGCACAGCATCAGCCCCTTGAGCGAGCGGGTGGCCTCGCGCTCTTCTGCGATGGTCAGGCCGTCGGGCAGCGTCGTATCGGGCAGCAGATGCCGGGCGGCCTCGGCGTCATCGTCCCGCCAGGCCGGCTCGCGGTAGTACTCGTCGCGGTGGGTGGCGTCGAACAGCCCGGCGAAGAAGTTGGAGACGTGGTCGCGGCCGAGGTAGAGGCCGGTGTGGAACCAGGTGCGCGTCAGCACCGGCGGCACGTGGCCGGCGGCGGCCTCGTTGTCACCGGGGGGCAGCTCGCCGGTCACGGTCAGCGTGGCGAACGTCTCCGTGTCCGTCTGCTCCACCAGGCCGAAGCCGCGAAACTCGCGCTCTTCGCCGTCGAAGTAGCCGTGGTGGTAGGCGTAGGTCGTCACGAAGCGGCTACGGCTGACGTGGTCGTAGGTCTCGACGGCCTCCACGACGTGGACGGGGAAGGGCAGGCGGGTGATCCACGGCCGGCCGGCCTGCCGGTCTTGCAGATAGAACTTGGTCGAGGGGGCGTAGTGGATGCGCGTCTCCGCGCCCAGGTTGTTGACGACGCGGCTGAGCAGATGGGGCTTCTCGTCGCCCATCAGGTTGACGTAGCGCATCGGCCGCCGCGCGTCGCCGGGCAGGGGCGACGACCAGACCAGGCAGGCCGTGCCGTTGCCCAGCAGGTCGGTGGCGACCACATCGGTCAGGTTGTCGGTGGGCGGGAAGACGTTGAGCGTCTGGGGCGCGCTCCAGCCGTTGCCCGACTGGTTGAAAGCGAGGCGCACGCCGTCGCGGTGGAGATAGATGAGGTCGGTCGTGCCGCTGCCGTCGATGTCGGCCAGGCGCACGCGGCGCTGCTCGAACTGGTCGGGGTTGTCGAAGAGGGGGGCGTTGTCCATCACGACCTTCGGCCCGAAGCGGCCGTAGCCCAGGTTGGGCCAGTAGCACACCTCGCCGTTGCGCACGCGGGCCAGGTCGGTCAGGCCGTCGCCGGACATATCGGCCAGGTAGATGGACTGTGTGCCGTCGGCGAAGAGCAGGCGCGGCCCGCGCTCCTCGTCAAACGGCTGGGCTAGGCGCTGGGCCGGGCCGAAGCCCGCCTCGGCCAGCGACGGATGCCAGACGAGGGCGTCGTCCTCGGTGATGAGGGCGTCGGCGCGACCGTCGCCGTCCAGGTCCACCAGGCGCAGGTTGGGGTCGTCCAGGGCGCGGTTGAGACGGGCGGTGAAGGGGCGGAACGGCTGCCAACTCTCGCCCTCATCGTGCTCGTAGAGGCCGGGCAGGGGGCCGTCGAGCACGACCAGGTCGGGCTGGCCGTCGCCGGCCAAATCCATGAACTGCGCCCCGCCGCCCAGGGCCAGATTGGGCTTCGTCGCCACCAGTTCGACCGGCGCGAATTGGGCCTCCAGGTGCTTGCCGCCCTCGTGGCCCGCGGCGGCGCGCGTCTGCCGGTTGATGGGGCTGAGGTTGCGCTTGTAGAACCACGCCCCGCCCTGCTCGGTCAGAATGCCGGGCAGGCCCTCGCCGTGCAGGTCGGTCCACTGGTAGCCACCGTTTAGCCCGGTGGGCAGGTTGGCCAGACTGGCCGCGTCCACTTCCTCGACCACGCCCTGCACGACCGGCCGGGTGTAGTCGAAGGCCAGCGGCGGCAGGCTGCGCTTCAGGTAGCCGCCATTGTCGCGCTTGTAGCCGCTTTGCGTGACGGACAGCAGGAAGGAGTAGACGGGGTCGCGGGCGGCGTCGGGCGTCTGCTCGTGGGCGTAGGTGAAGTCGGTCGAGCGCACCAGGCAGCCGGCCCGCACGTCCGGCTCGTCGGGGAAGTGGTGGAACAGCAGCACGCGCCGGCAGAGGCGGTAGGTGCGCACCTCAAAGCCGGGGCGGTAGGTCGAGAAGGGGTCGTTGCGGCGCGGCCAGGAACGCACCTCGGCCGGGGTCGGGGCGTCGTCGTCGTGCTCGCCATAGTCGAAGACGACCTGGAACATCCAGCCGGCAGCGGCAATCTGGGCCGGGGTCAGAAACGGCGGTCGCCGGCCCTCGCCGTCCAGCAGGGGGACGCGATTGCCATAGCGGATGTGTTTGAGGTAGCGATTGACCTTGCGCCGCGCGTCGGCATTGCTGCCGCGGTTGGCCTCATGGGCCTGTCCCAGGTCGAGATCCGCCCCATCTTCGGCCTTATAGTCGTAGAGGACGGCGTTGCCGCGGTCGTCGCGCGTCTCGCAGACGAGCCAGGTGAAGACGCGCCGGGCGTCGGCCGGGTCGGCGATGCGCGAATTACCGTCCGTGCCGTAGAGAGTGAGGACGTTGTCCTTGGAAATAGAGCGCCAGTGAACGTCGCCGGCGTCCGGCCCGTCGATCTTCGTCCAACGTTCGATGCGGGCAAATATCCCTTCGACGCGCGGCCGGTAGCGGCGAATGCGATAGCCGGGGGCGGTCGTCGTGTCGTCCGGCCCGGCGACGGGAACCAGGTCTTCCGCGCCGGAGAGCAGGAAGACGTCGGACTCGGCCGCGTCGTCGTAGCGGGGCAGCCCTTTGTCCGTCTTGCGCGTGATCTGCGGCAGGCCCAGCGACCAGCCGAAGCCGAACGGCCCGTTGCCGGAGCCGGAGTCATAGCTCAGGGAGAGTTGCGGGCCGAAGCCGGCGCGGCCGGGGCTGACGGCAATGGGCACGGACAGGGAGCCGGTGCCGGTGACGGGGTTGGCGGCGAACTTCTCGCCGATGCCGCGAATGGCCCCGCCACCCTTGGGCAGGGTGATGGCTGGAGCCTGGAAAGGGGAAGGCGCGGCGGCCCCATTGGCGGGCGAGCCGGAGCCGGCTATGCGATTGGCGGTTGGTGATTCGTTTCCTGGCACGCCGATATCTCCTCTAGCCGCAAAGAAACGGAAAGCGGACATACGACGGATCCGCTGGCTCTAACGAGCGAGCAAAGTGGCCAGATCAGGACGACCTGCTGGCCCCCATTCCGGGTGGCCGAAGTGTTGGCTCGGTTGGCGACGGACGGCCCGGCGGCCGAGAGAAAGCTGACTTTGACAGTATAAGACAGGATCGACGCTTGTCAATAGGGGCAGAGTCAGGGTAGACAGGAAAAGCGCCTCACGCAAAGACTCCAAGAGATCAACGCAAAGACGCAAGGGCGCAAAGACGCCAGGGAATTCTTGCTTTGCGTCCTTGCGTCTTTGCGTTTTGCGTTGATCTTGGAGAGCTTAGCGGTGGCGCTCCACGCCGACCTGTTGGCACATGTCCAGCACGGGGCAGGTGGAGCAGCGGGGCAGTTGGCCGGTGCAGATGTGCTTGCCGAAGGGGACGAGCAGGCGGTTGATGTTGACCCACTGTTCGCGCGGCAAGACCTGCTCCAGTTCGACCATCGTCTGTTCCGGCGTCGTCGCGGCCACGTAGCCCCAGCGATTGGTGACGCGGTGGACGTGGATATCGACGCTGATCCACGGCTGATCGCAGGCGATGCCCAGGGCCAGATGGGCGCACTTGACCCCCACGCCGGAGAAGGCCAGCAGCGCCTGCTCGTCGCAGGGCAGTTCGCCGCCGTACTGCTCCACGATCTGCCGGGCGATGGTCTGAATCTGGTACGATTTGCGCTCGTGGAAGGTGCTGGGGGTGATGAGTTGGTCGATCTGCTGCGGGGTGAGTTGGGCCACGGCCGCCGGAGTGCGGGCCACGTCCAGCAGGCGGCGCGAGATGGGCAGCGACTCCTCGTCGCGGGTGCGAATGGAGATGATGCAGGCGATGAGTTGCTCGAAAGGGGTGGCGTAGCCCAGTTCGGCCAGCTCGAACATGGCCGCTTTGGGGTACGGTTCAACGGCAGCCTCGATCCGGCGCAGGGCTAGGTCGATGTCGAACGGTTGTTTGGCAGTCGAAGTGCTCACAGCACAAGCGTAACGCAATGGGCACGAGACGCCAATCAAACCACGACTTCGAGTCGCAGGGTCACGCTGTCCCCCTCGGCCACCTTCTCCGCTTTACGCACACTGGCCTTGAGGGGCACAATGTAGCCGCCGTCCTTCGGCCACAGGGAAGTCGTCCACTCCGTCTGGCCCAGCCGGACGGTGACCGGGATCATGCCCCAGCCATAAGTCACCGAGCCGGAGATGAAGTGCAGATCGCGGCTCTGTTCCTCCGGCACGGTGACGAAGTAGAAGGGGGCCGGGCCTTTCCAGAACCAGATTTTGCCGGTGAATTCGATGTTCATCCTTGTCAGAAACCCCCTATACCAATTGTGCTCTATAATGAATCTATGCCCGCCTCAATTCTGGCCACCAAGCTCTACGTTCCCCAAACTCGCTCGACGATTGTCCCGCGCCCGCGCCTGATCGAACGACTGAACACGGGCCTGTACCGCCGCTTGACGGTCATCTCGGCCCCGGCCGGGTTTGGCAAAACGACACTGATCAGTGAGTGGCTTAGAGGCTGCGGCCGGCCGGCGGCCTGGCTATCACTCGATGAAGGGGATAGCGACCCGGCCCGCTTTCTGACCTATCTCATCGCTGCCTTGCAGACTGTTGCCGCCGAAATCGGGGCGGCCGTGTTGCCCGCGTTGGAAGTCTCGCCAACTATACCCATCGAATCGATCCTGACGACCCTGATCAATGACATTTCCGCCACCCAGAGCGATGTGATCCTTGTCCTCGACGACTACCACTTGATTGGCTCCAAAGCGGTTGACAGTGCTTTAACCTTTCTGTTGGAACACCTGCCGCCACAGATGCACCTGGCAATTACCTCCCGCCAGGACCCTGATTTGCCTCTGGCCCGCTTTCGCGCCCGCGATCAACTGACCGAACTGCGTGTGGCCGATCTACGCTTCACGCCTGCTGAGGCGGCCGAATTTCTTAACCAGGTCATGGACTTACACCTCTCGGCCGAAGAAGTGGCGATACTGGAAACGCGCACTGAAGGCTGGATTGCCGGCCTGCAACTGGCCGCGCTGTCGATGCAGACGCACCAGGACGTGGCCGGGTTCATCCGAGCCTTTGCCGGCGATCATCGCTACATCATGGACTACCTGGTGGAAGAGGTGCTGAAGCGCCAGCCGCCGCCGGTGCGCAGCTTTCTACTCCAGACCGCCATTCTCGACCGGTTGAGTGGCCCGCTGTGCGACGCGGTCACCGGGCAGGCGGGAAGCAGCGCCAGGCTGGAGGCGCTACAACGCGGCAACTTCTTTGTCGTTCCGCTGGATGACACGCGCCACTGGTATCGCTATCACCACCTTTTCGCCGAAGTCCTGCGCGCCTATCTAATGGCTGAGCAGGACGCTGACATCGGCGCCCTGCACCGGCGGGCGAGCCAGTGGTATGAGCAGAACAGCTCGCCGGCCGATGCGATTCATCACGCCCTGGCCGGCAGAGATTATGAGCGAGCGGCGGGCCTGGTTGAACGCGTCATACCGGTTATAAGCCGGAGCAGGCAGGAAGCTTTGTTGCTCAGTTGGCTCAATAGTCTGCCCGAAGCGGTGATCAGCAGACGGCCCACGCTCTGCAACGTGTACGCCGGGGTATTAATGCAGACCGGTCAGTTGGAAGGTGTGGAGACCTGGTTGCAGGCGGCCGAGGAAGGGTTGGAAGCGACTGCTCTACCAAAGACCAGGCCCGAGCAGCCGCAGAATCCATCCGGCAAGATGGCTATTGGGGACGACGAAGAACGCCGCCGCCTGGCCGGTTCAATCGCCATGCACCGGGCCGGGCAAGCGTTGATGCTTGGCCGAGTAGCCGACACAATCCACCACGCCCGGCGGGCGCTCGACCTCGTGCCCGAGGATGACCACCTGGTGCGTGGCGGAGCATTGTCACTTCAGGGTCTGGCCGCGTGGGCAAGTGGCGATCTCGATGCGGCGCGGCGGTTGTATGCCGACGGTATGGCCAGGCTTCTGCAGGCCGGGCACAGTTCCGACGTCATTGGCCTGTCGATTGCCCTGGCCGATATTCTGCTGGCCCAAGGCCGCCTTACCGACGCTCTACACGTTTATGAACGGGGACTACAGCTTGCGTCGGAACAAGGCCAGACTATGTTGCGGGGAGCGGCGGATATGCTGGTGGGAATAAGCGAGGTCTACCGCGAGCGCAACGACTTTCACTCTGCGCTACAGCACTTGAAGCGAAGCGAGGAACTGGGCGAACTAAAGGCGTTAGGCCAGAACCCGTATCGCCGGCGGGTGGTGATGGCGCGCATCCGGGCGGCGCAGGGCGACCCGGACGGCGCTCTCGACCTGCTCAACGAGGCCGAGCGTCTGTACATGGGCGACTTCTCCCCCAATGTGCGCCCGGTGGCCGCGTTGCGGGCCAGGATGTTGGCGGCGCAGGGCAGGCTGGAGCAGGCCCGCGATTGGGCGCGGGCGCAGGGGCTATCTACGGCGGACAGGCTGGACTACTTGCGCGAGTATGAGCACATGACGCTGGCCAGGGTGCGGCTGGCCCAGCACCGGCGCGATGATTCCGACAGCGAGATCCATGAGACGATTGGGCTATTGGAACGACTCCTGAACGCGGCCGAAGAGGGGGGGCGCGCGGGCAGCGTCATCGAAATCCTGGTCTTGCAAGCGCTGGCCCGGCAAATGTTGCCCTCGCCCCCAGCGGATGGCCTGGCGGCTCTGGGGCCGCTGGAGCGCGCCCTGCGACTGGCCGAGCCGCAGGGGTACGTGCGCCTGTTTGTGGACGAAGGGCCGCCGATGGCCCGGCTGCTGCGCGCGGCGGCCGGACGTGCAACCCTGCCCCAATACACGGCCAAACTGCTGGGGGCGTTCCCGGATGAGCAACTTGCGGCCGTAAACGACGAGCCGCTTACGGCTATGCCGGCCAGGGTTGTGCCAGTGAAATCGGACGAAGGCGTCCTGGTCGAGCCATTGAGCGAGCGCGAACTGGACGTTCTGCGGCTGTTTAGGACGGAGCTTTCCGGGCCGGAGATCGCCGCTGAACTCATGGTCGCGTTGAGCACGGTGCGCAGCCACACCAAGAGCATCTACAGCAAACTCAACGTCAACAATCGCCGGGCGGCCGTCAGACGGGCCACAGAACTGGGGCTGTTATAGACGGCAAGCCCAAACTCTAGCCCACCCTATCCCCACCTGAATCCCCACATCTGGGGAATACATCTCCCCACGTTCATTTGTATAGTGTCTTCAGTCGAACCCAAGCAGGCCGCTAAGCCGGGTGTCAGGAGTTGGCGCTCATCCCGGGGTTCAAATAGGAGACATACGAATGAACAGCAAAGGAAGTGTTCCGAGCAAACCGAGCCGGCCGAAGATGACTCCATCGGCTCTCATGCGCCTGGCCGGTCTGTCGGCTGTGGCCGCCGGGCTGGGCTTCATCATCATCGGCTTGTTCCATCCAGAAAACGTTCCCGCATCCGTCACCACGGCCACCTGGGCCAACGTCCACATTGTGGCCACGGCCATGGGCTTCTTCGGGCTGTTGGGCATGGCGGGCCTCTACGCCCGGCAAGTAGGCAAGATCGGTTGGCTGGGGCTGGCCGGCTTCGTCATGTTCTCCATCTGGCTGGCGCTGATCATGGTCTTCTCCTTCGTGGAAGCGTTTATCCTGCCGCTGCTGGCGGCCGAGTCGCCCGCGTTTGTGGCCGGCTTCCTGGGGATGTTTACGGGAATTGCCGGCGAGATCGACCTGGGAATCCTCCCCACGCTGTGGCAGGTATCAGGCCCGCTGTTCATCGTCGGCCCGCTGCTCTTTGCCATCGCCACGTTCCGCGCCGGTGTCCTGCCGCGCGGGGCGGCCGGGTTGCAGGCTCTGGGGGCGGTGTTGATTCCCGCCGGGGCCTTCCTCCCGCCCGCCTACGAGCCTTTGGTGATGGTTCCGGTGGGGCTGGCGTTGGGCTGGTTGGGATACGCGCTCTTCGCCGAGCGTCGGGTGGAGACAACCGGGGCCACGTTGGAGCACAGCATGGCCACGCCGGAACGGAGCCAGGCTGCTTAATGATGTTGGGGAAGAGGCGAGCGGCCATCCGGCCGCTGGCCTTCCCAACCGGTGCGAACTTTCCCCAGGAGATTAAGATGGACGCGAAACTCAACGATTACGGTCGAACCCTTGATAGGCCGCGGAACACCCAGGCGACAGCGAGAAAAACCGCACTGGCCGCGGGTGTGCTCTACCTGCTGACCTTCGTCTCGATTCCAACCGCTGTTCTCTACGCGCCGGTGCGCGACCTGAACTACGTTGTTGGCCCTGGCCCGGATACGGCCGTCATCACCGGGGGTATCCTGGAAATTATCGTGGCTCTGGCCTGCATTGGCACGGCCGTCGCGCTGTACCCGGTGGTCAAGCGGCAGAACGAAAGCTTCGCCCTGGGCTTCGTCGGGGCGCGCATCCTGGAAGCCGGCACCATCTTCGCCGGCGTTGTCAGCCTCATGACCATCGTGACCTTGCGAAAGGCCGGGATTGGTGCCGAAGCATTGGTCACCGGCCGGGCGCTGGTGGCCATGTATGACTGGTTCCACCTGGGGCAGAACCTCATGCCGGCCGTGAACGCGGTGCTGCTCGGCTCGCTGCTGTACCAGTCGCGCCTCGTGCCGCGCGTGCTGCCGGTGCTGGGGTTCATCGGCGCGCCGCTGCTGGCGCTCAACACCATCATCCTGATGTTTGGCATCACCGGGCCGCTCTTATCGCTGACGACGCTGGCCGTCATCCCCATCGCGGTGTGGGAGTTTTCGCTGGGGGTCTGGCTGGTCGCCAAGGGATTCAACCCCGCGGCCACGGTTTTACAGTAGTCGCGGAGATCGCTCGACCTGACAGGTAGGCGGCCAGGCTCTCTGCCGGTGGAAATGAGAGTTGGGGCCGCCTACCTGTCAGGTCTTCGATCAACGCAACCCTCCCCGTCATTCACAAATAAGGAGAAACATGAGATGAAAGCAATTGTCGCTAACAAGTTTGGGACTGCCGACGTACTTCAACTCCAGGATGTGCCCAAACCGGTGGCCCAGGCCAATGAAATCCTGGTCAAAGTGCACGCCACCACCGTCACCGCCGGGGATATCCGTATGCGCAGCCTGAATGTGCCGCCGCTGTTCTGGCTGCCGGCGCGCATCACGCTGGGCTTCACCAAGCCCAAACACCCCATCTATGGCATGGAACTGGCCGGTGAAGTGGAAGCCGTCGGCCAGGCTGTGACCCGATTCAAGGTGGGTGATGCTGTGTTCGCCTCGACCCTGGCCGAGAACTTTGGCGCCCATGCGGAGTACAAAACCCTGCCCGAAGACGGGCTGGTGCTGACCAAACCGCGGAACATGACCTACGAGGAAGCCGCTGCCGTGCCCATTGGCGGGCCGACGGCGCTGCGCCTGATTCGCAAGGGCCACGTCCGGCCCGGACAGAAAGTCCTGATCTACGGCGCTTCGGGCAGCGTGGGGACGTATGCGGTGCAGATTGCCAAAGCGCATGGGGCCGAAGTGACCGGCGTTTGCAGCACGGCCCACGTGGAGTTGGTGAAATCGCTGGGTGCCGACCGGGTTATCGACTACACCCGCGAGGACTTTTCGGCCGGCGGCGCTCAGTACGATGTCATCTTCGATACGGTTGGCAAGTGCCCCAAAGCCCAAACCGCCAAGGCCCTCAAGCCGGACGGGCAGTTCATCACGATTGCCAAGCTCAGCACGAAACAAAGCCTGGAAGAGTTGACCGTCGTCAAAGAGATGGTTGAGGCGGGGCAGGTCAAAGCGGTCATCGGCCGCCGCTATCCGCTGGCAGAGACGGCCGAGGCGCACCGGTACGTCGACACGGGTCACAAAACGGGCAATGTCGTCATCACGATAGCGTGATGAAGGGCAGGAGCACAGAGAAATGTTGAACGAATCCGGCTCAGATGGTCAATCGAGCCAGCCAGCAATATACCACATCCGCATCAAGGGCCATCTGGGTCGCCAGTGGACAGACCAGTTCGGAGAGTTCGGCATCACGTCGGAAGAAGACGGTACGACACTGCTCATCGGCCGGGTGGTCGACCAGGCGGCACTGCATGGAATCTTGCGAAGGGGGCGGCCCCCCCGCAACTTCAAGGTCATGAAACAGCAGGGACCCGAATCGTTTGCTTTCGGTCAGTTCCGTTTAAGCTTGTCAAACAGGTACAACGCCGGCGCGCTTTTATACCTCTGGTCTATTGTAACGACGGGCAGCAAGACTATGATGCTAAAAGGGGAGCTATGGGTCCGGTTTAGTTTGTGGCTCTCTTTTTGCGAACAACGAGCCATGAGCTTATCTACAAACCATGTAACAGGGAGAAAAGTATGAACACATCAACCATTGATCGAAGTGGCCGGCTGGCCTTCTTGTTGGCGCTGCTTTTGCTGCTAATCGGAATTGTGCTCGCTGTCCCGGCCGGCATTGCCCTGGCGCAGGACGAGCCGCCGTTTGGCGAGGATGTCGTTACGGCCACGACGACGGCGAACTTGCGCATTCGCAGCGCGCCAAGCCCCGATGCCGAAACGCTGGCCATCCTGCCGGCCGGCACGGTGGTCGGCTTCACCGGCCTCACCGACGAGAGCGGCGACTGGGTACAGGTCGACGCGGCCGATGGGCCGACCGGCTGGGTCTCGGCGGCGTTCCTCAGCAATGTGCCCGACGGCCTGACCGTGTGGAGCGAAGATGGGGCAGCCGAGGAAGAGGAAGTTGCGGCTGACAAACCGCCGTTTGGCGAGGATGTGGTCACGGCCATGACGACGGCGAACCTGCGCATTCGCAGCGCGCCGAGTCTCGATGGCGAAATGCTGGCCATCCTGCCGGCCGGCACGGTGGTCGGCTTCACCGGCCTCGCTGACCAGAGCGGCGACTGGGTGCAGGTAGACGCGGCCGATGGGCCTACCGGCTGGGTCTCGGCGGCGTTCCTCAGCAATGTGCCCGACGGCCTGACGGTGTGGAGCGAAGATGGGGCCGCCGAGGAAGAGGAAGTTGCGGCTGACGAGCCGCCGTTTGGCGAGGATGTCGTCACGGCCACGACGACGGCGAACCTGCGCATTCGCAGCGCGCCGCGCCTTGATGCCGAAATGCTGGCCATCCTGCCGGCCGGCACGGTGGTCGGCTTCACCGGCCTCACCGATGAGAGCGGCGATTGGGTCCAGGTAGACGCGGCCGATGGGCCGACCGGCTGGGTCTCGGCGGCGTTCCTCAGCAATGTGCCCGAAGGTCTGACCGTGTGGAGTGAAGACGAAGGCGATTAAGGCCCCTCGCCATATTAGCCTCTAAACTATATTCCACACTTCCCCTGTGGAAACAAAAACGGCCGGGTTTAGGCAAGCCCGGCCGTTTTCTTCTTCTCTTTTCTAACCACTAGTCCCTAACCACTAGTCACTTCTTCGCCCACCAATGGCCGGAACTTATACCCATACACAATCATCCCTTCCGCCCCATCCGTCCGCAGCTTGCGCGTGACCATCTCCACCGGCATACCGATCTGCACGTCGGTGAAGTCGACGTCGGTCAACTGGGCGGTGACCATCGGGCCTTCTTCTAGCTTGATCAGCGCCACCATGTAGGGCGCGTTGTGCTCAAAGCCGGCCGGCGGGTCATAGATGGTGGTGTAGGAGAAGACTTCGCCCAGGCCGGTGAAGGTGTAGAGTTCCTTAGCCGGCGCTTCGCACTCCAGGCAAACGTCGCGCGGCGGGAAGAGCTTCACCCCACAGTTGGGGCACACTTCGCCGACGAGCGCATATCGCTGCTGATTGAGACGCCAATGACGTGAAACTTCCATGTCGCTTACCTCCAGGCTGCGGACGCGGCTCCCGTCGTTGTTAGCGGCTTCCGCACCCTGCCTCGTTGTCGCGCTCCAATCCGGGCGCACGATTCCTAATTATCTACGGCAATGCTCCCATTCACTGTCAACGCAAGGGGAAGGACTGTCAAAAGCTATCAAAAGGAGGGAGGGGGGGGGGGGGGGGAGGGCCCCCCCCCCCCTTTCCCCTTCCCCCCCTTTTGGCGAAGGGGGGGCGGGGGGGGGGGTGGGCGGGTCCCCCCGGGGGGGCGGGGGAGGGCGGCCCCGCCGGGCCCCGGCCGGCGGCGCCCCGCAACAACCCCACCACGGCCCGCTCCTCCCCCCCCGCCCGCCCCCCCCCTCCGGCCCCGCCCGCCCCCCCCGCGCGGGGCCCCCCCCCCCCCCGCGAGCGCCCCCCGCGCCCCGCGCGCCGCGGCCCCCGCCCCCCCCCCGGCCCGCCCCCCCGCCCCCCCCCCGGCCCGGCGGGGCCCCCCCCAGACGCCCCGCGCGGGCCGCCCCCCCCCCCCCCCCGGGGGGGGGGGGGGGGGGGGGGGGGGGGGGGGGGGGGTGGGGGAGGAAGATCCGCCTTTCTTCCTTCTTCCCCCCTCCTCCCCCCCCTTTCTTCCTCCCTCCCCCCCCCGCCCTCTCCCCCCCCCCCCCCCCCCCCCCCCCTCCAAGAATGTGCGTGACCGCCGTCGCCCCCGTCCCGCCCAGGTTCTGGGCCAGGCCACGCGCGCGTTGGCCACCTGGCAGTCGCCGGCCTTGCCGCGCAACTGCTGGACGAGCTCGACGATCTGATAGACGCCGGTCGCCCCCACAGGGTTGCCGCGCGCCTTCAGGCCGCCGAAGGTGCTGATGGGGATGCGGCCGTCGCGGCGAATGTGGCCGTCGCGGGCCAGTTGCCACCCCTCGCCCCGCGCGGCGAAGCCGCACGCCTCCAGCGACAGGGCGGCCATGACGGTGAAGGAGTCGTGCAGCTCGAACACGTCCACGTCGTCGGGGGCGATGCCGGCGGCGGCAAAGGCGCGGCGGGCGCTGGCCTCGGCCGCGCTCAGCCACAGCGGGTCGCGCCGGTCGTGCAGCGCCAGGGCGTCGGTGGCCAGGGCCGAAGCGGCGATGCGCACCGGCTGGGCGACCATGTCCCCGGCCCGGTCGGCGCGGGTGACGATGACCGCCGCCGCCCCGTCGCCCGTCGGCGCTTCGTCGAACAGGCTAACCGGGTCGGCCACCATCGGCGCGGCGGCGAACGCCTCCGGCTTCAGGCGGTTGCGATACATCGCCCGCGGGTTGGCCGCGGCGTTGGCGTGGGCGTTGACGCTGAAGCCGGCGAAGTCGCTCAGGGCCACGCCATATTCGTGCATGTAGCGGCGCATCAGCAGCGCCCCGGCGCCGGTGAGCGTCTGGCCGTGGATGACTTCGTAATCGCTATCCAGCGCCGAGGCCAGCGCGGACAGCACCGACGCGCCCGTCTCGTCGGTCACCTTCTCTACGCCGACGGCCAGCGCCGTCTCCACCAGGCCGCTCTCCACGGCCAGCACAGCCTGGCGCAGCGCCGCGCCGCCGGAGGCGTCGGCCGCCTCGACGGTCATGGCCTCCACGCCGCGCAGTCCGGCGAAGTCGGCCACCAGCGCCCCCAGGTGGTTCTGGTTGCTCAGTTGCCCGGCCAGCATGTTGCCGACGTAGATGGCGTCGATCTTGTGGATGTGGGCGTCGTCCAGCGCCGCCTCGATGGCGTACCACGCCAGATGGCGGATGGAGGTCTCCCAGTGTTCGCGGACGTCGGTTTGGCCGACGCCGATGATGCTTGTGTTGGTCATAGGTCTAAGGATGAGGGATGAAGGATGAGGGATGAATTCAGCCTTCATCCCTCATCCTTCATCCTTAGTTCAGCTTCAACTTCTCCCGATAGCGCGAATACGTCGCGTAATCGATCGGCGTGCGGCGGGCGATGTAGGTCTCGGTGCTGGGGGCCAGGTGGCGCACCTCGGCCAGCCGCTCGGTGGTCACCAGGTCGAAGGCGTCGGAGCCGGCGCCGGAGCCATAGCTGACCATCAGGATGCGGTCGCCCGGCTCGGCCACGTCGAGGATGGCCGTCAGGCCGATCATCGTCGAGCCGGAGTAGGTGTTGCCGATGCGGCCGCTGAGCAAGCCGGGGGCGATCTGCTCCTTGCTGAAGCCCAGCAACTTGGCCGCCCGTTCGGGGAACTTGACGTTGGGCTGGTGGAAGACGGCCCAGCGGTAGTCAGCCGCCGTCGTGCCCAGCAGCTCCATCAGCCGCTCGGCCGCGCCGGTGACGTGCTTGAAGTAGGCCGGCTCGCCGGTGAAGCGGTCGCCGTGCGATGGGTAGTTGGCGTGCTCGCGCCGCCAGAAGTCGGGCGTGTCGGTGACGAAGGAGAAGGAGCCGTTGATGAGGGCCACCGACTCAGCGCCGGGGCCGATGAGGATGGCCGCGCCGCCGGCGGCGGCGGTGTACTCCAGCGCGTCGCCCGGCCGCCCCTGGGCCGTGTCCATGCCGATGCTCAGGGCGTACTTGGCCATGCCGGAGCCGACGAAGCCCATCGCCGCCTGCATCGCCTCTGTGCCCGCCTTGCAGGCGAACTCCCAGTCGGCGGCCTGCGTCGTCGGCACGGCCCCGATGGCCTCGGCCACGATGGTGCTGCTGGGCTTGACGGCGTAGGGGTGGCTCTCGCTGCCCACCCACACGGCGCGAATCTCGCGCGGGTCGATCTGCGCCCGGGCCAGCGCGTCGCGCGCGGCCTCAATCGACATGGTCACCACGTCTTCGTCCAGGCCGTTGACCGCCTTCTCGTCGATGGGCGTGCCGCCCGTGCCCCCCTTCCACATGCGCGACACTTCCGTGGCCGGCAGCCGGTAGCGCGGCACGTAGGCCCCGTAGCCGACGATGCCCACCGGCCGGTCGGGCTTCAGCAGTCCGTCTTTGGGATCGTAGTCAGTCATTCATTCCTCTCGTTGTAGGGCGATTTGGTAAATCGCCCGGGCGATTTACCAAATCGCCTTACAGGTTTGCTAATAGTTCGCGGGCGCGCTCAACGCGAATACTGCCCTCGGCCACCAGCCGGTCGGCAATGGTCTGCACGTCCCCCTCAGCCGCCCCGGCAGCCAGCGCCACCTGCCGGGCGTGCAGCCGCATGTGCCCCTTCTGGATGCCGTGGGTGGACAGGGCGCGGATGGCGGCCAGGTTCTGGGCCAGCCCGACGCAGGCCATCAGCCGCGCCAGTTCGCCGGCCGACTCGACGGCCAGGATCTTCATGGCCACGCGGGCCGTGGGGTGGACTTTCGTCGCCCCGCCGACCGTGCCCACGGCCATCGGCAGAGTGATCTCGCCGGAGAGGTCGCCGTTGCCGTCCACGTGCCAGTCGGTCAGGGCGGTGTAGCGGCCGTTGCGGGCGGCGTAGCTGTGCGCCCCGGCCTCGATAGCCCGCCAGTCGTTGCCCGTGGCGATGCACACGGCGTCGATGCCGTTCATGATGCCCTTGTTGTGCGTCGCCGCGCGGTAGGGGTCGACGACGGCAAAGGCGTTGGCCTCGGCAATGAGCCGGGCCACGTCCGTGCCGGAGATGTCGGGCAGGGTCAGCTCGGCGGCGGGGATGGTGCAGCGGGCCGTGGCCGTGCGCCGGTCGGCCAGGTTGGACAGGATGCGCAGGTTGGTGCGTCCGCCGGTCAACTCGGCCAGCCGCGGGGCGATGGCCTCGGCGGCGGTGTTGACCGTGTTGGCCCCCATCGCGTCGCGGCTGTCGAACAGCAGGTGGACGATGAGCATCGGCCCGACGGGCGTATCGGCGAAGGGGCGGGCCTCGATGCCGCGCGCGCCGCCGCCATAGGCGACGATGCTCTCGCTGCACGCATCGGCGCGGGCCATCAGTTCGTCGCGGTGGCTCAGCACGGCCAGCCGCGCCGCTTCCAGGTCGGGCATGTCGAGCACCTGAATCTGGCCGATCATGATCGGGTCGGTCGATTCGGCCCGGAAGCCGCCGCCGGCGCGGATGAGCTTGGCGGCGTGGCTGATGGCCGCCAGGACGCTCGGCTCTTCGACGGCCATGGGCATCAGGTAGTCGCGGCCGTTGATGAGGAAGTTGACGGCGATGCCCAGCGGCAGGGCGTAGGTGCCGACGACGTTCTCGATCATCAGGTCGGCCTGGCTGGGGCTAAGCCCTTGCCCGGCCAGCACGGCCCGCTCGCTCTCGTCCAGTCCGGCCCAGTCGCCGACCGCGGCCACGCGCGCCGCCGGCGCCAGCTTATAGAAGCCGGGCAGCCGCGACGACTTTTGCTCCACAGCGATTTCCAATTCCATATTCTCCGTTCCCGCGCAAGTTCTGTGAGTTTAAACCGATTTCGGGGTCTACCGTTGCGGACTATAGCGCCGGATTGCTGTCAAAATCTATCAAAGAGTAGGTTCCAGGTTCAGGGCCGAGGCCAGGGAAGAACGCTCTTCCCCTTGGCCCTGGCCCTGGAACCATTCTCAATTCCTAATTCCCCATTGTTCTGATACTATTGGCAGTCCATGAAAGCGACGATCCTCTTCCTGCTGATGCTGCTGCTGGTGGCCGCCGCCGGCTTTGTCTTTCTGTTTCAGGGCGGGCTGCGGCTGCGCGACGAGGCGCGGCAGATCGCCGCCGACAACGACAGCTTGCGCGCCCAGGCCGCGGAAGCCGAGCTGGAACTGGCCGGCGAAGTGGCCACGCGCGAGGCCACTGCCGCCACCCTGGCCACGGCCGAGCACAACGCGCTGCTGCTGGAAGGGCAACTGGTGGACAGCCAACTGGCGGCCGAGGAGCTGGCGACCCAGGCGGCCACACTGGGCCAAGAGTCCGACGGCCTGCGCGACGAGTTGGCCCAGTTGCAGGGCGAGGCCCAGACCCGGCCGCCGGTGGCGCGCATCGTCACCCCTCTCGACGCGGCCATTGTACCCCTCGACCAGCCGGTGCAAGTCGTCCTGGTGGCCAGCGACGCCGCCGGGCTGACCGAGTTGACGCTGGAAGTCGACGGCCGCCGCTACGTCTCCTACCCGCTGGACGGCGAGACGCTCCACGCGCGCACGCTGGAGTGGCCCGCCCCGGCCGAGGCGGGCGAGCACACCTTCACCATGTCGGCCGTCAACCTCAACGGCGTCAGTAGCGAGTCGCAAACGATCACCGTCCAGGTGCAGGACATCGAGGCCGCCAACGCCGCCATTCGCGCCGAGGTGGAGGCCAACGTCGTCGCCCTGCGCGGTCTGGAGCCGTTGGCTCCCATCACGCCGGTGGTGCTGAGCCGCGACGCGTTGCGCGACCGGCTGGCGGCCGACATGGCCGCCGAGGGGGATCCCGACGCCAGCCGCGACGACGTGCTGGAGCTAAGCGCCTTCGACTTCCTGGAGCGCGACTACGACCTCTACGCGGCCCAATTGGAGCTTCAGGGGGACGGCATCCTGGGCTTCTATGACCCGGAGACGGCCGAGTTCGTCGTCGTCAACGAGGGCGCCCTGCTCGACGCGCCGGCCCAGTGGACCCACGCCCACGAGTTCGTCCACGCCCTCCAAGACCAGCACTACGACCTGGACGCGCTGACCGACGACGCGGTCAACTCCGAGTTCCAGGCCGCCGTGCGCGCTCTGGCCGAAGGGGAGGCGGATCTGGTGCAGCGCCTTTACCTGACGGAGGGGGGCTTTTTTAGCCAGGAGGAGTTCCAGGCTATCGTCACTGAAATAGCTCAGTCCGACGGCAGCGAGCTTGACGACTACCCGCCGGTGCTGATCAGCAGCCTGAGCTTTCCCTATAGCAGTGGCTATCGCTTTGTCGAAACGCTTTACGACGCCGGTGGGTTTGAGGCCATCGACGCCGCCTGGGCCGACCCGCCGCGCTCCACCGAGCACATCCTCCACCCCGAACGCTACCTGGCCGGCGACGCGCCGCAGATCGTCGCCCTGCCGCCGCTGACCGACACGCTGGGCGTCGGCTGGGAGCTGCTCGAGGACGACATTCTGGGTGAGTTCTTCCTGCGCGAATATCTCGATCAGCAACTGGCGGCGGCGGTGGCCGAGCGCGCCGCCGAGGGCTGGGGCGGCGACCGCTACGCCGTCTACTGGAACGAGGCCACGGGCGGGCTGGTCATGGCCCTGCGGCTGGTGTGGGATACGGCTGAGGACGCGACCGAGTTCGCCGCCGAGTACCCCGACTATCCGGCCGGGCTGTTGGGCGTCGTGGCCCAGCCGCAGCCGGACGGCAGCGCCTGCTGGGTGCGCGGCGAGGCGATCTGTTTCTTGCAGGCGGGGGCGGAGTCGTGGGTTGTGCGCGCGCCGGATACGGCGACGGCGGCGGCCGTTCTGGCGGCGTTGCGCGCGCCGGATGCGTAGAGCTTTGGGTCGTCGTCAGTTGATCGAAGACCTGACAGGTGGGCGGCCAGGCTCTCTCCAGCGGAAGTGAGCGTTAAGGCCGCCTACCTGTCAGGTCGATGTGCGCCCAACCTAGCGACGCTGGCGGGCGCTTGCGCCGCTGCGAGTCGTCCACGGCCTGGCGGATCAGATAGTGCATGGAGGCCAGGAAGTCTTCGTCAAAGGCGCGATAGCCGCACACGTCGCAGTAGTAGGCCGGCGCGTCGGGCATGACCAGCATCTGGCGGCCCAACTTCATCAGGAAAGGCGAGTTGATCAACCGGTAGCGACCAACGCCACATTCATCGCATTTCAACGCGGACATGGCTTACCTCCTGGCTTCCTCGATGATGGCTACGCCGGCGCTGGCCCCGATGCGGCTGGCCCCGGCGGCGATCATGGCTCGGGCATCGGCATAGGTTTTGATGCCTCCGGCCGCCTTGACACCGATAGATGGCCCGACGACGCGCCGCATCAGAGCGACGTCGGCCGCGGTTGCCCCGCCCGGCCCAAAGCCGGTCGAGGTCTTCACGTAGTCGGCCCCGGCGGCCACCGCCAGCAGACAGGCGGCAACCTTCTCCTCATCCGTCAACAGCGCGGCTTCGATGATGACCTTGACCAGCGCGTCGGCGGCGTGGGCCTGCTCGATGACGGCGGCGATGTCATCGTGAACGCGTTGCCTGTCGCCGCTCTTCAGCGCGCCGATGTCGATGACCATGTCGATCTCCGTCGCGCCGTCGAGGAGGGCGGTGGCCGTCTCGTAGGCCTTCACCGCCGCGGGCGTGGCCCCCAGCGGGAAGCCAACGACGGTGCAGACGGGCACGGCCGACTCGGCCAGTTCTTCGGCGGCCAGGGCGACGTAGCTGGGGTTGACGCAGACGGAGGCGAAGCGGTGCTCGGCCGCCTCGGCGCACAGGCGGCGGATTTGGGCGGCCGTCGTCTCCGGCTTCAGCGCGGTGTGGTCGATGACCGCGGCCAGAGCCACCGGGTCGGCCGGGTCAATCGGCTGCCCCATAAGGCCGGTGTAGGACTGGGCGGCGAACGGCTGGCCGATGCGCGCGGCAACGGCGGCGATCATCTCATCCATCGAAGGGGTTGTTTGCGGGTTGGTGAACTGGCTCACGCCGGGTTGACTTGCTGCTGGTTGCACACGGCGATGATAGCACAACCGCCGCCGGAAACCAGGCCACTTTTCTAGCCCGAAGGAAAGTCGTGGTGGGGCACGCGCGACCAGTCGCTGGGCGGCCAGTAGACGACCAGCGCCTTGCCCAGAATGTGGTCGGTGGGCAGGAAGCCCCAGGCGTGGGAGTCGCTGGAGTTGTTGCGGTTGTCGCCCAGGACGAAGTACTGCCCTTCGGGCACAACCCAACTGCTGCTGTAGGTCGGCGCGGCCTGGATGTAGGGTTCGTCGACGATCACGCCATTGACGCTGACGATGCCGTTCTGAATCTCGACCGCGTCGCCGGGCAGGCCGATGACGCGCTTGATGAGGTTCATTTCGCTCTGGGGGTGGCGGAAGACGATGATGTCGCCGCGCTGGGGGTCGTCGAGTTGATAGGCGAAGTTGCTGATGAGCAGGTATTCGCCGTTGAGCAGCGTCGGGTTCATGCTGTTGCCGTCGATGCGGTAGCGGCCGACCAGCCCATTGACCAGCCAGAAGATGAAGAACGTCAGCAGCAACGTCTCAATGATCTCGCGGACGAAGGCCGACGTGGGGCGGCGGAACTCCGCCGGCGGGGGCGGATCGGCGCGAACCGGCCGTTGCGGAGCCGGGCTGTTTGTCTGTTCGGCTACTGACATGCGCTTTCTCTCAGGCTGCCTCGTGGTTGGGGCACGCTGTCAAGATGATAGCCGTCCTCGTGGCCGGGTGCAACACCTGCCACGTTTGCTAAACGCGCTATAATGTGGGCATCTATGGGCTTTCCAACCTGGACTCTCTGGGGCATGGGGCTGTCGGCCCTGGCGGCGCTGCTGGCCATCACCCTGGCCTTTGTGGCTCTCTCGCCCCGCATGTTAGCCCGGCTCAACATGGCCGGCCGCCGGCTCGACGCGCGGGCCAGAACGTTCACCGGCTATGGCCTGGCCTTGCTGCTGCTGGCGATGGGCTTCTTCGTCGCCGGCGTGCCGCTGGGCGAGCCGGCGACGCCGCTGGCCGAGGCGACGCCCGCCGCCACCGAGGACGGCGCCATCGCCGCCACCACCCCCATCACCGCCACGCTCACCACCGGCGGCCAGTCCGGGGCGATGGTCGGCCTGCCCACCAGCAGCAGCGAGGACGCGGCCGGCCTGCCGACCGTCGACCTGAGCGCCGTCGCGCCCATCACCGGCACGGTTGAGCTGACCCTGCCGCCCGGCGCGGAGACAGGCGAACCGGGGGCGGCCGAGGCCACGGCTGCGCCGGAAATCGCCGCGTCGCCGACGGCCGAAGCGACGGCCACGCCCGTCCCCACGGCCACGCCGACCCTCACCCCCTCGCCCACACCCTCGCCGACGCCCATCCTTGTGCCCACGGCGCGCATCGGCGACGAGACCAGCACGCTGCCCGTGCGCCGGCAGCCGGGGCTGGACGAGCCGGTGCTGGCCGTCCTGGTGCGCGGCGACATCGTGCTGCCGATGAGCGGCCACGCCTTCCACACCGGCGAGGTGTGGCGGGAGATCAGCACAGTGGCGGGGATTATTGGGTGGGTGCCGGAGAGGTTTCTATCCTTCGAAGAACTAGAACAGTAAACCGTATTGACAACGTATATACGTTGATGTATGATTCCTCGTGTCAGACGTTAGCTACATTCATCGCGAAGTCATCTTCGAGTGGAACAATCAGAAGCAAGCCAACCACACGCGCTTATCTTCTGCGCCTGTGAGGCGTTCTTCGATCCATTTCTTATCGTTTTGGAA
The DNA here is from genome assembly GCA_016707605.1 of Candidatus Promineofilum glycogenicum. Classification (GTDB taxonomy): domain Bacteria; phylum Chloroflexota; class Anaerolineae; order Promineifilales; family Promineifilaceae; genus Promineifilum; species Promineifilum glycogenicum. The sequence continues at coordinate 204,153 of JADJHJ010000026.1, read as the reverse complement.
GACGTAGAAGCAGTGGGCGACGAACTGCGCGAGAAGCTCATTGGGATGACGGCGGCGGCTGCGAGTACCCATTTCGGCCAGGGATGCTACGGCGTGGGAAAGGAAGCATTATGAAGCTCAATGAGTTGCAACAACGATTGCGAAAGGATCGGCCGATGGTGACGATTAGCCTCAGGATGCCGGAAGACGTGCTCAATGACCTGAAGCGCGTCGCGCCTTTGTTGGGTTTCTCCGGCTACCAGCCGCTCATGCGGGCCTACATCGGCCAGGGGTTGCGAACCGACCTGGAACGATTGGATAGCGCACTGGACGTACCCGAACTTATCGAAAGTCTACGCCGACAGGGGGTAGGGAAGGAAGTCCTTGAGTCAGCGTTGGCCGAGGCCAAAGCCGTTTATGTCACGTCTGATGTACCATCGAGCGCATCCGAGAAAGAATGAAACTCAAGATTGACCGCGAGGGTGTAAGGCTGCCAGATACCCCTCCAACGCCTCAATGCTGGCCGCCAACGTCACCGGCGCGCCGGCCTGCTCCACCGCCGTGCCGGGGTCCTTCAGGCCGTGGCCGGTCAACACAATGACCGCCGTCCGGCCCGACGGGTCGATCTCCCCTCGCTCGATCTGCTGCCGGAGCGCCGCCAGCCCGGTGGCCGAGGCCGGCTCCACCCACACCCCTTCGCGCTTGGCCAGCAGATGCCAGGCGGCCAGGATGTCGTCGTCGCTGACGGCGGTGATGATGCCGCCCGACTCGTCCAGCGCCTCGGCCGCCTGTCGCCAGCGGGCCGGGTTGCCGATGCGGATGGCCGTGGCCAGCGTCTCCGGCTTCTCCACGACGCGGCCGAGGACGATGGGCGCGGCCCCGGCGGCCTGCCCGCCCAGCAGCCGCGGCAAGCCCCGGTTATACTGCTGGTAGCCCATCCAATAGGCGCTGATGTTGCCGGCGTTGCCCACCGGCAGGCAGTGCCAATCGGGCGCGACGCCGCCCAGTTGATCGACGATCTCGAACGCGCCCGTCTTCTGCCCCTCCAGCCGCCACGGGTTGACCGAGTTGACCAGGACGATTGGCTGCCGCTCGCAGATTTCGCGCACCAGCCGCAGGCCGTCGTCGAACGACCCGGCGATGCTGATCACCTCCGCGCCATAGGCCAGGCAGGCGGCCAGCTTGCCCAGGGCGATCTTGCCCTCCGGCACCAGGACGAGGCAGCGCAGGCCGGCCCGCGCGGCATAGGCGGCGGCGCTGGCGGCGGTGTTGCCCGTGCTGGCGCAGATGACCGTCTGCGCCCCTTCGCGCACGGCCTGGGTGATGGCCGCGGTCATGCCGCGATCCTTGAAGGAGCCGGTCGGGTTCAGCCCCTCGTACTTCAGGAACAGCCGCAGGCCGCGCCCCGGGGCCAGCTCCTCGGCCAGCCGCGGCGCGGGGATGAGCGGGGTGTTGCCCTCGTTGAGGGTCACGATGGGCGTATTGTCGTCAAACGGCAGGTAGTCGCGATAGGCATCGATGACGCCGTTCCAGTTCGTCATTCATTCACTCCACAAAAGCTCAACGCAAAGACGCAAAGGCGCCAGGACGCAAAGAAGAATTCTTTCTTAGCGTCTTAGCGTCTTGGCGCCTTTGCGTTGAATTCTTCTTTCGTCACTCGTCACTCGGAATAACCAACGTCTGCCCCGAGTAGATCACATACGGCGCGGCCAGCCCGTTGGCCGTGGCCAGTTCGCCGGCCGGCAGGCCATACTGCTGCGCCAGTTTCGACAGTGTCTCGCCGCTATGCACGCGGTGGTTGAACTCCGGCGTCGGGCCGGGCACGTCGGGCGGAATCTTCAGCAGTTGGCCGGGGTAGAGCTGGTTGGGCGTGGCCAGGCCGTTGGCCTCGGCGATCTGCGCCCAATCGACGCCGTACTGCCGGCTGATGGCGTAGAGCGTGTCGCCGGCGGCCACGGCGACGACGACCGACGGCTGACCGCCGACCGCCAGAGGAGAAGGTTCCAGGGGCGAGGGGCCAGGGGCCAGGGAAGAGGTTTCTTCCTCTGAAACCTGGCCCCTGGAACCTGGCCCCTGCCCCGTCGTCTCCGGTGTGGCCGTGGGCGAGGGCGGGATGCGCAACTCCTGGCCAACGGTGATGGCGTTGGGGTCGGTGATGCCGTTGTACTCGGCGATGGCCCCCCACGACAGGCCGTAGAGCAGGCCGATGCGATAGAGGTTCTCGCCGGCCTGCACAACGTGGACGCGCTCGCCGGCGGGGGTGGGGGTGGCGGTGGCGGGTGGCGAGGGGCGCGTGGCGGGTGGCGTGGACGTGGGCAGCGCGGTGGTCGTGGCCACGGCCGGCGCGACGACCGTGGGCGAAAGCGGCTGCACGATCGTCGCCGTCGCCGTGGGCACGGGCGCTGTGGCCATGAAAGTGGCCATGAAAGTGGCCGTGGCTGTGGGCGCAGGCAGCGGCGTCCCGTCCAGCCGCGGCGAGGCTTCGCGGGTTGCGGTGGGCGTGGGCACGGGCGTCTGCGGCCCGCTGTCGGCCCCGGCCGCGCCGCCGGCTTCGGGGTCGGTCGAATCTACACCCGGGTCGGTGACGGTGGCCGGAGTCCGGCTACAAGCGGAAAAACCCATCAGAGCGACGAACAGCAGGGCAACCAGAAACCAACCCACACGCATGGTTAATTAGATACCTCCACAAGACTGGGCTAATGATAGCATGGAGTCGGGCGGGCCGTTAGAGCAATGGGGCGGCGGCGGCCAAATTGCCTCTTGACAGCCCCAGTGGCCCATGCTACTATACTAACACGAGTTAGTAACACGAGTAAGTTACTGTAAACAGCGATAGGCGAGCGTTCGTTTCCGGCTACAATGAGAAGATGACTACGGTTAATCCAGCCAAAAAGCGTCCCTCCATGCAAGACGTGGCCAACCGGGCCGGCGTCTCACGCACGACCGCGTCGTTTGTCATCAATAACGTTAACGGCGCGGGTATCCCCGAGGAGACGCGCCAGCGCGTATGGGACGCGGTCAAGGAACTGGGTTACCGCCCCAATGCCATCGCCCGCGGGCTGCGCTCGGCCAAGACGTCGACCATCGGCTTCATCTCCGACGAGGTTGCCACCTCGCCCTTTGCCGGCGAGATCATCCACGGCGCGCAGGACCGGGCCTGGGAAGATGAGATGCTGCTGCTGCTGGTCAACACCGGCGGCAACCAGGCGATGAAGCGTGTTGCCGTAGAGACGCTCTTGCAGCGGCAGGTGGAGGGCATCATCTACGCCACCATGTACCACCGCGAGGTTCACCCGCCGGAGAGCGTGCGCCACGTGCCCACGGTGCTGCTCGACTGCTTCGTGGCCGACGCCTCGCTGCCTTCGGTGGTTCCGGACGAAGTGGACGGCGGACGACGGGCGACGGAGCTGCTGCTGGCGCGCGGCCATCGTCGCATCGGCTTCATCAACAACTTTGATCCCGTGCCGGCGACCCTGGGGCGTCTGGCGGGATACAAGCAGGCGCTGGCGGCCTATGGCCTCCCATTTGACGAACGACTTGTTGTCGAGGGCGAAAGTCTGGCCCGCGGCGGGCACGACTGCGCCCTGGAACTGATGCAGCGCCCGGAGCGGCCGACGGCCCTCTTTTGCTTCAACGACCGCATGGCGATGGGCGCCTACGACGCGCTACGCAAGCTGGGCCTGTCTATTCCCGATGACGTGGCCGTGATGGGGTTTGACAATCAGGAGATCGTCGCCGCCCATCTTTATCCGGCGCTGACGACGATGGAGTTACCGCACTACCAGATGGGGCAGTGGGCCATCGGGGAACTGCTGCGGCTTATCGCCCACGGTGAGCCGGCGGACGCGCCGCCGGTGCAACACAAGATTGCCTGCCCAGTGATCGAACGGGATTCGGTGTGAGTGTTTCAGGAGAAGAGAGGAGGCCCAATGGAGAGAAGGAAGGCGCGCTAATCACCGGTCAGGGGCCGGTCTGACCCAGCCAACCGGCCGAATTGTCGAAAACTCGAAAGCATCGCTGAAAAACCAGAATAGGAGAGATCTGTCATGAAGTACCAGCAGAGATGGTGGGTTGTGTTTGTGCTGCTTGTTGCCCTGGCCCTGGCGCTTGTTGCCTGTGGCGGGACGACCCCGACCGAGACCGAAGAGGCCGTGGGTGAGGTAGAGGCGACGGCCGAGACGGCCGTCGAAGAGGCCGCGCCCGAAGAGGAAGCGGCTGTGGAAGAGGAAGCCCCGGCCGAAGAAGCGGCCACCGGCGACAAGATCACGCTCGGCCTGTGGACCCACTCGGCCGGCAACCCCAACGAACTGGGCGTCATCGAGCAGTGGGTGGCCGTCTTCAACGCCCAGAGCGACCAGTACGAAGTCGTCATCGAGTCGTTCCCGCAGGAGTCGTACAACGACTCGGTCGCCGCCGCGTCGGTGGCCAATAGCCTGCCGTGCATCATCGACCTCGACGGGCCGACCGTGCCCAACTTCGCCTGGTCGGGCTACATCCAGCCGTTGCCGCTGACCGAGGATGACATTGCCGAGATCGGCCTGCTCGACTCGGCCGTCGGCCGCTACAACGGCCAGGTCTACTCGGTGGGCCAATTCGACGTGGCCCTGCTCATCTATGCCCGTAAGTCCATCCTCGACCAGTACGAAATCCGCATCCCGACGCTCGACGCAACCGTGGACGGAGGCTGAGTTCCAGGCCGCTCTGGATACCCTCAAGGACTCCGGCGAGTTCGAATACGCTCTCGACATGAACGCGGGCAGCACCGGCGAGTGGTGGTCTTATGCCTACTCGCCCACGCTGCAGAGCTTCGGCGGCGACCTGATCAACCGCGAGACGATGCTGGAAGCGGAAGGCGTTCTCAACGGCCCCGAAGCGCTGGCCTGGGGCGAGTGGTTCCAGAACTTGTTCGTTGGCGGCTACGCCCCGGCGACTCCGGCCGACGACCAGGGCTTCCTGCAAGGGCGCATTCCCCTGTGGTACACCGGTAGCTGGTCGGCCACGGCCGTCACGGAGCAGTACGGTGACGACGCCCTCTTCCTGCCGCCGCCTGACCTGGGCAACGGCCCGGTCATCGGCGCCGGTTCCTGGCAGATGGGTGTAACCACCAGTTGCTCCGCAGAGGCGACCCCGGGCGCGTTCGAGTTCGTCCTCTCCACGGTTCAGCCGGAGAACATCGCCATGATGTCCGAGGCCACCAGCCTCATCCCGACCTCGCTGGCCGCGGCCGAACTGACCGAGGGCTACGCTGAGGGCGGCGCATACCGCATCTTCTTCGACTTCGCCGAGGCTTTCGCCAAGGTGCGTCCGGAGACGCCCGGTTACCTGACCATCTCCAGCCAGTTTGAGCAGGCCGGCCTGTCGATTCGTGACGGCGGCAACGTGCAGGACGCGCTGGACGACGCCGTAGACAACATCGAGCAGGACATCGCCGACAACGACGGCTTCGGTTTCGGCAACTAACGTTTCGTTCGCTTCTTTTCTCCCCGGGGGGTGGGTCACAGGGCCTGCCCCCGATGCGGCGGATTGTGCTCAGGTGAAAGCCATTAAGTCTAACCGGAGGCGGTCAGACTCAGGCAGGTAAGACATGCGTGGGCAACTGTGGTTGAAGCTGCTACTTCTCATCGTGATGGTTGGTTCGCTGGCGATGCTGGGTGGCTGTTCGGCGATGGTGACGGCGGAGCCGGGCGACGCCATAACGCTTGATGAGCCGTTTCGCCCCCAGTATCACGTCTCGGTGCCGCAGATGTGGGCCAACGACCCCAACGGACTGGTCTTCTACGACGGCGAGTATCACCTTTTCTACCAGCACAACCCCGACGACGTCGTCTGGGGGCCAATGCACTGGGGCCACGCCGTCAGCGCCGACATGGTCAACTGGACGCATCTGCCCATCGCCCTTTACCCCGACGAGCTGGGCACGATCTTCTCCGGCAGCGCCGTCATCGACTGGGACAATACCGCCGGCTTCGGCGAAGAGGCGATGGTCGCCGTCTTCACCCACAACGACGACGGCCGCCAGATGCAGAGCGTGGCCTACAGCACCGACAAGGGGCGGACGTGGACGAAGGTCGCCGGCAACCCCGTGCTGGAGCCGCCCAAGAACATCCGCAACTTCCGCGACCCGAAGGTCTTCTGGTATGAGACGGCCGGCGGCGCGGGGCATTGGGTGATGGCCGTCAGCGGCGGCAACATCATCCTGTTTTTCACTTCGCCCGACCTGCTGCACTGGGAGTCGAGCGGCGGCTTTGGTCTGACCCACGGCGCGACGTGCGGCGTGTGGGAGACGCCCGATCTGTTTCCTCTGCCCATCGACGGCGGCCCCGGCACGCGCTGGGTGCTGGCCGTGGCCATTGGCGGGTGCGCGCCGGCCGGCGGCTCCGGCGTCCAGTACTTCGTGGGCGACTTCGACGGCCTGACCTTCACCAGCGACAACGACAAGGACACCATCCTGTGGGCCGACTTCGGGGCCGACTTCTACGCGCCGCAATCGTGGAGCGAAGCGCCCGACGGCCGCCGCCTGTGGCTGGCGTGGCTGAACAACTGGGCCTATGCCCAGGACATCCCCACTTCGACGTGGCGCGGCTCGTTCAGCGTGCCGCGTGAGCTGGCCCTGGTGACCACCGCCGACGGCGTGCGCCTGACGCAGCAGCCCATCGCCGAGCTACAACAACTGCGCGGCGAGCACTGGCAGTGGCGCGATGAGGTCATTGGGCCGGACGCAAACCTGCTGGCCGACGTGAGCGGCGAGACGCTGGAGATTATGGCCGAGTTCGCCATCGACGACCTGAACGAAGCCGATCGCTTTGGCTTCCGCGTGCGCACCGGCGACGACGAATCCACCACCATCGGCTACGCCACCAAGGCGCGCACGCTCTACGTTGACCGCGCCCAATCGGGCGACGTGGCCTTCAGCCCCGGCTTCGGCGCGGCCCATACGGCGGCGATGGAGCCGGTTGACGGCCTGATCCGGCTGCACGTTCTGATCGACAGCTCGTCGGTGGAGGTGTTCGGCAACGACGGCCGCGTCGTCTTCTCTGAACGCATCTTCCCCGCCGGCGACAGCCTGGGCCTGGAACTGTTTCTCGACGGCCAGCAAGTCACGCTCAACGCGCTGGACATCTGGCAGCTTGAGCCGGCCACCTTCCGGGTGGATGATCTTTAGTGTGGAAGGAGATGCAGATATGACAACCCCAACTATTGTCCTGGACCGCGCGGGGGCAGCCCCCGAAAAGCGACGGCAGACGCTGACCGGTTACATGATGGCCGGGCCGGCGATCCTGCTGATGCTGCTCTTCGTCATCAGCCCGTTCTTCGCCGGCATCTACTACAGCTTCACCAACCAGCGGCTCATCTCGGGCAATGAGACCGAAGTCGTCGGGCTGCGCAACTACCAGCGGCTGCTGGCCCTTTCGACGCTGACGGTCGACCCGGAGGTGGACGAAGCCAGCGGCGACTTTGTGCGCGACGAGAACGGCGACCTCGTCTTCCCGCGTTCGCGCGACTTCACCCGCGACGAGGAAGCCTACCCGCAATACGCCGGGCTGCGCGAATGGTTCACGGTGCAGATCGGCAACCGGCTGACCTACGTACTGGCCGGCGACCCGCTGTTCATGCGTTCGCTGACCAACAACTTCTTCTTCGCCCTGGTCGTCATCCCGGTGCAGACCAGTTTGGGCCTGTTGCTGGCCATGCTGGTCAACCAGGGGTTGCGCGGCCAATCCTTCTTCCGGACGTTGTACTTCGCGCCGGTGGTCACGTCGATGGTAGTGGCCTCCATCGTCTGGCGCTTCCTCTATGACAGCAACAACGGTCTGATCAACGAAATGATCGGCGCGCTGACGTTCGGCCTCGTCGGGCCGATCAACTGGCTGGGCAACCCCAGCGTGGCCATGTGGGCCATCATCATCATGTCCATCTGGCAGGGGGCGGGGATGCAGATGATGCTGTTTGTGGCCGGGCTGCAACAGATACCGGAGGCGCTCTATGAGGCGGCCAGCATCGACGGGGCCAACGGCTGGCAGAAGTTCCGCTTCATCACCATCCCCGGCCTGCGCGGCATCATCGTCTTTATCTTCCTGACCATCACCATCGCCGCCTTCCAGTTGTTCGACCAGGTGCTGGCCATGACCAACGGCGGGCCGGACGACGCCACAACGACCACTGTCTTCCACATGTTCCGCAACGGCTTTCGCGAGCAGGACATCGGCTACGCCTCGACCATCGCCGTCGTCTTCTTCCTGATCATCGTGGCCATCAATCTGATTCAGCGTTACGTGGTGCGCGACAGGGAAGTCGCCTGATAGCGGCCAGGTTTTAGCTACGGAGGTGTAAGCAGACATGACGACAATAACCGAATCCGCTACCCCTTTCAGCGCGCGCCAATCGCGTTCGACGGGCAAAACGATCAAGCTCTGGCTGCGTTACGTGCCGCTGGTGCTCCTGGTCTTCTTCTTCACCTTTCCATTGATCTTCATGATCGTCTCGTCGTTCAAAGGCACCAACCAGCAGATCTTCAGCGACCTGCGCTCGCTCCGCGCCTTCCTGCCGGTGGGTGACCTGACCACGGCCAACTACGATCGGGTGTTCACCGACAGCAACTTCCCGCGTTACATGCTCAACTCCATCGTGATTACAGCCGGCACAATCGGCCTGTCACTACTGGTCAATAGCATGGCGGCCTACGCGCTGTCGCGGCTGCGCTGGCCGGGGCAAAAGCTGGTTCTGTCCATTATCATCGCCACCCTGATCATTCCCGGCATGGCCACCGTTATGCCCATGCTGCTGCTGGTCAGCCGGCTGCCGGGGCTGTCGTTTGACGAGGGCCTGGCTTTGACCCAGGGCTGGCTGGACACCTACACCGTCCAGATCATCCCCTTCATCGTCAGCGCCTACTCCATCTTCCTCTTCTATCAGTTCTTCCAGGACATCCCCAGGGACTTCGATGAAGCGGCGCTGGTGGACGGGGCCAGCCGGTTCCAGATCTACTTCCGCATCATCGTCCCCATCTCGCTGCCGGTCTTCGCCTCGGTGGCCATCCTGACCTTCATCTCGTCCTGGAACTCCTTCCTGTGGCCCATCATGACGGTGCAGAGCGACGAGCTTCGCCCGGTCATGGTTGGTCTACAGTTCTTCTTCCAGCGCGATACGAATTGGGGCGAGGTCATGGCCTATACAACCATGATCACCATACCGGTGCTGATCTTCTTCTTCATCTTCCAAAGCGCCTTCGTCAAGAGCATGGCTTCGAGCGGCGTGAAGGGTTAAGCCAGAGGAGGCCTATCGTGGGTATTGTTGTGTGGATTCTCATTGGGGTCATCGGCGGGTGGCTTTCCGGCCGCCTGACCGGCCGCAAGGCGACAGGTGACTACGCCCTCAACATCGCCGTCGGCATCGTCGGGGCGATTGCGGCCGGCTTCATCACCAACCTGGTCATCTTCCACCCGGTGCTCAGCGCCAACTGGCAAAACGGGCTGGTGGCGGTGTTGGGGGCGGCGCTTTTCCTAGTCGTGGCCAACCTGTTGCGGCGCTAGATAAAGAGGATGGCCGGAATGTCATTAAATCTCGAACCCATTCTCCAGGCCCGGGCGGAGCAGACAGTCGATCCGCTGCGCCCCCACTATCACTTCCTGCCCCCCGCCAACTGGCTGAACGACCCCAACGGCTTCATCCAGCGGCGGGGGCGCTACCACCTGTTCTACCAGTACAACCCGGCCGGCGCGTTCCACGGCGACATCCATTGGGGCCACGCCACCAGCGCCGACCTGGTGCGCTGGGAACATAGGCCAGTGGCCCTGGCCCCCACGCCGGGCGGGCCGGACGCGGGCGGCTGCTGGAGCGGCTCGGCCGTGGTCGGCGGCCCCGGCACGCCGTTCGACGGCCGCCCGCTGTTCTTCTACACCGGCGTCTTCCCGCAGGTGGTCTGCGCCGCATTGGGCAGCGACGACCTGGACACGTGGACGAAGCACCCGGCCAACCCGCTCATCGCCGCCCCGCCGCCCGGCTTCGGCGGCCAGACCGGCGACTTCCGCGATCCGTTCGTCTGGCGCGAGGGGGAGACGTGGTGGATGGTCATCGGCTCGCGCGTCGAAAACGGCGGCGGCGCGGTGCTGCTCTACCGCTCGGCCGACCTGCTGGCCTGGGAGTATGCCGGGCCGCTGCTGGTCGGCGACGCCACGCCGGACGCGCCGCTGTGGACGGGGACGGTGTGGGAGTGCCCCAACCTGTTTCCGCTGGACGGCCGCCACGTGCTGATCGTCTCCTTCCAGAACCACGACAGCGGCGAACTGCTCTACGCCGGCTACATGGTCGGCGACTTCAGCGACGGCCGCTTCACGCCCGGCCCGTTCCGGCCGCTGGAGTACGGCAACGCGCTCTACGCGCCGCAGGTGACGATTGACGAAAGCGGCCGGGCGGTGCTCATCGGCTGGCTGCGCGAGGGGCGCGACCAGGCCACCCAGCGCGCCGCCGGCTGGAGTGGGGTCATGTCGTTGCCGCGCCTGCTGTCGCTGGGCGACGACGGCACGCTGCGCTTACGGCCCGTGCCGGAGTTGACCGAGCTGCGCCGCGACCCCCTCCACGTTGCGCCGTGCCTCTTCCAGCCCGGCGACGCCAACCCCCTGGCCGAACTGCGCGGCGGCCGCCTGGAGATCGAGGCCGTGCTGGAGCCGGCGGGGGCGACAGCGTTTGGGTTGCACCTCGTAGAAACCGAGTTTCTAGGAAGAAACTCGGTTTCTATCCACTGCAACGTGGCCGCCGGAACAATTTCCTCAATCACCCGCACGTAGAAACCGAGTTTCTTCCGAGAAACTCGGTTTCTAAAGAGTGGCATACAGCGCCGCTGCCCGCCGGGCCGGTGCGGCTGCGCGTCTTCATCGACTGCTCGGTGGTCGAGGTGTTTGTGGACGACCGGGCCGTTCTCTCGGCGCGGGTCTATCCTGAGCGGCCGGAGGCGATGGGGGTTGAGTTGTTCGCCGAGGGTGGGGCGGTGCGGGTGGAGGCGCTGGAGGCGTGGCCGATGGACGATATCTGGGCAGTATAGTACCAGAAGCCAAATTTGCTCTAAGAATCCCAGTTTCCAAGCTCTAAACTTGTTGCCCCATGCTATACTGTACTGATATGAGCGAGAACGAACTATTGGCCCGAATCACCTTTCATCCGCAGATCTTTGGCGGCAAGCCGATTGTTCGTGGTCGAAGGCTGGCCGTTGAGCACGTGCTGGGTATGCTGGCCGCAGGCGATACAGCCGAAACGCTTCTGGCTGCGTATCCCTGGTTGGAGCCGGATGATATTCGCGCTTGCCTCGTCTATGCAGACGTAGCGGAGAAACTATGAAGACGTTGCTATACCGGGTTATCCTGCGGCCGGAAGCAGAAGGCGGTTACACCGCGCTCGTGCCGTCGTTGCCAGGGTGCATCACCTATGGCGATAATGTAGACGAAGCCATCGCCATGGCGCGGGAGGCGATAGAACTGTACGTCGAGAGCCTCGTCGCTCACGGAGAGGAAGTGCCGACCGAAGAGGGGACGCTGGAATATGCGTTGACGGTGAACTATGCCGAAGCTGCCGGTGTTGACGCCTAGAGACATTATCCGTATTTTGGAAAAGCGGGGCTTTATCCTCGACCGGGTAAAAGGCAGTCACCATATCTATCTTAACCCCAATACGAAACAGCGAGCGGTGGTTCCGGTTCACCGCCGCGACTTGCCCCAGGCACACTACTGTCCATTTTGAAGCAGGCCGGTATCGAGCGCGAAGAGTTGTCAAATCTCCTGTAGGTTTGACCGACGGCGGTGACGCTTTCCACTAGTCGGTCATCATTGGGATTTTTACCCCCCTCTCTCTAGCCACCTCAATCGCCCGCTCATACCCCGCATCCACGTGCCGGGCCACGCCCATGCCCGGATCGACCGTCAGCACCCGCTCCAGCCGCGCCGCCGCGGCCGGCGTGCCGTCGGCGACGATGACCTGCCCGGCGTGGAGGCTGTAGCCGATGCCCACGCCGCCGCCGTGGTGGTAGCTGACCCACGTCGCGCCGCTGACGGCGTTGACCAGGGCGTTGAGGATGGGCCAGTCGGCGATGGCGTCGCTGCCGTCGCGCATGCCCTCCGTCTCGCGGTTGGGGCTGGCCACGGAGCCGGCGTCGAGGTGGTCGCGGCCGATGACGATGGGCGCTTTCACCGCGCCGCTGGCCACCAGTTCGTTGAAGCGCAGCCCGGCCCGGTGGCGCTCGCCGTAGCCCAGCCAGCAGATGCGCGCCGGCAACCCTGGAAGTGGACGCGCTCCTGGGCCATGCGAATCCAGCGATGCAGGTGGGCGTCGTCGGGGAACAGCTCCAGGATGGCCTCGTCGGTCACGCGGATGTCCTCCGGGTCGCCGCTGAGGGCCACCCAGCGGAACGGCCCCTTGCCCTCGCAGAACAGCGGCCGGACGTAGGCGGGCACAAAGCCGGGGTAGCTGAAGGCGTCGCTCACGCCGGCGTCGAAGCGCCCGCTGGCGCAGGTTGTTGCCGTAGTCGAAGACGATCGACCCGCGCCGCTGGAACTCGACCATCGCCGCGCACTGGCGGGCCATCGCGGCCAGCGACCGGCGTTGGAACTCGGCCGCGTCGCTGTCGCGCAGCGCCCGCCCGGCCTCGAAGCTCAGGTCGTCGGGGAAGTAGGCCAGCAGGTCGTGGGCCGAGGTCTGGTCGGTCACCAGGTCGGGCACGAGGCCGCGGGCCAGCAGGTCGGGGAAGACGGTGGCGGCGTTGGCGATGAGGCCGATGGAGCGCGCCTGCCCGGTCTGGACGTAGTGCTCCACGCGGCGCAGGGCGTCCTCCAGGTCTTCGCTGACCTCGTCGATGTAACGGTGATCCAGCCGACGCCGGGCGCGCCACTCGTCCACCTCGACGACCAGGGCCACGCCGTCGTTCATCGTCACGGCCAGCGGTTGCGCCCCGCCCATCTCGCCCAGCCCGGCGGTCAGCACCCACTTGCCGCGCAACGACGGCCAGCCGGCCTGCCGCGCCGCCTCGGCGAAGGTCTCGAAGGTGCCTTGCAGGATGCCCTGCGTGCCGATGTAGATCCAGGATCCGGCGGTCATCTGGCCGTACATGATCAGCCCCTCGGCCTCCCAGCGGTCGAAGTTGGCCTGGGTGGCCCAGTGGGGGACGATGTTGCTGTTGGCGATGAGGACGCGCGGCGCGTCGGCGTGGGTGCGGAAGACGGCCACCGGCTTGCCGCTCTGGACGAGCAGCGTCTCGTCGTCTTCCAGCTCGGTCAGGCTGCGCAGGATGGCGTCGAACGCCTCCCAGTTGCGGGCCGCCCGGCCGCGGCCGCCGTAGACGATGAGGTGCTCCGGGTCGTAGGCGACTTCCGGGTCGAGGTTGTTCTGGATCATGCGGTAGGCGGCTTCCTGGAGCCAGCCTTTGCAGTGGAGTTGAGTGCCCCGTGGGGCGCGGATGGTGCGGATCATAATACCCTGCGCCTTTCTAAGTTCGCCACTTTTTTAGACCAGCTATTTACAGCGGATAGTAGCTGCTTCCAAATCATTCCATATTCGCACTGTACCCTGCCTGGAGTCAGGTTCTCCTGGATAACCACCATTACGTCGCCATCCATCAATGGAGCCGTCTGTATCTACGCAGCTTTCTGGTACAGAAATCATAAAACTGCTACCAGGAACTTCAAACATCCAACAGTTAAATTCATCTCGACATTTTGCCCAATCACTGGATGGTGGCCCATTAAAGAGTTCTGCTGCTTCTTCAGGTGTGCGAGGAATATTCTCTGTTAGTAAAGGAGTTGTCGATTGTGAAGGGGAATTATGGCGAAGAAGGGTAGGAATCATCGCTGCGATAATGAGTCTCAATGCGCCAATTATAGCTACGAGAATTGCTACCCAAGGAGAGCTGTTTCTCTGATTATTCGACGTCATAGCTCCTACCTCCATCAGTTTTTAGCACGGAACTAGCTTGCCTCTCTATTCTACTGAATCTCCTGCGCTATGGTGGACAGTGTCCGCAGGAATGGGCACAAGGTCACGTAGCCTCCTCAAATTCGCGGATGATGCGGCGCACTTCAGTGGGTGAGACATCCGACTGTTCGGATTTAGAGTAAATGGTGATTAGAACTACACTTAGCGGCGTCCGAAGGTAGTAGATCAAGCGGTAGCCGCCGCTCTTGCCCCGTCGCGCATCCGTATTGCGAACACGAACTTTGAACAAGGCATAGCCCGTGTGTGGAATCTGGTCGCCTATGAAATTGCCGGCTTGCAGTTGCTCTATGACGGGTTCAATGTCAGAGCGGAGATGGCGAAAGCGCTTGCTTAACACACGCAGATTGCGCTTAAACTCGGGTGTGAAGCGGACATCTACAGTTGAAGCCGCCGGCTCACTCGACATCGAGTCCCTGCCAAAGCTCAGACAAAGGAAAGGTTTCGCCGCTCATAGCTTCACGCCAGCCCTGTTCGAAAGACTCAGCGGCGGGCCGAAGGGCTACGCTCTGGCGATAGAGCCGGACGATAGCCAGCAGCGCCGGAAGGTATTCTCCCGGTGTGGCTTCAATCTCAGCCTGTAGTTGTTCCTTATAGGTTAGATCGAATTCAATCGTCATAGAGCCTCATCGACAAACTATGAAGGCATTATAGCAGACCGACGGAAGTAAAGGCGATAGTCTTGAGGGTTGAGATCAGGGCCACTGCAAAGTTGGAAGCGAACTTCATAGCCGCGTCGGCCGGTAAATAAACAGGTAGTAGACCGCCAGCAACCCGCTATAGATGACCACCACCAGATAGATGATCAGCGACAGGCGAAACTCCGGGGCGATGGCCGGCAGGCGGCTCAGCAGCGGCCCGATGAGGACGAGGTCATAGGCCAGAAAGCCGGCCAGTTGCCCGCCGGCGTTGGCCCAGCTCGGCCGCACCAGTCCATAGACGAAGTAGGCCGCCGCGCCCAGGAACAGGCAGCCGGCCAGCACCGACAACTCCGGCGTCAGCGGCCAGGGCAGGGTGGGGATGCGCAGGAAGAGGCGTACGCTGACGAACAGCAGGGCCAGCACAAAGGCCACGAACGACCAGCGCACGAGAGGCGGCAGGGGCTGGGTTGTGTCCAACGGTTGGCGACGGCCCCACCAGAACAGCCACGCGCCGAACAGCGCCCCCAGCGCCAGAATGACCCCGTAGAGCGCCAGACCGGGTTCGCCCCGCGCCGCCAGCACAAAGAAGGTGGCGGCCATGGGGGTGAGGATGACGACGTAATCGAGGCCGACGCCGGCCAGCGCGCCGGCGCGGCCGGTGACGATGGGCCACAGGGTAGACGCGGCGGCGGCGGCGAAGAAGGATGCCAGCAAGATGAAGGTCAGCGGCGTCGTGCCCTCCAGCGGCCAGAGAGCGATAGCCGGCGACCACTGGAAGAAGAAGGCGACGGCGAAGAACAACTGTACGGCGCAAATCAGGCTGAGCCAAACTCGAAGAACGCGCGACATCTTTCCACTCCCTGGCTCCCTCAAGCGCAACCTAGACTATGATATACGACTTGTCAACCCCCATCCTGGTAGTCAGGAAGAGCGGAGTCCGCGTCCTCAGATGCGGACGGGTAAGCCGGGCGCATCTGAGGATGCGCCCTCCACTCATCGGCCCCATCGGCGTTATCGGCGTGTTATCTGTGCCCCCACGGCCAGCCCCGCGGCGGCCAGCAGCGCCAGCAGTTGGACGAGCGGATTGACGGCAAAGAAGTTGGCCGCGTCGCTGATGTAGTGGAAGCCGGGCGGCCCGGCCAGCAGGTAGTGGGCCAGCGGCAGCAGCAGATAGCTGAGGGCCAGCCCGGCCAGGAACAGGGCCAGTGCGCTGGGGGGCGGCCGTCGCCGCCAACGGCGCAGGACACTCAGCAGCGCCAGCCACAGCGCCCCGGCGACGAAGCTGCCCACGGCCGCGCCCCAGGCCACAATCGGGCTGACCGACAGGCCGCGCCCCGGCAACTCGACCGCCCGCACCAGCAGCAGCGGCGGAACCAGCCCCAGCCCGCCGGCGGCCAGCCACAGCAGATCGCCCGGCCGCTCGGCCGCCCAGCGCCCCGCCGGCAGGGCCACGGCCAGCCCGGCCAGCGTTGCCGCCGTGGCCGCCACCGCCGGCGACAGGGGCAGCGCCGGCGTGTTGACGGTCATGGTGATGACCGGGATGCCCACGGCCAGCGGCAAGGCGCATAGCGCCCACACCTGCCACGCCGCCGGCGCGCCAAACGACCGGCCGCGCCCGGCGGCGAGCCGTCCGCCGAGCCAGTTGACTACCGCGTAGAGGACGAGCACCGCTCCGGCGGCCACCAATCCAGCCATCCAGTAGCGGCTGCGGGTCAGGGCGTCGAACGGTTGGGTCAGGGGGATGCCGTCGGCGGTGTGGCCGTAGAGGAAGACGGCGTAGCGGTCGGCCAGAGCGAACCAGTAATAGAACAGAGTGAGGATGAACAGAGTGATGAGCGCCGCTTCGATGAGCGGCCGACGCCACGAAGCGATTCCACTACTTCCCATGACGGATATGATAGCGGGTTGACAGGAAATGGCACGGTGTTGCATCAGCCCTACAGGGCGGCCCGCTGCCGGGCGATGAACGCTTCCCAGACCGGGTAATCGCTACCGGCCCAGATGCGCGCTCGCAAGGCTTCGGCTTGTCCCTCACTCCAGCCAAGGTGCTTTTGGGCATAGAGCGAGTAGAAGGCCGTGACGCGAAAGTTGGCGGCGCAGTGGATGAGTGTCCGCTCGCCCGCCGTCTCGCCCATGGCCTGCTCGAAGGCGGCGAAGTCGGCGTCGGTCGGCTTATTCCAATCGACGGGAATGTAGATGTAGTTCAACCCCAGTTCGCGGGCCACCCCGGCCTCGTTCGCCGGCGTGTAGGGCGGGTTGACCGGGGCGAGGTTGATGATGGCGGTGAACCCCTCGGCCGCCGCATCGCGCAGTTGGTCTTCGGTCGGCTGGCCGGCGGTGCTGATGTGGTCGTCAACCTGGATATAGTTGAAGATGTCGTTGGTACTCACTGTCTTTTCCCTTAGAAACCGAGTTTCCGGGAGAAACTCGGTTTCTACAACAACCGTCGCGGCGCGATGAGTTCCCACGCCGTCTGAATGTGGTACTCCAGCGCGCCATCGTCGATGCGCGCCAGAACGACGCCGACCCAGCCCTTGTGGCCAACGTAGGGCGGGCGAAAGTAGACCGCCGGCGACTGCTCGATCAGCGCGCTCTGGACGCCGGGCGGCGCGGGCAGCCACACGGCCACGCGCCCGTCGCCGTGGTGGTTGTCGGCGAACATGACGAAGACGCGCTTACCGACGAAGAAGGTCGGTTCGCCGTGGGAGAGGCGCTCGCTCGTCTCCGGCAGGGCCAGGCACAGGCGGCGGACGCGCTCAACCTGCCGTTGGCTGCTCTGGTCGGTAGAAGGTGCAATCATAGGAACCGGTGGCGACATAGCCCAGCTTTTCAGCCAGAGCGCACGACTCCAGGTTGGCCGCGTCCCAGTTCGGCCGCCGCCCCTGCCGCACGCACTCCAGCAGCAGCCGCCCGGCGATGGCCGTGGCCACGCCCTGCCGCCGATAAGGCTCATCGACGTAGAGGCTGACCTCGATGCCGCGATTGCACACCAGCGACGAGTAGGCCGCGCCCATGACCCGCTCGCCGTCCAGGGCGACGAAGCCCAGGCCGCGGGCCACGAAATCGTCGGGCGAGTCGAAGTCGGCCAGGTCGACGTAGGTCTCCAGGCCATCGGCCGCGCGAGCCAGCAGGGCCGCGTCCACGGCGACGACCCGGTCGCGCTGGGGTGAGGCCTCGATAATGCTCGTCAGATGGGCTGCGTTCAGCCCATCGGCCGAGAAGCTGTAGCGCGGGAAGGTCACCAGCCGCTCGCCAAAAGTCTCGCGCGCCGCGTCGGCCCAGGCCGGCGGCGAGGGCATGAACAGGTTATAGGCCGGCCACTCGGCCAGCAGCGCCCGGCCGCCGGGGCCATCAGCGTCGCCGGCGAAGTACCAGAACGGGCCGATGGAGATGCGATAGGCGGTGGGCTGGTCCGGGTCATCGACGAACGCCTGGCCCATCTGCGCTTCCAGCACGCAGTCGATGGAGTAATCGACGCGCGGATTGTAGCGAAAGGCGCGGGCCAGCCGCAGGCGGTTGGCTTTGGTCAGTTCAAGCTCGTGGGACATTACTCTTCCTCGGCAAACGATAAGCCGCGCGCGGCCAGCGCCTCGGCCAGCACGCGCAGCGCCTTGGGGCCGACGCCGTGGAGCTTGGCCAGGTCGGCCGACCGCGTGCCGGCCAATTGCTCCAGGCGCGTGTAGCCGGCCAGTTCCAGCGCCCGCCGCGCCGGGTTGCCGGCGGCGCGCGGCCAATCAACGAAACGCATCCCCTCGGTTTCGCTCATGTTGATCTCCTTAGGACGGGGCTGCCTGACCGGCGCGAGATGGTTCTCGCGCCACAACCCGGTCAAAGGCGCGTTGGGTTCTAGACCTCGCGCACGTCCATGATCTCGTTGGCCACCGGCCGCAACACCTCCACCAGCTTGTCCTGGCTGACGTCCTGCACCTTCAGGACGACCTCGGCCGTGTCGCCATATGATCCCAGGATGCCTTTCATGCCGATGCCAACGATGTTGCCGCCCGCCTCGAAGATGGCCGTGGTGATTTTGGACAGTTCACCCTTGACGGCGGGCACAGCCACGGCGATGCGCACGCCGGGACGACGGCCGCCCAGCAGCTCCAGCAAGCTCTTGAACAGATCGGTCTCGGTGATGATGCCGACCAGTTCGCCGCCGCGCATGACCGGCAGGCCGCCAATCTTGCTGTCGGCCATGATGCGCGCCGCCTCTTCCAGCGGCGTGTCCTCGCTGACGGTGATGACGTCGCGGGTCATGACCTTCTCGACCTTCAGCTTGCCTAACAGATCGGGAATCTCCCACACGGCCAGCGTCGTGGCCGGCGAGGGCGAGGCGTAGAGCAAGTCTTTGTCGGAGACGATGCCGACGAGCTTGTCGTGGTGGTCGAGCACCGGCAGGCGGCGCACCTTCTTGGCGCGCATGAGCCGCAAGGCATCGGGGACGGACGTGTCATGGGTGACGGTGACGGGGGGGCGGGTCATCAGTTCGCGGACGAGCATGGGAACCTCCGGAGATGTGGGACTGTTGCCAGGGGGAGTTCGCCAAGAGGACGCTCCCGATTTTGACTGGCTATTATAGCACAGGCGGGGCGTCAATCAGTGAGTTACGCCAAGGTTCCACCGGCAGCCGCCAAAGAGGGGCCGTCCGATCAGCCTTAATTGTCGATAGAAACGACTGGAAAGAAGACGGGAACCCGCGGACGTATACCTCGGGCCGGCGCAGCGGCCGGCCCGAGGTGGCCTATGCTTTAGATCAAACAGGGGCCAGCGTCCCGGCAAAGATCACCCAGGCCAATACCGTCTTGGCCGCCAGGCTCAACACGATGTAGACGCGCTCGCCAAACAGGTAGTCGGCCCAGCGGCCAACCTTCTTGTATTGCAGCACCATGTTGATGGCGAAGATGTTGAAGAAGACGAACAGAATGGGCACGATGGCGTAGACAAAGGCCGGCGGCTTGGCCTCGCCCGAGTTGACCGCGCCGACGAAGTACAGCGTGATAACGATCCAGGGCACGATACCGGCGATGCAACCATAGATGAAGGCCGTCCAGTCCGTGCGATTAGTGCGCTGATTGTGCAGTTCCATCATGATGCCAAATAGATTCATGCTGGCATTGAGGGTGAAGATGAGCAGGATGGCTCCCAGGTCCCACAAGCCGACCAGCATACCGATGAGAACGATCATCAGCGACGAGCTAAGGGCATACTCATAGAAGCGCACCGGGTTCATGCTCTGCTTCAGATTGCGGACGTAGCGCTCATAGCCCACGGTGGACAGGTAGAAGTGGGCCACGGCCGAGATGAGCAAGAAGGCCGCCACAGCCGGCCCAAAGCGCAGCTCGTAGAGCAATTGCGGATTGGGGCTTAGCGAACGACTGGCGACGTCGAAGTTCAGGTAGTTGGTAAAAATGGGGTAAGTCGTGGCGTTGCTCAACACGATCATCAAGATGCCCTGCACCAGATGCAGGAAGCCCATGATCAGATTGAAGCGCCGCAGTCCGGCGAACTTTTTCTCCATCTCGGCCGTCGTGCCGGTGGGCCCCATCGCGGCCACGGCCGTCGCGCCGGCGGGCGCGAGCTTTTGGCCGCCGCCGGCTTTCCGGGCGGGTCTGTTGGTGGATGGTGTCGTTTTGCTCTTGGTCACGTTGTTATCTCCTGTTGCCATCTGTGGGCGTCTAGTCAACCCACTCAAATCAAATTGTACAATAATTGAACAGATTTTGCAACGGTTTCTTGCAATATTCTGTTTGGTGACCACGGGTGACATTTATCAGCAGTGGAGCTATTATCCCAAGTGGAGCCACCCAATCACCATGTTGTGCATCATCCGACACGAAACCGACCCTTACTTCAATCTGGCGGCCGAAGAGTACGCCATGACCCACTTCGCGCGCGAGAGCTTCATGCTGTGGCGCAACGCCCCGACGGTCATCGTCGGCCGCCACCAGAACACGCTGGCCGAGATCGACGCCGACTACGTGCAAGCCAACAACATCCCCGTCGTGCGGCGGCTGTCGGGCGGCGGCGCGGTCTTCCACGACCTGGGCAACCTCAACTTCACCTTCATCGCCGACAGCGACGGCCGGGCGCAGGTCGACTTCCGCCGCTTCACGCAGCCGATCCTGGAAGCGCTGCAAGCGCTGGGCGTGGCCGCCCGCTTCGAGGGGCGCAACGACCTGACCATCGACGGCCGCAAGTTCTCCGGCAACGCCGAGTACGTCAAAGGCAGCCGGGTGCTGCACCACGGCACGCTGCTCTTCGCCGCGCGCATGGCCGACATCTCGGCCGCGCTGCGCCCCGACCCGGCCAAGTTCGCCGACAAGGCGGTCAAGTCCGTCCGCAGCCGAGTGACCAACATCAGCGAACATCTGCCGCGGCCGATGACCGTGCTGGAGTTCCGCGACTACCTGATGGCCCACGTCATGGCCGCTACGCCCGACGCCGAAGCCTACGCCTTTAGCGCCGACGACGTGCGGGCCATCACGCAGTTGCGCGACGAGAAGTACGCCACCTGGGAGTGGAACTACGGCCACTCGCCGCGCTACAACTTCAGCAAGCGCGTGCGCACGGCCGGCGGGTCGCTGGAGGCGGCGCTGGCGGTGAGCGACGGCGTCATTGCCGGCGCCCGATTCTACGGCGACTTCTTCAACCGGCGCGACCCGGAGGAGGTCGCCGCGGCGCTGATTGGCGTTCCCCACCACACCGAAGCGCTGCGCCAACGTCTGGCCGATCTGCCGGTGGACGACTACTTCCACAACGTCCCGGCGGAGGCGCTGTTAAGTGTGTTGATCTAGTTGGCCCACAGCGCCGCGCATTGCAGATCATCACAGGCGGTCAGCACGCGCCGCAGCGTGGTTGGGCCGAAGCTCCACCAGCGGGACGTGACGCCGTCGCGGGCATACTCGATGGCCACGGTGACGGCCATCGCCGCCGTCAGCCGGTAGTCTTCGACCAGCCGCTCCCAGCTATAGCCCGTCACGCCGCGCTGCTGGAGTGCGTCATGGTAGCGCCGCAGCACCGGCCACTCCAGCGCCCGGCGGCTGGGCGTGTCCCAATCGAGCAGCATGGCGTAGGCCAGATCGTAGACGCCCAGCCACGTCGTTAGGCTCCAGTCGAACGGTTGGCGGTCGATGATGTAGATCGGCCGGTCGCCCTGGCGCGGCGCCAGGACGTTGTTCTCGCCCACGTCGCCGTGGATGAGGGTGAAGCCGTTGGCGTCCGCAGTCCGGGCGATCAGCGCCGCCGGGTGGCGGGCGAACAGGTCGCGGACCAGGCTGGGCCAGTGGGGTTCCAACTGGTCGCCGGCCGCGGCCAGGATGTGGTCTACGCCCGGCGCGGCAATGTCAACGAAGCGTTGGACAAAGGCAGCGTCGTGGATGGGCGCGGCGGCCTCGGCCAGTCGCGCCGCACCCCACCAATGGGCGTGCAGCGCCGCCAGCCCCTCGGCCAGGGCCAGGCCATAGGCCAGTGTCGGCGGCCTGTCAGCGGCGACCCCGTGCGTGGGCGACAGGTCGTCGAGCAGCAGGTGATAGCGCCGCTGCCGGGCGGTGTGGGCGGCGTCGTAGCAGCGCACCAGCGGCGCGCCGGCCACGCCCAGGTAGTCGCGGGTGTAGTAGGCCACTTCCGACGCGCCGAACGACTCCTCGCCCAGATCGGTGTTGACCATCTTCAGGAACAGGCGCGGCGGCAACTCGCCCTGCGCGCCGGCGGCGTAGTGGAGGTGGAGCACGGCGTTGGTTGACCAGTTGCCGCGACCGGCGTCCACGTCAAAGGTGGCCACGGCCCCGGCGGTCAGTGCGCCATTGGCCTTGAGGACACGCGTCAGCCACGACGGCGTGACCTGAGCAGGACTGGAAATGACTCGGCTGGACATGGCGTCGGGTGCATACCTGTTTTGGAATGAATGCGGTAACGATATTCTATATGATCCTGTTATACTCGCTCTCTATGAAACTCGGCATCATCGGCCTGCCATCCTCAGGCAAAACAACGATCTTCAACGCCCTGACTCAGGGCAACGCCCCCACCGGCCAGAGCATGGGCGGCCGTTTCGACGTACTGACGGCCGTCGTCGACGTGCGCGACCCGCGCGTGGACGTGCTCAGCCGCATGTTCAACCCGGAGAAGACGACCTACGCCCGCATCACCTATAGCGACGTGGCCGGGCTGCAAAAGCGCGAGAACGAGCCGGCCGGCAGCGGCCTCAGCCCGCAACTGCTCAACCACCTGGCCGGGCTGGAGGGGTTCGTCCACGTCGTGCGCGCCTTCGAGAGCGCCAACGTGCCCCACCCCGACGGCCGCGTCGATCCCGCCCGCGACCTGGCCGCGCTGGACACGGAGTTCCTGCTGAGCGACCTGGGCGTCGTCGAACGGCGCATCGAAAAGATTCAGGAAGGGCTGAAGAAGGGGGCCAGCAAGGACAAGGCCGCGGCCATGGCCGAGTTGGCCCTGTTCGAGCAGATGAACGAGACGCTCAGCGCCGAGCGGCCGTTGCGCATCCTCGACCTGAGCGATGAGCAGCTCAGGGGGCTGCGCGGCTATGGGCTGCTGACGCTCAAGCCCAAGGTGGTGCTGATCAACATCGGCGACGACCAGGCCGAGCCGGCGCTGACCTACGACTACCCCGGCACGGTCATGGCCAATATCCGCGGCCGGCTGGAGATGGACCTGGCCCAACTGAGCGCCGCCGGCGACGCCGACTCGCTGGCGATGTTCATGGAAGAGTACGGCGTGACCGAACTCAGCCTCGACCGGGTCATCCACCTGAGCTACGACCTGATGGGGCTGCAATCCTTCTTCACCGTCGGCGAAGACGAGGTGCGCGCCTGGGAGGTGAAGCGCGGGGCGACGGCCGTCGACGCCGCCGGCGTCATCCACACCGACCTGGCCAAGGGGTTCATCCGCGCCGAAGTCGTGGGCTACGACGACCTGGTGACCCTCGGCGGCCTGGCCCAGGCCCGCACCGCCGGCAAGCTGCGGCAGGAGGGCAAGACGTATCTGGTGCATGATGGGGACGTGGTGAATATCAAGTTCAACCTGTAGGGATTAGGGATTAGGGATTAGGGAAGAACGCTCTTCCCTAATCCCTAATCCCTAACCCCTAATCCCTGTTCCCCGGAACCTCTGCGCGGCCCGCGGCGTCTATCACGTAGAGGTATTATGTCCGTCAAATCATTGTCTTTGCCTTTTGTTCTGGCCCTGCTGGTGTTCGCGGCGCTGCTGAGCGCCTGTGGCGGCGACGCGCCGCCCGATCTGGTCATCCCCACCGTGGCGGCCACGGCCGACCCAAACCTGCCGCCGACTGACGTAGCCGCCGTCTCGCCCACGGCGCTGCCCACCCAGACGTTGCCGCCGCCGGCCACGACCGTGCTGGCCACGGCCACCAACACCCCTACGCCTACGCCTATCCCGCCCAGCGCCACGCCCCCGCCGTCCACGCCGACTCTGGCCCCGACCGCCCTGCCGCCGACGGCCACGCCCGTGCCGCCCGAGGCCGCCGCGCCCGTCTATCGCGTGGCCTTCGTCGCCGCCAACGACACGCTCAACGTCCGCCGCCGGGCCGACGCCGATTCGGCCGTCATCGGCCAACTGCCGCCCGACGCCACCGGCATCACCGTCGCCGGCGAGGGGCAGGGGGTGCGCGGCGGCGGCCTGTGGCTGCCGGTCGAGACGGCCGTTGGCTCGGGCTACGTCAACAGCCGCTTCCTGACCGAAGCGATCGGCCGCGAGGCGTTCTGCGCCGACCCGGCCGTCAACGAGCTGCTGACGCGCTTGCAGACGGCCATCGCCACCGAGGACGCCGCCCTGTTGGGCCAATTGGTGCACCCGACGCGCGGCCTACGGCTGCGGCTCAACTGGTGGAACGAGGAAGTTATCGTCCGCGAAGGTGAGATCGACAACGTTTTCCGCGACCGCGCCCGCGACGCCGTCAACTGGGGTACCAACGAGGGCAGTGGCGAGACGATCCGCGGCACGTTCAGCGACGTGATGCTGCCCTTCCTGACCCGGGACCTGCTCGGCGCGACGCAGTGGGCCTGCGCTGAGTTGCTCTATGGCCCAACGGCGGGGCTAATTACCCTGCCGGAAGGGTACGAGGCCGTCCACTTCTACAGCGCCTACCGGCCCGCGCCGGCCGAGCAGGAGTTCGATTGGGGCACGTGGGCTGTTGGCGTCGAGCGCTGGCAAGGGCGCTACTACGTCAGCTACCTCATTCATTACCGCTACGAAATCTAACCCTCGCGGGCGTCGTTGGCCGGAAAAGAGCCGGCGACGCCCGAATGTATCCCCGCCTATACCCCTCTGCCGTCCGGCGGCACATGGTCTTCACCGGCTCAGGCCCTATACTGAATGGCGTACAACAAGTAATCGCGTGCGGCTCAGAGCTTGGCCAATTGCCCGGCGTGCTGGGTCGCTACTTCAGTACGGAGGTACGTCATGAAGATTCAGTCGATGGAAGACCTGATGGTGCATGAGTTGCAGGACTTGCGCAGCGCGGAGGAGCAACTGGTCGAGGCGCTGCCGAAGATGGCCGCTGCGGCCAACTCGGCCCAACTCAAGAAGGCGTTCAACGATCATCTGAAGCAGACCAAGACGCATTTGACCCGTGCGGAAAAGGCGCTTGAGCACCTGGGCAAAGGCCCCGGCAACATGAAGTGCAAGGGCATGGAAGGGCTGGTCAAAGAGGGCGACGAGGCCATCAAGGACGTGACCGACCCGGAGACGCTCGACGCGGCCCTCATCGGCGCGGCCCAGCGCGTGGAGCACTACGAGATCGCCGGCTACGGCACGGCCCGCGCCCACGCCGAGGAACTCGGTCTGACCGAGATCGCCGACTTGTTGCAGCTCACCCTCGATGAAGAGGGCGAGGCCAACAAGCTGATGACGCAGATCGCCGAGGGGCGCATGACCAGCGGCGTGAACGAGCGCGCGGCCGTTCGTTAAGAGGAACGCGATGGATAAGATCGACTCCGTTGATGATCTGCTCGTCCACGAGCTAAAGGACCTGTACAGCGCCGAGGCGCAACTGGTTGAGGCGCTGCCGGAAATGGCCGCTGCCGCCACGGCGCCGGAGTTACGCCAGGGTTTTGAGACCCATTTGGAGCAGACGCGCGCCCACATGCAGCGCCTCGAGCAGGCCTTGACCATCCTGGACGAGCAGACCGATAACACCGTCTGCGCCGGTATGGAGGGACTGATCGAAGAGGGTCAATCCATGATTCACTCGGTCGAGCGCGGGGCAGTCCTCGACGGGGCGCTGATCGACGCCGGCCGCAAGGTGGAGCACTACGAGATCACCGCTTACCGCGGCGCGATCAGCAAGGCCCACGAGTTGGGCCATGAAGAGGTGGCCGAACTGTTGGGGTTGAATTTGCAGGAAGAGGAGCTAACCGACCACCAGCTCCAGACGTTGGCCGAGGGCATGATGCCCTACAGCGGCCCCGGCGCCGACCCGCGCGACGACGGTAGCGAGGTCATCGTCGGTAGTCGATAGAAAAGAAGTCTCACGCAAAGACGCAAAGAACGCCAAGCTAAGAAGCTTTCTTAGCTTGGCGTTCTTTGCGTCTTTGCGTGAGATATTCTTACGAGATGATTCGCGTTGCGCCCATTGACGTAGTGTCATAGCCGGGCATGGCGGCCACGGCGGCGCGGAAGGCGTCGTCGGCCAGCAGGTCGAGCAGCGGCCGCAGCTTCTGGCTCTCGTAGACGGCCTGGAGGATGGCCAGTTCGTACGGCTCATGGGCCAGGGGCACGAAGTCCAGCCGCAACGCCCTTGCCGCGGCGCGGATGCCCAGCCCGGCGTCGGCCGCCCCAGAGGCCACGGCCGCGGCCACGGCCAGATGGGTGTACTCCTCGCGCTCATAGCCGCGCACGGCCGCCGGGGCGATGCCCAATCGCCCCAACTCGTAATCGAGCAGCACCCGCGTGCCCGCGCCGCGCTGCCGGTTGACCAGTTGCACGTCGGGCCGGGCGGCGTCGGCCCAGCCGCTCATTCCCTTCGGGTTGCCGCGCGGCACCAGCCAGCCCTGCTCGCGCCTGGCCAGCGTCACCAGGGCCACTGCCTGCCCCGGCAGATAGCGCCGCACGTAGCTGGTGTTGTAGTCGCCCGTCTCCGGGTCCAGCAGGTGCGTGCCCGCCAGATGGGCCTCGCCGCGCCGCAGCGCCACCAGCCCGCCCAGGCTGCCGACGTTGGCCGAGACGAGCCGCAGCCCCTCGTGCCGTTCGGCCAGGAATTGGGCCAGCAGGTCGAGGGCCAGGTCGTGGCTGCCGATGGCCACCAGGGCGCGGGCGATGTCGCGCGGGTCGCGGTAGAGGTGGACGGTGACTTCCGTCCCGGCGTCGGCCCCTTCGCTGAAGCGGGGGATGCGCACCAGGCCGTCGGCGCGCACCAGCGAGGTGATGACCCCCGCGCCGCGGCTGATGGGTGTGACGGTCGTCTGCTCGCCCACCTGGCCGACGACGACGCGCACGAAGTCCTCGTCGCCGGTGTGGCTGGCGATCTTGCGTGTCAGCGTGCCCGTCAGCGTCGGCGGCTGGTGGGGCGTCTGCCCCTGCCAGCGAGCCAGTAGCGGCTCGACGAAGATTTCCCCCGTCAGGGCGGCGCTGACGGGGTAGCCGGGGACACCGATGATGGGAGTGGCGGGTGGCGCGTGGCGGGTGGCGGGTTCAGAAGGGGGTCGATCGGTCGTTGGTCCTTCCGTGGGGGGTGGGCCCCCCCCCCCCCCCCCTGCCACCCCCTTCTCCACTTGTCACTCCCAAAATGACCGGATGCCCCGGCCGCACGGCCACGCCGTGGACGAGCAGGCGGCCGAGCGACTGCACGACGTGGGCGGTGTAGTCCTCGCTGCCGGCCGAGGAGCCGGCGTTGAGCAGCACCAGGTCGTGGTCGGCGGCGGCCTCGGCCACGGCGGCGCGGATGGCGTCGAAGTCGTCGGCGACGATGGGCCAGCGCGTCGCCGCGCCGCCCCAACTCTCCACCTGCGCCGCCAGCACCAGCGAGTTGTACTCGATGATGTGGCCCGGCGGCGGCTCGCCCGCGTCGGCGGGCACGAGTTCTGAGCCGGTGGGGATGATGGCCACGCGCGGCCGGCGGATGACGCGCACGGTGGCGTGGCCCGCGCCGGCCAGCGCGCCCAGGTCGACCGGCCGCAGACGGTGGTTGGCCGGCAGCACTAGCTCCGTGGCCACCATGTCCTCGCCCATCGCGCGGACGTGGTGCCACGGCGGCAGGGCGGCGCGCAGTTCAATGCCCGCGCGGCCGTCGTCGAGCGTCACCGGCTGGACGTGCTCGATCATGACCACGGCGTTGGCCCACGCCGGCAGCGGATGGCCGGTGTTGGTTGGGGGGGGGGAAGGGGAGCAGGGGTCGAAGGCGACGGCTCTTTCGCCCCCTCCTTCCTGCTCCCCGATCAATGAGCGCGAACCTCACCGGCGCAACCTCACTCGCCCCCACCGTATCCTCCGCCCGCACAGCATAGCCATCCATGGCGCTGGCGTGGTAGTGGGGCGAAGAGAGGCGCGCCCAGACGGCTTCGGCGGTGATGCGGCCGTGGGCCAGGCTCAGCGGCACCGTCTCGGCGTCGAGCGGCCGCCACAGGCCGGCGGCGTCGAGCGCCTCGCGGAAGGCGGCCCAGGCGTCTTCGAGGGGGATGTCTTCGAGGTAGAATTTTCTTTCCATTGGCGAATATCAGGGACGATAACCGCGCCCTAGCATGAATTCGATGCCATCCAACACGGTGTTTAATTGGCTATCCGGTAGGGTGGTCACGTAGGTATGGAGAAACTGCTTGTCCAGCGTGATGACCTGCGACACGTTGGCGACTGATACCTTGGGCAACCCCTGCGGCGAAAGCAGGACGTTGCCGGCGCGGAGGCGGTTGGCGTCAGGGCACCACAGCAGGTTTAACTCCTGGCGTTGATCAAGTTTGCTGTATCACCAGCACGGGCGGTCTGCCCGCCAGCCCCGGAATGGGCAACTCGGCCCAATAGACGGCCCTGTTTGATGAGGCGGTGCTACCATTTCTTGCAACTCCACAGGCTGGCCAACGCATCCGATCAGCGCGACACGCATAGACTTTTGAAGCCGCGACGCTGGTCGAGAGATGGCTTCCAGCGCCTGCGCTGCTGGCTGGTTGACTCATTCTGCGCCAGCGCTGAACAGGCTATCGGGTAAGGAGATGGCGGTCTTCATGACAGCTAGTATAACCTGCTGTCATACCTTCGCAACCCTAGAAACCGAGTTTCTTCTGAGAAACTCGGTTTCTACAACTATACTTTCTCCAGCACTACAAAATGTGACAATCCCACCACCGCCAGCGGCGTCCCCTCGGCGGCGTAGAGCGCCCGACGAACGGCCCCGCCCAGCCGTGGGCTGCGCCGGACGATGTTGTCGTAGCCGCCGAAGATGCGGCCATGGTGCAACAGGCGTAGCGGCAGGCCGGCAAACAACGCCCGCAGGCCGTGGCCGGTGTAGGCCCGCACGTGGGGGGCCAGGCGGTTGCGCAGGGGGTTGGGCAGGTAGTTGACCAGCGGCGTGTTGCCGAAGTGGTACTCGCCGCGCCAGTAGACGCCGTGCTGCTCCACCGGATACCAGCGATTGGGGGCGAAGATGACGATGCGCCCGCCCGGCCGGGCCACGCGGGCCATCTCGGCCACGGCGGCGCGGTCGTCGGTCACGTGCTCGATGACCTCGTTGCTCAGGATCAGGTCAAAGGTGTCATTGGCGAAGGGGAGTTGTTCGCCCACGCCCAGTACGATGACGTCGGCCCGCGCCAGGGCGGCCACGGCGCGCTCGTGCTCGATCTCCAGACCGACGCGCACGCTGTCGGGATTGACACGGCCGATGGCCTCCAGATAGGTTCCCAGGCCGGTGCCGTTGTCGAGGATACGGCCACGCAGGTCCGACCAGTGGCGGATCATCTCCAGCCGCCGCTCCTGGCCGGAGCGCCAGACGTAGCCCGGTTCGCCGCGCTGGGCGGCTTTGTCGGAGTGGGTCATTGAAGTGGCTTCTGCTCGCGGCGATTCAGGAACTCAGCCGGTGAGGCGACTCGGTAGGCGTCGGTCTGTAAATCGCGGAGAAAGTGGCGATTGTCGGAGATAAGGTAATCGACGGCCATCCATTCGGCGAACGCGCCGATATAAGCATCCCCCTTGGCCCGCAGTCCCGTGGCGATATACGACGCCAGTAGAACATTCGGTAGGTCTTCATCAATAATCATCGCGAAAGGACGCTCGTAAAACAGCCGGTAGAAGCGAGCTTTGTCTACATCGCTCTGAAGATTGCGAGTCACTTCGATGGCCACCAACCTTGGGATGACCGTTTGTAAGACCGGGCTGAGCAAGCTAAGCAATTGGTTGGCGTCCGACAGGGGATCCTTCAGACCACGGATGAAAACACAGCTATCGATACAAATGAGCATACTCAGCGTCCCACACCTCTTGCCGCGTGCGTCGCATGTGTTCGACGATTTCTTCCGTTGTCTCACCGACATTCAGCCCGCCATGAGCGGCGATGGAGGCTTGTAGCGCGGTCAGCTCTTCGCGCCAGGAGCGCGGTGTTTCTCGCCTGGCGGTCAGTTCAGCTAGAACCTCAACGATGATCTGTTGCTTAAAGTCCTCTACCCTAAAGGCATCATAGGTTGGCGTCGTCTCGTGAATTGACTTCGTCTCTGCTTCATTAAGGACAGGACTGAGCGTGGCTACAGGCTCCCCGTAGCGCTCGATGACTACCGTTTCTCCTGCGGCGACGGCGTCCAGGGTCTCACGCCAGTTGGCGCGCGCCTTCTCACTTGATATGTGCCGCGTCATCTTTCACCTCATCTCGACTAGAAGCTGTACAATCCGTTCAACCTGTACAACATTCTAGCGCATTCGGCGGCTGTTGTCACTGCGCCCGGCCCAGCAGTTCATCATACTTCCGCCGCGCCTCGCGGATGTCCTGCCACATCAGCGCCTTGGGGCTGCCCGGCTCGCGCGACGGGTTGCGCAGCAGGTAGGCGGGGTGGAAGATGGGCATGGCCCAGCGCCCCTGCCACGGGAACCACTGGCCGCGCAGCTTGGTGATGCCCGTCTTCTCCAGCAGCGACTCGGTGGCTACGTTGCCGGTCAGCAGCATGACCAGCGGATCGACCAGGCGGATAATCTCCAGCAGGTAGGGCTTGTAGTAGATGATCTCGTCCGTCGTCGGCTTGCGCAACGGCTTGCCGTCGTCGCCCGGCGGCAGACGGAAGACGGCGTTGGTGATGAAGACGTCCTGCTCCGGGTCGATCTTGACCGATTGCAGAATCTGGTCGAGCAATTGGCCGGAGCGGCCGACGAACGGCTTGCCCTGCCGGTCTTCCTCCGTGCCCGGCGCTTCGCCGATGATCATCAGCTTGGCCCGCGGGTTGCCGCGATAGATGACCATATTCGTGCCGGCCGGGAAGAGCGGGTCGTCTTCCAGCTTCATCATGACGGCGACGAGTTCGTCGAGGCTGGCGAAGCCCTGCGGGCGTTCTTCAAATAGGCCGAATTGCATCACTCACCTCAATCTGTGATTGGAGAATCGATTGCTGCTAAGACCCCTCTAGCGTAATAAACCCGGTTACGATTACTGTGCGTCATCTCCTCTATAAGCCCTTTGTTTTCTAGTATGGCGACGTGACGCCTGACGGTATGATAGGAAACTTCCAGACGTTTGGCCATCTGATTGATGGTAAAGACTGGCTGTTCAAAGAGCAAGTCGATGAAGCGAACAAGGCTTATAGGCACGCGTACTTGCTCCGCCACCTGTTGTTGATAATGCTCTTGCAGCACCTGAAGGCGTCGAATGCGGATTAAGGCATCAAGCGCTTGTTCATGCACACCGTTGAGGAAAAACTCCAGCCACGCGTGCCAGTCACCTTGCTGACTCACATTGAGCAAATGCCTGTAATAGGCTTGCCTGTGTTGTTCAAAATAGGCGCTGAGATAGAGGAGTGGTTGTGATAGCACTCCCCAAGCAGCCAGTAGTAAAGCGATGAGAAGGCGTCCGACCCGCCCATTTCCATCTAAAAATGGGTGAATCGCTTCGAATTGATAGTGGATGCTTGCCAAGCGTATCAGCACCGGCAGCGGCGAAGGTGCATGCATGAACCTCTCCAAATCGGCCAGGGCGTCAAGCATTTCGGGCACGGGTGGTGGCACGTAGACGGCTGTCGTCAATGTGCTGCCAGGAGGGCCAATCCAATTCTGACTACGGCGAAATTCGCCCGGCGTTCGCTCTTGACCGCGCGTACCGACCATCAACCGCTCATGCAATTCGCGGATAAGGCGTAGGCTAATTGGAAGCTTATTCAACCTTTGAAGTCCGTACTCAATGGCCTGAACATAGTTATAGACCTCACGCACATCCGAGACTGGCTCTTCGCCGAATAGAGAAAGCTGGAACGCTTCATAGGCGTAAAGATCTGTCAGCGTGGCCCGAGTGCCCTCGATACGCGATGACAAAACCGCTTCCCGACGAACGAATGGTATCGTGAGCAAATAGGGGTTTGGCAGTGCGCGTCCAAGGCCAGCGAGTTCACCTAGCGCTAAGTCAGCCCGAGACAGAGCCTGTGCCAGACTATCAGACCAGGTCAGCGCGGGAGGCAAGGAATTGGGGATAAATGTATAGTATCCCGTTTTCGTACGGTATACCCTTCCGCTGGCGTGTTGGCCAAAGTCCTGCGGTTTCATGGTATGGAACTTACACCATTTGCGTCTATGACAATATGGAACTCCATATTCTCAAAAACGACCTAGAATGCAAATAATGAGAGCCTAACTCCTTAGGCTAATACTCACAGTTGTCCGTTCTACCCCAGAGTACAAGGCCGCAACCCCTCCGCCACCGCCCCATACCCCGCCCCAATCGCCGTCCCCAACGTCAGCACCACCGTATGTGCCTCGCCGGCGTGGGTGCCGGCCGCGGCTAGGCCGTCGTGGAGCAACGTCAGCGAGCGAAACGGGCCGAGCCGCGCCGTCAGATCATCGCGCACGAACGTCGCCAGATGGGGGGCCAGCTCACCCAACGCCGTATAGCAGCCGCGATCCCGGCCGACGGGGTGGCCGTCATGCAGATGGCTGGCCAGGCACAGACCAATGGCGACGCGCTCACCCTTGCCCGGTGGGATTACCGCCGCCCACGCCTCGACAACGGCCGCGGCCATGCGCGCCCAGCGCGCCCGCGCCCACTGCGGCCCGGCGTGGGCGTACCACTCGGCCTCGCATGGCGGGGGCAATGACGGCCGTCTGGCCACGGCGACCAGCGCGCCATCGCGATAGGTCGCCAGTCCGTTCTTGACCGCCGTGTGGCCGAAGTCGAATAGCAGCATATGGTCGGCGTCGGGCGGGGCGTGGCGGGCCAGGCCGACCAGGGCGATGGCGTCGCCATAGGGCGAGCGTTCGATAGTGACGGGGCAGCCGGCCGCGGCCAGAAACGCCCCGGCCGCGGGCACGGCCGCCTCGCCCAGCCGCCCGGCCATCAGCCCACCGCCGGCGACCACCCGTTGGACGGCGGCCCAATAAGCCCAATGCGCCGCGTTCCACTCCGGCCGCGCGGCGCGATTGGCCGCATCGCCCTGCCACAGCATCAGCAGCAGCGCCCCCAGCCGCCGGCCCACTTCCCCGGCCACCGCCAGCGCTGCCGGGCGGGTCGCCGGGTCATCGAAACAGCCGTCGAAGGCGCGCAGCAACGCCGGCGCGTCGGGGTCGAGAGCCAGGCGGTCGGCCGCGGCGCGAACGAGGCCCGTCACTGCCGCCGCCGACAGCAACTCCGACGCCGAGCGGCCGAGCAGATCGGCCACGCCGGCCACCCCCGGCAACTCGACCAGCCGCGCCCGATTGAGCGAGCGGGCCGCGGCGTCGGCGGCGGCGAAGGGGTTATCCGCCGCCAGGCCGCCGGTGAAGATCGGTATCGTCCTGACCACGGCCCTAGCCGCCACAATCCGGTTCATCGGCCGGGCAAACAACTTCCAGCCAGCCGGCCAGGTAGACGCCGTTGGGCTGCCGTTCGCCCTCGACCGTCACCGGCAGCCGCGCGCCGGTCGCCGGGTCATACATGCCGATCCACACCGGATAGCGGCCGGGCGACAGATCGGCCGGCACGAGCAGCCGGTAGTCGTCGTCGATGGCCTCGCCGTTGCGCCAGGCGCGGGTTGGGTAATCGCCGCCGAGGGGCGGGCTATCGCCGGTGCTCAGCGGCGGCCGGTCGGGCTGGCCGAGATGGATGAGCGTGGTGTAGTCCTGTTGCGGCCGGCCGCGCGGCACGTACCAGCGCACATCGAGGCGCACCGTCTGACCCGGTTGGGCCTGGGCCGGGGCGATCTCCGCGCCAACCAGCCCAATGTGGTCGCCCAGCATCACCTGGACGGCGTCGGGCGCGGGCGGCGGCGCGTGGGGGACGATGGTGACGGTGGCCACCTCGATGCCCGGCTGGCCGCCGTCGATGCGGGCGAAGATGCGGGCCAGCACCGGCGCGGCGGCGTCGGCGTCCACGCGCACGGCGAAGCGGTCGGCGACAATGCTGCCCACCGGCCAGAGCGTGGCCGGGAAGAGGCCGCGGCCGTGGAAGCTGTGGAGGTTGGCAATGCGATCCACCTGGCGGCCGAACACCTCCAGCACCAGTTCCGGCGGCGCGGCCGGGGCTTCGTCGGCCCGCCAGTAGAGCGTCAGCCAGACAACGTCGCCCGGCCGGGCCGTCTCCGTTTCCACGTCGGCGGCCAGCAGCGACAACCCCTGGCCGCGCGGCGTCAGTTCCGGCAACACGCGCGTGGCCTCGGCCGGCAGCGCGTCCACCAGCGGCGGCGGCTGATAGGCGGGGCGGATGACGAACCACAGGCAGTAGACGCTGGTGGCCAGCGCCGCCAAGGCCACCAACGGGGCCAGCCGCCGGTTGATCGACCCCAGCCAGCGGGGCATACAACTGCCCCAGCCGCGCAATCCCCAGGCCAGCCCCAACGCCGCCGGCAGCGCCGCCGGGAAGAGCAGCCGCCCCTGCGCCGCCTCGGTGCGCATCATGAACGTCAGCAACCCGGCGTAGACGAGGAGCGGCCAGGCGGCCAGGAGGATGGCCAGGAACCAGTCGGAGCGCAGAACCGCGGAGCGCACATCCGCAGCATCGGTAACTGGGGCATTGGTAACGGCTGAGTCCGCATCCTCAGATGCGGAGGCCGTGTGGGGGGCGCGCATCTGAGGATGCGCACTCTGCGGTCTACGGCGGTTGAGCAGGACACAACTCAACCCACCCAACGCCGCCAACACCACAACCCCCAGCCAAACCCAATACACCCACTGCGGCGCGCGCAAGTTGAACCAGCCGAAGACGCCCACCAGCGACAGCAGCAGCCCCTTGCTCTCGCCCAGCACCTGGGCCAGGGTGTAGCCGCGGTCGCCGCCGGCGATGGCGACGAACGGCGCGGTGGCCGTCCAGTCGCCATAGAGCGCCCAGTTGCGCGCCCATAGCGGCGCGGCCAGGGCCAACGCCGGCAGCCCCACCCGCAGCGCCGTCCGCCAGAAGGCGCGCAGTTGCCCGTCGCGCCAGGCCCGCAGGAAGAGGAAGCCCAGGCTGTAGAGCAGCAGCAGCACGCCGGCGTTCTTGCTCAGCGCGGCCAGGCCGATAGTAAAGCCGAGAAGAAGCTCACGCAAAGGACGCGAAGGGGGCCAAGAGCGCCAAGAAGAAGTCTCTTTTTGCGCCCTTTGCTGCCTTGGCGTCCTTTGCGTGAGCTCTTCTTGCCAGAGCCGAATCAACTGGTAGAGGGCCAGGCTGCCCAGGAAGGTGATCAGTGCGTCGTTGGTGATCGAGGCGTGGATGAAGTTGAACTGCGGCAGGAAGGCCAGCAGCGCCGGGGCCATGATGATCCGCGTGCGGCTCTCCGGCCAGAGCACGCGGGCGCTGGCGTAGACGGCCAGCAGCGTGCCCAGCCCCAGCAGGGTCGAGAAGACGCGCAGCACGTGGGCGGCCAGTACGTACCCTGTCCACGGCCAGGCCTCGCCCGGCGGATGCACCATGCGGTTGATGTTGTTCAGCGCCGAGGCATCGCCGACCCAGGCGAACGGGTTGAGCCAGACGGCATCGCGCGCTCCGCTCGTGTCGATGGGAGCGATGAGCGCCGCGCCGAGCAGGTAGTAGAGCGGCGGCTGGGCCGCTTCCTGCCCCAGAAACGTGTCGGGCGGCTCCGCCACGCGCGGCAGCCGGCCCGTCTGGGCGATGGACTCAGCGGTGAAGAAGTGCCAGTGCTCATCCGGGGCCTCGAACAGCGGGTTCAGCGCGCCATAGGCCAGGGTGATGACCACATAGGCCAGCAACACGAGCAGTAGACGGCGGTCGCGGATCATGGCAACACCTCGCTCGATTCGACAAGCACGCGCCCTTCGATGACCGACTGGCCGGTGACCTGTTCGCCGTCCAGCAGCGTCCAGCGCAAGCGATAACGACCGGGCGGCGTCTCCGGGCGGAAGTAGAGGCTGGTCACTTCGCGCAGCAGCGCGCCGGGGGCCACGCCGCCCAGCCAGGCCGCGCCCGGCCGCGCCTCCTGCGAGCGCAGCACCGCGCCGCCGCGGCCGATGACTTCCAGCCGGTAGCGCACGTTGCTCAGGTCGATCCCGTCCGGCCCGATGCGCCAGAAGACAGTCAGCGGCAGGTTGTTGCCGGCCAGCACGTGGTCGTCCCAGGGCACGACGGCGGCCAGCTCCAGGCCGTTGGGCCAGACCGCCGACGGCCGACGGCTGACCGCCGCCAACTCGCCATCGGCAAAGAGCGCCTCGGCTGGCGCGGGCCACTGATCGGTCGAAGCGATCTCGACTTCGCCCAAAGGCACAGCCGCGCTCCCCTCCGGCCCAATGGCCAGCGTATAGACGCCAGGCGGCAACCCCGGCGGCAGCGGCAGGTCGTAGCTGAGCCGGTTAGGTGCGGTCGGGTTCCAGTCGAACGCCCCCGGGCGCAACAGCGGGTGGGCGCGGCGGTACTGCTCGGCCCCGTCCGGCCCGGTCAGGCTGAAGACGAGTTGCGTGTCGCCGGCCGGCGGCTCGCCGCGCCACCACAGGTCGATCCACAGCGTCGGTAGAGCCAGGGGCGTGTTATCGAAGCGGTAGCATTCCAGCGCGGGGGAGCCGGGGAGCGGGGGGGCGGGGGGGCAAAGAGGCTCGCCGCCGCCCCCCGGCCCCCCGGCTCCCCCGCCCAACGGCACGGCTGTGGCATATGCCATCACCCTCGCCTCCGTCGTCCGCGCCGTGAAGCGGCGGTCGCTGACTTCGAGCAGGTTGGCGTCGAGCCAGGCGCGGATGAGGGCGGTGTCGTCGCGGCCGTCGGCCGGCGGGTCGGTGACGAACCACAGGCGGCGGTAAGCGGCGGCCAGCGCGGCCAGTTCCGGCTCCTGCCCGGTGGCATACTGCGGGTAGGTGGGCAAGGCGGTCACGCTCAGGTCGGGCCGCAGCCGGTAGTGCTCGTGCAGCGGCAGCAGGACGGCGTTGTTATAGACGATAGCGTCCTGCCCACCGGCCCGCGTCTCGATGAAGCGCACGATGGCCCGGAAGTCGTCCTTGGCGTAGGCCGGGTTGGTGTAGAGGTTGACCAGGGCCACGGCCGCGCCGCTCAGCAACAGAAGAATGAACGCCAAGGCGCAAAGGCGCAGAGGCGCAAAGACGGAATAGCCCCTTCTATTCTTGCGTCCTTGCGTCCTTGCGTCTTTGCGTTGAATTTCTAGTGTGAGAAGCACCCATAGCCCATAGCCGACCAATAACAAAAACGCCGGGCTGCCGGCCATGATGTGGCGCACGCCCTGGTACATCGGCTTGAAGAGAGCCGAACCGATGATGAGGCCCAGCGGCACGGCCAGGAGCCACGTGAGAAGGAAGGCGGGGCGTAGAAGCGCAGGGGAGAAAGCCCCCTCGCCCCTTGGGAGAGGGTTGGGGAGAGGGCCTGCCACCCCCTCGCCCTTCGGGAGAGGGTTGGGGAGAGGGCCGGCCGCCCCCTCGCCCTGTGGGAGAGGGTTGGGGAGAGGGCCACTTGCCGCCCACACCCCCAACCCCAACAACCCCAACGCCAACCAATTCAACGCCCGCACAAACGGCCGGGCAAAGTCCACCGTCACCCCCAGATGAAAGAAACGCACCACGTCCTGCAACACCGTCAGCGGCGAGACGGGAAAGTAGTTGGCCTCGCCGCCGGACGAGAGGCGCGGCAGGGTGTAGGGGATGAGCGGAATGGCGGCCAGCGCGGCAACAGCCAGCGCCCCAATGATGACCCACCGCAACCCCGCCCGCCACAGCAGCCACGCCCAGAATAGCGCCTGGGCGGCGACGAGAAAGACGGCCGTGTAGTGGGTGTAGACGGCCAGCGCGGCCAGGATGGCGTACAGGAACATCCAACGAAGAAGAGAATGCTCACGCAAAGACGCAAAGACGCCAAGCTCAGAACGCTTCGCTTGGCGTTCTTTGCGTCTTTGCGTGAGACTCTCTTCTCCCCTCAGCGCGCGCCACAAGGCGTAGCTCATCCCCGTCGCCAGCAGGACGAGCAGGGTGTACATGCGCGCCTCCTGGCTGTAGTAGACGTGGAGCGGGTTGACGGTGGTCAGCAGGGCGACGATGAGGCCCAACGACAAGGCGTGCCCTCTTCTCCCCCTTGCTCCCCTGCTCCCCCGCTCCCCTGCGCTTTCATCAGACCCTCTCCCCAACCCTCTCCCAGAGGGCGAGGGGGCTACCAGGCGGCGGCCGAACTGGTAGAGCAGCGGGATGAGCAGCACGCCGAACAGGACGGATGGGTAGCGAAAGGCGAAGTCCGACAGGCCGAACAGTTGCCGCGTCAGGTGGATGATGAGGTAGTAGAGCGGCGGGTGGGTGTCGGTGGTCACGACGCCCTGGATGATGATCTCGTTGCGCAGGATTTGGCTGATGGGATAGCCGGAGCGCGCCGGCGTCAGCCCCTCGTCGGTCCAGAAGCTGAAGGCGTCGAGGTTGTGGACGCGCAGCCAGAAGCCCAGCAGGAGGAGGGCGATGAGGGCAAGGAGCGGGGTGATTCGTCTAGAAACCGAGTTTCTTCTGAGAAACTCGGTTTCTACCCCTGCGCTGTGGGCGACCATAAGGCTGGATTCTAGCGCGTCGCAGCGGGTTCGGCACGCAGGCGTCGGCGAAGCGATGGGTGGCCAACGGGCAGGCGTAGCGCGCCTGGGGTATGATTGTTCTATCCACAACGGCGCCGCGCCCACAGCCGCGCCGGGGAGGGATTGGCCATGTTCCGGCTGCGGCAAGCGCCTATTACCCGTTTCGTGCTCGTCCTTCTTACGTGCGCTTTCCTGACTGCGTGCCGTTCCGTTGCGCTTCGGCCGACCGAAGCGCCGGTGGCTGTCGCGACCTCTATCTCGCCACCGACAGCCGCAGCGACCTCAGCGCCATGGGTCGTCGCGCCCACGGATATGCCCGCGCCGGCCACGGCCGAGCCAACCCCGGCGGCCGTCGCGCCCACGCCGGCAATGACCCTGTCGCCCCCTTCTCTCCTACCAACGGGCGGCGATGAACCGGAGCACGGCCGGTACAAGACGCCGGAGCCGCCGCTGCCCACGCGCACTCCCCGGCCGCCGCCCACCCCTACGCCAATGCCGCTTACGGCCTGCGCCGAGGGCGAGTGGCGCTTCTACTTCGAAGCAGGAGGAGGGCTGCCGCTCGATGTCACAATGTCTGATCCTCGATTCGCCTTTGATCGGCCACGGTCGTTCTATGTTGCTGTGGCCAATTGGGTTGGCCTGATCCGGTTGGAACAACCGTTTGACCTTGCGGCTCGTTACGATATTGACGTGCCGCGTTTTGTCGAAATGCCCGATTTCCCCCTCATCGCCGATCTCGAAGTGCAGAATGACGTCGCTTTTGTCGTCGGCGGCTCGCAACTGGCCGTTGTCAACGCCACCTGGAACTGCTACTGGCGTCCCATTACGGAGGCAACGTTTCCCTTCCCGGCTCAGGACGTTGAACTGGAGGGCGAGCGCATCTACGTCGGCGGCAGCGATGGCCAACAACTCCACATCGCCGTGCTCGACCGGGCAGCCTTGCCCGACGTGCGCCAATTGGCGACGCTGACCTTCCCGCCCGGTCTATGGTCGGTCGCCGGCGATCAACTGCTGACCTACGAATCGCCCAGCGCCGCCGTCACCATTACGGACGTGTCCGATCTCAGCGCCCCTGTGTCGCGCCTCGTTCAACTGCCCCTTGATCCCGAATGGGATGCCATCGGCCCGCCGCACCTCGTCGATGATGCGTTCTCACTCCTCATCCGTGATCGGGGATTGCTATCCGTCTCCGGGTTATTGGAGGCTGAACAGGAAGTGCACTGGCACGCGGTGCAGGATGATTTCATGCTGGGCGGCCACCTGGCCCAGGAGCGATATTTGCTGATTGTCGGAAACTTCCTCGATTCGTACGATGCCTCGTCGGCCATACACGTGGCCATTCGCGACAGCCAGGAGGGCTTTGTTACCGCCGGCCTTTATCCCCACTTTCCTGTCTATAGCGGCTATGCCATTCAGGACGACATCGTCTTTGCTTTCTCCGACTATTTGCTGATCGTCATCGACCTGACGGAACCCACGGTGGAAAAGATTGTGCGGACGTATCCGTTGCGGGGGAGGTTGGATCAGTAGAGGACTATGAAAACTGACCTGAGCCTCCTCGCAGGACTGTGACAAGTCATGCCCGACTCAACTACAATTCTCCCCACTATGGTTGGAGTGCGGCGTTTTGCTGGTCTGATAGTCTTCGTGGCCGCGTTGCTCTTGTCGGCCGCTTGCGGTGCGTCGCCCCCTTCGGCCGCCACGCCCACCGTCGCGGCTACAGGCACCTCCCCTATAGCTGTTGCAGAAGAAACCTCTGCCACACAAGCGACCAGCACTCTGCCGGCTGCCGCAACAGCAACGCCGCTGGCTGTGGCCTCCCCGATCCCTTCCGCCACCTTCACTGCTACGCCAACTTCCTCGCCTACGCCCCTCGCGCCTATCGCGGTAACGGTTAAGTTGCTCGGCCAACAGTGGGGCCGGGCCGAGGGCGTCGCGGTGGAAGGTGAAGTGGCCTATGCTGTCATCGGGCCGCGCCTCGTCGCTTTAGACGTGACCGACCCCGCTGCGCCTGTACTGCTGGGTCAGAGCGACATACTGCCCGGCCTGGCCGCGGCCGTCGTTGTGGATAGCGGCGTCGCCTACGTGGCCGCGGCGTCGGTCATTGTGGCCCTGGACGTGACCGATCCGACGTCAATGACCGTCCTGAGTCAGGTTGACATGGGGCCTTCCGTTACCCAACTGGCCTTGGCAGGTGACACACTCATCGCCGGTTTGAGCGTGCCGGCGTCGGCCCCTCCAGGCTTTCAACCCGGCGGTATCTCCACCCTGGACGTCAGCACACCCGGCCTGCTGCGACTACTGGATCATGCGCCGCTGCCCTCGCCGGTCTACGCTCTGGCAGCCGATAACGATATGGTTTACGCTGCCCATCCGGCGACCACTGACTTCTATGCCCTCGACATCACCGATCCGGCCGACTTGCCCGACCCAATCGCCGTGCCCGGCGCGGGCCTGACCTACAGCCTGCGCGTTGCCGGCGACGTGCTGGTCGCCGGCGGCGGCGTGTCCGACTTTCACGCCTGGGACGTGAGCGATCCGCTCCAGCCGCAACCGCTGTGGGAGGTTCAGGCCCCGCCCGATGCGGCGTCGGGCCTGGGCGTCGTCGAGGGGTTTGTCCTGGCTGGGGAGCGGGCTCTGCTGGCGGCGGTTGACTACAACGGCAACGTGATTGGCGTGCTGCCGGTGGCGTTGCCGGCGGCGCTTCCCGCCGACGCTCCAGATGACGCGACCTCGTCCAGGCTGGCCATTGCCGATGGCCGCGCGTTCTTTGCCCGCGGCGATCTGGCAATCTACGACGTCGCCGGCGCGCCGGCTGAACCGCTGGGCCGGTATGAGTTGCCCGCCGTGGCCGACGTGGCTATGACCGGCGATGTCGGCATTGCCCTGGCCGGCAACCAATTGTTGACGCTTGGCCTGCCCGATCTGGCCGTGCTGGGCGTGTACACGGGCGAAGTGCATTGCCGGCCATGCTATGCCTCCTACCTGGACGTAGCCCTGGCCGGTGACGTGGCCTACGTCAGCGCCGCCGACGACGGCTTGCGCATCATCGGCCTGACCAATCCCAGCGCGCCGGCCCTGCTCGGTTCGCTCGACGCCACGACCGGCTATGCCGAACTGCGCGTTGGCAGCGTGGCCGCCGGGCAACTGGTCTATCTGGCCGGCGCGGGGGTGTGCGACGGCCTTAACTTGCTGGCCTTCGACCTGGCCGACCCCGCCGCGCCGCGTCTCGTTGAGGAGGTGTCCGTTGAGGGCTGTGTGGCCGCGCTGGACGTTGACAACGGCCGGCTCTACGCCGCCGGTAACTTCGCCGACCGCCCCGGCGGCGCGCTGACGATTTTCACCGAGAGCGCGGCCGGGCTGGAATTGCTCGGCTTGCTGGCCTGGCCGGAGCCGATCAGCAGCGTCCGTGGCCTGGGCGACCTGGTGTTGGTGGGCACGGAGGCGGGGCTGGAGGTCGTCAGCGTGGCCGACCCGACACACCCGGTAGCCGTCGCTGCGCTGCCCATCCCCGGCGGCGTCCACGACATCACCGTCGTCGGCTCAGTGGCCCTGGTGACGAATGGCGGCCGCGCCGAAGGGGGGCTGTGGGCCATTGATCTACGCCAGCCGTCCACACCCCAGACAGTGGGCGGGACGAATCTGCCGGCGGCCGGGATGCGCGTCGCCGCCGGCGGGGAGTATGGCCTTGTGGGTAGTCCAGGGGCGGGGGTGGGAGTGTGGAGCTTTGCTTATGAGTAGTTCAGTGCGAACAAGACTAGGGAATAAACTCGTTCCGGTGTTGAAACTGCTCTTGAGTGGAGCTTAACCACAATCGGAAAAGCGCCTCTACGATCTGGCCAATTGAAGATCGCGGTCGAATCCACAACAGAGATACGACGACCGATAAGGCGCGGATACCCTACTGACTCGTCCAATAGCGGTACACGTTCGATAAAACGGTTCGTATTCGTTTCGTCCATCTTGCCAGCCTCACTGTCGCGCTTTTCCGCCATTATACCACGCCTCTTTGCGCCTCTAAGTTGGCGCTCTCCTCCCAAATCCACTACAATCTCCCCCAACTTGTGACGCCCTTCACAATATCGAAGAGCGCCACAGCGAACTGAAGAGCGACGCAGAGAAACGCAGAGGAGCGCGGAGAGACGCAGAGAAGAAGAAGCAATTCTATTGCGCTGCCTCTCTGTGCCCCTCCGTGCTTCTCCGTGTAACTCCGTGTCCCTCTGCCGTAAGTTGGACATTTACTTATAGGTAGGCTACGATCACGCCGAACCGCACACCCAGGATGCCAAGACACCTTTCTTCCCTTTGCGCCTTTGCCCCCTTAGCGTCCTTCGCGTGAGCTTCTTGACAATCTGCCCAATCTGCCTAATCTGCGGATAATCCATCTTCAAGGACAACGAGCCAAGTGGACGCAACCGAACAACTCCTCCAGGCCCTGACCGATGCCCACGG
The DNA here is from genome assembly GCA_016707605.1 of Candidatus Promineofilum glycogenicum. Classification (GTDB taxonomy): domain Bacteria; phylum Chloroflexota; class Anaerolineae; order Promineifilales; family Promineifilaceae; genus Promineifilum; species Promineifilum glycogenicum. Next base: position 161,021 of record JADJHJ010000026.1, on the reverse strand, counting down.
CGTGCCCGGCTATGAAGCCGAAGTGCGCGCCGTCCTCCGCGGCCTCATGGCCCCGCTGGGCGAACTGACCCAGGACAAGCTCGGCAGCCTCGTCGGCCACCAGCCCGGCGACGGCCCGAAGGTGATGCTGGCCGGCCACATGGACGAGATCGGCTTCGTCACCACCTACGTCACCGACGACGGCTTCATCAAGTTCCTGCCCCTCGGCGGCTGGTGGGACCAGGTGCTGCTCGGCCAGCGCGTGCTGCTCAAGACCCACCAGGGGGACGTGCTGGGCGTCATCGGGGCCAAGCCGCCCCACCTGCTGCCGGCCGACGAGCGCAACAAGCTGGTCGAAAAGAAGGACATGTACATCGACATCGGCGCGACCAACCGGGCCGAAGTCACCGGCCGCCGGCGTCCGCCCCGGCGACCCCATCGTGCCCGACAGCCGCTTTACCGTGTTGGCTAACCCCAAGACCTACATGGCCAAGGCGTTCGACAACCGCGTCGGCTGCGCCCTGGTCATCGAGGCGCTGCGCCACTTTGCCGCCAACGCCCACCCCAACGACCTCTACGGCGTGCAGACGGTCATGGAAGAGATCGGCCTGCGCGGGGCCACGACCAGCGTCCGCGCCGTCGACCCCGACGTGGCCATCATCCTGGAGGCCGACATCTGCGGCGACGTGCCGGGCATCAAGCCGGAGCAGTCGAGCGTCAAGCTGGGCGGCGGGCCGGCGCTGATGCTCTACGACGCGCGCATGATCCCCAACCTGAAGCTGCGCGATCTGGTCGTGGATACGGCCGCCGAACTGAACATCCCGCTCCAGTTCTCCAACATGCCCGGCGGCTCGACCGACGGCGGGGCGATCCACGTCCACGGCCTGGGCGTGCCCACGGTGGTCATCGGCGTGCCGGCCCGCCACATCCACAGCCACGGATCGATTATTCATCGTGACGATTACGATCATGCGGTACAATTGGTAACGGCCGTCGTCGCCAAACTCGACGCGGCTACTGTGGCCGGATTGACGGAATGAGTGTGCTTGATACGATGAAGCAGCAACCCGCAGGGGAGCAGGGGGGCGGGGGAGCAGGGGTGAAGGAATCTTCCTTCACCCCTGCTCCCCTGCTCCCCTGCTCCCCTGCGCTTAGAAACAGACTTAGGAGAAACACGCATGGCAACCCTTGCTCCTGACTTTCAGCGCATAGCCGATTCCCTACTCGATCAGATCAAGAGTTTCGATCACAAAGTCGCCTCGCGCAGCGTCGGCACGGTCTCGTCCATCGGCGACGGCGTGGCCCTGGCCTCCGGTCTGGCCGACGTTAGCGCCAACGAGTTGGTCGAGTTCAGCTCCGGCGTGGCCGGCATCGTCCTCGACCTCCAGCCCAACTCGGTCGGCATCGTCGTCATGGGCGACTACACGTCCATCGAAGTCGGCCACGAAGTCCGGGCGACGGGCAACATCGCCTCCGTGCCCGTGGGCGAGGCGCTCATCGGCCGCGTCGTCGATCCGCTGGGCAACCCGCTCGACGGCAAGGGGCCGATCAACACCAGCCAGCGCCGCCCGTTGCAGCGCACCGCCCCCGGCGTCGTCGAGCGCAAGGGCGTCGATACGCCGGTGCAGACGGGCATCCTATCCGTTGACTCGATGTTCCCCATCGGCCGCGGCCAGCGCGAGTTGATCATCGGCGACCGGCAGACGGGCAAGACGGCCATCGCCCTGGACACGATCATCAACCAGAAGGGCCAGAACGTGCTCTGCATCTACGTCGCCATCGGCCAGCGCACCGGACAGGTGGCGCAGGTGGTGGCCACGCTGGAGAAGTACGGCGCGATGGAGTACACCACCGTCGTCATGGCCAGCGCCGCCGACCCGGCCCCGCTGCAGTACTTCGCCCCCTACTCCGGCTGCGCCATCGGCGAGGAGTTCATGGAGCAGGGACTGGACGCGCTGGTGGTCTACGATGACCTGTCCAAGCACGCCTGGGCCTACCGCCAGATGTCGCTCATCCTGCGCCGCCCGCCCGGCCGCGAGGCCTACCCCGGCGACATCTTCTCGCTCCACAGCACCCTGCTGGAGCGCGCCGTCCGTTTGCGCGACGAGTACGTGATTGTGCCCAAGGGCACGGAAGTGACGGCCGAGACGAAGGGCGTTGACGGCCAGGTCTACTTCGGCAACCTGATTGACGAAGTGCTCCACAAGGCGATGGCCGCCCTGGGCGACGACGCCAAAGAGAAGTACGAGGCCAAGAAGATCCCCGGCACCGGCGGCTCGCTGACGGCCCTGCCGATCATCGAGACGCTGCTGGGCGACGTGTCGGCCTACATTCCGACCAACGTCATCTCCATCACCGACGGCCAGCTCTTCCTGGAGACCGACCTGTTCAACGCCGGCCAGCGCCCGGCCATCAACGCCGGCCTGTCCGTGTCGCGCGTCGGCAGCGCGGCCCAGAAACGGGCCATGAGCAAGGCGTCGAGCACGCTGAAGGGCGACCTGTCGCAGTTCCGCGAGTTGGCCGCCTTCGCCCAGTTCGGCTCCGACCTCGACCCGGCCACGCAGCGCCAGTTGGGCCGCGGCGAACGGCTGATGGAGTTGCTGAAGCAGCCCCAGTACCAGCCCATCCGCCTCGACCACGAAGTGTTCATGATCTACGCCGGCACGCGCGGCTATCTGGACAGCGTTGACCTGAAGCAAATCCCGCGCTGGAAGAGCGAGTTCAGCCGCTTCATGGACACCTCCTACTCCCAGGTGGGCAAGACCATCCTGGAGACCGGCGCGTGGAACGACAAGATCGAGGAGACGGTCAAGCAGGGGATCGTCGAGTTTAATAACACCTGGACGAATTAAGATCAGTTGTCAGTTGATAGTTGTCAGCAGGTCAGTAAGTCAGTTGGTCAGTAGGACAGTCCGCTAACTGACCTGCTACCAACGACTAACGATCATCGACTGACAACTGGCAACTGACAACTGACAACTGACAACTGCTCATGGCTACTGAACGCGAACTCAACAAGCGCATCAAGAGCGTCAAGAACATCTCCCAGGTGACGAGCGCGCTGGCGGCGGTGTCGGCGTCGAAGGCCAGCCGGGCGCAGCGCCAGGCCCAGGCCACGCGCCACTACGCGGCCAAGGCGTTCGAGATCATCCAGAACCTGGCCGCCCAGCCCGGCGCGTCGGCCACCACCCACCCGCTGATGACCGCCCGGCCCAACGTCCGCACCATCGGCCTCATCCTGATGACCAGCGACCGCGGCCTGGCCGGCTCCTACAACGTCGGCATGACCACGCTGGCCGAGCGCTTCCTGCGCGCCGCCAGTATGCCGGCCAAAGTCATCACCGTCGGCCGCAAGGGGCGCGACGCGATGGTGCGCCGCGGCTTCAACGTCGTCGCCACCTTCGACCGCATCCCCGACCCGCCGTCGTTCCTCGACATCACCGCCATCGCCCGCGTGGCCATCGACAGTATGCTCAGCGAGGACGTGGACCAGGTCTTCATCGGCTACAGCGAGTTCGTCAATCTGGTGACGCGCCAGCCGGTCATTCGCCAACTGCTGCCGCTGAAGCCGGCCGACCTGAGCGGGATGCCCGGCGCGGAGTACGTCAGCGGCGTGGACTCGGTCAAGGCTTCGCAACAGGCCTACACCTATGAGCCGAACGCCGAGGCCCTGCTCAACGACATCGTGCCGCGCTTCACGCGGCTCCAGGTCTACCAGTCGTTGCTGGAGGCGCTGGCCAGCGAGCACAGCGCCCGCATGGTGGCCATGAACAACGCCACCGACAACGCCTTTGAACTGGTGGACTTCCTGACCCTGGAGCGCAACAAGGCGCGCCAGGCCAGCATTACCAGCGAGATTCTCGACATCGTCGGTGGCGCTGAGGCGCTGAAATCGATGTAGGGGCGGGTCTTAGACCCGCCCCTACCACTGTCTGATTTGGGAGGCACAACACATGGCAACAGGCAAAATTACCGCCATTCGTGGCGTGGTCATCGACGTGGAGTTCCCCGAAGGGCAGCTCCCCGAAATCTATGAAGCCCTGACCCTGCGAGCGCCGCAGGGCGAACTGGTGCTGGAGGTGCAGCAGCACCTCGGCGGCGGCAACGTGCGCACCGTGGCGATGGGTTCCACCGACGGCGTGCCCCGCGGCCGCGAGGTTGTCGCCACCGGCTCGCCGATCAAGGTTCCCGTCGGCCCGGTCACGCTGGGCCGCATCTTCGACGTGACCGGCAAGGCCGTGGACGGCCGGCCGACGCCCAAGGCCGACATCTACTACCCCATCCACCGCGACGCCCCGTCGTTCCAGGAGCAGAGCACGGTCATCGAGACGTTCGAGACCGGCCTGAAGGTCGTTGACCTGCTGGCCCCGTTCATCAAAGGCGGCAAGACGGGCATCTACGGCGGCGCGGGCGTGGGCAAGACGGTCACCATCGCCGAACTCATCCGCACCGTGGCCCAGGAGCACTCCGGCGTGTCGGTCTTCGCCGGCGTGGGCGAGCGCACCCGCGAGGGCACCGACCTGTACTACGAGATGCAGGAGTACGGCGTGCAGGACTCGGTGGCCATGGTCTTCGGCCAGATGAACGAGACGCCCGGCGTGCGCCTGCGCGTGGCCCTGACCGGCCTGACGATGGCCGAGTACTTCCGCGACGAAGGGCGCGACGTGCTGCTGTTCATCGACAACATCTTCCGCTACGTGCTGGCCGGGTCGGAGATGTCGGCGCTGTTGGGCCGTATGCCCAGCGCCGTGGGCTACCAGCCGACGCTGGCGGCCGAGATGGGCGCGCTGCAGGAGCGCATCACCTCCACCCGCAAAGGCTCCATCACCTCGATGCAGGCCATCTACGTGCCGGCCGACGACTACACCGACCCCGCCCCGGTGGCCACCTTCGCCCACCTGGACGCCATCATCACCCTGGAGCGCAGCGTCTTCGCCCGCGGCATCTTCCCCGCCGTCGACCCGCTGGCCAGCACCAGCCGCGCCCTGCAGGCCGACGTGGTCGGCGAACTGCACTATCGCACCGCCCGCGAGGTGAAGCAGGTGCTCCAGACCTACAAGGACCTGCAAGACATCATCGCCATTCTGGGCATCGACGAACTGAGCGAAGACCAGAAGCTGCTGGTGTCCCGCGCCCGCAAGATCGAGCGCTTCCTGGGCCAGCCGATGTTCGTGGCCGAGAAGTTCCACGGCCTGAACGGCCAGTACGTGCCCACGGCCGAGACGGTGCGCGGCTTCCGCGAAATTCTCGACGGCCAGCACGACGACGTGCCGGAGCAGGCCTTCTACATGGTCGGCGGCATCGACCAGGTACTGGAGAAGGCCGAGAAGCTGCGCGAGATGGCCTAATTGGGAAGGAGGAGGGATGAAGGATGAATTCATCCTTCATCCCTCCTCCTTCATCCTTGGAGGTGTCCAATGCCTATTCAATGTGACATCGTAACCCAGGAGCGCATGGTCTTCAGCGGCCAGGTGGACGCGGTGAACCTGCCCGGCTCCGAAGGGCGCATGGGCATCCTGCCCCACCACAGCCCGCTGCTGACGACGCTCGACTTCGGCGAGGTCGTCGTGCGCGTCAACGGTGTCGAAGAGTACTTCGCCATCGGCGGCGGCTTCGTCGAGATTCAGCCCGACCACGTGACCATCCTGGCCGACTCGGCCGAGCAGGCCGACGAGATCGACGTCGACCGCGCCGAGCGCGCCCGGCAGCAGGCCGAAGAGATCATGCGCACCGGCGTGAAGGACGACCCCGACCGCATCGCCGCCGTGCGCGCGTCGCTGCTGCGGGCCGAGGCGCGCCTCAACGTCGGCCGCCGTCGCCGCCGCGCCACCGCCACCGGCCGCCGCTCGGACTCGGGCGAATCACAATAAAGCAAGCTCACGCAAAGACGCAAAGAACGCCAAGCTCAGAACTCTGAGCTTGGCGTTCTTTGCGTCTTTGCGTGAGATAATTTTTCTTGGCTTCCTGGCGTCTTTGCGTTAATCTCTCCCCAGAGGTAAATTTCTAGCGTGTCATTTTTCACACCACAGATTGCCATCGACCTGGGGACGGTCAACGTCCTGGTCCACGTTCAGGGGCGCGGCGTCGTGCTGCAAGAGCCGTCGGTCGTCGCCATCCGCGAAGACGGCAACCGGACGATCATCGTCGAAGTCGGCCGCGCCGCCAAAGACATGTATGGCCGCACGCCGGGCGAGATCGAAGTCATGCGCCCCCTGCGCGACGGCGTCATCGCCGACTACTTCGTCACCCAGGGGATGCTGGAGTACTTCATCACCAAGGTCGCCGGGCGGCTGCCCATGCGCAAGCCGTCGGTGATGATCAGCGTGCCCTATGGCGTCACCAGCGTCGAGCGGCGCGCCGTGCGCGAGGCGGCCCTGGCCGCCGGCGCGCGCGAGGTCAACCTGATCCCCGAACCGCTGGCCGCGGCCATCGGCGCCGGGCTGCCGGTGGGCACGCCGACCGGCAACCTGGTCGTAGACCTGGGCGGCGGCTCCACCGAGGCGGCCGTCGTGGCTATGAACGGCATCGTCTGCGCCGAGTCGGTGCGCGTCGGCGGCGTCCATCTGGACGAGGCGATCATCAGCTACGTCCGCAAGAAGTACAACCTGGTCATGGGCGAGCCGACGGCCGAGGCGATCAAGATCAAGATCGGCGCGGCGGTGGAGACGGACGAGCGGCTGGAGATGCAGGTGCAGGGGCGCGACCAGGTGGCCGGGCTGCCGCGCACCATCACCATCACCTCCGGCGAAGTGGTCGAGGCCATCAGCGAGCAGCTCCAGGCCATCATCAACGTCACCCGCGCCGTGCTGGCCAAAACCCCGCCGGAGTTGTCGTCCGACATCATCGACCGCGGCATGGTGCTGACCGGCGGCGGCGCGCTGCTGCGCGAACTGGACACCCTGCTGACGCGCGAGACGGGCGTGCCGGCCTACGTGGCCGACAACCCCATCGCCTGCACGGCATTGGGCGCGGGCAAGGCGCTGGCGGAGTTGCCGGTGTTGCAGCGTAGTGTTCCTGATATGTAGGCAGAAACCTCACGCAAAGACGCAAAGAACGCAAAGCCCGGAAATTTTCCGGGCTTTGCGTTCTTTGCGTCTTTGCGTGAGACCTTCTTCATTCAGTAATTAGTGACCAGTACCTCAGCCACCTTGCCCCGCCCGTTGGCCTTCGAGTTCACCGCCCGCGCGGCGAAGACCTGCTCGACGCTAAAGCCGGCATATAACTCGCGCACGAACGGCGTGTCGGAGTTGGACAGCATGGCTCGCACGCCGCGCCGGGCCAGTTCGGCGAAGACGTGGCTCAGTTGCCGCTGGTCGTCCGGGCCGAAGCCGGCGCGGTCGTAAGAAGTGAAGTTGGCCGTCGCGGACAGGGGGACGTAGGGCGGGTCGAAGTAGACGAAGTCGCCCGGCTTCGCATAGTCTAGCACGGTGTCGAAGCGGCGGCGGGCGATGTCCACGTCGCGCAATGTGGCCGACACGGCGCGCAGGTTCGGCTCGTCGCAGATGGTCGGGTTGGTGTAGCGGCCGAAGGGCACGTTGAACTGCCCGGCGCGGTTCTCGCGGTAGAGGCCGTTGTAGCAGGTCTTGTTGAGGTAGATGACCCGCGCCGCCCGCTCCGGCAGCGACAGGTCGTCGGGGCTTTGGGCGCGGACGCGGTAGTAGTAGTCGCGCTCGTAGTGGTGGTGGCCCAGGGCGGCAATCACCCCCTCCACGTCGTCGCGCAGAGCCAGGTAGACGTCAATGAGCGCCGCGTTGGCGTCGGAGAGGTAAACGCGGCCCAGCCGCCCCGCCCCGGCCAGGGCGAAGAACAGCGCCCCGCCGCCGACAAACGGCTCGTGATAGGCCCCGAACGACGCCGGCAGCCGGGCCAGCAGTTCGGGCAACAACCGCCCCTTGCCGCCGACCCACTTTAGCACCGGCCGGGGACGCAAGGAGGGCCCGGTTCAGGGCCCGGTTCCAGGAAGAGCGTCTCTTCCCTGGCCCCTGTGAGGCCCCTTGCCATCGGCGGTCGTCCCGCCAACCTATGTCCCCTCCCGGCAGCAAGTAATACGTCATCTGCTGCAACTGCACCACCGGGTCGCTATAGCTGACGTGGACGCCGGGCGGCACGGTCAGCGAGGCCGGGGCGTAGCTGAGGATGGCCCGCACGCCGGCAGCCACCAGCCGGTCGGCCGTCGCCTGGGCCGCGTCGGCCGGCACGGCCAGAATGGCGATGCGAATGCCCTCCGCCCGCAGCCCCGTCTCCAGTTCGCTCATATCGCGCACGGTCAACTCGCCTACCGTCTCGCCGACTTTGGCCGGGTCGTTGTCGAAGAGACAGGTGATGACGAAGCCGCGCCGCTGGAAGCCGCGATAGCTGGCCAGGGCGTGGCCCAGGAAGCCCGCGCCGATGAGGGCCACCGGCCACTCGTGGGTCAGGCGCAGGATTTCGGTCAGCCGGTCGATGAGGTAGTGGATGTGGTAGCCGGTGCCCTGCTTGCCGAACTCGCCGAAGTGGGACAGGTCTTTGCGAATCTGGGCCGAACTGATGCCCAGCCGCTCGGCCAGTTCGTGCGACGACGTGGTGAACTTACCCGGCTCGCGCTCCATGCGGTCGAGTTCGCGCAGGTAGACGGGCAGGCGGCCGATGACGATGTCCGGGATTTCGTGCTCCACGTCGGGTTTTCCTGTGGGTTAATCGTGCAACTTTTCACGAACATTTTAACAGAGGTGTGGGGGTTGGCAAGTCAGAGGGGCTCTTGTGGTTTCCGGCCCGGCGATCTATGCTAGTGGTGGGAAACCGCCCTGGCCTCTGCTCTGGGCGCTGGCCTGGCCTGCTGCCCGCAGCGTCCTGTGGAACCGTGTGGCAACTGCTGACGCCGGCTACGAGGCGCTACTCCTGGCTTCTGCCCGCTTTGTGCCGCGCTGACCTTCGGTGATGGAAGCTCCGTGTTCACGACCACCTGTAACAACCGTCCGGCACCTATCAGGGAGGGGGCGCCCTGCCTATTAGCCTCGGCGACTGGGCCAGGACGGTATGGATCTGCCGGACCTAGCCGCGACGGAACGTTTACAGCTTACGCTGACTGGCGACGAGCGGTCGCCCTGCCTGATGAGGGAAGTGTCGCCGATCCACTCGACGGCACGCGCTGGCAACTTGTGGCCATGACCGGCCTCGACGACACACTCGCGCTCCTTGCCGATGACCAGTTGCCGACCCTCTCGTTTCAAGAGGGAGGATTTCGCTTTGACACGGGCTGCAACAACCCGGGCGGCAACTACGTCGTGCGCGATTCGCGGCTAGAGGTGTCGGCCGTCAGAACGACAACCATGCTTTGCTCCCAACAAGAGGATGATCCGGCTCCGCAAGTTGAAAGCGCATTGGCGACGATTGCTTCGACTCTCGAATCCTATTCGATTTCGGGCGCCGAACTCCGCCTCGGCTATCCCAGCGGGGAGCTTGTGCTCAAGCGCCTTCCAGATAAACAAAAATAGGCCATATGGCGCATCGAGAGACTCCCGTTATTTGCTACTCTTCTTAGCCTACATCCGGTTTTCAGAGGAGTATCACCATGCGACGAATGAGCTTAATGCTTGGGCTTCTGGTTTTACTGGTGGCGGCCTGTGGGGGCAGCCAGGAAGAGAGCGTTACCAACGTTTCGCTGCTGGCCACAGATATCACCTATGATGAGGCGCGCCTGGAAGTTCCGGCCAACCAGGCCGTCCACCTGACGCTGGAAAACAGCGGCGCGCTTGAGCATGACTTCAGCATCCGCGAGATTGATGTCCGCGACGTGCATCCGCCTGAAGACGAGGCCGATGACCACGCCATGAGCGAAGACGTGCACGAGCTGGACGTGCACGTGGCTGCCCATCCCAATGGCGGCCGTAGCACTGTGGAATTCACGCCGACCGAATCGGGTGAGTACGAGTACTACTGCACCGTGCCCGGCCATAGAGAGGCGGGGATGGTCGGTACACTGGTTGTTGTCCCGTAGACGATTGGGGCGCAGGCCATAGGGAGAACCTGTCGATGGCTCATAGCGTGTTCGAGACCTCAGAGGTCTGAGGTCTGCTCGTAAGGGTAAACCCGCCCTTTTCGCCGCGAATCCCCGCCCGTTGCCTGGGCGAATCGGTGGCGCCGGCAGTCGTCTTCCCCACGTCAGCCGCCGGCAGCCGACAGTGCCGGCCACTTAGACAACCCGCCCTTATACCCGCGCTGGCCGGTCAATCGGCCGTTGTCCTGTGACCGCCCTTCGTCCTAGAATGCTCCTGATACCAACAAGGAGTCTGCGCTGAAATGAAACAACGAGCGATTCTTGGATTACTGATTCTGACCCTGGCCCTCGTTGCCCTGGTCGCCTGCGGCGGCGATGAGAACAGCCCCCTTTCCACCGGCGAACAGGGCGGCCAGGTCGCCGCGCCCGATACGCTGGAGGGCGACGACGACACGGCCGATGACGACGCGCTGGAAGCCGCCGAAGATGCCGCCGTGGACAACGAGGGGCAGAACGTGGACGACGACGTGGCCGACGAGAGTGTGTCGCCGGGCGACGCTGAGACGATTGGCGATGCCGGCGACGGCCAGGGCAACGCCTCCGGCGGCGGCGCGTCCGGCGACAGCAGCGGGGGCATGGCCGCGCCGGCGTTCGTCAATGAGTGGCAGGGCGGTGGGGCGACGGTCGTCACCGGCGGCGAAGTACCCGTGTCGCTGTTCAATGGCGCGGCCGGGCAGACCTACATTGTCGATGACGCCGAGTTGCAGGTCTACCAGTTCGAGGATGAGGCCGCGGCCGAAGAAGCGGCGGGAACGATCTCGACCGACGGCGGTATGATCAACGACGTTAGCGTCCGCTGGGCCGGCGCGCCCCACTTCTTCCGGATGGGCGACACCATCGTCCTCTATGTCGGCGACGACGCGGCCACGCTGGAGCGGCTGGGCGGCACGTTCGGCACCCCCTTTGCCGGGACGGGCGCGAGTAAGAAGAGTAAGAATAAGAACCTCGCTAAGGCGCAAAGAACGCCAAGCTCAGAATGGTTCTGAGCTTGGCGTTCTTTGCGTCTTTGCGTGAGATCCTTCTTATTCGTACTTGAGCGCGGTAACCGGGGCCAATGTAGCCGCGCTGAGGGCGGGGTAGAGGCCGGAGACGAGGCCCATCAGCGTGGCAAAGAGCAGCGCCGAGGCGGGCAACCACACCGGCGTGGCCACGGCCCCGGTCGGCGGCGGCGCGCCGGTCTGGGCCGCCTGCCCGGCCAGATAGCCCAGGACGATGACGTTGAGGATCTGCCCCAGTCCCCAACTGATGACGATGCCGCCCAACCCGCCGATGAAGCCGATGCCCGCCGCTTCGCCCAGGAAGATGGCCAGCACGTCGCGGTTGCTGGCCCCCACGGCCTTCATCAGCCCGATCTCGCGCGTGCGCTCCAGGATGGCCATGGTCATCGTGTTGGCGATGCCGATGGCCGCCACCAGCAGAGCGATGGCCCCCATCGCGCCGAAGACCATCTGCAAGACCATGTAGAAGCCGCTGATGCCCTGGACGAACGACTGCGGCGTGTAGGCCTGGAAGCCGAGGGCGGCGATCTGGTCGGTCACGTCAAGGACGTTATCCACGTCATCGACCTTGACGATGACCGTATTGTAGCCGGTCTCATTGCGGTTGATGCGCTGGCCACTGGCCCACGAGTTGTACCCCTCGACCTCGCTCAGCGGCATGTAGATCGACCAATCCGGCTCGTCGCGCGCCTCGGCCAGCACGCCGGCCACGCGGGCGCGCACCTTCTTGGTGACGACCGTGCCGTCCTCCATCCACTTCATCAGTTCGAGGTTGAGCGTCTGGTCATAGAGGTCGGGCGGGGCGGGCGGCTCCTGGCCGGGACGCAGGCGCGGGTCGTAGAAGTTGGCCGCTACCTGTGAGCCGACGATGACCGTGCCGCGCAGCAGTTCAGTCGTGCCCTGCGCCGCCGTCACACCCAGGTTAGCCAGGTCTTCCGTGCCCGCGCCGAGGATGCTGCCGCCGCCTTCCAGCCGGCCGATCTTGATCGTCGCCCCGGCCTGGAAGTAGTCCTGGGGGATGACGGCCGTCACGCCGGGCAGGGCGGCGATGGATGCCAGCGCGGCGTCGTTCAGCGGCGCGGTCTGCTCCGGCATCCCGCCGCCCTGGGCGTCCACAACCACCGGGCCTTCGGAGAAGACCGGATAGACGACGATGCGCGTCAGGTCGCCGATACCGCCCAGTTGCGACTCGGCGTTGCGCTGTAGCCCGACGCCCAGCGACACCAGCAGGACGACGGCCGTCGTGCCGATGATGACGCCAATGGCTGTCAGCGCCACGCGCCCCTTGCGCCGCGCCAGGTTACTCCAGATGAGGGCCACCAAGTCGAAGAATTTCATTGTCAGAATAGTTTATCCGCAGATTTGGCAGATTTGGCAGATTTTAAGAAAGAACCTAATTGACACTCTTCTTGGAATCTGCCTAATCTGCCAAATCTGCGGATCACATCTCTTTAATCTGGGAAATCTGCGGGTACTTCCGACTTAAGGAACGAATTCGCCTTCTACAGGGAACTCTTCCACCGGCACCTGCTCCTCGCCCGACGACGGTTCGCTGCCCAAGCCGAAGAGGCCGCGGATGAAGCGCCAGATGCGCTGGCCCAGGCTCTCCTCGGCCGTGCCGCCGCCGTCGTCAATCGGAACCTCGTCGATGGGCAGCCCGTCCGGCCCCAACTCCGGCCCCGGCTCCACCGGAATCGCCTCCAGCACCTCGATGGTCAGCGTCTCGGTGATGACCGACGGGCGGTTGAAGTCGTCGGTGTAGGTGACGCTCAGTTGCAGGTCGAGCGGCCCCGGCTCAAAGGGGGTGATGAGCGCGTCGAGCGGGAAGAAGCCGCCCGGCTCCAGCGCGCCGACGAAGATGGCGTTGTTGGTCAGTTCGGCGTTCTCGGCGTTGACGGTGAAGTTGCCGAAGACGACAGCGTTGCGGCCGGTGTTGACTAGCTGGAGCGGCAGCCCGCCCGGCTCCCCGGCAAAGAGCGTCGGTGGCGCGGTGTAGAAGTTCATCTCCACCTGCGGCTGCTGGAAGACGAGCAGCGTGATCACCTGGTCGTCGGTATAGCTGATGCCGTTGTTGTCGGTGTAGACGAAGGAGACCTTGACCGGATAGGCGCCGGGCTTGGTCGTCGTGTTGACGATGAGCTGCTGCGCCGCCTCGCGCCCCTCGCCGGCGGCCACGTCGCCCAGCCGGCTGACGTTCGACGAGCCGATGGGCGCGAACTCGGCGAAGGAGCCGCCCGCGCCGCTGACGCCGCCCGCCTCCGGCGTGCCGTCGGTTGTGCCGCCGCCGGCCGTGCCGCCGCCGACGATGAGGACGACGTTGCGGGCGTTGGCCTGGCCCTCGTTACTGACGTCCATCGTCAGGGTGAAGGGCAGGCCGGGCTGGAGCGTCTCCGGCTCGGTGGTGTAGCCGGTGACCAGCAGTTGCGGCCGTTGGCGCGGCCCGGCGGTGGGCGTTACTGTCGGCGTGGGCGTGGCTGTGGCCGCCGCGCCGCCGCTGGCCTGGGGCACGACCGGAAAGGTTAGCTCGAACGACGATTCGTAGCTCTGGCCATTGATGTCGGTGTAGGTCGTCGTCACCTTGAGCACGGCCGTCGTCTTGCCGCGTAGCTCGGCCGTGGCGAAGAGCGGCTGCCAGAAGCGGATCGGCTGGCCGGGCGTCAGCGTGCCCAATGCGCGCACGCCGCCGGTGGCCCGCGGCACGAAGTCGCCGCTGACGAACGTCGCCAGCACGTTGCCGGCCGTGGCCTGCCCGGCGTTGACGATGGTCATCTCGAAGTCGAGGTTGGAGTTCGGCGTGATCTGCGCCGCGCTGGCCCCGTAGGACTGCACCACCAGCAGCGGCCGGATAAAGTCGGTCGGCGCGGCCGTGGCCGTCGGCTCCGGCGTGTCCGTTGGCCCGGCGGGCAGAACGACGTTCAGCCCGCCGCGCAGCACGGCCGTGGCCGCGTTGGGGTTGACCACCTGTACGTCGTAGCTGCCCGGCGGCACGCCGGTGGGCACGTTGGCCCGCAACACCTGGCGGCTGACGAACGTCGTCTCCAACCCGCCCCAGTTCGACAGGACGACGACCGAGCCATCGACAAAGCCCGTGCCGGTGACGACGATCTCCGTGTCGCCGGTGTTGACGACCGTGCCCGGCTGGACGGCGATGATGGTCAGATTGCCGGGGTCGGACGGCTGGGTGGCTGTGGCCGGGGGCAAGGTGGCTGTGGCCGTCGCTGTGGCCGTGGCGTCCTGCGCTTGCCCGGCCGGCGGAAAGGCGACCAGGAGTAGCAGCAGGGCCACCAGGGCCGCGGCCGGCAAAACGCGTCTCAGACTGTGGTGCAGATCATTCATAACGGTTCAACTCGCGGGCGCGGCCACGGGCCGCGCTACCTGGGCGCTCGGCGGCAGGCCGGTGACGGCGCGGTACTGTTCATCGCTGACCGTGCAGCCGTCGAGCAGGAAGACCTGGTGGGTGGTGTAGGCGGCCATGCGCGGATCGTGGGTGACGACGACGACGGTGCGGCCGTCGCTGTGCAACTCCGACAGCAACTCCATGATACTCTGCCCGCTGGCCGTGTCCAGGTTTCCCGTTGGCTCGTCGGCCAGAATCAGCCGCGGCTCATTCACCAGCGAGCGGGCGATGGCCACGCGCTGCTGCTGGCCGCCGGACAGCTCCGAGGGGCGGTGCAGCCGCCGGTCGGCCAGCCCGACACGCTCCAGCAGGGCGAAGGCCCGTTCGCGCCGTTCGCGGCGGGCGACGCCGGTGAAGCGCATGGGGAAGGCGACGTTCTCCCAGGCGCTCAGGCTGGAGATCAGGTTGAACGACTGGAAGACGAAGCCGACCACCTGGCGGCGATAGGCGGCCAGGGCGTTCTCGTCCATGTCTTGCAGCGCCGCGCCATCGACGACGATGCGCCCACCGGTCGGCCGATCCAGCCCGCCCAGCAGATAGAGCAGCGTGCTCTTGCCGGAGCCGGACGGCCCCATGATGCTGTGGAACGTGCCCGCGTCAATGGTCAGATCGACGCCGGCCAGGGCGTGGACGACCGCGCCGCCCAGGGCAAAGGACTTGCGCAGGTTATTGATGGCGATGAAGGGCGCGACGGTGGGGCCGGCGGTTGGTTCGCTCATGGGCGCAAGGCGGCTACAGGAACGGCTGGATGATCGTCAGGTCGCCGAAGCGGGCCAGCACCACGTCGGGCAGGGCGCGCAGGGCCATGACCAGGGCAAAGACGAGCAGGACGGCCAGCCACGTCTTCAGCCGGGGCAGCCGGCTGCTGAGCCGCGCCCCCAGATAGACGAGGAGGACGTGCCAGAGGAAGTACAGGTCGATCTGCCCCAGCATGGAGGCCAGGAAGACGTTGAACGACCCCTCGCCCGCCGGGGCGAAGCCCGACAGGCCGCCCCCGGCCACCAGTCCGTCGGTCAGCAGCATAGCCACGGTCTGCACCACGGCCCGCAACACAAACGGCAGGCTGGCCCAGGCGACGACGTTGATCGCCCCCTGGCTGGTGCCCCGGCCGCCCAGCAGGGTCAGCACCAGATGCAGCAGCCAACTGACCAGCAGCCACATGAATAACGCGCCCAACACCGCCCCCAGCGCGGGCAGGACGTAGTTGAACGTCGGGTTGTTGGTGGCCGTGGCCGCCTGCTGATACTGGGCCTGCTGTTCGGCGGTCCAGAACTCGAAGTTGGGTGGCAGGACGAGTTCGCCGCCGGCGCGGGCAGCGGCGTTGATGGAGCCGGCCAGCAGGGCGTGGATAACGGTCGCCAGCAGCAGCAGGAGAATGGGCACTCGCCAACTGGGGCGGTCTTCTTCGATGATGCGCGCCAGTGTGGCTCGTGGCCGAATAAACAGCGGCAGAACGCGGTCGAAACGCCACGAGCGGCCCGATGGCGGCTGAACCAGTGTTACTTCCTCTTCAGCGGTCATATGACACATCAGGCGGCCGAGGCGAACAACCCCGGCCGCCCCGGCAGTATAGCCGATGCCGCCCCGCCGCGCCACCGCCGCCCTACGGCCGGGATCATTGCCAAGTCGAATAGAACCTCGCGCGCGCGCAAGGCCGCCAAGACTGCTTTTGGCGTCCTTTGCGCTCTTTGCGATCTTTGCGTGAGGTCTTCTCCTATGGCGGGGCAACGACGACCTGCGCGTCCACCGTCGCCATGTCCGCGCCGTCGGCCAGCGGCGCGCGGACGATGTCGGGCCAGGTGTAGAGGGCGACGGCGGTGTGGTAGTCGCCGGGCGGCAGGTCGGGCGGCAGGGGCAGAGGGTGGAAGGTGACAAAGCGGTCGCCGGCGCGCCACTGGGCGCTGTCGAAGCCGGGGCCGTCGTGTTGCGCGGCCACGCTGCCGGCCGCGTCCAGCAGATAGGCGCCGAAGTGGATGTTGGCCGGCGGCCGGGCGACGACTTCCCAGGTCAGCACCAGGGTCAGATTCTGGCCGGGCGTCGCTTCGCCGCGGAAAGCGCCGACCAGCCACAGCGACTCCCAGCGCGCGGCGGCCGTCGTTTGCCCCCGCGGCTCGGCCGCCCAATTGTAGAACCGCCATGCCTGATCCTTCAACGTCACCCCGGCGTCGGCGATGGGCTGCGCCTGGGCGGCCAGGGCATATGAGGCGCGGCTGCCCGGCCGGGCGTCGAGGTAGACCGCGCAGGGCGACGGCAGCGGCAGACTCAGATCGCCGTCGGCCAGCAGCACCCGCGCCGGGTCGGTGAACTCCACCAGCAGGGCCAGGTTGGAGTTATCGACGCTCTCGCCGTGGCCAAGCCCGACCAGGCGGCAGTCGGGCCGCTCGGCCAGCAGGCGGTTCGACTGGGTGATGAGGGCGCGGGCGTGGCGCACTTGCAATGTTGGGCCGTCGCCGGCGGCGCGGGCGTCCTGATAGCGCAGGCTGAAGAACACCTGGAAGGCGACGAGGGCCAGCAGCGGCAGGGGCAGCAGCCGGGCGGCGACGCGGCCGACTCGTTCGCGCCCCGGCCAACGCTCAGCCAGACGTTGTAGGGTGTCCAAGGCGATGCCCAAAATCATGAAGTGCGCCGGCCACTGGCCGATCAGATAGTAGTTCTGCAAGTAGACGCCGGAGCGCCAGTAGAACAGCAGCGGGGCGGCGAACCAGAGTAAGAGCAGGGGAGATGCCGCCCCCTCGCCCGTTGGGAGAGGGCCGCTTACCTCCTCGCCCCTTGGGAGAGGGCTGGGGAGAGGGTCGCTTACCCCCTCGCCCCTTGGGAGAGGGCTGGGGAGAGGGTCTGCTACTCCCCCGCCCCCCCGCTCCCCCTCTCCCCTGCTCTCCCACCACACCCGCCACACAACCACCCCCACCGCCCCCACAAACAACCCCACCGCCAGCGCGTCGAACGCCACGACACCGGGCGCAGCCCCATAAAGCCCCTGAGCGCGGATCAGGTCGAGGCTCAGGCGCAACGCGGCGCTGCTAAACGTTGCTTCCTGCCCGGCCACGCCGCGCACGGCGGCCAGGTCGGCCCAGCCGGTGCCGATCTGGTAGAGCAGGTAGGGCAGGAAGAGCAGGGCGAAGACGGCCGCCCCGGCGACGACGTGGGCCGGGCGGACGCGCCGCCGGTAGAGCAGCAGGGCCGCGGCGATGGTCAGCAGTTGCACGGCCGAGCCGGGGTGCACCTGGATCATCGCCGCCGCCGCGGCGAAGCAGCCGACTAAGTAGACGGCGCGCGGCCGGTCGAACAGGTAGAGCAGCAGCCCACCCAGCGTCAGCGCGGCGAACGGCGGCACCATCGTCTGATTCCAGATGAGCTGGCTCCAGAAGACGGCCCACGGCGCGACGGCAAAGGCCAGCATGGCCCACAGCGCGGCGCGCCGGCCGAACAGCCGCGCCGTCACCGCGCCGGTCACGGCCACGGCCACCAGCCCGCCCAGCAGCGTCAGCAGCGACACACTCAGAATGTCGCGCCACAGAAAGAGGGCCGCGCCATAGAGGTACTCGATGAGCGGCGGGTTGACGAAGCCGACCGACGACTTGTTGGCCGCCAGCGGCAGCGGCCCACCGTTGACCCAGCGCATGGCCGTGTTGAGCGTGAACGCCTGGTCGCCCCACAGCCCCGTCGTGTCCAGCCCGCGCAGGCGGAGGAGGAGGGCCAGGAGGAGGATAGCGACGACACCAACTTGAAATGTGTAGCCGTTGCGCCGACTAGGCATGTGGAATCAGAGACCCAGCGCCCGCCGCTTAACCGAACGAGATTAAGCCCATCCACGTGCTCGTAATCAGCATGGTTGTGTGTCAAAAATGGGAGGTTATATTGCAGCGCCGTTGCTGCTATCCAGGCATCCTGCGGGGAAATGGCTTTTCCCTTGTGATGAGCTGTCGCTCTAATCTGCGCCCAGCCTTCTGTAAGGACGTGACTACGCAGGATGTAGAGTTCCAAATCGGCCGTTCGGCGCTCGCTCCAACGGCGCACGAACGCCCACTGGAACAGCTCGGCAACTGTCATCAGGGATATGCTTGTCTCATTCCCAATGAGGTACGGCTCGTATTGAGACGCTCGACTATCTCCCTTGATGAGGTAGGAAACAACATCCGTATCTAGAAGTACAAGGCTCATAGATCTGCTGTGCGTTCAGCCTGGCGCTGTTGATGAATGAAACCACCGAAGTCATCGGCACTTTCGTTCTCCGGCCAGAAGTCGGCAACGAGGGAATCAAGGTCAACTACCGGTGGCGTGCGATTGATAGCGTGTAGAACTCCCAGCGACTGCGCTTCTTGGAGAGATTGAAGACCGGAGGAATAGACTGACTCCGTCAAAGCAGCAAGCAATTGCAACTGCTCGATCGTGGTCAGTTGTTGGGAAGCCTCAATCAGTTCTTGTACCGGACTTTGCATCGCTTCAACACCTCTATTCAACTTAACTCGATTGTAACACAGTCGCGTAGAGAAGAAATCACCCCTGCGTTGTGGAACACTCCTTCCTTACTCCCACTGACTAACCACATACTCCGCCAACCGCGGCAAAAACGGGTCCAACTCATACGTATCCCACGCCCGCCCGCCGCCGGCGGTGAACAGCGCGTAGCCGATCACGTACTCGTCCTGCCGCGCCTCGTTGTCCAACCACTGCAACTGATTCAGAAACGCCGTCTGCCCGTCCGGCCCCCAGCCCTGCTCCACCCAAAACGCCTGAAAGTCCTGCCAGCCCAATCCCTGCGGCCCCGGCCGGTTGCCCAGGATGCCGTCGATGCCCGCCTCGGAGATGACCAGGGGCACGACCAGCCCGCGCGGCTCCAGCACGTCGCGGTAGAACCAGCGATAGCGGAACAGCAGCGGGCCGCGGTCGGGATAGGCCGGCAGGCCGGGCAGCGGATCGCCGTAGAGGAAGGTCAGGTCGGGCGCGGCGTACTCGTGCAGCGTCAGGATGCCGCCATGCGCCTTGGCTGCCTCGATGGCCGGCACGAACAGCGCGAACTCGTCCAGTTCCGGCACGCCGGTCGAGAAGCCGCCCACCGCTGCCCGCAAGCCATGCGCCGCCAACTGCCGCACGCGTTCGGCCTCGAAGCGGGCATACCACTCCATGCGGTCGAGGTTGGGGTCGGGTTCGTTCCAGCCCTCCCAGTAGTCGACGTAGGGATGCTGGAGCAGTTGCGGCAACTGCCGGGCCACCAGCGCCGCGGCGGCCGCCTCCGGTTCGCCGCCGTAGTCCTGCGGCTCGACCGACAGGCGGCCGACCGTCACCGTCTGTGGCGAATCGGCCTTGACTTCGGCCAGGAAGCCCAGGTCATCCACCCCCTTGACCACCGCCGGCCGCGCCGCGCGGACGAACGCCATGATCGCCGGGCTGTTGGGCCGGGCGACGTGGATGCCCAGCTTGCTGGGGCCAAGCTCTGGGCGGGGGGTGTAGTCGGGAATGTGGCTGACGTAGGGGGTGGGTGGCGGGTGGCGAGTGGCGAGTGGCGGGTGGCGGCTCGCTAGTGGGTGGTGGGGCATCGGTGGGCGCGCTCGTTGGCGCGGCGGATTCGGCCGCGCCCCCGGGCAGCAGGGGTACGAACACCTCCGACGACGCGGCGGGTGACGGCGCGGGCGGCGTGTCGCCCGTTGTCGCCGCAGTTGGTGCGGACGGGAATGTGGCGGTGGCCGGCGCAATCGGTGGCGCTGTGTTGCAGGCGACCAGGCAGAGCAGCGCCAGGGCGAGAAGCAGGTGTCGGGGCATGGGGGCAAGCATAGCGCGGTCAGACGGCCGGCGCACAACCCTTCAGCCGCAACTCACACTGCCGTTGTGGCACAGGATTCTTATCCTGTGTACTTGGCGCGGTCAAAGGTGCGGGGCGCACAGGATAAGAATGCTGTGCCACATCGACCTTGGTGCCACATCAACCTGTGCCACAGAGTAGCAAAGGTTAGGGGAGCAGATCGATGGTCGTCACGATCACGTGATCGCCTATTGCCGTCCCATCCACCCCAACCACCGCCAGCCGCGCCCCACTCACCGGCTCATACAGTCCCACCTCGATGCGATACACCCCCGGCGGCGCGTCGGCGGCAATGGGAATGGCGTGCTCGTCGACGATGACCTCGCCCGCCCGCCAGCCGGTCGTCGGCCGCGTGTTGGCCGCCGGCTCGGCGTCGCTCTGGCCCCACAGGAAGTTGCCGCCGGTGGCGTTGAACGTCTCGCCCAGCAGGTGGGTGAAAACCTTGTAGCGCTGCGGCAGCGGGCCGCCGGCCGTCCAGTACAGCGTCAGGCCCAGCGTCTCGCCCGGCCGCGCCGCGCCGCTCAGGTCGTAGCCCAGCAGACGCACGCCGCCGTCGAAGGCCACGTCGAGCCGGTTAGGAATGGTCACGTCGGCCTCGGTCAGTAACTCGCTCTGTCGCTGGCGAATGGTCAGCGCGCCGAAGGGGGCCGGCTGCCCGGTCGCGTCGCGGACGGCGAAGCGGTAGCGGCCGGTCGGCGCGTCGGGCGGCACGAGCAGATCGACCTGCTGGCGGGTCGTCTCGGCCGCGGCAGGCAGGGGCACAGTCGCCTCGGCCCACAGCGTCCCCGCGCCGTCGAGCAGGCCGACCGTCGCTTCGCCGCCGTCGGGCGCGGTGGCGTAGAGGAAGAGATGGATGACGTCGCCGCTCTTGAAGTCACGCGCCGCCTGGCCATAGCCGACGAGGGTGGCCGTGGGCGCGAGAGGGATGTCGAGCCGGCGCGATGCCGGCGGGTCGTTGAGCAGCGTGTCGGCCATGGCCGCCCGGTCGGGGGTGCGGGCGTAGAGCGTCAGGGCCATGTCCTTGTAGCTGAACTGGCGCACGGCCGCCGCCCGCTCGGCCAGCCAGGCGGGCACGAGGCGCTGCGGGTCGCCGCCGGCGCTGTAGGGCGTCGTCACCAGCCACACGGCGTCGTGGCTCTGCCAGATGGGCGCGAGGAAGTCGCCGGCCAGTTCCGGCGTCATGGCCCACAGATGGGGCACGCCGCGCCACGGTTCGGGGTGGTGGAAGGCGAAGATGGGCCAGTCGGTGTCGGTGTAGAGCACAACCGAGTCGCCCGGCTGCCGGTGGGCTGAGAGGGTGCTGACCAGCGACGGGTAATCATCCACCCGCACCCGCCCCGGATAGTAGGGCCACAGGCCGACGAGGGCCACGGCGAGCATGAAAGCGGACAGAAGAAAAGTGACGAGCGACGAGCGACGAGCGACGAGTGGGTGCGTCGCACTTTCTGAAGTGCGTCGCACCTTCTTGTCCGCCCTGCCCAACGAACCAACCCACTGCCCGGCCACCACAACCCCCCACGCCAACAACACACTATAGAACGGCGTAAAGATGACCAGATAGCGTGGGTTGAAGGGCGGGTTGTAGAAGTTCTGCCGCGGCAGGGAGATGAGGTAGACGAGGAGGGCGGGGAGGAGGAGGACGGCGAGAAGTAGGGCGAAGTCGCGCAGTGGATCAGTGTTCAGTAGGTCAGTGTTCAGTAGGTCAGTCTGGGAAGGCTGACGAACTCGCCCCTCTCCATTCCTAATTCCTAATTCGTAATTCCTAATTGCCGCCCCCAGCGCCGCGACGGCGGCAGCGAATATGGCCAGCGCCGGCAGCGTCAGCCAGTTGAACTGGGCCACGTCGACCGGGATGCCGACGGTCAGCACCGTCCAGTAGATGTGGAGGAAGTCGAGCAGGCGGATGGGCGTGGCCGAGGCCGTGCTCAGGAACCCCCCGGCGGCGTAGAGCGCCCAGGGGGCGAAGAGGGCGGCGATGATAGCCTGTAGGGCCAGCCAGAGGGCAGGAGGGCAAGGGGGCAGGGGAGCAGGGGAGAGAGGGAGAGGGCCTCTTGTCCCCTCGCCCCTTGGGAGAGGGCTAGGGAGAGGGTCTTTCCGCCGCCGCAAAACCCCCCCCAACCACGCCACATTGATCGCTGCCCAAATCGGCACAAACAGATAGAGCGTATATAGCCCGGCCGTCACCAGCAAGACGTAGGCCGCCATCTCGCGCCGGCGTCCGGTGGCCCAAACCCGCCGCGCCGCCCACACTGCCAGCACCGCCAGCAGGGTGGCCAGGGCGTACATGCGAATCTCCTGTGACCAGGCGATGGCGAAGCGCGACACGGCCAGCAGCAGCGCCGCCAGCAGCCCGGCCCGCCGCGCCGCGCCGGGCGAGAGCAGCCCGCGGGCCATGTCGCGGCCGAGGGTGTAGGTCGCGCCCACGGTCAGCAGGCCCAGGTAGGCCGAGAAGAGCCGCAGCCCGGCCTCGCTGTCGCCGCTGAGGGCGCGCCAGCCGTGGAGCAGGGTGAAGTAGAGCGGCGGGTGAACGTCGTTGCCCGTCTGGCGCAGGATGTCGGCCACGGGGAAGCGCGCCGCCCAGACCGACCAGCCCTCATCCCACCACACGCGCTGCTCGCCGATGCGATGGGCGCGCAGGCCGAAGCTGAGCAGCAGCAACACGACGAGGAGGGCGCCGACTGACTTCTTCACTCGTCACTCGCTATAGAAAAACCACTGATTTCACAGATAAAAGAGGAATGATCCGCAGATTGGGCAGATTTTCAGAACAAGAATCGATTCTTTTCTCTTGAAAATCTGCCTAATCTGCCCAATCTGCGGATCATATTTCTGAATCTGTGAAATCTGTGGTTCCAACTTCTTACAACGCCGCTACGTCCCCCGTCCACGGCGGCAGCTCGAAGGTGATCTGCGTCCCCCGCTCGACGTAGGGCACGACCAGCGTGCGCGGCTCATCGCTCATGTTCAGACCAACGACCAGCGCCTCGTGGCCGTCCTCGCGGGCGTAGGCGTAGGTCTGCGTGGCCGAGTCGAGGAAGAGCGTGCGCCGGCCGCCGCGCCACAGCGCCGGGTGGTTGCGCCGCAGGTGGCTGAGATACCAGAAGTTGGCATAGAGGTCGCTGTCCTGCTCGTCGCCCCACAGCATCGGCTGGCGGCACTCCTCCATGCCCTGGCTGTTGGCGTCGTGGATGCCGCGCTCCTGGGTCACGCCGACCTCGGTGCCGTTGTAGACGATGGGCGCGCCGCCAAGGGTGAACTGCACCAGCGCCGCCAGCTTCAGCTTGCGCTTGTCGCCCCCGGCCTGCCACAAAAAGCGGTTCATGTCGTGGTTGTCCAGAAAGCTGGGGCGGCTGAAGACGTTCTGCGCCGGAAAGTAGGCTTCGTGGCGGTTCAGGAAGGCGTCGAAGGCGGCCAGGCTCATCGTGCCCGCGGCGAAGGTGTTGCGCATCGCCTGGCAGAGCAGGAAGTCGAGCGTGCCGTCGAACAGCCCGGCGTAGCTGAGCTGCTGCTCCGGCGTGCGGACCAGTTCGCCGAACATCCAGGCATCGGGCTTGATGCTGCGGGCGACGACGCGCACGTCGGTCCAGAAGTCATACGACGGCCCATCGGCGTGGTCGAGCCGCAGCCCGTCGAAGTTCATGTCGCCCAGCCAGAAGCCGATACTGCGCAGCAGGTGGTCGCGCACGCCGGGGTGATCGACGTTCAGCTTGGGCAGGTCGGGCACGTCGTAGTAAGCCATGTACTCGTCGGGCCAGTTCTTCCAGTAGTACCAGCGATAGAAGGGGCTGTTGCGGTCGGCCCGCGCCGCCTGGAAGCTGGCGTGCTTGCTGCCCCAGTGGTTGCCGACGAAGTCGAGCAGCAGGCGGATGCCGCGCTCGTGGCACTTGTCCACCAGTTCGCGGGCGTCGTCGAGCGTGCCCAAGCGCGGGTTGACGGTGAAGTAGTCGCTGGCGTGGTAGCCGTGGTGGGTGTCGTCGGGGAAGAACGGGTTGAGCCAGATGGCCGTGAAGCCCAGCCCGGCGATGTAGGGCAGGTTATCGATGATGCCGCGCAGCGTGCCGCCGTAGATATCGGACAGGTGGGCGGTCGGGTTCCAGGCGCGGCCGTGGCCGGGCGAGAAGCGGTCGGGGAAGACCTGGTAGATGATGGCCGGCAGCGCCCAGGCCGGCGGGCCGGAGTCGCCGACGACGTAGCTGTACTCCGCCCCGTCGTCGACCCAGTACGTCTCGCCGCTGTCCTCGTCGTGGGCGCGAAGCTGGTAGCGCACCAGCGTGCCGGCCGGGTGGGCGGGCAGCGCCGCCTCCCAGACCTCGTAGTAGGCCCACAGCAGCAGGTCCCACTCCGTCTTGACCCGCCGCAGGGGCACGACGGTCGCCTCCGGCTCGGTGACCAGGCAGACGACCTCATCAATGGGCAAGTCCGGCCCGACGATGACGGTGACGACCGGCTGCTCCCCGGCGCGCGGCGAGCCGGGCGACAGGCGGCGGCGGTGTTGCAGCCCTTGCAGGCGCATCTGGGCAAACTGGCTGCGGACTTCGACGGTGGCCAGGCGGCCGAAGATTGTTTCGTTCATGAGACTCTCTTTTGGGGCGGTTATTGGCTGCCGGTTGATTTGATTTCCTTGGCGATGATGCCAGGACTTTGGACAGCGTCATCGGCTCGCCGGGGAGGACGTTCTTTTCGTCGCCGTCGTGGCGGTGATGGGGAAGTTGGGCAGATTAGGATAATGTCGCACGTTATCCCAGCGAAGGTATAGCCGATTGGACGCATCCATCCAATGATAGCTATAACGTACTACTTCGGCGTGATTCTCTTCAGCCGCAAAGATGTATTCTGTTACTTCCAATATGCTGTCGTCAATCAGGGTCAACTTGATTTTGATGTAGGCTTCAAATCGGCGGATGCGTCTTTCTCTTATCTCGGATGTTCGGATGAGTCTGCTGTCGACAATAAACTTCTCAAGTCGGTTGATATGCTCGCTTGCTTTCACCCTTCACCACGCACGGCTGCCAGACGATTCTTTGCGTTCCGGTACATATCATAGAACGATGCCCATTCGATGAAGTCCGCGCCGTCGCCCAATTCGCCAGCCTCAAAGCGCTGATAGAACACCTCGGACGCCATGCCAAAGCGATCCTCAAATTCGGCAAGTCGGCCCCTAATTCTTCAACGTCCCGTTGCGCTTCGGCCGCTTCCTGGGGAAAACAACTTGTCGATAGTCTGGTCCATCAGTTCACTGCTTCTGTCCCATTTCGTAAAGGTGAATCAGCTGCGCCAGGCGTGATTTATCGTTTCGTCGTTCGACGTTTCATCTTTAGTGACTTGCATCGCTTACCTCCACGTCAACTCTCCGCCATTATAGCATATGAGGATGGCTAGACCGCTGGCCTGTCAACGACAGAGATGGAAAGCAACCACAGATTACGCAGATTACACAGATTTCAAGAAAGGAAATCTGTGTAATCTGCGTAATCTGTGGTTCCGTCTTCTTACGGCCCCGGCGTCAGCATCTCCACCCGCGCGAAGTCATCGGCCGTCAACTCAGCCTGGGCCGCGGTCGATGGGGCGAAGTCGCTCAGCCACGCCTCCTGCTGCCCCGCCTCCGGCCAGACCAGGTCGAGCACGCGGGTGTGGTTGGTGGCCCCGGCCGGCGCGCCGCCGATGCGCCACTGCTCGGCGGCCACGCCCACATCGCGCACGCGCAGCACGCCGCCGCTGGGGAAGCCCTCCTGGCTCATGACCACCGCCGCGTAGCGCCACGCTTCCGGCGTATCGCCCAGGATGCTCTTGGGCACGCGGACGGTGACCTTTTGCTGGCCGGGATCGGTGATGACGGCGAAGTCGCCCGGCCCGGCGATCTCCGTCGGCCCTTCGTCGCCGGGGGTGAAGATCTTCGACTCCCAGCCCTCGACGGTGATGGCGTAGTCCCAGGCGCTGCCCTCGGCCAGCGACAGGTTGCGGCCGGGCAGGAAGGCCACGCCCCCCGCGCCGTCGCCATCCTGATCGATGTAGATGTCGAACGTCTGCAACGACAGGCCGTTCGTGCCGTCCCAGGGGTTGTCCACCGGGCCGGCCATCGTGAAGCGGAAGAGGATGTTCTCGTCGTCGGCCCCCACCTGGAAGTTGGTGATGTCGAAGTTGCCGGGCTGGAAGACGGCGTCGGTGGGGTAGGTGTAGGTTCCGGGGCCGGTGTCGTCGCCGGTCGGGTCGGTCACGTCCAGCAGGGCGGCCATCGTGCCCAGGTCGGGCACGGCCAGTTCGGCCGGGCCGAGCGACGGGACGAAGTCCACGTCCACCCGGTTGCCCTCAATCGTCTCGCCATAGACGCCGCGCACCACCAGCCGCGCGCCCACGTCGGGGTCGCCCAGCGCGGCCAGCGGCACGGCCATCTCGATGACCTCGCCCGCGGCCACGCCGCCGGCGGCCACGTCGCCGGACGCCGCGTCCGCTACGTCGAACGCCGCCTGGCCATTGGTGGCCGTGCCACTGGCGACGACGCTCCAGTGGTCGGGCACGTCTTCGGCCGTGGCCTGATAGAACGTCACCGCGCCCAGCACGCCGCCGCTGAACCTCAACTCCAGCATCCGGTTGGCGGCAAAGCCCAGCAGCCCGCCGCTGCGGCTGAAGTTGGTGACCGCGCCGGTGGCCGGCGAGCCGAAGTAGTACTCGACCGTCGCCGCTGCCGGCAGGGTGAAGTCGGGGTCGAGCATCGTCTTCAGGTAGAGATTGCGGGCGTCGAAGCCGTAGGCCAGCTCGGCGAAGGCCGGCGTGGTGGCCATGACGCCGCCGGTGGCCACGTAGGCCCCGGCCGCGTCCCACTCGCCGGCCGCGGCCACGCCGTCGACCAGCGGCGACAGCAGCCCGCCCGACAGCCGGTCGGCCGTCGCCGGCGCAACGGGGATGATGGGCACGTCGAGAACGCTGGGCGGCTCCGCGCCCAACTCGACGTAGACCTGTTTGAGCGCGTTGCGGAACTGGCTGTCGAAGGAGGCGTCGTCGGCCGAGGTCTGGTCGCTGCCGATGTACCAGAACCAGTCGGAGCCTTCGGCGATGTACATCTGGGTGAAGGCGGCGTCGAGCTCTTCCGGCGTCACTGTGTCGCGGTTGCGGCCGGTGATGTAGGTTTGCAGGTAGACCCGCGTCTCACGCAGCAGATCCCAGGCGCGGTTCTCGTCCTCTTCGCCGATCCAGATGCTGAAGTCGGCGTTGTGCCACGACCCGGCCCACAGGCGGCCGAGGCGCTCCGGCTCCGGGGCGGTGGCCAAAAACTCGCTGGGGGTGACGGTGACGATGGACGGCTCGTCGCTGAGGCGCTGGTAGAGGGCGTGGAGGAACGCCTTGCCGTCGTTGTCGTAGTTCTCCCAGGCGTTTTCGCCGTCGAGGATGACCGAGACCAGGTGCGGCCCTTCGGCCCCACTGCTTTGTAGCCGCCCGCAGATGGCGTGGATGCGGCGCATGAAGTCATCGGCCGCGGCCTCGCCCGGCAGGCCGGAGTAGGTGAAGCCCACTTTGTCGGAGATGATCCGGTCGCGGAAGAGCATGGCCACCGGGCCGCTGTTACGCCCCTGGACGTTGTAGGGGCGGTAGAGCCGGTCGGCCTCGATGACGACCTCATTGCCGTCGCGGGTAAAGCTGTCGATGTTGAGGCTCTGGGCCAGCACGCCCTCGTCGCTGGCCATCCACTGGATGCCGCTAGTGGCGACCATGCCGATCATCTCTTCGGCCACCGAGCCTTCCGACGGCCACATGCCGCGCGGGGCCTGGCCGAAGCGCTCGGTGTAGAAGGCCACGCCTAACTCCACCTGGGCCACGGCGTCCTGGCCCCAGGTGAAGGCCGGGCTGGGCAGCGTGGCGTCGGGCAGGGCGTTGAGGGCCAGATCGCTGTTGACCAGCAGGGGCAGGATGGGGTGGGCGAAGGGCGTGGTCGTGATCTCGATCTGCCCGGCGTCCTGCAATTCGCGGTGCAGGGGGATGACCTCGTTGACCAGGCGCAGGTGCTCATCGAGGACGATGACCTTGTCCTCTTCGCTGAACCCCTCGCCCTTCTCGACCAGTGCCGCCAGCGGCTCCTCGGCCAGCCAGTCGGGGTCGGTCCAGGCCAGGTTGAACAGCAGTTGCAGATCGCGAAAGTCGTCGGCGCTGTAGGCGCTCAGCGGGTCGTCGCTGTTGTCGCGCAGGTCGAGCAGCTCCTGATAGCGCGGGAAGCGGGCGACGATGCGGCGGTTGGTGTCGAAGAAGCGGTCGAGGATGAACTGCTTTTGGGCGTCGGTCAGCTCCTCGGCCGGAACGAGCGTGTGTTCCCAGGCCAGGTCGGTGGCCCCCGCGCCGATGGCCTCCAGTTGGCGCAGCAGGCTGGGCGTCAGGTTGAACGTGGCCTTGACGTCGGGGTAGTCGCGCAGGATGGCGGCCATATCGACGTAGTCCTTGGCGGCGTGGAGGCGCACCCAGGGGCGGGCAAAGACGCCCGTCTCCGGGTCCTGGAAGTAGACCGGCTGGTGCTGGTGCCAGACGATGGCGAGGTAGATGGGGTCGTTGGGCGAGCAAGCGGCCGGCTCCTCCGTCGGCGCGGCCGTGGGCAGGGTGGGCGGCTCCTCCGTCGGCGCGGGTTCGTCGGTGGCTGTGGGTTCGGCCGTTGGCGCGGTGGTCACGGTTGTCTCGGCCGTCTCAGTCGTGGCTTGCGGGGCCTGGGTGGGGGCTGCCTCCGGCCCCTGCCGGCAGGCGATGAGGACAATTAAGAGAGTAATGATGAGCACAATAGTGACGCATAAGCTTGGAGGGCTGCCAACACTGCTTTGGCGGGTCTCAAACCCGCCCCTACCAAAGCGTCTAACCTAGTAATAAGGGAGCCCCCCAGGAATCTGCCCAGATGAGAGACAAATCTCAGCATCGTTAATCGCGTCGCATTGTCCGTGGTTGACAGATCGTGATGAAGTATGCCCGGATAGTAGTGTCGTACCCTTTCAGACGCGCCGCCCGCCCCACGATGAATCGCTTAGCCCTTCACCGCCCCGGCCGTCAGGCCGCCGACGATGTAGTCCTGCAAGAGCAGGTAGATGGTGACCATGGGGATAGCGCCCAGGACTGCCCCGGCGGCGAACGCGCCCCACTCCTGGGCGTAGTTCGCGCCGATGAAGGTTTGCAGACCGAGCATCAGCGTGAACTTGCTGGCCGTGGTGATCATGATGCGCGGCATCAGGTAGTCGCTGTAGGTGCCGAAGAAGGTCAGGATCATCGACACGACCATGATCGGCCGCACCAGCGGGAAGAGCAGTTGCCAGAAGATTTGCCAGTCCGACGCTCCATCGACCTTGCCCGACTCATCGATGTCGCGGGGGATGGAGTCGAAGAAGCCCTTCATCAGCCAGACGTTGACGCCCAGCGCGCCGCCCATGTAGATCAGGATCAGACCGCCGTGGGTGTTCAGGCCCAGGAACGGGATGTAGTTGCCGATCTGTTGCAGGATGGCGAACAGGGCAACCATGGCCAGGATGGCCGGGAAGACCTGGATGAGCAGGATGACCAGCAGTAACTGGCTGCGCCCGGCCCAACGGAAGCGCGAAAAGGCGAAGGCCGACATCAACGTGATGAGGCCGGCCAGGATGGCCGAGATGGAGGAAACCTTGAACGAGTTCCACATCCACAGCCAGAAGTCCTGGGCCAGGATGCGCTCGTAGTTGCGCAGCGTCGGCGGGTTGGGGATGAGCGACTGGCCGGAGATGCTGCCCGTGGGGCTGAACGAGGCCGAGATCGTCCAGATGATCGGGAAGAGCGAGTAGATCAGGACGATGGCGGCGATCAGGTACTTGAACGCCAGCGTGATGCGGAAGCGCGCCTTTTGGCTCTGGCGCAGCGCCTGCAGGGAACCCGTCTTGGTGGTGGTAGCGGCGGCCATTAGTTTGTCGTCTCCTCCCAGGTTGCCATGCGGCGGTGCTGGAATATCGTCACGATGACCATCATGAAGAAGATCATGATCGTGATCGCCGACGCGTAGCCATACAGAGCCAACCCGCGCCCGAAGGCCAGGTTATAGACGTAGCTGATCAGGATGTCGGAGTGGCCGGCGGGCAAGGCCGTGCCGACCATGGGCGGGCCGCCACTGTTGAACAGGTAGATGACGTTGAAGCTGTTGAAGTTGACCGTGAAGGACGAGATCAACAGCGGGCCAACGGCCACCAGCAGCAGCGGCAGTGTCAGACCGCGGAAGGCCTGCCAGGCGCTGGCCCCGTCGATGTCGGCCGCCTCATACATGTCCGTCGGAATGGCCTGGAGCGCGCCGCTGGAGATCAGCATGAAGTACGGATAGGCCAGCCAGACGTTGATGACGATCAGCGCCACCTTAACCCAGATCGGGTCGGCAAAGAACGGCGGCCAGCCGACCGGCTGGTTGAAGACGCTTTGCAGCATATTGGGCACGACGCCTTCCAACGGGTTCAGGATGCCGCGCCAGACCAGCAGGGTGATGACCTGGGGCACGGCGAAGGGGATGATCAGCAGCGACTTGATGACGCGCTGGCCGGGCATCGTCCGGCCGAAGACGATGGCGATCATCAACCCCAGAGCGAACGAGAAGAGGACACTGAGCAGGGCAAAAACAACGTTCCAGATGAAGATGCGTACCAGTGGGCCGCGAAACGACGGATCAGTCAGGAAGCGCTGATAGTTCTGCAAGCCGACGACGACCTGGAAGCCAGGGGTCAGCGTCTGACCGTCTTCAGTGGTGAAGAAACCTGTCTCTGCGTTGGCGAAGTAGGTGCGGTTATCACGACGGTCGACGATGGCATCCAACTCCTCATCGTGGACGAAGCGTTGCTGGAGTTGGGCCGCCTGGCCCAGCCGGCCGGTCAATTGCACAGCCGTCTCTTCACGCCCGAAGGAGGTCTGGCTGATGGCGGTGATGTTCTGCACCGTCTGGGCGCGTGTCAGCCGCGTCCAGCCAGGGATGGTACTCGGCACGCCGTCGGCGTCGAGCGCGCCCGCGCCGATGGCATCGGCTTCCAGCTCGTCATCCAAGGTGGCGAAGAACGAGTTACCGTCGGCGCCAATGAGCCATAGGGCGTATTCGCCCGTCTCGTCGTTCTGGAAGACGGTGTAGTTCAGCGTTGCGCCCGTCTCGGGTAGAAAGGTGCGTTGCCCCAACACTTCGATGGCCTGCACCTTGGGCAAGAGGTTGCTGGCCCCGAAGTTGGTGAAGGAGATGTAGACGGTGAAGAGGATGGGGTAGACCGAGATCAGCAGCATGAACGCCAGGCCCGGCGACATCCAACGCATGGGGTAGGCGTTGGGGGCCAGGAAGATGTAGTTCATGACCAGGGTGATGAACCCGATGATGCCCGCCAGGGGCCAGTAGCCATCGGACAGGAGCAGGTAGATAAAAAAGAGGGCAAAGGCATCGAAGATGATTAGGCCCAGTATCCGCAGCAAGCTGCCCGTAAGGGTCGTTGGTCGCTCGCGTCGGGAAGACTGGCCCTTATCGGGTTGGACCTCAATGGCAGCCATGAAATTCCTCCTTCATGGTAACTCCCGTGGACTGATTGGAAACCCCGGTCGGTTCTGGTGATGGAACCGTATTCGCCAAGAGAGGCCGGTTGGCTGGGGGCGCCGCGCGGCCTGGCCAATAAACAATCACGGCGGCCTCTCTTGCCGAGAGGCCGCCGTGATTCTAGGCTTCAGTCATTAGCCGCCGCTGATGGCGGTGATGATCTGTTGCTGGGCGTTGGTGAAGGCGTTCTCCGCCGTATCCGCGCCCTGGGAGATCAAGACGACCGCGTTGCCCCAGGCGTCCCACACGGAAGCCATTTCGGGGATGGCCGGCATCGGGTCGGCGTTGGCGCCGGCGCGGCCGAAGGCGGCGATGTACTCATCATCGACGGCTTCCAGCGTCTCCAGGAAGGCCGGCGGGCGCGGGTTGCCTTCGTACATGGCCAGCATGACTTCGGGCGTGGCCACGAACTCGGTCAGGAAGATCTGCGCCAGGGTCGCCTGCGTGCTAAAGGCGCTGATCATGAAGCCGTGGGCGCCCAGGAACGGACGGCCGGCTTCCTCGGTCTCGCCGGGGATGTCGCAGATCTGGAAGGGCACACCCGACGCGATGATACGGTCAGTGACCCACGGGCCGGTGACGAGCATGGCCGCCTGGCCGGACTCGAACCACAGGTGCATCGTGTCCCAGTCCATGGCCGGGGGCTGCAGGCCTTCCGTGACCATGGTCTCGTACCACTGCGCCGCGGCCAGCGAGCCGGGATCACCCACACCGACGTCGGTGGGGTCATAGCTGCCGGCGTCGTCGCGACCGAAGATGTAGCCACCGAAGGCGGTCTGGATCGGGTAGAAGTGATACGGGTCGCCTTCCATACGGACGAAGCCGTACTGCTCGGCGTCGGCGGCGTGGAGTTCGGCCGAGATGTCGTGGACTTCGGTCCAGGTCGTCGGGCACTCGGGCACCAGGTCGGTGTTGATGAACAGGGCGACGTTCTCGGTGTTGATGGGCATGCCGTACAGATCGCCACCGTAGGTGAAGGCCTGAACAGCCGCCGGGGCAAACTCGCTCACGCGGTCGGCCAGGTCAACGGGGATGATCAGGCCACCGGCCGTCAGTTCGCCGAGCCAGTCATGGGCGCCGATGATGATGTCCGGGCCTTCGCCGGCCGGGCCGGCGGTGGAGATCAGGCGGCGGATGTCGCCGAAGCCGACCTGCTCCAGGAGCAGTTCGACGCCGTACTCATCCTCGAAGGCCGTCTCAACTTGGCGCAGGGCGGGCATACGCAGGTTGTCGGCCCAGATGCGGATGACCGAGCCACCGGCGGCGATGATTTCCTCGGCCGCGGCGGCGTTGGCGATGGTCGGCGGAACCTGGACGGCGTCGATGACGTGGATGACGCCATTGGCCGTCTCGATGTCGGTGGCCACCAGATTGAGGGCCGACAGGTCCAACGGCTCGCCGGCAACCGTATCGAGCATCGCGTCTTCATCGGCGGTGACGTCAGCCGACATCATCGCGCCGTTGACGACGTGGTACTGCAAAATGCGGGCCAGGTCGCCGGTCGGGTCAGCCATCAGCTCTTCGAGCATGGCCGGGTCCAGGGCCTCAAACGCCGCGTTGGTCGGGGCGAAGAGGGTGACGGGGGCTTCGGCCGTCGGCTCAGCCATCTCGGCCGCGGTCATGGCCTCGACCAGGGTGCTGAAGTTCGGGTCGCTGCCCAACAGTTCAGCCATGGTCATGGTCGTGTCGCTGGCCAGGGTCATTTCGCCAGTCTCGGCCATTTCCTCGGTCGGCTCGGCGGCGACCTCTTCAGTCGGCTCTTCCATGACCTCTTCGGTCGGCTCTTCCATGACCTCTTCGGTCGGCTCGACCACTTCTTCGACCGGCTCCTCAGCCGCTTCCGTGGCGACCGGTTGCTCGGTCGTCTCGGTCGTCCCGCCGCCACAGGCGACGAGGGCCATCGCGCCGAGTAGCAGCACGACGATCAATAGATACCACTTGGTGTTCTTCATTATTCTCCTCATTTTGGAAGGTTATCAACGATGCCCGTGCGGGCGTCTGCGTTCATTCGGTCAGCGTATTGGAAATGATCGGCGTTTCTTCGATCTATCACCTCCGTTGCTGCCGGCCGAACTGTGCCGGCAGCCAGTATACTATGATTCCGTAAAAAACTAGTAATGAATCCCGCGCCGCGATGGTGTCAATCGTCAGCCAGCGTAGCGACCAGCGCGCGATTGAGATTGGCCAGCGACGCAGCCAACTGCTCACTGGCCGGTTCCGGCAGCGCGGCCAGGCGTTGTTCAACGAAGCCAAGATGCGCCGCGCAGGCCTCATTGTGCAGCCGCAGCCCCTCGTCGGTCAGGTAGAGACACTGGATGCGACCATCCTGCTCATGTTGATGGCGGTCAATGTAGCCTTCACCCTCCAGACTTTGGAGCAAGCGCGTGATATTGCTCTTGTCACAGAACATCAGTTGGCTTAGGCGGCTGGGAGACAGACCAGGGTTGGCCGCGATGTGGTGTAGTGCGTAGTAGCGCGAGATAGAGAGTCCGAATTGGTCGAAGAGGCCGCGATCGCCAAAATCGAGCAACAGGAATGATTCCTTGATCAAGTCGTAGAGATGTCCCCTGCCGGTCATGGTTCCCCTGTGATGCTGCGTTGTGCGGGTGACAACCTGTTGACAATGCAATGGTATTGGCGTTTACATTAGCACACTGGTTGCGGCGTGTCAACCGCGCCGGGTGGAATATACCTATTGGTTCATACTTAGCTAAATTGGCGGGATAGTCGTTAGGCGTCAGTCGTTGGTCACTTTCGACCAACGGCCAATCCTAATCTGTGTAATCTGTGAAATCTGTGGTTTCTTCTAATAAGGGCCGCGGTTTTCGGGCGGCATCAGTGCCGCCATGTGGCGCATCATCTCGTGCCCCAGTTCGTCCAGCCGCTCGCGCCGCTCGGCCTTGCTCAACGACTCATCGACGACCAGCGGCCCAAAGACGGGGCCGATGATCAGCCGCACCGGCGTGCGGCGCAGGCGGCGCAGGTTGGCGGCGATGCGCTCCGTGCCCAGGCAGGCCGTGGGCAAAACGGGCGCGCCGCTGCGCACGGCCAGGTAGGCCGCGCCGGGCCGCGGGGTGATGAGTTGGGCGTCGAGGCGCGAACTGGGGCCGCCGTGGAGCGTCGTCTGCTGCCCGGCCAGCGTCAGGTGGCGCAGCGAGTCATCGACGCCGCCCTCCGGCATGATGCCCACCAGGCCCCCCTGCGGCCAGCCAGTCGAACGCCCGGCGCAGCGCCGCCCGGTCGGGCTGGCCGCGCCAGACGGGGATGATGTTGAACAGGCGGATGAGCGCCTTCAGGATGCGCGACTCCTGTAGCTCCGTCGCCGCCAGCCAGGTAATCTGGTCGCCATAGGGCAGGAAGACCATCAGTAGCGGTGCTTCGTAGATGCTGAAGTGGTTGCCGATGATGACCAGTGGGCCGCTCGCCGGCAGGTGCTCGCGCCCCTCGATCTCCAGCCGCAGGCCGATACGGAATAGCAGACGAACGAGAGCGCGGATGAGTGAACGAAGGAGGGCGTCCATGAGCAGAAATCAAACCGCAGATTACGCAGATTTCACAGATTGAGAGGATCCGCAGTTGGGCTGAGCAGATTGAAGAAAAAATTCTCTTCTTCTGGATCCCCCCCTACCCCCCCCTCCCCGGGGCGCTTTCCTTAATCTGTGAAATCTGCGTAATCTGTGGTTGCTTATCCTCGCAGCGTCGCCCCAAGCTGCTGCTCCAGCAGGCGCAAGATGCGCCCCCGCTGGCGCGAGACGTCGGCGTCGGTCAGCGTCTTGTCCGGGGCCTGGAAGGTCAGGTGATAGGCCAGGCTCTTTTTGCCCGGCGGCAACTGCTCCCCCTGATATACGTCGAACAGAGCCACCTCGCGCAGCAGCGCCCCGCCGGCGGCCCGCAGCGCCGACTCGACGGCCGCCGCCGGCAGCGCCGCGTCGACCACCAGGGCCAGGTCTTCGCGCACCGGCGGATAGGTCAGCAGCGGCGCGTACTTGTAGCTGTCAGGCATCAGCGGCAACAGCGCCTCCAGGTCGATGTCGGCGGCCAGCACCGGCTGGTCGCGCTCGATACGCAGGTCATAGGCGCGCGCCACGCCGGGGTGCAACTCGCCCATGACGCCGATCTGCCGCTCGCCGACCAGCAGCCGCGCCGTGCGGCCGGGGCGGTAGCTGGGGTGGCCGGTCGCCTCGAAGCCGACGGGCAGGTGCAGCGCGGCGAAGAGGGCGTCGAGAATACCCTTCAGGTCGTAGAAATCGACCGCCGACGGCGTGCCGTTGGTCCAATCCTCGCCCTGCCGCCGCCCGGTCAGCACAATGGCCAGCCGCGACTGTTCATCGGGCAGCGGCCCGTCTTCGCCGGCCAGATACACCGGGCCGATCTCGAACAGGGCGATGCGTGGCGCGTGGCGGCTGTTGGCCGCGGCCACGTCGAGCACCGACGACAGGACGCTGTGGCGCATGACGTTGCGGTCGGGCGCGGGCGGGTTGCTCAGCGTCACGTAGGGGCGGTCATCGGGCGGGCCGCCGGGCAACAGCCGCGCCTCGCGCCCCGCGCCCGTCAGCCGGTAGCTCCAGATCTCCTGCAAGCCCAGTTGGGCCAGCAGGTCGCGCAGCCGCTCCTCGCGCTCCAGCAGCACGTTGCGCCGCTGCGGCGGCAACGTGTCGGCCAGCAGCGTGGAGGGGATGCGGTCATAGTGGTAGAGGCGGCAGACCTCTTCCACCAGGTCGTGCGGCCCTTCCACGTCGAGGCGGTGGTCGGGGGTGGTCACGTGCAGTCGCTCGCCGGCCGGCTCCACGACGAATTCCAGACGGCGCAGCAGCGCGGCGATGTCACCGGCCGACAGGTCAAGCCCGCTCAACTTGCGGACGTAGGCCGGGTCGAGATCGATGACCACCGGCGCGGTCGGACGGGGGTAGGCATCCACAATGCCCTGGGCCACCGTGCCGCCGGCCAGCGTGCGCAGCAGTTCGGCGGCGCGTTTGGCCCCCAGCAGGGCCAGGCTGGGCGGCACGCCGCGGCCGAAGCGGTAGGCGGCCTCGCTGTGCAGGTCGAGGGCGTTGGCGCTGCGGCGGATGTTGATGAAGTTCCAGGCCGCCGCCTCCAGCAGGACGTTGCTCGTCTCCGTCCCGATCTCGCTCTCCCGGCCGCCCATGATGCCGCCGATGGACAGGTTGCCGGCCGGGTCGGTGACGAGGATGGTGTACGGTTCCAGCTTGCGCGTCGCGCCGTCGAGGGTCGTGACCGTCTCGCCGGGCTGGGGCAGGCGGGTGTGGATGTGGATCGGGCCGTCGGGCGCGTAGCCGTCGGCGCGGCGGCGCAGCACGTCGTAGTCGAAGGTGTGGTTGGGCTGGCCGACTTCGAGCATGACGTAGTTGCTGATGTCGACGACGACGTTGATCGGCCGCTGCCCGGCCAGCCGCAGGCGGTACTGCATCCAGTAGGGGCTGGGAACCTGCTGCACGCCCTCGATGAGCAGGGCCACGAAGCGCGGGTTGAGGTCGGGTTCGTCGGTGGTGATGACGACGCGGCCGTCGAGTGGCGGCCCGTCCATGACCACGTCATAGGCCGGCTGGCGCAGCGGCCGGTCGGTCAGCGCCGCCACTTCGCGGGCCACGCCGATGATCGACGTGGCGCGGGCGGTGTTGGGCAGGATGGCGATCTCCAGCACGGCGTCGCCCAGTATGTCCTGGAGCGGCGTGCCCGCTGTGTAGGGGCGGCCGGGCCATCAAGCGACGGGGGACCCGCCCCCCCCCCCCCCCCCCCCCCCCCCCCCGCCCCGGGGGCCCGCCCCCCCCCCCCCCCCCCCCCCCCCCCGCGCCGCCGCGCCGGGCCCCCCCCCCCCCCCCCCCCCCCCCCCCCCCCTGTGGAGGGGCGGGTCTCAGACCCGCCCCTACCGGTGTCGCCCTGCATAAGAATGATCCCTTCGTGCTCGTCGCTAATGCCCAACTCCTTCTCAGAGCAGAGCATCGAGTCGTTATAGATGCCGCGCAGGGGGCGGCCCTTGAGTTTGGTCTTGACCCGGCCGTCCTTGTGGCCGTCGTAGAGCGTGGCCCCTTCCAGGGCGTAGGGGGCGTAGAGGCCCTCGGCCGACAGGTCGCCGCGGCCGACGTAGGGCAACAGGTTGGGCGCGCCGGTCACGGCCACCTTCGGCTCGGCCGCGCCGTAGTCGACCGTGGCCAGCACCAGGCGGTCGGCGTCGGGGTGCTGCTCCACCTTGAGGACCTGGGCCAGGACGATCCGCTCCCGATCCCACTCCAACTCCGCGCCGGGCAGGCCGATGGTTTCGATGCTCTCCACCTCCAGCCCGGCGTTGGTCAATAGCTCGGCCAGCTCCGGCACGGGCAGGTCGATGTCGACGTATTCTCTTAGCCACGATAGCGGTACGCGCATGTTATCTCCAGAAAGGAAGAGCTCACGCAAAGGCGCAAAGGTTCGCCAAGGCGCAAAAGAAGAAAAGAAAAGGACTCTTCTTGGCGTTCTTTGCCCCTTCGCGCCTTTGCGTGAGCTGTTCTAGAATTGTTCAAGAAAGCGCAAGTCATTAGCCCAGAACTGCCGGATGTCGTCGATGCCATACTTCAGGATGGCGATGCGCTCCGGCCCCATGCCGGCGGCGAAGCCGAAGGTTTTCTCCGGGTCATAGCCGCCATTGCGCAGCACGACCGGATGGACCATGCCGCAGCCCAGAATCTCCAGCCAGCCGGAGTACTTGCAGATGGAGCAGCCCGCGCCGTTGCACAGGATGCAACTGATGTCCATCTCCGCGCTCGGCTCGGTGAACGGGAAGTAGCTGGCGCGGAAGCGCGTCTGCCGGTCGGCGCCGAACAGGCGGCGGGCGAACTCGGTCAGCGTGCCCTTCAGGTCGGCGAAGGAGATGTCGTCGCCCACGGCCAGCAGCTCCACCTGGGTGAACTGCATCTCGCTGCGCGTCGTCACCTGCTCGTTGCGATAGCACATGCCGGGCAGGAGGATGCGGATCGGCTCCGGGTGGTACTCGCGCATGGCGCGAATCTGCCCGGCGCTGGTGTGGGTGCGCAGGATGACGCCCGGCGTGGTGGTGTAGAAGCTGTCCTGCATGTCGCGCGCCGGGTGGTGGTGGGGGAAGTTGAGCAGCTCGAAGTTCATCTCGTCCGTCTCGACGTCGGGGCTGCGGTAGACCTGGAAGCCCATGTCGCCGAAGATGCGGTAGATTTCGCGCAGGGTGCGGGTGATGATGTGCAGGCGGCCGTGGGCGGGGCGGCGGCCGGGCAAGGACACGTCGAGCGCCCCGGCGGCCATCTGCGCGCCCAGTTCGGCCGCTTCGGCCTGGGCCAGCCGCTCGTCGTAGGCCGACTCCAACTCGGCCTTGATCTCGTTGAGCCGGCGGCCGAACGCCGGCCGCTCTTCGGCGCTCAGCGCGCCCAGGTTGCGCGTCAACAGGTAGATAGCGCCCTTCTTGCCCAGCGTCTCGCGGTGCCAGGCGGCCAGCGCCTCGCGCCCCTCGGCCGCGGCCAGGGCGGCGGCGGCCTGTTGATAGTTGTTTTCCAGTTCTTCGAGCATAGCACTCTCTCCCGGTGCATCGCACTTTCTGAAGTGCGTTGCACCTTCCGACAGCTCTCAAGAAGGTGCAACGCACTCCAGAAAGTGCGATGCACCAAACAAAAAAGACGCGGTTTGCGCCGCGTCTTTCGGGATTCTCTGTTGCCGGCCTGGCTCAAGCGGAACAGAGCGTCTCGGCCGTCGCGGCGCGGGACTTGTTCGCAAAAGCAAAGCCAAAAAACGAGCGAGAACGATGAACGTTCATGGACGGCATATTAGCATCGTGCTAACCTGTTGTCAAGAAACGCGAAAACCCCCGGCGTGGGGGGCTATGGGTGAGAAGAATGGCACGCTGATGACGCAAGAGACGCTGATTTCGCTGGCTGAAACAGCGTGCCACGTCGTCATCAGAAGCTGCCCGAGACGACGAGCACTCCGGCGGCGGTCTTGATCTGCACCGGCGAACCGGCGTGGATGTTGGGCACGTTCTGGCCCAGGTCGCTGTTGCGCTCCAGGCGGCCGTTGCCCAGGTTATTGACGCGGAAGGTGCCGACCTTGGCCCCGTTGGCGTAGACGGTCAGGACCTTGCCCTTCAGCGCGCGGGCGTCTTCCAGTTCGACCTCGAACTCGCGCTCGCCGCCCTCGGCCTTGTACTTGGCCTTGCCGTTGGCGTTGGGGTACTGCGCGCTACCGCGCAACTGGATAATAGTTCCATCGCCGCCCTTGGCCTGCGCCGCCGGCGCATACAGGAGCGTGCCCAGAAGCAAAGCGGCCACGAAAGCAGCCAACACCGTTACTTTTGCCCACCCTTTCGTCACTGACATGATAGATCTCCTTTTCCGAAGTTTTGGTTCTTAGCTTTTTCGTTTTCGATGGCCGGCGTGTGACTGGCCTATCTGTTGAACAGCATACTCGATTGACGACGACGATGAATCGGGCCAAGGTTGGAAGTTGCGCCCCGACCCTGGTCGCAAGGGTTTCGGACTTTAGTCTGATCGGAGGCGCGTGATGACCGCAGCGACACATAATCCACTGACCCGGCTGACGCTGGCCCGGCAGTTCATGATCGCCAGCCTGATCATCCTGGTGATCGCGGCCCTGGGCCTTGGCTGGTGGGTGGGGCAGCAGATCGAGCAGAGCGTCGTCCACCGCACGGCGGCGACGACGGCCCTCTTCGTCGACAGCTTCGTCTCGCCCAACTTGCAGGAGCTATCCACGTCTGACCGGCTCAGCGCCGGCCACATCGCCGCGCTCGACCGGCTGCTGGAGGAGACGCCGCTCGGCCGCGAGATCGTGGCCTTCAAGGTCTGGGACGCGGCCGGCAAGCTGCTCTACAGCGCCGAGCCGTCGGCCATCGGCCAGGTCTTCCCGCCCGGCGAGGAGTTGCGGCAGGCCTGGGCCGGGGCCGTCACCGCCGAGGTCAGCACCCTGGAGGACGCCGAGAACGTGCTGGAGCGGGCGCAAAGCTCCGTCCTGATGGAAACCTACAGCCCGGTGCGCCTGGGCGGCAGCGACCGGATCATCGCTGTGGCCGAGTTCTACCAGGCGGTGGACGGCTTGCAGCAGGACATCGCCGCCGCCCAGCGGCGCGTCTGGCTGGTCGTTGGGCTGGCGATGGGCGGCATCTATTTGCTGCTGGCCGGTTTCGTCGGCCGGGCCAGCGATACCATCGAGCAGCAGCGCGACGCGCTTAGTGCTCAGGTCGTTCAGCTCACCGACCTGCTGACTCAGAACGCGGCACTGCACGACCGCGTGCGCCGAGCGGCGGCGCGCACCACGGCCCTCAACGAGCGCGTCCTGCGCCGCATCAGCGCCGACCTCCACGACGGGCCGGTGCAGGATTTGGGGCTGGCCCTGCTGCGGCTGGACCATGCGTTGGCGCGGGAGACGGTAGGAGAGAAGTCAGAGGAGAAACCGAGTTTCTCGGAAGAAACTCGGTTTCTGGTGGATGATCTGGAGGTGATCCAGAGTTCGCTGCAGCGGGCGCTGGGCGAGATTCGCGCCCTGTCGGCCGGGCTGGGCGTGCCGCATCTGAACCGCCTGACGCTGCCGCAGACGATGGCCCGGGCGGTGCGCGTCCATGAGGGGCGCACCGGGACGACCGTGGCTATCGACCTGGACGGCACGCCGGAGCGGGCGTCGCTGCCGGTGAAGATCACTCTCTACCGGCTGGTGCAGGAGGCGCTGAGCAACGCCACTCGCCACGCCGGCGGGGTGGGGCAGGCCGTGGCCCTGTGCTACGACGCCGGGCGGCTGCACATCGAGGTCAGCGACGCCGGGCCGGGCTTCGTCGATGGCGGCGCGGCCGAGTGGGACAAGCACCTGGGGCTGGTGGGTATGCGCGAGCGCGTGGAGAGCCTGGGCGGCAACTTCCGTGTGGCCAGCGCGCCGGGCCGGGGGACGAAGATCATCGCCGACCTGAGCGTCGAGGGCGAGGAGGTGAACGATGAGTGAGACGATGCGCATTGTGCTGGTGGACGACCATCCGCTGTTCCGCGAGGGCGTGGCCTACACGCTGGCGGCGCAGGCCGATATGAGCGTCGTGGCCCAGGGGGAGAGCGCCGAAGAAGCGCTGCGGCTGGCCGAGACGCACACGCCCGACGTGCTGCTGCTGGACCTCAACATCCCCGGCGGGGGTGGCATCGCCGCGGCGCGGGCCGTGGCCGCGGCCGTGCCCGCCACGCGGATCATCATGCTGACCGCTTCGGTGGATGAGGATGACCTGGCCGCGGCAATGGCCGCCGGGGCGCGCGGCTACATCCTCAAGGGCGTGGCCGCGCGCGAACTGGTGGCCATCATCCGCAAGGTACACGCCGGCGAGGGGTACGTGGCCCCGGCGCTGGCGGCCAGCCTGTTGGCCGGGCTGGGCGGGCCGCGGCCGAGCGCCCCGCCGCCCGACCCGCTGGCCGCGCTGACCGAGCGCGAGCGGCAGATTCTCGACCAGGTCGCCGCCGGGTTGAGCAACAAGGAGGTCGCCGCCAAACTGCACTTCAGCGAGAAGACGGTCAAGCACTACATGACGATCATCATGGAGAAGTTGGGTGTGCGCAACCGGGTGGAGGCGGCACTGTTAGCCAGACGGCCCATGATTTAAAGACCCCCGCGACCGGCCGCAAACCTCAGCGGGCGGCTCGAAATGGGTAAGCTGCCTCATAGACGAAGGGTAGTGATAGTTGTATGATGCAACTAATACGGCTGAGTTAGAGGTGCAACACCCAATGAATGCTGACAGACTTGATGACTACCGCGAAGGGCTTTTCTGGCTGGTGAGTGGCCTGGCATTCGTCGTCCTGGGCCTGGCGCGATGGAGTGACTGGCATAGCATCCAACCGTGGTTCTTCTATGCTCTTGGCCTAGGACTCATCCTTGTGGCGGTGACGCTCGCGTCGCGCGTCCAGCCCAGCGTCATCCTGAAGTGGCGCGTGTGGCTGCCGCTCATTATTGGCCTGACTGCCAGTGTCATTCTGGGCGCCTTCTCAGGCCAAGTGGGCTTCTCCGGCATCCTCCCTCTTGTCAGCGGGCTAATGTGGATCGGAACCGGCCTGTGGCTGATGCTGCGGCCCGGCCCGAAGTCGGGCGGCGCGGGCCGCTGAGCGCCGGCTACTCGCTTTAGCCCCGGCTCGCGCTCAACCCGGTTCAGTAGGGCGACCGAAGCCCCGTGCCTGCCACGCGGCGTAGAGCAGGATCGACCCGGCCACGGCGGCATTCAACGACTCGACCTGCCCGCGCATGGGCAGGCGCACCAGGAAGTCGCAGCGCTCGCGCACCAGCCGGCGCAGCCCCTCCCCTTCGTGGCCGACGACGATACCCAGGGCGCGATCCAGATCGACGCGCCCTAACTCCTCGGCCGTCTCGTCCAAATCCAGGCCCGCCAGCCACACGCCGGCGTCCTTCAGTTGGCGCATCGTCTGGGCCAGGTTGGTCACTTTGGCGATGAGCAGATGCTCGCTGGCCCCGGCGGCGTACTGGACGACCGACGGGGTGATCTCCGGCGCGCGCCGGTCTTGCAGGACGACGCCGTGGACGCCGCAGGCCTCGGCCGTGCGCAGCAGCGCGCCGATGTTCTGCGGGCCGTGCAGCAGGTCGAGCAGCAGCAACAACGGCCGCTCGCCGCGCCGCTCGGCCAGGCCCAGCATCTCGTCCACGTCGGCGTAGGGGTAGGGGCCGACCTCCAGCAACACGCCCTGGTGCTTGGCGTCGGCGGCGTGGCGCTGGGCCAATTGGTCGAGGGCGCGGCGGTCGAGCGTCGTGACGGCCACGCCGGCGGTCTTGGCCGCGGCCAGGATGGGGCGCAGTTCAGCGTCGGCCGCGCCGCGCTCCCCTTCGACGTAGAGGCGATGCAGCTTCCGCCGCCGGGCGCGCAACGCCTCC
The DNA here is from genome assembly GCA_016707605.1 of Candidatus Promineofilum glycogenicum. Taxonomy (GTDB): domain Bacteria; phylum Chloroflexota; class Anaerolineae; order Promineifilales; family Promineifilaceae; genus Promineifilum; species Promineifilum glycogenicum. The sequence goes on along the minus strand of JADJHJ010000026.1, from coordinate 117,392 downwards.
AGCACCGGATGGCGGCGGACGAGAGCCTCAATCTTTGCGGTCATGGCTTAATCCTGACTGCCGACGGCCGACCACCGACGGCCGCCAGAAACGAACCCGCGGCCGGGTCGCTTTGACCGCGGTCAGCCGTCGGCGGTCGGCGGTCGTCCGTCGGCTAACCCAGCTTCCAGATGGTGCCATCGGGTCGATCTTCCAGGACGATACCCAGCTCCTTCAGCCGGTCGCGGATGGTGTCGCCGGTGGCCCAATCCTTCTTGGCGCGGGCCTCGGCGCGCAGGGCGATGAGCAGGCGCACCAGGCCGTCCTCGCGGGCGGCGTCGGCCGTGCTCTCGGCCTGCTCCGGCACAATGCCCAGCACGTCGCCGCCCAGTTCGCGGTAGAGGGCGTCGATGGCCGCCAGCGTGCCCTGCGTCTGCGGGCCGCCTTCGTTGATCAGCGTGTTCACCTGCCGCGTCAGGTCTTGCAGCACGGCCAGCCCGCCGGGGGTGTTGAAGTCGTCGTCCATGCGCTCGATGAAGGCGGCGCGGGCGGCGTCGAGCATGGCCGTGGCTTCGGCGCCGGCCTCGCCCGGCGCGGCGCGGCGCAACTGGTCGCGCACCAGAGTGACCGCGCCCCAGATGCGCTGCCAGCCCTTGTAGGCCGCGTCCACCGCCTCGTCGGAGAAGTCGATGGGGCTGCCGTAGTGGCTGGAGAGGATGAAGGTGCGGATCGCCTCCGGCCGCCAGCGCTTCAGGGCGTCCTTGATGGTCAGGGTGTTGCCCAGGCTCTTGCTCATCTTCACGCCTTCGAGCGTCAGCGAGCCGGTCAGCGCCCAGTAGCGGGCGAAAGGCGCGTCGTGGAGAGCCTCGCTCTGGGCCACTTCGCACTCGTTGTGGGGGAAGATGTTCTCCAGGCCACCGCCGTGGATGTCGAACGTCTCGCCCAGGTACTTGGCGGCCATGGCCGAGCATTCGATGTGCCAGCCGGGGAAGCCCTCGCCCCAGGGGCTGCTCCAGCGCAGGATGTGCTGCGGCTCGGCCTTCTTCCACAGGGCGAAGTCGGCCGGGTGGCGCTTCTCCTCGCGCACGGCGACGCGCGCCCCCTCTTCCAGCTCCTCGATGACCCGGCCGCTCAGCTTGCCGTACTCCGGGAAGGAGGCCACGTCGAAGTAGACCGAGCCGTCGCTGGCGTAGGCGTGGCCTTTGTCAATAAGCTGCTCGATCATGGCGATCTGCTCCGGGATGTGGCCGCTGGCTCGCGGGCTGATGTCGGGCCGGCGCACGCCCAGAGCGTCCATGTCGGCGAAGTGGCCGCGGGTGTAGGTCTCCACGACCTGCATTGGCTTGGCCGAGGTCTGGCGAGCCTTGCGCAGGATGCGGTCTTCGCCGGTGTCGAGCATGTGGCCGACGTCGGTGATGTTCTGCACGTAGAGCACGTCGTAGCCGCGGAAGCGCAGATAGCGGACGATGACGTCGAAGCTGACGTAGGTCTTGGCGTGGCCGATGTGGGAGTTGTCGTAGACCGTCGGGCCGCAGACGTAGATGTTGACCTTGCCCTCGGTCAGGGGCACGAACGCCTCTTTCTGGCGGCTCAGGACGTTGTAGATTCGGATGGACATAGCTCGTTAACTCCTAGCCAGGTTCCAGGGGCCAGGTTCCAGGGGCCAGGGAAGAGTGCTCTTCCCTGGCCCCTGGAACCTGGCCCCTGGAACCTTTCTTCATGGTTTGGCAAAGATCATGCGCCCCGCCGTCGTCTGCAACACCTTGGTCACAACGACCTGCTGCGTGCGGTTCATCAGCCGGTAGCCGTCTTCGACGACGACCATCGTGCCGTCGTCCAGATAGCCGACGCCCTGGCCGTACTCCTTGCCTTCCTGGATGATGGTCACGCTCAACTCCTCGCCGGGCAGGAACGACGCCTTGACGGCGTTGGCCAGGTCGTTGATGTTGAGGACGGTGATGCCCTGCAACTCGGCCACCTTGTTCAGGTTGTAGTCGTTGGTCATGATCGGACAGGTCAGGCGGCGGGCCAGCAGGACGAGCTTGCTGTCGGCGTCGCGCGTCTGGGGCGCGTCCATGTCGGTGATGCGCACCGGCACGGGCGACTCGTTCTGCATCATGCTCAGGATGTCCAGGCCGCGCCGGCCGCGGTTGCGCCGCAGGCTGTCGGGGCTGTCGGCGATGTGCTGCAACTCCTTCAGGACGAAGTTGGGCACGAGCAGCGTGTGGCGGATGAAGCCGGTGCGGGCGATGTCGAGGATGCGGCCGTCGATGATGACGCTGGTGTCGAGCAGGATGACGTGCTGGTCTTCCTTCTTTTCGGCCTCGATCGCTTTCTCCGTGGCCCGCGGCAGGCGCAGCCCGCCGACGAACTCGCGCAGGTCGCGGTAGCGGTTCATCATCAGCACCGCGCCCAGGTAGCAGAAGCCCAGCGCCGAGGCCAGCGGCAGAATTTCGCGCAGCGGCGACGGCAGTTGCGACAGGGGAATGGCGAACAGCGCCGCGGCGATGAGGCCCAGGAAGATGCCCAGCATCAGCGCCACCAGCCGCTCCAGGGGCATGGCCGATAGCGCCTGGCGGATGGCGCTGATGGGGCGGACAGTCAGATAGGGGGTGAAAAGAAAGCCCAGCACGGCCCCCAGGATGCCGCCGCCGACGCCGAAGGCCACGCCGTAGCGCAACGGGTCGAGATCGAACATGCTCGCCAGTTGCACGCCGACGATGGCCAGCGCCGCCGCCAGCACCGCCGCGCCGATGAGGCGGGAGATGAATTCGATGCGCGTGTGCATAATGAATCGATGACTCCGGTTCGGATGATAATGAACAACAATAAAATAGTAACGTTCGGCTCTCGGCTTGCACCGCGCCGGAAACAAAAATGGTGAATGCCGTCTACGCATCCACCATTCACAATCGGAGTGCCGCCGGCGCCGGCCGGCGTTCTTGCAGGGCGAGACGCGACCGTTTGAGGTTACCGCATGACAAAACAGGGCCTACCGCCAGCGGTCGGCCCAGATGATCTTATGAACGCGACGAGAGTAACCATGATGACGGACGTTAGATATATCTGACCTGCAAGGATGATTAATGAATGAAGGATAATGGTTCAATAGTACCAGAGAAGAGGAGCTAAGGCAAAGAAAGGGGCCAGGTTCCAGGGGCCAGGGAAGAAGGCTCTTCCCTGGAATCTGGCCCCTGGAACCTGGAACCTGCTAGAACAGGTCGTCGTTGGCCTTTTGCAGCGTGTAGCGTTCGGCCGGCAGGGTGGGCGAGGGGCGGCCGCGCATCTCGTCGTAGAAGCGCTGGTCATAGCGCCGCGAGCGGATGGGGATGGGCATCTTGACCCCCCAGCCCAGCAGCAGCACCTCTTCCTTCTCCTGCAAGCGGGCCAACATGCCGCGCAACTGCTCGCGCCCGGCCAGGCCGCTGAGCACGGCGCGGATGTCGTCCTCGTCGCCCAGCCAGCCGGTGACGCGCGTGCCCAGTTGGGACATGACCTCGTCGTCGATGCCCGACGGCCGCTGATCGACGATGAGCAGGGTCACGTTGTACTTGCGCAGCTCGCGGGCGATGGTGCCGAAGGCCGTCTGTCCGGCCACGGCCGGGCTGAGCAGCTTGTGGGCCTCCTCCACGGCGATGACCAGCGGTCGGGGCGGGGCTTCGCCGAAGGACTTGTTGCGCTCCGTCTTGGCCACCCACTCCTGCCGGATGCGCCGGGTCAGGATGTTGCTGACCAGGATGTAGTCGAGTTCGCTGTCGTGCTCGCCAAAGCTGAGGATGACGTGGCGGCCGTTCTCCAGTTGGTCAACGATGGCCTTCACCGCGTCGGCCGCCGGGCGCTCGACGACGTAGGGCTTGTTGTAGATGAGCGCCAGCCGGCGGTGGAGCGATTCGGCGGCCTTCTCATGGATGTTGTAGTCGCGCGCCCAGCGGGCCACGGAGTTGGGCGCGGGCACGGTCTTGCCCTCGTCGTCGGTGACGACCGCGCCCGGCTCCAGCTTCATGAAGCGGGCGAACCACTGCGTCGCCGAAGGCCCGGTCGAGCGCGCCCAGGGTGACGGCGGCGGTGTCGGTCAGGTTCAGCGTCTCGCCCAGCAGGTTGATGTCGGTGGTGGTGAAGTCGCTGGTGGCCAGTTCCAGGGTGAAGTCGGGCGTGTGGCCGCGCACCCGCGCCCCCTTGCCCAGGGCGGCGATCTGGGCGTACGAGCCGAACATCGACTTGAGGCCGCGCACGGCCAGTCTCGCGGTCGGTGTCGCGGTCGTCGAAGCCGTACTCGTTGTGCATGTCGAAGACCAGCGCCGCGGCCACGTCGGTCTTCATCAGCCCGGCCAGCACCATGCGCGTCAGGAAGCTCTTGCCCGTGCCCGTCGCGCCGAAGATGCCGCTGCTGCGCTTGACGAAGCGCGCCAGGTCGAGGCAGACGGGGTAGCCCTGTTCGATGGTGTGGCCGACGACGAAGTTGGCCCCGCCCTCCTGGCCGAAGATGTCGGCCACGTCGGCGGCGTCGGCCGGGCGCGTCGGCGCGTGGTGGGCGGGCACGGTCTTGACCGGCTTGGGGCCGGGGTTCTCCTCGCCGCGGTCGACGCGCGCCTGCCACTCGGCCCGCTCCGGCGCGGTCAGGTCCGGCCCCAGGTCGAGCATCAGCGTTGGGTAGACGGCCAGGGTGGTGTAGAGCGTCTGGCCATAGAGGGCGCGGCGCATGACCGGCGGCAGCCGGTCGGACTGCTCGTCGGCGAAGCGCGGGTCGGTGCTGCCCAGTTGCAGGTCGGTGACCAGGCCGTAGTAGCGGTAGCGCCCGCTCTCGCAGACGACGAAGCTACCCTCCTGCACCGTGTCGGCCGGGACGGTCAGGCGGACGCGGAAGCCTTCCTTGAGGCCGCCGCCGACGATGTAGCCGAGGGGGGCGGAGGTGGGGGCTGAAGAAGGTGTAACCCACTCAGGAAAGTGGGATGCACCGGCGGGGTCGGGCAACATTAGAAGCCTCCCATCGCGCCGGCGGCGGCGAGTTCGGGCAGGGCCTCGGCGATGGCCTCCAGCACGGGCACGAGCGTCTCGTAGTCGTTGCGCAGCAGTTGGATGACCTCGCCGATGACGGCCACGGCCCAGTCGGCATCGTAGCCGCGCAGGCGGTAGATGTCCTGCAAGTGGGCCACGAGCAACTGGTCGACGGGCACGCCCAGGTCTCTGGCCCGCAGGATGAGCCGCAGATAGCCCAGCCGGTCGGTGAAGCGGACGATCTCGGCCTTGTCGAGGCACAGCAGCACCGGGTCGAGGTTGAGCGGCGGGCGGGGGGGCAGGCCGTGGTAGAAGCGGCCGTCGCGGCAGTAGCCGACGGCCAGCACGGCCATCTCGATGGGCAGCAGCCGGTTCTGGCGCTGGTCGTTGATGACCGTCTCCGGCTGGTTGTCGGCCAGGATGAGGCGGCGGACGAGCGGGTCGTCGTCGACGTTCATGTTGTAGATGAGGCCGAAGATGGCCTCGCGGGCGTCGACCGGCTGGGCCTTCACCAGGCAGCCGAACGACGGGCCGGAGAGCTGGCGCACCTGGCAGCCGATGGTGAAGCCCTGTGTGCCCGCCCGCAACACCCGGCCGGCGCTGCTCTTGTCCTCCGCTGCGAATAGCTCCATAGGTGTCCTTTGTGGTAGAAGAGCTCACGCAAAGGCGCAAAGGGGCAAAGAGCGCCAAGAAGAAATCTTATTGGCGTCCTTTGCTTCTTTGCGCCTTTGCGTGAGCTCTTCTGTCATATTCCCGGTCGAAACTCGTGCCGCGTGCGGCCGGCGCGGGCGATGTCTTTGCTGTTGGCCTTGGCCGCGCTCAGGCTATCGGGCACGCCCAGCCGCTGCATGTGGCCGTCGATCATCATGTTCAGGTTCATCTCGTCGTGGCGGCCGACGACGGCCAGTTCGTCGGCCCGGGCCAGCACGTAGGGGTAGTCGCCCATCAGCTTGCACTGGTCATAGATCAGCCCGTGGACAAAGGCCACCGCCGCCGGGTCTTCGGCCACCCAGCGCGGGATGTCCACGCGGGCGATAGCCCGCGCCGTGCGCGGGGCCGGCGGGTGGGGGCCGAGGTCAAGAGCAAAGGGGCCAGGTTCCAGGGGCCAGGTTCCAGGGGAAGAGTCCTCGCCCCCGCTCCCCCGCGCCCATGCTCCCCCGCCTTCTTCCCTGGCCCCTGGTCCCTGGCCCCTGGCCCCTGGATTCAGATAGAAGAAGCACACCTCGATCAGCGGGTGCTCCTCGGCAAAGCGGCTGTTGGCCGGCGAGACGTCGACGAAGACGGGGCTGCGCTGGCCGGGGCCGAGCAGCGTGGCGTAGAGGTCGGCGTCGGTCAGTTCGCCGGGGCCGGGGCGGCGGCCGAGTTCGCGCAGATTGATCGTCGGGTCGTCGAGCAGCGTTTGCAGCAGGGTGACGACCGAGGCCTTGCCCGGCCGGTCGATGTAGCCGGCCAGCAGCGCGCCGGTCTCGTAGATCTGGGTCATGGCCGCCGTCCAGGCGAAGACGGCGTCCTCGGTCTTCTCGCGCTCGCCGACGAAGGGCCAGTAGAGCAGGCGCTGGTCGAGGATGGCCAGGGTGCGCGCGGCGCTGCCCTGGGTGCTGAGGGTTAGCGCGGCCAGCGTCTCGATCTCGCGCCGGTCGCGGGCGATGGTTACTTCGCTCTTGTCGAAGCCGGGGGCGTCGTCGGTCAGGTCGTCTTCGATGGTGGGGTAGAAGATGGACGGCAGGGAGACGACGCTGGGCGCGTGGGGTTGGCCGTGGTCGTAGATGATCGCGCCGATGTTGATCAGGTAGTAGAGGAAGGAGGCGTGACGGTCGGGCAGGATTTGCGAGCCGTCGGTGGCGATGAGCGTGGCCCGCGGCGGCGGCGGTGGGGCGGGGATGGGCGCGTCCAGCCGTTCGTCGCGGCCGAGGGGGCGGGCGGCGCGGAAGTACTTGGGGTCGGCGCCGTGGGCGTCCTGGGCGCGGGCCAGCCCGGCCTCCAGCGCGTCCCAATCGGCGGCGTGGCGGGCCAGCACGTCGCGCAGTTGGTCGGCGCGCTCGGCCTGCACCGCCCGTAGCCGGGCGGCGGCGATGGCCATCTGTTCCAGTTCCGGGCCGAGGCGCTCATATTCCAGCGTCATAGCGCGACAGTGTAGCACACATGAGCTAGAAAGGGCAACAAGACGCGCCTACATTCGGCTATCGACACTTGCCACACCCCTACAGGTAGGCATAACTATGTGGCGCTGACCCTCGAACATGCCAGCGCCAACGTCGACTTGGCCGAACTCTCGTTCCAGCAGGTGGCCGCGGCCGTGCCGCAGGCCTGACCCGCATTTACGGAAAAGGGGCGGCAAAACACTCCATCTACTCGCGCGGCGGATACGCCACCACCTCGATCAGTTGCGCATAGTCTAACAACAGTTGCTCGCCCGCTCCGCCCGGCGCGGCGCTGACGGTGACGATCTGCGGCCGTTCGCCGTTTTGCAGTTCGTAGACGCCCAGGATCAGCCGGCTGTCGTCGGCGCTCCAGCGGACGATGCCCGGTGGCCGGTCACGCACGTCCCAGTTTTCGCCGCTCGCCAGGTCGTAGACGGCCAGGTGGAACGGCCCGTCCGACGTGTCGCCGCGAAAGACCGCCACGCGCCGGCCGTCGTGGGAGAAGGCCCATTCGGCAAAAGTGCGGGCATCGTCGAGATCAGTCACCAACTCGCCGGCCACCGTGATGATGTCCATGTCCTGCGTCAACAGCCGGCTGCCCTCCGGCAGCCAGGTGACGGCGCTGGTGAAATCCGGCGAAACGCGGTTGCCGTCCAGGTCGTAGACCTCGTTCAGGGCCAGCAGGTACTGCCCATCGGGCGACCAGGCCACCTGCTGGCTGGCGTACTCCATGCCGAACACCTCCAGCTTCGACAACGGTCGCGGCGGCGCGCCGTCCACAGGCACCAGCCACAGGCCGACGAAGTAGCGCGTGTCGTTCGGGTCGGTCGTGTCCGGCTCGGTGCTGATGAGTGTGGCGATGGTGTCGCCGTTAGGCGACCATTTGGCGAAGAGCGGCCACAGATTCTCGTCCGTCAACAGCGCCCGCGGCGTGGCCCCCGGCGCGACGCTCAGCGTGTAGAGCGCGCCGCCATCGACGTAGGTAATGGCGTCGCCGGCCGGACTCCAGGTGGCGATGACGCCATCGGGCAGCAGTTGGCGCGCCTCCCCGGCGGCCAGGTCGAGCAGCCACGTGCCTGTGCCCGCGACGCCGTATTCGGGCGGGCTGGCGTGCAGACCGGGGACGAGCACATAGCGCCCGTCGGGCGAGGCGTGGGCGCGGCGATCCATGAAGAACATGTCGATGTCGCCACCCATGTTCTCGCGCTTGCCGTAGAGCGGGTCAAAGACGGCCGGAGCGACGAAGGGCAATGGCGGCCAGGTCTTGAAGCCGTAGTGCGGGTCCCAGTAGGTATTGGGATCGACGTTGGGCCGGATAGCCGTCAGGGCGGTGTAGAGGACGAGGGTGTTGTCGAGGCCGACGAGGACGGGAGTTGGCGGCGGGGTGGCGGTGATAATGGGCGCGGGGGTGGCGGTGGGGCGGGTTGGCGTTGGGGTGGCCGTCGATGTGGGCGAGGCAGGGGATGAGGTGGGGGTAGACGTGGCCGTCGGCGGCGCAGGCGTGCCCTCAACGGCGACGATGGCCGTTGGCGCTGTCACGGTGATGGCGCTCTCGCCCGTCCCGGAGGTGGCGCAACCGGCGGCCAGGAGCAGGCCGGCGAGAGCGATGTATGACTGAAGCCGCTTGAAGCAATACCAAAGTGTTCGACCGTTCATAACTACCTCCCGGACGAGGCGCTCCGGCTGGTGTCCCGCTCAAGGTCCAACGACCAGACCGATTTCCTTGATCATCGCCGGGCTGACCAACCTTCGCTCCGTGCCGTCGAGAAGCGATTTGACCCACAGTTCCATCGGCGTGAGTCCCGGCGGATGGCGATAGAAAACAAGCTGCGTGCCATCGGGCGACCATTCCGGGCTGGTCATGGATTCGTCCGTCGCCTGCGTGAAGGTCAGCCGCCTCAGGTCGCCGGCCCGCGGATCGAGCAGCCATAGATCCCAGTTAGCCGGCTCAGGCTCATAGGCAGCCAGAGCGTACAGAGCCAGCCATTGGCCATCGGCTGACCACTGCACCGAGGCCACATCCAGGTCGTAAGTCAACTGGCGTTTATCCGCGCCGTCCGGGTTCGTGATCCATAGGTCATACCGTCCGAGCCGGCCCTCGCCCGGAAACACGTAGGTGATCTGATTGCCGGTAGGCGACCACTGTGTATCTCCTACGGAGTACGGTTCTCGCGAGACGAGCGTCACCGGTGCGGCCTCGCCTTGCGTATCGACAACGAGCAGGCTACGCCCGGTAAATGGGTCCTCCTTAATGAGCGCCAGATAGCGGCCGTCGGGCGACCAGGAGTAGTCTCTGGGATAGGCTTCGTCGTACTCCGCTTCGGCTGTGTATACGCCGGTGGTCTCGCCGGTCGCTACGTCGGTCACGTAAAGCGTGTGGCCATAATGGTACGCCAGCCGCCGGCTATCAGGCGACCACACCAGCTCGCCTCCATCTTCAAGCAATAGACGTAGTGTGCGGCTTTTCATATCCAGGATGTAGATGGCAATCGGATGGGCGACCATGGAATAGTCGAGCGGCTGCGGCTCTTCGGTGAGGATCAAGGCCAACGAGCGGCCGTCGGGTGACATGGCGCCCCAGGTTCGGAAGTATGCCTCTATCGGCGTGAGGTACAGCCCAAACTCGGCCGCCGGATCGAGAAATACCTGCGGCTCGGCCCCTTCGGCCGTGCTCAACGAGCGGATGACGTCCCCGTCGCGCCAATAGACGGTAAACGGTTGGGCGGTTGTCCCGTCGGGAACCGGCAGGAAGGGTGGCGCGATGGTCGGAACTAGGGTCACCACCGGCGTCGGCGGCAGCGTCGGGAACGGTATCTCCGTTTCCGTCGGCTCTTCGGTCGGCTCCGGCGGGTCGGTCGGGCCGGGGGTTTGGGTGGGCCAGGGGTAAACGTCCGGCGTGGGGGTGTGGCCCGGCGCGCCGGGATAGGCGTAGATCAGGATGGTCGGGCTGGGCGCGGGCAGGGTCTCCGGGGAGCCGGCCGCGGGCGTAACCACGGCCAGGGCCGGCGGCTCCGTAGGCAGCGTCGTGCCCGCTTCTTGTGCCGCCGGCTCCATCGCCGTGGGCGCGCACGCGGTTGGCAACAAGAGCACCAACAGCAACGACAAGAGGAATAGGGTGCGGGCCGTCCCTTGGCTGATCGTCATGGCTCACCTCGCTTCGGGCAATACCGTGGGACTAACTACCAACATCATAGCATAGCGTCGATGCTGTTCACAAGCGCCGTAGCGGTAGCGGTGAGCAGTCACATGGCGGCCGTAGACCGCCGCGCCGCGGTTTGTTCCCCCCTCCCTTCAGTGGTAAACTTAGGCTACGAAGACCTGACAGGTGTTGGGCGTTGGCCGCCAACGCCCAACACCTGTCAGGTCTCAGGGAAGCTCATGTCACTAGCCCTCTCCCGCAAATGGCGTCCGGCCCGCTTCGACCAGGTCATTGGCCAGGAGCACATCACGCGCACGCTACAGGCGGCGGTGACGGCCGACCGCGTGGGCCACGCCTACCTCTTTTGCGGCCCGCGCGGCACGGGCAAGACGACGATGGCCCGCCTGCTGGCCAAGGCCGTCAACTGCCAGGCGGCCGACCCCGCCGCCCGCCCCGACGACACCTGCCCCCTCTGCCACGCCGTCAACGAGGCCCGCTTCCTCGACCTGATCGAGATCGACGCCGCCAGCAACACCGGCGTGGACGACATCCGCACCCTGCGCGAGAAGGTCAACTTCGCCCCCAGCCAGGGGCGCTACAAAGTCTACATCATCGACGAAGTCCACATGCTCTCCATCGCCGCCTTCAACGCCCTGTTGAAGACGCTGGAGGAGCCGCCGGCCCACACCATCTTCGTGCTGGCCACGACCGAAGAGCACAAAGTCCCCGTCACCATCAAGTCGCGCTGCCAGCAGTTCAACTTCCGGCTGCTGACCACGCCGGAGATCGCCGCGCGGCTCAACTGGCTGGCCGGCAAGGAAGCGCTGGCCATCGAGCCGGGGGCGGTGGAGCTGCTGGCGCGGCAGGCGGCCGGCAGCCTGCGCGACGCCGAGAGCCTGCTCGACCAGCTCGTCGTCTCGCCCGACGACCGCATTACCCTGGAGCGGGCGCAACTGGTGTTGGGCACGGCCCCCGACGCGGCCGTGCTGGCCGTCGTCGATGCCTGGCTCGATGCCGACAGCGCCCGTGGCCTGGGCGTCATCCACGACGCGCTGAGTTCGGGGGCCGACGCCCGCCAGTTCTGCCGCCAGATGGTCAGCCACCTGCGGCAACTGCTGCTGATGCAGGCCGCCGGGGCGCAACTGGACGTGGAGGGGCCGGTGGAGCGCAAGCGCGACATGCTGGCCCAGGCCGCCCGCGCCCCGCGCCGGGCGCTCATCGACGCCGTGCGCCGCTTCCAGGAGGCGGCGCTGCAACCGGCCGGCAGTTGGCAGCCGCAGTTGCCGCTGGAGTTGGCGTTTATTGAGCTAATGCCGGATGGGCCGATGCCGGTGGCCAGTGGCGAGTGGCGAGTGGCAAGTGGCGAGTCGCCCTTGGTGAGAGCGGAGTCGGCATCCTCAGATGCGGGACGAGTAGCGAGTGGCGAGGGGCGGGTGGCGAGTGAAGAGCACCGCGTGCCATCGGCCGATCAACAACCAACGACGAACGATCCACGACCAACCCGCGACCACCAACCCGCGGCCGACCGACAGCCAGCGACCCGCGACCCGCGACCCGCGACCAGTGACGACGCGCCACCCGCCACGCGCCACGCGCCACCTGCTACGCCACCCACCGCGCCACCTGCCACCCTGACCGTTCCGGCGGTTTCCGCCCTCTGGCCGGAGATGACGCGGCGGGTGGGGCAGCACAACAAGAACCTGCCGGCGCTGCTGACGATGTGCAAGCCGCTGGCCATCGAGGGGCGGACGGTCATTCTGGGCTTCGACTATCCGCTGCTGAAGGACAAGTTCGACAAGACGGCCGGCGCGGCCGATGCCGTCGTGGCCGCCCTGCGCGCCCTCAGCAACACCGAGTGCCTGATCCGCACCGTGACCACGGCCGACTACCCCGTGCCCATCCACAAGGACGAGTTCCAGGCGCTGGCGACCGAACTGGGCGGTGTGGTGCGAGACGATGAATGAGAACAAGACGCCTCACGCAAAGACGCAAAGAACGCAAAGCTCAGAAGCCTCTGAGCTTTGCGTTCTTTGCGTCTTTGCGTGAGATCTTCTTTTGAGGGACATATGACGAAACGTAATTTCCACGGCAAACCGAAGAAGAAAGTAGGGGCGGCAGCCCCAACGACATGCTGGCCCAGGTGCAGAAGATGCAGGCCGACATGGCCACGGCGCAGACGGCGCTGGAGAACGAGACGCTGACCGTCAGCGCCGGCGGCGGGGTAATCACCATCACCATCACCGGCCACCAGCGCGTGCGGGCCATCACCATTGATAAGGAAGTGCTGGTAGCCGACGAGGTCGACTTCTTGCAAGACATGCTCGTGGCCGGCATCAACGCCGCCATCGAGCAGTCGCAGGCGCTGGCGGCGCAGCGCATGGAAGGGATTACCGGCGGCGTGGGCGGGATGGACGGGCTGCTCGGCGGCCTGATGGGGTAACTTGTGGCCCAATCCGTTCTGCCCCGTTCCGTCCAAAAGCTCATTGACGAGTTCGCCCGCCTGCCGGGCATCGGCCCCAAGTCGGCCTCGCGCCTGACGTTCTACCTGTTGCGGGCCACCGACAACCAGGCCCTCGACCTGTCGGCCGCGCTGCACGAACTGAAGGAGCGCACGCAACTGTGCTCGGTCTGCTTCAACATCACCGAGGACGACCCCTGCCCCATCTGTGACGACGACGCGCGCGACGCCGGACTCCTGTGCGTCGTCGAGGAGCCGCTCGACGTGCTGGCCATCGAGCGCTCGCGGGCCTTCAACGGCCGCTACCACGTCCTGCACGGAGCCATCTCGCCCGTCGAGGGCATCGGCCCGGAAGACCTGCGTCTGGCCGAGTTGTTGCAGCGCGTCGCCGCCGGCAGCTTCCGCGAGATCATCATGGCCACCAACCCGACGCTGGAAGGTGAGTCGACGGCGCTCTATCTGCAACGCCGCCTGACCGACCACAAGGTGCGCCTGACGCGCCTGGCCCGCGGTCTGTCCGTCGGCGGCGACCTGGAGTACACCGACGAGATTACCCTCGGCCGCGCCTTCGAGGGGCGGCAGGATGTGTAGAAAGAGGCTCACGCAAAGGCGCTAAGGGGCAAAGGCGCAAAGAAGAAAAGAATGTAACTTTGCGCCTTTGCTCCTTAGCGCCTTTGCGTGAGCTCTTCTCTTTCAGGAGCAACCCATGATAGCCACCCTCAACCTGCGCGACCGGATTGTGGGGCTGGAGCGCGAAGTGCCCCTGCTCGACGGCCGGCGCGTGCCCTACGTCAACCTCGACAACGCCGCCAGCACGCCGCCCCTGGTCGATGTCGTGCGGGCTGTGGACGAGTTCATGCCCTTCTACTCCAGCGTCCACCGCGGCACGGGCTTCAAGTCGCGCCTGAGCACGGTGGCCTATGACCAGGCCCACGCCATCATCGGCCGCTTCGTCGGCGCCGACCCGCGCACCAACACGGTCATCTTCGGCAAGAACACGACCGAGGCCATCAACAAGCTGGCCTGGCGGCTGCCGCTGGGGCCGGAGGCGGTGGTCATCACCACCCAACTGGAGCACCACAGCAACGACCTGCCCTGGCGGCCGCGCGCCCACGTCGTCCACGTCCGCACCCTGCCCGACGGCCGGCTGGACGAGGACGACTTCGACCGGCAACTGGCGGCCCACGCCGGGCGGGTGGCCCTGGTGGCGGTCAGCGGCGCGTCGAACGTCAGCGGCTTCATCCAGCCCATCCACCGTCTGGCGCGCAAGGCCCACGAGGCGGGGGCGCTCATCCTGGTCGACGCCGCCCAACTCGCGCCCCACCGCCGGGTGGACATGCTCCCCGACGACGACCCGGAGCATCTCGACTTCGTGGCCCTCTCGGCCCACAAGATGTATGCGCCGTTCGGAACCGGGGCGCTGATCGGCCCGCGGGAGATCTTCCTGCGCCAGCCGCCGGAGTATCGCGGCGGCGGCACGGTCGATATCGTCACCCTCGACGACGTGCATTGGGCCGGCGTGCCCGACCGCGACGAGGCCGGCAGCCCCAACGTCGTCGGCGCGGTGGCGATGGCCGTGGCCGCGCGAACGCTGATGGCAGTGGGCATGGACGCCATCGCCGCCCACGAGGCGGAGCTGGTGGCCTACACGCTGGAGCGGCTCGGCCGCCTGCCGGGCATCCGCCTCTACGGCGAGACCGACCCGGCGCGGGCGGCGGAGAAGGTTGGCGTCATCCCGTTCAACGTCGAAGGCGTCTCCCACTTCCTCGTCGCCGCCATCCTGGGGTACGAAGGGGGCATCGGCGTGCGCAGCGGCTGCTTCTGCGCCCACCCCTACGTCGTCCATCTGCTGCAACTGGACGAGGTCGAGTCGGCCCAGTGGCGCGACCATCTGCTGGCCGGCGACAAGAGCGACATGCCGGGCATGGTGCGGGCCAGCTTCGGCTGTTACAACAACACCGACGACGTGGATCGGCTGGTGGCGATGCTGGAGCGCATCAGCCGCAGCGACTATCACGGCGATTACGTCCTCGACCGCCACTCCGGCGAGTACCATCCGCGGGGGTTTGAGGAGCCGTTGGACGAGTACTTTCTACTTGAGCCGTTGTAAGAAGTTGACAGTTGTCAGTTGTCGTCTCTTCCTCTGTGTCCCTCTGTGCTCCTCTGTGTAACTCCGTATCCCTCTATTCTTCCTCAGCGTAACTCCGCGCTCCTCCGCGTTTCTCAGCGTCCCTCTCCTCTTCAGATCATAGGTAAGCAGTCGCCCAATCGTCAGCCCATTCCGCTCAAATTGGCGTACAATCCGGCTTTGTGCGCCCGTCGCGCGGTTGTTTCGCGCGCCGGCGTCATAGACCTGTCATTACGAGTAAGATCGAAATGTTCCGCAAATACTTGTCACTGTTGCCCATCATCGCCGCCGTTCTGCTGGTGGCCTGTAGCGGCGGGGCGGAGGTAGGCGAGATTCCGCCGCCGCCGACCTCGGCCCTGGCCACGGCCGCCGCCGAAGTCGCCGCTACCATCTCGCCCGTGCCGCCCACGGCCACCGTTGCTATGGCCGCCACGCTGCCGCCGCCGCCGGTCGTGACGCCCGACGCCACCCTCGCCCCGCCCACGCCGGCAGTGACGCCGCTGCCCGACACGGTCGTTCTGGCCGCCGAGGCCGCCGCCTTCGCCGGGCGCAACCCGCTGACGGGCGAGGAAGTGGCCGACCCCGACGACCTCAACCGGCGGCCGATCGCCGTCAAGCTGTCCAACGCCCCGGCCGACTACACCCGGCCGCAGGCGGGCCTCAACGACGCCGACCTCATCTTCGAGCACTGGACCGAAGGTTCGGTGACGCGCTTCACGGCCATCTTCTACGACACCGTGGCCCCCAACGTCGGCCCGGTGCGCAGCGCGCGCCTGATCGACATCGAGTTGCCGGCCATGTACGACGCCATGCTGGCCTTCTCCGGGGCCAGCGTCGGCGTCAACCAGCGGCTCAACGCCTCCGACTTCAGCGACCGGCTGCTGCGGGCGGCCGAGCCGGGCTTCTATCGCACCGGCGACACGACCAAGCCGTTCGAGCACACGCTCTACATCCGCCTGGCCGACCTGTGGGCGGCGGTCGAGGCCAAGGGGCTGAACAGCGCGCCGCACTTCGGCACGTTCAACGCCTTCACCGAAGAGCCGCCGGCCGGCGGCTCCCCGGCGACGAAGATCAACATCAGCTACAAGACGGAGGAGATCGAGTGGGTCTATGACCCGGAGATCGGCCAGTACCGGCGCTGGATGGACTTCGAAGAGCACCTGGACGCCAACACCGAGGAGCAGGTGACGGTGTCGAACGTCATCTACATCACGCCGTTCCACGTCAACGACGCCAACATCTGCGAGCAGATCAACAACGGCGTCTGCGCCGCGCTGTCGATTGAGATTCAACTATGGGGCAGCGGCCCGGCGGTCGTCTTCCGCGACGGGCAGCGCTACGACGTGACCTGGCAGCGCGTCGGCCGCAACGACCAGCTCACCTTCAGAGACGCCGCGGGCAACCCCTTCCCGCTCCAGATCGGCCAGAGCTGGGTGCAGGTCGTGCCCAGTTACATTCCGAATTCGCTGACGGTCACTCCGTAAGAAAGGGATTAGGGATTAGGGATTAGGGATGAGCGCTCTTCCCTAGCCCCTAATCCCTAATCCCTAATCCCTATTTCCCAATATACCCTGGACCGCCAACAACTCCGCATTCAGCAGCGCCCCGCTGGCCGCGCCGCGCAGGGTGTTGTGGGTCAGGGCCAGGTAGCGCACGTCGAGCACCGGGCAGGCGCGCACCTTGCCCACTGACCAGGCCAGGCCGTCGCCGGCGTCGCGGTCGCGGCGGGGCTGCGGCCGGTCGGGTTCGTCGCGATAGATGAGCAGTTCCTTGGGCGTGGACGGCAGTTGGGCGCAGATGGCCGGCGGCTGCCAGTCGCGCAGGGCGGCGATGGCCTCGTCGGCCGAGGCCGGGCGGGCCAGCTTGACCGACACACTGGCCAGATGGCCGTCGATGACCGGCACGCGGTTGGCCTGGGCGCTGACGGCGATGTCGGCCAGGATCATGCGGCCGTCGCGCACGTCGCCCAGCAGCTTCTTCGGCTCGTTTTGCAGCTTCTCGTCCTCGCCGCCGATGTGGGGCACGACGTTGTCGTAGATATCCATCGACGACACGCCGGGGTAGCCCGCGCCGGAGATGGCCTGCATGGTGGTGATGATCGCCGCCGTGACGCCGAACGCCTGCTGGAAGACCTTCAGCGGCAGGATGGCGCTGGTCGTCGAGCAGTTGGGGCTGGCGACGATGAAGCCCGGCCAGTTGTTCTCCGCCCGCTGGGTGGGGATGAGGCAGGTGTGGTCGGGGTTGACCTCCGGGATGAGCAGGGGCACGTTGGGCGTCATGCGGAAGACGGAGGTGTTGGTCACCACGGCGTAGCCGGCGGCGGCGAACTGCGGCTCCCACTCCTTGGCCTCGCCCGTGGGCAGGGCGGAGAAGACGACGGGCGGGTCGCCGGGGATGTCGAGGTTGGGCGCGGTGGGCTGGACGATGAGTTCGGCCGCGCGCGCCGGCACGCGGCCGGGCATGAGCCAGTTGACGCCCTCGCCATAGGGGCGGCCGACGGTGCGGTCGGAGCCGGTGACGGCCACCACTTCGAACCACGGATGGCCGGCCAAAAGCTGCACAAACCGCTGCCCCACCGTCCCCGTCGCACCCAACACACCCACCGGTATCTTGTTCATCGTCACTTCTCCTTGTCAGGATAAACCTCACGCAAAGACGCAAAGAACGCAAAGCTCAGAATTTTCTGAGCTTTGCGTTCTTTGCGTCTTTGCGTGAAACAATTTTCTTCAACGTCCTACTCTCTCTAAAAACAAAAGCGCCGCCGCCCATATGGGGCGACGGCGTCGCGATTCCACCCAATTTCAGCGGGCACAGCCCGCGCTCATTGTGGCCGCTAACGGAGCCTGCCGGGTCGCCTTACTGGTCACAGGGACGTTCGGGCCACCACTCCCGGGGGGTTTTCACCGTGCGCTCCGTTGGCGGCGCTCTCAGCCTGTGGCCTCCGCCTCTCTGCTACGGGCGTTGCGGGTACTCGTCCCGGTCAACGTGTTCGCTGATTAAACTGTGTGCCCTGGAGAGGACTCGAACCTCCACGTCCTAAGGACATAGGCCCTCAACCTACCGCGTATGCCAATTCCGCCACCAGGGCAATGTACGGCGTATTATAGCCGCATCGGGCCGGGGCGTCAATCGCTTTAAGAATGGCGCGGTTCCGTGCTACAATGCCACCTAGAAGCTCGTGTGTGTCCTGAATCGAGGGAAGCGATATGTCGAAGTTACTGAATCCCAAAGCGTGGTATCTGGTGGGCGCGGGCGCGGTGGCCTTGGCCGCCGACGGCGCGCGGCGGCTGGTTCGCCGGCGTCGCCGGTCGGACGGCGACGCCGGCTACCGGTCGGCCGACGTGCCGCTAGAAGGTGAAGCCGCGGCCAAGACGCCGGCCGCCGAGCCGGTCGTCACTACCGCTCCCACGGCCGAAGCCAAAGCCAAAACCAAAAAGGCCGTCGAAGAGAAGGGGGAGCAGGCCGTGGCCGCCAAGAAGAAGACGGCCGAGCCGGCCAGCCGCGCCGCCAAGGCGACTTTGGCCGCCGATGACCTGACCGAGATCAAGGGCATCGGCCCCGTCTTCGCTGAACGGCTGCGCCAGGCGGGCATCACCACCTTTGCCGACGTGGCCAAGACCTCGGCCGACCAGTTGCGCGAAGTCACCCACGCCACCAGCGTCGCCAACCCTGACGAGTGGATCGAGCAGGCCAAGGCGCGCAAGTAACAAAAAACGCGGCGGGTGGACAAATGCGTTTGTCCACCCGCCGCGTTCCTGGGGAACTCAGGCCGCGGCTTTCTGGCCGAGCCACCAGTTCACTAACTCGGTCAGGTCGGGCTGGTCGCCGGCGTGCTTGCCGTAGTAGGCGTAGCGCACGATGCCCTGGCCGTCGATGATAAACGTCCCCGGCAGGCGTTGCATGTCGCCGGTAGCCTCGCCCTGGCGGTGGCCCTGTTTGGCCGCCCGCGCCCCGGCGGCCATGGCGTCGGGGGCGAGCAGACGCAGTATGTTGCCCTTTTCGATGCCGAACGCTTCGTAGAGCGTCGGCTTCTCATCGGTCAGACACTCGACGTTGGGGGCCAGCTTGCCGCCAAAGTGGCGGGCGTGCTTCGGTTCGCCCAGGCCGATGGCCAGAGTGCGCAATCCGGCCGTTTCGATTTCCGCGTGGTGCAGCTCCAACTGAGCCAGCCATTCACGACAGTGAATTCAGCCAAAGTGGCGCAGAAAGGTCAGCAGCAGCGGCCCCTTTTCCCAGAAGGTAGACAGTTCGACGGGCAGCCCGTCCACGTTGAGGCAGACCCCATCCGGCGCAACGTCGCCCGGGGCCAGCTTATTCGCCTTAGCCATTGCAGTTTTGTACTCCCCGCCCGCTCGTATATGAACAAACTATTGACATTGCTGGTGATTGTAGCCGAATCAAAGTCTGTTGTCAATATTTTGCACATATTCGTCGCGTGTGAAGAACTCGCAGCCGGGGCGGACGGGGTGGGCGCGCACCGGCATAGCGGCCGGCAGGCCGCGCATGGCCCACAACGCGGCCAGATCGCCGCCGGCGGCCACCAGCATCCACAGCGCCCAGATGATCAGCAGCCACGAGCCGACGACGATGCCGGCAATACCCGGCACAACCCCCAGTAGCACTCCCGGCGCGAGCAGGATGGCCCGGTAGGCGCGCGCCGGCAGCAGCACCGCGCAGCGCACCCGCGGCGTCAGCCCGGCCCCCGTCCCGCCCAGTCGCGCCGCGCCGCGCGGCACGCGGCCGATGACGTAGTAGGCCGCCAGATGCACCCCTTCGCGCAGCAGCAGCCCGGCCAGCAATAAGCCCACAAAGCCCAGGATGGCGACGATGGGCTGTCCGACCGGCAGGCGCGGCGGGGTCAACCCCCAGCGCAATTGGAAGGGCGCGATCAGCCCCAGCATGGCCACGGGAACGGCGGCAAAGGCGATCATCATGGCTGTGGCCGGAGTCACGGTGCGCTCGCCGGCCGGCTGGGGTTCCTTCTCGTCCGCCGGCTGTGGCGCGGTCGTTGGCGTGTCCGTCGCCGCGTCGGCCGCCCCCCGGCCGGCCGGCGGTGCGCTGTCGGGGGCCAATGCCTGGTTGAAGAAGTCGAGCAGCGGTACGGCGTAGTCGTCCGGCGCGGTCAGGCCGTAGGCGGGGCGGGCGTCCGGCGACTCGTAGAGCGACTTGGGCCGCCGGGCGGCGGCGAACAGGTGGCGGGTGTGGCGCTGCTCCCGGCCGCGGCCGGCGCTGCCCAGCCACACCGGCCGCCCGGCCAGGCGGGCCAGCGCCCGCGTGTTGGGCGACAGGTGGGCCGCGCCGGCGAAGCGGTCGACGGCCGACAGGAAGAGGTATTCCTGCGGCGTGCGCCACAGCAGATCGACGACGCCGCCGGGCGGCGGCAGATCGTCCAGGGCCGCCGGCGTGGGGGAGGCAGCGGCCACGGCGTGGACGTGCTTGCTGCGCGCCGCAGCTTGCAGGGCTACCGTTCCGCCCAGGCCGGCGCCCAGCAGGCCGATGCGCGCCGGGGCGTCGTCGTGCCGCAGCAGCCAGGTGACGGCCGCCAGCGCGTCCTCGACCGCCCCGGCGCGGCTGAAGCGTGGGCTGTCGCTCTCGCCGTGGGCGTGCAGGCCGGCCAGCAGCACGCCGTAGCCCGCCGCGGCCAGCGCCTCGGCCGGGGGCAGCACGTCGCCGCGGTCGCCGCCGTGGTTGTGGAGCAGGATGACGGCCGCGCCGTTGCCCGACGGCCGGAACCAGCCCGTGCGGCAGGGCGCGGCCCCGCCGCCGAAGCTGACGGCTTCATACCCCGCGTGTGGAGCGGGGGGCGGGGGAGATTGCCGCCGCGGCCGGGCATAGAGCCAGGCGGCCAGAAGGGGGCGCAGGAGCATGAAGAGGACGAGGAGGATAACCAGGGCGACGGCGATCATCGCCTATATTGTAGCGCGATTCTCCCGAATCGCGTCTTCAAGGAGTCGCCGCGATTCGGGAGAATCGCGCTACGGCCCATAGCGCAATCAACCAATTCGCGCTACACTCCGCCGCCATGCGCATCCGTGCCGCGCGACTCCTGATCCCGGTGATCCTGCTGGCCGTCCTCGTCGTCGCCTTCGTCCTGTTCTGGCGGGCGCGTTCGCAGGGCGTCTACGGCCCGGCGGTGGCCCTCTGCCCCGGCCCCGACCGCTACGGCTACACCTGCGAAGGCGCGGCGGCCTACGCCTACATCGACGCCACGACCCCCACCGGCCTCTTCGCCGACGACGACGTGGCGCGGCTCGACCTGCCCTTCCCGTTCACCTTCTACGGCGCAACCTACGACGCGCTGAACGCCGGCAGCAACGGCAACCTGCAATTCACCACCCGCAGCCCCGTTTATCGCGCCGCCTGCGCCCGGCCGGTGGTCGGCCTGGGCGACCTCATCGCCCCCTATTGGGCCGACCTCGATCTGACCAACGCCGGGGCGCTGGAGACGGCCGTCGTCGGCCAAGCCCCGGCGCGCGTCTTCGTCGTCGAGTGGGATGACGTGCCCGTCTATGGCCCTGACCTGGAGGATCGCGTGACGTTCGAGGCGCAGTTGTTCGAGACGACCCACGACATCGTCTTCCTCTACGCCGACCCGACGACGGTGGCCGGCGGCAACGGCGGCGCGGCGGCCGTCGGCATTCAGAGCGAGCGGCTGGAACTGGCCCTGAGCTATAGCTGCCGGCAGGCGGTGCTGCCCTCGCCCGGTGGGCTGCGGCTGATCCACCCGGCCGAGCCGAACCCCGACCCGGCCGAACCGGAGGACGAACCGGGGGCGGCCGGGCCGGAGATCACCGCGCCACAGGCCAAGGGGGCGCCGGCCGACCTGATCGCCGCCTACGAGGCGCGCGGCGCGGCGGCGCTGCCGTCGTTGCGCCTGGGCTGGCTGGGCGAGCGGCCGGCGCGGGCCTTCGTCTGGCGGGCGGCCGACCTGACCGGCGACGCGGGGCAGGAGCTTGTCGCCGTCTGGAGCGGCGGGCCGGACGCGCCCCACCTGACCCAGGCGGCGCTGCGCGTGGCCGGCGGGCCGCCGGCCGTCCTGTTCGACTGGCAGCCGGGGACGCGCTCGGCCGGCTACGCCGCCGTCGCTGTCGAGGCGACGGCCGACCTGACCGGCGACGGCCTGGATGACGTGGTGTTGCGCGACGCGGCGATGGGGGCGACGTGGGTGCTATCGGCCGCGGCCGGCGCGCCGGCGCTGCTGGACGTGCCGGAGCGCTGTGGTGGCGGGCTGATCGTGCGCGACGGGGACGGCGACGGCCGGCCCCAACTGATCCGCGACGGCTGCGCCACGCCGGGGCGGCTGGCAGTGGTGTGGGATGGGGTGGCCTTTGTGGCCACAACGGAGACGCCGTAACGCGATTCTCCCGAATCACGTCTTCCGCGCATTGTTGCTATTCGGCGCGATTCGGGAGAATCGCGCTACGGCCCAATAAGTGGTGTTGCGCCAGAGGGCGTAAACAGATACTATGCGGCCCAAATTTGCACAGGAGTAAAGAAGGGAGCGATGTTCGAACTCAACAGGGTTTATCGAAATCGCATTGGTGAATACACAGTCGTGGCTCTCAACGGGCCACGAATGGTGGTGCGCTATGCCGACGGGTCGGAAGCGGAGTTGAATATCAACATCCAGGCCCGCATCTGGGAAAATATCGTCGCCGAGCAGGAAGCGCGCGCGGCCAGCAGCCGCCACCTTCGCCAGTCGAACAAGGACACAACGCATTACATCAAGGCCGTCAGCCTGCCGCCGGGCGAGGAGTTGGCTTTCCCCGGCTGGCAGGAGCGGGTGGTCATGGCCCCATCGCCGGAGTGGGCGCAGCGCCTGAAGCCGGGCGACCGCTTCATCTACTACGCCGTCGAGGCGCAGACGTTCTTCGCCGTCGTCACCATTACCGGCGACGTCTTCGAGGCCGACCCGAAGCACTACACCTTCACGACCGAGGCCGCCAAGGTTCCCTTCTTCCCGACCGACGTGGACGCGGCCTCGGCCGACCTGGAGCACGGCGTCAGCGCCGACTCCATCGAGTTGGAGAGCTACCCCGACTTCAGCAAGCTCCACATCGAGCCGGAGTCCTTCTTCCGCATCAGCGAGGACGACTTCGAGCTGCTGGCCGAGGCGCTGACGGAGATCACCGAAGACGAGGAGGAGGAGACGGAGGAGTTCGAGGAGTACGAGGAGGACGAGGTTGAATAAGCCGCAGCCGGAGAACGTGCTGGTCTGCATCGCCTGGCCCTACGCCAACTCCGACATCCACCAGGGCAACGTCACCGGCTCCCATCTGCCGGGCGACATCTACGCCCGCTACCACCGTCTGCGCGGCAACCGCGTGGTCATGGTCAGCGGGTCGGACAGCCACGGCACGCCGGTGACGGTCAAGGCCGAGGAGATCGGCCGCAGCACGCTGGAGACGTACGAGCAGTACCACGCCCGCTTCCTGGAGTTGTTCCGCCGGCTGGGCATCAGCTACGACCTGTTTACCAGCACCCACACCGAGAACCACTTCCGCGTCTCGCAGGACATGTTCCGCCAACTGCTGGCCAACGGCTACCTCTACCGCAAGGTGACGCCGCAGATGTATTCGCCGGAGGCGGGCCAATTCCTGCCCGACCGCTACGTGGAGGGCACCTGCCCCAACTGCGGCTACACCGGCGCGCGCGGCGACCAGTGCGACAACTGCAACACCCTGTTCGAGAGCGCCGCCGAACTGGTCAACCCGCGCAGCAAGCGCGACAACACCTCGCTGGTGCTGCGCGACACGGAGCACTTCTTCCTCGACCTGCCGGCCATCGCCGCCGATTCGCTGGCCGAGTGGATCCACGACGACAAGGAGCACTGGCGGCCGCAGGTCATCAACTTCGCCCGCGGCTTCATCGACGGCGGGTTGATCGGCCGGGCCGTGACCCGCGACATGGACTGGGGCATCCCCGTGCCCGTCGAAGGGTTCGACAACAAGGTGCTCTACGTCTGGTATGAGGCGGTCATCGGCTACCTGTCGGCCACCATCGAGTGGGCGCAGCACGAGGGGGACGAAGACCTGTGGCGCGACTGGTGGCAGAACCCCGACGCGCGCACGCTCTACTTCATCGGCAAGGACAACACCCCGTTCCACACCGTCTTCTGGCCGGCGCAACTGCTGGGCGCGCGCGGCCTCTATAGCGACAACCCCCACGCCACGCTCAACCTGCCCTTTGACGTGCCGGCCAACGAGTTCATGAACATGGAAGGGCAGAAGATCAGCGGCAGCCGCAATTGGGGCGTGTGGATGCTCGACGCGCTCGACCGCTTCGACCCCGACCCGCTGCGCTACTACCTGACGGCCAACATGCCCGAAGCGCGCGATAGCGATTGGACCTGGGGCGGCTTTGTGGAGCGCAACAACAACGAACTGGTGGCCAACTGGGGCAACCTGGTCAACCGCGTGCTGAGCATGATTCGCCGCTACTTCGGCGGCGTCGTGCCGGAGCCGGGCGAGCTGACCGACGCCGACCGGGCGCTGCTGGCCGCCGTCGATGAGGGCTTCACCACCGTGGCCGCCCACTACGACGGCTGCAAGTTCCGCGCCGCCGTGCAGGAGGCTCTGCGCCTGTCCACGCTGGTCAACCAGTACCTCGAAGAGACCGGCCCGTGGGCCACGGCCAAAACCGACCCCCAGGCCACCGGCCGCGCCCTCTACGTCGCCCTGCAAGCCATCAGCGGCCTGCACGTCCTGTGGGCGCCGGTGCTGCCCTTCACCAGCCAAACGGTGCGCGAACTGCTGGGCGAAGACGGGCCGCTGTTCGGCGAGCTGGCCGTGCGCGAATTCAACGAAGCCACCCGCAGCCATCTGGCCCTGACCTATGACGGCGCAATGGCCGCCGGCCGCTGGGAGCGGGCCATCATCCCTGCCGGGCGGCAACTGCCCGCGCCGCGGCCGCTGTTCACCAAGCTAGAGACGGCTGTGGCCGAAGAAGAACGGGGGCGCTTGGGGCAAAAGCCGGAAAATTAGTGGTCAGTGGTCAGTGCGTACTGGCCACTGACCACTGACCACTGACCACTGACCACTACTATGTCCGACAATAAAGTAATCTACTCCATGATCGGCGTGGGCAAGATCGTCCCGCCCAATCGCGTCATCCTGCGCGACATTTCGCTGTCCTACTTCTACGGGGCCAAGATCGGCGTGCTGGGCCTCAACGGCGCGGGCAAGAGCAGCCTGCTGCGCATCATGGCCGGCGTCGATAAGGACTACATCGGCGAGACGATCCTCAACCCCGGCTACACCGTCGGCTTTCTGGAGCAGGAGCCGCTGCTGGACGAGACGCGCACCGTGCGCGCCGTCGTCGAAGAGGGGGCGCAGGAGGTCGTCGATGCCCTGCGCCAATTCGACGAACTCAACGCCCGCTTCGGCGAAGACCTGTCGCCGGAGCAGATGGACAAGCTCATCGAAGACCAGGGCAAGCTGCAAGACAAGCTCGACCACATGGACGCCTGGAACCTCGACAGCCGGCTGGAGTTGGCGATGGACGCGCTCAACTGCCCGCCGGGCGACACGCCGGTGTCGGTGCTGTCCGGCGGTGAGCGGCGGCGCGTGGCCCTGGTCAGGTTGTTGCTCAAACAACCCGACATCCTGCTGCTGGACGAGCCGACCAACCACCTCGACGCCGAGTCGGTCGCCTGGCTGGAGAAGCACCTGCGCGACTACCCCGGCACGGTCATCGCCGTCACCCACGACCGCTACTTCCTCGACAACGTCGCCGGCTGGATTCTGGAACTCGACCGCGGCTATGGCATCCCCTGGCGGGGCAACTACTCGTCGTGGCTGGAGCAGAAGCAGGCCCGGCTGGCCAAGGAAGAGCGCTCCGAGGCGCAGCGCATGAAGACGCTGGAGCGCGAACTGGAGTGGATCCACATGTCGCCGCGCGGCCGGACGGTCAAGAGCAAGGCCCGCGTCACCAAGTACAACGAACTGCTGGAGCAGACGGGCGAGAAGGTGCGCGAAGAGCTGGAGATTTACGTCCCGCCCGGCCCGCGCCTGGGCGACATCGTCATTCGGGCCGAGAAGGTGGACAAGGGCTTCGGCGACCGGCTGCTGGTGGACGACATGACCTTCGACGTGCCACCGGGGGCCATCGTCGGCGTCATCGGCCCCAACGGCGCGGGCAAGACGACCCTCTTCCGCATGATCGTCGGCCAGGAGCAGCCTGACGACGGCGCGCTGACCGTCGGCCAGACGGTCAAGATGGCCTACGTCGATCAGAGCCGCGACACGCTGGACGGCGAGAAGACGGTCTGGCAGGAGATCAGCGGCGGCGAGGAGATGCTGGAACTGGGCAAGCGCAAGGTCAACTCGCGGGCCTACGTCTCGCGCTTCAACTTCGCCGGCTCTGACCAGCAGAAGCTCGTCGGCACGCTCTCCGGCGGCGAGCGCAACCGGGTGCATCTGGCCAAGATGCTGAAGAGCGGGGCCAACGTGCTGCTGCTGGACGAGCCGACCAACGACCTGGACGTGAACACGCTGCGGGCGCTGGAAGAGGCGCTGCTCAGCTTCGCCGGCTCGGCCGTGGTCATCAGCCACGACCGCTGGTTCCTCGACCGCGTGGCCACCCACATCCTGGCCTTCGAGGGCGACAGTCAGGTCTTCTGGTACCCCGGCAACTACAGCGAGTATGAAGAGGACAAGCGCAAGCGGCTGGGCGCGGCGGCCGAACGGCCGCACCGCATCAGCTATCGCAAACTGACGCGGGCGTAATTCCTAGACCTCTGAGGTTTGCCGCAAACCTCAGAGGTCTACTTATACCATGCTCGACGACGTTCTGCTCCAACTCAACCGCCTCCTCCAGCGCATCCTGACGCTCGACTTCCTGCTGCAAGTCGGCCTGCTGCTGCTCATTCTGCTCGTCGCCTACGCCCTGCGCGGCGTGGCCCGGCGGCAGGTGGAGCGGTTGCAGGAGCGGCTGAAGCGGCAGGGGCTGGTGATGGAGCAACTGCCGTGGACGCTGGACCTGCTGGTGGCCCTGTCGGCGGCCATCTTCCCGCTGACGGTCTACGTGCTCGGCTCGGTGGCCGCCGGGGCGCTGCGGGCGGCCGAGCGGCCGGCCGACCTGCTGCTGTGGCTCGTGCCCGTCTTTGGCCTGTGGGCGCTCTACCGCTTCGTCGTCACCCTGTTCGACCTGAACTTTGCTCCGGCGCGGGCCAGGGTGTGGGGCAAGCAGATCCTGCGCCCGCTCATCCTGCTGCTCATCTTCCTGCAACTGACCGGCCTGCTGGACAACGTGCTCGAACTGCGCCTCAGCAGCAGCGAAGACCTGCGCCTGACGCTGGAGTCGGTGGTGCTGGGCATCTTCATCCTGGCCCTGTTCCTGTTCCTCAACCGCGTCGTGCGCCGGCTGCTGGGCGAGACGATCCTGCCGCGGGCGGGGGTCGATCCGGCGGTCAACCAGGTGGTGACGACCTTCACCGGCTACGGCATCGTCGTCGGCGGGCTGGTGCTGGCCCTGACGGTCATGGGCGTCAACCTGACGGCGCTGACGGTCATCATCGGCGGTCTGTCGGTCGGCCTGGGCTTCGGCCTTCAGGAGTTGATCAACAACTTCGTCAGCGGCTTCATCCTGCTGACCGAGCGCAGTCTGGCCCCCGGCGACGTGATCGAGGTCGATGACAACATCGGCACGGTGCAGAAGATCGGCCTGCGGACGATGCTCATCACCACGCCCGACGACGTGGAACTGATCATCCCCAACGGCCACCTGCTGGGCAGCACGGTCAAGAGCTTCACCCACCGCTCGCCGGAGATGCGCGTCCACGTCGGCGTGACGGCCGCCGCCGTCCACCCGCCGGTCGAGGTGCAGGCGACGCTGGTCGAGGCGGCGCAACACCCGGAGGTGCTGGCCGCGCCGCCGCCGGTGGCCCTGCTGCTGGAGTTGGAGGGCGACCTGATCCGCTACGACCTGGAGTTCTGGATTCCCCAGCCGGCCCGCGCGCCCTACGTCACCAGCGACGTGCGGCGGCGCATCTGGGAGCTGTTCGCCCAGCGCGGCTTCGCCATGAGCGCGCCGACGGATGTGGTGTTGGTGCGGGGCGGAGAGTCGTAGGACTCACGCAAAGGCGCGAAGGGGCAAAGGCGCAAAGAAGAAAAGAGTATCTCACGCCAAGACGCAAAGAACGCCAAGCTCAGAAACCTCTCTGAGCTTGGCGTTCTTTGCGTCTTGGCGTGAGATTCTTCCCCGGCGCGATTATGGCTCAAACGGTGGAGTGAAAGTCGGGCCGACCGTCGGCGGCGGGGCGGTGACGACGGGCGTGGGCGAGCGGCCCAGTTCGAGGACAGCCGGGACAAAGGCTTGCCCGACCGGGGTAGCGGTGGGTGTCGGTGTGTCGCCGGGCGGGCCGGGTGGCGTTTGGGTAATGACCGGCGTCGGCGCGCGGCCCAGTTCAAAGATGATCGGGGCGAAGGCGCGCGCCGCCGGCGTGGCGGTGGGAACCGGCGTGTCGCCGGGCGGCTCAGGCGGCGTCATGGTAGTCACGGGGCCGGCGGCGTCGAGTGGCCGCGCCGTGGGCAGTTGGCCCAGCAGCAGCAACAACAAGACCAGCGCCGCGACCGCCAGAGAACCAACAAGCAGAGATTTGGGTTTCATGTCCGACAGCTCCGCCACGGGGCTAATCCCCCTGTTGATCCGTGGCGATGGTGTTGTAAGCGGCGGACTTTCCCAAGCTCAGTGTAGCATGGGGCGGCGCGGAAGTATATGGGCGGTTTCTTTAGAGCTTCCCAGACTTTGCGCCGCCCCACGCCCTCAAGAATTAACTTAACTATGTTCCTCCAACCAACCCAGCATCGCGCTAATGCTCCCCGTGGCCAGGGCGATGGTCGTATCGGCCGCGCCATAGTACAGCCGGATGGTGTCCCCGTCCTCACCGATGGTGTAGCCGCAGGGGAAGACGACGTTGCCCACGTCGCCGCGCTGCTCATAGCGCTCCTCCGGGCCGAAGACCCACTCGTCGCCGCGCTTCAGCAGCCGCTCCGGCTGGTCGCGGTCGAACAGGGCCAACCCCAGGCGGTAGATGCAACCGGCGGCGGTCATGCGCACGCCGTGGTAGATGACCAGCCAGCCCTGCGGCGTCTCGATGGGCGGCGGGGAGAGGCCGATCTTGTTGGCGTCCCACCACGCGCCGCGGCGCGCCTCCAGGATCAGCTTGTGGCTGCCCCAGTGGCGCAGGTCGGGCGAGTAGGAGATCCACATGTGGGCGCGCGGGGCGCTGACGGGGCGGTGGATGAGCGCCCAGTGGCCGCCGATGCGACGAGGCAGCAGGGCGGCGTCCTTGTCCTCCGGCGACATGATCAGGCCGTAACGCTCAAAGGCGTGGAAATCTTTGGTCAACGCCAACGCCACGCCGGGGCCGTCGCGGGTGTAGGCGGTGTAGACGATGGCGTACTGGGCCAGCTCCGGCACGTAGGTGATGCGCGGGTCTTCGATGCCCCACAGCTCTTCGGGGTAGTTGTCCGGGTCGGCAGGCATCGTCGGCTGGGGGTCGATCTGCCAGCCGTCGACGCCGTTGGCCGAGCGAGCGGCGCACAGGTGGGAGTGGCCGCGGCTGTCCTCGACGCGGCACAGCAGCAGCGTCGTGCCGTCGGGCAGCAGCGTGGCCGCCGGGTTGAAGACGGCATGAACGGGGTAGGGCCAGTCGGCCGCGGTCAGGATGGGGTTGCGGCGGTGGCGGGTGATGAGTTCGGGTTGACCATGATTCATCGTTGCGATTTCTCCGTGGGGAGCGGAACCTCGGCCGCCAGGCGCAGTTCCAAAAGGGTCTGCAAAAAGGCCAGCGTCGATTCAGCGCCCTGATTGCTGTTCAACCGGTCAGGATGCAGGCCGTCGCCGCAGCCGCCGGTGTCGGGGTCATAGACCGGCAGGCCGAGGTCGTTGCGGCCCAGGAACCACTCGAAGGCGCGCCGGGCTTCCTTGCGCCACCTGGCATCGCCGGTCAGGCGATACGCCTCCAGGCAGGCGGCGGCCGTCGTCTGGGCCTCCACCGGCTGCTGGTCGAAGCGCGCCTGCTCGCCGCCGCGCACGTAGAAGCCGTTGGAGCCGATGGGCACAAAGTGGCCGCCGGCGGGAGCGGAGCGTTGCAGCCCCACCAGCCAGTCGAGCGAATCCAGCCCGGCGGCGGTCATCTCGTCGTCGCCCAACCAGTGGCCGCTCAGCAGCAGGGCGTGGGGCAGCACGGCGTTGCAATAGGTTAGCCGATCTTCGAACCAGCGCCAATCCTCTTCACAACACTGCCGGTAGAGGGCCAGCAGCCGCCCGGCCAGTTCGTCGCGCACCTGCTCGAAGTGGCGGTCGCCGGCGAAGCGGCGCAGGTATTCGTGGATGCCCAGGATGCCAAAGGCCCAGGCGCGCGGGCTGGTCGTGTCCAGCAGTGCCGGCAGCGCCTGCTCGAACAGCCAGCCGGCGATGTTCTGCAGGGCGGGGGTGTTGGAGCGGCCCAGCACCGTGCCCAGCGCCCACAGCGTCCGCCCGTGGCTGTCGTCGGAGCCGCTCTCTTCCAGCCATTCGCGGCGGTAGTCCATGAAGTTGCGGAAGCGGCCGGTGTCGGCGTTGAAGGCGTAGGCGATGAAGGCCAGGTAGCGCGAGGCCAGCTCGAAGGCATCGGCGTGGCCCAACTCCTCCAGGTTGACGCTGACGATGAGGGCGCGGGCGTTGTCGTCGATGCAGTACCCTTCGCGGTAGTTGGGTACGGTGAACAGGGCGTGCTGCAACAGGCCGGTGTCGTCGGTCATGCGCCGCAGATGGTCGAGGCGCAAGGGCGGCAACTCGATCGGCCGCCGGTCGAGCGGCTTGACGGAAAAAGGGGCTGCGCCGTGGCGGCGTTCGGCGCGGGCGCGGCCGAAGCTCTCCATGTAGCGCTGGGCAACCTGCGACCAGACCATGTCGCGCCCGAACAGGTAGGCCCGCTTGCGCATGGCGTGGCGCTTGGATTCGTTGTCCAGCAGGTCAATCACCTGCTCGGCCAGCGCCGCCGGGTCGCAGAACGGAACCAGCACGCCGCGCTCGTCGGCCAGCATCTCCTCGGCGTACCAGTAGGGGGTGGAGATGACCGCCTTGCCCGCGCCGACGGTGTAGGCCAGCGTGCCGGAGGTGATCTGGCGCGGGTTCAGGTAGGGGGTGATGTAGAGGTCGGCCGCGCCGATGAACTCGGTCAACTCCTCGATGCTGACGAAGCGGTTGTAGAAGATGACCTGGCTCTCGACGCCCTTCTCCTGGGCCAGCCATTGCAGCGACAGGCGGTAGCTCTCGCCGTCATGGCGCAGGACGTTGGGGTGGGTCGCGCCGAGGATGATGTAGACGACTTCGGGATGCTTCTCCAGAATGGCCGGCAGGGCCTCGATGACCGTCTCGATGCCCTTGTTGGCCGACAGCAGGCCGAACGTCAGCAGCACCGTCTTGCCCTCCACGCCGAACTTGTCCTTGTGGAAGCTGGGA
Organism: Candidatus Promineofilum glycogenicum; assembly: GCA_016707605.1. Lineage (GTDB taxonomy): Bacteria > Chloroflexota > Anaerolineae > Promineifilales > Promineifilaceae > Promineifilum > Promineifilum glycogenicum. The sequence goes on along the minus strand of JADJHJ010000026.1, from coordinate 86,103 downwards.
TCGACGAAAGGCACGTCGGGGATGCCGTGGGGAATGAGGTCGATCTTCTCCGGCGCAACGCCGTAGATGTCCTGCAGGAAGCACGCGCCGCGCTCGCTCATGACCACGACCCGCTCTGACAGGCGGGCCACTTCCTGCAACACGCGGCGCTGGTCGGCGTCCGGCTCCTGAAGCACAGTGTGGAATGTCGTGACGACCGGCATGCGCAGTTCGTCCAACAGGGTCAGAATGTGGCTGCCGGCCCGGCCGCCGAAGATGCCGTACTCGTGTTGCAGCGAGACGAGGTCAACGCTGTTGATGTTCAGGAAGTCGGCCGCGCGGCGATAGGAGTCGAGGTCCTTCTCGGCCAACTCGAAGCGCACGCGCGGCGGGTAGGCATAACCCTCCTCGATGTCGTTGATCGGCAGGGCCAGGCAGTGGGTGTCCGGGTACTCGGCGGCGACGGACTCAGCCAGATCGGTGGTGAAGGTGGCGATGCCGCATTGGCGCGGCAAATAGTTGCCGATAAAGGCGATTCGTTTGATCCCCGGAAGCAAGGGGGTGTATTCCACAGCGTCCTCCGCCGTGGCGCTGCTACGACCGGCCCCAGGAATAGAAAGAGGCGGTAACACGCGTGACCGCCTCGGCGATGATCGGGATGTAGATGAGAATGTCGGGTGGGTGTCAGCGAAGATGAAACAGGGCCACTGATCGCGCCATCGGCAATGTGAGTACGATAGCAGACGCGCGGCGCGGCGGCCACTGCTTTAGGCGAGCGTTAAGGATTGAGCAGGGCCGCGATTCGGGAGAATCGCGCCTTGCCTGGCGGCGCAGTCTTAGTCGACGGCCACCATCACGCTCGACGCCTTGACGACGGCGTAGGCCTCTTTGCCCACGGCCAGCCCCAGGCTCTCGGCCGAGCTTTTGGTGATGATCGAAACGACCTGCACGCCGGGGGCGATCTCGATGACGACTTCGACGTTGACCGCGCCGGGGGTGATGGCGACGACGCGGCCTTTGAGGACGTTACGGGCACTTAGTTTCATGTTTTGCTCCTTAGTGTTCACTCGGTTGATAACTCGATCGATCGACTTCTACGATCCACAGTGCTCGCGCCTATTTTCGGCAAACGGATGCCATTCCAACAGCGGCCGACCAGGCCAGCTTGGTAACGATTCAGCCCCAGCCCATCGACGCTGTGGCTTGCCTGCCGATCTTGGGGCCGAGTTCGTCAGCTAGTTCATAAGGCCGCGGGAACTGGGAGATCGACGTAGCGCTCGCGCGACATCTCTGCGCCATAAGCAATAGCGGCGCGGATGTCCTCTTCTACCAGGTGAGGATATTGCTCCAGCACTTCCTGGATACTCATCCCGCCGGCCAAAAAGTCAAGAATCAGCGAGACCCATATGCGCGTGCCGCGAATGCAGGGCTTGCCAAAGCAGATGTTGGGATTGATCGAGATGCGTTCCAGTAGTGGGTTCATTGGTTAGAAGTGTAGACCGACCAAATAGCAAAGTCAATCGCCCCTCATATCCAGGCATTATTCGGTTCAGTCCTTCTCCCAGGCCGTCACCTTATCCAGCGCCGTCTTCTCCTCGGCCGACAGCTTCACCGCCGCGCCCCTGGTCGTGTCTTCCAGTTGGGCGATGGTGTTGGCCCCGATGATGGCCGAGGTGACGGCCGGGTTGGCCAGCACCCAGGCGATGGCCGTCTGGGCGATGGTGGCGTCGTGGCCGCGGCCGACCTCTTCCAGCTTGTCCACGGCGGCGAAGCCGCGCTCGTTCATGTAGCGCCGCTGGACGCCGCCGGCCCGCGCCGACTCCGGCAGGGGCGTGTCGCGGCGATACTTGCCGGTCAGGAAGCCGGCCGCCAGCGGGCTATAGGGGATGACGCCCACGCCCTGGTCGAGGCACAGCGGTTGCAACTCGCGCTCGAACTCGGCGCGATGGACGTAGCTGTAGTGCGGCTGGAGGCTGTCGTAGCGGACGAGATGCCCGACGTCGCTGGTCCACAGCGCCTTCATCAGTTGCCAGGCGGGGTAGTTGGAGCAGCCGACGGTGCGCACCTTGCCGGCGCGCACCAGGTCATCGAGGGCGCGCAGCGTCTCGTCAATGGGCGTCTCCGGGTCGAAGGAGTGGGTCTGGTAGAGGTCGATGTAGTCGGTGCGCAGGCGGCGCAGGCTGGCCTCGACGGCCTGCATGATGTGGCCGCGCGAGAGGCCCTGGTCGTTGGGGCCGTCGCCCATCTTGCCGCGCACCTTGGTGGCGATGACCAGCTGGTCGCGCGGCGTGGAGCCGCCGGCCAGCCAGTTGCCGATGTGGGTCTCGCTGACGCCGCCGGGGTTGCCGGGGTGCCAGCGGGAGTAGACGTCGGCCGTGTCGATGAAGTTGATGCCCAGCTCGACGGCGCGGCTGAGGATGGTGTGGGCGGTCGGCTCGTCGGTCGTCCAGCCGAACTGCATCGTGCCCAGGCAGATGGTGCTGACCTTCAGGCCGGTGCGGCCGAGGCGGCGGTATTCCATTGTGTTACTCCTTTAGAGAAGAAGGTTGATCCGCAGATTGGGCAGATTTGGCAGATTGAAAAGCTCGCGCCGGGAAGAAGGACGCCAGGAAAGAAAAGTTTTTTCTTTCTTTTCCCTTTGCCCTTTGCGCCCTGGGGAGCTTCTTTAATCTGCCGAATCTGCTCAATCTGCGGATAGATACTCTTAGTGCGCTTTCAGGCTCTCGACCAGGGCAACATAGTCGCGCATGGCCGTCTCGCGCGGCGTGCCGCGCAGCGCGGCCCAGGCGTCGTATTTGGCCCGGCCGACCATGTCGAACATGCCCGGCCGGTTGCCCGCGGCGTCGCCCGATTTGGCTTGCTTGAACAGGGCGTAGAGTCGCAGCATCGTCTCGTTGTCGGGCCGCTGGGGCAGGGACGTGGCCGCCTGGGCGGCCGACTCGAATTGGGCTTGCAGCGTTGCATCCATTGTTGCCTCCGTGAATGGGGGCATTGTAGGCCCATCGCCGACGGCTGCCAAATGGGTGAGGTCAGTTCCCGTCTACCGCGTCCGGCGGGGTGACGCCGGGGATGTCGGGCATGGTTGTCTCGTTGACGACCTGCTCTTCGACCGGGCGACCCTCATAGGGGGCATTGGGGTTGAAGTAGTTGTAGGCCGAGCGGGAGATTTCGCGCAGGATGGGGAAGCTGTACTCCGACATCAGCCAGTCGTTTTCCGGCTGGGCCAGCAGGGTGTAGATGACGTAGTCGCCGCCGGGGGTGTAGACGATGCCCGCGTCGCCGTGCTCGTTGAAGCTCCAGCCGTGCTTGTGCGACACGCGCACGTCGGCCGACTCCGGCACGCCGTAGCGAATCAGGTTGCCCTCGACGTTCTGCACCATCAGGTCAACGATGGCCTGACACTCTTCCTGGGTGATCTCGCCGGGGTAGACGGCCAGCAAGCCGCCCTCGCCGCGGGCGCAGTAGTAGAGCATTCCCAGAATAGCGCCGATGTCCTCGGCCGTGGTCTGCATCGTCGTGTCGGGGTTGGTGCTGATGTCGGTGCGCTGGTTGGCCGGGGTGGTATAGGTGCTGGGACGGCTGGGCACGACCTGGGCGTCGTAGGGGATGGCCATGAAGCTGTTGACCATGCCCATCTCGTGCATCCCTTCGGTCAGCGCCTCGGCCCCGGCGTAGGTGTTGTCCTCGCCGGCGATGATGTGGAGCAACAGGTTGGCGGCGTGGTTGCTGGAGGCGGTGGCCGTATCCAGGAACAGTTGCCGCTCGGTGTCGTTGGGCGGCGCGTTGAGGGTGCGGTAGGCCTCGATGAAGATGGCGATCTTCAGGATGCTCAGGCCGGACACGGCCACGTCGGAGTTGATGCGCACTTCCTCGCCCGTCTGCAAGTCCAGGATGTAGACGCTGCCGAAGCCCTCGAACGCGGTCAATTGGTTCTCGATGGCGTCCTGTAGCACCTGGATGGTCCAGTCGGGGGCGGGTTCGTCGATGAGCAGCAGTTCGGCGGCGCGGTCTTCGGCGCTGTAGAGGGCGACGCGCAACTGCTGCATACTCGTTTCGCGGTCGGTGACGACGCCGGACACGCCGGATTGAATCTCGCCGGTGCTGACCAGCAGTTGCGGCCCCTGGGCCGGGCGGTCGACGAAGTTGGCGATGGTGTCCAGTTGGCGGCGCAGGGCGGCGTCGTCGTGGCGGGCGACGATGGCGACGGTGATCGGCTGTGGCGACATGCCGACGACAAACTCGGCATAGCGCCGCCACATCTCCTGTTTGTCCCATTCGGCGCGGGCGGCGACCAGCATCCTCTCGGTGTCGATGGTGAAGCCCACTTCGGCCGGCAGCAGTTCGGCGGCGCGCTCCTGGCCGTTGAAGATGGCCACCGGCGAGAGGAAGCGCTCGTTGACCGCCTCGCGGGCCGCGTCCAGCGTCAGGCCGGCCACGTCGACGCCGGCGATGGTCGTGCCCGGCGGCAGCTTGTCCATCGCCCGCCAGAACAGAAAGCCCTGGTAGAGCAGGAAGGCGCTGCCCAGAACGAGCAGAGTGACTAACAGGATGCGGCGAATGGCCCTGAGCATGATCGTGGGTGGGGCTAGTTGTTAGCGGCGCTCGTCTCGTTCAGATAGGGCGCATCGAGGTTGAAGTAGTTATAGGCGGCGCGCGAGACGTCGGCCATCAGCGGCGCGCTGACTTCCCACTCCAGCCACTCCGGCTTGTAGAGCACTTCGACGAGGATGTAGTCGCCGCCGGGGCTGAAGACGATGCCGGCGTCGACGTGGGTGTCGCCCGTCCAGCCGTGGCGGTGGGCGACGTTGACCTCGGTCGGCACGCCTTCTTCGAGCAGGCTGCCGATCTTGTTTTGCTGCATGTAGTCGAGCATTTCCAGGCATTCGCGCTGCCACTCCTGGCCGGGGAAGGCCGCGGGCAGCGCGCCGCCCTGGCCGGTGGCGCAGTAGTAGATCATCGACAGCAGCGTGCCGATGTCCTCGGCCGTGGTCTGCATGGTCGGGCTGGGGTTGGCGCGCAGCACCTCAACGGTGTTGGCCGGCGTCTCCGGCGTCCGCTGCCCGGCGGGCAGCCCGGCGTCGTAGGGGGCCATGATGAAGGTGTTGACCAGGCCCAGCCGCTGCATCGCCGCCGTCACCTGGGCCGCGCCGGCCACGGCGTCGCCCTCCGCGCCGATGACGGCCAGCAGTTCGTTGGCGCTGGTATGCTCTGGGTTGACCACCAGCGTGTCGGAGATGAGTTGGCGCTGCGACAGCGTCGGTAACTGGTCGAGGCTGTGGTAGGTCTCCAGCACGATGGGGATCTTCATCAGGTCGATGGCCGACACCGATTCGCTGCTGTTGATGTTGATCTCGGCCCCGGTGTTGAGATCCATGATGAAGACGCTGGCCATGCCGCCGGTGTCCTGCTCGTAGACCTGGAGGCGGTTGACCAGCAGGCGGGCCAGCAGGTTCATGTTCGGCCGCTCCGGCTCTTTCGGCTCCACGACGAGGCGCGCCTGGCGCAATGTAGGGCGATAGAGCGCCGCTTCGATGTCGGCGAAGCTGGCCTCAACGTTGGTCTCGGTTCCCGGCGAGCCATATTGGAAGCTCATGCTGCCGGGGATGGGCTGGGGCGGCTGGGCGGGCAGGTCAACGACGCTGCGGATCTCTTCCAGGACGTTGCGCAACGCGTCGCGGTTGTGGCTGGCCACTAGCGGCACAGGGTCAACCTCGTAAGGTCGCCCCCATAGATAGCCCCAGAAGCCGGGCCAGAAGTACTGGCCGGTGCGCTCCGTTTCGGCCCCGGTCAGCATGGTGTCGAAGTCGAGGGTGAACTCGGCCTGGGCGGGCATCAGGTCGAAGGAGTTCTCGCCGTGGAAGAGACTGACGGCCGTGTCGAGATACTGCTTGGTGACGGCGGCGCGAGCTTCTTCTTCGGTCAGGCCACCGACGTCGACGCCGCCAATAGTCAGGCCGGTGGGATAGGTGGTGCGCGTGCCGGCGTACTGGTACAGCTTGTACAGCAGGAACATCGAAACGACCACCATCAGGGAGACGGTGATCCACTGTCCTAAACCGGGGGCGCTGTTACGGTTCATAGCCGCAGAGCCTCCTCCCCGTTTCCTCGCGCAGTTCGCGGGCCACGCCGCGGGCCGGCGCTTCATCGCGCGCCAACCAGCCGCCGGGCAGACCCCACGGGATCGCAGTGTGAAAAACGTGCCTTAGCAAGAAGACTTCCTCGTCTGTGTTGAAAGCCACCAGGGAAACTCCTACGCGCTGCCGCGGGACAACTATTCGTACGCCCCAGGCCAGCATTCTACGGAAAGGTTGACGACGCACCAGGCGCGCCACGCTCTCTTTCCACGCATTGGTCATTGGTATCTTCACCGAACAGCAAGCTCCACGCGTCGCCGATCACCCTGATGACCTTTTTAGCGATGTTACAACCAGCCAGTATAGCAAAATGAGCCACCATTTCCATAGGGTTTATGTCCCAGTCATCCCCCTCTCATGTGCGCCGCGGCTGCAACTTTGGCCGAAGCTGCGGCGTATAGGGGGCAAAGATTAAGTAGTGGAGGTAGAAGCCATGCAGCAAGCAAGGCTAATGCGGAGTGAAACGGACAGGATGCTCGCCGGTGTGTGCGGCGGCCTGGCCGACTATCTGAACGTTGATCCCGTTCTGGTGCGCCTGGCATTCGTCGTCCTGTTCCTGGCCAGCGGCATCGGAGTGGCGATCTATCTGTTGCTGTGGATCATCCTGCCCACGCCGTCGCGGGCGCAGCCCGTCATTCGCGTCATGGACGAGAGCGGGGCCGGCGACCCGGCCGATCTCAAGGCCCGCTTTAGCCCGGCGGCGACCATCGGTGTCATCATGATCCTCTTCGGCGCGTTCTTCCTGCTCAGCCAGTTCGGCTGGGTCAACAGCGCCTTTTGGCCGATTGTTCTCATCGGGGCCGGCCTGTTTTATCTTATCCGGCGCGGCCGCCACTGATTTTATCCGGCCGAGACGGCGTTAACGGCCCGCGCCCACGCGCCGTCTACTCCCTTTCATTCACCTGCTGGCCCCGGCGAAGCGTGCCCGGCAATGCGCGATTGCGCAGACCCGGGCGCGTTTTGATCTCCACCTCGGCCGCCTCGCCATTGGTGCTGCCGAGCCGGCCGGGCGGCTGATAGATGGGCAGCGTCACGGTGAAGGTCGTGCCCTCGCCGACGGTGCTATCGACCTTGATCGCCCCGCCGTGGGCCTGGACGACCCACTTGGCGATGGCCAGCCCCAGGCCGGAGCCGCCTTGCGCCCGGCTGCGCGCCTTGTCCACGCGGTAGAAGCGCTCGAAGATGTGGGGCAGGTCTTCGGCGGGGATGCCGATGCCCGTGTCGCTGACGACCAGTTGCGCCCAGCCGGTGTCTTTGGCCAGGCTCAGCCGCACCACGCCGCCGGGCTGGGTGTACTTGATGGCATTGTCCACCAGATTGAGCAGCAGTTGCTTCAGCCGGTCTTCGTCGCCCAGGATCATCACCTGGTCGACGGCCGTCAACTCCATCGTCACCGGCTTCTCAATGCGGCTGATCTGGCGATAGACCTCGAATAGCACGTTGTCCAGCTCCACCGGCTCGTGGCGCAACGGCAGGCCGCCGGTGTCGGCGCGGGCCAGCAGCAACAGATCGCCCAGCAGGCGGCTCATGCGCTCCATCTCGTCCTGGATGACGACCATCGACTCCTCATCGTAGTCGCCAAAGCGGCGCATCAGGTCGAGGTTGCCGCGCACGCTGGTCAGCGGCGTGCGCAACTCGTGCGACACGTCGGCCAGAAAGCGCTGCTGGCTGCGGAAGAGGCGCTCCAGCCGTTCGAGGGTCTGATTGAACGCCCGCGCCAGGTCGCCGATCTCGTCGGTGCGATTGCTGTGGGGCACGCGCCGGCTGAGGTCGTCGGCGCGGGTGATCTGGCGGGCGACGGTGGCGATGTCTTCCAGGGGGCGAAAGAGGGTCGAGGTCAACGCGGCCAGGACGATGAGCGAGACGAAGGCGGCGCCCATGCTGATGAGCAAGGCGCGGCTGAGGACACGGCTGAAGACCTCGAAGTTGTCCAGCAGGCGGGCGACCTGGATGTGGCCGATGATGCGGCCGTCGTCGTCGGACACCGGCACAGTCAACACGCGCACCTGGGTGTTGTCGTGCGTCACCACGCGGTAGACCTCGGCCGTGCCCAGGCTCTCCGGGTCGAGCAGCTTGTCGTAGCCGACGAGATTCTTCGACCGGGCGACGATCTCCCCCCGCCGGTTGATGATGTTGAGGAAGGTCGAGGCCGTCTCCAGTGTGGCCAACTCTTCCGACAGCGGCACGAGGATATCGCCATCGACTCCGACCTGGGTGCTGCTGCTGACCAGTTCGGCGGCCAGGGAGTAGAGATCGGCGTCGATCTGGGCCAGAATCTGGTCGCGCGGCAGGGTGTAGACGACCAGCGACGACAGGAAGTAGACGACGCAGAAGATCAGCGCGTAGACGAGCAGCAACCGATTTTGGATGGACAACGAGCGACTATGACTCCTCGCGGAGAACGTAACCGATTCCCCGCACGGTGTGAATCAGTCGCAGCATACCCCCCTGTTCGGTCTTCTGGCGCAGATAGCGCACGTAGACCTCGATGATGTTGCTCTCGCCGCCGAAGTCGTAGTTCCAGACGCGGTCGAAGATGACGTCGCGCGTCAGCACCTGGCGCGGGTGGCGCATGAACAACTCCAGCAGCTCGTACTCCTTGGCCGTCAGGTCGAAGGTGACGCCGCCGCGCCGCCCCTGGCGCGTGCCGGTGTCCAGTTCCAGGTCGGCGAAGCGATAGACCTGGGGCAGGTTGGGTTGGGCGCGGCGCAGCAGGGCGCGCACGCGGGCCATGAGTTCGTCGAAGGCGAACGGCTTGACCAGGTAGTCATCGGCGCCGGCATCCAGCCCGGCGACGCGATCCTCAATGGCCTCCTTGGCGGTCAGCATCAGGATGGGCACGTCGCTGACGGCGCGCAGCCGGCGGCAGACCTCCAGCCCGTCGATGCCGGGCAGCATGAGGTCGAGCAGAACGAGGTCGGGTGGATTGTCGCGAGCGAGTTCCAGCGCCGTCGTCCCGTCGGGGGCGGCCTCGACGCGGTAGCCCTCGAAGCCCAGACCGCGCTGCAAGAACTGGCGAATTCGCTCCTCGTCTTCCACAACCAGAATTGTTGACGACATTGACACAACCTCCAGCTAACTTTACTCAGATAGTATAGTATAGTCGGCTGTCCCACGCAGGCAACCGCCGCTGTAGGGCGGGTTGGCAACCCGCCTCTTCAGTTGCCCGGACGCGGGATACCATCCCGCGCTACAGACGTTGTTGTCTGAGAAAACGTGGGCTACAATGACAGTTGCCTGGGCCGCCCGGCCCGGCACGACCTCACGGGAAGAGGAATGGACGAACTCTATCAGTTGAGCCTTGCCATTACGACCTGGCTACAGGAGAACTACCCGCAGCTAGTGGGGCTGATGGCGGCCATCACCGCGCTGGGCGAAGAGTTGTTCTACCTGGCGGCCTTGCCGGCTGTCTACTGGTCAATCGACAAGCGCCTTGGCCGGCAACTGGGTTACATCTTTCTGCTGTCGGCGGCGACGAACAACATCGCCAAGAACCTCTTTCGCCAGCCGCGGCCGTTCTGGCTCGATCCCAGCGTGCGGCTGCGCGAGGCCGAGAGCTATGGCCTGCCCAGCGGCCACGCCCAGCACGCCACGGCTGTTTACCTGCTGCTGGCCGCCTGGGTGCGGCGCAGTTGGGTATGGCTGCCGGCGTTTGTGTTCATCCTGCTCATGGCCCTCAGCCGTGTTTATCTGGGCGTCCACTTCATTCAGGACGTTGTCGTCGGCTTCATGCTTGGCTTGCTGGTGCTGGGGGTGTTCCTCTTCTGGCAGCGGGCGTTTGCCGAGCGGTTCAGCCGGCGCATCCTCGGCCGCCGGCTGCTGATCATGATCACCATCCCCGCCGCGCTGGCCGTCGCTTACGTGGGCGGGTTGTTTCTGCTGGGCGCGCCCGATCTGGACGTGCCCTGGGCCGAGTTCGTGCCGGCGGCCGAGTTGACGGCCCACGAGGATGTCGTCGCGACCGTCGCCGGGCTGCTAGGCTTCGGCGTGGGCATGATCCTGGAGAGCAGCCGCATCCGCTTTCGCTCCGATGGGCCGGTGTGGAAGCGCGTCGTCCGTTACGCGCTGGGCATTGCCGTGGCGCTGGGCATTTGGAGTCTGCGAGCGGTGTTGCCGGCCGAGCCGGAGTGGGCCGCTCTGCCGCTGCGCTTCCTGCGCTATCTTTTACTGCTGCTATGGGTGACGTACTTCGGGCCGTGGGTGTTCGTCAAGCTGCGGCTGGCCGAGGCCGACGCGGAGTCGGAAGTGCGGATTGCGTTGTGGCAGTGATAAGTTCTGTATCTCATTACCGCATCCTTACTGCTCAAATTCCGGCAGCGGCGCGTCGAAGTCGTCGTGGATCGTCAGCGCGCCCATGTCCGTGCCAGGAACTCGGTTCGGTAACAGACCCTCTGGCCCGCTGAGCAGGGCCACCGGCCGGCCGTCCTTCACAATGAGCACTTGCTCGCCATTTGTCACCCGGTGAATAAGCTCGGATAGATGCGTCTCAGCCTCTTGAATATCGACTACCAGGGTCATCGCGTTCCTCCCGCTTAGAGCAATCCTGTTTCGAGACAACTGCGGCTATCACCTAGCGCTGAATCGCGTGTCCTGCTGCAACGTCAATCGTAGGCCAGCCGCCAAGGCAACGGCCGGCTGGAACCCCAACAACTCCCGCGCCCGCCCAATATCGGCCGCCAACCGGGCCACGCCGCCCGCCTTCTGTGGATTGTTGAGCACGTTTACCTCGCGCCCCGTGGCCTGCTCGATGGCGGTGATCAGTTCGGCGACACTCGTCTCCCGGCCGCTGCCGACGTTGATGACGGCGCGGTTGATCCCTTTGGCCGTGGCCGCGGCCACCAGCGCGGCCACGACGTCATCGACGTAGACGTAGTCGCGCGTCTGCCGCCCGTCGCCATAGATAACCAGCGACCCGCCGCTCAGCGCCGCTTGCAGGAAGCGGGGCACGACCGGCGCGTGGGACGTGGGCAAGTTCTGCCCCGGCCCATAGGCGTTGAAGATGCGCAGGGCGACCGTCTCCAGCCCCCACAGTTCGCCGATGGTGTGGATGTACTGCTCGGCGGCCCACTTGCTGACGGCGTAGGGGCTGTCGGGGTGGGGCGGGTCGTCTTCGCGCACCGGCTGGCGCGGCTGGCGGCCGTAGACCGCGCCCGACGAGGCCAGCACGACGCGGCCGACGCCGGTGTCGCGCATCGCTTCCATCAGGCTGACCGTGCCGCCGACGTTGACGCGGGCGTATTCGCGCGGGTAGAGGATGGATTGGGGCACGGAGACGCGCGCCGCCAGATGGTAGACGCAATCGACATCCTGGAGCAACGACCACAGCAGGGGAACGTTGTCCACGTCGCCGCGGGCCAAGGCGACGCGGCCGGACAGACGCGCTGCGTCGCCGTGGCTCAGGTCGTCGAGCGCCTGAACGTGATGGCCGTCGGCCGCCAGCCGGTTGGCCAGCGCCGCGCCGAGGAAGCCGGCTCCGCCGGTGACGAGGAAGCGCATGGGAGTTACTAGTGACTGGTGGTCAGTGGGTTAGTAGGTCAGTGGGTCAGTGGGTCAGTAGGTCAGTCGCAGTTCGCTCTTCCCTAATCCCTAATCCCTAATCCCTAACCCCTATTCCCAAACGGCTCCGCCTCATTAGCGAAAATAGCGTCGAGGATGCGCGTTTCGCGGCCGATGATGGCCTTCAGGAAGTCGTCGGCGCCCTTCATGTGCTTGAAGGCCGAGAAGCCGCGCTCCAGGTACTCCTGTAGCTCGCCCCAACCGGCCAGCACCGCCGGCGCGTGGGCCAGGCGCAGGGCGATGGCGATGAACGGGATCTTGATCATGCGGTCGATGCCGCGGCCGATCTCTTCGATGAGTTGAAGTTGATGACGCCGCTCGTCGTAGTTGTCGCAGAGGCGGTAGGCGGCGGCGTACTGTTCCAGGGTGATGGCGTCGGTCACGCCCAGTTCGTCCACCAGGGCGTGGATCAGACGGTCGTCAAGCTCATTGGTCAGGGCCGACAGGTTGACCACGTCGGCCAGGACGGCCACGGCGCGCTCCGGCAACACCTTGCGCACGCCGTCGTAGAAGCGTTGCATGTCGGCGTCGCGCTGGCTGAAGTCGCGCGGGCCGTAGACGTCGGTCAGGAAGAACTGCGCCGCCGGGCCAAAGCGGGGGCTGGCCAGCAGGTCGGCGTGCGTCCGCGCCAACCGCTGCGACTGGAAGCGCCGCAACAAGGCAACTTCCGGTGGCAGTTCGCGCGTCCCGACGACGCGGCGCTGGCCGGGCCGAGCCTGGGCCAGGTGGGTCACCAGCCGGGCGGCATCGGCGGCAGTGGGGACGGGCGGTTCGTTGGGGGAAGCGAGTCCGGGGTCATAGGCTCTTTGTCGCCGGCGGCCGGGTGTGGGCTGAGGCGGCCGGAGCTGACTATCCATTATCGCCCGGAACGAGCGAAGCGACCACTAGCGGCCGTGGCTTTGCCTCCCGTGGGCAACACCCCCCTACAGCTTGACAACAACTACCTACTTCGATACACTTCTAATTAGATAGAAAACTAATTAGAGAGGTGTCGAAATGGCGACCGTAGCGCGGGAAGCGATGAGCGACGAGCAGTTCACCCGCCTGCTCCAGTTCTTCCAGGTGTTCAGCAACGAAAGCCGGCTGCGGCTCATCGGTCATCTGGCCAACGGCGAGCGCAGCGTGGGCGAATTGGCCAAGCTGCTCGATCTAAAGGAGCCGACAGTGTCGCACCACCTGGCCGAGTTGAAGGAACTGGGGCTGGTAGACGTGCGCGCCGAGGGCAACATGCGTATCTACCAGCTTAACGCCAAGGCGCTGGAGAGCATCAGCAAGGACATCTTTGCCCGGCCGAATCTGGCGGCGCTGGTGCCGAAGAGCGAGTTGAACGAAGAGGAGCGCCTGCTGCGGGCGTGGGTCAAGAATGGTCGCATCGTCCACATTCCGGCTCAGGAGAAGAAGAAGCAAATCGTCATCCGCTGGCTGGCCGGGCAGATTGACCCGGCGCGGCGCTGGACGGAGCGCGAGTTCAGCGAGTGGCTGGGAGATTTCAACGAGGACTACGCCACCCTGCGGCGCTATCTGGTCGACGCCGGCTACATGGCCCGCGAGAACGGCATCTACTGGCGCACGCCGGAGAACGACCCGGCCAGCTAGGCCTATGCTATAATGTCAGAAGAAGAAACCACAGATTACGCAGATTTCACAGATTCCTCAGAGCGTAATCTGTGAAATCTGCGTAATCTGTGGTTTCCTCCTCTTAGCGCCGGCGCGACCGGCAAGGAAGAGCGCTATGGTCGAGGCGATTGCCCCTCCGGTAACCGAGCAGCAGGTGACGCACCTGGTCGTGCGCTTCCGTCCGCTGTTTGACATGACGCCCGACGAATTCTACGAACTTTGCGGACTTAATCCCGATCTCAACGTTGAACTCACCGCTGCAGGAGAGATTGTGTTTATGTCCCCCTCAGGATCAGCTACAGGTGCTCGTAACTTAAGCGTGCTGCTCCCCTATGGCATTGGGCTAAGGACAATAAAGAAGGCCTGGCCTACGATTCGTCAGCCGGGTTTGTTCTACCCAATAAAGCCGTACGCTCACCAGACGCTTCCTGGGTGCGCCATGAGCGGCTGGCGAACCTGACGCCACAACAGCGCGAGCGGTTCGTACCTCTGTGCCCCGACTTCGTCGTTGAGGTCGCTTCACCTAGCGACTACCTTCGCGACCTTCAGGCGAAGATGGAGGAGTATATAGCCAACGGCGCGCAACTGGGCTGGCTGCTCGTCCCGGCGACGCGCACCATCACCGTCTACCGCCCCGGCGAACCCGTTGCCACGCTGGAAAACGCGACTTCGATTTCCGGCGATCCCGTCCTGCCCGGTTTTACTCTCAATCTCGGCCCGGTCTGGGAGCCGGAACTGTAGGGACGAACTACGAACTACGAGCTACGAACTCGGAGGGAGGTGGCGGGTGCGGTGGCGGGTGACAGACCGCGCCACTGACCTACTGACCTACTGACTTACTGGACACTGCACACTGGACACTGCACACTGCACACTGGCCACTGACGACTAACTCCCATGCACGACATCCTCATTCGCAACGGCACGATCTATGATGGCAGCGGCGGCCCGTCCTACGTGGCCGACATTGCCATCGGCGGCGACACCATCACCGGGATAGGGCGGGTGGACGGCCGCGCCCGGCAGACCATCGACGCCGGCGGGCTGGCCGTCGCGCCCGGCTTCATCAATATGATGTGCTGGGCCAACGCCTCGCTCATCCACGACGGCCGCTCGCAGTCCGACATCCGCCAGGGCGTCACGCTGGAGATTCTGGGCGAGGGCTGGTCGATGGGGCCGCTCAACGACGAACTGAAAGCGTACATGAAGGAGCGCCAGGGCGACATCCGCTACGACATCGAATGGACGACGCTGCGCCAATACCTGGAGTACCTCGTCCGGCGCGGCGTGTCGTGCAACGTGGCTTCGTTCGTCGGCGCGGGCGGCGTGCGGGCCAACGTGCTGGGCTTCGCCGACCGGCGGCCGAACGGCGAGGAGCTGGCGCGCATGGAGGCGCTGGTGCGGCAGGCGATGGCCGAGGGCGCGGTCGGCCTGTCGGCGGCGCTCATCTACGCCCCCGATAGCTACGCCGACACAGCCGAACTCATCGCCCTGGCCCGCGCCGCGGCCGAGTACGACGGCCTCTTTGCCGCCCATTTGCGCAGCGAGGGGGAGACGTTCCTGGAGGCGCTGGACGAGTTCCTGACCATCGTGCGCCAGGCGGGCATTCGCGGCGAAATCTACCACCTGAAGGCCAGCGGGCGGGGCAACTGGCCCAAGCTGGCCACGGTCATCGAGCGGGTGGAGGCGGCGCGGGCGGCGGGGCTGCCGGTCACGGCCGACATGTACACCTATCACGCCAGTTCCACCGGGCTGGACGCGATGATGCCCGGCTGGGTGCAGGAGGGCGGCCACCGGGCGTGGGTCGAGCGGCTGCGCGACCCGGCCGTGCGCGAACGGCTGCGGCGCGAGATCGCCCTGCCCAGCGCCGATTGGGAGAACAGCTACCACGAGGCGGGCGACGCCGGCAAGGTGCTGTGCGTCAGCTTCAAGAACGACGCCCTCAAGCCGCTGACCGGCAAGTCGCTGGCCGAGATCGCCGCCCTGCGCGGGGCCGACCCGATTGACACGGCCATGGATCTGGTCATCGAAGACGACAGCCGCGTCGGCTGCGTCTACTTCACCATGAGCGAAGAGAACGTGCGGCGACAGATCGGCCTGCCGTGGGTCAGCTTCTGCTCCGACTCGGCCTCGCTGGCCCCGGAGGGCGTCTTCCTGCGCTCCAACCCTCACCCGCGGGCCTACGGCAGCTTCGCCCGGCTGCTGGGCCAGTACGTCCGCGACGATGGAATCATTCCGCTGGAAGAGGCAGTGCGGCGGCTGGCGGCGCTGCCGGCCGATAATCTGCGGCTTGACCGGCGCGGCCGTCTCCTGCCCGGCCACTACGCCGACGTGGTGGTGTTCGCCCCGGCGACGATCCAGGACCACGCCACCTTCGACCGGCCGCACCAGTACGCCACCGGCGTGCGCGACGTGCTGGTCAACGGCGTGGCCGTGCTGCGCGACGGCGAGCACACCGGGGCCACGCCGGGGCGGGTCGTGGATGGGCCGGGGATAAACCACAGATTACAGATTTCACCGATTGAAGAGTGGTCCGCAGATTAGGCAGATGGGCGACAGAAAGAGAATTTCCTCTGAAATCTGCCCTTTGCGGATCTTCTCTTAAATCTGCGAAATCTGCCAATCCGTGGTTTCTTTCCTAGAAGAAAGCGCTGACTCCCTGATAGAGGAACAGCGCGCCGAAGATGAGCGAGATGGCGATGACAATGGGGTCGTTATAGCGCTTCAGCCAGCCGGCCAGGGAAGCGAGCAGGCTCTTGGCCCGCTGGGGCACGAGCAGCCGAATCAGAATGAGGACGAGCAGCAAGGACTGCGCCAGCAGAACGAACAGCAGAAACATCCATGTGCTGGCCGGCTGGCCCAACTGCGCTTCGCCGATAGTGCTGATGGCCCCCAGGATGAAGACCCACAGTTTGGGGCCGATGAGGACGAACCCCGCGCCAAACAGCAACGCCTTCGCCGGCGTAATGCTCTCAAGCATCGTCAGCCACTTGGGCGGCGGCGCGTCGGGATCCGGCTCCTTGGCCCACGTCTTGTAGGCGGTGATGAGCAGCAGCAAGCCCAGCACTGTCAGCACCGTAGCCTTCACCACGCTGGAGCTATCGGCATCGGCCGGGTCGCCGCTGCCGCCGGTCAGCACCCAGCCGAACAGCACCCCCTGGGCCAGCCGCGCTACCGTCATACCCAACACAAAGGCGATGGCCTTGAGCGGGCCGCGCCGCTCGCTGGTCAGCAACAGCGTGACGACGATGATTTGCAGCGGCACGACGGCGCTGCCGATGATGAACGGGAGAAGGGAGGCGAGGGTTGAGTTCATTGTTTACACCTGTGACCTTGCAACCAACACTATAGCATATAAACAAAGAAACCGAGTTTCTTCTGAGAAACTCGGTTTCTAAGCCAGAGATTTGTTTGCTCAGCGGCCAGCCGCGCCGGCAGCAACGTAGGCGTCAATCGCCCGGCTCAGGAACGCCGGCAGGTCGGGGTGGAGGGCGGCGAAGAAGGCGCTGAACTCCGGCTGCTCGGCGTAGGCCTGGCCCAGCCCGCGCAGGATGTCGGGCGTCGGCTCGTAGAAGGCGCGCAGGTTGTCGTGCCAGCGGGCGACGACGGCCTGCACCTCGGCGTCGGCCGGGTCGCGGCCCAGCAGGGCGACCATGTCCTGATAGATTTGCCCGCCCTCGCGCTGGATGCGCGCCTTGTCCTCGGCGGTGTAGCTCTTCCAGCGCCGGCTCGATTCGGCTACCACTTTGGGATCGTACATCTCGGCCGCCTCCTTCTCATAGCGGGCCTGCGTCTCTTCGTCGAAGCCCGCGAACAGGTCTTGGGTCGTCATTTCGATCTCTCCTTTCAGGTGCAATAGCGTCCTGTCGATGGTGTGAATGAGGTGTTGCAGACGGCCGGCCCGCGCCGACAGAGCCGCCCGATGGCGCTCCAGCGCCGCCGCCGTCTCGAACTCCGGTGCGTCCAGCACGGCGCGGATGGCGCTTAGTTCCATGCCCATCTCGCGGTAGAACAGGATCTGCTGGAGGCGCAGCGCGGCGGCATCATCGTAGTAGCGATAGCCGTTGTCGCCCACCGCCGACGGCCGCAGCAGGCCGATGGCGTCGTAGTGGCGCAGTGTGCGCGGCGTCACCCCGGCCAGGTCGGCCAGTTGTTTGACGGTGTAGGTCGCCTGGTTGCCGTTGGCGGTGCGGGTCATTGTCTGTTTCCTCAATCCACGCCGGATAATAAACTATGACGTTGCGTCAATGTCAAGGGGCAATTCGTAACCGGCATTGGAATTCGATAGATGGTTAGACGACCAGTGAATTGATCGGTATAATAGTTATTGAAATAACCATTTCGTGGGCGGAGGTACTCATGACGCGTTCGGTATCGGCAACGGAAGCCAAAGCAAAACTGGCCGACTTGATGAGGTGGGCGGTGAAGACAGGCGACGACGTGATTATTCAAAGTCGCGGCTATCCGCAGGTCGTCATTGTGCCGTTCAAGGAGTATGAAGAGATTCAGGCGCTGAAAGAGCGCGCGCGGCGGGCGGCGGCGGTGGCGCGGCTACAAGAACTTGCCCGCGAGGTACAGGCTCAGAACGAGGCTATAACCGTTGAAGAGGCTGATGCCATCGCCGACGAGATCACCAGGACAGCAATCGATCAGCTGATTGCTAAAGGTGTAGTCAAGTTCGAGCGCGATGATGAGTCATGAGGGTCCTACTCGACACCAATGTCTTCATTAGCCATCTGCTCTCTCCTGGACGTGGTGGTTCTATCCAGGCGATCATGGAGGCGCTTCTAGCGGAACGGTTCACTCTACTTTTGCCTGATGAGGTACTTGATGAACTGACTGAAACCGTCATGAATAAGCCACACCTGGCCAACAAAATTAACTCACAACAACTTGGCGTCTTGCGAACCATATTGAGCGAGTTGGCCGAGAGTGTAGCGCCCATAGAAGGAGCTATTCCAGCCATTGGAAGGGACCGCAAAGACGACTACCTAATCGCCTACGCCGTAATTGGTGAAGCTGACTATCTCGTGACCGGCGACAAGGACTTGCTCGTTCTGGAGCAAATCGCCGGCGTCGCTATCGTCACCCCGGCCGACTTTGCCGACTTGCTCACTTGACAGCCAACTGGCTATCCTCGATGTGCGGGGGGAGATCGACGCGCAGACAGGCCCGCAGTTGGAGGCGGCCGCGGCCGAGGCCCAACGCCAGGGGGCGCGCCACCTTGTGCTCGATCTATCGGGCGTATCGTTCATGGGCAGCGCCGGCATGCGCGCCCTGATCGCCATCGATGAGATGTTGCGCGCCCAGACGGGGCAGGCCGGTCAGGGCGAAGGCCAGACCACCGCCACCGCCAGCTTCAAGTCACCCTACCTGAAACTCCTCAGCCCGCCCCCCGCCGTGGCCCGCACGCTCAGGATTTCCGGTTTCGAGATGATCTTCAACATCTTCAGCGACCGGCAGGCGGCGCTGGATTCGTTTGGCGAACCCGACGGAGGGAGCGCCACGGCCATGGACGACCAGCCGGCAACGATCTTTCCCTTTGATCCTGCCGCAGCCGACAAGGCTCTGGCCGCCCTGCAAGGCAAACGCTTCCTGATCGTCATGGGCAGCTACCCCGGCAAGCGGTTCATGTACGAGCGCGCGCGGCAGTTGGGAGCCAGGCTGGTCGTGCTCGATGGCCCCGGCCACTGGACGCAGGCCGAAGTCGGGGGGCTGTTCGAGCAGTTCATCGAGGTCGACCTGCAACCGGAGGATAGTCTGGCCGACCGGGCGCTGGCGGCCGTGCGCCGGAGCAACCTGGAGTTCGACGGCGTGGCCACGTTCGAGGAGTTCGCCGGGCCACTGACAGCGCTGTTGGCCCAGGGGTTGAAACGAACCGGCCACCCGTTCCTGTCGGCCGCCTACTGCCGCGACAAGACCCTGACCCGCGAGGTGTGCGTCGAGGCGGGCATCCCCTCGCCCCGTTTCTATCGCATCCGCGCCGCCGATGATCTGGCCGCCGCCGCGGCCCACGTCGGCTTTCCGGCCGTGCTCAAGCCCGTCTCCGGGGCCAGCTCCGTTTCTACCTATTTTGTCGCCGACGAAGCCGACCTGGCGCGGCGCTATGAGCAGACGATGGCGGCCGTGCGCGGCCACCTGAAGACCAGCGGCGTGCATAGCAACGATGAGGAGGAGTTGGTCTGGGCCAAGGGGTTCGACATGACGCTGGAGCAGTTCCTCGACGGGGAGGAGTTCGACGTGGACGTTCTCCTGTCGCGGGGCCAGGTGGCCTATGCCGCCGTCTGCCGCGACTTGCCGCAACCGTACCTGCGCGAGATTGGCTCGCAGATGCCGCCCGACTTCCCAGAGGACAAACAGGCGGAGATGATCGCCTTCACCGCGTGCGTCTTGCAGGCGATGGGCTTCAGCGAGGGGTCGTTTCACGTCGAACTCAAGTACACCGCCGAAGGGCCGCGCCTGATTGAAGTCAACGCGCGCATCGGCGGGCTGTCTGTGGCCAAGCTTCACAGATGGGTCTGGGGGGTAGACCTCGTCGGCCACTACCTGATGACCCGTCTGGGCCTGCCCACCCACCCACAGAAGGCAGCGCAGCCATTGGCCTATATCCTGACCTCCTATCTGCCCTGTCCCACCTCCGGGGTCATCACCCACACCGACTTCCTGGCGGATATTGTCGAGCCGCACCTGATTCACAAGAAGGTCACCGTGACCGCCGGCCAGACGGTCATTGGCCCTGACCGCGGCGTGCCGGATGCGCTGGGCGAGATCGTCGTCGCCGCAGGCTCTATCTGCGAGGCGAGTGCGATATTGGATGGGCTGCTGGCCATGATACAATTCCCCATCGTCCCGGCCTGAGAACGACAACACGAGATTACCGTCTGTGGAGGACATAGTGAGCCAACAAATCCCCGTCGAACGACTAACCTATACCCTGTTTGGCCTGTTGACCGAAGCGTTCGAGAGCGTCTACGGCATCTTCCTGGATAGGGGCACATCGCTGTTCGAGACGCTGGCCGACATCACCGCCGAGGAGGCGTCGCGGGCCACCAGCGGCCGTTGCGCCACGCTGGCGGCGCAGGTCAACCACGTGCGCTTCTACCTGGACGTGATGGAGGAGTACATGCTGGCGACGCGCACCGAGCAGGCCGATTGGGCGTCGAGCTGGCAGGTGGGCGCGGTGACGGAGGAGGAGTGGGCGCGGCTGAAGGCGGAGTTACAGACCAGCTACCGCCGCGTCCGGGCGACGATGGAGGGGTTCGACTCGTGGGACGATGACAACCGCGTCGGCGGGGCGTTGGCCGTGGTCGTCCATACGGCGCACCATTTGGGGGAGATTCGGCAGATGTTGTGTGGGATTAGGCCTTAGCCGAACAAATCAGGCGCGAGGTACAGGTCTACTCAGCGGCCTGAGTTTCATTTTGCCGCCAGACCGACCCGGCCAGCAACCCCAGCGCCGCCAGCAGCACGACCAGCGCCCCAATCTGCGTCACGTGAAACCCGCTGACCAGCGCCGCGTTCTCCTGGTAGGCGTCCACCAGCAGCCGCCCACCGGCATAGACCGCCGCCGCCCACAGGAACGGCCGCCCTGCCGCGCCGCGCAGCCGGGGGGACGTCGCCGCCCACCACACGCCCAGCGCCGCCACCCCCGCCAGTGCTTCGTATAGCTGCACCGCGTGCCGCCGCACGCCGAAGACGGTGATGCCCCAGGGCATACTTGTCAGCGAACCGTAGCCCGCGCCGCCCAGGAAGTCGGCCAGACTGACGGCGATGAGGAAGAGCAGCAGGCCGGGGGCCAGGGCGTCGAGCGCCGGCCACAGCGCCAGGCGACGCCAGCGGCCGTAGAAGAACGCCGCCGCCGCGCCGATGAGCGCCCCGCCGGCGGCGTTGTAGCCACTGGTCAGCGGCCAGATGATGCCCAGCAGGTTGTCGTCATAGGAGGGCCAGTGGAGCAGCACGAACACCAGCCGCGCGCCGACGAAGCCGGCCAGCACGGCCGTCGTGGCCAGGGCGTAGTGGCGCTCGGCGTCCAGCCCCAGCCGCCGCGCCGCCCGATCCACGGCGAATAGCGCCAGCCAGACGCCGAGCAGGTAGACCAGCGGGCCGGTGGGCAGGGCGAGGGGGCCGAGGTTTAGGAAGGGAGCATGGTCAGTAGGTCAGTGGGTCAGTGGGTCAGTGGGTCAGTGGGTCAGTGGTCAGTAGGTCAGTGGGTCGTGGTCAGTGGGTCTGTGGGTCTGTTGGCCTGACTGCCCTACTGACCTACTGGCTTACTGACCTACTGGCTCACTGACCTACTGGCTTACTGGCCTACTAGCTTCTCGATGCGTTCCTCCAACACCGCCCGGCTCATCGTGCCGACGAGCACTTCGCGGACGATGCCGTTGGCGTCGATGAAGATAGTCGTCGGCAGGTTGAGGATGCCGTAGAGGTGGTTGATGGTCATCTCTTCGTCGACCAGCAGCGGGTAGCTCAGGCCGTGGTCGCGGGCGTAGGCGGCGATGGTCGCGGCCGACTCGGCCTGATTGACGCCCAGCACGGCCACGTCGTCGCCGTAGAGCTGGGCGGCGGCCTCGAAGTGGGGCATCTCCACGCGGCAGGGGGGGCACCAGGTGGCCCAGAAGTTGAGCACTACGGGTGTGCCGCCGTTGGCGGTGAAGTCGCTCAGGGTGAAGTTTGCGCCGTCGTGGGTCTGGGCGGTGAAGTCGGGGGCCAGCGCGCCGACGTAGGGCGCGGTCGTCAGCGCGATGGGCTGGTTGTCGGCCTCCGTCTCGCGCGACAGGACGATCCAACCGCCACCCAAGAGGGCGACCAGGACAATGAGAGCCAGCCACTCCAGCCTTTCGCGCTTCATAGATTTAGGAAGAAGAAGAAACCACAGATTACGCAGATTTCACAGATTGAAGAATTTGAATCTGTGAAATCTGTGTAATCTGTGGTTTCTCCTGAATATCCGGCACGCCGGTCAGGTCGTAGGTCATGGCTCCGTCGATGCGGATGGGCACGATCTCGCCCAGCGGCAGCTCGCCGGGGATGAGCACCAGGCCGTCGATCTCCGGCGCGTCGCGGTAGGTGCGGCCGACGCTCAGCCCGTCGCCGTGGCCGTCGATGAGCACGGGCAACACGCGGCCGACCTGGGCCTGATTGCGCGCGAGGGAGATGCCCTGCTGAATCTCCATCAACTCCGCCTGCCGCGCCGCCTTGACCGCCTCATCCACCTGCGGCGCGACGGTGGCCGAGGGGGTCGAGGCTTCATAAGAGTAGGTGAACGCGCCCACGCGGTCGAAGCGCAGGTCGCGGACGAAGTTCTTCAGCCCGTCGAACTCCTCATCCGTCTCGCCGGGGTAGCCGACGATGAACGTGGTGCGGATGGCGATGTCGGGCATGGCCGCGCGCAGCTTCTCGACCGTGCCGTAGACCCATTCGATGTTGGCCGGGCGGCGCATGCGCTTCAGCGTCTCGCGGTGGCCGTGCTGCAGGGGGATGTCGAGGTAGGGCAGAATCTGCGGCGTGGTGGCCATCGTCTCGATCAGCTCGTCGGTGACGTAGCCGGGGTAGGCGTACATCAGGCGAATCCAGGGGATGTCGGGCGCGGCCGTGGCGATCTGGCGCAACAGGGACGACAGGCCGTTGCGCATCCCCAGGTCGTGGCCGTAGTCGGTCGTATCCTGCGAGATGATGATCAGTTCGCGGATGCCCGCGTCCTGCAGGCGCACGGCCTCGGCGACGATGGCCTCCGGCGGGCGGCTGACGTGGCTGCCCTTGATCTGCGGGATGGCGCAGAAGGCGCACGGGCGGCGGCAGCCGTCGGCGATCTTCAGATAGGCGCTGGCCCCCTGGACGGCGACGCGCAACACGCCCTGTTCGTCGCGGCCGACGGTGGTGGCCTCGTCGGGCAGGTGGTAGAGCGGCGCGGGGTGCTTGCGGCGGCGCAACTGGCGCACGAAGGGCACGATGTCCATCCAGCGCCGCGTGCCGATGACGCCGTCGATGCCCGGAACCCACTCGACGACCTCGTTGCCGTAGCGTTGGGCCATGCAGCCGGCGGCGATGAGCAACTGGTTCGGCCCCTTCAGCGCCGCCAGTTCGCGCAGCGCGCCGACCGACTCCTGCCGCGCGCTCTCAATGAAGCCGCAGGTGTTGACGATGAGCACACCGGCGTCGTCGGGGTCGTCGGCGGCGTCGAACCCGGCGCGCAACAGCAGGTCGGCCATGCTGTTGGAGTCAACGGTGTTTTTGCTACAGCCGAGGCTGAGCAGGAAGAACTGCTTTTTGTGTTGGGCCATGCGTTGTAACGCGGGTTGGCAACCCGCTATCCGAATAGCGGGTTGCCAACCCGCGCTACATTACTGTGTCGTTCGCCAGACCTCTTCGTGGCTTTCGCCGCGCCCGCCCAGCCGGCCCAGGGCCACGTCGTTGACCGTGGCGAAGACGCCGATGGCGTTGCCGACGACGATTTTGGCCTCCTGCTGGGCCGTCCACTCGTAGGTGTCGTTGGCCTTGGCGATGCCGCTGAAGACGACGCTGCTGTCCACCGTCACCTCCATCCACGTGCGCTCCAGGACGTCAAGTTTGAGGCGCACCTCCTCCATCGTCGCCGGCAGGGGCGGGCGGGTGGCTGTGGGCGTGGCCGCGCCGCCGGGGTTGTTGCGGCCGGTGTTGACGATGGGCTGCTCGGTGCCGTTGACAGTGATGCTCGACTCGCCCGTCGGGGCGGGGGTCGGCGTGGTCGAGGGGGTGGGCGTAGCGCCGGTCACTTCGGCCACCATGTCGCGCACGGCGGCGCTGACTTCCTCGACGGCGTTGCCCTCTTCGCCCCGGCCGAACAGGATGGGGATGAAGCGGTTGGCGATCAGGGCCAGGGCGATGACCAGGGCGACGATGATGACGATCTGCAACATGCCGCCCGACCCGCCGCTGCCGACCCCGTAGCCGCTCTTGCCGTTGACCTCCATGTTGACGGGGTCGAAGAACGGCTGATCCTGGCGTTCGACCAGCGGGTTGTCGGGGGTAATCTCGCGCGTCTCGGCCATGGGCGGCGGGGCGTCCTGCCCCTGCCCGGCGGCGTAGCGCGTCAGCAGCGGTTGCGGGTCCAGCCCCAGGAAGCGGGCGTAGTTGCGCAGGAAGCCGCGCACGTGAACGGGCGTGGGCAGGGCGCTATACTGGCCGTTCTCGAGGGCGGTCAGATAGCGGACGTTGATGCGCGTCTTGCCCTGAGCCTCTTCGAGCGACAGCCCCTTGTTCTCGCGCGCTTCGCGTAGAATATGGCCGATCTCGTCCATGAAGGCGTCGATCGTTCCTTCCGGCGGCCGGGTTACGGCCGCCGGACAGCGGGCCGGGCCGCCTTAGGCCTCGAGTTCCTCGGCAAACTCTTCAACCTCTTCGACCACCAACTGCGGTTCGACGGCCGCCGGCGCAGCGGCCGGCGCGGCCGGCGCGCCCTCTTGCTGCACAACGACCAGAAACTCCGGGTGGTGGTCGGCGCTCAGGCGCACCGGGATGTGGTGCTCGCCCAGTTGGCGCAGCGGCTCGCCGCCGACCTTGCGGCGGTCGATCTCCGTGCCCAGCTTCTCGTTGAGCTTGTCGGCGATCTGGGCCGTGGTGATGGAGCCGTAGAGCTTGCCGCTGTCGCCGGCGCGGGCGGTGAAGGTCAGGGTGACGGCGCGGATCTTCTCCGACAATAGGTCGTGCTCGGCGCGCAGTTCGGCGCGGTGGGCCTCGGCCCGCTTGCGCCACGCTTCGGCCTGCTTCATCACGTCCGGCGTAGCCTTGACGGCCAGACCCTTGGGCAGCAGGAAGTTGCGGCCGAAGCCGTCGGCCACGGTGTGAACCTCGCCGGCATAGCCCAGATTGTCAACGTCTTGTTTTAACAACACTTTCATCGAAACAGACTCCTCAAGGAAGCAGTGCCCGTCCGGGGCCACCTATTTGACGCTTGCCGGCCGCGACTGCGGGATGTCACATGATTTGTAAAGCAATCGATTATGGTAGCAAAAAAAGGGCTGTTTGGCAAACTCGGCCCGGTTCCGGTTGCGCAATCCCCACCCTGTTTCATACAATACCCGGCAGCGGCCCACACCGGCCACTTGGCCGGGCGTCGCTCGTTCAGCCGCTCTTAGCCTATAGAAGCATCATTCGCCTGTAGAGGCACCATTTGACGGAGGATAACACGTCATGACCGATGAGACCCCCCACATCCCGGAGACCCTGGCCCAATACCTGACCGAAAACCAGGACCCCCAACAGGTCGCCCGCATCTATGAGAAGGTCAGTCAACTGCTGACCCGCGGCGAACAGGTCATCTACATCGCCGTCCAGAAGGCGCTGACCTATGACCCCACACCGGAGATCGTTGTGCTGACCAACCGGCGCTTCATGCACTACCAGCAAAACCTGATGGGCAGCGCCAAGTTCACCGACTACATCTGGCGCGAACTGAAGGAGGCCCGGCTGGAGGAAGGGGTTATGCGGGCCACGCTGACTCTTTACGCCGCCAACGGCGAGACGCTGCGCGTTGACAACCTGGTGAAGGAGCAGGCGCGGCGGCTCTATGCCATCGCTCAGGAGATGGAGGAGAACGTGCGCGAGGAGTTGCGTCTGCGGGCGATGGAGGAGAAGCGGGCCGAGGCGGGCGGCATCTACATGCCGGGCATGATGGGCGGGGTGGGGGCCGGCTCGACCGCCGCCCCGGCCGACGAACCGCTCCAGGCGCTCAGCAAGCTCAAGCAACTGATGGAAGCGGGACTGATCTCGGCCGAGGAGTTCGAGGCCAAAAAGAAAGAGATTCTGGCCCGGCTGTAAGAGCGACGCAGAGGAACGCAGAGAAGCGCGGAGAGACGCGGAGGAAGAATAAATGGTTCTTCCTCCGCGTCTCTCCGCGCTTCTCTGCGTCTCTCCGCGTTCCTCTTAATCCGCCCGCCGCAGACGCCGCGCGCCGAAGACGACCAGGGCCAGCGCCGCACCGACGGCGGCGATGCCCCAGGCGTCGAGGCCCGTTTCCGGCAACACCACCGGCGGCGTCGGCGTGGCCGTAGGCGTAGGCGTCATCTCCGGGATGACCGTGCCGGTGGCGGTGGGCAGCGGCGTGCTGGTGATCGTCGGCTCCACCGTCGGGGTGGCCGTGGGTTCCAGGGTGGGCGTCGGCGTGGCCGTGGCGTTGGGGTCGGGGGTCAACGTCGGCGTGGCCGTGCCCGGCAGCGCCGTGGCCGTCGCCGTTGCCGAGGGTGTGGCGGTGGCCGTCGGCAGGGGCGTCTCGGTTGGCGTCGAGGTCGATGTGGCCGTGGGCGGCAGCGTCGTGGCCGTGGGCGTGGCCGTGCTGGTGGGCGGCGTTGTGGCCGTTGGTGTGCGCGTGGGCGTGGCCGTGGCCGTGGCCGGCCGCGTCGGTGTGGGCGTGCCGGGTAGGCTGGGCGTTGACCCGCCGACGGGCGTGGGCGAGGCCGCGCCAACCGTCGGCTCGTCGGGCACGCCGGTGGGCGTAGCCGTACCGGGCGCCGGATAGTCGGCCGGCGGCAGCGTGGCTTCGGCGGCGGGCGGATAGCCGGACACGGCCGCGGTGGCCTCCGGCGCGTCCGGGGAGCCGCCGCCGGCCTCTTCGCCGCCGCCGCCAAAGGGGGCGGGGGTAGGCGTGGCCGTCGCCTGGTCGGGCGACGCCGGGGGCGCGGCGGGCGTTGGCGACGTGTCGGCGCTGGTCGGCTCCATCGTCACGCCGAGAACGACGACAGTCAGGACGGTCGTCGCCGTGGCGTCGCCGGTCGTGGCCGCGTTGGTCGCTTCGGCCGTCGCGCCGGGCGCTGGGGTGGGCGTGGCCGTCGCCGCGCCGCGGGTCGTAGTGGCCCTGGTCGGCGTCGCGCCGCCTTCAGCCGTGGCCTCGACCGTGGCATCAGCGGCGGCCGGGGTGGGCGTTTCCGACGTAGTTTGCATCGCGGCCGTGGTCGCTTCGGCGGCCAGCGTCGGGTCGGCGGCCAGGGCGGTCGTGGTGGCCGCGGCCGCGGCGGGGTCGCTTTCGTTCGCTTCGCTAGCCGCGGCCGTTGTCGCCTGGGCGGCCAACGTCGGGTCGGCGGCCAGGGCGATGGACGTGGCCGAAACGGACGTGGCCGAGACGGACGTGGCCGCGGCCGAGTCAGCTTCGTTCGTCTCACCGGCGGTTGTGGTCGCTTCGGCGGCCAGCGTCGGGTCGGCGGCCAGGGCGGCGGTAGTAGCCGTGGCCGCGGCGGGGTCGCTCTCGTTCGTTTCGCCAGCCGCGACGGTGGTCGCTTCGGCGGCCAGCGTTGGGTCAGCAGCCACGGCGGCGGCGTCAGTGGCTGCGGCGGCCAGGTTTGGCTCGGCCATGGCCGTCGCCGTGACGGACTCCACCTCGCTCGTCGCGGCAGCCAGCGTTGCCGCCTCGACCAGGGCCGCGGTAGCCGTGGCGTCAGCGGCGGCAGCCATCTCGTCTTCCGCCGGGGGGGTGTCGGCGCTGGTTGCCTCACCTTCGGGGGCGGCTGTCTCTCCAGCGTCGGCGACGGCGTTAGCGTCGGTCGGAACCTCGACCTCCCCGGCGCGGCTCGTCGCGTCCGCTTCCATCGCCTGCACCGTCCGGGTGATCATGTCGTTGGTGGCCAGGATTTGGGCGTTCTGCGTCTCGATGGCGGCGATCTCGCCCGTCCGGCTGCCGGCGCGGTCGAATAGCAGATAGCCGACGGTGAACAGGGACAGGAGTAGCAACGTGCCGGTCAGCAATGAGGCCGTAATCAGGAATGTCCGGTTGTTGGCATCCGCCGGCGGGTAATTGTTCCCCGCGTCGTTAGCGCGTTCGTTTTCGTTGCCGCTCGTCTCATCCGCAGCCATATCGCCCGCTCCTCGATACTCCGTTGGCACGACGGGGGGCTGTAGGGTAGCGTCGGCAGTCCTGGTCTAGGAAGTCGCCATGCCCACTTTTAGCCATACGTCCCATCTTGCCACGCCGGTCAACTTGACGTAACATAATGTGAGCGTCAGTATAACATGTTTGACAAGGGGTGTAAAGCGACCATCATGCGCGTCAAGGTCATCATCAATCCACGTTCGGGCCGGGGGCGTGCCCGCGAGCAGACCGGCCTGATCGACACCCTGGGCCATCGCTACGGCGAACTCGACATCGTGCCCACCCAGCGGCCGGGCCACGCCACCGAGCTGGCCGCCGCCGCCGCCGGAGAAGGGTATGACCTGGTGGCCGCGGCCGGCGGCGACGGCACGGTCAACGAGGTCGTCAACGGCCTGGTGGGCGCGGGCGAACGGGCGTCGCTGCCAATGGGCATCATCCCCATCGGCTCCGGCAACGACCTGGCCTTCGGGCTGGGCATCCGCGAGACGCCGGAAGAGGCTGTCCAACGTATCTTCACCGGCCGGCCGCGGGCCATTGACCTGGCCCGCGTGACTGACGACCGCGGCCAAAGCCGGGTGTTCCAGAACAACCTGGGCATCGGCTTCGACGCCATCGTCGTCATGCGCACCGAGACGATCAGCCGCATCCAGGGCTTTCTGATGTACCTGACAGCCGTGCTGCAAACCATCGCCTTCTACTACGACACGCCCTACATGGAGATGACCTTCGACGACCGGGCGGTGAACCAACGGGCGTTGTTCCTCTATGCCGGCGTCGGCCCGCGCGGCGGCGGCGGCTTCCTGATGACGCCCGACGCCAAGTGGGACGATAATCTGATCGACACCTGTGTGGCCAACCCCATCGGCCGTCTGACCATGCTCTACATGTTGACGCGGGTCATGAAGGGCACGCACGTCACCTCACGCCACGTGACCATGCGCCAGAGCCGCCAAATCACGGCCTGGTCCTCTTCGCCCATGCCCATCTACGTTGACGGCGATATGTTCGCCTACCCACGCGACAACGTCCATCAGGTGACCATCACCAGCCTGCCGGCGGCGGTGCAGGTGATGGTCTGAGAGAGTGTAGCTCATGCGAACGCTAGAACAGGCTTTGCTGGACCACGATCTCATCGTCCTGCGCGTCATCGCCGAATGGCTGGAACTCGACCTGACCGGGGCCGACAAGGCCGAGTCGGTCGAACAGCTAGCGGCGGCGCTGGCGACGGCCGACTTGCAGGAACAACTCGAATATCTGGAGCCGGAGGAGACGGCGGCCCTGGCCGAGCTCGTCCGGCAGGGCGGGCGCGCCCCGGTGGCCGTCTTCAGCCGCGACCACGGCGAGGTGCGGGCGATGGGGCCGGGGCGGCTGGAGCGCGAAGAGCCGTGGCTCGACCCGATCAGCCCGGCCGAGGCGTTGTGGTATCGCGGCTTTCTCTATCGCGGCTTCGACCAGACGGGCGAAGGCACGCTGGAGTTCTACTACCTGCCGCACGAACTGCTGGCCAAGCTGGCCCCGGCATCGGCCGGCGTTGTGCGCGAGTCGCCGGCGACGACGACCTTAGAGCCGGTCGACGCGCCGGAGCAGACCCGCCCGCCGCTCGACGACGCCGTGGACGACCTGACGACGCTGCTGGCCCTGGCCCAGCGCACCGGCTTGCAACCCGACCGCCTGCCCGACCTGCACGGCCTGCTGATGAACCCCGACCGCGACCGGCGCTCGCTGTTGCTGACGCTGGCCACGGAGATGTCGCTCCTGCGCCGCACCGAAGATCGCTTGCGGCCGACGCGCCGCCCTCGACTGGCTGCAACGCAGCCGCGAGGCCCAACTGCGCGCCCTGGTCGACGCCTGGAGCCGCAGTGTGTGGAACGAACTGCGCCACACGCCCGGCCTCATCGCCGATGGCGAGGGGTGGCAGAACGACCCGCTGCTGGCGCGCACGGCGCTGATGGACGTGCTGCCGGCCGATGAGCGCTGGTACCGGCTGGCCGACGTGGTGGCCGTGGTACGCCAGAGCGATCCCGACTTCCAGCGGCCGGACGGCAACTACGAGACGTGGTATCTGCGCGACGCCGAGACGCGCGAATACCTGAGCGGCTTCGCGGAGTGGGAGCGAGTCGAGGGGCGGCTGCTGCGCCACCTCATCCAGGGGCCGCTCTACTGGCTGGGTATGGTCGAGCTGTCGGCGGCGACGGACGCGGCGCGGGCGGCCTACCGGCTGGCCCCGCGCGCGCTGGCCTGGCTGGGCGACGAGCCGCCGCCGGCCGACGAGGTGCGCGTGCCGCTCATCGTCCAGCCGGAGGGGGTGCTGCTGGTTCCCCACAACGCCAGCCGCTACGAGCGCTTCCAGGCGGCGCGCATCGCCGACCCGGAGGCGTTCACGCCCGGCAAGCCCTACCGCTACCGTATCGTGCCGTCGTCGCTGGCTCAGGCGCGCGAGCAGGGCATCGAGCCGGAGCGGATGCTGAAGTTCCTGGAGACGGCCAGCGGCCGGCCCGTGCCCACCAGCGTTCGCCGCGGCATCACCCGCTGGGCGGAGCACGGCGTGGAGGGGCGGCTCCAGTCAGTCGTCGTCCTGCGCGTCGGGGACGCGGCCATCCTGGAGACGCTGCGCACCAACCCCAAGACGCGCGACTATCTTACCGAGAGCCTGGGCGAGCTGGCCGTCGTCATCCGCGCCGGGCAGTGGGAGGCGTTCCGGCAGGCGGTGGCGGGGTTGGGGTTGTTGCTGGATGTGGAGGTGGAGAGTTAGAAGTATCCAGTATTCAGTAGATCAGTATTCGATCAGTTTACATACTCGCTGGACACTGGACACAGGACACTGTGATGACCGACGACCCCAACACCCCCGACTTCTGGGAGTCCAACTACCGCGCGGGGCCGCGGCGCTGGGAGTTGGGCGGGGCGACGCCGGTGTTCCAGCGGCTGGCCGAGAGCGGCGAGTTTGCGCCGGGGCGGATGATCGTGCCCGGCGCGGGGCTGGGTGACGACGCGCGGCTGTTTGCCCGCCACGGCTTCCAGGTGACGGCCGTCGATTTCGCCCCCACGGCGGCGCAGGCCATGCGCGCCCGCCAAGCCCCGGCTGCGCCCATCGTCGTTCTCCAGGCCGACTGGTTCAACCTGCCGGCGGTGCTGCGCGGCGTGTTCGACTACGTGCTGGAGTACGTCTTCGTGGGGGCCATCGACCCGGCGCGGCGTGAGGCGTATGCCGACGTGGTGGCCGGGTTGTTGCGGCCGGGCGGCCGGTTCATCGGCTTGCTGGGGCCAATCGGCGCGCCCCCCGGCGGCCCGCCCTTCGCCGTCCAGCCCGACGACATCATCGCCCTGCTGGCCGCCCGTGGCCTCTCCCTCCTGCGCCGCGAATGGCCGCCGGACTCTGTTCCGCAGCGGCGGGGGGTGGAGGAGTTGGTGGTGATGGTAAAGCGGTGACTAGGGGTGACGGGCCCCCCCCCCCCCCCCCCCCCCCCCCCCCCCCCCCCCCCCCCCCCCTAACCAGTCACTAACCACCAGTAACTTTCCTCACTCCGCCTCGCCCACAACGATCAGCCGCTCGCTATCCTCGTCGAAGCGCGTGTCGTCGTAGTCGCCCAGCAGGCCCAGCAGGCGGAAGCCGGTCAGGCCGAAGAGCAGGTCGTACTGGTGGGGGTAGAAGTAGTGGTAGCGCAGTGTGACGCGGGTGGCGTCGTCGTCGCGCCTGCTCGTCTCGTAGACCCAGGTCACGTCCACCGCCTGCTCGCCGGGGACGGATTCATAGGCCGTGAACTGGCGGATCGTCTCGCCCAGCGCCGGGTCGCGCAACTCATCTTCCAATACAAAGTCGGGGTCATCGCCGGCGGCCGACAGGGCCAGCGGGTGATCCACGTCGATGAGCAGCCGCGCCCCCGGCCGCAGCAATGGCCGTAGCCGGCGTAGCGTCGCCGCGGCGGCCGTTTCGTCCAGGTGCAAGAAGGTGTTGTAGCCGAAGTAGGCCAGCGCGAACGGCTCGGCCCCCGGCAGCGTCAGCGAACGCACGTCCCCCTCCACCAGCCGCACCCGCCCGCGCACCTCGGCCGGCTCGCCGGCCAGGCGCACCGCCGCCCGGGCCAGCATCTCCGGCGAGTTATCCACGCCGGTGACGGCAATACCCGCGCGGGCCAGGGGCACGAGCAGCCGGCCGCTGCCGCAGCCCAGTTCCAGCGCCGGGCCGCCCGTTTCGGCTGCCTGGCGCAGCAGGAAGGGGATGTCGTCGACAAGCGTCTTATGGCTGAGATCGTAGAAGCGCGCGATGGCGTCGTAGGTCAGATTCATGATTGGTGTTCCGCTGGCGTGGTCTCCCCGTTGAAGCGCGGCGGGCGCTTCTGGGCGAAGGCGGCCATCGCCTCGATGTGGTCGGCCGAGGGCCACAGGTTGATGAACAGTTGCGCCTCCAGCCGGTTGGTGTCGGCCGGGGGCAGATGGGCCGCGGCGTGGGCCAGCGTTTTGAGGGCGGCCAGGGCGCGGCGCGGCAGGCGCAGTAACTCCGCCGCCCAGACATAGGCGGCGTCGAGCGCATTCTCGCCCGGCGCGGCCAGGCGGTGGACGAGGCCCAGCGCCTGCGCTTCGGCGGCGTCGAAGGTGCGGCCGGTCAGCAGCAGTTCGGTGGCCCGGCTCTGGCCGATGAGGGCCACCAGCCGCCCCGCGCCGCCCCAGCCGGTCGTCAGCCCGTTGTGTACCTGGCGAAAGGCGAAGCGTGCCCCCGGCGCGGCCAGCCGCAGATCGCAGGCGGTCAGAATTTCGCAGCCGCCGCCGATGGCGTCGCCGTTGACGGCGGCGATGACCGGGCAGGGCAGGGCGACCAGGGCGTCGAGGGCGGCGCTCATGACGCGGTTGAGCCGCTCGCCGGCGGCCGCCTCCGGGTGGTTGGCCAACTCCTTCAGGTCGCCGCCGGAGACGAACGCCTGGCCCGCGCCGGTGACGATGAGCGCCCGCGCGTCGGCCGCCCGCGCCGCGGCCACGGCCTGGGCAAACCCTTCCTGGGCGCTCCAGGTCAGGGCATTGCGCGCCGCCGGGCGGTTGACGCGCAACAGGGCGACGCCGTCGGCATTGACGCCGAACTCGATGCTGCGACTCATGGGCGCAACGATACCAGAAACCGGGCCGTAGCGCGATTCGGGCGAAGAATGGCGCGCAGCGCGTGCACATCGCCTCTGAAGTTGGGAGAATTGCACAACTTAAGGTCGCTCGTAATCGGGCCGGGCTAACATGCTGGGCAGACGACTTCCGGCGGTTGCTGCCGCCGACCACGACGATAGAGACGATGACCCAAAACGCCAAACGTATCCTGATCGTAGACGACGAAGCGCCGCTGCGCTTCCTGTTGAGCAAGCAACTGACCCGCGCCGGCTTCGAGGCGCTGACTGCCGCCGACGGCCCGGCGGCGCTGGCCGTTGTGGCCGAATCGCCCGTTGACGCCGTGGTGCTCGACGTGGTCATGCCCGGCATGGACGGCTTCGAGGTCTGTCGCCGCCTGAAGGCCGACCCGCAAACGGCGGCCGTGCCCGTCCTCTTCCTGTCCGCCTCGTGCAGCGGCGACTTCCGGCGGCGGGCGTTTCTTCTGGGCGGGGCGGAGTTCCTGGCCAAGCCGTTCCAGATCGAGGAGTTGCCGGCCTATCTGCGGGCCATTCTGGGCGACGGCGCTATAGCCGACCGCCCCGCGCCGGCTGGGCGCGTCGTGTCGGTCATCGGCCCCGACCGCGCCGCCGGTTCGGCCGCCGCCGCCGTGCGTCTGGCCGAGAGCGAGGCGCTGGCCGGCCGCTGCCCAGTGATGCTGGTTGACCTGGAACTGCCCGCCGGGGCCATCGGCGCGCGGCTGCAACTGGCCGGCGGGCCGAACGTGCGCGTCCTGTTGCAGGACACGGGCGAAGCGGTGTCGCGCGAGGAGATCGGGCGCGTGGCCCAACGCTTCCACTTCGGCCTGGAAGTCATCCCCGCCCCGTTTGCCCCTTCGGCCCTGGGCCACGGCCAACCGGACGCGCGTCGGCTGAGCGACACGCTCGATCTGCTGACGGCAGCGGGTTATCTGGTGGTGCTCCACCTGGGGGCCAGGCCGGACGAAGTGTCGGCGGTAGCCTTGCGCCGCTCGCAGGTGGTCTACACGGTCATGGGGCGCCGACCGGCGCGCGGCCTGGCGCGAGACGCTGGCTGGCGGCGCTGGTGGCCCGAGCGGCGCGGCCCGCGGAAGGGCATTACGTCGTTGGGCGCCGAACCCATGGACGCAACCGCACTCCAGAGAGCGTGCCCACGCGCGCCCGCTCCCGGTCGGCCGTACGCGCCCGGAGCCGGCGCTCGCCCATTAGTCGGGCGCTGTTCCGGCGCTAGAAGACGTCGGATGCGCTGTTCGCCCGCTCCGTCTGCCGCGCCCAACGCGATAGCTCTTCGATGAGCGGCTCCAGTTCGGGCGGGGTGGTCGTGTCCGACGCCTCGATCGTGTGCTGGACGCCGGCCACCTCGACCGTCACCCGGTAACACATCTGATCGCTGGCCGACAGGCTCTCCGACCCGACGACGGGCGGCGACAGGGTGAAGAAGTCAGTGTCCTCCACAATCGTCAGCAGACGCAACGCCTTCTCAGGGGGCAACTCGGTGGTATCCACAAAGGTGGAAACCTCGCGGCCAAGAAAACCGCCACTACGCTCGAAATAGATCTTCATGACGGACCATCCTCCCGCGTGAGCGGACTACGGCTCCCCAGCCTACCTCCGTGGCCCAAACAAAGAGCGCATCAGGCTGGTCAGCGTCGTGGCGCAGCCGGGGCGCGTGCCGGGGTCCGGCGGCGTGCCCTGCTCCACGTCGATGCCGACCTCGGCCCAGCCGGCCTTCACCGCCTGCTGCTCCAGACTACCCTGGCCATACAGGTCACGCGCGGCCTCATAGGTTTTGGCCGCGGCGGTGACGAAGTTGGCCGACTGACTGAGTTTGCTATAGAGCGTCGCGTACCAGATCTGCCCCGCCTTCTCCCAAGCGAAGCCGCCGATGTTGAACGCCGTCACGTAGAAGGCCCGGTTGGGGATGCCGGAGTTGATGTGGACGCCGCCGTTGTCGGATTGGGTCTGGACGTAGTCGCGCATGTGGCCGGGCTGGGGGTCTTTGCCCATCACCGGGTCGTTGTAGGCCGTGCCCGGCTGCTTCATGTTGCGGATGCCTGTGCCGTTGACCCGGCTGGTGAACAGTCCCTCGCCGATGATCCAGTCGGCCTCGGCCGCCGTCTGCCCCTTGGCGCGCTGCTTGACCAGCGAGCCGAATACGTCGGACATCGACTCGTTGAGCGCGCCCGACTGCCCCTGATAGATGAGGTTGGCCGTGAACTGAGTGACGGCGTGGGTCAGTTCGTGGCCGATGACGTCGATGGCGATGGTGAAGCGGTTGAACAGGCGTTGGTCGACGGGCAGGTCTTCGTCGCCGTCGCCATAGACCATCTGCCGGCCGTTCCAGAAGGCGTTGTCATAGCCGACGCGGTAGTGGACGGTCGAGTCGAGCCGCGCGCCGTTGCCGTCAATGGAGTCGCGGTTGAAGATGTCTTTGTAGAGGTTATAGGTCGCGCCCGCGCCGTCGTAGGCTTCGTCGGCGGCGGCGTCGCCGGTGGCCGGCCCACCCTCGGCCCGCACCTGCTGGCCGGGCAGATTGCCCGCGTTCTGGGCGCTATAGACGATGCGGTTCAGCCCGCCAACCGCCTCGAGCAGCCCCTCCGGCGGCCCTTCCTTGGCCACCACTTCGCGTTGAACGCGCACCGCCTCGGCCGAGACGAGGTTGCGCAGCGCCTGTTGGCGCTGATCGGCCGTGCCGTTCTCAACGATGTTGCGCAGGATGTAGGGCGGGACGATGCAATAGAGCGAACTTCTGCAGCCGTGCATGGAACTTCTCCTTAGCGGCGCGGAGCAAGTCGCTCCGCCTTGAGCATAGCCCATTGTACACTAAGTGGGCGATTGCCGTAAACCGGGCGTGCATCTGGATTAGAATCGGTGAGAGGCGGGTGGTAATGTCTCTGGCAACTGTTAGAATAGCGGTCAAGAGGTCGCGCAATGGACGAGAACGGCTTGAAGCTACTACTGGAGTACGACGTTAATCAGGACACCTTGCAGGAGTACTACCAGTTCATCATGGGTCAGTACGTGCCGGCGTTGCAGTCGATGGGCCTCCAGATGAGCGAGGCCTGGCACACGGCCTATGGCGCTGCGCCCAATCGATTGGTCGGCTTCGTCTGTGGCGACCGGCCGACGATGGACCGCCTGCTCGACAGCGACCTGTGGCTCGATCTCAACAACGAACTGGAAAAGTACGTCAGCGACCTGCGCTATAAGGTCGTCCCCTATCGCGGCGGCTTCCAACTATAAGAGCCTCGCGCCAGGACGCCAAGCGAACAGCGCTCTGCGCGGCCCGGCGGCTGTCGGGGGGCTGCCCCAGACATGTCCACGCCGCGCATCACCAGCCCCAGCAACCCGCGCATCAAGCAAGCGCGCGCCCTAGGCCGGCGCAAGGAGCGCGACGCCGGCGGCCTGTGCGTCGTGGAGGGCATCTTCCACGTCGGCGAGGCGGTGGCGGCGGCCGAAGCCGGGCAAGCCGCGGTCGAGTACCTGCTCTACGCCCCCGATCGGTTGGTCAGCGACTTCGGCCGCGGCCTGGTCGCGCGGGCGGTGGCGGCGGGCATCCCCGTCTATGAGACGGCGGCCGACGCGCTGGCCGGCGTAGCCGACAAGGACAACCCCCAGGGCATTCTGGCCGTCGCCCGGCCGCGCCGCTACCGGCTCGATGAGTTGGACGCCGCCCGCCATCCGTGGCCGGTGGCCCTCGTCGCGCCGCAAGACCCGGGCAACGTCGGCGCGATCCTGCGCACCATCGATGCCGTGGGCGCTTCGGCCCTGCTGCTGCTCGACGGCGGTGTGGACGCGCTGCACCCTGCCGCCGTGCGCGCCGCGATGGGCGCGCTCTTCCACAAGCCGGTGGTCAATGCCGCCTTCGACGAGTTCGTGGCCTGGGCGCGGGCGGGCGGCTACCGGCTGATCGCCACCTCGGCCCGTGGGCGCAGCGACTATCGCGCCGCCGGCTACGCGCCGCCGCTGGTCCTGCTGTTGGGCAGCGAGCGCGAGGGGCTGTCTGCGGCGCAGATCGCCGCCGCCGATGACCTGGTGCGCCTGCCCATGCACGGCCGCATCACCTCGCTCAATCTGGCCGTGGCCGCCGGCGTTCTGCTCTACGCCATCCACGACAGCCTAGACGCCCACGGCCTTCTACCTACCTGACTCACCCCCTGATTTATATCGCTCCTGTGTGACAACCTATACCTCCGGCCTATGGAGAAGTAGGGCGCGCCATTGTACTGTATGGCTACGCTGCGCGACGGCGACAATCCGTTGCCTTCGCCGGCCATACAACCGTTTGATTCGCCCACAGGACGAATCAGGAGAGATGATGATTCAGGAAGACGACGCCCACAACGAACTTCCGCCGCACACCGAATCGCAGCCACTCGCGCCGACCCCCGGCGTGAAGGTCTATGATCGCCCGAACCGCACTCTGCCGCCGGCCTGGGTGCTCATCCTGTTGGCGCTGCTGGTGCTGGCGGGATTGTGGTTGGTCTTCACCTACGTGTTCTCGTAGCAAACAGAAGGAGAAACGATACATGAAAACGATTGTTGGACTTTACGACAATATGCAAGACGCCGAACAGGCCATCACCGATCTGGTGCAGGCCGGCTTCGACCGCGCGGACATCAGCCTGATGGCCGCCGAGCAATGGACCGACGAGTCCGGCGGCGCGGGCGTCTATGGCGGCACGACCAACGGCGACGCCGATGGTGCGACGATGATCGGCACCGCGGCCACGACGGATGCCCCGCCCACCAACGGCGAGCAGATGACCAGCGACGTGACCACCGGCGCAGTGACCGGCGGCGTGGTTGGCGGTCTGACCGGCGTGCTGTTGGGGCTGGGCGTGCTGGCCATTCCCGGCTTTGGGCCGGTGCTGGCCGCCGGGCCGTTGGTGGCCGGGTTGGCCGGCGCGGGCATTGGCGCGGCCGTCGGCGGTCTGGTCGGCGCGCTGGTCAGCTGGGGCGTGCCGCAGGATGAGGCCGAGTTGTACGCCGAGAGCGTGCGCCGCGGCAGCATCCTGGTTGGTGTGAAGACCGAAGACGAGCGCGCCCAGCAAGCCGTGAACGTGATGAATAATCATGCGCCGGTGGACGTGCAGCGCCGCTCCGAGTACTGGCGAGCCAGCGGTTGGACCGGCTACGATCCCAACGCCGCCGCCTGGGCCAAGAACGACATCGAGGTCGACCGCCAGCGCTACAGCAGCTATCTGGACTACTCGACCTATTCACCTGCGTTCACCGAGCACTATCAGACCAATTATGGCGCTTCTGGCCGCGACTACGCCGCCTACGATCCGGCCTACCGCTTCGGCTACACTCTGGCCGGCGACAAGCGCTACGCCAACTACAACGCCTGGAACGAGATGGAAGCCGACGCCCGCAGCGCCTGGGAGAGCGGCGAGAACGCCGCGCAGGGGGCGTGGGACGACTTCAAGGACGCCGTCCGCCACGGTTGGGAAGAGGTGAAGGACGCGCTGGACATGGAAGCCGACTACGCCGACTTCGAGACCGGCTACCGGCAGCACTACCAGACGACCTTTGGCAACAGCGGCCGTGAATATGACTGGTATAGCCCGGCCTACCGCTACGGCTACAACCTGGCCAGCGATGAGCGCTGGGACGAGTACGAGACGTGGGAAGAGCTGGAGGCCGAGGCGCGGCGCGACTGGGAAAGCCGCGGCGATGGTCTGGGCGGCGCGTGGGATGACTTCAAGGACGCCATCCGCCGCGGCTGGGAAGACGTGAAGGACGCCTTCGACGCCGAGGACGACTACGCCAGCTTCAGCCCGTCGTTCCGCGACCACTTCCAGACGAGCTACGGCAGCGGCAGCCGCGACTTCGACTACTATGACCCGGCCTATCGTTACGGCTACAATCTGGCCATCGACGAGCGTTACGACGCCTATGATAGCTGGGACGAGGTGGAGCGCGACGCGCAGAACGGCTGGGCGGAGTTCGCCGGCTCGGTCGAGGGCACGTGGGAAGAGTTCAAGGACGCTGTCCGCCACGCCTGGGAAGACGTGCGCGACGCGCTGGACATGGAAGACGACTACGCCGGGCGCGAGCCGCGCTACCGCGAGCACTACGAGACGCTCTACCGCAACAACCTGCGCGACTACTCCTGGTATGAGCCGGCCTACCGTCACGGCTACGTGATGGGCATGGACGAGCGCTACGACGACTTCGACACCTGGGAGCAGGCCGAGGCGCAGGCCCGCGAGGATTGGGAAGCGGGCGACTACGCCGGCAACAGCACCTGGGAAGAGATCAAGGAAGCGGTGCGCCAGGGTTGGGACAGCGTGCGCGAGGCGCTGGACGATGACGACGACATGATCCCACCGGCCACCACCGGCACGGGCATCTATCGCGCCACCAACGGCTAGGCTTCGGTGACTGCGGACTTTTAGAGAGGAACGCAGAGAGACGCTGAGAAAACGCAGAGAGACGCAGAGAAAGAAACCATTTCTTCTCTGCGTCTCTCTGCGCTTCTCCGCGTCTCTCCGCGTTCCTCTTGCTCTTACTCTGAAAGGTGCGCGACCAGCCAGTTGAAGACGTTCTTGCGGCTGCGCACGTTGCCGGGCAGGGCGGTGCGGATGGCCATCTCGACCCGCTTCACGTCCTCTTCCGTCTCATAGCCGAAGTGATTGACGACCTTCTGGATCATCGGCATCACTTCGTACCCCTGCCGCCGGTTGAACATGATCCGGTCGTGGGCGACGCTGGTCTTGCTGTCGCCTTCGCCCGCCTCCCACTTGTACTTCTCTTTGTCGATCATCGCCCGCTTCACTTGGATTGCCACGTTTACCTCCATGTATTCAAGAGCTGCGTTGAAGATCCCCTAGCCCACCCTCACCGCGGCGGCCGATCAGTACGTTGGTGATGACTTTACGCGATACCCGATACGTTTGTGACGTTACTGGGCATACACGGTTAGCGTGGGGTGTCCACAGACGTGGCCCCTCACGTCGTCAGGGTGAAGGCTTTGCCCCGCCTCCAAAGGGTTGTACTCGCCTCGGTCGCAACGGCTACCAGCTTCAACTCAGTCTATTAGATCGACCAGCCAGTTGGCGGCCTGAATCTTCGTGTCCAGTTCGCGGTACGCCTGGGCCAAGTTGTCGGCCTGGCGCTGTAGGGCGACGATATCGACGCTACTGCGGAAGCGCACTTCGCTCTTGGTGAAGCGATCTTGCTTGATGATCGCCGCCTGAATGAGAGCGGTGACGATCGAGTGGCGCAGTTGCAGCGTGTCGCGCTCGGCGATGGCGTCGGCGATGGTGCGGCCGTCGTCCAGCGGCGTGGTCGAGTTGGTGCGGTTGATGCGCTGGATAAGGCGCGTCAGGCCGGCGGCCGTGCGCTCCGTCTCGGCCAGCAGCGCCGCCGGGTCTTCGGCCGGTTCGTCGCCTTCCTGCACGCGGGCCACGCGCAGCAGGCGCTCGCGCAGTTGGTCGAGCCGCTTGCGGTGGTCGGCGCGTTGGATGAGGGCTTCGGCTAGTTTCATAATGGGTATTCTCGTGAAAGACAAATCAGATCGCTTTAACAGCGATACTATGGCCACTCAGCCTGCCGCGTATCATAGCATAGGCGTCGGCTTCCAGCACAACCGCATAAACGGCTATAATCCCCTCATGGGCCAGCTATTCGCCGACACCGACCAGGCCGTTGAAGACGAACTCATCGCCCGGCTTAGCGCTATGCCGCCCGCCCGCAAGCTGGACATGGTCGCCGAACTCGGCGCGGCCGTGCGCCAACTGATGCTCGTTGGCCTGAGCGAGCGCCACCCGGACGACACGCCCGAACAGGCGCGCCGTCGCCTGACGCAATTGCTCTACGGCCCGGAGGCAGCTGCTATACCGCTAGGCTCTACAAGGATGCTTACCCCTATGACGCCCCAACCCATTCTAGTCATGCTCAGCGTGACCAACATCCTGGAGAGCCTCGGCGTGGCTTACGTCGTCGTCGGCTCGATGGCCTCCGCGCTGCACGGCGTGGGCCGGGCCACAATCGACGTTGACCTGCTGGCCGCGCTGGAGGATGACCACGTCGCTCCCTTGCTGGCCGCGCTTGGGCCTGACTACTACGCCGACGAGCCGACCATCCGCGAGGCAGTCGCGCGGCAGGGCAGTTTCAACCTGATTCATCTGCCGACGCTGTTCAAGGTGGACGTGTTCGTAGCCACGCCGCGGCCATTTGATGGCCGGCAGCTTCAGCGGCGTGTCCAGCGTTCGGTGTCGGACGAAGGACAGGGTGACGTCTACCTGCTCTCGGCCGAGGACGTGCTGGCCAAGTTGGATTGGTATCGCCTGGGTGGCGGCGTCTCCGACAGGCAGTGGCAGGACATACTGGGTGTTCTAGCCGTGCAACGGGGCCGGCTCGATGCCGCCTACCTGCGCGCGGGCGCGGCCGAGTTGGGCGTGGCCGATCTGCTGGAGCGTGCCCTAGAGGAGACAGCCCCATGACCGACCTCTTCGCCCACACCGCCCAACAGCGCATCCAGCAGGAAGCGCCCCTGGCCGCCCGCATGCGCCCGCGCACGCTGGAGGAGTTCGTCGGCCAGGGCCACATCATCGGCCCCGGCCGCCTGCTGCGCCGGGCCATCCAGGCCGACCAACTCTCCTCGCTCATCTTCTACGGCCCGCCGGGCACGGGCAAGACGACGCTGGCGATGGTCATCGCCAACAGCACGCGCAGCCACTTCATCACCATCAACGCTGTGCTGGCCGGGGTGAAGGAGATTCGCGAGGCCATCGAGGTCGCCAAGCAGCGGCGCGAGCTATACGGCCAGCGCACGACGCTCTTCGTGGACGAGGTCCACCGCTGGAACAAGGCCCAGCAGGACGCGCTGCTGCCCCACGTGGAGAACGGCACGATCATCCTCATCGGCGCGACGACGGAGAACCCGTACTTCGAGGTCAACAAGGCCCTGGTCAGCCGCAGCCGCATCTTCCAACTGCGGCCGTTGACCGAGGACGACCTGCGCGCCGTGGCCAAGCAGGCGCTGGCCGACCCGGAGCGCGGCTATGGCCAGCTCAACGTCGATCTGTCGGCCGAGGCGCTCGACCATCTGGTGGACGTGGCCAACGGCGACGCCCGCGGCGTGCTCAACGCCCTGGAGCTGGCCGTAGAGACGACGCCGCCGGATGACAACGGCGTCGTCGCCATCGACCTGGCCGTGGCCGAGGAGTCGATCCAGCGCCGGGCGGTGCTCTATGACAAGGACGGCGACGTTCACTACGACACCATCTCGGCCTTCATCAAGAGCCTGCGCGGCTCCGACCCCGACGCGGCCCTGTACTGGATGGCCAAGATGGTCTACGCCGGCGAAGACCCGCGCTTCATCTTCCGCCGCATGGCCATCTTCGCCGGGGAGGACGTGGGCCTGGCCGACCCGGCGGCGATGGGCGTCGTCGTCAACTGCTGGGAGACGTTCGAGCGCATCGGTATGCCGGAGGGGCGCTTCCCGCTGGCCGTGGCCGCGCTCTACCTCTCCACCGCGCCCAAGTCCAACTCGGCCTTCGCCTTCTTCGACGCGCTGGGTGCCGTGGAGAAAGAGCGCGAGGCGGACGTGCCCAACCACCTGAAGGACGGCAACCGCGACAAAGAGGGCTTCGGCCACGGCGAGGGGTATCTCTACCCCCATGCCTACCGCGATCACTGGGTGGCCCAGCAGTACTTGCCCGACGCGCTGCAAGGCAAGGTGTTCTATCAGCCGGGCGAGATCGGCTACGAGCAGCGCATCCGCGACGAGGTGGCCCGGCGGCGCGAGGCGCAACTGGCGGCGATGGTCGAGGGCGAGAGCGAGCCGCACCTGGAAGTGTTGACGACCAGCCCGACCAACCGCGGCAAGGACGCCTGGTTGCAACGGGCCGTGGCCGGCAGCGGGCGGCAACTGGCCGCGCTGCGCGACCGGCTGTTCGAGATGGCCGCCGTGCAGCGCCACCACCTGGTGCTCGATCTGAACGCCGGCAGTGGCTTGCTGACCTGGGAAGCGGCGCGGCGCGCGCCGGAGGGCGGCGTGTGGGCGCTGACGGCCGACGAGACGACCGGCGAGGCGCTGCGGCAACAGGCGGCCCGGCTGTTGGAGGTGGAGCGGCCGGTCATCCTCATCGGCGCGGCCGAGGAACTCGATTACCTGCTCAGCCTGCGCGGCGAGGAGGACGTGCGTTTTGACCGCATTCTGGGACGCAACGCCCTTTTACGGATGTGGACCCCACCCCCCCGCCCCGGGGGGAGGCAACCGGGCGGGACCCAACTGTGGTTCTTCTGGTCTTGTTGCCAGCCTGGCGGCGCGGCTGTTGCCGGGCGGCCGTGTCGTCCTATCGCAATCCATCCCGCGCCACACGCAGCGGCTCTATGAGTTGATCGCCTGGGGCCGGGCGACGGCGCTGCGCGAGAAGGTCGTGGCCGCCGAAGAGGCCATCTACACCGACGCGGCCGACCCGCTGGTGAACTGGGACGCCGACGATTTGCGCGCGGCGCTGGAGGGGGCCGGGCTGATGGACGTGCGGGTGACGGTGGAGACGCAGACGGAAGAACGGCGGATTACGGGGGGACATTTGGAGCGGTGGTTTCCGGTTCTGTCCCCCTCCCCTCGGGAGGGGTTAGGGGAGGGCGCGGGCAAAGACCCTCTCCCTAACCCTCCCCCTTTGGAGGAGGGGGCCAGAGACCCTCTCCCTAACCCTCTCCCAAGGGGAGAGGGAACCAGAGCGCGGTTGAGTTATGGCGAGCGGTTGCTGGTGGGCGGGCTGTCGGCGGACGAGGTGGGGAAGGTGGAGAAGTTGTTCCGCGAGCAGTTGGTGGAGCAGACGGTCGCTTGGGTTTCTCGTTTAGCCTACATACGAGCGGACTTATGATTAGCCTTCGGCGGGTTAAAGATTAGCTGGAAATTCAAGCGGCCTTGTTGCCATTAGGCACACATTGTGA
The DNA here is from genome assembly GCA_016707605.1 of Candidatus Promineofilum glycogenicum. GTDB lineage: Bacteria > Chloroflexota > Anaerolineae > Promineifilales > Promineifilaceae > Promineifilum > Promineifilum glycogenicum. The sequence goes on along the minus strand of JADJHJ010000026.1, from coordinate 41,956 downwards.
TAATCTATGAACGTCGAAACGATCGAATGGAATGAGGAGAAAAACCAATCCTTAATAGAAATACGGGGAGTGTCATTCGATCTAATTGCGCAGCTAATCCGTGAAGGTGACATTCTTGACGTATACGACCATCCGAATCAGGAGCGGTACCCAGGGCAGCAAATGCTAGTCGTTCGAATCGACGACTATGCTTATTTGATCCCGTTCGTTGAACAGAATGGACATATCTTTCTAAAGACCATTATTCCCAGTCGAAAAGCAACTCGAAAATACCTAGGAAGGGAATAAAGATGGACGACAAAGAATTGACCGCACAACTAGATGACGAAGAACGCGAAATCCTCGAATCCTTTGAACGGGACGAATGGGTACCAGTGGCGGATAAAGAGGCTGTCATTGCACGCTTACAGTCAGCCGCCGCAGCCACTCTGCGCAAGGAGCGCCGCGTCAACATCCGCATGACCACCGCTGATCTGGCCGCCCTCCAGTCTATCGCTCTGGAAGAGGGCATCCCCTACCAGACGTTGATGTCAAGCATCCTGCACAAGTACGTCACCGGCCGTCTCGTCGAACGGCCGCGCATCACGGCGGCCGAACTGGCGCTGATGGAAAAAGGCGAGGCTTACAAGACCTAAGGAGAAACCTATGTCCACGACCCAGCCCGACGGCTATCTAGCCACCCCGCCCGCCGGCAGCGGCGACCCCGTCCTCGTCCTTCACCCCTGGTGGGGGCTGAACGCCACCATCCGCGCCTTCTGCGACCGGTTGGCCGCCGAGGGCTTCGTTGCCTTCGCCCCCGACCTCTACCACGGCAAAGTGGTCGATACCATCCCCGACGCCGAAGCGGCCGTCAAGGCGCTCGAAAGTAGCGAAGGCGGTTTCCAGCAGGCCCAGGCCGATGTCGCGGCGGGAGCCATGTTTCTGAGCGAGCAGAGCAACGGCCGCGGCCTGGCCGTCATCGGCTTCTCAATGGGGGTGCCTTACGCGCTGGGGTTGGCCTCGGCCGCGCCCGACCTCGTTCGCAAGGTCGTCATCCTCTACGGCACCGGCGACGCCGACTACAGCACGTCGCACGCTGCCTACCTCGGCCACTTCGCCGCGGACGACGACTTCGAGCCGCGCCCTTACGTCGATGGCATGGAGGAAGCGATACGCAGCGCCGGCCGGGCGGTGACGTTCCATCACTATCCCAACACCGGCCACTGGTTCTTCGAGCCTGACCGCAGCGACGCCTACAACGAACCGGCCGCCGCCCTGGCCTGGGAGCGGACACTGGCGTTTCTAAAAGAGTCTTAACCACAGATTACACAGATTACACAGATTGAAGAGGAAATCATCCGCAGATTGGGCAGATTTGGCAGATTCTCGGAAAGAGATTCTCTGTTCTAAAAATCTGCCTAATCTGCCCAATCTGCGGATCAAACCTCTTCAAATCTGTGAAATCTGCGTAATCTGTGGTTTCTTCCTATCATGTCCACCTATCGCGCCGTGAAGCCGTGGCAGGTCGTCTACGCCGATCCCATCCGCGGCGCGGCCGGCGACCGGCTGTCCCTCGGCCGCCGCGACGATGAGTATCCTGGCTGGGTTTGGGCCACGGCCGCCGATGGCCGCGCCGGCTGGGTTCCCGAAAGCTGGCTGCGCGTCGAAGGCGATGTGGGCGTGCTGCTGCGCGACTACACCGCCGCCGAGCTGCCGCTGACGCCGGGCGACGTGGTTAGCGGCGAACTGACATTGAGCGGTTGGCTGTGGGCGAGCGATGCCGAAGGCCGGCAGGGCTGGACGCCGCTGGATTGCCTTGTGACCCTGTGATATGAGCGCGCATCTGAGGCTGCGCACTCGGCCGGCTTGTTGCCCTGTAACGCAACTATTAATGCGGGTTGCATACAATAGTTGTTAATGATTAAGGATTACCGCGCTATGACCGCGCCGACGATACTCCCCCTCGGCTTCAAGCAAGAGGCCACTGCTCTCTATGACGACATGGTGCGCGTGCGGCGCGACCTGCACCGCCACCCCGAACTCGGCTTCCAGGAGACGCGCACGGCGGCCATCGTCGCCGAGACGCTGACCGGCCTGGGGCTGGAGGTGCAGACCGGCATCGGCCAGACGGGCGTCGTCGGCCTGCTGGAAGGCGACCGGCCCGGCCCGACCGTTCTGCTGCGCTTCGACATGGACGCCCTGCCCATGCAGGAGGAGAGCGACCATGACTACGTCTCGCTCAACCCCGGCGTCATGCACGCCTGTGGCCACGACGGCCACGTGGCGATGGGTCTGGCCCTGGCGCGCATCTTCGCCGCGCGGCAGGCACAGATGGCCGGTTCGCTGAAGTTCCTCTTCCAGCCGGCCGAGGAAGGGCTGGGCGGGGCGCTGGCCTGCATCGCCGACGGGGCGCTGGAGGAGCCGCGGCCCGATGCGGCCCTGGCCATGCACCTCTGGTCGCCGGTGTCGCTGGGGCAGGCGCGGGTCAACGATGGCCCGGCGATGGCCTCGTCGAGCGTCTTCACCATCACCGTCGAGGGGCGGGGCGGCCACGGCGCGGCCCCCCACCTGTGCACCGACCCCATTCTGGCCGCGGCGCAGATCGTCGTCTCGCTGCAAAGCATCGTCAGCCGCAACACCAACCCCCACGAGAGCATTGTCGTCTCCATCGGCGCGTTCGAGGCCGGCACGACGTTCAACGTCATCCCCGAGCGAGCGGTGCTGAAGGGCACGGTGCGCAGCTACGACACGCCATCGCACCGCATGGTCTACCGGCGCATCCTGGAGATGGCCACCCACACGGCCACCGCCTTCGGCTGCAAGGCGACGATGGAGACGGTGGCTATTGTCGCCGCGGTGGTCAACGCGCCGGAGCCGACGGCCGCCGTCCGCGCCGCTGCCGTCCGCGTGCTGGGGCCGGCCAACATCCTGGAGCACCGCACGATGGCCGCCGAGGACATGGGCTTCATCTTGCAGGAGATTCCCGGCTGCTACTTCTTCGTCGGCTGCAGCAACGGCAACGCGACCAGCTTCCCCCACCACCACCCGCGCTTCGACTTCGACGAGCGGGCGATGATCGACGGCGTGGCCATCATGGCCGAGGCCGCCGCTCGCTACGTGCTGAGCGGCCCCGACGGCCGCGCCAACGGCAACGGCCACCACGCACCGGCCCCCACCGATCGGGCGAACGGACGCTAAACTAAACCAACCATCCAGATTCACACCGCGCCCCGTTTGCCCGATCTGTGGGGGCCGATGCCCTCTCCGTGCGTCGCACTTTCTTTTTCTTCGGAAGGTGCAACCCACTTCAGAAAGTGGGATGCACCGGCTATGGTAGCGGCGCGTCGTCCGGGGCGTTGGCGGCGCGCAACTGGAGCAGGCCGAAGATGCCGGCGATGATCCGGGCGTTCCAGTGGCCTTGTTCGTTCTGAAGGAGCTTGCGCATAGTCGTCTACCTGTACGTGCGGATTAGGCCGATAGTATAGGGGAAACGACCGGCAATCGGCAACCCTTGTCAGGTTTGGATGGACATCGGGGGCTTGCTCCTGATGACAAACCGGCATGGATCAGCCATAATGCCTGGCGACAGTCACCTGCTGAACGGGAGTCGCTCGAAAGCTCAATGGCCGGCGCGCAACCACTGGATACTTCTACTTCTGCTTCCCGGCCGACTGCCCTGCGTGCCGAAATCGAGATACTGCCCCATGAGCAGCAGCACGCGCTGACCCATCTGGTAGTCATCAATGAGCCGCTGGCAACAGACGGTGTCGCGGCCTATCTAGAGCTGTGCGGCCTGGGCTTGTCCGCTGAGCAGACGGCCGAACTCATCGGGGCCGGTTTGGCCCGCGGTATCCTTATCGCGCCGAACGATGACGCACTACTCTGCGTGCTGGCCCTGGCGGCCCGCGACGAACTGGCCCGCGGCCTGACCCCCGGCCAGCGCCGACAGATGCACGCCCACGCCGAGCGGTTTTACCGGCAACAGTTCCTGGCTCTGTCCGGCGCGTTGTGGGATGGGGAGGATAATCCTGCGCCGGCCGGCACGACTGAAGACGACGTGGCTGCTCATCTGCGTGGGCTGGTTGATGTGCTGGCCCACCTGCCGCAAGCGGCGGAGCTACACCGCTGGGTGCTGGCCAAAGCGGTCTACTGGCAGGAACAACTCTTCGCCCTGGGGCAACAGCACGAGGCGGCCGAGATCACCGACGCCATCTGCTTCGCCTTGGCGCGCAATGGCTACCGCGACCTGGCGCTCGACTTGCTGGCCCGCAATGCTCAGGCGCTCGAGGGCGTGCGCCAGGGGTGGGCCGTGCACAATCTGGCCACCCTATTGCGCGAAGACCAACAGCATAAAGCGGCCCTGCCCCTTTACAGGCGAGCGGCGGTTCTGCTGTTGCGCGAAAGAGCCTACCTACCGTTGGCCGGGGTCTTGTCGGAGATGAGCAACGTCCATCGCGACCGGGGCCGGCTGCTGGCCGCTTTGCTGCTCCAGTCCCTTTCCAGCGGGCTGCGCACGCTCTTGCGCGACGAGAAGGGTAAGGCCATCTGCAACAATCAACTGTCCATTCTCTATCGCTCGTTGCGGCTCTATCCACTGGCCCTGTGGCAGAGCCGCGCCGCGGAGTCGTACTTCCGCTCGGCCGAGGACCAGGTCAACCTGGCTAAAGTGCTGCTGACCCAGGGCAATCTCTACAACGTGATGCGTCGGCCGCGCGTCGCCTTGCCACGCTTTGAGGAGAGTCTGGCCATCAGCCGCCAGAGCGGCGACCAGCCCATCGTGGCCGGGGCGACGAGCGGCCTGGGCCGGGCCTGCATCCAGTTGCGCGACTTCGCACGGGCGCAGGCGTTACTGGAAGAAGCGATTGCCTTGCGCCAACAGCGCGGCGATCACCTGATTGGCGTCGAGTACGAGAACATGGGCCGGCTCTACGAGGCGCGCGGCGAGCGGGCTGTGGCCAACAATTGGTATCACAAGGCGCTGCCCTACCTGGAAAAGTACCTGCCCGCCTATGCGCCCGGTTGCCGACGCTCCATCGAGCGGACGGCGCGCCGCCGGCGTCCCCGTTGACCGGCGGCCGGGTGTTACTCTTCCAGCACCTCCACATCTTCCATCACCCAATATGGGCCAGGGCAGTCGTCGGGGATACTCGCCAACCGCAAGACCTCGGCATCTAACAAGGGTTCGATCTCCAGCAGCCGGCCACCGCTCAGCACTACCTCGTCGCCAATCCGGACGTTGCGCCAGTCGCTCCACGTCGCCCAAGCTGTCTCGTCGTCGAAGGCCACGGCGTACTGCGGCGGCCACACGATCACATAGCTGGTGAACATACTGTCCGAGACCCCGACCCGCAGGCACCCATCTTCCAGCAGGATCGGCCCGCGCTGTAGCCATTTACCTTCGTCATAGGTAGGCTCAGCGTCTGTCGCTCGTTGCAGCGGGAAGGCGCGCAGGCCGGCTTGATTGGGCGGGATGAGGCGGCTGAAGCGGATTTCCCCTTCCGGGAATTGGATGGCCAGCTCGTCCCCTGGCAGGGTATAGGCCGACCAGCCGGGCATCGAGTCGATCACGGCGTCGAGCAGGGCCTCGGCCGCGTCGAAGTGCGCGGAGCAACCAACGCCGCGGATGACGCCCATTTCGACCGCCATCTGACCATCCTCGATGTCCAGGAAGCCACCGGCGCCGTTGCAGCCATTGTGAAACCAGAGGCTTTCTTCGTCTATCTCCAGGTACGGGATGGGCGCGGTGGGAATGGAGTGGCGGCCGTTGGCGTCGCTGAGCGACGTGATCAGCCAGCGCGAGGCCAGCAGGGGATCATCCGCCGGCAGCCCGCCGCGCGCACAGGCGGCCAGCGCGAGCAACGCCCCGGTGAAGAGAAGCCAGGCGGTAGCAGTATGAATGTGACGCACAAAGCACCCCACAGAGCGCGGCCCACGGCCGCGCCACAACCTATCAGGTGAAGACGCCCGCCTCGGCCACGCGCCCGCATGTGTCGCAGATCAACTGGAAGAGGCCGTTGAAATGCAGCGCGCCGAGCAGACAGGATGGACACACCAGGCCATCGCGCGGGACAAGGCGACATTCGTCGCCGCGCGACGGCTGCGTCGTTTGCCACCAGCGGCGTCCAGGTCCTTGCTCGCTCGCCGGCCGGCCGCTTTTCCCATCGGGTTGTTGGGCGTCCATAGGATGAGAATAGCGACGACTCGGTTAGCCGGCAATTCCAATCAATCGGATTGGGGAATCTCAGGCAAGATCTGCAACCAGTGCGGGCAGTGGGTCGTTGATGGCGTCACGTCACACGGCCCATCTTGCACGTAGACTTCTTTGACCTCCATGTGCCGGTTTTCGGGGTTAACAGGGCCATAAACCAGCGCGGTGCGGTCGGCATAGGGCTGCCACGCGGCGGGCAGGAGCGGCGGCTCCGCGTCGTCGGTGAGAAGCCCGACCATCGTCTGCAGCGGGCCGCGCAGCCACAGGTGGGGCACGTCGACGGCGGAGACGACGGCGTTGGTCGGAAAGCCATTCCCTTCCCCCCAATAAGGGGCGATCTCGATCAGCGTCTCGCTGCACCACGTCTGCGTCACGCCGTCGCGCTCGATGGTGATGCTGCCGGCCACCACCTCATTGGGCGCGATGAGCCGGCCGGTGACGGTGACGCGCTCGCCTGGCTGCGGCGGCGGATTGACGACGTTGGCGTTGCACCAGGAGTCGATCGGCTGGCCGCGGAAGTGGACGCGCCACGATTCGCGGCGGATGATGTAGGTTTCGCCGGTGTCTGTTACCAGGACGATTCGGTAGGTGTGCGGCTCCGCTTGCGCGCTCTCGATAATGCCCGCCAGCCCTCCCAAGGGGAGAAGAGGGGCCGCGGCCAGGTCAACCAGCTCGCCGGCGGCCGTCTCAATCGGCCGCGTGTCGATGACCAGCCCCGCGCCCACTTCCCAACCGGTTGGAATCTCCGTCAGCCCGTCCGGCTGGCCAAAAACCTGCAAACTTTCCAGCATCGTCCGGTAGATTTGAGGCTCCGCTTCCGTCACCGGCGACGAGCCGCTGTGGAAAGTGGCACGATAGCGGTGCTGCCCGGTCACAAATAGGGTCACGGCAAAATCGTTCGTTCCCCAGCGGGCGGGGTGGTAATGGAAGACAGCCGGCCGGCCCAGGACGGTGGCGTTATAGGTTAACGGCTCATCGACTCTGTCGAAAACGGACCGGCTCGGATCGGTATTGACCCATTGCAGCAGGTCTTCATCTCGCCGCCCGCGAAGCTCCCAGATGTCGAGAACCACCGATGAACCCGTCTCCGGCGACTGGAAGGTGGCCTGATAGACAATGCCAATCGTCGGTTGGATCCTACTTCCCCGGATGTCCAACCACACAGTCCACGTTTTGGGGTAGGCGATGCGAAATTCGGCCGGTTCGAAGGTGGTGTTCTCATACCACTGCCAGCCCGCCGGCAACGGCCCGGCTGTCGGCAGTGGCGTGGGAACGAGCGTGGCGGTGGGTTGGGGCAAATTCGTAGCGGTCGGCAGGGTGGTGGCGGTGGGTTGTGGTGTCGGCGGCGGGGTGACGCTGGCGGCCGGCGACGGCGCGACGGTTGGCACAAGCGCAACCGGGGTGGGAGGCTCGGCCCGTGAATCACAAGCCATTAGCCAACCCAGCGCCACAACGAGACCGGCCATGGCTAAGCGTGAACGGTGTTTGACCATACGTTGATTATAGAAGCTTCCCTTCTCTTCTGGAAATCTGCTAAATCTGCCTAATCTGCGGATAACCCTTCTTCAATCTGTGGAATCTGCGTAATCTGCGGTTTCTTTCTTCTTCCGCAGCGGGTGACAATCGGCCCGTTCTGCCGGATAATTCGCCCATGACTACCGACTCCCCCTCCCCCCGCGTCGTTTGCCTGGCCGGCGGCGTCGGCGGGGCGCGGCTGGCCGACGGGCTGGCCCGCGTTCTGCCGCCCGACCGCCTGACCATCGTCGTCAACACCGGCGACGACTTTCGCCACCTGGGTCTGACCATCTGCCCCGACCTGGATACGGTCACGTACACCCTGGCCGGGGTCAGCAACGACGAGACGGGCTGGGGGCGGGCGGGGGAGAGCCGGCGGGCGCTGGACGAAGTGGCGCGGCTGGGCGGGCCGGCGTGGTTCGGCCTGGGCGATCTCGACCTGGCCACCCATCTGACCCGCAGCGCCTGGCTAGACGAAGGCGAGTCACTGACGGCCGTCACCCGCCGCCTGTGTACCGGGTTCGGTGTCGCCCCGGCGGTGCTGCCCATGTGCGACCAGCCCGCGCCGACGCTGATCGTCACCGACGGCGGCGAGGTGCTGCCCTTCCAGACGTGGTTCGTGCGCGAGCGCTGGCAGCCGGCGGTGCGGCGCGTGGCCCTGCCCGACGACGCGCGGGCCACACCGGCCGTCATTCGCGCCCTGGAGGCGGCCGACGTGGTGCTCATCGCCCCGTCCAACCCGTTCGTCAGCATCGACCCCATCCTCAACGTCTACCCCATCCGCGCCCTGCTGGAGGACGTGCCGCGGGCGGTGGTGGCCGTCTCGCCCATCATCGCCGGGCAGGCGCTGAAGGGGCCGGCGGCCAAGATGATGGGCGAGATGGGGCTGGAGCCGTCGGCGGCGGCCGTGGCCGCCTACTACGGCCACCTCATCGACGGCTTCGTCTATGACCAGCAGGACGCGGGCATGGCCGCCGAGGATGGGCTGGCACTGTTGTGTACCGATACCATCATGTCGGGAACGGCGGGGCGGGAGCGGTTGGCGCGGGAAGTGCTGGGGTTTGCGGTTGAGTTGATGTAAGAGAAGAATGGAACACGGATGACGCGGATTGGCGCGGATTTTCACCGATAAGCGTGCTCTTATCCGTGAAAATCCGCGTCAATCCATGCCATCCGCTTTCTATTTCTATTCTGAAGCTACCAGGTCGATGGTGATTTCCTGTTGGGCGCAGGCCGGCGGCGCGTCGAGATAAGCCGCGGCGTGTCCAATCTACTCCTCTGCTTCGGTCGTGCCCGACCATACCTCAATGCAATCATCTCCGACAAGCTGTGCTAGTTCCCCTGGCAAAGAGGATTTGTCGATCAGACCGTTCACTTCAACCCAGTTTGGCGAAGGCCTGACCATTAATCCAACCCGGTTGTGTCGTATGTCTAGAACAAGCGCGCTCATCCACTCGCCTATCTCCGGTGACTGCTGAAGCTGCTCGTACAACCCTTGCAAGTGCGCCTCTGTACATGAAACCAATTGAAGCTGTAGCCGTTCGGGAAAAATCAACGGGGGGAGTTGCTCGCGGATTTCTGCGGCCTCGTCTTCGGTGGCGACGAGTTGAAGGACTGTTCGGCTCTCGGTCACATCAGTCGGGTCGCCTGATGGATGGTCGAGATAGACTCCGCCGAACATTGCCCGCAGTCCTGGCGTGCTGATCATAAACGTCAGTAATGCTTGGGAGTCCTCCTCCATTGCTATAAGGATAGCAACAGTTGTTGGGTTAGGAGGAAGCTGTGTCGCCAACGGAAGCGCCTGTATTGTCGGCTCACCTATTGCGCTAACGGGATTTGTTGGTTGTGGAGTCACAGTTCCGCTAGTTGTGGACGATACGTTGCTTAGTCGGCGCAGAAACATTTCTCCAGTTGCATAGCGAATAGTCAACTCTTCGCCCTGCAGCGTAAAGGTATCAAACGAACTCAAGGCCGCGTCAAAAGTGTTCTCAAGCAGCATAGCAGCTTCCCCCAATTCGCCGGGGCAGTTGACAAACAAACGAACGTTGGGCTGGACGGCTATTTCCTCTCCTTGCACGAAGTAGCCAGCTGCTACGTTGTTGCAGCCAGCGGTGAATACCAGCGTGTCTTTGCTGAACTCAATCACTGGCGTAGTGTCTGCTGGAATAGCAGAGGGTTGTTCACTGATGGCGGCTAGTTGCCATCTTGTACCGGCAAGCGGATTGTCACGCTCTTCTATGGGGGAAACACCTGTGAGTGTGGTTATAGGGTTTCCCACCTCTGAAAGTGAAACCATATTGCAGCTTACACATGTACACAACACCAGCATCATCACGCTTAGCTGCATGCGTCGCCGAGAATTGAACATAACCACTAATCCTTGGTTACTCTCTCGATGTCGATTCCGGTGTACTATTTGGTTACAAGCGTTAGATGGAAGAAGCTGCTCAAATTGCTCCACTTGGAGGCTGATGTATCGTTGCTATTGGTGCAGTTTGTTAGTGGAGGAACATAGCCACTAACAATTCCACCTACCAACGCACTCTCATTCCCTTCCGTTCGATAAACGGGCCCGCCACTATCACCACCTTGCACAAGCAAGTCTATCATCAGCATGTTGTTATAGTATCTTCCATTGCCCGAATCTTGATATGTGCCATGTGTGCATGTCACATAGCCGCATACACTGCCGGAAGTCGCGCCTGTCATGCAGCGAAACCAGCCCGGTTGGGCTTCTGGGGCTGCACCAGTAATGTCACGAATCTGTCCGAAATGAATTATGTCATCCCGTGCCGTCGAGGCGGATCTCGAAAAGATAACGGCTCCATCAATTCCTAGGCTAGTTGACGATGTGGCGCCATTACGCACATAACCGGAGACAGTGCCGATAAGCAATGTATCATGGTATACCTTTGCGCCAATGGCAAGGTCAAGATCTTCTATACAATGTCCGGCAGTTAGCATGCCCCATTTGCCTGTAAAATCGTCCCGGACTTCAAATCCGATAGTACAGTTGTATGGCAAACCTCTAATTGCATTCCAGTAGTCGCCGCCTCGTATTACTGTGAATTGTGTGCGCACTTGGCCAGGGTATACGACGATAATCGGATCGGCGAGCAATCTACTCAGTTCACTGGGTAGGCTCAACTTATTTAATTCAATGTCGCTACCTGCTGCCACATCGCTGCCACTTACCATGACCCCAACCCTGTTCTGTTTCCAAAGGATATAAACGGCCTGAAGCTCAGGGTATCCCATAGACATTCTGTTCTTCACCCCAGATCAACCTCAGTATAAACCTTAGCCCCCCCCACCCGGTCAATAGCCCAAATTTCCTATTTCTTCAGGCATTCCAAAGACATTGAAACATCTTAGCCTCTTTTCACCTCCATGTTAAATCTTCAGCTATAATAAGCCAACCTATGCCCACCCACGCCATCATCCCCGTCAAACACCTCCACGACAGCAAGCGCCGCCTGGCCCACCTGCTCAGCGCCGACGAGCGGGCCGACCTCATCGGCCGCTTCCTCGATAACCTGCTGCTGACCCTCAGCGCCGCGCCGGGCATCGACCGCACGCTGGTCGTCACCTGCGACCCGGCCGTCGTGCGCCTGGCGCGGCGGCGCGGCGCGGACGTGCTGCTGGAGCCGGCCGCCGATGGCCTCAACGCCGCCGCCGCCCGCGGCGCGGCCCACGCCGCGGCCCAGGGGGCGACGGCCGTGCTGCTGCTGCCGGCCGACCTGCCCTTTGCCCGCGCCGAGGACATTGAGGCGATGGTCCGCCCGCTGACGACCGACCGCCGACCGCCGGAAGAGGCTCACGCCAAGGCGCAAAGTAGCCAAGGCGCAAAGGAAGAAGGGCAAGCTTATTCTTCTCTGCCTTTGCGCCTTGGCCCCTTAGCGCCTTTGCGTGAGCGTTCTTCCCTAGCCCCTCTTCTGGCGGTTTGTCCCGACGAAACTGAGGACGGCACCAACGCCCTGCTGCTGGCTCCGCCCGGCGACTTCACCTTTCACTATGGCCCCGGCAGCTTCCACGCTCATTTGGCCGAAGCCGAGCGCCGCGGCCGCCCCGCCCACGTCATCCCCGCCCCCGGCCTGCGCTTCGATCTGGATACGGAGAGTGATTGGCTCGTTTATAACGGGTATTTAGTCGGGGTGGGGGAAGAATGAAACGCGGGGGAGCAGGGGGGCGGGGGAGCAGGGGTGCTGTCCCCCGCCCCCCTGCCCCCCGCTCCCCCGCTCCTCATTGTTCAATTCAAGGAGAAAACTATGGACCGCGTAGCCCTCTATCTACAAGACGCTCACTCGTTGCAGGAAGGTATGGAACTGGCCCAGTACGCCGAGGCCCAGGGGTTCGAGGCGGTGTGGCAGGCGGAGAGCCGCCTGGTGCGCGACGCCATCGTGCCCATGGCCGCCTTTGCCGCCGTCACCAAGAAGATCAAGGTCGCCAGCGGCGTCATCAACAACTGGACCCGCAACATCGGCCTGCTGGCGGCCACCTTCCTGACCCTCGACGACCTGGCCCCCGATCGCGTCATCTGCGGCATCGGCGCGTGGTGGGATCCGCTGGCGCAGAAGGTGGGCATCGACCGGCGCAAGCCGCTGCTGGCCATGCGCGAGACGGTCGAGGTGCTGCAAGCGGCTGCTGGCCATGGAGAATGTCACCTTCCACGGCGAGTTCCACCACGTGGATGGCATCCAGCTCGACGTGGTCCACGGCCGCAAGGAACCGCGCAACGTGCCCATCTACATCGGCGCGACGGGCATGAAGATGATGGAGATGGCCGGCGAGATCGCCGACGGCGTCTGCCTCAACTATCTGGTCAACCCCCGCTACAACGCCGAGGCGATGGACGCGCTGGAGGCGGGAGCCAAGAAGGCCGGCCGCAAGATCGACGACATCGACCGGCCGCAACTGGTCATCTGCTCCGTGGACAACGACCGCAAGCACGCCCTGGACATGGCCCGCAAGATGATGGTGCAATACCTGGGCCAGCAGCCGCACCTGATGAAGGCCAGCGGCGTCAGCCAGGAGTTGCTGGACGAAATCCACCAGGTGCTGACCTGGCCGGCCACGGAAGAGGAGATCGAGGGGGCCATGCACCTCGTGCCCGACGACGTGGTGCAGATGTGCACCGCCAGCGGCTCGCCGGAAGAGGTCAAGGCCAAGGTGCGCGAGTACATCAGCAGCGGCGCGACCTGCCCCATCCTCTACCCGCTGGGCGACCCGAAGTTGATGATCGACATCTTTAGCACCGGTTATAACTAATTTGCTCTTGGTGCATCGCACTTTCCGAAGTGCGTTGCACCTTCTTGTTGCGCCCCGGAAAGGTGCGACGCACTCCAGAAAGTGCGACGCACCGCTGCTTGACAAACGATACAGGTCTGTATTATACTCTGACGAGCACGATACAGACCTGTCTCATTGTGTGAGGAAATAGATATGAACATCGGTGTTCTCGGCTCGGGGATCGTCGGTCAGACGGTGGGCGGCAAGCTGGCCGAGTTGGGCCATAGCGTCGTGCTAGGCACGCGCGACCCGGCCAACGTGGACGAGAAGAAGGGCTACGCGCCCAGTCTGGGCGAGTGGCTGGCCGGGGCGGGGCCGAACGCGCGGCTGGGCACGTTTGCCGAGGCCGCGGCCCACGGCGCGGTCATCGTCAATGCTCTGAACGGACTGGTGTCGGTCGAGGTGTTGCGACCGTTAGCCGCGTCGCTCGATGGCAAGCTGCTGATCGACATCTCCAACCCGCTCGACTTCTCGCGCGGGATGCCGCCGGCGGTGCTGACCTACGAGGGCGGCGCGTCGTTGGCCGAGGAGATTCAGCGGGCGCTGCCGGGGGCGCGGGTGGTCAAGACGCTCAACACCCTGACTGCCTCGCTGATGGTCAACCCGCGCCAACTGGCCGACGGCGACCACTCCGTCTTTCTCAGTGGCGACGACGCGGCGGCCAAGGCCCAGGCGGCCGACATCCTGCGCAGCTTCGGCTGGCGCGACATCATCGACATGGGCGGCCTGGCCTCGGCCCGCGGCGCGGAGATGATCCTGCCCATCTGGCTGCAACTGTTCGGCACGTTCGGGAATCCGCAGTACAACTTCAAGATCGTGCGCTAGGGATCAGCGGTCCATTCGTGGTACTAAAAAAGCAAGACCCGACTGGTTTCGTGAAACCGGTCGGGTCTTGCTTACTCACAGGGGCGGAGAAGGACTAGCCCTCGCTGGTCCCTTCCATCGGGAACATCTCCGGGAACTGCCCGGCGATGGCCCCGGCGAGCGCGTCGCCCAGGGCTTGCATGTGGATGTAGGCCGTCCGCAGTTCACTGTAGGCCGCGGCCGAGTCCTCGGCCGCCTGGGCGTCGACGACCGTGGCCAGGCCCATCACGTGCTCCTGCAAGCCCGCGTCCAGTGCGTCTTGCGGCAGCCCGGTCGCGCCGGCCAGAAAGGCGGCAAAGTCGGTGATGTAGCCGCCCAGGTTCTCGACCGCTTCGGCCTTGCCCGCTTCGTCACCGGCGGCCGAAGCCGTGGTGTAGTCCACGAAGAAGCCGATGTGGGCACGCCATTGGGCCAGGAACTCCGCGCCCGCCTCTTCGCCATAGACAGAGGTGATGGCGTCGGCCAGTTCGACCGAGTTCTCATCCAGCGCCGCGGCCGCCGCCTCGAAGCCCGGCGTATTGCCGTTGAGCGCCTCGTCAGTGGCATTGGCGGCCAGGAAGGTGTGCTCGGCCAGCAGGTTGTTGAGCGCCACGCGCAGCCCGGCGGCCGAGGCCATGCCGTCGCCGGTGAACATCTCCGGCTGCTGGCCGGCGATGGCCCCGCTGAGCGCCTCGGCGGTCATGGCCATGTGGGCGTAGGCCTCGCGCAGGCTGGTGTAGTGGGCCGTCTCATCGCCGGCGGCCTGGGCATCGACTACGGCCTTCAGCCCCAGAACATGCATTTGCAGGTTCTCTTCCAGCGTCTCGGCCGGCAGGCCGGTCGCCCCGGACAGAAACTCAGCGAACGAGGCGGTGTAGGCGACGAGGGCATCGACTGCCGCCTGTTGGCCGTCGGGGTCGCCGGCAGCCGTGGCTGTGGTGTAATCCACGAAGAAGCCGATGTGTTCGCGCCACTGCTCCAGGAAGGACGCACCCGCTTCCTCGCCATAGACCGCAGTGATGGCCGAAGTCAGATCGACCGAGTTGTTATCGAGTTCGGCCGCGGCGGCCTCGAAGTCGGCCGTGCGGCCATCCAGCGCGGCATTGGTGGCGCCGGCGGCCAGCAGGACGTGCTCACCCAACAGGCGGTTGAGGGCCACGCGTAGACCGGCGGCCGTGCCGTCGAGCATCAGCGGATCCATGGCCGCCATGTCATCGTCGGCCATCGCCTCTGCGGTCGGAGCCATCTCGGCCATGGCTTCCTCGGTCGGAGCCATCTCTGCCATGGCCTCTTCGGTCGGGGCCATCTCTTCCATAGCCTCCTCGGTCGGAGCCATTTCGTCCATCATCTCGGTGGCCATCGGCGACGGCTCGGCGGCCATCTCATCCATCGCCGCGGTCGGCTCCATTTCGGCCATCATCTCGGTGGGCTGGGCCGCGCTTCCTCGGCCGCCGGCTCCTGCGCCGCGCCGCCACAGGCAGCCAACACCAGAACCAGCAGCGCCAACAAGACAATCATGCTTCTTCTCATTCCGTTCACTGTACAACTCCTTTATACTTTGTGGGCCGTGGGTGATCGGCCGCCAGTGAGAGACCTCCGTGCCTGTGCACTGCCTCATGACGACGATCCGCCACAGCCCATCCGTTGGGTGGGCGCATCCGGGCGCGTTGAACACAATCTGCAAGCAGCTTGCAGACATTCCGCGAATTCAGTTCGATTGGGGCGCGCTCGGTGCCCTTGTGGGTCAACCGCCCTCTTCCGGCGGTCTACAGACGATTACGCGGGTAGAGGCAGGCTGCATGGCTTCCCATAGCGCCCGCTTATTTTCCGCTCATGTCGCCTGGCGCGGTGGGCGCTAGACCTGACAGGATGTCGCGCCGACGACGGCCGCGACAAGCCCCAGCAGGATGACAAAGGTAATCGGCATTGCCTACCTCCAACCGGGGATTGTCCGTCAGGACGGACTAAACGCAAGCAGCGGGCGCGGCCCATGACCCCGCGCCCACCGCTGTCAACTGCTTACTGCTTTACTGTCCAGTGGCCACTGGCCGCTGATCACTGACCCCCGCCCAACATCCGCTCGACCATCGCCTCCACGTCCATATCGGCCGCTTCCGGCCGGGCGCTGAGGGCCTCGACGATAGCGGCGCGGACGGCGGCCACGTCGCCGCCGTTGGCCTCGATGATGGCCGTCAGCGTCTCGCCTTCGGCGGCCTGGGCGCGGATGTCGTCCACGCTCAGCCCGGTGGCTTCGGCCACGGCGGTCAGCGCGGCGTCGAACGTCGGCCCGCCCATGCCCATGCCGCCGCCCGGCCCGCCGGTGGGCATCTCGCCCGTCTTGGTTTGCAGCAGGCGGACGACCATGCCGGTCAGCATCCGCGCCTGCATCTCGGCCGGGTCCATGTCAGCCATCGCCGCCTCGCGGGTGGCCAGGTCGTCTTCGCTGAACTCGCCGCCGTCGGGCATTGCCCCGCCTTCGATCATCATCCCGCCGCCGGGCATCGCCCCTCCGCCGCCGCCGGCCCGCCCGACTGCCGGCGAGCCCGCCGCCCGCCGGTGCCACTCGTCGTTTCGTCGCCGCGGCCGAAGCCGCCGAAGCTAAGGTCGCCGCTCTCCTGGAGCGCGGTCAGGGTATCGGCCGTTAGTCCCATGTCGGCGATGGCCTGCACCTGTTCGGCGGTCATGGCCCGCTGAATCTGGCCGGCCAGCGCTTCCAGTTCGACAGCCGCTGTCGTGTCGCTCTGGCTCAACGTCTGATACGCCTGCCACAGCGGCAGCAGCGTGGCCGCCTGTGTCTCGTCCACGGCCTGCTCCGTGTCTTCCAGTTGTAGCGTGCCCAGCGCCAGTTGCGCCGCGGCCGACAGGTCGCCATCGGTTAACGTAACTACGCTATCGGCGGCCGTCGTCTCGGCCGTGTCGCCGCTTGGGGAACATGCCCCCAGGGCCAGCATGGCCACGAGGGCGACAATGATCCAGGTGGTGCGTCTGAGTTGCATGGTGATACCTCCACTATGTGACAATATCGTCAGTGTAGGCCGCAGTTGTTATGGAACTATTAAGCATGTGTTGCGCCTTGGTAAACTGGCAGGGAAGAAGGGGAACCACAGATTTCGCAGATTTCAAGCAGTCTTTGGCCGTTAGTCGTTAGTTGCTGGGGGATGGTTGAAGATAAATCCCCTGCGCGACGTCTCAGCCGTCCAACGAAACGCTAATGGTATGTGGCTATGGGCCATGCTAGAATAGCGAGTCGGCTATCGTGGGTGGGTCGCGCGGAGGTTGTGATATGGCTCTCCTTCGCGCAGCAGGAAACGGACATATGTCGCTCGACAAAATCATCGTGCGCGGCGCGCGCGAACACAACCTCAAGAACATCGACGTGGAGATCCCGCGCGACAAGCTGGTGGTCATCACCGGCCTGTCGGGTTCGGGCAAGTCGTCGCTGGCCTTCGACACCATCTTCGCCGAAGGGCAGCGCCGCTACGTCGAGTCGCTGTCGGCCTACGCCCGCCAGTTCCTGGGGCAGATGGAGAAGCCCGACGTCGACAACATCGAGGGCCTCAGCCCGGCGGTGTCGATCGACCAGAAGGGCGTCAGCCAGAACCCGCGCTCGACCGTGGGCACGGTGACGGAGATCTACGACTATCTGCGCCTGCTCTTCGCCCGCGTCGGCACGCCCCACTGCCCGGTCTGCGGCCGGCCGGTCATGCCCCAGTCGGCCGAGCAGATCGTCGGCCACGTGCTGACCATGCCCACCGGCACGCGCATCCAGGTGCTGGCCCCGCTGGTGCAGGACCGCAAGGGCCACCACCAGGGCGTCTTCGACGACGTGCGCAAGGCCGGCTTCGTCCGCGTGCGCGTCAACGGCGAAGTGCATCAGGTGGACGACAAGATCGAACTCGACCGTTACAAGAACCACACCATCGAGGCCGTCGTCGACCGCCTGGTCATCCGCCACGCGCCGGACGACATGAGCGAAGAGGCCGCCTCCGACCGCAGCCGTCTGACCGACTCCATCGAGACGGCGCTGCTGTTGGGCAAGGGTATCGTCATTATCAACGACGTGACCGACGCGGCCAACCCGACCGACCACCTCTACTCCGAGCACCTCTACTGCCCCTACGACGGCACGAGCATCCCGCCCATCGAGCCGCGCACCTTCAGCTTCAACACCCCCTATGGCGCTTGCCCGGAGTGCCAGGGGTTGGGCATCCAGAAGGAGATCGACCCCGACCTGGTTGTGCCCAACAAGAACCTGACGCTGACCGAGGGGGCCATCACCGGCTGGCCGACGGAGGACAAGGCGGGCTACTACTGGCAACTGCTGAAGGCCACGGCCCAGCACTTCGACATCCCGCTCAATGTGCCCGTACAGCAACTCAGCCCGCAACAGATGCGCATCCTGCTCTATGGCAGCGGCAACGAGTCGATTGACGTGCGCTATCGCAACCGCGTGGGGGACACGCGCCACTACGGCACGAAGTACGAGGGCGTCATCCCCAACCTGTGGCGGCGCTTCCGCGAGTCCACGTCCGACTACGTGCGCGAGAAGCTGGAAGAGTACATGGTCGACCGGCCGTGCCGCGTCTGCGAGGGCACGCGCCTCCAGCCGGTGGCCCGCGCCGTGGACGTGGACGGCGTGACCATCGTCAACGTCACCCGTCAGACGGTGGTCAAGAGCCTCGACTGGGCGCTGTGCCTGGAAGACCACGCGCGCACGCCGCTGACGGCGCGGCAGCAGATGATCGCCAAGCCCATCCTGAAGGAGATTCGCGAGCGGCTCAACTTCATGATCAACGTCGGCCTCGACTACCTGACGCTCGACCGCATGGCCGGCACGCTCAGCGGCGGCGAGGCGCAGCGCATCCGCCTGGCGACGCAGATCGGCAGCCAGCTCATGGGCGTCCTCTACGTGCTGGACGAGCCGAGCATCGGCCTGCACCAGCGCGACAACGCCCGGCTCATCCACACCCTGCAAGGGATGCGCGACCTGGGCAACACCGTCCTGGTCGTGGAGCACGACGAGGACACGATGCGCGCCGCCGACTGGCTGCTCGACCTGGGGCCGGGGGCGGGCAAGCACGGCGGCGAACTGGTGTCGCAGGGCACGCCGGAGCAGGTGGCGGCCGATCCGGCCAGCCTGACCGGGGCCTACCTGAGCGGGCGCAAGCGCATCCCCGTGCCCAAGAAGCGCCGGTCGGGCAATGGCGAGTGGCTGGAGGTGCTGGGCGCGGCCGAGAACAACCTGAAGGACGTGGACGTCCGCATCCCGCTGGGCAAGTTCGTCTGCATCACCGGCGTCAGCGGCAGCGGCAAAAGCTCCTTCCTGGTGGAGATTCTCAGCAAGCGGCTGAGCCAGCACTTCTACGGGGCCAAGGTGCTGCCCGGCCGCCACCGCGAGGTGCGCGGGCTGGAGCATCTGGACAAGGTCATCGAGATCGACCAGAGTCCCATCGGCCGCACGCCGCGCAGCAACCCGGCGACCTATACCAACCTCTTCAACCAGATTCGCGACCTGTTCAGCAGCCTGCCCGACAGCAAGCTGCGCGGCTATGGGCCGGGGCGGTTCAGCTTCAACGTCAAGGGCGGCCGCTGCGAGGCGTGCCAGGGACAGGGGCAGAACCGGATCGAGATGCAGTTCCTGCCCGACATCTACGTGCCCTGCGACATCTGCAAGGGCGCGCGCTACAACCGCGAGACGCTGCAGGTGCGCTACAAGGAACTCAACATCGCCGAGGTGCTCGACCTGACGGTGGACGAGGCGCTGGAGTTCTTCGCCAACATCCCGCCCCTGCGCCGCAAGCTGGCGACGATGGCCGACGTGGGGCTGGGCTACATCCACCTGGGGCAGCCGGCGCCGACGATGAGCGGCGGCGAGGCGCAGCGGGTGAAGTTGAGCCGCGAGCTATCGAAGATCGCCACTGGCCGCACGCTCTACATCCTCGACGAGCCGTCGGTTGGTCTGCACGCCCACGACGTCAGCAAGCTCATCCACGCCCTGAACAAGCTGGTGGACAAGGGCAACACCGTGGTCATCATTGAGCACAACCTCGACATCATCAAGGTGGCCGACCACATCATCGACATGGGGCCGGAGGGTGGCGACCGGGGCGGGGAGATCATCGCCCAGGGCACGCCGGAAGAGATCGCCCACGTGCCGGTGTCCTATACCGGGCAGTTCCTCGCGCCGATGTTGAACGGGCACGCCTAACTCCCCGGGCGTCGCACTTTCCTGAGTGCGTCGCACGTTCTTGCCGCCCGTCCCAGAAGGTGCAACGCACTCCAGAAAGTGCGATGCACCGGGTATTTGTCATATTGTCCGATTGTCATACAATATGACCAATACGGGCGAGCTTACCATCGCCCCTGGCACGAGGAAACAAACCCATGATCGACCTGACCATCCACGAAGAAGCCTTGGAGCGCGCCATCGGCCGCGCCCGCGAGCGCAACATCATCATCCCCACCTTCGCCCAGCAGCGCAACCCGGCCCTCATCCCCGACGCCGTGAAGCGCGGCCTGGCCGACGTTGGCCTGTGGGACCTGAACCCGATCAACCTGTTCCGCATCAACTGGCACAACGAGCCGACGGCCCGCGGCGGCGGCTACGGCGGCGTCAACACCATCGAGTTCCCCAAGGAGATCACCGGCGTCGACGCGCGGGTGGTGCTGATCATCGGCAAGTGGTTCCCCACCGGGGCGCACAAGGTCGGCGCGGCCTTCGGCTGCCTGGCCCCGCGGCTGGTCACCGGCCAGTTCGACCCGACGACGCAGAAGGCCGTCTGGCCCAGCACCGGCAACTACTGCCGCGGCGGGGCCTACGACTCCAACCTGCTCGGCTGCGAGTCCATCGCCATCCTGCCCGAAGGCATGAGCCGCGAGCGCTTCGACTGGCTGCAAAGCGTGGCCGGCGAGATCATCAAGACGCCCGGCTCGGAGAGCAACGTCAAGGAGATCTTCGACAAGTGCTGGGAGTTGCGCGCCTCGGGCGAAGACCTGTCGATCTTCAACCAGTTCGAGGAGTTCGGCAACTACCTGTGGCACTACAGCGTCACCGGCCCGGCGATGCACGAGGTGCTGAAGAGCATCATGGGGCCGCAAGACCACTATCGCGGCATGGCCTCCTCCACCGGCTCGGCCGGGACGATCGCCAGCGGCGACTACATGAAGGAGCAGTTCCCCGGCAGCGTCATCTGCGCCAGCGAGGCGTTGCAATGTCCGACGCTGCTGAACAACGGCTTCGGCGCGCACCGCATCGAGGGCATCGGCGACAAGCACGTGCCGTGGATCCACAACGTCAAGAACACCGACATGGTTGTGGCCATTGACGACGCCTCGCCGGTGGCGATCATGCGCCTGTTCAACGAGGACGCCGGGCGCGAGTATCTGGCGGCGCAGGGCGTGTCGACTGACCTCATCGACCGCCTGCCCGAACTGGGCATCAGCAGCATCAGCAACATGCTGTCGGCCATCAAGATGGCCAAGTACTACGAGATGGGGCCGAACGACGTGGTCATGACCATCGCCACCGACTCGATGGAGATGTACGGCAGCCGCGTCGATGAGTACCGCGAACTGGAAGGCGAGTTCACGCCGCTGAACGCCGCCGGCGTCTACCACCGCTACTTGATGGGCGAGAGCACCGACAATCTGCTGGAGCTGACCTACCAGGAGCGCAAGCGCGTCCACAACCTGAAGTACTACACCTGGGTGGAGCAGCAGGGCAAGAGCTACGAAGAGTTGATGGCCCAGTGGTATGACCCGACGTACTGGACGAGCATCCACGGGTTGGACAAGCAGATCGACACGTTGATCGAGCAGTTCAATGCGCGGGTGGGGTTGTTGAACTAGATTGGGTGCGTCGCACTTTCTGAAGTGCGTCGCACCCTGTTTCTGGCCGGTGCATGGGTAGGATGGCCGCGGCTGCCACACAAAACCCGCTGAAGCGGGTTGAAGAGAAGAAAGGCCCTGCGCGAGCGGGGCCTTTTGTTTGTTGGAATACTCGGCTGGCTGGCCTGTTCGCCTCTAATCCCCAACTTCGGCCGCAACCCTCTCAGTAATCAACAGGCTTGCCAAAGAAAGTGCCTTGAGTTCCAGGTGCGCCAGGTCGATCCGCCGACCCGCTTTCGAGGAAGTAGTACCATTTCTGGTGGCCGCATCATTTGCCATCCGTCGAATTGCGGTCTATGATCCGCTCAGTCGCTGCGTTTCAGCCCAGGAGGCAACGTGACGCTCGCCACCGGCACCACGCTTCACAACCGCTACCGCATCGTCAAGCTCGTCGGCCAGGGGGGCTTTGGCGCGGTCTATCGCGGCTGGGACACGGCGCTGGAGCGGCCGGTGGCGGTCAAGGAGCACTTCGACAGCGGCCCGGAGTCACAGCGCCAGTTCGAGCGCGAGGCCAAGCTGCTGGCCGGGCTGCGCCACCCCAATCTACCGATCGTGTTCGACCACTTCGTGCTGCCCGGGCAGGGGCAGTATCTGGTGATGGACTACGTGGAGGGCAAGAGCCTTCACGAACTGTTGATCGAGCGCGGCGGGCCGCTGGATGGAGCGGACGTGCAGACCTGGGCGCGCCAGGTGTGCGACGCCTTGACCTATCTCCACACCCACACGCCGCCGATCATCCACCGCGACATCAAACCGGAGAATATCGTCATCACCGCCGATGATCGAGCGATCCTGGTCGATTTCGGTATCTCCAAGCTCTACCATCGCAGCCAACCACAACCCTTGAATCGCGGGACGTCTTTCGCGATGGTGTTAAAGTGACACAGCAGCTTGTGCAGGATGAAGAGGGTGAAGGGTTCTGGATGGGCAGCACAGACAAACTTGCGCAGCCCAATGAAGCGCCTCGCCATCATGTGACACTCGATCCCTTCTGGATTGACAAGACAGAAGTGACGAATGCTCAGTATAAGCAGTGTGTTGATGCTGGCGTGTGTGAGGAGCCAAGGGAAAAGGATAGTAAAACTCGTGCAGCTTATTTCGATAATCCCGCTTACGACCGCTTCCCGGTAATTCACGTAACCTATTATGATGCCGAGAGATTTTGCACATACTATGGCGCACGCTTACCGACCGAGGCGGAGTGGGAATACGCCGCGCGCGGGCCATCCGGTAAACAGTATCCGTGGGGCAGCGTACAGCAAGTATATTGGGCCAATATCGCGAATTGGAAAGGGGATACCTTTTGGGCCGGCGTCCTATCCCGGGACAGAAGCTATTTTGGGGTAATGGACATGGCTGGGAATGTGCGCGAGTGGGTTTATGATTGGTTCGGGAACTACCTTGAGGACGATGTAAACAATTCAGAAGGACCAGAATCGGGCAACGCGAAAGTGATACGTGGGGGAGGATGGCTTTCTAGCGTCAACACCGCGCGCTCGGCCGCCCGCGGTGCCGCGACGCCGAACACGAGCACAGACTACCTCGGCTTTCGCTGCGCCGCCGACGCTGTGACTGAATGAGATCCCGAAACCGAGTTTCTTCTGAGAAATTCGTTTCCCGAAGTGGAAATGTTCTCGGCCTGCTCGCGGTCAGACTATGGTATCAGTTCAAAAGCCTCACAATGCCGCGGTCGAAAAAGGCGGAAGTGACGTTGGTCGAGGGTCAGAATACGCCGGATGTCCAGTCGTTCAGCCATTGCAACCAGAACCGCGTCTACGAAATCGATTTGAGCGTCCGCATACTGGAGCACAATGGCCGCGGCGCGACTATAGTCGGCATCAGTCGGAGCGATAAGCGCATAGCGTGGCTGGGCCAGGTCAGACATGAACCGGGCCAGGGCTTCCGCGCCGAGATCGCGCCGGATGAGATAGGCCAGCTCGACGGTTACCGGTGTAGGCAGAAAGGGGATTGCGTCCAGTCGCTCGGCGGCTTGCCGCACGACCTTGTGTGATTGCTCTCTCGCATTGAGCAACCCATAGAGAAAGCCTGTGTCGAGCAGATAACTCACAGAGTATCGCCGAACCCGTTACGACCGATCTCCGCTTCAAGTATCTCTTCGGCGCGCTCAGCCGTGTCGCCCGGCCCACCACTGAACTGCCCGGCCAGGGAAGCTAACGGCCATAACGTTTCCGCCGGCTTGTGCGTCTCGCGCAACACGGAATCTACCAACCACCGAGCCAGTTGCAAACGTTCTTCGGCCGAGAGTGTAGTCAACTGAACTTCCAAAGCCTTTAGTTCGAGCGCCATAAGATGCATTATAGCAGAAACTGAAGCCAACCCTATGTTCGAGCCGCCCAATCGCCTCCCTGCATTTTACTTTGCCCCAATCCCCCCGCTTCCTTCCGCCCCCTAAGTATGATAGACTATCCTCACCAGTTACCCACCGTGTAGCGTCGCTTGTATACACCTGTGGCTTCGGTCAGTGACGTAGCGGCGCTGTCAGTCTGGTCAGGGGAAAAAGAAAATGCGCCGTGCTGTTGTTCCAACCTTCTTAGTGGTCGTGTTCCTTTGCGCTTGGCAGTTGGTGCTCAGACCGGGCGTAGCCGCGCAGGGGGCGGAGCCATTGTCGCCCGACGCAGCTTCGTCGATCTATTGGGTTGAACGAGACGGCACTCAACTATTGCGCGGCAATGCCGATGGCAATGGCAGCCCCGCCGGCTGTGTGTCGGGCGTGACCGGTACGTCGGGCATCGCCGTCGACTCAGCCGCCGGCCGAATCTACTGGATTGAGCGCGACCAGAACCGGCTGCGCGGCGCTAACCTCGACTGCTCCGGTGCCACGACCCTCGTCTCCACGCTGGAGAACGCCGACCGCCTCACCATCGACGTGCCCGCCGGCAAGCTCTACTGGACGGAAAACAACGGCACGAATCGCATTCGCCGCGCCAATCTGAACGGTTCGGGCGTGGAAACCCTGTTCGGCGGCCTGGGACGGCCGGTCGGTGTTGCCGTCGATACCGTCAATGACTACGTCTACTGGACGGAACTGGACTCGCGCGCGGTCTGGCGGGGAACGCTGGGCGGGACCAACAAGACGATGATCGTACCGCCGGTGGACGGGCAAAGTGAACCGTTGGACATCGCCGTCGACCCGGCGCGTAACCGCATCTACTGGGTGGTCAATAATGTGGGCGCTATCTACAGCGCGTCGTTGACGGGCAGTGGCGCGGGACTGTGGCTCAATTTGCCCAATCCGCGCTACGTGGCCGTCGATGCAGACAACGGCCGCGTCTACTGGACTGACTGGAATACACATGAGATCCGCCGGGCCAATAGCGACACCAGCAACAGTCAAGTGTTGTTTTTGTCGACCGACGGCGTCATCCAGCCGCGGGGCGTGGCGTTGAGTTACTCGTCATCGGTGACTTGTTACCTGCTGACGCGCAGCCATAGTGGGCAGGGCGACGATCCCGTGGCTTCGCCCAACAAGTCGACCGGCTGTAGCAACGGCCAGTACGTGGCCGGGGAAAGCATCACTCTGACGGCCACGCCGGCCACCGGCTGGAGCGTATCCGGCTGGAGCGGCACCAACAACGACGCCAGTACGTCCACGACGAATTCGGTCACCATGCCCGCCGCCGACCACGCCGTCAGTGTGGCCTACGCCCAGACCGGGCCGGCCTGCTTCACCCTGACCCGCAACCACACCGGCCAGGGCAACAACCCGACTGCCGCCCCCGGCAAGTCGACGGAGTGCGGCACGGGGCAGTACGTCGCCGGGGAGAACATTACCCTGACGGCGTCGCCAACCACCGGCTGGAGCGTGGCCGGCTGGAGCGGCACCAACAACGACGCCAGTACGTCCACGACGAATTCGGTCACCATGCCCGCCGCCAACCACGCGGTCAGCGTCGCCTACGTCCAGACTGGGCCGACCTGCTTCACCCTGACCCGCAACCACACCGGCCAGGGCAACAACCCGGTGGCCACGCCCGGCAAATCGACGGAGTGCGGCACGGGGCAGTACGTGGCCGGGGAGAACATCACCCTGACGTCGACGCCGGCCGGCGGCTGGCGCGTGGCCGGCTGGAGCGGCACGAACAACGACGGCAGCACGGCGACGACCAACACCGTCATCATGCCCGCCGCCAACCACACCGTCAGCGTCATCTACGAGCAGGCCCCGCCCACGTGCTACAGCCTGACGCGCAGCCACAGCGGCCAGGGTAACAACCCCGTCGCCGCCCCAGCCCTCTCGGCCGGCTGTGGCACAGGGCAATACGTCGCCGGGGAAAGCATCACCCTGACGGCGACGCCGGCCGGCGGCTGGCGCGTGGCCGGCTGGAGCGGCACGAATAACGACGCCAGCACGGCGACGACCAACACCGTCACCATGCCCGCCGCCAACCACGTCGTGAGCGTCGCCTACGAGCAGGCTCCGCCCACCTGTTACACCCTGTCGCGCAGCCACACCGGCCAGGGTAATAACCCCGTCACCGCCCCGGCCCTCTCGGCCGGCTGTGGCACGGGGCAGTACGTGGCCGGGGAACTGATCGCCCTGACGGCCACACCGGCCGGCGGCTGGTTCGTAACGGGCTGGGGCGGCACGAACAACGACGCCAGCACGGCGACGACCAACACGGTCACCATGCCCGCCGCCGATCATGCGGTCAGCGTCGACTATCAGCAAGCTTCGCCCACCTGTTATGCCCTGACGCGCAGCCACACCGGCCAGGGCAGCGACCCGGTGGCCACGCCCAACCAGTCGGACGTGTGCGGCGTGGGGCAGTACGTGGCCGGAGAGAGTATCACCCTGACGGCGACTCCAGCCACCGGCTGGCGCGTGGCCGGCTGGGTCGGCACGAACAACGACGGCAGCACCAGCGCCAGCAACACGTTGGCCATGCCCGCGGCCGACCATACGGCGCGCGTCAACTACGTGCAACAATCGGGTAGCCAGGAACGGGCCGTCATCCCCTTTGTCCTCTATGGCCAGCCCAGCTTTCTCGGCCCGCTGGAGAGCGAGCCTAACTCCGCCTTCGGCCAGGCCAATGGGCCTATCCTGCTCAACCGCACCTACCAGGGCTTCCCCAACGACCTGTCCGACTATTTCTACTTCGACCCGCCGGCGGAGCAGCAACTTCACATCACTCTGACCGACATCACCGGCGAAGATCCCCAGTTGCAGTTGTTTCACAACTCGTCCGGCAACCGCGTCGCCTTCGACCAGGACTTTCCCTACGCCCTGGACTACTCTGCCTCGCCCGGTCGCTACTACGTGCGCGTTGTCGTCGTCGGCGACAATAACACGACTGCTGCCTATAACCTGCGCGTGGAAGCGGCCGGCGCAAACTGACCTTGCCGATGAGCGAACCCGACGACGGCATACACGGACGCACGATAGAGCCTATGCACAACCATTGGCAACCTAACCGAACGGGGCGCGGGCGCGGCTTCCTCGACCTGGCGTGCCTGCTGGCGCTGACCCTGCTGGCTCTAAGCCGGGGGGCGGCTCCGGCGACGACCGTCCTGGCCGCCGGCAACGGCCGCATCGTCTTCGACAGCGACCGCTCCGGCAATCAGGACATCTTCGCCATGGACAGCGATGGCAGCAACGTGGTCAATCTGACCAACTCGCCTACCCATGAGGAGCGCGCCGGCTATTCGCCCAACGGGCAGAAGATCGCCTTTGCCCGGATTGTCAACAACAACACCGACCTCTACGTGATGAATGCCGATGGCAGCGGCGTCACGCGATTGACGACACACGCGGCCATTGACCACGCGCCGCAGTGGTCGCCCGACGGCAACAGGATCGCCTTCCGCAGTGACCGCAATGGCAACAGTGACGTCTGCCTCATGGACGCTGATGGCAGCGATCAGACTTGCATCACCAACAACCCGGCCAACGACAGCGGGCCGGACTGGTCGCCCAGCGGCCAGAAGATCGTCTTTTCCAGCGACCGCACCGGCAACAGCGACGTTTTCGTGATGAATGCCGACGGCAGCAATCAGGTTCAGTTGACGACCGACCCCTCCGAGGACTTCGGGGCGTCCTGGTCACCCGATGGCACGCGGATCGCCTTTCGCAGCGGGCGTGACGGGACATCGGAGGTGTACGTGATGGGGGTGAACGGTCAGAATCAGACCAATTTGACCCATCACCCGGCGTTCGACCGCGGCCCAGCCTGGTCGCCGGACGGTTCCCAGCTCGTGTTCTACTCCAATCGGGATGGCAACTACGAAATCTACACCATGAACGCCGATGGCTCGAACGTGATGCGACTGACGAACTCCCCCGGCCGCGATTTTCAGCCGGATTGGGGCGTCGGCGAGGGAACGCCGCCACCGCTCTGCTATTCGTTGACGCGCAGCCACAGCGGGCAGGGCAGCGACCCGCTCGCCTCGCCTAACAAGTCAACCGGTTGCAGCGCGGGGCAGTACGTCACCGGCGAAAGCATCACATTGACGGCGACGCCGGCCACCGGCTGGAACGTGGCCGGCTGGGGCGGCACGAACAACGACGCCAGCACGGCGACGACCAACACGGTCACCATGCCCGCTGCCAACCATACGGTCAGTGTGACTTACCAGCCAGCCGCGCCTCTGTTACACCCTGGCACGGACACACACCGGCCAGGGTAACAACCCTGTGGCCACTCCCACCCTTTCGGCCGGCTGCGGCGCGGGGCAGTATGTGGCCGGGGAGAGCATCACCCTGACGGCGACGCCGGCCACCGGCTGGAACGTGGCCGGCTGGGGCGGCACGAACAACGACGCCGGCACGGCGACGACCAACACGGTCACCATGCCCGCCGCCAACCATACGGTCAGTGTGACTTACCAGCCGGCCGCGCCGGCGTGCTACACCCTGACACGGACACACACCGGCCAGGGTAACAACCCTGTGGCCACTCCCACCCTTTCGGCCGGCTGCGGCGCGGGGCAGTACGTCACCGGCGAAAGCATCACATTGACGGCGACGCCGGCCACCGGCTGGAACGTGGCCGGCTGGGGCGGCACGAACAACGACGCCGGCACGGCGACGACGAATACGGTCACCATGCCCGCTGCCGCCCACATCGTCACCATTGCTTATGAGTCAGCCCCGATCCTCTGTTACACCCTGACGCGCAACCACAGCGGCCAGGGCAGCGACCCGGCCGCCTCGCCCAACAAGTCGGCCGGTTGCAGCGCGGGGCAGTATGTGGCCGGGGAGAGCATCACCCTGACGGCGACGCCGGCCACCGGCTGGAACGTGGCCGGCTGGGGCGGCACGAACAACGACGCCGGCACGGCGACGACCAACACGGTCACCATGCCCGCTGCCGCCCACATCGTCACCGTTGCCTATGAGTCAGCCCCGATCCTCTGTTACACCCTGACGCGCAGCCACAGCGGGCAGGGCAGCGACCCGCTCGCCTCGCCTAACAAGTCAACCGGTTGCAGCGCGGGGCAGTACGTGGCCGGGGAGAGCATCACCCTGACGGCGACACCGGCCGCCGGCTGGCGCGTGGCCGGCTGGGGCGGCACGAACAACGACGCCAGCACGGCGACAATGAACACGATCATCATGCCCAGCGCCCCCCATGACACAAGCGTGGCCTATGAGCCAGTGCCACCGATGTGCTTTACTCTGACGCGCAACCACAGCGGGCAGGGCAGCGACCCGGCCGCCTCGCCCAACAAGTCGGCCGGTTGCGGCGCGGGGCAGTACGTGGCCGGGGAGAGCATCACCCTGACGGCGACACCGGCCGCCGGCTGGCGCGTGGCCGGCTGGAGTGGCACGAATGACGACGCCGGCACGGCGAACACGAATTCGGTCATCATGCCAACGACGAACCACGCGGCCAGCGTAACCTATGAGATCGCGCGCTTCCTGCTCTACACGCCGGTAGCGCTTGCCGCCTCCGCGCCGCCGGCGCGTTGACAATTAACCCACAACCCACAGCGGAACGTATGCCGACGTGGCGATGGATGCTATCCACAGCAGCGGTATCTGTGTGCTATCCCGCTCTACTCCAACCCCATCATCTCCCCCCACCACGCCGCCAACCCCGCCTCGGCGGCATAGACGGCCGGCGGCTCGCGCAGCGTGCCCCGCGCGACGGGCCGGTCGTCCACCCGTTCCAGGATGGGGATGATCGTCCCGGCCGCGTGGTGGGCCTTCTGCTGCTCGACGTAGGCGATGACGTAGGGCAGCCGCTTGCCGTCGAAGGTCATTGCGCCGAACTCCTCGGCCCAATAGAGCGGAACCTCCGGCGAACGGTTGTTGAACTTGCTGGCCGCGCTGCTCTGTAGCTGGCTGAGGAAAGAGTGCACCGCGACGCGGGGCGGGATGGCGGCGACGAGGTGCACGTGATCGGCCGCGCCCTCCAGGGCCAAGACCGCGCCGCCCAGGCCCACGGCCCGCCAGCGCAAGTAGTCGAGGATGAGCGGTTCGGCCGTCGTCGTCAGCAGCGGTTCCCCGTTGCGGACGCGCCAGACAAGGTGGTAGTAGAGTTGACAGTAGGGCATGGCTCACCTGCGGCGGCCGGGTTTTGGCTGGCCGGGCCACCACACCCAAATTGTAGCCTTCTTGCGCGCCCACGCTATCATAGGTGCGTTTCACCCACTCTACGCAATCATCATCGAGGGCAACCATGACTAAAGACATCAAGAACCAAGTGACGCGGACCGCCAAGGGCGCGCTGCCCTGGCGCAAGGGCATCGCCTGGTGGGTTGTGCTGCTGGAAGGGCTGGTGCTGCTGGCCCTGGGCCTCTACGTCTTCTTCGCCAAGCCGACGACGGCCGTCATCCTCGCCTGGGTCGTGGCCCTGTCGCTGCTGGCCAGCGGCGCGCTCAGCATCTATCTGTCGCTCCAGGCCACGGAGCGCACGCCGGTGCGCCAGTGGACGCTCATCCACGGCGTGGTCGGCGTGGCTGCGGGCTTGCTGGCCATCGTCGTCCAGTTTTTTTCGCCCGGCGCGGCGCTGACGGTGCTGGGGCTGGGCTGTCTGGCCTATGGCGGCGTCGGCCTGTACTTGTTGCTGGACAAGAAGCTGACCGCGCTGCGGCGGCTGTCGTTCATCAGCACTATCTTCTATCTGGTGCTGGGGGCGCTCATCATCTTGCACGCCCTGGGTGTGAGCACGCTGGCCGCTATCTTGCAACTCATCAGCCTGCTGCTCATTGCCGCCGGCGTCATCCTGTTTTTCTGGTCATTCATCCTGCGCAACGAGCGGGGGAGATAAGAGAAGAAACCACCAATCACGAGGTACACATCATGCACACATTGCTTTGGGGTATTATCGTTCTGGTCAGCGGCATCTTCGTCGCCGCCTACGGCAGCCTGCTCTTCCGCTTCGCCCTGGCCTTCCTGGGCTTCGCCATCGGCTACTCGCTGGTAGCCTGGCTGGGCGGCGGGCTGGATACGGCCTTGCGTATCCTCGTCGGCATTGTCGCCGGCGGCATCCTGGCGTCGTCGCTCTACATTCTGGTCAAGTTCACCCTCAACATCGCCGGGGCCCTCCTGGGCCTGGTGCTGATGCTGGCCCTGCTGGGGTTTTTCCGACTGGCCGGGCTGAACCTCGACATCCTGGGCGTGGTGCTGACCATCGCTGCCGCCGGGTTGGGCGGCTTCTTCGGCAACCGCCTGGGCAGCATCGTCGTCGTCCTGGCCACCAGTCTGGCCGGGGCTTACCTGGTGGTGCTGGGGCTAGGGGCGATCTATGGTTTGGGGGTACGGACAGACGATCCAACGGCCCTCCTGGGCACGTCCTTCCCCTTGGTGCTGTTCCTGACGGTGGCCCTCATCAGCGGCCTGGCCCAGTATCAGGCGTTTTCCGTGCGGCGGCGCTTCTTGCGCTAGGGGAAGAGTGGCCCGCTTCTAACGAACCCAATTTGCCTTCCGCCTGTTGGCGCTCTATCATCCATCCAGTCGCTATACCTTAGTGCAGGAGATGACGTGGCGCTCGCAATCGGCACGACGCTCCACAACCGTTATCGCATTGCCAAGCTCGTCGGCCAGGGCGGCTTCGGCGTGGTTTATCGCGGCTGGGATCTGACGCTGGGGCGGCCGGTGGCGGTCAAGGAGAACTTCTATTCCACCGCCGCGGCGCAAGGCCAATTCGAGCGCGAGGCCCGGCTGCTGGCCAATCTGCGCCACCCCAACTTGCCCGTCGTCTTCGACCACTTCGTGTTGCCCGGCCAGGGGCAATACCTGGTCATGGAGTTCATCGAGGGCCAGAGCCTGGGGGCGATGGTGATCGAGCGCGGCCGGCCATTGGACGAGGCCGAGGCGCTGGCCTGGGTGCGCCAGGTGTGCACGGCGCTGGAGTACCTCCACACCCGCAAACCGCCCATCATCCACCGCGACATCAAGCCGGCCAATATCATCATCACCGACGACGGCCGGGCCGTCCTGGTCGATTTCGGCATCTCTAAGGAGTATGACCCCAGCAAGGGCACGACGGCCGGCGCCAAGGCGGTGACGGCCGGCTTCAGTCCGCCGGAGCAGTATGGCCGCGGACGCACCGACCCGCGCAGCGACGTCTACGCCCTCGGCGCAACGCTCTACGCCACGCTGACCGGGCGGGTTCCGCCCGAAGCGCCCGACCTGAGTAGCGGCGCGGACGTACTGTCGCCGCCGCGAACGCTCAATCCCGCCGTCAGCGAGGCGACGTCACAGGCAGTCATGGCCGCCATGACGCTGTCGATCAGCCAGCGGTTGGGTAGCGTGTCCCAGCTCAAGCAAGCCCTCGCGGCCGACTCGCCCGCCCCGCCTCCCTTGCCGCCGGGCGGGCCACAGCCGCTACCGGCGACGCTGCCGGTGGCCGGGCGGGCGGCCCCGTCGCCCGCGCCGCGCCGCCCGGCGGTGCCCATTTGGGGCCGGCTGGCCGGAGCGGCGGTGCTGGTGGTGTTGGCCCTCTGGGCGATCATCGCTCTGCGCGATCCCAACGGCGGCGCGGCCGACGCCTCGCCCGCCGCCACACTACTGGCCGGCGTCGCCACTGAGGCCACGCCCCAGCCCAGCGCCACACCGCCGGCCAACAGCACGGCCCCAGCCACACCCCAGCCCAGCGCCACCCCCGCGCCCACCCAGCCGCCGTCGCCTTCGCCCCCACCATCGACACCCTCGCCCACCCAGCCGCCAACCTCAACCCCGGCCGCCGAACCGCAACTTGGCGACGTGCGCCTTGTGTCCCGTGGCGGCGTGGCTGTGGAACAGGTCTTTGTCCCCGCCGGCTCGTTCCTGATGGGCAGCGAAGAGGGCGAGCCGCGCGAACGGCCGGTGCATGAGGTGACGCTCGACGCCTTCTGGCTCGACCGCGGCGAGGTGACGAACGCCCAGTTCGCCGCCTTCGTGGCCGACACCGGCTACGAGACGACGGCCGAGCGCGAGGGGGGCGCGTGGAACGCCGCCGGCGAAGCCTGGGCCTACATCGACGGCGCGAACTGGCAGCACCCCCAGGGGCCGGACAGCGACCTGACCGGATTGGAGGCGCAGCCGGTGATCCTGCTGACGTGGGACGACGCCGTGGCCTATGCCGACTGGGCCGGCGGCCGGCTGCCGACGGAGGCCGAGTGGGAGTACGCCGCGCGCGGGCCGGAAGGGCGCGCCTACCCGTGGGGCGCGGCGTTCGACGGGCAACGGCTCAACTTCTGCGACCTGAACTGCCCCTTTCCGGGGGCGGACCCGGCTGTGGACGACGGCTTCGCCTTCCTTGCCCCGGCCGGCTCTTACCCCGCCGGCGCCAGTTGGGTCGGCGCGCTCGACATGGCCGGCAATCTATGGGAGTGGTTGGGCGACTGGTTCAACCCCGGCTACTACGCCAGCTCCCCGGCCGATAATCCGACCGGGCCGGCCTCCGGCGAGCAACGGGGCGTGCGCGGCGGCTCGTGGCTGCGAACTGACCAACACGCCCGCAGCGCCTTCCGCAACTTCAACGACCCTAACTTTAGGAACGACCAGGTTGGCTTGCGCGTCGTCTCCCCGGCCGAACCCGGTTCCTGAGCTTCTTCCAGCCCGATCTGGCTCGCCCGACTTGGTGCATCGCACTTTCCGAAGTGGGTTGCACCTTCTTATCGACTCCCGCACAGGTGCGACGCACTGGGGAAAGTGCGACGCACTGGGGAAAGTGCGACGCACGGCTGTGTTTGTTGGGTGCATTCTCCCCTCGATTGCGCTATCATCATCTCCTGTCGCCTGGTTGGCCCGGTAGGCAGGAGCGTGCCATGACGCTGAAAACCGGAGACATCATTCAGAATCGCTACCGCATTGTCCGCCTCGTCGGCCAGGGCGGGTTCGGCGCGGTCTATCGCGCCTGGGATATGAACGTCTCCCAGCCCATCGCCCTGAAGGAAAACCTGGGCGTCGGGGCCGAAGCTCAGCGCCAGTTCGAGCGCGAGGCGACGCTGCTGGCCGGGCTGCGCCACCCCAACTTGCCGCGCGTCACCGACCACTTCATCGTCCCCGGCCAGGGGCAATACCTGGTCATGGACTACGTCGAGGGGCAGAGCCTGGCCGCCCTGCTGAAGGAGCGCGCCGGGCCGCTGCCCGAGGCCGACGCCGTGGCCTGGATTCGCCAGGTGTGCGACGCGCTGACCTACCTCCACACCCGCCGCCCGCCCATCATCCACCGCGACATCAAGCCGGAGAACATCATCATCAGCGCCGACGACCGGGCGATGCTGGTCGACTTCGGCATCTCCAAAGTCTACGTCGAAGGCGGCCACACCACCGTCGGCGCGATGGCCGTGACGCCCGGCTACAGCCCGCCGGAGCAGTACGTCGGCATCAGCACCGAGGCCCGCAGCGACGTCTACGCCCTGGCGGCGACGCTCTACAAGCTGCTGACGGGCCAGACACCGCCGGAGAGCGTGGCCATTATGGCCATGGGGGTGCGCGTGCCCGCGGTGCGCGAACTCAATCCGGCCGTCCGCGCCATGACGGCGCAGGCCATTGAGCGGGCCATGACGCCGACGATGAACCAGCGCACGGCCAGCGCGGCCGAGTTCGCCGCCGCGCTGAGCGGCCAACCCCCGCAGGCGAGCATCGCCCCGCCGGTGGCCGCCCCGCCGGTGTCTACTCCGGTCGCGGCTGTCAATCGCGCCGTGGCCGCGCCTCTTCCGGAGCCGGACGCGACTCCACTCCCACCCGCGGCCGCCGCGCCGCAGAACCCGCCGGAGGCCCGCTCTTACGGCGGCCTGCCGGCACTGGCCCTGCTGCTGGCCGGCGTGGCGCTGAGCTTGGCGGTACGATGGGTGGCCCAGCGGTTATTTGCGGGGCTGGCCTATGAGGTCGGGAATGTCATCTACGGTGTGGGCTATGCCGGCATTCTGCTCGTCGGGGCGTGGGGCGGGCCGTGGCTAGGCTTGCTGAGTGGGGCCTTGGCCGGAGGGCTGTCTAGCTGGATTTTTGGCTGGGAGATGCAGTTTGCCCTCGTCGAAGTTGTCATCGGTTTCGTCCCCGGGTTGTTGGCGCGCCGGGGGTGGATGCGTTCCCCCTTCGGCGCGGTACTGGTAGCGTTTCTGACTGCGCTAATAGGGGTGGCCCTGGTCATGGCGTTGCGGGCCTATCTCTACAACGACACATTTTTCGATCAGACGTGGGCACTGGGGTTTCTGGGCGGCGTCGTGGTTGCCGGGCTGCTCGTCTGGCTGTTGGCGCGCCTGGTGCCGCGCGCCTGGCTGGCGCGCCTGCCGCACGGCAACCGCTTGCGCTGATCGTGGCAGCACTGATTCCCCGGCCGCGGCCGGATTAAACCTGTATTGGGGAGCTTGGTCATGACTCTTGCGACTGGAACTGTACTCATCAACCGCTATCGCATCGTCCGCCTCGTTGGCCAGGGCGGCTTCGGCGCGGTCTATCGCGCCTGGGATATGTCGCTCTCGCAGCCGGTGGCGCTGAAGGAGAACAACGACGGCGGCGTCGAATCGCAGCGCCAGTTCGAGCGCGAGGCCAAGCTGCTGGCCGGGTTGCGCCACCCCAACCTGCCGCGCGTCGGCGACCACTTCAGCGTGCCCGGCCAGGGGCAGTACCTGGTGATGGACTTCATCGAGGGCAAAAGCCTGGGCGACCTGTTGGCCGAACGCGGCGGGCCGCTGCCGGAGGCCGAGGTGCTGCCGTGGATTCGCCAGGTGTGCGATGGGCTGGAGTATCTCCACTCGCGCACACCGCCGGTCATCCACCGCGACATCAAGCCCGACAACATCATCATCAGCCCCGACGGCCGGGCGGTATTGGTCGACTTCGGCATCTCCAAGGAGTTCGCCCCCGGCAAGGGCACGACGATCGGGGCCAAGGCGGTGACGCCCGGCTATAGCCCGCCGGAGCAGTACGCCAGCGGCAAGACCGACGCCCGCAGCGACGTCTACGCTCTGGGGGCCACGCTCTACACCCTGCTGACCGGCCAGGTGCCGCCCGAAGGCCCCAACCTGAGCAGCGGCGCGGCCGTGCTCAGCCCGCCGCAGCAGATCAATCGCGCCATCAGCAACAACGTCTCGGCCGCCGTCGAAGCAGCGATGGCCACGACCATCAGCCGGCGGCTGGGCAGCGCCGGCGCTTTCTCACAGGCATTGGCCGGCGGAACGCGCGTCGTGACCCCCCAATCGACCGCCTCCAAGGTCGCTGCCCCGGCCCCGCCGCCGGCGCGCCGCCGCAGCGCGTGGGCCTGGCCGCTGCTGTTGCTGCTGCTGGTGGCCAGCGCCGGGGCGGCCTGGCTGGCCCTGGGGCAGCCGAACCCGCTGGCCATGTTCGCCGCGCCGACAGAGCCGGCTGCGCCCAGCCTGTTCACCGCCACGCCCACCGCCACGCTGACCGGCGCGGCCACCGCCCCGGCCGGTGCAACACCCGGCGACGCACCGACGGCCGCGCCGGGCGACACGGCCGCGCCCACCAAGACCGCCGCCCCCGACGAGCCGACGGCCACCGTTGCCGAAGTCACCGTGGCGACAGCGACCACCGCCGCTGAAAACGCCGCCGTGACGGCGACGACGGCCCCGGCCACCGCCACCCCCATCCCGCCCACCGCCACCACGGAACCGGTTGTGGCCGTGTTCCCGGCCGACCAGAGCGGCCCGACGCGCATCAACCAGCCATTGGAGCAGGATGGGGTTTCGCTGACGGCGCGCGCCATCCAGGTCTTGGCCGAAGACGACTACGGCGACCACGCCGCCCGCGTCTGGTTCCGCCTGGTCAACAAGACCGGGCAGCGCCTGCTGGTCGATATTGATTGGACCAACATCCATCTGGAGGACAGCCTGGGCACAACCTACATCGACTGGGATCCCGGTGAGCCGACCTCGGTGTGGGTCGAGACGGGCGAAAACTACGATTTTGACCGCAGTTACGCCGTTGTGCCCGGCAGCCGCAGCCGTGTGCCCGCCGACGCCGCCTTCGTCCAGGTCGTCGCCCCGCAGTTCTCGCGCGTGACCGAAGCGCGCTGGCAGTATGACCTCAATCCCGCCCTGCAA
This sequence comes from Candidatus Promineofilum glycogenicum, assembly GCA_016707605.1. Lineage (GTDB taxonomy): Bacteria > Chloroflexota > Anaerolineae > Promineifilales > Promineifilaceae > Promineifilum > Promineifilum glycogenicum. Next base: position 4,779 of record JADJHJ010000026.1, on the reverse strand, counting down.
GCCGTGGCCGAGCCGGCGGCCGGCACGACGAAAAGCCTCAACGAAGCCTGGGAGCAGGACGGCCTGCTGGTACGCCTGACCGGGCTAGAAGTGTTGGGCGAAAGCGACTATGGCGACCACGCGGCGCGGGCCTGGTTCGAGGTCGTCAATCAGACCAATCAGGAGTTGCTGGTTGAGATCGACTACGGCCGCATCGCCGTCATCGACAGCTACGGCCGTCGCTTCGGCGACTGGGACGGCGGCGGCCTCTACGCCGTGACGCTGGAGGCGGGCGAGACGCAGAGCTTCAACCGCTACTACAGCGACCTCAGCGGGTCGCGCAGCCGCGTGACGCGCGGCGCGCGCTTCGTCGTCGTCCAGGCTGAGAGCATCGGCCGCGTCGCCGCCGCCAACTGGCTCGTGCCGCTCGACATGCGCCTGTCGTCGGCCGAGACGCCGGCCGGAACCGCCCCCTTGCGCATCAACCAGCCCTGGGAGCAGGGCGGCGTCTCCCTGACGGCCAGGACGATTGAGGTCTTGGCCGAGGACGACTATGGCGACCACGCGGCGCGGGTCTGGTTCCGCCTGGTCAACAAGACCGGCCGGTCGTTGCTGCTGCCCATCGACTGGAATGCCATCTATCTGGAAGACGGCCAGGGCACGCGCTACGTCGACTGGCAGGGTGGGGTGACGTCGGTGTGGGTCGAGGCCGGGGGCATCTTCGACTTCGACCGCACTTACTCGGTGATACCGGAGAACCGCAGCCGCATTCCCAGCGACGCCGCCTTCGCGCAGGTCGTCGTCGACCGGTTGTCGTCCGTCGCCGCGGCGCGCTGGCAGTATGACATCAACCCGCTATTGACGCCCGCGGCCGAGCCGGCGGCCGACACGACAAAGGCCGTGGGCGAGGCCTGGGAGCAAGATGGGTTGGCGCTGCGGCTGGCCGACCTGGAAGTGCTGGCCGAAAGCGACTACGGCGACCACGCGGCGCGAGCCTGGTTCGAGTTGACCAACAGCACCAATCGCAGCCTCATCGCCGAGGTTGACTTCGGTCACATCGCCCTGTTCGACAGCTTCGGCCGGCGCTTTGGCGATTGGGAAGGCGGCGGCATCTACGCCGTCACCGTCGAGGCGGGCGAGACGATCACCTTCAACCGCTATTACAGTGAGATGTCCGGCCAGCCGAGCCGCATCAGCCGCGGGTCGGAGTGGGTGGTGCTGGCGCTCGACAGCGTAGCCGGCATTACCGCCGGCGCGTGGCGATTGGACATCGTTCGCTAATCCAATGGCCGGCCGGGGCCGCACCGGCGCAAGGAGAGGTAGTATGACTCTCAACGTGGGGACGACACTCAACAACCGCTATCGCATCGTCAAGCTCGTCGGCCAGGGCGGCTTCGGGGCGGTCTATCGCGCCTGGGACACCAACCTGATGACGCCGGTGGCTCTGAAGGAGAACGCCGACACCGGCCCCGATGCCCAGCGCCAGTTCGAGCGCGAGGCCCATCTGCTGGCCAATCTGCGTCACGCCAACCTGCCGCGGGTCAGCGATCACTTCGTGCTGCCCGGCCAGGGGCAGTACCTGGTGATGGACTTCGTCGAGGGCCGGAGCCTGAGCGACCTGCTGGCCGAGCGCGGCGGGCCGCTGGACGAGGCCGAGGCGCTGCCGTGGATTCGCCAGGTGGCCGACGCGCTGGAGTACCTGCACACGCGCACGCCGCCGGTCATCCACCGCGACATCAAGCCCGACAACATCATCATCGGCCCCGACGGCCGGGCCATGCTGGTCGACTTCGGCATCTCCAAGGAGTTCGCTCCCGGCAAGGGCACGACCGTCGGCGCGCGGGCCATTACCCCCGGCTACAGCCCGCCGGAGCAGTATAGCGCCGCCGGCACCGACACCCGCAGCGACGTCTACGCCCTGGGGGCGACGCTCTACACATTGCTGACCGGGCAGGAGCCGCCGGAGAGCGTCGTGCTCATCGGCGGGGCGCTGCTGCCCGCGCCGCGCGCCCTCAACCCGGCCGTCAGCCCGGCTGTCGAAAGCGCCATCCTGGCGGCCATGAATCCCGACATCGGCCGCCGCCTGTCCAGCGCCGCGGCGTTGCGCCAGGCGCTCGACGCCCCGCCCGGCGCATTGCGGCACGACCCGGCAAGCACGGCCGTCGTGCTGCCGACGAGCATGGCCCCGCCGGCGATTCCCGCCACGCCCGCCCCAGCCAGTCGCCCCAGTTGGCTGTGGCTGGTTGGCGGGTTGGCCGTGGCGTTGCTGGCGCTGGCAGCGTTCCTCCTCGTCCCACGTGGCGGCGAGGGCGACGCGACACCGGCGGCAACTGAGCCGGTGATGATCGCCGCCGGCGGCGAGATAAGGGCCGAACCGGCGACCACGGCGGCCATCGCCGCGACCGTGACGCTGCCGCCGGCCAAGACGACCGCCCCCACCGTGACAGCCGCGGTTGTGGCCGCCGCGCCCACCCTCGCCCCGACCTTCGCCCCGCCCGGCGGCGTGCCGCTGACGGAGCAGGTGCTCGTGCCCGCCGGGCCGTTCCTGATGGGGCGCGATGGCGACACGGAGGGGGCAGCCCCGCAACGCTCGGTCACGCTCGACGCCTTCCTGATCGACCGCACCGAAGTGACCAACGCCCAGTACGCCGCCTTCCTGAACCAGAACGGCAACCAGAACGAGGGCAGCGTGCCCTGGGTGGACATGGCCGACGACGAGAACTTCCTGACCCAATCCGGCGGCGCGTTCCAACCGCTGTCCGGCTTCGAGAATCACCCCGTCATCCAGGTCAGTTGGTACGGCGCGCGGGCCTACTGCCAGGCCGTCGGCCGCCGCCTGCCGACCGAGGCCGAGTGGGAGAAGGCCGCCCGCGGCGAGGACGGCCGGGCCTACCCCTGGGGCGACACGGCCATCGGCTGCGAGTTGGCCAACTTCTGGAACGGCAACGTCAACAGTTGCGTCGGCGCGCCGGTGGCCGTCGGCTCCTACGCGGCCGGGGCCAGCCCCTACGGCGCGCTGGACATGGCCGGCAACGTCTGGGAGTGGACGGAGGACTGGTTCGACCCGACGGCGCAGGACGCCCGCGTGGTGCGCAGCGGCTCCTTCCTGGACCAGGCCGCCTGGGCCACGACCTTCCACCGCCACCGCGCCCTGCCGGTGAACCAGTACGCCCACACCGGCTTCCGTTGCGCTCAGGACTCGACGGAGACGGCCGCGCCGCCGGTCGAGGAGTTGACCCGCGGCCAGACGCGCGACGTGCCCCTGCCCGGCAGCGAGGTGAGCGCGGCGCAGGTGGCCGTGCCCGGCGGCGCGTTCCTGATGGGCGCGGACAAGGAGGACGACCAGACGATCCACGCGGTGACGGTGGACGACTTCTGACTGGACCGGACGGAGGTGACCAACGCCCAGTTTGCCGCCTTCGTCGCCGGCACCGGTCACCTGACGCTGGCCGAGCGGCGCGGCGGCGGCGAGGCCCACACCGCCGGCGGCTGGAACTTCATCGACGGGGCCGACTGGCAGCACCCGCAGGGGCCGAGCAGCGACCTGAACGGGCTGGAGGAGCACCCGGTGGTGATGGTGACGTGGGAAGATGCCGACGCCTTCTGTCGTTGGCGCGGCGGCCGTCTGCCGACCGAGGCGGAGTGGGAGTTCGCCGCCCGCGGCCCGGACAATGCCACCTACCCCTGGGGCGAGTCGTTCGAGACGGGCTTGCTGAACTTCTGCGACAGCAACTGCCCCAACAGTTGGGCCGACAGCCGGGTGGACGACGGCTACGAGTTCACCGCGCCGGTGGGCAGCTACCCCGGCGGGGCGAGTTGGGTTGGCGCGCTGGACATGCTGGGCAACGTCTACGAGTGGGTCAACGACTGGTACGACCGCGACTACTACGACCGCTCGCCCAGCCTCAACCCGCAGGGGCCGGAAGTGGGCGCGAGCCGGGCGCAGCGCGGGGCCAGTTGGCGCGACTATGACGACGCCATCTACAACACCCAGCGCTTCGGCGACCCGCCGGCGACGGCCGACGCCAATACCGGCTTCCGCTGCGCGGGGTAGATTGTGTTAGAAACCGAGTTTCTCAGAAGAAACTCGGTTTCTAAAGGTCTCAGTGTCATGACTCTCAACGTCGGCACAGTCCTCAATAACCGCTACCGCATCGTCAAGCTGGTCGGCCAGGGCGGCTTCGGCGCGGTCTATCGCGCCTGGGACCTGTCGCTCTTGCAGCCGGTGGCGCTGAAGGAGAACAGCGGCGGCGGGGCCGAAGCCCAGCGCCAGTTCGAGCGCGAGGCACAGTTACTCGCCGGTCTGCGCCACGCCAACCTGCCACGGGTCATCGACCATTTCGTCCTGCCCGGCCAGGGGCAATACCTGGTGATGGACTTCATCGAGGGCAAGAGCCTGAGCGACCTGCTGGCCGAGTGCGGCGGGCCGCTGGCTGAGGCCGAGGCGCTGCCGTGGATTCGCCAGGTAGCCGAGGCGCTGGAGTACCTGCACACGCGCACGCCGCCCATCATCCACCGCGACATCAAGCCCGACAACGTCATCGTCACGCAAGAGGGGCGGGCGATTCTGGTTGACTTCGGCATCTCCAAGGTCTACGAGGCGAGCAAGAGCACGACCATCGGGGCCAAGGCGGTCACGCCCGGCTACAGCCCGCCGGAGCAGTACGGCCGCGGCAAGACCGACCCGCGCAGCGACGTCTACGCCCTGGGGGCGACGCTCTACACGCTGCTGACCGGGCAGATGCCGCCCGACGGGCCGGATTTAGCCAGCGGGGCGGATATGCTGACGCCGCCGCGGGT
>JADJHJ010000025.1 GCA_016707605.1 Candidatus Promineofilum glycogenicum | reverse complement strand
GCCGTCAAGAGTAGTCTGAGAGGGTAACACGAACATGTCAACACAGTTTTCAGCCCAGCGCGCCACTTTCCGCCAGCTCCACGAATCCGGCCACTTCGTCCTGCCCAACCCTTGGGACATCGGCGGCGCGCGCCGTCTGGCTAAGCTCGGCTTCAAGGCGCTCGCCTCGACCAGCGCTGGCGCTGCCTGGGCATTGGGCAAAGAGGATGGCGAGTTGACATTGGACGAAGCGCTGGATCATCTGCGGATGTTGTGCGCTGCCACCGACCTGCCGGTCAACGCCGACTTCGAGGCGGGCTTTGCCGACAGCCCGGAAGGGGTGGCGGCCAACGTCACCCTGGCCGTTGATACTGGTGTGGCCGGGGTGTCGATTGAGGACTGGAGCGGCGCAAGCATCTACCCACTGCCGCTGGCCGTCGAACGCATTCAGGCGGCGCGGGCAGCCATTGACGCCTCGGGGCAAGATGTCCTGCTGGTCGGCCGCTCCGAGGGCTTCCGGATCAACAAGTCGCCCCTCCGGGAGACGATTGAACGTTTGACCGCTTATTCGGCCGCCGGAGCCGACGTGCTCTACGCGCCCTGGATTGTGGAAGTCGCTGAGGTCAAAGAGATGGTGGCCGCCCTTGCGCCCAAGCCGCTCAACGTCCTGCTGCACCATCCGGGGGTGAGGGTTGACGAGCTGGCCGCGGTCGGGGTGCGCCGCTTCAGCGTCGGCGCGCGGCTGGCTTCCTATACCTGGGCCGCCTTCGAGGCCACCGCCATCTCCGTCCGCGACGAAGGTCATTTGCCTTAAGAGAGTAGGAAACCACAGATTACGCAGATTTCACAGATTAAGAAATCTAATCTGTGGAATCTGCGTAATCTGTGGTTTCTTCTTCCGGTTACTCCATGAACAGAGAACAACTGCTCAAGAAGATCGACAAGCCTTGGGAGGCGCTAAATGAGGCCTACGCCGGGCTGAACGAGGCGCAACTGACGCAACCGGGCGTCACCGGCGACTGGTCGGTGATCGACATCCTGGCCCACGTCTCGGCCTGGGAGAATGAGGCGTTGACCCACCTGCCCCACATTCTGGAGGGCCGGCGCCCGCCCAAGTACGCCGACCTCTACGGCGGCATCGACGCTTTCAACGCCCTCAAGGCGCAGGAAAGTCGGGCGCGGCCGATGGCCGAAGTGCTGGCCCGTGTTGAGGAGACCCACCGCCAACTCATCGCCTACCTGCACACTGCGCCCGAAGAGCAACTGGCTACTGAAACCCGCTTCCGCCGCCGCATCCGGCTGGATACCTACAGCCACTACCCGATCCACACCCAGGCGATCCGGGAGTGGCGAGCCAAGAGCGGCATATAACGCCCATCAAAGAGGAAGAAACCGCAGATTACGCAGATTAAAGAAAACAGGCTGCGTAATTTGTGTAATCTGCGGATTCTTTCTGTATGATTATCCCATGATTGCCGTCGTCCTCCTCGCCGCGGGGCAGGGAACCCGCATGAACTCCCGCAAGCCAAAGATTCTGCACGAAGTTGGCGGGCGGCCGATGGTGCTCCACGCCTTCCTGGCCGCCGCGGCCGTGGCCAACCGGCGGCCGGTGCTGATCGTCGGGCCGGGCGAGACGGGCGTTCCGGCGCTGATTAGCGACCGGGCCGAATACGTCGTCCAGCCGGAGGCGTTGGGCACGGGCCACGCCACACAGATGGCCGCCGACGCCTTGCGCGGCCGGGCGGAGCAGGTCATCGTGACCTACGCCGACATGCCCCTGCTGCGAGCGGAGACGCTGCGGCGGCTGGCCGCGGCGCAACGGGAGAATGGCGCGGCGGTAGCCCTGCTGACCGTGCCCGGCGACGCGACCAGCGCCTTCGGCCGCGTTGTGCGCGATGAGCGCGGTGGCGTGGTAGAGATCGTCGAGGTGGCCGAGGCGCGGCGGCGGCCGGACGCGGCCGAACTGCTGGCCATCGGTGAACTCAACGCCGGGGTCTACTGCTTCGACGGCGATTGGTTGTGGTCCAACGTCGGCGCGCTGCCCGTCCGCGAGGCGCGCCGCGGTCGGGAGCATTACCTGACCGACCTGATCGAGATGGCCGTGGGGCAGGGGCGGGCCGTGGTCGCCGTGGCCGCTGATGACCCCGACGAGGGGCTGGGCGCGGGCACGCGGGCGGAGATGGTCGAAGTGGAGCGCGCCTTCCGCCGCCGGGTCAACAGCCACTGGCTGGCCTGCGGCGTGACGCTCGTCGAGCCGGACGCGACCTACATCGGCCCGGACGTGACCATCGGCCAGGACACAGTCATCTGGCCCAACACATTCCTGCAAGGGACGACGACCATCGGCGAGGGGTGTATCATCGGCCCCAACGCCATCGTGCGCGACACGCAGGTCGGCTGCGGCTGTCGCGTGGAGCAGGTGTTGCTCGACGGCCAGCGCGTGCTCGACGGCACAACCGTGCGCCCACCCCTGTAGGGCGAGTTGGCTACCCGCCTGCTCGCGCAATACTCAGGTGTAACATGACTCAACTCACCGCCATTTCTCCCGAACAGCGCGACCAACTGATCGCCGCCGCCTGCGCCGCGCGCGGCCGGGCCTACGCCCGCTACTCCCGCTTCCAGGTCGGCGCGGCCATCCTGAGCGACGACGGCCGCCTCTACACCGGCGTCAACATCGAGAACGCCTCCTACGGTCTGACCGTCTGCGCCGAGCGCAACGCCGTGGGGGCGATGGTCAACGACAGCGCGCTACGCATCACCGCCGTGGCCGTCTGCACCGATAACGGCGTGACCCCCTGTGGCGCGTGCCGCCAGGTGCTCAGCGAGTTTGTCGACCACGAGAGCGACATACCGGTTTGGATTATCGACGGACGCGGTGAGGTGCGCCAAACGTCGCTGGGCGCACTATTGCCCGATAGTTTCGGAGCGCGCCATCTGACGTAAGGGCGTTCCACTGGCTGTTCTACCGGGGGAGCGACAATGCACGGGCCATACGCCTACATACCTACCATCTGGCCACCCATCCTCACCGCGCTCTTCTTACTGGTGTTGGCGACCTACAGCTGGCGGCGCCGCCACGTGCCAGGGGCAACGCCGTTTGTCGTCAGTTGCCTTTTCACGGCTACCTGGGCCTTCGCTTTCGCCTTGCAATACGCCGCTATTCCAGAAGCGACGAAGGCGTTTTGGCTGCGCTTCGGGATAATGTGGTCGTTGCCGGCAACTACGGCGGTCACCTGCTTTATCCTGGAGTACGCCTGGCCGGGGCGCTGGTTGACGCGCCGGAACCTGGTGTTGCTATCGATTACACCACTGCTGTTCGCGCTACTGCTGCTGAACGAGGCCGCGCGGCCCTTTCTGTTTCGCAGCTACATCGTTGACGGCCACCGGCTCTTCGTCCAAATGAACGGTTGGTCGTGGGTCTTCGTCGCCTATGCCTATCTATTGGGAGTAATCAACGTCTGTGTCCTGGCCTGGCTGTTCATGCGCTCGCCGCAACAGCGCTGGCTGGTGGCGGTTATGATTGCCGGCCAGATCGTCAGCCGTATCGTCCACACCCAACAGATCGCGCGCCTCGATCACTTCGACCTGCCGCTGGACATCCCGTTCCTGCTTCTGCCTTACCTGGTCTACGCCGCAGCGCTGTTCGCCTTCCACATCTTTGATCCCATGGCTATGGCCCGCCAGATGGCCATTGAACAACTCAACGCGGGTGTGCTGGTTCTGGACCGCAGCCAGTGGGTTGTCGGCCTGAATCCGGCCGCGGCGCGGATTCTGAGCTTGTCGCCCGACGACGCCCTCGGCCGCGCGGTGGGGGAACTACTGCCCGAAGGCGCGGTGGGGCAACCTGCCGGCGCCGGGGTAGCCGAGCGGGTGCTGCGGCTGGGCGCGCCGCCCGGGCGCGACTATCTGCTGGAAAGCTCGCCTCTGCGGGATTGGCGTGGGCTGGACGTCGGCTGTTTGCTGCTGCTATATGATGTGACCGAGCAGCGCCGGGCGCAGACCCAACTGCTAGAACAGCAGCGCGTACTGGCTACGCTGCAAGAGCGCGAGCGGCTGGCGCGCGAACTGCATGACAGCGCCGGGCAGATGTTAGGCTACGTCAGCCTGCAAGCGCAAGCGATTCAGAAGCACGTCCATGATGGCAACCTGGACGCGGCCGAGTCCCAACTGACGCGCCTGGCCGGCGTGGCCGCGGCGGCCCATACCGACGTGCGCGAGTCCATCCTCAGTCTGAGGGTCGGTGGCGCGTCACCATGCCTCGTATCGGCGCTGGGTTCCTACCTGGCGGCCTACGAGGTCAATTACGGCATCGTCACCGAGTTGGTTGTGGCCGATGGGCTGAGCGACGAAGAGTTCACGTCTGACACGACGGTCCAACTGTTGCGAGTCATCGCCGAAGCGCTGACCAACGCCCGCAAGCACGCCCACGCCGGTCGGGTGCGCGTCGGGCTGGCCCGTGACAACGGCGGCGCGCGTATCGAGATCGCCGATGACGGACGCGGCTTCGCCACCGACGCCCACCCTAATGGCGCCGCTGGCCACTTCGGGCTGGCCTTCATGCGCGAGCGCATGGCCCAGGTGGATGGGCAGCTAACCATCGACAGTCAACCCGGCGCCGGCACGCGCATCGTTCTGAGTGTACCGCTACGTACCGGGCAGGAGGTGGGAGAGTGAACGTGCTGCTGGTTGACGACCACCACCTGCTTCTGGAAGGGCTGGAGAACTTGCTGACGGCCCACGGCATCACGGTGGTCGGCTTGGCCCACGACGGGCTTGAGGCCGTGGAGCAGGCCCGCGCCCTGCAGCCGGACGTAGTCCTGATGGACATTCGCATGCCGCGCTGCGACGGACTGGAGGCCACACGCCGCATCCGGGCCGAGATGCCCGAGGCCCGGATCGTTATCCTGACAACTTCGGATGAGGACAGTGATCTCTTCGAGGCGATCAAAAGTGGCGCTTGCGGCTACCTGCTCAAGAGCATGGACGCCGATGAACTGGTGCAGTGTTTGCAGCAAGCCGTGGAGGGCGTGCCGCCGTTCTCACCCGGACTGGCGACCAGGCTGCTGGGCGAGTTCGCGCGGCTGGCGCGAGGGACGGTGTCGCCGGACGCGGCGGTCACGTTGACCCCGCGCCAGCGCGAAGTGCTTCTGCTCGTGGCCGAAGGGTTGCCCTATAAAGAGATCGGCGCGCGGCTGAACCTCAGCCCCCACACCATCAAGTACCATATGGCGGAGATCATGGCCTTGTTGCACCTGGAGCACCGCGCCCAGGTGTTGGCCTACGCCGCGCGGTTGCGCCCGGACAATCCTTAGCCGCGGCGCGCCGGACAGCGGCGCGGATTACTGCCTATCCCCTGGGATAGTCTCCAACACGGTCGGAGACTATCCTTTTTCTATCCCGCCGGACATTGTCGCCGGTATCCTCAACCTGCTACTGTATCAGGTGAGGGACCGATAATGCATCGACCGCGGGTAATCCTGTACGGCAATTCGGTTATTTTGGCAGCAATCGGGGCCAGCCTGGAGCACTTTCCTGAACTGGAGTTGGTGTCCCTCGCCGCACCGCTGCCAGGCGGCGCAGAACTGCTCGCGCTGGGGCCGGATGTCATCGTTTTCGACACCGGCAACGCAGAGGTCAGTCTGCACACACTCTTTGCCCTATTGCATGATTGCCCCGACTTGCTAGTGGTCGGCGTGAACCCGGAGAACGCCCAACTGCACCTGTGGTCGAGCGGCCGTTTTGATGCGGTGACGTCCGAAGATTTGGTGCAACTCATCGTCCACGGCCCGCGTGTTTAGAAGGAGGTCACACTTAACATGACGCGATTGAATGAAGCGGAGATTGCCCACCAGGCGAAGTCGCCCCAGGCGGCGGCCGTTGCCGGTATCGCCTTTGCCGTGCTGTTCGCGGCCGGCGTGACGCTCATCCGCCTCAGCGCGGCCGAGCTTGGCGGCGCGACGGCCCTGAGCGACGCGACCCGCAGCCGGCTCAACGTCGCCCTGGCGCTGATGCCCTTCGCCGGCATTGCCTTCCTGTGGTTCGTCGGCGTGGTGCGCCACCACCTGGGGGCGTACGAAGACCAGTTCTTCGCTACCGTCAGCCTGGGCAGCGGCCTGCTCTTTGTGGGCATGTCGTTTGTCGCCTTCGCCGTCGCCGGTGGCACGCTGGCGGCCTACCAGAGTGACGGGCCGCCGGCCGCCGGGGTCTACGCGCTGAATCTGGCCATCATCAGCCAGGCCTTCAATACCTACGCTCTCAAGATGGCCGGGGTGTTCATGTTCTCGCTGGGCACGCTGTGGCGCAAGACGGGCGTGATGCCGCGCAGCCTGACGCTGGTGACCTACGTCCTGGCGCTGGTGATGATGGTCAGCCTGAGCCACAACCTGTGGCTGGCCCTTCTCTTCCCGGCCTGGGTCTTGCTCATCAGTGTCTTCATCCTCGTGTCCGGCCTGCGCCGTCATGATGCCGGGGACGTTGACGGCGCGGCGGCTCGGGTGACCGGCTAGAGGCGCACTGCGCGTGGAGACAATGGTCATGCTATCTACGTCTGACCTCATGATCATCTTACGCGTGGCGGTGGCTGCCGTGCTGGGCATGGTGGTCGGTGTAGAGCGCATGGCCGTCGGCGCGCCCATCCGCGCCCGCACACTGGCCCTGGTCACCATGACCACAACGATGCTCATGGCCGTCGCCGACGAGGCGTATGGGTTGGACAGCAGCCGGGTGGTGCAGGGCCTGGTGACCGGTATGGGGTTTCTGGGGGCCGGCATCATCCTGCACTCCAGCGCGGGCGAAGTGCGTGGCCTGACGACGGCGGCGACGCTGTGGGCCATGGGCGCTATCGGCATTGTCATCGGCAGCGGGCGCGTGCTGCTGGGTGTCCTGTTGACGGGCCTGATCTACGCCTTCATCGCTCTGAGCGACTCAGCCCTCGTCGCGCGCGCGTTGCAGTGGGGGGCTGAGCGAAAGTCAAAGAGTGGCGGCGGTGACGGCCCGCCATCCTCGTAACAACGTATCCCCTGGCGCGTTGGGGCTAGCGCCTCCGGCCAGGGTGTGGAACAAGGAGAATGGTATGACGACCGATGCTGTGATCGATGTTGACAAGCGGACGAACGGCGATGCGCCGGCGTCAAGCGCGGTTCACAACCCGTATGGCTCGCCGCCCGGCAGCGGCGTGACCCTGCCGCCGGGCTACCTGCCGACACCGTCCGTCAAGAACAAGAACAACTACTTCCCCCAGAGCGAGCCGCTCGGCCCCGACGAGATGCGCATTACCTTCATGGGCAGCCAGCCCTGGCCGCCACGGCAGACGCAGGCCGGCACGTGCATCATGGTCGAACTGGGCAACGGCAAGCGCTTCTTCTTCGACTTCGGCCCCGGCTGCCTGCGCAACATCATCGCCAATCAGGTTCCCGTGCCGGAGATCAACGACATCTTCCTGACCCACCTGCACCTGGATCACTACGCTGACATTCCCTATCTGTGGCAGTTTGCGCCGTTCAATGGGCGCTGGAAGCCGCTGCGCATCCACGGCCCATCGAGCAGCCGGCCGGAGTTGGGCACGCGGGCGATGGTCGACCACATGGCCCAGATGGGGCTGTGGACATCGATCCAGGCTGAGGGGATGCCGCTGCACGACGGCTATGAGTTCGAGGTCAACGAGTTCGACTTCCGCGACGACGGCGGGGTTTGCTACGACCAGGATGGCGTGGTCATCACCCACTGGCGGCGCTCCCACGCCGCCGATGGCGCTTCGGCCTACCGGCTGGACTGGAACGGGCTATCGTTCGTCTGGACGGGCGACGGCAAGCCGGACAAGCTGACGGCGCAGTATGCCAAGGGCGTCGACGTCTTCGTGACCGAGATGGCCGTCGATGTCGTCCGGCTGTGGGCGCTGAAGCAGGGCGTCTCGCCCTTCATCGGCGCGTTCACGTTGGACAACTTCCACACCACCCACTACGCCTTTGGCTATCTGGCCAACCTCGTCCAGCCGCGCCTGGCGATGGCCACCCACGTCTCCTTCGACCGCGAACTGGTCGGCGAGATGATGGCCGGCGTGCGGATGCACTACCCAGGCTTCTTCGCCTTCGGCATCGACCACACCGTGGTGAATGTCACCAAGGATAACCTGTGGATCCGCGAGGCCGCGCTACCGGAGACGACCAACACCAGCCGCTCCACAACGGAGTGGCTGCTGCAAAATCAGTTCGATGGCGTGGTGCCACCGCCGGTCGTCTGCTCGAACCCATTCACGCCCATTCAGGAGCAGTACGTGCGCGATCAGGAGATCGATCCGGCGCTCTTCACGCCGACGGATCAGATGCGCCAGTGGGCGCACCCGCTGCCGCCACAGTTCCCGATGGATCCCGGCAGTACGCTGGGTCTGAAGCAGTAGTTCTGGGAGGGACAATTCGGCCCCCTACCCAAAGGCAGGGGGCCGAACTTCCTGAGAGGAGTTGAGTTAATATGGCTACCGCTTCCCCCACCCCCGCTGTACCCCTGACCATCCTGACCGGCTTTCTGGGCGCGGGCAAAACGACGCTGCTCAACCGCCTCCTGAGCGGCGATCATGGTTTGCGGGTGGCCGTGCTGGTCAACGACTTCGGCTCGATCAACATCGACGCCGAGTTGGTGGTCGGCGTCACCGGCGACGTGATCAGCCTGGCCAACGGCTGCATCTGCTGTAGCCTGCGCGATGACCTGGTCGAGGCCGTGATTCAGACGATCGCTCGACCGGAACGCCCGGAGTACATTCTGCTGGAAGCTAGCGGCGTGGCCGACCCGGCCGGGATCACGCTGGCCTTCCACACGCCTCGGCTGCGCGACCGCATCCGGTTAGACAGCGTGACCTGCGTCATGGACGCGGAGCAGATCTTCGCCTATCCGAACAACCCGGAACTGATGGATCTCCAGTTGCGCCAGATCGCCTTCGCCGACATGGTCATCCTGAACAAAGTGGATCTCGTCGGGCCGGAGCAGGTGGGGCGAATCCACCGCCTGATC
>JADJHJ010000024.1 GCA_016707605.1 Candidatus Promineofilum glycogenicum | reverse complement strand
CCTCGGCCACCTGCTGGACGCGCTCCAGCCCTACGGCGAAAGCCTGCCCTACGACAGCGACGACGCCGCCCTCATCCGCGTCGCCCGGCGCGAGTTCGAGAAAGCCGTCCGCGTGCCGCCGGCGCTGGTGGCCGAGATTCAGGAGCACGGCGCGGCCAGCTATCAGGCCTGGACGGTGGCCCGCCCGGCCAACGACTTCGCCGCCGTGCGCGACAACCTGGCCCGCACGCTCGACCTCAGCCGCCAGATGGCCGACTGCTTTCCCGGCTACGACCACATTGCCGACCCGCTGATCGACTACGCCGACGAGGGCATGAAGGCCGAGAGCGTGCGCGCCCTGTTCGCCGACCTGCGGGCGCAGATGGTGCCGCTGCTGCGCGACGCGCTGGCCCGTGGGGCCGGCCGACGATAGCTGCCTGCACCAGCCCTTCCCCGAAGACGACCAGCGCGCCTTCGGCGAGCGCGTCGTGGCCGAGTTGGGCTACGACTTCCGGCGCGGCCGGCAGGACAAAACCCACCACCCGTTCATGACCAAGTTCTCGCTGGGCGACGTGCGCATCACCACCCGCTTCCGGCCAGACGACCTGTCCGACGGCCTGTTCAGCACCATCCACGAGGCGGGCCACGCCATGTATGAGCAGGGCATCGACCCGGCCCTGGAGGCCACGCCGCTGGCCAACGGCACGTCGGCCGGCGTCCACGAGAGCCAGTCGCGGCTGTGGGAGAACGTCGTCGGCCGCAGCCGCCCGTTCTGGCAACACAACTACCCGCAACTCCAGGCCGCCTTCCCCGACCAACTGGGCCACGTCGGCCTCGACACGTTCTACGCCGCCGTCAACAAGGTGCAGCCGTCGGTCATTCGCACCGACGCCGACCAGATGACCTACGACCTGCACGTGATGATCCGCTTCGACCTGGAGCTGGCGCTGCTGGAAGGCACGCTGGAGATCGACGACCTGCCGGAGGCGTGGCAGACGCGCTACCTGTCCGACATCGGCGTCTGCGCCGATGCCGAGTGCGACGGCGTGCTGCAAGATGTCCACTGGTTCGGCGGCCTGATCGGCGGCGCGTTCCAGGGCTACACGCTGGGCAACATCATGAGCGCCGCGTTCTACGACGCCGCGCTGCGGGCCGAACCCGACATCCCGGCCCAGATCGGCCGCGGCGAGTTCGCCCCGCTCCACGGCTGGCTGCGCGAGAACATCTATCGCCACGGGTCGAAGTTCACCGCCAACGAACTCATCGAGCGCGTCACCGGCGGGCCGCTGTCGATCGAGCCTTACGTGGCCTATCTGCGGAGCAAGTTCCTGGCGTAAGACCTGACAAAGTTGCATCAGCGCCAGTTCGCCGCGATAGATGTGGCGCAGGGCGGCCGACAGATCCGTCAGGCGGTCGAGCGCCAGCAGCGCCTGCTTCTGCTCGGCGGGCAACTGGATGAGCGCCGCGCCCAGGTAGGCCAGCGCCGCCGGGTCGTCGGGCGGCGGCGGCGGGCGTCGACGGCCGAGGCGGGCCAGCTTGTCAAGATAGTCGATGACCAGCGGCTCCAGCCGGGCGGCGCCGTCGGCCAGTCGCGCGCCTCGTCCTCGGTCCAGCAGGGGCCGGCTCGACCACGCCGACGAGGTAGGGCCGGTCGTGGTGCAGACGAACGATGCGGAAGCGCTCGCGGCCGACGGTCACGATGAGCATCCGCCCCTCGTCCAACGGCTGCACCTGGACGACCTCGGCCGTGCAGCCGATGGCGTGCGGTGTGGCCGGCGGGCCGCCCTCGGCCGCGCCCTCAGCGATGAGCACCACGCCAAACGGACGGCCGTCGCGGATGCAGTCGGCGATCATCGCCTTGTAGCGCTCCTCGAAGATGTGCAGCGGCAGCGGCATCCCCGGAAAGAGCACCGTGTTGAGGGGGAAGAGGGGGAGTTCGTACACGGGTGGTGTTCAGGTCGTCGGTTGGATCGGTATTTCATTGCACCGACTGGCCAATACTGACCTACTGAATCACAGAGCCACACGTTCTCGTGCCTCAACGTCGGCCCAGCCGCCTTAATGTCGTCGCTGACCAGGTCTTCGAACTGCTTGAAGTTCTCCTTGAACATGCCCACCAGCCGCGCGGCCTGGGCGTCGTAGGCGTCCTTGTCGGCCCAGGTATTGCGGGACATCAGGATTTCGCTGGGCACGTCGGGCACGCTCTCCGGCACCAACAGGCCGAAGTGCGGCTCCTCGACCATCGGCACGTTGTCCAGCTCGCCATCGAGGGCGGCGTGGATCATGCGGCGGGTGTAGGCCAGCTTCATGCGGCTGCCGACGCCGTGGGGGCCGCCCGTCCAGCCGGTGTTGATCATCCACACCTGGGAACCGTGGCGCTGAATCTTCTCGCCCAGAAGCTTGGCGTAGACGCCCGGCCGCAGGGGCATGAACGGCGCGCCGAAGCAGGTGCTGAAGTTCGGCTGCGGCTCGGTGATGCCGCGCTCCGTGCCCGCCACCTTGGCCGTGTAGCCGCTCAGGAAGTGGTACATCGCCTGGGCGTTGGTCAGCTTGGCGATTGGCGGCAGCACACCGAAGGCGTCGGCGGTCAGGAAGAAGACGTGGGTCGGGTGGCCGGCCACGCCGTCGCGCACCGCGTTGGAGACGTGGGAGATGGGGTAGCTGGCGCGGGTGTTCTCGGTCAGCGAACCGTCATCCAGGTCAACCCGGCGCGTGCCGGTGTCCATGATGACGTTCTCCAGGATGGTGCCGAAGCGGCGCGTCGTCTCGTAGATCTCCGGCTCGCCCTTGGGGTCGAGCTTGATGACCTTGGCGTAGCAGCCGCCCTCGTAGTTGAACACGCCGTCGTCGCTCCAGCCGTGCTCGTCGTCGCCGATGAGCCGGCGCGCCGGGTCGCTGCTGAGCGTCGTCTTGCCTGTGCCGCTGAGGCCGAAGAAGAGGGCCACGTCGTCGCGCGTCTTACCGAAGTTGGCGCTGCAATGCATCGACATGACGCCTTGCTTGGGCATGAAGTAGTTCATGGCCGTGAAGATGCTCTTCTTGATCTCGCCGCTGTACTCCGAACCGCCGATGAGCACCAGGCGGCGGCCGAAATCGAGCAGGATGAACGTCTGGCTCTTGGTGCCGTCCAGCTCCGGCTCAGCCTTCAGCCGCGGCATGTCGATGACGGTGAATTCCGGCACGTGGTTGCGCAACTTCTCCGGGTCGAATTCGCGGATGAACATGTTGCGGGCGAACAGGTTGTGCCAGGCATACTCGGTGATGATGCGCACCGGCATGCGGTAGTTCAGGTCCGCGCCGACGTAGCCGTCGAAGACGAAGATGTCGCGGTTCTGGGTGTAGGCCAGCATCTTCCTATATAGATAGTCGAAGTTCTCCTGCGAGAAGGGGCGGTTGACTTTGCCCCACCAGATGTCGGACTCGCTGGACGGCTCCTGGACGACGAACTTGTCGTTGGGCGAACGCCCGGTGTGGCTGCCGGTCTGGACGACCAGCGGGCCGAGGTGGGCGATCGCGGCCTCGTGCCGGCGAATGGCCTGCTCATAGAGCACGGAGGTGGTCAGGTTCCAGTATACGGTTTCGGCGTTCTTGATTCCGTGGTTTTCAACGCCGTAGTGACTCACGAATGCGCCATAATTCTGCATGGGTTTACTCCTGTGTGTTGTGGAAAGTTCGGTCGCGTTCGAGTGGCTCAAGGGATAGTTTAAGGCATGGTCGCGCGATTGGCAATCGCTGGCCGCCTGTCCTTTGTCATGTCTTAGTTGCGCCAAATGTCACAACTTTCACGTTGTGTGGTGGCGCAGGGTTGCATCCGGTGCGCCTGGGGTCTGAGTACCACAGAGCCAGGATAAGACTCCTGTGCTACATTTAGCCCTGGTTCAACTGACCCGTCCGCGTTAAAGTTCGGCCATGAACCAGGACACCACAATCGACAAAATCCTCGCCGAAGCGAAGACCATCGCCGTCGTCGGCTTCTCCTCCGTGCCCCGGAAAGCCGGCTACTACGTCCCCGCTTACCTGCAACAACAGGGCTACCGCATCATCCCCGTCAATCCCAACCTCAGCGAAGGGCTGGGCGAGCCGGCCTACGCCACGCTGGCCGACGTGCCCGAGCCGATCGACCTGGCGCTGCTCTTCCAGCGCAGCGAGAACGTGCCGCCGTTCGTCGACCAGGCCATCGAATGCGGCGCGAAGGCGGTGTGGATGCAACTGGGCATCGCCAACGAGGCGGC
>JADJHJ010000023.1 GCA_016707605.1 Candidatus Promineofilum glycogenicum | reverse complement strand
ACGCGCCGACGGCCGTCACCGAGACCATCAGCATCAGCCCGTAGTGGACGACGGCCGGGGCGAAGCCCAGCGCCGCGGCCAGCCCGGCGTCGAAGGTGGTCAGTTTCAACTCCTTGTAGAATAGGGCGATGAAGGCCACGTTGAGCAGCAGGATGATGCTCATCACCACCAGGCTGCGCGGCAGGTCCAGCCCGACCACGCTGATCCGGTCGAGCGGGGCGAAGGTCAACTCGCCCAGCAGCACGGCGTCCACGTCCAGGTGGACGCCGCGGGCGAAGCGGGAGATGAGGATGACGGCCACGCTGAACAGGGCGGGGAAGACGAGGCCGATGGCTGCATCCTGGCGCACGAGTTTGGTGCGCAGCAGCAGCTCGACCAGGCTGACGGTCAGCACGCCGACGGCCGCCGCGGCGGCCATCAGCAGCGGCGACTCCAGCGAGCCGATGGCGAAGAAGCCGAGGACGATGCCCAGCAGCACGGTGTGGCTGATGGCGTCGCTCATCATGGCCATGCGGCGCAGGACGAGGAAGACCCCGGGCAGGGCGCAGGCCACGGCGACGATGATGGCGATTAACTGGATTTCGAGATAAGTACTCATGCATCCGGGCCGTTGCCCCTCTTCAATCTGCGTAATCTGTGGTTCCATCCTCTTCACCTGCTCCGCCCCGGCGTCGGTCAGCGCCCAATGGTCGGGCGACACCTCGCGCACCAGGCCGTCGGCAGCCAGGGCGCGCAGGCTGTAGCGCACGCCGCCGCGGTAGCGGTTCATGGCCCGCAGCACTTCGACGTTGTGGGCGTAGCCGGGTTCGTGGTGTTGCGCCGCCAGGCCGTAGAGGTCGGTCAGCACCGCCTGGGTGCGCAGCGTGCGCCGGTTGCGGCGGCGGCGCAGCCACTCCCAGGCCAGCCCGCGGGCCGCGCCGAACAGCAGCGACAGCAGGACGATGAGGCTGATGACCAGGACGACGACCGGCCCGGTGGACAGCCCCGCGCCCAGGCTGCTGAGCAGCGCCCCGGCCACACCGGCCAGCGCGCCGAAGGCCGAGGCCACGACGAGCATGACGCTCAGCCGGTCGGTCCACTGGCGGGCGGCGGCGGCCGGGGCGACGATGAGCGCGCTCATCAGCACGACGCCGACGGCTTGCAGGCCGATGACGATGCCGATGACCAGCAGGATGGTCAGCAGGGCGTCGAGCAGGGTCATCGGGAAGCCGAGGCTGGCCCCAAAGTCGCGGTCGAAGCTGAGCAGCTTGAACTCCTTCCACAGCACGACCAGGGCCAGCAGCGCCGCGCCGCCGAAGACGGCCATCGTCACCACGTCGCGGACCAGCAGCGTGGCCGCCTGGCCGAAGAGGAAGGTGTTCAGCCCGGCCTGGGCCGCCGTCGGGTTGCGTTGCAGGAAGGTCAGCAGCAGCAGGCCGAAGCCGAAGAAGACGGACAGGATGACGCCCAGCGCCGCGTCTTCCTTGATGCGGCTGTAGCGGGTGATGGTCAGCAGCAGGAAGGTGGCCAGAACGCCGGCCACGGCCGCGCCCAGCACCAGGGCCACCGGCGCTTTGCTGCCGGTCAACATGAAGGCCAGCAGGACGCCGGGCAGGGCGGCGTGGGACATGGCGTCGCCCAGCAGGCTCTGGCGGCGCAGCAGGGCGAAGGTACCCAGCGCCCCGGCGACGATGCCCAGCACGGCCGCGCCCAGGGCGACGGTGCGGATGGTGTAGTCGAAGAGCAGGTTATTGAGCAAGTCGGACGGGTTCATCCTCGCGCTCCTTGCTGTGGTCGTTGAGGAAGCCGACCCGACCGCCGTAGGCGCGGCGCAGGTTGTCCTCGGTGAAGACGATGCCCACCGGCCCGGCGGCGATGCGCCGGACGTTGAGCAACAGCACCCAGTCGAAGTACTCGGCCACGGTCTGCAAGTCGTGGTGGACGACGACGACCGACTTGCCGGCGGCGCGCAGCTCCTTCAGCAGTTCGACGATGGCCCGCTCCGTGGTGGCGTCCACGCCCTGGAACGGCTCATCCATAAAGTAGACTTGCGCGTCCTGGACGAGGGCGCGGGCCAGGAAGGTGCGCTGCTGCTGGCCGCCGGAGAGCTGGCTGATCTGTCGCTCGGCGAAGCGGGCCATGCCGACCTTCTCCAGCGCCTCCAGGGCGCGCTCGCGGTCTTCGCGGCCGGGGCGGCGCAGCCAGCCGAGGCGGCCGTAGCGCCCCATCATCACCACGTCGAGGACGTTGGTAGGGAAGTCCCAGTCGACGCTGCCGCGCTGGGGCACGTAGCCGACGAGGCGGCGCTGCTCGGCGTAGGGCGCGCCGAGGATGAGCGTCTGCCCGGCGACGGGCTTGATCAGCCCCAGGGCGGCCTTGATGAGCGTCGTCTTGCCCGCGCCGTTGGGGCCGACGATGGCCAGCAGCACGCCCGGCGGCACTTGTAAGTCCACGTCCCACAGGACGGGCTTGTCCTGGTAGGCGACGGTTAGGTCGGTTATGTCAATTGCGGGTGTGGTGTTCATAGTTGTTAGTTGTCAGTTGTCAGTTGTCAGTAAGCCAGTAGGTCAGTAGGTCAGTAGGTCAGTGGTCGGTTGGGCCTCTTGCCCGCGGCCCCCCCCCACCCCAATTCCTAATTCGTAATTCCTAATTGCTCAGCGCCCCCACAATCGTGTCGATGTTGTAGCGCACGACGCCGATGTAGGTTCCTTCCGGCGTGCCGGTGTCGCCCAGGGCGTCGGAGAAGAGCTGGCCGCCGATGACGACGTCGAAGCCGCGGGCGCGCACGGCGGCCTGGACGGCCTCGACGTTGCGCACCGGGACGGAGGACTCGATGAAGATGGCCGGGATTTGGCGCTCGGCGATGAAGTTGGCCAACTGCTGCACGTCGGCCGTGCCCGCCTCGGAGGCGGTGCTGATGCCCTGTAGGCCGCGCACCTCGAAGCCGTAGGCGCGGCCGAAGTAGCTGAAGGCGTCGTGGGCGGTCACCAGGACGCGCTGCGCCGGAGGCACGCGCGCGGCCTGCTCGGCCACGTAGGCGTGCAACTCGGCCAGTTCGGCCAGGTAGGCGGCGGCGTTGGCCTCGTAGGCGGCGGCGTTGGCCGGATCGGCGGCCATGAGCGTGTCGCGCACCTGCTCGACGGCCTGCATCCACAGCGTCACGTCGAACCAGATGTGGGGGTCAAACTCGTCGGCGTAGTTGGCCGAGGGCAGCAGCGTGGCCGGATCGATGCCGGCCGAGACGGGGACGACCGTCTTGTGCTCGGCCAACTGCTCCAGCACGTCCTCCAGTTGCGCCTCCAGGAAGAGGCCGTTGTAGAAGACGACGTCGGCGCGGCGCAACTGGTCGACGTCGCCGATGCTGGCCAGATAGAGGTGGGGGTCGGCGCCCGGCCCCATGAGGCTGTCAACGCGGACGTAGTCGCCGCCGACGTTGCGGACGGCGTCGCCGATGTGGGCGGTGGTGGTGACGACGTTGAGGCGGCCGTCGGCCTGCTCGGCGGCGGCATCGCCGCCGCAGGCGACCAGCAGAAGAGTCAAAAGAAGGAGGGGCCAAAAGGCGAAGCGGGCATCGTTTTGGATGGTCGATTCGTCAAGGTTGAGAATTCAGGCGGCTCGGCCGCGACGCGGGCGACCAGGTCGGCCGGCAGTTCGAGCGGCGTCGCGCCACGCGCTCCCAGGGTCACACGCGTCGCCGGCGCTTCGGCCAGCACGGTTAGTGTGATGCCGGGCAGGAGGCCCAGCGCGGCCATTTGCCGCAGGAGGGCGGGGTCGTCGTCGCGCGCCTGGTCGATGACCGCCGTGCAGCCGGCGGGCAGAGCGGATAGCAGCGTGGCGGCGGGGCCGATGGGCGTCAGGTCGGCGTCGGGGATGGCGTGGCCGTGGGGGTCGCGCGCGGGGTGGCCCAGCGCGGCGGCCAGCCGTTCGACCATCGCCGGGCCGACGACGTGCTCCAGCCGGTCGGCCTCGTCGTGGACTTCGTCCCAGGCGTAGCCGAGTTTTTCGTGTAGGAAGAGTTCGAGCAGGCGATGGCAGCGCACTACGGCCAGGGCGGCGCGCTGGCCGGCTTCGGTCAGGCGCGCGCCGCGGCTCTTGTGGTACTCCACCAGCGGCGGCTCGGCCGCGGCCAGCTTTTGTAGCATGGCCGTGACCGACGCCGGGCGCACCGCCAGGCGGTCGGCCAGTTGCGAGGTCGTCACCGGGCGGCCGTCGGCGTTGCGGCGGCCCAGCTTGTAGAGGGCGCGCAGGTAGTCCTCGACCGCCGGGCTGAGTTCGCTGCTCTTGCCGCCAGTCGCCTGGATTTAGCCATGCCTAAATTAGCCATGACTAAATTATATGTAAGGCGCGCTGAATGTCAAGAAAAGGTCAGATGTATTAGCGTTTGATGGCGTCGCGGAAGATGGCGATCTGGGCGCTGTGTTCGCGCTTGTGGCCGTAGAAAGCGTAGGTGATGAAGTCCTCCGGGTCGTACTCGGCCCCGTAGGCGCGCAGGAAGCCCGTTTGGAGCCACGCCTCGGGCGGCAGGGCGGCGGCCAGGGTCATGGTCCGGGCCTGGGCGGCGGCGTAGTCGGCCAGCGTCTCTTCGGGCGAGAGGGCGGCGCGGCCGGCGACCTGATCATCGTTGAACGCCTGCCCGTCGCGGAACCAGGCGCGTAGGGTGGGGCCATAGCCGTCGCGCGCCGCCGGCCATCTCCAGGGCTTCGATCAGAATGTGCTCGAAGGAGGCCAGATGGGCGACGATCTCGCGCACCGACCACCAGCCGCAAACGCCGGCCGTGTCCCAGTCGGCCGCGGGCAAGTCGCTGACAGCGCGCAGGACGGTCGCATTGCCGTAACTTAGAACGTCAACAGGGTGCATTTTGCTTCACCTCCCGGCGGATGGAGGGAAGCATAGCACAAAACGGAGATGGCACGCTGATAACGCGATTGGGGATGAAGGATGAAACGCCACTATCGCGTTTCATCCTTCATCCTTCGTCCCTCATCCTTCTCTTAGTGGGGGCGCTGCATGGCGTTGAAGGAGTCAGGGGCCAGCGCGGCCGTCACCTGGGCGATGTGGCCGTCGCGCACCTCGACGGTCATGGAGGTATAGCGCAACTCGGCCACGCCCGCGGCGAGCAGCCAGTCGTTGGCCTCGAAGGCGCGGAAGCTGACCTCGGCGTCGGCTTCGACCAGGTCGCCAACACGCAGATGGTCATGGACGGCCGCCTCCCACTCCTCGGTCTGGCGGATCTACTCCTTGCCGCAGCGAATGAGGCGGCCGGGGATTTCGAAGCGCGCATCCTCAGCAAAGAGAGCCATGACGCCGTCCACGTCGTGGGCGTTGTGGCGGGCCAGATAGAGACGAGTGACTTCCTTGGGTTTCATGTGTCCTTCCTCCACCGACAGCATGAGACGTTCATGACGCACTGTGTCAATGAAGTCGTTGGTCAAGCTCAGGTTCAGCTTGGCGCCAGGGCGGGACCCTGTCCCTTGGGCCGCCCGCTGTGGCAACAGGCGCGAAGGTTGTTACAATACCCGGCCATTGGAAGCTTTGTTCGCGGAGAACAGATCATGAAATTATCGGAGTTCCTGGAAGATTACGGCGGCTGGCTGGCCTTTGTCGTGGCCCTGGTGGCCACGCTGGGCAGCCTGTACTACAGCGAGATCGCCGGCTACCTGCCCTGCCGCCTGTGCTGGTACCAGCGCATCCTGATGTACCCGTTGGTGGTGGTGACGCTGGTTGGAGCGCTGAAGCGCGATGAGTACCTGCCGACCTACGTTCTGCCGCTGTCGATCATCGGCATGTTGGTGTCCGGCTATCACATGCTGATGGAGAAGGGCGTTTTCCCGCCGTCGGCCACCTGCGCCGCCGACGTACCCTGCAACATCACCTACGTCAACTACCTGGGCTTCATCACCATTGCCGTCATGGCCTTCACGGCGTTTACGCTCATCACCCTGATCATGTTCGGCATGCGCTCGGCCTATCGGCGCGAAGCGGCCGGGCAGCTGCCCATGCCGATCGAGCGAGGGGTTCTAGTGGGGCGCGGAGTCGGCGGTGGGCGCGTGGCTCGGCGTGGCCCTGTTGCTGGCCGTTGCCGGCTGTGGCGGGGGCGGCGGGCAATCGACCGAACTGGGCGACCCGGCGACGCTGGGCCAACGGACGTTCGCCCAGTGGTGCGCCCCGTGCCACGGCGTGGAGGGCGAGGGCAATATCAACGCCCTGGAAGCCCCGGCCCTCAACGACGCCGGCGACAGCTACCTGCTGACCGATGCCGAGATTCTGGATGGCATCGTCAAGGGCGGCACGCAGGAGGGCAGCGGGATGCAGCCGTTGGGCGAGTTCCTGACGATAGAGCAGCAGATGGCGTCGCTATACTTCGTCCACACGCTGTGGAGCGACGAGCAGCGCGCCACCCACGAAGCGGCCGGGGGGCACACCCCGCCGACGCCCGTGCCGTAAGAAGAATCTCACGCAAAGACGCAAAGAACGCCAAGCGCAGAAAACTTCTGCGCTTGGCGTTCTTTGCGTCTTTGCGTGAAATCTCTTATCTAAGGCGCGACATGGCGTAGGAGTCGACGAACTGCCCGTTGCGGAAGGCAGAGCGGCGCAGCGTTCCCTCAATCTCGAAGCCGAATTTCGTGTAGAGACGAATAGCCGGTTCATTGTCGGTGTAGACCTCCAGCCCCAGCCGGGTGAGGTTGAGCCAGTTGTCAGCCAGATCGATGGCGGCGGCCATGAGCGCCGTGCCTACGCCCTTGCCCTGCCAGTCGTCGCGGACGGCTATACCCAGATCGCCGGCGTGGCGGCGGCGCGGTCTGGTGGGGTAGGTGTGCAGCGTGAGGTGGCCGACGACTTCACCGTCAACGACGGCTACCAGTGGGTATGTGCCCTCCGGCACTTCGGCCAGGCGCTTGCGGCGCGCTTCCTCGCTGGTATAGGGGATCTGCATCGTCCCGGCGATGGCCCGCGGGCCGCTGAAGATGCGCACCAGGGCGGGCGCGTCGTCGGGGGTGGCGCGGCGGATGGTGATTTCCGGCATACGAGATAACCTCCTTCAAACGGTTGTCGCGGGCGGCTCGGCCCGAATCTCGCCAGTATACCCCGCGGAGGGTCGGAGCCGCCGCGGCCCCCCCCCCCCCGCCCCCCCCCCCCCCGCCCCGGCAGGGCGTCGCTATCGTAGGCACCCAAAGCCGGTAGGGCAAATCGAGCACCTGCACCGCCGCCGACCGGGCGTTCTCGTAATGCCAGAACCAGCGCCCATCGCAGTTGCCCTCCCCGAACGTCTGGGCGGCGAACTCGGCCGTGCCGGGGCGCAGGGCGCGGAACAACCAGACCGACGGGAACAGACCGGGGCCAATGATGTCATCGGGCGGGTCGACGTGGGCGAAGAGCGGCGTGTCGCCGGCGTCTTCGATAACCATCAACTCCATGACACCGTAGCCGCAGCCGGCGATGCTCAGGTCGGCCGTCAGCCGCAGCGTCTGCCCCACGGCCACCACCGGCCGGCTGGCCGACAGGTGCAGTGTGGCCGAGAGTTCAGGTGTTGGGGCGGTTGGGTCACTGGCCGCCGGTGGTGCGGCGTGGGCCGGGCGAGGGGGCATGATGGCCGGCAGCAGGCCGACGAGCAGAGTTACACTGGCGACAATGAGCGAAACAATGGCGAGACGAATGAGGCGTATCACGAAACTGACTCCCTGGTCGCGGGCGACAGCCGCGGCCACTGCGCTGAGTATAGCGGGATTTGGCCGGGTAGCGTAACGCGATTCGGGAGAATCGCGTCCTCCGCACAGCAGCGCGATTCGGAAGAATCGCGTTACGGTGAGAGTTCGCTCAAGAGTATTGTAACGAGCGTTTCCGATATGTTACACTGCTACTATGGCACGGCCGAAGGAGTTCAATGAGTCACGGGCGCTGGCGGCGGCGATGGGCCTGTTTTGGGAACGGGGCTACGAGGCCACAGGGATGCGCGATCTGAGCGCCCACACCGGCGTGGCCATCAGCAGCCTCTACGCCACGTTCGGCGGCAAGCACGACATCTATCTGGCGGCGCTGGCCGAGTATCGCCGCGCCGAACAGGATGAGATGGCACGGGCGCTGAGTGCGTCCGGGCCGCTGCGCGCGGTGCTGGCCGAGATCTTCGCCCGGTTCATCGAGCGGCTGATGGCCGACCCGGCCCGGCGGGGGTCGTTCAGCGTGAACGCGGCCGTCGAGTTGGGCGGGCAGGATGAGGCGGTGACGGCCCAGTTGCGCGCGCACTTCGATGAGATCGCGGTGCTCCTGGCCGGGCGGCTGGCTGCGGCCCAGGCGGCGGGCGAGATCGCCGGCCGCTTCCCGCCTACCGATTTAGCGCCCTTTCTGCTGTTCGGGTTATACACGCTGGCAATGATGGTCAAGGTCTACCCCGATCGGGCGCAACTGGAGCGCGCCGCGGCGGTGACGTTGGCGGTGTTGGATAGCTGACTCCCTCACCCTGTGGGAGAGGGTTGCCGCCCCCTCCCTCTCCCTGTGGGAGAGGGTTGGGGAGAGGGTTCTGTTGCTAGTGAAGACCCTCCCCTAACCCCTCCCGAAGGGCGGGGGACGGACCGGGGAGAGGGTCGCCCCGGCGCCCCTCCCGACCCAACCCCCCCCGTGGGGGAGGGTTGGGGAGAGGGTCTTGCTGAAGACCCTCCCCGCGGGGATGTGGTGGGACGTGGGGGAGCAACCCACGACCTGTTGAACAAATGATGGGATCAAACCGCGGTTGTTGCCGACGACGGTTGTCTGTCGGGCAGTGTCGGCTGCGGATGAATGCCGGCGGGTCGCCGGCGGTTGGTGGATAAAAAGGAGCAAGGTGGAAGTTATGGAAACAATTGCACTGGCGACGCCCCCGGTCGTATCCGGGGCTATCCCGCTGTTGGGGCACTTGACCGAGTTCGGCCGGGATCGCACCGGACTGATCGATCGTGGTTATAAGGAGCATGGCTGCGTCTTCACGGTCAAGCTCGGCCCGCAGAACGTGGCCGTGTTACTGGGGCCGGAGCACCATCGCACGTTCTTCATGGAGACGGACAAGACGCTCAACATCGCCACGCCGTACAAGTTCCTGCGGGCGACGTTCGGCGAGGTGTTCTTCATGGCCGGGCACGAGGAGTACCTGCGCCAGCGGCCCTTTCTAACCCAGGCCTTCCGCCGTGAGAAGATGGCCTACTACATTGAAATCATGAACCAGCGCGTCCAGGTGTGGCTCGACGCGCTGGGCGACGCGGGTGAGTTTGACGTCAGCGCCACAATGGGCTGGCTGACCCAGGACATCGCCGGCCACGCCCTCATGGGCGAGCGCTTCATGGCCGAGGCCGGGCCGGAGTTCTGGGAGCTATACGCCGACGTGGGCCGCGGGATGGATCCCATTCTGCCGCAATACTTGCCGCTGCCCAAGTTCCGGCGGCGCGACCGGGCGCGGGCGCGCATGGCCGACATTCTCCGGCCCATTATCGACGAACGCCGCGCCAATCCCGCGGCCTACAACGACTTCCTGCAAGACTTCGTCAACTCGCGCTACAACGACAGCGGCGAGCCGATCGAGGATGAGGTGCTGCTCAACCTGATGCTGGGGCTGATGTTCGCCGGGCACGAGACGACGGCCGGGCAGGCGGCCTGGAACGTCATTCTGTTGCTGCAACACCTCGACTTCCTGACGCTGGTGCAGGAGGAGATCGAGCGGCTGGTTCCCGCCGGGCAGGCGGTGGACGGCCGCGCCCTCCACGCCCTGACCCACCTGGGCTATGCGGTGACGGAGACGGAGCGGCTGCGGCCGTCGGCCGACATGCTGCTGCGCGACGTGGACGTGGACATGGCGATCGGCGGCTATCGCATCCCCGCCGGCTGGAAGGTGCAGGTGTCGGCCGAGGTTGCCCACCGCCTGCCCGACTGGTTCGAGTCGCCCGACGCATACGATCCGCTGCGCTTCGCCCCCCAGCGCGCCGAGGACAAGGCCGACCGCTTCGCTCTCATCGGCTTCGGCGGCGGCGGCCACAAGTGCATGGGCATGAACTTCGCCAACAACGAGATCGCCGTCATCACGGCGCTGCTGTTGCAGCAGTTCGATCTGGAGCTGCTGACGCGCGACCCCGGCATCGTCCGCGGCGTGGGGGCCAACAAGCCGGAGCCGGCCATCGTCCGCTACCGGCGCAAGCCGCAGGCCACACCCGTGGCCCAGGGCGAGGCCGTCGGCTGCCCGGCTCATGGTGTGGCACAGGTTTCCTAGCCTGTGTGCGGGCGTGGGATACCATCCCGCGCTACAAGCAGGCCGGAGCGTCGCCGGCGCGCTATACTCCAGCATCCAATGGAGGTGACCATGAGAGTCAATTGGTTGCTGGCTGGTATGGCCGCCGGCGCTCTGCTGGCGGCGTGTGGCGGCGCGGTAGGTAAGCTACCCACGCCTAATGTACCTGCGCCATCCGACGGTCCTGCGCCTGCCGTGGCAACGCCCGACCTGGACGAAGACGGCTGCCCGCGGCGCGCCTTTCCCCTGGCCGAGCCGGCGACCCAGGCCCGCCGCCGGCCCGACCCGGCGCTGTTGGCCGCGGCGACGGCCGGGCTGACGGACGAGCGCCGCGCCGTGCTCGATGCACTGTTGCTGGAAGCGCCGCTGGCCGACATTCAGGCGGCGCTGGCCGGCGGCCGCACGACCTCGGCCGAACTGGTTGCCTACACTCTCGACCGCATCGCCCGCTACGACGCCGGCGGCCTGAACGCGGTGATGGAGTTGAACCCACAAGCCGCGGCCATCGCCGCCGCGCTGGACGCCGAGCGGGCCACGGCCGGGCCGCGCGGCCCGCTGCACGGTATTCCCGTGTTGATCAAGGACAACATCGCCACCGGTGACGGCCTGCACACCACCGCTGGAGTGTTTGCCCTGCGCGACTGGCAGCCACAGCGCGACGCCTTTCTCGTCGCCCGGCTACGCCAGGCCGGGGCCGTTATCTTGGGCAAGACGAACCTGAGCGAGTGGGCCAACTACACCGACGTTTGCCTGCCCAACGGCTTCAGCGCCGTGGGCGGCCAGACCCACAGCCCCTACGGCCCGTTCGACCCGTCGGGCAGCAGCACCGGCTCGGCTGTGGCCGTGGCCGCCAACCTGGCCCCGCTCAGCGTCGGCAGTGAGACGCAGGGGTCGATCATCGGGCCGGCGCGTACCCACAGCCTGGTGGGGCTGAAGCCGAGCGTGGGGCTGATCAGCCGCAGCGGCGTCGTGCCCCTGGTCGACTGGATGGATACGCCGGGGCCGTTCGGCCGCAGCGTGGCCGACGTGGCCGCGCTGCTGACGGCCCTGGCCGCGCCGGGGCCGGAGGGCATCGACGCCGACGACCCGGCGACGGCTGCCGCTGCTCCGCTGGTCGGCCGCGACTTCACGCGCTACCTGTCGCCGGCGATGGCCGGGCGGGTGCGCGTCGGCGTCATCGCTGTGACCGAGGGGGACGTGGCCGCGGCGCTGGCCGAGCGGCAGCGCGACCTGGGGCGGGACCTGACGGCGGACGAGGCGGCCGAGGTGCGCAACGCGCTGGTGATGACAGGCGAAGGAGAGCGCATCGCGGCCGCGCTGCAAGCGCAGGGTGTCACTGTTGTGTTCATTCCCTATGAGGCGTCCTTTCGGCTAACCGCGCCCGAACTGGGCCAAGTGCTGGAGTACGGCTTCGGCGACGGATTGAATCGCTTCCTGAGCGGCTGGGCAGCCGGCGCGCCGGTGCGCTCCCTGGCCGAGGTGGCTACTGTATACGCTGCTGACCCGACCCACCGCGCGCCTTACGGCTTTCGCTCCGTGGCCGCGTCGGCGGCGACAACGATTACCGCCACCGAGTACGCGATGCTGGTGGAGGCCAACCGCGCTGGAGCGCAGGCGGCCATCCGCGCCCTGTTGCGCGAATATGACGTGGACGTGTTGGCCGGACGGGTTGGCTATGGCTATGCCGCGGCCGGTTTTCCGGCGTTGGCCGTGCCCGATGGGTTGAACGCGGCCGGGAAGCCGGTGGGCGTGGTCTTCATCGGCGACTATCTGAGCGAGCCGCAACTGCTGGCCGCCGGCGCGGCCTATGAGCGCGCCCGCGCCGGCCGCGTCGCCCCCGACCTCGACGCCATCCTGCCTACGCTGCCATGAGCCGGGAAGAAACCACAGATTAAAGAGGAGTGATCCGCAGATTGGGCAGATTTCAGAGGAAGAGAGAATCCTTTTCTTGTCTGAAAATCTGCCCAATCTGCGGATCATGACTTCTTAAATCTGTGTAATCTGCGTAATCTGTGGTTCTATTCCCCATGCTTGACTTCACCCCCCTGCAACAGCAAGAAGTGACCCTGGCCGAACTGGCCGCGGGCCTGACGCCCGACGACCTGCGCGCCCTTACCAACGAGATGATCGACCGCCAGCTGGCGCTCATCGCCGATTGTGACGACGCTGCCGTGACCTTTGTGCCCGACGACCCGGAGGCTTACGACCGCTATGCCGCCACCCCCGACGAGGAGAAGCTGGCCTGGACGCTGGGCCACGTCATCGTCCACGTGACGGCCACGTCGGAGGAGACGGCCTTCCTGGCGGCCGAACTGGCCCGCGGCGTGGTGCGCGAGGGGCGCTCGCGCGCCGAGACACCCTGGCCCTCGGTGACGACCATCGCTCAGTGCCGGGCGCGGCTGGAGGAGAGCCGCCGGATGCGCCTGGCGACGCTGGACGTATGGCCCGATGCGCCGCGCCTCGACGTGACCGTGACTTTCTCGCGGCGCTACGGCCCCATGAACGCCGTCGGCCGCTTCATCCTGGGCCTGAAGCACGATGCCGATCACCTGGGGCAGATCGAGGCGATTGCCAGTCAGGCTAAAGTTGGGTAGAGAAGAGGGACGCGGAGAAACGCAGAGAAGCTCAGAGGGACGCTGAGTAAGAGTTCTTCCTCCGCGTTTCTCTGCGCTCCTCTGCGTTTCTCCGCGTTCCTCTCCTCTCTTACCGTGCCACAAACCGCCCACGCCCGACCGTGCCCAGCCAGCGGCCGTCAGCCACGATGACTTCGCCACGACTGATGGTCGTCGTTGGCCAGCCGCGCACGGTCAGGCCATCATAGGGCGTCCACCCCGCAGTTTCGTGTAGCGATTCGGGACTGATAGTGAACTCTCGCGTTGGGTCGAACAGCACCACGTCGGCGTCGTAGCCGGGCAGCAGTTGCCCCTTGCGGGCGAAGCCGAAGATGCGCGCCGGGGTGGTGCAGCACACGTCTACCCAGCGCGACAGGGCGGCCGGATCGGGCGTGGCGCGGTCGCCGGCCAGCCCGGCGTAGACCAGCGCCAGCCGGCTCTCGATCGACGGCACGCCGCCGGGGATGCGGCTGAAGTCGTCCAGCCCGGTGGCTTTCTCGTCGGCGGTGAAGGGACAGTGGTCGGTGGTCACCAGGTCGAGCGCGCCGGACGACAGCGCCCGCCACAGCGCGTCGCGGTCGGCCGCCGGGCGCAGCGGCGGGGAGCAGACGGGCAGCGCCCCGGCCACGCCCGGCCGGTCGTACAGTTCGTCGGTCAGAGTGAGGTACTGCGGGCACGTTTCGCCCGTGACGGGCAGGCCGCGGGCTTTGGCGGCGGCAATGCGGGCCACGGTGGCGGCGCAGGAGACGTGGAAGATGTGGACGGGCGTGCCCACGTAGGCGGCGATGTCGATGACGCGCCCGGCGGCCTCGCCCTCCAGTTCGGCCGGGCGGCTGCGCGGGTGCCAGTGGGGCGCGGTGCGCCCGGCGGCCAGGTTGGCGGCGATGAGGGTGGTGATGACGTCCCAGTTTTCGGCGTGGACGACGGGCAGCGCCCCGACTTCGGCCGCCGCGGCCAGCGCCCGCAGCAGTTCGCCGTCGTTGAGCCGCAGCCCGTAGGCCATGTAGAGCTTGACGCTGCCGCAGCCGGCGGCGCGGGCGGCGGGCAACTGGTCGAGCTTGGCCACGTCGGTCGGGCCGATAGTCATGTGCAGCCCGTAGTCGATGACCGCCTCGGCGGCCACGGCCTGGCGGGCGGCCAGGGCGGCCAGCATTGTCTCCTCGGGCCGCGTTTCCACGAAGTCGACGATGGCCGTTGTGCCGCCGAAGGCCGCGGCGCGCGTGCCGTGGCAGAAGTCGTCGGTCGAGGTGAAGCGGCCGATGGGCATACCCAGGTGGACGTGGCCGTCGATTGCCCCGGGGATGACGTACTGGCCGCTGGCGTCGATCTCCCGTTGGCCGCGCAGGTCGCGGCCGATGGCGGCGATCTGCCGGCCGGTGATGGCTACGTCGGCGGGGAAGACGGCCGTAGCGGTGACGACGGTGCCGTGGCGGATGACGAGGTCGGGGAGGGGTGTTGGCTCAGTCATGACTTTATTGTCGTCCCATCAGCGCGGGCTGCCAAGCCCTGGGGCCAGGAAAGCGCTGTCCAGCGCCTTTCCAAGGAGAGGTGAGCGTGTTGTTGGCGCCGACTAAGCCGCGCCCCCCCCGCCTCCGTAGAGCAGAATGGGGTCAGCCTCGGCCGCAGGGCGTGACCAGGGCCATGCCATTGCTGCCGTGGCGCAGGGCATCAAAGGCGCGTGGGGGGGGGGGGGGGGGGGCCCGTGGGGCCCCGGGGGGCCCGGCCCGGCCCCCCCTTTTGGGCCGGGGGGGCCGCGGGGGGGGGAGGGGGGGCCGCGCGGCGGCGGCCCGCGGGGTGGGGCGGGGCGTCGAGGGCAAACGCCCAGCCAGCGCGGCCAGAATGCGACATAGAGCAGCAGTGCACGCGCCGCGGGATATTGCAAAATGTACATGTTTTGTACAGCTACTCATGGATGACTTAGAAATGGAGGTAGGTGATGGGTTTTCTGTCTGGGCTATGGGGCAAGCGCGTCGAAGCTATTAGGCCACAAGAGGCCTATCGACGTTTGCTAGAGGATAAGCGGGTCGTCATTGTGGACGTGCGCCAGCCGGTGGAGACGCGGGCGGGTCGCGTGCGGGGGCGGTGCTCATCCCGCTGACGGAGTTCGGCCGCCGGCTGGGCGAGTTGCCGCGCGACCGGCCGATCCTGACCATCTGCCGCTCCGGCCACCGCAGCCCCCTGGCGGCGCGGCAGTTGCGGCAGGCGGGCTATGACGTCACCGACGTGGACGGGGGCACAATGGCCTGGGAGCGGGCCGGGCTGCCGCTGGTCACGCCCAGCTAAGAAGATCTCACGCCAAGACGCAAAGAAAGCAAAGGCGCAAAGGAAGAGGGAGCAATCTTTCTTGCTTGGCGTTCTTTGCGTCTTTGCGTGAGATCGTTTTACTCCTGCGCGTGCGGCTCGGCGCTCCACTCGTGGAGGACGACCATGGCGAAGATGTCGGACTCGGTGATGATGCCGGCGACGTGGTAGGCCTCATCGACAACGGGCAGGCCGCTGACGCGGTGCTCCAGCATCATCCGCGCTGCCTCGGCGATGGTGGCGTCGGCGGTGATCGTGAACGGGTTGGGGGTCATGATCTTCTCAATCGTCAGTGACGAGAGAAGATAGTTCAGTTCCCAGATGCTCAGCGACGTAGCCGGCGATGGCTCGGCGCTGCGCACGTCGCCGATGCTGACGATGCCGATCAGCCGGCCGTGCTTGTCCACTACCGGCAGGCGGCGAATCTCCTCATTGGTCATCAACTGGTGGGCTTCGGGCAGGGTCATGTCGGGAGTGATGGTAATGACGTCGGTGGTCATCCAATCCCGGACGAGTTCTTTCTTCATGGGCGCACACTCCATCCTTCGGCCGCCCAGGAATGGCGCATCGCTTCCCAGGTGACTGTGCTGATAGTATAGCAGTCTACAGGGGAAGCCAGACAGTAACAAACGTCACCATAGTAGGGTGACGTTTGCCATGTGCGTCCAGAATGCGAAAGGTGCACGCGCTATGGCGCTCTTATCTTTGCTTAGCGTTCTTTGCGTTCTTTGCGTGAGATAAAAAGGGGAGGTGGCGCCACCTTGGGAATGGCGCCACCAGCAGAATGAACAGTTCCCATCGGGGTGGGAAGGAGTAAGGAGCATCTATAAAATAGGCTACAATCCTTGCAATGAATCTTACGGAAAGATGAGATTTTCACGGGTTGTTTTCGCCAGAGAGAAAATAAAGGGATGGATGAATCCTTAGTGGGCGACATGAAGAAATCCCCAGAGAGAAGACGAGCATGATCATACGACTTGAGCAGGCGGCTGACGTAGCCGGCATTCGACAGGTTAACGAAGCGGCCTTCGGTCGACCGGACGAGGGCGTCTTGGTGGACGCGCTGCGGGCGGCCGGGGCGGTCATCGCCTCGCTGGTGGCCGAGGAGGAGGGGGAGATTATCGGCCACATCCTGTTCAGCCCGGCGACGCTAGATTCGCATAGTCAAGCGTTCGGCCACCTCGCCACCCACCCCCCTGATGCGGCGGCCGCGCCGCAGGCCAACGCTGTCACACCAGAGACCCGCCGCCCCATCGCCGCTCTTGGCCCGATGGCCGTCGCCCCCGCCCACCAGCGCCGGGGCGTCGGCTCGCAGCTCATCGTCGCCGGGCTGGAGCTTTGTCGCGCGGCGGGCTACGATCTGGTCATTGTACTGGGCCACACCGACTACTACCCGCGCTTTGGCTTCCGGCCGGCCCCGCCGCTGGGCATCCGCTGGGAGCACGGCGCGGACGCCCACTTCATGGTCCAGGAGTTGCAACCGGGGGCGCTGGACGGGGCAAGCGGCGTGGTGCGCTACCGGCCGGAGTTTGACAACGTGTAGAGCGATTCGCCCGAATCGCTCCGGCCACGGACGATGAGTAAGGAAGGCGATTCGGGAGAATCGCCCTACTCGGTCGCCTGCACCAACCGCACGGCCCGCTGTGGATTGGGGGTAATGCCGGCTTCGTCAAAGCGCAGCTTGATCTGTTCCAGCAGGTCGGTGCGAGTGGCATCGAAGTTGGCCGTGCGGACGAACGGCCGCACCATCAACTCGATACTCGACTCCCCCAGGTTGTTGACCGCCACACGCGGCGCCGGCTCAGCCAGCACGCGGCTGTCGCTAGTGACGATCTCGGTCAGGATGGCCTTGGCCTGGCGGATGTCTTCGTCATAGCCAATGCCGATGACCAGATCGAGGCGGCGGTGGTCGTGGCGGGTGAAGTTGAGGATCTGGTTCGACATGACGTCGCTATTGGGCACGAGCAGGACTTTGTTGTCGCCGGTGTTCAGTTCGGTGTGAAAGAAGTGGACGTGGGTCACCGTGCCTTCGTTGTTGTCTGAGCCAATCTGCACGTAGTCACCGACGATGAAAGGTTTCAGGAAGATCAGGAGCAGCCCCGAAGCCAGATTGGACAGGGAGTCTTGTAGCGCCAGGCCGATAGCCAGCGTGCTGGCCCCCAGGACGGTGATGATCGACGTCGTTGGAATGCCCAACCAACTGAGGGCGACGAGAAAGGCCAGCAGCAGCGTCACGACGTAGACGCTCTTGCTAAGGAAGCCGACCACAGTCTTGTCGGCCTGGTTACGTTCCAGCAGCCGGGCCACGAAAGCGCTGAGCCGGAGCGCCAGCCAGCGCCCCACCAACAGGAGCAGGGCGCAGCCGAGCAGCCTCAGCGCGACTTCGGGCAAATTGGTGGTGATGTAAGCGAGAAGGTCGGCCAGGACGTTCTGTGGGTCTTGTTGCATGGTGGTGTGCTCTCCTCAGGCCGGATTGTAGCAGAGCACAGCCACATGAGCAGGTAAAGGCGGGTGGCGGGTGGCGGGTGGCGGGTGGCCGGTGGCGTGTAGTTACTTTTGTTCGGTGGTCAGGGCGGCGACAAACGCGGCGTGTTCGGGCGAGGCCAGGCCAGCCTGGAGCGTAGCCAACAGCCCGGCCGGGTCGTCGCCCCAGAAGCGCTCCGGGTGAAACCACAGGCCGGGGAACGTCTGACTACGGATGATGCCGTCAGCCTCGGGCTGCACGAGATCATAGCGCCCTTCGTTCAGCCGATACCAAATCGTTTGTTGTTCCAGCGTGGGCAGCACAAGGTACTCCTGCACCCCGCTACGGCGATAGACGCGCAACTTCTCGTGCAGGTCATAGCTGGCGCTGCTGACGGCGATTTCGACGACAAGCTCCGGCGCGCCAAAGACGTAGGCCCCCATAGGCCGAGTCTGGCCGCCGTTGGCTATGCACAGAGCCGCGTCCGGCTGCACTTCGTTCTCCGCATCCAGGACTACCGTCGTGTTATCCAGCAGGCGCAAACCCGGTGTGGCAGCACGATAGC
The DNA here is from genome assembly GCA_016707605.1 of Candidatus Promineofilum glycogenicum. Classification (GTDB taxonomy): domain Bacteria; phylum Chloroflexota; class Anaerolineae; order Promineifilales; family Promineifilaceae; genus Promineifilum; species Promineifilum glycogenicum. The sequence continues at coordinate 25,410 of JADJHJ010000023.1, read as the reverse complement.
TGCCCAACCAAGTCATGACATTGGCGTGACATTGGCCATGAGCCAGGCTTACCGGTGAGGGCACGTGGACAACTCCTTCGATTAACTCTGCTTTCCTGATGTGTGTCGCATTGGCGTAGCGGCGCTCGAACTCCGCCCGCGTCAGGTGGTCGCCGTTCTCCAGCGGCAGCGCCGGCCGTTCCTGGGACTCAACTTCCGCTCTAGTCTTGGAAAGTGTTGGAGCAACCATAGCCTCTAGTATACCACAACCGGCGACCAGACCGGGCAGGATTGACCAACTTTCATATTCGGATTGACTTATATAAGTTACTACTTATAATGTACTTGAAGTTCATTCAACCTGGAGGTAAGCATGGCCATAGACGTATTTCGACAAATCGGCGCGATCACCCGCGCACTCAGTAGCCGCGAAGTCGAGGGCAAGCCGGCCCGTGTGCTGACGGCCAGCCGGACCTATGACACCGGCCGGACGGAGTTGTGGGACGCATTGACCAACATCGAGCGCATCCCGCGCTGGTTCATGCCCATCTCCGGCGACCTGCGGCTGGGCGGCCACTACCAGTTGGAGGGCAACGCCGGCGGCGAGATCGTCGCCTGTGACCCGCCGCAGCAGTTCAAGATCACCTGGGGCATGCACGGGCAGGTCAGTTGGCTGACGATCACCCTGTCGGAGCAGGCCGACGACCGCACCCTGCTCCATCTGGAGCACGTCGCCCATGTGCCCGATGAGATGTGGGATCAGTATGGCCCGGGCGCGGTCGGCGTCGGTTGGGACGGGGGTTTGCTGGGGCTTGACCTGTACCTGTCGGGCAATGGCTCGGTCACCCCGGAAACAGCGGCCGAATGGTCGCTCAGTGAAGAGGGGAAGAGTTTCTCACGGCAAAGTAGCGACGCCTGGGCTGAGGCGTCCATCGCCGCCGGGACGGACGCCGACGCGGCGCGGGCCGGCGCCGCCCGGACCGCGGCGTTCTATATGGGCGAGGAGTAGGCGGCGACGCCATGGACACCTTTGACGTGCTGCGCGTGCCGGCCCGGCGGCGCATTCTCGAACTGCTCGGCGACGGCGAGCGCTCCTCCGGCGAGCTGGTCACGGTCATCCACAACGAGTTCGGCCTCAGCCAGCCGGCCGTGTCGCAACACCTGGGCGTCCTGCGCGACAACGGCTTCACCCGCGTGCGCGTCGACGGCGCGCGGCGTATCTACGCCCTACGGCCGGAGCGCCTGGCCGAAATCGACGCCTGGCTGGAGTCGTTCCGGGGGTTGTGGATCGCGTCGCTGGAGTCACTGGCCGCGGAAGTGGAACGAGGCAAGGGCAAGCAAGGAGAGGAACGCTGAGGGACGCAGAGGAGCGCAGAGAGACGCAGAGAATTAGTTGATTTCTTTTCCTCCGCGTCTCTCCGCGCTGCTCCGCGTTTCTCCGCGTCCCTCTTAAGCTCGGGCCGGTTCCTCGAACTCGGCCGTCTCCACCACCCGGAAGTCGAGCTCGCCATCCTCCACTTCGACCACCACGTGGTCGCCCTCGCGCACGTCCCCCTGGATGACGCGGATGGCCAGCGGGTCGATGATCCGCCGCTGCAGGACGCGCTTCAGCGGTCGCGCACCGTAGACCGGGTCGTACCCCTCTTCGATGAGCAGATCGGTGGCCGCCTCGGTCAGCGACAGCGTCACGCCGCGCTTGGCCAGCAGGCCGCGGACGTGGTTAAGCTGAATCTCGGCGATCTCGCGCAACTGCGCGCGGCCGAGCCGGTGGAAGATCACGATGTCGTCCACCCGGTTCAGGAACTCCGGCCGGAAGTGCTGGCGCATGGCCTCCATGACCCGCGCCCGCATCGCCGCCTCGTCCAGGTCGCCCATGATGTACTGGCTGCCGATGTTGCTGGTCATGATGATGACCGCGTTGCGGAAGTCGACGGTGCGCCCCTGGCCGTCGGTCAGGCGGCCGTCGTCCAGCACTTGCAGGAAGACGTTGAACACCTCCGGGTGGGCCTTCTCGATCTCGTCGAACAGCACCACGCTGTAGGGGCGGCGGCGGATGGCCTCGGTCAGTTGGCCGCCCTCCTCATAGCCCACGTAGCCGGGCGGCGCGCCGATGAGGCGGGCCACGGTGTGGCGCTCCTGATACTCGCTCATGTCGATGCGCACCATGTTGCGCTCGTCGTCGAACAGGAACTCGGCCAGCGCGCGGGCCAGCTCCGTCTTGCCCACGCCGGTCGGGCCGAGGAAGATAAACGAGCCGATGGGCCGGTTGGGGTCTTGCAGGCCGGAGCGGCTGCGGCGGATGGCGGCGGCCACAGCGCTAACTGCCTCTTCCTGGCCGACGACGCGCCGGTGCAGCCGGTCTTCCATGTGGATGAGCTTCTCGACCTCGCCCTCCAGCAGGCGCGTGGCCGGGATGCCCGTCCACTTGCCGACGATGAGGGCGATGTCCTCGGCGTCAACCTCCTCCTTCAGCAGCGCGCCCTCGGTCTGCATCTGGCTCAATTGGGCCGCAGCTTCGCCCAGATCGCGTTCCAGTTGGCGCATACGGCCGAACTGCAACTCCGACGCCTTCTGATAGTCGTAGTCGCGCTGGGCCTGCTCCATCTCCACCCGCACGGCGTCCATCTCTTCCTTGATCGCCTGCACGCGCTGGATGGCGTCCTTCTCTCCCTGCCAGCGGGCGGCCACCTGGGTGCTGCGCTCCTTGGCGTTGGCCAGCTCCTCTTCCAGTTTGGCCAGTCGCTCCTGGCTGGCCTTGTCCTTCTCCTTTTTCAGTGCCTGGCGCTCGATCTCCAACTGCATGATCTGGCGGTCGACCTCATCCAGTTCGGCCGGCTTGCTGTCGATCTGCATTCGCAGGCGGCTGGCGGCCTCGTCAATCAGGTCGATGGCCTTGTCGGGCAGGAAGCGGTCGCTGATGTAGCGGTGGCTGAGCGTGGCCGCGGCGATGACCGCGCCGTCGGTGATGCGCACGCCGTGGTGCACCTCGTAGCGCTCCTTCAGGCCGCGCAGGATGGAGATGGTGTCCTCCACCGATGGCTCCTCGACAAAGACGGGCTGGAAGCGGCGCTCCAGGGCGGCGTCCTTCTCGATGTGCTTGCGGTACTCGTCCAGGGTGGTCGCGCCGATGGCGTGCAGTTCGCCGCGGGCCAGCAGCGGCTTGAGCATGTTGCTGGCGTCCATGGCCCCCTCGGCCGCGCCCGCGCCGACCAGGGTGTGCATCTCGTCGATGAACAGAATGATCTGCCCCTCGGCCTCCTGCACCTCCTTCAGCACCGCCTTCAGCCGCTCCTCGAACTCGCCACGGTATTTGGCCCCGGCCACCAGCGCCCCCAGGTCGAGCGACACCAGCCGCTTGTCCTTCAGCCCCAGCGGCACGTCGCCGTTGACGATGCGCTGGGCCAGCCCTTCGACGATGGCCGTCTTGCCCACGCCCGGCTCGCCGATGAGGACGGGGTTGTTCTTGGTGCGCCGGCTGAGGATTTGCATGACGCGGCGGATCTCCTCGTCGCGGCCGATGACCGGGTCGAGCTTGCCCTGGCGCGCTTCCTGGGTCAGGTCGCGGCCGTACTTAGCCAGCGCCTCGTACTGCGCTTCCGGGTTCTGGCTGGTGACGCGCTGCGAGCCGCGCACGGCGGCCAGGGCTTGCAGGATGGCGTTGTAGTCGATGCCGTGGCGGGCCAGCAGTTCGCGCACCCGGCCGCCCTTGGGTTGGGCCATGGCCATGAGCATGTGCTCGGTGGAGGTGAAGTCGTCCTTCATCGCCCCGGCGATGGACTCGGCTTCGCTGAGGATGGCGTTCAGGTCGCGGCTGAGGCCGACCTGCACCGACGAGCCGGTGGCGCGCGGCAGCTTGCCCAGGGCCGTCTCGACGCTGTGGCGTAGTAGAGCCGGGTCGCCGCCGATCTTGCGAATGACCGACGGCACAACGCCGCCCTCCTGGTCGAGCAGGGTCAGCAGCAGGTGCTCCGGCTCGACGGCCGGGTGGGTGTACTGTTCGGCGAGGTGCTGCGCTTCCAGCAGGGCCTCGCGGCTTTTTTCGGTTAGTTTGTCCAGACGCATAGTCTCTCTCTGCGTGCATCGCACCTTCTGCGGTGCGTTGCACGTCTCTTGGTGTGTAGGCGGTTATCCGCGCGGTTGTTCTTAAAGAAGGTGCAACGCACTTCAGAAAGTGCGATGCACCGGGCGCTCTCCGTGCGTCGCACGTCTCTTGGCGTCGTCGCGGTTATCTCAAGAAGGTGCAACGCACTTCGGAAAGTGCGATGCACCGGGAGAAGCGATACACCAAGTATCGCCAAGCGAAGTCAGAATTGCATAATACAACAATCAGAATGACGTATGATACAACCCACACCCGGCGAACTGCGTAATAATGGATAGAATGCCGGTTGCGTTAACTGGGCAGCCTTTGCCGCTGCCGCTGATTGAGGGGCTGGCCCCGGACAATGGCACGCTGCGCGCGGCCGATACGCTGGCGCGCGAGGGGCGGGCGCGGGCCTCCGGCTGCCTGCCGGCCGGCGACGACGCGCGGCTCCTCTGGGCCGCCTTCCCCGAAGGCCGCCGCCCCGACGCCCTGGCTGCCGTCCTCCTGCCCTACCTCCACGTGAGTTGCACCTGTGGCGGGGCGCGCTTCCCCTGCCGCCACGTGCTGGCCCTGCTGCTGATCAATCCCGCCGACGCCACGGCCGGCGCGCCGCCCTGGGCTACGGCCCGGTTAGAGGCGGCGCGACGCGCGACCCGACCATCGGCCGCGCCGCCCGACAGCGACGCGCGCATCGCCACCGCCGCCACCGGGCTGGGCGAGTTGGCCCGCTGGCTGGGCGACCAACTCGACCACGGGCTGGCCGCGCTGCCCGCCGCCGGGCCGCGCCCCTGGCACGCCGCCGCCGACCGGCTGGCTGACGCCTACGCTCCAGCCGCAGCCCGCGAACTGCGCCAACTGGCCGCCCTGCCCGGCAACGGGGCCGATTGGCCGGAGCGGCTGCTGCCGCGGCTGGGGCGGCTGGCGCTGCTGGCCGATGCCTTCGGCCGCCGCGACGCCCTGCCCCCCGCCGAACGAGCCGACGTGCTGGCCGCCGCCGGTCTGCCGCCGCGCCCCGGCGACGACCGCGTGGTCGATACGTGGCTGGCCCTCGGCCGCCGCCAGATCGTGGACGGCGGGCAGCGTCGCGTACATACCTGGCTGCGCGGCCTCGCTTCCGGGCGTTGGGCGCTGCTGGAGGCGTATCAGCCGCTCAAACGGTTGGATGGCCTTTGCCTGCCTACCGGGGGGCGGTTGCGCGGCGAACTGGCCTTTGCCCCCGGCGCGTGGCCGCTGGTCGCCCAGCCGGTAGACGGGCTGCGGCTGGAGCCGGACGCGCCGCAAGATGGCCCGTCCGGCGGCCACGACCACCTGGGCCACGACATCGCCGCCGCCATCGCCGACTACGCCGCCGCCCGCGCCGCCAACCCGTGGCTGCGCCTCGGCCCAATGCTGCTGCGCGACGTCTTCGTCGAACCGGCCCCCTCCGGCTGGCGGCTGCGCGACCGGGGCGGGCGGCTGCTGCCCTTGCCGCCGCGCTATGGCCACGGTTGGGCGCTGCTGGCCCTGGCCGGCGACCACCCGCTGACCCTGTGCGGCGAGTGGGACGGGACGACGCTGACGCCGCTGAGCGTCTATCATAACGGCTGGCGCGATCTGTCGGCCTGGAAGGCGCTGCCGTGACTCTGCCCAATGAGTGGCTGACGGCGGCGTTAGTCGGTGTGGGGCGCGCGCCGCGGCCAGGCGGGGCGGGGTTGCCGCCGGCGCTGGCCTCCTTGCGGGTGGCGCTCGACGACCGCCCGCCGGCCGAACTGGTGTTGCTCATGGCCGGCGCGGCGGCGCTCTACGACGACGCCGGGCAACTGCCGGCCCGCGCCCCGGCGGCCGAGTGGTACTTGCCCGCCCTGCGCGTCGCCGACGAGCGGCCGGTCTGCTTCCCGGCGGCGGCGCGCTTCCTGGAGCGGATGCTCAACCAGCAGCACGCCGAACTGCTGCCGGAACTTCTCACCCTGCTCGACGCCGCCGGGCAGCGTGTGGCCGACGCGCAACTGCCCCACGCCCTGGCCCACGGCACGCGCATCCCGCGCTTCCGGCCGCTGTGGCTGCCGGTGCTGGGCGAGCGCGGCCGGTGGCTGGCGGCGATCAATCCCGACTGGCGCTACGCCGCGGTGGAGTTGGACGATTCCCGCTCGCTACGCGCGGCCTGGGAGCGCGACCCGGCCGGGCGGGCGGCGCTGGCCCTGACGCTGCGCCGCCGCGATCCGGCCGCCGCGCTGCGCCTGATCGAGTTGACCTGGCGCGGCGAGGCCGACGCGGCGCGGCGGGAACTGCTGGCGACGCTGGAAACGGGGCTATCGCCGGCCGATGAGCCGTTCCTGGAGCGCGCTCTGGACGACCGCGACGCCCAGGTGCGCCACAAGGCGGTGGCCCATCTGGCCCGGCTGCCCGAATCGCGGCTGGTGGGGCGGATGATCGCCGCCGCGGGCGACATCCTGGCCCTCGACGACGGCCACCTGACGCCGCGCTTCCCGCCGGTCATCCGCGAGTCGTTGGTGCGTGACGGCGTCACCCGCCCGGCGGCCGGCCCGCCGTCGGCCAACGACCGCTCGCGGCTGCTGACGCAAACGGTGGGCGTCATCCCGCCGCGCCATTGGGAGGCGCGATTCGGGGCGACGCCGGCCGACATCGTGGCCGCCGCCGGGCCGGGGCGCTGGCCGCGCACGCTGCTGGGGGCGCTGTCGGCGGCCACGGCGCGCCACCCCGACCGGCGCTGGGTCGAGGCGATTCTGGCCCACGACGGCCTGACCGAGCGCCACGGGCCGCTGCTGGCCCAGTTGACGGCGGACGAGTTGGAGGCGCGCCTGGCCGCGGCCGTAACCGCTGAAGATACAGCGGCCGTCGTCGTGCTGCTGCGCCGCTGGCCCCATCCCTGGGATGAGGCGGCGGCCCGGGCCATGATCGACTTTCTGGCCCACGAGGCCGCCCGCCCGCGCGACACCCGCCACAGCCCGACGTTGCGCTACCTGATGCGCGCCTTCGCCCGTGCCTGCCCGCCCGCCCTGGCCGGCCACGCCGCTGCCGCCCTCGCCGGCCGCCCCGCCACGCCCGTCTGGCAAACGACGGCGTCCCAGTTCGTCGCCACGCTGGCCCTGCGGAGTGAATTGCATGGCGCAGTCCTGTAGCGCGGGTTGGCAACCCGCTTCCGAGCCCATCTCAGATGCGGAGGCGAGCGGAGGTCGCCTGGCAGTGACGGGTGGCGGGTGGCGAGTGGCGAGTTCAGAGCGCGACCAACGACCAACGACTGACCTTCTGACCTGCTGACCTACTGACCTACTGACCTACTGATTACTAACAACTGGAGCAAGCATGACCGATCAATCCATCCAACGCGCCCTGGCCGAGCAGGCCTATGCCGCGGAACTCGACCAACTGGCGCGCAACGACCGGCGGCCACGGCCGCCCAACTGGCGGCTGTCGCCCTGGGCTGTGGCCACCTATCTGCTGGGCGGCACGCTCGACGACGGCTTTGTCGTCACCCCCAAGTACATTGGCAGCACGCGCGTCATCGAGATCGCCATCGCCACGCTGACCACCGACCGGGCGCTGCTGCTGCTGGGCGTGCCGGGCACGGGCAAGACGTGGGTGTCGGAGCATCTGGCCGCGGCCGTCTCCGGCGACTCGACCCTGCTGGTGCAGGGAACGGCCGGCACGAGTGAGGAGGTTATCCGCTACGGCTGGAACTACGCCAGCCTCATCGCTCGTGGGCCGAGCGTCGAGGCGCTGGTGGCCAGCCCCATCCTGACCGCCATGCGCGACGGCAAGGTGGCCCGCGTCGAGGAGTTGACGCGCATCCCATCCGACGTGCAGGACGCGCTGATCACCATCCTGAGCGAGAAGCTGCTGCCCATCCCCGAACTGGGCCAGGCGGTGCAGGCGGTGAAGGGGTTCAACGTCATCGCCACGGCCAACGACCGCGACCGGGGCATCAACGACCTGTCCAGCGCCCTCAAGCGGCGCTTCAACACCGTCGTGCTGCCGCTGCCGGCCACGGCCGAGGAGGAGGTGACCATCGTCAGCCGCCGCGTGGCCGACCTGAGCCGGGCGCTGGAGTTGCCGGCTGAGCGGCCGGCGGCCGAGGAGATTCGCCGCGTCGTCACCATCTTCCGCGAGCTGCGCGCCGGGCTGACCGAGGACGGGCGGGCCAAGGTCAAATCGCCCAGTGGCACACTGAGCACGGGCGAGGCCATCTCCGTTGTCAACAGCGGGCTGGCCCTGGCCGCCCACTTCGGCGACGGGCGGCTGGCCCCGGCCGATCTGGCCGCCGGGCTGACCGGGGCCATCGTCAAGGACCCGGTGCAGGACGCCGTCGTCTGGCGGGAGTACCTGGAGACGGTGATGGGCGAGCGCGAGGAGTGGGCGGCGCTGTATGAGGCGTGCCGGGAGTTGGCGGGGTGAGGGGGCAGGGGGCAGTGGTCAGAGGGCAGTGGTCAGTAGGTCAGTAGGTCAGTATACAGTGTTCAGTAGGTCAGTGGTCAGAGGCGGGCTGGGAGATAGTGGGGTGGGTGATATGGCTGAGTTTGGCGGCGGGGCGGGGGCGGAGTTGCGGGTTTTTGGCGTGCGCCATCATGGGCCGGGGTCGGCGCGGGCGCTGCTGGCGGCGCTGGCGGCGTTCGCGCCCGATTGCGTGCTGGTCGAAGGGCCGCCCGACGCCGACGACCTGATTCCCTGGCTGGCCCACCCGGCGCTGGAGCCGCCCGTGGCCCTGCTGGTCTACCGCCCCGACGAACCGCGGCGGGCGACGTTCTACCCGTTTGCCGTCTTCTCGCCGGAGTATCAGGCGTTGCGCTTCGCCCTGGAACGGGGCGCGGCCGTGGGCTTCATGGACTTGCCGCGCCGCCACACGCTGGCCACGGACGTGGCGGCGGCCATGCCGTCGGCCGAGATGTTCAACCAACTGGCCGCCGCCGCCGGGCGTGATGGCTATGAGCCGTGGTGGAACGAGGCCGTGGAGCAGCGGCGGACGGCGGGCGAACTGTTCGCCGCCGTGGTTGAGATGGCCGCCGAATTGCGCCACGCCGCCGTTGGAGAGACGTTGCGGCGGAACGTCTCTTTACACCCCGCAGACGACCAGGATGGTGAGACGTTCCGCCACAACGTCTCTTTACACCCCGTAGCCGACGAAGATGATGAGACGTTCCGCCGGAACGTCTCTACAGCGGACGCCGCCCAGCGCCTGGCTGACGCGCGCGAGGCGGCCATGCGGCAGATCATCCGCCGCGCCGCGGCCGACGGCCACCGCCGCATCGCCGCCATCTGCGGCGCGTGGCACGCGCCGGCGCTGCTCGACGCTCTGACCAGCCCGGCCGCGCCCGACGACGCCCTGCTGCGCGACCTGCCGGCGGTCGAAGTGGCGGCGACGTGGGTGCCGTGGACTTACGGCCGCATGACCCAGGCCGGCGGCTATGGGGCGGGGGTGGCTTCGCCGGGGTGGTATGGTCATTTGTGGGAGGAAGAGCAGGGGCTAGGGGTCAGGGGCCAGGGGCCAGGGCAGGACAAGCCCCCGCCCGGGAGGGCACCCCTCGCCCTGTGGGAGAGGGTTGGGGAGAGGGCACTGCGGCCAGACCCTCCCCTAGCCCCTCCCAGGGGGAGGGGGATTGGAGCAGGGTGGCGGTGGGCTGGCTGGCCAAAGTCGGGCGGCTGTTGCGCGAGGAGGGGTTCGACACCTCGCCGGGGCATCTGATCGAAGCGGTGCGGCTGGCCGAGGCGCTGGCGGCGCTGCGCGGGCGGCCGTTCCCAGCGCTGGACGAGTTGAACGAAGCCGCCCAGAGTGTCCTCTGTGGCGGCGACGCCGAACCGATGGCCCTCATCCGCCGCCGGCTGATTGTCGGCGAGCGCATGGGCGTCGTGCCGCCCGACGTGCCCGCCGTGCCGTTGCAGCGCGACCTGCGCGCCCAGCAGACGCGGTTGCGCCTGCGGCCGGAGCCGGAGCCGAGCACGCTGCGGCTCGATCTGCGGCAGGAGATGCACCTGGAGCGCAGCCGCCTGCTGCATCGCCTTGACCTGCTCGACATCCCCTGGGGCGCGGCGACGGCGGCCAGGGGGCAGGCTGTCGGAACCTACGCCGAGTTGTGGCAGTTGCGGTGGCGGCCCGACCTGTCGCTGCGGGTCATCGAGGCCGCGCCGTGGGGCAACACCGTGCGTGACGCTGCCGCGGCGCGAACAGCCGATTTGGCTCAGCAGGCGACCGACCTGCCGGCCCTCATCGGCCTGATCGACCGGGCCATCCCGGCCGACTTGCCGGAAGCCATCCCGGCCATTCTGGCGCGCATCGAAGAGCTGTCGGCCATCAGCACCGACCTGGGCCACGGCGGCGTGGCTCCGCTGCTGGCCGCGCTGCCGCCGCTGGCCCAGACGGTGCGCTACGGCGGCCTGCGCCATTCGGCCGACCATCTGCCGCGGCTACAACACGTCTTCGACCATCTTCTGACCCGCGCCTGTCTGGCCTTGCCGCGGGCCTGCCTGTCGCTCGATGATGACGCGGCGCGCGAGATGGCCGACCGGCTCTCGGCCGCCGCGCCGGCCGTGGCCCTCGTCGGCGAGCCGCGGGCGGTGGAGTTGTGGGTCGAGGCGCTCGTGGCCCTGGCCGACCGGCGCGGCGTCCACGCCGTTGTCGCCGGGCGGGCCACGCGCCTACTGCATGAGAGCGCCGCCCAGCCGCCGGCGGCCATCGGCTTGCGGCTGGGGCGGGCGCTGGCCGGCGGGGGCGCGGCCGAGACGCGCTACGCCGCCGGCTGGCTCGACGGGCTGCTGCGCGATAGCGGCCTGCTGCTGGTGCATGACCGCGCCCTGTGGGCGGAGATCGACGGCTGGCTGGGCGCGCTGCCGGACGAGCGCTTTGTGGAAGCCCTGCCCCTGCTGCGGCGCACCTTTGCCGAATATCCCGATGGCGTGCGCGAGCAGTTGCGCCGCCTGTCGGGGCGGCGGGTGGTGGGCGCGCCGGCGGCCGAAGGGCGAGCGGCCGAGTTCGACCCGGCCCGCGCGGCGGCGGCGCTGCCCGTTATCGGGCGGCTGCTGGGGCTGAATTGGGCGGGCGAGGAGGGGGTGCGATGACGACGAGCGACGAACGGGCGCGCCGCTGGCGGCTGGTCCTGGGTAAAGGGGAAGATCAGTCGGAGGGTGGGGGATCGGGGGGACAGGGGAGCGGAGGAGAGCGGCCCGAAGAGACGCCGCTGTCGGGGCGGGATGCGGCGTTGGACGAGGCGCTCGATGCGCTCTATGGCGAGGCGCGCGGCGGCGATTTGAGCGCGTCGATGCCCGATGTGGCCCGCTGGCTGGGCGACGTGCGCGACTACTTCCCGGAGCCGGTGGCCCAAATCATGCAGCGCGACGCCCTGGCCCGGCTGACGACGCGCCAACTGGTGGAGCACCCGGAGCTACTGGCCCAGGTGGAGCCGGACGCGGCGCTGGCGGCGCAACTGCTGTCGCTGCGCAAGGTGATGCCGGAGCAAACCCTTGAGACGGCCCGGCAGGTCGTGGCCCAGGTGGTGCGCGACCTGGTCAAGCGCCTCGACTTTCCACTGCGGCAGGCCGCCGCCGGCAGCCTCAACCGCGCCGGCCGCCGCCACCGGCCGCGCCGCCTGGCCGAGATCAACTGGGCGCGCACCGTCCAGGCCAACTTGCGCCACTATCAGCCGGCGCAGCAGACGGTCGTGCCGGAGCGGCTGGTGGGCTATGGCCGGCGACAGGCGACGCTGCGCGACATCATCCTGCTGGTCGACGCCAGCGCCTCGATGGCCACGTCGGTCGTCTACGCCGGGGTGGCGGCGGCCGTGCTGGCCTCTATCCCGTCGCTGGCGGCGCGGTTGGTGCTGTTCGACACGGCCGTGGTGGACGTCAGCGATCAGTTGGGCGACCCGGTGGAGATGCTGTTCGGCCTGCGGCTGGGCGGCGGGACGAACATTGACCGGGCGCTGACCTACGCCCGCGGGGCCATCACCCGGCCGCGCGACACGGTTGTTATCCTTATCACTGACCTCTTTGAGGGTGGGAGCAAGGAAGGGGTCGTGCGCCAGGTGGGCGAAATGCTGGCCGACGGCGTGGCGGTCGTCGTCCTGCTGGCGCTCAATGACCAGGGCGCGCCGCGCTACGACACGGCCCTGGCCCAGCGGCTGGCCGACCTGGGCGCGCCGGCCTTCGCCTGCACACCGGAAGGGTTTGCGGAGGTGATGGGAGAGGCGTTGCGGGGAAAGTAAGGCGATTTCACCTTACTTACCACGCAACGCCTGCCACTCCTTAACTACCTGCTTCTCCTCTTCCGATAGATCGCGCGGCAGCTCGACGGCCAGCGTCACGTAGAGATCGCCACGCTCATCCGGCTGGCGCAACTTGGGCAGGCCCAGCTTCGCCAGCCGGAACACCTTGCCGTTGCGCGTCCCTTCAGGGATGGTCAGGTTGACCGACTTATCCAGCGCCGGCACGCTGACCTTGCCGCCCAGCAGGACGGTGAACAGGTCAACGGGCAGCGTCAGGCGCAGGTCGTCGCCGTCGCGCTCGTAGAGTTCGTGGGGCAGCACCTCGACCTTGAGGTAGAGGTCGCCGCCGCGGCCGTCGCTCGCCCCGGCCTGCCCGCTCAGGCGCACGCGCGAGCCGGTGCGCACGCCGCGGGGGATACGTGCCTCCAGCCGCCGCCCGTTCTCCCACTGGATGGCGCGCGTCGTGCCGTGGAACGCCTCTTCCAGCGTGATCTGGATGGGGTGTTCCTGGTCGAGCGACTGGGGCGCAACGGTCTGCTGTCCACTAAACAGGTCGTTGAAGTCGGTCGTGGTGGTATAGTTGCCGCCGAAGCCCGGCCGCGCGCTGCCCCGCTGCTGGCCGCCCGCCGCGCCGAACATGAAGTCGAAGAAGTCGGAGAAGCTGCCGCCCCCGCCCGCGCCGCCGCGGCCGAACATCTGCTCGAACTCCTCCGGCGAGACGGAACGATACTGCCCGCCGCCCGGCTGGCCGCCCGCGCCGCCCGCGCCGCCTGCGCCGCCCCCGCCCCATTGCCCCCAGTTGAAGTCCTCCGGCCGGCCGCCGGTGCGCGAATACTGCTGCCACTCCGCGCCGAAGCGGTCGTACTTGCCGCGCTTGTCCTCGTCGGACAGCACCTCGTAGGCTTCGTTGATCTCCTTGAAGCGCTCTTCGGCCGCCTTGTCGCCCTGGTTGACGTCGGGGTGATACTTCCGCGCCAGCTTGCGGTAGGCTTTCTTGATGTCATCCGCGCCGGCGTTCTTCTTCACGCCCAGCGTCTTGTAGTAGTCTTTATAGTCCATTGTCACCTATAGAAACCGAGTTTCTGCCAGAAACTCGGTTTCTATGGGTATATTCTACACGGGGGAAGTAAGAAAGACCTCAGAGGTCTGGCCGAGAACCTGGCGCCGCGTTATCACCCTAAAGGACGGACGTAAGAAAAAAGTTAGATACTGCTATACGGCGGACAAGAGCAAACGGGATAGATAAGGATAATCACTCAGGCGCAATTGAACTGTATCGTTATACTTCGGCGCACTGTGCCCCGTTGGGGCGCGCGGCATTAACAAAATAGAGGCCCGGCCATGTTGACTTGCCACTGCACCGACACTCCGCCCATCAAGCTCAGCCATCGCTCTCCGGAGCAGATCACACCGAGGTAAGCATCATGACCCATCGACCCTGCCCTCAGTGCCGCACTCTGAACCCGACCGGCAACCGCACCTGCGCCCGCTGCGGCGCGTCGTTTGTCACCCAGACCATCATCTATTCATCAGATGCCGACGCTCCCTATTGGGTGGAGACGACCGAGCGCGTTGCTCCGGCCGATCTCAGCCACATCGGCCGCGCGGCGGCCCTGACGGCGGCCTCGGTGGCGGCCGAGATGGCCTTCGGCTACGTGGAGCGCCGCTTCCTGCGTGGGCAGCCGGTGGCCAGCGCCCACGCCCGGCGGCTGCGCCACGGCGCGCTGACGACGCTGACCGGCGCGGCCCTGATGCTGGCCGAGCAGGCGTTCGCTGTTTTGACGGTTTCCAAATAGATGCAGCCATAACCCCTGAACGATCTGACAGGTGGGCGACCACCCACACCTCGGCCGACGTGAACCGGGTGGCCGCCCGCCTGTCAGGTCTGGCCCATGCCCAACGAGAGTGACCATGCCCTACCTCGACAAGCTTCACCGCGCCCAGCAAGCTAACCACTCCTGGGTCTGCCTGGGCCTCGACCCCCAGCCCGACCGCCTGCCGGTGGCGGCACTGAAGTGGGATGAGCCGCTGCTGCCCTTCAACCGGGCCATCATCGACGCCACGGCCGACCTCGTCTGCGCCTACAAGCCCAACCTCGGCTTCTACCTGCAATGGGGCGCGGCCGGCGTCATGGCCCTGGAGCGCACCATCGCCTACATCCCCGACCACATCCCGGTCATCCTCGACGCCAAGATCGGCGACATCGGCCATACCCAGGCGGCATGGGGGCGGGGGCTGTTCGACGTGTGGAACGTGGACGCGGTGACAGTCAACCCCTACGTGGGCGAGGAGGCGGTGCGCCCGCTGCTGGCCGGGCGGCCCGACAAAGCGGTCTACGTGCTGGCCCGCACGTCGAATCCGGGGGCGCAGCGCTTCCAGGGCGACCTGACCGCCGGCGACGGGCTGGCGGCCGAGGTGTTGCGCGCCGCCGCTGAGTGGGCCGGGCCGGGCGACGGCCATTGCGGCTTCGTCGTCGGCGCGACCTACCCGGCCGAACTGGCCGCGGCGCGGGCGCTGGCCCCGGCGGCCAACTTCCTCATTCCCGGCGTCGGCGCGCAGGGGGGCGACCTGGCCGCGGCCGTAGCTCATGGCCCCGACGCCATCGCTGGGCCGGTCATCAACGCCGGGCGCAGCGTGCTCTACGCTTCGGCCGGGCTGGATTTCGCTGAAGCGACCCGCGCGGCGGCCTTGCAGATGCGCGATGCGATCAACGAACTGCGGGCGCACTAACTCTTTCTCTGGCTTCGCCGCATCACTCTTGCGTAGGTACTCTTGTTGTACTACTATGGAGAGTAAGGTTGAGTCATCGTCCGCTCCGTTTGATTGGAGGCCGTCACCATGTTCGACATGAACTACTTCATCTTCATCGCCATCCCCACGTTGATCATCTCCTTTCTGGTACAGATGTATCTGCGCAGTACCTACAACAAGTGGAGCAAGGTGCGCAACGCCAACGGGCTGACCGGGGCGCAGGTGGGCGAGGCGCTCTTTGACCGCACGCCGCTGAATGAGATCGGCATGCAGGTCGTGCCGGGCAACATGACTGACCACTTCGACCCGCGCGCCAACATCGTGCGCTTCTCGCAGGGCACGGCCACGCAGCCCAGCGTGGCGGCGATGGCCATTGCCGCCCATGAGTTGGGCCACGTGCAGCAGTACCAGACCGGCTCGGCGCTGATCAAGGCGCGCGGCTTCCTGCTGCCGGCGGTGCAATTCAGCCCGACGCTCTCTTACCTGTCCATCCTGGCCGGCATCATCTTCAACGTCACCGGCCTGCTGTGGCTGGGGGTGTTCTTCTTCGGGCTGATGGTGCTGTTCTCAATTTTGACCCTGCCGGTGGAGTTCGACGCCAGCCGGCGCGGCATCGCCCTGCTGGGCGAGGCGGGGTTGCTCAGTGCGGATCAGGATCGGCGCGGGGCCAATGCCGTCCTGCGCGCCGCGGCGCTGACCTACATCGCCGCGGCCGTCACCGCCGTGCTGCAACTGCTCTACTACATCACCATCGCCAATCGGCGGCGCTAACCAGTCGCTCAGTTTACCAATTACCTGCTTGACAAATATGACGCAATGCGTTATATTGTCTGTGACTATGACGCATCGCGTTAGCAAAGAATTATGTGCGCCATTGCACAATGAGGTAAATTGAGATGACTGAGCAAGTTGAAATGGTAAACGGCAAGACTCTGGTGGACAAGGTTGTAACCTTCGGCCGCGAGAACGTCTACATGGGTTTGGGCGTCCTCGACGTCGTCCAGGAGCACGCGCAGAAGTGGTTCGATCGCGGCATGGAGTATCGCCACACGCTGGTGGAGCGGGGCGAGAAGATGGCCAAGGACAACCGCGTCCGCGTCAACGACCTGGTCGAGATGCCGCAGACTGTGGCCAAGGACACCGTCAAGAAGGCCAACGAGACGCTGGACAAGTACAGCGAGCAGGTTCTGACCCGCGTCCACCTGCCGACCGTCGAGCAGATCGAGACCATGACCAAGAAGGTCGGCTCGGTCGAGCGCAAGTTGGACAAGGTTATCAAGGAAAACGCGGCCGCGCAGCAGATCTAATCATCGCCGCCCCGCTGTAGAGACGTTCCGACGGAACGTCTCTGCCCATCATCTTCCTAGGATCAGCCAAGCCCGGCGCGTTACGCGCTGGGCTTTTTTCTTTGCCGGCCCGGCTGCGTCAGGAAACAGGAGTGTGGCGATGAGAGCGGCGGAAGCGCGCATCCTGGTAATTGACGATCATAGCACAGAGCGAGACGCCATGTGTGCCGCGCTGGAGGAGGCGGGCTACGAGGTCGTCTGCGTCGTGACCGCGGCCGAGGGGCGACGCCACGTCGGCCGCTATGGCCCGCCCGACCTGGTGCTGCTGGCCGCGCGCCAGACGACCTGGCAGGCTGAGTTGGGACTGTGCCGGGAAATCCACCTTGGCGACGACGTGCCGGTCATCGCCCTGGCGGCCGAGGTGCTGCATGAACGGGCGGCGATGCTGCTGGAGGATTGTGTCGATGACTTCATCGCCATGCCGGCCGACACGGCTGAGGTCGTGGCCCGCGTGCGGCGCTGTCTGCGGCGGCCCCATCGCGGGTCGCCCCGGCCGGCCGAAGAGCCAGGCTCCGGCGAGCAACTGGTCGAGGTCGACGGCCAGTTCGTCACCCTGACCGACCGCGAGGCGCTGCTCGTGCGCCTGCTGTTGCGCCACCGCGACCGCGTGCTAAGCCAGGAGTACCTCTTGCAGCAGGTCTGGGCCGACGGGCCGGTCAACGAGGGCACGTTGCGCGTGACCATCCACCGGCTGCGGCGCAAGATCGAGCAGGCGCTCGGCCGCCCGGCGCACATCCTCTCCGTGCGCGGCCGCGGCTACGTCTATGCCACGCGGCCGGCCATCGCCGCCGACGCCATGCGCCCCTTTTTTTTTTTTGGTTGGCCCGGGGGGGGGGCCCCCCCCTCCGGGCGGGCGGGCGGCGGCGAAGCCCCGCCACACAACCGGCGCCGGTTGCGTAAAGTCAACAGCGGCCTTACCATTGGCGGTACATTGTGGCCGTGACACTGTAACGAAGGAGAGGAACCCATGCGCAATCAGGGAATGGCGCTCATCGGCGCGCTGGTGATGGTCGCCGGCATCCTGCTGCTGCTCAGCAGCCTGTTCGATTTCAACCTGTGGGCGGTCTGCTTCCCGCTTGGTCTCATCCTCCTGGGCGTGTTCGTTATCTTTCGGCCGCGCATGGTCGGGCCGGACACCCGGGCCGGCTGGGCAAGGGAGCACTGGGCCTTCGTCCTCGACGGCACATTCGACCTGACCAAAGCCGACATCCCGCCCGGCGAGACGCTCATCCGCGCCTTTGGCTTCGTCAACGACGTGGAGATCTTCGTCCCGGCCGACGTGGGGCTGGCCCTCGACCTGGCCTCGTTCGTCACGTCCATGAAGGTGAATGGCGGCGGCGAGGAGAGCAGCTTCCTGGCCCCCGTCCACTGGCGCAGCGACGGCTACAAGGGGCTGGAGCGGCGGGTGCGGTTCGAGTTGACGCAGTTCGTCGGCGACGTGAAGGTACGGACGTTCTAGACAAGAAGAGGAAGAAACCGCAGATTACGCCGATTTCGCAGATTGGCAGGGGTGCAATCGGTACTATCTGTCATTGAGAGAAGAGGGAGGGAGCCGCGTGGCCCATTGGAGCGAGAAGAGGACGGTCTACGAGGGCAGCATCCTGACGGTCAAGAGCGGCCGGGTGGTGCTCGATAGCGGTGAATCGGTGGCCTTCGACATCGTGGAGCACGCCGGCGGCGTGGCCGTCGTGCCGCTGCTGGGCGACGACGTGCTGCTGGTACGTCAGCCGCGCCTGGCTGTGGAGCAAGACCTGCTGGAGATTCCAGCCGGCAAGCGCGAGGCCGGCGACGACGACCTGGAGGGGCGGGCGCGGGCGGAGCTGGAGGAGGAGACGGGCTATCGCGCCGGGCGGCTGGTGCGGGCGGCCGACTTCTTTGTCTCGCCCGGCTTCAGCACCGAGCGCATCGTCGTCTATCTGGGCTTCGACCTGACCCACGTCGGCGCGCACCCCGAGCCTACCGAGGAGATCGACCTGGTGCGCCTGCCGCTGGCCGAGGTGCGGCGGATGCTGGCCGAGGGGCACTTCCGCGACAGCAAGACGATCATCGGGCTATACGCGCTGTTGGCCCACCTCGACCGGGAGCATTTATCACATGAGTGAGCCACCAATCACACCAGAACCCTCCCCTAATGTCCCCTCTCCCTCTGGGAGAGGGAAGAGGGCTCTGATCCCTCTCCCCGGGGTCGCCCCCCCCGGGAGAGGGTTAGGGAGAGGGTCTTCTCCCATCCCCACCGACTTCGACTGGCTCATCTACGCCGACGCCACCTTCGCCGGGCTGTCGCTGCTGCTGCCCATCCCGTTCGTGGACGGCCTGATCGAGACCTACTTCCGCCGCCGTATGCCCGGCGACATCGCCCGGCGGCGCGGGCGGGCGCTGCCCATGCAGTCGATCCGCCTTGCCAACCGCCAGCGGGGAACGTTGTGGCCCGGCTGCCTGCTGTGGCCGGTGCAGGCGCTGGTCTACCTCATCCGCAACCTGTGGCGGACGCTGGTCTACATCCTGACCGTCTATGACACCAGCGAGAAGCTGAGCTACTACTGGCACCGCGCCTTCCTGCTCGACTACGCCATCGGCCGCGGCGACCTGGACACGCCGGCGCGGGCGGAGACGGCCGCCGTGGCCCTCCACCGCGTGCTGGACACGACGCAGACCAGCCCGCTGCTCAACCTGGCGCGGGAGATCGTCCAGGAGGCGCGCAGCCGCATCGGCGCGCTGGCGCGGGCGCTCTTCCGCGGCGCGCGCCGCCAGAAGACGACCGAGGCCAAAGCCACAGCCAACCTCCTGGCCGCCCGTTGGGCCGAGTTCCACGACTACCTGATCGAACTGGCCGGCCGCTACGACGCCACCCTGGCCGAGGTAGAGCGAGCTAAGGCCGAAGAGCTCACGCAAAGGCGCTAAGGGGCAAAGGCGCAAAGAAAAAAGTAACTTCCTTCTTTGCGCTTTGCGCCTTTGCGTCCTTTGCGTGAGCCTTTCCTCATGATGACTCGACCCAATCCCGTGCCCTACCTGGAGCGGCCGTTTCGCGTGCGGCACTACGAGTGCGACGCCTATGGCCACGTCAATCACGCCAACTACCTGCGCTACATGCAGGAGACGGCCTTCGACGCCTCGGCCGCCGTCGGCTACGACGTGGCCCGCTATGAGGCCATCGGCCGCCAATGGCTGGTGCGCGAGACGGACATCACCTATCTGCGCCCGCTGGTCTACGGCGACACGGTCATCGTCAAGACGTGGGTGGCCGACTTCCGGCGTGTGCGCTCGCGGCGCGACTACGCCCTGCGGCTGGCCGGCAGCGACGAGCCGGTGGCCACGGCCTCGACCGAGTGGGTGCTGCTCGACAGCGCCACCCTGCGCCCGGTGACGATTCCGCCGGAGATGGTGGCCGCCTTCCATCATCCGGGCGTGACCGCCGGGGAGCGGCGCGAACCGTTCCCCAAGGCCCCGCCGCCGCCGCCGGGCATCTTCCGCGCCCGCCGCCGCGTCGAGTGGCGCGACATCGACCCGGCCCAGCACGTCAACAACGCCAACTACCTGGCCTACATCGAGGAGGGCAACGTCGGCGTGGCCGCGGCCTATGGCTGGCCGCTGTCGCGCCTGCTGGCCGAGGGGATCGGCATCGTCGCCCGGCGCTACCGCATCGAGTACCGCGAGCCGGCGGTGATGGGCGACGAGCTGGAGGTGACGACGTTCATCTCCGACGTGCGGCGGGCGACGGCCGTGCGCCACTACGCCGTCACCCGCCTGGCCGATGGCGCGCTGCTGGCCCGCGCCCACGTGCTGTGGGTGTTCGTCGATCTGGCCACCGGCCGGCCGCGGCGCATCCCGGCGGCGTTCCTGTCGGCCTTTGCTGCTAACGTGGCAGAGTAGGGATTAACGCAAAGACGCCAGGACGCCAAGACGCAAAGAAGAAAGCCTCTTCTTTGCGTCTTGGCGTCCTGGCGTCTTGGCGTTGAACTGTTAGCGACGCCGCGAGCGGGCCACCGCCTTCCACACCTCAACGATGATGAGTACCAACATCCCCAGCCCGAAGGACAGCCCCAGATCGCGCGGCGTCAGGGCCATGGTGCCGAAGACGAGTTGCGCCGGCCGCCAGTAGATCAGCACCAGTTGCAGGGCGATGGTGACGACGATGGCCAGCAGCATCGGCTTGTTGGTCAGCAGCCCGGTGCGCAGCAGCGACTCCTCCTCCGAGCGCACCGACAGGGCCATCGCCAGTTGGGCGAAGACCAGCGTCGAGAACAGCACCGTCCGCCAGGCCTCATCCCCTTCGCGCCACAGCCCGAAGGCCGCGCCCAGGGCGATGATGCTGAGGATGACGCCGAAGACGATGATGAAGCGGGGCATACCCCGACCAAACACGCTCTCCGTGGCCGAGTAGGGCGGGCGGTTCATCACGTCCTTCTCCGCCGGCTCGATGCCCAGGGCCAGCGCCGGCAGGCCGTCGGTGACCAGGTTCATCCACAGGATTTGCAGTGGCAGCAGCGGCAGGGGCATGCCCAGCAGCGGGCCGATGATCATCACGGCGATCTCGCTGACGTTGCAGGTCAGCAGATACTTGATGAAGCGCCGGATGTTGTCGTAGATGATGCGCCCTTCCTCGACGGCGGCGACGATCGTGGCGAAGTTGTCGTCCAGCAGCACCATCTCGGCCGCGCCCTTGGCCACGTCGGTGCCGGTGATGCCCATCGCCACGCCGATGTCGGCCTTCTTCAGCGCCGGCGCGTCGTTGACGCCGTCGCCGGTCATGCTGACGATGTTGTTCTGGCGCTGGAAGACGTCGATGAGCTTCAGCTTGTGCTCCGGCGAGACGCGGGCGAAGACGGAGACCTCGCGCACCTGCTCGGCCAGTTCGCTGGGCGACAGCCGGTCAAGCTCCTGGCCGGTCAGGAAGTTGTCGTTGTCGGTGATGCCGACCTGTTGGGCGATGTGGCGGGCGGTCAGGGGGTGGTCGCCGGTGATCATGACCGGGCGGATGCCGGCGGCGCGGCACTCCTCCACGGCGGCGCGCACTTCCGGCCGCGGCGGGTCGATCAGGCCGAACATGCCGACCAGCGTCAGGTCGCGCTCCATGGCCTTCTCGGTCGTCTCGTCCGGCTCGCGCTCCCACGGCCGCAAGGCCACGCCCAGCACGCGCATCCCCTGGGCGGCCATCTGGTCGTGGGAAGCCATGATGCGCCGCCGCCACTCGTCGTCCAGCGGGTGGATCTCGCCCTCCACCCAGACGTTGCGGGTGATGGACAGCAGGCCGTCGATGGCCCCCTTGGTGAAGGCGACGTAGGGCGGCAGCGGTAAGTTGGTGTTCACCAGGTCTTGCCACACCGACGCCACCGACTCCGGCATCTCGGCCATCGAGCGTGGCGTGCGGTGGAGGGTGGTCATGCGCTTGCGGTCAGAGTCGAACGGCACTTCGGCCACGCGCGGGAAGGCGCGCTCCAGTTCCGGCTTGCGCAGGTCGCTCAGCGCGGCGGCGCTGACCAGGGCGGCCTCGGTCGGGTCGCCGATGGCCTGGCTGTCTTCGACGGACAGGGTGGCGTCGCTGTTGAGCGCGCCGCCGATGAGCAGCAGGTCGAGACTCGGCTCGGCGGCGCGGGTCGGCCCCTCGCCCGCCTGGCGCTCCAGTTCCAGCCGGTTGGTCGCGTCGTTGTGGACGAAGCGGAACATGTGGTTGGCTACGTCCACGACCTGGACGGTCATGCGGTTGAGCGTCAGCGTGCCCGTTTTGTCGGAGCAGATGACCGTAACCGAGCCGAGCGTCTCCACGGCCGGCAGGCGGCGGATGAGCGCCTGGCGCTTCAACATCCGTTGCGCGCCCAGCGAGAGGGCGATGGTAACGACGGCCGTCAGCGCTTCGGGCACGGCGGCCACGGCCAGACTGACCGCTGCCAGCAGCAGCTCCTTGACGTCGCTCGTGCCGCGCAGCAGGCCGAGGCCGATGACGACGGCGACCAAGGCCAGGGCGGCGTAGGCTAGAATCTGCCCCAGCCGGTCGAGCCGGGCTTGCAGCGGTGTTTCGTCTTCCTCCACCGACTGGAGCATGGTGGCGATGTGGCCCAGTTCGGTGTTCATGCCCGTGCCGGTGACGACGAACTCGCCGCGGCCGTAGTTGACGATGGTGCCGCTGTAGAGCATGTTGCGCCGGTCGCCCAGGGCCTTGTCGCTGTCGAAGACGAGGTTGGGTTCTTTGTCCACCGGCTCCGACTCGCCGGTCAGGGCCGCTTCCTCCACGCGCAGATTGGCCGCGGAGAGGACACGGCCGTCGGCGGGAACGATGTTGCCCGTCTCCAGCACGACCACATCGCCGGGGACGAGGTCGCGGGCGGAGATTTCGCGCAGTTGGCCGTCGCGTCGGGCGCGGACGATGGGCACGGCCATGCGCTTGAGGGCCTCCATCGACTGCTCGGCGCGCGACTCCTGGGTGTAGCCGAGGACGGCGTTGAGGACGACGATGACGAGGATGGCCACGGCCTCGACCCATTCGTTTAGGACGGCGGAGATGAGCGCGGCGATGACCAGCAGCACGGTCAGGATGCCCTTGAACTGCTCCAGGAAGATCTGCCACTGCGAGCGGTGGGCCTTCTCGTGCAACTCGTTCGCGCCGTGCTGCGCCAACCGGCGCGCGGCTTCGTCATTGCTCAGCCCGTCGGTTGCGCTGCCGCTCTGTTGCAGAGCCTGCTCGGCCGATAACTTGTACCATTCGACACTCATTAGGCTTCTTTTCTCCTCTTCTCTCATTAGTGGCTTTTAGCCGGCTACCCAGACTGTCCCCGGCCAGCGGCGCAGCACGGCGACAATCGTCTCATCTAGCCGGGGGTGGCGGTCTGGCCGGCCCCGGCCCGGGGCCGGGCAGGATGATCAGGTCGGCTTCGGCCTCGCTGGCGGCGGCCAGGATAGCCTCGGCCAGGGTGCGTTGCCCGCGCCGGTTCCAGGAAGGGGGCGCTGACTTCGTGCAGCGCCAGATAGTCGCGGACGCGCGTCGTCACGCCGGCCGTATTGCGCCCGTTGCCGATGGGCAGCACCACCAACTCAAGATGCCACTGCTCGGCCAGGTAGGCGGCCAGGAAGACCGCCTCATCGAACTTGCGGCGCGTGTCGTGGACAAGCAGCCCCTTGCGCGCCGGCGGCTGGTCGGCGACGGGGGCAAACAGGACCGGGCCGTGGGCCGGTTTCAGGATCGTTGCGCGGCGGCTGTCGGCCTGGCTTCGGCCGCCGTGGCGGTTGAAACCCCGGTCGAGAACGATCAGGTCGTTGAGATAGGCGAGTTCGATGGCCCGCTGCGTCGGCTCGCCGCGCTCCACGTCCAGCCGGAATGACAGCCCGCTGGTCGCCTGCTCCGTGGGCCAGCCGCGCCCGCAACGCGTGCAGGGCCGGCGGCTCGGCGTCAGCCTGCTCGACCAGGGCCAGCACATTCAATTGCGCCCGCTCGGCCAGGCTGAGGGTGATGGCCCGTTCCAGCGCCGGTGCGACGTCGCCGGCCGGCCCGCCGCGCAGGACGCAGGGCAACAGGACGACGCCAAAGAGGTGGTCCGAATAGCGCGCCAGCGTGCGCTCGGCGGCCCAATTGGCCGGCGGCGCGGGCGCGCGGTCGGGAACCACCAGTTGCGTCAACCGGCGCAGGCGGGACGGTCGGGGAGTGGCCGCCCGCTCGCTATCGCGGACGCGCGGCAAGAGGCGGGTCACGGCCACTTCGGGGCTGATCGGCTGGCCAAGGGCGCTCTCCAGTTCCGACCGGTGGCGGGCCAGCCAGACGAAGAAGTCGGTTTCGGTGCGGCCGGGGAAGTAGCGCAGGATGCCCTGTTCGGCGGATAGCTTCCACCAGCGGCAGGTAGACCTCGTCGTACCAGCGCGCGGCGGCCTCGTCGAAGGGCAGGTCGCCGCCCAACTCGCTCTCCAGCCGGTAGCGGTGGGCCTCGATGTGGTTCTCCAGGTGAGGATACTGGCCGGGCACGCTGACGCGCAGGTCGGCGCCGCGGGTGATGTCTAGCTGGGTCGCTTCCAGGAAGGCAGCGTACTCGGCAGCAATGATCAGGTCATCGGGGCGCGCGCCGGGCGGCAGCGGCACGCGCGTGCGCACTTCGGTCACGTAGGCGTCGATATAGTCCACGTTCTGCCGCCGGGCGATGCTGACGCGGTGGTTGCCGTCGAGGACGAAGTAGTTGTCGCCGACTTTGTAGCACTCGATGGGCGGCAGGTCGCCGATAACCGGCGCGGCGGCGCCGACGGTCACCCAGCGGTCTTCGTCCTGCTCTTTGAGGGGTAGAAAGGTGCGGGTGAAGTCCTGATAGCGGCTGACGCTGCCGACGATGGCCGTGACCGGAATCTGGCGCAGACCGCCGGGCGACTGGCCGCTGACGCGCAACTTGTCGACGACCTCGTTGTAGGACAATAGATCGGTCGATTCGCCCGACAGCCGTGCCAGCAAGCTCTCGACCGCCGCCTGGCGTCGGGCGCGGTGGAACTGCTCGGCCGCCTGGGTGCGACGATAGTTGCTCCCGGAATCCATGACGGGCAATGATAGACGAATGACGGCCGCGGGCCAACTTGATAGACTCTGACCATGACCAAGCGAGCCATTCTCTCCGTACACGACAAGACAGGGCTGATCGAACTGGGGCGCGGGCTGGCCGCGCTGGGCTGGGAACTGGTGGCCAGCGGCGGCACGGCGCGGGCGCTGCGCGCTGCCGGGCTGGCGGCGCGCGAGGTGAGCGACGTGACCGGCGCGCCGGAGATGCTGGGCGGGCGCGTCAAGACGCTGCACCCGGCCATCCACGGCGGCATTCTGGCCCGCGACACGGCCGACGACCGGGCCGACCTGGCCGCGCAGGGCATCGCCCCCATTGACCTGGTGGTGTGCAACCTGTACCCGTTCGCCGCCACCGTCGCGCGGCCGGGGGTGACTACGGCCGAGGCCGTCGAGCAGATCGACATCGGCGGCGTGACCCTGCTGCGGGCGGCGGCCAAGAACTTCGCCCGCGTCGTTGTCCTGGCGACCCGGCCGACTATGCGCCGGCGCTGGCCGCGTTGGCCGCGGGCGGGCCGGACGAGGCGACGCGGCGGACGC
>JADJHJ010000022.1 GCA_016707605.1 Candidatus Promineofilum glycogenicum | reverse complement strand
ACCTTGATGTCGATCTCAAGGCGTCCTGTCTGTGGAAGTGATTGAAGCTCAACGGCCACTCGGTTACCTCCATCGCGTTCATCCTTATATCAATTGTAGCAGGAAAATCCGTCGTCGTGGCGACCGAAGCGGAAATAGAACACGGATGGCGCGGATTGACGCGGATAGAATCCGTGTCCATCCGTGTCATCCGCGTTTCATTTCTCCTCGTTACAAGTTGCCCCCACGCCCCAATCCCCTACAATCCTACAAGCATTCAATCTGTGTAATCTGCGAAATCTGTGGTTTCTTCTCTTCTTCCATGATCCGCCTCGAAGCCGTCGTCAAACAGTATGGCCTCAACCCGGTGTTGCGCGGCGTCGATTTGCACGTGCGGCCGGGGGAGTTCGTCACCCTGGTCGGGCCGAACGGGGCGGGCAAGAGCACCCTGCTGGGCATCGTCGCCACGCTGCTGCGGCCGACCTCCGGCGTCGTGCGCGTCGGCGGCTGGGCCTTGCCGCAGCAGGCCGACCGCGTCCGCCGCCACATCGGCCTCGTCTCCCACCACGCCCTGCTCTACCGCGACCTGACGGCGGCCGAGAACCTGACCTTCTACGGCAAGCTCTACCGGCTGGACGACCCCGAGGCGCGGGCGCTGGCAGCGTTGCGCGCCGTCGGCCTCTTCGCCCGCCAGCGCGACCCGGTGGGAACCTTCTCGCGGGGCATGATCCAGCGTCTGACCATCGCCCGGGCTACGCTCCACGAACCAGACGTGCTGCTGCTCGATGAGCCGTACACCGGGCTGGACCAGGAAGCCAGCCAACTGCTCGACGAACTGCTGCGGGCCGAGGCGGCGCGCGGGCGGACGATCCTGATGATCACCCACGACCTGGAGCACGGGCTGGGGCTGGCCGACCGGCTGGCCATTCTGCACCGCGGCCACATCGCCCGCGAAGTGACGCGGGCGGAGATTGGGCCGGCGGGGGTGTATGAGGTGTATGCCGAAGTGATGGCGGCGTAAGGCGATTTGCCAAATCGCCCTACAGGACTGAGATGAACGAGTACCTGGCGGCCGTATGGGCCGTAGTCTGGAAAGACCTGCGCATCGAAGGGCGAACGCGCCAGACGGTCAGCATCATGGTGATGTTCTCGCTGGCGACGATCATCATGTTCAACTTCGGGCTGGGCATGGCCGTCAACGTCAACCTCGACGCCGGGCGCAACGTCTCGCCGGCGCTGCTGTGGGCGGTGGTGCTGCTGGCGGCCATCCTGGGCCTCAACCGCTCGCTGGCCCTCGACCGCGAGAACCAGGTCTTCGACGCTTTGCTCATCGCCCCCGTGCCGCGCAACGCCCTCTACGCCGGCAAGGTCATCAGCATCACCCTGTTCACGCTGCTGCTCGACGCTGCCCTCGTCGTCCTGTTCACCGTCTTCTTCAACCGGCCGTTCTATCTGCCGGTGGTGCTGCTGGTGTTGTTCCTGGGCACGGTGGGGTACGTGGCCGCGGGGGTGCTGATCACCTCGATGACCATCCAGGCCCGCACGCGCGAGGTGCTGTTGCCGGTGCTGCTGCTGCCGGTGTCGCTGCCGCTGGTGCTGCCCGCGGCCATGGCCACGACGACCTATATCAGCGCGGCCATGCTGGGCGAGGCGTCGTGGGCGGCCGTGCAGGCCCCGGTGCTGCTGGTGGTGGCCTATGACCTGCTCATGCTGGGCGTCGGGTTTTTGCTGTATCAATATGTGGTAGAATCCTGACGAGTGACGAATTACGAGTGACGAGTGACGAGTGCAGAGCAACTCGTCACTCGTCACTCGTCACTCGTCACTTGTAATTCGTATCTCGCACGGAGTAACACACAAATGACCCCAGCTACGATTAGCAATTCGCGGCTCGATCGGGCCATTCGGATCATGAACATCGCCGCCGTGGTGGGCATGGTGATCACCATTGGCTCTATCTTCCTGTTCGCGCCGGTCGAACTGCTGATGGGCAACGTCCAGCGGCTGTTCTACTTCCACGTCGGCGCGGCCTGGGTGGGGGCGATGGTCTTCGGCGTGGCTCTGGTGTGCGGCGCGCTCTACCTGTGGCGCGGCCGGCGCGTCTTCGACACGGTGTCGCTGGCCTCGGTCGAGGTCGGCCTCGTCTTCCTGTCGATGGCCATCGTCGGCGGCTCCTTCTGGGGCAAGCCGGCCTGGAACACGTGGTGGCTGTGGAGTCCGCGGCTGACGCTGGTGACGGTCGCCTGGCTGGTCTACGCCGCCTACTTCATGCTGCGCGGGGCGATTGACGACGACCACCGCCGCGCCCGCTACGCCGCCATCTACGCCATCATCTCCTTCGTCACCATCATCCTGACCTACATCAGCATTCGCATCTTCCGCGACATCCACCCGGTGGTCTTCGGCGGCACAACCGAGGCCGCCGCCGGCGCGGCCGAGGGGTTGCAGGAGTTCAACGGCCTCGACTCGGCGCGCATGGGCATCACCCTGCTCATCAGCGTTATCGGCTTCACCCTGCTGGGCGCGGCCTGGATTCTGGTGCGCATCCGCCTGCAGAACCTGATCGACTACGCCGACGGGCTGAAGACGCGCGTCGCCGCCCGGCTGAACGTCCGCCCGCCGACGGGCGCGATCGTCGCCTCCGGCGCGTTCCTGGCCTACTTCCAGACGGACAACCCCAACAACTTCAACGCCTACCTGCTGGGCGGCTACGTGACCATGTCGGCCCTGTGCCTGCTCTACATGCTCTACTCTCCACCTGCGGCAGCGCAACTTGCAGCAGGACGTGACCCTGCTGACGCAGTTGTTGCAGGAGCGGGATCGGCCGCGGCGGTAGAACACCGGTTCGTCGCGGCCGATTGAGTCGCGCGGCGGGTTGAAGAACCCACTGCGGCCACGGGCGCGGCCATTGCTGTCAACCGCGACCCGCTTGTAAGAACAGCAACCCGCACGTTGTCGGAACCGTAGAGAGCCTATGTCGGATCTGAACGCACCCGCGCCACGGCGCAAGCTATCGACGCCGCAACTCGTCCTCATTGGGCTGGGCGCGCTGCTCGTCGCCTTCCTGGTGCTGGGCACGCTGCTCCAGCCGCGGACGCCCGAGGCCACCCCGCTGGGCGTGCCACAGGCGTCGTTCGCCACCCTGGCCGTGCTGGCCTTCGCCGGCGGCCTGCTCAGCTTCATCTCCCCCTGCACCCTGCCGGTGCTGACCGCCTACTTTGCCTTCGCCTTCCAGAGCGACCGGCAGCGCATCGCCGCCAACACGCTGGCCTTCATGCTCGGCCTGGCGACGACGTTCAGCCTGCTGGGCGCGGTCGGCTTCGTCCTCGGCCGCGTGTTGGTGCAGAGCCAGAACCTGCTCATGCTCGCCGGCGGCGCGGTCATTCTCGTGTTGGGCGTCATGAGCCTGCTCGGCCGCGGCTTCGGCGGCGCGACCGGCCTCAGCGAGCGCACCTTCAACCCCGGCATGGGCGGCTCCTACCTCTTCGGCCTGACCTTCGCCGTCGGCTGGTCGGCCTGCGTCGGCCCCATCCTGGGCGTCATCCTGACCCTGGCCTTCCAGACGGCCACGGTGTGGCAGGGGATGATGCTGCTGTTCATCTACACCCTGGGGCTGGGCCTGCCGCTGATGATCGTCTCGACCTTCTTCGGCCGCATGAGCCGCCAGAGCGCCTTCTGGCGGGCGCTGCGCGGCAAGGGGTGGCAGTGGGACACCAGCGTCTTCGTCGTCGCCCTGGTCTGGGCGCTGGCCATCTGGCGCATTCTGGCCGCCGTTGCCCAGTACGCCATCGCCAACTTCGCCTTTATGGGCGGCATCGAGTACTCGCTCGTCCTGGAGTTGGGCATCCTCGTCCTGCTCGTCGTCGGCGCGGTGCTGTGGACCGTCACCGGCTCCGAGTCGCGGCGCACGACGATCAACCTGCACACGACGCAACTCATCAGCGGCGCGCTGTTCGTCCTGTTGGGGCTGCTGATGCTGGAGGGGCAGATGGGGCTGGTCAACGGGGCGCTGGTGCGCTGGTCGGCCGTCGTCGACGAGCGCATGTTGCAACTGCAAGACGCTCTGCTGTCCGGCCTCAACCGCTGATGACCCCACCCGAACCCCAACCGACCGGCAAACCCTTCGACCGCCGCCTGTGGCTGCTGCCGGCCGGGTTGGCCTTGCTGCTGCTGGCCGCGGTGGTCGCTGTCTTCGGCCCGCGCCTGCTGGGCCGGGAGGCGGGCGCGCCGCTGGCCTCCATTCCCGCCTTTGAGGGCACGCCGGCGGGCGGCGTCACCAGCGGCCTGGAAGACCTGCCTGCGCCGGGCCGCCCCGCGCCCGACTTCGCCCTGCCCGACCTGGACGGCAACACCGTGCGCCTGAGCGACTACCTGGGCCGGCCGGTTGTGCTCAACTTCTGGGCCACCTGGTGCGCCCCCTGCCGGCTGGAGATGCCGGAGCTGGAGCGGGCGGCGGCCGACTACGCCGGCCGCGACCTGGCCGTGCTGACCGTCAATCAGGACGAGACGGCCGAACAAGTAAGCGACTTCTTCACCGAGGTGGGCCTGACACTGCCCGCGCTGCTGGACGCCGGCGGCGAAGTCGGCGCGGCCTATGGCGCGTTCTTCCTGCCGACGACGGTCATCGTCGGGCCGGACGGCATCGTCAGCGCCGTCCATCGCGGCATCCTCTCCCGCGAAGAACTGGACGACTATCTGGCCGCGCTGCCGGCCGAGTGAGAGCCTCGTTGATCATCGACCGCATCTTCCACACCCTGGCCCGGCGCTGGCTGCTGTTCCTCAACCTGGCCGTGGCCCTCTACGTCGGGCTGCCCATGTTGGCTCCGGTGCTGATGAACGCCGGGCTGACCGGGCCGGCGGCGCTGCTCTACCGCGTCTATAGCCCCATGTGCCACCAACTGGCCTCGCGCTCCTTCTTCCTCTTCGGCGAGCAGATCGCCTACCCGCGCGAGATCGCCGGCAGCCGCCTGACGCCCATCGAGGCGTACATGCCCGGCCTGCCGGAGTTCGCCGAGGCGTCGGCCGACCCGGCCGAGTGGTCGACGTTCCTCTGGCCGGCGCGGCGCTTCGTGGGCAACGAGCAGATGGGCTACAAGATGGCCCTCTGCCAGCGCGACATCAGCATCTATGCGGCGATGGTCGCCGGCGGGCTGGTCTATGGCCTGCTGCGGCGGCGCGGCCGAATCCGGCCCATGCCCTTCTGGTTGTTCCTGCTGATCGGCATCGGCCCCATCGCCCTCGACGGCTTCAGCCAGTTGTTCAGCCAGTTCTTCGTCGGCACGCAACTGGACGCGCTGGCCCGCCTCTTCCCCCTGCGCGAAAGCCCGCCGCTGTTGCGCAGCCTGACCGGGGCGCTGTTCGGGCTGAGCATCGTCTGGCTGGTCTACCCGCGGCTGGACGTGCAGTTCAGCATGACGGCCGATGATATTGGGCGGCGGCTGGCGGGGCGAGTGGAAGAAGCGAGCGATAGGCCGATAGTGTGACTTTGTAATGCTGTTCGTAAGAATAATATGCTACAGAATAAGTAGTGTCGCGTCAGTCAGTTTTGGGGGCCATCTGCTTTTCGTCACGCTGGATGAAAGTCACTAACTAATTCTCGAACGCCACCGAGCCGCCAGGTGCTCGGTACACTTATAGGTTTCCCCAACTGATAACTGTGGCTTTGGCATCCAGCTAACTGCATATCTTAGGAGGATTGCAGTGAAGCTAACTCATGCCGTCTCCTTGGCGGCAACCTTCGTCGCCCTGAGCCTGTCGTTGCAGGCCCCGCCCGCGCCACCGCCCGAAGCGGCAACCGAACCCCAGACCCGTCCCAATATCGTTGTCATTATGACCGACGACCAAGACGTGGATTCATTGCCGGTGATGCGGCATTTGCTGTCGTACCCTGAAGGTTCGTGGGTGCGTTTTCCCAACGCCTTTGTCAATTTATCCCTCTGTGGGCCATCGCGAGCCACACTACTTACCGGGCAATATCCCCATCACAACGGCGTCAGCGGCAACAACGCCAAGCAGTTGAACACCACCAACCTGCTCACTGTATGGCTCGACGAAGCTGGCTACCGAACCGGGCTAGTCGGCAAGTACTTGAATAATGTACGCGTATCTAAGAGCCATCCGGTGCCGGGTCTGGATTACTACGCTTCTATGGCGAACACGATTCGGGACGTAGACGCCTATACCAGCACCGCGGTCGAGTTCATCAACAGTTCTACGGATCCCTTCTTCCTTTTCCTCGCCTACAAAGGCCCTCATAAGGCAGCCCACCCCCCCGTGCGCTACCGCAATGCGAATGTCTTTGTTCCTGCGGATCGTCCGAACTTCAACGAACTCAATTTGTCGGACAAACCTGCCTATTGGCGAAAGATGGCTCTGCTGAAACCGGGGCAGATTAGCCTGTGGCGAGAGGAGCGTGTTGATTCGCAACGCGAGTTGCTAGGGATAGATGATGGGGTAATGCAGGTGATCGCTGCTCTCAAGAGCAAGGGTGTTCTGGATAATACCCTGGTCATCTTTATGGCCGACAATGGCTTTGCATGGGGGGCGCATCGGAAGACAGGCAAGCTGTGTCCTTATGAGGAGTGCAGTAATGTGCCCCTGTTTATCCGCTTTCCCGGCCAGCAGGGGAATCGAGTGGATACAAATCTTGTATCCAACGTCGATCTGGCCTCGACCATCGCTGACTATGCCGGGGTCAATCCCGGCATCCCCCAGGACGGGCGGAGCTTGATCCCGCTGCTTGAGGATCCACAAATGGAGTGGCCGAATGAGGTGCTACTCCAGCGCCCCGGCCCTTCCTATTATGGGATACGGACGCCGGATTGGAAGTATGTCGAGTATGAGAATGGCGAGCGCGAGCTTTATGATTTGAATGCGGATCCCTATGAGATGCAGAGCGTTCATGGTCAGGCTGCCTATCAGACCATTCAGGCGAATCTGGCGCAGAGGCTGGCTAGACTGTTAACAACACACTCGATCTATGGCATGGTTCGAACGGCGAACGGTGAGCCGATAGACGGGGTAACGATTACTGCCGGTGCAAACCACCGTGCTGTAACCGATGAATGGGGTTTGTACGTTCTGAACGACCTGCCTGCCGGGACGTATACGTTGGTGGCCGCCAAGCCAGGTTACGTTTTCACCACGCGGCCGTCCATCAACTTGCCTCCTTCACGTGTGGGGCAGGACTTCACCGGCACGCGCGTCAGCTATAGTATTTCCGGCACGATCACTCTCGACGGTCAGCCATTGGCCGGGGTCACCGTGTCAGACGGCAATGGGCATACGGTTGTGACCAACGCTGGTGGCCTCTATACGTTGGCCAATCTATTGCCTGGCAGCTACACCGTGACGCCGACGCTGGCCGGCCATGCCTTCACGCCCTCGTCGCGGAGCCTATCGATTACCAATGCCGACGTGGCGAATGCGGACTTCAGCGCCACGCTGCTGACCTACGCTATCTCCGGCATGATCACCCTTGATGGCCAGCCCCTGGCCGGGGTGACGGTGTCAGACGGCAATGGACATACGGTTGTGACCAACGATGGTGGCTACTACGAACTGACTGGCCTATTGCCCGACACCTATGTCGTGGCACCGACGCTCGACGGGCACAGCTTTGAACCCCCTTCAGCGACAGTTTCAGTTGTCGATATGGGAGTAGTGCAGAACTTCAATGCCTACGTCGTTCCATAGGCACTATCCTAATAAAGATGCCGGTAGGCGTAATGCGCCTACCGGCCCACCGGCGAGGCGCGCCGAGAATTGCGAAAGATTGCGGTAGGCAGCTAGCTAGGCCCGGCCAGGCGCGCCGTGGCACTGCTTATACTTGCGCCCGCTGCCGCAGGGGCACGGCTCGTTGCGGCCGGCGACCGGATAGACGCGCCGGGCCAGGGCGTCGTTCTCGGCCATGAATGGCATGATGTTGGCCGGCGGGCGCTGCATCTTGAGTTCATCGACCATGAACTCCATCGCGTCGGCGATGTGGTGGAAGAACAGCTTGTAGCCGGCGCAGAGGTAGTTGAGGCCCGGCTGGCCGTCGGGCGTGCAGATGAAGCGATCCTTGGGGCAGCCGCCGTGGCAGGCGAAGCGCACGTCACAGTCGCGGCAATAGGTGGGCAGCGTCTCGAACTTGTCACGGCCGAACTGAGCCTGTTTCTCCGAAGCGATGAGTTCGATCATGTGCTGCTCGCGGATATTGCCCAGGCGATAGGCCGGCTCGACGAAGTGGTCGCAGGCGTAGAGGTCGCCGGTGTGCTCCAGCGCCAGGGCCGCGCCGCAGGTTTTGGCGTGGATGCACAGCCCCGGCGGCGCGCCGAACCAGTTGGCCAGGGCCACGTCGAACATCTGCACGTAGACCCGCCCCACGTCGCGCCGCACCCAATCGTCGAAGACGCTGCACAGGAAGCGGCCGAACTGTTCGGCGGTGATGGAGCGCTGGGTGACGTGGTCGCCGGTCTGAGTATAGAGCGGCCGGTCGCGCCACGAACTCCACTCGGTCGTCTGGCCCGCCTCCGTCGCCTGGACGCGCTCAATGACGGGGATGAACTGGATATGCTGGGCGCCCAACTCGTCGCGGAAGAAGCGGTAGACGTCCAGCGGCCGATCGGCGTTGGCCTGATGCAGCGTACAGAGCACGTTCCAGTCGACGCGATGGCGCTTCAGCACGTCCAACCCGCGCATGACCTTGTCGAACGTCGGCCCGCCGCCCTTGTCGCGCCGGAAGTGGTCGTGGATGTCGCGTGGCCCATCGATGCTGATGCCCACCAGGAAGCGGTTGGCGGCCAGAAACTCACCCCAGTCGTCATCGAGCAGCGTGCCGTTGGTTTGCAACGCGTAGCGCAGGGTCATGCCCGGCCGGCGGTAGCTCTCGGCCAGCGCCACGGCGCGCCGGAAGAACGGCAAGCCGATCAGCGTCGGCTCGCCCCCCTGCCAGGCCAATTGCACCTCCGGCACGCGGTGGGCTTCGATGAGTTGGCGGATGGTGAGTTCCAGCAGGTCGTCGGCCATGCGGAAGCGGCTGCCGGGGTAGAGCATCTCCTTCGACAGGAAGAAACAGTAGCTGCAATCGAGGTTGCAGACGGCCCCGGTGGGCTTCATCAACAGATGGAAGGCGCGCGGCGCGTTGGAAGGGTAGAAGGTTAGCATGGGTCTCTCTGGCTACGAGTTGATGCCCCTCTGCCACTCATTCTACAGGTGTTGAGTTACAAAGCAACTGACAATCGCATCGTTGGACTTCGGCCGGCCTTGCGGCATAATCGCGGCCTGACCCGGCCACCACCGGCCGGGCGAGACGCACCGTGGCGCAGAACCCACTTCTACCTATCCAGGCCGCCGGGCGGCCGCACGAGCAGTTGCACGCCGACTTGCGGCAGGCGCAAGAAGAGCTGCGCGCCGCCGAGGCCGAACTGGCCGCGGAGCAGGCGGCGGTCAACGCCTTTCGCATGCACGCCCGGCTGATGCTGGATGACCTGGCCGATGCCATCCTGAGCCTGCGGGCGCGCAAGCAATCGCTGCTGACCGCGTTGGCGCTGCAAGACGCAGCCGACGACGACCCACTGGGGCCGACGGCTGAGGCCAACGCCCAACCCGACGCCGACGACGACCTGCCCCTGCCCACCCCCACGCCGCGCGACCGGGCAGCCGAGAAGCGCCTCTACCGCGAGTTGGCCCGCCGCTTCCACCCCGACCTGGCCGAGACGGCGGCCGAGCTGGCCTATCGCACCTCGGTCATGACCGCCGTCAACGCCGCCTACACCGCCGGCGATGCCCAGGCGCTCTATGACCTGGCCGGGGAGCTGGAGCCGAGCGAGTTGCGCGAACTGGCCCAGATCGAGACGCGCGAGGCGCGCCAGTTGCGCGAGCGGCTGATGCAGTGCCGGCGGCGGCAGCGCAAGGTCGCCCGGCAACTGGACAACCTGCGGCGGGAGAGCACGGCCCGCCTGTGGCGACTGGCGCGCGAACTGGACGAGCCGAACGAGAACTGGTGGGCGGCCGTGCGGCGAGAGTTGGCGGCGGCGCGGGCGCGGCTGGAGGGGGAGGTGGCGGCGCTGGAAGAGCGATTGGCGCAGGTGTAGGGGCGGGTCTAAGACCCGCCCCTACAGTTCGTAGACGCGGCCGACCCCGGCCAGCCGCTCCAACTTCTCCACCAGGTCAATGGCGCACTCGATGCGCCGGTCGGGGAAGTCCATCACCAACCCTTGCCCGGCTAACTGTAGCCGCAGCCCGGCGTTGCCCACGTACCGCTCGGCCAGCCGCACCGCCTGGCGGCAGGCGTCTTTCCAGTTGCCCGAAGCCTTGATCTCGACGACGAGAACGCGATTGGGCGGCGGCAGAACGGCGGCCGGCGGATGTGCGCCATTGGCCGGTAGGTCGTTGGTCGTGGGTCCGTTGGTCGTTGGTCGTTGGTCGGGTTGGTTGCCATTCGTCGGTCGTTCGCCACTGGCCCCGCGCCACTCGCCACCGGCCACCGGCAACTCGTCACTCGTCACTCGTCGCTCGTCGCTCAGCGGCATCTCCACCACCGGCGCGGGCGGCGGCTCTTCGGCCTCCTGGGCCGCGGCGCGGTCGGGCGGGGTGGCGGTATCGTGGTCGGCCGGCGGGTAGTCGACGGCCGGCGCTGTGTCGTCGTCCCAGTAGGTGTCTTCGTCATCGGCCGGGGGCGGGGCCACGTCGGCCGCGGCGACCAGGTAGGCCGGCGGCGGTTCGGCGAGAGGGGCGGTTCGGTTGCCGGCGGGGGAAGGGCCGGCGCTCCGGTCGGCGGCCAATGCAGGAACGGCGGCCTCCCAACTATACCCATTGTCCCAGTCGGGCGGGGGCGGCGCGTCCCAATCGGGCAGGTCGCGGGCCTGGGCGGCGTCCTTGGCCACGGTCAGCTTCGTCTGGGCGCTGTTGACCAGGATGGAGACGTTCTCGTTCTCGGCCTGCACCTGGCCGCGGACGACGAGGATCTGGTTGACCTGCACCAGTTCGCGGCAGGCGGCCCAGACCTTGGGGAAGAAGACGCAATCGACCTTGCCCTCCAGGTCTTCCAGCGTCACAAAGGCCATCGGCTGCCCCTTCTTGGTGTTCAGCGTGCGCAGCCCGGCGACGAGGCCGGCCAGGGTGACGCCTTTGCCGTTCCAGGTTCCGTCAAGTTCGCCGGCGCCGGCAGTGACAACGCTCTGCAAGTCGGCCAGCCGGTGCTGCAACGGGTGCTCCGACAGGTAGACGCCGATCAGCTCCTTCTCCCAGTCGAGCAACTGGCGGCGGTCGATCTTGGGCGCGTCCTTCTCGGAGCGGATGAGGTTGACGGCGATGCTACCGCCGTTGCCGCCGAAGAGGGTCAGTTGGCCGACGGCCGCCGCGGCGTGGGTGCTGCCGCTGTGGCCGATCATGCGGTCGAGCGCGTCGATCATCTGCGGCCGGCTGCCCCACTCGTCGAAGACGCCGACCTTGACCATCGACTCCAGCGCCCGCTTGCCGATGCGCCGCAGGTCAACGCGCTCGGCCAGGTCGATGGGGTCTTTGAACGGCCCGTTGGCCTCGCGCTCGTCGATGAGCACCTGCACCGCCCCTTCGCCGGCGTTCTTGATGGCGGCGAGGCCATAGCGAATGGTCGAGGCGACTCCGGTCGCCCGACCAACGACCGCCGACGGCTGACCGCTGCTAGAGATTGACTTGCGTCGGTCGTCGGTCGGCGGTCGGCGGTCGGGTGCGTCCTCAATGGTAAAGTTCAACGCCGCCCGATTGACCGCCGGTGGGGCGACGGCGATGCCCAAATGGCGGGCGTCGGCGATATACTTGGCCACTTTCTCCGTGTCGGCGTGGTCGACGGTCAGCAGAGCGGTGATGTACTCGACCGGGTAGTGGGCCTTCAGATAGGCTGTCTGGCAGCAGATGACGGCGTAGTCGGCGGCGTGGGCCTTGTTGAAGCCGTAGCGGGCGAAGAACTCGATGTCGGCCCAGATGGCGTCGCACACCTCCCGTGTGAAACCACGGGCCATGGCCCCGGCGGTGAACTGGGCCTTGTGCTGGTCCATCAGGTCGCGCTTCTTCTTCGACACCGCCTTGCGGATCATATCCGCCTCGCCCGGCTCATAGCCGGCCAACTCGGCGGCAATGCGAATGATCTGCTCCTGATAGACGAGGATGCCGTAAGTATCTTGCAGGATGGGCTTCAGTTCCGGCGCGTGGTAGGCAGCGATGTCCTTGCCCTGGAAGAGGGCGGCGTGCATACGGCGGATGTATTCGGGGATGTTCTCCATCGGCCCGGGGCGGAAGAGGGAGATGGCGGCGATGATGTGGTCGAAGCGCTGCGGCTTCATGTCCATCATCAGCTTGCGCATGCCCGATCCCTCGACCTGGAAGACGCCCTGCACGTCGCCGCGGCCCAGCATCTCGAACGCCTTCTCCATCCCCTTGTTGCTGTCCTGGCCCGGCCCGCACTGGCCGATGTCGTAGGGGATGTTGTCCATCGTGTAGCGCACGCCGTGGCGCTGCTCGATGAGCTGCGCCGCCAGGCGCATGACCGTCAGCGTGCTCAGGCCCAGGAAGTCGACCTTCAGCAGGCCGATCTTCTCGATGATCTCCATCGGCCACTGGCTGATGGAGCGGATGCCGCCCAGGCCCGACTCGCCGCTGGTCGGCCGGTGCAGCGGCACGTACTGGACGAGCGGCTTGTCGGAGATGATGACCCCGGCGGCGTGGCTGCTGGCGTGGCGGGCGACGCCCTCCAGTTGCTTGGCCGTGTCCACCAACTCGCGCACGCGCTGGTCGGACTTGTACTTCTGCTCCAGGTCGGCCGAGTAGAACTCGTGATCCTTGTCCAGGACGTTGACGATCTTGGCCGGCTTGCCGGGGATGGCCGGGATGAGGCGGGCGATGGCGTCCACTTCGGGCAGGGGCACGTCGAGGGCGCGGCCGACGTCGCGGATGGCCGCCCGCGCGCCCAGCGTCCCGAAGGTGATGATCTGGGCCACCTTGTCCTGGCCGTACTTCTGCACGGCGTACTGCACCATGTCGTGGCGGCGGTCGTCGGGGTAGTCCAGGTCGATGTCGGGCATGGAGACGCGGCCGGGGTTCAGGAAGCGCTCGAAGATGAGGCCGTTGGCGATGGGGTCGATGCCGGTGATGCCCAGGGTGTAGGCCACCAGCGAGCCGGCGCCGCTGCCGCGCACGTTCCACCAGATGTCGACCCGGCGGGCGTATTCGCACAGGTCCCAGACGATGAGGAAGTAGGTGTTGAAGCCCATGCCGCCGATGATGCGCAACTCGTGCTCCAGCCGGGCGCGCAAGGCCTCGTCCGTCCGCGCCCGCTCTTCGCCATAGCGCTGGGCCAGCCCCTTCTCGCACAGTTCGCGCAGGTAGTTCTCGGCGTCGTAGCCGGGCGGCACGTCGAACACGGGCAGGTGGTAGCCCTTGGTGCTCAGGTTGACGTCGCACATCTCGGCGATGAGCAGGCTGTTGTCGAGCGCGCCGGGGATGTGGCCAAAGAGGTCGGCCATCTCGGCGTGGGACTTGAGGTAGTAGCCGGTGTCGGTGAAGCGCATGCGGCGCGATTCGTTGACGGTCGAGCCGGTCTGGATGCACAGCAGCACGTCGTGGGGCGCGGCCTCTTCGGGCGTGGTGTAGTGGACGTCGTTGGTAGCCAGGAAGCGCAGGTTGTAGCGGGGGGCCATCTCTTCGAGCAGTATTTTGTTGATGGCCGTCAGTTCCGGGATGCTGTGCTCCTGCAATTCGATGAAGTAGCGCTCCGGGCCGAAGATGTCGAGGTACTTGCCCATCAGGTCGTGGGCCTTCTTCATGTCGCCGGCGCCGATGGCGCGGGGGATGTCGGCGGCCATGCAGCCCGTGGTGCAGATAAGGCCATCGCTGTGGGCGGCCAGGAAGTCGAGGTCGACGCGCGGCCGATAGTAGTAGCCGTCGAGTTGCGCGCCGCTGGCCAGTTGCAGCAGGTTGAGGTAGCCGGTCTGGTTCTCGGCCAGCAGCAGCAGGTGGGTGCGCTCGCGGTCGAGTTGCGGGTCGCGGTCGGTCATGCGCCGCGCGGCGACGTAGCTTTCGATGCCGATGATGGGCTTGACGCCGGCGTCCTGGCACGCTTCGTAGAACGGGATGACGCCGAACATCGTCCCGTGGTCGGTCAGGGCCAGCGCCGGCTGGTTGAGCGCCTTGGCCCGCGCCGCCAGATGCTTCAGACGGCTCAGGCCGTCGAGCAGCGAGAACTCGCTGTGGACGTGCAGATGGACAAAAGGTTGGTGCTCGCTGACGGTCCCCGACATGGGCGGGAGTATAACACAACTGTTCGGATCGGAGCTTAAAGAACGCGAGATTTTAAGGGCGGTTGTCAGTTGACAGTTGTCAGTTGACAGTTGGCAGGTGTCGTTAGTCGTGAGTCGTTGGTCACTTGACCTGCTGACAACTGACAACTGACAACTTTTCCCCTCTGGCAAATGGTGTACAATGCCCGTCTATGATCTCCTACCGAGTCCGGCGCTTGCACGCGGCCGGCGAAATGGCGCGGCGCTACCACCTCTTCGACCGCGCCGACCAACTCCTCCTCGTGGCTGACCAGGGCAGCGCCTGGCTGCCGCCCGACCAGCCGCCGCACGTGCGCTTTGCCCGGCCCGACGGCGAGCGCGTGGCCTCGATGGACCTGCCGCGGCCGACCGACCGCCGCCCAGAGAAGCAGCACAACTACGCCATCATCTATGAGCACGCCGTCTACGCCCTCATCACCGCCCCGATCCGGCCGCCCAGCGGCGCGACCGGCCCGCTGACCGGCGGCAGCGGCATCGTCTGGCCGTTCAGCCGCCTGATGATCGAGGTCGAGGGGCATCGCTGGTTGGGGTTGCGCTGGCGCGAAGAGACGGGGCCGCTGCTGGTGCTCTATGACGCCGCGGCGGCCGGGCTGTCGCTGGCGGTCGAGCGCGACTCCAGCGACCTGCCGGAGCCGCTGGGGCTGCTGGAAGTGGGCGCGGGCGACTATGACTTCGACCTGACCCTGCCCGCCGGGCGGCTGGAGCAGGGGCCGCTGCTGGGGCTGGCCCTCGTCTTTCTCGTAGATCAGATTTGAAGAAGTGATCGTCCGCAGATTGGGCAGATTGGGCAGATTTCAGAATCTAAATCTCTTCTTCTGAAAAATCTGCCCAATCTGCCGAATCTGCGGATCAATATCTCTTAATCTGTGAAATCTGTGCAATCTGTGGTTTCTATTCTGCTGCGTACGCCGCCAACTCAACCGCCCGCCCGGCGGCGTCGCTGGCCAGGTAGTGGGGCAGCCAGGCCACACCGAACAGCGGCAGGCGCACGTCGGTCTTGCGCGGGGCGACGGGCAGTTCGCGGGTGTCGTCCATCAGGTCTTGCCACTTG
Organism: Candidatus Promineofilum glycogenicum; assembly: GCA_016707605.1. Classification (GTDB taxonomy): domain Bacteria; phylum Chloroflexota; class Anaerolineae; order Promineifilales; family Promineifilaceae; genus Promineifilum; species Promineifilum glycogenicum. The sequence goes on along the minus strand of JADJHJ010000022.1, from coordinate 47,912 downwards.
GCCTCGACCGCGTCCAACTCCGCCTCCATCTCCTCGCGCAACCCACCTAACTGCTCCTGCAAGTCGGCGATGGCCTGCTGCGACTCCTCGATGTCGGCCTTGGCTTTGTCGGCCATGCGCCGCTTGGACAGCGAGCCGGACAGGCTCTTGCGCCGCCCGCCCAGGAAGCCCAGCAGCGTCTCGGCGTGCTTGGCGTACTCCTCGCGCTTGCGGCCGTCGTAATCGGCCTGGTCTTCGGCCAGTTCGCGCTCTTCCTTCTTCAGCTTGTCCTCGGCCGCCTTCAGCTTGGCGGCGAAGCGGGCCTTGACCTTGTCCAGTTCGACCTGCATCTGATCGTCGGCCGCGTCGCGGCACATCTCCTCAAAGGCGGCGTCGTCCACGTCCGGCCCGGCGTAGACCTTCAGCTTCTCGTTGGCCCGCACGCTGACGCCGCCGCTGCGGACGATGTAGTCCACCAGGTTGGTTTCCAGGGCGCGCATCGCCTTGGCGTCGGACAGGGGCGCGGCCAGCCCGGCGAAGCGCGCGTCGCGCAACGGGGCGCGGTCGAGGGCGCGGTCGTCCAGCGGGGCGATGGCCACCTCATCCCAGCGCACGTCGGCGGCGTCGTGGGCCAGCGCCGCCCAGGGCACGCTGGTGTTCAGGCCATACTTGGCGTTGACCAGGCGGATGTCGGCCTGGGCCAGCAGCACCGGCCGGTAGAGGACGCCCGACTCGGCCACGCCGGCCGGCAGCGCGACGCGGTCGCGGGCGGCGGCCTCGTCCAGCGACAGGTTGGCCGGCAGGAAGTACTCGCCCACGCCGGAGGGCACGGGCGGCCGGGTGACGGTTCCGGCGGCGTCGGCCGTGCCGGGCGTGGCCGGGCGCGACGGGGCTTCGGCCGGCGGCGGCGCGGCCATCGTCGCCGCCGTGGCCGCGCCCACCGGCCCGGCGGCGGCCGGCCCGGCCCCCTTCAGGGCGTTGAGGGCCGGAATCTGCGCCCGCGTCAGCGGCCCGGCCAGGTAGTTCATCGCCCAGCGCGTCTGGAAGAGCAGCGGCCGCTTCTCGTGCACGTTGCGCATCAGGAAGACGCGCTTGCCGATGCCGGAGATGAGCCGATCCAGCTCCTTGACGTTGACGCTGCCGTCGGCGCTGGACAGGCCGTCGAGCAGCCGCGCCTTGTCCTGGTCGGTGGCCAGCTTGCCGATGAACCACGTGCCGATGTTGGACATGCCCTTGTAGTCCACGTCGACCGGGTTCTGCGTCGCCAGCACCAGGCCGACGCCGAAGGCGCGGGCCTGCTTGAGCATCCGCAGAATGAGCGTCTTCGACGGCGGATTGCCGATGGGCGGCAGGTAGCCGAAGATCTCGTCGAAGTAGACCAGCGCCCGCAGCGTGCTCGTGCCGCTCTGGGCGCGCATCCACGACTCGATGTTGGCGTAGAGCAGCGTCACGAAGAACATGCGCTCGTCTTCGCTCAGGTGGGCGATGTAGAAGATGGAGTGGCGCGGGCGGCCGTCGGGCGTATAGAGCAGCGCGGCTATGTCGAGCGGCTCGCCCTGCACCCAGTTCTGGAAGCTGGGCGAGGCCAACATGCTGTTCAGGCGCATGGCCAGCCCGGTGCGGTCCTTCTCCGGGAAGAAGGTGTTGACGTCGAACACGCCCAGCTTGGCGAAGGGCGGCGACTGGATCTGCATGATCAGCTCGCCCAGGTCGAGGCTCTGCCCCTGGCTCCAGGCGTGGGCGATGATGTTGGACAGCAGAATGTGCTCGCGGCTCTGCACCGGGTCGATGTTCTTCAGCCCGGTCAGCCCCAGCAGCGCCGTGACGGTGCCGCTGATCTGCTCTTGCAGCACCTCTTCGTTGCCTTGCCAGGCGATGTCGGGCGCGCCGAGCTTGGACAGGACGCTGAGGGGCACGCCGGCGGTCGAGCCGGGGGTGTAGATGGTGAAGCGGACGCTGTCGGCCAGGGCCTTGATGCGCTCCGGGGCGATGTCCCAGTCGGTCAGCCCCGCCTGCCACATCCCGGCCGTCTCGGCCGCGGCCTGGTCTTCCGTCTTGCCGTCCTTGCGGGCGGCGTCGGCGTTGATCCACGGCTTGAAGTCGGCCGGCAGCAGATCGGGGAAGTGGAGCAGCAGGTTGGTCAGGTCGCCCTTGGGGTCGATCATCAGCGCCGGCACGCCGTTGAGCGCCGCCTCTTCCAGCAGGCCGACGCACAGGCCGGTCTTGCCGCTGCCGGTCATGCCGACGACGACGGCGTGGGTGGTCAGGTCTTCGGAATCATAGAGCAGGGTGTCGTCGAGCAGCTTGCTCGCCCCCGCGTCCCATTGTTTGCCCAGGTAGTACTTGCCATTGGTGTCGATCATGCTCACGCACCTCCACGGCTAAGTTTAACGCAAGGTGCGCAGAGTTCAACGCAAAGAAGGGCCAGGGAAGAGCGCTCTTCCCTGGCCCCTGGCCCCTGGAACCTGGCCCCTTCTTGTAGTACAACTATAATCAACTGCGTATGACCACCCGCCGCCACCGGGCGCTCGCCGTCGGGCTGCTCGTCCTGTATTTCGCCGCCGCCGTCCACATGGCCTTCGCCCTGCCGGCGCTGGCCACGCCCAACGAGCTGCTCAACTTCGAGTACGTCCAGGTCATGCGCCAGATCGGCGGGCTGCCCAACCGCGGCCTGGTCGATAGCGAGGTGCGCTACACCGAGTGGCACCAGCCGCCGCTCTACTTCACCTTCGCCGCGCTGTTCGGGCTGAGCGTGCCCGTGCCGCCCTCGGCCACGAACCCGCCGCCGCCCATCGAACTCCAGGCCAACCCCCACTACCTGTCCACGCCGGTCGGCAACCGCAACCCGGTCGTCCACGTCGATCCGGCCACCACACCGCTGCTCTACACCAGCCGCGTGGCCGCGGCGCTGCTGGGCGCGCTGGGCGTGGCCGCGCTCTACGCCGCCGGCCAGCGCGTCTATGGCCCGGCGGCCGGGCTGCTCATGGGGTCTATCCTGGCCTTCCAGCCGACCTACCTGCACCTGAGCGGCTCGGTCAACAACGATATGCCGTTGACGGCCGTGGTGGCCGTCGTCATGGGCTATGCGGTGTTATTAGTGACGAGTGAGAGGAGGAAGAGCTCACGCAAAGGCGCGAAGGTGCAAAGGACGCCAAGAAGAAAAGCTTATCTTCCTTTGCGCCTTGGCCCCTTTGCGCCTTTGCGTGAGGTTCTTCCCTTCTTCGTCCTCGGCCTACTCTGCGCCGCGGCGATTTTGACGAAGGCCAATGGGGTGTTTGTGCTGGTGTTTCCGGTGATGGTGGTGTTGGGATTGGTCGTTGGTCGTAGGTCGTTGGTGCCATCGAACCCTCTCCCCAACCCTCTCCCCCAGGGCGAGGGAGCCGGGCCGCCCGCCCCCCGCCCCGCATCTGAGGATGCGGACTCCGCGAACGACACACGCCTCCCGCCACTCGCCACTCGCCACTCGCCACTCGCCACCGTCCCCTGGCCCCTGGCCGCAGCGGCCATCGCCGCCGGCCTCCTGCCCCTGTGGGCCGCCTGGCTGTGGCTCAACGCCGTGCGGATGCGCGACGCGCTGGGGTTGTCGGGCAGTTTGCCCGTCGGCCGCGTCCTGCGCCTCAGCCCGCTCGACTTCGGCCACGTCATCCCCTTCCTGCCGGCCGTGTGGCGCTCCTACTGGCTCGACTGGTCGGCCGGCGACGTGGGCTACGGGCCGGCGTGGCTATACGGGTTATGGCTGGGGGCGGTGGTGGTGATGTTGCTGGGCTGGCTGCGGCCAATTAGGAATGGGGAGAAGAGCTCACGCCAAGGCGCAAAGGAGCAAAGAACGCCAAGAAGATTGCCTTTTCTTCCTTTGCGCCTTGGCCCCTTTGCGCCTTGGCGTGAGCTCTTCTTGCCACCCGCCACCCTGATGGTGCTCCTCGCCTTCCTGGGCATCTCGTACCTCTACTTCGCTGTGAAGGCCCTGACGGTCAAGGAGGCGGGCTGGATGGTTCCCGAAGGGCGCTGGTGGCTGCCGGGGCTGCCGATGCTGGCCTGGCTGCTGGCGGCGGGCTACGCCCGCTGGTGGTCGCCGCGCCGCCGCGAGGGGGCGCTGCTGGCCGCCGCGGCCGTGCCGCCGATCATCGCTTTGGCGTTGCTGGCGTACCATTTGCCCGCGCTCTACCCGACGGCCGAGTGTAAGAGCAATGTTTGTGCAGGTGTCAGTGACCCGACGGGAGTCGGGTCACTGACACCCCTGCTGACATTCGGCAACCTGGCCTTATTAGAAGCCAGCGCCGAAGCGGCGGTCGCCGGTCGGCCGTCGGCCGTCGTTCTCACCTGGCGGGCCGAGACCGGCGTGGCCGCCGACTACACCGTCAACGTCCAACTGCTGGCCCAGGAGCCGGGCGGCTGGCGCAAGCTGGCCGAGCACAACAGCTACCCCGGCCAGGGCATGAACCCCACGCGCGGCTGGGCGGCGGGCGAGGTCTGGCGCGACCGGTTGACGCTGGTGGCCGATGGCGCCCTGAACGGCCCAACGCTGGCCGCGCTACAGGTGCGTCTGACCGAGGGCGGCCCCGCGCCCATCGTCAACGGCTCGCCGCAAGCGCCCGCGCCCCCCGCCGCGCCGCGCGACGTGCCGCCTACGCGCGACGGCCAGCCGGTCGAGCCGCCCGTCGTCGCCGCCGTGGTCGTGCGCCCGGCCGCGCCGCTCGTTGCCCCGGCATCCGAGGGGGAAGCGGCCGTCTTCGCCGATAGCTTCCAACTAGTGGCTTCATCGGTCGAGGCGAGTGGCGAGGGGCCGGTCGTCACCCTGTGGTGGCAGGCCACGGCCGCGCCGCCCACGGACTACACCATCTTCGTCCACCTGCTGGACGCCGCCGGCAACCTGGTCGCCCAGGCCGACGCCCCACCCAACGACGGCCTCAGCCCGACGCGCATCTGGCGGCCGGGCGACGTGGTGCGCGACGCCCACCGCTTCCCGCCGGGGACGGCCGTGCCGCCGGGCGGGCGCATCCTGGTGGGAGCCTATCGCCCCGACACCGGCGAGCGCGCCCCGGCCACGCTGGGCGGCGCGCCGTTGGCCGAGGGGAGTGTTGAGTTACGAGTGACGAGTGACGAATGACGAGTTAGAAGAGCTCACGCAAAGGCGCGAAGGGGCCAAGGCGCAAAGGAAGAAAAGAGATTCTTCTTAGCGTCCTTTGCTCCTTTGCGCCTTTGCGTGAGCTCCTCTCTCAACGAGGAGTACCATGAAAGCGACGAGAATCCTGACCACTGTGTTGATTGGTATGGTGGCCCTGGTTGGTGGGGCGCTGCTGGTGGGCCTGCCGGCGGGCAGCGGGGCCGCGCCGGCGCTGCCGCAGGCCCCCTTGGCCACGCCGCGCCACCGCATCCATCTGCCCCACATCCGCTTCGACCCGTCGCCGACGCCGGTCGTCTCGCCCACGCCGCCGCCGACGCCGACGCGCACCCCCTACAGCGCCGCCGCCGCCCTCTACATCACCCGCAACACCCAGATCAACGCCAGCACCTTCAACAAAAGCTCGTTCATCGTCTCCAACGACTCGCTCGACGGCCAACAACTGACCGAGTTGCGCATCGACCTGAGCACCGCCCTGCTGCCCGACGTCGTCTTCGACCCGTATGGCCAGGCGGGCGACGCCGTGGCCAAGGACGTGGTGGTCGACGTGCGCGAGGGCACGGGCCTGATCAGCCACAGCTTCGAGGGGGCGCGCGACGGCGGCTTCGACGTGCTCGTGCTGCGCTTTGGCGGCTTCGACCGCGGCGACCGCTTCGAATTCTCCATCGACATCGACCCGACGAGCATCAAGGGGGCCAGCGCCCCCGGCCCGGCCGAATCGGGCAGCGTCGGTGGGCTGGAGTTGGTCGGCGCAACGGTCACGGCCAAGTTCAACAACGGCGCGACCATCAGCGGCCAGGCCTGGCGACTGCCCGACGGCGGCTCGGCCGGCAGCGCCCACAGCGGGGCGATTGCCGTGGTGCGCGCCGGGCAGCCGCCCAGCCCGGGCGTCGCCGTGTTGGGCGTCAGCGCCCCGGCGGTCGTGACCAGCGCCAATCAGACCGTCCACATCACCGGCCCCGCCGGCCGGCCGGTGACGGTGCTGGTCGTCGAGAGCGGCCTGTTCACGGCCGGCGTGCCCGGCGGCGGCTTCGACCTCGACCCGTTCGAGGCCAACAGCGCCGTGGCCGTGCGCGAGTATCCGGCCATAGTCGGCCCCGGGGGTGTCGTCGATGTGCCCATTACGCTGACCAAGACGACGCCGGAGAGCGGCATCCACGCCATCACCGCCGTGTTCGATGACCACTATGGGCTGAAAGGGGCGATCCCGGCGCCGGTGCTGGTGGAGTTGGAGTAAACATTAAAGACCTGACAGGTGGGCGGCCGATTGTTCTTAGACGGAAATGCCGTTTGTGGTCGCCTACCTGTCGGGTCTGGCCCGTAGTAGCCGCGTCGTTAGCAATCGCGCAATCCCAGAAGACCCCAACACTCTATCGTGATAGAATTCACAGGCATAGCACACCCTGCCGGACGGCTGCCGGGAGTCGCCGCCGACCGGCCACGTAAGGAGCAACAACACATGGACGCTTCATCGTTCGGCTCAATGCGCCGATTGTGGCTGGCGCTGCCGCTGCTCGCTCTGGTTATCATTGTGGCTGCCTCCGGCGCGGACGCTTCGGACGACGCCACGCCATCCAGGGCCTACATGCCCTTCGTCCGCGTGGAGCCGCTGCCGCCGCAGTTCGATTTCACGCCTCTGGTCGACCTGGGCAGCCTGACCATCACCGACATCGCCAACGCCGGCGACGAGCGGCTGTTCGTGGCCACGCGCGAGGGCATCGTCCACATCGTCTATCCCAACGGCACGGTTCTCCCCGAGCCGTTCATGGACGTTCGCCATCTGGTGCAACTGGGGGGCGACGGCAACGAGAACGACTTCGAGCAGGGCTTCCTGGGCCTGGCCTTCCATCCCGACTATCCGGCCAATCCCAACATCTACTTTGCCCACACCACGCCGCGCACCTTCACCGTCACGCGCGTGGCCGTCAGCCCCAACAACCCCAACAAGGTCAACACGCAGACGTTTCAGCCCCTGCTCTTTGAGCGCAAGCCGGACAAGGACAGCGCGGGCAATCTGAGCGCCGTCCACAACGCCGGCGATCTGACCTTCGGGCCGGACGGCTATCTCTACATCCCCATCGGCGACGGCGGGCCGGACCCCTATGACCCGTGGGGTGTGCCCGGCGACCCCAACAACTTCGCCCAGCGGCGCGACACCATCTTCGGCTCCATCCTGCGCATCGACGTGAACCCGACGCGCGGAACCGCGCCCGACTGCGGCATCAACGGCCGCTACTCCGTCCCGCGCGACAACCCCTGGCGGGGCGACGCCGGCTGCGACGAGTTGTGGATGAAGGGCTTGCGCAACCCGTGGCGCATCGCCATCGACCCGCTCAACGGCGACATGTACCTGGCCGACGTGGGCGAGTGGCAGCGCGAAGAGGTCAACTACTGGCCCGGCAACGCCGGCGGCGGGGCCAACTTCGGCTGGCACTGCTGGGAAGGCACCTTTAATTACGCCGCCACGCACCCCCAGGTGGCCAGTTCGTGCACACCGCCCCGGCAGTACGTCGCGCCGGTGTTTGAGTACAACCACAGCCAGGGCGGCTGTTCCATCATCGGCGGCTCTCTCTATCGCGGCCTGAAGTACACCACGCTGCACGGCCGCTACTTCTTCGCCGACTGGTGCACCGGGCAACTGTGGACGATGGCGCGCCAGGGCAGCCAGTGGCAGGTCGACCCGGCCGGCGACACCGTCCTGCCCATCAGCACCTTCGGCGAGGACAACAGCGGCGGCCTCTACGCCGGGGTCTACATGGACGGCACGATCTACAAGGTGTCGGTGCGCTAGATTTGAAGGCGCTCACGCAAAGGCGCGGAGGGGCAAAGACGCCAAGGAAGAAGATTCTTTCTTCTCTTCTTTGCGCCTTTGCGCCTTTGCGCCTTTGCGTGAGCTCTTTGCTCGAGGTAAAGCCATGAAAGTCGTGCTGACCGGGGCGACCGGGTTTGTCGGTGGGGCGCTGGCGCGGCGGCTGGCGGCCGAGGGGGTGGAACTCCACGCCCTGACGCTGCCCGGCTCCGACCGCTCGCGGCTGGCCGGCGTGCCGGTGACGTTCCACAGCGGCGACATCACCACCCCGGCCGGCCTCGACGGCCTGTTCGACGGCGCGACGTGGGTCATCCACGCCGCGGGGATGCTGGGCCGGGCGGGGGTCAGCGCGGCGACCTACAACCGGATTAACGCCGAGGGTGTGGGGCACGTGCTGGCGGCCGTCGAACGGGCCTGGCAGCAGGGGCGCACGGCGGCCGGCCTGCGCGTCCTGCACGTCAGCAGCGCCGGCGTCCTCGGCCCGGTCCGACAAGCAGGGATGAAGGATGAAGGCGGAAGGATGAGTTCAGAACCGCCGCTCCGGGATTCATCCTTCCGCCTTCATCCTTCATCCTTCGACGAGTCTTCCCCCTGGCTCCCAGCAACGCCTACGAGCGCAGCAAGGCCCTGGGTGAGGCGGTGGCCGCCGGGTTCGCCCGCGACGGCCTGCCGCTGGTCGTCGCCCGGCCGGAGTTCATCTACGGCCCCGGCGACGTGCACGTGCTGGGCCTGTTCCGTGCCATCCAGCGCGGCCTGTTCTTCTACATCGGCGACGGCGCGAACACCTGCCACCCGACCTACGTCGATGACATGGTCGACGGGCTGCTGGCCTGTCTGCGGCGGGGCGCGCCGGGGGGCGTCTACCACATCGCCGGGCCGCGGCCGCTGCCCTTCCGCGAGCTGGCCGAGACGATTGCCGCCGCGCTGGGCGTGCCGCCGCCGCGTTGGCGCGTGCCCGTGCCGCTGGCCTGGCTGGGCGCGGCCGGGCTGGAGGCGGCCGGCAAGCTGCTCGGCCGCGACGTGCCCCTCAGCCGCACCGGGGTGGCCTTCTTTAGCGAGAACCGGCGCTCGACCTACGCCAAAGCGGAGCGCGAACTGGGCTTTGCGCCGCGAGTGGAGCTGCGGGAAGGGGTGGAGCGGACGGTGGGGTGGTATCGGGGGGAGGGGTTGATATAGGGGCCGGGCTTGGCAGTGTGCCGGGGTCAGTGCGATGCCGCGCCGGTAGCCTTGGATCTATTGAAGGTGCGACCCTTGAAGCGTTGTTGTAGCCTGGTTGCGGGCGCAATGAAGAACAAGCTTCCCATGCCAAAAGTGTCGTGTAACACCACTTGACAGTTACCGCCTGCGCCTCCATTTCGAGGACGGCGCAATCGGCGAAGTCAATGTACCCGAGCTAATCGAGTTTCGCGGCGTCTTCGCGGCCCTGCCCGAAAGGCTGTCATCGGTGCAGGGGCGAGTCGATCCGGCAGCGACGGTCGTCTGGCCGGGCGGCGGACCGATCGGCGTCCCTTTGTCCCGCCCCTGCGGGCATGTTGCGGTGGGCAGAGGGTGGGCGGCCTGATTCTCACGGGTCAGAACCGTTCTGTCTAGCGTGAAATCCGCGTCCATCCACGCCATCCGTGTTCGATTCTGCGCTGACGGACAAGAAGGCCCGATCGGCCTAGCCTGCGCGTCTCAAGGATGGTTCGGCCGAAACCCGGTCCTCCTAAATCCCAGCGCCCGGCGCGTAGTACGGCCGCGCCCGCCGGTCGCCCTGTGGCAGCCAGGACGCCCAGGTTGTTGAGGCTCTGCGCCGTGTCGGGGTGCTCCGGGCCGAGGACGCGCTCGCGGATGGCCAGGGCGCGCTCGGTGTACGGCCGCGCCCCGGCCAGGTCGCCCTGCGCTGTTGTTGAGGCTCGCGCCGTGTCGGGGTGCTCCGGGCCGAGGACGCGTCGCGGATGGCCAGGGCGCGCTCGAGTCGCGCCCCCGCCCAGGTCGCCCTGCGCCTGCAGCAGCGCGCCCAGGTTGTTGAGGCTCCCCGCCGTGGCGGGGTGCTCCGGGCCGAGGACGCGCTCGCGGATGGCCAGGGCGCGCTCGTAGTACGGCCGCGCCCCGGCCAGGTCGCCCTGCGCTTGCAGCAGCGCGCCCAGGTTGTTGAGGCTCAGCGCCGTATCGGGGTGCTCCGGGCCGAGGACGCGCTCGCGGATGGCCAGGGCGCGCTCGAAGTACGGCCGCGCCCCGGCCAGGTCGCCCTGCGCCCGCAGCAGCCTAGGTTGTTGAGGCTCAGCGCCGTAGCGGGGTGCTCCGGGCCGAGGACGCGCTCGCGGATGGCCAGGGCGCGCTCGTAGTACGGCCGCGCCCCGGCCAGGTCGCCCTGCGCTTGCAGCAGGTAGCCCAGGTTGTTGAGGCTCCCCGCCGTATCGGGGTGCTCCGGACCGAGGATGCGCTCGACGATGGCCAGGGCGCGCTCGTAGGCCGGCCGCGCCCCGGCCAGGTCGCCCTCATTATCAGGTAGCCCATGCTCATTGCATGTTGGCTGACCGATGCGCGTCTTGCCCGCCCACATCCCAGTGTCAGGTGGTGGAAGCCACCCACCCACCCCGCAGCGCCCGCGGGTCGACCGCTTTATTCTGCCTCTGCGACCAGGCCGTGGGCTGCCTCTTCCATCCTCTCGCGCTGGCCATCATGCCCACGCCTTCTTGCTTTGCCCTTCGTTGCCGTTGCGTCTTGGCCAGGCCCCCTCCTCCAAAGCGGGCAGCAGCCGGTGCAGCCGCAGCCGCCCCTCGCCCGCCCGCTCCAGCAGACCCAGCGCCAGCAGCCGCCGCAGGGCGTCTTCGGGCCGGTGCAGATCGTCGCTTTCGGCCAGCATCCCCAACAGCAACTCGCGCGGGAACGGCTCGCCGGGCACGAGGCAGGCCGCGCCGGCCAGCAGCCGCCGCGCCGCGGCGTCGGTGGCGCTCTCGTCCGGCTGCAAGCGGTCGAGGCTGACGCGGAAGGTGCGGGCCACGTCGAGGTCGTGCTTCGTCCAGGCGTAGGGCGCGTTTTCTTCGCGCGGCCCCAGCACCTCCAGAACGTCCGTCCCGGCCAGCCGTTGCAGATAGGCCGCCACCGGAATGCCGGGATAGGCGGCTAAATAACTGCCGGCCAGGGTCAGGGCCAGCGGCAGGTCGCCCAGCACGCCGGCTACCTTGTCCAGATCGACGTCACTTTCCTGGCGCTTCTCCTTTCCCTTCGTCAGATACTCGCGCAGCAGGACGATGCTATCCGGCCGCGGTAGCGCCGGCACGCCCAGCGCGGCGAAGCCGGCCGGCCACACATCACTGCGGCTAGTGACAAGAACACGCGCCCCGCCACCCACCGGCCGCCACTCGTCCAGCAGCCGCCATGCCGCCTGCCGCCCGTGGCCATCACAATTGTCAAAGACGAGCAGCCGCGGCTCCGTCCCCTGCCACTGACGCTGCGTCCGCTGGACCCTCTCGGCGATCGCCAGCTCTTTCTCCTCGGCCGCCGTCCACAGCTTCATTACTGCGCCGCACTCGGCCACCTCGCGGGCCACGGCCGCCGGGTCGCCGTCGGCCAGGCTGACCCACTGCACGCCGCCGGCGAAAAAGCAGCCATAGCGGTGGGTGAACTCGACGGCCAGTTGCGTCTTGCCGATGCCGCCGATGCCGGTGGCGATGACGACCGGCGCGCCGGCCGGGGCGTAGAGCAGGTCGTGGGCCAGGGCGCGCAGTTCGTCCTCGCGGCCGGTGAAGAGGGGGTTGGGATCGTAGGGGACGCGGGAGCCGGGGGGCAGGTCACGGCTGGCGTCGGGCAGCGGCGGGCGGCCGTGCTCGTCCAGCGGCGGCAAGGGTTCGCCCGTGGTTGCGCCGCCAATGGTCTGCCGGCTGTCCTTCAGTTGGGAGAGGAGATTGATGATGACGTTGTGGAACTGGCCGGAGAAGTGGACGTCGCCAACGGCGGCCCGCCCGGCGGCTATTTGTGCCAGGGCCGCGCGCACCTCCGCCAGTTCGCGCGCCAGATGGGCCAGCGCCTCGTCCTGCCGCACCTCAACGGCCGTGCGCGAAAAGCTGACGATGGCGTCGAACGTGGCCGCGAACTCGGCGATCTCGCGCCGCGGGTCGTACTCCAGTTGGCGGAAAGCGCCGGACTCGTCGGCCCAGCGGACGTACTCGGCCGCCTCGGTTTGCAGGATGGCCGGGTCGCCGGCGCGGTAGGCGCGCTCGAAGGCATCGACGATGCGCTTGTCGCGAAAGAAGGCCAGGACGGGTTCGGGCTTGAAGACGCCCCACTCGACCAGGGCGTGGCGGTAGAGGGCCGCGAAATCGCCGGGGGCGGGGCGGTCGGCCAGCCTCAGGCGCTTGCGGACGCGCACGGCCGCCTCTGACTGGCCGAGGGCCTTGAAGCCCGTCTCGGCGGCCATCCCGACGATCGCGCCGGTGATCATGCTCAGTTCGATCAGCGCCATCTCGTCCTCCCTGGCGGCACGATGAGGGGGATTATACAAGGATGGGCGAGGAGAGGCGAGAGAAGGGCGATCAGATGAGATCGACGCGCTTGATAGGGCCGAACGACGGCATCAAGCACTCTCAAGCGCCGCGTCTAATTGGATGCCGCCGACGCCCGGCAAGGTGTGCCCCAGGCGCAGGCCCAGAATGATCCACTCTTCCAGTACGTCCTGCAACTCAGCCCGACACGCTTCCAACGTTCCGGCGTTGGCCAGAACGCCGTGCAGGCCGGGAATATCGCCGTAGAACGTGCCATCATCGAGAATTTCGTAATGGGCCTGGGCGAGCGCGGCGCGGATGTAGTCGGTTAACATGAGCAAAGCATAGCAGCGCGGCAGGTCATAGGCAATAGCCCGCCGTCCTACACGTGCTGATCCACCAGAATCACGTTGCCGTCCGGGTCAACGGCCGAGAAGTAGCCCGGCCCCGTCGTCGTTTCGTCCGCCTCGGGTGATAGCTCGATGCCCTGTTCCTTCAAGCGGCGCTGAATCTCGCGCACGTCGGTGAACGGCCCCACCGGCTTGGCGCTCTGATCCCAGCCGGGATTGAAGGTCAACAGGTTGCCCTCGAACATGCCCTGGAACAGGCCGATGACGGCTTCGCCGTTCTTCAGGATCAACCAGTTCTCATCCTGGTTGCCGCCCAGAACCTCGAAGCCGAACTTCTCGTAGAAGGCCCGCGACGCGGCGATGTCCTTGACCGACAGACTGATGGAAAACGCGCCCAGTTGCATGGTTTCACTCCTATTGGTGACTATCACCGGCGGCGTCGGCCTGCGACGCCCGCCGGCCCCACTCATCGACGTATTGCAAGGACTGATGCCGGAAGTAGGTGTTATACAGCTCCGCGTAGTGCCCGCCCTCGGCCATCAGCGCCTCGTGCGTGCCCTGCTGGATGATCTGCCCCTCGCGCATGACGATGATGCGGTCGGCGTGACGGACGGTGAACAGGCGATGGGCGATGACCAGCGACGTGCGCTCGCGCATGATCTCGCGCAGCCCTTCCTGAATCTGGGCCTCGGTAAACGGGTCAACGCTGGCCGTGGCTTCGTCGAGGATGAAGATGGCCGGGTCTTTCAGCACGACGCGGGCCAGGGCCACCAGTTGCCGCTGGCCCATGCTCAGGTTGCCGCCGCGCTCGCCGACGTCGGTCTGTAGCCCGGCCGGCAGCGCCGCCAGCCACTCGCCGCCGCTGATGGCCCGCGCCGCGTGCAGCACGTCGTCGTCGCCGGCCTCCGGCCGGCCGTAGCGCACGTTGTCGGCCACGCTGCCGCTGAACAGGAACGGCTCCTGGGGCACCAGGCCGATCTGCCGCCGGTACTGCCCCAGGTCGAGGCGGCGCACGTCGCGGCCGTCGATGAGCAGTTCGCCCCCCTGGAACTCGTAGAAGCGCATGATCAGCTTGCCGATGCTGCTCTTGCCCGCGCCGGTGTGGCCCACCAGGGCCACCGTCTCCCCGGCGCGGATGTCGAGCGAGAAGTCGGGCAAGACCACTTCGCGGTCGGTGTAGCTGAAGCGGAGGTGGCGGAACTCAATATGGCCCTGTGTGGGGGGAGCAGCCGCGGCCTCGGTCGGCCGCAGGGGAGCGGGGGAGCGGGGGGGCAGGGGTGATCCGTCCCCTCGTGGCTCCCCTGCTCCCCTGCTCTCCTGCTCCCCTGCGCGGCGTGCCCCTACCGGCTCGGCGGCCAACTGCTTCACCTTCGGCTCCCGATCGATCAGGGCAAAGACGCGCTCGGCGGCCGACAGGCCGTCCTGGAACTGGCTCCAGAAGGAGGCGATGCTGGTCATGGGGAACCAGAAGAAGCCCACGGCCTGCATGAACAGATACCACTCGGCCGGGGCGATGGGCGCTGTTGCGCTCGGGCGCGTGGCCAGGCCGCCGGCGTAGACCAGCACGGCCGTGCCCAGCCCGGAGCCGATGCCCAGCAAGGGGAAGATGCCGCTCAGCGTCAGGCCGCGCGTCAGGCCGACGCGGTAGCCCTGGCGGTTGTTGGCGTCGAAGGTGGCGTAGATAGCCGGCTCCTGGCGGAAGCTCTTGGCCACCAGGATGCCGCTGATCGACTCCTGAATCTGGGCGTTGATGATGGCCGTCACGCGGCGGGCGTTGGTCGTCACGCGGCGGGCCAGACGGCGGAAGCTGAGGGCCATGATCGCGGCGAAGGGGGCCATCGCCACCAGCAGCAGCGTCAGCCGGGCGTTGATGGTCAGCAGGTAGACCATGAGGATGACGACCAGCAATACCTGGCTGAGCAGGTTGAGCGTCAGGTTGACCACCTCGGCGAAGTCCTGCGTGTCGGACGTGACGCGGCTGACGATCTTGCCCGACGGGTGCTCGTCGTAGAAGGAGAGGTCGTGGGCCACGGTGGCGTTGAACACGTCCTCGCGCAGCTTCAGCACGACGTTGCTGGTCACGCGGGCGGAGAAGAGCTGCCGGATGTAGTTGAAGACCCAGGCCGAGACGCCGATGAGGCTGACGCCCAGGGCTAACAACAACATCACGTTCAGCGTTGCCGCGTCGGGGTTGTCGCCCAGCAGGCCCACGGCGCGGGCGATGACGATCGGCCCCAGCGCGCCCATGACCGAGTTGAGGGTGATCATGACGGCGATCATGGCCATCCGGCGGCCGTGGGGCCGGAAGTAGCTGACGATGCGCCGCATCAGGTCGCGGTCGCTGTATTGCCGGTCGTAGCTTTCGCTTTCTAGTCCGTCGAGGATGAAGCCCATTGTGTTTCTCTTTCGGGTGTCAGTGGTCAGTTGAGGACAACTGACCACTGACGCCCCTCTCACTCATACACCGCAAAGATGCGCCGATAATCCGGCGAGCGCGCCAGCAGTTCTTCGTGCTTGCCCTGGTCGGTGATCTCGCCGCCCTTGAGGACGAGGATGCGGTCGGCCCAGCGGATCTGGCTCAGGCGGTGGGTGATGAGGAACGTCGTCCGCTGGCGGCTGATGCGATACATGGCCTGCTGGATGCGGTCCTCGGTGGCGCTGTCGATGGCGCTGGTGCTGTCGTCGAGGATGAGGATGCGCGGGTTGGTCAGGAAGGCGCGGGCGATGGCGATGCGCTGCCGCTGGCCGCCGGAGAGGGTCACGCCGCGCTCGCCGACTTCGGTCTCGTAGCCCTTGTCGAAGCTCATGATGAAGTCGTGGGCCTGGGCCTCGCGGGCGGCCGTCTCGACCTGTTCGCGCGTGGCGTCGGGCACGCCGAAGGCGATGTTCTCGGCGATGGTGCGCGAGAAGAGGAAGACGTCCTGCTCGATGGTCGAGATCTGCGAACGCAGCGACTCCAGATTCCACTGGCGCACGTCCACGCCATCGACCAGCACCTGGCCGCTGCCGACGTCGAAGATGCGGTTGATGAGCCGCGTCAGCGTGCTCTTGCCGCCGCCCGTCTGGCCAACGATGGCCACGGTTTCGCCCGGTTGGGCGGCGAAGGTGATGTTCTTCAGAATATGGAGTGACGAGTGACGAGCGACGAGTGACGAGTCAGGCGCGTCTTCACTCGTCGCTCGTCGCTCGTCGCTCGTCGCTTCGTACCTAAAGCTTACATCCCGAAACTCCACCGCCCCCACAATAGGCTGGGCCACGCCGCCCTGATTCTCGTCCAGTTCCGTCTTGGCGTTGATCAACTCCAGAATGCGCCGCGCGCTGGCCACGCCCAATTGGGCCAACTGGAAGGTGAAGATGGACACGAACGTCGGAAAGCGCAGGAAGCCGACCAGGCCGACGTAGCTGACAACCTGTCCCAGCGTCAGGTCGCCGGCGCGCCAGAGCAGCATGGCGTGCAGGAAGGCCAGGCCCCAGCAGATGCTGAAGACGAGCATGGGCAGGTAGCGGGCCTGAATCTCGCCCTCGCGCACGGCGTAGTCGCGGTAGACGCCGGCATCGCGGGCGAACTTGCCCCCCTCCTGCGCCTCCTGGGCGTTGCCCTTGACGACCTCGATGCCGCCGACCGTCTCGGCCAGCCCGGCATTCATGACGCCGAAGGATTCACGCATCCCCTCGCTCACCGGGCTGAGGCGGCGGGCGTAGCCGCGGATGGTGATGATGAACAGAATCAGGAAAATGACCGGCGTCAGCAGCAGGCGCGTGTCGATCTGGGTGATGAGGACGAGCGGGGCCACGAGGCCGACCAGCGAGTCGGTGATGAGCATCAGGCCGGGGCTGAACATGATGTTGAGCATGCGCACGTCGTTGGTGGCGCGGGCCATGATGTCGCCGATGCGCTGGCGGTTGTGGAAGGTCTGGCTCTTGCCCAACAGGCTGCCGTAGAGCGAGTCGCGCGAGTCGCGCTCGATGCGCTGGGCCATGAACTCGAAGGCCGAGTTGCGCGCCAGGCCGAAGATGCCCTGCAACGCGGCCGAGCCGAAGACGGCCAGCGCCAGCAGCGCCAGCGAGCGCGTCGGCCAGTCGGGCGTGTTCAGCAGGTCGAAGCCGCGGCCGATGAGCACCTGGATGTAGCTGGCGGCGAAGTTGTTGACGACGGCGGCGATGATGGCGATGAGCGGCAGATACCAGTAGTGGGCCAGTTGCGAGGCGATCCAGCGCACCGGGCCGCGGCGGTCGAACTGCTTCTCGTTTTCCAGGCGGAATTCGCGGTTGATCATGGGCGGTTTTGGGCAAACAAACGTTCTAGACGAAAGGACATTATAACCGGCGGACGGGCGAAAACGCAACCTAGGCGACACACCAGCCACGTTCGTGCGTCGCACGTTTTCCTCCGCAGAAAGTGGGATGCACCGGCAATCGATGGATTGTGCATTTATTCACAAATAGAGATAACATTCGTCACTTGAGTCAATATCAGCCTATCCACTACACTTTCTCAATCGGGCGCGCTCCGGTCAGGCGCAGCCGAATCCCAGCCCGCCGGACGCAGTGGAAATAGTGGACAGTCAACAAGGAGCCACGCCGAACAAGCCACGCCGAACAAGCCACGCCGAAGGAGCCACGCCGAACAAGCCACGCCGAAGGAGCCACGCCGAAGGAGCCACACCGTATGAAACGCCACGGTCTAACCATTGCCATCGCCGGTCTAATTCTCATCGCCCTCCTGGCCGCCTGCGCCATCCCACCGGAGGAACTGGCGACACCGACCCCGGTGCCACCCGACTTCTATTCGCGCAATGCGCTGACCATCTTTGCCCGGTTGCCCGATGCGATGTTGCCGGAAGACCACCCGGTCATCTCTCAGGAGTTGATCGACCTGGGCCGGATGCTCTATTATGAGGAGCGTATCTCCATCAGCCAGGAGATGAGCTGTAACAACTGCCACCTGCTCGACCAGTACGGCGTCGATGGCCTGCAATTCTCGCTGGGCCATGATGGCAACCCGGTCGGCCGCAACGCCCCGACGGTCTACAACGCCGCGCTCCACCTGGCGCAGTTCTGGGACGGCCGCGCCGCCGACGTGGAGGAGCAGGCCCAAGGCCCCATCCTGGCCGCGGGTGAAATGGGCATGCCCAACCCGGAGTACGTCATCCAGGTGCTCAGATCGATTCCCGGCTATCATGACCTGTTCGCCGCCGCTTTCCCCGACGATGCTGACCCGATCACCTATGACAACGTTGGCGCGGCCATCGGCGCGTTCGAGCGCTACCTGGTGACGCCCGATGCCTTCGACGCCCTGCTGGCCGGCAACGAGTCGGCCCTGACCGCGCAGCAGAAGCGCGGCGTGGCTCTATTCGTCTCCACCGGCTGCACCACCTGCCACTACGGCGCGGCCATCGGCG
The DNA here is from genome assembly GCA_016707605.1 of Candidatus Promineofilum glycogenicum. GTDB lineage: Bacteria > Chloroflexota > Anaerolineae > Promineifilales > Promineifilaceae > Promineifilum > Promineifilum glycogenicum. The sequence goes on along the minus strand of JADJHJ010000022.1, from coordinate 29,784 downwards.
GCCTGCGCTACGCCATCATGGGCCAGGCCGAGGCTTACCCGAATTTGGCCGACGAAGGGCGCTTCGCCATCACCGGCGTGGAAGCCGACAGGTACGCCTTCAAAGTCCCCGGCCTGCGCAACATCGCCATGACCGGCCCCTATCTCCACGACGGCAGCGTGCAGACGGTGGAAGAGGTCATCGACATCATGGCCCGCTACCAGTTGGGCCGGCAGTTGACGACGGATCAGATCGCCGACATCGCCGCCTTCCTGGACGCGCTGACTGGCCAAATCCCGACCAACTATATCGTTGTGCCTGAATTCCCGGAGAGCGGCCCGGACACGCCGGGGCCGTACTCGGAAGAGGCCGAAGCCGCAGTCGAAGCTGGGTCGTAATCGTTCATGTCTGACAGGTTGGGAGGCTAACCTGTCCCGTCTTCTCCCATCTCTCTCCCCCGGCCTGGCAGGTTGGTCTACAACCTGTCAGGCCTCTTTTTTGCTGCTGCCGCACTTTTTAACCACGGTTCACAATCACTTTGCGGCCGGCCCATTTTTGTTTAACCGCGCTGCAATCGAGTCTTAACGCCGGGGTCTTGTAGCCGTGGCCCGACTGCCGATAATGGAACAACAAACACTCATCGGGAGAGAAGAAAACGCCTATGTCCAAGTGGATTGCCCGCCTGTTGAGTCTGGTTGCCGTGGTTCTGCTCGTTGCCTGTGGCGGCGCGGCCGAACAGGCACAGCCGGCCATCGAAGCCACTCCGGCCGCCGCCACTGACGCCGCCGATCTGGCCGCCGTCAAGCAGTACACACTCGACAACGCCCAACAGATGAAAGAGGGCACGGCCGCTCTGGCCACCACGGCCCAGAGCTACTACGACCTGCTGGCCGGCCACAACTTCGACTACGCCGCCGCCTGGGCCGCCGACGCGCCGGCGCTGACCCAACTGGTGGCCGACGCCAAGGCCCACTGGCTGACGGCCAGCACCCACTACGAACTGGACGAGGGCATCATCGCCGGCGTGCCGTCGCTGGCCTTCTATGACGTGTGGATCGACGCCGGCCCCAGCGCCGAGGAAGACCCGGTCGAGGCCTATGAGTGGACGCTGGAACTGGCTGATGGCCGCACTCTGCCCAGCCCCGGCAACTTCTTCCACAGCCTGCTGGAGCCGATCATCTGGGGCACGCGGGCCGACTTCGTCGGGCTGCCGGCCGACCTGGACAGCGACGGCGCGGCCGAACTGGGCGAAGTGCTGCCGGAGGCCAACGTTCTGCTGGCCGCCGCGCAGGGGTTGGACGGGGCGACGGGCGAGATGATCACTGCCGTCGAGGGCTGGCAGCCCAGCCTGTCCGACGCCTTCACGGCTCTGGTGGTCATGATCCCGACCATGAACGAGTACTTCGAGCAGTGGAAGCTGTCGGCCTTTGTCAATGAGCAGTCGCAAGAGCAATCTTTCATCGGCGTCAGCCGTCTGTTCGACATCAACGGCATCCTGGCCGGGCTGGACTTCACCTACGGCAATATGGCCACGCTGGTGCAGTCGGCCGACCCGGCGCTGCACAGCCAGATCACTGACGGCTTCGCCGACCTGCGTGGCTACGTCGGCGACCTTTACAACCAGGAGCGGGCCGGCACGCGCTTCACCGGCGCTCAGGCCGACCTCTTCGGCGGCGAGGCCCAGGCCAAGGCCACGGCGCTGGCCGGTCAGGTCAGCCAGGCGGCGGCGCTGCTCGACGTTGAGATCGCTGAGTAAACGAGGAACGATGAGCACGGAACTGTGCAAGCTGAAGAAGTCGCTCAAGGGTGACCTGCCATCCTACGTCCTGCTGGTTAATCAGCCGCGCTTCGTCTGCACCAACTGCGGACGCGTGGCCAACAAGAAGAAGAACCTATGCAGCCCCAAGCGCATCAAGGATCTGTAACTCTTAGAGTTAGAAACCGAGTTTCTCCGAAGAAACTCGGTTTCTATCTACTTCTGCTACTGCTAGGCGGGCTGGCCCTGCGCCCGGCCCCGGCTGCGGCCGATGACCGCGAACCGTGGCAAGCGGCCGACGCCATCAGCGACGCCCTCTTCGCCGCCCAGGCCGCCGTGCTGGGCGGCGATTCGCGCGCCGCCGAAGGCCACGTGGCCGAGGCGGCGGCGGCCGGGCCCGACGGCCTGCCGGCTGAGAGCGCCGCGCTGCTGGCCGAGGCGCTCGACGCCGCGGCCACGGCCGCGGCGGCCGGCGATGGCGACGCTTTGGCCGGCGCGCGCGGGCGGGCCGCGGGCGCGCTCAACTGGGGCGGCTATCTGGCCGCGCGCGCGGCCATCGAGGCCGGCGACGCCGCCGAGGCCCAGCGCTGGCTGCTGGTGCGCGACTTCCGCACCAGCACCCGCTTCTCCCGCCCCGACGCTGACGCCACCCTGGCTCTGCGCGACCTGGCTGCTAACGAGGCGACGCCCGAAGCCGTCGCCGCCGCCCTGGCCCAACTCGATGCCGACCTGCTCGATACCTATCAGGCGCGGCTGACCCAACATCTGGCCACGGCCGCCGATGCCAACGCTCTGCCCACCCGCCGCGCCGAGTCGGCCGGCATTGCCGCCGCCTACTGGCGCGTGCTGGCCCCGGCCTACGCCGAGCAGGGCGCGGGCGACGCGAGTACCGTCCTGGCCGGCTTCGACGCCCTGCTGCCGGCGCTGCTGGCCGGCGACGAGACCACCGTGGCGACCACGGCCGAACGGCTGAGCGCCACGTTGGGCAGCTTCCGCGCCGCGCCCCTCTCGCCCGATGACCAGGCGCGGCGGGCCGGGCAACTGCTGCGCTTCCTGGCCCTGGTGCCGGTGGAGTACGGCCGCGGCGTGACCGAGCAGACGGTCATGGTCGAGCTGGAGGTGCAGGAGGCGGTCAGTTTCATGGGCGGGGCCGAGGCCTCGTTCGCCGACCTGCGGCTGGGGCTGGAGGCGATTGACCCGGCGCGGACGGCCGCTCTGGCCCAGCAGATCGCCACCGTCGTGGCCGACCTCGACGCCGCCAACCGCAAGGAGTACGTGCTGCCGCCGGAGCAGATGACGGCCAACGTCGAGGCCATCAACGCCGAACTGACCGCGCTGATGCCGCCGGCGTGGACGGCGGCCAACGCCGACGCCGACTTCGACGTGCTGGCCTCGGTGCTCGATCAGGTGGAGGCGGCGGTGCGGGCCGGCGACTACGCTCTGGCCGAGTCGGCCCGGCTGGAAGCCTACGCCATCTTCGACTTCGGGCCGGAGCCGCGGCTGCTGGGCTTTGCCCCGCCGCTGGTGGCCCGGATCGACGGCCTGTTCTGGCAGGGGTACGACGGCCAGCCGGGGCTGGCCCAGGCCATCGCCCTGGAGGCCGCGCCGGCCGAGGTGGCCGCCATTCGCGCCGAACTGGACGGGGCGCTGGAAGAGGCGCAACTGACGTTGGGCGACCTGCCCAGCGCGCCGGGGGCGATCATCACCAACGCGGCCATCATCGTCTTCCGCGAAGGGCTGGAGTCGGTCGTCATCCTGGCCGCGCTGATGGCCAGCATGGTCGGGGCGATGGCCCGCCACCGGCGGCCGATGGTGCTGGGCGTCGTCCTATCGCTGCTGGCCACGGCGGCCACGTGGTGGATCGCCCAGCAGATTCTGTCGTCGCTGACCCGCTTCGGCGAGCGGCTGGAGGCCATCGTCTCGCTCATCGCCATCGGCATCCTGCTGCTCATCACCAACTGGTTCTTCCACAAGGCGTACTGGAAGGACTGGATGGCCGGCTTCCACCAGCAGAAGCGGCGCGTGCTGTCGGCCGAGACGGGGCAGTTCGTCGGCCTGGTGCTGCTGGGCTTCACCAGCATGTACCGCGAGGGGTTCGAGACGGTGCTATTCCTGCAAGCGCTGGTGCTCGACGCCGGCACGACGGTCGTGCTGCAAGGCGTGGCCGTCGGCGCGCTGGCCGTGCTCGTCGTCGGGGCCATCACCTTCAAGCTCCAGGCGCGGCTGCCCTACAAGAAGATGCTCGTCTGGACGGGCGTGCTCATCGGCCTGGTGCTGGTGACGATGGTCGGCAAGACGGTGCACGTCATGCAGGCCGTGGGCTGGGTGGGCATCACGCCGATTCAGGGGGTGACGCCGCCCTACTGGGCCGGGCTGTGGTTCGGCCTCTACGCCACGTGGCAGGGGGTCATCATGCAGATCGGCGCCGCCGTCTTCGTCGTCGGCAGCTACTACCTGGCCGAGGGGATGCAGACCAAGCGCCGCCAGGCCATCGCCGCCCCCCGCACGGCCGAACGCGCGCAGTAAGAGAAGAAACCACAGATTACGCAGATTTCACAGATTAAGAGAAATAATCCGCAGATTGGGCAGATTTAGCAGATTCCTGAAGAAAAGAAATTCAATTCTCTTGCTTCTGAAATCTGCCCAATCTGCGGATTACCCTTCTTTAATCTGTGAAATCTGTGTAATCTGTGGTTTCTTCCTCTTAAGGCAGGTTCTCGATCTCGACCGGCTCCAGCGGCTCCCCCGGCTCGAAGCCAAAGACGCGGCCGTAGAAGTACAGCTCGTTCTCCATCGCCCGCTTGATGTTGGCCGCCTGGCGGAAGCCGTGCCCCTCGCCCTCAAAGGCGACGTAGGCCACGGGCAACTCCTTGTTGCGCGCGGCGATGAACATCGCCTCCGACTGGTCGGGCGGCACCACCTTGTCCTCCAACCCCTGGAAGAGGATGAGCGCCGCGCTACAGTCATTGGCGACGTGGAGGGGGGAGCGCTTGACGTAGAGATCGCGCCGCGCCGGGTAGGGGCCGATCAGCTTGTCGGAGTAGCGCGACTCGAACTTGTGCGTGTCCTTAGCCAGCGCCTCGGCGTCGCTGATGCCGTAGTAGCTGGCCGCGGCCTTGAAGACGCGATGGGCGGTGATGGCCCGCAGGGTGGTGTAGCCGCCGGCGCTGCCGCCGCGGATGATGAGCCGTTCGCCATCGACCCGCCCCTGTTCCACCAGCCGGCGCGCGCCGTTGATGCAATCGTCCACGTCTACCACGCCCCAGTTGTCGGCCAGCCGCTCGCGGTAGGCGCGGCCGTAGCCGGTGCTGCCGCCGTAGTTCACGTCGAGGATGGCGAAGCCGCGGCTGGTCCAGTACTGCCGGCTCAGGCTCAGGTCGCCGGTGGTGGCGCTGGTCGGCCCGCCGTGGCTGGTGACGATCAGCGGCGGCAACTCGCCCGCCGGCGCGGCGTAGTCGCGGTTGCGCGGCGCGTAGAAGTAGCCGTGGGCCGTCAGCCCGCCCTCGGTGGGGAACTCGACCGGCTCGGCGATGGACAGATACGCCTCGTCAACGGCGAACTCCGTCGAGTGACGCAGAACCTCAACCGCGCCGAGGCGGCCACCGCTCAGATCGAGCCGCACCACTGCCGCTGCGGCGGTGGGCGACGCGCCAACGTAGACGGCCCACCCGCCGGCAGCGTCCAGCATCGTCCCGGCGTGGGCCACGTCCAGCGGGCGCAACTGGCCGCTCAGGGTGTCCAGCAGGGCCATGAAGCGCCGGCCGTCCACGGTATAGGTGCAGATGATCGTGTCGGCGTTGAGGAAGGCGTAGGTGGACAGGCCGAAGACCCATTGCGGCTGCCCGAACTCGGCCGCCATTGCGTAGAGACGTTCCGGCGGAACGTCTGCCCCCGTCCCATCGTCGCCCAGCCGGTAGAGGTTCCACCAGCCGCTGCGGTCGGAGACGAAGTGCAGCGCGCCGCCGTCGCCCGCGCCGGGCGGCGACCATTCGGGCTGGAAGATGGACTCGGCCGGGCCGCCGGCCACGCGGCGGGCGTCGCGCGGCATGCCGTCGCCGTCCAGTTCGGCCAGCCATAGCTCGGTGCCGTCCCAGGGCATATTGGGGTGGTTCCAGGTCAGCCAGGCCAGGCGGCGGCCGTCGGGGCTGAGGCGCGGGCTGCTGTAGAAATCGTTGCCCGCGGCCAGCGTAATTATCGCGCCATCATCAAGAGCGATGGCGACGAGGCTGTTGACCGCCTCGCCGGGGCCGCTGTGGTCTTCGCGGACGGCCAACAGCCGGCCGCGGGCGGCATCGATCTGCATGTCGGCGTAGCGCGACTGGCTCTCGGCCGTCAGCGGTTGCGGCGCTTGGCCCGGCCGCTGGACGTAGAGGCGCTGGTCGGCGTCGTTGGCGAAGGTGACCACGCCATCATGAACGGCATAGTCGCCGCCACCGTACTCGTGGACGCGGGTGCGGGCGTTGAAGCCGGGCGGGGTCACGTCGGCCGTCGTCCCATCGGCGGCGCGGCGGACGACCACTTGCCGGCCGCGCTCTGCCGGGCGGCCCTCCAGCCAGTAGACATCGTCGCCGTCCAGCCGCGGCTGCGATAGATTGACGCTGCCGCCCAGCAGCAGGTCGGCGGTGATGGGGGATTTCCAGGAGCCGTAGGGGGCAACGGTAGAGATTGACATACGCAGTGAGAGTCCTTATTTCCCAAGGCACACCACTCGATAACCTATACCGGACGATAGCCTCAATTCCTACCAGATAGTTGGTTGGTAAAAAGCGGCCATGCTCCGATCACTGCTTACCAGTGGGCATTTGAGTTCCATCGCTAGAGCAACAATCGTGCGATCGGCAGGATCTCGATTGTCCCAATCCAACCGTACATTAGTAAGCCAAGTCTCCACATTAACAGGAATGATCTCCAGATTTGGCAATAGCTCTAGCCGTCGAGCATACGTAAAGGCGTCATAGGGAAGCATGAGCCGTCCGCGCACATACTTCAGGGCGATTTCCCAGATAGAAATCGAACTGATAAAAAGGTGGCCCGAAGCGTCTATTGCCTGCTTCGCTTTAGGAGGTAAGTCGTTTTCCCGCAGCGTCCATATCAGCAGGGCTGAGGTGTCAAGAACGAGCATTTATACTTCGCTCCACTCGTCGATGGTTGGCGCGTTCATGTCTTCCAGGAACTCAAGTTGTCCTTGCACATCGCCAAAAACATCCTGTACAGATAGTTTGGGTCGAATTGGAATGACCTTCAACACGGGTCGGCCGTGCTCAGTTACGATCAATTCGCCGCCGGTCGCTTCCAACTCGCGGAATACTTCGAGCATCGTCGCTTTCAATTTGCTCTTTGAGATCGTCTTTTCCATGATTTGCCACCTCATATGACCATAGTCATGACTGTAGTCATATTATTAGGCAAGTTCGTTCACCTGTCAATGGCTCACTGTAACGCGGCGTCATCTATTTGTTAAGAAGCCAAAGCCTAATCGCCTCCCGCTTAAAGGGCAGCATCTCGCGGTAACGTTGCCGCACGCCGGCGGGCAGGCGGGCGGCCGTCGCTTCGATCTCGTCGTGCAACCGGTTGAGCGTGGCCGCGGCGCGGTCGTCGTTGGCGGCGGTCAGCACACGGTAGGCGGCCCACAGGCCGCGCTGGGTATCCTCATTCGTCTCCAGCCCGGTCGAGTCCAACGTGGGCAAAGCCTCTTCCAATAGCGCCAGGGCCGCCGGCACGTCACCGCATTCGGCCAGCGCCTCGGCCAGCAGCAGGCGGCTCTCGGCCAGCAGGTGGCGCTGGGCCAGCTCGTCGCGGAGGGTGACGGCCTGCCGCAGCGGGGCGACCGCCTCGGCCGCGCGGCCGTCTTCGAGCAATACGCGCCCCACGCTATTGAGCACGTAGCCCTGCGAGGAGCGGTCGCCCACCTCCTCGAATACACCCCGCGCCTCGGCGTAATAGCCCAGAGCGCTGTCGGTGTCCCCCTCGATGGCGACGACAAAGGCCAGGTTGAGCAGCCAGATGCCCACGCCCAGCGTGTCGCCCGACTCGCGGGCGATCTCCTCCGCCTCTTCGAAGTAAGCGCGCGCGCCGGCCAGGTCGCCGGTATCCATGACCGTGACGCCCAGGTTGCCCAGGACGGTGCCGATGCCGGTGCGGTCGCCAATGGCCCGGCCGAGGGCCAGCGACTCCTCAAAGTAAGCCCGCGCCGCCTCATAGTTGCCGCGGTTCTCTTCCATGACGCCCAGGCTGTTGAGCGTGCGCCGCTCGCTGCGCCGGTCGCCCACCTCGCGGGCCAGAGCCAACGCCTGCATGAACGACTCAAACTGGCCGGTGGGGTCGCCCTGTTCCTGAGCCGTCACGCCCAGAGCGCGCAACGCCTCGGCCTCCACGTCGCGCGCGGCGGCGCGGCGGGCCAGGTCGAGCGCCAGCTTCAGATCACGATACGCGGCGTTGTAGTCACCGCGGGCGCGGCGGGCCTGCCCGGCCTGCAGGTGGCACTTGGCCTGACGCCGAACGTCGTTGGCGGCGATGGCCCACTGTTCGGCCGCGCGCGCCGCCTCCAGCGACGCCGGGTAGTCGCCGGTGAAGTTGTATAAGGTGGCGTAGCGCAGCGCGACTTCGGACGACCAGGTGGGGTCATCCCGTTCGGCGGCCAGCTCGGCCAGGGTGGCCAGGTCGGCCGCCTGCAAGTCGCGCCGGGCCTGAAGTTGGTAGATCGCCTCGCGCTCCAGCAACAACTCATAGCGCGTCGCCGTGTCATCCGGCGGCAGCAGGGCCAGCGCCCGGCTGATGGCTCGCTCGGCCTCGGGCATGGCGAAGCGGGCGGCGGCGTGCTTGCCGGCCCGCGTCTGCCAGTGGGCCTCGGTCGCAGCGTCGCCGGCAGCGGCGTAGTGGGCGGCGATGAGATCGGCGTACTCATCCACCCGGTCGCCCCCGGCAGCGATCAGCCATTCGGCGGCGCGGCGATGGTAGTCGCGCCGCCGCCGCAGCAGCACGCTCTCGTAGGTCACGTCGCGCAGCAGGGCGTGCTTGAAGACGTATTCGCGCGTGCCCTCGAAGGCCGTCTCTTCGCGCGGGTAGACCAGTTCGCGGCGGCCCAGCGCCGGCCAGATGGAGGCGACGGACGCCGGATCGTCGTCGCCGACGTAGACCACGGCCGCGTCCCAGAAGAGGCGGCCGACGACCGACGCCCGTTGCAGCGTCTCGCGCTCGGCGGCCGGCAGGCTGTCGAGCCGGGCCTGCAAGACGCCGGTCAGCGTCGCCGGCACGTGGACGGCGTCGAGGCGGTCGAGGTGGATTTGCCAACTCTCCTCGCGAAGCTCCAGATTGGCCGCAGGGGAGCGGGGGGCAGGGGAGCGGGGGTGATCTCTTTCTCCCTGCTCCCCTGCTCCCCTGCCCCCCCGCTCCTCTCGATGACTCCCTGCTCAATGAGCATCTTAATCAGCTCTTCGACGTAGAACGGATTGCCCTCGGCGCGGCTGACGATCAGATCGCGCAGGCGGTCGGGCACAGGGCCGGCTTTTTGCAGGATTTCGGCCACCAGTTGGCCACTGGCGTCGTCGGCCAGCAGGCTCAGGTCGAGGCGGCGGTGGGCGGGGCGGTCGGCCAGCCACTCCGGGCGGCGTTCGTAGAGCGACGGCCGCGCCGCGCCAACGACCAGCAGCGGCCGGTCGCGCAATGCGCTCAGCAGGAAGCCGATGGCGTCGAGCGAACTGTCGTCGGCCCAGTGCAGGTCTTCCAGCAGCAGCACCAGCGGGGCGCGGACGGTGGCGGCGCGGAAGTAGGCGGCGACGTGTTGCAGCGCCGTCTGGCGCAGCGCGCGGGCGTCGCCCAACAGCGGCCGGACGTGGGGGCTGGCGCTGAAGTCGTAGCCCAGCAAGTGACCGACGCGATGGGCGGCCATCTCGGCCGCGTCGTCGCCCAGCAGGCTGCGAAAGCCGGTCACCAGCTTGTCGCGCACGGTGGGCGGCGCGTCGTCGTCGTAGATGCCGCAGCGGAAGACGAACACGTCGCGCAGCAGGCCGAAGGGCAGGTGCTGCGTCTCCAGCCGGGCGCGACCGCGGTAGAGCTGGACGTTGACCGGCTGCAAGTCGCCCCAGTTCTCGAACTCGTACAGCAGGCGCGACTTGCCCAGCCCGGCCTCGCCGACGATGACCATCGAGCGCGCCTGCTTCTCTTCGATGACGGCGTAGAAGTGGCTCTGCAGGACGGCGATCTCGGCGTCGCGGCCGACCATGCGCGTCTCCACCCCCTCGACGCCGCGCCGCCGCGTGCGGAAGGAGCGCGCCTTGGGCCGCAACACGCGGTAGACGGCCACCGGCTGGGGGAAGCCGCGCACGGCGATGGGCGGCAGCGGCTGCATGTCGAAGACGCCGCGCACGTGCTGGTAGGTGTGGTGGGAGATGAGCACCGTGCCCGGCTCGGCCAGCCCCTCCAGCCGCGCCGCCAGGTTGACCGGCAGGCCGGTGACCGAATCCTCGCCCTCGGCCCCTTCGCCGATGAGCACCAGGCCGGTGTCGATGCCCAGCCGCACCTGGAAGCCGGGCAGGCCGCGCTCGGCCTCCAGTTCGGCGGCGATGCGCGTCGCCTCGTTGACGATCTCCAGCGCGGCGCGGATGGCGTGGTCGGGGTCGTTCTCCTGGGCCGTGGGCAGGCCAAAGGCGGCCTTGAAGCCGTCACCCTGATAGCGGACAATGCGCCCGCCGTGCCGCCGCACCGGCTGGGCCAGCCGCGCCAGCGCCCGGTCGATGACCTCGACGATCTCCTCCGGGTCTAGCCCCTGGATGAGACCGGTGTGGCCGGCCAGATCGAGGAAGAGCAGCGTGGCCTGGACGCGGCGCGCGGCCGGCGGCGGCTCCAGCGCGGCCAGTTGGCGGCGCAGGGCGTCGAGGGTGGCGTCGAGGATGGCGTCGTCGATTGTGCCGCGCAGACTCTCCTGCACGGCGATGGCTTGTTCGAGTTGGCGGCGGTCGGGCATTCTCGCTCCGCCCGCTGGAACGGCGGGCAGGGGGATGATAGCACAATCACCAGGGGACGACCTAGCGAGTGAGCAGGCGCGCCAACTGCTCGCGCGTTAGCCACTCCGCCTGGTGGCTTTCGATCAGGAACGACTGAACGTCGGCGACAACGGCCGCCCAGTCAAGCTGCTGCAAGCGCGTATAGACGGCGTCGCGCCAGTTGCCGGCCGTCAGCGTTCCGCCCAACCAACCGGTCTGGGCCAGGGCGTTGTTGAGCATGACCAGATTGGGCGGCGGCCAGTCGGGCGCGGCCAGATACCAGAGCAGGTCGTAGAGGTCGCGCCCTTTGGCATACGGCCGTTGCAGGATGGCGTGGAGCTTGCCGCTGAGTAGTGAAGCGCGGTCGTGGTGTTGCAGGCGAAGCAACTCGTAGCGTCGCACGACCGTCGTTTCCAGACCCGCGCCGGCCGGCGGCCGCGTGTCTACTTCTACCTTAATCAGCAGCGTCTCGTCGCGCTGCGCGGGCTGCCCCAGTTCATAGAGCAGGCCACGAAAGCGAATGAGGCCGCTATGGACAACGCCCTCGTCTTTGATGCGCACGTCGATTTGTAACTTATTGCAATGGTTTGATCTACCGCTGGACTTCGACGACAACACCCTCTTCCGCCCAGTCATAGAGCAACTGCGCGTTCTCCGAACTGAGCAGGATGCAGCCATAGGTGACCTGGTGGCCCAGGTCGCCCGTCCACAGCAGTTGGGCGCGCCCGCGCGTCGGGAAGCCGTGGAAGCCGTTCATGAACTCCGACGTGGGCACGGGGCGATAGATGCCCATGAACGACGGCATCCACAGATCCCAGTTGCCGGCGTAGGCGTTCGGCTCGTGGGATTGAATCTGGAAGATGCCTGGCGCGGTGGGGCTGCTGTCGATGCCCGTGCTGGCCGGCCAATCCCACTTCAGTTGCCCGTTTTCATAGACCCGCGCCCGCTGCTCGCTGATGCTGACGACGATGCGCTTGCCGGGCACCGGCGGCAGCGGCAGCAGCGCGTCGGGCGACGGGATGACGATCTCCTGCCCCACGCTGAGCGACTCGACGCCGGGGTTGGCCTGCTGAATCCACGGGTAGGGGATGCCGCTGTCGTAGCCGATGCTCGACAGCGTCTCGCCCGACTGGACGACGTGGCGGCTCTCCGGGTGGTAGACGCGGGCCGCGGCCGTCGGCTGCTGGGCCTGGATGGCGGCGCTGAGGGCGGCCGGCGTCTCCTCTTCGCTCAGCGTGCGGCCGTCGCCCATCTCCGCTTCCAGCGTGTCCAGGTAGGCGGCGGCGATCTGCTGGTCGAGCGCCCAGCCATACGCGGTCGGCGCGGCGGGGTCGATGCTCAGCCGCAGCCACTCGCTCCACACTTGCGGGGCGATGGCCCAACTGAAGCGCTCGTCGCGCAACGGGTCATACGCTTCCAGGGTGACGGTGTGGGTCAACAGCCGGTTGGCCTCGTCGACGGCGGCCGACACGTCCTGCACCGCCGCCGGCACGGGGCGCGTCACCAGCGGCAGTTGGCCGTCCATCAGCACCCGCGCCGGATCGGCGGCCAGCGCGGCCAACGTCGCCGCCGTGTCCAGTTCGCGCCCCTCGACGGCGGGCACGGCCTCGGCCCGGCCGCCGGCCACGCGGACGGTGGCGTTGGTCGGGGCGACGGCCAGTTGCGGGGCGATCTGGGCCAGCGTGCGCTCGGCCGTGGCGGCGTCATAGGCCCACACCGGGGCGACGGTAAACCAGCCCGCGCCCGCGGCCGGTAGGGCGCGCAGGCCGTCAAAGGAGCGCCCCTTGAGCGCCGCCGCCTGGGCCGTGGCCGCGGCGTCGAGGCTCATGCCCAGTTCGCCGGGACGCAGCACCCAGTTCTGCGCGCCGTCGCTCAGCGTCACCGACTGCTCATCCCAGCGGGCGCTGAGCGCGGCGGCGGCTTCGGCCGGCGTCTGGCCGCCCAGAGGCACGCCCAGCGCGGTGACGCCGGGCAGGATGCGCCCACGGCTGTAGACGTAGAGCAGCCCGCCGCCGACGACCCCGGCGACGACGGTCAGCGCGAACAGGGCCAGGAGCAGCAGGGCCAGCAGGGCACGCCGGCCGCGCCGTGGTTTGGGCGGCGCCCAGTAGATTGTCTGCTGTTGAACCGGATAATCGTCTCTCACGTGCGTCCTCAACGGGTATGGCCAATACTCAATCACCGACCACACATTGCCAACCGGGAATGAAGCCCGCGCTTATCGGGCGGCAAGCTTCATCATAACCCTTCGTTGTTTATAACGTATTAGACTAATTCTCGGTTCCCCCTCTTACACGGTCGTGGGGTGAGCGTAGGGGAGTCGGCAGCGCGCCGTAGGCGTGCGAACAAGGGCCGGTTAAGGCAGGTTTTAACCTCTGTTCAACTATCTGGTTGCAGCCTGTCGCCCAGGGCTTAACCGGGGTACTAGATTCTCGCGCCCCGGTCGGCCATAATGATGCCCCGCAACCGGGGCCGGCGTGGCTCTGCCGGCTATTATTTATAAGGAGGCGTGAAACATGAACCGACTCGTCGCCATCATCGCTGCGCACCTAATCATGCTGCTGAGTGTCGCCTGCGGCGGCCAGGCTGAGCCGGCCGACCCACCGGTCGCCATAGCCACCACCACCGCGACCGCGCCGGCCGATACACCGGAGATGGCCCAGCTGAAGGCCGAGGTCGTCGCCCACTACGCCGAACTGGTCTACGCCGGCTATCAGGACTCCTACGACGCCGCCGTGGTTTTGCGGGCGGCGCTGGATGCCTTCGTCGCCGCGCCCGACGAGGCCACCCATCAGGCGGCCAAGGCGGCCTGGCTGGCGGCGCGCGAGCCGTATGGCCAGACGGAGGCGTTCCGCTTCTATGGCGGGCCGATTGACGACGCCGACGGGCCGGAAGGGCTGATCAACGCCTGGCCGCTGGATGAGGCCTACGTTGACTACGTTGAGGGCGCGCCCGAGGCGGGCATCATCAACAACACGACCGACTACCCGGCCATCACGCCCGACCTGCTGCAATCGCTCAACCAGTCCGGTTCGGAAGAGAACGTCAGCCTCGGCTATCACGCCATCGAGTTTCTGCTGTGGGGGCAAGACCTGAGCGCCGACGGCCGCGGCAACCGCTCGTTCACCGACTACACCACCGCGCCCAACGCCGGCCGCCGCGGGCAGTACTTGCTGGCCGCAGGCGAGTTGCTAGTAAACCATCTGGGCCAGATGGTGGCCGAGTGGGCGCCCGGCGGCGACAACTACCGCGCCGCCTTCCTGGCCCAGGAGCCGGACGTGGCCCTGCAACAAATCCTGACCGGCGTCGGCGTGTTGAGCAAGTCGGAGTTGGCCGGCGAGCGGATGTTCGTCGCCTACGACAACCAGGATCAGGAGGACGAGCACTCCTGCTTCAGCGACAACACCCACCGCGACATCATCGCCAACGCCCAGGGCATCAGCAACGTTCTCAGCGGCCAGTATGCGCGGCCTGACGGCACAGTGCTGAGCGGGCCGGGGCTGCTGAGCCTGCTGGCGGCGCGGGACGCGGAACTGGCGGCGCAAGTGGGCGCGCTGGCCGACACGGCGCTGGCCGCCGTCGGGCAGATTCACGTCCCGTTTGACCGGGCCATCGTCGAGGCCGCGCACCGGCCGGCGGTGCTGGCCGCCGTCAACGCCCTGCAAGACCAGGGCGACGCGCTGGCCCAGGCGGCGGCGGCGCTGGGTTTGCCGATCAACACTGCCCTGCCCGAATAGCTGTTGGCAACGAGGGACATCAACCGCAGAGGGCGCGTCCTCAGATGCGCCTCTGGTCGTTGCTGTCCGCATCTGAGGCTGCGGACTCCGCGCTCCCTGTACTTAAAACAACCTATCAAGCCTTCAAGTAAGAGATGAGTGCCAGCCGCGGTCAATGGGTAGATGCGATTGCCGAGGTCGGTTATAGAATGACGGTAAGTTATACATCCGGCAGAGCCGTGTTGGGCGCTCTATGGGTGGCGGTGGCGCTGCTGCTGTCGGCCGCCGCTTGCCGGCCGCCCCTCGGCAGCGCCGTCGTCGCCCCCACCCTGGACGACCGCGCCTACCTGGAAGCGGGCGAGGAGCTGGCCGGCGGCGCGGCCACGGTCTTTGACACGACGCCCGATGCCTTCAGCCGCCCCGTCCCCGGCCTGACGCGCCAGCAGGGGTTGCTCTTCTTCGTCGGCAACTCCTTCTTCAACCAGAACTGGGTGACCGCCCCCGCCTCGACCACCGCGCGCGACGGGCTGGGGCCGCTGTTCAACGCCCGCTCCTGCGCCGGCTGCCACTTTAAGGACGGCCGCGGCCGTCCGCCCGCCTTCGACGGCGAGACGCCGACCGGCTTCCTGCTGCGGCTGAGCGTGCCCGGCCAGGACGCCCACGGCGGCCCCCTGCCGGAGCCGACCTATGGCCGCCAACTCCAGGAAAACGCCCTGGAGGGAGTGACGAGCGAGGGGCGGGTCTTAGTCACGTATGAGGAAGTGATCTTCACCTTTCCCGACGGCCAGACGGTCAGCCTGCGCCGGCCAACCTACCGCCTTGACCAACTCGGCCACGGCGACATGGCCGCCGGCGTCCAGCTATCGCCACGCGTGGCCACCCAACTCATCGGCCTGGGGCTGCTGGAGGCCGTGCCGGCGGCCGACATCGTGGCCCGCGCCGACCCCGACGACCGCGACGGCGACGGCATCTCCGGCCGGGCCAACACCGTCTGGGACGCCGCCCGCGGCGAGGCGGCCCTCGGCCGCTTCGGCTGGAAGGCCAACGAGCCGACCATCGCCCAGCAGTCGGCCGGCGCGTTCCTCGACGATATGGGCATCACCACGCCGCTATTCGCCGCCGAGGCGTGTACGCCGTCGATTCCTGACTGCGCCGCCATCGCCCACGGCGGCGCGCCGGAGATCGCGCCGGATGACTTCGACAAGGTGGTGCTCTACGCCAGTTCGCTGGCCGTTCCCGCCCGGCGCGACTGGGACGACCCCACCGTGCTGCGCGGCAAGCGGCTGTTCCACGAAGTGGGCTGCGCGGCTTGCCACGCGCCGACTATGACAACGGGCGCACACCCGACTATCGCCGCCCTGTCGCAGCAGGTCATCCACCCCTACACCGATCTGCTGCTGCACGACATGGGCGAGGGGCTGGCCGACGGCCGGGCCGACTTTGCGGCCGATGGCCGCGAGTGGCGCACGCCGCCGCTGTGGGGGCTGGGCCTCATCGCGACGGTCAACGGCCACACGCAGCTCTTGCACGACGGGCGCGCGCGCACTATCCTCGAAGCTATCCTGTGGCACGGCGGCGAGGCGCAAGCGGCCCGCGATGCCTTCGCCGCGCTGGCCGCGCCGGAACGCGAGGCCGTGGTGCGCTTTTTACAGTCGCAATAGGTGGCAACCGAGGAGTGTTTATGAATGTTGCGCGTGGTCTGGCGGTGATGGCGCTGGGGCTGTCTCTAATGGCCTGCGGCGGGGCCAACCGCGCCGCCGATGCGCCGACCGCGGCGGCTTTCGAGCGCGGCGCAATGCTGGAAAACCTGGCCACGCAACTGATCCTGCCCGGTCAAGAGGCCCTGCTGACGGCGCTGAATGAGCTTGTGGCCGCGACCGAGAGCTTCACCGGCAACCCGACACCGGATACCCTGGGTGCCGTGCAGGCGGCGTGGCTGCAAGCCAATCTGGCGCGTATGACCGTACTGCCCTACAACTTCGATTGGGTGGCCGACGGCCTGATCCACAACCGCATGGACACCCGCCCCGCCCGCGTCGCGTTCGTCAACGACGAGATGCTGGCCGGCGACGAACCCCTGACGACCGAGTACCTAGACTCCCTCGGCTCCAGTTCGGTGGGGCTGGGGGTCATGGAGTACCTCCTGTTCGACCCCGCCGGCGGCGACGCCGCCATTCTGGCCACCTTCACCACCGGCCCGGACGCGGCGCGGCGGCGCGAACTGTTGAACGCGCTGGCGGCGGCCCTGCCCCCTCGCGCAGAAGAGATCATCGCCATCTGGTCGGCCGACGGCGAGAACTACACCCAGATCTTCATCGACGCCGACGAAGCCACCGGCGACATCTGGAGTTCCATCAATCTGCTGACCAACCACATGCTGGCCGTGACCGAGGAGGTCGTCGGCGACCGGCTGGGCCAGCCGTTGGGCAAGCGCAATAACGACCAGATTCAGCCCGACCTGGTCGAGGCCCCCTATAGCGGCGCGTCGCTGGAACGTATCATCGCCACCGTCGAGGCGTTGCAGGCCACCTATCGCGGCGGCGACGGGCTGGGCTTCGACGACTACCTCGACTTCCTGGGCGCAACCTATGGCGACAAGCCGCTATCGCGCGAGGTCAACGCGCGCTTCGCGGCGGCGCTGGCCGCCCTGCGGGCCATCGACGGCCCGTTGGAGACGGCCGTCCAGACCCACCCGGCCCAGGTGGAAACCGCCTATCAGGCCATGCGCGAACTGATGACCATCATCAAGGTCGACATGATCAACCAGATGGGGCTGACGATGACCTTCAACGACAGCGATGGTGATTAGCGACGCTCCGGCCGCGCCCCGGCGCAACCGGCTGGAACTGGCGGCGGCCTGGTTGTCGCGCCCGGTGGACATCGGCCCGCTGATCGTCCTGCGCGTCGTCTTCGGCCTGCTGATGTTGGCCGGGGCGGTGCGCTTCATGGCCAGGGGCTGGATTGGCGAGCTGTACGTCCTGCCCCAGTTCCACTTCACCTACGCCGGCTTCGACTGGCTGCGCCCTTTGCCGGAGTGGGGGCTGTGGCTGGTGTTCGTCGCCCTGGCTGCCCTGGCGCTGGCCGTTGCCCTGGGCCTGGCCTATCGCCTCAGCCTGGGCGCGTTCTGGCTGCTCTTCACCTACGTCGAGTTGCTGGACAAGACGACGTACCTCAACCACTACTACTTCATCTCCGTCCTCAGCCTGTTGCTCCTCTTCCTGCCGCTCAACGGCCGCGCCTCGCTGGACACGCGCCTGGGTTGGGCGACGCCCCGCGCCACCGTGCCGGCCTGGATGGTGTGGATCGTCCGGCTGCAACTGGGCATCGTCTACTTCTACGCCGGGCTGGCCAAGCTGAACCGCGACTGGCTGCTGGAGGCGCAACCGCTGCGCATCTGGCTGCACGCGCGCACGGCGACGCCGCTCATCGGCCCGCTGTTCGACCAGGCCTGGGTCGGCTACGCCATGAGTTGGGCCGGGATGCTGTTCGATCTGACCATCTTCATCTGGCTCAGTCTGCCGCGCACGCGGCCTTTCGCCTACGTCGCCGTCGTTATCTTCCACAGCCTGACAGCGCTGCTGTTCAACATCGGCCTGTTCCCGTGGATCATGATCGGGTGCACGCTGGTCTTCTTCGACTGGCGCTTGCCGCCGCTGTCCACCGCCCCCGAACCGCCCGCGCGCCTGGCGGCAACAAGCGTCTGGCCCGTCTGGCGCGGCGCGCTGCTCATCGGCTTCATTGCCCTGCAAGCCCTGTTGCCGCTGCGCCACTGGCTCTATCCCGGCGACGTCAACTGGACGGAGGAGGGCGGGCGCTTTGCCTGGCGGGTGATGGTGGTCGAGAAGACGGGCGACGCCACCTTCTTCGTGCGCGACAAGGCCACGGGACGCGAGACGACGGTCTGGCCCCGCGACTATCTGACCCTGATGCAGGAGCGGCAGATGGCGTGGCAGCCGGATATGATCGTCCAATTTGCTCACTTTCTCGGCCGGCAGTATCCGGGCGACGTGGCCGTGCGGGCCGAGGTCTACGTCAGTTGGAACGGCCGGCCCAGCCGCCTGCTCATCGACCCGCAGGCCGACCTGCTGCAAGTGGACGATGGGCCGGGGCCGCGGCCGTGGATTTTGCGTTGAACGACTTTAGCATCGCTGAGGAGCCACTTATGAATCCAGGCGCGCTGGCCGGCATCCGCGTCGTTGATCTTTCCCGCGTTCTGGCCGGGCCGTTCTGCACCATGTTGCTGGCCGACTATGGCGCGGAGGTGGTCAAGGTCGAGCAGCCGGGCCACGGCGACCCGACGCGCGCCTGGGGGCCGCCGTGGGTGGGCGAAGGGTCAGCGGCCGAGCCGCAGAGCGCCTACTACCTGACCGCCAATCGCAACAAGCGGGGGATGACGCTCGACCTGAAGTCGGAGGCCGGGCTGGCCGTGGCCCGCCGCCTCATCGCCACGGCCGACGTGGTAGTGGAGAACTTCATGCCCGGCACGCTGGCCCGGGTCGGTCTAGACTACGCCACGCTGGCCGCCGGTCAGCCCGGTCTCGTCTATTGCTCCATCACCGGCTACGGCCAGACCGGCCCCTACCGCGACCGCCCCGGCTACGACTTCATGATCCAGGCCGAGGGGGGCATCATGTCCATCACCGGCCCGGCCGAGGGGGAGCCATACAAGGTCGGTGTGGCCATCGTCGACATCAGCGCCGGGCTATTCGCCGCCACGGCCATCCTGGCCGCGCTGCACC
This sequence comes from Candidatus Promineofilum glycogenicum, assembly GCA_016707605.1. Taxonomy (GTDB): domain Bacteria; phylum Chloroflexota; class Anaerolineae; order Promineifilales; family Promineifilaceae; genus Promineifilum; species Promineifilum glycogenicum. Next base: position 10,613 of record JADJHJ010000022.1, on the reverse strand, counting down.
ACCGCCAGCGCACCGGCCGCGGTCAGGCCATCGACGTGGCCCTGTTCGATGCCCAGATCGGCTGGCTGGCCAACGTAGCCCAGAACGTCTTTGCCGGGGCCGCGCCGGCCCGCTATGGCAACGCCCACCCCAACATCGTCCCCTACGAGACGTTCCCGACGGCCGACGGGCTGATCGCCGTGGGCATCGGCAGCGACGAGCAGTGGCGGCGCTTCTGCGAACTGGCCGGGCGGCCCGACCTGGCCGCCGAGCCGGGCTACGCCACCAACGCCGGGCGAGTGGCGGCGCGGGCCGAACTCATCCCCCGGCTGCGGGCAGTGTTCCAGACGCGGCCGTCGGCCGAGTGGCTGGCGGCGCTGCCCGCGCTGCGCATCCCGGCCGCGCCCATCAACGACGTGGCCGCGGCGCTGAACGACCCCCACACGCTGGCGCGGGAGATGGTGCAATGGGTGACGCATCCGGCGCTGGGGCCATTGCCGACCGTCGGCCCGGTGGCCAAGCTGAGCGAGACGCCGGCCACCGTCCGCGCCGCCCCGCCGACGCTGGGCGAGCACACCGACGCCATCCTGCGCGAACTGGGCTACTCCCCCACTGAGATCGCCGCCCTCCGCGAGCAGAACGCGATCTGAAAAAAACAGCTCACGCAAAGGCGCCAAGGGGCAAAGGCGCAAAGGAAGAACAACTTGCGTTTCTGTCTTCCTTTGCGCCTTCGCCTCTTAGCGCCTTTGCGTGAGTCTTCTTAACTTTAGACCCAGCCGCGCGCCCGCACGGCTTCGGCCACGCGGTTGACGGCGACCAGGTAGGCGGCCATGCGCGTCTCGATGTTGCGCTCGGTGGCCATCTCGTGCACGGCGTGGAAGGCGGTGGTCATCTTCTCGTCCAGCCGCTGCTGCACCAGGTCTTCCGTCCAGTAGAAGCCGTAGCTGTTCTGCACCATCTCGAAGTAGGAGACGGTCACGCCGCCGGCGTTGCACAGGAAGTCGGGGATGATGTAGACGCCGTTCTGGGTCAACACCTGGTCGGCTTCGGGCGTCGTCGGGCCGTTGGCCAGTTCGGCCACGATGCGCGCCTTGATGCGGTCGGCGTTGGCCGCGGTCAACTGGTTCTCGATGGCCGCCGGGATGAGGATGTCTACCGGCTGCTCTAGCAGGTCATGGTTGCTGATCGTCTCGCTGCCGGGGCAGCCGCCGACCTTGCCGTTGCGGCGCATGTGGCCGGCCACCACCTCCGGGTCAAGCCCGCCCTCGCAGTAGATGCCGCCGAACTCGTCGCTGACGGCCGTGACGCGCAAGCCCAGCAGGTTATGGGCCAGCCGGTGGGCGAAGCTGCCGACGTTGCCGTAGCCCTGGATGGCGCAGGTGGACCCTTCCAGCGGCATGTCGAGCGCCTTGGCCGCCTCGCGGATGGTGACCATGCCGCCCATGGCCGTGGCCGGGCCGCGGCCGGCCGAGCCGCCGAGCATCAGCGGCTTGCCGGTGATGACGCCCGGCTCGTGCGCGCCGTGGATGGTCTCGTACTCGTCGAGCATCCAGGCCATGATCTGCGGGTTGGTGTTCACGTCGGGCGCGGGCACGTCCTGGCGCAGCCCGACGAAGCGGGCCACGGCGCGCATGTAGCCGCGGCTGAGGCGCTCGCGCTCGCCGGCCGACATCTTGCGCGGGTTGCAGATGACGCCGCCCTTGCCGCCGCCCAGGGGCACGTCGGCCACGGCCGTCTTCCAGGTCATCCACGCCGCCAGGGCGCGCACGGTGTCGATGGTCTCGTCGGGGTGGAAGCGGATGCCGCCCTTGGCCGGGCCGCGGGCGTCGTTGTACTGCACGCGGAAGGCCTTGAAGGTCTGGGTGTGGCCGTCGTCCATGCGCACGGGAATGCTGAAGTGAAATTCGCGCATCGGCTCGCGCAGAAAGGCGTGCATATCGGGAGCGAGTTGCAGGATGCCGGCCGCCTTGTCTAATTGGGCCTGGGCGATGGCAAACGGGTTCAGGTTTTCGGTCATGTTCGTAGTGACTCCTGTGGGAAATGGGACTGCAAACGCCGGCGCGCCGTGGCGACTGGGCCGTGGCGGCGGGCCGGACGGTTCTGCCGGACACAAAAACGCCAGACCGCGCGGGCGGCTGGCGATTCACATTCTATTCGTAATGAGCGTGTTGCGCCGGGGGCGCTATGCCCAGCGCGGTCGATCAGCGAAAGGCAAACAGGTGACGACCCCAGGGGGCCAACTCGACGAAGAGGCCCATGTTGAGGATCTCGTCGCCGCCGTGTTCGTAGTGGCGCTCTTCCATGATGTCTTCCAGCACCCAGTTCTGCCCGGCCAGCTCCGGCCACGGCAACTGGACGCGCGCCTGTGACGTGTGGGACGACAGATTGACGACGACCAGCCGGCGCTCGTCGCCCGCCTGCCAACACCAGGCGACCAGGTTGTTATAGCTGATATTATCCGGCCAGCCATTCAGCGCGCAAAGTCGCCACTGGCCGTCGCGCAGCGGCGGCGACTGGATAGCCAGGGCCAGACGGCGGTAGAACGCCTGCAACGCCCGGTCAATCGGCCGGCTGGGCCGGCGCGAGAGGGCCGTGGGCACGCGCGCGGTGTACCCCTCGAACTGCCCTTGGTGGAACAGCTTGGCCCCGGGCAGCGTGTAGGCGGCCAGGGCCGCGGCCAGGGCGCGGCTGGCCGGGAAGACGGCCGCGGCGCGCGGTTCGTCGTGGTTCTCCAGAAAGCGCACCAGCCGCTCCTGATAGGCCAGGTCGGCCATCAGGTGGCCGCGCACGCTCTCGACCGTCTCATAGGCCAGGCGGTCGTAGAGTCGCTTGTCGTAGCAGAAGTCGAAGCCCTGCTGCTGCAACTCCCACTCCATATCCCAGTAGACCTCGGCGAAGAAGCGCACGTCGGGCTGGGCGGCGCGAACGGCGGGCAGCACCTCGCGCCAGTACTCCTGCTCCGGCGGCGTGCCGGCGCGTTCGCCCCAGGTGCCGGCGAAGATGGCGTTGGCGACGAGCATGGCCGTCTCGCAGCGCACGGCGTCGCAGCGGGCGGCGATGTCGCTCAGCGTGGCGATGGCCGCGGCGCGCTGGGCCGGGTCAAAGGCGTTGAGTTGGGCGGCGTCGGGCCAGGGCGGGAAGTTGGGGTCGCGGCCGTGGGCGATGACCTGATCGCCGGCGGCGAAGAACGCCTCCGGCGCGGCGGCCAGGTCTTCGGCCGTGCCGCGCACGAAGTACTCCGGCCGGGTCGTCACCCAGTCATGGTCGCGGGCGACGTTGTTGGGAGCGAAGTCGAGCATCAGGCCGATGCCGCGCTCGGCCAGTTCGGCCCGCGCCGCGGCCAGCCCGGCGTCGCCGCCCAGAGCGGGATCGACAGTGTAACACTGCACGGCGTAGGGCGAGCCGATCACGTCGTCGGCTTTCCAGCCGGGTAGGGCCTCATCGAAGCGCTGCCGCCGCGCCGGGTCGTTGATGAGGATGGCCGCGCCGGCCGGGCTACGCTGCCAGACGCCCATCAGCCACACCACATCGAAGCGGAATTCGGCCAGGGCGTCCCACGTCGCGGCGGGCACGTCGGCCAGGGTGACCGGGCGGCCGTGCTGCCGGCTCAACTCGCGCAGCCAGAGCCAGGTGTTGATCTCATAGATGACCGGACGCGCCGGCAGGGCGACGCCGGTCCCATTCAGTTTTTCGCGCTGGGTTTGTCCGGTGGGCGACATGGCCTACTCCTCGTGAACTTGGCGTGAATAGCGCCTATTCTGACCCAGGGCGGGCGTTTGCGCAACTTTGCCGGTTGGGCCAAGGCTACGGCGAACCCAGGCGGCTCAGCAACGTCTCCAGAGCGAAGTCGCCGCCGCCGATCAGCGTCAGCAGGCCCAGCAAGCTTAGGATGATCGTGGCCAGGTAGACCAGCGGCAGCAGCACCGTGCGCCAGCCGCGCAACCGTTGGGCGGTGCCGACGCCTACCCAGACGGCGAAGAAGCTCAGCACGGTGGCGGCGCCGGTGGCTATCGTCTCCAGGCCGGGAATCAGTTGCAGCAGCCCGATCAGGTTGAAGAGCTGGATGAACCCCATGACGCGCAGGGTGCCGGTGAACGAGCCGCGCCCGCGCAGAAGGCGGCCGGCGGCTTGTTGAGCAGCGACCGCCACCGGCCACAACAGAATGTTGAGCGTGGTTATCAGGGCCAAGCCGCCGGCGGTGGTGAAATTGCCGCTAGTGTACGTGCTGACCAGCAGGCCGATGAAGGCGATCAGCAGCGCCGGGCCGGTCAGCTTGTCATCGGCGGCGATGGCGCGATAGGCGGCGCGGTCGAAGAGAGCGGCGCGCAGGGCCAGGCCCGACCAGCGGCCCACCTGGCGTAGCCCGGCGAGCAGGTTGGCCCCCGTCCAGGCATCGCCCGGCGCGGCGGCCAAGGGTGGCGGCGGGGCGGGTAGATCGCGCCGGGCGTTGAGCACGGCGAACAGATCGGTGGCGCAGCGCGTCGGCGGCACGACCAGCTCAGCCGGATGCAGCAGGAAGCTGTCGGTCTGCTCGCCGCCCAGGCCGCCGTGGTTGCCGATGAGTTCCTCCATCGCCGCCACCGTGCCGTCGGGGTAGAGGGTGCTGATGGCGATCAGGTCGCCGGCGCTGGGGAAGTCGGCCAGCCGGCGCAACTGCCAGGCCCGCGTAGCCAGGTCGCCATAGCCGGCCAGAGGATCGTCGCCGACAACCTCGTCCGTGTGTAGATTGCGCGCGCCGTTCCGGCCGAAGAGGATGGGCACGCCGGCGTCATCGGCTACGATGAGCAGGCCGACGCCCTCGTGTTGGGCCACGGCGTCGACCAGGCCGGGGTAGGCGATGTTGAGGTCGCTGAGGGTGGCCCGCCGGGGGAAGGCGTGGAAGTAGATTTGGGCCAGATTGCCGCTGCCGCAGAAGGTGACGTCGGCGGCGGTTGTGGCCTCACCGGCTGCGTCATACCCCTGGCTGACGATCATCGCGCCCTCGGCGGCGCGTTTCATCCGCCGGGCCGTGGCCTGGCCCAGCGCGCCGCCCATGTTCTGCGACTCGATGTTGCCCAGTTCGGCGGCCATGGCCGTGACGCTGAGCGAGCCGTCGTCGCCGCCGGCCGTCTCCATGATGACCGTGCCGTGGGGCATCTGCTCCTGGATAAACTCCTTGAGCGTGTAGCCATAGCGCATCAGGAACGTCGCGCCGCAGGATTGGCCGTGGTCGGACAGCAGCACGAACTCATAGGCGCGCGGCGCTTTGGTTTCGATGGTTTCCAACAGCGTGCCGATGAAGCGGTCGTAGCCGCGCAGGGTGCCGAAGGCGTGGGGCGACCATGGGCCGGAGTGGTGGGCCACTTCGTCATAGCCGGGCCAGGTGGTGTAGATGGCCGGCTCGCCGCGGATGATCTGCATGAGCGTCAGGTGGCCCGATACTTCGCGCATGAAGACGGTGGTGGCCGCCCGCACCAGCGGATACGCCTTGTGCAGCCGGTTGAGGCGCGGCTGCACCCCGCGCACCACGTCGCCGGCGTACTGCCCCATCTCCAGCAGCGATTCGCCCACGACGAGGCCGATGACGCGCATGAAGAAGTTGGGGTCCAGCAGCAGGGTGTAAACGTCGCGGGCGCGGGCGCGCTTCTGTTCGGCCGTGCCGCCGCGCAAATCGGCCGCCGTCAGCAGCGACAGAGCGGCGTCGCCGTTGACCATGTTGTTGACGCTGGCCCCGCCGCGCAGCAGGCCGTTGCCGGTGGCGTAGCGGCCGTTGATCTCGGCCGCGTGCTTGCTGGAGACGTAGAGCTTGCCCTGGGCCTTGTCGTACCAGCGGAAGGCGGGGATGTCGTGGTTGTCGCCGAAGAGGATGCCCGCCTGGCAGGCCGAGGTCTGCGACGGCAGCCCGCAGTCGGTGGGCGATAGGACGTAGCCGCGCTCGGTCAGCAGCGCCTTGACGTGGGGCATGTAGCCCTTGTCCAGGGCGTGGCGCAAGTGGTGGTAGCTCAGGCCGTCGATCTCCAGCATGACCAGGCCGCGCGTCGGGTTGGGCGGCAGTTCGACGCGCTGCCGCCCCAGCCGGCGCTGGACTACGCCCTCGTAGAAGTCGCCCTGGCTTTCGACGTTGAGCAGGCTCATGACCAGCCCGGTCAGCAGCGACAGAACCAGGCCACCGATGAAGGCCGCCAGCCAGTTGGTGACTTGCAACGCCGGGTCGAGGGCGAAAGCGGTCAGACGCAGCACGACGGCATTGACGAAGAAGCCGGCCACGAAGAGGACAATGAAGCCCAGCGGCAAGGCCAGCAGGAGGATGATCGGCCGGATGAGCAGGTTGGCCAGACCGAGGACGAAAGCTGCCGCGGCGGCCGTCACCAGTGGCGAGCGGTCGCCAACCGCATTGAGGTTCATGCCCGGCAGCAGCCAGCTCGTGAACAGAATGGCCAACGCGCTGACCAGCCAGACGATGAGGAAGCGAACGAGCAGTTGGAGGACAGTGCGCAGTGTCGTCATAAACGGTCCTAACCGATCCCAGAGAGCGGAATAGCCGCCCGACCCCATATTGTGCCCCATAAACGCGGCGAATGACAATCCGCCCGCACTGGGAGCGGACTCCCGCGGCAGGGCTTCAGTATCGGCCCGGGGCCGATGGCGGGCCGCCGATAACCTGAGCTCGCCTCCCGCGACCTCGCGCCCTTCTAGAGGGGCAGACGGCAGGAGCGGTTCCAGCTCGCCCCCACCACCCAACCCCCCCCGACCTACTGACCTCCCCTGACCCCCGACCCACTGACCTCCATCCTCCTCTCCCGGCTTGGCCCTCAGTATCCTCATCGCCGCGCTGGCCTACTGGCGCGGTTCACTGTCGCGGTCGGGCGCGTTGGGGGCGCTGCTGGTCGGCACGCTCATCTTCGGCCTGGGCGGCTGGGTGTGGGGCGTGGCCCTGGCCGTGTTCTTCATCAGTTCCAGCGCCCTGTCGCACTTCAAGGAGCGGCAGAAGGCGGCCGTGGCCGAGAAGTTCGAGAAGGGCCACCGGCGCGACATGGGCCAGGTGTTGGCCAACGGCGGGCTGGGGGCGCTCATTGCCGTGGCCGCGGCCGTCGTGCCGCAGAGCGCCGTGCCCAACGCCCTGTGGTTCTACCTCTTCCTGGGGGTCATGGCCACGGTGACGGCCGACACCTGGGCCACGGAACTGGGCACGCTGAGCGCCGCCCCGCCGCGGCTGATCACCAGCGGGCGCGTGGTCGAGGTGGGCACGTCGGGCGGGGTGTCGCCGCTGGGCACGGGCGTGTCGCTGGCCGGCGGGCTGCTCATCGGCCTGACGGTGGCCGTGTTGGGGCCGCTGGCCGGGCTGCTGCCGTGGAGTGCCGCGCCGCTGCTGGCCCTGGCCGGCGCGCTGAGCGGCGCGGCCGGCTCGCTGCTCGACAGCCTGATGGGGGCGACGGTGCAGCAGATCTACTACTGCGACACCTGCCGCAAGGAGACAGAGCGGCGCGTCCACCGCTGCGGCACGACGACGCGGCCGTTGCGCGGTTGGGGCTGGGTCAACAACGATCTGGTCAATCTGGTCTCGTCGCTGGGCGGCGGGCTGGTGGCGGTGGGGTTGGGTGTGTGGTGGTTATAAGAATGGCACGCTGATGACGCTGATTGGGCGCAGATTTTCGCTGAAAGATTCCGACAGCGAAAATCAGCGTGCCATTCTTATCTTCCATCGCTATAATGGCCCCATTGACTCCGTAGCTCAATCGGCAGAGCAGGGGACTTTTAATCCCAAGGTTTTGGGTTCGATTCCCAACGGAGTCACACAAAAAAAGAGGCGCGTCCGGGTGGACGCGCCTCTCGGCTACTAAAAAAAGCAGCCGCCTCTTTCGAGGCGGCTGTTGGATCTGATGCCAGGAGGGGAGCATCCAGACCCGTCAGCTAATCCCGGTCGAGGAGGGGGTGGGATTAACCTGGGTCTAGTCGGGGTGTTCCAGTCGCGTTTCTCTCGTGCCAGTTTGGGGGGGAGGAGTTCCTCTTAAACCCTTCTAGACTTAGATAATAGTATAATACACTACTTCTCGTTTGTCTAGTGGTTTACACGGTTCTAATGTAAGAACTTTGTAAATTGAGTAGTAGGTACCCCAACTTGCCACAGTTGGCCAGAGAGAAGTAGCCTTCATAGACGCCACTCACTGCCAAAGTACGCTTGGCAGTAGCCGCTGCTGGCAGCATAATATACTCTGGAGTATGAATAAGGGCATGGGACAAACGATCCGTGGACTGTTCAAACTGAGCCGGCCGGTGTCGACGCTGACGGGCGTGCTGGCCGTGGTGCTCGGCGGCTACGTGGCCGGCACGGAGGCGTGGGGCCAGATCGCTCTGGCCGCGCTGGCGACGATGTTCATCTCGGCCTCGTCCAACGCCTGGAACGACTACCGCGACATCGAGATCGACCGCATCAATCAGCCGCAGCGGGCGTTGCCCTCCGGCATGGTCTCGCCGCGCGCGGCGCTGGTTTTCTCCATCGTCCTGGCCATCCTGTCCATCGTCGTCGCCGCGCTCATCAACCCGACAGCGCTGGTCATCGCCGTCATCTCCAACATCCTGCTCTACGTCTACTCCGTCTGGCTGAAGAGCACTGTGCTGCTGGGCAACATGACCGTGGCCCTCATCTCGGCCATGAGTCCGGTGTTCGGCGGCGTGGCCGCGGGCAACTACCGGCCGTCGCTGTGGCTGGGGGCGATCATCTTCGTCGGCATCCTCGGCCGCGAAATCCTGAAGACGCTGGCCGACTACGACGGCGACCTGGCCCACAACGTGCGCACCATCTCCACCGCCTGGGGGCCGCGGCCGGCGCGCATCTTCTTCTTCGTCATCCTGGGGGCTGACGGCCATCGTCATGCTGGCCCCCTATCTGCTCGACTACTACCGCCCCATCTACGCCTACATCGTCGCCCTGGGCGTCTTCCCGGTGGCCTACTACGTCATGGTGCGCGTCCACCACGAGCGCACCGGGCCGCAACTGGAGCGGCTGAGCCAGTTGCTCAAGTACGACTTCCTCATCTGGTTCGCCGCCGTCTTACTTGGGGCTGCGGTATGAAAACGCTCACGCAAAGGCGCTAAGGGGCGAAGGCGCAAAGAAGAAAGAAAAGAAGAATGCTCAAAGAACGCCAGCTAAGAAAGCTTCTTAAGCTTGGCGTTCTTTGCCTCTTTGCGTGAGATTTTCTTTGCGCCCTGGCCTCTTCGCGCCTTTGCGTGAGTTTCTTGGAAATCTGCGGATAATACCCTATGACCTATTACGCCCAGACCATGCCCGGTGTGGAAGAGATCGCCTGGCTGGAGATTCGCGACCGGCTGAAAAACCCCGCCTTCATCCGCTACCTCTTTGCCAAAGAGCAAAACGGCATTGTCGTCTTCGACTACTCCGGCCCGCCGCCGGAGCTGCTGCGGCTGCGCACGACCGAGGACGTGTTCAGCCAGATCGCCTACGCCGAGAACCTGACCCGGCTGCGGCGCGACCTGCGCACCATCGGCGAACTGGTGGAGAAGTCGGAGGGCGTCGGCCGCGCCGTCAACGACTACCTGCGCATCCGCCGCTTCAGCGCCCCGCCGACCTACCGCGTCATCAGCCGCCAATACGGCCGGTTCGAGTACACGCGCAAAGACCTGACGGCCACGATCTGGCGTTCGCTGAAGGCCCGCTACCCGCGCTGGACGCCGGTGGCCGACGACGCGCAGGTGGAGTTCTGGGCCAACGAGCTTGGCTCGCAGTTCCTGCTGGGGGCGCGCCTCAGCGACCGGACGATGCGCCACCGCTTCGAGCGCAAGGTGGAGTTGCCGGCGGCGCTGCGGCCGTCGGTGGCCGCGGCGATGGTGCTGCTGACCGAGCCGCAGGTGGACGACGTCTTCCTCGACCCGATGGCCGGCAGCGGGACGATCCTCTACGAGCGGATGCAGGCCGGGCCATATGCGCGCATCCTGGGCGGCGACATCGAGCCGGAGCGGGTGGACGCGGCGCGCAAGAACGTGCGCGGCGGCCGCAAGAAGCCCGGCCCGGACACGCCCAGCGCCCCCGACATCCGCCAGTGGGATGCCCGCAAGTTGCCTCTCGATGACGCTTCAATCGACAAGGTGGCTTGCAACCTGCCCTTTGGCAAGCAACTGCGGGCCAGCGAGAACCCGGCCAAGCTCTACCCGCCGGTGCTGGCTGAGTTGGAGCGCGTCGTCCGGCCCGGCGGGCGGATCGTCCTACTGTCGAGCGAGTATGATCTGGTGAAGGAGACGGTGCGGCAGCGGCCGCGGCTGAAGATTACGACGGGCTACTCAATAGCCGTATTAGGCACGTGGGGGCGGATCTACATTATTGATGTGGCCTAGGTGCATCCCCTTTCTGGAGTGGTTGCACCTTCCGGGCATGCTCAGCCACGGCGGACAACAAAGGACAATACTGCTACTGAATGAGTGGTCGATTGACGCGCACAAGCTTGCCGATCATATCCTCTTCTCCCGCAATCGCTTCATCAATTCGCCCCGCTAGAGCCACGAAATCCGAATCAAAGGTGCAAACGATGATTCCGCTGTGCTGCGAGCTTGTCTGATGCAGTCGAATGAAGTGCCGGCGATTCAGGGTTTAGCAGGATTCGACCCTGACCGGCAGCCACGGCCAAGACTGCATCGTCGGG
>JADJHJ010000021.1 GCA_016707605.1 Candidatus Promineofilum glycogenicum | reverse complement strand
AAGTCGTCCACAGTGATCCGGCGGCCACCTTGGCCGACTATCGCGACATGACGACGACCCAGGAGCGCATCCTGACAAGACTGGAGCAACTGGTGAGCGATTTGCTTCTCTTGACGCGAGAGGAACAGGATAGAAATTTCGGCGAGGTTTACCTATTACCCCTTTTAGAAGAGGTAGTTGCCGACATGACCCCTCTCGCACAAGAGCGAGGGGTCGAACTGCGACTCATGGCGGAGTCCGAACTGGCTACCCGCGGCGACGAGGTGCTGCTGAGGCCGATCTTCCGCAATCTAGTTGACAACGGTATTCGCTACAATCGTCCTGGCGGCCGAGTACTTGTGAACGTCAAGGTCGAATTGAAGTGGGCCGTGATCCAGATTAGCGATACCGGCATAGGTATTCCAGTTGAGGAACAAAGCCGAATTCTAGATCGTTTTTACCGTCCACAAGCGTCACGATCGCGTCAAAACGGGGGGGCCGGGCTAGGCCTTTCCATCGTCTCTCACCTCGTTTATCTTCATGGTGGGCATCTGGAGATAGAAAGCACACCAGGAGTGGGCAGCACCTTCACTGTCTGGCTTCCCAAACTTAACACAGACTTTACCGGCTCCATGCTAGACTAAAAGGTGTAGAAACCATTCTGGCGCTAGCTGATGGAGGTCATACAATGTCCAAGTTCAAAGTGCTTACGCTAATCGTTGTCGGCGTCGTACTCGTGAGCGGGTTGCTTGCCTATGGGCCCTTGGTAGCGGCGACGAGGTCACCTGTCTCTGTCACAGTTGAAACGCGAGAAGTATCGGCCGGGACGGTTACCGAAACGACCGAAACATTTGCGGAAACAGACTCGCCTTTGCCTGATCTTGTCGGGCGATCTGTGGTCGTGGAGACGAACATTATCGAACTGCCTGAGGGCATCATCACTGAGCGGATTGAAATCATCGACCCTCTGCCGGCTGCGGCTGGTGGGGACGATGCCGCTGGAGCATCTGTAGCCGGCGATTACGTACAGACCGGCGAAATTGAAGTCCATAGTGACGCCGGCCCGCTTACCATCCCGCTCTACGGGCCGCAAGCCGTCGCACCCGAATCCGATACGGATGCTCGCGGGCGCGTCAGTCCGCTCTCTTGGTCGATCTTTACCGACGACCTCTCCGCTACTTGTTCGGCGGGAGTGCGGTTCGACTACTCCTCAACGACCGGCACTTCTTACTACACCTTACGTTGGGGCAGCGGGCAGACCAGCAATAGCAAGACGTGTTCCGGCGCACAGTGTAACTACACGATTTCGACGAATTGGAGCGCCTACTACACCTACACCGACGCTCAGATTCTCTCGCCGGGCCTTGTGTGGGGGGCATCGAACGCTTATCGATGCAACTGATAGCTGTTGACAATCGATAGGCACGCAACTAAAAAGGCGCTAAACCGACGGATTTAGCGCCTTTTTCAATTAACCGCTTATTTGATTAGCTCGCTTTCACTGCAATCCGCTTCGGCTTCACGGCCTCGGCCTTGGGAATGGTGAGGGTCAGCACACCATTCTCATACTCGGCCTCGACCTTGTCCCCTTCCACCGGCACCGGGAAGCGCACGCTGCGGCTGAAGCTGCCATAGCGACGCTCGCGGATGTGGTAGCTGTTCTCCTCGATCGTCTCATCTTCCTTCGTCTCGCCCTGAATGGTCAGGACGTTGTCTTCCAGCGTCACGTTCAGATCGTCGGGCGAGATGCCCGGCAGCGACGCCTTGACGGTGAACACCTCACCCTTCTCGGCCACGTCGAGGGCCAGGCCCCAGGAGCCAGCCCCCTCGCCCTCTGGGAGAGGGTTTTGTGGCGTGTGGGGGCAGCAAGCAAGGTGCAACGCACTTCAGAAAGTGCGATGCACCACTAAGGCGCGATGACGGCAAAGTCGGCCGCGCCGGAGAGCAGGCGCGCCCCGCTGTCGGGGTCATAGAGGCCGACACGCAGCGACAGCGGCCCATCGGGCAGCGTTGCCGGCAGGGTCAGCGTGTGGCTGTCCAGGACGTACTCGCCGGGCAGCCAGCCGGTCGTCGGCCGCGTCCAGCCCGCCGGCGCGGCGTCGGACTGGGCGACGATGACCCCGGTCGCGTCCACCAGATGGACGAAGACGCGGTAGTCGGTCGGTGTCTCCGTTTCGGCGCGCCAGACGAGGGGGATTGAGCAGGGGAGCAGACCCCCTCGCCCTTCGGGAGAGGGTAGGGGAAAGGGTTCTGTGGCGCAGAAGAGCAAGCCCCCTTGCCCTTCAATAGAGGACTGGGGAGAGGATTCGGCCAGGCCAACCAGCGTGGCGATTAGTTCCCCATCGGCCGTAGCAAAGGGCGCGTTCACTTCCAGCGACAGCGGCGGCGGGGCGAATGTGCGCTCCGGCGCGGCGACCTGGATCGGCTCCAGGGCTACATCATCGCCGACGACGAAGCGGTACGCGCCCGTTTCCAGCGCCGCGGGCAGTTGCAGTTGATACTGCCCACGCAGGCGGCCGTGGCTGGGCCAGTCGGCGGCGGCAAAGCCCTCGCGCACAACCGGCAACTGCCACGTTTGCGCCGTCCGGCCAGCTTCATCTTTCAGCCGCACAGTGAAGCGTTCGCACGCCGCCGGTTCGGTGCACTCCCAGAACAGTGTCAGCAGCACCCGCTCGCCGGGCACGCCCGTGGCCCGATCCTGGTTGTAGCCCAATAGGCTCAGCCCCGGCGCGACAGCCGCGGTCAGAGGATACTGCGGCGCGAAGTCGGGCGGCGCGGTGGGATTGGTGACGGTGATGCGGCCGATGACCGCCGTCGGACCGACAGCCGCGCCATTGATGTTGGTCAGCGTCACCGGTTGCAGCGTCGCCTTGTCGAACAGCGTCAGGACGACGGCGTACTCGCCCGGCGGCGCGCCATCGAGTACGCGCACTTCGCGGCTATCCCAGGCCCACTCACCCGGTTGCCACTGCCGCGTCGGCGGGGCGTCCTCGAAGACGCGCGGCCGTTCCGTGCCCTTGACGCTCCAGATCAGCCCGTCGGCCCCGACCAGCCAGACGTCGGACTGATAGTCCACCGTTGGCGGGCTGAGAGTCGTCCAGGCCAGGTCGATGTCGAGCGTGTCGCCGGCGTCAACGCTCGGCCGGCTCAGGTTGAAGCCGTCGAAGCGCAGTTCGCCGCCGGCCAACCCGCCGGCCACCGCCACCGGCGGCCCGCCCGCCCGCCGCAGCGGCGACTCGACGCGGTCGAAGACGAGCTTCGCGCCCAGCAGAGCGACGGCCAGGAGGGCAAGGGTGGTGAGTTCGCGGCGGTGGAAGTTATCGGTTGTCAGTTGCCGGTTGTCAGTAGTCGTTGGTCGTTGGTCGATAGCTGTGGGTTGCTTCCGCCCCAGAACCCTCTCCCAAAGGGCGAGGGGGCCGGCTCGCCACCCGCCACTCGCCACTACAATGACCCCAACGGCCGCCAGCGCGCTCAGCGCCACCAGCCCCAGCCGCAGCGGCGTGGCTCCCCAGCGCACTTCGATGCGGTGCTCCCCGGCGGGGACGGCGAAGGTGATCAGCCCCGTCGGGTCTTCGGCGGTGATGGGCACGCGCGTGCCGTCGACCCGCGCCGACCAGCCGGGGAAGTCGAAGCTCAGGTAGCGGGCGATGAAGGGTTGGGGGGAATCGACGGTCAGCGTCACGCCGCGGCAGGTGTAGACCACGTTGCGCAGCGCGGCCCCGGCCGGCAGAGCGGTGGCATCGAAGCGCTGCGGCGTGCGCCCGGCGGCGAAGTCGGCCTCCAGCGGCGAGCCGGTCGGCCGCTCCACCACCGACCGCGGGAAGTAGCTGCCCTCCGGGTCTACGCCCACCAGCCCCGTCGCCCGCTCATAGGCGTGGACGGTCAGGATGGTCGGGAATGGCTCCTCGACGCAATAGCGCGGATAGAGGTTAGGGACGGCTTCATGAGAGGAGGGCGGGCAGGCTGACGGCGACCACCGACCAGAGTGACGAGCGAGTGGCGAGTGGCGGAGTCTCCTTACTCGTTACTCCGCTCGCCCGTCCCTCACGTCGTCGGCTCGGCGTCGGCAGTCGGCACGCCGGCCAAAAAACGCCACCGGCAGCGCCGCCCGGCCGACGAAGCGCCACGGGAACTGCACGAAGTCGATCAGCGGCAGCGCCTCCCAGATCGGCCGCGAGATGGGCAGGGCCATGAACAGGTAGATCACCGCCCCGGCCAGCATGAGCCAGATGTGCAGGCGTTGCTCGCGGGCGCGGCCGTCCGCGCCGCGAATCCACCACAGCCCCGTCGCCCCCAGCGCCGCCAGGGCCAGCGGGACCCAGCCTAGCCGCAGCCGCAGCGGGGGGTTGAGCAGCGTCGGGTCTTCCGGCGCGACCGGGGCGAGGATTTCGCCCACGCTGGCGAAGTTGTAGCGCCAGTCGTTGTTGCGCGTCGTCGTCGAGCGCTCCAGCGTCACCTGATCCATCTCCAGCACCGCGCCGCCGGTGTAGAAGAAGGCCAGGCCGAGGCCGAGCGCGAGGAGGAGGGTAGCTCTTAGCAGAGCAGGGGAGCGGGGGCGCAGGGGAGCAGGGGTGACGGCATCTCCCCCGCTCCCCTGCCCCCCTGCCCCCCTGCGCCCGGACCAAAGCGCTAGAATAAGCAGATACACCCCCAACGTCGGTGCAAAGATGAAGGTCGAAATGTTGTGGCTGACCGACAGCAGGGCCAGCCCCAGCGCCCCGGCCAGGAAGGCGCGGACGGAGCCGAACAGCACCCAGCGCCGCCCGACCCACAGCAGGAACGGCAGCAGCGGTAAGGCCAGCGACTCCGGCGCGTTGCCGCGCACCAGGGCGTCGATGAGCACGTAGGGCGCGGCCATGTAGGCCACGGCCGAGACCACACCGCGCGCGGCCCGAACAGGTCGCGCACCCACAGGGCCATGAACACCCCCGACGCCAGAATGGTCAGGGCGTAGAACAGGTTCGACGCCGCCGGCAGCGGCAGCCCGGCCAGGTGGGGCAGCAGCACGGCGTAGAGCGGCGCGGCCTCGCGGTAGACGAAGAACGGATAGCCGTAGCCGAAGGCCAGGTCGGGCAGCCAGCGCGTCAAGTAGATGCCGTTGCCCCAGGCGTGGGCCATGGCGGCGACGCGGTGGTAGTGCAGGTGGCCGTCGTGGGTGCAGGCCACGGCCGTCCAGCGCAGCAGTGGGGTGATGAGGGGCAGACCGAGAGCAGTAATCAGTAAGCAGTAAGCAGTATTCAGTCGGCGGCCATGTTGGGCGCTGTCGGTGGGGGTCACGAGAGAAGTATCACGCATGTAGGGCGGGTTGGCAACCCGCCTCCGCCGGCGCTTATAGGCAGAAGAGGCGGGTTGCCAACCCGCCCTACATGCCGGCGCGCTCGCTGCGCCGCTCCAGCAGCAGCGTGTCGCGCCAGCGGCCGTGGTGCCGGGCGATGTGCTCGCGGCGGCCGACGACGCGAAAGCCACAGGCGCGATGCAGGGCCAGGCTGGCCGCGTTCTCCGGGAAGATGCTGGCCTGCAACGTCCAGAGGCCGGCCTCTTCCGATGCCACGACCAGCGCCGCCAGCAGCGCCCGGCCGATGCCCTGCCCGCGGGCCGCGGCGGCGACGTAGACGCTGACCTCGGCCACGCCGCGGTAGACCGGCCGCGACGACACCGGGCCAAGCGTCGCCCAGCCGACCAGCACCGCCCCGCGCCGCGCCGCCAGCCGGCAACAGGCCAGCCGCGCCGCGTCCCAGGCCGGCCAGTCGGGCACATCCGTCTCGAACGTGGCCTGCCCGGTGGCGATGCCCTCGGCGTAGATAGTACGTACCACCGGCCAGTCGTCGGCCGTCAGCGGCTCGATTCGCATCGCTTCTTTGCGCCTTTGCCCCTTCGCGCCTTTGCGTGAGCTTCTTTCAGGACAGGCACTCGCCCAGGATGGCCACAGCCTCGTCCACGTGCTCGCGCGTGACGATGAGCGGCGGGGCGATGCGCAGGATGGTCTCGCCGGCGTTGATGACCAGCAGTCCCCGCGCGCGGGCGGCGGCGATGACCGGCGCGGCCGGCCCATCCAGCTCCACACCGACCAGCAGCCCCGCGCCGCGCACCTCGACCACACGCGGGCTGTTGAGGTCGCGCAGCCCACGCTGCAGCCGCTCGCCGTTCTCGGCCACGGCGGCCAGGAAGGCCGGGTCGCTGACGCGGTCGAACACCACCTCGGCCGCGCGGCAGACGACCGGCCCGCCGGCGAAGGTGCTGCCGTGCTCGCCATAGCCGACGGCCGCGGCCACGTCCTCGGTCAGCAGAATGGCCCCGATGGGCAGGCCGTTGGCCAGCGGCTTGGCCAGGGTCATGATGTCGGGGGTAATCCCGTGCGCCTCGTGCGCCCACAGCCGGCCCGTCCGGCCCAGCCCGCATTGAATCTCATCGAAAATGAGCCGCGCTTCGTGCTGGTTGCACAGTTCGCGCAGGCCGCGCAGGAACTCCGGCGTGGCGGTGTGGATGCCACCCTCGCCCTGCACCGGCTCGACGACGACGGCGCAGGTGTCGTCGGTGATCATCGCCCGCGCCGCGTCGAGGTCGTTGAACGGCGCGAAGCAGACGCCGGGCAGCAGCGGCGCGAATGGGTCGCGGTAGGCGGCCTTGTAGGTGATCGACAGCGCGCCCATCGTCCGGCCGTGGAAGCTGCCGCCGAAGGCGACGATCTCGTGCTTGCCCACGCCGCGCTCCCGCGCCCACTTGCGGGCGAACTTCAGCGCTCCCTCGATCGCCTCCGCGCCGCTGTTGGTCAGGAAGACGCGGTCGGCGAAGGAGTGGGTCACCAGCCGCCGGGCCAGGCCGACCTGCGGCGCGGTGTAGAACAGGTTGCTGACGTGGGTCAGCGTCGCCGCCTGTTCGGCCACGGCCGCCGTCACCGCCGGGTCGGCGTGGCCCAGCGCGGCCACGGCGATGCCGGCCATGAAGTCAAGATAGCGGCGGCCGTCGCTGTCGAACAGATACACCCCTTCGCCCCGCTCCAACACCACGTCGGCCCGGCGGTAGGTCTGCATCATGTAGCGCGCTTCGTCGGCGATGATCGTTTGTTTGTCCATGTTTCTCCCGGAAGTTGTCAGTTGTCAGTTGTTAGTTGTCAGTCTACTAACCTACTGACCCACTGACCCACTGACCTACTGACCTGCTTCCTCACTGAATACCGTTCCTCCCCCACCACGCAGCCCCGCCAAATCCACAATCCGCACCTGCGGCACGCCGCGGGCCAGGGCGTCGAGGGCGGCGCGTACCTTGGGGATCATACCGCCGCTGATGACGCCGTCGGCAATGAGCGTTTCGGTTTCGTCGGGTGAGAGGCGCGTCACAAGCTCGCCGTCGGCCAGCACGCCGGGCACGTTGGAGACGAAGTCGAGCGCCTCCGCTCCCAGCGCGGCGGCGATGGCCGTGGCGGCTTCGTCGGCGTTGACGTTGTAGGTCTGGCCATCGTTGCTCAGCGAGATAGGCGAGATGACCGGGGTGAGGCCCACTTGCAGCAGGCGTTGCAGCAGATGGGCGCGCACGGCGACAATCTCGCCTACCAGGCCCAGGTCGGCGGTGGGGTGCTCCTTCTTGCGCGCCGTCAGCAGCCGGCCGTCGACGCCGCTCAGCCCGACGGCATCCAGCCCCGTGGCCAGCAGGGCGCGGACGATCTGCTTGTTGGTGCGGCCGGAGAGCACCATCTCGGCCACGTCGAGCGAGGCGGCGTCGGTGACGCGCAGCCCGTCGACCTTGAGCGGTTCGATGCCCAGCCGCGTTTGCAGTGTGGCGATCTCCTGCCCGCCGCCGTGGACGATGACCACCGGCTCGGCCGCCACCACCCCGGCGACCTGCGCCGCCAGCTCCTCCAGAAAGCCGGCCACGTTCATCTCGTTACCGCCGATCTTGATCACGCGGGTCATAGTTGCTCCTGAAGAGGTGAAACCACAGATTACACAGACTTCACAGATTAAGAAGTATGATCCGCAGATTAGGCAGATTGGGCAGATTTTCAGAGCCTGAGACGTTTTTCTTAAATCTGCCCAATCTGCGAAATCTGCGGATAATTCCTCTTCAATCTGTGAAATCTGTGTAATCTGTGGTTTCTTCCTCTTAGAATCCAGTTGTCTCGTCCAGGCCGTACATGGCATTCATGTTCTGCACCGCCTGCCCGGCCGCGCCTTTGATGAGGTTGTCGATGGCCGAGGTCAGGATGAGCGTGCGGCCGACCAGGGTCAGGCCGATGGCGCAGCGGTTGGTGGTGGTCACGTGGGCCAGCGAAGCTGTCTCGCCCGGCGGCAGCACCTCGACGAACGGCTCGCCGTCGTAGGCCGCGGCGTAGAGAGCGCGCAGGTCGGCTTCATTCGCGTCGGCGGCCAGCGTGACGTAGATGGTGGACAGGATGCCGCGCGGCACGGGCAGCAGGTGGGGCGAGAAGAGCAGCGGCGGCGCACCGGCCCGCCAGTCGCCGATGGCCTGCTCCATCTCCGGCAGGTGGCGGTGGGCGCGGCCGATCTTGTAGGCGCTGAAGTTGTCGGCCACCTCGACGAAGTGACTGGTCAGCGCCGGCGTGCGCCCCGCGCCGCTGACGCCGGACGCGCTGTCGGCGATGATCGGCCCGGCCAGGGGCACGGCGCTGCACAACAACGGTCGCAACGCCAGCAGCACGCTGGTCGGGTAGCAGCCGGGGTTGGCCACCAGCCGCGCGCCGGGCAGCTCCGCCCGGCAGACTTCGGTCAGGCCGTAGACCGCCTCGGCCAGCAGTTCCGGCGCGGGGTGGGTGTGGTTGTACCAGTGGGCGTAGCTGGCCGCGTCGCGCAGGCGGAAGTCGGCGCTCAGGTCGACCACGCACTTGCCGGCGGCCAGGGCGACGAGGGCCGTCTCGGCCGCCGCGGCGTGGGGCAGGCAGAGGAAGACGACGTCAACGCTGTCCAGCGGCGCGTCCGGCCCGGCGACGAGGGGCAGGGCGGGGGCGGCGGGAAAGAGGTCGCGCAGGGTTTTGCCCGCCTGCGACCGGGAAGCGACGAAGGCGATGTCGGCCGCGGGGTGGCGCTGGAGAATCTTCACCAACTCCAGGCCCGTATAGCCCGTCGCGCCGTAGATGCCGGCTCTAATCATGGATACTCCTATCTAGAGATGATCCGCAGGTTTAAGGCGCTCACGCAAAGGCGCGAAGGGGCCAAGGCGCTAAGAAGAATAAACACCTTCTTCTTTGCGTCCTTTGCTCCTTCGCGCCTTTGCGTGAGCGTCTTCATTCTTCAATCTGCCCAATCTGCGGATAGACAAAAACCGCCAGGCCCAAAGAGGTCTGGCGGTTGGTTTCTGCGTGTCGGTTTGGTGCGCGACTCAGGCAACCCATGACGCCAGACCCGTAGTCCGGGGACGGCGCGGGCGGCGCGGCTGGAGCTGAGCCTCACAGGTGAACATAGAGCGAATGATAGACAGCCCGTCGGGGGATGTCAAGCAGCGCGACACAACAAGACCTCAGAGGTCTGGGAAGACCTCTGAGGTCTATCAACCGCGCGACACTTCACAACTGCCGCGCTCTGAACTCGTCACGCGTCGTTCGTAACTCGTCGCTTCGCTTACGGGATCATCTCCAGCCCGTCGATGTTGGTCGGGAAGCCGTTGGCCGAGCCGTCCCAGACCAGCGACGGCGTGTAGCCGCCCGGCGCGCCGCTGGGCGTCAGCTTGACGATGTCGCGGCCGTCACCGGCGATGCCACCGAGGTTGAACGCGCCGACGATACTGATGTAGAGGTCGCCCGTGGCCGGGTCGATCCACAGGGCGTTGACGTCTTCGGCCGCCAGGCCGGGGATGGCCGTGCCGTTGAAGACCTCCGACCACTGCCCGTTGCCCAGGTTGAAGCCCAGCACGTCCTCGTCCTGCGCCTTCAGCACGCTGTTGTCCGGCCGCTTGACGGCCGCCGCGCCGAGTGTCGAGATGGCCAGGCGGCCGTTAGTGCGGCCCAGGGCGTCGATCTTCTCGCCGCTGGTGGTCAGCAGGTTGGCCGAGCCGTCGAGGGCCATGGCGAACGAGCCGGCGGTGTTGTTGCCGGTGCTGGTGGGCGTGAAGCGCAGCACGTCCTGCGGGGCGACGTTGCCCGCGCCGGGCACGTTCTGCGCCGCGATCAGCGACAGCAGGATGTCGCCGTTGTCCTCGATCTCGAAGGCGACGACGTTCTTGGTGATGCCCACGTCGGAGGCGTCGAAGTGCATCGCCCAGCCGCCGCCGGGGGTGAACTTGATGATGTCACCGGGGGCGAAGGGGACGCCGCCGACGGTGCCGTTGTTGGTGGCGGAGAGGTAAAAGCCCATGGCGGCGGCGCTGCCGGCCCGTTCATACGCGCCAACGTCGCACTCGTTGTTGGTCGCGCCGTCGACGGCGTTCTGGTTGCGGGCCTCGCCGCGCTGGTCGATGCCGTTGACCGGGGCGGCGGTGCAGGAGGCATTCGGCGCGCGGTCGAGGGCGGGGCTGTTGGCCGGCAGGGCGTGGGTCATTGTCGGGCCGCCGTTGTCGGCCAGGGGGGAGAGGATGGCGTTGAGGCCAACGGTGGGCACGATGTCGCTGGCGCCCTTGGTCAACCCGCTCAGGCCGGCGTTGTTGTTCTGGCCGAAGACGTTGTTGGCGTCGACTGTGAAGGTGGCATCCTGATAGCCCCAGTCGTCACAGCCCCCTGTTGGCGAAAACAGCACCTGCGGAGCGCTGACATCGGCCGTATTGCCGGACACGATAACCCCTTGCAGCGTCGTCGCTGCGCAGTTGGGGTTGTGGTAGACCGACCCGGAAAAGATGCCGCCGCCATAGCCGCCAATGGTGATATCATCCTCATAGGGGTGAGTAACGTCCTGTCGGCCGCGGTTGCCGCTCACGGTGCTGTGGACGACGGTCAGGTCGGAGTGCCAGAAGTTGGCCAGGCCGCCACCGGCGTTGGCACTGTTGCCGCTGATGGTGCTGTTGACAACGAGCGTTGTGCCGCTGTTGGCCAGCCCGCCGCCCACGCCCGGCCACAACCCGCCGCCGCCGCCCTCATAAAAGGAGTCGGCCACATTGGCGCGCAGGGTGCTGCCGGTGATGGTGGCTTGCCCACTGACGTAGATACCGCCGCCCTCGCCGCCTGTCTCGCTGCCCTTGTTGAGGTTGTAGGCGATGTCGCTGTCGATGATTGTGGCTTCGCCCGAAACTGCAATGCCACCACCGCTGCTGCCGTAATACCCATAAACCATGTTGTGGGAGATGGTGCTGCCGGTAATGGTAGCGTGGCCATTCCTGCCGATCTTAAGGCCACCGCCGTTGGTAAAGTTATCGGCCGTCGCTTCGTTTTGCGTGATCACGCTGTTGGTGATCGTCGTAGCGCCGTCGGCCTGAATCCCGCCGCCCTGGCTGTCATAGCCATCCGTGGTGTTGTTGGCAATGGTCGCGCCGGAGAGGGTCAACGCGCCCAGGGATAGGATGCCGCCACCGCCATAGTAGTAATTGAACTGGTACAGCCTACCATTGGAAATGTTAGTGTCGCGCAGGGTCAGCGCCCCGTTGGGATCCACGGCCAGGATGCGGAAGTTGGGCGTGCCGCTGGCCGTGCTGCGGCGGATGGTCGCGCCGTGGCCCTCGATGGTCACGGCGCTGGTGATGACCGGCAGGCCGGTCTCGCCGAACTGCGCGTTGTGGGCCGCGGTCAGGACAAAGGTGCCGTTGGCCGGCAGCGAGACGGTGTCAGCGCCGTTGGGGTTGCCGGCCGCGCAGTCGGGGCGCATCCCGCCGGCGCTGGTGGTGCGGGCGTTGAGGATGGCCTCGATCAGGCCGCACTTGTTGTTGTTGACGTTGGCCACCTCGCCGTTGACGACGACGATGGTGGCGTCGGGCGCGGCCGGCTGGAGGGCCGGCGCGGCCACGATGGGGCCGGCCAGGGCCAGGACGAGGGCGGCGCTGCCCAGGCCGACGGCCATTTTGCGCCGCAGCTGTCGCCGCCAGCGGCGGGGCATAGCCGAGAGTTGGTGGTAGGTTAGGGCAAAGCGCTGCCAGGCGCTGCCGCCGCGTCTCATCAGGATGCTGGCCATCCACGGCGAGACAGCGGACTCCGGTTGGGGTTCAGTGGGGTTACGGTACACGTCTATGGCTCCTTTCTACTGAGACCGAGCGGCGGCCGCGCCGCTGGGCGCAAACACTCGCCGCATGGCCGCCAGGAGAACGACGTGGCGCGTCGCGGGGGGCACGATTCAACCCGCTCGCGATGGAGGGAACGCGTTGCCCGGCGGCTCCGACCAGGCGATGGAGAGCAGATGATCGACTCTCCCTGGCTAAATTGTAGCACGTCGGAGGGCGGCGAAGTGTAAGCTCTAATACAGGCGGGCCGTCGCCTGGTTTTCAGCCCATCAGCCAAATTTTTCCGGTTGAGTTCTCTTCGTAATGAACTTCTTAATCTTCCTCGGCCAAACTGTCAGAGAGGCGGCTGGCAAGCCCGCCACGTCGCGCGCAGATAGCAGAGCAGGAGGGGCGGGTTGGCCGGCCAACCCGTCGTAGATGAGGTAAAGGCATGTCGTTCACGCTCTTGACGGTTCAGGATGGGCCAATAACGGCGACACCGTCGCCAATCGTCCCGCCGCCGGTGGACACGCGGCGCGAGGCGGGCCAACCGCACTTCGCCGCCCTGCTGGCGCGCTTTGCCCCCGTCGGCCTGGCGGAGATGAGCGCGGTGGCCCTGCAAGACCGTCTGGACACCAAGTTTGTGCTGAGCGAAGGGCAGCTCTACGACGCCCTGGCCGCCCTCGTTGCCGACTACCGCGTGCTTGACATCCACGGCGTGCGCCTCAACCGCTACCGCACGCTCTACTATGACACGGCCGACTTCGCCCTCTTCCGCCAACACCACGCCGGGCGGCGCCACCGCTACAAGGTGCGCGCCCGCAGCTACGTCGACAGCCGCCTGTCGTTTCTGGAGGTCAAGCGCAAGTTCAAACGCAACCGCACCATTAAGGAGCGGATGCCTACGGCCGCGCTGCTGACCCGCCTGACGCCGGAGGCCAACGACTTCCTCAACAACACGTTGCCGTTTGCCCCGGTCGAGTTGGAGCCGCGCCTGTGGGACGAGTACACCCGCATCACCTTCGTCAGCCGGCACGACCAGGAGCGGCTGACGCTCGACCTCAGCCTGCGCTTTGCCGGCCACCAGGATGGCGCGCCCCCCGGCCGCGCCATCACTCTGCCCGGCGTGGCTATCGCCGAGGTCAGCAGGGGGCGCCCAACCGCAACTCCTTGTTCATGGGGCGGATGCGGGCGATGGGCGTTCGCCCGGTCAAGTTCAGCAAGTACTGTGCCGGTGTGGCCATGCTCTATGAGGGATTGAGGCACAATAACTTCAAGCCCAAGCTGCGCCTGGTCAACAAACTCATCTGGGAAGAGTGCCGTGAGTAATGAACTTCTCTACTTCGTCCTGGGCGCCGGCCTGAACCTGCTGGTGGCCCTGCTCGTCGTCCGCTTCGTCTACTACCCGGCGACGCAGGACAAGACCTACGTCTTCACCTTCCTGGCCTTCAATACGGTCATCTACTTCGTGCTGGGGCTGCTGACCAGCGCCAACCTGAGCGTTGGCGTTGGCTTCGGTCTGTTCGCCATCTTCTCCGTCTTGCGCTATCGCACCGACGAGATGCCCATCCGCGAGATGACCTACCTGTTCATTCTCATCGCCCTGCCGGTGATGAACTCGGTGATGATTTCGGAGGCCAAGGTCGCCATGCTCTTTGTCGCCAACGGCGCGATCCTGGGTCTGCTCATCGCCCTGGAACGGGAGTGGGGCTTTCGCTTCGCCGGCAGCAAGCGGGTGATGTACGACCGGGTTGACCTGCTTGGCCCGGCCAACGAGGAGCGGCTGCTGGCCGACCTGCGCGAGCGGACGGGGCTGGCCGTAGCGCGGGTGGACGTGAAGCGGATCGACTTCCTCCACGACGCGGCCGAGCTGGTCATCTACTACGAAGAGCCGCGCGCCAAAACAACCAAACGCCAACTCCCCCACCCCGCCCCGAAGAGCTAGTTCTGTCCCCTTACCCCTTGGGAGAGGGCCTCTTGTCCCCTCGCCCTGTGGGAGAGGGCCTCCTGTCCCCTCGCCCTGTGGGAGAGGGTTAGGGAGAGGGCCTCCTGTCCCCTCGCCCCCTGGGAGAGGGCTAGGGAGAGGGCCTCTTGTCCCCTCGCCCCCTGGGAGAGGGTTAGGGAGAGGGCCTTCCTCTTCCCAGCCGAAGCGCCCTCCCCTAACCCCTCCCAAAGGGAGGGGGATCGGCATCCCCTAACCCCTAATCCCTAATCCCTAATCCCTAACCCCTATCCCCCGTTTACACCCTTCCAACCCTTTCTAAACATTTCCCTAACAACTTTGGGCGATACTGCAAGCGTACGATGACCGGAGACGAGAACCGGCCAATCGATTTGGGAAAGCGGGGCCGGCTGCGGCCGGCCCCGCCACCCACCAAATGAAGGTGAATGGCATGACGACGTACACGACACTCTTTCCGGCCTTTGGCGCGATGCCGACAATCGCCCCGCCGCTGGCCGCCCGGCGCGCGACCGTCCCGGCGCGGCCGAGCGGGCCGCCCAACTTCGCCGCCCTGCTGGCGCGCTTCGCGCCGATCAGCCTGAGCGAGATGAGCGCCGTGGCCCTGCAAGACCGGGTGGACACCAAGTTCGTGCTGCGCGAAGAGCAACTCTACGACGCCCTGTCGCTGCTGACTCAGCGCTACCGTGTGCTGGACATCCGCGGCGTGCGCCTGAACCAGTACCGCACGCTCTACTTCGATACGGCCGACTTCGCCCTCTTCCAGCAGCACCACGCCGGCCGGCGCGACCGCTACAAGGTGCGCACCCGCAGCTACGTGGACAGCGCCCTGTCGTTCCTGGAAGTCAAGCACAAGGTGCGCCAGAACCGGACGGTCAAGAACCGTATCGCCACCCCCGGCCTGTTGACCGAGGTGACGCCCGAGGCCGACGCCTTCCTGAACGACTACCTGCCGTTCGACCCGGAGGCGCTGGAGCCGAAGCTGTGGAACGAGTACACGCGCATTACGCTGGTCAGCAAGCACGACTGCGAGCGGTTGACGCTCGACCTGCGGTTGCGCTTCAGCGGCTACGAGGACAGCTTCGCCGCCGGTCGCGCGGTGGCCTTGCCCGGCGTGGCCATCGCCGAGGTCAAGCGCGATGGCTTCGGCCGCCGCTCCGATTTCGTGGCCCGTATGCGCGAGCTAGGCGTGCGCCCCACCGGTTTCAGCAAGTACTGCGCCGGCGTGGCCATGCTCTTCGAGGAAGTGAAACACAACAACTTCAAGCCCAAGATGCGGCTTGTCGAGAAACTGGTCCAGGGAGATTATCATGACTAGCGAACTCTTTTACTTTATTCTGGGCGCCGGGCTGAACCTGCTGGTGGCCCTGCTCATCGTCCGTTTTGTCTACTACCCGGCGACGCAGGACAAGACCTACGTCTTCACCTTCCTGGCCTTTAACACAGTGATCTACTTCGTGCTGGGGCTGCTGACCAGCGCCACTCTAAGCGTCGGCGTCGGCTTTGGTCTGTTCGCCATCTTCTCCGTCTTGCGCTATCGCACCGACGAGATGCCCATCCGTGAGATGACCTACCTGTTCATCCTCATCGCCCTGCCGGTGATGAACTCGGTCATGATGTCCAATACCGCCCTGGCCTACCTGCTGGTGGCCAACGGCGCGATCCTGGCTCTGCTGTTCGCCCTGGAGCGGGAGTGGGGCTTCCACTTCTCCGGCAGCAAGCGGGTGATGTACGACCGCATCGACCTGATCAGCCCGGCGCACGAGGCCCACCTGCTGGCCGACCTGCGCGAGCGGACGGGGCTGAACGTGGAGCGGGTGGAGGTGCGGCGGATCGACTTCCTGCACGACACGGCCGACCTGACCATCTTCTACGAAGAGCCGCGGGCGGCCAAAGCCACGACCGCGCCGCGCCTCTTTCGCCAGGGGGCGCAATCGTAAGAGAAGGCAGGCCAGGGGCCAGGGAAGAGCGCTCCTTCCTCACTGGCCCCTTCTTCGGCCGGGCGAATGCGGTAGGTGTTGGTCACGAACCACTCCCGCCCATCGGCCGTCCGCACCCACAGGCCCGGCGGCTCGGCCCGCAGCACCACCGCCGCCTGCCACTCCGTCCCTTCCGCGCCGCCGAAGCGAATCTCCACCCGGTCGCCGGGGGCGTGCTGTTCGTAGATGCGCATGGCTAGGGGTTAGGGATTAGGGATTAGGGGCTAGGGAAGAGCGCTCTTCCCTAGCCCCTAATCCCTAATCCCTATAACCTACTCTTAGCACTCGCTATACCCACAACTATTGCACTTCCGGCAGCCCTCTTCGTTGACCAGCGCCGGCGTGCCGCAGTCGGGGCAGAGGTCGCCGACGATGGGCGCGGGCAGAAGGGCTTGCGCGGCGTGGGCCTGAGCAAGCGGCGCGCCGTTGGCGTGGCTGTCGTGGCCGTTGTGGCCGTTGCGATGGGCGGCGTCCGTCTCCTCGGCCGAGCGGTCGAGGAAGTCGGCCAACACCTGGGCCACGCCGTCGGGCAGGGACAACACGCGCATCGGCCCGAAGCCCAACGGCCGCCCGCCGCCGATGCCGCTCAACTGGCTGACGATCTCCTTCAGCCGGTCGCGCGGCGAGACGGGCGAGGCCAGGCGCAGCACGTAGCTGACCAGCCGGCCGATGGCCTCGGAGACGGCGGCCGTGTCGCTGCCCGCCTTGGAGGTCTGGATGAAGACCTCGAACGGCTGGCCGTCGCCGTTGTGGTTGACGGTCACGTAGGTCGCGCCCAGCGGCGTGTTGATGCGCGTCGTCTCGCCTTGCAGCACGCGGGCGCGCGGCTTCTTCGTCTCGCGCCAGATGGTCAACTGCTTGACCGGCTCCGCGGCCTTCTCGCCCTTCTCCTTGGCCTCCTTGGTCGCCTGGGTCTCCAACGTCACTGTCTCGCGCGAGCCGGTGACGTAGACCGTCAACCCCTTGCAGCCCAGATCCCAGGCCAGCATGTAGGCCTTGGCCACGTCGTCGCGGCTGGCCCCGACCGGGAAGTTGCACGTCTTGGAGATGCTGTTATCCACGAAGGCCTGAATGGCCGCCTGCATCCGCACGTGCTCGGCGGGCGTGATGTCGGACGAGACGACGAAGGTGTCGCGGATGGCCGGCGGCAGGGCTTCGACGTGCTGGCAACTGCCGACCTTGTTGACCTCGGCGATGATCTCATCCCGCGTGGTCTCATCCAGCCCGGCCGCCAGCAAGGCGCGCTCGAACAGGGGGCTGGTGTATTGCAATTGCAGGTCCTTACCGTTGTCGTTGACGTGGCGGACGTAGGCCAGGGCGAAGACCGGCTCGCAGCCGTAGCCCTCGATGCCGGCCACGGTGGCGATGGTTCCCGTGGGGGCGACGGTCGTCTGGGCGGCGTTGCGGATGCCGTGGCGCTTCAGGTCGGCCGTCAGCCCCTTCCAGTCCAGCGCCGGGCGGCCGTAGTCGTGTTCGCCGGCCACCAGCGGGCGCGGCGCTTCCCAGCGGAAGTTGTGCGGGTCGTAGATGCTGCCCGCGATGGCCAGGAACGGGCCGCGGTCGTGGGCCAGATCGACGCTGGTGCGCATGGCGTGGTAGCGCACGAACTCCATGATCGCCCCGGCCAGCGCCTGCCCCTCCGTGCTGCCGTAGCGCACGCCGACGCGGTAGAACAGGTCGCCCAGGCCCATGATGCCCAGGCCGATGCGCCGGGCGTTCAGCGCCGCCTCGCGCAGTTGGGGCACGGCCGGCACGTAGGCGTTGGCCGTCACCACGTTGTCGAGGAAGCGGGTGGCCTCTTCGGTCGTGCGGCGCAACTGTTCCCAGTCGATGCCGCCCTCGGCCGTCACGTGGCGGCCGAGGTTGATCGAGCCGAGGCAGCAGTTCTCATAGGGGCCGAGCCACTGCTCGCCGCAGGGGTTGGTCGCCTCCAGCTCGTAGAGGTGGGGCACGGGGTTGCTGCGGTTGGCCGCGTCCAGGAACAGCACGCCCGGCTCGCCGTTGCGGTGGGCGTACTTGACGATCTCATCGAAGATGTCGCGGGCGCGCACCGTGCGCCACACCTTGCCGTCGCGCGGGTTCACCAGGTCGAAGTCGGTGTCGTCCTTCACGGCGCGGACGAAGGCGTCGGTGATGCCGACGGAGATGTTGAAGTTGGTGATGGCGTATTCGCTGGCCTTGCAGGCGATGAACTCGAAGATGTCGGGGTGGTCGACGCGCAGCACGGCCATGTTGGCCCCGCGCCGCGTGCCCCCCTGGGCGATCTCGCCGAAGGCCTGGTCATAGACGCGCAGGAAGCCGACCGGGCCGGTGGCCTTGCCGGCCGAGGAGTGGACGTAGTCCCCCTTGGGCCGCACCGCGAGAAGGCGAAGCCGTTGCCGCCGCCCGTCTGCTGGATGAGCGCCGCGTCGCGCAGGGTCTGGAAGATGCCGGCCGGGTCGCGGCCCATGTCATCGACGATGGGCAGGACGAAGCAGGCGGCCAGTTGGCCCAGCGGCGTGCCCGCGCCGGTGAAGGTCGGGCTGTTGGGGAAGAAGCGCAACTCGGTCAGCAGGCGGTAGAAGGTGTCCTCGGTCGCGGCCACGTCGCCGCCGTGGTCGGCTTCGACCAAAGCGATGTGGTGTGCCACGCGCCGGAACATCTCCTCGACCGTCTCGGCCGGTTGGCCGTCGGGGCCGCGCCGCAGATAGCGACGGCGCAGGACGGCCAGGCTGTTCTCAGGCAGGGATAGGCCGGGGTGATCGGCCACAGCAGTGACAGACGGCAACATAAAACGATTACCTCCTTGCGTGGTAGAGCCGCCGTCGATGGTCTCCCCCACTCTAACGGCGGCGCACACCCCCATATATGGGGGTTAAGTACCAGTACAACACTTTATATGGTTAAGAGGTCGGCATTATAGCATGGCGAGAGAGTGGGCGCAAGGGGTGGGCCTTAAAGATTTGCGAACAAATTATCTATCTAGAAACCGAGTTTCTTCTGAGAAACTCGGTTTCTAGAACGGTTACGGGTTGTTGACGCGCAAGGTGTAGAGGTTGGTCGAGTTAAAGCTGTCGGCCACGTAGACGCGCACCCAGTAGGTTCCCGGCTGGCCGTTGTAGGTGATCTGATAGGGCGCGCCGCCGGCATAGCCGACGCGGTTGTTAGGCGTGTCGTAGTACAGGTGCAACTGCGGATCGCGGCCGGTGATACCGGTCAGCACCACACGCACCTGGCCGGGCGAGTTCAACTGGAAGTGATAGTAATCCTCTGTGTCGTTGGGGAAGCCCTGGTAGTTGCGGTTGAACAGGATGGGGCCGTTGGCCTCGCCGCTGGTGCTGTTCGGCTCGACTTCCAACGGGCCGAGGAAGCCGGTCAGGCCATAGACGACGAAGGGCATGACGGCCCGGCTCTGCGCGCCCGACTGCTGCACGTAGTTGACGCGGGCGGTGTGGGCGGCGGCGGGCATGGTCACTGTGTTGGTGTTGGCCGTGCTGCTGTTGTTGTTGGTTCCCTGCCAACTGCCGACGCGCCAGCCGTTGGCCGCGCTGGCGGTCAGGTTGATCGTCTGGCCGGCGATGTAGCGGCCCGTGGCGCAGCCGGACGAAGCGGCGGGCGAGGCGGTGGGGGCGCTGCCCTGGCCGTTCTTGGTGAGGGTCAAGGGGTAGCAGGTCGGTGCGCCGACCACGTCCAGTCGCACGTCGTCAATGGTGAGGCCGTTGAAAGTCACGTTCACGTTGCTGGTCATGTTGAAGGCAATCCAGACGGCCGGCTGGCCTAAAAAGCCGTTTAGATCGGTGCCCAAGTCCAGAACGTATCCCCAGTAGCCATTACCGGCCGAGCCATTGGTGTAGTTGCCACAAAAGGGGTAGCCGGGGAATTGCGTACCGTCAGTCGAGGCCCCGACCCACAAATAGTCGTAGAAGCAATTGTTTCCGTCCTCTTCGTAGTACTCAGACTGGCCCTTGATGTAGAAGGTCAACTGGGCGGAGGTGGCAGCGCTTAGGTCGAACGGGCCATATATAGCCCAAGTATCGAGATTGTTGGGATAGTTGTCGCCGCAACCCAGATTACTACCCGCGGCGCCGCCGCCGACCATCCAGCCAGCGAACGAGCCGCTGCGCGGGTCGCAATTCCGCTTGCCCAACAGGAAGCCGGCGGGTTCGCTCTGATCGACACGCGACCAGCCCGTTGCCGGCCAGGTGCCTTCGAAACCTTGGGTCATGATGGCGGCATCGGCTTCGAGAGGCGTGATTGGGTCTTGGGTTAGCGGCCTGGTCTTCACCATCATCTGGCCCATGGCCCGGCCACTCGACTGCACGCCTTTGCCCTCCGGCTCTCCCTGAGCCAGCACCGCGCTGCCCAGTAGCAGCCCCAACGACAAACACAGTATCAGAGTAGCGGAGCGAATGGTACGCGGAAACATATTCAAACTCCTCTAGGTAGACTGGCCAAAAATCGTCGGTGGAACATCCCAATTGCTCTACCCTTTGTCACCACCATAGTAGCATAGATGAGGACCGAAAGGAATGGTCGCCCGGTGGGTGGGCCACGTTACGACCGCTCGGCGGCGTGGCAACAAGGCCACGGCTCTTCCCCGGCCAACAGGGCGTGCAGGGCGGGCGTGCCGGCGTAGACGCCACGGTGGCGCGGCTCCACCAGGGCAGCGATGTGGGTCATGATGAGGCAGGTGTAGGCCGACAGGTCGCGGCCGCGCGGCCGGTGGTCGAGTTCCGGCAGCATGAACGGCTCGCCGATACGCAAGGTGATGCGCGCCCGGCGGAAGCGGCGCGCGCTGGCAAACAGCACGTCGCTGTTGCTGATGCCCGCCGGCAGAATGGGCGCGCCCGATTGCGCCGCCAGGAAGGCCGCGCCGTCCTTGCCCGGCTGGATGGCCCCGACCTTGCTGCGCGTGCCTTCCGGGGCCAGCCCGAACACCTCGCCGGCGCGCACGGCGGCCAGCGCCTCGCGCAGCGCCCGCCGGTCGACCGTGCTGCGGTCGATGAAGATGACCCCCAGCCAGGCCATCAGCGGCCCCCACAGCCAGTGGTCGGCCCACTTCTCCCCGGCGAAGAAGCGCCACTGCTGCACCGGGAAGGCGATGAACGGGAAGGCGATGTCGGCCGTGCTCATGTGGTTGACGACCAGGATGTAGGGGCCGGCCGCGGGCACGTTCTCCAGCCCGACGACCTCCAACCGGCACAGCGTCCGCTGGACGAGGGTGATGATGAAACGGACGAGCCGGTAGCGCCACATGAACAGTCACTATACCAGAAACGTGACATTTGTAAGCAAAATCGGATGACATATGCCACCTGATTACCGCCGCCCCATGGCCTATACTGTAAACAGAAGGATTGCACCTGCCGGGCAAGACCAAAGGAGGTGAACCATGCAGGCATATCAACTGAAAGAGGGCGCGGCCGTCGAGCATGAGGTGTTGAGCCACGACCTGACCATCCTGGAAGACATGGTGCTTCACATGGGTGGCTATCTGCTGACCGAAGCCACGCGCTGGGACGTGGGCAAAAGCGGCGCGCCGCCCATCACCGTCGGCGGCTATCTGATGCGCCGTCGTCGCCTGGGGTTATTGGCCGGGGCGCTAGGCGAAGATGAGCGCCGGCGGCTGGCCGCAGCCAATGCCGACTATGACGCCACCGTCGCCCGCCAACTGGTGCGCTATGAGGCGCGCGCCCTGGCCGAGGCCGGGGCACGGATGCGTGAATGGGCGGACTACCTGCGCGACCTGGCGACATCGAAACGGTTGGCCGGCGACCACGCCCACTACGCCTACAAGGCCGACATTCGCGTCGTCCTGGACGAGGTGCTCGACCTGCTGGGGCAGCCGCCCTATCGACGCCCGGAGCACGTTTTGACCGACGTCGCCGCGCTCGACCACCGCCTGCAAGGCCGCTGGCAGCCGGGAGCGTTCGTCTGGGCCGCGGTCTGGCAGCCGGCCTATTCGGTGGAGAAGTACTGGTGGTTGTACGGGCATCTGGCAGCGTAGAGACGGGCTGGGCCAGGGAGACCGAGCCGGCCGGCAGCGCGAGCCGTGTTCGGTCGCCCCCCCCCCCCCCCCCCGGGCCCGGGCCCCCCCCCCCCCCCCCCCCCCCCCCCCCCCCCCCCCCCCCCCCCCCCCCCCCCCCCCCCCCCCCCCCCCCCCCCCCCCCCCCCCGCCCCCCCCGCCCCCCCCCCCCCCCCCCTATCGCCAGTGCATCCCCGTCTGCTTCATATACACATACCCCTGCACCATATCGCCCAGGAACCAGCCGGCCGCGCCGAGCATGAAGGCGAAGAGCCAGGCCACGACATTGAAGGCCGTCGCCAAGCCATTGGCCGGCCATTGCAGAGTGATATAGGCCAGCACGGCGGCCAGCCCCAGCCAGCCCGCCTCGCGCTGCCACGCCCCGGCGTCGTCGCGCCCGCGCCCGCCGAGGACGCGTGGCAGCAGCCAGATCATGCCCTCGATGACCGCCGCGCTGAGCACCCCGCCCAGCAGCAACGCCGGCACGCTGGTGATGACCCGGTCGATCTGCGTCAGCACCAGCCACTGCCCCAGGACAACGACGATAAAGTGGGCCAGGCCGCCGGCGAAGCGACGGCGCGTGGCGGCGTAGGCGAACGGGCCGACGACCGACTCGAAGCGCACGTTGTTCCAGATGACCGGGATGCGGTAGAGCGTCTGCGACAGCCCGACGATGGCCAGAACGATGGCCAGCAGCAGCCCCAGCCCGGCCACGACCAGTTGCCGGTTGCTCAGCCCGGCGGCGCGCAGCAGCAGGCGCGTCGTTACGCGGTGGGTAGTGGGGGCGGGCGGCGGCAGCGTTGGCCCGCTGGGCGTCGGCGGGCGGGGCAGCGGGGGCGCGGGCGGCGTCGGCCCCAGGGCGACAGTGGCGATGGCCTGGCGCAACTCCTGCGTGCTCTGCCAGCGCTCGTTGGCGCTCATGCGCGTGGCGCGCAGGACGATCGTCTCCAGTTGGGGCGAAACGTCCGGCCGGTAATCGCGCACCGACGGCAGCGCCCGCATCGGCGCTAACTGCCCCGGGTCACGGCCGGTCAGCAGCGAGAAGAGGGTCGCGCCCAGGGCGTAGATGTCACTGCGGGCGTCCGATTGGCCGCCGCCGTACTGCTCCGGCGCGGCGTAGCCCTGCGTGCCCAGCAGCATCGTGTCCTGTTGCTGGCCGGGCTTGAACAGGCGGGCGATGCCGAAGTCGATCAGCTTCAGGCGGTCGTCGGCCATGATCATGATGTTGCCCGGCTTCAAGTCGCGGAAGATGATCGGCGGCTGCTGGCGGTGCAGGTAGTGGAGCACGTCGCACAACTGGTTGGCCCAGGCGACGACGCGGTTTTCCGGGAACGGCCCCTCACCGCGGTCGAGCATCTGTTGCAGCGTGCTGCCGGGCACGTACTCCATGACCAGGTAGTGGCGGTCGCCCAGGGTGAACTCGTCGCTGACGATGGGCAGGTTGGGGTGGCGCAAGCGGCGCAACAACTCCGCCTCGCGCCGGAACTGCTCCACGGCCATGGCCCGGTCGCGCGCGTCGACGATGGCCGCGTTGGACATCTCCTTCAGGGCCATGACGCGGTTCTGGTCGAGCGTGTCGGTGACCAGGTAGACCGCGCCCATGCCGCCCTGGCCGATGACGCGGACGATGACGTAGCGGTCGCGGATGAGGCTGTTGGCCCCCAGGCGGCCGGTCTCGCGTCCGATGTCGAATTGGGGCGCGGGCAGGGCGTTGCCGCACCGGCCGCAGAACTTCGCGCCGATGCGATTGATGTTGCCACAGATTGGACAGGCAAACGTGCTCATGAAGACTCCCAGCGCCGACCCTTCTGGCTACTGACCGGCAACTGACACAGGTTCTATTGTAGCGGTTGCGTTGACCAGGGCCAAGAAATGGCACGCAGATGACGCCGATCTTATGGATTGACGCTGATAAGAAGCCAGATACTTGCCGTACCAGTCAGCGTCCATTGGCGCACTCTTTGATTCTCCCTACGGCGTCAGCGAGAACGGCAACCAGGTCGAAGGATCGAAGAACAGACGGTTAGGCGCGTTGGAGTACATCGCCTCCTGCACCGCCTGCCCGGCGCGGTCGTTGTCGTCCAGGTTCAGGGCGATGGCCATCGGCTGGCCAAACGGCCCGGTGAACAGATCCGACCAGGGCACGGCCGCCTCGACGGTGTAGCCGTCGGCCGTGCGCTGCGCGGCCACGGCGATGCGATGCCCGCCCGGCGCGTCGAACATGCCGCCGCCGTCCGTGCCCTGCGACAGATTGGCCGACGGCGGCAGAGAGACAAAGTCGCCCGGCGACAGATTGACCTGGAACTCGCGCGGGCTGACCGAAGTCGACGCGCCGCCGTCGGTGTCGATTTGAATCTCCAGACTGTCGCCCAAAAAGACCTTGTTGCCCGTCTGCGTCTGCACGTGGAAGTTATCGCTGACGCGGGCGGCGATGTAGAGATTGGCCTCATCCCAGCCCAGATGCCAGCGCACCGCGCCGTCGTTGGTCTTGTCCCAGCCGTCATCCCAGTAGACCAGGAACGGGCTATCGTAAGTCGGCTGCCCGGCCCACTCCGACAGGTCGCCGTCAATGCGCGGCGCGGCGATACGGGCCGCGGCCACCGGCCCGCCGGCGGGGATGACGGGCGCAGCCGTGGGCGCGGCCGTCGGCGGGACGGACGTCGGCGGCGCGTCAGTCGGCGGCACAGCCGTCGCGGCGGGCAGCGTCTTCGTCGGCTGGGTGATGGCCGTGACGTCCGTGGCGGCCGTGGCGGCCGTGGCGGCGGCGGCGGCGGTAGTGGTGGTGTCCTGGGGCGTTAGCATGGCGACGACGCCCTGGCTGGACGCGCCCGGCGTCGGCTGCGGGTCAGGGCCGCCGCCCCGCAGCAGGCTCCAGGCCAGGAAGCCGACGGCGGCCAGCAGGGCCACGCCGGCCAGCAGCGCCGGCAGCAGCAGCCGTGAGCGCGTTGGGGCGGGCGCGGGGATTGGCACGACGACCTTGCCGGCCGTCGCCGGCAGCGGGGCGATGACCTGAGGCGCGCTGAGCAGGGCGGCGCGCATAGCCCCAGCCGTGGCGAAGCGCGCCGCCGGCGGCAACTCCAGCGCCTGGGTGACGACGTCGCACAGGACGGGCGGCAGGCCGGGGGCGACGTGGGGTAGCGGAACCATTAGCTCCGGTTTCAGCAGCCGGTCGGTGGCCACGGGCGGGGCCTGGGCGGTCAGGGCGTAGTGGAGCGTGGCCCCGACGCTGTAGATGTCGCTGCGGGCGTCGGTGTGGCCGGCGGCGAAGCCGTACTGCTCCGGCGGAGCGTAGCCGGGCGTGCCCACGCCGCGCATCATCGTGTGGGTCGTCGGGTTATCGGGGTTCCACAGCTTGACCAGGCCGAAGTCGACCAGTACCGGCCGGCCCACGGGCGTGCCGTCGGGCAGCAGGATGATGTTATTGGGCTTGACGTCGCGGTGAATGATCTGGCGCTGGTGGCAGTACTCCAAAGCCTCCAGCAGTTGCCCGCCCAAACGCGCGGCGTCGGCCGGGGCCAGCGCCCCATAGCGCGCCACGTACTGGGCCAGGTTCTCCCCCTCCACCAGGTTCATCACCAGGAAAGCCAGGCCGTCCTCCTCGAAGAAGTCGGTCACGGTGACGACGCCGGGGTGGTTCAGCCGGGCCAGCACCGTCGCCTCGCGGCGGAACTGCTCGTAGAGCTGGCGCGCCTCGTCCGGGTTCAGCCCCGGTTGCGGCGTCAGCGCCTTGACGGCCACATCGAGGCTGAGCCGGTTGTCGAAGGCGCGATAGACCGACCCCATGCCGCCGCCGCCGAGGTGGTTGCGGACGGTATAGCGCCGTTGCAGGATTTGGCCCGGTGTCAACATGATCCTCACGCTCCGAGAAACGGCAAGCCCTCTTCAATCACTGGGCGGGCGCGCCTTTTTCCCTAAACGACATCCTTGCGCCGCTGTACGACGATAGTCAGGCCCAGGAAGGCGGCGGCAAAGAGCAGCAAAACGAACCAGGCGAACAGCAGATGGCCGGCCGAGTGCTCATAGCCGACGTTGAACGTCAGCGCCGGCGGCAGCGCGGTCTGCCCCTCCTCGCAATAGCCATCGGCCGCCGGCGACAGCCCGGCCGGCAGTTCCTCTTCCGGCTCCAGACAGCCGCCGCCGCGCGCGTTCAGCCGTTCGATGTCGACCGAACTGCCCAGCGCCTCCAGCGTCCAGCGCGTGGTTGTCAGGTAAGAGATGGGCCGCGCCGCGTCGGGGATCTCGAAGATGGCCCCGGCGAAGATGATCTGCACGAACAGGACGACCAGGATGATGTAGATAACCGTGGCCGAACTGCGGACGACGGCCGAGATGAGCAGCCCCAGGTTGATGCTGGCCAGTGTGGCCAGAACAAGGGTGATGTACATCTCCACCACCGCCGGCAGAATGACGCCGCCGCCGGGGAAGTCCACCCGCAGGCTCATGACCACCAGCAGCAACAGGCATTGCACCAGCCCAAAAGCCAGCAGGATGACGATCTTCGACGTCAGATAGGGCGGGATGCGCAGGTTGACCATCCGCTCGCGATGGTAGATCGGCGCCTCCTTGACGATCTCGTAGGCCGCGCCGAAAAGCCCCAGCAGCGTCGCCGCCAGGGCCATCATGAACAACAGGCGTTGGGTGGAACTGGCCACCTGATAGATGCCCTGGAACTGCTCGGCGTCGTTGCCGGGGTCGTCCTCCTGGCGGGCGTCGAGGATGTCTTGCTGAATCTCGGTGCGGATGGCCGATTCGCTCTTGCCGGTCAGATCGTACTTGTCGGCCATGATCAGCAGCAGCATCCCAATGAGCGGCATGGCCGCCAGCAGGATGACGAGGCTGCCGGTGTCGCGGCGGATGAGGTCGAAGTAGCGGCGGGCCAGCACGCCGAACTGGGCCAGTCCCGACACCTTCTGCTTGGCCGGCTGGCGCGCCCGCTCGTGGCCGGGCAGCGAGACGTTGCCCGCCGCCTGCAGCCGGTCGCCGACGTAGCGTTTGTACTGTGGCGAATTGCGGTAGTGCGCCTCCCAGACTTCGGCCGCCGGCGCTTTGGGGTTGGCGGCCACCACCTGCTGCCGGTGGGGTTCGGCCACGGCCGGAAACTTGACTGTGGCCGCCGGCTGGCTGAGCCGGGTATAGATGTCGGCGAAGTCGGTCGCCTCGAAGAAGCCCAGCGCTTCCTGGGGCGGGCCGAAGTAGCTGAGGCGGCCGTCGGCCATGAAGGCCACCTGGGTACACTGGTCGATGTTGGCTGTGGCGTGCGTCACCAGCAGCACCGTCCGGCCGCCGTCGGCCAGCCGGCGCATGGTGTACATCATCTTCTTTTCCAGCCCGGGGTCGAGGCCGGAAGTCGGCTCATCGAGGAAGAAGAGGCCCGGCTCGGCCAGCAGTTCGCTGGCGATGCTGACGCGCTTGCGCTGGCCGCCGCTGAGCCGGCCGACCTGCTTGTCGGCGTGCTCGCTCATCTCCACTTCGCTCAGCACCTTGTTGACCCGCGCGTCGATCTCCGGCCCGGTGGCGTCGGGCAGGCGCAGGCGGGCGGCGTAGGTCAGCGCGCTACGCACCGGCAGCAGGCTGTGGATGATGTCGTCCTGTGGCACGTAGCCCAGAATGCTGCGGTAGGCGGCGAAGTTGTCGTAGAGGTCGTCGCCGTTGACCAGCACGCGGCCGTCGGCCGGGGCAAAGCCGCTCATGGCGTTGAGCAGCGTGCTCTTGCCCGCGCCGCTGCCGCCGACCAGGGCCACGAACTCGCGCGGGTAGACCGACAGGCAGACGTCGCGCAGGATGATCCGCTCCGTGGCCGCGCCGCCCACCAGCCGCGACAGCCCGCCGCCGATGAGCACCCGCCGCTCCAGATGCAGCGCGTCGATGCGGTAGTTGCCGTCGGGGGTGTATTGGGCGAAGCCGGCTTGGTCGTAGACCAGCTTGTAGGGGCCGATCTGCACCACATCGCGCGACGACAGGGGGCGCGCGCCGCTGATAAGCTCGCCGTTGAGGAAGGTGCCGTTGCTGCTGCCCAGGTCGCGCAGCATTGGCCCGGCCGGCGAATGGCGCACTTCGGCGTGCAGGCGCGAGATGGTCGGGTGGTCGAGTTGCAGATTGGCCGACGGGTCGCGGCCGATGATGAACACCGCCGCCTGCCCCAACTCCTTGCGCCCCAACTGGATGGTGCCCGTAGACGGCCCGGCGCTGGGGTGGCGGAAGATGAGGCCGACGTTGTTGCCCTGTTCGTCGCCAATGCGGATGATGTCGCCGTCGCGCAGCGCCCGCTCGGTGATCGGCTGGCCGTTGACGGCCGTACCGTTGACGCTGTTGACGTCGCG
Organism: Candidatus Promineofilum glycogenicum; assembly: GCA_016707605.1. Taxonomy (GTDB): domain Bacteria; phylum Chloroflexota; class Anaerolineae; order Promineifilales; family Promineifilaceae; genus Promineifilum; species Promineifilum glycogenicum. Next base: position 17,797 of record JADJHJ010000021.1, on the reverse strand, counting down.
CAGCCAGACGGCGTCGCCGCGCACCTCCAGCTCGGCGTGGCGGCGCGAGACGATGGGGTTATCGAGAGGCAGGTCGTTACTGGGGTCGCGGCCGATTGTTACCTTCGGCCGGGAGATGACGAACGTCTCTTCAGGGTGGCCGGGCAGTTGCACCACCAGCCGCGGGGCCGCGCCGACGACGCCGCTGGGCGTGGCGCTGGGCGTGGCGCGGGGAGCCTGCAACGAACGGCCGCACGTGGAACAGAACGTGGCTTCCGGCCGGATGAGCGGCGCGCCGCAATGGGGGCAAAAATTGGCCATGTTGGCCGATCCTCCTGATATGCCCATTGTGGCAGATTCTTATCCTGTGTTCCGCGAGTCCTGGCCAGGACTTATCCTGGCGCTGCGAGAGCACAGGATAAGAATCCTGTGCTACATGCTGCTTAGAAGCCGGGCCAGCCGTGGCGCTGCTCGCGCCAGACGTCGGCCTGGTTGTGATAGCCGTTGCGCTCCCAGAAGCCGGGCTGGTCGTCGGCGCGGAACTCCAGCCCGCGCAGCCACTTGCCGCCCTTCCAGAAGTACTTGTCGTCGGCCCGCTGCCCGGCCACGACGCCGGCCACGCCGCGTAGCGGGTAGCCGTGGTCGGGCGAGAGGGGTTGGCCGTCGTAGTGAGTGGCCATGATGAACCCCTCTTGCAGTACGAACTCGATAGGCGTGTTGGTCGTGTAGCCATACTCGCAGTGCTGCACAACGTAGCGCGCCTCCGGCCTGGGGCGGATAACCCCTTCCTTGACCAGCGTCGCCACCGACACGCCCTCCCAGAGAGTGTCGAACTTCGACCAGCGCGTGACGCAGTGGATGTCGAGCGTCACCTGCGTGCGCGGCAGTTGATTGAACTCCTCCCACGACCAGCGCCGCTCCTCGCCCACCAGGCCGAAGACGCGGAACTCCCAGCGGGCCAGATCGACCCGCGGCACAGGGCCATAGTGGAGCACGGGGAACTTAATCGTCGCCGACTGCCCGGGCGGCAGGCGGTTCTGCTCCTTCATGCGCTTTTCCAGTTCGCGGCGCTCTCTCTGGTCGAACATCGTTCTCTCCTCAAAAGAGTATGATCCGCAGATTGGGCAGATTAGGCAGATTTCAGAAGCGTTTTTTTCTCTGGAATCTGCTCAATCTGCCCAATCTGCGGATGATTTCTCTTCTTAACCATATCGTTCCAGGAACCAGCGGGTATAGTAACTCACCCACTCCGCGCCGGGGGCGCGGGTCTTCAGGTCGCGGTCGAGGGCGACGAGCAGGTAGACCAGTTCGCTCTTGGTGAAGCTGGCATCCAGCAGCGCCGCCAACGGCTGGCGCAGATGCTCGGCATACCAGATGGGCCAATCGGGGTCAGCGCCGTTGGTCTCGACGTAGGCTTGATGGTGGGCCTGGCCGGCTTCGCGGAAGAGGGCGGCCAGCGCCTCGTGTTTTGTCTGATCGCTCACAGGGCCTCCTGGCTGATCGTCTGGGCCACCGTTGCCGGCGACGCTTACCGAAGATCATACGCCTATCGCCCCACTGTCGTCAACCTGTTTGCCTGTTGACAAGAGAGAAACTGGCTTTATACTGAGGGATGTCAGTTTTGTCGGCTAAGTTGCACTCGGTATAACAACGCCAATCGAATAGGCTGTTAGCTGTAGCCTTCCCCAAAGGGAGGCCTGACCTTTGTTATTACTGGGGCTGTGGCTGACTGGTCGCCCGGCGCAGTCGCCGCTCCGTTTATAAACCATCGCGTTTGGTGATATGGAGGGTAGTGTGATGAATGGTGATGTGGTCGCAGCAACATCGGAAGCAAAGCCTATCTATGACATGGACGCGTACGAACTGGCCGAGAAGCTCCGGCAAATGGGGGATGACGCCGCCGCGGCGGAGATCGAGGCCGGGCAGGAACAGGAAGGGCTGGAGGGTTTCTTCGACAAACGTCCGCGTCGCCCCTATCTCTTCCGCACCCACCAGATCGGCTATATGCCGCTGCGCGAAGCCGGCTCCGAAGCGCCCCTTCCCATTCGCGCCATCGGCGTCGTCGATCCCGATCCGGGCCTGCTCCACCAGCGCATTGATATTCACCTCGATCGCCTGCACGTCCAGGAGTATCCCGGTTCCCTGCTCAGCCATATAGGTGGGCATAGCGAACACCACATCATGGTTAGCTTTACGGCCAGCAACCAGTTACCCGCTGGGGCTAATCCCGAGCCGGTCGCCTTTGCCCAAACCTATGTGGCCTACGACGGCGACGAGGCCGGAGTCATCGGCTATCCGATCTTTGTTGGTCTCAATGTCGGCGAGACGGGCGCGGCTTTCCAGATCAAGACGGTCAATGTCAAGAACAGCGAGGACGAGGCCATGCTAAAGGTGCTGGACGCCGACGAGTTCAAGAGTGGCCTTAACCTGCTAACCACGGCGCAACCAGCGCTCGTTCCATTGACCAAACTGGCCGTCGGCACCACGCGGCTTCTTGCCGGCCGCAGCAAGAACGTCACCGTGCAAGAGTTTTACCTGGGTTTGGATACCAAACTGGCAGCCGCCGGCGGCCCGTTGGTCACCGGCAACTTCATTGTCGCCCAGGTGCCCAGCCCGACTGAAATTGACTGGTCGATCTACCACTATGATCCCCGCATCGGCACGGTTGTCCTGAAGGAGGACGGCAAGCGCGGACTGCCCTATAACTATCTGATCTTTCGCGTAACACGGCATGGATCAGGTGTCTGATCGCCGGGACGCTTCTGAGGACACAACCGCGGTCACGACTGGTGGCGACAGCCGCAAGGATGGGCGTGATGCCGGCGTTGAACAACCTGGGCCGTGGGGGTGAGTCCCCGGCCGTAGAGGCCGCGACCGTTGCGCGAGAGGCTGTCCAGCCGGCCCGCGGCCCGGTCGCTACGTCGCTATGGCTGAGCATCGTCAGCAATAGCCGCCTGCTGTGCGAGGGGCTGGAGCTGCTGCTGGCGCCCTATCTGACCTTTCAACTCATCGGCCGCTATACGGCCGCCGCCGCCCCCGACGCCGGCCGCGCCCCCGCGGAAAACCACGTCGCGCTGATTGACAACAACATCGGCCCCGAACCGGTGCGGCGCTGGACGCGCCACTGGTGCGGCAGCACGCCGCCGGCGCGTGTGGTGGTGTTGGAGGTGGAAGACAACGTGGACGCCATCATTGGCCACGTCGAGGCGGGTATCAGCGGCTATGCGCTGGTGGGCGCGGCCCCCCACACTGTGGCCGAGACGATACTGCTGGCCAGCCGGGGCGGGGCCGTCTGTTCGCCCGAAGTGACGGCGCGCCTGTTCGCCCATCTGGCCGAACGGCCGGCGCGCCGCAGCTCGGCCGAGTTGCGCCAACTGCTGACCGCGCGCGAGTACGAAGTTCTCGGCTACGTCGTTGAGGGGTACAGTAACAAAGAGATCGCCGCCGAACTGGTCATCGAACTGCGCACGGTGAAACAACACGTCCACAACATCTTCGCCAAGCTCAACCTCGACAGCCGCCTCCAGGTGGCCCGCGTGGCCGCCAAAAAGGGCTGGTTTGTCGACTAGTCAACGCCGGCCATCCGCGCCGCTCGTCCTCGTTCTATATCCATCGATATAGCCAGGTCTACATCTTCGCCCCCTAATAGATCGTCCCTCACGTCCCCAAGGATAGCCCTTGGGGACGTTTTGCTGGGCCGCGCTCGCGTACCATGAACGTCAATCCTGTTGGTGTCGAGAAGTGCGGATGAGAACCCAACGAGGGCAATATGCCTCTCCGCGATGCGGCGATTCGGATCTTACTGGCCAACCTGCCGGAACGGCAGGTGCGGGCGATTCAACAACTGATCGAGGAACAGACGGACATGCAGTTGCTAGGGCACGCGCGCGATAACTGGGAACTGATTCAGCAGCCGGGCGGCGCGGCGGATGTCATCATCCTGGGCGCGCCGGCCGTCAGCCCCATGCCGGGCATCTGCACCCACCTCTTCGCCGAATGGCCCGCCGTGCGCTTTCTGGTGATCGATCCGACCGGCGCGCGGGTCATGCAGTACTGGCTCGACGTGCAGCAGATGGAAGCGCCGTCGGCCGCCGGCAGCCACCTGCTGAGCGCCATCCGCGACTTGTCTAACGCCGGCTTTTAGGAGCGCACACCTATGGCCAGTTATCGCGCCCTGTGGTCGACCTGTGAAGCGGTGATGCGCCTGCTCAGGCAGCAGTGGCGTCCGGCGCGCTTCAACGGGCAGGCCGGCGACTTCCAGGTTTACCAGACGGCCGATTTCGACACGAAGCCCATCGGCACGGGCGTCTCGCTCTACGTCTATCGGGTCATGTTCAGCGCCACCCAGCGCACGTCACCGCCGCGCCCGCGCGACGACGGGCTGATCAACCGCCGCCAACTGCCGGTGGAAGTCCACTTCCTACTGACGCCGTGGGCCGGCAGCGCCTCGCTGGAGCTGGAGATTCTCGGCTGGCTCATGCGCACCCTGGAAGACCACCCCATCCTGTCGGCCGGTCAACTGAATCTGCCTATCGATCAGGTGTTTAGCCCCGACGAGTTCGTCGAGTTGGTGGCTTGCCCCCTGACGAACGAGGAGGTCATGCGCATATGGGACGTCATCCCCGGCGACTATCGCCTGTCTAGCCCCTACCTGGCGCGGACGATCCGCATCGAGTCGGAGATCACCACGGCCGAGGGCAGCCCGGTGCTGACGCGCGAACTGGAATACGGAGCGTTGAAACGGCCATGATCTACCTGCCCATGGAGCGACGGACGCACCGCAGCGTTCTGGGCGTGCGCTGCATCGACGCGGCGACCGGCGCGGTAGTGGCCGACGGGCTGGAGGTCACCGCCTGGCAGATCGGCGGGCGCGGCCCGCTCTTCGCGGCGCTGCGCGCGGCCTCGTCGGGCGTCTATGGCTTTCGCTCGCTGCCGGGGCTGGAGGCGTACGTGCGCGACGAACGGCCGCTGACGGACTACTGCGCCGACGCCGACGCGCCGCCCACCTACTACCTGGCCATCGAAGACCGGCAGCGGCGCTTCCTGCCGCAGCTTCACCGCCTGTGCCTGCCCAAGGCGGCCCTGACGGTGTTGCCGCTCTACTCCAATCCGGCCCGCGCGTTGGGGCGGGCTGTGGGCGCGCTGCGCGGTCAGGTCGTCCAGAAGGGCGATAGCGACCCCGCGCCCGCGCCCTATGCCATCGTCACCGCCCGCTTCGGCACGGGGCCGGTCTATGAAACTGTCAGCGACGAACGGGGCGCGTTCGCCCTGTTCGTGCCCTATCCGAAACCGAACACGCCGCCGGGCCAGTGGACGGTGACGGTGCGCGCGCGCTCCAACGTGGCGTCGCTGACGCCGCTGCCGGGCATTCCCATCCCATCGTTGGCCGCCCTGCCCGACTTCGCCGTTGTCATGGGCCAGGCCAACCGGCAGATCTTCGACACAATGAGTGATGCCGCCTCGGTCAATTCGATTACGCGGACGCTCGCCGCGGGCGTCGATCTCGTCGTCGCGTCGAACGAGGGCGGCCAGCGCCTGTTTATCCAGTCGTCAGCTTAGCCGGCCGTTCGCCGGCGCCCAGACAGTAGGAGGAAAAAGGGTCTATGCCTGAGTACCTAGCGCCAGGGGTCTATGTCGAAGAGACAAGCTACCGCGCCAAATCGATCGAAGGAGTCAGCACCAGTACGGCCGGGTTCATCGGCCCGGCGCGTACCGGCCCTATCAGCGGCTATCCCGAACTCATCACCAGTTTCGCCGACTTTGCGCGCATCTACGGCGGTCTGGAAGATCTGACGTTCGATGGCATCCAAACGACCAATTACCTGGCCCACGGCGTGCGCGCTTTCTTCGAGGAGGGCGGCAAACGGCTGTTCGTGATGCGCGTCTTCGGCGCGGGGGGGGACGGCTTCGCCGTAGCCGAGAACGGCGTTCCGGCGCAACACTACGCCACGGCCACCCGCCGCGACGGCGACACCGGCCCCGCCCCCGATCCCCTGCCCTTCCGCCTGGTGGCCCGCTTCCCCGGCGCGGCCGGCAACGTGCGCGTGACGTTCAGCCTGATCGTCGGCGACAACGTCGTCAGCCGCGACCCGAACAACACGGCTAACGTCACCCTGACGCGCGTCCTCGACTACGACCTGGTCCACGTGCGCACGCGCACCGGCGCTGACCAGGCGTATACGGCGCTGCGCAACACCGACGGCCTGCGCATTGTCCAAAAGGGAACCAGCGGCGCCTGGAATCTGTTCGACCCCACCGCCGCGACGGTCAACGACCGGACGATAAACGTCAACAACACCAACTTGCCCTTCAGCGCCACCGACGCGGCCAACATCACGGTGCGGCCGGTGATGTTGCGGGTCGCCGTCTCGACGCGCGCGCCGGGCGAATTGGTCTTCGGCCCGCCGCAAACGCTGGGCGATTTCAACCTTCACAAGCGCGCCTTCAACTCCCTGTTAAGCACGTTCACCAGGAACCCCGAAAGCCGCCTGGCCGCGCTGACCGTCCCGTTCAGCTTCGACACCATCAGCGGCCTGACCGACGACACGGACGTGGTGCTGAATACGGCCGCCCTGGCGATAGCGCGGGCCATCTTCCCGACCGCCGCCCTGGCCCCGCTGCTGGGGACGGGTATGCCCGCGGCGGCGACCTACACGTTGGCCGGCGGTAACGACGGCGCTTTCCCCTCGTCGGGCAACTACACCGGCGCGGCGACGTTCGCCGACTACCTGAACAACCCCGTCGATCTGGCTAAGAATGGTCTGCTGGCCTTCGAGGCGGTCGAGGACATCTCCATCGTGGCCGCGCCGGGCAGCACCGCCCACCCGACGGCCGGCGAGCGGCTGGCCATCCAGGCCGCCGTGGTCAACCACTGCGAGCGGATGATGTACCGCATCGCCGTGCTGGACACGCCCAGAGGCATCCTGCCGACCGAGGCTCTGGCCTATCGCAACCAGCGGTCGTCAACCCACGCCGCGCTCTACTACCCGTGGATCATCATCGCCGACCCCAACGTCTCCGGCCGCCGCCTGGCCCTGCCGCCCAGCGGCCACGTGGCGGGCATCTACGCCCGCAACGACGTGGAGAACGCCGTCTTCAAGGCCCCGGCCAACGAGGTCGTGCGTCTGGCTATCGACTTCGAGAACCGGCTGAACAAGGCGCAACAGGAGTTGTTGAACCCCAACGGCGTCAACTGCTTCCGCTTCTTCGAGGGGCGCGGCTATCTGCTGTGGGGCGCGCGCACCATCAGCGACGATCCCGAATGGAAGTACGTCAACCTGCGCCGCTACTTCGCCTACCTGGAGCGTTCCATTGACAAGGGCACGCAGTGGGCCGTCTTCCAGAACAATAGCGAACAACTGTGGGGCAACGTCCGCCGCACCATCGAGGACTTCCTCTACAACGAGTGGCGGATGGGCGGTCTGATGGGCGACAAGCCGGAGAAGGGCTTCTTCGTGCGCTGCGACCTGAGCACGATGACCCAGAACGACCTGGACAACGGCCGCCTGGTCTGCCTGATCGGCGTCGCGGCAGTGCGCCCGGCCGAATTTGTCATCTTCCGCATCGGTCAGTGGACGGCCAGCAGCCCGCTCTAGGCGATCTCACGTGCTGAGAGAAGGATGATCAACGATGGCGATTGAACGCGATAACCCTTACGGAACTTTCAACTTTCTGGTCGATATCGGCACAGGCGACACCCAGAGCATCAAGGCCGGCTTCCAGGAAGTCAGCGGCATGAATATCGAAGTTACCAGCGCCGACTATCGCAATGGCAACGACAAGGTCAATCACGTCCGCAAGATCAACGGCATCTACAAAGTCGGCGACGTGACCCTGAAGCGCGGGCTGATCGGCGCGCTCGATCTGTACCAGTGGATCGACGAGGTGCGGCTGGGCGTGCAGACCGCCCGCCGCAGCGTCACCATCCAGTTGCGCGACGAGACGGGCACGAGCACGGTCATGACCTGGAAGCTGACCAACGCCCGGCCGATGCGCTACACCGTCCCGGCCTTCAATGCCAAGACGGGCACCGACGTGGCCATCGAAGAGCTGGTCCTGTCGTGCGAAGACTTGCAGATCGAGTAAACCCGATGGCTGTGCCCCTGACCTTCCGCGGACGCCTGCCCGGCGTGCTGGTCGAAACGGCGCTGCCGGAGCGACGCGATACGGCCCTGCGTCTCGACGTGGCCGGCTTCGTCGGCTTCGCCGAGCGCGGGCCGATCAACACGCCCGTGGCCGTGGAGGACTACACCGGCTTCCAGCACGTCTTCGGCGACGACCTGCCCATCACCCTCGACGACGGCGCGCCCGTCTTCGCCCATCTGGCGTCGGCCGTGCGCGCCTTCTTCGACAACGGCGGCCGGCGAGCCTACGTCGTGCGCGTCGTGGGCGACAACGCCCGCCCCAACCGCCTGCCGCTGCCCGGCCTGGTGACGGTGGACGAGGCGGGCGACTTCCGCCAGGTGGTCGCGCCGGCGGCCTGGGCCGGGCGCTGGTCGGACGGCATGAGGATCGGCACGCAGTTGCGCGCCTTGCCGCTGCGCATCGCCGCCGGGGACAGCTACACCTTCGACAGCGTCGCCGGCACGGCCCGGCTGCGGCTGGAGTTGCCGTCGCCGACGACGGTGCGCGAGGGGGACATGGTGCGCCTGGGTTTCACCGACGCGCCGCCCATGCAGCTCATCCTGCGCGTGCGCCATGTGGCCGTTACCGGGGTGTTCTCGGTGCGCGGCTTCCCGATCACGCTCGACCTCGACCGCGTGGCCGGCAACATCGCTTTCAGCAGTGGCGTGCCCATACCCTCCACAGCGCCCGCGGCCGTGGAGCGGCTGGACGAGATGGGGTGGCAGCCGCTCGTCGGCGCGCTGCATCCGGTGGTTGTCAAGACGGGCGATGACCCCGGCCACCACCTCTTCCTGTCCCAGCACGCGCCGGTCAGCGTGGGCGATCTGCTGCGGCTGCGCTATGAGACGGGCGAACTGTTCTACTTCCCCGTGGCCGCCCAACGGCTGCACTATGCGCCGCCGTTTGCCGATGACGTGCGGTTGCCCGACGACGACCCCGACTTGCCGGAGGGCGTCTATCGCCGCGTCGTCACTGACGCGCCGCTCAGCCATCATCCCATCGACCAGGTCAGCGGTGCGCCGGCCCTCGTGGAGCGCCTGCGCTTCGACGTCACCATCGAGGAAGGGACGCGGACGCTCGAATTTCTGCGCGACCTGAGCTTCAACCCGACGACCGCCTACCTCGCCGCCCAGACGAGCGACATCCCCACCGAGCAGCCGGTCAGCGACTACTGGGTAGACCGGCTGACGGCCGTGGGCGACGACGCGCCGGCCGTCGAACTGGCCGCCTTCAACCACCGCTCGCGCTTCCTGCGCGGGCCACAGGGGGCGACAGCGCCGGATGCCGTCTGGTTGCCGCTGGCCATGCGCCCGCTGCCGACCTTTGCCGCGCCGCTACCGGATGGCAACCCGGCCGGCAAGGACGGCCTGGATGAGTTTGACGCGGCCAAAATGTTCCTCGACCCCCAACTGGCCGACGCCACGGTCGAGGGGCTGATGCCCAGCGCCGAAGCCATCCTCTATGGCCGTCATCCCGCCGGGCGGCTGATCAAGCTCCACAGCCTGACGGCCATCGAGGAGATCGCCCTGATCGCCGTGCCCGACCTGGTCCACTGCGCCTGGTATCCGCGCCCCGCGCCGCCGGTCCCGCCGGCGGTCGAGCCGCCGCCGCCGCCCGAACCGGCCTGGGCCGACTTCGTGGACTGCCCGCGGCCGGAAGACACGCCCGAACCGCCCTATGACCCCGAGCAGGCCAACTGCCTGGACTCGGCCATTCGCCCCACGGCCGGCCGCTGGACGCCGCTGGAGCGCGACCCGTGCCTGGAGTTCGCCGGCTTGCCGGTGTCGCAGCCGCGCGAGATGTATGACGTGGACGCGCTGCTGCGGGTGCAGCGCGCGCTGGTGACGCTGTGCGCGGCGCGGGCCGATGCGTTGGCCGTCCTGAGCCTGCCGGTGCACTTCGGCCGCCACGAGATGGCCGACTGGCAGATGCGGCTGGTCAACACGCCCGCCTTTCTGAGCAGTTCCGTCCTCAGCTACGCCGCTGTCTTCCACGGCTGGACGCTGGCCCGCGAGACCACCTGCCCGGCGCTGTCGCCGGTGCGCGCCGTCCCGCCCGAAGGCGCGTTGTGCGGCCTGATCGCCGCCCGCGAGCGGACGCACGGCGTCTGGTCGCCGGCGGCCAACGCGCCGCTGGTCGGCGTCCTGGGGCTGACGCCTAAGCTGGACGATGCCGACTGGGAAGAGCTGTACAACCGGCAGATCAACGTCCTCCGCCAACAGCCGGGGCGCTTCACGGTGATGAGCGCTTTCACGCTCAGCGCCGACCGCCTGTTGCTGTCCTACTCGGTGCGGCGGCTGCTCATCTTCCTGCGCAAGCTGGCCTTGCGGCGCGGGCAGCGCTTCGTCTTCGAGACGAACAACGAGCGCTTCCGCCAGCAGGTGCAACTGAGTTTCGTGCGTTTGCTGTCGTCGCTGGTCGAGCGCGGTGCGCTGGCGGCGTTCCAGGTCGTCTGCAACGACGAGGTCAACACGCCCAACGACGAGTTCAACGGCCGCTTTGTGGTGGCCCTCAAGGTGGCCCCGACGCTGCCGGTGGAGTTCATCACCGTCGTCATGCTGCGCAGCGGCGAGAGCTTGCTGGAGGTACGGGAGAGATAGCCCTATGGCCAATCCGGCATTTGAATCCGTCGATCCGCCGTTCACGGCGTTCAAGTTTGAGGTCGTCCTCAACCTGCACGAGCCGATCGCGGGCATCACCAACCCGCTGTGCAACGCGGCCTTCTCGGAGTGCGACGGGCTGGAGATGACGATGGACCCCAAGACGGTCCGTTCCGGCGGCGACAACAAGCGGCAGGTGAACCTGATCCAGCCGGTCACCTATTCGCGGCTGACGCTGAAGCGGGGCATGACCAACAACTTGCAGTTGTGGCAGTGGTTCGCCGCTGCCGCCACGCCCGGCCGGAACGTCCGCGCCGAGGGGCACGTGACGATGTTCGACGCCGGCGGAACGCCGCGCCTGTCCTTCGTGCTGGCCGACTGTCTGCCGACGAAGATTCGCGGGCCACAACTGAACGCCGCGACGGGCCTGGTGGCCGTCGAGGAGCTGCAACTGGTCTACGCGGTCATGACCGTACATCCGCCGGAGGGCGGCGGGCTGGGCGCGGGCGGCGGCATCGGCCTCAGCGCCGGACTGAGCCTCAGCGCCGGCGCCGGCGTCAGCGCCGGGCTGAGTGTCAGCGGCGGCCCCGGCCTCAGCGGCGGTTTCAACGCCTCGGCCGGGGCGTCGTTTGGTCTGGGCTAAACCCAGCTAGGAGGGATTGATTGGCGATGGCCGTAGCACTGGCAACCCTGACACCCATGAAGAATGGCGGGCCGGACAACAGCCGGAAGATCACAGCGCAGTTCAACCCGCAGTCGTTGCGGCTGAGCTTCCGCAACCTCGTCGCGCCGCCCACCGGCCAGCGCCTGACTGACGGCAGTGGCGGCGGCAGCGGCGGGTCGGCGGCCAAGCAGAGTACGGGCTTCGTGTCCACGCTCAACTCGCTGGAGTTTCTCTTCGACACGACCGAGACGGGCGCGGACGTGCGCGTGACGACGCTGAAGATCATTCGCCTGTTGCAACTGCCGGGCACTAACGCCGCCCCGCTGGTGCAGTTCCAGTGGGGTTCCTTCCTCTTCAACGGGACGATCTCCAGCATCGAGGAGACGATTGATTACTTCTCTGAAGCAGGCGTGCCGTTGCGGGCCACGCTGACGCTGTCGATGGAGAACAACGAGCCACAGCTCGATAACCCCATACAGACTGCCGGGGCGGGCGGTGGCGGGTTTGGGGCCGGCATCGGCGGTGGCATCTCCGGCGGATTTGGGGCGGGCATCAGCGGCGGCATCTCCGGCGGCATCAGCGCCGGTTTCAGCGCCGGGGCCAGCGTCGGCACAACGCCGCTGACCGTCGCCCCGGAGGGCGTGTCGCTCCAGGGTCTGGCCGCCGGCGCGGGAATGGATTGGAAAGCGGTGGCCACGGCCAACAACGTGGATAACCCCCGCGCTGTGGCCGCGGGGACGGTGCTCAATCTCAACGTCGGCGCGCAGGCGCGCATTTCGGGCGGCTAGGCCGCCCGCAAGGAGTTGAACTATGCCGGTCATTATCCAGGAAGCGCAAGTCCAGGTGGCCCCGCCGCCCGATCCGCGCTCCGGCGTTGTGCCCGAGGACGCGGCGCGCGAGGCGCAGGCCGCCCAGGCCCACGCGCCGCTGCGCCCGGCTGACGTAGAGCGACTGCAACTCTATCTGGACGCGCGCCGCGCCCGGATTCACGCTGATTGACGGCAGGAGCGCACCGAATGGCCGACATGCCGGCTTATTACCGTGTACAGCCCTACGTGCTGCTATCGGGCCGTGTTGACTTCACGCTGAGCGAACACGTCCTGTCAGCGTTTGTCGAAGAGACGAACGACGGCCTGTGTCGCTGTGAGATCGTCCTGGAGAACTGGCAAAGTGACCGGGCTGACATGAACCTGCTTGAAAATCGCCAGCGGCTCGACTTTGGTATGGACGTTGAACTGCGGCTGGGGGCGGCGGACGACAACTCGCCGGCGGTCTTCCAGGGGCGGGTGACGGCCCTGGAAGTCAGCTTCGCCGTGGCCAAAACGCCCACGCTGACCGTGCTGGCCGAGGACCAACTCCAGTCGTTGCGCATGACGCGCCGCACGCGAACCTTTGAAGAGATGAGCTTTAACGACATCATCAACCGGATCGCCACCGAGCACAGCCTGACGCCCACGATCAGTGGGGGGACAGAGGCGCGCGATTCCGTTAGCCAGGTGAACCAGAGCGACCTGGCGTTTATCCGCCGGCTGGCCGGCTCGTTCGGGGCCGAGGTCTGGGTGCGCGGCCGCGAGTTGCACGTTGAACCGCGTAAAGGTGACGCCGGGCGGCCGGGCAGCCGCGAACTCGACATCCAGTTTGACCATCATCTGCGCGCCTTCACCGTTCGCGCCGATCTGGCGCACCAGTGCACCGAACTGCTGGTGACGGGCTGGGACGTCATGGGCAAGACCGCCATTGCCGAAACGGCCGGGGAATCGGTGATCAGCGGCGAACTGAACGACGGGATCAGCGGCCCGGCTATCCTCAAGGAGAAGTTTGGTGAGCACAAGGCGCAACTCGTGCACACGGTGCCGATGGACACGGCCGAGGCGCGTGCGCTGGCCAGAGCGCAATTCGCCGAGCGCGCGCGGCGCTTCGTCGTCGGGACGGGCACTTTGACCGCCGGCGACCCGCGCATGGTCGTCGGCATGGTTATCAATCTATCCGGCAAGTTGGCGCCGGTATTCAACGGCAAGTACACCGTCGTGCGCACCCGCCACACCTTTGACCGCGAGAACGGCTTCCAGACGGAGTTCGACGTGGAAGGGCCGGCTATCAGCCGCTAGGGAAAGGGATCACCGATAATGCCCTACGACATTCAACGACTGCCAACCGGCCCGGGCGGCCTGTTCTACGGGGTCTATCCCGCCGTGGTCACCGATCTGCAAGACCCGGACGGGCAGGGACGGGTGAAAATTCGCCTGCCCTGGACGCCGGACACGGGCGCGGGCGCCTACGAGGTGTGGGCGCGGGTGGCGGTGCTCATGGCCGGGAACGGCCGGGGCACGTGGTTCATCCCCGACGTGGATGACGAAGTGCTGGTCGCTTTCGAAGCGGGCAACCCCGACCGCCCCTACGTTGTCGGTGGGCTGTGGAATGGCCAGGACAGCCCGCCGGAGACGATGGACGACGACAACACGCTCAAGGTGATCCACTCGCGCAACGGCATCCGCATCGCCATGGAAGACCGCAGCGGGCAGGAGACGCTGACGCTGGAGACGCCCGGCGGCCAGAAGATGACCTACACCGACAGCCCGGCGGCCATCGAGATCACCGACAGCAGCGGCAACTCGATCAAGCTGGAGTCGTCGGGCATCACCATCACGGCTTCGGGCAACGTCACCATCAATGCCGCCAAAGTCGCCGTCAGCGCTTCGATGGTCACCGTCGACGCCGGCATGTCGAAGTTCAGCGGCGTCGTCCAGTGCGACACGCTGATCGCCACCAGCGTCGTCGGCGCCAGCTATACGCCGGGCGCGGGCAACATGTGGTAATGGGAGAGTAAGGGCAGGTTATGACGAGCGTAGAATGGGTTGAACCGGTTCTAACGTGGGCCAACCAGGCCAAGCTGAGCGGCCTGCGCACACCGCGCGTGCTGGAGATTCGCTCCGACGATTTCATGGAGGAGTTTCTCCAGGCGATGGCCGGCGACGCGCCGCACACGTACGTCGCCACTCACCTGGCGCGGCCGACCAACAACGCCATTAAACTGTACCAGCCGCTGCACGGCTGCTACTACCTGGTCATGGCCTCGCTGGTCTGCCGCCAGGTGGGGCTGCCCGACCGCAACGTGCGGCGCAACCAGGGCGAGAAGACCGGCTTCGTCGTCCGCCGCCAGGTTGGCAACGTGGAGGAGGGCTGGGTCAACGTCGGCGAGCGGCGCGGCTGGCAAGCGCTCGACCCGGCGACCGGGCTGACGGCCGGTGAGGAGATTCTGCCGCTACACCCGGTGAGGGTCTGCACGGCGCAGACGCCCGGCCTGGCCGCCTACCGCGTCAACGGCGACTGCGAGCGCGTCGTCTACCAGGGCTATGTGCCGGCCGGCAATCGCGACAAGTACACGGCGACGAAGAAGTTCCTGCCGTCGCCCAACCAGAGTAAAGAGCAGCTCTTCAGCAGCTATCTGACCGAGATCGCCAACGACGACACCAGCAACGCCGAAGACGGCAACGGCGGCTTCCGCGGCAGCGAGTTCGACACGCGGGTCATCGCCGCCTGGATGCAGTACAGCGCCCTGACCCTGCCCTCCAACCCGCGCGATGTCGTCCGGCGCGCCCAGGCCGCCTACTACATCATCGTCGATGCCGCTGACTTCATCAGGCGCGCCCTGCCCACCGTCTGGGACGCGCTGCTCAAGTTCTATAGTGGGCAGCCCAACCCCAAGGCGGGCGTGACGAACGCCCAGCTCAACCTGCTCAATCGCCTGCTCAACGAAAACCACCAGGGGGGCTGGAACATTGCTAACGGTGGGTCGCTGGGCGCGGCCATGTATGCCGTGCGCGATGTCTTGAAGGATGATTCACCGTTTCTATTGCCCGTGGCCGAGAACGTGCCGACGGATCGCGTCCTCGGCGCGCTGCCGGACACGCTCAAGTCGCTGGTCATTGCGGCGCTGAACGAGACGCCGGCGACGCCGATGAAGATCAGCAACGAGTTCGCCGACCTGCTGCGCGAACAGGTGCGCGTGCCCAAGCCGGAAGGCAATGTGCGCTACTACGTCCGGCTCGTCTACACCTATGACCCCGACTGCCCGCCCTACATCAGCGAGCGCAGCGAACCGCTACTCTTCGCTCGCCTGATGGATGGCGACGCCCCGGCGCGCAAGGTGCGCATCGAAGCGCCGCGGCTGCAAGATTTGCGCAAGTTCAAGCCCGGCGTCGGCATCGAGATGGACAAAGACCTGCGCGACGTGCTCAACCGGGTGCACGAAGGGCTGAAGGACGGCGAACCGCTGAACGATGGCCCGGCCTGGGAACTGGGCATGATCTGCACCTTCTCGATTCAGATCATCTTCCTGGTGGCGCTCATTGTGATGTTCATCTTCCTGATTCTGTTGAACATCATCTTCTGGTGGCTGCCGTTCCTGAAGATCTGTCTGCCCATCCCGAAGCCGAAGTGAGACAGGAGGATTCATGACAACCGCGGCCGATCTATACGGCAAGAGCCTGGCCTTCCCCCCGCGCGTCGGGGCCAACGGCCAGATGGTGTGGTCAGAGGGCGAACTGAACGTGCGCGAATCCATCGCCCTCATCCTGCAAACGCAGCCGGGCGAACGGCTGCTGTTGCCCGACTTCGGCTGCGGCCTTGACCGCTTCCTGTTCGAGCCGAACAGCATCGCCACGCTGCGCCAGATTCAGGAAGAGATCAAGCTGGCCCTGTCGCGCTGGGAACGGCGCATCCGGCTGGACGACGTGCGCGTGGCCACCAACCCGGCCGACCCGCGCGCCGTGGACATTACGCTCTATTACACGCTGGTCGCCACCCAGACGCAGGAACGCCTGAGTATGGTGATGGCGCTGCAAGGCTAGAAGGCGAGAGGTCACGCGATGCCCCTGCCCGAACTAAACCTGGACGATCGCTCATTTGCGCAACTGGTGGCCGAGACGCGCGCGCGCATCCCGGTGCACACCCCGGAGTGGACGCACTTCAACGACAGCGACCCGGGGATGACGCTGGTGCAGTTGTTCGCCTTCATGACGGAGAACCTGCTCTATCGCACCAACCGCATCCCGGAGGCCAACCGGCTCAAGTTCCTGCAACTGCTGGGCATTCCCCTGTTGCCGGCGTCGTCGGGGCGGGGGCTGATCGTCATCGACCACGACCGCGGCCCCATCCAGGCCCTGCCGCTGGACGCCGGGCTGGAGGCGCGGGCGGGCAAAGTGCCCTTCCGCACCCGCACCGGCGTCTGCGTCCTGCCCCTCAGCGTGGCCGTGTTCTACAAGGAAAACACGACCCTGGCCGACGACGAGGCCGCCCGCTATGCCGACCTGTATGAGGCGGTCAAGGAGCGCAGCGACGACGAGCTTCAGTTTTACCAGAGCGTCCCCCTGGAGGAGCCGGAGACGGGCAAGCCCCTGCCGGTGGTCGACCTGTCGCAGAACGGCAACACCATCGACCGCTCCATCTGGCTGGCGCTGCTGGCCCCCAAGAACGTGCCCGTGGCCTCGGTGCGCAGCGCCATCGCCGGGCAGACGATGAGCATCGGCATCTACCCCGCGCCGGAGACGGAGGAGGGGCGAGTGCTGGAGCCGCTGTCGGCCGAGCCGGCGGCCAACAACGATCCCGGCCTGATGTTCGAGATCGCCGCGCCGCAAGCCCAGGCCACGGGCGCGTTGCCGCCGCCGAACTACACCGCCCTCAACGTGCTCTACGCCGAGAACGTGCTCAACGCGCCGGGCATCGTCCAGGTGGCGCTGCCGAACTACCCGACGCTGGCCAGCGTTGACTTGTGGAGCTTCGACCCCAACGAAGAGGGCGTGGGCGACTATCCGCCCTTCATCGAGGACAAGAGCCTGCTGCGCCGGCTGGTGACGTGGGTGCGCGTGCGGCTGCCGGACACGGCCGACCCGCGGGCGACCAACGCCAATAAGGCCCAACTGAGTTGGGTGGGCATCAACGCCGCGCGGGTCATTCAAGCCCTGCCGGTCAGCAACGAGCGGCTGGGCGTGGCCAACGGCGGCAGCCACCAGCGCTACAAGGTCGCCAACACGCCCATCATCGCCGAGGTGATTCCAACCGATCCGCCCGACGAAACGAACCTGGAGACGTTCGTCCTGCGCGTGGAGGGGGACACCGGCCAGTACGAGACGTGGGCGCGCACCGACGACCTGCTGGCGGCCACGCCCGACGACAAGGTCTACCTGCTCGATCCCGAAGCGGGGACGGTGCAGTTTGGCGACGGGCTGCGCGGCAAGCGGCCGCCGCTGGGCCGGACCATCGTCGCCGATTACGAGTACGGCGGCGGCGCGGAGGGCAAGGTGGCCATCGGCGCGCTCAACGGCTCGCCGCAGTTGCCCGGCGGCTACAAGGTGCGCAACCCGCTGCCGACGTGGGGCGCGGCCCCCGGCGAGTCGGTCGAGGACGGCGAGCGCAACATCGCCCGCTACAT
>JADJHJ010000020.1 GCA_016707605.1 Candidatus Promineofilum glycogenicum | reverse complement strand
GACGCCCGCCCGCCGCTCCCAGAACAGCCCCTCCCCGGCGCGCAGCAAGTTATCCAATTGCCGCCGCCCACAGATGCGCAGCGGCGAACCCTCGCCGGTCAGCAGCCGCGCCGCCGCCCGCTCGTCCAGCGCCCCGCGCCCAGCCGCGTCGGCGGCGCGCAACAGCAGCCACACCCGCCCCGCCGCCGCCTTCTTGCGCCGCAAGATGGCGAGGGCGATGTCGGGGTAGACTTTGACTTGCGTAGGGGGGCAGGCGGGCAGGGAAGCAGAGGAGACAGTCCGGCCCCCTCGCCCTGTGGGAGAGGGTTGGGGAGAGGGTCTGTCCCCCTCGCCCTGTGGGAGAGGGTTGGGGAGAGGGTCCACCCCCTCGCCCTGTGGGAGAGGGTTGGGGAGAGGGTCTGCCCCCCCTTCACTCGTCGCTCGTCGTTGGTTACCCGTCACTCGCCGCAGGTGTTCGACCAACGGCTGCGAGAACAACCCCCGCCGCGCGATCTCCGCCCACCGCTCCCGGTGCGTCGCACTTTCTTGAGTGCGTCGCACCTTCCGGCCGTCGTCGTCGCTAAGAGACGTGCCAGCGCTGTCCCCAGCGCCCACTCTAGAAAGTGCGGTGCACGCCGAGGGCGAAGACGGGCGGCCGTGCGAAGTCACTCCGTGCAATCGGCGAAGCTCCCCCAACCGTTCCTGCGCCGCTGCGACGGCCGGGCTGAGAACAGGCAAAGCACGGCCATCCGCAGGGGCAACCTGCGCGTTCAACGAAAATTCAATTCCTTGCGCCAGGAAGGAGCGGGGGAGAATTACGAATTAGGAATTAGGAATTAGGAATTAAGATTCAGAGAACACAGCTCTGAATTCCTCATTCCACATTCCTCATTCTTAATTGGTAACTGACCATTACCGCAATTGACACAGAGTGCCCCCTGTGGTATGCTCAGTCCTGGATAGAGTAGGCTTCCTTTGGGGACACAAAATCCCCCTCCCCATTAAAGGGGCGCTGCTTTGGGTTTCGGCCCACGGCGTTGGCGGCGCCGCTGAGCAGGAAGGAGGCCGTCGCTTATACTGGGCGGCCCGGCGCAAGCTGGGCCGCCTTTTTTGTCGGGCAGGCCGAGTCCTGTCCGTCTGCACGGCCAGTGACTCTCTCCACCCACATTCTTAATATCTGTGTATAATGTGAGTTATACGAACAGATGATCCACAGTATAATGAGCTAACATACCAATGTCAAGCAATCTATAGCATATAGATTGTGATTTGGTGAGGTCTACTACTCCCCGCTCGCCAATTCATACCGCATAGACCCTGTACAAACCACACAAACTCTTGTATACTCCTAAAAGGATGTATGGAATGAAAGGGCGCACGCAAACAAGGTTCCAGGGGAAGAGCGCTCTTCCCCTGGAACCTGGCCCCTGGAACCTGAAACCTACTCCTGTGCGCTTTTCTCTAAAGGACTGACACCATGGTCGAAAGCCTGCTCGATACAGACTTGAGCCGTTACAAACCCGATTGGGAGCGGCTGGGCGTGGTCGTCCCGCCGTTCACCATTGAAGCCGACCCGCGCTTCATGTACCTGTCCACCGAGACGCGGCGCGCCCTGGCCAAGGTCAGCTACATGGTCGAGGCGGGGCAGGGGGCGTCGGTCGTCGTTGGCGAGGTGGGCACGGGCAAGACGACGTTGGCCTCCTGGTTCCACAGCCGCTACGACCGCCGGCCGGACTTCGTCGCCGCGCGCGTCGATGAGCCGCCCAAGAAGAGCGGCCTGCTGCTGCTGCGCCGCATCGCCGCCGAGTTCGGCGTGCGCACCCGCCGCGCCACCGAAGACCAGCTCAACGAACTGCGCGACTTCCTGACCGAGACGACGGCCCGCAGTGTGCTGCCGCTGGTCATCATCGACGAGGCCCACGAGTTGGAGCCGGAGCAGTACAAGGAGTTGCGCCGCCTGCTGAACTTCCGCGACCCGCGCGGCGGCAAGGCCTACCAGCTCATCCTGCTCGGCCGCCCCGAACTGGACATCAATCTGCGCGGCTCCAAGGACTTCAACGACCGCGTGGCCACCCGGTCGTCGCTCGACCCGTTGGCCCCCGACGACACGGCGGCGCTCATCGAGTACCGGCTGCTGGCCGCCGGGCGCGAGAACCGCATGCCGCCGCTCTTCCTGCCCGACAGCATCCTGCCCATCTGGCGCGAGACGCGCGGCTATCCGCGCTCCATCTGCCTGCTGTGCCTGCACCTGTGCCTGGAACTGCTGGCCACCGGTGGGGCGCAGATCGATGGCGCGTTCGTGGCCCGCTTCCTGGAAACCCACAGCGGCTATCGGCAGGCGGAGTGACAGGTGACTAATGAGGAAGCTCACGCAAAGGCGCAAAGGCGCAAAGGAAGACAAGTTCTTTCTTCTTCTTGGCGTTCTTTGCTGCCTTTGCGCCTTTGCGTGAGCTTCTTGTAGACCATCATGAAAGCAGATAGGGCCAAAGAGCGGCCGAAGGACAAGGCCGAGCCGGACGAGCAGAAGGTCAGCACGCTGAAGGACCTGCTGCGCGACAAGCCGAAGCGCGGCCGGCCGCGGCGCATGGTCGCCCGCCAGAACGTCTACGTCGCCCTGCGCCCGGAACAGAAGGCGCTCATGGCCGACCTGGGCCGGCGCCTGCCGGATGGGCTGGCGCGGCCCGACGTGCCCGACCTGGCCGTGTCGGTGCTGACGGCGCGGCTGGAGGCGCTGCGCACGGCCGTCGCCGGGCGCACGCGCGAGATTCCCGAAGGTGTCACCGACCTGGAGTCGCTCTACCTGTTGTGGGACGTGGCCCCGCCGGGGCAGGGGGCCGATGTCAGCAGCCAATTGTCAGTCACCAGTGGTCAGTCGGGCGCGGGCAGCAACCAGAAGCCGGCCGGCCGCAAGCGCGCCGCGGCCGGCAGCGAAGCGGAGGAGATGGAGGCCGGCGAGCGCTGGACGAGCATTCGCCTGTCGCCGCAGCAAGCGCTGGAACTCGGCCGCGCCCACGGCACGCTCAACGCCGCCTTCGGCGCGGGCCGCAGCGAAGTCTTCGGCCTGGCCCTGGGGCTGCTGGCCCAATTTCTGGAGCGTCACCCGCTGGCCGGGGCGGAGATGGGGCTGGCCGATGTGCGGGAGATGATCTTTCGCGAATGACCGCCGGTGCATCCCACTTTCTGGAGTGGGTTGCACCTTTCGGGTATGGCCGCGCAAGAAGGTGCGAGGCACTTCGGAAAGTGCCAGGCACCGGGGCGGGTTGCAGCCCACTTTCTGGAGTGGGTTGCACCTTTCCGGCGCAGTCACGTAAGAAGGTGCGAGGCACTTCGGAAAGTGCCAGGCACCGGGGCGGGTTGCAGCCCACTTTCTGGAGTGGGTTGCACCTTTCGGCGCGCGCGGGGTGCGGCACTTCGGAAAGTGCCAGGCACCGGGGGAGGGTACACCTTCTGAGCGAGACCCTGGCCACTGCCCACCCACCACCCAATATCTTATGAGTTACTCACAACTAAATGATCCACGTTTACGACCTTCTTCGCATAGTCAGGCGAGATAGCTGGCTTACTATCGATTGTGCTCCGAAGGTGTGGTGGCACGGCTATGGCTCATTGTGCCGCCTGAGTGCGCATATGTGGAGCAATAGGCCGCTCATTCAACCAAAAAACCGCTTTCAATGGAACAAAGAAATACCTGTAAATGATCGAACGCCTGTTCAGCGTGACATTCGGCCGAGCGATTCGCTGCCTCAAAAGGCTTCATCGGCTGCAATGTGAGGCCAAGACCCATACCTGGACTGGAGCAGACGATCCGTGGACTACCTCTCTGCCGCGCAAGCCATCCTTGAAGCCGACAATCGGCCCCTGCACTTCCGCGAAATCGCCCGCCGCGCCCTGGAGCGCAGGCTGATCACGCCGACCGGCCAGACACCCGAAGCGACAATGGGTTCGCGGCTCTACGTTGACACCAAAAAGCCCGACTCGCGCTTCGAGCGGCTGGGCAAAGGGCAGTTCGCCATCAAGCGCCGGGCGCAGACTGACGACATCGCCCGGCGCGTCGAGGCCATCAACAGCGACACGCGCCAAACCCTACAAAGCCGTCTCCTGGCCGTGCCCGCCGACCGCTTCGAGGTTCTTGTCCGTGAGCTAATGATCGCCATCGGCTTCGACGAGTCCAGCGTGCAGGTGACCAGCTATAGCGGTGATGGCGGTATCGATGTGCGTGGTATCCTGAATGCTGGCGGCGTGACGTCTATCCATGCCGCGGTGCAGGTCAAGCGCTGGAAGTACAACGTCCAATCCAAGATCGTGCGCGAATTGCGTGGCTCGCTGACCACCCATGAACAGGGCATCATCATCACCACCAGCGGCTTCTCGAAAGGGGCGCGCGAAGAAGCCAGGGCCACGGGCAAAGCACCAATTAGCCTGATTGACGGCGCGGCGCTCATCGAGCTACTCATCAAGTACGGTGTTGGCGTTACCAAAGAGCCTCACACCGTGCTGACGTTGGATGAGGAGTATTGGGTTGAGGCGAGTGGCATTGCCGCCGTGGCCAATGGCGAGCACCAACTGACAGGTGAACCGGGGCAAGCCACTCCGCCCCGGGCCAAGCGGGCCAGAGGCGTTGGCGGCCCGACGCCGGCTGCCCCCGTGGCAACGGCCGACGCATCGCCTGTCGCCCCGCCGGCTATCGCTCCCGCCCCTGTGGCAACACCCGAAGCGCCGCCCCCCGGCTATCCGATACTAGTGCGCGCCAAGGGCAAAGCGGAACAAACCGGACTGCTAATTGACCCAGGCGGCCGGATGGAGTTTGGTGGCAAGGTCTACAGTTCGCCGTCTACAGCAGCCAGGGATGCTTCCGGCTGGAAGTCGGCTAACGGCTGGCGCTACTGGCAATACCAGCACCCGGCGACGGGCGAATGGCAAGTCATTGAGGAATTGCGCCGCGGCGGCCGAATGGCTTCTGAGGCGAACGATCCCCGCTCTAGCCACTCAGCGCCCGCTCAATATCCGCCAGATGTCCCGCCCGATGCAACCCCCGATCCAGCCGCATGAACACCCGCCCCTCGGCCATCGCCTGCTCGATGGCCGCCGTCATCGCCGGCGACAGGGCGGCCACCTCGGCGTCGGCCTCGGCCGCGGCCCGCAGGCATAACTCGGCCGCCGCCCGTGGCTCCAGCGCCGCCAGGATGGGGGCCACCGAGTCATTGATCATATCGGGATCGAGGGGCGAATCGTCCACCGCGCCGGCGGCCGTCCAGCGCCATGGGAGCGTTTTCCTACGCGCCTTGGCGTCTTCGCGTCTTTGCGTTAATCTCTTCATTCCTAATTCATAACTCCCAATTCCCATGCCCACCTACCTTTCCCTCCCCACCACCACCCTCCTGGCCCAACTAGAGCGGCCCGCCCAGTGCCCCTGATCATGGCCTCTTCGAACGCCGGGCCGAGGCCGAGCCGCTCGTTCTCGATCTGTTCCGCGACAGCTACGACGACGACTGGCCCGACGGCGACCCGCGCTGGTTTCGCTTCGTCCACGCCGGCCGGCTGCTGATTGCCTGGGCCACGGAGGCGGCGCTGCCCACCTTCGCCGACCTGTACCTCGATGACGAGCTTCAGGACACGATCGAATGGTTCGAGGATGCCCCGCAATACTTCGGGCCGCCGGCTGTGCCCTACTTTATGCGCGTCCTCGCCACCCCCACCGGAACAGAGTTCCATTACGGCCGCTCCTCGGCCGCCTCCATCCTGGCCAGGATCGCCCGCCGCCACCCGGAGACGCGCGACACCGTCGCCGCCGCCCTGCGCGCCCAGTTGCCCGCCGCGGCGGTCATTCCCCAACTGCCGGCCGAGGCCATTGATGAGACGTGGTTGTGGATCCTTTTGGCGCTGTCGGGCATCCAGGACGAGGCCAGCCGCCCGCAGGCCCTGGCTCTGCTTGCCCGCGATGATAACGACGAAATGCTTCTCGACCGCGACTACTATGAAGCCCGAATGCGCGGTGAGTTGATTGGCGACGACCCGCCCGTTTACGACCTGGCCGGGAAGTACGTCCAACTGGCGGACATGGTTCGGTGGGAGCAGCAAATCGAGCGAGAAAGAGCGGCGCAGGCCGCCCAATCAGCGCCGCGCTCGCCCAAGCAACCAGCCACACAGCCGGCCAAACCCGCGCCCAAAGTCAAAGTCGGCCGCAACGACCCCTGTCCCTGCGGCAGCGGCAAAAAGTACAAACAGTGCCACGGCCGCCCCGGCCAGTAACTCTCAACCCGTCGCTCGTCGCTCCCTAATCCCTAATCCCTAATCCCTAACACCTAATCCCTAACACCTAATTATGAACTACCAACTCCTCGGCCCCTCCGGCCTGCGCGTCTCCGACATCTGCCTCGGCACCATGACCTTCGGCGAAGATTGGGGCTGGGGCGCGTCGCAAGACGCCAGCCGCCAGATGTTCGACGCCTTCGCCGCCGGCGGCGGCAACTTCATCGACACCAGCAGCAACTATACCAACGGCACGGCCGAACGCTTCGTTGGCGAATTCGTTGCCGCCGACCGCGACTACTGGGTCATTGCCACCAAATACACCCTGCGCCGCCCCGGCAGCAACCCGGCCGACCTCAACGCCGGCGGCAACGCCCGCAAGAACATGGTGCGCACCGTCGAGCAGTCGCTCGGCCGCCTGGCCACCGACCACATCGACCTGCTCTACCTACACATGTGGGACTATAGCACCCGGCCCGAAGAGGTCTTGCGCGGGCTGGATGACCTGGTGCGCGCCGGCAAGGTGCTCTACGTCGGCATCAGCGACACCCCCGCCTGGGTCGTCTCGCGCGCCCAGGCCATCGCCGAGCTGCGCGGCTGGTCGGCCTTCGTCGCCTATCAGGGGGCCTACAACGTCGTCAATCGCGGCATCGAGGCCGACGTGCTGCCCATGACTCGCGCCCTGGGGCTGTCCGTCCTGGCCTTCGACCTGCTGGGCGGCGGCGCGCTGACCGGCAAGTTCAACCGCCCCGAAGGCCCCGGCGAGCCGACTCGCGCCCGGCAGATCGACGAGACGGCGCGGGCCGCGGCCGAGGTGGTCGTGCGTATTGCCGAAGAAGTCGGCCGCACCCCGTCGCAGATCGCCATCCACTGGGCCACCCGCCGCGCCCCCAACGTCATCCCCATCGTCGGCGCGCGCCGCCTGTCGCAACTGGAAGACAACCTCGGCGCGCTCGACTTCGAGTTGTCGGCCGAACAGATGGACGCTCTGACCGCCGTCCGCCCCCTGCCGCGCGAATACCCCCACACCTTCTGGAACGACTTCGTCCGCGGCGACCTGATCTACGGTCAATCCGTAGGCAAGCTCAAAACCGACCGCTGGCCCATGTAGCACAGGATTCTTATCCTGTGCTCTGGACTTTGGCCATTTGAAGAGGCTGTCATCGGAAAGATGGCAGCCTGTTCAGTTATTAGAAGGGCGGAGAGCGGGTTATAAAGGGTCAGGAACGGGCCGAAGCAAAGGCCGCGTTGCGTAAGGCGAGCAGGAGAGCCTCCTTTTCGGCCCAATCAGGCGATGATGGCGACCAAAGAGGCCGAAATTGATGACTACCCCATAAGGCCGCGCGGTAAGCACGCCCCAAGGTATTGAGCGACCAGCGCGGCGCGCCCGGCCACCAGCGGGTGGGGACAGCGGGAGCGCGGGTCAAGCCCCAGGTGCGGTAGCCGGCCAGCAGCAGGACAGCGTAGACCCAGGCACTCCACTGGACCGAGGTGACGGCGGCGACGGGATTCCAGCACTGTTTGTGGCCGAGGCCGAAGTTGCTCTTGAGTTCACGATGAGAACCCCGACCTCTTCTGGGGCTTGCGCGGCGGCCGCGGCAGCCTGGCCATCGTCACGGCCATAACCGTGCGCCTCTTCCCGGCGCCACCGTCTACGGCGGCTGGCTGGGCGATCTGAGCGACGCGACCATCGACACCCTCGTCCGCTATGGCACGTTGCAGGCCGGCCGCGCGCCGCTCCTCATGGTCGAGGTGCGCCACGCCGGCGGGGCGATGCGCCGCTCCGGCGCGGACGCCGCCTTTGGCCACCGCGACGCCGAACTGTTGCTCAGCGCCGTCGGCCATGTTCCCGCGCCGCCCCTGAGCGCTATACTGGCCGACTACACTGGCCGCCTGAAAGCCGACCTGGGCCAGGCTGTCGGCGCTCCGGGCCTACTACGACCCGTCGCGACGGCTCAACCGGGGTATGACCATTCCGTAGCGCGGGAGATCAGGCCGGCGCGGGCGGCGGGCTGTCGTGCGCCAGCCCCACGCTGGCGGCCCAGTCGGCGCAACGCGCCTGAAACTCCGCCAGCGCCCCATCCAGCGCCAGCGATTGCGCCGCCAGCGTCACTGGCCCCGCGCCGCCCCGCAGCCGCACAACGTAGTCCACCGGCGCGGCATCGGCATAGACCAGCACCGCCCGCCGCACGCCCATCGCGCCGCAGTAGGCGTACATCTGATTGCGGTCGGTGTCGTTCGGGGCGTCATCGAATAGCTTGTACTTCGTATCCAGGATGGCCCACGGTTGCCCGTTGCGATAGAGGACGATGTCGGGCCGTCCAGCCACGCGCGCTTCCTCATCCAGGGCGATAGGCCGCTGCAACTCCACCCGCAGCCGTGGGTGGCCGCGATAGCTGTCGCGCAAGTAGCGGCCGACGAACGCCTCGAACACCTTGGCCATCGGCAGCAGATAGCTCATGAACGGCGTCCCCCCGGCGTGCCCCTCCAGCGACAGGTGTTGCAGGAAGAGCCGCGCCAGATTGACCGGCGTGCGGTAGCTCTCGTTGAGCCGGGTGTAGACGACGCGCTCGCAATCGGCCGGGGTGACGGCGGCCAGGCTCACCTCGCTGAAGGCCGACAGCGTGCGGCGCAGGCGGCGGCGCAGCGCATCGTCGCCCGGCCCGGCCCGCGCCAGCCGCCACAGGGTGAACTTCAGGATGCGATTCTCCGGCAGGTCGGCGGTGAACTCATTCAGTTGTTGCGGGAAGCGGCCCGGCCGGGTGGCGCTGCGCCGCAGATGCTCCATCGGCCGCAGCCGCCCGCGCAGAAAGGCCGGGTCGTCGTCGCTCTCCACGTAGCCGCGGGCGATGCCGTCGCGCACCAGCCGATCGACCCGCTTGACGAAGATGTCCACCAGAAAGGCGAACAGGTCATCGGCCGTGGCCAGCGGCGACTCCGCCCCACGGAAGTCGGGCAACTCATAGGCGTAAGTCAACATGAAGAACAGATTGGCCAGCGGCGTCTTGGGCTGGATGTGCAGCCGCAGCCCGCCGGCCGCATCGCCGCCGAAGGCGATGACGCCGATGAGATCGCGGGCGGCCAGCTCCACCGCGCCGGCTTGCCAACTGGGGCGCACGACGACGGCGCGGCCGAACTCCGCCCGCAGGCGGGCGACCTGAGCCGCCGACAGCGCGTCGGTCGTCAGCGTGCCATTCTCCACCAGCCACAACTCGGTCGGCCCGCCGGCCGCGGGCGCGCTCATCCCGGCTCCCTGCGCAACTCGCCCAGCAGCGCCCCGTCCCACGCCCAGCGCGCCACCTTCTCCGGTTGGTCGAAGTAGTACTCTTCCAGGTAGGGGATGACGCTGTGCTTCCAGACGCGCCGCAATCCGGCCTCGTCCAATCCCGGCCGCATAAACAGGCTGGGGCCGATGGCGAAGTTGGCGTCCTCGATGCCGTCCACGCCGATCAGCCGCCGGTAGAGCCGGCCCAGATAAGGCAAGGGCGATGGGTGGCCGCCAGCCAGCGCTCGAACAGCTCCGCGTCGGCGCGGAAGTTAACGAAGTGGAAGCGCCGCCGCAGGGCGAAGTCGATCAGGGCGATGGAGCGGTCGGCCGTGTTCATCGTGCCGATCAGATGGACGTTGGCCGGAATGGTGAACGTCTCGCCGGAGTAGGGCAGGGGGATGCGCCGCTCGCGGTACTCCAGCAGCAGCATCAACTCGCCGAAGATGCGCGGGATGTTGCCGCGGTTGATCTCGTCAATGATGAAGACGCACGGCTGGCCGATCTGGGCCGCGGTGCGACAGAACCTGACGAACACGCCCGCCCGCGGCGGGTAGCTAATGGCGTGCTGTCCGTTGCCACGGTCCACGCTCTCCGGCCGGATGCCCTCGATGAACTCCTCATAGCCGTAAGCCGGGTGGAACTGCACCATCGTCAGGCGCTCGGCCGGCGGGTCGGCCAGCCCGGTGATGAGCTTGCCCAACGCCTGGGCGACGTAGGACTTGCCCGTGCCCGGCGGGCCATAGAATAGCACCTGCCGCTTGCGCGGGTCGGTCAGCATGTCCAGCAGTTCCTGGGTCGTGTCGCCGGTCAGGTGGGTTTCGGCGGTGAAGTCGGCCAGGAGGTAGGGCGCGGGCGGCGGGTCAGGGTCTACGATGTCAATGTCGTCGGGCGGGAACTCCGCCGCCAGATAACGTTCGATGGGCAAGGTTGGCTCATCGGCCACTGCCCATAGATAGACCGGGAAGACACGCCGGAACGCCTCAAAGACCCGGTCGGCCAGCGCCGGGCCGAGGGCGACGGTTTCGACTGGCGTAAAGTCTTGTAGCAGGTTGTAGTCGCCGGTGATGATCCATTCGCGCAGATCGGCTGCCGACTCGATCCTCACTGCCTCCCGGCGGCCGTCAGGATAGATGCGCTCGAAACGGAAGTTGTTGAGCAGGTCAGGGCCTCGCAAAAGATTAAAGAGAGGCCCGGGGTTCTCTTGTATGTTTTGACGAAAGTGGGCGTCCATAGCGGACTCACCCATATAGAAACCAAAGCGAACCCGTTCCGGGTGAATGGTGACGTGCAACTGAGCGTCGGCCTGTTTAGTATGCCCCACTCGATAGAACGCACCCCAGTAGTAGTCGTAATACGGCCCGCTAACCTTTGCCGCCCAGTTCTTGTTGATGCGTGCCAGCACGTGGTGGGCTGTGGCCCGCGTCTCCAGTGCATCGGGGACTAGATAGGCATCGAAGAGCGGCTTGGCGGCGCGGCCGACGTCGGCGAACAGGGCGCGCATTGGCTCAAAGACCGCGTTCTGCCAGCGGGCGCGGTTGTCGTCCATCCACGCCTTGCTGTTGTTGGCCCGCAAATCAGCCAGAAAGCCGAAAGCGTCGGCGCTGAAGCCCTGGAACTCCTGGGCGATAGATGGGCCGGGGGGCGTTAGTTTGTTCATGGCCTGCTCCACGGTCGCAAACTGGGCCGGGGTCAACTCCTGAATTGTCTTGTGCAGGAATTGATTGGCTACGTCCTTCGGCAACTGATCGACGCTCAGCTTCCCCGGATTCCACTTCACGCCGACGCGCCACCACATACCGCCGCGAAAGAAGTTGTGATCCGCCGGGCGCTCTTCGGCCACCTGTTCGTCGTAGGGCGTTGTCACCGTCCCCAGGCCGCCGATTGTCTTGTTGCGCAGAAAGGCCACCAGCCGGTCGCCGGGCCGCAAGCCGGTGAACCTGGCCACTTGCGGGTCCTGCGGATTGTCGTCAAAGCTGACCGCGGCCACCCCGTGGCGCAGGCAGTCGGCCCAGAAGTTGTAGCCGCCGCGGCCGTCGCTCCCGTCGTCGCCTAGGTCGGCGGGCAGGGTGATGCGATAGTAGCGCGGCGTGGCCACAGGCTGCCGGCTCAGCCACTCCCACAGGGTATCCACCGTCCACAGCTGTACATCCAACTCGGCCGCCAGGCGCAGCAGCACCTCGTTGACGGCCGCGTACTGCTCCCCCTCCGTCGCCCCGCGGCCGAACGCCGGATAGATGCCCAGCGCCCCCAGCCCCGCCTCGCTCTTGCTGTTCCACACGCCGTAGCGCGCCGGGTAGACCACGTGCAGGATGGGTGTGGCCACCGCCTGGCCCAGCCCCCTGACCGTCCGGGTCGCCTCGTCGTACCGTTCGGCCAACGGCCGCCCCTCATCCAGCAGCACACTCAGCCCCCGCCGTAGCGCGTCCATGTCCTGCACCGTCCGCGTGCCGTTGCGGTGGATGCCCGACCAGTGCCGGTTCACATCGAAGCGCAGAAAAGCGAGGTACTCGTCGGCCGTCAGCGCCGCCAGGTTCGCCGGGGCAAAGCTGCCGCCGAAGCGGCCGATCACTGCGTCGCGCGCCGCGTCAATGGCCGCCAGTTCGCCGTCCGCGGCCAGCGCCGGCAGCCCCTCGCGCAAGCGAGCGACGGCGCTGGAGAGTTGGGTATTGTTGGGGGTCATGGTCAGTTGTCAGTATCCAGTATCCAGTGGGTCAGTGGGTCAGTGGGTCAGTGGGTCAGTAGGTCAGTAGTCTAGTGGTCGTTGATCGCGCTCTTTACCCGCCACTCGCCACTCGCCACTCGCCACTCGCCACTCGCCACTCGCCACTCGTCGTCGTTCGTCGTTCAAAACGGCAATCCCGCCTGCCCCGTCACCTCCCCATGCCAATCCGCCAGCCAGCGCATCGCCTCCTCGAACCGCCGCGCCGGCAGCATCTTGTAGCCGGAGATGCCGAACTTGCGGTACATCTCGCCATACACGCCGCCGAACTCATTCCGGCCGCTCTTCCTGCCCAGAGCCACGGCCACCGCCTTGACCGCCTGGCTGATGGCGCTGGCCTGCTCCTCGGTCACGTAGCGAGCGCTGTCGAGTCGCAGTTGCGCTTCGACCGCCTCCAGCCGCTGCTCGTGGCTTTCCAGCACGCCGCGCAGCCGCGCTTCGAGCATGACCTGATTGCGCGCCAGTTGCAGCACCGCCTGGGCCACCTGGTAGGCTTGCACCGTCTCCGGGCTGGCTCCGCTCAACAGGTCATCGAACGACGACTCGGCCGTCAATCGCCCCTCCTGGAACGCCTCCCACAGCACCTTGGCCGCCTCTTCCTGAAAGCGCTCCAGCTTGGCCCGGTTGGCCGCTTCGCCGATGCTCTGGGTGCTGATGCCGGTCAGGAAGAGCGGCACCAGGTCAACCCGCAAGACCTGGGAGCGCCGGCGCTGGGGCGTGGGCTGAGTAGACAAAATGTCTACCCAGCTATGCCCCTTCAGCAAAACGGGTTGGCGCTTGATGCGTCGCGCCTGGCCCTGGGTGTCGATGCCCAGCGCTTCGCACAGATGTCCGAGGGAGACGTAGATTTGACCGTCCACCGCGCGCACGGCGATCAGTTCGTCGCCGTAGAAATCGACTGTTCTTTGCTCGACAGGAACCAGAGCTTGCTCGTCGTTCATCGTTCGCTGTGTCTCCGGGAATGACAGAGTGGCGGGCATCTCTCCAGCCGCGGCGTAAGTGTAACGCTTACAGAGGTCGCTGCCTCCGACAGCCCCGTAGACAAACTGTCTACCCAGCCTCGCCCCGTTAGCCGGCCTGGCCCGCCTCCCTGGCACAAGTGTACCACCCGCGCCGCGCAAGGCGAACGCCGCTGTAGCACAGGATTCTTATCCTGTGCGCCTCGCCTCACTCAACCAACCGTCCCCGCTAACCTCTTCCCTAATCCCTAGCCCCTAACCCCTATCTCCTAATATGAGTAAATTCTATAAACCGAGCCTAGGGTAATTGACTTAGCCAACGAACAAATGCTACTATGCTTCCACTTTCCAGGCGGGTACACTCTTACCATCCAACGTGCTCTTCATCTCGCCCCCGGTAGGCGTGCTGCCGTTGCGGTCGGCTTCCGGTGTTTGTGCGCGGCCCTTCGGCCAAAGAGATGAGGAGATTTGCCCGTGTTCAAGCGACGTCTTCCCCCTGTTCTGTTCGTTGTCCTGGCTCTATTGATGACATTGGTCATCGCCACCGCCATTTTTGCCGCCCCCGATGACCACCACGTCAAGCGCCGCACCGCTTCCCTTTGGGGCGCGAACGAAGTCCCCGGCCCCGGCGACCCCGACGGCAGCGGCATGGCGACCATCAAGGTCAACCAGCGCGACGGCCGGGTCTGCTGGACGCTGGTCGTGCGCAAGATCGGCCCGGCCACGGCCGCCCACATTCACGTTGGCGGGCCAGACGTGGCCGGCCCCGTCGTCCTGGGCCTGACCGCGCCGACCAATGGCCGCTCCACCGGCTGCGCCGCCGACGTCGACCCGATGCTCATCCGCAACCTGCTGCGCAGCCCGCGCGACTACTACGTCAACGTCCACAACGCCGAATACCCCGGCGGGGCCGTTCGCGGGCAACTGCACCACCCCGGCAACCCGTACCCGTAAGATGTAGGGGCCAGGGGCCAGGGACGAACGCTCTTCTCTGGCCCCTAATCCCTAATCCCTAACCCCTAATCCCTGTTATAATGGGCGCATGCACGTCAAGCGCCTGTTACTCCTACTCTCTCTTGTCCTGCTAACCGCCTGCGCCCCCGGCGGCGCGGCCGACACCGCCGAAAGCGCCATCACCGCCGAAGAAGTCCCCGCCGGCGAGATCGTCCAACTCGTCTACCAGGATTGGCGCACCGACTGGTTCCCCGGTATGGCCCAGGCCCAACTGGCCGAGTTCCACGCCGCCCACCCCAACATCCGCGTCTTCTACACCCCCGACCCCGAAGACGTGCCCGGCGAGATGCCCGGCATGTTCCAGGCCGGCTCGGCCGCCGACGTCATCTCCGGCTGCTGCGACTTCTTCCCCGCCTGGGGGCAGGCCGGCTACCTGCTCGACCTGCGTCCCTACGTCGAACGCGACCTGGCCGCCGACGTCATCTCCGAGTGGGACGCCGCCCAGTACGAAGCGTTCTTCACCCCCGACGGCCTCCAGTACGCTCTGCCCAAGTACCACGGCGCGCTGGCCGTCTACTATAATAAAGACCTCTTCGACGCCGCCGGCCTGGCCTACCCCGCCGCCGATTGGACCTACGACGACTACCTGGCCGCCATGACCGCCCTGACCGGCGACGCCGCCGGCGGCCTGGCCTGGGGTAGCACCCTCGACCCCATCTACGACCGGGTGCAGATCCACGTCAACGCCTTCGGCGGCCACTACGTCAACCCCGACGACCCGACCGACTGCGTCCTCGATGAAGAGCCGGCCGTGGCCGCCCTGGAATGGCTGCGCGCCCGCTTCCAGGACGACGGCGTGATGGCCACGCCCCTGGCCCTCAACAAGCTGGAGACGCGCCGCGCCTTCTGGGAGGGGCGGGTGGCGATGGTCGAAGACGGCTCCTGGGCGCTGAAGGACATCCTGGCCAACGCCGACTTCCGCGTCGGCATCGCCCCGTTCCCCACCGGCCCCGCCGGCCGGGCCACCCTGGCCACCACCGACGGCTTCGCCATCAGCGCCGGCACCCCCCACCCGCAGGAGGCCTGGGAGTTGCTCAAGTTCCTGGTCAGCGAGCAGTACGGCCTGGCGATGGCCGAGGCCAGCTTCCTGCAACCGGCCCGCGCCTCGCTGGTCGAGCAGTGGGCCGAGTTCATCCGCGCCGACTACCCGGAGCAGACGGCCGACCTCGACCTGGCCATCTTCGCCGACGGCCACGTGCGCGGCTACTCCGTCACCGCCGAAGTGTTCGCCAACATGATCGGCGTCCGCGACATCACCGACGCCGCCTTCGAGGACATCCTCACCCTCGGCCAGGCCCAGCCGGCCGAGCGGCTGGCGGCGGCCTGCGCGGAGATAGAAGCCCTACAGGAGTGACGAGTAATGAGTGACGAGTGACGAGTTCAGAACGCTCGTCACTCGTCACTCGTCACTCGTCACTCGTCACTCGCCATGCGTGGCTCCCTTCGCCGCAAAATCCTCACCTGGACGCTCCTGCCCGCGTTGAGCGTCTTCGTTGTCGTGGCCGCGGTGGGCTACTTCGCCGCCCAGGCCCTGGCCGAAGACCTTGTCCTCGACCGCGACCGCGAGCTGGCCCGCCTCTCGGCCGCCGAAGTCAGCGCCAGCATTCAGGAGTACCCCGAACTGCTCAGCGGTGTGGCCCGCGACCTGACGGCCGGCGGCGAAACCAACGACGACCTGGCCCGCGCCCTGGCCGCCGCCGCCAACCGCCTGACCTACTTTGACGGTGGCGTCGTCCTGCTCGACAACCTCGGCCGCGTCCTCGCCGCGCTGCCCGACGACCCGGCCGCCCTGGGCGGCGACTGGTCGGCCCGCCCCGTCTTCCGCCAGATCATCCAGAACCCCAACCGCCCCGCCTTCTCCGACATCGCCACCGCCCCGCCGGCCACGACCGACGCGCCGGAGGGGCCGCTGACCATCGACGTGGCCGTGCCCGTGCTGACGGCGCGCAACGAACTGCGCGGCGTCCTCGTCGGCCGCTTCCTGGTCGGCGCTGACGTGGTGAATCCGCTCTACGGCACGCTCCTGCGCCTGCGGCTGGACAGCAAAGGCGAGGCTCACGTCATCGACAGCGCCGGGCGGCTCATCTACGCTTCGACCGGCGACGCCGCCGGCGACTCCTTCACCGACCACCCCGTGGCCGCCGCCGCCCTATCCCGCGCTTCCGGCGCCTTGCGCACGCCCACGGCCGACGGCCGCGAAGTGCTGGCCAGCTATAGCCCCATCCCCAACACCAGCTGGAACCTGGTCATCGAAGAGGAGTGGGCCACGCTCATGGCCCCCCTGCGCCGCTACACCGCCGGGCTGTCGCTGCTGCTGTCGCTGGGCATCATCCTGCCCGCCCTGGTCGTCGCCGGGGGCATGCAGCGTATCACCCGGCCCATCAACGCCCTGGTCGAAGCCTCGCGCCAGGTGGCCCGCGGCGACTTCGGCCGCACCGTCACCGCCCCCACCGGCGACGAGCTGGAGACGCTGGCCGAGCAGTTCAACAGCATGTCGGCCGAGCTTCAGGCGTCCTACGCCCAACTGGAGCAGCGCGTGGCCGACCGCACCCGCGAGCTACAGACCGTGCTGGGCGTCAGCCGCCAGGTCGCCTCGACGCTGGAACTGCCGCCGCTCCTGTCGCAAATCCTCGACCGGCTGCGCGAAGTGGTCGACTACCGCTTCGCCCGCCTCTTTATTATGGAAGGCGACACCCCCGTGCTGCTGGAAGAGCGCGGCGAGACGGTCGCTCTGGCCGACGTCTACTACCTCGGCGCGCTGCCGGAGACGGAGGCTGTCCTCTCCCGTGGCGAGCCGCTGCTGCTGGCCGACACCGGGCAGCCATCCCCCTTCGTCGATCACCTGCGCCGCGTCGCCGCCGAGCGGGACAACCCCGACCTGATGGACACCATCGGCTCCATCCTCAGCCTGCCGCTCATGGCCCGCGAGCGGCGCGTCGGCATCATGACCCTCGTCCACGGCCAACGCGGCTACTACACCTCTCAGCGCGTCGAGGTGGCCATGGCCTTCGCCGCCCAGGCCGCCGTGGCCATCGAAAATGCCCGCCTCTTCGCCGACGTGGGCGAGCGCGTCGCGCAGTTGCGCGTCATCAACCAGGTCAGCCAGTCCATCGCCGGCATCCTCGACCTCGACGGCCTGCTGCGCGAGACGGCCGCCCTCATCCACCAGCGCTTCGGCTACTACCACGTCGGCATCGCCCTGGTCGAAGGCGACTACGTCGTCTATCGCGCCGGGGCGGGGCAACTCGTCTCCGACGAAGGCGAGATTCTCTTCAGCCCCAACCGGCTGCGCATCGGCAAGGAGGGGCTGACCGGCCGGGCGGCGGCCACCGGCCTCGTCCTGCTCAGCCCCGACGTCAGCCGCGACCGCCGCTACGTGCCCCTGGCCGGGCTGTCCACCCGCTCCGAGGTCGTCGTGCCCATCAAGAGCAAGGAGCTGGTCATCGGCGTGCTCGACATCCAGAGCGAGCGGCTGGACGACTTCGACGAGAGCGACGTGGACCTGCTGCGCTCCCTGGCCAACCAGTTGGCCGTGGCCATCGAGAACGCCCGCCTCTATGGCCAGGCCGGGCAACTGGCGGCGCTGGAGGAGCGGCAGAAGCTGGCCCGCGAGCTGCACGACTCCGTGTCGCAGGCGCTCTACGGCATCGCCCTGGGCACGCGCACGGCGCGGACGATGCTCGACCGCTCGGCGATCGACGCGGCGACGCAGGCCAAGCTGGCCGAGCCGCTCGACTACGTGCTGGCCCAGGCCGACGCCGGCATGGCCGAGATGCGCGCCCTCATCTTCGAGTTGCGGCCGGAGTCGTTGCAGAGCGAGGGGCTGGTGGCCGCGCTGCGCAAGCAGACGGCCGCCCTCGGCGCGCGCCACCAGATCCCCGTCGCCACCGAGTTCGGCCCGGAGCCGGAGCTGTCGCTGACCCAGAAGGAGATGCTCTACCGCGTGGCCCAGGAGGCGATGCACAACATCGTCAAGCACGCGCGGGCCACGTCGGCCGAAGTGCGCCTGGTGGTCGAGAACGGCCGCGTCATCATGGAGGTCTGCGACAACGGCCAGGGGTTCGACATGACCCAGGAGTTCCCCGGCCACCTGGGCCTCAAGTCCATGCGCGAGCGCGTCGAGCGCGGCGGCGGCCTGCTGACCATCGCCAGCGCCCCGGCCGAGGGGACGCGCATTCAGGTGAAGGTGGCCCTGCCGGCCGAGGCCGGCGTGGCCGTCTAGGTTGCCCTGCGCCGCGCCCCGCTGCCACCCGCCGCAAACTGCGCTATACTAGCGGCGTGGAGCATTACGACCTCATTCTCATCGGCAGCAGTTTCGCCTCGTCCTTCTTCCTGGCCGCCTATCTGCCCACCGCCCCGGCCGCGGCGCGCGTCCTGGTGCTGGAGCGCGGGCCGAACCGGCCCCATAGCTGGCAGTTGCAGAACGGCCGCACCTCCGACGTCAACATCGACGACACCTACGTCCGCCAATCCGATCCGGCGGTCAAGACGTGGAACTTCACCATCGCCCACGGCGGCGCGTCCAACTGCTGGTGGGCCGTCACGCCGCGCCTGCTGCCCAACGACTTCCGTATGCAGTCGGTCTATGGCGTCGGCCGCGACTGGCCCATCGGCTACGACGACCTCGTGCCACACTACGAGACGGCCGAGCGCCTGATGGCCGTCAGCGGGCCGGACGAGACCCCTTTCCCGCGCCACTGGCCCCTACCCCCAGCCGGCCCATCGCCTGTCCGACGCCGACAAGATGTTGCAGGCCGCCTTCCCCGGCCGCTACTTCGCCCAACCCACGGCCCGCGCCCGCCAGAAGACCGACCACCGCCCGGCCTGCTGCGCCACGGGCACGTGCACCATCTGCCCGGTCAACGCCAAGTTCACCATCCTCAACGAGATGGCCGGCCTCTACGCCGACCCGCGCGTGACGCTGCTGACCGGGGCCACGGCCGAGGCCATCGAGACGACGGGTGGCGTGGCCTCCGGCGTCGTCTATCGCCGCGACGGCGCGACGGAGACGGCTCGCGGCGACCTGATCGGCCTGGGGGCCAACGCCCTGTTCAACCCCCACTTGCTGCTGCGCTCCGGTTTCGACCACCCGCTCCTCGGCCGCCGGCTGCACGATCAGGTCGCCCTCGGCTCGGTCATCGACCTCGACGGCGTGGACAACTACAACGGCAGCACCAGCATCACCGGCCACGGCTACATGCTCTACGACGGCGACCACCGCCGCGAGCGCGCCGCCTGCCTCATCGAGTCGCTCAACACCGCCCACGCCGCCCGGCTGCCGTTCGGGTTGCCGGCGCTGCGCAACGTGCGCGGCCGTCATCGGCAGCGCATGGTGCTCAAGTTCATCTTCGAGGACCTGCCCAACGAGGAGAATCGCGTCATGCTCGGCGACGATCCGGCGCGGCCGGTGGTCGTCCACGGCCCGCGCTCCGACTACGCCCGCCGCAGTATGGACGCCCTGCCCGGCCTGCTCGACGAGCTATTCCGCGGCCTGCCGGTGGAGGAGGTGCGGCTCGACCCGACGCCGACGGCCAACGAGGGCCACATCCTGGGCACGACGGTCATGGGCGACGACCCGGCCACCAGCGTCATCGACCGCCACCTGATCCACCACACGGTGCGTAACCTGGTCGTGCTGGGCAGCGGCGCGTTCCCCACCGGCAGCCCGGCCAACCCGACGCTGACCCTGGCCGCGCTGTCGCTGTGGGCGGCGGAGCACCTGTTCGGCCGCTCCTAGTCTGGAATTGCCTCGCCCCCTTCGCCACGGAGAACCCGATGGACCAACCAAAACTTACCCGCCGCGCCTTTCTGATCACCGGCCTGGCCGCGTTAGGCGGCGCGGGGGCGTGGTGGGCGGCGCGCGGCCTGGGCCAGCCCGGCTACGTCGATGACCTGATCGTGCGCATCCTGCGCCGCAATCTGAGCTATCTGACGTTGAACGACGCCGACCTGCGCGCCTTCGCCGCCGACGTGACCGCCGACCAGAGCGTGCTGCAAACGCGCGACACGCGCCTGGCCGCCTTGGCCTACCCCCTCTACCCCAACCTGCCGGACGCACTGATGGACGACGCCACGCTGAAGCCCATCGAAGACGACCTCGTCTCGCGCTTCCTGCTCTCCAGCGATTTCTTCTGGAACGGTGCCGACGAAGCCACGCCCGTGGCCTACCTCGGCTACTACATCCCCGGCCGCTCCCCCTGCTTCAACCCGCTCCTGCGGCCGGGCAGCAATGCGGATTAGGTGTTAGGTGGTAGGGATTAGGGATTAGGTGTTAGGGATTAGGGAAGAGCGCTACGACCGAGCTTCTAATCCCTAATCCCTAATCCCTAGCCCCTAATCCCTCTCTTAAGGTATCTCAGCCGTCAACGAATACGACAGCGGCCCCGCCCCCTGGTCGCTGACGACCACGATGCGATAGTCGCCCGTATTGTTCAACGGCGCCTGCACCCCGGTGATGTCCGTGCCCAGGCCAACGATACTCCCCGCCGCGTCATAGACGTAGACCCGCACCCAGCCGGTGGCCTCGGCCACGCTGACGGTCACGTTCAGCCCCTGCCCGGCCAGGCCGCCGATGATCCACGTGTCCGTGTCGCCGCCGAAGGGCAAGTCGCCGCCGACCGTGGCCGACGTGGCCCCCGGCGCGAACGCGATGCGCGTCCCCCCGCCGGTCGGCAGCGGCGGCACGTTGACCGTCAGCCCGTAGCTCATCGCCGCGGCCGCCGTTGTGGTCAACCGGATGATGTAGTCGCCCCCGGTCACGGCCACCGTGCCCAGGCTCGTCGGCCCGCGGCCGAAGTTGACGATGTTGCCTGCCGGGTCGGTGATGGTGATCTCCACCGTGGCCGACGGGTTGTCATTCAGGTCGGTAATGAGCGTCTGCCCGGCGGCGACGCCCAGCACGTAGGCCACCGGCGCGCCGGCCGACACCCCGCCGCTGACCTGGGCGCTGGTCTGCCCCGGCCCGAAGGTGATCCGCACCGGCTGTACCGGCGGCGGCGGCTGGCTGATCGGCGGCACGGTGACGGTCAGGGTATAGCTGACGGCCGGCGCGGCGTTGAAGTTGCTGACGTCGATGAAGTAGTCGCCGGCCGAGGCTGCCGTGGCCGACGCGCCGGACATGTCCGTGCCATTGGCCACCGTTTGCCCGGCGGCGTTGCGGATGACGATGTTGGTCGCCGCCGGCGGGCTGGCAAACACCCCAACCTGGATCGTCTGGCCCGCGGCGACGCTCAGCACGTAGCTGTTCAGGTCGCCGCCGGCGGCCAGGGTATCCGGCAACTGGGCCGTGGCCTGGCCGGGGGCGAACTGGATGCGCTGCGGCGTGACCGTGCCGCCGCCGGCCGGGACGAACACTTGCAGCGTGTAAGCCACGGCCGGCGCGCCCGTCGCCGTGGTCAGGCTGATCTGATAGTCGCCGGTGGCCGGCACAGCGGCCGAGATGCCGACCGTGTCCGGGTTGCCGACAATGAAGCTGCCGTTGGCGTCCAGCAGTTGGACGTTCATCTGCCCGGCGGGGTTGGCGATGGTCTGGACGGTGATGACCTGCCCGGCGCTGACATGCAGCAGCCAGTTGTCGCCGTCGCCGTTGGCGGCCAGCGTGCTGTTGACGGTGGCCGATGTGGCCCCGGAGGCGAAATTGATCCGCGCCGAGCCGCCCGGCGGCGGGCCGGGGTTAGTCGCCGGCGGGACGGTCGTCGCCACCACGGCCGTCGGCGGCGCGGCGGTGATGACGAGTGGCGTGGCGCTGCCGGTCGGCGCGGGCACGGCCGTGGCCACGGTTGAGGTCGCGGCCACGCTTGTTGCTGCCGTGGTCGGCAGCGTGATAGCCGTGCTCTCCGGCGTGACGAGGCCCACGTCCTCGCCCCGCCCGCGGCAGGCGACCAGCAACAACAGGACAACAACAATCAACAGGAAAACAGACGAACCTCTACGCAACATCTTCTCTACTCCCACAACTACGCGCTCACCAATCGGCCGCGCGACGATGACGTAACGGTGGAAGTATAGCGAATTGGGGTGGGTTGTCTGTCAAGAACGTTACAGAAGGGGCCAGGTTCCAGGGGCCAGGGAAGAGCGCTCTTCCCTGGCCCCTGGAACCTGGCCCCTGGCCCCTAGAACCTAACCCCTAATTGATGCTGTAGTACAACTGCGCCACAATCCCCCCCGCCTCATTCACCCGCTCGGCCGCCTCGCCGTGGAGGAACTCGACCGTCGTGCCGGCGCGCACGGCCTGGAGCAGGATCGGCTCGATGACGTCCGACTCGGCCGGGTAGGGCAGGGCCAGCAGGCGCACCGCGCCGCGGTCCAGCGCGTGGCCCACAGCCGTGTAGCCCGTCGCCCCGCGCCCGCGCGCCCCGGCGCTGCGGATGACGTCGGCCACCAGCGCCGCCTCGTGCTCCCGCTCCCCCTGCTCGGCCGTCTCGGCCACGCGCTCGGCCACCTCATGCGGCGGCAGATCGGCCGGGATGGGCAGCACGCCGATGACCATCTCCTTCACCGACGGGTGCAGCGACCCCAGCACGGCGTTGGCCAGCTCCATATTGCCGCCCAGGACGACGCGCCCCACGTCGGGCGTCTTCATGAAGAACTTGTCCACCTCGTTGGCGGCCCTCTTCACGAAGCGGCGGGTGATGTCATCCTGCCGCTGCTGGTTCTGTTCCCCTTCGCCCGTCTTGCGCAGCCCGCGCAACCACGCCTGGTCGGACACCACCGTCCGGTCGGCCGCCGAGCGGCCCAGCGCCAGCCGCAGCACTCGCACCTCGTCGGCGCTGAAGAGCAACACGCTGTGCTGCTCATACTCGTCCAGCGCCCAGAGGAACTCCTGAATGTGGGGCTTGCCGTAGTAGCTGGCGCTGTCGATGCGCACCGGCAACTCGAAGCTGAACTCGCTGCCGGGGCTGATGAACAGCACCAGCGTCTTGCCCTCCGGCCGGTAGCTGGTCAGATACTTATCCAGCCGCTTGCGCGTGCGCGCCCAGCCCTTCTCCGGCGACTCGTCGCTGAGGCGGACGTTCTTCCACTGCTTGGTCTGCACCGGGTCTAGCCCGGCCTCGACGTTGGCCACCGCGTTGCGCAGAAAGGTGCGCCAGGCGGGCGTCTGCGACTGGTTGCCGGCCTCGCTGGGGTCGGTCATCAGGTACAGGGACAGGTAGGACTCCTGGGCGTGGGTGGCCGCATACTCAGCGAACTCGCGCAGGTCGTCAATCAGTTGTTGGATCATGGGTGTTTGCTACTCTCCTCAGTGTCGGCCGTCGGCCGAAAGTGTGCCGTGTCAGCGCAACGAGTATACCACAAAGCCCCCTCCCGGTGCATCGCACTTTCCGAAGTGCGTTGCACCTTCCTTCCCCCCCCCCCCCCCCCCCCCCCTCCCCCCCCCCCCAAGAACGTGCGAGGCACTTCAGAAAGTGCCAGGCACGCCGCCCCGTGCTATCATTCCTAATCCCTAATCCCTAATCCCTAACCCCTAACCATGCTTTCCCTCATCGCCTTCGACGCCGACGACACCCTCTGGCACAACGAGGACCTCTACCGCGACGCCCGCGACGAGTTCCGCGCCCTGCTGGCCCCCTACGCCCCGCCGCCCGACCTGGACGACATCGTCCACGAAACGGAGATGCGCAACCTGCCCTACTACGGCTTCGGCGTCAGCAGCTTCACCCTGTCGCTGATCGAGACGGCCATCGCCGTCACCGGCGGCCGCATCACCGGGGCGGAGATCGACCGCCTGCTGGCCATCGCCCGGCACATGATCTCGGCCGACATCCGCCTCATCGACGAAGTGGAGGACACGCTGGCCGCCCTCAGCGCCGACTACCCGCTGCTGCTCATCACCAAAGGCGACCTGCTGCACCAGCAGGACAAGGTCGCCCGCTCCGGCCTGGGGCGCTACTTCAGCGGCGTCGAGGTCGTCAGCGACAAGACGGCCGCCACCTACGCCGACATCCTGCGCCGCCGCGGCGTCGAACCGGCGCGCTTCCTCATGGTCGGCAACAGCCTGCGCAGTGACGTGCTGCCCGTGGCCGAGATCGGCGGCCACGCCGTCTACGTACCCATCGAAGTCGCCTGGGTCTACGACGTGGTCGACCTGCCCGACGGCTTGCCGGGCACGGTGCACCAGGTGGCGCGGCTGGGCGAGGTTGTGCCCCTCGTGCGCCGGCTGGCCCGCCCCGGCCCCTGATCGTCCCACGCGGCCCCTTTCGGCCGCGACCCATTACCCACCCCATCCAGCAAGGACACCATGAACAACCAGGAGATCGAATCCAAAGTAGACGCCCTGTTGGCGCAAATGACCCCGGCCGAGAAGATCGGCCAGATGACCCAGCCGGAGAAGAACAGCGTGCGGCCGGGCGACGTGGCCGCGCTGGCGTTGGGCAGCGTGCTCAGCGGCGGCGGCGGCAACCCCAAACCCAACACCCCCGCCGCCTGGGCCGACATGGTGCGCGGCTTTCAGGACGAGGCCCTGCGTTCGCGCCTGGGCATCCCCCTCCTCTACGGCGTCGATGCCGTCCACGGCCACAACAACGTCTACGGCGCGACCATCTTCCCCCACGCGGTCAGCCTGGGCGCGACCCGCGACGCCGACCTCGTCCGCCGCGTGGCCCGCGCCACGGCCGTCGAGTGCGCCGCCACCGGCGTCCGCTGGGACTTCGCGCCGATGGTCTCCGTCGTCCAGGACATCCGCTGGGGGCGGACGTTCGAGGCCTTCGGCGATGAGACGGCGCTGGTGGCCGAGTTGAGCGCGGCCTACGTGCGCGGGATGCAGGAAGAGGAGGGGGTGCCTGGCACTTTCCGAAGTGCCTCGCACCTGGATGACGCAACCGGAGATGTGCCAGAAGCCGGGGTGCCTGGCACTTTCCGAAGTGCCTCGCACCTGGATGACGCAACCGGAGATGTGCCAGGCACTCCAGAAAGTGCCAGGCACACGGCGGCCCCGACGGCCGTCCTGGCCACGGCCAAGCACTACCTCGGCGACGGAGCCACGCTGTGGGGCACGTCACGCATGGAGATGCTGGGCGTGTCGTTCATTCTCGACCAGGGGGACGTGCGCGAAGACGAGGCCGCGCTGCGCCGCAAGTACCTGCCCCCCTACGCCGCCGCCGTGCAGGCCGGGGTGCTGACCGTCATGGCCTCCTTCAACAGTTGGCAGGGCCTCAAGGTGCACGCCAACCGCCACCTGCTGACCGACGTGCTGAAGGGGGAGTTGGGCTTCCGCGGCTTCGTCGTCTCCGACTGGATGGCCGTCAACCAGATCGACCCCGACTACAGCGTGGCCATGCGCACGGCCATCAACGCCGGCCTGGACATGGTCATGGTTCCTTTCGACTACCCGCTGTGTATCGCCACGCTGACGGCGCTGCTGGAGCGCGGCGACATCCCCATGACCCGCATTGACGACGCCGTGCGGCGGATTCTGCGCGTCAAGTTCGCCCTGGGCCTGTTCGACCGGCCGCACACCGACCCGGCGCTGCTGGCCCGCGTCGGTTGCGCCGAACACCGCGCCCTGGCCCGCGAGGCAGTGCGCCGCTCCGTCGTCCTGCTGCGCAACGAGGGCGGGGCGCTACCGCGGCGCGAGCCGGGCTTGCTGTTCGTGGCCGGCGAGGCGGCCGACGACCTGGGGCGGCAGTGCGGCGGCTGGACGATTGAGTGGCAAGGGGTCATCGGTCGCACCGTCACCGAGGGCACGACCCTCCTCGAAGGGCTGCAACAGACCGCCCCGCCCGGCACGCGCCTCGAGTTCAACCGCTTCGGCCGCTTCGACCACGTCACCGACAC
Organism: Candidatus Promineofilum glycogenicum; assembly: GCA_016707605.1. GTDB lineage: Bacteria > Chloroflexota > Anaerolineae > Promineifilales > Promineifilaceae > Promineifilum > Promineifilum glycogenicum. The sequence continues at coordinate 31,543 of JADJHJ010000020.1, read as the reverse complement.
CGCCGGCGCGCCGCTGGTGGCCGACCTGGGCCTCGTCGTCCTCCACGAGCCGCCCTACGCCGAAGGGCTGGGCGACCGGGCCGACCTGCCGCTGTCGGCCGACGACCTGGCCCTGCTCGAGCGCGTGCGCGCCCGCTGCCGCCGGGTGGCCGTGATCCTGCTAACCGGCCGGCCGGTGATCATCACCGACGCCCTGCCGCTGGCCGACGCCTGGGTGGCGGCCTGGTGGCCGGGCAGCGAGGGCGCGGGCGTGGGCGACGTCCTGTTCGGCCATCACCCGTTCACCGGCCGCCTGCCCTTCAACTGGCCGCGCTCGGTGGCCCAACTGCCGCTCGACAACCTGCTGGCCGACCCGGCCGGGCCGCTCTTCGCGCATGGGTATGGGCTGGAGGAGTAAGAATATCTCACGCAAAGACGCAAAGTACGCCAAGCTCAGAAAGCTTTCTGAGCTTGGCGTACTTTGCGTCTTTGCGTGAGATCTTCTTTCTATCCGTGGATGTAATCCTCAAGGTGGTTGATCATCACCCGCTGGTCGGCGATGATCGCCTTGACCACGTCGCCGATGGAGATGATGCCCGCCAGGCGGCCGTCGCTCCAGCACCGGCAGATGGCGGATGCGACGGTCGGTCATGATGGCCAGGCACTTGTCGTCCGACTGCTCCGGCGTGACACAGATCACGTCGGCGGTCATGATCGCGCTGACCGGCGTCTCGCGCGAGGTCTTGCCCAGCAGGACGATCTTGCGCGCGTAGTCGCGCTCGCTGAAGATGCCGGCGATGTCGTCGCCGTCCATCACCACCAGCGCCCCCACGTCCTGGTCGGCCATCACCTGTAATGCCGCCAGCACGGTCGTGTCCGGCGTCACTGTGTAGACCTGCCGCCCCTTGCTCTGCAACATCTGATTGACAGTCGCCATTTCCTCTCCTCCACTCTGGGTGCATCCCACTTTCTTGAGTGGGTTGCACCTTCTGATCGCCGTTTGCCGGTAAGAAGGTGCGACGCACTCAAGAAAGTGCGACGCACCGGCGGTGGGTTGCACCTTCTGATCGCCGTCTCTGCCGGTAAGAAGGTGCGACGCACTCCAGAAAGTGCGACGCACCGGGGAGTCGTAGTTGGCATTTTAAAGTATCCCCCGGCGAATGTAAATCGCTGTGCTACAATTGCCGCCATTCCCACTTAATGTAGCACAGGATTCTTATCCTGTGCCGCTGCCGCACAGGATAAGAATCCTGTGCCACGAACCGCCATAGGAGGCACATGACCCACAACATCCCGCAGACAATGGGCCAGCAGCACGGCCGCCGCTCCTGGGCCGAGCCGTGGAAGATCAAGATGGTCGAGCCGCTCAACGTCATCAGCCGCGAGGAACGCGAGCGCGCCCTGGCCGAGGCCGGCTTCAACACCTTCCTGCTCCACTCCGACGACGTCTACATCGACCTGCTGACCGACAGCGGCACCAGCGCCATGAGCGACCGCCAGTGGGCGGGCATGATGCTGGGCGACGAGGCCTACGCCGGCAGCCGCAACTTCTACCACCTGGAAGAGGCGGTGCAGAGCGTCTACGGCTATCGCTACCTCATCCCCACCCACCAGGGGCGCGGCGCGGAGCACCTCATCAGCCGCGCCGTCATCAAGCCCGGCCAGTACGTGCCCGGCAACATGTATTTCACCACCACCCGGTTACACCAGGAGTTGGCCGGCGGCATCTTCATCGACGTGATCATTGACGAAGCCCACGACCCGGCCAGCCTCCACCCGTTCAAGGGCAACATCGACCTCGACAAGCTCCAGGCCGTCGTCGACGCCCACGGCGCGGACGGCGTGGCCTACGTCAGCCTGGCCGGCACGGTCAACATGGCCGGCGGCCAGCCGGTCAGCATGGCCAACGCCCGCGAACTGCGCGCCTTCTGCGACCGCCACGGCCTGAAGCTCTACCTCGACGCCACGCGCATGGTCGAAAACAGCTTCTTCATCCAGGAGCGCGAAGAGGGCTACGCCGATAAGCCCATCGCCGCCATCCTGAAGGAGTTCTGCGACCTGACCGACGGGGCGTGGATGAGCGGCAAGAAGGATCACCTGGTCAACATCGGCGGCTGGCTGGCCATCAACGACGAGGAGCTGTTCGAGGAGTTGCGCAACTGGGTCGTCGTCTTCGAGGGGCTGCACACCTACGGCGGCCTGGCCGGGCGCGACCTGGAGGCGATGGCCATCGGCATCCGCGAGGCGGTGCAGGACGAGCACATCCGCTCCCGCGTCGGCCAGGTGCGCTATCTGGGCGAACTGCTGACCGAGTGGAACGTGCCCATCGTCCAGCCCGTCGGCGGCCACGCCATCTTCCTGAACGCCCGCGCCTTCTACCCGCAGTTGCCGCAGATCGAGTTCCCGGCCCAGACGCTGGCCGCCGAGCTGTACCTCGACTCCGGCATTCGCTCCATGGAGCGCGGCATCGCCAGCGCCGGCCGCGACGCCAAGACGGGCGACCACTACTACCCCAAGCTGGAGCTGACCCGCCTGACCATCCCGCGCCGCGTCTACACCCAGGCCCACATGGACGTCGTCGCCGAGTCGGTCAAGGCCGTCTACGACGCCCGCGAGACGACGCGCGGGCTGAAGATGGTCTACGAGCCGAAGTACCTGCGCTTCTTCCAGGCGCGGTTTGAGCGGTTGTAGCGTCGCTGGGAAGGATGAGGGATGAAGGATGAGGGATGAACAGCGAGCTTGCGTTTTCTCTGATCATCCTTCCGCCTTCATCCTTCAGCCCTTGAAATGAGAGGAGGATCGTGAAAGTCATCGCCCTCTACAACATCAAAGGCGGCGTCGGCAAGACGGCCGCCGCGGTCAACCTGGCCTACCTCTGCGCCGGCAGCGGGCGGCCGACGCTGCTGTGGGACCTCGACCCCCAGGGCGCGGCCTCCTACTGCCTGCGCGTCGACGCCAAGGTGAAGGGCGGCCGCAAGGCGCTGCTGAGCGGCAAGCACCCCCTGACCCGCGCCATCGTGCCCAGCGCCTTCGCCGGGCTGGACGTGCTGCCGGCCGACTTCTCCTACCGCAACATGGACCTGGCCCTCAGCGACGAGAAGCGGCCGGAGCGCCGCTTCCGCAAGCTGCTGGAGCCGCTGGAGCGCGACTACGACACCATCTTCCTCGACTGTCCGCCCGGCCTGACCCTCTCCTCGGAGAGCATGTTCGGCGCGGCCGACCTGCTGCTGGTTCCCGTCATCCCGGCCACGCTGTCGCTGCGCACGCTGGCCCTCATCGATGACTTCCTGAAGCGCGAAGAGTTGACGACTCTGCGGCTGCGGGCCTTCTATAGCATGGTCGACCGGCGCAAGGCGCTGCACCGCCAGTTGACCGACGTTCGCACCGATGGCCCGTTCCTCTTCACCACCGTGCCCTACGCCAGCGACGTGGAGCAGATGGCCGAGCGCCGCGCCCCCGTGGCCGAATACGCCCCCCGTTCCCCCGCCGCCCGCGCCTTTGGGCAGCTCTGGTCGGAACTGGCTGAAGTCCTGTAAGAGAGGGGCCAGGTTCCAGGGGCCAGGTTCCAGGGGAAGAGCGCGCTCTTCCCCTGGAACCTGGCCCCTGGAACCTGGCCCCTTATTCTTACGCCGCCGTCTTCGTCGCCAGATAGCCCCCATGCGACAAGCCCAGCGTCAGTACGGCGCTGTCGGAGAAGGGGGGCAGGCTCATCGTGGGCACGGCCTGCAGGATGCCGGCCGCGGCGGGCATACTCATGATCGACCACACCAGCGCCGCGTAGGCGAAGACCAGCACGACCGTGAACAGGAACATCTGAATCTTGCCCAAATCGGCGAAGTCGAAGTTGGCCACCGTGTCGCCGCGCAGCATGTCGCTCCAGCGGGCCTCGTCGGGCACGGCGTTGGCGTGCAGTTCGCCGACGGCCTCGGCCCGCACCTCGACCAGGTGCATGGCGTGCTCGGCCGCGCGCGCCTCGGTCCGCGCCGCCGCCGCCTCGGCCGCCCGCAGCCGCGGCTCCAACTCGGCCAGCCGCGCCTCGGCCAGCCGCGCCCGTTCGGCCGCGTCGGGGTCGTCCAGCGCCTCCAGCCCGCCGCTCATCGCCTCCAGCGTGACGCGCGTCGTCTCCATCGTCGCCACCTGCGCCCCGGCCGTGGCCGCCGCCTCCAGAGCGCGGCCGGCGCGGTTCTCGACTATCTGTGTCGCCCGGCCGTCTTCGTTGGCGGCGCGGTTGCTCTTGATCGCCCCGGCCCCGGCCAGCGAGGCGACGCTGATGCCCAGCGCCAGCAGCACCTCGTTGGGGATGGTGATGTCCAGCGGTGAATAGGCCGGCATAGTCGCGCCCGCGGCCGTCGGGTCCTGGCCCATTAGCTGGGTCAGCACCGTTACGGCGCGGCTCATGTCGGCCTCCGTCGGTTCGCCCGCGGCCAGCAGCCCGGCCACCGTCGCCGTCACGTCGGCCGACGCCGCCAGCCGCCCCTGTACGATGGGAATGGTGCGGTGCAGCGCCAGCGTGACCCAGGCCGACAGGACGACGACCGTCCACAGCACCAGTTGCAACCGCGACAGGCTGACCTTGTTGCGCAGGTCGATGAGCACGCCGTCCACGCGGCCGGGGGCGAAGCGCGTCGTGGTGCGCCCCCGGCGGGTGGATTCGACCATCTTGCCGGTCACGTCGCGGCCGATGAGCACCAGCAGCCCGACGAAGACGGCCAGCACCAGCAGCCAGCGCAACGCCAGGGGAATGAAGCCCAGCAAGCCGAGGACCACCGTCAGGGCGACGGCGGCCAGGATATAGAGCATCGAAGCGTAGCGACGCATAACCCACCTCCTGTTGCGCCATTGTAACGCGATTCTCCCGAATCGCGCCAACTGCCATGTGGCACAGGATTCTTATCCTGTGTTCTGCTGTGGCACAGGATTCTTATCCTGTGTTCTGCAGCGGCACAGGATAAGAATCCTGTGCTACAGCGGCGGCGGGGGACACAGGATAAGAATCCTGTGCCACATTGACATCTATAGACCAGTCGTTATAATCGCCCCATGACCAAGCGCGACGCGATTATTGCCACGACCTGCCGCCTGCTGGAGCTACAGGGGTATCGCGCCACCGGGCTGAACGAGATCATCCGCGAGAGCGGCGCGCCCAAGGGGTCGCTCTACCACTACTTCCCGGAGGGCAAAGACGAGTTGGCCGCCGAGTCCATCGCCCACTCGGCGGCGGTCATCACGGCCAACATCGCCGGCGTCATGGCCGCCCACGACGACGCGGCCACGGCCGTCGTCTCCTTTGTGCGCCAGTTGGCCGGTTACGTGGCCGCCTCCGGCTATCAGCAGGGCGGGCCGATCACCGCCGTGGCCCTGGAGGCCGCCAGCACCAACGAGCGGCTGCGACTGGCCTGCCGCGACGCCTACCGCGCCTGGCGGCAGCCGTTCGCCGACAAGCTGCGCCCGGCCTATGGCGACCGCGCCGACCGGCTGGCCGCCCTCATCCTGTCGGCCATCGAGGGCGGCATCGTCCTGACCCGCAGCGAGCAGAGCGTGCAGCCGTTGCTGGATGTGGCTGATGAGATTGAGACGCTTTTGATGGGAACATAGGTTCCAGGTTCCAGGGGCCAGGGGAAGAGCGCTCTTCCCCTGGCCCCTGGAACCTGGCCCCTGGAACCTCCCTGAAGAGAACCACTCATGGACACCATCCTGGTCACCGGCGCGACGGGCAACGTCGGCCGCGAGGTCGTCAAAGGGTTGCTGGCCCGCGGCACGCGGGTGCGCGTCAGCGTCACCGATGAGGCCGACACCCGCCGCGCCCCGTCCGGCGTGGCCGAGGTGGCCCTGTTCGACTTCACCGCGCCGGAGACGTTCCCGGCCGCCTTTGACGGCGTCGCCCGCCTCTTCTTGGTGCGCCCGCCGGCCATCGGCAACGTCAAGCGCGACATGAAGCCGGCCATCGACTATGCTGTGGCCGCCGGCGTGGGCCACGTCGTCTTCCTGTCGTTGGTTGGCGCGGAGCGCAACCGCCTTGTGCCCCATGCCAAGGTGGAGAAGCTGCTCCAGCAGTCGGGTGTGGCCTGGACAATGCTGCGTTGCGGCTTCTTCATGCAGAACTTGGACACCACCCACCGCGCCGACATCGTCGAACACGACGACATCTTCATCCCTGCCGGCAACGGCCGCACCGCCTTCATCGACGTGCGCGACATCGGCGCGGTGGCCGCCCGCGTGTTGACCGAGGCCGGCCACGAGAACGCCGCCTACCCGCTGACGGGCAGCGAGTCGCTGACCTACGGCGAGGTGGCCGAGATCATGACCGCGGAGTTGGGGCGGCCGATCACCTACAGCGACCCATCGCCGCTGGCCTTCGCCCGCCGGATGCGCGAGCGCGGCTATGCCGGCGGCTTCATCAACGTCATGAATGGCATCTACCTGACGACGCGGCTGGGCATGGCCGCCACCGTCTACCCCCAGGCCGCGGAGCTGCTCGGCCGCCCGCCCATCACCATGCGGCAGTACGTGAGAGATCACGCGGCGGCGTTCGGGCGTTGACAAGCTAACAACGACGAGTGGTTGCTGGCTTCTCGCCACCGGCCACCCGCCACCCGCCCCCGCCCCCCGCCAAGTGCGCATCCTCAGATGCGCGTCCCGTCCGCAGCCGTCCGCATCTGAGGCTGCGGACTCCGCCACCCGCCACCCGCCACCGGCCACCCGCCCCTCGCCCCCGCCGAGTGCGCATCCTCAGATGCGCGTCCCGTCCGCAGCCGTCCGCATCTGAGGCTGCGGACTCCGCGCTCCCTGTCTGTCGCCGCCAGAATCTACGTCAAGAGCGTACGTGGAGGGGAGTAAAATGACCTGTCAGCGCAAAAAAAGCGTGAAAAGAATCTTAACTTCCACCTGTGGCGATTGTCGGCCGCTTGACAGGCGTATGCGCCTATGCTATCGTATGACGAAAGTACTACCCTGTGCGTTAGTTATCTAAATTGACGCAGGCTCCGGGACAGAGTTAAGGGGTAGCCGGGGGAGAAACCCACTCATGTAGAAGGCGGTTTCTTACTGGACTTCCGTTTGGGAACAGGCGTTTCCAAACTGAGGTTGGTTTCCCATCTCAAATAGGCGTCGGGGCCTGGTTTGACCTCGGCGGCGACACTCGGGCAACGCGGCTCAGCAGCCGGGTTGCCCGAGTGCGCCAATTATCAGCGCGGAGGGATAACGTCGGGGGACAATGAAAGCGATATCTGCTTCATGATCGAGCCGGGTGGGCCATAGCATGGCCCGCGAACATGCTCTCGTCGTGAAATGGATTCTCCTGGGAGGGACATCCTTTCTTCGGCCCGAGCCTTTTCCACAATCGGTATACCAGAACGCGCCGCGCTGCGTTGGCGCGGTCTACGACATGGGTGAGTAGCCCGCGCCGCGGGTTTGCCTACCCGCGATGCGGCTTCGCCGCCCCTGTCGCCGGCCGCCTCGCGCCGCCCGTGGCGTGATTCTGGTCGCGCGCCTCCAGCCGGTCGCGGACGCTGCGCGCGTTCGCCGAACGCTTTAACCGTTCGCTCGTCATCTCTATTCGCGTTTCTCAATGCTGCACAAGGTGAGAGAGTGACTACCAAAGTAGCCAACAAGAAAACTAGAATGCTGTTCCGAATCGTGCCTATGCTGTTGCTGGGCGTGATCCTCTTCGCTCTATCGGTCAGACAATCGGCCGCGGCCAACCCCGCGCCGGTCATGGTCTTCTTCTTGACCGAACCGGAAGATGACGTGCTGGACGCCATGAACGTCATCAACGCCGCCGCCAATTCGCCCATGGTCACCAAGATTTCGATCGCCATCAGCGCCGACAACACGCTGGTGTATTACGACCAATGGGAAGACGGCTTTGCCAACGACATCGCCAACCCGACAGCGGGCGAAATCTACAGCGCCGGCAATCTCGACGGCGTCCAGATTTGGGGCGACGGCATCACCACCAACGGCGCGCCGCCGGGATTCCCCAGCGACCTGTTGAATGGCGGCGATGTTATCATCCTGGAAGACAACAACGTCGTCGTGCCCAACACGGCGGCCACCATCGACTGGGACGGCAAGGACAAGATCGGCGGCAGCAACGCCATTGCCGTCAGCCGTTCCCTGTGGGCCAGCGGCAGCAACTCGCTGTTCGCCTGGGCCAACGCCATGTACCCCATTACTGAGTGGGGCCAGTCCTATACCGCGCCGGTGGGCTGCAATACGACCGCCGACAACATGTTTAGCTATACCGCCTTCTCCATCACCGCGGCCTATGACGACACGGTGATCGAAGTCGATCCCGAAGGCAACGGTACCTGGGAAGCCCAGGTGACGCTGGACGAAGGCGAGACTTACTTCGACGCCAGTTCGGCCGGGACGGGTTGCAGCTACATCCGCCAGGGCGGTCAGGTGCGCTCGACCGACGCGGCCAAGCCGATTCAGGTCGTTCTGTTGACCGGCGAGATCGGCTCCAATTTTGGCTCCCGCGACCTGAACCTGGTGCCGGACGCGCAACTGAGTTCCAGCTACTGGATCCCGATTGGCAATAGCAGCGGCACCAGCGGCGACCCCGGCGATGTCCGGCTGTTCATCTACAACCCGTCGGCCACAACGCTCTACGTCAAGTGCGAAAGGCCGGGCAGCTCCGCTGTGCTGACCATCGCCGCCGATGCCGTCAACAACACGTTTACCCTGACCGATAATCAGGCCGGCCACTGCTACGCTGTAACGGATGGTACCGGCAACACAGCCGACACGAGTCGCCAATTCTCCGGCCTGGCGACAATGGACACGTTTGACTCAGGTTGGGACTGGGCCATGCCCTTCATCCCGGAGAGCAGCCTATCGAACCAGGCGCTCGTCGGTCTGGGCGTCGGCCGCGACTGGACGTCGGGCACGGAGCTCACGCAGAACGGCAGCCCGTTGTGGGTGACACCCACCTGCCAGACCTTCTTCTACGTTGACTGGAACAATGACGGCACGCCGGACAAGGTCGACTTCAACGGCGACAACGACGTCACTGATACCAACGTCAACGGCCTGAACGAAACGACCTCCAACAATGGCTTCCAGGTGGCGCTGTTGCAGTCGGCGCGCCTGTTCGACGCCTCTAACCGCGACCAGACCGGGGCCTACATCTATACCAAGACGGCGGCCAACAACGGCGGCGACGGCGGTTGCTCCTTCGCTGCGGCCTGGGGCGAGGATCCGCGCGTGGCCAGTATCGGCTCGCCCGGCCTCGACCTGGGCACGATCATCGTCGCCTTGAAGTCGGTGGAGACGAGCAAGGCCTCCAACCTGTTGACCGACGCCGACAACAACGGCGTGGTCAGCCCCGGCGATACGATCCAGTACCTGATCACCATCGAGAACACCGGCCTGTCGCCGGTGGCTATCTCGGTCAAAGACACCGTGCCGGCCAACACGACCTACGTGGCCAATTCGACGGAGAAGCATCTCGGCGTCAGTTGGGCGCCCATCCTCGACGACGGCAGCGGCACGGCGTTCCCGCTGGACGTGGAGCCTAGCGGCGTCTCCCTGGGTAATCTGGCCGTCGGCGCGACCTTCCAGGTGCGCTTCCGGGTCACGGTCAACACCATTCCCGCGGGCACGACGGTGCAGTTGCAGAACTGCGCCCGCGTAGTCTTCAGCGGCTCGGCTGTGGTCACCTGCGTCACGGAAGACGTGACCGTTCCGCCCGTGCCGGCCCTGACGCTGGACAAGACGACGACCACGGCCAACTTCGACGCCGTTGGCGACACGATCAGCTACAGCTACCTGCTGACCAACAGCGGCAACGTGCCCCTCGTCCCGCCCTACGCCGTCAGCGACAACAAGGCCACGGTGAGCTGCCCGCAGACGCCAAACCCGCTGCCGATGGGCGGCACATCACCTGCACGGCGACCTACACCATCACCCAGGCCGACATCAACGCCGGCCAGGTGGTCAACATCGCCACGGCCACGGCCAAGTACGGCGCGCAGACAGTGACCTCCAACCAGGACACCGTGACCGTGCCGTTGGCGGCGCTGAACGTGGTGAAGAACTCGACGACGACGCTCATCACCGCCGCCGGCCAGTCGTGCCCTACACCTTCACGGTGACCAACACCGGCAACGTGGCCCTGACCAACGTCACCGTCACCGACCCGAACTGCACCTCGGCCATCACCGGCCCGACGGGCGACACCGACAACGACAGCAAGCTGGACCTGACCGAGACGTGGGTCTTCTCCTGCACCCACACGGTGACGCTGGCCGAGATGAACGCCGGCGGCAACCTGGCCAACACCGTCACGGCCGACTCGACCGAGACCGGCCCCGACACCGACGACCACACCATCCCCGTCCAGCAGTCTCCGGCCCTGTCGCTGGACAAGACGACGACGACGACCAACTTCGACCAGGTCGGCGACACCATCGTCTACAACTACACGGTAACCAACACCGGCAACGTCTCCCTGACGCCGCCCTACGCGGTCAGTGACAACAAGATCACTAACCCGAACGTGGTGACGTGCCAGCAGACGCCTAACCCGCTGAACCCCAACGCCTCCTTCACCTGCACGGCCACCTACACCGTGACCCAGGCCGACCTGACCGCCGGTTCGGTGACCAACATCGCCAGCGGCACGGCCAGGCACGGCGCCAACACCGTCACCTCCAACACCGACACGGTGACCGTCCCCGGCGTGCAGACGCCGACTCTGGCCCTCGACAAGACGACGACGACGCTCGACTACGACAGCGTCGGCGACATCATCAACTACAGCTACAAGGTGACCAACAGCGGCAACGTGCCCCTGACGCCGCCCTACGCTGTCAGCGACAACAAGGCCACGGTCAGTTGCCCGCAGTTGCCGAACCCGCTGCTGCCGGGTGAGTTCATCACCTGCTCGGCCCAGCACCTGGTGACCCAGGCCGACATCACCGCCGGCTCGGTGGTCAACATCGCCACGGCGTCGGCCATGTACGGCGCGAACCCGGTGAACTCCAACCAGGACACCGTGACCGTCCCGGCCGTCCAACTGCCGGGCCTGACACTGGACAAGGACACGACGACGGCCAACTTCGACAACGCCGGCGACACCATCAGCTACAGCTATAAGGTGACCAACAGCGGCAACGTGCCCCTGACGCCGCCCTACGCTGTGGCCGACGACAAGGCGACGGTCAGTTGCCCGCAGACGCCCAACCCGCTGATGCCCGGCGCGTTCATCACCTGCACGGCCACCTACACGGTGACCCAGGCCGACGTCGACGCCGGCGAGGTGGTCAACGTCGCCTCGGCCACAGCCAAGCATGGCCAGAATACCATCACCTCCAACGAGGACACCGTGACGGTTCCGGCGCTGCAAGGCCCAGGGCTGACGCTGGACAAGGACACGCCGACGCTGAGCTACGCCAGCGTGGGCGACACCATCCAGTACACCTATAAGGTGACCAACAGCGGCAACGTGTCGCTCCAGCCGCCCTATGCCGTCAGCGACAACAAGGCCACGGTGACGTGCAATCAGTTGCCCGCCCCGCTGCTGCCCGGCGCGTTCTTCACCTGCACGGCGACTCACGTCGTGACCCAGGCTGACATCGACGCCGGCTCGGTGACCAACATCGCCACGGCCACGGCCAAGAATGGCGCGGCCACGCTGACGTCCAACGACGACACCGTGACCGTCCCGGCGACGCAGACCCCGGCGCTGGCGCTGGACAAGACGACGGCGACGGCCACCTATGACAGCCCCGGCGACACCATCGCCTATAGCTATAAGGTGACCAACAGCGGCAACGTCTCCCTGACGCCGCCCTACGCCGTCAGCGACGACAAGGCCACTGTGACCTGCCCGCAGACGCCCAACCCGCTGCTGCCCGGCGCGTTCATCACCTGCACGGCCACCTACACCGTGACCCAGGCCGACATCGACGCCGGCACGGTGGTCAACGTCGCCGAAGCCACGGCCAGGCACGGCCAGGACACGGTGACCTCCAACGAGGACACCGAGACCGTGCCCGCCACGCAGAACCCCGGCCTGTCGCTGGACAAGGACACGACGACGGTCAACTACGACAACGTGGGCGACACCATCGCCTACACCTACAAGGTGACCAACAGCGGCAACGTCTCCCTGACGCCGACCTACGCCGTCAGCGATAACAAGGTGACCGTCACCTGCCCGCAGACGCCCAACCCGCTGCTGCCCGGCGCGTTCATCACCTGCACCGCCACCTACACCGTGACCCAGGCCGACCTCGACGCCGGCCAGGTGGTCAACATCGCCTCGGCCTCGGCCATGTTCGGCCAGACCCCGGTGACCTCCAACACCGACACAGTGAACGTGCCCGCGCTGCTAGGCCCAGAGCTGACGCTGGACAAGGACACGCAAACGCCCGACTTCGACGAGGTCGGCGATGTTATCCAGTACACCTATAAGGTGACCAACAGCGGCAACGTCTCCCTGACGCCGCCCTACGCCGTCAGCGACAACAAGATCGCCAACGTCGTCTGCCCGCAGACGCCGAACCCGCTGAACCCCGGCGCGTTCATCACCTGCACCGGCAGTTACACCGTCACCCAGGCCGACCTCAACGCCGGCCAGGTGGACAACACCGCCACGGCCACGGCCAAGCACGGCCAGAACACCGTGACCTCCAACGAGGACACGGAGAGCGTTCCGGCGGTGCAGAACCCGGCCCTGACGCTGGTCAAGACGACCCCGACGGTCAACTACGACAGCGTTGGTGACACCATCAGCTACAGCTATAAGGTCACCAACAGCGGCAACGTCACCCTGACGCCGCCCTACGCCGTCAGCGACAACAAGACGACGGTGAGCTGCCCGCAGACGCCCAACCCGCTGCTGCCCGGCGCGTTCATCACCTGCACGGCCACCTACACGGTGACCCAGGCCGACATCACTGCCGGCCAGGTGGTCAACATCGCCACGGCCTCGGCCATGTTCGGCCAGGACCCGGTGACCTCTAACCAGGACACCGTGACCGTCCCGGCGGTGCAGTTGCCGTCCCTGTCGCTGGACAAGACGACGACAACGACCAGCTATGACAGCGTTGGCGACCCGATCGTCTACAGCTACAAGGTGACCAACAACGGCAACGTGCCCGTGACGCCGCCCTATGCCGTCAGCGACGACAAGATCGTCACCCCGAACGCGGTGGTTTGCCCGCAGACGCCGAACCCGCTGAACCCCGGCGCGTTCATCACCTGCACGGCGACCTACAACGTGACCCAGGCCGACATCACCGCCGGTGAGGTCATCAACGTCGCCCAGGCGTCGGCCATGTACAACTCCAACCCGGTGTTGTCCAATACCGACTCGGTGACGGTCACGATGGATCGCCTGCCGGGCCTGAACGTGGACAAGACCACGACGACGACGCTCATCACCGCCGCCGGCCAGCAGGTGGACTACAAGTTCGCCGTGACCAACAGCGGCAACATCCCGTTGACCAACGTCACCGTCAGCGACCCGAAGTGCGATCTGCCGCCGACCGGGCCGACGGGCGACGCCGACAACGACGGCAAGCTTGACCTGAATGAGACGTGGATCTACACCTGCGTCCACACGGTCACCACCGATGAGATGGATGCCGGCGTCAAGCTGCCCAACACGGTCACGGCCGACTCGACCGAGACCGACCCGGCCACCGACACGCTGGAGATTCCCATCCAGCAGAATCCGGGGCTGAACGTCGAGAAGTCTTCGACGACGACGCTCATCACCGTCGCCGGGCAGCAGGTGGTCTACACCTTTGATGTGACCAACACCGGCAACATCAGCCTGACCGGCGTCACCGTCAGCGACCCGATGTGCACCTCGGCCATCAGTGGCCCGACGGGCGACACCAACAACGACGGCAAGCTGGGCCTGGTCGAGACGTGGACGTTCACCTGCACCCACACGGTGACGCAGGCCGAACTCGACGCGGCCACGGGGCCGAACCCGAAGCTGCACAACGTCGTGACCGCCGACTCCAACGAGACCGGCCCCGACACCGACCCGCTGGACATCCCCATCCAGTACACCCCCGGCCTGAACGTGCTGAAGTCGTCGACGACGGCGCTCATCACCACCATTGGCCAGCAGGTGGACTACCAGTTCACGGTGACCAACACCGGCAACGTGACCCTGACCAACGTCACCGTCAGCGACGCCAAGTGTGACGCGGCCCCGGTGCTACAGCCCGGCGGCGACGTCAACAACGACGGCAAGCTGCAAGTGACCGAGACCTGGGTCTACAACTGCACCCACACGGTGACGCTGGCCGAGTTGAACGCCGGCGGCGACCTGGTCAACACGGTGACGGCCGACTCGACCGAGACGCCCCCCGACACCGACGACCACAACATCCCCACCCAGCAGACGCCCGCGCTGACGCTGGACAAGGACACGACCACGGTCAACTACGACAGCGTGGGCGACACCATCGCCTACACCTACAAGGTGACCAACAGCGGCAACGTCTCGCTGACGCCGCCCTACGCGGTCACGGACAACAAGATCGGCGCGCCGAACGCGGTGACGTGCCAGCAGACGCCGAACCCGCTAAACCCGGGCGACTTCTTCACCTGCACGGCCACCTACACGGTGACTCAGGCCGACCTCGACGCCGGCTCGGTGACCAACATCGCCTCCGGCTCGGCCCGGCACGGCCAGATCCCGGTGATCTCCAACGACGACACCGTGACCGTTCCGGCCGTCCAGACGCCGCTGCTGGAAGTGACCAAGGTTCCCAACAAGACGGTTGTGGCCTCCGGCGACCTGGTGACCTTCACTATCCTGGTGGAGAACAAGGGCACCATCACCCTGAGCCTCAACAGCCTGGTCGACAGCGTCTATGGGGACATCACCACGACCGGCCACCACGGCATCACGGCCACGACCTGTGACCTGACGCCGCCGGTGGTGCTGGCCGCGCTGACCGGAACCTACACCTGTACCTTCACGGCCGCCGTGACGGGCAACCCGAACACGAGCCACACCAACACCGTTACCGCCTGCGACACGACGAAGAACCCCGACGTGTGCGACGACGGTAGCGCCATTGTCCCCATCATCGCCGATCCGGCCATCGAGGTCATCAAGACGGCCAACCCGACGCAGTTGTATGCGCCCGGCGGTTCGGTGGTCTTCACCGTTGTCATCAACAACACCGGCGGCGGCGCGCTCGACCTGACCAGCCTGACCGACAACGTGTTCGGCAACATCACCACCACCGGCCACAACGGCATCACGGCCACGACCTGCGCCGTGCCCCAGACGATCTCGCAGGCCGGCTCCTACCAGTGCCAGTTCACGGCCACCGTGAACGGCGCGGCCGGAACCGTCCACACCGACATCGTCACCGGCAGTGGCACCGGCTTCAACGGCGACCCGCTCAGCGACAACGATGACGCGGTGGTCAACATCATCGCCCCGCCCATCGTCAACACCTGCCCGGTCAATGCCGCCACCAACCAGTGGACCGACATCCTGGGCATTGGCATGGGCAATGACAAGAAGCACAAGACGCTGGCCAAGCTGGTCATCCCCAACGCCAACAACGTCGTGGATCTCTACGGCCAGTTGGCGGGCAAGGCCCAGGGTCTGGCCAAGTACGTGCGCTTCATGTATCCGAGTGGGCAGTACGTCCAGGTTGGAGCGCCCACCAGCCCGGCGCCGAAGACGTGGGCCGTGTTCTGGTACGGCACGGACCTGAACCCGTCGGCCAACATCCGCGGGCGCTGGTTCCTGCAGACGTCCGGCACCAAGGGGCACATCCCGCGGGCGTTCATCCTCTACCCGACCTACAACAACCCGAACCAGGAGTACGTCAACGTCTTCGAGGTGATCAACACGGGTGACTCGCAGGTCTACTGGAACGTGGCCGAGGGCTGGATTCCCAGCCAACGGCTGACCATCGACATCCCCGCGCCAATGGCTCGGGCCACCTTCAACATCGAAGTGGCGCTGGTAGACAACGATCAGGACGTTCGCCCGGTCATCGTGACGGTGACCGCGGGCGGCGTCACCCAGACGCAAGCGCCGGTTAGCCCCAACAAGGGCAACCAGCTCAACATCCTCAGCTTCACGCTGGCCAACGTGCCGGCCGGGACGGGCGAGATCGTCATCGACATCACCTCGCCCGCGGCCAACACCAACGGCCTGGGCGCGCTGGGCGGCGACTCGGCGGCCATCACCGGTGTGACGGCCAACTACCTGTGCCAGGACGTACAGGTTCCGTAGCTCCCGCATGAAGGTGGGCCGGCGCGACCCCGGCCCACCCTATCTCTCAACAAAGCCGGGCTGCATCAGCAGCCCGGTTTTGTTTCTTGCTATGTTATACTATACCGTACAATGAAGACGATTCGCCTCTCCGGCCACGTGCAAGAACAGCTTCCTCGCCGAGGCGTGACGGAAGACGAAATTGTAGCAGCTATCCGTGGAGCAGAGTGGCAGGCGAGCGACCACGGTCGGCTGGAGTGCCGCCTTGAGTTTGCCTTCGTGTGGAACAAGAAGTTTTTATAAGACGAAGCAGGTGCGCCCATCTTTGTTGATGAAGCCACGAATTATTTGTTTCTTCTACTAGTCGATCAAAACAGACGAGAGCAGTCATGAAAATCACCTATGACGCCGAAGTCGACGTTCTCTACATCCAGTTTGTCGACGCCACAGTAACTACTGAGCAACTGGCCGATGGCATTGCCGCCGACTATGATGAGGGCGGTCGCTTGGCGGGAATCGAAATTCTCGACGCACTGCAACGCTTCCGCGACCCGCGCGTGCTGCGCCAGGTCATACTGGAAGACGTCGGCCTGAGCCACGCCTAGCCGGCTGTTCGCAACACCGCACATAGATTAAGAGTGATAATCCGCAGATTTAGCAGATTTGGCAGATTTAAGAAAAGAGTTCTCTGCTTCTTGAATCTGCCTAAGCTGCCCAATCTGCGGATCAATCTTCTTAATCTGTCATTCCTCTTTTCTCTTACTCCGCCAAATCTTCCAAAATCCGTGTCGCCACGTGCCGCGCCGAGATCATCGCCGTCGGCATCCCCGTGCCCGGCCGCGTGCTGGCCCCCACGAAGTAGAGGTTGTGGTAGCGGTCGTGCCGGTTGTCGGGCCGGAAGAAGGCCAACTGGGTCAGATTGTGGCACAGCCCGTGGGTGCTGCCCTTCACCAGATTGTACCGCTTGCGCCACGACAGCGGGCTGAACGACGTCTCGAACTTGATGTGGTCGCGCAGGTCGTGGACGCCGATCGTGTCCAGGCGGCGGAAGACGTGCTCCCGCGCCAGGTCGCGCATCGTGGCCCACTCGTGGGCCAACTCCTCCTGACTGTCGTCGGCCATGTGGCCGACGGGCACGACGGCCACAATCGTATCCTCGCCGGGCGGGGCCATCGTCGGGTCGAGCCGCGCCGGGGCGTGGACGTAGAGGCTGGGGTTGGCCGGGATGGTCAGGTCGTCGATGATGCTCTCGAAGTTGGCCCGGTAGTCGTCGGCCAGGAAGAGCATGTGGGGGGCCAGTTGCTCGTAGACCTTATCGACGCCCCAGAAGAAGCTGACCGTGGAGCAGGAGAAGCGCATGTCGTCGAACTTCTCCGTCTCGTCGTCGGGCGGCAAGAGGTTCTGATAGACGTAGGGCAGGTCGGCGTTGGCCAGCACGACGTCGGCCGCCAGATAGCGCCCGCCCTCCAGGGCCACGCCCCGCGCCCGCTCGCCGTCGGTGTCGATGCACTCGACCTCTGTCTCCAGCACGAACTCCACCCCCGCGGCGCGGGCCATCGTTACCAGCGCCTCGATGATGCTATACATGCCGCCGCGCGGATACCAGACGCCGTGGGCCAGCTCGGTGTAGGCCATCATCGAGAACGTCGCCGGGGCCTCGAACGGGCTGAGGCCCATGTACACGTCCTGGAAGGTGAACGCCGCCTTCAGCCGGTCGCTGTCGAAGTAGGTGGCCATGTTGTTGTGGTGGTTCACCAGCGGCTTGACCTGGTAGAGGAGCGGCAGGTTCTCGAAGTTGAAGAAGTCGCTGAAGCTGCGGAAGTCGCGGTAGACCAGCTTCTCCGTGCCCAACTGGTAGTGGCGGTAGCCCTCGTCCATGTAGCGCAGCAGCCCGTCGAACGCGCCGCGCTCGATGCTCTCCAATTGGTCGTACATGCGCTTCATGTCCGACGTCAGGTTGAGCCGGCTGCCGTCGTCAAAGACGAGGTGATAGGTCGGGTCGACGCGCTCCAGATCGAGCACCTCGCGCATCTCCGCCCCCAGGCCGCGGAACTCCTCTTCATATAGAAGAGGCATGACCAGCAGGGTGGGGCCGGTATCGAAGTGGTGGCCGTCGCGGCTGATGCGGTCGCAACGGCCGCCGGGGCGGGCGTTCTTCTCGACGATGGTCACGCGCAGCCCCGCTTTGGCCAGCCGGATGGCGGAGCAGATGCCGCCGATGCCCGCGCCGATGATTACGACATTTTTGTCCATTTCATTACTCCTGCTTGTAGCACAGGATTCTTATCCTGTGCGCGCGAACAGGATAAGAATCCTGTTCCACACTTACACCTATCGCTCGTCGCAGCATCCAGACCGCCGCCGCGGCCGACCTCCGCTCCGGGTAGGCGGCGCGCAACACGTAGCCGTCACTGGTGATGGCGTCGGCCAGCCACTCGAAGCGGGCGATGTAGGCGCGACAGGCCCACCGGGCGCGCCGGCTACTCACCGCAGCCAGATAGGTTCGCCCGGCGGCGAACTCCTCCCGGGCCAGCCGCACTCGGTCGGCCACCCAGGCGCGCAAGGCCGGCGTCGCCAGATCGGCCACGGTCAGGGACGACGGCAGCCCGTGGACGGCCAGATACTCGGCCGGCACATTGACATAACCTGCTATCGCGTCCTCTACGGTATCGCGCAGCATGTGGATGACATGCGCGCCGCGGACGGGGGCGTAGCGCGCCGGTTCGCGCGGCGGCGGCTGGTCGTGGCCGATGAAGTGAAAGAGGGCGTCGGCCACGGCCGCGGCCAATGATTGCGTGTAGTCGTCCAGTTCGGCGGCCGAGACAAGCCGCCCACGCCGTGCCGTGTCAAAGGCCATAACAGCCATCATGTTCCGCAGGTACGACTGAAGCCCGCTGTCCGGTTCGTCATCGGCAGCGATCAGGTCGGCCAGCAGCGCCTCTTCGGCGCACAGGTCGGCCGGCATCCGGCCGCGATAGCCGCCATCGAGCAGCGCCCGCTGGCGGGCCAGGAAGGCGGCGCGGGCGGCGGGCGGGGCGGCGGGGTCGTCCAGCGCGTCATCGACCCAGCGGAAGTAGGCGTAGGCGCGGAAGGCGTCGGCCGCCCGGTCGCGGTCGGCCAGCAGGCGAATGGTGGCGTAGGTCTGGGCGCTGGCGCGGCGGGTCATCGTCGCTGCCAGGGTGGCGCGTTCGGCCGCGGTAGGGCGGGGGGTGGCGGCCTGAATGACAGCGGGTTCGACGAGGTTGACGGCCATCGCGTGCTCCTGAGACCCACGGCAAACCGAAGCCGTGAGTGGTCTCAAGCATCTATACGATAGTCTCTCTGGCCTGTTGTTGGAAGTGACAAATGTCACAAATTAGGACGATGATTGTTACTTTGCGGTTGTGGTGAGAGGCAAGGGGCAGGTAGTACGTTGGGGAAAGAGGTTCCGGTCGGTCCCCCTGGGCTGAAGCCACGGGTCCTCCCCCCCCCCGCCCGTTCTCCGCGCCCCTTTTTTGCGGCCCCCCCCCTCCTCCCCCCGGCCGGGCGAAGGCCGTTGGGGATGGGGGTCCGGTCGGCGTCCGCCCCGGGCTAAGCCACGGGGCTACTCAACGACGGCCCCTGAACGGGCCTTAAGAGACGGCGCGCCCTCTGAAGCCGGCCTTGGCCGGCGTTGTTAAATAGCCCGGCGCCTTTAGGCCCGGGCGGACAAGGTTGGGGCAGAGCGTTGGGGATGGGGGTTCCGGTCGGCCGCGTCCGCCCCGGGCTGAAGCCACGGGGCTACTCAACGACGGCCCCTGAACGGGCCTTAAGAGACGGCGCGCCCTCTAAGCCGGCCTCGGCCGGCGTTGTTAAATAGCCCGGCGCCTTTAGGCCCGGGCGGACAAGGTTGGGGCAGAGCGTTGGGGATGGGGGTTCCGGTCGGCCGCGTCCGCCCCAGGGCAGGCGCTATGGCCATGTGACCTGCTACTCGTCTCCCTAAGGCGTCTTCGTAAACTCCGCCGCCCCCCGCGCCACCGCCCCCAGGAACGCCGACCGCACCGCCCCGGCGGCCAGCACCGCCTGCGTCGGCGGCAAATGCTCCACAGCCCGCACGACGTTGGCCACGGCGCGATGGCTTAGCTTCTCCGGCTGGCCCAGCACCGTGTCGGCCAGCTTGCCGCGCTCCACGGCCATGGCCACAACGCGCTCGACCAGGTTGCGCGGCGTGTAGACGCGCTGCGGCCGCGGCGTCATGGCCAGCCCGTTGAACTTGCACGCCCCGGAGCACGTGCCGCAGCCCAGACACAACTCCGGCTCCACCACCGCCCAGCGCACGCGATGGCGTCGGCCGTTGGGCCGCTCCTCGATCCGCTCATCCAGATGGATGGCCCCCACCGGGCAGGCAGCGACGCACTTCCCACAGCCGTTGCAGTGGGTGTACTCCACTTCCATCTGCCAGTTGGACGTGACAATGGCGTGGGGCAGGTCGAACTCCTTGATGGCCCGCATCATGCCACAGCAGCAGCCGCAGCAGTTGCAGATGAAGCTGACCCCCTCGCGCACGTTGTCGGCCGTCTGGGCCAGCCCCGCCGCCTGGCACTCGGCCAGAATGTCCAGCGCCTCGGCCTTGTCGATGGCCTCGGCCAGCCCGTGGTCGACCAGCATCCCGCCGCTGCCGCCGAAGGTCAGGCAGGTGCGTTGCGGCCGGTCACACGCGTGATCCAAATGCGACGCCTTGTGGCGGCAGGCGCACAGCGAGACGGCCGCCGCCCGCGCGTCGCGGATGATGGCGCTGGCCTTCTCATAGTCGAGCACCTCGACCGTCGGCGTGTCGGGCAGGGCCGACTCGCGCGGCAGCGAGCGGCCGAGTTGCGTCGGCCCCTGGAAGACGGCGCGGGCGAACTGGCCGTCGGCCTCGGTCATGTACGTCTCGAACAGCGCCGCCAGCTCCTTCATGGGCAGGTCGGGCCGGGCGCGCATGAAGGTGAACTCGAAGAAGCCGATGACCACCGGCGGCAAGGCGTAGTAACGACCGCCCGCCGTGCTCAGATCGAGCACCAGCCCCCGGTCGGCCAGGCGCGTCAGTTGCGCGTCCAACTCCTCGGCCGGGCGGCCGAGTTGCCGGGCCAGCGCCTCCAGCCGCGTTGGCCGGATGGGCAGGCGGGCGGCCAGGGCGGCTTCGTCCGGCGCGTAGAGCAGGCGCAGGATTTGGGTGAAGGCCGCCGACGCCGGCGCGCCGGTCACCTGCCGGTCCAGCGCCTGCTGCAAGCGGTCGTAGTCGCGGTCGGGGTTGGTGTTGTGGTGGGCCATGGGGCAGTTGTCAGGTGTCAGTTGTCAGTCGTTGGTGAATCGAACTTCACAACCTACAGCGTAAGGCTGCCGGCAATGGCGCACAAGTGTCATTTGTCACGTTTGGGGTGAGACAGTTGTCACCATGCAGAGAAGAAGAAGCTCACGCAAAGACGCAAAGAACGCCAAGCGAAGATTTCTTCGCTTAGCGTTCTTTTGCGTGAGATACCTTTGCGCCTCCGCGTGAGGCCTCTTTTCCGTCCCGGTTGTGTGCTATACTGAAAGGAACGAGGGCGCTATGGCAATGATTCAAGTGGAGCGGCAGGGCCAACAAGTGCGGAAGCGCGCGGCCAGTTACGAGGCGTATCTGGCGCTGCCCGACGACGGGCGTCTGGTGGAGTGGGCCGACGGGGAGATCATTGAGCATATGCCGGCAACAACGACGCATCAAAATATTGTCATCTTTCTCGCCTCCCTTATGCGCGCTTTTGTAGAGCGGCTGGCCCTGGGCAAAGTCCTGGCTGCGCCGCTAGAGGTCAAGCTGTGGCCGGGCGGGCCATCGCGCGAGCCGGATGTGCTGTTCGTTGCCCGCGGTGGACAGGCGCAAGTTGATGACAAACGCGTGCGAGGCGCGCCCGATCTGGTCATCGAAGTGGTCTCGCCGGGCAGCGTCACTCTCGACCGCATCACCAAGTTCCGCGAATACGAACGGGCCGGGGTGCGCGAATACTGGATCATCGACCCGCGCACCCACCAGCAACAGGCCGACTTCTACATGCGCGACGAAGAAGGGCATTTCGTGCCCGCGCCGGTGGGCAACGATGGGGTCTACCATTGCGCGGTGCTGCCTGGCTTTCGCGTGCGGCCGGACTGGTTCCGCCTGACCGGGCCGGATGACGAACTGCCCGACTTCGACTTGCCCCTGGCCGAAATGCTGGCCGACGCCCCCGGCCTGCCCGACGACCTCCGCGCCGCCTATCGCCAGTTGGCCCAACTGCTCAGCGGCGCGTAGAGGTTGCCTATTGCCCCCGTTGCGGCTATAATCCCCCTTCGGTTACCGACCTGAACAAGCAACACCAGCCCGGCCCACCAAGCCGGGCTTTTTCGGCGCAAGAGGCTCACGCAAAGGCGCTAAGAAGCAAAGGCGCAAAGGAAGAAAAAGCTTTCTTCTTTGCGCCTTTGCCCCTTAGCGCCTTTGCGTGAGCTCTTCTCGCCACGGACAGAGATATGATCCAGAGACAAGACATCCGCAACATCGCCATCATCGCCCACGTCGACCACGGCAAGACGACGCTGGTCGACGGCATGCTGAAGCAGACCCACGCCTTCCGCCAGAACCAGCCGATGGGCGAGCGCGTCCTCGACTCCAACGACCTGGAGCGCGAGCGCGGCATCACCATCCTGGCCAAGAACACCGGCATCGACTACAACGGCGTGACCATCAACATCGTCGACACCCCCGGCCACGCCGACTTCGGCGGCGAGGTAGAGCGCATCATGAACATGGTCGACGGCGCGCTGCTGCTGGTCGACGCCGTTGAGGGGCCAATGGCCCAGACGCGCTTTGTGCTGCGCCAGGCGTTGGCCAAGGGGTTGAAGGTCATCCTGGTCGTCAACAAGATCGACCGCCCCGCCGCCCGGCCCGACCACGCCGTCAACGCCACCTTCGACCTGTTCATCGACCTGGGCGCGACGGAGGAGCAGGTGCAGTTCCCGGTCATCTACGCCAAGGCCACCGACGGCGCGCCGGGGCCACTCCCACCGAACTGGGGCCCGACCTGACGCTGCTGTTCGACACCATCATCGAGCACATCCCCCCGCCGACCGTTGACCCCGACGGCCCGACGCAATTGCTCGTGACGGCCCTGGAGTACAGCGCCTACGTGGGCAAGATCGCCGTCGGCCGCCTGCACGCCGGGCGGCTGAAGGCCGGGCAGGCCGTGGCCCACATCGACCACCACGGCAACACCGCCCAGGGCCGCGTCACCAAGCTCTATACCTTCCGCGACTTGCAGCGCCAGGAGCAGACCGAGGTCAGCGCCGGCACAATCGTCGCCGTGGCCGGCATCCCCGGCGTGGGCATCGGCGACACGCTGGCCGACGCGCTCAACCCCATCGCCCTGCCGCCGATCAAGGTCGAAGAGCCGACGGTGCGCATGGTCTTCCGCATCAACGACAGCCCCTTCGCCGGGCGCGAGGGCAAGTACGTCACCAGCCGCCAGTTGCGCGAGCGGCTGATGCGCGAGTTGGAGAGCAACGTCGCCCTGCGCGTCGAGGAGATGGAGCGGGCGGGCGAGTTCCTCGTCTCCGGCCGCGGCGAGTTGCACCTGGCCATCCTCATCGAGACGATGCGCCGCGAGGGGTACGAGTTCGCCGTCGGCCGCCCGGAGGTCATCTTCCACGACGGCGACGACGGGCTGACCGAGCCGTTCGAGCAGGTCTACGTCGAGGCCCTCAACGACTACTGGGGCGCGGTGGCCGAGATGCTGGGCAAGCGCCGCGGCCGGATGCTCGACATCCGCTATGGCGAGGACGGCACCGTCTACGCCGAGTACAGCGTGCCCACCCGCGGCATCCTCGGCTTCCGCCAGCCGTTCCTGACGGCCACGCGCGGCACGGGCGTCTTCCACGCCCTGTTCGACGCCTATCTGCCCTACGCCGGCGACATCGAGCACAGCGAACTTGGCTCGCTGGTGTCGCTGGAGGGCGGGCCGGTCAGCGGCTACGCCCTGGAGCACCTGATGGCGCGCGGGACGTTCTTCGTCCGGCCGCCGCAGGAGGTCTACGCCGGGCAGGTCGTCGGCGAGCACATCCGCGACGAGGACCTGGTCATCAACGTCTGCCGCACCAAGAACCTGACCGGCCACCGCGCCAAGCCGACCTCCATCGTCGAGGCCCTCTCCCCGCCGCGCATCTTGTCGCTGGACGAGGCCATCGAGTATCTGCACGAAGATGAGTTGCTCGAAGTGACGCCCGACGCAATGCGCATTCGCAAGATGGAGCTAGACCACAACCTGCGCAACCGGGCCACGAAGCGGGCCAAATACGGGGAGTAAGCGGCGGGTGCATCCCACTTTCTGGAGTGGGTTGCACCTTTTTTGTCGTGGGCGCATAAGAAGGTGCGACGCACTGCGGAAAGTGCGACGCACCGGGGGCGAGGGTGCATCCCACTTTCTGGAGTGGGTTGCACCTTCTTTGGGGTGGCACGGATAAGAAGGTGCGACGCACTGCGGAAAGTGCGACGCACCGGGGGCGAGGGTGCATCCCACTTTCTGGAGTGGGTCGCACCTTTTTTGTCGTGGCACGCATAAGAAGGTGCGACGCACTGCGGAAAGTGCGACGCACCGGTGAGTCCTCTTTTCGGTCATCCTCTCAGAGAGAGTAAGTAGAATGTCGCGTTGTTTCCGGCCATCCTGTATTGATTATTGACATCCTATTCTCCGGTGAGTTACACTGACAATAGTCGCATTCACGTTCCGTTCACGCCCTTACCTTGTGCCATAATGCTCACGAATAGCAGGTGATGCTGTCTGCTGTCTGGGAGCGTCGAGGAGGTTTGACGGGCCGGCTTCGTGCAGGGAGGAAAGACGGATGGTTCGATTTACCTAACCTTCAGCTTCAGTCTTTCGTTCCAAATTGCGTTTTTTGTTCTTTCTTGCCGATCCTCGGCAAGTTCCAGTTGCATGATCCTAGGAGAAGTAACAAATGAATAGCAAGCAGTGGATGAAAGTGGTGCTGGCCGTGTTGGTGCTGGCTTTGCTGCCGGTGGCCGTCGTCTCGGCCGCGGGCAAGGTCAACATGCAGCAGAAGACGGGCGTGGCCGTGGTTGGCGTGCCGGCCGATCTGCCCGCGCGCGACGCCCCGGCCAAGCCGTGGGTCTTCCCCAACAATCCGCTTGGCCTGGAGAAAGCCAACGTTCCCTCGCCCAACATGCCCCTGACCTGGAAGGAGAGCTGGGAGTTTGCCTGGCCCAATGGCACGTGGCTCACGTGGGACAACAACGGCACCGACTACCCCAGCGACAACTATGACCTGTGTTGGAACGACGTGTCCTACCGCGATAGCAAGGGCAACTGGAGCGGCTGGCCGGCCGCCGGCTGCGGCGATGGCTACTCGCCCCCCGGCTACGCCCCCAACATGGACTCGTGGATGACCCTCGGCCCGGTCAGCACCTCCGGCGCTAAGTCGGCCAAGCTCACCTACAAGTACTTCCTCCACACCGAGATGAACTACGACTGGCTGGGCGTCTGCGCCTCGGTCGACAACTTCAATTACTACTGCTCCTGGCGCTCCGGCACAACGGCCGGCAAGTTCCTGAAGGGCACGCTGGACCTGAAGAACGTCCCCGGCTATGGCTCGATGCTGGGCAACCCCTACGTGTGGGTCGGCTACATCTTCCAGTCGGACAGCTCCGTCTCCGGCGACTACGGCTATGAGGGCGCGTACATTGACGAGTTCGCGCTGACGATTAAGTAAGTAGCGGCGGCCGTCGCCTTCCCCACGACGACCGGAACGGGAAAGGGCGAGTCGAGAGGCTCGCCCTTTTTGGTTTAGTGGTCAGTGGTCAGTGGTCAGTGGTCAGTTGTCGATGAATGGCTGTCCTGGGTGGATAGAGCGACGGCGATGCGGTCGCGCAGGTCGTCGGCGCGATAGCTGCCCTGGAGTTCGATCCGCAACAGCCGCAGCCCGACGGCGGCGAACAGGTCGTTCTTGAACTGGTCGCGGGCGGCGTGGTCGGGAAAGCGGTGGGTTGAGTCATCGAGTTCGATAGCCAGACGCGGCTTCAGACTCACCCGTTCGCACAGCAGAAAATCGACGTGCTTGCACCACACATGGCTCTGATGGCGCTTGCGGTCGGGCGGATTGTTGACCAGCCAGACGACGTCGCCCAGCCGCACCTTGGCGAGAATGGAGTACTGGTTGTCTACCGCCCTCAGCAGCGAAATGTAGAAGCGTTGCTCCGGCGGCGTCAGGACCGAGCGGCTCAACGCGTAGCGCGGCGCTTCGCCGCTGTGGAGATCGGATGATGGCAGCTCCGGCGGGCCACCTGGTTGTGAAGTTGGCGCGGGCGGCGCATCTGAGGATGCACGCTCTGCGGGCGCGTCCTCCGGCCGGTTGTGGACCTTGTGCGGCGGAGTCCGCATCCTCAGATGCGGACGGGGTGGTGGGCGGGTGTCGCCTGTCGCCGGCCGTCCGCCACGCGGCAGCCCGTCCGTCTCGCGCCGATAGCGTGGCGCGTCGAATTCACCCAACAGGCGGCCCAGCCAGTGGTAGAAACGGATCAGGAGTTGCTTCATTGGAAGTTCTTAGTGGTTAGGGGCCAGTGGTCAGGAGCCAGTGGGCCAGGAAGGGCAGCACGGCGGCGTGATAGGCGGCCGGTTGCTCCATGTTGGGCAGGTGGGCGGCGTTGGCGATGGCGACGCGGCGGGCGTGGGGCAGGCGCGACAGCAGGGCGTCGGCCGCGGCCAGGGTGCGCGCCGCGTCCAGTTCGCCGACGACGACCAGCACCGGCGCGCCCACCTCACCCAGCCGCTCGGCGGCCGACACCGACCGCTCCTCCTGGCCGACGCCCTCGTTGGCCAGAGCGATGGCGTTCATGTCATACGCCAGTTGGCGCACCGCCGGGTCGACCTCGTCCGGGCCGCGGCGCGGGCCATCGACCCAGATCTGCATCTCCAACTCATTCACCCGCGCCCGGTCGCCGGCCTCGTCGGCGGCGTCGAGTTCGGCCGCCTGGCGCGGCGGCGGGCCATCGTAGCGCAGGCCGCTGACCGCCGGCGAGGTCAGCACCAGCCGCTCGACGCGCGCCGGGTGGAGCAGGGCAAAGTCGAGCGCCGTGCGGCTGCCCAGCGAGCAGCCGACCAGCGCCACCCGCTCCCAGCCTAGATGATCGAGCAGGGCGCGCAGGTCGTCGGCGTGGTCGAACGGGCCGGGGGCGGGCGGGGTGCGGCCGAAGCCGCGCAGGTCGTAGCGCAGCACCGTGTGGCGCGACCCGCCGCCGGTCGCGTTGGCCAGCGCATCGAACTGACCGTCCCACATGCGGCTGTCGGCGATGCCGGCGTGGATGAGCACCACCGGCGGGCCGTCGCCGGCCTGCTCCGTGTAAAACTCGACCCCGTTGACGTGAACGATTGTTGACATGGTTATCCTTTTATGCTTTGCCGTTGGGCCAGCGTCGCGCCGGCCGCGCTGATCAGTAGTATAACCATGCTCAGCCCCAGCCGGTAGCAGTCGGCCCGCTGCCGTTCGACTTCGACTCGGGCCAGCGCCGCCTTCAGCCCCTGCCGCTCGTCGGCGACCGCTGGGCCGGGCGGCCGTTCCCGCGCGCCAGGCTCCGCTGCGGCGGTCGTGGCCGCCGGATGCGGCTCGGCCGCCGCGCCGTGGGTCAGACTCTCCACCAGCCGGCGCGTCTCCGGCGACGGCGCAACGCCCATTTCGACCCGCAGCGCCGCGCGGCAGCGGCGATAGGTGATCATCACTCCGCTGGCGTCGCCCAGGGCGGCATAGGCCCGCATCAGCGCCCGGTAGGCCGGCTCCGGCGCATCGTCCAGGTCGATCCAACGTTCGGCCCAGGCCAGGGTGTCGTCCCAACGCTGCTCGGCGATGA
Source organism: Candidatus Promineofilum glycogenicum (assembly GCA_016707605.1). Taxonomy (GTDB): domain Bacteria; phylum Chloroflexota; class Anaerolineae; order Promineifilales; family Promineifilaceae; genus Promineifilum; species Promineifilum glycogenicum. The sequence continues at coordinate 3,497 of JADJHJ010000020.1, read as the reverse complement.
GCCGTTCGAGCAGCCGGCCCATGCGCCGGTCGAAGACGACCGCCAGCCGCGCCCGCTCCAGAACGATCCACGACTCATAGAAACCGGGCAACAGTTCGCCGCCATAGGCCGCGGCCGATTCCAGCAGCGCCGCCGTCGTCCACGTTGGGCGCTCGCCTACCAGCGTGGCCACGTCGAGCGTATAGGCGCTCCGGCTGTTGAAGGCGATGGTGTGGGCGGTGTGCACGAGGTGGGCCATCACGGCCGGCTAGGTGTACATCTACTTAGCGCCTATGGAAAAAGTTCTAAACAGCCCGCCGGACACGCCGCCGCACACGCCATAACCACGGCCGCGCACACAGCGGCGTGCTATGCTGGGGGCAAGTCACCGGCCCGGTTGTTCATTTCATCTATCTGGCTTCCCCCAGTCGCACGAAGCGGTGTACCGGTGCGACGTCGTCGTTTGCTGGCTCCCAACGACGACAAACAGAGCTGGGGAGTGGTGTGCGACCGCCACTCCCCAGCGCCTGTTCTTGTGCTGTGGCGCGATTCGGGAGAATCGCGCTACGACAGCCAGCCCACCACCCGCTCGATGACCTCCGGCCGCGTCAGCAGGTCGCGGTGGCCGGTGGCGGCGGCCACCCAGGTGTCGTCGAACGGCAGGGCGCGGGCCGGGTCGGCGTGGCGGCCGAGGGCGCTATCGAGCGGCACGAGGCCGTCGCCGATCAGCCGGTCGTGCAACGTCGCGCCGCCCGTAGCGCGACTCTCCCGAATCGCGCCGCCGTCGGCGCTCAACGACCCCGCCACGGCATAGCAGCGCACGCCCACCGGCAGGGGCACGATCACCCGCTCGTCGCCGCCGTGGGCGAAGCGGTCGCGGCCGTGCCAATCCGCATCGACCAGACTGCCATAGCGCAAATCGGTGATGCCCGCGCTGCGCCCCTTGCCCAGCCGGCTGAAGGGCGCGGCGTAGGGCGAACCGTCGAGCAGAACGTTGATCCAGTTGCCGCCGCGCTCCAGCGGCGCGCCGTGGTGGGGCGTGCCCAGCGTCACCAGCGCCCGCAGCCGCGCCGGCCAGTCGTGGTTGGCCGCCGCGCCGGCGTGGATGGCGCTGCGGGCCACCAGCCCGCCCATGCTGTGGCCGGCGATGACCAATTCCTCAACCGGCCGCGGCCAGTTGCCCAGCAGCATCTCCAGCCTATGGGCCAGTTCGCGGCCGTTGGTGGAGACGTGGCGGCCGCTGTTGTAGCTGACGGCCACCGGCGTGTAGCCACGTTCGCGCTCCAGCGCCCCACCCAGCCCGCCGCCGGCGCACTCCCAGCAGGGATCGCCCAGGCACAGGCCGTGGACGAGCAGCAGCACGCGGCCGGTGGCGCGCGGCAGGGCGGCGGCCAGGGCGGCATGGTCGGCGGTCAGGGTCGCGCCGCCGCTGTGGAAGGTTAGCGGCAGGGCCAGGGGGCTGCCGCTGTCGGCCAGGTAGTCGCCCATGACGCCGTTGAGCGCGGCCAGGGCGGCGCGGCGCTGCGGCGTGGGCGGTCGCGGTGACTCGCCCTGGCGCGGGCCGAGCAGCCCCTCCAGCGGGGCCAGGGCCGCGTCCATGCCCGCGCCGATGAAGCGCGTGGCGGTGCGGATGGTGCGGTAGGTCAGCGGGGCGATGCCACCGCCGCCCGCCGGTGGGGCGACGCCGACGTGGACGCCCTCGACCACGCCGGTCACCCCCACTGTGGCGTCGGCCAGCAGCCGCGCCAGGGCGCGCAGGTCGGAGGGGTGGAGGTGGGTGGGTTTGGGGGCTTCGGGCATGTCTTGCATTCTGCTTATGGTACAGGAGAATGGTGTAGAAACCGAGTTTCTTCTTAGAAACTCGGTTTCTAGCTTCAGTTTCTAACTTCATCTAGAAACCGAGTTTCTAAGAAGAAACTCGGTTTCTACTTCACTGAGGTGCTCCATCCAAACCGGGTTTTCAGCGTTTGGCCCTCTAGCAGCGACGCCAACAACCCCGCGCGCGGATCCGCCGGGCCGCGGACATATTCGGCGTAGGCCGCGGGCGAGGGGAAGTGCTGCAAGACGGCGGCCGGCTGGGGCAGCGTGCCGGCGCGCAACCCGACGTAATCCCGGTAACTCGAAAACTCCCAATCCTCCGGGGCGGCCACGAAACCGGCGGCGACGGGGTTCAAGTGAATGTAGCGCGACAGGTGGACGAGATCGCCGTCGCTCTTCACGCCCCGCGCTTGGAACGGTCCCTGGAAGACCGCGCCGACCCGCCCTTCCTGGTTGTTGATCGCTTTGGTGTAGGACACCATCAGCGGTTGCATGGCCTCCAGTCCAAAGTTGGCCGCGGCCACCTGGATGATCAAATGGTAGTGATTGGGCATCAGGCAATAGGCGATAATCGTCCCCATCTCAGCCGGGCAGTAGGTGCGCAGACGGCTCAGGAAGAATAGCCAGTTGGCGCGGGTATAGAAGATGTCATTGTAATTGACCCCACGGTTGTAGACGTGATAGGTGGCGCCGGCCACCAGTGGCTCCTTGCGCATGGCTCTCCCCTCTTAGAAACCGAGTTTCTTCCGAGAAACTCGGTTTCTAAATCTAGTGGTGCTTTACTCTGGAAACCGAGTTTCTTCTTAGAAACTCGGTTTCTAGGTTTCTACGATAATAATATCCAGGTGGTGCCTTGAAATCTATAGAAACCGAGTTTCTAAGAAGAAACTCGGTTTCCAGAGCTAATTCCCCACATACCCCCCCTCTTCCCCCATTCCCGCCTGCCCCAACGCCACCAACGTCGCCAGCAACTCTGCCACGGCCGCGACGCGCGCTTTGTCGGCCCGCCCGGCGAAGGCGGCGGCGACCTCGGCCGCCGTGGCCGGGCGGACGCCCCCAGCGCGGCGCGCACGGCCGCGGCCCGCGCCGCCAGCCCGTCGGGCCAGGGGGGCGGGGCGGACGCGGCGGCCGGCGGCGGCGCGTCCCCGGCCGCCGCGCCCGGCAGCGCCGGCTGCGTGGCCGGGGCCAGCCCGGCGCGGGGCATCTGGTACGCCGGCCGCAGCCAGCGCACCACCCCCCGCCCCTCCTCCGCCGCCCGCGCCGCGTTGAGGGCCACCAGCCGTTCGAGGATCGCCTCTTCCAAAGAGGAGTGATCCGCAGATTGGGCAGATTGGGCAGATTTCAGAGTGCTCGCCTCCGGACTTCTTAAATCTGCCGAATCTGCCAAATCTGCGGATAAACCCTTCTTGATCAAATCCCCCCAACCATAGGCCCCCAGCACGGCCGCGTCCAGTTCGTCGTGCAGTTGGCGCAGGATGGCCACCAGCCCCTGCTCATGCACTCGCCGCTCGGCCTCGTTCAGCGCCTCGCCGGCGCGGAGTTTGGCCAGGACGTTGTACATGTCGGTCAGCGTCAGCCGCGGGTGCAGCGCCTGTTGCCGCCGGCGGTGGGCGTCCAGTTGTTCGGCCAGGGCGCGGATGGCGGCGCGTTGGGTGTCGCTGGCGTCGGGAAAGGGGAAGGTCTCGAAGCAGCGGGTCTTG
>JADJHJ010000019.1 GCA_016707605.1 Candidatus Promineofilum glycogenicum | reverse complement strand
GGGCGCAAACAGCCCCGGCTGCTGGGCGCGGACCGTATCGGGAATGGGCAGGCCGAGGTGGCGATAGGCGTGGGCGGTGGCCATGCGGCCGCGCGACGTGCGCTCCAGAAAGCCCAGTTGCAGCAGATACGGCTCGACCACGTCCATGATCGTGTCCGACTCCTCGCTGATCGACGCGCCGATCGTCTCCAGCCCCACCGGCCCGCCGCCGAACTTCTCGATGATGGCCCGCAGCACGCGCCGGTCGAGGTCGTCCAGGCCCAGAACGTCGATCTCCATCAGGTCGAGCGCGGCCATGGCCGTGTCGTGGGCGATGGCCCCGTCGGAGCGCACCTGGGCGTAGTCGCGCACGCGCCGCAGCAGCCGCAGGGCGACGCGCGGCGTGCCCCGCGCCCGGCGGGCGATCTCGGCCGTGCCCGCCGGGGCGATGGGCACGTCGAGGATGCGCGCCCCGCGCTCGACAATCGTCTCCATCGCCGCCTGGTCATAGAAGTCCATGCGATAGACCGCGCCGAAGCGGGCGCGCAACGGCGCGGTCATCAGCGCCAGCCGCGTCGTCGCCCCGATGACGGTGAAGCGCGGCAGCTTCAGACGCACGTTTTTGGCCCCCGGCCCCTTGCCGACGATCAAGTCGAGCACGAAGTCCTCCATCGCCGGGTAGAGGATCTCCTCCACCGGCCGGCTGAGGCGGTGGACTTCGTCAATGAACAGAATGTCGCCGGTGCGCATGTTGGACAGGATGGCCGCCAGATCGCCGGAGTGTTCAATGGCCGGGCCGGCGGTGTGGCGGATGTTGGCGTTCATCTCGTTGGCCACGACCTGGGCCAGCGTCGTCTTGCCCAAACCGGGCGGGCCGTGGAAGAGCACGTGGTCGAGCGACTCGCCACGGGCGCGGGCGGCTTCGATGAGAATGCGCAGGTTGTCCTTCAGCCGGTCCTGGCCGGTGAACTGCGACAGGCGTTGCGGCCGCAACATCGTGTCCAGCCCGACGTCGTCGGCCTGCTGCTGGGGGGCGATGGCCCGGTCGGGCGGCGGTTCACTGGTCATGGTGGGCGGGATTATACGCCAAGTAGGGCATGGGGCGAAATGAGCGCGGTCGCTAACGCCGTTTGACAATCACCGGGTGATGACCTATAATCTTTATTCGCGACGCGGGTCACCAACCACGCCCACGCCGCGCTGTGAACAAGCAACCGAAGTGACGGAAACCGGCATCATGTACGGATGCCGGTTCTTTTTGGAGGATATTGTGTACGCAATTGTGGAAAGTGGTGGCCGGCAATACCGCGCCGAAGAGGGCCATACCTTCTCTGTGGAGAAGCTGCCCTATGAAGTCGGTGACCAGGTGGAGTTGACGAACGTCCTGCTGCTCGCCAATGGCGACGGCGTTCAGGTGGGACAGCCGACGATTTCCGGGGCCACCGTGAAGGCGACCGTCGTGGAGCAGTATCGCGGCAAGAAGATCCTCGTCTGGAAGTACCGGGCGAAGCTGCGCTATCGCCGGCGTCGCGGTCATCGGCAAGATTACACCCGCCTGCGCATTGACGAGATCGTCGCGGGCTAGTTCGGCCGGATTGGAGGCCAGGAGAGTACTGAAATGGCACACAAGAAAGGTAGCGGTTCATCCCGCAACGGCCGCGACAGCAACGCCCAGCGCCTGGGTATCAAGCGCTACGGCGGCGAGTTCGTCGGCCCCGGCGTGATCATTGTTCGCCAGAAGGGCACCAAGTTCCACCCCGGCAACAACGTCGGCGTGGGCAGCGACTACACCATCTACGCGCTGATTGATGGCCAGGTGACGTTCGAGACGCGCCTCGGCCGCAAGCACATCAGCGTTTATCCTGTGGCCGCGGCCGAGAGCGTTGGGGAGTAAGGCATCGTGAAGGACAACACCCATCCCAAGTGGTATCCCGACGCCAAGGTGATCGTCGAAGGCGAGGTCGTCATGACCGTCGGCTCGACCAAGCCGCAGATCGTCGTCGAAGTCTGGTCGGGCACGCACCCGTTCTACACCGGTACGCAGCGCCTGATGGACACCGAGGGCCAGGTCGATCGCTTCATGCGTCGTTTGCAGCGCCGTCAGGACATCCAGACGACGACCGAGACGACCAAGCAGAGCCGTATGCCCGAGAACTTCGCCATCGACATGATGGACCTGGGCACGCGGGCTACCAACGCCCTGCGCGACGCCGGGCTGACCACCTATGGCGACCTGCTGGCCCTGCTGAAGCAGGGCGACGACGCCGTGCTGGCCCTGCAGGGCATCGGCCAGACGGCCCTGATCAAGATCAAGCGCGCCCTGCGCGACGAAGAACTGATCGCCTAATATAAAGAAAGCCAAGGACGCCAAAAAAGAATTCTTCTTTGCGTCTTTGCACTCTTTGCGCCTTTGCGTGAGCTCTTCTGTCTTTGTCCCGAATACAATTCCGGGCGATAATGGGCAGGTACGTCTAGAGGCGTATCTGCCCTTTTCGTTTTCCAGGGAGGTCCATGAGCAAGCATTCACGCGGCAGCATCGAGTTGATCTGTGGCAGCATGTTCAGCGGCAAGACGGAGGAGATGATCCGCCGCCTGCGCCGCGCCGTCATCGCCCGCCAGCAAGTGCAGGCGTTCAAGCCGACCATCGACCAGCGCTATCACGTCGAGAAGGTCACGTCCCACAACGGCCTGCACTTCGAGGCCCAGCCGGTGCTGCGCGCCGCCGACATTCTGGACGCGCTCGATCCGCTGACGACCGTCGTGGCCATTGACGAAGTGCAGTTCTTCGACAACGGCATCATCGCCGTCTGTGAGCATCTGGCCGATGCCGGTATTCGCGTCATCTGCGCCGGGCTGGACATGGACTTTCGCGGCCTGCCGTTCGGCCCCCTGCCCGCCCTGCTGGCCCGCGCCGAGCACGTGGACAAGCTGCACGCCATCTGCGTTGTCTGTGGCGAGGAGGCCAGCCGCACCCAGCGGCTCATCGAGGGACGGCCGGCCGCGTTCGACGACCCGGTGGTGCTGGTCGGCGCGGCCGAGGTCTATGAGGCCCGCTGCCGCGAGTGCCATCAGGTTATAACCACGCTTGAGCCTAGTGCGGCCTAACGGAGTATTAACCATGCGTAATCTCCACGACGACATCGCCAGCGTCCTGATCGACCAACCGGCGTTGCAAAATCGCATCCAGGCCCTGGCAGCGGAGATCGAGGCCGACTACGCCGACACGGATGACCTGCTGCTCATCTGCGTCCTGAAGGGGGCCTACATCTTCCTGGGCGACCTGAGCCGCGCCATGACCCGGCCGCACCACCTGGACTTCATGGGCACTTCCAGCTACGGCCGCGGCACGACCAGCAGCGGCGCGGTGCAGATCATCATGGACCTGAAGGCCCCGCTCGACGGCCGCCACGTGCTCATCGTCGAGGACATCATCGACAGCGGCCGGACGCTGGCCTACCTGCGCCGCAACCTGCTGGCCCGCGCCCCGGCTTCGCTGCGCATCTGCACCCTGCTCAACAAGCCCTCGCGCCGCGAAGTGCCGGTCGACGTGGACTACGTCGGCTTCGACATCCCCGATGAGTTCGTTGTCGGCTACGGGCTGGACTTCGATGAGCTGTACCGCAACCTGCCCTACATCGCCATCCTGAAGCCGGAACTGTTTGCCCACCTGATGAATCACCCGTAACGCGCTTTGCCAAATCGCGCCACAGAATAGACTTTGGTAAGTTGCGCTATACAACGCCCATGCTCCCCCTCGACCCATTTCTCGACCGCATCCGGCCGCTGCTGGCCACGCACGGCCGGCCGGTCTACCTGGTCGGCGGTGTCGTGCGCGACGCGCTGCTGGGGCGGGACAACCACGACATCGACCTCATTGTCGCCGCGGGGGCCATCGACCTGACCTTCGACCTGGCCCGCCGGCTGGGGCTGCCCGCCTATCGGTTGGACGAGGAGCGCGACGTCGGTCGCATCCTCGTGCCCGACAGCGACACGACGCTCGACATCGCCCGCTTTCGCGGCGACACGCTGGCCGACGACCTGCGCGCCCGCGACTTCACCATCAACGCTCTGGCCCTGCCGGTGGCGGCGCGGACGGCCGGCGAGGTGATCGACAACCACGGCGGGCTGGCCGATCTGGCCGCGGGGCGCATTGGCATCATCCACGCCAACTCCATCGCCGACGACCCGGTGCGCGCCCTGCGTGCGGCGCGCTTCGCCACCCAACTCGACTTCACGCTGACCGACGAGACGATCACCGCCGTCCGCGCCGCCGGGCCATTGCTGACCAGTCGCACGTCGCCGGAGCGGGTGCGCGATGAGCTGAACCGCCTGCTGCTGACCGAGAAGCCCTACGACATCATCGGCCGGCTGCACGAACTGGACCTGTTGGGCCACGTTCTGCCCGAAATAGCCGCGCTGTCCGGGGTGGCCCAATCGCCGCCCCACCATGAGGACGTGCAGCGACACACCTTCAGCGTGCTGGCTTGGCTTGTTCTGGTGGAACGGATTGCCGGTGGCCAACCGGTCGCGGCGGCGTGGGCGGAAGAGGTCGCGGCGATCCTGTCACCCCACCGGGCGGCCCTGGCCGTCCATCTGGCGGCGCTGCTCGATGGCGGCTTCAGCGGCCGGCTGCTGCTGCGTTGGGGGGCGCTGCTCCACGACATCGGCAAGCCGGCGACCCAAACCATTGACGAGACGGGGCGCATCCGCTTCCTGGGCCATGATGAGACCGGCGCGGGGCTGGCCAGGGCGCGGCTGAACCGGCTCAAGTTCAGCGGCGAGGCCGTGCGGCGCGTGCACGATACGGTGGCCGGCCACATGCGCCCGCTCTACCTGGCCAAAGACGGCCGCCCGCCCTCGCGCCGCACCGTCTACCGCTACTACCGCGCTCTGCACGCCGCCGGGCTAGACGTGGCCCTGCTGTCGCTGGCCGACCACCTGGCGACCTACGACGGCCTCGGCCCCAGTGACAGTTGGGCGGCGCTGCTGGGCGTCGTCGGCGCGCTGCTCGACACCTACTTCAACGGCTATCAGGAGACGGTCGCGCCGACGCGGCTGTTGAACGGGCTGGAAGTGATGGAACTGCTGGGCATTGAGCCGGGGCGCGAGCTGGGGCGGCTGCTGGCCGAACTGGAGGAGGCGCAGGCCGCGGGCGAGGTGACGACCCGCGAGGCGGCCGTCGCCTTCCTGCGCCGGACGACAGAAGGGTTAGCCGCAAATTAGGCAGATTGGGCAGATTTTGAAGAATCGCTCGCCAAGATCGCCAAGATTGCCAACGACGCTATGATCATCTATCGTAAAATTGCCAAGGAGATGAATCATGAAATTACTGCTCACTTCCGCCGGCATCAAAAACGCCACTATCCACAACGCGCTGCTCGACCTGCTGGGCAAACCGATTGCCGAGTGCAACGCCCTATGTATCCCCACCGCCAGCTACGCCCTCCGCAACGGGTCTGGCATGGCATGGGGGTTCATCAGCGGTCAAGAACCTGACTGCCCCATGTGCGAATTGGGTTGGAAGTCGCTGGGAGTGCTGGAGTTGACTGCGCTACCCAGCATCGGTGAAGATCGCTGGGTTCCCATGGTCCAGGAGACCGACGTTCTGCTGGTGAATGGCGGCGACCCCCTCTATCTAAGCTACTGGATGCGGCAATCGGGACTGGCCGACCTGCTGCCGTCGCTGCGCGCCGTCTACGTGGGACTGAGCGCCGGCAGCATGGTGATGGCCCCCAACATCGGGCAGGATTTCGTCGGCTGGACGCCGCCCACGGGGGGCGATGAAACACTGGGCCTGGTCGATTTTGCCATCTTTCCGCACCTGGATCACGAAATGCTGCCGGAAAACACGATGGCCGGCGCGGAAAGGTGGGCCGCCAGGATGCGGGTGCCGGCGTACGCAATTAACGACGAGACCGCCATCAAAGTGGTCGACGGCGCGGTCGAAGTTATCTCCGAGGGCCATTGGAAACTGTTTACGCCCTAATGGGGATGAAGGGCCTGGTTCGTTCCTGCCAGGAACGCCAGGCCCAATTCCTCTTTGCGTCTTTGCCCCTTCGCGCCTTGGCGTGAGCTGTTCTAGACCGGCCGCCGCCCCTGATAGCCGCTGTGAATTTCGTGGTAGTACTGCACCGCCGGCTCGCCATAGCGCCAGCAGAGGAAGACGTCGCGGCCGTCGCGCTCGCACAGGAAGTCCAACAGCCCTGCTTCCAGGCTTTTCAGTACGCAGCCGTAAGACTGGATGCGCTCGATCAGGTCTTCGATCTCGCCCACTTCCACCGTCAGGCGCGAGAACAGCGGGCCGCCCAGGTCGCTACCCGGCGTGACCGACAGGGCGTCAATGGCCCGGCTCTCGTGGCTGAGGCGCGCCCGCAACTCCAGCACACGGCCGACCAGCGGCTCCAGCTCCGGCAGCGTGGCGTTGGCTTCTTTGACGGTGTAGTAGCGCAGGCTCATGTAGCGACTCCTTGACCAATAAAAAAGGGTGTCGGCCGGACAACGGCGACACCCTCATGAAGCAACAGAATCGGGTGGGACTAGTGGCCGCAGCCGCAACCACCGCCGCCGGCCGCGCCCTCATAGCCGCCGCCGTTCTTGGCCTTGAACGACGAACCGCAGCCGCAGGAGGTGACGGCGTTGGGGTTCTCGATCTTGAAGCCGCCGCCCATGATGCTGTCCACGTAGTCGATGGTCGCGCCTTCCAGGTACATCATGCTGGTCGGGTCGATGAAGATCTTCACCCCGTCCTGCTCGATGACGTGGTCGTAGTCGCGGGCCTCGGCCTCCAGGGCCATGCCGTACTGCATGCCGGAGCAGCCGCCGCCGGCGACGAAGACGCGCAGGCCATAGTCGGGCACGTTCTTCTGTATCAGCAGGTTGCGGACCGTTGCGCCGGCCGCTTCGGTCATAGATACGGTTTCCGTTTGTACGTTCTCTAGGTGCTGAACATCCATGTTGTCTCAGTCCTTGCTCAAATAGCGGCCGTGATGTGCCGGTGAATTTGAGTGGATTTTAGCAGTCATATTGAGGGAAGTCAATATTTATGAAATGTTTCTATTAAATGGCTATGCCTCTCTTTCCAGTCCCCCTCCCTTTGGGAGGGGTTAGGGGAGGGCGTGCTGTCACAAGGACAAGACCCTCTCCCTAACCCTCTCCCGGGGGGCGAGGGGACGAGACCCTCTCCCTAACCCTCTCCCAAGGGGCGGGGGAACTTTGTCGGGCGGCGTGGGGTATGTTAGAATCGGCCATTGCCTTCTGCCAGAAAACCGGGCCGGAGCGCGAAATAATCCCAGCCTTATCGCTAAATCAGGAAGGAAACCATGTTGAAGACGCACAGTTGCGGCGAACTACGCAGCGAGCACATCGGCCAGACCGTCACGCTGGCGGGATGGGTCAACAAACGGCGCGACATGGGCGGCGTTATCTTCATCGACTTGCGCGACCGCGCCGGCAAGGCGCAGGTCGTGGTCGATGCCGGGCGCTCGGCCGACGCCTTTGCCGCCGCCGCGGGGGTGCGTGGCGAGTACGTCGTTCAGGTGACCGGCCAGGTCAGCCGCCGGCCGGCGGGCCAGGAGAACACCGGGCTGCCCACGGGCGAGATCGAGGTGCTGGCCGACCGCGTCGTCGTGCTGAACACCGCCAAGCCGACGCCCTTCCCCATCGACCGCGACGACGCCGTGGACGAAACCGTCCGCCTGCGCTACCGCTACCTCGACCTGCGCCGCGAGCGGATGCAGCGCAACCTCGTCCTGCGCCACAATGCGGTCAAGTTCATCCGCGACTTTCTGGGCGCGCGCGGCTTCATCGAGGTCGAGACGCCCATCCTGTTCAAGAGCACACCGGAGGGGGCGCGCGACTACCTCGTTCCCAGCCGCGTCCACCCCGGCAAGTTCTACGCCCTGCCGCAAAGCCCGCAGCAGCTCAAGCAACTGCTGATGGTCGCCGGCTACGAGCGCTACTTCCAGATCGCCCGCTGCTTCCGCGACGAAGACCTGCGCGCCGACCGCCAGCCGGAGTTCACCCAACTCGACATGGAGATGAGCTTCGTCGAGCGCGACGACGTGCTGAACCTGATCGAAGAGTTAATGGTCGGCATGGTCAAAGCGGTCAGCCTGGTGCCGCTGGCCCACGAGCAGTTCCCGCGCCTCAGCTACGCCGAGGCCACCGAGCGCTTCGGCACCGACCGGCCCGACCTGCGCTACGGCCTGGAACTGGTCGACATTGGCGACATCGCCGGCAGCAGCGCCTTCCGTGTCTTCGCCGAGAACGTGGCCGCCGGCAAGCGGGTCAAGGCCATCTGCGCCCCCGGTTGTGGCACGTATAGCCGCAAGCAACTGGACGACCTGGAAGCGATGGCCCGCGCTCAGGGAGCTAAGGCGCTGGCCTGGCTGGCCATCCAGCCCGACACGGGCGAGATTCGCGGCCCCATCGCCAAGTTCTTCACCGTCGACCAGCTCATCGCCCTGACCGAGCGGCTGGACGCCAAGCCGGGCGACCTCATCCTCATCGCCAGCGACAGCAAGGCCATCGTCCACAACGCGCTCAGCGCGCTGCGCACGGAACTGGCCCGCCGGCTGGGGCTGACCGACGAGAAGAAGCTGGCCTTTGCCTGGGTGATCGACTTCCCGCTGTTCGAGGAAGCGATGGAAGAGGGGCACTTCGCCCCCAGCCACCACATGTTCACCGCGCCCAAGCCGGAGCACATTCCGCTGCTGGATAGCGACCCGGCGGCCGTGCTCAGCCAGCAGTACGACCTGGTGTGCAACGGCTACGAAGTCGCCGGCGGCAGCATCCGAATCCACGACCAGACGCTCCAGGCCAAGATCATGTCCCTCATCGGCTTCTCGATGGAGCAGGCGCGGGAGCAGTTCGGCCACCTGTTGGAGGCGTTCGAGTTTGGCGCGCCGCCCCACGGCGGCATCGCGCCGGGCATCGACCGGCTGATGGCGCTGATGGCCGGCGAGCCGAATATCCGCGAGGTGATGGCCTTCCCCAAGACGGCCCAGGCCACCGACCTGATGGCCGACGCGCCCTCGGTCGTCCTGCCGCGCCAACTGGATGAGTTGCAACTGGCGATTAAGGCCAAGAGTTAAGAGGGAAGAAACCACAGATTCCTTTTTATCCGCAGATTAGGCAGATTGGGCAGATTTCAGAAGAAGAGAAGACCCCGCCAGGCAAGACGCAGGGAAGATTAGGAAAGCCCTTTTCTTCCTGCGCGCCTTGGCGTGAGCGGTTTTGAAATCTGCCGAATCTGCCCAATCTGCGGATCATTTCTCTTTAAGCGGTGGTTTAGAGAAAGAACTCCTTTAGCGCCGCCGTCACGTCGGCGACGAGGGCGTGGTAGTCGGCGTCGGGCGCGGGGGTCAGCGTCATCTGCCCACCGCGCATCGTCAGGGCGGCAATGCCCGGCACGAGCGACAGCGCCTGGGCCACCGGCGAACCTTCCTCCAGCGCCGCGGCCGAGTCGTACTGCTCCTCTCGCCCCTCGGCCGTCAGCGCCAGGTTCGTGGCGAACACAATGGCCCCATCGTCGTCCATCTCGGCGTCAATTTCGATGTACTCTGACATAGGGAAGAAGTTAACGCAAAGACGCGAAGACGCAAGGACGGCAAGAAGAGTATCTCACGCAAAGACGCAAAGAACGCAAAGCTAAGAAAGGTTCTTGAGCTTTGCGCTCTTTGTGTCTTTGCGTGAGATACTCTTTTCTCCTTTGCGTGAGCTTACTGCCTGACTGGCGCACGTGCGCTATAATCCTGCCCAACAGAACAACAGGAGCGATAGTATGGGCAAGTTCATGGGATTTATGGCCGGGGCGGTGTGTGGGGCGCTGGTCGGCGCGGTGACGGCGCTGCTGCTGACCCCGGCATCGGGTACGGAACTCATTCAGAGCGCCGAGGAGCGCTGGCAACTGACGCTGGCCGAGGCGCGCCAGGCCCGCGACGAGAAGCGGCGCGAACTGGAGACGCAGTACCGGATGGAGACGCACTCGTAAGAGCAAGCAACCGCAGATTACGCAGATTTCACAGATTGTCAGATTGACTGTGGCCTTTCAGGCGGCCAGCGAGCGCCGGTCGTTCAGCGGGCGACGCGCAGCCAGTAGTCGGCCGTCCCCGGCGCGAAGGGGGTCAGGGGCATGACCAGCAGCGCGCCCCCCTCCGGCCCCAACTCCACCGCTAACTGCCCCCGGCCCGACGCATCCAGCGCCAGCCGCGTGACCTCCGCCGTTTGGCCCTCGCGGATCAGCCGCACCTCCCAGCGTTGCGGCAACAGCCGGCCCGTCTCGACGAAGCCATCCGGCTGCCACTCCGGTTGAGCCGCCACCCCGGCCACCACCAGGTCGCTGAGGGCAAAGCCGCGCCCCAACCCCTCGAAGTCGGTCACCACGTCGAAGCGCAGCCGCACCGGCCGCCCGGCGTAGGCGCTCAGCGACACCGACTCGCGCCGCCAGCCGCCGCTCGCTCCGCCCCAGGCTGCGCCATAGGCCCCCACCACCGCCCCGGCCGGGCGTAGCACGTCCCACGTCTGCCCGCCGTCAACCGAGGCCGACAGGTAAGCGAAGTCGTAGTCCACCTCCAGATCGTGCCAGACGGCGAAGTCGAGGGCCGGCGCGGCCCCGCCGGTCAGGTCTACCTCAGCCGTCAGTTGGGCGCGGCTGCTGCTGGCCGGCGGCGCGAACCAGAACGCCTCGCTGCCCGGCGGCGGCGCGTCGATGAGCGCGGCGGTGGCGTCGCCGGCGAAGGAGATGACCGCCGGGCCGCTGAACTCCAGGTCAATCACGTCCAACGCCATCTGATCGAGCGTTGCCGTGGCCTCGAAGGGCAACTGCCGCACGCGATTGGTCAGGAAGAGCGGCCCCAGCCCGGCCACGTGGGCCAGGTCATAGCGCGGGTCGGCCGTCTGCCCATCCAGATAGAGGGCCGTCAGCCAGTCGCCGCTGAACTGCTCCAATGTCAGGTCGGGCCGGTGGCCGGCCAGCACGGCGCGCACGGCGGCCAGCCCGTTGGCCGGATGGCGGGCCAGTTCGGTCAGGGCCGCGTCGCCCAGTTGCTCCCAAAGATAGAGCAGGTAGAGGTAACTGCCGGCGTAGTGGGCTTCTACGTCCAGGTCTGACCAGCGGTCGAGGCGCACGAAAGGCTGCTCAGTGTAGGCCCAGGCGTCGACCGTATCCAGGCCGGCCAGCGTCTCGGCCACCTGCGACAGCCCCTCGTTGAGCCAGGCGTCCTCGTTGGCGTCCAGATTCCACTGGATGAGGTGCTGCACCTCGTGGACGAGCGTGCCGTCATAGAGCGGCGTGCCGACTTCCAGTTGCGACAGGTTGAGGGTGACCATCTCGCGCTCGTTGGAGCCGGGGAAGAGCGCCCGCGGGTACTCGTCCTCGTCGCTGAAGTAGCCGAGTTCGTCGGCGTCGGGCGGGCCGAGGACGTGGAGGACGTGGAAGCGCGGGTCGCCATCGACGCCGGGGCGCGCCTCCTGGCCGAAGGTGGCGCTGAGCAGGGGGTAAGCGCGCGCGCGCAGCCGCTCGGCGGCCGTGGCCAGCGCGTTCCGGTCAAGCGCCAGCCCGCTCTCCACCCAGTAGGCGGCCAGTTCGTCCAGGTAGACCAGTTCGGCCTGGCGCGGGCCGTCGGTTGTCTGAAAGGTCAGCCGGTCGCCAACGGCATAGGGCGCGGCGACGACTGTTGGCTCGCCCAATTCCCGCCCGCCCAACTCTTCGGCCGTGGCGAACGGGTCGAGCGCGGGCACGGTCATGGTGAACAGGCGGGCGTAGTCCAGTTCGGCCCGCGCCGGCGGCGGCCGGCCGTCCACGGTGGCCGGCACGGAGGGGAAGGCGGCCGGGCCGTTGGGCGACGGGGCCAGGGGGGTCACGGTTACCAGCGGGGCCGGCGTGGGCGTCACCGCCGCTGACGCCGCCGGCCGCGCCACCCGCAGTGCCACCCAGCCCACCACCCCCGCTGCGGCGACCAGCAATAACAGCAAACAGCCAACGCCGATTAACCGCCGCCAGCCCCCCGTGCTAGATGAAGATTGATTCATATCTCTTGGGGCGAGCGGCCACCCAAAGCCCAAACCTACTCAACTCGACTAATCCAATCTGCGTAATCTGCGGTTTCCTTCCAGATTGTAGCCCCCGGAGGATCCGCAACGCAACTATCCCTTGCCGCAACTCATCCTAACCAGCAGGGTTTCTAATAACCGAGACTGTTGCTCAACGACAAGCACGCATGATGCGATACGCCCACATAGTCGGCTGGGGCCGCTACCTGCCCGAGCGGGTGGTGACCAACGACGAACTGTCCCACCTGGTCGATACGACGGACGAGTGGATCCACCAACGCACCGGCATCCGCAGCCGCCATATCGCCGCGCCCCACGAGACGACGGCCACGCTGGCCTTCGAGGCCGCCGCCCGCGCCCTGGCCGTGGCCGATCTGCACCCATCGCAGGTGGAGCTGATCATCGTCGCCACCTCGACGCCGGGGCACATGTTCCCGTCCACGGCCTGCCTGGTGCAGGACTATCTGGGCGCGGGGCGGGCCGGGGCGTTCGACCTGAGCGCGGCCTGCTCCGGCTTCGTCTATGCGTTGCAGATGGCCTCGCAATCCATCGCCACCGGCGCGGTGCGCAACGCCGTGGTCATCGGCGCGGAGACGATGTCGCGCGTCATCGACTGGAGCGACCGCGGCACGTGCGTCCTGTTCGGCGACGGCGCGGGGGCGGTGGTGCTGAAAGGCTCCAGCGTGCCCGGCGGCGTGCTGAGCACGACCCTGCGCTCCGACGGCTCCGGCGGCGACCTGCTGTCGTTGCCCGCTCTCTACCATAACCCGGTGCCCATCGCCGGAGCCGAGTTTGCCCACAACGGCCACCACAAGAACATCGTCGACATGGACGGCCGCCAGGTCTACCGCTTCGCCACCAACGTCATCGCCTCGTCCATCCAGGACGTGCTGAAAATGGGCGAGATGGCCCTCGAGGACGTGGCCCTCATCATCCCCCACCAGGCCAACGTGCGCATCATCGAGACGGCGGCCAAGAAGCTGAAGCTGCCGCTGGAGAAGTTCTATCTCAACGTCGAGCGCAC
Source organism: Candidatus Promineofilum glycogenicum (assembly GCA_016707605.1). GTDB lineage: Bacteria > Chloroflexota > Anaerolineae > Promineifilales > Promineifilaceae > Promineifilum > Promineifilum glycogenicum. The sequence goes on along the minus strand of JADJHJ010000019.1, from coordinate 37,799 downwards.
CGGCAATACCTCGGCCGCCTCGATCCCCATTGCTCTGTGCGAAGCGGTGGAAGAGGGGCGACTGAAGCCGGACGACAACGTGATCTTCGTCGGCTTCGGCGGCGGGCTGACCTGGGGGGCGTCGCTGCTCAAGTGGGACGTGACGCCGCCGCAGGTGTCGTTCATCGACCACGAGTGGAAGCGCGTGCGCTACGTGATGGCCCGCGGCCGTTCGCGCCTGCGCCGCCTGCAACGCCGCGTCGAAGCCGCCGTCGCCCGCCCACCCAATGGGCATAAGCCCGACGAGAGTTAAGAAGAATCTCACGCAAAGACGCAAAGAACGCCAAGCTCAGAAAGCTTTCTGAGCTTGGCGTTCTTTGCGTCTTTGCGTGAGATTCTTCTTCCTACTTCAAAGCTAGAGCGATGTGGCGCAGCAGGGCGGCTTCGTCGGGCGCGCCGCTGAAGTGGACGCGGCGGTTGATGACGACGTGCGGCAGGGTCGTGGCCGAGTAGCGCGCCGCCGCTTCGGGGAAGAAGTCGGTGACGATCAGATAGGCCCGCACGCGCGCGCTGGCCGCGGCCAGGCCAAAGGCCGCCTTAGCCGCCACGCCGCCCCACTCGTCGTCGGCCGCCGTCAGCACCTCGATGGTCACGTCGGCGTCGGCCGGCAGACGGCTGAGGCGGATGCGCGTCGCCGGCTCCAGCGTCTGGCCGCGAAAGGCCACGGCCTGGATGGCGGCGATGAGCGACGTCATTTGGTAGCCGATGGGCAGGCCGATGAGGCGCAGGCCGTCGTCGCGCGGCGCTTCGGCCGGGCCGCCCATGATGCCGATGACCGGGTAGTAGGGGTAGTTCTCGCGCCGCGGCAGCAGGCGATAGCTGAGTTGCGGGAAGCGCTCGGCCAGCGTCGCCGCCAGTCGCGCCGCCTCCTGCTCGGCCGGCTCGCCCGCCGCGTCGGCCCAGACGTGGAGGGCGACCGGCTCCGGCAGTTGGTCGAGGAAGTCGGGCAGTTGCCGCCAGGTGTCGTCGTCAAAGGGGACGCCCGTTGGCGGCGGATTCTCAGTCATTCGCCGTCTCGATTTCAGGGGCGAGGGGCAAATAGAGCGTGAAGCGCGTTCCGATAGCGGCGTCGCTCTCGGCCGTCACCCGCCCGTCGTGGGCCTCGGCCACGTGGCGGGCCACCACCAGCCCCAGATCGGTGCCGCGCAGCGCCGCCCGCCCGTCGCGGCTGACCTCGACCAGGTCGAACACCCGGCCGGCCATCTCCGCCGGCAGCAGCCGGTTGGGATCGCGCGTCGTCACCTGGGCCATGTCATCGGCGCGGCGGACGGTGATGAACAGCCGGCCGCGCTCGCGGGCGTACTTCTCGGTGTGGGCAAAGAGGCTGTAGAGGACGCGGCCGACGTGGTGCTCGTCGACCATGACCCACAGCGGCTCGGCCGGTATCTCCGTCTCCGCCTCGACGCTCTTGATGGTCATCAGCCCTTCCACCTGGGCCAATGCCTGCCGCACTAGTTCGTTCAGGTCGCAACGGGTGGGGGATAGTTCGACTTCGCCGCGCTCCATCTGGTCGAGGGCCACCAGGTTCTCGATGCCGTGGCGCAGGGCGTCGGTGTGGGCGACGATGGTGGCCACGTATTCGCGGATGGTGGGGTCGGTCTCGGCCGCCAGGGCCATGTCGAGCAGTTGCGAATACCCCTGGATGACGGCCAGCGGCGTGCGCAGGTCGTGGGCGGCCATCGCCAGCAGGCTCGACTTGCGCCGCTGCAAGCGCTCCAGCCGGGCCTTCACTTTGTCCAATTCGCGCCGCGTCCGGCGCAACTCCTCATTCGGGTCGTTTTCCGATACTGGTTCTGATCGTTCGTGTTTCATTCTGTCATCTGTGTCAACTGTAATGTCTACGCTTCACAATACTAGCGGAGTTGGCAGAAAAGAGGAACACAGAGAAAGAAAGTTTCTCTGTGTTCCTCCGCGCTCCTCCGCGTTCCTCGCGTCCCTCTCAAACGCCCTCGCTACCCTTGCCCGGCGTAGCGCTGCTTCCACTCGTAGAGCTTGTTGATGGCCTGCAACGGCGTCAGGGCGTTGACGTCCAGTTGCCTGAGTTCATCCAGAAACGGGCTGGAGTCGGGGAAGAGGGCGATTTGCTGGCCGCTGCTGAGGCGGCTCGGCTCGACGGCCGTCGTTGGCGCGCGCCGCTCCAGGTCGCGCAGGATGTCGTTGGCGCGCAGGATCACGTCGCGCGGCAGCCCGGCCAGTTGGGCGACGTGGATGCCGTAGCTGCGGTCGGCCCCGCCGGGCACAATGTGGTGCAGGAACGTCACCTCGCCCCCCTCCTCGCTGACGGCGACGTTGAAGTTAGCCACGTCGGGCAGCAGATCGGCCAGGCCGGTCAACTCGTGGTAGTGGGTGGCGAAGAGGGTGCGCGGCTTCAGGCGCGGGTGGTTGTGCAGGAACTCGACGATGGCCCAGGCCAGCGACAGGCCGTCGTAGGTGCTGGTGCCGCGGCCGATCTCGTCCAGCACCAGCAGCGAGCGGTGGGTGGCGTGGTTGAGGATTTCGGCCGCCTCGACCATCTCGACCATAAACGTCGAGCGCCCGGCGTGCAGTTCGTCGTGGGCGCCGATGCGGGTGAAGATGCGATCCACCAGGCCGATGTGGGCCGCCGTGGCCGGCACGAAGCTGCCGATCTGGGCCATGAGAGTGATCAGCGCCACCTGCCGCAGATAGGTGGACTTGCCGCTCATGTTGGGGCCGGTGATGATCTGGATGAGGTTGGCGTCGTCGAAGTGGGTGTCGTTGGGCACGAAGCGCTCGCCGCGACGCATCCCTGCCCCCAGCCCCTCAGCCAGCGCCCCTTCGACCACCGGGTGGCGGCCGTTCTCGATGTGGAGGGCAATGTCGTCAGTCAGCACCGGCCGCACGTAGCCGTTGAGCGCCGCCACCTCGGCCAACGCCGCGGCCACGTCCAGTTCGGCCAGCGCCGCCGCCGTGGCCAGCAGCCGCCCGCCGGAGCCGCCGACGAATTGACATAACTCGCTGAACAGCCGCCGCTCGATTTGCAGGATGCGCTCCTCGGCATTGAGAATGAGCGTCTCGTACTCCTTCAGTTCGGGCGTGATGTAGCGTTCGGCGTTGGTCAGCGTCTGCTTGCGGATGTAGTCCGACGGCACGAGGCGCGTGTTGGCGTGGGTGACTTCGATGTAGTAGCCGAAGACCTTGTTGAAGCCGACCTTGAGCGACGGGATGCCGCTGCGCTCGCGCTCGCGCGGCTCCAGCGAGGCGACCCACTCGCGGGCGTGGGCCGAGGTGTTGACCACGCCGTCCAGTTCGGCCGAGAAGCCGGGGCGAATGAAGCCGCTCTTCATCAGGTTGGCCGGCGGCTCGTCGGGCAGGGCGCGGCCGATGGTCTCGGCCAGGTCGGCGCAGGGGTCAAGGCGGCGCTCGGCGTCGGCCAGCACGGCCACGCCGGCCAGCCGCGTCTTCAGCCGCCCCACCGCGGCCAGCCCCGCGGCCACCTGGCCCACGTCGCGCGGCGTGGCCCGCCCGCCCAGCACGCGGTTGGTCAGCCGCTCCAGGTCGGGCAGCCCCTTCAGCGCCGCGCGCAACTCCGCCCGCAGCAGGGCGTCGTTGACCAGCGCCTCGACCTGATCTAGCCGTTCGTTCAGCGGCGCGACGCGCAGCAGGGGGCGGGTTAGCCGTTGGCGCAGCAGCCGCGCGCCCATCGGGGTGATCGTCTTGTTGAGGACGTAGAGCAGCGTCCCCTCGCGCGCGCCGGTCAGGGCGTCGGTCAGCTCCAGGTTGCGCCGCGTGGCTTCCGATAGGGCCATGAAGCCCTGGGTCGAGTAGGTCGTCAGGCGCTGCATCTGGGCGACGCTGCCGCGCTGCGTCTCCTGCAAGTAGTGGAGCACCGCCCCGGCGGCGCGCGTCGCCAGCGGCTTCTGCTCGCAGCCGAAGGCGTCGAGGGTACTGACGCCAAAGTGGCGTAGCAGCGTCTGGCGGGCGTTGCTGAACTCGAAGCGCCAGGCGGGCAGGGGGCTGACGGTCTTGATGGCCGGGTGGGTGAACTCGGCCCCCTCGACCACCAGTAGCTCCACCGGCGACAGGCGGGCCAACTCCTCTAACAACTCGTTGCGCCCGCCTAACTGCGTCGTGGCGAACTCGCCGGTGGTGATGTCGGCGTAGGCCAGGCCGGCGCGGCCGTCCTCGAAGACGACGGCGGCCAGGTAGTTGTTGCGACCCGCCTCCAGCATTCCCGGCTCGACGACCGTGCCGGCGGTGAAGACGCGGATGACCTCGCGCGGCATCAGGCCGTTGATGAGCTCGGTGCTCATCTGCTCGCACAGGGCGACCTTGTACCCCTTGGCGATGAGGCGGGCGATGTAGTTCTCGGCGGCGTGGTAGGGCACGCCGGCCATGGGGGTGCGCTGGCCCTTGCCCTGCGGCCGGCTGGTCAGCACCAGGTCGAGTTCGCGGGCCACGAGGCTGGCGTCGCCGTCGAACGTCTCGTAGAAGTCGCCCAGGCGAAAGAAGACGATGGCGTCGGGGTGCTGGGCCTTGACGTCGAGGTACTGCTGGCGGCTGGGGGTGACGGTTTCGCCGGGCATATGAACCACAGATTACACAGATTTCACAGATTAAAGAATAGTGATCCGCAGATTGGGCAGATTCGGCAGATTTTCAGAAAGCAGAAAGACAAATTTCTCTTTCTGAAATCTGCTTAATCTGCCCAATCTGCGGATCATTTCTCTTTATTATACAGAGAGACCATAGACTTCCTTGAGCGTCGTTTGGACGGCCTCCCAGGTGGGGGCGACGGGGGGCAGGGTGGGGGCGGGCAGGCCCTGGTCTTTCAAGCCGCTGGAGGTCATCAGGCAGACGACCGGCCCGTCGAACGACATGGCCCGCGCCGCCTGGCGCAAGCCGGCCAGCCCGGCTGCGCCCGATAGCTCCGCCCACAGCCCCTCGCGCCCCAGCGCCGTCTGCGCCGCCAGCATCTCCGCGTCGCTGACGGCCACGGCGTCGCCCTCGCTCTCGCGCACGGCCAGCACGCCGCGGTAGCCGTTGGCGGCCACGACGATGCTGTAGGCCGCCGTGGGTGCTTCCTCGACCGTGATCACCGGCCGCCCCTGGGCCAGCGCCGCCCGCAGCGGCGCGCCGGCCGCCGGCTCACAGGCGAACAGTTGCGGCGCGGGGCCGCGCCGGCCGACCTGGCTCAACTCCTTGAAGCCCAGCCAGACGCCGTAGAGCAGTTCGGCGTAGGCGGTGGGGATGAAGACGGCCGCCGGCAGCCGGTCGCCCAACTGGCGGTAAATCTCGTAGGCGATGGTCTTGTACCCCTCCGGGCCGAACGGGTGGCCGGTGTGGGTGGGGGTGATGCTGCTGACGGGGTGGAAGCCGGCGCGCTCGACCAGTTCGCGCATCAGCACGCGGCGCAGCGGCCGGGGCAGGGGCACGACGGCCGCGCCATAGGCCGACACCATGCGCACCAGGTGCGGCTCCGTGCCCTCGGTGATGAACAGCACGCAGGGCAGCCCGGCCCGCGCCGCGTAGGCCGCCGCCGCCGCGCCGTGGTTGCCCGACGAGGCCACGGTGACGCCCGGCGCGCCGCTGAGCACGGCGGCGCTGACGGTGCACAGGTTCAGCCGATCCTTGTGGCTGCCGGTCGGGTTGCGGCTCTCGTCCTTGATGTACAGTTCGCCGCCGAAGCCGGCCCAGTCGGCCAGGCGCGGCGCGGCCACCAGCGGCGTGCCCCCCTCGCCCATCGACAGGCCGGGGGCCAGCGGCGGCAGCAGCTCCGCCCAGCGGCGGATGCCGGGGTACGGGTCGCGGTTGAAGAAGTCGCGCGGCAGACGGGTGTAGTCGTAGTCGAGGGCCAGCGGGTACTGCAACTCGGCCGTGCTGGTGGCCGGGCAGCCTTCCAGCAGGGGCGGGAAGAGTGGATAGCTGTGGTTCGGGTCGCCCAGCGAGCGTTGGGCGACGGCCAGGGAAGCGGGCAGCGATGGGGATGGGGTCATACGTCGGCTTTGTCGGTGGCGGTGTGCCAGCGCTCCAGGCGGCGGCGGTGGCGGTCTTCCAGTTTGACCAGTGGCCGGGCCTCTTTCATCATCGTCCGGCAGTCGTCGTAGGGCAGCGCTTCGTGGCGCATCAGGTAGGCGGCGACGAGGGTGGCCGAACGGCCGCGCCCCTTGGCGCAGTGCACCAGCACCGTGCGCCCGGCGTCGATCTGTTCGTCGATCCAGTCGGCCCCTTCGCTCAGGTACTCGTCGGCCGGCACGGTGGCGTCGAGCACGCCCAGCCGCTTGTAGGCGATGTCGTGGGCGTCGTAGAAGGCGCGATCCCCTTCGCGCTCCAGGCGCATATCGAGGACGGCGTTGATGTCGTTGTCCAGCAGGAATTGGTAGTCGCGGGCGTAGGTCGGCGCGCCGCCCAGCCACAGTTGCGGCGCGATGCGGTCGAACCAGCGGTTGCCCTGGATGCGCTCATAGAGAAAGCGGATGAGCGGGTAGAACTTGTCGAACAGCCAGTGAAACGGGTTCATCGCCCGTAAGCATAGCCCCGCCGGGCGTTCCTGGCAATCGGAGGAAGAAACCACAGATTACGCAGATTAAGAGAGTAATGATCCGCAGATTGGGCAGATTGGGCAGATTTTCAGAAGAAGAGATCTCTTCTTTCTAAAATCTGCCCAATCTGCCCAATCTGCGGATTACCTCTCTTCAATCTGTGAAATCTGTGGTTACTTTTCTTCTCTGTCGCCGATGATCCGGTCGAGCAGGGCATCGTGGACGGGATCGACGCGCTGCGCTTCGGGGTGGGCGTCGTACCAGGCGACGATCTCCCGCGCCCCTTCGGCGAAGGGGATTTCGGCGGCGAAACCGGGCACGATGGTGCGAATCTTGCTGTTGTCGAAGATGGCGTTGTGGGCCTTGTCGCCCAGCAAGCTGTCGCCAAAGCCCTCGTCATAGGTGGCGACGACGGCCGACGGCACGTGGACGGCGTTGGGCGTGACCCCGGCGGCCTCGCCCAGCAGCCGGGCGATCTCGTTCCAGGTCAGCACCTCGTCGGAGGTGATGTGATACGCCTGGCCGATGGCCCGCGGTTCGCCCAGCAGGGGCACAAAGGCGCGGGCGAAGTCGCGGTGGTGGGTCAGCGTCCACAGTGATTCGCCGTCGTCGTGAATAAGGATGGGCTTGCCCTGCCGCAGCCGGTCGAGCGTGGTGTAGCCGCCGTGGAAGGGCAGCAGGGTGGCGTCGTAGGTGTGCGACGGGCGGACGATGGTCACCGGGAAGCCCTCGTCGCGGTAAGCGGCCATCAGCAGCTCTTCGCAGGCGATCTTGTTGCGCGAGTACTGCCAGAACGGGTTATCGAGCGGCGTCTCCTCGGTGATGGGCAGCCGGGCGGGCGGCTTCTGGTAGGCCGAGGCGGAACTGATGAAGATGAACTGCCCCACCCGGCCGCGAAACAGCTCCAGGTCGGTGGCGATGTGGTCGGTGGTGAAGGCGATCCAGTCCACCACGGCGTCGAACGTCCGGCCGCGCAGCGCTTCGGCCGCCGCCGCCGGATCGCGCACATCGGCGTGGATGACTTCGGCCGCGGCGGGCACGGGGCGGAAGTCGGTCCGGCCGCGGTTGAGCAGAGTCAGATCGATGCCCCGCTCGACGGCCAGCGCCGCGCAAGCCGAGCTGATGATGCCGCTGCCGCCGATGAATAATACGTTCATAGTCGTTTCTCCAGGGCCACCGGCACGCCGCCGCGCGCTCGCAGCGTCACCAGGGCGTGGCCTTCGATGGGTTCGGTCCAGCGCGGCTGTAGCCGGAAGTGCTGGACGATGGTGGGGATGATAATCAGGCTCTCCATTTGGGCGAAGTAGTTGCCGATGCACTGCCGCGCGCCGCCGCCGAAGGGGAAGTAGGCGAAGCGCGGCCGGGCGGCCACCCGCTCCGGCGTGAAGCGGTCGGGGTCGAAGCGCTCCGGGTCGGGCCAGAAGGCCGGGTGGCGGTGGGTGGTGTAGGGACTCATGGCCACGATGGAGCCGGCCGGGATGTGATAGCCGCCGATCTCGTCGTCGGCCAGCGCCCGGCGGCTGATCGACCAGGCCGACGGGTAGAGGCGCATCGCCTCCTGGATCACCCGGTCGGTGTAGACCAGCCGCGGGAAGTCGGCTATCGCCGGCGCCGCCCCGCGCAATGTGTCCACCTCGGCCTCCAGCCGGGCTACGACCTCCGGGTATTGGGCCAGCAGGTACCACGTCCAGCCCAGCGTGTTGGCCGTCGTCTCGTGCCCGGCGATCAGCAGGGTCATGACTTCGTCGCGCACCAGCTTGTCGGGCATGGCCGTGCCGTCGTCGTAGCGGGCGTTGAGCAGCATCGTCAGCAGGTCGTCGCGTTGGCGCTCCGGGTGGGCGCGGCGCTCGTCGATGATCTCATAGACGATGCCGTCCACCAGGTCAATCGCCTCCTTCACCTTGCGGTGGCGCGGCTTGCCGATGCTCACCATTGTGTCCATCGCTGTGCCCACTTCGTCGGCCCGGCCGGTGATGTCGTAGCCGAAGAGGGCCGAGGTCACAATGTCGAGCGTCAGGCGCATCATCTCGCGGGCGATGTCGACCGTCTCGCCCGGCGGCGTGGCCCGCAGCCGGTCGATGGTGCGGCAGGTGGCGTCGGTCATCAGCCCGGCAAAGGCCGGCAGGCTGCGGCGGTGGAAGGCGGGCTGGATGAGCCGCCGCTGTTCGCGCCACAGCGGGTTCTCGCTGGTCAGCAGCCCCTGGCCGGTCAGCGACTCGACAATGTACTTATTGAGGTAGGTGTTCTTGTTGTAGTTCTGGCCGTTGGTCTGGAGCACGTGCTGAACGTAGTCGGGATGGTTGACAAGGTAAGCCGGCTCGACGCTGGAGCGGTATTGCACCACATCGCCGTAGGTCTCGGTCAGCCAGACGAAGAAGCGCAACGGGTTGCGAATCTCCTCGCGGCCGCCGGTCGCCACTGGCGGGTGCTTGCGTTCGAGACCCGCGGTCTTGTCTATCATCTCCTGTCTCCTTGCCACTGGAAAGTCGCCCATCATTGACCGCAATACCCCATCCAAAAACCGAGTTATCTCAGAGAAACCCGGTTTCTAAGTGTGCCGGCAGAAATCGGCTATAATTGCGACGCTTCTATCATAGCATAGACAGCCCAACGGCCGTAACAGGCAGGATTATACAATGTTCGTCTGTGTGTTTGCGCGAAACAGCACAGCGACAAGACCGAGGTGAGCAATGACCCAGCGACTTTTTGACCACTTTGGCGCGCGCGCGCGGCTCAAGGGGACCGACTACCACTTCTACCGGCTGGACAAGCTGCGGCGCGTGGCCGACATCGACCGGCTGCCGTTCTCGATCAAGGTGCTGCTGGAAGCCGTCTTGCGCACGGCCGACGGCTACGAGGTCATGCCCCAGGACGTTGAGCGGCTGGCCCGCTGGTCGCCGCAGATGACCGACTCCTTTGAAGTGCCGTTCAAGCCCGGCCGGGTCATCCTGCAGGACTTCACCGGCGTGCCGGCCGTCGTCGACCTGGCGGCCATGCGCTCGGCCATGTCGCGGCTGGGCGGCAACGCCGACCGCATCAACCCCATCGTGCCCGTCGATCTGGTCATCGACCACTCGGTGCAGGTCGATCAGTTCGGCTCGGCCTTCGCCCTGTTCTACAACGCCGAGCGCGAGTTCGAGCGCAACCGCGAGCGGTACGAGTTCCTGAAGTGGGGCCAGGGCGCGTTCGAGAACTTCCGCGTCGTGCCCCCGGCGATGGGCATTGTCCATCAGGTGAACCTGGAGTATCTGGGGCAGGTGGTCATGAGCAAGCCGGAGGGGGACGGCCGCGTGGCCTTCCCCGACAGCCTGGTCGGCACCGACTCGCACACGACGATGATCAACGGCCTGGGCGTGCTGGGCTGGGGCGTCGGCGGCATCGAGGCCGAGGCGGTCATGCTCGGCCAGCCCATCTACATGCTGACCCCGGAAGTGGTCGGCGTGCGCCTGATCGGCGGCATGCCCGAGGGCACGACGGCCACCGACCTGGTGCTGCGCATCACCGAGATGCTGCGCAAAAAGGGCGTCGTCGGCAAGTTCGTGGAGTACTTCGGCCCCGGCCTCAGCAACATGACCCTGGCCGACCGGGCGACCATCGCCAACATGTGCCCGGAGTACGGCGCGACGGTCGGCTTCTTCCCGGTGGACGACGAGACGCTCAACTACATGCGCAACACCGGCCGCCCGGCCGAACTGGTCGATCTGGTGGAGCGCTACGCCAAGGAGCAGGGCCTCTTCCGCACCGACGCCACGCCCGACCCGCTGTTCACCGACGTGGTCGAGCTAGACCTGGCGACCATCGAGCCGAGCCTGGCCGGGCCGAAGCTGCCCCAGGATCGCGTCTCGCTGAAGAACATGAAGACGACCTTCCGCCAGCAACTGCTGGCCCCGGTCGGGCCGCGCGGCTTTGGGCTGAGCGAGGCAGACCTGGCGCGCACGGCCGAAGTCGTCGGGCCGGACGTGCCGGCCAACGGGGAGACGACGGAGATCACCCACGGCGCGGTGGTCATTGCCGCCATCACCAGTTGCACCAACACCTCCAACCCCAGCGTCATGCTCGGCGCGGGGCTGCTGGCCAAGAAGGCGGTCGAGGCCGGGCTGCACGTGCCGCCCTACGTCAAGACCAGCCTGGCCCCCGGCTCGCGCGTCGTCGAGGGGTATCTGAAACAGTCGGGGCTGCTGCCCTATCTGGAGCAGCTCGGCTTCCACATCGTCGGCTTCGGCTGCACGACCTGCATCGGCAACTCCGGCCCGCTGCCGGAGGAGGTCAGCCAGGCCATTCAGGAGGGCGAACTGGTTGTCTCGTCCGTCCTCAGCGGCAACCGCAACTTCGAGGGGCGCGTCCACCCCGAATCGCGCAGCAACTTCCTGGCCTCGCCGCCGCTGGTGGTGGCCTATGCCCTGGCCGGGCGGGCCGACATCGACATGTACAACGAGCCGCTGGGCATCGGCCGCGACGGCGAGCCGGTCTACCTGCGCGAAATTTGGCCCACCAACGCCGAGATCAAGCGCGCCCTGGCCGAGTCGCTCAATGCCGAGATGTTCGCCGAGCAGTACGGCAACGTCTTCAGCGGCAATGACATGTGGAACCGCATCGCCCGCAGCGGTGGGGCGCAGTACCAGTGGGATGAGTCCTCGACCTACATCCAGGAGCCGCCCTTCTTCGTCGGCCTATCGCGCGAGGTGAAGCCCATCGTCAACATCAGTGGCGGGCGCGTGCTGATCAAGGTCGGCGACTCCATCACCACCGATCACATCTCGCCCGCCGGCTCCATCTCGCGCACCAGCCCGGCGGCGGCCTACCTGATCAACAACAGCGTGGAGCCGCGCGACTTCAACTCCTACGGCTCGCGGCGCGGCAACGACCGCGTCATGACCCGCGGCACCTTCGCCAACATCCGCCTGCGCAACCAGATGGCCCCCGGCACCGAGGGCGGCATGACCACCTATCTGCCGACCAACGAGGTCATGACCATCTTCGACGCCTCGCTGAAGTACAAGGAGACGAACACGCCGCTGGTCGTGCTGGCCGGGCGCGAATATGGCACGGGCAGCTCGCGCGACTGGGCGGCCAAGGGGCCGCTGCTGCTGGGCGTGCGTCTGGTCATCGCCGAGAGCTTCGAGCGCATCCACCGCAGCAACCTGGTCGGCATGGGCATCCTGCCGTTGCAGTTTAAGCCCGGCCAAAACCCGCAGACGTTGGGGCTGGACGGCACGGAGACGTACGCGACGGTGAACCTGAGCGATGAGCTGAAGCCGCTGCAAGACGTGACCGTGCGCGCCGAAACGACCGACGGCCGGGTCATCACCTTCGAGACGACCTGCCGCATCGATACGCCGGTCGAGGTGGATTACTATCGCAATGGCGGGATTTTGCATACGGTGTTGCGCAATTTCCTGAAGTGAGTTGTCGTTGGTCGTTAGTCGTTGGTCATTGACCAACGACTAACGACCAACGACCCAAGAGCAACGAATGATAAACGACACTTTGCGCCCGCGACGGGGCTTGTGGGGTAGGCTGATTCCTGCCCTACTGATAGGGCTGGTGCTGGTTCTGGCCGGTTGCGGCGGCGCGGAGGGGCGGCCGGAGATTGCCGCGCCCGACGCCGCCATGCACCGCGCCAACGCGGCCCGCACCGGCGTCTTCCGCACCGAAGGGCTGGCCGAGTACAGCGCCATCAAGTGGCAGTTCGCGGCCGAGGAGTGGATTTTCGCCGCGCCGGCCGTGCTGGGCGACGCCGTCTACGCCGCCAGCTACGACGGCCACGTCTACGCCCTCGACCGCGAGACGGGCGCGGAGCGCTGGCGCTTCGCCACCGGGCAGCCGGTCATCGCCGCGCCGGCCGCGGCCGGCGGACGGGTCTTCGTCGCCGGCATGGACGGCATCGTCTACGCCCTGAGCGCGGCCGGCGGCGCGGAGCAGTGGCGGGCCACGCTGGGCGACGGTTCATCGGGCAACGGCATCACCGGCTCACCGGCCGTCGTCGGCGACACGGTCTACGTCGCCGGCGAGAGCGGGTTGCTGCTGGCCCTCGACGCGGCGACGGGCGAAGAGCAGTGGCGCTTCCAAAAGGAAGGTCTGGCCATCGCCTTCTCGCCGGCCGTGGCCGACGGCGTGGTCTACGTACCCGTGGCCGACAGCAGCCTCTACGCCCTCGACGCAGGCAGCGGGGCCGAGTCGTGGTCGTTCAACCCGGCAGAGAACGCCCAGGAGCTTTATAGCCCCACGGCCGATCTCGTCGTCGGCGATGGCGTGGTCTACTTCATGACCTCCGGTCCCAATCTAGTCGGCGAACTATTCGCCGTGGACATCGCCAGCCATCAGGCGCGCTGGAGCTACGAGATGTCGACCGAGAGCTACTCCGCGCCGTCGCTGGCCGGCGACTTGCTGGTCTGGGGCGGGTTGGACGGCCGCGTTTACGCCCTGTCTACCGATGGCGGCGAACCGGCCTGGACCTTCCCGACCAGTGACATCATCTTCTCGGCTCCGGCCATTGCCGGCGACCTGATCTACGTCGGCAGCAACGACAAGTATCTCTACGCCCTCGACGCGGCGACCGGCCGCATGCAGTGGCAGTTCCGCGCCGATTCGGGCGTTTCGTCCCCCGCCATCGCCGACGGCGTCGTCTTTGTCGGCACGGAGGGCGGGGTGTTGTATGCTTTGCAGTAGAAGTAGTGGTCAGTGACCTGACCACTGGCCACTGACCACTGACCACCAAGAAGGAGAACACTATGAACCACGATAACGATCTTGAACCCGACATGCTGGCCGAGTCCGAAGAGTCCGGTTTTGCCATTTGGCGGAATGAGGAAGAGGACGGCTACATGTACCACATTGAACTGGGCTTCATCACGCTTCACTTGACGTCCGAAGAGTGGGAGGAACTGGTCATCCTCGTCCGCCAGGCCTCGGCCTGATAGCCCGGAGAGCGCCGTGAGGCTCCACGAAGAAACGACCGTCGGCTATCTGCCGATGATTCGGGATATAGCCGAAACGGAACGGCCGCGCGAGCGCCTCATCCTCATTGGGGCCGAGGCGCTCTCGACGGCCGAGCTACTGGCCATCGTCCTACGTAGTGGGCTGCCGGGCGAGAACGTGCTGCGCCTGGCCGAGAGGCTGCTCGTCCAGTTCGACCACCTGCCCGGCCTGGCGCGGGCCACGGTGACGGAACTGACCGAAGCCAACGGCATCGGCCCGGCCAAGGCGGCCGAGATCAAGGCCGCGCTGGAGATCGGCCGGCGGCTGGTGGCCAGTTCGCCGGAGGAACGCCCGCGCGTCACCACGCCCGACGACGCCTTCCACTTGCTCAAGTCGGAGATGATGTTCCTCGACCAGGAGCATCTGCGGCTGATCCTGCTGGACACGCGCAACCGCGTTCTGCGCACGCCAACGCTCTACGTCGGCAGCCTCAACACCTCGGTCGTGCGCGTCGGCGAACTGTTCCGCGCCGCCATCCGTGAGAATGCCGCGGCGTTCATCGTCGCCCACAACCACCCGTCGGGCGACCCGTCTCCCTCGCCGGAGGACATCAACGTGACGCGGCAGATCGTGCAGGCGGGCAAGCTGCTGGACATCAGCGTGCTCGACCACATCATCATCGGCAGCGGGCGGTTTGTGTCGTTGAAGCAGCGGGGGTTGGGGTTTGAGCGGTAGAGCACAGGATAAGAATCCTGTGCTACTCGACAACCAGAGCCACGTCCGACACCTCGGTGGTGAAGGTGTGGCCGGAGCCGACGAGAGTCACGCTCTCGATGTGGCGCGGCGGCAGGAAGCCCTGGCTGGCCAGTTCCTGGATGAGGTCGACGTCGTAGAAGAAGAATTGGCTTAGCGGCACGCGCTCGTGCGGCCGTTGCACCACGGCGCAGGAGATGCACTGCCCCGGCGTCAGGTTGTCGTCCACTGTCCCCTGGGCAAAGAAGCCGTGTTGCCAGACGCGGCCGACGCCGCTGTCGTCGCTGTAGTTAACGATGATGAACAACGGGCACTCGCTGCCCTGCACACCGCACACACCCAGGCTCTGATTCAGCACGCGTAGCGTGGCCGACACACGCAGGGAGTCATAGCCGGACACGTCCTGATTGATTGACTGCGTCACGCGCACGTCGGCGTGGCCCACGCCCTCGCGCGCGAAGCGTAGCACCGAGCTGCCGCCGTCGATGGAGACGCTGGTCTCACCCTTGGGCTGGTCGGGTAGTTCCACGCGCCAGGCGAACGACGCCCAGTTGTCTAATCCCTGGCCGAAGTCGCCATTACGGATGAGGTCGCGCGCCGGGTCGAGCGGGCCACTTGGCGGCGCGCCGGCGGCAAGCTCCACCCGTTGGCCGGGAGCCACAGCCAGCGATTCGCCCTGGGCCGAGACGACGGCCGCGCCCTCGTTTTGCACCGTGGCCTGGGTCGCCTCGGCGCTGACTTCCACGGTGTAGCGCCCCGGATCGCTCACGTCAGCCTGTCCGTGGGGTGTGGTCAGTGTGACGGCCACCGGCCGACCCTCAAAGAACGGCAAAAAAAAGCGCACCCGCCCGGCCTGCACGTCTAGATTGAGGCGAAAGGGCTGAGCGCTCAGCCCAAAGCGCGGCGCGGTGGCCTGCTCGATCTGCACCGTGGAGTTGCCGGAGATTTGCAGCGTGGCCAGCGGCTCGTCGCCGTCGGGGGGCATGACGTTGACCAACGCCGAGGCTGTCGTGTCGGTCTGGATAGTGGTCACGCCCTCGATCTCCTGCGGCGGCTCGCCCATCAGCACGGCGCGGCGCGGGCCGTTCTCGGCATTGACGCCCACCGTGCCCTGGTTGGCCTGAACGTTGATGTCGAGCGGCTGGGTGGCGTTTTGCACGAACGCCCGCACGGCCAGTGGTGCGGTGGCGCTCAGCAGAAGGCAGGTGAAGAAGCTGCCGAAGAGGATAAACCAGGCCAGCCGTTGCCGGCCGAACCGGTAGGGTTGGGTCATGTGCTGCGAACCTGAAAGGCGACGAAAGTTCCGGTCGCGGCCGGCCAGGCGCTGTCGACGCGCTCGACGCGGGCCAAGGGCGAGCCGCGGTGGAGAAAGTCAAGCAGTTGGCGCAACGCCTCGGCCGGCCCTTCGGCGACGACGCGCACCGTGCCGTCGGGCTGATTGGCCACCCAGCCGACCAGGTTCAGCCGGCGCGCTTCTTGCCATGTGTACTGTCGGAAGTAGACCCCCTGCACGAGACCGTGGACGGTGGCTTCCAGTCGAGCCAGTGGCGGCGAGGACGCCGTAGGCGGCGAGGACGCCGTTGGCGGCGAGGATGATGCCGTGGATGGCGATGACATAGAGCGAATTATAGCGCGCTGTGGGCGTTCGGCTATTTGTAGGCTGGTGAATTAGCGTCCCGCACAGGATAAGAATCCTGTGCCACACTTCACGCGCCGGTAAGTGGCACAGGATTCTTATCCTGTGCAGCCTACCCAGACGCGGCCAGCCCCCGCAAAATCTGCCCCGGCAGCCCCGG
Source organism: Candidatus Promineofilum glycogenicum (assembly GCA_016707605.1). Lineage (GTDB taxonomy): Bacteria > Chloroflexota > Anaerolineae > Promineifilales > Promineifilaceae > Promineifilum > Promineifilum glycogenicum. The sequence goes on along the minus strand of JADJHJ010000019.1, from coordinate 21,793 downwards.
CCCGCCGTAGATGAGGGCGCTGTAGAGTTGCACCACGGCCGCCCCGGCGTCCAGCTTGGCGCGCACGTCATCGGCCGTGGCCACGCCGCCGACGCCGATGATGGGCAGCGCACCGCCGGTGCGCTGGTGAATGGCGGCGATCAGTTCGGTGCTGCGCTGCCGCAGCGGCCGGCCGCTCAACCCGCCCGCCTCGCTCCGGCGCGCGTCGCGCAGGCCGTTGCGGGCCAGCGTCGTGTTGGCAGCGATGATGCCGTCGGCTCCGGCGGCCAGCAAGGCGGATAGCACCTCGTCCAACTCATCTGAGTTCAGGTCGGGCGCGATCTTGACCCACAGCGGCCGGGGGGCAATACCCGCTCGCGCCGCCAGTTGGCGGTTCTCGGCTACCAGCGCGGCCAGCAGGGCGTCGAGATAGCTCCCGCCCTGAAGTTCGCGCAGGCCGGGCGTGTTGGGCGAACTGATGTTGACGGCCAGATAGCCGGCGTAGGGGTAGACGGCGCGCATGACGGTGATGTAGTCGGCGGCGGCCTCATCCAGCGGCGTCTCCTTCTGCTTGCCCAGACTGACGCCTAGGACGCAGTCGCGCCGCCCGGCCAGCGCCCGCAGCCGGGGCACGGCCGCCTCGACCCCGCCGTTGGGGAAGCCCATGCGGTTGATGAGCGCCCCGTCCTCCGGCAGGCGGAAGATGCGCGGCCGGGGGTTGCCCGCCTGCGGCCGCGGCGTCAGCGTGCCGACCTCGACGTGGCCGAAGCCCAGCGCCGCCAGCCCGCCGACGACGCGCGCGTCCTTGTCGAAGCCGGCGGCCATGCCCAGCGGGTTGGGGAAGTGCAGCGGGCCGATCTGCACCGGCAGCACCGGCACACGGCCGGCGATGCGCTGCAACACGCGCCGCCCGACGGGGTTGGACTGGGCCAGCGTCAGGGCTTCCAGGGTGCGGTCGTGGGCCGTCTCCGGGTCCAGGCGCTTGAGCAGCGGGAAGAGCAGTTGGCGATAGGCGTCAGGCATGGGGGGCGGCTCCTCGGTGATGGCGGCGTATCAGCCAGAGCAATAGTATCACCACGGCCACCAGGGCCAAGCCTAGCCCACCGCGCCGCTGCCGCAGCCGCGCGCGCTCCTGCCGGGCAACGGCCGCCCGTTCGCGCGTCGCCTCGGCCGCCGCCAGTTGGGCCGGCCAGTCGGGGATGTCCCGGCGGTCGGGCAGGGCGTAGGCCGCGGCGACCAGCGCCCGGTAGTCGCGCTCCTCGGCCGCCCAGCGCGCGTCGTCCCAGCCCAGTTCCGGCTGCACAATAGCCCGGATGCGCGCCATCAGATCGTCGCCGCCGCGCGGCAGCAGCAAGCCCAGCCGTACGCGGCGTAGCAGCAGGTCGTCCAGATGGACGACGGCCTCCGACCGCGCCGCCCAGCGCAACTCGGCCCACAGGGCCGGCGTGCCGGGGATGGCCGTCAGTTCATCCGGCGCGGCGGCGGCGATCAGGTCGGCCGCCTCGCGCCCGTGGCGGCCCAACAGGCGGCGGCGCGTCTCCTCCGGCAGCGCCGCGCCGCCCGGCAGCGCGTCGTCCACCGGTTGCAGTACCGGCGCGTCGTCGTGCAGCCGGGCCAGGCGCGCCTCGCCTGTCGCCTGGTCGTCGTCGAGCCGGGCGCAGATCTCCTCTAGCGCCTGGCGGGCAACTTGGCGGAAGGTGGTCAGCTTGCCGCCGGTGACAGTCAGCAGGCCGCTCTCCTGCCAGACGACGTGATCGCGCGATTCGTCGGACGGATCGGCCTTGCCGCTGCCGATGACCGGCCGGATGCCGGCGAAGGTAGCGATCACGTCGTCGAGCGACAGGCTCAGGGCGGGGAAGTGGGTCGTGACGGCGGCCATCAGATAGGCCACTTCGTCACCGGTGATACACGGGTCGGTTGTCAGCGGCGGTGGGCAGTCGACGTCGGTCGTGCCGACCAGGGTGACGCCCTCCCACGGGAAAGCGAAGACCGGCCGGCCGTCGAGCGGGTGCATGAAGCTGACGGCCTGAGCCACGGGGAAGCGCCAGGCGGGGAAGATGAGGTGGCTGCCGCGCAGGGGGCGGATGCGGCTTTCGGCGCCGACCTGGCCGCGCAGGTGGTCGGCCCAGGCGCCGGTGGCGTTGATGACGGCGCGGGCGCGAACGTCGGTTGTGCGGCCGTCGGCACCGTTGGCCATATCGCGCAGGCGGACGCCGAGGATAGCGCCGGTGTCGTCGCGCAGTAGCTCTTGGGCGCGGGCGTAGTTCAGCGCCAGGGCGCGAGAACCCTCTCCCCAACCCTCTCCCGGAGGGCGAGGGGGTGCGGAACCCTCTCCCCGGCCCTCTCCCAAAGGGCGAGGGAGGGCGGAACCCTCTCCCCGGCCCTCTCCCGGAGGGCGAGGGGGTGCGGAACCCTCTCCCCCCTGCTCCCCTGCTCCCCAGCTTCCCTGCGCTTCCGCAACCGCCTCCCGAATTAAGCGCAACACCAATCGCGCGTCATCCGTCTGGGCGTCGTTATACTGGAAGCCGCCGCGCAGGCCGGTGGGCGAGATGTAGGGGGCCAACATTTGGAAGTCGGCCGGGCTGTAGTAGCGGTGGCTCCACTGCATGGCCATCAGGTCATAGACGGTCAGGCCCGCGCCGTAGACCAGCCGCCCGGCGCCGTCGCCCTCGTACTGCGCCAGCAGAAAGCCCAGCGGATCGACCAGGCCCGGCCCCTCGGCCAGCAGTTGTTCGCGCCCCTGTACCGAAGCGCGCGTCAGCCCCACCTGACCCGTTTTCAGATAGCGCAGGCCACCGTGAACCAGCTTCGACGAGCGGCTGGACGTGCCCCAGGCGAAGTCGCGCTGCTCCACCAGCAGCGCCCGCAGCCCCAGCCGCGCCGCCTCATGCAGAAGGCCCGCCCCGGTGATGCCGCCGCCGACGATGACGAGGTCCCACGTTTCGTCAAGGCTTTGCCACGCTTGTTCGCGCCAGTTTGTGTTCCAGTTCATGTCAGTAGGTCAGTAGGTCAGTAGGTCAGTGGGTCAGTGGGTCAGTGGGTCAGTGGGTCAGTGGGTCAGTGGGTCAGTGGGTCAGTGATTATTGGTCGTTGGTTGTTAGTCGTTGGTCACTCGCCACCCGCCACTCGCCACCCGCCACTCGCCACTCCGAACTCGTATCTCGTCACTCAAATAGGACGCCGGGATTCATTTGGCCGTGCGGGTCAAAGCAACGGACGGCGGCGGATAGGGCGGATAGGCCCAGCGCGCCCTTCTCGGCCGCCAGGTAGGGGGCGTGGTCGCGGCCGACGCCGTGCTGGTGGCTGATCGTCCCGCCGCCGGCAACGATGGCCGTGCTGGCCGCGCCCTTGAGCGCCTGCCAGCGGGCGAGCGTCTCATCCGGGTCGGCCGCCAGCCGGAAGAGGTAGGTGGTGTAGATGCTGGCCCCTTGCGCATAGACGTGAGAGAGATGGGTGAAGACGTGGACGCGCTCGCCGTCGCCGATGGGCGCGCCGCGCAAGGCCGTCTCGATCTGCGCCAGCAGGCGCGGCACGTTGTCCCAGGTCGTGGCCGTCTCCAGCGTGTCCACGGCGTAGCCCAACTCCCACAAGGTGTTGCGCAGGTAGGGCGTGCGGAAGCGCCCCTCGATCCACTGCTCGCCGAAGCGCCGCCCGGCGGAGACGCCGCCTTGCGCCCGGCATAGCTCCAACGTCTGCTTGCGCGTCTCGCGCATCGTCGCCGCGTGGCCGGTGAAGCCACACAGCAACATGCACTTCTCGCCGCCGACGCCGCGCACGCTGAGCAGCGTCTCCAGCAGGCCGATGACCCGCTCGTGGCCGGCCAGGGCCAGCGTCGTCTGCGTCTCCGTCGGCGTGCTGAAGCGCAGCAGCGACAGCGGCAGCCGCGCCTGGACGATCTGCCGCGTCGCCGTCAGCCCCGCGGCGAAGCTGGGGAAGAAGACGGCGTGGAACTCCTCGTGCTCCGGCAGCGGCGTGACGCGCACAGTGGCTTCGGTCAGAATGCCCATGCGTCCCTCCGAGCCAAGCACCAGTTGGCGCAGGTCAGGCCCGGCGGCCGACGCCGGAAACGGCGGCAGCCGCAGCGCCCCGCCCGGCGACAGCAGCGTGCCCCCGGCGAACAGGCTCTCGATGCGGCCGTAGCGCAGCGACTGCTGGCCGCTGCTGCGCGTGGCCACCCAACCGCCGAGCGTGGAGTACTCGAACGACTGCGGGAAGTGGCCCAGGGTGAAGCCGCGCGCCCGCAGTTGGGCCTCCAGCTCCGGCCCGGCCACGCCCGCGCCGAACGTCGCCAGATGGCTGACGCTGTCGAAGCGCAACAACTGGTTCATGCGCCGCAGGTTGACCGTCAGCACCGGCCGATCGCCTGGCTGGGGGTTGATGTGGCCGACGACGCTCGTGCCGCCGCCAAAGGGGATGAGATGCGCGCCGGTCGCGGCGGCATAGGCCAGCAGGTCGGCCACTTCGTCCTCGTTCTGCGGATAGGCCACGCCGTCGGGGAAGGCGGCGATGCGCCCGCTGCGCAAGGCCACCCAATCGGGCAGGCTTTGGCCGCGAGCGTGGAGCAGCCGGTCGCCGCTCTCGGTGCGGACGAGGCGATGGGCGGGCAGACGGCCGGGCGGCACGGCGGCCAACACGTCGGCCAGCGCGGCGTCGCGTGGCGGCGTGCCTCGGCCCACCCACTCATCCAGAGTGGCCGACGCTTGAGCCGGCAGATGATAGGGAATGGTATCGTCGCCCCAGCCGTTCCAGCGGCGCATGGTTAGCTCTCCTCGGCGCGTTGGGCGCGCCCTGCCCAGGTGACAATGCTCTCAGCCATGACGGCCCGGCTGAGCGTCTCGGCGGCATCGGCGTCGGTTGCCTGCGCCGCGACGCGCAGATCGGCGTAGAAGCGCCGCGACAGTTGCCGCGCTTCGGCCGCGGCGAAGTAGCGCCGGGCGATCTCTTCGTAGAAGCCCCGGAAGCCGTTGAGGATGAGGGTGTAGATGGGGTTGCCGGAGCGGACGGTCAGCAGGTGGTGGAGTTGCCAGTCGAAGCGGGCGAAGTCGGCCGGGTCGGCCAGCGCCTCGGCCTGGCCGAGGAAGGTGGCCACTTCCGGCGCGGCGCGGGCCACGGCCGCCCGTGTGTAGGCCGGGGCCAGGTGCAGCCGAACCTCCAGTAGTTGGTCAACGAAGTTGGGTGGCAGATAGGTCGGATGCTCCACCAGTTTGCCCAGCACGTTCAGCCCGCCCTCTTCCCAGTAGTTGTTGACCAGCGTCGGCTTGCCGTGGGCCACTGTCAGCCAGCCGTCGCGGGCCAGGCGTTGCAACGCCTCGCGCAAGGTCGGCCGGGTCACGCCCAGTTGCGCGGCCAGCGTGCGCTCGCCGGGCAGCGTCGTGCCGCTCGGGAAGGTGCCGTCGAGGATGGACGCCAGGAGGACGCTTTCGGCATGGGCGCGGGGTCGCGCGGGAGCAAGCCACTCGGTCATAGACATTGGTAACTGGTTAGACCACTGACCAGTTACCGGCATCATACCTTTTTTGATCGTCGTCTGTCAAGTGGCGCAACGGCAGAGAATGTTGTGCAGGATGGCTATAGGGCCGCGCCGCTTCTTCACGTATAATTCACCATAGTTTTACTGCCTTTTTCACCGGCATTGGCCGCGATGGTGCTATCTTCGGAGAATGGGCCTCTGATTCTGTCCTGAAGGTGCGGCTGTCTAGTCTACAGCAAGTTGAGACGTAGTATGAGCAACGCGAAATCACCCGGCGGCGGGGCCAAGAAACCGGCCGGCTCTTCTGAGTCGGGCACGGGCAAGAAGAACAAGTCCAAGGGGTTCATCGAGGCCTCCGGTTACAAGCCCGGCTGGTTGGAGACGGGGCCGTTGCCGAGCGACATCCTGCCCGAGCCGACCACGCCGTCGGACGACAGCTCTATCGCCGAGGAGTTCGCCGCGCTGCAAGAGGCGCTGCAAAAGTACTACGGCGCTGAGCCGACGGACGACGCACTTGACACCTCACCGCCCGAAGCCACACCCGGCGCCGCGGCCACTGACGACGTCGCCCCGCCCCTGACCGAAGCACCGCCGGACTGGATATTGCGAGCCATTGAGCCGCCGGCTGTCGCCGTGCCGCTCGAAGAGCCACCGACCATTGCGCCGGCGATTGAAGAGCCGCCGCACAGCGTCGAAACGTACTTCCCAACTACGGCGGCCTTCGACGCACCGCCCATAGTCGAACAGACCGCGCCGCCGGCCTTTGGCGAACCGGACGTGATCGGCCTGCCGCTGGAAGAAGACGATGGCGTAACGTTCATGACAGAACCACCGCCTGCCGAGCCGTTGGAAGCCGATGCGCCGGTGGACGCGCCGCCGGTCGAACCCGTGGCTGCGGCGGCGGCCGAGCCGGCTCCCCGCCCGGCGCGCCGCCCCCTGCGCCGTCCCAGCCGCCTGTCGGCCGCGCTGCTGACGCTCAGCCTGTTGCTGCTGACCGCGGCGGCGCTCATCTACTTCGTCAACCCGTTCGTCCGCCTGGCCCTGGGCATGGCCTCGCTGGCGCGGCCGGTGGCGTCGCCCAGCGTGGCCCCGCCCGGCGCGGCCGACAACAACAACTGGTGCGTGCAGGGCAGTTTCCCCACCGGCGACGCTCTGCCCCGCCTGCTGGACGACGGTGCGCAGGGGGACGTGGTGGCCAATGACGACGTCTTCTCGCTCGAATACCCCATCGCGACGCCCGGCAGCTACCGCTGGCAGGTGGTGAACTGCGACGACCCGGAGCGGGCCTTCCCGCCGGCGATGGCCTGGATCACCACCAGCCAGCCGAATCAGGTTGTTACTTTCGTCTTCGACAGCAATGAGCGCGCCGACCGGCTCTTCTTCCCCATTCCCTACGCCGTCAGCGCCCTTGACGGCATGGAGGAGTTCTACGTCGTCGGCAGCTTCCAGCAAGGGAGCGCCAACGACGCCAGCGCCCGCCTGGAGCCGATCAGCAGCGGCTTGTACCAGCAGGTGCGGCGCATTGCCCGCGCCGGCAGCTATGAGTCCTACGTCATCACCGGCGACGCGACGCAAGCCATCGACGCCTATGGCCGCACGACGGAGCCGATCCCATTCGCCTTCGACACCGACAGCAACAGCGAGTACGTCGTCTTTCTGGTGGACATTGACCGCGGCCGGGCGTCGGTCATGTACGACATGCCGCCCCTGGTGACGCGTTTGGCCTTCGGCGGGGGGCATCGGCTGTTGAGCCTGGCCCTGGCCGGGCTGGCCGGGCTGCTGTTGCTGGTCCTGGTGCTGCGCGAGGCGATACTGCGCAACCGGCGCTTGTGGATGGAGGTTGGCTGCCCGCGCTGCCACGAGCAGGAACTCATGCGCATCAGCCGGCGCACCAGCGACCGCCTGCTGCACGTCTTCGGCATCCCGGCCTATCGCTACCGCTGCCGCAACTGCACCTGGGAAGGCACGCGGCTGAGCGAGGCCGGGCGCTCCATCTCGCCGGGGGCGACAATCACCCGGGTCGACGGGTTGCGCTAGCCGGCAAAGCCCAGGGCGACGCGGTGGATGCGGGCGTCGAGCGGCTCCAGCCCCAGCGCGGCCAGCACGTCGTCGGGGCGGCCCATCTGCGTGGCCGACTGCACCAGACGCAGCCGCAGCCGGGGCGGGCCATCGTCCCCCTCTGGCATAGCCAGGTCGAGGATCAGCGGCCGGAGATCGAACGGCCTGGACTTATTATCTTTGGGCCGGTGGCGCTGGCGCATGAGACTCTCGATGGCCAGCAGTTCGGCTACCGCTTGCCGTAGCGCATCGCCATTCACCGTTGCCGGCAACTCCACTTCATAGATCGATTCGGCCAACTGCTGCTGCAACGATGGCGCGGCCAACGGCGCTTCCTCCACCGCCAGGACGACGATGCCGGGGGCCATGCGGGCCATCAGCCGCGCCCGAAACGCCTCCGGCTCGACCGGCTCGGTCAGCCACACGTCGGCCACCTCGGCGGCGCTGGTGTAGCCCAGCGGCAGGGCCGCAGCCAGCGACAGGCGCGGCCGGCGATTGAAGCCCTGGGTGTAGGCCACGGGTAGCGCGGCCCGGTTCAGCGCCCGTTCCAGGGCGCGGGCCAGGTCAAGGTGGCTGATGAAGCGCGCCGGGCCGTCCTTGCTGAAGGTCAGGCGCAGGCGTTGGGCGGGGCGCGGGGGTTGGCTCTCTTCGGTCACGCGCTGATTCATACCACGTTCCACGGTTAGCGGGCAAACAGAGAAGAAACCACAGATTACGCAGATTGAGAAGAATCTGCGAAATCTGCGTAATCGGTGGTTTCTTCTCTTCGCATGGTGGGTCGGGTACAATTCGGCTCATGAGCCACTATGCCGCCCTTCGCCGCCTTCGGTTCATCCTCCTCCTGGGACTGCTGTTGGCCCTGCCGGCCTGCGTCCGGCCGGGGCCGCGGCCGATCATCCCGCCAGAGACGACACCTGTTATCCAGCCGACCGCGCCCCTCATCGACCCGACCTCGGCCGCGCCACTCAGCGGCCAACTGGGCACGCCCGTGCCCGACTACACCGGCCAGCCGACGCCCGACGCGGCCCACTACGAAGTCGCGCCGGGCACAACGGGCACGGCTGGAACCCATACTGTCGCCGCCGGCGAGTCGCTGGGAACCATCGCCGCCCGCTACAACACCACCGTGGCCGAACTCATCGCCCTCAACGCCCTGACCAACCCCGACATCATCACTCCTGGCCAGCAGCTCCAGGTGCCGGGGGTGGAGATTCAGCGCGTGGTCGGGCCGGAGTTCAAGATACTACCCGACTCGGAACTGGTCTATGGGCCGGGGGCGGCCGGCTTCGACGCGAGGGCCTTCGTGACGGCTCTGGGCGGGCGGCTGGTGAGCCATCAGGAAACGGTCGAGGGGCAGAGCATGGACGGCCCGGCCATCCTGCAACTGGTGGCCGACCGCCACAGCGTCAGCCCGCGGCTGCTGCTGGCCGTGCTGGAGCACCGCGCCGGCTGGGTGACGCAGGCCGGCCCGCCGGAGCGCGCCGACCTGCTGGGCGCGGGCGGCGACGTGACCGGCCTCTACCGCCAACTGAGTTGGGCGGCCAACCTGCTCAATCTGGGCTTCTACGGCCGGGCCGACGGCGGGCTGCGCGGCTTTAACCTGGGCGAGACGACCCAGGTGACGTTTGCGCCGACGATCAACCACGGCACGGCCGGCGTGCAGCGCCTTCTCGGCGCGGTCGCCGGCGTCACCTATGACAGTTGGCAGCGCGATACCGGTCCCGATGGCCTCTACGCTACCTACGTCCGCCTGTTCGGCAACCCGTTCGGCTACGCCCACGAGCCACTGCTGCCGGCGGCGCTGGTCGCTCCGCCGCTGGAGTTGCCCTGGGCCGCGGGCGAGACGTGGTACTTCACCGGCGGGCCGCATGGGGCGTGGAACTCCGGCTCGGCCTGGGGGGCGCTGGACTTCGTGCCGCCCGGCGAGCAGGCCGGCTGCATCCAGACCGACGCCTGGGTGACGGCGATGGCCCCCGGCGTCGTCGTGCGCAGCGGCCACGGCGCGGTCGTCATTGATCTGGACACCGGCGAAGGGCAGGCCGACGGCTATGCCGGCACAGGCTGGGCCGTCACGTCTATGCACCTGGAGACGCGCGACCGCATCGCCGCCGGCACGCGCGTGGCCACCGGCGACCGGCTGGGCCATCCGTCGTGCGAGGGGGGCTTCTCCAATGGCACCCACGTTCACGTCGTGCGCAGCTACAACGGCCGCTGGATCAGCGCCGACGGCGACCTGCCGTTCGACATGAGCGGCTGGCTGTCGTCCGGCGCGGGCGCGGAGTATGACGGCTATCTGACGCGCGACAGCGTGACCAAGGAGGCCTGCGTCTGCCGCGAGGACGTGAACGCTGTTACGCGGTAGAGACGTTGCGCCGGAACGTCTCCGTCTGATATGTGACCGCGTAACCAAGCCGAGACGTTCCGCCGGAACGTCTCTACGATTGCGGCATGACCATCCGCCCCATCCGCCGCCCGCCCAGCAGGTGCAGGTGCAGGTGATAGACCTCCTGCCCGCCGTCGCGGTTGCAGTTGATGATCAGCCGGTAGCCGCCTTCGGCGATGCCTTCCTGGGCGGCGATTTTGGCCGCGGCCAGCAGCAGCCGCCCGGCGGTGGCCTCGTCGTCGTCGGTCAGGTCGTTGACGGTCGGGATGGCCTTGTTGGGCACGATCAGGATGTGAGTGGGGGCCAGGGGGTTGATGTCGCGGAAGGCGGTCACCAGTTCGTCGCGGTAGACGATGTCGGCCGGCAGCTCGCCTTTGATAATGCGGTCGAAGATCGTAGACATGTGCTTCTCCTTGGGCCTGAATCATACGCAGATTTGGCGGAACGGGCAGCTTTCCGGGGGGATTGGTTCCGAGGAGTCACCCGGCCCGGTTGCTGCTATAATAAGGCGAGAGCGCGGGCAAGACACACGACGGGTGAAGTGATTATGGCTCCAACAGCACCCCACAGCGCCACTCCGGCGATCGACATCTACATCCGGCTGGCCCAATACCCCTTGCTGGCCGACACCATTCGGACGCACATGCGCCAGGAGTTGTTCCGACGCGGCGTCATCAGCGAAGTCAAGTTCGAGCAGCAAGTGCGCGAAAAGGCCATCGAGTCGCAGCGCCGCGAACGGCTGACCGACCCTTATGGCCAGGAGGAGGCCCAGGTGTGGCAGAAGCGCAAGGCCCGCGTGCGCGACTTCCAGACTGACGCCTACTTCGCCGACAACCTCGGCCCGGCCCTGCTGGAACAGCTCATCCAGCAAACCCTGCGCCACCAGCCCTCGCCCACGCCCTCCACGGAGTTGCGCTTCAACCCGGAGGTTGCGCCGTGGGAGGTGCTCTTCCGCCAGGGGGAGTTGTACGAACGGCTGCCGGCGGCCGAGCGCGAGGGCGTCGAGCATCATCTGGAGGAGATCAAGGTCGTCCTGATCAAGCGCATGATCAGCGACCAATTGCCCTACATCGGCATCGCCAAGCGCATCTTCTCCATTGCCGACCTGCGCTACATCTTCAACCGGCGCATCGGCAGCGGCAAGATCGGCGGCAAGGCAGCCGGGCTGATGCTGGCCTGGCGCATCCTGCAGGGGGAGACGCCCGACGACGAGATCGGCCGCCACGTGGCCATCCCGCGCTCCTTCTTCATCGGCACCGAGGTCATCTACGAGTTCAGGCTCATCAACGGCCTCGACCACTACATGAACCAGAAGTACCGCTCGCTGGCCGACATCCGCGACGAGTACCCGCGCATCGTCGAGGCCCATCTGGAGGGCAACTTCTCGCCGGGCATTATCCGCCAACTCAGCGACGTGCTGGCCTCGATGGGCGACAGCCCGCTGGTCGTTCGTTCGTCCAGCCTGCTGGAAGACAACTTCGGCTACGCCTTCGCCGGCAAGTACAACAGCTACTTCTGCCCCAACCAGGGCACGGCCGAGGAGAACCTGCGCGACCTGCTCGACGCCGTGCGGCTGGTCTACGCCAGCACGCTCAACCCCGACGCCATCCTCTATCGCCAGAAGCACGGCCTGATCGACTACGACGAGCGCATGGCCATTCTCATTCAGGAGGCCGTCGGCCACCGCTTCGGCCGCTACTACTTCCCCACGCTGGCCGGCGTGGCCTTCAGCCAGAACCCGTTCCGCTGGAACAGCCAGATACGGCGCGAAGACGGCTTCCTGCGGCTGGTGTGGGGCTTCGGCACGCGGGCCGTGGAGCGCGTCAGCAACGACTTCCCCCGCCTCATCGCCCTCAGCCACCCCCAGTTGCGCCCGGAGACGACCGCCCGCGCCGTTCGCCAGCATTCGCAGTGGTCGATTGACGTGATTGACCTGGAGGACAACAGCTTCAAGACGGTGTCGATCCTCGACGTGCTCAACAACAGCTATCCCCACTTGCGCCATCTCGTCTCGATCAACCGCGGTGACTACCTGGAGGAGCTAGTATCCCTTGGCTCGCGGCGCGGCCACGACGAGTACGTGTTGACCTTCAACACGCTGGTGCGCGACCGCCACTTCGTCGGCCTGATGCGCGGCGCGTTGCAACGGCTAGAGGCGACCTATGGCCGGCCGGTGGATATGGAGTTTACCGTCGACATCCTGCCCAACTACCCTCACACCGGCTACCGGCTGCACGTCCTGCAATGCCGCCCGCTAAGCCAGCGCACTGAGGGCGGCCCGGTGGCCATTCCCCACGACATCCCGGCCGAGGATATCCTGTTCACCTCCCATCATCTCGTGCCCGACGGCCGGGCCGATGACGTTCGCTACATCATCTACGTCGATCCGCAGACCTACCACAGCATCAAAGACTTGACGCTGCGCCAGGAGTTGGCGCGGGCCATCGGCCGGCTCAACAAGCGACTGGAGGACGAGCGCTTTGTGCTCATCGGCCCGGGGCGGTGGGGCAGCACCAACATCGAACTGGGCGTCCACGTCACCTACGCCGACATCTTCAACACCAAGGTGCTGATCGAGATGGCCGTGGCCCACAACGGCCACATGCCGGAGTTGTCCTACGGCACCCACTTCTTTCAGGACCTCGTCGAGGCCGGCATCCACTCGCTGGCGCTGCATCTGGGAGCGGGAGCGGACAGCGGCCGGTTCGACTGGGCCTTCTTCGCCAACACGCCCAACGCCCTGGCCGAACTGCTGCCGGCCGACGCGCCACTGGCCGGGCTGCTGAAGGTCATCGATCTGGCGGCGCTGCCCGGCGACCGCCGGCTCCAGGTGCTCATGAACGGCCAGCGCGACGAGGCCGTGGGCTTTCTGACCACTGCCAGAGGTAACGTGACAGGAGGGGCGGCCGGCCGCATGTCGGACGCCCAAGAGCAGAGTACGTGACATGACCGAGCTATCCGTCCGCGCGGCGACGCCGACCATCGACATCTACATCCGGCTGGCCCAATACCCCATCCTGGCCGACCGGGTGCGCGACCGCATGCGCCAGGAGCTTTTCCAGAGCGGCATCGTGCATCCCGACCACTTCGAGCGCGAGGTACGCGAGTTGGCTCTACTTTCTCAAAGGCGCGAAGGGCTGGGCGATCCCTACTTTGAGGAGAACGCCGACGCCTGGCAACTGCGCCTGGAGCGCATCCGCGACACCCACACCGACGTTCTCTTTGCCAACAACCTGGGCATCGCCCGGCTCGATCTGCTCCTGGAAGAGGTGCTCAGCAGCCGCCCGGCTCCGTCTGACACCATCCCCATCTCCTTCAACCCGGAGATCGCCCCGTGGGAGATGCTCTTTCAGCAGGGGGAGATTTACGAGCGCATGTCGCCGGAGGAACTGGCGCGCCACCATCACCATCTGGAGGAGATCAAGGTCGTGCTCATCAAGCGCCTGATGAGCGATCAGTTGCCGTTCATCGGCGTGGCCAAGCGCGTGCTGAGCATTGGCGACTTGCGGCGCATCCACAGCCACCGCATCGGCACGGGCAAGATCGGCGGTAAGGCGGCGGGCATGTATCTGGCCTGGCGCAGTTTACAGACGGTGGACGAACTCCTGAGCGGCCACCCCGACGGCCGCGCCGAAATCCACATGCCCGATTCGTCGTTCATCGGCACCGACGTCATCTACGAATTCTTCCTGATGAACAAGCTCGAGCACTACATGAACCAGAAGTACCGGCCGGTGCAGGAGATTCGCGCCGAGTATCCACGCATCGTCGAGGCTTTTCTGGCGACCGAGCTACCCGACTACGTGGTGGCCGAAGTGCGCGAACTGCTGAGCGCCTTTGGCAACAGCCCGATCATCGTGCGTTCGTCCAGCCTGCTGGAAGACAACTTCGGCTTTGCCTTTGCCGGCAAGTACGACAGCTACTACTGCGGCAACCAGGGCACGCCGGAGGAGAACCTGGCCGCGGTGCTCGACGCCATCCGCCGTGTCTACGCCAGCTCACTCAACCCCGACGCGCTGCTCTATCGTCGCAAGCACAACCTGATCGACTACGACGAGCGCATGGCCATCCTGTTGCAGCGCGTCACCGGCCACTGGCGCGGCCGTTACTTCTACCCCGACCTGGGCGGCGTGGGCTTCAGCCAGAACCCGTTTGCCTGGTCGCCCGAAATCCGCCGCGACGACGGCTTTCTGCGGCTGGTGACCGGGTTGAGCCTGCGCGCCGTGGAGCGCGTGGCCCAGGACTACCCGCGCCTGGTCGCCCTCAGCCACCCCCAACTGCGGCCGGAGGACTCAGTGGAGGACAAGCGCCGCTTCTCGCAGCGTTACATGGCCGCCATCGAGCACGAGACGCAAGACCAGGTGACGGTATTGGCCCGCGAAGGGCTGGCCGAAGCCGGCCCGGCCCTGTCACTGGTGGCCTCGCTCGACACGGGCGACGCCCTTGTGCCCGCGCCGCCGCGCCTGGCGCCGGACGAGCATATCGTGTTGACCTTCGACGGCCTGACGCGCGACGCGGCCTTTATCACGCTCATGCGCACCGCCCTGAAGCGGCTGGAAGAGGTCTATGGCAGTCCGATGAACCTGGAGTTCGCCGTCAACTTCGAGTGGCCCGACGATCCGCCCGAAGACGCCACCGGCCGCCCCCCCTTCTACCACCTCTACGTGCTGGAGTGCCGCCCGCTCTACCGGCGCAACGCCGACGAACCCGGCCTCGACCTGACCCCGCTGCGCGACAAGGATCGCCTCTTCACCATGCCGACCCTGTTGCCGTCGGCGGCCGTCGATCAGATCGAGTATCTGGTGTTTATCGACCCCGACCGCTACTACATCCTGCCCGACGGCCCGGAGCGCCTGCGCGTGGCCGACACGGTGACGGCGCTCAACGACCTGTTGCCCGCCGGGCGCTTCGGCCTCATCGGCCCCGGCCGCTGGGGCAGCCTTGACAGCCGCCTGAGCGTGCCCGTCACCTACAGCGACATCTGCAACAGCAAGCTGCTGGTGGAGATCAGCCCGCCCTACACCCCGCCGCCGGAACTGGCCTACGGCACGGACTTCTACGAGGACGTGGTCGAGGCGGGCATCGTCGTCGTCGGCATCCAGCCGGGGCTGGAGGGCAGCGAGATGGATTGGGAGCTGTTGCGCGGCGCGCCCAACCGCCTGACGGAGTTCGCGCCCGACGCGGCCGACCTGGAGGCGCTGGTGCGCGTCATCGACCTGCGCGCCGCCGCCGGCAGCCCGCTGCGCATTGTCATTGACAATGAGACGAATGAGGCGGTGGCTTGTTTTGACGAGAGTCAGGTCAGTGCTCAGTAGGTCAGTGTGTCAGTAAGTCAGTAGGTCAGTGTGTCAGTAGGTCAGTAGATCAATAGACAAATGGATGTACTGACCTACTGACCTACTGACCTACTGAATACTACTCAACACCCCATGCCCTCCCCCACCCCCATCCCCCTCCTCGGCATCCCCGTCCACGCCGTGACAATGGCCGACACGCTGGCCCTGGTCGAGGGGTACATGGCCGAGCCGCGGCTGCATCAGATCGCCACGGTCAACCCGGAGTTCGTCATGGCGGCGCAGAGCGACGCCGAGTTCCGCCGCGTGCTGGAGCAGGCCGACTTGTGTTTGCCCGACGGCGTGGGGCTGCTCTACGCCGCGCGGCGCTACGGCCGGCGGCTGCCGGAGCGCGTGCCGGGGTCGGAGCTGGTCTACCGGCTGGCGGAGCGGGCGGCGGCGCGCGGCTGGCCGCTGTTCTTGCTGGGCGCGGCCCCCGGCGTGGCCGAAGAGGCGGCCGGCGTTTTGTGCAGCCTCTACCCCAACCTGTGCGTTGCCGGCACGTACGCCGGGTCGCCCGACCCGGCCGAGAACGAGGCCATCGTCCGGCGCGTCAACGACAGCGGCGCGGCGCTGCTCTTCGTGGCCTATGGCGCGCCGAAGCAGGACAAGTGGATCGCCCGCAACCGCGACGCGCTGCCGGCGGTGCGCGTGGCCATCGGCGTCGGCGGCTCGCTCGACTTCGTCACCGGCCGGGCCGTGCGCGCCCCGCGCTGGATGCAGCGGCTGGGGCTGGAGTGGCTGCACCGGCTCATCCGCGAGCCGTGGCGCTGGCGGAGGATGATGGCGTTGCCGCGGTTTGCGTGGCGGGTGTGGCGGGGGTAGTTAACCTCTCTGTGATACAATGACGTTCTATGACAAATGGCGCTGTTAGCAGCATATATCCATCTGATGCGGCTTTAGCTGCCGAACTGGAGCGACTTAGAGTACGATTTGTAACGTCGTCGGCTGAGGACGCGCTGCCATTTGCACTTTCCCCGGAAGAACTCATTGCCGCGCTTGCCAGCAGCAAGGAGGCGCGGCTTCGCCTGGCCTTAATTCCCCTGTTTATTAGTCACCCAGAATTCTCTCCTTTTGTGTCGAAAGTGAGTGAAGAACTGGCTGGGCAGGCGCAGATTACTCTTGTGTGTTACTACACTGCTGCTGCCCTGCTTCAGCGTAAGTACGCTCGACGTCTCGACCAACTTGGTTTCGACTTGACCGAACTGCCAAATCTCTTTGGAGGCCATCTTAAGTTGCCTTTATCCGAGGATGTCGATGTACTGTTGCTACGGCTTGGGCAATACCAGGCACGGATGAGCGGTCGGTCTCTCAACTGGTACGGCACGTACGAACATGCGATCGAGCGTCTCACCCGCCGTATGGAACTAGAAGCAGTATGGGCAAAGAGTTAAGAACTGAGCAGATTACTGAGTTCCTGAATGTAGTTGGCAGTCGGGTCGCAACCCCCACAGCCCTGGTCTTGTTAGGAGGTAGTGCACTTAGCCTGTTAGGTAATAGCCGGCCGACACTTGATCTCGATTACGAGGGTGAGGAACGAGCCACTGATGATCTACGCACGCTGATGGAGGAAGTGGCACTAGAGTTGCATATCGATCTTGAAGCAGTGCCGCTTCATCGTTTCATTCCCATACCATCGGGAGCCGATGAGCGCCACGTTCCAATAGGGCGCTTTGGCGATCTGCAAGTGCTGGTTTTCGATCCCTATAGCATTGCGCTGAGCAAGCTTGACCGTGGATTCGACACTGACATTGAAGACATTGTTTTTCTTTTGCGCCGCGAGTTGATCGACTTTGCCCAATTAGGCACTTTCCTTGATGGCGTGCCACGGGAGTTGGCTTCTCAGTATGATCTAGATCTTGCCCTAATGCGGGTACGTCTAGACGTGGCGCGATCAGCGCTGAATATGGATTAACTGCATGCGCATTCTCATCACCGGCTCCAGCGGCCAAATCGGCACGAACCTGGCCCTCCATCTCCTGTCGCAGGGGCACGAGGTCTTCGGCGTGGACGTGCGGCCGAACGCCTGGACCGACGCCTTCCCGACGCTGCTTCAAGACCTGGCCGCGCCCTTCAGCGACTTTCGCGGCGGGCTGGGCCACGCGCCCTACCCGCCCGACCTCGACGCCGTCGTTCACTTCGCCGCCCACGCCAAGGTTCACGACCTGGTGCGGCAGCCGGCGCGGGCGCTGGAAAACGTGGTCATGACCTTCAACGTGCTGGAGTTCTGCCGCCACAACGGGCTGCCGGTCATCTTCAGCAGTTCGCGCGAGGTCTACGGCGACATCCATCGCTACATCACCGACGAATCCCACGCCGACTTCGCCTTCACCGAAAGCCCCTACTCGGCCAGCAAGATTTCCGGTGAGGCACTCATCTACTCCTACGCCCAGTGCTACGGCCTGCGCTACCTCGTCTTTCGCTTCAGCAACGTCTACGGCCGCTATGACGTGGACATCGAGCGCATGGAGCGCGTTATCCCGCTGTTCATCCGCCACATCGCCGCCGGCGAGCCAATCACCATCTACGGCGCGGAGAAGGTGCTCGACTTCACTTACGTCGACGACTGCGTGGCCGGCGTGGCCCGCGGGCTGGAGTTACTGGTCAGCGGCGGCGCGGCCAACCAGACGATTAACCTGGCCTACGGGCAGGGCAATAGCCTCGTGTCGCTGGCCGAAGCCATCGGCGCGGCGCTGGGCGTGGCTCCGCGGCTGACGCTGGCCCCGGCGCGCGTGGGCGAAGTGACTCACTACGTGGCCGACATCGCCAAAGCGCGGGCGCTGCTGGGGTATGAGCCGCGCGTGCCGCTGGATGAGGGCATTCCCCGCGCCGTCGCCTGGGCGACTGACTATTGGGCGAAGCAGAAGAAAGGAACCACAGATTTCGCAGATTACACAGATTCAACCTGGGTTGAATCTGTGTAATCTGCGAAATCTGTGGTTTCATTCCCTTCATGTCCTACGAACTGGATCACGAAGCGATAGAGATGGCGCGGGCGCTGGCGGCCGAAGTGGCCGCGCGGGCCGACGCCGCCGACCGGGCCGGGGCGCTGCCGGCCGAGGACGTGGCCGCGCTGCGCGATGCCGGCTATCTGGCCCTGGCCGTGCCGGTGGAGTACGGCGGGCGGGGCGCGTCGCTGCTGACCTGCGTCGCGGCGCAGATGGCGTTGGCTCAGGGCAGCGCCTCAACCGCCCTCGTCGCCGCCATGCAACACCAGGTCATCGGCCACCAGCGCGAGACGCGCAGTTGGCGGCCGGAGGCCTACGAGCGGATCATGCAGGAGGCGGTGGCCGGCGCGCTGCTCAACCACCTGGGCAGCGAGCCGCAAATGGGCAGCCCGTCGCGCGGCGGGCTGCCGGCCACGACGGCCACGCCGGCGCCCGACGGCGAGCGCCTGCTGGTCAACGGCCACAAGACGTGGTGCAGCGGCGGCCGCCACCTGACCCATCTGCTCGTTCGCGCGCGGCTGGGCGAGGAGGCGGGCGTCGTCCTGGTGCGCCAGGAGTTGGCCGGCGTGCCCGGGCTGGAGTGGGTGGAGACGTGGCAAGGGGCGCTGGGGCTGCGGGCCAGCGACAGCCACGACGCCGTCTTCCGCGACGTGGCCGTGCGGCACGAGGACGTGATCGAGGCGGGCGAACAGAAGGCCGCGCCCAACGTCTGGTTCGCCACGCTGCTGGCCGCCGTCTACCTGGGCGCGGCCCTGGCGGCGCGCGACGCGGTCGTCGGCTACGCCCTGGAGCGCACGCCCAGCGCCCTCGGCCGGCCCATCGCCACCCTGCCCAGCATCCAGCGGCAGATCGGCGAGATCGACGTGACGCTGAGCGCGGCGCGGGCGCTGCTGCTGGAGGTGGCCGGTGAGTGGCCGGGCGCAGACGGCCGGCCGGGGACAAGCGAGCGCGGTGCGTTCATGGCCCGCGTAGCCGCGGCCAAGGCAGCGGTGACGACGGCCGCCCACGAGGCCACGGCCAAGGCGCTGCAAGTGGCCGGCGGCGCGGGCATCACCCGCGCCCTGCCCTTGGAGCGCTACTTCCGCGACGTGCGCCCCGCGGCCATGCAGCCGCCGGCGGGCGACACGGCCTACGAGATGGTCGGCCGGGCGGCGCTGCGCCTGTAACCCCTTTTGGTTTCCCATTAGATGCGGTTTCCACTGCCTGAAAGCGAAATGAAACGCCTGTCTAAAATCGTTCTTATCCTGTTAGCTGTCGTGTTGCTCCTTGTCCTGGTCGGCCCCTTCCTGATCCCCGTGCGGCCGCTGGAGGGGCTGTCCGCTCCTTCCGCGCTGGCCCAGGAGAACAGCCAGTTCCTGACGCTGGACTTCCCCGGCACCGACGGCATCGAAATCCACTATCGCGCCGGCGGCGAAGGCGAACCGGCTTTCGTGCTGCTCCACGGCTTTGCCGGCAGCCTCTTCACCTGGGACACCGTCTTCGACGACTTCGCCGCTAAAGGACGCACGCTGGCCTACGATCGGCCGCCGTTCGGCCTCAGCGAGCGGCTGGTGGTCGGCGACTGGATGGAGGCCAATCCGTATACGCCGGACGCGGCCGTGACCCAGTTGTTCGCGCTGCTCGATGAACAGGGCATCGAACGGGCCATCCTCGTCGGCAACTCGGCCGGGGGGACGCTGGCGCTGCGGGCGGCGCTGGCCCAACCGGAGCGGGTAGCCGGGTTGATCCTGGTGTCGCCGGCGGTCTTGGCCGGGGGTGGCGCGCCCTCGTTCGTACAACCGTTACTGCGCTCGCCGCAGTTGGAGCGCATTGGGCCGCTAATCGCCCGTTTCTTTCTGACCCAGGGGAACACGCTGGAAAGCCGCGCTTACTACGACGCCGGCACGGTCACGGAGGAGCAGCGGGCCAGATCGCGGCTGGGCGTGCAGGTGGAGAATTGGGATCGGGCGCTGTGGGAGTTCACCACCGCCTCGCTGGCGTCAAACCTAACCGACACACTGGCCGAGATCGCGATGCCCGTTCCTGGTCGTCAGCGGCGAGAACGACCTGGTTGTGCCCGCGTCGCAGAGCGTGGCTCTGGCCGAAAAGCTGCCCAACGCCGAAGTTGTGGTCTTCCCGGCCTGTGGCCATCTGGCGCAGGAGGAGTGCCCGGGGGCGTTCCTGGACGCGGTCAACGCCTGGCTGGCGGAGCGGAGTTGGTGAAGGTGGAGGGCTGAAGAGCGGGTTGCCAACCCGTGTTACAGGGCCTTGAACTGCTCGAAGGCGTCGCGGCAGTCGTCGCAATACCAGATCATCCGGCACAGCGTCGGGCCAAAGGCGTTGCGCAACTGGGTGCGCGTAGAGCCGCAGCGGGGACAGGGGGCCGGCTCGAAGAAGGTCACGTCGGCCGGGCCGCCCGACAGACGCGGCGGCGGGGCCAGGCCGAAGCGGCGCAGCTTCTCGCGCCCCGTCTCGCTAATCCACTCCGTTGTCCACGGTGGGCTGAGAACGGTCTGGACGACGCAGGCCGCGCCCAGCCCGCGCACGGCGGCCTCGATGTCGCGCCGCATCACGTCCAGCGCCGGGCAGCCGGCAAAGGTCGGCGTCATCGTCACCGCCACGCCGCGCTCATCCACGACCACGTTGCGCACGATGCCCATCTCCACCACCGACACGACGGGAATCTCCGGGTCCATCACCCGTTCCAGCGCTTGCCAGACCTCGGCCGCCGTCACGCCCATCGCGCTCACCACTCCGCCGTTGGGTCGAGGCGGGCCACCGACTGCATCTCGGCCAGCAGAACCATCAGGTGTTCGGTGTGCTCCGTGCGCGGGATGTCGCGGCGGGGCAGGGCGTCGTCGGGGATGGTTAGGGCGCACTCGGCCAGGAACGGCCGCACCAGCCCCTCCCACGCGCGGCGCAGGGCGGCGGCGTCGGGGATGAACTGGGCTTCTACCAGCGCGGCGTCGCCGGGCAGGGGCGTGAATAACTGCCGGGCGTAGGGCCACTGCACGTCGAGCGCGGCTTGCAGGCGGGCGTGGCTTTCGGCCGTGCCCAGCCCCAGCCGCCGCAGCCACAGCGACGAGTGGCGCAGGTGGTAACGCTCCTCGGTGGCGATCTTGGCCGCCGCCTCGGCCAACGGGCGGTAGGCGCTGTTGGCCAGTTGCGGCAGCCTCACGCTCTCGGCGGTGTCGAAGAGGTACTGGCGCAACATGGCGAAGGCCCAGTCGCCGCGCGGCAGTTCGACCAGTTGGGTGTTGCGGTAAGCGCCCGCGTCGCGGAAGAAGATGAGCCGGTCGGCGCTCTCGCCGGTCAGCGCCTCGCGCAGACCGTACCAAATCGCCGCGTGGCCCATCTCGTCCAGAGCCAGATTGGCGAAAGCGATATCCTCCTCCAGGACGGGCGCGTGGCCGGCCCATTCGGAGTTGCGATGGGCCAGGATGAGTTCGTCGTCGGCCAGGGCCAGCAACCGGTCGGCCAGCGGCGCGGCCAGATCGGGGGCGATCACGTTCCCTCCTCGTCGCCGCGGCGGATCTTCTGCATGGTAAAGACGGTGTGGTACTGGTTGGGCAGGCGGAAGCGCTTGCCGGTGGCCGCGGCCAGGCCGGGGGCGTCGTCGGCGTCGCTGCGGGTGATGGCCGCT
>JADJHJ010000018.1 GCA_016707605.1 Candidatus Promineofilum glycogenicum | reverse complement strand
CGCGGCAGCATGACCGTCGGCTGCGGGCCGGAGCCATGCACCAGCCGGCTCAGATCGCGCGAGAGGGCGATGGCCGTCGGATAGCGCTCGGCCGGCTGCTTGGCCATGGCGTGGTTGACGATGATCTGGAACTCGCCCGGCAGCCGCACGCTACCCAGGGCCTGGATGCTGGGGATCGGCTCGGAGACGTGCTTGAAGGCCAGGCCGATGGGCGTGTTGGCGTCGAAGGGCAGCCGGCCGCTGAGCATCTGGAACAGGATGACGCCCAGCGAGTAGATGTCGCTGCGGCCGTCGATCTGCTCGCCCTGCACCTGCTCCGGACTCATGTAGGCCGGCGTGCCGATGATGCCGCCGATGGTCGTCAGCGAGGCCGAGTCGTCGCCGCTGCCGCCGGTCAGCTTGACGATGCCGAAGTCGGTCAGGTACGGCTCGTTCCACTGGTCGAAGAGGATGTTGGCCGGCTTCAGGTCGCGGTGGATGACGCCGCGCTGGTGGGCGGCGTCGAGGGCGGGGGCCAGGCGGCCGACGATGCGCTCCGTCTCCACCAGCGGCATTGGCCCCTGGCGCAGCCGATCTTCCAGCGAGCCGCCGCTCATCAGCGACATGACCAGATAGGGCTGGCTGTTGTCCTCGCCGAAGTCGTAGACGGGCACGATGGCCGGGTGTTGCAGCCCGGCGACGATGCGCGCCTCGCGCTCGAAGCGGGCACGGAAGCGGGGGTCGTGGAGGAAGTGCAGCGGCAGGACTTTGATGGCGACGTCGCGCTGGAAGTGGGGGTCGAAGGCGCGGTAAACAGTGGCCATCCCGCCTTGGCCGATCTCCTCCCGCACGACATAGCGCCCGATCGTCCTCGCCGCCATGAGGGTATTGTACTGTGTTCACTCTGCCCGGCAAGAAGCTCACGCAAAGGCGCGGCCGCCAAGGAGAACAGCCAGCTTTCCCTGAACCTGGCGCCTTGGCCCCTTCGCGCCTTTGCGTGAGCTCTTTTTCAATCACTACAGTCAGAGCAGCGGCCGTAGAACTCCAGCAGATGCCCCTCCACCGCGAAGCCATAGCGCCGCCCGACCGTCTCGGCCAGCTCGGCCAGGGCGCACTCGTCGAACTCGATCACCCGCCGGCAGCGCGAGCAGACGAGGTGGTGGTGGTGGCCGTCGAGCAGCAGCACGTAGTGGGCCGCGCCCGTGCCCTGGTAGACGGGGCGCAGCAGCCCCAACTCGCCCAGCAGGTCGAGGGTGCGGTAGACGGTCATGCGGCCGACGCGCGGGGCGACACGATGAACGGCCGCGGCCAGCTCGTCGGCCGTCACGTGGCCGCCGGCGTCGGCCAGCGCGGCCAGGATGGCCCGGCGGGCGGCCGTCAGCCGGTAGCCGCGCTCCTGGAGGGCCTGCTCCAGCCCTGACAGGGCGTTCTGGCTCACGACGGCGCTCCCGTGGCGCGACCGGGCAGGCGACGGCGCACGGCCGTCAGCCCCAGCACCACCAGGAAGATGGCCGTCGCCGCCAGCACCACCGCCGGGCCGGAGGCGATGTCGAGGTAGTAGCCGGCATAGACGCCGGCCACGCCGGAGACGACGCCGATGAGCGCGGCCACGGCCATCATCGTGGGCAGGCGATGGGTGACGAACGAGGCCGTGGCCGCCGGCGTCACCAGAATGGCCAGCATCAGCGACACGCCGACGACTTGCAGGGCGACGACGATGGTCACGGCGATGAGCAGCAGCAGCAGATAGTGGAGGAAGGTCGTCGGCAGCCGCAGCGTGGCCGCCAGCAGCGGGTCGAACGACAGCACCAGGAACTCCTTGTAGAACAGGAAGATAGTCGCCAGCACCAGCCCGCCCAGCCCGGCCGTCAGCCACAGGTCGCCGGACGAGACGCCCAGCAGGTTGCCGAACAGGAAGTGGGCCAGGTCAATGGTGCTGGCCCCGGCCGACAGCATGGCCACGCCCAGGGCGAAGAAGCCGGCGAAGATGACGCCGATGGCCGTGTCCTCCTTCAGCGCCGTGCGCCGCGTCAGCAGGCCGATGCCCAGGGCGGTCAGCACGCCCATGACCAGCGCGCCGACGGCCAGCGGCCAGCCCAGGAAGTAGGCGGCCACGACGCCGGGCAGGATGGTGTGGGACATGGCGTCGCCCAGGAAGGCCATGCCGCGCAGGACGATGTAGACGCCCAGCACGGAGCAGACGACGCCGACGATCACCGCCGCCAGCAGGGCGCGGACGATGAAGTCGTATTGGAGGGGTTGGAGGAGCCAGTTCATTCGTAGTTGTCAGTTGTCAGTTGTCAGTTGTCAGTTGTCAGTTGTCAGTTGTCAGTGTCAGTAGGTCAGTCGTTGGTCGCACCGCCGCCCGCCACCCGCCCCTCTTCATTCCTAATTCCTAATTCCTAATTCCTAATTGCCCCATACGCCCGCAACAGGCTATCCGGGTGCAGCACGGCCGCCGGCGGGCCGAAGGCGACGATGCGGCGGTTGAGGAGCATGATGCGGTCGAAGCGCTCGGCGGCCAGGTCGAGGTCGTGGGTGGCCAGCAGCACGGTCACATCGTCGCGGCGCAGGTCGTCGAGCAGGGCCAGGATCGCCTCCTGCGAGGGCGCGTCCAGCCCGTTCAGCGGCTCGTCGAGCAGCACTAGCTCCGCCTCCTGGGCCAGGGCGCGGGCCAGAAAGACGCGCTGCTGCTGGCCGCCGGAGAGCGCGCCGATCTGCTTGTGGGCCAGGGCCGCCGCGCCGACGCGGGCCAGCGCCGCCCGCGTGGCCGCCCAGTCGCCCCGCCCCGGCCGCCGCAGCAGGCCGATCTGCCCCACGCGGCCCATCATGACCACGTCCTCGACCGTCACCGGGAAGCGCCAATCCACCTGCGTGCGCTGCGGCACGTAGGCGATGCAGATGTGGCCGGCCGGCCCCTGGCCGAAGACCTCCAGCCGGCCGCGGTCGGGGCGCAGGGTGCCGGCGATGAGGCGGAACAGGGTGCTTTTGCCCGCGCCGTTCGGCCCGACGACGGCCACCCGCTCGCCGCGCTCGACGCGGAACGACACGCCTTCCAGGGCGTGGCGCGGGCCGTCGGAGGCCAGCCCGTCGCTGTAGGCGGCCCAGACGTCGTGGGCCTCCAGGGTGGGTGCGCCGGGTTCGTGGGGGATGCCGTGGTCGGGGGTCATGTGGCTTGCCTCCCACTCAGAGCTTCCACAATCGCAGCCACATTCGCCCGCATCATGCCCACGTAGCTGTCGGCCCCGCTGCCGGGGGGGCCGAGGGCGTCGCTGTGGAGGCTGAGCACGCGCACTTCGTCGCAGTCGTCCAACTCCTCACTCAGGGCGCGGGCCATCTGGTCGGCGGCCGTCGTCTCCACGAACAGGCTGCACACCCCGGCCCCGGCCATCGCCTCGGCCAGCGCCGCCAGATTGGCCGCCGTGGCCTCGGCCAGCGTACTGGCCCCGGGCAGCACCGAGCCGAGCACGCGGAAGTCGTAGGCGGCGGCGAAGTAGGCCAGCGTGTCGTGGTTGGTGACCAGCACCCGCCGCTCGGCCGGAATCGTGGCCGTCTCTTCGCGCACGAAGCGGTCGAGTTCGGCCAGTTCGGCGCGGTAGGCGGCGGCGTTGGCGGCGTAGGCGGCGGCGTTGGCCGGGTCGGCGGCGCTCAGCGCCGCGGCGATGGTGTCGGCCCACTGCATGACGTTGGCCACGTCTTGCCAGACGTGGGGGTCGGCCGCGCCCGTGTCGCCGGCCGGGCGCGGGACGATGCCGGCCGAGACGGGCACCAGCGGCGCGTCGCCCGTCGCCGCCAGGTCGCCCAGCAGCCCCTCTTCCAGGTTCCAGCCGTTGACGAAGATCAGGTCGGCGTCGGCCGCCGCGGCCAGGCCGGCCGCCGCCGGCTGATAGCTGTGCGGGTCTTGCCCCGGGGCCATCAGCGTCGTCAGGTCAATGGCCGGACCGCCGACGCGGGCCGCGACATCGCCGATAAGGCTGGTGGTGGCCACAACGCGCAGCGGGCGGCCGTCGAGGGCCACGGCTTCGAGCGCCGGCAGCGCCAGCGGGGCCAGTGGGTTGGTGGGCGCGGCGGCCGGCCCGCCGCAACCGGCCAACAAAACAACGACCAGCGCCGGCCATGCCAGCCGTCTCCAATGCCAATTCATTCGTGATTGCTCCTTATCCTGTGGCTACTTATTGATACTTTGTATCAGAAGTATAGTGGCCGGCGCTTCTCTGTCAAGGCCGCGCCGCGAACAGTCAGGGCTTTGCCGTAGTCGCCCACGAACGTGCGTGGGCATGGCCTCGCAGAGTGCTGCCCTTGGTGCGGCCGCCGGCCGCCCCCCCCCCCGGGGGGGCGCCCCCCCCCCCCCCCGGGCTACTGAAAAGCCATGCGGTAAATAGTTGCGCGTGGGCGATAAGTACGTATAATGACGTATCCCAATGTCGCCGTGGAGCCGCGGCGTTGGCTCATTCGGGAGCCGCATGGACGCATCAGCAGCCGCCGCCGAGTCTGACCCATCCCGGCCGGAAGCCAGGGCCGAAGCCGGCCGCCGGGAACATGCCGCCGCCCAACTGGCCGAGCAGATCGCCGAGCGGCTGCGGGCCGAAGAGGCGCTGCGCCGCTACGCCTCGCGTCTGGAGCATCTCCAACGCATCAGCCTGGCCATCCTGTCGGCCGACTCATTAGCAACGGTCGTCCAGATCGCCGTCGGCTACGTCGAAGAGACGATCACCTGCCTGGCTGCCGGCATCAACCTCTATGACCCGGAGCGCGAAGAGGTGGCCATCGTGCGCAGCAGCCGCAACGCCCTGCCCTCCGGCGCGCGCCTGCCCATTACCCAAACCGACGCCCTGGCTGCCATTGCCAAAGGCCACGTCTACACCTTTGCCGACATCCAGCCGCTGGCCGCCGGCTCGCCCGCTCTGCGCCGGTTGGCCGAGATGGGCGGACGCTCGGCCTTGCTCGTGCCGGTGCGCGCCGGTGAGACGCTTCTGGGCGCGCTATGGATCGCCACGGCCGAGCCGCACGCCTTCACCGTCGAAGAGGTGGCCATCGCCCGCGAGGTCTGCGACCTGGTGGCCGTGGCCATGCAGAACCGGCGGCTACTGGAGGCGGAGCAAAAGGCCCGCGCCCGCGAGCGCAGTCTGCGCGAAGTGGCCGCCAGTCTGACGCTCGGTCTGGAGCGCGACGAGATCTTTCGCCGCATTCTCGACCGGCTGGAGAAGCTAATCCCCTTTTCGAGCGCCGGCCTGGTGCTGGTGGATAGCTGGCGGCTGATTTTCACCACTTCGCGCGGGGTGGCGATCCGGCCGGAAGAACTGGACCTGGTGCGCAACCGTGTACCGCCCAGTCTGCTCCGGGTGCTCAACACCTGCCGCCCATACGTCATCGACGACACGACGCTGGCCGACGATTGGCTGGCCCTGTCCGGCTTCGAGTACATCCGCGCCTGGCTGGGCGTGCCCATGCTGTTGAAGGGGCAGTGCATTGGTGTGCTGACCATTGACCGCGATCAGCCGCACAGCTTCACGGCCGAGGATGTGGAGTTGGCCATGGCGTTCGCCGATCAGGCGGCCATCGCCATCGACAATGCCCGGCTGTTCGGTGAGGTGCAGATTCACGCCGAGCGGCTGGAGGCCCGCGTGCGCGAGCGCACGCGCGAACTGGAGGCGCTCTATGGCATTACCGCCGCCACAGTCGAGAACCCTCACCTGGATACCGTGCTGGCCCGCGCCCTCGATCTGGCGACGCAGGCGTTTAGTTGCCAGGCGGGGGCCATCCACCTGACGCGCGACGACGGGCCGGGATTGCAGTTGGCGGCCTGTCTCGAGCGTGGGGCGTATGACCTGGAGCGGTTGCTGAGCGCGCCGCCGGCCGTGGCGCTGCTGGCTCACCTCGCGCCCGACAGCGCGCCGTGGATTGCCGATGAGCCGCCGGCCGATCTATTTGGGGAGCAGGTGCGGAGCGTGGCCGTGGCTCCTCTGCGCGCCCACGGGCAAAGCCTCGGCATCCTCAGCCTGTGGAGCGAGGCGGCCTATGCCTTCGCCGATTCGTCGCTGTTGCTGACGACTATCGCCGATCAGATCGGCGCGGCCGTGGAGAACATCCAGTTGCGGCAGATGACGCGCCAGTCGGCCATCATCGAAGAGCGCGAGCGGCTGGCCCGCGACCTCCACGACGCCGTCACGCAGACGATCTTCAGCGCCGGTCTGTTCGCCGAGGCCGCCCGCGAATCGGCCCGCGCCGGTGAACTGGCCAAAGTGGAACTGCACAGCCAGTCGGTCGTCCAGCGGGTCTATCAGGCCCTGGGCGAGATGCGCCTGCTGCTCTTCGAGTTGCGCACCGAGACGCTGGCCCACCGCGGCCTGGCCGGAGCGCTGCGCGAGCGGCTGGAATCGGTCGAGGAGCGCGCCCACATCGCCACCAACCTGGTCGTCGAAGGGGTTGACGAACTGCCGGTGGCGATCGAAGAGGCGTTCTACCGCGTCGCCCTGGAGGCGCTCAACAACGCCCTGCGCCACGCTCGCGCCCGGCGCGTCGATGTCACCCTGCGCGCCGACGACGGCGTCCTGACGTTGGTTGTCCGCGACAACGGCATCGGCTTCCGCCGGCGCGACGCGGCCCGACGCGGCGGGATGGGGCTGAGCAGCATGGAGAAGCGGATTCAGAAGCTGGGCGGCTCTGTGCGCATCACTAGCCGCCCCGACCGTGGCACGCGCGTCGAGGCGCGCGCGCCGCTGTCTGCGGTCAATGGCGGGCGCGGCGCTGCCGCCGCGTCCCGGAAGGGGAGTAAACCATGACGACGCCGATCCACATCTTAATCGTCGAGGATCAGACCATCGTGCGTGAAGGGCTATGTGCGATGCTGTCGACCAAGCCGGGCCTGAGCGTGGCCGGTATGGCCGCCGACGGCGAAGAGGCCGTGCCGCAGGCGCTGCGGCTGCGGCCCGACGTGATCGTGATGGACCTGTTCATGCCCAAGAAGGATGGCATCTGCGCCACGCGGGAGATCATCGAGCGCTGGCCGGAGGCGCGGGTGCTCATCCTGACCAGCTTCAGCGACGACGCCCAGATCGTCGAAGCCCTGCGCGCCGGGGCGATGGGCTACGTGCTCAAGCAGGACGTCGGCCAGGAGCTTATCAACGCCATTCATCAGGTTCACGCCGGGCAGTCGCCGCTCAATCCGCTGGTGGCCCGCCGGCTGGTGCAATCGCTGACGACGCCGCGGGTCGCCGACACGCTGGCCGAACGGCTGACCGACCGCGAACTAGAGATCGCCCGGCTCGTCGCCCGCGGCTATGACAACCAGCGCATCGCCACCACTCTCGGCATCAGCATCCGCACCGTGGGCACCCACGTTACCAACATCCTGCACAAAGCCGACGCGGCCAACCGCACCCAGTTGGCGCGGCTGATGCTGAAGCAGGGCCTGGCCTCTCTCTACGAAGAGTAGTTACTAGTTACTAGTGACTAGTAACGCTAGTAACTGGTCACTCTGTATCGTCACTCAGTGTAGCCCATGCCGACGACGCCGGGGCCGACGTTGGCGCCGAGGACCGGGGTCAGTTCGTTCACCAGCAGTTCCTGGGGCTGGACGGCCTGAAGGATCTGCTGCTGGATGTAGGCTGCGTCCTGGGGCGCGCCGGCGTGGATGATGCCGGCGTGGATGTTCTGCTTGCCCTGCATCTCGCCCAGGACGACCTCGAGCATGTGGGCGATGGCCTTACTCTTGGTGCGCACCGAGGCCAGCGGCTCGATCTGGCCGTTTTCAATGTGGAGCACGGGCTTGATCGACAGCATCGAGCCGACCAGCCGCTTGGCCCCACCGATGCGGCCGCCCTTGTGCAGATACTCTAGCGTATCGACGACAAACACCACCCGCATTCGCGGCGCCAGCTCGCGCACGTACTCGGCCACCTGTCGGTAATCGTGGCCGGCGGCGGCCTGGCGCGCCGCGGCCACGGCCAGCAACCCCAGCCCCAGCGACGCCGTGCGCGAGTCGACGATCTCGATCGGATAGTCGCCCATCTCCTGTGCCCCCAGGGTGGCCGACTGGAGGGTGCCGCTGAGAGCCGACGAGACAAAGATGGCGACGATACTCTCCGCGCCCTCGGCCACCTTCTGGAAGTGCTCGGTAAACTGGCCCGGCGAGGGCTGCGAGGTCTTGGGCAGGTCCTTCGACTGCGGCAGACGGGCGTAGAACTCGGCCGTGGTGATGTCGATCTGGTCGAGCAGGCTCTGCCCTTCCCAGTTGAGTATCTGCGGGATGACGTAGATGTTGTGCTCGGCGATCGTCTCCGGGGTCAGGTTGGCGACGCTGTCGGTCACAATGGCAACTTTGGTCTTGGTCATACGGACTCCTGTTTCTCCTTCCATGTTCGATGATAGCGACCGGCAATCAGGCCGGGATCAAGATAGTATATGCTGCTAGGGTATTAAACACTGGACAAAGGCGATGGAAACGGGTAACTTTGAGCAATCCACCTTTTTCGGCTGCCTGATGGCCAATCCGGGGCCGATTTCAGGGTAAACCCTGACCAACTCCTACGTATTTTTGTGTAGATAACCTCATCAAAAAGCCGATGTCGCCTCGCGCGGCCTCTGGTACATTAGTCATAGTACAATACAGGGAACTATTGTACGCGGGGTGAATCGGTCGCACAGGAAACCCGGCAATCAACCAGCCGGGTTTTTTGTTGCCGGCCAACCACAACCCATTGCGCCGCCCGGCGCACGAGCCATAATTGCCCCACATGGATCGCATCACCTATATTGGCCACGCCACGCTGCAATTGGAGCTGAACGGGCTGCGCCTGCTGACCGACCCGCTGCTGACCGCCCGCGTCGGCCACTTGGGGCGCACGTCGCCGCCGCCCGACGTGGCCGGCCTGGACTGCGACGCCATCCTCATCTCCCACCTGCACGTCGATCATCTGCATCTGGCGTCGCTGCGGCGGCTGCCGGCTGGCCTGCCGGTGTTGGCCCCACGCGGGGCGGGCGATTTCCTGGCCCGCCACGGCTTCGACCAGGTGGCGGAGATGGACGCGGGCGAGGCCGTCACGCTGAAGGGCGTGGCCATCGAGGCCACGCCGGCCAACCACCCCAACCGCCACATGCCCGGCCGGCCACGGACGCGCGCCCTGGGCTACGTCGTCCACGCCCGCCGCCGCGTCTACTTCGCCGGCGACACTGACCTGTTCCACGGCATGGCGGCCATTGGCGACAAGCTCGACGTGGCTCTGCTGCCGGTCTGGGGCTGGGGGCCGACGCTGGGCGTGGGCCACCTCGACCCGTTTCGCGCGGCGCAGGCGCTCGACCTGTTGCGGCCGGCGTTGGCCGTGCCCATCCATTGGGGTACGTACTTCCCCATCGGGCTGCGCCCGTTCCTGCCCCGCCTGCTCCACCGCCCGCCGCGCGCCTTCGCCGACTACGCCGCCCACATCGCCCCCGACGTGCGCGTCTGCCTGCTGGAGCCGGGCCAGGCGCTCGACCTGTAAGCCAGAAATCTCACGCAAAGACGCAAAGAACGCCAAGCCAAGAAACTTTCTTGGCTTGGCGTTCTTTGCGTCTTTGCGTGAGATTCTCTTACTCTCGCCCGGCGGCGACGAAGGCCCGCGCCGCGTTTACCACGTCCTGGCTGCGGGCCAGCGCCTCGCCCACCAGCACGGCGTCAACCCCGGCGGCGCGCATGGCCGCCACGTCGTCGGCCGTCTTCAGCCCGCTCTCGCCGACGACGGCAATCTCCGGCGGGATGAGGGCGCGCAGCCGGGCGGTGGTGGCGAAGTCGACCTCGAACGTCTGCAAGTTGCGGTTGTTGACGCCGATCAGCGCCGGCCGCAGCGGCAGCACCCGCGCCAACTCCGCCTCGTCGTGGACTTCGATCAGCGCCGCCATGCCCAGCCGCCGCGCCAGCGCCGTCAGCTCGGCCAGATCGCCGTCGCCCAGCACGGCGGCGATGAGCAGCACAGCGTCGGCCCCGGCCACGCGGGCTTCGTAGAGGTGATAGGGGTGGAAGAGGAAGTCCTTGCGCAACACCGGCAGGCGCACCGCCTCGCGCACGTCGCGCAGGTGCTCCAGCGTACCCTGGAAGTGGCGCGTGTCGGTCAGCACGGAGATGGCCCGCGCGCCGCCCTTCTCATAGGCGCGGGCCAGTTGCACCGGGTCATAGTGGGGCACGATCAGCCCCTTGCTGGGCGAGGCCTTCTTGCACTCGGCGATGAGCGACACGCCGGGGGCGCGCACAGCGGCCAGGAAGTCGCGCGGCGGCGGGGCCACGGCGGCCATCGCCCGCAGGTCGGCCAGGGGCACTTCGGCCATCAGCCGCGGCAGCCGCTCGCGGTGGTGGGTCATGATCTCGTCGAGGATTTCGCCGCGACGTTTGGCTAGGTTGGTGACGCTCATTTTAGTAGGTCAGTATCCAGTATACAGTATTCAGTAGGTCAGTCGTTGGTCGTTAGTCAGGCTGCTTGTCACTTGTTACTCGTCACCGGGTTAGCGGGCGAAGATGTCGGTGACGGGGATGGCGAAGCCGGGCAGGGCTTCGGACGGGGCCGTGTCGCCTTCGCGGTACTGGCCGCGCTGGACGTACTCGCGGCCTTCCAGCACCAGCACGTCCACCGTCCGGGCGCGGTAGTCCACGATCCAGTATTCGCCCACGCCGGCTTGCTCGTAGGCCTTTTGCTTGCGGGTGCGGTCGAAGACCCAGTTGCTTGGCGAGAGAATCTCTACCACAAGGTCGGGCGCGCCGTCGATCACATTATCTTTGACAAGGTCCAAACGCTCGCGGCTGATGAACAGAAGATCAGGTTGGACAATTGTCTCTTCCTCTGGCAGGCGGACGCCGATAGGCGCAGTCAATACAAGGCCCAAATCCTCCTCTTTCGCGTGCTGATACATGGCCGACAGAAGGCTGGAAATGGCTATCTGATGCTGGACACTAGGCGACGGACTCACAAACAACTCCCCCTCAATAAGCTCATAGCGAAAGCCATCGTCCGGCAGGCCCAGCCAGTCGGCGTAAGTCCACTGCCCTTGTTCGGGCCAGGATCGAACTGTTGTCGGCGCTTGAATGGTGGGTACAGCCATAGAGCCTCCGTTGCGTAGGGAAGGATAATTCCTGCCCGCGCCTTCAGTATACCACAGCCGCCGCGCGATTCGGGAGAATCGCCTTACGCGACGGCCTCGGCGATGACCTGCCGCACAATGCCGGCGGCCACGTCGGGCGCGTCCAGTTCCAGCAGGTGGGTGCTGTCCACGTCGTGGTGGTGGACGCGGTGGCCCTGGCGGCGGGCGGCGGCGATGAGGTCGTGCGTGGCGGCGCAGTCGACCATGCCGTCCTGCCGGGCCAGAATCACGTGGGCGTCGGCCAGCGTGTCCGGGCCACAGACGTCGGCCGCCTCCAGCCGCAGCAACTCCCGCCCCTGCTCCAGCAGCACGAACGGGTTGAGCCGGCGAAAGCCGGTGAAGCCGCCCAGCCCGCCGATGGAGAACTGCGGCGCGCTGAGGCGATAGAAGAACGGCGCGAAGGAGCGGTAGAGGCCGGTGGCTACCGGCTCGTAGAGCGGCAGCCGGCCGAGGGTCAGTTTCAGCGCGTGCAGCGCGTCGAGTTGGACGATGATGGCCCGCGCCTGGGGGTGAAGGCAGAAGGCGGGCGCGGACAGGATGCGCGCCGGTCGCAGCCGCCGCCCGGCCGCGGCCATCCGCGCTACCAATGCCTCCGTCTGGCACTGGCTGAGGGCCAGCCCGCCCATCGAGTGGCCGTAGGCCACCCAGACGACGTCGCGCTCCCCGGCCAGTGGCCCGTCGAGCAGCCAGGTCAGGGCGGCGCGCATCGCCTCCGGCTGGCGGCGGATGCTGTATGCCTCCAGGCGGAAGCGGTCGATGGTCGCGCCGGGCGGATGGTCGTAGCCGGGGTGGTTGACGGTGAAGACGCGCAGCCGGTAGCGCGGATCGAGCGATTGGAAGATTTGGGCCGACAAACGGGCGAAGTAGTCCCACTCGCCGTAGGAGCCGGCGATGAAGCCGGGGTGGAAGGTCAGCAGCACCAGCGGCCCGCCGGCCCCACTCGTCGGCCGCGGCGGCCGGTGTTCGCGCACGCCGACGTAGGCCCCGTCGAACGGCGGCGCGCTCAGCCGTAGGTAGGTCGGCGGGGCGAGGGGCATGGCGGGCGATTAGGCGCGGAAGCTGTGGGTCATGGCGATCCAGTTGTCCAGCGTGGCCAGCGCCGCGCCGCCGTCGACGGCCGCCGCCGCCGCCGCCAGCCCGCCGCCCCAGTCGCCCGTCTCCAGGCTGAGGGCCGCGGCGGCGTTGAGCAGCACCACGTCGCGCCGCGGGCCGCGGTCGTCGCCGCTCAGGATGGCCCGGCTGATGGCCGCGTTCTCCTCCGGCGGGCCGCCCAGCAGGTCGTCGAGCCGGGCGCGCGGCAGGCCGATGGTTGCCGGGTCGAAGTCGAACGTCGTCACCGCGCCGTCGCGCAGGGCGCTGACGCGGTTGACG
This sequence comes from Candidatus Promineofilum glycogenicum, assembly GCA_016707605.1. Taxonomy (GTDB): domain Bacteria; phylum Chloroflexota; class Anaerolineae; order Promineifilales; family Promineifilaceae; genus Promineifilum; species Promineifilum glycogenicum. The sequence continues at coordinate 31,652 of JADJHJ010000018.1, read as the reverse complement.
CCGGTCGTTGACAGTTCGTCCAGCCCGTCCGCGCCGTGGACGACGTAGGCCGCCCGGCTGCCCAGCGCGCGCAGCACCTCGGCCAGCGTCGCCGTCAGCGCCGGGTCATAGACGCCCATGAGCTGGTGGGTGGCCGCGGCCGGGTTGGTCAGCGGGCCGAGCAGGTTGAAGATCGTCCGCTGGCCGATCTCGCGCCGCGGGCCGATGGCGTGGCGCATGGCCGGGTGGTGGTGGACGGCATAGAGGAAGCCGATGCCCACGTCGGCGATGCACTCGGCCACCTGCGGCGCGGTCAGGTCGAGGTTGCCGCCCAGGGCCAACAGCAGGTCGGCCGAGCCGCTGCGGCTGCTGGCGGCGCGGTTGCCGTGCTTGGCCACCCGCCGTCCCGCCCCGGCGACAACGAAAGCGGCCGTGGTGGAGATGTTGAAGGTGTGCTTGCCGTCGCCGCCCGTGCCGCAAGTGTCCACCAGCGGGTGGCACTCCGGCGCGACGGCCACGGCCACGACGTGGCGGCGCATCGAGTGGGCGCTGCCGGCGATCTCGTCGGCCGTCTCGCCCTTCATGCGCAGGGCGGTCAGGTAGCTGCCGATCTGGGCCGGCGAGGCCGCGCCGTCCATGATGGCGTCCATAGCCGCCTCGGCTTCGGCGAAGGACAGGTCGCGGCCGTTGATGACCTGGGCGATGGCGTGCTTAAGGGGCATGGGCGGCCTCCGGGGCGGTGTCGAAGTAGCCGGCGGCCACGGCGTCGGCCAGGATGGCGCGGGCGGCGGCGGCGATGGCCGGCGCGCCGGGGTCGATGCGCTCGGTCATGGCCAGCACCTGCTCCGGCCGCACGCCGTTGAGCCGCCAGGCGCGCCCTTCGGTCAGGTAGTTGTGGACGAGGGGCATGAAGCGGTCGAGGGCCGAGGCGAAGCGGGCTTCGGGCGTCTGGCGGTGCTCGAACTCGTCCCAGGCGGCGCGGAAGTCGGCCGCCTGGTCGGGCGGCAGCAGGCCGAAGAGGCGGGCGGCGGCCAGTTGTTCGCGGTCGGCCTTGTCCAGCGCGCCGACGGCGTCGAAGAAGAAGGTGTCGCCGGCGTCGATCTCGACGATGTCGTGGATGAGGGCCATGCGCACGACGCGGGCCAGGTCGATTGGCTCGGCGGCGTACTCGGCCAGCACCAGCACGGCCACGGCCAGATGCCAGCTATGTTCGGCCGTGTTCTCGTTGCGGTCCGTGCCCGGCAGAAAGGCGCGGCGCAAGACCTGCTTCAGCCGATCGATCTCGATCAGGAAGTCGAGCTGCCCGCGCAGCCGGTCGTCGTGAATGAGCGTCTGCTTCATAAGCCTTTACCTCGTAAGTCGGTGGATTATACTCCGGCGCGTTGGCGACTCAAGTAGTTGGGGCTTCTGATCCCCCTCTCCCCTTGGGAGAGGGTTAGGGAGAGGGTCTTCCGGCCCGGCAAGACAAGCCCCTCTCCCCAACCCTCCCCAGGAGGGGTTCCCCTCTCCCCTGGGAGAGGGTTAGGAGGCTTCCCCCCCCCCCTCCCCCCCTGGACAACAAGCCCCTCTCCCCAACCTTCCCCCAAAGGGGGAGGGAGTACAGGAGGAGACTTTCTATAGAGGAGTACCTCTGATGCGTACGTTACAATGGTATTCACGCGGTGCGGCGCGGTTGATGGCCGCGGCGCTGGTCGTGCTGCTGGTGTTGGCCGCGGCCGCCGTGGCCGGGGCCGAAGACGACGCCCGCCGCAATCACCGCTCCTTCCTGCCCGTAGCCGCCGGCAAGCCCATCCCGCCGCCCCCGCCGCCGCTCAACTGCGACCTGCCCAACACCAACTACACCTCGCTGAGCATCGCCGGCGATCCGCTGACCGTCAACCCGGAGACCCACCCCAACGTCAACATGGGCGTCTGCGGTTACGCCGAAGTCAACGCGCCGCTGCAACTCGTCCAACTCGGCCCCGTCCACGACCCGCGCGCGCCGCAACTGCCCGGCATGTTCGGCGACTTGCGCACGCCCACCTTCACCAACGCCTACCAGCGCTACCGCTGGGACGCCAACCGCAACTGCCTCGACGACCACAGCTCGAACTGGGACGTGACGGTGCTGGGCATGGGCGTGACCCGCGGCGAGACGATCTACACCCCCGACTCCGGCTACGACGTCGGCGGCGGCTATGAGTATCTGGTGCTCTACGCCGGGGAGACCGACCTGACGCTCCACATCGGCCGCGAAGACGAGTTCTTCGGCTACGTCCTCCACATCGACGGCGTCTGCACCGATCCCGACCTGCTGGCCCTCTATCGCCAGAACCATGCCGCCGGGCGCGGCAGCCTGCCCGCCCTGCGCGGCCATCAGGCGTTCGGCGTGGCCACGGGCAATGAGATTCAGGTCGCCGTGCGCGACACGGGCACGTTCATGGACCCACGCTCGCGCAATGATTGGTGGCAGGGACGCTGAAGTTATTAGTTGCTAGTAACTAGTAACTAGTAACTAGGTACTTCTTGCCAGCCCCCACGCGGCCAGGACGGGAACGAGGAAGAGAATGCCGGTGTTGGGGTTGTTGAGGTCGCCGAGAATGGCCTGGACGCGGTCGGCCACGCGCGCGGCCACGTCGATGTCGTCGACGACGGCAAAGAGCGTCTGGTGGCCAATGCGGCCAGGGGCGGATGAGTCGGCGGGGGTGGCTTCGGCCTCGTAGGCATGGTTCCTGGCCAGGGCGCGGGCCAACCCAGTGCTCTCCAGAATGGTCACGCCGGGCACGCCGGCCTCTTCCCAGGCTTGCAGCACGTCGTTCAGGCGGCCGGTGTCGTCGAGAACCATCATCAATAGGAACATGGTCGCACCTCAGAAAAAGGTTCCAGGGGCCAGGTTCCAGGGAAGAGCGCTCTTCCCTGGAACCTGGCCCCTGGAACCTGGAACCTGTCTTAGCGGTAGAAGTCAACCCACTGGATGGTGAACGACGGGTGTTCATCCAGATGGAAGTGGGGCGGCAGGGTGATCTCGAAGGCGCTGCCTTCGGGCAGCGGGAAGGCCGGCCGTTCGCCGGCGGCCAGCGGGCCAACCTCGGCCGCGCCGTCGGGCGTCACGGCGCGAATGTCGGGATAGTAGATGTCGTACGAAGGGGACGCGCTCTGCACGTTGCCCTCTTCGTCCACCACCGACAGGGTCAGGGCCACCGGGTCGCCGGTGCTCGATACGCCGCTGGTGATGATGACGTGGCCATAGCGAATCGTCAGCCCCTCCAGCCCGCGCAGGTGCAGCCGGACGACGACCTCGGCCGGCCACGCGTCGGCCGTCGCCGTCAGCCCGCCGATGCCGGTGGCGCTGGTCACGTCGATGACCGCGCGGCCGTCTTCCGTCGTCACCGTCGCCCTGTCGTCTACCGACTTGTCCAATGTCACCTCGATGGCGCTCATGGCCTCGTTGCCCCCCGCGCAGCCGGCCAGCATGAGCAGCACGCCCAACAGCGCTGCGCCTATTATCCGTCCGATCTTGCCAGAAGCGTTGCTCGTCATGCCTCTAGATTAGCGCGGCCGAGCGAAAGCGCGAATCTATTTATGGACTTTCTAACGCTTTCCGGCCAGGGTCATGGCGATTCATTCACCCACGACGCGATTCGAGAGAATCGCGCTACTGAAGTGGGAATGTATTCGCCACCCGCCACTCGCCACAACCTCAGCCATCCCCTCGCCCCAAATCTGTGGAATCGGCGTAATCTGTGGTTTCTCCCCTCTTCAACTCCATCTTCTTCAACCGGTACAACACCTCCTGCGTCAACAGCCGGTGCTTGCCGCTGATGTCGGCCTGCACGCCGAACAGGACGATGAGCGCGCCGACCATCAGCAGCCCCGTGCCCAACGTCAGCGATTGCACGAAGCGGCCGACGCCGCTCTCGCCCAGCAGGGTGTTAACGAAGAAGCGCAGCCACAGCGCCGCGCCCAGCAGCAGGAAGGGCGCGGCGATGTAGCTGAAGGTGCGCAGCGGTTCATAGAAGGCGTAGAGGCGCAGGATCGTCCCCGCCTGGGCCTTGATGAAGTGCCACATGCTGCGCTGGAGGCGCGACGGCCGCGTCGGCGGGTTGGTCGTCACCGGGATGCTGACCACCCCCAGCCCCAGCTTGCCGGCCTGGATGATCGTCTCCAGCGTGTAGCTGTAGCGGGTCAGGATGGTGAAGCGCAGCGCCGCCTCGCGCGAGTAGGCGCGGAAGCCGCTGACGGCGTCGGGCACTTCCGTGCCGCTGACGTTGCGCACCATCCAACTGCCCAACGCCAGCATCCGCTTCTTGAGCGGCGAGAAGTGGGCGATGGTGCGCACCTGCCGGTCGCCGATGACCATGTCGGCCCGCCCGGCCAGCACGGGGGCGACCAGATCGGGGATGTAGTGGCCGGGGTACTGGCAATCGGCGTCGGTGTGGACGATGACGTCGGCCCCCAGCCGCAGGCAGGCGTCGATGCCGCTCTGGAAGGCGCGGGCCAGCCCCAGGTTCTGCGGGTGGCGGACGACGTGGCTGACGCCGTGGGCCGCGGCCACCTCGGCCGTGCCGTCGCCGCTGCCGTCGTCGATGATCAGCGTCTCGATGCAGTCGATCCCCGCCACGGCCCGCGGCAAATCGGCCAGCGCCCGCGGCAGCGTCTCGGCCTCGTTGTAGCAGGGGATTTGGATGATGAGTTTCACGGCTGGGAGAAACCGAGTCTATTCTTTGAAATAGGGATTAGGGATTAGGAGGAAGATCGCTCTTCCCTAATCCCTAATCCCTAACAACCTATTCCCTACCGGCCAGGATATCGTCAATCTCCACCAGATGCAGCCCTTCCCACAAGTAAACACTCAAGTCGATGCGCAGGTCGTCGCCGACGACGATCCCTTCGGCCCGCAGCAGGCTGGCCTGTAGCTCCGCGCCGCCGTCGGTGTTGGGCGTGCTAATGCGACCGACGCTGTTGATGACGCGATACCAGGGGACCTGGGGAGAGTGAGGGCCGCGCTGCCGGTCGCCTAGCGCCCCCAGGGCGTAGCCGACGGCCCGCGCCGCGTTGGGCCGGCCGAGCATCCGGGCCACGCGGCCGTAGCTCGTCACCCGCCCCCGCGGAATCCGCCGCACGACGGCGTAGACCTGCTCATAGAAGTTCGGCGCGCTCATGTTGCCTCTAGTGTAGCCGCGCCCCGCCCGCCGGCCAAGGTCGGTGCATCGCACTTTCTTGAGTGCGTTGCACCTTCTTCGCCCCTGGTGCATCGCACTTTCTGAAGTGCGTTGCACCTTCTTGGTGGGTTCACATGGTGCGACGCACTGCGAAAGTGCGACGCACTGCGGAAAGTGCGACGCACTGGGGAAAGTGCGACGCACTGGGAAAGTGACGCACTGCGGAAAGTGCGCTCCTCCTGCACAACTTCTGCAAATCCCCCCCGTAGAATCTTGTAGGCACACCAACGCACAAGGTAGGTAACTTTCATGTGGACAAAGCGAGATCATAACCTGGGGCGGCGCGGCGCGGCCGTGTTGCTCCTGCTGGTCGCCCTGCTGGCCGCCTGCGGCGCGGCCAACCAGACGGCCGAGACGGTCGAAGTCTTCGTCGGCGACCTGTCGGCCAACGCCACGGCCAGCGGCACACTGCGCGCCGGCCGCGCGGCCACGCTGGAGAGCAGCGCCATGGCCCGCGTCAGCGATGTGCGCGTGCGCGCCGGCCAGCAGGTGGCCGCCGGCGAACCGCTGGTCGTGCTCGACGCGACCGACCTGGAATTGAACGTCCGCGCCGCTCAGGGCAATCTGCGGCAGGCCGAGGCCCAACTGGCCGATCTGCTGGGCGAGCCGACGCCGGCCGAGATGGCCGCGGCCAAGGCCGCCGTGGAGAGCGCCCAGGCCCAACTCGACGACCTGCTGGCCGGGCCGTCGGCGGCCGAACTGGCCGCGCTGGAATCGAGCCTGCGCAGCGCCGAGGCCGGCGTCGCTTCGGCCAACGCCGAACTGACCAACGCCGAGAGCAGCGTCAGCGCCGCCGACCTGAGCGCCGCCGAGGCCCAACTGGCCGCGGCCCAACTGCAACTGCGCGCCGCCGAAGACGCCAACGAGGAGCTGGCCGACGCGGCCACCCACGCCGCGCTGCAAACCGCCCAACAGGCTGTGGCCGCGGCCCAGGCGCGGGTCGATGATCTGCGCCGAGGCCCGGACACAGGTGCTGCTCAGGGCAGCGCCGCCGCCGCTGCCGCCCGGCTGCAGAGCGCCCGCGCCGAATACGAGCGCCAGACCGCCGGGCCGACGGCCGCCCAACGCGCCCAGGCTGAGTCGCAACTGGCCGACGCCCAGGCGTCGCTGGCCCAGCTCGAGGCCGGGCCGACGGCCGCCCAGCGCGCCTCGGCCGAGGCCGCCGTGGAGCAGGCCCGCCTGGCCCTGACCGACGCCGAGGAGGCGCTGGCCGAGGCGACCATCACCGCGCCTTTTGCCGCCGCTGTGACCGTCGTCCACGTCCAGCCGGGGGAGATCGCCGCCGGGCCGGTCGTCGGCCTGGTCGATCTCGATAGCCTGGAAGTGGTCTTGCAGGTCGATGAGGTGGACGTGGGCAGCCTGGCCGTGGGCCAGCCGGCGACGGTGACGTTGGAGAGCTACCCCGAGGCCGAGATCGCCGCCGAAGTGGCCGCCATCGCCCCGGCGGCGGGCGCGTCGACCACCGGACTGGTGACCTACGACGTCCGGCTGCGGCTGGGCGAGAGCGGCCTGCCGCTGCTGGCGGGCATGACGGCCAACGCCACGCTGGTGACGGCCGAGAAGCGTGACGTGCTGCTGGTTCCCAACGAGGCCATCCAGGTCGACCGCACCAGCGGCGCCTACAGCGTGCGCCGCCAGAGTGGCGACACGGTCGAAGAGGTCGAGATCGTCATCGGCCTACGCGATAATCAGTATACCGAAGTGCGCGAAGGGCTGTCGGCCGGCGACGTGCTACTGGTCGGCGGCGAAGTGGAATCGCCGTTCGGCCCGGGCGGCAACTTTGATGGGCCGGGCGGTGGCGGGCCGTTTGGCGGCTAGACCCACGGTAGGGGCGGGTCTTAGACCCGCCCCTACAACGGGGGACGAACCTTTGTGGTACGGGCGGGTCTTAGACCCGCCCCTACAACGGGGGACGAACCTTTGTGGTAGGGGCGGGTCTTAGACCCGCCCCTACAACGAGAACACATCATGAAAGATCTTTGGCAACGACGTAAAAAGTGGATCATCGCCGGCCTGGTCATTCTGGCCCTGGCGCTGGCGTTTGTATTGATTGGGCCTCTGCTCTTTCAGCAGAACGCCACGGCGACGACGACTGCCGCCGAAGTGGAACAGGCCGAGGTCTTCGTCGGCGACCTGTCCAGCGAGGCCACGGCCTCCGGCGAACTGGAAGCCCGCCGCCGCGCCGCGCTGGCCCCGCTGGCGTCGGGCACGGTGGCTGAGGTGCTGGTGGCCGTCGGCGACGAAGTCAGCGCCGGCGACCCGCTGCTGCGGCTGGACACGACCGGCCCGGCCCGCGACGTGGCCACCGCGCAACAGGCGCTCGTGGCTCAGGAAGCGAGTCTGGAAGACCTGCTGGCCCCGCCGACGGCGGCCGACCTGGCCGCGGCCGAGGCCGCCGTGGCCAGCGCCCAGGCCCAACTGGACGCCCTGCTCGACGGCCCCAGCGAAACGGAACTGGCCGCGGCTGAGGCCAATCTGCGCGCCGCCCAGGCCGACCTGAGCGCCGCTTCGGCCCGCCTGCAGACGGCCCAATCGGGCGCCAGCGATGAGGCCCTGCGTGCGGCGCAACTGGAACTGGAGATCGCCCAACGCGAGGCCACCAGCGCCGCCGAGCGCCACAGCACCATTCTGGTGACAGAGCCGAACGCTTTCCTGACGGCCGAGACGCTGGCCGACATGGAACTGAACGCCCGCGCCGCCGCCCAGCAGGCCAACGCCAACCTGGCCGCGGCCCAGCAGGCGTACGACGACCTGGTCAACGGCAACCCGGCCAGCGTCAGCGCGGCTCAGGCCGGCGTGGCCTCGGCCGCCGCCCAGCGCGACGCGGCCCAGGCCCAACTCGACCTGCTTAGCGAGGGGCCGACCGCGGCCACCGTCGCTTCCGCCCGCGCCTCGCTGGCCCAGGCGCAGGTGCGGCTGGAGCAACTGCAAAACGGCCCAACCGGGGCCGCTCGCGTGGCCGCCGAAGTAGCCGTCGAGTCGGCGCGCATCAATCTGGAGCGCGCCGAGCGGCTGCTGGCCGAGGCCACCCTGATCGCCCCGTTCGATGGCGTCATCACCGCCGTCAACGCCCGCGTTGGCCAGCCGGCGGCCGGCATCCTGGTGGAGATGGCCGACCTGGGCAGCCTGCAAGTGGCCCTGGAAGTGGATGAGGTCGACATCGCCCAGGTGCAGGTGGGGCAGACGGCCGAACTGACCCCGGCCACCTTCCCCGACGACACCATCCCGGCCGAAGTGGCCGCCATCGCCCCGGAGGCCAGCGCCAACAGCGAACTGGTCACCTACCGCGTCTACCTCGACGTGGGCCAGAGCGAGCTGCCGCTGCGCGCCGGCATGACCGCCGACGCCCGGCTGCTGGCCGAGGAGTTGACCGGCGTCCTGCTGCTGCCTAACCGGGCTATCCAGGCCGACCGCGCCACCGGAACCTACAGCGTCAACCTGGTCACGACCGGCCACGACGGCGCGGAGACGATCGAAACCGTGCCGGTGACCATCGGCCTGCGCGACAATCGCTACACCCAGATCACCGGCGGCCTGGCCGAAGGGGACGTGGTGCAGATCGGCGACGCCCTGCCCGTGCAGTCATTCGGCCCGCCCACGGTGGAGTCGTCTTCCGAATAACCAGGAGAAAGCCGCTATGATTACCATGCGCAACATCACCAAGAGCTACCACATGGGCGAGAACGTCGTCCACGCCCTGCGCGGCCTCGACCTGGAGGTGCGGGAGGGCGAATTCCTGGCTATCATGGGGCCGTCGGGCAGCGGCAAGAGCACGCTGATGAACATCCTCGGCTGCCTCGATACGCCCGACAGCGGGACGTACCTGCTGGGCGGCGAGGACGTCAGCCAGTTGACCGACGACGACCAGGCGCGCATCCGCGGCCGCCGCGTCGGCTTCGTCTTCCAGCAGTTCAACCTGCTGCCACGCACGCCGGCCCTGAAGCAGGTCGCCCTGCCGCTGATGTACGCCGGGCTGACGCGCGAGGAGCGCATGAGGCGCGCCCGCGCGGCGCTGGAGCGCGTCGGCCTGGGCGACCGCACCGACCACCGCCCCGACGAACTCTCCGGCGGCCAGCAGCAGCGCGTGGCCATCGCCCGCGCCCTGGTCAACGAACCCAACATCATCCTGGCCGACGAGCCGACCGGCGCGCTGGACACCCACACCGGCGAGGAGATTCTGGCCCTGTTCGAGGAACTGAACGAGCAAGGTATCACCGTCATTGTCATCACCCACGACCCGGACGTGGCCGCCCGCGCCGGGCGCGTCGTCTGGATTCGCGACGGGCTGGTCGACCACAGCCGGGATGGCGCGACGGCGCTTGTAGCGCGGGTTGGCAACCCGCCTCTGACTACTGAAGAGGGCGGGATACCATCCCGCGCTACAACAAAAGGAGGCGCATCATGAACCTGAGCGAAAGTCTGCTGACAGCGCTCGACAGCCTGCGCTCCAACAAGCTGCGGGCGGCGCTGACCATGCTGGGCGTCATCATCGGCGTGGCCGCGGTCATCGCCCTGCTGTCCATCGGCAACGGTGTGACCGCCTCGATCAACGATGAGATCAACGCCATCGGCACCAACCTGATTGTCATCACCACCAACGCCGACAACAGCGACGGCTATCCGACGCTGACTCTGGCGGACGTGGTGGCGCTGTCCGACCCGTCACGCGTGCCGGCGGTGGCCGACGTGGCCGCGTCGGTGGGGGCCGGCTTCGCCGTGACCGCCGGCGGCAACAGCACGCGGACGAGCGTCGAAGGCGTGACAGACAACTACTTCCGCGTCAACAATCTCGAAGAGGTGGCCGGCGGCGGCCTGCTGACCGAGAATGACGTGGACACCCGGGCGCGCGTGGCCGTCATCGGCGACGGCGTGGCCGAAGACCTCTTCCCCGACAGCTACCCCGTCGGCCAGAGCATCAAGATCAACGGCGCCAGCTACGAAGTCGTCGGCGTGCTGGCTCCCTCCGGCAGCGCCTTCAGCGACACCGACAGCAGCGTCTTCGTGCCCATCTCCACGGCTCAGGCGCGGCTGGTGACCAACCGCACGCGTCAGGGCGAGAAGCCGGTTAGCGCCATCCTGGCCCAGGCGGCCAACGCCGACGTCAACGAGGCGGCTCTGGAGCAGATCGCCGAGGTGCTGCGCGAGGAGCACGGCATCGCCTACGCCGCCGAGGACGACTTCCAGTTGCTCAGCCAGGCCGACCTGCTGGACACGGCCGGGCAGATCACCGGCACGCTGACCGCCTTCCTGGGGGCCATCGCCGGCATCTCGCTGCTCGTCGGCGGCATCGGCATCATGAACATCATGCTCGTCTCGGTGACGGAGCGGACGCGCGAGATCGGCATCCGTAAGGCCGTCGGCGCGCTGCGGCGCGACATCCTGACCCAGTTCCTGCTGGAGTCGGTCGTGCTCAGCCTTATCGGCGGCATCGCCGGCATCATCCTGGGCTGGATCATCGCCACCATTGCCGGGCGGGCCATCGATTTAGCCGCGCCGCTGGACGTGGGCACGGTGGTGCTGGCCACCGGCTTCGCCACCGCCGTCGGCCTCGTCTTCGGCATCTATCCGGCGTGGCGGGCGGCGGGGTTGCGACCGATTGAGGCGTTACGCTACGAGTAGGCAATTCAACGCAAAGACGCCAAGACGCAAAGGCAAAAAGAACACTTTGCGTCTTGGCGCCCTTGCGTCTTTGCGTTGAATCTCACCTATAATATAGAGTCATGCGTCGCATACTGGTCGTAGACGATGACCGCGAGGTCGTCCGCCTCATTCGCGCCTACCTGGAGCAGGCCGGCTTCGAGGTGCTGGCCGCCTATGACGGCGACACGGCCGTCCACGTCATCCGCCGCGAGCGGCCCGACCTGCTGCTGCTCGACCTGATGCTGCCCGGCAAGGACGGCTGGGCCATCACCCGCCTGGTGCGCGCCGAACCGTCGCTGGCCCACATCCCCATCATTATGCTGACCGCCCGCGTCGACGACACCGACAAGATCGTCGGCCTGGAGTTGGGGGCCGACGACTACGTGACCAAGCCCTACAACCCGCGCGAGGTCGTGGCCCGCGTGCGCGCCCGGCTGCGCCAGCCGGACGTGGCCCCGCCGCAGACGTTGCGCGTCGGCGGGCTGGAGATGGACGTGCGCCGCCGCGACGTGCGCGTGGACGGCCGCCCCGTGGAGTTGACGCCGACCGAGTTCAGCCTGCTGCAAGTGCTGCTGGAGCAGGCCGGCTACGTGCTGACCCGCGGCGAACTGACCCGGCGCGCCCTGGGCGTCGATTTCGAGGGCGTCGAGCGCACTCTGGACAGCCACATCCGCAATCTGCGCCAGAAACTCGAACCCGACCCGGCCAACCCGACCTACGTCCAGACCGTCTATGGCGTCGGCTACCGGCTGGCCGAGGAGCCGGAATGAATCGCCTGTGGGTGCGCTTCGCCCTGGTCATCAGCGGCATCCTGGTTCTGGCTATGATCCTGCCGTTCATCACCGCCATCCAGTTTGAGATGTCGCCGGAGTTGAGCAGCGAACTGGAGTCGGTGTTGCGCGCCCTGCCGGCCGAGCAGCGGGCTGAACTGCGGGCGCAGGTGGAGACGGCCATCCGCTTCTTTTTCAGCCGCTCGCTCATCCTGGCCGCCGGGGCCGGCGCGCTGGCCGGCGTCATCCTCAGTTGGACGCTGCTGGCCCCGTTGCAAGAGTTGACCCGCGGCGCGGAGGCCATCGCCGCCCGCGACTTGGCCCACCGCGTGCGCGTGCGCGGCAGCCGCGAGTTGCGCGCCGTGGCCGAGTCGTTCAACCACATGGCCGGGCGGCTGGAGCAGGCCGAGGGGCTGCGGCGGCAACTGCTGGCCGACGTGGCCCACGAACTGCGCAACCCGCTCCACGTGCTGCGCGGCAACTTGCAGGCCATCTTCGACGGCGTCTATCCGCTCAATCAGACCGAGGTGTCACGCCTGCTCGACCAGACCGACCACCTGACGCGGCTGGTCAACGATTTGCACGAGTTGGCCCTGGCCGAGGCGCGCCAGTTGCCGCTCGACCGGCGGCCGACCGACCTGGGGGCGCTGGTGAAGGAGAGTGCGTCGGGTTTCGCCCCGCTGGCGGCAGCCGAGGGTATTAGCCTGCGCGTCGAACTGCTGGGCGCGCCGCCGACGGTGGACGTGGACGCCGACCGCATCCGCCAGACGGTGCACAACCTGCTGGCCAATGCCCTGCGCCACACGCCGCGCGGCGGCAACGTGCTGGTCAGCGTCGGCCGCCGCGACGGCGCGGCCGAAGTCGTCGTGCGCGACAGCGGCGAGGGTATCGCCCCGGAGCATCTGCCGCAGGTCTTCGACCGCTTCTTCCGCGGCGACGATGCCCGCGATCGCGAGCACGGCGGCGCGGGGCTGGGGCTGGCCATCGTCAAGGCCATCGTCGAGAACCACGGCGGGGCGGTGAGTGTTGCCAGCGACGGCCGCAAGCGGGGGAGCACGTTTACTGTTACGCTGCCGGTAGTTGTCAGTAGGTCAGTAGGTCAGTAGGTCAGTAGGTCAGTGGGTGGGCGGGTTGCCAACCCGCGCTACAACGGGCTACACTCCCACTGGTTCACTGACCTACTGAATACTGACCTACTGACCTACTGCTTACTGCCCCCATGCTCACCCACCGCCGCTCCCTCTGGATCCTCCTCGCCGTCGCCCTGGCCGCGCTGCTCTACCTGTCCACGGTGCAGACGATTATCAACGGCGGCGGCCACCCGTACATGACCGACGTGGGCGAACACCAGAACGCCCTGCCGCGCTGGGGAACGATCCATCACAGCGGCTACCCGCAGTGGACGGCTCTTGGCTCGCTGTTCGTGTCGGCCTTGCGCGTTGTCGGGGTGGAGCCGGCGGCGGGGGTGTCGCTCTACGCGTTGGTCTGGGGGCTGCTGACGGTGGCCCTGCTCGTCTGGCTGGCGATGGAACTGGGCGCGGCCGGGCCGTTCGCCGCCCTGGGGGGGCTGATGGCCGCCGTCGCCACTTCGGTCTGGATGGACGCCTCCGTCGGCGAACTGCACACGGCGACGATGGCCCTGACGCTGGCCACGCTGCTGTTCGCCGTGCGCTTCGGCCGCGACGGCACGCGCGCCAACCTGCTGTGGCTGACGTTCATCTTCAGCCAGGGCGTCGTGCACCAGCGCTCGCTCGTCCTCATCGCCCCGGCGGTGCTGCTGCTCGTCCTGCCCCACCTGCTGGACGTCTTCCGCATGGGCTGGCGGACGTGGCTGCTGGTCGTTGGCATCGCCCTGCTGGCCCCGCTGACCTACCTCTACCTGCCGCTGCGCGTCTGGATGGGGGCCGACTGGGTCTTTGGCGCGCCGGGCACGTGGGATGGCTTCTGGACGCTCTTCTTCGACAACCGCGCCGACCGCGTCTTCGACCTGAGCACCGACTGGGCCGCCCGCGTGCGCACGACGCTGGCGATTCTGCACGATGACCTGTGGCTGCCGCTACTGGCCGTCGGGCTGGCCGGACTTTGGCTGGCCGACCCCGGAAGAATCTCACGCAAAGACGCAAAGAACGCCAAGCAAGAAAGCTTTCTTGCTTGGCGTTCTTTGCGTCTTTGCGTGAGATCTCCTCTTCTGGTCGGACTAGCCCTGACGCTGGCCTGGGTTCCCAACTTCCTGGTGACTGTCCTCATCTGGCGCAATCGGGTGACGGATGGACAGTTGGCGGCCAAGCTGCCGGTGGTGTTGCTGGCGGGGGTAGGGATCGCGCTGGTGCTGGATTGGTTGTGGGGCGGGTTGGTAACCCGCCGCAGCGCAGGGGAGCAGGGGAGCAGGGGAGCGGGGGAGAACGGCAGGATTTGGCGCAGGGTGGCGGTCGTGGCGGCGCTGGCGCTGGTCGTGGCCCTGGGCTACCGGGTGTGGGCGACGCGGCCGTTCATCCTGTCCGTCACCCGCGACGACTCGTCGCAGGCCATCGTCGATTCGGTCGACCGCGTGGCCGCCGACCCGGCGCGACCGGCGACCGTCCTCGTGCCCTGGGGCACGGACTACTGGACGCTGACCTACGAACAGCGCTTCGGCGGGCGGGTGCAGGGGTTGAACCTGGTCGACCACAACGCCCGGCCGCAGGCGATCATCGACCGCGGCGAGCGGCTGCTGCTGCCCGATCAGACCTTGCGCATCTTCCCGCTGAGCACCTTCGAGGAGCGCCTCGGCCTGCTCTACCTGGCCTCGGCCGCGCCGGGCGTGATCGAAGTCAGCCCGTCGCCCATCGTCGACGAGCCGGCGCTGCTGACCAGTTCGAGCATTATCCCGGCCGACTTCGACCTGGCGAACGGCGCGCGCATCCGCGGCTACCGGCTGGAGTGGGCGAGCGAGAGCGAGTTGCTGCTGACCGTCTACTGGGGAGCCGACCGGCCGCTGGCGTTCGACTACAGCACGGCCGTCCATCTGGTGGCCGCCGACCCGCCAACCGGCCCGGCCGACATTTTGGCCCAGGCCGATAAGGCCCATCCGGTTGATGGCTGGTATCCAACCACACGCTGGCGGGCGGGGGAGATCGTGCGCGACGCCTATCTGCTGCCCGTGCCGGCGGACAGCGCCCCGGCGGCGGTGCGCGTGGCCATGTATCGCAGCGACCCGGCGGCAGGGTTCGTCAATACGCCGTGGCTGTCAGTGCCAATACCGCCGCAATAGCGCGGTTCGCGTCCCGTCGGGGCGGCTTAAAGGTGGGGCAGAACGCTCTCGCCCAACAACTGAATCGCCGCGATATCCTGGGCATCGGGCAGGAAGAAGGTCATGTACTGGGAACCGGCGGCGGCGTAGGCCTGAATCTGGTCGAGCACGGCCTGCGGCGTGCCCATGATCCCGTCGCTATGGGGATGGCGCTCTCGCTTGGCCGCCAGTTCCCTGTCGTCGCGGGCGATCATGAGGTGGGTGTTGTTGCAGAGCGTGATCGCCTCAAAGGGCCGCCCGACCGTTTCACAGTGCCGGCGCAACACGTCGTACTTGTGGGCCACCGTGGCCGGGTCGCCGCCGACGTTGCAGTAATCCGCGTACTGGGCGACGATCTTGAGCGTGCGCTTCTCGCCGCTGCCGCCGATTAGAATGGGCGGGCGGGGCTTCTGCACCGGCATGGGGTCGTTGAAGGCGTTGTTGAGGGTGTAATGCTTGCCGCTGAAGGAGACCGGGCGCTCCCTCAGCATCCGGTCAACGATCTGCACCGCCTCTTCCAGCATGTCCATCCGCTCGCCCAGCGGCGGGAACGGCCAGCCGTAGGCCCGGAACTCCTGCTCGTGCCAGGCCGCGCCCAGGCCCACCAGGGTGCGGCCGTGACTGACCACGTCCAGCGTGGCGCACATCTTGGCCAGCAGCGCGGGATTGCGATAGGGCACGCCGGCGACCAGTTGACCGATGCGGATGCGGCTGGTCGCGGCGGCGATGGCCCCCAGGGCGACGAAGCACTCCAGCACCGGCACTTCCTTTTCGGGGTTGGCCTCGTCGTTGAAGACGAAGTGGTCGGCCATCAGCACGGAATCAAGCCCGGCCTGCTCGCAAGCCTGGGCCACGGCCAGCAACGTATCGAAGTGATTGCCATGTGCACTTGGATGAGTCGAGTCGAATTGCATCCCTAATCGCATGAGCATCTTCCTCCGCTGGGTTGGAAAAATGGTAACACGGCGGTGGGGATTTGGAAAATGAGACGGCCACCATTCCGGCCAGGCTGTGGCCGGAATGGTGGCCGGAAACTTCGGCACGAGAGGTCTGCCAGGTAGGCGGCCAGGCTTGCTTCGATGGCCATGAGTGTCGAGGCCGCCTACCTGTCAGGTCGGGGACACGTTATGGCGATCCGTCGTTCAGCACGTGGGCAATGACCGCCTCAGCCACGTCCTCGCCCAGGGCCAGCCCGGCCTCCACGTCGCTGCGGAAGTGGATGCCGGCCCAGATGCGCGACTCACCGGCCTCATCGGCCAGGGCCGTCACCTGCGCCTCGGCGGTGGGGAACAGGTGGGCCAGCACGCCGGCCTGCGCCGCCGACAGGCAGGAGTGGGCCGATGGGTAGCTGGGATGGGCCGGGGCGGGCATGACCGTCTGGAACTCCGGGTCGAGTTGCGACGGTCGAATGGCCCAGTAGGCGTACTTGGCGTCCCAGCAGGCCACCCCGGCGTCGTAGCCGGCGATGTTGACCAGGGCATAGGCCCGCGCTGCCCGCGGCGCGTTGTCATCCAGATCGCTCTCCAGCACCAGCCGGTCGGCGATCTCGCCCCAGTACCAGTAGTTGCGCCGCCCGCCCGCGCCGTGCTCCCAGAACATGGCCAGGGCGCTGGTCAGCGGCGTGCGCTCGAAGGCACGCAGCTCCTCCATCTCGGCCGCCAGCTCGTCCGAGTCGTAGGCCGGCGGCGGGGAGGGGCGGAACTGGTCGCCCGACGTCAGCACCCACGTTTGCCACGTGCCCGCGGTGGGCAGGGCCGGGTTCTCGCCCGTCCAGTGGCCCGGTTCGGTGGGCACGCTGCCCGTCCAGGGGTCGGCCGAGCCATCGGCCATACCGCGGGCGATGACCAGTTCGGCCACCTGCCGGCCCAGCGCCAGCCCCGCTTCCACGTCGCTGGGGTACTCGACGCCGGCCAGCAGCCGCGAATCGACCGCCTGTTGCGCCTGGGCCTCGAACGCCTCGGCCTGGTCGGGGAAGAGCCAGCTCAGCACGGCCGCCGCCGCGCCGGCCGTGGCCGCGTAATCCGACGGATAGGACGGGCTGGCCGGGTTGGCGATGGCCGTCGCCAGCCCCGGCTCGACCTCGCTGGGGCGCGGCCGGTTGTAGGTGTACTTGCTGTCCCAGGCGGCGACGGTGGCGTCGTAGATGGCCGCATGGAGCAGGGCCAGGTCGCGCAGACCCATCGGGGCGGGCACGCCGCGCCGGTTCAGGGCGTCGGTGGCGATCTGGTTCCAGCGGTAGGCCGGCGGCCCGGCGTTCCAGTAGTCGATCTGGAGCCGGTCATCCTCGTCGCGGGCGGCGGCCATGTCCAGCAGGGCGGCGATCTCGGCCGCCGTGGCTGCCTCATCGGGCGGGGCGTCGGCGCGGAACTGGTCGCCCGACTCCAGCACCCACGTCTGCCACGCGCCGGCGTTCGGTTCGACCTGCGGCGCGGGTTCCGGCGTGGCCGTCGGGGCGACGGGCGTCGGCTCGGGGGTCTGCGTCGGCTCAGCCGTGGGCGGCGCTTCGGTCGGCGCGACGGTGGCTTCGGGCGGTGTGGCCGTGGGCGGCGTCAGGGTCGCCGGCGGCGGGGCGGCGCTGCAACCGATCAGGGCGAGGCAGCCGGCGAGCAGGAGCAAAAGGATCGCCGAGTAAATGGAGTGTAAATAGCTTTTCATCATGACCTCCCTCATAGGCCGGGCGCGACGCGCTGGTTAGAGCGCGTCGCACCCGTTTTGACGGTACGAGAGTTAGAACAGGAAGCGGAACGCGACCGGCTCCAGCGACTGGATCAGCCCGTCCTCGACCACGGCCCGCAGCGTCTGGCGGCCCCAGGTGACGCCCTGGTCGGAGATGTCGACGACGAGGGTCATTTCGTCGCCGGTCATGTTCAGGCTGACGATCTCATAGGTGCGATTCTCGCGCGCCCAGGGAGCCAGCGCCTCGCGGATGGCGGCCTGGCCGGTGATGGCCTGGCCGCCGATGTGGCGGTAGAAGACGGCGTCATCGGCAAACAGGGCGGTCATGGCGTCAGGATCGCCCAGGTTCAGCGCCTGCTCGTAGCCGATGGCTACGTTCAGCGGCTGGGTGTCGGCCGCCGCCGCGGCGACGGGCAGAACCAGCAGACCCAACAGCAACAGGAAGAGAGACACTTTCTTGTTCACGACATACCTCCGAAAACTGTGTGTTACCCAAACTGACCAGACGAATCTTTCGCGAGCCGGAATCCGGCCGCTCTTACCCGGCGACGGACAAGCCGTCACTGTCCGGAATGTGCGCACCATTCCGAGGCGGGGGTAATTCGGTTGTGAGGGTGCGGCGATCAGGCCGCGTTGTGATGGGGCGCGCGATTACTCATGCGCCAAGGCTTCCGAGAGGAAGGGCAATGCCTCCTGCCCAAACTCCTCGAGAAACGACTCGTTTTCCAGGACGACCAGCCGGTGCGGAACGCCCGCGGCCGTCAACTGCTCCGACAGATAGGCCGGGCCGGTGTCCTGCGCCGCTCCCGTCCGGGAGACGGTGATGCTCAGGCCGGCCAGCGTGGCGACGCCGGGTTGCAGCCGGGACATGACGTTGCCCAGGCCGTCTTCCCAGCGCCGCAGGACTGCGGGGTCGGCCGGCCCATCGGCGTCGTGGTACAGGTAGTCGAAGTAGGGCGCGGCGCCGTCGGCCGTCGGGGCGAAGGCGATACCATAGGCGACCGTCTCCTGGGCGACGGGCGGGACGCCGCTGCCGGTCAGTCGCTCCTGCATGTGGCTCAGGGCTGCTTCGGGCGCGCGCGCCGCCACTTCGCCCAGCAGGTCGTTGACGCCGGAGCGGGCAATCGGCGAAACGTAGCGCCCCTCATCGAGCACGCTCTGGGCGAACAGCAGCGGCCGGGCCAGATAGACCGCGCTGAACACGTCGGGGCGGTGCATGGCCGCCCACAGCGCCGGCAGCCCGTTGCAGACCTCGCCCAGCAGGGCGCGCGACTGGGCCGACGGGAGCGTGCGGTAGTTGGCATCGATGTAGCTGACCAGGTCGTTAGCCAGATAGCTCTCCCAATCGCCAGTGACGGGCGACGGGACGAAGAAGGTGGGCACGTCCAGGGCGTTGATCGAGTCGGGGGCGACGATGATCATCTCCTGGGCCAGCCCGCCGCGCAGGGCGAGATTCATGGCCGACCGGGCGGCCACGCCCAGTGCCTCCACGTCGTTGGTGTTGCCCTCCGGGGCGTAGGTCAGGACGTAGACCACCGGGTAGCGCCGGTCGCTGCTGTCGTAGGAGGGCGGCAGGTAGACGGCCGCCCGCTGCGCCGGCGGCTCGCCGATGGTATTGCCGGCCAGCGACGGCGCGGGCACGCTCTCGATGACGAAGCGACCGCGCGGGTCGGGCGCGGCCGTCGGCGTCGGCGCGGGCCGGAAGGGAGCCAGCGCCGTCTGCAGCGGGGCCGGCAGTGGTTGCGTGGCGGTGCTTGGCCCGGGGCGCATGACGAACCAGGCGGCGGCGATGAGCAAAGCCAGCGCGGCCAACCCGGCCAGCGACACCAGCGGTCGCAGGGGATTGTTAACCAACGACTTACGTCCGGCGGCGTCGAGAATGGCGTTGCGCTGGGCGGGCGTGGGCCGGGCGCGGCCGGCCACAGGCAACTGCTGGTGCAGGCGGACGTGCATGGCAGCGTAGGCGCGGCACTCGGCGCAGTCGGCCAGGTGTTGGCGCAGCGCCTCGCGCTCGTCTTCGGGCAGATACGCCTGCTGGATGGTTTCGCGGGCCTGTTGGTGGGTCAGGTTAGTCATTGAACAACTCCATGACCAGGGCGGTGGTGTCGGGTTCGCCCAGCGCCACGGCCAGCTTGCGGCAGGCGTGGTGGAGGCGGGAATGGATCGTCCCTTCCGGCACTTGCAAGACGGCGGCGATCTCGCGCACGGCGTAGCCGTTGGCGTAGCGCAGGATGACCGGCAGGCGGTGCTTCTCGTCCAGGTCATTGACCGCCGCCCAGAGCGCGGCCGTGGCCGCCCGCGCCAGTTGGCCGTCCTCCACGTCACGGGCGCGCTCGCCCGGGTGGCGTTGCGCGCCGTGCCACAGGTCGCTCCAGCGCTGGCGGGCCTTGCGCCGCCGCAGCCGGTCGCGGCTGAGGTTGACGGCGATGGTCGAGAGCCAGGCCTTCAGGTTCGTCTGCGGGTCGTAGCGGTCGAGGCGGCGCAGGGCGGTAATGAACGTCTCCTGGGCCACGTCGTCGGCTTCGGCCTCGTCCGCCAGGATGGACAGAGCCAGCCGGTGGACGGGCGCGAAGTAGTGGTCAAGGAGCGACTGCGCCAGGAGTTGGCGGTCTACCTGCCCTTGCCGCAGCAATCGGTCGGGTTCGATCACTAGTTGCCTCATTCTGCATTATAAACGCAGACGGGCGCATTCTTCTTCACTTTTTGGGAAAAAGAATGGCAAGGAAATGGCACGCAGATGACGATAGCCGACTCCTGTCGGCTATCGTCATCTGCGTGCCATTCTTCTTTCCGGGCCGGATCGTCCGTTTTGGGGTAAAATAGCCCCATGCCACGTGAACGCACCTACCGCACCGAAGCCGTCGTCATCCGCCGCAGCGACTTCGGCGAGGCCGACCGGCTGTTGACCCTCTTTAGCGCCGACCGCGGCAAGACGCGGGCCATCGCCAAGGGGGCGCGTAAGCCGCAGAGCCGCAAGACGGGCCACGTGGAGCTGTTCATGCGCAGTAAGTTCCTCGTGGCCGAGGGGCGCGACCTCGACATCGTGACCCAGGCCGAGACGGTGGAGACCTACGCCGCGCTGCGCGAAGACCTGGTGCGGGCGACCTACGCCGGCTACGCCGTGGAGCTGCTCGACCGCTTCACCGTCGATGACGACCCCCACCGCGACATCTACGACCTGCTGACGCTGGCTTTGGAGACGCTGGCCGCCAGCGACGAGCCGCTGCTGCTGGCCCGCTACTACGAGTTGCGGCTGCTGTCGCTGACCGGCTTCCAGCCGCGGCTGTTCAACTGCGTCGCCTGCGCCGAAGCGATCAGCGAGCAGGACCAGTTCTTCAGCGCCGATCTGGGCGGGCTGCTGTGCCCCAACTGCGGCCCGACCGACCCGCGGGCCGTGCCCGTCTCGGCCGTGGCCGTCAAGGTCATGCGCTACTTGCAGACGCGGCCGTGGGCCACCGTCAGCCAGTTGCGCCTGCGGCCGGTGGTGCTGCACGAGATCGAGCGCATCCTCTACGACTACCTGACCCACATCCTGGAGCGCAACCTCAAGTCGGTCGACTTCCTCCACCGGCTGCGGCGCGAGGCCGAGGTCGTGGCCGGGGAAGAGAAGAAGTCAACGCAAAGACGCAAAGCCGCAAAGACGCAAAGAAAAAGTCATCTTTGCGTCTTTGCGCCTTTGCGTCTTTGCGTTAAATTCCGGTGACAACTATGCCAACTCTCAACTTCCAACAAATGATCCTCCGCCTGCTGGAGTACTGGCAGGAGCAGGGCTGCCTCGTCTGGCAACCCTACAACGTGCAGGTCGGCGCGGGGACGATGAACCCGGCCACCATCCTGCGCGTCCTCGGCCCGGAGCCGTGGAACGTCGTCTACGTCGAGCCGAGCATCCGCCCCGACGACGGCCGCTTCGGCGACAACCCCAACCGCATGCAGCAGCACTACCAGTTGCAGGTCATCCTGAAGCCCGACCCCGGCAACCCGATCGAGCTGTACCTGAAGAGCCTGGAGGCCATCGGCATCAGCCAGCGCGAGCACGACATCCGCTTCGTGGAGGACAACTGGCAGTCGCCGGCCCTGGGCGCGTGGGGGCTGGGCTGGGAGGTGTGGCTCGACGGGCAGGAGATCACCCAGTTCACCTACTTCCAGCAGGCCGGCGGCCTCGACCTGAACCCGGTGTCGGTGGAGATCACCTACGGCCTCGACCGCATCGCCCTGGCGCTGCAAGGCAAGAACAGCGTGTGGGAGATGGACTACGGCGCGGGCGTGAGCTATGGCGACGCCCTGTTGCAAGCGGAGATCGAGCACTGCCACTACTACTTCAACGTGGCCGACGTGGACGCGCTGAAGAGCATCTACGACACCTATGAGCGCGAGGCGCTGCGCTGCCTGGAGGCCGGCCTCGTCGCCCCGGCCCACGACTACAACCTGAAGTGCTCGCAACTGTTCAACGTGCTGGACACGCGCGGGGCCGTCGGCGTCACCGAGCGGGCGGCCTACTTCGGCCGCATGCGCCGCGTCGCCAACAAGGTCTCGACGGCTTACGTGGAGCAGCGGCAGCGGCTGGAGTATCCCCTGGCTGAGAAAGGGGCCAGGGGCCAGGGGCCAGTGGTCAGTAGATCAGTAGATCAGTCGTCAGTAGGTCAGTCGCCCGCCGAGAGTGATCTCTTCGTGCTGGAGATCGGCAGCGAGGAGCTGCCGCATGGCGATTTGACTTCGGCGCTGGGGCAGTTGCGGGCGGCCGTGCCGGCGCTGCTGGACGCGGCGCGGCTGAGCTATGAGCGCGTCGAGGTGCTGGGCACGCCGCGGCGACTGGTCGCGCTGGTGCATGGGCTGGCGGCGCGCTCGGCCGACGTGGCGTCGGTGGTCAAAGGCCCGCCGGCCGACCGGGCCTATGACAAGGACGGCCAACCCACCCCCGCCGCCGCCGGCTTCGCCAAAAGCCGCGGCCTGACGGTGGACGACTTGAGCGTTGTCGAAGAGGGCGGCAAGCGCTACGTCTCGGCCGTGGTGCGCGAGGCGGGGCGGCCGTCGCTGGAGGCGCTGGCCGAGCGCCTGCCCGACCTCATCGCCGGGCTGAAGTTCGAGAAGTCGATGCGCTGGAACGCGACCAACGTCCACTACAGCCGGCCGCTGCGCTGGCTGCTGGCGCTGCACGGGCCGGCGGTCGTGCCCTTCACCTACGCCGGGCTGAACAGCGGGCGGACGACCTACGGCCTGCGCCCGTTCGGCTCCCCGGCGCTGGACGTGGCGACGGCGGCCGGCTACCGCGCGGTCATGGACGAGGCGACCATCGTCCTCGACGCCGACGACCGCAAGGCGGCCATCGCTGCGGGCGCGGCGGCGCTGGCCAACTCCGTTCACGGAACCATTCCCGATGACCCGGCGCTGCTGGACGAGGTGACCAACCTGGTGGAGCGGCCGACGCCGCTGCTGGGCACGTTCGAGGAGCGCTTCCTGGCCCTGCCGCCGATGGCCCTGGTGGCCGTCATGCGCAAGCACCAGCGCTACTTCCCGGTCTACAAGGGCGAGAAGCTGCTGCCGCACTTCATCGCCGTCCGCAACGGCGACGACGCCCACCTCGACCTCGTGCGCGACGGCAACGAGCACGTCATTCGCGCCCGCTTCGCCGACGCGGCCTTCTTCTATGACAAGGACATCAAGCGCGGCCTGGCCGAGTTCGTGCCGGAGCTAGACAAGCTGACCTTCCAGACGAAGCTCGGCTCGATGCTGGACAAGACGCGGCGGTTGGAGCGGCT
Organism: Candidatus Promineofilum glycogenicum; assembly: GCA_016707605.1. GTDB lineage: Bacteria > Chloroflexota > Anaerolineae > Promineifilales > Promineifilaceae > Promineifilum > Promineifilum glycogenicum. Next base: position 8,362 of record JADJHJ010000018.1, on the reverse strand, counting down.
TGTGCCGCTGGTGGCCGACAGGCTGGGGCTGGACGCGGCCGACCGGGCCACGGCCGACCGCGCCGCGGCGCTGGCCAAGGCCGACCTGGCGACGAGCATGGTCGTGGAGATGACCAGCCTGCAAGGCAAGATGGGCGGCCACTACGCCCTGCGCGGCGGCGAGTCGCGCGAAGTGGCCGAGGCCATCGCCGAGCAGTACGAGGCGGTCAGCACCACGCCGGCGGGGCTGGCCCTGGCCGTGGCCGACCGGCTGGATAGTCTGGCCGGGCTGTTCGCCGCCGGGCTGGGGCCAAAGGGGTCGAACGACCCGTTCGCGTTGCGCCGGGCGGCGCTGCACCTGATCGAGAACCTGACCGCCCACCGGCAGCGCTTCGACCTGCGCGCCGGGCTGGACGCGGCCGGGGCGCTGCTGCCCGTGGCCTGGAGCGACGCGGCGCGGGCCGAGGTGCTGGCCTTCATCGGCGGGCGGCTGGAAGTACTGCTGCGCGACGCGGGCTACGCCAGCAGCGTGGTCAAGGCGGTGCTGGCGGAGCAGACCCACGATCCGTATGCCGCGCGTCTGGCGGCGGCGGCCCTGGCCGAGGCGATCCAGTCGCCCGACTGGACGACGCTGCTCAACGCCTACGCCCGCTGCGTGCGCATCACCCGGCCGCTGAAGGAGACCTACACCCTGCGGCCCGACGCGCTGGCCGTGGCCGAGGAGCGGGCGGTGCTGGACGAACTCATGCAGGCCGAAGCCGACAAGGACGGTAGCGTGGAGACGTTCATCGCCTCGTTGCGGCGGCTGGAGCCGAGCATCACCCGGCTGTTCGACGCGCTGCTGATCATGGACGAGGACCCGGCCATCCGCGAGAACCGGCTGGCGTTGTTGCAGCGGGTGGCGGGGTTGGCGGCGGGGGTGGTGGAGTTGGCGGTGTTGGAGGGGTTCTAAGAGAAACCACAGATTACGCCGAGTTTCTCAGAAGAAACTCGGTTTCTATGCTACAATGGGCTTATGGTGATGCAAGTCATTGTCAATTTGCCGGAAGATACCTACCGTCGCGCCAAGCGCCTGGCCCAGCTAACGCGGCGCGAGCTAGGCGAGGTTCTAGCCGACACGCTGGCGCTTTCGTTGCCGACCCTGGCCGAAGGTAAGGTTACTTCGGTGCAAGACATGAGTGACGAGCAAGTGTTGAGTCTCGCTAAACTGCGGCTGTCGGACGAGGATGACCAACGGCTCAGCGATCTGCTGGACGGGCAGCAGGCAGATGACTTGAGCGTTGATGAACGCTCTGAGTTGTCCCGTCTGATGCAGCGCTACCAGGAAGGGCTGCTGCTCAAGTCGGAGGCGCTGGCTGAAGCAGTGGCTCGCAAGCTCATTCCCCCTTTGGCTTTATGAGTCGTAGCCGAATCCCTGCCGACGTGCACGAACGCGTGCGTCTTGCCGCGGCCGATCGCTGTGGCTACTGCCTGAGCAAACAAGAACACGTCCTGGGCCGATTACAGCTCGAACATATTATCCCCGTTGCTAAGGGCGGTAATGATGATGAGGACAACCTGTGGCTGGCATGCAGCTTGTGCAACAACTATAAGGGCACACGGACCGAAGAAGTTGACCCGCTGACAGGCACAACCGTTTCGCTTTTCAATCCACGCCGGGATTCATGGATGGATCACTTTCGGTGGGCAGAAGAGGGCGCTTGAATTGGAAGGCATAACTCCTTGTGGGCGGGCAACTGTACTTGCGCTGCAATTGAACAATATACTGGCCGTCACTGTAAGGCGCGGGTGGATTCGGGCGGGGTGGCATCCACCTGGGCAATAGAACTCTACCATGATTCCGGTAGCTGCCTGGCGGCGATGGCCCAGTCTGGCGCGACATAGGTCTCAACGTTCAGCACCAGGAGTCTTCATATCTGTTCCCGATTCCGGCCTAATTCTATCACAGTGCGCGGGCGTGTTATAGCCCCGCCCGCAACAGCCCCCCCGCCACCGCCACCTCCCCCGCCTCCCCAATCAACCCCACCAAATCCCCGGCCGCGAAGCGCAGTTCCGGGCCGGGGTTGGCGATGATCTGGCCGTCGCGCAGCAGGGCCACGACCGACGCGCCGGAGCGGGCGCGCAGGTTGGCCTCGGCCAGCGTCTGTCCGGCCAGCGGGCTGACGTCCGTCAGCCGCTCCCAGACGATCTCCACGCCGCGCGTGGCCATCAACAACTGATCCAGCACCGGGTAGCCGCGCTCGCCGGGCAGGATGCCCTCGTAGGTGTCGCTGCGCACGGTGTCGACATACTGCTGAATCTGACCGGCCGAGTAGCCCAGCGACAGCAGCGTCAGCCGCAGCATCTCCAGCCCGCCCTCCATCTCCGGGTTGACGGCGTGGCGCGCGCCGAGGTGGAAGAGGTTGTCCAGCCGGTCGGCCGTGGCGGCGCGGACGATGATGGGCAGTTCCGGGGCCAGGGCGTGGGCAGCGGTGACGATCAGCTCGGCGGCCGTCTCGTTGGGCACGGTGACGACCAGAGCGCGGGCGTCCTCCAGCCCGACGTGGAGCAGGATTTCCGAGTTGGCGGCGTCGCCGAACATCGTCTTGATCCCCTGCGCCTGTAGCTCGTTGGCGTAGATCATGTTCTGCTCGACCACCAGAAAGGGCAGGCCCAGCCGCCGCAACACGCCGCCGATGTGGCTGCCGACGCGACCGTAGCCGAGGATGACGACGTGCCCTTCGATGGCCTCGGTGAACGGCGCCGGCGTCGGCCCGCCGCGATCCAGCAGCCGCCACAGCCGGGGCAGGCGTTGCAGCGTCCGCTCCACCGTGGGAATGAGGTTGAACATGAGCGGGTTGACGACGATGGAGACGACCGCCGCGGCCAGGATCAGGCCGTACTGGTCGGCGTCGAGCAGCCCCAGGGCGACGCCCGCCTGGCCGACGATGAACGAGAACTCGCCGATCTGGCTCAGCCCGGCGGCGACGACGATCATCGTCCGCGCCGGGGCGGGCAGCACCAGCCCCAGCATCTGCGTCAGCAGCGCCTTGCCGGCGACAACCAGCAGCGACAGGGCCAGCACCTTGCCGATGTTGGCGGCCACGACGGCCGGATCGACCAACATGCCGACGGAGACGAAGAACAGCACCGAGAAGAAGTCGCGGAAGGGCACGACCTCCGCGCCGACCTGATGGTGGATGTCGGACTCGCCGACGACCACGCCGGCCAGGAACGCGCCCAGGGCCAGCGACACGCCGAACAGCTCGAAGGCGGCGAAGGCCGTGCCCAGAGCCATGGCCATGACGGCCAGGATGAACAGCTCGCGCGAGCGGGTGTAGGCGATCTGGGTCAGCAGCCAGGACATGACCCGCGTGCCGACCAGCAGCATGATGGCCACGAAGACGGCTGTCTTCAGCAGCGCCGCGCCGACGCTGAGCAGCGGGTTGCCGCCGCCCGAGGCCAGCACGGGCATGAGGACGAGGATGACGATGGTGGCCAGGTCTTCGAAGACCAGCCAGCCGATGGCCACGCGGCCGTGGGGCGTGCTGACCAGGCCGCGGTCGGTCAGGCCGCGCAGCAGCACGACGGTGCTGGCCACGGACAGCGACAGGCCCAGCACCAGCCCGGCGGCCAGCGACCAGCCCCACAACTGGCTGAGGGCCAGCCCGGCCAGCGTGGACAGGGCCGTTTGCAGGATCGCGCCGGGGATGGCCACGGCGCGCACGCTCCACAAGTCCTTGAGCGAGAAGTGCAGGCCAACGCCGAACATCATGAAGACGACGCCGATCTCCGCCAGTTGGCTGGCGGCGTCAACGTCGCCGACGAAGCCGGGGGTGAAGGGGCTGATGACCAGCCCGGCCACCAGATAGCCGACCAGCGAGGGCAGGCGCAGCTTGCGGGCCAGGAAGCCGAACAGAAAGGCGGCCAGGACGGCCATGGTGATCGTAGCGAAGAGAGCGAATTCACCGTGCATGGCGCTATTCTACTGCGTAGTTGGGGAGTAGCAGAAAGAAACCACAGATTACGCCGATTACACAGATTTTCGCCTATAGAAATCTGCGTAATCTGCGGTTTCTTTCGCGCCTAGCGGCCGAAGACGAGCAGGCCGATGACGTAGGGGGCCAGGGCCAGCAGAGCAGCGGCGGCCGGCAGACGGCGCTGGCTGTGGTGGCTGTCCCAGCGGAAGAGCAGAGTGGCCAGGGCAAAGGCCAGCAGGCCGCCGCTCAGCAGGACGAGCAGCGATCCCCAGGGGGAGAAGTCGGCCGTCTGCCCCATCGCCAGTCCCTTGAAGGCGTTCATGGCGTGGGTGGAGGGCAGCAGTTGGGCGGCCATCCGGGCAATGGGGGGCAACATACTGTAGGGCAGCATCAGCCCGCCGATGAGCATCGACGGCAGGAAGAGGAGTTGCGAGAACAGGATGGTCGAACGCGAGTTGGGCGAGACGACGCCGATGAGCACCCCCAGTCCGGCGCAGGCCAGCAGCGTGGCGGCAAAGACCAGGACGAAGTTGAGCCAGTTGACCGGGGTGGGCGCGTCGAACAGGAGCGGCGCGGTGACGGCGATGATCACGGCGACGATGACCAGGTGCAGCGCCGTTGTCAGGGCGGGGATGAGCAGCAGGTTGGCCCTGGGCACACCGTTGATGTGGTAGCTGCGAAAGATGCCCGCCTCGCGCGCCTGCACCAGCGGGTCGGGCAGGCCCAGGATGGCCGCGGTGTAGATGGCGAAGATGACCATCGCCGGCAGCAGCGCGTCGCGGAACAGGGGGTTGATGGCCGTCATGACGAAGCCGAGCATGAGGTAGAAGGCCAGTGGAAAGAGGTAGTTGAGCAGCAGCAGGCCGCGGTTGCGGATGCCGGTGCGGAACTCATAGCCGAAGTGGGTGGCGAAGGCGGTCATGGGTGGCTCCCTGGGGGTTCAGCGGCCGTTGCCGCTGCGGGCGTCGGTCAACTCCAGAAAGCGGTCTTCCAGCGACGGCCGCTCGACGCGCAAATCGATCAGCGGATCGGCGGCGGCGTTGACCGCTTCGAGCAGGGCGTTGACGGTGCGGCCGATGTCGCTGCTGTAGTAAATGGCGTAGCTGTCTCGGGTCGTCTGTTGGGCCACGGCCGGCAGAGGGTGGCCGTTGGCCAGCAGGCTGCCGTTGGCCGTCTGGATGGAGATTTTGGTCAGCCCCGCGCCGGTGGCCGTGATCTGGATGGGCGTGCCGATGGTGACGATGCGCCCCTGCATCAGGATGGCCACGCGGTCGGCCATCTCCTCGGCCTCGGCCATGTCGTGGGTGGCCAGGATGATGGTCGTGCCGTCGCCCTTCAGCTCGCGCATCAGGGCGTGCAGTTCGACGCGAGTCTGCACGTCGAGGCCGGCCGTCGGCTCATCGAGGAAGAGGACGCGCGGCGAATGGGCCACGGCCAGGGCCAGAGCCAGCCGGCGCTGCTGCCCGGCCGAGAGTTCGTGGAACTGCGCCCGGCGCTTGCCGGCCAGCCCCAGCCGGTCGAGCAGGTCGTGGCGTGGGGCCACGCCGTGGTAGGCGCAGAAGAGGCGCATGGCCTCGTCGGGGGTGATGCTCTCCGGCATACCGGAGGATTGTAGCTGGACGCCGATGACCGAGCGCAGGGCGCGCCGGTCGTGGGTCGGGTCGATGCCGGCGACGCGCAGCGTGCCCGCGTCGGGGGCGCGCAGCCCTTCCAGGCACTCCAGCGTGGTCGTCTTGCCCGCGCCGTTGGGGCCGAGCAGGCCAAAGATCTCGCCGGGGGCGACGTCGAAGCTGATGCCGTCGACGGCCGTCAGGCCGCCGTACCGTTTGCGAAAGTCGCGAACTGTGATGATGGAGGCGTTCATAGTGGGTTGGATTGGCGTCGGGCGGCCAGGGGGATTGGCTCCTGATGGCGTTGCGATAACTGCGCGCCCGGCGACCAACGACCATTATACTACACCCTGACCAACCACTCGCCGCCGCCGCACAGCACCGCGCCAAAGGGAGGGTTGGCAACCCGCCTCCGTTGCGAAAGAGGCGGGTTGCCGACCCGCGCTACAAGGGGATTCCTTGACTGATCGACACTCCTTGAAATACAATGCTTTCAAGGAATCGGCTATGAGTGTAGGAATTCAAGGAAAGGGCGCGGTCGATTGAGTGTGGGACAACCTATGGCGATTCAGGCAACTATAACGGGCAAGAACCAGATTACGATTCCGGCGGCTATTGCCCGCGCGCTAGGCATTGAGCCGGGGATGAAGCTGGAGTTTGAACTGACTGGCGAGCGGGCGGTGGTCATGCGCCCGGTTGAATCACGCGCAGAGAAGGTCAGGCGACTGGAAGGGATGTTGCGGCCCTATCTGCCGCCCGGCGCAGACCCGATTGGCGATCTCATCCGCGAGCGCGAACAGGACGATGAAGAGATGGGGCTGGCATGATCACGCACGTACTTGATACGTCGGCCTGGCTGGCCCATCTCTTTCGCGAACCTGGCTACGAGCGGGTATCAGAACTGCTATTAGAGCCGGGCAATCAGGTTGGCGTTTCGGTGTTGAGCCTGGTTGAGGTTCAGGCGCGGATGCGGCATCTCAATATCGAGCGGCGCTTTGAGGAAGTCGTGACCCACTACCGGGAGTTGTTTGCCGAGATCGTGCCCGTGAGCGAGGCCATCGCCCTCCGCGCCGTGGCCCTGCGCGAGACGGCCGCGGCCCGCGTCCCGGCCATCGACACGCTCATCGCCGCCACGGCCGCCCACCACAGCGCCGCCCTCGTCCACCGCGACCCCCACCTGGCGGCGCTGCCGGACGTGCGCAGGTCGTACTGGGGCAGGAAGAATAGCACGCTGATGACGCTGATTGGGCGCTGATTTTCGCTGATAAGAGTCCGCCGATTCTTATCAGCGAAAATCAGCGTGAAATCTGCGTCATCAGCGTGCCGTTCTTCGGCCCATTTGCGCTATAATCCCCTTTCCTAATAGTAAAGATCTGGCAGAGAAATCATCCGCAGATTGGGCAGATTGGGCAGATTTCCAGAGGACGCGCCCGGCTGTTCCTGGGGCTGTGGTGTTTCTCTTCCGGAAAATCTGCCGAATCTGCCCAATCTGCGGATAAACTCGCTTCGGAATGACCGTAACGCAAGAGATTAAAAGCCGGCTCGACCTCGTTGACGTCATCCAGGACGCCGGCGTATCGCTGCGCAAGTCGGGCCGGAACTGGGCCGGCTTCTGCCCCTTCCACCCCAACAGCAAGACCCCCGCCTTCTACGTCTTCCCCGAGAGCCAGACGTGGCGCTGCTTCGGCGCCTGCGCCGAGGGGGGCGACGTCTTCTCCTTCGTCATGAAGAAGAACGGCTGGGACTTCAAGGAGTCGCTGACCGAACTGGCCAAGCGGGCCGGGGTGACGCTGGAAGACCACCGGCCCAAGGCGCCGATACCGCCCGCGAGGCGGCCGAGACGCGCTGGGCGGCCCTGCTCGATTCGGCCTCGCTCTACTTTCACCAACTGCTGCTCCACGCGCCGCAGGCCGAGGCCGCCCGCCGCTACGTGGCCGGCCGGGCGCTGCGCGAGGAGACGGTGGCCACCTTCCGCCTGGGCTTCGCCCTCGACACCTGGGACGCGCTGCGCACCCACTTCACCGCCCAGGGGTACAGCGAGCAGGAGCTAATGACCGTCGGCCTGCTGAGCGAGCGCGAGGAGACGGGCACGCGCTACGACCGCTTCCGCGGCCGGCTGATGATCCCCATCCGCGACCTCGACGGCCGCGTCGTCGGCTTCGGGGCGCGCACGCTCGACCCCGACGGCGTGCCCAAGTACCTCAACAGCCCCCAGACGCCGCTGTTCGACAAGGGACATCTCATCTACAACCTCGACGGGGCCAAGCGCCACATCCGCGAGGCGCGGCAGGTGGTGCTGGTCGAGGGCTACATGGACGTGATGCAGGCCTGGCAGCACGGCTTCCGCAACGTCGTGGCCCAGATGGGCACCAGCCTGACCGAGACGCAGTTGCGGCTGCTGCAACGGCTGACCAAGCGCTTCGTGCTGGCCCTCGACCCCGACGCGGCCGGGGCCAAGGCGACGCTGCGCAGCCTCCAGTTGGCGCGGGAGACGCTCGACCGCGAGATGGAGGTGACCTTCGACGCCCGCGGCCTGGTGCAGCTGGAGGGCCGGCTGAAGGCCGACATCCGCGTGGTGACGCTGCCGGAGGGGCAGGACCCCGACAAGCTCATCCGCACCGACCCGACGGCCTGGCCGCGGCTGCTGGCCGAGGCGCGGCCGGTGGTCGATTACGTCATCCGCGTTGTGGCCGCCGAGCTGGCGCCGGGCGACCCCAAGGCGAAATCGGCCGCCGCCGCCCAGGTGCTGCCGCTCATCCACGACATCGCCGACCCGGTGGAGCGCGACCACTACCTGGGCGTGCTGGGCAAGAC
>JADJHJ010000017.1 GCA_016707605.1 Candidatus Promineofilum glycogenicum | reverse complement strand
CAGCAGGGCGCGCAAATTGGCCTCAATGTGGGCCAGGCTGGTCGTCGCCTGGCGCAGCTCCAGGCGGACGGCTTCGCGGTCGGTGTAGGCGATCAATGGCCCCCAGTTCTCGTGCGTCGCCAAAGACCGGCGCATGGTGTAGAGGAAAAGCGCCAGTTGCGGCCGGCGGTCGCGCGGCCAGCGCAGACTGTCGTAGAGGCTCTCTGGAACCAGTTCAGCCTCGGGCGCGGTGACCAGCAGCATTGCCCGGGCAAACTCCTGCCGCAGGGCGTCGTTGTCCTCGGCCTGTAGTTGGTCGAAGCCCAACTGGATGGCGTAGCGTTCCAGCGCCTCGGCCTCGTCCGGCGCGTCAATGGCGGCAAATGCCTGCCGCACGGCCTGGCGCAGCGCTTCATCTTCGCGGCTCTGGCGATGCCCGCGCTGGATGCGCTCCTTCAGGCCTGCGGCGGGAATGTCGATGACCGGGTCGACGACGGCCCTTTCCGCCAGCTTGCGGCCAACGAAGAAAAGTCCATTGCCGACGGCCGTGGCAATGGCGGTTACAACAGTGGGGTCAGAGACGGCAGAGGCAATCGCGTCCATGCGGCACTCTCCTATTACGATGGGTAGAGTAGCACGGCTGACTTTAGATACCAACTGGAAGAATGGAACACGGATGACCCGGATTTTCACGGATTTCGCGGATCAGAACAATCCGCTTTCTTATCCGTGTCAATCCGCGCCCATCCGCGTCATCCGTGTTCGATTCTTAGGCCAGCGCAAATAAGCACCATGCTGATTATGATACATAGCATGGTGCTTATTTGTGGAGCATCACTCTCCTCGATTCTCCAACGCCCGATACACCGGCCGCCGCCCCCCATCCGGCCGGATGAGACTATACCCCGTCTCCTGAAACTGATAATCCAGCGCGAAGCCGAAGTTGAGATTCCACAGGAACATCGGCCCCACCCACTCCCAGCCGTGGGCCAGCTCGAAGGCGCGCAGGGTGTAGACGGCCTGCTCCCACTCGCTGTTGTCGGCCATGAACTCCGAGCCGGCCGGCGGGGAGGCGGGTTCGCCGGTGTCGGTCACCAGCCCCTCGAACGACCCCCAGCCGAACTCGGTCGGCCACAGCGGCAGGGCCTCGGCCCCGGCGCTGACGAGCATAGCGCGGTAATCCTCCAGCGTGTCGGCGAAGAAGAAGCTGGGGTGGTTGTTGTGGGATGACGACGCCTGGGAGGCGTCGGCCGCGCGCGCGTCGGGCGGGTTGGCCCAGCCGTAGGGGTGGACGCCGGCGCCGTCGACGAACTCGGCCACGCCGGCGGCCAGCATCGCCCCGAAGTAGACGCGGTCGTCAATGGCGTTGACGCCATCGTTGATGCCCGTCGTCGCCGGCGCGCCGCTGATGATCAGCGCCGCCGGGTCGGCCGACCGCACGCCGGCCGCGCCGCGACGCATCAGTTCCACAAAGTCGGCCGCGCTGAGGGGCGTGCCGTTCCACTCGCGCTGCAGGTTCGGCTCGTTCCACAGCTCGTAGGCCGCCACCTGCCCGGTGTAGCGCGTGGCCAGCGTGCGCATGAACGCCTCGAACTGGCCGTAGTCCGACGGCGGGCCGTCCATCTCCGTCGTCGGCCGGCTCCACTCCGGGGCCTTGCTGACGCTCAGCAGCACCTTGACCCCCTGCCCGTTGGCCCCGGCGACGAGGCGGTCCAGTTCGCCGAATAGCTCCTCGTTGTACTCCCCCGGCCGCGACTCGTGGAGCTTCCACGACACCTGCACCTTCACCCAGCCCACGCCCAGCGCGTCGAAGTGGCGCAGCAGCTCGCGCACGTCCTGGCGGTGGAGATAGATTTGGATGCCGACCTCGTCGCGGTTGAGCGGCGGGCCGGTGTATTCGGGGTAGGCTGGTTCGGGGGTGGGCGTTGGCGGGGCAGGTGTGGCTGTAGCGTCGGGTCGCGCAGGGTATGCGGCTTCGGCGTCGGGTGTCGGCCCAACAGCCTCGCCCGGAGCGACGGGAACGAAGATTTGGCCGGTGGGGGCAGGGGAAACGGTTGGTTCCTGGTTAGCCGGTATGGCCGTCGGCGCGGTGGGTGGAGCGGCCGTTGGTTGCTCTGGCGCGGGTGTCTGGCGGCAGGCGGTCAGGATGAACAGGCAAGAAGCGATTAGTAATAAGGTTCGGCGCATCTGTCCGATTATAGAGGGCCGACCCCTTGAACGGTGACGAATCGCCAATCCTCTAAGGCGCTTCTGGAAAAGTTGCCTGACTGGCGACCAGAAATTGCTTCACTTCGTCTATCGTGTAACATGGGGTACGCCGATGAATAATGGCGTGACAGTTGGGGCAGACTGGGATGAGATCAGTGATTGGATTGACCTGATGAGCGCGTCTAACATCTGCCAACGGGATGATGTGGTGAACGTGGATGGAATTAGCCCCGACAGGGCCGTAGACCCGCGCAAAGTCAAATCCGCAGACCGAACACGCAGAACCATGGGCCTCGATGCATTTGCGCCGAGCAGCCGCATTCCGCTCATACTGCGTTTGACGATCTGACCTGACCAAACCTTCCACAAAACCGGTGTCCTCCACTGGAAATACGGGAAACCGGACATCGAGAAGATCTGACCATCTTTTCTGTAGTTCCTCGGCCACGGCATCAGGTATACGTATCCCCGATGTCTGCGACGACCAGTGCATCTGGCCCAGGACGGGATCGCTCTTGAGCATGTCGATGTCCAGTAATCGATCGACTTCACCATCTAGTAACATGTCGAATCTCACGTCGACAAACATGGCTGTCGGACTTGAGGCTCCACCCTCCGGCCAATGTTCACCTGGGTAAGGTTCTGAAGTAATAACACCAGAGCCAACAATGCCTTTGTTGAAGGTCTGAGCTCCTAGGCGAATCAGATAGAAGCGGTCGCCGGGCCTTATACTCTTATTGCGGCCACAGGTCCAACTGCCATCAAGCCATCCGACTTCTTCAAGCTCAGCAATCTCTTCGTCCATGTCGAACCAGTCAAACCGCTTGGGATTCCATGTCAACAGATAGGTAGCCATACCTGCCCCTTACAGCACTCGTCTTAATAGTGGCCCGTCCTTATATAAGGAGTTGGATGGTATTATCGTCCCTATTTACGCCGAATCGGCCAGCGGCGGCAGATCAATGTGCCCACCGAGATGGCCAAGTTCGAAGTTCTCCAACCCCTGCATTCCCAACAACATAGCCAACTCGCCGCCGTGATGCAGGTCGTGGGCCAGGATGCGCCAGAGCGTCCATTGCCTGGAGATGGCGTACGTGTTGCCATTCCAGGTATGCCGGTACGTCTTCTGCAGATCCGCCACTGTCCACAGCCGTAGTGTATCAGCGATCATCTTTCCCGAAGCGTCAAGCCACTCGACTAACTCGCCCGCTTGATCGGCGATGTCAATCGCGGCTTCAATCACGTACTGGTTGCCGTGCGGGTCTTCTTCCCAGTCCGCTACTCGCCCGGCGAGGGCGCGGCTGCCGGGCGCATCCATGCGTAGAAACCAGGCAATGGGCCCCAGCGCTATGTGCCGCACGAGTTCACCGGTTGAACGAAGATGCGCGGCTGGACGCCACAGCAGTTGTTCGGCCATCAACGGGGCAACCGCGTGGATGATACTCTGTCGATAGCCTACCCAGCCTTCAAAGACCACCGCGAGCGAGTCATTGGATGGCGGCATGTTCGAACCCCCTTCGGTCTCAGAATTCACGATATCACTATTATCGCGCAAACACCACCACCTGCCATACCGGCCCCTGGTGGTGAACGATCCGCCGCAATCCGTTGGCCGCCGCCACCCCTTCCACCGCCGCCGTCGGATGGACGAACGAGCGAAACGCATCGCCGCGCAAGCGGGGCAAGAGGTTCAGCATCGCCACGCCGGCCTTCGTCCACCAGCTATCGCGCGGGTAGACCAGGCCCAGGAAGCGTCCGGCTTTGGCGGCGGCGTGGTGCACCAGGGCGGCCATGTCCGGGTAGCAGCAGACGACGCGGTCCAGGGTGACGATGTCGGCCGCCGCGATCTCGTCGGCCAGGGCCACGAAATCGCCGTAGACGTAGCGGGCGTCGGCGGCATAGCCGCGCCGTTCAGCTTCCCCACGGGCCATCTTCAGGTAGGCTCGCGACGCGTCGACGTTGGTTATCTCGGTCACACCGGCGGCGCGCAGTTCGTGCTGGATGACGCCGATGCCGCCGCCGATGTCGAGCAGCGACAGGCCGGCGACCCCGGCCGATGTCAGCGCGTCGAGAAGCTGTCGGGTCGTGCCCGTCGCGCCGTGCTGCCGGTAGTGGCGCAGGTCGGCCGCGGCCACGCGCTGGTTGAAGAACCGGTCCGCTCCCTGGCAATGTGGACAACAATTCATCCTCTTTCTCCGTACCCCTCCGTGCCCCTCTGTGCTCCTCTTCTCCCTCTTCTCCCGCGTCCCTCCGCGTTCCTCTCCCCGGCCAACCCGAGCACAGCAACAGAGTAATGGATAGCGCCACCGAATGCAACCGGCCTGTGGGGCGATTTGCCAAATCGCCCTACAACGCGAAAGGGGGACGGCCGGGCGACCATCCCCCTTTCACTGAAGGAGAAATGAAATGGAGTAGCGGAGTAGTGGTTAGTTCGAGAAGTGGACGACCGGCGTCTCTTCGTCGAACTGCTCCTCTTCGGTCGAACCCTTGAGGGCCACAGTCGACGACTCCCCGTGCGAAACCACTATCTGCACCTCGTCAAAGTAACCCGCGCCGACGAAGCTCTGGTGCTTGATGGCGCGGAAGCCGTGCTCGTGTTCCATCTCGAACTCGCTCTGCTGGAAGTGGGAGTAGGCGGCCATGCCCGACTCGCGGTAGCCCACGGCCAGTTGGAACATGCTGGCGTTCAGCGTGTGGAAGCCGGCCAGCGTCACGAACTGGAAGGCGTAGCCCATCTGGCCCAGTTCTTTCTGGAAGTTGGCGATCTGCGCCTCGCTCAGGTTGCGCCGCCAGTTGAACGACGGCGAGCAGTTGTAGGCCAACAGCTTGCCGGGGAACTTCTCGTGGATGGCGTCGGCGAACTGGCGCGCCTCGTCCATGTCCGGATGCGACGTTTCGCACCAGATGACGTCGGCGTAGGGGGCGTAGGCGAGGCCGCGGCTGATGGCGCACTCGATGCCGCCGTGGATGCGGTGGAAGCCTTCGACCGTGCGCTCGCCATAGATGAACGGCACGTCGTTGGGGTCAATGTCGGTCGTCAGCAGTTGCGCGCCGTTGGCGTCGGTGCGGGCGATGAGGACGCTGGGCACGCCCATCACGTCGGCCGCCAGCCGCGCGGCGACGAGCTTCTGGACGAACTCGCGCGTCGGCACGAGCACCTTGCCGCCCATGTGGCCGCACTTCTTGGCCGACGAGAGCTGATCCTCGAAGTGGACGCCGGCCGCCCCGGCCTCGATCATCGCCTTCATCAACTCGAAGGCGTTGAGCGAACCGCCGAAGCCCGACTCGGCGTCGGCGACGATGGGCGCGAACCAGTAGACGCCGTCTTCCTCGTGCATGTGCTGAATCTGGTCGGCGCGCATGAGGGCGTTGTTGATGCGCTTCACCAGATTGGGCACGCTGTCGGACGGGTAGAGGCTCTGGTCGGGGTAGGTCTGGGCGGCGGTGTTGCCGTCGCCGGCCACCTGCCAGCCGCTGACGTAGATCGCCTTCAGCCCGGCCTGCACCTGCTGCACGGCCTGATTGCCGGTGATGGCCCCCAGCGCCGGCACGTAGTTCTCCTGCTGCATCAGCCGCCACAGCCGCTCGGCGCCCATGCGGGCCAGGGTGTACTCGATCTGCACCGAACCGCGCAGCCGCACCACGTCCTCGGCCGAATAGGGCCGGGTGATGCCCTGCCAACGCTTGTTCAGTTCCCAATCATCCTTCAGCTTGGCTACATTGTATGGTTTGAACATCCTCACGCCTCCATGATTCACTTCTCAGGTTCGATTCCTGTGACTACAAAACTTACGGTTTTCGCAGAGTGCGCATCCTCAGATGCGCCTCTTGCCGGGCCATCCGCATCTGAGGATGCGGACTCCGCACTCGTCGTTCGTCGCTCGTCACTTCCTAGTTCAGGTACTCGTACGCCTTCAACGTCAGGAAATCGGTGAACTGGTCGGCGACGCTGATCTCGTCGAACAGTCGCGCGGCCAGTTCATAGTTGTTGGCGGCGAAGAACGCCTCGCCCACCTTGGCCCGCAGTTCGGCCAGCACCTCGGCCGTCAGGCCGCGGAACAGGTCAACGGTGATGGCCCGACCGTCGTCCAGCCGGGCATTGGGGTTGTGGAGCCACTGCCAGATCTGCGAGCGGGAGATTTCGGCCGTGGCCGCGTCTTCCATCAGGTTATAGATGGGCACGCAGCCGTTGCCGCTCAGCCAGGCGGCCATGTACTGGATGCCGACGTCGATGTTGGTGCGCAGCCCGGCGGCGGTGATCGTCCCGCTGGGGATGGCCAGCAGGTCGGCGGCGGTCACGTGCACGTCTTCGCGCTTGCGGAAGATCTGGTTGGGCGTGGGCATGTACTTGTCGAAGATGTCGCGGGCGAGGCCGACCAGGCCGGGGTGGGCCACCCACGTGCCGTCGTGGCCGTCGCGCGCCTCGCGCTCCTTGTCGGCGCGCACCTTGGCCAGGGCCGCCTCGTTGGCCTCCGGGTCGTTCTTGATCGGAATCTGCGCCGCCATGCCGCCCATGGCGTGGATGTTGCGCCGGTGGCAGGTCTTGATGACCAGTTGCGAATAGGCGCGCATGAAGGGCACGGTCATCGTCACCTGGGCGCGGTCGGGCAGGTAGAACTCGGGGTGCTTCTGGAACTTGCGGATGGCGCTGAAGATGTAGTCCCAGCGGCCACAGTTGAGGCCGGCGGAGTGCTCCCGTAACTCCCAGAGGATTTCGTCCATCTCGAAAGTGGCCAGAATGTTTTCGATCAGCACCGTGGCCCGAATCGTGCCCTGGGGGACGCCCAGCCGCTCCTGGGCCAGCACAAAGACGTCGTTCCACAACCGCGCCTCCAGGTGGCTCTCCAGCTTGGGCAGGTAGAAGTAGGGGCCGGTGCCGCGGGCGATGAGGTTGTGGGCGTTGTGGAAGAAGTAGAGGCCGAAGTCGAACAGCGAACCGGAGACGGGTTCGCCGTCGAGCGTGACGTGCTTCTCGGTCAGATGCCAGCCGCGCGGGCGGACGAGCAGCACGGCCGTCTTGTCGTTCAGCCGGTAGCTCTTGCCCTCCGGGCTGTCGAAGGTGATGACGCGGTTGACCGCGTCGCGCAGGTTGATCTGGCCCTCGAGGGTCGCCGCCCAGGTGGGGGCGTGGGAGTCCTCGAAGTCGGCCATGTAGACGCTGGCCCCGGAGTTGAGCGCGTTGATGATCATCTTGCGGTCAACGGGGCCGGTGATCTCCACCCGGCGGTCTTGCAGGTCGTCGGGGATAGGGGCCACGGTCCAATCGGCGGCGCGAATGTCGGCCGTCTCCGGCAGGAAGTCGGGCATGACGCCGGCGCTGATCTGCGCCTGGCGCTCGGCCCGCCGGGCCAGCAGTTCCAGCCGCCGCCCATTAAAGGCTTGCTGGAGTTCGGCTACGAAGTCAAGCGCCTCGGGCGTCAGAATCGTCGCGAACTCCGGCGACACCTCAGCCTGGATAAGAAGCCTTTCTTTCACCATCCTGATCCTCTCCACGGTGATAGATAACCTTCACTATTAGCGAATATTCGCTGATAGTTGCGCCAGTATAAGAGAACCCACGGTTATTTGTCAAGGAAATCGGCTCGCGCCCTTGCCGGTCAGCGAAAATTCGCTAGACTTACTTCCATGCGTCGTCGCGCAACACTTAACGCATTGCGTCATTATAACGCACAGTGTCATGGGTTGTAAAGAGGCTAGTTAACAGTTGACAGTTGTCAGTTGACAGTACTTACCGGCAACTGACAACTGGCACCTGCTAACTGACAACTACTATGGATCTTATCCACATCATCTTCGGCATGAAAGTCCGCCAGGCGCGCCTGGAGGCGGGGCTGACCCTGACCGACCTGGCCCGCATGGCCGAGATGTCGCCATCCTACCTGACCGAGATCGAGAAGGGGCGCAAGTACCCTCGCGCCGACAAGATCGTCAAGATGGCCGAGGCGTTGGGCAAGCCCTACGACGACCTGGTCTCCATCCGCCTGGCCCCCTCGCTGCGCTACCTGGAGTCCACCCTCTCTTCGACGACGATGCAGCGCTTCCCGTTCGAGGAGTTTGGGCTGGAGCCGGCCGACGCGCTGGGGCTGCTGACGCGCGAGCCGGAGCGGGCCGGGGCGCTGCTCCACGCCGTCATCGAGATCGCCCGCCGCTACGACCTGCGCGAAGAGGAGTTCCTGCGCGCCGCCCTACGCGCCTACCTGGAGATGCACGAGAACTACTTCCCGGAGTTGGAAGAGGCGGCGCTGGCCTTCACGGCTGAAGTCGGCCCGCGCTACGGCTTCGGCGAGAACGCGCTGCCCTCGCTGGCCACGCTGGAGCGCATCCTGCGCGACGAGTACGGCTACACCATTGACGACCGCGCCCTGGCCGCCACGGAGGAGTTGCGCGCCTACCGCTCGCTGCTGCTGCCCGGCCGCCGGCCGCAACTGTTCATCAACAACCGCCTCTACGCCCGCCAGGTGCGCTTCATCCTGGCCCGCGAGATCGGCTACTGCACCCTGGGCATCAAGGATCGCTCCCTGCTCAGCACGCCCGACCGGGTGGACTCCTTCCAGCAGTTGCTCAACGACGCCCGCGCGGCCTACTTCGGCGGCGCGCTGCTCATGCCCCGCGGCCGCGTCCTGGCCGACCTGCAAGCCTTCTTCGCCCTGCCCACGTGGGAGCCGGATCGCTTCTCCGCCCTGCTGACCACCTACGACGTGACGCCGGAGATGCTGCTCTACCGCTTCAGCGAACTCATCCCGGAGTTCTTCGGTATCAAGCTCCACTTCCTGCGCTTCCACCACGCCACCGGCACGGACGACTACCACCTCGTCCGCCACCTGAACATGAACCAACTGCTGGTGCCCAGCGGCGTCGGCCTGTTCGAGCACCACTGCCGGCGCTGGCTGTCCATCCGCCTGCTGCCCGACGCGCCCGGCGCGGCCGACCCGCTGCCGGTGGGCATTCAACTCTCGGAGTTCCTCTCGACGCAGGAGCGCTTCCTGTGCCTGGGCTTCGGCCGGCGCATGGTGCTGTCGCCGGGCATGGCCAGCAGCGTCATCATCGGCTTCCGCGTCGACGCCGAACTGCGCCACACCATTCGTTTCCTCGACGACCCGGCCATCCCCCACGACATCATCCACGAAACGTGCCAACGCTGCCCGCTGACGCCGGAGCAGTGCGCCGTGCGGGCCGCGCCGCCGGCCATTCTGGAAGCGCGCCGCGAACAGACGGCCCGTAAATTGGCCCTCAGCCAGCTTCAGGCGCGACACGCTGCGGACGACCGCTGACCGCCACCAGAGCGCGGATGCCTATAGTCGCTCGCGGTCGGCCGTCGGCGGTCGGCGGTCGCCCGTCGTCCCTCATGTGGATAACTCGCCAAAAGCTGTGGAAAACCCCCTAGGGACTGGGGACATCTAGTCATTGTTCCGCTGGGCCGGCCGCGCGGCGTTAATCTGTATATGGGCAAACGGCGGCGCGGTGAGGCTATATATGGGGGTGAGCGACAAACGGTGTCCGCAGCACGCCAAACAGGGGCAACCGACCACGAAATGAGACCACGCCAATTGCTAACAGGCCGTCCACAGCCGCCTAACCTCGCAACCGGCAAATAGGGCCGACAGAGTGGATCAAACGCGCTGCTACCCCCACATCTGGGCACGCGCGCCGGTTATCCACGTTTCCCCAGCCCCTACTACGACTACTAAATAAGAATAATGATAAGTGATAACCCTGTGGTCTTCTTTTCTGATAAGTCTCACGCCAAGACGCAAAGAACGCCAAGCCCAGAATTCTGGGCTTGGCGTTCTTTGCGTCTTGGCGTGAGATTCTTCTTATGGCTCAACAACCGGCAACACGGCCAAGTCTATCTCTACCTGCACCGCCGAAGCCCGAATCCAGCCCTGCTGGTTGCCCGGCAGCCAGATTTGTACCCACTGGCTGTCGGCCGTCCGCCCAATGAGCACCACGCTCTGCCCCGGCACGACGCGCAGGATGGGCGCGCTCTCGTCCGAGGGCGTGGCGTAGACGTAGACGACGGGCAGGCCAGTAGGGGTCATCTCGCCGGTCATCTCCGGCGGGGTTGTCGCCGTGGGCGCCATCGTTGCTGGAACGTCTGTCGCTGTGGGGGACGGTTCGGGCGTGGCGGTTGCGGTGGCAGCGGTCGTGGCCGTTGGGGCGGGCGTGCGCGTGGTGGCGCGGGTGGCCGTGGCCGCGCGGGTGGGGCGTTCGGTCGGGGCGCTGGTGGCCGGCGCTTTGCCGCCGCCGTCGCTGTCGGCCGTGGCGGTGGGTGAAGCGACCGAGGGCTGTTTCCCACCGCCGGCTCCAGCAGTGGCCGTTGGTTCGGGCGTGTAAGTCGGCGGCAGCGTTGGCCCGGCCGTTGCCGTGGCAGGTGCATCAACTGTGGCCGCACCGCCGGCGGTCTGCCCGGCGTTGCCCGCCTGCCAGCCGGTCACCTGCGGCGGAGCGATGCCCTCGATGACCGGCACGTTGTCCAGCGGCACGACCATCTGGAGGATTTCGGCGGCGATCCACCCTTCGCGGCCGTTCTCCAGCCGCACCAGCACCCAACGCGCGTCGGCCGACCGTCCGCGAATACCCAACGTCTGCCCCTCGACGACGCTGTCCACCGTCTCATAGAGGAAGCCGGGGCCGGTGTAGACCAGGTAGAACGCGGCCAGGTCGGGCGGCGGCGCGTCGAGGAAGGGGGTGATGATCGGCAGGTCGCTGATGGCCGCCGAGGGCAGGAACGGGCTGTCGGCGGCCACCCAACCGGCCTGGCCGTTGGGCAGATAGACGTGGACCCAGGTGGCGTCGTCGGTGCGGCCATTGAGGGCCAGCACTTCGCCCGGCCGCCCCGTGCCCACGCGCTGGTAGAGCGCGCCCGGCCCGGCGTAGACCGGAATGGGGTCGTTGGTGACGAAGGCGGTAATGCCCAGCAGGCTGACGTCGGCCACCGGCAGGGCGGCGATGTTGATGCCCGGTTGCAGATAGCGGGCGTTGACCCAGCCGCGATAGCCGTTGTACAGCTCGACCTGCGCCCAGGTGCCGGCGCGGTTGCGGCCGACCAGCTTCACCCGCTCGCCGTCCATCAGGTAGGCCACGGCGGTGTAGCTGACGTGGGGGCCGGTGCGCAGATTGAGCGAACTGACGTTGACGCGCGCCTCGGCGTAGATGGCCGGCGCGGTCGGCGGGGCGCTCTGGGCCTGGCTCTGGCGCAGACCGAAGGCCAGGCCGCCCACCGCCAGCGCGGTCAGCAAAACGGCCAGCAGGGATAAGCGGGTACGGTGGAGGGTGAAATTATTCATGCCGATACACGTTCCAGGTTCCTTGTAGCGCGGGTTGGCAACCCGCACTTTCCCAATACACGCGAACTTGGGGTTTACCGATACTGTCAAACCCTCTAACTTTGCAGTATAGGCGCACGCGGGCTATGCGGAAAGGCGCGCGGCGCATTATGATCACATTTTTCACAGGTTGTAGGGCGGGTTGGCAACCCGCCTCTTCTGCTTTGGCCCGGCAAAGAGGCGGGTTGCCAACCCGCCTTACAAGCCGTCGTTCGTAAAACAGCCAACCCAAAGCTATAATACGCCCCGGTGCTTGCGGGAAAGATTACTATGGACTGGATCGCCGCAGCCCAACAGGGCAACCCGCGGGCCGTCGCCCGGCTCATCACCCAGGTGGAAAACGGGGCGGCCGACGCGCGGGCCATCGTCGCCGCCCTCTATGCCGCCACGGGCCGCGCCCACATCGTCGGCATCACCGGCCCGCCCGGCTCCGGCAAGAGCAGCCTGGTCAACGAACTGGCCAAGGTCTTCCGGCGGGGCGGCCGGCGCGTGGGCATCGTCGCCGTCGACCCCAGCAGCCCCTTCACCGGCGGCGCGCTGCTGGGCGACCGGGTGCGGATGCGCGACCTGGCCGGCGACGAGGGCATCTTCGTCCGCAGCATGGCCTCGCGCGGCAGTTTGGGCGGGTTGGCGCGGGGCGTCTCGGCCGCCGTCCAGGTGCTCGACGCCGCCGGCTACGACCCCATCCTCATCGAGACCGTCGGCGCGGGCCAGGCCGAGGTCGACATCGCCGGCGCGGCCCACACGACCATCGTCCTGGAAGCGCCCAACAGCGGCGACGACGTGCAATCGATCAAGGCCGGCATCCTGGAGATCGCCGACATCCTGGTAGTCAACAAGGCCGACCAGCCCGGCGCGGGCCGGACGGCGAAGTCGCTGGAGATGATGTTGCACATGGCTATGCCGGCGGGTGCGGCGCAGGGGAGCAGGGGAGCGGGGGAGCAGGGGAGCAAGAAACCTGCGGCCAACGGCCCGCTACCCGCCACCCGTCACTCACCACTGGCCACCGACCACTCGCCCCTGACCACTGACCACTTCTGGCCCGTCCCCGTCTTGCAAACCGTGGCCACGACCGGCCAGGGGGTTGAGGAGTTGGCCGCAACCGTCGTGCGGCACGGCGACTATCTGCGCGCTTCCGGCGCGTGGGCGGCGCGCGAGCGGGCGCGCTGCCGCGACGAGATCGAACACCTGTTGCGCGACCGGTTCATCGACCGGCTGGCGGCCGTTGTGCCCGCCGCCGAACGCGCCGAACTCATCACCGCCGTGGCCGAGCGCCGCCTGGACCCGTACACGGCCGCCGATCGCCTGTTCGCCGGCGCCAGCGCGTCTTTCGACCGCGAAAGCGCGCCGCCCGGCCCCTAAAACCCGGCCCCGCCGGCGACACCCTGGAGCAACTATGTACGGCGACATCAAACTCTATGCCGGTTCGGCCTGCCCCGAACTGGCCCAGCGCGTGGCCGACTACATCGGCACCCGCCTGAGCCGCTGGAACGTCACCACCTTTCCCAACGAGAACATCTTCATTCGCCTCAACAGCAGCGTCCGCGGCCAGGATGTCTACCTCATCCAGACCCACGACCGGCCCGTCCACAACAACATCATGGAGATGCTCATCGCCATCGACTGCTTCAAGCGCGACTCGGCCGGGCGGGTGACGGTCGTCGTGCCCTACATGTCCTACTCCCAGAGCGACAAGAAAGACCAGCCGCGCGTGCCCATCACCGCCCGCCTGCTGGCCGACATGATCGAAGTCGCCGGGGCCGACCGCTGGGTAACCATCGACCTGCACGCCGGGCAGATTCAGGGCTTCTACAAGATTCCCGGCGACTCGCTGACGGCGCTGCACATCATCTGCGGCTACATTCGCAAGAAGAACCTCGACGCGACCGTGGTCACGACCGACCTGGGCTTTGCCAAGGGCGGCCGCAACTACGCCGAGGCACTGGGCTTTTCGCTGGCCTTTGTCGAGAAGCGGCGCATGGGCAACGCCGCCGGCCGCGAGGCGCTGACGCTCATCGGCAGCGTAGCCGGCAAGGACGTGCTCATCGTCGATGACCTGGTCGATACGGCCGGGACGGTGCAGCAGGCGGTGGAGATTTCCCTCGCCAATGGCGCGCGCGACGTCTACCTGGCCTTCACCCACGCCGTGCTGTCGCCGCCGGCCATCGAGCGGCTGCGCGGCCTGCCCATCAAGGAGATCGTCACCACCGACACCCTGCCCATCGCCCCCGAAGACCGGCTGCCGAACATGACCGTCCTGACCGTGGCCGAACTGCTGGGCGAGGTTATCATGCGCTCGCATGAGGGGCGGAGTGTGGGGGAGTTGTTCAACGAATGAGTGGCCCAGTTTTCCCTCCCCTTCCCCCCCCCCCCCCCCCTTATTGGGAAGAGCTGCTGCCCCCGCGGGGGGTGTTGTGGGGCGGGACACCGCCAAGAAACGCCGGCCCCCCCCAAGGACACAGGTTAAGAAACCTGCGCACCTGAGCGGCTGGCGTCTATAATAGGTCTCGCCATGTTCAAGAAAATCGTTTCCAGCATCGTCGGCGATGCAAACAAGAAAATCATCAATAATCTGAAGCCCAGCGTGACGGCCATCAACGCGCTGGAGCCACAACTCAAACCCCTGTCCGACGACGCCCTGCGCGAGCGGTCGCTGGCGCTGAAGGAGCGTGTGGCCGGCGGGGCGGAACTGGACGACGTGCTCAATGAGGCCTTCGCCCTTGTCCGCGAGGCGTCGCGCCGCGCCATCGCCATGCGCCCCTACGACGTGCAGCTCATGGGCGGCATGTTGCTCCACCAGGGCGAAGTGGTCGAGATGCGTACCGGCGAGGGCAAGACGCTCGTCGCCACGCTGCCGCTCTACCTCAACGCCCTCAGCGGCAAGGGCGCGCACCTGGTGACGGTCAACGAGTACCTGGCCCGGCGCGACGGCGGCTGGATGGGCAAGGTCTTCCACGCCCTGGGCCTGTCGCTGGGCGTCATCGGCCCATTGCAATTCTCGGCCCTCTTCGACCCGGAGTACGTCAACCCCGGCGCGGAACTGGAAGACGAGCGCCTCGTCCACTGGCGGCCGTGCACCCGCCAGCAGGCCTATCAGGCCGACATCACCTACGGCATCAGCAGCGAGTTCGGCTTCGACTATCTGCGCGACAACATGTCCATCCGCAAGGACCAGTTGGTGCAGCGCGATCTGAGCTTCGCCGTCATCGACGAGGTGGACAACATCCTCATCGACGAGGCGCGGACGCCGCTGATCATCTCCGGCCCGGCGGCGCGCAGCGGCAAGGACTACGCCCGCTTCGCCGAGTACGTGCGCCGGCTGCGGCCCAACACGGCCGAAGAGGACGAGGAACCCAACGGCCACTACGACATCGACGAGAAGAGCCGCAGCATCAGCCTGACCGAGATGGGCCTGGCCGAGGTCGAGAAGCGCATCCCCGAGCTGGACACCGATGCCGGCGACAGCCTCTATGACCCGCGCTTCTACCACCTGACCTACTACCTCGACAACGCCCTGCGCGCCCAGTACCTCTTCAAGCGCGACGTGGACTACGTTGTCCAGGGGGACGAGGTCGTCATCGTCGACGACTTCACCGGCCGTCTCATGCCCGGCCGCCGCTACTCCGACGGCCTGCACGAGGCCATCGAGGCCAAAGAGGGCGTCGACGTGAAGCGCGAGACGGTGACGGTAGCCACCATCACCCTGCAAAACTTCTTCCGCCTCTACGACAAGCTGGCCGGCATGACCGGCACGGCCCTGACCGACGCCGAGGAGTTCGAGAAGATCTACGAACTGGGCGTCACCCCCCTGCCGACCAACGTCGAGTACATCATCGACACCGGCCAGATGGGGCTGGACACGCGACGCGAGAAGGTCGATGGCGCGGAGGCGGTGGTCTACGTCAAGCCGCAGACCAATGAGCCGGTCTTCTACAAGCGCGTTGACTACGCCGACCAGGTCTACGGCACGGGCAACGCCAAGGACCAGGCGATCATCAACGAGATCAAGCGCGTCCACACGACGGGCCGGCCCATCCTCGTCGGCACGACTTCGGTCGAGCACTCGGAGACGATCGCCAAGTACCTGACCCGCGAGGGCATCCGCCACAACGTGCTGAACGCCAAGATGCACCAGTCGGAGGCGCTCGTCGTGGCCCAGGCCGGGCGGCGGCACGCGGTCACCATCTCCACCAACATGGCCGGCCGCGGCACCGACATCCTGCTGGGCGGCAACCCCGAAGGCTTGGCCGCCGAGTCGCTGGAAAACGAGATGTTCGACCGGCCGATGCTGACCCAACTGGCCTTCAAGCTGCTGACCGAGGGCGAAGCGGCGGCGCGCGACGTGGCCCGCAAGAGCAACCGGCTGACCGAGGACCTCGTTGACGCCCTGCTGGAGACGCGGGCGCGCTTTGCCGCGGCCATGACCGAGATCGAACAGGTGCAGGTCATCGGCTATCTGGCTCGCGTGCTGCAAGAGCCGTATGGCATCGACTACAACGACCTGCTCAACACGCTGCGCCTGGTGCGGGCCGGCGAGTTGGCCGCGGCGCGGGCCTTCGTGGAGAGCCTGGACAAGGACGTGGCCCTGGTCGATGAGATTCTGCGCCGCCAGACGGAGCTGATCCGCTGGCAGAACATCCACGCCGACGACAAGCTGGCGTCGCAATTCCTGGCCGAACAGGTCTTCGAGCGCCACTACAACGCCCGCGCCGCGCTCATCCGCGCCGTGCTGGGCGACCGGCCGGAGGAGGCCCGCCAACTCGTGGCCGCCATCCCCGGCCTCGGCCCGCAGCACATCGCCCGCATCGAGGAGCTGCGCGCCCAGGCCCGGCGCGACAAGGAAGAGATCTGGCGCATGGGCGGGCTGCACGTCGTCGGCTCCGAGCGGCACGAGTCGCGGCGCATCGACAACCAGTTGCGCGGTCGCGCCGCCCGCCAGGGCGACCCCGGCTCGTCGCGCTTCTTCCTGTCGCTGGAAGACGACCTGATGAAGCGCTTCGGCGGCGAGCGGCTGAAGGGCTTCATGACCCGCACCAACATCCCCGAGGACATGCCCATCGAGAACGGCCTCCTCGACCGGATCATCGAAAGCTCGCAGGAGCGCGTCGAGGGGTATAACTTCGACATGCGCAAGAACGTCGTCGAGTATGACGACGTGATGAACATGCAGCGCCAGGCGATCTACAACGAGCGCCGGGCCATCCTCATGGGCGAGGAAGTCGACCTCGACGCCAAGGTGGACGCCGCCTTCAACGACGCCATCGAGGCGCTGATCGACCACTACATCGACGACTACCCCGGCTTCATCCGCGGCGAAGTCGAGCGCGTCGTGGGCGACTTCACCACCGACGCGACCAACACGGTCAACGTGCCGGCCGTCATCCGCCGGCTGGCCCCCATGCTGCCGCTGATGGTCGAGATCGACCGTGAGGAGTTGGAGCGGCTGTCGCCGGATCGGCTGACGTCGCGGCTGGTGGCGCTGGCCCACGAGCAGGAGCGGCAAGGCACGAACCTGCTCCAGTTGCTCCAGGCGATGGGGCGCTTCCTGCCGCTGGTGCCGCCCGCGCCCAACCTGGGCGCGCTGGCCACGGCCAAGAGCGGCCAGTTGCAGACCCGCGAGCGGCTGCGCGGCGAGTACATCGCCCAGGTGCAGACGCTCTACAACGAGTTCCTGGCCGAGACGATTGACGCCGCCGAACGCGAGCCGATCTGGACGGCGGCCGAAACGGATCTCAACCACGCCTTCAGCGGCTTCAACCTCGACGGCCTGTCGGTCAAGAACATGGAGGAGCGCCAGCGCCACTTCCGCACCCACGTCGACGAAGTGCTGCGCGACCTGCTGCTGCAAAGCCTGCAAGAGTTGGACGGCGAGCAGTTGGCCGCGGCCCTGGAGCAGTACATCGACCGCCAGCAGGCCAAGTGGCGCAACTTCATCGGCGACGAGGAGTACCAGAACTACCAGCGCCTGCTGCTGCTGTCGGCTATCGACCGCGAGTGGCGCGACTATCTGACGGCCATGGACGACCTGCGGCGCGAGATCGGCCTGCAAGCGTTCGGCCAGCGCGACCCGAAGATCGAGTACAAGAAGCAGTCGTTCGCCATGTTCGGCGACATGCGCGACAACATCGACCGCGACATCGCCGACCGCTTCTTCCGCGAGATCGGCGGCCACCAGCAGTTCGTCCAGCAGCAACAGCAGGACGTGGCCTACAAGGTGCAGTCGCAGGACGCCGGCTACCAGACCGTGAAGCGCGAGAAGGGCAAGGGCACCGAAGTGCGCAAGGACAGCCCCGACGTCGGCCGCAACGACCCCTGCCCCTGCGGCAGCGGCCGGAAGTACAAGAACTGCCACGGCCGGCCGGGCATGGGCGCGCCGACGGCCGGGGCAGCGGCCGGCAATGGCGCGAAGGCGGCCAACGGCCAGAGCGCCCAGGCGGCCAAGGGCGGTAAGAAGCCGCCGCAGAAGAAGAAGGCGCGACGGTAAGTTTTAGGAACCGAATTCCTTCTGAGGAACTCGGTTTCTATAATGCAGACGGAGGATAGATGGAGCGAGTTGCGAAACTTCACATTGAAAAACTCCCAGAGGGCGTGTACCTGGCTACATCGGATGACATTCCAGGTCTTGTAGCTCAGGGACGGACGATTGCCGAGACACTGGAGATTGCCCGCGATGTGGCGCGAAAGCTTCTGGAAGCGCGGGCAGAGCGCGAGGGCGAGATCTCTCTGGCATTCGCCGAAGAGTCATTTGACTATCCACTTATTTTTGGGGCTTGATGGGAAGGCTTGCGGGCTTCAAATACCGAGAAATTGTCAAGCGTCTGCGACGGCTTGGCTTCGAGTTTGACCGCTACGCGGCCGGTAGCCACGAAATCTGGTATAATCCGACGACGAATCACTACACAACAATTCCTAATCACGCTGGAGATATGCCGGAAGGAACACTACGGGCTATTCTGAGGCAAGCAGGCGTTACGCCAGAAGAGTTTCTAGACGCATGAGTTTGACCCTACAACCCTTATAGTGCTAGATCAGTCGCCTGCTAGACCAAAAAACTCCGCCAACCGCTCCCCCGCCGCTGCCACGGCCGCCCGCTCCCTCTCGCTCAACCCCCGAAACGGGTTAAGCTCGACACCCAGCGTGTCCTTCCCCAACGTCCGCCGCCACGTCCCCACAATCCGCCCATCGAGCACGATGACGTTCTGGAGCGCGTTGCCCATCGTCCCCAGCCGCGCGCCGTCGTCGGCGCTGACGATAGCACTGCGGTCTTTATAGCCGATGGTGGTCTCGTCGTAGATCGACAGCAGGTAAGCGGTCGGCGACGGGGAGCGGGGCGGCAAGGGGGCGTCGGCGAACCACAGCGTCTGCCCATCCACCTCTTCGTGTAGCAGGGCCGGCTGCGCGGCGGCAATCCCCCGCCGGGCGTCGGTCAGCGTCAGCCCCGACCAGTTGGCCAGGTCGGCCGCCGTCGCCGGGCCGTGGCTGGCCACGTAGCGCCGCGCCAGTTCGGCCAGGGCCGCGTCGCGGTCGAACGGTTCGCCGGCCGGGGCGCGCTCGTCCAGCAGCCGGTAGCTGAACTGCTTGCCCAGCCGCGGCCCGCTGGCGATCAGCCCCTCCAACTCGGCCCACATGACGATGTAGGCCAGCCGCTGCCCGTCGCGGTCCGGCCCGCCGGGTGTGGCGATCCCCGCCCGCTCCAGTTCGTCGCGCAACTGGTTGCGGGTCAGCGCCCGGCCGCCTTGCAACGCGCCGGTGATGACGTCGCCGCAGCGCCGCAGCGTCGCCTCGTCCAGTTCCAGCCGCCGGTACATGCTGCCGTTGGTCTGGTGGACGCGCGGCGCGGTCAGGGCCAGCAGCCAACGGATGTCGGCCGGGGTGACGAAGTGCCACGTCGGCCGCAACACGTGGGTGCGCAGAATCTCGCCGGCGTTGAAGGCCCGCTCCACGGCGGCATCGTCCAGCCCGTGCGCCCGCAGCCCCAGCGCCGCCTTAGCCCCGGCGTACTCCTGCGCCTGCACGGCCACCAGCCAGCCAACCACCTCGGCCGCCGTCGTGAACGTCGTCGCCGTCAACCGCTGGTTCGCCAGCCGGGCCTGAGCGATGTCGTCGTCGTTCAATTACCTGGCTCCTTGAAGAGCGACACTGAGAGACGCAGAGAAGCGCAGAGAGACGCAGAGGTTAGAAAACATTTCTTTCTCTGCGTCCCTCTGCGCCCCTTCGCGTCTCTCTGCGTTCCTCTCCTTCTTCCTCATCGCTGGCAATTGGGGCAGTAGTGGGTGCTGCGCCCGCCGAGGACGATGCGCTCGATTGGCCCGCCGCAGGCGTAGCAGCTCTGCCCCGTGCGGCGGAAGACGGCTACGGCGTTCTGCATCTCCCCCTTCTGGCCGTCGGCCTTGACGTAGGTGCTGATGCTGGCCCCCTCGCGCTCGATGCCCAGGGCCAGCACCTTGCGGATGGCGGCGTGGAGGGCGGCGATCTCCCCGGCCGTCAACGTCTCGCTGCGCCGCGTGGGCAATAGTCCGGCGTCGAACAGCGCCTCGTCGGCGTAGATGTTGCCGATGCCGGCGATGAACGTCTGATCCAGCAGCAGCGGCTTCAGCACCCGCCGCCGCCCGGCCAGCCGCGCCGCCAGTTCGTCGGCGGTGAAGTCGTCGGTCAGCGGCTCCGGGCCGAGCGGGCCGACGACCTGGGCCGGGTCGCGCACCAGGTAGACGCGGCCGAACTTGCGCGGGTCGCGGAAGCGCAGCTCGCGGCCGTCGTCCAGGGCGAAGACGGTGTGGGCGTAGGGGTCGGGCGGCGTGTCGGCCGGCACGACCGACAGGTGGCCGGTCATCTTCAGGTGGATGATGAGGTTCTCGTCGTCGCTCAGGCTGAAGACGAGGTACTTGCCGCGCCGGTCGATGGCCTCGATGCGCCGCCCGGCGATGCGCGCCGCCAGTTCGTCCGGCGGCGGGACGGCGATGTGGCGCGGCCAGTCGTTGGCCACGCCGACGATCGTCCGCCCCAGCAACGGCCGCCGCAGGGCGCGGACAAAGGTTTCCACTTCGGGTAACTCAGGCATGGGCCGATTATAGCGGAGAAAAAGAGGTCTCACGCAAAGACGCAAAGAACGCCAAGCTCAAAGATTTTCCGAGCTTGGCGTTCTTTGCGATCTTTGCGTGAGGTTCTTCTTTACTCTTCGTCGCCGCGTTTGTGGTCGTCGATCAGGTCGAACAGGTCAACCGTGCGTTCGGTGTCTTCCCACTGCCCCTCGACCACCCGCGGCTGGCGCAGGCGGGCGATGAACAGGTCGGGGCCGAGGTACATCTCGCCTACCTCGCGCCCGTGGGTGCGTTCGTTGCGCTGCAAGAGTTCATTGAGCGCCTCGCGAATCCGCAATGTCGGCTTCGAAGGCAATTCGTCAGTCATATTTGTCCCTCGGCGCTTCCCGATACGCCCACCACGACACCTCTGCATTGTAGCTTTGTCCCGGCCCGCCGCCGTGAAAATGGCGTGCAAATCTCGTTCTAAAGAGAGCGTGCCGCCGCTTAGATGAGCGCCACGTGAGCTGGCGGAGTCCGCCCACCCGGCAACGTCACATGACCCCAACATGACCTCAGCATGACTTCCGGCACATCCATTGCCGCGCCGCCTCTGCTATCCTGTCTACAGTTCTGAAGACAAGCAATCAAGTGGAGGCAAATCATGACCAAGCAAACCAACACCATCCCCGCCAACCGCAACGCGCTCATCGGCGGACTCATTCTCATCTTCGGCGGCGCGCTGGCCTTCGTCGGCCAGGTCGTGCCCGATAGCTGGGGGCTAGGCTTCGCCCTGCTCGTTCTGCTGGGGCTGGGCGCGTCCTTCATCCTCGCCGGGCTGTTGACCCGCGAGGCCGGCTGGTTCATCCCCGGCGGCATTCTCAGCGGCATCGGCGCGGGCATCGCCCTGGTCGACGGCCCGCTGGCCCGGCTCATCCCCGCCGGCCTGTTGCCCGGCGACGAGGGCGGCCTGTTTATGCTGGCTTTCGCCGGCGGCTGGTTCCTGATCACCGTGCTGACGGCCCTGTTCGCCGACGAGACGCACTGGTGGCCGCTCATCCCCGGCGGCATCATGCTCCTCATCGGCCTGGCCGCCGGCTTCGGCAGCATCTTCGGCTCGCTCCTGAACCTGCTCGGCAACCTCTGGCCCATCGCCCTCATCGCCGCCGGCCTCTACGTGCTCTATCAGGCCCGTCGCGGCCAGAAGCAGCCGGCCGACGACCAGCAGTTAACCGACGCCAAGCTTTAACCGCATAGCGGAGTGCGCATCCTCAGATGCGCACTCCGCGCCCCACTGACCCACTGACCCACTGACCCACTGACCCACTGACCCACTGACCCACTGACCCACTGACCCACTGAATACTGGATACTGAATACTGACCACTGCTTACCATCCGGAGCACCCCATGACCCCCCCCATCCTGACCGCCAAAGACCTTCGCAAAAAATTCGGCGACTTCGAGGCCGTGAAGGGCATCTCCTTCAGCGTCCTGCGCGGCGAAATCTTCAGCCTGCTCGGCCCCAACGGCGCGGGCAAGACGACGACCATCAACATGCTCAGTTGCCTGCTGCCGCCGACGAGCGGCACGGCCGAAATCGCCGGCCACGCCATCCCCGGCGACACGCTGGCCGTCCGCCGGGCCATCGGCGTCGTGCCCCAGGAGATCGCCCTCTACGACAGCCTGAGCGCCCGGCAGAACCTGGAGTTCTGGGGCCGGCTCTACGACATGCGCGGCCAGGAACTGACGCAGCGCATTGACGAAGTGCTGGATCAGGTCGGCCTGGCCGACCGGGCCAAGGACAAGGTGAAGACCTTCTCCGGCGGCATGAAGCGGCGCATCAACATCGCCGCCGGGCTGCTCCACAAGCCGCAACTGCTGTTCATGGACGAGCCGACGGTGGGCATCGACCCGCAGAGCCGCCGCCGCATCCTCGACATGGTGCGCGAACTGCGCGACGGCGGCATGACCGTCCTCTACACCACCCACTACATGGAGGAGGCCGAGGAGCTGTCCGACCGCGTGGGTATCATCGACCAGGGGCGGCTTATCGCTCTGGGCACACAGGCCGAGTTGACCCGCGTCGTCGGCGAGCAGGAGACGCTGCGGCTGCACCTGGCCGAAGAGGCGGGCGTGGCCCTGGCCGGGGTCAACGGGACCGCCGGCGCCCCCGCCACCATGTCTGCTGACGGCTCGGTGGCACTGTTCAGCGGCCTGCCCGGCGTCCTGCGCGCCTCGGCCGTCGATCACCAGATCGTCGTCAACGTCGCCGACGCCGGGGCGGCCCTGCCGGCCGTCGTCGGCCGCGCCAACACCGCCGGCCTCCACGTCCGCTCGGTCGACATCGAGCAGCCGAACCTGGAAGCGGTCTTCCTCCACCTGACCGGCCGCGGCTTGAGAGACTAACAAGAGGATTGATCCGCAGATTGGGCAGATTAGGCAGATTTTCAAGAAAGAGAGATTCTGAAATCTGCCTAATCTGCCCAATCTGCGGATCAATTTCTCTGGATAATTATGATGAACAAGATACTGACCATCATGTGGAAAGACGTCCGCGTCCTCTTCGGCGACTGGGCGACGGTGGCGCTCATCATCGCCGGGCCGCTGGTGCTGGCCCTCGGCCTGGGACTGGTCACCGGCGGCTTTGGCGCGGACGACGGCCTGGCCATCAGCCGCATCCCCGTCCTCGTCGTCGATCAGGACGGCGGCCCGATCGCCACGGCCCTGCGCGACGTGCTGACCAGCGACGACCTGAGCGACCTGCTGGCCCCCGAAGCGCTGGCCGACGCCGACGCCGCCCGCGCCCGCGTGGCCGATGGCGAGGCCGCGGCGGCCATCATCATCCCGCCCGGCTTCAGCGACAGCTTCCTGCCCGACGCGATGACCGGCGACATGCCCGCCGCCGTGGCCGCGCAGGTCGTCGCCGACCCCGGCGCGCCCATCGGCGCGGCCGTGGTGCGCGGCATCGTCGAGGAGTTCACCGCCCGCGTCGCTACGTCGGTGGCCGGCGTGCGCCTCGGCCTGACTCAACTGGCGACGAGCGGCGCAGTGCCGCCGTCGGAACTGGCCGCCGTCGGCCAACAACTGGGCGAGGGGGCATTTGGCGACACGACCAACGCCGCCGCCGCCTCGCTCATCCGCATCGACCGGCAGAGCGTCACGACGACCGGCGGCGACGACTTCAACGCGCTGGCCTACTTCGCTCCGTCAATGGCTCTGCTCTTCCTGATGTACGCCGTCACCCTGGGGGCGCGGACGCTGCTGGCCGAGCGGCGCGAGGGCACGCTGCCGCGCATGTTGGCCGCGCCCGTCTCCGCCGGGCAAGTGCTGGGCGGCAAGGTCGGCGGCATCTTCCTGGGCGGCTTTATGCAACTCAGCGCGCTCATCCTCCTGACGACGCTGCTCTTCCAACTCAACTGGGGCAATCCGTTGATTGTGCTGCTGCTGGTCGTGGCCGCGGCGCTGGCCGCCACCGGCTGGGGGCTGCTCATCGCCGCCGCCGCGGCCAACGCCGGGCAGGTGACCAGCCTGGGCATGGCCGTCACTCTACTCTTCGGCATCCTGGGCGGCAGCTTCGTGCCGCTGGAAAACGCCTGGCCCGCGCTCGACGCCCTCAGCCGCATCACCCCCAACCGCTGGGCGCTGGATGGCTTCACCGCTCTGGCGTCGGGCGAGACAGCGGCCGTCCTGATGCCCGTCGCCGCCCTGCTGGTCATGGCCGTCGTCCTCTTCGCCGTCGCCGCGCTGATCTTTCGGCGGCGGCAGGGGGCGTTGTTGACGGCGTAAGGCGATTTGCCAAATCGCCCTACATAATAGGTGCAATCATGTTGAACAAACTCACCGCCATCATTCGCAAAGACACCGCCCTGCGCTTCGAGGGCCGGTCGGAACTGCTCTTCTTCCTCATCCTGCCGCTGATCTTCACCTTCCTCATCGGCGGCGGGCTGCCGGCGGCGGGCGGCGGGGGCGACAATCGCCTGCTCGTCCCCGTGGCCGACGAGGACGGCAGCCCGCGCTCGGCCGCCCTGCTGGCCGCCCTGGCCGACGGCGACGTCGTCCGCCCCGAAGCCATGAGCCGGGCCGAGGCCGAGGCGTTGCTGGCCGACGAAGACGCCGCCGCGGCGCTGATCATCCCCGCCGGCTTTGGCGCGGCGCTGTCGGCCGACGGGCTGGCCGCCGGGCAGGAAGCGGCCGTGACCCTGCTCGTCTCGCCCACCAGCAACGTCGCCCCGGCCATCGAGGGTGAGGTCAACCGCGCCGTCAGCGCCCTGGCCCGGCCGCTGCTGGTGGCCCGCAACGCCACCGAGGGCGTCGCCGCCGTTCGCCCCTTCGCCGACGAGACGGCCCGCGCCGCCTTCTTCGCCGCCGCCCTGGCCGCGGCCGAGGCCGAAGCCGCCCCGCCGGCCCGCGTCGTCACCGAGGTGGCCGCCGGCGGCAACGCCTACGACCAGCGGGCGCAGGCCTCGGCCGGGCAACTCATCACCTGGGTCTTCATCCCTCTGCTGGGCGCGTCGGGCCTGTTCGTCTACGAGCGCCTGATGGGCACTTTGCGTCGCCTGCTGACCACGCCGACGCGCAAGTCCACCTTCCTGCTGGGGGCCATCGGCAGCCAGTATCTTGCCGCCCTGGCCCAGATGGCCATCCTCGTCCTGTTCGGCGTCCTGGTCATGCGCGTGCCCTGGGGGCGCGATCCGGTGGCGCTGATCGTCGTCCTGGCCACGTTCGGCCTGGCCGGCGTGGCCCTGGGCACGGCGCTGGGCACGTTCGTCAAGACGGAGGGGCAGGCGTCGAACCTGAGCATCATGTTGGGCATGGCCATGGCCCTGCTGGGCGGTGCATGGTGGCCGATGGAACTGTTCCCGGCCGGGCTGCAACAGATCGTCCGCGTGCTGCCGACGACGTGGGCCATGAGCGCGCTGACCGACATCACCATGCGCGGCCAGGGTGTGGCCGACATTCTGCCCGAAGCCGGCGTCCTGCTGGCCTTCGCCGCCGCCTTCTTCCTCGTCGGGCTGTGGCGCTTCCGCTACGAATGAGAAGAAAGGGATTAGGGGTTAGGGATTAGGGATTAGGGAGCGCTCTTCCCTAATCCCTAACCCCTAATCCCTTTTTGCTGCGAACTCTACGCTCCAGGTGTAATCCTGCTTACTTCTTCCACCCCTTCCCTATGCTACACTGCCGCCGGTTAACAAAACCACTCAGGGAAGTCGAACTCATCGTAGCGCGCGTCGCGGCGCATTCTTAACCAGTCACATTTGTAGCGCCCGGTCGCAAGGGTTTGGCGGCCGGCGGAACGACCCTCTCAAACCCGGCGACGTTTGTGCAGTAATCAACAACAGGGATATCGATGTTCACTAATCCGAAGAAGGGCGTCACTGTCGTGGCGGTGCTCATGCTGCTGGTGTTGGGGTTGTCGTTCTCCGTCATGGCCCAGGAATCGGGCCAGGCCGAAAGCGCGCCCGGCGGACAGATTACCGTCTCCGGCCCGGTGACGGGCATCTCTTTCTCCGCCGCCGAACAGGCCGCCGCGCTGTCCCACTGGTCGAAGGATCGTGTTGTGGCCGCCGCGCCGCAGGTTGTGGCCAGCCAGACGACGAACGACACGGCGCCGGTGATTGACGAAGCGATGTCGGCCGCGTCGCTAGGCACGCCCGGTTCCACCCCGCCCGGCGCGCCCGCGCCCAACGCCGACCGCCAGGCCCGCCGCGACTACCCGCGCGAGTGGGCGGCCATTGACGCCGCCGTCCGCCAGGAACTGCGCGCCGGCCCGGTCTGGCTGGCCCCGACCGCCCCCGACGGCAACAGCGGCGTCTTCACGTCCTACATCATCAACCAGCAGGCGGCCGTGCAGCGCAACTTTCCCCACCGCGTGGCCGGTAAGCTGACCTTCACCACGCCGCAAGGCGCGTCGAGCTGCTCCGCCTCGGTCATCAGTGGCAACAACGTCATCGTCACCGCCGCCCATTGCATCTACGACACGCCCACGCGCAACCAGTTCTACACCAACGTCGTCTTCACCCCCGCCTTCCGCGACGGCAACGCGCCCTACGGAACCTACCCGGCGCAGAACTGCTGGGTGCTGACGAGCTGGATCAACCTGTCCGGCGGCTACGCCATCAACACCTGGGCTGACGACGACGTGGCCGTGTGCAAGATGGCCAACAACTCGGCCGGCAAGTCGCTGAGCAGCCAGGTCGGTTGGTTCGGCCGCGCCTGGGACAATGGCTACGTGCAGCACTTCCACACGCTCGGCTATCCGGTCAATAACACGGCCAACAACCCCCTGACCAACGGCGGCAAGTTCCTGCGCTCCTGCCAGTCGGAGAGCTTCCAGCAGGCCACGAACGTCGTCGGCACGGGCTGCAACCTGGGGCCGGGGCACAGCGGCGGCGCGTTCATCATCGGCTACCAGTCGAACGAGGTATCGGGTCAGGTGCGCAGCGTCTACTCCGGCTTCTTCACCAACGTCAATAACGCCTACGGCGCGCGCTTCACCAGCAACAACATCGTGCCGTTGTGCAACGTCGCCGGTTGTTAACAGTCATTCCCCTCTTGCGATAAGCTAGAAGGCCCGGTCACCCGCCGGGCCTTTTCGTTAGCCGTAGCGCGATTGAGAATCGCGCTACGGTAAGCCCAATGCTTTTCCTGTACAATAAGACGCTATGTACCCGGAAGATCGTGTGTTGGTGGCCTACGTGCCGCGGCCGTCGGACTTCGACCTCGTCCGCCGCGAGGGCTGGTATCGCATCCCCCAGCGCAGCGCGCCCAAGGGGCTGCACGCTGAGGTCATCGCCTTCTACTTCGGCGCGGCCTTTGGCGAAGAGAAGTACGCCATCCACTACTACGCCCGCAACGCCGGCCACGAGCTGGCCCGCCGCCGCGACCTGTTGCCCGACGAGGCCGGCCACCCCCGCGCCAACGACATCTACTACAAAGTTCAACTCGGCCCGCTGCAACGGCTGGCCCAACCCATCGTCAGCCTGCGCTGGCGACGCCTGACCTTCGTCCACACCACCTGGGACCGCTTCCAGGATGCGACGGAGATCAACGACCTGTTCATCGAGGGCGGGCCATACGTTGACCGGCTCTACGCCACGCTGAAGGAGCGCGGCATCAGCGCCGACCGCGACTACCGCGTCAACGAGACGGAGCCGGAGTACGTCGTCGCCCTGTCGGTGCCCACGCGCGACGGCCGCGTCAACGTCGCCTATGGCGATCTGCCCGACAGCGAGGCCGCCGTGGCTTCGCTGGCCGACGCGCTGGTGCAGACCATCGCCCGCCAGGGGGGCATCGCCCACCCGACCGCAGACGCCACCGGTTAGTTGCCGGGCCAACGAGGAGCGAGATGGAAGCAGACGAAACGAACCCGCCACCGCCGCCCGGCACGGGCGCGCAGGCCGGCGCGGTAGCTGGCGCTGCCGCCGGAGCCGCGGCCGGGGCCGCCGCCGGAGCCAAAGCCGGGGCTGCTGCCGAAGCCGCCGCTGGCACAAGCTACGAGCCGGTGTGGACCTTCCGCGGCTACAAGATGCGGCCGTCGGAGTTCAACACGGCCATGGTCCATTACTACCGCGCCGAAATCCAGCGCTCTAACGTCTGGCGCAGCCGGCTGGACACGACGACCAACTGGGCCGTCGTCACCGTGGCCGCGTCCATCACCTTCGTCTTCGCCGCGCCGGAGAACCACTGGGGCGTCTTCCTGCTGGTCATGCTGCTGGTGATGCTCTTTCTGTTCATCGAGGCCCGCCGCTACCGCTACTACGAGTTGTGGAGCCTGCGCGCCCGGCTGATGGAGACCGACTTCTTCGCCGCCATGCTCGTGCCCCCCTTCGCGCCCCATGCCGACTGGGACGAGACGCTGGCCGAGTCGCTCTTGCAGCCGCAGTTCCCCATCTCGCGGCTGGAGGCCGTCGGCCGCCGCCTGCGCAACAACTACCTGGCCATCTTCGCCATCCTGACGCTGGGCATCCTGCTCAAGCTCTACCTGCACCCGTTCGAGGCGCGGTCGGCGGAGATGTTCATCGAGCGGGCACACCTGGGCCCGTTGCATGGCGGCATGATGCTGGCCACGCTGACCGGTTTCCTGCTCGTCTTGCTCCTGATCACCCTCGTCTCGCAGGGGTTGCACGACGCCAGCGGCGAAGTGCTGCCCAAGTACGACATCGAGGACTTTCTGGGCGACCTGTGGCCGCTGTCGGGCGAGAACGGCGACAAGACGCCCGACGCCGGCTCAGCCTGGTCGCGCCTCAGCCGCCGCAAGCGCCGCCGCTCGCAGGTGCTGGCCATGGTCGTGGCCGCCAACCCGCAGCGGCTGGCCGAGCGCATCATCGCCGAACTGCACCGCGGGGCCACGGCGCTGCACGGCCGGGGGATGTACCTGAAGCAGGAGCGCGACGTGCTGCTGGTGGCCCTGACGGTGACCGAGATTGAGCAACTCAAGGCTATCGTCGGCGAGGAAGACCCCCACGCCTTCATCACCATCATCCCGGCCCGGGAAGTGGTGGGGCAGGGGTTTGTGCCGCTGGAAAAGGGCTAGTGGGCGCGCGGGGTGCGCATCTGAGGATGCGCACTCCGCACCGCGCTTACGGGCAAAGATCGCCCGCCAACAACGCCGGATTGCCATACCCCATATCGCTCAACGCCCCCGTCGGGTTCTCCACTGCCGCCAGCCCGCTCTCGATAGACGCGCACAGCGCCGCCTGCCCCTCCGCGCCCGCCCAGCCGGCGAGCAGCGTCGCCGCTGCACTGGTAGCCGCCGCGTCGGGGTGGTTGGCTTGCAGCCAGGCCAGCCGCCCGGCGGCGCGCTCGGCGTCCCCCTGCAACAGGTCGATCAGGACGAGCCGGAAGGCGGCGAAGCGGCTGATGTCGGCGTAGACCTGCTCCGGCGCGTGGGCGAAGCCGTCGTTGCGCAGGGCCGGGTCGTTGATGGCCGCTTCGTAGAGGGCCAGCGCCCCGTCCACGTCGCCGGCGGCCATGAGATCGTTGGCCTCGTAGAGAATGTGGTGGCGATACTGCGTCGGGTCGAGCGTCGTCCCGGCCAGCGTCACCGCCGCGCCGTCCCAGCGCCATACCTCCGTGCGTGACCGCACGACGCCCGCCCCGGCCGAGCCAATCGTCCCGCCGCGCACGACGATCTCGGCCACGCCGTCGTCGTCGCGGTCAACGACCTGGATTTCGGGGAAGGTCATGGTGATGGTGTGGCCCGGATCGCCCTCGGCCACTGCTTCGCGCCGCACCAGGTCGCCCAGCCCATCAGCGGTCAGGCCGATGACGCGATAGTTGCCGGTGCAGGTGTGCGCGCCGCAGAAGGGGGCGTCGGCCACCAGTTCGGGCAAGCCGTCGCCGGTCACGTCGGTCACGGCGACGATAGTCGGGGCCAGGAACTCGTAGATGTCGCTGCTGGGCGCGGCGTAGTAGCGGAAGGCTACGCCGTCGCCGTTGACGATCCACAAGTCGCCGGCCGCGCCGAAGGGCACGCCGGGCAACGACGGGTCGTAGAGCACCAGCAGCCACTCATCCTGCAAATCGCCGTCCAGGTCGGCCGCCCGCCAGTCGGCGTCGCTGCGCTGCATCCCTGCCTGGCGTAGCGAGGCCCGCACGGCCGCCGGGTTGACGTTGCCGCGCCACAGCGCCGTCAGCCACCCCTCCAGCCCCTCCCAATCCGTCGGCGCGGGGGCCAATGGGCCACTGATGGCCGTTGGCGCGGGCGCGGCGCAGACCGTGCCGCAGCCGCCGGGGCAGTCGCCGCTAGGGCAGGTGTAGCTCTCGCCGGGGGCGCAGGCCGGCGGTGTGCACATCAGGACGGGCGTCTCGCCAATGGGCGGAATCAGCACCGCCGTCGGCGTCGGCTCCGGCGTGGCCGGCGGGGAGGGGCTACCAATGGCCACCGGCGGGATGAGTTGGCGGGGGTCGAACCCGGCGCAGGCGGCCAGCGTCAGGGCCACAGCCAATAGAATCATCAGGCGCGAGCCAATCTGTGAAATCTGTTTCATATCCGTTTTCTTATCCGCGTCTATCCGTGAAATCCGCGTCATCCGCGTGCCATTCTTCTGTATTCGGTGGTTCTGGAGCGGCGCGGCCCGCCCACCCGGCCAACTCCAGCCGGAAGCGCAGCGTCACCCGCCCTAGTTGCACCACGTCGCCGTGCTGCAACGGCCGCGGGGCCAGCCCCAACTGCTCGTAATTCAGGAACGTGCCCGCGGCGCTGCCCTCGTCGTAGAGCCAGTAAGCGCCGGCGTCGTCGCGCCGGATGCGGGCGTGCAGCCGCGAGACGCCGGGGCCGTCAACGACCACGTCCACCGCCTCGGCCTCGCGCCCCAGCGTCACGTGGTCGCCCGGCAGTTCGATAGGTGTCGCCGTCCCGTCGGCCCACTCCAGCACGGCCACGTGCCCCTCGCGCGGCGCGGGCGGCGGTGGCGGGGCGGGCGGCGCGGTCGGGGCGGGCCGCGGCCGTCGCGCCCGCCGCGCCGCCCACAGCAGCGCCCCGCCGCCCAAAGCCAGCAGCAGAAGAGGCCACAGCAGCGCCGTGGAGCTGCGTTCGGGCGCGGTCGGGGCGGGCGTGGCCGTCGGCGCGGCCGTCGGCGTCGGCGGGCTGGGCCGGTCAACGACGATTTCTACATCTACCGGCGCAGACGTGGCCTGGAAGCCCAACTCGTCCGTCACCGCCACCGCCAGCCGGTAGCTGCCCGCGTCGCGCTCGCTGATGTCCCATACTAGGTCGATGCGGCCGTCGGCGTCGGCCGTGGGCGGCGCGGCCTGCGGCTGGGCCACGCCATCGACCAGGAAGGCGATCTCGGTCAGTTGGCTGCGGCGGCCGTCGGGCCAGCGAACCGTGGCCGTCAGCGGCAGCGTCGCCGGTTGCAGCAGAGGCAGGGGCGTATCGGCGGCGCGGCCGGTGCGGCTCAGCGACGGCGGCGCGTCCAGTGTCACCTCCGGCGCGGCCAGAGCCAGCTCGAACTCGGCCGCGTCGCGCACGTTGCCCAGATTGACGGCCACCTGCTGCGGCCCCTCCTGGCGCAGCGCCGAGCGGTAGGATAGCTCGATCTGTGTCCCCTGGGCGGCGAAGAGTTCGTAGAGCGGGTCGGCCGCCTCCGGCGTGGGCATGTGGAGCGTCTGGCCGTTGGTCGGCTCGGTCAGCGCGCCAACGTTGGCCAGCTCCTCCGCCGAGGCGTCCGCGCCCAACACGGCGGCGAAGATGGGCACGCCGGCCGCCTGGGCCGCCGCGGCCAGCGCCGGCGCGTCCAGTTGCCCGTCGAGGCGCGCCCCGTCGGTGTAGAGCAGCACGGCGCGGAAGCGGCCGTCGCCCTCCTGCGCCGCCAGGTGATCAATGGCCGCGGTCAGCATCGCCGGCAACGGCGTGGCCCGCAGCGGTTGGTCGGCCGGCGGCGCGGCGTCCCAGGCAGCCACCGGGGCGCTCAGTTCGCCGGGCTGCGCCGCGTCCTGCACCAGAAAGACCGGTTCCAGCCGCGCCGCGTCGGGGGCGATGACCGAGATGCGGTCCAGCCCGGTGTCGTTCATGGCCCCGTCGGCAAAGCGGGCGATGGTCGCGGCCACCTTGTCGCGCCGGGTCAGGCCGCTGCCGTCGTCGACCAGCAGGAAGTCGACGTTGGCGTCGATGACGAAGACCAGATCGACGCCAACGGCCACGCCGGAGGTCGTCGCTTCGGGGATGGGCACGCCGTTCTCGCGCAGCAGCAGGCGCGAGGTGTCGCTCACCCGCGCGCTGCCCGGGCCGGTGGTCAGCACGCGCACGCGCACGGTCGGGAAGCCGGTGGCGTCCACGGTGGTAATGCGCACACCCAGCTCCTCGCGCGCCACCTGCTGCGCCGCGACGCGCGGCGACAGGAGAAGGGCCAGAGCCAAGACGATGAAGAGTGGGCCAATGCGTGTCTGTCGGCCGATCATTTGTTTCCTTTCTGCCCGCCGTCTGGTATTATATCAACATAACTTCAGAGGAAGGGAGTAGTCTCATGGGACCCCTCAGTCGCGCGCTTCGTTGTCTGTTGGTGGCCGCGGTTCTGCTCCTGGGTGCGGCGGCCCTGGGCCGGACAGCCGTCAGCCAGGCCCAGGAAACGGTTCAGATCGGCCGCATCACCATTGCCGGCTCCAACTCCGACAGCTTTCCCAGCGTCCAACTCCAGGTCTACGGCATGGATGGCCAGGGCGCGCCGATCGACTTTGCCGCCGAGCCGCTCTTTCTCAGCCACAACAACTTCCCGGTTGACGAAGTGGTGTTCGACGGCCGTGTGCCGGTGGGTACGCTGACCGTCTTCCTGATCGATGTCGCCGGCGGCATCACCGACCCATTGCCGGCCATCGAGTCGGCCATCCGCCAGTACGCCGGGCCGGGCAACATGCAGGAGCAGTTGGACTACGTTGCCGTCTATCAAAATCGCGCCGCCGGCCCCCAGGAGCTACTGGCCCCGACCCCGTTCCACAACGGCGTCGGCAATCTGTTCATCACCACGCCGCTGACCGCCGAAGAGGGGGCCACGTCGCTCTATGACGCCGTCATCCGCATGGTCGAGTTGACCCCCGGACTGCGGCCCAAGCCGGAGATGGCCGCGTCCATCGTCCTGATCAGCGACGGCACCGACCCCGGCACGTCGCAAGCCACGGCGTCGGACGTGCCCACGCGCGCCGCGGCCGCCGGCATCCCGATTCATACCGTTATCTTCGATAACCCCGAGGTCAACCGCGAGGCGGCGTTGCAGTACATGCGTGACATTGCCGGCGGCTCGCGCGGCATCGCCACCGAGTTGGGCAACGCCGAAGGGCTGGCCGCCATCTGGAGCCGCATCGCCGGCTTCCGCGAGCACGCCCTGCTGCGCTACACCGTGCCCGAACCGGCCAGCGGCACCTTCCCGGTCGAGTTGAGCCTGCTGAACAACCGCGACACCCGCGCCGTGGCCGACGTGACTATCTCCACCGCCGCGCCGCAAGTGGTCATCAACCTGCCGCGCGAGAGCCGGGCCATCACCGTGCCCAACCTCGATGAGCCGGTAGAGCTTCAGCTTTCGGCCGCCGTCAGTTGGCTCGACGGCCAGGCCCGCGAACTGACCGCCGCCCGGCTGCTGGTCAACGACACGGCCGCCGGCGACATCCCGGTCGATAGCCTCAATAGCTTTAGCCTGTCCATCGCCAACCTCGTCTTCGGCGACAACCGGCTGGAGGTGGAGGCGACCGACAGCCAGGGGCTTACGTCCAAGAGCGCGCCGGTGACGCTCAGCGTCACCCAGGGCGAAGAGGTGCAACTGCCGGAGGAGCTTCAGCCGTCGGGGTCGGGCTTCAATCCGCTGTGGTTGCTCATCCCGCTCATCCTGCTGGCCGTGGCCGGGCTGGGCTATCTGCTGTGGCGGCAGACACAACAGCCGCGCCGCGCCGCCGCCGGCGCTCCGGCCGGCAGCAACCGCCGCCGGCGTCGCAGCACGCCACCGCCGGCCGACGCGCCGCCCATGCCAACGCTCGTCGGCAACCTGGACGCGCCCGACCCGCTGGGCTATGGCGGCGGGGCGACGGATAAGCCATTCGTGATGGCCCACATGGAGGTCATCAACGCCCAGACGCTCATGCCCGAAGAGTTGACGCTGGGCGACCTGGAAGTGCGCGTCGGCCGCTCCCCCGCCCAAAGCCAGATCGCCTTCCGCGACGACATCACCGTCTCCCGCTTCCACGCCGTTCTGCGCCTGGAGGGCAACCACTACCGCATCTACGACGCCGGCAGCACCAGCGGCACGTTCGTCAACGGCCGCCAGGTCCCCGAATACGGCCTGCAACTGAGCGACGGCGACGAGATTCAACTCGGCGCGGTGCTGTTGCGGTATCGGCAGTTGTGAGAAGTAGGTCAGTAGGTCAGTGAGTCAGTAGGTCGGTGAGCCAGTAGGTCAGTTGTGGGCTACACTGGCTTACTGACCCACTGACCTACTGACCTACTGACCTACTGACCTACTGACCTACTGACCTACTGACCTACCGACCTACTGAACAGTGAACACCGACGACCTGACCGACCTCCAGCGCCAGGCCGCCGCCGCCGAGGGGACGAGCTACCTCTTCGGCCCGGCGGGCACGGGCAAGACGACGGCGCTGCAACAGCGGCTGCTGCGGCTGCTGCGCGCCGGCGAGCCGGCCTACACCATCCTCGTCCTGGTGGCCGAGCCGGAGCACCGCGACGCCTACTTCGACGCCGTGCGCGCCTCCGGCCTTGGCCCCTACGCCGAACTGAACGTCATCCACTACACCCGGCTGGCCCAGAGCATGGTGTCGCTCTTCTGGCCACTGGTAGCCCGCGACGCCGGCTTCGCCCGCCCCTGGCAGCCGCCGACCTTCCTGAGCTACGACCTGGCCCAGGTGCTCATGTGGCGCGTCGTCAACCCGCTGCTGACTCAGGGGGCGTTCGCCAACCTGCGGCTGCGACCGCAGCAGATCGTCAGCCAACTGCTGGACACGCTCAACCGCGCCGCGCTCAACGCCCTGTCGCTGGAAGAGGCCATCGCCCGCCAGTCGCGCACCTGGGCCGGCGACCCGGAGCGGCGCTTCCACCTCGACGACGCGGCCACGGCCGCCCGCGCCTTCCGCCGCCGCTGCCTGGCCAACAGTATGCTCGACCTGTCGCTGACCGTGGAGGTGTTCGACACCCAACTCGTCCGCCACCCGGAGTTCCACCGCTACTTCCGCGAGCGCTACCGCCACCTGCTGGTCGATAACCTGGAGGAGCAGACGCCGGCCGGGCAGAACTTCGTCGTCGGCCTGATGGGCGAGACGCAGACGACGGCCGTCGCCGGCGACGCCGGCGGCGGCTACAAGCGCTTCCTGGCTGCCGACCCCCACGGCGCGGAGGCGCTGCGCGACCGCTTCGACCGCGTCTTCGACTTCACGGAGAGCTTCGTCGCCCCGCCGGAGTTGGGCCGGCTGGCCGACCAGGTCGAGAACACCCTGCTGCACACCAAGCTGCCCACCGAGGGGGCCGAGGCGCGGCTGTTGGGCATCGTTGGCGGGCGCTACCGGCGCGAGATGGTCAACAACCTGGCCCCGGTGCTCCACGGGCTGGTCTATGACCAGGGTATCGCCCCGCGCGACATCGCCATCGTCGTGCCCTACATGGACGGCGCGCTGCGCTACATGCTGACCGCGGCCCTGGCCGAGGCCGGGCTGCCCTACCGCCTGTTGCGCCGCCGCACCAGCCCGCGCGAAGAGCCGCGTGTCCGCGCCTGGCTGACGTGGCTGGCCCTGGCCCACCCCGACTGGGGCGTCCACCCCGCGCCCTACGACGTGGCCGAGGCGCTGACGCTCAGCATCGCCGGCCTCGACCCGGCCCGGGCGCAACTGCTGACCGACAACCTCTACCGGCCCGACGTGCCCGAACTGGCCCCGGCCGAGTATCTGCCGGCGCGCATCGTCGAGCGCGTCGGCGCGGAGAGCATCGAACTGGCCGAGGAGTTGCGCCTGTGGCTGGCCGCCCGCCCGCCGGCAGAGAGCATCGACGCCTTCCTCCACAGCCTGTTCAACGAACTGCTGGCCCAGCCGCGCTTCCGGCCGGAGCCGGACATGGCCGGCGCGGCCGTGGCCGAGTGGCTGGCCGGGGCCGCCGCCCGCCTGCGCCGCGCCGCCCCGGCCATGAGCCTGGCCGGCGAGGCGGAGATGGGCGCGGCCTTCATCGACGCCGTGAATCAGGGGTTGGTGACGGCCAACCCGCCCGACTGGGGCGAGCCGCCCGACCCCAACGGCATTGTCCTCTCGACCATCTACGCCTACCTGCTGGCCGGCGAGCCGGCGCGGGTGCAGGTGTGGTTGGAGACGGCCGCTCAGGGCTGGTGGGACATCCCCCGCCAGCCGCTCAGCAACGCCTTCGTCCTGGTGCAGAGCCGCGCCCCGGAGGAGCCGTGGACGATTGATGAGGACTTTGCCGTGCGCAACGAACTGCTGGCGCGCATCGTGCGCGGCCTCGTCGCCCGCTGCCGCGACGGCGTCATTCTGGCCAGCAGCGACCTCGACCGGCGCGGCCAGCGGCAGGACGGGCCGTTGTGGCGGGCGCTGGGGCCGCTGGTGCGGGCGCGGACGCGGGCGGCGGAGA
Organism: Candidatus Promineofilum glycogenicum; assembly: GCA_016707605.1. Lineage (GTDB taxonomy): Bacteria > Chloroflexota > Anaerolineae > Promineifilales > Promineifilaceae > Promineifilum > Promineifilum glycogenicum. The sequence goes on along the minus strand of JADJHJ010000017.1, from coordinate 71,379 downwards.
GTGAGGTATAATGCGGGGCAGGAGGTAGACCGATGGACGCGCCTACCATCGCGCACAGGCGCTTCACGACTCAGGAGTTCCAGCAGATGGATGCCGCCGGCATTTTCGGCGAGGAAGAGCGCCTGGAATTGCTGGCCGGGGATGTGATTGAGATAGCGCCGCCTAGCCCACTGCACGCAGCCAGCGTCACCCGTCTGACCAAGCAGCTCCTGGAGCAGATCGCGGACTGGGCAAACATCCGTGTGCATGGCCCTATCTGCCTGGAGCGCTTTTCGATGCCTTTGCCCGATATTGCCGTTATGAGACGGCGGGATGACTTCTATTCGGGCGGCCACCCAGAGCCGGAGGACGTGCTGCTGCTGATCGAGGTGTCGGAGTCGTCTCTGCCCTACGACCGCGACGTAAAACTGCCGCTCTATGCCACAGCCGGCATCGCCGAAGTGTGGCTGGTGGCCTTGCTGCCACAGGTGGTGGAGGTCTACCGCGCGCCAGGCGAGAACGGCTACGGCGAGAAGCGAACCATGCGCCGGGGGGACACGCTCTCCCCGTTGCACTTGCCTGAGGCAGTCTTGCGCGTGGAAGAGATCATCGGTGAACGTCGATAGAGCGTGATTTGTGTGTGGAGTGATATGAGCGAAACGGCCGAGATTCTGACCGTTGTCAAAATGCTGAGACCTTGCCCGTACTGGCCGGAAACCGAACATCCATGAAACCCAACGCCATCCGCCCCATCGCCATCTGCGTCTTTCAGCACGACGGCCACATCCTGGCCGCCGAGGGGTACGACCCGCTCAAGCAGCAGCCGTTCTATCGTCCGCTGGGCGGGGCGATTGAGTTTGGCGAACACAGCGCCGACACGCTCGTCCGCGAGTTGCAGGAGGAGTTGGGCGCGGCCGTGACCGACCTGCGTTACCTGGGCGCGCTGGAGAACGTCTTCACCTTCAACGGCCAGCGGGGGCACGAGATCGTCATGGTCTACGATGGCGCGTTTGCCGACCGCAGCCTCTATGGACAGGCGTCGCTCGACGGGGCCGAAGACAGCGGCGCGCCCTTCCGCGCCGTGTGGCTCCCCCTGGCCGACTGCCGCCTGCCCGCCGCCCCGCCCGTCTACCCCACCGGCCTGCTCGATTTACTTGAGGAAGAGCACGCAAAGGCGCAAAGAAGCAAAGAGAGCCAAGAAGACTTTCTTCTTAGCGCCTTTGCCTCTTTGCGCCTTTGCGTGAGCTTCTATTACGCCGCGGTCTTTTCACGCTGGCCGCTGCCGTTGGCCGCGTGTTCCTTGTACTCTTTCACCAGTTCGCGCTTCAGCACCTTTAGCGCCGCCGTCTTGGGCAGTTGCTCGCGGAACTCGATGATGCGCGGATACTTATAGGCCGCCAACTGCTCCTTGCTCCACTCGATGATCTCTTTCTCGGTCACGTTGGCATGGTCGGGCCGCTTGACGATCCAGGCCATGACCGTCTCGCCGCGTTTGGCGTCGGGCACACCGGCCACGGTCACTTCCAGCACCGCCGGGTGGCGGGCCAGCACCTCTTCCACCTCGCGCGGATAGACGTTGTAGCCGCCGCAGATGATCAGGTCCTTCTTGCGGTCTTCGATGTAGAAGTACCCCTTCTCATCCATGCGGGCGATGTCGCCGGTGTAGAGCCAGCCGTCGCGCAGGCTGGTGGCCGTCTCGTTGGGCATGTTCCAGTAGCCCTGCATGATCGTCGGCCCGCGCATGATCAGCTCGCCAATCGCGCCGACGGGCAACTCCTGCTCGCCCTCGATCGGGTCGACGACCTTCACCTCGACGCCGGGCAGCGGCAGGCCGATGGAGCCGGGCGGGTTCAGGCCGTTGATCGGGTTGGCGTGGGTGGCCACGTGGGACTCGGTCAGCCCGTACCCCTCGACCAGCTTGCCGCCGGTCAGCTTCTCGAACTTCTGCTTCGTCTCCAGCAGCAGCGGGGCCGAGCCGGAGATGCAGGCGCGGATCGATTTGACGTCGTACTTGCCGGCGGCCACGTCGGGGTTGTTGTTGATGCCCACGTACATGGCCGGCACGCCGGGGAAGTAGGCCGGCTTGTGGGTGTTGATGTTGCCCAGCACGTCCTTCAGGTCGCGCGGGTTGGGGACGATGGCGATACGGCCGCCAATAGCCAGGGTGAAGATGACGGCCGTGACCATGCCGTAGGAGTGGAAGAACGGGATGGCTCCCAACAGTGTATCCTGGCCAAACTTCCAGTCGGTAATCCAGTGCGACACCATAATGGCGTTGGCCACCAGGTTGCGGTGCAGGCCGATGGCCCCTTTCGACAGGCCGGTCGTGCCGCCGGTGTACTGGAGCAGGGCGATGTCGTCGCCGCTGACGGTGACGTTCGGCTTGGGGCTGCGCCGGCCGAGGGCCAGGAACTCCTTCATCGTCAGGTCGCCCGCCGCCACTTCCACCTTGTCGCCGGCCTTCTTCTCTTTCAACAGGCCATAGAGAACGCTCTTGACGCCGGGCAGGTAGTCCTTGATGTAGGCGACGATGATGCGCTTGACCTTCGTCTCGCCGCTCTTCTGCACCTTCTTCAGCAGGGGGTAGTAGCGACTGAGGACGAAGACCGTTTCCGCGCCGCAGTCCTTTAGCTGGTGCTGCAACTCGCGCTCGGTGTACATCGGGTTCGTGGCGATGACGATGCCGCCGGCCTTGAGGATGCCATAGTAGATGATGACAAACTGCGGCAGGTTGGGCATGTAGAGGACGGCCCGGTCGCCCTTCTTGAAACCGTTGGCGACCAGCGCCGCGGCCACGGCGTCGGCGGCGTCGTTCAGTTCCTTGTAACTGACCTCGCGGCCCTGAAAGACCATCGCCGGGTTGTCGGGAATGCGTCGGGCGCCCTCTTCCAGGAAGTGCTGCACGGGGTGGTTCGGCACATCGATCGTGGCCGGAATCCCCTTGTCATAGCTCTTGACCCAGGGTTTGTCAGAGTAACGCAGGCTCATGGGTTTGATTCTCCTTCTGGCAACTTGACCATCACCATCGCCTGACCCGCGACCTACAGGGGTAGATCGCAGCCGGCGGACTGTTGTTGTTAACCGCCACGGCGCGCCGCGGGTAGGACGTGGGTGGCCCCGCCCCACAGACGCAAGAAGCAAGACCGAACGGGAGATACGGCTCGCTATCCTACTACTATACTCGTCTTGCCTGTCATATCCTAGTTGCGTTTGATACCTGTTTCACATGATCTTTGTCATGTATTGTAGCGCGGGTTGCTAACCCGCCTCTTCGGCATTGGCCGGTTCAGAGGCGGGTTGCCAACCCGCGCTACACGGCGGTGCGCGGGTTGCCAACCCGCGCTACACTTAATGGTATGGACACACCTCCCATCGTCGCCTTTCAGGGCGAACACGGCGCTTACTCGGAGCAGGCCGCCCGGCAGCAGTTCGGGCCGGACGCGCGGGCGCTACCCTGCCGCACCTTCTCGGCCATCATCGACGCCCTGCAAGCCGGGCGCGCCCACTACGGCATGTTGCCGGTCGAGAACTCGCTGGCCGGCACGGTCATCCCGGCCTACGACCTGCTGGTTGACTACGACCTGCACGTGCAGGCCGAGGTCATCCTGCGCGTCGAGCACTGCCTGATGGCCCCGCCCGGCGTGGCCCTGGCCGACGTGCGCCGCGTGCGCAGCCACCCACAGGCGCTCATGCAGTGCGAGACGGCCCTGCGGCGGCTGGGGCTGGAGCCGGTGGAGTATTACGACACCGCCGGCGCGGCCCGCGACCTGGCCGCCGACCCCCAGCCGGCCACGGCAGCCATCGCCAGCGCCCTGGCCGCCGCGACGTATGGCCTCAACGTCCTGGTTAACCATCTGGAGGACGAGGACTTCAACTTCACCCGCTTCTTCGTTCTGGGCACGTCCTATCCGCCGCGGCAAGACCCCAGCAAGACGTCGATCATCCTGACCACGCGCCACGTGCCGGGGGCGCTCTACGCCGCGCTGGGCGAGCTGGCGGCGCGGGGGATCAACATGACCAAGATCGAGTCACGGCCGCGGCGCAATCGGCCGTGGCACTACCTGTTCTACGTCGACTTCGAGGGGCACGAGGAGGACGAGGAAATCAAGGCCGCGCTGCTGGGTATTCTGAAGCATGCGTCGTTCCTGAAGGTGTTGGGGTCGTATCCGGCGGCGAAGGTCGGGCCTTTGTGAACGAGGATCTGATTGAGGGCGAGATGGATAACACCGAATACCTGTTGAGCAGCAACAAGATGAAAGAGCGCCTACTAGCGGCGCGCGAAAGCGACGGCTATTAAAAGCCTGGAACATTTAACCCTCGTGGAGGGTCGCCTCATATTGTGGAGCTCCGGCAGGCGGCGTGAAGACGGCACCGTCGGCCGCCACCTGGACCAGCGCATTGATGGGGGGGCCTTTCGAACTCCTAATAGGGAGCTGGCGGTTCGGTCGTTACCTTGTCGAACAGGCCGCCATAGCTGATGTCCCCGTAGTGCCGTCTCGGCCGTTCGAGACACTAGCCGAGCGACTCATGCCGGAGATTCTCTGATAATATGCCATAAAGGCGGCCACATCCGAATGTAGCCGCCCTTTTGGTGTAACCCGCAACAGGTTGTAAATCGTCAGCGTGTTGCCAACGGCAAGTACAGCCGGAACGCCCCACCCGCCTCATACTCCACCGCCCCAATATCGCACACGCCCACCCGCGCCCGGCCGCGCTGGTCGTGGTCGGCGCAGTGGGTCGGGTCGGCGGCGTTGATGAGCGGGCTGCCGGGGCGCGGCAGGAGCGTGTCCATGGCGAACGCGCCGCCGTTGAACTGGAGCGCCCCCAGCCGCAAGTCGCCGGCGAAGTTCTCGCGGTCACCGGCCGCGCTCAGTGCCGGGCACGCGCCGCGGCTGACGTTGTGGCCCAGCGAGTCGAACAGCCCGCCGCCGCAGTTGTTGGCGCTGCCGAAGATGACGCTGTTGGCGATCTGGATGACGCCGGGGGCCTCGGCCGACATGGGCGACTCCTCGTAGATCGCATCGCCGGCCACCCCGGCGGCGTTGTCGGCGATGGTGACGTTGGTCAGCACGGCGTAGCGGCCGTAGTGGTAGAGGCCGCCGCCGAAGTTGCCGGCTGTGTTCTCGGCCAGGGTAACGTTGGTCAGCGTCAGGTTGTCGTCGGAGTTCTGGTAGATGCCGCCGCCGTTGGCCGCGGCCGCGTCGGCCATGTTGCCGCTGATGGTGGCGTCGGCGATGAACAGCGTGCCGCCGCCGTGGTAGATGCCGCCGCCGTGCGTGCCCGTGGCCACGTTGCCGACGACGTTGACCTCGTTCATTTCGACGGCGCGGCCGTAGCTGTTGACGCCGCCGCCTTCGAAAGCGGTGTTGTTGCGCACGGTTGTGCGCGTCAGCGAAATCGCGCCGCCCAGGTTCCACAGGCCGCCGCCGCTGCCGGTGACGCTGTTGCCCGCGATCAGGCTGTGGCTGATGGTGACATTGCCGCTGTTCTCCAGCCCGCCGCCGTGGCCGCCCTCGTTGTCGAGCAAGCGCGTGTTGACGACGATGGCCGACGCGCCGCTGTCAACGAACAGGCCGCCGCCGTCGGGCGCGCGGTTGCCCTGCACCAGGCTGTCGTGCAGCCGCACCTCGCCCGGGGCGAAGTTGGCGATGGCCCCGCCGCGGCCGAACGTGTCCAGCGCCTCGTTGCCCACGAACGTCGCCCCGCTGATGGTCACTTCGCAGCCGTCGTTGTAGATCGCCCCGCCCGTCGCCGCGCCGTTGTTCTCCAGCCGCGCGCCGTGGATGGTCAGTGTGCCGTCGAAGCAGTAGATCGCCCCGCCGCTGACTGCGGCGTAGTTGTTGAGTAGTTCCACGTCCTCCAGGATCACGTCGGCCCCCGACGCCTCGATGGCCCCGCCGCCGACAAGCGAGCTGCCGTCGCGCAGGGTGATGGCCCGCAACCGGAAGGTGACGCCGTTGCCGGCGAAGAAGAAGCGGTCGGTGTTGTTGGCGTTGAGGATGATCCGCCCGCCGCCGTCGATGGTGACGTTGCCGAGGGTGACGGTCTTGAAGGCGCTGAACGGGATGGTGGCCACGGCCGGGCCGCAGTTAAAGGTGATAGTCCCGCCGCCGGCCTGGGCCGCGGTCAGGGCACTGTCGAAGGCCGCCTCGGTGCAACTGGCCGCCGTGCCGCGACCCACCACGGCGTCGGCCGCCCCCACCCGCGGCACGCCCAGCAGCACCGCCGCCAGGCCAATCATCACCACTAGCCAACTCAGGTATCGTTTCATGGTATCTCCTTTACTCGATGTCCTGGCACGTCCACTGCATGGCGAAGTCCACCCGCGCGTCGGGGTCGGGGTCGCTCACCATTACCGAGGCGATCTCCGCCAGCCCCGTCGCGTCCAGCGTGCCGGAGCCGTCGGCGTTGACGGTGACGACGGCCGTCGCCCCCTCGCCCTCGCCGAACGTCCGCTCGCCGGCCGCGACCGTAGGGAACATGTCGGGGATGCCGTCGCTGCTGACCGACACCAGCTCATAGCGCCCGGGCCCGCTGTAGGCGGCGATGCGCGTCAGGGCGACGGTGATCTGCTCCTCGCCCGCGGCCAGCATCAGCGGCAGCTCCAGAATGCGCGCCTCGCCCGGCGCGGCCCAGGCGGCGCAGGTATCGATGTTGGCCCCCACGCCGGCCGCCGCCGCGCTCTCCACCGCGCCGCTGAGCGCCCCGGTGACGCAGAAGCGGAAGTAGGTCTCGCAGCCCCCGGCCGCGGCGGTGTCGGTGATGGGCTGCGTGTCGGTTGCCTGGCCCGCGTCAACCGGGGCCGCTTCCGTCGGGGCAGCCGTCGTCGGGTTCGCTATCTGGCCGCTCGGAGCCTCTGCGCTCGGAGCCGCTCCGCCACACGCCACGCCCGCCAGAGCTACACACAGCAACAAAAACAAGATGAGAGTACGTTTCATCGGCCATCGCTCCTTGTGTGACGGTAATCGTGATCGTCTCGATCTGCCGAATCGTCACGATCAACCGTCGGGATTTCATCGCCCCAAGATAGCCGCCCGGCGCGTGACAAAGGTGACATTTTGTGACAACCGGCGCAGCGGCTAGAATCAGCGGGCGCGACCAACCAACTTATGCCGCACTCCCTCGCCCTCCCCGACAGCTTCGGCGCTTCCCTGCGCTTCCTGCGCAAGCGCGCCCGGTTGACCCAGGAAGAACTCGGCCGCGCCGTCGGCTACAGCCGCGAGCAGATCGCCCGCCTGGAGAACGGCTCGCGCCTGCCTGATCTGGCCGTGGTGGCCGCCCTGTTCGTGCCCGCGCTGTTGCCGGAGCGCGACCGGGCGCTGACGGCGCAGTTCCTGGCCCTGGCCGGCCGCACGCGCCGCGACGTGCAATTGACGATCACCCGCACCAAGGAGACGCGCATCGAGCTGGTGCAGGCGACGGCCGTCGCCCCGGCGCGGCCCGCTTATGCCCCGCCCGCGCCGCTGCTGCCGCTGCTGGGCCGCCGTTCCGACGTGGCCGACCTGCTGGCCTGCCTGCAAACGGCGCGGCTGATCACCCTCATCGGCGCGCCGGGCATCGGCAAGACGCGCCTGGCGCTGGAAGTGGGCCACGCCGCGCGGGAGGGGTTCGCCGATGGCGCGGCCTTCGTCTCGCTGGCCGAGGCGCAAACGGCGGCCGACATCCCCTATGCCGTCCTGCAGGTCCTGGCCCTGACCCCCCCCGCCGGGCAAGCGCCGGCCGACGCCCTGCGCGATGCCCTGTGCCCGCGCCGGCTGCTGCTCATCCTCGACAACTGCGAGCACCTGCTCGAAGCCGCGCCCCTCTTCGCCGATTGGCTGGCCCATGCCCCCGACCTGAAGCTGCTCTGCACCAGCCGCGTCCCGCTCGACCTCTACGGCGAGCACGAGTGGCCGCTGGCCCCGCTGGCCGTGCCCGACCTGGCCGAGCCGCCCGATCGGGCGCGCTGGGGCCAACTGCCGGCGCTGCAACTGCTGTTGGCGCGGGCCACGGCCGCCGACCCGACCTTCGCCCTGACCGATGACAACCTGCTGCCGCTGGCCTCGCTGTGCGTGGCCCTCGACGGGCTGCCGCTGGCGCTGGAGCTGGCCGCCGTCCGGCTGCGCGAGCTGTCGCCGTCGGAACTGGTGCAGCAACTTCTGGCCCTGCGCGGCCACGCCCAACTCTCCTCCACCTGGCTGGGGCAGACGCGCCGCAACGTGGCCGAGCGCCACCGCACCCTGCACGCGGCCATCGGCTGGAGCGCGCAGTTGCTCGACCCGGCTCAACGCGAGGCGTTTCACACTCTGGGGGTCTTCGTCGGCGGCTGCGCGCCCGACGCAGCGCGAGAAGTGGCCGCGGCCGACGACGCCACGCTGGCCCAACTGGCCCGCGCCAACCTGATTCAACTCGACGGCGGCCGTGTCCACCTGCTGGAGACGTTGCGCGCCTTCGCCCGCGAACAGTTGGCCGCCGCCGATCGGCTGGACGACGGGCAGGCCGCCCACGCCGGCTACTATGCCCGCTTCGCCCAGCGAGTCTTCGCCGGGCTGAACGGCGATGAGCAGGCGGCGTGGCTGGCGCGGGCCACGGCCGACCACGACAACTGCCTGGCCGCGCTGCGCTGGGCGCTGGCGGCGGGCGACGGCGAGACGGCCGTGGCCATCGCCGGCGGGCTGTGGTGGTTTTGGATTCGTCGCGGCTACTACGCTCTGGGGCGCGAGATGGTGACCGCTGCCCTGGAAGTGCCCTCGGCCGATCTGCTCATTCGGGCCAACGCCCTCAACGGCCTGGCCGCCTTCTGCCTGGCCGACGAGGAGTACGCCGCCAACCTGGCCTGCCACGAGCAGGCGCTGGCGCTGCGCCGCGAACTGGGCGACCCGGACGGCATCGCCACCGTCTTGCACAATATGGGCCTGACTGCCTACATGATGGGCGACTATGACATCGCGCTGTCCCGGCTGGCGGAGAGCATCACCGTCAACCCCGACGGCGACCAGACCTCGGCCTGGGCCCACCTGGGTCTCATAGCTCAGGAGACCCACGACCTGGCCGCGGCGCGCCGCTGGCTGGAACTGGCCTACGACGGGGCCATGCGCACCTCGGCCGGCTGGATGCAGGCGTTCGTGATGAACTATCTGGCCGACGTGCTGCGCGAGTTGGGCGAACTGGACGAGGCGGCGCGGCTGGCGGGCGAAAGCTTGCGCCTGTTCGCGGCGATGGACGACAGCCACTACCTGCCCGACGCCCAGGTGACGCTGGCCCAGATCGCCCTCGACCGGGGCGATACGACCGGCGCGGCCGACTTGGCGGCGCTGGCCGCCGAGCAGTACGCCGCCCGCGACGACCCGGCCCTGCTGGCGACCGTCACCCTGGTGCAGGCCGAGATCGCCCGGCAAGAGGGACGGCGCGAAGATGGGCTGACCCTGTTCGCGCAGTCGCGGGCGTTGCGCGGCCGGGCCAGCCGGGCCATGTCGCCCCATGAGCGAGCGCAGTACGCGCGGGTGGCGGCCGAGTTGGGGGTCGCGTTTCCCAAATAGGCCGCGCGCCCGGCTACCGCTGTGTGCCTGACCCCACCCCGATCTCATCGTCGTCGGCGCGGAACCGTATAGCCGCTGGCGGTGCTGACAGACGGGCGGGTCTCAAAGTAGAACCGCGCAGCCCAACCGTGAAACATGCTATAATCGCCATAGCATGACCACCCACCGCGCCGCCCTCGACGCGCTCTGTCGCGCCTTCGACCTGCACATCCTCTACGCCTTCGGCAGCCGCGGGCGAGAGGCGCTGGCCTGGCTGGACAGCGACGGCGGCGGTCTGCCACCCGGTCCTTCCGACCTCGACATCGGCGTGAAGCCGGCCCAACCCCTCGCGGTGCGTCGCAAGGTCGAGTTGGCCGTGGCCCTCGAAGACCTGTTCGACGTGGGCCGGGTCGACCTGGTGGTGCTGCCGGAGGCCGATCCCTTCCTGGCCGTCAACGTCATCCGCGGCGAACGGCTCTTCGCCGACGACGCCTACCTGGCCGACGAGTACGACCTCTACATCCTGCGCCGCGCCGCCGACCTGCTGCCGCTGGAACGCGAACGGCAGCGGCTCATCCTGGAGGGCGGCCGATGATGCCCGGCCCTGTCTCGCAAAGGATTGTTCTCGACCGGCTGGCGTGGGTGACGCGGATGACGGCCGAGATTGCCGCGCTGCCACTGGATGATGAGGCGACGTTCCTGGCCAATGACCACAACAGTTACGTTGCCGAGTCGTGCCTGCGGCGGGCGCTGGAGGCGTTGCTCGACATCGGCCGCCACATTCTGGCCAAGCAGGCCGGGCAAGGGGCGGTCGAGTACAAGGAGATCGCCCGCCGGATGGGCGAGATGGGCGTTCTCTCGGCCGAAGACACGGCCCGTCTGCGCCTGATGGCCGGCTATCGCAATCGCCTCGTCCACTTCTACCACGAGATCACGCCGAACGAGCTATATGAGATTTGCCGCACGCAGTTGGGCGACGTGAATGCCGTGGCTGACGGGTTCCGGGCGTGGCTTGGGGCTAACCCGGACATGGTAGACGACCATCTGTAAGGCCTACGCTGACAGCTACCCTCGTAGATGTAAACGACGCTCCACAGGTCGTGCTATCGCTGCCCCTGACTCCATTACACTATCCTCACGCAAATCCCCCTATAAACAATAAGCCTGAGTAGGGATACATTCCTGCTAAATCTATGTCATACGTAATCGGTGACATAGATCACTACTCACGGGTTGGCGTAAGAAGTATGATATTAATCAGGGAGTCTCTAGCGATCGTGCTCTAGTAGTTACTTGGGAAAGTATTAGGGAGCCTACAATGAACCGTTTCCCAATCCGTATTACGCTTCTCGTCAGTATGCTTCTCTTGCTCGTCGTGCTCGGCAGCGCGACCGTGCTGGCGCAGGATGAACCTGCCCCGGCGGCGGTGGACGCGGCCTGTGTACCGTCGGCCAAGGAAGTGGTGGTGTTTCTGGATGAGGTCTACGGTAACAAGTGCGCCAAGCTGAAGATTGGCGCCTATCCGAAGGCCACGGCATTCAAGATGCCCGATGATTCGATCACGTCGTTCAAGGTCGGCGCGGCTGTCCGCATCGTTCTGTTCCGTGACAAGGACTATGGTGGCTTCTCGGCCGCCTATTTGAACGACATCCCCAACCTGTACTATGAGCCAATCGCCAACGACACCGTCTCGTCCATCCGGGTGGAGATGAAGCCGACGACCGGCTGCAACCCGCGGCCGAACGAGATCGCCGTGTTCGAGGACGAAAGCTACGGCGGGCAGTGCATCCTGCACAATGTCGGCAACTTCAGCAACGCGCTGGAGATCGGCTTGCCCGACGAATTCATCAGCTCGGTCAAGGTCGGCAACCTGTTGCGCCTCGTGCTCTACCGGGAGCCGAACTTCAACGGTATTACCGACATCTACACCGCCAGCGACGCGGCGTTGTACTACGACACGATCGGCAACGATAAGGTGTCCTCGATGCGCGTCGAACTGAAGCCCAAGGCCACTGGCTGCAAGCCGAAGCCGACCGAGGTCGCTTTCTTCGAGCATGACCTGTACAAAGGGCGTTGCGTCATCAAGCAGATCGGCAGCTATCCCGCCGCCTACGAGATGGGCCTGCCGAATGATCTGATCACGTCGATGAAGGTCGGCGCGAAGGTTAAGGTCGTTCTCTATACGTGGGACAACTTCGGCGGCGACACGGCCACCTATACGAAGAACATCACCAATTTCTACTACGAGCCGATCGGCAACGATACCATCTCGTCGGTGCGTATCATGAGCCGGTAGGGTCGCGACTGGGTTGCTTTGTCACAGGTAAGTCCGTAACGCCCAACGTTAGAGCCGAATCGCCTGGAGAGTCTCGGCAAAGCAACCTCCCTCACCCCGGTTAAGGAGCAGCAAGGCGAACTGAGTCACTCAGACTCAGTTCGCCTTTTTCAGTGGGCCTAGCTGCACGGCGTCGCCAACCGGCTCCCCATCTATTAGCGCCGGCAGGCGTTCCCCCGTCTCCGCCCGATACAACCCCACCTCGACGGCATACTCCCCGGCGGCCAGATCGGCCGGCAGGACAATGGCATAGGTATCGGTGACGACCTCGCCCGCCACCCAGCGGCTCGTTGGGTACGCCCCGCCGCGCGGCATGGCGTCGGCCTGCCAGACGCAGCACGTCCCGTCGGCGTTCAGCACGTGGACGAAGACGGTGTAGTCGGCCGCCGGCTGCGCCTCCGCCTGCCAGACCAGTTCCAGCGTTTGCTCGCCGTCCCCCTCGCTCAGCGTGTAGCCCAGCAGAGCGATCTCCCCGCCGAACGACGCGCCGACGGGCACAGCCAACGGCGGCGGGGTGAATTCGCGCGCCGTCTGTGTGATGGCCAGCGGGCCGAGATCGGTCGCGTAGAGCGGCCGCCCCATGCTGTCAAACAGCTCCAGCCGCAGACGATAGTCGCCCGTGGCCACATCGTCGGGGATGCGCGCCGTCTGGCGGTCGATGACGAAGATCGGTGCCGGCCACTGCGAGAAGGGGAAGAGGTTGTAGAACGGCTGGGCGCGGCCGAATGGTCGAACGACGCCGTTGTCCACGCCAACCAGCGTCAAATTCATGAGCAGGGAGGGCAGCGGCTCTTCGGCCGACCACCACAGCCCCACGTCGATCATCTCACCCGTCTCCCGCGCCTCGGCCCCGCGCTCATAGCCCAGGAAGGTCAGCCCGGCGACCACGCGCCGGCTGACCGGGAAGGGGGGGATAGGCAGCGGCTCCGGCGGCGGCGCGGCGCTGATGGCCACGCCCTCGCTCAGCGCCGCGTCGGTCGTCAGCCCGCCGGCGGCGTCGGTGAAGGGCAGCCGCCCGCCACTGGCCGGGTCGAACAGGCCGAAGCGCAGCCGGTAGAGGCCGTTGTCGCCCGGTGGCGCGCCCGGCGGCACGGGCACGTCCACCCGCTGGAGGATCGTCTCGCCCGCCGCCCACTGCTCGGCCGGGTAGGCGTCCTGCTCCACCTGGCTCCAGCGGTGGCCGTTGAGGTCTTCCAGATGGACGAAGGTCGTGGCGTTTTGGCCCGCCGGCGGCACGGCTTCTACAGTCCAAAACAGCGTCAGCGGCAGTGCCGCGCCGCTCGGCGTGGCCGCGCGGCCGGTCTGGGCGAAGTCGTCGGGTAGCGTCGTGCTGCCGTCCAGCCGCAGCAGGCCGGCGAACGTGCCGGTGGGGCCGCATTCCCCGTGCATCGCACCTTCTTCGGTGCGTTGCACGTCGCCGGCAGCGTCACTCCCAGAAGGTGCAACGCACTCAAGAAAGTGCGATGCACCGGGAGAAAGACGATAGACGCGAAATAGCTCCCGCCCGCCGTCGGTCAAAACGATCTCCGGCGGGCCGCCGCTCTCCAGATAGGGCACGGCCCAGGCCGGGGCGGGGCTGCCGGCCGGGTAGTAGTAGAGGGCATCACCCGCGGCGGGGAAGACGAGGGCGTGGCTGCCCGGCAGCCACTTGACGGCGTCGTAGTTGGCGCTCAGAAAGGCCAGCGTCGGGTGGCGGTAGTGGGGCGAGGCGACGTAGACCGCCGGCCGCGCCTCCGGCGGCAGTTCGGCCAGCGTCCGGTCGAGGTGGGCGGCGATGGCCGTCATGTCGCCGTCGTTGACGAAGATCAACTCCGGGTCGGCGGCCCAGACGCGGAAGTACTGGTGCTGCGTCCACTGCCCACCGGCCCACAGCAGCAGCAGGGCGATGACCTGCACCGCCACGGTCAGATTCGGCCGGCCGAAGCGCCGCTCCACGTCGCGCAGCAGGGTGATGAGGCCGATGGGCGGCAGGAAGAAGACGAACGGGATGAGGCCCAGCGCGCGCAGATTGCTGGGCACGATCTCGTTGACGGCCAGGGCCGTGGGCAGGATCATGACCAGCGGGGCCAGCAGCAGCAGCAGCACCGCCGCCCGCTGCCAGTCGTAGTACAGGCGGCGATAGCGGGCCACGAGGATGATCCAGCCGACCAGCAGCAGCCCGCCGGTGGCGAAGTCGAACAGCGGCCGGCCGGGCAGGTTGAAGCGCAGATACGGGTCGCCGGCCAGAAAGAACATGCCGAAGGAGCGCAACAGGCTCTCGGTCAGCGATAGCCCCTCATCGGCCGCGCCCGGCGCGACCTGGCCGATGCGCACCCAGAAGGCGTCGGGGTGGGCGGCGAAGTAGGCCAGCAGCGGCAGGGCGGTCAGGAAGGCGACCAGGCCGACGAGCAGCAGTTGGCGGGCGCGCAGGGCGCGGGTGCGCGGGTCGAGCAGCAGCGGCAGCAGGGCGAAGGCCAGCAGCACGGGGAAGAGGCGCGCCGCCAGATAGGTGTAGGCCGTCAGCCCGATCAGCACCCCGGCCAGCCACAGCCACGGCCAGCGCCCGCCGCGCAGCCCGCGGAACAGCGCCGCCACGGCCAGGGCCATCAGCAGCGGCTGGCTGATGACGCGGAAGCCGAGGCGGCTGAAGAGCACGTGCCAGAAGCTGACCGCCAGCAGGGCCGCGGCCAGCAGGGCGATGCGCCGGTCGGCCAGCATCTCGCGGCCGAGGCGGTAGGTGGCGGCCACGGTCAGCAGGCCGAAGAAGGCCGCCGTCAGGCGCAGGGCGAAGAGGGTGTTGCCCAGCGCCGCGGCCATCCCCCCGGCGGCGTAGAGGAACAGCGGCTCGCGGCCGGTGAAGCTGGGGATGAAGACCGGCCGGTCGCCGCGCAGGCCGATGTCGCCGGCGTTCAGGCCATAGGCGGCCTCGTCGTAGTGGACGCCGGGCGGCACTTCGGTCAACTGCGGCAGGCGCAGGATGGCCGCCACCAGCAGGGCCAGAACCATGAAGGTTAGGGCGTGGTAGCGGGTTAGGCGGGTCATGGGTTTGGATTCTAGCAGGTTGGGGGAGGATTCAGTAGGCAGTATACAGTAAGCAGTATTCAGTGCGGAGTCCGCATCCTCAGATGCGGGACGATCAATTCGATTCCTGTCACTAGCGATCTATAATGGGTGAGCACATCCTGAAACCCCCAAAGGGAAGGAGCAAATGCACCATGAGCCGGTTCCAGACGATAGAAGACGTTCGCACCTTTTGTCGTTCCGTGGCGCAATTGGCCATCGATCTTGGCGACGAAGAGATCGGCCTTATGCTGCGGAAAGCATTGGCCGCCGGTGACACGTCTTCCCCCACCGAGAGACTGGGCGAGACGATTCTGGGGCTGGAAGCGGCGCGGAAGTTCATGGATAATCGGTATCCCGATGATGTCCTGGCCGAACTCGATGAAGCCGTCAGGCTGGGATGGGAATGGATAACAAGGGCTAACGGGCCGTGGTAATGAACCGCATGGCAACTGTGGACGACCATACCAGTGAAGATATTGTGACATATTTCACAAGCGTAGGTTTCCCGTAGTGAGCGCGTAGAACACCCGTACAGCGGCAATCGGCATTCCGTCATAGAATAGTCATTGAAGGGTAAACAATCTCTTCTTCTTCTCCTCCTTTTGACGAGAGTCAGGTTTCGGCGTTCCTGACTCTCACCAACGAAAAGGGGCCGGCCATTGAGCCGGCCCCTTTTGTTTTGGGCGGTGTTTAATGGGTGGTTGTCCGGCGCTTCGGAAAGCCGCTGGGCAACGACGAGAGTCAGGGTATAGGGTGTCATTGACTTTCATCAACGAAAAGGGGCTGGCAATCAAGCCGGCCCCTTTTACTATGTAGCGCGGATTGGTGATCCGCTCTTCGTCTCAGGGTTTTTCAGTAGTCAGCCGACGCGATCTTTTATGTAGGGGTCAGACGGCCGGGAGAGACGTCGGCCGATAACCTGAGCCTCGTCTCCCGGCCGTCTGACCCTTCTTCAGCCCCAGAGGGCAGACGGCGGCGAGAGGAGGCCATTCGCTTTTCACCAACGTATCACGCCGCCGTCTGACCCTTCTTCAGCCCCAGAGGGACAGACGGCGGCGAGAGGAGGCCATTCGCTTTTCACCAACGTATCACGCCGCCGTCTGCCCCCTACACGGCCAACCCATTCGGGCGACAACTGAAAAGGCTCGCTCTTCGCCTGCTATGTAGGGCGACGGGTTGCCAACCCACGCTACAAGGCCGACGGCAAGCCCAATCACCCACCGTGGCGTACTCTTGTGTGACCCGCCCCGGGCTGAAGCCACGGGGCTATTGAACAACGGCCCGTCAACGGGCCTTCCCGCGCGATGCCCCTCTAAAGCTGGCCTCGGCCGGCGTCGCTGAATAGCCCGGCGCCTTTAGGCCCGGGCGGACTACAGTTCTCCCTCGCTCCCCTGCTCCTCCGCTCCCCTGCTTTCCTGCGCCGCCCCGCTGCCATTCGCGTGTTCAATGACTGCCTCGCTGTTCCCATTCGGCAAGGCCGCCAACTCTTCCCCCGCCTCGGCCAACACTTGCCGCGGCTCGGGGATGACCGCCACCGACACGACCGCGTCGGCGTCGCGCAAGTCCATGACCCGCACGCCCGTCGACGCCCGCCCCTGGCGCGAGATGTGGCTGCCCGACATGCGCAGGATGATGCCGCCGGACGAGATGAGCGTCACCTCGTCCTTGGGCGACACGACCCGCGCGGCGACGATGGCCCCCGTCCGCTCCGGCGACAGGTTCATCACCTTGATGCCCTGCCCATAGCGCCCCTGGCGGCGATACTCCGTCAGCGGCGTGCGCTTGCCATACCCCTTCTGGGTGATGACCAGCAGGTCGGCGTCGTCGCTGGCCACGTCGGCCCCGGCCAGCGCGTCCCACGGATCGAGGCGCATGGCGTTGACGCCCGCCGCCGCCCGGCCCATCGGCCGCACGTCCTCCTCGTTGAAGCGGATGCCCTTGCCCTGCTGGCTGATGAGGATGATGTCCTGCTCGCCGCGCGTCATCTTCACCCAGCCCAGGCTGTCGCCCGGCTCCAGGTTGACGGCGATCAGCCCGCTCGGCCGCACGCTGGCGAAGACGCCCAACTCCACCCGCTTGATGCGCCCCTTGCGGGTGATCATGATCAGGTACTCGCCCTCGTCGAAGTCGTGGACGGGCAGCGCGGCGGTGATCTTCTCCTCCGGCGACAGGGGCAGCACGTTCATCAGCGATTGCCCCTTGGCCGTGCGGTCGAACTCCGGGATTTCGTAGGTGCGGGTGGCGTAGACCTTGCCCAGATCGGAGAAGAACAGAATCGTGTTCAGCGTGCCGGCGACGAAGAGGTGTTCCAGTTCGTCCTCGTCGCGGGTGGTCATGCCGATCAGCCCCTTGCCGCCGCGCGCCTGCCGCCGGTAGGCGCTGATGGGCGTGCGCTTGATGTAGCCGCGCCGGGTGACGGAGACGAAGACGTTCTCGTCGGTGATCAGGTCTTCGACGTTGAAGTCGGTGTCCATGCCGGGGACGATCTGCGTCCGCCGCGCGTCACCGTACTTTTCCTTTAGCTTGACCAGGTCGTCGCGGATGAGGCCCAGCACCAGCCGATGGTCTTCCAGCAGGCTTTGCAGATAGGCGATGTGGGCGGTCACCTCGCGGTGCTCGTCCTCGATCTTCTGCCGCTCCAGCGCCGCCAGCCGCCGCAACTGCATGTCGAGGATGGCCGTGGCCTGCACTTCGGTCAGGCCGAAGCGGGCCATGAGCTGGGCGCGGGCGTCGTCGGCGTCGGCCGCCTGGCGGATGGTGCGGATGACCTCGTCCAGATGGCTGATGGCGATGAGCAGCCCGGCCAGAATGTGTTGCCGCCGCAGCGCCTTGTCCAGATCGAAGCGCGTGCGCCGGGTGATAACCTCGACGCGGTGGTCGATGTGGATCTGCAACGCCCGCTTCAGCGACAGCAGCCGCGGCTGCTTGTCCACCAGAGCCAGCACCTGCACGCCGAAGGTCGTTTGCAGCGACGTATACTTATACAGTTGGTTCAACACCTTGCGCGGCTGGGCGTGGCGCTTCAACTCGACGACGACGGAGATGCCGTTGCGGTCGGAAGAGTCGCGCAGGTCGGAGATGTCGTCAATGACGCCCTTGGTCACCAACTCGGCGATGCGCTCGATGAGCAGCGCCTTGTTGACCTGATAGGGCAGCTCGGTGATGTTGATCTGCATCCGGCCGGTTGTGCTGCGCGGGATCGGCTCGATGTTGGCCACGCCGCGGACGATGAGACGGCCGCGGCCGGTGGCGTAGGCGTTGCGGATGCCCTCGCTGCCGACGATGACCCCCGCCGTGGGGAAGTCCGGCCCCTTGACGAACTGCATCAGGTCGTCCAGCGTCACGTCGTCGGCCTCGTCCTGGCGGTCGATCAGGTAGATGATGGCGTCGCACAACTCGTTCAGGTTGTGGGGCGGGATGTTGGTGGCCATGCCCACGGCGATGCCCGACGAGCCGTTGAGCAGCAGGTTGGGCAGGCGCGCCGGCAGCAGGTCAGGCTCCTTGAGCGTATCGTCGAAGTTGGGCGTGAACTCGACGGTGTCCTTGTCGAGGTCTTCCAGCAGTTCCAGGGCGATGGGCGCCAGCCGGGTCTCGGTGTAGCGCATGGCCGCCGGGCTGTCGCCGTCGATGCTGCCGAAGTTGCCCTGGCCATCGACCAGGGGGTAGCGCATGGAGAACTCCTGCGCCAGACGCACCATGGCGTCGTAGACCGAGCTATCGCCGTGGGGGTGATACTTGCCCAGCACTTCGCCGACGAGACGGGCGCTCTTGCGGTGGGGTTGGTTGGGCCGCAAGCCCATGTCGTACATGGCGTAGAGGATGCGCCGGTGGACGGGCTTCAGACCGTCGCGCGCGTCGGGCAGCGCCCGGGCGACGATGACGCTCATGGCGTAGTCCAGATAGGAGTTGCGCATCTCCTGATTGATGTCGATACTGTTTACAGTCCCGATTTCCAAGTGAGCCTCCGCCAGGTTGATGCCGTCTGGCCGATAGCGGAATCATCCGCAGATGGAGTAGATTGCCCGGAAAAATTGGCGCAATCTATGACTTGTGTAGAGCGTCTCTACAATATATGTGTAGCGACGGAGTATACCTCAAACCGGTGGCTAAATCGAATGACCCGCCCTACTTATGTCACTCAATTCCTAGCAAAGTTACACATGGTCCGTTACACGAATTATGCCGGTCACGTCATTTACCCCTAGCGGTCTGTCGGCTGCACCGTTATACTGTAATTTACAGAGACGGGCCGCGTGCCCGGCTTTGCGCATGGCAAGCGGAGGCGGCGATGAAGGCAGGCCGATCACCGGTTCTGATACTAACAATCTTGGTCATGACGATGCTGGCGTTGGCCGCCTGTTCCGGCCGCCCCGGCCCCGTCGGCCCGCAGGGCGAACCCGGCCCCCAAGGCCCCCCCGGCCCCACCGGCGCGACCGGCGCCACCGGCGCGCGCGGCCCGGCCGGCCAGGACGGGGCCAGCTTCATCCCGGCCCAGTTCGTCGGCTCGCTGACCTGCGCCGAGTGCCATCAGGACTATTACGACCGCTTCATCGCCAGCGGCCACCCGTGGATTCTCAACCCCGTCGATGATGCCGCCCCGGCCATCGCCGGCAACCGCGCCATTCGCACCCTGCCCGAAGGGCTGGAGTGGGCCAACGTGGCCTACGTCGTCGGCGGCTACAACTGGAAGGCCAACTTCGTCGATAAGGCCGGGATGCTGGTGACGGGCGAGACGGCCCAGTTGAACTTCGCCAACCGCCTGTTGCAGACGAGTGAGGGGCTGGTTCCCTATCACCCCGGCGAGGAACTGCCCTACGACTGCGGCGCGTGCCACACCACCGGCTATAGCACCCAGGGCAACCAGGACGGCCGCGCCGGCATGGTCGGCACGTTCGCCTTCCCCGGCGTGCAGTGCGAGGCGTGCCACGGCGCGGGCAGCCTGCACGTCAACGACCCCCACGCCTTCACGCCCCAGGTCGACCGCGACCGGCAAGAGTGCACCAGTTGCCACATGACCGGCGATCTGGTCGTCGCCGACGGCTTCATCCAGCACACCGACGGCCACTACGGCGACCTCTTCCCCGGCAAGCACGCCGCCCTCGACTGTGTGGACTGCCACGACCCGCACGCCGGCGTCGTCGCCCCCGCGCCGCCCGCCAGAGCTACCTGCGGGCCACCTGCGAGGGCTGCCACTGGCAGCAGTCGTTGGTGCAGAAGCCCGTCCACGACCGCATCCGCGTGGAGTGCGTCGATTGCCACATGCCGGAGTTGATTCAGGTCGCCGTGGGCAACCCGGCCGCCTTCCGGGCCGACATGGCCACTCACCAGGTCGTCATCAACGCCGCGCAGATCGGCCAGTTCGCCGAGGATGGCAGCATTCTGCCGCAGATCGGCCTCGATTACGCCTGTCGCCAGTGCCACAACAGCGCCGGCGGCATCGGCCCGGCCCTGCCCGACGGGACGCTGCTGAACGTGGCCCAGGATTTCCACAGCCCGCTGCCCACGGCCGAGCCGACCGGCGAAGCGACGCCCGGAGCGACGCCGACGCCCTAGCCGGGGCGACGAAACGTTAGCAAGAGACGAGTTTGCACCGAACGATGCACACCCGCCACCGCCTCTATGGTTTGCTGCTGCTCCTGGCCGTCGCCGGGCTACTGGCCCTTGCCGGCGCGGGTTCGCTGCGGGCTGAGAGCGCGGCTGCACAGGTGGCTGGCCCGTCGTCGGTTGCCGCCTTGCCGCCGGTTGTGGCCCTGCCCGCCGCCCTCGGCGCGGCCCAGACCCAGCCCCCCGCCGCCCACCCGCCGACCGACGCCGCCTGTCGCTCCTGCCACGGCAACAGCACGGCCGTCGTCGTCTTCCCCTCGGGCGAAGAGTTGCCGGTGGCCGTCGACCTGGCCGCCTTCGACGCCTCGGTGCATGGCGTCTCCTCGGCGGCCGAGACGGGCGCGCCCGTCGGCTGCAACGGCTGTCACCCCCCGGCCACCTACCAGTTCCCCCACCCGCCGGTGGCCGAACCCGACCTGCGGGCCTACATGCTCACCCGCTCCGAGAACTGCGTGCGCTGCCACGAGCCACACCTGACCGCCCACCCCGGCCCGGAGTGGTCGGGCGGCTATGACCCGGCGGCGTCGGAATCGGGCATCTCCGTCGTCTGCACCGACTGCCACGGCGACCACGAGGTGCAACCGGCCGAAGTGTGGCAGCAGCCGGCGGCCACGACCGTCTGCGCCGCCTGCCACGCCGACGCCGGCGTCGACCTGACCGACCCCAATCAGTTAGCCCTCCACGTCCAGTTCGGCCTGTTCGGCCAGCGCCAGGTGACGACCGACTTCTGCATGGGTTGCCACGGCCCGCCCGGCCAGACGCTGACCTTCCCCAACGGGGACGAAATCTCGATCACGATTGACGGGGAAGCGTTGCATGCCTCAGTCCACGGCATCGGCAACAACTGGCAGCAATTGGAATGCACCGACTGCCACGAGAACTATAACTACCCCCATCCTCCTCTCGAAGCCGCCTCGGCCCGCGAATACACAATCGAAAAGACGGAACTGTGCGCCCGCTGTCACCAGACGCAGCAAGAGGGGCACATGGACGGCGTCCACGCCGAAGCGCTGGCCGAAGGCAACCTCGACGCCGCCACCTGCGTCGATTGCCACGGCGCCCACGACACGCCCGTGCCCGACCAGCCGCGCTCGCGCATTGTCGAGACCTGCCGCAACTGCCACAGCACCGTCTTCGACGACTACGCCGTCAGCGTCCACGGCACCGCCCTGCTGACCGAAGAGAACCCCGACGTGCCGACGTGCATCGAGTGCCACGGCGTCCACCGCATCAACGACCCGACGACGGCCCTCTTCCGCAACCGCTCGCCGGAACTGTGCGCCTCGTGCCACGCCGACCGGGAGATGATGACCCACTACGACATCTCCATCGACGTGTTCGAGACCTACGTCGATGACTTCCACGGCACGACGGTCAACATCTTCCAATCGAACGACCCCAACACGCCGACCAACAAGGCCGTCTGCTACGACTGCCACGGCATCCACGCCATCATGGCTGTCGATGACCCCGACGCGGGCATCAAGGAGAACCTGCTGGTGACGTGCCAGCAGTGCCATCCCGACGCCACGGCCAACTTCAGCGACTCCTGGACCGGCCACCACCGCCCATCGCTGCGCGACAATCCGCTGATGTTCCTGGTGACCATCTTCTACGCCATTGTCATCCCGTCGACGGTCGCCTTCCTGGGCTTCCTGGTAGGAACCGACGTCTATCGCAAGATGCGCGGCCGGTAGGAGGATGAGAGAGACGTATGGATGAGTTGAGAGAGATCACCGTCGAACGCACGGCCGCCCTCCACGGCGAGTATCCGCGCTTCCGGCTGATGGCCCGCCTCGAGCACATGGTGCTGCTGATCAGCTTCACCATCCTCTGCCTGACCGGGCTGCCGCAGAAGTTCCCCTTCTCGCCCATCTCCACCGGGCTCATCGACCTGCTGGGCGGCATCGAGACGGTGCGCTACATCCATCGTTGGGCGGCCGTCGTCCTGGTGCTAGGCTCCATCTACCACCTGCTGACCTCGTCCTATCGCCTGTTCGTCCGCCGCGAGCGGATGCGCATGTTGCCCGACATCAAAGACGCCTATGATATGCGCGACACCGTCACCTACAACCTGGGCCTGACCGACGACCCACCGCGGATGCGCAAGTTCAACTTCGGCGAGAAGTTCGAGTACTGGGCCGTCGTCTGGGGCACGGCGGTGATGATCGTCACCGGCTTCATCCTGTGGAACCCGATCAACGCCACCCGCCTCATCCCCGGCAACCTCATCCCCGTAGCCCTGGAGGCCCACGGCTGGGAGGCGGTGCTGGCGGCGGCGTCGATCGTCATCTGGCATCTGTACAACGTTCTGGTGAAGCACCGCAACAAGAGCATGTTCACCGGCACGCTGTCGCACCACATCATGGAGGAAGAGCACGCTCTGGAACTGGAGCGGCTGGAGCGCGGCGGCGAAGCGTGGCCCGCCGTGCCGCCCGACGTTTTGCGCCGCCGCCAACGGGTCTACTTTGCCGTGGCGTCGGTCGTCGTCGTTTTGTCCCTGGCCCTGGTGGTGTGGCTGTTCACTTTCGAGAGCACGGCCATCACCACCCTGCCGGAAGCCACGCGCGACGTGTTTGTCCCACTGGCCACCCCCGCGCCCTTCGGGCGCGAGCAAGCTGGTGTTTTATCATCCCGGATGCGACTACGGCTCAGCAATGAAGCACCGCCGCATCACATTGTGTTGCATTTAGGATCAAGGAGGTAGAGCGTATGAGACCTAGAAGAAGGTCACTGGCCCTCCTGGGTATCCTCATCCTGCTCCTGAGCATGACCGTTGTCGCCTGTCAAGACAACGGCACGCCGGAGCAAACGGGTGAGGCGACCCAGGCAGCGGACCCCACAACCGCCTTCGAGGAGGGTTCTTCCGAGGAGTTAGATACCTCGACCGAAGAAGCCCCCGCCGAAGAAGCCGCGCCCACGGAGGAGGCAGCCGCCCCCGAAGAGGTCGCCCCGACCGAGGAAGCCGAGGCGGCCGAAGCCACCCCGGCCACCGACCCACCGGTGACGGCCGCGCCGGCCGACCTGGCCATCCCGTTCCTGGCTGAATGGTCCGCCTCGCCCCACAACGACGCGACCAGCGAAGCGTTCAACCACTGGAACGAGGAAGACCCGGCCGAGGTGCCGACCGACTGTGCCCGCTGCCACAGCACGCCGGGCTACGTCGACTACGTCGGCGCCGACGGCAGCGAGCCGAACGTCGTCAATGCTCCCGCGCCCATCGGCACGACCGTCCAGTGCGAGGCCTGCCACAACACGGCCACCATCGTCAAGAACAGCGTGATCTTCCCCTCCGGGATCGAGATCCAAAATCTGGGCGACGAGTCGCGCTGCATGGTCTGCCATCAGGGGCGCGCCTCGACGGTCTCGGTTGACACCCAGATCGCCGACGCCGGCCTGGCCGAAGACCTGGACACGGTCAGCGAAGACCTGGGCTTCACCAATATCCACTACTACGCCGCGGCGGCCACGCAGTACGGCACGCTGGCGATGGGTGGCTATCAGTACGGCGGCAACGCCTACGACGCCCGCTTCGACCACGTGCCCAGCCACAACACCTGCATCGAGTGCCACAACCCGCACACGCTCGAGGTCAACCTCGAGCAGTGCCAGGCGTGCCACACCGACGCGGCGACGGTGGAAGACCTGGCCAGCATCCGCATGTTCGGCTCACTGGTCGACTACGACGGCGATGGCGACATGGAAGAGGGTATCGCCGATGAGATCGGCGGCTTGCGCGACGCGCTCTATGGGGCCATGCAAGCCTACACCGCCGAAGTCTCCGGCACGGGCCTTATCTACGACGCCGCCACCTACCCGTACTTCTTCAACGACACCAACGCCGACGGCCAGGCGGGCGAAGACGAACTCGCCTTCGACAACGCCTTCAACGCCTGGACCCCCCGCCTGACCAAGGCGGCCTACAACTACCAGGTGTCGCTGAAGGACCCCGGCGCCTACGTCCACGGCGGCAAGTACATCATCCAGCTGCTCTACGACGGCATCGAAGACCTGAACACGGCCGTCGCCGAGCCGGTTGACATGGCGGCCATGAACCGTCTGGATCACGGCCACTTCGCCGGCTCCGAGGAAGCGTTCCGTCACTGGGACGCGGCCGAAGAGGGCGGCGGCATCGTGCCCGGCTCGTGCGCCAAGTGCCACTCGGCCACCGGCCAGCCCCAGTTCATCACTGAGGGCGTCAACACCAGCCAGCCGGCCAGCAACGGCCTGAACTGCGGCACGTGCCACAACGACCTGACCGAGTTCACCGTCTACGAAGTGCCGTCGGTCCGCTTCCCCAGCGGCCTGTCCGTCTCGTTCGGTGAGCGCGACTTCTCGGCCAACATGTGCCTCAACTGCCACCAGGGGCGCGAGTCCACGGTTAGCGTCAACGCGCGCATCGGCGACTCGCCCGATGACGAGGTGAACGAAAACCTGCGCTTCGTCAACATCCACTACTTCGCCGCCGGCTCGACACTGTTCGGCACGGAAGTCAAGGGCGCGTACGAGTTCGCCGGCCAGGAGTACACCGGCCGCAACGGGCACGTACCGATCTACGACTCCTGCACCGAGTGCCACGGCATCCACGACCTGCAAATCGTCGTTGAGGACTGCGGCGACTGCCACGAGGTCGATCTGACGGTCGAAGGGCTGCGCTCCATCCGCGTCAGCGACGTTGACTACGACGGCGACGGCGACGTAACCGAAGGCGTCTTCGGCGAGATCGACACCTACCGCGAGAACCTGCTGGCGGCCATCCAGACCTACGCCACGGAAGTGGCTGGTGTGAATCTCATCTATGATTCGTCGTCCTACCCCTACTGGTTTGCCGACGACGACGCCAACGGGCGCATCAATGATGAGGAAGGCGGCTTCGCCTCCTGGACGCCCAACCTGTTGCGCGCGGCCTACAACTACCAGGACTCGCAGAAGGAGCCGGGGGCCTACGCCCACAATCCGTCTTACATCCTGCAAATCCTGTACGACTCGATCAACGCCGTCAACGGCGATCTGACCGGCAAGACACGCGCGGAAATCCGCACCTATGACGATCTGAACTAGGCCCCGTGGCCGGGCGTCTGCGGGCGCTCGGCCGCGTTCTTGGCGACTAAAACGAAAAGAGCCGCGTCTCGCCAGAGGCGCGGCTCTTTTGCTGGTCCCCTCGCCCCTTGGGAGAGGGTTAGGGAGAGGGTCTTCTGTCCCCTCGCCCCCTGGGAGGGGCCGGCCCGTCCCCCCCCCTTGGGAGAGGGTCTTCTAGCCAGGCCAAGCGCCAAACAAAAAGGGCCGGCCGCCCGCGGGGAGCGGGCGACCGGCCCAAAGCACAAACCCGAGTCTCCTGATGGGAAAACCCGGCTCCTGGGAGGGAGCAGCCTAATGCGCGATGCGTGTCTCCTGCGCTTCGCTCTCTTCCGGGTCCGGCCCCTGAAAGTGCCGGATCAGGCGAGCGATGGTGTAGATCAAAAGCGCCGGAATGCCAATGCGCACGGCGAAGTATATCACAACTGTCAAGATAGCTTGAAACTCGTTCATGGCCTCACTCTGCCTTTCTGGATCGGGCCAGGCCCTCCCCTAACGCCCTAACAACGACTTTTCTCCGCATCATCATCATACGCCATCGCCACCCGCGCTGTAAATCGGGCGATGCCGCCATTCCTGTTGGCGCGTTTCCCCCATGCCCAACGCCCCAGGAGATTGGGTATTCGCCCAATTTACCCCACCCCCGCCACCCCTTATACTGCTGATAGTCTCTTTGAGAGAGTTGCTCATTCCATTGGACATCCGTTCGACCGCTCCCGCGGCCGCGGAGGAGGACAAGTAAGCAAATGCACACCCGAGTCTCCAAGCTGATCGCCGGTAGCGCGCTGGCCGTTGCGCTATTGGCGGCGGTCCTGGGGCTCCTCGCCGTGCCCACCGCCAACGCCGCGCCCCTTAGGCAAGACGCGACGCCGGTGCCCAACGCCGAGGATTGCACCGGCTGCCACGAAGGCTTGCGTGGCTACTGGGAACAGAGCGCCCACGGGTATGCCCTCGTCGATCCCGCCTTTCAGAAGGCCTGGATGGAAGCGGGCAGCCCCGATGAGTGTCTGGCCTGTCACACGACCGGCTTCGACCCCGAAACGGGCGAATTCAAGGAAGGCGGCGTCGGCTGCCTGGCCTGCCACTCCCCGTTCCCAGCAACCACCCCGAAACCTACATGCCCACCGACGTCTCCTCGCGTCTGTGCGGCACCTGCCACGTCGATACGTTCAACGAGTGGGAGATCAGCGAGCACGGCCAGCAGGGCATGACCTGCAACCAGTGCCACAACCCCCACACCGCCCAGCTCAAGGTCGGCCACTCGCAGGAGTTGTGCAATAGCTGCCACAACACCGAGGGGCACTACTACACCTTCACCGGCCACGCCGAGGAGGGGCTGCTATGCACCGACTGCCACCTGCGCGTCTCCGATTCGCCGGACGCGGGCACGATGGGCCACGGTTCGCGCAGCCACACCTTCAAGGTTGACCTGGAGTCGTGCAACGACTGCCACCTGGGCGATATGCACGCCGACGCTGACTCGGCCATGCCCTCCACCACCGCCACCACCGCCGCCGAGACGGACGTAGCCTGCTACCCGGTGGATACGACCGAGCAGCCGGCGGCCAACTTCGTGCCGGCGCGCGAAGAGGTGACGCCCTACGTCAGCACCACCCCCAGCGGCCCCGGCCCCCTGGTCTACGTGTTGCCCATCGGCTTCGGCCTGGTGTTTGGCACGCTGCTAGGGCCGTGGATCGAGCGTTGGCGCAACCGCAGCCGCAAGCAGGATAACGAGTAGAGCAAAAGCTATGTCGTCGATTGATCGCCGCGATTTCCTGAAGTTGGGCCTGGCCGCCACGGCCACCGCCGCCGTCGGCATCGGCATGAGCCGCATCCCGCTGCCCATGACCGCCACGTCGGCCGAGCCGGAGCCGGACACCATCATCCCCGCCGACGAGCCGGCCGTCATCGCCCGGGGCGACCACGACCAGCCCTCGCCCCATCACTGGGTGATGGTCATCGACCAGAGCAAGTGCGTCGGCTGTGACCTGTGCCTGGCCGCCTGCCACGCCTACAACGACACGCCGCCCAACATCTCCTGGTCGCGCGTCGAAGAGGTGGAGCCGACGGCTGAGGGCCGCCGCGTCTTCCGCCCCACGCCGTGCATGCACTGCGAAGACGCGCCCTGCGTGGAGATTTGCCCCGTCGGCGCGACCTACCACCGCTACGACGGCCTGGTGATGATGGACTACGAGCGCTGCATCGGCTGCCGCTACTGCCAGCTCTCCTGCCCCTACGGCGTGCGCCACTTCAACTGGGAGGCCTTCACCGGCCCCAACCCCGACGTGCCCGCCGCCGGGCATCCCGAAGTGCCCCGCCGGCCGCGCGGCGTGGTCGAGAAGTGCTCCTTCTGCGTCCAGCGCATCGACCGCGGCCTGGCCATCGGTCTGACGCCCGGCTTCGACCCCGACGCCACGCCGGCCTGCGTCGTCGCCTGCACCTACGGCGCGCGCCTCTTCGGCGACCTGAACGACCCCGACTCGCCGGTTAGCATCGCCCTGCGCCAGCGCCCCGACGCCTACCGGCTGAAGGAAGAGCTGGGCACGGGGCCGCGTGTCTACTACCTGCCGGCCGAGCCGGCGCTGGAGGAAAGCGCCTCATGACGCTCATTCGTCGCGCTGCGACCCTTATCCGCCACAACGCCCTGCCTGCTCTGCGCCAGCCGATCTATCGCTGGATGCTGTTCCTGATGTGCCTTATGGCCGTCGGCGTGGGCGCGGCCCTGGTCGTTTTCATCAAGGGGCTGGGCGTCACCAACCTGACCGACCTGGTGCCCTGGGGGCTGTGGATCTCCGTTGACCTGTCGGCCATCGCCCTGGCCGCCGGCGCGTTCAGCATCTCGGCCATCGCCTACCTGCTGCGGCGCAAGGAGCTGCAGCCGGTGGCCAGAACGGCCGTCTACGTCGGCTTCGTCGGCTACAGCATCGCCATGATGATGCTGCTGCTCGACATCGGCCGGCCCGACCGCTTCTGGCACGGCTTCGTCTTCTGGAACATCCACTCGCCGCTGTGGGAAGTGACGATGTGCGTCGGCCTCTACTTCAGCGTGCTGATGCTGGAAGTGATGCCTATCCTCGGCCACTGGCAGCCGGTGGAGCACCGCTTCCCGCGCCTGTCGCATCGGCTGGGTTCGCTCCATAAGCTGACGCCCTACCTGGCCTTCGTCGGCCTGTGCCTGTCCACGCTGCACCAGTCGTCGCTGGGGCTGACCTACGGCAAGCTGGTCGCCCGGCCCATCTGGTACCGGCCGTGGCCGATGGCTATCTCCTTCTACCTGTCGGCCATCGTCGGCGGCATGGCTCTGGTCACGTTTATCTCCCTCGTCTCCGCGCGCCTGACGCCGCGGGCGCGGGTCAACAAGGTCACGCTCGACAAGCTGGCCTACACCGTCGGCTGGGCGGTGCTCTTCCTGCTCGTCCTGCGCTGGTGGGATTTGATGTCGATGCCGGTCGATTACGAACCGGCCAAATCGGAAGCGCTCTACATTCTGACCCGCGGCCGGCTGGCCTTCAACTTCTGGGGGCTGGAGATCGTGCTGGGGATGGTGTTGCCGGCGGTGCTGCTGCTGGTCGGCCACTTCCGGCGCATCGAGCGCGTGCGCATCCTGGCGTTGGCCCTGGTGGCCGTTGGCGTCGTCGCCTATCGCTGGGACACCAATCTCGTTGGACAGTTGGTCGTCTTCGGGCAGGTGCCCGGTAGCGACGTGCCGCTGTTCACCAACTATACGCCATCACTTATTGAGATCTTGACAGCAACCGGCGTGATTGCCTACGGCCTGCTGGCGGTCACGTTCGGTGTCCGGTATCTCAATGTGATTGACCACGGAGAAGTTGTGGAGGCGCCCGCCAAAGCATCTGTGCCCGCCGCCGTGGTACCCTCCTCCTACCGTTGAGCAACTCAGGAAAAGGGTGGGCAAAAAAGCGCCGCGACGGGCAACCGTCGCGGCGCTTTTTGTATGCAGAAGAAAGGGGCCAGGTTCCAGGTTCCAGGGGCCAGGGGAAGACGCTCTTCCCCTGGAACCTGGCCCCTTTTTGCGTGAGGTTCTTCTTTATCGGCTATAATGGCACCAATGTTCACCCTGGAAGACCTACTCGACCGGCTCGACGCGGCGCGCGAGCGAACGCTGGTGGCTCTGGAGGCGCTGCCCGACGAGGCGCTGACTCAGCCTGGCGTCGTCGGCCGCTGGGCCATCGCCGATCTGCTCAGTATCCTCACCGCCTGGGACGCCGAAGTCGTCACCGGCCTCATGCAGTTGACCAACGGCAAGCCCCCGGAGCGGCTGCTGGCCGCGCTGCGCAACCCCGACATCTACAACGCCCAACGCTACCAGGACGCCCAGGGGCGCGGCCTGGACGCCATCTTCGACGACTTCCAGGCGTCGCGGCTGCACCTGGAGGAGTGGCTCAGCGGCCTCTCCGAGCGGGCGCTGAGCGAGCCGCGCCACTACAAGGCGCTGGGCGGCGAGCCGCTCGGCCGCCTCATCGCTCGCGCCACGGCCGACCACGAGGCCCGCTATCTGCCGTTTCTGACCGCCTTTGCCCAACGCTGGGAAGAGATGGAAGCGACGAGCGACGAGCGACGAACGACGAGTTCAGAGGAGTCTGACACGATGATTCCACTGGGGCAGATCGACATCCTGACATTGCCGGGGGCCAATGGCGACACGGCCGAACTGGCCTTCCCGGAGGATGATGACGATGATTTCGAGTGAAGACGAGGTCATTTACAGCCCGGAGGACGCCTACCGCGCCGCGCATGAGTCGGCGGTGATCGCCCTTCACAACGAGCGGGGCGTGTTGCAACTGACCGGCGGCACGCGCCTCGACCTGATCAACCGCATGTCCACCCAGGCCGTTACCGGCCTCAAGTCCGGCGAGGGCGCGGCCACGGTGCTGACCACGGAGATCGGCCGCATCATCGACCGGCCCATCCTCTACGCCACCAGCGACAGCGTCTACGTGCTGACCGGCGAGGGGCACGCCGACGCGCTGGCCCGCTACCTGCTGCGCAACATCTTCTTCAACGACGACGTGCGGCTGAAGAACGTCAGCGCCGACACGGCCATCTGCGGCGTCTATGGCCCGCGGGCGGGGGCGATGCTGGCCGCGGCCGGCTTCCCGGAGACCGACCTGCCGTTGCATCACTGGCGCTCGGCCGAAATCGCCGGAGCCACGGCCTACCTGCACCGCACCGACCCCATCGCCGGCGACGGCTACTTCGTCATGGCCAACGCCGCCGGCGGCGCGCCGTTGTGGGCGGTGTTGACCAGCGCCGGCCTGACGCCGATTGACGAGGCGACCTACGACTACCTGCGCATCGAAGCCGGCCGGCCGCGCTTCGGCCGCGAGTTGACGCTCGACTACATCCCGCTGGAGGCCGGGCTGTGGGACGACGTGTCCTTCAGCAAGGGCTGCTACACCGGCCAGGAGATCATCGCCCGCATGGAGAGCCGCGGCAAGCTGGCCAAGCGGCTGGCGCGGCTGCGGCCGGCGTCGCCCGTGGCCGCCGGGGCGGAGATCGTCGCCAACGGCCGGCCCGTGGGCGCGATCACCTCGGCCGCCGACGGCGCGGGCGGCCCCGTCGCTTTGGGCTACGTGAAGACGGCCGTGCTGGACGAAGGCGCGGAGTTGAGCGCGGCCGGCGTGCCGCTGACAACTTTGTAGCGCGGGTTGGCAACCCGCATCTTTCAGACTGGTGGATGAAGAGCGGGTTGCCAACCCGCGCTACAACCGAAATGGCTGAATTCTTCGCCCGCAACATCGTCGTCGTCTACTTCTTCTACGGCCTGGCCTTCTTCAGCATGGGCCTGGCCATCTGGCTGGCCTCGGCCCGCTTCCGCACGTCGGAGTTCCGGCTGGCCGGGGCGCTGCTCTTTCTGGCCGGCTTCGGCATCGTCCACGGTCTGCAAGAGTGGCACGACATGTTCGTCCACATCGACCAGGGCGGCGCGTCCAACATCCCCGGCTGGCTGCTGCTACCCGAAGTTCACCTCGTCCACCTGGTGCTGTCCTTCCTGCTGCTGGTCTTCTTCGGCATCCGCCTGCTCTACGCCAACCGGCGCGAGATCGACGACGACCAGGCCAAGAACGGCAATCGGCTGGCGCTGCTGGGCGCGGGGGCGTTCCTGGCCCTGTGGGGCCTCAGCGTCATCGCCACCTGGCTGGTCTACCGGCCGGAGCGGCTGCCGATGATCAACGCCGCCGACGTGCTGGCCCGCTACACGCTGGGCGTCACCGGCGCGGTCATCGCCGCCTGGGCCATCTGGCTGGAGCAGAGGGTGTTTAAACGGCGCGGCATGGGCGGCTTTGGCCGGGCGCTGCTGGGCGCGGCGGCGGCCCTGTCTATCTATGGCCTCGGCCAGATTTTCACTCAGCCGAGCTTCTTCTTCCCCTCTACCGTCCTCAACTCCGACCTCTTCCTGCGCCTGTTTGGCTTCCCGGTGCAGGTCTTGCGCGCGGCGATGGCCGTGTTGATGGCCGTCTTCATCATTCGCGCCCTGAGCGTGTTCGAGATCGAGAACCAGCAGCGGCTGGACGAGGCTCGCGCCGCGCGCAACGCCGCCCGCCAGGAGGCGCTGCGCGTGCAGCAGGCGGCGCGGGCCGAGACGGAGCACCTGAACCGCGACCTGGCCGCCGCCGTACAAGACCTGGCCCTGCTCTTCACCATCTCGCGCCGCATGGCGGCCACCCTCGACCGCGCCCGGCTGCTGGATGACGCCGTGCCGCTGCTGGTCGGCGTGCTGCCCCAGGTGGACGGCGGAATGCTGGCCCTCGCGCGCGGCCCCGGCCAGCCATTGGACATCGTCTCCATCGTCGAGTGCAACGACCCGGCCGCGCCCGTGGCCACACGCCAGGCGCAAGGGCTGCAACTGGCCGAGTACACCGTGGCCACCGGGCAGCCGTCGTGGATGCTCGACCACACCGTCTTGCCCCTGCACCTGCCCGGCAGTGACGAGCCGAACGTGGCCGACGCATCGGTTGATCCCGCCGGGCTGGCCGCGCTGGCCCAGGCGCCAACCCACGATGACGGCCACATTGGCGGCCACACTCTGGCCATGCCGTTGGCTGTCGGCGGGCGAACCATCGGCAGTCTCGTTTTCTGCACCCTCAATGACGCCTCACCCCTCACGCTGCGCGACGCCGCCCTGGCGCGGGCCATCGCCGACCAACTGAGCATCGCCATCGAGAACGCCACCCTCTACGACGAGGTGCAGCAGAGCGGCAAGGTGCGCGGCGAACTGCTCCACCGCGTCGTCTCGGCCCAGGAGGCGGAGCGGCAGCGCATCGCCCGCGAACTGCACGATGGCACCGGCCAGACGCTGACCGCGCTGGGGCTGGGGCTGGCCGCGGCCGCCGACCGGCTGGACAGTGACCCGGCGGCGGTGCGCCGCCAGCTGGCCGACATGAAGACGATGAACGCCCAGGTGTTGCAGGAAGTCCACAACGTCATCGCCGACCTGCGGCCGTCCATCCTCGACAACCTGGGCCTGCTGCCCGCCCTGCGCGGCCACATCCGCACCTTCGAGCAGCGCACCGGCATCCAGGCCCAACTGCTGACCCAGGGCAAGAGCGCCCGGCTGAAGCCCGACATCGAGACGACCGTCTTCCGCATCGTGCAGGAGGCGCTGACCAACGTCGTCCGCCACGCCGGGGCGGGCAGCGTGCTGGTGCAGGTCGTCTTCGGCGAGAGCGACGTACGGCTGTCGGTGGACGATGACGGCCGCGGCTTCGACGTGGTCGGGGCGCTGGCCGCGGCCGACGGGCGGGCGGCCTGGGGGCTGCTGGGCATCCAGGAGCGGGCGTCGCTGGTCGGCGGCACGGCCGAGATCGACTCCCGCCCCGGCCAGGGCACGACCGTCCGCGTCGCCATCCCCGACCCTTATAAGCAGGAGCGATCCGCAGATTTGGCAGATTAGGCAGATTTTTCAGAGAAGAGCGAAGAGCCTCACGCAAAGATCGCAAAGGACGCAAAGAGCGCCAAGAAGACAATTTTCTTTTTGCGTCCTTTGCGATCTTTGCGTGAGGTCTTCTTCTTAAATCTGCCCAATCTGCCCAATCTGCGGATAATCCCTCTTGAGAGGCAACTATGACTGACCAGATTCGCCTGCTATTGGCCGACGACCACGCCGTGGTGCGCTCCGGGCTGCGCATGTTGCTGGAGGCCCAGCCCGATATGACCATCATCGGCGAGGCCGAGACGGGGCAGGAGGCCATCCGCCGCGTGGCCGAACTGTCGCCCGACGTGGTGCTGATGGACATCGAAATGCCGGGCATGAACGGCATCGAGGCCACGCGGCGCATCAAAGCCAGCGCGCCGGCGGCGGCCGTGCTGGCCCTGACGATGTATGAGGACGACCAGTACTTCTTCGAGATGCTGCGCGCCGGGGCGTCGGGCTACGTGCCCAAGCGGGCCGCGCCCGACGAGTTGGTGTCGGCCATCCGCGCCGTCAGCCGGGGCGAGGTGTTCCTCTACCCATCGCTGGCCGGGCGGCTGGTACAGGACTATCTGCGGCGCGGCCCGACGGGCGAGGGCGAACCGCCGGACGACGAGACGCTGACGCCGCGCGAGCAGGAGGTGCTGACCCACATCGCCGAGGGCCTCAGCAACAACGAGATCGCCGACCGCCTGGTCATCAGCGCCAAGACCGTCGACCGCCACCGCGAGAACATGATGCGCAAGCTGAACCTGCACAACCGGGTTGATCTGGTGAAGTATGCGCTGCGCAAAGGGTTGATTGGGTTGGAGGAGTAGCGGGGGAGCGTCCCCTCGCCCTTCGGGAGAGGGTTAGGGAGAGGGTCTACCGCGGGGTTACCTCCTCCACTGCTCCGGTGCATCGCACTTTCTTAAGTGCGATGCACCCAACTCTGGGTCACTTCCCCCACACCCAAGATACTCTGTCCACCCAATAGACACCCAGCCCCATTGGGCCTATCCTATTCTCAGGAGCCATTCCAGGCGTGATCTGGGTGGTTCCTGGAGTTGAGTTATGAACGAATTCCAGGGGACAGCGGTCGTGGTGGCGCTCTTCGCGTTGCGCTGCGTGCTGCCGCTGGCGCTACTGTTTGCCATCGGCTACGCCATGACCAAACTGGCCAACCGTTGGGAGAAGCAGGAACAGGGACAGCCGGGTAGCCGAGTGGCCATCCCGCTGCCGATGGCCGGGGCGGAGTCGCCGGCGACGGCCGCGGCGCTCAAGGTTCCCTGTTGGGTCTACAAGAACTGCGACGAGACCAAACGCGCCCGCTGCCCGGCGGCGCGCAACCCGTCGCTGGCCTGCTGGGTGGCCCTGACCTGGGCCGAGGGGCGGCTGCCGGCCAAGTGCGCTAACTGCCCCCGCTACACCGGCGCGCCGGCCCTAGCCGTTGGCGATTAAGAATTCAACGCAAAGACGCAAGGACGCAAGGACGCAAAGAAAATTCTTCTTTGCGTCCTTGCGTCCTTGCGTTGAATCTTGCGCATATATGACATCCATCATGCTCAATGGGTGATGTTCGACGTTGGTTTAAATTCAACTTTATCTATAATATATGCTTGGTGGAGGCGACCGAACCGATGAGTTCGGCGTTTCCTTAGATTGGCTGCCCATTGGCGGCCGGACGCGGTATAATACTGCGTGTAGTGCAAAAGCAGCAGGCCGACAAACTATGACTGACACAAGCAACGCTCACCCCCTGCCCGAGTCCCAGGACAGCGACGCCGGCCAGCCCGGCGAATTTGAACAAGTACGCTGGGAAGTCGTCGAACAGACGTCCGGCATCACCCCGGCCGAGATCATCGCCGGCCGCTTGCAGGCCGAGGGCATTCCCGCCCGCGCCTGGCAAGAGGGGGCCGGCGAGGCGCTGGGCCTGATGGTCGGGCTGCTGGGCATGGGCCACGTCGCCGTGCCCGAAGAGTTCGCCGCACAGGCCCGCGCCATCCTGGCCGCCGATGCCGCCGCTTTTGCCGCCGAAGAAGAAGAGTAAGCCTCGACCGTTGTAAGGAGACTAAACATGGCCGATGTAACGTGGCAGAACACCGATGAAAGTCTGGTGCTGGAAAAGCCCCGCCGCAACCGACTCATGTTCGCCGTGGGCGGCGCGGTGCTCATCGCCGCCGTCGTGTTCCTGGTGGTCAACGCCATGAGCGGCAGCACCCAACTCTACAAGACCGTGGGCGAGTTCTACGCCGAGCAGAGCCGTCTGACCGGCCGCGACCTGCGCGTCGCCGGCTGGGTCA
The DNA here is from genome assembly GCA_016707605.1 of Candidatus Promineofilum glycogenicum. Lineage (GTDB taxonomy): Bacteria > Chloroflexota > Anaerolineae > Promineifilales > Promineifilaceae > Promineifilum > Promineifilum glycogenicum. Next base: position 35,631 of record JADJHJ010000017.1, on the reverse strand, counting down.
TTGGCGACTCCATCGTCTATACCCAGATCGACGCCCACAACTCCCGCCTGGAGTTCGACATCGTCGACGACCTGAACAACCCGACGCAGAAGCTCCACGTCGTCGCCCTCAACGAGCCGAAGCCCGACCTGTTGCAGAACGAGGCCCAGGCGCTGGTCGAGGGCAAGGCCGACGCCAGCGGCGTCTTCCACTCCAACCCCGGCGGGCTGATGCTCAAGTGCCCCACCCGCTACGAAGAGATGGACCCGGCCGGCCACCCCGCCGGAGTGCCTACATTATAGAGAACCGAGTTCTTCTGAAACTCGTTTCTAATTCATTCATGATCGCTGATATTGGCTCGATCACCCTTGTAATCGCCTTCCTTGTCGCCATCTACGCCGTCGTGGCCGCCATTGTTGGCGCGCGGCGGGGCGACGACCGCTGGGTGCGCAGCGCCCGCAACGCCATCATTATCGTCTTCCCGCTGGTCGTGCTGGCCTGTGGGCTGGTCATCACCGGCCTGGTGACGGGCGACTTCTCCATCGCCTACGTGTCGCAGGTCAGCAGCCGCGGCATGCCTACCTACCTCAAGGTCACGGCCCTGTGGGGCGGGCAGGCCGGCTCGCTGCTGTTCTGGAACCTGCTCCTGTCGGCCTTCACCGCCGCGGCCATGCTCAGCAAGTGGCGGCAGCAGAAGGAGTTGATGCCCTACGTCATCATCGTCCTGGGACTGGTACAGGTCTTCTTTCTGCTCGTCTCCAGCTTTGTCGAAAGCCCGTTCGTGCGCAACGACATCATCCCTGCCGACGGCAACGGCCTGAATCCGCTGCTGCGCCATCCGGGCATGATCATCCACCCGCCGATGCTCTATCTGGGCTTCGTCGGCCTGACCATCCCCTACGCCTTCGCCATGGCCGCGCTGATGTCGAACCAGAAGAGCGACAACTGGATCAAGACCAGCCGCCGCTGGACGCTGGTGGCCTGGCTGTTTCTGGGCCTGGGGCTGATCCTGGGCGGCCGCTGGGCCTACGACGTGCTGGGCTGGGGCGGCTACTGGGGCTGGGACCCGGTGGAGAACGCCTCGCTGATGCCCTGGCTGGCGGCCACGGCCTTCCTGCACTCGGTCATGATCCAGGAAAAGATGCGCATGTTCAAGATGTGGAACATGTTCCTCATCGTCCTGACCTTCTTGCTGGTCATCGCCGGCACGTTCATCGTTCGCAGCGGCGTCATCTCTTCCGTCCACTCCTTCGCCCAGTCCGCCATCGGCCCGTTCTTCTTCGGCTTCATGGCGATCATGTTCATCTTCTCGCTGGTGCTGATCACCCTGCGCCGCGACATCCTGCGCACCGAGAACCAGATCGTCTCCTACCTGTCGCGCGAGGCGGCCTTCCTCTATAACAACTTCCTGATCATGGCCATCCTGGCCGTGGTCTTCCTGTTCACCTACTACCCCATCTTCTCCGAACTGTTCACCGGCGAGAAGGGGTTTGTCGGCCCGCCGGTCTATGAGCGGGCGCTGGCGCCGCTGTTCGCCGCGCTGGTGCTGCTGATGGGCGTGGCCCCGCTGACGATGTGGTATCGCACCAGCATCCAGCGCCTCGGCCGGGCCTCGTTGTGGCCGGCAGTGGGCGCGCTGGTCTTTGTCGGTGTGCTGTTCGCTCTGGGCGTGCGGCTGTGGCCGGCGCTGCTGGGCTTCTGGCTGGTCTCCTTCTCCGTCGTGCTGACGGTGATGGAGTTCGTCAAGGGCACGCGGGCGCGCATGGGCAAGGGCGAGAACGTCTGGACGGCCTTCACCACCCTGATGGCCCGCAACCGGCGGCGCTACGGCGGCTACTGGATCCACATGGGCGTGCTGATCATGGCCTTCGGCATCGTCGCCGATGGGCTGTATCAGACCGAGACGCAGATCCGCCTGAACGCCGGCGAGGGCGTCCAGTTGGGCGACTTCGAGATGGTCTTCAACAGCGTCAGCCGCTTCACCGGGGCCGACGACCTGCTTGATCACCGAGGCCGACGTTGACCTCTACAAGAACGGCGAGTTCCTGCGCAAGCTGAACCCGCAGATCGAGTTCTACCAGCGCACCGGCCAGCCGATGACCATCCCCTCGGCCCGCTCGACCATCACCGAGGACTTCTACGTCATCCTGGTCAACTGGGAACCGACGACGGCCGACGCGGCCACCTTCCGCATCTTCCTGAACCCGCTCATCAACTGGGTCTGGGCCGGCGGCGTCATCTTCGTCCTCGGCACGCTCATCGCCGCCTGGCCCGACCGCGAGAAGGCCCCGGCGCGGGCGCGGAAGCCGGCGGTGGCGGCGGCAGGGGATTGGATTGTTGTAACCTATGCGCAAGAACGTAATTCGTTGGCTCCTCCTGGTCTTGCTGTTAGCCCTGCTGCCGGTAGCTGTGCATGCCCAGGACGACATCAGCGACGACGAAGTCAACGAGGTCGCCAAAGACCTCTACTGCCCGGTGTGCGAATCCACGCCACTGGACGTTTGCCCGACGCAGGCCTGCGCCGACTGGCGCGAACTGATCCGCACCAAGCTGGCCGCCGGCGACACGCGCCAGGACGTGCTGGACTACTTCGCCCGGCAGTATGGCGACGGCGTGCTGGCCAACCCGCCACGGCGCGGCATCAGTCTGATCGTGCTGTGGGTGTTGCCGGTGCTGATCGTCCTGCTGGGCGGGCTGCTCTTCTTCCGCTTGTTGCGGGGGATGCGGGTGGCCCCAACAGCGGCCGGTGGCCCTCTCCCCAACCCTCTCCCAAAGGGCGAGGGAGCGCCGACCGGCCCTCTTCCCAACCTTTTCGCAAAGGGCGAGGGAGCGCCGACCGCCAAGACGGGCGACGAATCGCTTGATGACTACATCGCCCGCGTCGAGCGCGACCTGAAACAATGAGCTACAAGAGAAAGAGTCCACAGGTTACACGCGGCTGTCCTCAGCCGCGTGTAACCTGTGGACTCTTTCTCTTAACCAGGTAAGACACATGAGCGAAACGATACCCACCACCCAAACCGCGGTTGACCAGCCGGCCAAGCCGCGCCGTCCGCTGCGGCTGACGATGGTGCTCGTCTGGCTGGCCGTTCTCGGCCTGCTGGCCATCCTCGGCTGGGGGCTGCTAAATACCACCGCCGCCCGGCCCGAAGTGGGCCAGCCCGCGCCCGACTTCGACGTGGCCTTCTTCGACGGCTTTGGCTGGGACGGCCGCACCACCGCCAACTTGCAAGACATGCGCGGTCAGGTCGTCGTGCTCAACTTCTGGGCCTCGTGGTGCGTCGAGTGCCGCGACGAGACGCCGGTGCTGGAGAGCGCCTGGCAGAAGTACGCCGACCAGGGCGTCGTCGTCCTCGGCGTGGCCTATGCCGACGTGGAGCCGAACTCGCTGGCCTACATGGACGACTTCGGCGTCAGCTTCCCCCACGCCCCCGACCTGGGCACCGACATCTCGCAGACCTACGAGATCACCGGCGTGCCGGAGACGTTCATCATCGACAAAGAGGGCGTCATCCGCCACGTACAGATCGGCGCGGTCAACGAGGCCATGCTCGACCAGATCATCCCCGAATTGCTGGCCCAATAGCCGGCGCAGGAGCATCGCTGTGATCGCCGGACTCACCATCGGTTCCGTTCTGCTGGGCATCGCCCTGCTGCTCATCGTCATTCTCTATCTGGCCCGCCCGTTCGTCATGCCCGAAGACGAGGCCGTGCGCCTCGACCGCGAAGAGGTGGACGGCCTGGTGCTGCGCCGCGACGCGCTGCTGCGCCAGATCCGCGACCTGGACGACGACATGGAAGCGGCCAAGGTCGCGCCGGAGCTGTACCAGCGCAACCGGCCGCTACTGGTGCGCCAGGCGGCGGTCATCATGCAACAACTGGACGCCCACGGCTACAGCGACGCGCCGGCCGCGCCCATCGCCGCCGACCTGGACGCGCAAATGGAAGCCGCCGTCCGCCGCCTGCGCACGCCGGAGCAGGTGGACGCCGACATCGAGGCCGCGGTGCGCGCCGCCCGCGCCGCCGCGCCGGTGGCGGCAACCGTCCCGTCGGCCGCCGCCGCGGTGGGCTTTTGCCCCCGGTGCGGCCGTCGCGTCGAGGCCGACGACCGCTTCTGCCCCAAGTGCGGCTACGCCTTCGCCCAGGAGCCGGCCAAAGCCCGCGCCTGAGAGGGTTTATCCGCAGATTGGGCGGATTGGGCAGATTCATTAAGAAGCTCACGCAAAGGCGCGAAGGGGCAAAGGCGCAAAGGAAGAAAAGGTGTCCTCTCCTCCTCCCCCCCGCCCCTTTCAAATCTGCCCAATCTGCTAAATCTGCGGATAATTCATTTCCGGACTGACCTATGATTAATCTAGCTACTCTCGTCGCCCGACGGCGGCTCTTCGGATTTGCTCTCATCGTCGTCATCCTGTTCAGCGGCTTACTGCTGTGGCCCGCCGCCGGGCAGGCGCAGGACCCGGTGCTGCCCGCGGCCACGCCCGACGGCTTCGCCGGGCTGGAGACCTACGCCGAGCGCTGCGCCAACTGCCACGGCGCGACGGGCGCGGGCGACGGCGAACTCATCGCCCAGACCGACAACCCGGCCCCCATGCCCTTTGACGCCGCCTACATCCGGCAGGCCATGCCCTCGGTCATGTTCCAGCAGATCACCAACGGCGAAGCGGCCGTGGGCATGCCCCCCTTCGGCCCGGCCAGCAGCAACCCGATTGACGAGCCGGGGCGCTGGAATCTGGTCGCCGCCGTCTACAGCCTGGCCACGCCGCCCGAAGACGTGGCCGCCGGGCAAGAGTTGTACGCCGCCAACTGCGCCGCCTGCCACGGTGACGCCGGGCTGGGCGACGGCCCCGACGCGGCCACCACCGACCCCGCCGCCGGGCCGCTCAACGACGTGACCTACTGGTTCAACCGCAGCAACGACACCGTCACCGCCGACCTGGCCCCCGGCGCGATTCCCGCCCACGACTATGACCTGGCCGAAGACGACCTGCGCCGCGTCGTCCACTTCGCCCGCACCTTCAGCTACACCTTCGCCGACCCGGTGGCCCTGACCGAGCCAATCGCCGCCGGCATCATCAGCGGTGTGGTGACTAACGGCTCTTCCGGCGCGGCCCTGGCCGAAACCGAGGTGCTGCTGCGGGCCTTCACGCCCGAACTGGAAGAGACGCTGACGCTGACGACGACGACCGACGCCGCCGGCAACTTCCGCTTCGACGTGACCGACACGCCGCCCGATTGGGTCTTCATCGCCGGGGCGGCGTTCGACGGGCTGAACTTCAGCAGCAGCGCCGACCAGCTCAGTCGCAGCCGCACGGCGCTGGACATGCCCATCACCGTCTTCGACAAGACGACCGACGCGGCGGCCGTCAACGTCGCCCAGTTGCACGTGGTCATGGAGTTCGCCAACGATCTGGTGCAGGTTAACCAGCTCTACATCATCAACAACGCCGAGCAGGCCGTCTTCGTCGGCCCGACGGGCGACCCGGCAGAGGGCGTCATCGAGGTCGGCGTGCCCGAAGGGGCGCAAAACCTGATGTTCCAGCGCTCCTTTGGGGCGATGGACTCCTTCCTGCCGGCCAACGACCTTGTGCAGACGGCCGGCGGCTGGGCCGACCCGCTGCCGCTGCGGCCGGGCGAGGGGGCGCTGACGCTGCTGGTCAGCTACGCGCTGCCCTATGAAGACGCCCTGACCATCAGCCACCCCGTCTTCTATAACACCGCCTCGGGCACGATCATCCTGCCCGACAGCGGCGTGAGCGTCGTCGGCGAGGCGTGGACAGAGGGGCCGCCGCAGACCTTCGGCCAGGCGGAGACGTTCCGCAACTACAGCCGCGGCGCGCTGGCCCCCGGCGACACGCTGACCATCGAACTGAGCGGCCGGCCGAGCGTCATTGCCGACGAGGCCACCGGCGGCAACGTGGCCAACCGCGACACGACGACCGAACTGCTCATCGGCGGCGGGGCGCTGCTGCTGGCCGCCGTGGGCGGCGTCTTCCTGTGGCGATACTGGCAGGGGCGGCGGGCCGATGAGGAGTGGGAAGAGGAAGCGGTTCCGGCCTACGCCGCGACCGCCGCGCCGGCCGCCGCCCACAGCGAACGCGACGACCTCCTGCGCCGCATCGCCGCCCTCGACGACGCCTTCGACGCCGGCCAACTGCCCGAAGCCGACTACCGCGCCCAGCGCGAGGAGTTGAAGCGGCGGCTGGCCTCTGTTTGGAACAAGTAGTGGCCAGTATGTCAGTAAGCCAATAGGTCAGTAGGTCAGTGCACGTCATACTGACCTACTGACCTACTGACCTACTGACCTACTGACCTACTGACCTCTACTATGTACACCCTAACCGTCCTCTACTACCGCGTCGACGACGAGACGACGCTGGAAGAGTTCTTCAGCGCCGTCCACCTGCCGCTGCTGGAGGCGCTGCCGGGGCTGCGGGTGGTCGAGATCGGCCGCGTCATGGGCCAGCCCCTCGGCCAGTCGCGCTTCACGCTGGCCGTCACCGCCGGCTTCGACGACCAGGCCGCGCTGACGGCCGCCCTCGCCACGGAGACAGGCATCACCCTGATGAACGCCCTGCGGCCGTGGGCCGAGAACCGGCTCATCGCCTGGTACTACGCCGACGCCTTCCGCGAAGAACGATAAATTAATGTGGCACAGGTTTCTTAACCTGTGTCTTCCGACCACCACAGCCACAGGATAAGAATCCTGTGCTACACCACAACCCCGCTAATAGCCCTCAAACATTAAAATATCACAAGTTGCCCCACTAATGGGTTTACATTTGCGCGGAAATGTGCATAATACAACTCGTCCAGGCGACGCAAGGAACCATCCCCCAGGTTAGCGGACAAAAACATATTTCACGGTTTCAATTAAGAAAGCAACCACAGATTTCACAGATTACCAGGCGGTAATCTGTGAAATCTGTGTAATCTGTGGTTGCTTCAGCGAAAGGAGAACAGGTTCCATGAAAGATGTGTACGGTCTGCATCTGATGATGCGCGTTGCCAACGTGCGCGATCGCGCGGCGTTGGGCGACGGCGCGACAATCGACAAGTTCCTGGTGAACCTGGTCGGCGAACTGGGCATGAATGTCCTGGCCGGGCCGATGGTCACCGAAGAGGCGGGCGAACCGCAGCGCGCCGGTTACTCCGGCGTCATCATCCTCTACGAATCCCACGCCGCCATCCACACCTATAGCGCGCTGGGCCAGGCGTTCGTCGACGTCTTCTCCTGCAAGCCCTATGACACAACCCGCGTCGAGGGCGTCATGCGCCGCTACTTCGGCGAGTTCGAGGTTGTGGAGCAGACGACGCTCGGCCGCGGCGTCCACTGGGGCAGCAACGTCGAGCGCGAGATGGAAAGCTGGGTCGCGGCCCGCGAAGAGAACCCCGCCCCGGCCCTCCAGCCGGCCGGCGGCTTTGGCTGAGTGGTGGATAGGCAATCGAGATGACTCTCCTCCTATCCCCTCTCACCCATTTTCGCAACTGACAAAGGAATAGCCCCATGGCACAACCCATTAACCCCGCGCTGGGCGGCCACTTGCTGGCCTACTCCGGCGTGCCGACCTTCATGCGCCAGACGCCGACGCGCGACCTGTCCGGCGCGGACGTAGCCATCGTCGGCGTGCCCTTCGACAGCGGCGCGACCAGCTTCCGCGGCGGCACGCGCTTCGGCCCGCGCAAGATCCGCGAGGCGTCGCTGGCCCTCTGGGGCCACCACTACATCCACGGCGTCGCCCCGGCCGAGGCGCTGAACATCGTTGACTACGGCGACGTAGCTGTGGAGATGGCCTACATCGAGAAGACGATGAGCAGTATCACCGCCGAGGTCGGCGCGGCGCTGGCCGCCGGGCCAATGGTCGTCGCGTTGGGCGGCGACCACTCCATCAGCCTGCCGCTGCTGCGGGCGCAGGCGGCCAACGCGCGGAACGCGGGCCACGGCCCACTGGCCCTCGTCCACTTCGACGCCCACACCGACGTGGAGCCGGGCGACTATGAGCACGGCACCGTCTTCCGCCACGCCGTCGAGGAGGGGCTGATCGACCCGGCGGCCTTCATCCAGGTCGGCATCCGCGGCTCGCTCTACTTCCCGGACGATCTCAACGTCGCCCGGCGGCTGGGCATCCGCGTGCTGACCATCGACGACTGCTTCGAGATGGGCATCCCGGCCGTCATCGCCGCCATCCGCGAGACGGTCGGCGACCGCCGGACCTACGTCACGCTCGACATCGACGCCGCCGACCCGGCCTTCGCCCCCGGCACGGGCACGCCGGAGCCGGGCGGGTTCAGCAGCTACCAGATGCTCCAGCTCATGCGCGGCCTGAAGGGGCTGAATCTGGTGGGCATGGACATCGTCGAGGTCAGCCCGCCCTATGACCACGCCGACGTGACGGCCATCCTGGCGGCCAATCTGGTGTTTGAGTATCTGTGCCTGGTGGCTCTGAACCGGGCTTAATAGATGGACGAAGAGCTCACGCAAAGGCGCAAAGGGGCGAAGGCGCAAAGAAGAAAAGCCTTTCTTCCTTAGAGCCTTTGCTTCTTAGCGCCTTTGCGTGAGCTTCTTTCTCAATGGAGAGACATGACTGACGGACCGATCAGCCGCTTCCTGCGGCATCATTACCGGCACTTCAACGCCGCGACGGTGATTGACGCCGCCGACGGCTACAAGCGCCACCTGGACGGCGGCGGGGCGATGCTCGTCACCCTGGCCGGGGCCATGAGCACGGCCGAGTTGGGCCTGTCGCTGGCCGAGATGATCCGCCGCGACAAGGTGCAGGCCATCTCCTGCACCGGGGCCAACCTGGAGGAAGACCTGTTCAACCTGGTGGCCCACGACTTCTATGAGCGCGTGCCCCACTACCGCGACCTGACGCCGCAGGACGAGCTGGCCCTGCTGAACCGGCACATGAACCGCGTCACCGACACCTGCATCCCCGAAGAGGAGGCCATGCGCCGGCTGGAGAAGGCGCTGGTGGACGAGTGGACGCGGGCCGACCGGGCCGGCGAACGTTACTTCCCGCACGAGTTCATGTACCGCGTGCTGCGCTCCGGCGTGCTGGAGCAGTATTACCAGATCGACCCGCGTGACTCGTGGATGCTGGCCGCGGCCGAGAAGAACCTGCCGATGGTCGTCCCCGGCTGGGAGGACTCGACGATGGGCAACATGTACGCCAGCCACGTCATGACCGGCGACATCGCCAACGTCCACACCGTGCGCACCGGCATCGAGTACATGACCTACCTGGCCCACTGGTATGCAATGGTCGCCCCGCAGCGCTCGGTCGGCTTCTTCCAGATCGGCGGCGGCATCGCCGGCGACTTCCCCATCTGCGTCGTGCCCATGCTGCACCAGGATTTGGGGCAGACGGACGTGCCGCTGTGGGGCTACTTCTGCCAGATCGGCGACTCGACCACCAGCTACGGCTCCTACAGCGGGGCCGTGCCCAACGAGAAGATCACCTGGGGCAAGCTGGGGGTGGACACGCCCAAGTACATGATCGAGTCGGACGCCACCATCGTCGCGCCATTGATTTTCGCGTTGGTAATGGAAGAATAAACCACAGATTTCGTAGATTAAAAAGACCTGGTCGGCTTTAGAAAAGCGACCAGGTCTTTTATATGTGAGTGACTGCGTTGTCGGTTGGTCAGCTTTTGGAAGCTTGATCGTCTACGCGATCCTGTTCAATGCCGGCGATGATCTCATCCAAAGTCAACTCGCCAAACAGCAGTTGACGCTCTTCGGTATAGTTGCCGAAGCCACCGGTGAACTGATTGAGGAAGCGAACTGTGTTCACGACACCGATTTCGCGCAGAAGTACGTCTATTGCCTCCTGAGTAACTTCAGATAGTGGCCGTGTATCGATCATCACCGTATCTCCTCGATCAATTCGATTGGCGATACAACACGTAAGCCCTTTCGAGCAGCTACCTTCCCGCGCTTGAGAAGCTTATCGTCTGTCGTGCAGAAGTAGTCCGCTTCGGCTGCCTCAGCCGCCGCCAGATGTAGCGCATCGAGCGGCTTTAATCCGTTCCGTTCCAGCTCAACAGATCGTTCCCGAATTGACGAGTTCATCTCAATAAACGCATTTGCCTTGTCAAGAACTTCCGTTGCATATGCACGACGTTCTGCCCTAGGATTCCGTCGTGTCTCGAATAGTAACACGTCCGAAGACACTAATTCAAGTTCTCCGTCCTCGACCAGAGCTATGATCCCTAACACCGCCTCGGCCTCTAAACTGATGCGAATCTGTGTTCGACTATCAAGCGGCCGTTGAAGACTGCACGTGTCCAGGTAGACCTTCATTTGCTGTGCATCCTACTATCAACTGTCAACTGACAACTATCTACTGCCCCTTAATCGCCGTCCAAATCTCATCATAGATAAACACCGCGTCCCCCAGGTCCTCCAGCCATTGCAGCTTCGCCCGCACCTCAGCCGGCGGGTAGATGCCGGGGTTGTTGAGAATCTCCGGGTCAATGAACTCCCTGGCCGCCTCGTTGGGGCTGGGGTAGAAGGTGAAGTTGGTGATGGCCGCGGCCACTTCGGCTTCCATCAAGTAGTTCATGAAGTGCCGCGCCGTGGCCTGGCGCGTGCTGCTGGCCGGGATGCAGACGTTGTCCTGATAGCGCACCGCGCCCTCGACCGGCACGGTGAATAGCCAGTTGCCCTCTTCCGTTTCGTCGTCAAAGGTGGCCCAGAACGCCTGCGCCGCGTCGCCGCTCCAGGCGTGGGACAGGACGATCTCGTCACTGACCATCAGCGTGCTGTAGTAGTCCTCGCTGTTGAACGTCTTCCAGTAGGGCTTGGCGGCCAGGATCAGGTCGCGGGCCTCTTCCAATTCGGCGCGGTCGGTCGTGTTGGGCGAGTGGCCCAGGTAGAAGAGCGCGGCCGAGATGAGTTCGCGCTGGTCGTTCAGCACGTTGATGCCGTCGGGCGAGAACTGCTCCAGCAGCCCCGGCTCGAACAGGTAGGCCCAGCTATCGGGCGGCGACTCGAAGCCGGGATGGCCGCGGCGGTAGGCGATGCCGGTCATGCCCCACTGGTAGGGGGTGCAGAAGCGGTTGCCGGGGTCGTAGGGCGGGTCTTTGAACTCCGCGCCGATGTTGGCGAAGTTGGGCATGGCGCTGACATCGATCTCGGCCAGCAGCCCCAGTTCGATCATCTGGGCCACCATGTAGTCGGACGGGAAGATGACGTCGTAGCCGGCCGCCCCGGCTTGCAGCTTGGTCAGCAGATCTTCGTTGGAGGCGAAGGTGTCGTAGACGATGGTGACGCCATAGCGCTCTTCATAGTCGCGCAGGACTTGCTCGTCAATGTAGTCTTCCCAGTTGTAGACGCTCAGTTCGGCGTCGAGTTGTACTTCGCCGGTCGTCCCGCTTTCGGCCGCCGGCTCGTCGCCGGGGCCGCCCGCCGGGCCGCCGTTCGGCCCGCCGCCGCAGGCGGCCAGGGCCAGGGCCAACAGTAGAAATCCAATCAAGTAAAGCTTTTTCATCTTCGTTCTCCTCTCGAATTCGTGCGTCGCACGTTCTTGAGTGCGTCGCACGTTCTTATGCTCGTCAGTTAAGAAGGTGCAACCCACTCCAGAAAGTGGGATGCACCCGGTCGTGCATTTTTAGTGCGTCGCCCGCGCCCACCCCCCCCCCGGCAGTTTGAGTGCGCGCAGAAGGTGCAACCCACTCCAGAAAGTGGGATGCACCCGGTCGTGCGTCGCACTTTCTTGAGTGCGTCGCACGTTCTTATGCTCGTCAGTTAAGAAGGTGCAACCCACTCCAGAAAGTGGGATGCACCATCACTTGCGCTGCAACCACAACGAGATCACCACCAGCACCGTCGAGCCGAGCAGCATCAGCGTCGAGATGGCATTGACCTCCGGCGTGACGCCGAACTTGATCATCGAATAGACCCGCACCGGCAGCGTCGTCGAGCCGGGGCCGGAGACGAAGAAGGTGATCACGAAGTCGTCGAGCGACAACGTGAAGGCCAGCAGCGCGGCCGAGACGATGGCCGGCATCAGCAGCGGCAGCGTCACCCGGCGGAAGGTCGTCCAGGTGTTGGCCCCCAGGTCGGCCGCGGCCTCCTCCAGCGCCCTGTCCAGCTCCGCCAGACGGCCGCGCACCACCACGGCTACGAACGAGATGTTGAAGGCCACGTGGGCGACGAGGATGGTGTAGCGGCTGAGGGGCACGGCCACCAGAACGAAGAACAGCAGCGCCGACAGGGCCATGACGATGTCGGGAATGATGATCGGCAGGTACATCGTCGCGTCGTAGGTCAGCTTGCCGCGGAAGCGGAAGCGCTCCAACGCCATCGCCCCCAGCGTGCCCAGCACGGTGCTGATGAGCGTTGACCAGAAGGCCACCCACAGGCTGACCCGTAACGACGCCATCAGCGCCCGGTCTTGCAACAGTGTGGCATACCAGCGCGTGCTGAAACCCGTCCACACGCCGACGACGCGATTATCGTTGAACGAGTAGACGACCAGGATCAGGATGGGCAGATAGAGGAAGAGGAAGATAGCCGCCGCCAGCAGGGTCAGGGCGTTGCTGTGGAAGGCGCGGCGGATGTCGCGGCGGGCGGCGCGGGGGGCGGTCAACTCTGGCGCGCGCCCACCGGCGGTGGTTGTGGTCGTCGTCATCGCTTCTCCTCGCGGCGCTCGGCCTCGGCCGAAGCGCGGAAGTAGACCAGCGTCGCCGCCAGCATGACGGCCATCATGATGAAGCTGAGCGCCGAGCCGAACGGCCAGTCGCGCACGGTCATGAACTGCTGTTGCAGCAGATTGCCCAGCAGCGACACCTTGGCCCCGCCCATCAGGTCGGGCGTGACGTAGGCCCCCAGCGACGGGATGAAGACGATGATCGACCCGGCGATGAGGCCCGGCAGGCTGAGCGGCAGCAGCACGCGGGTGAAGCGGCGCAGGCCGTTGGCCCCCAGATCGGCCGCCGCCTCCAGCAACGTCCAGTTCGTCTTCTCCAGCGTGCTATAGAGTGGCAGCACCATGAATGGCAGGTAGCCGTAGAACAGGCCGACCAGCACCGCGCCGAAGTTGTAGAGCAGCGGCAGCGGCCGGGCGGTCGCGTCGGCCAGCCAGTTGAACAGGCCCGAACTGCCCGACAGGGCCACGGCCAGGTCGTGGATGCTACCCGTCCAGACGTTGTTGATCAGCCCGGAGTCGCGCAGGATGAGCATCCAGGCGTAAGTGCGCACCAGGAAGTTGGTCCAGAACGGGATCATGACCAGGAAGATCCACGTGTTGCGGCGGTTGGCCGGCTGGCGGGCGATCCAGTAGGCCAGCGGGAAGCCGAACAGCAGGCACAGGGCCGTGTTCAGCAGCGCCAGCCAGGCCGAGCGGGCGAAGATGCGCAGGTAGATGAAGTCGCCGCCGACGCGGCTGAAGACGCGGACGTAGTCGTCGAACCACGCGCCCAGGTTGGCCAGCGACGGGTAAGTGACCGTGCCCAGCCGCGTGCGCTCGCCCAGGCTGACGACGAAGACGATGGCCAGCGGGGCCAGGAAGAAGACCAGCAGCCAGAAGGCCGACGGGAAGGCCAGCGACCAGGCGGCGTGGCGCGTCAGCAGGCACAACAGCAGCCCGCCGGCGGCCACGACCAGCACCGCGCCGATGAAGTCGCGGCCGATGACGTAGTAGACCAGCGCCCCGACCAGCGTCACCGCGGCGTAGGCCAGGCCGAGGCGCGGCCCCGGCACGGCCCCGCGCAGCAACCCGACCGCCGCGGCCAGCGCCCAGACGAGCAGCAGCCCGTAGAGGGCGTAGGCGACGAGCGGTGACCACTCGGCCAACACGAGTTCGGCGGGGTAGGGAGTCCAGTTGAAACGGCTAAAGGTGGCCCAACGGAAGAGGAGAAAGGCCCACAGGGCGGCCTGGGTGAGGAGGAGGACGGCCGCGGCCTGGTGGAAGGCGTCGCGGCCGCGGGTCAGCGGCGCGGCGGTGGTTGGCGGACTCAGCCGGGATTCAGTCGAGACAGCCATCGGCTCCTCCTGCTGTTATAGAATCGGCCCCCGCCGTGGTAGTCGCGAACGTTATGACACATAAGCGTTGTTCTCCTGAAAAGAGAGGTAATCCGCAGATTGGGCAGATTTTAAGAACCTCACGCAAAGATCGCCAAGGACGCTAAGCAAGGCACTCTTTTGGCGCTTGGCGTGGGTGCTCTTATCTCTTACTCCGAAAGTCGGCCCAATCTGCGGATCATTTCTCTTAATCAATTAAGATCTGCGCGTTCTCGGCCGCCCACTGGACGTAGACGCGGCTGCCCACATCGTACGGCAGGTCATAGCGCGAGCCGTAGTTCTGTTGCCGCACGACCAGCGACGCCCCCCCCTGCAACGTCACGCGAAAGCGCGTGTCCGTGCCGATGTAGAACGCCTCTTCCAGCACGCCGTCGAGCACCACGTTCTCCGGCTCGGCCAGCAGGAACTCCTTCATGTCCACCGGGCCGGGCATTTTGGCCCCCAGGATGCGCTCCAACTCCTCGGCCTCCAGGCCGCTCTCGGCCTTCAGCACGTCCACCTTGCCCTGCGGGTAGAGGTTGATGCGCTCCGGCCGCAGCGTCAGCGTCACGCTCTGGCCCAGGCGCAACTCGTGCCCTTCGTCGGCGGCCAGCACGGGCACGTTGCCCTGAAGCATGACCATGGGGTGCTCCTCCTCCGTCTCCAGCCGGCTGACGGTGGCCGGCAGGAAGTTGGTCTCGCCGATGAAGTCGGCCACGAAGCGGTTGACCGGCTTCTCATAGACCTCGTGGGGCGAGCCGACCTGCTGCAAGAGGCCCTCGTGCATGATGCCGATGCGGTCGGACATGGCCATGGCCTCTTCCTGGTCGTGGGTGACGTAGATGAAGGTGATGCCCACCTCGGTCTGAATCTGCTTCAGTTCCGACTGCATCGCCTTGCGCAGCTTCAGGTCGAGCGCGCCCAGCGGTTCGTCGAGCAGCAGCACCTGCGGCCGGTTGACCAGCGCCCGCGCCAGAGCCACGCGCTGCTGCTGGCCGCCGGAGAGTTGCTTCGGTTTGCGCTCGGCCATCTGCGGCAGCCGCACCAGTTCCAGCGCCTCGGCCACGCGCCGCTTGATCTCCGGCGCGGGCACTTTACTCATCTCCAGCCCAAAGGCCACGTTCTGGGCCACGTTCATGTGGGGGAACAGGGCGTAGTTCTGGAAGACGGTGTTGACCGGCCGGCGGTGGGCGGGGATGCCCTCGACGTGCTGGCCGCCAATGAAGATCGTCCCCTCGCTGGGCTGCTCGAAGCCGGCGACCATGCGCAGCGTCGTCGTCTTGCCGCAACCGCTGGGGCCGATGAGCGAGAAGAACTCGCCATCGCGGATCTGAAGGGTGAGATTATCGACGGCGATGGTCTCGCCGAATCGTTTGGTGACGTCGCGGAGTTCTACGCGGAAGGAGTCGGTCATCTTCTCGTGAGGCTTGCGCACAACTAGTGACCTCGTTACCATACCCCGATTGCCGCCGAATGACAATATCGAGAATGACGGGTTGAAGAAGTATGATCCGCAGATTGGGCAGATTAGGCAGATTTTAAGAGAAGAAAGCTCACGCAAAGACGCCAGGAAACGCCAAGGCGCAAAGAAGAAAAGAAAGAATCCGGGTTCTTCTTATCTTTTTTGCGCCCTGACCCCTTAGCGCCTTTGCGTGAGCCTCTTAAATCTGCCTAATCTGCCCAATCTGCGGATGATTATTCTGAGGAGAAAGTTATGCTCTACGGCTTTGCGGGCCAGGTACTACACGTGGATTTGACCGAAGGACAACTGACCATCGAGCGGCCGGATGAGGCGTTCTACCGCCAGTACGTCGGCGGCAGCCTGATGGGCCTGTACTACCTGTGGCGCAACACGCCGCCGGGCATCGACGCCTTCGACCCGCGCAACACCCTGACCTTCGCCCTCAGCGCCACTACCGGCCTGCCCATCAGCGGCCAGAGCCGCTGCACCGCCACCTGCAAGTCGCCGACGACACAGGGCGTGGCCGACAGCCAGGCCGGCGGCTTCTGGCCGGCCGAACTCAAGTTCGCCGGCTTCGACGCCATCGTCATCCGCGGCGCGTCGCCCACGCCGGTCTACCTGTGGATTCACAACGGCCAGGCCGAACTGCGCGACGCGACACACCTGTGGGGCCAGTTCACCTATGACGTGGACGTGGCGCTGCGGGCCGAGTTGGGCGACGACAAGATCGAGATCGCCCAGATCGGCCCGGCGGGCGAAAAGCGGGCCATGTTCGCCGCCGTCATGAACATGAGCAATCGCGCCTGGGGGCGCACGGGCATCGGCGCGGTGATGGGCAGCAAAAACCTGAAGGCCATTGCCGTGCGCGGCACGCAGCCGGTCGTCCCGGCCGACAAGCGGGCCATCGTCGCCCTGAGCCGCGGCGGGGCGCAGCGGCTGCCCGGCAGCGACGTGGAGGCGCTGGGCAAGTATGGCACGGCCGATGCCGTCATGGGTCAGCAGGGGGCCGGCGGGCTGCCGACGCGCAACTGGGACAGCGGCGTCATGGCTCCGGCCGAAGCCGAGGCCATCAGCGGCGAACGCCTCTACCTGGAGCTGCTGCGCGGCGCGGCCGACGGCGCGCAGGACAAGCTCGGCCGCGACACCTGCTACGCCTGTGTCGTCCGCTGCAAGCGCGTCGTCGAGGCCGAGTACCGCGACCAGGCTATCGTGCCCGAATATGGCGGGCCGGAGTACGAGACGCTGGCGACGTTCGGCTCTTACTGCGGCGTGGGCGACCTGCGGGCCATCAGCTACGCCAACCAGCTTTGCAACGCCTATGGCGTGGACTCCATCTCCTGTGGCGCGACGCTGTCGTGGGCGATGGAGTGCTATGAGAAGGGGGTGCTGACCCTCGCCGAGACGGACGGCATCGCCCTGAACTATGGCGACGCCGAGGCGATGATCGCCATGCTGGAGAAGACGCTGCGGCGCGAGGGGTTCGGCGACGTGCTGGCCGAGGGGTCGGCGCGGGCGGCGGCGCGGCTGGGCAAGGGGCAGGAGTACGTGCTGACGGTCAAGGGGCAGGAGATTCCGGCCCACATGCCCCACGTCAAGCGCAGCCTGGGCCTCATCTACGCCGTCAACCCGTTCGGCGCCGACCACCAGAGCAGCGAACATGACCCGATGTACCACCCAAAACTATACGAAGGGACGCCGGAAGCGCCGGGCTACAAGCGCTACCTGGCCCAGATCGGCCTGACCACGCCCACCGCCCCCAAGGCCATGAACCCGGAGAAGGTGGAGTTCGCGCTAATCACGCAGTACAACTACAGCGCCACCGACACGCTGGACGTATGCCAGTTCGTCTATGGCCCGTCGTGGCAACTCTTCGGGCCGCAAGACATGGCCGACCTGCTGGCCGCGGCCACCGGCTGGGACGTGACCGTGGCCGACATCCAGCAGATCGGCCGCCGCCGCCTCAACCTGATGCGCGCCTACAACGCCCGCGAAGGGCTGACCCGCGACCACGACACGCTGCCCAAGAAGCTGTTCCAGCAGCCCCTCAGCGGCGGCCGGTCGGACGGCATCGTGCTCGACCCGGCCGAACTGGACGCGGCCATCACCGCCTACTTCGAGCTGGCCGGCTGGGACGTGGAGACGGGCACGCCGCGGCGGGGGACGTTGGAGGATGGGGTTGGGGTGGGTGGCGGAGGAACTGAAGCTCTGAGAGCTGTGGTACAGTTGTCATTGAGGTAAACGATATGACCGACCAAACCTTGACGCTGCAAGACATCATTGCCGACATTCACACGCTGAATGAAGACCTGGGTATGGTTGAGCGCAAGTATGGCGTCCTGTCCGAGACCTTTTACGAGTCCTACCAGCGGGGCGAAGAGCCTGAGGATGAGTCCTAGGTACTGGACTGGGCCGACTGGGCCGGCGCGTACAAGATTTGGCTACGTCGTCGCGAGCAGTATCGGCAAACGATCCGTACTCTGAGCGAGCAGTCTACTACTCTAGTCGATGTCATCGAGCGAACCGTACAACGTGAACCCATTCCAGTCGCTGCGTGATTACGAAGAGTTTATTTATACGCTCCGGCAGCGGTTTCCTTGCAGACAATCGATTTCGAGCCGGTTCTGCACGGCTACCTCTACGGCCCGTTACGCGACCCGGAGTTGTTCAATCAGGTGCGCCTTGACCCGGAAATCCACACCCTCGTCTGGCCCAACGACGCCGACTTCGACCCGGCCACGCTCTACCACTGGCACGACGGCGAGGGGGCTGAACTGGCCGAACGGGCGCAACGATGGGCAAGTGTAACATGGCCCACGAGTCTGACTTAGCCCGCGACGCTACTTCTCCCCATCCTACTCCACTCTACCCCTTCAAGTGGACGCGGCGGTTGGTTGTTCTGCTGGCCTGCCTCTTCCTCAGCGTCCTGGCCGGCGGCGTCACGGGGGTGGTCGTCAATCGCATCGACAGCGCCGGGTACTTCGTGTCGTGGCAGCGCTTGCCCGACCCACCGGCGGCGGCGACGAGTCTGGCGCTGGGGGTGACCGGACGCGACGAGTTCAATCAGATGTTTACACTCTACGCGCGGCTGGCCTCGGGCGACAGCGTCGCTCTGCCGCTGAGAGAGGCCGTCTGGCAACCGGTCGCCTCGCCGCCCGACAATGCCGCCACGCTGTGCTCCCCTCATTGCCGGCCCTGGCCCGCACGGCCAACCCACCAGCCGGCCTGACCGGCTGCATCTACCACTTCGAGCGCTGGTACGACTGCCACAGCCAACGGGCCTTCGCTTTGGATAGCGACGGCCGCGTCTGGCAGTGGATCAACACCCGCTGCGCGCTGGGTATGCTCGGCGTGGTCCTGATTGCCTTTGTGGTGTCCGGGTTGATCTACCTACTGCTGTCGTCGCTGCTGGCGATGGTCTGGCTGCGGCGGCGGGAGCGGGCCGGGCGCTGACGGCGCCGCGCTACCACTGCCCGGCCAGTATCTCCTCCACCACTGCCTCCAACGCCAACGCCGCCCCGGCGGCCAGCCCGGCCTCGATCTGCTCCGGCTCCAGTTGCATATCGGCCAGCACTTCCCGGATGCCCACCTCCTTCTGCGTGGGCGTGCCGGGGTGGTGGCGGGCCAGGCCCAGCAGCGCCAGGGCGCGGTCGGGTTGCCCCTGTTTGGCCAGCACGTCGGCCAGCGGCACCAGCGCCGCCAGTTGCAGCGGCACGGCCCCCACCTGACGCGCCAGGCGGATGCATTCCACGGCATAGCGCCGGCTCTCATCCAGTAAGCCCAAACTGGTGTAGGCGTCGGCGATGTTGTGGGCGTTGGTGGCCATGTTGTCAATCATGCCCAGCTCTTCGTAAACCTGGAGGCCCGCTCGATAGTGGACGATCGCCCCGGCATAGTCGCCGGCATACTGGATGGTCGCGCCCAGGTTCGACTCGCTCACCGACTCCTGATAGCGGTCGCCGATCTGCCGCGCCAGGGCCAGCGAGGTTTCAATATAGCGGCGCGAGCCGTCGAAATTGCCCCGCAGCCCCTCGATGATGCCCAGCGAACTGTAGGCGCTAATCTCCAGAGTTATATCGCCTAGGACGATGGCCAGGTGGCGACCCTCTTCGGCGTGCGCTTCGGCCGCGTCCAGAGCGCCGGTCTGCCACTCATAGGATGACAAAGATCGGAGGACCTGGCCTAACGCCAGGCCGCCCGCCTGCCGGGCCAGCGGCAGGGCTTCTTCCAGCAGAGCGCCAGCCTCAGCGGTTCGGCCCAGGGCATAGACAACCATTGCCAGTGAGGCAAGGGCCATTGGCTGGTACTCGCTACGGTCGCCGGCCCGCGCCAGGGCCAGCGCCCGCGTCAGAGCCGGCTCGGCCACCGCGAACTCCCCCAGGCGATGGCAGGCATTGCCCAGCATGAGATAGTGGGGCAGAGAGGCTTCGGGCGGGGCATTACTCAATTCGCGCAGCGACAGCGCCCGCTCGAACGCCACCCGCGCGGCGCGGAAGACGTTGGTGCGAATGGCCTGTTCGCCGGAGCGCTGATAGTAGTCGGCGGCGCGGTCGTACTCACCGGCCTGAACGTAGTGTTCGGCGATGAGGCCCAGGTATTCGCCGACGCGCTCCCCGGCGTGGTCTTCCAGCCAGCGGGCGACGCGGCCGTGGAACTCGGCGCGATACTTCAGCAGCACCGTCTCATAGGCCACGTCGCGCAGCAGGGCGTGCTTGAAGAGGTACTCGCCGGCCCCGGCGAAGGAAGAGCGCTCCTGGCGGAGGATCAACTCGCGGCTGCGGGCGGATTGCAGCGTGACGGCCACCTCGTCGCGCCGCTCCCGGAGCAGGTCGGCCACCGGGTCGTCCCAGAACAGGCGGCCGACCACCGCCGCCCGCTGTAGCGCCCGCCGCTCCGCCGGCGGCAGGCCGTCCAGCCGCGCCTGCAACAGCGCCGTCAGCGTCGGCGGAACCTTGAGCGCGGCCAGTTTGTCTGTGCGCACCCGCCAGACAGGGCCAGGTTCCAGGGGCCAGGTTCCAGGGGAAGAACGCTCTTCCCTGGCCCCTGGAACCTGGCCCCTGGCCCCTTCTTCGCGCTCAATCACCCCCTGATCGATCAACATCTTCACCAGTTCCTCGACGTAGAACGGGTTGCCCTCGGCGGCGTTGACGATCAGGTCGCGCAGGGTGTCGGGGACGTTGTTGACGAGGCGCAAAATCTCATCGACGAGCGTCCGGCTGAGGTGGGTAGTCAGCGGCGTCAGGGTCACGCGCGTGTGGCCGGCCAGCTCCTGGCCCCAATTCGGCCGCCGCTCGAACAGGCGCGGCCGGGCCAGGGCCAGCACCAGCAGGGGCGCTTCCGGGATGGCCGTCGCCAGATGGATGGCCAGATCGAGCGACGGGTCGTCGGCCCAGTGGATGTCCTCCAGAAGGATAATCACCGGCGCGCCGGCGGCCAGCGCCCGAAAGGCGCGCGTCAGGTGGGCGCGGGCTACTGTGCCGAAGCCCGTGCTGCCGACCAGGCCGCCGACGGCCGGGCTGGCCGAGAAGTCGAAACCCAGCCAGTAGCCGACAATATCGGCCTGTTCCGGCGACAGAACGCCGGCCATGCCCGCGCGGAACTTCTCCAGGGCCACGGCGGCGCTGTCGCTATCCAGAATGTCGAAGCGTTCGGCAAAGAGATCGCGAAAGAGGCTGTAGGGCACGTTCTGCAGGTTAGGCGTCGCCCGGCCCTGAAACGTTTGAATCGTCTCCGGCCACAGTTCCAGCCAGGTCTCGAACTCATAGAGCAGGCGCGACTTGCCCACGCCGGCCTCGCCGACGACCAGGGCCAGGCGCGTTTGTGACATCGTCGTCGCCTCGACGTAGGCGTTCTGCAGCCGGCCCAACTCGCGCTCCCGCCCGATCATGCGCGTTTCGATCCCCTCCACGCCGCGCGTGGACGACCGGAAGGCGCGGGGCCTGGCCCGCAACACAACGTAGGTCTGCACCGGCTCGGCCTTGCCCTTGACGGTCAGCGGCTCGCGCGGCAGTATGTCGAAGATGCCACGCACGTGGCGGTAGGTGTCGTGGGAGATGAGCACGCTGCCCACGGCCGCGGCGTGCTCCAACCGGCTGGCCAGATTGACGGTGTCGCCGATGGCGGTGAACTCGGCCGTTGTGCCTACCTGGCCCAGCAGCACCGGCCCGGTGTTGACGCCGATGCGCATGGCCAGGGGCACGCGCTGGCTCTCGCGGAAAGCGCCGGCGGCCGCCTGCATGGCCAGCGCGGCGCGCACCGCCCGCTCCGGGTCGTCCTCGCGCGCCGCGTCGACGCCCCACAGGGCCATGACCGCGTCGCCGATGTGCTTGTCGATGCGGCCGCCGCCGTCAACGATGGCCCGGTCGACCTGTGCCCAGAGGGTATTCATGACCTCGGCCACTTCTTCGGCGTCTGTTGTCTCGGAAAGCGCCGTGAAGCCGAATACGTCGGCAAAGAGGACAGTGACCTGCTTGCGCTGCTGCTCGACCCGCACCTCGACTTCCAGCGCAGCCAGCCGTTCGCGCAGTGAGTCCAGCGCCACTTCAACCACGGCGTCGCCCAAAATCGGCCGCTGGCCCTCCAGCGCCGTCACAGCCGCCCGCAACTGCGCGATCTGCTCTTCGGTTGTTGACATGCGGCCGATTATAGGTCGGGCCGCGCGTCTGCGCGACTCAGGGATTAGGGGTTAGGGATTAGGGATTAGGGACGTGCAACGAACGACGAGCGACTGACCCACTGCTCCACTGCCCCACTGCCCCACTGCCCCACTGCCCCACTGTCCCGTCAGCCTAAGCTCTCTCATACGACCCGCTCTGTGTTGGCTGGCCGAAGCGGAGAATCGCCGCTACTCTTGCGGTAAAGAGAGCAACCAGTGGACTGAACAATGAACCGAACCGCAGTTCTATTCGACATGGACGGCCTGATGGTCGATACCGAGCCGCTGGCCCGGGCGGCCTGGGAGCGCGTGCTGGAGCCGCATGGCGCGCTGATGACCGACGACCTCTACGGCCGTATGCTTGGCCGCCGCACCAACGAGAGCGCCCAACTGGTGCTCGATGCCCTGGCCCTGGCCCTGCCGCGCGAGGAACTGGTGGCGCTGAAGACGGCGCTGTTTCTGGACAGCCTGGCCGACGGCGTGCCGGTTATGCCCGGCCTCTACGTCTTGCTGGACGAAGTGGAGCGGCGCGGCCTGCCCTGGGCCGTGGCCACCTCGACGCCGCGAGCCGTGGCCGAGATCATTCTAGGCAAGCTGGGCCTCGCCGGCCGCACCGGCGCGCTGGCCTGCGGTGACGAAGTGGCCCACGGCAAGCCCGCGCCCGACATCTTCCTGCTGGCCGCGACGCGGCTGGGCGCGGCCCCGGCGGCCTGCCTGGCGCTGGAGGACTCGGCCAACGGCTGCGCCGCGGCCGTCGCCGCCGGGATGCGTGTCGCCGCCGTCGGCGCGGCGGCGATGGCCGGTGGCGCGCTGTTCGCCCCCGCCTTTCGCCGCTATCCGTCGCTGGTGGAGGTCGCCGCCGACCTGGACGCTCTTCTCTAAAATGTGGCACAGGATTCTTATCCTGTGCACCGAAGGCCACAGGATAAGAATCCTGTGCCACATTTGAACAGACCTCTCTGCCCTTGTCACTTTCGACCGATCGTGCTATACTCCCCTCACTACAGTCTGCGGGCGAGCGAGCGATGTAAAAAGTGGGCGACCCCACTTTTTTTGTTTCTTGACCGCGCCGCAAGTGTGGCCCGACGTATCGCGTAGAAAAACTGAATAGGTTGAAACGAGTTCCATGAAAAGCGAATTTATCCTGGCTTTCAACGAAATCTGTGAGTCACGGGGTCTGCCCAAAGAGGACGTCTTCGAAGCATTGAAGACCGCCCTCGTTTCCGCCTACCGGCGCGACGCCAACCTGAGCAGCAACCAGAGCGTCACGGTCGAGATCGACCCGCGCACCGGCGAGCCGACCATCTTCACCGAGAAAGAGGTCGTTGACGATGTGCTCGATCACCGGACGGAGGTGACGCTGACCGTCGCCCGCAATGAAGGCCACACCACGGCCGAACTGGGCGATGTGGTCATGGTTGACAGCACGACGGAGAGCTTCGGCCGCATCGCCGCCCAGACGGCCAAGCAGGTCTTGCTCCAGCGCGTGCGCGAGGCCGAGCGCGAGCACCTGTTCGAGGATTTCAGCGGCCGCGAGGGCGAGCTGGTCAACGGCACGGTGCAGAGCATCAGCGGCCAGCACATCACCATCGGCCTGGGCCGCACCGAAGCCATGCTGCCCAAGAGCCAGCAGGTGCAGGGCGAGCGCTACCGCGCCCACGACAAGATTCGCGTCTACGTCCTGGAAGTCCGCCGCACCAGCCGCGGCCCGCAGATCGT
Organism: Candidatus Promineofilum glycogenicum; assembly: GCA_016707605.1. Lineage (GTDB taxonomy): Bacteria > Chloroflexota > Anaerolineae > Promineifilales > Promineifilaceae > Promineifilum > Promineifilum glycogenicum. Next base: position 11,814 of record JADJHJ010000017.1, on the reverse strand, counting down.
CGTCAGCCGCAACCACCGCAACCTGCTGCGCCGCCTGCTGGAACTCGAAGTGCCGGAAATCTACAACGGCCAGGTGGAGATCAAGAGCATCGCCCGCGAGGCGGGCCAACGCTCCAAGGTCGCCGTCCAGGCGTTGCAACACGGCGTTGACCCCGTTGGGGCTTGCGTCGGTATGCGCGGCGTGCGTATTCAGAGCATCGTCCGCGAACTGAACGACGAGAAGATCGACGTCATCGAATGGGACGCCGACCAGCGCGTCTTCATCGCCAAGGCCCTTAGCCCGGCGCGCGTCTCCCACGTCTTCCTGGAGGAGCATCCCGAAGAGGGCAAGACGGCCGTGGTCATCGTGCCCGACGACCAGCTTTCGCTGGCCATCGGCCGCGAGGGCCAGAACGCCCGCCTGGCGGCCAAGCTGACCGGCTGGCGCATCGATATCAAGAACCTGACCGAGGCGGCGTCGGAGTCGCTCAACAGCCTGGATCACCCGGCTATTGATCCGCGCATTGCCAAGGACACGCTGCTGCTAACTCAAGTGCGCATCATCCTGGACAAGAAGCAGACGGGCCGGCCCATCACCGCCGAAGATTACCAGACGCTCGACCGGATGGTGGCCAACGTCGAGGGGCGCATCGTGGCCCAGCGGGCGCAGGAGTACGAAGTCGTGCGCAAGCAGCGGTCTGAGTTGCGCAAGCGCGTGCCCGAAGCCGCCTGGCAGCAGCCGCTCGACGTGCTCGACCTGCCCGGCCGCATTCACAATCTGCTGCTGGACACCAACGTCAACACCGTCGGCGACCTCATCTACATCCTGGAGATGGGCGACGACTACTTCCTGAAGCTGCGCGGCCTGGGCGAGAAGGCGCTGGAGACGGTCAAGGATACGCTGTCGGCTTATCAGTCGGCGCAGATCGATGCCGTGGCCGCCGCCGAAGCCGATGCGGTCGCCACCGAAGCCGGTTTGACCGTCGAGGGTGAGACGCCGGTGGGTGAGACGACCGTCGAAGCGGACACGCTGGCCGAGGTCATGCCGGGCGACGTTCAAGAAGAGGTGGACGAAGCGCTGGGCATCGAGGAACTGCCGATCATCGAACGCATCATGCAGTCGGAAGACATGGTCACCGCCGTGCCCGACATTATCCTGCCCGAGGAAGAGGCTGAAGTGGCCTTCGACGAGGAGACGCTTGACCGGATGGAGATTGCCGGCGTGTTGAGTCTGGACGAGGTCGAGCCGGAAGTCGAAGAGACGCTGACGCCTCTCGATGACCTGTCGGCGGCCATCTATGTCCAGGAGGCCGCGCCGCCCAAGCCGGAGCCGAAGAAGAAGCCGGCCGTCGTCGTCGTGCGGCCCGTGGCCACCGATGAGTCGGCCGAGGAAGAGGCCAAGCGCAAGAAGCGCAAGGGGCAGCCCTTGGTCTATAATGAGGAGTTGAATCAGGTCGTCGTCGACCGCAAACGCAAGGGCGGCAAGCACGCGGGCTGGGAAGACGAGGACATCAACCTGGACATTTAGAGCGATGACCGGAAAGGGATCGGGCCGCCCGGCGCGCCACGTGCCGCAACGCCACGTGCCGCAACGAACGTGCGTCGTTTGTCGCCGGCAGGTGGACAAACGACGGCTGACGCGCATTGTGCGCACCGCCGACAGTGGCGTCCTGATCGACCCGACCGGCAAGCGCAACGGCCGCGGGGCCTATCTGTGTGATCAGGCGTCGTGCTGGGACAAGGTCATCCGGCACGCGGGGATTCTGAACGGGGCGCTCAACGCGCAGGTGACCGAGGCGGAGTTGGCGGCCATTGCCGCCGACCCGCGCCGCCCGGCGCCGGCTGAGGCCGGATAGTTTGGAGAACGCGGTTTTGCGGAAAGGCAGTCAAGTATGGCAGAGACAAAAACATTAATTGAGATTCCGGCATTCGTGACCGTTCGCGAGCTGGCGACCATGATGGGCGTGAGTCCAATCAACGTCATCAAAGAGTTGATGGCCAACGGCATCATGGCCAACATCAATCAGCAGATCGACTTCGAGACGGCGGCCATCGTCGCCGGCGAAATGGGTTACGACGTTGTTGCCCATGAGGAAGTCGTTGTTGAAGCGCCGGTGGACGAGACGGAGAAGACCGGCTGGCGCAAGGTGTTGGCCGGGGAGCGCGCCGGCGACCTACAGCCGCGGCCGCCCGTCGTCACCATGCTCGGCCACGTCGACCACGGCAAGACCTCGCTGCTCGACATCATCCGCAAGGCCAACGTCACCGCCGGCGAGGCGGGCGGCATCACCCAGCACATCGGCGCGTACCAGACGTTGAAGGACGGCCGCCTGGTTACTTTCCTGGACACGCCGGGCCACGAGGCGTTCACCGCCATGCGCGCCCGCGGCGCCCAGGCGACCGACATCGCCATCCTGGTCGTGGCCGCCGATGACGGCGTCATGCCCCAGACGCGCGAGGCGGTCGACCACGCCCGCGCCGCCCACGTGCCCATCGTCGTCGCCCTGAACAAGATCGACCTGCCCGGCGCGCGGCCCGACCGCGTGAAGCAGCAGCTCAGCGAGATGGGCCTGGTGCCCGACGACTGGGACGGCGACACGATGGTCATTCCCGTCTCCGCCCGCGAGAAGCTGGGCATTGATGACCTGCTGGAAGCAGTGCTGCTGGTGGCCGAAGAGGCCGACCCCAAGGCCAACCCCGGCGCGCCCGCCTCGGGCACGGTGCTGGAGGCCAAGATCGAGCGCGGCAAGGGCATCATGACCACCGCCCTCATCCAGAACGGCACGCTGCGGCTGGGCGATACGATGCTGGTCGGCGAACACTACGGCCGCATTAAGGCCATGTACGACTACACCGGCAAGCGCATCCAGACCGCCGCCCCTTCGACGCCCGTCTCCGTCTCCGGCCTGGACGGCATGCCGCAGGCCGGCGAGCAGTTCCGCGTGGTGGACAGCGAGAAGACGGCGCGACGCATCATCGACGAGGCGCGCGAGGCGGCCCGCGAAACGCCGACCAGCCGTGGCCGCGGCCCGACGCTGGACGAGTTCTTCGCCCGCCTGTTGGAAGGCGAGGCCAAGACGCTGAACCTCATCGTCAAGGCCGACGTGCAAGGCTCGCTGGAGCCGATTGTTACTTCGCTGGAGCGGCTCAATGGCGGCGAGGTCGAACTCGACATCCTGCGTTCGGCCACCGGCCCCATCACCGAGAGCGACGTGATGCTGGCCTCGGCCTCCGGGGCGATCATCCTGGGCTTCAACGTCGACGCCGACCCCATCGCCCGCAACGCCGCGGCCGTGGAAGAGGTGCAGATTCGCACCTACTCCATCATCTACAAGCTGATCGAGGACGTGGAGAAGGCCATGAAGGGCATGTTGGCCCCGACCTTCGAAGACGTGGTCATCGGCCGGGCCGAGGTGCGCCAGGTGTTCAAGATTCGCGGCGTGGGCAACATTGCCGGCTCCTACATGCGCACCGGCGAGGGGCGGCGCAACGCCAAGGCCCGCATCGTGCGCAACAGCCGCCTGCTCCACAGCGGCACGATCAGCAGCCTGAAGCACTTGCAGGAGAACGTGCGCGAGGTCAAGGCCGGCTTCGAGTTCGGCGTCAGCCTGGACGGGTTTGAGGACTACCAGCCCGGCGACATTATCGAGTTCTACGTCACGCAGCGCGTTGAAGCGTAACCATGAGTAAGATCAGACAAGAACGGACGGCCGAGCAGATCAAGCAGTTGTTGAGCGAGATATTTCTGCGCGAAGTCAGCGACCCGCGCCTGGCCGGTGTGACGATTACGGACGTCGAGATCGACCGCGAGTTGCAGTACGCCACCACCTACGTCAACGCTCTGGGCGACGAGACGCGGCAAGAAGAGGTCATGGCCGGGCTACAGAGCGCGGCCGGCTTCCTGCGCCGCGAGTTGGCCGGCAGCCTGGGCCTGCGCAGCGCGCCGATCCTCCGCTTCCACTGGGACCCACGCCTGCGCTACGTCGAAGAGGTGGACAAGCTGCTGGAAGAGCTGGACATCAAGCCCGAAGACACCCCAGAGGCCGCGACCGACGCCGCCCCATCCACCACGTCAGGCGTCGTTGAACTGCACGAACTCGACGAAGTCGAGGCCGACGAGGGCAACGAGGGCGACGCCGCGCAAGTAGACGAGGAAGAGTAGCCCGGCGCAGGCCGACAGGGGGAGCCGGTGATCCAGTTCGCCATCGAGAAAGCCAACCGCGTGCTGGTCATTGCCCACGTGGATCCGGACGGCGACGCCATCGGCTCGCTGACGGCCGTCGGCCAGGCGCTGCAGCAGCTTGGCAAGCGCGTCACGCTGGTCTGCGACGACGCCGTGCCGCAGCGCTTCCACTACCTGCCGCTGGCCACTGACGTGCGCCGCGCGCCCCACACCGACGCCCACTACGATCTGGTCATCGCCGTCGATTGCGCCGACGAGTCGCGCATGGGCTGGGCCTATGCCGCGCTGCCGGAGCCGAAGCCGACGCTGGCCAACATCGACCACCACGTCACCAACACCCGCTTCGGCGCGTTCAATATCATCGAACCCGACGCCAGTTCCACGGCCGAAATCCTCTGCCGTTTCCTGGCCGAGATGGGCGCGACGCTGACCCGCGGCATGGCCGACAGCCTGCTGACGGGCATCGTCACTGACACGATGGGCTTCCGCACGACCAACGTCAGCGCGGCCACGCTGCGCGCCGCGGCCGACCTGGTGGACTGTGGGGCCGACATCGCCGACATCAGCCTGCGCGCGCTACACCGCCGGCCGCACGCCACGGCCCAGATGTGGGGTCTGGGGCTGGAGCGCATGAAGCTGCAAGACGGGCTACTATGGACGAGCATCCCGCGCGAGGCGTTGCGCCGCGCCGGGGTGGAGGGCAGCCCCAGCAGCAGCGGCCTGGTCAACTTTCTGGCCGACGTGGAAGGGGTGGCGATGGGCGTCGTGTTGAGCGAGATGCAGGACGACGACAAGGTGCGCGTCGGCATGCGCGCCGTGCCGCCCTATAACGTGGCCGAGGTGGCCGTGCGCCTGGGCGGCGGCGGCCACGCCCTGGCCGCCGGCTGCGCCCTCGAAGGCCCGCTCGACAAGGCCGAGGCGACCGTCGTCGCCGCCTGCCTGGAAGCCATCCGCCGCCAGCGCCCCAGGTAGCCCCGCCGCGTGACCTCCGGCATCCTCCTTCTCGACAAACCCATCGGCCCGACCAGCCACGACGCCGTGGCCCGCGTGCGGCGCGCCGCCGGGCTGCGGCGCGTCGGCCACGCCGGCACGCTCGACCCGCTGGCCAGCGGCCTGCTGCTGCTGGGCCTCGGCCCGGCGGCGCGCTTCCTGGAGTACCTGGTCGGGCTGGACAAGACGTATGAGACGACCGTCCGGCTGGGCCAGGCCACGACGACCTACGACGCCGAGGGGGAGGTGACGGCCGAGCGGCCGGTGGACGTGTCGGCGGCGCAACTGGCCGCGGCCCTCGACGCCTTCCGCGGCCCCATCCGCCAGCGCGTGCCGCCCCATTCGGCCGTCAAGCGCGATGGCCGCCCGCTGTACGAGAGCGCCCGCCGCGGCGTGACCCTCGACCTGCCGGAGCGCGAGGTGGTCATTCACGCCCTCGACCTGCTGGCCTTCGACCCGCCGCTCGTCAGCCTGCGCGTCGCCTGCTCTTCGGGAACCTACATCCGCTCGCTGGCCCACGACCTGGGCGCGGCGCTAGGCTCCGGCGGCCACGTGGCCGCGCTGCGGCGGACGGCCGTCGGCGCGTTCGCCGTGACCAGTGCCGTGCCGCTCGACGCGCTGACGCCGGAGAGCGTGGCCGCGGCGCTGCTGCCGCCGGAAGCGGCTGTGCAGCACTTGCCACGCATCGAGGTCGGCGAAAGCGAGGCAATACGGCTATCATTGGGTCAACGACTGCCCGCCGCGGCCGACGCAACACAGGGCAACGCCGCCGCGTTCGGGCCGGGCGGGCGCTTTCTGGGGGTGGTCGAGGTCGATGGGGACGTAATCCGGCCGCGCAAGATGTTAGCATCTTCAGACCTCTGAGGTTAGCCGCAAACCTCAGAGGTCTCGCTTTATGATACAATTCGCCCGGCGGCCGACTCCACGCCGTCCCAACAACCCGATATGACCCAATCATTTGTCCGCGTAACCCACCTCAGCGAAGTCGATCACAAACGCCCCACCTACGTCGCCATCGGCTCCTTCGACGGCGTGCACCTTGGCCACCAGGCGCTCCTGCGGGCGATGGTCGCCCGCGCCCGGCAGGACGGCGCGCGGGCGGCGGCGCTGACCTTCTTCCCCCACCCGCGGCGCGTCATGCAGACGTTGCCGGCGCGCTTCTATCTGACCACACTCGACGACCGCGTCCAGCTACTGGCCGAGCAGGGCATTGACCTGATCGTCACCCACCCGTTCGACGACGAGGTGCGCCAGATTCGCGCCGCCGACTTCGTTGACCAACTGCTGGCCGCGCTGGACATGCGCCAGTTGTGGGGCGGCAACAACATCGCCCTGGGCTATAAGCGCGAAGGGGACGTGCCCTTTCTGCGGCAACAGGGGGCGGAGAAGGGGTTCACCGTGGAGACGATGACCGACCTGGTCGAGTGGGACGGCGCGCCGGCCAGCAGCCGCCGCGTGCGCGAGGCGCTGGCGGCGGGCGACATGGCCACGGTCAACGGCTGCCTCGGCCGCCGCCACAGCGTCCGCGGGCCGGTGGTCAAGGGCGACCAGCGCGGCCGGACGATCGGCTTCCCGACGGCCAACCTGGCCCTGTGGGACGAGCTACTGCTGCCCGGCTACGGCGTCTACGCCACCTACGCCGCCATCCACGGCCGGCGCTTCGCCGCGGCGACCAACGTCGGCGTGCGGCCGACGGTCAACGGCGGCGGCGTGACCATCGAGGCCCACCTGCTCGACTTCGACGAGGACATCTATGGCGAGGAGGTGCGGCTGGAGTTCGTCGGCCGCATCCGGCCGGAGATGAAGTTCGATGGGCTGGCGGCGCTGAAGGGGCAGATTATGGCCGACGTTGGCGAGGTTCGAAGAATGGCACGCTGATTTTCGCTGAGAAGAGCGCTGATTCTCGCTGAAGACTGACTACAATTGCTCGGCAAGGAGTGACAACGATGACTACTTACCTGCACAGCGAATTAACGAGCGCGATCATTAACGCTTTCTACCGTGTTCATAGTGAAATGGGGTTTGGCTTCCTGGAAAAGGTGTACGAAAATGCGCTGGCGATCGAGTTGCGAGAGCGAGGCTTCCACATCGTCCAGCAAGCGCCAATCCCGGTCTGGTATCACGGTCTAAAAGTAGGCGAGTATTACGCCGATATTGTTGTCGATGAGAAGGTCATTCTGGAACTCAAAGCAGCCGAGAGTCTGGTACCTGAGCACGAGAAGCAATTGCTCAACTATTTGAAGGCGACCGAAATACAGGTTGGCCTTTTGCTTAACTTTGGGCGACAGCCCGAAGTGCGTCGCAGAATATTTGAGACTGCTCGTAAACAGCACGTTGTCCATACCAATCAAGGCGAGTTGGCAAGGTAGGACAGCGAAAATCAGCGCTCTTCTCAGCGAAAATCAGCGTGCCATTCTGAGGCCCACCATGACCGACACCCCTTCCTTCGGCGGCGAGATCGTCTGGCGGCCGACGCCCGACTACACCGAGCGCGCCCACCTGACGCGCTTCATGCGCGCCCACGCCATCGCCGACTACACCGAACTCATGGCCCGCTCCACGGCCGACGTGGCCTGGTTCACCGACGCCGTCCTGCGCTACCTCGACGTGCGCTTCCGCGTGCCCTATTCGCAGGTGCTCGACCTGTCCGATGGCATCGAGTGGCCGCGCTGGTGCGTCGGCGGGCGGCTCAACATCGCCGACAACTGCGTCGACAAGTGGGCCGACGACCCGGCGACGCGCGACCGCCCGGCCATCATCTGGGAGGGCGAAGAGGGCGCGACGCGGACGCTGACCTATGGCGAACTGGCGGCCGAGGTCAACCGCTGCGCCAACGCCCTGCGGTCGCTGGGCCTGGGCGCGGGCGACGCCGTGGGCCTCTACATGCCCATGACGCCGGAGATCGCCGTGGCTCTGCTGGCGTTGGCCAAAGTCGGCGCGGTGGCCTTGCCGCTCTTCTCCGGCTATGGCGCGGGCGCGGTGGCCTCGCGGCTGGCCGACGCCGGGGCGGTGGCCCTCTTCACCGCCGACGGCACATTCCGCCGCGGCCGCCTCTCGCCCATGAAGCCGACGGCCGACGAGGCCGCCGCCCACGTCCCATCGCTGCGTCACGTCATCGTCCTGCGCCGCGCCGGCAACGACGTGGCCATGACCCCCGGCCGCGACCACTGGTGGCACGAACTCGTCGCCGCCCAGCCGGACACGGCCGAGAGCGCCGACACCGCCGCCGAAGACACGCTGCTCATCCTCTACACCAGCGGCACGACCGGCCGGCCCAAGGGCGTCGTCCACACCCATTGCGGCTTCCCGGTCAAGGCGGCGCAGGACATGGCCTTCGGCACGGACGTCCACGCCGGGGACGGTGACACGCGGATCTACTGGATCACCGACATGGGCTGGATGATGGGGCCGTGGCTGGTCTACGGGGCGACGCTGCTGGGGGCGACGTTCTGCCTCTACGACGGCTCGCCCGACTACCCCGACGTGGATCGCCTGTGGGCGCTGGCCGCCCGCCACCGCCTGACCCACGTCGGCGTCTCGCCCACGCTCATCCGCGCCCTGGCCCCCCACGGCGCGGAGCCGGTGCGCCGCCACGATCTGTCCGCCGTGCGCTTCTTCGCCAGCACCGGCGAGCCGTGGAACCCGGAGCCGTGGCGCTGGCTGTTCGAGGTGGTGGGCGAGGGGCGGCGGCCGATCATCAACTACAGCGGCGGCACGGAGATCAGCGGCGGCATCGTCATGGGCAACCCGCTGCTGCCGCTGAAGCCGACGGCCTTCGCCGCGCCCTGCCCCGGCATGGCCGCCGACGTGGTCGATAGCGCCGGGCAATCGGTGCGCGGCCAGGTGGGCGAACTGGTCATCCGCGCGCCGTGGATCGGCATGGCCCGCGGCTTCTGGGGCGACCGGCAGCGCTATCTGGACACCTACTGGTCGCAGTTCCCCGGCGTGTGGGTGCATGGCGATTGGGCGGCGGTGGACGAGGATGGCATGTGGTACATCCTGGGCCGCTCCGACGACACGATCAAGATCGCCGGCAAGCGGCTCGGCCCGGCGGAGGTCGAGTCGGTGCTGGTGGCCCACCCGGCGGTGCGCGAGGCGGCGGCCGTCGGCGTGCCCGACGCGATCAAGGGTAGCGCCCTGGTGTGCTTCGTCGTCCTCTCGCCGGGGCACGCGCCGGGCGAGGCGCTGGCCGAGGAGTTGCGGCGGCTGGTGGGGGCGGAGTTGGGCAAGCCGCTGACGCCGGCGGCCGTCCACTTCGTCAGCGATCTGCCCAAGACGCGCAACGCCAAGCTGATGCGCCGCGTCATCCGCAGCGCCTACCTGGGGCAGGACCCGGGGGATACGTCGAGCCTGGTGAACCCTGAAGTGATCGACGAATTGAAGAAGGGTTGATCCGCAGATTAGGCAGATTGGGCAGATTTTAAGAACCTCACGCAAAGATCGCCAAGGACGCAAAGGACGCTAAGAAGAATGATCACGCAAAGACGCAAAGCACGCCAAGCTCAGTATGTTTCTTAGCTTGGCGTGCTTTGCGTCTTTGCGTGACTCTTCCTTTGCGCTCCTCGCCTTGCCCCAGGAAAGCATATGACCGAATGGGCCGACACACCCAACGTCGTAACGCGGACTGTGCGGCGGGTCATCGCCACGCGGCCGGCGGCCTGGCTGCTGGCGCGGACGATCCACCACGTGGACGGGGCCACGCTGCGCCTGAGCGGCGGGCGGACGACGGCCTCGGCCCTGCTCAGCGGCCTGCCGATCATCCAGTTGACGACCACCGGCGCGAAGAGCGGCCGGCCGCGCACCGTGCCCCTGGTCGGCATCCCCGACGGCGAACGGCTCATCCTCATCGCCTCCAACTGGGGGCAGGCGAAGCACCCGGCGTGGTATTACAACGTGAAGGCCAACCCGGCCGTGACCGTCACCCGCGACGGCGTGGCCCGGCCCTACGTGGCCCGCGAGGTGGTGGGGGAGGAGCGGGCGGCTTGTTGGGGGCGGGCGGTGGCGGTGTATCCGGGGTATCGGGGGTATGCGGCGCGGGCGGGGAGGGGGATACCGGTGGTGGTGGTGGAGTTTCCAGAGGACGCCGCGGATATGGCGGCGTTAGATGCAGCTAGAGATGAGTCAACCTAGGATTATGATGTATATCTGACGGAGTCTCTGGGCACAGAGTTCAACCAAATGCCGATCGCGCAGGAAGAGAATATACGGCGCGAACCGACTGAAAGTCTACCAGATTAGCTGGAGCTGCTCCTCAGGTATCCCAGCCATTTCCACCATCCTTTCAGCGAACCCCTGCGCGCCCTCGCCAGAGAAATTGACATAGACCCACCAGCCATTGCTTAATTGGCGGGATCTTTCCATTTCACTCTTGCTAAACCATTTCGGAAACTGCGAGACGATTGTGGCTTCGAAGTCAGGGACTGTCTGTGCGACGGTCTCAGCCGTATACTGAACAATGTCACGCCAGGATTTTGTTTCGTACGTTCTTCCTAATATCCTGAGTGCTTTCGGCCGCTCACGCCAAACTTTGTTGGTTGCCTTAATCGTCTCTGGCGCGGGCCAAATCTGGATAATGGTATCAGCTATAAGCCGGCTTCGTTCCAGAATCGCCTCCCCATTCCACTGTTTCGGTCCATTGGCAAAGTAGCTACTATTGAGTTTCAATGCGTGCTGACCTAACAGATCCTTTTTCTTGGGGTAGGGGGCATTGGACATGCTGCTGTTCCACTCCTGAGTTACGAGGGTCAGGTTACCAATGGTATGCAAATAGTAGTAATCCTCAACCCAACTAGATCCCAGGTAGCTCTGCCACTCCTCACTCAGCGATTGCGGCATGATATGCTCTAGTGTCGCCTTGCCGTCCAGGACGGTGTAGCCACCAGTTTCTCGCGATAGGTGGCGATTGATTGTTTCCAGCACCAGAATGAGCTTTTCGCGATCACGCTTATAAAGTTCGTTAGTCTCTAGCGCCTCGCGGAGTCTGTCATCATTCGGAAAGTTTTTGGTAGCTATGGCACGCCTGAGTGAGGCGTCGAAGTCTGATGTATCTATTTCCTTCCAAAGCGTAGGAAACATTCGGTTGATGTAACCCACGGTGTCGCGCGTCAGATACCGCCGAACCATATACGACTCAAGCGTTGCTAGACCTTGCGCCAAGTCCTGAGAGGTAAGTAGACCATTTTCAATAGCGTTGTAGGCTGATAGCAGAAACGGGTATGCTGTGGCAAATTCAAGCCTGTTCAGGCGCTGCAACTGTTCACGCAAATTCTTGTGAGCTTCCTTTTCGGGGCGCAACATACGATCATAGTAGCCAGCAAACCGCTTGAGAATCTTCATCTCTTCGATGAACTCATCTGTACTCATGCGCTGGCCGCGGTCGCGGAAACGAGAATAGACGTGTTCCTCATTAACAAGCACCCCATTCAGGTAGGCGATGTAATGGCGCAGAAACGCCGTCAATTCACCAAGACGCGACTTGCCGACGCTACGCTTTTCCTGCAACATTTCCTCGATGGGCGACCAGTACTGCTCAAAAACAGGCGTTTGATCTGCTTGCGGCAGCTTCATAGCGATGTAGTTGCGCACAAGATCTGCCTGGGTCAGGGTCCGCCCCTTGAAGTTCAAGCTCTCGAATATCTCATAGGGACGTTCGCTGTTGTCTA
>JADJHJ010000016.1 GCA_016707605.1 Candidatus Promineofilum glycogenicum | reverse complement strand
TGCTGACGGCGTAGGTCACGTTGGGGTCAATGCCGGTCAGGGCCACGTTGCCGGCGTTGCCGGCGCGCACGAAGCTGAACGTCGGGTAGTAGGTCGAGTCCACCGGCCGGAAGGAGATGGCGTAGCCCGCCGCGACCGGATCGGGTGCCCAGGTCAGCAGGAACGCCCCCGGCTCGGCCATCGAAGCCACCAGCGGCGGCGGCGGCTGGTGCGGCCCGCCGGCCAGATTGGCGGCCACGGCCAGGTTGAGTTGCACCACCCGTTGCAGGTAGTTGTAGTCGATCAGGTCCCACGTGTCGCGGTTGGAGTTAACCAGGTCGGGGTCTTCGACCGATTCGATGACGCGGATGGCCGGAAAGCCGACGCGGACGAATTCGCGGTGGTCGCCCCAGCGCCCTTCGCGGTCGAGCGCGTCCTGGATGAGCACCGGGAAGGTGGGCAGATAGAGGCCGCCGATGTACTCGTAATAGCGGCCGAGCGCCCCGTTGTTGGAGATGCGATAGTCGACGGCGAACAGGCGGACGTGTTGCGGCACGCCGGCCCGCCCGCCCACGGCGTCGTAGTTGATGGCGGCGATGACGTTCTTGCCATCCAGAAAGGCGTTCTCGGCGAAGAAGCGCGCGCCGAAAGCCCCCTGCTCCTCGGCCGACGTGGCCAGGAAGACGACCGTCTGGTTCCAGTCGCGCGAACTCATGATCCGCGCCGTCTCCAGCAGCAGGGCGATGCCGGAGGCGTTGTCGTTGGCCCCGGTGGCCCGGCTGAGGCCGTCGGTGGCGTCGGCCGGGCGGTTGTCGTAGTGGGCCATCAGGACGACGATGCCGCTGCCGCCGCCCTTGCCCGGCAACATGGCCACGACGTTGCTCTGGTCGGCGGCATAGCCGCTGTAGTTCATGGGGAAGTCCTGGAACTCGACCGTCAGCCGCCCGTTGCCCACGCGCACGAACTCGTTGAAGATCCAGCGCCGCGCCGCGCCGATGCCGAACGTCTCCGACTGCGTGTCGCTGAAGGCGTTGCGCGTGCCGAAGCTCTCCATCTGGCGCACGTAGGCGATGAGCTGCTGCTGTGAAGCCTCCAGGATCAGGGCCTCGATGGCCGGGTCGATGTTGGGTACAACGTCGCTAACCGGGTCGGTGGTGATCTCCCCCTGGGCGTCGGGAATGAACAGAGCCGGTGTGGCCACCGGCGGCGTGGGAATGATGAGTTCCGGCTGCGGCTGCATGAGGCTGCACCCGGCCACGCTCAACATCGCCACGGCGAGAAGTATAACGACTCGTATCATCGCTCTAGACACGGCTACCCCACTCTTCCAGACTGCTCGCTTCAACTCCTGACGACTGCGAAGGATAGCCGAAACCGGCCGGCGATGCACGCCGCCTGAGCAACGATTAAGCTACGTCCTGCGCTTCGCCCGCCGCGACCGTCACTTTGGCCAGGTCAGGCGGCCGGACGATGCCGCCGCTGGCCTGGTGCCCCTGGCCGATGACGACGAAGGCCGCCGGATCGATCTCGGCCACGACCGAGCGCAGTACCTCCACGTCGGGCCGCGTCACGGTGCAGAAGAGGATGGCCCGCTCCTCGGCCGTGTACATCCCCTCGCCCGTCCAGCGCGTCACGCCGACGCGCAGCCGCTCCATCAGCACGTCGGCCACCGCCTCCGGCCAGTTGGTGACGATGAAGACGATGCGCACCACGCTCGGCCCCTCCAGCACGTAGTCCGAGGCCAGCCCCCAGATGAACAGCATCATCCAGCCATACAGCGCCCGCTCCCAGCCGAAGGTCAGGCCCAGGGCGATAATCACGAAGCCGTCGATGACCAGATAGAGCTGGCTGACCGGGATGCCCGTCCGCAGTTGCAGCACACGGCTGATGATGCCCGTGCCGCTGACCATGCCCCGGCCGCGCACGACCAGCCCATAGCCGATGCCGCCCAGCACGCCGCCGTAGAGCGCGTTCAGCAACAGGTCGTCAACGATGCCGCCCGGCGGGAAGAAGCGCGCCGTCAGGTCAACGCCCACGGTATAGAAGATGGTCACGTAGAGCGTGCGCACCAGGAAGCGGAAGCGGCCCAGTTTCAGGAAGCCCAGCCCGATGAGGGGGATGCTGAGCAGCAACATGCCCGTGCCCAGCGGGATGCCGGTGTAATTGTTGAGGATGAGCGACAGCCCGCCCACGCCGCCGGGGGCGATGTTGCCGGGGGCCATGAAGATGTTGAAGTTGACGATCATGATCGCCGCGCCAAGCGTCAGGAAAATGTAGTTCTTGATCGTCTCGCGCCGGTTGCTGGATAGCGCGCGGGCCATGCCATTTAGATTCGCGGACATGTGTTTTCCTTTGGGCCCGGAGGCGGCCCGGCGTCTCCGCGTAACTCCGCGCTCCTCTGCGTCTCTCCGCGTCCCTCTCCCTCTTCATCAACATCACAACCCCAGCCAGGGCCACGCCCAACCCCAGCAGCGACACAATTGCCCCAAGGCGATAGCTGCGCGGCCGGAAGGCGAACACCACCTCATGCTCCCCGGCGGGCACGAAGACGCCGCGAAACAGCCCGTCGGCGGCGTAGATGGTGGCCGGCGCGCCGTCGAGCGTCGCCTCCCAGCCGGGGTAGTGGGCATCGCTCAGCAGCAGCAGCCCGCCCTCGCCAGCCACACGCACGACGACGCGCTCCGGGGCATAAGCGATAATCTCGGCCGTCCCGCCGCCGGTCGCCGCGGGAAGCGGGCCGTCGCCCACCAGCACCACCGTCCGCCGCGGGTCGAAGCCCGGCGCGCTCATGGCCGTCACCGCCGCGGCCACGTCCGGCTGCCACTGCCAGTCGCCGGCGACGAAGGCCCGCGGCAATGCGTCGCGGTTCTCGTAGATCTTCACGTCGCCGGAGTGGATGAGCCGGTAGGGCGCGGGCGTCAGCGATTGGAATGCGCCGTCGCGGGCATCCACCAGCGTCAGCGCCGCCAGCCCGCAGCCGGCCGCCGGCGGTTCACAGGGCAATAGGGCGATGGACGTAGCCGCGGCCGGCGCGGGGAAAGGCACGCGGTACAGGTCGGGCGCGCTGAGCAACTCGGCGGTCAGCGGCCCCGTCTGCCCATCGCTCGTCGTCACTGCGACCGGCGGCGGCGTCCCCTCGGCCAGCAGCCACACCTCCGTCGCCTCGAATGGCGGCACGTCGCCCACGGCCGCCGGCGTGTCGCCTACAACCACCGGGTGCTGCCGGTCGAAGAACACCCCTTCGCGCCACACGTCGCCCACCTTGTCGGTGATCAGGTAGCGGCCGTTGAACAGGCTCAGCCAGCGGGCGTCGGGCGCGGCGGTCAGGTATTCGCGCAGGCGGCCGTCGCTGGTGGCGCTGCCCGGCGGCAGGATGAGGCGCATCAGTTCGCTGTAGCTGGCCAGGGGCAGCACGCCACCGTCGAAGCCGTCGATGGCCGGCAGCCCGTCACGCAGCGACAGGTTGGGCGACAGCACTTCCCACTGCTTGACGGCCACGATGTAGTCGTAGAGCGCGGCGTCGTCGAGCTGGTCGCCGTAGATGCTCTCGATTTCGGCCGTGTCGCCGGGGTCGAAGAGGATGTCGGACAGGCTCAGGAAGCGGTCGGGCGGCGCGGCGCAGGGGCCGGGGGCGACGCACTCGGCCAGCGCCAGCAGCCGGGCCACGGGCGGGCGCAACTCGAAGGCCGCCGCCGGCGTCGTCAACTGGTTGTAGGGCAGGCCGCGCGAGCCGAGCCACAGGACGGCCAGGGCCAGGGCGATCAGGTCATAGGGCGCGTGGCGGGCGCGTTCGCGGGGCGCGGTGGCGATGATCCACAGCAGCAGGCCGAATAGTACCGCCTCGATGAGCCAGCCGAGCAGCGCCCGCCCGCTCGGCGCGGCGAAGGGCGCTTCCGCGCCGGTGGGCACAAAGCGGGCCAGCCAGCCGGCGGCGAAGCCCCAGATGCTCAGCACGGCTAAGCCCACGCCGCGGCCAGCAGGGGCCGCCGCAGTTCGCGCCAGGCCGCGGCGCGGGCCGCGGCCGTGGGCCACGCGGCGGTGGCGAAGCCGGCCAGGCGCTGCCAGCCCAGCCCGGCCAGCAGCGCCGCCCCCAGCGCGGCCACGGCCAGCCAGCGCGCCGGCACGCGGAACAGGTCGAAGCCGGGCAGGCGGCCGAGCAGGTGGTAGACGGGCGTGAAGCGGCCCAGGGCCAGCACCAGGGCCACGATGATGAGGATGAGCCACGGCCGGACGGCGGCGTCATGCCGCCAGCGCCACGCGCCGACGACGGCCAGGGCCAGCCCGGTCAGCGGCAGGAAGGCGAGGTACTCGCTGAACAGCGGCGCGTCGTAGCCCGGCAGCAGCGCCCGCGTCAGATGCAGCGGATGCCAGGAGAAGGACAGCACTTCGTTGAGCGCCAGCCCGCCCTGCCGGCTGGAGAGGCCGGCCAACTCCAGCGTCGGCAGCAGTTGGACGGCGGCCAGGACGGCAGCCAACGCCACCCCGCCGGCCAGCACCAAGGCAACCCGCAGGGCAGGCTGCTTTCTGCCCCCAACCGACTGGCGGGAATCATCCCGCCCGACGAGCGTGGCCAATAGCCACACCGCCACCGCCACCCCGCTGATGAACGCCGTCTGCGTATGCCCGGCCAGCAGTTGCAGCGCCAACAGCCCGCCCACGGCCAGCGCCGGGCCAAGGGAGGAAGAAACCACAGATTTCACCGATTCCACAGATTTTTCGTTCTGAAAATCTGTGTAATCTGTGAAATCTGTGGTTTCCTTCTTCTTCAGTCCAGCAACGGCCACAAACAACCACGGCAACCACGCCAGCCCCTGCAACTGGTTGACGTGCTCCACCTGCGCCGTCAGATAGCCGCCCAGAGCGAACAGCGCCGCGCCCAACAGCGCCGCCGGCCGGGTCAGGGCCAGCGTCCGCCGCCCGGCCAGATAAACCCCGGCCCCGGCGATGACAACGTGCACCAGGATGCTCGCGCTGACGGCGTAGGGCGTGGGCAACAGCAGCCACACCGGCCAGTTGAGCGGGTAGAAGAAGCCGGCCTGACTGTTGGCCAGGAACGGCGCGCCCATGAAGATGTCGGGGTTCCACAGGGGCACGCGCCCGGCCCGCAACGCGGCGGCGGCGGCGCTCCAGTAGGGGTAGAAGTAGAGGAAGGTGTCGCCGCGGGCCAGGATGAGGTTGCTGAAGGCCAGGCGGTTGAAGAACAGCGCCACCAGGCCGATCAGCGCCGGCAGCGCCGGCCAGCCGCGCCCGCCCAACCACTCCGCCCAACGCTTCACTCTTCCCTCTCCTCGCGCTCGATTCGCCACAGTTCCATCGCCGCCCCGGCCGGGCCGGGCACGGCCACCAGCCGGTAGCCCGCCTCGCGCAGCCGCCGCACGAGCGGCGCGGCCGTGCCACCGCGCGGCAGGGCCACGGTGCGCGCCGGCCCCGTCTGGCCAAAGGCGGCCAGGTCGGCCAGTAGCGCGTCGGCGTGGGGAAACCAACTGACGTAGACGCGCCGGTCGAACAACTGGTAGCGCCAGTGCCAACTATACCAGTGATCATACAGCACCGTGCCGTAGGGCGCATCCGTCAGGGCCAGGGCGACCAGCGCCGCGCCGCCGTCGGCCGCCGGCTGGCCGCCGATGGGATAGCGCCCGGCGCGGGCGGCGGCGGCCACGGGTAGGTGCAACACCGCCACGATGATGAGCAGAGCGACCACCGGGTTAAGAGAGAAGTAACCACAGATTTCACAGATTCCACAGATTTCTTTGTCTTATAATCTGTGCAATCTGTGAAATCTGTGGGCTCTTCCCTCTTCAATCCCACAACGGCCTCGACTCCCCGCCCCAGCAGCGCGGCGACGATGGGCAGCACCGGCAACAGGTAGCGATCCCAGGCGGGCACGGCCCACAGCCAGTGGAGCAGCAGGTAGGCCACCACAAAGAGGGCCAGCAGCGCGTCGGCCGCCCCCAGCCGCGCCCGCGCCCGGCGGGACAGGGCCACGGCCGCCGCCGTCACTCCGCCCAGCGCCAGCAGCGGCCAGCCCAACGCCAGCCGCCACAGCCGCGCCCCCTCGACCAGCCGTGGCCACAACTCCCACGACCACGCCGGGCGCAGGCCGCCGATGTTGGCCCACTGCCGGGCGACGAGGCCGGCCCCGTCGGCCCGCGCCGCGCCCCAGAGCAGCAGCAGGGCGACGACGACTGCCAGCCCGGCCAGCCCGCGCGCCCACTCGCGCCGCCCCCAGCCGCGCAGCCAGGCCAGCCCAACCACCAGCGGTAGAAAGAGCGCCGCCTGATACTTCGTCGCCAACGCCAGCCCCAGACACAACCCCACCAGCCCCGGCCGCGCCCGCCCCGGCCGGGCCAGCACAACGACCAGCGCCGCCGTCAGCCAGAAGGTCAGCAGCGGGTCGCTGAAAGCCGTGGCGCTGAACTGGACGGCCAGCGGAGCGACGGCAACGACGGCCGCGGCAACGACGGCCGCCACCCGCCCGCCGCCCAGCCGCCGCGCCAGCATCCCCGCCAGCGGGATGAGCAGCAGCGAGGCCAGCAGCGCCGGCAGCCGCGCCGCCCACTCCACCGGGCCGAACAGGGGGTAGAAAAGCGCCTGGCTATAGAACAGCAGCGGCGGCTTGTCCACCGGCTGGGTCAGCAGCAGCGGGTCGCGCCAGACGGCGATGAGCCGCGCCCAAGAGGCGAACAGCGCTTCGTCGGCGTGGAAGGTGTTGGCGAAGAGGCCGCGCAGGCGCAGCGCCGCCCCTAGGAGGAGGAGCAGGGGAGCGGGGGAGCGGGGGGGGGGGGGGAGGTGGTCAGGGGACAGTAGGTCAGTAGTCAGTGGGTCAGTGGGTCAGTTGACAGTTGTCAGGGCCGGGAACTGTCAACTGACAACTGACAACTAATCCACGAAACGATACTTGATCAGGTAGTACAGCGCCTTCGGCCCCTCGCGCCACGGGTTGAGCTTCTTGCCCTCGTCGAACTCGCGGCCGTTGTAGGAGATGGGCACTTCGTAGATGCGATAGCCGCGCTTCAGCACCTTGGAGGTGATCTCAGGCTCGAACTCGAAGCCGCGCGAGCGCAAGGGGATGTCGCGCACTACGTCGGCGCGGAAGACCTTGTAGCACGTCTCCATGTCCGACAGGATGGTGTTGTAGACGATGTTAGTCACCAGGGTCAGCATCTTGTTGCCGACCATGTGCCAGAAGAACATCGTCTTGGTCGGCCCACCGCGGAAGCGGGAGCCGTAGACCACCTGCGCCCGCCCCTCTTCGATGGGTCGCAGCATCGACCGATAGTCGCGCGGGTCATACTCCAGGTCGGCGTCCTGGATCAGGAAGATTTCGCCGGTGGCCTGGGCAAAGCCGGTGCGAACGGCCGCGCCCTTGCCCATGTTCTTCTCGTGCAGGATGACCCGGATACTGGGGTCGAGTTGCTCGATGGCCGGGTACAGGTCGCGCGTGCCGTCAGTGGAGCCATCGTCAATGACGAGGATTTCGTCCGCCTCGTTGACCGCCAGCACGGCGCGCACCGCCGGCTCCAGTGTCGAAAGCTCGTTGTAGACTGGAATGATGACCGAAAGTTTCACAAATGCCTTACTCCCTGCTGCACGGGCCGCGCCCGCGCAAACGCCCCCGAAAAGGGGGCAACCTGTGAATTATACCACTTTCTTATCCGCGTCAATCAGCGCCCAATCAGCGTGCCATTCTTCTGCCGGCCGAGAACATGCGCCCCCCGCCCCAACGCGCTAGAATACAAAGTGGAATGACCACACCCATCCGCAACCTCATTCTCGACATGGACGGCGTGCTGTGGCGCGGCGAGACGCCCATGCCCGGCCTGCCGGAGTTCTTCGCCACGCTGCGCCGTTTGGGCATCGGCTTTGTGCTGGCCACCAACAACGCCACCAAAACGGCCGTCATGTACACCGCCAAACTGGCCCGCTTCGGCGTTGACGTGCCGCCGGAGCAGATCCTGACCTCGGCCGAAGCCACCGCCACCCACATGGCCGGCCAGTATCCGCCCAATACGCCCATCTACATCGTCGGCGACAAGGGGCTGCACGAAGCCCTGGCCGCCCACGGCTTCCGGGCCATCACCCCGGCCGACGTGCGCGCCGGGGCCACGGCGGCCTTCGTCGTCGTCGGCTTCACCCCCCACGCCACCTACGAAGACCTGGCCATGGGTTCGCTGCTCGTCCACCGCGGCACGCGCTTCATCGGCACCAACCCCGACCCATCCTACCCCAGCGAACTGGGGCCGCTGCCGGGGGCCGGGGCGCTGCTGGCCGTCATCAGCACGGCCACCGGCGTCCAACCGCTGCTCATCGGCAAGCCGGGGCCAATCGTCTTCCAGGAGGCGGTCAAGCGGCTGGGCGGCGACCCGAGTAACGTAGCCATGGTCGGCGACCGGCTCTCGACCGACATCGCCGGGGCTAAGGGCGTCGGCCTGCGGGCCATCCTCGTCCTCAGCGGCATCTCCACCCGCGACGAGGCCACCACCGGCCCCATCCGGCCCGACTACATCCTCGACGACATCACCGCCGTGGCCGACTTCCTGGCCCACCAGGAGACGCCCGCCCATGTCTAGTATTCCTGTAGAGCGATTTGCCAAATCGCCCAACACGATCAACCTCTACGACCTCTCCCTGCCGGAGCTAACCGCCCTGCTGGCCGATTGGGGCCAGCCCGCCTTCCGCGCCCGCCAGGTATGGGAGTGGCTCTATCGCCACTTCGCCGCCGGCGCGGCCGAGATGACCAGCCTACCGGCGGCGCTGCGCGAGCGGCTGGCGGCCGAGACGACGCTGAGTATCGGCGACGTCGTTGTGCGCCAGGACTCCCGCGACGGCCGGACGACCAAAGTGCTCTTTCGCCTGCCCGACGGCCAGTTCATCGAGACGGTGCTGATGGGCTATGAGAAGCGGCGCACGCTGTGCATCAGCACGCAGGCCGGCTGCGCCATGGGCTGCGTCTTCTGCGCCACGGGGCAGATGGGCTTCATGCGCCATCTGAGCGTGGCGGAGATCGTCGGCCAGGTGACTTACTTCGCCCGCGAGCTGGCGGCGCGCGGCGAGCACGTGACCAACATCGTCATGATGGGCATGGGCGAGCCGCTGCACAACTACGACAACACCCTGGCCGCCGTCGACCGGCTGACCGACGCGACCGGGCTGAACCTGGGGGCGCGCAAGATCACCATCTCCACCGTCGGCCTGGTGCCGGCCATCCGCCGCTACGCCGACGAGCAGCGCCAGACGCCGCTGGCCATCTCGCTCCACGCCGCCGACGACGAGGAGCGCGGCCGTCTGCTGCCGGTCAATCGCCGCTGGCCCATCGCCGAACTGATGGACGCCTGCCGCTACTACGTGGAGAAGACCGGCCGGCGGCTGACGTTCGAGTGGGCGCTCATCGCCGGGGAGAACGACACCGAGGAGCAGGCCCACAAGTTGGGCCAACTACTGCGCGGTATGCTGGCCCACGTCAACCTGATCCCCCTTAACCCCACCGCCGGCTACGGCGGCGCGCCCTCATCACCGGAGCGCGTGGCCCGCTTCCAGAAGGCTCTGGAGGAGTACGGCATCGGCAGCACCGTCCGCGTGCGGCGGGGGATTGACATTCAGGCGGGGTGTGGGCAGTTGCGCGATCGGCACGTTAGTGGACAGTAGGTCAGTAGGTCAGTAAGTCAGTGAGCTTCAGAGTTGACTGACCTGACCTACTGACCTACTGACCTACTGATTCACTGACCTACTTGCCTTAACACCCCCCCACATAAAAGCACGGATTATCCTGCACCCCATTGGCCCGAATCTCGAAGTGGATGTGCGGGCCGGAGGAGTTGCCGGTGTTGCCCGTGCTGCCGATGACGTTGCCCTGATAGACGATCTGCCCCGGCACGACGCTGATGCCGCTCAGGTGGGCGTAGAACGTCTCGTAGCCGTTGCCGTGGTTGACGACGATCAGGTTGCCGAAGCCGTAGATGTTCCAGCCGGCGAAGGTGACCGTGCCCGTGTCGGAGGCGACGACGGCCGTGCCTTCGGGCAGGGCAATGTCGATGCCGGGGTGGCCATACCAGAAGTACTGCGAGAAGCTGCGCGAGCCGACGGGGTAGATGTAGGTTCCCGTGCCGACGATGACCGGCGTGACGCCGCTGCCCTCGCGCGAGGAGCGCACCGACGCCAGCGTTGGCGGCGTCCAGACGAACACGTCGCGTACCGCGCCGGGAACCATGATTTGCGTCTCCGGGAAGAGGCGAAAGGGGAACTCCAGGTTGTTGGCTTCGTAGGCGATGATCGTCTCGACCGGCACGCTGTACTGCGCGGCGATGCTCTCCAGCGTATCGCCCGGCTGCACGTCGTGGAGCACGCCGTCGATGGGCAGGATGATCAGCGTCACGCCCGTCTGCAACAGGCTCGACTCCTGGCTGAGCAGCGGGTTGCCGCCCAGCAGCGTCGTGGCCTGGATGCCGAACTTGTCGGCGATGCCGTTGGGCGTGTCGCCGCGCTCGACGGTGTAGGTTTGGAGTTGGTGTTCGGGGCGGCGGCCGATGAACGTCTGCGGCACGGCGGCGGGGACGAAGGCAATGTCCTCGATGACCGGGGCCACGGGAACGGCGGCCGGATCAGCGGCGTCGGCGACGGTGATGGCCGCCGCGTCGTCGGTCGTGACCTCTTGGCTCGGCGACGGCGCATCAGCCTGGGCGGTGGTGTCAGCCGCGGCCCGCCATCCCAGGGCCATCAGCCCGGCCACAAGGGCCAGGACCGCATAGCCGGCCAGGCGTTGCCGCGCGCTCTTCTGTTCGTGCATAGGCAAGCGGGGATGCTACCACAGAGAGAGAATACAAAAAAGGCGCGGGCGCGCCTTCTCAACCAGCGTTCAGCTTGTAGGGGCGGGTCTAAGACCCGCCCCTACACGACTTAGGCCATGTCCTTTGTAAGGGCGGGTCTAAGACCCGCCCCTACACGACTTAGGCCATGTCCTTGGTCAACGTCTCCAGGAACTCGTAGTTCGTCTTCGTCCCGCGCAGGCGCTGGAGGACGGCCGCCGTGGCGCTGCTGATGTCGTAGCCGGGCGTGTCCATCAGGTGGCTGAGCATCCGGCGCATGGTGTAGACGCGGGCCAGCTCGTCGGCCGACATGAGCAACTCCTCGCGGCGGGTGCTGCTGCGCTCGATGTCGAAGGCCGGGAAGATGCGGCGCTCCTGCAAGCGGCGGCTGAGCAGCAACTCCATGTTGCCCGTGCCCTTGAACTCTTCATAGATGACGTCGTCCATACGGCTGCCGGTATCGACCAGGCAGGTGGCGATGATGGTCAGGCTGCCGCCGAACTCCAGGTTGCGCGCCGTGCCGAAGAAGCGCTTCGGCGGGTAGAGCGCGCCGGGGTCGAGACCGCCCGACAGCGTGCGCCCGCTGGGCGGCACGGTCAGGTTGTAGGCGCGGGCCAGCCGGGTGATGGAGTCGAGCAGGATGACCACGTCGCGGCCCGATTCGACCAGCCGCTTGCCCCGCTCCAGGGCCATCTCGGCCACGCGGCAGTGGTTCTTCACCGGCTCGTCGAAGGTCGAGCTGACCACTTCGCCCTGCGTCGAGCGCTCCATGTCGGTCACTTCTTCCGGCCGCTCGCCGATGAGGACGACCATCAGGTGAATCTCAGGATAGTTCTCGCTGACGCCGTTGGCGATCTCCTTCAGCACCGTCGTCTTGCCGGCCTTGGGCGGCGAGACGATCAGACCGCGCTGGCCGCGGCCGATGGGCACGATCAGGTCGATGAGGCGCGTGGAGAGGATGTGGGGCTTCGTCTCCAGCTTCATCTTCTGGTCGGGGAAGATGGGCGTCAGCGACTCATAGCGCACGCGCGTCTTCAGCATCTCCGGACTCATGCCGTTGACCGCCTCGACGCGCAGCAGGCTGTAGTACTTCTCGTTGTCCTTGGGTACGCGCACCTGGCCATAGACCATGTCGCCGGTCTTCAGGCCAATGCGCCGAATCTGCGAGTTGGAGACGTAGATGTCATCCTTGCCCGGCAGATAGTCCCCGGAGCGCAGGAAGCCCATCGTCTGCTTGTCGTCCTCGACGATCTCCAGCACGCCGCCACGGAAGTGGTAGCCGCTCGACTCGGCGTCGACCTGCATGATGCGGAAGACGAGGTCCTGCTTCTTCATCGCCGTGTAGCCGGGGATCTTCATGTCGCGGCCGATGTCGCGCAACTCGCTCAGTTTTTTGCTTTCCAGTTCACCGATATCCATACACTACTTCTCTTTGGCGCGGTGGCTCCGGTTGGGGAGGTTCACAGCGGCCGCTTGGGTTATTCAGTTCCGACCATTCTCTTTGCTGGTTTGCCCAACGAGTCGACGCCACACGACTACATAGCGATGCCGCTCGCGGTCATCATTGCCACCACGAAACGACCCGCGCCGCCGGCCGCTTGCCGGGGCAAGCAGCCATCGCGAGTCAACAGGTGGATTAAAGCAGGGGAACCAGGTCAGGCAGTTCGATAGAGCCTATCGCTTATTCGCTTTGCTGAGATATGAGGGAGCTTGATTCAGTTCCACAAGGTGGTTCCAGAAGGCGGCCCCACTAGGTGGCCCACATCAAAAGACAACGGCCTAAGATATGGGATGCCTACAGTATAGCACGTCTCTCCTTGCCGGTCAACCGGCCCTTAGCAGGCTAACTAAACCCTGTCAGCTAACGGCCAAACTCGCGCTCAAGCCCCGGCCGCGTTCGCCTCTTCTTCTTGACGTATAAACGCCTCCAAACGTTCCACCAGCGAGCGATTACCCATGAACAGGGCCACACGCTGATGGGGATGGGTGGGGACGATGTCGAGAATGGGCCGGCGGCCGTCGGAGGCATAGCCGCCCGCCTGCTCGATCAAGTAGGCCAGCGGCCCGGCCTCATAGAGCAGCCGCAGCTTGCCGCCCTTGCGCCCTTCCTCCCCGGGTAGCAGAAGATGCCGCCGCGCAGCAGGTTGCGGTGGAAATCGGCCACCAGCGAGCCGATGTAGCGCGCCGAGACGTTGGGGCTGTCGGCGTCCTTGCCCTCCAGCCAGTCGACGAAGTGCTGCACACCGGGCGACCAATGGCTGTAGTAGGAGGCGTTGACGCTGTAGTAGGCCGGCGGCTCCGGCAGGCGCAGGTGTGGGTGCGAGAGAAGGAACTCGCCATACTCCGGGTTGAGCGTGAAGCCGTGAACGCCGTCGCCCGTGGAGTAGACCAGCATGGTGCTGGCCCCATAGAGCACGTAGCCGGCGGCCACCAGATCGCGCGCCGGTTGCAGCGCGTCTTCCACCCGGCCGCGCCGCTCGTGCTCGACGCAGTGATAGACGCCGAAGATGGTGCCGATGCTGACGTTCACGTCAATGTTAGACGAGCCGTCCAGCGGGTCGAACACCAGCACGTAGCTGCCCTTGCTATAGCGGTCGGGGATGGGGATGACGTCCTCGACCTCTTCCGAAACCATCAGGCACAGCCGGCCGGTGTGGTCGCACAGTTGGCGCATGATGTTGTGGGCGTAGATGTCCAGCTTTTGCTGCGATTCACCCTGCACGTTCACCTGACCCACTTCGCCCAGGATGTCGATCAATCCGGCGCGATTGGTCTTGTGGGCGATGATCTTGGCCGCCAGGGCGATGTCGTACAACAGGTTGGTCAATTCGCCGCGGGCGTATTCGGGCTGCTGATCCAGAATGAAGCGCTCGATCGTCGTCACGGTGGACACAGGCGTTTGCTCCTTGCGTGCCAGGTGGCTGAGTAGGCCGGCGCGGCCTCAGCCCACCGATGGGAAGTAGGGACTCAGAAAGACCACAAGATAGTAGACGATAGTCACGGCCCAGATGAGCGAGTCGAGCCGGTCCAGCGCGCCGCCGTGGCCGGGAAAGAGCTTGCCGGAGTCTTTCATGCCCGCCTCGCGCTTCAGCAGCGAGATGCTCAGGTCGCCGAACAGCCCCAGCACGCTGACGGCCAGCCCGGCCAGCCCGGCCAGCAACAGCGGCAATCCGAGCACGTTGGCGGTGATGAGCGCCGCCGTCGTGCCGATGAGAATACCGCCGACGTACCCCTCGACCGTCTTCTTGGGGCTGAGGCGCGGGGCCAGAGGATGGCGGCCGAGGATAAAGCGCCCGGCCAGGAACTTGCCCACCCCATAGGCGCCCATGTCGGCGAACCAGATGCTCATCAGCGCCAGCACCGTCCACTGCCAGCCGTTGACCGGCAGGCGGCGCAGCAGAAAGAAGTGGCCCGCCACCAGCCCCAGCAAGACGATGCCCGTCACCAGCGCAAACCAGTCGAGCGCCGCGTCGTAGGTCACGCCGCGCTCGAACAACCGCAGGCAGTAGACCAGGGCGACGAAGATAGCCGTAAAGAACACCAGCCCCACCAGCACCGGCTCGCCCCACCATTGCGCCGCCAGCAGCAGGCCGATGGCCGGCAGCAACAGCCAGCGCGGCGTATTGTGGTTCAGGGCGTGCATGATCCGCGCATACTCGAAGCCGGCCACCACCAGCAGGGCCACAAGGGGAACGAAGTAGAACCAACCGCCGAGATAGGTAGCGATCAGCAACACCGGACCGATAGTGAGGGCGACGACGGCGCGTTGCGTTTCCATCTCGGCCGTGACTAGGGTGTCGTCGAATCAGTTACCAGGCCATAGCGCCGGTCGCGCCGGTTGAAGGCGACAATCGCCTCATACAAATCCTCGCGCCCGAAGTCTGGCCACAGCGCGGGCGTGGGGTAATACTCGGCATAGGCCGCCTGCCAGATGAGGAAGTTGCTGATGCGCAATTCGCCGCTGGTGCGGATGACCAGATCGGGGTCGGGCAGCCCTTTGGTGAAGAGGTAGGAGCTGAACAGGCTTTCGGTCAGCTCTTCGGGCTTGAGGCCGTCGGCGAGCATCTGGCGCACGGCGTGGAGGATTTCCGCCCGGCCGCCGTAGTTGAAGGCCACGTTAAGGATGAGCCGCTGGTTGTCGCGGGTCAACTCCAGCGCCCGCCGCACCTTCTCTTGCAGCTTAGGGTCGATGCCCGTCAGGTCGCCCAGGTGGTGGACGCAGACGCCGTTGCGATTGAGTTCATCCGTCTCCTGGTCGAGCACGCGGGCGAAGATCTTCATCAACGCCTGCACCTCGGTCTTGGGCCGCCCCCAATTCTCGGTCGAGAAGGCGTAGATGGTCAGGACCTTGATCTTGAATTCGACACAGGCGCGGATAATGCGGCGCAGGTTCTCCGCCCCGGCGCGGTGGCCGGCCTGGCGCGGCAAGCCGCGACGCCGCGCCCAACGGCCATTGCCATCCATGATGATGGCCACATGGGTCGGCACTTCCAGGCTGGAGAGGTCCAGCGCCCCACCGTGATCAGCCATGCCTAGACTTCCATGATCTCCGCTTCTTTCGTCCGACCGATCTCCTCGATCTGGGCGATGTACTTATCGGTGACTTCCTGCAACTGCTTTTCGCCGCGCTGGAAGTCATCTTCGGTGATAAGTTTCTCATCCTTCAGTTCCTTCAGATCGTGGTTCAGGTCGCGGCGCACGTTGCGCACGGCGACCTTGGCCTCTTCGATGCGCCGGCCGACAATTTTGGTCAGGTCGCGGCGGCGCTGCTCGGTCAGGCGGGGGATGTTGAGGCGAATGACCTGGCCGTCGTTGTTGGGCATGATGCCCAGGTCCGACTTCATGATCGCCTTCTCGATGGCCGAGAGAGCGTTGCGGTCATAGGGGCGGATGGCCAACTGCTGCGGTTCGGGCACGGAGATGGTCGCCATCTGGTTCAACTGCATCTCCATGCCATACTGCTCGACCTTCATATGTTCGACTAGCTTGGTCGAAGCGCGCCCGGTACGAAACGCGCCCAGGTCGGACTCCAACGAGGCAATTGCCCCCTTCATACGGCTATTGGCTTCGCGCATCACATCAGCAATCATGAGACCCTCCGTCGCGGTTCAACTCGTCCCGGCCCCTAGGCGGAGATCGTCGTGCCGACCGTCTCGCCCAGGATCAGCCGCTTGACGCTATCCTTCTGCCAGAAGTTCAGCACGACGATGGGCATGTTGTTCTCCATGCACAGCGATACAGCCGTCGTGTCGAGCACGCGCAGGCGCAGGCTCAGGAACTCCTGATAAGTGATGCGGTCGAACGGCGTGGCGTTCGGGTTTTTCATGGGATCGTCATCGTAGATGGCGCCGACCTTGGTGGCCTTGATCAGCACGTCGGCGTTTAGCTCCATCGCCCGCAGCGCCCCGGCCGAGTCGGTGGTGAAGTACGGGTTGCCCGTGCCCCCGGCCAGGATAATGACGCGCCCCTTCTCCATGTGGCGGATGGCCCGCAGGCGGATGTACGGCTCGGCGATGGCCCGAATCTCGAAGGCAGTCTGCACGCGGGTGACGACGCCCGACCGCTCCAGCACGTCTTTCAGCGCCAGAGCGTTCATAACCGTCGCCACCATGCCGATGTGGTCGGCCGTCGACCGCTCCATACCGTACTGCGTGCCGACCGAGCCGCGCCACAGGTTGCCGCCGCCGATCACCAGCGCCACCTGGACGCCCAGGTCGTGAACGTCTTTCACGACCTGAGCGACCTCGGCGGCGCGTTGCGGTTCAATGCCAAACTCCCCCTGGCCGGCCAGCGCCTCGCCGCCCATCTTCAGGAGAATGCGCTTGTAGCGAACGTCAGACATCGGCTTGCGCTCCTCGTTGCCGTTACTGGTTTGCGTGGGCCAAGCCGGCGGCTCCCCCGACCCAGCCCTGCGGCATTAGTCCTCCAGCGACTCGCCCAACTGGTAGCGGACGAAGCGGCGGACGACGATGTTCTCGCCCGTCGTACGCGTGGCCTCGGTCAACATGTCTTTGATCTTGACCTTCTCGTCCTTGACGAACGGCTGCTCCAACAGGCACATCTCTTCGTAGTACTTGGCAATGCGGCCGGCGACCATCTTCTCAGCGATGGCTTCGGGCTTGCCCTCGGCCAGGGCCTGGGCCTTCAGGACGGACGCCTCGCGCTCGATCTCGGCCGCGGGCACGTCTTCCGACCGCAGATAGCGCGGCGACGACGCGGCGATATGCAGCGCCAGATTGTGGGCCAGTTGGCGGAACTGCTCGGTGCGGCCGACGAAGTCGGTCTCACAGTTCAGCTCCAGCATCACGCCGACGCGATTGCCGGGATGGGCGTATAGCTCGACCAGGCCCTCTTTGGCCGCCCGGTCGGCGCGCTTCAGAGCGCGGGCCGCGCCCTTCTCGCGCAGGATGTCAACGGCCTTGTCGAAGTTGCCGTCGGTCTGCTCCAGCGCCTTCTTGGCCTCCAGGACGCCCGCCCCGGTGACCCCGCGCAATTCCTTCACCATTTCAGTCGTAATGGTCATCTTGTCAAACTCTCCGTAGCGTTTTACTCGCCAACCGCCTCAAACGTATCGGCCGCCGTCTCTTCGGCCGCGCCGGGGAAGATGTCGGTCACGTCGATCTCGATCTCTTCCTTGACGTCCTCAGCCGCAGCCTCGGCCGTCGGCGCGCCCTCGCGCATCTTCTTCAGCGTCGAAGCGCCCAGCAACATCTCGTCCTCGGCGTCTTCCATGCCGTCGAAGGTCTCGTAGCGATAGCGGTCGAAGTCGGTCACTTCTTCCTGCAT
Organism: Candidatus Promineofilum glycogenicum; assembly: GCA_016707605.1. Taxonomy (GTDB): domain Bacteria; phylum Chloroflexota; class Anaerolineae; order Promineifilales; family Promineifilaceae; genus Promineifilum; species Promineifilum glycogenicum. The sequence goes on along the minus strand of JADJHJ010000016.1, from coordinate 62,907 downwards.
CGTCTCCTTGCGCATGGCGATGCCTTCCAGCGCCGCGTCGGCCATCTTGCCGACGATGAGCTTGATGGCGCGGATGGCGTCGTCGTTGGACGGGATGACGTAATCGATCGGGTCGGGGTCGCTATTGGTATCGACCACGCCGATGACGGGAATCTTCAGGGTGTTGGCCTCGCGCACGGCAGTCACTTCGTGGCTGACGTCGATGACGAACAGCAGCGCCGGCAGATCGCGCAAATCGCGGATGCCGCCCAGGCGCAGATTCAGCTTCTCGATCTCGCGCTCGATGCGCAGCCGCTCCGTCTTCTTCAACAGGTCGAACTCGCCGGCGTCGCGGCGCGTTTCCAACTCGCGCAGGTAGTTGATGCGCTGACGGATGGTGCGCCAATTGGTCAGCGTGCCGCCAAGCCAGCGGTCGTTGACGTAGGGCTGGGCGGCGCGGGCCGCCTCGCGGGCGACGGTGTCCTGCGCCTGCCGCTTCGTGCCGACAAACAGCACGTCGCCGCCGACGGCCACGACATCACGGATGGCGTTGTACGCCTCCTCGATGAGCACGATCGTCTGCTGCAAGTCGAGGATGTGAATCCCGTTGCGCTCGGTGAAGATATAGGGCTTCATCTTCGGGTTCCAGCGGCGCGTCCGGTGACCGAAGTGCACACCTGTTTCCAGAAGTGCTTTCATTGAAACAATGGCCATGAGGTTATTCTCCTTTTTGTTTTGTCGTCCACGCCCTTCAACCCGCAGTGGAACTTGCATGGCCAAAGGGGCCACGCCGCGCCAACCCGAGGCGGCCTCACGTGCAAGAGACCTGGGAAGGCGGCGCGCAGCCCTGCAAGCACAACCACTTCAGTCCAGGCGTGTGTGAACTGTTAATTTTGCCTGCTAACCGGGAATGGGAAGCGATGGCAGAAAATCGTATGGATTATAGTCGCAGTGGTGAAAATGGCAAGGGGAAACAGGTTCCAGGTTCCAGGGGCCAGGGCCAGGGAGAGCGTGGCTCTGCCCTGGCCCCTGGACCCTTTCTTCTCATTTCCAGCGCGTCAGAATCGTCTCGCGCTGGAAGAGGCGCACGGCCAGGTAGACCAGGCCCACGTCGAGCACCAGCACGACCACAGCCAACAGCACCATGATCTGCCGGTCGATCAGGATCAGCCCCACCGCCTGGCCGACAACCAGCAGGATGAGTGGCAGGATGACCACCGACGACAACTGCTCGGCCACGCGCGGGTCGCTGACGCGCGACGAGACGATGACGGCCACACAGGCCGCCAGTAGGGTCAGCAGCGGGGCCACGACCAGCACGGCCAACAGCCAGTGGATGGCAAAGAAGGCGCTGAAGACCGCCGGCGGGGCCAGCAGGCGCGCGCCGACCAGGAAGATGGCAAAGGCCAGCCACGTCGCCAGAATGGCCGGCACGATGGCGGCGACGATCTTGGCCGTCAGTAGCTCGACCGTCGTGATCGGCGTCGCCAGCAGCGGCTCCAGGCTGCGCGTCGTCTTCTCGCCGACGATGCTGTAGGCGGCAATCGTCACCGGGATGGCCACGGGCAGGATCATGAACATCAGCACGAACAGGTTGAGCGTGTAGACGAGGGTGCAGTCCCCGGCCGACAGCCCGACGCACATCTCCCCGGCCAGTGCGGCGATCTCCGGGTCGTTGAGTTCGGCCGACAGCGCCGCGTCCGCCCCCGCCTGCCGGAAGACGAATAGCATCACCAGGGGGATGACGGCCAGGATGAGCGGCAGGAACAGGACCGAGAACAGCACCAGCTTGTTCTTGAAAACCTCCGACCACTCCTTGCCAACAATGGTTGTGATCTTGTCCATCTAATCTCCTCCGAAGAGAAGGAACCACAGATTACGCAGATTACACAGATTTTTAAGAAATCTGTGTAATCTGCGTAATCTGTGGTTTCTTTTTCTTACGCGTCTACGCCGTCCTTCATTAGCTGTAGGTAGACGTCTTCCAGCGAGTAGCGCAACTCGCCCACGAACTGGATGTCCGCCCCGGCGGCGACGAGAGCGCGCACCAGGTCGGGATTGTGGCTCTCCGGGTCGTCGAGGGTCAGGATGAGCTTGCCCGCGTCGGCCTCGATGGCGCTGACGAACGGCAGCCCGCTCACGACAGGCAGGAACGCCTCGGCCGCGCCGCACAGGTGAAAGACCACCTGCCGCCCATAGACCTGCCGCCGCAGCTTGCCGGGCGTGTCCACGACGCGCAGATGGGTCTTGAACACCGCCACCCGGTCGCACAGCCGGTCGGCCTCGTCCAGATTGTGGGTGCAGAGGAAGATCGTTCGCCCCTGCCCCTTCAACTCGGTCACGAAGTCGTGGACGAGGCGCGACGCCTCCGGGTCGAGGGCGGCCGTCGGCTCATCGAGGAAGAGCACGCGCGGCTCGTGGAGCAGGGCGCGGGCGATGGCCAGCTTCTGGCGCATACCCTTGCTGAACTCCCCCACCGCGTCGTCGCGCCGCTCCCACAGGCCCAGCAGCTTCAGGTACTTCTCCACCTGAGCGTCCACCCGCTCGACCTCGTAGAGCCGGGCGAAGATGCTCAGGTTGCGCCGCGCCGACAGGCGGTCGTACATGCCCGGCGTCTCGGTCAGGATGCCGACGTGGCGGCGAATCTGGTCGTCGTCGCGGCCGACCTCGTAGCCGGCCACGCGCGCCCGCCCCGCCGTCGGGGCGATGAGGCTGGTCAACATGCGGATGGTCGTCGTCTTGCCCGCGCCGTTCGGCCCCAGGAAGCCGAACACTTCCCCCTCGCCGATGTCGAGCGTCAGCCGGTCGACGGCCAGATGGTCGCCGAAGGATTTGGTCAGGTTTTCTGTCTGGATCATGGGTGTAGCACTTCCGGGCCACTCCGCACTCTAGCCCCACGCGCGTCGCCTGTCAAGCGTGCATCGCCCCTTCCCCCCGTGCATCGCACCTTCCGAGGTGCGTTGCACGTTCTGCAAGACACCCCCACCCCCCCCCCCCCCACCCCCCCGCCCCCCCCCGGCAACCCACCAAGTGGATGCCCCCGGCCGCCCGTGCGTTCTGCTATACTCGAAGAGCAATGGACAGTGACGTCATCCAAACCGGCCCCAACTGGCGCGGGCGCGTCGTCGAACTGGAAGCGACGCTGGCCGCGCTGCGGCCGCAACTCATCGACGCCGAGACCCAATTAGCCGACCGCCTGGCGGCCATCGGCGCGTTCGAGTACAAACTGCGCGCCCGGCTGGAGTCGCTCAGCCACCGCCTCGACGCACTACAAGAGGAGATCGACGACCTGCGCGCCGAGTTGCGCCGCTATCAGGACGCCCTCGATTGGGGCGACGACGCGCCCGTTGCCGCCCGCGACGAACGCGGCTGGCGCTTCAGCGGCGAGGAGGCGGCGTCGTCGGGCCGCTATCGCTACCACAAGACAGCCGAGACACCGCGCCCCGCGCTGGCCGCCGAGCAGCAGGCGGCGCTCAAGCAGCTCTATCGCCAACTGGCGCGCCGCTTCCATCCCGACCTGGCCCTGGACGAGGCCGACCGCGCCTACCGCACCGACCTGATGATGGCCATCAACGCCGCCTACGCCGCCGGCGACCTGGCCGCGCTGGAGCGGCTGGCCGACGAACCCGACAGCGCCCCGCGCGCGCCCCACTCCGACGAGGAGTTGGCCACCGCGCTGCAACGGGAGATCGACCACTGCCGCCGCCGCCTGGCCGAGATCGCCGCCGAACTGGCCACGCTGGAGGGCCACGACAGCGCCCGGCTGCTGCGCCGCGCCGAACGGGCCGCGGCCGAGGGACGCGACCTCATCGCCGAACTGGCCGCCGATCTGCGCCGGCGCATCAACGAGAAGCTGGTCGAACGCGACGTGCTGGAGACGCAGTTAGAGGAGATGGAGCAGGAGGGCGTCGAACTGAGCGCCGAAGACCTGGCCGACATCGTTTACAACCTGGGGCTGGAGCAGGCCGGCGACGACGCCTTGCTGGAACCGAATCGCGCCTGGGGGCCGCGCGAACGGCACGATCCGTGGGAGACGAACGACGCCGATCCCGACGGGGTCGAGGATATCCTCGACGACGTGGATTAAAGAGGAAAAGAAAGAAACCACAGATTACGCAGATTCCACAGATTACTTCTTAATAATCTGTGGAATCTGCGTAATCTGTGGTTTCTTCTTAAGGGCCGTAGAGGTCGAGGACGGGGGCATAGACGGCGTTGCAGCCGTCGGGGCGCGAGCAGCCCTCCAGGGGCAGTTCGGGCACGGCGTCGAACTCGTATGCCCCTTCATAGGCGCGGCAGACCGGGCAGGCGTCCGACGCGACCAGGATGCGCACCCGGGTCGCCAAGCCGTTGCGAATGCGCTCCAGCGCCGCTCGTTGTTCGGCGCGACGTTTGGCGTCGGTGTTTTCGTTTACGATGGCCACAGTTCACTCCTATTGGCCCGGCCGATTCGCAAGCCGCAGCCAGGCGGATTATACGGCCGCCCCCCAGGCCCGGCAAACCACACCTGAATTCAAGAGTTCACGCAAAGATCGCCTCGACGCAAAGGACGCAAAGCAAGCTTTCTGAGCCTTGGCGTCTTGGCGATCTTTGCGTGAGCTCTTCTGTAAGTAGCCCCAGCCAAGAGTGTTGCTAGAATATGGTCTCAATGATCCACACACCGCTCACGCCCGACCTGCCCATTGCCGAAGCGGCGCGCCAGATGATGGCCGAGCAACTGGCCATCGTCTACGAACACCTGCCGGCGCTGCGGCAGAACGCCGACCCGCCGGCTGTGCACGAGACGCGCAAGGCCATCCGCCGTACGTTCACCCTCTTCAAGCTCTTCGCGCCCGTCTTCGCCCCCCACGAACTGGAGCCGCACCGGCGGACGCTGCGCCGGTTGATGCGCCGCCTGGGGCCTTGCCGAGACCTGGCCGTCTTCCGCCAGAAGCTGGCCGCCTACAACGACGCCGCCGGGCAACCGCTGTTAGTGCTGGCCGAATACGTTGAAGAGCGCCAGGCCAAAGTCGACAAGCGGCTGCGGCGCTACCTGGAGCGGCCGAAGGTCCACCGGCGACTGCAACGCTACCGCCGCTTCACCGCGACGGCCGGCGCAGGGCTGCCGACCGGCAACGGCCGCACCGCCCCGCTGCTGGTGCGCCACGCCCTGCCGACGCTCGTCTTCCAGCGCCTGGGGGCCGTCCGGGCCTTTGGCGACGTCCTGCCCACGGCGACCGCGGCTCAGTTCCACCAGTTGCGCATCCAGTTCAAAGAGTTGCGCTACACCCTGACCTTCTTCGAGGAGTTGCTGGGCGAGACGAGCGGCCGGATCATCGAGATGACCCGCCTGATGCAGGACCACTTGGGCACTCTCAACGACGCCAGTGTAGCCACGGCGCTGCTGATCGCCCTGGACTGCTGCCCGGAGGAGGTGGCCATCTATGGCGACTACCAGTCGGCCGAGTTGGCCCGGCTGACAGAGGAGTTCCACCCCCTCTACGCCGCCTTCGACCGGCCCGACATTCGCCAGGTGCTGGCCCTGACCGTCGCCTCGCTTTGATATGTAGGACGGGATGGCATCCCGCCCCACCCACGGAGCAGAGTATGGGCTTCCTGAAAAAACTCCTCGGCGGCGCCGACCGCCCCGAATCGAAGGCATCGCAATCGACCGGCAACACCGACCCGCGCGGCGTCTACTTCTACGTCCAGTGTGACCGCTGCGGCGCGCCCGTCCGGCTGCGCGCCGACAAGCAACATGACCTGCTCGACGAAGGCGGCCGCTACGTCTGGCACAAGACTATCGTGGATAACCGCTGCTTCCGGCCGATGCCGACCGTCGTGACGCTCAACGCCAGCTTCGAGATGGTGGCCCACGAGATCACCGGCGGGCACTACATCACGCGCGAGGAGTACGAGACGCTGCTGGCAGAACAACAAAAGGCCAGAGATTAGTCCTTCCGTCTTTCCCGCCGCCGCTCTAAATACACCAGCGTCGCCGACAAAATCCCCGCCGCGCTGACTACGCTCCAGGCCAGTTGGCCGATGCGCTTCTCCAGCCGCTCCTGCTGCCGCACGGCGTCGCGGTCGCTCTTCAGTTGCACCCGCAGCCGCCCCTTCTCGGCCTCTTCCAGCAGGCGTTGAATGCGCCCCGGCGTGGCCAGAAACGGGCGTACCAACTCCAGGACGTTCCCCAGTCCCATATCGCGGAACTGCTGGAAGCTCTGGCCGCGCAGGAGTTGCTGGCCATAGCGTTCGATCTGCCGCCACGGGTTGATGTGTGGGTCCAGAGTGGAGACTAGGCCGGAGATCATGCCCAGGGCGCGGCCGAGATAGATGAAGTCCTGGGGAATCTGGAACGGGAAGTCGAACAGCAGGTCGCGGAACTCGCGGCCGATGGCCTCGATTTCGCGCGGGTCGGGCTGGGTCAGGTCGAGCAGGTTGCGGCCGTAGATCTGATCGAGGACGGCCTCGTGGGCCTCGGTAATGCGCTCGATGTCCGCGCCGGGCAGGAAGAAGCCCAGGTCGCGGTAGGCCTCCACCAGTTGGCGCGAGTCGCGCTGGGTGACGCCGATGAGCACCTTGCGCAGGCTCTCGCCCATCGCCTTGGGCAAGCGCACGGCCATGCCGAAGTCGACGAAGACAAGTTGGAAGGTCGGCGCGGCGTCGTCCCCGTCGGCCGCCGGCCGCGGGCGAATGAACAGATTGCCGGGGTGGGGGTCGGCGTGGAAGAACTCGGCCACGAAGATCTGCTTGAAGTACGCCTCCAGCAGCAGGTCGGCCACGTCCTTGGTGTCGATGCCCGCCGCGGCCAGGGCGGCCGTGTCGCCGATCTTCAGTGCCTCAACGTCTTCCAGAACAACGACGCGGCTCGTGGAGTGCTCGCGGTAGACGCGGGGAATCTGAATGCGCGGGTTGTCGGCGTGGATGGCGGCGAACTGCTCGGCGTTGTCGGCCTCGGCCCGGTAGTCCAGCTCCTGCCACAGCGTCCGGGCGAACTCCTCCAGCAGCGCGGGCACGTTGGCCCGCTTGCGGATGGGCTTGTAGCGCATGACCCAGCGGGCGACGACCCGCAACGCCGCCAGATCGGTGCGCACCAGGTGCTCGATGCCCGGCCGCTGCACCTTAATGACCACCCGCGCCACCTCGGCCTCGCCCGCCGGCCGCAGACGGGCGCGATAGACCTGGCCCAGCGAGGCCGCGGCCAACGGCTGCCGCTCGATGTTGACGAAGCGCCGGTTCAGGTCGCCCAGTTGCTCGCGCAGCAGGCCAAAGACCTGCTCGTTGTCGGCCGGGGGCACTTCGTCCTGCAACCCTTGTAGCTCCTGCGTGACCTCGATGGGCAGCACGTCGACGCGCGAGCTGAGGAACTGGCCCAGCTTGATCATCACCCCGCCCATCTCGATGGCCAGGCCGCGGAACTCGCGGGCCAGATCGCGCAGCCGTTGCGGCCGGCTGCTGACGGCCCGCTGCCGGGCCACCGGCAGGCGGCCGACCATCAGGTCCCACCAGATGATGTTGGCGATCACCCCGGCGAAGAAACGCAAGATGCGCCGGTAGCGCAGTTGGTCAATTTGGCCCTGGTCGTTCATGTGCTGGCTCGGTCCGCCCATTGCCTCCTATTCTAGCAGATTCCGGTGCGTTGCACTTTCCGAAGTGCGACGCACCTTTCTTCCTCCCGGTGCGTCGCCTCCCAGGCGTCGCCCCTCACCTGCGACCCCCGAAAGTGGGACGCACCCCCCGGCGTGCACTTTCCAGTGCGACGCCCTCTTACCGCCCCCCCAGAAGGTGCGACCCACTCCAGAAAGTGGGACGCACCCCCCCTTCCCGCACCTTCCGCCCCCAAGGTGCGACCCCCCAAAGTGGGACGCACCCTCGCTCAAAACAAAACCGCACGCGCCAATGAAGTCGCGTGCGGTAACTGAATCATGCCCCATAGCGGACTCGAACCGCTGTTTTGGCCTTGAGAGGGCCACGTCCTGGGCCGCTAGACGAATGGGGCCAACGGAAGAAGATTCTAGCAGAGTCGGCGCAGCGTGTCAAACGCTCCCAGACCTCAAAGATTAGGCTGAATCAACACCTTATCCACCCGATTGCCGTCCATGTCCACCACTTCAAAGCGGTAGTCGCCCCAGGCGAAGGTGTCGCCGGCGCGCGGCAGGCGGTTGAGGCGGGTCATGACGAAGCCGCCTAACGTCTGGAAGTCGGTCTCGTCGGGCAGTTGAGCGACGGCCAGCAACTCCTTCAACTCTTCCACGTCGAGTTGTCCGTCCACCAGCCACGAGCCATCGTCGCGGCGCACGACGGGCGGCTCGGCAAGCTCACTCACCGACGGGATGTCGCCGACGATGGCCTCCATCATGTCGAGAATCGTTACCAGTCCATCAATGCCACCGAACTCGTCGACCAGCAGCGCCCCCTGGATGCCCGTCTGCTTGAACCGCTCCAGCGCGCGCTGGGCCGGCATCGACTCCGGCAGGAAGAGCGGCGGCCGGGCCAGCGCCCGCAAGTCCACCGGCCGGCCCGACCACGTCTCGGCCAGCAGGTCGCGCGCCAGCACGACGCCGATCACGCGGTCGATGGCGCCTTCGCACAATGGGAAGCGCGAGTGGCCCGCCCGCAGCACCGTCTCGCGGATGGTGGCCTCGTCGGCGTTCACGTCCAGCCAGACGATCTCGGTGCGCGGCGTCATCAGCGAGCGCAGTTGCCGGTCGCCGAAGCGGAAGATGCTGTCCACCATATCGCGCTCGGCCGGCTCGATGGCGCCGCTGGCCGCGCCTTGCTCCAGCAGCATCCGAATCTCCTCCTCGGACACCGTCGCGTCCTGGCCGTCGCCGCGCTCGCCCAGCAACCGCAGGAGGCCGGCCGTGGCCAGATTGAGCAGGCGCACCACCGGCCGGGTTAAGCGCGACAGAGTGTGCATCGGCCGGGCCAGCGAGGCGGCGATGCGCTCCGGGCTGCGCAACGCCAACTGCTTGGGAACCAACTCGCCCATCACGACGCTGCCGAAGGTGATAGCGGCCACGACGATGATCAGGGCCACAACCTCGCCATACGGCCCCACCACCGGCAGCGGCACGAGCAGGCCGGCCAGTTCGGCCGTCAGCGTCGCCCCGCCAAACGCGCCGGCCAGAATGCCGATGAGGGTGATGCCGACCTGCACCGTGGACAGCAGGTTCGACGGCTCGCGCGACAACTCGATGGCCGTGCGCGCCCCGGCGTTACCGCCGTCGGCCAGGATTTGCAGCCGTTCGCGCCGCGAGGAGACGACGGCCAACTCGGCCATGGCGAAGACGCCATTGATCAGAAACAGCAGGAGAAGGACAGCGATTTCCAGAAAGATGCGTGAAGTCATAAGCGTTTGAGTGGGCGAACGGGTTGGATTGCGCCCAACCCCAGTATAAACGATTCGCGGCCTAAATTGGGAAGAGCGGCCGGGAAGGATTAGAATGGGGGCATGGATTTGTTGGCAAGACTCAACCCCGCCCAACGCGACGCCGTCAGCGCCTCGCCCGGCCCGCTGCTGGTCGTCGCCGGCCCCGGCAGCGGCAAGACGCGCGTCCTGACCCACCGCATCGCCTACCTCATCCAGGAGATGCGCGTCTCCCCCTGGCACATCATGGCCGTGACCTTCACCAACAAGGCCGCGCGCGAGATGGAGCATCGCATCGAAGGGCTGCTCGACGGCCGGCCGCAGGGCCTCAACATGGGCACGTTCCACGCCATCTGCGCCCGGCTGCTGCGCCGCGAAGTGGACAACCTGACCCACTACCAGCGCGACTTTGTCATCTTCGACACCGCCGATCAACTTCAGGTCGTCAAGGGCGCGCTGGGCGAACTGCGCCTCGATGACAAGAAGTTCCCCCCGGCCAAGATGCTCAACGGCATCAGCACGGCCAAGAACGACCTGATCACCCCCGACATCTATCAGGCGACCAACTACATCGGCGAAGTCACCCGCCGCGTCTATGAGTACTACCAGTTGGCGCTGCAAACCAACAACGCTATGGACTTCGACGACCTGCTGATGCAGGCCGTGCTGCTGTTCGATGAGCGGCCGGACGTGCTGCAAAAGTATCAGACGCGCTACGAACACATCCTGGTGGATGAGTTCCAGGACACCAACGCCACCCAGTACCGCCTGCTGCGCCAACTGGCCGGGGCGCACAACAACCTCTTCGCCGTCGGCGACAGCGACCAGTCGATCTACAAGTGGCGCGGCGCGGACTACCGCAACGTGCAGAACTTCTACCGCGACTACCCGGCAGCGCGGACGATCATGCTGGAGCAGAACTACCGCTCGACGCAGGTCATCCTCGACGCGGCGATGGGCGTCATCCGCCGCAACGCCGACCACATGCCCAAGAAGCTGTTCACCGAGCGCCACGGCGGGGCCAAGATCATGGTCCGCGAAGCGTACAACGAGAGCGACGAGGCGGCCACGGTCGTCAGCACCATCGAAGACCTGATGCTCCAGGGGCACAACGGCAACGAGTGCGCCGTGATGTACCGCACCAACGCCCAATCGCGCGCCCTGGAAGAGGCGTTCGTGGCCGCCGGACTGCCCTATCGCCTCGTCGGGGCGACGCAGTTCTATCAACGGCGCGAGATCAAGGACGTCATCGCCTACCTGCGTGTCGTCCACAACCCGCGTGACGCCGTTAGCCTCGGCCGCATCCTCAACGTGCCCACGCGCGGCATCGGCCAGACGACGCAGCAGCAGTTCTACCTGTGGGCCGCCGGGCAGGGGTTGCAGCCGGCCGAGGCGCTGGTGCGGCTGGCCACCGACGCCGACGCCCAGCATCCGTTCACCGGCCGGGCCTACAACGCCCTCTACACCTTCGGCGGCCAACTGGCCAACTGGATCGCCCTGAGCGAGCGCGTCAGCGTCGGCGACCTGCTCGACGCCATCCTGCGCGACGTGCGCTACCAGGTCTACCTGGACGACGGCACCGACGAGGGGGTTGATCGCTGGGAGAACGTCATGGAGTTGCGCGGCGTGGCCGGTGCAGCCAGCGGAGCCGGTATCGACGAGGGATTAACCCTGGCCGACTTCCTGCAACAGGTAGCCCTGGTGGCCGAGACGGACAATCTGGACAACGCCGCCCAGGCCACGACACTGCTGACCCTCCACGCCGCCAAGGGGCTGGAGTTCCCGGTGGTGTTCATCACCGGGCTGGAAGAGGGGCTGCTGCCCCACAGCCGTTCGCTGGACAACGAAGACGAGCTGGCCGAGGAGCGCCGCCTGTTCTACGTCGGCCTGACGCGGGCCAAGGACCGGCTCTACCTGTCCCACGCCTTTCGCCGCACGACATGGGGCGATAGCTCGGTGGCGGTGCCGTCGCGCTTCCTCACCGACATCCCGGAGACGCTGCTCGAAGGCGGTGGGGCCGGGCAACGACGGCGACAGAGCATCGACCGGGCCAGCACGTGGAGCGACACGCGGCCGTCCGACGCCCGCCGCCCGGTCGACCGCCGGCCCGCGGGCCGCGCGACGGTTGACGACCGCTGGTCGACCCAGGACCGCCGGCCGCCGGCCGGCTCTGCCACCGGGAACGACGCCCGCCGCCTACCCACACCCAACACCGCCGCCCCGCGACGCGACGCGCCGGCGACGACACGCTACAAGACCGGCCAGAAGGTGCGCCACGCCAAGTTTGGTGACGGCACGGTGATCGAGAGCAAGCTGAGCGGCACGGACGAGGAAGTGACCGTGGCCTTCCCCGGCATCGGCATCAAGCGCCTGGCCGCCGCCTTCGCCAACCTGGAGATTACAGGATAGGAAGAAACCACAGATTACACAGATTTCACAGATTTAGAAGAGGTAATCTGTGAAATCTGCGTAATCTGTGGTTTCTTCTCTTTAGAAAGCTATGCACTATCTGATCGACGGCCACAACCTGATCGCCCGTGTGCCGGGGTTGTCATTGGCCGACCCGGACGACGAGGTAAAGCTGCTGCAACTGCTGAAGCGCTGGGCGGCGGCCGACCCGCGGCGCAAGGTCACGGTCATCTTCGACAAGGGGCTGCCCGGCGGTGAGGCCAAACATCTCTCCGGCGGCGGCGTGCGGGCCATCTTCGCCCCCGACAACCGCTCGGCCGACGCCTGATCATTGGCCGCATCGAGGGCATCGAAGACCCGGCGCAGCACACCGTCGTTAGCAGCGACGGGGCCATCCTGCGCGTTGCTCAGCGTCGCCGCGTGCCCACCCAGCGCTCGGAGGCGTTCGCCACGGCGATGGTCAACGAGCGCACCTTCGCCCCCAAAGGGCAGCCACCGCCCGACGCCCGCGACAACCCCACCGTCAGCCCCAACGAGGTCAGCGAGTGGCTGGCTCTATTCGGCCCGGAACCGGAAACAAAGCCCCGCCCCGCCCGCAGGCCAACCCCGCCGCCCGCCCCAGCCCCATCGGCCAAAGACAAGAAGAAGAAAGAGGAAGACGACGACCTGGCCGAGTGGTTTCGGCTGTTCGGGTACAAAGAGTAAGAAACCACAGATTACGCAGATTTCGCAGATTAAAGAGAAATAGTCCGCAGATTAGGCAGATTGAGCAGATTTTCAGAGCAAGAAGATGACTCTCTTAGCTCTTACAATCTGCCAAATCTGCCCAATCTGCGGATCAACTCTCTTCAAATATGTGAAATCTGCGTAATCTGCGGTTTCTTTTCTTTTAACCGTGCCGGTAGTGAACGTCGGATAGGCTGCGCAGCCGCTCGGCGGCCTGTTCGGCCGTCAGGTCGCGTTGGGCCTCGCCCAACAGTTCGTAGCCGACCATGAACTTGCGAATGGTGGCCGAGCGCAGCAGCGGCGGCAGGAAGTGGGCGTGCAGTTGCCAGTGACTTACGTCCTCACTGACAAATGGCGCGCCGTGCCAGCCCATCGAGTAGGGAAAAGGGCTGTTGAACAGGTTGTCGTAGCGGGTCAGCAGCCGCTTGAGGATGCTCGCCAGTGACGCCTGCTCGCCGTCGCTCAGATCGGTCAGGCGCAACACGTGGCGGCGCGGCAGCAGCAGCGTCTCGAACGGCCAGATGGCCCAGTAGGGCACGACGGCCAGCCAATCGGCGTTGCTGACGACGACGCGCTCCCCCCGCTCCGCCTCCAACGCGGCATAGTCGAGCAGCAACAGCCGCCCCTCGCGCGCCAGATACTCCCGCTGCCGCGCGTCCTCCTTGGCCGGCTCGTTGGGCAGCGTGTCGATGCCCCACACCTGGCCGTGCGGGTGGGGGTTGGAACTGCCCATCAGCGCGCCCTTGTTCTCGAAGAGTTGCACCCAGCGGTAGCCACGGCCCAGGTCGGCCGTCTGCGCCAGCCACATCCTCACCACCTGGCCGATGGCCGCCTCGTCCATCTCCGGCAAGGTCAGATCGTGGCGCGGCGAGAAGCACAGCACCCGCGCCGTGCCGGGCACGGCCTCGGCGCGCAGCAGTTGGGCCGGGCCGGGGACGGGCGGCGGGGCGGGCGGGGTGTCGGGCAGCACGGCGGCGAAGTCGTTGGTGAAGACGAACGTCGCCGTGTAGTCAGGGTTGCGCACGCCGCCGGCTCGCTCGTTGCCGGGGCAGAGGTAACACGCGGGGTCATAGGCCGGGCGCTCGTCGGGCGGCAACTCCTCCACCGCGCCCTGCCACGGCCGCAGCAGCCGGTGGGGCGAGACCTGCACCCATTCGCCGGTCAGAGGATTGAGGCGGCGGTGGGGGTGGCGGGTGGGATCAAAGGGGGTCATGGCGGGCGATCTTAGCAGGAAGTGGGGACGCGACAACCTTCTGTGGCACAGGATTCTTATCCTGTGCAGCCGAAGAGGACACAGGATAAGAATCCTGTGCCACAGTTGGACGCTGTTTGAACAGTGTTTGGTCTGTAAATGGAACGGTGATGGCCGGTATCATGGCGATCAGATTGAGACACTAATGTTTTGCGCAGGAGGTATACCATGAGTGACCATTCCGTCGTTTTGAGCAAGCGGTCGGGCATGAGCGAGAACGCCGTGCGCCGGGTGATGCGCGCCGACGCCGTCTTCAACCTGTTGGCCGGGCTGTTGCTGCAACTGAATCTGACCGGCGTGCTGACCGCGCTGGGTTGGCCGGCCCCCGCGCCGGAGACACGCGTCTACGCCCTGGTGCTCGGCTCGGCGCTCATCGGACTGTCGTTGACCGTGTGGGTTGCCTCGCGGCGGCCGTCGCGCGCCCGCGAGGCGCTGACGATCAGCATCATCACCCATCTGCTGGCCGGGCTGTCGATCCTGTACGAGATCTTCATCGTCGGCATCCCCCTGCCGTCGCCGTGGCTGCTGCCGGCGGCCGTCGGGGTGCAGGTGCTCTTCGTGGCGGGCCAGGCGTACTACCTGCTAACCGCCCGCCCCGACAATGCCTATCGTTAAGAAGGAATCATCCGCAGATTAGGCAGATTAGGCAGATTTTCGGAAGAAGAAATCGATTTCTTCTTCCAAAAATCTGCCCAATCTGCCTAATCTGCGGATCGATATTCTTAATCTGTGAAATCTGCGTAATCTGTGGTTTCTTCTCTTATGCTTCGAGGTTGCCAATCTCGCGCAACCAGAGGCGGCCGGTCAACTCTTCGATGCCGGAGCGCAGGTGGCGGCGGTAGGTGCTGAAGGGCAGGTCGAGCACCTCGGCCGCCTGCTCCTGCGTCGCCGCCGGTTGCAGATAGGTGTGATGCAAGGCGCGGTAGAACTTGACCAGCTTGGGCGACGCCTGCAGCCCCTCGGCCGTCTCGCGCAGCAGCTTGCGCAACGCGGCCACGCGGGCCGCCGTGGCCGCGTCGCCGCCCGTCTGCCCCAGCACCAGCCGCGAACGAAGCAGCGGGTTGGCCGCCAGCGCCGCCGTGTCGGTGAAGTCGCGCAGCGCGTCGCGGACGGCGGTGGCGAAGTCGGCGTCGCTGAGGACGATGAGCGGCTCGGCCGCCGGGCGCGTGGCCGGCGCGCCCATGTTCAGTTCGCGCTCGGCCATGAGTTCCAGCCAGGCCGACGGCGGCGTGGTGCGCCAGTCATGGCCATAGATGCCGTAGCGCCGCCCGCCGACGGTGAAGTCGGCCTCGGTGAAGCGCGCCATGTCGGCGTACTCGAACGCCGGCCGCCAGAACTCCGGGTCGGCCAGAACGACAAAGGACAGGGCCAGCCCCGGCGTGACGAGGTAGTGCTGCATCATGTTGAGCACCAGCCGCGTATGCTCCGGCGACACACTCTGGTACGTCTCGCGGGCCATCCAGAAGCGGAAGTACGACGCCGTCTCGCCGCCGCGCAGCGGATTGCGAATCAGCACCGGCCAGACGGCGCGCATGGCCGGGTCGGTGTCACGGTCGGCGGCCGTCGTCCCCTCCAGCCGCACGCAGTTGAGGAAGCCCACCGGCTCGCCGCCCGCCTCGCGCAGCACGCGGAAGCCCTCCGGCTGGCGGGCCAGCCAGTGAGCGGCCAGCGCTGCCGACTCCGCCCCCTCGTGCCGGGCGACCATCTCGGCCACCTCCTCCACGTCGTCGGCGCGCAGGCCGTCGGTGAAGACCGTGCCCGACTCTTGCCACAGGAAGAACGGCCGCACTGATGGGTTGTCGCGGTGGAGGTAGATGTAGTCGGCCAACAGCCGGCGCTGATCCGGCCCTACGCCGTGGGAGACGCGCTGCATGTAGTAGGCGCGGGCGCGGTTGTGGAGTTCGGCATAGCCGTCGGGGTCGCGCCACTTCAGATCGGCGCATAGCGCCTCGCGGGCCAGGTCGTGGGGGAAGATGCCGCGCCGGTCGGCCTCGATGAACGACAGGCCACGCAGCCAGTCGAACAGGTCGTGGGCGTCTGGCTGGCGCAGCATCGTCGCCAGCAGCGACTCGGTCATCAGACGCGCCAGGGCGCAGGCCTCCAGCGCCACGCGGTGAGCCGGGCTGGGCACTTGCTGCACAAACTCCTCCAGCAGCGTCTTGATGACGTCGGGCGCGGCTTCGGGGCGGAACTCCGCCTCCGGGTTCTGCTCGAAGAAGTCGGCCACCAGCGACAGGGCCAGGGCGTGGCCGTGGGTGAAGTCGAGGACGTGGTCGATCTGCTCCGTCGGGGACGCCGCGCCCTTGCAGGAAGGCGCGGCCGTCGGACGGGTTGAGGTTGCGCAGGGGCAGGATGCGCATCATCGTCTGCCAGCCGGCGTCGGTGCGCCACGGCGCGGCCGGCGGCTGGCGGCCGGCCAGGACGGCCAGGACGTTGCCCGACAAGGCGGGCAGGAACTGCTCGCGCAGCCAGCCGTCGATGGGCGTCAGCAACTCGTAGGTATCGACCAGCAACAGCAGCCGCTCGCCGCGGCCGGCCAGGTGGGCCAGCGGGTCGGCGTCGGCCGGCAGGTGAAGCGCCTGGCCCAACGCGGCCAGGAAGAAGTCGGGCGCGGCTTCGATGTGGCGGCCGTCGAGGCGGACGCTGGCCACGCCCAACTCAGCGGCGATGTAGCCGAACTCGCGTAGCAGACTGGTTTTGCCGATGCCGCCGGGGCCGAAGACGTAGAGGACGAAGAAGGGCAGTTCCGGCTCACTCAACGCCGCCCGCAGGCGGTCACGTTCAGAGACGCGGCCGACAAATTGCCGCCGTCGCGCCTGTTCCAACCGCTGTTGCAGCGATAAACCGGCCATCGCCCTATCCTCGGCGTCCCCTCACTGTAGCCGTCTGAGAGGGAATTGTCGCCATCTGCGCCAAAATGTCAATGCCTTAGCGTGCCCTCTTCCTCGCCCGGCAAACTGAGCAGCAATTGAACAATGGATGGTCTGTCGGTCGCGCCGCCGTGCCATTATCCTAGGCTCCATATCATCTTAATCGAGCACGACCTGCCGCCGTTCGCAGCCGGGCGGGTCGCCACAGGAGTTGTCCGTGACGCTTTCCGCGCCTCTGCCCGGTTCGCCGCCCGCGCCGCCCGGCCCGCGCCGCATCCGCCTCGGCGGCATCACCGCTCTGGCCCAGAGCGCGTGGATGGGCTTCCCGCTGGCGGCCGACATTCTGGAGCCAATGCGCACCGCCCCGGCGGCGCTCCGTCGCTGGACGCAAGTCATCCGCCCGCGCCGGCCCGCCGGCGGTTTGCGCGGCCTGTTCAACCGCGAGTTCGGCATCGCCGAGGCCAGCTTCATCCTCATGGCCTCCTTCTTCACCTCAGCCGCGCTGGGGGCGGTGCGCCAGGTGCTATTCAACGCCCAATTCGGCGTCAGCGCCGAGGCCAACGCCTACTACGCCGCCTTCCGCCTGCCCGACACGCTGTTCAGCCTCGTGGCCGGCGGCGCGCTGTCCAGCGCCATGATCCCGGTGCTGCTGAGCGCGCGGCAGAAGGACGGCGAGGCCGCCGCCTGGCGGCTGGTCGGGCTGGTGCTGACGGCGCTGCTGGCCTTCATGGCCGCGGTCATCGTCATCGTCGGCCTGTTCACCCCCTTCTTCGTCGAGAACCTGCTGGCCCCCGGCTTCGACGCCGCCACCAGCCGCCTGACCGTCACCCTGACGCGCATCATGCTGGCCCAGCCGCTGGTGCTGGCCGTGGGCAGCGTGGCCACGGCCGTGCTCAACAGCCGCAACCGCTTCCTGCCCACGGCCCTGTCGGTCGTCAGCCACAACGTCGCCCTCATCGCCGGCATCATCGCCAGCGGCCTCATCCCCGGCCTGGGCATCCTCGGCCCGACGCTGGGCGTCATCGGTGGCGCGCTGCTACAAGTGCTCATTCTCTCGCCCGGCCTGCGCGAGCGCGGCGGGCGTATCTCCCTGGCCTTCAACCCGCGCGACACCCGGCTGCGCGAGGTCGTTCGTCTGCTCATCCCCAACGGCCTGTCGGTCGGCGTCAACTACTCCGGCTTCATCGTCGACACCTCCTTTGCCACCCGCGCCCCACAAGCCGCCGGGCTGGCCGCGCTCTACAACGCCTTCCTGCTGGTCGGCCTGCCCATTGCCCTGCTGGGCCAGGCGGTCGGCCAGGCGGCCTTCCCGCGCCTGACTGCCCACGCCGAGGCCGGCGACTGGCGGCAACTGCGCCGCACGCAGGCGACGGCGCTGGCCGCGGCCGTGGCCCTGGCCCTGGGCGCGGTGGCCGGGCTGCTGCTGCTGGGGCGGCTGGTCATCCGCATCTTGTTCGAGCGCGGCGCGTTCGACGCCGCCGCCGGCGACCTCACCTACCGCGTGCTGGTCGTCTACGCCGTGGCCCTGCCGGCCTACATCGCCACCGAGGTCATCACCCGCGGCCTGATCGCCCTGCGCGACACGCGCACGCCGCTGCTGACCAACTCCGGCCAGCTCATCGGCCGCATCGTCCTCATCGCCGTCCTGCTGCGGCCCCTGGGCGTCGTCGCCATCCCGGCCGCCTTCGCCCTGACCAGCACGCTGGAGACGCTGGCGCTGGGCGCGGTGCTGTGGCGCAAGCTCGCCCGCCCCGGCCCGGATGTCCCGCCCGCCGTCTTATCCAACGAGGTGACATCATGATCCGTCCCCTTCATTTCGACCCCGACCGCGTCGCTCGCCTGGAAACCGAGTCGTGGCGGGCCTACTACGACCGCCGCTGGCTGGCTATGGCCCGCGTGCTGGTGGCCGCCCACCGCGAGCAGTTCGGCCTGTCGCCCGCCGGCGCGCTGCTGGCGACGATCAGCGCCAGCCGGGCGGCCATCGCCTTCGCCCCGCTGGAGGGCAGCGACGTGGATGCGGCGCGGCGGCATCTGCTGGCCTACTACCGCCGCGTGCGGGCCGCGCTGGGCACGGCCGCCGACGCGGCGACGCTGGCCGAGCGCGAACTCGACTACTGGGTCGTCCACCGCCGGCTGGCCATCGCCCGCAAGGCCAACCCACCGGCCGCGGCGCTGGCCGACGCGGAGACGTTGCGGGCCATCGAGCCGATGACCGCCGCCTTCGCCCACCTCCACGCGGCGCTGTTCGACAGCACGACCGAGATCATGCGCCCGTCGGCCGAGTGGCGCGCCCTGGCCGCCGTGGCTGTGGATCGCATCAGCGGCGGCTACTCAACCGACGTGGCCGCCGACTGGACGCTGGTGGAGGCCCACCTGCAACGCACCTACCGCGCCATCCTCACTATTATCGACCGCCAACCCACAGCCCAACTGGAGGCAGCCACGTGAACGAGCAAATCCTGACCCAACCGTTCGACGTTAGCCAGTCGTGTGACGTGGAGATGGAAGCGGCCGAGACCTACATCCGCGCCGCGCAACGCCGCCTGCGCAGCGACCGCGCCGCCGGGCTGGCCGCGCTGGACGACATCTTCCGCTGCGGCCGCGCGCCGCGCCCCGCGCCGGACGGCCGGCACATGGGCGAACTGGTGGCCCTCGACGTGGCTCCGGGGCTGAGCGGGCTGCTGGGCGGGCTGACCGACCGCTGGCTGCCGTGGCAGGGCAAGGTGTTCGACGCCGCCCACCAGCGCGGCGACAACGTCTTCAGCCGCGATTCCTACGCGCCGGCCCGCGTGCTGTGGCCCTTCCACCGCCGCTACCGCGACGACGGCCCGACGACCTATCGCGCTTTCGACTTCCGCACCAGCGTCGGCCCGTCGCGGCAGGACGCCGAACTGGAGGTGCTGCGGCTGGATTACGACCTGCCGGCCAACCCGCGGCTGTTCGTCACCGTCCGCCGCGTGCTCGACGAACTGGTGCAGGTGGCCGACGGCTACTACCTGGGCAAGGCCTACGTGCGCTGGTATTGGGGGGCGTGGTCGATGGTGGCTTATTTTGCGCTGCGGCCGGTGGGTCAGTAGTTAGTAGGTCAGTAGGTCAGTAGATCAGTCAGACGGAAAGTGTAAATCTGTGGAATCTGTGAAATCTGTGGTTACTTCTTACAGGAGAGAAACATGAACCAGTCCTACGCTCGTTTCGGTGGTCTGAGCGCCATGATCGTCGGCGCGCTGTCGATTCTGTACGCGATCTTCTTCCTGGTCATTACGCCGCGGGCCGAAGCGGTGGGCGCGCTGGGGAGTTGGATCATCCTGGCCGTCAGCGGCATCTTCAGCAGCGCCGCCTTCGTGGCCCTCTACCTGCGGCTGCGGCCGTCGTCGGAGGGGTTTGCCCTGTGGGGGCTGGTGCTGGGGCTGTTCAGCAGCTTCGCCACGCTGGCCCACGGCGCGTGGCAGGCGTTGGTGCTGGCGACGCTGAACTCGGCCGGCCAGTCGCAACGCGCGGCCATCGAGCTGGTGCGCATGGCCCCCTCACCGGTCGACCCGGCCGGCGTGGCCACGTTCGGCGTCATCGGCCTGGCCTCGCTGGTGACGGGGCTGATCATCATCGACGGCGGGCGGCTGCCCCGGACGCTGGGCACCCTGGCCGTGGTCAATGCCGGGCTGCTGGTCACGCTCTACTTCGCCACCGCCGCCGGGGCGCAGACGCTCATCCTGCTTTCCGGCGGGCTGACTTCGGTCATCGTCGGCCCCATCTTCTGGCTATGGCTAGGCCGCGAACTGCGCCGCGAGACCGCTCCGGTCACTATGCCAGCGGCATCAATGGCTTAAGAAGAAATAGAAACCACAGATTACACAGATTCCACAGATTGAAGAGGCATTAGCCGCAGATTGGGCAGATCCCGTCTCTGTCGTTGGCCGCGCCGCGCCGCCGGGGCTATCATCGGCCCCGGATGCAACGCCTCAATCGCCGCTTCTCCCTCTCCCCCGCCACGCTCCTGCCGGCGGCCGTCGTCCTGCTGGGCGCGGTTCTGCGCTTCATGCAGATGGGCCTCATCCGCTACGGCTACGACCAGAGCTACCCGGCCTTCCAGGCCGTGGGGCTGCTCGACGGCGGCGTGTGGCCGCTCATCGGCCAGCCGTCATCGGTCTTCCTCGACAACCCGGCGCTGATGCCTTACATCCAGGCCCTGCCGCTGCTGCTGTGGCGCAGCCCGTGGGCGGTGCAGGGGTTTGTGCTACTGCTCAACAGCGCGGCGACGTGGTTCGTCTGGCGCGTGGCGGCGGAGACGCTCGGCCGCCGCGCCGGGCTGGTGGCCGCCTTCCTCTTCGCCGTCAACCCGTGGGTCGTCTTCTTCAGCCGCACGACGTGGGTGCAGTCGCTCGTGCCGTTCTTCATGGCCGTCGTCGCCTGGGGGCTGTGGCCGGCATTCGTCGAGGACAAACCCGGCCATCGCCGCGCCGCTTCCTGGCCGGCGGCGTGGCCCTGACGCTGCTGACGCAGACCTACGTGGCCGCCTGGGGGGCGCTGCTGCCGGTGGCCGCGCTGCTGCTCTTCCGCCGCCGCCTGCCGCGCCGGGCGTTCGCCGCGTCGCTGGCCGTCTTTCTGGCCGGGGCGGCGCTCTACGCTATCGGCCTGCTGACCCGCGCCGAGGTCAACACGACCAAGGCCGGCTCCTTCCTGAGCGGCGGCTGGCAGGGCTTCTCCGGCGTGGGCCTGCGCCACGCCGCGCGGCTGGTCAACGGCATCGACTTCCGCCCGGCTTACGCCGCGGGCAACCCGGCCGGGGAGGTGTGGCCGGCGCTGTCGTGGGCGGCTGTCATCGTGCTGACGCTGGCGCTGCTGGCGGGGCTGGCGCGGGCCGTTCTGGCGTTGCGCCGGCCGGGGCGCGAGCGGCGGCTGGCGATTGTATTGCTCGTCTGGTTCGGCGCGCCGCTGCTCCTGACCAGCATCAAAGGCGCGTTCGACGTGCACCCCCATTACCTGCTGCTGACCCTGCCGGCCGGGCACTTGCTGGCGGCGTGGGGGATGAAGAGGAACGCAAAGAGACGCAGAGAGGGGACGCAGAGAGACGCGGAGGAAGAATTCTTTTCTCTGCGTCTCTCTGCGTCTTCTCTGCGTCTCTCCGCGTTCCTCTTGCTTGCTCTCATCGGCCTCATCTTCGCCCACGACCTCTACCGGGCCAACGAACTGGTCGCCCGGCAGCCGACGCAACCCAACTTCGACGGCTGGTCGCTGGCCGCCGCGGCCGAGGCCGGACACGCCCTGCGCCAGTTAGTGCTGGCCGACGCCGGCCCCTTCCCCCGCCGCATCGTCGCCGGGGGCGACAAGGCGCTGCTGAGTGGCCTAAGCGCCACCGACGTCCAGCCGGTGCGCGGCGTGGCCTTCCCCGACTTCGTCCTACTGCCCTCGGCCGCGCCGCTGGTCTACGTCTATGACGGCCACGTGGGCGTGCCGTCCTGGCTGCAACCCTGGCTACGCGAAGAGCCGGCGCTGACCTTTGACGACGGCAAGCGCCTCGGCTTGGCCCGAACGCAGCCGCTGCTCACGGCCGCGCCCGCCCTGGTGGAGACGCTCGTCGGTTGGCCCAGCGACGCCGGGCTGACCTTCGCCGGCTACACTCTGACCGAACGGCCCGACGGCGCGCTGGAACTCATCACCGCCTGGCGCGTGGACGAACTCCACCCCGACCGCGGCCTGTGGTACGTCGCCGCCAGCTATCACCTGCTGGACGCGGCCGGCAACCTGGTCGCCAACGTCGAAGCGCAGGGGCAGTGGGGGCATCGGTGGGAGCTTGGCGACGTGTACGTGGAGCGGGTGACGATCCCCGGCCCTATCCCTGCTGGGGGGCGGGTGGAGATTGGGTTGTTTGATAGTGTGAGGAGGGTGGGGTATACGCTGTTTGATGATGGCACGGCCACAGGGCATTACGTCGCTTCTGCCGCAGCCGTAGCACAACCGGCACAGGACTCTGGCGGCGACAGCCTGACAGGCTGCGCTACGACTCGTGTTAGCTATGCTATAATGATGATCATGAACGCCGCTCTCGCCCCCGTCCTGCAACAACTCCGCGCCGGTCTCGAAGCGCAATACGGCGACCGGCTCGACCGGGTGCTGCTCTACGGCTCACAAGCCCGCGGCGACGCCGGGCCGGAGTCGGATGTGGATGTGCTGGTGGTGTTGGCGGGAGAAGTTGATCCGGTAGCGGAGATTGCGCAAACAGAATACCTAGTGGCCGCTCTGTCGCTGGAGCACGACCTTGTGCTCTCCTGCGTGTTTCTCAGTCTGGAAGAATACTACGACGAGGCGGATCTGTTCCTTCGCTATGTTCGACACGATGCCATTCCGGTATGACACAATCCGTTGACGACTATTTGAGGCAGGCGGAAGATAGTTTAGCGGCGGCGGAATTGCTGCTGTCTGAAGACTTCGCTGGCTATGCTGCTGCTCGCGCTTACTACGGCATGTTCTACGTGGCCCAGGCGTTTCTGGCGACGCGCGGCTTGGCTTCGTCAAAACACAGCGGCGTGGTAGGTATGTTCGGGCATGAGTTTGCCAAGTCGGGTGTTTTGCCGGAGCATTCCCCGCTTTTGATACGTGCCGCGCGCCGCTGGACCACCGCGGCACGCGATGACGAAGGGCAGAACGCGCGCGGGAGATGCTGACTTCGCGCGGCAGTACTTCGCCGGGAAATCTTCTGCCAACACGTAAGGCCTTAGCCCCGCCGGCCGCTGGGGGGCAAGCCCCCCAGACCCCCGCTTCAGAATCCAGCAACCAGCAATCAGGAGCCAGAAACAACGGGGGCAGCGGCACGGAAACCGACATTGTCGAGGGCGTTGTCCGGCGTGTTGATGTAGCGGACCGACACGCGCGCGAACCTCTGATTGTCGCGCACGACCCGCCGCGCAGCACGCGGCCACCTTGGGTCTGGTCATACCATGAGGCTGTCCATTCCCACACGTTGCCGGCCATGTCCACGCAGCCATAGGGGCTATCCCCTTTGGGCGAGTACTTGCCCACCGGCGTTGTCCCACCAACGTTTATGCCGAAGTTGCAATGCTCAGTCGTCGGCGGCTTGTTGCCCCACGGCCAGATACGCCCGTCCGTCCCCCGCGCCGCCTTCTCCCACTGCTCCTCAGTCGGCAAAGCCAACTCCGCCCAAACGCAAAATGCTCTGGCATCGTCCCAACTGACCAGAACGACCGGATGATCGGCCTTGTCTAGCGGGTAGACGCGTGTGTACCGCATCCCAGTTATAGGGCCTGGCCCAACCTTCATGCTGCCACGGCACGCGATGGCCTGATTGGCGTCGAGAAAGCGCTTGTACTGGACATTGGTGATGGGTGACCGGCCGATCCAGTACTCCGGCAGGTTGACCGTCCGCTGTGGCTTCTCATCGTCCGAAGCCAGATCGTCGCTGTCGGCCGAGCCGTAGAGAAACGGCCCGGCGGGGATGCGGATGAGTTCGATGCCGGTCTTGGCGTGGATGCGGCGATCGGGAAGAGGACGCGTCCCCTCGTCCTTTGGGAGAGGGTTAGGGAGAGGGCCGCCCGCCACCCCCCCCCCCCCGGAGCGCACCCCGCCGCGCCGCGAGCCACCCGGGAAGCCCCCCGCACCCGCCAGCCGTTGGGCAAAGGGCGCGTCCTGGTGGGCGTGGCTGATGAAGACCTGCCGTGGGTCGCGGCGGGCGCGGATCGGGGCGGCGGGGATGGCTGGCGTTTCGTGGAACCGCTTGCGGTAGGCATCGGGGCGGGCGATGGCCAGGTGAGCAACCAGATGCTCCAGGCGCGTCCGCCGCTGCATCGCCTTCACCAACTCCCGCGCCTTGTCCGACCGCCCTTCCCCGCCGAGGTCTTCATATTCGACACCCAGGTTGAAGCACAAGGTCTTCAACTCTTCCAGGCTGAAGTGATCAATGAGGAAACTGGTGGAGTTGGGTGGCATCGGGCTGAGTCATGGCGTCTGGTAAGGAAATGATAGCCCAGCCAACAACCAACGGCAAAGAAGGAATAGAACACGGATGCCACGGGTTTTCGCGGATTCTCACGGATGAGTGACGGACCGATGCTTATCCGTGCCAATCCGTGAGAATCCGCGTCATCCGCGTTCCATCTCTCGTTCGCGATTGCCAAATCGCTTTACAATCCCCTCATGACCACCATCCGCACCTTCATCGCCATCGACCTGCCGCCCGACGTCAAAGCCGCCCTGGCCGACGTGGCCGCGACGCTGGGCGAGCGCGTGCCGCGCGGCGCGGTGCGCTGGGTGCGGCCGGAGCAGATGCACCTGACGCTGCGCTTCCTGGGCGACACGCCGGCCGACCGGCTGCCCACCCTGGCCGACGCGCTCGACACCCTGGCCGCCGGCCACACCCCTTTACTCTGCGCCTGAGCGACGTCGGCTGCTTCCCCAACGCCCGCCGGCCGCGCGTCGTCTGGGTCGGGCTGGGCGGGGAGGAGGCGAAGCTAACCGCGCTGGTGGCCGCGCTGGAAGCGGCCCTGCGCCCCCTCGGCTGGCCGCCGGAGGACAAGCCGTTCCGCGCCCATCTGACGCTGGGGCGGGTTAAGGATGAGCGGGCGGCGCAGGGGGTTGACTGGTCGGCGGCCGTGCCCGCGCTCGACGTGCCGGTGACGGCCCTCCACCTCATCGAGAGCCAGTTGCGACCGGAGGGGCCGGTGTATACCGTGCGGCACACGAGTGTACTTGTGGCACAGGTTTCTTAACCTGTGGCCCCTATGTCACATGCGGGTAGGTTGTGGCCAGGCCACAGGTTAAGAAACCTGTGCCACACGCACCAGATGATACTGCCGCTTGCCTTGCCGCAAGACGAGGAACCGCCCCTCAATCGCCTCCTCAGCCGTGGCCGTAGCCGCCGCGTCAGCTACGCGCCGGTTGTTGAGGTAGATGCCCCCACCCTGAATCTTGCGCCGGGCGTCGGCCTTGGATGAGGCCAGGCCGCTGCCGACCAGCAGATCGACCACCGCCACGCCGCCGTCGGCCAGGGCCGCCGGATCGATCTCGCTCGACGGCACTTCGGCGAAGATGTCCTCGATGTCGGCCGCGTCCAGCCCGCTGATGTCGCCGCCGAAGAGGGCCGCCGTGGCCTGCTCGGCCCGCGCCAGGGCCGTCTCGCCGTGGATCATCCGCGTCACCTCGCGCGCCAGCCGCCGCTGCGCCTCGCGCCGCTCCGGCTGCTCCTCGACCAGGCTCTCCAACTCGGCGATCTCGGTCGCCTTCAGCCAGGTGAACTGCTTCAGGAACGTGCCCACGTCGGCGTCGTCGGTGTTGAACCAGTACTGGTAGAAGCGGAAGGGGGACGTGCGCGCCGGGCTGAGCCAGACGCTCGTGCCCTCGGCCGTCTTGCCGAACTTGCTGCCGTCGGCCCGCGTCAGCAGCGGGTAGACCAGGGCGTGGGCCTTCTGGCCGCGCGCCCGGCGGATGAGTTCCACGCCGGCGACGATGTTGCCCCACTGGTCGCTGCCGCCCGTCTGGGCCAGGCAGTTCTGGGTGTCGAACAGGTGCTGGAAGTCGTAGGCTTGCAGCAGCATGTAGGTGAACTCGGTGTAGGAGATGCCGCTGTCGTCGCGCTCCATGCGCGACTTGACCGAGTCCTTGGCCAGCATGTAGTTGACAGTGAAGTGCTTGCCCGTGTCGCGCAGGAAGTCGGTCAGCAATACCTGGCGCAGCCAGTCGGCATTGTTGACCACCCGCGCCGGGTTGCCCTTCACCTCGAAGTCGAGGATGCTGGCCAGTTGGGTCTTGATATGGTCCACGTTGGCGTCAATCGCCTCCAGCGTCATCAGGTTGCGCTCGCTGCTGCGGCCGCTGGGGTCGCCGATCATGCCCGTGCCGCCGCCGGCCAGGGCGATGGGCGTGTGGCCGTGGCGCTGCCAGCGGGCCAGTTGCATCAGCGGCACGAGGTTGCCGATGTGAAGGGAGTCGGCCGTGGGGTCGAAGCCGTTGTAGAGGGTGATCTTCTGCCGGCTCACCAGTTCGTCCAACCCCTCGGTCACGTCGTATACCAGCCCGCGCCAGCGCAGTTCATCTATGATTGTCGCCATGTTCTATGCTCCTAATAAAAAAGACGCGGCTTGCGCCGCGTCTCTATGCTATCCGGTTCGTCGCCGTTCGTCAGCGACCGACAACCATCAAGCGCGCCGACGGCGCAGCCTGGAGCGGTTGCCGGTAGTAATACGAGAGTCGAACGGCGTTCGCGTCACTCATGACGACATCATAGCACGTGAGCTATAGGGGCGTCAAGCGGTGATTGAGGCAAAAGAATGGCACGCAGATGGTAGCTGATTAGGCGCTGATTTTCGCTGCAAGACGTTGATTGCAGCGAGAATCAGCGTCTAATCTGCGTGAATCAGCGTGCCATTCTTCTCAAGCGCCGCCCATCAGCTTATCGACGGCCGACCCCAGTTGGGCCAGGTTGCGCACCATGAACACCTGGTCGCACAGCGGCGCGTACTCCAGCATGTCGCTGTCGCCCGTGCCCCACTGGCGCGGGTTCTCCGGGTTGAGCCAGATGAGCCGGCGCGAGCGGCGCTGCAAGTCCTTGATCAGGTCGAGGCGCGGCGAGTTGTAGTTGTTGCGGCCGTCGCCCAGAATCACCACCGTCGTGCGATGGTTGATGGCGTCGAGCCAGTTGTCCTCGAACGTCTCCAGGCTGTGGCCCAGGTCGGTGGCGTAGTGCTGCGGCGCGCGGCCGTAGAAGGTGTTCATGACCGCGTCCACGGCATCGGCCGCCCGGTTGTCGGCGATGGCCGGGCTGATCTCTTCCATGTCGGAGTAGAAGCCGAAGCTGCGCGTCTTGGCCACCTGATCCTGTAGCTCATAGGTCAGCCGCAGCATGAACTCGGCCACGGACAGCATCGAGCGCGATACGTCGCAGATGAGCACCAGGCTGGGCTTCAGCTTCTTGCGCTTGAACTTCAACTCCATCGGCACGCCGCCGTAGCGCTGGTTGCTGCGGATCGTACCCTTGGAGTCGAACTTGCCTGCCTTGCCGCGCTTGCGCCGCAGCGCCGCCCGGCTGCGCAACTGGGTCACCAGCCGTTGCACCTCTTTGCGCAGCAAGTTGGCCTCGTCGTCGGTCAGGTTCTCGAACGGCTTGTGCATCAGGTCGGAGCCGAATAGCTCTTCGGGGCGGTTGGCGCGCTGCTCGGCGATCTGGCGGCCGACCTGCTGGGCCACCTGCTCGGCCAGCGCCTCGCGGTTGGCCTCGACCACGCCCATCAGCTTCTCCATCGCCTCCTGGCTCATGCCCATCTCGGCCAGCTTCTCCATTAGCTCGCGCAGTTGCTCCTCCAGGTGAGCCATGCCCATCTGCTGCAACATGCGTCGCGTGACCCAGCGCGCCTCCTGGGGGTTGTTGTGCCACTGGATGCCGGCCCGCTCGGCCAACTCTTCCAATTCCTCTTTCGTCGGCCCCTCGCCGCTGGTCAGCCAGTCCATGAGTTGCTGGAGCCGGCCGCTGAGCGCCTGGAGCGCGGCCTCGAGCATCTGCTGCTCGTCCTCGCTCATCTCCTCGGTGGCGTTCTGCATCACCGGGCCGCCGCTGCCGAAGTAGAGCGGGAATAGCTCCTCGAAGACGGCGAAGTCCTCCGACTCCTTGACCAGGGTGGCGCGCATCGACTGGCGGAAAAGCTCCTTGTCGCCGATGCCCAGCACCTCGACGGCGCGCATGGCGTCCATCGACTCGGCCATCGACACGCGCACCCCCGCCGCCCGCATCCCGCGCACAAACTCAATGATCCGGTCGTCCATGTGCCTACCTCATTCTGAGCAAGCAAAGTATTGATCCGCAGATTCGGCAGATTTAGCAGATTCAGACCGCCCTAATCTGCCCAATCTGCGGATCATTCCTCTTGTTTCCTGAACGAACTGTTATCGGCCGCTTGGCCGCGAGCGGCCGCCGTTGCCCATCATGCGCTTGGCCTTCTGCACGTCGGCCTCGTACTTCAGGAGCACGGTCAGCGTGTTGTTCATCGTCTGCTCGTCGATGGCCCGCGCGTTGAGGGCCACCAGGGCGCGCGCCCAGTCGAGCGTCTCGCTGATGCTGGGGACTTTGCGCAAGTCCATATTGCGCAACTGCTGCACCACGGCCACCGCCTGCCGGGCCATCTCCGGCCGCAGGTCGGGCACCTTCAGGCGCACGATGTCGAGTTCCGCTTCCAGGTTGGGGTAGCCGACGTAGAGGTAGAGGCAACGCCGCTTGAGCGCTTCGCTCAGTTCGCGGGTGTTGTTGCTGGTCAACAGGACCATCGGCTGATGCTTGGCGCGGATCGTGCCCAGTTCGGGCACGCTAACCTGGAAGTCGCTCAGCACTTCCAGCAGGAACGCTTCGAACTCCACGTCGGCGCGGTCGATCTCGTCGATGAGCAGGACGACCGGCTCGTCGGAGGTCAGCGCCTTCAGCAGCGGCCGGGGCAGCAGGAAGTGCTCCGAGAAGAACACGTCCTCCTCCTGCGCCAACCGGCTGGCGGCCTCGGCCAAACTCTGCACGTCGCCCAGCACGTTGCGCAAGGTGTCGCGCAACAACTGGGTGTAGAGCATCTGCTTGGCGTACTCCCACTCATAGAGGGCCTTGCTCTCGTCCAGCCCTTCGTAGCACTGAAGCCGCACCAGCGGCGCGCCCAGAGCCGCGGCCCAGGCCTTGGCCAGTTCCGTCTTGCCGACGCCGGCCGGGCCTTCGGCCAGAACCGGCTTGCACAGCGATTGCGCCAGGTAGACCACCGTGGCGATCTCGTCCGAGGCGATGTACTGCTGGTTGCCTAATCGCTGGTTCACATCGGCCGTATCTTTGAACATCATACGAATGGTCTCCGTTTTTAACTTGCAACCGGCCGGGGCCGGATGGCGGATCAGCAACTACCCGACGCCCTGATTGTAAGGACAATCGGGCAAATCGCAATGGGACATTTGGCCCTCTTATTCAGCTTTCAGGCCGCAGTTCCCGCGCCAGATAATACCAGTTGGCAACCTCGCTGAAACCTAGACCTTTGTACAGGTGCATGGCCACCTCGTTCGTCCGCCAGAGACCGATCTCCACCGGCGCGGCCCCCTGTTGGCGCAGGCTGTGTAGCGCGGACAGCAGCAGTCGGCGGCCGTGGCCCTGCCCCTGGTGCGCGGCGGCGATGCCGATCGGCTCCACCCGGCCGCGGCCGTCGGGCAGCCGCTCATGCCAGACCACACCCACCGGCTGGCCCTCGACCGTGGCAAAGAGCAGGTCGTCGGCGCGGCCCAACGTCGCCGCCACTTCGGCCTCGCTGTAGGGCTGTGACCAGGGACGGCCGGCGAAGCTCTGCTCATAGAGGCGGCCGAACTCGGTGATGGCCTGTTGGCGCGGCAGCGTAACGAAGGCCACGCCCGGCGCGTCGGGCAGGGGCGGCAGGGCGCTCAGGTCGGATAGCTCCAGCAGGCACTCCTCATGCTCGACGGCAAAGCCGCGCCGCAGCAGGAAGACGGCCGCCTCGTCCTCCAGCCGCTCGACGCGGGCCGAAAGTTCTCGCGCCCCCAACGCCGGGGCCTGCGCCGCGACGTGGGCCAGCAGCCGTCCGCCCAGTCCCCGCCCGCGCCGCGCCGGCACGACGCCGCCGCTCAGGTCGAAGACGCCCGGCAGCCCCGGCAGTGATTCCACGGCGGCGTAGCCGGCCAGCCGCCGCCCCCGCGCCAGCAGCCAGACGCGCGTCCCGCCCTCGACACGCGCCTCTAGCTCCTCCGTCCAGGCCACCATCTGCCCGGCGTCCAGCGGTTCGATGGCCGCGGCCACGACGAACAGCGCCGCCGCGTCGTCGGGGCGGTAGTCGCGGATGTCGTAAGCGTCGAACGGGATCATAAGAAGATTCATCCACAGATTACGTACGGCTGTCCCCAGCCGCGATTTCGCAGATAATAGGCATTATCCGCAGATTTAGCAGATTGGGCAGATTCGCAGAACAGGAATCGTCTTTCTCTGAAAATCTGCCTAATCTGCCCAATCTGCGGATCATATTTCTGAATCTGTGAAATCTGAGTAATCTGTGGACTCTCCCCGTTTGACCGCCAGCCACCCTAGTGTTAGAATTCTCTCCGTTGCCCTCATCGTCTAGGGGACCAGGACGTAGCCCTTTCAAGGCTAAGACCGGGGTTCGAATCCCCGTGAGGGCATCTTTCTTAGGATGTGAGACTGTAGGTGTTATGCCTGGCTGTCTTGCATCCTTTTTATTTTGCCGGCGACTGGAGGTAAGTATGAACTGGGGATCGATCATCTGGCAGCAGTTCGGGGCCGCCCTCGACCTGCTCGACGACGTCATCCGCGCCTGCCCCGACGAACTGTGGCGCGACGTGGTATGGGATGACCCGGACGGGCAGGCGTACGGCGAGTTCTGGTTCATTGTCTATCACACGCTGGCCTGGACCGACCGCTACGTGTCCGGCATCGGGAAAGGGTTCGTCCCGCCCGCGCCGTTCATCGCCGGCGCGCTGCCGGACGAGCCATATACGAAGGATGATCTTCTGACTTATCTGGGCCAATGTCGTCGCCAGTGCCGGGCGATGCTGGAGGCGCTGGACGATGAAAAGGCCGCCCAACCCTACGTGTTTCCCTGGGGCGGCGAGATGCCCTTCGCCGAGTTGATGCTCTACACCATGCGCCACGCCCAGGAACATGCCGCTCAATTGAGCCTGCATCTGGGGCACAAGACAGGCACGGCCCCAGATTGGGTGTCCAGAGCCAGAAGCGACGCGGCCCAGGAGTAGGTCATGCTGACAATTGACATTGACACCGCCCGGCGCTTCATTCTGGGCAAGCAAGGCTTGTGGCCCGGCCGCCGTTGGCAGGGCAGCGAGGGCACGGCCGCGGCCATGCGCCAGATCGAATACCTGCAACTCGACCCGCTGCAAATCGTCGCCCGCAGCCAGGACATCCAACTCCACAGCCGTGTGCTGGACTATTCGCCCGGCGGGTGGGAGGAAGCCACCTACGGCCAGCGCCACTTTTTCGACTGGGGCGGCTGGCTGGCTGTGCGGCCGATGGACGAACTGCCCCACTGGCGCGTGGTCATGCGCCGCGAGCGCGACGGTGAGGCGGGCGATTCGCGCATTGCCGGCATGGGCCGCGACCACGCCGAAGCCATCGTCGAAATGCGGGCCATCTTGCGCGAGCGCGGCACGGTCAGCAACCGCGACTTCCAGATGGCCACGCGCACCCGAACGCAGAGCTACCGCGGCCGTAAGGATAGCTCCCTGGCCCTCTACTACCTGTGGCGCACCGGCGAGGTGATGACCCACCACCGCGAGAAGTTCGAGCGCGTCTACGCCCTCACGGAAACTGTCGCCCCGTCGCATCTCATCTATGAGAGCGACGAAGACGAGGCCGATCGCTTCCTGATCAAGAAGGAGATCGCCTTCTCCGGCCTGGCGCGGATCAAACGGACGAGCGAGACGTGGCAACGCGGCGAGCCGGATCGCGCCGCGAAGCGACTGCTGGCGGCGATGCTGGCCGACGGCGAGATCATCGAGGTGCGGGTTGAAGGTTGGAAAGCGCTGCACCACGCCCTCGGTAGCGACGCCGCGGCGTTGGCCGAGTTGAGCGCTGGGCGCGTGCCGGCGGCGTGGGCGCCACTGGCAACGACGACGACCGAAGAGGTCGTCTTCCTTTCGCCGCTCGATCCCGTCAGCGCCCGCGGCCGGGCCAAAGTGTTGTTCGGCTTCGACTACGTGTGGGAGGTCTACAAGCCGGTCGAGCAGCGCAAGTTTGGCTACTACGTGCTGCCCATCCTGTGGGGCGACCGGCTCGTCGGCCGCTTCGATAGCAAGCTTGACCGGGCGACCAACACGCTTGTCATCCTGGGTTTGTGGCTGGAAGAGGAGGCGCTGGGCCAGGACGAGGCGTTTGCCGCGGCGCTGGCGCGGGGGTTTGAGCGGTTCGTCGCCTTTCTTGGCGCGAGCGCGCTGGACGCACGGGCGGTTCAGCAGCCTCTGCTGGTTGCCGCTATGCAGAGCGTTGGTGTAATTGAAAATTCATAACCAAGCCATGCCGCAATTCATTACAGCGGTTTGACTTGTAAGTATCTCATTAGCCTTGTACAATTGAGAATGAGGTGCGCGACATGAGAACGACACTGACTAAGAGATCGCAGACAGTTGTCCCGGCCATCATTCGCGAACGCTACCAGATTAAGGGCGGCGACTATCTGGAGTGGATCGACGACGGCCGTGTTATCAAGGTGATCCCCATACCGGCCGACCCGATCAAGTTCCTGCGCGGCTCGGCCAAGGGGGAGCGACTCACCGAGCGGCTCATCGAATCGCGTCGGGAGGACAGGCAGCGTGAGCAAAACCCCATACCTGCTTGATACGTCGGCCATCCTGACCCTGCTGGAGGACGAAGAGGGCGCACAACGCGTGGAAACACTGCTGCGGCGCGAAGAGGTGCTGTTCCCGTTTCTGGCCCTGCTGGAAACCTATTACATTACTCTTCAGGAGCAGACGGAGGATGTAGCCGACCAGCGGTATGCTCTGCTCAAACAACTGCCGAAGGAAATACTTTGGAGCGTAGACGAACCGACACTGCTAACCGCCGGTCGCCTGAAAGCGGCGCACCGGTTATCCCTCGCCGATGCCCTGATCGCCGCCTTTGCTGTCCAACACCAGGCTATTCTCGTCCACAAAGACCCGGAGATGGCAGCACTCAAAGACGCCGTCGAGATGGAGTTCTTACCCTACAAGAAGTAGCACCCAAACCAGATGGCTTCACTCAGTATATGTCCGTAGAGAGGTAAACCCCATGCGCCTAGGTCTCATGCTCGGCTACGCCGCCGGCCAAATGCAACTACCCATCGAACTCGTCCAGGAGGCCGACCGGCTGGGCGTCCACTCCGTGTGGACGGCCGAGGCCTACGGCTCCGACGCCGTCTCGCCGCTGGCCTGGCTGGGGGCGCTGACGACGCGCATCCACCTGGGCACGGCCATCATGCAGATGCCCGGCCGCACCCCGGCCAACGCGGCCATGACGGCCATGACGCTGAACCAGCTCTCCGGCGGCCGCTTCCTGATGGGCCTGGGCCTCTCCGGGCCGCAGGTGGTCGAGGGCTGGCACGGCGTCAGCTACGCCCAACCGCTGGCCCGCACGCGCGAGTACGTCAGCATCGTCCGCGCCATCTTTGGCCGCGAGGCCCCCTTGACCTTCGAGGGCCGCCACTACCAGATCCCCTACCGCGGCGACGACGCCACCGGCCTGGGCAAGCCGCTGAAGAGCACGCTGAAGGCCGACCCCAACATTCCCATCTACCTGGCGGCCATCGGCCCCAAGAACGTCGAACTGGCGGCCGAGATCGCCGACGGCTGGCTGCCCATCTTCTTCGCCCCGGAGCGCTACGACGCCGTCTTCAAGCCCCACGTCGACGCCGGGCTGGCCAAGGCGGGCAAGAGCATCGAGCAGTTCGACATCGCCCCGACCGTCTCGGTGGTCATCAACGACAACCTCGACATCGCCTACAACATGCTGCGGCCGATGCTGGCCCTCTACGTCGGCGGCATGGGCGCGCGGGGCAAGAACTTCTACTACGACCTGGCCGTGCGCTACGGCTTTGAGGACGCGGCGACGGAGATTCAGAACCTTTATCTGTCCGGCGACAAGGGCGGGGCCATGGCCCGCGTGCCGGCCGAACTGATCGACGCCGTGGCCCTCGTCGGCCCGCGCGAGCGCGTCCGCGAGCGCCTGGCCCTGTGGCGCAACAGCCCGGTGACGACGCTCAACATGACCGTGTTCGACGTGGAGACGTTGCGGGCTATGGTAGAATTGATGGCGGAGTGAAGAAAGAAACCACAGATTACACAGATTTCACAGATTACGTCTTCTAATCTGTGAAATCTGTGTAATCTGTGGTTTATATTCTGGGTATCATGGTCGATAGTAACGTGAGTCGCGAGGCCCAATGGCTGGCCCGCAACGAGCCGGTTGACCTCGACGGCCGCGAAGCGCTGTTCATCGCCCTCATCGACGAACTGGCCGCCCTGCGCCCGCTGACCAGCCGCGGCTATAACGCCACCGTCCGCGCCTATGCCCGGCGCGGCCTGCCGTGGCTGTCCAAGAGCCAGGTGCTCGACGCCTACGAGCGCCTGTGCGCCGCCGGCCGGCTGACGTTCGACCCCGACCTGCGCACCCATCTCCAGATGAAGCCGATGCGCACCCAGGCCGGCGTGGCCGTCGTCACCGTGCTGACCAAGCCCTACCCCTGCCCCGGCCGCTGCGTCTTCTGCCCCACCGACGCGCGCATGCCCAAGAGCTACCTCCACGACGAGCCGGGCGCGCAACGGGCCGAGCGCCACGCCTTCGACCCGTTCGCCCAGACCGCCTCCCGCCTGCGGGCGCTGGAGAACATCGGCCACCCGACGGGCAAGGTCGAGTTGCTGGTGCTGGGCGGCACGTGGTCGAGCTACCGGCGCGACTATCAGGCGTGGTTCATCAAACGCTGCTTCGACGCGCTCAACGGTTTCGAGTCGGCCACGCTGGCCGAGGCGCAGGCGGCCAACGCCGTCGGCCGCCGCCGCAACGTCGGCCTCGTCGTCGAGACGCGGCAAGACCACATCGACGCCGACGAACTGCGCTGGTTCCGAACCCTGGGCGTCACCAAGGTGCAGGTCGGCATCCAGAGCCTCGACGAGCGCGTGCTGGCCCTGAACGCCCGCGGCCACGACGTCGCAGGCCACGCGCGACGCCTTCCGCCTGCTGCGGCTGGCCGGCTTCAAGATTCACGGCCACTGGATGGCCAACCTGCTGGGGGCGACGCCCGATGGCGACGCCGCCGACTACGCCCGCCTGTGGGACGACCCGGCTATCCGCCCCGACGAACTGAAGATCTACCCCTGCATGTTGCTGCCCAACGCCGAATTGCACGATTACTGGCTGCGCGGCGAGTACACGCCCTACACCGAAGAGGAGTTGGTGACGCTGCTGGCCCACTGCAAGGCGCAGACGCCGCGCTACGCCCGCCTGACCCGCGTCGTGCGCGACTTCCCGACGACCAACGTCGTCGCCGGCAATAAGAAGGCCAATTTGCGCCAATTGGCGCAAGAACGACTACGCGAAGCGGAGACACCCTGCCGCTGCATCCGCTGCCGCGAGATCCGCCGCGACCCCGTGCCGCCCGACGCCCTGGCCCTGCGCGACCTGACCTACGCCACCGACGCCACGACCGAGCACTTCCTGAGCTTTGAGACCGAGAGCGGTTTCCCAACCGCCGACCGGCTGGCCGCCTTCCTGCGCCTCTCGCTACCTACCCCTCTCCCTTCGGCAGAGGTTGGGAGCGGGTCTTCTTCTTCGGTAGGGGCCAAGCCGGACGACCCGCCCCACCCCTTCCCCGAACTGGCCGGCTGCGCCATGATCCGCGAAGTCCACGTCTACGGCCCGGCGCTCGACCCCGGCGAGGACAGCCGCGGCGAGGCGCAGCACACCGGCCTGGGCGCGGCGCTGGTCGAGCGGGCCAAGGCCATCGCCCGCGCCGCCGGCTACCCGCGCCTGGCCGTCATCAGCGCCGTCGGCACGCGGGAGTACTACCGCCGCCTCGGCTTCGCGCCCGATGGGCTGTACATGACTCTTGCGCTTGAGTAAGAAGAGCTCACGCAAAGGCGCAAAGAAAGGCGCAAAGAAGAAATCTTGATCTTTCTTTGCGCCTTTGCCCCTTAGCGCCTTTGCGTGAGCTAATCTTTACAGTATGATCCCAAGACCTCTCATGAGTCGCAGAGCACCAACCCTATGATCACCATCCGCCCCGCGCGCCCGGAAGACGCGGCCCAGATCATCACCTACGCCCGCCGCGTCTTTGCCGAGCCGGGGGTCAGCCTGATTACCCTGGCCGAGGAGTTCAACCCGACGACGGAGAGCGAGGCGCGGATGATCAGCGAGATGAACCGCGCCACCAACAGCCTCTTCCTGGTGGCCGAGGACGACGGCCGCATCGTCGGCCAGTTGACGCTGCAAGGGGGCAAGCGGCGCAACGTGCGCCACGCGGCCACACTGGGCATCACCGTGGGGCGCGAGCACCGCGGGCAAGGCGTCGGCCGGCGGCTGATGGAGTACGCCATCGACTGGGCGCGGGCCGGCGGCGTCGTGACGCGCATCGAACTCAACGTCTTCGTCCGCAACAGCAACGCCATCCGGCTCTATGAGTCGTGCGGCTTCGTCGTCGAAGGCCGGCGGCGGCGTTCCATCCACCGCGACGGCGAGTATATGGACGATCTTGTGATGGCGCTCTTGCTCGATTGACGCCTACCGCGGAGTGCGCATCCTCAGATGCGCCTCGCCCGGTCCGCATCTGAGGATGCGGACTCAGCAATGGTAGAGCGGCGGCGCATCTGAAGATGCGGACTCAGCCTGAAGGAGGATCATGGCTAAAAAGATGTCTCGCGCCGAATGCTGGGAGTTCCTGCTCTCCCGGCCCCGCCCGGCCAAGCTGGCCACCGTCCGGCCCGACGGCC
This sequence comes from Candidatus Promineofilum glycogenicum, assembly GCA_016707605.1. GTDB lineage: Bacteria > Chloroflexota > Anaerolineae > Promineifilales > Promineifilaceae > Promineifilum > Promineifilum glycogenicum. Next base: position 25,862 of record JADJHJ010000016.1, on the reverse strand, counting down.
GCCCCCACGTCGTGCCCATCTGGTTCGAGCGCGACGGCGAACAACTCGTCTTCACCACCTGGCACGCCTCGGTCAAGGCCCGCAACCTGAGCCACGACCCGCGGCTGTCGCTGTGCGTCGACGACGAGGCCCCGCCCTTCGCCTACGTCAAGCTCGACGGCCTGGCCGACTTCAGCGACAACCTCGACGAACTGCGCCACTGGGCCACGCGCATTGCCGCCCGCTACATGGGCGCGGCCCAGGCCGAAGCCTACGGCAATCGCAACGCCGTGGCCGGCGAGCTGCTGGTGCGCGTCTCCCTGACCGACATCATGGGCGAGGATGACGTGGCCGGTTGGTAAGCGAGGGTTGGCCCGCCTGGCTGTTTTGGCGGGGACGACAAGTTGAAACTGAGGGAGGAATTGCTCTCGCTTGCCCCACGCAATGGCGCTATGATTCCGCAGCCTGATTGGCTGGCGCAAAGGGTAGCGCGTTTCGTACCATTAGCAGTCCTGGCCCAAAACAGCAACTTAAAATCGTTGCAATATCTTGACAAATACTGGGCAATCTGCTATCTTGCCACCATCAGTCACATGGCGCTCGCACGTTCAACCCGGCGATTTGGCCGGCGAAGAGAGGAGATAGCGGATGACAGCACAACTGGACTTGTGGGAACACAACCTTCTGGCACAAGCCTACGCCCCGCTGGAAAATCGCCTGCGCCACACCAGCGAACTGTCAGCCAGTAGCGCCCAAACCCGCCGCGCCTATCAACTCTGCCGCGACATCACCCGCGAGCACAGCCGCACCTTCTTCATCGCCTCGTCCCTGATGCGCGCCGAACACCGCCGCGCTATCCAGGCCCTCTACGCCTTCTGCCGCGTCAGCGACGACATCGTCGATCGCAACGACGGCGACCGGGCGGCCGACCTGCGCGCCTGGCGCCAGCGCAGCCTGAGCGGCCACCCCGGCGACGACTTCGTGGCTCTGGCCTGGACCGACACCTGCGCCCGCTACCACATCCCGCGCCAGTACGCTGAGCAGTTGCTCGACGGCGTGGCCGGCGACCTGAACCCGCGGCGCTACGAGACCTTTGCCGATCTGTCCCACTACTGTTACGCCGTTGCCTCCACCGTTGGGCTGATGGTCATCCACATCATCGGCTACGCCGGCAACGAGGCCATCCCCTACGCCGTCAAGCTGGGCGTGGCCTTGCAGATGACCAACATCCTGCGCGACGTGGGCGAGGATTGGCGCAACGGCCGCCTCTACCTGCCCGAAGCCGAGCTAACCGCCTACGGGCTGAGCGACGCCGACGTGGCCGCCGGCGTGGTGGACGACCGCTGGCGCGACTTCATGCGCTTCCAGATCGCCCGCACGCGCCAGTTGTTCGCCGAGGCGCTGCCCGGCGTGGCCCTGCTGGGCCACGGCAGCCGCTTCGCCATCCAGGCCGCGGCCGAGCTTTACGCCGCCATCCTGGACGACATCGAAGCCCACGACTACGACGTCTTCAACCGCCGCGCTCGCGCCAACGATGGGCGCAAACTGACCCTCCTGCCCGGCATCTGGCGCCGCGCAAACAGAAAGCAACCACAGATTTCACAGATTCAAGAGAAATGATCCGCAGATTGGGCAGATTAAGCAGATTTCAGAAGAAGAACCTCACGCAAAGATCGCGAAGGATGCAAAGAACGCTAAGAAGAGCATTCTTTTTGCGTGCTTTGCGCCCTTCGCGATCTTTGCGTGAGGTTCTTAAATCTGCCTAATCTGCGGATCATATTCTTAGAATGGGGAGCATAAGCACAATGAACCAGAAAGTCATCATCATCGGCAGCGGCTTCGGCGCGCTGGGGGCGGCGGCGCGGTTGGCCGCGCGCGGCTACGACGTGGAGATCTTCGAGAAGCGCGACAAGCCCGGCGGCCGGGCCTACGTCTATGAGCAGGACGGCTTCAAGTTCGACGGCGGCCCGACCGTCGTCACCGCGCCGTTCATGTTCGACGACATCTTCGCCGCCGCCGGCCGCCGCCGCGAGGAGTATGTCGAGTTCCAGCCGCTCGACCCGTTCTACCGCATCTTTGATCACACCGGCCGGGCGTTCGACTACAACGACGACCCGGAGTTCATCGCCGCCCAGATTCGCCAGTGGAACCCGTCCGACGCCGACGGCTACCACCGCTTCATGCGCTCGACGCAGGCCATCTTCCAGAAGGGGTTTGTCGAGTTGGCCGACCAGCCCTTCCTGACCGTGGGCGACATGCTGCGCGTGGCCCCCGACCTGATCCGCTTGCAGTCGCACAAGTCGGTCTACCGCTACGTCTCGCAGTTCATCGACAACGAGTTCCTGCGCCGCTGCTTCACCTTCCACCCGCTGCTCATCGGCGGCAACCCGTTCGACTCGTCCTCCATCTACGCCATGATCCACTACCTGGAGCGCGAGTGGGGCATCCACTACGTCATGGGCGGCACGGGGGCGCTGGTCAACGCGCTGGTGCAACTGATCGAGGAGTTGGGCGGCCGCTTCCACTTCAACGCCGAAGTGGCCGAGATCATCGTCGACGGCCGCCGCGCCACGGGCATCCGCCTGGCCGACGGCACAACCCACCGCGCCGACCACGTCATCTCCAACGCCGACGTGGCCTGGACCTACCTGAACATGATCCCCAGCCAGGCGCGCGGCCTGCGCAACAGCGACCTGCGCTATCGCAAGCTGACCCGCTACAGCATGTCGCTGGTCGTCATCTACTTTGGCACGAAGAAGCTCTACCGCCACGACGGCCAGCTGGCCCACCACAACATCATCCTGAGCGAGCGCTACCAGGGCTTGCTGGCCGACATCTTCAAGGCCAAGCAACTGCCCAGTGACTTCTCGCTCTACCTCCACATGCCCACGCTGACCGACCCGACAATCGCCCCGGACGGCCACGAAAGCTTCTACGTCCTGTCGCCCGTGCCTCACCTGGGGGCCGATGTGGATTGGGCCACGGCCGCCAAGCCGTACCGCGACGCCATCATGCAGTTCCTGGAAGACAACTACTTGCCCGACTTACAAGCCAACATCGTCAGCGAGCACATGATCGACCCGCGCCACTTCGAGAGCACGCTCAACAGCCATCTGGGCGCGGCCTTCTCCATCGAGCCGGTGCTGACCCAATCGGCCTGGTTCCGGCCGCACAACCGCTCCGAGGACTTCGACAACCTCTACTTCGTCGGCGCGGGAACCCACCCCGGCGCGGGGCTGCCCGGCGTGCTGTCGTCGTCGAAGATCGCCGAAGACCTCATCGTCGCCGCCGATGGGCGGCGCGCGCCCGTCGCCCGGCGGCAACTGGCGGCCCAGACAGGTTAACATGACGACTGGTTGCCCCTTGCCCGAGGCCGAGCCACAGACCGGCCTCCACGTCCTGCGCGGCCTGGCCCGCGACCGTTCGCTGCTGACGGCCATGTCGATCATGCGCGACGAAGTCGGCCCGGCCTTTCGCATCACCCTGCCCGGCTTCCAGCCGGCGGTCATGGTCGGGCCGGACAGCAACCGGCAGATCATGGTCTCGCAGCGCGACCACCTGAGTTGGCGCAAGGAGTCCGACCCGGTGACGAAGCTGCTGCGCCACGGCGTGCTGGTCGAAGACGGCGACTCCCACGCCCGTCTGCGCGGCCACATGGAGCCGGTGCTGCTGAAGCCGCAGGTCGTCCACCACGTGCCGGCCATGCTGGCCTACACCGACCGCGTTACCGCCGGCTGGGCGGACGGCGCGACGGCCGACATGCTGGTCGAAATGCGCCGCCTGGCCCTGCTCATCTTCATGGGCACGCTGGTCGACGTGGAGTTCGGCCCGGACATGGATCGCCTGTGGCGACCCATCCTGCGGGCCATCAAGTACATCTCGCCCGGCCTGTGGATCATTCTGCCCAACATGCCCCGCTTCGGCTATCGCGCCGCGCTGGACGAGTTGGACGCCTATCTGTACGCGCTGATTCGGCAGCGGCGGGCGCAACTGGCCGGCGAACCACCGGCCGACACGACGAAGCCGGCCCACGACCTGCTGACCCAACTGGTGCGCGCGCCGGAGATGACCGACGACCTCATCCGCGACCAGATCCTGACCATGCTCATCGCCGGGCACGACACCAGCACGGCCCTGCTGGCCTGGGTGCTGCATCTGCTGGGCGAGCACCCCGATGTGATGGCCCGCGCCCGGGCCGAGGTGGACGCCGTGCTGGGCGCGGCCGAGCCGACGGCGGCCAACGTTGAGCACCTGGAATACCTGGACGCGGTCATCAAAGAGGCGCTGCGCCTCTACCCGCCCATCCACGTCGGCAACCGCATCGTCGCCGACGACGCCGTCATCGCCGGCTACGAACTCAAGGCGGGCACGCGCCTGATGGCCTCCATCTACCTGACCCACCGCGACGAGCGCTACTGGGACGCGCCGGCTGAGTTCCGCCCGGAGCGTTTCGCCCGCGACGCCGAACGGCCGGCGGCCTTCACTTACGTCCCCTTCGGCGGCGGGCCGCGCGTCTGCATCGGCGCGACCTTCGCCCAGGTGGAGGCCAGGGTCGTGCTGGGGCGCATCCTGCAACAGTTCGACCTGACCAGCACCGGCCGCCGCGTCCACGCCTACATGGGCGCGACGCTGGAGCCGCACCCCGGCGTCTTCCTGCGCGTCCAAAGGAGACAACGATGACTTACTTTGGCTTTCTGGCGCGCTTTCTGGTCGTGCCTATCGTCGTCCTGCTGCTGATCGCCCTGTGGGATCGGCGGCGCGGGCGGCAGACCCCGGCCGAGTGGCGCGCCTTCCCGCTGTGGGCGGCCATCGCCATCCACATGCTCATCGCCCTGGTCTACACCACGCCGTGGGACAACTATCTCGTGGCCACCAACGTCTGGTGGTACGACCCGGCGCTGGTGACGGGCATCACCATCGGCTGGGTTCCCATCGAGGAGTACACCTTCTTCCTGTTGCAGCCGATTCTGGCCGGGCTGTGGCTGGGCTTCCTGTCGCGGCGGCTGGCGCTGCCGGGCGAACCGCTACGGCCGGGCCTGCGCCGGTGGCTGACGGTCGCGGCCGGCGTGCTGTGGCTGGTCATGGTCGGCATCCTCGTCTTCAACTGGCAGCCGGGGACTTACATGGGGTTGATCCTGGGCTGGGCCTTGCCGCCCATGGCGCTACAACTCTTCTTCGGCGGCGACATCCTGTGGCGCTACCGGCGGCTGGTCGGCCTGACCATCGGCACGATTGCCGTCTACTTGAGTCTGGTCGATGCGTTGGCCATCAACTGGACGATCTGGACGATTGATCCGGCCCAATCGCTGCCCTTCCTGATCGGCGGCGTGCTGCCTATCGAGGAGTTCACCTTCTTCCTGATCACCACGACGCTGCTGACCTTCGGCGTCACCCTGCTGCTGGCCGAGGAAAGCCACCGGAGGTTCGCGGCCATCCGCCGCTGGTGGGCTTCCCGCCGCCTCTCCGTCGAGGCCGAGGCCAGATAAGGGATTAGGGGCTAGGGGCTAGGGGCTAGGGATTAGGGGAAGAACGTTCTTCCCCTAATCCCTAATCCCTATCTTACGGCAGGTTCGTCTCGCCCATCAGGTAGCGATCGACTTCGCGCGCCGCGCCGCGCCCTTCGTGGATGGCCCAGACGACGAGGCTCTGCCCGCGGCGCGCGTCGCCGGCGGCGAAGACGTCGGGGGCACTGGTCTGGTAGCGGCCATAGGGCGCGGCCACGTTGGAGCGGCCGTCCTGCGCCGCCCCCAACTGCACCGGCAACTCCCCCTCCGGCCCCAGGAAACCCAGGGCCAGAATGACCATCTGCGCCGGCCACTCACGCTCGCTGCCGGGCACGGGGCGGGGGGCCATGCGGCCGTCGTCGCCCCGCTCCCAGGCCACGTCCACCGTGCGCAAGCCGCGCAGGCAGCCGTTGGCGTCGCCCAGCAACGCCGTCGTCTGCACGCTGTAGGCCCGCGGGTCGTCACCAAAGACGGCCGCCGCCTCGGCCTGGCCGTAGTCCAGCTTGTAGACGCGCGGCCACTGCGGCCAGGGGTTATCGGCCGCCCGCGCCGCCGGCGGCTGGGGCATGATCTCGAACTGCACCAGGCTGCGGCAGCCGTGGCGCAGCGCCGTGGCCACGCAGTCGGTGCCGGTGTCGCCGCCGCCAATGACAATGACGTCGCGCCCGGCGGCCGAAAGGTACTGCCCATCGGCCGGGCTTGGTCGCAACGACGCGGGGCCGGAGTCGAGCAGGCTGCGGGTGTTGCCGCGCAGGAAGTCCATGGCGAAGTGGACGCCGCCCAGTTCGCGGCCGGGCACGCTCAGGTCGCGCGGTCGCGTCGCCCCGGTGCAGAGGACGATGGCGTCGAAGTCGCGCCGCAGTTCGTCGGCGGTCACGTCTTCGCCGACGCTGATGCCGGTGACGAAGCGCACCCCGCCGGCGCGCAGCACGTCCAGCCGCCGCTCGACCAGCCCCTTATCCAGCTTCATGTTGGGGATGCCGTACATCAGCAGCCCGCCGATGCGGTCGGCGCGCTCGAAGACGGTCACGCTGTGGCCGACGGTGTTGAGCTGGTCGGCGCAGGCCAGCCCGGCCGGCCCGGAGCCGATGACGGCCACGCGCTTGCCGGTGCGGCGGGCGGGCGCGGCCGGGCGCACCCAGCCCTCGTCGAAGGCGCGGTCGATGATGGCGTATTCGATGCTCTTGATCGTCACCGGCGGGTCGGAGATGCCCAGGGTGCAGGCCGCCTCGCACGGCGCGGGGCAGACCAGGCCGGTGAACTCGGGGAAGTTGTTGGTCTTGGCCAGCCGGTCATACGCCTGCCGCCACAGACCGCGATAGATCAGGTCGTTCCACTCCGGGATGAGGTTGTTGATCGGGCAGCCGGTGGTCATGCCGGCCAAGGTCTGCCCCTTGTGGCAGAACGGGATGCCGCAATCCATGCAGCGGGCGGCCTGGGTTTGCAGCCGCTCGTCGGGCAGATGCAGGTGGATCGGCTGCCAGTCGCCAACGCGCTCGGCAATCGGCCGCTCCCCCGGCGCCTCGCGGGCAAAGGTCATGAATCCGGTGATTTTGCTCATAATGCTTATCAGAAGATATTGATCCGCAGATTGGGCAGATTGGGCAGATTTCAGAGCGCGCCCGCAAAACAAAAAAAATTTTTTTTTTCTTTTCTTTTTGCCCTCGGGCGGCTTTCTGTGGGGTCTTCTTCCCAATCTGCCGAATCTGCCCAATCTGCGGATCATTCCTCTTAGTTTCCTCCCACCCGCGCCAGGTCGCGCCGGTTGGCCTCGAAGGCGGCCATGACCGCCTCCTCGCCCGACAGCCCGGCCGCCTCGGCCTCGGCCAGGGCGCGCAGGACGCGGCCGTAATCCTTGGGCAGCACCTTGACGAACCGCTCCCGCGCCGCGTCCCAGTCGGCCAGCAGATGCCAGGCGACCGTGCTGCCGGTGTAGACGGCGTGCTTCCAGACCAGGTCGTTGAGTTCGCGCGCGTCGGCGTCATCCAGCGGCAACAGGTCGACCATGTCGCTGTTGGCCCGCCCGGCGAAGCCGCCGTCGCCGTCCAGCACGTAGGCGATGCCGCCCGACATGCCGGCGGCGAAGTTGCGCCCCGCCGGCCCCAGCACGGCCACGCGCCCGCCGGTCATGTACTCGCAGCCGTGGTCGCCCACCGCCTCGACAACGGCCGTCGCCCCGCTGTTGCGCACGGCGAAGCGCTCGCCGGCCGCGCCGCGGATGTAGGCCTCGCCGCTGGTCGCGCCGTAGAAGGCCACGTTGCCGATGATGATGTTCTCTTCGGGCGTGAAGACCGAGCCATCCGGCGGCACAATGATCAGCTTGCCGCCCGACAGCCCCTTGGCCAGGTAGTCGTTGGCGTCGCCCTGTAGCGTGAACGTCACGCCCGGCGGCAGGAAGGCGGCGAAGCTCTGCCCGGCCGAACCCTGGAAGGTCAGGCGAATGGTGTCTTCGGGCAGCCCGGCCGGGCCGTGGCGGCGGGTCAGTTCGCCGGCCAGAATGGTGCCGACGGTGCGATTGACGTTGCGGATGGGCAGCGTGGCCTCGACCGGCGCGCCGTGCTGCCAGCGCCGGCGCGCACAGGTCGAGCAGACGGTGCGGTCGAGGCTGTGCTCCAGGCCGTGGGCCTGCGCCTGGGAGCAGATGCGGCCGACTTCCGGCCCCACGTCCGGCCGGAAGAGCAGCGGCGACAGATCGAGGCCGTCCGCCTTGCGGTGGGCCAACTCCTCGCGGACGGCCAGCAGGTCGGTGCGGCCAACAAGCTCATCCACGGTGCGCACGCCCAGCGCGGCCATGTGCTCGCGCACGTCCTGGGCGATGAAGCGCATGAAGTTGACCACGTCCTCCGGCTTGCCGGTGAAGCGCTTTCGTAGCTCCGGGTTCTGCGTGGCCACGCCGACGGGGCAGGTGTCCAGATGGCAGACGCGCATCATGATGCAGCCCATGGCCACCAGCGGGCCGGTGGCGAAGCCGAACTCCTCGGCCCCCAGCAGGGCGGCGATGACCACGTCGCGGCCGGTCTTCAGTTGGCCGTCCGTCTCCAGCCGCACCCGGCTGCGCAGGTTGTTGAGGACGAGCGTCTGGTGCGTCTCGGCCAGCCCCAACTCCCACGGCAGCCCGGCGTGCTTGATGCTCGACACCGGCGACGCGCCCGTGCCGCCGTCGTGGCCGCTGATGAGGATGACGTCGGCGTGCCCCTTGGCCACGCCGGCGGCCACCGTGCCCACGCCGACCTCGGAGACGAGCTTGACGTTGATGCGCGCCTGCGGGTTGGCGTTCTTCAGGTCGTAGATGAGCTGGGCCAGGTCTTCGATGGAGTAGATGTCGTGGTGGGGCGGCGGCGAGATGAGGCCGACGCCGGGCGTCGAGTGGCGCACGCGGGCGATCCAGGGGTAGACCTTGTGGCCGGGCAACTGGCCGCCCTCGCCCGGCTTGGCCCCCTGGGCCATCTTGATCTGAATCTCCTGCGCCTGGGTCAGGTACTCGATGGTGACGCCGAAGCGGCCGCTGGCCACCTGCTTGATGGCGCTGTTGCGGCTGTCGCCGTCGGGGCCGGGGGCGTAGCGGGCCGGGTCTTCGCCCCCCTCGCCGGTGTTGCTCTTGCCGCCGACGCGGTTCATGGCCACGGCCAGCGTCTCGTGCGCCTCCTGGCTGATGGAGCCGTAGGACATGGCCCCCGTCTTGAAGCGGCGCAGGATGGCCTCCACCGGCTCGACCTCGTCCAGCGGCACGGGCGTGGCGGCGAAGTTGAACTCCAGCAGCGTCCGCAGCGTGGCCAGATGGGTCTCGCGGTCGTGGACCTCGGCGGCGTACTGCTGATAGGCGGCGTAGTCGCCCGTGCGCACGGCGTGTTGCAGCTTGTGGATGGTCGACGGGTTGAACAGGTGGAACTCGCCGCCGTTGCGGTACTGGTAGCGCCCGCCGACCTCCAGCGTGTGGCCGTTGGCCGGGCGGGCGGGGTAGGCCGCGGCGTGGCGCTGTGCCGCCTCGTGGGCCAGCACGTCCAGGTCGGCCCCCTCGATGCGCGTCGGCGTGCCGCTGAAATAGCGCTCGACCACCGCCCGGCTCAGCCCCAGCGCCTCGAAGATCTGCGCCCCGTGGTAGCTCTGCACGGTGCTGATGCCCATCTTGGAGATGGTCTTGACTACGCCCTTGGCCGAAGCTTTCAGGTACTTGCGCACGGCGACTTCGTAGTCGGTGGCCACCAACCGGCGGGCGATCAGGTCGTGGATCGTCTCGAAGGCCAGGTATGGATTGACCGCGTCGGCCCCGTAGCCGATGAGGCAGGCGTAGTGGTGGACTTCGCGCGGCTCGCCCGACTCGACGATGAGGCTGACCAGCGTGCGCGTGCCGGCGGCGATGAGGTGCTGGTGCAACCCGGAGACGGCCAGCAACGCCGGGATGGGCATGGCCGCGCGGCCCACGCCGCGGTCGGACAGGATGAGCAGGTTGGCCCCCCCGGCCACGGCGGCGTCGGCCGCGACACATAGGCTCTCGACGGCCGCCGCCAGCGCCGCGCCATCGCCGCCCGGCGACCACAGCAGGGGCAGCGTGGCCGCGCGGAAGCCGGTCTCGCGCGTCGCCCGCAGTTTGGCCAGCTCGGCGTTGGTCAACAGCGGCGACTGGATGCGAATGCGGCGGCAGTCCTCCGGCCGCGGGTTGAGCAGGTCGCCCTCGGCGCCGAGCAGCATGGTGCTGCTGGTGACGAGTTCTTCGCGCAGGGCGTCAATGGGCGGGTTGGTGACCTGGGCGAAGAGCTGGCGGAAGTAGTTGTAGAGCAACTGCGGCCGTTCCGACAGCACGGCCACCGGCGTATCGTCGCCCATCGAGCCGAGCGGCTCCACGCCGTCGCGGGCCATCGGAGCCAGGATCATGCGCAGGTCTTCGAAGGTGTAGCCGAAGGCGTGCTGCCGTTCGGTGACGGTTTCGTGGTCGGGGGCGTGCTCGTCGCCGGCGTCGGGCAGTGCTTCCAGCGGGCGCAGGTGCTCGGCCAGCCACGCGCCGTAGGGCCGGGCGGCGGCGATGCGCTCCTTCAGTTCGTCGTCGGCGACGATGCGCCCGGCGACGGTGTCCACCAGCAGCATCCGCCCCGGTTGCAGCCGCCCCTTGTGCAGCACGCGCTCCGGGGGCACGTCGAGCACGCCGACCTCGGAGGCCATGATCACCCGGTCGTCGTCGGTGACGTAGTAGCGCGACGGCCGCAGGCCGTTGCGGTCGAGCACGGCGCCGACCAACTCCCCATCGCTGAAACCCATCGAGGCCGGGCCGTCCCACGGCTCCATCAGGGCGCTGTGGTAGGCGTAAAAGTCGCGCTTGGCGGCGCTCATCGCGGCGTGCTTCTCCCAGGGCTCGGGGATCATCATCATGATCGCCTCGGGCAGCGAGCGGCCGGCCAGCACCAGAAACTCCAGCGCGTTGTCGAACATGGCCGAGTCGGTGCCGTCTTCGTCGATGATGGGCAGGGCGCGGGCCAGGTCAGCACCGAAGGCGGCCGAGCGGAAGAGCGCCTGGCGGGCCTTCATGGCGTTGACGTTGCCCTTGATGGTGTTGATCTCGCCGTTGTGGGTCAGGTAGCGGTTGGGGTGGGCGCGCTTCCAGGCCGGGAAGGTGTTGGTGCTGAAGCGGGAATGGACGAGGGCGATGGCCGAATCGAACAGGGGGTCAGCCAGGTCGGGGAAGTAGGGGCGCAGTTGCTCGGCCAGCAACATGCCCTTGTAGACGATGGTGCGACACGACAGGCTGGCGACGTAGAACACATTCGCCCCGTCGCTGTCGCCGGCGATATGCAACTCGGCCAGACGGCGGATGACGAACAGCTTGCGCTCGAAGTCGAGGCCGTCGCCAAAGTCGGGCAGGTCGGGGCCGCGGCCGATGAACGCCTGGCGCATGACCGGCTCGCTGGCGGCGGCCGTCGCCCCCAGGTCGCGGTTGTCGGTCGGCACGTCGCGCCAGCCGAGGAGCGTCTGCCCTTCGGCGCGCACAAGGGCGGCGAAGTCAGCTTCGCAGGCGGCCCGCCGGGCGGCGTCGCGCGGCAGAAAGAGCATGGCCACGCCGTAGTCGCCCGGCGGCGGCAGGGGGAAGCTCAGCCGGGCCGCCTCGGCGGCGAAGAAGGTGTGAGGCAGTTGGGTCAGAATGCCCGCGCCGTCGCCGGTGTTCGGCTCGGCGCCGCGCGCGCCGCGGTGGCTCAGGTTCTCCAGCACCGTCAGCGCGTCGGCGACGATGGTGTGCGACCGGTGGCCTTTGACGTGGGCTACAAAGCCTGTGCCACAGGCATCGTGCTCGTAACGGGGATCGTATAGGCCCTGCTGGGCAGGCCCTTCGCCGGCCGGCGCGTGTTGCTCCGGCCGCTGCTGTCCAAGTTTACGCCGTCTGGAACGCCCCATTGTGTACTTCTCCTCGTCCGTCTGTTGCCGCGCCGTCCATTGTGGGACCTGGGCATTCACCGCGCGTCGCGGATGGCTCTTAATGTGCAAAAACGACGCCCTTCTCTAGAGAGGTGTCGTCAATCTATAGTGTAGCCACTTGGCGGCGGCCTGAATTCAGGCACTTTGTACGAAATCCGGCCCCAACCTTCATCATGTTTGGCCTGTTGACAGCCGCTTCTCTCTGAGTATGATAGACGCTTGTGGTGCTTCGGGCGGCGTTGGGTCGTCCGCAACAGAATCATTTTTAGGCCAAGACGCCTCTCCAGCCCGCCCGGCGCGGACTGGAGGGGCGTTTTTCGTTTCCCGACGAGCGGCCCCAGAGGTAGGAGGAGAATGATGAAACGAGATCTGCGACAGTGGCGGCGATTGGCTAACATCGTGTTGGTGTTCGGACTACTTGTGTTGCTCACCCGGACGGCCGCGGCCCAGGGCGAACAGCCCGAAGTTAGCGCCGTGGATACCGTTTGGGTGCTCGTCTGCGCCTTCCTGGTCTTCTTCATGCAGGCCGGCTTCGGCTTTCTGGAAGCGGGCTTCGTGCGCTCCAAGCACGTCGTCAACATCATGGCCGAGAACTTCATGGACACGACCATGAGCACGATCGGCTTCGTCTTCGTGGGCTTCGGGCTGATGTTCGGCTCCGGCAACGCCTTCTTCGGCACGGAGTGGTTCGCCATGCGCGGCCTGCCCGAAATCTACCCTGGCCTGACCATCCCGACCTACGCCTTCTTCTTCTTCCAGTTCGCCTTCTGCGCCGCGGCGGCCACCATCGCCTCCGGCCTGATGGCCGAGCGCACCGACTTCAAAGGGGACATGGTCTACAGCCTGGTGACGGCGATGTTCATCTACCCCATCTTCGGCCACTGGGTTTGGGGCGGCGGCTGGCTGGCGCAGTTGGGCTTCATGGACTTCGCCGGTTCGTCGGTCGTCCACCTGCTGGGGGCGTGCATCGGCCTGGCCGGCACGCTGGTCATGGGCAAGCGGCGCGATAAGGTGTTCGGCCAGAACATCCGCGGCCACAACATTCCGCTGGCGGCGCTGGGCACGTTCATCCTGTGGTTTGGCTGGTTCGGCTTCAATCCCGGCAGCCAGTTGGCGGCCGACCCGCTGCCCATCTCCCACATCGTCATCACCACCGACTTCGCCGCTACGACCGGAGCCATCGTCGCCATGCTGCTGTCCTATCTCTACACCCGCAAGTGGGACGTCAGCATGGCCTTCAATGGCGCGCTGGGTGGGCTGGTGGCCATCACCGCCAGTTGCGCCTTCGTCACACCCATGGCCGCGCTGGTCATCGGCATCATCGCCGGGGCCATCGCCTACTACGGCGTCCAGCTCATGGAGCGGCTGCGCATTGACGACCCGGTGGGCGCGTTCCCGGTGCATGGCCTGAACGGCATCTTCGGCCTCCTGTCCATCGGCATCTGGGGTACGGACGGCGTGGGGCTGCTGTCGGGCGGCGGCCTGAGCCAGTTGGGTATCCAGGCTTTGGGCGTGGTGGTCTGTATCCTGTGGGCCTTCCCCCTGTCCTACGTGATGTTCGTCCTCATCCAGCGCTTCATCGGCCTGCGCGTGTCGCCCGAAGTGGAAGCGGCGGGCATCGACCTGGCCTACCACGGCATTGAGTCCTACCCGGAGTTCGACGCCGTCGAGTTGCGCGGCATCCAGGTACGCGACTGGGACGCCGACCAGACGGCGCGCGGCGGCATGTTGCCGCAGGCAGGTGACTAGCCATGATGCACAGTCGAATCACCTTTCACGACAACTCGGGCGGGAGCGGCCGGCCCGATGAACCGCAATTGTTGGCGACGATTGACCTGACGCCGCTGGGTATAGCGACCATAATCGACGAGGTTCCGGTCACCAGGCGCCCGCGGCGAGGCCGGACGGCCACCGTCTACAGGACCTGGTGGCCGGGGCTGCCCTCGAGCGGCGCAGCCTGGCGAAGCTGGCGGCGACAATCGATCACTACCTGGGGGCGCTGGTGCACTACGCCGCGTTGCCGGAGTACGTCTTCCAGTTGGGCGAGCGCGCCTGGCCCATCTACCGGCACGAGGGGCAACTGCTGGCCCGCTTCCCCGGCAGCCGCCACTTCGTCGCCGAGACGATCGGCGACCTGCGCAATGAGTTGGCCGACCACTTCAAGGAGGCGGGGGTCATCGGCTATCGCAAGGAGATGAGCGTGTACAATCTGGCGCGCCGCGACCTGCAACTCTATGCGCCGGTGTGCACCTTGCGCGTGCCGGGCCTGGCCGAGACGCCCGTCTTCCGCGACAAGGAGGCCATCGTCCATCTGGTCGCGCCGCTCAACGGCCGGCCGGTGATCACCGAGTTGGCCGACGGCGCGGGCGTGCTGGAACTGCCGGCGCTGGTGGGCGGCTACCTCGTGGCCCAGGGGCGGCTGCGCGACGCCGACGACGTGGGCGTGCGCAAGCTGTCGGCCGCGGGCTGGGCGGCCGTGGTGCGCCATCTGCACCCGTATACTTGTCGCTTCACCTACAGCGACCGCTCCCGCGACGGCGAGCGGCGCGAGATCGCGATCTACGTCGACGAGGCGCGCGGCAAGCTCATCGCCGCCCGCACCAACCGCATGGGGCGCGTGTCGCTGCACTTCGCCGCCGACGTGCCCCATCTGCAATTCAAGGTCGGCGAGGAGCTGACCGAGATCGGCAAGATCAGCGTGCCGACCTACGTCACCGTCAACGGCATCGAAGAGACGGCCCACGCCGAGTACGTGACGGCGCGCGGCGGCAGCACGTTGGCCGCGCTTGGCGTATAATGGAGGCGAGTCTGTCTCACTGACATGAGCGGGAGCCATAAGCCATTCGTTTGTTGCAGAGTCGTCACTTGACCCGGCCAAACAGCGACCACGCGGGCGGCCGGGTCTTCACCTTTGTTACTCAAACTTTCGGAGGATTGAGAACCATGACACCTAGCGATGTACAAAAGCTCATCGAAGAGCGCGCAATCGAAGTGGTCGACGTCAAGTTTACCGACCTCTTCGGTCAGTGGCAGCACTTCTCGCTGCCGATCGAGCACTTCAGCGCCGAGGATGCCTTCGAGGAGGGGCTGGGCTTTGACGGCTCCTCCATTCGCGGTTTCCAGAGCATCGAGTCGAGCGACATGATCCTGATCTGCGACCCGAACACGGCCATCGTCGATCCCATCTGCGTCGCGCCGACGCTCAGCCTGATCGGCGACGTGTACGACCCCATCAGCCGCCAGCCCTACTCGCGCGACCCGCGCTACGTGGCCCGCAAGGCGGTCGAGTACATGAAGAGCACCGGCATCGCCGACACGGCCTACTTCGGCCCCGAAGCAGAGTTCTTCGTCTTCGACAAGGTCATGTACTCGGCCGGCGAGTACTCCGCCGCCTACCAGGTGGACAGCGTCGAGGGGCCGTGGAACAGCGGCATCTTCGGCTTCGGCCACTCGGTGCCCCACAAGCGCGGCTACTTCCCCGTGGCCCCGTTCGACACGCTGCAAGACCTGCGCTCGGAGATGGTGCGCGAGCTGATCAACGCCGGCGTGCCCATCGAGCTGCACCACCACGAAGTCGGCACGGCCGGCCAGTGCGAGATCGACATGCGTTTCGACAACTTGCTGAAGATGGCCGACAACGTGCAGCTCTACAAGTACATCGTCAAGAACGTCGCCCAGCGCCACGGCAAGACGGTCACCTTCATGCCCAAGCCGATCTATGCCGACAACGGCTCCGGCATGCACACCCACCAGAGCTTGTGGAAGGACGGCCAGCCGCTGTTCTACGACGAGAACGGCTACGCCGGGCTGAGCCAGATGGCCAAGTGGTACATCGGCGGCATCCTGAAGCACATCAACGCCCTGCTGGCCATCTGCGCGCCCGACGACCAACTCCTACCGCCGCCTCGTGCCCGGCTATGAGGCCCCCGTCGTCGTCGCCTACTCGGCCCGCAACCGCTCGGCGGCCATGCGCATCCCGATGTACTCCAAGTCGCCCAAGGCCAAGCGCATCGAGTTCCGCTGCCCCGACCCGGCGGCCAACCCGTACCTGGCCTTCGCCGCCTGCCTGATGGCCGGTCTGGACGGCATCAAGAACCAGATCGACCCCGGCGAGCCGGCGGAGATGGACCTCTTCGACGAGGAGAACATCAACAAGGTGACGATGACCGTCGGCAAGCTGAACGAGGCGCTCGACGCGCTGGTGGCCGACCACGACTTCCTGCTGGAAGGCGGCGTCTTCACGCCCGACGTGCTCGACGCCTACATGAGCTATAAGCACGAGACGGAGATCGGCCCCGTCAGCCTGCGGCCGCATCCGTACGAGTTCCTGCTCTACTACGGCGTCTAAGAACTAGAGGCCAGGTCCAGGGCCAGTCCAGGGAAGAGCGCCTTCCCTGGACCTTCTTTGGCCTATGCCTGAGCCACCTTTCTTAGGGTGGCCCAACGGCGGTGCGGAAGCTCCAGGTGTAGGTCTGTCCATTGGCGTCTACGCGCACGGCGTAGGTGGCGTCGGGCAGCAGCGGCGCGAAGGGGATGAGCACAATGGCGTCGCGCTGGTCGAGGATGGTACGCGCCGAGCGCTGCGTCCAGGCGTCGGGGTGGGTGTAGTTGGTCTCGTCGAACTGGCAGTGGGCCAGCGGTTCGCCGTCGCGCAGCAGGGTCGTGGCCGTCACGTTGGGCGTCAGCCGGCCGTCGCCCAACTGCAAGATGATCGGCGCGCCGGTAGCCTGGCTATAGCCGGTGCAATGGCTGAGGGCGGCCGGGAACTCCGGCAGCGAGTAGCGCAAGACCCAGGTGGTGCTGTCGTTGCCCGGCCACATGATCGGAAACTCCACGCCGGCGGGCAGCGGCCCCAGCCCCCGCTCCACGTCCAGCGTCGCCCCAACAGCCTGGACGCCGCCCGCGTCGCGGTACTCGCCGAAGCCGGTCACGGCCAGTTGCGGGTCGAGCATCGGCACGGCGTGGAAGGGGGCCGACAGCCAGTAGTTGATGGCCCACTCGAACGGGGCCGAACTCAGGTTGCCGATGGCGATGTTGCCCATGTCGCCGGCTACGGCCCCGGCATTGGTGTAGAACGGGTTGCTGGGGTCTTCGCTGTGGCCCACATCGCCGGACAGGACCATGTAGCGGCTGTGCAGGCCGCTCTCGGCCGACCAGGCGCTATCCTCGCGCAACGCCGGCAGCCCGGCGGCGGCGCGGAAGCCGTTCAGGTAGCGCAGCCAGTCGGGGTCGAGGGCGACGATGGTTGGCGAGGGTTGCGGCTCGGCGTGGGCGTCGGCGGCGGGGGCGGTGGGCGTGGGCGCTCTGGCGTGGGCGTGACGGGCGTGGCGTGGGCGATGGGGCTGGGGCGATGAGGCATGGGTCGGTGAGGGGCGTGGGGACGGGTGGCCGCCGCGCGACGGCGGGCGGGCGGCGGGTCGGCCGGGCGGCTGGGTGGGCCGTGGCGGGCGACGCGGCCGGCGGCGCTGGCGGCCGCCAGGCTGGTTCGGCCACGACGGCCGGCGCGTCCGGCCGCTCAGCAGCAACGCCAGCAGAACCCCGTTGCCCAGCAGCGACATACCCAACAAGACCGCCAGTACGTTGCGATTCATCAGTTGTTAACCCTTGCCACTCTCACCCCAGGCTGATGAGCGGGCATTATACACAAGAGGGTTACAGCAGGCATTATGTGCAAGCTAAGCTTTCCCTCGCTCAGCATGGCCTTTCCCTGGGCCCAGCCCAGCCGTATAATGACCCTTCGTGACCACCCGATCGCCCGACCCGCCCCCCCCGGCCCGCGCGCCCTGGCCGCCCTGCGCGAGATCGCCCGCGCCCTCAGTTCCGCCTGGGACCTGGACACGACGCTCGACCTCATCGCCCGCAAGACGACGGCGATCATGGGCGTCGACTCCTGCGCCATCTACCTGCTGGACGCCGACGACACGACGCTGCGACTGCGGGCCTCCACCGGGCTGGCGCGGCGGGCGCTGGGGCTGGCCACGCTGCAACTGGGCGAGGGCATGACCGGCTACGCTGTGACGCAGAACCGCCCCGTCTACGCCGCCGACGCCCAGCACGACCCGCACTTCAAATGGCTGGAGGACACCGAGGAGCGGCGCTTCCGCTCGCTGCTGGCCGTGCCGCTGCTGCTCAACGACCGGCCCATCGGCGCGCTCAACGTGCAGACGGCCGCCCCGCGCGACTACACCGCCGAGGAGATCGACCTGCTGGCCCTCGTCGGCGATCTGGCCGCCGGGGCGCTGGTGAAGGCCCGCCTCTACGACCGCCAGCGCCGCCAACTGGACGAACTGCGCACCCTGGCCGAGGTCAGCGAGGCCATCACCTCGCCGCAATACCTCGACCAGATCCTCGAAGTCGTCACCGAACTGGCGGCGCGGACGGTCGGGGCGACGGGCTGCGCCATCTATCTGCTGGAGCACCCCGACGAGGACGGCGACGCCACCGCCCCGCCCGTCTTCGCCAACCCGACCGGCGCGCCGCTGCCCGACGCGGCGGCGCTGGCGACGGTGGCCCAAACCGGGCGGCCATTCATCGCCCCGCGCCTGCCCGACGCCGGCGACGCGGCGCTGCTGGCCGTGCCGCTGGCGGTGCAGGAGCGGGTCATCGGCGTGCTGGCCTGCCTGGCCCCGCCCGGCCACGCCTTCAGCGACAGCCAGCAAACCCTGCTGACCACCCTGGCCAATCAGACGGCGCTGGCCATCGAGAACGCCCGCCTGGTCACCAGCGCCGCCGTGGTGCGCGAGATGCACCACCGCATCAAGAACAACCTGCAAACGGTGGCCATGCTGATGCAACTGCAACTGCCCGACGCCGACCGGCTGGAGACGCGGCAGGTGCTGCTGACCAACATCCACCGCATTCGCAGCATCGCCGCCGTGCACGAGATTCTGTCGGAGCAGGGCTTTCGCCTGGTCAACGTTCGCGCCGTGCTGGAGCGCATCGCCCAGACGACGATGACCGGCCTGGCCCGGCCCCACCAGGCGGTGGCCATCGCCGTCCACGGCGACAACCTGCTGCTGCCCAGCCGGGCGGCCACGGCGCTGGCGGTGGTGGTCAACGAACTGGTGCAGAACAGCCTGGAGCACGCCTTCGTCGGCCGCGACGCCGGCCGCATCGACATCTCGCTGGCCCGCACGCCCGACGCGCTGCTGGTCGTCGTCCGCGACGACGGCGTGGGCTTGCCCGACGAACTGCCGCGCAGCCTGGGGCTGGAGATCGCCGAGGCGCTGGTGGCCGACGACCTGCAGGGTGAGCTACAATTCGTGCGGCGGCCGATGGGCGCGGAGGTGCGTATCCGGTTGCCGCGGACGCAGGAAAGGGATTAGGGACTGGATTAGGGCGGGCAGACCGCCCCTAACCTGGCCCTAATAAAGGGGTTCGATGTTAATCCTGATTGCCGAAGACGAATCCATCATCCGCCTCGGCCTGAAGTCCATGCTGGAGGGGCTGGGGCATCAGGTGGTGGCCGCGACCAACGGCCGCGAAGCCATCCGCATGGCCGAGCACCAGCGGCCCGACCTGGCCATCCTCGACATCCGCATGCCCTACACCGACGGCCTGCAAGCGGCGCGGGCGATGGCCGCCGAACGGCCGCTGCCCATCCTGCTGCTGACCGCCCACAGCGAGGCCGACCTGATCGACCGGGCCAGTGACCTGCCCATCCACGGCTACCTGGTCAAGCCCATCCTGCCCGAAGAGCTGGGCGCGGCCATCGCCGTGGCCGTCAAGCGCTTCGCCGAGAGCCAGGCGTTGGCCCGGCGCATGGCCGAACTGGAGGCCGACCTGGCGGCGCGCAAGCTCATCGACCGGGCCAAGGGGCGGCTGATGCAAACGGGGCTGACGGAAGAGGACGCCTACCGGGCCATTCAGGCCCGCGCCCGGCGCGAGCGACAGAGCATGGTCGCCGCGGCGCGGGCCATTCTGGTGGACACGGCTATATGACGACAACCCGCCTTTACCTGATTCGCCACGGGCAGACGGCCCATAGCGCCGCCGACCGCTTCTCCGGGGCCAGCGACGTGGATTTGGCCGACGAAGGGCGGCGGCAGGCTGAGTGCCTGGCCGCGCGACTGGCCGGCGCGCCCCTCGCCGCCTTCTATTGCAGCCCTCTGCGCCGCGCCGTCGAGACGGCCACCCTCGTCGCCCGGCCCCACGGCCTGACGCCCACGCCCGTGGCCGACCTGCGCGAGATCGACTACGGCCATTGGGAGGGGCTGCCGCGCGACGAGGTGCTGGCCCGGTTCGGCGAAGAGTACGCCGCCTGGGGGCGCGACCCGCTGACCGGCGCGCCGCGCGACGGGGAGACGGGACTGGCCGTGCTGGCGCGCATGTTGCCGGCGCTGCGCGACATCGTCCAGCGCCATCCGGGGCAGGCCGTGGCCGTCGTCGCCCACAAGTCGGCCAACCGGCTGGCGCTGTGCGGCCTGCTGGGCCTCGACTCGCGCACCTACCGCGACCGGCTGGATCAGTCGCCGGCTTGTCTCAACATCGTGGACTTCGGCGACGAGGGGCAGGCGCGGTTGGTGTTGTTCAATGACGTGTCGCACTACGCCGACCCGCTTGGGAGAGGGCTGGTTGGAGGGTCTGCTGCGCCCCTCGCCCCTTGTGGAGTGGGGGTTGCGCCTTCTCCCTTGGGAGCGGGCTAGGGAGAGGGGCCGCCACTGAAGCATAGACGCACGCTAGCCCCGGCCGCGCGCGCCGGAACACGGCGACGCCTGCGTGAAGAACGGCGCGACGCTGCCAACGGGCGGCCGGCAACCGGCCCCACCCGCCTCCGGCCAACGCCCGCCCCGGCAGCTCGTCCTGGTCGAGCATCTGCGGCGCTTGCCCGGTCAGGAACGTAACCCGACCGTGGTCGATGGGATGAACATTCGCCGGCGCTTCGACTCGGGCCGGGATGCGGCGTATGATAAACCGATGCCCGCCGCGCCATGGATTTCCAGCAGGGTGTGCCCGGGCCACCGACCCGGATGGGTGCTGAGGAATGAATAGCCGCGAAGGGTCGGGGTTGTGGTGGATGGGGCTGCACGATGAGCCGGAAGACGACCAAGGCACTCATCGTCCACCAGCCCCGACCTGGGCCTGCCACCAGCGGTGCAGTTGGCCGTCGGCCTTATAGGTGCGCACCCAGACGACGTCGCCCGGCTTCACGCCAATCGCCCGCACAGTTGCAGCGCCTTGAGTGCTTCGATGGTCACGTGGACGCTATTCTCGATGCCTTCGTCGCTGGGCCAGGGGCCGGCCGGGTCGCGCAGTTCCAGCAGCCGGTCGAGCGCGGCGACAACGGCCGCGTCGGCCGCCGGCACGCCCCCCTCGCGCAAGGCCACGACCATCCAGGCCAGATTGCCGGCCGACAGATCGCCGACCTGCGCCGCCAGATAGCCCAGCGTCTTGGCCGCCTCGTCCACCAGCCCGCGCTGCTGCCACAGGGCGGCGGCCAGCCAGTGGGTTTGCAGGAAGGACGGCAACTCGCCGTCGGCGCGCAGGTGGTAGCTGAGGTAGGCCGCGGCGTCGCGGGCGGCCGTCGGCACCAGGCCCGTCACCGCCGCCCAGAAGCCGCAGTTGGCCGTCAGGTAGAGGCGGGCCGATGTGTCGCCCGGTTCGGCCCAGGGCGGCGCGGCCTCGGCCACGTCGGCCTCCTCCTCCCAGTAGCCGTCGGCCCGCTGCCGCTCGGCCAGAAAGCGCACGGCGTCGATGAACAGCGGCGAGCGGCGATCCAGCCCCAACTGGTCGGCCTGGGCCAGTTGGAAGCAGGTGGCGTCCACCGAGCTGTAGTCGGCGGCCCACGGCGGCGACCAGCCGCCATCGCCGCGCTGGTTGCGCTCGAACTGCTCGCGCACGTCGGTCGGGGCGCTCTCACCGTGCAGCAGATAGCGCAGGCGCGCCCGCTCGACGGCCGTGCCCCGCTCGTTCACGTAAGCAACGGCTGCGTTTACCTCCGATTGATTCATGTCCTACTCCTTCAGAGAGAAGAAACCACAGATTACGCAGATTTCGCAGATTCAAGAGAAAAATCTGTGTAATCTGTGGTTTCTTCTTCTTAAATCACGACGCCGCTGGGGTCGTTGCCGGCTTCGACGATGGCCCGGCGCACGTCCACGCGGCTCAGGAGGATGAGGCCGACGACGAAGAAGATGATCAGGGCGACGATGGCGATGCGTTGCGAGCCGGTGATCTGCACCGCCAGGGCGAAGGCAAACGTGCCGATCCACGACGTGCCGCGCTCGCTGATCTCGTAGAAGCCGAAGTACTCCGCCTCGTGGTCGGCGGGGATCATCTGCGAGAAGAGGTAGCGGCTGAGGGCCTGCGAGCCGCCCAGCACCAGCGCCAGCGGCACGCCCAGGACGAACAGTTGCACCGTGTTGGTCAGGAAGGCGAAGGCGTAGATGACCACGCCCGACCAGATGACCAGGGTGATCATGATCGCCCGCTTGGCCCCGATGCGCGCGGCGATGCGGCCGAAGAGCAGCGCCCCGCCGAAGGCCACGAACTGGATCATCAGCACCAGGATGAGCACCGTCTGCGCCTCAACGCCCAACTCGCTGGTGGCGAAGGCCGCGGCGACGACGATGACCGTCTGGATGCCGTCGTTGTAGATGAGGTAGGCGACGAGGTAGCGCAGGGTCATGGGGTAGTCGCGCCACAACTCGCCCAGGGTCTTCACCACCTGCCGCACGCCGTGGGTGAAGAGATTCACCTGCGGGCGCGGCCGGGATGGGGCGCGCTGCACCAGCCGCCGCCGCGGGTAGAGCACGGTGAAGACCAGCCACCACACGCCCGCGCCGGCCAGGCTGATGCGCACGGCCAGCGTCGTGTCGTCCATCAGCAGCAGCAGGGCGAGGTTGAGCAGCAGATATAGCCCGCCGCCCAGATAGCCCATCGCCCAGCCGCGCGAGCTGATCGCGTCGCGGCCGTCGGGCGAGACGATCTGCGGCAGGAAGCTGTTGTAGAAGACGATGGCCGCGCCGAAGCACAGGTTGGCGATGATGAGCAGCAAGCTGCCCAACACCACCGCGCCGCTCGTGCCCAGCAACGGCATCTCGCCACGGACGAAGAAAAGCAAAATCGTGGCCAGCGCGCCGGTGTAGGCAAAGGCCAGCAACATGCGCTTCTTCAGCGCCGTGTGGTCGGCGATGGCCCCCAGCAGTGGCAGGAAGATGACCTGGAGAACGACGGAGAAGGAGACGGCAAAGGGGTAGATGGCTCCCGGCTCGATGGCCGCGCCGAAGAGGCGCAGCGGCTCGGTCGTCGATTCGGCCAACGACTGGATGTACGGCCCCAGCAGGGCGGTGACGACGGTCGTACTGAAGGCCGAGTTGGCCCAGTCGTACATCATCCAGCCGGTGATCTCGCGCTTGTCGTTCAAGGGCACACCCTCCTGGGGTCGTGGTCGGTCAGTGGGTCAGTAGGTCAGTGGGTCAGTTTAGTTGGTCGTGAAGTCGCCTGATGGATTATCCCTCTGCGTGTGGGGATGGGGCAATTTATGCCGGAAAATGGCCTCGCGGAGTGCGCAGCCTCAGATGCGCTCCGCTTACCCGTCCGCATCCTCAAATGCGGACTCCGCGCTCCTTGTCAGTTTATGGCTCGGACAGGTCAGCCTGCGGCGCTTCAAAGGCCGGGCGGCAGGGGTTGTAGTCGTTGCCGATGACGACGCGGTAGTTGGTCGCGCCCTCTTCGTCCGACAGTTGGATGTTCTCCTGCGGCTTGCCCATCACCCAGGCGAACAGCCAGTCGTAGGAACCTTTGAAGTTCTCGCCGAAGTAGGTCATCTCCGTGCGCTCCTGCGGTTCGCGCGGCGGGCCGATGACCGGCACGAAGCCGTACCAGGCCAGGTTGTCGGCCGCCAGCAGCCCCTGGGCCGGGTACTGGCTGGCGTTGATGATCTCGACCGTGATCGGCGCGCGGTCGGCCCGGTTGAGCGCCGGCGGCAGCAGCAGGCGGCGGAAGGTGTCGTACATCATGTCCTCACCTTCCCAGATGGGCAACTGCACCGACGCGCCGCTTTCGGGCACGCTCCAGGCCTGCATCTTGCCCGCCAGATAGAGGTGCTGCACGCCGTTATCGCGCACGCCGGGGGCAATGGAGGCCATCTGCAGGATGCGGCCGATGTCCATATTCGTCTCGACCACCTCGTTGAACGTGCTCCACAACTCCGGCGCGCGGGCCACCAGGCCCAGGTCAACGCTCTGGTTGAGCATCGCCTGAAGGAGTTGTTGCTGGCGGCGGCCGCGGTCGAAGTCGGTCGTCGTCAGCCGCGAGCGGGCGTACCACAGGGCCAGATCGCCGTCCATCTGGTGCATGCCCGCCTCCAGCTTGAACCGCCCCCAGTTCTCCTCCAACGTCGGGTCGAGTTCCGGCGACAGCAGCCGCCAATCCTCCAGCGGGCAACTGACGGCCATCGACACCCCGCCCAGCAGGTCAACGATCTGCTTGAAGCCGTCGAAGTCCACCTGGGCATGGTAGTGGATGGGGATGCCGAAGTTGTAGAGGATGGTCTGCTCCAGCAATTCCACGCCGCCCAGGTTGACGGCCGTGTTCAGCCGGCCCATGATCCGGTTGGGCATATAGACGTAGAGGTCGCGCGGCAGGGAGATCATCGACGCCGTCTGCGCCTCGCGGTTGATGGAGACGATGATCATCGTGTCTGTGCGCGCGTCGCCGCTGCCGTCGGCGTTCTGGTCTTTGCCCAGCAGCAGGATGTTGGTCGTGCCCTCCGGCAGATCGAACACGGGCACGGGCGAGGGGATGGCCGTCGGCGGGGTGGGCACGCCCTCGCGCATGGAGCCGGTGATGTTCAGCGCCGGCGTCGGGTTCAGTTGCGGCAGGCTGGTGGGCGTCACCGTCGGCCGTGGCGTGGCCGTGGCCGGGCGGGTGGCTGTCGGGCGGCGGGATGGCGTGCCGGGGCGTCGCCGCCGGCGGGCGTGTCGGGGGGCGGGTCGTTGGCTCCGGCGGGGGCGATCGACATCGGGCGATCGGCTCGGGCGATGCGGCATCGGCGCTGCGGCGTCGGGCGATGCGGTATCGGCTGGTGGCGTCGGCGGAGGGGTCGCGGAGGCCGAAGGGGGTTGGAAGGGTCGGCGAGCCGGCGCGTCGGCCGCCGGGCCACGGCGCCGCCAGCGCCAGGCAGGCCAGCAAGACCCAGCAGCAGCGTCGCGGAGCGAGTCAATTGAGTTCGGTTCATGGTCGGTTGCGATGAGAGCGTCGCCCGGCTAGAGCTTCTCCCCGAAGAGCGGGTTGAGCCGGACGAAGACGGCATAGCCAACGATGAGGACGATGACGGACGTGACGAACGTCCGCACCAGGTAGCCCGCGTCCATGCTGACCGGGCCGTGGCTGCCATAGGTTCCCCACAGGACGGTGCGATAGCCGTCGATGATGGAGGCCATCGGGTTGACCCAGCGCATCACCTGGGCCGGGTTGAACGTCAGGCCCAGCAGCGTGACCGACTCGCCGAACATCTCCAGCGAGTAGAACACCGGCGTCACGAAGAACCAGGCCAGCATGGCCACTTCCAGGAGCATGAGCACGTCACGATAGAAGACGGTCAGGCTGCCCAGCAGCAGGCAGAGGCCCAGGGTGAAGATCAGTTGCGTCAGCAGCAGAAACGGAACCCACAACGCGTGGACGGTCAGACCGATGCCGAAGGCGTAGAGGAGAACGATCAGCACGCCGAAGGCGAACAGGAAGTTGACCAGGTTCGACAGCAGCGCCGAAACAGGCAGCAGTTCGCGCGGGAAGTAGACCTTCTTGACCAGCGCCGAGTTGCCGGTCACGGAGATCGTGCCGCTGGTCAGCGCGCCGCTGAAGAAGTTCCACGGGATGAGGCCCACGAGGACAAAGATGGGGTAGTGGCGAATCTGATTGTTGGCCAGCACGCTGAAGACGACGGTAAAGACGAGCATCAGGAACAGCGGGTTAAGGATGCTCCACAGGATGCCCAGCACCGAGCTTTTGTAGCGCGCCTTCAGGTCGCGGACG
>JADJHJ010000015.1 GCA_016707605.1 Candidatus Promineofilum glycogenicum | reverse complement strand
GCAACCGACGCGGATAGAATCACACTATGGCCACCCTACACGTCCGCAACGTCCCTGATTCGCTCTACGAGCGCCTTCGCCGGCAGGCGGAGACGGAGAATCGTTCGCTGAGCGCCGAGTTGGTCATCCTGCTTGATCGCGCTCTTGCTCCGTCAGATGACCCGACAGCTGTATCGGAGCGCATCCGTCAACGTCG
The DNA here is from genome assembly GCA_016707605.1 of Candidatus Promineofilum glycogenicum. GTDB lineage: Bacteria > Chloroflexota > Anaerolineae > Promineifilales > Promineifilaceae > Promineifilum > Promineifilum glycogenicum. The sequence goes on along the minus strand of JADJHJ010000015.1, from coordinate 243,353 downwards.
TGCTTTTGACCCGGCTGCCGTGGGTGTGCCCGACAGCACCAGCATATTGCGCGTGATACGCGATGGGGGCGGAGTGGCCGAAGACACATATGAGCTAGCTCTTGACGATCAACTTGTGGCCGAGGCGGCGCATTGGCCAGCACCCGACCGATGGCGACGCGGTAACGGCTGCGCTAGAGGAGTACATCACTCACCAGCGCCAGCGAGCCGTGATTGACCTCTTCGGGACAGTGGACTACGAGCCCGATTACGATTACAAAATTCAGCGTCGCCGCTCATGAACGTACTCGTTGATACCTCTATTTGGTCGCTCGCCCTACGGCGTTCCTCGCCCCAGGATGATCCGAATGTGCGCGAATTGCGCCGGCTCATCGAGGAGTCACACGCGCAGATGATTGGCCCTGTGCGTCAGGAAATACTCTCAGGCGTACGCGAACCATCTCATTTCGATACGCTGCGCCTGCGGTTGAGAGCCTTTTCCGATCTGGAGATCGGGATTGCAGACTACGAACGCGCGGCTGAGTTCTTTAATCTCTGCCGGCAAAAGGGCATTCAAGGCTCCAATACGGACTTCCTAATTTGCGCCGTCGCCGCTGGTCGTGGCCTGGAGATCTTCACGACGGATCAAGACTTCCGGCGCTATCAGGCGCATGTTCCGATAGAATTGCACGTTGTCCGAGAGCAGCCTGACCTATGATCGATCCAATTGCACCCTATCACAGGGCCAACGGCAAACAGAAATCTGTGAAATCTGCGTAATCTGTGGTTTCTTCTAAATGAAAATCCACCTCCACACCATCGGCTGCCGCCTCAACCAGGCCGAGATCGAGACGATGGCCCGCCAACTGGCCGCGGGGGGGCACGCCATCGCCGCCGACGCGGCCGAGGCCGACACGGTCATCCTCAACACCTGCGCCGTGACGGCCGAGGCCGCCCGCGACGCCCGCAACCTGACCCGCCGCTTCGCCCGCGCCAACCCGGCGGCCGAGATCGTCCTGACCGGCTGCTACGCCACGCTGGCCCCGGCCGAAGTGGCGGCGCTGCCGGGCGTGGCCCGCGTCGTGGGCAACGCGGACAAGGCCGGCATCCCCCGGCTGCTCGACCCGACCCTGCCGGCCGGCGCGCCCCTCTTTGACCGCGAACCGCTGGCACGCGAGACGACCGCCGGCACGGTCGGCCGGACGCGCGGCTTCATCAAGGTTCAGGACGGCTGCGACAACCGCTGCACCTTCTGCGTGACGACCATCGCCCGCGGCGAAGGGGTCAGCCGGCCGCTGGCCGAAGTGGTGGCCGAGGTGCAGAGCTTCGCCGCCGCCGGCTACCGCGAGGTGGTGCTGTCGGGCGTCCACCTGGGCAGCTACGGCCGCGACCTGGGGCGGCCGGCCGGGCTGCGCGAACTGGTGGCCGCGCTGCTGGCCGACACCGACGTGGCGCGCATTCGCCTGTCGTCGCTGGAGCCGTGGGACGTTGCGCCGGGCTTCTTTGACCTGTGGCAGAACCCGCGCCTGCTGCCCCACCTGCACCTGCCGCTGCAATCGGGCAGCGACCGCGTGCTGCGGCGCATGGCCCGGCGCACCACCCGCGCCGCCTTCCGCGCCCTGGCCGATGAGGCCCGCGCGGCCATCCCCGACCTGAACCTGAGCACCGACCTCATCGCCGGTTTCCCCGGCGAGACGGAGGAGGAGTTCGCCGAGACGCTGGCCACCGTCGAGGAGCTTGCCTTCGGCCGCCTCCACGTCTTCAGCTACAGCCCGCGCCCCGGCACGGCCGCGGCCCGGATGTCGCCGCAAATCCCCGGCCCGGTCAAGAAGGCGCGCGCGGGGCAACTCATCGCCCTGGGCGAGCGGCTGAGCACCGCCTTCCACGCCCGCTACCACGGCGCGACGCGCCCCGTCCTGTGGGAGATGGCCACCGGGGCGGAGCCGGACGGGCTGCGCTGGGTGGGCTACACCGACAACTACATCCGCGTGACGGCCGTCGGCCCGGCCGACCTGATGAACCGCGTCACACCTGTCCGGCTGAGCGGGCCGCGGGCCGATGGGATGACCGGAGAGATTGACCTGGCAGACATTGCCAGCAGCGATGCTGTGGAGGTATGAACCCTATGAATAGCCGTCAAAAGGAGTTGTCGCCAGAGGAGCGTGAACAGTTGCTGGGGGCGTTGAAAGCCCGCTTCGAGAAGAACATGAACCGCCATAACGGTCTTGAATGGGCCACCGTGCAAGCCGGACTGGCAGCCAAGCCTGAAAAACTGTGGTCGCTCAATGAAATGGAAAGAACCGGCGGTGAACCGGATGTCGTTGGCTACGATGAGAAGACGGGCGAGACCATTTTCTACGATTGTTCGGCCGAAAGCCCCAGGGGCCGCCGCAGCATTTGTTACGACCGCGAGGCGCTGGAGGCCAGGAAAGAGAATAAGCCGGCCGATAGCGCCGTGGGCATGGCCGCCGCTATGGGCATCGAACTTCTAACCGAAGAACAGTATCGAAACCTACAGAAACTTGGGCACTTCGACACGAAGACCTCGAGCTGGCTGAAAACACCCGCTGAGATTAGAAAACGCGGTGGCGCCATCTTCGCCGATTACCGCTACGGTCACGTCTTCGTATATCACAACGGTGCGGAATCTTACTATGCTGCCCGAGGGTTCCGCGGCGCTAAGCGCCAAGCGCGGCCCGGACGCGAAGAAAACGGCCCCCCCCAAGACCTCATCCACCCCCAGCAGCGGCGTCTGTAGCAGCCCCCCCGCCCGCCCCACGTTCAGCGCGCAATCCACCGGCCAGCGCCCGCTGGTGTCCTCGGCCAGCGACAGCGTATCGCGTTTGCCAATTCCCCACCAATCCAGCAGCCGCAAGCCGAACTCGGCCCGGCTGAGCGTCTGCCGCCCGGCGACGTTGAGCACGCCGCGATAGGGCAAATCGAGCAACTCCAGGCAGGCGGCGACCAGCGTCTCCACCCACACCGGGTTGCGCCGCTGGTTGGTGAACAGCGTCACCGGCTGCCCGGCCCGCAGCGCCGCGGCCATCCACGCCGTGCCGTTGTCCATCTCCTCCAGGCCGTAGATGAGCGAGGTGCGCACGGCCACAGCATTGGGGTGGGCCAGGGCCAGCGCCTCGGCCGCCGCCTTGGCCCGGCCGTACTCGTTGAGCGGCGCGGGCGGGGCGCTCTCGTCATAGGGGGCGCGGTCGCCGCCGAAGATCGAGTCGGTGGAGAGGTGGACGAGGCGCGCCCCGGCCCGCGCCGCGGCTTCAGCCACGTGGCGCGTGCCGTCGACGATGACGGCGGTCATGTCGGGCGTGGTGTTGGAGCCGGCGGTGTGGATGATGGCGTCGGGGGCGAAGCCGGCCACGAACCGGGCCACGGCCGCGCCGTCGCGCAGGTCGAGCCGCGCCCCCTGCGGCCGGCCGAGCGGGTCGGCCGAGAAGGTCGTGTAACGCCACGCGCCCGGCCACCCAGCCGCCACCCGCCGCACCAGATGCCGCCCCAGGTAGCCGCTCCCCCCGGTGATCAACAACCGTCGTGTCATTGGTTGCTAAAAGAAGAGTATCTCACGCAAAGACGCAAAGAACGCCAAGCTTAAGAAGCTTTCTTTGCTTGGCGTTCTTTGCGTCTTTGCGTGAGCTATTCTTCTCTGGCGTCGCCTCGGCCCGGCGCATGGCTTCGCTGGCCGCGGCCTGGGCGGCGATCTGTTTGCTCCGGCCGCGCCCCTCGCCCCACACCTCCGGGCCGACGACCACCTGCACCGTGAACATACGGTCGTGGTCCGGCCCCTCGCTGCCGCTGACGCGATAGTGGGGGGTGACGTTGAAGCGCGCCTGCGCCCACACCTGGAACTCGCTCTTGGCGTCCTTGTGCAGGTCGCCGGCGCGAATCGCCTCCAGCGCCGGGCGGACGAGCGGCTCGATGAACGCCCGCGCCTCGTCCAGCCCGCGGTCGAGGTAGATGGCCCCGGCCACGGCCTCGAACGTGGCGCACAGCAGCGGCACGCGCTCGCGGCCGCCGTTGTCCTCCTCGCCCAGCCCCAGCCGCAGGTGTTGGCCCAGGTCGATCTGGCGGGCAAACCCGGCCAGCGTCTCCGCCCGCACCAGCGCCGCCCGCAGCGCCGTCAGCTCCCCCTCGTCCATCTCCGGGAAGCGGTGGTAGAGGAAGCCGGCGACGACGAAGTCGATCACCGCGTCGCCCAGAAACTCCAGCCGCTCGTTGTCCTCCAGCACCGAGCCGGGGTTCTCGTTGAGGTAAGAGCGGTGGGTCAGGGCGCGCGACAGCAGCGAATAATCGCGAAACTCCACGCCCAGGTGTTCGCCAAACTCGATTAGGTCTTCCATAGCTAAGAATGGATTATCCGCAGATCGGCAGATTGCAGATTTCACGCAAGGCGCTAGGCAAAGACGCAAAGGAAAAGAGCAAAGAATCTCTCCTTGCGCCTGCCCCCTCTGTCATCTCTAAAATCTGCCCAATCTGCGGATCAGGCTTCTGCATACTCGCGTATCGCCAGCACCGCGTTATGCCCCCCAAAGCCGAAGGCGTTGTTGAGGCAAACGCGGACGCGGCGCTTTTCGGGGGGCGTTGGGCACGTAGTTCAGGTCGCACGTCGGGTCGGCCGTCTCATAGTGGATGGTCGGCGGCGCGATCTGGTCGCGGATGGCCAGGGCGCAGAAGACGCTCTCGATGGCCCCCGTCGCGCCCATGATGTGGCCGGTCATCGACTTGGTCGAACTCATGGCGATGTTGTAGGCGTGCTCGCCCAGCGCCGCCTTGACCGCCGCCGTCTCGGCCGTGTCGTTGAGCGGCGTGGCCGTGCCGTGGGCGCTGACGTAGTCCACGTCCTCCGGCCGCAGCTTGGCGTCGGCCAGCGCCCGGCGGATGGCCCGCGTCGCGCCGCTGCCGCTGTCGGGCGGGGCGGTGATGTGATAGGCGTCGGTCGTCTGCCCATAGCCGGCGATCTCGGCCAGGATGGTCGCCCCGCGCGCCTGGGCGTGCTCCAGGCTCTCCAGCACCAGCACCCCCGCCCCCTCGCCGATGACCAGTCCATCGCGGTCGGCGTCGAACGGCCGTGGCGTGGCCGACGAACGGGTCGAGGCCGCCCCGGCCCGCTCGAAGCCGCCGATGGCCACCGAGGTCATGATGCTCTCTGAGCCGCCGGTCAGCACCGCGTCCAGCTCGCCGTAGCGGATGCTGCGGTAGGCGTGGCCGACGGCGTCGTTGCCGGCGGCGCAGGCGGTGGTGATGGTCGTCGAGGGGCCGTGGATGCCGTAGTCGATGGCCAGCATCCCCGCCGCGCCGTTGGGCATGATCATGGTGATGCCGAACGGGCTGAGCCGCCGCAGGCCGCCGTCGTGGACGATGGCCTCCTGCTCGATGATCGTGCGCATGCCGCCGATGCCCGTGCCCATCGTGATGCCGATGCGCTCGCGGTTGTCGTCGGTGATGGTCAGGCCCGACTGGCGCAGCGCCTCGGCCGCGGCCACCGTCGCCAACTGCTGGTAGCGGTCGCGGCGGCGGGCGTCCTTGCGATCCATGTACTGCGCCGGGTCGAACTCCTTGACCTCGCACAGCCCCTGGATGGTGTGCTGCGGGTTGTCGACCAGGGTGATGGGGCCGAAGCCCGACTGCCCGGCCAGAATGGCCGCCCAGGTGTCGGGCGCGTTGTGGCCCAGCGGGGTGATAGTCCCGACGCCGGTCACCACCACGCGCCGGCGCGCTCCGTCTCCATTGTCCATAGGTGTGCTCCAGTTTAGGAAGAGTAATCATCCGCAGATTGGGCAGATTTAGCAGAAAGGACGCAAAGAAAAGAGGCGCTAATGACGCTTCTTATTCTCCTTTGCGACTACTCCTTTGCGCCTTTGCGTGAGCTCTTTGCGTCAAAACTTCTGCCCACGGCGGATCATATTTATAGGTTGTCGTCGGGCGTGGGGCGGTAGTGCCCTTCGACCCAGACGCTGCGGTCGGCGCCGATCTCTTTCTTCCAGACCGGCACGATCTCTTTCAGCCGGTCAATGCCATAGCGCGCCGCCTCGAAGACGCCCTCGTCGCGGTGGCGACCGGCGCAGGCGACGAAGGTCGTCACGTCGCCCACCGCCAGCCGGCCGAGGCGCTGCACCAGGGCCACGCCGCGCACCATCGGCCAGCGCGCCCAGATTTCGCGGGCGATCTGGGCCATCTTGGCCGTGGCCATGTCTTCGTAGGCCTCGTAATCCAGTTGCAACGTCTCCGGCGGCAAGCCGTCGCGCTGCGTCCGGCCGCGCACGAAGCCGGTGAAGCTGACCAGCGCCCCAATCTCCGGCCCGCCGAGGTGGGCGTGGATGGCGTCGAGGTCAAGCGGGTCGGGCGTGACGGCGAAATAGGTGGGCCAAGAACCCTCTCCCGGGGGGCGAGGGGGTTCTGGTTCCCTCCCCCCCTGGGGGAGGGTTAGGGAGAGGGCTTCTTCTTCCTCACTGATCGGCGGGCAGAGGGTCTCTTCCCCCCCACTCACCGGCGGAAACAAAGCCACCTCATCCCCCGCCCTCACCGGCGTCTCCGGCCCGGCGAAGGCGCGGTTGACGGCCACCAGCGCCGAGCGCAGCGCCGGGGCCAGCGCCGGGTAGTCGGCGGCCACGGCGGCCAGCACGTCGGCCGCCGTCAGTGGCCCGGTGGGCAGCGACACGCGGATGCGCTCGCTGCCGGCGCGATCCTTCAACGTGGCGAAGAGGCGGATTTCGAGTTCCATCATCTTTGTTGTAACCCTGATAGGCCGTCGTCGATGCGATGTGGCTGGCGGGTGGCGGGTGGCGCGTGGCGCGTCAAGAAGACTCGCCACTCGTCACTCGCCACTCGCCACTCCGTCCTCCCGACTTAGCCACCAACCGTACATCCGTCAGCCGCATCCCGCGGTCAACGGCCTTGGCCATGTCGTAGAGGGTCAGCCCGGCGACGGTCACGGCCGTCAGCGCCTCCATCTCCACGCCCGTCTTGCCCGACACGCGCACCGTGGCCTCGATGTCGATGCAACTCTCGGCGGCGTTGGGGGTGCAGGTGACGACGACCTGATTGAGCAGCAGCGGGTGGCACAGGGGGATGAGTTCGCTGGTGCGCTTGGCGGCCATGACCCCGGCGATCTGGGCCACGGCCAGCACGTCCCCCTTGGGCATGTTGCCGGCAACGATGAGGCGCAGCGTCGCCGGGTGCATAGTGACCCGGCCGCGGGCCACGGCCACGCGCTCGGTCACGTCCTTCGCGCCCACGTCCACCATCCGCGCGCGGCCGGCTTCGTCCAGGTGGGTCAGGTGATCACTCATGGTTATGGTATTATACCTTACGATGGTCGATCACCTTTATCTATCGCCTCACTTCGATGACGCCGCTTTGTCCTGTGGCGGGCAGATCGCCACCTGGACGGCCGCCGGCCAGTCGGTGCTCGTCGTCACCATCACCGGCGGCGACCCACCGGCCGACGCGCCCTCGGAGACGGTGCGCCAACTGCACGCACGCTGGACGGCCAGTCTGGCCGCCGAGGGCGCGGGCGGCGCGGCCGAGGCGATGGTCGCCCAGCGCCGCGCCGAAGACCGCGCCGCGCTGGCCGTGCTGGGGGCGGATTGGCTGCACCTGCCCTTTCTGGACTGCATCTACCGCTGCGGCCCCGACGGCGACGCCCTCTACCCCGGCCCGATGGACATGTTCGGCCTACCAAATCCGGCTGACGCGGCCACGCTGGATGCGCTGGCCGAGGCGCTGGCCGAACTGCCGCCGGCCGGGCGCGTTTATCTGCCGCTGGGCGTCGGCGGCCACGTTGACCACCGGGCCACGCGCCGGGCGGCCGAGCGCGTCTTCGCCGCGCCGCTCTACTACGAGGAGTACCCCTACACCGTGCGCCCCGGCGCGCTGGCCGCGGCCCTGGCGACAGACGAGCGCGGCTGGGCGGTGACCACCGTCTGGCTCAGCGCAGCGGCCCTGGCCGGCAAGACGGCCGCCGTCAGCGCCTACGCCTCGCAACTCAGCTCCTTCTTCACCGGGCCGGACGACCTGGCGGCCAAGCTGGCCGACGACGGCCGGCGCGTCATGGCCGACGCCCTGGCCGACGGCGAGACTGTCCCGGCCTGGGCCGCCGGCGGCGAGCGGCTGCGGCGTTCGCGCTCCCCCCCGGCGGCTGGCGCACGCTAAATTCATTTGAAGAATCGCCCATGGCGGCCCTATAATTGCCGCAGGTCATCCGCCGGCCCCACCGGTCGCGGGAGACCCATGAGGTCTAGCGGGTATAGGAATAAAGCTCATGGAATTAGGCACGCGAGAGATGCCGCCGAAGAAGGGCAAGGACAGCCAACCCCTCGGCCGGCCTGACGCCACCGGCCCCCAGTCGGGCGAGGTGCTCCAGGGGCGCTACATGATCCTCGGCACGCTCGGCGTGGGCGGCTTTAGCTCCGTCTATCGGGCGCGCGACTTGCGCTTCCCGTCCGTCACCCGCCTGTGCGCCGTCAAGGAGATGGTCATCAGCACCGTGGACCCGGAGATGCGCCAACTGACCATCAAGTCCTTCGAGCGCGAGGCGGGCATGTTGGCTACGCTCAACCATGCGGCCATTCCCGACATCTACGACTACTTCACCGACGGCAACCGCAGCTACCTGGTGCTGGAGTTCGTGCCCGGCCAGAACTTACAGCAGTGGCTCGACGAGACGGACGAGTACCTGGATGAGCAGAAGGCGCTCGATTGGGCGCTGCAAGTGTGCGAAGCGCTGGTCTACCTGCACAGCCAGAAGCCGCAGCCGGTCATCTTCCGCGACCTGAAGCCGTCGAACATCATGCTCGACCCCTACAACCGCATTCACCTCATCGACTTTGGCATCGCCAAGCTGTTCGAGGCCACGGAGGACAAGGGCACGATGATCGGCACGGCCGGCTACACCCCGCCGGAGCAGTACCGCGGCGAGGCCACCCCGGCCGTGGACGTCTACGGCCTGGGGGCCACGCTCCACCACCTGCTGACCCGCCAGGACCCGCGCCAGGAGACGCCCTTCACCTTCAGCGAGCGCCCCATCCGCGCCGCCAACCCGGTCATCTCACGCGCCTTCGAGGGCATCATCATGCGCTGCCTGGCCTATGACCCCAAGGACCGCTTCCCCGACGCGATGGCCCTGCGCGAAGCGCTGCTCGTGCTGTCGCAGAGCGACGGGGCCGACCTTGACCTCGATCAGCGGTTGGGCGGCGAGAGCGGGCGCGGCTTCGAGGGGGCGACGACGGACACACCCGCGGCCACGCTGCGCGCCGGTCTTAGCCAGGTCAAGCCGCTGTGGGTCTTCCGCTGCGAAGACGAGATTCGCTCGCGCCCGGCGGTGGCCAAGGGCATCGTCTTCGTCGGGGCTTACGACAACAACCTCTACGCCCTGACGGCCGACAAGGGCGACTTCCTGTGGAAGTTCCCCACCGGCGGCGGCATCGGCGGCTCGCCCGTCGTGTCCGAGGACGCGGTGCTGATCGGCTCGTCGGACCATTCGCTCTACTCGCTGCAACTGCGCAAGGGGCGGCTCAACTGGCAGTTCACGGCCGAGGGGCCGATCTACGGCACGCCGGCGGTGCGTTTCGACCACGCCTTCTTTGGGGCCGACGACGGCTTCTTCTACGTCGTCAACGCCATGCGCGGCCAACTGCACTGGAAGACCAACGTCTATAGCCCGGTGCGCTCCACGCCCTGGGTGTCGGATGAGTTGGTCTATTTCGGGGCCGAAGGGGGCCAAATTCTAGGGCTGGAGTTGGGCGCGGGCAAGGTCAAGTGGCAGACCAAGGCCCAGCGCGCCGTCACCTCCTCGCCCAAGGTAGCCGACGACATCCTCTACGTCGGCTCGACCGACGGCCAGGTCTACGCCGTGGACGCCAGCTCCGGCTGGCCCATCTGGCGCTTCCGCACCAAGGGGCCGGTCATCGCCACGCCGACGCTGTTCCAGGATACGTTGTTCGTCGGCTCGGCCGACGGCCATCTGTACGCCATTGACGTGGCCAGCGGCCGGCAGATGTGGGCCTACCAGACCAACGGCCAGGTGGCCTCGACGCCGGCCATCTGGGGCAACACCGTCTACTTCGGTTCGACCGACGGCAGCCTCTATGGCGTCAGCGCCCGCCGCGGCGAGTTGCAGTGGCGCTTCGACACCGGCAGCCCCATCATCGGCTCGCCGACCATCCTCAACGGCGTTATCTACGTCGGCGCGACGGATCACCGTCTCTATGCCCTCCCCACCTGAGCCAATGATGACCAACGCGCCTACGCCCCAGTTAGAGTGTGGCTATCGCTGTGAAACCGGCCCCGTCCGCGACCGCAACGAAGATGCCTGCCTGACCATCACCGCCCAGTTCGGCGGCCACTTCGGTCTCCAGTCGTTCGGCCTCTACGTCGTCGCCGACGGCATGGGCGGGCACGACGCCGGCCACGTGGCCAGCAACGCCGCCACGCGCGCCTTCGCCGAGTTCGTCCTGGCCCAGCTCTACTTCCCCCTCCTGCGCCGCCAGTCGCCGCCGCGCGAGGCGGACGTGCTCGACCTGTTGGAGCGGGCCGTCTTTGCCGCCCACGACGCCGTCTTGCCCAGCCCCGGCAACGGCGGCACGACCCTGACGGCGGCGCTGGTGCTCGGCCGCCGCCTCTACGTGGCCCACGTCGGCGATTCGCGCGCCTATCTGGCCGCGGGGGATGAGTTGCGCCTGCTGACCCACGACCACTCGCTTGTCCGCCGCCTGCAGGACACGGGGCAACTGACGGCCGAGGACGCTCGCACCCACGAGTATCGCAACGTCCTGCTCCAGGCGTTGGGCCAGGCCGGCGCCCTGTCGGCCGACACCTTCGCCCTTGACCTGCCGCCGGAGGGGCGGCTGCTGCTGTGCTCCGACGGCCTGTGCGGCGTCGTTCCCCTTGAGCAACTGGCGACCATTCTGGCCACGCCCGCCCGCGCCCAACAACTGGCTGACCACCTCGCCGAAGCCGCCCTGGCCGCCGATAGCCAGGACAATATTACGGCGGTTGTGGTAGCGTTTAGGGATTAGGGGTTAGGGATTAGGATTAGGGGCCCCCCCCCCCACTGACCCACTGACCCCTGACCCCTGACCCTCCCCCCCCGACCTCTACGCCACGCTGGGCGTCGACCACCAGGCGACGACGGCTGAGATCGAGGCCGCCTTTGCTGCCTGGGCGGCGCGCATCGATGGCGGCGAGACGATTGCCGACGTAGTCTGGGATCGGGTGCGCTACGCCCACGAGGTGCTCAGCAATCCCCAGCGGCGCAGCCTCTACGACTCGCTGGTGGCCGAGACAGCCGTCAGCGGCCTCGACCTGAGCGTGGTCGTCAGCGCTACCCGGCTGCCGCTGCTCGACACGCCACAGGTGGTCTACGCCCTGGCCACGCTGGCCGCGCGCGGCGCGCCCGATAAGCGCCGGCCGCTCAACCTCAGCCTCGTCGTCGACCGTAGCACCTCCATGCGCGGCGAACGGCTGGAGAAGGTCATCGCCGCCGCCGAACTGCTGCTCGAGCGGCTGGGGCCGGACGACGCCCTGTCGCTGGTCAGCTTCAGCGACCGGGCCGAGGTAGTGCTGCCGGCGATGGTGCTGGGGGCCACGGGCGGGCGCGACACGGCCGCCGCCTGGCGCGACCCGCGCCAAAGCCTGCGGGCTATCGCCGCCTCGGGCGGCACGGAGATCTACCAGGGGTTGCGCGCCGGGCTAGACGAGGTGGCGCGGCTGGGCAGCGACAGCCGCGCCGGCCATCTCATCCTGCTGACCGACGGCCACACCTATGGCGACGCCGACCACTGCCTGCGGCTGGCCGCCGAGGCAGCGGCGCGCGGCATCGGCATCACCGCCTTTGGCCTGGGCGCGGACTGGAACGACGCCTTCCTCGACGCCCTCGTCACCCCGTCCGGCGGCCAATCGCACCACGCCGCGACGCCGGACGACGTCTTGCCCCATCTGGAAGAGCGGCTGAGCGGCCTGGGCGACATCTACGCCCGCAACGTGGCCCTGCGCGCCGCCTGGCCCGGCCAACTGGCTCTGCGCGCCGCCTTCAAGCTGGCCCCCTTCCCCCAACCGCTGGCGCCCGATGCCAACCCCATTCCGTTGGGCGATCTGGAGGGGCGCGCGCCGCTGTCGTTTCTGCTGGAGTTCGTTGTCGCCCCGCTAAGCGTGGCCGCCCGCTTCCGGCTGCCCATCGAGGTAAGCTATCGCCGCCCCGACGGCGGCGCGGCGGCGCTCAGCCGCGCCGCGCAACTGGTGGCGTTGGAACAGCCCAACGGCGAGACCCCGCCGGCGGCGCTCATCGAAGCCGCCCGCCGCCTGAACCTCTACCGGATGCAGGAGAAGGCCTGGGAAGAGGCCCAGTCGGGCCGGCTGGACGAGGCTGCGGCCCGTATGCGCCGCCTGACGACGCGCTACATGGAGACGGGCGACTTGCGGCTGGCCCAGCAGGCCGAGATGGAGGCGCAGCGCCTCGGCCGGCTGGGCACGATGTCGCCGGAGGGGCGCAAGGTGCTGAAGTACGGCACGCGCTCGCTGTTGGGCCAGTTGCCGGGGAAGGGCAAACCATGATCGCCTGCCCGGAGTGCGGAGCCGAGCATCTGCCCGGCACGCTGTTCTGCGACCGCTGCGGCGCGGCCGTCCACCCGGCGGCCCAGGCCCACGTCGCCCGCGCTCCCCGGCGACCGGCAACCTCCGCGCCGCCCGACTCCCCGGCCGCGCCGCCGCCCGCCCGCCGCCGCCCGGAGACGCTGCCGCCGCCGCCGCCCACCGCGGCCCAGCCGGAGTTGCGGGCCACCATCGTCCACGCCCGCCGCGAACTGACGCTGCGCGCGGCGATCATCCACGTCGGCCGCTCTGACCCCGACGTCGGCGTCAGCCCCGAACTCGACCTGACCCCCTTCGGCGCGCTGGAGCGCGGCGTTTCGCGCCGCCACGCCACCATCCAGTGGGCCGAGGGGGGCTACGTGCTCATCGACCAGCACAGCAACAATGGCACCTGGCTGGACAACGCCCGCCTCGTGGCCGGCTACGCCTACCAGTTGCCGCCGCGGGCCACCGTGCGCTTCGGCAACCTGGTGGTGCAACTGGCGACGATGGATTAGTATTGGAGGGTATCATGCGCCTATCGGCTATCGTTCAACTCCTGGAAGAAGACCCCATCATGGGCGAACTGGACGGCCCGCTCGACCCCGCGGCCCACTTCGTCACCATCTATAATCCGCGCCGCCGCGACGGACGCACCGTGCCCTTCCTGGACTCCAACATCGAGACCGTCCTGATCGCCTGGCATCGCATCAGCGTCATTCAACTGTTGCCGCAGGCCGAAGTGGAGAAGGCCATCGGCTTCGTGCGCGAGTAACTTGTAGCACAGGATTCTTATCCTGTGTCTTCGCCGCGGGTTGCCAACCCGCGTTACAATCTCCGGCGCGGGTTGGCAACCCGCGCTACAATAAGACTCATGGTCGAACAAGTCCCCGAAAATCTCGAATCCGCCGGCCCGCAACTCATCCTCATCGTCGATGACGAGTTGCGCATGCGCCGCTTCATTCGTATGAACATGGAACTGGAGGGGTATCAGGTCATCGAAGCCGAGAATGGCCTGCACGCCCTCGATCAGATCCGCCAGTTCACGCCCGACCTGGCGGTCATGGACGTGATGATGCCGGAGATGGACGGCTTCGAGACGCTGAAGCTGCTGCGCGAAATCTCCACCGTGCCGGTCATCCTGCTGACCGTGCGCGACGACGAAGAGGACATCACCCGCGGCCTGGCCCTGGGGGCGGACGACTACATCACCAAGCCCTTCAGCCCGCGCGTGCTGACCAGCCGCGTGGCCGCCGTGCTGCGTCGCGCCCACTGGCCCGCGCCGCCGCCGCGCACCGTGCTGCGCATTGATGACCGCCTGTCGGTGGACTTCAACCGCCACCAGGTCATCGTCAACGGTGAGCGCATCGACCTGCGGCCGACCGAGTATCGCCTGCTCAACCACCTCATCCAGAACGCCGGCTGGGTCGTGCCCCACGACACGCTGCTGGCCAAGGTCTGGGGCTACGAGTACCGCGACGAGACCCACTACCTGCGCCTCTACATCAACTACCTGCGCAAGAAGATCGAGGAAGACCCGGCCAACCCGCACTACATCCTGACCGAGCGCGGCGTGGGCTATCGCTTCATCGACTTCAAGAAAGAGTAGCCCCCAGCCGCTCGCCGCGCCGTCGCCCCATGCACCCCCTCCTGAAGCGCGCCGCTCTGGCCACCGAGCCGCTGTGGGATCCGCTGTGGATCGCCCTCTACCGCGCCCGCCACGGCTATCGCGCCCCCATCCCGCCCTTCACCAACCGCGACCGGATCGGCGCGCGCAACGTCGGCTGGTTTGTCGAAGGCGGCCGGCTCGACTATCAGACGTTCCGGCAGGCCATCGAGCGCCATACGGCCGACCCGCTGCCGGCGCTGAGCGTGCTCGACTTCGGCGCGGGCGGCGGGCGCATCCTGGCCCACTTCGCCGGCCATGAATCGGCCAACGGCTGGCGGCTGGCCGCGTCCGACGTCGACCCAACGGCCATCGCCTATCTGCGCCGCGCCTGGCCCCAGGTCGACAGCCGGGTGAACGCCTCTGAGCCGCCTCTGCCCTTTGAGGCGGGGCGCTTCGACGTGCTCTACGCCTTCTCTGTCTGGACCCACCTGCCGCCGGAGGCACAGGCGCGCTGGCTGGCCGAGGCCGGGCGCGTGCTGCGGCCGGGCGGGCTGGCGCTCATCACCACTCTGGGCTTCTACGGGCTGGAACTGCTGAGCCACAGCGCCGCGCCGTTGGAGGCAGAGTGGTGGGGCGTCAGCGCCGACGACCTGCGCCGCCAGGGCGTCATCTATCACGAGTACGCCGTGCTGGGCCAGGCGCTGCCGGAGAAAGAACTCTTTTCGGGCATCCAGGGTAGCTATGGCGTTAGCGTCCATGACCCGGCCTACGTGCGCCGCGCCTGGGCCGATCAGGGGTTCGAGGTGCTCGAAATCATCGAGCGAGCCATGCACGGCCATCAGGACTTGATCGTCCTGCGGCGCGGCTAGAATGCACGCGGCGGCTATTACCTTTTGCTCCGGCTTTTCCCCCTGTTTTTCCGCGATCATTGGCGTTATAATGGCGGCTTCGGAAGCTGGCCCATCATGGCCGCCGCCCGGGCGCACCGTCGCCAAGGCCGCGCGGCCGGAGCCACTGTTGCCGTTTGACCGGGCCGAGCAGTACCGGGGCAGCCGGCGCGAACAACGCTATGATTGAGCGCGACATCATAACGGCCGACGCCGAACAGTTATTTGAACTGATTAATACTTACCTATCGGAAACCGACCGCCTTCAGGTACTGAAAGCGTTCGACTTCGCTCGTCGGGAACATGGCGATCAGCGCCGCAAGACCGGCGAGCTTTTTTTTACTCATCCGGTCACCGTCGCCACCTATCTGGCCACCTACCGGCTGGACGCCGCCGCGCTGTCGGCCGCCCTGCTCCACGACATCGCCGAGGACACGCGCGTCTCCATTGAGCAGATCGCCGCCGAATTTGGTTCGGAGGTGGCCGGGCTGGTGGACGGCGTGACCAAGTTGAAGGAAGTCACCCGCGGCGTGGCCCAGGGCAAGAAGCTGGCCGCCGAGGAGTTGCAACAGGCCACGTTGCAAAAGCTCTTCGCGGCCATGACCGACGACGTGCGCACGGTCATCATCAAGCTCTTCGACCGCCTGCACAACATGCGCACCATCCACGGCATGTCGCCGGCCAAGCAGCGGGCCAAGGCGGCCGAGACGCTGGCCGTCTTCGCCCCGCTGGCCTATCGACTGGGCATGTGGGACGTGAAGAGCGAGTTGGAGGGGCGCTCCCTGGCCGTGCTGGAGCCGCACGCCTATGAGACCATCCGCGCCGAACTGGAGCGGCTGGAACGCCATCAGACCCCCCGTTTCGAGACCGTCCGCGTGCAGATCGAGAAGCGTCTACACGAAGCCGGCCTGCCCGCGCGCGAGATCAAGATGTCGCCGGAGAACATCTATACCGTCTACCAGGACCTGGTGAAGCACGGCATGGGCTACCGCGACGTGGATCGCAACCTGCGCCTGACCGTCCTCATGGATGACCCCATCGACTGCTACACGGCGCTGGGCCACTTGCACACCATGTGGCGCGCCGTGCCCCACCGCGTGGATGACTACATCTCCGTCCAGCGCGAGAACCTCTACCAGTCGCTCCACACGACCGTCGTCGACGACAACGGACAGCCGCTGAAGATCCGCGTGCGCACGGTGGACATGGAGCGCCGGGCGCAGATAGGCGTGCTGGCCCGCTGGTACTACGCCGGCACGGCGCTATCCATTGACGGGCTGACCGAGCACCTGGGCACGTTCTTCGCCAGCATGAAGGACAGCATCAGCGTGGAGCCGCACGACGCCGGGCTGAGTGTCCAGAGCGCGCTGGAAGACGTGCTGGGCAACCAGGTGCGCGTCTACACCCCCAAGGGAGATTCACTCGACCTGGCCGAGGGGGGCACGCCAATTGACTTCGCCTACAAGATTCACACCGAGTTGGGCAACCACCTCCACGCCGTCTACGTCAACGATCTGCTCTACCCGCTCAACCGGGCGCTGAAGAACGGCGACCAGGTGCGCATCGTCAAGAGTATGCGCGCCCAGCCGCAACGGGCCTGGCTCGACGAAGACCTGGGCTACATCACCACCACCTACGCCCGAATGCACGCCCGGCGCTGGTTCCGCCGCCTGCCGGAGCCGGAGGCCATCCAGCAGGGACGGCAACTGCTGCAACACGAGCTGGAGATGCTCGGCCTGCTCGACCTGCCGCACGAGGACATCGCCCACTCCATCAACTGTGAGGACGCGACGGAGCTGCACTATCGCCTCGGCCGCGCCGAACTGCTGCCGACCGACCTCTCCACGCGCATCATGTCCGACCAGTGGCTCAAGGGGCGCTGCATGCCGCTGGATAACGTCGTGACCGCCGCCGACGGCAGCACCTACATCATCACCAACGCCGACAACCGCCGCCTGCGCCTGTGCGCCACGTGCGACCCACGGCCGCGCGATGCCATCGTCGGCTATCTGCGCCAGGATGGAGCCGTGACCGTCCATCGTGAGGGCTGCCACACACTGAACGCCAGCCGCGGCCGGCCGGACGGCAGCCACCAGCGGCTGAAGCTGGGCTGGGGCAACGCCCAGCAGCGCGAGGCGCGCCTGGTGACGCTCTACGTCGACGTCTATGACCGGCCCGGCCTGCTGCACGAGATCACCCAACTCATGCACGAGAAGGACAGCAACATCGCCCACATCTGCACCTCGCGCCAACACCGGCCGGGCGAGTTGACGATCGAGATGATCCTGGAAGTGACCAGCCCGCGCCACCTGGTGCGCATCCTGCACCAGATCGAGGCCCTGGTCAACGTCGGGCCGTGCGCTGCGTCCCCACCTCACCCGATACTGACCCGATGATGGGGACGTTTAATACGCCGTTTGAATAGGGTAGTTGTTAGTTGTTAGCCCGCGGAGTGCGCATCCTAGATGCGCGTTCCGGTCGCGCCCGCTGGCCGCCGCATCTGAGGATGCGGACTCCGCTTCTGCTGCCCCAGCAATTCTAAATCCTGCACCACATTTCAACTCTGTTGCTGAGTAGAAACTGAGAAAAAGGCCGGGGCAATAATCCCCAATGGCCTCCGCGTATTGACACGGCTCTGCTTGTCACCCATAATGTTCTACGGTTTCCAAATCCATTTAAGTCACCAACGCTAAACGCTTTTCCAAAATGCATAGCGAACTGGAAAGACCTCTCTTGAAGGAGAATTGATCATGTTGAAGAAGAAGTACGTCAAGTCGAAGGACGAATACGAAGTAACCTTTGAACTGCCGAGCGAAGCCAAGCAGGCGGTGCTCGTGTGCGAAGCCAACGGCTGGGAGCCGGTGGAGATGAAGAAGAGCAAGGGCACGTTCACGGCCAAGCTGCGGCTGCCGGCCAACGGCCGTTATCAGTATCGCTATCTGATCAACAGCAGCGAATGGCTCAATGACGAAGCCGCCGATGCTTACGCCCCCAACGAGCACGGCACCACCAACAGCGTCGTCGAGACCTACAGCGTTAACTAACGCCCACGGTCACTAGAGACGTTTTGCGGCGGTCTGCTACGGCAGGCCGCTTTCGGCGCCTGTGGTTCCCTCTCCCAAGGGGCGGCGCTGGTCCCTCTCCCCGGGAGGTTAGGGAGGGTCTTCACGCCTGCAAGCGCGCCCTCTCCCTGGGAGAGGGGGTAGGCTTCAGCCCGGCAGGGGCAAGACCCTCTCCCCAGCCCTCTCCCAAAGGGCGAGGGGGTTAGCTACCGGACGACCAACACCCCAACCGGGTAAGTATCGGTCGGCGAGCGCAGGCTGTCGAGCATCACCGGCAGGCGGACGCCGCCGGCAAAGTCATAGAGACCAAGCTGCACCGGGTACTCCCCCGGCGGCAGGTCGGCCGGCAGGGTCAGCGTCACCGTTTCACTGAACACCTCGCCCGCCGCCCATAGGCGCGCCGGGTACTCCCCACCCATCACTGGCCCGTCGCTCTGGGCCAGCGGCGCCTGCGCTGGGGTCGCCCAGGTGGACGAAGAGGTGCAGGTCGGCCGGGCCGGGTGGCGCGTCCACCTGCCAGCGCATGTGGACGGCGACGCTCTCGCCGGGGGCGGCGGTTGTCGGCGTCAGCCGGGTCCCGGCCAGTTCGATCCCCTCGCCCAACGTCGCCAGCGGCGCGACCGTCGCCGGCCACGCGGCCGGGACGACCTTGACCACGCCCACGTCCTGGGCGTCGGCGTCTTCATCCAGCTTGACGGCCAGCCGCGCCTCGACCGGCACAGCGGCCGGGTCGTCCAGCCGCACCTGGGCGGCGATGCGGTCGGCGACGATGCCCCCCGCCGGCCAAAGCTCGGCCGGCCAGCCGCCGCGGCCGTGGTAGGCGACCACGTTGCCGATGCGCTCGAAGCCGCGGCCAAACAACTCCAGATGGACGAGCGGTGCAACGGCGGCCCGGTCAGAGCCGCCCCGCCAGTAGAGCGTCGCCCATACCCAGTCGCCGGGCCGTGCTTCGGCTGTCTCCACCCGCGCGCCGAGCAGCTCCAGCCCTTCGGCAAAGTCCACGTCCAGCGGCGCGGCCTCGGCCGGCACGGCGGCGACGACGGGCGGTCGGGCAAAGGTGGGCGGGATGACGGCCACCAGGCAGTAGACCGAGGTGGCCAGCGCCAGGGCGACGGCGGCCCGTTGCAGCCACGGCCGCGGCCAGCGGCTCAGCCCGTAGGCCGCGCCCAGGGCCAACGGCACGAGGGCCGGGAAGAAGAGCCGCCCCTGGTCGGCCGAGGTACGCAGGATGAATTGCAGCCAGCCGGCGGCGACGAGGAGGAACCAGCCGAGGAGAATTAGGAATTGGGAATTACGAATTAGGAATGAAGAGGAGGGGGCGGGTGGCGAGTGGCGAGTGGCGCTCTGCCGTTTTGAATTCCTAGACCCCCCCCCCCCCCCGCGCCCGGGGGCCCCCCAGGCCAACTACGCCCCCAGGGACACCGCGCCAGGACAATAGCGTTCCAGGCAACGTGCACCCACGCCGGCGGCTGGACGTTCATCCAGCCAAAGATGGCGAAAAACGACAGCCAGACGCGGTCCAGGTCCTGGGCCACCTGGAGCAGCGAGTAGGGGCGATAGCCGCCGGCCAGGGCGACGAACTGGTTGGCCGCGGTCGGGTCGCCGTAGAGCGTCCAGTTGCGCCACAGCAGCCAGCCGCCCAGCAGCAGCGCCGGCCCGGCTACCAATGCCCCGGCGACGACTGCCCGCCACAGCCGCCGTTCCCGCGCCCGCAGCAGCACGACCAGCCCGACCACGCCGACACAATAGGCCAGCAGCAAGATGCCGGCCGCCTTGCTGAGCATGGCCAGGCCGATGGTGAGGCCGAGGAGGAGCAGGGGGGCGGGGGAGTGGGGGAGCGGGGGGGCGAGTGGCGAGTGGCGGGTGGCGCTCCCTCGCCCCTTGGGAGAGGTTCTGCCCCCGCCCCGGAAAGGGGAGAGGCCCCCCGCCCGAGAGGGTTGGGAGAGGGCTTGTCTTCCGGAGACCCTCTCCCTAACCCTCTTCCCAATCAGCGCCCTCCTGCCCTCCGATCACAATCCGCAACAATTGCCACAGCGCCGCCGCGCTAAACAGGGTGATGGCCGCGTCGTTGCTGACGGCGGCGTGGATGAAGGCGAACTGCGGCAGGAAGGCCACCAGCGCCGTGGCCAGCAGCGCCCGGTCGGGCCGCTCCGGCCAGACGACGCGCCCGGCGGCGTGGATGCACAGCAGCGTGCCCAGCCCCAGCACGGCCGAAAACAGGCGAATGGCATGCACCGCCAGCGCATAGTCGCGCCACGGCCAATCCTCCTCCGGCACGCGCACAAACATATTGGCGTTGATGGGCGGGCGCGCGCCGCTCTCGCCGCGCGGGTTGGGCGGGGCCAGGGGGCTGATCCAGAAGTTGCCGGCCACGCTGGACACGTCGACGCGCGGATTGGGCCACAGCGCTTCGGCCCCGCCGTCAGGATCGAAGGCGCGCACGAAGAGCGAGGCGGCAAGGTAATACAGCGGCGGCTGGGCGGCCTCCTGGCCCATTAGACCGGGATCGTGTGTGGTCGGCAGGCGGCCCTCGCGGGCGATGTACTCGGCCGTGAAGTAGTGGAGGTTCTCATCCGGCGTCTCGAACGGCGGCGAGGCGATGCCGTAGCCGGCGGCGAGGAGGAAGTAGAGGGTCAGGATGAGGAGGAGGGGGCGGGACATGGGAGTGGTAGGGTTAGTGACTAGTGGTGAGTGTTCAGTGTCCAGTAATCAGTAGGTCAGTAGGTCAGTGGGTCAGAAGCGAGTTGAGTGGTGACGTGGGTCGGAGTGCAAGCAGGTTGTTGCGCGAAAGGGTGGATGGGGGTTATTTGGCGGTCAGGGTGATGGTTGGGCCAGGCGCTCCAAGGGTGACGTAGTTGTAGAAGCCCGTCTCCAGGGTGTCGCCGGGCGTGGCGAAGAGGTGGCGCTGGGCGAATCGGTCGCCCGGCTGCCACTGGTCGGCGGTAAAGCCCAGCCCGTCGGCCACCTCAATCGCGCCGCCCGGCTGATTGAGATGGGCTTGCAGTGACAGCGGCGCGGCCGTGGCCTCCCGAACTTCCCAGACGTGAGCCACTCTGCCCGCGCGCGCCGTAGGCGGGAGGCGCTGCGCGCGCGGGGGCGCAGGGGCAGCTCCTCGCCCTTGGAGAGGGTTGGGGCGCGCCGCCCTCGCCCTGGAGGGTTGGGAAGGCGCGGAAGCCCCCAGAGGGAAGTCCCCCCCTCTTGCCCTGTGGGAGAGGGCCACGCACAATCTGCACCCGACCAGTAAACGACCACGTAATCCGGCCCATAGGCGTTGGCCCGATGGCGGTAGACCACGTTCAGCCCCGCCCCCAGCCAGTCGTCAATCCACATCTCGCCCGGCGGCAAGACGTACCAGCCCGGCCCCGCTGGAAAAACCCAGTTCGTCGTGCAGTCGAAGGTCACGTGGCGCAGACCGGCGCGGTCGACCAGCCGCTCGGCCGCGGCGTCGTCCAGCAGCCGGCCGGGCGCGGCGCAGTGGGCCACCCAATCGCCCTCGGCCGGCGCGGCCACGTCATAGATGAAGATCGAGCCGCCCAGGGTCGTCAGCGGTTCACGGTGGCGAAACCAGTCGAACAGGTCGATCTCGCTCAGCAACCCCAGCCGCAGCCCCGTTCCCTGCCAGTCGCCGACGTTGATGCCGTAACGGCCGGCGGGGGGATTGGCCGGGGCGAACTCCGTCTCGCCGGCGTTGAACTGTTCGATGAGGACGGGCCGGGCAGGCCGTAGTGCGCGGGGTCGGCGATGCCGGAGTAGGAGAAGCGCAGCGGCTGGCCCGTGGCGGCCACCTCGGCGCGCGCTACCGCCCAACTGGTTGAGGTCTTGCCCCCAGTCGAGGTTGGAGTCGCCCAGGAAGCGCCACCCCTGGCCACGGGCCAGCTCGTTGAAGTAAGTCAGGTGGTCGGGATGAGTGCGCAGCCCGGCGACAACGGCCGTGCCGCCCAGGGCCAGCACCAGGGCGGCCCGCGCTACTCGCCCCCCCTGGGCCGCCGGCAGATCCCAGAGCCAGGCCGCGGCCGTCCCTCTCAGGAGCATCAGGAAGGGCACGGCCGGCAGGGCGTAGCGGTAGCCGTAGTTCAGGCGGCTGGCAGCGACGACCGCCAGCAGGACGCCGCCGGCGGCGACAAGTACGATCGCCAGCCGGACGCTTCTTCCATCGTAGCGCCATCGGTCGCGCCAGAGCGCGACCGGGGCCAGCAGCAGCAGGAGCAGTTGCAGCAGCGGGGTCTTCAACAGCAGCGTCACCGCCAGATAGAGTATGGAATCGGTGCTCGTCACCTCGCCCATGAAGAAGTTGGCGTGGCCGGCGCTTAGTTCGGTGAACAGCAGCATCCACGCCTGCCAATAGCCGGGCATGGGCAGGCCGCGCGTCTCGAAGCCGTAGAGCGCCCACAGGGCCAGCCCGGCCAGCGGCAGCATGGCCAGCCAGACCAGGCCCGGTCGCGCCCAGCGCCGCCAGCCCGCGACCCCGCCCCACCGCCCCGGCCACGCCGCCGCATAGGCCTGGACGAACGTCAGCGGCAGGAGCAAGGCCCCGGTCAGCTTCGTCCCCAGCGCCAGCCCCAGACAGACCGCCGCCAGCAGCCAGCGCCCCCGCCCCGGCCGCCGCCAGTAGCGCCACCAGGTGAAGACGGCGGCGAAGGTGGTGGCGGTCGTGGCCATGTCGGTCGTCAGCAGCGACGCGGCGGCCAGCAAGTTGGGCGAGAGGGCGTAGAGCCCCAGGACGACGGCCGTGGCCGGCAGGTGGTGGGTTAACGCCCGCGTCCAGGCGGCCAGCAGCGCCCCCAGCACGACGCCCAGCAGCACAATGACGGCGCGGCCGAGCCAGATGGCCCGGTCGATGGGCCAGCCTGTGGTCGTGACAAGCTCCTGGCCGATGGCATAGGGGCTGCCCGCACCCCAGGCGGCGAAATGGCTCATCTGCGGCAGGTCGTCTTCGGTCAGCAGGGCCAGGCTGACCAGGCGGTAGATGAGGGGCACGTGCTTATCGCTCAGCGACAAGTAGCCGATCTGGCGCATAGCGATGCCGCGCGCCAGGTGCAACGGCTCATCGGTGGTGATAGCTTTCTGCCCGGCTGTGTTCAGAGCCAGGGCGAAGAAGAGTAGCAGCGCCGCGACGGCGAGCAGGCGGTAGTGGAGGCGCGTGCGCATTGGGGGGATTATAGCAGTAGATCAGTAGGTCAGTAGGTCAGTCCAGTCAGCGGCCCTGACTGAACTACTGACCCACTGACCTACTGACCTACTGACCCATTCTGTGTAAACCGTGAAATCCCTTGCCCACGACCCTGGGATTGTGGCGCGGGGACGGGGGAAACGGTAGACTTGGCCGAATCAGGGAAAATGCCCACGGCCGAACCGTGCCGCCGGAGTTTCACCCAAGAAGGAGCTTTGAGAAGACAGGAATGAAGAAGAGATTTGCGGTTAACGCGTGGGTCTTGCTGCTCACGATTGTACTACTGTTGGCGGCCTGTGGCCCGGCCACGCCGCCCGAGGACGCGACGGTCGAGGCCAATGGCGGCACACCCGCCAGCGAGGAAACGACCGGCGAAGAGACTACGACCGGCGAAGAGACTACGACCGGCGAAGAAGCCACGACCGACGAAGAGGCCCCGGTGGGCATCCCCACGGTCGAGGGCACGACGACGACGACCGACAGCGGCCTGGTCTTCATCGAGACGCTGGCCGGCGACGGCCGCACGCCCGAAGAGGGCGACATCGTGACCATGCAAATCGTCGGTATGCTCGACGACGGCACCGTCTTCGCCGATACCTACAGCGAAGGCGCGCCCATCACCGCCACCGCCACCGACGAAGATCTGTTTGCCGGCTGGAAAGAAGGCCTGCTGCTCATGAAAGAGGGCGGCAAAGCGCGGCTCATCATTCCGCCCGATCTGGCCTTTGGCTCCGAGGGGGCCGGCGGCATCATCCCCGCCGACGCCACGGTGACGATGGACATCGAACTGATCAGCGCCGAAGCTCCGCCGGAGCCAACAGCCGTTGACGAGGCCGACCTGACCACCACCGACAGCGGCCTGCAATACTACGACATCACCGTCGGCGAAGGCGACATGCCCGTTGAAGGCCAGGAAGTCGTCGTCAACTACATCGCCTGGCTGCAAGACGGCGAGCAGTTCATCGCCTCCTCTGAGAACGAGGGCGGCGAGCCGCTGACGTTCGCCATCGGCAGCGATGCCGTCTTCCCCGGCTGGGAAGAGGGCGTCACCACGATGCAGAAGGGCGGCCGGCGTCTGCTGGTCATCCCGGCCGACCTGGCGTTGGGCGAGGAAGGCGGCGGCAGCATTCCGCCGGGGGCGACGCTGCTGATGGAAGTCGAGTTGATCGACGTCCTGCCGCTCGTTCTGCCGACGTCGGTGGATGAAGCCGACTTCACGACGACCGAAAGCGGCCTGATGTACTACGACATCGTTGAAGGCGACGGTGAAGAGGCTGTGTCGGGCATGTCGGTGACGGTCAACTACACCGGCTGGCTGACCAACAACATCAAGTTCGACAGCTCGCTCGACGCCGGGACGCCGTTCACCTTCACCCTGGGCAGCGGCGGCGTCATCCCCGGTTGGGACGAGGGCGTGGCCGGCATGAAGGTTGGCGGCAAGCGGCAGTTGGTCATCCCGTCCGAACTGGGCTACGGCGAGACCGGCGGCGGCACCATCCCGCCCAATGCGACGCTCATCTTCGATATCGAACTGCTCGAGGTAGCGGAGACGGCCGAAGAGTAGTAGGAGAAGGGGCCAGGTTCCAGGTTCCAGGGGGAAGAGCGCTCTTCCCTGGAACCTGGCCCCTTATGAAGAAGGAGCAGCTATGATCCGCAAGATTTCGCACGTGTCGCTGGTGGTGCGCGACCAGGACGAGGCCGCCGACTGGTACTGCCAGAAGCTGGGCTGGGTGGTCAAGTCCGATGGGCCGTTCCCCGGCAACCCGGCCAACCGCTGGCTGACCATTGCCCCGGCCGAGCAGAGCGAGATCGAGGTCGTGCTGGAGCTGCCGCAGTGGAGCATGGCCGCCGGCACGTCGGCGGCCGACTCGGTCGGCAAGGGGCCGGGCTTTGTGCTCGTCAGCGACGACTGCCGCGGCGACTACGAGCGCCTGAAGGCCAACGGCGTGCAGTTCATGGACGAGCCGGCGGAGTTGCCGTGGGGGGTGTCGTGCAGCTTTATGGATTTGTATGGGACGATGCACAATCTGCTGCAGCCGCTTGACTCATACGGCCGCGGCCTGGAACCGGCTTAGGTTGCCACCTTCTGATCGAAAAAAGAGCCGGAGCGATGAATTCGCCCCGGCTCTTTCATTACATAAGGCCACTCATCAACTCCGCCAATACCTCCCGCCCCGGCCGCACCTGCCCCTCGCCCAGCGACGCCAGCGGCGCGTCCACCATGCGGCTGGCCTCGGCCAGCGACGGCCGCGAGTCGTCGTAGTAGACCAGCCCGGTGATGAACTCCCGCTGCGCCTGCGCCCATTGCAGGCGGTGCATCGCCCCCAGCCGGTCGGTCGGGTCGTAGTCCGTCTCCAGCTTGCGCAGCTTGATCAGCGAGCCGTCGTGCATCTCGACCACGCGCATCTCGCCGGGGTCATAGGCTTCCACTTCGATCTCCGCCTCTTTGGGCACGAAGCCGATGCCGTGCAGCGGAATCTCGTGCTCCTTGCCATAGCTGTAGCTCTTGGTTGAGCTATCGTCGTTGTTGAAGGCCACACACGGGCTGATGATGTCCAGCACGGCCGTGCCGCGATGGCTCAGCGCCGCCTTCATCAACTCGCGCACCTGGGCCGCGTCGCCGGAGAAGGAGCGGGCCACGAAGCCACAGCCGGCCAGAATCGCCTCCATGCAGATGTCGATGGGCGGGAAGTCGTTCGTCCCGGCGTACTTCAGTTCCTGCCCCTCGTCGGCCGTGGCCGAGAACTGCCCCTTGGTCAGCCCATAGACGCCGTTGTTCTCCACGACGTAGACCATGCGCACGTTGCGGCGCAGCAGGTGCTTGAACTGCCCCAGGCCGATGCTGGCCGTGTCGCCGTCGCCGCTGACGGCGATGGCCCGCATGGCGTGGTTGGCGATGAGCGCGCCGGTGGCCAGCGAGGGCATGCGGCCGTGGAGGGTGTTGAAGCCGAAGCTCTGCCCCAGGAAGTAGGCCGGCGACTTGCTGCTGCAACCGATGCCGCTCAGCTTCAGCATCTCGTGCGGCCGGACGTTGAGTTCGTAGGCCACCTGGACGATCTGGTTGGCGATGGAGTTGTGGCCGCAGCCCTGGCACAGCGTCGAGGGCAGGCCCTTGTAGTCCGCCTGGGCCAGCCCAATCGCATTCACGCGCGCCCCGCGCGCCGGTGTCATTTCGGTCATAGTTTCACTTCCTGGTGCGTCGCACTTTCTTCATCCCCTCACCCCGTGGGAGAGGGTCTACCGTCCCCTCGCCCGGGAGAGGGTCCCGGCGGGAGAGGGCGCCCCTGCCCTCTGGGCGAGGGGGTGGGGAGGGCCTCTCGCCTCCACCACCCACCGCGCCGTCAGCGGCATCCCGTCCAGATGGGCCAGGGCGACCAGTCGTGTGGCCAGCGCCGGCAGTTCCGACAACAGGATGGTGTGCAACTGCCCATCGCGGTTGAGTTCAACGACGTAGATGCGCTCGTGGCGCGCCACGAAGGCCGCCACCTCGTCGTTGATGGGCAGAGCGCGCAGGCGCAGGAAGCTGGTGGGGATGCCCGCCGCGGCCAGCCGGTCGCGCGCCTCACGGATGGCCGGCTCGGTTGTGCCATAGGCGATGATGCCGACCTCCGCCCCGGCCACGTCCTCGACCACCGGGCCGGGCACCAGGCCGCGCGCCGTGTCGAACTTGCGCGCCAGCCGCAGCATGTTGCTCTCCCAATCCTCCGGCCGCTCGCTGTAGACGGCGGCGTCGTTGTGGCCCGTGCCGCGGCCGAAGTAGGCCGCGCGGGGGTGGGGGTTGCCGGGCAGGGTGCGGTAGGTGATGCCGTCGCCGTCAATGTCCTTGTAGCGGGCGAAGCCGCGCTCGGCCACGTCTTCGGCCGTCAGCACCTTGCCCCGCCGCAGCGGCTCGGCCGGGTAGTCGAACGGCGGCGACATCCAGTTGTTCATGCCCAGATCGAGGTCGCTGAGCACAAAGACCGGCGTTTGCAGCGTATCGGCCAGATCGAAGGCCCGGTAGCCGTACTCGAAGCACTCGGCCAGCGAGGCGGGCAGCAGGATGACGTTCTTGGTGTCGCCGTGGCCCAGGTAGTAGGTGAACAGCACGTCCCCCTGGCTGGTGCGCGTCGGCAGGCCGGTGCTCGGCCCCACACGCTGGATGTCCCAGATGACGGCCGGCACTTCGGCGAAGTAGGCCAGCCCGACGTACTCGGCCATGAGCGAGATGCCGGGGCCGCTGGTGGCGGTCATGGCCCGCGCCCCGGCGAAGCCCGCGCCGACGATCATGCCGATGGCCGCCAGTTCGTCCTCGGCCTGCACCACGGCGTAGGTCGCCTCGCCCGTCTGCGGGTCGCGCCGCAACTGCTCCAGGTAGCCGTTGAGGGCGTCGATGACGCTGGTCGAGGGGGTGATGGGATACCAGGCGGCGAAGGTGACGCCGCCGAAGACCGCGCCCAGGGCGGCCGCCTCGTTGCCGGTCATCATGATCAGCCCGTCGGTGGCGTCCATCGGCGCGACGCGGTAAGGGTGGGCCGAGGGGCCGGCATCGCGCGACAGGTTGGCCGCGGCCC
This sequence comes from Candidatus Promineofilum glycogenicum, assembly GCA_016707605.1. GTDB lineage: Bacteria > Chloroflexota > Anaerolineae > Promineifilales > Promineifilaceae > Promineifilum > Promineifilum glycogenicum. The sequence continues at coordinate 215,526 of JADJHJ010000015.1, read as the reverse complement.
ACTCGTAGGCGGCGCGCACCACGGCCATGTTGGAGTCCACCGTCCGCCGCTTGCCCTTGAACAGGAACGACAGCGCCTCGTCCAGCCGCTCCAGCGGGATGTCGAGCAGGTGGGCCAGCGCGCCGACGTAGACCATGTTGGCCAGGTAGTCCTTCAGCTTGCCCTTCATGCCGCTGTCGCGGATGAACTCGTTGACCGGGATGGCGTAGGTGGTGATGTCGTCGCGCTGGGGCACGCTGCGCCAGTCGGCGTTGGTCAGGCAGATGCCGCCGGCGGGCAGGGTCTGCACGTCCTGGACGAGCGTGGCCTGGTTGAAGGCGACGAGCACCTCCGACGTGTGCCGCCGCCCGGTGTAGCCGTCGGCGCTCAGGCGGATGTGGTACCACGTCGGCAAGCCCTGGATGTTGGACGGGAAGATGTTCTTGCCGTTGACCGGGATGCCCATCTTGAACAGGGCGCGCAGGATGGCCAGGTTGGCCGTCTGGCTGCCCGTGCCGTTGGCCGTGGCCACGACGATGGCGAAGTCGTTGATGATCAGCCCCTCCCGCGCGGGCGTGGCCGGCGCGGGAGCAATACCGATACCCATGTCACTCTCCATTGAGGGGCCAGGTTCCAGGTTCCAGGGGCCAGGGAAGAGCGCTCTTCCCTGGCCCCTGGAACCTGGAACCTGGCCCCTTCTTCACACTACGACCCATTGTGCAGGTAGTGCACCACGTCGCGGAACGAGATGATGCCCCACCGGTCGGCGGTCGTCGTCGACCAGCGGCAGGTGGCGGAAGCCGTGCAGGGCCATCAGGTGCAGCGCGTGGGCGATGGGCAGGTCGGCGCGGACGGCCACCGGGTCGGCGGTCATGTACGCGCCGACGTTGGCCGCGGCCAGGTCGTCGACCAGCCCGGCGACGCGCATCAGCACGTCGCGCTCGGTGAAGATGCCCACCAGCCGGTCGGTCTCGTCCGTCACCAGGACGCAGCCGATCTGATGGCTGTTCATCTGGCGGATGGCCTTGGCCAGTGACGTCTGGGTGTCCACCTCGACCGGCGCGTGCGTGCCCAGCGCCTCCACGTTGACCTCAGTCAGCCGGTCCTTCAGACCGTGGATGTCGAGATTGGTTCCGGCCCGGCCATAGCTGGTGGAGTCGTCGGCTTCCTTGCCCTGGCCGGTCAGCATGTCGGTGTACTCGTCGTCCATTTCGCCGCCCACCCGGCCGGAGATGTGGGCCTCGATCGGCTCGGTCGGGTCCTGCGGCACGACCGTCCACAGGTCGGCGGCGCGGTACAGCTCGTCCAGGTTGCCCCGGCCGCGCTTGGCCTGCGCCGTGGCGATCTGCTCCATCAGGCCGTCGGTGTAGGTCGGCCGATCTTCCACCTGCCGGAAGACGCCCATCGGCGTCGGGTACTCCATGCTACTGAGGATGTAGCCCAGTTCGGTCGAGTCGGCGTCGTGGACGACCAGGTCGGCCTCGCTGACGCCGTCGCCCAACACGACGATCTCCGGCGTGAAGCCGTTGAGGCGGATGCCCCGGTCGCGGTTCTTGCCAAAGACCATCGGCTGGCCGTGTTCCAGGTAGAGGATGTTGTCGTCGCGGGTGCGGCGGTCGTCCAGCCCGTCCCACTCGGTCGGGTTGAAGATGACACAGTTCTGATAGACCTCGACGAACGACGAGCCGCGATGGGCCGCTGCCCGCTTCAGCACCTCGCCCATGTGTTGTGTGTGCGAGTCGAGCGAGCGGGCCACAAACGACGCCTCGGCCGCCAGGGCGATGCCGATGGGGTTGATGGGGTGCTCGATGGTGCCCATCGGCGACGACTTCGTCTTGGCCCCCAGGCGCGACGTGGGCGAGTACTGCCCTTTGGTCAGGCCGTAGATGCGGTTGTTGAACAGGATGATGTTCAGATTGACGTTGCGCCGCAGGGCGTGGAGCAGGTGGTTGCCGCCGATGGACAGGCCGTCGCCGTCGCCGGTGATGACCCAGATGCTCAACTCCGGGTTGGTGATGGCCAGGCCGGTGGCCAGCGTCGGCGCGCGGCCGTGGATGCTGTGGATGCCGTAGGTGTTCATGTAGTACGGAAAGCGGCTGGAGCAGCCGATGCCGGAGATGAACACGATGTTCTCGCGCGGGACACCCAGTTCGGGCAGAATCTTCTGCATCGTGGCCAGGATGGCGTAGTCGCCGCAGCCGGGGCACCAGCGCACGGTCTGGTCTGATGCGAAGTCGGCGCGGCTCAACGTGGCTTTTTGAATGGGAATGGTTGCAGTTGTCATTGTCATTTCCAGAGTTCAACGCAAAGGCGCACAGACGCGAAGGGGCTAACAGAATTTGTTTTGCGTCCTGGCGTCTTTGCGTCTTTGCGTTGAATTCCTATCATTTATCCAAGTACTTGCTCGATCTTCTGCGCAATCTCGTTGATGGTAAACGGCCGTCCGTGAATCTTCGGGAACGACTGGATGTTCAGCGCATAGCGCCCGCGCAGCAGGAAGGCCAACTGCCCGCCGTTCAACTCCGGCACGACGACTTGCCGGTAGCGGCTCAGCACGTCGCGCAGATTGGCCGGGAACGGGTTCAGATAGCGCAGATGGGCGTGGGCCACGGAGCGCCCCTGGCGGCGGGCGGCGACCACGGCCGAACGCACCGCGCCATAGGTGCCGCCCCAACTGACCAGCAGCAGTTCGCCCTCTTCCGGCCCGAACACCTCTTGCGGCGGGATGACCTCGGCCAGCCGGGCGACCTTCTCCGCCCGCTCGCGCACCATGCGCTCGTGGTGCAGCGGGTTATAGGAGACGTTGCCCGTCTCCGGGGCCTTGCTGAGGCCGCCGATGCGGTGCTCCAGCCCGGCCGTGCCGGGGATAGCCCACGGGCGAGCCAGCGTTTCGGCGTCGCGGTAGTAGGGCAGGAAGGCGCCTTCGCCGTTGGCCGGGGCGCTGGCCGGGCCGTCGGGGTGGTTAAAGGGAATGGGCGGAATGCCGGCCGCGTCGGGAATGCGCCACGGCTCGCTGCTGTTGGCCAGAAAGCCGTCGGACAGGATCATCACCGGCGACATGGAGCGCACCGCCAGCCGGCACGCCTCCAGGGCGATGTCGAAGCAGTCCGACGGGCTGTAGGGGGCCAGCACGGCGATGGGGCTTTCGCCGTTGCGGCCGAAGAGGGCCTGCAACAAGTCCGATTGCTCCACTTTGGTCGGCAGGCCGGTGCTGGGGCCGCCGCGTTGGACGTTGACGATGATCATCGGCAACTCCAGGGCGATGGCCAGGTTCATGCCCTCGCTCTTCAGGGCGATGCCCGGGCCGCTGGTGCCGGTGACGGCCAGCGCGCCGCCGAAGGCCGCGCCGATGACCGACCCCATGGCGGCGATCTCGTCCTCGGCCTGGAAGGTGCGCACGTCGAAGTTGCGCAGCGGGGCCAGAGCGTGGAGGATGTCGCTGGCCGGGGTGATGGGGTAGGTTCCGTAGAACAGCGGCTTGCCCATCTTCTGCGCCGCCGTCACCAGGCCCAACGCCAGGGCGGTGTTGCCCGTCACCTTGCGATAGGTTCCCGGCGGCAGGGCGGCCGGGCGGATGCGGTAGCGGTGCTGGAAGACGCGGCTCGTCTCGCCGAAGTGGTAGCCCGTCTCCAGCGAGCGGATGTTGCCCTCCATGACCGCCGGCGTCTTGGCGAACTTCTTGCGCACCCAGTCGAGCGTCACGTCGAGCGGCCGGTCGAACATCCAGAAGGCCAGCCCCAGGGCGAAGAAGTTCTGTGAGCGGTCTTTGTCCTTGGTCGAAAGCCCCTCCACTTCCTTCAGCGCCTCGCGGTTCATCGTCGTCAGGGGCACTTCGATGACCTGGTACTCGCTCAGCGAGCCATCTTGCAGCGGGTTGGCGTCGTAGCCGGCCTTGCGCAGATTGCTCTGGCTGAAGGCGTCGATGTTGGCGATGATCGTGCCGTGGATCTCCAGATCGGATAGGCTGGCCTTCAGCGCCGCCGGGTTCATGGCCACCAGGATCTGGGCCGCGTCGCCGGGGGTCAGGATGTCGCGGTTGGAGAAGTTGACCTGGAAGCCGCTGACGCCGGCCAGCGTGCCCGCCGGGGCGCGGATTTCGGCCGGGAAGTCGGGCATGGTGCTGACGTCGTTGCCGAAGACGGCCGACGTGTTGGTGAATTGCGTGCCGGTCAACTGCATCCCGTCGCCGGAGTCGCCGGCAAAGCGGATGACGACCGCGTCGCGTTCTTCGATGATGTAGTCGTTGTCGTTCATAGCAATTAGGGGTTAGGGATTAGGGATTAGGGATTAGGGCTTGGGGAAGAGCGCTCTTCCCCTAATCCCTAATCCCTAGTCCCTAATCCCTGCTAGTCTCCACCTTCAGGCTTGCTCGGATACTGCTGCGGCCGCAGCGGCCGGTTCTGCACTTCGACCGGGTAGCGCGCGGCCAGATAGTGGACGAAGGCGGCATAGGTCATGTCGCCCAGGATGCGCCCCTGGCGGTCGACCACGGGCAGGTTGCGGAAGTGATGGTCGTCCATCAGCCACAGCGCGTCGGCGGCCGACGTGTCGGGCAGGACGGTGATGGGACGCGCGGTCATGACCGCGTCCACTGGCCCGTCGAGCGCGTCCGGCCGGCCGACCACGCGCTGCAACACGTCGCGCTCGGTGAAGATGCCGATCAGCTCTTCGCCGCGGATGACCAGCATCGGCCGCCCCTCTTCGGCGCGCATCGTGGCCAGCGCCTCGCGCACCGGCGTGCCGCTCTGCACGGCGCAGTAGCGGCTGAGGTCAAGGTGTCGTACTTGTTCGCTCTCTAACTCTTCTTTCAGGCTCTTCATTGTTCGCTCGCTTGTTGTTGTGGGGCGATTTGGCAAATCGCCCTACAGGGCCACTGCTTTCGGTTTGCAGCAGGGCAAAGTGCTCATTCAACAACCGCCGGCCGCCCTCGAAGTCGTTGGCCCACAGGGCATCGACGATCTGCTCGTGATACGTCCATACATCGACCCAGTACTGGTAGCTCTGGAAGCGCGTCAATTCGCTGGCTTCGTAGGCGTCCCAGTAGGCGACGAGCAGGCCGTGGACAAACGGGTTGTCCAGGCGGCCGAAGATGGTCAGATGCAGTTGCCGGTGTTCGGCGTTGGGAATGTGGATCGGCTCGCCGCGCAGCTTGGCCCAGGCGCGGCCGACCAGGTCGCGCAAGCATAGCCGATCATCGGCCGTCAGGCACACCACCGCCTCGTCCCAAAAGCTCGTCTCGATCGTCCGCCGCAGCCGGCTCAGTTGGGCGAAGCTGGCCTCGCCCGTGGCCAGGCTGAACAGGATGGCCGGCAGAATGGCCTCGGCGAAGTCGAACGGCTCGCGCTGGATGCCCAGCCGCGGCCGGACCGACACCACGCCCAGCCCACGGGCCACGGCCAGCTCCTCGCGCAGCTTGCCCACGCTGACGCCCAGGCCGTCGCCGATCTCGTTCAGCGACGGCAGCTTGTCGCCGGGATCGATGTGGTGTTCGATGAGGTAGTGCAGGAAGTCGGAGTCCAGCTTGTCGAGACGCACGATGATTGATCCAATGAATCGGATGAATGCAACGAATGGGATTATAGCGGAGGGAGGGGCGAGGGGCAAGGGGCGTGGGGCGGGGGGCGGGTGGCGAGTGGCGAGTGGCCAGTGGTCAGTGGTCAGTGGCCGGTGGTCATGGTCAGGTCTTCAATAGATGGGGGCCAAGCTCTCTAGTGCCACTATCTTGCCCACCGCGCGTCCTTGTGGCCGTAGCAGGGACGTGTTACCCTGTCGTTGCTATGCCTTCCTCAACCTGGGGGTGAGATGAGTCGACTGTCCTGGTTGCTATTGGTCTTCATGCTGCTTGTCGCCTGCGCGCCGGCGGGTAGTCCGCGGGCAGCGCCGCCGGCCGCGCCGCCGCGCACGATCTCCGCTGTTACGCCACAGAGCAACGCTTTCTTTGGCCTGCCCACCTTCGGGGCCGGCGAGACGGCCGAGTTTGACGGCTTTGGCATCACGCTAACCGGCGTGGAGCTGGATGGAACCGAGCTGAGATTAACCCTCGACCTGGAAAACGAGACCGACTACGCCGTTGATCTGGCCTGGGCGGTTCAGCTTCACCACGGCGCGGACTACGTGCCGCCGCTGGAACAGGCGACCGGCGAGGCGGCGGCGTTGCCCCCGGCCGGCGCAGTCTCGGCCGTCCGGCGCTATGACCTGAGCCAGACTATCGCCGCCGATGGCACAACCTCTCAGGCCGAAGACGTTTTGGCGGACTACCTGTTGCTCTATGCGCCGCGCGGCTGGTCGGGGCCGGTGGTCGTTTTCCGACTGGACACGCCGAATTAAATGAAGAGGCTGCTTTGATGAGTGTCAATCCAAAGTTGCGCCTGGGGGCGCTAGTTGTTGCTGTGTCGTTGCTGGCCCTGTTGTCAAACCGGGCCGCTTCACAGACCCCAATGGGCGATCCGTGGAAGATGCTGGTGCTGGTCTATCGCCACACCGACGTCGACTACGTCGATCTCGACGGCCAGAGCAAGCACCTCACGGCCACCATGCCGGCCGAAGATGCCCGCCTGATGGTCGAATCCTTTCTCAACCTGCCCCATCGCGGCGTGGTCTATGACTATTCGGGGCAAGCAGGCGAACTGGAGGCGGAGGTCGTCTTCGTGGATCGGCCGCTGACCACGTTGACGCCCATCGGCGACGGCTACTGGCCCTCGCCCGAGGACACGCGGCCGGAAGTGGCCGCCTACGCGCCGCCGGGGGTGTATGACTCGGTGCTCGTCTTGTGGCAGGCGTCGCATCCGGTCACCGACCAGTCGATTCCCAGCATCGGCTGGGGGCTGGGCATGTGGGCTTACGACATCACCTATGCTACCGTCTTCAACCTCAGTTGGATCTGGCCCAGCGGCGCGTGCGACGGAGAAGTTTTTCTCCACGAATGGCTGCACGGCGTGACCGGCTTCTATATGTCGCTGGACTTTCCTTTCCCGGTGGACGATTTACATGGCGCCGGGAGTAAGGGGTATACAACCGATGAGGAGGGGTGCTGGCGGTCGTGGCTGCGCGACTATATGAGCGGACAGGTCTATGAGAACGGCCGGCGCACCGGGTTGACGCCGGAAGCGTGGCGCAGCGGCTCCATCACCACCCATGACATCCAGGGCTGGCGCGGCGAGTACTTTGACAACGAGGCCCTGGCCGGCCCGCCCATCGTGGTGCGCGACGATCCGGCGGTCTGGTTTGCCTGGGAGCAGGCCGCGCCCCACCCGTTGCTGGCGGCCGACCACTTCTCGGCGCGCTGGACGCGCCGACTGCCGCTGACCGATGGCCAATACACCTTCACGCTGTTCCACGACGACGGCGCGCGCCTCTATCTGGATGATCGCCCGCTGCTCGACCGCTGGTCGAGCAGGGGGCGCGACGCAGTCACCGTGGCTGTCTCTCCCGGCCAACACACCCTGCGGGTCGAGTACCGCGACATCGACGGCACAGCCGACCTGCGCTTCTACTGGCAAACCGCCGGCGCGTCGCCGCGCTCTTTTGTGCCGGTGACGTTCATGGGGCGTTGAGCGCCGTGGCGTTCACTCTGAGGCCGGCTGCCACCGGCTGACGCCGGTGGCTTCGTCTACCTGTCGGCCCTAATTCCGAGCCGGCCTGATGTTCTGATTGACCCGGAAGAGGTTGTGCGGGTCGTATTTGGCCTTCACCTGGGCCAGCCGGGGGTAGTTGTCGCGGTAGGAGGCCATGACCCGCTCCTGCCCCTCGTCCATCATCATGTTGACGTAGGCCCCGCCGGCCGAGTGGGGGTGCAGCCGCCGCCAGTACTCCTTCGACCAGGCGATAGTGCGGGCGTTGTTGGCCGGGTCGGGGTCGACGCCGACGATGACCTGGGCGAAGTTGGCCTCGCGAAAGCTCCAGGCGGTGTCGTTCTGGCCCACGCGCTGGGCCGCGCCGTTGATCGGGTAGAGGTGCATCGTCGAGTGAACGCTGGGCAACTGCTCGGCGTACTCCAGGTGCAGAGCCATGGCTTCGTCGCTCAGGTCGGTGACGAAGTCGGCGTTCCAATACCACTGCAAGCCGGCCGGATAGAGGCCGTCGAACAGGCTTTGCAGCACCGGCATGGGGATCGGCCCGGCGAAGTCGATGGCCGGCGGGGCCACGGCGCGAATCGGCGCGAAGACCTGGGCCGCCCCGTCCAGATCGCCGGTGTAGCACCAGGTGATGACGGCCATCTTCTTCAGGTGGTGCTCGGCCGGGAACATGTCTACCGGCGGCACGGTGTGGAAGCCGAACCAGCCGTTGAGGTGTTCGGGGTCACTCAGGATCAGGTCGCGCCAGAAGCGCATCACCTCGGCGGCGTGCTCCATCGGCCAGAAGATGGGGCCGCCGTAGACCGTCGGGCCGACGGGCCGGCCGCGAAACAAAAAGGCGGTGACGACGCCGAAGTTGCCGCCGCCGCCGCGCACGGCCCAGAACAGGTCGGCGTTCTCCGTGGCGTTGGCGACGACGAAGCGGCCGTCGGCCAGCACCATCTCCACTTCCAGCAGGCTGTCGATGGTCAGCCCATACTGCCGCGTCAGATAGCCGATGCCGCCGCCCAGCGTCAGCCCGCCGACGCCGGTGGAGGAGATGAAGCCGGTGGGCACGGCCAGGCCGTGGGGGCTGGTGGCGGCGTCGACGTCGTTCCACAGGCAGCCGCCCTCGACGCGCACTTGCTGCCGGGCGGCGTCCACCTGCACGTCGCGCATGGCCGACAGGTCAATGACCAGGCCGTTGTCCACCAGGCCCAGCCCCGCGCCGTTGTGGCCGCCGCCGCGCACGGCGATGGGCAGGCCGTGGTCGCGGCCGAAGTTGACCGCCGCGCGCACGTCGGCCGCGTCGGCGCAGCGGGCGATGAGGGCCGGGCGCTTGTCGATCATGGCGTTGTAGACGCGGCGCGCGTCATCGTAGTCGGCATCGCCGGGGCGGATAAGCCGGCCGTGCAACTCGGCCCGGAAGCGGCCGACCGATGCTTCGTCCAAAGTATCGCCGGCCTGAGTGATCGCGCTGACTCTGCTGTCCATTAGCTTGCTCCTTATGACTAAGACCGCTGTTTGTTCGGGTAGATAACGGCCATCATAGTCGGAGAGCGGCGCGACCACATCGGACAGGGGTTTATTGTGGGGTTTATCTTGGAGCTACCGCAACACCTGACATGTGTTGCAATTAACGTGCAACACATGTCAGGTGTTGCCATCTACAGCAGCCGCAGTTCCTGCGCCCGCGCTAACGCCTGCACCCGGTTGGCCACGCCCAGCTTGCCGTAGATGTTGGCCGTGTGGGCCTTGACCGTGCCCACGGAGATGGTCAGCCGCGCGGCGATGGCCGGATTGGACAGGCCGGCGGCCAGCAGGCGCAGGACCTCCAGTTCGCGCGGCGTCAGGTCGTCAGGATGCGACCGTCGCGCCGTGGCTGATGGGCTTAGGTGCAACTGCCGGCGCACCAGCGCCGCGGCCGGCTCGGCCCCCAGCGCGGTGAACAGCGCCAGTGCTCGCAATTGGGCCGCCTCATCGCCCCCCAGCAGGGCCAGTGCCTGCTCATAGGGGCAGCCGATCTCTTGCCACGCTTCGGCCGCCGCTTGCCACCGGCCGCGGATCATATCGGCAAAGGGCGGGGCCAGCCGCTCCAGGGGGATGTCCCTGTGGCCGGAGAGCCGGCCGCCGGCCCACATCCAGTAGGCGATCTCGCCCAGAATCCAGGGATCATTTCGTTCCAGAGCCAGTGAATAGCCCAGGCCGGCCACGTCCGGGATGCGCTCCGGCTCGCCCCGCAACCAGGCGGCTTCGGCCCGAGCGGAGGCCACGGGCGCATGGCGCTGAAGTTCGCGGGTAGGTAGGGCCAGATTGTAGGCCTGGGCCAGGAGAGCATCGGCCGCCGGGTCGCCCTGGCGCAGCCGCAGCCGCCCCAGGGTGACGAGCGCCGGCAGCGCGGTGATCGCCAGTCGCTTCACCAGCCGCAGCGCTTCCAGGGCAAACGCCTCCGCCTCCGCCCATTGACCGGTGTCGAGGAAGCCCTGTGACTGCCAGCCGCCGATGTAGATGGTGTAGGAATCCAGGTCTCTGGCCGTGGTGTATTCCAGACCCTCTTCCGACCAGCGTCGCGCTTCGGCATAGCGGCGCGAGCGCACGTGGTTCGAAGTCAGGTTAGAGTAGCAGCGCCCCACGTGATCGTGCATTTCGTGCTCGCGGGCCAGCCGCAAGGCAAACTTGACCTTTTCAGTTCCCGCCTGAAAGTCGTGGAGGGACTCCGTTGACCCGACGTTGGTGATGGCGTGGACCAGGATCTCGGTATCGCCCATTTGCTCGGCCAGGGTAATGGCCCGCCGGCCCCACTCCAGGGATGGCTCTTCTTCCCAGGCCAGCATGTGCAATTGGGACTTAGAGCTATAGGCCATAGCCAATTGCGGGCCGGGCGGCTGCTCTTGCAGGATGGCAATGGCCCGGTCGCCGCATTTTTCCGCCTCCGCGCCGTTGCCGGCCATCCAATGGAACCGCGACAGCCAGCGATAGCCATCGCCCACCTGATCATACCGCTCCAGCCTTTGCCAGATCTGAATGGCCTGCTGCCTGGCCCCGATGGCTTGGGCGGCGTGGTCGATGAGATAGTTCTCAATCGACAGACTATCCAGTACGTCGGCCTGCATCTCTGGGGGCATCAGGTGGTGGTAGTCGAACAGGCTGCTATAGAGGGCGACGGCCTCCCGATGCGCGCCCAGTTCACTAGCCTGCCGGGCGGCCTGGGGGGTCAGGCGCAACGTGGTGTCTTCGTCGCCGGCGCGCAGGGCATGGTGCACCAGGCGGGCCAGCGACACGCGCTCCCCCTCCTGCGGCAGCAGCGCGGCCAGGATACGGCTGTGCAGCGCCCGCGCCCGGCTGATGGGCACTGAGTCCTCGACCGATTGGCGGGCCAACTCGTGGCGAAAGGCCAGGTTGCGCCGGGCCATGCTGCGGCCCACCGGGTGCAGCACGCCGCGCTCGATGCACTCATCCAGCACGGCCGGATCGGGACGCAGCAGTTCGGCGATGAGCCAGCCTTCGGCCGAACCGGGGACGAGCGCCGCCAGTTCGACGACGCCCCGGGCGGTGGGCGACAGGCGGGCCAGCCGGGCCAGCACGGCGTCGCGCACGGACGGTGGCACGCCGTCGCTCTGGCTGGCCAGAATTTCGGTCACGAAGAAGGGGTTGCCGCCGGTGACCCGGTAGAGTTCGTCCAGTCGCCGTGTCGATCCCCAAGCCAATTGGGCCACGGCCGACGACGACAGGACGGGCAGCGCCAGCCGTACGGTCGCCGGCACCGGCAGATCGCCCAGTAGCGAACGCAGGGGGTGGTCGCCGCTGACCTCATCGTCGCGGTAGGACAGCAGCAGTAAGGCGCGGGTGTGTTGGATGCGACGGCCGAGGTACTTCAGCACATCCAGCGTCGCCTCGTCGGCCCAGTGCAGGTCTTCCAGGATGAGCAGGGTCGGTGTCGCCTGCTTTTGCAGGTGGAGAAAGAGCGCCGCGGAGAAGGCCAGACGGTCGCCGCCGGATTGCACCAGGCGCTCCAGTTCTGGTTGCCCGGTCTGGGCGGCTATCTCGACAAACGGGCCGAGCGGCCGAGGGCTAAACAGGGCATCGCAGCCGCCGCGTAGAACGCGGGCCGCGCCGCCCTGGTCGGCCACAAAACGCTCGATGAGCGCCGTCTTGCCGATGCCTGCCTCGCCACTGACCAGGACGATGCGGCCATTACCGAACGTGACCTGTCGCCAGGCGTCGGCCAGGCTATTTAGCTGTTGTTCGCGCTCGATGAGTTCCATGTTGGACACCGCCGCGATCTCAATTTAGGCCACCCGCCGCCCGGCGAACATTGTAGCATAAAACGAGCGGTTTAAGCGCGCCGCCTCTTTCGACTTCCCCATACTCCTGGCCCCATCATTTCTTCATTCTCGCACGTTTCGATGGAGCCAATTCGCTTGAAATCCCCCCCGCCGAACCATACAATGGGGATAGTTGACATTTCACAGGTCAGGTATGGCGCGGCTCTTCGCGGGCCGGCAGGAGAGAATCACGATGAAAGAAAACGGACACAACAGCAACGGCCGCGGCGAACTGGGCAGCGTGACGGTCAAGCGCGGGCTGGCCCAGATGCTCAAGGGCGGGGTCATCATGGACGTGGTGACGCCGGAGCACGCCCGCATCGCCGAGGATGCCGGCGCGGTGGCCGTCATGGCCCTGGAGCGCGTCCCGGCCGACATCCGCGTTAGCGGCGGCGTGGCCCGCATGTCCGACCCCGGCATGATCCGCGAGATCATGGCCGCGGTCAGCATCCCGGTCATGGCCAAGGTGCGCATCGGCCACTTCGTCGAGGCCCAAATCCTGGAAGCGCTAGGCGTGGACTACATTGACGAGAGCGAAGTGCTGACCCCGGCCGACGAGGCCTACCACATCAACAAGCACGACTTCAAGATCCCGTTCGTCTGCGGCTGCCGCAACCTGGGCGAGGCGCTGCGGCGCATCGGCGAGGGCGCGGCGATGATGCGCACCAAGGGCGAGGCGGGCACGGGCGACGTGGTCGAGGCCGTGCGCCACGCCCGCTCGGTGCTGGGCGAGATTCGCCGCTTGCAAAACATGCCCGAAGAAGAGCTGATGACCTTCGCCAAGGAGCTGGGCGCGCCCTATGAGCTGGTGAAGGAGACCAAGGAACTCGGCCGCCTGCCGGTGGTCAACTTCGCCGCCGGCGGCATCGCCACCCCGGCCGACGCGGCGCTGATGATGCAACTGGGCGTCGACGGCGTCTTCGTCGGCTCCGGCATCTTCAAGAGCGGCGACCCGGCGCGGCGGGCCAAGGCCATCGTCGAGGCCACGACCCACTACCGCAACGCCGAACTCCTGGCCCGCGTCAGCGAGAACCTGGGCGAGCCGATGGTCGGCATCGGCGTGCATACGCTGGCCCCGGAGCAGCAACTCGCCGTTCGCGGCTGGTGAGTTGAAGAGCAGGGAGAACTCCCTCGCCCTTTGGGAGAGGGTTGGGGAGAGGGGCTTTTGTGCGGGACCGGAAGACCCTCTCCCTAACCCTCTCCCAAAGGGCGAGGGAACCAGCGGCGGCGAGAAGATACCAATGAAGATAGGCGTATTGGCGCTACAGGGCGCGTTCATTGAACATATCAATATCCTGCGCCGGCTGGGGGTCGAGGCGGTCGAGGTGCGGCTGCCGGCCGACCTGGCCGGGCTGGACGGGCTGATCATCCCCGGCGGCGAGAGCACGACCATCGGCAAGCTGGCCGACACCTACGGCCTGACCGGGCCGCTGCGCGACTTCGCCGCCGCCCGGCCGGTGTGGGGCACGTGCGCGGGGATGATCTTTATGGCTAAGGAGATTGGCCGCGACCAGCCATTGCTGGGCCTGATGAACATCGAGGTCGAGCGCAACGCCTTCGGCCGCCAGGTCGATAGCTTCATCACCCCCATTGACGTGGACGGGCTGAACGGCGGCGAGCCCTTCCCGGCCGTCTTCATCCGCGGCCCGCGCCTGGTGGCCGCCCACGGCGACGCCCGCGTCATCGCCCGCCTGGCCGACGGCACGCCCGTGGCCGCCGAGGAAGGGCGCTGGCTGGCGACCTCGTTCCACCCCGAGCTAACCGGCGACACGCGGTTGCACGAGTACTTTCTGAGGCTGGTCGAGAAGAATTAGGGGCCAGGGGCCAGGGGCCAGGGGCCAGGGAAGAGCGCTCTTCCCTGGCCCCTGGAACCTGGCCCCTTCTTCTTACGGTTTGCGCGGCAAAACGACCGTCACCGTCGCCCCGCCGTCCGGGTTGTTCTCGGCCCAGATGTGGCCGCCGTGCTGGCGCACGATCCCTTCGGCGATGTAGAGGCCCAGGCCCGTGCCCTGGCCGTTGGGCTTGGTGGTGAAGAACGGCTCGAAGATGCGCGGCCGGATGGCCGGGTCGATGCCCGTGCCCGTGTCACTGACGCTGAAGGCGAAGAGGTCGGGGGCGCTGTGGCCATTACTCCGCGAGGGGGCAACTGGCGGAGATGTTCGGCCAGGGCCGGCTCGCGCGCCGGGTCGGGCGACCAGAAGCGGATGCGTACCACGCCACCGTCGGGCTGCATGGCGTCGCGGGCGTTGGTCAGCAGGTTGATGAGCACCTGGGCGATGCGGTGGTGGTCGCAGAAGATGGTCTGTAGCGCCGGAGCCAGGTCGAGCTCGACCGTGACGCGGGCCTGCTTGCGGAACTGCTGCTCGACCATCATCAGCGCGTCCTGCACGACGGCCGCCGGGCTGGTGATGGCGATGGCCGCGCCGTCGCTCGTCTCGCGGCCGACGTTGTGGGCGTAGTTGCGCAGCACCTCGACGATGCGCGCGCAGCGGTAGGCGCTTTGCTCGATGAGTTCGACGTAGCGGGCCAGCTCCTCGCGGCCCAGCTCTTCGCCCTCCAGTTCGTCGCGCAGATTGGTGCAGGTGGCGGTGATGATGCTGATCGGGTTGGTCAGTTCGTGGGCCACGCTGGCCGTCAGCGTGCCGATGCCGGCCAGCCGTTGGGCGTGGACGAGGGACTCGTTGAGGCGGTCCAGTTCGGCCCGGCTGACGAACGACAGCAGTTGCCCGTCGTCGGCCGCGCTCAGCGGCGCGACGGTCAGCGCCACGGGCAAGGCCTCGCCGTTGCGCCGCGTCAACTCCTCATCGCGCGGGCGCGCCGGCTCCGGTCGCGTCCGCTCCGAGTGGGGGCGCGGCAAGGAGTAGCCGCCGCCCCAGAATTCAGAGACGTGGATGTTCGTCAATTCACCAACCCCATAGCCTAGCAACGACTCGGCCGCCCGATTCGCTGACAGAACGTTCCCTTGATTGTCCAGTACCACGACGCCCTCCAGCCCACTCTGGCGGAGGAAGTCCGCGAACTGCTTCGTATCGTCGATAACCACCTTTTCCACCTGTCCCTTCTCCCCGAATGACCAGGAGGCTGCCGCTAGGATACGCGAGGGGCGGGGGGAATTGCGTATGGCCGCCGTGAATTGGGTGTGAACGGAGCGTGAACGCCCCACCTCCCGGTACGTCGCACTTTCTGAAGTGCGTCGCACCTTCCTGCGCCCACGATAAGAAAGGTGCAACCCACTCCAGAAAGTGGGATGCACCAGAGCCTAGGCCAGGTAAAGGACGAAGTTGGCCATGTCGCCGCGCTCTTGCCAGCCGTGTTGAGTGTAGAAGCCGCGCTCATACGACTCGCGGCGGCGGTTGTTGAGCAGGCCCAGGCGCGAACAGCCGCGGGCGCGCGCTTCTTCGACGGCCGCGGCCAGCAGGCGCGAGCCGATGCCCCGGCCGCGGGCCTCCGGCGCGATGAACAGCTCCGACACAAACCCCTCCGGGCCGCGCAGGATGAGGTAGGGCAGCCAATGAACGGCGACGTAGCCCAGCAGGTCGCCCGCCGCGCCGGCGGCGACGTAGAGCGAGCGCTCGCCCCCTTCGGCCGCGCCGGCCAGCGCGGCCCCAATGCGGGCGATGGCCTCCGGCAGCGGCTCCTCACGCAAGTGATCGAAGCGCTCCAGGGCGCGCACCAGCGCCGCCAGGTGGGGCGCGTCGTCTGGTGTGGCCGGGCGGATAGAGATGTCGGCGGTAGGTGTCATCGGTTTCTCCCGGTGCGTCCCCGGTGCATCGCACTTTCTGAAGTGCGTTGCACCTTCTTATTGGTTGGAGGGGTCATACTATCCCAGAAAGTGCGACGCACTCCAGAAAGTGCGACGCACTGAAGCTGTAAGCGTTTCATAATGCTTTCTAAAGCGTGGCTTAATGAAAAACGATTATACAATGTGGATTGGGAGCCGCAGCGTACATACAATAGCGAATCATAAGCGCGATGCACCTACGGCGGCCGGCCCGCCGCGTATACGGAGTTAACCATGCTCATCAAGAAACGAACCGGGATCGAAATCCCTTCATCTGAAATCACACCGAAGTCCGTCTACCTGTCGCGGCGCGCGTTCATGGGCGCGACGGCGGCCGTGGCCGGGGCGGCGGCGCTGGCCGCCTGCGCGCCCAAGACCGACCTGACCGGCGCGGGCAGCGCGGCGCGGATGCAGGCTACGGAAGCGGCCCAGGTGGCCGCCGCGGCCACGGCTGGGGTCACCCCCATGCCCACCGCCACCCCCATCGTCATCGCCGGACAGACCGACGAACAGGGCAACCCGCTGACCGAGTACGAGTCGGTCATCGGCTACAACAACTTCTACGAGTTCTCGACCAACAAAGAGGCCGTCGCCGGGCGGGCCGAGGGGTTCCAGGCCACGCCCTGGCAGGTGGCCGTCGGCGGGCTGGTCAACAAGCCGGGAACCTACGACATCGACGACCTGCGCGCGCGCTTCACGGCCGAGGAGCGCATCTACCGCCTGCGCTGCGTCGAGGGCTGGTCGATGGTCATCCCCTGGCTGGGCTTCCCGCTGTCGGCCCTGCTGAACGAGGTCGAGCCGGCCAGCGGCGCGCAGTACGTCCGCTTCGAGACGCTCTATGACCCGGAGCGCATGCCCGGCCAGAACAGCCCGTTCTTCCCCTGGCCCTACGTCGAGGGGCTGCGGCTGGACGAGGCCATGAACGACCTGACCCTCATCTCGACCGGCCTCTATGGCGAGGAGCTACTGCCGCAGAACGGCGCGCCGTTGCGGCTGGTCGTGCCCTGGAAGTACGGCTTCAAGAGCATCAAGTCCATCGTCAAGATCGACCTGGTGGACGAGATGCCCATGTCGCTGTGGATGGAAGCCGCGCCCAACGAGTACGGCTTCTACGCCAACGTCAACCCGGAGGTCAACCACCCGCGCTGGTCGCAGGCCACCGAGCGGCGCATCGGCGAGGGCGGGCGGCGGCCGACGCAACTATTCAACGGCTACGGCGAGCAGGTGGCGGCGCTGTACGACGGGATGGACTTGGCGGAGAATTATTGAGAAGAACGGCTCACGCAAAGGCGCAAAGATGCCAAGGCGCAAAGGCAGAGAAGAACGAGCTTTCTCTTCTTCCTTTGCGCCTTGGCCCCTTCGCGCCTTTGCGTGAGCTTACCTTCAAGAGGAATTTATGACCCAGCACATTGAATCGAGCACCACCCCGGAGCGCAAGCCGCGTCGGTTGTCGCGGGAGGGGCGGCGGCGGTTGTTGCGCGTGGCCTATCATGCCGTGGGGCTGTTCCCGCTGGCCTGGCTGCTGTTCGACTTCTGGTTCGGCCTGCTCGGCGCGGAGCCGATTCGGGCCATGATCCTGCGCACGGGCAAGGCGGCGATCATCCTGCTGACGCTGTCGCTGGTGGCCACGCCCGCCGGCTGGCTCTTCCGCTGGAAGGACGCCACGACGGTGCGGCGGCCGTTGGGCCTCTACGCCTTCATGTACGTCTGCCTCCACTTCCTCATCTTCATCTGGCTCGACTACGCCCTGATTGTGCCGCTGATCGTCGAGGAGATCGTCGCCCGGCGCTACGCCCTGGTGGGCTTCGCCGCCTTCCTGCTGCTCATCCCGCTGGCCGTCACCTCGACCAAGGGCTGGCAGAAGCGGCTGGGCAAGCGCTGGAAGATGCTGCACAAGGTGGTCTACCTGATCGCCGTGCTGGCCGTCGTCCACTACATCTGGCTGGTGAAGAACGCCTACACCCAGCCGCTGATCTTCGCCGCGGCCGTGGGGCTGCTGCTCCTCCTGCGCGTCCCGGCCGTCAAGCAGGCCCTCCTCCGCGCGCGCAAAAGATAAAGAAGCTCACGCAAAGGCGCGAAGGGGCCAAGGCGCAAAGGAAGAGAAGACCAAGCTTTTCTTCCTTTGCGCCTTGGCATCTTTGCGCCTTTGCGTGAGCTCTTCTGTACAATCCAGGCTTATGCCGTTCATAGTTGTCGCGCTGGCGGTCTTGCTGTTGTTGGCCGGGCTGGGCTGGCTGGTTCATTGGCTGCTCATCCGCACCGAGGGCGTGTTCCTCGGCCGCCGCGTCGTCGTCTGGCTCTATGACCTGGCGGCCACGCGCTACGACGCCATCAAACGGTACGACCCCGACACGGAGAGCGCCTTCGTCACCTGGCCCCTCGCCCGGCGAGTGAAGCAGGTGGCCCTGGAGTCGGGAACCACGCCGGACGTGCTGGACGTGGCCACGGGAACCGGCCGGCTGCCCTTCTTCCTGCTGGCCGAGCCGACGTTCGCCGGGCGCGTCGTCGGCCTCGACGCCTCGGCCGGGATGCTGGCCCAGGCGGCGGCCAAGCTGGCCGGCCACGGCGACCGCGCCGCCTTCGTCCACGCCCTGGCCGGCGACCTGCCCTTCGCCGACGATACCTTCGCCGCCGTCACCTGTCTGGAGGCGCTGGAGTTCCTGCCCGATGACGCCGCCGCGCTGCGCGAGATGGCCCGCGTGCTGCGGCCGGGCGGCGTGCTGCTGACCACGCGGCGGCAAGGGCCGGAGTCGGGCTACTTCCTCGGCCGCGCCCGCGCCCGCGACGACCTGGAAGCGCTCCTGGCCGCCCTCGGCCTGAGCGACATTCGCAGCCAGCCGTGGCAGGTGGAGTATGAGCTGGTGTGGGCGGTCAAATAGGGATTAGGGGCTAGGGATTAGGGATTAGGGAAGAGCGCTCTTCCCTGACCTCCCGGCCCCCAACCCCAATCCTTTCTTCGAGGGATAAGCTAAACGTTAGTTTCTGTCGCCACCAGCCGCCGACGTGCTAGAATTCGGCGATTCGTTAAGACTCAACGCGAGAACATCGCTTATGCAGGCAATTTCACCCCGCCAACAACGCGCGCCCGTGGGCCGCAACCTCGGTTACTTCCTCATCCCGCCCCTGGTCGGCCTGGCGCTGCTCGTCCTGGTCCTGGGGCTGGGGCTGAGCGCCTATCGCGCCCAGCACAGCGGCCGGGTCTATACCGGCGTCACCGTGCAGGGTCTCGACCTGAGCGAGATGACCGTTGATGAGGCGCAAGCGGCCCTGGCCGGCGCGCTACCCTACGCCGGCGCGGCCACCGTGACCCTGGTCGATCCGGCCAGCGGTGACGAATGGCCCTTCGCGCCCGCCCAATTGGGCATCGCTGTCGATGCCACCGCCACCGCCGCCGCCGCCTTCGACGTCGGCCGCTCCGGCGGGCCACTGCACCGGCTGCAAGACACCTTCCAGAGCTGGTACTACGGCCGCGACATCGCCCCCATCGTCGTCTACGACGAGGCCCAACTCGACCGCGCCCTGACCGAGTTGGGCGACGCGGTGGAGCGCAGCGCCGTCAGCGCCAGTTGGCAGCCGACCGACAGCGGCGCGCCGGCTTACGCCCCGGCGCAGATCGGCCGCCACATCGACCGCGCCTACCTGCGCGAGCAACTGCTGGAGCCGATTCGCACCCAGGCCGACGCGCGCGTGGAACTGCTGGTGCACAACATCTATCCCCCCGTCTACGACTCGCCGCAGACGATCACCCAACTGACCAACCTCTACGCCGAGCCGGTGCGCTTCTACTTCCCGCAGCCGCTGGACGACCTCGACCTGAGCGGCGTAACGCTGCCGGCCGAGGAGTTGGCCCGCTGGGTGCGCGTTGAGCAGGTGGAGGAGCCGGGCGGCCGGGTGACCCATCGCGTGCTGGTGGACGAGAACGCGGCCCGCAACTGGCTGGCCCAGTTCGGCACGCAGTTCTACCGCGAGCCGGTCAACGCCCGCTACTACTTCAACGACGACACGCGCGAGCTGGTGCTCGTCTCGCCCCACGTCAACGGCCGCGAACTGGACGTGGAGGCCACGCTGCAACGCTTCGTGGCCCAGATCAACAGCGACAACCACGCCGTGCCCATCGTCCTGCGCGACATCACCCCGGTGGCCCACTCCGGGGCGACGGCGGCCGACCTGGGCATCACCGAACTGATCACCGAGACGACGACCTGGTTCTACGGCTCGTCGGACGCGCGCAAGCACAACATCGCCCGCGCCGCGGCCAACTTCTACGGCGTCGTCGTCGCCCCCGGCGAGGAGTTCTCCTTCAACCGCTACCTCGGCTCGGTCAGCGAGACCGACGGCTACGAGGTCGGCCTGGTCATCGTCGGCGGCCGGACGCTGCGCGGCGTCGGCGGCGGCGTCTGCCAGGTCAGCACGACGCTCTATCAGACCGCCTTCTGGTCGGGCTTCCCCATCGTCGAGCGCTGGGAGCACGGCTACATGGTCGGCTACTACAACGACGGCGAAGGGCCGGGCATGGACGCCACCGTCTTCTCGCCCATCGTCGACTTCCGCTTCATCAACAACACGCCCCACCACCTGCTGATCGAGAACTACTACAACGAAGAGTTCGAATCGCTGACGTTCAAGTTCTACAGCACCAGCATGGGCCGCACCGTGGTGAAGACGGAGCCGGTGTTCGAGAACATCGTGCCGCCGCCGGAAGAAGACGTGTGGGAGTTCGACGCCGAAATCGCCGAGGGCACAGTCGAGCAGTACGACTACGCCACCGAGGGCGCGCGCGTCACCGTGCAGCGCCAGGTGTTCAACGCCGCCGGCGAGCTGATCGAGGAGAAGGCGTTTGTCAGCAACTACATCCCCTGGCCCAACGTCTACCGCTATGGGCCGGGCGTGGAAGAGGGGGACTACTCGCTCGTGCCTGAGCCGGAAGAGTAGGGGTTAGGGATTAGGGATTAGGGGAAGAACGCTCTTCCCTAATCCCTAATCCCTAATTCCTAATTCCCCAACTTATCCCCCACTTTTCGCCAGTATATCGCAAGGGGATTGATCTCTAGAACATCTGTGCTATTATAGTGAATAGGACAGACACATCCTCTTCCCCTCCCACCACTACCCCTCCGAACGGGAGCCGGTAAGTGCGAGCTTACCGGCTCCTCCTTCCTGTATGGGGTATGGGGTGGGAATGGAGCCAGAGAGGAACCCGCGATTGTTGAGAAAAATAGGAGAAAGGGTGATGCAGCAAGAACGGTTTTTCAACCGGTTCGCCGGCTCGCAACCGGTCGAACTGCAAACCACGAGCGCGTCACGCAAGACGGTCATCGGACTCATTCTTGTGGTCGCCCTCGTCGCGTTTGAAATCTTCAACTTCGATACGACGCGCTACGCGCTGAACAGTCTTCTGGGCGAGGTGGCCTTCTTCGGCGTCACCTGGGCCACGATTCTAGCCATCGCCTTCTGCGCGATTGACTTTGCCGGGCTGGCCCGGCTCTTCACCCCCGAACGGGGGGCCGACGAGCCTAAGGCCGTCTGGTATCTGATGGGCGCCTGGCTGCTGGGCGCAACGATGAACGCCGTCATGACCTGGTGGGCGGTGTCGCTGACGCTCCTGAGCCACGACTTCGGCAACGAGGTGCTGGGGCGCGAGACGCTGCTGACGCTGGTTCCCATCTTCGTCGCCGCGCTGGTGCTGCTGACGCGCATCCTGTTCATCGGCGCGTTCTCGGTGGCCGGCGAGCACCTGTTCGACCTGGCCGGCGAGGCCGAAGCCGAAGCCCAGGCGCAGCCCGCGCGCCGGAAGCCGGTCGCCGCGCCGCAGCCGGCCATGACCCAGCGCCGCGCGCCGCAGATTACGCCGGTGGATGATGACGAGCCGATAGTGCCCATCGCCGAGCGCCGCCACCCGACCGGCCGGCCCCACACGCGGCCGACGATGCCCAGCAACAGCGGCATCCACCACGTGCCCGCGCCCATGGCCGCCAGCCGCGTCATCAAAGACTCACGCAAAGACGCTAAGTCGCTAAGACGCAAAGCCCGGAGAGATCCGGGCTTTTTCTTTGCGTCTTTGCGCCTTTGCGTTAATTTCTGCTCCATGAGCAAACAAAGCGTCCGCCAGCAGTTCGGGGCCAACGCCGCCGCCTACGTCAGCAGCCCGACCCACGCCCAGGGGGCCAGCCTGGCGCGACTGGTAGAGTTAACCGCGCCGCAACCGGCGTGGCGCGCCCTCGACGTGGCCACGGCCGCCGGCCACACGGCGCTGGCCTTGGCCCCCCACGTGGCCGCCGTCGTCGGGCTGGACCTGACGCCGCAGATGCTGCCCCACGCGGCGCGGCTGGCCGCCGAGCGCGGCGCGGCCAACGTCGTCTGGGCCGCCGGCGACGTGGACGACCTGCCCTTCGGCGACAGCGCGTTCGACCTGGTCACCTGCCGCATCGCCGCCCACCACTTCGCCGACGCCGGCCGCTTTCTGGCCGAGGCGGCGCGGGTGCTGCGGCCGGGCGGGCTGCTGGCCGTGGTGGACAACGTCGTGCCCGGCAGCCGCCTGCGCGGCAAGCGGGCCGACCGCGAGCGCCTGGCCGGGGCCTACGTCAACGCCTTCGAGAAGCTGCGCGACCCCAGCCACGTCCGCTGCCTGAGCGTGGAGGAGTGGGCCGACGCGCTGGCCGCCGCTGGGCTGGCCGTGGAGGCCACGGAGACGCTCGACAAGCGGCTGACGTTCGAGACGTGGGCCGCCCGCCATACGCCGGAGATGCAGATGACGCGGCTGCGGGCGATGCTGCTGCAAGCCCCCGAAATGGCGCGGGCCTTCCTCGACCCGCGCGTGGAGGGTGTCACCACCTTCCACTTGCGCGAAGGGCTGTTCGTCGCCCGCCGCACGTAGCGCGGGTTGGCAACCCGCGTGAAGGTTGCTGACCCGCGCCCCATCAGCCATCATCCCGCTCAATGACGCTGTTAGTCGCCCGCATAATCTCCGCCAGCGATAGTCCCCGCGCCCGCTCCAGGCGGCCGACGCGCTTCTGGAACTGGGCCAGGCCGTAGTCGATGAAGTCCTCCTCCACCAGACCAAACGGCACCGGGTCATAGGCGGCGAACACGTCGCCGATGACGCCCAGCGCCGCCGGCAGCAGGGCGTTCATCTGCTCTTCCAGCACCTCCCACAGCGCCGCGTCCTCGGCCACCAGCCGCGACAGCAGGTAGATGCCATAGGCGATGTGGCGCGACTCGTCCTGCTTCAGCAGGGCGATGCCGCGGCGCGTGCCGGGCATCAGGTCGGCCCGCTCCAGGACGGTGAAGTAGGCGTGGTAGCCCGTCTCGGCCAGCATCCCTTCGACGAGCATGTTGTAGGTGACGGCGGCGCGCACCTGGGCCGCGGGCGAGCGGTCGGTTTGCAGCGCGCCCAGTGCCGCCGGCAGGGCGTGGTAGAAGACGGCGCGATAGTTGTCGCTGTGGTAGCGTGACAGATCCACGTCTGAGACGGCCACCGCATCGGATGCGGCCACCTCGCTCAGCCAGCGGCCGAAGAAGTCAGTGTGCTTGGCCTCCTCAAAGAGAAAGGTCGTCAGGAACATCTCCTCCTCGATGCGCCCCTCGGCGGCGATGGTCATGATCAGCGGCAGCAGGTCGAGCGTCACCGCTTCCTCGCCGGCCTGGAACATGGCCGTCAGCCGCAATAGGATGTCGCGCTCGTCGCCGGCCAGGGCCAGCCAGTGCGCCCGGTCGCGGCTCAGGTCAATGTCGCTGGGGTTCCAGATGCCCAGCCGCTTGGCTTTCTCATACAGGCGCATGGCCGGCGCGTCGCGCCGCAGGCCGCGGGTGGTGGTGGCGAAGGTGGTGTGGGTCATGCTTGGATTGTAGCTGGATCAGGGATCAGGGATTAGGGATTAGGGATTAGGGAAGAGCGCTCTTCCCTAATCCCTAACACCTAATCCCTAAGTATGAGAATTCGACACAGCCCCGCCCCACCGCCGTTGCCCGGCCCCGCCACCGGGCATACAATCGGCCTGCCGTCGGGCGGACGCCCGGCGGCGACAGCACACCCATTGCCTGGAGGAAGTCCGTGCAATTCTTGAAACATCATCGCTCCCCGCTGGCTCTGGCGGTACTGGCCGCGCTGAGTCTGGCCCTGGTCGCCTGCGGCGGCGCGGAACCGGGCGCGGCAACGTCCGTGGCCGAAGTCGCCACGCAGGCCCCGCCGGCCACCTGGACACCGCTGCCGATCATCATCCCCCCCACCAATACGCCCGCGCCCACGTCCACCACGGCCCCCTCGGCCACGCCGCTGCCCGCCTCGCCCACGCCGGAGGCGTCGCCGACGGCCGCAGCATCGCCGACGCTGGCGGCCACGGCCACGGCCCTTCCGCCGACGACCGCGCCGACCACCAGCGCCCCGGCCGCCACCCGCGTGCCGCCGACGGCCGCGCCGCCGACCCTCTCCCCCAACCCGACGCTGGGCGAGAACATCTTGCCCAACGGCTCATTCGAGGAGGGGTTCACGAACCAGAACGGCATCGCCGAGCTGCACGCGCCCAACGGCTGGCGCATCGAGTATCAGGAGGGGCCGACCGGCTTTGGCAGCAACGCCTGGGACGTGTACGTGCGGCCGGACACGCGCGTCTTCCCGGCCGCCTTCTTGCCGCCGGAGGAGCACAGCCTCTACATCTTCGAAGGCTCGACGACGCTGAAGGTCTTCCGCGAGCAGGGGGCGCTGAGTATGCGTCTGGTGACGGACGTGGACTTGCAGCCGGGAACCTACGTACTGGAAGCCAACTTCTTCTCGGACGTGTTCGAGAAGTACGAGAACGACCAGAAAGTAGCTCCCAGCGACCCCAACGCGGGCGAAGCGGCGCTCATCGCCGGGTCGGGCGGCACGGGCTGGGTCGCCAACAACTACCTGACCCGGAACAAGCTCAGCCACACCTTCACCGTCACCAGCGCCCAGAAAATGACCGTCGGCGTCGGCTTCCGCGGGCGTTATGCCATCGCCAACAACGGCTGGTTCGTGGATAATCTGTCGTTGCGGCAGTTGCAGTAAGGGGGGCGCAACCGGGGTGAAGGGTAGTGCGTATAGAAGGTTGATAGTGATAAGAACCCTCTCCCTAACCCTCTCCCACGGGGCGAGGGGACAAGAGAACCCTCTCCCTAACCCTCTCCCATAGGGCGAGGGGACGAGAGAACCCTCTCCCTATGGGAGAGGCGACAGTTAATTAAGTCATGCGACGGCAAGGAGCGCCAAGCGATGAGTGACCCGATTATTGACCAGTTGAAAGAGGACGAGCGTCTGAAGATCGACATCCCGATCGAGGAAGACGCGCCGGGCGCGGCCAAATCGGCCCACGCCAGCGCCGATTTGATGGAAGAGTTCAAGCGCCTCGGCCGCCAGTTCGGCGACACGCTGCAAAGCGCCTTCAACAGTGAAGAGGCGCGTCGCATGGAGACGGAGCTGCGCGCCGGCATGAGGACCTTCGCCGACGAGGTGGAGCGCGTCTTCCACGAGGCCAAGGACAGCCCGGCGGCCTCGCGCGTGAAGGAAGAGGCCACGGTCGTGAAGGAGCGCGTCGAGACGGGCGACATGGGCCGCAAGGCGCAGGAAGGTGTGGTCAGCGGCCTGCGCTGGCTGAGCACCGAGCTGGAGAAGCTGGCCAACCAGTTCACCCCGGCCCAGCAGCAGCCCCCGACCGAAAAGCAGCCGCCGACTGAGTAAGAAGAGCTCACGCAAAGAACGCAAAGAAAGGCGCAAGGAGAAAAGCATTCTTCTTGGCGTCTTTGCCCCTTTGCGCCTTTGCGTGAGCTTCCTTTCCTATAGCACGGCCGCGGCCAGGGCGGCCAGGCCGTCGAGGTCGTCCAGGTCGAGCCACTGGAGCATGATCCGCTGCACGCCGGCGGCGGCCCAGGCGGCCAGTTGGTCGGCGATCTCCGCCCCGTCGCCCACGGCCACCTTGCCCCCGGCGCGCAGCTTGTCGGGCGTCGTGCCGCGGCGGGCGGCTTTGGCTTCTACTTCGGCCGCGTCGCGCCCGAAGACGCAGCCGGCCATCAGCGAGCGGCGCACCGACTCCGGCGCGCGCCCGGCGGCGATTAGCATCTCGTCCAGTTGCCGGTTACGCTCGGCGTAGTCGGCCGGCGACAGGAAGACCCCGTTCCACTCCGTCGCATAGCGCACCACCAGCGGCAGCGTGCGCTTTGGCCCGTTGCCGCCGATGAGGATGGGCGGGCCGCCGGGGCGCGCCGGTCGGGGCAGCAGGATGGCGTCGTGCAGGTGGTAGTACGCGCCGTCGAAGCCCACCGGCGTGTCGCTGTTCAGCAGCCGGGTGACGACCTCCAACCCCTCTTCAAAGCGGGCGAAGCGCGGCCCCACGTCGAGCAGTTGCCAGCCGTAGTTGTTGTGCTCCCGCGCCTGCCAGCCCGCGCCCAGGCCCAGCGTCAGCCGCCCGCCGGACAGGTCATCCACGGCCGCGGCCATGCGCGCCGTCAGCGTCGGGTGGCGAAAGGAGACGGGCGAGACGAGCGGGCCGAATTCGAGGCGCTTTGTGTGGCCGGCCAGCCAGGTCAGCGAGACCCATAGCTCCAGCGACTCTTTGTCGGGCGGGGTGGCGTTGGTGTAGTGGTCGGAGCGGTAGAGGCCGGCGAAGCCCAGGTCTTCGGCCGCCGCGGCGATGCGCTGCCAGCGCGGCCAGGTCAGGCCGTCCTGACCTTCGAGCATGAGGGCGAGTTCCATAGTCAGTGGTCAGTCAGTGTCAGTGGGTCAGTGGGTCAGTGGGTCAGTAGGTCAGTATGCAAAAGGTCAGCAGGTCAATTGCTTCTGCACTGACCTACTGACCCACTGGCTTACTGACCTACTGCTTGCTTCCTTAAGCCGCAGTCTTCTCCAGGTGCGGCATGACCTGGGCCAGGATGCGCTCCTTGGGCTGGGCGCCGACGATGCGCTCGACGACCTGGCCACCCTTGAAGAGCATCAGCGTCGGGATGCCGATGACGCGGTAGCGACCGGGCACGGCCGGGTTCTCGTCCACGTCGATCTTGGCCACCTTCAGCAAGCCTTCCTGCTCCGAGGCGATTTCCTTCACGGACGGGGCGATCATCCGACAGGGGTGGCACCAGTCGGCCCAAAAGTCGACCAGCACGGGCAGGTCGGATTCCAAGACTTCCTTCTGGAAATCGGCATCGGTAACATCAAGTGGCTTGGCCATTATCCTTTTTATCTCCTTAGAGCTTAGAGCGCTTCGCGATCCACCAGCTATAGGCCGTAGACGCGGCTGTTCGTTTCATTCTTACCCACAAGTGTCAGAAGGACATTATATAAGACCTCAGAGGTTTGCCGCAAACCTCTGAGGTCTTTAGAATAGTCCCATGCCCGACCTCCTCATCGACAACGCCCGCCTCATCACCTGGAACGATCCGAACGAGCTTCTGGAGAGTAGCGCCCTGCTGTTGCGCGACGGCCGCATCCACGACCTCGGCCCGGCGGCCGAACTCGGCCCGCGCTACCCCGACGCCGAACGGCTGGACGCGCGCGGCCAGTTGGTCATGCCCGGCAACATCTGCGCCCACACTCACTTCTACGGCGCGTTCGCCCGCGGCATGGCCATTCCCGGCCCCGCGCCGAAGGACTTCCCCGACATCCTGGAGCGGCTGTGGTGGCGGCTCGACCGGGCGCTGCTCGACATCGACGTGGAGTACAGCGCCCTGGTCAGCCTGGTGGACGCCATCAAGCACGGCACGACGACGCTCATCGACCACCACGCCAGCCCCAACGCCATCGACAGCTCGCTCGATCAGATCGCCGACGCGGTGGAGCAGGCCGGCGTGCGCGCCGTGCTGTGCTACGAAGTGACCGACCGCAACGGCCCGGCCGGGGCGCAGGCGGGCATCAGCGAGAACGTGCGCTTTGGCCACGCCGTGGCCGAACGCGGCGGCGATCTGCTGCGGGCCACGTTCGGCCTGCACGCCTCGCTGTCGCTCAGCGACCGGACGTTGGAGCGCTCTGTGGCCGCGGCGCAGGGGCTGGGGATGGGCTGCCACATCCACGTGGCCGAGCACGAGGCCGACGAGTACGACTCGCGCCAGCAGCACGGCCGGCGCGTCGTCGACCGGCTGGCGGCGTTGGGCGTCCTTGGCCCGCGCAGCATCGTCGCCCATTGCGTCCACGTTGACGGGCGGGAGATGGAACTGCTGCGCGAGAGCGGCACGTGGGTGACCCACCAGCCGCGCAGCAACATGAACAACGCCGTCGGCGCGGCCCCGGTGGAGAGCATGTTGCGGCTGGGCATCCCCGTCTGCCTGGGCAACGACGGCATGGGCAACGCCATGTGGGCCGAGTGGAAAGAGGCTTACTTCATGCACAAGCAGGCCCACCGCGACCCGCGGCGCATGAACGGCATGGACGTGGCGCAGATGGCCGTCTACAACAACCGGGCGCTGGCCGAGGTGTTCTGGCCCGATCTGCCGCTGGGGCGGCTGGCGGTGGGCGCGGCGGCCGACGTCATCTTCGTGGACTACCACGCCATAACGCCGCTGACCGCCGGCAACCTGCCCTGGCATCTCATCTTCGGCTTCGAGAGCAGCATGGTGACGACGACCATCGTCGGCGGCCGGGTGCTGATGCGCGACCGGCAACTGCTGACGCTGGACGAGGCGGCCATCACCGCCCGCAGCCGCGAGCTGGCGACCAAAGTCTGGCGGCGCTATGAAGAGTTGAGTATTTGAGGTTCTAATTGAAGAATGAATGATCCGCAGATTGGGCAGATTTGGCAGATTACCAGAGAAGAGACGTTCTGTTTCTGATAATCTGCCAAATCTGCCCAATCTGCGGATCACTCTCTTATTCCATGTGAGGAATAGACCATGAAAATAGCGATACTGGGTGGAACGGGCAAAGAGGGATCGGGCCTGGGCTTTCGGTGGGCGGCGGCGGGGCACGAGGTCATCATCGGCTCACGGTCGGACGAGAAGGGAATTCAGGCGGCGGCCGAGCTTCAGGCGGCGCTGCCCAGCGGCGTCATCCGCGGCTGCGACAACGTGACCGCCGCCGACGAGGCCGAGATCGTCGTCCTATCCGTGCCCTATGAGGCGCAGCAGGCCACGCTGACCGACGTGCGCGCCGTGTTGCAGGGCAAGCTGGTCATCACCGTCGTCGCCCCGCTGGGCCAGCCCAAGGCGCGCGCCGTGCGGCTGCCCAGCGGCCTGTCGGCGGCCGAAGAGGCGCAGCAGCAACTCGGCCGCGGCGTGACCGTCGTGGCCGCCTTCCAGAACATCTCCGCCGTCCATCTGCGCGACCTGGAGCACGAACTCGACTGCGACGTGCTCATCTGCGGCGAGAAGGCGGCCGACAAGGACGTGGTCGCCGGGCTGTGCCGCGACGCCGGGATGCGCGGCATCAACGCCGGCGCGCTGGCCAATGCCGTCGTGGCCGAGGGGTTGACGGCCGTGCTGCTGGGCATCAACGTCCGCCACAAGATCAGCGGCGCGGGCATTCGCATCACCGGCCTGCCGGCCGAGTAGGCGGGCATGGCGACCAGTGATCGCGTGCCCACACCCCTGCCCCCCTCCTTCTACGCCCAGCCCACCCTGACCGTCGCCCGCCGGCTGCTGGGGGCGCGGCTGGTGCGCGTCTTGCCGGGCGGGGCGCGCCTGTCCGGCCGCATCGTCGAGACGGAGGCCTACACCGGCCTCGACGACCTGGCCTCCCACGGCCGGCGCAAGCCCACCAAGCGCAACGCGCCCATGTATGGCCCGCCCGGCCGGGCCTACATCTACTTCACCTACGGCAACTACTGGATGCTCAACATCGTCACCGAGCCGGAGGGCGACCCGGCGGCGGTGCTCATCCGCGCCGTCGAGCCGCTGGAGGGGCTGGACGAGATGGCCGCCCGCCGCCCCGACCGGCCGCCGCTGGAGTGGACCAGCGGCCCGGCCAAGCTGGTGCTGGCCTTCGGCATCACCGGCGACATGAACACCACCGACATGACCACGACCGGCGGCGGCCTGTGGATCGAGCCGGACGAGAGCGTGCCCGACGACCGCGTGCGCACCGGCCCGCGCGTCGGCCTGAACACCACGCCGGAGCCGTGGCTATCGTTGCCGTGGCGCTTCTGGGTGGCGGGCAACCACTACGTCTCCAAAGGCAGCGGCCGCAAGCAGTAAGAGCGACGCGAAGAAACACGGAGAAGCGCGGAGAAACGCAGAGGAAGACAGAGAGGGGCCTAGCCCCTCTCTTTTCTCTTCCCCGCTTCTCTCCGCGTCGCTCTTCCTGAATGGGCAGCAATTGAACAGTAGATGGTCTGGAGACGGGCGGCGACTGGCGCTATCCTGTGACCATGCCCTATGATCAGATGAGCGACGAGGCGCTGCTGGAGCGCATCGGCCGTTGCGACCGGGCGGCGCTGGCCGCGCTCTACGACCGCTACGCCGCGGCGGTCATGGCCGTGGCCACCCTGGTGACCGGCCAACGCGCCGCGGCCGAGGCCGTGGTGGAGCAACTCTTCTGGTCGGTCTGGCGCGGCGAGATCGCCGCCGGCGGCCGCGTCCGCCACCACCTGATGCTCGGCGCGCGGCAGTTGGCCCGTGGGCGCGTCGCCTTCCCACTGGGCGGCTAGGGGGTCAGCTTCGGGCGCTGCATATAACGATCGGGGGCCACCGGCTCGAAGCCGTACTGCACGTATAGCCCGTGGGCGTCCTTCGTCGCCAGCAGCAGGCGCACCGCCTGTAGATCGGGATGGGCCTGCACCGCCTGCACCAGCGCCTTGCCCACCCCCTGCCCGCGATACGCCTCCAGCACAAACACGTCGGCCAGCCAGCCAAAGGTGGCGTAGTCGGTGACGACGCGGGCGAAGCCGGCTGGCTGCCCGTCGATATAAGCGCCGAAGCACAACGAGTTGTCGAAGGAACGCTGCACCACCTCGCGGGGGCGGCCGATGGCCCAGTAGGCGCTCTCCGATAGGCAGCGATGGATCAGGTCAATGTCCAGCCGCTGGGGATCAGTTGATATTTCCAGATTCATGGGAACCATTCTACCAGCCGCGGTGTATAGTGGTATGAATGAGCTTGATGGACGCGGCCGACGCCCCCGGCGAACGGCCCACGGCTGACCCGGCGGAGGCCGAGCTGGTCCGGCGCGCCCGCCGGCGGGACGAGGCTGCCTGGGAGGCGCTGGTCGGCCGCCATCAGGAGCCGGTCTTCCGCCTGGCCTACCTGATCCTGGGCGACGCCGCCGAGGCCGAAGACGCCGCGCAGGAGGCGTTCGTCCGCGCCTATCTGGCCCTGGCGCGCTTCGACGAGGCCCGGCCGCTGCGCCCCTGGCTGCTGAGCATCGCCGCCAATCTGGCCCGCAACCGGCGGCGGGGGTTGGGGCGCGCCTGGGCCGCCGTGCAGCGTGCCTTCCTGACTGAGCCGCGCCACCACGACCCGCCGCCCGACGGCACGCCGGCCAGCGACGCCCGCCGCTTGCGCCAGGCGGTCGAACGGCTGCGGCCCGACGCCCGCGACGTGGTCTACCTGCGCTACTTCCTGGGCCTGTCGGAAGCGGAGACGGCCGCGGCGCTGGACATCCCGCCCGGCACGGCCAAGTCGCGCCACAGCCGGGCGCTGGCCCAACTGCGCGCCGTCATCGACGCCGACTTTCCCGACCTAGGTGAGGCGCTGGGGAGCGATTGAGATGGAACAGACACACGACACCCGTTGGGAGCGATCCCTGGAGCAAGTGGCGCGGCGCTTCGACTATCCGCCGACGCCACCGCTGGCCGACGCCGTGCGCCGCCAGCCGACGACCGACGGCCGACCACCGACCGCCGCCGCAAGGAGAGTCGGCGGTCGGCCGTCGGCGGTCGGCCGTCGGCTGGCCTGGGCGCTCCTCCTGGTCGCCTTTGCCGCCGCCCTGCTGGCCGCGCCGCGGACGCGGGCGGCCGTCCTGGCCTTCTTCGCCCGTGTGGGGGCCATCGAGATCTTCGTCGACGAGGCCGCGCCCACGGCCGCGCCGCCGACGGCCCTACCCGTCACCTCACCCACCCCCAATGAGCTGGGCACGGCCGGCCACTCTCTGTCGCTCATCGATCTGGGCCAGCCGACGACGGCGGCCGAGGCCGCGCGCCGGCTGGGCTTCGCGCCACGCCTGCCCGCCGCGCTGGGCGAGCCGGACGAGGTCTATCTGCACCGCGACGTGGACTTGCCGGCCGTCACTCTGGTCTGGCGTGGGCCGGACGGCGCGCCCCTGTCGTTGACGCAGATCGGCGTGGCCGAGTTCGCCCGCAAGATAATCGGTGAGGGAAGTATAGAGGAGACAACGGTGAACGGCGCGACCGCCATATGGCTGCCGGGGCCGCACACGCTGCTGCTCTTCGGCGACTGGCAACCGAACGCGATTCCCATCACGTCCAATGTGCTGATCTGGACGGGCGACGGCTTCACCTTCCGGCTGGAGGGGGACGTGACGCTGGAGGAGGCGGTGGCCGTCGCCGAATCGGTGGGGGAGTAGGCCGATTGGGAACCTCCCCACCGCGGGCGGTGTACTATGGCTAAACCGGGCGGCGGAAAGGGAACCACAGATTTCACCGATGACACAGATTCCCAAGCGCAGTCAGCCGGGCCGCCAATTCCTTGAAGGAGAAATGGGATGAAACGCAAGATCGGTCTTCTGTTGAGTCTGGTTCTGCTGCTGGCCGTGGCCTCGGCCGCGCTGGCCGGCGGCTGGGCGGTCGTCACCCTCGACGCGCCGCCGGGCGAGGTTCGCGCCGGCGAGCCGTGGACGGTCGGTTTCACCGTGCTACAACACGGCCGGACGCCGGTGCACGGCTTCGAAGACGGCACACCCGTCGAGCCGCTGCTGGTGGCCCGCAACCTGGACGCCGGGCGACGGGTGGAGGTCATCGGCACGCCGACGGAGGAAGTCGGCCACTTCATCGCCGAGGTGACGTTTCCGGTTGAGGGGGAGTGGACGTGGACGATTCTGCCCAACCCATTGGCGGGCGAGACGGCGTTTGAGCCGCTGACTGTGTTGCCGGCCGCCGCGCCGCAGACAACCGGCGTTGCTGAATCATCAACCGCGCTGGCCGCCGCGCCGGGGCTGCCAGTCGCCGATGGCTTGCGCTGGGGCGCGGTTGGCGTGGCTGGGCTGGCCGTCGTGGTGGCCCTGCTCCAGGCCCGCAAGCGCGCCGCCGTCAAGGCGCAGGCTCAAGTGGAGTCGTAGACGATGAACCGGTTGCCGGCGGCGCTGCTGGTTGTGGCCCTGCTTCTGCTGGCTCTATCGTTCGTCGCCCGGCGGCCGACCGGCGCGGCTGTCGCGACCCTGCCCGCCGCGACGGCCGCGCCGGCTCTGGCTCCGGCCGAACTGGGCCGGGCGCTGTTCCAGGCCAAGGGCTGCACGTCGTGCCACCAACACGCGGGCCTGGCCATTAGCCGCGTCGAAACCCGCGCCGCGGCCGACCTCGATCTGGGTGAGGCCGTCGGCGCGCCCGACCTGACTCACTACCGGCCCGATCCGGCCTTTGTTCGCCAATGGCTGCGCGACCCGGCGGCCGTCCGCCCGGACACACAGATGCCCAATCTGCGCCTGAGCGACGAGGAGATTGAGGCGCTGCTGGCTTTCTTGCAGACGAACGACGCGCCGTAGACATCTATTCAACGCAAAGACGCGAAGACGCAAAGGGGTTTCGCTGTTCTTCTTTGCGCCTCTGTGTCTTTGCGCCCTTGCGTTAATTCCTCGGTCGACTAGAATTCCCACCCTCCACCCCACAACGTCGGCGGGGCCAGCTCGATGCTGTTGCCGGCCGGATCGCGGAAGTAGAGCGACGTGCCGCCCTGTTCCCAGTTGACCTCCATCTCGACGACCACGTCGTGGGCCGCCAGATGGGCGCGCCAATGCTCCAGCGACGGCGGCGCGGCGGCGAAGGCCAGATGGCCCGGCCCCTTGGCTCCGTGGCTGGGCACGCCGCGGTTGGGCTGGATGGCCCGCTCCGGGTCGAAGACCAGCAGCACGCCACCGGCCAACCGGAAGGAAACCACCGTCTCCGACCGGCTGTAGACCGCCAATCCCAACACGTCATGGTAGAAGCGCTCGGCCGCCGCCAGGTCGCCGGCGTAGATGACCGTCTCGAAGATGCGTGTGACCTGCATAATAAAACCTCCGTTAGCCGCGGTTATTGTAGCGCGGGATGGTATCCCGCGTTTTGGGCCGTGCCGAACGCGGGATACCATCCCGCGCTACAAGCGCTACAAGATTGAACAGCCATTGAACAGCCATTGAGCGCGATTGTGGCCCATTCTTAAGTATAATAAAGTCATGGATTGATCCGATTCTTTTAGAAACCACAGATTCCACAGATTTCACAGATTTACTTACGGCAAAGTCTGTGAAATCTGTGGAATCTGCGGTTGCTTTCTCTGCGAGGGAAGTAACCCGTGACCGACTACCCGACCGGAACCGTCACCTTTCTGATGACCGACATCGAGGGCAGCACCGCTCTCTGGGAACGCCACGCGGCGGCGATGGGCGCGGCCACGGCCGGCCACGACGCGCTGATCGAGGCCGCCGTGACCGACGCCGGCGGGCTGGTCGTCCGGCCGCGCGGCGAGGGGGACAGCCGCTTCGCCGTCTTCGAGCAGCCGGCGACGGCCGTCCGCGCCGCAACGGCCATCCAGCGCGGGCTGGCCGCCGGGCTGGGCGACTTCCCGTTTGAGTTGCGCGTGCGCATCGGCGTCCACACCGGCGCGGCCGACTGGCGGGCGGGCGACTACTATGGTTCGGCCGTCAACCGCTGCGCCCGCGTGCGCGGCCTGGCCCACGGCGGCCAGACGCTTCTCTCGCAAGCCACGGCCGAGCTAACCCGCGACGATCTGGCCGCCGGGCTGAGCCTGCGCGAGCTGGGAACCTACCCATTGAAGGGGCTGAGCCGCCCGGAGACGGTCTACCAACTCTGTCTGCCCGACCTGCCCAACGACTTTCCATCACTGCAATCATCGGCTGAGTTCGCCGGCAATCTGCCCACGCCGCCGACGGCGATCATCGGCCGCGAACAGGAGTTGGCCGACCTGACCCGCCTGCTGACCGGCGATGGGGCGCGCCTGGTGACGCTGACCGGGCCGGGCGGCACAGGCAAGACGCGCCTGTGCCTGGAGTTGGGCCACGCCCTGCGCCAGCGCTTTCCCCACGGCGTCTTCTTCGTCGATCTGGCCCCCATCACCGACCCGGCCCTCGTCGCCTCGACCATTGCCCACACGATGGGCATCCGCGAAGGCGGCGGCCGGCCGGCGTTCGACAACCTGAAGGAGTATCTGGCCGACAAGCAGGTTTTGCTGCTGCTCGACAATCTGGAGCAGGTCGTCAGCGCCGCGCCGATCATCGCCGGGCTGCTGGCGGCCACGCGTCGCGTCGCCCTGCTGGCCACCAGCCGCATCCCGCTGCAACTGCGCGGCGAGCGCGAGTACCCGGTGGATACGTTGGCCGTGCCGCCGGCGCGGGCGGCGTTGCCGGCGGCGCAGTTGCACGACTACGAGGCGGTGCGCTTCTTCGTGCGCCAGGCCCAGGCGGCGCGGCCGTCCTTCGCCCTGGGTGACGACAACGCCGCCGCCGTGGCCGGCATCTGCCGCCGGCTCGACGGGCTGCCGCTGGCGCTGGAGATCGCCGCCGCCCGCGTGCGCCTGCTGCCGCCGGCGGCCATCCTCAAGCGGCTCGACCAGAGCATGAAGCTGCTCGTCGGCGGCGCGGCTGACCTGCCTACCCGCCAGCAGACGGTGCGCAACGCCATCGACTGGAGCTACACCCTGTTGACGCCCGACGAGCAAACGCTCTTCGCCCGGCTGGGCGTCTTTGTCGGCGGCTTCACGTTGGAGAGCGCCGAGGCCGTCTGCAACCCCGATGGCGCGCTGGATGTGTTCGCCGGGGTCGAGACGCTGCTGCGCAACAGCCTGCTGCGGCAGGTGGACTCGCCCGACGACGAGCCGCGCTTCGACATGCTGCTGACCATCCGCGACTACGCGCTGGAGAAGCTGGCAGGGGCCGGCGAGTTGGACGCCCAACGCGCCGCTCACGCCGGGCATTTCGCCCAGTGGGCCACAGCCGACTGGGCTGCCCTCTACGCGCCTGAAGCTTTGGCCCTCATGCGGCGCATCGAGGCCGACCACGACAACTTCCGCGCCGCGCTGTCCTGGGGTCTGGAGCCGGGTCACGACCTGGGCGGCGCGGGCTGGATCAGTATCTTCCTGCTCTGGTTCTGGTATCGCCGCGGCTACATGCGCGAAGGGCGTGATTGGAGCGAGCGGCTGATACAGGCCACCCAGCCTGTGGGTGGCGTGCCCTACGGCATGGCTCTGAACACAGCCGGGATGATGGCCATGTGGCTGGGCGAAATTGATGTCGCCGATCAGCACCTTGCCGCCGCCTTTCCCATCTCCGAGCAGGCTAACTTCCCTTTGGGCATCTCGATGGGCCACTTCAGCTACGGCGTTAATCAGATCAATCGCGGCCGCGACCGCGAGGCCTATAGTCATCTGATCCAGGCCGCCGAGATGTTCGATGAGTCCGGCTGGGGCTGGCAAAAGGGCAACACGCTTGTCCATCTGGCCAACGCCGCGCTGGGGCTGGGCGAGATTGGGCAAGCCGAGCGGTGGCTGCGCGAGGCCATGCCCGTGGTCGAGCACATCGATGACCCGTGGCAGATTGCCTTCGCCCTGAACAATCTCGGCGAGGTCGCTCGCTCTCAGGAGGACTACGACCGGGCACGGCCGTTCTATGAGCGCGCCGAGGCCATGTACCGCGAAGCCGACGCCCTGGGCGACCACGCCCGGCTCGTCCACACGCTGGGCTATATGGCCCTGCACGACGGCGACGCGGCGCGGGCCGAGGAGTTGTTTCACGAGAGCCTGGCCGCGTTCCAACGGCTGGGCAACAAGCGCGGCATGGCCGAATGCCTGGGCGGGCTGGCCGCCGTGGCCGCCGCGCGCGGCGACGCCGAGTGGGGCGCGCCGCTGCTGGCCGCGGCCGATGCCCAGATCGTCAACTCCGGCGCGGCGTGGTGGCCGGCCGACCGGGTGGAGGTAGAGCGGACGCGCCAGCAGTTGCGGGCAACCCTGGGCGAGGCGGAGTTTGGGCGGCTGTGGGCGCAGGGGCGGGGGATGAGTCTGGAGCGGGCTATTGCTTATGCGACGGCGGAGTGAGAGGCGTTCGATTCAGGGAAACTTGCGGTAGATTTCCCGCCGGTGGAGGACGCGCCCAAACTCGATCAACTGGGCTTCGCTATCGATTCGCAAGCCGACCCGATAATCGCCAATTCGGATTTTGTAGTAGTGAGAGTAGCCGCTTAGCTTTTGCGTCCGCCCGGCCAGGAAAGGATCACGCTTGATGTCCTCGCCAAAAGCGATTCTTTCGACACGCTTCCGAATAGGAGCAGGCAGTTGCGCCAACTCCTTCAGAAAACTATGCGTATGTTGAACGCGCCAGGTCACGACTGAGCTTTAGGGAGTAGAGATTGATAGAGGTTCCACGAAGCCTCCCCTTCAAACGTCTCGTCGTTCTCAACGTCGTCTAAGAGTTGGCCCAATCGTTCGTCCTCACCGAGTTCTTTCAGGAGCAGGCGGAGAGCATCCCAGGTCGGCAGATCGAGCAGGACGGCCGTCTGTTGACCATCCTTGTCAACCACGTACTGGACTGAATCGAGTATTGCATCTACGCCCATCTTTCAACCTCTTTCTTATAGCTTGCCCAATTATATCATAGCCCGCCAGAAGAATGGCAGGCAGTCTCAACAACGATGAGGGGCGCACTACTCATTGGATGTATGTTCTTCGGCAAGTAGGCTGTTCTGGCTCTGTAGAACAGACCCGGCCGTGCCCGTAACGCCACCTATCGGCAGCCACGCCCAGAAGGGCATGCGTCCGTCGTGTATACGGCCACCACAGCCAGGTTGCTGGTCGCACTTGGCCTTGCCGGCAAAGACATAGACACAGGCGCACGTCCCCCTGCTAAAACCGGTTCAGCCATTGCCCCGATACGATACTCATCCCCACCCCTTGCCGCCGATAGCCCAGGCTATGATAGAACTTCTCGGCGTCGTCGGTGAAAAGGTAGATGTGCTGCCCCGGCAGGCGGTCGGCCAGCAGGCCCATCATCCGCGTGGCGATGCCGCGGCGGCGGTAGTCGCTGTGGGTCCACACGTCCACGACGTAGGCGTTGCACACGCCGTCGGACAGGGCGCGGGCCTTGCCGATGACGCGGCCGTTGTGCCAGGCGAAGACGACGACGGCGCTGTTCTCGAAGGAGCGGCGCAGTTCGTCGGGGGTGCGGCCGTTGTCGAAGTCATCGGCCGTCAGGTCGTCCTTCAGCCGCGCCCAATTGACGGCGGCTATGTCGTGGGCGTAAGTGATGGGGGTGTCGTTTGCGATCATACCAGCCTGAAATCCTTGTCGAACGGGCAACGAATCGCGGGTAAAGCCTAACTCCACATTGTTCGCGCCGCCCTGTTGCCTCGGGTTCCTGACGCTCTTATAATGTCGACCGTTGCGTTGCCCATGGTCCCAGAATGAAAGCTATTATGACGTAAGCAACGTCGCCATCAAAACGTGCCCTACCAAACATCGCCTATGCTTGATCTGGCCTCTGTCGCCCCCGCCTTCATCGAAATGGCCCATCGCATCGTCTGGGCCAGTGTGGCGACCGTGGACGGCCGCGGCCGTCCGCGCTCGCGCATCCTCCACCCCATCTGGCAATGGGACGGCCGGCGGCTGACCGGCTGGATCGCCACCAGCCCCACGCCGACCAAGCGCGCCCACCTGGCCGCCAACCCCTACGCCTCGGTCAACTACTGGACGCCAACGCACGACACGTGCGTAGCCGAGTGCCGCGCCGCCCTGCTTAACGACGACGACACGCGACGCTTCGCCTGGGATTTGTTCCTCAACGGCCCGCCGCCGGTCGGCTATGATCCGCGCATCGTTCCGGCCTGGACCGGCCCCACGGCCGGCGCCTTTGCTGGCATCCGGCTAGAGCCGTGGCGGCTGCGTGTCTTTCCCGGCACGGTTCTGATGGGCCAGGGCGGGCAAGTGTTGGTCTGGCGGGAGGGCGAATGAAGCCGGCCAACGTAACCTACATCGCCACCATCACCCCCGTCCGCGAACTCATCCTGGCCGGCACGGCCGACCTGGCCTACTGGCGGGCGCGGCTGGCCCCGGTGGGCCTGTTCCCCCATGACGGCGGCGGCCGGGCGGCGCTGACCCTCAGCGCCATTGCCGGGCGCTTCCGCGGCCTGCCCTTCCGCGAGTTCTCGGTGGCCGTGGTCGCCGGGGAGGAGGACGGCCGCGCCGACAGCATCTACCTCGTCGGCGCGTTCAACTCCTCGCGCCTGTTGGCCTGGTCAGAACGGGCCTTCTTTCGCACGCCGTACCAACCGGCCGCCATCCGCCTGAGCGAACAGCCGCCGGCCGGCTTTGAGGTCAGCGTCGCCGGGCACGTCGTCTGCGCCGCGACGATGAGCGCCACGGCCGCGCCGTTGCGCCATGAATCGCAGGAGTGGGAAGGGCGCATCTTTCTGCCGCCACTCGGCGAGCGGCGCGAACTGTTCTACGCCCGTCTGGCCGGCGCGACCGACATTTACCCCTTTGACGCAGCCGACGCACTGACCATCCACCCACGCCCCGGCGACGACGTGTTGCGCTGTCTGGTCGAGTCGGGCTTTGCCGGCCAGGAGTGGCGCGTCCGGGCGGCGGCCGTCCACGCCCGCTCGCGCACCTATGCCCGCCCCCACTGACCTACTGACCTACTGACCCACTGTCCTACTGTTCTACTCTAACTCCGCATAAATCCCCGCCAACCCCACTCCCGCCTCCCACCCCGCCCCATGATCCTCATAGCTCCACCACGCCGACAGCACGGCGTGGGCCTCGGCCCAAGCCAGAATGTCGCCCCGCATCACGCCCAGCGCCTCAGCCAGCAGAGCCACGCGACGCGCCTGGAGCCGCCGCAGCTCGTCCGGCGACAGGTCGCGCGGCGGGTCGTTGAGAAAGGTGGCTACGTCCCACAGCGGATCGCCGGCGTACCCCTTGGGGTCGATGGCCAGCCAGCCGGCGCGCCTGGCCCGCAGGATGTTGCCGGGGTTCAGGTCACCGTGGATGAGCCGGACGGCCGCCGGCCCGGCGACCAACTCCCGGAATAGACTCTCGGCCCGCTCGACCCGTTCGGCCGGGAAGGGGCCGGTGTCGCCGCCGAACGTGACCCGCAGCCGCTCCAATCCACGGGCCAGCTGGCCGATAGTGCGAAAGCTGTGGCCGTCCGGCAGCACCACCCCGTCCAGCGCCCGCAGCACCTGGGCCACGACGCGGGCTTGTTCGTCGTCGTCGGCCACTGTCCACAGGGAGTCACCGGGCAGCACCCGCTCCAGCAGCAGCAGGCCGAGCGCTCGGTCGGCGGCGACGAGGCGGGCGATGCCGCGGCCGTCGAACAGCCGCAGCGCGTCGCTCTCGTCCCACAGTTCGCGGTGGGGCACGCCGGCCTTCAGCGCCAGCGGTTCGCCGCCCGGCCCGACGACCGGGGTGACGTAGTTGTAGGACAACTCCGGGAAAGGGGGCAGGACGGTCAGCGACCAGCGCGCTGCGGCCTCGGCCACCAGCGCCGGCAGATTGGCCAGCCAGACGACGCCGGCCGGGCCGTGAACGTCGATGATCTTCCGGGCGCAGCCGGAGGGGTCAACGGGGATCATGCTGACATTCTATCGCTAACCACGCCAAGCTGGTTGTAGCACAGGATTCTTATCCTGTGGCCGGGGCACAGGATAAGAATCCTGTGCTACAGTTTGTTCGCCATTTGACAAGCGCATAGTTTTAGTTAGTATTTAGCGACTTTGTCCGGGGAGAAGAATACTGTGGCCTATCGTGGAAGCGAACCATTCGACTCCGACGCCCCCTCGCCTATTGGTATCCTGCTGACCAACGTCGGCTCGCCGGCCGCGCCGACGCCGGCCGCCCTGCGCCGCTATCTGGCCCAATTTCTGGGCGACGAGCGGGTCATCGAGTACCCGCGCTGGCTGTGGCAACCCCTGCTGCACGGCGTCATCCTCAACACCCGGCCGCGGCGCTCGGCCCGGCTCTACCAGCGCATCTGGACGGCCGACGGCTCGCCGCTGGTGGGCATTATGCGCCGGCAGGCGGCCGGGCTGGCGGCGGCGCTGACGACCGGCGATGTGCCGGTGAAGGTGGTCATCGGCGTGCGCTATGGCGAGCCGTCCATCCCGGCCGCCCTGCGCGAATTGGACGCCGCCGGGGCGCAGCGCGTGCTGGTACTGCCCCTCTTCCCGCAGTACTCGGCCACGACCACGGCCACCTCGCTCGACGCTGTCTTTGACGAACTCAAGACGTGGCGGTGCGTGCCGGAGTTGCGCACCGTCAACCGCTACGGTGACCACCCCCTCTACATCGCCGCCCTGGCCGCCAGCATCCGCGAAGCGTGGGCCACGGACGGCCGTCCCGACCGGCTGCTGCTGTCGTTCCACGGCATCCCGCGCGACTACGCCGACAAGGGCGACCCCTACCCCGACGAGTGCCGCCGGACGGCCGGACTGCTGGCCGCGGCGTTGGGTCTGACCGACGAGCAGTGGGCGGCCACGTTCCAGTCGCGCTTTGGCCCGTCGGAGTGGTTACAACCCTACACCGACGAGACGCTGGCCGAGTGGGGGCGCGCCGGGCTGCGTCGCGTCGATGCCGCCTGCCCCGGCTTCTCGGCCGACTGTCTGGAGACGACGGACGAGATCGGCCACGAGGGGGCGGAGACGTTTGAGGAGGCGGGCGGCGGCGAGTTGCGCTACATCCCGGCCCTCAACGACCGGCCCGACCACATCGCCGCCCTGGCGGCCGTGGCCCGGGCGCATTTGATTGGCTGGCTAGAGCCGGCGGCTACTCGCTTTCCTTTGTAATGTACTCTACCAGGGCTTCGTTAATGCGGCTCTGCCAGCCTTCGCCGGTGGCGCGAAAGTACTCGATCACTTCCGGGTCGAGGCGAATGGAGACGGGCACTTTGGTGGGCCTCTTCTGTGGCCCGCGCCGGGCGCGATAGGCCGCCACCAGTTCCGGGAACACCTCTTCAGCCGGGCGCGCCTGGGCCATCATAGCCTCGTCCAGTTCGGGCGCGGCGTCGGGGTCTTCGGCGATGGCGCGGCGGATGTCTTCGTCGGTTAGAGAATCCAGCCGCTTCAGATCGCTCTTGATTTCATAGTCCATACGCTTTTTGCTCCCGCTCATTGGCCTTTCGCCAGGAGATGATTCGATAGTTGCCCTCTCGAATGGTGAAAACCAGAACTGTCAGACGATCAAGAAACAAACCGGTGGCAATATAGCGTTCCTCACCATAGTCTTGACGACCATCTTGGACAATGGTGGCCGTGGCCCAGTCGAACACATGGATGTCGTCGAAGTCCAAGCTATGCCTGTCATAGTTACGCTGACGCTTGGCTTCGTCCCACTCATACGCTCTCATATTGTATATACAATTTATCTGTCGTCAAGGCATCTCTATCCTAGGAACCCCGACGGCGCGCCCACCGGCAGCGCTGCCGGCTGATCACACGTGCTGGCCACTGTGACCGTCCGCCCCTCGGCCGACGCGTCGTAGAAGCTGTGCATCACGTCCAGCACGTGATAGGCCATCTCGCCCGCGGCGCGGTGGGGCCGCCCCTCGCGGATGGCCGCGGCCATGTCGGCCACGCCCACGCCGCGGCGCACGGCGTCGCTGTGGGTCAGCGGCACGTCTTCCCACTCTCCGCTGCCCGCTCGCAGCAGGCGCACCGGCCCGCCAAAGGTGTTGGGGTCGGGCACGCTCAGCGACCCTTCGGAGCCGTAGATTTCGATGCGCGGCAGCGAGTGGCCCCAGACGTCGAAGCTGGTGATCAGCGTCGCCAGCGGCCCGGCGGCCATACCCAGCGTCCCGGCAACGTGGGTCGGAACGTCCACCGGGAACCGCTCGCCGTAGCGGGCTTCGCTGGTGGCCACGCGCTCGGCAAACGAGGCGCGGGCCAGCGCCGCCACCCGTTCGACCGGGCCGAGCAGGTGGACGAGGGCGGTCAGATAGTACGGCCCGATGTCGAACAGCGGCCCCGCGCCCCACTGGTAGAAGAAGCCGGGGTTGGGGTGCCAACTCTCCGGGCCGCGGCTGAGCATGAAGGCCGTGGCCGCCACCGGCCGGCCGATGGCCCCGTCGTCGATCAGCTTGCGGCAGGTTTGCAGGCCGCCGCCGAGGAAGGTGTCGGGGGCGCAGCCGACGCGCAGGCCGCGCGCCGCCGCCGCGTCGCGCACCGCCCGGCCGTCGGCCCGCTCCACAGCCAGCGGCTTCTCGCTATAAAGGTGCTTGCCCGCCGCCAGCACGGCCAGACCGACCGCGGCGTGGGCGCTGGGCACGGTCAGGTTGATCACGATCTCGATGTCGGGGTCGGCCAGCAGCGCCTCGACCGACCCGGCGCAGATCAGGTCATGCTCGGCGGCTTTAGCCTGGGCCGCCTCGGGCACGATGTCGGCCACGGCGGCCACGCGCAGGCTGTCGAACTGGCGGCAGCCGTTGACATAGGCGCTGCTGATGTTGCCGCAGCCGATGATGCCGACGTTGGTGGTGGTGTTGTTAGGCCCGGCCATGTCCCAACCCCTTGTCCACCAGATAGCGGTAGCTCTGCTCGATGGCCGCCAACATGTCGGTGGCGCAGTGGTCGAGTTCGACGATGAGCCATTCGGCGGCCGTGGCCGCGGGGATGATGGCCGTGTAGTCGAGCGCGCCCGTGCCGACGGCGGTCATATCGTCTTGCGTCGAGCCGGCCGGGCCATCCTTGACGTGCAGCAGTTCGACGCGCGGGCCAAAACGCTCCAGCGCCGTCAGGGGCGCGACGCCGCCGACCTCGGCCCAGTAAGCATCCAGCTCAAAGAAGATGCGCGGGTCGAGCCGCTCCAGCCAGATTTCATAAGGCCGCACGCCGGAGTCGCCCAACGGCTGAAACTCGAACCAGTGGTTGTGGACGCCCAGGCGCAGGCCGTTGGCGGCGCAGACGGCCGCGGCCTGATTGAGCCGGTCGCAGGCGCGATAGGCCGCGCCGAGGGTGGCGTACTCGTTGGGCGGCAGCCAGGCGCACACCAGCCGTTCCGTGCCCAGCACGGCCATCCGCGCCAGCACGGCCGCGCCCTCCTCGCCCAGCGGCAGCGGCGCGTGGGCGGCGCAGACGGTCAGGCCCAGTTCAACGAACAGCGCTTTGGCCGCGGCCGGCGAGACGCCCTCCGGGAAGTGGGCCGTCTCCACCCCGGCGTAGCCGATCTCGGCCACGCGGCGGATCGTTCCCTCGAAGTCGCGCGCCAGTTGGTCGCGCACGGTGTAAAGTTGTAGGGCAATGGGTTGGGTCATGGGGTGTTACCTCAATGGGGATGTTGCATGGTATCATAGGCACATGGATTGGCCTACCATTGATTGGGCGCGGCTTCTGGAAAACCTGCTCAAGATCGCCGGGGCCTACCTGCTGGTCTTGCCCGTGGCCTGGGAGCGGGAGCGGGCGACGCGCATCATGGGCCTGCGCACCTTTCCACTGGTGGCTGTGGCCAGTTGCGCCTACGTGCTGGTGGCCGTGGCCGTCGTCGGCATGGCGACCGACGCCCACTCGCGGATCATCCAGGGGTTGATGACCGGCGTGGGCTTCATCGGCGGCGGGGCGATTCTGAAGGAAGGGGCCAACGTGCGCGGCACGGCCACCGCGGCCAGCGTCTGGTCGGTTGGGGCGCTGGGGGCGGCCGTCGGCTATGGCCGCTGGGAGATCGCCATTGTCCTCAGCCTCGTCACCTTTCTGACGCTGCGTCTGTTGACGCCGGTGGTGGAGAGCCGCCGGTCGGCGCTTGACCAGCGAGCCGAGGAAAGCGACGACAGCGCAGCGAAGTAGGCGCGATGTTGGCCGACCAACCCGCTTTGTTCAACGCCCTCTCCGACTGCACCCGCTATCTGCGCGACCAGTGGCGCACGCCGGAGCAGTACGTGCTGGACACCTTCGCCCGGCGCGACATCGTCCTGCTGGCCGAAGACCACGCCATCCGCCACAACCTGTTGCTTGTGCAACGCCTCATCCCTCTGCTGCCGGCCGTTGGCGTCTTCACCCTGGGCATGGAGTTCGGGGCCAGCGAAGACCAGGCCGCGCTCGACGCGCTGACGACGGCCGAGCACCTACGACGAAGCCCTGGCCCGGCGGCTGATGTTCAACTACAACGTCGGCTGGGCCTACCACGAGTACATGGATCTGTATCG
This sequence comes from Candidatus Promineofilum glycogenicum, assembly GCA_016707605.1. Taxonomy (GTDB): domain Bacteria; phylum Chloroflexota; class Anaerolineae; order Promineifilales; family Promineifilaceae; genus Promineifilum; species Promineifilum glycogenicum. The sequence goes on along the minus strand of JADJHJ010000015.1, from coordinate 170,667 downwards.
CGCCGCCTGGGCCTACAACCAAGCACGGCCAGGCGACGCGCGCCCCTTCCGCGTGCTGAACCTCAGCTATCGCTACGACTGGCGCGGCGCGGGGCCGGTGCGCACGCCGGCCAACACGCGCCATGTCTTCCCGCGCGGCGGCACGGAGCGCTACCGGGCAGAGCTGATCGGCCGCGAAGTGCTCGACCGCGGCGACAAGCTGCTGGTGCTGACCGGCGGCGTCCACGCCCTGACGCGCTGCCCCGTGCCGGAGTTCGACTTCAACGCCGAGGGGTTCGCGCGCTTCGACGACGGCTACATGGGCCACCGGCTGCACCGCGCCGCGCCCGGCCGCGTGGCCACCGTCTGGCTCCACCGGCCACTCGATAGCCAGCTCCACGGCCCGGCCGAGCGCGTCCACCCGGCGGGCGGGGCCATCGAGCGCGTCATGGCCCGTTTCACCGAGAGGCGCGCCGGTTTCGACCTGCTGACGACCGACGGGGTGGTTACGCCGCTCGGCGCGCTACCCGACGACAGCTATTACGCCACCGGCCGGCCCAACTTCCGCCTGGCCGATCTGGCCGACGGCTACATCTACGAGATGCCTTTCCGCGACTATCAGGGCTGCACGGTGGACGAAGCGTTCCTGACCGCCGACAACTGGCCGGAGGCGCAGGCGCAGTGGCCCGACCCCCACTGGCGGCCGCGGCCCAACAGCCCGGCGGAGTACTGGCGGGCCGTGCGCGAGTACGTCAACATCGGCCAACGGTACGCGCAGGTCATCGAACCCGAGGCAACGCTCCATGCTTGACCCCTCCCCCGTGCCCGACGCGGCGCTGTTGGCCTGCGCCCGCGAACAATTCGGCCTGGCCGCCACGGCCATTACCTTTCTGCCGCTGGGCTACGACGCCAACGCCTGGGCCTACCGGCTGGAAGCGGACGAGACGTACTTCCTCAAGGTGCGGCGCGGCGACGCGGCCCGGCCCGGCCTGCTGGCGCCGCGCTACGTCCACGACCACAATATCGAAGGCGTGCTGGCCCCGCTGCCGGCGCGCGACGGGACGCTCTGGGCGCGGCTGGGAGAGTTTACGGTCACGCTCCAGCCGTTCGTCGCCGGGCGCGACGCCTGGGACAGCGGCCTGAGTGACGCGCAGTGGGTGGCCTTCGGCGAATTGCTGCGGCGCACCCACGCCCTGCCCGTGCCGCCGGAACTGGCCGCCCATCTCGTGGCCGAGACGTTCACGCCCGACTATCTCGACTACCTGCCGCAATTGGCCGCCCGCGCCCACGGGCCGACGCCGGATGACGCCCTAGGCGCTGAACTCGTCGCCGTCTGGCGGGCCAACGAGGCCACCATCGCCGCGCTGCGGGCGCGAACGACGGCCCTGGGCGAGCAGTTGCGCCGCGCCGAGCAGCCGCGCGTCCTGTGCCACGCCGACGCCCATCTGGGCAACGTCCTGGTGGGCGACGACGGCCGCCTGTGGCTCATCGACTGGGACGGCGCGGCCCTGGCCCCGCGCGAGCGCGATCTGATGTTCGTCATCGGCGGCATCGCCGACGGGCAGGTCAGCCCGCGCCAGACGGAGCTGTTCCGGCGCGGCTACGGCCCGGTCGAACCGGACGCGACGGCGCTGGCCTACTACCGCTGCGCCTGGGCCTTGCAGGACATCGCCGCCTTTGGCCACACGGCGCTGCTGGACGACACGGCCGGCGAAGCGACGCGGCGCGAGGCGTTGCGGCTGTTCGCCGGCTACTTCGAGCCGATGGAGTTGATGGCGCTGGCGTTGCGGAGTACTGGCGGGCCGTAGGCGAATACGTTGGCATCAGCCAGCAGTACGCCCCGGTTCCGAACTATCACCGCCGCCCCATTCGACCTCCGGCATGAAAATAGCCTCAATTGGCTGCTCGAACAGCCGGGCCATTTTGAAGGCCAACGTCAGGCTTGGCTCGTACTTCTCTGTCTCGACGGCGTTGATCGTCTGGCGCGAGACGCCCAGCCGTTCGGCCAGTTCCGCCTGCGACCAGCGGCGCTCGGCGCGGAGAACGCGCAGGCGGTTCTTCATCGATAGCGTCTCCACGCCAGCGACAAACCGGCAAAGTAGAAGATCGGCAGATAGAACCAGACGTGTCGCTCCAGTGTTAAGTCCAGCGCCTGGCCGACCAGCCCGAACACCATCAGAAACACGACCGACAGCGGGAAGGCGATGGCCAGTGCCTCCACTTGAACGCGCAACTCAAGTTCGTCCATTCCCCGCTGGCCTTTCACAACCAGATAAAGAAAAGCCGCGAAAGGCAGAATCGGGAGCAGCGCGAACAGTAGCCGCACCAGGGTAGATATCTCTGTTGACTCCAGCATGGAGCGCGCCAAGAAGTAGGTGGCCACCCACAAGACGAATGCGCCGCCCATCGCCCAGCCCCACCAGGCATCTGAATGATTGCTCTTCATTAGCTATCTCCTCTTTCGGTCGATTCGTTGTGTCAGATTGTAGAGCTTGCTAGACAAAATGTAAAGCATACTTGTCTTTTCTGGCGCGTCTGGCGATGAGGTGAGTGCGGCCTCCGGCTCGTGGTCCCACCGTCGTCCAACTCGTATAATCTCCATCGCTTCAATCGTTACACGCGACACCGCCGCCGCCCACGCCGTCCGCATCAGGTCGCGAAGGAAGGTCAACGTGGACGAACAAACCCAGTTGCCCGCAGCGATGATCCCCATCCTGACCACCGAGCACTTCACGCTGCAAAGCGCCCGCGGCGTCATCATGGCCGAGATCGGCAGCCGGGCGACGATCTACCTGAGCGCCGTGTCGGCTTCAGTGGTGGCTCTGGCTTTCGTCACCACCCTATCGGACGCCGAGGAACTTATTCGCGGCTTCGTCTTTGTTCTGCTGCCGGTGCTGGCCTTCATGGGCTTCGTCACCAAGGAGCGGCTGGTGCAACTCAGCTACACCGACTTTCACTACCAGCGGGCCATCAACCGGATTCGCCACTTCTACGTCGACGCCGCGCCGGAGACGGCCCGCTATCTGCTGCTGTCCACCCACGATGACATGCTGGGCGTGGCCCAATCGGCCGTCTATCAGGAGGGGCGACGGATGGGTCTGCTGACCGCGGCGGTCATGATCGCCGTCATCAACTACGTCATCGTCGGCCTGCTGGGCGGCCTGCTGGTCGATTGGCTCATGGAAGTGAGCGCGTCCCGTCTGCTGCTGATCGGCGCGGCCATCGGCCTGGTCATCGGCGTGATCGACTACCGGCTATCCGCGGCGCGCTGGAACCGCTACGTGGCCGGGCTGGAGGTGCGCTTTCCGACGCTACCGGACAGGGAGGATCTACAATCGACATGAAACTCATCAGCGTCAACGTCGGCCAGATGACCCCACTGCCGGGCGTCAAGGCCACCGGCCAGACCGGCATCTTCAAGACCCCGGCCGGCGGCCCGGTAGCCATCACCGCCTACGGTCTGGAAGGGGACGCCATCGCCGACACGCGCCACCACGGCGGCGCTGATCAGGCCGTCTACGTCTATGGCGCGCCGGATTACGCCTGGTGGGAAGCGGAGTTGGGGCAACCGCTGGCTCCGGGCACGTTCGGCGAGAACCTGACCGTGGACGGGCTGGAGAGCGCCGGCCTGTCGGTCGGCGACCGGCTGCACCTGGCCGAAGTGGTGCTGGAAGTGACCGCGCCGCGCATCCCCTGTGCCACGCTGGCGGCGCGCATGGGCGACCCGACCTTCGTCAAGCGCTTTCGCGCCGCCGAGCGGCCGGGCGTCTACTGCCGCGTCATTCGCGAGGGACTGGCGGCGGCCGGCGAAGCAGTGCGCCTTGAGCCGCGTTCTGGCCCAACCATCACCGTGCTGGAAATGTTCAGGGACCACTATGACAAAGACTGGGACGAGGCCAAGCTGCGCCGCCACCTGGCCGCGCCCATCGCCAGTCGCGCCCGGGAGGACGTGGCGGAGCGGTTGGCGCGGTTGATGGGGGGTTAGCTAACCACAGATTTCGCAGATTCCACAGATTATCGGCCTTGACTTGTGATGGGGCCAGCTAAACGGCTTACGCCTGTCGGCCGCCGCCGGCCTGCTCGCGACCCGCCCCTGAAGTTTAGCCTAGCGGCGTGCGTCACTCTCCGGGTGATTTCCGCCCAGGAGTCTTCGTCGCAAATTCTCCGGGGCCGGGCGCTCTGCCGTCGCCGCAACCGCAGCAGCGTGTCGATTGCTTCGCGCGGCGCGGGGCGCAAAGTAATACCCATCCTACCGACAACACCCATCAGTCCCTCTACCTGGCCGCATAAGTCGGTCATTGCCGCCGCCAGAGCCTCGACCGTTATCGCCGGCGGCAACCGGCGAATCAGGTTGCGTTGATAGTGCCAGGGCTGTCCGGCCAGGCGACTTTCCACGTGCAGCGCCAGCAAGCTCAATTCCTGCAGCCAATGGGCGACAAAGCCCAGATCGCCACGGATGAGGTACTTCACGACCACGGCCGTCATCATCCAGAAGAAGGCGATCTGTTCGCTGACCTGGGCGGCCAGAGCTTCAGGTGTCAGTGGCTCCGGCGGCGGCGCGGGGGCGACGGGCCGGTGCTCGAACAGGACGCGCGCCGCGTCGGGCCGTCGGGCCAGGGCGTAGGGCACGAGGACCCAGTCCACAACGTGAGCCGACGATTGATAGAGAACAGAAGTGAACGTGCCGCCCTCCGGCGCGTTGTAATTGTTCTCATGCGCGTTGGCCGGGTGGCCGAATTGGGCAAAGAGAGCCAGGCGCTCGGCCGGCGGCCAGGCCGTCACCATCTCCATCCGCCGGCACAGTATCTCGGCATGTTCATCGGCGACGACGACCGTCAGATCGATGTCACTGACGGCATCGGCATCGCCGCGGGCGTAGCTGCCGGTCAGCCATGCGGCCACGAACCGCTCATCGGCCGCCAACGCCGCAACGATAGACTCCAGCAGGGTCTCCCGCCCTTGTCGGTGGGCTTCCATTTCGCTCGATGCCATAGATGATCTCCTCCAAGAGAAATGATCCGCAGATTGGGCAGATTCGGCAGATTTCGGAGGGTCTCACGCAAAGCCGCAAAGTGCGCCAAGCTTTAGAAGCTTTCTTAGCTTGGCGTACTTTGCGTCTTTGCGTGAGCCATCTTCTTTGCGCCTTCGCCCCTTCGCGCCTTTGCGTGAGCCTCTTTACTCTATCTCCCCATGCCAAATCCGCCGCATCTCGGCCGACGTTTCCAGCAGTTCATCCAGCGTCCCCTGGGCCACAACGCGCCCGCCGTCCAGCACGAGGATGTTGTCGGCGCGGCGCAGGGCCGGGCGGCGGTGACTGACGACGAGGCAGGTCGGCCGCGCCTCGCCCGTCTCGTCCACCAACCGCTGCCACAGCAGCCCCTCCGTCTCCACGTCCAGCGCGCTGCTCAGGTCGTCGAAGACCAGCAGCTCCGCGTCGCGCACCAGCATCCGCGCCGCGGCCGAGCGCTGCACCTGCCCGCCGGAGAGACGCACGCCGCGCGGCCCGACGACGGTGTCCAGCCCGGCCTCCAGCGTGGCCACGTCCGGCTCCAGCACGGCGGCGTGGAGGGCGCGGGCCAGGCGGCCGTCGTCGGGCAGGCCCATCAGGATGTTGTCGCGCAGCCGCCTGGCTGAACAGGCGCGGCACCTGCGGGGTGTAGGCGGCGCGCGGCGGGACGAAGTGGGCCGCCGGGTCGCCCACCGTCGCCCCGTTCCAGCGCACCGCGCCGCTCCTGTGGCGGCAGCAAGCCCAGCAGCGCCCGCAGCAGCGTCGTCTTGCCGCTGCCGACGCGGCCGGTGATGACGGTGAAGGAGCCGCGGGGGAGGGTGAAGGTGGCGTCAGAAATGCCAGTGACGAGTGACGAGTGACGAGTGATGAGTGATGAGTCGTCAATGGTCGTTGGTCGTTGGTCGTCGGTTGTTCCATTATCGCCACTCGCCACTCGCCACTCGCCACTCGCCGCTTCACTCGTCGCTCCTTCTCTCCCTTGCGCGGCGTGGAGATACGTCAATCCAACGACCTCCAATCTCTCTAACCGATCGGCCGTCCCCTTCACCGGCGAGATTACAGCCGGCGCATCACCTTTCTCGTAGATGGGCCGGTGGGCGACGATGCTGGCCGGCGGGGCATCGGGGTGCAGCTCGTGCAGGCGGTCGAGCACCACGCGCTGTTGGGCGATCTCCGACATAAAGCTGCCCATGTCGGCCGGGAAGTGGACGGCGATGGTTAAATAGGTCACGAACAGGGTCAGGTCGCCAATGGTCATGCTGCCCGACTGGATGGCCTGCCCGGCCAGTAGCACAACCAGGGCCACGGCCACGTCGCCCATGCTCTGCCCGATAGAAAACGACAGGGTCAGAAAGGTGTTCTGGCGCACGCCGGCCCGCCGCCGCGCCTCGCTGAGCGCGTCGAAGTAGCGCAGCGCGCCCGTCTCGGCGTCGGCCACCTTGACCGCCTGCACCCCGCCCAGAATCTCGCCCAGGAAGCCGGTGACGCGGCTGCTGGCGACGCGGGTGGCCCGGTCATAGAGCAGGAAGCGCCGCCAGGCGACGCGGTTGATGAAGAAGACGGCCAGCAACGGCAGCACCGCCACCAGGGTGATCCACGGGTTGATGCGGGCCATGATGGCGATGGCGAAGGTAAAGAAGAAACCTTGACCTATCATTTGCGGCAGCCAGGTGGGGAAGTCAGCGAAGTCGCCCACGTCGCGATCCAGACGGTGGATGGCGTCGCCCGACTCGACCGGCATCGGCCGCGCCGCCGGCTTGGCCAGGATGTTGGCCATGAAGTTAACGCGCATCAGGACGTTGTTGACGCTGCGTACCAGCCAGCCGCCCCATTCGTAGCCGATGTTCAGGGTGGCGCGGCCCAGTTGAACGCCGACGAACAGGGCCAGCAACGTGCCGATGCCCAACGTTGCCGGGGCCGCGCCGGTCAACTCGTCGAAGAAGCGGCGGCTGATCAGGCCAGGGATCAGTTCGCTGCCCAGGACGACAACGCCCAACCCCAGGTTAGCGGCGAAGTACCACGGCCGGAAGCGAATCAGCGCCCACGTGCCGCGCCAGACGGATAGTTTATCCGCAGATTGGGCAGATTTGGCAGATTTAAGAATGCCGGTTGTCATTGTCACCTTGATCTCCCTGTATGCGGTTCACTAACGTATCAGGCTCAGATAGACAAGCCTGTCTTTCTTTCTGAAAAATCTGCCTAATCTGCCCAATCTGCGGATCATTCCTCTTCTCTTTCATACCAACACCTCCTCCAGCCCCGTCTGAAGCAGCCGGTAAAAGCGCGAGCCGGGGTCGGCGGCCAGGGCGGCGCGCGGGCCGTGCTCCACGACACGGCCGCCCTCCAGGATCAAGATGTCGTCGGTCCGCTGCACGGTCCGCAGCCGGTGGGCGATGACGATGCCCGTGCGCCCGGCCAGCAGCCGGTCGATGGCTCTCTCCAGCAGCCCCTCCGTGGCCGGGTCGAGGCGCGACGACGCTTCATCGAGCACCACCAGCCGCGGGTCGCGCAGGAAGACGCGGGCCAGGGCCAGCAGTTGCGCCTCCCCGGCCGACAGGCCCTTGCCGCCGCTCTCCAGCAGCGTGTCCAGCCCGTCGGGCAGGCCGCGCAGCCAGGGGCCAAGGCCCAGCGACTCCAGCGCGGCGACGATCTGCACGTCGGCAATTGCCGGCCGCGCCGGGTCGTAGTTGGCGAACAACGTCAGGTTGTCGCGCACGCTGGCGGCGAAGAGTTGCACGTCCTGCGTCACCAGCCCCACGTGGCGGCGCAACTCGCCCAGCCCGACGGCGCGCAGGTCGACGCCGTCGAGCATGATCGCCCCGGCATCCACGTCGTAGAGCCGGAACAGCAGCCGCGTCAGCGTCGTCTTGCCGCTGCCCGTGCGGCCCAGCACACCCAGCACGCGGCCGGGAGCCAGGGCGAAGGCGATGTCGTGCAGCACAGCGTCGGAAAGACCGCCAACCGCCGACGGCCGACCGCCGTCAGAAGTGTCGCTATTGAGCGATTCTTCACTTGTCGCTCGCAACTCGTCACTCGTTTCTTCTTGCGGCGGTCGGCCGTCGGCGGTCGGCGGTCGATCCTTATACGCAAACGTTACCCCCTCAAACCTCACCGCCGGCGGCCCGCCGGCCAGAATGGCTGCCGCTCCAGTAGCCGCGGCGCCTACCTCCGGCTGCAACACAAAAAGCTCCCGCGTACGGTTGACGCCGGCCAGGGCGCGCTGGATGCTGGCCAACTCCCGGCGCACGGCGTCGAGCGGCGACTCCAGCAGGCCGACGTAGAAGACGAGCAGAAAGACCGTGCCGATGCTCATCGTCCCGGCGCGGAAGGCCAGCGCGCTCAGGCCCATCGTCGCCGCCACGGCCGCGGCGTAGAGCAACCAACTGGCGGAACGGACAACGACCGTGAGGGTGTAGGTGCGCGTGCGCAGCGCGGCGTGGCCGTTCAGCAGCGGGTAGAGGCGGCGCATGACGTAGGCCGCGCCGCCGTTGGGCAACACGTCCTCCGTGCCGGTCATGTACTCCTCCAGGAAGCCCAGCAGTTCGGCCGAGGCCTGGCTGATGCGCGTGTAGAGCCGCACCATGCGCGCCTGGATGGCCCGGAAGAGGGTCAGCATAATCAGCGCGTAGGTCAGACCGACCAGCCCGACGCGCCAGTCGGCGACAAAGACCAGCACCAGGATGCCGGCCACCAGCAGGCCGTTACCCAGCAGGTTGACGACGATCGTCGAGAAGTACTCGGCCAGTTGGCCCACGTCGCCGTCGATGCGCTCGATGAGTTCGCCGGGCGTGCGCAGCTTGTGGAAGCCCATGTCCAGCCGCAGGACGTGGGCCGTCAGGTCGCCGCGCAGGGCGTTGGTCGTCGCCCAGCCGAGGTCTTCGGTCAGATAGACGGTAACCAGGTGGATGACTTTCTGGGCCAGCACGGCGGCGAAGAAGAGCGCGGCAATGACGGTGAGACGGTTCGCTGAACCGTCTCCACCAGCCGCCGCGTCCACAAACCGCCCCAGCAGTTGCGGCCCCAGCAGTTGCAGGGCGATGGAGCCGCCCAGCAACAGGAATAGCAGCGCCACACGGCCGCGGTGGGGCCGCAGGTAGTGGCGGAGCATGGCTATCGGTTGGGTTGGAATCGAATTCATAAGTTGAGATGCGAGATACCAAAGACGAGCTACGCGTTAAGAGAACGCCGCGAGCACGAACGGCCGGCGGTCGGCCGTCAGCGGTCGGGCGACGAGACTCGCCTTAGCGTAAATTGTGGCGACGGGGAAGAGGGCCGGGTTCCGCAAACGAGAACCGGCCAAAGCGGCGAGACCACAGGGCGCGCCCTGCGGCCGGGGTCAGTCAGCTAGGCCCGCGCGTGGCGGGCAAACAAACAAAGCGAACTTACCGGGCGGCGGGGAGCCTCACGCGGCGGCGATGCGGTTGGACTGGATGGTAGATTGTGCTTGCATCTCGAATTCCTCCTGTCGTCATGGTTGACTTGGCCAACGCGGGGCAGCATAGCACAGGCCGGGCGCGGGTGTCAAGGGACTCGTGCTTGGCGTGCTTCGCGCGAGTCCCTCCTAATAGAGCTACCGCATCGCCCCACCCACTTGCACGACCAGGTTGCCCCGCTTGTGCCCCTTATCGACGTAGCGGTGGGCCTCGACGATCTCCTCTAATGGGTAGCAGCGATCGATGACGGGCCTGACCTGACCGGCCTCGATCAGGGCCTGCAACGCCAGTAGCTCCTCTTGCCCGGTGCTTCGCCCCGCATCGGCGTCGGAGTGCTTATGGACGTTGAGATAGACGCCGGTCTCGGTCAGCGCCTGTGCTGCCCGCGCCGGGGGAAACCTGGCCACCGCGTCAAAGACAACGTCGTACTTCTCGCCGCGGCGCGTGAAATCCTCGCGGGTGTAGTCGATAACCTGGGCCGCGCCCAGAGAGCGCACCAGGTCACCATTGGCCCCGCTGCACACTCCGGTCACCTCCGCGCCAAAATGGTTGCGGGCCAGTTGCACCGCGTTCGTGCCCACCGCGCCGGACGCGCCATAGATGAGTACCCGCTGGCCGGGCCGGATGTTGCCCTGCCTGAGGCAGCGCAGGGCCGTCATGCCCGCGCCGACGGCCGCCGCGGCCTCCTCGTAGTTCAGGTTATCCGGCTTGTGGGCCACAAGGCCGTCCTCTGGAAAACACTTGTACTCGGCATAGCCGCCGAAATTGACTTCAAATGTCGAGGCAAAGACCGGGTCGCCGACCTTGAAGCGCGTGACGTCCTGGCCCACCGCGTCAATGTCACCGGCCAGTTCCATGCCTAGCACCTTGCGGCGCGGCCGCCAGACACCCAGATACAGCCGCGCGAACAGCCATTGGCCGCGAGGGACGGCGAAGCGCCGCATCCGCGTGTCACCCACGGTAACAGTGGTCGCCCGCACGCGCACGCGCACCTCATTGTCCCTGGGGGCGGGGGTGGGCAGCTCCACCAGCCGCAACACTTCCGGCGGCCCGTAATGGTCATAGATGATCGCTTTCATGATCCCTGATTCTCCTGTCCGGCCTGAGTAGCCCCAGAGCGACGCGCTCTCTTGGCGAGCGCCTGATCCTCTTCAGGGCTATAGATGAATACCTCTTCCAGCGGCGCGTCAAAGACGCGGGCGATGCGAAAGGCCACTTCCAACGATGGCGAGTACTGCGCCTTCTCGATAGCCACGATGGTTTGTCGTGTCACCCCAACCTGGTCGGCCAACTCCTTCTGGGTCATCTCGTCATGGAAGAAGCGCAACTTACGAATGTTGTTGCTGATTGGACTCTGGCTCATGTCAGACCCCTCGCCGGTAGTAGACCAGCTTGGAAACATCGCCGAAAAGCTGGGCGATGATGAGAAAGGCGATCAGGATGACAAACATCACGGTGACTGAATGGCCAAAGGCCAACGCGGCCGCCGCCAGCAGAAAGCCCACCCCAAACACGATGAACTGGTTGCGCGTCGACTTTAGTTCAATCAGCTTGTCGCGTTCGTCTTCGAACGCGGGATCCTCCTCTTCGCGGGTGACGATGGCATGGGAGATGGCCAGGAGGATCTGCGCCACCACTTGAAAGAGGATTTGCATGCCGATCAGAATGAGCAGCGCCCGGCCCCAGAAGACCAGGACGCTAGCGGCGTCGAAACTCTCAGCCCGGTAACGCTGCCACACCAGAACCGCAAAGAGCGCGTAGACCAGGGTCGAGGTGAGCAACGAAACGATGACGCTCTTTTCCTGATACGCCAGGCCGTCCTCATTGTCGTTCTTGTCTTCTGGATAGATCGTGTCGCGGGCCATGTGTTAATTCCTGTTTACATTAAGTAATCTTTGATAGACATAGAGTACGATATGATTGACTAGATGTCAAGTATTTTTGACATTACTTGTCAGAAATGGGCCGTGTGAGTTAGTATTGTCGCGTTCCAACCGATCCCCTGTCGCCGGCGCGATACGTCCCGCTCCGCCCCTAGTCCGGCAAGGCTGGCCTGAGATGGTAGTCCGTAGCAAACAGATGGTCCTCGTTTTGTTGTTGGCCCTTGGTGCCGGCTTGTCTGGGTTGGCCTCGTTGCGGGCGACGGCGAGCCACACGGCCGCGCCCGCCCTGGGGCAGCCCTTCGTCGCGCCGCCGTCGCTGCCGGCCGCGGGCTTTCAGTTTGCCGTCATCGGCGACTACGGCAGCAACTCGGCCGGCGAGGGGCAGGTGGCCGCGCTGGTGGCCGGCTGGAACCCGGCGTTCGTGGTCACAACCGGCGACAACAACTATCCCAAGGGGGCGGCGAAGACCATCGACCGGAACATCGGCCGGTACTACAGCGCGTTCATCGGCAACTATCAGGGCCAGTACGGCAGCGGCAGCGCGACCAATCGCTTCTGGCCCAGCCTGGGCAACCACGATTGGTCATCCATCAAGTGCAGCAACGGCAGTTGCAGCGGCCCTTACCTGAACTACTTCACCCTGCCCGGCAACGAACGGTACTACGACGTGGACATGGGGCTGATGCACCTGTTCGTGGTCAACAGCATCGACAGCGAGCCGCACGGCCGGGCGGCGAGTTCGGTTCAGGCCAACTGGCTGAGGAGCGGGCTGGCGGCCTCCCAGGCGTGTTTCGACGTGGTGGTGTTCCATCACCCGCCCTATTCGACCGGCAGTCACGGCTCCGACGTGAAGATGCGCTGGCCCTTCGCCGCCTGGGGGGCCGAGGTGGTCATGAACGGCCACGAGCACAGCTATGAGCGGCTCGACGCGGCCGGGATGCCCTACTTCGTCAACGGCCTGGGCGGCAAGAGCAAGTACAAGTTCGGCAACATCAACGCCTTGCCCGCCGGCGTCACGTCGCAAGGCGCGCTATAACGCCCAGTATGGGGCGATGCTGGTCACGGTCAGCCAGACAGGGCTGACGTCGCAGTTCTTCAACACGGCCGGGACGCTGATCGACTCGTACACCCTGAGCAAGACGTGCGCCACGGATTTAACTATCACGGCGACAGCGACGGCGACGAGCACGCCCACCGGCACGCCAACCGATACACCGACCGCGACACCCACGGCCACGCCTACGGGCACACCAACGGGCACACCGACTGCAACCGCCACCGGCACGCCAACCGGCACACCGACCACAACCGCCACGGCCACACCAACGGGCACGCCGACAACCACAACCACACCAACGGGCACGCCGACGGGTACGCCCACAACCACCTCTACCGCGACACCGACCGGCACGCCGACCGAAACGCCAACGGGCACGCTCGAAGCGACAGCCACGGCCACGCCGACGGCTACGGCGACGATGTCGCCGACACAAGCGACGGCCGTTTACTTTCCAATTGTGATGGGGAATGGAGAGCAGTGAGACAAGCAGGTAACTCGTTGTTACGCTCTATTATAGGGGCAGGAACTGCACCATGTTGGCGAGATCGTCCGAGTCTCCTGCGGTAGCGATCAGATACAGATCGTCAATCACTGTGCCAATCGCCGCTCGAAGTTGGTGGGCATAGATGACACCCGGAAAGTCGCGCCCATCCCTCTGGCGAAGCACAGCCTCGGCCACCAGGTCGTCGTCCTCTGAAAACAAAACGCGCCCGAGCACCTGGGCGCGATCAAGTAATTGGGCATCTGGTACGCGATGATGACCGTCTTCATAGGCCGTCAGCACATCCACACCACGCAGACGCAGGCCGACAGTGATTGCAGACGGAACATTGCGATCCATATACAGGCGAATCGTCACGGCAGTAGACCCTGCGCTCTTAACTTCTTCACCAGCGGCGTTGGCTCAGAAGCGGACCGAATTTGCTCGACATACTCCAGGCGCCGTTGAATATCCTCGTCGAGTTCCTCCTGATGATCCCAGTAATAGGCCAGCGCGGAATGGATTTGGCCTAACGTCAGATGAGGATGCTGTAAGTGCATCTCCTCAGCGCTCCAGCCGTAGGCCACCCGATCCAAGACCAACTCGATCACTTTGGTGTCGGTTCCAGCCAGGTAGGGCACGTCCTGATCGTCAAGGACAATGTGGGCATAGGCCGTCTGGTTAAGCATGGGATTACTCCTGGATTCGGATTGCGCTGTGAGGATTATACCTTAGTCGATCAAGTCCCGACCGATTTCGCTCACCCCCGCACACCCACACAACCCCATCGCCAAATCCACCTCATACCGCAAGATGTCGAGGACCTTCTCCACGCCGCGTTGGCCGTCGGCGGCCAGGCCCCACAGCACGGGGCGGCCGACGGCCACGGCCTTCGCGCCATAGGCCAGCGCCTTGACCACGTCCGTGCCGCGCCGGATGCCGCCGTCGATGAGCACCTCGACCTTGCCATCCACCGCCTCAACGATGGCCGGCAGCGCCTCAATAGTCGCCGGGGCGGTGTCCAGTTGCCGGCCGCCGTGGTTGCTGACGATGACGCCGGCCGCGCCAGTGTCGGCCGCCTGCCGCGCGTCGTCGGGGTGGACGACGCCCTTCAGCAGCACCGGCAGATCGGTCAGCGAACACAGCCACTCCACGTCCTTCCACGATAGCGTCTGGTCGAACAGCGAGGCGACGTAGGCCGCCAGCCCTGATCCGGGCACGTCGGCCGGGAACGCCTCCTGCCCGGCGGGCATCAGGTTGCGCACCGACAGCCCGGCCGGCAACTGGAAGCGATTGCGCACGTCGCGCTCGCGCCGCCCCCAGATCTGCGCGTCCACGGTCAGAACCAGGGCCGAGCAGCCGGCGGCCTGCGCCCGCTGCACCAGCGCCTTGGTCGCGCCGCGATCCTTGTAGACGTAGAGCTGGAACCACACCGGCCCGGTGGCCGCGGCCATGACCTCTTCGATGGAGGTGGTCGAGAGGGTGCTGAGGATCATCAGCGTCCCGGCCTGGCCCGCGGCGCGGACGGTGGCCACTTCGCCGTCGGGGTGGGCCAGCTTGTGGAAGGCGGTCGGGGCGACGATGACGGGCATACTCAGTGGGTGGCCCAGCACGGTCGTGGCCGTGGTGCGTTGGCTGATGTCGCGCAGGACGCGGTAGCGCAGGGGGATGCGGTCGTAGGCGGCGTGGTTCTCGCGCAGGGTGATCTCGTCGTGCGCGCCGCTGGCGTAGTAGTCGTAGGCCATGGTGGTCAGCCGGGCCTGGGCTAGGGCTTCGTATTCGTAGAGGTTGATGGGGTCCATGATGTTGGCTTTTGGGAAATAGACTTATCAGCGATACACGTCGCGCCGATGACCAACGCGAATGATCTCAATCCGCAGCACATCGTCTTCCACCGTGTAGACGACGCGGTAATCGCCAATGCGGATGCGATACGTATGTTGGGAGCCTTTCAACCGAACAACGCCTTGAGGGAAGGCGTTAGAGGCAAGCGCTTCGACAGCGGCAATCATACGTGGAATCACCTCGCGTGGCAGACGTTTCAGTTCTTTAGCGGCCGACGGCTTCCACTCAATCCGGTAGGAGGCCATCGGACTTCAACTCGTCCACAAGCGTTTGGTGGGAAATGGTAGGCTCGTCCACCCGTTCGGCGACAACAGCCAGGTCTTCGAGGTCTTCGAGCAACTGGTAGAAAACCTCAATCGGCAAGATGACGGCCCGTTTTGCGCCGGCGTTGTCGGTCACATATTCCAGCTGCATATCGTCCAGATTGACCATAGCCTTCTTTAGCCTCCTATCTCCATTATAGCATGCTCCACCACGTGTACCGGAATAGCGGGTTTTTCGGTTGTCGCTGAGAACGCATCGACCTGACAGGTAGGCGGCCCCAACGCTCCTTGCCGCAGAGAGCCTGGCCGCCTACCTGTCAGGTCATGGTGCCATCCACCCCCTCGCCCTTTGGGAGAGGGTTGGGAAGAGGGCCGCCCCGCCACTCATCCCCCACTACACAACCGCCAACACATTCCCAACAACATCCTCAAAATCTCTAAACATTTGGCGGCTATCCTGTGGACAGTTCGATAACACAGCCACACCAAGTGGCCACAGCCGCGCAAAGGACGCGGACACACCGAAAGGAGACAATGACAATGGTTCGTAACAAGATCGTAGGTTCGATTCTGGGGGGCGCGCTGGCCCTCGGTCTGCTCGGCGGCGGCATGGTGGCCTACGCCCAGACCGACCCGGCCACGCCGTCGGCCCCCTCCACCGAGACGGAAGAGGTCGCCCCGGCCGTGCCCTCGACCGGGAGCAGCCGCTCCAGCGAGTGGATTGACGAAGACCAGGCCCTGGCCGACGCGCTGGGCGTCGAGTTGACGGCGCTGACCGCGGCCCAGGAAGAGGCGCGCATCGCCCTCATCGACCAGGCCGTGGCCGACGGCCATCTGACCGCCGAAGAGGGCGAGACGATGAAGGCCGACGGCAGCCGTCTGCGCAACAGCAGCCAGTACGGCTATGACAAGAACCAGTTCCTGGCCGACGCCCTGGGCGTCAGTCTGGAGACGCTGGAGGCGGCCCAACTGGAGGTCTATGAGGCTGAGTTGGCGGCGCGCGTGGCTGCCGGCGACCTGACCCAGGAAGAGGCTGACCTGAAGCTGGCCCAGAAGGCGGCCGCGGGTTACATCGACACCGCGTCGATCAACACCCAGGTGCGCGCGGCGCAGGAAGCGGCCATCGCCGCGGCGCTGGACGACGGGGCCATCACCCAGGCCCAGGCCGACGCGCTGCTGGCCTACCTGGACGCCAACCCGTATAGCTTCAGTGGCTTCAACGGACGCGGCCACGGTGGCCACGGCGGGCGCGGCCACGGCGGCGGGCGCGGCCCGGGCAGCCTGGACACGACGCCGACCACCCCGGACACGGACACGACCACCACCACCGGCACCGGGGCCTAATGACTAGCTGACGCTTCTGGCGGGTCGCGGTGGCGGCCGCGGCCCGCCGGGTTTCTCCTTCTCTCTTCTCTCTAGATTGGGCGCGCAGGTGAGGCTGCGCGCCCTTTCGCTTTGTCCGCGCCTGATCAGAAAGAAACCACAGATTACGCAGATTACACAGATTTCTCAGAGCGAAATCTGCGTAATCTGCGTAATCTGTGGTTTCTTCTTGTCTTAGGGCGCAACCGGGCAGGGCGCGCCCGGCTCGGTCACGGCGAAGACGTGGGTCTCGCGGAACTCCATCAGCGGCAGGGCGTCGGGGAAGCTCTGCACCAGGCACAGGCCATCGAGGGCCAGCATATCGGGCCAGATGGCATCGCGGAAAACGTCCACCTGAGGCAAGGCGCTGACGACCACGTACTCCACCCCCCAGCCGCGCAGGATGGGCAGCGCCGCCGCGTTGGGCCACTCGCCCAGTTGCGGCTTGACTTCTTCTAGAAAGGCCGGCGTGAAGGACATCTGGCCGTTGACCACCCGCTGCCCATGCAACGACTGGCTATACATGGCCAGCCCATTGACCCACGGCAGAGGGTACTCGATGAGCGTCGTACCCGCCGGCTGGGCAGCCAGCCAGTCGTTGACGGTGCGATGGATGGCCGCGACCTCGGTGAAGTTCTCATAGGGCAAGATCACCCCCTCGAACACCATCAGCGCGCCCAGAGCCACGGCCGCCGCCCGCCCGCCGCGCCCCTTGCTCCATAGCCAGGCCACGCCGAAGCCGGCCAGCAGGGCCACCACCAGCGTCAGCGGCACAGCAAAGCGCGACCAGACGCGAATGGAGGAGTAGAAGGGCAGGAGGTAGTAGAGCAAGAAGTCGGGCAGCAGGATGGGCACACGGCCGGGGGGCAGCGCACCCAGGTCGCGCAGCAACGGGGCCAGCGCGCCGGCCAGCCGCGACGGCAAGGCCACTTCGACGCGCTGCCCGCGCCAGCGCAGGGTCGGCCCCAGCCCCAGGATGAAGCTGATCAGCCCCATGACGACCAGCGGCCGTGTCTGTCGCCACGGCGCGGTCAGCAGCCCGGCGGCGGCCAGGAGAACGGTGGTATAACCCAGAGAGACAACGTCCCACTCGCCGAAGACGGGGAAGACGCCGTGGACGCGGCTGCGCCAGAACGGGTGCAACTGGTTGGGGCTGAAGAGGTAGTCGGGGCTGAAGCCTTGCAGGGCGGCGTCGGACAGCAGGTAGACGCCGCGGCCAGGCAACATCGCCTGCCGCGCCTGCAACGTCAGCAGCAGCGCCGGGGCGATGAGCAGCCCGGTGATGACGCCGATGACCGCCAATCGCGCCAGCCGCGCCCGCCACGGCAGCGGCGAATGGGTCGTCAGGGCCAGCCCAGCGATGGGCAGGGCAGCGATGAACATGAAGTACCAGTGCGACAGGATGGTGGCGGCCAGGAAGACGCCGGCCAGCGCCACCCAGCGCCAACTGGGCACGGCCGCGCCCGCCGCCCCGCCACCGACCGCCGCGTCGCCGGCCCTCGGCGCGCCCAGCGCCCGCAGCATCGCGCCGACGGCATAGGGCAAGAACATCATGGCCAGCAGCGTGTGCAGGTGGCCGCCGAGGCGCAGGGTGAAGACGGGCGCGGCGATGTAGGCGCAGCCGGCGATGAGGCCGGCGGCCGTCTGGCCCGTCAGCCGGCGGACTACCCAGTAGACGCCGAAGCCGCCGAGGATGAACGTGGCCAGCACGGTCAGGTTATAGGTCAGCACCGGTCCGGCCACGGCCGTCAGCGGCGACAGCAGCAGCAGATACCACGGTGGCTGCGCGCCGCTGGCCGTGTACCAGCCCTGGGGATAGAAGACGTTGGGCGTGTAGAATGGGTTGCTGTGGGTCTCGAAGATGGCGCGGTGTACAGTCGACAACTGCCACAGCACCTCGAACGTGTCGTCAAAGGGTCGGCCGACGACGTGGCTGTTGAGCTTCAGCACCAGCGGGTAGTTGAGGGCCAGCACCAGCAGGAGGAAGAACAGCGCCGGGAGGGCGTGGGGGAAGCGGGGCCTCACCCGGGCACGGGGCGTCGGGCCACTATTGACAATGGTAGTCATCAACGAAGAGGATCAGAATCGTCTGCCGCTTTATCACTCACAGAGGTTCCGTCCATCGGTGAGTAGATGTCCTCGACGGCGTCCTTCAGGAAGTCGAATGCCGGGTTGTCGGCCGCCATATGCAGCCACTCAGCCTCGCTCCAATCGTCGAAGTAGATCGGGATATGTAACACCGTGTCAGGGACATAGAACTTGCCCTGTTCTCCCCGGCTGAAATCGTACTCTGGTTCCATATCCTTGTCCACGGTAGTGCTGCTCATACGGCCCTATCTATGCCGGGGCACCTTTCCAGTCGTCTGTTATCCGCAGTATAGCTTTGGCCACGTCTATCGGCCAGAGATACCGTATCAAGAAATGGCACGCTGATAAACGCTGAGCAAGACGCTGATTTACGCTGTCAGAGCAGGCCGACAGCGAGAATCAGCGTTGGAATCAGCGGAATCAGCGTGCCATCTCTGTCACAGGCAATTGACCCCAGTTACAACTCCCCCGACCGGGTGCGAATCCGCTTCTGCGCGTGGGCCACGAACTCGCCCAGCGGCGTGTCGTTGCGCTGCTCGCCGTCGCGATAGCGCACGGCCAGCGTCTCGGCCGCCGCTTCCTGCCCGCCGACAACGGCCATGTAGGGCACGCGCATCAGTTGCGCGGCGCGAATCTTGGCCCCCATGCGGTCGCTGCCCAGATCGGCGTGGACACGCACGCCCGCCTCGCTCAGCCGGGCGGCCACGCGCCGGGCGTAGTCGTGGTGGTCGTCGGTGATGGGGATGACGCGCACCTGCTCCGGGGCCAGCCAGACGGGGAAGTTGCCGCCGTAGTGCTCGATCAGGAAGCCGATGTAGCGCTCGTGCGCCCCCAGCGGCGCGCGGTGGATGCAGTAGGGCATCTCCGGCTGGCCGTCGCGGTTGGTGAAGGTCAGCCCGAAGCGCGCCGGGGCGACGAAATCGATTTGATTGGTGGCCAGGGAGAACTCGCGGCCGATAACGCTCCAGGCCTGCACGTCGATCTTGGGGCCGTAGAATGCCGCCTCGCCGCGCGCCTCCACAAAGGGCACGCCCGACGCTTTCATCACCCGCCGGGCCATCGCCTCGGCCTTCAGCCAGGCGGCCTCGTCGTCGGCGTACTTGACGCCCAACTGGCTGCGCTCGTGTAGGCTCAGGCGCATGACGTAGCGGTCGATGCCGAACAGGCTGAAGTAGTGGCGGTAGAGGTCGATGACGGCCGTGAACTCGGCCTCGACCTGGTCTTCGGCGCAGTAGATGTGGGCGTCGTTTTGCTGGGCGGCGCGCACGCGCATCAGGCCGAACAGTTCGCCGCTCTGCTCGTAGCGGTAGATCATGCCGTACTCGGCCAGCTTCAGCGGCAGGTCGCGGTAGCTGCGCGGCTTGCTGGCGAAGATCTTGTGGTGGAACGGGCAGTTCATCGGCTTCAGGTAGTAGCGAATGTCCTCCCGTTCCATCGGCGGGTACATCGACTCTTCGTAGTAGTCCAGGTGGCCGCTGTGGCGGAACAGCTCTTCCTTGGCGATGTGGGGCGTGGCCACGCGCTGATAGCCGGCGGCGTCCTCCATCTCGTGGGCCAGCTTCTCCAGCTCCTCGCGCAGGATGTTGCCGTTGGGCAGCCACAGGGGCAGGCCGGGGCCAACCTCTTCGTCCATGATGTAGAGTTCCAGCTCGCGCCCCAGCTTGCGGTGGTCGCGCTTCTTGGCCTCTTCCAGCAGTTGCAGGTGGCGCTTCAGGTCTTTCTTGCTGAACCAGGCCGTGCCGTAGATGCGCTGGAGCATCGGCCGCGACTGGTCGCCGCGCCAGTAGGCCGCGGCGGTGCTCATCAGTTGGAAGGCATCGACGGGGATCAGCCCGGTGTGGGCCACGTGCGGCCCCTTGCACAGGTCCTCGAAGGTGTCGTGGCGGTAGGTGCTGATGACCAGGTTGTCGATGGCCCGCTGCCGGTCTTCCACGTCGTCGCCGTACTCGTTGAACTCGCCGCGCAGCAGGCCGTCGATGATCTCCAGCT
Organism: Candidatus Promineofilum glycogenicum; assembly: GCA_016707605.1. Taxonomy (GTDB): domain Bacteria; phylum Chloroflexota; class Anaerolineae; order Promineifilales; family Promineifilaceae; genus Promineifilum; species Promineifilum glycogenicum. The sequence goes on along the minus strand of JADJHJ010000015.1, from coordinate 150,276 downwards.
TGTAGGGCTGGTCGGCGAACAGTTCGCGGGCCTCGTCGGCGGTGACGACCTTGGTGCGCAGCGGGTGCTTGCCGGCGATGATCTGGCGCATGCGCTTCTCGATGCGCTCCAGGTCGGCCTGGGCGAAGGTGCGCGGGCGGCCGTTCTCGTCCAGGCCCAGGTCGAAGTCGTAGTAGAAGCCGTCGACCACCGGCGGGCCGATGCCCAGCTTGGCCCCGGGGAACAGCTCCAGCACCGCCTGGGCCATCACGTGCGCCGCCGTGTGGCGCAGCTTGAACAGTTCGCTGCCCTCGTATGGCTCGGCGCTGTCTTGTGCTTGCATGGTCTTTCCTCAGAAGTTGTCAGTTGTCAGTTGTCAGTTCTGAGAACTGACAACTGTCAACTGACAACTACAGTTCCAACGACCGTTCGGCCACGCGCGCCGCCAGTTCGGCCACGAAGTCGGCCACCGGTTGCGCGCCGCGGTCTTCGTTGTCGCGCGTGCGCACGGCCACCGCGCCGGTCTCGCTCTCCTTGTCGCCCACGACCAGCATGTAGGGAATCTTCTGCAACTGGGCGGCGCGAATCTTCTTGTTCATGCGCTCGCTGCTGTCGTCCACCTCGGCGCGGATGCCGGCCGCGGCCAACTGCTCGGCCACGGCGCGGGCGTACTCGACGTGCCGGTCGGCGATGGGGATGACCATCGCCTGCACCGGGGCCAGCCAGGGCGGGAACGCGCCGTTGAAGTGCTCGATCAGGATGCCGACGAAGCGCTCCATGCTGCCGAAGGGGGCGCGGTGGATCATCACCGGGCGGTGCTTCTGGCCGTCCTCGCCGGTGTACTCCAGCTCGAAGCGCTCCGGCAGCAGGAAGTCGACCTGCACCGTGCCCAGTTGCCACTCGCGCTTCAGCGCGTCGCGGAAGATGAAGTCCAGCTTGGGGCCATAGAAGGCCGCCTCGCCCTCCTCAACGGAGTACTTCAGGCCCAGCTTGTCGGCCGCCTGGCGGATGGCATTGATGCCCCGCGCCCACATCTCCGGCTCGCCGGCGTACTTGTCGCTGGCCGGGTCGTTGGTTCCCAGCCGGGCGCGGAAGTCGTGGAAGCCGATGGCGCCGAAGACGTACTGGATCAGCTCGACGACGGCGATGAACTCCTCCTCCAGTTGCTCCGGGGCGACGAAGAGGTGGGAGTCGTCGATGGTGAAGCCGCGCACGCGCGTCAGGCCGCTCAGCTCGCCGCTCTTCTCGTAGCGGTAGACCGTGCCGAACTCGGCCAGCCGGTAGGGCAGGTCGCGGTAGCTGCGCGGTTCGCTGCGGTAGATTTCGATGTGGTGGGGGCAGTTCATCGGCTTCAGCAGGAACTCTTCCTCATCCACCTTGATCGGCGTGTACTGGCTGTCCTTGTAGTACGGGTAGTGGCCGCTCTTGCGATAGAGGTCGAGGTTGCCGATGTGGGGGGTGATGACCGGCAGATAGCCGCGCTCGCGCTGGGCGGCGCGCAGGAAGCCTTCCAGCGTCTCGCGCAGCACCGCGCCCTTGGGCAGCCACAGCGGCAGGCCGGAGCCGACCAGCGGCGAGATGTGGAACAGCCCCAGTTGCTTGCCCAGCCGGCGGTGGTCGCGCAGCCGCGCCTCCTCCAGCCGTTGCAGGTACTCATCCAGTTCGGCCTTGCTGTGCCAGGCCGTGCCGTAGATGCGCTGGAGTTGCGGGTTGTGCTCGTCGCCGCGCCAGTAGGCCCCGCCGGTGCGCAGCAGCTTGACGGCGTTGGCCTTGATGTCGCGCGTGCGGGCCACGTGGGGGCCGCGGCACAGGTCGACGAACTCGCGCTGGCGATAGAGGCCGACCTCGGCCGCCGGTTCGGCCGTCGGGTTGCCCATCTCATCCACCTTGCCCGCGGCCAGGTCGCGGATCAGTTCGACCTTGTAGGGCTGGGCGGCGAAGAAGGCCAGCGCCTCGTCCACCGGCAGGGTCGTGTGCTGGAACTCGGCGTTCTGGCGCAATAGCTCCTGCATGCGCGCCTCGATGCGCTCCAGGTCTTCGGGCGCGAAGGTCTTGGGCTTGCCGCGCTCGTCCAGACCCAGGTCGAAGTCGTAGTAGAAGCCGTCCTCGATGGGCGGGCCGATGGCCAGGCGCACGTCGGGGAAGAGGTCACTGACCGCCTCGGCCATCACGTGCGCCGCGGAGTGACGGATGCGGTATAGCTCCGTCTCGATATAGGGTACGTTACCGTTGTCTGCCATATCTTTCCTCTTACAAGAGCTCGCGCCAAGGACGCCAAGGAAGCAAAGAGCGCCAAGGAAGAAAAGCTTGGCTTCTTGTTCTTCTTTGCGCCTTTGCTATCTTTGCGTCCTTGGCGTGAGCTCTTCCTCTATAAACAAAAACGCCGCCGCCCCGTATTGGGGCGACGGCGGTCGCGGTTCCACCCAACTTCAAGGACGCGGCGTCCTCGATCTCATACGGCCGATAACGGGGCCAAACCGGGCCGGCTTAGTTGGACGGGCAGACCATCGTCTGCCCGGTAGAGGCGAACCATCAGTTCCCCTCTGCCGTTCTGCCGGCCGCTCCCGGGTGGTTTTCGCGGCATTGTGCGCGGCGGTCGCTCTCAGCCAATGGCAACCGCTCTCTGGCGCGCGTCGGGCCACTACTCGTCCCGGTCAACGCATTACACTATCTTGGTGCATCGCACTTTCTTCAGTGCGTTGCACCTTTTTAGGAATCTCCATTATAGATCGCCCTGCCTCAATGTCAAGACGGGTTTTCGTGGGGCGGGATGGTATCCCGCCTCTTGGCGATTGAAGAGGCGGGATACCATCCCGCCCTACGGCCCTGCCCGCCATTCCTGAATGTACTCGCTCAACTCCGCCAACGTCATCCCCGGCAACTCCGAGTTATTGCGCCGGTATTGGCCCGACCCGTCGCTGAAGTAAGCATCCGTCGGCCAGGCGGCGAAGGCCAGTACCTCGCGCGTGCCGCCTTCGCGCCAGGCGATCTCGCTGCGGCGGGCCAGCACGACCATCTCCTGCCCCACCGCGAACTGGTGCGAGACGGTCACGTCATAGCAGTCGATGTCGGCCCCCTCTAGCTCGACGTGACCCTTGTCCACCGGGCTGCCGGCCAGGCTGGTCAGCGACACCTCCGGCCCCAGTCCGATCTCATCGACAAGCGGCTCGATGACGCGGAAGGTGACGGTGTGGATGGCTTCCGCGCCGCCGTAGTACTGGCCGCTGTCCTGATTGAAGTGAGTGGGCGAGATGGCGGTCACTTCGCCCAGGAAGGCCGCTTCGGTCTGGGCCAGCACGTCGGCGTCGCCGGCGACGGCCGCATCTAGCGTGAGGTCGAGGCACACTCTCTCCGGCGTAGTTTCGTGGTTCGCCGCCCACCACTCGTGCAAGTAGGCGCGCAACGCCTCATACGTCATCGCCGGCAGCGCCGAATCGCGGCGGGAGTAGTTGCCCAGTTCGTCGCGGGCGAAGTAAGACCACATCGGCGAGTCGGCAAAGCTCAGCACTTCGCGTGTGCCGCCCTCCAACCAGACAAACTCCCTGCCTCCGGCAACGACGACGATCTCATCCCCTACAGCCAATTCGTGGGCGACGTTGATCTGATAGTGGCGAACGCTACCACTCTCCACCGCCACACTGCCGTTGTCCGCCGGGCTGCCGGCCGAGACGGTCAGCGTTACCTCCGGCCCCAGGCCGACGTCATCGACAATCGGCTCGATGACGCGAAAGGTGACGGTGTGGAGCGCCATCGCCCCGTCGTAGTACGCGCCGCTGTCCTGGTTGAAGGTGGTCGGCGACAGAGCGGTGACTTCGCCCAGGAAGATAGCGTCGGCCACAGCCAACAGATCTTCATCGCCGGGGATGATCCAATCGACGATCACCCGAATCGCCGTAAGCTCCGGTGTTGGCTCATCCGTCGCCACAGGGGGTTCGAGACCGGCCGGGCGGCAGGCGGCCAGGGCTAAGAGGCAGACGAGAAGCATAGTACGCATGGTGCAACCATCCTGGCCCCCCTCCCCCCCGGCGCCCTGCCGGAACGGCCCCCGCCCCCCCTTGGGAGAGGGCTGGGGAGAGGGTGGCTTTACAAATCCATTACCAGTTCCACACACAGTCCCAATATCGCCACTTTATACTCCCCATTGTACAACGAAATCCGATTGACCAGCCGACACACCGACTGGAACCCCGGTTGCGCCCGGACGCGCGAGGGTTCGCGGCAACGCCGGCCGCTCAATCTTCCCACAGGCCATCTAAAGCGGCCGTCGATACTTCCGCGGCACCTGGAGAACCCCATCCCACACCACGTTGCGGAAGTAGTCGGGGTCGGTGTTGCCTTCGGTGTTGATCAGCAGCACGCGCGAGTTTTCATCTAGCCGGAGTTGCTCTTTGAGCGCAGCCGCGCCTTCGTACTGCATAATGAACGCCAGCGCCCCCAGGGTAACGGCCCCCGATTCACCCGAGATCACATACGGGTCGCCCCTCAATGGCACACCATACATGCGCATCCCCTTGGCGGCCACGTAATCGGGCGCGGTGACGATGAAGTCGGCGCAATTCCAGAGGATTTCCCAGGCCAGAGGGCTTGGTTCGCCACAGGCCAGACCGGCCATGATGGTATCCAGATCACCGGTAACGCAATGGGGCTGACCATCGCCGACTTGCAGAGAGTGATAGAGGCAACCGGCCGCGCGCGGCTCTACGACCACGGCAATGGGCGCGTCCGCCCCAAACAACTTTTCGTAAAAAGCGATCATGGCCGCGGCAAACGCGCCGACGCCGGCCTGCAAAAAGATGTGGGTCGGCTTAATGATGCCCTGCGCCGCCAACTGCTCCTGCGTTTCGCTCAACAGGGTCGTATAGCCCTGCATCACGGCCATGGGAATATCCTCATAGCCGGGCCAGGAAGTGTCGGAGACAACTTGCCAGCCGTTCACCCGCGCATCCTGTTCACACTGGCGCACGGCGTCGTCGTAGTTGCCGTTGACGACGCGCACCTCGGCGCCAAACTCAGCAATGGCGTCAATCCGCGCCTGCGAGGTCAGCTTGTGGACGTAGATCACACAGGGGAAGCCCAACTTGCGCGCCGCCCAGGCCAGGCCCTTGCCGTGGTTGCCGTCGGTGGCGCTGGTGAAGGTGATGTCGCCCACCGCGGCGCGGATTTCGTCCGACATCAGCTCTGCAAAAGAGAGCCGGGGACGGCCCACCTTCTGACAGATGAACCGGTAAATGGCGAAAGAGCCGCCCAGCGCCTTGAAGGCGTTGAGGCGCATGCGCGCCGCTTCATCCTTGACCCAGATGCCGCCCAATCCGAAGCGCGAAGCCAGTTGGTTCAGCCGCTTGAGGGGCGTCATCTCGAAGCCCGGCATTTGGGCGTGGAAGGCGCGGGCCTCGTGGGTGATGCCATCGGGCAGCAGATGGTTGACTGCGGCGCTGGCTGCCTGAGTGTTCACGTGCTTGTTTTCTAGCCAAGTAATTGGCGTGTCGTCAAAGAGGTCCATACTTATCTCCTTTTTGGTTTATGAAGTATGCAATGTTCCTTCAAAGAAACCAAACATCCTTGGCCTATCCCTTGAACCACAACGTCCATAATGGTAATATACATACATGCTAGATAAGCATAGCCTCACCGGGTTTGAATGGGACGAAGGCAATCAAGACAAGAACTGGCTGAAGCATCAGGTATCAAACGGTGAGTGCGAAGAGGTTTTCTTCAACGTTCCTTTGATCATTGCCGATGACACGAAGCATTCTCAAATAGAACAGCGTTACTTTGCTCTTGGACAGTCAAACAACGGCCGACGCCTCTTCATATCATTTGCCGTTCGAGCCGGCAAGATTAGAGTGATCTCGGCGCGGGACATGCACCGCCAGGAAAGGAAGGTCTATGCCGAAGCCAATTCCTGAATTCAAGAACGAGGACGAGGAACGGGAGTTCTGGGCGACTCATGACTCCACTGAATACGTCGATTGGAGTCAGGCCAAACGCGCCATCTTCCCAAATCTGAAGCCATCAACGCGCACCATCTCCGTGCGTATGCCGGAGTCGATGGTGGATGAGCTAAAGCTGCTGGCGAACAAGCGCGACGTGCCTTACCAATCGCTTATTAAGATATTCTTGCGTGAGCGGATTGACGCTGAACTACATAGCACAGTCGTAGAATAGCTTGCCCAATGCTTGTTCAGCCCTTGATACAAGGTGATCCGTGACCGACCCCACCCGCCTCCTCTGGCGCGAAGCCGCCCAGGAACAAATGCACGCCGCGACCCTGGCCGAACTGCGCGGCCGGCACGGCACCGACCAGGTCTCATTCAACTACCGCTGGGAGCACGTCACGGCCGTCGTCGCCCTGGCCCTGCGGCTGGCCGAGCTGACCGGGGCCGACGCCGAGACGGTCGAGGCCGCCGCCTGGCTCCACGACGTCTGCAAGTTCAGCCACGGCGAGCAGCACCCCCAGGCCGGGGCCGCCTTCGCCCGCGACTTCCTGCCCACCACCGACTTCCCGCCGGACAAGATCGAGGCCGTGGCCGCGGCCGTCGCCGACCACATGGGCCTCTGGCGCGACGAGCCGCTGACGGTGCTGGAGTCGCAAGTGCTGTGGGACGCCGACAAGCTGGCCAAGATCGGGCTGACGGCCGTCTTCCACTGGACGGGCGGGGCGCTGGCCGGCCACAAGATGCATACCCTGGAGCGGCTCATCCACCGCGCGCGGGCCAACGACTGGCTGCCGCGCACCGTGGCCAGCATGCACACCCCCCCCGCCCGCCGCGCCGCCGCCGCCCGGCTGGTCGCCTTCCAACAGTTGTATGCGGCGTTGGAACGCGAGTTAACTGGCGATGATCTGATTTAGAAGAAGGAAAGACGCAAAGACGCAAAAGCAAGGAAGAGAAATTCTTCCTTTGCGCCTTTGCGTCTTTGCGTGAGATCTTCTTAAACTTAGGCCGGGCGCTCTTCGGGGGGAAGCGTACCCAGGACGATATCGACCTTGCCCGCGTCCGGGCCGTCGTTGGGCGTGGGCGGTTGCGCGGCCCGCGGTAGGCGCGGATAGGGCTTCAGGCCGAACTGCGTCAGGGCCACCGCGCCCAGGCCGATGGACACGACCACGAAAGCCAGCAGCGACTCGCCGAAGACGAACGGGATGAGGCCCAGCACACCGAAGATGAGCGTCAGCGCGCCCGTGCCCAGCGCCGCGGCGCGGACGATGTGGTCGTCCTTGCCGTGGCCGAACAGCCGCACGCCCAGCCACGTGCCGACCACCACCCAGCCCAGCAAGCTGCCCAGCACCAGCCCCAGCGCCAGCAGCAGCATGATCGGGAAGCCGAGCAGGCCGATGCAGACGATGGTCAGGATGACCGACAGCGGGATGAGCAGGACGATGAGCGAGGGCACGGCCACGGCCGTCAGCACCCCGGCCAGCCCGCTAACCACCGGCTTGGCCCGCGCCACGCCGACGATCTGCCGCAACTGGTTGGGCATCACCGCGCCCACGAACAGGCCTAGCAGGGTGAACAGCACCGTGCTGGCGATGGCGCTGGCCAGCCGTCCGAAGAAGCCTATGCCGTCGTTAGCGCGGTAAGGCGCGACCGGCATTACCGGCTCAACTGGCCTAACCGGATCGACAGGATCGACCGGCATGACCGGCTCGACCTCAAAGGCCGGCATCGTCGGCATAACCGGAATGCCCTGGATTTCCGGCATGACCAGCGGCGGCAACTCCAACTCGCCCACAGCGGTACAGTTGCGCAGCGAAACCGGCCCGCGCACCTCGCCATTCAGCAGGACGCATTCGCCATCGACCAAGGCCGTCTCACCCGTTTCCAGGTCGCCGTTGAACAGCGTCACACTGCCATTGACACGACCGAAAACGTTGGCGTCGCCGTTGAAAACGACCACGTCGCCGTTGACCACCGCTCCTTCGCGGATGGTCAGGTCGCCGTCGAGGACGATGACATCGTTGTTGACCGTCTCGTTGGCCTCGATGATCGTATCATCGTATGGCCCAAGCGGCCCGGCAAAGGCCACCGGCGTCAGGGCTACTATCAGCAGTAGCGCCAGCGCCAAAGGAATTAGGACACTTCTCTTCATGTGTTTCTCCTTCTTGTTTCCACTACTCCTGCGTCCTATACCCTTAGTTACGTGATTCGACCGCCGCGGGTTGCGCCAGCAGCCGTTGGAAAACGCCGCCCCACAGAAAGACAACGCCGGCCAGGACGATCAGCCAGCCGACGACGGCCGGCTGCTCGATGACGAAGCGACCCGCCCCGGCAAAGAGCGCGCCGACGACTGTGGCCGCCAGGCGCCCGACATCCACCAGCGCCGACCAGACGTGCCCCAGCAGCGCCGGCTCACTCAGCACGGGAGCGTAGCGCCCGGCCAGGAAGATGCCCAGCGCCAGCGGCACCAGGCCACACAGCAGCAGCAGGCCATAGACCGCGCCCAGCGCCCGCACGCGCAGACGGCGGTTGGGCAGCAGGGCCAGCGTGCGCGTGGCGAAGTCCACCGCGGGCATCAGCAGCGGCGTCTGGCGGAACAGCAGGTCGATCGCCAGCAGCGCCCGCCACTCGCGGCCGCACTCCGGGCAGTCGTGCAGATGAGCCATCAGCTCGTCCCGTTCGGCGGCGGGCAGCTCTTCGTCGAGCGCGCTCATCATCATCGTGTAGTATCTCTCTTCGTGCTCCATCGCATCTCTCCGGCGGGCCAGACGCCCCGCCTGGTGGATTACACCATAACTTCGACCTCAGCTTCCTCGGGCACCATGCCCCGCGCCATGCCGCTATCGGCCAACTGCCGCCGCGCCCGAAAGAGGCGCGACTTCACGGCGCTGACCGTTGTCTTCTGTACCTCGGCGATCTCCTCGTAGGACATGTCGTACCAGTAACGCAAAACGACCGCCTGGCGGTACTCGTCGGGTAACTCTTTCAACATCCCCTGCACCAGCGCCTCGCGCTCCTGGGCCAGGAATTGCGCCTCCGGCCCCTTGTGGTTGTCGCTGTGCAGCGCCGGGTGCGGCGGCAGCGGCTCGTCAATCGACAGCAACACCGCCCGCCGCTTGCGAATCTGGTCGATGCAGTAGTTGGACGTGATCGAGAGCAGCCACGTGCTGAACTTGTGCGCCGGGTCATAGCTGTCCAGCCGGGTATAGGCCCGGATGAACGCCTCTTGCGCCGCCTCTTCCGCTTCGCCGCTGTTGCCGAGCATCCGGTAGGCAAGGTTGTAGACCGGCCCCTGGTACGCCTCGATCAACTGCCCGAAAGCATTCTTGTCGCCGCGTCTGGCTCTCTCAAGCCAGACCTGCTCGTCGTTCAACGTGCCAATCTCCTGACTTACTTATCACCCTATACGCACGATCCGGCGGCGGGTTTCGAGGAATGGCACGCTGAGGGACGCTGATTACACGCTGATTCTCGCGGCAGGTTCCGGGACAGCGTCTATCAGCGTCCTAATCAGCGTAAATCAGCGTGCCATTCTTTCCCCGTTTGCCTGCCCGCCGTTGGCTGCCTATAATGCCCTGACAGCATACTCTATGAACAAGCAACCGACCACACCCCCGGCGGAGCGCAAGTCGCTGCCGTCCACCCTCTATACGGAAGAGTACTTCCTGACGGCGTGCGAGGGCTACGACGTCTTTCTGGAATCGGAGGGGGCGCACCTCTCGCGGCGGCTGCGCGACGCCTTCGCCCTGGCCGACGTGCGGCCGGGGATGCGCGTGCTCGACGTGGGCTGCGGCCGCGGCGAGATTCTGCGCCACTGCCTGCGCCTGGGCATCGAGGCCCACGGCATGGACTACGCCGCCGTGGCCACGCAGATGACGCGCGACGTCATCGCGGCGGAGATACAGCACTCCGACGCCACCGCCCATCCCGGCGTCTGCCAGGCCGACGCCAAGACGCTGCCCTTCCCCAGCGACTATTTCGACCGCGTGCTGATGTTCGACGTGGTGGAGCACCTCTTTCCGTGGGAGCTGCAACAGGCGTTGGTCGACATCGGCCGTGTCCTGAAGCCAGGCGGGCGGCTGGTCATCCACACCGCGCCTAACCGCTGGTACGACGCCTACGCCTACCCCTGGGTGCGCCGCGTGCGCACGCTGCTGGGCGAGGGGGACGGCTACCCCAAAGACCCGCGGGCCATCACGCCGGTCAATCAGGACGTACACGTCAACGAGCAAGACCTGCTCAGTATGCGCCGGGCGCTGAAGCGCGGCGGCTACCACAACATCCGCGTCTGGCTCGACTCGCCGCCGCAGAACCGCGTCGAGTCGCCGCTGCTGGCCGGGCTGCGTCGCGTAGCCTTCGGCGCGCCCCCCTTCCGCTGGTTCTTCGAGCGGGAGGTGTTTGCGGTGGCTGAGCCGGTGAAGTGACCGCTGACCGCCGACGGCCGACCGCTGCGGGAGAAAAGCAGGGGGGCAGGGGGGCGGGGGGGCAGGGAAAGAACCCCACCACGCGCCACCCGCCACCCGCCACCCGCCACGCGCCTCTGGCGACGGTCGGCGGTCGGTGGACGGCGGTCTTGCTGATCGTCCTGCTCCTGGCCTTCGCCCTGCGCGTCTGGAACTTGACCGGCGTGCCGCCGGGATTGACCCACGACGAAGCCAACCACGGCCGCGAGGCCATCGGCATCCTGGCCGGCGTGTGGCGTCTCTTCTTCCCGCTCAACTACGGCAGCGAACCGCTCTACAGCTACACCGCCGCCCTGAGCATGGCCCTGCTCGGCCGCGGCCTGTTCGCCCTGCGGCTGGTCAACGTCCTCTTCGGCGTGCTGGCCATCGCCATCACCTACGCCTGGGCCGCGCCGCGCTTCGGCCGGGCGGTGGCGCTGCTGGGCGCGGCGCTGCTGGCCGTCTCCTTCTGGCCCCTGGCCGGCAGCCGCGAGGCGCTAAGGGCGGGGATGTTGCCGTTCTTCTTGGCGATGGCGGTGTGGTTTTTCTGGCGACTACTGAAGCCGACCGTCGACGGCCGACCGCCGACCGCCGCCAGAACGTCGCCGGGAGGAACCCCCTCGCCCTCTGGGAGAGGGGTTGCTTCCCGCCCCGCATCTGAGGATGCGGACTCCGCGGTAGCCACTCGCCACCCACCACCCGCCACTCGCCACTCGCCTCTTGCGGCGGCCGGCCGTCGGTCGTCGGCCGTCCTCTTCGGCCTCTTCACCGCCGCCACGCTCTACATCTATCTGGCGGCGCGAGTGAGTTGGCTGCTGTTTCCGCTGTTCCTGGGCTATCTGGCCCTGTGGCATCGGGCGGCGTTCCGGCGGGCGTGGCGGCCGGCGCTGGCGGGGTTGCTGCTGGCCGGGCTGCTGGCCGCGCCGCTGTTCCTCTACCTGCGCGCCCACCCGGAGATGCAGACGCGGCTGGACATGCTCGACGGGCCGTTGCAGGCCATCGCCGCCGGGCAGTGGCGGCCGGTGCTGGCCAACGCCGCCGACGCGCTGCTGGCCTTCGTCTGGCCCGGCCGCGGCGACCAGTTCCTGGCCTACAACATCCCCGGCCGGCCGGTGTTCGACGCCGTCTCGGCCGTCTTCTTCGTCGTCGGTCTGGCTGTCTGCCTGGCGCGCTGGCGGCGGCCGGCCTACGCCTTCCTGCTGCTGTGGTTGGCCGTGGGCATCCTGCCCTCGCTCGTCACCGGCCCGACGGCCAACACCACCCGCAACCTGGCCGCGCTGCCGGCGGTCTTCCTCATCCCGGCCATCGGCTTCGTCCCCTGGTTAAGGGAAGGACTCACGCAAAGACGCAAAGTACGCCAAGCTCAAAGAGCTTGGCGTACTTTGCGTCTTTGCGTGAGACTTTCTTCACCCGCCACTCGCCACTCGCCACCCTCCTCGCCGTCCTGTGGCTAGGCTATGCCGCCTTTGTCTCCGGCCGCGACTACTTCGCCCGCTGGGCCAACATGCCGGAGGTGCGCGGGGCGTACCAGTCCACGCTGGTCGCCGCGCTGGGGCACGTGGCCGCCCACTATCCCGACGCCGAGCCGGTCGTCTTCTCCAGCGTCTACCCCGGCGCGGCCCACGACCCATCCATCGCCCTGGTGCTGGCCGCCGGCCGCCCGGCGCTGAGCCAGACGGCGCGCTGGGCCGACGGCCGCGCCGCCCTGGTCATCCCGCCCGGCCCGTCGCTGATCGTCATCCCCGCCTCGACCCCGCCCCACCCGGCGCTGCTCCCCTGGCTGCGGGCGCTGGAGACGGTGGCGATGCGCCCCGACGACCTCGACCCGCGCTTCACCGTCTACGAACTGGACGGCGACCGGGCGGCGGCCGATTTGGCGGCGTGGGGCGTGCCGCCGGTGGGCTTCGACGGCGCGGTGGAGCTGGTCGCCGCGCGCTGGCTGAGCGCGAGCACGCCACCGGGCGAGACGGCCGAACTGCTGACCGCCTGGCGCGTCCTCGACCCCGGCCGCGCCGGGCCGGCCGGGCCGCCGACCTTCGCCAGCGACGCCGTGCTGTTCACCCACGTCCTCGACGGCGCGGGCGGCCTGCTGGCCCAGCGCGACAGCCTCGACGCGCCGTCATGGGCCTGGCGGACGGGCGATCTGCTGGTGCAGATTCACACTCTGGCCGTGCCCGCCTCGGCCGCGCCGGGCGACTATGCCGCCGTCGCCGGCCTCTACGACCGCGCCACCGGCGTCCGCCTGCCCGCGTCCTCCGGCGGCGACACGGCCGATCTCCCGCGACTCGTTGTCGAAGAGTGAAGCAGCTCACGCCAAGGCGCTAAGGGGCTAAGGCGCAAAGAAGAGAAGAGGATCTCACGCCAAGACGCAAAGAACGCCAAGCCAGAAAAGCTTCCTAAGCTTGGCGTTCTTTGCGTCTTTGCGTGAGTTATCTGCTATGATCACGCCATGTCTGCTAAAAGAGCGCCCGAAGAGTTGAGCGCCGGCGAGCTGGAGCGGCTGCTGGTGGCCCGGCGCGCCGCCGAGCGCGAGCAGCGGCGGCGGCGGGCGCAGGCCGAGGGGCGGGTCGTTGTCCCCGACGGCTATCCCACGCCCGACGCGAACGACGGTCACGCGCCCGACGAGGCGCGCATCGCCGCCGCGCTGGCCGCCGCGCCGCGCCGCCCGCTGTGGCGGCGGCTGGCCGACCGGGCGCTGCTGCTGGTGGAGGTGGCCGCCGTCGTCGCCCTGCTGGCCATCGTCCTCAGCCTGTGGGCCACCAACCGCCAACTCAACAGCGAGCTGGCCGCGGCCCAGGCGGCGCAGAGCCAGGCGTTGGCCCTGCCCACGGCCACGGCCACGCCGGCCATCGGCGTCGTGCTGCTGCCGGGCGGCCACCGGCCGCCGGTGGACGGCCGCCCGCCGGAGCCGGGCGAGGCCGGCGGCATCCCCGCCCACCTGCTGCCCGTCGTCAACGCCTACGTCCCGCCGCCCATCCCCACCCCCGGCCCGGAGCAGGCCCGCCGGCTGGAGATTCCCGCCCTCAGCGGCGACTACCCCATCGTCCAGGGGGACGACTGGGAGCAACTGAAGAAGGGCATCGGCCAGTACGTCAACAGCGGCCAGCCGGGGCGGACGGGCAATGTCGTCCTGTCCGGCCACAACGACATCTACGGCGAGCCGTTTCGCTATCTCGACCGGCTGCAAGTGGGCGACGAGATCATCGTCAGCAGCGAGCGGCAAAGCCACACCTACGTCGTCAGCGAGGTGCGCGTCGTCGAGCCGACCGACGTGTGGGTGATGGCCCCCACCGACGACGCGCGGGTGACGCTCATCTCCTGCTACCCCTACCGCGTCAATACCAGGCGCATCGTTGTCTTTGCCCAATTGGCGGCCGATGAGGGGTGACAAAGCGCGTCGCCGGTCTTATACTAGAGAGTTGGATTTATTGAGGAATAGCATGGCCAAGAAGAGTAACCGCCCCAAAGCCAGACCCACCCCTAAGTCAACCACGAGTGCTGCCGCGCCTATCGAGAGCGCCGTCGAGTCGCCGCCGGCCGAGGCGGTCGCGCCTCGCACCCCACGCGCGCCCAAGCTGAGCCGCAGCCAGGCCGCATCAGAGCGGCTGGAGGACGAGTACGGCTACATCACCGGCGACTTGCGGCGGGTGTTCATCCTGGCCGCGGCGATGTTCGCGCTGCTCATTGCCCTGAACGTCGCCTTTAGCCTCCTTGGTTAGCAGTCGGCCGCAGTCCCAACGGGCCGGCCGCCTTTCATCCACCCCATCATTCCCTTCTGTTTACTTAAGGAGATCAACATCATGACTGCCAAAGTATCCGCCAATTCCAATACCTGGATATGGACGTTGCTGCGCGGCATCGTCGCCATCGGCCTGGGTATCTTCCTGATCGCCGGCGGCAACACGGCGACGATGACCTTCGCCTACGTTGTCGCCGCCTATTTGACCCTAGCCGGCGGCATGCAGGTCTTCAGCGGTCTGCTCAACCGGCGCGCGCCCGGCTCGGCCACCGACCGGATTCGCGGCCTGGTTGGGCTGGTCGGCGGCGTGGCTCTGCTGCTGCTGCTGGCCTTCACCACCCTCGAACTGGCAACGGCGCTGCTCATCGCCGCCGTCCTGGTCATCGCCTTCGGCCTGCTAGGTATTTTCGAGTCATTCTTTGACCGCGGCCGGGCCTACTTCCGCTGGATGCCGGTCATCGTCAACGTCCTGCTGGTGGCGTTGGGCGCGCTGGTGTTCTATTCGCGCTCGCAGCCGAACTTCAGCCTGCAACTGTGGGGCGGCGTCTTGTTGGCCATCCTGGGCACGGCCATCGTCGTCTACGCCTACTTTGTGCAGAAGCCGTCGCCGCAGTTGGTGACGGATAACGTCTAAGAGCCGGGCGATTTGGCTTCGGCATCAGGGCAGGGCGTTTGACGCAGCCAACGCCCTGTGCTATGATAGGTAGCACCTTAGGCAACGGGCCTAAGTTTTTGTTGCTTGATTTTCAGGTGCGCTCTGGGACGCCAGGCCGCACGCCGCGAGGATGTGGTAGATTAAGAGAGTAAGACGGCCTCCAGTTACTAAACCTGACACCATTGATTTTCGGATCAATCGGCAGATTCGGGCGCGCGAAGTGCGCCTGATCGACCATAACGGTGTCAATCGGGGTGTATTGCCCTTCTTCGATGCCTTGCGCATCGCCGAAGAAGCGGAATTGGACCTGGTCGAGGTAGCGCCGAACGCCAACCCGCCCGTCTGCCGGGTGTTGGATTACGGCAAGTTTTCCTACGAACAGACCAAGAAAGAGCGCGAGGCGCGGAAGAATCAGACGAAGGTCGAGATCAAGACCATTCGCCTGACGCCGCGCACAACCGGTTACCATAAAGATATTGGCGTGCGCAACGCGCGCAAATGGCTGGAAGAGGGCAAGAAGGTCAAGTTCATGGTCCGCTTCAAGTCCCGCGAGATCTCCTACCCGGAGATCGGCCAGCGGGCCTTGCAGGAGATCGCCGAAGACCTGAAGGACATCGCCATCGTCGAGCAGCAGCCGACTCTGGAAGGCTGGCGCATGACGCTGACCCTCTCCCCGGAAGCGTTGGCCACCCCCAAGAGCTAGAGCCATCCGGCGTTGCGGCCACCGGACAATCGAGTCAGTAGACGAGAAAGGCCCTCCGGGGCCTTTTTTTCGGCAGCCGCTCAGGACGAGCTGAGGCGGCTGCCCGCCGAATCAAAGTGTGACAAGGGATGTAACATGCCAAAGGGAACAAAGAAATACAAGCTGAAGACCTATAAGGCGGCGGCCAAGCGCTTCCGCGTGACCGGCTCCGGCAAGATCATGCGCACCAAGGGCGGCAAGAGCCACTTGCGGCGGCGCAAGTCGAAGCGGACCAAGCAGCAGTTCTCCGAGATGATCGTGGTCAGCGCCCCCGGCGATCGCCGCCGGATCAAGCGGATGGCCCCCTATCTCAAGAAGTACAAGGCCAATCCCCCGGCCTAGTTCACTCCATCCAATCGCTGCCTGGCCTCGCCCCGCGGCTGAGTTGTCCAGGCTATCACCAAATGCGAGGTAAGAAACAATGCGTGTAAAAGGTGGTTTTGTAACCCGTCGTCGTCATAAGAAGATCCTCGACATGACCAAGGGCCAGTGGGGCTCGCGGAGCAAGCTGTTCCGCCGCGCC
Source organism: Candidatus Promineofilum glycogenicum (assembly GCA_016707605.1). GTDB lineage: Bacteria > Chloroflexota > Anaerolineae > Promineifilales > Promineifilaceae > Promineifilum > Promineifilum glycogenicum. The sequence continues at coordinate 134,263 of JADJHJ010000015.1, read as the reverse complement.
AACGAGGCCATGATGAAGTCGTACTTCTATGCCTATCGCGACCGCCGCAACAGGAAGCGTGACTTCCGCCGGCTGTGGATCGCCCGCATCAACGCCGCCACGCGGCAGCACGGCATGAGCTACAGCAACTTCATCCACGGCCTGAAGGTCGCCAATGTTCGACTGGATCGCAAAGCGCTGGCCGACCTGGCCGTGCGCGATGAGATGGCCTTCGCGGCCGTCGTCGACGTCGCCAAGAACGCTTTGGCATGACCAGTAGTTGACAGTTGCCGGTTGTCAGTTGTCAGTTAAAGACAAGCTGACTGGCCGGCAGCTTTCACCCGTACCCTCTAGCGCCACACGCTCGTCCGTGTGGCGCTTTTCTTTCCCCGCATCGCACTCTTGGTGCATCGCACCGTCTTGGTGCATCGCACTTTCCGAAGTGCGTTGCACCTTCTTACGCCTTGGTGCATCGCACTTTCCCAAGTGCGTTGCACCTTCTGAATGACCAGCCCCCAGAAACGTGCGACGCACCCAAGAAGGTGCGACGCACGCCGAGGCGACGCACGGATAGCGTCGGCTGAGCGTAGTTGCGACCGGCGCGGCCAGACAGTATCATCGCTCTCAGTGATGACCGCCATCGGCCGCCCACCCCGCCTCGCTCCCCGCGCCTGGATCGTGCTCATCCTGCTGGCGGCGGCCGGGCTGCGCCTGGTCGCGCTGGGCGACGTTCCGCCGGGAATGACCCACGACGAGGCCGACCACGGTCTGACCGCGCTGAGCATCCTCGACGGGGCACGGGCGCTCTACTTCCCCATCGGCTACGGCCGCGAACCGCTCTATGACTACGCCACGGCCGTCGTCATGCGCGCCACCGGCCCGACCATCCTGGCTGCGCGGCTGACCTCGGTCTACTTCAGCCTGTTGCTCATCGCCGCCGTCTATGCCTGGGCGCGGCGGGCGTTCGGCGCGCCGGTGGCCTTGCTGACGGCCGCCGGGCTGGCCGGCGGCTTCTGGCCGCTGATGACGGCGCGGCAGGCGCTGCGCTCCGGGGCGCTGCCGGCGGTGTGGGCGTTGGCAGTGTTGTTTTTCTGGGTTGGGGTGTTTCCTCGCGTGCGGGGGAGGGCAGAACCCTCTCCCCAACCCTCTCCCAAAGGGCGAGGGGGTTCTCCCCCGCTCCCCCGCTCCTCTCTCCCCTGGCCTCCTGCTCGGCCTGTCGTTCTACATCTATCTGCCGGCGCGGGTGCTGTGGCTGGCGTTGCCCTTGTTGGTTGTCTATCTGTGGTTGTGGGACGGGTTGGCAACCCGCGCTACAAGGGGAGTGATTGTCACGTTGCTGGCGGCGACGGCCGTGGCCGCGCCGCTGCTGCTCTATCTGGCGGCGCGGCCGGAGTTGGAGGTGCGTGTGGGCGAGTTGAGCGCCCCGCTGCGGGCGGCGGGCGGCGGCGACTTCGGCCCGCTGTGGGCCAACGCCACGGCCGCCCTGCGCCTGTTCACCATCGAGGGCGACCAGACGTGGCGCTACAACATCCCCGGCCGGCCGCTGCTGCCCTGGCCGCTGGGCTGGCTGTTCTATGCCGGGCTGCTTGTCGCCGGGTGGATGGTGATTGCCGGGCTGAAGAAGAGAGAAACCACAGATTACGCAGATTTCGCAGATTCAAGCGTTCTTAAATCTGTGGAATCTGTGAAATCTGCGAAATCTGTGGTTTCTTCCTCTTCTCCCGGCGCGTTTCTGGCGCTGGTGTGGCTGGCGCTGGGGTTTGCGCCGGTGCTGGTGACGGGGCCGGGGCTGGCCACCACGCAGGCCATTGGCGCGCTGCCGGTAGTGTACGTCTTTCCGGCGCTGGCGCTGGTCGCCGGGTGGCGGGCAATTAGGAATTACGAATTAGGAATTAGGAAGGAAGAAAGAATAAGCTCACGCAAAGACGCAAAGCTCGCCAAGCTCAGAAAGATTCTGAGCTTGGCGAACTTTGCGTCTTTGCGTGAGCCTTCTTCTTCACCCGCCACTCGCCACTGGCCACTCGCCACTTTTCTTGTCGTCGTTCTCTACGTGGCCGTGGCCGCCGGGACGGCGCGCGCCTACTTCGGCCAGTGGGCCAACAGCCCGGAGGTGCGCGTGCAGTACGAGACGACGATGGTGACGGCGCTGCGCTACCTGGACGCGGGCGACGGCGGCGCGGCGGCCGTCTCGACCATCACCCCCGGCCCGTTCCACACCCCGGCCGTGGCCGCGCTGACGCTGCACAACCCGGCCGTCCGGCCGCGCTGGTTCGACGGCCGCGAGAGCCTGCTGCTGCCCGATGAGCCGGGGGTGACGCTGGTCATTCCCGGCTTCACGCCCATCCCGCCCGCGCTGCAACCCTATCTGGCCGGCGCGGCATTGGTCGATGAGCTACCCATGCGCCCCGACGACCTCGACCGGCCGATTCGGGTATACTCGCTCGATGGGCCGGCGGCCATTGCCGCGGCGCGGGCGCGGCTGGCGACGGTCGGCGGCGACACGCCGGCCGCCTTTGGGGAGAGTATCGAGTTGTTGGGCTACGAACTATCGGCGACGGCATCAGCCACCACGGCGCCAGCCACGGCAGCCGCCGCCACGGCGCGGCCGGGCGAGACGGTGACGCTGGTGACGGCGTGGCGCTTGCGCCAACCGCTGCCCGGCGCGGCCCTCTTCGCCCACGTCATCGGCCCGGCCGGGCTGGTGGCCCAGGCCGACAGCCTCGGCGCGCCGGGCGAGAGTTGGGTGGCGGGCGACGTGCTGCTGCAACTGCACACGTTCACTGTGCCGGCCGACGCCGCGCCGGGCGAATATCCGCTGGCCGTGGGCGTCTACACCCGGCCCGACGGCGCGCGGCTGCGGCTGCCCGACGGCGGCGACAGCGTGACGCTAACCACGCTAACCATCGCCGCGCCGGAGAGCGATGAGTAGCATCACCGTCTACCAACCGCCGCCAACGACGCACCCGGGGCGGGAGATGGCCGCGGCCGTGCTGCGCCGCCCGGCGACGTGGGCGGCGCTGATCACCCTGCTGGCCTTCGCCCTGCGCGTCGTGGCCCTGGCCGATGTGCCTCCCGGCTGGCGCGACGATGAGTTGATCGAGACGCTGGTCATCTCGCGCAACATCCTCGGCGGCGACCTGCGCTTCTACTACCCCGACGCCTCGGGCCACGAGGCGCTCTACCACGCTCTGAACGCCCTCTTCCTGGCCTGGTTCGGCCCCGGCGCGTTGGGCATCCGCCTGCTGTCGGCCTTCCTGGGCACGCTGGCTGTGCCGCTGACCTACGCCCTGGCCCGGCGCCTGTTCGGCCCGGCGGTGGGGCTGACGGCCGCGGCGCTGCTGGCGGTCAGCTTCTGGGGCCTGATGTACAGCCGCGTCGGCATCCGCCACGTGACGACGCCGGTGCTGGCGCTGGCGGCCTTCTACTTTCTCTGGCAAGGTCTTGGCTTTGCCGCAGGGGAGCAGGGGAGCGGGGGAGCAGGGGAGCGAAGACCTGCCTCACCCTTGGGGAAAAGTGCCGCCACTCGCCACTCGCCACCAGCCACCCGCCCCGCATCTGAGGATGCGGACTCCGCGCGAATAGACGCTCGCCCCCCCCGCTCCCCCGCTCCCCTGCTCCCCTGCGCCCTTTCGGGCCTCTTCCTCGGCCTCGGCTTCCACAGCTACTTCGCCTCGCGCGGCGCGCCGCTCATTCCGCTGGCCTTCCTGGGCTACGTGGCTCTGGTCGCGCCGGGGGTGCTGCGGCGGAGCCGGCGCGGCCTGCTGGTCATGGCCGGTGTGGCGGCGCTGGTGGCCCTGCCGCTCACCCTGGCCATCGCCGCCCAGCCGGCGGCCGAGGCGCGGGTGGGCGAGCTGGCCCTGCCGCTGACCGAGGCGCTGGCCGGTGACTTCGGCCGTCTGCTCGACCACGCCGCCGCCGCCCTGCTGCTGCCCCACGCCGCCGGTGACCCGGAGTGGCTCTACAACGTGCCCGGCCGGCCGCTCTTCGGCCCCGTCGTCGCGGTGGCCTTCTGGCTGGGTGTCGCTCTGACCGGTTGGTGGGCGCTGCGACCACTGATTAGAAGAAATGAATCATCCGCAGATTGGGCAGATTCGGCAGATTTAAAGAGCGAATCGGCGCGACCTCTTCAATCTGCCAAATCTGCCAAATCTGCGGATCAACCCTCTTTTGCGGCCGCGTTTGTGCTCATCTGGTGGCTGGTGGGCATTTCGCCCAGCGTGCTCAGCGTGCCGCCGGCCAGTCTGGGGCACGCCATTCTGGCCCAGCCGGCGTTCGCCATCCTGGCCGCGCTGCCGGTCGGGGCGCTGGCCGGCTGGCGGCGCGTGCCCGCCCGGTGGCGCGGGGCGGCCGTCGGGCTGCTGGCGGCGCTGCTGGTGGGGCTGACCGCCGCCCGCGACCTGCCGGCCTACTTCGGCCAGTGGCCGGCGCGGGGCATGGTGCGCTACCTCTACCGGGCCGACGTGGCCGACGTGGCCGGCTTCGTGTTGCGCGACCCGGCCGCGCCCTGGCCGGCCGACTTCGGCATCACCGGGCTGCTGGCCGGGCCGTGGGATCGCGTGGCGCTGGAGCTAGAGCTGGGCGGGCGGGACGACGTGCGGCCGCGCTGGTATGACCCGCGGCGCGCCCTGCTGCTGTGGCCCGACGTCAGCTTCGCCGGCTATCCCGGCGTCGAGTCGCCCTATGCCGCCGTCTTCGAGCCGCTGCCGCAGGATAGCCAGTTGCCCGGCGACTACACCCTCGGCCGCGTCGCCCCGCCGGTGACGCCGCTGCTCGACGGGCAAGTGACCCTGAACGAAGCGCCGCAGTGCTTCGCCAACGGCCTGTGCTGGTCGGCGGCGGCCTATGACGCCGCCGGCGGCTGGCTGGAGGTGCAGTGGCAGGTGGCGCGGGCGCTCGATCTGCCGCCGCTGCCGCTGATCAGCAACCCACCGCCGCCGGGCGTCTACGCCGGGCCGCGCCTCACTGTCTTTGCCCAACTGGTCGGCCCCGATGGCGCGTTCCTCGTCGGCGACGATGGGCTGTGGGTCGATCCGCAGACGCTGTACGCCGGTGACGTCTTCCTGCAACGCCACGCCCTGCCCGCGCCGGCGGGGGGGGAGGCGGCGGCCGTTCTCTTCGGCCTCTATGACCCGCTGACCGGCGAGCGCATTCTGACTGTGGACGGGGCCGATCACGTGCGCTTGAGAATCGAATGACAAATATCGAAGCAGCTCACGCAAAGGCGCAAAGGGGCCAAGGACGCGAAGAGAAATCTCACGCGCAAAGTTCGCCAAGCCAAGAAGGCTTCTTAAGCTTGGCGAACTTTGCGTCTTGGCGTGAGGACTCTTCTTTGCGCCCTTCGCCCCCTTCGCGTCCTTTGCGTGAGCTGCTTTTCTCGTCGCCCGCCACCCCCTCGCCATCCGTCCGGGCCTCGGAGTCGGCCACAGCACAGGATAAGAATCCTGTGCTACATTCCACCACTGGCCACTGGCCACTGGTCACTATCTTAATCGCCTTCCTCCTGCTCGGCCTGGCCTACAGCGCCATCAACCCCCTGCACGAAGCCACGGACGAGTTGCGCCACTACCGCTTCATCCAGCACCTCATCCAGCGGCGGGCGCTGCCGGTGCAAGGGGAAACGAGCGGGCTGGCCTGCACCATCCAGGGCCACCACCCGCCGCTGTTCTACGCCTCGGCGGCGCTGCTGACCTTCGGGATCGATACCGGCCGCGACGTGTGCGCCGAGCCGCCGACCAACCCGTTCTGGGCCTACCGCTACTGGGAGGTGGGGCGCGACAACAAGAACCAGTACCTCCACGGCCCGGACGAGGCGTTCCCCTGGCGCGGCGAGGCGCTGGCGGCGCACCTGGCGCGACTGGTCAACTTGCTCTTCGGCGCGCTGACGGTCGGGCTGACCTGGGCCACGGCGCGGCTGATGTGGCCGGGGCGCCCGGCGCTGGCCGCGGGGTCGGCGGCGTTCGTGGCCTTCAACCCGATGTTCCTCTACATGGCCGCGGCCATTAACAACGACGTGGCCGCGGCGGCGGCCGGGGCGGCCATCACCTACGCCTGCGTGCGGCTGCTGCTGGACGGGCGCGGGCTGCGCCGGCAGTGGGGCGTGGCCCTGGGGCTGCTCTACGCCGCGGCGCTGCTGAGCAAGTTCAACCTGGCGGCCATCATCGTGGTCATCGAGGCGGCCGTGACCTGGGTCGCCTGGCGGCGAGGGCAGTGGCGGCAGTGGCTCATCGTCAATGGGCTGATCGTCGGCGTGACGGCGCTGCTGGCCGGGTGGTGGTTCGCGCGCAATCAACTGCTCTACGGCGAGCCGACGGGCATCGAGCAACTGACGCAACTGTGGGGTGTGCGCGACCCGCGCGACAGCTTCGGGCTGGCCGTGTCGGAGCTGCCCTACGCCTGGACGAGCCTGTGGGGGCGCTTCGGCTATGGGCAGATTCCGCTGCCGCCGGCCGTTTACATCGGCTTGTTCGTCGTCCTACTGCTCTCCATAGGCGGCTATCTCTTCGCCTTCCTGCGCCACCTCCGGCCCCCTCGCCCTTCGGGAGAGGGTTCCGCACTCCCTCTCCCTGTGGGAGAGGGCTGGGGAGAGGGTTCCGCGTTGCGCGCCGTCCCGTTCGCATCTGAGGATGCGAACTCCGCACGCGTCACCCGCCACCCCCACCCGCCACGCGCCACCCGCCACCCGCCACGCGCCACGTGCCCCACTCCTCCTCCTCGCCCTCAACGTCGCCATCTTCTTCGCCGTCCTCTTCAACTACCTGCTGGTCAGCCCCGCCGGGCCGATGGGGCGCTTCTTCTTCCCCGCGCTGCCGGCGTTGGGCATTTTGATGTTTTATGGGCTAACGCTATGGGAGAAGGGGCCAGGTTCCAGGGGCCAGGTTCCAGGGGAAGAGACTTCTTCCCTGGCCCCTGGCCCCTGGCCCCTGGCCCCTATCCTCGCCTGGGCCGCCAACCTAGGAATGCTTGCCTTGTCCCTCGTGGCCCTCTTTGGCTATCTGGCCCCGGCCTATGCCCGGCCGGCGGCCTGGAACGAAGGGGATACGCTGCCCAACCCGGTGGACGTGCGCTTCGACACGCTGGTGGCGCTGCGCGGCTACTCGTTCGACCCGGAGACGGTGCGACCAGGCGAGCCGATCAGCATCGAACTGTACTGGGAAGTGACCGGCCAGCCGCCGGGCGACTACCTGCTGTTCGTCCACCTGGTGGACGCGGAGACGGGCGCGCTCGTCGCCCAGCGCGACACCCACCCCGGCCTGGGCAACTTCCCCAGCAGCCAGTGGCGGCCGGGCGACCGCTTCGTGGAGCGGCTCAGCCTGTACGTGCCGGAGACGGCTTACGTGCCGGCGGCGGCCGAGTTGCGCGTCGGCCTCTACGCGGCGGGCGGCTTCCGGCTGGGCCTCACCGACGGCGAGACGGGGGCAGGGTTGGGCGACAGCTTCGTCCTCGGCCCGGTCGCCCTGGCCCCGGCCGATGCCAATGCAGTGCTGCCCAACGCCGGCGTTTACCGCTTCGAGGATCGCCTCCATCTGCTGGGCTACAGCTATGACCGGCGCGTCCTCGGCCCCGACGAGCCACTGACCGTCCGGCTCCACTGGCAGGCCCAGCAAGCAGGAATGGACGCCTTCGACCTGCAACTGCGCCTGCTGGACGAAGCCGGCAACGTCGTCTACGCCCTGCAGGAGCCAATGGCCGACATGGCCCCCGGCGGCGTTGTGGCCGAGAGTTACACCATCCCCCCCGACCCCAACCGGCCGCCCGGCTCCTACCGGGTGCAGGTGTCGCTGGAAGAGCGGGCCACCGAGCGGCGGCTGCAACTGGTGGGCGAGGATGGGCGTTGGCTGGATGACAAGCTTATCCTGTCGGCCGTGCGCGTCGGGCCGTAGGGCGATTCTCTCGAAGCGCGCTACGGTGGCGTTATTTGTCTCGTAAGTCTGGCACAATAGGATAGCCGTAACGGCCTACCACGGCAGCCATTTTAACTTGTCACTCGTCACTCATCATGACCTGGCTCATCACCCTCAAACCCACCTACCTATTCGACTATGCCGACCTGCCGCGCGACATGCGCGGCCACGTCACCAGCGCCCTTGAGGAACTGGAAAAAGACCCCGTCACCCCGCGTGGCGATACGATCAAAAAGCTCAAAGGGTACGACAACGTCTACCGCTACCGGCTGGGCGACTTCCGGCTGATCTACGCCGCCGAAGCGCGGGCGCAAATGATCAACCTGCTGGCCATCGGCCCGCGCGGCAGCGTCTACAAGCGATTCAACTACGATGGCTGGGACGCGCCGGATACGGCCATCGAATTCGGCCCGAAGTTGGCAGTGCGACCCGAGCAGCAGGCAGAGTGGTCGCAGCCTGCCAAACCCGACGAGAAGCCTTTACCCCGCCGTCTGACACCCGAACTGCTGGCGCGCTGGCGGGTCGACGCACAGTATCACGACGCGCTGGCTGCTTGCCGCACCGAGGATGAACTGCTGGAATTGACCGCCATACCGCCGGCGGTGCTGGAACGGGTCATGAACGGCCTCTGGCCGCCATCGGTCGACCAACTGGCCGCCCAGCCCGACCAGATGCTCTTCGACCCTGAAGACCTGAACCGTTACGCCGAAGGGACGCTGTCGGCCTTCCTGCTACGCCTGGACGAGCGGCAAGAGGCGCTGACGCGCTGGGGGCTGCGCGGGCCAACGCTGGTGAAGGGTGGCCCCGGCAGCGGCAAGTCGACCGTGGCCCTCTATCGGGTGCGGGCGCTCGTTGACCACCGGTTGGCGACGACGGGCCAGTTGCCGAGCGTCCTCTTCACCACCTACACCAGCGCCCTGACCCACGTCAGCGAGTCGCTGTTGCGCCAACTGTTGGGCGACCGGGTGAAGCTGACGCGCCAGGGCAAGCTGCCGCGGGAGATCACCGTCGGCACGCTGCATGGCCGTGTCTACAACATCGTCGCCTCTAGCGGCGTCAAGTACGCCATCGCGACGGCGGCGCAACAACTGGAGGCGCTGCACACAGCGCGGGCCGCCTTCGGCCGGGCGGTGCTGGGCGAGGTCGACCGGGCGCGGGTGGGCGCGCTGACGGCCGAGTTGCGTGACGATTATCTGCTGGAAGAGTTCGACTGGGCCATCGAAGGGCAGGACTGCCGCGACGAGACCGCCTACTACGACGCCGACCGCGCCGGGCGGGGCATTCCCTTCAGCCGCGAGCGACGCGCGGCCGTCTGGCGGCTTTACGAGGTCTACCGCGACCATCTGGCGGCGCGCGACCTGTTCACCTGGGGCGGGCTGACGCAGGCGGCTCTCGACCGCGTGCGCAGCGGCGCGTTCAAGTGGCGCTGGGACTACGTGGTTGTCGATGAGGCGCAAGACCTGACCCCGGCGGCGCTGGCTTTGGCGGTTGAACTGTGTCGCGAACCGAGCGGCGTCTTCCTGACCGCCGATGCCAACCAGTCGCTCTATAACCGCGGCTTCCACTGGAATCGGGTGCATGCGGCGCTGTCGGTGACCGGGCGCACGCGGCTGCTGGGGCGCAACTATCGCAGCACGCGCCAGATTGCCGCCGCGGCGGCCGAGATCGTCGCCGGGCCGGCGGCCGACGAGGAGGCGGCGCGCCAGGAGTACGTTCATAGCGGGCCGCAGCCGGTAGTCTACGCCGCGCCGCACACGACAGCTATGTGGCGCTGGATCGCTGAGCAGATCGTCGGCGCGGCGCGGCGACTGCGACTGCCGCCGAGCGCGGCCGTCGTCCTCGTGCCGTCGAGCCAGGTGGGCGACCTGCTGGCCGCTGCCCTGCGCGACCACCGGCTGCCGGCGCAGTTCATGAATAGCCACGAGTTCAACCTCGACGCGCCGGGGGTCAAGGTGACGACCCTGCACGCGGCCAAGGGGCTGGAGTTCCCCATCGTCGTCGTCGCCCACGTGGAGGCCGGGCTGCTGCCGCGCGAGACGCAAGCCACCGACCCCGACGAACTGGCCGCCTTCCTGGAGGGGCAGCGACGACTGTTCTACGTCGGCTGCACACGGGCTATGCGCCAGTTGTTCGTGACGTATGACCAGACGCGGCCGTCGGAGTTCGTCACCGCCTTGTCGGACGAACGGTGGGAGCGGCCGTAGTCAGTATCCAGTATCCAGTATCCAGCGCTGAGAACTGAATACTGAATACTGGGTACTGGATACTGAATACTGGATACTGCCCCCTGGCCCCTACTTGCCCCTCACATGTCACCTAAATCGTAGGGCAATAGTCATTTAGTTTGATTGACACCCGCGCCCATCCGGCTATACTACGGTTATGGTGCTGAAAACAATTGCATCAGCCAACAATCGAATAGGGTAGTAGACGCACGCCTCACCGCGTGCGTTTTTTGTTTGTCAGCAGATTTGTCCGTTCAGTACTTAGAGAGGAGACACACAATGGACTATGGTATGATCGGCAAGATTGAAAAGGCGAAGTTCTACGCTGAAGAGCGGGAGCAGCGCGTTCAATTTCAGTCCCTGCAGGCGAGCGTCCTGGGCGACAATGACTGTACGCACCAGGTGAAGTATGACGGCGGTCAGTGGCAGTGCGACTGCAACTACTTCGGCTCGCATCAGGTGTGCAGCCATACCATGGCGATGGAACGCATCCTCGGTAACATGGTGGAGATGGGCGTTCCGGCTTAGTTCGCTTAACCTCTCCGGTTAGTCGCCAACGTGCCCTGTTTCTGCGAGAACAGGGCACGTTTCATTTGTAGCACAGGATTCTTATCCTGTGCCCCCAACCTGCGCTACAATCAGAATCACTGGAGAGATGAGATGGAATACCTAACCCGCCTGTCCGACCACGTAGGCGCGCGGCCGGACAAGTTCTACAAGGCGACCCTGTTTCGCGGCGACGCCCTGCTGCTGGGCGTCAACTGTCTGGAGCCGGGGCAGGCGCAGGCCCCCCACGACCACGCCGGGCAGGACAAGTTCTACTACGTCGTCGAGGGCGCCGGCCGCTTTCTGGTCGGCACAGACGAGGCGACGGCCGGGCCGGGCGAGGTCGTCTGGGCGCCGGCCGGCGTCGTCCACGGCGTTCGCAATGAGGGCGACGGCCGCCTGACCCTGCTGGTCGGCATCGCCCCCGCGCCTTAAGGATGAAAGATGAGGGATGAAGGATGGGTCGAGCAACGCCCGGCCGGCGCGGCAACGGGGCGCACTATCACCTTGTTCGGCGTGGCCTTCGACCTGCGCCTGACGCTGCTCATCGTCTTCAGCACCGTCGTGCCCATGCTCGACTTCTACGGCCACAGCCCGACGGGGGTCAAGGCCTGGGATCGCTTCCTGTTCTACTTCGTCGGCTCGGCGCTCTTCATCTGGCTGGTCTACCGCGAGCCATTGGCCAACTTCGGCTTCCGGCTGGGCGACTGGCGGCGCGGGCTGCGGCTGACGGCCGTGGCCTGTGTGCTGATGGCCCCCGTCCTGTGGTTGGCCGCCCGCTCCCCGGCCATGCAGGCCTTCTATCAGGCCAAGGTGACGACCGGCCTCACCCAACTGACCTTCCTCAACGGCGTCGAATTGTTCGGCTGGGAGTTCATCTGGCGCGGGCTGGTGCTGTTTGGGCTGGCCCGCGCGTTGGGGCCGGGGCCGGCCATTATGCTCCAGGCCGTGCCGTTTGCCTTCATGCACCTGGGCAAGCCGGAGATCGAGACGCTGAGCACCATCTTCGGCGGCGCGGCCTTCGGCCTCATCGCCTGGCGCACGCGCTCCTTCGTCTACCCGTGGCTGATCCACTGGTTCATCGTGACCTTTACCTTGCTTGTGGCTGTCGGAGTGATATGAAGAAAAGCTCACGCCAAGGCGCTCATAGACAAATCAAGTAATCGAGTCGCAATCCAGCAATCCAGGTCAACTTCTACTGATATCTCTATTAGAAGTCTGTCTAATGTACACTCAACAGGAACTTCTGCTCGGCCACGTGAAGAATGTGCTTTTCTCGAGAAGCAACCTCCGCTGGCTCATCGGCGGCTCCGGCTCCGGTAAGTCAACCATCAGCCAGGCCATCGGCGCGCGGACGGGCATTGCCGTCTACGACATGGATGAGGCCGTCTTCGGCCGCTTCCACTTCGACCCGACCCGCCACCCGGCCACAACGGCCTGGTTCACCGCCGCCAACCCGCTGCACTGGATGCTCTGCCAACCGTGGCCGGCATTCGACGCCCTCTACCGCGCCGCCAATGCCGAGACCCTCGACCTGCTGGCCGCCGACCTGGCCGGCCGCCCCGACGAACCGCTGCTGATCGACGGCGGCATCACCCACCCGACTGTGCTGACCCAGGTCATCCCCGCCGGTCAAATCATCTGCCTGGAGCGGGACGAAGCGCAGCGCGCCGGCGAGTGGGACACGTCGCCCAGCCGCACGCCCATGCGCGACGAGATACTGGCCCTACCCGACGGCGCGGCCCTGTGGCAGCGCTTCCAGGAGTACGACCGGCAAATGACGGCGACCCTGGGCCGGGAGAGCCGGGAGTGTGGGATTCAGATTGTGCGCTGGAGCGAGGCTGACACTGTGGAGCGAGTGAGCGAGCGAGTGCTACGCCTGCTCAATTAGCTTCTGTTGAAGCCATAGATTGACCAGCGTCTCGACGGCAACGCCACGCTTGCGGGCCTCTCGCTCGATGGCGCTGAACAGTTCTACTTCAACGGGCACAGCAAAAGAGACCTCAAAGACGACATCCGGTGCATCATCATCGAAGTCGGTGAAGTCGTGGTTATCCCAGAACTCGCCGATGCCCTCGTCTGTATCAGCCTTCGAGATAGTAGTCCTTCTATTTCCGTCCATAGGATTTTCGTTCTTTGGCACTCATATCCCGAGCACTAATCACGACGGCGGTCTTCATTGCCGGCTTATAGATGAAGAAGACAGATAGATACCTGTCGCCAAATGTCTGTCCAAACGCGGCATAGACATCTTCGTCGGCTGTGTACCCTTGTTCGACGAAGCGTATACGAGGGCGATTGAGAAATAGCTGCCGCACCTCACGTAGCCTGACGCTGTGTTTTCTTTCCAGCTTCTCTTCAATGCTCTCGGAGCAGATGACGGTTTCGATGAGCACCAGTAAAGTATACAATATCCTATGCTCTCTTGGGAACCTGTTTAGCTCATGGACATTGTCTGTCTCGGTGAACTCCTCATTGACCTTTTCCCCGCTGAAATAGGCCGCCGTCTGGTCGAGGTCAGCGCCTTCCACCCCAAGCCGGGCGGCGCGCCGGGCAACGTGGCTGTGGCCGCGCGGCGGCTGGGGCTGGCCTCGGCCTTCATCGGCAAGGTGGGCGATGACGCCTTCGGCCGCTTCCTCATCGACACCCTGGCCGCCGAGGGCGTCGAGACGCGCGCCATCCGCCTCGACGACGAGGCGCGCACCACCCTGGCCTTCATCGCCCTGCCCGACCCCCACCACGCCGAGTTCGTCTTCTACCGCAATCCGGGGGCCGACACCCGCCTGCGCCCCGACGAACTGGACGGGGAACTGCTACGGCACGCCCGCGCTCTGCACGTCGGCTCCCTCAGCCTCGTGGCCGAGCCGAGCCGAGCGGCAACTTTTCAGGCGGTCGAGATCGCTCGCGCCGCCGGGGCGTTGGTGTCGTTCGACGTCAACTACCGCCCCAGCCTGTGGCCCGCCCCCGACGCCGCCGTGGCCGCCATCCGCGACCTGCTGCCGCTGGCCCACGTGGTCAAGGTCAACGAGGATGAGTTGTGCCTGCTGACGGGCACGGCCGACCCCGACGCGGGCGGCGCGGCGCTGCTGGCCGCCGGGCCGGCGCTGGTTGTCGTCACGTTGGGCGCGCGCGGCAGCGCCTACCGCAGCGCCGATGCGGCCGGCTTCGTGCCCGCCTTCCCGGTCGACACGGTCGACGCCATCGGCTGCGGCGACGCCTTCATGGCCGGGGTGCTGGCCGGCCTGCTGGGCAACGCGGACGGGGGGGCGTGGCCGCAACGGCTGGACGACGACCACCTGCGCGCCATCCTGCGCTACGCCAACGCCGTCGGCGCGCTGACCGCCACCCGTGCCGGCGCGCTGCCGGCTTTGCCGACGGCGGCCGAAGTGGACGAGTTCCTGCAAGTGACTAGTGGTTAGTGACTAGTCAGAGCGTCTTCCACTAGTCACTAACCACTGGTCACTGCTTCACTTCAGAAACTCTTCCAGCGGCGGCCGTTCCATAACCGGCGACTGCTCCACGGTGTTGGCCCGCCCGCCGGAGTGGAAGCAGTTGGGGCCGGTCACCAGCATGTAATCGTCGAAGCGCAGGTCGATCTCGCCGCCGCTCTCGAACGACCCACCGCTCAGCCCGATGCGCCCGGCCGGCGGCGACGCCAGCGCGTACACCAGGTTATCGTTCACGAACAGCCCCAGCGCGCCGTCTGGCAACAGGTTGAGCACCAGGTTGTTGGACTGGTCAATGCCATTCGTGCCCAGGCTCGTGGCCAGTATCTGCCAGCCGGTGGCGTCGCTGTAGGAGAACACGACCCAGCGACTCAGGTGGGGGATGACCTCCAGGGTATAGAACTGGCTCCAGTCGCTATTGAGGCCGAAGACGAGGCCCGACATGCCCTCGCCGGCCGGCACCCAGGTGCGGACGCCCGCCCCATGCCAGTTGTTCCACACGTCGCCGCGGCTGACGGCCGACCAGCGATTGTCCTCGCGCTGCAAGATGCTGTACTGATCCCGATCATAGCGATAGGCCACCGGCCCTAGGTCGGCCACCGGCCAGCCGGAGTTGGGGTCGCTAAACGTATCCACATATGGCCCACCACAGAAGCCGGACAGCACCACCGGCGCGGCGGCGATGTGGTCGTTGGGGTGCAGGATCCTTATCCCGTTCATGAACAGGTGGGCAACCTCGTTATTCGGCAGGGGCAGCAAGCCGACCTCGGCGTAGTAGTCCGGGTTCTCCCCCCAATAGCCGATGCGCTGCAGCGCGCCGGTCGTCGCGTCGCGGGCCTCGATGTCGTGGGTGACGTTCTCCGGCGGGTAGCCCCACAGCATGACGATCTCGGTGCTGTCGGACGAGATGACGCCGCTCCCATAGTACGCCTCGCCATCCACCACGTAGCTGCGGATCGTATCCAGCGAGTCGGCGTCCAGTTGCAGCGTTCCGCCGTCTCTCGTGCCCGCCTCCTGAACGAGCAGGAACGAACCGTCCGGCGCAACCTGAATGCTGCTATAGCCATACCCCGCCATCTCTCGACTTGGACCCATGACCGGCGTCAGGGCGCTGATGTTGAACCGGCGGACGGTGCTTTTGAGAGTGTTGCTGTTACTGGTGATTGTGTAGAGCGTCGCGCCGTGGATGGCGAACGCCGATGGTGCGTCCGTAGGATGGGTGAAGCGCAGCAGCCGGTCGCCCGTGGTCGTGTCGTGGATGTCAATGATCGCCGATCCGCTGAGCACCACGTACAGCCGGTTGTTCGGGCCGACGGCGGCGAAGCTGCCCCGGCAGTTGCCGTGGAGCACCTCATCGGGACAGGTGAACAGGAAGGTGTCTACGACGGTCAGCGTCGTCGTATTGAACACGGCAATGCGACCCTGGCGCGCTTCATTGGCCGTATCTTCCAGCACGTACAGCCGTTGGCCGTTCGGGCTGAGGGCCAGGATTCCGCCCTTGAAGGGCAGATCGATGGGCGTTTCGGTCAGCGCCGGCCGCGTGGCGATGACGCTCAGGCGGCTGCGGAAGTCGGCCAGGGCGTAGATGCGGCCGGTGGCCGGATCGACAACCGGCGACCCTTCCAGCGCCATCTCCAGCACCATCTCCTTGGCCACACTGTAGCGCGGCGTGAAGCCGGCCGACGGCCGCGCCGGCGCGCGTTCGGCAGCCCAGGCTGTGGCAGCCACCAGGGCCAGCGATAACAGCGCGAGGAACAGGAAGAAGTTGCGACGTGTAGGGGACATGGCTCACTCCTGATAACCGGCGGCCACGGAACGGGCCGGCCGTTACCTGGCAGTATACCCCATACCCGTCGCCAGCAAATCTGCCATTCGTCACCCGCCGCCGCGCCGTTTGTCACCCTTCGCCACCGTCACCTCCAGCCCCACAATGTGCTAAAATCCCGCCAACATCTCTTCATCTGACCCACTGACCCACTGACCCACTGACCCACTGACCACTAAAAAGGAGTCCCCCATGCGCATCGGAGTCTTCACCGCCCTGTTCCAACAGTTCGCCCTTGAAGAGGCGCTCGACAAGGCCGTGGCCGCCGGCGTGACCGCGGTCGAGATCGGCGTCGGCGGCTACCCCGGCAGCCAGCACTGCCGCGTGGCCGACCTGCTGGCCGACGAAGGGGAGCGCGCCGCCTTCATGCAGGCCATCGAATCGCGCGGCCTGCTGCTCAGCGCCCTCAGCGTCCACAACAACCCGCTGCACCCCGACCCGGCCGTGGCCCAGACGGCCGACGAGGAGCTGCGCGCCGCCGTTCGCCTGGCCGAAGCGCTGGGTGTGCCCGTCGTCAACGGCTTCTCCGGCCTGCCGGCCGGCGCGCCGGGCGACAAGTCGCCCAACTGGGTCACCTGCCCCTGGCCGCCCGACTTCCTGCGGATGCTCGACTATCAGTGGAACGAGGTCGCCATCCCCTACTGGCGCGACCTGGAGCGCTTCGCCGCCGGCCACAACGTCAAGATCGCCTTCGAGATGCACCCCGGCATGCTGGTCTACAACGTCGAGACGCTGCTGCGGCTGCGCGCGGCCACCGGCCCAGCGCTGGGCTGCAACTTCGACCCCAGCCACCTGTGGTGGAACGGCGTCGAACCGGCGGCGGCCATTCGCGCCCTCGGCCCGGCCATCTTCCACGTCCACGGCAAGGACTGCTTCGTCGATGCCCACAACGTGCGCGTCAACGGCTGCAACGACCACAAGCCCTACGACCGCATCCTGGAGCGGGCGTGGACGTTCCGCAGCATCGGCTACGGCCACGACGCCGCCGCCTGGCGCGAACTGCTCAGCACCCTGCGGCTGGTCGGCTACGACTACGTCATCTCCATCGAGCACGAGGACGCGCTGATGTCGACCGACGAGGGGCTGGCCAAGGGCATCGCCTTGCTGCAAGAAGTGACCATGTTCGACCCGCCCGGCGAGATGTTCTGGGCGTAAGACGAAGAGGCTCACGCAAAGGCGCAAAGAAGCAAAGGACGCAAAGCTTAAAAAGCTCTTTGCTTCTTTGCGTTCTTTGCGTCTTTGCGTGAGAATCTTCTGTCAATGAAAGTCATCCAGGTCGAAGGCGACGACTGGCAAGAAGGGCGGGGCTATCGCAAGCGGCGGCTGCTGTCGGCCGAGGAGTTGCGGCAGGTGGGCGCGCTGCTGCAAGTGGTCGTCGTGCCGCCGGGTAGTCCCATTCCCCCGCATAGCCACGCCACTTCGGTCGAAGTCTACGTCGTGCGGCGAGGCGTCTGTGAACTGGTCGTCAACGGCCAACGCCACACGATGCGCCCCGGCGACGTACTATTAATGGAGCCGGGCGACGTACACGAACTGATCAACCACGGCCCGGAGCCGTTTGAGCTGCTGGTCTTCAAGACGGGCAGCGCCGCCGGAGACATTCGCTGGGCGGCCGGCGACTGAGCGGCAAACGCCGCAGGCCGTTTCCCATTACCTCCACAAGCCTCTTTGGCCACTCTAACGACTTGACGGCGATTCCGGGGCATTGGCCCTTCGCGGCAGCGCCGGCTGGCGCAAGAGTTTGGCGCGCACAGCTACGTCCAGTTGGCGGCGCTGTTGCCCGACGACATCAAGGCCCGGCTGAAGGCCACGGGCAAGCTGTCGTCGCGAGCCGAAATTGAGGGCTGGGATGTTTATTACGTGGGGCTTAGGTTGGCTAGTATTTGACCGGGGCTTTTCAGCGGTCAGGGAGCGCGGAGTCCGCATCCTCAGATGTGGATGGGCCAGAGGCGCGCATCTGATAAAAAGTTGACGAAAAAGCAGACTTATTGATATGCTATCTTGTATACAGATATGACGTGGCCGGAGCATTCATATGGAAGCAAGCCTAACGACAACCATCCGTGTGTCGCGACGAACACGAGACAGGCTCCAACGCTTGGCCGAGCAGTATGGCAGTTCCATGCAGGCGGTGCTAGAGGAGGCGGTTGAACTTTATCAGGGTCAACGGCTCCTAGAAGCCACGAATGCTGCCTATGCCGCCCTGCGCGCCAACCCAGTGGCCTGGCAAGAATTGCAAGAGGAGCGCGCCGAGTGGGACACAACGCTCAATGACGGCCTGGAGGGGTTGGGCTAATGGCCGCGCCAAATCGAGGGGAGATTTGGTGGGCAGACCTTGATCCGATAAGGGGGCACGAGCAAGGCGGTCGTAGACCTGTCCTTGTCGTGTCAACCACCTATTTCAATCACGGCCCGGCCGACCTGATCCTTGTCCTGCCGCTGACACGCACCGACCGCGGCATCCCCATCCACGTGCCGATTCAACCCTCGGAAGGTGGTCTTGCGGCGCGCAGCTTTATCCTCTGCGATGCGTTACGATCCATTGCCAAAGAACGACTGGGAGAGCGTCCTTTGGGCACTGTTTCCCCCCAGACAATGCAAAGAGTCGAAGAAATCCTCAGGCTGCTGATGGATCTCTAGCCGCGACTCCACCCGCCTACCACCTCCACCCCAAACCCCTGCGGCCCCACGTCCACCGGCTGGAAGGCCACCGGCCGGTAGCCCGCCCCGGCCAGCCGTTTGGCCTCTTTGGCCAGCAATCCCACTTCGGCCACGACCACTACCCGCCCCGGCCGCGCCGCCGCCAGCCAGTCGAACGCCGCCGGTGACAGCCCACCCGAATGGAACACGGCCACGTCCGGCGCGCGCGCCAGCGCCGGCAGCGCCTCGGCCTCCGTCGCCTCGTAGAGCGAGACGTTGTCGAACGAGTCGAGGTTCTCGGCCGCGTCGGCCACGGCGTCGGGGTTCGGCTCGATGGCAATGACCTCGGCCGCCCGTGCCGCCAGCGCCGCCGTCAGCCAGCCCGCGCCCGGCCTGGCTCTCCAGCACTGTCTCGCCGGGGGCGATGGCGGCCACGTCCAGCACGGCCGCGGCCAGCATCTCCGCCGCCGTGGCGCTGTGGGGGAAGGCCACGCCGGGCGAGACGCGCAACGGACGGCCGCCCACCGTGCGCACCAGGTACGGGTCGCCGATGAGCGACGCCGCCGTGCGGTCGGGCAGGACGATGGCCACCGAGATGGGGAAGTCGGCGGCCAACTCCGGCGGCTCGACCCCCTCGACTTCCAGCGCGGCCAGCAGTTCGTCGTCGTCGCCCAGCCGCAACGTCAGCTTGCGCAGGTCGGGCAACTCCACGTCCAGTTCGCCCAGCGCCGCCTGTAGCTCCGGCTGCAGGATGGGGCACTCCGCGACGCGGAAGATGCGCCGCAGGACGGGCGACCAGTAGCCCAGGCCGCCCTCGTCGGCGCGGAAGAGCGTCGTCTCGCCGCGGTAGTCGTAGGCCGCCGGGTGGGGGACGATGGGGCGCACCACGGGGTTGCGGATGCCGCCGACGCGGCTGAGCTGGTCGCGGACGACGGCCATTTTGGCCCGCAGTTGCGACTCATAGCTCATATGCTGGAAGGCGCAGTTGCCGCAGACGCCGAAGTGGCGGCAGCGCGGCTCGACGCGGTCGGGCGAGGGGCGGACGACGGCCAGCAGTTCGGCGCGGGCGGCGCGGTCGCCGGGGCGCGGCGGCCGGACGCGCACCGTCTCGCCGGGGATGGCGAAGGGCACGAAGACGGCCCGCCCGCTCTTGTCGCGCCCCAGGGCCAGCCCGCCGTGGGCCATGTCGGTCAGGGTCAGAGTTAGCTCAGTCATGGGTTATCCGCAGATTAGGCAGATTAGGCAGATTAAGAAGCTCACGCCAAGGCGCTAAGGGGCAAAGGCGCAAAGGTCAAACTGCGTGCCATTCTTGGCCTGGTCAGAAGGTGCGACGCACTCAAGAAAGTGCGTCGCACCGGTCTACTCGACGATGATCTGTATCTGATGCGGCTCGCCGACGTAGTTGCTGTCCTGCACGACGATCAGCCGCAGGAAGTAGACGCCCGGGGCGAGCCCCTCGGCTTGCAGCAGTTCCAGTTGCCCGTTGACCACCGGCGTGTTGTGGGTCTCGCCCAGCGTCAACCACTGCACGTCCGTGCCGTTGGGGATGCCCAGCTCGATCTTGTAGAACTCCACTACCGCCGGGTCGAAGCTGGCCGTGCCGACGATGGGCGTATTGCCGCTGACGGTGTCGCCGTCCTTGGGCGCGGTGATGCGCCAGACGGCCGTCTGCCCCGCGCCCGCCCCCAGCGCCAGCAGCTCCTCAGTGCAGGGCGACGTGGGCAGGATGGCGACGTTGTTACCCTGCGCCCACTCGTGGGCCGCCTTCAGGCTTTCCGCGTTGCGCGGCGGCGTCAGGAACACCTGCGGCGCGGCCTCCGGCGGCAGCAGGTCAACGGGCGTGGCCTCGGCGAAGTGGCAGAAGAGTTGCGCCGGCGGCTGGTCTTCCGGCGCCTCCGGCGTGACCAGGGCCACGGTGGCCGGGTCGGGCGGCGGCAGGGGAATGGCGGTGATACGCCATACGGCCGGGTCGAGCTTCTCCCAGGCCACGGCCGGCGTCTCGGTCGTCGGCGCGGGCGTCGGCGGCAGGGCGCTGTCGAGGAACAGTTCGTTGCCGGCCGGGGCGCAGTCGAGCGAGCCGATGGTGGCCGAGGACAGGGCGCACAGCGGCCGTTCGCTGATGCCCGCCGGGCGGACGAACTCCGCCGGCGGCGTCACCCCGTTCACCGCCAGCCGCGCCACCAGCCCGGCGTTGCTATAGACCTGCTCCATGTAGCTGCCCCACAGCGGCGCGGCCCCGGTCAGGCCGCTGATGTCGACCATGGGGCTGTTGTCGGTGTTGCCCGTCCAGACGCCGACGGCCAGCCCCGGCGTATAGCCGACGGTCCAGTTGTCGCGGAAGTCGTTGGTCGTGCCCGTCTTGGCCGCCACGGGGAAGCCCTGCTCCATCGGGTTGGGGCTGCCCATCGCCGGGCGGCGGGCGTCGTCGTCGTCGAGGATGTCGGTGATCAGGTAGGCCACGCGCTCATCGACCACGCGCTCGGCCGCCGGCGGCGTGTACTCATAGAGCACCTCGCCGTTCGTCCGCTCCACCTTCAGGATCGACACCGGCGCGACCTTGTTGCCGCCATTGGCGAAGGTGGCGTAGGCCGTGGTCAGTTCCAGCGGCGTCACCTCGCCGCCGCCGAGGGTCAGCGACAGACCATACTGGCTGCTGTCGCCCGTCCAGGTGCTGATGCCCAGGGCGCGGCCGAACTCCAGCAGCCGGGCTACGGTCACGTCTTGCAGCAGCAGCACGGCCGGGATGTTGTAGCTGTTGGCCAGCGCGTCGCGCAGCCGCACCGGGCCGTGGAACGCGCCGTCGTAGTTGACCGGCGCGTACGCCTCGCCGCTGAACTGCTCGTACTCCACCGGCACGTCCCACAGGATGTCGCCCGCCGTCCAGCGCGGGTCGGCCCCGTCGGCCGGGGCGAGGGCCAGGGCGTAGGTCAGCGGCTTGATGCTGCTGCCCGGCTGCTGGGGCGAGAGGGTGACGTTGACGCTGCCGTCGATGGCCTCGTCGCGGTAGTCGACGCTGCCCAGCATGGCCAGAATCTCGCCGCTGCCGGGCTTCATGGCCACCAGGGCGGCGTTGGTCAGGTTCTTGGCCGGGTCGATCTGGCTGATGTGCTGGCGGGCCAGTTGCTCGGCCAGGCGCTGGAACTCCATGTCCAGCGTCGTCGTCACGCGCAGCCCGCCGTTGGCCACCGTCTCCGCGCCGTAGAGCTCTTCGAGTTGCTGGCGCACGTAGACGGCAAAGTGCGGCGCTTTGAGGCTGACCTCCTGCGCGGCGAAGGTCAACTGCTCCAGATAGGCGGCCTCGGCCTGGCTCTGGTCGATGTACCCTTCCTGAACCATCATGTTCAGCACCAGCCACTGCCGTTCGCGCGCCCCTTCCAGGTTGGTGAATGGGTCGAGTTCGACCGGGCTTTGCGGCAGCCCGGCCAGGAAGCTGGCCTCGCCCAGCGTCAGATCGGCCGCCGACTTGCCGAAGTAGGTCTGCGCCGCGGCCTCGATGCCGTAGGCCAGGTTGCCGTAGTAGATCTCGTTAAGGTACATCTCCAGCACTTCGTCCTTGCTGAAGTCCTGGGCCATGCGGCGGGCCAGAACCATCTCCTTGAGCTTGCGCTCGTAGGAGACGGCGGTGCGCTCTTCGTAGCTGAAGGCCACGTGGCGGACGAGCTGCTGGGTGATGGTGCTGCCGCCGATGGGGCGCGCGTCGGGGTTGCGGAAGTTGGCCACGACGGCAGCCACCAGCGACGGCGCGTCGAGGCCGATGTTGTCGTAGAAGGTGTCGTCCTCAATGGAAATGGTGGCCTGGATCAGATGGGCCGGAATCTGCGACAGGGGCACGCGGGTGCGCTTGCCCTCGCCGAAGATCTCCCACAGCACTTCGCCGTTGCGGTCCATGATCTCGGTCGTCTCGAACGTCTCGCGGGTGCGGGCCGTCTCCAGGGCGGCGATGCCCGTCTCCATTTCGCGCGACCAGTCGGCGTAGACCAGGCCACCGGCGGCGGCCGCGCCGCCGACGCCGACAATGAGGATGAGGGCGATGATACCCAAAATGCCCACCCCCAGGCAGCCGCAGCCGCGCCGCGGTCGCTGGGGAGGCAGGTTAGCGGGGACGTATTGGACGGGTTGCTCGTTGGTCGGCATAAGAACCTTAAGAGGGAACCACAGATTTCACAGATGACACAGATTAAGACAGGCAAAAATCAGCCGTGTTTTGCACGCAGTTAACTATAAGACGTTCGCTCGCGGTGAAAAGGTTCCCTATTAAGGAGTGTAGAGGAAGCACAACGGGTTTGCACTGCGCTTGGGGAACGTTTAGGCGGTGTTAAGGCGACGGAGTTATAGAAAGAGGGGGCCACTTGACCCCCTCTGCTATCATCTCAGATAACTCAGACCTCTCATAGACCGGAAGAATCTGTGAAATCGGCGTAATCTGTGGTTTCCGACTCTTACCCGCGCCGCAAGAGATAGACCCCCAGCGCCGCCAGCACCAGCAGGAACCCGGCCGCGCCCAGGACGATGATGCCCAGCCGGCCGCTGAACAGCCCGCCCTCCTCGGCCGCGGCCGTCTCTTCCACCGCGCCGCCGACGGCTTCGGTGGCGCTGGGGTCGACGGCCGTTTCTTCGGTCGTCGTCTGCCCGGTGGTGTCGGCCGAGGCCGGGGCCTCGCCCATGCCGAAGAAGACCGTGTACGACTCGCCGCTGGCGATGGACACGGCCCAGTTGTCTTCCGTCGTGGCCGCGAAGCCCGCCGGCGGGTAGAGCTGCAACTGGTAGCTGTCGGCCTCGGTCAGTTCGAAGCAGTGCGGCTCGGTCGCGCCGTCGGTGATGTAGGTCGAGACGGTCGTGCCGGCGCGGGCGATGGCGATGGCGGCGTTGGCCACCAGCGGCTCACCCTCGTTGCGCTGGCCGTCGCCATTGGCGTCGTGGAACGCGCCGACGCAGATCGTTCCCGCTACAGCAGCGCCTTCCGGCGTCACGTCCGTTGTCTCAACCGCTGCGTCAGTGGCGCCATCGGTTGTCGAATCGACCGCCGTATCGGGCGAGACCGTGCCCACCCCGGACGCGGCCGTCGCCTCCGGCGTAGCGGCCGGGTCGACGGTGGCAGCGGGGTCGATGGTCGCCGCCGGGTCAACGGTGGCCGCCGGGTCGGTCGTGGCCTCGGCCGCCGCTTCGCCCGTGCCGGCCTTGATCAGAATCTCGTCGCCGGGGTTCAGGAAGGTCGGGTTGTTGTTCAGCTCCTGGATGGCCGCCAGCGCGTCGAGCGGGGCCAGGCCCAGCGTCTCGGCGTAGTTGATGGCGATGACCCACAGCGTATCCCCCTGCTGCACGACGTGGACGATGGAGCCGTCGGGGCGGGGCGTGGGCGGCACGATAGTCGCCGCCTGGGCCACTTGGGCAGCCGGTTGCACCGCCGCGCCCGGCGCAGTCGTCGCGCCTGCTGCCGGCTGGGGAGCCACGGCTCCCGTCGCGTCGAGGGCCACCAGCGACGGCGTGTCGAAGAAGAAGCCGTTGTGGGGGAAGGGGTAGGCCGAGGCCATCTCGATGTAGACGGTCATGTTTGGCTGGGTGGCCGTGAACTCGTGGACGAAGATGGGGTAGGCCTGGTAGAACGGGTTGATCGTGTCGGCCGTCCACCAACCGCTATAGTTGATGGCGTTCTCGTCGCGCCAGGTGGCCCCCACCGGCCCCGCGCCCAGGCGCACCTTGGCCATTGACTTGTGCTCCGGCGGCGGGGCGATCTTCTTGCCGCCTTCGTAGTCGGCGAAGACGTCGATGTAGACGGGCACGGCCAGGCGATAGCGGCGGCCGACCTCCAGCCCCTCCACGTCCTGCCCCAGCGCGGCCCACAGCGGCGCCCAGGTGTTGAAGACCTTCATCGTGTAAGCGCCGTCCTTCCAGAAGAACTCCTCGCCCGGCGGGGAGCCTTTGATGTTCCAGACAATCGTCTCCGGCCGGGTCGTCACCCATTCGCCGCCGAAGATGAGTTCGTCGTTGGACCAGTACATCCGCCAGCCGTTGGGCACGGTGATCTGGGCGATGCCGTCCTGATTGTAGTGGCCGGCTTCAAAGCCGGGGTTCTCCAGCAAGTTGGGGCCGCTCTGCGCCCGCGCCGGCAGGGTTGCCGTACCGGCCACCAGTAGTACGAAGATTGCCAGCAGCGGCAGCAGGACTCTGTTTCGCATCTTGATTCTCTTCTCCTCAGCCGGTTGCCACGGCTCGCGGCCGGTCGGCAACCGTATGACGCGCCGCGGCGCATCCGGTTAAACAACGTGTTATCTTAACAGCAGCGCCGCGCCTATACCACATTTGAGGGCGGCGCATGAGTGAGAGCTTAACGCCGGGCCGGCCGGCGGCCCAGCAGCGCGGCCAGAGCGACGGCCACGCCCAGCGGCAACAGCAGCCACGGCCAGTTGGCGGCGTTGGGCAAGACGGCGCGCAGGACGAGAGTGGCGTTCTCCGGCCGGGCCAGCGGTTGTTGCAGCGCGGCCAGGTCGAGGGTGTAGCCGTAGCTCGTGCCGATGTGGGCCATCTGATTGGCCAGCGACAGGAAGAAGAGGCCGTAGACGACCAGGGCGGCCACGGCGCGCAACACCGGCCGGCGGCGCGGGTCGAACAGCCAGTCGAGGGCGAAGCCCAGCGCCGGCACGAGCAGGCCCAGGAAGGGGACGAGGTAGCGGCCGTCGGCGGTGAAGCCGTGGGACGTGTGGTGTTTGGCGAAGAGCAGCAGGTAGACCAGGAACAGCCCGGCCAGCAGCACAAACGCCGCCTGCCGCCGCCGCAGGAAGAGGGCCAGCCCCGGCAGCGCCAGCCACCACAGCGGCGACAGCAGCAGCAGCCCCTGATTGACGCACGGCGGCCCGCCGCACCAGCCGCCGCCCTCGCCCCACCACAGCAGCGCCCGCAACCCCGCCAGCAGCGGGAAGCTGAACGTCGTGCCGAAGGCCCCGGCCCAGGGGTAGTTGACGGCGTAGGCGTAGGAGAGCGTCCACGGATGGCCGAAGTTGACCGTGTTGTACCAGGCCAGGAAGGCCAGCGGCAGGGCGGCGGCCAGCAGCGCCGGCAGCACCGTCGTCAATGGCCGGCGCGCCGCCCGCGGCCAACTGCGCCACAGCCAGAACAGGCCGACCAGCGGCAGCAGCAGAGCGTTGGAGTACTCGACGACGACGGCCGCGCCCAACGCGAAACCCAGCAGCGCATACCACGACCAGCCGGCCAGCTCCCGCTCGGCCAGCAGCAGGGTCAGCGTCACCGACAGGACGACCAGGAAGCCGGATAGGGCGTGGGAGTAGAGGACGGCGCTGTACTTCCAGTGCGTCGTGCCCAGGGCGAAGAAGAGGACGGCCGTCAGCGCCGCCGCCCGGCCCACGTCGAGATAGCGCAGCAGCCCAAACAGCAGCGCCGCCGTCCCCGCCCCGGCCAGCACCGGCAGCAGCAGCACGTAAGGCAGGCGCGGGTTGCCGGCGTCGTGCCGCGACGGCATGCTGGTTCCCTCCCCCTGCGGGGGAGGGTTAGGGAGAGGGTCTTGCGCAAGCCACCCCCCCAACACATAGAAAGGAATCGCCGCCACCGCCGTCCCCGGCGGCCGATCGCTAAACAGCCGCCCATCGGGCGTGATGGCCACGTCGTTGCCCTCGGCGAAGTCGTCGAACTGGTTGAGCGTGAAAGCCCGGTTGTCGACCATCGTCCGCAATAGCGCGTAGTGGCTGCCGTCGTTGCTGCTGGTGATGCCGGACAACGTGATGAAGTAGACCAGCGCCAGCCCGACGAACAGCGCCGCGGCGACGAGCCGGTCGGCGCGGTCGAGGGTGGGCGGGGATGGCGAGGGCAGGTTGGCGGGCGGCGTGGGCATCAGGGGGATTTTAGCAGGAAGGGGGCGGGGGGGCGATGGGCGGCCAGTCTGGCCCATTTAAGCCCCAACAGCCTATAAAGGCGACATAATTGCGTAAAACGCACTACATCTGTCGCAACAATGTTCATGGTATAATGTCCTTACGGTTGAGCCACTTCAGTCAGAATCGGGGGGCTGGTGGGAAGCGTCAACTACTCGGTGGGAGTCTGCGACTCTTACCGCTGAGCCGCCCAGGGGGATGCACGCATGTCTCATAGCCACGATCGCGGGAGCCACCGCTGTTTCCGGGCGGTTGCACTTGGACTGAGTCTCTTCCCTTTGCTCATCATCCTGAGCACAGCCAGCGCGGGGCCATACACGGCCGATTGGCAAGACCACCTGGCCACTCTGCCCCGCCAACTGACCTATACCTTCCACTCGCCGGCACACGAGATCGCCACCGATGACGCCGGTCTGACGACCATCGCTATCGATGGCTTTTACCCCTCCGGCTTGCCCGGCGACCCCAACCTGCCGGCGCTCATGCACCATATCGCCCTGCCGCCCCTCGTGCCGGTCGAGAGCGTGACGCTGGAGATCACCGCCGTCGAGCAGATCGATCTGCCCGGCGCGCACCAAATCGCCCCGGCGCCGCCGCTGTTGCCGGCCGATGACACCGGCCTGGCCGGCGCGCAGTGGGGGCCAAACGCGGCGACGATTGTCGATGGCCGCAACCGCGCCGTCTACGACCGCGACGCTCTCTTCCCGGCCCAGCCGGTCGAACTGGCCGGCGTGGGCCATCTGCGCCAATGGGGCGCGGCCAAATTGCTCTACTGGCCGGTCAGCTACAATCCGGTCACCGGCCAACTGCGCCTGACGACGGCGGTGACGGTGACGCTGCGCTACGACGCGCCGGCGGCGAGCGTCGAGTCGCCGGCCGCCCTGCTGAACACCCTGGCCGACGACCGCGCCGCCGAGTTGTTCGTGAACTTCGACGAGGCCCAGAGTTGGTACAAGGGCGCGCCGGCCGGCGGGCAACAGCCGGCGGTCGCTGTGCCGACCTACGCCATTGTCACCACCAATCGGATCCTCGATGTCGCCGGTGACGCCATCGACCGCTTCTTCTATCATAAAACCGAGGAGGGCTGGCGCGTCCACGTCTACACCGAAGATGAGTACGGCCAGCTTGACGGCTCAGCGCCCGACCAGCGGGCCGACCAGGTGCGGCAGTGGTTGCGTGACAACTATCAGGAGCAGAACTACCAGTACGTCCTGCTGATCGGCGACCCCAACCCGGCGGATGATGAAGAAGATAGCATCGTGGGCGATATGCCGATGAAGATGGTCAGGGGCGTCCCGACGGACTTCTACTTTTCCGACCTCTCCTCGGCTACGGGGGAGATGGATTGGATGGCCGAGGTCTACGTCGGCCGCATCCCGGTCTACCAGTCGGCCGAAGAATGGGGGCTTGTTCTGGGTAACATCCTGGACAAGACGATCGCCTACGAGCAGTCAGAAGACATCGGCTGGCGGGCGTCGGCCTTGCTGCCGATGGCCTTTGCCGCCCCCGGCTCCGATGGCGGCGAGTTTGGCGACGTCCTCACGGAAGAGGTGCTTGAGCCGGGGAGCTTCGATGTCCATCGCATGTACTGGTATGGCGTCGTCGCCCATTCGGAGCTACAAAGCGACACCTCGCTGACGGGCGGCAGCGTTGTCGAACGCCTGCGCCAGGACCAGCCCGGCCTCCTCGTCTGGTTCGGCCACGGCTGGGCGCAGGGCGCGGCCATGTACGATGAGTACGGCTCGAGCTTCGTCCACATGGGCGAGTTCATCATCTCGTCAGAGCTGGACCGCGTGCGCGACGACCGGCCGGCGCTCACTTTCCAGGCGTCGTGCAAGACCGGCCTGCCCGAAGACCCGCGGAACATTGGCTACGCCTTGCTCGAACGCGGGGCCGTGGGCACCGTCTCCGGCTCGCGCGACACCTATGGCTGGCCGGGCAACACCGTCGACGAGAGCGGCCACCACCTGAGCATGGCCTATCACTACGTGCGCAGCCTGATCCTTGAGCATCCAATTGGCAAGGCCCTGGCCTGGACGAAGACGACGCCCGGCGGCTATGCGGATAACGCCCTGGCCTACAACCTCTATGGCGACCCCAGCCTGGTCATGTACTGGCAGTTGGGTCGCCAGGCGACGCCGGCCACGGCCCAATCCGAGCCGGACGCCACCGCCAACGCCGTCGCCCTGCTGGGGCTGGCCGCGCCCGACAACCCGCCGGCCGCCGGCGAGGGCGACGCGGCGCAGCCACTCGGCCAGACAGTCACCGTACCCTCATCGACGAGCACCGCCCTGACCGCCGTCTTTGACCCGGAGCTACTGCTCAGTTCTGGTTTCATCCAGGGCTGCGGCATCAGGCCGGGCGGTGGGGTCAATTGCTGGAGCGCCTACAGCCATTTCACCGAGCTTTGGCATAACGATGCTGATCAGGAAGGCTCCTATCTCCAGGCCGTCACTGGCCTTTATCACTCCTGTGGCCTGCGGGCCAATGGCAGCGTCCACTGTTGGGGACGCGACGATTTTGGCCTGGGCGTGGATCACCCCGGCCCCTACGTTCAGATCACCTCGGGGATGCTCCACGTCTGCGGACTGCGGGCCGATGGTAGTATCGACTGCTGGGGCAACAACGACGCCGGGCAAACCAACGGCTCCGTCTACAACGACTTCGTGCAGGTCAGCGCCGGCATGCAGCACACCTGCGGGCTGCGCGCCATTGGCCGCGTCGACTGCTGGGGGCGCAACGCGTTCGGCCAGGCCAACGACCAGCTAGGGCCATTCGCCCAGATCGATAGCGGCTACTTCCACAACTGTGGGCTGCGACCCGATGGGGGCGTGCGCTGCTGGGGCAGCAGCTACTACGGGCAGGCGGTTGACTCCCCTGGGCCATATACGCAGGTCAGTGTGGGCCGCTATAGCACTTGCGCCCTGCGCCCCGATGGCAGCGTACATTGCTGGGGCCAGTATGCGCTGGACAATGACGGGCCGTTTCTCCAGATTTCGGTCTTTGACGTTGCCTGTGGCATCAAGACCGATGGCAGCGTGCTCTGCTGGGACAGATGGGGAGAGGGCACACAGTCCGCGCCGTTTGCGCCCTACGCGCCGGCCGTCGATCCGCAGCGCCTGAGCCAGCGCACCGTGCTGAGCGCCGGCGGCAACCACACCTGCGCCCTGATGGCCAACGGCCAGATCGACTGCTGGGGCGACAATCAATACGGCCAGTCGGCCATCCACAGTGGCCCGTTCACGGCCATCGAAGCCGGCGGCAACCACACCTGCGGCCTGGGGCTGAACGGCCGGGCCGTGTGCTGGGGCAAGAATGACCAGGGCCAGGCCGCGGGCAAGGCGGGGCCGTTCCTACAGGTCGTCACCGGCCACAACTACAACTGCGGTCTGCGGCCCAACGGCAGTGTTGATTGCTGGGGTGGCGACAATGACTTCGGCGAGGTCGAGGATCAAAATGGGCCGTTCGTCCAGTTGGCCGCGGGCATCAACCACGTCTGCGGCATCAAGCCCAACGGCAGCGTCGCTTGCTGGGGTTCGAACTGGGATAACCAGTTGAACATCCCGACCGGCGTGATCTTCCGCCAGCTCAGCGCCGGCGGGGACCACACCTGCGGCCTGACGCGCGCGGGTAGGATCCTGTGTTGGGGCCGGAATGCAGACGAGGAGTCATTGGCCCCGACGGGCATCTTCCTGCACGTCGCCGCGGGCAACACCCACTCCTGCGGCCTGAAACTAAGTGGCCAGGTTGAGTGCTGGGGTCGCAATGACTTGGGCCAGGCCAGTGACAACCCTGGCCCGTTCGTGCGTATCAGCGCCGGGGACAACCACAGTTGCGGCCTCAGTCCCGACGGCGGGGCGTGCTGCTGGGGCGATGGGCAGTATGAACAGAACGACTGCCGTCTGGATAACGCCTTTGCGCCGTTCCAGCCGTACGTCGCTGTGCCTCTGGTTATACGGTAGTCATAGCGCCGGCGGATGGAACAAGCGGGGACGGCCCTGCTGTCCCGTCCGCCGGCGGCGAACCAACGATGATGGACTCCTGGTCGCGCCGGCGGGCAAGCGCCACGCTGCTACTGCTTCTAGCTTGGGCCGCCCTACTGCCGGCGTCGGTTGCGCCCGCCTCCGGCGCGATGCCGGCCAGCGGGGCCGCGCACAACTACCTGCCCTTTATCGCGACACCCTTCCGCGGCGGCCCGGACGATTGCGCCCTGGCCATCATGCCCCTGGGCGACTCCATCACCCACGGCTATGGCAGCGCGACGATGGTCGGCTATCGCCGGCCGCTCTATGAGTCATTGGCCGCCGCCGGCTACCGCGTCAACTTCGTCGGTAGTCGTCGGGCCGGGGCGTGGCTCGACTTCGACCGCGACAACGAGGGCCATCCCGGCGTGGCTGCGCCCTGGCTGCGTGAGCGCCTGGCCGACACCCTCCAACAGAATCGCCCCGACATCATTCTGCTCCACATCGGCACCAACGGCCTGTGGCAGAGCGCCGAGGCAGTCGCCGCCGACGCCGACCAACTGCTGAGCGCCATCTACGCCATCGACCGTGACGTGCGGGTGGTCCTGGCTCGCATCGTCAACCGCACCGAGCCGCCGGAACGCGTGGCCCGAACGACGCGCTACAACGAATTGCTCCAAACCATCGCCGACCGGCGCATCGCCGCCGGCGACCCGCTGTGGGTGGTCGATATGGAGCGCGCCCTGCTCTACACAACCACGTCCGGCGACATGTATGACTCCACCCACCCCAACGACGCCGGCTATGGCAAGATGGCCGCCGTGTGGGACGCGGCGCTGCGGCCGATCCTGGCCGACCACTGCCGCGCGCCCCACGCCCCACGCCTGACTTCGGCTCCGCCCACTTCGGCCACTGTCCAACTCCCCTACACCTACCGCGCCGAGGCATCGGGCAACCCCGCGCCGACCTTCGCCCTGACCCAAGCCCCGGCCGGCATGACCATCGACCCGGCCGGCGGCCTTATCGCCTGGACGCCGCCCAGCGCCGGAGCGTTTGCCGTGACGCTACGGGCCGGCAATGGCCTGCATCCCCCGGCCGAACAAGCCTTTGTCATCCACGTGGCCCCGGTCAACATCTGCCCGGCGGAGACTAACGTCTTCTATCGCCTGGAAGAGCCGGCGCCGCCCTTTGCCGACGCGCGGGACGGGCCGGCGGCCGGCTGCGTCGATTGCCCCGCGCCGGATGACGGTCGGGTCGGGCGGGCGCTGCGCTTTGACGGGCTAGACGACGGGTTGACGGTGGCCGGCAATGGCCGGTTCGACTGGGGCGGCAGCGAGGCGTTCACGGTCGAGTTCTGGCTGCGGCGGCCGGGCGGCTGTGATGGCGCGACGCTCGACCACAACGAAGTGGTCGCCGGGCGGTTCGACGCGGCCAGCGGCATGGCCTGGTGGGTGGGCGTGTCGTGCCAGCACGGCGGCCGGGCGCGCTTTATCCTGCGCGACCGCGACGGCGGCGCTGACCTGGCCGACGTCGTCGCGCCGACGGCCCTGACCGGCGGCGAATGGCATCACGTGGTCGCCGTGCGCGATCCGGCGCTGCTTGACATTCGCCTCTACGTCGACGGCCGGCTGGAGGGCGTCGCACCGGCCTTCTTCAGCAGCGGCTTCGCCTCGGCCGCGCCCCTCGACGTTGGCCGGCTCAATCTGTTGGGCGGCTTCCATCTGCTGGGGGCGTTGGACGAAGTGGCGGTCTATGACAAAGCCCTGTCGGAGCGGGAAATCCAGGAGCACCACGCGGCGGGGTATTGGGGACAGCCATACTGCTCAATCGACTGACGGTGATCGGAGTGCCTCTAGCCTGGAAATGGCGCTCCTCGCCAAAAAGTCGGCTAAAATGGCAGGAATAAGACGTTCAATCAAGGCAACGAGGCAGCATGAACTTATCTCCCTTCTGCGTCTATACGATCATCCACGTCGATGAACTGAAGCGCGTTCACCGGGACGGCGGCGCGGGGAGCTTCACAGAGAACAAGCGTTGGGTGACGGGGGCGCAGCTTCTTAAAGAGGCACAAGTTGCCGGGCAACGGATGGCGGTTATCTTTGCCGATGCGGCCACAACGGCCGAGTTGCTCTATTATGCCTGGCTGACGGAGATTGAGCTTCTCGACGATGACAGCCGCGGCCCAACCCGCTATAGCTTCGAGGACCTAACGCCTATCCATCCCAGCCTCCCCAAAAGCACGTTGCTCCTAAAGAGCAGCGGCCAGCCACTCAACGACAATTACATTCGTCCCTACGTCATCTGCCATACGCCCAACTTTCTGACGAACGCAGCGCCGACGCCCGCTAAAGGGAAGGTGGCCCGCCTGATCAAGCGCGTCCTGCCCTCCAGAGTCAGGCCGGTCTCGCCCACACTTATTTATCTCTTCGGCTACACCGGTAAGACGATGACGCAAATCGAGCGGGCGATCGGCGAGAACGGTCTACTGTTGGACATTCGCTACTCGCCTCGCAGCCGCAAGGCGGGCTTCTCGCGCTCCGGGCTGGAGCGCGTCTTTGGCGAACGCTACCGCCACGTGCGCGAACTGGGCAACGCTGGCTACCAAACCGGCGAGCTGGAACTGGCCGACGCTGACGCCGGTCTGACCCTGGTTGAAGGGCTGGCCGCCGAACACGGGGGGCCGATCTTCCTCATGTGCGCCTGCGAGGACGGCAGCTACTGCCATCGCAGCGAGGTGGGGCGGCTGCTGAGAAAGCGGGGCTATCGCGTCGAAGAGTATGCGTTCGACGCAGACTAGCACGCCAGTAACCGCACTTTTGGGAAGAAACTCGGTTTCTAGGCCGGCCGATCCCGATACCCCAACAACCGCAACCCATTCAACGACACCAGCACCGTCCCCCCTTCGTGGCCGATGACGGCCAGGGGCAGGGGCAGGTCGCGGGCGAAGATGGCCAGCAGCATCAGGGCGATCATGAACAGGGCGAAGCCGAGGTTGACAATGAGCGTCCGCCGCGTGGCCCGGCTCAGGCGGATGACGTAGGGGATATTGGCCAGGTTGTCGCTCATTAGCACAATGTCGGCCGTCTCCAACGCCACGTCCGTGCCCGCCGCGCCCATGGCGATGCCGATGGTGGCCGCGGCCAGGGCCGGGGCGTCGTTGACGCCGTCGCCGACCATCGCCACCGGGCCGTAGTGGTCGCGCACCTGGCGGATGGCCGTCACCTTGTCCTCCGGCAGCAGGTCGGCGAACACCTCATCCACGCCCGCCTGGGCGGCGATGCGCTCGGCCACGCGCCGGTTGTCGCCGGTCAGCATGATCACCCGGCCCACGCCGGCGGCCTTCAGCTCGCGCACCACCGCCGGCGCGTCGGGGCGCAACCGGTCGGCCAGGGCGATGACGCCCAGGAAAGTCACGGCTGATGAATCAGGGGCCAGGGAAGAGCGTTCTTCCCCTGGAACCTGGCCCCTGGAACCTGGAACCTGATTGGTCGTCCCTCGTCCGTCGAACGGCCGCGCCGCGGCCACGATGACGCTCGTCTTGCCCTCGTCCTCCAGCGCGGCCACCGTCTCGGCCACCGTTTCCGGCAGGCCGTTGGCGGCAAAGTAGCGCGGGTTGCCGATGTGGAGCTCGACTCGCCCCAGTGCCGGGTCATCGACCACGCCGCGCACGCCCTGCCCGGCCACGGCCTGGAAGTGGCTGACCGGCGGTAGTTCCTGCCCGCGCGCTTTGGCCTCGGCCACGATGGCCGCGGCCAGCGGGTGCTGCGAGCGGGCCTCGACGGCCGCGGCGAGGCGCAATAAGTCATCGGAAGCGTTCAACGCAAAGACGCCAGGACGCAAAGACGCCAGAGTTTCTTCCTTGGCGGCTTGGCGGCTTTGCGCCTTGGCGTTGAATTCGTCGTCGAAAAGTGATACGTCGGTGACAACAGGCTTGCCTTCGGTCAATGTACCTGTTTTATCGAAGGCCACGGCGCGGACGGTAGCCGCGTTCTCGACGTGGATGCCGCCCTTGAACAGCACGCCGCGCCGCGCGCCGTTGCCGATGGCCGACAGGACGGTGGCCGGGGTGCTGATGACGATGGCGCAGGGGGAGGCGGCGACCATGACGGTCATGGCCGTGTAGAAGGCGGCGTCGAAGCTACGGCCGAAGAGCAGCGGCAGCAGCGCGGCCACGGCCGCCGTCAGCACAATGACCCCCAGCGCGTACCACTGCTCGAACTTGTCGATGAAGCGCTGCGTCTCGGCCTTCTCGCTCTGCGCCTCCTCCACCAGCCGGATGAGCCGGGCCAGGGTCGAGTCCTTGGCCAGCTTGGTGACGCCGATCTCCAGGCTGCCGTCCTGGTTGATCGTCCCGGCGAAGCAGGGGTCGCCCGGCTTCTTGTAGACGGGCATGGATTCGCCGGTCAGCGACGCCTGATCGACGCTGCCCGCGCCGCTCAGCACCGTGCCGTCGAGGGCGATGCGGTCGCCGGGCTTGACCAGCATCCGGTCGCCGACGCGCACCTGCTCGATGGGCAGCGTGACCAGCCGCTCGCCGCGGTAGATGGCGGCTGTGTCCGGCCGCAGCTTCATCAGGGCGCGGATGGCGTTGCGCGTGCGGTCAAGGGCGAAGTCCTGCAGGGTGTTGGACAGCGAGAAGAGGAAGAGCAGCATGGCCCCCTCGAACGGCTCGCCGACGTAGGCCGCGCCCAGGGCGGCCAGGATCATCAGCAGGTCGATGTCGATGGTGCGGGCCAGCAGCGACTCGATGCCCCCCTTCAGGCCGAACGCGCCGCCGGCGACGAAAGCGGCCACGTAGAGGGCCGACACCAGCCCCGCCGGGCCGGTCGCCGTCCGCTCCAGCAGCCAGGCGGCCAGCATCGTCACCAGCGTGACGACGGTCAGGATGGCCTGGAGGCGTTGCGGCGTCAGCCAGGCGCGGGCGCGGCCGATGGCGGTAGTAGGGGCGGTGGTAGGGGCGGGTCTCAGACCCGCCCCTACAGACGGCGTGCCGGGCAGGTCGGCCGCCGACGGCGCGACGCCGACGCCGAATTGCTCCACCCGCTGGGCGATGTCGCTGAAGGTGATCAGGCCGCTGTCGTAGTGGACGGCCATGACGCCGCCGTTGAAGCTGGCCGTCGCCCGGCGCACGCCCGGCATACGGCCGACCTGCCGCTCCAGCGCCAGGGCGCACGACTCGCACGCCCGGCCGCCGCGCTTCTCCAGCCGCAGCGTGCAGCGCTCCCAACGCTCTTGCAGCGCCGGAGCGACGTCGTGGGCCACGCGCAGGATATCGTCCTCGGCCACGCGATGGGGGTCATAGGCGAAGGTGATCGTCTCATCGGCCGTGTCCACGGCGACGTTGACGATGCCCTTCCGGCCGGCGACGGCCTGGTCGAGCAGTTGGAGGCAGGAGGGGTCATCGGCCCGGTCGGCCGAGGGCGACAGGTCATCAGCGCGCATCAAGGTTCCCCTTGCCCAGGCCGGCAAGGCCGCCGGGCGGTGGCCCGGCCGGCGTGGCCGCCGGGC
Organism: Candidatus Promineofilum glycogenicum; assembly: GCA_016707605.1. Taxonomy (GTDB): domain Bacteria; phylum Chloroflexota; class Anaerolineae; order Promineifilales; family Promineifilaceae; genus Promineifilum; species Promineifilum glycogenicum. The sequence continues at coordinate 98,348 of JADJHJ010000015.1, read as the reverse complement.
GGTGGCCCGCGCCGGCCCACAAGGGGGATGCTAAGCGCGTTGTTGTCTGCCTTGTGGAAACGACACGGTGGATTCTTAATCGTCGTTAGAGACGAAGTTAACTGTGGTTAAATTATAACTTGTGGGGTGATGCGCGTCAAGCAGTAGGGATTAGGGATTAGGGATTAGGGGCTAGGGAAGAGCGCTCTTCCCCTAATCCCTAATCCCTACCACCTAAGCCGCCGTCCAGCCACCGTCAACGGTCAGAATCGCGCCGTTGACGAAGCTGGCTTCGTCGGAGGCCAGGAAGACGGCCGCGGCGGCCAGCTCGTGGGGCTTGCCGTTGCGCGGGATCATGCCCAGCGTCGTCTGCAAGCGCTGGTAGCCGAGCATGTTGGGCTGCTTGACCTCGATGTTGGTCTCCACCGAGCCGGGGGCGATAGCGTTGCAGCGGATGCCCATCTGGGCGTAGTGGTAGGCGACGCTGCGCGTCAGGCCGATGATGGCGTGCTTGGACGAGGTATAGGCCACGCCCGCCCGCCCGCCGAACAGCCCGCCGATGGAGGCGACGTTGATGATCACGCCGCTGCCCTGCGGTAGCATGATTTGGAGCGCGCGGCGGCAGATGGCCATAGGCCCATTCAGGTTGATGGCCATGACTCTGTCCCACATGGCATCTTCCAGGTCGGCCAGGGGCACGAACTCGTCCATGATGCCGGCGTTGTTGACGACGATGTCCAGCCGGCCGTAGGTTTCCATCAGTGTATCTATCGTGCGGGTGATGTCGTCGCGGTTGGACACGTCGCCGCGGATGGTCAGCAGCGCGTCGCCGGCGTTCAGCGCCGCGGCCACTTCCTGCAAACGATCCTCGCGGATGTCGGAGGCGACGACGCGCGCCCCTTCCTGCACGAACTGCTCGACGATGGCCCGGCCAATGCCGGAGCCGGCGCCCGTCACCAGGGCGACTTTGTTTTCCAGTCTCATGATACTCTCCTTCAAGGGGGTAGATTAAGGTGCTCACCGGCTGGGCGCGGGAGGGCCGGCGCTCTCAGCCCGGTGGGAGAAGCAAATTGGGGGAGTTGCTAAGGCTAACCCGGTGGCCATTCGGCCTCCGAAGTGGATTCTACCCGTCCGGCAACTATGGTCAAGCGCAAGGGAAAGATATAGAACACCGATGACACGGATTATCGCGGATGGACACGGATAAGAAGCGCTTCTTATTCGTGTCCATCCGCGATAATCCGTGTCATCCGCGTTCCAATCTTCGTCCAGCGTGGCGTGCCTGTCGCGCCCGCCGGTCGAGCCAGGCGCTGCCGGCCACCACCGTCGCGGCGACGACCAGCATCCGCGCCAGGTTGCCGACCGTGGCGAAGGCGGTTCCGCCCGTGGCCGGCAGCGTGCCCGCGGCCACGTTGGCGTCGTAGGCGGCGGTCATCTGCGCCTGGTTGGCGGTGATGACGGCCCCGGCTGCGCCGGCGGCCCAATCCGTCTGCCCCAGAGCCAGCAGCCCGGCGGCGACGACCAGCGCCGCCAGCAAGATAATCACGGTTCGCCTCAGAGTCCTCACGATGTCACCTCCACCCGCTTGCCAACGGCCGCCGCGGGTCGCAACACAAAGCGCCGGACGGCATTGACGATCCACTTCCAGTGCAGCGCGGCGTGGACGGCCACCAGCACCACGGCCAGATCGGCCGACAGGCTATGGGCCACCAGCCAGAACGACCCGCCCGGCGCGGTCAGCCCCACTAGCGGCAGGATGGCCTGCGAGACCATCAGGCCGGACAGGCTGATGACAACCAGATCGAGGAAGAAGAGCGCGTCCACGACGTAGTTCAGCCGCGCCGCGCCGGAGGTGCGGCCCAGGAAGCGGCGCGTCACGCCGGCGATCCACTCCCAGTGCAGCAGCAGGTGGATGACGACGGCCGCCGCCCCGGCCAGCCCCAGCCACTCGTGCAGGGCAATGCCCGTCAGGCGCGGGTCGAGCGCCAGCAGAAAGGCGGCAAAGATGGCCGTATCAAGCAGCAAATTGACTTTGGTCGGGTTGGTCTTGCGTCTGTTGTTGTTCATGGTTAGCCTCCTCGTCCGCCGCGCCCGCGCGTGCTGCCGCCATAGGCCGCGGCCTGATCGGCCGGAATGCCCTCGGACAGATCGCACTTGCCCGTGCCGTCGTTGTCGGTGTAGCGGCCACAGTTGCCGGGGTAGCTACAGCCGCGGTCGCGCAGGACGACCAGGGCGACGGCCGTAGCCGCAGTGGTGGCTGTGGCGGCTGGGGTAGCCGTGGCCGCGGCGGTTGTTGCCGTCGCTGCGCTCGTGGCTGCGCTGGTGGTGGCCGCCGCGGCCGTTGCTGTTGGGGTGGCTGTCGCCGTGGCCGCGCTGGTGGTTGAACTCGTTGCCGCCGAGCCGGTCGTGGCCGAAGTCGACGCGCTGATAACGATGCCCTCGGTCAAGTCACACACGCCCGTGCCGTCGCTATCGACAAAGCGCCCGCACTGGCCGGGGTAGCGGCAACCGCGGTCGCATAACACGACGCGCGTCTCTTCCGTGGCCGTGGCCGTGGCCGCCGCGGCGGCGCTGCTGCCGGTCTGGCTGACGTTCGTGGTTACGGTCGTCGTCGTGATGAGCGGTTCGGAGTAGTCACAGTAGCCGCTGCCGTTGCTGTCGATGAAGCGGTAGCACTGGCCGGGGTAGGCGTCGAAGCGGTAGCCGTAGGGGCAGGCCGCGGCGGCGGCGGTCGTGGCCTCGCTAACGCGGGCGCAGCCGCTGCCGGCGATAACCAGCCCGGCGCAGCCGCAGCCGGCGACGACCAGGAACTCGCGGCGGGTCAATGTTTTGCTGATTGGGTTCATATTGGCTCCTTCGTGAAGCACTCCTGGCGCTTCATGGGGTAGCTTAGTGCGGCGGTGTTCAGAATGTATGAAGGAAAAGCGGGTTATCTGTTAAGCAAGGTTGACGCCTAACTATACGTGGACTTATAATGGTTATAAACCTTATAAGCTTTACAAGAGGCGAAGCGATGGAAGAGCGACAGATCGGCACAACGGAGTTGCGGCAGCGGTTGACGGACGTGATCCAGGCCGTCAAGGAAGAGAAGGTGGCCTACGTGGTGGAGACGTTTGGGCGGCCGCAGGTGGTGATTGTGGGGGTGGAGGCGTACCGTCGTTTACAGATACTCGACCCGAAACGAGCAGCCGCAGTCGAGTTGGCGCAGAGCGCCTTCGGCATGTGGAGTGCGCGCGAAGACATAGACGACGATTGGCTGAGCCGTAATCGCCGCCAATGGTATAGCGCCTGGCAGGAGTCTGAGGCCGGCGATGAATGAGACGACTTATCTATTTGACACGGGGGCATTGATCGATATCTATCGCGGTCGCCAGAGAATCCGGCCATTCTTTGATGACATCGTCGGCGAATCGGCGATGGCCTATGTTTCACCCATCTCCGAGGCGGAGCTTTGGTTTGGGCTGCGCCCTGGCGAGCAGGAACAACATGAAGCGCTACTCAGCTTCTTCATCCCTCTACCACTGATGTCAAAAGCCGGACGACTGGCCGGAGAGTGGATGCAGCAGTACGGGGCGCGGGGACTGGGATGGATGGATGCGTTGATTGTCGCCACAGCGCGGCTGGCCGACTTGCCGGTGCTCACGCGAGATCGACGACTGACCGACCTTCTGGCCGGGCAGGCCGAGTTCATTCTGTACGATTAGTCCGGCACCCGTGTGGCCAGCACACACGTTCGACTCGCCGTGCTATAATCGCCGCAAGATGCTCCCCGCCCTCCTCGATCACCTCCGCTTCAACCGCGACTTCATCGCCAACGTCGTCGCCTGGGAGAGCATCCCGGCGCGCGCGGCCCATACGGCGCCGCTGCCGGAGTGGCTCGACCCGCGCATCGCCGCGGCGCTGCGCGGGCGGGGCGTAGCGGCGCTCTACAGCCACCAGGCCGCGGCCGTCGACGCCGCCCGGCGCGGCGAGAACGTCATCGTCAGCACGGCCACGGCCAGCGGCAAGTCGCTGGCCTATACGCTGCCCGTGCTGCAACGCCTGCTGGAGCGGCCCGACGCCCGCGCCCTCTATCTCTTCCCCACCAAGGCCCTGGCCCACGACCAGGAAGCGGAGACGGCGTCGCTCATCGCCGCCGCCCGGCTGCCGGTGGCCGTCCACACCTACGACGGCGACACGCCGCGCGGCAAGCGCTCGGCCGTGCGCGCCGCCGGCGGCGTGCTCATCACCAACCCCGACATGCTCCACGCCGGCATCCTGCCCTACCACCCGTCGTGGCGGGCGCTGTTCGGCCGGCTGGAGTTCGTCGTCGTCGACGAAATCCACGTCTACCGCGGCGTCTTCGGCAGCCACGTGGCCAACGTCCTGCGCCGGCTGCAACGGCTGTGCCGCTTCTACGGCAGCGATCCGCGCTTCATCTGCGCCTCAGCGACCATCGCCAACCCCCAGGAACACGCCGAACGATTGATCGAACAGCCGTTCACGCTGGTGGACGAGTCGCAGAACGGCGCGCCGCGGGGGGCCAAGGAGTTCATCCTCTACAATCCCCCCATCGTCAACGAGGAGTTGGGCCTGCGAGCCAGCACGGTGCTGACAGCCAAGGACGCCGCCGTGACCTTCCTGGGTCAGGGCATCCAGACCATCGTCTTCGCCCGCGCCCGGCAGACGGTGGAGCTGCTGCTGGGCTACGTGCGCGACGACCTGGCCCACCAGGGGCGCGGCGACATCTTCGTGGCCGGCTATCGCGGCGGCTACCTGCCGCTGGAGCGGCGCGAGATCGAGGCCGGGCTGCGCCACGGCACGGTGCGCGGCGTGGTGGCCACCAACGCCCTGGAACTGGGCATCGACATCGGCCAGCTCGACGCCGCCGTGCTGACCGGCTACCCCGGCACGGTGGCCAGCACGTGGCAGCAGGTCGGCCGCGCCGGGCGGCGGGCCGAGCGGTCGGCGGCCATCCTCATCGCCGGCAGCAGCGCGCTCGATCAGTACCTCTGCCTGCACCCGCGCTACCTGTTCGGCCGCTCGCCGGAGTACGCCCTGACCAACCCCGACAACCTGCCCATCCTGACCCGCCATCTGCTGTGCGCCGCCTACGAGCTGCCCTTCAGCGCCGATGAGCCGTTCGGCAGCTTCGAGCGCGTCGGGCCGGTGCTGGACGAGTTGACCCGCGCCGGCGATCTGCACGCCAGCCGCGACCTGTACCACTACGTCGGCGACGCCCCGGCGACCGATGTCTCGCTGCGCACCGGCGGCGACAACAACGTGGTCATCCAGGACACCAGCGGCGACGAACCGATCGTCATCGGCCAGATCGACCTGTCCGGCGCGGCGTCAACCGTCTACGAGGGGGCGATCTACATGCACCAGGCGCAGACCTACCTGGTGGATCGGCTCGACTGGGAGGGGCGCATGGCCGAGGTGCGGCCGGTGAACGTCGACTACTACACCCGCGCCGCCATCGGCAGCACCATCCGGCGGCTGGAGGCGGTAGAGGAGCACGTCGCCGGTGGGCTGCTCATCGCCCACGGCGAGACGACCGTCGTCACCCAGGCCACCGCCTTCCGCAAGATTCGCCGCTACACGCAAGAGACGCTGGGCATCGGCCCCATCGACCTGCCGGCGATGACCCTGGAGACGACCGGCTACTGGCTGGTCTTCAGCGAGGCGCTGACCGACCGGCTGGAGGCGTTGGGCATCCTGTTGCGGCCTAACGACTACGGGCCGAACTGGCCGCAGCAGCGGCAACTGGCGCTGGAGCGCGACGGCCACCGCTGCCGGACGTGCGGCGCGCGGGCCGAGGAGTTCCTGCTCCACGTCCACCACGTGCGGCCGTTCCGCGAATATGGCTACGTGCCCGGCCGCAACGAGAACTACCGCCAGGCCAACCAGATTGACAATCTGGTGACGCTGTGCCCCAGTTGCCACCGCCGGGCCGAAGCCGGGCAGCAGACGCGCTCGGCGCTGGCCGGGCTGGGCTACGTGCTGCGCAATCTGGCCCCGCTGTTCCTGATGTGCGACCCGGAGGACATCAGCGTCTCGGCCGAGCAACTCAACCCGGTGACGCGCGCGCCGACGGTGGTCATCTATGAGCGTGTGCCGGCCGGGGTGGGCTTCAGCGAGCGGCTGTTCGCCCTGCACGACGAACTGCTGGCCGCGGCGCTGGAGCTGGTGCGCGATTGCCAGTGCCGCTCCGGCTGCCCGGCCTGCGTCGGCCCGCCGGGCGACATTGGGCCGGACACGAAGGAGGCGACGCGGCAGTTGTTGGCGATATTGACACAGGAGACAACGGTCGCATAAAATACAAAGCATAAAGGTCACTTTGCTTTGTGAGGTACCAATGAGCACGACAGATTCAGTCAAAGTTAGCGGACGCTATCAAATCTCATTGCCCAGCCACGCTCGGCGCGAACTAGGCATTGAGGCGGGCGACCGCTTGCTGGTCGTTGTACAAGATGGAATGATTATTCTGCTGCCACAACCGCAAAACTACGTAGAGGCCATGCGCGGCCTGCACAAAGAAGTGTGGCAGGGCATCGATACAACTGCCTATCTGAACGAGGAGCGCGCCGCGTGGTCGACATCGGACGAAGACTAAATAATCACACGCTGGTTGGTATCGACACGAGCATCTGGATTTATCATTTGGAAGACAACCCGCGCTACTCGTCGCTAACCACAGGTATTCTGAATGCGGTCGAGATAGGCCGACCTCGCGCGGTCATATCCGTAGTTACCATCACGGAATTGACCGTGCAGCCCTACCGCCTTGATCAGCCAAACATCGCTGCCGACTACGAAGCCCTATTGACACACTTTCCCAATGCACAGGTGCAAGACGTAACGGCAACGATCGCGCGGCGCGCGGCTCAATTGCGCGGCGTGTACTCGCTGCGCACAGCCGATGCCCTACTAGTCGCTACTGGTCTCATTGCCGGAGCCACAGCTTGGATCACCAACGACCGAGGTTTACGCCGGCTTGCACCGCTTATCGAGGTGGTCCTTCTGGATGACCTGCTAGAAGGCTAGCACCTTGTCGGCCGACACGTCTCACTCGTTACTGATTATCGGTGGTGCTTAGCCTGTGGCTTATGGCAATGGCACTAAGGAGTCGAGCCAGACAGGTTGTGTATATGGGTGTGTAGATGTATATTCTTCCTGAGGTGACGTATGACTCAACTCTATCGTACACAAGTCCTGCTGGAACAAACACAACATGATAGTTTGCGCGAACTGGCTACGGCCGAGGGGCGCAGCGTATCAGAAGTCATACGCGAGGCCGTGGCCGAGTACCTCGTTGATCAGGAGCGCGCGCGCCAACGCGAGACCTGGCAGAAAACGTTGGGCGAGTTGGCCGAGATTCGCGCCCAGATCGAGGCGGAGCATGGTGTTCTGCCCGACGACTTCTTTTTGCACGACCGCGACAAGAGAGAAGAGGAACTTTGGCAACGTATGGTGGGTGATACATGACCACTGTCGTCGACGCCAATATTATTGCTTCTCTTTTTCTACCGGCGACTTACTCGGCGCAGTCTATGGGGCTAATGAAGAGTTGGGATGATGTCGGGGAGGATCTCATCGCTCCGATACTGTTCGAGTATGAGATGGCGACGATTGTTCGCCGGTCAGTAACCACTGGCCAATTGGAGAAGGGGCAGGCCCAGGCCATCCTAACGAGGCTGTTGAATTCAAGGGTCGATACCGTTTCACCCTCAGCCGCACTCCACCGCGACGCTTTGCGCCTGGCCGAGCGCATCGGCCAGAGCAAAGCTTCCGACGCCCACTATCTGGCTCTGGCCGCGCGCGAGAATGCCACTCTCTGGACGGCCGACAAGCGGCTGGCCAATGCCGCCCAGCAGACGGGCCTGACCTGGGTGCAGTGGATCGGCGACTGGACGCCCGCCGATAGCCAATGACCGACATCATCGTCGAGGATTGGCTCGACCTCCACGACAAGCTCTTCCGGCCCGTCTGGCAACCGGACATCCGCCGCTTCCGCGCCCAACTGGCCTACCGCGGCCTGTCCGACGCCGCCTATGACCTGTCCACCTCGCTCATGCGGCTGGGCGACGGTTATGCCCGGCTGGAGAAGCACCTGCTGCGCAACTTCCGCAAGTACGCCCACCGCGACGCCGTGCCCAACGACTCCAACTGGAACTGGCTGACGATGGCCCAACACCACGGCCTGCCCACCCGCCTGATGGACTGGACCTTCTCCCCCTACGTGGCCATGCACTTCGCCACGGCCAATCTGGAAGCGTTCGCCACCGATGGCGTCATCTGGGCCGTGGACTACGTCAAGGTCCACGCCTCCCTGCCCACGGCGCTGCGGCGCGAGTTGCAGCAGGAGGGGGCCGACCTGTTCACAGTAGAGATGCTCGACCGTGTCACCCCGGCCATCGATGGCCTGGCCCAGGTGCGCAACGACCCGTTCCTGCTCTTCCTGGAGCCGCCGTCGATTGACGACCGGGTGGTCAACCAGTACGCCCTGCTGTCGGTCATGTCCAGCGCCACAGAGCGCGTCGACGAGTGGCTGGCCGAGCGGCCGGAGTTCTTCGCCCGCTACATCATCCCCGCCCGGCTGAAGTGGGAGATTCGCGACAAGCTCGATCAGGCCAACGTCACCGAGCGCGTGCTCTTCCCCGGCCTCGACGGGTTGAGCACGTGGCTGAAGCGGCATTATACGCCACGCGGAGAGTGATGAACGACGAACGACGAACGACGAGTTCAAGCGACTGACCTACTGACCTACTGACCTACCGACACCCCCCATGCCCATCCCCCACGACGACCTAGGCGGCCCCGGCCCCACCCTCCACTTCTCCCACCCCAACGCCTACACGCCGCGCAGCTTCGGCCAATTCCTGGCCCCGCTGACGGCCCACTACCACGTCCTGGCCGCCCACCACCGGCCGCTGTGGTACCTTTCCGGCGGCGCGGCCGAGCGGCCGGAGGCGGTCATCGACTGGACGTGGGACGCGCTGGCCGACGACCTGCTGCGCTTCCTCGATGAGCAAGGGCTGGCGCAGGTCATCGGCGTCGGCCACTCGCTGGGCGCGGTGGCGACGATGATCGCCGCCCGCAAGCAGCCGCAGCGCTTCCGGGCGCTGGCGCTCATCGAGCCGGTCTTCCTGCCGCCGGCGATCCTCCAACTGGCGCGGGCCAACCCGCAGGCGGCGGCCGAGCAGCCGTTCGTGTTGGCCGCCCGCCGTCGCCGCGACCGCTGGCCCAGCCGCGCCGATGCCTTCGCCCGCTTCCGCCAGAAGAGCGTCTTTGCCGGCTGGGCCGATGCGACGCTGTGGGAGTACGTCAACCACGGCTTGCACGATGACCCGGCCACGGGCGAAGTGGCCCTTAGCTTCCCGCGCGAGTGGGAGGCGTGGATCTACTCCCGGCCGCCGACGAACGTCTGGGACGAACTGCCGGGCCTGGCTGTGCCGACGCTGGCCGTGCGCGCCGCGCAGTCGGATACGCTCTACCCCGACGCCTGGGCGCTGTGGCAGCAGTTGCAGCCGGCGGCGACGTTCGTAGAACTGGAGGGCGTCGGCCATATGCTGACGGCCGAAGCGCCGGAGGTAGTGGCGGGGGTGGTGTTGGGGTGGCTGGGGGAGCAGTTGGGCAGTGGGTCAGTAGGTCAGTAGGTCAGGGGGTCAGTATAAGGTCAGTGGGTCAGTATCCAGTGTTCAGTATTCAGTGGGGCGTGGGTTAGCGGCTGAGTTTGGCTCTGGCCAGGCGGTTGAGGCTGACGCCGGCTTGGGCGGCTTCGATGGCCAGACGGCGGTGCGTCTCCGGCGTATTGGGCATAACCGCAGGGTGATAACCTGAAACGGCCGTACGTCCAACTGCACCGCGCCATCGTCCACCACCAGCGCCGCCTCATTCTCCTCCAGCAGATTCGTCCGCCACGCCGCGCGCAACGGGAAGCCAACACGCAGCGCCGCCGGCCCCCGCCGCTCGCACTCGTAGAGGCGGACGATGAGGCCGTCGCCGTCTTCGGCCGGTTTGATCGTTTCGACGATGACGTTTCGCTCGTTCACTGTGATGAGCGGAACGGGCGCAGGTGAGCGGGGGAGCAGGGGAGCGGGGGTGACCTCCGTCTCCCCTGCACTTCCTCCGCCACCCGCTACTCGCCACTCGCCACCCGTCCTCTTCTCCCCTGCTCCCCCGCCCCGTGCTCCCCCGCGCCCGCACGCGTCGCCACCAGTATCGGATTATTCAGCGCATAGGCCGCCGCGGCCACGGCCGACGGGGCGAACGGGCCGTGGGGCCGGAAGCTGTAGGCGAAGCGGTGTTCGCCCTGGTCGGCCGTCGGGTCGGGTTCGGTCGGGGCGCGCAGCAGGGTCAGGCGGATGACGTTGTCGCGGATGTCGTGGCCGTACTTGCCATCGTTGAGCAGCGCCGCGCCATAGTCGCCCTCGCTCAAATCGACCCACTTCTGGGCGCAGGTCTCGAAGCGCGCCCAGTCCCAGGAGGTGTTGCGGTGGGTCGGCCGCCGCACGTTGCCCCACTGAATCTCGTAGGTCGCCTCCGGGGCCAGCACGTCCACCGGGAAGGCGACCTTGAGCAGCGTGTGGCGCTCGCGCCAGTCGATCCAGGTGTCGAAGTCGATCTGCGGCCGGTTGGCGCACAGCGACACGCGCTGCACGACACGGCTGCCCAGCACGCGCCGCTCGAACTCCAGCGTGGCCCGCAGCGGGCCGCGCTCGACGACGCGCACGCTCGTCACTGGCTCCAGCGGGTAGGGCCTGTCCTCGTAGGTGGCGTCAATGTCCCAGGCGTCCCACTGCACCGGCCGATCCTCGAACGCCTGCCACTGGTTGGCCACCGTGCCGGGCGGCAGCACTTCGCGGCCGTGGGTTTTATCGAAGATGCGGCTGATGTCGCCGGAGGGGTTGAATTCGACTTGGAGATAGTCGTTCTCGAGTGACGAGTGACGAGCGACGAGTGACGAGTTAAGATCGTCCGCTTGACTCGTCACGCGTCGCTCGTCACTCGTCACTCGCAAAGGAAGCGCACCACAAGGCAACAACGTCCCCACGTCTAACAGCACGCCTCCCTCAACCGCCTGGGGCATGACCGGCGCGCCATCGGGGCGGACGAGAACCATGCCGGGCGGCAACTGGCCGGGCCAGAAGGCGTAGTCGTCGCGGGCGAAGCCGGTGGGGTTGACCAGCACCAGATCGCCGCCGGCGGCGCGGGCGACGACGGCCAGGGCCGCGTCGCGCGCCGCTTCCCCTAGCGCGGCCACTTCGGCGTACTGCCGCTGCGACTCTTCGTAGACCGCGCCGATGCTGCTGCCGGGGATGATGTCGTGGAACTGATTCAGGCAGACCAGTTCCCACGCCCGACCCATTGCCTCGCGCGGGTAGGAGTAGTCCACGTCGAGGAGAGCGGCCCATGCGCCCAGAAACTCGGCGTCGTGAAGCAGGAACTCAGTGCGGCGGTTGGCGCGCTTGTTGCGCCCCTGCGTGGTGTAGGTGCCGCGGTGCAGTTCCAGGTATAGCTCGGCGTTCCAGACGGGCAGCCGGTCGCCGCTCTCCGCTTCCAGGCGGCGGAAGAAGTCGATGACCCGCCCTTGCGTCACGCGCGGCAGGCCGGGGAAGTCGCCCAGCACGGCGGCGTTTTCGTTCATCTCCCGCGTCGGCCCGCCGCCGCCGTCGCCATAGCCGTAGCTCATCAGCATAGTGCGTTGCGTCGCCTTGTGCTTCAGCCTGGCCCACGAGCCGAGGGCGGCAAAGGCCGAAAGGTTGGCGTTATAGGTGGCCGTGGCCAGCAGGTTGGGCGGCTGTCCCTCATGCCAGGGGGCTTCGGGCGTGGTGCTGAAGTGGGTCAGCACGCGCGTGCCGTCCAATCCCTGCCACCAGAAGCTGTCGTAGGGCATCGGGTTGGTGCTGTTCCAGCCGATCTTGATGGTGAAGAAGTATTCCAGCCCCGCGCCGCGGATGAGTTGGGGCAGATTCCAGGCGTAGCCGAAGACGTCGGGCAGCCACAGCACGGGTGACTCGGCCGCCGCGCCGAACTGATCGCGGAAGAAGGCCCGGCCGAGCAGCAGTTGGCGCACCAGCGACTCCGGCCCGCTGATGTTGCAGTCGGCCTCAACCCACATGCCGCCGATCGGCTCCCAGCGCCCCTCGGCTACGCGGGCGGCGATCTGGGCGAACAGTTCCGGCCGGTCGCGGCGCACGAAGTCGTACAGTTGCGGCTGGCTCTGGGTGAAGTGGAAGGCCGGGAACTGCTCCATCAGGCGCAGGGCGGTGGCGAAGGTGCGGGCCGCCTTGCCGCGCGTGTGGCCCAGCGTCCACAGCCAGGCGACGTCGATGTGGGCGTGGCCGGCGGCGATGAGGTCGGCGTCGAGCGGCGGGCCGGCGGCGCGGAGGCCCTCCTGCAGCGCGGCCAGCGCGGCCGGAACGCCGGCGTAGAAGGCGTCGCCGAACGGCTCACGGCTGTCGAGGCGGCCGAAGGCGGCGTCGAGGGCATTCAGCAGGCGGTCGCGGGCGGGGTGCTGCGCGTCGAGCAGTTCGGCGGCCTGCAAGGCCGTGCGGGCCAGGGCCACGAACTGCCGCGTCGGCCGGTCGATCTGCACCACGGCGCAGCGGCCCATGAACAGCCGGCGCGCCGGGTCGGCGCTGTGGTGGCCCAGCAGGCCTGTCCAGCCGTGGAGGGTCAGGGCGTGGAGGCGGCCGTCGCGGACGGCATCGGGCAGCGGCAACTCCTGGTGGTGGCGGTCAACGCCGGCCCAGGCGACGCCGTCAACGAGCGCCAGCGCCTCGGGGTGGGAGAAGTCGCCCGCCTCGCCCAGCGGCAGATGCAGAGCCACGGGCGCGGCCGGGTCGAAGTCCGGCGGCACGACGAACGCGCCGCGCAGCACGAAGTCGACGTTCGACCCGCCCCAGTAGCTGCCCGCCGGGACGGGCACGCCGCCGTCCCCGTCGGCCTCTTCTATCCCGGCCAGCGGCCCGTCGAGCAGCCACAACCGCAGCGGCTCTATCTCCGCCCGCCGCCGGTAGACCAGCGGCGCGACCCACTTCAGGGCGTGGCCAATCGCCCGCGCCGTCCCGCGCCTTTCGTGTTCCATCGCTTCCCCTGAATACGCTTGATTGGGAAAAAGGCTCACGCAAAGGCGCAAAGAAGCAAAGGACGCAAAGAAGAATGAACTCTTTTTTTGCGCCTTGGCCCCTTTGCGCCTTTGCGTGAGCTTCCTACTCTTCGACCGGCGCGCCGGCGACAAAGGGCAGGCTGGCCGCCCAGCCGCGGGAGAAGACCCACGCCCGCGGCCCCTGGTCGGTGCGGCGGGTCAGGCCCAGTTCCGCCTCCGGGTTGTTGTCCACCTGACCGAAGGCGACGGCCGTGGCGAACTGCTCGCCCGACCACGCCGCGCCGACATCCCACAACTCGTCGAACGGCTCGGCGGCCAGGGCGTCGTCGTGGACGAAGACGCGCGGGTTGATCGTCGCCTCGCGGGCCAGAGCCAGCTCGTCGCGGCCGTCGCCGTCCACGTCGCCGAAGGCGATGCTGGTGGCGTAGGCGCTGGTGTTCCACGACTCGCCGAAGCCGGCCAGCACGGCGAAGGCGGCGGCAGCATCGTCGAAGACGTAGGCCCGCTCGTTGACCGAGTTGCGGCGGGCGACACCGATCTCGTCGGCGGCGTCATCGTCCACGTTGCCAAAGGCGATGTCGGTCGCCCAGGCCCCCGCGCCCCAGGCGTCGCCCGTGCCCCAGAGCGGCGCGCCGTCGGCGGCGGCGTAGAGGAAGACGCGGTGGTTGATGTTGTGGCGGCGGGTGGCCCCCAGTTCGTCGGCCCCGTCGCCGTCCGTGTCGCCGAAGGCGATGCTGGTGGCCACGGCCGAGACGCCCCAATCGTCGGCCGCGTCCCACAGGGGCGCGAAGGCGGCGGCGGCATCGTCGTAGACGAAGATGCGCGCGCCGCTGGTGCCGTTGTGGGCCACGGCCACCTCGTCCGTGCCGTCGCCGTCGGGGTCGCCGAAGGCGATGGCGATGCCGTGGACGGCCGGCTCCCACTCCGCGCCCCACGTCTCCAGCGTGGCGAAGTCGGCCGCGGCGTCGTCCAGCAGGTAGGCGCGCTCATTGACCGACGTGGCCCGCGTCAGACCCATCTCGTCGGCGGCGTCGCCATCGACGTTGCCGAAGGCCACGCTGGTGGCGTAGGAGCCGGCCCCCCAGCCATCGCCGAAGGTGGCCAGCGGGGCGAAGCCGGCCGCGGCGTCGTCGAGCAGGACGACGCGCGCGCCGGTGTTGGCGCTGGTGACGATGGCCACTTCGTCGCGGCCGTCGCCGTCCACGTCGCCAAAGGCCACGTCGGTGGCGTAGACCACTTCGGGCCACTCCTCGCCGGCGGCCAGGCGCTCCAGGAAGGTGGAGACGGGTGGGGTGGCGTTAGGGGTGGCATCCTCTTGGCCGCGGGCGGGGGCGGTCACGAGAAGCAAACCAACGAGCAACACGAACAAGGCCAATGAGCGGCGTGTGATTATGAGCATGTTCCTTCTCCTCCCGAATGTCATCGAACTAACTGACGTCCATCAATCCATCCCAGGGCTATCAACGATTATTCGGACTCCCTCAACACGCTGAAGTATAGCATGAGAACGATATCATCCGCGGCTATCGGGCAAACACGTGGCTGAAGGGGTCGTGGGAGGGTGTACCCTGGCAGACAGGCAACAGGATACCTCCACCTCGCCCTTCTTCATATTCGATATGCGATAGCCCCTGGCCCCCCTTTGCGTTTTGCGTGAGATTCTGAGGCAGAGTATCATCCCCTTGTCTACTCTGTGCCGGGACAGTGGGCGCGGGCAGCGGCGTTTCTCAAGGCGGCAGGCAATGGCGATGACGGAGATCGGGAGCTACCAGGAGGTCGAGGAGATCGGCCGAGGCGGCATGGCCGTTGTCTATCGCGCCGTCACGCCGGCCAACCGCCAGGTCGTGGCCATCAAGCTCATGGCGGGCGATCTGACCGGCGACCTGAGCTTCCGCAAGCGCTTCCAGCGCGAGGCCGAGGTGCTGCAACGCCTCATCCACCCGGCTATTGTGCCCATCCTCGACCACGGCGAGCACCACGGCCAGCCTTACCTGGTCATGCCCTACCTCGACGGCGGCACGCTGGCCGACCGGCTGCAAGGGGGGCCGCGTCCGCCGGGCGAAGTGGCCCTGCTGGCGCGCATCGCCGGCGCGCTCGACAGCGCCCACCGCCGGGGGGTCATCCACCGCGACGTGAAGCCGACCAACATCCTCTTCGACGCCGCCGGCCGCCCCTATCTGACCGACTTCGGCATCGTCAAGCTGTTGGATGACACGACGGCGGTGACGCAGACCGGCGCGTCGCTGGGCACGCCCGGCTACATGAGTCCAGAGCAAGTGCGCGGCCTGCCGCTCGACGGCCGCTGCGACGTTTACGCCCTGGGCGTCGTCCTGTTCGAGATGCTGACCGGCCGGCTGCCCTACACCGCCACCAACCCTTACGCCCAGGCCTTCCAGCACGTCAGCGACCCTATCCCCGTCGCCCGTGACATCAACCCCGCTCTCGCCGCCGGTTGGCAGCCGATCATCGAGCGGGCAATGGCCAAGGAGCGCGAAAATCGCTACCCGACGGCCTGGGCCATCGTTCAGGACGCGGGCAATCTGATCAATCTGTCGGCTTCCATTCGGCCGCCCGGCGCGGCAACGCCCGCGCGCCCGGTTGCGCCGCCTGCTTCCCCCGCGGCCGCCGCGGCCCAGCCCGCCGTCCGGCCACCCCTCGCGCCCGTGGCCGTCGACAGGCGACACACGCCAACGGAGCCAATGGCCGCGGTTGGCGGCGGTGTCGCCAGTGACAAGGCGACCGGGCCTGCCGCCGCGCCTCACCCGACGACCGGCTCCGGTAGGCGATTCGTTGTTATCGTGCTGCTGACGCTGGTCGGCCTGCTGATGCTGGCCGGTGTGGTCTGGCTGGCGAGTACACTCATTGCCCCGCCCGGCGCGACGCCGACCGCCACGCTGACCGCCACGCTGACCGCCACGCGCCCGCGACGCTGCAGCGCGGGTTGCCGACCTTTCTTCTGACCGTTGACGCAGAGTTGCGCGGCGGGCCGGGCGATGACTACCCGCTGGTGGGACAGGTGGGGGCGGGGGTGGTGGTGGTGGTCGTCGGCCGCGACGCGACCGGGGCGTGGTACAACGTGCAACTGGGCGACGGCCGCGGCTGGCTGCCGCGTGGCGCGGGCGAACTGGTGGATGCCGCCGACGGGACGCGCATTCCCGTGGCCGGGACGATTCCGCCGACGGCGACAATTCCGACCGAAACGGCCACGCCGACGCTGACGCCGACGGCCACGTCATCGCCTACCATCACGCCATCGCCCACCATGACGCCCTCGCGCCCGGCGACAGCTACACCCCCGCCGCCAACGGCGACGAGCACACCCATCCCGCCGACGAACACCCCGCGGCCGACGGACACACGGGAACCCGAACCGACGAACTCGCCCACGCCTGAGCCGGCCGCGACGGAGACGCCGACGCCCGATGTGCCGGAATCGACCGCTTCGCCGACGCCGGATATCCCGACCGGCTAGTCTGTCACTTACGGCCAGGGTTCACTAGTCGCTCATGGAAATACCGCCGTCAACGTATAGCGCGTCGTCGCGTCGGGATCAGGTCTTTCGGTAGAGATGACAATGTAGTAACGCCCGGCCGGCGCGTTGGGCACGGCGATGTGATAGCCGTCCGTGCCGTCAGGGTCAATAGCGATAGGATTGCGCGTAATGGCTTGATGGTGCAGTTGCAGTTGCACGCTACTGCCGACATGGTTGGAAAGGTTGACAGTGATCGGGCCGGCCACGGTGTCGAAGAAAAAGACGTCGTGACGATCCTCCGGCAGGCCGGTGTAGGGGCGACCAGAACAGAGCGGGCCGGTAGCCTGGCCCACATCATCGTTATCCTCATCCTCGTCCGGGCCGGCAAAACAACTCAGCGGTATGTGTAGCACCGACGGCAGAAAAGCGCCGCGCGCCACGGCAATCGACTCGCTGAAGTTCGCCGTCACGCTCTTGCTGCCATTCATCGTCAGGCTCTGCGGGTTTGTCATGCCGCTTAGCGCCCCGCTCCAGCCGTCGAACCGGTAGCCCGTATGAGGCTCGGCCGTCAGCAAGACGCTGGTACCCAGCGTATACTGGTTGGCGGCCGGGCAATTGGCTGACTTGGGCGGGCTGGCATTGATTTCGCCGCTGCCGCTGGGCTGAATGTTGCGGGTCAGTGTGTAGCAGTCGATAGCATAATGCACGGTGACGGTATGAGCGTTATCGGGCATGGCGACGGTGTTGGTCAGCGCCGTACTGCTGTCGTTGTCCGTCCCGCTCCAGCCGGCGACGTGCCAGCCGTCGGCCGGGTCGGCCCGCAACTGGACGATCTCCTGGTTGTGGTAAGAGTTGACCGAGCACCCCGTTGACTGCGACAGCGTAGGAATAGGATTGCTGCCGCTGCCGGTATGTATCAGAGACAGCAGATAACACTCCAGGGGCAGCGACGGCGCTTCAAACGCCCCGACGTCGCACTCGCTGTTTGAACCATTGCCGAGGCCATTCTGGTTGCGAGCTTCGCCGCGCTGATCGACTCCGTTCACCGGCGCGGCCACGCACGTGGCGTTGGGCGCGCGGTCGAGGGCAGGGCTGCCATCGGGTAGGGCGTGGGTTGGCGTCGGCCCACCGTTGTTGGCCAGGGGTGAAAGGATGGCGTTCAGACCGGCCGACGGCACAATGTCGTTCGCGCCGGGCGCGAAGCCAATCAGGCCGGCGTTGTTGCTCTGGCCGAAGAGGTTAAAGGCATTGATGATCATTGTCGTGCCACAACTGCCGCTGGGCACAAACCTCGCTTGCGGGCCAGAGTCGTCGGCCACATTGCCGGATAGGATTGTGCCCCTTAGAGTCGCGGAGCAGTTAGAGGACAGGCCGCCGCCATCTCCGAAATAGGTGTAGCCGCCGTCAACAACGGCCCTGGCGTGGTTACCGCTGATGGTGCTCTGGACAACGGTCAGACTACCGGAGAGGTTTGCCAGACCGCCGCCGATACTGCCGGTGTTAGCGCTGATGGTGCTGTTGACGATCAGCAGCGTGCCGTTGTTGCTGAGACCGCCGCCCGTGCCGGGCCACCAGCCGCCGTCGCCCTCATCGTAGGGATGGACGACGTTGTTGGTAATCGTGCTGCCGGTAATCGTGGCCTGTCCCGATACGTGGACGCCGCCGCCGACGCCACCGTACTCGTCGCCGCCGTTGACATTGCCGGCGATCGTGCTGTTGACAATGCTGACTTGCCCAACGACAGCGATACCCCCGCCGGCCGTGCCGTAATACGACCTGGCGACGTTGTCGACGATGTTGCTGCCGGTCATAGTCGCGCTGCTGCTGCCGCCGATGTAGAGACCGCCGCCCCTGGCAAAATACTCGCCAGACGCTCGGCTGTTACTGATGGTGCTGTCGGTGAGGGTGAGCGGGCCGGCGGCGAAAACTCCGCCGCCGCGAGCATCCATGTTGTCGATCTTGTTGCCGGTAATGGTGACCCCGGCAAGAGTCAGCGACCCATAGGAGAGAATTCCGCCCCCCTTGTAGGATTGCGAGCTTTCGCTCAGCCAGCCATTGCTCAGCGTGGTGTTGCGCAACGTCAGGGAGACGCCGGGGTCGACGGCCAGAATGCGAAAGGCGGGAGTGTTGGCGGTCGTGCTGCGGAGGATGGTCGAGCCGTGGCCCTCGATGGTCATGCTGCTGGTGATGACCGGCAGGCCGGTGGCGCCAAACTGTGTGTTGTGGGCCTCGGTCAGCGTGAACGCGCCGTTGTTGGGCAGGGAGATGATGTCGGGGCCAGCGACGTTGCCGCTGGTGCAGTCAGGGCGCATCAGGCCGGCGTCTTCAACCCGGGCGTTGATGATGGCCTCAATCAGGCCGCACTTGTTATTGTTGACGTTGGCCACTTCACCGTCGGCGACAATGATCGTGCTCACCGGCTCCGCCCGGGTCGCGCCCAGCACTCCGCCATTCAGGGCCAACAACAGCGCCGCCCCAGCCAACGTCAGCCGCGCCCGCCGATATAATCGACGACGCGCGCGGCGCGGCAGGGCGCGCAAGCGGTTGTAGAGGGCGGTAACGCGGTGGGCCAAGGCTGGGTCGCGCGCCAGCCGTGTGGTCAGCGCGACATGGATGTCCAGACGTGGCGGCGGGTCCGATTGCGTCTGCAAGTGATCAGTGCCAACAGGGAAACGAGACATGACTTCCCCTCCAACCGCCCCAACCTGGGCGGACAAACGCAATATTTCCTATTGTAACCGCCCTTTCCCCGCCGACAAACTTCCACCTCCTCCGTGCACGGCTTTTCAGTAGTCGGCCGACGCGATCTTCCATGTAGGGGTCAGACGGCCGGGAGAAACGTCGGCCGATAACCTGAGCCTCGTCTCCCGGCCGTCTGCCCCTTCTTCGGCCGCCTGCCCCTTCTTTAGACAGGGGGCAGACGGCGGCGAGAGAAGTCCGTTCGTTTTCACCAACGTCCCACGCCGCCGTCTGCCCCCTACACCGCCAACCCATTAGACCGACTACTGACAGGCCCTAGCCCCTGGCCCCTCTCTTCGTTATACTCTCCCCGCTCAACAACTTTAACAGAGGAGAGGTACCCATGAAACGTCGAGTGTGGTGGTTACTGGCGATTGGGGTGGTGCTGGCGCTGGCCCTGGCGGCCTGTGGCGGCGGCGGCGGCACGGCCGAGCCGACGGCCGACGCCGGCGCGGCCGAGACGACCGAGGACGATGCCGGCGAAACGACCGAAGATGATGCCGCCGACGACGCAGCCGACGGCGAGAAGATCACGATCAAGCTGGCCGAAAACCCCTGGTCGGCCTCGATGATCAACGCCAACGTGGCCAAGATCCTGCTGTAGGAGCAGCTCGGCTACACCGTCGAGATCATCACCATCGACGAGAACGCCCAGTGGGCCTCGCTGGCCACCGGCGACCTGCACGCCAGCCTGGAAGTGTGGCCGTCGGGCCACGCCGAGAACGTCGCCCAGTACATCGACGGGCAAGGCGTGGTCGAGAACGGCGGCCTGCTCGGCCCGGTGGGCAAGATCGGCTGGTACATCCCCGGCTACATGGTCGAGCGCAACCCCGCTCTGGCCACGTGGGAAGGGTTCCAGGACCCGGCGGCGGCGGCCGAGTTCGCCACAGCCGAGACGGGCGACGTGGGCCAATTCCTGGCCGGCGACCCCAGTTGGGTGCAGTACGACGCCGACATCATCACCAACCTGGAGTTGCCGCTGCAAGTGGTCAACGCCGGGTCGGAGCAAGCCATCCTGGCCGCGCTCGACTCCGCCTACAGCCGCGAGGAGCCGATCCTCTTTTACTTCTGGACACCCCACTCCATCCACGCCAAGTACGAACTGACCGAAGTGGCCCTGCCGGCGTATAGCGAGGAGTGCTACGCGGCGGCCGACAGCGGCGGCGTGGCCTGCGACTACCCCGGCGATGAGTTGTTCAAGATCTTCTGGGGCGGGCTGGCCGAGGCCGCGCCCGACGCCCACGCCCTGCTGTCGAACATGAACTACGCCACCGAGGAGCAGATCGCCATGGTCGCCGCCGTCGAACTGGACGGCAAGACGGCCGAAGAAGCGGCCCGCGACTGGCTGGCGGCCAATGAGGCTGTCTGGCAGAGCTGGCTGCCGGCGGAGTAAAAGAAAGAGTCCTCACGCAAAGACGCAAAGAACGCCAAGCTCAGAATCCTGAGCTTGGCGTTCTTTGCGTCTTTGCGTGAGATCATGCTTGGCGACCTTGCGTCCTGGCGGCTTTGCGTTAACCTCTTTTTGCCTATGAAACGAATCACCCTTCTCGCCGCCCTTCTCCTCCTGACCGCCTGCCGCCGCACCCCGGCCGCGCCCCTGCCCACCGCCGCGCCGACGGCCGCCGCGCCGACAGCCGCCGCGCCGACAGCCATCGCTCTATCCACCGCCACCGCCGCCACCCAGCCCCCCAACCCACCACCAACGACTGTTCCCAGTCAACCGACCCACACCCCCGACGCAACCCTTGCCCCTGGCCCCTTGCCCCTGGCCCCAATCTTCGATCTCGATCCCCACGACCGCGCCCCCTACGTCGCCGGTCTGGTCAACCCCACGGCCGATGACGTGCCCGGCGCGCCCGTCTACCACCTCGACATCGCCATTAGCGACGACATGACCACCGTCGAAGGGCGACAGACGGTCTTCTACACCAATCAGGAAGACGTGGCCCTGAGCGAGATCGTCTTCCACCTGCACCCCAACCTGCTCGACAGCACTATCGCTGTCAGCGACCTGACCGTTGACGGCGTGCTGGCAACCATCTCCCTCACCGGCGCGGCCCAGAGCATCCTGACCGTGGCCCTGCCCGCGCCGCTGCCGCCCGGCGGAGCGACGACCGTTGACCTGCGCTTCCGCACCGCGGTGCCGACGGAGATCGGCCGCAACTATGGCGTGCTGGCCTTCACCGAGGGCGTGCTGGCCCTGGCCCACTTCTACCCGATGGTGTCGGTCTACGACGAGAGTGGCTGGAACACGGATGAGGCCGACATTCAGGGCGACCTGACCTATAGCGACGCGGGTTACTACATGGTGCGGGTTAGCGCGCCGGCGGGGGTGGTGGTTGTGGCTTCGGGGGTTGAGGTGGCGGGGCAGGGGAGCAGGGGAGCGGGGGGGCAGGGGGGAGAAGAGGGGACCCTCTCCCTAACCCCTCTCCCAAAGGGCGAGGGGACAGGAGGGGGGGCAGACGGTGACTTATGCCGTCGGGCCGGCGCGGGACTTTTATCTGGCGGCGGGGGACTTTGCCGTCGTTAGCCAGACGGTCGGAGCGACGACGATCAACAGTTACGCCCCGGCCGAACTGGGCGACGGCGCGGCGCTGGCCCTCGACGTGGCCGCGGCCACGCTGGCCATCAACGAGGCCCGCCTATCGCCTTTCCCTTACACCGAACTCGACATCGTGACCACGCCAACGACCGCCCTGGGCATCGAGTACCCCGGTCTCATCGTCGGCACGCTGCGTATGTACGACATTGCCGCCACAACGCAGGGTGGCGTGCCCTATAGCGACATCCTCGAATCGACCACGGCCCACGAGGTCGTCCACCAGTGGTTCTACAACCTCGTCGGCAACGACCAGCTCGACCAGCCGTGGCTCGACGAGTCCATGACCGGCTACCACACCTACCGCTACTACGCCGACCGCTACGGCCAGGCCGTTGGCGACGCCTACTTCGGCACATTCGCCGGTCGCTGGGAGATGGTTGACCGGGAGGAGATTCCCATCGGCTTGCCGGTGCGCGCCTACCAGGATGCGGAGTACTCGGCCATCGTCTACGGCCGCGGCCCGTTCTTTTTGCGCGAACTGGAGGAGACGCTGGGCCGCGAGACGTTCGACGCCTTCCTGCGCGATTACGTGGCCGCCTACCGCTGGGGCATCAGCACCACGGCCGACTTTCAAGCCCTAGCCGAGACCCATTGCGTCTGCGATCTGGACGAACTGTTCGCCGCCTGGGTTACTGAGTAAAATGTCGGTGATCAATTGGCCGTTAATCTTAATAGACACTGTAACAAAAGTATTGTATATTAGCAGTATATCCCGTAGGAATGACGCGGCGCAAAACATCGAAGCCCTGGAGCCACATCGCCGCCGGCACCGTAACAACATCATAGCCACCATCACGCACTTGCGCTGCTGTCAGGCTGCCTCGTCGTCACGTCATCTCAACACGCACCGTCGCAACGAAGCACTCTGGGGGGCCATGTCCTTATGGCTTCATCGTGAGCAACGACACTGACCATCGCCGCATCACCGTCCTGCCCTGACAGTTTTCGCGTCATTCACCATCATCGCCACCATCACGCACGGGATTTAGAACAAGAAAGACCGGGTTTAACACCCCGGTCTTTTCTTTTTGCCCGGCCTCCCGTTGTAGGGGCGGGCCAGACCCGCCCCCCCCCCCCCTACTCCAGCAAATGATCCAGCAGCGCCACCAACCCCAGCCGATAGCTATGCCGTCCAAAGCCGCTGATCTGCCCCACGCAGACGGCGGCAATGACCGAGCGGTGGCGAAACTCCTCGCGGGCGTGGATGTTGGACAGGTGCACCTCCACCGCCGGCAGCGCCGCCCCGGCCAGCGCGTCGCGCAGGGCGTAGCTGTAGTGGGTCAGCGCGCCGGGGTTGATCAGGATGCCGTCGGCCCAGGCGCGGGCGTCGTGGATGGCGTCGATGAGCACGCCCTCGTGGTTCGACTGGAGGACGCGCAGCTCTGTGTTGCGCTTCGTCGCCTCGGCCACCAGCATCTCGTTGATCTCGGCCAGCGTCCAATGGCCGTAGACCTCCGGCTCGCGCTGGCCGAGCAGGTTCAGGTTGGGGCCGTGTAGAAGTAGGATGCGCATTATTGTCCTCCGGGAAGTAAGTCAGTAGGTCAGTGGGTCACCCCCCCCGCCCCCCCCCGCCCCCCGTCCCCCCGCCCTCCCGTCCTAAGCTCCACTCTCTCAACACCTCCATCACCACCCCCTCCGCCACGTCGCCGCGGACGAACACGTCGCCGATGTCGTGGATGAGGACGAAGCGCAGCCGGCCGGCCTGCTTCTTCTTGTCAGTGCCCATGGCGGCGAAGAGGGCCGCCGGGTCGAGCGTCGGCGGAATGTGGGTCGGCAGGCCCAGCCGGGCCAGCACCATCTCCACCAGCCGCGGCAACGAGGGCGAACACTCCTCCAGCCGGGCCGACAGCCGCGCCGCCGCCGCCAGCCCCATGGCCACCGCGTCGCCGTGGCGGACGGTGTAGCCCGACACCTGCTCCACGGCGTGGCCGAAGGTGTGGCCCAGGTTCAGCACCGCCCGCCGGCCGCGCTCATACGGGTCTTCCTCGACCACGGCGCGCTTGACGGCAATGGCCCGCACCAGCAGCGATTGCAGATCGGCCCGCCGCAGCCGGTCGGTGGCCAGCTCGCGCGGGTCGAAGTGCCACTCCTCCATCATCAGCCGTTGCCACAGCAGCGGGTCGGCGATGAGGCCGTGCTTGGCCACCTCGGCCAGGCCGGAAGTGAACTCGGCCGCCGGCAGCGTGGCCAGCGTGCCCACGTCGGCCAGCACCGCCCGCGGCTGCTGGAACGCCCCGACCAGGTTCTTGCCCTGGGGCATGTCCACGCCCGTCTTGCCGCCGATGCTGGCATCGACCATCGCCAGCAGGCTCGTCGGGCAGAGCACGAAGGCCACGCCGCGCAGATAGGTGGCGGCCACGAAGCCGGCCACGTCGCCGACCACACCGCCGCCCAGAGCGACAATCGTCCCCGTCCGGTCCAGCCCGGCGGCCAGCAGGCCGTCGTAGAGGTCGCGCACGGTGTCGAGCGTCTTGTGCTGCTCGCCGGCGGGCATGGTCAGGACGGAATAGAAACCGAGTTTCTCAGAGAAGCTCGGTTTCTGAAGCCGGTCAACGTGCCGCGGGCCAACCTCGCTATCGGTAATGACCGCCACCGGCCCATCGACCCCGGCCAATGTCAACGCCTCGGCCAACAGCCCATCGCCCACTACCACGTCGTAGCCGCCGCCGGGGTGGCGCACCGGCAGCACGTCGCGCAGCCCACCGGCCAGCGTCGCGGCGATGTCGCCGGCCACCTGCTCCGGAGCGCGGCCGTCGGTTATCACCGGGCGAAAGCGGGCATAGGCGGCGGCGCGCTGCTGCAACAGGCCCTGCACGCGGCGGGCGGCGTCGGGCACGTCGAGCAGCGGCCGTTTGGCGTCGTCGCCGGCTACGCGGGCCATGATCGTCTCCGGCGCGGCGGCCAGGCAGAAGACGGGGCCGGTGGCGCCCAGCGCGGCGGCGTTGTCGGGGTCGAGCATCAGCCGGCCGCCGGTGGCGATGACCAGCCCGCGCCGCCCGGCCAACTCCTCGGCCACGCCCGCCTCCCATTCGCGGAAGCGCGCCTCGCCCTCGTCGTGGAAGATGGCGGCGATAGGCTTGCCGGCGCGGGCGACGATCAACTCGTCCGTATCGACAAAGTCCCGCCCCAGCCGCCCGGCCAGCAGCCGGCCAACGGTCGTCTTGCCCGTGCCCATGAATCCGGTCAGGATAACGTTCTCGTCCGTCACTGGTCACTCGCTGAAAAGAGGCTCACGCAAAGGCGCAAAGCACGCAAAGCTCAGAATCCTTCTGAGCTTGGCGTGCTTTGCGTCTTTGCGTGAGATTCTCATTCTTCACTTGTCACTGAATTGTCACCCAACGGGAACCAATCGCCAAACAGCGGCGTCTTGATAACAGATGGGTATCACCACAGACAAGGATACCCCACAAAAGGAGAATCACAGATGTCTAAGCAGAAGAATCTGATCGTCGTACTCTTCATCGCCATCATGGCCCTGGCCCTGGCGGCCTGCAACGCGGCCCAGGCCGGCGGCACGGCCGCGCCCCTGGCCCAGACGGGTTCGACCGTCAGCGCCGGCGGCATCACCGTTGTCGGCCAGGGCACGGCCTATGGCCAGCCCGACCAGGCCACCGTCGTCGTCGGCGTCGAGACCTTCGCCGCGACCGTTGCCGAAGCGACCACGCAGAACCAGACGACGCTCGATAACGTCATGGCCGCGCTGACCGCCGCCGGCATCGCCGCCGAGGACATTCAGACGACCAACTACAGCCTCTACGCCGAGCAGACCTACGGCGAGAACGGGCCGACGGGCATCGCCGGCTATCGCGTCAGCAACCAGGTCAACGTCAAGATCCGCGACATCGCCCTGATCAGCGACGTGCTGGCCGCCGTGACCGAGGCCGGGGCCAACGCCATCTACGGCGTCAACTTCTCCGTGGCCGACCCGGCCGCGCTGGAGGCCGAGGCTCGCGCCCTGGCCATGCAGGACGCCGCCAACCGCGCTGCGTCGCTGGCCGAGCTGGGCAGCGTCTCGCTGGGCGAGGTGGTGGTCATCAGCGAAGTCGTCGGCGCGCCGGTCATGCCCTACGGCGGCGGCTACGCGATGGAGCAGGCCGCCTCGGCCGCCCCCGGCATCTCCCCTGGGCAGTTGAGCTATCAGGTGCAGGTGCAGGTGACTTACAGTATCCAGTAGGTCAGTGGGTCAGTGGGTCAGTGGGTCAGTGGGTCAGTGGGTCAGTGGGTCAGTGGGTCAGTTTTCAGTACTGACTTACTGACCTACTGTCTTACTGACCTACTGACCTACTACTCTTCCCCCGCCACCCCCGCCACCAACAGGTGCAGCGCCGTCAACAGGTCGGCCTGCCCTGTTTTTGTTTCCACGTCGATTTGCAGCAGGCGGCGGTAGATGTGCTCCAGTTGGGGCAGGCTGAAGCCGCGCGCCTGGGCCACCAGCTTTTCGGCCACGCGCGGGTGCAGCTTCAGTTGTTGGGTGACGCCGGCCGGCCGTTCGCCCGCGTCCAGCAGTGACTTCGTCTGGAGCAGCAGCCGGAACTGGCGGATGAACATAGAGAAGAGGTAGAACGGGTCGGCCCCTTCATTCAGCTTCTGCTGGAACAGCGCTGCCGCCCGCGCCGCCTGCCGCGCCCCCAACGCATCCACCAGGTCGAAGATGCTGGCCTCGGCGGCGTAGGGCGACAGGCGGGCCACGTCGCCGGCGGCGATGGTACCTTCCGGCCCGGCGTAGAGCAGCAGCTTGTCGATCTCGTTGCCCAGCGCGGCCAGGTCGCTGCCGACGTTGGTCGCCAGCAGTTGCACCGCCTGTGGGGCGATGCGCCCGCCGCCGGCCTCGACGTGGCCGCGAATCCAGCGATCCAGCTCGCTCCCCTGGGGCAGCGCGAAGTGGCGGACGCGCCCGCTCTTCTCCTTCTCGGCCAGTTGGATGAGGCGATGGTTGGGCGACAGGTCGGCCGACTCCAGAAAGAACAGCCGCGTCGTGGCCGGCAGCGCCGGCAGATAGGCCACCAGCCGATCCATGAACGCCTTGTCCGTCGCGCCGGCCAGCAGCCCCTCGACGATGACCACGCGCACGCGGGCCAGGAACGGCATGGCGTCGCAGGCGCTCTGTAGCTCGTTGAAGCTGACCTTGCCCGCCAGCCGCGTCGTGTTGAGCGACAGCATGTCGGCGTCCCCCTCCTTGGCCAGTAGCCCGGCCAGGAATTCGCGCTGGGAGTAGGTGTCTTGGCCGTGGAAGAGGTAGAACATACAGTGGGTCAGTGGGTCAGTGGGTCAGTGGGTCAGTGGGTCAGTGGCAGCGGGCGGCCGACGATGAGCGCGCCGACGACGGCCAGGGTGGCGCTGGGGAGGGCGTTGAGGAGGGTGAGGGCCGAAGACCCTCTCCCTAACCCTCCCCCAGAGGGGGAGGGAACCTGATCCCCCGCCCTTTGGGAGGGGTTAGGGGAGGGTGTCTTTTCGGCGCGCCACTGCTCGAAGGTGAAGACGGCCTGCGCGGCCAGGGTGGCCAGCATGGCCGTCGTCACCAGCACCGTGCCGCAGTTGGGATGGACGGCCAGGTGGCGCTCGCCGGCCCGCAGCCGCCGGTGGGCCTCGGCCACGGCCGCGGCCACCTCCTCTTCGGTCACGTCGCCGTAGATGTTGAGGTGGAAGCCGCGGTGGTCGGAGTTGCCCTGGGCGCTAAAGCGCTTGTGCCCCTCCGAGAGGACGTGGATGGTGGCATGCTCCAGGCCGTGGTTGCGGCGGATGCGGGCGATTGTACCTGTGATCATGTTGGCTCCCCTATTGCGCCCGTTGACGATTGCCATCACTTGCGGAGTTCCTGGAGAGATGGAAGGCGCGGGATTAACTCGATAAGGCCGCGCAGAGCGTTGTTAACGGATGCTGTGTCTGGGAAGTAAGCACGAACGTCGGGGTCGAGAGCAACAACGCCTTCCGGCAATGTGTAGTCATGCTCTTCTACCGTACCATCCATACGATGGATAGTGATCCGATAGCCTTGCTGATAGGAAGCCGCATGCTTGCCCCGCACACCTTTACTGAAGTCGTACTCCGCCTGCATGCCGTCATCTAACTCTTCAGCGTTACCTTTGCTCATATTTCCTTCTTTCTTCCGGGGTCGCTTCGCGACAACTAATGAGCCTGATGTCTGTCTCTCTTTCGGTATAGACTACGATAAGTAGCCGCCCCCTGTTCGAGAGGCCTAGATCAATGAACCGATCCTCTATGCTCGAATGCTCTTCATCAAGAAGGGTGACACTGTTCGGGTCGCCAAATACTGTTTGTGCCTCGAAGAAGTCAACATCGTGCTTGCGTTCGTTGGCCAGGGCTTTCTGCTCGTCCCATATGAAGCGCAATGACATCGTTCTTGCCCCACCAGCTTACTGAGTAGGCTAACACAGCCCTGCCTCAATTACAACCAGCCTTCATCCAAAAGGCCCAACCACTCATGGGTCGGGCCTTACCTTTCTTGGTACTAACAGTTGGCGGTCTATTTAGTCAACCAACCGCGCGTTCAGCACAATCTCCGGCCCGCCGGCCAGCGCCTTCGATACCGGGCACTTGGCCTTGGCTTCCGCGGCGTACTCCTGGAAGGTGGCCTCGTCCAGACCGGGCACGACCGCTTCCACGTCGAGGACGATGCGGGTGATGGTCGGGCCGTCCTCCAGGTGGACGGCGGCGCTCGTGTCAATGCGCGTCGGCGGAACCTTGTTGCGGGTCAGCACGGCCGAGAGGAACATGCTGTAGCAGCTGGCATGGGCCGCGCCGATCAGCTCCTCCGGGTTGGCCCCGCCGCCGTCGGCGAAGCGGTCGGCCCAGGTGTAAGGCCCCTCGAACGCGCCACTTTCCAGCTTCAGCGTGCCTGCACCCTCTTTCAACGTACCCTGCCATTGGGCTTGTGCGTGACGAATTGGCATGTAGTTACTCTCCTTTTTAGGTTCAAACTAGATAGTTATTGTTGGACAATTGGTGACGAGGTGGATTCATTAGTCCAGCAGGATGCGAAGCGTCACACCGTCTGACCCCTAAAGCGGGCCAGTTGTTCTGGCAAAAGCTGCTGACGCAGTTCAGCCAACCCAGCTTCCTGTTCATTGGCGGCCCAATCGGCCTCGATCTCAGCTTGATGTTCGTAGTAATAGGCCAGAGCCTCATAAATGGCCGCGGGCGGCACATCCGGCAGCGCCTCGGACACGATCTCCTCCACCGAAAACCCGCCATCCAGAAAGCCAGCCACGTGCGCTACAGCTACCCGCGTGCCGCGAATCATAGCCCGTGGGCCGGCTGGCGTGTCCCGCTGCTCGATATGAGGCGTATTGCCAAACTGCAAGCGAATCGCGGCCTCGGCCAGTTGCTCCGGCGTCGCGTTCGCCTCCGTCGCCCGCCGCTTTAGCAGGCGGTAGGTTTCTGATGAGATCGGGATCATTATAGACATGCGCCTAGCTTCCTTATCTCAGGGTGCCCGCATTGTACCACAGACATTACTGCTAACCCGACCTATATGCCGGGTGCAGTCCCCCCCCACCACCCCCCCCGGCCCCCCCCCCCCCGGCCGCCTCGCGCCCGGCCCCACCCCCCCCCCGTGAAGCAATCGGGCACGAAGCGGCCCATGTTGCCTCCATTACCCTCGTCGCGCCGCCCCCGCCGCCCCCGCGAACTCTTCCCCCGATAGCTCGGCGCTTCGATGACGAAGAAGGTGCAGCGGATGCCGTCGAGCATGCGCGAGGCCAGGCGCGGGTCGAGCTCCTCAACGGGCACGGCCGTGGTGATGACGGTTGGCAGCCGGGCGTTGTAGCGGTAGTTGAACAACTGGTACAGCTTCTCGCGCGCCCAGGCCGTGGCGCTCTCCGTACCCAGGTCGTCGAGCACCAGCAGCGGCGCGGTCTTGACCTCGTCGAAGCGCTTGTCCATCCGGACGTTGCTGGCCGGGTTGAACGACGCCCGCAGGTGGTCGAGCAGGTCGGGCACGACGACGAACAGCGCCGGCTCGCCGGTGTTGGTGCGATAGTTGGCGATGGCCGCCGCCAGATGGGTCTTGCCGTTGCCATAGGCCACGCTGTTGAACACCAGCCAATCCTTGGGGTCGTCGGCAAAGGACACGGCCAGCTCCAGCGCCCGGCGCAGGTTGTCCCCCTGCGGCCGCGGCAGTTCGTTCTCGCGCAGGTCAAACGACTCGAACGTCTTGTCGCCGTGGAGGCCCAGCGTCGATAGGTCAGACTGATGCGTGCCGAGACGATAATCGCGCGCCCGAATGTGGATCAGCTTCACAACGCCCTGCTGGCCGACGTGGCCCAGGCGCGAGCGCAGGCGCGGCTCAAGTTCGTCTTCATCCAGGTTGGTGGTGATGACCGTCGGCAGGCGCAGCGCATAGCGGTGGTTGATAATCTGATAGAGCTTTTCCTCGGCCCAGGCCGTGTTGCTCTGTGTGCCGAAGTCGTCGAGGATGAGCAGCGGGGTGTTGCGCACCTGCTCGAAACGTTCGTCATAGCTGACGGTTGAATCGGGGCCAAAGGCGCCTCGCAGGTGGTCAAGCAGGTCGGGCGTCGTCAGAAACAGGGCCAGTTGGCCCTGTTGCAGCCGGTAGTTGGCAATGGCCGCGGCCAGATGCGTCTTGCCGCAGCCATAGCCGCCCCGGAGCAGCAGCCAGCCGGCCGGGCTTTCGGCGAAGGCCCGCGCCTCGCGCTTGGCGATTTGGAGGCTGATCTTCTCGTTGGCGGTCAGACTGCCCGTCTCGGTGATAAAGCCATCAAACGTCATCCCTTCCAGAAAACCGGCCTGATTGAGACTCATCAGGTTATCCAGCCGGGTGCGCTCCATCTCGGCGGCGCGACAGACGCAGGGCACGGCGCGGCCGAAGCCGGGGTCTTCCGGCCCCACGTCGGGCACGACGTAGCCCAGCCCCTCGCAATGGGGGCAGTCGGGCTTGCCGATGCCGCCGTCATCGCGCCCGGCCGGCGGCTCAGCGCTGGATGATGTCGTCATACTCGGACGGAATTTGCCGTTGGAGGTTCCGTTGAGTATCTCGTTGACCGAGCGCATCTTTTCTCCCTTCCACGCGCCAGCGCTCCAGAATGCTCTGGACGTAGCGCCAGCGGCGTACGTTGTTGGTGATGGCCAGCTTGATGGCCTCTTCGATCCAGCGTGGCGGGTAGGTCTTCTCCGCCTCGCGCAGTTCTTCGGCGATCATCGGCGTCAGCGCGCCGATGTTCTGCTCATAGAGGACGAAGATGTTCGGCCGCTCGATGAGCAAAGTGATGGGCTGTTCATCGTCGGGCGACGGCCGCCATTCGCCGCGACTAATGCCCTCGACGGCCGCCCGCCCCTTCTCGGTGTTCAGGAAGTACAGCTCCATCTGCCCATCGACGCCCTCCACGTCCACCTTCAGGAACGTGCCGCGGGCCACAGCTCGCTCCACGCCGTCTAGCAGGGCATCGACGCCGCTCTGGATGCTCGGCCCGCCCATCGCCTTGAGCAGCACCGGGTCGTTCATGAAGTCGGTCAGGCGCAGATAGCGCACCGTCCCCTCGCGCTGCCCCAGCGCCCAGAAGGCGTAAAGCGTCACCTTAAGTTCAGCCATGTTGTCGATGGTGGGCAGCAGATCGCTGAAGAACAGATTGGGAATCGGCGTCGCCCGTCGCATCCCATCGGGGAAGCCGGCGAAGCCCTGCATAGAAGCCCTTGTCGTCATGGCGTCCTCTTGTCCTCTTGTAGCGCGGGTTAGTGACCCGCCGCGGGTTGCCAACCCGCGCTACAACTCGATTTCCTGCCGATGCAGATTACGGAACATGGCCAGCTTGCCATGCCAGAACAGGTCAATCGAGCCGGTCGGGCCGTTGCGGTGCTTGGCGACGTTGATCTCGGCGATATTGGGCCGCTCGGAGTTGTCGGGATTATAGTAGTCGTCGCGGTAGATGAACATGACGACGTCGGCGTCCTGCTCGATGGAGTTGTGGACGATGATGTCGTTGGCGATGAAGTTATGCGGGCCGGGCACAGTCAGGTCGAACACCTCTTCTATAGCATCCGGTTCAATGGTCGCGATCTGATCCCAATACACGTTGCTCGTGGCCAGCGTTTGCAATTCGGCCGAGTGTGTTGCCTGAGCGACTCGCATGGCCCGTTCGCGGCTCAGGTTTTGCTTCAGAAGCGTCATGCCACTATAAGCTGCCCCAATTTCAGCATAGAGTTGGCGATGGCTCACTCCAGTCTCGCTCATGGCAGGCCGCACGTGCAGATTCCACACGGCCTGCGGGATAACGTCCCGATTTGTGTTGCTCTGGCGACCATCCAGGAAGTGCATAATTTCGCGCAGACGGCTACTCCTCTCTGCTGTGGTCGCGCCTATTTGATCGGCAAAGCGGACAACATCGTTGTGGCCGGTAACAATCACATGATATTGCGGCCGTCCCTTTTCGCCTTGCGACACCAACTTCATATTGGCCGTGATGCCCAGGCGCAGAAGAAGTGACTGAACATCGCGCGCCAATCGTTCACTGCTCGTCGCGTAAAAGATAGCCGGTCGTGGCGATTTACCCCACGTCATGCGCATACAGCCGTCGGTGCTCCACAGGTGGCGCAGGAACGTGGCTATTCCCAAAGCGCTTTGCTGGAAAACCAGTTCCGGCACCCGCTTTTCATAGGATCGCAGGCCCCAGACGCCCAATTCATCAAGCCAGGCGCTAATCGGGTTGCGTTTTCCGTGTGTCAGATGGCGCGCCGACGCCAGATAGACCTGGTGCCAGGTACGTTCTTGTCTAACGCGCGGTTGAATCTGATCGCCGAAGACTGTTGTGGCTAACGACATAACGCCCTCAGCCAGTGCCGGTTCTTTTGTCGTGTACTGAATGGCGTGATGCGGCAGCGTACAGCCATCGCCAATTAGATGCCCTAGCAAGGCTAATTCGGCCTCGCTCAGAGTGCTGACTGTTCCCGGCTCAATGGCTCTGGGCAGCGCGATGTGAACCCCGGCGGCCAGTTCGTCAAGCGGGCGCCAGCCTTCAATTGTCAGGAAGAGATGGTTGCCGGTGGCGCGAACCGTTCGGCCGAGACGGGTGGTCAACCGATAGGTTTGCTTCACGCCGGTGGAGAAGGCGCGGGTGACGGTCGCCCGCTCGATCTGATATGTGGCCGGATTGAGCGCCCAGACATCAAACCCCTGGCGTCCGGCCAGGTCGCGCATGGCCACGCGTTGGCCGGAGTCGGCCAGCGTGACCAGCGTGTCGCCAGTCAGGCAGCCACTATCGCGTAAATCCGACAACTGCGGCCGCTTGTTCTGCCGGCTCTCCACGGCGCGGCTGAGCTGGGCGGCGGCCAGCACGGGCACGTCCAGCTCGCGGGCCAGCCCTTTCAGTTCGCGCGAAATCTCGCTGACTTCCTGCACGCGGTTGTTCGACGGGCGCTCGGCCTGCATCAGTTGCAGGTAGTCGATCATCACCAGGTCCAGCCCGTGCTCGGCATAGAGGCGGCGGCACTTGGTGCGCAGTTGCATGGGCGAGATGGAGGGCGTGTCGTCAATGTAGATGCGCGTCTCCGACAGGCGGCCGAGCGCCTCCAGGAAGATGCCCCACTCGTGGTCGGCCAGATCGCCGCGCCGCAGCCGCTGCGAGTCAATGCGCGTCTCGGCGGCGATCATGCGCTGCAACAACTGCTCGCCCGACATCTCCAGGTTGAACATGGCCACGCGCTTGTCATAGCGCCGGGCGGCGTTGAGGGCGATGGAGATCTCCAGCGCCGTCTTGCCCATGCCCGGCCGGGCGGCGACGATGACCAGGTCGGACTTGTTCAGCCCGCTGAGCATCTTGTCCAGGTCGCTGAAGCCGGTGGGCACGCCGATGAACTCGTCGCCGCGCTCGCGCAGCAACTCCATCCGCTCCAGGTAGGCCCCGGCGATGTCGCGCACCGGTTGCAGGTCGCGTGTCGTGCGCTGCTCGCTGATGCTGAACAGGGTGTGCTCGGAGCGGTCGAGGACAACGTTGATGTCCTCGGCTTCGTTATAGGCCAGCTTGGCGATGGAGCCGGCGGCCAGGATGAGCTTGCGGCGAATGGCGGCGGCCTCGACCATCTTGCCGTAGGCCTCGACGTTGATCGACGTGGGCACGGCGTTGAGCAGGCCGATGACCGTGCTCTCGCCGCCGATCTCCTCCAGCCGCTCGCGCCGCCGCAACTCCTCGATCAGTGTCACCACGTCGAGCGGCACGCGCTGGTCGCTGAGGCCCAGCATCGCCTCATAGATCCAGCGGTTCTGGGCGCGATAGAAGGCGTCGGCGCGCAGGAAGTTCGAGACCTCGAAGAGCGAGTCGGGATCGATGAGCAGCGAGCCGAGGACGGCCTCTTCGGCTTCGATGCTGTGGGGGGGCAGGCGTTCTTCTATCGTGTCCATAGCCGCACAATCAGCCGCAAAACAAAACGTGAAACGGGAACCGTTTCACGTTACCAACGAACCGCAACGGTTCGGGCCACCGGCCAGGGGGCGCGCCGGACGCGCGGCGCGCCTAAGACCGGTTACTTTCGTCGAAGTCGTCGAAGTCGAGCGTGTCCAGAAAGTCGCTGAAGGCGTCGAGCTTGCCAACGTCGGCCGCCTCGCCGCTCTGGCCCTGCGCCGCTTCCTGCAAGTCCGGCTCCGGTTCCACCCCGGCCACGTCCATCACTTCTTCGGCGATGAAGATCGGCACCTTGGCCCGCACGGCCAGGGCGATGGCGTCGGACGGCCGGCAGTCGATCTCGCGCGGCTCGCGCTCGCCCTGAATGCTGATGAACAACCGGGCGTGGAAGACGCTCTCATTCAGTTCCTTGATCAGCACGTGCGACACGGTGCCGCCCAGTTCGCTGATGACGTTCCTGAGTAAGTCCTGCGTCAGCGGTCGGGCCACCTTGACGTCCTGCAACTCGATGGTGATGGCGTCGGCCTCGCAGGGGCCGATCCAGATGGGTAGCTGGCGCTCGCTGTCCACCTCGCGCAGTAGCACGATGCGGTACTGCGAAACCAGACTGATGCGGATGCTGTCGATCACAACCTCGATCATGGGCGATCCCTCGCGCGTTCGCTACACTCCACGGTGGTGGAGCTTGGTTTGCGGCAATTGTAGCACAGATCGGCGGCTGTCCAACTGGGATAGGGATTAGGGATTAGGGGCTAGGGATTAGGGAAGAGCGCTCTTCCCTAATCCCTAGCCCCTAATCCCTAATCCCTAGTGAGACAGGATAACCCACTCCTGCCCGCGCATCTCCATGACCAGATTCTTCAGGCGAATGTCGGGGGCCTGGGTGGCGGTGGCCTGGGCGGTGTTGCCATCGAGGGTGACGGCGTGGAGTTCGTAGCCGTATTCGGCCGCGGCGCGCACGATCCGCTGATAGCTGGTGGCCATCGGGTCGATGATCGCGCCGTCGTTTTCGAGGATGTTCTCGACGCTATCGAGGATGACGTTGGCGCGGCTATAGTCGCCGGCGCGCGCGGCCGTGTCGGCGGCGACGAGCATCACTTCCAGGGTGATGTTGATCTCTTCTTCCGGCCGGCGCGTCAGGTCGGCCGGGTTGCCTAGCTCACGCACCTGATTCGGGTGGGGCAGCCAGGCGCTCAGGAA
Organism: Candidatus Promineofilum glycogenicum; assembly: GCA_016707605.1. Classification (GTDB taxonomy): domain Bacteria; phylum Chloroflexota; class Anaerolineae; order Promineifilales; family Promineifilaceae; genus Promineifilum; species Promineifilum glycogenicum. The sequence continues at coordinate 62,892 of JADJHJ010000015.1, read as the reverse complement.
GTGGGCCGTCGGATCATAGGCGGCCTGGTAGCGACGCACCACGTCATAGTAGCGGACGGTGGTCTTCAGATCGTCGACCACGAGCGGGTCGGCCGGTCGGCTCTGGAGGGCGGCCAGCCATTCGCTCTCGAGTTGGGCCAAAGTCATGCCATAGTAGGCCTGCAGGTTGGCGTCAACGGCGGCCGACAGCGTCGCCCCGTCGTCGGAGGCGACGTCGCTATAGAACTCCTTGAACCGGCTCCAGCCGCCGCGATCCACCAGATAGGTAACGAACCCGCCCGCTTCCAGATAACCGATCTCGTGCTGCACCGGGTAGAAGTCATCGATCAACTGCGCCAGCGGGACGTAGCTGCCGGTGGCCAGTAGCGCCGCCGCGCGCTGGTTCAGGTCTTCGGCCTTGTAGTGGCCGCCGCTGGCCCACACGGCCAACCCTTCGGCCAGGAAGGTGATGCGCCGGGGGGCGAACTGCTGATCCAGGATGTGGGTCGCCTCGTGCACCAGTAGCTCATAGACGCTGCCGCCGGCGTAGCGACGGTCAACGTAGGAAACGACCATGTCGGTGCCGGCAAAGCCACCCTGGCCGACAATGCGGTCGATCAGATAGACGTTCAGCTTCTGGCTGGGCCGAATGGCCATGCGGTTGGCCGATTGAACGACGGCCGATTCGAGCAGCGGCAGCAGCGTCGGCAGGTCGCGCGCCGCGGCCGTGTCGCTGACGACGTGGACGAAGCAGCAGGCGATCTCCGTCGTCTGCCAGGTCGCCGCCGCGTCCAGCGCCGCCTGACCCGAAGCCACTTCCACCGTTGTGTTTAGCGTCACCCGGTTGTTGGCGGGATCAACGTCGCCGTCTTGAATGGTGTCGCCGGGATCGAGGATGATCTCGATCTGATGTTGCCCGGCCAGCCCGGTCGTGTCCCAGGCCCACTCATAGATGCCCTCGGCCTGTCCGTTCCAGTTGCGCCGGTCGAGCGCCCCGCTGACGATCTGCACCCCATCGACGAAGATGGCCGCGTTGACGTCGCCGACGCGCAGCGATTCCGGCACGTGGGGCAGCAGTTGGAAGGTCACTTTGTCGCCGGCATAGATGACCGGTACGGGGTAGAACACCACGTCGGCGGCGTCGAGAGCCAGATCGGTGGCGGCGATGTGGGTCGGGCTGTTGGTGGGCGAAGGCGCCACTTCGACCGTGGGCGAGCTGGTCGGCGCGGCCGTGGGCGGCTCGGTGGGCGGGATGAGCGTATCGGTCGGCACGGGCGGCTGGGTGGCCGAGTCAGTCGGCGGGATGACGGTGTCGGTCGGCACAGGGGGCTGGGTGGCCGGGTCGGTGGGCAGGGGGCCGAGGGTGTTGGTGGGCGCGGCGGGCTGCGTGGGCAGGTCGGCCGCCGACTGGGCCGGCGGCGCGCCAACGCTCGTCTGGGGATTGCAGGAGGCCAGACCCAGCGCCAGAATCGTCAATAAAAGGAACGCGATGCGCTGCATTGAAAACGACTTTAACCGACGTTTCCTGATACTACTAAACGCCACGGCTATTTCTACCCTACCGTTGGTATTCTATCTGCCGACGTTGGGCTATTTCCTCAGTGAGGAAAGATGTTCACGCAGTGTTAAGCTGTGATGATCGCTCGCGCTGCCCTTACCCAAGCCGGCAAATACGGTATAATCCTGGCCTGGTTATCTTAACACATCTGAGTGCGATTGCGCAGAGGCGGACCCTCTCCCCAACCCTCTCCCGGAGGGCGAGGGGTACAGACCCTCTCCCCAACCCTCTCCCAAAGGGCGAGGGAGTTCTGATCCCCCTCCCTATGGGAGGGGCTAGGGGAGGGTACTTCTCGCCATGCGCCACACCTTCCAGGAGTTGACCATGCCTTTTCAGAACATCGTTGTGCCTGCGGGCGAGAAGATCACCTATAGCAACGGCCGGCTGCAAGTGCCGGATAATCCCATCGTCGCCTTCATCGAGGGCGACGGCATCGGCGTCGACATCACGCCCGCTTCCATGATGGTATGGGATGCGGCTGTCGAGAAAGCTTACGGCGGGCGACGCAAGATCGCCTGGATGGAAATCTACGCCGGCGAGAAGGCGGCCGAGAAGTACGCCGGCAACTACATGCCCGAAGAGACGTTCGACGCCATGAAGGAGTACGTCGTCGGCATCAAGGGGCCGCTGACCACGCCCGTCGGCGGCGGCTTCCGCAGCCTCAACGTGACGCTGCGCCAGGTGCTCGACCTCTACGCCTGCGTGCGCCCCGTGCGCTACATCACCGGCACGCCCAGCCCGATGAAGCACCCGGAGAAGATGAACATCGTCATCTACCGCGAGAACACCGAGGACGTGTACTCCGGCGTGGAGTGGGAGGCGGAGACGGAAGAGGCCAAGGCCATCATCGCCTTCATGAACGACAAGCTGGGCAAGAACGTGCGGCCCGGGTCGGCCATCGGCATCAAGCCGGTCAGCGAATTCGGCAGCAAGCGGCTGGTGCGCCAGGCGATCCAGTACGCCATCGACCACCAGCGGCCGTCGGTGACGCTGGTCCACAAGGGCAACATCATGAAGTTCACCGAGGGGGCCTTCAAGAACTGGGGCTACGAGGTGGCGACGCAGGAGTTCCGCGACCACGTCGTGACCGAGGACGAACTGTGGAGCCAGTACGACGGCAAGGCCCCGGCGGGCAAGGTGGTCATCAACGACCGCATCGCCGACAACATGCTGCAACAGATGATCACCCGCACTGACGAGTACAGCGTCCTGGCGACGTTGAACCTGAACGGTGACTACATCAGCGACGCCGCCGCGGCCCAGGTCGGCGGGCTGGGCATGGCCCCCGGCGGCAACATCGGCGACGGGCTGGCCCTGTTCGAGGCCACCCACGGCACGGCCCCCAAGTACGCCGGCAAGGACATGGTCAACCCCGGCAGCCTCATCCTGAGCGGGGCGATGATGCTGGAGTACATGGGCTGGCAGGAAGCGGCCGATCTGGTGGAGAGCGCCATGGCCAAGACGATCCAGCAGAAGGTCGTGACCTATGATCTGCACCGGCAGATCGAGGGGGCGACGAAGGTCAGTAGCTCCGGGTTTGCGCGGGCGATTGTGGGGAATATGTAAGTTATAGCGCGGGATGGTATCCCACGTTTGCTCGTGACACAGTCCTCTGAGGTTTGTCGCAAGGCTCAGAGGACTTGTACCAACTTACCGCTCGGCTGCTATCAGCGCCAGAAAGCTATTCTCGACTGAAATGTCGTCGAAGCGCAGAACAACCAGCCCGTCGTACGAATCGGCCAGGTAGATGTGATTCAGGAAGACGGCCACGGAATCCGCCCCTGGCGCCTCATGGGAGCCGGCCTCTGTGGGCTGGGCCGGGTCGGTGATGTCAACGACATGCAAGACGTCATCGGCGAGAACATAAGCATAGCTTCCGACCACTGCTATTCTGGGGTAGCAGTAGCCGGGCGTGGAAATCCAACCTACCTGGATAGGAGTGGCCGGATCAGTAAGGTCGAGGATGCTAACGCCGAGGTAACACTGGCTGACATAGGCATAGTGGCCGGCTAGGACTACTCGAGCGACACCACCCGCCGGATCGAAGACACCGACCTCGACGGGCGACGTAGGATTGGCAACATCGATGATCCTTAATCCCTCCTGCCAGACGGCCAGATAGGCGTAAGTTCCGAACGCAGCGATGTCGTAAGGCTCTCCAGTCGTGTTAAAGAACCCTGCCTCGGTGGGATTGGTTGGATCGGAAACATCGACAATGTAAAGTCCTCCGTCAAACTTGGTAACGTAGGCATAGTTGTTAGACACATCTATCTTCTCGCTACCAATAAGCTCAAGGAAGCCAACTTCTCGCGGAGCGGTTGGCTGGGCCATGTCAATGACATGAAAACCGCTGGCGACAACGTAGAGGTATCTCCCGACCAAAACCATATCTTCGCATCCCAGACCTTTGAGACGACCGGCTTGGATCGGCACGGATGGATTGCTTACATCAATCACATTCAGAGTTTGCCAGTCTGCTAGATAGACGTGGTTCCCAGTTGTGACGACACAGAAGCCAGCCCCTGGTATGTCGTAGTAGCCAATCGGCGCGGGGTTAAGAGGGTCGCCGACAGCGATCATCGTCAGGCCGCCGGTCAGTTCGGCGCTGTAGATAATGTTATTGGCCAGGGTAATAGCTGAACTTGAATGGGCAAAGGCTCCAACCTGGATGGGGTTAGCCGGATCGGCAACGTCAACGATGTCGACATCCCCATCACTCAGGACGTAAAGGTAATTTTCAGACACCACCAGGTTTCCGATAACGCCCGCTCCGCTCATATCGTAGAACCCGGCTTCAGCTGGGTAAGACGCGTCTGATACGTCGATAACCCACACACCATAGGGAATGTTAAATCCATAACTTGTAGTTATGTAGACATGATCGCTTTCTACAGCAACATCCGATGCCGGCGTAGTCGTTGTGAAGAACCCGATCTCATCCGGCGCAGCCGGATTAGCGACATTGATGATCCGCAAGCCTTGCTCCCCGGCGGCAATGTAGGCGAAACTCCCCGCCACGGCCACGTCGGCGGCAAATCCTGCCGTGTCGTAGAAACCTGTTGCGACTGGCGCGGCCGGGTTCGTGACATCGATGATCCACAGGCCACCGCCGCCATCGGTCACGTAAGCAGTGCTGCCCACCACTTCTACGCTTGTCGCCGGCTTCGGCGTGGCATAAGAGCCGGCCTCGGCCGGCGCGCCCGCGTTGGTGACATCGATAATGCGCAGCCAGCCGTCACCATCGACCACGTAGGCGTAGGAACCGACTACAGCTATGTCGTCCACGCGACTGGGCAGCCGTGGCGTCTTGCCCACAACTACCGGTGAGGCCGGATTGGAGACGTTGAGAATGGTCAAACGCCGGCCCTCGCCCAGATAGGCGAAGTTACTCTGCACGGCGACGGCGAATGAGTTGCCGCCCAGACTGCTCACGAACTGGACGTTTTCGGCGTCAGGCGCGTCTACACCCTGCGGAGCAGGTACAATGGGATCAGCCTGCTTACCCAGGTTCACAGCGTTGTATTCGACCAAGCCAGCTTCGACCGCGACCGGCCCTTTCGCCACCAGCCCAACGGTAGCGACAATCATCACCATGACCAATGTAAACGTGGCCCCCAAACGGTAACGCATGGCATCCTCCTGAACGAAAAAGGCGGGTAGCAAAGCGCGCCCGCGCCTGGCAACAAGCTCTAATAATAGAGTAGCATCGTCAGCGGTTCAGGTAAGTGACGTTCGTCACCACTCTTCGCGACGAAAGACATATTGAGCACGTTGCCAAGCTGACGGATGAGTGGATTGAGGCGCTGGGGCGGGTTCATACAAGTGCCTGACGCTCCAACCACTTGCGGTAGACGCTCGCCCACTCGCCAAAATCCAGCACCCAACTATCGTCCTCCGGCTCCTCGCCGGTGACGTAGGCCGCGTAGAATGTCTCCGAGCAGAGGCTGTACTTGCGCTCGAAGGCCAGCAACTCTTGCTCCAGGGCATGAATTGGTCTGTTAGTAGCTCGTCCGATGTCATTAGTTGCCTCTGTTGATGATTATAGAGAGTTGAGGGTTTTCTATCGTACTTGATTTGAACGCTGTCACGGCTGGTAGACGATGCCAACGAATGAAGCTATACTAATGGCGTGGAGTTCGAATGGCATCCCGACAAGGCAGCCGCCAATCTTCGCAAACATGGTGTGTCTTTCGATGAAGCCGCGACGGTCTTGGTCGATCCGCTTTCTTTGACTGTTCCGGACCCGCTTCACTCGCAGGACGAAGAGCGTTTTATTACCGTCGGCATGTCATTTGAGCGCCGCTTGTTGATCGTGGCCCACACGGAGCGAGGAACGCGACTCCGCCTCATTAGCGCTCGTGAGTTGACCGCGACAGAACGAACAGCCTATGAACTGGGAAGCTTCTGACAAGCAGGACGATCTGAGTGACGATCTTCTTCCCGAATACGACCTGTCCACCTTACTGAAAGACGGCGTGCGCGGCAAATATGCCGGTGCCTTTGCTCAGGGAACGAATCTGGTCCTGCTCGCGCCCGACGTTGCGCGGGCCTTTCCTACTCAGGAAGCGGTCAACGAGGCGCTGCGGCTCGTCATGCGCCTGGCCGAGTTGCCCGTTCCCGCCGACCCGCGTTAGCTCGTTTGTCCTTCGGCTGTTCGCTAACCTTTCCGACTCCCTGATAGACGGCGCGCCCCCCGCCCTGCTATCATTGGAGTGATGCCCCAACCCCTTCCCCTCCTAACCATCGCCGGCTCCGACTCCGGCGGCGCGGCCGGCTTGCAGGCCGACCTGAAGACCTGGGCCGCGCTGGGCGTCTATGGCCTGAGCGCCATTACCGCCGTCACGGCCCAGAACAGCGAGCGCGTGGCCGCCGTCAACACCCTGCCACCCGATTTCGTTGCCGCGCAGATTGATGCTGTCCTGTCCGACTATGGCGCGGTGGCGATCAAGACCGGCTTCCTGGGGCGGGTGGAGATTGTGGAGGTGGTGGCTGAGCGGCTGACGTATTGGCGCAACGTGGACATTGGTAGGGGCGGGTCTCAGACCCGCCCCTACATCATCATCGATCCGGTGCTGGTCAACCACCGCGGCGAGGCGATGTTTCCGCCGGCGGTGGCCGCGGCCTATCGGGCGCTGCTCTTCCCGTTGGCCGATCTGGTGACGCCGAACCGGGCGGAGGCGCGGTTATTGAGGATGTGGGATGAGGCGCAGGGGGGCGGGGGAGCGGGGGAGCAGGGGGGAGTAGAACTGCTGCAATCTCAAGATTCCCCGTCTGGTACCGGCCTGCGAACGCATCTCCCCTGCTCCCCCGCCCCTCCGCCCCCCTGCCTTCTTCCGGCGCGACACGCATTTTGCTCAAAGGTATCCAACGGGGCGACGAGATGGTGGACGTGTATTGGGATGGTCAACAGTCAATCGAACTACCCCAGCCGCGCATCGACACCATCAACACCCACGGCAGCGGCGACACGCTCTCGGCCGCCATCTGCGCCTTCGTCGCTCTGGGCCACGCCTGGCCCGACGCCATCCACCGCGCCCAGGCGTTCACCCACGCTGCCATCGGCCGCGGCGCGGCGTGGGGCCGGACTGGGCCGGTGGAAGCGAAGTGAGATGACGGCCGGTGACGAGTAACGAGTAACGGGTAACGGGTGAGTCGTCGCTTGCCACCCGCCACTCGCCCCTGGCCACTCGCCACTGTCCCCCCCGCCCCTTGTCTCATAGCCCTTCCTCTGATATTATCAGTTCATTCAAAACATTTTGAACGTAGGGAACTTATGCACGAGACATTGACCGCCGTCAACAACAGCACCGTCTCCGGCCTGGGGCGGCTGGCCGGCTTCTTTGGCTTCAGCGACGTGATGGGCCGCCTCTATGGCACGCTGCTGCTCAGCCCCGAACCGCTGTCGCTCGATGAACTGTGCGACACACTCCGCATCAGCAAAGGCTCGGTCAGCATGAACATGCGCGACCTGGAGCGCTGGGGCATGGCCAAGGAGGTGTGGGTGCGCGGCGAGCGACGCAAGTTCTACAAGGCCGAGTCAGACATGTGGCAGGTCATCCGCAACGTGCTGGGCAGCCGCGAACAGCGCGAGGTGCAGGTGGCGCTGCACGTGCTGGGGGAGAGCATCGAGAAGCTCCAGGCGGCCGAGTGCCAGCTCTCGCCGGAGGAGCAACGCCTGGCCCGCTTCTATCTGGACCGCATCGCCGACCTGCAGGCGTTCTTCCAGTTCGCCCAGTTGGCCTTGCAAGCCGTGTTGGGCAGCGAGACGGCGATCGATTTTGAGGCGGTGACGCGGATTGAGATTGAGTGAGTGGCGCTACTTGTAGACCTCGCGCCGGTGGCGGACGAACTCTATGACGAGCGTTGTGACCTCTGCGTTTTGTTCAAGCCGATATAGCACGCGATAGTCGCCGGCACGCAGCTTGTAGAAGCTTTGCCACTGCCCGGTCAAGCACCGTATCGTCCAGGTGGTCGCCCAGCCATTGGATTCGCTTGATGATGCGCTGGGCCATCGCCTTGTCGGACAGTCCCGGCGTAAAGCTTGGGGTCGCAGGCCGCCAACCTCGCAAGAGTTCCAGCCCCCTCTCTCAAACTCGTCCCCGTGACCGAATCATCATGCTAACCCCAAATAGCCGAATACCACCGACCAGAGGTGATAAGCCGCGCCCCACGTCTCGCCCGGCAGCAGCGCCCACGCCGCCACGGCCGCAGCGCTGTAGACGGCGGCATAGATGGCAATGGCCCGCTTGAGCCGGCGCAGTCGTAGGTCAGGATCGATCACAATCAGCGGCACGACCACCAGACAGGCCCAGTAGGCGGCCATGCCGATCTGGCTGGCGTCGGGGTTGCCCCAGGGGGAGTTGCCGATGAGGAACCACTCGACCATCAGCCCGGCGACGGCGGCCAGGGCGACGGTGAGCAGAAACGCCGCCCGGCGCGGCAGCAGCCGGAACAGCAGCCGCGTCACGACGAACGCCCCGGCCAGGTAGACGGCGTTGAAGACCATCGAGCCGAACAGGTTGGCCCAGTCGCCGCGGATGAAGACGGAGAATTGCAGTTCGCCGACGGCCGCCGTCAGCACGCCGATGAGGATGAAGAGAAGAAGGGAAACCACAGATTGCACAGATTTCACAGATTTTTGCCGGTTACTCAGGTCACGGTTAATCATGTCGGTCGCGCGTAAATGCCATTACGCACAAATGACCGCAACGACTTATGACCCGCGCCTGAAATCTGTGAAATCTGTGGTTTCTTTAAAACAACTCCCGGTTAGCCGCCACCCACTCGTACAGCCGCCGCACCCCCTCGGCCGGGCTGACCTGCGGCCGCCAGCCCAGCCGCTCCGCCGCCCGCCGGATGTCGGCCACGAAGACGCGCTGGTCGCCCGGCCGCCACGGGCCGTGCTGCACGGCGATGGGCCGCCCGGCCAGCCCCTCCAGCAGCGGCCCGAACTCGCCCCAGACCGACAGCGTGTTGTCCGGCCCGCCGCCCAGGTTGAGCACCTCGCCGCGCAGGTCGTCGATGCGGTCGATGCCCGCCTGATAGGCGGCCAGCAGGTCGTCGATGTAGAGCACGTCGCGCACCTGCATCCCGTCGCCGTAGATGGCGATGGGCCGGCCCAGCACCGTGGCGATGACGAAGTGGGCCACCCAGCCCTGATCCTCCACGCCGAACTGCCGCCGGCCATAGATGCACGACTGGCGCAGCACCAGCGTGCGCAGGCCGTAGATGCGGGCGTAGTCGCGCATGTACTGGTCGCCCGCGCCCTTGGAGCAGCCGTAGGGGGAGTGGAAGTCGAGCGGGAAGCTCTCCGGGATGCCGTGGGGGTAGTCGGCGTAGGCGTAGCGGTCGCCGGCGCGGACGATGCCGACGTGCTCCATGCCGCCGTAGACCTTGTTGGTGCTGGCGTAGAGGACGGCCGCCCCCGGCGCGCCGTGGCGCACCGCCTCCAGCACGTTGAACGTGCCCAGGGCGTTGGCCTCGAAGTCCGCGCGCGGGTCGACGACCGACTGGGTGACGGCCACCTGCCCGGCCAGGTGCAGCACCACGTCGGGCGACGCCTCGGCCACACTGGCCGCCAGCCGCGGGTCGTCGCGGATGTCGGCCTCGACCACGCGCAGCCGCTCGCCGCCGTGGGTGGCGAAGAGCCAGTCGAGGTTGGCCCGCCCGCCGCGGCGCGACAGGTTGTCGTAGACGGTCACAGCGTCGCCGCGCCGCAGAAAGTGGTCGGCGGCGTTGACGCCGATGAACCCGGCCCCGCCGGTGATGAATACGTGTTGTCCGCTCACGTGATACTCCTCAGAGATGGGAACCACAGATTACACAGATTTCACCGATTGGAAGACCCAATCGGTGAAATCTGTGTAATCTGTGGTTTATACACTGCCGGGGCCGTCAGTACGCAACCCCGCGCCCTTTTGGGCCAGCCAGGCGCAGTAGTCGGGTTGCGCGGCCAGGTCGACGGTCAGCAGCAGCGCATCCTCGCCCGTGTCGCGGTAGTAGCGGCGGCGCACACCGACTTCCTCGAAGCGGTACTTGGCGTAGAGCGCCTGGGCCACGGCGTTGCCGCGCCGCACCTCCAGCGTGATCAGCAGCGGGTCGAGGGCACAGGCCAGCCACAGCAAGTTTAGCAGCAGCCACTCCCCCCGGCCGCGCCCGCGCTCCGCCGGGGCCACGGCGATGGTGCTGATGTGGACTTCGCCGGCGATGAGCCAGAAGCCGGCAAAGCCGATGAGCTTTTCACTCGCCCCTTCACCGCGGGCCAACACCTGATAGTGGGCCAACTGGTTATCGGTCAGTTCGTTGATGAACAACTGCTCCGGGGCCGGGCTGGGGAAGGAGGCGCGGTCGATTTCCAGCACGGCCGGGATGTCGGCAAGCGCCATCGGCCGCAGGCGGTAGGGGGCGGGTAGAGGCAGCATCGGCTCGTCTAGCCCGGTTCGCGCAGGTAGAGGGGGGCCAGGGTGTTGGCGTCGTCGGTCTGCTTGCGCTTCCAGCGCTGCCAGCCGATCTCGGCCAGCATGGCCGCGCGGCGCACCGATTCGGCCGGCGGGGCGATGATGGCCGCGCGGTTGGCGCGGCGCAGCAGCTTGGCCGCCGCGGCGTCGATCTCTCCGGCGAAGGCCACCGGCAGTTGCAGCCGCGTCGCCAACTCGTCCCAGGTGGTCAGCATCGGCTCGCCGATTCCCTCCCAGCCACGCTTGACCGCCCACTGGTACTGCCCGGCCCACAGGCGCGTGCGTCCGGCCTCGGCCACGACCACCAGATCCGTCTCCAGCCGGCAGACGGCGGCGGCGACGATGTCGAGCGTGGGCACGCCGACCAGCGGCAGCTTCTGGGCCAGGGCGATGCCCTTGGCCAGCGCCAGGCCGACGCGCAGGCCGGTGTAGGAGCCGGGGCCGATGGCCACGGCCACGGCGCTCAGGTCGCTGGGGGCGACGCCCGTCCGGCTCCACAACTGGGCCACGGCCGGGGCCAGCTCGACCGTCTGCGTGCGCCGGCTGCGCCAGCCGAACTCGGCCAGCACGGTCGCGCCATCGTGGAGGGCCAGGCCCAGCCAATCGGTTGCCGTGTCGATTGCTAGAATCATAAGACAAAAATCAACCCGAAATTTAGGGATTAGGGATTAGGGATTAGGGCAGGAGCCAATCCCTACCTTAACCCCAACCCAAAGGCATTCTTACGAAAGTCGCCCAGCAGAATGGTCGCCCGCGGGCCGGCGGCGTTCAGGCGCAGGCGGCGGCGCGTCGGGCTGTCATAGCTGAGGGTGATCCACAGCCGGTCGGCCGGCAACAGGGCCAGCACGTGCTCCGGCCATTCGATCATCACCGCCGCGCCGCTGTCGAAGATGTCCTCCAGCCCTACGGTGGCCACGTCGGCCGCCCGCTCCAGCCGGTAGCCGTCGACGTGGTAGAGCGTGCTGCCGTCGCGCGGGCGGGGGTACTCGTTGACCAGGACGTAGGACGGGCTGGTGACGCGCAACGGCGTGCCCCAGCCGCGGCCGATGCCCCGCGCCAGCGTCGTCTTGCCCGCGCCCAACTCGCCCGACAGGCAGACCACGTCGCCCGGCTCCAGCAGTTCGCCCAGGCGGATGCCCAGCCGCTCCGTCTGCGGCACGCTGGTGCTGACGAAGTCGAGGGTGCGGTCGTCCAGGATTGCCATGTCAGTTGCCAGTTGTCAGTATTCAGTAAGCAGTAATCAGTATACAGTATACAGTCTGAATACTGAATACTGTATACTGCTTACTGTCAACTGCATACTGACAACTGCCAACTACTAACTGATAACTCCCATGCCCACCCTCCTCCTCTCCGATATCCACGCCAATCTTGTCGCCCTCGAGGCCGTGCTGGCCGACGCCGACGGGCAGTATGACCGCGTCTGGTTCCTGGGCGACCTGGTCGGCTACGGGCCACAGCCCAACGAGTGCGTCGAACGGCTGCGGGCACTGGAGCCGCTGGCCCTGTCGGGCAACCACGACTGGGCCGTGCTGGACAAGCTCGACGCCTTCGACTTCAACGCCGAGGCGCGCATGGTCGTGCACTGGACGCAGCGGACGCTGACGGCCGACAACCGCGCCTACCTGAACGACCTGCCGCCGCTGCGCGCCGAGCCGCCCTTCACTCTGGCCCACGCCAGCCCGCGCCACCCCGTCTGGGAGTACATCCTCGACCTGCCCACGGCGATGGAGAACTTCGCCCACTTCGACACGCCCTGCTGCCTGGTCGGCCACACCCACGTGCCGGCCGTCTTCGTGCTCGATGAGGCCGCCGGCGAGTTGTCCTTCACCCTGGTGGAGCACGGCGACGTGATCGACCTGAGCCGCCACCGGCTGATCGTCAACCCCGGCGGCGTCGGCCAGCCGCGCGACGGCGACCCCCGTGCCGCCTACGCCCTGCTCGACGCCGAGGCCATGACGCTGGAGTTCCGCCGCGTGGCCTACGACGTGGCCGCCACGCAAGAACTTATGCGCGAGCTCAACATGCCTCGCCGGCTGATCAAGCGGCTGGCGCAGGGGCTGTAGGAAGTGCATGGGAGCAGGGGGGAGAGCGCGGGCATGCACTTTCCGAAGTGCGTTGCACCTTCTGGAAACGTCTATCAAGAACGTGCAAGCGCCGTCCCCAGCGCCCACCTCAGAAGGTGCGATGCACGAAGAGGGAACAATGCCGGCCGCGCCAGCGTCCTATTGACAGAGGCACAAGCCAAACGTTTGTAGAGTGACCGAACAGGAAGGGTGAAGATGAAACGCCGAACGATTGTTACGATGATCGCCTTGCTGGCCCTGGCGCTGCTGGCTGTGGCCTGCGGTGGCAGCGCTGGTATGACCGAGCAGTCCTCCGCCATTGAGCGAGTGGACAGCGAAGAGGCCGCCGAGGCCCAACTCTACGCCGAGAGTGACTTCGCTATGGCCGGCGCGCCCGCGCCCGCGGCTGAGCAACCTATGGACCAGGCCGCCAACACGGCCGCGCAACCCCCGGCCGCCCAGGAGCGCCTGATCATCCGCAACGCCGACATGACCATCGTCGCCGCCGACACCGAGGCCGCGCTGACCCAGATCGCCCAGATGGCCGAGAATGGCGGCGGCTGGGTCGTCAGCAGCAACGTCTACCAGTCGAGCGAGACGACCAAGACCGGCTACATCCAGATTCGCGTGCCGTCCGAGGGGTTCCAGAGCGTCCTCGACGCCATCGCCGGGATGTCCGTGCGCGTGGAGAGCCTGAGCACGTCGGGTCAGGACGTGACCGAGGAGTACGTGGATCTGTCGTCGCAACTGGTCAACCTGGAGGCCACGGCCGCCCGCGTGCGCGCCTTCCTCGACGACGCCGTTCGCGTCGAAGATGCCCTGGCCGTCAACGCCGAACTGAGCCGCCTGGAGGGCGAGATCGCCGTCATCAAGGGGCGGATGCAGTATCTGGAGCAGTCGTCGGCCTTTTCGTCCATCACCGTCAACGTGGTCCCGGACGAGCTGGCCCAGCCCATCGAGGTCGCCGGCTGGCAGCCAAGCGGCGTGGCCCGGCAGGCCATCGAGACGCTGGTGAGCGCCCTGCAAGCGCTGGCCAACCTCGTCATCTGGTTCGTCATCGTCGCCCTGCCCATCCTGCTGCTCATCCTCATCCCGTTCGCGCTCATCCTCTGGCTCATCCGCCGCCTGCGTCGCCGCGAGCGCCCCGCCCCGCCGCCCCCGCCCGCGGAGTAGAAGAAGGAACCACAGATTACGCCGATTACACAGATTCCCGGAGCCTTCCGGGAATCTGTGTAATCTGCGTAATCTGTGGTTCCTTCTCTTTTCTACGTGGACTGGATTGCTCCACGGATGGCGGCGACGTACTGCTGGAAGGCGGCCGTCGACGCCGACTCCGGCGAGCGCGGCCGGGGCAGGTCGATGGCGAAGCGGTCGGTGATGGCCGCCGGGCGGCCGTTCATCACCAGCACCTCGTCGGCCAGCAGCACCGCCTCGGCGATGCTGTGGGTCACCATCAGCACCGTCACCGGCCGCGCCTGCCAGATGCGCAATAGCTCCTGGGCCATGCGCTCCCGCGTCAGCGCGTCGAGCGCGCCGAACGGCTCATCGAGCAGCAGCAGCGCCGGGTGATGCACCAGGGCGCGGGCGATGGCCACCCGCTGGGCCATGCCGCCGGAGAGCTGCGCCGGGTAGCTGTCGGCTACGTCTTCGAGGCCGACGAGGGCCAGGGCGTCGTTCACTAGCGCAGGGGAGCGGGGGAGCGGGGGAGCAGGGGTGATCCGACTCCGTCCCTCTCGCCCCCCCTCGCCCCCCCGCCCCTTGCCCCCCTGCTCCCCCCCTTCGGCTCAACTCCAACGGCAACCTCACATTCTCCGCCACCGTTCGCCACGGCATCAGGTTGTCGCGCTGGAAGACGATGCCGATGGGCGCGGCCGAGGCGCGCGGGTCTTCGCCCATCAGCCGCACCGCCCCGGCCGACGGCCGCAGCAACCCGCCGATGACGCGCAGCAGCGTCGACTTGCCCACGCCCGACGAGCCGACCAGGGCCACGAACGCCCCGGCCGGGATGGTCAGCGAGACGCGGGCCAGGACGTGGTCGCGCCATTGTCGGCGTAGGCCAGGCCCACGTCGCGCAGGGTCAGGAAGTCATCGGCCATAGTTGTGGGCGGGTAGCCTACCCGCCCTACGGCTGGGCGCGCTCGATGAACTCATTGGTGTAGAGGGCGTCGATGTTGTCCAGTGGCGCGTCGAGCAGGCCCATGCTCAGCAGCAGATCGTGTGTCTCCTGCCAGGCGGCGGGGTCAGCACGGCCGAGCGGCTCGGCCCGCCACAGGTCGAGCGAGGCGTCGAGCACGCCGCGGCGGTCGTCGGTAAGCCCCTCGACAAAGCCGCGGCTGATCTCGAACGCCGCGTCGGGGTCGTCGAGCGTGTCTTGCAGGCCACGCAGGAAGGCGCGCACGAACCCCTCGACCAGCTCCGGCTCCTCGGCGATGGTCTGCTCATTGGTCAGCACACCGTTGGCCACCAGGTTGGCGTAGTCGGCCACGTTGATCACGTCGATGGCCTCGCCGCGCTGGGTCAGTTGTACCGGCTCATTGTTGACGTAGACGACGACCGCCTCCGACTGGTCGGTCAGCAGCGATTCGACCTGGTTGAAGCCGATCTCGTTGGCGTCGATGTCGTCCAGCGTCAGCCCGTTGGCCGCCAGCAGGCCGACCAGGCCGACGTAGCTGGCCCCGAAGAAGCCGGGCACGCCGACGTTGCGCCCGGCCAGGTCGCCCGGCGCGGTGATGCCGGCCGACGCCTTGCTGACGATGGCCACGGGGTAGCGCTGCCACCACTGCATGACGAAGACGACCGGCAGCCCCTCGGCGCGGGCCAGCACGACCTGCTCACCGCTGGCCAGGGCGAAGGGCAACTCGCCCGCGCCGACCAGGGCGATGCCGTCCGTCTCGAAGCTGTAGTCGAACTCCAGCGCCAGCCCCTCTTCGGCAAAGTAGCCCTGCCAAGCGGCGCGTACTCCAGCGGCCAGCCCCAGCCAGGCAAAGTCCGCCGCGCTCGACGGCCACGCGCTTAGATAGCGGCGCGTACCATGCGATCATGACGGCCAACGTCGACCGCCCATGAAACCCGGCCCAGGCGCGGATGGTGCCGAGGTCGTCGGGCGTGGCCTGGCCGCCGCAGGCGACCAGTAGCCCGATGAGAAGCAGCAGAAGAAGCCAGATTCGTTTCACAGTTATGCTCCTGTTGGCGTCGAAGTGAGCCTAAGGGCGCATTATAGCACGTTCGCCCGCTTCCCAACCCCGCCATCTCTCTGATCAACTCTTCATCCCCAAATCCTAATTCCTAATTCCCAATTGTGATACCCTTATCCCCACATTCCCCAAAAACGGAGCAACCCCCATGACCGACAACACCCCCACCGGCCCGCGCCTGACCGCCGCCGACGACCTCTACCTCTTCCAGACACCGTCCGACCCGCAGATCTCGCCCGACGGGACGCAGGTCGTCTTCTGTGTCCAGCGCGTGGAGCGGGCGACGGAGAAGAAGTACACCAACCTGTGGCTGGCCGACAGCGACGGCCGCCGCCTGCGCCAGTTCAGCCACGGCAAGTGGGCCGACACCCAGCCGCGCTGGTCGCCCGACGGCGGCACCCTGGCCTTCCTCTCCAACCGCGGCAGCGAGGAGCAGGCCCAGATTCACCTCATCCCCGTGGACGGCGGCGAGGCCCGGCCGCTGACCGACCTGAAGGGCAACTTCGCCAACTTCGAGTGGTCGCCCGACGGCGCGAAGCTCGTCTGCCAGTTCCGCAAGAAGGACGCCGATGCGCTGGAGCGCGAGAAGGACGAGGCCAAGAAGAAGCTCGGCGTCTCCTATCGCCACATCACCCGCGGCGACTACAAGTTCGACGGCGCGGGCTATCTGCCGCAGGAGCGCTGGCACGTCTGGGTCATCGACGCGGAGAGCGGCGAGGCGACACAACTGACCGAAGGCGACCACGACGAGACCGAGCCGCGTTGGTCGCCCGACGGCCAGAGCATCCTCTTCGCCTCCAACCGCAGCGAGCGGCCGGATATGGAGTTGGACGAGACGGAGCTATACCTCATCCCCGCCACCGGCGGCGAGATGCGCCAGCTCGTCACCCGCCCCGGCCGCAAGTTCGGCGCGGTGTTCTCGCCCGACGGGCAGCACGTGGCCTACATCGGTCGCCAGCAGCCCGGCCGCTGGTATCAGAACGCCGTGCTCTACGTTGCCCCGCTCGACGGTTCCGGCGCGCGCGACGTCAGCGGCCCGCTCGACCTCCACCTCGTGCCGGCGACGACCGGCGACGTGGTCGGCGACGCCTTTCCGGCCGGGCCGGTCTGGTCGGCCGACAGCCGGCGCGTCTTCGACCTGGCCACGGCGCGCGGCAACCAGTCGATTGTGGCTCTCGATGCCTTCGCGGAGCCGGCGACAGCCGAGTGGCTAGTCGACGGCCGGGGCGTGGCCGGTGGTTTCACCTTCGACCGGGCGCGGGCGCGCCTGGCCTACATCTGGTCGCCGCCCAACGACGCGGCCCAGGTCTGCGTGCGCGACTTGCAGAGCGAATCGCCCGACGCGGCCACGCGGACGCTGACGGCGCTCAACCCGTGGCTGGCCGAGGTGGAGACGACAACGCCGGAAGAGGTCTGGTTCAAGGCCGCCGACGGCTACGACCTGCACGGCTGGATCCTCAAGCCGCCCGGCTTCGACCCGTCGCAGCGCTACCCGTCCATCCTGCAAATCCACGGCGGGCCGCAGATGCAGTACGGCAACTTCTACATGCACGAGTTCCACCAGCAGGCCGCGGCCGGCTACGTCGTCTACTGGAGCAACCCGCGCGGCAGCCAGGGGTATGGCGAAGCCCACGCCGGGGCCATCTACGGCCAGTGGGGCACGGTCGATTACGACGACGTGATGGCCTGGGCCGACACGGTGGCGAAGCTACCCTACATCGACCCGCAGCGGATGGGCGTGACCGGCGGCAGCTACGGCGGCTACATGACGACGCTGATCATCGGCCGCACCGACCGCTTCAAGGCCGCCGTGGCCCAGCGCGTCGTCAGCAACTTCCTCAGCTTCTACGGCTCCAGCGACCTCAACGCCGGGCTGGAGCATCTGGCCGGCGCGCCCGCGCCGTGGGACGACGTGGCCGCCTGCTGGGCGCAATCGCCCATCAGCGCCATCGGCAACGCCAAGACGCCGACGCTGGTCATCCACAGCGAGAACGACTACCGCTGCGACCAGGAGCAGGGGGAGCAGGTATTCATCGCCCTGCGCCGGCTGGGGGTGGACACCGAGCTGCTGCTGCTGCCCGGCGAGTCCCACGGCGTCAGCCGCGGCGGCCGGACGGACCGGCGCATTGCCCGGTTAGAGGTTATGTTGGGGTGGTTTGAGAAGTATCTGAAGTAGCGGATCTCTCTACAGCGGCAAGTACAGAATCATGTTCGCTAAAACTTGAGTCGCGCAGCGAGTGGCGAAGGTTCGGCGGCTTGCCGCCACTGTTCGGCTGGCGTTTCAGTTAGCATAGCCTGTGCCTCCAGCCTCTATCGCGTGAGAACTATTGTACGTCAGCCCGTTGCCGCGGCAACGGGCTGAGTTGTTCCTCTGCCCCTAACCCCTAGCCCCTGACAATAACTTGCTGCTATAATCCCACTAGGACATTTGAGCGATGGCGACGCAGAAGAACGGCAAGAGCACCACGCGCAAGGTTAGCGCCGGCGGCAAGGCGAAGACGACGCGCGCCAAACCGGCGGCCAAGAAGGCCCCGGCCAAAAAGCCGGCCGCGAAAAGGCCGCCCCGGCCGAGCCGCGCCTCGACGACGGCCAGCGCAGCCTGCTGGCCGGCATCGTCGTGCTGTTCCTGACCGCCGTGCTGACCCTCAGCCTGCTCTCGCCCAACCAGGGGCAGTTCACGCTGCTGCTGTCGCGGCTGGCGGGGCTGGCGCTGGGCCTGGGCCGCTTCGCCCTGCCGCTCATCAGCGGCGCGATTGGCGGTTACTTCGTCCTGCGGGGCATGGAGCAGGAGCCGCCGCTGCCCGGCGTGCGGCTGGCCGGGCTGGCCATCGTCTTCGTCGTCTTTCTGGCTCTGGCCTCGCTGGTGGCCTATCAGTACGACGAGAGCTACGCCGACCTCTACGCCGTGGCCGCGGCCGGGGCGGGCGGCGGCTACCTCGGCTCGGTCATCGCCACGGCCCTGGGGCGGCTGCTGGGCGGGCTGGGCACGGTCGTGACTCTGGTCGTCGTCGGCGCGGCCGGCGGCGTGCTGCTGTCGGGCCTCAGCCGCGAGCAGGTGGCCGGCTGGCTGGAGCGTGAGCCGCGGCCGTCCACCGGCGCGGAACCGGCCACCAACGACCGCACCATTCGCATCAACCCCGGCCGGACGACGACTAACGACCAACGACCACCGACCACTGACCACCGACCACCGACCAACCAGCGCCCCCCGGCCACCGACCAACCCGCCCTGCCCCTCGGCCCGGCCGTAGCCCTGAAACCGGCCAAAGAGCCAAAGCGCGAGCGCGGCAAGAAGGCGGCCGACGCCGTGCCGCCGCCCATCTTCCTGGGCGCCGACCTCTCTTCGGCCCCCACGGAGGCGCTGGGCGAGGGCGCCGCGCCGGGCGAGAGCGCCTCCGTGTGGACGCTGCCGCGCGTGGCCGACGTGCTCGAATCGGGCACCGACGTGGACGTGAACAGCGCCGGCATCCGCGAGCGGGTGGAGGTCATCGAGCACACCCTGGACAGCTTCGGCGCGCCGGCCACGGTGGTGGAGATCAACCAGGGGCCGACGATCACCCAGTTCGGCGTCGAGCCGAACTACGTCGTGCTGCGCGGCGGCAAGCGGACGAAGGTCAAGGTCGGCAAGATCGCCGGCCTGGCCGACGACCTGGCCCTGGCCCTGGCGGCACGCTCCATCCGCATCCAGGCCCCCGTGCCCGGCAAGGGTTATGTGGGCATCGAAGTACCTAATAGCGCCAAGGCCCTCGTCTCGCTGCGCGACGTGATGGAGTCGGATGAGTACGGCAAGATGAAGTCGCCGTTGCGCATCGGGCTGGGGCAGAACGTGGCCGGGCAGCCCATCGGAGCCGACCTGGCGGCCATGCCCCACCTGCTCATCGCCGGCACGACCGGCTCCGGCAAGTCGGTGTGCGTCAACGGGCTGATTGCCTGCCTGCTGCTGCAAAACACGCCCGACGACCTGCGGCTGGTCATGGTCGACCCCAAGCGCGTCGAACTGACCGGCTACAACGGCGTGCCCCACCTGGCCGCGCCGGTCGTGGTGGACATGGACAGGGTCATCGGCACGCTGCAATGGGCGCTGCGCGAGATGGACAACCGCTACAAGCTGTTCTCCGGCGTCGGCGCGCGCAACATCGTCGAGTACAACAAGAAGCGGCTGCGCGACGCGACGGCCCAGAAGCTGCCCTATATCGTCATCGTCATCGACGAGCTGGCCGACCTGATGATGCTGGCCCCGGAAGACACCGAGCGCAGCATCACCCGGCTGGCGCAGATGGCCCGCGCCACGGGCATCCACATGGTCATCGCCACGCAGCGGCCGTCGGTGGACGTGGTGACCGGCCTGATCAAGGCCAACTTCCCGGCGCGCATCGCCTTCGCCGTGGCCAGCAGCACCGACAGCCGCGTCATTCTGGACACGACCGGGGCCGAGAGGCTGTTGGGCCAGGGCGACATGCTCTTCCAAAGCCCCGACGCCGCCGCGCCGGTGCGCCTGCAAGGCTGCTTCGTCAGCGACGGCGAGTTGCAGAAGCTCATTAGCTACTGGCAGACGGCGCGGCGAACGCAGTTCATTGGCGTGGCGAGTGGCGAGGGGCGGGTGGCGAGTGGCGGCGGGCCGGTGGTGTTGCCGGCGCCCAATCTGGCGAGCGCGCCGACGACGGTCTCGCCCACGGCGCGGACGCGGCCGGGGCGGGCGGCCGACCCCGTGCCGCCGCCGGTGTCGCACCTGAACCCACCGGAACCGACCGACGCGCCGCCGCCACCACAGCGGCGCGTGCCGCGTATCCCCACAGCGCCGCAAGTGACGAGTGACGAACGACGAGCGACGAGTTCGGAGAGTGGCGTGGGGCGAGTGGCGGGTGGCGAATCCAGAGAGCGGCCCACGACCAGCGACCAACGACCAACGACTACCGGCCAGCGGCCAACGGCCGACGACTACCATCCGCCGATGCCCCACCCGGCCGACGGCATCACCCAGCAACCGCTGTGGGAGGCGCTGCAGGCGATGGAGGACGAGGCCGACAACGGCAACGGCGAGGACGACGACCTGCTGCCGGAGGCCATCGCTCTGGTGCGCTCGCTCAACAAGGCGTCCACGTCACTGTTGCAGCGCCGCTTCCGCATCGGCTACACCCGCGCCGCGCGGCTGATGGACGCGCTGGAAGACGCCGGCATCATCGGCCCGCCGACGGGGACGAGCAAGGCGCGGGAGGTGTTTGGGGAGGGGGGAGCGGCGGCCACGGCTGACGAAGCCGAAGAGCCGGACGCGCCGGACGAAAACGAGCCGAGCTAGTCGGGCAGTTCGTCAAGCTTACGAACCGGCGAGCGATAGCCCTCAGCAATCATGGCGGCCAGGTGCTCATCAGCCTGCCACATGGCCAAATGACGGCCGTCAATCAGTAGCTTCAAGATACCTATCGAGCCGGTCAGCGCGACATGGCGCTCCCTGGCTTGTCGTCGCGCGCCGCGGTCATCCGTGACCAGAGTTCCAGCACGGTTGAGAGCCACGGCCAGACATGTCGCCTCGCCCAAATCAACGTATTCCTCTAGCTGGCGCGCCAAAGTCTGCTCAAGTTCGGTTAGGACAGTAGCGCGCATCCAACCCCAGTCGAAACGCGGCACGCTCCCTCCGGCTTCGCCGACCGATAACTCCTGTCGAACGGCTTCGGTCATTACGGTGTTTGAGCCAAGCGCCAGGCGGAGCAAGTCCGGGCGGCGAATCCGGGCATAGTTACTCAACACAGTCGTATCAACGACATATAGAATCGGCTCAACGATACTCACGTAGACCCCTGATCTCTTCCAACGCTTCTTCGATCGTTGCCGGGCCAATATGTAACGGAATACCCAAACGGTGATAGCGATCCATAAGCGACCAGCGATCGGTGTTTAGCAACTCGGCTGCCCGGCCGAAGCTGATGTCTTGTTTCTGATGGGCAGCCACCACCCGATCCCAGCGAGCCTGTACATCACCACCGGACTCCCTGATTGCTTTCTGTACGGCTTCTTCGGACAAGCCCATCATGCTATCTGAAACTTTATCTTGTGGTTGCCCGGCCTGATAGCGGATAAAAGCCTGCATGAGTCGGAAGTCAAAAGCGTCTATGAGCGCTACTTGCTCCTCACCATAACTTTCTACCAGCACCGGCCCTTCCCGGCGGGCTTCTTCGATCACTTTGCGCGTGTTTCTGGCTAACTCCGTGCGACTGATCAAACTAGTCATAGGGCAAACTCCTATCATCTGACATCACTCCAGTTTACGCACTTTACACACTTTACGCAAACCGGCTACAATCACTTCATCATCCGTCAAATTCGGGCAGCGATTGTCGGACGCGGCCGTCGCCGTTGCGCTATGCTACCCCTCGTATGGAAGGTTCACCGTGAGTTCGCTGGAAAACCTGAATAAAGCTCTGGCCTACATCGAAGAGAACCTGGCCGGCGACATCGACTTGCGGCAGGTGGAACGGCTGGCGCTGTGCTCGGAATATCACTTTAGACGGATGTTCTCCTTTCTGGCGGGCATCAGCCTGTCGGAGTACATCCGCCGGCGGCGGCTGACGCTGGCCGCTTTCGACCTGATCCACAGCGACGCGCGGGTCATCGACGTGGCGATCCAGTACGGCTACAACTCGGCCGACTCCTTCAGCCGCGCCTTCACCGCCCTGCACGGCACGACGCCCAGCGCGGCCGGGGCCGGAGATTCTGTGGAACGAAGGCAAAGATACCGAGTCACCGGCGTTTCGCAGCGAAATCTGGATACCGGTGACAAAGAGCCGTTAACCGGCGCGGGTCAAGATAGAAACCGGGTTTCTCAACAGAAACCCGGTTTCTTTGTTTAAAGAGTCATTACACCCTCCTCACAATTTCTAAACAGTTTCGCCCTAAGCTGGAAAGTGAATACTAAGATCAGCGGTCTGGTGCGTAGAAGTCAATATTACACTTGGCGAAATTAGAATAAGCACTAGCATTTGTAGCGGATCAAATTAGCTATCCCATAGCTCTCTAGCGAGAGCTTGAATCCCAAGCCAGGTCTTTTCCATATCTTCTCGCGCACCATCACTATAAAAGGGTGACTTATGTTAGGCTTTGTTCAAATCCTGGGCGGTCTGGCGCTCTTTCTCTTCGGCATCTCCCTGCTTAGTTCGGGTATGGAGAAACTGGCCGGCGACCAGATTCAGAAGTGGCTCGATCGGGTAACCAACAACCCGCTCAAGAGCATCGGCTTCGGCACGGCGGCCACGGCCCTGCTCCAGAGCAGCGGCCTGCTGATGGTCACGATGATCGGCCTGGTTAACGCCAACCTGATGAGCGTGCCTCAGGCCATCATGGTGATGCTGGGCCAGGAGATCGGCACGACCGTGACGGCTCAGATCGTCGCCTTCGAGATCGGCAACTACCGGCTCATCCTGGTCATCCTGGGCTGGGTCTTCCTGGAGTTCTTTCCCCACCGCGACTGGCGCAAGTACGGCGAAATCCTGCTGGGTCTGGGCATCATCTTTGTCGGCATGAGCTACATGTCCAGCGCGCTGGCCCTGCTGATCGAGATTCCCCAGGTGGCCAACGCTCTGACCGTCATGGGCCAGTACCCCCTGGTCGGCGTGCTGGCCGGCATCCTGGCCACGGCCGTCACGCAGAGCAGCACGGCCGTCACGAGCATGGTCGTGGCCATGGGGATGAGCAATGCCATCGCCCTGCCGGGCGCCATCGGCATCATCTTTGGGGCTAACATCGGCTCCTGCGTCACCGGCCTGATTGCCTCGTTGCGACTATCGGCCACGGCCCGACAGACTTCCTACGCCCAGATTCTGATCAACGTCATCGGCGTGCTGCTGTTCCTGCCGTTCATCTCCCTGTTCGCCGACCTGGTGGCGCGCACGTCGCCCGACTTGCCGCGCCAGATCGCCAACGCCCACACCATCTTCAACGTCGCCGTCAGCCTGATGCTGTTCCCCTTTGTGCAGCACGTCGCCCACCTGGTGCAAAAGCTGGCCCCGGACGAACCGGTGAAGCGCAAGCAGAAGGTTACGGCCTACATAGACCCGATGCAGTACGCCGTGCCGGCCGTGGCCATCACCGAAGCGGGGCGCGAACTGGCGCGGCTGGGCGAGGTCACGGCCGAGATGATCGAGTTGAGCTGCGGCGCTCTATTGGGCAAAAACGCGACCGACGCCCGGCGGGTGCTGGCGCTGGAAGATGAGGTCGTCGATCCGGTCACCAATGAACTGGAGAACTTCGTCAACAACCTGCTGCTGGGCGAACTCAACCAGGCCCAGCACAAGCGCGCCTTTCAGATCAAAAACCTGCTGATTGACCTTGAGCGCGTGGGCGACATGGCCGAAGACATCGCCCGCTACGCCCTGGACCGAATAGACCGGGAGATTCCCTTCAGCGACGAAGCCCAAAGCGATCTGGCGCAGCTCTCGCGCTTTGCCCACACGATTTACACCCGGTCGCTGCGCGCCTTCAGCGACAACGACCCCGTCCTGGCCCTGGAAGTCTGCACGGCCGAGAGCGAGTTCGACACGCTGTACTGGCAAATCCGCGACCTGCACATCGGGCGCGTGGAAGCCGGCCAGTGCCACCCCGAAGCCAACGTCATCTTTACCGAAACGCTGCGCCTGCTGGAGCGCATCAGCGACCACGCCGACAACCTGGGGGTCAGTGTCTCGCGCCACCTGACCCGCGTCAAGGCGCTGCCGCAGCCACAGCCCGCGCCGCTCGTCGCCCGGCCGGGCATCTAAAGGATGAAGGATGAAGGATGAGGGATGAAAAGAATCATCCCTCATCCTTCATCCCTCATCCTTCCAAACTGGCTTTTCCCATCAATCCGGCCTAGAATCGCCTCGCATTCCTAATTCCTAATTCGTAATTCCTAATTCGCATGGCCCACCTTCAAGGACAAGACCGCGCCGACTACGTGCAAGACATGTTCGCCCGCATCGCCGGGCGCTATGACACCATGAACCGGCTGATGACCTTCGGCCAGGACGTGGTTTGGCGGCAGTACGTCGTCCGCCAGGCCAACCTGCCCGCCGGCGGCCGTCTACTCGACATCGCCACCGGCACGGGTGACATTGCCGACGAGGGGCAGCGGCAAGTGCCCGACCTGCGCGCCGTGGGCGGCGACTTCACCATCGAGATGATGCAGGCCGGCAAGCGGCTGCCCGGCCGCGAGACGATCCGCTGGGCGGCGGCCGACACGCTGGCCCTGCCCTTCCCCGACGCCACCTTCGACGCCGTGACCTCCGGCTTCCTGATGCGCAACGTCATCGATGTGGCCGGGGCGTTCCGCGAGCAGTGGCGCGTGACCAAGCCCGGCGGGCGGGTCGTCGTGCTGGAGAGCAGCCCGCCCAAGGACAACCTGCTCAAGCCGTTCATCAGGATTCACCTCAACACGGTCATCCCCACGCTCGGCCGCCTCATCACCGGCGAGGCTGACGCCTACCGCTACCTGCCCGACAGCACCCAGGGCTTCCAGGGGCCGGACGAACTGGCGGCGACGATGCGCGCCGCCGGCTTTGTGGACGTGGGCTACCGGCTGTTCATGTTCGGGACGATCGCCGTGCACGTCGGGACGAAGGTTTAGCTGGATTAGAAACCGAGTTTCTCAGAAGAAACTCGGTTTCTACGTTTGTAAGCCGACTGTAATCAAATCTCCGGCCGCGCCCGGTTATAATGCAGCCCATGAGAATGCTGGCCCTGTTTCTGCTTGTGCTGTTGGTTGCCTGCGCCCCGGCGGCTGAGGATTCGCCGCCAACGCCGCCGCCAACAACGGCCGCCCGGCCGACGACCAACAGCCCTACACCTGCGCCCGCCGCATCGCCCACGGCGACCGGCGAACCACTGCCAACGATGGCCCTCTCCACAGTCGCGCCGACCGTCGCGCCTGCGGTCGAGCCAACGGCGACTGAGCCGCCCGCCGCCACGCCAAGTGGCCCGGTGGCCGGTCGCAACGACGACGGCACGTTCTTCTTCGGTGCGGCCGACGCCCCACTGGCCCTGACCGACTACTCCGACTTCCTGTGAAGCACCTGCCGCGCCCACGTGCTGGGCGCTGAGCGAGAGATTATCGCTAACGAGGTGGCCGCCGGGCAGGTGCGGCTCGTCTTCTGGCCCATACTCGACCTGGGGCCGAACAGCCTCAACGCGGCCACGACCGCCACTTGCGCCGGGGAGCAAGACCCGGCCGCGTTCTGGGCCGCCCATGACACGCTATTCGAGAATCAGGGCGACCTCTATGGGGCCGACCGGCAGTATTTTGTGGATTTGGCCGCCACGTTGGGGCTGGATGGCGCGGCGTTTGCGACCTGTTACGACGGCGAGGCGGTGCGCGAACAACTGGCGGCACTGGACGCCGCGCGGCGCGAGGCGGGCATCTTCAACCGGCCGACGTTCGACCTCAACGGCCAGCGCCTCATCGGCGCACAGCCCTACGACACCTTCGCCGCGGCCTTCGCTGCCCTCCTGCCGTAGAACGAAAGTCTCACGCAAAGACGCAAAGAACGCCAAGCTAAGAAAGCTTCTTACGCTTGGCGTTCTTTGCGTCTTTGCGTGAGACCTCTGCTGTGGGCTATCATCGCTCCATGAGTACACTCGACCTGAGCGGCAAAGTGGCCATTGTCACCGGCGCGGGGCAGCCGGCGGGCGCGGCCGTGGCCCGGGTGCTGGCCGCGGCCGGCGTGCGCGTGGCCGTCAACGACCTCAACCCCGACCGCATCGCCCGGCTGGCGGCTGAACTGCGCGCCGCCGGCGGCCAGGCCCTCGACATCGCCGCCGACACGGCCAGCAAGTTCCAGTGCGTCACCCTCATCGAGACGACCCGCGCCGAGTGGGAGCGAGTGGACATCCTGATCAACGCCGCCATCGTCCGGCCGGCGGCGCCGGTGCTGAAGATGGACGAGTGGGAGTGGGCGCGCTGCCACGACGTGAACCTGAAGAGCGTCTTCTTCATGTGCCAGCTCGCCGGCCGCGTCATGGATGACCAGAATCGGGCCACGCCCAGCGAGCGCGGCGGCCTCATCGTCAACGTCGCCTGGCCGGAGCCGGACGAGGACGGCCGGGCCGCCTTCGCCGCCGGGCAGGCGGGCGTCGTGGCTTTCGGCCGCGCCTGCGCCCGCGAGTTCGCCCCGCTGGGCATCCGCGTCCACACCGTCCTGGCCGACCCCGCCGCGCCGGAGGCTGTGGCGGGGGAAGTGGGGCAGTGGGTCAGTACTCAGCAGGTCAGTGCGTCAGTGCTCAGGCAGACTGACCCACTGACCCACTGACCCACTGACCCACTGACCCACTGATTACCGACAACTCGCCACCCGCCGCACGCCACTCTATAATACCCGTATGTCCTTCCGTCAGATGCTGCCCTTTCTATTCCTGAACGTCATCGTCTCGGCCGTCGTCGTGTTGAGCATCCTCTTCTGGTGGGATAACCGGGGCGGCGAGGCGGGCGACGCCACCCCGACCGCAGCCCTGGCGGACGGGGTACTGCCCACGCCCAACGTCGCCGCGCCGCCGTCGGGAACTGTGCCGCCGGAAGCGGCCGGCGATACATCGGCCGACACCGCCACGGACGACGGCCCCGTCGTCCACACCGTGCAGTCGGGCGACACGCTCAACCGCATCAGCCAGCAGTACGACGTCAGCGTCGAGGACATCATGGCCGCCAACGGGCTGACCGACCCCAACATCCTGTCCGTCGGCCAGCAGTTGACCATCCCCGTCGGCGGCCTGCCCACGCCGACCGTGCCCCCGCCGACGGAGATCGCCGCCCTGCCCTCGCCCATCCCAACCGAAGCCGTCGTCGCTGGACAAGGGGAGATCGCCATCGCCGGCATCACCGACCCCGGCGCGCTGGATACCGAGGCGGTGCAGATCGTCAACAACGGGGCCGAGTTGCAATTGCTGCTGGGCTGGACGGTGCGCGACGAGGACAACAACGCCTACACCTTCGGCGACGTTAGTATCTTCGGCGAGGGCGCGGGCATCCTGCTGCACAGCCGCGCCGGAACCAACAGCCCGCTGGAGTTGTTCTGGGGGCTGGCCGAGCCGGCCTGGCGCAGCGGCGAGACGCTGACGCTGTGGGACGCGGCCCAGCAGGTCGTGGCCACCTACGTCGTGCCGTAGCGCGATTTGGCAAATCGCCTTACGCGGAGGCTGCCATGCGTGGATTGATCGATCGCAAGGGCGAGCAGTTCGCCTATCTCATCGGCGACGTGCTGTACACGATGGACGATGAGCCGAGCGGCCGGCTGGCCGGGGAGTACATCCTCGATCTGGCCGGCAAGCCCGTGTGGCGCGTCGTCGGCGACGGCGTCTATGCCCTCAGGGGGCTGGAGACTATCGGCTACCTGACCGAAGAGCGCAACGAGGATTTGTTTCGAGATTAAGAAAGGAACCATAGAAATTCAACAAGTATGATCCGCAGATTTGGCAGATTTGGCAGATTGCCAGAAGCAAACGCTGATTGATTCTTCTCTTAAATCTGCTTAATCTGCCTAATCTGCGGATCACTACTCTTAATCTATGTAATCTGTGGTTACATCTCTTTATTATGAGACTAGGCACACACATCAGCACCGCCGGCGGGGCGTATCGCTCGTTTGCACGGGCGCGCGAGGCCGGCTGCGACTCCTTCCTCATCTTCACCAAGAGCAACCGCCAGTGGGCGGCCAAGGCGCTGAGCGAAGACGACGTCGCCGCCTACGTCAGCGCCGTCAGCGAACACGCCGACATCTGCCCGGTGGCCGTCCACGCCGCCTACCTGATCAACGTCGCTTCGCCCGACCCCGCGCTGTGGGAGAGATCGTACCAGGCGCTCAAGGACGAGGTTGAGCGGGCGGCGGCGCTAGGCATTGAACTGGTCACCTTCCACCCCGGCTCCTTTATGGGTAGCAGCGAGGAGGAAGGGCAGGACGCCATCGCCCGCGCCCTGCGGCGGCTGCTGGACGAAACGGCCGGCAGCGCGCCCAACGTCGTCATCTGCCTGGAGACGATGGCCGGGCAGGGCACCAACCTGGGCGGCAAGTTCGAGCACCTGGCGACCATCATCGCGCGGGCCGGCGGCAGCGACCGGCTGGGCGTCTGCTTCGACACCTGTCACGTCTTCGCTGCCGGCTACGACATTCGCACCCCGGAGGCCTACGCGGCGACGATGGCCGAATTCGACCGCGTCGTCGGGCTGGAGCGCATCCGCTGCTTCCACTTCAACGACAGCAAGTTCGGCCTGGGCACGGGCAAAGACCGCCACGAGCACATCGGCCGCGGCCAGATCGGCCTGTCCGGCTTCGCCAACTTCCTCAACGACCCGCGTTGGGCCGACCACTGCGCCCACCTGGAGACCCCGCCCACGGAAGACGGCGACGACGGGGCGACGGTTGACATGAATCTGGCCAATCTGGCGGCGCTGAGAGAATTACGAATTAGGAATTAGGAATTACGAATTCAGAGCAGCAGTTAACGCCAAAGATTCAACGCCAAGGCGCAGAGACGCGAAGACGCAAAGGAAAAGAAGCTCTTTGCGTCTTCGCGTCTTTGCGCCTTGGCGTTAAACTTTTCTCTAAGGAACACATGCCATGTTTATAGTCGATGCTCACCTCGATCTGGCCTACAACGCCCTACAGAAGAAGCGCGACCCGCGGCGCAAGCTGGCCGAACTGCGCGCCGCCGAAGCGCCGGCGTTCAAGCGCGGCATCCCCACCGTCAGCTTCTCGGCCATGCGCCGCGCCGGCGTCGGCCTGGTCTTCGCCACGCTCTTCAACTCGCCCCAAGACCAGCCCTTCGACGACGGCAGCGACGAGGACGAAACCTACGCCACGCCGGAAGAGGCCCACCGCCTGGGGATGCAGCAGGTGGACTTCTACCGCCGGCTGGTGGATGAGGATGAGTCGCTGCGGCTGGTGACGGACGTGGCGACGCTCAACGAAGTCGTGGCCAGCCACAGCACCGCGGGCGCGCGCCCGCTGCTGGGCCTGCTGTTGCTGATGGAAGGGGCCGACCACATCCGCACGCCGGAGGAGACGGAGCTATGGCGCGAGGCCGGCGTGCGCGTCATCGGCCCGGCCTGGGACGACACGCGCTACTGCGACGGCGCGTGGCGCGGCAGCAAGCGCGGGCTGTCGGCCGACGGCCGCGCCCTGCTCGACGTAATGGGCGACCTGGGCCTTATCCTCGACCTGACCCACATGAGCGAACTGGCCGCGCTACAGGCCCTGGACGCCTACGGCGGGCCGGTCGTGGCCACCCACGCCAACGCCCGCGCCCTGGTGCCCACCGAGCGGCAACTGAGCGACCAGCAGATCCGCCTCATCGGCGAGCGCGACGGGGTGATCGGCTGCGTGCTGTTCAACGCCTTCCTGCGCGCCGGCTATCGCAAGGGGGACAGCAAGGAGTTGGTGACGCTCGACCACATCGTGGCCCACATCGACCACGTCTGCCAGCTCATCGGCGACGCCCGCCACGCCGGCATCGGCAGCGACCTCGACGGCGGCTTCGGCGCGGCCGACATCCCCACGCCGCTGGGCAGCATCGCCGACCTGCCGCTCATCGCCGGGGCGCTGCGCGACAAGGGGTATAGTGAGGCCGACGTGGCCGGGATTATGGGGGGCAACTGGGTAGATCTGTTGCGGCGGACGCTTAGCTAAAACGTTGGCAGACCTAGATTGACCATCGGCCGCCCGGCCATAAACGCCTCCAGCGCCGCCTCGGCCGCCTGCCGGTCGTCCCACGGGTACTCCGTCACGCCGAAGGCCATCGACTGCTCATGCCCCTTGCCACATAGCAGTACCACGTCGCCTGGCCGGGCCAGCGTCAGGGCGAAGTAGATCGCCCGGCCGCGGTCGGCCACGCGCCAGAACGTCTGGCCCTCGATGCCGCCGGCGGCCGTGGCCGCCTCGGCCATCATGCTCAGGATGGCGTCAAGCGACTCGGTGCGTGGGTCTTCGGCCGTCAGCACGGTCAAGTCGGCGTCGCGGGCGCTGATCTCGGCCATCAGCCGCCGCTTGGCCACGTCGCGCTTGCCGGCGCTGCCGAAGACGGCGATGACGCGGGGCAGCAGGGGAGCTGGGGAGCAGGGGAGCGGGGGAGCCGATGGCTCTTTCTCCCCTGCCCTCCTGCTCCCCAGCTCCCCAGCCCCCTTAGACACCATATCTCGCGCAGCACGAATGGCCCTCGCCAGCGCATTCGGCGTGTGGGCGAAGTCGACGATCACCAGGAAGGGCTGGCCGCGGTCGATGCGCTCCATGCGGCCGCTCAGGCCGCGCACTGCTTCCAGCCCGGCGCGGATGTCGTCCGGGGCGATGCCCAGCGCCGCCGCCGTCGCGCCGGCGGCCAGCATGTTGTAGACGTTGAACGCGCCGACCAGCGTCGTGGCCACCGGCCGTGGCGCGTGGCCGGCCAGATGCAGCGTCAGTCTCGTCTCGCCCGGCCCATAGACCACCCCATCGGCCCAGGCGTCGGGGACGACATCGCCGGACGAGAGGGCATAGGTGCGCACGTCCACCGGTTGCCCGGCAAGGAAGGCGGACAGCGGGGCGTAGGAGCTATCGTCGCGGTTGAGGATGGCCGTCGGCCACGTCGCTGCCTTGAGCGCGTTGGCCGAGGGGTCGCGGATGGGATCATCGAAAAGAGACTCGAACAGACGGCGCTTGGCGGCGAAGTAGGCGTCGGCGCTGCCGTGGTAGTCGAGGTGTTCGTGGGTGATGTTGGTGACGACGGCGGCGTCGAAGGCGACGGCGGCCACGCGGCTCTGGGCCAGGGCGTGGGACGTGGCCTCGACGACGACGTGGGTCAGCCCGGCCTCGACCATGCGGCGCAGATAGCGCTGGACGACCGGCGCTTCGGGCGTGGTCACGTGCAGCGCCAGCGGCTCCTCCTCGTCGCCGATGACGGCGCGGATGGTGCTGAGCAGCCCGGCGCGGAGGCCGGCGGCGCGCAGGATGCTGAACAGGATGTTGGCCGTGCTGGTCTTGCCGTCGGTGCCGGTGATGCCGATGACGACGAGGCTCTGGCTGGGGAAGCCCTCCCAGGCGGCCGAGAGCCAGGCCAGCGCCTCGGCCGTGTCGGGCACGGTCAGGTAGCCGACGCCCGGCGGCACGACCACGCCGACCACCTCGGCCGGATGCTGGGCCAGGATGAGGCTCGCGCCGCGCTCGATGGCCTGGGCGATATAGGGGTGGCCGTCGCTGCCGGTGCGCACCCGGGCGACAAAGGCCATGCCCGGCGCGACCTCGCTCGTCTTCTCGGTGAAGCCGGTCAGGGGGGCGTCGGGGCCGGTGTAGGCGGGGGGCGGGGGGTGATTCGTGCCGGCGACGGCGGCTTGCCAAGCCGAAAGCAGAGTTAAGAGCGAACGAGCAAGAGGCATGGCTTACGGCATATCGAGCATGTGCTTATCCAGGTCATAGTTGCCGGAGTTCGCATCCACGACTCTGGGCCAATCGATCGCACCTGTCTCGTCACAGAATCGCTCAATGAACTGCATGGTCAGCAGGTTTACCAAGGCATCACGCTGCTGAATATAGGCGTCGTTATGCTCTTTAGCGCGATAGCCGATCGGTTCGATGATCTCGCGATACAGTTCCTTATCGCCGGAGATAAACGTCCAGAAGTTCTGACCAGCCAGCTTTAAGTAACCGTGCTGTAGATTCCGACCTGTCTTGACCTTGCCATAGCAGCTGCCTAAAACAGCGTCAGCATGAACGCGACCTTGCCGTAATCGTATCAGCGCTTTGTTGAAATCGTCTGCTAGCTTCGCCTGCTGCGATGAGTTGCCCCAATTGGTTCCCGACTTGATGCTGATCACATAGTGAATCCCATCGCGGACCAGTTCAAGGTCGATACCCGGACTGGCAGACTTACGCCCATCTAATGCTTTCGAGGCAACAAAGATCGCCAACCCTTCCAGGAAATCACCGAAATCTTTCTCCTCCGATGATGAGAGGAAGGCCGCCATTGTCTCTTCGACAAGCTCCGACGCCTTGGTCATGTTCTTGGCGCGGAAGAGATAAGGGTTTTTGCTGACCAAATTGGACAGCTTCAATTGTTGAATGCACCGCAACCGGCGCGCGTGGAACAAATCGATGTTCTCATTGACGTAGACCGCGATTTCTCCAAGGTCAATAGGGTTCACGATGCTATCCCCAGAGTGTTTCTTGATACGCCGCTACTTTTTCGATTCGCTCCTGAGCCAGCTTCACAAATGACTCCTCGGCGTCAATGCCGATCCACTGCCGGCCAGTCTGCTTAGCGGCCACGCAGGTTGTACCGGAACCGGCGAAGGGATCGAGAACGGTATCGCCTTTTTCGGTCATGAGCTTGATAAACCAGGTGGGCAGCGCGATGGGAAACGTGGCCGCGTGGCCGCGGTTGTAGCACTCCGTGGCCATGTGGAGCACGTTGTTGGGATAGACCATATCGCGGCCGACCCAGTTGGAGATGTTCTTGCCAAAACCGCTGCCGACACGCGAGTTGTCGCGCCGCTTGTCCGTCTCGCTCAAGTTTTTCAGCCGCGACTCGGCCCAATCGCCCACAGGAACCATCACCGCGTCCTGGAACATCTTGAACTGCTTGCTCTTGGTGAAGTGCAGCAGACGCTCCCAGTTGTCGCGGAAACGGTTGGGCCACTTGCCGGGGTGGGAGTTCTTCTTGTGCCACAGGTACTCCTCGGTCCACAGCCAGCCCTGTCGTCTCATCTCCAGAATGAGTTCGAGGACGTAGGTGTGGCGCTCGCCGTTGACGACGCGTTCCTTGATGTTCAGGATGAATGAGCCGGTGGGCTTCAGCACGCGGTGGAACTCAGCGGCACGGGGCATGAACCAATCAACGTAGTGGTCGGGATGAACGCCGCCATAAACGTTCTTGCGCTGGTCGGCATAGGGCGGCGAGGTCAAAATGAGATCGACCGTCGCGTCGGGAATACGTTGCAGCACTTCCAGACAATCGCCGTGCAGGAACTGGTTGATGTATTCCATAGGCTTATTCACCTTCGCGCTCCAGCCATTAGACCGACGCCGGTGCGGGAGCGGCGATGCCGTGCGCCTGATCCTCCGCGAACGGGCTACCCCGCTCCAGCAACAGCGCGTGCAGCCGCGGGTGGTCGGCATAGACGCCGCGGTGGTCGGGCGGCAGCAGGGCGGCGATCTGGCACATGATCTCGTCCGTCTGCGCCGCCAGCCAGGCGTCGCGGCCGGCTTTGGGCATGGGCGGCAGGTGGTAGGGCGTGCCGACGCGGGCGGTAATGTCCAGCCGTTGCAGCCGCTTCAGCCGGTGCTTGACGACGCGGTCTTCGGTGCCGGTGACGCCGATGGGGATGATGGGCAGGCCCGACTTGGCCGCCAGATAGGCCGCGCCGGGGCGGCCGGGCAACAGGGCCTCGGTCGGGCTGCGCGTGCCCTCCGGGGCCACGGCCAGCACTTCGCCGTTTTGCAGGCGCTTCAGCACCACACGCAGGGCGGCGAAGTCGGCGTCGAAGCGGTTGATCCAGATGCCATCCACCTTGCGGGCCACGTAGCGCCAGAAGGCGTACTTCTTGTACTTCTCGGCCAGGATGAGCACCACGTCGTCGCGCTCGGCCAGCAGGATGACCAGGAACGCTTCCAGGCGGCCGACGTGGTTGCCGGTGATGATGAAGCCACCGGCCTGGTGGTTAATGCTGCCGATGATCTCGATCCGGGCGATGAGGCGCAAAACAAAGCGGGCGACGGCGCGCACGAGGCGCAGAAAGGTGTGCTTGCTCATGGGTGACGTATTGTAGAGCAAGGAGTGGGGTCGGTAAAGAAGTGCTCACGCAAAGGCGCTAAAGGGCAAAGGAAGAAAAGAGCCAGCTTTCTTTCTTTGCGCCTTTGCTTCTTTGCGCCTTTGCGTGAGCTATTCGCCCCCAGGCTCGAGCCGCCACGTGCCGGCGGCGGCGGCCAGGACGCGCGGGCGGGCGAAGAGCAGCGGGAAGTATCGCCCCTCGCGCCACTCCGCCAGCCGGTCGCGGTAGTGGGGGCTGGCCGGGTGGCCCGACTGGCCGCCGGGCAGCGCCGCCTGGCACTCGTCCCACGCGCCGACGTCGACGATGAGCCGGCAACTGGCGATGATCGTCGCCGGGTCGGGCGGGAAGTGGGGCGACAGATCGCTCTGGTTGATGGTGTAACCGTCGCCGGGGGCGGAGATGGTCAGCGGCTTCCACAGGCGGCCGATGCCCGGCAGCCGCGTCATCTCGTGCTGGAAGGCGACGCGATGCAGCCGCCCCCAGCGCCACTCGGCCGGGTCTGGCCCGAAGTGATCGTTCAGCACGGTTAACGTCTGGCGCAGGGCGGGCAGCAGCAGCGGGCGCACGTCGCCGACCCACGCCGGCGGCGGCTCGCAGCCGGCCAGCCCTTGCGCCCCTTCCAGCCAGCGCAGGGCCAGCTCGTAGCCGATCTCGTAGAAGGGCATGAACGGGAAGCCGGTCTGCTCGCCGCGGGCCAGCAGCGTCGCCGCGCGCTGCGGGCCGACGGCCTGGGCGACGGCGGCGCGGGTGAAGTGCACCAGCCAGCCGAAGTGGAGCGAGGCGGCCACGCTATCTTCGGCCATGTCGCCGTCCCACGCCGCCAGCCGTTCGACGGCGTCGCGCAGGCCGGCGTCGGTCGCCGCGTCATCGACCACCGGCAGCGCCGCAGCCACAAAGCGCCGCGCCATCAGCGAGACGGACTCGGTCTGGATGCGGCGATGGTCATCGAGGGTCAGCTTCGGCCGCTCGGCCAGCAGTTCGCGGATGCGCCGGACGCGGTAGTCGGTCAGCCACTCGCCGGTCAGCAGGTAAGGGTAGCTGTCGCCGGCCATGCAGTTGTTGGCCGTGGCGATGAACCCTTCCGGTGGGTTGACATAACATGGCAGTTCCTCGAACGGGATGAAGCCATCCCAGGCGAAGTCGTCGTTCCAGCCGGGCACGGGGGTCAGGCCATCCCCCTTGCGCCGCCGCGGGACAAGGCCGGGCATCACGTAGGCGATGGCGTCGCTCGTGTCGGCGTAGACGATGTTCTGGCTGGGGAAGGACCAGTGGCGCAGCGCCTCGCGGAAGCTGGGCCAGTCGGCGGCGCGATTGGTAGCCAGCACGGCGCGCAGATGGCTGCCGGGCCGGAAGAGCGTCCAGTCGTAGCTCAGGTCGGCGTGGTCGCCGGGCAACAGGTCGGAGAAGACGGGGCCGTGGCGCGTGGTGCGCACGGCCAGCACCACGTCACGCAGGCCGCGGACGTGAATCGCCTCCTGCGCGACCTCGGCCGCCTGCCACTCGCCGTTGACTTCGTAGCGCGTCGGGTCGTCGGGGTGAAAGCGCTCGATGTAGACGTCCTGGATGTCGGGGAAGGCGTTGGTAATGCCCCAGGCGCAATGGTCGTTATGGCCGATGATGATGCCGGGCACGCCGGGCAGGGTGAAGCCGGCCACGTGGTAGTCGCCGCCGTCCAGGTGGCAGGCGTACCAGATGGTCGGGAAGACGGGCGGCAGGTGGGGGTCGTTGGCCAGTTGCGGCCGGCCGCTCTCCGTGCGCGCGCCGCTGACGACCCAGTTATTGCTGCCCAGACTCTGGCCGACGAGGGGCAGGCCGACCGGGCCGTGGGCCACCGTCTCGCGGAAAGCGCCGATCAGCCCTTCGGCCAGGCGGCGGCCGACGCGCTCATCGGGCAGCGTCGTGGCGTAGTCGGGGCGGTAGACGGGGGTCATGTCGGCGGCGCGCTCCGGGCCGAGTTCGTCCAGCAGCCAGGCGCGCAGCAGCTCCGTCTCCCAGTTGCACGACAGCCCCCAGGCCAGCACCGTGCCCCAGGCGCTGGTGCTCAGCGCGTCCCACGGCTCGGGGCGATAGGCCAGGACGCGGAACTCGGCCGGCAGCGGGCCGGCGGCGATGAAGGCGTTGACACCGGCGCTGTAGGCATCGATGGCGGCGCGGGTGGTGGCGTCGCTGCCGTCTATCTGGGCCTGCGCCGCCCGCGGCCAGGCCAGGGTGCGGGCGAACTTGTCGAAGGCCACGCCCAGCGGGCCGGTGACTTCGGCCAGCCGGCCCAGCCCCAGCCGGCGGTTGAGGTCCATCTGGAAGAGGCGATCCTGGGCCTGCACAAAGCCCTGGGCGAAGAAGAGGTCGTCGTTATTGGCGGCGTAGATGTGGGGCACGCCCCACTGGTCACGGATGACCTCCACCGGGGCGCGCAGGCCGTCGAGGACGGCGCGGCCGTTGGGCCGGGGCACGGGGCGGCGCATGAGGCGGCGGGCGGCCACGGTCGCACCGAGCGTGCCGGCGGCGGCGGCGATGGGCAGGGCCAGCCACATGCGGCCCGCGCCGCGATCAGACGGGTTCCTTGAAGTCATAGACGCCATCCTCCACGCGCCAGCGCCGCCCGCAGGCCGAGTTGGCGCAAACGAGCAGACCGTCGACCGGTTCGCCGAGGCGCAGATGGCACGTGGGGCAAGCGAAGAAGCCGCCGGCGACGACGAGCGGCTGCGGCCGGACGAGGCGGCTGCGCACAAAGACGCTGGGCGATAGCTGTTGCCAGCGGCCGGTGGGCTGCACGGCGCTGTCGAGGGCGACCAGCAGCGACGTGGGGGCCAGACGCTTTAGCGGGCCGAGGCGGAAGCTGGACACGGCCAGCATGTCGCCGGGGGCAAAGCCGGCGGCGACAAGTTGAGCGCGAATCCAGTCGGGATGGAAGTCGTAGTTAAGGGCAACGAACTCGACCGGCTCCGGGTCGAAGGGCGACCACGCCTGGCGGCCGAGGCGGTAGCGCAGCATCGCCTTCAGGTTGTGCTTGTTGGCGAATTCGAGGACGTAGGCGGCATCGGCGCGGGAGACGCGGGACAGCTCGGCGAAGAGGGCCGGCGCGTCGGCGGCGTGGTGGAGGGTGCGCACCTGGACGAGCGTCTCGAACAGACCATCGACAAAGGGCAGGTCATACCAGTTGCCGGCGACGAAGAAGAAGCGGGGGTCGTCGCCCCAACGTTGGCGCGCCTCGCGCAGCAGCGAGCGGGAGTAGTCGAACAGGACGACGCGCCGATAGCCGGCGTACTCGTTGGCCAGACGGCCGAAGCCCGCGCCCACGTCGAGCAGCGTGTCGCCGGCCGGCGGCAGCAGGCGGCGCAGGGCGACCCGCTCCGCGCCGTCCTCGTAGTCGCGCCCCTGGTTCTGCCAGAAGCGGGCGCGGTAGTCAGAGCCTTCGTAGTCGCAAACGGGGATAGGATTGGACATCTACTGCACAGTTGTGGGCCACCTTGTCGCGCCTTTCTGCCACACCTTCTCGTTGTCGCTACCAGCGTCACCATTAGTTCCACGGCACGCAACTGCGTCGTTCAGTCGAATGGCTTGTCTCAAAGTGAAAGCACCCACGGTCTATGTTTCCCGGAACAACTGCGCTTGACTTCTGTTTCTCATTGCGAGTTCACCCGAATGGGCTAGAATGCGTAATAGTTTAGCGGAGCGAGCCGCCAGCCTGACGGCACTCTCTGGCCCTTCAGGATCGATCACATATGGCCAATGACGTCGCCATCTTTCTCGACCTCGATAATCTCGTAATCGGCGCGCGCGATGCCAACCTCAACTTTGACGTCAGTCTGATCATCGACGACGTCAAGCGGCGCACCGGCGGCCGGGTCGTTCTGCGCCGCGCCTACTCCGGCAATCTGCGCCAGGACCAGAAGTTGATGAAGGACATCGCCACCGCCGGCTTCACCATGCAGTCGGCCGTGCCCCTCAACAACTTTGGCAAGAACCTTATCGACATGTACATGGTCGTCGATACGATGGATACCCTCGTCGATGGCCAGCAGTACAGCACCTACGTCCTCGTCACCGGTGACCGCGACTTCCTGCCCCTCATCCACGCCCTGCGCCGCCGCGGCAAGCACGTCATCGGCATCGGCCTGAAGCACACGACCAGCGACAGCCTGATGGGACTTTGCGACGAGTACGTCTACTACGAAGACCTCCTGCCCGCGCCGCCGCTGACCGAGGCCGAGGCCGAAGCGCTGCTGACCAAGGCCATTGACGGCCTGCTGGTCGGCGATGAGCGCGTGCGGGCCAGCGTAGTCAAGGAGCGGATGATCGAGCTGAGCGGCGGGCAGTTCGGCCGCCTCCAGTACACCGACACCTCCTTCAGCAAGTTCCTCAGCCGCTACCCCGGCCGCCTCCTCGTCGAAAAGGACGGCACGACTGCCTACGTGCGGCGCGCGGCGCAACCGGTAGCGCCACGTCCGGAGCTATTCCGGCGCTATCGCAGCGCGCTGAAGAAGCAAAAGTTGCGCATCGTGCCGCCGCGCACACGGTTGGTCATTCTCAAAGACCTAATCGAGACGCTGCAACAGCAGGACAGCATCGAGTGGCGCGATCTGGTCGACCGGCTGGCTGTGCTCCACCCCGGTGAAGAGGATGCCGAAGCGTCGCGCAACATGATCAACGCCATTATCGTGTTGGCCCGCCGCGGCGGCGTCGTGCGCACGCTCAAGGGGCGCACGCTGGCCACCGCGCCGGTACTGCTGGCGCTGGAGGGTGATCGCATCTATCAGGAGAGCGTCGTCCGCTGCGACATGGCCTATCTGGAGGCCATTCGCTCGCTGGTCGAACCGTTTGATCTGGAAGAGGCCGCCCTGGCGCTCTATGATCAGGCCGGCTACGCGCCTTATCTCAAGCATCTGCTGACCCGCCTGGAAGCCGAGCGCCAGAACGAGACAGTCTGAGAGGGCGTGGTTAGGGCGGCAGTCGCCAATTACAGGCCGGCGATCTCGTCGCGGTGGCCGAAGCCGAGGGTGTTGTCGACGAAGTAGAGCCGTCGCGGCCGTAGCTCATACCAGTTCACCCGCTGGAGCGCCGCCTCCAGCGTCGCCACCGGCTGGGCCAGAAAGTGGTAGCGAGCCACGTAGCGGGCCACGGCCGCCGCCCGGCGCGCGCCGTGCAGTTGCTCCACCGTTCCCTCTAACTGAATCCCTTGAATCGCCGGCCAGTCGCGGTAGTCGGCCTGAATGGTCGCGGCCACTTCGGGCACAGCGGCCATGTTCTGCGCGTGGCGCGTGCGCCCGGCGGAGAGAAAGATGAAGTGGAAGTCGTCGTGGGCATAGAACACCGCCGCCGCCCACAGCCCCAGCGGCCCGTTGGTAGCCAGGGTCATCACATGATGGCCGGCCACGTAAGCCAGCGCCCGCTCCCGCGCGTCGTTCATGGGTGTTAGCCGTTGGTCGTTGCTCATTCGCCACTGACCTACTGACCCACTGACCTACTGACCTACTGACCCACTGACCTACTGACCCACTGACCACTGACCCTACTCCCCCGCCGCCCGCCCCCCCTGCCAGCGCCGGAACAGATCTTCCGGCAGCGTCACGTCCACCAGATCGAGCACGCGGTTGACCGTCTGATTGACGATGTCGTCTATCGTGCGCGGCCGATGGTAGAACGCGGCCATCGGCGGCACGATGAACGCGCCCATCTCGGCCGCCAGCGTCATCGCCCGCAAATGGCCCAGGTGCAGCGGCGTCTCGCGCGGGCAGAGGATGAGCTTGCGCCGCTCCTTCAGCACCACGTCGGCGGCGCGGGTCAGCAGGTTGTCGCTGAACGAGTAGGCGATGGCCGACAGCGTCTTCATGGAGCAGGGCAGCACCACCATGCCGTCGGTGCGGAAGGAGCCGGAGGAGATGGCCGCGGCGATGTCCTTGAAGCGGTACTCCACCGTGGCCAGAGCGCGCACCTCTTCCGGCGTATAGTCGGTCTCCAGGGGGATGGTCGTGGCCGCGGCCGTGCTCATGACCAGGTGCGACTCGACATCGGGCAGCGCCTGGAGAACCTCCAGCAGCCGGATACCGTAGATGACTCCGCTGGCCCCCGAAAGACCGACGATGATGCGCTTCATGCCCTTGCCTCGCTCTGTGGTCGTCGCGCCGGGGGATGTGGGTATAATATTCCCTCTTGTCGCCCGCATGACGCCGCAGGGGCATATTCTAGGTCATCGCCGGCAAAAGCCAAAATCTCTATGAGCAAAAACAGGTTTATTACCGATCTCAAAGCGGGCACGGAACTGCTCCACGAGCCGTTTCTGCTGCACGACGTCGTCCGGCGGCAATCGAAGGACGGCCGCCCCTTCCTGCTGGCCACGTTGCGCGACCGCAGCGGTCAGATGGCCGGCGTCTACTGGGACGTGCCCCTATCGGTTGACGTCTGGGCGCGGCCGGGGCTGGCCGTGCTGGTCAGCGGGCGGGTGAATCTCTACAAGGATGCGTTGCAAATCAACATCAGCGGGCTGGAGCGGGCCAACGGGCTGGATATGACCGCCTTCCTGCCGGCCAGCCGGCGACCATTGGATGAGATGCGCGCCGAACTGGGCGACGTGATCAATACTTTGGCTCCACCGTGGCGCGACTTAGTTGCCCGGCTGTTGCTCGACGGGCCGCTGGCCGAGCGCTTCGCCATCGCCCCCGCCGCCCGCGGGATGCACCACGCCTACGTCGGCGGGCTGCTGGAGCATACGCTGAGCATGGCCGCCGTAGCCCGGCTGCTGGCCGGGCATTATCCTTATGTCAATCTAAACCTGCTTCTCGCCGGCGTTCTGTTCCACGATCTGGGAAAAGCGGACTCTTACTCCCTGGACGAGGGTTTCGGCCACTCCGACGACGGCCGCCTGGTGGGCCACATTCTGCGCGGGGCGCTGCTCATCGAGCGGGCGGCGGCCGAGTTGGACTTCCCGGCCGGTGAACTTCAGCATCTCCTGCACCTCATCGCCGCCCACCACGGCACACTGGAGTGGGGCTCACCCGTCGTGCCGCGCACGCTGGAGGCGGTGCTGCTGCACCAGATCGACCTGCTCGACAGCCGCATCGCCGGCTACCTGGACCACGTGCGCAACGACGCCGGCGGCGGGGCGTGGACGACGAAACGGAGCGAGATGTTTGGGACGGAGCTGAGACGACCGGATGGCTTGTAACGCGGGATGGTATCCCGCTCTTCATTTCCCCGGCAAAAGAGTAAGAGGCGGGCTGCCAACCCGCGCTACAACGTCTCATACACCACAAACCACAACTCCCCCGCCTCGCTGCGGAACTCCTGTAGCGTCCCGTCGGGCGCTTGCTGCCGGACGAACTCCAACTCGTGCAGCCGCTCCGGCAGGAAAATGAACAGCGTCGGCCCGCGCAGCGGCAGGGCCGCCGGCCCGGTTAGCGGATCGATCACGTCCTGGGCCTGCTTCTCCGGGGCCAGGAAGGGGATAGTGGAGAGGCTGTAGTAGCCCATGCGCGGGAAGCCGAAGAAGAATACGTCCTGGTCGGCCGGCTCCTTATCGCGCAGGAAGTAGGCGATCTCCGTCGCCACCTGGGTGTTCAGCCCGCCCAGCACGTAGCCGCCGCTGTAGACGCGGTTGAAGTAGTAGTTCACGTCCACCACGGCCACCAGCGCCAGCAGAGCAAAGGCAGCCACGACGACGGCCGCCCGATAGCGCGGGTACTGCCCCCGCAGCCACACAATCGCCTGCCCCAGCGGCAGGGCCACGAACAGGGCCACCAGCGGCATGGCCAATATGTAACGCTGTGAGGCGGGTGAGTCCTGGCTGATGGCATTAGAAGCCACCACAGCCAGCAACGGCAGGAACAGCAACAGGTAGCGCAGGTCAAAGTTGAGCAGCGCCCAGAGAACGCCCAGCAGGAAAAGGAACGCCGCCCCGGCCAGCAGCAGCGGCGAGCCGGGGTTGTAGAGCAGGCGCAACGGCTCGTGGGTGAAGCCCAGCAGGCCGTTGGTGGCGTTGTCGAGGATGACGTCGGTCGTCGTCCGGTCGCCGCGCGCCAGCTCCCCCTCCAGCCACGGGCCAAAAATGGTCACGCGGTTCATGGGGGCCTGGAACTCATCCGGCTTGTCGACGAAGTAGAGGCCCAACGGCAGGAAGATGACCAGGGCGATGAGCGCCGCCAGCACCAGGCCGTGGAAGCGCTGGCGGAAGAGCGCCCGCTGGGCCACCAGCGCGCCCGCGGCCCAGATGAGGAACAGGATGGGCAGCGGCCGGATGCTAACGTAGAAGTACTGCCCCAGCCCCAGGGCTAGCCCGCACAGAATGAAGCCCATGCGCCGCCCCGTCTTCCAGCCGTACCACAGGCCGAGGATGGCCAGCGTGCCGAACAGCCCATCCCAAACGTTGTTGAGGGCGATGCGGCTCATGTGGATGTGATAGTGGGACGCGGCCAGATAGAGGGCAGCCAACACGGCCGTCGTGCGGTCGAACATGGCCCGGCCGAGCCAGTAGACGGCGACGACGGTCAGCGCCCCGGCCACAGCCGAGGTCAGCCGCACCGCCTCCACCGTCTGCCCTAGCAAAGCGATGGCCGCGCTCTGCACCGTGAAGTAGAGCGCCGGGAAGGAGAACCAGCCCAGGCCGAAGAGGTTGTTGGCCCGCCCGTCCAGCAGTTCGATGGCGAACAGCCCGGCCGAGCCTTCGTCGCCGGAGTAGGTGTTGGGAAACTGGCTCATCTGCCAGGCGCGCAGCCCCAGGGCCAGGAGGAAAATACCTAGCGAGAAGGCCGCATCCCAGCGATCCAGGTGCCGGCGGCGGCCAGCGACGGCCGCGCCGGAAAGTTCGTCGCGGTTGTCGTCGGACAATTCGGCCGGCCGCGCCCGACTGCGGCTGCCGGCCACGGCGAAGCCAATACCCACCAGCCAGGCGACTATCGCCACCATCGCGCTGCGGGCCAGCAGGTCGTTGCCCGCCGCCTGTCGCGTCAGCCAGGCGAAGGGCAGGGCCAGCAGCAGCAGCACCGCCCCCACCGGCGACACGCGCAACCCGGCCGCCAGCCGCGCCAACGGCCGGCCGAACCAGCCGGCCAGGCCGCCACGCATGAACGTCTGCACGCCAAGCAGCAGCGCCACCCCGCCGATGACAAACAACACGAACGTCGGCAAGCGCGTGCCGGGCGGCATCAGACGGCCGACCCATTGGCTGAGCGCCAGCAGCAGCCCCCCGCCTCCCACCAGCGTCCAGGCGACGCGCCGCAGTTCCCAGGAGCGCTGGTCGCCCAGGGGGAGAGGGGCTGGGGAGAGGGCCGCCGCTAACCCCCTCGCCCCCCGGGAGAGGGCTGGGGAGAGGGCCGCTAACTCCCTCGCCCTCCGGGAGAGGGCTGGGGAGAGGGCCGCTAACCCCCTCGCCCTTTGGGAGAGGGTTGGGGAGAGGGCTGCACCCCCCCCCCCCCGGGGGGGGGGGGGGGGGGGGGCCCGCCCCCCCCCCCCTTGGGGGGGGGTTGGGGAGGGCCGACAGCGCAGTGGCGAGAGCAAACTCGCTCTCCGGTAGAGGGCCG
Source organism: Candidatus Promineofilum glycogenicum (assembly GCA_016707605.1). GTDB lineage: Bacteria > Chloroflexota > Anaerolineae > Promineifilales > Promineifilaceae > Promineifilum > Promineifilum glycogenicum. The sequence continues at coordinate 18,878 of JADJHJ010000015.1, read as the reverse complement.
CCGCTGACCCCCTCACCCCCCGGGAGAGGGTTGGGGAGAGGGCCGCCGCGAACCCCCTCGCCCCCCGGGAGAGGGTTGGGTAGAGGGTAGGGCGGCCACTCGTCGCCCAGCGCCCGCCCCAACCACGCAAACACCGCCACCACCGCGGCGATCACAATCAGTAGTAGAACTGTCTCCACACGCACTCTCTCCGATCTGGATCGCAGCTATTATGGACAGATTTGCGCCCATCGCCAAGACAGTAGACCACGTTATTACCAGTATAGCTTTCCTCTCTACCCACCCCTTGACAATAGCCTTGATCTCACTAAAATTTAGACATGTCAAAATATTTTATTACTAATACCAAATCATCTGGCCAAGGGCAACGTTAAAATGACATCCAGGTTCGGCGTAACCCGACGACACTTCCTAAAGGCCGGCAGCATGGGCCTGGCCGGGCTGGCCGGCGGGCTGGGCCTGCGCGGCCTGGCGCGGGCAGAGACGCCCACGCCGGAACACAGCCGGCACGCCACGCCCACCCCCGACGTGACTGCCGCAACCACCCACACCGGCGACCACGGCGGCATGGGCACCGTCGGTCAGGTCGACCACGCCGCCAACCAGTTCGACCCGCACGAGATATTGACCGACTTCGACACCGGTGTACTGACCGAAGAGGACGGCCGCCCGGTGCGCACGTGGGAGATGTACGCCGTGGACCGCGAATTCGAGATCGCCCCCGGCGTCCACTTTCCCGGCTGGGTCTACGGCACGCCGACGTCGGCCGCCTCGCGCCGCCTGGGCCACGTGGTGGGCCAATGCCCCGGGCCGACGCTGCGCTGCGTCGAAGGGGAGCGGCTGCGCATCCACTTCATCAACGCCAGCAGCCACCCGCACACCATCCACTTCCACGGCATCCACTCGGCGGTCATGGACGGCATTCCCGGCGTCGGCCCCGGCATGATCCCGCCCGGCGGCCGTTTCACCTACGAGTTCGACGCCAAGCCGTTCGGCTGCCACCTGTACCACTGCCACGCCGTGCCTCTCAAGCGCCACATCCACAAGGGCCTCTATGGCGCGTTCATCATCGATCCCGACCCGGCCCGCTACAGCGGCGAAGAGGCTGCCGCGGCCCGCTCGCGCAACCACACCACCGCCGAGTCGCAGGCCGTCAACGAGATGGTCATGGTGCTCAACGGCTTCGACACCAACTTCGACGGCGAGAACGAGGTCTACGCCGCCAACACCGTCGCCTTCGCCTACGACATGGCCCACCCCATCCCCATCGCCCGCGACCAACCGCAGCGGCTCTACCTGGTCAACGTCACCGAGTTCGACCCGATCAACTCCATCCACCTGCACGCCAACTTCTTCGACTACTACGACCACGGCACGACGCTGCGGCCGACGCACAAGACGGTGGACACCATCATGCAGTGCCAGGCGCAGCGCGGCATCCTGGAGTTCTCGTTCGCGGGCTTCGAGCCGGGGCTGTACATGTTCCACGCCCACCAGACGGAGTTGGCCGAGTTGGGGTGGATGGGGTTCTTTGACGTTCGTTGAAGAAGAAGCTCACGCAAAGACGCAAAGAACGCCAAGATAAGAATTCTTGGCTTAGCGTTCTTTGCGTCTTTGCGTGAGATATTTCTTGAGGAGAGAACGAAACGATGGACACGACGACAACTTTACCCAAAAGAACGCTGCCGCCGTGGCTGCTGGCGTTGCTGCCGCTGCTGTTGCTGGCCCTGCTCGTGGCCGGCTTTCTGGCGCTCGACCCGTTGCGCTTCTTCCAGGGCGCGTTCCCGCCGCTGGAGGAGCTGTCGGTGCAGCGCGTCCTCTTCCCGGAGCCGGGCCGCATCCGGCTGGAGGTTCTCAACGGCGGGCCGGACCCGGTGACCATCGCCCAGGTGACGGTCGATGATGCCTACTGGCTGCACACCATCAGCCCGGACAACACTCTCGGCCGTCTGGAAACAGCGACCATCGACCTGGCCTACCCCTGGGTGGCCGGCGAACCGCTGCCCATCAACCTGATCACCGCCACCGGCGTAACCTTCCCGGCCGAAGTCGAGGTGGCGGTGCGGTCGGCGACGGTCGATGGCGGCACGCTGCTGGCCTATGGGCTGCTGGGCATCTACGTCGGCGTCATCCCCGTGGCCCTGGGGATGCTGTGGTACCCGTTCATGCGCCGCGTCGACCGCAAGTGGCTGAACGCCATTCTGGCCCTGACTGTCGGCCTGCTGGTGTTCCTGTTCGTCGATACGCTGCTGGAGGCGCTGGAGTTGGCGGCCGAGACGCCGGGCGTCTTCCAGGGCGTGCCGGTCGTCATCTTCGGCGCGCTGCTGAGCCTGGGCATACTGCTGGCCGTCGGCCGCCGCGCCGGGGAGCAGACGCCGCGGCGCGTGGCGGCACTCATCGCCCTGGGCATCGGCCTGCACAACTTCGGCGAGGGGCTGGCCATCGGCGCGGCCTTCGCCACCGGCGCGGCGGCGCTCGGCTCGTTCCTGGTCGTCGGCTTCACGTTGCACAACATCACCGAAGGCGTGGGCATCGTCGCTCCGCTGACGCGGCGCGAACGGCCGCCATTGCGCGTCTTCATCCTGCTGGCCCTGCTGGCCGGCGCGCCGGCGATCCTGGGCACGTGGATCGGCGGGCTGGCCTTCTCGCCCTTTCTGGCGGCCTTCTTCCTGAGCCTGGGCGCGGGGGCCATCCTTCAGGTCATCTGGGAAGTGGGCAAGCTGCTGCTGCGCGACGCGCAACGGGAGGGGCGGCCGGCGCTGACGTGGCTCAACTTCGGTGGGGCGGTGGTGGGGGTGTTGGTGATGTACTTGACGGCGTTTCTGGTCAAGTGACCTTGTAGCGCGGGTTGGCAACCCGCTCTTCGGTGCGAACACACACAGAATGCGGGTTGGCAACCCGCGCTACAAGGACGAACGAAGGATCGAACGCTTGCTCGGCCCGCTGCGCCCGTGCGCGATTCGTGAGAATCGCGCTACACTAAGCGCATGGATGATCCGACCCGCCATCTGATCCAGGCCATCCACGACAGCCCACCGCGGGCCGTGCTGGCCGCCGCCGGCGCCGGCAGCCGGGCGCTGGCCGACCTGCTGGGCGTGCCCGGCGCGTCGCGCACGCTGCTGGAGGCGCTCATCCCCTACGCCGCCGACTCGTTCGACGAGTTTCTGGGCCTCCGGCCGGAGCAGTACGTATCCGAGGAGACCGGCCGGCGCATGGCCGGGCGGGCGCTGGCCCGGGCGCGCCACCTACGCGAACTGGAGGCGTGGCCGCTGGTCGGCCTGGGCTGCACGGCGGCCATCGTCACCGACCGGCCCAAGAAGGGGGAGCACCGCGCCCACGTCGCTGCCTGGTCGCCGGAGCGGCTGCGCGTCCATACGCTGCACCTGGCCAAAGGGGCGCGCGACCGGGCGGGCGAGGAGGGGCTGGTTAGCGCGCTGCTGCTCAACGTCCTGGCCGAGGCCAGCGGTGTGGTCGAGGCATTGCCGCTGGGGCTGGGGGTGGGCGATAGCCTGTCGGCCGAGACGGTGGAGTTCGCGCCCCTGGCCGAGCAGCTTCACCGCGACGCCATCCCGTTCTTCGGCATCCTGCCCGACGGGACGCTGGCGGCCGATCCGCCGGCGGCGCTGCTCTCCGGCTCCTTCAACCCGCTGCACGCCGGGCACAGTGGGCTGGCGGCAACGGCGGCGGCGCTGTTGGGGCGACCGGTGGCGTTTGAGTTGTCGGCGGTCAACGCCGAGAAGCCGCCGCTGCCGCCGGCGGCCGTGCTCGACCGGCTGAGCCAGTTCGCCGGGCGCTACCCGGTCTACGCCGCCAACGCGCCGACGTTCAACCAGAAGGCGCGGCTCTATCCGGGGGCGGTCTTCGTCGTTGGCTTCGACACGGCCGAGCGGGTCATCCAGCCGCGCTACTATGGCGACAGTCGGGCGAACATGCTGGCCGCGCTGGACGAACTGCGGGCGCGTGGCAATCGCTTCCTGGTCGCCGGGCGACTGGACGACAACGGGCTGTTCCACGAACTGCCCGAACTAAACTTGCCCACCGGCTATGAGACGCTCTTCGAGGCCATTCCGGCGCGGCTGTTCCGGCATGACGTGTCATCGACGGAGATTCGGGCGGCGCTAAAGGCTGAGGCAGAAGAGTAAGAAAAGCCTCACGCAAAGACGCAAAGAACGCCAAGCTCAGAAACTTCTGAGCTTAGCGTGCTTTGCGTCTTTGCGTGCGACTCTTCTTACTGGGCCTTATTGATGTTGATGTCCCCGCGCCGACGTTGAAGGTCAGCGTCTGCGTCGGGTTGCTGCCGATGGTGGTGTCAATGTCGGTGGCGATGCCGCCGTCGGGCACGCCCTCGAAGTCGCTGTTGACGTTGCCCACGCCGCCGGCGACGCTCAGGTTGAACGACGCCTCGGCGGGCAGCGTCACCGTGGCGTTGCCCGCGCCGAGGTTGACGGTCACGTCGGCGCTCGGCCGCTCCACGGTCAGGTTGCCCGCGCCAAGGTTGATATCCAGCACCGTGCCCGGCGGGACGAGCAGTTCCAGGTTCGCCGTCGCCGCGTCCAATCCCTCGTCCACCCCATCCCGCCCCTCAATCGTCAGCGTCACGTCCGTGCCGCTCTGGGTGAAGCTCATGGTGATCAACTCGAGTTGGGCCTCGGCTTCGGCCGCGTCGCTGAGGCGGCTCTGGCGGGTCAGGTTGGCGGTGATGGTGTCCGCCTCGCCATCACGGACGGTGACATCGCCGGCAAAGTGGCTAACGAGGAGCGACGGGACGCCGGGGACGATGACGCTCTGGGTCTCTTCGCTTTCGGCCGTCACGTCGCCGGTCAGGCCGTCCAGACCGCCCAGGGCGCTACAGGCGCTGAGGGATACAAACAGGACGAGAAGGGCCAGAAACAACAAGCGGCTGCGTAACATTGAACACCTCCGGTGAACAGCGCCTGAGTAGGCGCAAACTTCGCCCGACGAAATGGCGCGAGGTGCTGGCGCGGTCAAGACCGGTGGCGGCGGGGAGCGCGGGCAGTCGGGAACGGGGCAACTATAACTTCTCTGAGAGAGAAGCGCCAATGCGCTACAACAGCGTTACCCGCGGGTTGTGGCGCATGTTTTTCTCCTTGCGAAAGCCGCGAAGGGTCGCCAAGGCTTGCTCAGATTCATCGCTTGAGGAAGGGCAGCAACACCTCCTCCTGCACCGGCCAGCGCTCTGTGGCCAGCTTCAGGATCGTGCCGCCGTCGCCGACGAACCAGCCATGTTGTCTGTCCAGCAGGTGCAGGCCACGCAGGGCGAAACCCGACTCGCCGGTCAGCTTCCGCCAGCGTTCGCCGCCATTAACGGTGAACCACATCTCACCCCAAGTCGTCGCCAGCCAGCCGTCGCCCTCGTCTAGGAACTGGACATCCTGAATCCAGCCACGCATCGGCATGTCCTGATGCGGCCAGTGTGCGCCGCCGTCGCTGGTGCGGAAGGCGCCCTCGCCTACGATCCAGCCGTGCTGGTCATCGGCAAAGGCGACGGCGAACATGTTGGCCCGGCAAGGGTACACGCCACAGGACAGCGCTGCCCGCGTCCAGTGCTCGCCGCCATCGTCGGTTTTGATGACCTGGCTCAGCCCCCCGACGGCCCAGCCGCGCAGCGCGTCCAAGAACTGGACACTGTCGAGGCGCAGAGTGCTGAACGTCGTGCCCGCGGGCGGGGCCAGTTCGTACTGGCTGGCCCAGGTCTGACCGCCGTCGGCGGTGTGGAAGGTGAAGCCACCACTCATGCTGCTGAGGGTGGGGAAGCCGACGACCCAGCCGTGGTAGGCGTCGATCCACGCCACACCGTTGAGGACGATGTCCGCGCCGGGGCTATAAAGCTCCTGCCACGTCTGCCCGCCGTCGGCCGTGCGATAGACGACGCCGGCGTGCTGCGGCTGGCCGTATTGGTCGTTGCCGGTGAACTTGACGCCCACCGCCCAACCGCGTTGGGCGTCAATGAAGTCAAGGCGGTTGAGCAGACTGGCATTGGCGGGCAGGGTTTGGCGCGTCCAGTGCGCGCCACCGTCGGCCGTGTGCCAAATGCTGCCGCGCCAATCGTCCGGGTCGCCATCGGAATCGAAGTGCACGGCGTGGAAGCTGGTCGCCCAGCCCTGGTTGGTGTTGGCAAAGGCCACGCCGCGAAATTCGTCGGTCGAGGCCACAGTCTGGCGCATCCAGTGCGCGCCGCCGTCGGCCGTGTGCAGAATGACGCCATCTGTGCCGACGGTCCAGCCGTGGTTGACATCCACGAAGTCAACGTTGAGCAGCGTAGCCAGCGTGTCGGCCGGCTGCGCGTTCCACGTTTGGCCGCCATCGGTTGTCTTGATGATGGTGCCGGTATAGACCCGGCGCGCCTGATCCCAGTGCGGGTGGCCGACAGCCCAGCCGACGTCGGCGGAGATGAAGTCAACGTCTTTGAGGTAGTAGGACGTCTCCTCGAACTGTTTGGTCAGCGGAGAGGAGGCGATTGGTTGGTCGGGAGCGCTCGGTTGGGCCGCACGCCAGTGGGTAGACGCGGTCACTATAGCTGTAGCTACATCAGCCGTTAGATCGTCGGCCGAAGCCAAAGGGAACGGCCGCAGGGAAGTGAATAAAAGGACGAGGAGGAGCAAGCCGGCGCCCAACCGGAACAATGCTCCGCGAGCCGATGGAGAGGTATTCACGTTGGCCCCCTAGGCCCGCTGCAGCGCGCCAATCGGTTACGGCGCTGCGGGTCTGAAGACATTATACCACAGCCTGTCGGGCGATTTCTCAAAACTACCCGGCGGTATTGACCTGACTATCGCGGGTCACACGAATCAAGAAGCGCAAGGCTTCGTTGACCGATTCGGCCGTGGGAAACACTTCGGCCACGTCAGGAGCCAACTGAATAAACCCTGCGAAGCCAAGCCGTGCCGGCCCAACTCTTCTTACGCGCAGGCTTTGAAGGTCGTATTCGGGCCGTAGTTCATCTTCAAGCTCGCTGTCATTCTGCTTCATATGCGTTTCTTTCCCGTCGCGTAGCCTCTCGTGCGCTGATCAAACGAATTCTGTGCCTACGCTCCATATACGATACCACTAGCAAGCGGTTTTGTTGAGACTGGCCAACGATAATATACCGCTCCTCATCATCTGAATGGTCAGGATCAAAGAACTCGATGTAGAGTGGATCATCGAAGACAGTTTTGGCTTCATCGAACGAGACGCCATGTTTCGACGAATTCGCCTTGGCTTTCTCGTTATTCCACTCAAATTCCATGAGCATAGGATAGCATTAACCGAGGTTCTTCGCATTTGAGTCAGGTAATAGAAAAGGCCCGGCTGTGCGCCGGGCCAACCAACATCAGACTGCTTACGCAGACCTACCGAGCGATACTTTGAGGCGTAGCGGCGGCAATCAGGGCCGCATCAGCATCACCTGCGTACTACTCTCTACTTCTCATCCAACGCCACCACCCCCGGCAGCTCCCGCCCCTCCAGCAACTCCAGGCTGGCCCCGCCGCCGGTGCTGACGTGGGTCATCTTGTCCGTCAGGCCCGCCTTGCGCACGGCCGCGGCCGAGTCGCCGCCGCCGATGATCACCTTCGCGCCGTGGTCGACCATGGCCGCCAGCATCTGCGCCAACTGGTTCGTGCCGCCGGCGAACTGCGGCACCTCGAACACGCCCATCGGCCCGTTCCAGACGACCAGTTGCGCCCCTTGCAGCTCGGCGTTGAACCGCTCCAGCGTCGCCGGGCCGATGTCCAGCGCCTTCCGCTCCGGCGTCAGCGCCCAGACCATCTCGATTTCGGCCGGGGCCTCATTCGTCACCTCGGTCGCCGTCACTACGTCCACGGGCAGGATGAGCCGGTCGGCGGCCATCTCCAGCAGCCGCTTGGCCTCCGGCAGTGCCTCTTCCTCGACCAGCGATTGGCCCATGTTGTGCCCCTGGGCCTTCAGGAAGGTGTTGGCCATGCCGCCGCCGATGAGGATCTTGTCGGCCTTGTCGAGCAGGTTCTCGATGAGCTTGATCTTGTCGCTGATCTTGGCCCCGCCCATGATGGCCACGTAGGGGCGCGGCGGGTTGCCGACGGCGATGCCCAGCGCGCCGATCTCCGCGCCCATCAGGAAGCCGGCCACGACCGGGCCGCCCTTTTCGCGCATGGCGTAGGCCGCGCCGTCGACGCTGGCGTCGGGCCGGTGGGCCGAGCCGAAGGCGTCATCGACGTAGACGTCGGCCAGCGAGGCGAAGCCGCTGCCCAGCTTGGGGTCGTTCTTCTTTTCGCGCGGGTCGAAGCGCGTATTCTCCAGCACCAGGATGTCGCCCGGCTGTAGCGCGGCGGCGGCGGCCCGCACCGCGTCGTTCATGACCGAGGGGATAAACTGTACCGGCCGGCCGAGGATCTCTTCCAGCTTCTTGGCCACCGGGGCCATGCTGAACTGGCGGTCGTCGGCCGTCTTGGGCCGCCCCAGGTGCGAGGCGAGGATGAGGGCCGCGCCGTGGTCGAGCAGGTAGTTGAGCGTCGGCAGCGCGGCGCGGATGCGCGTGTCGTCGGTGACGGTGATGTTGGCGTTGGGGTCTTTGCTGCTCAGCGGGACGTTGAAATCGACCCGCACGAACACTTTCTTACCCTGGACGTCGATGTCGGCTACGGTCTTTTTATTCATTGGTTTGACTCCTTTGTGAAGAGAGGCAACCACAGATTTCGCAGATTACACAGATGAAGCCGGTAAGCTGGGGCGTCTAGGGTTGCCCTCGAGTGTGTAAATTTTGCCGGGGTTATCACGCTCATTATATGCGCGATTCACGCCGCGGTCACGAAAAGGTCGATCAATTTGGGGTAGAATGGGGCGCTATGAAACCAGTTTTGATGGGCCTGTTGCTGGCGGTCGGGCTAGTCGTCGCCCTGCTGCTGGCGCAGCCGGTGGCGTCGGGGACGGTGGCGTCGGGGACGGTGGCGTCGGGGACGTTAGCACCGACGCCAGTGGCGTCGGTGGCCTTCGGCGGCGGGGAGTTTGCGCCCGGCCCGCTGGATGAGATCAGCCCCACCGAGCGGGCGGCGATTGAGGCCATGATCGCGGCCAACATCGCCCGGCTGACGCAGCAGGGGCGACTGGCCGCGCCGGCGGCGGCCGACCGCGTGTCTCTCGGCTGGCCGTTGTCCCCGCGCGACGGCTTCAACGACCCCGGCTACTTCGGCGTCACCGGCTACGTGGACCACGATCCGGCCTACCCCAACCAGGTGCGCGACTACACCTGCGGCCGGCGCACCTACGACAGTTCTTCCGGCTATAACCACCAGGGCACCGACTACTTCCTGTGGCCGTTCGCCTGGAACAAGATGGCCGCGGGCGACGTGCGCGTCGTGGCCGCGGCCGACGGCGTCATCGTCGGCCGGCGCGAGGGCAACCCCGACCAGAGTTGCGGCAGCGGCGGCCAGTGGAACGCCGTCTACGTGCGCCACGCCGACGGCTCCATCGCCTGGTATGGCCATCTGAAGCGCGATTCGCTGACGGCCAAGCCGGTCGGCGCGGCCGTCAGTCGCGGTGAGGTCCTGGGCCTGGTGGGCAGCAGCGGCAACTCCGGCGGGCCGCACCTGCACTTTGAGCTATATGCCCCCGGCGGGCAACTGCTCGACCCCTACGCGGGCAGCTGCAACCCGCTCGACGGCGGCAGTTGGTGGGCGGAGCAGCGCGAGTACTACGACGCGGCGGTCAACAAGCTGATGACCGGCACGGCGGCGGTGGAGCGGGGGACGTGCCCCGCGCCCGACATCACCCACGAGGTCACGCAGTTCCAGCCCGGCGACCGCATCACCTTCACGACCTTCTACCGCGACCAGTTGAACAGCCTGCCCAGCACCTACCGCATCGTCGCCCCCAACGGCACGGTCTACGCCCAGTGGAGCCACAGCAGCAGCACGCCGCACGCGCCGCTGTCCTACTGGTACTGGGCCTACAACTTCCCGACGACGGCGCAGACGGGCACGTGGCGGTTCGAGGTGACGTTCAACGGCCGCACCTACGCCCACGCCTTCACCCTCGGCCAGCCGTCCACCACCACGCCGACGCCGACGCCCAGCGTCACGCCGACCATCACGCCCACACCGACGCCGTCCATCACGCCCACTCCATCCATCACACCCACACCGTCCATCACGCCTACCCCCTGGGTGCCCACCGATTTCGTCTACGTGCCGGCAGTGGCGAGTGACGAGTGATGAGTGGCAGGTGGCGAGTGGCGGGTGGCAGGTAGCAGGTGGCGGGTAACAGGTGGCGGAGTCCGCATCTCAGTGGGCGTTTGGCCCGCGCGGGCGTCTGAGGTGGCCTGCGGGCTGGCGGGCTGGCGCGTAAACAACGCGACCAACGACTAACGACTGACCCACTGACCCACTGACCCACTGAATACTGACCTACTGACCACTGAATACTGTATACTGCCCCCATGATCACCAGCCGCAGCAACGCGCAAGTGAAGTACGTCCGCCGCCTGCTGGCCGAGCGGCGCTTTAGGCATGAGGAAGGGGCGTTCGTCGTCGAGGGCACGCGCTGGCTGCGCGAACTGGCCACGGCCGGGGCAGCCCCGCGTGCGCTCTACGCCACGCCGGCCTGGGCCGCGGGCGACGAGGCGCAAACGCTGTTGGCCGCGTTGGCCGTCGAGCCGGCGCTGGTCGACGAACCGGTCATGGCCGCCATGAGCGATACGGAGACGGCGTCGGGCGTGCTGGCCGTGCTGCCGGTAAACCCCCGCCCGCTGCCCGCCGAGCCGACACTGCTGGTCATCCTCGACGCCATCAACAACCCCGGCAACCTGGGCACGATCTTGCGCACGGCCGCCGCCGCCGGGGCCGACGGCGTGCTACTGGGGCCGGGCAGCGTCGATCCCTACAACCCCAAGGTCGTCCGCGGCAGCATGGGGGCCATCCTGCGCCTGCCGGTGTGGGCGGAGAACTGGGAGGTCATCCACCGCCTGACGGACGGGATGGACGTATGGCTGGCCGCGGCCCGCGACGGTGTCGCTTACACCGCTGTGGAATGGACGCGGCCGGCGGCGATCTTGGTCGGCAGCGAGGCGCAGGGGGCCGGGGCGCAGGCCGCGCGGCTGGCGACCGGGCGGGTGACCATTCCGATGCGCGACGCGACCGAGTCCCTCAACGCCGCCATGGCCGCGGGCATCCTCCTCTTCGAGGCCGCGCGACAGAGGGCAGAGAAGAAGGTTTCACGCAAAGACGCAAAGAGCGCCAAGTAAAGAAAACAGTCTTTCTTTACTTGGCGCTCTTTGCGTCTTTGCGTGAGACCTTCTCTTACGTCCGCAACTGAGCCGGGCGCGGCCGTCGTCGAGGGTGGCGAAGACGAAGCGCCGCCGGCACTCCGGGCACGCGCCATCCATGGCCTCATAGTCAATGTCGAGCCGCACGCCGAAGGCGTCGATCAGCAGCGTTCGCAGTTGCTGGTCGCCCTCCAGCCGTAACCAACCGTCGCGCGCGCCCAGGGCGGCGGTTTGCAGCGCTTCTTCGCCCAGCAGCAGTTGCAGATCGGCGTACAGGTAGCCGCAACGGCCGCAGGCGGCGAAGCGTTGCCGCGTGCGGTCGACCATCTCGCGCTCGCCGCGGGCCAGGCGGCGCGGTTCGGGGCGGAACTCGACCGCTGGTGTCGGCGGCTCAGCCGGTTGTTCATCAGTCGCCGGCTCCTCAGCGACCGATTCACCGGCGTCGATCTCATCGGTCGCCGGTTCGTCGGCCGCGATCTCGCCCGGCAGCGGGGGCGCGTCCGCTTCGTCGGAGGCGGCGGGCGGCGGCAGTGTGGCGTCGCCGGTTGGCTGGGCCGGCTCAGTCGAGTCGGGGGCCAGGTCGGGCGCTTCGGGCATGGGCGCGTCGGCCAGGGGGCTGTCGCCGGGAACGCCCAGGTCGGGGTTGCCTTCGGGTTGGGTGGTGATCGGGCCGTCGCCCGTGGGGGTCGCGTCGTTCATGATGAAGAAACCACAGATTTCACAGATTCCACAGATTTTCAGAGCCGAATCTGTGAAATCTGTGGAATCTGTGGTTTGATTGGAGTCATTCTAACGGGAAGGCGGCGGCTGTCAAATGGGCGGGCGGTGCGGCCCACTTTCTGGAGTGGTGCCTCTGGCCCTGTGGGGGGGTTGCACCTTCTGGGGTGGCGCGGGTAAGAAGGTGCGACGCACTTCGGAAAGTGCGACGCACCAAGAGGAGTTATGGAGATTCGATCGGTTACACTGTTCTGTGAGCCGGAGAGCAACCCGGCGGCGTTTGCGCCGTTCCTGGCCGCGGCGCGGGGGGCGTTCGCCGTGCGCGTCCAGTCCACCCGCGTGGGGGCGACGCCGTTCCCCGATTGGCTGCCGCGCCAGAGGGCGGCCCCGGCCGCGGCCGAATTCGCCGCCGCCTGGCGCGCCGCCGGGGCGAACTACGTCAGCCTCGGCCCGGCCCAACTCCAGCACGACCCGGCTTGGCTCGACGTTATCCCCGACCTGCTCATGGCCGCCGATGGCCTCTTCGCCTCAGTGGAGATCGCCACGCCCGACGGCCGGATCGACGTAGCCCGCTGCCACGCCGCCGCCCGCCTCATCGGCCGCGTCAGCACACTCCACGCCGACGGCTTCGGCAACCTCTTCCTGGGGGCGTTGGCCGGCTGCGGCCCCGGCCACCCGTTCCTGCCGGCCAGCTACCACGGCGGCGGCGCGGCGTCGTTCGCCGTGGCCGTCGAGGCGGCCGACGTGGCCCTGGCCGCCGTCAGCGGCGCGGCGACGCTGGACGAGGCGCGGGCGCGGCTGGTGGCGGGCATCGAGGACGCCGCGGCGGCCATCGCGCCCGCCGCCGAGCGGCTGGCGGCCGAGTTCGGCCTGCGCTTCGGCGGCATCGACTTCTCGCCCGCGCCCTACCCGACGCCGGACAAGAGCCTCGGCGCGGCGCTGGAGGCGCTGGGCGCGCGCGTGGGCGGGCCGGGAGCGCTGTTCGCCGCGGCCTTCCTGACCGACGCCCTCGACCGCGCCCGCTTCCCGCGCGCCGGCTTCTGTGGGCTGATGCTGCCGGTGCTGGAGGACGCCACGCTGGCCCGGCGGGCGGCGGCCGGCGGGCTGGCGCTGAGCGACCTGCTGCTCTATGCCGCCGTCTGCGGCGTGGGGCTGGACACAGTGCCCCTGCCCGGCGACGTGGACGAGGCGACGCTGGCCGGCATCCTGCTGGACACGGCCGCCCTCTCCGCCCGGCTGCGCAAGCCGCTGGTGGCCCGGCTCATGCCGCTGCCGGGACTGCGCGCCGGGGACGCCACGGCGTTCTCGTTCGAGTACTTCGCGCCGGGCGGGGTGATGGACGTGGCCGGGAGCGGCGCGGGCGGGCTGCTGGCCGGCGCGGGCGCGCTCGATCTGGCCGCCTATCGCGCCTGGGCAAATCGGCTATGATAGGGCATCAATAAACACCCCCCGCCCACCCATCGACGCCACCTTCTCTGATAATCTGCCCAATCTGCTAAATCTGCGGATAATCCCTCTTAGCCATGCGCATCGCCATGCTCGGCCCCTTCGGCCTCCACCCCAAACAGACCATGCGCAGCCGCGCCCTGGGGCTGGCCCGGCCGCTCGTCGCCCGCGGCCACACCGTGCGCCTGCTCATGCCCCCTTGGGAGACGCCCGATGAGGCCAATCGGACGTGGGCCGAGGATGGCGTCGAGTTGCGCTACGTGCCCTTGCGCGGCGGCGTGCCCGGCATCGCCCGCGCCCTCGTCCGCGAAACGCTGGCCTGGCGGCCGGACGTCGTCCACGCCTTCAAGCCCAAGGCGTATAGCGGGCTGGCCGCCGAGTGGCTGTGGCGCTTCCACCGCCACCGCCTGCGGTTGGTCATGGACACCGACGACTGGGAAGGGGCGGGCGGCTGGAACGACCTGGCCCCCTACGGCCCGCTGCAGAAGCGCTTCTTCGCCCGGCAGGAGCGCTACGGCCTGACCCACGCCCACGCCGTCACCGTGGCCAGCCGGACGCTGGAAAGCCTGGTGTGGAGCCTGGGCGTGGCGCGCGAGCGGGTCACTTACCTACCCAACGGGCCGGGCATCTCCCTGCGCGAGGTAACGCCGGACGAACGGGCGGCGGCGCGGGCGCGGCTGGGGCTGGGCGGGCGGCCGACGGTGCTGGTTTACAGCCGCCTGTTCGAGTTCGACACGGCGCGGCTGGCGGCGGTGCTGGCCGGGGTGCGCGCCGCCGTGCCCGACGTGGCCGTGCTGCTGGTCGGCGCGGGCCTCTACGACGCCGACAGCGCCCGCTTCCGCGAGCAGTTGGCCGCGGCCGGGCTGCTGGCGGCGGTGGTGGACGTGGGCTGGGTGGCCCTGGCCGAGCTGCCGGCGACGCTGGCCGCGGCCGACGTGGGCCTCTACCTGATGGACGACACCCTGCTCAACCGCGCCAAGTGTCCGGTGAAGCTGGCCGATATGCTGGCCGCGGGCGTGCCGGTGGTGGCCGAGGGGGTGGGGCAGGTGAGGGAGTACGTGCGCGACGGGCGGACGGGGGTGGTGTGTGGGTCGGGGGATGTGGCGGGGTTGGTCGAGGCGACAGTGGGCTTGCTACGGGCGGCGGGGGGGCAGGGGGGCGGGGGGGCCGGGGAGCGGGGGAGAGGAGAGGCGGCGCGGGCTAATGTGCTGGAGCGGTTTGGGTGGGAGAAGTTGGCGCAGCAGGTAGAAGCGGTGTATCTGGCTACGCCGCGAACGGATTGACCACGCGCACGCTCTGGATGATGCGCCCATGCTGCAAATCCTCGGTGTAGAGGACGCGGCAGCCGCTCTCAATAGCCGCGGTGACGATGAGGGCGTCATAGAAGGCGTAGCCGGTTTCCACTCTGACCTGTAATGCGCGTTCGTAGAATTCGCGTGATGGAAAGTAAGCACACAACGGCCACAGAACTTTGTTCAGATACTCGGCCGCTTCAGGCAGCGAGAAGACCGGCCGGGCGTGGCGCGTGGCCAGGTTCAGGAACTCCTGTACGACCTGGGTGCTGATCACACCACGGTGTGTTCGTAGCGCGTCCGCGATAAGCGCCGCGGCGACGGGTTGCTTGTGCGGCTCGTTCGCTGTGTGGGCGTAGACCAGGATATTGGTGTCGAGGAAAAACAGCCCGCCGTTTTCAGCGCCGTTCATTCATTTCCTCGCGCGTAAACTTGCCGGTAAAACGAGTACCAAGTCTCTGCATCAACTCATCATACTGCTGCAAAGCCGTCTCGCGCGCGGCCTCTTCCTGAGCCACGTACTGGTTCAGCCACTCGCGGAACAACGCGTTGAGCGTCGTGTTGTGCAGCGCCGCCTGCCGCCGCGCCTCGCGGATCAGGGCCTCGTCGGCCGAGAGAGTAATGTTCTTGAGCATGAGTCCAGTGTACACGAGAATAGTGTACACAACAAGGGTATATAGGTTTAACGCCAAGACGCCAGGACGCCGGGACGCAATGAAAAGGCTCTTCTTAGCGTCTTGGCGTCTTCGCGTCTTGGCGTTAAACCTCTTGGTATACTCTTGGTAATTGAGGTTAACTAACCATGTTTCGTTTCCTGTCCCTTCTGGCTTTCGTTCTCCTTCTGGTCGCCTGCAACCGCGCCCAGCCGGAAACAACCCTGCCCGCTACCGACCTACCGGAACCAGAGACCGCTACATCTTTGCCGCCTACCGACGCGCCCACGCCGACCGTTGCGCCGACCGAGACCAGCGCCCCCGCCCTGCCCGCCGACGCCACCCCGCTCGACGGCCAGTGGGAAGGCGCCATCGACATCGCCGGGCAGCAACTGGGCATCATCGTCAAGTTCGACTCGTCCACCGGCGCGCCGACGGCGACGATCGACATCCCGCAGCAGGGCGCGGCCGACCTGCCGCTCGACGATGTGCGGCTGGAAGGGGACGCCATCCACTTCGCCATCGGCTCGGCCGGCGCGGAGTTCGACGGTGTCATCGACGGCCAGACAATCAGCGGCGACTTCGCCCAGGCGGGCGTCACCGGCACGTTCGAGATCAGCCGCACCGGCGACGTGGTGGCGGCCACGGCCACGCCCATCCCGCCCTACGTCGTCGAAGAGGTCAGTTGGCCGCTGGGCGAGACGACCGTCGGCGCGACGCTGACCCGGCCGGAGGGCGACGGCCCATTCGCGGCGGTGGTCTTCGTCGCCGGCAGCGGGCCGACCGACCGCGACTGGAACTCGCCGCTGCTGCCCGGCCGCAACGGCAGCGCCGCCCTGCTGGCCGACGAGCTGACCCGCGCCGGCTACGCCACGCTGCGCTACGACAAGCGCTTCACCGGCCCCTTTGCCCAACAGAACATGCCCCTCTTGCTGGGCAACATCACCTTCCAGAGCCACGTCGATGAGCTGGCCAGCGCCGTGGAGTTCCTGGTGGCCCAGCCGGGCATCGACCCGGCCCAGGTGTTCGTGCTGGCCAACAGCGAGGGCACGCTGCACGCCATGAACTACCAGAACGGCGACCCGGCCACGCCCTTCGCCGGGCTGATTCTGACCGGCGCGCCCGGCCGGCCGCTGACCGAGGTGCTGCACCAGCAGATGGCCGAGAACGTGCTGAGCGCCGAGCCGAACCGGGACGAACTTCTGGTGCTGTGGGACGAGGCCATCGCCGCCTTCCTGGCCGGCGAGACGGCTGAACTCGACCCGGCCCTGCCGGATAGCGCGCAACAGGTCTTCGCCGGGCTGGTCGCGCCGGCCAACCAGCCGTTCAGCGCCGAACTGCTGGCCGCGCAACCGGCCGAACTGCTGGCGAATGTCACCGCGCCGACGCTGGTCATCATCGGCCAGAAGGACATCCAGATCGACTGGCAAGCCGACGGCGCGGTGCTGGAAGCGGCGGCGGGGGACAACGTGACCTTCAGCTATCCGGCCAACGCCAACCACATCCTGAAGCTGGAGGAGACGCCGGTGGAGGAGCTGACGGCGGCCAATGGGGCGAACTATAATGCGGCCGATCGGGTGTTGGACGCGGAGACGGTGCAGGTTATTCTGGATTGGTTAGCAGAGCAGATGAGCTGACGAAAGGAGTGCCCGGCCGCGTGCGTCGCATTTCGCTACCACAGGCGGCCGGGCGTTTCTCTATTTGCCCGCGCCCGGACCCCAAGCGGAGCCGGACGCGGCCGGGAACAGGTTACGCCGTCTTCTTAAGCCTCGGCTCGCGTCATCTGGTGATGACCCGGAGCATTGCCGGCGGGGCTTTACTGGTAAAGACGTGGGCAGCGGCACGGAAACCGATATTGTTGTTGGCGTTGTCCGGCGTGTTGTTGTTGCGGATCGACACGCGCGCGTTCCTCTGATTGTTGTTCCACGACCCGCCGCGCAGCACGCGGCCACCTGATAACCTGCCCCCGCGTATGGACGCTCGCGCGCCCCTTACGCCGCTTTCAAAGAGTGTCGCCAGCCACCCAGCAGCCGGCCGACTTCCGTTGTGTACTCCGCCACGTGCTGGTACTGCCGCGGCGTGATGAGGCTCATATCGCGCGACAGCCGCAGATAGAACCGCAATTTCGTTAGTTCGACGTCGGCCTGGGCCAGCGCATGTTGCCGCGTTCGGTCGCCGCCCAAGCCGGCTTCGATCAGCCGCTCTTGAAAGCGGAGCGCCGTCTCCTGCACTGCCTTGGCCATGACAAAGCGATGCTCACGCGGGAACTTCGTCGTCGCCGGCAGCAGCCAGGTGAGTAGATCATAGGTTTTGGTGAAGATAGGCGATTCTTGCATCTCCGCACCTCCTGCTCATTTGCCCGCGCAATACCCTACACGACCACCACGGGGCCGAGCGCAGCCTCGCGCAAGCGCCAGGTATCGCCGTAGCGAACGTGGTTGATCCAGCCACGCACGGAAGCGTGTACCCGGTCGATGCCAATCTCTCCCGCCGCATATAGCTGTAAGAGCGATTTCAGTCGCCGGCGGTAGCGAATCCCCTGCCGGCGCTTGAGCCGCCGGTGGTCGGGAAAGACGACAAAGCCCAAAAACGGGATGCCTTCGGTCACCGGGCGGGGCTGAGCGCCAGGATGGATCGTCAATCGCAGCCCGGCCAACCGTTCGACCACCGCCCGCCGCCAACCCCAAAGGGTAGCTTTGTCTGGGGCGAAGAGCAGCAGATCATCGACGTAGCGCACGTAGCCGGGGCAACCCAATTCGCGCTTGACGAAATGGTCGAACGGGTTCAGATAGCAGTTGGCCCAGAACTGGCTGGTCAGGTTGCCAATGGGCAGCCCGCGCGGACGCAGGGCGGCCAACAGGTCGTCACCGGGAAACCACTGCATCTCGTACTCCTCCGACAGCACGCCCCGGCCGCTATCGAGGATCAGATCCACCAGCCACATCACGTCCTGGTCAGCTATCTTACGTGCCAGAAGGCCGCGGAGGATGGCATGATCGATGCTGGGAAAGAACTGCCGCACGTCGCATTGCAGGACGTAGGGGAAGCGGCGCGCGTACTGCTGCGCCCGGTCGATCGCCCGGTGAGTGCCCTTGCCGGCCCGGTTGGCATAGGAATCGGTGATGAAGCTGCGCTCGAAGAGCGGCTCGATGACATTGCACAGCGCGTGGTGGACAACCCGGTCGCGAAATAGGGCGGCGGAGATCAATCGCCGCTTGGGTTCGTGAATGTAGAAGGAGTGATAGCGGCCCGGCCGGTAGGTCTTGTCGGCCAGCTCGCGGCGTAACTCGACCAGGTTGGCCTCCAGATCGTATTCAAACGCGGCGGCGGGCGGGCGGCTGCGCTTGCCCAGACGCGCCTTGCGGTAGGCCAGATCGAGGTTGTCCCACTCACACACGGCGGGATAAAGGTGTTTGTAGGTCTTCATGGGCGGTCTCCCGTTCGCCCATACAGCCACTTTCGCGTGGCGCTGGGGGGCAAGCCCCCCAGACCCCCGCTTCAGGAACCAGTATACCAGAAATCAGTAGCCAG
>JADJHJ010000014.1 GCA_016707605.1 Candidatus Promineofilum glycogenicum | reverse complement strand
CTCGCCCAGTTCCGGACGCTCGTTCTCCCAGAAGAGGAGTTGGTGGAAGTCGTCGGCGCAGGTGCGGCCGTCGGCCAGGACCGCGCTACATTCGGGGCAATGAGATGTCATTGGGCCGTATTTTCAACACAAAGGCGCAAGAACGCAATTGAAGAATGCGTCTTTGCGCCCTTGCGTCCTTGCGCCTTTGCGTTAATCTCTGCCCCATTCTATCAAGAGGCAACCCCATGAGAGCGATTCGCGTTCACCAGACCGGCGGCCCGGAACTCCTGCAACTGGAAGAGATCGACCTGCCCCAACCGGGGCCGGGCGAGGTGCGGGTGATGATCCGCGCCGTCGGCGTCAACTTCATCGACATCTACAACCGCAAGGGGCAGTACAAGAGCGAACTGCCCTACACCCCCGGCTCCGAGGCGGGCGGTGAAGTCCACGCTCTGGGCGAGGGCGTCGAGGGGCTGGCCGTGGGCGACCCGGTGGCCTACGCCATGCACGGCGGGGCCTACGCCGACTACGCCATCGTCCCCGCCTGGAAGCTGGTGCCCATCCCGCCCGGCGTCAACACCATGACGGCCACGGCGGCCATGCTGCAAGGGATGACCGCCCACTACCTGAGCCACGACG
Organism: Candidatus Promineofilum glycogenicum; assembly: GCA_016707605.1. Classification (GTDB taxonomy): domain Bacteria; phylum Chloroflexota; class Anaerolineae; order Promineifilales; family Promineifilaceae; genus Promineifilum; species Promineifilum glycogenicum. Next base: position 67,179 of record JADJHJ010000014.1, on the reverse strand, counting down.
CCTACTGCATCCGCTCCGGCGACACGGTGCTCATCCACGCCGCGGCCGGCGGCACGGGCCAACTGCTGGTGCAGATGGCCAAACTGCGCGGCGGGCGCGTCATCGCCACCGTTTCGACCGAGGAGAAGGCAGCCCTGGCCCGCGAGCGCGGCGCGGACGAGGTGATTCTCTACACCGAGCAGGATTTCGAGGCCGAGGTGAAGCGGTTGACCGGCGGCCGCGGCGTCCATGCCGTCTATGACTCCGTCGGCCGCGACACCTTCCACAAGAGCCTCAACTGCCTGCGCCCGCGGGGCATGATGGTGCTCTATGGCCAGTCGAGCGGCCCGGTCGAGCCGATTGACCCGCAGTTGCTGAACCAGAAGGGGGCGCTCTTCCTGACGCGGCCGAGCCTGGCCCACTACGCCGCCAGCCGCGAGGAGATTCGCGAGCGCGCCGGGCAGATCTTCGAGTGGATCAACAACGGCGAGTTGACCGTGCGCATCGACAAGACCTTCCCGCTGGAAGAGGCGGCCGAGGCCCACCGCTACCTGGAAGCCCGGCTGAGCATGGGCAAGGTGCTGCTGGGGACGCAGCAGGGGCGGGCTAAGAAGCTTGATCAGATCGACCGGACAATTGACCGCGGCGACGTGGTGGACGAGGCCAGTTGGGAGTCTTTCCCGGCTAGCGACCCGCCTTCCATTCGACAGGAGGCTTGGGGGCGACCGGGGCCGCCGCACCTCAGCACCAGGCGACGCCCGCCAGGCGGAAGCCTTTGGCGGTCGCGGTGGCCGCCAGCCGGTAGCGCCTGAAGTGGTGGCGTCGGCCGGCGGAGGGCGCCCGGTGGCGCTCAACCGGGGGAGGCCGCCGGGCGAGGGGCCCGGGGGGCGCGGCCCGCGCCCGGCTCCACCACGCGCCCGGGCGGTTTGGGCGCAGATGGAGCGCCGTTGGGCGTGTCACGACAAAGGCCTATTCGGCCGGGGCGGTCGGCAGCGAGACGGTGAACGTCGTCCCCTGCCCCACGCGGCTGCTGACGCTGACGCGCCCGCCGTGGGCGTGGACAAGCTCCTCGACGATGGCCAGCCCCAGGCCCGACCCGCGCCGGTTGTCGTCGCCTCGCGTGCGCGACTTCTCCAGGCGGTAGAAGCGCTCGAAGACGCGCGGCAACTCCTCTTCGGGGATGCCCGGCCCGGTGTCGCTGACGACGCCCTCGACCGCGCCGTTCGCCGCGCGCACGGCCAGACCAACCCGCCCGCCAACCGGCGTATAGGTCAGGGCGTTGTCGGCCAGGTTGGTGAAGACCTGCACCAGCCGGTCGCGGTCGCCCAGCACCGGCGGCGTGGGCGACAGGTCGAGCGACAGGTCGATCTCCCTGTCGCGCGCCCGCGGCAGCAGCCCGCGCTCCACGTCGGCCATCACCTGCCCCAGGTCGAGGAAGCGCTGCGTCAACTGGAACTGGCCCGACTCCAGCCGCGCCAGATCAAGCAGGTCGTTGACCAGGCGCGCCATGCGCCCGGCCTCATCGAAGATCGTCTCGGCCGCCCGGCGCTGTTCGTCGGGCGTGCCGGCCGTGCCGTCGAGCAGCGCCTGGCTCCAGCCGGAGATGGCCGTCAGCGGCGTCTTCAGGTCGTGGGAGACGTTGGCCACCAGGTCGCGCTGCGCCGTCTGCGTGGCGTTGACCTGGGCCGACATGCGGTTGAAGCTCTCGGCCACGTCGCGCACCTCTTCCGGCCCGCGCGGCGGCACGCGCTGATCGTAGTCACCGCGGGCGACGGCCCCGGCGGCCACGGCCAGGTTTTGCAGCGGACGCACGACGGAGCGCGCCACCAGCACCGCCAGCAGCACGGCCAGCAAAAAGGCCAGCGCCCCGGCAAAGAGCAGCGGGCGCAGGAAGTAGTCGTTGAAGAACTCGCCCGGCGTCGGCTCCGACTCGGTGTAGAAGATGAGCGCCCGCCCCAGCGCCGGGTTCGGCTCGGCGAAGACCAGCCAGCGCGAGCCAGCGCTGTGGATGAACGTACCGAAGACGCTGCCCCGGCCGGCGTCGGTCATGACCAGGCTCTGCGGCCGTTCGACCTCCGTCAGCGCGTCGCCCACCCAGTCATCGCCCTCCACCGTGTCGAAAATGATCTCCTGCGCTGCAGATCCACGTCACGACCAGAATGCGCACGCCCGTCTGTTCGGCGGTGTTGAAGAGCAGCGTTTGTAGCTCGTCGCCGGTCGCGCCCGTCTGCCACAATTCAAGCAGTTCACGCTGGTTGGTGCGGCTGATGGCCGACAGCCGCTCCAGCGACGGCAGCAGTCGCGCGTCCGACACGCCGGCAAAGCCGAACAGGGCCAGGGCGACGATGAGCAGCCCGGCCAGGATGACGGCGACGTAGGAGACCAGAAGGCGGCTGCGGAGTGTTTGCGGGGGCATGAACGATCGACTATACGAGCCGTTCGCGCGCCTTGGCGCTCAGGTAGTCCATCGTCCAGACCATGATGACGATGGCCCAGATGGCCGTGCCGGCGGCCGAATACTGGTTCAGGCTGACCCAGATGCGGAACTGCTGGCCGATGCCGCCGCCGCCGACGAAGCCGATGACGGTCGACATGCGGATGTTGATGTCCCACTGGTAGATGATGAAGGCCAGGAAGGGCGGCACCAGTTGCGGCACGACGGCATAGACCAGCGTTTGCAGCCGGTTGGCGCCGCTGGTCATGACCGCCTCGACCGGGCCGGTGTCGATCTCCTCGATCGATTCGGAGAAGAGCTTGCCCAGGTTGGGAATGTTGTTCAGCGCCAGGGCCATGACGCCGGCGAACGGCCCCGCGCCGACCCACGTCGCGGCGATGAGCACCAGGATGAGCGGCTCGACGGAGCGGGTGATGTTGAAGAAGCCGCGCATGGCGTAGTAGACCGCCCGCCCCAGCCGGCTGTTGCCCATGATGTTGCGCGCCGCCAGGAAGCTGAGCGGGATGGCGAACAGCGCGCCGACGGTCGTGGCCACCAGGGCCATGAGCAGCGTCACCATCGACAGTTCGATCACCTGCCAGGCCGTGTCGCTGATGCGGGCGCGCCCGGCTTCTTCGTTGTAGGTGATCTCCACCCGGCTGCTCGTGGCCTGCCCCTCTTCCAGGGCGGTGACGGCGTTGATAGTTGTCTCTAGTTCCAAATTGCCGTCGGCGTCGGTGGTGCAGCAGCCGGAGCGCACGCGCAGGAACGCCCCATCGGGCAGGACCCAGCGCACGGATACGTCGCGGTTGGGCGGCAGGCCGCTGCCGGTGATGACCAGCGGGTCGCCGGGGTCGCCGCACGCCAGCGAGAGAGTGATGTTGTCGTCGGCCGGGGGGGCGGCTTCGGCCGCGCCGCAGGGCACGGGCAGCGGGGCGCTGATGGCGAAGGTTTCGGCGTCGCGGGTGATCAGGTCGGGCACGGCGAATTCGCGGGCCAGGGCCAGCCCCTGCGGCGCGCCGCGAATCAGTTCCACCGGCTCGATCTGGGCGATGCGCCACGACCAGACGAAAGCGGCCACAAAGCCAACGACAATGGCCAGCCGCGTCAGGCTGCGCAACGCCGGGTTGCGCGTGCTCAAGATCGGCTTGCCCTGGATGATGCGTTCGCGCAGCCAGCCGGAGAGGTAGTCCAGCGAGGCGACGACGATGATGATGGCGATGATGGCCGTGGCCATGGCCGAGAAGCGGTTGAGCCGCACCCACTGGACAACCAGGAAGCCCAGCCCGGCGTCGCTGACCAGGCCGATGACCGTCGAGAGGCGCACGTTGATGTCGAAGCGGTAGAGGGTGAACGACGTGAACGTGGGCAGGATTTGCGGCAGCACGGCGTAGACGACCATCTGCGGCCAGCGCGCGCCGGTGGCCCGCACGGCTTCGATGGGGCCGGGGTCGATGCTCTCGATGGCCTCGGAGTAGAGCTTGGCCAGCGCGGCCACGGTGTGGAACCACAGCGCCAGCGTGCCGGCGAACGGCCCCAGGCCGACCCAGACGGCGAAGATGATGGCCCACAGCAGCGTCTCGATGGAGCGGATGATGTTGAGGATGGCGCGGACGACGTTGTAGATGGCCAGCGTCACCCGGTTGGCGCCCATCAGGTTGCGCGCCGCCAGGAAGCTGACCGGCACGGCGAAGATGACGCCCAGCACGGTGGACAGGAAGGCCAGGGCCAGCGTCTCGCCGATCTTCTCGATGACCAGCGACAGCGTTTGGGTCGGTTGCAGGCTGCCGCTGGGGATGTCCTGCACGGCGCGGACGGCGTGGGTCAGCGTTTCGCCGGGGTCGGGCTGGGCGGTCAGGGGCACGGCCTGGGGCACGGTCAGAGTGGCCTGGAAGCGGCCGTCGGCGTCGGCCACGAACGTCACCAGCTCGCCATCCAGCATCGCCCGGCGGGGCTGCCCAGCGGATCGACCCAGTGCACCTGCCCGGCGGCGTTGGGCTGGAACCCCTGGCCGCTGACTCGCCAGCAGGTCGCCCACCGCGGCGCAGGGCGTGCTGAGCATCAGCGCTGGCGCGGTCGTCGCCGCCCGGTTCGGCTCCGGCAGCGGATCGACGCACGGCACCATGACCGGCGTCAGGCCGATGGTTTCGGTCGTCGGATGCTCGAACAGTTCGGGGCTAAAGAGGGAGCGGATGTAGGGCTGAAGACTGGGCAGGCCGGTGATGAGGCGCGTCGGGCGCACTTCGGTAACGACCGTCGCCGCGCCATAGAGGACGAGGCCAACCAGCAGCAGCGCCGCGCCCCAGCGGGGCTGTTTGCCTTGCGCCAGTTGGTAGGCGTCGCGGGCGATCCAGCCCAGGAATAGCAGCAGCGGGGCCAGCAGGGCGTAGGTTCCCGTCCACAGGACGAGGGCCAGCAACAGGCAGAAGGTTAGGAACAGGCCGATGCCACGCGACCGGTGGCCCAGGATGAATTGGCCGCCGCCGGGAACGAGTAGCGACAGGAGCGTTGCCGGCCAGGGGCGGACGCGGGCGGCGGGTTTAGGCGGCATGGGCGGGTCCGACCGAGACCATCTCCGCCTCTTCGCCGTACACCTCTTTGAACTTCTGGGGCGTCAACTCCGACGGCAGACCGTCGAAGACGAGCTGGCCGTCCTTCAGCCCGACAACCCGGGTGGCATAGCGGTGGACGAGGTCCAGGAAGTGCAGGCTGCACAAGATGCGGTCTTGCTGGTTGAGGAGTTCAAGGTAGCGCAGGATGGAGTGGGAGAGCACGGGGTCGAGGCTGGCCACCGGCTCGTCGGCCAGGAGCAGCGCGGCTCCTGCATCAGGGCGCGGGCGATGCCGACGCGCTGCTGCTGGCCGCCGGAGAGCTGGTCGGCGCGGTTGTCGGCCTTGTCCTCGATGCCGACGCGCTCCAGGGCGGCCACGGCCCGGCGGCGGTCGTCGGCCGAGAAACGCCCGATCAGGCTCCAGAAGGGGTGGACGTAGCCCAGCCGCCCGGCCAGCACGTTGGTCATGACGCTGCTGCGCCGCACCAGGTTGAAGTGCTGGAAGATCATGCCGATCTGCCGCCGGATTTGGCGCAGTTCGGCGCTGTTGGCCGCGGTCACGTCAACGCCATCCCACAGGATCGTGCCCGAAGTGGGGTCGATCAGCCGGTTGATGCAGCGCAACAGGGTGGACTTGCCGGAGCCGGACAGGCCGATGATGGCCAGAAACTCGCCGTCTTGCACCTCGAAGCTGACGTCGCGCAGGGCAACGGTGCCGTCGGGGAAGACCTTGGTCAGGTTTTTGATCTGGAGCACGGCAGTTCCTGGGTTTGGGGTCAAAGTGGCCGGCGCGCCGTCGTCCCCGAACCGCGCGCCGACCACTGCTCAATCTACTGGGCCAGCTCCTCGATATTGAGGCCGGCGCGGCTCAGGTCGGCGCGGAAGGTGTCGTAGAACGAGTCGTCCGACTCCTGCAACGCCTCGATGTTGTACAGCGTGTTCAGCGCTTCCTGCCCTTCGGGCGAAGCGGAGATGTCCAGCAGGGCGGCGACGATCTCGGCCCGCATCTCGGCCGGGAAGTCGGCGATGAACGAAACGCTGTCGTTGGGGATTTCGCTGGTGGTGGCCAGAACGGCAACTGCGTCCAGCACGTCCGGGAACTCCTCTTCGATGCCGGTGCGGGCGTCGGCGAAGGTCGCGCCGGCGTCGCAGTCGCCATTGTAGACCTGGGTCACGACGTTGTTGTGCGAACCGGCTTCGATGGTCTCGCTGAAGGCGGTGTCGGGGTCGACGCCCTCGGCGGCCAGCATGATGCGCGGGATGATGTAGCCGGAGGTCGAGGCCGGGTCTACCCAGCACATGACCTTGCCCTCCAGGTCGGCCAGCGTCTCGATGCCGCTATCGGCACGGACGATGATCTGACCGGAGTAAGTGGTGGCATCGAAGCGCGAGGTGACCATGCCGGCGTCAACGCCGCACTGCTCGTTGGCCATCACGTAGTTGAAGGTGTTCAGCCAGCCGATGTGGGCCTGTCCGGCGCACATCGCTTCGCGCACGGCCGAGAAGTCGGTGCCGACGTTGGCCTCGACCACCAGGCCGGTGGCCTCGCTCAGCATCGTGGCCAGGGTGTCGCCGCTGGCGATGATGTCCTGCGTGTCGCCCGAGGGGACGAAGGACATGACGATGGGGTTGTCGGCCGTGCCGAGGTCGGTTGCGGCTTCTTCGGCCGCCGGTTCCTCAGCCGCGGGCTCTTCGGCGGCGGGCTCTTCGACCGCCGGTTCTTCGACGGCCGGCTCCACGGTAGCTACCGTCTCAGCGCCGCCGCCACAGGCCGCCAGGGCCAGGGCGAAGACGAGCATCAAGGCCAGAAACAGGGACAGTTTACGGACGTTCATTCTTTCCTCCGATTAGAAATGTGAACCGAATACCAACTGCTGCCGCGCGTCGATACTCTTTCGGCGTGAACGGGGGCAACGACGTGTTGCCCCGCGTGGCGGCGACGGGCCATGTCGAAGAAAGCCACTACGCGCTCCAGCACATCGTTGGGGAATCGTAGGGCGTGCTCAACTGGCTGTAGAAGTCCCAGTTGCGGCGCTCCATCTCGGCCACGGTCAGGCCATCGTAGGGAGAGTGGATTTCATTGAGCAGCGGCGACTCGACCAGCGGCACGGGCGCCGGCATCTGGGCGTGGAGGAGGGCGGCCGTCTCGGCGGCGCGCTGCATGGGGCTGTGATAGATGGCCGCTACCGACTCGGCAGCCAGCAGCCGGCCGGCGGCGGCGGCCTGCGCCCGGCCTAGCTGGGCCAGCCCAAAGCCGGCCAGGCGACCGTAGTAGACCTGGTTGGGGTTTTCCACAAGACCGTGGCGAACCAGTGAGATCGTCGTCATGGGTTTGGCTCGCCGGCCGGACCCTCGCGGGCGGCCAGCTTATAGCCCCGCCCCCAGACCGTCTCGATCTCCAGCCCGCTGCCGGTCAGCCGGTCGCGCAGATGGGCGACGTGAACGTCCACAGTGCGCGTCTGGCCGTAGAACTCGTAGCCCCAGACGCGGTCAAGCAGTTGCTCGCGCGAGAGTACCTGGTTGGCGTGTTCGGCCAGCGTCAGCAGCAGGTCGAACTCCTTGGCCCGCAGGGCGACCGCCTCGCCGTCGACGGTCACTTCGCGGCTGGCCGGGTCGATCTCCACCCGGCCAAAGCGGCGCGGCCGTTCCGTCGGCGTCTTGGCCCCGGCGCGGCGCAGGATGGCCCGCACGCGGGCCACCAGCTCGCGCGGGTTGAACGGCTTGGTCAGATAGTCGTCGGCCCCCATCTCCAGGCCAACGATCTTGTCGATGTCCTGGTCGCGGGCGGTCAGCATCAGGATGGGCAGGTTGCTCTCGGCGCGCACGCGGCGGCAGACTTCCCAGCCGTCCATCTGCGGCATCATCAGGTCGAGGATGAGCAGGGCCGGCGGGTCGCGGCGCACTTCGTCCAGCGCCGCCGCGCCGTCCACGGCCGTGCGCACGCGAAAGCCCTCTTTCTCCAAATAGAGCCGGGCCAGGTCGCGGATGCTGGCTTCGTCGTCGGCGATGAGAATGGTGTCGGGCATGGCGGATTAGGGATTAGGGATTAGGGGTTAGGGATTAGGGAAGAAACGTACGCCCTTCTTCCCTAATCCCTAATCCCTAGCCCCTAATCCCTAGCTGATAAGGGCTACACACTCGATCTCGACCAGCCCCCCCTTGGGCAGCCCGCCGACTTCGACGGTGGAGCGGGCGGGGAAGGGTTCGGGGAAGTGGCGGGCGTAGACGGCGTTCATGGCCGCGAAGTCGCCCATGCTTTGCAGGAAGACAGTCGTCTTGACCACGTGGGCCAGGTCGGTGCCGGCCGCGGCCAGCACGGCGCGCAGGTTGCGGATGACCTGCTCCGTCTGCGCCGCCACGTCGTCGCCGACCAGCTCGCCGCCGGCCGGGTCGAGGGCCACTTGCCCGGCGGTGAACACGAAATCGCCGACGCGGATGGCCTGGGAGTAAGGGCCGACGGCCGCCGGGGCGTCGTTGCTGTGAATGCGTTGCTTTTCCATGCGCTCTCCTTATGCCACCAGGATAGATCGACAATCCCTGGGCATTGTGAAGGAATTGTAAGAACGGTGTAACTTCGTTTATAGTCCTTTCAAGTGTGGACGGCAATAGTGGCGTGTTTACTGCCCTGGCGGGATGGTATCCCTTTCCCTTCGCCGGTGCGGGACCCTCCCCCCCCAAAGATGTGAAGGAGTCTGACTGATGAGAGCGACTTACACAACCACGATTACTCAGGAAGAGGGACTGAACGCCACCGGCATCCCCGTTCCGGCCGAGGTCGTCGCCGCGTTGGGCCAGGGCAAGCGGCCGAAGGTCGTCGTCCACATCGGCGGCCACAGCTACCGCAGCACCGTCGCCGCCTATGGCGACGTGTACATGCTGCCATTGAGCCAGGAACGCCGCGCCGCGGCCGGGGTCGAGGCGGGCCAGACGGTGGAGATCACCCTCGAACTGGACACCCAACCGCGCACGGTGGACGTGCCCGACGATCTGGCCGCGGCGCTGGCCGAGCGGCCGGGGTTGCGCGCCGCCTTTGACGCCCTCAGCTACAGCGCCCGCAAGGAGCACGTCCGGCAGGTGGAGACGGCCAAAGCGGCGGAGACACGACAGCGGCGGATTGCCAAGATCGTCGCCGGGCTGGCCGGAGGCTAACCGCCCTTGATCAGCAGCGTCCAGCCGTCGCCGGCGCGCTGGGCGGGCAGCAGCCACAGCGCTTCGCTGTCCAGCTTCAGCTCATACTTCAGCGACTCCAGCCAATCTTTGCGCTGGGCCTCCAGGGTGACGATGACCAGTTCCAGCAGTTTGCGGCCATCCTCGGTGGTGATGGCCGCCGGCAGGAAGGCGGCGTCTTCGGGCGGCGTGATGGCGCTCAGAGTGGGCTGCTTGGCCAACAGATCAGTGACCAGATCGCGGGCGTCGGCCAGTTCACAGGCCCAGGCGGGGATGTAGATGCGGCGCGGCTGGCCCCAGAACTTCTGCGCCTCTTCCGTGGCCGAGCGTCCGCCCTGCGTCCGGCGCGACTGGAAGGTGACCTGGCCGCGATAGACCCAGAACGGCAGCCACGTCTCCGGCCGCGGCTCCGTCGACGCGGCATACTGCGCGGGCGACAGTTGCAGCCCGCCCTCGCTGATGGCCACGGCGGCGTGGCAGTTGGGACACTGCACGACGACGTCGTCGTTGCCGGGCGTCAGGGCGTGGTTGCAGCGGGGACAGCGGAGGAGTAAGAGTTTCATGTTAGTTTTGGAAACTCGGTTTCTAGCGCGCCTCTGGCGGCTCATCTTCTCCAGGTCTTCCAGGACGGTCATGCCCGTCTTCATCATCTTGGGCAGGTCGCCCATCGACGGAATGGCCCCACCCAGCAAGCCGCCCTCAGCGTCCGCCTTCTGGAAGTCGCGCGGTTTGTCCTCCACCTCCTCGCCATAGCGGAACTGGCGATAGCCGTAGAGGATGAGGCCGGCGCCCACGGCGATGGGCAGCAGCAGCAGGCCCAGGCTGTCGTCGTCGGTCTGGGCCAGCGCGGCCAGGATGGTGCCGTTGACCAGCACCAGATTGCCCACCGCCAGCCCGCCGACGAGGGCGATGGCCCGGTAGAGGATGTTGCCGGGGGCCTTGCCATACATGACCCGGCCGCTGGCGCCGTCGACGACGACCTGATAGGTGCGGTTGCGGTAGGAGTAGCGGCCGATCCACACCGGGAAGTAGACCAGGGCAAACTCCGGCCGCAAGAGCTGGATGTTCTCGTAGCTGGTGGTCTTCTGCGCTGCGGCCTTGCGCGCCCGGCGTACGAAGTAGTTGCGCGCCTCGTCCAGCGCCGCCGTGCGCGACTCCGACGGCTCGAAGACCATCGCCTCGGCGTGGAGCGTCTGGCTGTCAAAGGGCGACAGATCGTCGCGCGAGACGACGATGCGGTGGACGCCGAACTCGGCCACGTCCACGGCGGCGTCGTTCCAGTGCATCGACTCGAAGACGTAGTGCTCGTCGGGCTTGGTCTCGTCCTCGTCCTTGCGCACGCGGCCGAACAGCCAGCCGGCCACGGTGGCCTCGACGCGCCAGAAGGGCAGGTAGGCCAGCACCATCTCGTCAATCGTCGCCAGCCGGCGCAGGTCGCGCGCCTTGCGCATTCCGCCCAGGAAGCCGCGCACCGCCTCTTCGGCCCGGCCGCGGTCGACTTGCCGCGCCACCTGCCAGCGGCGCACGCCGCGCTCCCCCTGCACCAGCGAGTGCAGATTGCAGTAGGGGCACTGGACGACGCGCAGCCCTTCGGCCACGGGCACGACGCCGGCGCAGTTGGGGCAGATGAGGCCCTGCGAGCTTTCGCGCGGCGTCGGGCGGGGCGCGGCGGTCGAGGACGCGGAACCGGGCGGAATGGGCGCGGATGCCGGCGGGACGGGCGCGGCCGGCGGCACGTTGGGAAGTGGTGTCTCGGTCGTCATAGCAGGTGCAGCCTAAAAGCGGCGCGAAACCGACGCGGCGGCGATGAAGATGGGGATGGCCAGGGTGACGGCCACGCCGAGATAGATGAGCAGACCCAGTCCCAGGCCGATGTCGTTGAACACCCACAGGCCAAAGGCGGGAATGAGCGCGGCCAGGAAGTAGGCCACACAGCCCAACCCGCCGATGGAGACGTAGGGCAGCTCGAACTTCTCCGGGTAGATGGCGGCGAAGACTTCGCCGGCGGCGGCATCGACCAGGGCGGTGTAGGTCTGGTCCTTATAGCGATACTTGAACTGGTAGATGGGGGCGTGGACCAGGGCCAACTCCTCGATGGCTTCGGCGGCGATGTTCTCGTTGGCGGCCAGCCAGCCATGAACGGCGGTCACGGGCACGGACGGCTTGACCGCTACGCCGTCGAGGGTGCTGTCATAAGGCTCCAGGTCGGCGGCGGGCACGCGCAGCTTGCCCAACTCGACGATCGACAGGGCCGCGCCGGGCTTCAGGATGACTTCTTCCTTGCCGTGGCGCGTCGCGCGCACCATCCACAGGGGAAAGAGTTGGTAGGTCTGCGACTCGATCCGCGCCGCGGCGTCCAGCCCCTTGACGGTCTGGTTGCCGGCCATCCAGCGGCGCAGGGCGGCGGCGGCCTGCTGCTCGTCCAGCGTCGGCCGCACGGCGTAGTGCAGCACGGCCTGGCTCTTGTCGACGAAGTTGACCGTGCCGCAGAACTCGCAGGTGACGTACTTCGCGCCCGTCTCCACCGCCAGGGGCGCGGAACACTGTTGGCAAAGCAGTTGGGTGCTGGCCGTGATCTCATCCATACCGTTGAGCCTCGCTGCAATTGTAGCACCCTCCCCGTGTGATGCACCTTCTGAGGTGCGTTGCACGTTCTTGATCCTTTCTCGAAGGTGCGTCAGAAGGTGCAACCCACTTCAGAAAGTGAGCTGTACCGGGAGCGAGAGAGTGGGACGCGCCCGCCGATCTGCTATACTCCAGACAAGAGTTGCCAGGCAAATAGCGTATGTCATCACCGGCAGAACAGATCGCGCAATTACAGGCCAGTATGGTCGCGCTGGAAGCGCAACGCGCCATTCTGGGCGATGACGTCGTCGCCACGCTGGTGGCGTCCATCAACCATAAGCTCAAGGCGCTTCAAGACCAGACGCCGCGCGAACAGCAGCGCAAGCAAGTCACCATTTTGCTGGCCGACGTGTCCGGCTTCACCGCGATGGCGGAGACGATGGACGCCGAGGAGTTGGCCAGGGTGATGAATGGCCTGTGGCTGATGCTCGATAGCGTGATCGTCGATCACGGCGGGCGCATCGACAAGCACATCGGTGACGCCGTCATGGCCATCTGGGGGGCCGAGGCCGCCCGCGAGGACGACCCGGAGCGCGCGGTGCGCGCGGCGCTGGCCATGCAGGCGGCGCTGGCAGCGCTCGACGTTGCCGGAGCGGCTGCCCACGCCGTTGCGCGCCACGAATTGGCCATGCGCATCGGCATCAGCACCGGGCCAGTGCTGTTGAGCCAGGTTGGCACGGTGGGCGAGTTCACGGCTATCGGCGACGCCGTCAATATGGCCCTGCAACTGGAACGCGCCTGCCCCATCGGCGCTATCCTCATGGCCCACGACACCTATCGCCACATTCGCGGCATCTTCGACGTGCAGCCCCACGAGCTGCCGGTCGCCAAGGGGCGGGGCGAGACGATAGCGACCTACGTCGTCCTGAGAGCCAAGGCGCGCGCCCTGCGCATGGCGACGCGCGGCCTGGAAGGCATTGAGACGCGCATGATCGGCCGCCAGGTGGAGATGCTGGCCTTGCAGGCGGCTTATGAGGACGCCATTGAGTCGCGCGAGACGCGCGTGGTGACCGTCGTCGGCGAAGCGGGCGTGGGTAAGTCGCGTCTGCTCTACGAGTTCGACAACTGGCTGGAACTGCGGCCGGAAGTAATCCGCTACTTCAAGGGGCGGGCGACGCCGAACACGCAGCACCTACCCTATAGCCTGTTCCGCGACCTGTTGGCCAATCGGTTCGGCATTCTTGACAGCGACAGCGTGGCCGTGGCCCTCGACAAATTTCGCCGCGGTATGGCCGGGGCGCTGGAGCCGGACTTAGCCGATGTGGTCGGCCACTGGCTGGGCTTCGACTTCTCGTCGAGCGAGGCCGTCCGCCGGCTGCTGGATGCGCCCGGCTTCATGGCTACAGCCCGCGCCTACCTGACGCGCTATCTGCGCGCGTTCACCTCTACCCCGCCGCGTACTCCTACCCCCGGCCTGACCGAGATGCCGGTGGTCATCCTGCTGGAGGATGTCCATTGGGCCGACGACCAGTCGCTCGACCTGGCCACCTATCTGGCCGAGGCCATCCCGGCGGCGCGGCTGCTCATCGTCGCCGTGACCAGGGCCAGCCTCTTCGAGCGCCGGCCCAACTGGGGCGAAGGGCAGGCGGCCTTCCAGCGTATCTCCCTCGCGCCGCTTTCCAAACGGGCCAGCCGGGCCTTGGTGAACGAAGTGTTGCAGCGCGTCGACAAAGTGCCCGACGCCCTACGCGACCTCATCATCGAGGCTGCCGAGGGCAACCCGTTCTACGTCGAAGAGATGGTGAAGATGCTCATTGAGCAGGGGGTGATCGAAAGAGGAATTAGGAATTACGAATTAGGAATTAGGAATGAAGAGCAGAGGAGCAGGGGAGACTCGCTACCGGCCACTGACCTACTGACTACTGACCTACTGACTACTGACCTACTGACTACTGAACATTGGACCGTGCACACCGACAAGCTGGCCACACTCAAAGTGCCGCCGACGCTGACGGCGCTGTTGCAGGCGCGGCTCGATGGGCTGCCGCGCGCAGAGCGGGAGACGCTGCAACGCGCCTCGGTCATCGGCCGCATCTTCTGGGACGACGCCGTGGCCGACCTGTTCGAGACCGAGCGCGAAGAGGTCATCCCGACGCTGGAGGCCGTGCGCGGGCGCGAGTTGATCTTCCGGCGCGAGTACTCCGTCTTTGCCGACGTTGGCGAGTACATCTTCAAACACGCCCTGCTACGCGACGTGACCTACGAAACGGTTCTGCTCAAGCGCCGGGTGCAATACCACGGCCGCGCCGCCCGTTGGCTGGAGAGCCACGCCGGCGAGCGGCGCGACGAGTATCTGGGCCTTATCGCCGAGCACTACATCCAGGCCGGCGAGGCGCAGCGCGCGGCGGCCCTGCTGGAGCAGTCGGGCGAGGAGGCGCTGCGGGTTGGCGCGTTTGCCGTGGCGCGGCGGGCGCTGGAGCGGGCGCTGGCGTTACGCGCGGCGGCCGGCGAGCGCGGCGGCCCGGCGACGATGAAAGCTCTGATCGGCGTCGGCCAGGCCTGCCGCGTCCTGGGCGACCTGGCGGCGGCCGAGGCGGCGCTGGAACGCGGGCTGGCCGAAGCGCGGCAAGCCGGCGAGCCGGCGGCCGAGGCCGAGGCGCTGGCCGCGCTGGCGGCCACAGCTTCCGACCGCGGCCAATATGACCGCGCCCGGGCGCTGGCTGAGGCGGCGCTGCCGCTGGGCCGGGCGCTGGGCGGCCGGCTGCTGGCCCTGACCCAGCAACGGGCCGCCTCTATTCTGTGGATCATGGGCGACCTGGCCGCGGCCCAGGCCCACGCGACCGAGGCGCTGACGGCCAGTCGGGCCGGCGCGGACGTGGTGGGCGAGATCGATGCGCTGTACACGCTCGGCAACATCGCCACCGATCGCCGCGAACTGGAGCGGGCGGTGGAGATATTCGAGAGGGTCCTGGCCCTGTCGCGTCGCGCCAATCATCTTTCACACGAGGCGCGGGCGCTTGTCAATCTCGGCAACATCGCCTATTTACGCGGCGATTACGCCGCGGCCCGCGAAAATGGCCACGCGGCGCGCGGCCGATTCCAGGAGTTGGGCCAACAGCGCAGTGTGGTCGTCGCGCTGGGCAATCTGTCACAGGCCGACTTGCGGCTGGGCGACGTGGTCGCGGCCCGCCGTGGCGCGTGTGAGGCGCTCGACCTGGCCCAGTCACTCGGCGCACAACCGTGGGTCTTGTGGACGGTCTTCCTGTCCGGCCAAATCCTGGCCGAGACGGGCGACACCGCGCGGGCGCTGGCCCTCTATGGCCTGGCCCGCGCCCACCCGGCGACCGACAATCAGGTTCGCACCGAGATCGATGAGGAGATCGGGCGGCTGGGTCTGCCGGCGGCCGTGGTCGAGGCGGGGCTGGCGGCCGGGGCGAAGCTGGACTTGGCGGCGGTGGTCGAAGAGATAGCGAAGGGCCAGTGAGCAATGGCTGTTGCCCATTGCGTAGTAACCTACACCTATGCTACACTGTGATGTAGTTGACATTATGTCTTGTTACTTAGGAGTAGAATTGCAGCGATGATCGACGTCAATCAGTTGCGCCGTGGCGTTACATTTGTCCACGACGGCGCGCTTCTCAAAGTAAACGAGTATTCCCATACCAAGCCCGGCCGCGGCAAGGCCACCATCCGCGTCCGCGTCCGCGACTTGCGCACCGGCACCAACAAGGAAGTCACCTTCTCTTCCGGCGACCGCGTGGATGACGTACGCCTCGACAAGAGTTCCTTCCAGTATCTCTACGACGACGGCACCTTCTACGTCTTCATGGATCAATCGACCTACGATCAAAAGCAAGTCGCCCATAGCATTTTGGAGGACGACGCCGCCTTCCTGCGCGACAACATGGAGTTGGAACTGCTGTCCTACGAGGGCGAAGTCATCGACTATGAACTGCCCAAGACGATGGAGTTCGACGTCGTCCAGGCGGAAAACGCCCTGGCCGGCGACACGGCGACCGGGGCAACTAAAGAGGTCGTAACGGATACCGGCCTGCGGGTGAAGACACCGCTGTTTGTCCAGGCGGGCGACCGTATCCGCGTTAACACCGAGACGCGCGAATACCTGACCCGCGTCTAGCTTCCCGCGCGACTTCACCGGCGGGCCAATCTCTTTTCAGTGTTGTGGAGGGTTACATGAAGTGGGTATTGTCTAGAGAGAAGTCGGCCGGCCGCCTGGTTATCCTGGCGGCCCTCGTGGTCGTCGTCCTGTCGCTGTTCCTCGTTGCCGCTCGCCCGGCCGAGGCGCAGGGGGCGACCGTCAACCACATTGTCCAGCGGGGCGAGTATTTGGCGCGTATCGCCCGCAATTACGGCACGACGGTGCACGCCATCCTGGCCCTCAATCCGCAGATCACCAATATGAACCGGATCTATCCCGGTCAGGTGGTCGTTGTGCCCATCGGTTGGACGCCGCCGCCGGTGGTCGTCCCGCCGCCGCCGCCACCCGTCGTGCCACCCACGCCCACCTGTCGCGCCTGGCACTACGTGACGCCCGGCCAGAACCTGCTCCAGATCAGCCGTTGGTACGGCGCTGACCCGTTCGCCATCGCCCGGGCCAACAACATCTATAACCTGAACCTGATCTTCTGGGGTACGAACCTCTGTATTCCGTAGAATTGTAACGCGGGTTGGTAACCCGCCTCTTCCATAAGAGAAGAGGCGGGTTGCCAACCCGCGTTACGCCGTCACCACATTCACCACCCGCCGGGCCACAATCACATCGCGCACCGGGCGCTCGCCGACGGCCGCCCGCACGCGCTCGCTGGCCAGGGCCATCTGGCGCAACGTGGTGGGGTCGCTGCCGGCGTCGGCCGTCAGCCGGTCGCGCAGCTTGCCATTCACCTGCACGACGATTGTCGTCTGCTCCTCGGCCGCCAACGCCTCATCCCACACCGGCCAGGCCGCGCCGTGGATTGACTCCGCCTCGCCCAATGCCTCACGCCACATCTCTTCGGCGATGAACGGGGCGATGGGGGCCAGCAGCAGGGCCAGCGTGCGGATGGCCTCGCGCCACTGCCCGGCGGCCACCGGCTGTTCGCGCGCGGCATAGAGGGCGTTGACGTACTCCATCAGCGCGGCCACGGCGGTGTTGAAGCGGAAGCGCTCCATGTCGGCCGTCACCCGCTTGATGACCCGATGGCGGGCGCGCTCGAAAGCGTCGTTGTAGGGGCCGTCGGGCAGGCCGGCGAACTCCTGCGCCAGCCGCCAGACGCGCTCCAGGAAGCGATCCACGCCGACGATGCCGCGGTCGTCCCACAGCGCCCGGGCGTCGAACGGCCCCAGGAACAGCACGTACGTCCGCAGCGCGTCCACGCCGTGGGCGGCCACGACTTCGTCGGGCGTGACGACGTTGCCGCGCGACTTCGACATCTTCTGCCCGTCCTGCGGCGACAGCAACATGCCCTGATTGCGCAACTGGGCGAACGGCTCATCGAAGTCGATCAGCCCGGCGTCGTGCATCACCTTGGTCCAGAAGCGGGCGTACAGCAGGTGCATGACGGCGTGCTCCGCGCCGCCGACGTAGGTATCGACCGGCAGCCAGGCGCGCACGGCGGCCGGGTCGAACGGCCGCTCGGCCTCGTGCGGGCTGGCGAAGCGCAGGAAGTACCACGACGAACAGGCGAAGCCGTCCATCGTGTCCGTCTCGCGTTGGGCCGGGCCGCCGCACTGCGGACAGGAGACGTTGACCCAATCGGCGACGCGGGCCAGCGGCGAACGGCCGTCCTCGCCCGGCGCGAACGCCACCTCTTCGGGCAGCAGCACCGGCAACTGCTCTTCCGGCACAGGAACCGCGCCACAGGCGGGACAGTGGATGATGGGGATGGGCGCGCCCCAATAGCGCTGGCGGGAGATCAGCCAGTCACGGAAGCGGTAGGCGACGTGCGCCCGCCCCAGGCCGCGGGCGGCCAGGTCGGCGGTCATTTGCTCGGTTGCGGCGGCCGACGTCAGGCCATTATAGGGACCGGAGTTGATCAGAACTCCTTCGCCTTCGTAGGCCGTGTCGCTGGTTAGTGGTTGTTGGTGGTTGGTTGGTCGTTCGCCACTCGCCACCCGCCACTCGCCACCCGCGTCCGGCACAGGATAAGAATCCTGTGCTACAACGGCGACAACGGGCAGCCCATAGCGCCGGGCAAAGGCCAGGTCGCGCCCGTCGTGGGCGGGCACGCCCATGACCGCGCCGGAGCCGTAGCCGGGCAGCACGTAGTCGGCTACCCACACGGGCACGGCCGCGCCGGTCAGCGGGTGGGTGGCCGTCGCGCCGGTGAAGACGCCGGTCTTGGCCCGGTCGGCGGCGGCGCGGTCGATGTCGCTCATCCGGCGCGCCGTGGCGGCGTAGGTGGCGACCTCGTCCGCCCGGTCGGGCATGGTGATGCGCGCGACCAGCGGGTGCTCCGGGGCCAACGCCAGAAACGTCGCGCCGTACAGCGTGTCGGGCCGGGTGGTGAAGACGGGCAGCGGCTCGTCGCCGATGGTGAAGACGACTTCCGCGCCTTCGCTACGCCCGATCCACTGCCGCTGCATCGTCTTGATGCGCTCCGGCCAGTCGATCGTCTCCAGCCCGGCCAGCAGTTGCTCGGCGTAGGCGGTGATCTTGAAGTACCACTGCTCCAACTCCTTCTTCGTCACCGGCGAACAGCAGCGCCAGCAGCGGCCGTCCTCCACCTGCTCGTTGGCCAGGATGGTGTGGCAACTGGGGGCACCACCACTGGCTGCCCCGCGCCCGATAGGCCAGGCCGCGCCGGAACAGCAGCAGGAAGAACCACTGCGTCCAGCGGTAGAAGGCCGGGTCGGTGGAGTTGACCTCGCGCGACCAGTCGTAGGAGCACTCGACCAGTTCCATCTGCCGCTTGTAGTTGGCGGCGAAGCGGCGCGTCGTCTCCGCCGGGTGGATGCCGTGGGCGATGGCGTAGTTCTCGGCCGGCAGGCCGAAGGCGTCCCAGCCCATGGGGTGCAGCACGTTATAGCCGCGCATCCGGTGGAAGCGGGCGCTGACGCAGGTGGGCACGTAGTTGCGGCAGTGGCCGACCGACAGGCCGTCGCCCGATGGGTAGGGGAAGAAGTCCAGGATATAGATGTTGGGCTTGTCCGGATCGTCGCCGGTGCGATACAGGTCGGCCGCCGGCCACACCGACCGCCACTTCTCTTCCAACGCGCCAAAGACGTAGGGCGCGGTTTTTATCGTTGAATGCGTGGTCATGGAATATTCCTTGTCGTTGGTCGTTAGTCGCTTCGACTAACGACTAACGACTGAAAAAACAAAAAGGCCGCAGGGAGCGCCTGCGGCCAATATGATAATCGGGAAACGGGTGAACGGTTCAGTCTCGTCCGGCAGGCGCGGGTAATCGGGCAAGTAAGTTGCCAAGTAACAGGCCGCGCAGTCGAAGCGAGCGAATAGCGTTCATGTGACGACAGAGTAGCATAGGCGATTGACCCATGTCAAGGGCTTTTTGCATGGGTTTGGACAGGTTGGCCTGACTAGCGCCCGCCCTTCAGCCCATCCTGCAGCGTCTTCAATTGGTCCCACATCCCTTCGGCGGCCAGCCGCGCCTGTTCGGGCCAAGACGTGGGATCGCCAAAGGAGCCGCGCAACTCGGCGGCGTTCAGAATCTCGCGCAGGCGTTCCACCGGGGTGTTGCTCAGCGCCCGGAAGGTGGTGATGCCGGCGCTGTTGAGGATGCTTTCGATGCGCGGGCCGATGCCCTCGATGCGCTTCAGGTTGTCCGGCTCCGACACCACGCTAAGGTTCGGTTCGGGGGCCAGGCCGAATGGTTCCAGTTCCGGCGTGACCAGGCGCGAGGGCGACTCAGGCACCGGGGTATAGAGCGTTGGCTCCGGCATGACCGGGCGGGCCGGCGGCTCGGCCGTTGTGACACGCCGCGGCGGCGGCGGGGGTGGCGGCGCGGGGCGGCGGCGGAAGAACAGCCACCACAACAGGAACAGTAGCAGCAGCCCGATCACGATCCACACCCACCACGACAGACCGAGCCAGCCGCCGGTCTGGGCGGCGGTGGTCGCGGCGTCGGCGGCGGGCGTGGCCGTCTGGGCGGCGACAGAGGTCACGCCCAGGACGAAGGCGCTCACCAGCGCCAGCAGCCCAGCCCACTTTCTCCAGATGGTACTCATGTTGACCTTCCTTACTCCCGAAAACTCCTGGTGGAGAGCCAATAAGTAACCTTACTGTAGGGGACGCGGCGGCCGATGTCAAGGGGGGTACGGGCAGGGCAGGGCTTTCCGATTGTCACCTCAGGCGCACCGACCTGACAGGTGGGCGGCCACAAACGGCATCTTTCGCTGGAGTGCGATTGGCCGCCTACCTGTCAGGTCGATAGTCACTGTCCGGCCGGCTACCTGGCCGGCCCGGTCGGCTCAACCCACTCGGCGCTCAGCGTGAAGCCGGCGCGAGCGCGGATGTCGGCCGACGACGCGCCGACTAGCGCCTCGAACTCGCCCGCCTCGGCCACCCAGGCCGCCCGGGCGTCGTCGTAGTAGGCCAGGGCGCGCATGTCGAGCGATAGTGTCACCGTCTGCGTCTCGCCTGGTTCCAGCGCCACCTTGGCGAAGCCCTTCAGCTCCTTCTCCGGCCGGGCCAGCGCCGCGCGCGGGTCGCGCACGTAGAGTTGCACCACCTCTTGCCCGGCGCGGTCGCCGGTGTTGGTCACGTCAACCGACACCGTCAGCGTCTCGCCGGGGGCCAGCGTGTCGGCGCTGAGGCGCAGGCTGTCGTAGGCGAAGGTCGTGTATGACAGGCCGTGGCCGAACGGGAAGAGCGGGGCGACGCGCTTCTTGTCGTAGTAGCGGTAGCCGACAAAGATGCCCTCACCGTAGAGGACGTGGCCGTTTTCGCCGGGGTAGTTGACGTAAGCCGGGTTGTCCTCCAGCCGCACGGGGAAGGTCTGCGGCAGGCGGCCGGCGGGGTTGACGCGGCCGGTCAGCACGTCGGCGATGCTGTTGCCGCACTCCTGGCCGGGGTACCAGGCCTGCACCACCGCGCCGACCTGATCCAGCCAGGGCATGGCCACCGGGCCGCCCGTTTGCAGCACGACGATGGTGTTGGGGTTGGCCGCGGCCACGCGCGCGATCAGTTCGTTCTGCCGCCCGACCAGGTCCATGTGCGGCCGGTCGTTGCCCTCGCTGTCCCACTCGCCGGTCAGGCCGACGAACAGCACGGCCACGTCGGCCTGGGCGGCGGCCAGCACGGCCGACTCGAGCGCCTCGTCGCCCAGCGGCCGGGCCAGGCCGATGCGCAGGGCCTTCATGCCCAGCCCGCCGGCGCCCGTGTAGGCGTACTCGACGCGCACGTTAGTGGCGCGCCCGGCTTGCAGATCGATGGCCCCGGCGACGGCGTTGCTGCCGAAGCCGAAGTAGGTATCCCCCTTCTGCCAGTTCGTCCAGTTGTCAACGAGCAGGGCGTCGTCCACGAATAGACGGCTCAGCCCGGCGCTGGCCAGGCTGAAGTGGTGCTCGCCGTCGGCGTCGGGCGTCACCCGCGCCGACAAGCGGGCGCTGAACTCCCAGGCGTTGACGCCGGGCATCACATCCAGGAAGTACATCAACTCGCCCTGGGCAATTTCCTGCCGGGCGACGACTTCGCCGGAGAGGTCGGTCGAGTTGAAGTACTCCACGGTGATCGGCCCATCCAATAGGGGTAACTGCTTGTAGTTGACGCAGCCGGTGTCGCAGCCGATCTCGGCCGCGCCGGCCTGGGCCAACAGCCCTTCCAGCGGCGTGATGCGGTAGTGGGCGTTCACCTGGGCGCTGCCGCCGCCCATGATCTGCGCCGTCTGCGCGTTGGGGCCGATGAGGGCCACGCGCCGGCCGGCGCTCAGGGCCAGTGGCAGCAAGCCGTCGTTCTTCAGCAAGACAATGCCCTCGGCCCCGGCGCGGCGGATGAGGGCGCGGTGTTCGGGCCGGTCGATGGCCTGCTCGTCGGGGATGGTCGGGTCGTCGAACGCGCCGACGCGGGCGATGAGGCGCAGCAGGCGGCGGGCGCTGTCGGCCACGGCCGCGGCGTCCACGCGGCCGTCGCGCACCGCCTCCACCAGGCGCGGCCCGCGCAGCCAGGTCGGGCCGGGCATCTCCAGGTCGAGGCCGGCGTTGGCCGCTTCGACCATGCTGTAGGTTCCCGTCCAGTCGGACATGACCAGGCCGTCGAAGCCCCATTCCCCCTTCAGGATGTCGCGCAACAGGCGGGGGTTCTGGCTGACGTAGGTGCCGTTGACCTTGTTATAGGACGACATCAGCGCCCACGTCCCTGCCTCTCTGACCGCGGCCTCGAACGGCACGAGGTAGATTTCGCGCAGGGCGCGCTCGCCGATGTCGGAGCTGATGCTGTTGCGCTCGAACTCGGAGTCGTTGCCGACGTAGTGCTTGACCGTCGCGCTGACGCCCTGGCTTTGCAAGCCGCGGACGTAGGCCACGACCAGGCGGGCCGACAGGTAGGGGTCTTCGGAGTAGCACTCGAAGTTGCGGCCGTTGAGCGGCGAGCGGTGAATGTTGACCGTCGGGGCCAGCAGCACACGCGCCCCCTTCGACAGCGCCTCTTCGGCCAACGCCTGGCCGACTTCCTCGACCAGCGGCGTGTTCCAGGAAGAGGCCAGCGAGATGCCCACCGGGAAGGCGGCGGCGGCCACGCCGCCGACCAGCGACCCGCCGCCGCGCGCGCCGTTGGGGCCGTCGCTGACCTTGATGGCCGGCACGCCGACGCGCTCGACGGGCACGGTCGTCCAGAAGTCGGCCCCGGACAGCAGCGAGACCTGCTCTTCGAGGGTCATGGACTGGACGAGGGCGTCAATGTGAGTCTCGATGGCGGCTGGATCGAGGGTAAGGGTGTCAGTCATGGGTTGCTCCGTTGGTTGGGCGGCGAAGATGTGGATTAGGGTTATGTCCGCGGCCCCGGCGCGGCCGTCCGGCGCGGCGCGGGGCGATGAGGGAAGTTTAGCATGGATGGGCGGGGGGTGGAAAGCAAAGAGGGAGTCGCGTGCTCCCCTTAGCGGGTCTGCCAACCCCTCTCCCGATAGGTCTTGATCCGATGGCAATTGACGCAGCGGACTTCGCAGAGAGTTATCTCCCGTTGGATGGCCTCAAGAGAATATCCCCATCCTACCATTTCGGATACATTCAGTTTTTTCTGTCGGGGATCAATATGATCGAATTCAAGAACCACTGGATCGTTCTCTCCGCAATCAACGCAAGGATGCTCTTGTAGATAGTTCCAGACGAATAGCTTCGCAGTGGCTATACGGGTCTTGTTTCTTTCTGTGTTCAGCGCTTTTTGCAGGGAATCTCTTTTTTCGTAGCGGGCGCGGTCGACTTCGCGATGACAGTCGCGACAGTAGTTCTGCCTTCTGCCTAGTGGCTTATTTTCCCAGGCAAACTCCTCCTCATCTTTTAACTGCCGACAGCGGCTACATTGCTTCATAGCCTGAACCAGCCCTTCTCCGCACTTGTCTTTCGGCGGTGGCAATTGCCGCACCTGACCACGCACTTATCGATCTCAACCGCGATAACCTCAATCGTATAGCCTCTGGCGCACAATTGGCTGATTGTTAGTCTCTTCTGGCCCCTTACGTGATCGAACTCCAGAACAATCGGATTCGCCTCGCCACAATCAATGCAGGGATGGGTGGAAAGATAGTTGCGGACTAACTGGTGCGCCTCTGTTCTGGCTTGCTCAATATTGCTTTTGACGTTGGCAATATGGGTCTCCCGCTTCTTGGAGTACCATTTCTTCTGCTGCTGGCTCTTGCAAGCCCGGCAGGTTCCGCGACGACGTCCCTCGGTTTCACTCCACCAGGGAAACTCGGTCTCGTTCTTGAACTCGCCACAGGCCACGCACTGCTTCCGCGCCATCACCTGGCTCCCATTTAGGTCACACTTGAAAGCAAAAAGGCTGTATCAACTCGATTGATACAGCCTCTTCAGGTGCCCCCGTTCGGACTCGAACCGAAAACCTCGGCATTAAGAGTGCCCTGCTCTGCCAATTGAGCTACGGAGGCGCGACCGAACATGATAGCTCATGTCCGACGCGAAACGTATTTTACCAGCCCATGGGGCCATAAGCAAACGCGCCGGGGTAGGAAGAATGGAACACGGATGACGTGGATTTCACTGATGAGCACGGATAAGAAAGGAATTCTGGCCGCGTTCATCCGCGAAAATCCGCGTCATCCGCGTTCTATTTCTTATCGCCCCATCCCGCCGCTGCCAGCACCGTCAGCAGTTGCCCGCCCAGCCGCCGCAGTTGCTCCAGCGGCGCGCTTTCGGCGTCGACCAGGGTCAACTGATAGCCGCCACGCAGGGGATAGGTCAGCAGCAGCCGGGCATCGGGCGCGAGGGGCAGGGGCATGAACTGGATGCGCAACGTCTGTGCCGTGTCGCGCCAGCCCTCGGCCACGTAGACGGCCACGTCGGCCGCCTCGACCGGCTTCAGCGCGCCGCGCGCGGCCAGCACCTGCGGCCCGCGCGTCACCAGCACCGTCTGGGTGACGGTCAACGGCACGTGCTGCAAGAGCCGCCGCAGCACATTAGCATCCACTGGCCCGCTGTTTTCGTCGTCCGCGCTCCGGTTCATCTTGCCGTCTATGCTACCTCGCCTCGCGCCACGCGCCATTCAGGAAACGTAAAAAGCTCAACGATGGGCCAGCCGCCGGGCCAGCAGGCCGCCGGCGACGACGAGGGCGACGGCGGCCACTCCCAGCACCCAGGCGCGGCCGTTGCCCAGGGCGGGCGTCGTGGGTGCGGCGGCCGCAGGCGTGCCGGTCGGGAGGATGGGTAGGGGCGTGGCGGTAGCTGTGGCTGCCAGGGTGGCGGGCACAGGTGTGGCGGTCGGCATGGCGGTCGGGCGGGCGTTGCCGGCGTGGGCTGCGGCGTGGGTGCGGCCGGGGCGCGGCCGAGGACGACGACGGCCGCGTCATGGTCACTGGCCCGGTAAGGCTGACGCGCCGCCGACGTATCCAGCCGCCAGCCGGAAGGAAAATCGGTGTTGGTGTGGATGATGGTGGCGTAAGTCGCTTCCTCGGCCAGCGCCGGGGAGAGCAGGATGGCGTCGATGAGTTCGCTGACGCCGCCGAAGTTGTAGCTGTAGCGCTGCTCAGCCGGGATGGCGCTCAGGGCGTGGACGAAGCGGCCGCCCTGCGCCGGGTCGGTCAGCAGGGCCAGCGCGGGCGAAAGCTCGGTGTCGTTGAAGTCGCCCAGGGCGATGAGCCGGGCCTGCGGGTCGGCCGCCAGCCGTTCGGCGGCCAGCCCGTTGAGGAAGACCGCCTGCTGGATGCGCTCCAGGTCGGTGTCGATCTCGCCGTCGCGCTTCGATTTAAAGTGATTGACATAAAGCGTGAACGGCCGGCCGTCAATGCGCGCCTCGACTTGCAGGGGCGGGCGGCCGAAGAGCGGTTGTTGCCCGGCCGAGCAGGCAATGGTCGGGTCGGTGACGGCCGTCGGCGCGGGCGAACAGCTCTGGCGCAGGGTCACGTCTTCAACGCGCACGCGGCGCGGGTCGCTCAACAGGGCGTTGTCGATACCGCGCGCGTCGGGTGTCTCGCGGTGGCTGACGGTGTAGGTGAAGCCGCATGGTTCGGCCAGTGCCGCGGCCAGGTCTAGCAGCAGCGCCTCGTGCTCTACCTCTTGCAGGGCCAGCAGCGTTGGGCAGCGTAACGGCTGGGCGATGAGGTGGACGAACTTGGCCTGGCGTGCGGCCAACTCGTCGGCGGTCAGCACCGGCTCGCCTTCTTCGGTTGTGTCGCGCGTAGTGTCGAAATAGTCCTCGGCGTTGAGGGTGGCGACGGTGATCTGTGGCAGGGCTACATCGGGCAAAGCCGGCGGGGAAGCGGGTGGGCCGTCCTGCTCTATCGCCAGCCCATCGACGCCGTCGATGACGATCTTGAACTGGTCGAAGTTGTAGGTCAGCGCCCCGGCCAGGCTGCGCAGCCGGTCGCCGGTCATCAATTGGGGAATGTCGGCGCAGTCGAGGTCGCTGGGGTAGAGGACGGGCACGGCGCGGCCGGTCGGGTCGTCGTCGGCGCGGCGCAGAATGGGCAGGTCGGCCGCGGCGGCGGCGTCGACGACGGCGAAACCGCACCCCTCGTGTGTCGGCCCGGCGACGACGACCTCGGCGGCGAAGGCGACGCGCATCCCTTCCAGCGCCTCGAAGTAGGTGGCCGCCGCCACGATGTCGGCCGGCGGGTCGAGGGCGACCGGCGCGGGCAGCGGGCCGCTGTCTGCGACCGTGACCGTCAGCCCGCGGTCGTCGATCTCCGTCAGGCCGTAGAACTCCGTCACCTTGCCGCCGACGCGCACCACGTCACCGAGGGCCACGTCGGCCGCGACTCGCGGCCCAGGAAGACGGCGATGGCATCGGACGTGGCCGGGTCGCCGTCGGTGGCATTGGGCACGTCCTGAACGAAGAGGGTGTAGTAGACATCGCCGCGCGTGTTCTGGTCTTCGTAGCGGCCGACGACCACGCCGCGAAAGTTGACGAAGCGGTTGAGGTAGGGCGACTCGCTGCCCGTGCCCTGGATGACCCCGATGGACAGGTCAGTGGCCTGGGCGGCAGCCGTGAACAAACAGACGACGCACAGCAGAAGGCTTATCCGGCGCATTTGGTTCCCACAACCCCTTTCATCCTGCCGTTCTCCCCCGTAGAATCCCGGTTAGATGCTGGGCGAATTGTCCGCCCAAACGGAGAAAACGGCAATGGCATTGACCTATGATGAGATACTCGACCGCCTGCGCGCCGGGCGCGACGCCGACGCCGTGGCCGGCATGGCCCGCTACGGCATCGTTGGCGCGGAGGTGTTCGGCGTCAAGGTTCCCATTCTGCGGGCGCTGGCCAAAGAGGCGGGGCGCGACCATGATCTGGCGCTGCGCCTGTGGGCCTACCCCAGCCGCGAGACGCGCGTGCTGGCGACGATGGTCGACCGGCCACAGTGGGTGGACGAGGCGCAGATGGAGACCTGGGCGGCCGACTTCGACAGTTGGGAGGTGTGCGATCAGGCCTGCGGCAACCTGTTCGCCCACACGCCCTTCGCCTACGCCAAGGCGCTGGCGTGGAGCGCCCGGCCGGAGGAGTTCGTCAAGCGCGCCGGCTTCGTGCTGATGGCCGACCTGGCCCACCGCGACCAGAAGACGAGCGACGCGGCGCTGCTGGCCTGCCTGCCCATCATCGAGCGCGAGGCGGCCGACGGGCGCAACTTCGTCAAAAAGGCGATCAACTGGGCGTTGCGCGACATCGGCAAGCGCAATGCGGCGCTGAACGTGGCGGCCATTGCCGCGGCCGAACGGCTCATCGCCCAGCCGTCGCCGGCAGCGCGCTGGAACGGCCGCGACGCCCGGCGCGAGTTGACCAGCGAAGCGGTGCAGACTCGCCTGGCGGCCCGGACAGGTTAAGGAACGCCAAAACACGTGGTGTCCCCGGCCGATATTGCGCTAGACTCTCGGTTGAGAGTCATGAAGAGGGACGCGGAGAGAAGCGGAGAAACGCGGAGGAAGAAATGCTATTTCTTCCTCCGCGTCCCTCTTAACCCCATGCAAGGAGAGAATTCATCATGCGAATTGCTTCGAATGTAACCGAACTCATCGGCAACACGCCGTTGGTGCAATTGAACCGCGTGACCGACGGCGCGGCGGGCCAGGTGGTGGCCAAGCTGGAGTTCTTCAACCCGGCGTCGAGCGTCAAGGACCGCATCGGCGTCAGCATGATCGAGGCCGCCGAGCGCGACGGCCGCCTCGGCCCCGACACGATCATCCTGGAGCCGACCAGCGGCAACACCGGCATCGCCCTGGCCTTCGTCTGCGCCGCCAAGGGCTACCCGCTGACGCTGATCATGCCCGACACGATGAGCATGGAGCGCCGCCTGCTGCTGCGGGCCTATGGCGCGGAACTGGTGCTGACCCCCGGCGCGCAGGGGATGCGCGCCGCCATCGCCAAAGCCGAGGAGATGGCCGCCGCCGACTCGCGCTACTTCATCCCCCAGCAGTTCCAGAACCCGGCCAACCCGGAGATCCACCGCCACACGACGGCCGAGGAGATCTGGCGCGACACCGACGGCCAGGTGGACATCCTCATCGCCGGGGTGGGCACAGGTGGGACGATCACCGGCGTGGCCGAGGTCATCAAGGCGCGCAAGCCGTCGTTCCAGGCCATCGCCGTCGAGCCGGCCGACTCGCCGGTGCTGTCCGGTGGCCAGCCGGGGGCGCACAAGATTCAGGGCATCGGCGCGGGCTTTGTGCCGGCGGTGCTGAACACGGGCATCATGGATGAGGTCATCCGCGTGACCAACGACGAGGCCATCAGCATGGCCCGGCGCGTCGGCGTCGAAGAGGGGATTCTGGTGGGCATCTCCTCCGGCGCGGCCGTCCACGCCGCGCGGCAGGTGGCCCAGCGGCCAGAGAACGCCGGCAAGCTCATCGTCGTCGTCATCCCGTCGAACGGCGAGCGCTACTTGAGCACCGTCCTCTACGCTGACTTGCGAGAAGGTTAAGAGGAATGATCCGCAGATTGGGCAGATTAGGCAGATTGCCAGAAGAGCTTTGCACCTAAATCTGCCGAATCTGCCCAATCTGCGGATCAATATTCCGAGGCAAGAACCATGTTCACGACACTGCGGCGCGACATACAGGCGTTCATGGACAACGACCCGGCGGCGCGGTCGCGGCTGGAGATTCTGCTGGCCTACCCCGGCCTGCACGCCCTGTGGTTCCACCGCCTGGCCCACCGGTTGTGGCGGCGGCGGCTCTACTTCCTGGGGCGCATGGTGTCGCAGTTCGGCCGCTTCTTCACCGGCATCGAAATCCACCCCGGCGCGCGCATCGGCCGCTGCCTGGTCATCGACCACGGCATGGGCACGGTCATCGGCGAGACGGCCGAGATCGGCGACAACGTCCTGCTCTACCACAACGTGACCCTGGGCGGCGTGGACCTGATCAAGGCCAAGCGCCACCCGACGCTGGAAGACCACGTCGTCGTCGGCGCGGGGGCGCAAATCCTCGGCCCCATCCGCATCGGCGCGCACTCGCGCATCGGCTCCAACGCCGTCGTCGTCAAGGACGTGCCGCCCGGCTCGGTGGTCGTCGGCGTGCCCGGCCGCGCCCGGCCGCGCAGCGCCGTCCAGCCGCCGGCGCCGCTGCCCACCCTGCCGTCGCTCCCCGGCCACGAAGATATGGACCTGCACCACAACATCACCCCCGACATCACGATGGAGATGCTGGCCGAGTTGAGCACCCGCCTGCGCGCCGTCGAGCAAGAGCTGGCCACCCAGCGCAGCGAGCAGTGGGAGGGGATGCTGGACGGGGAGGATAGCTATGCGGCGCACATCTAGAAGAAAGGGGCCAGGTTAGGGGCCGGGAAGAGCCTCTTCCCTGCCCCTGGCTCCTGAACCTGGCCCCTTCTTTCTTATATTTCTCTGATACCCCTCTATCACAACGCATATCTGCGCCGCGTATAATGCCCACTGTCGCAGCCTATCTGCTCCCGCCGGCGTGTCGCAATGACACGCATCCGGTGGGAGCTTTCCGAATAATCTGCCCAATCTACTAAATCTGCGGATTATTCCTTACGAGGCGGCGGCAGAGGACACCTAGATGAGCGACTTTTACGAAGCAAGAGCCATCCCCGTTGTCCCCTTGCGCGGGGGCGCGGTTTTCCCCGGCGTCACGACGACGGTCTCCATCGGCCGTCGCACGTCGCTGGCAGCGGTGCAGGCGGCCATCGAGCGCGGCGGCGACCTGCTGATTGTCGTCCAGCGCGACGCCGAAGTGGAGACGCCCGGCACCGAGGACGTCTTCCCCATCGCCATTCTGGCCACGGCGCGCGACATGCTGCGCACGCCGGTCGGCATCCAGATGCTCGTCGAGCTTCATCGCCGCGTGCGTCTCGTCGGCCTGGAGCGGCTCGATCCCTACATCATCGGCCGCTACGAAGAACTGACCGAAGAGGACGCCGTTGACGAGGCCCTGAAGCTGGAGGCCATCGCCTACCTGGAGCAGTACGTCGAGCTGATGGGCGAGACGAACCAGCAGATCATGACCATGACCCGCGCCAGCGGTACGGCCGGGCAACTGGCCGACTACATCGCCGGGCTGATTAGCCTGCCGTTCGAGACCGAGGTCGAACTGCTGACCAATCTCAGCGGCCGGGCGCGACTGGAGATGGTGCTGGAGCACCTGCGCCAGGAAGTGCGCATCGCCGACATCCGCAGCAAGATTCAGCAGGACGCCCGCGACGGCGCGGAGAAGGCCCAGCGCGACTACATGCTGCGCGAGCAGATGAAGGCCATTCGCAAGGAACTGGGCGACGAAGAGGGCGACGGGCCGGACAGCCTGCGCGACAAGATCGAAGCCGCCGGGATGCCGCCCAAGGTGCTGGAGCGGGCGCTGAGCGAACTGAAGCGCCTGGAGTACCAGGGCGGGCAGTCGGCCGAGGCCAGCGTCATCCGCACCTACCTGGAGTGGCTGACCGAGCTGCCGTGGAACAACGAGACCGAGGACAACCTCGACATCGCCCACGTCCGCGAAGTGCTCGACCAAGACC
Organism: Candidatus Promineofilum glycogenicum; assembly: GCA_016707605.1. Lineage (GTDB taxonomy): Bacteria > Chloroflexota > Anaerolineae > Promineifilales > Promineifilaceae > Promineifilum > Promineifilum glycogenicum. Next base: position 36,900 of record JADJHJ010000014.1, on the reverse strand, counting down.
ACTACGGGCTGGAGGACGTGAAGGAGCGCATTGTCGAGTACGTGGCTGTGCGCAAGCTGGCCGGCAAGGACATGAAGGGCGCCATCATCAACCTCAACGGGCCGCCCGGCGTCGGCAAGACGTCGATCGCCACCTCGGTGGCGCGGGCCATGGGGCGCGAGATGGTGCGCATCAGCCTGGGCGGCGTGCGCGACGAGGCCGAGATTCGCGGCCACCGCCGCACCTACATCGGGGCCATCCCCGGCCGCGTCATCCGCGCCCTGCGCGACGCCAAGACGCGCAACCCGGTCATCGTCCTGGACGAGATCGACAAGGTCGGCAACGACTGGCGCGGCGACCCGGCGGCGGCGCTGCTGGAGGTGCTCGACCCGGAGCAGAACCACAGCTTCACCGACCACTACCTGGAAGTGCCGTTCGACCTGAGCCAGGTGATCTTCATCACCACGTCGAACCAGCTCAGCACCATCCCGGCGGCGCTGCTCGACCGCATGGAGACGATCACCATGCCCGGCTACATCGAGGACGAGAAGCAGGCCATCGCCCGGCAGTACCTGGTGAAGAAGCAGCAGGCGGCCAACGGCATCGCCGGCGTCGAAGTGACGCTGGAGGACGAGGCGCTGCGGGCGCTCATCCGCTACTACACGCTGGAAGCGGGCGTGCGCCAACTGGAGCGCAACCTGGGCAAGGTCGTGCGCAAGCTGGCGGTCAAGGTCGCGTCGGGCGAGAGCGGGCCGTTCACGGTGAGCGAGGCCGACGTGGAAGAGATCATGGGGCCGCGCAAGTTCAGCTACGGCACGATGGAAGAGCAGGACGAGATCGGCCTGGTGACCGGGCTGGCCGTGAATAGCTACGGCGGCAACACGCTGCCCATCGAGGTCAGCCTGAGCGAGGGCACGGGCCGCATCACCCTGACCGGTTCGCTGGGCGACGTGATGCAGGAGTCGGCCCAGGCGGCGCTGACCTACGCGCGGGCCAACGCCCGCCGGCTGGGGCTGGAGCCGGGGCTGTTCGACAAGGTCAACGTCCACATCCACGTGCCCGACGGGGCCACGCCCAAGGACGGGCCGAGCGCGGGCATCGCCATGGCCACGGCCATCATCTCCGCCTTCACCCGGCGGCCGGTGCGGCGCGACGTGGCCATGACCGGCGAAGTGACGCTGCGCGGCAAGGTGCTGCCCATCGGCGGGCTGAAGGCCAAGACCATCGCCGCCCACCGCGCCGGCATCAAGACGGTGCTGCTGCCCAAGGACAACGCCAAGGACATCCCCGACCTGCCGGAGCGCGTCCGCCAGGACCTGGAGCTAATCCCGGTCGGGCATCTGGACGAGGTGATGGCGGCGGCGCTGTTGGAGCCGGTGGGGGGGCCGATGAAGGTTGGCGAGATGGTCGCGCCGGAAGTGGCGGTTGTGCCGCCGGTGGCGACGAATGGGAATGCCGGCGATCGAATCGGCCGTATAAATTAGGCCTTGTGGGTAGGACTGCGGCAAACGATTAGTTCTAAGCGGGCGAAACGAGCGCTGCTACCCTATCAGGTGGCGGCGCTTTTTCGTTCTATCGGAGCATGATGTACTCAGGTTCGGATAATCAACCAAGTACATCTTCTGTAATCCCTCACTGCTCAAGCGTCTAGTGGTTCGAGTACTGATGAGCTATAATGCTTCATCGAAAATCATATGACCTAATAGAATTCAGCTTTGATACTGCACCGGAGTGGATTCCATTCAAAAGAGACGATGGGAAAAGGGTCTATTCCTTACAGCAATTGGCTCAACAGGATAATGGCAAGCTTTCCTTACAATAGGGGGATGTAAATTGGGTGCGTTCCACTCCGCTACCACGCGTGCCTTAAAGTAGATGCCGCAAGTATAGAGTAACGAGGTGAAACATGACGCTTGACCAAGCCATAGATGCCGCCATGCAATTGACACTGGATCAACGTGCGATGCTGCTCGATATCTTGCAAAGTCGTCAGATCGAGGCACGTCGCAACGAGATGGCAATGGACGCCGAGGAATCTTTAGCCGAGTTCCGCGCCGGTAAATTGCGGGCCAGGGGAGTAGAAGACGCCCTGGATGAGTTGCATCAGGCGGCTATGGATGAGGAATGAAAAAGCTCGTCCTCACTCCAAAATTCAAAAGAGCCTATCGCAAGTTTACCAAGCATGAGCCAGTATTGAGAAAACACATCGATGCGGCTCTCAAGCAGATGGAAGCCGACGCGTTCGCGCCTAAGTTAGGAGCCCATAAGCTCAGCGGTGTGTTGACCGGCTTGTGGGCTTGTTCTTGTGGGTATGATTGCCGAATTGTATTTGCTTTTGAGGTTGATCCTCATACTAAAGAAGAGGTCATTATCTTGCTCGACATCGGCACGCACGACGAAGTATATTGATTGGCAATATTTAGATTTAATAGATAGAAGACGTCCCTGACGAAAACAGTGGGGACGTTTTTGTATTTGGATGAGAATGGCTGAAATAAAGGCCTCCCATCAGATTGACACAGCAAGTGCGTTCCTTACAATTTGAAGAAATTCTCGGGAGGGATTGATGCCTGTTATCAAACGCGCCATTGCTTTGTTTCTTTTCCTAGCCCTCACTGCCTGCGCGACTACGCCACAAACAAATACCACCAGCGAAACTGAGACGCCTATGGCAACGGTCGGATCGGAAGCGCAAGAACAGGCAGAAATCCCTGAGACTATAACCAAAACAGAAACCCCCACGACGACGTCCATGCTGGCAAATGAAATCGTTAGCATCACCGGCCAAATCACCGCCAACGACACCAACGCGCCGATACCCCACGCCTTCGTCCAGGCGCGAAACAACAAAGGGATGGTCATCACCGTCTTGTCTAATGAAGAGGGCGACTATCAATTCACCGACCTCCCGGCCGGGCGGTATTCTGTCTCCGCGCGTGGGTTTGGTTATGCAAGGTCGCTGACAGAGATCGTTGAAACGGAGCCATCCTCGCCACAGAGTATCCCGTTTAAACTGACTCCCGATGCCGACATCGCCGCGCAAGTCAGCGGGGCGGAGTGGCTGAGCCTGCTGCCCGATGGGGATGAGACGCGTCAATTCATTCTCGATTGCCAGGGCTGTCATCAGTTGGGCTGGCCCCGCCAGGCCTACAACGGCTGGCCCACGTCAAGCCAGTGGGAAACCTCGATCAAAAAGATGCACGGCTACTATGGGCCGCGCAGCGAGTTTCCCATCATCGGGCCGATGGACATACCCCGGACGGCGGCCTGGCTGGCGGAGTATTTGACCGACGAGGCGACCCCGCCGCAACCGCTGCCCATTTCGGCCGCAGCGCAAGCGATGCGCCTTACCGAGTATGATTTTCCCGGCGTTGGCCCGCATGACCTGGTGCTGGATGCCAACGGACAGGTGATCGTGACCGGCATGTTCAGCGATGACATGTATGTGCTAATTCTATAGGCATGTACGCCCACAGCATCGCCATCGACTCCGACGGCAACGCCTGGGCCAATGGGCATTTCAAGGCCAACCCCGGCCAGGTGGTACGCATTGATGCCCAGGATGGGTCAATTCAGAGGTTCGATATTCCCGATAACAATACGTCGAATTTAACGGGGCTGCCCATCTCTTACGACCTGCGCGTTGACGCTAATGACGTGGTCTGGGGGTCGGACTTGAACTGGAATCGCATCTATAAGCTGGAGCCGCCAACGGGCGAAGTGGTTCACTATGAGTTGCCCGAATCGACCAGCGGCCCGCGCCGTTTTGATTTTGACGCGGCCGGCAATCTATGGATTCCTGAGTTTTCGGGCGGGCGTTTGGCCATGTTCAATCCGAATAGTGAGACCTTCACCGAATGGGCCACACCCACGAAGAATGCCGAGCCATACGTTGTCAAAGTGGATAGACAGAGAAATAAGGTCTGGATCGGTTACGCTGCCGCGAATCGTGTGGCCAGCTTTGACCCTGTCACCGAGACGTTTATCGAATACCCCCTGCCCACACCCCTGGCTCTGATTCGTCACATGGCTGTTGATGAAGCCACAGGCGACGTATGGTTCAGCTATCACCACGTCCCCACCGCGCAGGATAGGGTCGCCAGGCTGGAAATCAGTTAGGTCATCGTTCTGGCCAGGCCCAAATGAAAAGCGTCGCTACACCTAAAGCGTAGCGACGCTTTCGCATTCCTGAGTGTAGTGTCTGGCCTACAGCTTCGGAATCCGCAACTTCTGCCCCGGCCGGATGAGGCTCATGTTGTCGCCAATGACATCCTTGTTGGCCTCGTAGATCAGGCGGAAGTTGCCCTGGTGGCCGTAGTACTTCTGGGAGATGAAGCTCAGGTTGTCGCCAGCCACGACAGTGTGCTCGGCGATGAACTCGGTGAAGCGCGGCGCGGCCTGCTTCTCGGCCGCCGCCTTTTCGGCCGCGGCCTTCTCGGCGGCGACCCTTTCGGCCTCGGCGCGAGCGGCTTCTTCGCGGGCCTTGGCTTCGGCCTCGGCGCGGGCCGCTTCCTCGCGGGCCTTGGCCTCGCGCTCGGCCTGGGCTTCCTTCTGGCGGGCCTCGACCTTCTGGCGGGCCTCCTCCAGCCGTTCCTTCTGCTCGGCTTCCTTCTGCCGGGCCTCGACCTTCTCGCGGGCCTCCTCCAGGCGCTCCTTTTGTGCGGCCTCCTTCTTTTCCTGGTCGGCCTTGGCCTTGGCTTCCATGTCCTTACGGGCTTGCTCGGCCTTGGCTGCGGCATCCTTACGGGCCTGGTCGGCCGTGGCCTTGGCGTCGGCCTGCTGTTTGGCCGCGGCCGCCGTCGCCGCCTGCTCCTTCAGCGCGTTGTCGCGGCGGGCCTTCTTCTGCGCGTCAGTCGCCCGCAACAGGACTTCCAGTTCCTTGAGCGCCGCCCCCTCGTGCTTGCTGACCTTATCGCCCATGCCCAGCGTATTCTCGCTGGCGGCGGCGGCCACGTTGCGGCCGACCTGCAGCAAGAACTCGTTCATCGCGTCCAGGTCATCATCGCCTAGTTTGCTTTCGACGATCGAGGCGATGCGCCCCAGGGCAACTTCGGCCTCAGCCTTGGACACCTTCTTAAGCTGCTCGGACGGCTCGCTGTCGTCGGCCAGAACCTCCCGAATCAGGGCATTTGTGGTGCGATAGTTCTTCAGCGTCTCTTCGAGAGCCGCCTTCTCGCGCCGTTCGGTTCCGGCCATTCCTTTTTTGTCGCCGGCCCACAGGACGAAGTTGACCCACAAGGGAGCGTCTTTCACCAGCTCCCACTCAGCCGCAGTTAGCTTTTCCTTTGCCATGAGATACTCCTTTCGCTATCACGCCGTGATTTTGGCGCGCGTCACTTTTGTGCGTGGCATCGCTGCCATAATGAAAACAGGGACGGCCATCGCTTTTGGGGAAGGAAAGGGTAACATTCTTTGCGACAGATGCAAGCGCTGGACGAGCGTCGTCAAGGTCTACTTATCTAAAGAGGTCGAATCATGCCCCTTCATAGCGCCGGAATCCTTCTCTATCGCCGGCGTGACGGCCAGTTGGAACTGTTCCTGGCCCACCCCGGCGGGCCGTTCTGGAAGGACAAGGACGCCGGCGTGTGGTCGATTCCCAAGGGGTTGTATGAGCCGGACGAAGAGCCGCTGGCCGCCGCCCGGCGCGAGTTCCACGAAGAGACCGGCACGCGCCTCGACGCGCCCGACGCGGCCTTCATCCCCCTGGGCGAAGTGACGCAAAAGGGCGGCAAGATCGTCCACGCCTGGGCGGTCGAGGGGGACATCGATGCCGCGGCCATTGTCAGCAACACCTACGCCGTCCAGTGGCCCAAGGGCACGTGGCGGCGCTACCCGGAGATCGACCGCGCCGGCTGGTTCGGCGTCGACGAGGCGCGGGACAAGCTACTGGCCGCGCAGGTGGCGTTCATCGACCGGCTGCGGGCGGCGCTCCAGCCGCCGGCCGCGTCGTAGCCACGGGAGAGAGGCTGTGCGGCGCGTAAGATGGCGAACTCCTCTCTCTGTTGTAGAATCCGGTAACAGAATCGTCCGTCAATCAGGCTGTGGGCCATCGAGAAACAGACAGCAGGTTCAACTATGGAGATAGGCACTTACCCAATTGCTGACCCCGTTCCCGTGCAGGTGATGACCCTGAGCGGCGAACTGGATGCCTCGAACTATCTGGACGTGATCGAGCGCGTGCGCCAACTGTATGAGGGGGGCACACGCCAACTGGTCATCGACCTGTCGAACGTCTCCTTCCTGTCCAGTTCCGGCCTTGTGGCCCTGCACAGCGCGGCGCTGGTCATGCGCGGCGACGAGCCGCCCAGCCCCGACCTGGGCTGGAGCGCCTTCCACGCCATCGCCTCTGACGTGGAGCAGGAGGGCTTCGAGACGTGCTGCACGCTGGTCAACCCCCAGAGCCGCGTGCGCAAATCGCTGGAGATGACCGGCTTCAGCGCGTTTCTCCACATCTACGACGACGTAGACACCGCCGTCCAGGCGTTCGCGTCCAACGTCTAAGCCCGCGCCGGCCACTACCCGATTGATTCGCCTCACTGGAAGCGCGGCGTTCGTCGGGCGGTCGGCCCCGTTCTGTACAGGAGGTGAGCCATGCTGTTTGAGCCGCAGACGGCCGAGTTGCGCCCGCTGCTGCGCGCTCTGGACGAGTTCGTCCGTGAGGAACTCTACCCTCTGGAGCGCCCTTTTTTGGATCATGACTTCGACGTGCTGCTGCCGGCCATCGAAGAGAAACGCCGGCTGGCCAAGTCCCTCGGCTTCTGGCTGCCGCAGATCGCCGCCGAACACGGCGGCATGGGCCTGTCGCTGTTCGAGCATGGGCTGGTCAGCGAGGTGCTCGGCCGCACCCCCCTGGGCCACTACGCCCTCAACTGCCAGGCTCCCGACGCCGGTAACATGGAGATTCTCATCGAGTATGGCACGCCGGAGCAGCAGGAGCGCTTCCTCCGGCCGCTGTTGGCCGGTGAGGTGCGTAGTTGCTTCTCCATGACCGAACCGGACAACCCCGGCTCGAACCCCACCTGGCTGAGCACGACGGCGACCAAGGACGGCGACGACTACGTGGTCAGCGGCCACAAGTGGTTCAGCACCGGGGCCGACGGCGCGGCCTTCGCCATCGTCATGGCCGTCACCGACCCGGCCGCCTCGCGCTATCAGCGGGCCAGCATGATTATCGTGCCGGCCGACACGCCCGGCTTCCACATCGTCCGCAACACGTCGGTGATGGGCGAGCGCGGCCAGGGCTGGGCCAGCCACGCCGAGATTCGCTACGACGATTGCCGCGTGCCGCAGGGCAACCGGCTGGGGGCGGAGGGCATGGGCTTCGTCATCGCCCAGCAGCGGCTGGGGCCGGGGCGCATCCACCACTGCATGCGCTGGATCGGCATCTGCGAGCGGGCCTTCGACCTGATGTGCCGCCACGCGGCGCTGCGGCAGATCGCCCCAGGGCGGGCGCTGGCCGAGATGGGGCAGGTGCAGGCCTGGGTGGCCGAGAGCCGGGCGGAGATCGACGCGGCGCGGCTGCTGGTGTTGCAGACGGCGCAGCAGATCGACCGCGAGGGCGCGCACGCCGCCCGCGACGGCATCTCGCTGATCAAGTTCCACGTGGCCGGGGTGCTGCAAGACGTGCTCGATCGGGCCATTCAGGTGCATGGGGCGATGGGCATGACCGACGAGACGCCGTTGGCCTTCTGGTATCGGCACGAAAGAGCCGCCAGGATTTATGACGGCCCTGATGAAGTTCATAAGTGGTCGGTGGCAAAGCGGATTCTTGGACGATACGCGAGCTAAACACCATGTCGCAATTACAGGATGACGTGATCAACGTCCGTCCCGACGAGAAGCTGGATGAAGCGACACTGGCCGCCTATCTACGCGGCAAGCTGGACGGCAGCGACCGCCCACTGACCATCCGCCAATTCGGCGGCGGCGCGGCCAATCTGACTTACCTGCTCGACTATGGCACGGCGCAGTACGTTCTGCGGCGGCCGCCGCTCGGCCCCGTAGCCGCCTCGGCCCACGACATGGGGCGCGAGTACCGCGTCCTGTCGGTGCTGTGGCAAGCCTTCCCCTATGCGCCGCGAGCCTTTCTGTTCTGTGACGATTTGGCCGTTATTGGCGCGCCGTTCTTTGTCATGGAGCGGCGGCAGGGGATCGTCGTCCGGCGCAGTCTGCCCGACGTCTTCACCGGCCAACTCGACGCGCCACGCCGCATGAGCGAGGCGCTGGTTGACGCCCTGGCCGCCTTCCACGCCGTGGATTACGCCGCCCTGGGTCTGGCCGATTTGGGTAAGCCGGACGGGTTCGTCGCCCGGCAGATCGAGGGTTGGTATCGCCGCTGGGGCGCGGCCAAGACCCACGACTTGCCTGATATGGATCGCGTCTACGCCTGGCTGCGGGACAACGTGCCGTCGAGCGCCGCCGTCTCGCTGGTGCATAACGACTACAAGCTCGACAACGTCATGCTGGCCGCCGACGACCCCGGCCGCGTCGTGGCCATCTTCGACTGGGACATGTGTACGCTGGGCGACTCGCTGTCGGACGTGGGCGCGCTGCTGACCTACTGGACGGAGCCGGGCGACCCGCCCTACCTGCAGGCCACGGCCATGATGCCCCTGGGAGGCGGCTTCCTGTCGCGCGACGAACTGGTAGCCCGCTATGCCGACAAGAGCGGCCGTCCCGTGGGCGACATTGCCTTCTACCACGCCTTGGGCCTCTTCCGCCTGACGGTCATCGTCGCCCAAATCTACGTTCGCTACGCCCGCGGCCAGACGCAGGACGCGCGCTTTGCGGCGATGGAGCCGATGATCCCGTTGCTGGCCCGTCGCGCAGCCGAGGTGGCCGGGCTATAGCCCAAGTTCGTGTGGCACAGGATTCTTATCCTGTGCGCCGGCCAGTTAGGGAGCACAGGATAAGAATCCTGTGCCACAATAAGACATGAATCACTACCACTCCATTTTCCGCCCCGGCCTCTTCGCCGGGCAAACGATTGTCGTCACCGGCGGCGGCACAGGCATCGGCCGCGCCGTGGCCCATGAGCTGGCGTCGCTGGGGGCGCACGTCGTCCTGGCGGCGCGCACCGAGGAGAACCTCGTCCGCGTGCAAGAGGAGATCGAGGCCGCCGGCGGCGTGGCGTCGCGCTTCGTCTGCAACATCCGCGAGGAGGAGCAGGTGCGGGCGCTGTTCGACTTCGTGCTGGCCGAGCGGGGCCAGCTCCACGGCCTGGTCAACAACGCCGGCGGCCAGTTCCTCAGCCCGGCGGAGATGATCTCGCTCAAGGGCTGGCGGGCGGTGGTGGAGACGAACCTGACCGGCACGTTCCTGATGTGCCGCGAGGCGTTCAACCGCCACATGAACGACCACGGCGGGGCCATCGTCAACATGCTGATCGAGATGTGGCGCGGCTTCCCCGGCATGGCCCACTCGGCCGCGGCGCGGGCGGGCATCGAGAACCTGACCAAGACCCTGGCCGTGGAGTGGGCGCGGGCGGGCGTGCGCGTCAACGCCGTCGCGCCGGGGCTGATCGCCTCCAGCGGGCTGGACCGCTACCCGGAGGCGGCGCGGCCGATGATCGAGCAGAACGTGCGCGACATCCCCCTGAAGCGAATGGGCACGGAGGCCGAGGTCAGCGCGGCCATCGTCTTCCTGCTGTCGCCGGCGGCGGCGTTCATCACCGGCGAGTCGATCCGCATCGACGGCGGCGGGTCGCTGTGGCGCAAGACGTGGGAGGTGCCGGAGCATGGGAAGGGGCCGGTGGGCTACTCAGGTTTTACCGATGAACCACTGGGTTCGTAGTCGCTAGTCGCGACGTTCGCGTGGTTCCAGCACTAGCGCCACGCCCTTGAGCACTTCTCGAACCCGGCTGAGTGGAAGCGTTCCAATTTTCTCTGTCAGGCGAGACTTATCCACAGCTGAGACCTGAGTAACGATCACAACGCTGCGCCTTGGGAGCAAGCCTTCGCCCTTAGCCAGGAGGACATTGCCGGGGATTAAGGCTCGCTCCAAATTCGTTGTAATCGCGCAGACGAGCACGGTGTTGAGAGGGCTGTGATTGTGAGCATTGTTTTGGATCACGAGGTGGGGGCGTCGATAGCCCGGCTCGGAACCATAGGGCGGCCCAAAGTTGAGCCAGTAGATGTCGCCCTGATTGATTACCATCCTTCATCTTCCAGCGTTTCGGCATACAGTACGGCTGCCCGCTCTACCCATAGTTGGTCTTCCTCGGTCGGGCCGTTCGCATAAGCTTCATCCAGTCGCTGGACAAGCATCTTTGTCTCGTAATCATCGATCAGACGCCTGAGCGCCAGCGCTATGAGCCGGCTTCTAGATAATTCCAGTTCGGCAGCTAATTGGTCTGCCTGATGGAAAAGGTTCTCCTCAAGAGAAATCGCAGTCTTAATTGTAGTCATACAGTTAGTATAACCGATTATTCTACTGACGTGAATACTACATTTCCTACCATCCCGTCCAGTCCGTCCCCTGCCTCGATCAACCCCTTCAACCGATCCGCAAACCGCGCCGCCGGCGCGCCATCCACAATGTCGTGGTCGAAGCTCAACGTCACGTGCAGGTATTCGCGCGGCTCGATCCGGCCGTCTACGATGCCCGGCTTTGTGGCAATGCCGCCCAGCGTCAGATTCAGCGTATACAGCGGGATGGGTATGCCCCAGCCGCCTCCCTCGCCGAACATGCCGACAGCGGTGACGCTGACCGTCCCGCCGATGCGTTTCAGCCAGTGAGGATTCAAGGGCAGGATGCGATAGGCCAGCCCGCGCAGGAAGCCCGGCAGCCGCACGTACCAGCGCATCAGGCTAAACGTCTGGTCGCCGTGGCTGCGGTTGGGGTTCTGTTGTACGTGGCGGATCTCGTCGTGGATGTCGCGCACGCCGCGCCGGTTGACGCCGCGCACAACGTAGGCCAGCGGGAAGCGACGCTCTTCCAGCTCGATCTCGATGATGGTGTTCACGTCCACGTCATCGAACAGCACCAGCCGGCCGCGCCAATCTTTACAAGCATGAACCATCCGATCCTGGCTTACGGCCTGGCCGACACAATGCAGGATGAAGGCCGTGAACGACAGCGACTCGCCGGTGCGCTCTTTGTGTTCATGCAGAATCTTCCGCGCTTTGGTCACGTCGAACTCGACCAGCCCGTGGATCATGTGCTTGCGGCGGCCGGCGTGCATCGCGTCGAGCACCAGCCGCCGCGAGCGAGGGTAGGGCACGAGAGTGAAGCCCGGTTCGTGTTGTTCGGTCATCTCAACCTCCGGCCCAAGGGTACTGCATCGGATCGCCCGCGCAACTCTTGACGCGCTGCGTTACGTCTGCTATGCTGTTAAAGGTAACCGCACACCCATCGTAGCTTATCATAGGAGGTTGCCTTGACTGACCCTACCCCGTCCCCCGGGCGGCCCGCGGGTCGCCTGCGATCCATACTGGATCGAATCCCCTTTCGAGCATTACTATTGTTTACGCTACTGATCGGCGGCATCGTCGGTCTGGGAGCATTCACCTTCGTCTATGCCGAGGGGGCGTCCTATCTGTCGAACGATCCCGGCGCCTGCGTGAACTGCCACATCATGCAGGACGTGTTCGACCGCTGGAACCACGGCACGCACAAGGCTGTGGCTGTCTGTAACGACTGCCACACGCCGCACACGCCGGCGGCCAAGTGGATGGTCAAGGGGCTGAACGGTGTCAACCACAGCACCCGCTTCACGCTGGGCAACTTCCCCGAACCAATTCGTATTACTGACCGCAACCGCACCGTGGCCGCCGACAACTGCATCTATTGCCACGGCAATCTGGCCGGCGAAATCAGTCATCTGACCAGCGAAGACCCGACCGACTGCCTGCACTGCCATGCCGGCGTCGGCCACGGCCGCTGAGCAAGCCCCGTTAAGAGAGAAGAGCCATGACCCAAACACCACAGAATAACTCACCCAAGCGCAGCCTCGGCTGGCTCATCGCTGCCTTCGTCGGTGGCGCGCTGATCATGGCCGCCGTCGGCGCGCTGCTGATCAACATCCAGAACCGCAAGGCCGAGGCGGCGGTGAACCCGCAGATCATCCCCATCGCCGACGATGAACTCGACCCGGCCGTTTGGGCGCAGAACTTCCCGCGCCAGTACGACACCTTCATGAAGACCCAGGACGACACCATCAGCACGCCCTTCGGCGGCTCGGTGAAGTACAGCAAGCTGGAGCGCGTCCCGGCGATGGTGCGCATCTGGGCCGGCTATGCCTTCTCAATTGACCACAACGAGGAGCGCGGCCACTACTACATGCAGATCGACCAGCAGAACACGCAGCGCGTCGTGGTCAAGGATCAGCCGGGGGCGTGCATCAACTGCCACTCGGCCAACGCGCCGGGGCTGATCGAGGAGATGGGCTGGGCGGAGTTCAACCACACCCCCTACAACGACCTCGTCGGCCAACTGGAGATGGGCACGTCGTGCGCCGACTGCCACGACCCGGCAACGATGGACTTGCGCATCACCCGCCGGGCGTTCATCAACGCCATGGAGGAGCGCGGCGTTGACGTGACCCAGGCCACGCGCCAGGAGATGCGCACCTACGTCTGCGCCCAGTGCCACGTCGAGTACTACTTCGCCGGCGACGACAAGCTGCTGACCTTCCCCTGGGACAATGGGCTGAACATCGACGACATCGACGCTTACTACACCGAGATCGACTTCACCGACTGGGCGCACAAGGAAACGAACGCGCCCATGATCAAGATTCAGCACCCGGAGTTCGAGCTGTGGAGCAGCGGCCTGCACGCCCAGTCGGGCGTGGCCTGCGCCGACTGCCACATGCCCTACGTGCGCGACGGGGCGGTGAAGGTGTCGGACCACTGGCTGCGCAGCCCGCTGGTCAACGTCAACAACGCCTGCCAGACGTGCCACAAGCAGGACGAGCAGCAGTTGGTCGCGCGCATCAACACCATCCAGGAGCGCACCGCCAGCCTGTTGCGGCTGAACGAAGAGGCGCTGTTGGACGCCATCGACGCCATCGTGGCCGCCCAGAACGCCGGGGCGACGGATGAGGAGTTGGCCAACGCCCGCCAGTTGCACCGCCGCGCTTCGCTGCGCTGGGACTTCGTCTCGTCGGAGAACAGCACCGGCTTCCACAGCCCGCAGGAAGCGGCCCGCGTGCTGGCCAACGGTATCGACCTGGCCCGCCAGGCGCAACTGGAGGCGCAGCGCATCACCGCCGAGCACGGCGGGCAGGTGGCCGTCAATAGCAACTGACGCTCGGATCGCGAGCGCGGTACTCATGCAAAAACCTCTCGCGGGCCTACCCGCGGGAGGTTTTTGCATCTCGGTGCATCGCCCTCTCCCGGTGCATCGCACTTTCTGAAGTGCGTTGCACCTTCTTCCGAGCGCGGCCGAAAGAACGTGCGACGCACCGCGGAAGGTGCGACGCACGGCAGACGACGTTGCGCCTCGCTCCCCAATGGGCTAACCTTGACCCCAACCAACCACGCGAAAATACAAATGGAGTGCCCACCATGCCCAGTCTATTTGCCCACGGCGGAGAACTCGTCGCCCGGTCGCTGGCGGCCCAGGGCGTCAGCACCATCTATACCCTCTGCGGCGGCCACGTTGCGCCCATCTATGACGGCTGCCTCAACCACAACATCGCCGTCATCGACTTTCGCCACGAGCAGGCCGCGGCCCACGCCGCCGACGCCCACGCCCGGCTGACGCGCAACGTGGGCGTGGCCCTGGTCACGGCCGGGCCGGGCGTCACCGATGCCGTCACCGGCGTGGCCAACGCCTACCAGGCGCGCAGCCCGCTGCTCCTGCTGGGCGGGGCCGCGCCGCTGAAGACGAAAGGCATGGGCGCGCTGCAGGAGATGCCGCAGGTGGAGATGTTCCGCACCTTCACCAAGGCCAGCTTCACTATCGAGCGCACCGAGGACATCCCGGAGCAGATGGCCGAGGCCTACCGCCACGCCCTCAGCGGCCGCCCCGGCCCGGTCTTCGTTGAATTGCCGTTCGACGTGCTGTTCAACGCCATTGACGCGCCGGAGCAGATGCCGGCGCGGGTCGTTGTCGATCCCGTGCCGCCGCCGGTCAGCGCCGTGCAGGCGATGTTCGACCTGCTGCGCGCCGCCGAACGGCCGCTGATCATCGCCGGGACGCAGGTCTACTGGGACGACGCCGGGGACGCGCTGCGCGAACTGACCGAGGCGACGGCCATGCCCGTCTTCACCAACGGCGCAGGCCGCGGCGCGCTGTCGATGGCCCATCCCCACTGCTTCAAGGCGGCGCGGGGCAAGGCGCTGCGGGCGGCCGACGTGGTGCTGCTCATCGGCACACCGCTCGACTTCCGGCTAAAGTACGGCCGCGAGGACTGGAACCCGGACAGCAAGCTCATCCAGATCGAGAACGACGCCGCCGAGTTGAACCACAACCGGCAGGCGGACGTGGCCGTGGTGGCCGATTCGCGGCTGGTGCTGGAGGCGCTGGCCGAGGGGCTACAGGGCATTCGCTTCGAGCCGTGGCTGGCCCAGGTGGCCGAGTGGGAGCGGGCGCGCAACGACAAGCAGGCGGCGTGGGAGCGGCTGGACGACGTGCCGGTCAACCACTTCCGCTTCGCGGCCGAGGTGCAGCGGCTGGTGGACGAGAACACCATCGTCATCGGCGACGGCGGCGACATCGTCAGCGCCTGCGCCAAGGTGCTGACCGTGACGCGGCCGGGGCAGTGGCTCGATCCCGGTCCGCTGGGCTGCCTGGGCGTGGGCGCGCCCTTCGCCATCGCTGCCCAACACCTCTACCCGCAGCGGCGGGTGCTCATCCTGAGCGGCGACGGCTCATTCGGGCTGAACGGCTTCGAGTTCGACACGGCGGTGCGCTTCGGCCTGCCCATCGTGGCCATCGTCGGCAACGACGCCGGCTGGGGGCAGATTCGCGGGCCACAGGTGCAGATGGTCGGCGCGGAGCGGGCCATCGCCACCTCGCTGGCCGCGACGCGCTACGACAAGGTCGTCGAGGCGCTGGGCGGCTATGGCGAACTGGTGACCATGCCGGATGACATCGCCCCGGCGCTGGAGCGGGCGTTCGCGTCGGGCAAGCCGGCGTGCATCAACGTGATGCTCGATCCGGGGGGGATGGGGAAGACGGGGGCTAGTTCGCCGTATATTGTTTGATTGTCGTAGAAACCGAGTTTCTTCTGAGAAACTCGGTTTCCAGGTGCGCCAAACACGTCATCGAGGACACCATGCCTTACTGCCAACTTTATTACCATCTGGTATGGACAACGAAGGGGCGTCAACCGCTACTGGCCGGCGATCGAGAGTCAGTTGTGTATGACTTCTTGCGCGGGAAGGCCTGCGGATTAGGCGGCTTCGTCTACGCGCTGAACGGCACGGAAGACCACGTGCATCTGGTCGTAAGTATCCCGCCGCGTCTTGCCCTGTCGGATTTTATCGGACAGGTGAAAGGTGTTGCCTCGGCGCGGTTTAACAAGCTTGAGTCGCATCCGTTGCTCTACTGGCAAGAGGAATATGGCGCGTTCACGTTTGACGGCAAACGGCTGCCGAACGTGATCGACTATGTGGAGCGACAGAAGGAACACCACGCTGGCCGAACGCTCATTGCGGTGCTTGAGCGAACGGATGATCAACCGGCTGGGTTCGGGAGAGTGCGAGAGCCTTTAGCTGTCTATACGGCCGATGGCCGGGACGCGGTGTGGTGGCGGGAGATGATGGAACTGGAATAGATTGGGGGCGGGGCTGGCGGCGAATCTTGCCGGATGACGCCCGCCCGGGCCTAAAGGCGCCGGGCTATTCAACGGCGCCGGCCGAGGCCGGCTTTCAGCGCGCGCGACGCCGTTTTTTAAGGCCCGTTCAGGGGCCATTGTTGAGAAGCCCCGTGGCTTATGAAGTTTAACAAAATAATACGGCAACATACCAGGTAGTGGGATAAGATAGTAGCCGGAGGTGACGACATGGCCGCCCGACGGACACTCGAACTAAGCGACGAACAGCGAGCCGAGCTGGAGCGAGCGCGCGACCGACATCCCAAACCCCATGTGCGCGAGAAGGCGGCGGCTTTGTTGAAGGTCGCCGCCGGGCAATCGCCCCATGCGGTGGCCAAACAGGGCGTGCTGAAGACGCGCGACCCGGATACGGCTACCGCTGGCTGAATCGCTATCTGGCCGGCGGGATTGACGGCTGGCTGGTGAAGCCAGGGCGAGGCCGCAAGGGCGCTTTTCCCCAGCACGGGAGCGATGAAGAGGCCCACCAGGCCGTGGTGCACATTCGCCGCGACCCGCACCTGTTCGGCCATGCTGGTCATCGTTGGACACTCCCCATGATTGCCGACCAGTTCGACTGGTTGCGGGGGATGCGCCGGGGAGCGTATGGCGTTTGCTGGCCCGGTTGGGCATGGTTACAAACGAGCGCGCGATTACCTTCCAGCCCCGACCCGCACATCAGGCCAAGCGGGCCTGGATCGACGAGCATCGGGCACGGGCCGAGCGGCAGCCGGGCGTTTCCCTTGCTCTACCTGGAGCTCTCTTACTACCGCCAGCCGGAACTGTCCTGGGCGTATGAAGCCGTGGGTCACCCCAGCCGTTGGCGCGCGCAGCTGCGTCCAATACCTGCTTTCGCCTTGTGGCCACTCTGGATGCCATCACCGGCGTCATTTACCTCCAGCGCAGCCACATCACCACCGCCTGCTTGTCGATTTCTTCGCCCAAGTCCAGGCCGCCTATCCGCAGGCAGAGACGAATGCCATTGTCCTGGACAACTGGCCGGTGCATTTTCACCCCTGACGTGCTCTGTCGTCTCCAGCCTCAGCAACTTCCTGGCCACCGCGTCTGCCCAGCAATTGGCCACCGAACCGCGACAAAAGCCATTCGGGACACGCTGCCGATTCAATTGCTTTGTCTGCCGACTTACGCTTCCTGGCTGAACCCCATCGAGAAGCTCTGGCGTTGGCTCAAGCAAGAGGTCATCCGTCTCCATCGCTGTGCCGATGATTGGCCCAGGCTCAAATCCCCTGGTAGCCACATTCCTCGACCGCTTTCTCAACGGTTCGTCGGCGTTGCTGCGCTATGTTGGCTTGTTACCGTATTAAATTGTTAAACTTCATAGCCCGGGCGGGGCTGGCGGCGAATCTTGCCGGATGACGCCCGCCCGGGGCAGGCGGGGGCTGGCGGCGAATCTTGCCGGATGACGCCCGCCCGGGGCGGGCGGGGGCTAGCGGCGAATCTTGCCGGATGACGCCCGCCCGGGCCTAAAGGCGCCGGGCTATTCAACGGCGCCGGCCGAGGCCGGCTTTCAGCGCGCGCGACGCCGTTTTTTAAGGCCCGTTCAGGGGCCGTTGTTGAGAAGCCCCGCGGCTTTAGCCCGGGGCGGGCGGGCGCTGGCGGCGAATCTTGCCGGATGACGCCCGCCCGGGGCGCGCCCGGCCGCGCCGCGCGCGACGTTTTAGGCCCTCGGGCCGTTGTGAGAAGCCCCGCGCCCCCCGCGGCGCCGCCGAGACGCCCGCCCGCGCCCCGCCGGGACGCCCGCCCGGCCGGGCGCCGCCGACCCCGCCCCCCGCCAGCCCCCCCGCCGCAACGGCCCGGCCGAGGCCGGCTTTCAGCGCGCGCGACGCCGTTTCTTAAGGGTCGTTTAGGGCCGTTGTTGGTCGTCCCGCCGTTTCAGCCCAGGTGGACAAGGTGGGAAGCGGTTGACAGGCTGCGCCTACCGCCTCCACCCCTCAAAAAACCCCGCCCCCTGCCCCAAATACCGCTCAACAATCTCCACCGCCCCGGCCACGCCTTGCTCCGCGCCGACTCGCTCGCCAACTTCCACCGCTCGTCTTCGCATAGCCTGATCGGCAATAGCAGTGCAGATCGCCTCGGCCAGATGCTCGGCCGTCAATTCCTCCTGCAACACCGGCGGCGGCGAGACGCCCAGCCCATGCACCCGGTCGGCCCAGAACGGCTGGTCGCCGAAGAAGGGCACGACCACTTGCGGCCGGCCGGCGCGCAGCGCCTCGTGCGTCGTGCCCACGCCGCCGTGGTGGACGATGGCCGCCATGCGCGGGAAGAGCCAGCCGTGGGGCGCGCTGTCGAGCTTCAGTACGTTCGGCGGCAGATCGCCCGCGGCCAGCCCGGCCCAGCCCGACAGCAGCACCGCCCGCTGCCCGCTGCGGGCGATAGCCTCCAGCGCGATGCGCGTCAGCCGCTCCGGGTCGTTGCCGGTCATGCTGCCGAAGCCGATGTAGATCGGCCGTGACCCGGCGGCCAGGAAGTCGACCAGCTCGGCCGGTGGCCTGTAAGTGTCGTCGTCCAGGAACCAGAAGCCGGGCACAAACAGCGCCTCGCTCCAGTCGCGCGGCTTGGGCAGCAGGGTCGGGCTGTAGCCGTGGACGACGGGCAGCTTACGCAGGAACATATCGGGGAAGGGGCCGAGCAGGGGCATGGGCTTCAAGCTCAGCATCTCGCGGCGGATGGCGTTGAGCACCGGCCGCAGCCGCAGCCAGATGCGGTAGCCGCCGATGGCGTGGGTGGCGTAGTTGTAGATCGCGCCGCCCTTGCGCCGGGTGGGGTAGACAACGCTGGGAAACTCGCGCGTGGGGTTGATGGGCTGGAGGTAGGCCTGCACGAAGGGCAGCCCCAGCTTCTCGGCGGCGCTATAGGCGACGTAGAAGGCCACGCCGGAGAAGAGCACCATGTCGCTGCCGGCGCAGGCGGCCAGCGTGTCGGCCGTGGCCTGGTGCAGCAGGGGGTCGATGAAGCGGTGAAAGCCGCGCAGGAAGTCGCCGCCGTCGCGCCCCGTCTCCACCCAGTCGCGCCCATGCCCCTGCTGGAAGGCGGCCATTGGATCCCCCTCGACGGGCGCGAACTCCAGGCCGTAGCCGCGAATCCAGTCGGCGAAGAGCGCATGTGTTGCCAACCGGGCCGTGTGGCCGCGGGCTTGCAGGCCGAGGCCAAGGGCGATGTAGGGCTGAATGTCGCCGCGCGAACCGGCGGTGACGAGGGTGAGGTGTGCCATAGTTTTTAGAAACCGAGTTTCTTCTGAGAAACTCGGTTTCTAGGCTATACTAACCACCGCTTGGCCGATGGTCAAACGCAAGAGGCATTATGGATTTCAAAGACAACGTAGTGATCCTGACCGGCGCTTCGACCGGCATTGGCGAGGCGATGGCTTATGAGTTGGCCCGGCAAGGGGCGTGCCTGGTGTTGGCGGCGCGCAACGTGGCCCGGCTGGAGGAGGTGGCCGCGGCCTGTCGGGCGCGCGGCGGCCGGGCGTTGGTCGCGCCGACCGACGTGACCGATGAAGAGGAGTGCCGCGAACTGGTGGAGCGGACGGTGGCCGAGTATGGCCGCCTCGACACGCTGATCAATAACGCCGGCCTCAGCATGTGGATGAAGCTGGAGGACGTGGCCGACCTCTCGACGCTGGAGTACCTGATGCGCGTTAACTACTTCGGCAGCCTCTACTGCACCTACTACGCCCTGCCGCACCTGAAGCGCAGCCGCGGCCGCATCGTGGCCATCGCCAGCGTCGCCGCCCGCACCGGCATCCCCACCCGCACCGGCTACTCGGCCAGCAAGCACGCTATGGTCGGCTTCTTCGAGTCGCTGCGCATCGAAGTCGAGGACGACGGCATCAGCGTCACCATCTCCTTCCCCGATTTCGTCGCTTCGGGTATGCACACCCGCTCGCTGGGGGCCGACGGCCAGCCGTTGGGCCACAACCCGCTGCAAGTGGACAAGATCATGACCAGCGAGGAGTGCGCCCGGCTGACGCTGGCCGGGGCCGCCGCCCGCAAGCGGCAGGTGGTCATGTCCAACCGCTCGCGCTTCGGCCAGTGGCTCAAGCTCATCGCCCCCGGCGCGGTGGATCGCATTGCCAAGCGGGCTATTGCTAAAGGAAAGTAACTAAACGCAAAGACGCTAAGACGCAAAGACGCCATCGCAACTCCGATGGCGTCTTAGCGTCTTTGCGTTGAACTCTTCTACCTACGAAGCGTTGGCCGTGAAGTCGATATACAACTCAACCTCCTCCTCCACATTGGCCACGCTGGGCACGCTGGGGATTTGCAGGTCGAAGTCGGTGCGGTTGACGACGGCCGTGGCCGTGCCGGTGATCTGCGTCTCCGAGACGGCCGTGGCCTCGACGGTGAACGTCGCCGGCATGGTGATGTCGCGGATGGTCAGGTCGCCGACCAGGCTGAAGTTGATCGTCTCGCCCACTGTGGCGCTGGCCGGCAGCCCTTCGACGGCCGTCGGCGTGAAGGTGATGAACTCGAATTGGCCGGTGTCGAGGATTTCGTTGTTGATGGCCCGGTTGCGGAAGTCGTTGTCCGTAGTCAGGGTGCGGGCGTTGATCTGGATGACGCCGACCTGGGTCTGCGACAGGTCGGCCAGGTTGACCGACAACTGCCCGGCCACCTGATCGGTTGTGCCGACCACTGTGTTAAGCGCCCCGCGCAGATCTTCATCAATCTCGAAGCGCACCTGTGAGGCGGCCGAGTCAATGGTAAATACCTGGGCCACGCCTGCCGGCGTCGGCGTCGCGGTCGGCTCTTCGGTGGGGGGCACGGTCGTGGCCTCCTCCGTGGCTAGGGCAGCCGTCGGCTCTTCGGCGGCCGGTTCGGTGGCGACTTCCGGCGCGGCCGTCGGCTCGACCGGCGCGGTGGTCGCTACGCCGGCGGCCTGTGTTTCCAACGGAATCGCCTCCAGCGTCGCGCTGGGCGCTTCGACTTCCTGGAATACACCACAAGCCGACAGCAGCACCAGACTCAACAAAACCAACAACAGCGTTACGAAGCTCTTCTTTTTCATGTTTCCTCTCGCTCCTTGTTACACTCCGAAACTAATAGTGGAACAACCAGGTCGTCCTAACCGGACTAGCGTCCCACTTTGCCAAATCAAGATGAATGGGAAGTGAGTGGCAGCTTGCAGGGGGATGAGTATTAAGCCGCCGCGTGGCCGTTGCCGTTGGCCAACGGCAAGGCGATGGAGAAGCGCGCTCCACCGGAGGCCACGTTTTCGACGCCGATCTGCCCGCCGTGAGCCTCGACCAGCGAACGGGCGATGGCCAACCCTAGCCCCGACGAGCCGTCGTCCACGCGGGCCTTGTCGCCGCGGTAGAAGCGCTCGAAGATGTGGGGCAGTTCGTCGCCGGGAATGCCGGGGCCGTTGTCAGTGACCGCCAGCACCACGCGCGGCCCGACCAGCGCCGCGGCCAGGTCGATGTGGCCGCCGTCGGGCGTGTGGCGCAGCGCGTTGCCGACCAGATTGCCGATCACCTGCACCAGCCGGTCGGGGTCGACGGAGATAGCCGGCGTGGCCTCAGCCGTCACCGACAACTGAATCCCGCGCTCCTCAGCCTGCGGCAGATAGGCGATGGCCGCGTGCTCCAACAGGTCGCCCGGTTGAACGGTGCGGCGCTGGAGGGACAGTTGCCCGGCGTCAGCCAGCGACAGTGTGCGCAAGTCTTCGATGAGCCGGTTGAGGTGTTGCGCCTGGCGGTGCATCGCGCCGTAGACCTCCGGCGTGCCCGGCAGCTTGTCGTCTTGCAGCGCCTCGGAGTAGCCCAGGATGACGCTGAGCGGCGTGCGCAGGTCGTGGGCGATGTCGGCCGTCATCTGCTTGCGCAACTGCGTAGAGTGGGCCAGGTCGGCGCTCATGCGGTTGAACGACTGCGCCAGTTGGCCGATCTCGTCGGCGGTGCGCACCGGCACCTGGTGGCCCAGGTCGCCCGCGGCCAGCGCCTTGGTGCCGTCGGTCAGCTCGCGCACCGGGCGCGAGATGGTGCTGGCCAGGGCCGCGCCCAGCACCAGGGCCAGCAGCCCCGCGCCGATGGCGCTGATGAGGATGGCCCGGCTCATGCGGTCGAGGAACGCCGCCTCGGCCGTTTCGCGCAGGTCTTGCGTCTCGGACATATCCAGGAACTGGACGTAGCCGACGACTGTCCCTTCGACTTCAATGGGTAGGGGATCGCTGCTGGCCGTCGCGCCGTCATCGTAGTTCATGCTGCCCCTGTAGCCGTCGTCCACCGTCGAGGCGATCACTTCACCGCTGGTATCAGTCAGAATGACCGGCCGGCTGCCGCCCCCCGGCCCGCCGCCCCCCGGCCCGCGCCGGCCGCGCAGGATCGACTCCACGCCCGCCCAATCGCCGGCCTCGGTATAGTAGTCGCCGGCGCGGGCGATCACGTCGGCCTGATACTGGTCGACGATGAAGCGGTCGAACTCCAGCAGCGTCTGCCGCCGCACGATGACCGCTACCAGCACGACGCCGGCCAGGCCAACGACCAGAAAGGACAGGGCGAGTTTCAGGGTCAGGGAGCGCATGGGCTTAGTTGCCGTTCAGATCGGCCGCCAGGCGGTAGCCGATGCCATAGACGGTCTGGACGTAGCGCGGGTTGCGCGGGTCGGGTTCGATTTTGGTGCGCAGATTGCGGATGTGAACGTCGATGGTGCGCTCATACCCCTCGTAGGTGTCGCCCTGGAGTTTGTCGAGCAAGTCGAGGCGCGAGAAGACGCGCCCCGGCGAGGCCATCATCGTCGCCAGCAGGTCGAACTCCGAGGGGGTTAGCTCGACGGTGTTGCCGTTGGCGGTCACGAGCCGGCTGTCGCGGTCGAGCATCAACTCGCCGACGCGCAGCAGGGCCGAGGACGCCGCGGCGCTTTTCTCCGCCCGGCGCAACACGGCGCGGATGCGCGCCGTCAGTTCGCGCAGGCTGAAGGGCTTGGTCAGATAGTCGTCGGCGCCCAACTCCAGCCCCAGCACCTTGTCGCTCTCCTCAATCTTGGCCGTCAGGATGATGACCGGCGCGTCGCCGTCACGGCTGTGGGCGGTGATGAACTCGAAGCCGCCCAACTCCGGCATCATCAGGTCGAGCAGGATGAGGTCGGGCCGCTCCTGGCGGGCGACGAACAGCGCCTCGCGGCCGTTGGCCGCCGTCACCACGCGGTACCCTTCCTGGGTCAGATAGCTCTTGACCATCGTCCGCAGGCTTTCCGCATCGTCTACTACCAGGATCGTCTTGCTCATCTCGTTCTACTCGTCAACGGGTTATTCAGAAGCTCACGCCAAGGCGCTAAGGGGCAAAGACGCAAAGGAAGAGTTTTTCGCAGTGCGTCTTAGCGTAAAGTTCTTCTTAGCGTCCTTTGCTCCTTCGCGCCTTGGCGTGAGCTCACCTCACCGGGCAGGAATCATCCCGCCCTACGCATCGAAACCAGTATCGGTCGTCGTGTCGTCGCTCTCCGAATCGGAGTCGGGCGTCGACGGGGTGCTCCACGAGCCGCCCCGACCGTGGTGGCCGCGACCACCACCGCCGTGGCCGCCGAAGAGGCCGAAGTTGGTATCCTGGGCCAGAACCGCGTCGGCCTGGGCCTGGGTAATGACGCCGTCAGCCACGGCGCGGGCGACGGCCGCCTCATAGGCGGCCTGGACGTTGGTTTGCAGGGTGTCGGCGTCGATGCCCGCGGCGGTCATCAGTTCCGACAGGGATTGGCCGTCGGCCAGCGCGGCCTCCAGCTCCTCGGTCGTGATACCGAGCGCCTCGGCCACCAGGGCCGTCCGGCTGATAGTGTCGCTCAGGGCGTGCTTGCCCACCATCAGGTCGGCCTGCGCCTGGGTGATGTCGCCGGCGGTGACGGCATCGGCCAGGTAGGCGGCCATAGCTTGGCGGCGGGCGGCCTGAAGCTCTTCGAGGGTGATCCCCAGCGCTTCGGCCAGATACTCATCGTGCGCGCTGCTGCCGTTGCCGCGGCCGAGGAAGCCGTGGTGCAGCCCGCGCAGCGACAAGCCGTCCGCCTGGGTCGCGTTGTCCTCTGTCTCCGCTTCCGGCGTCGCCGTCTGGGCCAGGACGAGGCCGGCCATCAGGCTAATCAGCAGGACGCTCAGGACGGCGACGAGTAGGAAAGGCCACTTTCGCTTTTTTACCACCATACTGTTTCTCCTTGTCTTCTCCTGGCGCAGGCTCATAGTCGACTGACGCTCGGTTGCCGAATCTTCACTGTCTATAGCATAGCGGTGAATTATTCAGAACTTGTTAAGGAGAGTTTGGAAGATTGTAAAGCGTGAACCGCCTGAGAACAACTGCGCGGGAACGAATTTACGTCATTCATCGTCCTATGCTCGTAGCCAACCCGTCAAGCTACTCATGACCGGCCACGGGGCCCTGGCTATGATTTCGACTCTCAGAAAAATGGAGGTTACTGATGTCGCAACAGATAAAGTTTCTTATCCTGGCTGTTCTCTCGCTGTTCCTGCTAATCGCCTGCCAGCCGACCGGCGAGGTGGGCGTGACGCCTGATGTAACCCTGCCGCCCGCGCCAACCGAAGCGGCCACGCCGCCCCCACGGCGACGACCGAGGCAGCCACGCCCACAACCGAGCTGCCGACGGCCACCCCGCCCGCCACCGACGCGCCGCCCGCCACCCTCGATGCGTTCATCATCCAGCTTCAGGCGGCCCTCAGCGCACGTGACTTTCCGACCATGCAGACGCTAATGTCGGACCCGTTCACGGTCGGCTTCTGGCTGTCGGAAGGGGTGCAGTATACGCCGGCCGAAGCCGTGGCGGCCTTTGAGAACGACTTCCTGCCCGCCGGCGCGACGCTGGTCTGGGCTGACCCGAACATGGACCTGGCCCCGCTGCTACAGGGGCAGCCGCCGGCCTCCTTCCTGGGGCCGGACAAGCTGGTCGTAGCCACGCTGCTGAGTTACGGCTGGGGACAGGACGCCGCCGCGGAGGCGATCCAGTTCATCATCCAGCAGCCGGACGGCACGTACCGCTGGGACACGATGCTCTATTCTGGCTTTGGTTTTGGCTCTCTGCCGGCTGATGTTGAGGCGGTGGTCATTGCCGGCGACGAGGCGACGCTCTACAGCGGGCCGGGCACGAGCTACGCGACAGTGGCCACGGTCTTCGGTGGCTTGTCTTACCCGGTCATCGGCCTCAGCGACGACGGCGCGTGGTGGCGGCTGGAGTGCTACGACGATAGCAACGTCCGCATCCCGTCGTGCTGGGTCTCGGCCGACCCGGTACAGTGACGACGCCGGCCAGCTTGCCGTAGCCGGCCACACCGGAACGAGGTGGCGGATAATCGCCGGATGAACCGGCGCCCCCTGTCATCCTTTTTCCCTCTGAGCCTCGCCATGCCGCTAATCCTCTTCGGCAACGACGCCCTTTTGCAGGAACCAGGCCTGGCTGTCGAACAGCGGCGCGTCACCGTCGAGCAGGTAGCGGCGCGGAATGTAGCGGCCGTCACTCTGCAGGATGTGGCTCTTGGCCGTGTCGCGCAGACTGACGGCCAGCAGGTTCTCGACTACGTCGCGCTGCATGTCGGGGTCGCTGATGGGGAACAGCACTTCGACGCGCCGGTCGAGGTTGCGCGGCATCAGGTCGGCGCTGCCCATGTAGAGGCTGGAGTTGCCGTCGTTGTAGAAGTAGTAGATGCGCGAGTGCTCCAGGAAGCGGCCGACGATGCTCATCACCTGGATGTTGTCGCTGACGCCCGGCACGCCCGGCCGCAGACCGCAGATGCCGCGGATGATGAGGTCAACCTTGGCCCCGGCCTGCGATGCGCGATAGAGATTGCGGATCACCTCGCCATCGACCAGCGAGTTGCACTTGATGATGATCCGCCCCTTTGGCCCCAGGGCCGTCTCGCGCTTGATCGCCTCCACCAGACTGCGGCGGATGCTGACCGGGGCGACGAGGAACTTGCGGAACTCCTCCTGGCGCGAGTAGCCGGTCAGAAAGTTGAACAGGTCGCTGGCGTCGGCGGCCAGGTCTTCGTCGCGGCTCATGAAGCCGGTGTCGGTGTAGAGGCGGGCGGTGGAGCTGTTGTAGTTGCCGCTGGAGAGGTGGACGTAGCGGCGAATGCCGTCGCGCTCGCGCCGGACGATGAGCGTTACCTTGCTGTGCGTCTTCAGCCCGATCAGCCCATAGGCCACGTGGACGCCGGCGCTTTCCAGTTCCTGCGCCCAGTGGATGTTGGTCTCCTCGTCGAAGCGGGCCTTTAGCTCGACGACGGCGGCCACCTGCTTGTTGTTAAGGCGCGCCTTCTTGAGCGCCTGCACCACCGGCGGGTTGGAGCCGACGCGGTAGAGGGTGATCTTGATCGCCAGCACGTCGGGGTCGTCGGCCGCCGCTTCCAGCAGGTTGACCACCGGCGTGAAGCTGTCGTAGGGGTGATGGAGCAGGATGTCGCGCTGGCGCAGGACGCTGAACATGCTGCCGGCGATGTTTTGCAGGCTGGGCGGCGTGCGCGGCGTAAAGGGGCGATCCTTTAGCTCCGGCCGCTCCAGGCGATGTAACTCCCACAGGCTGCTGAGGCCCAGCGGCCCGTTGGTCGTGTAAACGTCGTAGGAGTCCACCGCCAGATTGCTCATCAGGATCTCGCGCACGTCGGGCGGCATGTTGTCATCGATCTCTAGCCGCACGGCGCTGCCGAAGTGGCGCTGCCGCAGGTTGTCTTCCATCATCAGCAGCAGGTCGTCGGCCTCCTCCTCCTGCAACTCCATGTCGCTGTTGCGCGTCACCCGGAACGGATAGGCGGCGACGATCTTCATGCCGGAGAAGAGGCGGTCGAGATTGGCGGCGATGACCTCCTCGGCCCAGACGAACTTCTGCACCGCCGGCGTCGACAGTTGGTCGGGGTCGAAGCGCTTCAGCGGCACCAGCCGGGGCAGCGCCGGCGGCACCTTGACGCGGGCGAAGTGCAGGTCGCCTGTCTTCGGATCGTGCACCTGCACGGCCAGGTTCAGGCTGAGGTTGGAGATGTGGGGGAAGGGGCGGCTGGGGTCGGAGGCCAGCGGCGTCAGCACCGGGAAGATGTCGCGCTCGAAGTAGGCCCGCAGCTTGTTGCGCTGCCCCTTGCTTAACTCCTCATAGCGCAGGACGTGGATGTTGGCCTCGGCCAACTGCGGGTGCAACTGGTCGCGCCAGATGGCGTTGGCCTCGGAAAAGAGTTGGGTCAACGTGCGGTGGACGTTGGCCAACTGTTCGCGCGGCAGCAGCCCGTCGGGCGCGGTGGCCATGACGCCCAGCTTGAGCTGCTGCTTCAACCCCGACACGCGCACCATGAAGAACTCATCCATGTTGCTGTGGAAGATGGCCAGGAACTTGGCGCGCTCCAGCAGCGGGTGTTCGGACTGCGTCTCGTGCAACACGCGGCGGTTGAACTCGATGTTGCTCAACTCGCGGTTGATGTAGAGGCTGGGGTCGCGCAGGTCAATCGCCGGCGGCTTGTCGGACGGTTTCTCGGCCGCCTTCTCCGGTTGCTTTTCGGCGGGCGATGCTTTGCGCTTGGTTGGCTTGGGCTGGGCCAGGTCGGTCGGTGTGGTAGCGTCCATTTGGGCTTCTCGCAACGGGCATATTTAGCGCGGCAGCGCCAAGTGCGCTACTCTCACGGGCAATGCCAACATCGCTATTATACATAATCCTACTGGCTTTGTTAATGACCGGCTGCGCCGCGGGGCAGCCGGAAGGCGCCGCTGAGGCAATCATCGCTCCGCCCACGCCGGCCATCACCGGCGCGGCGGCCGTGCCGGCGAATCCAACGACCGCCCCGGCGGGCGACACGGGCACATTGCTGCCCACGCCGACCCTGGCCGGCGGCCTGCCCCAGCCGACCCTCGCCGTTGACGTGCTTCAGCCGCCGCGCCCGGCCACGGCCACGCCCGACCCCAGCCTGCGCGGTCGCTACACCCTCAGCGCCGCGCCGGGCGTGCCCGAGGCGCTGCGAACCGCCGCCCAACACGTGGCCACGTCCAACCCGGAACTGTTCACCTGGGTCGAAGGCGACGCCACGGCCGACGTGCGTCTGACCGTCAACGACGGCGCGCCGCTGGCCCAGTGGGTCTACGTCGTCGCCGCGCCCTTCGCCACCGTGGCCGACGAGACGACCGCCGCCGCCGTCACCGCCGGCTGGGCGGCCGGGGCGTCGGACGTGGGCCGGCTGCTGCTCGACGCCGACAGCGCCGCCGCGCTGGAGGCAGCCTGGGGAGCGCCGACGGGCGGCGAGATCGTCGCTGATGACTTCATCGGCCGCGTCTGGGCCGCCCGGCCGGCGTGGATCATCGTCCCGTTCGACCAGTTGCGGCCGGAGTGGAAGGTGCTGCGCGTCGACGGCCGCTCGCCGCTGGCCCACGACTTCACCACCGACGGCTATCCGCTGCTCGTACCCATGACCGTCACCGGTGACGAAGAGGCGGTGGCGGAGTTCCGCCTGCGCTGGGCCGGGCCGGCTACCAACCGCGACCCGGCCAAACTGACCCGCGTGGCCATGAGCGGCGTCCTGGCCCTGGTGCGGGCCACGGCAGCGCAGATGGAGCGCAACGGCATCCTCTGGCCGGGCGAGGAGGTCGCGCCGGCCTTCGCCGCGGCCGACATCGCCCACGTCAGCAACGAGGTGTCGTTTGCCGCCGACTGCCCCTTCCCCGACCCCTACGGCGGCATGACCTTCTGCTCGCGCGACCCGTACTTCGAGTTGCTGAAGCACCTGGGCATCGACGTGGTCGAGTTGACCGGCAACCACCTCAACGACTGGGGGCGCGAACCGTTGGCCCGCTCGCTGGAGATGTACGCCGCGGCGGGGATGCAGTGGTATGGCGGCGGGCGCGACCTGGCCGACGCCACCCGCGCGCTGGTCATCGACCACAACGGCAACCGCGTTGCCTTCGTCGGCTGCAACCCCGTCGGCCCGGCCGGCGACTGGGCGCTGGCCGACGCCGCCGGTTCGCGCCCCTGCGGCCCGGACGTGGCGGCGCAGATCGCCCAACTGCGCGCCGAGGGGCACGTGGTCATCGCCACGCTGCAATACATCGAGCACTACCGCTACGACCCGCCGGCCGACCAGATCGCCGCCTTTGGCGAACTGGCCGCGGCCGGGGCGGCGGCCGTCTCCGGCAGCCAGGGCCACCACGCCCAGGGCTTCGCCTTTCAGGATGACGCCTTCATCCACTACGGGCTGGGCAACCTCTTCTTCGACCAGATGGACATGCTGGCCACGCGGCAGACGTTCGTCGATACCTACGTCATCTACGACGGCCGGCTGCTGAGCGTCGAGTTGTGGACGGGGCTGATCGAGAATTGGGCCCGGCCGCGGTTGATGACTCCCGAAGAACGCGCCGACTTGCTACAAACCGTCTTCGCCGCCAGCGGCTGGTAGTCTGGTTCCCTCGCCCCTTGGGAGAGGGTCAGGGAGAGGGTTCTTGTCCCCTCGCCCCTTGGGAGAGGGTTAGGGAGAGGGTTCTTGTCCCCTCGCCCCTTGGGAGAGGGTCAGGGAGAGGGTTCTTGTCCCCTCGCCCTCTTGGGAGAGGGTCAGGGAGAGGGTTCTTGTCCCCTCGCCCTTTGGGAGAGGGTTAGGGAGAGGGTCTTATGTCTTCGTCAACCAAACCAACAATCGATCCAATCACCCGCCAACACGCCCGCGAAAACCGCCACCGCCAATCGCCGGCTGAAACCAAGCTCTGGAAAGCCTTGCGCAACCACAACCTGGACGGCTACAAGTTTCGCCGCCAACACCCAATAGGGCCGTATATCGTGGACTTCTACTGCCATGAGGCGAACCTGGTTGTCGAACTGGACGGCCGTTCGCACGCCGCGCAGATGGAATACGATGCCGCACGGACGGCATGGCTGGAGAGTCAGGGTTGTCGGGTCATTCGGTTTTCAAACGTGCAGGTGAAGCAGGACATTGTGAGTGTGGTGGAGGGGATTCGGCTGGCTTGTGGAGAAGAACCCTCTCCCTAACCCTCTCCCACAGGGCGAGGGAACCCCTCTCCCTAACCCTCTCCCACAGGGCGAGGGAACCAGAACCCTCTCCTAAAGGGACGAGGGAACCGGAGTAGGAATTAGGCCAAATGTGCTATAATAGGTTGCCGGTTCGCCCAACCGCGACCCGGCCACAGGACAACCGATGACCACCGACCGCTTCGTGATGATCGACGGCCATGCCCTGGCCTACCGCATGTTCTTCGCCCTGCCGCTGGAGTCGTTCACGACCAAGAGCGGCGAGCCGACCAACGCCACCTACGGCTTCACCCGCACCCTGCTCGACCTCATCCTGGCCGACGACCCGCCGGACTACCTGGCCGTCAGCTTCGACCTGGGGGCGACCTTCCGCGATGATCTCTACGCCGACTACAAGGGTACGCGCGACAAGATGCCCGACGAGTTGGACGTGCAGATCACGCGCATCAAGGAAGGTCGTGCGCGCCCTGAATATCCCCATCCTGGAGTGCGAGGGGTTCGAGGCCGACGACGTGCTGGGCACCATCGCCCGGCAGATGAACGGCCGCGTCCCCGTCTACATCATCACCGGCGACCGTGACCTGCTGCAACTGGTGGACGACAACACCCGCGTCGAACTGCCGCCGCGCCGGGCCGGCGACAGTGCCGAGGTCTACGACGCTGAAGGGGTGGTCGGCCGGCTGGGCGTGCGGCCCGATCAGGTGGTGGACTTCAAGGCCCTGGTCGGCGACGTCAGCGACAACATCCCCGGCGTGCGCGGCATCGGCGACAAGACGGCCATCAAGCTGCTGGCCGAGTACGGCACGCTGGAAAACCTCTACGCCCACCTGGACGACATCAAGGGCGCATTGCGCCAAAAGCTGGCCGACGGCCGCGCCTCGGCCGACCTGAGCTACCAACTGGCCCGCATCGTCACCGACGCGCCGGTGACGGTCAAGCTGGAGGATTGCCACACCCGCGACTTCAACATCAACGACACCATCGCTCTCTTCCGCGAACTGGAGTTCCGCGGCATGACCAACGCTCTGGTGGCTAAGCTCGGCGCGCCGGAGACGCCGGTGATGGTCACGACCGAGGGCGAGGCGTGGCGGCCGACCGAGGTCGTCGTCGTCCGCGATGAGGCGGCGCTGGCCGACCTGGTGGCGCGGCTGGCGGCGGCGGAGTGGATCAGCTTCGACGTGGAGACCGACAGCCTGGAGCGGCTGCTGGCCGGGGTCGTCGGTATCTGCCTGGCCGTGGAGCCGCCGGTGGCCTACTACATCCCCGTCGCCCACGTCACCGGCGCGACCCAGGTCGACAGCGGCCAGATGAACCTCTTCGCCGGCGCGGCGCAACCGGCCCCCGGCCAGTTGCCGCTGGCGCGGGTGGTCGAGGCCATCGGCCCGGCCCTGCGCGACCCGGCCATCCCCAAGGTGGCCCACAACGCCAAGTTCGACTGCATGATCCTGAGTCGCCACGGCCTGCCGGTGTCGCCGGTGGCCTTCGACACGATGATCGCCGAGTGGCTGACCGACCCGGCGACGAAGCACAAGGGGCTGAAGGGACCTGGCCCGCCACCGGTTGGGGGCGGAGATGACCGACATCGAGTCGCTCATCGGTCGCGGCAAGACACAGGTGACGTTCGCCCAGGTTCCTATCGAGACCGCTGCCCCCTATGGCGCGGCCGACGCCGACATGACGTTGCGCCTGTTGCCGCTGCTGCGGCGCGAACTGGAAGAGAAGGGGCTGACGCAACTGCTCGAACTGGAGATGAATCTGCTGCCGGTCATTATGGATATGGAGCGGGCCGGCGTGCGCATCGACGTGGAGTTCTTCCGCCACATGTCGCAAGACCTGACGGCGGCGCTGCTCAAGCTGGAGCAGACGATCTACGAGATCGCCGGCGAGCCGTTCAACATCAACTCGACCCAGCAGCTCAGCGACATGCTGTTCAAGAAGCTGGGCCTGCCGCGCGAGGGGCTGAAGAAGATCGCCAGCGGCCACTACTCGACGGCCTTCGACGTGCTGGAGGGGTTGCGCGCGGCCGACACCAGCGGCATCGTCGCCGCCATCATCGAGCACCGCGAACTAGGCAAGCTGAAGGGAACCTACGTCGATGCCCTGCCGCAACTGATCAACCCGCAACACGGGGCGCATCCACACCAGCTTCAGCCAGATCGGGGCCGTGACCGGGCGGCTGGCCAGCAGCAACCCCAATTTGCAGAACATCCCCATCCGCAGCGAGGTCGGCCAACAACTGCGGCGCGGCTTCATCAGCGAGCCGGGCTGGGTGTTTCTATCGGCCGACTACTCGCAGGTCGAGTTGCGTATCCTGGCCCATATCAGCCAGGACGAGACGCTGCTCGACGCCTTCCGCAACGACCGCGACATTCACACGACGACGGCCGCCGCCGTCTACAGCATTCCGATGGAGAGCGTGACCCGCAACCAGCGCAACTTCGCCAAGCGGGTCAACTTCGGCCTTATCTACGGCATGAGTTCCTTCCGGCTGGCGCGCGAGAGCGGGCTGACGTCGGGCGAGGCGGAGACGTTCGTCAAGAAGTACTTCGCCCAGTTCCCCGGCGTGGAGCGCTATCTGGAGGAGACGCGGCTGAAGGCGCGCATCGACGGCTACGTGGAGACGCTGTTCGGCCGCCGCCGCTACTTCCCCATCTTCAAGACGGCCATGAGCGCCGCCAACCGCCAGGCCGTCATGCGCGCCGAGCGCGAGGCGGTCAACCACCCCATCCAGGGCACGGCGGCCGACATCATCAAGATCGCCATGATCAGGCTGCACGAGCAATTGAAGGAGCGCTTCCAGGCGCGGATGGTGCTCCAGGTGCACGACGAGCTGCTGCTGGAGCTGCCGCGCGAAGAGGTCGAGGCGGTGCGGCCGCTGGTGGTCGAGACGATGTGCGACGCCTTCGAGCTGGACGCGCCGTTGCGCGTGGAGGCGGAGATTGGGGCGAACTGGCTGGAGTTGAAGAGTTAATTCTGCGCTGGCGCGTACCAGTCGAGGGTCTGGAAATCGACGGTGACCGCGCCGCCGAAGCTGGCCAGCCATAGAGCCACACCATCCCCCGGCGCAGCCACCTCCCCCTCCCACAGCAACTCGCGGTTGATACGGGCCGTGACGCGCGTCCGGCCGTCCTCGTTCTCAACGTCCAGCCAAATCTCGTTTCCTTGTAGCGCGGGTTGGCAACCCGCTGTTTGCTCGCCCTGAAGAGCGGGTTGCCAACCCGCGCTACAGGCGGCGCGGACGTGGGGCCAGGGCTGCCACGGCAGGAGGGTGAGCGGCTCGTCTTCACCGGTGACTGTCTGCCACACGGCGGCCTGGCCCAGCGGCGAGACGGCCACTGTCAGCGTCGCGTCGTCGCCCAGCGCCAGGCCATAGGCGCTGTCCGTCTCCCCAGTGGCGTGGGCGGCCGTCAGGCGCACCGAGTAGCGCGCCGGTGGGGCCGGCCAGGGCAACGGCTGCGACGCCAGCATCTCGCCGCGGCCGGACAGAGTCAGCGGGCCGGGCCGGTCGCGGCGGGCCAGGGAGCCAAGCGGGTGCGGGTCGAACGCGCCGCTGGCAATAAGGGCCAGCAGCGTGACGGCGACTACCAGCAGGAGCGCCGCCACGAGCCGTAGGGCGCGGCGTGTGGTAGCTGGATTCGGCGGCTGGGGCGTCATTGCGCGCTGTTTATAGGCCGGTTGGCCTGGCAGGGCAAGAGAGCGGGCGGTCGGCGCGTCTAGAGAGAGCGGAGTTGCCATCCGACCGAAAATCGGTAGGATATGGCTTAGCAAGCAGGCCGGGTGATCGCGGTTCCGGTTCGCCGGGATCGAGGAAAGTCCGCACTCCACAGAGCATGGTCGGCTAACGGCCGGGCGGGTGACTCGACGGCAAGTGCAGCAGAGGCAAATTGCCGCAGGGGGCAACCCCTTGGCGAGGTGAAACGGTGGGTGTAAGAGACCACCGGCGGCGGCAGCGATGTCGCCGGCCAGGCAAACCCCACCAGGAGCAAGGCCAAGCAGGGCGAATGGCGGCTACCGCCTACGGGGCGGCTCGTTCCGTCTGACGTCCGGGTAGGCTGCACGAGGTCGCCGGTAACGGCGGCCCCAGAGAGATGATCACCGAGTGTTGGCCTGCCAACGCCTACAGAATGCGGCTTATAGGCCCGCTTGCTAAACTCAGACCTCTGAGGTCTTTTGAGGCCTCAGAGGTCTAGGAAGAGGTTCAGGAAGGGAAGCGTTCATGACGGTTCGTGTGCTGTTTGTTTGTCTGGGCAATATCTGTCGTTCGCCGATGGCCGAGGCCATTTTTCGCCGCATGGTGGAGGAGGCCGGGCTGTCGGATCGCGTCGAGGTCGACTCGGCCGGGACGAGCGCCTACCACGTTGGCGAGCCGGCTCACCCCGGCACGCGGCGCGTGTTGGCCCATCACGGCATCCAGTATGACGGCCGTGCCCGCCAGATCGCCGGCGGTGACGCTGGTGGCGACCCGGTCTACCTGATCGCCATGGACAGCGAAAACGTCGAGGCCCTGCGGCAACGCTTTGGCGACACGCCCCACCTTCACCGGCTGCTCGACTTCGCCGGCCACACCGCCGTCCGCGACGTGCCCGATCCTTACTACAGCGATAACTTCGACTACGTCTATCGGCTGGTCGAAGATGGCTGCCGCGGCCTGCTGAACGCCGTTCGCGCTGACGCCGGCCTATAGATCGCTGAGAGAGTTAGCCGCGCTGTGCGGCCAGTCAACGTCACCCCACTTCGCGCCCACGTTACTTCATCTTCCCCAGCCGTCCGTCCTCTTCGCGAAGACGGCTGTCGGGCCATAGCCAGGAGGAACAGCCAGAATGCCGAGCGTTAGCGAACATGAGGTCATTGTTGTTGGCGCAGGGCCGGGTGGGGCCACTGCGGCCGCCGCCCTGGCGCGAGCCGGGCGCGACGTCCTGCTGCTAGACCGGCACAGCTTCCCCCGCGACAAGATTTGCGGCGATGCTGTCTCGCTGGGGGCCGTCCGCATCCTTAACGATCTGGGCATGAATGATCAGATTTTGGCCGCCCGCGACCGGGGGGAGTTCTATCGCCTCGATGGGATGCGCCTCGTTTCGCCCAGCGGCCACACGCTGCACGCCGACTTCCACCGCGGCCCGAACGACGAAGAGTCCTACGTCGCCCCGCGCCTGTTCCTCGATGCCACCATCCAGCAGCACGCCGTTGATTGTGGGGCGTGCTTCCGGCAGGCCGAGGTCAAGGAGCCTCTGCTGGAGGACGGGCGGGTCGCCGGCGTCGTGGTGCGACAGAACGGGAGCACCCACACCTATCGCGCGCCCGTCGTCATCGGCGCCGACGGCGTGACGTCGGTTATCACGCGCCATCTGCGGCCGGAAGCGGCGCAACACCGCGACGAGCATCGCGCCGTTGCCCTGCGCGCCTACATCGAGGGCATGGAGCTTTTTCCCCACAAAGTCGAGTTTTTCCTTTATGACGAAGTGCTGCCCGGCTACGCCTGGATCTTCCCCGCGCGTGACAAAGTGGCCAACATTGGTCTGGGGATGCGCCTGGACGTTTTTCGCCGCCACAAGCGCAATCTGAAGCAGATGTTGCACGACTTCTGGCCATGCCGACATCCGTGCCCGGCTGACCAACGGCCACACCCCTGCGCGACGTGGCCACCTGGCGGCTCAACTTCGGTTCGCAAGCCCGGGTTACAACACCTTTGACGGCGCGCTGCTGGTGGGCGACGCGGCCGGCTTCATCAATCCGTTGACCGGCGGCGGCATCCACAACGCGCTCATCTCGGCCACGCTGGCGGCGGAGACAGTGGACGACGCGCTGCGTCGCGGCGACGTGTCGCGCCAAAGCCTGCGAATCTATGAGCAGCGTTGCGACGAAGCGATGTGGTCGGGGATGCGCCGGTCGTTCTTCTATCAGCGCTTTCTGCTGAACTACCCGACGCTCGTCGATTGGCTGATTCGCTTTCTGGGCCGCCACGGCGGCGTGGCCAAGACGTTCGTGTCCAAGCTCTAGCCGAACGTCACGCCGCACGGACAGATGGGACAGTATGTGCGACTGCAGGTCGTACACGGAGAGAGGTTCTTGCTGAAGAAGAGGTCGGCCCGGCGGCCAGGATCGTCTCGCGCAACTTCAGGCCGGTTGTTGGCGGTGTAGATGACGATGCACGGCAGGCGCCCGGTTGGGGGCGTGCCGGATGCGCCGGCAGGCCTCGATCCCGTCCATCTCCGGCATCATCACGTCCAGCAAGATGACATCGGGCACTTCGCGGACAATACTGTCCAGCGCCTCCTGCCCGCTCGATACGCGCCGCACCGACCAGCCGACGCGCTCGAAGACGATCTGATAGAGATTAGCCAGTGATAGGTTGTCGTCGACGATGAGCACCGAATAGGTCATAGCACAGCACCCGCATACCTCTACGAGTAGGGGTTCGAATAGCCTATTGTACAGCCCCTCAGGGTGGTTGTGCTAAAATAAAAGCGCCCGCCGGGGGAGCGGGCGCTCGTTGGGGTCAGAGCTTGTGTCGGCCGCGCAGGATGAACTGCGAACGCGACTACGTTAATGCAATTGCTTGGGCTTCATTTGCTTGGCCTGTGGGCCTTTACCTGGTCTATCAGGTCATACTCCACTTTGTCGCCTTCGTAGAGATTGCGATAGCCGTCGCCATCGATAGACGAGTAGTGGACAAATACTTCTGACCGCCCTCATCAGGATTGATAAAACCATAGCCTTTTTCGTGGCTAAACCCTTAACAAGGCCCCAGGACACTTGAAACATGGGTCATTACCTCCAGCGTTACTTCTTACCTGCCCAGGGTGTCGCAATGCGCACGCCGTAGACTAGCTTCACTCCCAGGAATGGGAAATGGTCGCTTTATCCGTCCCAACGCTTCTGCTCCAAAGCGTGAAGCAAAACTATCCGTACATGAAGGGTTAGAAACAGGGTAGCACGAGGGCGGGCCGAACGGCAGCAGGCGCGAACGACATTTCACGCGCTCTTCACGCCCTCTGTACGCCTTTTTCAGACACGCAGGAGGCAGGCGGGAAGGCTATCTTGTCTCGCGCAGGGCGGCCTGGAGGAAGACTGCCGCGCGCCCGCTTGTCGCAGGGGAAACCGCACACTTTCGAGCCAGCTGGATCGAGGCGGCGTTCTCTTCGGATACAACGTAGAGCAGCGTTCGGCCGCTGTCCAGCAGGTATTGGCTCCAGGACGGCGACG
>JADJHJ010000013.1 GCA_016707605.1 Candidatus Promineofilum glycogenicum | reverse complement strand
CCGCCGGCTCGACGCACCGCTGTGCGCCGATTGCGCCCGGCAACTGGCCCGCCGCTCCGGCCGCCAGGAGCAGTTGCGGCGCACCGGACAGGTGGCGACGGTCGTCGCCGGTCTGGCGCTGCTGGCGCTGGTCGCCCTGCTGCTGGACGGGCCGTGGTGGCTGCGTGGCCTGGCCGGTCTGTTGGCCGGGGGTGCGGCAGCGGCGCTGGTCTGGTGGGCTTTTGCCCGTCGGGCGGCGGCCGAGCAGTTGCCGGAGACGCGCGCCGTGCGCGAGTCGGCGCGCATCGTCGACTTCACCTGGCGCGATATGACCCTGGAGCTGGCCGACGAGGCGCTGGCCGCAGAGATAGTGGAGCTCAATAGCGCAGCCCCGCTCGATAGCAAACCGTTACAAGAAGAATCCACAGATGACACAGATTCTGCGGAGTGAAATCTGTGTCATCTGCGAAATCTGTGGTTCCATTCACATGGAGGCTGATGTATGAAAGTAGTCGTGTGCGTTAAACAAACACCCAGCACGACCGCCACCCTGTCGGTGAAGGGCGGCGTGGTGAGCTGGGAAGACCCGGGCGGCAAGCCCAACGTCGTCAACCCCTGGGACGAGTACGCCATCGAAGAGGCGATCCGCTTCAAGGAAAACCGCGGCGCGGCCGAGGCGGTCGCCCTGTGCCTCGGCGACCCGTCGAGCGACGAAGCGCTGAAGACCTGCCTGGCGATGGGCTGCGGCGAGGCCATCCTCGTCTCCGACCCCGCCCTGCTGGGCAGCGACACGCTGGGCACGGCCCGCACCCTGGCCGCGGCCATCAACAAGATCGGCGACGTCCAGGTGGCTCTCTTCGGCAAGCAGGCCATCGACGGCGACACCGGCCACACCCCGGTGCAGGTCGCCCGCGTCCTGGGCTGGACGCCGCTGACCTACGTCGCGGCCATCCAGTCGGTGGACGGCGGCAGCATCACCGTCGACCGCATGACCGACGACGGCAAAGAGACGGTCACGGCCAAGCTGCCGGTGGTCATCAGCTTCGTCAAGGAGATCAACGAGCCGCGCTACCCGTCCTTCATGGGCATCCGCAAGGCCAGCAAGGCCGTCATCCCCACCTGGACGGCGGGCGACATCGGCGTCAGCGCGCCGGCGGCCAAGGCCGACTGGTCCAACGTCTACCCCATCCCGCCCCGCGAAGGCGAAATCGAGATGATCGCCGGCGACACGCCGGAGGAGCAGGCGCGCAACCTGGTCAATAAGCTGTTTGAGGAGAAGGTCATATGAGCGGCGTGTGGGTCTATGTCGAGAATCGAGAGGGCGCGATTAGCGCCATCAGCCGCGAGGCGCTGGGCGCGGCGCGGCAAGTGGCCGACAGCCTCGGCCAGCCGCTGACGGCCCTCGTCTTCGGGCAGGGCGTCGGCCCGGCCTGCGCCGCGGCCTTCGACCTGGGCGCGGACGCGGTCATCGGGGCCGATGACGCCACGCTGGCCGGCGGCCGGGTGGAAGCCCACGGCCCGCTGCTGGCCAAGCTGGCCCAGGAGCGGCAGCCGGCGGTGATCCTCATCGGCGCGTCCACCCGCGGCCGCGACCTGGCCGCCTGGACGGGGGCCGACCTGGACACCGGCGTCGTAGCCGAGGCCATCGAGGTCAAGGTCGATGGCGGCGTGGTCAAGGCCACGCGCCCCGTCTACGCCGGCAAGCTGCTGTGCGAGGCGTTCGTCACCGGCACGCCGCAGATCGTCACCCTGCGCAGCCGGGCCTTCGCCCAGGCAGCCGCCACGGGCAAGACGGGCGCGCCGGAGATGGTCGGCGCGGCCGTGGCCGAGGACGCCATCCCGACCAAGATCATCGGCTTCGAGGGCAAGGGCGGCAAGGTCAGCCTGACCGACGCGGGCAAGATCGTCAGCGGCGGGCGCGGCGTCGGCGGGCCGGAAGGGTTCGAGCCGCTGCGCGAGCTGGCCGATGTGCTCGGCGCGGCCCTGGGCGCGTCGCGGGCCACGGTCGACGCCGGCTGGATTCCCTACGAGCATCAGGTCGGCCAGACGGGCAAGACCGTCGCCCCCGACCTCTACATCGCCGCCGGCATCAGCGGCGCTATCCAGCACCAGGCCGGTATGCGCAGCTCGAAGGTCATCGTCGCCATCAACAAAGACCCCGACGCGCCGATCTTCAAGCTGGCCCGCTACGGCATCGTCGGCGACCTGTTCAAGG
The DNA here is from genome assembly GCA_016707605.1 of Candidatus Promineofilum glycogenicum. GTDB lineage: Bacteria > Chloroflexota > Anaerolineae > Promineifilales > Promineifilaceae > Promineifilum > Promineifilum glycogenicum. The sequence goes on along the minus strand of JADJHJ010000013.1, from coordinate 205,566 downwards.
TCATCCCGGCGTTGACGGCCGAGTTTAAGAAGCGCCTCAATTAAGAAGGTTCCAGGGGCCAGGTTCCAGGGGCTAGGGCCTATCCCCTGGAACCTGGCCCCTGGCCCCTGGAACCTCTCTTGAAAAAGACCGGCCTCGTCATCAAAGCCCAAAGCGGCTTCTTCACCGTCCAGCCCGACGACGGCGGGGAGCCGATCATCAGCCGCATCCGCGGGCGGCTGAAGCAGGCGCGTTCCAAGAGCGACATCGTCGCCGTGGGCGACCGCGTGACCATCGAGATCAACCGCGACGGCACGGGGGCGGTGGAGTCCATCGCAGAGCGCCACTCGGCCCTGTCGCGCACGCGCGTGGCGGCGCAGGACCGCTCGTTGCAGAGCGACCGCGAGCAGGTGCTGGTGGCCAACCCCGATCAGGTCGTCTTCGTCTTCTCCGTCGCCAGCCCCGCCTTCAGCCCGCGCAAGCTCGACCGCTTCCTGGTCGTGGCCGAGATGAACCGCCTGCCGGCGATCATCTGTGCCAACAAGGTCGATCTGGTGATGCCGGAGGAGGCGCGCGACCTGTTCCGCGTCTACGAGGCCATCGGCTACCCGGTGATCTACACCAGCGTCGTCACCGGCGAGGGGGTCGAGGCGCTACGCGAGACGTTGCGCGGCAAGCTGTCGGTGCTGGCCGGGTCGTCGGGCGTGGGCAAGTCGAGCTTGCTCAACGCCGTGCAAGAGGGGCTGGGGCTGCGCGTGAAGGAAGTCAGCGAGGCGACGGGCAAGGGGATGCACACCACGCGCCACACGGAACTTATCCCTTTGGAGATCGGCGGCTACGTGGCCGACACGCCGGGCATCCGCGGCCTGGCCCTGTTCGACCTGGAGCCGACGGAGGTCGACGCCTACTTCCGCGAGATCGGCCCGCTGGTAGAGCAGTGCGCCTTCAGCGACTGCACCCACACCCACGAGCCGAAGTGCGCCGTGCTGGCGGCCGTGGCCGATGGGCGAGTGTCGCCGGAGCGCTACGACAGCTATTTGCGGTTGCGGGAGGAGCAGAAGGATTTGGAGGATAAGCGGTACTAACTCTCAGCGCGTCGCGATCTCGGCCCAGCCTTGTGCTCTGTTCGCCAGTTCCTCACGATAGTCCGGCCAGTTACGCAGCGTCTCCGGGTCGAAGTCCGCGCCGTTGGGCCAGGAGAGGGTGTGGGCGATGGGGTCGATAGTGACCTGTCGGAAGAGCGCAGGGTCACGCAGTGGCCCCCATAGTTCACCATGCAAGACAGGCTCGAAGTCGATTGTCTGTTCCGTATCGTCGTCGAAGCGGATTAATAGCGTGTAATCTTGTAACCGCTCAAACGCAGAAACTCGCTCAAAGCATACTGGTAAATTCCCAGGGTTCATCGGATTTAACTACCCTCAATGCGAATGGGCGAATGTCCGTTCTGAACTCGGCTCTGAATTCGCCGCCAATTCCTCTTGGTGAAGTTCTGCCCACGCTAAACCACATACGCATCTGTCGGCGGCAAGCTGCCTTCCAACAGCACCGCGAGGGTCATATCGCTATGCTGGCCGCATATTCGCCGTAGTTCAGCAATGAAAATGTGGCATGGAAGTGTGGTTGCCCAATCTACGCATTGGAACATGTAGTCCACTCCAGATGCCGCGAAACAGCGCGATCGTTGGCACTATCTTTCTTCCGGGCTCACTGCCAACAGGACGGCAAAGGGAGTGGCCCAGGCTCGATGGTTATTGGAATTGAAGAGGGCGTCATTATGCCCCTATGTTAGCAACAAGTCGGCCGCCGTTCAAACCGAACCCACCACCTCCACCACACCCCCCCCAAACCGCCGCCCCAACTCGCCCCCCTCAACGCTCCCCGGCGCGCTGATAGTGACAATCCGCGTCGCCGGCCGCTGTCCCTCCCAGCCGGCCAGGCGCGTCACCTCCACCCGCCGGCAGACGACCTGCAACACCGCCGGCCGCTCCGGCTCCTCGGCCAGATAGACGATCCCCTTGCAACGGAAGACGCCGCCCGGCAACCGCCGCGCCGCCTCCTCCAACGCCGCCAGCGACAGGGGCTGGTCGGTCGCGAAGCTCCAGGTGTCGAACGCGGGCGGTGTATCGTGATGGTGGTGCCGGCCGTTGGGCGAGGCGGCCTTCATCAGGCGCGCCGGATCGAAGCGGCCGATGCCTAGCAAAATCTCGTAGGGCACATCGCAATAGCTGGTCTCAACGATGCGGATGTTGTTGAAATGGTCGTCGATCAGCCCGTGGATGCGCCGCAACGTCTCCGGCGTGGCCAGATCGACCTTGTTGAGGATGACCATGTCGGCCAGGGCAATCTGGCGCAGTTGTAGTTGCAGCAGCTCCGGGTAGTCGGGGTAGGCGAAGACCTGCTGCGTATCCAGCACGCAGGTCACGCTGTCCAGCCGGATGTGGTCGCGCAGGCGGGGGTGTGGAAGGCCAGGGTGATGCCCGCCGGGTCGGCCACGCCGCTGGCCTCCAGCAGGATGTACTCCGGGCGCTCCGGCCGGGCGATTGTCTGCAGCACGGCCTCGACCAGGTCGTCGCGCAGGCTGCAGCAGATGCAGCCGTTGGCCAGGCTGATCACGTCGCCGGTGACGCCCACGACCAGGTCGGCGTCGATGTTGATGGCCCCAAAGTCGTTGACCAGCACAGCCACCCGCAGGCCATGATCGCCGCTCAGGATGCGGTTGAGCAGGGTCGTCTTGCCCGCGCCCAGGAAGCCGGTCAGGATGGTCAAGGGTACGGGCGTGCTGACAACGGGGGAGAGGGTATCCATATTGACAGAACTCCTCGCAGGGTGTTCGGCCTCTTGCCCGTGGGCAAGAGGCCGAACAGTCCCTCCCAGGCTACGGCGTCAGACCCAGTGACTTGGCCGGGTCCAACGGGAACGTCGGCGGCAGCGGGTGGGCCCACTGGCGCATCTGGTCCGCAGGCGTGAACAGCGCCGGATCGATCTCCTGATCGCGGATGTATTGCTCCTGGATGGGCGTGAACGGGTTTTGGGCCATTACCGGCGGCGGCATCACGCCGCCAAACTCGTTCTGCAGCAGCCACTCCGACGACGAGCGCGAGGTATTGGTCGTCTCCGGCAGGGCGGCCTCGCGGATCCACAGGTTATCCTTGGTGACATTGACCACGGTGTGGTCAATGCCAAAGGCGAAGAACCCCGGATAGTGCATGCGCACGCCGGCCATCATCTCGCCTACCAGTTCGCGGTCGAAAGAGACGTGGTGGCCATCGCCAGGCGCGGCTGGACGAGATTGGCCAGATAGCCGAAGGCGTAGTGGGTGGTGTGGAAGTTGTCCACCGTGAAGGCGCCCATGAACGGCGAGACGCCCTGCTTTAGCGCCCACAGCCGGACGATATCGACCGCCATCTCCGTCACGAACACGTCGACGCCCTTGGCGTAGTGCGCCGTCAGATTGTCGGGCTTGCCGTCGCCCGTCCAGACGAATGACAGTCCGTTCCAGTCCAGCCGGTAGGCCGAAGCGCCGTCGGCGGCGTGCGAACGCCGCCAGTGGGTGATGACCACGCCGTCCTTGTCGTAGCAAACGCCGCCGTCGTCGCGGAAGTCGAACTCGTTGACTTCAAACTCGTAGCCGTCGTGCAGCGGCATTCCCTGGGCCTGGATCGATGTCCACAGCCCCATCTGGGCCATGTGGTCGACCATCGCCCGCGTGCCCAACTCCGGCCGGCTGCTCGATGGGCCGTGGATGCGCAGCGGCTTCCAGCGCCCATTGAACGGCGCGAACTGCCACAGATAGGGGATGTCGGCGTAGTGATCCAGGTGCAAATGGGTCAGGAAGATGTCGTTGATCTCCGGCACGGGCACCTGATTGGCGATGATATTGCGCAGGCAGCCGGGGCCGAAGTCGAAGAAGAAGCGCTTACCGTTGCCCAGCTCGACCATGATGCACGTGCCGGCCTGGGTCTGGCGCGGCGGCCAGGGCTGGCTGCCCATGAAGATGATGCGCATCTCGTCGGGGCCAAGCGGCTCGCTCTGCGGGAAGTAGTTGTTCTTGTTCTTGACGGAAGGGGTCGGCTGGTAGCCTGGTGGCAAAGTTACGCCGCTGCCGGGCGCGGAGCCATACGGGTTGTGCACCGCGCTGGTCGCCGGCGCGTTGCCGTTCGTCCGCTTGTCAACATCGATCACAGCATCGGTAGTCATCAAACATTCTCCTTGTTTTTGATCGCCCCGCGGTCAGGAGCGTAGGCCCGCCGCGCGGTCGGTTGGTTTATTACGGCGATGGCTGGCCCTGGCCGCCGGGACGCTTGGCCTTCCGATCCGCTCCCCATTTCAGGGCGCGCGCGACGAGGGACGAGTCACTCAGAACGATGAAGCCATAGATCAGGAGCGTCAACAAGACCCCCAGCAGCACGCGCCCGCTGCCGATGACGATGCCAATCGCGCCCATGGCCCATAAAGTGGCCGCCGTCGTCAGGCCGCGCACCTCGCCCGCGGCCGAATGCAGGATGACACCCGCCCCCAGAAACCCCATGCCGGTCACCAGCCCCTGCACCACCCGGCTGCTCTCCAGACCATACGCCTCGTCGGCCACGGCCATGAGCATCGCTGTGGTCATGGTGACTAGCGCCAGAGTGCGGGCGCGGATAGGTGCGCCGACGGCCATGCGCTCCAGACCGACCACCATGCCCAGCACGGCCGCCACCCCGACGCGCAGCAGGATCAGAACATCAGACGCAGATAGCATGACCGGGCCTCCGCCTAGCCGGCCGCCCCGGCCGCCGCGCCACCGGCCTCATGCCGGCGCAGGCCGGACACGAGAATGACCACGCTGATGAGCAAGACCCAGGCGGGGAAGAGCAGCGCCAGCCACAGATTACGGCTCAGGCTCACCAGCATGAGCAGCGCCACCACATACGTCACCAGCGTGAGGCTGCGCGGCATCACGCCCGTCTTACGCCACAGCGTGCCCAGCGAGAACATGAACACCCCGGCCATCTTCAGGGTGTAGGTATTGAAAGCCTGGCTGATAATGCCCAGGTTCAGCGCGAAGACGCCGGCGGCCGGCGCGCCGCTCTGATAGGCCGCCAGCGTGCCGCCGGCCACGGCGAAGGCCACAAACGACATGCCCACGAAGAGCAGACCGCTGCCCAGGCTGACCGTGGCGAAGAACTGGTCTTCGTAGGCCCCCAGGTGGTGGCGCACCACTGCGACGAACCACAGGAAAGCGATGCCGGCGAAGGGCATCAGCGCCAAAGCGACGGTGAGCCGGCGGCCCGTCGTCTCGCTCAGGGCCGTCGCGCCGCCCAACTCGGCCGCGCTGAGGCGGATGAGCGTCACCCCGGCGGCGAACAGCACGGCAAAGGCGATACCGGCGGCGGCCGCCGCCTGGGGGGTCTTCGCCTGGTGGGCGATCTCGGCTTCATTCGATCGTGTCATGCTAAGTGTGACCTCCTTCCTAGACGTGGGGACCGTAGACGATGAGGCGCAGCAGATCTGCGGACGTTACCGCATCGAAACGGCCGCTCGACCACAGGTGCAGTTGGGCGTTCTCCGGGTTCGCGCCGACCACCAACAGGTCGGGGCAATCTTGCAGCAGGGCAAAGAGCGTGTTGAGGCTGGCCTCGGCGCTACCGGTGTCGAAAAAGATGACGTCCGGCGACAATAGGCGTAGTTCCGTGGCGCTTGGTAGCGGCGCGGCCAGCGACACCAGCTCCAGTGCCGGAAAGCGCCCAAGCTGGCGCCTATCGCGGCCAGAACAACAGAATTGCCGTAAAGGATTACCCGCTGTCGATCCATGGTCGGCCCCTTATCTGACACAGTAGCAGGTAAGGGCTGTCGGCCGCAATGTCCGGCGGGATAGAAAAAGGACAGTCCCCGACGATGCCGGAGACTGTCCCGGGGACAGGCGGTGGGCCGCGCGGCTGTCCGGCGCGACGCGGCTAAGGAGTGTCCGGGCGCAACCGCGCGGCGTAGGCTAACACCTGAGCGCGGTGCTCCAGATGCAACAAGGCCATGATCTCCGCCATGTGGTACTTGATGGTGCGGGGGCTGAGGTTCAACCGCGCGCCGGCTTTTATAGGGCAACCCTTCGGCCACGAGCAGGAGCACTTCGCGCTGGCGGGGGTCAGCGTGATCGGCGGCGTCGCCGGCCGGTGCGACAGCCGCGCGAACTCGCCCAGCAGCCTGGTCGCCAGTCCGGGCGAGAACGGCGGCACGCCCTCCAGGGCCTGCTGCAAGCACTGCACCAGATCATCGGCGTTCATGCTCTTGAGCAAGTAGCCGATAGCGCCACTCTTGATCGCCTCGAACAGGTCTTCGTCCTCGTCCGAAGTCGTCAGGATGACGATCCTGGCCTCGGGCATCTCGACCCGGATGCGCCGGGTGGCCTCCAGCCCGTCGCAGCGCGGCATGCGGATGTCCATCAGGATGACGTCCGGCCGCAGCGCCCGCGCCCGTTCGACAGCCTCCAGCCCATCGTGGGCCAGCCCGACGACACTCACGCCGTGGGCCGTCAGCAGGTTCTGCAACCCTTCCAGCAACAGACGATGATCATCGACCAGCAGCACGTTCATCAGCTTACTTCCTGTCCGGCGCACAGGGGCACACTGAGAATAACGCTCGTGCCCGCGCCGGGTTGACTGTCGATGGTTAGCTGCCCGTTCACCTGGGCCATGCGCTCGCGCATGAAGGCCAGACCGAAGTGGTCATCGGTGGCGGCGTTCGTGCCGTTGGGGCGTCCGCCGGCGTCAAAGCCGCGGCCGTCGTCGGTAATGGTGACGCGCGCGCCACCGTTGTCGCGGACCAGACCGACTCGCACCCGGCCGGCGTGGGCGTGCTTGCGGGCGTTGGTCAGCGCCTCGGCGATGACGCGCAGCAGTTGGACGGTGGCGTCAGGCGCGAAGTCGTCGTCGCCCAGCCCGTCGGCCACGGTCAATTCGGTGGCGATGCCATAGTTGGCCTGATAGGCGGTTAGATATTGGCCCAGCGCCGACACCAGGCGCGGCGATGCTCCGCCCGCCTTCAGGCTGAGAATGGATTCGCGCACGTCGGTGTGGGCCGTCGCGGCCACTTCGGCCAGGCGGGCCAGTTGGGCTTCGGCCGCGGCCAGATTGCCGTCGTGGACGTATCGGCCAATCGCCTGGGCTTGCAGGCTGACGTAGCCCAACATCTGCCCGGCGCTGTCGTGCAGTTCGCGCGCCAGCCGCTCGCGCTCCTGCAACGTGGCCAGCACACGCTGCTGCTCCACTAGCTGGGCCTGGGTCCGGCGCTGCTCGGTAACATCGTAAAGCAGCAGCAGGCAGCCGACGTCCAGCCCGCGCCAATCGCGCAAGGGCGAGGTTTCCACAAGATAGTCGCGCCCTGGCGGCGCGCCCTAGCCGCAGCATGCGCTCGGCCGCCTGGGCGTCGGCCGGTTGACCCAGCGCGTCGGCGGGCAGCAGCTCGCCCACCGCCCGGCCGCGGGCGTCGTCGGCCGACAGGCCCAATATCCGCTCCGCCGCCGGATTGAGACCGACCACCCACTGGCCGCGATCGAGAACCAGCACCCCCGCGCTAAGCTGTTCAATGGCCATCTGGCGGGCCAGAGCCATGGGGTCAAAGATGCGGAAGGCGAACAGCGCCGCGGCGTAGACCAGGTAGGGCAGAAGCAGAAAGGGGATGTTCAGGGGCAAGTCGAAGTGGTCCAGGCGAGCGATCTGCTGGGTGTAGATGACGCGGCTGACGATCTGGCCGGCAATCATCAGCGCCGCCAGCCAGCGCTGTTGCGACGAGCGGACGAACAACCAGGCCAAGACGCCGACATTGACCACCCCCAGGAGATAAGAGTAGGCCACAAAGACCCAGGCCCCGCTGTTCAGTTGGGCGAAGAGCTTGTGGCCGTCAACGACGTAACCGCGAATCAAAAGGGGATGGGTGGCCTCGGCCAGCAGCAGCAGCGCGAACAGCAGCGGCGCGATCGATAGCCAGACCAGATTGCGGCGCGTCAGCCAGCGCCCTGGCCAGGTGTACTCCAGGATGAAGCAGGTGATGGCCGTGTTGGCCGGCAGCGACCACATCGCCCCAAAGCGCAGCCAGAACGCCCTCGTCGCTTCCGGGATGGCAGCGTATTGCAGGGCAAAGGCCAGCGCCCAGGCGGCCGTGAAGAGACAACTGACGACAAAGGGTGTTGCCCCCGGCACGTGGCGGCGGCGCCAACCATAGACGGCCAGCGCCAGCAAAAAGAGCGCGGTGAGGATGGGTGGCCAGATGGCAGGTGTGTAAGCGTATGGCCCGTGCATCGTCGCTCCCCCGCTGGAACAGTCCGGTGGAACGTTGCTACGTCAGATGGCGCGCCCCGAAGCTATCGGGCAACAGCGCCGCCAACGACGTTTCGCGCACCTCGCCACGCCCGTCGATGATCCAGACGGGGACATCGCTCGTGGTCGACGAACTCGCTGAGCACCTGACGACACGCGCCGCAAGGGGTCACGCCGTTGTCGGTGCAGACGGCCACGGCGGTGATCCGCAGCGCGCCGTCGTTGACCATGGCTCCCACCGCGTTGCGCTCGGCGCAGACGGTCAGGCCATAGGAGGCGTTCTCGATGTTGACGCCGGTGTAGAGGCGGCCGTCGTCGCTCAACAGGGCTGCGCCGACCGGGAAGCGGGAGTAGCGGGCATAGGCCCGGCTGCGCGCGGCGCAGGCGGCGGCCATCAGTTGTTCGCGCTGTTCGGGAGAAATGGGGGTGTGGGTCATGCTTCACCTGTCTGCCGTCGGCGCGGTTGCCGCCACATACCTGGGGCGCACGGTTGTCCCGTCGGGCACCTGCCGGCCGTCGAGCAACACCTGCTCCACGCGGCAGCCGCGGCCGATCTCCGAATCGCGCACGATGGCATTGGGGCCGATTGTACACCCTTCGCCGATGGTCGTCGCCCCTTGCAGGAAGGTGTTGGGCCAGATGACCGTGTCGATGCCGATGGTCACGTCCGGGCCGATCCAGGTCGCGTCCGGCTCGACCAGCGTCACGCCGCAGGCCAGCCAGTGGTCGTTGATGCGGCGGCGAAAGGCGCGCTCCACGGCGACCATCTCCGCCCGCGTGCCCGCGCCCAGCCCCTCGTCGGGGTCGTCGGAGGCCACGGCCACCACTTCCCGACCCTGCCCCACGGCCATCTCGATCATGTCGGTCAGGTAGTATTCCCGGCCGCGGCGCGCCTCGCGGACGGGCAGGTGGTCGATGTTGGCCCACAGCCACTCCCCGTCGAAGCAGTAGACCCCGGCGTTGAGTTCGGTGATGGCCAGCAACTCGGCCGCGTTCGGCCGCCGCCGCGCCTCGGCCACCTCGACGATCTCCGCCACCCCGCCCGCGCCGTCGCGCACGACGCGGCCGAAGGTGCTGGACAGGTCGCCGGGCACGGTCAGCAGGGCCACGGCCGCGCCGCTTTCGCGCTGGGCCGCGGCCAATCGCCGCAGCGTCTCCGCCCGCAGCAGGGGCATGTCGCCGTAGGTGACGATGACCTGCTCGGCCTGGCCGCGCAGCGCATCGGCGGCCATGCGCGTGGCGTGGCCCGTGCCCAGCGCCTCCGGCTGGACGACGTACTCGGCCCGGTCGCCGATGAGACTCGGCACGCCCGTCTCGCCCGGGCCAACCACCAGCACTGGCGGCCGGTCGGCCACGGCCGCGGCGGCCAGGAAGGCGTGGAGCACCATCGGCCGCCCGCCGACTTCGTGCAGAATCTTTTGCTTGCGGGAGTTCATGCGGGTTCCCTGACCCGCGGCGAGGAGGACGACGGCGAGCATAAGAGGATGAAACCACAGATTACGCAGATTTCACAGATTTAAAGAGAAACTGGCTCTGATGCCGCTTGGATTCTGCCTTGCACGGGCTAGTAGCCCTGGTTGGCCCGCCACTCCAGGATCGCCTGCGGGTGGAGCGGGTAGTGGCTGTAGGTATCCAGCCGGATGCGACGGCGGAAGCGGGTCTCGGTCGCCAGTTGCGCTTCGGGCGCGGTCAGCAGGTAGTCGAGCAAGTGGCGGTGGGTCGCCTCGACACGGGCCAGCACCTCGACCGGCGACAGCGCCCGGCTCTCCTGCACCTTCAGGGCGTTGAAGGCGTCGATGCCGCCGTAGAGGTCGGAGTACTTCGGCGGCCGTTTGCCCTCCAGAATGTGCGGCAGGTGGGTCAGCGCCTCGTTCTCCCAGGCCGACACGTGGGCCAGGATGTCGATCACCGACCAGTCGCCGGTGACGCCCGGCTGCGCCAGTTGCGCCTCGTTCAGCCCGGCATAGGACGCCCGCAGCGCCGCCCAGGGCGTGTCGATCTTTCTTGAGCAGTTGTTGTCTGTTCATAAGGGCAAAGAGTATTGATCCGCAGATTAGGCAGATTTAGCAGATTCAGGATCACACTGTGAGGCTCTCTTAAATCTGCCCAATCTGCGTAATCTGCGGATCTTGTGTGCTTCCTAGGGCAAGTGGCCTTTGTCGCGGACGGAGACGGCCATGGCATCGAAGGCGGCCCAGGTGTAGGAGGCCAACCGCGCGCCCACGCTGAAGCGGCGCACGCCAACGGCCGCCAACTCGCCAACCATGACGCCCGGATGGTGCAGCAGCACGTTGAGCGGCTTGGGCGCGATTGCCTCGACAACCGCCTTGACTTCATCCAGGTCGACAATCCAGGGCGCATAGAGCACGTCGGCCCCGGCGTCGGCATAGGCGGACAGCCGGGCGATCGTCTCCTGGATAGATACCTTGTCGATGCGGAACCCCTCGGAGCGGCCGACGAGCAGCACGTCCTGCCCCGAAGCGTCGATGGCCGCCCGCGCCGCCCGGATGCGTTCGACGGCCAGCGACAGGGGGTAGATGCTTACGCCGCTCCAGTCCTCAATCGACACCCCGGCCACGCCGGTGTCAACGGCCAGGGTGACGTTGGCCGCTACCCCCTCCGGGCTGTCGGCGAAGCCCGCCTCGAAGTCGGCGTTGACCGGCAGGTCGGTGGCGGCGCACAACATCCGCAGATGGTCCAGAGCTTCGTCCAACGTTAACTCGCCATCCTGTTTCCCCAGCGCCCAGGCCGCGCCGGCGCTGGTCGTGGCCAACGCCTTAAAGCCCAGCTTCTCCAGGCGGCGCACGCCGCCGACGTCCCAGGGGTTGGGGATGATGAAGTGGCCGGATTCGTGGAGTTGGCGAAATAGGCGCGTTTGGTGGCTGCATTCATGTTATTTCCCTCCCGGCCCCCTCCGCCGTACCCCCTCAGGCTCTTGATTCCAGGCGCCCGGCAATTTGGCGGCTTGCACCTGTTGGGTGTAGGCCCCCCCCCGCCCCCCCCATTGGGCTGGGGCGGCTGGATTCGAACCAGCGAGTGCCGGCTTCAAAGGCCGGTGCCTTAAACCACTTGGCGACGCCCCAATACAGTGGCCCAATGCTACCATAGCCGCTGCCGGCCCGCAAGCGCCACCGCGCCGCAGGATACCATCCTGCTCTACATTGCCCTTGACAAACGCCAAAATCACGCTACGATTCGTCATACAATCATACCATCATACCCATCACTCTAACTGACCTACTGACCTACTGAACACTGTTTACTGCTTACTGCTTACTGCCATGCTCCGCCGCGCTCCCTCCCTAACCGACCAGGTGAAAACCCACGTCAAGGACATGATCGTCAATGGCGAGTTCCCCGGCGGCCGCATCCCGCCGGAGACGGAGCTGGCCGAGGCGCTGGGCGTCAGCCGCACGACAGTGCGCGATGCCCTCAGCCGCCTGGAGATGGAGGGCACGATCAGCCGCAAGCAGGGTGCGGGCACGTTCGTCAACAACCCTGTGCTGCAAATCCGCTCGCGGCTGGATGAGATCTGGTCTTATGAAGCGATGCTGCTGGCCCACGGCCTGACGCCGGCGGCGCGCGTCATCGACGTGACCACGCTGCCCGCCGCCGCCCTGCCCCATGACGACGCCGCGGCCGACCTGGCCATTGGCCCCATTGACGACGTGCTGTATGTGCGCAAGCTGTTCCTGGAGAACGACGTGCCGGTCATCCTGGCCGTCAACGTATTGCCGCGGCCGGCGCTGCTGGATGCCTACACGCCCGACGACCTGGCCCGGCCCATCTATGACTTCCTCGATGACTTCGCCCGGCAGCGGCTGGCGTATTACGTGACCGACATCGTGCCGGTGGTGGCCCACGGCGAGACGGCCACCCTGCTCCAGATCGCCCCGGCACGCCGCTGGTGTCGTTCGACGAGACCGGCTACAACGAGGCCAACGAACCCATCGTCAAGGCCTACTCGTACTTTCGTGATGACCTGCTGCGGCTGCGTCTGCTGCGCCGCAGAGTGTAAAAGTTGTGGGTCGTTGGTGAAGACACCAACGACCCACAACAAGCATTTGCTAAATACAAAGGAGATTGCACCATGCGTAGTTTTGCCGGACGTGACATTCTGTCCCTGAAGGACTTCGAGCGGCAGGAGTTCTTCCGCGTATTCGAGATCGCCGCCCGACTCGAACCGATTGCCCGCGAGCGCCAGATGAGCGACCTGCTCACCGGCAAGATCCTCGTCACCGCCTTCTATCAGCCCTCCACCCGCACCCGCCTGGCCCACGAAGCGGCCATGCTGCGCCTGGGCGGCAAGGTGACCGGCTTCTCCGACGCCAAGATGACCCGCGCCGGCGACTTCTATCAGGAGTCGATCAAGGACACGGTCAAGATGCTGGAGTTCTACGGCGACGTCATCGTCATGCGCCACTTCCAGCAGGGCGCGCCGCACGAAGCGGCCAAGTGGGCCAGCATTCCGATCATCAACGGCGGCGACGGCTGGGGCGAGCACCCGACGCAAATCCTGACCGACTTCTACACCGTGCTGCGCGAGAAAGGGCCGCATCGACGGCCTGAAGTGGCTGGCCGTCGGCGACATGCGCATGCGCACCATGCACTCGCTGGCCTATGGCCTGTCGCAGTTCGACTGCCCCATCACCTTCGTCAGCCCGCCCGACATGTCGCTGACCGACGAGATGAAGGCCGACCTGACCAACTACAACCTCAACTTCCGCGAGGCCGAGCACGTCGAGCAGGCCATCGCCGACGCCGACGTCATCCTGGTCGAGCCGGTCGTCCAGCCCGACTACACCAAGAGCCGCGACGAGCGCAGCGGTGACGTGGGCGGCACGCCGTCCAACTACAAGATCACCCGCGAACTGCTGTCGACCAAGGCCAAGTCCGACGCCATCCTGCTGCACTCGCTGCCGCGCATGGACGAGATTCCGGCCGACGTGGACATCACCCGCTGGTCGCGCTACTGGCAAGAGGCCTTCAACGGCGTCGTCATGCGCATGGCCCTGCTGGCGCTGGTCATGGGCAAGATGGAGTAAGAGAAGTTATCCGCAGATTAGGCAGATTGGGCAGATTTCAAGTGCAGCCAGATCGAGTTGAAAATACTGTAGCTCTGGTTCTCTTTTTCTGAAAATCTGCTAAATCTGCCTAATCTGCGGATCAATATTCTTCGGAGAATCACAATGCAAACCGACCTGAGAAACCGTGACCTGATCGGCGACCTGGACTTCTCGAAAGAGGAAGTCGAGACCGTCCTCGACGTGGCCTTCGACCTGAAGCGCAAGCGCGCCCTGGGCGAGTCCCACGCCTATCTGCGCGACAAGGTGCTGGCGATGCTGTTCTTCTTCAGCAGCACGCGCACCCGCGGCTCCTTCGAGGCGGGCATGGCCCAACTGGGCGGCCACGCCGCGTTCATCGAGAGCAAGACGACCCAGATCGCCCACGGCGACACCGAGACGGAGATGGGCGAGATCTTCGGCCGCTACTTCGACGGCATCGCCATCCGCCACGTCACCTGGGGCACGGGCAACCGCTACCTCAACCTCGTCGCCCAGGCGTCGCGCGTGCCGGTGCTCAACATGCAGTGCGACATCTACCACCCCTTCCAGTGCCTGGCCGACCTGATGACCATCATGGAGAAGAAAGGCCGCGACCTGCGCCGGCGCAAGGTCGTCGTGTCGTGGGCCTACGCCTCGTCCTACCTGAAGCCCATCTCCGTGCCCCAATCGCTGGTGCTGCAACTGCCGCGCTTCGGCATGGACGTGGTGCTGGCCCACCCGCCGGAGTTCAAGCTCATGCCGGAGATCATGGACCAGGCCCAGGAGCAGGCCCGCAAGTACAAGACCGGCTTCGAGGTCATCAGCGACGCCGACGGCATGACCGAAGCCGTGAAGGACGCCGACGTGGTCTACGCCAAGTCGTGGGGGCCGCTGCTGGTCACCGCCGACCAGACCGAGGGCAAGCGCATCCAGGATCAGTACAAGCACTGGATCACCAATAAGGACCTGATGGCGTTGGCCAAGGACGACGCCGTCTACATGCACCCGCTGCCGGCCGACCGCGACATCGAAGTGACCAGCGAAGTCATGGACGGCCCCAACTCGGTCGTCTTCGACCAGGCCGAAAACCGCCTGCACGCCCAAAAGGCCGTCATGGCCCTGACCATGCGTTCGTAAAGTTTGGAATCACAGCTTTCACAGTTTGAGAATTAGTGATCCGCAGATTGGGCAGATTGGGCAGATTTTAAGAGAAAGCCCTGGGCTGGGTGACCCTTAATCTGTGTGATCTGTGGATGCTCTTCCTAAATCCCACTAAAGAGAGACACCAATGACCCAGAAACTCGCTGTCATCGCCATTGGCGGCAACTCGCTGATCAAGGACAAGAAGCACCAGTCGGTGGAAGACCAGTACGACGCCGCCTACGAGACGGCCGGCCACATCGCCAAGATGATCCAGGCCGGCTGGAACGTGGCCGTGGCCCACGGCAACGGGCCGCAGGTCGGCTTCATCCTGCGCCGTAGCGAACTATCGGCGCACGAGTTGCACGAGGTGCCGCTCGACGTATGCGGCGCGGACTCGCAAGGGGCCATCGGCTACGCCCTCCAGCAAAGCCTGCAAAACCACTTCCTCGACATGGGCATCGACAAGCCGGTGGCGACCATCGTCACCCAGACCGAAGTCGACGCCAACGACCCCGCCTTCCAGAACCCGAGCAAGCCCATTGGCTCGTTCATGGGCGAAGAGGACGCCCAGCGGCGCATCGAGGTCGATGGCTGGGACTGCAATGAGGACGCCGGCCGCGGCTGGCGGCGCGTCGTCGCCTCGCCGCTGCCCATGCGCATCGTTGAGGAGCCATCCGTGCGGGCGCTCGTTGACGCCGGTCACATCGTCATCACCGTCGGCGGCGGCGGCATCCCCGTCGTGGCCGACGAGCACGGCCATCTGCGCGGCATCGCCGCGGTCATCGACAAGGACTTCGCCTCGTCGCTGCTGGCCACGCGGCTGGGCGCGGATACGTTCATCATCAGCACGGCCGTCGAGAAGGTCGCCCTCAACTTCGGCAAGCCGGAGCAGCGCTGGCTCGACCGCGCGACGCTGGCCGAGGCCAAGCAGTATTTGGCCGAAGGCACCCACTTCGCCAAGGGCAGCATGGCCCCCAAGATTCAGGCCATCATCAACTTCCTGGAAGCGGGCGGCCAGCACGCCATCGTCACCGACCCGGCCAACATCGCCCGCGCGCTGGCGGGCGAGACGGGAACGCACTTCGTCGCCTAGATTATGGACCACGTACTCCACCTAAGAAGCCTCCTCAGCGGCCAGACCTTCCAGCCGGATGAGGTTGACTACGTTGACCCGGCCTACGGGCCGGACGGCATCCTGGATGTCGTCTACGACTACGACCTGATCGCCACGCGCCTCAGCCGCGAGAGCCTGCGCCGCAACTTCGAGCCGTCGATCTGGCGCTACAAGCCGCTGCTGCCCGTGCGGGCCGACGCGGCCGTGCCGCCGCTGCAAGTCGGCTGGACGCCGCTCTACGACGCGCCGCGGCTGGCCGCCGAACTCGGCCTGCGCCAGGTGTGGGTGAAGGACGACGGCCGCAACCCCAGCGCCTCCTTCAAGGACCGCGCCAGCGCCATCGCCGTCGTCAAGGCCCAGGAGCGCGGCGCGCCCATCATCACCACGGCCAGCACCGGCAACGCCGCCGCCGCCCTCAGCGGCCTGTGCGCCAGCGTCGGCCAGGCCAACGTCATCTTCGTGCCGGAGAAGGCCCCGGCGGCCAAGATCGCCCAACTGCTGGCCTTCGGCTCGACGGTCATGCTGGTCAAGGGAACGTATGACGACGCCTTTGACCTGTGCCTCCAGGCTTCGGCCGCCTACGGCTGGTACAACCGCAACACCGGCTACAACCCGTACATGAGCGAGGGCAAGAAGACGGCCACGCTGGAGATTTGCGAGCAACTGGACTGGCAAGCGCCGGATCGCATCTTCGTCAGCGTCGGCGACGGCTGCATCATCGGCGGGCTGCACAAGGGGCTGAAAGACCTCATGGCCCTGGGCTGGATCGACCACATGCCCAAGCTGATGGGCGTGCAGGCCGCGGGCAGCAACTATCTGGCCGAGGCGTGGGAAAAGGGCGAGGACGTGCTGACCAAGCCGCCCATCGACGCCCAGACCCGCGCCGACAGCATCAGCGCCGGGCTGCCGCGCGACCGGCTGAAGGCGATGGCCGCCGTCGTGGAGACGGGCGGCGCGTTCGTCACCGTGTCGGACGAGGAGATTCTGACCGCCATTCCGCTGCTGGCCCGCGGCAGCGGCGTCTTCGGCGAGCCGGCCGGGGCGGCAGCCCACGCCGGGCTGCTCAAGGCCGTGGCTCAGGGGTTGGTGGCCGCCGACGAGCGCGTCGTCGTCCTCAACACCGGCAGCGGCCTGAAGGACGTGCCCGGCGTCATGCAGGGCGTGGAGCAGGTCGGAACCCAGGGCTACCGCGTCGCCCCCGACCTGGCAGACCTGCGCCGGGTTATGGCGACAATGACTGGAGGTGGGCCCGCCACCAAGTCACACGTGGGGTCTGAGACCCGCCCCGACCGTTATTCGCGCGGCTGCAAGGCCCCGACGGCCAGGGTAAAGACGATCAGAATCGCCGCCGCCAGGCGGGTATCGTAGAAGGGCAGCGTGTTGAACGGCGCGCCCAACGCCAGCACCCACACCACAAAGGCAAAGGTCGAGATAAACACCTGCGTCCACGCCGGTTGCGCGCCGGGCAGCTTTGTCTGGCGATAGGTCCAGAAGAAGGTGATCACCGTCAGCAGCGCCCACAAGATCCACAGGATGTTGGTCGTGGTGACGCCGGCCGCCAGGCCGGGCGTCGCGCCGAACAGGCCGAGGATGGCCGTCCAGCCGGCCACGATGTCGCCGGGGATGCTCTTGATGACGCGGTCGAAGTAGCCATCCACGCGCATGGCCGGCGTGCCGGTCGTCCCCGTGCCCTTCATGCCTTCGATGGTGTATGGTGTGATGATGCGACGTCCCATGTGTGAAGTCTCCAGGTGGTCAGTGGTCAGTGTTCAGTAGGTCAGTAGGTCAGTAGGTCAGTATTTCGTGATTGACGCCTACTGAATACTGACCTACTGACCTACTGAATACTGATTACTGCGGTAGATACCGCTCGATCTTGGGCATGATCGCCCGAATCGGAATGCCCTCGTTGAACTTGTAAAGTCCCTTCAGTACCTTTTGCAGGTTGTTGTTGGCCTTCTGCGGTGGGTGAGCGCCGCCGCTGTGGTGCAGGGCGATGACCTCCCAGTAGCGGTTGAGCACCGGCGAGCCGGATGAGCCGGGCAGTGTGTCGGCCAGGTAGTGCACGCGGTCGGCCGACATGTTGGCCAGCACGTAGTTCTGCGTCAGCACCACCTTCTGCGGGTTGCCGTTGGGGTGCTGGATGATGTTAACGCGCTCGTGCTCGACGATCTCGCGCGGGGCCAGCAGCAGATAGCCGCGGTGCCGCCCGCGCCGCAACAGCTCCAGATAGCCCAGGTCTTCGTCGCCCGGCTGCAACTTGCGGTCGGCCAGCGGTTCGCCCTTGATCTTGACCAGGGCGAAGTCAAGCTCCTTGTCCGGGCTGCCGACGTAGAAGTCGGGCTGGAACTCGAAGACGCGCCCCTTGGTGATCGCCCCGTCGGCGTTGGCGTGGTAGTCAAAGCGCACCACGGCCGAGGTCAGTACGTCCTTGTTCTTGAAGACGTGGTAGTTGGTCAGCATCAGGTCGGGGCCGATCAAGAAGCCGGTGCCGTGGGCGCGTCCCTTGGGCAACTCAATCCGACCGACAGCCTGGGCGGTGTAGATCGCCCCGGCCAGCATGTCGATGTCGATGAAGTTGTCTTCGGAGTTGACGATGAGTTCCAGCTCCGACTGGTCGCCCACCACCGGCTCAAACGCCGGTTCGTCGGCCGGGGCCGGCGGGTCGGTCGGCGGCGAGAGGGCCGGGTCGGTCTGGCGCACCGGCTGCACGTCGAGCTGGTACTCCGACTTCAGCCGATCCAGGTAGAGCGGGTCGGCGATGAGCTGGTACCTGACCATCATCTCGGCCATCAGGCGGGCGTCGGTGGCGGGGGTGTCGCTCAACTGGCGCACGTAGTCGACCAGCGCGCCCAGGGCATGATACTGCGGCTGGCTGGGGATGGCCGGCAACATGCCGAACGGCTCCAGTTTGGTGACGAGTTCGGCGGCCAGGGTGCGCGGCGCTTCGGCGGCCAGATTGACCGCCGGCACGAAGCGGCCCAGCCCGGCCGTCTCCAGAAACGCGGCCCGCGCCGCCGGCCCCATCTTCAGGTCATAGACGTTGGATAGCGTCTTCGCCAACTGCTGGCGGTCGGTCAAGCTTAGAAACTGATCGGCCATGTTCCCTCCTGTCTAGTGACGAACGACGAGTGACGAGTTAAGAGATACGAGTTTAGAGTGCGACCAAACACTGACCTACTGACCTACTGAATACTGACCACTTCTCCCTACCCCCCAACCCCTAATTGATAGCGTGTGACGATCCCGGAAATGGCGTCGCGGCTGGTTTGCGGCAGCGTATCGTCGCCCAGCATATAGTGCAAGAGGCGGCCCAAGGCCACGTCGCCAGGGGCAATGGCCCCCCGTTCGTTGAGGCGCAACAGGACGGCGTTGGC
This sequence comes from Candidatus Promineofilum glycogenicum, assembly GCA_016707605.1. Lineage (GTDB taxonomy): Bacteria > Chloroflexota > Anaerolineae > Promineifilales > Promineifilaceae > Promineifilum > Promineifilum glycogenicum. The sequence goes on along the minus strand of JADJHJ010000013.1, from coordinate 186,617 downwards.
CACCTGGCGTGTTGAGCCGGAAAGGTCTACGTCGAGGTAGGGCAACACCCCGGCGATGGCCAGCATATCGCGCCGGCTGCCGGGGGTGGTGAACTCGGAGTAGGTGGCCAGAACGGGCACGAGCAGGCGTAAATCGTCTACGGTCACTTGCGTCGGCGGCGCGGCCGTCTGGCCACCATCGCCGGCCGCGGCCGGTGGCGCATAGCCGTAGCGCCCCAGAATCTCCAGCCAGGCCACATCGGGGAAGGTCTTCGGCCCCACGGTGGCCAACTTGCCGACCATGTCGCGCCGCCCCAGAAAGGTGGCCAGCTCGCGCGCCTTCTCGTTACGGCTCGTGCCGGGCAGGTTTTCGATGTCGATCCCCAACTCCTGACACAGATCGGCCAGGTCGCTCAGACTGAACCGCTCGCGAAAGATGTTGCGCAACTCGATCAGTAGATCATTGGACACAGCGGCCATTGGGCACTCTCCACGCTCGACTGGGTACTGCTTGTGTGTGGCGAATGATAGCTTAGGAATTAGAGAGGTTCAAGTAAAAGCGCAGGGGAGCGGGGGAGCAGGGGAGCAGAGGAGAGAAAAACCCTCCCAGCGATAGACTTTGTGATTTTTCGCACGAATCGCGCTAAACTGTCCGGTTATGTGGAACGGCAACGGCCAATCATCATCGCCCATCGTCCAGGTCAAGGACGTGGTTAAGCGCTTCCACGTCGGCGACGGTGACGTGACCATCCTGAAGGGTATTTCGCTCGACATTATGCCCGGCGAGTTCGTGGCCATTGTCGGCCCGTCGGGCAACGGCAAGTCGACGCTGCTCAACATGATGACCGGCATCGACCACCCCAGCGAGGGGCAGGTCATCGTCACCGGCCAGTCGGTGCATACCATGAGCGAGAACGAGCTGGCCGTCTGGCGCGGCGAGCATCTGGGCATCATCTTCCAGTTCTTCCAACTGCTGCCGGCGCTCAGCCTGGTCAAGAACGTCATGCTGCCGATGGATCTGGTCAAGAAGACGCCGCGGCGCGAACGGCAGGCGCGGGCCATGGCCCTGCTGGACACGGTCGGGCTGGCCGACCAGGCCCACAAGCTGCCCAGCCAGGTCTCCGGCGGCCAGCAGCAGCGAGCGGCCATCGCCCGCGCGCTGGCCAACGACCCGCCGCTGCTGGTGGCCGACGAGCCGACGGGCAACCTCGACTCGACCACGGCCGAAGACGTCTTCCAACTCTTCCTAAAACTGGTCGCCGCGGGCAAGACGATGGTCATGGTCACCCACAGCCGCACCCTGGCCGCCCGCGGCTCGCGCGTCATCGAGATTCGCGATGGGCTGATCGCTTCAGATAGTTGCCAGTCAGTAAACATCAGTTCAGTCAGTTTCAGTAGGTCAGCACATTGACAACTGATAACTGATAACTGGCAACTAACCATGGGCGTTCTGTGGGACAAAGTCCGCTTCGACCTCTGGCATCGCAAGGCGCGCACGCTCCTGGCGGTGCTCAGCATTGCCGCCGGCGTCTTCGCCATCGGCGCGATGTTCGGCCTGGCCGACCAGATGTTGTCGGGCATGAACGCGGCCCACCAGTCCGTCAACCCGTCGCACCTCAACATCATCCTGCGCCGGCCGATTGACCGCGCGACGGCCACCGCCCTGACCGACATCCCCGGCGTCGTCGGCGTCGAGCCGCTCAACATCGCCACCGTCCGCTATAAGACCGACCCCGACCAGGCGACGTGGCAGGCGGCGACGATTGTCGCCCGCGACGACTTCGCCAATCAGACGTTCGACCGGTTGGAACTGAAGGCCGGCCAATGGCCCAGTGACAAGAACATCGCCGTCGAGCGCATCACCAGCAGCGCCTACGGCATCGCGATGGGCGACGAGATCATCTTCGAGGTCGAGGGCACCGACCGCGCCTTCCCCGTCGCCGGTCTCATCCGCCACCCGTTCGTCCCCCCGCCCCAGTTCGGCGGCAACGCCTACTTCTTCGTCGACCAGTCGATGATGGCCCGCTTCGGCTTCCCGGAGGGGCAGTTTATTCAGTTGCTCGTCCAGGTGGAACCCTACAGCGAGGCGTTCGCCCGCGACCGGGCCGCGGCCATCAAAGAGGAGTTGGCCCAGCAGGACGTCGGCGTCAGTCTGGTGCTCTACCAGGAGCCGGACAAGCACTGGGGCTACGACACGGTGCTGGGCATCACCATCGTGCTGCAAATCCTGGCCGTCGTCTCGCTGCTGACCAGCGTGGTCATCGTCATCAACACCACCACGGCGCTGATCACCCAGCAGACGGATCAGATCGGCGTCATCAAAGCGCTGGGCGGCACGACGCGCGTCGTGGCCCGCGTCTACCTGGTAGGGGTGCTCATCTTCGGCCTGCTGGCGTTGCTGGTGGCCCTGCCGGCGGGAATGCTCATGGCCTTCCTGACGACGCGCCAACTGCTGATGCTGTTCAACATCGACTACGACGTCTTCCGCGTCTCCACACGGGCCGTCGTCTGGCAAGCGCTGGCGGCCATCCTGGCTCCGCTGCTGGCGGCGCTGTGGCCGGTCATGCGCGGCGCGGCCATCTCCGTGCGCGAGGCGCTGGCGACCTACGGCCTGGGCGGCGACTTCGGCTCGTCGCGCCTCGACCGGGGCATCGAGCGGCTGGCCGAGCGCGTCCTGCCCTCGCCCTATACCATCGCTCTGGGCAACATGTTTCGCCGCAAGGGGCGGCTGCTGCTGACCCAACTCGTCCTCATCCTGGCCGGGACGATGTTCCTGATGGTGCTGACCCTATCTTCGTCCATGACCCACACCCTGGACACGGAACTCGACCGGCGGCAGTACGACCTGCGCCTCTTCTTCTTCGAGGCCCACCGCTCCGACCGCCTGGCCGACCTACTGGCGCGCTTCCCCGGCGTGGAATCGGCCGAACCGTGGTACTCGGTCAGCGGCACGGTGCTGCGCGAGGGGGAGGAGATGGAGGACACCGGCGGGTTGGGGGCGGAGCTATTCGGCATACCCGTTGGTAGCGACTACTACCAGCCGCTCATCATCACCGGCCGCTGGCTGGCCGCCGGCGACACCGGCCGCGTGGCCGTCATCAGCCGCGAGACGGCCGAGTTCAACGACCTGGCCGTGGGCGACACCATCACCGTCGACCTGGGCGATCTGGGCGCGGCCGACTTCGAGGTCATCGGCACCTATCAGGCCATCTCGCCCGACGTCTTCTCCACCGACCCGGTCTACGCCCCGGCGTCGGCCGTGGTCGAGGTGACCCGCCGCGCCAACCGCGCCAACCAGGTCGTCATCCGCGCCGTGGACGACAGCGCCGCCGGGGCCGAGGCGCTGATGCTGGGCCTTGACCGCTATCTGAAGAGCTACAACATGGAGGTCAGCCCCTTCTTCAGCCGCACCAACGCCCAGGATCGCGTCTACGCCTTCAACACCTTCAGCATCGTCAACCAGATGTTGTTCAGCGTGGCGATGGTCATGGGCGTCGTCGGCGGCATCGGGCTGATGGGGTCGCTGTCGATCAGCGTCGTCGAGCGCACGCGGGAGATCGGCGTGCTGCGCTCCATCGGCGGCACGTCGCCGGTCATCATGACCATGTTCGTGCTGGAGGGGGTCTTGCAGGGGTTGATGAGCTGGCTGGTGGCTGTGCCGCTGGCCTACGTCGTCGCCCGGCCCATCTCGGCCCTGCTGGGGCAGACGATCTTCCAGACCAGCCTCGACTTCGCCTTCAACACCACGGCCGTCTTCATCTGGCTGCTGGCCGTGCTGGCCATCGCCTTCCTGGCCTCGCTCATCCCCGCCCACGCCGCCAGCCGCATCAGCGTCCGCGAAAGCCTGGCCTACGCCTGACGCCTGTAGCACAGGATTCTTATCCTGTGCGCTGCCACAGGATAAGAATCCTGTGCTACAACAAAAAAAGTCCCCAGAAACGCATACAGCCCCGGCCAGGAGGGGGAACCGGGGCTGTATGCATTCTTGGCGACTTCATTTAGGAGTATAGTCTCGTTTCCTAAATTACATGTGAGCTAGACGTGAGCGGAAGGTTAGCAGCTATTTCGCCTCTGTCTGGCGTTATCTTACGAACGAACCGAGCGGAACCACGTCGTCGGTCAGACGTTGCCCGTCGCGCTCGGCCGGCAGGCGCGCGCCGTCGGCCGGGTTATAGACGCCGGCAGCGATCGTGTACTCGCCCGGCGGCAGGCCACTCAGATCGATCACCCGCGTATCCGACAGGCCATCGCCCGGCTGCCACAATTCAACAGGGGCCAGACCAGCAGCCGGCGGCCCGTCGCTCTGGGCCACCAGCGCCCCGGCAAAGTCGTAGACGTGGACGAACACCGCCGGCAGGAACGCCGGTCGGGCCACCACCCGCCAATCGAGTTGCACGTGGGCGCTGTCGCCCGTGGCCACGGCCGCACCGCCAACCAGCGCCAGCGCTTCGCCGAACGTCGCCCACGCCGCACCGCTGCTGGCCTCGCCCGGCCGCCAGGCGGCCGACAGGTCGGTGAAGCCGCCGCGGCCCAGGTCAAAGACGTGAACCGCGCTCTCGGCCACGGCCGCCCGCAACGCGCCGCCACTGATCTCCGGCCCGAACGTCCGCCAGCCGGGGGCGTAGCCGGGAAAGCTGACCCCCGTTGCGGCGCGATCCGGCCCGCCGTTGAAGCGCACGAAGTCACGCGCCTGGGCGTAGGGCGGGATGAGGATGCCGCCGGTGGGCGTCCACGGGTAGGGGTTAGGGCAGCCGTCGGGGCGGGCGGCGGTGGAGCTAAAGAAGAAGGGGGCGTTGACGAAAACGATCTCTTCTCCCGCTGGAGCCGCCCCGCCGATGTCGCCCATCGCCCGCGCCAGGCGGCTGGTCTCGGCGTAGAAGTCGAGCTGGCAGGCGACGAACGGCCGCGCCGGGAGCAACAGAAGCAGTAGGTAGAGAACAGTTAGAAAGGTTCCAGGTTCCAGGTTCCAGGGGCCAGGGAAGAGCGCTCTTCCCTGGCCCCTGGAACCTGGAACCTGGAACCTGGAACCTGCAACCAGTCGAGCGGCACCAAGCGCCGGCAACCCCCACAACAAGCCGACACCCACCGCCGGCAGGTAGCTCAGCCGCGGGCTGCCATAGACGTAGGCCGGGCCGAGGAACAGCAGCGACGGCAGCGCCGCCAGCGCCACCCAGCCCAGCGCAAACGCCCACAGCCGGCCCGCCCCCGCCCACCGCGCCAGCAGCCCCAGCGCGACAACCACCCCCGCCGCCAGCGCAACCAACCCCACCACGTCGCCCGCGTCCAGCCGGAAGAGCGGCAGCAGTGGGAAGACGAGCGTTTGCAGAAAGGGCACGGCGTTGCGGGCAATGTCGGCCGGCGGGTTGAGGCCCTGGGCGCTGTTCTTGGGGATGGCCAGCCACAGGACGACGAAGAGCGCCGCCGCCACGCCATAAGGCCACAGCCGCCTCAGCCGCGCCCCCGGCCCATCGCCCGGCCGCCGCAGCCAGTCCACGCCAACCAGTGCGGGCAGCGCCAGGAGGCCGTTTTCGTGGGTCAGCAGGGCGAGGAAGAAAGGGGCCAGGGGCCAGGGGCCAGGTTCCAGGAAGAGCGCTCCTCCCTGGCCCCTGGAACCTGGCCCCTGGCCCCTCTCTGGTAGAGCAGGAGCGCCGCGAGCACAAAGAACGTCACCAACGGATGCGTCAGCGAAGCGACGTAGGCCACGGCCTCGTAGCTGAAGGGCAGAGCGGCGAAGACGAGGGCGGCCACCCAGGCAAAGGCGTCGCGCCCCGGCCGCCGCCCGGCCAGCCGCCAAGCCAGCGCCCAGACCAGGGCCGTGTTGGCCGCGTGCAGCAGCACCAGCAGTGTGTGGTCGGCCACCGGGTTGTGGGGCCACGCGCCGCCGCCGAAGAGCGTCTCGAACAGGCGCAGAGCGGTGAAGACGACCGGCCGGTAGTAGCCGTAGGCCGCCGAGCCGCTGAAGAAGTCGGCCACCGACCGCCCCTCCATCCAGGCAAAGTGGCCGGTCGGGTCGTCATTGAAGTAAGCAAGGGGGAGGGCGCTTCGGTAGAGCCAGAAGGATAGCACGGCGACCAGAGCGGCTTGCAGGGGAGCAGGGGAGCGCACTCCCCTGCCCTTGGGGAGAGGGTTGGGGAGAGGGCGTGGTGAAGAGCGTTCACCCCTGCCCTCCCGCTCCCCCGCTCCCCCGCGCTTCAGCCACGTCCTCACACCAACGGGTTCTCCTCCGCCCACGCCATCACCCGCAAGATGTGCTCGCGCAGCGGCCGCACCCCATAGAGGCTGAAGACGTGGGCGCGGGGCACGACGACCGGCTCCGTGGCGAAGTGGCCGGCGTGCTTCTCCAGCTTGAAGAATACGTCCGTCTCGCCCAGCAGGGGGAAGACGCGCGCCGGGTCATAGGCGCAGCGCGGCGTGAAGTCGAGCAGGTCGTCCAACTCGGCCTTGCTGACCGGCATCGCCTGCCCGACCAGCTCCGCGCCGTCCCACAGCACCTGGGCCAGATTGGGCGAGGACAGCATCGGCGCGACGGCGCGCACGCCGCCGAACGTCCCGGCGTAGAGCATACTCGTCACCCCGCCCCAACTGACGCCGGACAGGACGCTGTAGGCCGCGCCGGCGCTCTCGAATTCGCGCTGCACCAGTTCGATCAGGCGCAGCGACCCGGCGAACGTCTGATAGACGCGCCGGACGGAGCGAAACGCCTCGCGGAACGGCTCGCGCCAGTTGTTATGGAACGGAGCCTGGATGCAGACGGTGGTCAGCGGAAAGGGCACGGGGCGGCGAAAGATGCGCTGCCAGGCGTTGTAGTACGGGATTTCGCTGAAGCCGTGGTGGAAGATGAGCAGCGGCGCGTTGGGGTAGAGGCTGAGCTTGACGCGCACGTGGGTCAGCAGCGACTCGTCGCCGGAGCGCAGCCAGACGGTGCGCGGGCCGGGGGCGTAGACGCTGTCGGGCGGGGTGCGCCGCTCGTCCACGGCCGTCTGCGCCAGCACCTCGTCGAACACCGGCGTGTCGTGGGCGATGTCGCGGAACGACAGCGGCATCCGCATGTGCATCGAGCGCAATACCAGCCGGTCGAACTCCCTGCCTACGTTGTTCAACATCCTGACCTCACTTGAGGAATGGCACCGATTGACGCTGACCCCCCCTTCCCCCCTCCCATCCGGCCACCCCCGGGGGGACCGCCGTCAATCAGCGTGTTTTTCTCTTCTCTTCTACATTAGCACGGAAGTGGATGGGTGGGTATAGTAGGATCTTCCTCTACACAAGGCACTTATTATCACACCGCCCTTGTCAAAGGAGCGTACTATGCAGCCAACATCCCCCCACACGACTCTGAGAAAGATCGCTGTCATTCTCCTGCTCATCCTGCTGGCCTTCGCCTGGGCGCCGCGCACGGCTTTCGCCCAGGCCATCATCCGCGGCGACACCATCCCCGCCGGCGAGGTCGTGGACAACGACGTGATCCTGTCCGGTGACGTCGTCCATCTGTCGGGCACGGTGCGTGGTAACGCCTTCGTCGCCGGGCGCGACGTGATTGTCGACGGCCACGTCGAGGGCAGCCTGTTCGTCATCGGCCAGCGTATCACTATCGACGGCGCGGTCGACGGCGGGGCCTACAGCCTCGGCCTCGTCGCCCTGTTGGACAGCGAGGCGGCCGTCGGCCAGAACTTCTACTTCCTCGGTGTCAGCCTGTCCTCGTCCCGCGGGGCGCAGATCGGCCGCGACCTTGTCGCCCTCAGCCTGGGGGCGCACCTGCAAGGCAGCGTCGGGCGCGACACGCGCCTCATCGCCGGGCTGGTGCAGTTTGTTAACCTGTTCCTGAACCGGGACCTCGGCCCGGCGCCGACGACCGCCGCGCGGCTCATCGGCCGCGCCCCCGGCCTGGGTCAGGTGACGCTGGGCGATGACGTCTTCATCGACCTCGTCGGCACGTCTATCCGCCCGTCCCAGACGGAGCCGGAGGCAGGGACATCCGGCCGCGAAGCGTGGGACTGGTTCCGCTTCCGCGTGCGCGACTATCTGCCGCTGCTCATCGTCGGCCTGATCGGCTACTGGTTCCTGCGGCGGCCACTCGAGGCGTCGGCGGCGGCCATCAAGGCCCGGCCGCTGGTGACGCTGGGCGTCGGCCTGGTGGGGCTGATCCTCGTCTGGGCCACCATCGCCGCCTTCATCCTCGTCTTCATCCTGATCCTGATGATCGGCATCTGGTTGGGGCGGATCGACCTGTGGAACGTCGGCTGGCTGTTCTGGTCGCTGGCCTACCCGTTCGCCACCCTGATGTTCGCCCTGCTGCTGGCCTTCCTCAACCACGGCACGATTGCCATCGCCATGTACGCCTTCGCCACCTACCTGGTCGACCGCTTTGTACCGCGCGCCGGGCGCTACCGCTGGCTGCTGCTGCTCCTCGGCCTGCTGGTCTTCATCCTGCTGCGGGGCATTCCCACCCTGGGCTGGGTCATCACCATTCTGGTAACGGCCTGGGGCATCGGCGGGGCGTGGCTGGCCTGGCGGGCGCGGCGCGGACCGGCCGATCACGTCTAGAAGAATGGCACGCTGATGGACGCTGATCAAGACGCTGATTGGCGCTGCTTTCGACCAGTTCAGCGTGAATCAGCGTGCCATTCTTTGGTTTTTCGCCCTCTCCCGCCTAAACTCCCGGAATGATCGAACCCTGGGAGAAACTCGACAGCCAATACCTCGGCGACTTCCGCATCTTTCGCATTCGCCAGGACACCAGCCGCTCGCCACGCACCGGCGCGGCCCACCGCTTCTTCGTGCTGGAGTCGCCCGACTGGGTCAACGTCATCCCGCTGACGCCGGAGGGCAACGTCATCATGATCCGCCAGTACCGCCACGGCACGGAGGACGTGACGCTGGAGGTGCCGGGCGGGATGGTGGACGCGGCCGACGGCGACCCGTCCGTCTCGGCCGCGCGCGAGTTGCGCGAGGAGACGGGCTACGAGGTGGAGGCGATCATCCACCTGGGCAGCGTGGCCCCCAACCCGGCCTTCCTCAATAACCAGTGCCATTCTTATCTGGCCCTGGGCGTTCGTCCGGCGCACGCCGTGGCCCTCGACGGGGCGGAGGACATCGCCTTCGAGGAGATCCCCCTGGCGGCCATCCCCGACCTCATCCGCAGCGGAGCGATCACGCACTCGTTGACCATCACCGCGTTCTACTATTTAGATTTGTATCCGGGCGATAAGAAGCTCACGCAAAGGACGCCAAGGGAGCAAAGAGCGCAAAAAGAGGTCAAGCAGTCGATTGCTTATGTGACAGGTGTGCCGGAGAACGATATTGCCAAGCACATTGTCGACGCTGCGTACCACATCCACAAGCGGCTTGGCCCTGGCTTGCTTGAATCCGCTTATGAAGCCATTTTAGCCCATGAACTGGAAAGTCGCGGGTTGAGAGTGCAGCGCCAACTCATAGTTCCGGTAACCTATGACTCGCTTCACGTCGGGGCGGCCTATCGCCTCGATCTGTTAGTTGAAGACCTGGTCATCGTTGAGCTAAAGTCTACGGAACTCATGCACTCCGTATTTCCTAAGCAACTATTGACGTATCTGAAGCTGGCCGACAAACGACTAGGCCTTATCCTCAACTTTGGAATGGAGACTATGAAAGAAGGAATAAAGCGCGTGGTGAACGGACTACCAAGCTAAGCGCTGTATGCTTACTCTTATGCGCCTTTGTCCCTTAGCGCCTTGGCGTGAGCTTCTTCACCAATGACATAACTACTCAATTGTATCACCAGCTTTTCTTCCTTTGCGCCTTTGCCTCTTAGCGCCTTTGCGTGAGCTCTTATGACAATGACAAGAGAAAAACAAGAGAGACTGAGCGAAGACATCCACTTGTTGGGCGACATCCTCGGCCACGTCATCCGGCGGCAGGCGGGGATTGAGATCTTCGAGCTGGAGGAGCGCATCCGCGCCCTGGCCAAGACCCGCCGCGTGGAAGCCGACCCGGCCGTCGACCGCCGCCTGGCCCACGTCGTCGGCCAACTCGACCCGGCCGAAGCCGAACTCGTCGCCCGCAGCTTCACCACCTACTTCGAGCTGGTCAACCTGGCCGAAGAGCAGCACCGCGTTCGCGTCCTGCGCGAGCGCGAGCGCGACGCCCACCCCCAGCCCACGCCCGAATCCGTCAGCGACGCCGTGGCCACCCTCTACCGCGCCGGCGTAGACGAGATCGAGATGCGCCAACTGCTCGACCGCCTGCGCATCGACCTCGTCTTCACCGCCCACCCCACCCAGGCCAAGCGCCGCACCATCCTGGCCAAGCTGCGCCGCATTGCCGCCGCCCTGACCGACCTGGACGTGCGCGACCTGTTGCCGGCCGAGCGCGCCGCCCTGGTCGAACGGCTAACGGCCGAAGTCACCCTCCTGTGGGTCACCGACCGCAGCCGCACCACCCGCCCGACCGTCACCGACGAGGTGCGCACCGGCCTGTTCTACTTTGACAGCACCCTGTGGGACGTGCTGCCGGCCGTCTACGACGACATGGCCGCCGCCCTGACCCAGCACTACCCGGCCCTGCGCGCGCCCGACAACTTCCTGACCTTCGCCTCGTGGATCGGCGGCGACCGCGACGGCAACCCCAACGTCACCACCGACGTGACCATCGAGACGCTGCGCCTGCACCGCGGCCTGGCCCTGGAGAAGCACCGCGTCAACACCCGCCGCCTCGACCGCTCGCTGAGCATCTCCGACGATCTGGCCCCCGTCTCCGACGAACTGGCCGCGGCCGTGCGCGCCTATGGCGAACTCAACGCCCACCTGGCCTACCTGCGCGACCGCTACCCCAACGAGACCTACCGCCTCCACGCCGCCCAGGTGGGGGCCGATCTGGCCGAGGCGTCGGCCGGCGACATGGTCGGCCGACTGCGTGGCCGGCCCACGCCCGCCCTGCGCATGCGCCGCCACGACAACCTGCTGGAACCGCTGGCGCTGATGGATCGCTCCCTGCGCGACGGCGGCATGGCCGACATCGCCCGCGCCGGCCTCGACCGCAGTCTGGCCCAGGCGCGCATCTTCGGCCTCCACGCCGCCCGGCTCGACCTGCGCCAGTACAGCGAGTACAACACGGCCGTCCTCGACGAACTGCTCGGCCGCCTCGACTGGTGCGTCGGCTTCGGCGCGCTCGACGGCCCCGGCCGCGCCGCCGTGCTGACCGACGCCCTGGCCCGCCCCGCGCCCGATCTGTCCGGCCTGGACAACCTCTCGGCGGAGACGCGCGAGACGCTCGACCTGTTCCAGGTGCTCAAGCGGGCCGTGGACTACTACGGCCCGGAACTGTTCGGCCCCTACATCGTCAGCATGACCCACGGCCCGGAGGACATCCTGGCCCCGCTGCTGCTGGCCCGCTGGCACGGCCTGTCGCCGGGCGACGACGGCACCGAGGGGCTGCGCTTCGCCCCCCTGTTCGAGACGCGCGACGACCTGCGCGCCGCGCCCGACATTATGGCCGCCCTCTTTGCCCACCCCGGCTACGCCCCCCATCTGGAGCGCGTCGGCCGCCGCCAGACGATCATGATCGGCTACTCCGACAGCAACAAGGACGCCGGCTATCTGGCCGCCAACTGGGAGCTGTATCAGGCTCAGGAGGCGCTGGCCGCGTCGTGCCGCCAACACGACATCGTCATGATGCTGTTCCACGGCCGCGGCGGCACCATCGCCCGCGGCGGCGGCCCGGCCAACCGCGCCATCCTGGCCCAGCCGCCCGGTTCCGTCGCCGGGCGCATTCGCATCACCGAGCAGGGCGAGGTCATCTCCGACCGCTACAGCCACCCGGCCATCGCCGCCCGCCACTTGCAGCAGGTCGTCCACGCCGTGCTCATCGCCAGCGCGCCGGAGCACTACCGCCTCCAGGTGCGCCCCCTGCCGGAGTGGACGGCGGCGATGGACGAGCTGGCCGCCCTGTCCTATCGCGCCTACCGCGACCTCATCTACGAAACGCCGGAACTGCTGGTCTACTGGAGCCAGGCCACGCCGATGGACGAGATCAGCCAGATGCGCATCGGCTCGCGCCCGTCGCGCCGGACGGCGGCGGCGACCTTCACCAGCCTGCGGGCCATCCCCTGGGGCTTTAGCTGGATGCAGTGCCGCCACGTGCTGCCCGGCTGGCTGGGCGTCGGCGCGGCGCTGACCGAGTTCGGCCGCTCCCCGGCGCAGATGGAGCTACTGCGCCGCATGTACCGCGACTGGCCCTTCTTCCGCAACGTGCTGGACAATTCGCAGGTCAGCATGTCGCAGGCCGATATGGGCATTGCCCGGCTCTACGCCGATCTGGTGGAGGATGAGCGCGTGCGCGAACTGATCTTCGGCCAGGTGTCGGCCGCCTTTGCGACGACGCGCGACGCCGTGCTGCAAGTGACCGGCCACCGCCAACTGCTCGACCACGACCCGGTGCTGCAACGCGCCGTCCGCCAGCGCAACCCCTACATCGACCCGCTGAACTTCATCCAGGTCAGCCTCCTCCGCCGCCTGCGCGCCCTGCCCAACCTCGACAGCGCCGAGGCGGAGGCGATCCGCGATACGATCTTTCTCACGATCAATGGGATTGCGTCGGGGTTGAAGAACACGGGGTAGCGGGTGGCGGGTGGCGGGTCATACCCGCCACTCGCCACTCGCCACCCAATCGCGGATAATAGCCACATGGAGCCTATCCGCCTCGAACTCCCCACCGACCTCGGCGTCGGCCCGGTCAATGCGTACTTATTCACCCAGCCTGAAGTGGTACTGGTGGACGCCGGCATCAAGACCGACGCCTGCTGGGAGGCGCTGGTGGATGGCCTGGCCGCCCACGGCCTGGCCCCGGCCGACGTGGCCCGCGTCGTCATCACCCACACCCACGTCGACCACTACGGCCTGGCCGGCCGCCTGGTGGCCGAGAGCGACGCCACGGTCTGGGTGTCGGAGTTGGGCGCGCCCTGGCTGTCGGCGGCCGATGACAAGTGGCGGGAGCGTCTCGTCTACTACCGCGACGACTTCCTGCGCCACCTGGGCCTGCCGGCCGAGATGGTCGCCAAACTGCTGGGCGACATGACCCGGCTGACCACGCTGGTCGACCCCGTGCCCGCCGAGCGCATCGTGCCCTTCCACCTCGACGGCGTGTTGCAGATGGGCGGCGCGGCCTGGCAGGTCGTCCACACCCCCGGCCACGCCAGTATGCAGACCGTCTTCCACCAGCCGCAGACGCGCCAACTGCTGTCGGCCGACATGCTGCTGGCCGTCACGCCCACGCCGGTCGTCGAGCAGCCACCGCCGGGCGCGGGGCGGCGCGTGCCGGCCCTGCCGCTGTTCGTGCGCTCGCTCGACGTAGTCGAGGCGCTGGACGCGGCAATGGTCTACCCCGGCCACGGTCGGCCGTTCGGCGACCCGCGCCGGGTCATCAACCGCCAGCGCGAGCGCATCGCCCAGCGGCGCGGCGAGTGCCTGGAGTTCGTCCGCGCCGGGCTGGAGCGCGTGCCGGCGCTGCTCGATGCCATGTACGCCCACCAGCCGCCGGCCACGCGCCTGGCCGGGCTGTGGATGCTCATCGGCTACCTCGACCTGCTGATCGAGGACGGCCTCGTTACCCAGGAGGAACAGGATGACGTCTGGCACTACCTTGCCGCGTAGCGCGCTGCCCACGCCGGCCCAGGTGCGGCAGTTGCCGCGCTTGCGACAGGCGACCATCGGCCCGGAGTACCTCGACGCGATGGGCCACATGAACATCCGCTGGTACATGGCCTTCTACGACGAGACGGCCTGGGCACTGGCCGGGGCGCTGGGCATGGACGTCGACTACTTCCACGCCCACCAGAGCGGCGTCTTCGCCTTGCAGCACTACATCCGCTATCTGGCCGAGGTGATGCCCGGCGACGCGATCGCCATCCACGGCCGGCTGCTCGGCGTGGGGCCTAAGCGCTTCCACTGGATGGGCTTCATGCTCAACGAGACCCACGACCGGCTGGCCTCGACCATCGAGGCGCTGGTGGCCTACGCCGACATGCGCGTGCGGCGCATCGCCCCCTTCCCGCCGCCGCTGCTCGCCCGCCTGAACGAGATGCTGAGCGAGCACGCGGCGCTGGAGTGGGAGCCGCCGTTGAGTGGGATCATGACCCCCTGATGAGGCAAGGCGCATGTAGCTGGATGAGAAGGAACCACAGATTACGCAGATTGCACAGATTCAAGAATCTGTGGAATCTGCGTAATCTGTGGTTTCTCTTCTCGGTGTAAGATAAGCTTGCGGTGGGCCAAAATGGAGGTCAGAGCCGATGTCCGGTCCGCTCGCGTCGCTGAAAGTTCTCGATTTCACCGCCCTGCTGCCCGGCCCCTACGCCACGATGGTGCTGGCCGACCTGGGCGCGGACGTAGTGCGCGTCGAGTCGCCCACCCGCCCCGACATGGTGCGCTTCCTGCCCCCTTACGACGGCGACTCCTCCGCCTGGCACGGCGTCCTCAATCGCAACAAGCGCTCGCTGGCCCTCGACCTGAAGCGGCCGGCGGCCGTCGCCGCCGTCAAACGACTGATCACCGACGGCGGCTACGACATCGTCATCGAGCAGTTCCGGCCGGGCGTCATGGCGCGGCTGGGCCTGGGCTACGCGGCGCTGCGGGCGCTCAACCCGGCCCTGGTCTACGTCGCCCTGACCGGCTACGGCCAGACCGGCCCCCTGCGCGACCGCGCCGGCCACGACAACAACTACCTGGCCCTCGCCGGCGCGCTCAGCTACAGCGGCCGGGCCGCCGCCGGGCCGCCGCCGCTGGGCATCCAGGTGGCCGACGTGGGCGGCGGGGCATTGGGGGCGCTGGTCGGGCTGCTGGCGGCCGTCGTCCAGCGCGGGGCCACCGGCCGCGGCCAGTTCGTGGACGTCAGCATGTACGACCTGATGGTCGCCTGGCAGGCGCACCTCATCGCCCACTGCCTCGTCGCCGGCGAGACGCCCGCGCCGGAGGCAATGGCCCTCAACGGCGGCCGGGCCTATGACCTCTACCAGACGCAGGACGGCCGCTGGCTGTCCGTCGGCAGCCTGGAGCCGAAGTTCTGGGAAGGGTTCTGCGCCGCCATCGGCCGGGCCGATCTGGTCGCGCCGGGGCTGAGCCTGGACGACGCGGCCCAGGCGCAAGTCAAAGCCGCTGTGCGCCAGGCCATCGCCGCCCGCCCGCTGGCCGAGTGGGTGGCCGTCTTCGCCCCGCTGGACGTGTGCGTCGAGCCGGTGCTGAGCGTGCCGGAGATGCTGGCCGCGCCGCAGACGGCCGCCCGCGGCCTGGTCGTCGACGTGCCGCGGCCGGGCGGCGGGGCGCAACGGCAGATCGCCAGCCCGTGGCGCTTCGGCGGGGGCGCGGCCGACTACCGCCACGTTGGCGCGCCGCTGGGACAGCATACGGCCGAGGTGCTGCGCGAGGCGGGCTTTACGGCTGAGGAGATCGAGGGATTGATGACGGCCGTTCGGCGGTGGCGCCGGGCCCTCTGCCCCCCCCCGGCCAGTGGGCCCAGCCCCTGTGCAAAGCCGCGGTTGCTTCCAACCCGCGCTCACACGTTGGAGGGACACATGCACTTCCAACCCTTCAACCAACCCCCCCCCCGCCTGGGCAACCAGTACGACGACGACCGCGTGTTGCGCAGCTACCTGCGCCGCCGCCTGCCGCCCGACGTGCTGGCCGCCGTCGAGCCGGCGCTGCGCGAGATGGGCGCGCTGGCCGGCGGCGAGCTATACGAGTTGCAACTGGCCGACCGGCTGAACGAGCCGGCGCTGACCCAGTGGGACGCCTGGGGGGAGCGCATTGACCACATCGCCGTCACGCCCCTGTGGCAGCGGGCTGAACGGCTGGCGGCCGAGTTCGGCATCGTGGCCACGGCCTACGAGCGCGACTACGGCCCCCTCTCCCGCCCCGTCCAGTTCGCCCTGGCCTACCTCTTCCACCCCTCGACCGACGTCTACACCTGCCCGCTGGCCATGACCGACGGCGCGGCGCGCACGCTGCAACTGAGCGGCAACCAGGCCGCTCATCGCACGCGCCCTGCCCCGCCTGACCAGCCGCGACCCGGCCACGTTCTGGACCAGCGGCCAGTGGATGACCGAATCGACCGGCGGCAGCGACGTGGGCCGCTCCGAGACCATCGCCTGCCGCGAGGGGGACACGTGGCGGCTCTACGGCCGCAAGTGGTTCACCTCGGCCACCACGTCGCCGATGACGCTGACGCTGGCCCGGCCGCAGGGCAACGGCCCCGGCGGGCGCGGGCTGGCCCTGTTCTACCTGGAACTGCGCGACGAGGCCGGGCGGCTCAACGCCATCACCGTCAACCGCCTCAAGGACAAGCTGGGCACGCGCAAGGTGCCGACGGCCGAGTTGCTGCTCGACGGCGCGCCGGCCACGCCGCTGATGGGCCTCGACAACGGCGTGCGCCACATCATCCCCATGCTGCACCTGACGCGGACGTGGAACAGCGTCATGGCCGCGGCCACGATGCGGCGCGGCCTGGCCCTGGCCCGCGACTATGCGAAGCGACGCGAGGCGTTTGGCGCGCTCCTGGCCCGCCAGCCCCTTCATGCCGACACCCTGGCCTGGCTCCAGGCCGAGACCGAGGCCGCCTTCCACCTCAGCTTCTATCTGGTCGAACTCATCGGCCGCGACGAAACCGGCGACATCTCCCCGACCGACGCTGACCTGCTGCGCCTGTTGACCTCCATCGCCAAGCTGACCACCGGGCGGCAGGCGGTGGCCGTCGCCTCCGAAGTGCTGGAGGCCCACGGCGGCGCGGGCTACGTCGAGGACACCGGCCTGCCGCTGCTGCTGCGCGACAGCCAGGTGATGCCCATCTGGGAGGGCACGACCAACGTGCTGGCCCTGGACGCGTTGCGGGCCTTGGCCCACGGGGACGATGGGCTGGCCGCGCTACGCGAGAAGGTGGCCGGCCGCGTCGCGGCAACGACCGACGCCGCGCTGGCCGGCGCGGCGCGGCAGGCCGAGGCGGCCGTCGACCACGCCCAGCACTGGCTGCGGGCCACCGCCGGCGACCGGACGCTGCTGGAAGCCGGGGCGCGCCGCTTTGGCCTGACGCTCGGCCGGGCGCTGGCCCTGGCGCTGCTGGTCGAGGCGGCCGAGTGGTCGCTGGCCCACGAGCACGACGGCCGGGCGCGGGCCGCCGCCCTGCGCTTCGCCGCCACGCCCATCGACCTGATCGCCGACGCCGACCCGCGCCTCGACGCGGCCCTGGCCAATGACGAGCCGCTGCCTGTGGTTTAGGACAGGTTCCAGGGGCCAGGTTCCAGGGGGGAGAAGGTTCTCCCCCTGGCCCCTGGAACCTGGCCCCTAGCCCCTGGCCCCAAAGGAGTTTGTGTGTCCGAAAACGAAGACCTGTCCTTCCTCGACCATCTGGGCCTCGGCTTCGGCATCGACCGGCTCGGCCCGGCGACGCGGCCGACGCCCATGCGCGTCACCTGCCTGACGTCCGACGACGACCGCATCCTCTACCACACCGACGCGGCCATCGTCCGCCGCCTGCTGGCCGAGGGGCGCGAACTGCCCGCCTTCGAGCGCGCCGGGCCGCGCGAGCGCCTCTTCTTCGACCCGGCCGGGCTGCGGGCGGGCATCGTCACCTGCGGCGGCCTGTGCCCCGGCATCAACGACGTCATCCGCGCCATCGTCCTGTGCCTCTACCACCACTACGGCGTGGAGACGGTCTTCGGCTTCCGCTACGGCTACGAAGGGCTGATCCCGGAGTTCGGCCACGAGCCGCTCGACCTGACGCCGGCGCGCGTTGACAATATCGGTGAGCTGGGCGGCACGGTGCTGGGCACGTCGCGCGGCAATCAGGACGTCGGCCGCATGGTGGACACACTGGTGGCGCGCGGCGTCAGCATCCTCTTCACCATCGGCGGCGACGGCACGCTGCGCGGCGCGGGGGCCATCGCCGCCGAGGTCGCCCGGCGCGGTCTGCCCATCGCCGTCGTCGGCGTGCCCAAGACAATCGACAACGACATCGCCTTCATCGAGCGCTCCTTCGGCTTTGTGACGGCGGCGGCCGAGGCGCGGCGGGCCATCGAGGGCGCTCATAGCGAGGCCATCGCCGCCCGCAACGGCATCGGCCTGGTCAAGCTGATGGGGCGCGAGTCGGGCTTCATCGCCGCCCACGCCGCCCTGGCCGATAGCCAGGTCAACTTCTGCCTCGTGCCCGAACAGCCCTTCACCCTGGAGGCGTTCCTGCCCGCCCTGCGCGACCGGCTGGCCGAGCGCCGTCACGCCGTCATCGCCGTGGCCGAGGGCGCGGGGCAAGAGCTGATCGGCCGCCACAGCGGCCACGACGCCTCCGGCAACGTCAAGCTGAGCGACATCGGCCTCTTCCTGCGCGAAGCCATCGTCCTCTACTTCAAGGAGTTGGGCGTGCCCATCAACCTGAAGTACATCGACCCCAGCTACATCATCCGCAGCCTGCCGGCCAACGCCTACGACTCGGCCTACGGGCTGCTGCTGGGCTACAACGCCGTCCACGCCGCCATGAGCGGACGCACCAACATGGTCGTCGGCTACTGGAGCAACGAGTACACCCACGTGCCCATCCCCCTGGCCGTCCACCAGCGCAAGCACATCGACCCAGAGGGGTGGCTGTGGAATAACGTGTTGTTGGCCACGGGGCAGGGAGCGCTTGTGTGAGCAGCGGCCGGAGGAAGCGCGGGGGAGCAGGGGAGCGGGGGTGCAGGGGGAACACCTCCCTGGCCCTTTCCCACAGGGCGAGGGAACCAGAGAGCCTGCTCCCCACTTGCGTCCCCGGCCTGGCGCGCCTACAATAATAGCAAGTCTGTCTCGGCCCACGCGCCTATTGGCGCAAGAGCAACATGGACCAAAGCAGTAATCTGACGCTGTTCCTGATCGGTCTGGCCATTGGCGTGGCGACGGCTGCGCTGGGTGGGGTGGTCGAGTTCGTCCTGCATCTGCGCCGCCGGCGCGAACCGAAGTTCGGCGTGCCCGGCTGCCTGGTCTACACCATCGGCGGCCTCATCCTGGCCGGCATCGTCGCCCTGATCGTCTCTCTGGTCGCCACCGGCAGCCTCGGCCCGGCGCTGGTCATGGGCGGCGGCGTCCTGGTCGGCTTCTACACCGGCTTCATCCTGCTGGTCGTGCTGTGGTTTGTACGCGAGAGCACCCGCGCCGCGGCCGACGACCCCCTGCCATCGGACACGTCCCTACCCTGATCGCACGCCGCCACCGAGGAGCATCCCCCGCCGTGAACATCCGCATCTGGTTGACCCTGCTCCTCTTCGCCATCGGCATCGGCGTCATGTACTGGTTGCAAGGGACGTATGGCGGGCTGACCGCGGTCACGGTCGGCTCGCTCTTCTTCCTCTTCGCCCTGGCCCTGTGGACGCTGCCGGCGGCCAGCTTCCAGCGCGGCAACCGCCTCGACCCGATGCAGCGGCGCGTCATCGGCGCGTTCCTGGGCATCGGCCTGGGCATGTTCGGCGGGCTGGCCGTGGCCGCGCTGGTGCCCCGGCCGTTCAACTGGATCGTCCTCGGCGGCGTCGCCCTGGGGGTGACGATTTGGTATTACCGGCGTTGAGTGTATCTCGGCCGAGGCTCTTGTGATTGGCGCGGGGGGGCAGGGGGAGCAGGGGAAGACCCTCTCTCGCCTCTCCCCTGCTCCCCTGCCCCCCGCTCCCCCGCCTGCCAAACGGACCTGCCCCCATGACAACCTACAACCTCTCCTCCCTCTCTCTCCCCACCCTGCGCGGCCGGACGCTGCGCCTGTTCGCCGCGGCGGTTGACAGCGGGCCGCTCAACGGCCCGCTGGTCAGCCAACTGCTCAAACAGGGCGGCATCACCGGCCTGCGCGACAGGACGTATAGCGACGCGCCGACCTTCTACCCGCTGGCCCTGGGCGAGGCCAACGAGGCGCGCCACACACCACCGCTCGACTGGGCCGCGCTGCAAAGCCGTGTGCGGGATCGCCCCAACCGCGAGCCGTTCGCCAGCGTGGCCGACTACGCCCGCGCCTACCGCGACGGCGCGACGACGCCCGAAGCCGTGGCCGAGGCCGCGCTGGCGGCCATCGCCGACGCCGACGACGACCCGCGGCCGTTGCGCGCCTTCCGCGCCGTCAACCGCGCCGACGCCCTGGCCCAGGCCCGCGCCTCGGCCGAACGCCACCGCGCCGGCCGGCCGCTGAGCCTGCTCGACGGCGTGCCCGTGGCCGTCAAGGATGAGGTCGACCAGACGCCCTATGGCACGACCGTCGGCACGCGCTTCCTGGGCCAGTCGCCGGCCACGGAAGACGCCACCGTCGTCGCCCGCCTGCGCGCCGCCGGGGCGCTGCTCATCGGCAAGACCAACATGCACGAGATCGGCATCAACCCCGACGGCTTCAACGAGCACTACGGCATCGTCCGCAACCCCTACAGCCTGCAATGCCACGCCGGGGGCAGCTCCAACGGCTCGGCGGCGGCCGTGGCCGCCGGCTTCTGCCCGGTGGCCATCGGTGCCGACGGCGGCGGCTCCATCCGCATTCCGGCGGCGCTGACCGGGCTGGTGGGGCTGAAGGCGACCTTCGGCCGCGTCAGCGAGCATGGGGCCGCGCCGCTCACCTGGTCGATGGGCCACCTCGGCCCCATCGGCGCGACGGTGGCCGACGTGGCCCTGGTCTACGCCTGCATCGCCGGGCCGGACCCGCGCGACCCCAACAGCCTCCACCAGCCGCCTGTGACGCTCGACGGCTGGGATCAGCCCGATCTGCGCGGCCTGCGGCTGGGCATCTACCGGCCGTGGTTCGACCACGCCGAGGCGTGCATCGTCGAGGATTGCCAGGCGATGGTCGACCGGCTGGTGGAGATGGGGGCGACGGTGCACGACATCGAGATACCGGAACTGGACGAGATGCGCGTGGCCCAGGTCGTCACCATTCTGGCCGAGATGGCGGCCAACATGGCCGCGCACGAGGCGCACTGGAAGGAGCTAAGCCCTTCGACGCGGGTCAATCTGAGCCTGGGCCGGGCGGCGACGGCGGGCGACTACCTGCAAGCCCAGCGGGTGCGCACGCGGGCCATCAACCACTTCCGGCGGGCGTTTAATGCTTGCGACGTGATTTTGACCCCGGCGACGGCCGTCACCGCGCCGGTCGTGCCCGACAACTGCGAGGCCGATGGCTGGTCAGACCTGAGCACGGTGACGGAGTTGATGCGCTTTGCCATGCCGGCCAACCTGACCGGGCTGCCGGCCATCGCCTTCCCGGTGGGGTATGACCCGCGCGGGCTGCCGACGGGGATGCAGGCGATGGGGCGGCCGTGGGCGGAGCACACGCTGCTGCGCGTGGCCTCGGCCGCCGAACTCGTCCTCGCCCGCCGCCGGCCACCGACTTACTACACCCTGCTGAAGAGCACTACTCACTGAGAGGAGTGAAGAGGATTGATCCGCAGATTGGGCAGATTGAGCAGATTCTAAGAAAGAAAGATAAGCTTCTATATCAGCGTATCGTCAATGGAGGCGAGCAATGTCGGAACGCGATCCGCGTACTTATGCGATCATTGGCGCAGCAATGGCAGTCCACCAGGAGTTGGGACGCGGTTTTCTGGAGGCAGTCTACCAGGAGGCGCTTATGCGCGAAATGAGTGCCGCTAACATCCCCTTTCTGCGTGAGGTTGACTTGCCCATCTTCTACAAAGGCAGCCCGCTGACCGTTCATTATCGTGCCGATTTTGTCTGCTACTCCTCGATCATCGTCGAGTTGAAGGCTCTCTCATGTCTTGGCGGAGTAGAGCGCTCGCAAATAATCAACTATCTCAAGGCCACCAATTACGATGTGGGGTTACTTCTCAATTTCGGAGCAGATTCCCTCGAATATGAACGATTCTCCCTGTCGTTCATTCGCGCCGCCGAAGTCGCCCGCAAATCGAGAAGGAGACTGTCGCCCACTAACAATTAGTCGTAGAGAGAATCTCTTTTTTCTTCTGAAATCTGCCTAATCTGCCCAATCTGCGGATCAATCCTCTTGGGAGTACTACATGGACCTGACCCTAAGTCAATGCCAGCAGCAGGTAGACGACTGGATCAAGACCGTCGGCGTGCGCTACTACTCGGAGTTGACCAACCTGGCCGTGTTAGTAGAGGAAGTAGGCGAGGTGGCGCGGCTCATGTCGCGGCTCTACGGCGACCAGAGCTTCAAGCCGTCCGACGAAGGGCGCGACCTGGGCGAAGAGTTCGCCGACGTCCTCTTCGTCCTCATCTGCCTGGCCAACCAGACCGGCATCGACCTGACCGCCGCCTTCCAGGCCACCATGGTCAAGAAGACCACGCGCGACGCCGCGCGACATGCCAATAATCCTAAACTTCGGCAGGGGAGCGGGGGAGCAGGGGAGCAGGGGTGAACGTCTTCTTTCACCCCTGCTCCCCTGCCCCCCTGCTCCCCTGCCCTTCGACGCGTTACCCCACATAGGAGGAAGAAATGACTAACCAACTACGCTTCGACCGACGAGTGGCCCTCATCACCGGCGCGGGCGGCGGGCTGGGGCGAGCCTACGCCCTGTTGCTGGCCGCGCGCGGGGCCAGTGTCGTCGTCAATGATCTGGGCGGCAGTATGCGCGGCGAGGGCGCGGGCACGGCCGCCGCCGACCGCGTCGTGGAAGAAATTCGCGCTGCCGGCGGCGAGGCCGTGGCCAACTACGACTCGGTCGAAGACGGCCCGCGCATCGTCCAGGCCGCCCTAGACGCCTTCGGCCGCCTCGACATCGTCATCAACAACGCCGGCATCCTGCGCGACGTCAGCTTCCAGAAGATGACCGTCGACGACTGGGACAAAATCTATCGCGTTCACCTCTACGGCGCTTATCAGGTGACGCGCGCCGCCTGGCCCATCCTGCGCGACCAGGGCTACGGCCGCATCATCATGACCAGTTCGGCCGCCGGCCTCTATGGCAACTTCGGCCAGGCCAACTACAGCGCCGCCAAGCTCGGCCTGCTGGGGTTGGCCCAGACATTGGCCGTAGAGGGGCAGAAGCGCAACGTCCTGGCCAACGCCATCGCCCCCCTGGCCGGCTCGCGCATGACGGAGACGATCCTGCCGCCGGAGCTGGTGGCCGCGCTGCGGCCGGAGTACGTCGCCCCGCTGGTGGCCTACCTGTGTCACGAAAGCAGCCTGGAGACGGGCCATACCTTCGAGGTCGGCGCGGGCTGGGTGGCGCGGGTGCGCTGGCAGCGCGGCCGGGGCGCGTTCTTCCCCCTGGGCGACGCGCTGACGCCGGAGGACATCGCCGCGCGCTGGGCGGAGATCGACAACTTCGACGAGCCGACCTACCCGGAGACGCCGACGGATTCGTTTGCGCCGGTCGTGGCTAATTTGCAGCGCAAGGCGGAGCAACCGCCGACCGCTGACGGCCGACCGCCGACCGCCGACGCGGCAACAGAGACAGCCCCGGCAAGCGCAACTTCTGGCGGCGGTCGGTCGTCGCCCGTCAGCGGTCCTCTCGACGCCATCGGCTACGAATTCGCGCCCGTAACGACGAACTACCGCGAGAAGGACGTCAGCCTCTACGCCCTGTCGGTCGGGGCGGCGGCCGACGCGCTGGACGCGGCCGAGTTGCCGTTCGTCTACGAGCTGTCGGGCGACGGCTTCCGGCCGCTGCCGACGTTCGCCGTCACCTTCCCGTTCGCCCTGCTGTGGCAGATCACCGCCGTGCCGGGGCTGCGCTTCAACCCGGCGCTGCTGCTCCACGGCGAACAGTTCCTGGAACTACATCGCCCGCTGCCGACCAAGGCGACGCTGACCCACCGGGCGCGCATCGCCGACATCTATGACAAAGGCTCGGCGGCGTTGGTCTTGCTCGACGTAGATACCTATGACGAGACGGGCGCGAAACTGGCCAGCAATCGCTCATCGCTGTTCATCCGCGGCCTGGGCGGCTTTGGCGGCGAGCGCGGGCCGTCGGGCGGCGGCCTGGCCCTGCCCGACCGCGCCCCCGACGCCACCCACCGCCAGGCCACGACCGACAACCAGGCGCTGCTCTATCGCCTGTCGTCGGGCGACGGCAACCCGCTGCACGCCGACCCGGCTTTTGCCGCTGCCGGCGGCTTCCCGCGCCCCATCCTGCACGGGCTGTGCACCTTCGGCTTCGCCGGGCGGGCCGTCCTGCGCGCCTTCGCCGGCAACGACCCGGCGCGCTTCAAGAGCAT
Source organism: Candidatus Promineofilum glycogenicum (assembly GCA_016707605.1). GTDB lineage: Bacteria > Chloroflexota > Anaerolineae > Promineifilales > Promineifilaceae > Promineifilum > Promineifilum glycogenicum. Next base: position 162,492 of record JADJHJ010000013.1, on the reverse strand, counting down.
CAAGGCCCGCTTCGCCCGCCACGTCTTCCCCGGCGAGACGATTGTCACCGATATGTGGCAGGATGAAGAGGGGCAGCGTGTTCTCTTCCAGAGCAAGGTCGCCGAACGGGACGAGGTCGTCCTGTCCAACGGCGTCGTCGAACTGAATCAGTAAAGAAGAGCTCACGCAAAGGCGCGAAGAAGCAAAGGCGCAAAGAAGAGGGTTTCTTCTTTGCGCCTTTGCTTCTTCGCGCCTTTGCGTGAGCTTCTTATCCTTAGTTGCGGCGGTAGAGGACGACCTGATGGCCCATCCGGGCCGCGGCCAGGATGTCGAGCTTGCCGTCCTTGTTCATATCAACGACGAACAGCCCATAGGCCCCGTCGAGATGGTTATCGACCACAACCCGCGTGAAGTGGCCGTTGCCGTCGTTGCGGTGCCAGGCGACGGTGTCGTTGTCCACGCTGGCGGCCAGCGCGTCCATGTCGCCGTCCTTGTCGATATCGACGCCCAGAACTGTGCGCGCGCCCGTGGCGCTGGTTTCAATGGCGTGCCAGGTGAAGACGCCGTTGCCTTTGTTCTCATACCAGGCGATGGTGCTATCGCGCCGGCTGGCGGCAAAGAGGTCCATGTCATTGTCGCCGTCGATCTTGGCCGGCGAGACGTAGTAAGCCCCGCGCGCCTGCGCGTCGATGACGTGCTTGGTGAAGTTCTCGTTGCCGTTGTTTTCGTACCACGCTACCTGGTGGTTGCCGAAGCTGGCGGCCACGATGTCGTTGTCGCCGTCGCCGTCCATGTCGGCCATCTCGGCCCGCTTGGCCTTCATCGATTTGGTATCGATGACCCGGCGCGTGAAGTTAGCGCCGCTGCTCTCATACCAGGCAATGGTGTTGCCATCCTGCATCGAGGCCACGAAGTCGTTATCGCCGTCCTTGTCCACGTCGCCGGCGACGATGGAGTGCGCGCCATTGGCGTTGGCATCGACGACCACGCGGGCGAAGTTGCCGCCGCCGGTGTTGCGATAGTAGATGAAGTCGTCGGCCTGGTAACCGCCGGCCAGGATGTCGGGCTTGCCGTCCTTGTTCACGTCGCCCAGGTCGATGGGGTAGGCGCCCTTCAAAGTGTCCAACACGGTGCGTGTATACTGGCTATTGCCGTTGTTGCGGAAGTAAACGATCTGGTGATTGACGTAGTCGGTGGCGGCGAAGTCGTTGTCGCCGTCGCCGTCAAAGTCGGCCGCCACAACGTCATGAACCTGCTTGACGTTGGTGGCCAGGACTTGCTTGGTAAACAGTGCGTCGGCGGCCATCTCGCCCACGTCACCTTCCGTCGAAGCGTCCTCGGCCGGGAGGCTTTCGGCCGTCGGGCCGGGTTCGGGCGTAGCCAAATCCTGAGCCGCCAGTGATCCAAACGTCAACACAAACAAGAGCGCCAGAACAATGACCGCTAATGTAGCGGGGGCGCGGAGTGACGATGCTCCGGGCCAACTAGTGCGAAAACGAGACAACTTGGGTTCCTCCTCAAAACAGGCGGGCCACAACGCCGTCGTTACGACACGACAGGAGAACCATCTGGCAGGCAAATGCTTCTCTGGAACGGATGAAGGTTGAGGCAGCGGTGGGGGGCGACCCGAGCGATGGAGACCAGGCTAGATGATGATAGCGAGTTGGTCACTATCATACCAGTGAAGTATGACTTTTTACATTACAAAGGCGTGAGAGACAGTGCCGGGGTGGTCGGAGCAAGCCCCGACCACCCCGGGAGGATGGCGATTGTGGTAGGGGCGGGTCTGAGACCCGCCCCTACGGAAGTGACTACCGGCTTTGGCCGCCGAGCATCGTCACGACGCTCGACTGCGTGAAGCCGCCGTACTCCGTGCCGCCGGAGTACGTCCCGTCGGTGTACAGGCCGCCGACCGACGTGCCGGTGGCGCTGCCGCCCAGGTTGAGCGTGTAGGTCGTCCCCTGCGCCAGGTCGGGCGAGGAGAAGAGGATGGAGGCGTACGACTTGGCCGGGGCGAAGGTCAGCACGCTCTCGCCGGCCGCGCTTTGCAGGTTGATGAGCGTGCCCGCCGACTGGCCGCTGACGTTCATCAGCACCGCGCTTTGCGTGGAGCCGCTCGACGGGGCCTGGGCCATGCCGCTGCTGCCCACGGCGATGAGCGTGCCGCCGCTGATGTTGAACGTGCCGTCATAGTCCAGCGCGCCGTTCATCGACTCCGTCGGGCCGTTGACCACGACGACGCCGCCGGTCATCTCGATGGCCCCGTTGGCGTCCAGGCCGTCGCCCTGGGCGTTGACAAGGATGGTGCCGCCGTTGATGGTGAGGTAGTAGCTACCGGAATAGGTAGTTACCTCACCCGTCTGCGCCCCCGGCCCGCCCTGGCCGCGCCCGCCGCGCCCCGGCCCGGCCATCTGGCCCGAACCATCCACGCCGCCGGCCACGTTGATGCCGTCGTCGCTGGCGGTGACGTTGATGTCGCCGGCGTTGAGCGTGATGACGGCGCTCTCCAGCCCTTCGTAGGACGTGGGGATGGTGATGCTGCCGCCGTTGATGGTCAGCGTGACGTCGGCGTGCAGGCCGTCGTCGCCGGTGCTCAGGGTGAACGTGCCGCCGTTGATGGTGATGTTGCCGTTGGAGTGGATGGCGTCGTCGGCCGAATCGATGACGAACGTGCCGTTGTCGATGAGCACGTTGGCCAGCCCCTTGATGCCCTTGGCGGAAGCGTCCTCGGCGATCTGCGCCCCGCTGCCGCCGCCGGCGCTCAGGTTGAACTCGCCACCGGTGATGAGCACGTCGGTCTGGGCGGCAATGGCGTCGCCCTGGGCGGCCACGTTGATGACCCCACCCTCAATGGCCACGTAACCGAGCGTCGCGTCGTCCTCGTTGTCGGACTTCAGGCCGTCGCCCGTGGCGACCACGTTGATCGTCCCGCCCTGAATGAGCAGGGTGTCCTTGCCGCGCAGACCGTCGTCAACGGCGTTGACGGTGATTGTGCCGCTGGTGATGACCAGCGTGTCGTCGCTGGAGATGGCGTCGTTGTAGTTGCCGGTCACGGTCAGCGACCCGTTGCCGCTGATGGTCAGGCCGGCGTTGCTGAAGATGGCCGCGTTCGGCTCGTCCTCCTCCGCGCTGGGGAAGACGTAGCTGGCGGCGTCGGTGACGTTGTTGGCCGTGTTGTCGGCCAGCACGATGACCGCGTCCTCGGCATTGAGGATGGCGATCGGCGCGGTGGTCGAGTTGCTGATGTCCACGCCGTTCAGGACGAGCGTCACGACGGCCTCGTCCTCGGTATCGACCACGATCTGCCCGTCGCTCAGCGCGCCGCTGATGGTGTAGGTTCCGGCGGCGGTGATGGTCGCCACTGTGCCGTTCACGGTGACGCCCGCGCCGTCGGCGGCGATGGCGTCGCCGCTCAGGGTGATGGCCACAGCCGAGTTGTCGGCCACGACCGCGGCGGCGTCGGCCACAGCGGCAGTCGCGGCCGGCTCTTGCGTGGCTGCCGTCTCGGCCAACGCTGCGGCGGCGCTGGCCGGGGCCGTAGCCACTACTTCGCTGACGGCCACAGTGTCGCCGGCGGCCGTGTCGCTGCCGGCAACGACCGCGCTAATGGTTTCGCTGCCCACTTCGACAGTTGTCGCCCCGCTGCACGCCACCAGGGCCAGCAGCATCAGGACGGACATCAGAATAATAATGAATCTCTTCCTAATCATGACCTTGCACCTCTTCCGGTCGGTGACCGGTGAATAATCAGTTTCCACGGCGGCCGGACGAACGCTTCGTTCGCGTCGCCTCGTCCGTTTGTCCGTTATCTGATTTATAGGGCAAGGGTGTTCAGAAATTGTGAAGAAGGTGTCAGAAGGTGTGCAAAGTCGCCCGTAGGCCGAGGGGGGCCGCCAGACCCCCGCCAGGCGACGGTCGCCCGGTCGAGTGCCTCGACCTCGCCCGGCGACAGGCGGAAGGCCAGCGCCCCGGCATTGTCGGCCGCCTGCCGCCCGTTCTTCGCGCCGGGGATGGGCAGCACGCACTCGTTCTCCATCAACCAGCGGATGGCCACCTGGGCCGGTTTGGCGTCGTGGGCCGCGCCGATCTCGCGCAGCAGGGCCACAACCGGCGCGACCGCCTCCAGCCCGCCGCGGCGGAACTGCTTCATCATGAAGCGCCGTAGCCCTTTGGGCCGGTCGCCGGCGGCGTACTTGCCGGTCAGCGCCCCGCCGGCCAGCGGCGTATAGGCGATGAGCGTCACGCCCAGCTCGCGGCAGGCGTCGAGCACGCCGTTCGTCTCCGGCTGGCGGTGCAGCAGCGAGTACTCGACCTGGTTGGAGGCCAGCGCCACGCCGCGCTCGGCCAGCACGCGGTGGGCCAGGCGCAACTGCTCGGCCGAGTAGTTGCTGACGCCCACGGCGCGCACCTTGCCGGCGGCCACGGCGTCGGCCATCAGGTTCATCAGGCGCGGGATGTCCACCCGGTTGGAGGGGAAGTGGTGCTGGTAGAGATCGACCGACTGGCGGCCGAGGCGCTTCAGGCTGGCGTCCAACTCGGCCGGCATGTCCTCGGCCCGGGCGCGCATGGAACCGGGGAACTTGGTGGCAATGAGCGCCGGCGTGTCGCGGCTCAACTCGCCCAGCCGCCGCTCCGACGCGCCGCCGCTGTACATGGCCGCCGTGTCGAACAGGGTCACGCCCGCCGCCAGACTCGTCTCGAAGGCCCGCCGCTCTTCGTCCCGCCCCTCCGCGCCGCCATAGGCCATCTTGGCCGGGTGGAAGCGGGAAAGGCCTGTCGCCTCGCCCCAGGTCATCACGCCCAACCCCAGCCGGGGCACGACTAACTCGCTCCGACCCAAAGGCTGCATACCGTCCATTTCGCACTTCTCCTCACCGCCAATTGGCGATTGCATTTCGCTGTCATTTCGTGTACGATACAGACTTGTATCGTCAAGCAGCATGATACAATACAGACCTGTATCGTGTCAAGAGGCAAATGGGATGAAAGGCGAATCGACAGCCAGGGAACGACTCTTCCAGACGGCGGCCGACCTCTTCTACCGCCACGGTTATCGCGCCACAGGCGTGGACACCATCGCCGCCGCGTCGGGCATCGGCAAGATGACCCTCTACCGCCACTACCCATCGAAGGACGACCTGATCGTGGCCTATCTGCGCGACAGCGACGAGGAGTTCTGGGCCGGGTTCGAGCAGATCACCGCCGGCGCGACGACGGCGCGCGACAAGCTGCTGGCCTTCTTCGCCGCCCTCCAGGAGTATGCGCTGACGCCGGCCTGCTACGGCTGCCCCTTCCTCAACGTGGCCACCGAGTACCCGGAGACCGACCACCCCGGCCACCGCGTGGCCCTGGAGCACAAGGCTGGTGTGCGGGCGCGCTTCCGCCAACTGGCGACCGAGGCCGGGGCGACGCAGCCGGAGGCGCTGGCCGCGGCGCTACACTTGCTGATGGACGGAGCTTATGCCGCGGCCCGGCTCTACAACGGCGGCGCGGGCAACCCGGCCGAGCATCTGGCCGACGCGGCGCGGAGCTTAATCGACGCCTATTGCCCGGCCGGGCAGAAACGCGCCCGGGACCATCGACCATAGGTGGCGGCCAACCCTGGACTTTCCCCACCTGTCAGGTCAGACTTTGCGCTACAGAACGGCCAGGATCCCTTTGGCCCACTCCCCAGCGCGCTGGATTTCGCCATCTTTCAACGGCCCTTCAGTGCCGTTGACGATGAACCCTTCCGGCGGGGCGACGATAGTCGCGCCCACCTTCTCCAGCGCGGCCGAGATGCGCGGCGCGGCGTAGGCGGCCGAGTCGCCGGCAACCTTGACCGCCAGCCGTAGGGCGCGCGAGTCGACCTCGTCCATGTCGAAGCGCGTGTCGAAGGCCGCGGCATTAACGCCGCGCAACGAAACGCCCTTCAACAAGCGGTCGATAGGTTCGGTAGCGTGGAAGCGCTGCGTGGGCGAACCGACGATGAGCACGTCCACGGCCGACAGATCGCGCGGGGCGACGTTGCTGGCCCGCACCAGTCGCGTCTCGGCCTTGGCGCTCAGCGCGTCGCGAATGGCCCAGGCGATCCGCTCCGTGTTGCCGAACTGGGAGTCGTAGATAACAAGCGCTTTCAGAGCCATTTACTCCTCCGTCGGTTCCGGCGTTAGCCCGCCGATCACCGGACACTTGATGGCTTCACGAACTTAGTGCGCTGCTTTAATCGGGTTGGCCGCGCCCTCGCCCACCACCGTATCCCAGCGCCGCACGCGCCAGGCGACGACCAACCCCTCGCGCACGTAGGGGTCAGCGGCGACGAAACGCTCGACCCCCTCGGCCGAGTCGCCCTGAAAGAAGAACACCGCCGCGTCAATCGGGTCGGTCAGCACGCCGGCCAGCAGCAACTCGCCGCGCTCCTGCGCCGCCCAGGCCAGCGCCAGGTGCTCGCCGCGCAACGCGCCGCGCCGCTCCAGGTAGTCCGCTGCATAGTCGTAAAAGAGCAGGTAGTGCATAGGCTTGTACCTCCACGATGGCGATATCTGCGAAAACTATACCATAATCGAAGGCCAGGTGATCCATTTTGACGACTGAACCCGGATACGGCTTAGTAGAGCCTTGACAAAGGGGCCGCCCACCTCTTCCTGTGGCACAGGATTCTTATCCTGTGTCCCGGTTTCCCCCATCAAGGAACACCTGGCCACCCACCTGTCAGGTCGTAGGACGCGCAGCCAGCTACGGCCCCGGCGGCCCGCCGCCGCCGACAACCGTGACCGAGCTATTCACCGTAAAGTTGGCATACACCATGCCAGGTGTATAGCTGCCACCGCTATAGAGACCGTCGCTGACCGTGCCGGTCGAACTGCCGCCCAGGTAGACGGTGTAGGCGCTGCCCAGCACAAGCTCGGCCGAGGAGAACACCAGCGACTGATACCCCTTCGCCGGGGCAAAGGTCAGCACATCCTCGCCGGCACTGTTCTGGATGTGCACCAGTGCGCCCGCCGCTTGCGCGCCGTTGAAGCGAATCAGCACCGAGTTCTGCGTCGAGGTGGCGCTGGGGGCCTGGGCCATGCCCGCGCTGCCGGCGGCGACGAGCAGGCCGCCGCTAACGTTGAACGTCCCGTCATAGTCGATGGCCCCATTGCCCTGGTTGGTCGGCCCGTGGACGAGGACGACGCCATCGGTCATCGTGATTGAGCCGTTGGCGTCGATGCCGTCGCCGCCGGCGTCGATAACGATGCGTCCGCCGTGGAGGTAGAGGTGGTACGCCCCGGCCACGTCGCCGGCCACGTTGATGCCGTCGTCGCTGGCGACGATGTGGATCGCGCCGCCGTTGATGGTGATCAGGATGCTCTCGATGCCCTCCACCGATTCGGTAATGTCGATTGTGCCGTCGTCAATGGTGATCGCCGCGTCAGCGTGGATGGCGTCGTCGCCGGTGGCCAGCGTCAGCGCGCCGCCGCTGATGGTGATGGCATTGTTGGAGTGAACGGCGTCGTCGGCGGCGTTGACGTTGAACGTTCCGCCTTCGATCGTGACGCTGACCAGCCCCTTGATGCCCTTGGCCGAGACGTCGTCGGCCAGCGTCGCGCCGCTACCGCCGCCGGTGAGCAGGGCAAAGTCGCCGCCGCTGATCGTCACCGTCGTCTCGGCGGCGATGCCATCGCCGGCGGCGGTGATGTCGAACACCCCGCCGCTGATGGCAATTGTGCCCAGGGTTGTGTCGTCTTCGTTGTCGGACTTCAGGCCGTCGCCGCCGGCTTCAACGGTGATGTCGCCGCCGCTGATGACCAGCGCATCCTTGCCGCGGAGGCCGTCATCCACGGCGCTGACGGTTATCACGCCGCCGCTGATGGTCAGGCTGTCGTCGGTCGAGATGGCGTCGTTGTAGTTGCCGACCACGGTCAGCGACCCGCCGCCGCCGATGGTCAGGTCATCGTTGCTGAATAGGGCCGCGTTGGGTTCGTCCGTCTCCGCGTCGGGGAAGACGTAGGTCGCGGCGTCGGTCAGGGTGTTGTCGCTCCCTTCGGCCAGGGTAATGATCGTCTCCTCGGCGCTCAGGATGGCCAGCGGTGCGCTCGTGGCGCTGGTGATGTCCACGCCGATGAGGGTGAGCTGCACCATTTCTTCGTCCTCGGTGTCGACGAGCAATTGCCCATCATTCAGTGTACCGCTGACGATATAGTGGCCGGCGGCGGTGATGGTAGCCACTGTGCCCTCGACCGTCACGCCGCTGCCGCTGACGGCGATGCTGTCGCCGTTCAACGTGATCGTCGTCTCACCCGCCGTGCCGGCCGTGCCGGTGACGACGAACGGCAGCCGCACGGTGTAGGGCGCGTCGTCGGCGCGGCTCTCGCTGGCCAAGGCCCTTCCGCTGGTAAAGACGCCCAGGGCCAGCAAGGCCAGGACGCCCAGGAACACAACTCGCATCGCTTTTTTGATCATGCTTTTGCACCTATAGGGCTGGGAAGCCCGCCCATCGGGCCGGTTGGACAAGCGCGGCCGACGGCGCGACGCGGCAGGGTCCACGCCGCGCCGCGGTAGACGCGGCGATCGGTCGATCGCTCTTCCGTTATAGGGCAAGGAAGTTCAGGAAGTGTGAAGAAGGTGTCAGAAGAGTATGAACAGCACGGCTAGGGAGCAACGGGCAGCCGCAAGGTCACAACCACCGGGAAGTGGTCGGACGGATAGAGGCCGGCCCGTTGCGTCCGGTCAATTGTTGCCGCCGCGACCGCCAGCGCCGGCGAAACCAGCACCCAGTCAATGGCCGTAGCCACGCCCGGCTGGCCAAAGCCGTGGAAGGTTGTCTCGTCCGCGCCGGGCGGGTTGGCCTGCCCCCAGGCGTCGGCCAGCGTGTGGCCGTCGGCCAGCATCTCGTAGGCGGCCGAGGCTTTGTCGGCGTTGAAGTCGCCGCAGATGATAAGTGGCAGCCGCGCCGCCGTCCGCTCCGCCCAGCCGCGCAGCAAGCGGGCGGAGTCGACGATGGCCTGTGGCAGCAGGTCGAAGTGGGTGTTGAGGAAGGCCAGCGCGCCGCCGCTCGGCCGGTGGCGCAGTTCGACCCAGGTGGCCGTGCGCGGGAACATGGCGTCCCAGCCGACGCTGCCGACGAACTCCGGCGTGTCGCTGAGCCAGAAGCAGCCCTGACGAACGATATCGAAGGCCGCGCGCCGCACCAGGATGGGGGCCATCTCCAGCGCCGTCGGCCCGTCACCGCCGCGGGGCACGCCGTAGAAGTCGTAGTCAGGCAGGGCGGCACGGACGTAGGCGGCCTGCGCGTCGTCGCGGCACTCCTGCAAGGCCAGCAGGTCGGGGTCGGCGGCGCGAATGCGCTCAATGACCAGTTCGCGGCGCGCCTCCCAACGCTGCGGGCCGTCGTCGGCCTGGCCATAGCGGATGTTGAAGGTCATGATCTGGAACGTATCCATCTAGTTCTCCGCGTAACCGCTCTCCCAGGTACGAGCGGGGTCGTGGGTACGCAGGTCAACGCCGAAGCCGACCGCCGCCTTCAGGCCAATTTAGCACACCCGCGCGCTACTCGCCACCTTCACTCCTCGGCGCGATAGTCCGCCAACACCGCGTCGAGCGTGCGCCGGTGGTAGGCCACGCCCAGCGGGTTGGTGTGCCGGTAATAGGGAATGAAGATGAGCGCCTGCGACAGGGCGTGGCCGCGTCCGCGCGCCCACATGGCGTCGTCCACCCCCAGCGCGACGCGGAAAGCAGCGCGGCTCTCCCCGGCAAAGAGCGCCCAGGCGATGACCAGGTCGCAGGCCGGGTCGCCCACGCCCAGCCCGTTCCAGTCGATGACCGCGCTCAACCGGCCGCCGGCCACGAGCAGGTTGCCCGGCAGCAGATCGCCGTGGAACCAGCGCGGCGGCCGATCCCACTCCCCGGCGCGCAACGCTTCTTCCCAGACGGCCGTGGCCGCGTTGGCGTCGATGGCGCCGTCCAGGGCGGCAATGGCCTGGCGCGTGGCCGCGTCGCGCCCGGCCAGCGGCGCGCCGCGCAGACCGTGGTCAATCGCCGCCGGCCCGCCGCTGGTGTCCAACCGTTGCAGGGCCAGCAGGAAGCGGGCCAAATCGAGCGCCGCCCGGCGCATGTCGGCCGGGGGCTGCTCGGCCGCGTTTGCCCCACCCAGCCAGCGATAGACGGCCCACGGGTAGGGGTAGCCCGCGCCCGGCGCGCCGTGGGCCAGCACGGTGGGCACGGCCAGCGGCAGCGCCGGGGCCAGCCGCGGCAACCAGTGATCCTCCTTGGCCGCCTGCCCCACCGCCCAATGGATGCGCGGCAACCGCACGGCCAGATCGTCGCCCAGGCGGTAGAGGGCGTTGTCCGTGCCGGCCGATGGCACGGGGGTGATGGGCAGATTGGCCCACTGGGGGAACTGCTCGGCCAGCAAGCGGCCCACCAGCGCGGCGCTGGTGTCCACCTCATCCAGATGCATCTTGCCGGCTATCATGTGTCCGCCGGGTTACGCGGGCGAACGCGGTTCCTGGTTGCCTTCCTCCAGGTCTTCCTGGATGAACCTGGCGGACGGGTGCATACACATCATCTCCAGCATCTCCGGCCCCAGGCTGACGAAGCCGTGAGGAACCTGCCCCGGAGCCACGACGATGTCGCCCGGCCCGGCCTCGACCGGCTCCCCGCCCACCGTGAAGCGCACCCGCCCGGCCAACACGAGCCACGTCTCCGGGTAGGGGTGGACGTGGCGCGCGGCTCCCGCGCCGGGCGCGTTTCTGACGTGGAAGAAGGAGAGTGCGGAACCGTGCGGCTCTCCCTCGAAGCGCACCGTGCCGCCGGGGCGCAGTTCCAGATCAACCGCTCGGACGATAGTGACCATTCTGTTTCATCTCCCTCTTGTTGGTAGCGCCGCGCAGCAACCTAGAGCTACACCGCGACGTACTGCACCACCTCGGCGGAAGTTTCGCAACCCTCTGTCAGAGTACCAGGCCGCGCTCATGGCGGCGTCGTGTCGGGCAGTTGGCCGGCAGGCAGCGGCCGGCCCTGGTCCGCCCGGCGGCTGGTGACCAGGCCGACGCTGGTCAGAATGATGGCCATACCCAGCAGCATCCACACGCTGAACGGCTCGCGCAGAAAGAGGACGGCCCACAGCGAGCCGAAGACGGGCACGAGGAAGGTCACGCTGGCCGTGCGCGTCGGCCCGACGTTCTTCAGCAGGAAGAAGTAGAGCAGGTAGGCGAAGGTAGTGGAGAGCAGGATGAGCGCCGCCAGCGCGCCGATGGCTCCCGGCGACGGCCGCTCCGCCGGCCAGGCCAGCACGCCCGGCGCGGCCAGGATAACCGCCGCGCCCAACAACTGCACCGTGGAGGCATAAGCCGCGGGCAGGCCGGTGATGTGGCGCGAGGCGTAGACCGTGCCCAGGCCATAGCTGAGCGCCGCCAGCAGCGAGGCCAGCACGGCCAGGATGATCCCCCCATTGATGGCCAGCGGCGCGCCGCCCACCAGCACGGCCACGCCAATGACGCCCAGCAGCACCCCCCACATCTTGCGGCCGGTCAGCCGCTCGCTGCCCCAGGCCGCGGCGACCAGGGCCGTGAACAGCGGCGTCGTCGAGTTGAGGATGGCCGCCAGCGAGGCGGTCAGGCGCAGTTCGGAGAAGGCGATCAGGGTGAACGGCAGGGCGGAGTTGAACAGGCCGACGATCAGATAAGTGCGCCAGTTCCGGCGCAGCCGCAGCGTCGCCCGCAGACCCGCTTGCCGCTGGGTCAGGGTGGCCACGGCCAGCATGAGCAGCCCGGCGACGAGCACCCGCGCAAACATCAGCGACAGCGGCCCGAACCCCGGCGCGGCCATGCCGATGAACAGGAATGACGCGCCCCAGACCGCGCCCAATAGCAGCAAGGCCGCGTAGTGGATGGGTTTCATTGCGCCTCGACGGGGCTAGGCCCGGCTGCCCTTCATCGCCGCCGCGGCTTTGCTCTCCTGCACCCGGAACTCCACCATGCGCCGGATCAGATCGAGCGGCATGGGCTTATTCAGCGGGAACTGCACCGACCCTTTGCCCTGCTTATAGGCAGCCAGTTCGTCCTTGAACGCCTCCATGCCCGAGGGCACAGGGTAGAAGCCGATGTGGCTCTTGAACGCGCCAAAGTGGACGAGGTTGCCGTGCAGCTTAAAGGTCGGCATCCCGTAGCTGATGGCCTCGGTTGCTTCCGGGGCGGTCTCGTGGATGGTGCGGCGAATCAGTTGCAGGATGGCCTGCACCTCTTCGGGATAGCCGGCGATGTAGGCGTCAATCGTTTGGGGCGCTTCTTGCTTGGGTGTCATCTCAACTCCGTCTCAACCAGGGTGTTGGAGTGGCCAACCGTGCCGGTGCGGTTCGGTTTGGCCGGCGGGTACTGTATCCCAGTTGTGGGCGCAAAGGCAACAGGCTTGTTCAGGCCACCTTCGTGGCCAACGCACCACGCGTGGCCACAACCAGCCGGGCTATGCTCTCCGGCACGAGGTTGAACGAGAAGATCGGCTCGATCAGTTCGACCTCGATGACCGCCAGCCGCCCACTAACGCGCACGAAGTCCAGCCGGGCGTAGAGCACGTCAAACGGCAGCCGGGCCAGCACCGCCTCCGCCTGCAAGCGATCGTCGTTGCTCGGCGCGGCCGGCTGGATCGTCCCACCGTAGATACCCTGCACCCGAAAGTCGCCCGGTGCCGGCTGCTTCAGCAGCACGTGGCTCAACTGCCGGTCGAAATAGACGAACGACCACTCCCCCTCGCCAACGACAGCCTCGATAAACGGCTGAATCAGATAGTCGTGACCCGGCGATTCGGCGCTGAGTCTGGCCAGCGTGGCTTCCAGTTCGTCCAGTGGAGCGTGCTGGACGTGCGCCGCGCCCAGGCCAACCGCGGGCTTCAGGACGACACTCGACGCTCCCGCCGCGGCCAGCGCTTGGCGTAGCGCGCCGACATCCAGGTTTGCGGCCGTGAAGGTCGGGATGATCGCTGCGCCCCACCGCTCCAGGTCGAACAGATAGCGCTTGTCCATGTTCCAGCGCACGGCGGCCAGGGGGTTGAAGAGGTGGCAGGAAGAGGCCTCGATCTGCGTCAGGACGCCCAGGAAGTTCTCGCTATCGTCCAGGTAGTCCCACGTGCTGCGGATCAGCGCGGCGTCGTAGCGATTCCAGTCCACGTCGGGCCGGCTCCAGACCACCGACTCGGCCTCGATGCCCTGCGCCACGAAACCCTCGCGCAACAGTTCATCCTCGCCAAACAACTCCTCCAGATTAGGCACGTCCCAGGTGACGAAGCTGGGAAGTTTGTCGCAGCGCAGAAGGGCTACACGATTCATGTGGCAACCAGTAAAGCCTCGCTATAGCTCAAGGCCAAACTTTGCTAAGGAAGGCCAGGACGATGTCGTTGAATAGCTCCGGCCTTTGGAGGGGTGCGAAGTGGCTAACGCCTTGAAGGTCAACCAGTTCGGCGTTGGGGATCGTCTGCGCCAGATAGACGGCGTGTTCGCGGTGAATGAACTCATCGTACTCGCTATGGACGACGGTCACCGGCACGCTAATCTGCGCCAGGTCGTCGGCCAAGTAATTGGACTGCGTGCTTTGCATCAACCCGACGGCTGCTGACATGGCCTCGAACTGGTCGGGCGTGGCCGACAACTGAGCATAGTCCTGCGATATGGCGGTTGATGCACCGCCCAAGAATCGGCGTGAACTCGAACGGCTTCGCGCCACTGGGATCCATATTACAGGCAAAGAAGACCACGCCGGCCACGCGGCTCGGCGTCTGCGCGGCCAACACCAACGCGACGCAAGCCCCGTCGCTCCAACCCACAAACGCCGGCCGTTCCAGGCCCAGGCGATCCATCACCGCCAGCACGTCGGCGGCCATCAACTCGTAGGTGTAGGGGCGCTCGTCGCGCGTGCTGCGGCCGTGGCCACGGCTGTCAATGACCACGACGCGATAGCCCTTGGCCACCAGCGCCGGGGCCTGATAGCCCCAGTTGCCGCTGTTGCCCAGCCCGCCGTGCAGCAGAACCACCGGCGGCCCATCCCCGTAGACTGCGTACCAGATGCGCGCGCCGTCGTAGTCTACGTGGCCCTGCTCCGGCGTCGGTGGCAGCGAGGGCGCGCCTTCGGCTTCAAAGCGGATAAGGTCGTCGTCGTGTTCCATAATAGTCACCTGACTGGTAGGGGCGGGTCTGAGACCCGCCCCTACATCACGTCGTCTGCCTTGTAGGGGCGGGTCTGAGACCCGCCCCTACATCACGTCGCCTGCCGGTGGTCTGAGACCCGCCCCTACATCACGTCGCCTGCCTTGTAGGGGCGGGTCTGAGACCCGCCCCTACTATAGGACGCCTTCGGCTCAGACGGTGATCACTACCTTGCCGCGGGCGTGTTCCTGCTCCAAATAGCGAAACGCTTCGGCCGTCTTCTCCAGCGGATAGCAACGGTCAATGACCGACCGTATTGTCCCCTTTTCCAGCCATTCGCCCACCGTGGCCAGGTCATCGACGTTGGGCATGGCCGCCAGATTGCCCATTCTCTTGTCGCCAAAGCGCGACAGCACCGGCCCCAGGAGTATCCCCTGGAAAATCTGCGTCATACTGCCGCCGCTGACGACGTAGACCCCGCCGGGGGCCAGCGCCCGCCGGTAGTCGCCGATCGGCCGGTGGCCGTTGGCGGCCAGAATCAGGTCGTAGCGCGGCCCGTTGCGCGCGAAATCTTCCCGCGCGTAGTCGATGACGTGGGTTGCCCCCAGGGCGCGGACCATGTCGGCGTTGCGGGCGCTACACACGGCCGTCACCTCGCCCCTCAGCGCCGCGGCGATCTGCACCGCGAACGTGCCCACGCCGCCCGACGCGCCGTGGATGAGCACCCGCTGGCCGGCCCGAAGCTGCCCCTTGTCGCGCAACCCCTGCAAAGCGGTGACGGCAGCCATCGGCGCGGCGGCGGCCTGCTCGAACGAGACGCCCTCTGGCTTTAGCGCCCAGACGCCCTCGGGGGCGCAGACGTATTCGGCCAGCCCGCCGAAGCCGGCGCCGGATATGTCGCCGAAGACCGCGTCGCCCGGCCGGAAGGTGGTCACGCCGGAGCCAACCGCCTCCACCACCCCGGCCACGTCGGCCCCCAGGATGGTGTGCTTCGGCCGCCGCAGCCCACCCATTGCCAGCCGGGCGATAAACGGCTGGCCACTCAACCCAAGCCGGTCGGCGGCGTTGAGGCCCGTGGCGTGAACCTTGACTAACAACTCCCCCTTCTCCGGCAGGGGTCTGGCCACTTCCTGGAGTTGGAGTACGTCGGGTGAACCGTATTGAGTGTAAACAATTGCTTTCATGATTCTCCTGTTTACCTGCTCCACGACGTAGTCACGGTTTACGCGGCTCTTGCCGGCGGAACGTAGCGCTCTGGCTAAACGACTTCTCTTCAGTTGGCTTTGACGTTATAAGATGTTGGCGCGTCGTGGCCGTGGCTCACCATCTTGACCAGCTTGGTGACGCCCTCGATGACCGTGATGATGATCGAGATGGCCAGGATGACCTCCGGCCCGCGGCCGATGAAGGGCACGCCCACCAGTTGCGGAACGGCGGCGTAGAACCGCTCCGCCAGCGGCAGCCACAGGACGAAGTACAGCGCCACCGCGCCGACGATGTCCAGGGCCATGTTGACCAGCCACATTGGCACGTTCCAATGTCCACGTAGCAGCGCCGTTAGTTGCAGCACCATCTGCGTCGTCCCGATGGCAATCATCGCCACCAACCAGGGCACGGGCACAGGGATAACGTCGCCTGGATCGGCCAGGTTGAAGCGCAACGTCAGGCCACCGACGCGCAGGAAGTAGAGCAGGACCAGCAGGGCGAAGGTGCCGAAGGCCAGGCCGAAGATGGCTTCAAAGCGATCAACCTCGGCCGGGTCGTTGACTTCCGGCAGGGCCAGCGGGTCGAACCCCTTGTCGTTGCCGGTGATCTCGTCCAGGTCTTCACCGGAGTGTTGCAGGATGGCGAAGATGAGGACGACGATGCCGGTGAAGATGAACGCCGCCTGGAACGCGCCGGCGGCGGCCTCCAGCAGCAGAGTGATAAAGTTGCCGCTCTCGTCGCCCAACAGCGCGGCCAGCACGTGGACAAGAATGGCCACCGGCGGCACAATGACCCAGCCACGGCGCAGCACCATCATCATGACCGGGTAGAGGTCGGGGCCGACGAGATACTGCTCTCCGCCATAGGACGCGGCCATGCGGCGGGGGTCACCCAGTTCCTTCAGGACGGCGGCCACGTCGGTTTGCGTCGGTGCGCCCTCGTAGCGGTCTTCCAACTGATCCTGAATCTGCGACCGCAGCTCGGCCTGAATCTCGGCCCGCTCCTTGCTTGGCAAATAGCGCCCCACCTGATGTACATAGCGCTCGATTAACTCAGACATGTTTCTCTCCATATAGAATGAGGTGCATCACCTCAACCGTATCGTTCCACTCCGTCGTCAGCGCGGCCAATACCTTGCGCCCCAGCGGGCTGATGCGATAGTACTTGCGCGGCCGCGCCTCGCCGATCTCCCACTCGCTTTCCAGTAGGCCCCTGCTTCTCCAGCCGCCGCAGCAGCGGGTAGAGCGTGCCCTCCTCCACGTCCAGCCCCCGCTCGGCCAGCCGTTGGATGAGGCTGTAGCCATAGCGGGCGGTGTCCATCTGGCTGAGGACGGCCAGCACCACCACGCCGCGCCGCAGCTCCAGGCGCAGGTTGTCGAACTGCTCGTCTAATTCCTTTTCGGTCATAAGCTGTGTACCTTCTAGTGCTGTGCGTCAATCAGTGCTGTGTATCAGCCATTACTGTATGTAACACAGTAATAGAATACCATATGACGCACAGTATTGTCAAGTACCCAGTATCAAATTGGGATGATTATGGGGCAGCAAAAGAGGCAGCCGTCGCGGAGTTGCCCGCCCTATCACGATGGGCGGTCGGGCGCTGGCACAACTGCACCAAAGAGCGAATGCGGTTGATCCACTCTTCCGGCTCGCTGACAAGCCAGAGCAGGAGCAGGTCTTCCGCTATTTGAGCAACGGGGAGTCGTTGTGAAACGATGAGAATTCCGGGACTGTTCTGCGAAGAGATAAATTGACCGACTGAAACAGCACTTTCATGATTGAGCCGGTCTCAATCACCCGGGCGAAGGGCCAATCGGCCGGCAGCCAGTCGCGCACAGTCTGGAACAACACAGGGTCGAGTCCCTGGTCGTGGGCGCTCTGGCGCACCCACATATACACCCGCGCGGCGGTCGGGTGGCCGCACGGCGGGTTGATGTAGACGCAGCCCAGGCAGGCCGTCGCCGCGAACGGGCCGAATTCAGATCTGTTCGCGGCTCACGTTGGGCGCAGGATCAGGCACGTCGCCGTCGCATGGGCATAGAGATTGCCGCCGGCATCTTTCAGCGTACCCTCCGAGATGCCCAGCGAGCGGGAGACGAAGATCACCTTTCCCTCGGCGATCAGGGGCACGCCGCGCGGCACGGCTTTCAGCATCTTGACGTTCAAATCAACAGTGGCGTAGCCAACGCCCGCTTCCAGGACGGTATGGACGGCGCAGCCCGTCACCGAGTCCAGCACCGTGGCGGCAAAGCCGCCGTGGACGCCGCCGAGCGGGTTCAGGTGGCGTTCGTCGGCCTGGGCCTCAAAGACGATGCGGCCGTGTTCCGCAGCCACGCCGCGCATGGGAATGACGTGGGCGATGGGGGGCATGGGGATTTGGCCGTCCACCATCGCCTGCATGAGTTCAAGGCCGGACACATTCCTGATCGACATAGAGGATCCCGTCACTATCCTTCCGCCTGCACGCCCCACCGATTGGCCGTAGCGACAATACTGGCCAGATTCGCCTCGCCGGCGGCATAGAGCGCCGACAGGTCGCGGGCGAAACCGTCATAGGGCGCGCCAATGGTGATCATCAGCAACCGCGCCTTGCCCTCCGGAACGCGCACCGAGTGGGCCGCGCCCGGCGGCAACATCTGCACCGTGCCCCGCCCGCCGCGCTGCCATTGGCCGTTCACGTAAAACTCGACCGTGCCTTCGATGACGTACTCGATCTCGTGCCAGGGGTGGTGGTGGGCCGGCGGGCCGTCGCGGTCGACCGATTCGAACTCGACGACCTGCACGTTGCCTCCCTCTGTCACCCGTAGGTGGATGTCGTCGGTGGGATAGCGGATCGTCTCGAAGTCATTGCCGTCGATGATCGCAGCCGTCATATGGACGTGGTCAGACATAGAGCCCTCCTATGTAGGTTGCCGTCGCCTCGCGGACGACATGGAGCATTATAAGGAGCGGGCAGAGGTGGTCAAGATTGGGAAAAAAGCCATAAGCAACTGTCCAGCGCTAACGACAAGCGACCCCAGATCGATGATGATCTGGGGTCGCTCCGTCAGGTAAAGCGAAGACTCGCTACAGGTTACTCAGCCAGTGGCAGTTCCGGCGCGGCCGTATAGTCCGCCGGCAATTCGCCGGTCAGCGAGCGCAGGAAGATGACCATGGTGTCAACTTGCTCGCTGGAAAGCTCCTTGCCGAGCTGATGGCGAACCATCAGTTGCACCATCGACTCCATAGTGGGGACGCTGCCGTCGTGGAGGTACGGGCCGGTGACGGCCACGTTACGCAGACTCGGCACCTTGAAGACGTGCATGTCCGCTTCTTCGCCGGTCACGGCGTAACGGCCCACATCGTTGGTCACGTAGGGTTCTTGCGCGCCGAGGGTGGCGTAACTGTTGCCCCCCAGTGTCGGGCCGTAGTGGCAGGCGGTGCAGCCCGTCTGAACGAACAGCGCCAGTCCTTCCTGCTCCCGTTCCGTCAATGCCGTCTCGTCCCCGGCCAGGAACGCGTCAAAAGCGGCCCGGCGTCACCAGACGACGCTCGAACGCACCGATGGCTGTGCCGACGTTGTCATAGGTGATGGGGTCGTCCTCGCCCGGAAAGGCCGCTTCGAAATAGGGCAGATAGCCGGAGATCGACTTGAGCACGCTGACGACCTCGTCACCGCTGGGCATGCCCATTTCGCCGCTGGCCAGGATGGGGCCTTTGGCCTGTTCTTCAACGTTCGCGGCGCGTCCATCCCAGAATTGGGCGACGTGCAACGCGGCATTGTAGACGCTGGGTGAGTTGCGGCCGACCGGATTGCCGGTGTGGCCGAGGGAAAAGCGCAACCCATCCATGCCGTAGTTGTTCAGGCCGTGGCAGGTATTGCACGACATATTGCCGCTGGCCGACATGCGTGGCTCGAAATACAGCATACGGCCCAGGTCGATCAGATCATCGCTCATCTCGTAATCGGCCGGAGCGGCTTCTTCGGCCAGGGTGCCGAAGATCTTCAGTTGGTCGGCCGTCAGTTCGACTGTAGCTTGGGCTATTTCCTGTTGCGTATCGCAAGCGACAAGCAGGAACAGGGCGCATATGAGCGCAGCCAGTAGGAAGAGGTGTGATGTTCGTCTCATTGTTTCTTCTCCTGATTTCAAGGAACGGACAGGTTCGGCCCCGGACGCCAACAATTCCAGCGATGAGTTTCCGCACCGCTCAGCGTCGTCTTCAGGCTAAGATTAAAGCTGTTTTTTGGGTCACCATAGCAATGTCGAAAGTCACCTTTTACTACGAGGAATGTCACGTCTTTGGCCGCCACGCTGACGCAAGTTGTCAAGACAAGCGGCCGGTAAAAAGGCGCGAGCGATCAGCCGTGCACTCTGGCAAGCGGCAGGTTGGTCATGTTTTTCAGCGAGATAGGTTTATATCTCAGGTTGTATCGCACTGAGCGGCCTGATTCGAGCGACTTCGCTCTCAATGGCCCGCGCGGCGTCCCAAAGGTCAACCGCCCGCTGGGCGTTGAGCCAGAACTCCGGCGAATTGCCGAACAGTCGCGCCAGCCGAAGCGCCATCTCTGGGCTGACACGGCGACGCTCGCGCAACAGTTCATTGAGCGTCTGGCGCGAAACACCAATGGCCGTGGCCAAACTGGATACCGTAAGGCCATAGTCCGGCAGGAAATCCTCGCGCAACATCTCACCTGGGTGAGTTGGCCTGCGCCTCATCTGAATGGTATTAGGGATGCTCATATGCTACACCTTGGCCTAGTGATAGTCACAGACTTCTACGTCATATGCGTCGCCATTGACAAACCGAAAGCAAATACGCCATTGATCGTTGATAGAAATCGCGTATTGGCCCTTCCTGTCCCCTTCGAGAGTGTGAAGCCGATTGCCAGGTGGAACCTTCAGATCATCAAGCCGACTTGCCAGGTCCACATACTCAAGCTTGCGCGCGGCTCTCTTGGCCACATCAGGCGGAAAGCGCTTTGCTTTCCCGGTCACAAACAGTTCTTGTGTCCGCCGGTCAGCAAATGACTTGATCATAACTAAATGTAACGTGTCACGTGACAATTGTCAACTAGCATCGTGTTGAGCTTCAAACTCAAGTGGACTATTAGCTTTTGGCGCACACGTGTGCCGCCCCACCTCATTTTCGCTATACTACCCGCCACCATCCCGCTCAACGCCGCTAAAAACGAATCATCCGCAGATTGGGCAGATGGCATGAAACCACGGCTCCATATGACCCCCCGCGCCCCCCCCCCCCCGCGGCCTGCCACACCAAATTGAAACTGAACTGGAGCGCATCCTCCCTCGCGTCACCAAACCCGGCCGCTACACCGGCGGCGAGTTGAACCAGGTCGTCAAGGATTGGGACAGCGTCGGCTACAAGGTCGCTATGGCCTTCCCCGATCTCTACGACATCGGCATGTCAAACCTGGGCTGGATGATCCACTACGACATCGTCAACAAGCACCGCAACCTGCTGGCCGAGCGCGTCTTCTGCCCCTGGGATGATATGGAAGCGGCGATGCGCGCCCGCGGCATCCCCCTCTTCTCGCTGGAGACGAAGCACCCCATCCGCGACTTCGACATGCTGGCCATGACCCTGCCCTATGAGCAGTTCTTCACCAACGCCCTGAACCTGCTCGACCTGGCCGGGCTGCCGGTGCGCTCGGCCGACCGCGACGCGAGCTACCCCCTGGTCGTCGCCGGCGGCCACGCCTGCTACAACCCGGAGCCGATGGCCCCGTTCATCGACGTCTTCGTCATCGGCGAGGGCGAGGAAGTGCTGCTGGAGATCATCGCCACCATGCGCGCCGCGGCCCACCTGGATCGCCAGACGCAACTGCGCCACGTGGCCGGCATCACCGGCTGCTACGTGCCGCGCTTCTACGACGTGGCCTACCACGCCGACGGCACGGTGGCGGCCATCACCCCCAACGTGCCCGAAGCGCCGCGCCGGGTGCTGAAGGCCATCGTCCCCGTCTTGCCGCCGCCCGTCACCGACTTCATCGTGCCCTTCGTCGAGACGGTTCACAACCGCGCCCCCATCGAGATCATGCGCGGCTGCACCCGCGGCTGCCGCTTCTGCCACGCCGGCATGGTCACCCGCCCGGTGCGCGAGCGGCCGGTCGAAGAGGTGCTGGCGGCGATGGAGCGCATCATCGACGCTACCGGCTACGAGGAGATCGCTCTCATGTCGCTGTCGTCCAGCGACTACACCCACGTGCTGGAGCTGACGCAGCAGATCGGCCAGCGCTTCGGCGGAATGGGCCTCAACATCTCCCTGCCCTCGCTGCGCATCGAGACGGTCAGCACCCAACTGATGGACAACCTGGGCGACGGCCGCCGCACCGGCTTCACCCTGGCCCCCGAAGCGGCCACGGAGAAGATGCGCAACACCATCAACAAGTACGTTAGCCACGAGCAACTGCTGGAGACGGCGCGG
This sequence comes from Candidatus Promineofilum glycogenicum, assembly GCA_016707605.1. Lineage (GTDB taxonomy): Bacteria > Chloroflexota > Anaerolineae > Promineifilales > Promineifilaceae > Promineifilum > Promineifilum glycogenicum. The sequence goes on along the minus strand of JADJHJ010000013.1, from coordinate 140,785 downwards.
GAAATCTATCGCCGCGACTGGCGGACGATCAAGCTCTACTTCATGATCGGCCACCCGCAGGAGGAGATGGAAGACGTGGCCGCCATCGCCGACCTGTCGCGGCAAGTGCTGGCCGAGGGGCGGCGCTTCCACGGCAACAAGGCGGCGGTCAACGTCGGCGTCAGCACCTTCATCCCCAAGCCCCACACCCCGTTCCAGTGGGAGCCGATGGGCGACATGGCCGACATCCGCGCCAAGCTCGACTATCTCATCGCCGAGTTCCGCCGGCCGGGGCTGAAGCTGCGCTGGAACGACCCCGACGAGTCCGTCTTCGAGGGCGTGCTGACCCGCGGCGACCGGCGCATGGCCGAGGTGGTCGAGCGGGCCTGGCGCAAGGGGGCCACGTTCGACGCCTGGCAAGCCCACTTCCGGCGCGACGCCTGGCAAGAGGCGATGGCCGAGGAGGGGCTGGACGCGGCCTTCTATAGCCACCGGCGGCGGCCGATCGACGAGGTGTTCCCCTGGGAGCACATCGACGTGGCCGTCACCCGCCGCTTCCTGACCGGCGACTACCTGATGAGCCAGCGCCAGGAAACGCGCATCGACTGCCGCCACCACTGCTTCGCCTGCGGCATCCTGCCCAAGCTCAAAGACCTGCGCCGCGAGACGCCGCCGGAGGCGTGGGAGTGCCCGCCGGTGACGAGCGTGGCTGAGCGGCGCGGCCGGCGGGCGATTGAGTTGCCGGTGGTGGGCTGACATCGCATCACGACCCCGAAACGATGCTATAATGGGCTGACCATGACGACGCGAATGGTGATCGAGTTCGACGAAGCACAGGCATACCGCGCCGTTCTATCGGCAATTGACGCCTATAAGCAGCGGCTTCGGGCGGGCATAGCCCGTGGCCGCCGCCAGTTGACGCTCTTCGAGGAGCGTTATGGCGTCAGCACAGAACACTTCCTGACCCACATGGCCGCCGAAGACTTGAGCGGGGGCGATATGGAGTACGTCGAGTGGGCGGGCGAGGCCAAGCTGCTCGGCAATCTGGAAACGGAATTGGCTGAACTGGAGCAGGCCCGCTATGAGCTTCCAGGTCTATCTTGAGCAAATTCAGAGTGTTCTCAACGATACCCTGTCAAGCGGTAGCGCCAGTCTAATCGAATTCCAGGCAGAACGCCGTTCAACGACCGCCGGCTTCCTGGCTGGTGTACTCCAATTTGAGGATGGCGCGCAACTGCACTTTCGCGAATACGTGGATACGAGTCAAGCTCGACCACGCTTGATGTATGCCTACCACTTTCAGGATGCGGCCAAACAACTCATCTTTCGCTACGACAATGCGGCCCACCGTCCGACCCTCTCTCAGCCCGAGCACAAACACACAACTCAAGGCGTGCATCTCACGACACCGCCGACTTTGCGGGAAGTCCTCGATGAGATCGGTGTCTGATGCATGCCCTGTGTAGCCAGGCACTACAGGCTCGCCTGTTATTCAAATTTTGCGCAAAAATCGAGTAACAGGTCTGGCATACATACGCTATAATCCCCGCCATGAAAGTAGCCTACGTATTCGCCCTCCCCCGTTCGGCCAGCTACAAGCTCGGCCGCATGATCCTCCCCCAACTCGAAGCCGGCACCCACGGCGTCGAGGTGGCGGGCATGTTCTTCTTCGACGACAACACCTTCGTCCTGCGCCGCGGCGACCCCGTCGGCGAGCGGCTGGCCAAAGTGGCCGCCGAGAAGGGCATTCTGCTGATGATGTGCGACATGTGCGCCCTGGAGCGCGGGCTGGCCGCCGGCGAGGCGCGCTGGTGCGACGACAAGGGCATCGGCCGGACAGAGCCGGGCGAATGCCACGTGGTGGACGTGGTCGAGGGGGTGCAGGTGGGCTGCTTCCCTGACTTGTATACGGCGTTGGCGGGGAATATGCCCGATCAGGTGATTACGCTTTAAGAGTAGGTCACGCAAAGCCCGCCAAGCTCAGAATCTTTCTGAGCTTGGCGGGCTTTGCGTCTTTGCGTGAGCTACTCTTCTTGGCTCGGCAAAGCGCTCGCGGGCCACGGGATGGGCGCTTTCTCCGGCAAAATCTCGCCCATATCACGTTCCCCCACCTGCTGCCGCCACATCGCGTAATACAGCCCCAGCCGCGCCAATAGTTCCTCGTGCGTCCCCGTCTCCACGATGCGCCCCTTTTCCAGGACGTAGATGGTGCCGGCGTGGGCGATGGTGCTCAGGCGGTGGGCGATGAGGATGACGATGCGCTCGTGCCCCTGCGAGATACTGCGGATGACGGCGGTGATGTCCTTCTCCGTCAGCGAGTCGAGGGCCGAGGTGGCTTCGTCGAAGATGAGCAGCCGCGGGTCGCGCAGCAGGGCGCGGGCGATGGAGATGCGCTGGCGCTCGCCGCCCGACACGCGCGTGCCCCCCTCGCCCAGCCGGCTGTCCAGCCCTTTCGGCGCGCGCTCCACAATGCCCATCGCCGACGCGTTGGCCAGCGCGGCCAGCATCTCTTCGTCCGTGGCCTCCGGCTTCACGAATTGCAGGTTCTCGCGGATGCTGCCGGAGAAGAGTTGCGGGTCCTGGGTCACGAAGCCGATCTGCCGCCGCACGCGGTTGTAGCGCAGTTCGTTGACCGGCACTTCGTCGATGTAGACGGTTCCCTCTATCGGCCGGTATAGCCCCACCAGCAGCTTCACCAGCGTCGACTTGCCGGAGCCGGACGGCCCCACGAAGGCGATGGTGTCGCCCAGCCCGGCGCGGAAGCTGATGCCGTCGATGGCGTTCTGCTCGGCCGTCTTGTGCCGGAAGACCACGCCTTCAAAGCGCAGGCTCTCCAGCGCGCCGATCTCCACCGGCTCATCCGGCCGGCGCTCGATGGGCTTCTGCATCAGTTGCTCGAACAGTTGCAGCGACGCCTCCGCCTCGCGGTATTGCAGGATGAAGCCGCCCATCTGTTGCAGCGGGCCGAAGATGGTGTTGATGATCACTTGCAGCGACACCAGTTCGCCGGCCGAGAGCACGTCGCGGAAGATGAGCCACAGCAGGATGAACAGGATCGACTGCTTCAGGACGTTGATGATCGCCCCTTGCAGATAGCTCAGCGACCGCACCCGCCGCACCTTCTCCATCTCCAGGTCGAAGATCTGCTGCGTGTACCCCTGCATGCGGCGAATCTCCGGGAAGGTCAGCCCCAGGCTCTTGACCAGTTCGATGTTGCGCAGCGACTCGGTCATCGTGCCGTACATCGTCCGCGTCTGGCGCACGATGGCCCGCTGCGTGGTGCGAATCTGCTGGCTGAGCAGCCCCGTCAGCCCGCCCAGCACCAGCACGCCGATGACGAACACGGGGATGAGCAGCCAGTGGCGGGTGACGGCATACCAGATCAGGAAGCCCATGCCGACGACGGTCGAGAAGAGGATGTTGACCGCAGCGTTGATGAAGCGCTCGGTGTCGTTGCGCACCTTTTGCAGCAGGGCCACCGTCTCGCCGCTGCTGCTGTCTTCGTACTCCTGATAGGTCAGGCGCAACGTCTGGCGCAGGCCGTCGTCGAACAACTGCTTGCCCGACGACTGGACGACGAAGGTCAGCACGTAGTCCTGCACCGACTTGGCCAGCCGGGCCACCAGGGCGATGCCCACGGCCAGCGCCAGCCAGCCCAGCACGCCGCGCACCAGTTCGCTCTCCGGCCGCCCGCCGGGGTTCAGGGCGTAGTCGTCAATGATGCGGCCGAGAATGAGCGGATCCACCAGGTCGAGCACCTGGCCGGCACCGGCCAACAGCAGGGCGAGGAATACCCACTTACGCAGCGGGCGAAGGTAGCGCCATAACGTTTTCATAATCACCTTCACCGCCGGGCACACGCCGCCCGACCGGTTGCGGCCAATAGTAGCCGCCGGCGGCCGATTGGGCGACTTCCGGGTTCCATTCCTCCTGGAAAAGAGCTCACGCAAAGAACGCAAGGCGCAAAGAAGAAAAGGCTTTTCTTTTTTTCCTTTGCGCCTTGCCCTTAGCGCCTTTGCGTGAGCTCTCTTCTCCAGGCACTTCACTGACATTTGCTTTACACTCCAAAGCCATCCTGAAGACCGAATACTGACCCACTGACCCACTTGATACTGAATACTGGACACTGACACTGGCACCATCCCCATGTCCCTCTTCACCCAGCCCATCTACGTCCTAACCCTGGTCATCGTCCTCGCCATCTGGGCCACGCCCGACGTGCTGGACTCCATCCGCAAACACCCCAAGGGGGACACGGTCGTCGTGCGCGATGGCGGTTCGCATAACTTCTTTCGCCTCGGCCTGTCGGCGGCCATCATCGCCGCCGCTTTGCTGGCCTACTTCCAGCCCCAGGGCACACTGCCCTACCACCGGCCCTACCTTTTCGTCCTCGGTCTTGTGCTGGCCCTGGCCGGGTTCGCGCTGCGGCGCTGGGCCATTCGCACATTCGGCGCTTCTTCACCGTCGACGTCGCCACCTACACCGACCAGCGCGTGATCGACGCGCCGCCCTACCGCCGCATCCGCCACCCGGCCTACAGCGGCAGCATCCTCTCCCTGATGGGCACGACGCTGATGCTCGGCCACTGGCTGGGGCTGCTGCTGGTGGCCCTGGCCATCGTCGTCACCTTCGGCTATCGCGTGCGGCTGGAGGAGCGGGCGCTGCTGGAAGCGCTCGGCCAACCCTATGCCGACTACATGCGGCGGACGAAGCGGTTTGTGCCGTATTTGTGGTGAATGAGGTTCTTGAGCAGGGGCAGGGAGGCGAGCGAGAAAGAGGCGGGTGAGGTAACAGGTAAACAGTCACAGGATAAGAATCCTGTGCCACAACTGACCTACTGACCCACTGGCTACTTCACCAATCGCTCCACCAACCGCCGCACCTCCCCCTCAAACGCCGTATTGATGGGAAAGACAAGGTTCTGCCGGCGGATGACGGCGCTGCGGGCGGCCAGGTAGGCGTCGAGCAGCTCGCCCAGGCCGCGCAGGGCGGCCGCCCCGTCGCGGCCGAAGTTAGCTCGCAGCAGCGCCGCCCGCGCCGGCTCTTCCGGCGGCAGCGCGGCCAGCAGCGGCGGCAGGGTGAAGTACAGCAGTTGCAGGTAGACGGGGAAGGGCTTGTCGGTGTCGCCGCGCTTCAGCAGGCGCAGCACGTCCCAGAACATCACCCAGAAGCGGTCGTCGAGGATGGTCAGGTCGGCCGGGCTGATGTAGGGCTGGGCCGGGGCCAGCCGCGACGAGGCCGCCTGGAACGTCTCCGCCCAGCGGCCCGTGTCCTTCAGCACGCGCAACTCGCGGTCGGCCGGGTTGGGGAGCAGGCTGTCCGTCGTCTCGAAGCGGTAGTCGGCCTTGGTGCCGTTGCTATAGAGAACCACGTGCAGAAACGGGCGGACGTGGTCGGCGTCGAAGGAGCGCACGGTGACGTAGGGGTTGACGGCGCGCACGAACTCCCGCCGCTCGGCCCAGGCCGCGTCGCGCTCGGCGGCGCTGCCGTAGACGAGGGCGATGTCCACGTCGGAGAAGGCGTCGTCGGCGCGGCGGCCGAACGAGCCGGACAGGAAGCAGGTCAGGATGCGCGCCTCGGTCATGACGTGGCGCTGCAAGCGGCCGATGAAGCGTTCTTGTTCGAACATAGCTCAAGAGTCGGAGGAAGAAACCACAGATTACAGATTCAGAAGCAGATCGGCATCACAAAGCAGCCCAACAGCCGCATAATGCCCACCACCGACAGCCCCAGCGCCACCCCGGCCAACACCTGCGCCGGCGTGTGGCGCTTCAGGTAGAGGCGCACGTAGCAGATCAGCACCGCCACCGGCAGAACCACCAGCCCCACGGTTGTGCCGAAGACCAGAGTGAAGATAAGCCAGGTAGACGCGGCGGCCGTGGCGTGGATGCTGATCAGCCAGCGGCTATTGATGAGGGCCAGCGCGCTGAGGGTCACGACGGTGAAGATGGCCAGGCACTGCAAGAGGATGGGGCCGTCGAGCAGCCGCAGCAGGCCATAGACCAGCGCCCCGGAGACGGCCGCAGACAGATAGGGGATGTGGCGCTCGTGGGTGGCGCTCATGTGCAGATCGCCGATGTGGCCGGTGCGCATCAAGTAGACGATGACCAGCATCGGCGTCAGCGAGATCATAATGGCGTAGAGCGCGCCCCAGCCGAAGCCGGGCCACAGCCCCCGCTCGCGCATACCCAGGGCCAGCCCCGTCGCCGCGAACATCGTCGGCGGGCTGATGACGTTGGACAATACGCGGGCCAGCCGCACCCACCCGACACGATCGGACTTGTGTGTATCTCTTGGTATGCTCATGACGGTCGGGCAGCGCCTGTCTGATGGGCCGCCCGCTTCCCAAGAATAGGGGCCAGGGGCCCAGGTTCCAGGGGCCAGGGAAGAGCGCTCTTCCCTGGCCCCTGGCCCCTAGAACCTAGCCCCTATGTGGAATCAGGTTCCTTCTTCCCACGAATCCAGATACGTCGCCTGCTCCTGGGTCAGAGTATCGATCTTGATACCCATCGCGTCGAGCTTGATGCGGGCGATCTCCTGGTCGACCTCGGCCGGGATGGTGTAGACGCGGTTCTCCAGCTCACCCTTGTGGTCGATCAGGTACTTGGCCGCCAGCGCCTGCCCGGCGAAGCTCATGTCCATGACCGACGCCGGATGCCCCTCGGCCGCGGCCAGATTGATCAGCCGCCCCTGGCCCAACAGGTTCAGGCGGTGGCCGTTGTGCTTCATGGTGTACTGCTCCACGAACGGCCGCACCAGCTTGGGGTCGTCCACGGCCAGCTTGCGCAACGCCGGCTTGTTGATCTCCACGTCGAAGTGACCGGAGTTGGCCAGCAGCGCGCCGTCCTTCATGCTCATGAAGTGGTGCTCGTCCAGCACGTGGATGTCGCCCGTGGCGCTGATGAAGATGTCGCCCACCGGCGCGGCCTCGGCCATCGGCATCACGCGATAGCCGTCCATGACCGCCTCCAGCGCCTTCAGCGGGTCGATCTCGGTGACGATGACGTTGGCCCCCAGACCGCGGGCGCGCATGGCGATGCCGCGGCTGCACCAGCCATAGCCGGCCACGACGACGTTGCGCCCGGCCAACAGGATGTTGGTGGCGCGGACGATGCCGTCCATCGTCGACTGGCCCGTGCCATAGCGGTTGTCGAACATGTGCTTGGTCAGCGCGTCGTTGACGGCCATCATCGGGAATTGGAGCGCCCCGTCGCGGGCCATCGCCCGCAGGCGGATGATACCCGTGGTCGTCTCTTCCGTGCCGCCGAGCATGTTGTCGATCAGGTTGCGGCGACTCTTGTGGATGGTGCTGACCAGGTCGGCCCCGTCGTCCATGACGATGTGGGGCTTGTGGTCGAGCGCGGCGCTGATGTGCTTGAAGTAGGTCTCGTTGTCCTCGCCCTTGATGGCGTAGACGGGAATCTCATAGTGGCTGACGAGGGCCGCGGCCACGTCGTCCTGCGTGCTCAGCGGGTTGCTGGCGCACAGCACCACGTCGGCCCCGCCCTGATGCAGGCTGGCCATCAGGTTGGCCGTCTCGGTCGTCACGTGCATACAGGCGCTGACGCGCAGCCCGGCGAAGGGGCGCTCATCCTTGAACTGCTGCTGGATGCCGCGCAAAACCGGCATCTCCTGCTCGGCCCACTCGATGCGATGCCGGCCGCCGGGGGCCAGATCGGTGTTCTTAACGTCGAAGTCCATGTCTAACGATTTCTCCTTGAACTGGCCTCGCCCGGCCTAGACGGCGACGGGCAGAGGCGTTTGCTCGCTTGTAGCGCGGGTTGGCAACCCGCTTTCTTCCTGTAGCAGCGCGTCGAGCGCGCCCTCGTCGTCGAAATGCTCGCGATAGCGCGCCACGAACTCGGCGCGGGTAAACGTGTGGTTCTGCGGGCCGAACTGCTCCAGCACGTAGGCGGCGGCCAGCGCGCCCATGCGCCCGGCCACAGGCCACGGCGCGCCCAACTGCATGCCGCGCAGCAGCCCGGCGCGATAGGCGTCGCCCGCCCCGGTCGGCTCGGCCAGAACGCGCGGCGGCACGGGCGGAATCCACAACTCCTGCCCGTCAACGACCAGCCGCGAGCCGGACGCGCCCATCGTCATCACCAGACCGCCGGCCCGGTTGAGAATCTCCACCTCGCTCAGGCCGGTCTTCTCTTTCACCAGGCTGAACTCGTACTCGTTCAGCGACAGCAGCGTGCAGCCGTCCAGCCCTTCGCACAACTCCTCGCCGGTGACGCGCAACGTCTGCTGGCTGGGGTCATAGATGTAGGGCAGGCCAATCGCCTTGCACTCGCGGACGTAGGCGCGCATCGCTCCGGGGTCGTTGGGGGTGATGATGGTCAGGTCGGCGTCGGGGGCGCAGTCGGCGAAGTGCAACTGCCCGGCGTGGGCCATCGCCCCGGTGTAGAAGCTGGCGATCTGGTTGTGGTCTTCGTCGGTATTGACGAAGAACGAGGCGCAGAACTCGCCGTCGATCTCGACGATGCCCGACGTATCGACGCCGTGCCCCTCCAGCCAGGCGCGGTACTCGCTGAAGTCCTGCCCGGCCGTGGCCATGATCGTCGGCCGGTCGCCCAGCAGGGCCATCGTGTAGGCGATGTTGGGCGCGGTGCCGCCGCGCTGCCGCCGCAGGGAGTCGACCAGGAAGCTGAGGCTGATCTTTTCCAGCTTGTCGGCCACAAAGGCGTCTTTGAACCTGCCCGGAAAGGACATCAGGTAGTCATAGGCGATGGAGCCGGTGATGACGATTTTCATTGTGTCTCTCTTCGCTCGTTCGACCGCTGCCGGTCGCCTTACGCGAATTGACGGCGATTCGGGAGCCTCTCCGGCCGACCCGCTCGCCGCCTCCAACCCGGTTATAGACGAACAAGCGCGCTTCGAATGATGTTCGCGGGCGACGCAACGCCTCAGTATAACCGATTTGCGCCGCGGCGCACGGCGTGCTCGGCCGTCGTTCGTCGTCCCGCTCCTAAGTTATAGGCTTTGCCGATTACAATCCTTCTTACAACGCGCCGGGCGAGTGATCGCCCGCCGTCATGGCCGGGGCGGGCTTCAGCACCGGCGTCAGCCCCAGCCGGTCGCGCAGCATCGTCAGCAGCGCCCGCAACCCGTCGCGCGTCCTGATCTTCTTGCCTTCCTCATAAGTACGCGGGTTGTAGCTGATGGGAATCTCCAGAATGTCGTGGCCGGCCAGCAGGATTTTGTCCGGCAGCTCGAAATCGAGGTTGAAGTCGGTCGTCGTCAGGTTCAGCGACTGGGCCACGTCGGCGCGCACCATCTTGGTCGCCGTGGCCACGTCGGTCAGGTGGCCGCCGAACAGCAGATTGGTCATGGTCGTCAGGAAGCGCACGCCCAGATAGGCGTGGGCGTACTTGTAGCGCACCTGCCCGCCCAGCACGCGCGACCCGAAGATGGCCGCCGCGTTCGTCTCGTCCGCCTTGGCGCAGAAGCGGGCGTGGTCGGCCGGGTCATACTCGGCGTCGGCGTCCTGAATGATGAAGTAGTCGCCGGTCATGTGGGCGATGCCGGTGCGAATGGACATCCCCTTGCCCATGTTGCGCTCGTGGAAGATGACCCGCACTTCGGGATGGTCGATCTGCTGCAAGATCTCGCGCGTGCCGTCGGTGGAGAAGTTGTCCACGACGACGATCTCCCGCGACCAGCCCGGCCCCAGGTCGACGGCCGCCGTCCGGTCGATGACCGCGGCAATGGTCGCCCGCTCGTTGTAGCAGCAGATGATGACGGATAGTTTCTTCATGTCCCTCACTCGCGCCCCCCGCCGCGGCCGTCACGCCGCATCGGAAGGGCGTCCCCCCTTATAGCTGATCGAAGAAGCGGCCGAACACTTCCAGCATGTAGTCCAGCCGCGGCTGATCCAGCCCCGGATAGACGCCGACGAAGAAGCCGCCGCGCATGATCTGATCGGAGACGGACAGATCGCCCACGGCGCGGTGCTCGATGTCGGCATAGGCCGGCTGGCGCAGGATGTTGCCGGCGAAGATGAGCCGCGTCTGCACGCGGTTGATCTCCAGGAAGCGGGTCAACTCGTGGCGCATGAACGGCGCTTCCGGCCGCACCAGCAGCGGCAGGGCGAACCACGACGGGTCGGCCTTGGGGTGCCACGTCGGCAGCATCAGGTGCTCCTGATACGGCTTCAGCCCCTCGTAGAGATAGGCGAAGTTGGCCTTGCGGCGGCGGATGAACTCCGGCAGCTTCTGCATCTGGGCCAGCCCCATCGCCGCCTGCGGGTCAGTCAGCTTCAGGTTGTAGCCGATCTCGGAGTAGTAGTAGCGGTGGTCGTAGAAGCCGGGGATGCCCGGCACTTCGCGCTCGAAGCGGATGCCGCACTTGCCGTTGACCGGGTTATCATAGCCGCACCAGCAATCGCGCCCCCAATCGCGCACGGCGCGGGCGATCTTGGCCAGCCGCGGCCGGTCGGTGTAGACCGCGCCCCCCTCGCCCATCGTGATGTGGTGGGCCGGGTAGAAGCTGAGCGTCGCCATCTGGCCGAAGGTGCCGACCATGCGGCCGTCCCACTTCGACCCCAGCGCGTCGCAGGTGTCCTCCAGCAGCAGCAGCTTGTGGCGCTGCACGAAGGGCATGATCACGTCCATGTCGGCCGGGTTGCCCAGTGTATGGGCAAAGACCAGCGCCCGCGTGCGCGGCGACACGGCCTCTTCCAACTGGGCCACGTTCAGGTTGAAGTCGCCCAGGCAGCTATCAACGAACACCGGCACGAGCCGGTTCTGGATGATGGGGTTGACCGTCGTCGGGAAGCTGACCGCCGGGACGATGACCTCGTCGCCGGGGCGCAGGCCGTCGGGCAACTGGCGCGAGCAGAGGGTGGTCATGGCCACCAGATTGGCCGACGAGCCGGAGTTGACCGGCACGACCTCGCGCACGCCGATGAACGCGCCCAGCTTCTTCTCGAACTGCTCGGCATACGGCCCGGCCGTCAGCCAGAAGTCGAGCACGGCGCTGACCATGTGCTCCATCTCCGTCGCGTCGAAGACGCGCCCGGCGTAGTGTACGGTTGTCTTACCCGGCTCGAAGGGCCGGTTGTGGTGGGCTTTTTCGTAATACTCGGCAACTTGGGCCAAGATCGACTGCCGCAGATCTTCAATGTCACCCATTCTGCGTTTTCTCGTTCGCGTTGGGCCTGGTAGTCAGCGCCAACTGGAATGGCCGCCGGATGAGCGCCGCACCGGGGTCGTTTGCATCAGGGCGCGGCGGCCCAAAGCCGAAGGAGGATTATAGCACACCCCCGGCCACGTCCAAGTTGCCCGTCGGCCGCGCCTAAGGGCCATCCTCGTCCGGCGGGTCGGGCGTATAGGGAATGGAAGTCGGCTCCTCCGTTGGCGGCGGCGGCTCCGTTGGCGGCGGATCGGTCGGCGGCGGTGGCGGCGTGATCGTCGGCGGCTCCGGGGTCGGCGGCTCCGGCGTGTCCGTGGGCGGCGCAGGCGTGTCGGTCGGCGGTTCCGGTGTGTCCGTTGGCGCTTCGGGCGTGTCGGTTGGCGATTCCGGCGTATCCGTCGGCGCTTCGGGCGTAACCGTTGGCGTGTCGGTTGGTACGTCGGTCGGTGGCACGGGTGTGTCCGTGACCACCAACGTCGGCGGCGCGGTCGGCGTCTCGGTGGGCGACGGCTCGGCCGTGGGCGGCGTCGCCGTGGCTGTAGGCGGAACCGTCGGCGGCAGCGGCGTCAGCGACGGTTGCGGCAGCGGCGCGGCCGGGCCGGGCGCGAACCCCGGCGGCAGGAAGATCAGTTGCCCGGCCAGCAGATCGATCGTCTCGCGGCAGTTGGCGCGCAGAATCTCGTCGACCGTCGTGCCCCGGGCGCGGGCCAGCGCGCCCAGCGTGTCGCCCGGCAATACCTGGTAGCGCACCCACCACTGCGGCGGGCCGCACAGCGCCGCCGCCGGCTGGCGCGGCACAAGCACCTGCATCCCGGCCGTCAGTTGCCCATCGGCCAGGCAGTTGGCGGCGATCAGTTCGGCCGTCGTCGCCGCCGTGGCCGCGGCCAGCGACGCCAGCGTCTCGCCCGGCGGCACGGTGTAGAGCAGCCAGCCGGCGGGAACTTCGCCGCAAATGGTCGAGATGTCCCCCTCTTCGCTGACGCCGGTGATGAACTCCGGCCGCGGGTTCAGGTCGTCGGCCGCCGGGGCGACCGCCTCGGCCGGCCCGGCCGGCTGCCCCGCCAGCAGGGGGATGACCTGGCCGACAGCCACGGCCGTGGCCTGAATGTTGACGATGGGCAGGCCCGACCGCTGCGGCAGCATCCGCGCCTGGAGCGCGTCGAACTGGGCCAGCACCAGAGCCAGGAAGACGGTGACCACCACCGTCGCGGTCAGGATGAGATTCATCGGCCAGCCGGCCTGTCGTTGGCGCTCCATCGTTACGACTCGGCTCCTTCGGCCGGCTCCGGCGTCGGCGGCTTGGCAACCAGGGGAGTGGGCAGGGGCGAGAGCGCCGTCCACGGCCGCACCTCGGCCGCCGGCAGCCGCAGCGTAAACGTCGTGCCCACGCCGGGGGTACTCTCGAAAACCACGTCGCCGCCGCCGGCCTGGGCCAGCTTCTGGACGATGGCCAGATTGCCGCCGCTGTCGCCCAGCCCGCCGATGGGCCGCCCGCCCAGATTGGGCTGCGTGCCGAAGACGCGCTCGCGTTCGGCGGCGGCCACCCCACCGCCCGTGTCGCTGAAGGCCAGCGCCACCACGCGGCCGGCCGTCGCCTGGCTGCCGTTGGTCGTCGCCGCCGCGGCACTCACGACCACGGCCGTGCCCTCGGCCGAGGCGCGACAGGCATTGTCCAGCAGGCTCACCACCAGTTGGCGCAAGACCGACTCCTTGGCCGCCACCAGCGGCAGATCGTCGCCCAGCGCCAGATCGAGCTTCAGATTCTTGCGCCGCACGAGAGGCAGAAGCGACGCCGCCGCGCCTTCCACGGCCGGAGCGACGGCCGATTGGGCCACCTGCGGCCGGGCCGTCGTCGGCCCGCCCGGCGCGCGCTGTTGCAACGTCACGGCCATCACCTCCGCCTGGCGGGCGCGATCCTCGGCCGCCGCCTGCTGCCGGCGCGCCTCGGCCAGCTCGATGATCAGCCGCTCGCGCTCGGCGTCGGCCTCCGGCGGGCGCGGCGCGACGGCGGGCGCGGGCCGGGCCGGCATCTCGCTCTCCAGCCGCCGGCTGTTGGCGATGGCCTGGGCGATGAAGGCGGCCACGCCGGGGACGATGGCCCGGTCGCGGTCGGTCCAATTCTCGGCGCTGGGCGGCGCGGCCAGCAGCAGGAAGCCAAAGCACTGGCCGCCGACCACCAGCGGCTCCACGAACACCGGCCCCAGCGCGCCGACGTTGAACTGCTGCGACAGGTCATGCACCTGCCGCGCGCCGACGCCGCGCGGCAGCAGTTCGATGCCCCGCTGCTGCTCATAGGCCAGCCGGAAGGCGGCGTGGTCGTTGAGGTTGATCAGCCGGCCATAGGCGGCGTCGCGCGTGGCCGCCGGGCGCGTCTGGCCGAACAGCACCCGCTGCGGGTTCTTCTCGTCAATGAGACCGATAGCCGCGAACTGGGTCGCCAGCAGGCCGGCGACCATGTCCAGGGCGCTCTCCAGCCGCACTTCGGGCGAGCGCGCGGCGATGACCGCCGCCGAGAAGCGCAAATTGCGCGCCAACTGGGCCGACTGGGCGCGCTCGGCCTCGGCCGTCGTCAGCAGGCCGCGCATCCCGTCGCGGTAGGCCAGCACGGCCCACAGCGGGAAAGCGACCAGATAGCCCAGCCGCAGCCAGTAAATGACCTCGGTGCCGGAGGGGATGATCTCCGGGTAGTTGAAGAAGTTAGCCACGTGGGCCAGCAGGGCCACGCCGACGATGATCGGCCGCAGCGTCCGCCGGCTGCCCGGATCGACGACCAGCCACAGCAGCCCCCCGGCCAGCACGCCCATCTGCAACACGCCCCAGACGTAGGCCTGCACCGTGCCGATGTAGGCGCTGGTCAGCGTCGCCCGGTTCTGCCAGTCCTGGAAGAAGAAGAAGAACAGCACGGCTACGACGACCAGACTGGCCAGCACCACGCCATCGGCCAGGCGCGGCCGATCCATGGCAAACGCCGCCAGCCCCCAGACCAGCAGGATGACCGTGGCCATGTCGATGGCCTGCTCCAGCGGCGGCAGGACGACACGGGCGCGTTCGGGGTTCTGATCGACGAACAAGGCCACCAGGAGCAGCAGCAGCCGGGCGATGAGCATCCCCCCGGCGGCGAAGGTCATGCGGCGGGCGGCCTCGTCGTTGGCGTCGCGCTGCCAGCGCGAATAGGCCAGCGCCAACACGACCTGCAAGGCGAAGAGCGTCAGCAGGTGGTAGATCACGCTGCCCGGTGGCCGGCTCAGCAACTCGATGATCTGCTGCAAGAACGCCATGGGTCGGTGGTGGTTAGTCGTTAGTCATTGGTCGTTGGTCAACCAACGACCAACGACAATTTCAAAATCTGTGAAATCTGCGTAATCTGTGGTTTCTTCTTCTCAAAAGAATACCAGAAACGCCCCTCTCTGACTATGAAGGACGCGTTAAGCCCGGCAGCGGCCAGCGGGCCAGCAGCCACGGCAGGCCAAAGACCAGCGGCACGCCGACCAGGTGCGCCGGCACGTGGTCGCCGCCCCATACGGCTACTCTGACGTGGGCATAAAAAACCACCGACAGTTGGGCCAGCAGCAGGAACCACAGCCCGACCCGCAGCCGGTAGGCCGCGGCCCGGTCGCCGGCCTCGCTGTCGGCGGCATCGAGCAGCAGCCACGGGAAGGGCCACACCGCGTACCAGACGCGAAAGCTGAGCGCCTGGCCCAGATAGCCGAAGGCCAGATCGGCCGCGCTGCGCGTCGCCGGCCGGCCGCGCCAACCGCGCCACACCACCCAGGCGACCAACAGCAGGAACAACCCGCGCAACACCGCGCCGATGGTTTCGATGGGCACGCGCTGCCCCAGGGCGAAGTAGAGCCACACCGCGGGCGAGAAGCCGCCGCTGTCGGTCGCCTCGCGCAGCAGGCGGCCGATCAACTCCAAGGGCGTCTGCCAGAAGCGGCCGGGCGCGGCCCAGGGCAAAAAGGCCAGCCACGTCAGCACCGCCGCGCCGCCGATGGCGACCAGAGCGAAGCGCGCCCGCGCCCGGCCGTCGGGCAAACCGCGCCAGGCGGCAATAAAGAAAACAGGTAGGGCCAGCGCCGCCACCGGCTTGGTCAGCGCCGCCAGACACATGAGCAGGAAGCCCGCCGCCGGCCGGCCGCGCCGCCCGACCCAGGCGCCGAGCAGCAGCCACAGCAGCATCAGCGCGTCGTTGTGGCCGTTCATGGCGAAGGTCAGCAGCAGGGCCGGGTTCCAGGCCCACAGCGCCGCGGCCACGGCCCGCCCCGGCCGCTGGCCCACGGCGGCCCAGATGACCGCCGCCCCGGCCAGCAGACAGCCCAGGGCCAGCAGCTTGAACAGCAGGACGCCCAGCAGCAGATTGTCGCCGCTGACGGCGGCCACGCCCGTGGCCACCAGCTCCCACAGCGGCCCATAGGGGGACGTCTCGCCGGCCCACTCGCCGGCCAGCGGCAAGAATGGATCGCCGATGAACGCCGCCGGCGGCGAGACGAACGGACTTTGGCCATAGACGGCGGCCACCCGCCCGCGAATGACGTAGCGGTAAACGTCGGTAGCGTTGATAGGGTAGGCTAACAGCAGCGGCAGGCCCAACAGCAGCCCGCCCAGCAGCACCGAGCGCAGCGTCACCCCGCCCCGGCCCACGCGCCCGACGGCGGCCAGATAGACGGCGTGGAGGGCCAGCACCAGCAGGGCGTAGAGCAGCCCGGCCAGCAGCGTCGGGGCAAAGGTGCGCAGATCGGCCGGGGGCACGCGGCCGGCGTGGGGCCACAGCGGGAACCACAGCGCCAGCAGCCCGCCGCCCAGCAGACCGGCCAGCAGCCACGGCCACAGCGCGGCCGGCTCAGCCGCCGGCGTCGATGAGTTGCGGCTGGTCGGTGGCAAGGGGGGCATCTGCCTCCGCCGGGGGGCTGTGCTTGTCCAGCGGGACGACCAACGTCACCGTCGTGCCGGAGTCGGGCGACGATTCGACGCGCAGCGAGCCGTCGATGCGCTCGGCGCGCTCGCGCATGTTGACCATGCCCAGGCTGCCGCGCGTGCTGTAGTCGCGGTTGATGTCGTAGGTGTCGAAGCCGACGCCGTTGTCGCGCACGGCGGCGACGAACAGCCCCTCCGTCTGCCAGAAGCGGACCTCGATGACGGTCGCCTTGGCGTACTTGCGGGCGTTGTTGAGCGCCTCTTCCAGGATGGCGAAGACGACCACCTGGGCCGGCTTGTCCAGCAGATTGCCGTTCTCGGCCCCGATGAGCCGCATCTCGATGCCGTCGCTCTCGCTGTAGCGGCGCAGCAGGGCATCGACGGCCACGCCCAACCCCTGCGTCTCCAGCACCAGCGGGCGCAGGGTGAAGAGCATACCGCGGATTTCGGCCGAGGTCTTCTTGGCCAGCGCCTCCACCTTCTGTAACTCCTGCTTGGCCCGCGCCGGGTCCTGGTCGATTGTCGTCCGGGCAAAGCCGAGGCGCATGGCGATGGCGGCGATGCTCTGCGTCGGCCCGTCGTGCAGGTCGCGGGCCAACTCCTTGCGCGCCTCCTCGTCGGCTTCGATCAGGCGCTGCTTCTCCGCCTCCAGCCGTTGGTAGAGCTGGGCGTTTTGCAGGGCGATGACCGCCTGGTCGCCGACGGCCTTGAACAGGTCAAAGTGGTCGGCCTCGAACTGCACGGGGGTGTCGGTGCCGATGACCATCGCCCCGAACAGTTGGAAGCCGGCGCGCAAGGGCACGCAGACGGCCGTCAGGCAGTCGCGGAACGCCTCGTAGTCGCCCAGTTCGGGGTCTTCGGCCGGGTTGTTGGTGACGGCCGGCTCGGCCTGGCTGAGGGCCGCGCCGACGACGCCGCGCTTGCCGGCAATGACCCGCCGGCTGTCGTCGCCCAGGAAGCGGCGGCGGGCGATGGGCCGCAGCACACCGTCTTCATAGAGGAAGACCGCGCCGACCAGCGACTCGCGCGGGATGCCCATCTCGTCCAGCGCCAGGCTACAGGCATCGAGCGACTGCTCCACGACGCGCTCGAAGCTGAGCGTGGCGCTGAGCGTCGAGGCCATGCGCTGCAACGACTGCGCCCGATTGTTGGCCGAGCGCAGAGCGCGCAACTCCTGGGCCACGGCCTGCCCCGCGTCGCGGGCCAACGTGCGCCGCGCCCGGCCGATCGCGCTGAGGGCGATGGCCCCGATTAGCAGGCTGAACAGAACGGCCAGCACCAGTTCCGGCAACCACTGGCCGGCCGTCTGCGCCCCAAACACGGCAAAGACGACCGCGAAAATGACGACCTCCAGCGCCACCAACGCTACCAGAGCGCCGATGGTCAGCCGGGTCGCGCGTGTGAATTCGCGGTCGAGGGTGCTGTCTAGCGAGTCGTCCATCCTGTTCGCATTGCAGCATAGCCGCCCATCCTTACGGCGGCCATGACGCCACACTACCTTAGTACTATATCAGATCGTGGCCATTGTTCACCATTCCCGGCCGCGCCGGTTATAATCCTGTCTATGAAAGCATTCGTCACCGGCGGCACGGGGTTCATCGGCCGCGCACTCATTCGCCAACTCATCGCCCGCGGCTATCGCGTCCATGCCCTGGCCCGCTCACAGGACGGCGCGGCGGCGTTACAAGCCCTGGGAGCGACCGTCGTGCCCGGCGACGTGACCGACCGCGAGTCGATGCGCGCCGCCATGCGCGGCAGCGACGTGGTCTTCCATCTGGCGGCCATCTACGACTACTCGCCGGCGGCCCAGGCTCAGTGCGAGCCGATCAACGTCGAGGGCACGCGCGTTGTGCTGGGGCTGGCCCACGAGTTGCGCGTGCCGCGCATCGTCTACACCAGCACCCTGGCCGTCTTCGGCGACACCCACGGCGAACTGCCCGACGAGAGCTACCGCGCCGATGGCCCGTTCCTGACTGAGTACGACCGCACCAAGTGGCAGGCCCACTACGAAGTCGCCCTGCCGCTCATCGAGCAGGGCGCGCCGATCATCATCGTCATGCCCGGCGCGGTCTACGGCCCCGGCGACACGAGCTGGCTGGCCGAGGCGATGCGCCTCTTCCACCGCGGGCTGATGCCCCTCGTGCCCGGCCCGGAGAGCGTCGTCACCTACGCCTACGTCGACGACGTAGCCGAAGGCCACATCCTGGCCGCCGAGAAGGGGCGCGTGGGCGAGAGCTACATTCTGGCCGGGCCGGCCGTGCCGCTGGGGGAGATGGTCGACTTCTGGGCGCAACTGACCGGCAAACGGCCGCCGGCCGCCCGCGTGCCCACGCGCCTCGTCCGGCCGCTGGCCCCGGCCGCCGCCCGCCTCCAGCCGGCCCTCTCGCTGCCGCAACTGTTCGGCGAGGACATGGTGCGCATGATGGGCGTCAGCTACGCCGGGCGCGCCGACAAGGCCCGCGCCGAGTTGGGCTGGCGGCCGCGCCCGCTGCAAACGGGGATGCTCGACACCTTCGAGTGGATCGCCGCCACCGAGCCGGCCGACGCGGGCGCGCGCGAGAAGCGGGCCGCCGGGCTGATCCTGCTGGCGGCGCTCGCTCTGCTCCTCCTCTGGCTCCGCGGGCGGAAGAAGTAGGTCAGCAGGTCAGTAGGTTAGTCAGTACTGACCCACGGACCTACTGAATACTGACCTACTGCTTACTGCCTACCCTGCTCCACCCCCCGCCATCAACAACCCCAACTTCTCCGCCGTCGCTTCGGCGCGGGGCACGTCGCCCATGATGCGCCCCTCGAAGATGACCAGAATGCGGTCGGACAGGGCCAGCACTTCGTCCAGGTCTTCGCTGATCAGCAGCGTGGCCGTGCCCTGCTCGCGCTGCTCCAGCAGGCGGGCGTGGACGTACTCCGTCGCGCCGATGTCCAGCCCGCGCGTCGGCTGGGCGGCAATGATGACCTGCGGCCGGCGCGAGATCTCGCGGGCCAGGATGAGCTTCTGGATGTTGCCGCCGGAGAGGCTCTTGGCCGGCGTCTCCAGCGAGGGCGTCTTGACGCTATAGCTCTTCACCAGTTCGCGCGAATTGCGCTGGATGGCCCCCCGATTCAGGAAGCCGGAGCGGGCGTAGGGCGGCTGGTCGAACTCGCGCAGGATGAGGTTCTCGGCCACGGTGAACTCGCGGATCATGCCGTCGCGCATGCGCTCTTCGGGGATGTAGGACAGGCCGAGGGCCATGATGTGGCGCGGCGACTGGCCGGTGACGTTCCGGCCGCCGAGAGTGACTTCGCCCTGTGTGGCCGGCCGCAGCCCGGCCACGACCTCAGCCAGCGTGCGTTGACCGTTGCCCGACACCCCGGCCAGACCGACGATCTCGCCGGCGTGAACGTCAAAGCTGACCCCGCGCAGCGCCGGGCGCTCGCGGTCGTTCAGCGCCTCCACGTTGCGCAGGCTGAGGCGCACCTCGTGGGCCTGGCTGGGCTTCTTGGCCGGTTGCGTCGCCAGCGGGCGGCCGACCATCATCTCCGCCAACTGCTGCTTGGTTGTGCCCTTGACCAGCGTCGTGCCGATGGAGCGGCCGTCGCGCAGCACCGTCACGCGCTCGCAAAGCTGAATGACCTCGTGCAGCTTGTGGGAGATGAAGATCAGCGCGTGGCCGTCGCGCTTCATCTGTTCCAGCGTCAGGAAGAACTCGTCCACTTCCTGCGGCGTCAGCACGGCCGTCGGCTCGTCGAGGATAAGCAGCGCCGCACCACGGTAGAGGGCCTTGATGATCTCCACTCGCTGCTGCTGGCCGACGGAGAGTTGCCACACCATCGCGTCGGGGTCGACGTGCAAACCATAGAGCTTGGCCAGCTCTTCGATGCGCGCCGCCACCCGGTCGAGGTCCGTCCGCAGCCCGCGCGAGGACTTCAGCCCCAGGGCGACGTTCTCCCGCACCGTCAGCGTCGGCACGAGCATGAAGTGCTGGTGGATCATGCCGATGCCGTTGTGGATGGCGTCGGCCGGCGATTGGATGGCGACGACCTGACCGTTCAGCCGAATCTCGCCCTCGTCCGGCTGATAGAGGCCGTAGAGAATCTTCATCAGCGTGCTCTTGCCCGCGCCGTTCTCGCCCAACAGGGCGTGGACTTCGCCGGAGCGCACGTCGAAATCAACCCGGTCGCTGGCCAGCACACCGGGGAAGCGCTTGGTGATGCCGCGCATCTCCAGATGGTCAATGCGCGGATGGCCGGAGGGGAGGAGGTCGGTCATGGCAGTATCCAGTGTTCAGTGTCCAGTGTCCAGGTCAGTGGGTCAGTGGGTCAGTAGGTCAGTGGGTCAGTAGGTCAGTGGGTCAGCACTGAATACTGACCTACTGACTTACTGACCTACTGAATACTGTTTACTGCTTACTGCTTACTCGCTCGGCCCTTCCATGCCTTCCAGCAGTTGCGGCAGGTACCAAATCTGGTCGTCGGTGGCGACAGCGCCTTCGGCGACGTACTCGGTGCCGTCCTGCAGGTTCAGGGGGCCGGACCAAACGTTGATCTCACCCGAGGCCATGCCGGCGACAAACTCATCCAGGCTGGCCTGGGCCTCGGCGCTCAGGCCGGGGCCGCTGACCCAACCGACGTTGGTCAGCGCCGGGTCGGTCAGGTTGTCCCAATCGGCCGGCAGCCAGTCCCACGACTGCTCCCACGTGCCGTTGGAGACGGCGGTGGCGATGTTGAGGTAGGCCGGGCCCCAGCTAAAGAAGGGCACGCCCAGGCAGACGTCCGGAGCCAGATCGCAGGCGGCCACGTAGTCATAGGGGATAGCGTGGACCGCGTCGCCCGCCGCGGCGCGCTGGCCGGCGATGTCGATGGCCTCAGTCGTGTCGATGCCGCTCAGCACCACGTCCGTGCCCGTGTCGAAGAAGTTGGTCACCACTTCGGTCGGGTCGAGCGTGACGGTGGGGATGTTGAACCAGAAGCCGATCCACGTCACCGTGAAGCCCAGGTTCTCAAACGGCTCGGCGCGCAGGTTCTCGTTGCAGTACTTCGCGCCCAGGAAGGCGGCGGCCGTCAGGCGGCGCGTCTCGAAGTTGATCAGCGGGCCAAGGTAGCCGATGTTACCCGTCTCGGACGCCAGAGCGGCGGCGCAACCGGCCACGGCCTTCATGTCTTCCATGCGGCCCATGACGTTGCCCAGGTTCGCCGGCGCTTCGCCCGTCTTGGCGTCGTCGCCGGAGACGTTGATGAAGGTGACTTCGGGGTACTTCTGGGCCACGCCCAGCGTGTCTTCCTCGAACTCGTCGGAGGTGGTCAGGATGAGCGTCGCGCCCTCGGCCACCATGTCGTCAACCACACCTTCGAGCGTCGCTTCCGGCTTGTCGGCCGAGTTGAGCGACTCGAAGATGATCGCTTCGGAGCCGGGCATGTTGTCCATGACGAACTGCGCGCCCTCGGCGTGGGCCTGGCTCCAACCGTGGTCGTTGCGCGGGCCGACGAGGATAACGCCGAAGGTCAGCGGCGCGGCTTCGGCCGCCGGTTCCTCGGCTTCTTCGGCCGGGGCCGCCGCTTCGCCGAAGACGCTGATCGTCCCGGCGGCGATGCCGGCCGCGGCCTCATCGGCCGCCGCCTTGGCCGCTTCGGGGATGTCGTACTCCGGGTTGTAGTCCATCACCAGGCCGCCGTTCTCCAGCGTCAGGGCGAACGACTCGCCGCCCAGCGTGCCGGCCTTCACCTGCTCGATGATGGTGTTCAGCACGCCCGTCCAGTCGTAGACCTGGTTGGCGACGACGACCGACGGGGCCAGCGACGTCTGGCTCGACTGCGTGCCGAACCACGGCACGCCGTTCTCGTTGGCCACGCCGATGGCGCCAACGACCATCTGGGCCGTGCCGCTCAGCGCGTCGGCGCCCGCGCCGACCAGGGTGTTGGCCGCCTCGGTGGCCAGGGCCACGTCGCTGAAGGAGCCGATGTAGTTGACGTTGACGGTGATGTCGGGCTTGGCCGCCTTGGCCCCGGCCACGAAGCCGTCGACGTACAGTTTGGCGTCGCCCGTCTCGATCGGGCCGACGACGCCCAGGGTGTTGCTCTCGGACAGGTTAGCCGCCAGCACACCGTTGACGTAGCCGCCCTCTTCGGAGCGGGCCTCATAGGCATAGATGTTGGGGATGCCGAAGGTATCGACCGTCGTGCCCCAGGCGAAGCTCGTGTCCGGGAAGTCGGGGGCGATCTCCTGCAGGGAGCTGCCGTACTGCGAGCCGTGGCCGATGACCAGGTTGTAGCCCTGGCTGGCGTAGTCGCGCAGGGCCGCAGCGGCATCTTCAACCACGAACATATTCTCCGAATAGACGAACTCGAAGTTCTCCGCGCCCATCTCGCCCTGAATGGCGGTCAGGGCATCGAACATGCTCTGGCTGAAGGCCAGGTCATTGATGCTGCTGGGCATGACCACGGCAACGCGGAACGGGCCGGCGGCCTCTTCGGCCGGAGCTTCTTCCTCGGCCGGAGCCTCTTCTTCGACCGCGCCCTCTTCTGTGGCCGCGGGCTGCTCTTCAACGGTGGTTTCCGGCGTCGCGCCACCACAGGCGGCGATGGTCATGGCTAGGATCAGCAATAGAGCCAGCCAACCGAAGCGTTTCATGTTCTTCCTCTCCTTTTCAATTGTGGTTCGCATGCAATTACTCTACTCGGACGCACAGTTGCGTCACATGGGACCGGCCGCAGCCGGTCGGGTGGATAGACCAATACGTTTCGGGTGACATCACCTCCTTAAGATTCGCGTTCATAGGCCACGCCGAGCGCCGACGGCTTGCGCACGCGCCCGGCCGAGAACATCAGTACCAGAATCGTCAGCACATAGGGCAGCATGATCAGCAGTTCCGAGGCGTCGAACGGGATGGGGATGTTGAGCGCCTGAATCCACAACTGGAGGGCGTTGACCATGCTGAACAGCAGCGCGCCGAACAGCACGCCATAGGGCCGCCAGCCGCCGAAGTAGACCAGGGCCACGGCGATGAAGCCGATGCCGCTGGTCAGGTTCTGCTGGAAGACGTTGAGCAGGGCGATGGACAGCGACGCCCCGGCCACGCCGGCCAACATGCCGCCCAACGTGACCGTCATGTAGCGCGTGCGCTTGACGCTGACGCCCAGCGCGTCGGCCGCTGCCGGGTTCTCGCCCACGGCCCGAATCTTCAGCCCGAACGTCGTCCGGTAGAGCACGTACCAGGCGATGGGAACGAGCAGGAAGGCCAGGTAGGTCATGACGCTCTGCTGGAAGAGGATGGGGCCGACAATAGGCAAGTCGCTGAGGACGGGGATGTTGACCGGGCCGAAGCCGCTGACCGTCTCGACCGTGCCCAGCATCTTCTGGAACAGCAACTCGCTCATGCCCAACCCGAACAGGTAGAGGCCGATGCCGCTGATACCCTGCTCGGCCTGGAAGGTAACGCTGATCACGGCCATCGCCACGCCCATCAGACCGCCGACGACGATGGCCGCCAGCAGCCCCAGCCACAGATTGCCCGTGGTCAGGGTCACGTAGAAGGCGGCAAACGCGCCCATGAGCATGATGCCCTCGACGCCCAGGTTATAGACGCCGCTGCGCTGGCCGAACATCTCGCCGATGGAGGCGAACAGGTAGGGCGTCGCCAGCCGGATGCCGGCGCTCAGGATGCCGACGATAACCACTTCGGTGAAGAGTTGGCTAATCACTGGACGCCTCCTGCCCGGCGGCGCGGGCCACAGGCTTCATAGCCGGGCTAACATCGACCACAGTAGCCGTCGGCGCGGGCGTCGCCCCACTATCCGGCGGGCCAATGGTCGCCGCCGGCGGCGGCCTCTCCCCCTCCCCCGCTCCCCTGCTCCCCTGCGCCCCTACTCCCCGGTTCGGCCACACCGATCTGCCGCCGCCGCGCCAGCCGCCGGCTGAAGATGTCGCTGCTGACGACGAAGACGACCACCAGGCCGTTGAGGGCGGTAATGAGCGCCGCTGGAACCTGCATGGCCCGCTGGAGGCTGTTGGCCCCGACGATGAGGGCGCCAAAAATAAAAGCCGCCGGGATGGTTCCCAGCGGATGCAACTTACCAAACAGAGCGGCGACGATGCCGTTGAAACCGGCGCTGCCGGTGAAGCCGGCGGCCGAGCCGTCGGTAATCATCCGGTGGCTAACGCCATAGACCTGCACCGCCCCGGCCAGCCCGGCAAACGCGCCGCTGAGCAGCAGGGCCAGAACGATGTTGCGCTTGACGTTGATGCCGGCGTAGCGCGAGGCGGCCGGGTTGAAGCCCACGGCGCGGATGCGGTAGCCGATGGTCGTGCGCCACAACAGGATGTAGACCACAAAGGCCAGCACCACGGCCAGCAGCGCCCCGGCGTGCAGCCGCGTGGGAATCCAGCGCGGCAGGTCGAAGGCGGTGTTGAGCCGGGCCGTCTGGGGGATGGCCGACGCGGCCTGCAACTGCACCGGGTCAATCATCGGCCCGCGCAGCAGGAAGTTCATCATCTGCACGGCGATCATGTTGAGCATGATCGTGCTGAGGATTTCGTTGACGTTGAAGTACGCCTTCAGCAGGCCGGGGATGCTGCCCCACACCGCCCCACCCAGGAAGCCGAACATGAGCGCCGCCGGGACGAGGACAATGGCCGGCGCGTCGGGGAACGACAGCCCCAACAGCGTGGCCGGCAGCGCCCCGGCGATGAACTGCCCTTCGCCGCCGATGTTGATGACCCCGGCGCGGAAGGCGATACAGATGCCCAGGCCGACCAGCAGCAGCGGCGTGGCCCGCACGATGGTGTCGGCCAGGGCGTTCTGGCTGCCAAAGGCACCCTTCAGCAGCGCGCTATAGGCCACGAACGGGTTAGCCCCCAGGAGTTGGAGCATGATTGCCCCGACGCCCAGCGCGGCCAGCGTGGCCAGCAGGGGCAGGAACAAGTCGAACAGCCGACCGAGACGCGGGTATTTGACGAGGAAATCGACCATAGTTCACCCGTTGCCGAGGGCGCTACCCCTCATGAAAAGCCGTCCCTAGCGCCATGGGCGGCGAGACGCGCAACACGCGGCGCAACGGCCGCTGCCAACTGTGGGGCATGGCGGTGATAAACCGCTCGGTGTAGTCGCTGCCCACGGCCAGCAAGACCAGGATCATGAGCAGCCACGGCAGGGCGTTGAAGGCCACAACCGACACTTCCGGGAAGGCGCGCTGGAGCACCGTCGCCAGGGCCTTGGTCGCGCCGAAGAGCAGCGCGCCGAACGCGCCGCGAATGGGCGACCAGCCGCCGAAGATGACGATGGCCAGGGCGATCCAGCCGAAGCCGCGCACGTGGCCGTCGGACCAACCGATCTTGACGTTGAGCGAGTAGGCCGCGCCGGCGATGCCGACCAGCGCGCCGCCCAGAATGGTGTAAAGGTAGCGCACGCGGTTGACGTTCACGCCGCGGGCAAAGGCGGCCGTCGGCCGTTCGCCCGCGCCGCGCAGTTGCAGCCCGGCCTGCGTCCGGTTGAGCCACCACCACGTGACGAAAACCAGGACAATGGCGAAGTAGACGACGATGTTCTGATCGAAGAACAGCGGGCCGACCACCGGCAGGTCCTTCAGCAGCGGAATGCCGGCCTTGGGCACGACCGCGCCCGACATGCGGGTGTAGTTCTGGCCCAGGAAGGCGCTCAGGTCGTCGCCCAGCAGGGCCAGCACGAAGCCGATGGCCACCTGGCTCTGCCCCAGGCGAATGCTGCCCAGGGCGACGATGCCGGCGAAGATCATGCCCACCACCGCCGCCGCCAGAAAGCCGAGCCAGTAGTTGTCGGTGCGCAGGCCGACGACGAAGCCGGTCATGGCCGACATGAGCATCGTGCCGTCGAGCGACAAATTGACCACGCCCGACCGCTCGGTCATGATCTCGCCACAGACGGCGATGATGAGCGGCGAAGCCTGCAAGACGATGGACGCCAGAACGGCGATCAGTTGGCTGTCGTTCATCAATCACCTCCGCGAACGTTGGGCGTGATGTCGCCGGCAATGGTGTCGGCCGGCGGCGGGGGAATCGCTTCCGGCGCGTCGCCGGCCCCCGTCGATGCCTGGCCACCGATGCCCAACTGCTTGGCCGAGCCGAACAGCAGCACAAACAGCACCATGACCCCGGTCAGAATGCCGCCCAGCGATGAGTGCAACTGTGTCTTCAATTGCAGGGTGATGCTGCCGTTGAGCACGACCGAGAAGAAGAAGGCGATGAACGGCACCCACAGGATGCGATAGGCGGCCAGCATGACGATGAGCAGGGCCAGGAAGCCGATGCCGCCGGAGATGCTCTGGCGCAGGCTGTCAAACCAGCTCAACACGCGCACCGCCCCACCCAGCCCGGCCAGCGCGCCGCAGAACATCATGGCCATGATCGTCTCGCGCTCGCTGGACACACCCAACAGGTAGGCTGACGCCGGATTCTTGCCCAGCGCCTTCAGCTTCAGCCCCCACGTCGTGCCGCGCAGGATGAAGAAGACGGCGGCAAAGGCCAACCCGGCCAGCACCAGCGACAGCGGGCTGAAGCGCGACTCCAGCAGCCGCGGCAGCAGCGCCGCGTCCTGGAACGGGGCCGTGCCGCGGAAGGAGCCGCCCTCCGGCGGCTGCCACGGGCCGGAGATGAGGTAGTTGGTCAGGATGATCGCCAGGCCGTTGAGGGCCAGACCGCTGAAGATCTCGTTGACCCGGCCGCGCGTCTTCAGCACCGCCGACAGGGCCGCCCACAGCGCCCCGCCCAGCATGGCCGCGCCGATCTCCACCGGGATGAGCAGCCAGGCCGGGCCGCTGAGGCGCAGGGCGACCCAACTGGCGAAGATGGCCCCCAGTACGATCTGACCCTCCACGCCGATGTTCCACAACCCGGCGGTGAAGGTGATCAGCAGACCGACGGAACACAGCACCAGCGGCACCCAGAAGGCGATGACGCCCAGTATCTTATCGCTGCCGCCGAATGAGCCATCCCACATGGCGCGGTAGGCCTCGGCCGGGCTGGCCCCGAAGAGCAACAGCAGCGCGCTGGTGAACAGCAGCGCCGCCACAATCGGAACCAGCGGCCACACGCGCGCCACCCAGCCGGAACCACTACTCTGCGTCTGATTCATGCCTGGCCTCCTATCAGGTGGCCCAGTTCGTCGGCCGTCGTCTCGCGCGCGTCCACCACCCGCGACATGCGCCCGCCGGAGAAGACGGCGATGCGGTCGCTATGGGCGATGATCTCGTCGAGGTCGGCCGAGATGAAGAGGATGGCCGTGCCGTCCGCGCGGCGGTTGTAGAGCAACTGCCAGGTGTAGTCGGCCGAGCGCACGTCCAGGCCGCGCGTCGGGTGCTCCAGCAGCAGCAGCTTCAGCGGCGTGTTCAGCAGGGCGAACAGCAGCCGCTGCTGGTTGCCGCCGGAGAGGGCGTCGGCCGTCGTCTCCGGCTGGCCGACGATCTGGTAGGTGGCGATGCGCTCGGTCATGGCCGCGCGGTTGCCGGGCCAGTCGATGAAGAACTGCTTTTCCGGCCGGGCTAATATCAGATGCTCGGTCAACGACAGTCCGGCCACCAGCCCCTCTTCCAGCCGCCCGGCGGCCACGTAGCCCACGCCGTGCTGCTGGAGGCGGTGGTAGCCCCAACCGGTCACGTCCTGCCCGCCCAGCCGCACGTGCCCCTTGCCTGGCGGCATCAGCCCGGCGCAGGCCTGCAAGACCAGCCGTTGGCCGCTGCCCTCCAGCCCGGCGAAGCCGAACACCTCGCCGGCGCGCACGGTCAGATTGACGTCGGGCACGGTCAACTGGTAGGTGTTGATGGTCACGTCTTGCAGCTCCAGCACCGGCGTGCCGAGGGTGAAGGCGGGCCGGCGGCTGCGCTGCGGCAACTGGCCGAACATCATCTCCACCAGCGCCTCGCTGGCGCAGGGCAACTCCTGCCCGCCCACCAGCTTGCCGCGCCGCAGGACGTAGGCGTAGATGCACAACTCCTGCACCTCTTCCAGCTTGTGGGAGACGAGGATGACCGTCTTGCCCTCTTCGCGGGTCATTTTGTGCATCGACTCGAAGAGGATTTCCTTCTGCTCGGCGCTGATGCCCGTCGTCGGTTCGTCGAGGATGAGCACCTGCGCCCCGCCGGCCAGCAGGCGCACCAACTCCAACTGCTGCCGCTCGCCCATCGACAGGGAGTCGATGGTGGCATTGGGGTCGATGGCAAAGCCGTAGCGCGACGCCAGGGCGACCAGTTCGGCGCGGGCGCTCTTGTAGTCG
The DNA here is from genome assembly GCA_016707605.1 of Candidatus Promineofilum glycogenicum. GTDB lineage: Bacteria > Chloroflexota > Anaerolineae > Promineifilales > Promineifilaceae > Promineifilum > Promineifilum glycogenicum. The sequence goes on along the minus strand of JADJHJ010000013.1, from coordinate 112,544 downwards.
AGGCGCAGGCGGCGGTCGCGGCCCAGCAGGTAGTTGTCGATCACCCGGAAGGGGGGCATGTCCAGGGGGTCCTGATAGAGCATGCCCACGCCCTTGGCCAGCGCGTCGGCCGGGGAGTGGAAGCGCGCCGGTTGGCCGTCGAGGAGAATATCGCCGCCGGTCGGCGGCTGGTAGCCGGAGAGGATCTTCATGAGCGTGCTCTTGCCCGCGCCGTTTTCGCCGACAAGGGCATAGATCTTCCCCGGTTCCAAGGTCAAGCTGATGCCGTCGTTGGCCTTGACCGCTCCGAAGTACTTACGGATGTCCCGTAATTCAACCCGCATATGACCTCCCGGTGATTCGTCCGTGATGTGCTGCAGGCCAGTCACACGCGGGCGGCCATTGGGCCAACCCGCTCAGGTAGGATAGCGGAAATCAAGACGGCTGAATACTGCCATTGATCCTGATTTCTATATGACATTCATCGGGAGTATTGCCCAATGAACATGATTCTAAGGGAAGAAGAAACCGCAGATTACGCAGATTTCGCCGATTACTTCGGATAATCGGCGAAATCTGCGTAATCTGCGGTTTCTTTGTTTGACAGGTTGCGGCCGGCGTGTTTCTCGATGAGTTGCTGCTCGTCGCGCAGGCGGCGGGCCACGTCTTCGCGCCCGGCGGCCACAGCCAGGTTGACGCCCAGGCCGACCTCGTGGTAGGCGTCTTCATAGCGCGCCTGGCGGCGGTAGGCCTGGCCGCGCAGGGCGTGGAGTTCGGCCCGCCGCAGATCGGGCAGCCAGTCGGGATCGTGGCCGGGCGTGGGGGTCAACGCGGCGTCCAGTTCGACTTGCGCCGCGCCGCCGTCGCCGCGCTCCAGTTCGTGCAGGGCGATGAGTTGATGGGCCACGGCCGCGTCGTTGGCCTCGCGCAGGCCCAGGGCCAGCGCCCGCCGCGCCGCCTCGACCGCCGGCCGGCCAACCCCGCCGCGCCCCTGCGTGCTCAGTAGCGCGCGCTGCAAATGCCCCTCGGCCGAATGAGGGTAGGCGATCAGGAAAGCGTCCAGGGCGCGATTGGCGCTATGGGGCGCGCCGCCCTGGCGCAAGGTGTGCACGGCGCGCAGTTGCGCCGCCGGGTCGCCGGCCGCGGCGGCGGTCGCCTCGTAGCGCGCCTGCTCGGCGGCGCTGTCGAAGGCGGGCCTCTCGAACACCCCCGCCCGGTCGGCCCGCCAGAACCACAGCAGCAGCGCGGCGTGGACGACGGCCGTCGCCCCGCTCAGCAGCGGCGTGGCGGCGAAGTCGTAGATCGTCCGCCAGTCGCCGATGGGCAGGAAGAGGCTGAAGAGAGGGTAGTAGAGCAGCGAGAAGTAGATTTGGAAGCGGAAAGCGCGCAGGCCGAAGTAGCGCACCGTCCGGCTGGCGCTGCGCCGGGCCAGCAGCCACAGCGCCGCGCCGAAGGCCAACGACCCCAGCGTGCCGGCCACGGCGATCAGCCAGTGCTGGGCGACGGTGAACTCCCCCTGGGGCACGACGTAGCCCCAGAAGACGCGGTAGCCAAACTCCACGACCTGGCCGCCGAACAGCCAGATGGCCGCGGCATGCGCCAGTTCATGCACCAGGACGGCGGGCGGGACGCCGACAAAGAAGGCGGCCTGCTCGGCCTGTTGCTGCTTGGCCCTGGTCAGTGGCTCTTGCCGCCAGGCGTCGCGATTGCGGACAAGCTCGACGACGAGTAGGACGGCGCGGCCGACGTACAGCAGGGCGAGAACGTTGAATAAACCGGTTAGTACCGACATCAGCAGCCCAGTAAGGCGATGATAGCCCAGCGTGGGGCGATCTGCCAAATCGCCCGACAGGCGCGCCGTTTGTGCTAAAATCTCCCCGTGGCCAACAAGCTGGAGTTCATCGCCACCCTGCCGATCTTCGCCGACCTGAGCGACGCCGCCCAGGCCGCCATCGCGCGCGTGGCCACCGAGTATTCCTTCAAGCAGAACGCGGTCATCGCCTACCAGCGCGACGTGGCCGGCAGCCTCACCATCGTCAAGGAGGGCCGCCTCTTTGCGCGCGGCCTCGACGCCAATGGCATCGTCCGCGAAACGCGCTCCTATACGCCGGGGCAGTACTTCAACGACCTGTGGCTGTTCGTGCCCGGCATCCACAGCGCCACGGTCAAGGGCGCAGAGGACGGCCGTTTGTTGATCATCTCCGGCCCCGCCTTCGTCAAGTTGTTGCAGGACTTCCCGGCCATCGTCGACCAACTGGCCCCGCGCGACAGCGACGGCACGCGCTACGGCCTGAGCGATGCTGCCTGGCTGGAGGCGCAAAAGCTTAAGCTGCGCCGCCAGGTGCGGGCTTCGTCGGCCGCCGCGCTGCTGCCCGAAGAGCGGCTGGAGTACTTCGCCCGGCGCAGCCTGTGGCTGCTGGCCGGGCGGCTGCTGATGCCCATCCTGCTGGTGCTGCTGGGCCTCGTCGCTCTCATCTTCATGCCCACCGACACCGGCCTGCAACGCGCCTTGAAGTATGGCGCGCCCATCGTGCTGACGCTCATCGGCGCGGTCTGGTTCGCTCTGCGCCTGATCGACTGGCGCGGCGACTACTTCATCATCACCAACCGCCATCTGACCCATCATGAGTTTGAGTTGCGCCGCTTCCGCGTGCGGCTGGTCAAGATTCCCATCGGCCAGGTGCAAACGGTCGAAGTGCTGAAGCCGTCGTTGCTGGCTAACCTCTTCAACGTCGGCTCGGCCCGCGTGACGACGGCCGCCGTGGCCGGCAACGTCCTGTTCGACAACATCGACCGCCCCGTCAAGGTCAAGGACGTACTGGAACGCCTGACCGGCCTCTACCGCTCCGTCGAGTCGGCCCAGACGCAAGCCGTCATGCGCCAATCCATTGAAAAACACTTCGGCATGGAAATGCCGTTAAAGACGGAAGACGAAGCCAAGCCGCCGGCGCGGGTGCAGCGGCCGGACAACTTCTTCACCCGGCTGCGCAAGCGCTACGGCTGGCGCGTCGTCGAAGGCAATACCATCACCTATCGCAAGAGCCTCTTCATTCTGATAAAGCGCACCGCCGTGCCGGGGCTGATTCTCCTCGGCCTGCTGATCTTTGCCGGGTTTGGCATCTACCTGGACATGACCCCCTGGGTCGTGGCCCTGGTGGTCATCATTGGCGGCTTTGCCGACCTCCTGGCGCTGGTCTGGCAGATAGAGGACTGGCGCAACGACGTCTTCCAGTTGACCGACCGCTTCGTCATCGACATCGACCGCACCCCGTTCGGCTTTGGCGAGAGCCGTAAGCAAGCGGCCATCAGCAACATCCAGAATGTGGACGCCGCCCGCCCCGGCTTCCTGCCGACGCTGTTCAACTACGGCTTCGTCAGCATCGACACCGCCGGGGCCAAATCCGACATCGTCTTCGACTACGTGCCCAACCCGGAACTGATCCAAAGCGACATCTTCCAGCGCCTGGACGACTTCCGTCGCCAGCAGCGCATCAACGAGGGCAGCGCCCGGCGCGAGGAGTACGCCCTGCTCATCGACGTCTACCGCCAGGCGATGGAGCAGAACCGCATTCCCCAGCGCACGCCGCCCGACTATACCGATGAACAGAATCAGCAAACGCCATGAGCAAACTGCCTATCGTTAGCATTCCCGACAAGATATTGCGCCAGAGGACGCGGCCGGTGACTCGCTTCGACGGCGAGTTGCAGCAGCTCATCGACAACATGATCGAGACGCTGCGCGAGGCCAACGGCGTCGGCCTGGCCGCGCCGCAGGTTGGCCGGCCCATTCAGATGGCCGTCATCCTGACCCTGCCCGAAGAGGACGACGAGGGCAACGAGATCGAAGACACGCGCGAACTATTCGTCATCGTCAACCCGGAGATCTTCTGGCGCTCCAAGGAGATGACCAAGGGCATCGAAGGCTGCCTGTCCATCCCCGGCTACGTGGGCGAGGTGGAGCGGCACGAGTCCATTCGCGTGCGCGGCCAGGATCGCCACGGCCGCAAACTCCGCCTGCGCCTCTATGACTGGACGGCGCGCATCTTCCAGCACGAAATCGACCACCTGAACGGCGAACTCTACATCGACAAACTGACCGGCCCGGAGAACATCTGGACCGAAGAGGAGTTCGAGAAGCGCCAGGAAGCCGCCCGCAAGGCGCGCCAAGGCGAGGCAGAGGAGCCGATGATGGGGGATTAGGTGTAGGCACATGAATGAACCTAACCCACACCGACGTCACCCACATCGCCCGCCTGGCCCGGCTGGCGCTGACCGAAGAGGAGCTGGCCCACTACCAGGAGCAGCTGGCGGCTATTCTCGACTACGCCGCGCGGCTGAACGAGTTGGACCTGAGCGGCGTTGCGCCCTCAGCCCACGCCGTCGCCCGGCAGAACGTCCTGCGCGACGACATCGTGACCCCCTCTCTGCCCCGCGACGACGCCCTCTTCAACGCCGCGGCCACGGCCGAGGGGCAGTTTTTGATTCAGGCGGTGCTGGAGGAGTAGTTGTCAGTTGATCGTTGTCAGTCTTCAGACTGACAACGATCAACTGACAACTATCAACTAATATGGACATCGCAACGCTGACGCTAACCGAACTGCGCGACGCCCTGCGGCGCGGCGACACGACCAGCGTGGCCGCCACGCAGGCGATGATCGACCGCATCGTCGCCTACGACAACGCCATCGGCAGCTACCTGACCCTGGCCGACGAGTCGGCGCTGGAGCAGGCCGCCGCCGCCGACCGCCGCCGCGCCGCCGGCGAAGACGGCCCGCTGCTGGGCGTGCCCGTGGCCGTCAAGGACATTCTCTGCACCGCCGGCATCCCCACCACCGCCGGCAGCAAAATCCTCGACGGCTTCATCCCGCCCTACGACGCCCACGCCGTCGAACGCCTCATCGCCGCCGGCGCGGTCATCCTGGGCAAGACCAACACCGACGAGTTCGCCATGGGGTCGTCCACCGAGAACTCGGCCTACTTCACCACGCGCAACCCGTGGGACCTGGAGCGCGTGCCCGGCGGCAGCAGCGGCGGCAGCGCCGCGGCCGTCGCCGCCGGGCTGGCCTATGGCGCGCTGGGAACCGACACCGGCGGCAGCGTGCGCCAGCCGGCGTCGTTCTGCGGCGTCGTCGGGCTGCGGCCGACCTATGGCCGCGTCTCGCGCTGGGGCGTCGTCGCCTTCGCCTCGTCGCTGGATCAAGTCGGCCCGTTCGGCCGCACGGTGGCCGACTGCGCCGCCCTGCTGGGCGTCATTGCCGGCCACGACCCGCGCGACAGCACCTCACTGCCCGCGCCCGTGCCCGACTACGAGGCCGCCCTGACCGGCGACGTGCGCGGCCTGCGCGTCGGCGTGCCGCGCGAGTACTTCATCGAGGGCATGGAGCCGGAGGTGGAGGCGGCCGTGCGCGCCGCCATCGAGCAACTGGCCGCCCTGGGGGCGGAGATCGTCGAAGTCAGCCTGCCCCACACCCACTACGGCCTGCCGGTCTACTACCTCATCGCCCCGGCCGAGGCCAGCGCCAACCTGGCCCGCTACGACGGCACGCGCTTCGGCCCGCGCGTGGCCGGCGCGGACATGATCGACACCGTGCGCCAGACGCGCGCCCTCTTCGGCCCGGAGGTCAAGCGGCGCATCATGCTGGGCACGTATGCCCTCAGCGCCGGCTACTACGACGAGTACTACGGCCGGGCGCTGCGGGCGCGCACGCTCATCGCCGACGACTTCCGCCGCGCCTTCGAGAGCGTGGACGTCATCGCCGCGCCGACCAGCCCGACGACCGCCTTCCGCGTCGGCGAGCGCGTCGACGACCCACTGAGTATGTACCTGGCCGACGTCTTCACCCTGCCGCTGAACCTGAGCGCGGCCTGCGGCCTGTCGGTTCCTTGCGGCGTCGATAGCGGTGGGCTGCCCATCGGCCTGCAACTCATCGGCGACACGCTCCAAGAGGCGCGCATCCTCAACGCCGCCTACGCCTATGAAACGGCGCGGCCGTGGCACCGCCGCCTGCCGGTCGTCCCCGCCGAGGTTTGAGGCCTGAGAGGTGGACGGCCGTCCACCTCTGAGGTCTGGCGCGACAGCGCCCGGCGATTGATCGAATCGCCATCAAGTCATATACTGGTACGGCCTGCCGGGGCATAGAAGCGCGGCAGGACACAGGGGTAGCATCGTGGCCGAGCAGTACGAAGCCGTCATCGGCCTGGAAATCCACGCCGAACTACTGACCGAGTCGAAAATGTTCTGCGGCTGTCGCGTCGTCGATAGCGTCGCCGCCACGCCGAACACAGCCGTCTGCCCGGTCTGCCTGGGTATGCCGGGCATGTTGCCGGTCATCAACCGGCGCGCGGTGGAGTTCGCCCTGCGCGTCGCCCTGGCCCTGGGCTGCGACATCCAGCCCCACAACATCTTCGCCCGCAAGAACTACTTCTACCCCGACCTGCCCAAAGGGTATCAGATCAGCCAGTACGAGCTGCCCATCGGCCGCCACGGCCATCTCGACGTCACCCTGCCCGGCGGCGAAACGCGGCGCATCGGCATCCGCCGCGTCCATATGGAAGAGGACACCGGCAAGCTGACCCACCTGGAGCGCGGCGGCTCGCTGGTCGATTACAACCGCTCCGGCGTGCCCCTGCTGGAGATCGTCTCCGAACCCGACATCCGCAGCGGCGAGGAAGCGCGCGCCTACGCCACGCGCATCCGCCAGATTCTGCGCTATCTGGGCGTCAACTCCGGCGACATGGAGAAGGGCGTGCTGCGCATCGAGCCGAACATCAGCCTGCGGCCGCGCGGCAGCCAGGCGTTCGGCACGCGCACCGAACTGAAGAACCTCAACAGCTTCCGCGCCCTGGCCGAGGGCACCGACTACGAACTGGCGCGGCAGGCGGCCGTGCTCGACGCCGGCGGCCAGGTCACGCAGGAGACGCGCGGCTGGCACGACACGCGGCGCGAGACGTTCAGCCAGCGGGCCAAGGAAGAGGCCGAAGACTACCGCTACTTCGCCGAGCCGGACTTGCCGCCGCTGACCCTCGACGATAACTGGATCGTCACGGCGCGCGCCGCCCTGCCCGAACTGCCGCAAGCTAAGGAGGCGCGCTACACCGGCCAGCTCGGCCTGTCGCCCGGCGAGGCGGCGGCCCTGGCCGACGACCGCGCCGTGGCCGAGTGGTTCGACGCCGCCGTGGCTGCCGGCGGCGCGCCCAAGACGCTGGCCAACTGGATTCTCAACGACCTCTTCCGGCTGCTGAACGAACGCGGCCGGCGCATTGACGACATCCCGGTCGCCCCGGCGGCGCTGGTCGCCCTGCTCGATCTGGTGGCTCAGGGGGCGCTCAACCTGAACTCGGCCCGCGACGTGCTGGCCGAGATGCTAGACAGCGGGCGCGCCCCGGCCGACATCGTCGCCGCCCGCGGCCTGACCCAAATATCGGACGAGGCGGCGCTGTTGGCCCTGGTCGAACAGACCATCGCCGACAACCCCGACGCGCTGGCCAACTACCTGGGCGGCAAGACGGCCCTGCTGGGCTGGTTCGTCGGCCAGGTGATGCGGGCCACGCGCGGCCAGGCCAACCCGGCCGTGGTCAACCGGCTGGTGGCCGAGCGGTTGGCGGCGCGCGGCCCCGGTTAGCTGCCCGACGCGGAGGAACGAAATGGATCTCGCAGGCTGGCAGTTTACCCCCTTTCTCATACCCGTCCTGGGAGCGGCCATCCTGTCGGCCATCCTGGCTATTTACTCCTGGCAGCAGCGCGAAGGCGCGCCGGGGACGTGGGTATTTGTGGCTCTGGTCTCCCTGACCGCCTGGTGGTGCTTCACCTATGCCCTGGAACTGGCCACCACCGACCCGGCCACAATGCTCCTGTGGGTCAGACTGGAGTGGATCGCCATCGCTCTGCTGCCGGTGGCCTGGTTTCTGTTCGTCCTGGTCTACAGTGGGCGCGCCCGCTACGTCACGCTGCGCAACGTGGGCGCGCTGGTCGTCCTGCCGGTGGTGATCATCGCCCTGGCCTGGACGACGCCCTCCCACACCCTGCTCTACACCAATCCCGGCGTCGTCGACAACGGCAGCTTCGTCGCCTTTGCCGCCGAGCGCGGCCCGGCGTTCTACGTCCACGTCGCCTACTCCTACTTACTGGTGGCCATCTCCGCCGTCCTCATGTTTCGGGTCTGGCGGCAGACGCGCGGGGAGCAGCGCCGGCTGGCCCTGCTGGTCTTCATCGGCGTGCTGTTGCCGGTGGGCGGCAATGTCATCTACCAGATCGCCCTGCTGACCGACTTACCGCTCTACGTCGACCTGACCGTGCTGGCCTTTGCCCTCAGCGTAATCCTGTTCACCTGGGGCTGGCTCCGGCTGCGGCTGGCCGACCTGGTGCCCGAACTGATCGAGCCTGCGCCCGTCTCGGTCGACGTGGATGTCGCCAACCTGGCCCACAACACCCAGCGCCGCATCCTCAATCTCGTCTCGCTGGGGCTGGCCGTGCTGCTCTTCGTGGCCCTCGTGCCCGTTCTGACTTTGCTTTCCCGCGACGATCAGGCTCAGTGGCCGTTTATGCTGGCCTACGTCGGTCTCTTCTTGTTGGTGCTATGGGCGGTCCTGTGGCGCAGGGGCGCCTATGGGCCGCGGGCGGCGAGTCTGGCTGCTGTCTATCTGGGGCTGATGATGCTCGATCTGCGCATCAACGGCCTGACCCCGGCCGCGGGCTTCTATCTGGTGACCTATTGCGCCTTTGTCACCATCCTGTTCAACCGCCGGGCGGCCGGCATCGCTCTGATCATTGGCGGGGTGGGCCTGGGCATCGCCCGGCCGGCCGACGTGGCCGCGCCCATCCGTGACATCTACTCGCTGCTCTATTTGCTGCTCAGTGGACTCATGACTATCGGCCTGTTGCTGGTGGCCCTCTTTGCCCAGCGGCGCGACAGCCAAACCCTGTTGCGCCGCGCGCGCGAACTGACGCGCGCGCTGGACGTGGAGCGCACCCAACTGGAACAGCGCGTCACCGAGCGCACCCGCGCCCTGGAAACGAGCGCCACCATCAGCCGCCAGTTGTCGAACATCCTCGACCGGGGGCAACTCGTGCGCGAGGTGGTTGAACAACTGCGCGTCGGCTTCGCCTACTACCACGTCCACGTCTTCCTGTGGGACGAGGCCAGCCAAACGCTGAAGATGGCCGGCGGCACGGGCGAGGCGGGCCAGGCCATGTTGGTGATGGGGCACGCGCTCTTGCCCGACCAGGGGGTTGTCGGCCGCGCCTTCACAACCAACAGCCCCGTCGTTGTGCCCGACGTGCGCCTCGAGCCGGATTGGCTGGCCAATCGCCTGCTACCCGGCACGCGCTCAGAGATCGCCATGCCCATCAACTATGGCGACGAAGTGCTGGGCGTGCTCGATGCCCAGGACAGCGAAGTGAACGGGTTGGGGCAAGAAGATTCGCAACTGCTCCAGACCATCGCCGGGCAGTTGGCCGTCGCCTTGCGCAACGCCCGCCTCGTGGCTCAGATTCAGCAACAGGCGGAGCAGGCGGCGCTCATCAATACCATCAATCAGAAGATTGCCCAGACGATCGACATGGACGGGGCCATCCGCGTGGCCCTGGTCGAACTGTCACGGGCGTTGGAAGCAGGCGGCGCGGCGGTGCGACTGGACGCCGCCGGGGGGCGCAACGGGCATGAATAACGCCACCGACCCGACCGGCAAACGCCGGCCGCGGCTGACCGACCCGCTTGGCGAAGAGACGCGCGCCTATGGCACGCGCCTGCTCTTTCGTCTGGCGCTGGCGGTGGCGTTGGCGGCGGGTGTGTCGTTGGTCGCCGGGCTGTGGCCGGCGACGGGCGGCTTGTGGCGGCTGGGCGCGCTGGCGCTGCTGCTGGCGGCCGGCGTCACCGGCGTGGTGGCCGACCGCACCGGGCGGCCGGAAGGGGGGCGGCGGGCTTTTGTCCTGTTGTTGGTGGCCGGCTATGTGGCGGCGGCGTTGGCCAGCGCTTTCGGCGGCGCGTTGCCCGGTCTGGTCGGGCTGTGGCTGCTGGCCTGGTTCGGCGTGCTGGTGCTGGCCACCGGGCTGCTGCTGGGCCGTGTCTGGGCCTTGGCCATCACTGTGCTCAGTCTGGGAGCCACGCTGATCGCCCTCATTCCCAGCGTCGCGCGAGCTGATGGGCCTCCGGCAGCCGTGTCCGGCGCCGAGGTTGTCATCCTGTCGGCCGCCGCTCTGGCCGTCTTCGCCTTCGCCGCCAACCTGGCCTTCGAGGCCATCGCCCGTGGCCGCGCTCAGGCTCAGGACTTGCAGCGCCGCCTGTGGCAAACGCGGGCCACGCTCCAGGGGCAGGTGGAGGAGCGCACCCGCGCGCTGGCTCTGGCCGCCCGCGTCGGCCGCCAGTTGACGCGCATCCACGATCTCAACACCCTGCTGCGCGAAGCGGTGGAGATGATCGGCGATCGCTTCGGCCTCTACCACGTCCAGGTCTACCTGCTCAATCCGGTGGCCGGCGAGCTGCTGCTGAGCGCGGCCACGGGCGAGGCAGGGGCGGAACTGTTGCGGCGCAAGCACCGCCTGCCCATTGGCCCCGGCTCCATCAACGGCACAGCCGCCGCCAATCGCCAGCCCATTGTCGTCACCCACGCCCGCAATAGCCCCATCTTCCTCAGCAACCCGCTGCTACCCGGCACCCAGTCGGAGACGGCCATCCCCATGATCGTCGAGGATGAAGTCATCGGCATCCTTGACCTGCACAGCGATACACCGGAAGGGTTGAACGCCGACAATCTGCCCGTCTTCACTGTTCTGGCGGCCCAGTTGGCGACGGCCGTGCGCAATGCCCGCCTCTTCGCCGAGATCAGCGAGACGCGCGAGCAGTTGGCTCGCCAGACGGCGATATTGACCGAGGGCGGCTGGCAGCGCTTCCTGGAAGACCAATCGACCGGCGGCGCGCTGGGCCACGCGCCCCCCCACGGACGAGAATACCCACCTGCAACAGCCCATCGCCGTGCGCGGCGCGACCATCGGCTTGCTGGAATTGAACACGCCCGCCGCGCCCACGCCCCAGGCCCACACCCTCGTCGCCGCCGTCGCCGGGCAATTGGGCGCCCATCTGGAGAACCTGCGCCTGACCCAGCAGGCCGAGACGGCCCTCGACGAGGCCCGCCGGCGCGAAGAGGAGATGGCGCTCATCAATCGAGTGGTCACACAACTGGCCGCGGCCACCGACCTGACTGCCAGTCTGCAAATCATCGTCGATCAGTTAGCCCTGGCCACCTCCATCGGCCAGGTCGGCATCGCCATCCTCAACGAAGAGGGCACGGCGCTGACCGTCGTCGCCGACCGCTCCGGCAGCCTCAACACCGACAGCGCCGTCGGGGCCGTCATCCCCGTGACCAACAACCCGGCCACCCAGATGGCTATCGCCGAACGGCGGCCGGTCATCGTTGAGCACGCCACCGAAAGCCCCCTGACCGCCTCGGCCCACGAGGTGTTGCGCCAGCGCGGCGTCAAGACGATTCTCATCCTGCCCCTGGTGGTGGAGAATGAAGTCATCGGCACCGTCGGGCTGGACGTGGTTGAGGAAGGCATCGAACTGACGGAGGACCAACTGCGGTTGGCGGTGACGATCGTCTACCAGGCGGCCACGGCCGTACAGCGCGCCCGCCTGTTCAACGAGACCGAGCAGGCGCGGCGCGACGCCGAACACCTGTACGCTCTCAGCGCCGCCCTCAACGCCGCCCAGGACCTGGACGAGATTCTGGGCGCGGTCGTCGCCTCCGATTTGGCCGAAGGCGCTTCCGGCGCGGCCCTGTGGGTTGTCGACACCGGCGACGACGGCGCGCCGGAGTGGGCCGGGCTGGCCGCCCGCTGGCCGGCGGCCGCCGATGGGCAATCGGGCCGGCGTTACCGGCTGCCGGCGGTCGATGCCGTCGGCGAGTGGCTGGCCCGGCCCGACGAGCCGCTGCTGGCCACTCCTCTCACCGCCAACGACGATACGCTGCTGCCCCTCATTCCCGCCGCCGACGCGCGCGCCGCGGCCCTGCTGCCGCTCCAGGTGCGCGGCCGTTGGGTGGGCCTGGTGGCCATCTCGTGGCCGGCCGAGCGCCACTTCGAGAGCCACGACCGGCAACTCTACAAATCGATGGCCAGCCAGTTGGCCGTGGCCCTGTCGAACCAGCAGTTGTTCGAGCAGGCCCGCGCCCGCGCCCGCCAGTTGGAAACGCTGTCGCGCATGGAGGCCGACCTGTCGCTGGCCACCACCGAGGACGAAATCCTGTTGGCGCTGGCCGGCGGCGCGCCCTGGGGCGACGAGGCGACGCTCGACCTGACCTACCTCTCCACCCGCGCCAGCGACGGCGCGCTGCTGGCCGAGCCGGTCAGCCGCCGCCACAACGGGGTCGCGGCCGAACTATCGGGCAACAGCAGCGTCTTGTTGCGCGCCCTGCCCATCAGCGCCCTGTGGCTCGACCACCCGCGCGAACTGCTGGTTATCGAAGACGCCGCCGCCGACCCGCGCCTCGACGACACCATGCGCACGCAGGCGCGGCGCGAAGGCTGGCGAGCAATGGCTCTGCTGCCCTTGCGGCGCGGCGGTCAATGGCAAGGGCTGTTGGCCATCAGTTGGCCCGCGCCCCACCGCCTGTCGGCCGACGAGTCCTTCGTTCTCCAACGACTACACGAGCCCCTGGCCGCCACTGTCGCCGGCCGCCGCGCCTACCTCGCCCAGCGTGTCGCCCTGGCCCAAACCGAGGCTCTCTACAACGTCAGCGCCCGGCTCAACATCGCCCAGTCCTACGACGACGTGCTGGCCGTCATCCACCAACACACCGAGCTGGGCCGCGCCGCCGACGTGCTGCAATTCGCCCACTTCGACCGCCCCTGGACGCCCGATCAGACGCCGGAGAGCGTCACCATCCCCGTCCAATGGCGGCGCGACCAGCCATCGCCGCCGCCGCGCCGCCTGCGGGTAGAGGACAGCCCCGTCTTGCCCCTGCTGCGCGCCGACCGCCCGGCCGTCTTCGCCGACATCCAAAATGATCCTCGCCTCGACCGCGCCGGCCGCGCCGCGCTGCGCGAGCCGGGCGGCGCGCGCAGCGCCATCTTCGCCCCGCTCGTCGCCGGCGGCCAGTGGATCGGCTACGTCGGCCTGCTCTACCATCGCCGGACGCGCAACTTCGGCGAGGCGGAGATCGACAGCCTGGCCGGCCTCGTCGGCCAGGTGGCCGTGGCCGCCCAAACCATCCTTCTGCTGGAACAGACGCGCCAACTGCTGGGCAGCGAGCAGCGCCAGCGGCGCATCGCCGACACGCTGCTCAACTCGGCCCGCATCATGTCGGAAACGCTGGACGAGACCGTTCTGCGCGATCTGCTGGCCATGCAACTATGCGAAACGGTGCCGGGGGCGCTATTCGTCAATCTCTACGAGTGGCTGCCGGCTGAACGCCACTTCCGGCTCGACCGCCGGGTGGAGTTGCCCGAGGCCGAGGGGCGCGACCTGAGTCGTTGGAGTCCGCCTATCGGCGTAACCTACGCCTCCGACGACCGTCCCGAACTGTGGCAACCGCTGGCCAACGCCGCGGGGCAGATTCAGACGGCGGTCGAGGCGCGCGGCGAGTTCTACCGCCTGCCGTGGCGCGTGGGCCGCGGGCCGGCCGGCGTGCTGGAGGTCTTCCGCGCCGGGGCGACGCCCGGCGAATACCCCGCCCCCCTGTCGGCCGATGACCAGCGCCGTTGCGAGGGCATCGTCCAGCAGGCGGCCCTGGCCATTCAGAATGCCCAGTCCTATGGCCAGACGCAGACGGCGCTGGCCAACCAGGCCCGGCTGTCGGCCGAGTTGCGCGCCGTGTCCGACGTCAGCATCGCCGCCGCGGCCACGCTGGACGCCGACCGCCTGCTGGCCGCCGCCGCCGACCTGACGCGGGCCAGCTTCGACCTCTACCACGCCCACATCTACCTGCTGGACGAGGCGCGCACGACGCTGGTGCTGCGCGCCGGTTCGGGCGAGATCGGCCGGCGCATGTTGCGCGAGGGGCGACAGATTGCGGTGGACGCCCGCTCCATCGTCGCCCGCGCCGCGCGCGAGCACGACGTGGTCGTCGTCCCCGACGTGCGCCAGTCGAGCGACTTCCTGCCCCACCCGCTCCTGCCGCAAACGCAGTCGGAGATGGCTGTGCCGTTGATCGTCGGCGACCGGCTGCTGGGCGTGCTCGACGTGCAGGCCGAGGAGCCGGACCGCTTCCAGCCCGACGACGTGCTGGTGCACAAGATTCTGGCGGCGCAGTTGGCCGTGGCCACCCAGAACGCTTACTACTTCGCCGAGCAACTGCGCACGGCCGAGCAGTTGCGCGAGGTCGACCGGCTGAAGACCGACTTCCTGGCCCGCATGAGCCACGAACTGCGCACACCGCTCAACTCCATCATCGGCTTCGCCGACGTGCTGCTGATGGGCCTCGACGGCGACCTGACGGAGCGCATGGTCGAGGACCTGCAACTCATTCGCAGCAGCGGCCACCACCTGCGCGAAATCATCGGCGACATCCTCGACATGTCCAAGATCGAGGCCGGGCGGCTGGAACTGATCGTCGAGCCGTTCGACCTGGAGCGCATCGCCGGCGAACTGATGGCCACGGCCGCGCCGCTGGCCGAGCAGAAGGGGCTGGCCCTCAACCTCGACATCGCCCGCGATGTCGGCCCGCTGGTGGCCGACCGCACCCGCGTGCGGCAGGTGCTGTGGAATCTGATCGGCAACGCCATCAAGTTCACCGACCGCGGCCAGATCGCCGTGACGGTGCGGCGTGACAACGGCGAAGTGCTCTTCGCCGTCAGAGACACGGGCATCGGCATCGCCCCGGAGCATTTGCCCCACATCTTCGACCCGTTCAGCCAGATCAACCCCGGCCGGCGCGGCTCCATCAGCGGCACAGGGCTGGGGCTGTCGATCAGCAAGAGCCTGGTCGAGTTGCACGGCGGCCACATCTGGGTGGAGAGCCAGCCCGGCCGCGGCAGCACCTTTCACTTTGCCATACCCGTCCGCGCCGACGTTGTGGAAACGACGGAAACGGCATTGTAATCCACACTGTAATGATCGCCTGATTAGATCAAACCAGATGTACCGGTAGTGATCGAGGACAAGCCCATGAGCCGCAAGCGTGTACTGTGTGTCGAAGACAATGTTAGCAACATGCGCCTCGTCTCGCGCATCGTTGAGGCCGAGAAGCATGACTTCCTGATGGCCGCTGATGGGCCGACGGCGTTGGGCATCATCCAACGGGAGCCGTTGGACCTGGTTCTGCTGGACATCAACATCCCCGGCGTCGATGGGCTGGAGATCGCCCGCCACATGAAGGGCGATCCGGCGCTGGCAGCCATTCCCATCATTGCCACGACGGCCAACGTGCTGGTCGGCGACCGCGAGCGCTGCCTGGAAGCGGGCTGCGACGCCTATCTGCCCAAGCCGCTGGACGTGCGAGAGTTGCAGGACGTGTTGCGCGCCTACCTGGGGCGCGCCAACGGACGCTGATCCCCCGCCTTGGGGGAGGGGATAGCAGACCCTCTCCCTCTGATCCCCCGCCCTTTGGGAGGGGTTAGGGGAGGGCCGGTAAGACCCTCTCCCTCTGATCCCCCGCCCTTTGGGAGGGAGGGCGAGGGCGAGGGGACCAGAACCCCGCTCCCCCATCTCCGCAAAAGGAGTTAGTGCCATTTCGCCAACGTGCGCTAAAATCATTGCCCAGCGGCGGACGTGAATCGGCCGCCGACTTATACCGGTCGAACATGAGATGAGGCGACATGCGCGTAGCTCTCTTGGCAAATTTGCAGAAGAATGCGCCGACGTGGCCGGGGATGCCGGCCGATCGCTGGGACGATCTCGACTCACAGGAAACGATTGACGCCATCCTGGCCGCCCTGCGGGCCGGCGGCCACGACGCGACCTTTGTCGAAGGCAACCTGAGCCTCCTTGAAACACTGCCACGGCTCCAGCCTGACATCTGCTTCAACATCTGCGAAGGGCACTGGGGCGACTCGCGCGAGGCCCAGGTGCCGGCCATTCTGGAGATGTTGCGCATCCCCTACACCGGCTCCGGCGTGCTGACGCTGGCTCTGACCCTCGACAAACCGATGACCAAGCGCGTGCTGGCCTACCACAACCTGGCGACGCCCGCCTTCCAGACGTTCGAGCGCGTTACCGAGCCGCTCGACCCGGACATGCGCTTCCCGCTGTTCGTCAAGCCCAGCCGCGAAGGCACGGGCATGGGCATCACGGCCGAGTCCATCGTCCACGACGAGCGGCAACTGCGCATTCAGTTGCGCCGCCAGTTCGACACCTACGACCAGCCCATCCTCGTCGAGCGCTTCATCGAGGGGCGCGAGGTGACGCTCGGCCTGTTGGGCAACCTGACCTCGCCCGTGGCCTGGCGGCTGCCCGAAGACCTGGAAGCGCCGCGCATCTCCCGCGGCCTGCACTTCTTCCCGCCGCTGGAAGTGGACATGACCCGCTATCCCGAAGAGGAAGCGGGCGTCTACACCAGCCGCATGAAGACGGAGTGGGCCAACCAGTTCTACTACCACTGCCCCGCGCCGCTGCCGGCGGAGCTGGTCGAGGAGTTGAACTGGCTGGCCGCGGCGACGTTTCGCGTCACCGGCTGCTTCGACGTCGGCCGCGTCGACTTCCGGCTGGACGCCCACGACAACGACAAGCCCTACATCCTGGAGATCAACCCGCTGCCGGGGCTGAACCCCGGCTACTCCGACCTGCCGTTGGAGGCGCAGGCCGACGGCTGGACGTTCGAGCAACTGGTCAACCGCATTTTGACTGAAGCGATCGACCGCTACGGCCTGACCGAAACCGTGCCCGCCCTCTCGATGCCCATCTAGCCCTTTCACCGCCCGCAGGAGAGACCGATGACCGACAAAGACCCCACCCTCATGGCCCGATGCCCCGAATGCGATTCGCGCATCTACTTCGACCGCCGGCCCGACGTGGGGGAGATCATCGTCTGCCCGGAGTGCGAGGCCAGCCTGGAGATCATGCGCAACAACCCGATTCGCCTCGATTGGGCCTACGACGAAGGGGAGCGCCCGGCGGCCGGCGGCGGGCCATCGTTGGAGGAGCTATACGGCTTCGGCAGCGACAGCGAACGGGATGAGGAGGCATATGGCGAGGATGAGGATTACAGCCGGTATTGAGTAGAAACCGAGTTTCTCAGAAGAAACTCGGTTTCTGGAAATTACATGATGCGTCGGGTAGCCAAATGGGCCGGTCTGACAATCGGCCTGCTCCTGCTCGTTATCGTCGCGGTCATCGCCTACTGGGCGCTGCGGCCCAACCGCGCCCAGGTTGACCCGGCGCTGGCGGCCGAGGTCTGGCCGGTGATCAGCGACGGGCTGCACAACTCCAACACCCATCTGATCTACTGGCACGACGCCTTCTACCTCGTCCACGCCCGCTCGCGCTTCCACATGGGCAACAGCGACTCGCGGCTGGTCGTGCATCGCTCGGCCGACGGCCAGACGTGGGAAGAGATCGCCGTGCTGGGCATGCCCGCCGAAGCGGGCGTTGCGCCCGCCGACATCCGCGACCCCAAATTCGCGGTCATCGGCGACCGCCTCTTCCTCTACGCCCTGCCCAACACCGGCTTCGAGCCGGAGCCATACGGCACGGTGGTCAGCGTCAGCGACGACGGCGTGACCTGGCCGGCGTTCACGCCCATCGAGCCGCAGGGCTGGCTGCTATGGGAGCCGAAGACGCTGGACGGGGCGACGTGGTACGCCGCGGCCTACTGGCACGAGCACGGCCGCTCGGCTCTCTTCCGCTCGGCCGACGGGCTGGCCTGGGAGCACGTCTCCGACATCCACGAAGGGGATCGCAACGACGAGACGGCCAACGAGTTCCTGCCCGACGGGCGCATCCTCATCACCGCCCGGCTGGAGGGGGACGACCGCGCCTGGCACCAGGGTTCGCCCCACGCGGCCACGCTGCTGGCCGTCAGCGCGCCGCCCTACACCGAGTGGACGGCCACGCGCAGCGCCACGGCCCGGCTCGACGGCCCGGCGCTCTTCACCTACAACGGCCGCGTCTACGCCGTCGGCCGCTTCGACCCGGAGGGGACGAGCCATTGGTACGGCGGCAGCAGCCTGCTCGGCCGCAAGCGGACGGCGATCTACGAAGTGACGCCCGACGCGCTGGTGTGGCTATCGGACCTGCCCAGCGCGGGCGATACGTCCTACGCCGGGGCGGTCGTGCGCGATGGCTTCCTCTATACCACCTACTACACCAACGACACCCGGCGCGATTACCCCTGGCTGCTGGGGCTGATCATGCCCAGCGACATCATGATGGCGCGGATTCCGCTGGAGAATCTGGAACAGTTGGCCGAAAGCCGCTGAGATTGCCGCAAAGAAGCCCTTGCGTGAGGGCTTCTTTGGAATCTGTGGCCGATCATTCCTGCCGTCCTGAACCGTGCTATACTGGCTTCACCAAACCCGCCTCATCCCTTCCCGCCTCGTCGCCCCATTGTGGCATCCCGTTCATTTAATCTCATAGAAAAGGAGAATACGAGATGACTCACCAAACGATGGCCGCGCATACCGGTGTTAGCAATGACATGGAGATGTGCATTGAAGTCTGTCAGGAGTGTCACGCGACGTGCCTGGAGACGGTCGTGCACTGCCTGTCCATGGGCGGGGAGCACGCCACGCCCGAACACATCGGCCTGATGCTCGACTGCGCCGACATTTGCCGCCTGAGCGCCGACTTCATGCTGCGCGGCTCGGCCCGCCACACACTGACCTGCGCCACCTGCGCCGAGATTTGCGAAGCCTGCGCCGTCGAATGTGACCGCTTCCCGGACGAGTTCATGAAGGCGTGCGCGATGGTCTGCCGGCGCTGCGCGGCGTCTTGTCGAGAGATGGCGGCGGGAGCTTAGAACTCCACACGCTAAGAAGATCGCACGCAAAGACGCAAAGTCCGCCAAGCTTTTTGCTTGGCGGACTTTGCGTCTTTGCGTGCGATCTTTTCTTCAAAATCAGTGAAATCCGTGTAATCTGTGGTTCCCTTGGCGTATAATCGCCCCACTGTGGACCGCGTGCCCATCTTCACCATCGGCTACGGCGCGCGCGAGATTGACGCCTTCATCGCCGCGCTCCAGCAGCAGCGCATTGAGTTCCTGCTCGACGTGCGTTCGCGCCCCTACTCGCGCTACAAGCCCGACTTCTCCAAGGACGCCCTGGAAGCGCACCTGCGCCGGGCGGGCATCCGCTACGTCTTCCTGGGCGACACGCTCGGCGGCCGGCCGGCCGACCCCACCTGCTACGACGCCGACGGCAAGGTCGACTACACCGCGGTCGAGCAGCGCGCCTTCTACCGCGAGGGGCTGGAGCGCGTGGCCCGCGCCTATGAGCAGGGGCGGCGCGTGGCCCTGATGTGCAGCGAGGGCAAGCCGGAAGCGTGCCACCGCAGCAAGCTCATCGGCAAGTCGCTGACCCGGCGCGGCATCCCCGTGGCCCACATCGACGAGCACAACGAACTCATCAGCCAGGAAGACGTGCTGCCGCGCCTGACCGGCGGGCAACTCTCCTTCTTCGGCGACGACATGCTGCCGGCCGGCTCGCGCAAACGGTATGAGCGGCCCACCGGCGAGGAAGACGAGGATGAATAAGGTCGTCACCATTGGCGTCATCGGCTTCAGCGCCGAGGAGTTCTTCGCCGCGCTGCAAGAGGCGGGCGTGGACACCCTGATCGACATCCGCCGCCGCCGCGCCGTCCGCGGCCACGACTACGCCTTCGCCAACAGCCAGCGCCTGCAAGCGCGGCTGGCCGAGTTGGGCATTCGCTACGTCCATCGCCTCGACCTGGCTCCGCCGCAAAGCCTGCGCCAGACACAGGCGGCGGCCGACCGCGCCGCCGGCGTCAGCAATCGCCGCCGCGCCGCGCTCGACCCGGCCTACGTCGCCGGCTACGAGCTTGAGGTGCTGGATAGCTTCGACGCGCGGGCGCTGCCGGGCGAGTTGCCCGCCGGCGCGCGCGTCGTGGCCCTGCTGTGCGTGGAACGCCACCCCACCGCCTGCCACCGCGCCCTCGTCGCCGCCCGGCTGCATGACGTGCTGGGTGTCGAGGTAGACCATATTGTGAAGAAGGATGGAACCTCAGATTACACAGATGACAAAGATTAAGAGGAATCATCCGCAGATTGGGCAGATTCGGCAGATTTCCAGAATTCACCATCTCTTTCTTAATCTGCCCAATCTGCCCAATCTGCGGATCACCCCTCTTCAAATCTGCGTAATCTGCGGTTTCTTCTCCTGGAGCTAACATGATCGTCACCATCGTGGCCAAGACCCGCCAGCGCGGCGGGGCGTGTGTGGGCGGCATTACCGCCGACGGCCGCTCCGTCCGCCTCATCGCCCCCGACGCCGCCTTCAACGAGCATCACAACCTGGAGTACGAAGTCGGCCAGCGCTGGGAGATCGACGCCGACCCGCCGCGCGAGATCATCCCGCCCCACGTCGAGAACGTCATCGTCCGCCACAAGCGGCGGCTGGCTCCGGCGGGCGACCTGGTGGGCCTCATCGAAGAGCATATGCCGCCACGCGTTGGCGGGCCGGAGGCGCTCTATGAAGGGTTGCTGCGGGTGGGGGCGCATGGGGCGCTCTACGTAGGGCGGGATGGCATCCCGCCCGGCATCCCGCCCTACAGCACCACGTTCTGGCGGCCCGACCGGCCGCTGCGGCGCGACACGAGCGGCAAGCGCCTGCACTACCGCTACCCGACCGACGACGGCGGCCGTTCGCTGACCTTCGTCGGCTTCCAGGAGCCGCCGGCGGAGATACCGGCCGGGACGCTGGTGCGCGTGTCGCTGGCCCACTGGTGGCGGCCGGAGGAGTGGCTGGAGGAGGAGTTGCGCTGCTACGTGCAGTTGTCGGGGTGGATTGAAGACGCCCCTCTCCCTGGACGATCCCCCTCCCTGGGGGAGGGGGGCGTGGAAGACCCTCTCCCTAACCCTCTCCCACAGGGAGAGGGAACGCGATCCCCCTCCCTATGGGAGGGGTTAGGGGAGGGTAGCTGAAGACCCTCTCCCTAACCCTCTCCCAGGGGGAGAGGGAACCAGAAACCCTCTCCCAGGGGGCGGGGGAACCAGAGACCCTCTCCCAGGGGGAGAGGGGACGGTGGCGGTGCTGAAGCGGGTCTTCGGCTATGACGAGTTCCGGCCGTTGCAGGCGGAGATCATCGCCAACGTGCTGGCTAAGCGCGACAGTCTGGCCGTCATGCCCACCGGCAGCGGCAAGTCGCTGTGCTACCAGTTGCCGGCGCTGCTCTCCTCCGGCCTGACCGTCGTCGTCTCGCCGCTCATCTCGCTGATGGAAGACCAGGTGATGCAACTGCGCGAGTTGGGCGTGGCCGCGGCCTACCTCAACAGCACCCTGGCCTACGACGAGTACGTGAGCATCAGCCACCGCGTGGCCGCCGGCAAGGTGAAGCTGCTCTACACCGCGCCGGAGACGCTGCTGCGGCCGGAGACGCTGGCCCTGCTCGACGGCTGCCGCGTCGACTGCCTGACCATTGACGAGGCCCACTGCATCTCCGAATGGGGTCATGACTTCCGGCCGGAGTATCGCCAACTGGCCGCGGTGCGGCGGCGCTTCCCCGGCGCGGTCTGCCTGGCAGTCACGGCCACGGCCACCGAGCGCGTACGGGCCGACATCCGCGACTCGTTGGGCATCGCCGACGCGGCCGTGTTCATCTCCAGCTTCGACCGCGAGAACCTCTTCCTGGACGTGGCGGCGCGGGTGGACGGCCTGGGGCAGACATTGACCTTCCTGGAGAACCACCGCGACCAATCGGGCATCATCTACTGCATGACCCGCAAGACGGTGGACGCGCTGACGCAGCAACTCGTCGCCCACGGCTGGAACGCCCTGCCCTACCACGCCGGGCTGGACACGGCCACGCGCACCGCCCACCAGCGCCGCTTCACCTATGACGAAGCGCCGATCATCGTCGCCACCGTCGCCTTTGGCATGGGCATCAACAAGTCCAACGTGCGCTTCGTGCTGCACTATGACCTGCCCAAAGACCTGGAGAGCTACTACCAGCAGATCGGCCGCGCCGGCCGCGACGGGCTGCGGGCCGACTGCCTGCTGCTGTTCAGCGCCCAGGACGTGTTCACCATCAACTTCCTGATCGATCAGGGCGACGCGGCCCAGCGGCCGGGGGCGATGGCCCGCCTGCAGGCGATGCTGGGCTACGCCGAGAGCGACCAGTGCCGCCGCCGGCCGCTGCTGGCCTACTTCGGCGAGACGGTCGCGCGCGAGACGTGCGGCCAGTGCGACAACTGCACCGCCGACAGCGGCGAGCACGTCGATCTGACCGTGGCGGCCCAGAAGTTCCTGTCGTGCGTCAGGCGCACCGGCGAGATTTTCGGCGCGGGCCACGTCATTGACGTGCTGCGCGGTTCGCGGGCGGCGGCCGTGCTCAGCCGCGGCCACGAGCGGCTGTCCACCTACAACATCGGCGGCGAGTACAGCCGCAAGGAGTGGCAGCAGTTGGCGCGGCAGTTCATCCAGAAGGGGCTGCTGAACCAGGACATGGAGCACGGCAGCCTGAAGCTGACGGCGCGGGGTTGGGAGGTGCTGCGCGGCGAGGCGTTCCACGGCGCGCCGCCGGTGGCCGACCGGGTGTCGCGCCCCACCGCCGCCCCGTCCGACTACGACGCCGACCTGTTCGCCCAACTGCGCGCCCTACGGCTGGAGCTGGCCGTCGAAGCCGGAGTGCCGCCCTACGTCATCTTCCACGACTCGGCCCTGGGCGAGATGGCCACCTACTACCCGCAGTCGGCCGAGGCGCTGGGCCAGATGCAGGGCGTCGGCGCGGTCAAGCTGGAGCGCTATGGCGACGCCTGCCTGCGCGTCATCCGCGCCTATTGCCAGGAGCGGGGGATTGCTGAGAAGCCCAAGATAGAAACCGAGTTTCTCAGAAGAAACTCGGTTTCTAAAGCGGCCAAAACGCGCCCACCCGCCAACGGCAAGACGCGGCGCGATGAGGTGGTCGATCTCTATCAACAGGGGCGGGGTGTGAACGAGATTGCTGAGATCTTCAACGTGCAGCCGAAGACGGTCATCAACAATCTATGGGAGGCAGCGCAAGAGGGTGTAACCATTGCCCCGGAGCCGCTGCTGGCCGATTGCGCCCTGTCGGCCGAGGCGCAGGCGCGAGTGCTGGCCGAGTTCGAGCGGCTGGGGGCCGACACACTGCGGCCGATCTACGATGCCCTGGGCGAGACGGTAGAGTGGGATCAATTGCATCTGTTGCGGTTATACTTTGTTCTCAAAGCTCTGGCGAATGGCGGGTGGCAACGGGATGAAACCGTGCATCGGCTTTTCACACTCGGCGAGTCCGGCGATCCCGCTCATGTCCCGGAGCTTGTGGCGGCCCTGAATCATGAGAACGGCAACGTGCGCCGGATAGCGGCCTCGGCCCTCGGCAAGCTGCGTGATCAGCGTGCTGTTGAACCACTCATGGCCCTCCTGTCGGCCGAAGAAAAGCCACAGGTGCGGCAGTATGCGGTCAAGGCTCTGGGCGCGATTGGCGATCCGCGGGCCTGGACGCTATTGGAGAGCATCGCCGGCGATGAGCGCGAGATGGACTATACACGAAAGGCGGCGCTGGGGGCGCTTGAGAAGGCACGGGCGGCCCGAACCTAATGAAGTTTAGCAAAATAATGAGGTAGGGGCGGGACAATGCGGCCGACGGTTCTTGTCTTGCAGAACGATGTCGATGCCGCATTGTCTCGCCCCTCTTCAAGGAGGAAGGAGGAAGGATGAGCCGCGGTCTCAACTTCATCCTTCCTCCTTCAGCCCTCATCCTTAGGCGGCGGGGCGAGACAACCGGCGACCGACACTCTGGTTATCAGGCCAGGTCTATCGCGCCGGTTGTCCCGCCCTTACCTGGTTATTTTTCTAAACTTCATTAGGCTAAGGTGGACACGGATAGGGGCGCGCTGGGCCGGATGTCAACTGGCGCGGACGAAAGAAGGTGCAACGCACTTCGGAAAGTGCGATGCACCGAAGGTCGAAGAAGGTGCGACGCACTTCGGAAAGTGCGACGCACCGGGGTCAGGCTATTGGTTCTCTGGTGGCCGATTGGCCGGGCAGGCTGAGCATCAGTTCCGGGTGGCGGCCGTTGATGGCGGCGAATTCGGCCTGGATGAGCGGCAGGTCGGTGGCGTAGTCGCCCGCGGGCCAGAAGACCGGGCCGACACGCATACGCCGGTTCTGATAGTCGAACTTGACCATCACCAGCGGCACGCCCGCGCCGTGGGCGATGTAGTAGAAGCCGCTGCGCCAGCCCTTGCCGACGTGGTCTTTGCCGCGCGTGCCCTCCGGCATGATGGCTAGCAGGAACTGGTCGCGCTGCTCGAACTCGTCGACCATCTGCGACACGAAATCGCGCGTGTGGCCGCGGTCGAGCGGGATGCCGCCGAACCAGCGCAGGAACCAGCCTACCGGCCCAACGAAGGGGGTGTGCTTCATGACGAAGTGAACGTCGATGCCCAGCGCGGCCATCGTGAAGGCGGTCATGAAGAAGTCGCCATTGGAGGTGTGGGGTGCGCCAACGAAGACAAGGCGCGGTGTGTCGGGCAATTCGCCCACCACCCGCCAGCCGAAGAGGCGCATCAGGAAGGTGAAGAAGGCGCGCGTCAGCCGGTTGCCGCGCCGGGGGATGCTGCGGCCCAGCTTCGGCAGCTCGGTCTGCTGAATGTCAGTGGAGGGGGAGAGAGTCGGCTCCATGCTATGTAGGCTCCTACGGTGTCCATTGGACGCCGATCCGGTGGTATGTAGATTAGCCACAATCGATCTAACCCCAATGAGGCCCAAAAGTAACGGCCGCCGCCACACTAGCCCGCCGCGCCCACTTGGGGCATGATCACAGAAATGGACTGTCCGCGAGTTTGGCCGATCGGAGAAAGGCTCACGCAAAGACGCAAAGAACGCCAAGCTTCAGAGGCTTGGCGTACTTTGCGTCTTTGCGTGAGACCCTCTCCTCTTCATCCGCAAAGGAACAAGCTATGAGTACTGATCATTTCGTCCCCGACTGGGCCAAAGGCATCGTCTGGTATCAGATTTTCCCCGAGCGCTTCCGCAACGGCGACCCAGGCAACGACCCCACCGCGGCCAGCCTCGAAGGCGCGTGGCCCCACGACCACACCTCGCCCTGGCAAATACACCCGTGGACGGCCGACTGGTATCGCCTCCAGCCCTATGAGCAACAGAACGGCCGTGACATCTTCTTCAACCTGCAACGGCGGCGCTACGGCGGCGACTTGCAGGGCATTATCGACAGCCTCGACTACCTGACCGACCTGGGCGTGGGGGCGCTCTATCTCAACCCCATCTTCGACGCCCCCTCGGCCCACAAGTACGACGGCGCGACCTACCACCACGTCGACGTCCACTTCGGCCCCGACCCCGACGGCGACCGGCGGCTCATCGCCGGCGAGACGCCCCACGAGCCGGCCACCTGGCTGTGGACGGCCGCCGACCGCCTGGCGCTGCGCCTCATCGACGAGGCCCACCGCCGCGGCCTGCGGATCATCTTCGACGGCGTGTGGAACCACATGGGCCGGGGCAGTTGGGTCTTCCAGGACGTGGCCGCCCGGCAGCGCCAATCCCCCTACCACGACTGGCTCAAAGTGAATTCGTGGGACGACGCCGACGCCGGCACGACCTTCGACTGCCGCGGCTGGCTGGGCACGTGGGAGTTGCCGGAGTTGCGCCAGGACGACAACGGCATCGTCAGCGGCGGCGACGCCACCGGCGGCTTTGGCCCGCGCGAATACATCTTCGCCGCCACGCACCGCTGGATGGACCCCGACGGCGACGGCGACCCGCGCGACGGCATCGACGGCTGGCGGCTCGACGTGGCCTACTGCGTCCGCCACCCGTTCTGGCAGGCGTGGCGGACGCACGTGCGGGCCATCAACCCGCAAGCTTACCTGGTGGCCGAGATCGTGGGCACGCCCCAAGGGGAGCAGCCCTATCTGCGCGGCGACGAGTTCGACGCGACGATGAACTACAACTTCGCCTTCGCCGCGGTCGAGTTCCTCGTCGGCGGCGCGGGAGCCACGACGGCGACTGAGTTCGACGCTCGCCTGCGCGAACTGCGCGAAGCGCACCCGGCCGAGGTCGCCCACGTGATGCAAAACCTGCTGGACAGCCACGACTCGCCACGCATCGCCTCCATCATCGCCAACCGCGACTTGCATCCCTACCGCGATTGGGAACGCTTTCACCAACGCTCCAAAGTGGAGCACACGCCCGCTTACGACACGCGCCGGCCGACGCCCGCCGAGCGCCGCCGCCAGCAACTCCTGGTTCTCTTCCAGATGACCTACATCGGCGCGCCGATGATCTACTACGGCGACGAGGCCGGTATGTGGGGGGCCAACGACCCTGATTGCCGCAAGCCGATGGTCTGGCCGGAGATGGAGGTTGAGCCGGAGGCGACGCTGCCCGACGGCCGCCCCCGCCTCCAGGCCGACGAGGTGGCCTTCGACCACGACCTGCACGACTTCTATCGCACGCTCATCGCCATCCGCAAGGCGTCGCCCGCCCTGCGCCGCGGCGACTACCGCACGCTGCTGGCCGACGACGACCGCCGCCTGTTCGCCTTCGCCCGCCAGACGGAGGACGACGCGGCCATTGTCGTCCTGAACGCCGATGATCTGATGCAGGTGGCCGAGCTAGATGTGCCGGCCGGGACGTGGAGCGACGCCCTGAGCGGCGAACGCCACGTGACCGCCGACGGCCGCCTGTCCCTGACCGTCCCCCCGCTCTGGGCCGCCGTCTTGCGGCTGGAAAGTTAGCTCACGCAAAGGCGCAAAGGGGCAAAGGCGCAAAGAAGAAAAGAAAGCAAGTCCTTCTTCTTTGCGCCTTTGCCCCTTTGCGCCTTTGCGTGAGCTTCTTAATCGCGGTTTTGGGAGAAGATCAACCCGGCGTAGGGGCCGATGGAGACGCCGGCGCTGGCCGGCTGGTTGTCGTAAGGCGTCGGCTCGGCGGTCACGTCGCTGCTGACCTGGCCTTCGTAGTCGGCGCTGTAGACCTTAGCGTGGCTGTCGAAGCGCAGCGCCCACTGGCCGGCCGCCGGGAAGCCGAGGGTGTAGTTTGTCACCGGCTGGCTGGTCATGTTCAGCACCACGATGGTGCTGTCGCCTGGCCCGCCGTCGTGCCAGCGGTGGAAAGCCATCACCTTGGCCGCGTTGTTGACGTGGTAAACGTCAATGTGTTGGCCGCTCAGCCCCTTGGTGTTGTTGTGGTAGTTGCGCCGCAGTTGCATCAGGTCGCGGTAGAGCGTGATGATGCTCTCCATCTCCTTGGCCCGATCCCAGTCCAGCGGGTCGGTGTCGTCGAACCACTTATCGGCCAGGAACTCCTGCCCCTGGAAGATCATCGGGATGCCCGGCGCGGTGAAGACCAGCACCGCGCCCATCGTCGAGCGCTTCTTGGCGAACCAGTGGTGGCTGTTGCCCGGCCAGATCTCTTCCGGCACGCGCGCCTTGCCGTTGGCCACTTCGTCGTGGGACTCGGTGTAGACCACGCGCTTGAAGGCGTCGCCGTCGTATTTGGCATAGAGCGCCGTCTTGACCGACTCCAGGTCGCGGAATTGGTCATCGTTGGTGATAATGGCCGTCCGCACCGGGTGGACAAAGGACGCGTCCCACTGCGCGCCGAAGCCCGCCCCGCCCGCGCCGGTGTCCTTGACGACCCACTCGTTATTCTGCAAGTCCTCGGCAATGGTCAGATGGTTGGGGGCGAACTCGGTCACCTCCTCGTTGATCCACTGCATGAAGCTCCAGCCGTCAGGGATGTCGCCGGCTGGGTCGCTATTGTGGCCGTTGATATTGCGGATGAAAGCCGTGGCGTCCCAGCGCAGGCCGTCGACGCGGTACTCGTGCAGCCACATCAGGGCGTTGTCGCGCAGGAACTGGCGCACTTCGGGCCGGCCGTAGTCGGGCCGGGTGTGGCCCCAGGGGGTTTGCGAGCGGTGGTCGTTGTAGAAGTAGATGCCGCCGCCGTCCCCTTCGGCCCAGCCGTCGAAGCGCCACAGGTCGAGGTCGCCCGGCCCCAGGTGGTTGTAGACCACGTCGAGGATGACGGCGATGCCGTTCTTGTGGGCGGCGCGGATGAACTCCTTGAACGCCTTCGGCCCGCCGTAGTCGCTCTCCACGGCGAAGGGCAGCGACAGGTTGTAGCCCCAGGAGCGGCCGCCGGGGAACTCCATCGGCGGCATGACCTGCACGGCGTTGACGCCCAACTCACGCAAGTAGGGCAGCTTTTGCGCCGCGCGCTTGAACGTGCCCACGCGATTTTCCGAGGTGGGGTTGAACGTGCCGATGTGGACTTCGTAGATGATCAGTTCGTTCCACGGCGGGCTGTGGAACTCCTCGGTGCCCTGCCAGTCGAAGTCGGGATCGTGAATGACGCTGTTGCCGACGGAGCTTGTCACCTGCCGCGCGTAGGGATCGATGCGGTGGAGCCTGTCCTGGCCGTTGACCAGGACGAACTTGTACTCATCGCCCGGCTTGGCCCGCGCCACGTCGGTGGCCCAGTAGCCGTCGCTCTCGTGGGTCAGCGGGTTGGCGGTGTCGTTCCAGTCGTTGAAGTCGCCGGTAACGAACACCTTCTGCGCGTTGGGCGCCCAGACGCGGAAGGTCGTGCCCTTCGCGTGCGAAATCGGGCCCATGCCCGGCTTCATCTTTGGTTTCAATGCTCTGTTGAGTGCTTTGAACACGAACTTGTCTCCTTTGATAGTTAACTTCTATGCGTCGCAAGCTGAGGGGAACGCAGAGCGCCTTCAAATTTCTAGCCTTGCAGTAATGAGCTAGCCCCGTCGATCCATACCTCGGTCCCAGAAATGTGACTGGAAGCGTCGGAGGCCAGGAAGAGCACCAGATCAGCAACCTGGTCGGCCGCGCCGGGCGCGCCGTCGGTCAGGGGAATAGCCCCCTCAGGGAACTCAACCGGCTCCTGAGCGTCCTCAATATGGCGCTTCTCGGTGCTGTCCTCGATCGCCGTCTCAATGGCTCCCGGACAGATGACGTTGACACGAATCTTGTGCTTGGCCAGTTCCAGCGCGGCCATCTTGGTGAAGGCCACCTGTCCCGCCTTGCTGGAGCTATAGGCCGACGCGCCGGCGTTGCTGAAGATGCGCGTGCCGTTGACCGAAGCGGTGATGATGACCGAGCCGCCGCGCTCCTTCAGCAGCGGGATGGCGTACTTGACGGTCAGGAAGGTGCCGGTCAGATTGACGGTCAGCGTCTTGTTCCACTCTTCGGCCGTCAACTCCTCGATCGGCGCCCAGACGCCATTGATGCCGGCGTTAGCCAGCACCACGTCCAGCCGCCCCCACTCGTCGCGGAGGCGCTGCACGGCCGCCTCCATCGCCGCGGGGTCGGAGATGTCGGCTTCCAGGGCGATGGCCTGGCCGCCGCCGGCGGTGATGCGTTTGACCGTCTTCTCGGCATTCTCCGCCGTATGATCGAGCGCGCCGATCCTGGCCCCGGCCCTGGCCAGCTTCAGCGCCGCCGCCTTGCCGATGCCCGACCCCGCGCCGGTGATCAATGCCACTTTGCCTTCCAGGTTCATACTCTCGCCTTCCCATCAGAAACCGAGTTTCTCAAATGTTCTAAACTGCTGAACTAACCTGGATTATAAGCATTCCGGTCGCGGGAGGGATATGCCGCGGATATATTTCCTCAGAGAGACGACTACCCTTCTGCTTCCCAGATAGCCGCGTCGTAGGCCGGCAATTCGCAGCGCATCGGCCGCGTCTGCCGGTTGCCCAGGGCGTACTCGGCTTGCATAAGGGTGTGGATCTGCGACGTGCCTTCATAGATGACCGAGCTTTTGGTGTTGCGCAGATGGCGCTCGACGTTGTACTCGTCGGAGTAGCCATACGCGCCGTGGATCTGCACCGCGTCGTCGGCGGCGCGGCGGGCGGCCTCGGTGCAGAACCACTTGGCCATGCTCGTCTCGCGCGTGTTGCGGAGGCCCTGGTTCTTCAGCCAGCCCGCCTTCCAGACCAGCAACTCGCCGGCGTCGATGCTCTGCTGCATGTGGGCCAACATCTGCTGCACCAGTTGGTACTCGACGATGGGCTTGCCGAACGTGCGTCGCTCGCGGCCGTAGGCGATGGACTCGTCCAGGCAGGCTTTGATGATGCCCACGGCCCCGGCGGCCACGCCGTAGCGGGCGTTGTCCAGAGCGCTCATGGCGATCTTGAACCCCTCACCCTCCTCGCCCAGCCGGTGAGTGGCCGGCACGCGCACCTCGGCCATGTTGATCCAGCCGGTGTTGCTGGCGTGCACGCCCATCTTGCCCTCGATGCTTCCCGTCGTCAGCCCCGGCCAGCCGCGCTCCAGGATGAAGGCGGTGATGCCGCTCGCCCCCCGCTCCGGGTCGGTCTTGGCGAAGACCAGGAAGCGGTCGGCCACATCGGCCAGGGTGATCCACATCTTCTCGCCGCTCAGAATATAGTCGCTGCCGTCGCGCCGGGCGCGGCTGCCCATCGCCGCCACGTCCGACCCCGCCCCCGGCTCGGTCAGGCCGAAGCAGGCCAGCTTCTCGCCGCGGGCCAGCGGCGGCAGGAAGTCGCGCTTCTGCTCCTCCGTGCCCCACTGGAAGATGGGCAGGGCGTGGAGGCCCAGGTGGACGGCAATCGTCTCGCGCACCGAAGAGTCGGCGTACTCCAGCCCCTCGGAGATGATGCCCAGCGAGAGGTAGTCCAGCCCCGCGCCGCCATAGCGCACCGGCAGGCAGATGCCCAGGAAGCCCAGCGCGGCCATCTGCGGCAGCAGTTCGTGGGGAAAGGTGTGGGCGCGGTCGTGCTCTTTGATGACGGGCATGACCGTCTTGCGGGCGAAGTCGTAGACCGTCCGCGCCACCATCTTGTGGTTGTCGTTCCAGGTGAAGTCCATTGTTCGGGTTGCCTCCAGGGCGTTGCCTGTGTTGTCAGAGCCACGCTATTATAGAGGAACATCGCTCCCAGGAAACAGCTATTGAACCCTCTAATTCTGGCCATTGACCTTGGGACAAGCGGGCCGAAGGTGGCCCTCGTCACGCCGCAGGGGCAGGTGGTCGACTGCCGCGCCGGCGCGTGCCGGCTGACCATTCTGCCCGGCGGCGGCGCGGAGCAGGCCCCCGACGAGTGGTGGGCGGCCATCCGGGCCACGCTGGCCGAACTGCTGGCCGCCAACCCCGACGCCGTAGGCCGCATCGCCGCCATCGGCTGCACCAGCCAGTGGTCGGGCACGGTGGCCGTGGGCGAGGACGGCCGGCCGCTGATGAACGCCATCATCTGGATGGACGCCCGCGGCGCGCCCTACGTGGCCCAGATCACCGACGGGCTGATCAAGCTCCAGGGGTACGGCCTGCGCCGCCTCGTCACCTGGCTGCGGCTGACCGGCGGCCTGCCGGCCCACTCCGGCAAGGACTCCATCGCCCACATCCTGTTCATCAAGCACCAGTACCCCGACGTTTATCGCCGCACCTACCGCTTCCTGGAGCCGAAGGACTACCTGAACCTACGCCTGACCGGCCTCTACGCCGCCTCGCACGAGTCCATTACGCTCCACTGGCTGACCGACAACCGCGACATCAACAACGTCCACTACGACGACCAACTGCTGCGCTGGTCAACGGTTGACCGGGCCAAGCTGCCCGATCTGCGGCGGGCCATCGACATCCTCGGCCCGCTGCGGCCGGACGTGGCCGCCGAGTTGGGGCTGCCGGCCGGCATCCCGGTCATCGTCGGCACGCCCGACATGCACTCGGCCGCCGTCGGCTCCGGCGCGGTGGGCGACTTCCAGCCGCACCTCTACATCGGCACGTCGTCGTGGCTGACCTGCCACGTGCCCTATAAGAAGACCGACCTCTTCCACAACATGGCCTCGCTGCCCTCGGCCGTGCCCGGCAAGTACTTCATCGCCGACGAGCAGGAGACGGCCGGGGCGTGCCTGGCCTTTCTGCGCGACAACATCCTCTATGCCGACGATCTGCTGGCCCGCGAGCAGCGCGCGCCCAACGTCTATCCGCTGTTCGACCAGATGGTGGCCGCCACTGAGGCGGGCAGCGGCAAGCTGATCTTCACCCCCTGGCTCCACGGCGAGCGCACGCCGGTCGACGACCGCCACGTGCGCGGCGGCTTCCACAACCTGTCGTTGCGCCACACGCGGGCGGAGATGATCCGCGCCGTCTTCGAGGGGGTGGCCTACAACTCGCGCTGGCTGCTGCGCTACGTCGAGCGCTTCACCGGCCGGCGGCTGGACGGCATCCGCATGGTCGGCGGCGGGGCCAACTCCGACGTCTGGTGCCAGATTCACGCCGACGTGCTGGATCGCACCGTGCGCCAGGTGAAGGAGCCGGTGCAGGTTAACGTGCGCGGCGTGGGGCTGCTGGCGGCCGTGGCCTGCGGGCTGACCAACTTCGACCAGATCGGCGACGTGGAGATCGCTCGCACCTACGAACCCAACCCGGCCCACCGCGCCCTGTACGACGAGCTATTCGCCGCCTTCGAGGCCATTTACAAACAGAACAACGCTATTTACCGCCGGCTGAATCGTGGCTGAGGGGGTGCATCCCACTTTCTGGAATGGGTTGCACCTTCTGGGCGATTGAGCCAACTGTTCAAGAAGGTGTGACGCACTCAAGAAAGTGCGACGCACCGGGCGTGGGGGTGATATGGGAATAAGAGAACGAATCAAACGTGTTTGGCGACGCGGCGCGCCGGCGCTGGAGCGCGGGCTGCGCGCCGTGCCGACCGTCAACCGCCGCCTGGAGGCGCGCTACGAGGAGATGCTCGTCCCTCTGGAAGCATCGCTCAAACCGTATCGCGGCGACTACCCGGCCTACAGCCGCCTGCCGGAGCAGGGGCGCGACCGGGCGGCTATCCTGGGCGAGATCGAAGAGCTGAAGGAGCGAGAGGAGGCGCGCTGGCGCGACGGCTTCGTCTCCGGCGCGGTCTATCACGGCGACGCCGAACACATCGACTTCCTGAACCGCGTCTACGCCCTGACCTCGCAGAGCAACCCGCTGCACGCCGACGTCTGGCCCAGCGCGGCCAAGTATGAGGCCGAGATCGTGGCCATGACGGCCGACATGCTGGGCGGGAGTCACGCGGCGGCCGGCGAACCCGTCTGCGGCACGGTCAGCAGCGGCGGCACGGAGAGCATCCTGCTGGCCATGAAGACCTACCGCGACCGGGCGCGGGCCGAGCGGGGCATCACCCGGCCGGAGATGGTCGTGCCGATCAGCGCCCACGCCGCGTTCGACAAGGCGGCCGACTACTTCGGCATCAAGATGGTGCGCGTGCCGCTCGATGGCGACTATCGCGCCGACGTGGCCGCCGCCCGCCGGGCCATCACGCGCAACACCATCGTCATGGTCGGCTCGGCCCCCTGCTTCCCCTACGGCGTGATCGATCCCATCGAGAAGCTCTCGGCCCTGGCCCAGTCGCGGGGCATCGGCTTTCACACCGACGCCTGTCTGGGCGGCTTCGTGCTGCCCTGGGCCGCCGATCTGGGCTACGCCGTGCCGCCGTTCGACTTCCGCCTGCCCGGCGTCACCTCCATGTCGGCCGACACCCACAAGTACGGCTACGCGGCCAAGGGCACGTCGGTCGTGCTCTATCGCGGCCCGGCGCTGCGGCGCTACCAGTACTTCACGGCCACCGACTGGCCGGGCGGTCTCTACTTCTCGCCCACCTTCGCCGGCAGCCGCCCCGGCGCGCTCAGCGCCGCCTGCTGGGCAGCCCTGGTCTCGCTGGGGCGCGACGGCTACCGCGAGGCCACGCGCCGGATTCTGCTGACGGCCGACGAGATACGGCAGGGCATCGCCGCCACGCCGGGTCTGCGGCTGCTGGGCCACTCCCTGTTCGTCCACGCCTTTACGTCCGACGAGGTGGACATCTACCGCGTGCTGGAAGCGATGAGCCGGCGCGGCTGGAGCCTGAACGGGCTGCACCGGCCGGCCTGCGTCCACATTTGCGTCACACTGCGCCACACCCAGCCGGGCATAGGCCACACCCCAAGTGTGGCTCAGCGCTTCGTGGCCGACCTGCGCGCCGCCGTCGAAGAGGTGCGCGCCCACCCCAATGAGAAGGGTGAGATGGCCCCCGTCTACGGCCTGGCCGCCTCCCTCCCCCTGCGCGGCGTCGTCAGCGACATCCTGGAGCGGTACGTGGATACGCTCTATAAAGTGTAAAGCAACCCCCCCCCCCCCCCCCCCCCCCCCCCCCCCCCCCCCCCCCCCCCCCCCCCCCCCCCCCCCCCCCCCCCCCCCCCCCCCCGCCGGAAGAGGCTGCGAATTAAGTTCCAGGGGCCAGGTTCCAGGGAAGAGCGTTCTTCCCCTGGCCCCTGGCCCCTGGAACCTGGCCCCTTTACTGTGACGGGGCGATGCGCACGACCTGGCCGGTGCCGTCGGTGTGGACTTCGTACGTCTGGCCGGCCACGTCCAGGCGGATCAGCCAGCCCAGCGTGATGACCTGGGCGCACATCTCCTCCGGCCCGCCCAGCCCCAGGCAGGAGTCGGTGAAGTCCGCCCCCTCCAGTGAGGCGACGGTGACGTCGCTCTCGGCCACGCCCAACTCCTGGGCCAGCGTCGCCACGGCCGCGGCCGTGGCCGCGTCGGGGTCAGACGGGGCGCTGCTGCCCTCGGCGGCAACGCGCACCTGCTGGCCAGTGGCGTCGGTATGAACCGTGTACTCCTGGCCATTGGCGCTTAACACGACCACCCAACCCGGGGTGATGGCTTGCAGGCAGCTCTCGGCTGGCCCGCCCAGACCAAGACAGCCGTCGGTGAACTCAGCCGGGGCGGCCGAGACGACAGTGATCGCGTCCGGCGCGATGCCCAGCTCGTCGGCCAGCACAGCGGCGGCCGAAGCGGTGATGGCGTCCACTCCCCCCGTCTGCCCACTGCCGTCCAGGCCGGCGATGCGTACCTGCTGGCCGGTGGCGTCGGTGTGAACCTCGTACTCCTGGCCGTTGGCGCTCAACATCACCAGCCAGCCGGGGGTGATGGCCTGCAAACAGCTCTCCTCCGGCCCGCCCAGGCCGAGGCAGCCGTCGCTAAACTCGGTCGGCTCGGCCGACACCACTTCGATGTCACTCTCGGCCAGGCCCAGATCGGCGGCCAGTTGGGCCACGGCGGCGGTGGTGGCCGCGGTCGGGTCGGTCGCCGGCGTGCCCAGCGCCGGCACGGTGGCCGGGGTAGCTTCGGGCGTCGCGGCGACGGTCGGTTCGGCCGCGCCGGGTTCGCCCCCGGCCGGCTGGCAGGCGGCCAGCAGGGCCAGCAACAAACAAACAGCCAGCACCAATGGCTTACGGTGTTCCATAACAGTTATGCTCCTTATTGTCGGTTTGAACGTCTTGCTGCGTTGTGGGCGGCGGGGTGTCACATGGTAGTAAAACGCTCAACGGGCGTCAATAGTTCCACAGCGGACGCCAAGGTTTTTCGTCGGCGTAGCCGGGCTTCGCTCAACTAACGACTCTGAAAAGTCCTGCGAAATACTCCGCAAAATTCTTGACTCGGAATCGCAGGCTGCTAAAATTCCGGCTCCTTGTCCCGTTCAGCAATCGTGTTTGCTTTGCTTGCGGCAGCCCATATTTACAAAAGAACACAGGCGAATCTTGATGGCCAAATCTCACCTGGCGTTACCAGTCCAACTCGATGTACTGAGGTTAGAACATGAGATCAAGGTCGCCGGCCCGTTGTTAGATTTCACCAAGCTCCCCTGGGCCAACTCCCGCGCCCATAAAGATAGCCCTTACCTGGGCGAGACCATCACCGAAGAAGCATTTGAAGACCAGCACCCTTTGCAGCCCGGTCTTCATTTTCACTGGAGCCTGCCCCCGGCCCTGACCAAGACCAGCAGCATCGGCATTGTCTATCGGCAGACGTTCCAGTCCGTCTTCGGCAAAGAAGCGCAAGCCAATGGCGAAAAGAGCGGCGATGACATCTGGGACGAACTGCTTGGCGCGGGGTGGCTGAAGCTCATTGACCAACGCATCGGCATGGCCCTGGCCAACTTGCCGGCCGAGGAGGAGCAAGCCGCCTGGTTGCAGGGCCATCTGCCGCAGTACGCCCACGCCGTCCGCAAGCTGCTGCGAACGTCCGTCTTTCCTCCGACACCCAATCGCTGGCTGCTCAGCCGGATCGTCGATGAGCAGCCTCAGGCGATCAAGGTGATTGAAAGCGACTATCTCTGGCCCGTCGGGCATGATGCGGCTGGGGATGGGCCAATGCCCGATCGCTACACTGTCTACCCCCAACTCACTACCCATCCAGACCAGCAGCCCTTTCGCTATCTGGGGCGCGCCTATGATCTGGGCAGCGAGCCGCCCCCGGCCTCCCCGTCGGACTACCTGGACACCCCGCTGACGGCCGTCGGCTACGGCGAAACGGCCTTTGCCGCCTTCTACCCCATTTGCCGCTCCGTTTTTGGGTATCACGATCCCCAACTGCCGGCGTCGGCCGAGGAACATTACGAACTCATCGGTTGGTATGACAACCCGGCGCAGGACTACTTCCGGCTCTTTGTCGACACCTTCAAGGCCACCTGGCAATCGGCCCATCAGACTGACGACGTGGTGGGAACGCACCAGCAACATCAGCAGGTCAACTACCTTTACCTGGACCTGCTCGACGCCATTCTCCGCCAGTTGCGCATCGAAGTACCGGTCAAGGCCCCGGAGGCCGCGTTGCAGGCCGTCGGCCCCGATCAGGGTGTGGCCCCGGCGAAGGACGAGCCGCAGAACGCCTGGGAGTACCTCCACAAACACCGCTGGCTCGACGCCGCTGGGCAACTTCTGCCCAAGGCCTATAGCATGACCGCCGTGGTAGGCGCGCCGTTTCAGAGCCGCAGCCAGGACGTGCGGCAGATTCTCAACGCGGCCATCGAGGCGCAGATGCCGGAGCGCCTGATCTGCTATGCGCGCGTTGATCGCCACGTCAATGACAGCGCTTTGCCCGAAGTCGTAGGCAACAAGATCAAGCTCGCGTTGGGCAACTCCCCCACTGAGGCCCTGTCGGCGCTGCTGGCCGCCGAAATCTCCGCTGCCAAGAAGAACGTCATCGAAGACCAGTTGGAAGCCATCCAGTTCGCGGCCGAACTCGAACATACCACCGTTGATACCGGTCCCATCTTCGCGGCGCTGCGGCACGAGAAGCAGTTCCATGCTGTGGCGGCGGGTCAAAGCTGGCGCATCATCACCCACAAGGAGGCCGGCCAAACGGCCGACCAGGTCGCTGCCGACGAGCAGGTGACGCTGCCGGAGGGGCTGGCCAATGCGTTGAATCGGCTCAACCGGCTGGAGGAAGAGAAGGAGCGCAACAACGCCGCCATCGGCAGCCTGCGGCGGCAGATTTACGCCGACTGGTGTTGGTATCTGAAGGAGGAGAGCCGCTACAAAAGCCTGAGCGTCCCCGACTTTACCTGGCAGCCCGCCGGCCCGGAGTTCGGCACGCAGGTCCGCGAGCCACATGCCGGCGAGCCACATCCCGCCCGGCCGAGCGGCCCAGCGTTTGGCGCCGGGGTGGGAACAACGCGACCGCTGGCTCAATCTACCCAAGGGAGGGCCGAGCCTTATATGGAAGCCGAAGCGGCATTGCTAGGCGGCTATAAGGCGTTCATTACCGACGCGATCGACAGCCGGCTGGCCGAACTGCTGGGCCGGGAGGCGCAGATCAATGGCCGGATCACCGATCAATTTGCCGCCACGCAGGATGCCCTGTTGGACTACCAACGACTCAACCCCCGCCCCGCTCTGGAGTTAGCGCCTGTGTCGGCCGCCCGCTTTTGGCGGCCCAACGATCCGGTGGTGATGGTCAGCGGTTTCCAACCGTCTACCAGGTATCAGCCCATGCACCAGTCGCTGCCCACTCGCCTGGTTCCCTTTGACGGCGACCTGCACAGTACCCGGCCCGAGCAGCCAGGGGTGTTCCAAACGTTGTTGCAAACGGTCTGGAAGAATGAAAAGGGTGAGATTGATGTGATCGGCGCGCCCCCGGCGGAGTGGCAACCGGTCTTTCTGGCCTGGGATACCAGCTTCAGCCAGGCGCACCAGCAGCAGGACGATACGTACGACCCGGCCTACTTGCAGGATCACTACCGCCTGGGCAACACCGACTTCGAGGCGGCGGCGCAGCCCTTTACCTACGATTCGCCCGTGCCTCTATACGGCCGCACCGTCCTCACCCCCGGCGCCAGCCTCTATCTCAAGAAGACGATCATCAACCGCCTGACGCCGGTGTTGTACCGATCATTCGTGGACGAGACGGCCGGATCGACAGCCGGGCCGCTCACAATTGCCCTCTTCAACGAAAAGATGAGCCAACTCGGTGTGGCCGCCAAAGACCTGCCGATCGACGACCCCGACCTCGACGACGAGATGGAGATCAAGCGCTGGCTGGCGGATGAACTCGACCAGCAAAGCGACACCGACGGCAAACTCGCGCAGCGTTTGTTGGCCTATCTGACGCAGGGCAGCCGCCAGCCGATCATTCGCCAATACCTCGACGAGAAGGGCCGGGCCGATCTGTCGGGTAACATTGACGACTTTCTGGACTGGGCCGAAGCGCGCAGCCACATCAAGGCCAGCTACGTCGCCCAACTCCAAAAGCCGCTGGAAGAACTGCTGGATATTGCCCTGGTCGATCAGGATGACGTGCGTCAGGCGTTCGTTGGCTATCTGAAAACCACGCTCGGCCGCAGCCTCGAACGTTACCACACCGAAATGGCAACCCCGGCTGAGGCGCAGGCGGATTACCTCAACGACCACTTCAACGATCTCATCAGTTGGTATCAGCCCCAGGTGAGCGAGGCGCTGCACCTGGTCGTTGAGATTCGGGCCTACCAGGCCCTGCTGAGCATCGGCGGGCTGGCCCAGGCGATGACCGGTTTTGGCGAGGCGCTCATCATGCGCCACCAGGCCTTCCAATTGCCGGTGTACAACCCGTTTCCCTACGATGGTGACCAGGTCTTCACGGCTAAGGTGCGCCAGGCGGTGCAAATGGCCAACGAGGTCGCGCCGAACGAGTATCTGCCGTTCTCGCCCTGGCGCGCCGGGAAGATCGCACTGAGCGAGTTGGAATTGATGGACACCTTCGGCCGCTACTGGCCGCCCGATCGCGTGGCCGAGCTAGAGGATTTCACGATCCAGGTCACCGACACCATGCCTGAATTGGCCGAGAGCGCCGGCCAGGATTTCGCCATTCCGCCGCGGCTGGCCCAGCCGGCGCGCCTGTCGTTCCGCTGGCTGGCGGCTTATGAGGAAATCGAGGAGATGGACGACCACCCGGCCGGCAATCCCATCTGCGGCTGGGTGATGCCCAACTACCTGGATGACAGCCTCATGATCTACGCTCCTGAGGGGGATGCCCTGGGCATCATCGATGAGGGGGGGCACTGGCAGACGTTCCCCGGCAACAGCACCCCCGTCATCCCGGCCGACATCGCCAATCCCCATCTGGCGCAGATGGTGCAGTGGTTGTGCGCCCAGGGCAGGGAGTTCCTGGCCGACTTTCTGAGCGCCCTGTCTGTCGCCCAGGAGAACATGGAGCCGGAGAGCTTTGCCCAGCACGAAGCGATGGCATTGCTGATGGGCCAGCCGCTGGCGTTGGTGCGCGCCGCGGTGGGTCTTCAGTTGCAAGAGCCGGCGGCCATCAACGTGAGCCGGATCAAGGTGCAGGAAGATGTGTGGGCCTATTACAACTATCACGCCGCGGGAGCACAGGGGCCGCGCCCGTCGCGCCACAGCCACGCTTTTGAACAGGTGCGCGCGCCGCTGCGCCTGGGCGAGTTCCACCGCCTGAACGATGGCCTGGTGGGCTACTGGCTGGAAGACGGCCGCGGCGGCTATGACGGCAACACCTTCTACACCCCGCAAACCCAGCCGACCCCCGGCCTGAACGAGCACATCCAGACCCGGCGCCAGGCCAACAGCGAAGATCGGGACGAAAGCCAGTTCCTGATCTACCTGACGTTGCAGGATGAGAAGCCGCGGACGATCACGATGCTACTCGACCCTCGCGCCCCCATCCACGCCACCACCGGTATCCTGCCCGTCAAAGACCTGCACATTCCCCAGGATCAGTACCAATCGGCCTTGCAGCGCATGCAGGTGGCGTTCCTGACCGCGCCGGTGCTGGCCCCGCAACTGGGGATGGAGCTTTCGCTGCCCACCGAGCCGGGCTTCGAGTGGCGCTGGGTGCAGCGGGACGGCCAGCAGTGGTCGAGCATCAGCGCCGAGGGCGTCATCAGCAAGCACCAGTTGCAGGAAGTGGCCGGCCCCGCCACCGACCCGCTCTGGCAAGCGCTTCTGGCGCAGGGGTGGCTGGAGGCGTTGAGCGACGACACGGCGCGCATGACGCCGGAGGATAAGCGCGCGCCCGGCGACTTGCCCCCGCCCTTCACTCCGGCGCAGGAGGCGGTCGAACTGCTCTTCCACCGCCTGCGCCTGCGCCCCTTTGACCCGATGGCGCGCTTCGACACCCGCTATGAGATACGGGAGGGTTGGCTGCGACTCAGCCCGACCAATGGCCTGTAGACAAGAACCTGAATCAGCGACGAAAGGATAGGGACAAGATGGCAAACAAGATCTACCCCGCCAACGGCCTCGAGATCGACTTCCTGGGCCTGCCGATGATCATCAACGACGGGCAGACGGAGAACACGCTGCAAGTCAGGTTGACGAACAACAACTTTTTCCGCTCATTGGACGGCACGCCGACGGCCATCGTTCTGGACCAGCACACGCCCGTCCACATCTGGTTTGTGGTCGATGTCGCCCAGGCCTCGGCCGGCGGCGTCCGCCATTGGGCTTTGACCAGCTTTGACGCTTTTCATGATGCCCGCGTGGCGCTGGAAGTCAGCACCGGCCAGTGGGAGATCAGCCGGGAAGATAGCCTGGCGGGCAATCCCCTCAACGACAGTCTGGATGGCTGGAAACTGATACCGAAGCAACCGTTGACCTTAGCGCCGCGGGAGTCGCTGCTGCTGACACTGCGAAAGCTAACCAGCGATCTGCCCGATGGCTTTGCCGGTTGCTACTGCCAGGTTGACTTGCCCGTGGACGAGTACCAGGATAGTAACGGCGCGACGAAGCCCATCTTCCTGACCCGGATGATTGGCCCGATCATCAAGTCCCGAACGCTCATCACCGACGACCAGATCACGGTGAAAACGGACCTGGTCGTCAATGGAATGATCCGGGGCGTCACCGGCAACCTGGCCCTGGAGTCGGCCGCCGTGGGCAAGATAGGGCCAAAACTGCGGCTCATTAATGCGGCGGGCGGCAAGGATTCGGCGGCGGCGATTGAGTTGAGCGGCTACGATACGCGCAAAGAGGAGTATGGCGACACGCCGGCCGTGCGCATCGCGGCCGAGGATGATGGCAGCTACTCCGGCCATCTCATTGTTTCGACAAAGGGGCCAGGGCCAAAAGCCCCGTTGACAGAGCGGCTGCGCCTGTCTTCCAAGGGCGATCTGACGGTGAGCGGCGGCGTCGACGCCAAAGGCAGTCTGGCGGTCGGCGGCGGCGTCGATGCGAAAGGCAATCTCACCGTCGGCGGCGCACTCACAGCCGGGACTATCACGGCCAAAGGGCGCGTGCAGGATAAGGCCGGCGATGTCATGCCCGTGGGAACCGTCGTCAGCTTCATCGGCGTGAATATCCCCCAGGGCTGGCTGGAATGCGTGGGGCAAAAGTGTCCCTACTATACCCAGGCCCACAAGGATCAGTTCGGCGACCTGTACCGGGTGCTGGGGGAACCGCCTCTGTTCAAAGACGGCAATAACAACGACCATTTTTCAATTCCCGACCTCCGCAGTCGCTTCATCGTCGGCGCCGGCAGCGGTTCGATTACCGACGGGGCCGGCCATAATCTGACTACATACGCCCTGAAGAGCAGCGGCGGCGCCGAGTTCGTGACCCTTAGTGAAGGTCAAATGCCGCCACACAGGCATTTGATCAATGGGAGCAACTTTTGGATTCACCATCGAAGCTTTTCAGGTGACGACGATGACGATCGC
This sequence comes from Candidatus Promineofilum glycogenicum, assembly GCA_016707605.1. GTDB lineage: Bacteria > Chloroflexota > Anaerolineae > Promineifilales > Promineifilaceae > Promineifilum > Promineifilum glycogenicum. The sequence continues at coordinate 70,524 of JADJHJ010000013.1, read as the reverse complement.
CCGTTTAAGACGAACGGCGGGGACGTGGACAGCAAGCTGGGAGGAACAGACTATGCCGGCAGTGGTCAGGGGCACGAAAACCGACCGCCCTACTTTGCCCTGAAGTACATCATCAAATACTAAACCCGACGCCGCCATCGTTGTTCCGACCGGAAGATAAGGAGGACTGGCGCATGATGCCAAAAGACCCGCGAAAGGCTCCGGCTCCACAAAAGGGGCCGGCCACCGGCCCCATGCAGCAGGTTAGAACCACGCTGCGGCAAGGCGCTGTTGCTGAACAGTTGCCCGCGCAGATGCTCAGCCGCTATAAGCGACTCAGCGCGGTCGATCTCTTCCGGCAGTTTCGCAAGGAACAACTGCTCACCAAAGGCATGATGGCCACAAGCTTCGGCTCGTCCGGTTGGGGGGGCGGCGCATATTTTAGCGTGGACGCCGGCAGCTTCATGCTGCCCGGGGTCTTTACCTTGAAGCTTGAAATAGGCGCGCAGGCCACGGAAACCGACACGGTCGTCCTGGCTCTTCACCGCGCCATGCCTCTGGCGCTCTATGCCATGACCGCCCCGGGGCCACCTTTGTGGTCGTCGAACCGTCCGGTCGGGCTGCTGGCGTTGGTTGGGAAGAGCTACTCCGGACAAGTCGGCGTGCAAGCGGAAGTCGGCCTGCAAGTTGAACTGCCGACCGGCTCGACCGGCAGTGAAACCGCGGACGCGGCGGCCGCTCAACTCGTATCGCTGAGCCAGATACCCTTTGCCATTGGAGTTTCAGCGACGGCCGGAGCAGCTTACACCTACGACCGGCTCTACGTGCAGGATCCCTTCGCCCGTTGGTATCCCGATTCGCAAGATGCCGGGTTGCAGAGAGACTTCACCAACATCTTATTGCCGGGCAAAACGGCCACCAAACGAGAACTGATCCAGTGGATCAACAGCTTCAGCGATAAAGTATTCGCGCTCAACAGCAATGCGCTGCAACTACTCCAGCAAGACCCCCAACAACTGCATGAAGCCTTTTGCGCCAAACAAAACGCCCTGCACCACAAACAACAAGGCGGGTTAACCGGCTATCTGGCGCGAGCGCACGCTTTGGCCGCCACAACCAAAGGGCGCTTCCCGCAGGTCACCACAATCTATGACACACTGGCCCGGAAAGCCGGCGAGTTGGAGGCGCAAACGTATACGACCGATGGTTTGATCGCCCTCATTGATAACCTCAAAGTGTTAATCCCCACGGCAGAGCAGCTTCACGCTTACTACGTCATTCCGGCCACACCCAAGCAACCGATTGAGTTTTATCACGGCGACCCCGACAATTTGCCGCTGATGCAACGCGCTATGGAGGGGATGCGTATGCAACTGGACACCTTTCGGGCCAGATTGGTGGCGCTGAAGGCAGCGGAAAGCGCCCCCCCACCCGTCGCTGCGCCACGGGATAGCACGCAGCGAGGCGGCATCTATGCCGGGCAACCTTACAATCGCTTTAACACCTTCCTGAAAATCGTCAGCCATACCGCGGAAGGAACGGCCGGCGTAACCGCCAGCGCCTTGGCTGCCTACGCCAGAGCCGGCATCAGCGGCAAATACAAACGAGCGGCCTATCGCTACCAGACTGTAGCGCCTGCTTCCTGGGGAGCGTCAAAGTCCTTGATCTACACCCAGGACACGTCCATTACTTACCGCATGGCGAGCACCGCGCTGGAAGGCGGAGCCACATTCTACAACAGGAAGTTTGAAAAAGACCTGCTCCACTGCGCGCTTACCTATCAATCCGCCTGCATGTATTGGCTATACGAGGAAGTCGCGCCCGCTCAGGGGACAGGAGGACGCGTCCGCCCCAGAATAGGCAGCGGTCTCAGCTATGGGGTTAGCGTGCGCGTGGATGAGTTGGCTCGTTGCCGGGCCGAAATCCTAAAGCTCAATCTGCCAAACCAGTGGCCCATGCCAGGACTAGGCCCAAACGTACCTTCTCGGAGCCTGATCTATACGTTGGCCGGCTATCTGCGCGTTTCCTTCAACTACCTCATCTGGTTTCTCAGCAACCTAGGCCCGACCGCGCTGGAGGGCCTCCCCGTGCCCGCCGTCTTGCTCGAAAGCAGTTTTGTTGTTCCTCTGCTCGATGCGAATCTCCAGGTCGAACTTAAGGGAAAGCAGTACACCGACCCGTCAGACAGGCAGAGCAAGACCCAGAACGTTTACCGGTTAGGCGGCATTCGGAGCCAGCCGTTTGTGAGCGCCACGGCGGCCCAACTGGACAACCTGCCCAATGCGTTCGCCAACTGCCAGAACCATCTCCAGGCCATTCGTGTCCGCGGGCGCATGGCCGATTACCGGGAAAGCTCCGTTACTTTCAAGCTCGGCATCCCCATTGGGGGGCCGGACGCGCTTGGAACCGGGATTACGCTGACGAAAATCGCCAACGCCGGGCAGGAAGGCATCATTGAGATAGTCGAACAACAGTACCAGGCAGAAACCGACGATCGCCGCGTCCCGCCGGTAGCTCTTTTCCACCAATAGGACAACCGCCCATGCCCCCCACCCCCGATCCGAATCAGCCGGAACTGACGATAGAGGGATTGCAGGCGCAATTCGCCGGGCAAGGTCATGCCGAACGCGTGAGCGTGATTCAGGACGAGCAGGGCCAAAGCTACCTGTTCATCCCGCCGCCGGGCATCGCCATTCAGGACATCCGCGCCTTCCTCAAGAGCACGCTGGCCGACCTGGGCGATGCCTGGGACATCCTGCCCGCGTCCTTGCCCGTGGACGGGGTGCGGCTGTCTTCGTTCATGTTCAGCGCGACGGCGCCCTTCGTCCTGGAGTTCACAGTCGACTGGCTGGACGCCCATTGGGAGATGATCCCCGGCGTTCTGGCGCTGGCCTCGCCCAGCATCGCCATCTACATCACGGGCAAGGCCGACGCCTACGACCGGGTGCGCGTCAGCGGCACAGTCGCCGGCGTCGTGGAGATTGAGTCTATCCCCCTGTTCATCGAACTGGAGCTGCCCAGCGGCGCCTTCGAGGTCCAACTGCTGATGCCGGGCGAAGCGCCGGGGGCAGAGGCCAAGCGGCCGAATGCGGGCGCGCTGCTCAACACTTTCCAGGTGGGCGGCGCGCCGGGGCAGGGGGAGAACGGGGCCGGCATCGACCTCGGCGTCCTGGCGTTGCAAGACCTCACCATCCTGGGCAGCGTCCCGGCCCGCCGCCTCTTCCTGCATCTGGCTCTGGGCCACATCCCCCTCGGCCCCGGCGAACTGGCCGCCCAACTGACCATTGACTACTTCGGCGGCCCCAACGGCCAGGTCTCCGGCCAGGTGTGGGGCGAGTATGACATCCTTAAAAAGGGCAGCACTGACATCCTCTTTTCCCTGCTGCTCGTCGCCGCCTACGACGGCCCCGGCAAGAACTGGAAGTTCGAGGGCGGCGCGGCCAGCGCCGGCGATAAGGCCGTGACCATCAAGGAGTTGATCGGGGCCTTCACCGACACCGACGGCATCCCCGGCGTGTTCGACCAACTGGCCATTCGCTCCCTGCACCTGACCTACGAGACGGGGCCGGGCAATTTCGAGTTCGAGTGCGACGTGGAAGTCCACGACCTCTTCGGGGCCGGGGCCACTGTGGAGATGGTCGTCAGCGTGCGCCTGCACAAAGCGGGCGCGGCCACGGGCCGCAGCGCCGGGTATGAGAAGACGTTCAGCGGCCAACTGCTCTTCAAGCTGGAAGACGGCACGACGCTGGAGTTCGACCTGCTCTTCGACCAGTCGCCGCATGGCCAGACGTCAGATACCGCCTTCATTGCCGCCTACAAAAGCCCCAGCGGCGGCGACCTCGACATCGGCGATCTCATCCGCATCGTGGAGCCGGAGCTGGACGTTCCGTTGAGCATCGCCCTGAAAGATGCCTTCTTCATCTATGACAAACAGGCGGGCCGCAGCCACTCCCTCTTTGGCCTGGACATCGGCGGCGGGATAGACCTGTCGGCGCTGCCGCTGGTGGGCAAGGTCGTGCCCAAAGAGGCCAGCCTGACCTTCGGCCTACAGCCGCTCGTGGCCCTGGGCGCGCCCGACGCGAACCAGGTCTACTTCTCCGATTCCGACCTCACCCGCCTGGGAGCGCTAATTCCCGGCGGCGGCATTACCCTGCCCAATCGGGCCATCAAAGAGCCGATCGGCCTCGGCATCAACGTTGCCCTGGGCCAGGACACGACCTTTCACTTCGACCTGCCCATCCGCTTAAAGAGCAAAGTGCAGACGAAACCGGCCGCGCCCGCCTTGCCGGCCACGGCCGCGCTTCCATCCAACCCACCGGCCGAGCAGGCCATCGAGAAAACGGGCGGCCAGGTGACGACCTCGCCCGCCGCGCAAGGCGTCACCCCGGCGCCGGCGGGCAGCTCGGCCAGCGGCATTCAGTGGATCAAGATCGGCAAAGCGTTTGGGCCGGTTCACATCAATCGCCTCGGCCTACAGTTCGAGAGCGATACACAGATGGTCTGGGCCTACCTGGACGCCAGCCTGAGCCTGGCCGCGCTGACCTTTTCGCTCGATGGGCTGGGGCTGGGCACGCCCATCAACAAGCTCGAGCCGCAGTTTCGCCTGTTGGGGATTGGCGTAGACTTTAAGAAGGGGGCGTTGGAGATCGGCGCGTCCTTCCTGCACAGCCACATCGCCGCCGTGATGGCCGGCGACCGGGAGGTGATGCCCGCCTACGATGAGTACAGCGGCCTGGCCACCATCAAGACGCCCTCGCTCACCCTGTCGGCCATCGGCGCTTATGCCGACCTGCCCGATTACAACTCGCTCTTTATCTATGCCGTGCTCCACGCCCCGCTCGGCGGCCCCTCCTTCTTCTTCGTGACGGGTCTGGCGGCCGGCTTTGGCTTCAATCGGGCGGTCAGGCTGCCCGAAGTGTCCGCGGTGGGGCAGTTCCCTCTGGTCAATCTGGCCACGGGCGGCGCGGGCAGCCCGGCCCCCACCAACCCCACCGACCGGACGGACACCATTCACGACATCCTCGATCAGCTCCGCGACAGCATCTACCCCATGAAGGGCCAGTACTTCCTGGCCGCCGGCATTCGTTTCACCAGCTTCCAGCTCATCGACTCGTTTGCCCTGCTCATCGTCAGCTTTGGCGAACATTTCGAGATCGACGTGCTGGGGCTGTCCACGGTCATTGTGCCCACGCCCGTGGCCGGCGGACAAGAGGTGACGCCAATCGCCGAAGTGCAGTTGGCCCTCAAAGCGGTCTTCAATCCCGCCGAGGGCATCCTGAGCATCGAGGCGCAGTTGACGGCCAACTCCTTCGTTCTGTCGCGGGATTGCCATCTGACGGGCGGCTTCGCCTTTTACTGCTGGTTTGCCGGGCCGCATCAGGGGGAGTTTGTCCTCAGCCTGGGCGGCTACCATCCCACTTTTCAGAAGCCGGCCCACTACCCAACCGTGCCGCGCCTGGGCCTGAATTGGCCGGTCAATTCCGAACTGTCGATCAAAGGCGGCATCTACTTCGCGCTGCTGCCGCATATGGTCATGGCCGGCGGCCGGCTGGAGGCGCTCTATCAGAGCGGCGCGCAAAAAGCGTGGTTCACGCTGGCCGCCGACTTCCTCGTCTGTTGGAAACCGTACCACTACGACGCGCGGGCTTCGCTCGATATTGGCGTGGAATACACCTATCATCTCTTCGGCGCGCACCAGATCAAAGTGAGTGTCGGCGCGGAAGTCCACATATGGGGGCCGGAGTTCGCCGGCCACGCCCACATCCACCTATGGTGTGTGACCTTCGACATGGACTTCGGCGCGACGACGACGCCGAAGCTCGAGCCGGTGGACTGGGCGACGTTCAACAGCTCTTTTCTCCCGCCAGATAAGACAAAGATGGCCCAAATCTCGGTGATGGCCGGCCTGCTGCGCCGCGAGACGGTTCGCGTCGACGGGGCGGACGTTGAGCAGCACGTCATCAACCCCAGCGACTTCCACCTGGGGCTTGATCTGGTCATGCCCTACGCCTCCTTTACAGTCGACGCAGCGGAGGAGGTCATCGTTAAGAGTTTGCAGCAGGCGACGGTCAAGGGCGGAGCGCAGATCGTCCCCTTTCGTGAGGTGGACGGCCGTTATAGCCAGACCACGATGGGGCGGCCCGTCTCCACCGGCTCATTCGGCATCGCCCCCATGGCCCGCAGCGCCGGCCAGATCACCAGCCGCCTCCAGTTGACGGTCGAGGCCGAAGATGCCGGCGGCCAATGGCAGCCCGCCGGCCGGCACTTCGGCTTTCGGCCGGTGCTCAAGCGGGTGCCGCGGGCGCTGTGGGGCGAAAAGCTGCAACAAGACCTGAACGGCGAGCGCTACGCCGAGAACGTCATGGCCGGCATGGAGTTGACGCCGGCCGCGCCGCCCCGGCCCGGCGAAACGCAGTGGATCGCCAGGCAAGACCTGGCCTACGCCACGACCCACGTCGAGCCGGGCATCGGCTTCGAGCCGCTAACTGCTTTCGCCGCCGGGGAGTTGGCCGCAAACACAGCGGCAACCGATTATCTCCGGACACACCTGACGGACGTGGCCACGATGAGTAGCCGCCGGCAACTGCTCACCGCCCTGGGCTTTGACTACGACCGCCTGGGCATCAGCCTGTCGCCGGAGATAGCCGACGCGCTGGTCATGGACCCGCAGATTGGCACACTCGTCTGACAGTTCCGAACGCATGACCGCGATCACGAATATGGCTATTAAAGCTTCCGTCTACCTGGAATTTATCGAGAATCACCTGCCCACCCTCAAGGCCGGGCGCTACCGGTTTAGCGGCCAACAAATCCTGGAAGGGGACGGCATTGGCGATAACAATCGCTTTAAGGTTGAACTGGCCCCCTTTCAGGTCAAAGTGGCCGGCGAACGGTTTACCATCAACCCGACGGAGATCGCCGCCATCTTTCCGCCGAACAACAGCCTGGGCCACTATGCCCACGTCCTGCCGCACATGGCCCTGAAGCGCGACACCTTGCCCTGGGAACGGATGCTGGCCATGAGTTCCGATGAGGCCACCGAGGCGCGGCTGGAGAAGGCGCCCTGGCTGGCGCTGCTGGTGCTGAATGAGGATGAACTTCTGACCAGCGCGGGCGCGCCGCCGCAATCGGTGGAAGAGCACCAGGGGGCCGCCGCCGGTTATGTGAAAACCGTCCCTATGCTGAATAGCGAATCGATTAAGGGCGCGCACTGGCCGCCCCATCTGGACCCGGACGAAAACCCCGAAGAGCGCTTCAAGGTCATCTACGTCAAGAAGAGCGTCTTGCAACGACTGCTGCCCAATGAAAAGGGGCTCACCTGGCTGGCCCATGCCCGCAAGAGCCGCATCGGCCTGCAGGGTGTGAAAGCCAGACAGCACGTTGAACTGTTCAATGACAAGGGCGAACTGCTTCACCAGGAAGCGGCGACCGGAGATAATGGCAGTATCGACTGCGGCCGACTGGAGGCAGGCGCTTACACCATCAAGGTCGACGGCAGCCCTATCGACGACCAGCCATTGCAACTCAATCCCAGCGATCAGGTCGGCGGCGAAATGTCCATTGTCGTCGCCAACCGGCTGCCCGCAGAAGGCGTCAAATCCATCATTCACCTGGTATCGCTGGAGGGCCGCTACAAACAGAATGGCGCCGACTTCGTCTTCGATTTCGACGGCTATGGCGAGGCGATCCCCCTGGTATCGTTGCACAACTGGAGCTTCACGGCGCTAACGGAAAAAGAGACGTTCCGCCACATCCTTCTTCACCTCAATCACGAGTTCTTGTTCAGTCTCGACGCGCAGCAGTTGCCGGCGGAACCGAGTATCGACCATCTACGAAACAGCTTCTTGACCGGCGGCAATCCGCTTAGCAGTCAGGCCCTTGTCGCGGATGTGGCGGTCAAGGAAGCGCGCGATAAAGACCACTGCTACTACGTCGGCAAACAGGGCGCGCTCTACAATGCCGCCGGCCGGCGGGTAGCTGCGGGGAACGGCATCATACCGGCGAACAAGGATCAGTTCGCAACCTGGTTCCCCGGCCTTCGCCTGCACAGCAAGACGGCCACCTATGCCAACGTGACGGCCCGCCAGCTATGGGTTGGCGATGGCGACAAGTTGTACTTCGTCAGCGAAGACCCGGTCTCGCGGCGTTTGTTGGTGTCCCTGCTGCCCGGCGACGCCACTCCCAGTCTGAGGCTGCCCAGCCGGGAGGGCAAGGACGCCGACAGCGCCAGGGCCAACCACTTTCTGCAACAGGGGTACGCGCCCCTGCCCCACCACTTCCGCCGCGGCGGCAAGAGTGTTTCCTGGTATCGCAGCCCGCTGCTGCCCGGCAAGCCCGACAAACAGATCGCCGACGATCAGTTGCCGGTGCAAACCGCGGACGAACTCCTGCGCTACGACATGACCTACGGCATGTTCGACACCGCCTATGCCGCGGCCTGGGAGTTGGGTCGCCTGCTCTGCCTGAGAGACAAGCGCGTCTCGTTGGCCCTCTATCGCTGGAAACGCACCCACGTGCGCCTGCTGAAGACGATGGAGCAGCAGTACCTCCACCCCCATTTGCCCTTCCGGGCCAACGCCGCCGGGCAACTTTCGCTGCCGAAAAACGTCGAGGCGTGGCTCAGCGAGCTTAGTCTGCTCAAGGGAGTTCCCTCCAGCTACCTCGTGCCCGACGAGCGCATGTTGCCGCCGGAGTCGTTGCGCTTCTTTTATCTCGATCCCTCGTGGGTGGCCTGCCTCATGGATGGCGCGCTGAGCATCGGCCGCGTCAACAAGGGGCACGACACGGCCGTCCACAAGCAGATACTGACCGACAGCGCCGCCGTGGACAAAGGCGACGTGATCAGCGGCTTTTTGTTGCGCTCCAGCGCCGTGAAGGGCTGGCCGAACTTGCAGGTCAATGCCTACAACTACCACTTCCCGCCCGGCGGGGAAGCCGCGGAAGACGCCAGGAACGAGAACATTCCCTCCGACAGCAACAGCGAACTACCCCCTTTGCGCCTGGAACGTCTGGCGGACAATCTGCTCTTCGGCCTGTTCCAGGGGGAGATGACGGTGCTGGACATCCACGAGAACCCGGAAACCGTCCACTTCGGCTTTCACGTCCACAACGCCCTGCGTAAGGTCGAGCGCTATGGCAAGTACCCCCTCAAGGCCGATGGGCAAGAAAGCGACAAGCTCCTCATCCCAACTGAACAGGCTGACTACCTTGATGAAGACCGGCGAGTGATACGCCCCACTATACTGGCCGCGGCCTTGCAGCGCATGGACTTGGGCTATCAAAGCTTCACCCCGGCCCAATATGCCCTGAGCCTGATCGAAGGGGTCGCGCGGGTACGGTTTATCAAATCTGCACCAAGATCCATACAGTAGATACATTGTACGTGGGTGCGAAAGTGTCTACTCTTAGGCACAGGCTGGTTAACAGGCCGGGAAAGTTCTGAGATTGTTGGAATCAAAACAAACACAACGCCTTTCTTCGAACCATTCATCATCCCGATTACGATTGCGATCCTGGTGGCGCTGTTCCTGCTTCAACGCAGCGGCACGGACGACGACTTTGCCGAACGGTTTCAGACCAAAGAGGTGGTGCGTGTGCCCGGCATGGCCATCTATATGAATAGCGACCTCGATTGCACCCCTCCGGCGCTCATTCACAACCTGCAACATAACAAGGTGGTTCACGAAAGGGTCATTCTGCTGTCTATTAAGACAAAGGAAATCCCGTACGTCCCTCCAGCCGAGCGCATCGAGGTTTACCCCCTCGACAACGCCTTCTATCGCGTCGTTCTTCACTACGGGTTCATGGAAGACCCGGACGTACCGCGCGATCTGGCGCTGGCCAGGCAGAGCGGGCTGGCGATCGAGTTAGACAAGGTCAGCTACTTCCTGGGCCGCGAGCGGCTCTTGCCGACTCACCGGCCGGGCATGGCCATCTGGCGCGAACAGCTATTCGCCCTGATGAGCCGCAACGTCCGCGACGCGGCCGATTTCTTCCGCCTGCCGCCGGAACAGGTTGTTGAACTGGGTATTCGGGTAGAGATGTAGGCGGGTTGGTTGCAGGTAATACTATTCACCAAACAAAAAGCTCTCGACTAAGTCGAGAGCTTTGGAACCCAGGTTCTATACGGGAGCGACGGGGATCGAACCCGCGATCTTCGGCTTGACAGGCCGACGTGTTAACCGCTACACCACGCCCCCTGGGGTGCAAGTCAGGATGTTAGCAGAACTCCCCCGCCCTGTCAACAAATTCCCACAAAGCTGACGCCAAAGGCACCCGGGAACTCGCACTCGCCACTCTATTTAATCGTAATCCTAATTCATCACGCCGGCATCCAACTCAACATCTGAATATTCTTGGCCTCAAACTTCCCCGTCGGGTGGCGCGACTCGGCCAGCTCGAACTGGAAGACGTGGCTATAGCTGGGCAGTTGCAGCGGGTCGATGTTGTCCGGCAGGTTGGAGTCGTGGAAGTAGGCCGTCTCGTAGGGCGAGTCGGGGTGCTGCGTGTCGGTCAGCCACAGGCGCGGGCCGTTGACGCGCAGGAAGCGCATGAAGCCGTAGTTGATCTTGTGGAAGTAGCACGTGCCGCGGACGATGGAGCCGACTTCGCCCCACGGCGCAGCGTCCGGCATCGGCCCGCCATTGACCACCGTCGGCACCAGGTCGGGGATCAGGTAGCCGGACATGAACAGGTCGACTTCGCGCCGCAGCACGAACGAGGCGTTGTCCAGCGCCACCACCTCCACCCGGCAGCCCTTGTTCTGCACCGCGGCCACAACGCGGGCGAAGTCGCCGTCGCCCGTCACCAGCAGCACCCGGTCGAGGTTCTCCGATTGGAGCAGCATGTCCACGGCCAAGTCGAGGTCGGCGTCGGCCTTGGCATAGGGCTTGCCGTTCTCGTCCTCATACCAGCGCACTTCCTTGATAATGACCTTATAGCCGAAGTCGCGCAGCAGGGCGTAGAAGCGGTGGGTGTTCTTGTCGTAGACGGCATCGGTGCGCGCCCGGTCGGCGTCGAAGCTGACGTAGGCGTTGAGGCGCACCAGTTCGGCGCCGTCGCGGCAGGCGAATTCGCGCAGTACGTCGTAGCGCATCCGATAGCCGCCGTTGCGGTACATGTTGGCGGTGTCGACGTAGACGCCGACGCGGGAGATGGAGCGGTTGTCTTGCATGGGTGTGATTTACGTTGCGTTTCTGTCAGAGTATTGACGCCGATTATAGCGCGACTTATCCGGCAAGCGAAACGCCGTTACCTACTTGACAGAGCAGCCGCTCTTCTGCTACAATGACTTTGTAAATTAAGTTAACTTACTTTGTCAGGCTGCGGAAGCGAGTCATGCAAAAGGCCACCCGACATCAGACGCGAGACCACAATAGCCGTTTGGTCTTGAAGACGATCTTCAACGATGGCCCTATCAGTCGCGCCGAGATCGCCCGCCGCACCCGCCTCACCCGGCCGACCGTCTCCACCCTGGCCGCCGATCTACTCGATGGCGATCTGGTCATCGAAACCGGCCGCGGCCCGTCGGCCGGCGGCAAGCGCCCCACCCTCCTGTCCATCAACGACGCCGGCCCCTGCGTCCTGACCCTCGACCTGAGCAGCGACGACTACCGCGCCGCCCTGGTCACGCTGCGCGGCGACGTCGTCCGGCGCGCGGCCTGCTCGGCCGCCGGGCTGCGCGGCGACGAGGCCCAAACGTGCATCTATCGCCTGGTTGACGAACTGTTGCCCACCGAAGCGCTGCTGGGCATCGGCGTGGCCACCCCCGGCCTGGTCGATCCGCAACGCGGCGTCGTCCTGCGCGCCGTCAACCGCGGCTGGATCGACCTGCCCCTGCGCGAACTGCTGGCCGCCCGCTACGACCGTCCCGTCTACGTCGCCAACGACAGCCACATGGCTGCCCTGGCCGAGTACACCTATGGCGCCGGGCCGAGCGGCGGCAACCTCATCGTCGTCCGCGTCACCCAGGGCATCGGCGCGGGCGTCATCCTGAGCGGCCGGCCGTTCTACGGCGACGGCTTCGGCGCGGGCGAGATCGGCCACGTCGTCGTCGACGTCGGCGGCGCGCTGTGCAGTTGCGGCAACCGCGGCTGCCTGGAGACGACGAGCAGCATCCCGGCCATGTTGCGGGCCGCCAAGGCCGCCGACCGCCGCCACTCCCTGCTGGCCGGCGACGCGCCGCTGACCTGGCCGCGCTTCATCGCCGCCGTCGCCGCCCACGACCCGCTGGCCGTCGACGTAGCCGTGTGCGCCGGTTGCCACCTCGGCGCGGCCGTGGCCCACCTCGTCGGGGCGTACAACATCCAGAGCATCGTCCTGGCCGGCGACATCGCCGCGCTGGGCGACGTCTTCCTTGACGCCGTGCAGGCCGAGATGCACCAGCGCGTGCTGCCGGCTATGGCCGCGGCCACGACCGTCCGCTACCCGTCACTCGACGCGGCCCAGGTGGCCGACATCACCACCCTCGGCGCGGCGGCGCTGGTCATGCAGCGGGAGTTGGGCATCCTGTGAACGCGCGCATCGGGCTGGACATCGGCGGCACCAAGACGGCCGCGCTGCTCGTCGACGACGACGGGCGGGCGCTGGGCGAGGTCGTCCAGCCGACCGACGTGACCGCCCCCGACCGGCTGGTGGCCGCCGTCGTGGACACCGTCGACCGGGCGCTGGCGCTGGCCGGCGCGACGCGGTTGGAGTTGGTGGCCGCCGGCGTGGGCGTGCCCGGCCAGGTAGACCCCGATACGGGCACGGTGCGCATGGCGGTCAACCTGAATCTGCGCGAGCCGTACCCCTTGCGCCACGCGCTGCAAACCGCCCTCGGCGTCCCGGTGACGCTGGAGAACGACGTTCGCACCGCCGCCTGGGGGGCGTACCACCGGGCCAACACCGCCCGGCCCCTGGCCAGCCTGGCCTATCTCAGCATCGGCACGGGCATCGCCGCCGGGCTGGTGCTCGGCGGACGCCTCTACCGCGGCGCGGGGGGCATGGCCGGCGAGATCGGCCACATTCCGCTCGATCCGTCCGGCCCGCGCTGCGTCTGTGGCTCCTACGGCTGTCTGGAGGCGTTCGCCGCCGGGCCGGCCATCGCCGCCTACGCCGCCGAACGTCTACCGGCTCAGGACGGCGCGCCATTGACCACCGGCCAGGTCTATGCTCTGGCCGACGCCGGCGATCCGGCCGCCGGCCACGTCATCGCCCGCGCCGCGTCCTATCTGGCGCGGGCGGTCTACCTGTTAGTCATGGCCTACGACGTGGAGCAGGTCGTCCTGGGCGGTGGCGTCACGCGCGCCGGGGCCGCCTTCGAGCGACCGCTGCGCCGCGCGCTGGCCGCCCTGCGCGCCGACTCGCCTCTGGCGGCGGCGATGCTGCCGGATGAGAAGATCGTCGTCGTCCCGGCCGATTTCAACGCCGGCGTCGTCGGCGCGGTCTATCTGGCCGAGGCCGAGAGGCTGCCGTTGGCGGCGAGGAGGTGAGCACGGGAATAAGAAACTGTCGCCCACCGAGTGAAACGAGATTGATGAGTAAGTCTGTCACCCTAAGATCGGAGGAAAGAATGAAACGCACTGTGATCGTTGTACTTTTGCTGGCCCTAGCCGCCTTCCTGGTGGCCTGCGGCAACCCGGCCGTCGAGCAGGCCATTCAGGACGCCGCGCCGACGCTGGAAGCGGCGGCCGAGCAGTTGGCCCCCACCCTGGAGGCCGCGGCCACCGAACTAGGCCCGACCCTTGAGGCCGCGGCCGAAGAGCTGGCCCCCACCGTCGAAGCCGCGGCCACCGAACTGGCCGGCGGCGAAGAAGAAGCGGCGGCCGAAGGCAGCTTCCTGGAGCGCGCTCGCGCCGGCGAGTTCGAGGGCACGACCATTGACCTGATGGGCGTGATGGTCGATGAAGAGGCGGTCAAGATGGAAGCCGCCGTCGCTCCGTTCGAGGAGCAGACCGGCATCGACGTGGTTTACGAAGGCTCGCGCGAGTTCGAGACGGCGATCAACGTTCGCGTCGACGCCGGCGACCCGCCCGACATCGCCAACATCTCCCAGCCCGCTATGGTCCAGCGCTTCGCCACGGCCGGCGCGCTGATTGACGTCAGCGCCTTCCTGCCGCGCGAGCAACTGCAAGAGACCTACATCGACAGTTGGCTCGACATGGCCACCATGACCGACGGCGACGGCAACGAGATCATGGCCGGTGTCTGGCACCGCGCCGCCGTCAAGAGCATGGTCTTCTATCCCAAGGCCCAGTTCGACGCCGCCGGCTACGAAGTGCCGGAGACGTGGGATGAGATGCTGGCCCTGACGCAGCAGATCGCCGACGACGGCGACCCCGCCTGGTGCATCGGCATCGAGTCCGGCGCGGCCACCGGCTGGGTGGCCACCGACTGGATGGAGAACATCATGCTGCGCACGACCTCGCTGGAGAACTACGACAAGTGGGTCACCGGCGAGCTGCCCTTCGCCTCGCCCGAGGTGAAGACCGCGGCCGAAACGATGGGCAATATCTGGCTCAACGAAGACTACGTCTATGGCGGCGTGCCGTCCATCGTCTCGACCTTCATCGGCGACTCGCCCGTCCCGATGTTCGCCGACCCGCCCGGCTGCTGGTTCCACTCGCAGGCGGCGTGGATCACCGGCTTCTTCGGCGACGAGACGCTGGTGGCCGGCGAAGACTATGACTTCTTCTACCTGCCGCCCATCGACGAAAGCCTGGGCCGTCCGGCGCTGGTGGCCGGCGACATGATGGTCATGTTCACCGACCGCCCCGAAGTCCGCGCCCTGATGGAGTTCTTCAGCAAGGGTGAGGGCGTCGAGCAGTGGGTTCGCATGGGCGGCGCGCTGTCGCCCCACAAGGACGCCAGCCTCGACTGGTACGAGAGCGTGGTCGACCGCCAGGTGGCCGAACTGCTGGCCAGCGCGACGAGCGTGCGCTTCGACGCCTCCGACCTGATGCCGGCCGAAGTCGGCGCCGGCTCCTTCTGGAAGGCCATGACCGACTGGATCAGCGGCTCGACCGACCTGGACACGGCTCTGGCCGAGATCGACGCCTCCTGGCCGCAGTAGTCGTCCTCTTTCTCTAGCGTAGTAGAAACCGAGTTTCTCAGAAGAAACTCGGTTTCTACCCTCCCACCCCCATGCTCGCCATCCGCCACGCCACGCTCCTGACCCCCGCGACGACCATCGAGGACAGCCTCGTTCTCATCGAGGACGGCCGCATCGCCGCCGTGGGCGCGGCTGGCGACGCTCTGCCGCCATCCGCCACCGTGCGCGACGCCGCCGGGCTGCTGCTGGCCCCCGGCTTCATCGACTTGCAGGTCAACGGCGGCTTCGGGCTGGACTTCACCGCCGACCCGGCCACCATCTGGGACGTGGCCGCCGGCCTGCCGCGCTTCGGCGTCACGTCCTTCCTGCCGACGATCATCACCTCCCCCCTGAGCACCCCCCGCCAGGCGCAGCGCGTCCTGGCCGGCGGCCCGCCCGCCGGTTGGCGCGGGGCGCACCCGCTGGGGCTGCATCTGGAAGGGCCGTTCCTCAACCCCGGCAAGAAGGGGGCGCACAACCCGGCCTATCTGCGCCAGCCCTCGGCGGCCGATCTCAACGACTGGTCACCGGCCACGGGCGTGCGCCTGGTGACGCTGGCCCCGGAGCTGACCTGGGCGCGCCAGGCCATCGCCGAGCTGGCCCGGCGCGGCGTGGTTGTCAGCGCCGGCCACTCGCTGGCCACCTTCGACGAGGCCGCGGCCGGCTTCGACAGCGGCGCGCGCTACGCCACCCACCTCTTCAACGCCATGCCCACCCTGCACCACCGCGAGCCGGGCCTCATCGCCGCTGCCCTGGCCGACCCGCGCGTCACCGTCGGCCTCGTCGCCGACGGGCTGCACGTCCACCCGGCGCTGGTCGGGCTGCTGTGGCGCTGGCTCGGCCCCGACCGGCTCAACATCGTCACCGACGCCATGGCCGCGCTGGGCATGGGGCCGGGCCAATACCTGTTGGGCGACTACCGCGTGACGGTGGAGGGCGACGCCGCCCGGCTGGATGACGGCACGCTGGCCGGCTGCGTCCTGTCGCTCGACGCCATGCTGCGCGCCTTCCTGGGCTTCAGCGGGGCCACGGCGGCCGAGGCGCTGCCGACCGTCACCACCACGCCCGCCCGCCTGCTGGGCCTGGGCGACCGGCTGGGGCGCATCGCCCCCGGCTACGACGCCGACCTGGTGCTGCTCTCGCCCGACCTGCGCGTGGTCGAGACGTTCGTCGGCGGCGAGTCGGTCTATCGTGGATGAAGAAGGAAGAAACCGCAGATTACGCAGATTTCGCAGATTTCAAGACATTCCGCAGATTGGAGATCTGGCAGATTTCTGCGAACGGAGTCTTTCTAATCTCTATCTGCCGGATCCATCTGCGCAATCTGTGGTCTCTCTT
Source organism: Candidatus Promineofilum glycogenicum (assembly GCA_016707605.1). Taxonomy (GTDB): domain Bacteria; phylum Chloroflexota; class Anaerolineae; order Promineifilales; family Promineifilaceae; genus Promineifilum; species Promineifilum glycogenicum. Next base: position 54,137 of record JADJHJ010000013.1, on the reverse strand, counting down.
GCCGCGGCTGGCCGGCGCGGACACCGCGATCCGAGAGGGACAACTCACCGATGAAAACAACGCGACACTTGCGCGCCGGCATCTTCCTGATTAGCGCCGGGGCGCTGGCGCTGGAGGTGGTGCTGACGCGCATCTTCAGCGTCACGATGTGGTATCACTTCGCCTTTCTGGCCATCTCGATGGCCCTGATGGGCAGCGCCACGGCCGGCGTTGTGCTCTACTTCTTCCCCCGCCTGCGCGAGCCGGCAGCGGCCCAGCAGTGGATCGGCCGCGCCGCCGTCGCCCTGGCCGTGGCCGTGCCCATCGTCTTCCTCGTCTATCTGCGCATCCCGTTCGACCCGGTGCTGATGAACCGCGCCGGGGCGTTTTCTTTCGCCCAACTGGGCTGGCTGGCGCTGATCTACGTCCTGCTGTCGCTGCCCTTCTTCCTGTCCGGCACGGTGCTGGCCCTGACGCTGGCCGGCTGGCCGGGCGACGCCGGGCGCGTCTACGCCGCCGACCTCATCGGCGCGGCCCTGGGCTGCCTGCTCAGCGTGGCCGCCCTGTCGCGTCTGGGCGGAGTCAACGCCCTGCTGCTGCTCAGCGTCGTCCTGGCTCTGGCGGCGGCGGCGTTCGTCAGCGGCGGCGGCCGGCGGCGGCTGGTTCCGGCCGGGTTGGCCCTGTTGTTCACCGGCGCATTGCTCGTCAGCAATTTGGCCGCGCCCTGGCTGCGCATCGTCGTCAACAAGGCCGGCGGCGCGGAGCCGCCCATCGTCTATGAGCGCTGGAACATCCATTCGCGGGTCACGGTCTACGAGCCGGAGGGCTACCCGTTCTTCTGGGGCGTCGCCCCGGTCAAGTGGGAGCAGGCCGTGGCCGAGGGCGGGCTGTGGCACCACGCCCTGCTGCTCATCGACGCCGTGGCCGGCACGCCCATCCAGCGCTTCGAGGGCGACCTGGCGCAAGTGCGCTTTCTGAGCTATGACCTGACCGCCATCGCCTACCAACTCAGCGACGACCCGCGCACGCTGGTCATCGGCCCCGGCGGCGGCCGCGACGTGCTGACCGCCCTGGCCGCCGGCGCGCCCCACGTGACGGCCGTCGAGGTCAACCCGGCGGTCATCGACGCCGTGCGCGGCCCGTTCGCCGAGTTCGCCGGCAACCTCTACAGCCGGCCCGACGTCGAGGTCGTCGTCGCCGACGCCCGCGGCTACGTCGACCGCAGCGCCGGCGGCTACGACGTCATCCAGGCCTCGCTCATCGACACCTGGGCCGCCGGCGGCTCCGGCGCGTTCGCCCTCAGCGAGAACAGCCTCTACACCCGCGAGGCGTTCGCCAGCTACCACAATCGCCTCAGCGACGACGGCATCCTGAGCATCTCGCGCTGGTATCTGCCCGACCGCCCGGCGGAGACGCTGCGGCTGGTGACGACGGGGCTGGCCGGCTGGGAAGCGGCCGGCGCGGCCGACCCGCGCCAACACGTGGCCGTCATCGCCATGCCCAACCGGGCCACGGCCCAGACCGAGGGGCTGTCGACGACGCTCTTCAAGCGCGCGCCGTTCACGCCCGACGAAGTGGCCCGGCTGCAGGAGATCGCCGCCGAATTCGGCTTCCAGGTGCTCTATGCGCCGGGGCTGACGCCGTTCGAGGAGGTCGGCCGCTTCATCGCCGACCCCGACCACGACGCCTTCATCCGCGCCTACCCGCTGGACATCTCCCCGGCCACCGACAACCGGCCGTTCTTCTTCAACCTGGTCCTGCTGGGCGACCTGCTCGACCCGGCCCTCAGCGGCAGCGGCGTCTATCGCACCAGCATGGAGGCCATCACCATCCTGTTCGCCGTCATCGGCGTCACGGCGGCGCTAAGCGCGCTATTCATCATCGTGCCTCTCTGGGTCGGCAGCCGGCATGGCGGCGCGGTCTGGCCCGCCCCGCCCCGGCCACGCTGGCCTACTTCGGCGGCCTGGGGCTGGCCTTCATGCTGGTCGAGATTCCGACGATGCAGAAGCTGACCGTCTACCTCGGCCAGCCGGTCTACTCGCTGGCCGTTGTCCTCTTCTCGCTGCTGTTGTTCAGCGGCCTGGGCAGTTGGTGGAGCGGGCGCTGGCCGGCCGAGCAGATCGGCGGGCGGCTGCGGCGCGTCTTCCCGCTGCTGGTCGTCTTCCTACTGCTCCACGCCCTGTTCAGCAGCTTCGTGCTGGAGCGGACGCTGCTGTTCGGCCTGCCGGCGCGGCTGCTGGTGGCCGTGCTACTGCTGTCGGTGCTGGGCTTCCTGATGGGTATGCCCTTCCCGACGGGCATCCGCTGGGCCGGGCGGCGGCAGCCGACGGTCGTGCCCTGGCTGTGGGGCATCAACGGCGTCACCTCCGTCCTCGGCTCGGCCCTGGCCACGGCGCTGGCCATCCACGCCGGCTTCCGCCTGACCCTGGTCGTCGCCGCCCTGGCCTACGCCGCCGCCGGCGCGCTCTTCCTCCTGGCCCGGCGGAGTGACGAGTTGCAGACGACGAACTCGGCTACGAGACTGGTCGAACCGACCCACCCGCCCCGCTGCCTACGCCACTGACCCACTGACCTACTGAATACTGGATACTGACCACTATGCCCCCCCTAACCCAAACCCACCTCTACCGCGAAATCCACGAGCAGCCGGCCGTGCTGCGCCGCCTGCTGGACGAAGAAGAAGCCACCGCGCTGGCCCTGGCCGACCTGGTGCGCGGCCGGGCCATCGACCACGTCGTCATCGCCGCCCGCGGCACCAGCGACAACGCCGGGCGCTACGCCCAGTACGTCCTGGGGGCCATGAACGGCCTGTCGGTCGGGCTGGCCGCGCCCAGCCTGTTCACCCTCTACCAGCGCCCGCCGCGCTTCGGCAACGCCCTGGTGCTGGGCATCAGCCAGAGCGGCCAAAGCCCCGACATCGTCGCCGTGCTGGCCGAGGCGCGGCGGCAGGGGGCGCTGACGGCCGTGCTGACCAACCGCCCCGACTCGCCCCTGGCCGAGCAGGGGGACGTGGTCTTCAACCTGTGCGCCGGCGACGAGCGGGCCGTGGCGGCGACGAAGACCTACACCGCCGAACTGGCCGCCGTGGCCCTGCTCAGCGTCGCCCTGAGCGGCGCGGCCGAGGACCGGGCGGCGCTGTGGGCCATGCCCGACGCCGTGGCGGCCACGCTGAGCATGGACGAGGCCATCGCCGCCGTCGCCCCGCGCTACCGCTACATGCAGCGCTGCGTGGTCATCGGCCGCGGCTATAACTACGCCACCGCCTTCGAGACGGCCCTCAAGCTAAAGGAGTTGACCTACACCATCGTCGAGCCGTACAGCAGCGCCGACTTCCTCCACGGCCCGCTGGCCATGCTGGAGCCGGGCTTCCCGGTCATCGTCATCGCCCCGTCGGGCGTGATGGCCGGCGAGGCGGTGGGGTTCGTCCGCACGCTGCGCGAGCGGCAGGCGGAGGTCATCGCCATCAGCGACGACGCCGGTGTGCTGGCCGCGGCGCGCGTGCCGCTGGCGCTGCCGTCGGCCGCGCCGGAGTGGCTCTCGCCCCTGACGGCCATCGTCCCCGGCCAACTGCTGGCCCTGCACCTGGCCCACACCCGCGACTTCGACGTCGACGCGCCGCGGGCCATTCGCAAGGTGACCGAGACTGTTTAGGAAGAAAGAAGAAACCGCAGATCCGCCGATTGATTCACGGTAAATCTGCGACCGCTGTATCGCGTTCCTCTTCGGAAAGGGTCGTGGGCGGGCGGACGGCGGCCACGCGCGAGTTGACGCCCAGCTTGCGGTAGATGTTGCGCAGGTGAGTGCGAATGGTGCTCTCTTCCAGCACCAGGCGGGCGGCGATCTCGCGGTTGGTCAGCCCCTCGGCCAGCACAACCAACAGCTCCTGCTCGCGCTGGCTGATGGCCGCCGCCAGCGCCCGCCGCTCCACGTCGGCCGCCGAGGGCACGGGGAAGTCGGGATGGGCGGCGCGCAATTCGCCCCACCAGGCCAGCGCCAGAAGCAGCTGCGGCCGAGTGGCGGCCACCAACAGGGCGTCGGTGCGCGGCATTCGCCCTGGGCCGCAGCGCGCTCTCGGCCGCCTCATACTCCCCGCGGCGCAGATGAGCTCGGCCCAGACGATGGCATGCAAGGCGTTCTCCGGCGCATTGGCCTTGGCGGCGGCGGCAGTTCATAGCGCAGCAGTTGCTCGGCCGCCGCCGGATCGTCCTGGCGCAGCAGGATGAGCGCCTGGTGCAAGGCCACGTCGCGCGCGCTCAGCACCGGTACGCCATACGATTGCAACTCCTGCGCCGCCTCCACGGCCATCCGCGCCCCCAGATGGTCGCCCAGCGCGTTCAGGATGTGGGCCTGCATCCCGTGCGACAGAATGGCCATGTTCAGGCTCGTCGGATAGGGATCGACAGCCGCGACGCGATCGAGCGCCGCCCGCGCCGCCGCCACCTGGTTGCGCGCCAGATAAACGCGCGCCAGGCTGCTCCAGCACGCTGGCGCTTTCCGGCAAGCTCGGCCAGCGCGGGCGCAGCCAGCGCAACATCTCCTGGGCCAACGTCTCGGCCCGATGCCCCGCCCTCGGCGCAGCGCCGATCAGGGAAACCGTGCTCATGACCGCCAAAAAGGTTAGCCCCTCGGCCTTGGCCAGCTGGAGCGCCTCTTCCAACAGGCGCGCCCACCGGCGTCATCCCCTCGCGCAACAGGCGCAAGGCACGCTGCCGCAGGTCGAAGACGCGCCACAGCCCGGCGATGCCGTCCGGCGGCGCCTCGTCGTCTCCGCCGGCCACTCGCCGGTGGCCTGCCAGTGGCGCACCAGCCGCAGCGTCGTCCGCTGGGCCGGTGTGCGCTCGGCCGCCGGCCGGCCCTCGATCTGTCCGGCGACGCGCGTCAGACGGCCGATGACCTGCTCGTGGGGCAAGCTGTGGAGCGCCAGCCGGGCGAACGTGACCAGCAGCGAGCTGTGGTTGAGAAACACCTCATCCGGCGTCTGCTGCATCCAGCGCAGGATGCGGTGGTCGCTGCCGCGGCGCAACTCCGACAGGATGGCCCGGTCGATCAGCCGCGCCACCTCCGGCCATTCGCCGGCCAGTAATAAATGGCGCATCGCGTCCGGGAAGTGACCGTTCTCCAGCAGCCAGACGGCGGCGCGGTGGTGCAGATCGGCCAGCCAAGCCGGGTGTTCGGCCCGCAACTGATCTTGCAGCGCCTTGGCGAACAGGTCGTGATACTGGTACCAGCCGCCGGCCTCGTCCACCAGCGAGACGAACTGATTGGAGCGGCACAGCTCCTCCAGCATGGCCCGGCTGTCGTCGCCGCCGGTCAGGGCGTCGCACAGCGGGCCGCTCAGCGCCTTCAAGACCGACGTCTTCAACAGGAACTGGCGGCGGTCAGTCGCATGTTTGGCCAGGATTTCGCCGGCGACGTAGGCTTGCAGGTAGCGGTCGTGGCCGCTGAAGGTGGCCACGTACTCGTGGACGTTGCCCTGTTGCCGCAACGCCAGCAGCAGCAGGTTCAGCCCGGCCGGCCAGCCGTCGGCGCGCATGACCAGCGACACTTTCTCCCGTTCGGTCAGCGTCAGCGGCGACAGGCGCTCCAGGTAGGCCAGCCCCTCCTCCGGCGTCAGCCGCAAATCGTCCTGCGTCAGCTCCGTCAGCAGCCCCTTGCCCCGCCAGCGCTGGAGGTCAAACGGGAACTGGCGCTGGCTGGCCAGCACGACCTGGACGCCGGGCGGCAGGTGATCGAGGAACAGGCGCAGCGACGCATCGAGCGCGTCGGCCTGGGCGCGGTGGTAGTTGTCGATGATCAGCGTCACCTTGCGTCCGGCGCGGTCGGCCTGGGCGCGGTGCAGCGCGTCGATGAAAAGCGTCAGCAGTGGCTCGATGGGCGTCGCCGCCGGGGACTGTAGCAGCGTCAGGGGCACTTCGTAGCCCGACTCCAGCCGCTGCCAGGCCAGCAGCACCGCGGCCCAGAAGGTGTGGACGGTGTTGGCCTCGGTATCGAGCGAGACCCAGACCACGGGCGAGCCGAGCGAATGTTGCCACTGGTTGAGCAGCGTCGTCTTGCCATAGCCGCTGGGGGCGGAGATGAGGACGATGGGCCGGGCCAGTTGCCGGGTCAGGCGCGGCCGGTCGACGGCGTGCTCCGGCAGGGCGGGCGGGATGAGCCAGTTCATCATGCCGCGCGGCGGGTCGGCCGGGCGCAGCCGGGCGCGCCGGGGTTGGCGGTACCGGGGCGCGCCCGACCGTGGGGCGTCGTCGCCGCGCCTCGCCCCCTGGCCGCATGCGCTCACCGGCCGCGACCAACGTCGGAACGGTCAAATCGGCAGCCCGCCCCAGATAGACCTTGTGCAACTTGTCGCCCAGGCGGCGGTAGCCGTACCAGTAGTAGTTGCCGCGGCGGGTCTCGCGGCGAGCGGTGAAGTGGGTCGCCTCATGGCGATAGACGAAGCGGTCGTGGTTGGCCAGCCACTCGAACCAGCCGGCCGAGCCGACTTCGATCGCCTGCGGGCGCATCGCCCAGGGTTACCCAGAGCCGATCCGTTTCCACGACGTACTTGGCGTTAACTGACTCATCGCGCACTCCCAACCCTATTACTTCAGATGTTACCCAACAAGTGGGTATTTTACGCTATTGGGCAACTTGTACATAGAAATTAGACCAACGTTTAGTTGGAAGACGTATATCTAATCCTGTTATCAGCCTATATTTCATCGTTTTGGACGATTTAGCAGACGTAAACGATCAGTAAAATGTAAAATGTTCGCCTGACCTCACTGTCCCGCGTGCAAGGAGCTGCATGAAAGGTAGCCGAACGATAAGCTCAACCGGTGGCCTCGCCCGCCACTTCACCCGACCTAAATCACCCTAACCCAATCGTTAACCTCTGTCGCTGTTGCAAACCAAGCGGAGAAACTCATGACCTTGAACTAGAAAGCCTTTGCGGCGCATCTTGCTGCTGGCCGTGCTGGCCCTCAGCCTCATCGCCGTCATCGTGATTGCCCCCACCCCGACCCCGGCAGCCGCGTCCACCAGTAGCTGGGGCAGCGGCACCCTGACCGATGCCGAACTGACGAACCTGATCGGCCAGATGACTCTGGCCGAGAAATCGTCGATGATCCGTGGCGCAAGTGATACCACTTGCGCTACCGCCAATATTAGCCCGTCCGTCCAGGGCTGCCAGGGTCAGGCCGGCACTGTGCCCGGTGTGGCCCGCCTGGGCATTCCGCCCCTGCGCCTCACTGACGGCCCGGCCGGCATTCGCCTGAGCGGCAACTACAACACCGCGCTGCCGGCGCCGGTTGGCCTGGCGGCGTCGTTCAGCCGCGAGAACGCCTACAACTTCGGCCTGGTGATGGGCAAAGAAGGGCGCGCCACGAATCAGGACGTGCTGCTGGCCCCGATGATCAATCAGGTCTCTTTCCCCACCGCCGGCCGCAACTTTGAGACGTTGGGCGAAGACCCGTACGTGCTGGCCGAATTGCTCGTGCCGCAGGTGGAGGGCATGCAGGATCAGGGCCTCATCGCCACCCTGAAGCACTTCACCATGAATGACTTCGAGAACAATCGCATGTCGACCAGCGTCACCGTTGACGAACAGACGCTGTACGAAGGCGAGATGCAGGCGTTCGAGGCCGGCGTGAAGGCGGGCGCGGGGGCGATCATGTGCTCCTACAACCGCATCAACGACGTCTATGGCTGCTCCAACGCCCTCATGCAGAACACGATTCTGCGCGATGAGTGGGGCTTCGAAGGCTTCAACATGTCCGACTGGGGCGCGACGCACCGCAGCAGCGACCTGATCTACGGCCTCGACATCGCCATGCCCAGCGGCAGCACCGGCAACGGCTGGGCCGACGCGACCCTGCAATCGCTGGCCACCAATGGTAGCGCCGCGGTCGCGCTGACCAACGACTTCCCGGCCGTCCCGGCCTACACCGCGGCCGATTGGACTGCGGCCATCGACCTGTCCATCTTCCGCATCCTGAAGCAGATGAACAACGCCGGCCTGCTGGAAGGCACGGTCTACGGCACGCACTACACCGACGGCACGCCCTACGTCCCGGCCCGTCCCGACAAGGAAGCGCTGAAGAACGAAACCTTTGCCGTCGCCCTGGAAGTGGCCGAGGATAGCGCCACGCTGCTGAAGAACGTCAACCACGGCCTGCCGATTCGCAACCAGGAGTGGAAGGGCGCCGGCGGCAAGTCGGGCGTCGTCTTCATGGGCCCGACCGCGGTCACGCCCTACATCGGCGGCGGCGGCAGCGCCAACGTCACCCCCTACGACAACGTCATCAGCCCCTACGCGGCGGTGGTCGCGGCCGCGAAAGCGAACTCCGAAATCAGCTACGTGCCCGGCTATGACCTGGACGGCGCTGTCGTGCCGGCCACGGCCGTCGTGGCCCCGGCCCCCTTCGCCGGCCAGAACGGCTGGCTGCGGACGCAGATCGAACCCGTCGTGCCGGGCACCGGCGTCGCCCCGACTCCCTGCGCGGCTAACTGCGCGCCCGATCAACTGGACGCCACCGTCGACTACGTGAGCACGAGCCTGCCGGCCAACACCGCCTGGCGTTGGCAGACGACCATCACCGCGCCGTCGGCCGGTTCCTATCAGCTCAAGGTCTTCGTTAAGGACCAAAACAGCGCCCAGCTCTTCGTTGACGGGTTTGCTTCCAACCAGAACCGGCGCGTCAGCCTGAACGCCTACGCCACCGGCAGCAGCGGCTTCGGTTACTCGGCTCTGGCCAGTTGGGACAAGATGCTCCAGACGGCCAAGTCCCACGACCCCAACGGCCCCAAGTTCCACCAAGGCTTCTACACCGTGACCTTCGCCGCCGGCGAGACGCACACGCTCGACCTGCGCGCCTTTGCCAAGACGACCGCCCCGCTGATGGTTCAGTTCCGCTGGATCACCCCCGAATGGCAGCAGGCCAAGATCGACGAGGCTGTGGCCGCCGCCAAGGGCGCCAGCAAGGTCATCATCTTCGCCTATGACGAAGGCACCGAAGGCAGCGACCGCGGCGGCAATAACATGGCCGTCGGCCTGACCCTGCCCGGCTATCAGGATCAGCTCATCGCCGCCGTGGCCGCGGTACACCCCAACACGGTGGTTGTCCTCAACACCGGCGACCCGGTCTTCATGCCCTGGGTCAACAGCGTCAAGGCCATCCTGCAGATGTGGTACCCCGGCCAGATGGGCGGCGTGGCCACGGCCAACATCCTGGTGGGCACGGCCAACCCCGGCGGCAAGCTGCCGGTGACCTTCCCGGCCAGCGCCACGGCCTTCCCGCAGTATGACCCCAACTGCAACCCGTTGATCATCACCAGCAACCCGCCGGTGGACGGCAACTGCCCGCTCTACCCCGGCGTCTACAAGATGGGCTTCCTGGGTCTCGTCAACCACGGCTACAAGACGGTTGATATGTCGGCCAACGGCATCTTCGTCGGCTATCGCTGGTACGACCAGCACGACGTGAAGCCGCTGTTCGCCTTCGGCCACGGCCTGTCCTACACCGAGTTCAACTACTCGAAGAAGCTGGTGGTCACGCCCACGGCCGATGGCGGCTACGACGTGAAGGTCAGCGTCCGTAACATGGGCCCGATGGACGGCGACGAAGTCATGCAGGTCTACCTCGGCGCGGGCAAGGCTCCGGCCGGCGTCCAGATGGCCGAGAAGGCTCTGGTCGGCTTCGAGCGCGTGTCGCTGAAGAAGGGCCAGACCAAGGAAGTCACCATCCACATCGCGCCGCGCCAACTGTCCTACTGGTCGGTTGACGCCCACGACTGGGTCAAGGCCACCGGTCAGCGCGCGCTCCTGGTCGGCAGCGGCTCGGACGACATCCGCGCCAAGTCCTCGGTGTTGGTCACTAACTAGAGACGGCCCGCCATGGGTTCCGCGCCCAGCGTCGGAACCCCGGCTGAGCCGGTCGGGGCTAATCCCCGGCCCGCTCGACTGAGCACCAGCGGGGCTGTCGTCAGCCGAACCCGGCCCCGACGGACGCTCAGAAACGAAGTGACAACTGTCAGGGAACGTAGGCCCCTACGGCCAACGGCTGGAACATGAGCCTGCATAATATCCTTGACAATCTCATCAGGTTCGGCTATTGCTTATGTTTGTTCGTTGACTTTACAGTTTTGGAGGTTAGTTTCCGTGAAAAACGCCCGATTGTTTCTATTGTTGATCGTCGCTTTGGCGATGATGGCCCTGGTGGCCTGCGGTGGCGCGACCACTACGACCGAACCCCGAAGAGGCGGTGGCGACCGAGGCACCGGCCGAGAGAGGCCCGCTCCGGCCGAAGAAGAAGCCCCAGCCCCGTGAGGAAGTCTCCGGCAAGGTCGGCATCGTGTTGCCGACGCAGGACGAGCCGCGCTGGGAGCAGGACGAGACCGCCTTCCGCGCCGCGTTGGAAGATGCCGGCTACGAGGTCGAAATCCTCTACAGCCAGGGTGACTCCGCCCGCGAGCGCCAGAACGTGGAAGACCTGATCACCCAGGGCATCCAGGTTCTGATCATCACCCCCCACGACGGCACCGCCGCCGCCGCCGCCGCCGAAGCGGCCCGCGACGCCGGTGTGTCGGTCATCTCCTACGACCGTCTGATCCGTGACACCGACGCGGTGGACTACTACGTGACCTTCGACAGCATCGCCGTGGGCGCGCAGCAGGCGCAGTTCCTGGTCGACAACGCCGAGGGCGAGGGCAACCCGCTCTACCTGTACGCCGGCGCGGCCACCGACAACAACGCCTTCATCTTCTTCGAAGGTGCGTGGGGCGTCTTGCAGCCCAAGATCGCCGACGGCACGTTCCGCATCGTCAACTCCAGTGAGGCCGTGGCCCTGCAAGATACGGCCGAGCTGACCCGCGAAGAGATGGCCGGCATCATTGACCAGGTCACGACCAACTGGGACTTCAACACGGCCAAGAACCTGGCCGAGGCCAACCTGACTTCGGCTCCGGCCGAGGACAAGGGCGACGTCTTCATCCTGGCCCCCAACGACGGCACGGCCCGCGCCATCGCCGACGCCTTCGCCGCCGACACCGACGTGACCAGCTTCCTGGTCACCGGTCAGGACGCCGAGCAGGCGTCGGTGCAGTACATCATCGACGGCCGCCAGTCCATGACCGTCTTCAAGGACGTGCGCACCCTGGTTGACGACGCCATCGCCGCCGCCACCGCGCTGCTGGTTGGCGAAGCCCCCAATGCCACCGGCGCCTACAACAACGGTGTCATCGACGTGCCCGCCATTCAGTCGCCTGTGGTCACTGTGGATCAGAGCAATCTGGTCGCGGCCCTGATCGACTCCGGTTACTACAGCGCCGACGACTTCACCGGTCTGGACGCGCTGGGCAGCGGCGAGACCGAAGCCCCGGCGGCCGAAGAGGTCTCCGGCAAGGTCGGCATCGTGCTGCCGACGCGGGATGAGCCGCGCTGGGTGCAGGACGAGACCCGCTTCCGCGAAGCGTTGGAAGCCGCCGGCTACGAGGTCGAAATCCTCTTCAGCCAGGGCGACTCGGCCCGCGAGCGCACCAACGTCGAAGACCTGATCACGCAAGGCGTGCAGGTTCTGATCATCACCCCGCACGACGGCACCGCCGCCGCCGCCGCCGCCGAAGCCGCGCGCGACGCCGGTGTGTCGGTCATCTCCTACGACCGCCTCATCCGCGACACCGACGCGGTGGACTACTACGTGACCTTCGACAGCATCGCCGTGGGCGCGCAGCAGGCGCAGTTCCTGGTCGACAACGCCGAGGGCGAGGGCAACCCGCTCTACCTGTACGCCGGCGCGGCGACGGACAACAACGCGTTCATCTTCTTCGAAGGTGCGTGGGGCGTCCTGCAGCCCAAGATCGCCGACGGCACGTTCCGCATCGTCAACTCCAGCGAAGCCGTGGCTCTGCAAGACACGGCCGAACTGACCCGCGAGCAGATGGCGACCATCATCGACCAGGTCACCACCAACTGGGACTTCGCCACGGCCCGTAACCTGGCCGAGGCCAACCTGACTTCGGCCACGGCCGAGGACAAGGGCGACGTCTTCATCCTGGCCCCCAACGACGGCACGGCCCGCGCCATCGCCGACGTGTTCGCCACCGACACCGACGTGACCAGCTTCCTGGTCACCGGTCAGGACGCCGAGCAGGCGTCGGTGCAGTACATCATCGACGGCCGTCAGTCGATGACCGTCTTCAAGGACGTTCGCACCCTGGTTGACGACGCCATCGCCGCCGCCGCTGGCCCTGCTGGGCGGCGAAGAGCCGAACGCGACCGGCGCCTACAACAACGGCGTCATCGACGTGCCGGCCATCCAGTCGCCTGTGGTCACCGTGACCCAGGACAACCTGGTAGAAGCCCTGATCGACTCCGGTTACTACAGCGCCGACGACTTCACCGGCCTGGAGTAGTTTAACAGCCACGCTTCGGGGTTCAGCGAACCCTTGAGGCCCATCAAATCGCCGCGGAAGGTGCGGGTAGGCTGCGGCCCGCCCCAACCTTCCGCGGCGATTGATCCATCTAGACCCGCCGGACGGAAGCGGGCGACCGTCCGGCAAAGGCGATGAGCGCCCGACCACAGGAGCCGCATATGAGCGACAACATCATTCTGGAGATGCGGAACATCACCAAAGAGTTCCCCGGCGTGAGGGCGTTGGACGACATCAGCTTTCGCGTCAAGCGGGGCGAAATCCACTGCCTGGTGGGCGAAAACGGCGCGGGCAAGTCCACGTTGATGAAGGTTCTCAGCGGCGTCTATCCGCACGGAACCTACAGCGGCGAGATCTATCTAGACGGCCAGTTACAGCAGTACGGCGGTATTCGTGACAGCGAGAAAGCCGGCATCGGCATTATCTATCAGGAACTGGCTCTTATCCCCGAACTGACCATCTACGAGAACATCTTCCTCGGCAACGAAATCCGCAAGGGCATGCGCGTCAACTGGAACGAGACCATTCAGCAGGCCAACGCGATGCTGAGAAAGGTCAAGCTGAACGTCAACCCGGCAACCAAGATCATCGAGTTGGGCGTCGGCAAGCAGCAGTTGGTCGAGATCGCCAAGGCGCTCAGCAAGGATGTGCGCCTGCTCATCCTCGACGAGCCGACGTCGGCCCTGAACGAGGGCGACGTGGACAACCTCTTCGACCTGATGCGCGACCTGAAGAGCAACGGCGTCACCCTGATCATGATCACCCACAAGCTGCGGGAGGTCATGGAGATCGCCGACTCGGTCACCGTCATCCGCGACGGCAAGTCGATCATCACTCTGGACGCCGCCAAGGGCGAAGTGACGGAACAGGCCATGATCAAGCACATGGTCGGCCGCGAGATCAACAACATCTACCCGCCGCGCGCCCACAAGCGTTCGGACGAGGTCGTGCTCGAAGTCGACGATTGGGACGTCTTCGACCCGGCCGTGGACCGCATGATCCTGAAGAAGAACCACTTCAACGTCAAGCGCGGCGAGATCGTCGGCTTTGCCGGATTGATGGGGTCGGGCCGCACCGAGCTGGCGCTCAGCATCTTCGGCAATCCGCAAGGGTATCGCATCGACGGCGACCTGATGGTCAACGGCCATAAGGGGCGGTTCAATCACCCGCAAGAGGCTATCAGCGCCGGCGTCGCCTACGTCTCCGAAGACCGCAAACGCAACGGCCTCATCCTCATGCAGGACGTGCGCCAGAACACGACCCTGGCCAACCTGCGCGCCCTGGCCAGCCGCGGCGTAATCGACGGCAACAAGGAGATTAAAGTTGCCAACGAATACAAGAAGTCGCTCAACATCAAGACGCCTACCATCCAGCAGAAGGTCAGCAACCTGAGCGGCGGCAACCAGCAAAAGGTGTCGCTGGCCAAATGGCTGTTCGTCTCGCCCAATATCCTGATCCTGGATGAGCCGACGCGCGGCATTGACGTGGGCGCCAAGTTCGAGATCTACACCCTGATGAATCGCCTGGTGGAGCAGGGCATGAGCATCATCATGATCTCGTCCGAACTGCCCGAGGTTCTGGGGATGAGCGACCGGGTCTACGTCGTCTCGGCGGGTGAGATCACCGGCGAACTACCAGTCGCCGAAGCCACCCAAGAGAAGATCATGCAACTGGCAACAATGAACTAAAGAGGACGAAATGAGCGTCGCAAAGGAACTACCAGTTAAAGAACCAGGTTCAGGTCAAACTTCGTCGGCGATCTGCGGCGAGTCCTGCGCGAGAACATCCGCGACTACGGCATGTTCATCGCCCTGTTCGTCATCTGGGGCGTGTTTGCCGTCACCACCGATGGGGTTTTCCTCTCCTCGCGCAACATCAGCAACCTGCTGAACCAGTTCGGCTACATCGCCGTGCTGGGCATCGGCGTGACGCTGGTCATCGTCATCCGCCACATCGACCTGTCGATCGGCTTCCTGGCCGGCTTCATGGGTGCGGCGGCGGCCATCGCCCTGAGCTTCTGGGGCTTGCCGGTGTGGGTCGTCGTGCCCGTCGTGCTGCTCATCGGCGCGATCCTGGGGCTGTGGCCGGGCATTCTGGTGGCCAACCTGGGCATCCCCGCCTTTGTAGCCACGTTGGCCGGCTTCCTCATCTATCGCGGGGCCATCCTGGTCGTGACCGAAGGTTCGGGCACGATCATCATCGGCGATGACGCCTTCAACGCCATCGGCAACGGCTTCATCCCCGACCCGTTCCGAGCTGTGGCCCGGCAAGCATCTGCTGACCTTGCTGTTGGGTGTGGCGGCCATCGTGCTGCTGATCTACAGCGAAATCAAAGGGCGCCGCAACAAGGCTGCCTATGGCTTCGAGATTCTGCCGCAAAGCATCTTCTTCCTCAAGCTGGCTTTCATGGCCCTGCTGATCGGCGCGCTGGTGTGGGTGCTGGCCAGCTATAACGGCCTGTCGTGGACGGTGGTCGTTGTGCTCATCGTGTTGGCCATCTACCACTTCGTCACTACGCAGACCGTGCTGGGCCGCCACATCTACGCCGTCGGCGGCAACCCCGAAGCGGCCGAACTGAGCGGCGTCAACGTCAAGCGCATCACCTACCTCATCTTCAGCCAGATGGGCATGCTGGCCGCGCTGTCGGGCATGTTGTTCGCCTCGCGGCTGCAATCGGCCACGACGACGGCGGGCACGCTGTTCGAGCTGGACGCCATCGCCGCGGCCTACGTCGGCGGCGTCTCGGCCGCCGGCGGTGTCGGCCGCGTCACCGGCGCGGTCATCGGCGCGCTGGTCATGGCCTCGCTGACCAGCGGCATGAACCTGATGGGTATCGGCATCTCCTACCAGTACATCGTCCGCGGTATCATCCTGGCCCTGGCCGTCATCTTCGACGTGGCCACGCGCAACCGCTAAATCGAATTCTGGAGTCCGTCTCTCGGGGGCCGCGCCGGCTATCGGCGCGGCCTCTCTCGTTTCTGGCCCGGCGGGCGCCTGTTCGCATGATCCCGCCTCTGCCGCCTGAGGCGAGTTGCCACCCCGCGCCTATCGCCGCCGGGCCTTCCCGCCGCTCTGGCACCGACGGGCCATTCACCAGGCCGAGTCCCACAGCCGATGACCGACAACACACCCGATACACCACCAGTCCCGCCGCAACCCACCCGCATCAGCATCGACCTGCC
The DNA here is from genome assembly GCA_016707605.1 of Candidatus Promineofilum glycogenicum. GTDB lineage: Bacteria > Chloroflexota > Anaerolineae > Promineifilales > Promineifilaceae > Promineifilum > Promineifilum glycogenicum. The sequence goes on along the minus strand of JADJHJ010000013.1, from coordinate 38,568 downwards.
CAAAGAGCTAAAGGCCGTCTACGCCAACGTGGCCTTCATCAACTTCACCCCGGCCGAGATGGTGCTCGACTTCGCCCAGGTCTTGCCGCGCACACCGCGCGGCGCGCTGACGGCGCGGGTGATCATGAGTCCCATCCACGCCAAGCTGCTCCACGCTGCATTGGGCCAGAACCTGGCCAACTTCGAGCGCCAGTTCGGCGAGATTCGTATCCCCCACCGCACCAACCTGGCCGACGACTTCTTCCGCTTCCCCGGTGAAGAAGAAAAATAAGAAACCACAGATTACGCAGATTTCACAGATTGAAGAGGGGGGGGGGGGGGGCCCCAGAGGGGGGGGGGCCCCCCCTTCTTCCCAACCCCCCCCCCACCCCCCCCCCCCCGGGCCCCCCTTTTCCCAGGACCGAACATGGAACAACTAGACCAAATCGCCGAGACCATCCGCGCCAACATGGAGCAGACGGCCGCCGCGCGCGACCACGCCTACCAGCAGTCGCGCAGCCTCATCGCCCTGTGCGCCCGCTCCATCCGCGCCATCCACCGCGAGGAGTGGGACGCGGCCGAGACGCTGCTGGCCGAGGCGCGCGGCGCGACCGACGACCTGGTGGCCGGCGTGCACGCCTATCCCGACCTCTACTTCGCCGGCTACACCCAGGACGCCGTCAAGGAGTTCGTCGAGGCCAATCTCGTCTACGCCCTGGCCCGCGGCCAGGCGCTGCCGACGCCGGCCGAACTGGGCGCGGAGGACAACACCTGGCTCAACGGCCTGGCCGAAGCCGCCAGCGAGATGCGCCGCCGCATCCTCGACCTGTTGCGCCGCGGCCAACAGACCGAGGCCGCCCGGCTGCTGGACGCGATGGACCACATCTACAGCACGCTGGTTACGTTCGACTTCGCCGACCAGATCACCGGCGGCTTGCGCCGCCGCACCGACGCCCTGCGGGCCGTGTTCGAGCGCACCCACGGCGATCTGAGCAACAGCGCCCGCAGCGCCCAACTGGAAGAAGCGCTGAAGGCGCTGGAGGCGCGGCTGCGCTAGGCGACGGCGGTCTGGAGCAGCGCCTCGGCCGCCGCCGTCGCTTCTTCTACGGCCACGCCCGTCGCCCAACTGAACGGCCCATCATAGGGCCGCCACAGCGTCGTCACCCGCCCGTTGACCATGTAGGGCGCGGTGATGGCCGGGTCGGTCGGGCCATAGATAGCCAGCGTCGGGCAGCCGGTGGCCGCGGCCACGTAGGTCGAGCCGACGTCGTTGCCCACGTAGAGTCCGGCCAGTTCGCACAGCGCGCCCAACTCCCCAGCCCGATCTGCCCGGCGCGGTTGACCGTGGCTCGTTCGGCAACGGTGAACGACATCATGCCCGCTACCTGGGCCGCCAGCGACCGCTCGTCAGCCATGCCCACCACCACCACCCGCGCGTCGTGGACGCGAACGAGGTAGTTGCCCAGCCGGGCGAAGCGCTCGGCCGGCCAACGCTTGTCGAGATTGGCCCCGGTCGGGTTCCGGCCGCCGCCGGGGTGCAGGACCACCAGCGGCCGGTCGGCCAGCCAGTCCAGCTCCTCCACCAGCCAGCGGGCCACGGCCGTCCGGTCGCGGTCGGGCGGGTGGAACTCCATCTCCGCCGCGGCCAGAACCGCCGCCGGCGCGCCGACGGCCGCCGCCAGCGCCAGGGTGGCCCGCGCCTGCCCGCGCTCCCCCGGCGGCGGGGGGATGGCATGGGTCAGGTCGCGCCGGCGGCTGTCGGCGCTGAGGCCAATACGCTGCGCCACCCCCGCCTCCCGCGCCAGGTGGGCCAACGTGTCGCCCGCCGCGCTGGGGATGAAACAGGTGTCATAGGCCTCGGCGCGCATGGCGTCGAGCAACTCGCGCAGTTCATCGCGCGTGGCGCCGGCGACATTGCCTGCGCCGGTGTGGAGCAAGCGGGTGACGCGCGGATTGCTGCTGACCGCCTGGCGCGCCCAGTCGCTAACCGCCCAGTCGAAGCGCGCGTCGGGGAACGCCTCGCCCAGCGCGGCCAGCAGCGGCGTCGTCAGCATGACCCGCCCCAGGCAGCACGGCTGGAGGATGAGCGCCTTGCGCGGCGGCACGGGCGACGGCCGCGCCCCCAGGCCAAACGGCAACCGCCACCCGCGCGCGCGCGTCCCGCCGTCGGCCATTAGCCCTTGACCACGGCCACCGGCACCAGCCGGGCCACCTTGCGGGCGATGCCCGCGCCGTGGACGACCTCGATGACGCGATCCACGTCCTTATAGGCCATCGGCGCTTCCTCGGCCAGCCCGGCCAGGCTGCCGGCGCGCACACGGATGCCCCGCTCTTCCAGTTCGCGGCGCAACTCCCCGCCCTGCACCTCCTTCTTGGCCCGCGAGCGGCTCATCGTGCGTCCCGCGCCGTGGCAGGTGGAGCCGAAGCTCTGGGCCATCGAGCCTTCCGTGCCCACCAGCACCCAACTGGCCGTGCCCATCGAGCCGGGCACCAGCACCGGCTGGCCGATGGCGCGGTAGACGTCGGGCAGCACCGGCGAGCCGGGGCCGAACGCCCGCGTCGCCCCCTTGCGATGGACGCAGACGGTCATGCGCTTGCCGTTCACCTCGTGCTCCTCGATCTTGGCCATGTTGTGGGCGATGTCGTAGATCTGATAGATGCCGGGGTTGGCCACCTTGCCGCGCAGGGCGTGGTCGAAGCTGCGGCGGATGAGGTGGGTCAGCAGTTGCCGGTTGCAGAAGGCGAAGTTGGCCGCGCCCTTCATGGCCGCCAGGTAGTCCTGCCCCTCCGGGCTGCTCAGCGGGGCGCAGACCAGTTCCCGGTCGGGCAACTGGATGTTGTACTTGTGGACGACCTTCTGGAAGCGGGCCACGTAGTCGGTGCAGACCTGGTGGCCGAAGCCGCGTGAGCCGCAGTGAATCTGGGCCACGATCTGGCCGGGGAAGAGGCCCATCGCCGCCGCGGCCGTTTCGTCGAACACCTCATCGACGACGTCGACCTCGATGAAGTGGTTGCCCGCGCCCAGCGTGCCCAGTTGGTCGCGCGCCCGCTCATAGGCGCGAGGGCTGATCTTGTCCGGGTCGGCCCCGGCGATGCGGCCGTTCTCCTCGGTGCGCTCCAGGTCCATCTCGGTGGCGTAGCCGCGCTTCAGCGCCCAACGCGCCCCCTCACGCACGACCTCTTCCATCTCCTTACGGCTCAACTCGAACTCGCCGCCGCGGCCGACGCCGTGGGGACAGTCGCGTTGCAGTTGCGTCGCCAGTTGATCCAGGTAGGGAGCGATCTCGTCGCGAGTCAGGCGCGTGCCCAGCAACCGCACGCCGCAGTTGATGTCGTAGCCCACGCCGCCGGGGGAGATGACGCCGTCGGGCGTCTCGGTGGCCACGACGCCGCCGATGGGGAAGCCGTACCCCTGGTGGATGTCGGGCATGGCCAGGGCGTAGGCGACGATGCCCGGCAGCGTGGCGCTGTTGACCAGTTGATCGAGGCTCTTGTCGCCCAGCGCCTGCTGCAACAACTCGGCGTCGGCGTAGAAGCGCGCCGGCACGCGCATGTCGTGGCGGTGCTCCCGCGGTATCTCGTACAGATAGGGCGAAATTCGCTTCAGGTCTTGTTGGTTCATGCGCTACTCCTGAGTCAAACCACAGTTACCAGATTAAAGGGAAGAGTCCACAGATTGGAGGCAGATTTTCAGAAGATGCTCAACAGAATCGCATTGGGTATCTGTGAAATCTGTGTAATCTGTGGTTCCATCTCTTCTAGACATCGAATACAATCGTCACTTCGAGGCCGCCATCATAGGGGCGGATGGCCAGGTCGTGGTAGGTGACGGCCTTGATGTGCTTTTGCAGCTCCGGCAGGCGGCCGCCGCGCGTCGTGGCCCGCAGCGCCGTCGGCGTCAACTCGTGCAACTCGACGGTGGGACAGACCAGTCCGTCGCGCTCGGCCCAGTAAGCCAGTTCGCCCAGCCACTCCACCAGCAGCCCCTCGGCGTCGTCGGCCACCAGCGCCAACTCGCGCACCTCATCCAGCGGCACGGCGGCCAGGTCGCCGGCCAGCAGCCGGGCCATGCCCACGGCGGCGCGGCCGAACAACTCGGCCAGGTCGCCGCCGCGCACGCGCAGCGACCAGTCGGCGGTGTGCTCCACAACGCGGATGGCGTCTTCGGGCAAATCACTGTCACTCATAACGACCCCATTATAGCCGCGATCAGTTGACCAGAAGTTGAAAGGTATCCAAAAGGTCATCCAGTTGCTGTTGCAGCGAGCCATAGGCGGCCTGCGGGGCGCAGGCGGCCACCAAGTAGCCATAGGTATCGCCGTCGGCGACGAAGAGGTGGCGGCACTGGTAGGCGTTGGCCGCGTCGAAGACCTTGAAGCGCGCCTGCGTCTGCCCGGCCAGATGGGTGTCCACGGCCGCCTCGCTCACCGACAGTCCTTGTCCGCCCAGTAAGTCCAGTGCGTCCTGCGCCTCCAGAACGCGCAATCGTTGGCTGCGCCCGATGACAACGAAGGGAATGGGCGCAGCAGCCGGGTCCGGTGTGCCGGCGGCGACCGGGTCTGACGTGTCAGCGGCCAACGGGGCCGACGTGCCGGCGGCCACGGCCAGAATCTCCACGTCGCCGGCCGGCGCGCCCAGCGGGGCCAGCGCCCGGCCGATGTATGGCTGGCTGGCGACGAGCTGGGCCAGCAAATCGCTCTGGTCGCGGTAGGCCACGTCGAGCCACTGCCAGTCGCTCGGCAAGCTGAGGGTGTAGCGCAAATCGGCGTCGGTCACGGTCACCCAGTCGCCGCCGGCCAGGGCGGCGCTGCGCACCAGGATAGGCTCCCGGCCCAGGGCGCGCATCACCAGCCACAGGCCAAGGATGACGACCAGCGTCAGCAAGCCGTAGACGGCCAGGGCGCGTAGGTCGTAGTCGGCCGTCTCGTCGGTCGCGGCGGCGCGCCGGTCATTACGGCTACTCCGGCCGCCACGGGCCGCGGCGGGGGCCGGGCCGGCCGCTTTGGCGCGCGCTCGCTTGGGCAGCGCAAAGCCGCAGTGCCAGCAAACGGTGTCGGTCGGCAGCACGGGCTTGCCGCAGTTGGGGCACGTTTCGCTCATGGGGCGGCGATCATGCGCTCCGGCGCAAGTGTAAAGTAATTTACACCTCGCTTGTAGTCCGCTTGCGCGACAGTGGGCCTCATCGACTGTATGATAGCGTTATCATTAGGCAACACCAATAGTCCTCCTTTTTCTCCTCTTCCCGCAAAAAGCCCTGCTACCCGGCAGGGCTTTTTTGCGCCCTTCTGATCCTCCCTGGGAGGGGGGGCGCGCGCCCCCCAACCCCCCCCCCCAGATAACAAGCTAGAATCGCCTGTATGACCGATCTGCTGGAACTGATCCATACCCGCCGCTCCATCCGCCGCTATACCGATCAGGCTGTGCCGCCGGAGTTGGTCGCGCGCCTGCTGTCGGCCGCCGTTTGGGCGCCCTCGGCCCACAACCGGCAGCCGTGGCGCTTCGCCATTGTGGAGGATGGCGCGACGAAAGCCCGTCTGGCGACGGCGATGGGCGCGCGACTGCGGCGCGACCTGGCCGCCGACGGGCTGGACGCGGCGGCCATTGAGCGCGACACCGGCCGCAGCTACGCCCGCATCAGCGGCGCGCCGCTGCTCATCCTGCTGTGCCTGACGCTGGCCGACATGGACGACTACCCCGACGCCCGCCGCCGCGGCCACGAAATGACGATGGCCGTCCAGAGCGCGGCCATGGCCGGGCAGAACCTGTTGCTGGCCGCCCACGCGCTGGGGCTGGGGGCGTGCTGGCTGTGCGCGCCGCTGTTCTGCGCCGATACGGTGCGCGAGGCGCTGGCCTTGCCAGACGACTGGCAGCCGCAGGGACTCATTACGGTCGGCTATCCGGCCGAAGAGAAAACAAAAACCCGCGCTCTGCTAGAGACGCGGGTGTGGTGGATGGATGTGGAACAGGATTCTTATCCTGTGTCTTAGGGGACGAGCGGGCGCACAGGATAAGAATCCTGTGCTACAGCTACACAACGACTACTTCGATGACCGGCCGCTTGCGCGTCTCGTCATAGAGGAAACGATTGAGCGCGCTCTCGATGGCCGAGGAGGAGATGGGCACACCCTGCCGCTGGGCCTCGGCCGCCGTGCGAGCGATGAGCTTCTCGGCCTCCAGCAGCAGCCCCTCGGCCTCCTTCTCGTTGACGAAGCCGCGCGTGCTGAGTTGCGGCGGCCCGGCCAGCCCGCCGCGGCCGTCGGTGGGCACGGCGGCGAAGAAGTAGCCCGCCTGGGCCAGCCGGTCGCGGTCGCGCACCTCGGCCCAGCCGATGTCGCCCACGCCGGAGCCGTCGACGAACACGTAGCCGCCGGGCAGCCGGTCGCGCACGGTCATGCTGTAGGGCGTCAGGTCGATGGGCGTGCCGTTCTCGACGACGGCGATGCGCTCGGCGGGGATGCCCAACGTCTGCCCGATCTGCGCGTGCAGCTTCAGGTGGCGCAGTTCGCCGTGGATGGGGATCAGGAACACCGGCTTGATCAGGTTGATGAGCAGCTTCATCTCCTCGCGGCTGGCGTGGCCGGAGACGTGGACTTTGGCGATGCGGTCATAGAGGACGGTCGCCCCGCGCCGGTAGAGCTGGTTGATCGTCCGGTAGATCAGCTCCTCGTTGCCGGGGATGGGGTGGGCGGAGAAGATGACCGTGTCCCCTTCCTGGATGCTCAGTTGCTTGTGCTGGCCGCGCGCCAGACGGCCGAGCACGGCCGACGGCTCGCCCTGCGACCCGGTGACCATGAAGACCACCTTGCTCGGCGGCAGGTTGACCGCCTGGCCGATGTCGATGATCAGGTCGTCGGGCACTTCCAGGTAGCCCAGCTTGCGGGCGATCTTGACCGCGTCGCGCATGGAGCGGCCGGCGATAGCCATCTTGCGGTCGAACTTCTGCGCCGCCGCGGCGGCGATCTGGACGCGCGAGATGAGCGAGGCGAAGGTGGCGACAATGATGCGCCCGGCCGCGCCGCGGAACACGTCCTCGAAGCCCTGGGCCAACTCCATCTCCGACTCCGTCCAGCCGGGGCGGTCGGCGTTGGTGCTGTCGGCCAGCAGGGCCAGCACGCCGCGCTGCGAGAACTCGGCCAGCTTGGCGAAGTCGGGCGGCCAGCCGTCGATGGGCGTGTGGTCGAACTTGTAGTCGCCGGTGTGGACGATCAGGCCGGCCGGCGTGGTGATGCCGAAGCCGACGCAATCGGGGATGCTGTGAGCGACGTGGAATGGCTCGACCTTGAACGGGCCGATCTGGAGGATTTCGCCGGCCCGGAACGACACCAGCTCCACCTCGTTCAGTTGGCGCGCCTCGCGCAGTTTGGCCTCGATCAGGCCCAGCGTCAGCGGCGTGGCGTAGATGGGGGCCTTGATGTCTTCGACCAGGTGCGGCAGCGCGCCGATGTGATCCTCGTGGCCGTGGGTGATGAGGACGGCGCGAATTTTGGATAGGCGGTCGTTTTCCAGAAGGTAGTGGTAGTCGGGGATGATGAGATCGACGCCGAGCATGTCGTTTTCGGGAAACATGACGCCGGCATCGACAATGAGGATGTCGTCCTCATACTCGAGGATGGTCATGTTCTTGCCGATCTCGCCCAATCCCCCCACAGGTAGAATACGTAGCATACTTGTCATATTGACCGCCGATTGTAGGGGATTTGGCCGGGCACGTCAAAGTGGGAGCGTAGAGCGATTCTCCCGAATCGCTCCTTCACTACATAAGAAGAGCGATTCGGGAGAATCGCTCTACGGGCAGACTAGATCGTGGTCGCCCGCTGGATGACGACCCACAGGACGAGGATGAGGACGACCATGATCGCCGCCAGAGCGAAGGTCAGCGGCCACAGGCTGCGGTGGCGTTCCACGACCGGCGGCGGGCTGGGGACGACGATGGGCTGAGTGGCCTCCGGGCGGGGCGCGGTGATGGTCGTGGCCGCGGCCAGGGGGACAATCGGCCGCGTGCTCTCCTCCAGGCGCGGCCCGTGCTGGATGATGGCCACGGTGATGTTGTCCTCGCCGCCGCGCTCGCGGGCCAACCGCACCAGCATGTCGGCGGCCACGTCGGGCGCTTCGTCGCCGGCAATGACGCCGATCTCACCGTCCTCGATGTGGCGCGTCAGGCCGTCGGAGCAGAGCACCAGCAGGTCGCCCGGCTCCAGGACGATCTCGTACAGGTCGATAGGCGGCCGCTTCTCCGAACCGATGCTGTAGAGGATGACGTTCTTGTAAGGGTAGTGGACGGCCTCTTCCGGCGTCAGCGCGCCCTCTTCCACCAGACGGGCCACGAGGCTCTGGTCGCGGCTGATCTGCTCCAGTTGCCCCTCGCGCCACTGGTAGGCGCGGCTGTCGCCGACGTTGCCGATGTAGGCGTGGCCGTCCTGGACGACGGCGGCGACCATCGTTGTGGCCATGCGCCGGCTGTCGTCGCGGTCGGCGGCCAGGCGGCGCAGGTCGGTGTTGGCCGCCTGCATGGCGTCGATGAGGCGCGCGCCCCAGTCGGTGCGGCCGTCGGCGGCCAGATAGTGGTGGAGCGTCCGCTCGCTGGCGTATTGGCTGGCCACCTCGCCCGCGTCGGCCCCGCCCACGCCGTCGGCGACGATGTAGAGCGCGCCGTGGCGGCGGCGGTCCTCCTCCGTCGGCGGCTCATAGACGATGACAAAGTCTTCATTGTGGCCGCGCACCAGGCCGTTGTCGGTGCGCCAGGCGGCGGTAAGGGGCGTGGGATCGCTCATCCCCGGCACAATACCACATCCCCGCCGCGTGACAAGAGCGCGAACCTGACGATTACCTGACGGTGTTCCCCTCGCCCGGTGCATCGCACTTTCTGAAGTGCGATGCACCTTCTTGTTGCGCCTCAGAAAGGTGCGACGCACTCAAGAAAGTGCGACGCACCCCCTCCCGGTGCATCGCACTTTCTGAAGTACGTTGCACCTTCTTACTTGTTGATCTAAGAACGTGCAACGCACCCCAGAAGGTGCGATGCACGAAGAGAAGGCTACAATAGTCCAAAACCAAGCAGGAGACAGCCCCATGCCCGCCGACAATCGCCGCCCGCCGCGCACCGAAACCCGCATCATCCGCACCCGCGCCCGCGCCAGCCAGCACCGCGAACAGGTGACGCCCATCTACATGGCCTCCGGCTTCACCTTCGACAGCGCCGAGCAGGCCCGCGCCGTCTATGGCGGCGAGCAGCCCGGCTTTGTCTACACTCGCTGGGACAACCCCAACAGCGCCGAACTGACCGCCCGCCTGTGCGAGCTGGAAGGGGCCGAGGCCGGGCTGCCGATGGCCAGCGGCATGGCCGCCCTGTTCACCATCCTGGCCGGGCTGCTCAACAGCGGCGATCACCTGGTGGCCTCGCGCTCCCTCTTCGGCGCGACGCACCAACTGCTGACGACCATCCTGCCGCGCTGGGGCATCAGCCACACCTACGCCGACTGCGAGCTGACCGACACCTGGCCCGGCCTCTTCCGGCCGGAGACACGCCTGTGCCTGGTGGAGACGCCGTCGAACCCCGGGCTGACGCTGGTCGACCTGGCCTGGGTAGCCCAGCTCTGCCGCGAGCGCGACGTGCTGCTGGTGGTCGACAACACCTTCGCCACGCCGGTCATCCAACGGCCGCTGGCCCTGGGCGCGGACCTCGTCGTCCACTCCACGACCAAGTTCCTCGACGGCCAGGGGCGCACCATCGGCGGCGTCGTGCTGGGTGACCGGCTGGTTATCAACGAACTGACCCACTTTGCCCGCCAGACAGGGCCGACCCTCTCGCCGTTCAATAGCTGGCTGCTCAGCCAATCGCTGGAGACGTTGTCGCTGCGCATGGAACGCCACTGCGCCAACGCCCTGGCCCTGGCCGAGTGGCTATCGACGCGGGCCGGCGTCGAGGCGGTGCGCTACCCCTTCCTGCCCTCGCACCCCCAGGCGGCGCTGGCCCGACGACAGATGGCCGCCGGCGGCGGCGTGGTGACGTTCGAGGTCAGCGGCGGACTGCCGGCCGGGCGGCGCTTCCTGGACGGGCTGAAGATGTGCAACATCGTGGCCAACCTGGGCGACGTGCGCACGACCGTCACCCACCCGGCCAGCACCACCCACAGCGCCCTGACCGACGGCGAACGCCGCGCCACCGGCATCACCCCCGGCCTCATCCGCGTCTCCGTCGGGCTGGAGCACATTGACGACATTGTTGCCGATATCGATCAGGCAATCAGGGGCTAGGGATTAGGGATTAGGGATTAGGGATTAGGGAAGAGCGCTCTTCTCTAATCCCTAATCCCTGGTCTGAAGCAAAAACGCCGCGCCCGATTGCCGGGCGCGGCGTTTTGCAACAGGAGGAGGAAGAAAATGAGAAGCGTCTTGCTGTCTGCTCTGCCGTCTAGACGGTCGAGCAGCTCATTTTCTTACCCCATAGCGTGACCGTTACGGCTGGATGATCCAGGCGCGGACCTCGTTGGGCGCGCCGGGGCCATAGAGCCACAACACACCCGTCTCGGTCTCGTTCATCTGATCGCCAAAGTCAACGATGCTAAAGCCGGTGCGCGGCGAGCGCGGCGGCAGCGTCGTGTAGCCGGCGTCGCCATTGGCAAAGACGGTGAAGTAACGCTCGCCCAAGGGCACAACGTTCATCCCTTCGATGGAGTCGATCACGCCGGCCCGGTAGTACCAGTCGTAGGCGTAGACGTCGACGTTCATCGAGGTCGTCAACAGGTCGTCACCGCTCATGCCGATCTGCTCGGCGCAGAACGTCAGGACGGTGTTGCCGCTGTTGGTGTTGTGGCCGGTGAAGAAGAACGCGTCCGACGCGCCGGAGGCCAGGTCGGCCACCCAGGTGACGTTGCGGCCGTCGCTCAGACTGCCGGACAGCGACAGGTCGAAGTTGAAGACAACGTAGTCCGGCTCACCGTCGCTGTTGGTATCCAGGTAGACGTCGAACTCGACCACGTTGACGTGCGACTGCCGATCCCAGGTGTTGATGGCGAAGGCCATGACGAACGAGTCGTTGTTGCTGCAGAAGCCGGCCGGAACCGGGTAGGTCTGCACACCGAAGTAGCGCAGGTCGGCCGGAGCGGCATTGGCGCCCACGTTGATCGGGGGCTTCGGTTGCTCAGGGCTGGTGCCCAGCAGAGAGTAGGTGTCGATGTAGACTTCCGACATGCCCACGTTGCGCACCCAGCCGGACGACGTCTGCCGCACGAAGCCCGTCTCCACCTCGCCCGCGCCGCGCGGCAGGACGTGCCACGGGACGTGGATCATCGCGTTCTGGGCGTTGGCCCCGACGCCGATGAAGTGGATGTAGCCGTCGTACTCAACCTCGGTCAGCGCGTTGCCATTGGCGCCCTGGTCGCCGCTGTTCAGCACCCACTCGTGCAGCGGGCGATTGAGCAGCGGGCGGATGAACAGGCGCACCGGTACGGTCGTCGAACCGTTGGCCGGGACCGTGAACCACGACGGCGCGGTGACGCGCACTTCACCATTGGTGTCGTTGTCGAAGCGGTACTCGATCTCCGAGCGCAGGGAGATGGGACGATTGCTGTAGTTGCGGATGGTCACCCGCTTGATCAGGTCGGTCTGCCCGGTCACTTCGTGGAAGCCGAAGGAGAGGGTGCCGGCCAGGTCATTGCGATCCCAGGCCGCCAAGGGCGAGGCCAGAGCGCGGTCGACGCGCACTTCGCCGCCGCCGATGCGGCTGATGGGGGCCAGGGTGCCGCCGAACAGCTCCGGCGCGAGCATGATGTCAGTCTCGGCCGTGTTCATCAGGACGGCGCGAATCTCGGCCCAGGAGCGGTCGGGATAGGCGTCCATGAGCAGCGCCGCCGAGCCGGTGACCATGGGGGCCGCGCCCGACGTGCCGCCGAAGACCTCCGTGCCCGTGCCCGTGCCGGCCAGCGCCGAGACGGACGCGCCGGGCGCGCCGATGTCGGGGCCGGCTTCGTTGGTGCCGGTGGCCGGGCCGCGGCTGGACGAGCCGACGATGTGGCCGACCAGCGAAATGCCGTTGGCCGGGTCGAAGCGCACGATGACTTCGCCTTCCTCCAGGCCATCCTTCAACATGTCGGAGTGGGCCTGGCTGATCATGAAGCCCGGAATGTCGATCGGCCGGTCGCCGCCGTCGGAACCGGTGAAGGGGTCGCCGGGGGCAACCAGGCCGATGATGCCGGCCAGCGCGCCCGCCTGGCTGATGTTGCTGATCTTCAGCGTGAAGTTACACGCGCCGCGGTCGACCAGGACGATCATGCCCGTCAGCGTCGCCGTCGAACGGCGCGCAGCCATCCAGGTTGTCGCCGTCGGTATCGCCATATTGCAGCGGCCCTTCGACGGCCCCCGACTCCGAGAGGGGAACCGACCACGGCTGCCAGACGGCCGGATACTGCCCGGCGATGGCTTCCGGCGCGACCACTTCCATCACGTCTTGCAACGACGACGGGACTTCCGTCTGGGCCACGGCCAGGGCGGTCGTCGCTGCGCCAGGCGTGCCGTGGGCATAGGGCTTGTCGCCGCTGTTGCCGGACGAGGCCACGGTCAGGACGCCAACGGCGCTGGCGTTGTTGACAGCGGCCGAGGTGTCGTCGTAGCGCGGATCGCCATAGGGCGAACCGATGGACATGTTCAGCACGTCGACGTGATCGGCGGTGTTGCCGTCGCCGTTGGGGTCAACGGAGAACTCCAGCGCCTGCATCATGGCCACGCCGGAGCAGGACGTGGAGACGGAGGAGCAGACCTTCAGCGCGTAGAACTTCACGCCGGGGGCCACGCCCATCTGGCCGCCGATGATGTCGGCCACGTGGGTGCCGTGGCCGCCGCCCGCGCCGTCGTCGATCGGGTCGGGATCGGGTTCCTCGGCGGTGTTGGGCCAGTTGGAGCCGACGAAGTCGTAGCCGCCGATGACCTTGTCCGTCGGGAAGGTTCCCGGCTCGATGATGGTCGGGTCGTTGCCCGCGAAGTCGGCCGGATCGCCGGAGCCACCAAAGGCTTCGTGGGTGTAGTCGATGCCGCTGTCGATGATGGCGACGACGACGCCCGTGCCGTCATAGCCCATCTCCTGGACAGCGGTCGCGCCGATGTATTCAACCGTTTCGGACAGGTCCACTTCATAGTCGCGGACAAGGCTGATCGATGCAACGTTGGGGTCAGCCGCCAGGGCCGGCAGGGCCGCGGCGTCGATGTCGAGCATCACGGCATTGAGCACGATCTTGAGCGTGCCCAACACGCGGGCGTTGGCATCCAGAGCGCGGGCAGCGCCGATGACGGCCGACTGCTGCACCTGGGCCGCCTGGCGGGCCAGGCCCTGGGCCGATGCGTCAGCGGCCTCGGCCGCCGCCGGTTGGGTCAGGCGGACGATGACGCGCTGCCGGCCGGTCGCGCCGCGCAGACTGGGTTCCAGCCGCCGGGCGGCGACGGCTTCGGCGTCGGCCGTGGCCGGCGTGTCGAGCTTCAGCCCTTCAATCGCCGCGGGCAGCGGGCGGGCGGTTTCATTGCGTTCGCCACGCGTAGCGGTGGCGCCCTCCTGGGCCAGAGCGATGGACGCCGTAAGGGCCAATAGCCCCACCAGCACCAAGAGCTTCATCGTGCGTTTCAGAGCGTTCTTCCTAGACAACGTTTGCCTCCAAGCAAGGTGATAGGGAAGGATGGAGTTTGCGTAGGGCCGGGCGAGCAAGTCGCGCAGAACCGGCCAAGATGGAACAGGGTGGGAAGTCACAGCTACTTTTTCGTTCCGATAGTCACCCCCTTGCCGCAGAGTAGTCGGCGATAGTGGACGGAATCGGGCCACTAAATTGGGAAGTATGGTCGCCGCCCGGCGAAACTCGGCAGCTAGTGAGAATCACTTGCCGGGGGCGTCCACATATCAGACATATGACTTGGGTATTGTAACTGCAAAACCTTACGTTTTAGCTTACGATCTGTTCACGTCTCCTTCACGTCTTTGGCCCGTCTAAGCAGTGTTTTTCAGTATTCAGACCTGACAGGTGGGCGGCAAGTGGTCTAGCGGTTGCCGAGGTGCCGTTGGCCGCCCACCTGTCAGGTCGATGCGCCTGGGGGTGACATATGAAATGCTTTGCGCTATCTGGACATAACGCCAAAGTCACGTACAATTTTGATTAGACAAGGAGATTCCGCCGTCCGCGAGGGCAGGAGCCATGTGAGCCATGCTGCCCGGCGGCGCAAGGAGGTTGGAGGAAATGGATCGTCTGAAGAGTGATTTCAGCACTGTCGGCATTGTCCTTATGGGTGTGGGCATTGTCATTAACATCGCCATGGGCCGAATTGTCACGACGCTAAGTTTGCCGCTCTATCTGGATTCGATCGGCACGATATTTGTCGGCGCCGTGGCCGGCCCGTGGGTTGGAGCGCTGGCGGGTATCATTTCCAACCTCATCGCCGCGTTTTTCGGCAATCCGGCCAATTTCCTGCCCTATATCCCGGTGGCCGCCATCATCGGCTTTATGGCCGGCCTCTTCAGTCGCTATGGCTGGTTTAAGCTTTGGTGGAAGTTCATCCTCGCCGGCGTCATTACGGGTGTGGTGGCCGCTTTGATTTCTGCGCCCATTACTGCCTACGTGAACAGTGGCGTCGTCGGCACGGGCATGGATGCTCTGACCGCAGCATTTAGAGGCATGGGCATGAGCACCCTGCAAGCAAACTTCCTTCAGGGACTATCCACCGATCCCTTGGACAAGTCCATCTCTTATCTTCTGGTCTACTCGATCATACAGGCGCTGCCGAACAGGTACCTGGACCGTTTTCCCAGAGCTGAATACGTCCGTTAGCCTGTGCGGAAAACGCCAACCCGATGACCGTAAATTATGGGCTATATGTTCCGAAACAGTCGGGCATTCATAGCTTACATCCGCTGACCAAGCTGGCCTATTTAGGCTTCTGTCTAGCCGTCAGTTGGGTCATCCCGGGCACGTGGACGCCTTATCTGGTCTTTCTCCTGGGTATTGTGCCGCTGTCGGCTCTTGGGCAAGTGTTGCCGAACATACTTAGCGGCGCCTTCAAAGCCGTCCTGCCCTTCGCCATTTCGCTGTTTGTGGTGCAGGGCTTTTTTTGGCCTGAAGGGACAGTCCTGCAACAAATCGGCCCCTTCTCTCTCAAGGAAGAAGGGCTTTTCTTCGCCATACGTGGCGCCGGTCGCATCTTGATGGCGGTTAGCACATTCCTGTTGCTGAGCTACACCACCCGTCCTGACGAACTGACCTTGGCGCTGGGACAATTAGGCGTGCCCAATAGCATCGCCTACGTCATACTGAGCACACTACAGATCATCCCCCGCTTCCAGACCAAGGCGACCACCATCCTCGATGCCCAGCGCAGCCGCGGGTTGGAAACCGAAGGCAGCCTGCGCGTGCGGGCACGGGCGCTGCTGCCGCTGGTACTGCCGTTGCTTCTCAGCAGCATCGTCGACATCGAAGAGCGGGCCATCGCCCTGGAGGTGCGCGCCTTCGGCCGCCAGGGGCCGAAGACCAGCCTGCTGGTGCTGCACGATACTCCCTGGCAGCGCCTCCTGCGCTGGCTGCTGCTGCTGGCCGCGCTGGGGGTCATTGTCTGGCGGATCTACGCCGCTCTCGCGCCGAGGTTCCTGTCGTGATCCACCTGCGCGACGTCACCTACTTCTATCCGCGGGCGACCGTGCCCGCGCTGGCCGGGCTGTCGCTCGACGTGCCCGCCGGGCAGTTCTGCGCTGTCATCGGTGCCAACGGCGCGGGCAAATCCACTCTGTGCTACACCCTGGCCGGCTTCGTGCCCCACTTCTACCGCGGCAAGCTCACCGGCCAGGTCGAGGTAGCCGGCGTGGACGTGCCCGCCGCGTCGCTGGCGGCCATTGCCGGGCAGGTCGGTCTCGTCTTCGCCAACCCGTTCAACCAGATCACCGGCGCGCGCTTCACCGTGCGCGAGGAGATCGCCTTCGGGCTGGAGAACCTGGGCGTGCCGCTGGATGAGATGCGGGCGCGCATTGACGACATCCTGAGCTTTGCCAAGCTGACCGAGTTGGCCGAGCGCTCCCCCTTCGCCCTCAGCGGCGGCCAGCAACAACGGCTGGCCATCGCCTCGGTGCTGGTCATGCGCCCGCCGCTGGTCGTCCTCGATGAGCCGACCTCGCAACTCGACCCCATCGGCTCCAAGGAGGTCTTCGCCGTGCTGCGCGATCTGGCGGCCACCGACGAGGCCACGGTCGTGCTGGCCGAGCAGAAGCTGGAGTGGGTGGCCGTCTTCGCCGACCGCGTCATCGTGCTGCACGAGGGGCGCATTGTGGCCGACGGCCCGCCGGGCGACGTGCTGGCCTCGGGCGATTTGACTCAGTACGGCCTGCAACCGACGCGCTACACCCAGGCGGCCCGCGCCGCGCTGGCCGCCGGCCTGCGCCGCGACAGCGCCGAGTTGCCGGTGACGTTGGAAGAGGCGGTGGAGTACTTCAAATGACAGTTGTCAGTTGTCAGTTGTCAGTCCCACCTGACCCACTGACCTACTACTGACCCACTGACCCACTGACCCACTGACCCATGAAAAACGCCCAACGCCCAACGCCCAACGCCACACCCGCCGGCCCCATGCCCATCACCGTCGAGGACGTGTCGTTCACCTACCCCAGCGGCACTCACGCCCTGCGCGGCGTCAGCCTGCGTATCGCGCCGGGCGAGGCGATGGCCATCGTCGGCGAGAACGGCGCGGGCAAGACGACGCTGGTCAAGCACCTCAACGGCCTGCTGAAGCCCAGCCAGGGGCGCGTCCTGGTCGGCGATTGGGACACGCGCGAGCACAGCGTGGCCAAGACGGCCGCCCGCGTCGGCTACGTCTTCCAGAACCCCGACGACCAGATCGTCGAGCGCACCGTGGGCGACGAGGTCGGCTTCGGGCCAAAGCAATTGGGCCGCACCGAAGCAGAGCGCGCCGCCGACGTGGCCGCGGCCCTGGCGCTGGTCGAACTATCCGACTATGCGAAGACTCACCCTTATGACCTGACCACCGCCCAGCGCAAGCTGGTCACACTGGCCTCGGTGCTGGCCATGCGCACGCCCATTCTCATCTTCGACGAGCCGACGATGGGTCAGGACGCGCGCGGCCTGGCCCTCATCGGCGGCATCGTCGAGCGACTGAAGGGCGAGGGGCGCACCGTGCTGACCATCACCCACGACATCGACTTCTGCGCCGCCCACTTCGGCCGCGTCGTGGTCATGGCCGACGGGCAAGTGCTGGCCGATGGCGCGGCGGCCGACGTGCTGGCCCGCGCCGAACTGCTGGCCACCACCAACGTCGAGCCGCCGCAACTCGTCCGCCTGGCCCAGGCGTTGCGCCTGCCGCGCGCGGCGCTGACGGTGGATGGTTTCGTTGAAACATTGCAGGGGAGCAGGGGAGCAGGGGGGCAGGGGTGAAAGAAGCGCGCACGCTCGTCGGCTCTTTCACCCCCTGCTCCCCCGCTCCTCCGCTCCCCTGCCCTTTAACCGATAACACACAACTATGGTCATCATTCTCGGCGACATCCTGGCGGACTACGCCATTCGTGTGGAACAACTGGAGATTCAGCCCAAGGACTTGCAGCGCGTCTCCTATCTGGCGCTGGGGCCGGGCGGGGCGTGCAACGTGGCCATCATGGCCGCCCACCTGGGGCTGAGCGTGGCCGCGCTGGGTGAGGTCGGCCGCGACCTGTTCGGCGAAATCGTCCTCGAAGGGCTGGCCGCCGAGGGCGTTGACGTCACCGGCGTCATCATCACCCCCGACGCGCGGACGCCGGTGGCCAACGTCCTGGTCGACGAGCGCGGCGAGCCGGCCTACCTGGGCTATCCCGGCAGTCTGACAGTCATGAGCCTGCCCGAAGCATGGTCGCCGCTCATCGGCGCGGCCGAGGCGCTCTACGCCGACGGCTGGGCCGAGCACGAGGGCGTGCCGGCCATCGTTCTGGCCGCCTTGCGCCTGGCCCGTGAGGCCGGCGTGCCGTCCTTCTTCGACCCCGGTCCCGGCAACCCCAAGATCGACAACGCCTGGCACAGCGAGGCCGCCGCCCTGGCCACGGTGCTGCTGGCGACCGAGGACGAGGCCCGCCGCCTGTCGAACGAGGCCGACCCGGTCAACTCCGCCCGCGCCCTGCTGGCCCGCGGCAGCCAACTGGCGATCATCAAGCGCGGCATGGCCGGCTGCTTCCTGCTGACGGCCGACGACCTCCACATCGCCCCCGGCCTGCCCGTCGTGGCCAAGGACGCCACCGGCGCGGGCGACAGCCTGGCCGCGGCCATCATCTACGGCTATCTCCACCGCTTCGACCTGCAAGCCCTGGGCGATTTGGGCAACGCCACCGGCGCGGCCAAGGTGCTGAAGCTGGGCACGGGCCACAACATGCCGACCGTGGCCGAGGTCAACGAGATGCTGCGCCGCTTCGGCTCCGACGTAGCCATCACCCTGCCGCAGAAATAAGAGCTCACGCAAAGGCGCTAAGGGGCAAAGGCGCAAAGGAAGCCTTTTCTTTTCTTCCTTAGCGCCTTTGCCCCTTAGCGCCTTTGCGTGAGTTCTATTTAGAAGATGAGCAGTTGCCCACCGAGGAGGAGCAGAAAGACCAGCACCAGCCGCCGGAAGGCGTCGGGGTTCAGGTAGCGGCACAGGCGCACGCCGAGCAGTTGCCCCACCAGCAGCGCCGGCACGCCGATCAGCGCCGTGCGCCACACCACGGGCGTGAAGTGGCCGGTCAGGGCGTGGGAGATGAGCAGGAAGACGCTGGTCAGCACGAAGTAGGTTTGCAGGTTGCCGCGAAAGCGCTCGGCCGTCCAGCCGCGGGCGTCGGCGAAGACGATGACCGGCGGCCCGCCGGTGTTGAACGCCCCGCTGAGGATGCCGGAGCTGAAACCGGCGATGACCGCCCACAGCCGGTGGCGCAGCGGCGGCACGGCCCGGCCCAAGAGATTGTAAAGCGCGTAGAGAATGAGGATCGCCCCCAATGTCCGCGTCACCACGTTGGCGTCCACCCGCGCCAGGAACAGCACGCCGATGGGAATGCCCAGCGCCGCCGGCACGACCAACTGCACCAGATCGCCCAACGTCACGTGCGCCCGCCAGCGGATGGCGTTGAGCAGCGTGGCCAGTGTGCCGATGAGGGCGAAGGCCGGCGTGGCCGTCTGGACGCCGACCAGCGTCACCAGCAGCGGCATGGCCACCAACGCGCCGCCGAAACCCAGCACCCCCTGGACGGCCGCGGCGACGAAGACGACCAGGGCGATGAGCATCAGCGCCCGTAGCAGACGAACTGCTGCCCCAGGCCGTCGAGGGCGTATGGGTCGAAGTAGAGGGCGTGCAGGCGCAGACCGATAGCCGGCTGAAGTAGATCGCCTTCGACGAGGCTGCTGAACGGCTGCCCGCCCAGCAGGCGGTGGGCCACGGTGGTGTAGAGCCGGTCGAGCGCGTCGTCGGCCAGCAGCAAGTGGTGGACGCGCGGGCCGGTGGCCATGTAGATGGTGCGATACCCCAACTCGCCCAGGGCGGCGATGGCTTGCCGCCCGCTCACGTCGCTCGCGCCGGCCCGGAGCACCTGCGCCCCTTCGCTTTCCAGCCGCGCGGCCCGCTGCCGGTCGGCCGCGCCGTGGGTGACGACGACGACCTTGCGCCCCTCCTGCGTTAGAAAGGGCGGGATGGGGAAGTCGAGGCTGCCGCTAACAACGGCCAGATCGGGGTAGCGCGACAGGCCGCGCTCCTCGCGCCAGCGGCCCAGGTCGGCGAAGCGCGGCTCGTCGTAGACGCGCAGAATCTCCTGCGCCTTGCCCTCGGCGTAGTCGCGCAGATAGCGCCCGCTGCTGATGAGGCAATCGGCCTGCACGGCCAACTCCTGGAACAGCCGCCAGTCGCGGTCGTTGGAGGTCTCCTGGGGCACCATCATACCCCCGCCCGTCGGCCGGGGGATGGCGATGCGGCCGTCGATGCTGACGACGTAGTTGGTGTAGACGAACGGCCGCCCCAGTTCCTCGTGCTGCCGGCGCAGGTCGTGGCCCAGGTATAGCCCGTTCAGCGCCACTTCGCGGGCCGGGGTGGGGAAGAGTTGCAGGATGGTGTTGGCGTCCATTTTAGTGGTCAGTGGGTCAGTGGGTCAGTGGGTCAGTCGTTGGTCGGTCAAGCGCTCTGAATTCGTAGTTCGTAGTTCGTAGTTCGCAGTTCGTCACGCCCCATCAACAATTTGAACTAAAAACTCCGCCTGTCCCAGTTGCAGCCGGAAGCCGTCCTTCAGCATGTGGACGGCGGCCACCTGGGCGTCGTTGACCCAGGTGCGGCGGCTGCCCAGGTCGTAGATGAGGTAGCGCCCGCTCTCGCGGCGAATCTCGGCGTGCTCGGCCGACAGGCCGGGCAGGACGATGTCGTTGTTCGGCGCGCTGCCGATGCGTGTCACGTCGTCGCCCAGGGCCAGCCACTCACCGCCGCCCACCGGGGCCAGCCAGGCCTGGGGCGTAGAGCGCGTGGGGCGGGGCGGGTTGGCCGCCGGCGGCAGCACCAGCGGCGCGCCGGCGGGCGACGCGGCCGGCTTAGTCGCGGGCGGTGCGGCCGGGCGCGGCCGGGGAGCGTCGGGGATGATGGCCGTCGCCGGCGGCGCCGGCCGGGGCGTGGCCGCCGGGCGAGCGGGACGCGGCGCGGCGGGGCGTCCAGCGCATCGAGCGTCACCTCCACGCCGCCGAAGCCGCGCGCCAACAGGTTGTAGACCACAGCGCCTAACAGGGCCGTCAGCCCGGTCAGCAACATGCCCGCCGCGGCCGTGGCCAGCATGACCAGCAGCACCAGCGATGTGCCGCGCGCGGCCAGGGCTGACAGTTGCGCCTGCGTGTTGCCCAGTTGCAGCAGCGCCACCAGGTCCACGGCCACGCCGTCGGTCAGTGGAATGGGCAGGATGAAGTCCAGCGACGCCAGCCAGACCAGCAACCGCCCGACGACGACGCGGGCCAGCCAGCCCAACAACAGGCCGGGCAGCAACGAACCGAACAGGCCCAGCAGCAAGCCATAGAGCAGAGCCGACAACGGACTGACGCGGCGAATGGCGTAACGCATACCCCTATGTTAGCCCAATTGGCGGCCAGGCAAAAGGGCGCTCCATCAGTTCACGGGCGCCGGCAGGGTTACGTAGATCAACGGCGAACTGTTATTGTTCTCGTTCGACTCGAGCACTACGCACGACGGCAGGGCAAACTGGCCGTTGAGACAACTATCGGCCGCGACAGAGAGGCCCATTGTCTGACCGGACTCCCCGTAGACAATCACCTCTCTTTCATACGCAATGGACTTCCCGGCGGCCAGTGGTGCGTCGGTGAATAGGGGATCCATCCTGCTCGTGAACCCATTGATGGTGTGCTCAGCCACAACATAGAAGGGCTGAGCCGGCATGTCACCCTGGTTGGTCACGGTGATCAGGACGGGAATCGAGAAGTATTGGCCCAGGTTCTGCGCGTTACCCCGTAGGGCCAACGTGATCCGCAGGTCCGGCCCGGCCGGCACCACAAAAGTGACCGTGGCGCTTTTTTCGTTGCCACCCGAATCCGTCACCACCGCCTTCAGAGTGTGGGAGCCAGGCAATAGGTTCAACGGAAAAGACCCGCCCCGGCCCGCCGGTTCGCCGTCGTCCCCGAACCACTGGATTTGCGCTGTCAGATCGCCATCTTCCACGTCGTTCGCCTGACCGACAACCACGACCGGCGCGCCGACGTCGAACGGCCCGCGCTCCGTGGGCTGGACGATCATGACCTGCGGCGGCAGATCGGCAGGCTTGACCACCACCGGGATCGGTTGCTCAATCGTGTGGCCGCCGGCGTCGGTCACCGACGCGATGATACGGTAGGTGCCTTCGGCAAAGGCGTGGCTGATCTCCCGCCCTTCGCCCAGCACGCCCGCCTGCTCCGACCGCCAGATGACGCGGTCGCTGATGTCGCCGTCCGGCTGGTCGTTGACCACGGCGCGAAACAGGACGGGCGTGCCGGCGGTGGTGGTCGCGCTCCCGCCCGGCGGCTGTTCAATGGTCAGGATCGGCGACAGGTCGGGCAGGGGATCGACGTCAATCGTGATCGTCGCCTCGCCGCCAAGCCCCAGACGGTCGGCCGCCCGGGCGGTAATGTAGTGTAGCCCCGGGCTGAGGGTGCGTGAGAAATCCGCGCCGGCCGACAGTGTCCCATCGAGGCTGGAGACCCAGACAATGGTTCCGTCCACCGGCCCATCTTCCAGATCGGTCGCCGCCGCGGTGAAGCGGATCAACCCATCGGTGCGAAAACGCTGGCCGGCGACGGGACTGACGATGCGCACCTGCGGCGGGTTGTTGAAGAACACGGTCGGCGGCGGCAACGTCGGTGGGGGTAGCGTTGGCGGCGGCAAGGTCGGTAGCAAGGTCGGTAGCAATGTGGCCGTGGGTGACGGCATGGGCGATGGCGTGGCCGTCGGCAGTGGCGCAGGCGCGAGCGTGGGTATATCCTGCACGGCCGCTTCACCCACCTTGGCGGCCACAGGCGGCGGCCGTAGCTCGGCCGCGTTGCCCTGTTGCCACCGGCCCAGCAGCCCCAGACTGAGCAGCAACAGCAAGCCCAGCACAGCCAGGATGCCCTTTGCGCCACTGCCCAACCCCGCCCCGGCAACTAGCCCGGCCGAGCCATTCGACGGCGTGGGCAGCGCTGGGACTGGCAGCAAGTGCGCCAGGTGGTAGCGCGTCAACTCCGCCCCCAGCCGGTCGCCCTGCGCCCGGCGCAGCTCCAGCGCCCGCTGTAGCGCGGCCCGCGCCTCGTCCGTTCGGCCTTCCAGCAGGGCGCGCGTGCCCTGCTGGTGCAGCGCCCAGGCCTCGGCCGCCGGCAGCCCGGCGGCCACAGCCGCGCCGCGGGCCAACTCTACGATCTCGCTCCAGACGCGCCACTGCCGGTCAAGGGTCAATGACGCCTCAATCGCCCGCGTCAGCCGGATGACGTCGCGATGTCGCCCGGCCGCCGCCGCCCGGCGAATGAGCACGCGGATGGCGTCTGTGTCGCGCAGCAGCAGCGCCGGGTTGGCGCGTTTCTGGAAGGTGGCCCACCGGGCGTAGTGGTCAATTAACCAGTCGCGCCAGGCGGCCAGGTCTTGTCCCGCCAGGAGCGGCACGACGCCACCCGCCAGGCGATAGCCGTTGTCCGGCGTCTGTTCGATTAGGCCGCGCTCGACCAACCGTCGCAAGCCCGGCGCGGCATCATCCGGGCGCACGACGGCCGCCAGATGCTCCGGCTGCGTTGGCGCGCCGTCGAGCGCGGCCAGCACGGCGACGATCTGGCGCTCCGGGACAGCCAGGCCGGCCAGCGCGGCCGAGGCTACCTGCGCCGGCCCGCCCACCGCCAGTAGCGCGCCTAGCCTCTGGCGACGCTCCTTTGCCGTCAGCGCCGCGCTCTGGATGATGGCCGGCGGATTGCCCTGCAGGGCAACACACAGGCGACGCGCCTCCATCTCTTCGTCCAAGCGCAAGGGCCGGCCGATCTGCCGGGCGAATAGTTCCACGCCTTCGTCGGGCGCCAGACCGGCCAGAGCAATCGAGCGTCCTTCGTCCCCCAGACGGCGGTCGTTGCCCGCCAGCACCAGCGTGGCCCGCGGCAACGCGCCCAGCAGCGCCCCCACCTCGTCCCGGCTCAGGCCAACGTCATCGATCAGCAGCAGCGCGTTGACCTCGCTCAGATGATGGAGCAGATCGTTGGGGTGCAGCTTGGCCGGCCGGGGCGTCTGGTAGAAGGCGTCGAATAGCTTCTCCAGCAGGTCAGCGTAGGGGCGGTCGGCGGCCGACAGCCACACCACGCCATCGGCCGGCGCGGGCAGCCGGAAGGCCATGTGGCGCAGCAGGGCGCTTTTGCCCATGCCCGGCGGCGCATAGAGTTCGACCGGCCGGGTAGCGCGCGCCGCCTCGCGGGCAGCGCGTAGCTCCTCATGCCGGCCGAGCAAGCCGGGGAAATCAGGCCCGCGTCGCTCGACGGGGCGAGCGCGGGGCGTGGGGGCGGGAATGGGGGCGGCAATGTTGACGAAGATGTAGTCGCCGTGAACCGACCCCACCTGTTTAAGGTAGTTACCAACGGCAATCTGACCTAGATTGTCACCGTCAAGGCTAATCCGCACGTCGCGATCCAACACCGGCCGCCGATCCCTTCCCTCGGCCGGCCGCTGCACGGGAGCGACTGAAGCCACGTGCAAGGCCATCGCGCACCTCCTGGCCTTCCCAAACAGACAGACACCTGGCTTCTATTTTAACATAGCCGTCAATAGGGGAATGCCCTCAGCGCGCCCGCCGGCACCACTCGATCACCCCCTGCACCCCCACCTGCCGCTCAATCTCCAGCAGCCGGCGCACGCCCTGGCCGTAGGTGTCTTCGCGGGCCAGCATCCGCTCGGCCGCCTCCCCCTCGCCCAGGGCCAGCAGCACACGGTAGGCGACCCACTCGGCGAACCCCTCGCGCAGCACCGGGTCGCGCAGCAGTGGCGCGCTCTCCATCTGCCAGGCGTGGGCCAACTCGTGGGCCGCCACCTGGAGCAGCAGCAGGCGCGGCAGCCCGGCCACGGCGTAGATGCCGCGCCGCCGCCCGCGCCGGGTGTAGACGCCCAGCGTCTCGCCGCCGCTGGTCGGGTCTTCGCCCATGTCGCGCAGGACGGCGTCCAACTCGTCCGGCTCGACCAGGGTTAATGACGTGGGCACGTTGAGCGACAGACCCAACTCGTCATGGATGACCCGCTCGGCGGCGCGATAGATGCGCGTGGCCTCGTCGGCGGCAACGACGGCCGTGGCCGCGCAGGCAGCGCACGAGGGCCGGCCGTTCGCGCCCGTCCGGTCGCGGCCGACGGGCAGGCCGCAACTGTGGCAGCGCGGCCCGGCAGCGCACTCGGCGCAATAAGGGCCGCTCTGGCCGAAGTGGACGGCGCGACGGCTAATCTTACGGCCGCAGCCGGCGCAGAGGGGGCCAACGGCGCGACAGGTGGCGCAGGCCCCGGCGGCGTTGCCCGGCATGTGGCAAACGGGGCAGCGCGGCTTCTCGGCCAGGCAGACCTCACAGACGCGCAACTGCTGCTGTGCGGGCCAGGCAGGATGGTGAAAGCGGCGCGCCCGGTCGCTCAGCGGCCGGCCGCACAGATGGCAGAAGCCGGGGCCGCCCGCGCCGTTCACGGGGCCGAACCGCCGGCCGTCAGCGACAGGGCCGCGGCCCCCAGTTCGGCGGCGCAGGCGTCGGGCGGGCAGCCGTCGCTGCCGGCCAGCGCCAGGACGATGGTCACGCGCCGCACGGCGGCCGGGTCAATGGCCGGCAGCCGGTCAACGAACTCCCGCGCCAGGGCGATCTCGACCGTCTGCCACCCGGCGGCCTGGATGCGCGGCGCGGTCGTAGGCCCGAAGGGCGGCAAGTGGCTGCCCCATAGGCTCGACGCGGTCGCGCTGCCGTCGAGCCAGACCGACGCGCCCAACGTCTCGCCCGCCTCGTTCTCATAGAGCAGCAGCAGCGCCGCCCGTCCCTCGTTGCCGGCCGCGGGCGGCGCGCCGGCCAGCCGCAGTTGGCCGCGGAAGACCAGGTCGGCCGCCGGGCCGGTCAGCACGACGTGCTGGACGACGCGCAGCGCGCCCGCGCCCGTTTTACTCATGACCAGCAGCGGCCGGGGCGGGTCGCCGCTCGATTGGCGCACCTCGACGACTTGCGCGCCGTTCAGGCCGTCGGCGATGCGCTCCCAGCCGTTGACCCAGTCCTGACTGAAATCGCCGTTCTGGATCAGGTTGGGGCCGGATACCAGCGTCCCCTCGGTCGTCGCAGCTAACGTGGGCGTCAGTACGACGCCGACGATGGTCGAAAGCGGGGTAATCGTCGCTACGGGCGTGGGCGGGGCGTCAGGGTCGGCCGTCGCCGCGGCGGGCGGCGTGGGCGAGGGCGGCGCGGCCG
Source organism: Candidatus Promineofilum glycogenicum (assembly GCA_016707605.1). GTDB lineage: Bacteria > Chloroflexota > Anaerolineae > Promineifilales > Promineifilaceae > Promineifilum > Promineifilum glycogenicum. The sequence continues at coordinate 12,691 of JADJHJ010000013.1, read as the reverse complement.
TGGCCGTCGGCAACTGTGTGGCCGTGGCCAGGGCGACCACGCCCGATTCGCCGGCGGGCAACGTCACCACCGCCGCCGTCGCCAGATAGTCCGGCCCGTGGCGAATGGGGTAGAAGAAGAGGAAGGCCAGCACAATCGTCGCCGCTGTCAGGGCCAACAGCAGCAGCAACAGCGCCAGCAGCCGCGCGTCGCCCCCCGTTGCAACAGGCCGGCCGGCGGCGGGCGCGGCGGCCGGCGGGCTGGGCGGCGCGGCCACCGCCGGCGGGATGAGCGCCCGACAGACGGCGCAGATGCGCGTGCCCGGCCGGTTGGGGTGGCCGTTGGGGCAGAGGACAGGCTCCGGCGTCGCGCGCCCTGGGTCCGCGTCCCGTGTCATGCGTCTCGTCTGGGCGCGCCCGCGCCTGCGCCGCTAATTCGTCTTGAACTGCAAGACGACCCGTCCCAGGCGAACCTCGTCGCCATCTTGCAACGGATGGGGCGTGCCGGGGGCCACCTTCTGGCGGTTGACGAAGGTGTAGTTGACCGAGTTCAAGTCCTCGATGCTAAACTGCCCGCCGCGGCGCAAAATCTGCGCGTGGCGGCGCGACACCCCGCCCTCCTCGCCGCCATAGGGGACGAGGTCCACGTCGGGGAAGCTGCCGCTGACCGGGTCTTCGCGGCCGATCAGATACTCGTTCTTGCCCGGCGTCAGGTTGAGCGTCGCCCCGGACGCCTGCACCACCAGCCGCGGGCTGAGCACGGGGATGACCGGCGCGGGCGGCTCCGGTGGGGTCATGGGCATGGGCAGGTGCGGATCGCTCTCGAACTTCACCGGGATCTGCGGCTCGGAGGGGAAGCCGGGAGCGGGGGCCAGCGCGTGGCCGCAGTTGTCGCAGAACACGTCCGACGGCTGGATGGGCGAGCTGCAGTTGGGGCACAGGCTGCCGGCCGGTTGTGGAGCGGGCGGCGCGCCCCAGCTTTGCGGCGCGGGCGGCGATGACGGCCGACTGTCCGCGGGCGCGGATGGCGACGACGGCCAACTGGGCGACGGCGGCGGTGCGGGCGGCGACGATGGCCAACTGGGCGCGGGCGGCGGGGGCGGCGGCGACCAACTCGGCGCCGATGACACCGGCGGCGGCGGCACGAACGCCGTGGGCGCGGACGTGCTCAGCGGCGTGCCGCAATTGCCGCAGAATGCCTCGCCGGGCATGACGCTCTCACCGCAGCCGGGGCAACGCTGCTGGCCGCCAAAACCGCCGGCGGGGCCGCTGCCAAAACCACCGGCCGGGCTGCCAAAGCCGGCGCCCGACCCGGGCCGCGCGGCCACACCGGCCAGCGAGTTGCCGCAGCTATCGCAGAAAGCCGACCCAACCGGAGCCTCCGCGCCGCAATTCGGGCAGTTGATCGTGTTCATCTCGTTCCTCCTATCGGTTCTCAGCGCCTATGGGTTGCGGTTCACCCGGTCAACCCAGGTCGCTCATGTCCAGCTTCCGCGTGGCGGAGACCAGTCGTTTGGTGGCGTGGGGCGAAAGCGTCTGCCCGGCGTCGATCTGCGCCGCGGCGGCCTGCGCTTCCTGCGCCAGTTGTATCTCGCCGGCGTCCAGCAGGCGTGTCGCCGCCGCCCGCAGGCGCTGTGTGCGCTGACCGGCGTCGGCCGCCTCGCGCTCGTCCAGGGCGCGGGTCATCAGCTTGAAGGCCGTCACCCGCTCGACGGTGTTCATCACTGCGCCGTTGACCGCCGTCGCGGCGTCGGCGGTGAAGGTGACGATAATGTCGGCCGTCGCCTTCAGCCCCGCGCCGCCGCCGGGTACGTCGTAGTTTACCTCAGCCTGCGCCAGGCGGTAATCGCCCGGCGCGCGCGGCGGCAAAGACAGCTCGATCAGCACGCTCTGCCCCTCGCTCTGCAAGTCGCCCAACGCCACCTGCACGTCGCGCTCGCCGACGGCGCGGGCCGACAGGCGGTCGATGAGCGGCCGGACGCGCCACACGCCGCGCGGCTGCACGTCGCGCACCAGGCGCAAGATGAGCGTGGCGTTGGTGACGACGGTGCGCTGCATGGTGACGACGACCTGCTGGAAGGCGGCCACGATGCGGTCGGGCGTGTCGATGAACTCCCAGTTGCCGCCGGAGAGATCGGCCAAATCGGTCAATAGAGCCTGATTCCACTCATCGCCCAGCCCCAGGGCGGTAATGGGCGCGCCCAGCGCCGCCGCTTGCTGGGCCAGTTCGCGGCAGCGATCTTCGTCGTCCCACGTCTCGCCGTCGGTCAGCAGGACGAGCCGGCTAACGCGGTCGGGGCCTAGCCCGGCGCGCAACTGGGCCAGGCCGGCCTGCAAGCCCAGCGACATCTGTGTGCCGCCGCGCTCGTCAATGCGCTCGATCTGGGCCAGCAGCGCGGCGCGGTCGGCCGCCGGACGGGCCGCGGCCAGCACGTCGACATTGTCATCGAACAGGACGAGCGACACCAGATCATCCGGGCCAAGCCGGTCGAGCGTCAGGCGGGCCGCCTGGCGCAGATCGCGGATCTTCTGCCCGGCCATCGAGCCGCTGCGGTCGAGCACCAGCGCCAGGTTGAGCGGAGCCTGGACGGCCGCGACGCCGGCCACCGGCTGGGCCTCCAGGTAGAGATAGGCCGCTTGCTCGCTCTCCAGCGTCGGAAACCGCGGCCGGTTGAGCGCGGGTTTGATGATCACTTCACCCGTCATGTTCGCACCTCGCTGCCGCTATTATAGCGCGCCTGGTCGCCGGCGCTTTCATCCTAACACGCCACCGCCGCCGCCCGGACGACGAGCAGGCTAATGTTGTCCTCGCCGCCGGCGCGGTTGGCGTCGTCCACCAGCCGGTCACACACTGCCTGCGGCTCGGCCTCGGCCCGCAACACCGCCGCCAGCCCGTCGTCGCGCACCATCTCCCACAGGCCATCGGAGCACAGCAAAAGCCGGTCGTCCGGCTGCAAGCTGAGGACGAAGGTGTCCACAGCTATCTCGTCCGCCTCGCCCACGCTGCGATAGATCATCCCCTTCTGATCGTGGGTATAGACCGCCTCCGGCTCCAGCCGCCCGGCGGCGACCAGCGTGGCGACGAGCGAATGGTCGCGGGTGACCTGCGCCAGAGCGTCGTCGCGCCACAGGTAGGTGCGGCTGTCGCCGATGTTGGCTACCACGGCCCGGCCGTCAATGACCAGCGCGGCGGTCAGCGTCGTGCCCATGTCGCTGTGGTTGGCGCGTTGCAGGGCCAGCAGTTCGGCGTTGGCAGCCAGAATGGACTCGCGTAGCGCCCGCTCCATCCACGCCTCATCCGCACCGCGGTCGGTCAGCGCCAGGCGCTTGAAGACGCGATCGATGACCGCCGCCGCCAGATGTTGCAGCACGCGGCGGCTGGCGACCTCGCCCCGGTCGTGGCCGCCGATGCCGTCGGCCACGGCAAAGAAGCCCAGTTCCGGCCCCAGCGCCGGCGACGCCGCCCCGGCCAACAATCCGCTGAGCCGGATGGACAGGACGCTGTCCTCGTTGCCGTCGCGCACGCGGCCGGGGTGGCTGCGAGCGGCGGCGTGCAGGGCCAATCGCGACGGGGTTGCGACGCGGTCAACGACCAGAGTGGGCAAGCTGGGCGACTCGGCCACGGCTTAGCTAATGTCGCGGCTGCCGCAGTCGGGGCAGACGGTCACGCCGGCGTCTAGCCCCAGGCCACAGTTGTTGCAGAAGAGGGCCATCGCCGGAACAGGAGCCGGCGGGACGCCGGGCACGTAGCGCGGCGCGTCGCTGACAAAGGGTGGCCGCTCCTCAGTGGAAGATACCAGCGGCGGGGGCGGCGGGGGCGGCGCATCCCACGGTGACGGTGACGCCGCAGCCGGCGCGGCGGGCGGCGCGGTGTCGGGGTAGACCTCGGCCAGCATCTCGGCCACCGACGCGCCGCAACGGAAGCAGAAGCGCCGCCCCGGCCGGAGTTCCGCGCCGCAGTTGGTGCAGAAGCGCAGTTCGGGCGGCGACGGTGGCGCTTCCGCCTCGGCCGTCTCGTCGGGTGTCGCGCTCTCCGGCTCATCAGCCTGAGCGGATGCATCCGAATCGCCAAAGACGTTGGTCGGCGCGAGCATGTCTATTGAGTTGACGACCAGCGGCGGCAGCGCGTCGGACGGTGACGCGACGGCCGCCGGGCCGCCCGCTTCCTCCTCCACGTCGATCACCAGAACTTCGTCAACCGCGGCGCTGCCGGCTTCGGGCGCGGGCAGGATCAGCATCCCGCTGGGATCGTTCTCCAGGGCGCTGAGCCAGTTGTCGGCCTCGACGGGCGACATGGCAGCGATGGGTTCGACCCCCGGCTGCTCGTCCAGCACGGCCGTAACCGGCCTGAACGCCTCCTCGACCGGCGCTGCTTCAGCCGGGGCTTCGCCGGCTACTACTGTTTCGACCGGCGCTTCGCCAGCTATCACTGCCTCGAACGGCGCTCCGTCGGTCGGGCCTTCGTCGGTCGGCGCTTCCTCAACCGGCGGCGGCCAGTCGCCGGGCGCAGCCGGCTCAGCCAGAGCGATGGCCACCTCGTCGGCGCTTTCGTCGGCCGGCGGCGCGCCGAGTGCGCGCTCCAGCGCCAGCAGCGCCTCGGCCGGGCCGACCAGTTCGTCGGGCAGCCACTCGCCGTGGCGTTGGCGCGCCAGCGTCGCCCGTCCGAGGGCGACGATCTGGTCTGTATAGGCTTGAAGCTGCTCCGTCACGTCCATTGGCTATCTCCCTTGCGGCGAACGGCCGGCGACGCCGCATTTGGCCTCTCGCCGGCAATCCACGACTATCCAGCCTGCCAAAACCGAATCAGTTCCCAGGCCAACCAACCCAGCGCGGCCACGGCCGCCGCGCCCAACGCCAGCAGCACCGCCGCCCGGCCGCGCCCCAACGCCGGCGCGCCGCGCACAAAGGCGACCACGACCGACACGTCGCCGGCCGCGCCGCGCTCGCGGGCCAGGGCGACGAGACGGGTCACGGCCTCACGCGGCGCACGCTGCTCGGCCACGTAGGCCAACGGCCGGCCGTCGCCCAGCGCCGCGGCCGGGGCCTCGGAGCAGAGCACAACCCGGTCGCCGTCGTGCAGCGGCACGGCCAGCGAGAAGGCCGGCCCGGCCGCGCCGGCCGGGGCCGTGGCCCGCGCCAACGGATCGACGCTCGCGCCGCGCACGCGATAGGCGCGCCCGCCGCCGGCGCGGGCCAAATAAAGGCGGCTGTCGGCGATGGCCGCGGCCACGAAGTCCAGCGCCGCCGGGTCGGCCACGGCGGCCTCGGCGTCGGCCACCGCCCGCCGCAGCCCATCGGCCCCGCCGCCACCGGCGTAGTAGGCGGGGACGAGAGCGGCGATGAATGCCCGCGCCGCCGCCCGCCCGGCCGCGCCGCCGGCCACGGCCAGCAAGTGCCCGCGCACGGCCATTAGCTCGTCGCTCAACGGATCACGCCCCGCGCCGGGGAAGAAGATCGCTTCCGCGGAAGTCGCGCCGTCGTCGGCCGTCGTCTCACCCCAGATGTCGATCACGTGACTCTTCCCCACTCGCCGCTCAGGACAGCGCCTCGGCGCGGATAACGATGGCGGTGATGTTGTCTTCGCCGCCGGCGCGGTTGGCGGCATCGATCAGCGCGTCGCAGGCGGCCTGGGGCGAGGCGGCCGTGGCCACCAGCCGTTGCAGGGCGTCATCCGTCACCATGCCGCTCAACCCGTCGGAGCACAGTAGCAGCGAGTCGCCCGGAGCCAACGTCACCAGGTCGAGATCGACCGTCACCTGGCGCTTGTCGCCGATGGTGCGGTAGATGACGTTCGACTGGGGGTGGTTACGGGCCTCTTCGCGGGTGATCTGATTGGAGGCGACGAGGCTTTCGACCAGAGAGTGATCGACAGTGATCTGCTCGATGCCGTCGGCGTTGATGCGATAGGCGCGGCTGTCGCCAACGTGGGCGACGAAGGCCTTGTTGCCGGCCACCAGCGCGGCGACGACGGTCGTGCCCATGTCGTTGCCCGCTTTCTGCGAGCGCTCGAAGACCTCAACGTTGCCGGCCTGGATGGCCGTGGACAGCCACGCGCCGTAGTCCATCGGCTCACCGCCGGCGGCCGTGGTGCGCGGCATCAGTTCGCTGGCCGCGTGCTGGGCCACGGCGCGCACCAGCAAGCCGCTGGCGATCTCGCCCCCCTCGTGGCCGCCCATGCCGTCGGCGACGACGAACAGCCCCACCGGCCGGCTGATCGACTTGTTGCTCAACACCAGGTCGAGCGTCAGCAGACTGTCCTCGTTCAGTTCGCGCAGTTGGCCGACGTCGGTGCGGCGACCAACGCGCAGGTCGAGGCTCTCCGGCCGGCGCAGCCCGGCGGCCCGCGACGACAGCAGCGCCGCCAGATCGGCAGCGTTCATCGTCGCCCGGCCCATCATTAGTCCCGCCAGCCGGTCGGCCAGCGGCACGGCTATGCCGGGCGTCACTTCGGCCCGCCCGGTCAACATGCGATAGACCAGCCCGGCCAGGGCGCGCACGTCGGCCTCATAGGCAGGGGGCGAACCCGGCCCGATGGCGGCGAAGTCGGCCAGGAAGAGGGCGTCGTCTCCCTGCACGCGGCCGTCGAGCGCGCCGAAGGCCAGCCCGGCGGCGTGGACGGCGGCCAGCCCGCGGGCCAGCGGCGCGGCCCGGTTCAGCGCCGCCGCCGGCTCCACCGGCCACTCCAGCGACTCGAACGACCGCCCCAGGCCACAGACGACAAAAGTCCGCGGGCCGGCGGCGGCGGGCAAGGTCAGGGTGAAGGCGTCGTAGGGCGGGCGCACGCCATCGCCGGCGGCGACACGGCCGCGCGCGGCCAGCTCCCCGGCCAGCACGCTCTCGTCGGCGCTGTCTTTGATCAGGCAGGCCACGCCGTAGGGTGCGTCGCCGGTGTCCTCGGCCTGATAGACGAAGACGCCCGGCGGCCCATCCAGTTGCCGGCCGATGACGTAGCGGTCGGCCAGCAGCGCCCCCTCCGGCAGCGGTTCGGGGGCCGGCGGCGGGCCGAGGGAGATGGTCGGCGTGCCGTTGTCCGGCCGGGGCACGCGCCGCGGCGAAAGGTCAGGCAGGCGCGGGCGCGACTCAGGTAGCGTCACCGTCTGACGCGCGGCGGCGGCGCGGCGCATGGTGGCTTCGTCCATGATCAACGTCGTCGGCGACGCGTTCTCCGACAGGCTGAGGCCGCACGAAGAGCAGTACTTCGCGCCCGCGCGATTTGGCGTCTGGCAGTTCGGGCAGTGGATGTCATTCATGAGGCCACCGGTTCAGTTCGTCTGAGTCTCGTCCACAAAGCGAAACGTCACGCCGCCGACCGACACTTGCCAGCCATTGCGCAAGAGGTTCTTCGGCGTCAGGCGGCCGTTGACGCGCACGCCGTTCTGTGAGCCAAGGTCTTCGATGACGTAGCCGCGGTCGTGGCGGCTGATGAGCGCGTGCTCGCGCGAAACGGTCTGCCAGCCGGGAATCGTCTCGTCGATGGGCAGGCTATTGTCAGGGTCGCGGCCGATGGTAAACGGCGTCTCGTTGACGGGAAAGACCTGCGGCGCGTCCCCCTCTAACTCCAGATAGACGGGCACGAGGACGCCGGTTAGCGTCTCCGCGCCGACGGGCGGCAGGGGAACCGTGACCGGGCGCGCAGTGGCCCGAGCGCCGGCGGCCGGAGCGACGGGCGGACGGCGGCGGCGCATGAGCAACAACCCCCCAATCGCCAGCGCCGCCAGCAGGAAGAGGCCGCCCAGCAGCAGCAGCACGAGGCGGCTGTTGTCGTCGCCGTCGGCCGGAGGGGACGTAGCCAACGGCACGACCGGCTCGGCCGTCGGCGTGGCCGGGGCGGCGGCGGTGATAGTCGCCGGCAGCGTGGCCGGCGGCGGCTTGGTGGCCGTGGCCGGGGGTGGCGCGGCCGTCAGCGCGGCATCGGTTGTCGCTGCCACAGTCAGCACGGTCGGGGTGTCCGCGAGCGGGATGATGGTTGTTGCCGCGGTTGTGGGCGCGGTCGGGCTGTCCACGGGTGGCACGACGGTGGTCGTAGGCGTAACCAACTGTTGTTGCGCCACAACCAATTGATCGACAGTGGCCTCAGAGAGATAGGACAGCGCGGCCGTGCTGCCGTCGCTATTGAACACAACGAGGGCGATGGCCGTCGGCCCGATGGGCTTTAGCACCCGCAGGTCGACGACAAGTTCGTGGGGGCTGTTGGCGGCCGGCAGGAACCACGAGTAGCCGGCCCTGTCGACATTGGGTGTAGCCTCCGCCGGCTGATCGTCAAGTCGACTCCCAATCACCTCATAGGCATTGGCTTCGGCGGTGCGCAGCGCGAGCCTGGTATAGTCCGTCACCTCAGGCAGGTCAATCGTCGTGAAGTTGACAGTCAGGCGCACCATGCCCGGCTGGCCCAGGAGGGACAAGGCCTGGTCGCTATCGAAGCTGATGGCGGTGCTGGTGACGGTGGGCCAGGGAGTGGGCACGGGCGAGGCCGTGCCGCTGGGAGCCGGCGTGTCCTGGGCCAAGATCGGGGCGGCAACGAACAACAGCAGCGCCGACACAATAACGGTTATCAAACGCCGCGCGATATAAAGGCGCATCGGATTCATCTCCGTCCCATTCCCTTGTCGCTATGAGCCGAGGCACTAATGGGCGAAATTGTAGCCGCATTTGTCGGGCAAGGCCAATGGCGGGATCAAGTCGGGGCTATTCAGTCAGCAGCGGGCGGCCGGGCTTCGCGGCCACAGGGTTGGGCGTATTCTCCGACTGTCGTGCCCGGCTTCGCAGAGGCATGGTTGGGCCAGCTTTCTTGTTTGCCAGCCGATTAAGGCGTTGCGCCAAAGGTGGGCGTCGGGCGAGGCGTCAGCTTGCCCAGTATTTCGATGTAGTTATAGATGCCGAATCGCGGCTGGTCGGTGAAGTAGCGCTGGAAGTTGGAGCCGTTCGTTTGCAGCGTTTCCAGGTGTTGGCCGGAGACGGTAAGCTCCGGCTCATAGAGGCGCAGTTGTCGCGTCGCGCCGTCGCGCAACACCAACAACTGATGGCCGCTCTGATGATCCCGTACCGGATCAATGGCCGTGTGCGGCGGGCGGCGGTCGGTGGGAATGCGGCTGATGCGCACGCGACGGCCGTTGACCCTGACTACGATACTATCGCCGGTCGGTACGGTGATCCCTTGTTCCTCAAGGTCGTCGAAGGCGGTATTGAGAAGTACCTGCCAAGTGTTTACCAGCAGTTGCTCGCCGGGCTGGAGCGTGGCCGCCTGGTTCATGACCTCGGTCGGGTTGTTGCACCAGGTGCTCATGGGATGCAACTCCATACCAAAGTCGAATGGTGAACCAATCTGACTGGTTATGTCCGTCTTCGGCGTGCCGGAGACGTCGTTGTAAAACAGATCGTGCATCGCCTCCTGTGCCCATAGCAGATCGCCGAAGGTTGCCCGCTGGTTCAGGATGCGGGCGCTGACGTGGCGCATGACGTTTATCGCCGTGCGCTGCCGTTGTCCCTGGGGCCGCGAAATCATCCCTTCGAGGATGAGCGCGTTCAGATAGCTGACCACTGCCCCCGGCCCAAGAGGGATACGCGCCGCCATCGCCACGGCCTGCACGCAGCGCAAAGCATCGCTGTCCGTGCCCGGCAACGAGTCATACTGGCCCAAAGCGGTCATGATCGCCGGCGCATCCCACCCGGAGCCGGTAAACGGCAGCCGTCGCGCCGGATCGGGCGCGTTGCGCTGGATGGCCGCCGGATCGTGGCTAATGACTGGATCGTTTGGGTTGCGTCCCACATCACGCAGGCTGCCCAGGCTGGAAAACGTATCCTCGACGCTACGCAGACTGCTAATGATCGTCTCCGGAGGCATGTTGATGACCTCCTGACGCTGGACGGAGGTCGGGACTGCACCTTGCTGCTGCACCACGTGCGCCAACTCATGCGCAAGCAGCGTCTTGCCCGCCGCCGTCCCCGGCGCATACCGCCCCTCGCCAAAGACCACGTTCTGCCCCACCGTGTAGGCCTGTGCCCCCACCGCCCGCGCCGAGGCCGCTGCGCCGCTGTCGGTGTGCACCCGCACGCCGCCGAAGTCCTGCCCGAAGCGCGACTCCATAAACGCCCGCGCCCCGCCGTCCAGCGGTTGGCCGGGCGCGCGCAACGTCGCGTGGACGCTGCGCGGGGCGGCCACGTCGCCGGCGGCGTCCGATTTACGCTGCAAGGTCAGTTGCCTGGCGCAACGGCCAGTGGTCGTGCCTGTCGTATCGCCCACCGCGTCGGGCATGCGCATCACCTGGGCGGCGACGCGGTCGGCTTCCTGTTCGTAGAGGTCGCCGGGCTGGTTGATGGTTAGTTTGGCTTGCAGGGGCAGGCGCCGCGCCCAGAGGGGCGGGCGCGTGGGGGCCGATAGCGGCGCGTGGCCGGACTCGCCGTCGGCATGGCTGGGCGCATTCTCTGTCTTCGCAGCCTGACTTCGCGTCTGCATCTATTCCCGATCTCCTGACCGCTAGTCGGAAGGCGTCATCGCGCCGCCCGCTGCCCACTACCGCGCCGCGCCTGTCGGCTACGGGCCAAGCGTCCGGTGTAGCCGAATAGCGTCGATAGCATCGACGTACTTCTGCCGGAAAGCCGGGCTGATACCCGACATGGCCGTGGCCATCAGCAAGACGAGGTGTTTCACCTGGGCTACGGGCGTCCGCTTGAAAAATAGCGGCCCGACGGTGACGATTTGGCCTAACCGGGGCAGCGTCGCGCCGTGGCTCTGCCAGGCGTCGCTGCCGGGGGCGCCTTTGTTGATCGTCACCACCTGCCAGTTAACAGACTTGTACATCTGATCGAAGCGATCGTGAATGCCGGCCAGCTTTGGCTTATCATCGGCAGTCGGTTGGGTAAAAGGCGCGGCCGGGCCTGGGTCCGTCAAGCCAAAGATTGGCGCGAGGAGATGCATGGTCTCGATGTTAAAGGCATCTCCGGTTCGACTGGTATCCCATGCCGGAGCAGGCGGCACGGACCGGCTGGCAGTATCATAGAGAATGCTGGTATCGAACTGGCCGTAATTGAGCCAACTTTCGACCCAGGCCACCGCGCGACGGGCGGCGACCGTCTCCGGGGCGGTCATACCGGGGGTCGCGTCGGGCGTGGCCGGGCCGATGGCGACGCTGCCCGGCTTATAGAGCAGCCAGGCCAGCAAGACGTAGCTATCGGTATTCCGCTCCTGGTCGGCCGGGGTCAGGAAGCTAATCAGCCGCGTATTGCCGTAGGCGATGTCTTCGGCGCTGAGACCCGCTGTGCCGTGGGCGCTCTCGTGGATCAATAGCCGCGCCTGCCAATCCTTGTCGCTGCTGCCCAGGAAGTCGGGACACAACGTCATCTTGGCCCCCGCCGGCCCAATCCCCGTGCCGCTGTTGTAGGCCGGGCGCGTGCAGCCGCTGTCACAACTGTTGTGGCACTGGTGCTGGCCCGGAAGGGCGCCCACCTGCGCCTTGAGGGCAGAGATCTTGGTTTGCACTGTCGCGAACGGCACGCCACTGAACAGCACAGCTTTTAGAGCCACAGCGGCCGGGGTGCCGGCCGTCAGATCGGCATCGGCCTTGATCATCGCCGCGTTGGCCTCCGGCCAGGAGGCTGTAAATGCCGTGCCGCATGGGGCGATCTCGGCGCCGACGCCGGCACAAGCCGGCTGCGCGCTTGGCGCGGCGGCCAGACCGGTCGGTGTGGGCATCACTTCGACCGAGCGCATATGGCGATAGTCAATCTGCCCGATGCCGCTGGTGCGCAGATTGACCTTGGCCCGCGCGGCGGTGTGCCCCGCGGCGGCCAGCGCAGCATCAACAGCATTGAGACGTGTGGTGATCATAGCATCGTTGGCCGCGGCCGAGCCGACTTCGTCCGAAAAGCCGTTGAGCGTCAAGTTCTGGCCGGCAGGTGTGGCCAGGGGAGCGATCTTGGGCATCTCCGAAGCGGGAATGGTTGTGCCGCCGATCTCAAAGAAGATCATGCCCGGATTCGCCGCGTCCTGGGGGGCTATCTGGGTGACTTGGAAGTCAGGGGCCACAACGCGCTGCACCGTGGCCGCCCCGCCCCCCTGCTGCACCACATGCGCCAACTCATGCGCGATCAGCGTGTTCCCCGCCGCCGTCCCCGGCGCATACCGCCCCTCGCCAAAGACCACGTTCTGCCCCACCGTATACGCCTGTGCCCCCACCGCCCGCGCCGAGGCCGCTGCGCCGCTGTCGGTGTGCACCCGCACGCCGCCGAAGTCCTGCCCGAAGCGCGACTCCATAAACGCCCGCGCCCCGCCGTCCAGCGGTTGGCCGGGCGCGCGCAACGTCGCGTGGACGCTGGGCGGGGCCGTCATGCCGCCGGCCGTGTCACCCTTGCGCTGCAAGCCCAGCCGCTTGGCCCGGCAGGCCGAGCACTCGCCGCTCTCGTCGGCTACCCCACCACAGGCGCAACGCCGCACGACGCCGGCCGCCGGGTCGGGCATGCGCATCACCTGCGCGGCGACGCGGTCGGCTTCCTGTTCGTAGAGGTCGCCGGGTTGATTCACCGTGAGCTTGGCTTGCAGGGGCAGATGCTGAACCCACAGGGGCGTTCGCGCAGAGGCCGTCAGCGGCGCGCGGCCGGCGACAACAGCCGCACGGCTCGGCGCGATCTCTGTCTTCGTGGCCTGGACTCGTGTCTGCACGGACGTTATTACTCTTCTGCCTGCTAAACACTTAGGGCATTGCGCTAAACGTGGGCAT
>JADJHJ010000012.1 GCA_016707605.1 Candidatus Promineofilum glycogenicum | reverse complement strand
TCACTCAACGACGTAGGGTCTTGCCAGGCAAATTCGCTATGACCTTCTGTACCACCTGCGGCCAAACGATCAGGGACACAGCAAAATTCTGTCCGCATTGCGGCCAACCGGTCGCGCAACCAGCCACAACCCGGGGAACGTCAGTGGACATGCCCTGCCTGATAGGAGGACTGGCAAGAGCCGGCTGGAAAAATGTTGGCCCCGGCAGCTACATGGGCATGGAGTTCAATTGTGTCGGTTCTAGAAAAGCGCTAGGTATGGTTCAGTGGAATGTCTTAGTGAAATTCATGCCCCTGCTGGATTCGGAGGCGACCACAGTCTGGGCCGACAGCTTTAAACAGATGAACAAACAGGCTCAAAGCTGGGTCATGGGCAAGTGCTTCATCCTGTGCCTGGTTGCTCAGGAAATCGACCCCGTCGTACTTGGTTCTATTCAGAGCAACGGTTTTGGACTGTTTGGCGTATTCCGCATGAAGGGCGGCGGTGGCACAATTTTGATCGGTGATGAAAGCAATCACCAGGTCTATGGCGAGATACCCCGTCTGCCGCGCGATGTTCACAACTACATGACCGGCACCATGAAGGCCCTGATGAGATGCCTGACCCCTGAGGCTATGGTTGGGAGCGTGTGATGGAGGAGTCACTGTTACTATCGCTGGGTCTGGCCATCGTGCTGGGACTCATCCCTGCCGCCATCGCCAGGAGCAAGGGTCTGAGTTTTGTCGAGTGGTGGGTCTTTGGCACACTACTCTTTATTATCGCTCTGCCGGCGGCGCTCTTCGCCAAGGGCGCGAAAAGCAGGCCCAGTAACCCTACCAATCAACTGCTATACGAAGGCAAGGTTAAGCGGTGTCCCCATTGCCTGGCCATCGTTGCCGCAGATGCAGCGAAGTGCCCTAAGTGTCATAAGGCGCTGTGACGTCGGGCCAAGGCGAGGCACACCTCTTTACTCCGCCTAAATCACCCTGGAGAGAAACGATGGCCTATTGCCCCAATTGCGGCCGTCCGGCCAAACCCACAGCGAACTTCTGTGCTTTCTGCGGCCAAGCCCTGCGCGGCGCGCCGGCCGCCGTTGAAACCACGCCGGTCAAGCCCTCTCTACCGCCAGTCCCGGCCCGGTCAAGTGATGACGCACCGCCTTCGGCTGTGGCAGTCGGGCGCAATCCCTGGACGTTCGAGCCATCGGCCGGCCCAGTCGATCCCCCCTTTCTGCCCACGCCACTGTCGTCTGGCGCTGACGCCCCCATCGAGCGTACCGTTACGCCCAACCCCTGGAAGATGGAGCCGGTCGCCGCCGGCAGGCCGCCCGTCGCCTGGAATCAGGCGTCGCCATCTTCAGGCCCTGGCCGGCCGGCCAACGTTCAACCAGGCGCTTCGCCGTCGACCGCATCCGGGCAACGGGGCAAGCTGCTGTTTTTCGCCTTGCTGCTGGCCGCCGCCGGGCTGGCGCTCATCCTACTCGTCGCCCCAGAGCTCACGGTGAAGTGGACGTGGCTCTGGAACTCGTGGGAAGAAACGACGCCGGAGTATTGGATGGCGATGGTGGGAGGTGGGGTGTGTCTGTTGTTGGCGGGGATATTTTTGTTGAGGGCGATGACCTTACCCGATAAACGGCCGTAGTTCCAGCGACAAACCAATGAATGGTTCACCGATAATCTGCCCCCGGTGTGGGCAGTCTAACCGCGAGCAGGCCCGCTTCTGCATCCAGTGTGGCCACGCCCTCGCTGCCCAGCCCGCAGCCACAGCGAGTCCCCGGTCGCGCTCCTGGCGCGGGCTACTGATTGGCTTGTTGGCGCTTGTGGTTGTTGTCGGACTGGGCGCGGCTGCTGTATGGTGGCTTAAGCGTCCTCCAGAACTGCCAGCCGCTTCACAGGCCACGCCTGACGGCCAGAGTACTGAACCGGGCATTAGCCCCACCGGGGTGTCACCGACCACGCATCCGCCGGGTGAAGCGGCAGTAAGCCAGCCAGCCACGCTAGAAGCGACAGACGCACTGGAAGAAGCTGAGCCGTCCCGGGCTGCCTCCTCTGCCGCCCCTGGCCGCCATCAATGCTCAGAACGCGGCGCAGTTACAGCCACTTCGCCGCCTGGGCAACGGCTTAATCACCGGCGCAGTAGCCTATTCATCCGACGGCCGCCTGCTGGCCGTGGCTACAACGGCGGTCATCTACGTCTACAATGCCGCCACACTGGACGAGGTCCACGTCCTTGAACACGGTCAGGTAGTCGGGCATATGGCTTTCTCGCCCGGTGGGGACAGGCTGGCGGCAGCCACAGACAGTGGGGTCACAGTGTGGGCGCTGGAGAGCGGCGCGGTCACAGCCCATTGGACCGGTACGGAAGCGAACGGCCACGTGACAGCCTTCTCCCCCGATCTGGAAACGGTGGTGTTCAATAGCGGAGGGGCCGAAGTCATGCTTCGCCGAGTCAACGACGGAACCCCCTTGATCACGCTCTCAGGGTTAACCTATAGCTCGGTCGCTGAATACTCCCAGGATGGGCAAACCCTCGTCACCGAAGCGGCCGGCGTCGTTCAACGGTGGCGCGTGTCCGACGGCACGCTCCTGGCAACCATGACCGGCCATCAGGATAGCGTTAGCGACGTGGCCATCTCGCCCGATGGTCAGACGGTAGCGTCCGTGTCACACAATGAAGGCGCCCTCAGAGTCTGGCAGGCGGAGGACGGCGCCCAACTATTTGCGATTGAGCGGGGAACACCCGGTGGCGGCAGCGTCGCGTTCTCGCCAGACGGCCAAACGCTAGCCGTGCAGGGGATGGGCCAGACGATCCAACTCTTGAACGCGACTGACGGCGCGACTCTGGCGACGTGGCCGGCCTGGGTGGCTTCCATTTGAGGAACAACTTCAGTTTTCGCCCGATGGGAAGACTCTACTCTCCAGTGGTTTGGGCGTACCTGTGCAACGATGGCGTGTAGCTGATGGGGTGCTTCTCGGCTTGCTGCCCACTTACCTCAATGGCGCCGCATTGTACCGGGACGATGACGTTGCCGTCGAAGGCCTGACCTTCTCGGCCGATGGCCAAATGTTAGGCGTTGTCACGGACGCTGGACCGCACCTCTGGAACCTCATCGATGGTGTTCCCCTGCTGCTGCCCACAGGTCACGACCCCGATTACGGTGGCGGCGCCGTCGTCGCCCACTCGTCCGACGGCCGGTGGGTGGCCTCCGGTGGCTACGACGAGATCCGTATCTGGCGCGCGGGCGATCTCGCCCCGGTCACCGCGATCCAGATGCCTTTCGGCTATGTATACGACCTGGCCTTCTCGCCCGACGGGCAGACCCTGGCCTCGGCAAGCTACAGAGACCAGTACAATAACGTTTACCTGTGGCGCGTGGCCGACTGGTCGTTTGACCGGGTTCAGGCGGCGCCCGATGCTGGACAGCCGATCAACCTGAGTAGTGTATCCTTTTCGCCTGACTCACAGACTCTCGCCACCGGCGCCGGCGATCTTAACGTGTACCTTTGGCGGACAAGCGACGGCGAACCGGTAGACGTGATTCCAATCGAAAGCAGCGCTAATGACACACCCATACCCACATTTTCGCCCAATGGCCAGACCCTGGCCGTCAGAGTTGGTAACGCGATCCAACTCTGGAACGTTAGCGACAAAAAACTGACGGCAACTCTGGAGGGACATACAGCGCTAATCGGGGATCTCGCTTTCTCCCCCGACGGCCTGACGCTGGCATCGATCGCGGCCTTCGATGAGACGCGCCTATGGCAACTGCCGGATGGAGACGCACTTTGGGCCGTCGGCACGCCGGCAACACCCAACACCTACGGGCAGCTTCCTCTAGCATTCTCTCCCGATGGCCAAACGCTTTGGGCCGGAAATGCTTCCGGCCAAATCCTCGCCCGGCGAACAAGCGATGGGCAGTTGCTCGATTCTTGGGAAGTAGGCCCAGAACCAATCTCCGCCATCGCCCTATCGCCTGACGGGCAAACTCTGGTATCGGGTGGCGAAGACAGTGTGCTGCGCCTGTGGCAAACTTCGGACGGCACGCTGCTCAAATTCCGCGCGGCGCTGCGGGTCGGGTACTTCTCGGCCTTCGCGCCCGACCTGCGGACTGTGGTCAACGGAGACCCGGGTGGGTTCTCGGCGCAAAGCGTTGCCGACGGCGCGACTCTGGCGACGCACAGCCCCCCGAACGAGGATACCTCCTGGGAGGTAGTAGCCTTCTCCCCCGATGGGCGTTTCCTGGCCGTTGGCGCTGTCGGCAGTGGATCGGTGCGGCTCTGGCAGACGACCGATTGGACAGCCACAACCGCCATTGGCGGCCACGCAGAGGGCACTGGCAGCATAGCGTTCTCGCCCGATGGCGCGACGTTGGCCACGGGCAGTACCGATTATGACAATGGATTAATTGTCCTAACGCGTGTGGCCGACAACAGCCGGCTCCATGTCCTGGAAGGACATGACAACTCGATCAACGACATGACTTTCTCCCCGGACGGGCAGACGCTCATCTCCGCTTCCTATGACGATACGGTCAAAATGTGGCGTGTGTCCGACGGCGCGTTACTGGCAACGCTGCGGAACCCGGCTAGGCGAGGGCAGGGGCGGGGCCGCGGCGGGCGGTCGCCGGTGCCGGGCCCCGGTGGGGGCCCCGGTGGGCCGCGGGAATACTTTTCATGCGCCCGCCTCCTGGCGGGCACGCCGGCGGGCGCCCTTTGCTGGCTACTTAGCGAGGGGTGTGGCGGTGGAATGGGCGTTTCGTCCGGCTTCTCGCCCGATGGAACGAGGTTGGCCGCGGCGCAAGGGATTGGAACAGTGCCTTTTGGGGTATCCTGAAACGAGGGGCAGAGAGTTCTGCACTCTCACCATTCAATCTATTCGTTCTGTGCTGCCATCTAAATAACCTGCCGAGCCGTAAAGGCAGTCCCAAAAAGGGTGACGAGTCCGATCCCCGCCGAACTCGCCACCCTTCACTGCTTACTGTCCTACTGAATACTGGCTACTGACCACTGCCCCCTAACTCCTTCACCGCCTTCACCATATCCTCCTCCCGCGACATGGCGAAGCCCCAGCTTCTCGCTGATCTCGATCATCCCCCGGTTCTCCGGCAGCATGTAGGCCACGACGCGCTTGATGCCCTCGTCCTTGCCGAAGGCCAGCAGGTGGCTCAGCAGTTGCGTGCCCACGCCCCGCCGCTGGAAGTCGTCGCGCACCAGCATGGCGAACTCCGCCTCTTCCGGGTTCTGCAAGCGCGTCAGCCGCCCGGCGGCGACGATCGCCTGCTCGCCCGTCTTCGGGTCGGCCGTCTCCGCCACCAGGGCGATGCTGCGGTCGTAGTCCACGTAGCAGATGCGCGTCAGCCGCTCGTGCTCCGTGCGCTGCTCCAGGTTGAAGGCCCGGAAGTAGCGCAGATAGACGCTCTGCTCCGACAGCTTCTCGTGGAAGGCAATCATCTTAGGCTCGTCTTCCGGGCGAATCGGCCGCAGGGTGAACTCCACCCCCTCGCGGTTGGTAATTTCCTTGACATAATTCGATGGATAGGGCCGGATAGCCAGCCGCGGCAACTCTTCTTCCTTCACCTCCGGCCCGTAGAGCACCACCCGCGCATCGAGAGCGATAAGCTGCTCGTGCGAGGCGAAGAGCGGGTTGATGTCGATCTCCTTGATCCAGCGCTGGCTGACAACCAGTTCGCTGAAGCGGACGAAGATCTTGTCCAGCAGAGCCAGGTCGACCGGCGGCCGGCCGCGCACGCCCTTCAGCGCCTCATAGATCTTGGTGCGCGTCATCGTCAGCCGGGCCAGCGTCGTGTTCAGCGGCGGGATGGCCAGGGCGCGATCCTTGAACACCTCCACCAGCGTGCCGCCCGTGCCGAACAGCACCACCGGGCCGAACTGCGGGTCGGGGCTGGCGCCGACGATCAACTCGTAGCCGTCATGCAGCTTCAGCATCGGCTGCACGGTCACGCCCAGGAAGTCGGCCGGGCTATACTTCTCGCCAACTGTCTTTTCCATCGTCGTGAAGGCGTTGCGCACCTCGTCGGCCGAGGCCAGGTCGAGCCGCACGCCGCCCACGTCCGTCTTGTGGGTGATCGTCTCCGAGTTGAGCTTGATGACCACCGGGAAGCCGATCTCCTCGGCGATGGTCGCCGCCTCGTCGGCCGATCTGGCCAGCCGCGTCGGCACAGTCGGGATGTCGTAGGCCTCCAGCACTTGCTTCGACTCGTACTCGGTCAGGATCGTCCGCCCCGTCTGGCGAATCTGCTCCAGCATCTCTTTGATCAGGAAGTGCTTGAAGCCCGTCTCGCCATAATCCTCGGCCAGTTCCGGCGTCTGGTAGAGCGCCGTCAGCCGCCGCTGGTAGCGGTGCATGTAGGTGAAGATGCGCGCCGCCGTGTCGGGATAGGGGAAGGTCGGAATGTTGGCCTTGTTCAGAATCGCCTCGCCGCTGCTGACCTCCGAACCGCCCATCCAACTGGCCAGAATCGGCTTGCCGTAGATTTGCCCCGGCGGGCGGGCGAACTGGTCGGCCAGGACGCGCGCCGTCTCGGTGGGGTTGGTCATGGCCTGCGGCGTCAGGATGACCAGCGCGCCATCGCTGTCGGGATCGTTAGCGGCGATCTTGATCGCCTCGGCGTAGCGGCCGGCGTCGGCGTCGCCCAGGATGTCGATGGGGTTGTTGTGGCTCCAGGCCGCCGGCAGCAGCTTGTTGTACTTCTCCATCGCCTCGTCGCTGATGGGGGCCAACTCGCCGCCGCTGGTGATCAGGGCGTCGGTCGCTAATACCCCGGGGCCGCCGGCGTTGGTGACGATGGACAGGCGCGGGCCGCGTGGGCGCGGCTGCTTGCTCAGCACCTCGGCCATGTTGAACAGGTCGGCGATGGAATCCACGCGCAAGACGCCGCTGCGCCGGAAGGCCGCCGCCAGCACCTCGTCGCCGCCGGTCAGCGAGCCGGTGTGGGACGCCGCCGCCTTGGCCGCCTCTGCCGTGCGGCCGGGCTTGATGACGATGATCGGCTTGGTCAGGGCCACCTCGCGCGCGGCCGAGAGGAAGGAGCGCGCGTCGCCGATCGACTCCATGTAGAGGACGATGCTGCGCGTGTTGGGGTCGTCGCCCAGGTAGTAGATCAGGTCGCCCCAACCCACGTCGAGCATCGAGCCGATGGACACGAAGGCGCTGAAGCCGACGTTCTCGCGGAAGCTCCAGTCGAGGATGGCCGTCAGCAGCGCACCCGACTGGCTGATGAAGCCGACCGAGCCGGGCCGGGCCATGGTGCTGGCGAAGGTCGCGTTCAGCCCGGTGATGGGGTTCATGACGCCCAGGCAGTTGGGGCCGATGATGCGCATGTGGCCCTTGCGGGCGATCTTGAGGATCTGCTGCTCCAGCGCCGCGCCCTCCGGCCCCGTCTCCTTGAAGCCGGCCGAGATGATGATCGCCGCCTGGACGCCGACGGCCACGCACTCCTCGATGATGCCCGGCACGGTCTTGGCCGGGGTCACGATGACCGCCAGGTCAACCGGGTCGGGGATGGCCGCCAGGCTGGGGTAGGACTTGATGCCCAGGATGCTGTTGTATTTGGGGTTGACGGGGAAGATCGTGCCGCCGAATGACGTAGAGATGAGGTTCCACAAAATGGTGCGGGCCACGCTGCCGGTGCGCTCTGTGGCCCCCACAACGGCCACGCTCTTGGGCTTGAACATCACTTCCAGCGGGTTCTGCTCCATGCGCAACACGTTGTGGGCCGTGCTGCGGATCATCTTCTCGGTATCGGACATAGACTCACCTTGATTGGGAAGCCAAACCACAGATTACACAGATTCAAGAGGCATGATCCGCAGATTGGGCAGATTCGGCAGATTTCCAGACAAGAGAATTGACGTTCTTAGAATCTGCCCAATCTGCCCAATCTGCGGATAACCTCTCTGCAATCTGTGTAATCTGTGGTTCCACTTCTTATATTAACCCTAGCGACATCAACACCTCATCGCGCTGCGAGCCGCTCAGGCGGCCGTGGCTGACGAGGATTTCCAGCATCTGGCGCAACGACATGACCGGATGGACGCGATACCCCTGCGCCAGCAGCATCTCCCGCCCGCCCTGCTCGCGGTCGATGAGCACCACTGCGTCGCGGACGTGCAGCCCGGCGGCCTTGACCGAGGCGACCGTCTCCAGCACGCTGTCGCCGGAGGTGATCAGGTCGTCGATGACCACGACCGTCTGGCCAATCGACCAGCGCCCCTCAATGTTCTTGCCCGTGCCATAGCTCTTGGCCGTCTTGCGCGGGTAGATGAGCGGCTTGTCCAGGTGCAGGCACAGCGCCGTGCCGATGGGCAGCCCGGCCAGCGGCGTGGCCGCCAGCAGGTCGTAGTCGAGCGTCGCCAGCACCCCGGCATAGGCCGCCGTCGCCTGGCGCAGCGCCGCCGGGAAGGACACCAGCAGCCGCAGATCGATGTAGATGCGCGACTCCTTGCCGCTGTGCAGCCGGAAGCGGCCGAACTGGACGGCGCCGATGTCGTGGAGGGTCAGGACGAGGGTTTCGATGGGCGACGGGTCGGTCATGGCAAGGGGATTCTAGCATAACTTGTTGGCCGTGCATCCAACTGGAGTTGGGGAGAAGAGCCTCACGCCAAGACGCAAAGCATGCCAAGCTTAGAAAGTTTTCTGAGCTTGGCGTTCTTGGCGTCTTTGCATGAGACTCTTTTTGGTTATAATCACCCGACAGGGGGGAGTAGATTGACGAGCGGCCCAACTCGACCCGTGGGGGGATGGCCGTAAGGACGGTACGCTAGCCATGGCCGAAAGCACCCTACAGCACGCCAAGACCAACAAAGCCGACGAGTTCTATACCCAACTGTCCGACATCGAAGCGGAGATGCGCCACTATCAGGCCCACTTCCGCGACAAGGTGGTCTTCTGCAACTGTGATGACCCCCACGCCAACGAGTTGTGGACCTACTTCCGCAACGTGATCGAGTGGGTGAAGCTGACCTTTCCCAACTACCGCAAGGAGATGAAGGGCATCGACTGGGGGGCGCTGTACGACGAGTTCCACGGCCGCCTGCTCGACATCGCCCGCTTGGAGCAGCAAGTCAAGGCGTTGATGGCCGACGATGACGTGACCAAGAAGAAGGGCATCTACGCCTACGTGCTGACCGGCGACGAGAGGCATCTGAACATTCGCGTCTTCAGCGACAACCAGAAACGGGAAGCCTACGAACGGCAGAATGGCGTCTGCCACAGTTGCCGCCAGCGGTTCGAACTCAGCCAGATGGAAGCCGACCACATCACCCCCTGGAGCAAAGGCGGCAAAACCAGCGCCGCCAACTGCCAGATGTTGTGCCTCGACTGCAACCGGCGCAAAAGCGCGGTGTAGGGGCTAGGGGTTAGGGGTTAGGGATTAGGGAAGAGCGCTCTTCCCTGGCCCCTGGCCCCTGGAACCTGGCCCGTAATCCTAATCCCTAATCCCTAATTAATAGTAACCGGTATCTCCGGCGACAACGTGTGCCACGTGCCGTTGTTCTGCCGGCAGGCCGCGCCGTCGAAGCAGATCACCAGCCGCAAGGTGTAGTTGCCCGCTTCGGGCAGCTCGATGTGGTCTTCCCAGTTCAGGCCGTCGACGTCAATCACGTCGTTGTTGCCGCCCCAGCTGTTCTGGTACCACTCCGGCCGGTCTACGCCATCCTTCTTGGGCATGACGCCCAGAGCGTCGAACGGCACGTCGCCGCCGGTGGCGTTGGCCACGTGGAACTCGAACCAGATGCGGCCGTTGACGCTCAGGTCGGCGCGATCCTGCAAGGCGAAGTGCGCGCCGCTCAGCCCGTTGACGCCGCTGGGGGCGGGCGGGACCGTCGGCGCGGCCGTCGGCGGGATGGCCGTCGGCGGCGCGGCGGTCGGTGGTACGGCGGTGGGCGGCACGGCCGTGGGCGGCACGGCGGTGGGTGGGATGGCCGTCGCCGTGGGGGGCGTGGTGGGCGAGGCCGTGGGCAGCACAGCCGTCGGCAAGGGTGTTGGCGACGGCGGGGGCGCGTTGCTGTCGCCGGCGGCGCTGTCGGTAGCTGTCGGGGCCGCGGGGTCGGTGGTCGCTATGGCGGTGGCATTGACGGCCACGATGGGCGGCGGCTTGGTCGGCTCGCCCAGTTCGGCCACGGTCGTCGGTTCGGCCACGCGCGTCGTGGCGTCGGTCTGCTCGGCCGCGCCGCCGCAGCCGGCGATGCACAGGCCCAGGATGAGCACGGCCAGCGCCGCGCGCAGGTTAGAACGGTTCATTTGTGTTTCTCCTTACTCTCCCGTAGGGCAGGAATCAGCCTGCCCTACGGTGCGGCCACCTTCACGTTGTCGGCCACAAAGGCGTTGTAGGCGGCCAGAATCCGGCCGGTCAGCGGGCCGGGGCGGCCGTCGCCAATCGTCTGCCCGGCAATCTCGATCACCGGCAGGAAGGCCCGCGACGACCCGCTCAGCGCCGCCTCGTCCAGCGCCGCACTCTCTGCGGCGCTCACCGCTTCCAGACGCAGCGGAATGCCCAACTCCGAGATGATCTGCAACAAGATCTCGCGCGTGATCCCTTCCAGCACCCCTTCTCCGGCAGTGTACACCACCCCATCGCGCACGCCCCAGAAGTTTGTGCCCGTCCCCTCCAGAATCCGCCCGGCGCTGTCGAGCAGCAGATACTCGTAGGGAAGCCCGACGGCCGACCGCCGACCGCCGACCGCCGACGGGATCGGGAAAGCGACCTCTTCCTCGGGCCGCTGCTCAGTGGCCCCCGCCTCTTCTTCCGGCGGTCGGCCGTCGGCCGTCGGCCGTCGTTCCAGCCCCCCCGTCGCCGGCCGCCGCTCGGCAAAGTCGGCCGTCTTGGCCAACGGCCGCTCGCGGGCCAGCCCGGCGGCGAAGGCCACGGCCACGCCCGTCGCATACAGTTCCGGCGGCGGCGGCGCGAACGGTTGCAGGGCGATCAGCTCGCGGCTGGTCGCGCCCAGTGCCTCGGCCGGCCCGGCCAGAATGTCGATCCGCACGCGCATCTCCGGCCACGGCGCGGCGGTGACGACGGCGTGCAGCGCCCGCAGCAGCCGCGCCCGGTCAAGCCGGTACGACCAGCCCAGCAGGGCCATCGAGCGCTCCGTCCGCGCCAGGTGGCGGTTGAGGTAGAGGAACTTGTTGTGGTCAAAGGTGCGCAGGGCATCGTAGACACCCAGCGGCAGACCGCGATAGAGATCGGTGAACTGCGTGGCTTCGGGCGGCACGGGCAGCGGCCGTGGCCCGGCGTCCTCAACGGCGAAAAGCTGGAATTCGCTCATGGCGCAAAGGTAGCGCAAAGACGGCAGGAAGCAAGGCCTCCGACCTGTCGGCTAAGCTGGTTAGTACCAACACCATGTGTTATCCTGCTCAGTTTCATGCTTGACAAGGTTCTTTCCACCCGTATAATGTCCTATAGAAGGAAAGGGGCAACGCGGTTATTCGCCTTGCCTCTTTTTCTATTCCTGTCGCAACCGGCCACCTGCGGCCGAGGAGGAGCGTAGCACAAAGTCAAAACGCATCAGCCTAATACTCTCGCCTCATGTGTCCGAAGCGACCCTACGCCGCTCCTCATCGCTCCCTTCGCCACCGGGCCACACGTTTATTGTCTCTAATTGTTGCTATTCGATCAGGAGATTGTAGATGAAGACCCACCTCTCACCGATCAGTCGGCCGAAGACAGCGGCGTGGCGCTGGCCCGTCGTCGCCATCATCCTGCTGGCTCTGGCCGGCGCGCTGCGCCCGCCATTGGCCCACGCCGCCACGATCACCGTCGCCGCCGGCGAAGTAGCCGTCAGCGCCAACGACCAATGCTCACTGCGCGAGGCGATCATCAACGCCAACAACGACGCCGCCACCCACGCCGACTGCACCGCCGGCAGCGGGGCCGACGTCATCAATCTGGCCGCCGGCCCCTACAGCGTGACCGACAGCTACGCCGCCTACTCCGGCAACACCGGCCTGCCCCAGATTACGACCAACATCACCATCAACGGCAACGGCGCGACCATCGACCGCAACAGCGGCACGGGCTTCCGCCTCTTCGCCGTCAGCAATGCCGGCAACCTGACGCTCAACGATCTGTCGCTGACCGACGGGGCCATGACCAGCGACGTTGGCGGTGGGGCGATCTACAACGGCGGCGGCACCGTGACGCTCAACAACGTCACCCTGAGCGGCAACAACGGCACCGGCAGCCAGGGCGGCGGAGCGATCCACGCCAATGGCGGCACGACCAACGCCAACGACAGCACCTTCACCAACAACACCGAGAACGGTGGCGGCGGCGGCGGCGGCATCTATGCCAACAACGGCGCCACGGTCAACGTCATCGACTCCACCTTGACCCTCAACTCGGCCACCAGCAACCTCGGTGGAGCCATCGCCACCGGCTACAGCGGCGTCAACAACATCAACGTCAGCGGCAGCACGTTGAACAACAACTCGGCCAATACCGGCGGCGGCATTGGCATCGGCGCCGGTACGGTCATCGTCACCAACAGCACGATCAGCGGCAACACGGCCTCTAACGCCGGCGGCGGCATCGCCGGCGGCAACGGCACGGTGACACTCAACAACGTCACCATCACCGGCAACACGGCCAATAACCAGGGCGGCGGCGTCTACAGCTTCGCCACGGTCAATTACAATCGCTCCATCGTCAGCGGCAACTTCGCCAGCGCCTTTTACGATAGCGGCTATGAGGTGCTCAATTGGGGCACCGACAATGCCAACAATGACAACGTCTTCGGCCGTAGCGACATCACCACCGCCCGCGCCTTTGGCGGCGGCAGCTTCGTCCCGGGGGCTAACGACGTTAACGCCACCAGCAACGGCGCCACGCCCACGGCCATCGGCGCCATCCTGAACACGACCCTGGCCAACAACGGCGGCCCGACGCAGACCCACGCCCTCGTCGCCGGCAGCCCGGCCGTCGACACCGCCGCCTCCACCGCCTGCGCCGCCGTGCCCATCAACGGCTTCGACCAGCGTGGCTACCCGCGCAACGTCGACGGCAACGCCACCGCCAGCGCCAACGAGTGCGACGCCGGCGCGTATGAGTACCTCAGCAGCCCGCCGCCCACCACCGGCGACATCGTCATCGTCAAGGACGCCACGCCCCAGGGCAACACGCTCTTCGACTTCACCGAGAACATCCCCGGCGCGAACAGCGGCTTCACCCTGAGCGACCCCGCCGACCCCAGCGAGACCTTCGACGACGTGGCCCCCGGCAGCTACACCGTCACCGAGACGGGCGAGACGGGCTGGACATTGGACAGCCTCGTCTGCGTTGACCCCGACAATGGTTCCAGCACCGCCGGCGCGACGGCGACGATTGACCTCGACGCCGGCGAGACGGTCACCTGCACCTTCAGCAACAGCCGCGACATGGGTACGGTGGTCATCCAGAAAGAGGCCGACCCCGAAGATGACACCGAATTCAACTTCACTGAGAATATCCACGGCGGCGGCGGCATGTTCGCCCTGAGCGACCCCAGCGACAACATCGAGCAGTTCGACGACGTGCCCACCGGCAGCTATCTGGTCAACGAGACGGCCGAGCCGGGCTGGACGCTGGACAACATCACCTGCGACGACGTCAACTCCAGCGGCAATACCGGCACCGGTCAGGCGACGATCAACGTCGAGAAGGACGAGGTCGTCACCTGCGTCTTCGAGAACAGCCGCGACACCGGCACGATCACCATCGTCAAGGACGCCACCCCGGCCGACGACACGCCGTTCGACTTCAGCGAAACCATCCCCGGCGCGGGCACGACCTTCACGCTGATGGCCCCGTCGGACGCCACCGAGACGTTCAGCAACGTGCCCACCGGCAGCTACACCGTGACCGAGACAGGCGAGAGCGGCTGGACACTGGACAACATCGTCTGCGTCGATCCCGACAACGGCTCCAGCGACACCGGCGCGACGGCGACCATTGACCTCGACGACGGCGAGACGGTCACCTGCACCTTCACCAACTCGCGCGACCAGGGCATGATCCGCATCGTCAAGGACGCCACCCCGGCCGACGACACAGAGTTCGTTTTCACGAACAACATCAGCGGCAACAATTTCACGCTGCAAGATCCTTCGGGTACAACCGCGGTTTTTGACCTCGTGCCCGTCGGTACTTACACCGTCAGCGAGATCGTCACCGCCGGCTGGTCGCTAGACGACATCACCTGTGTTGACCCCGACAACGGCTCCAGCGACAGCGGGGCCACGGCTACCATCGACCTGGATGACGGCGAGACGGTCACTTGCACCTTCCATAACAGCCAGATTCCCGCACCGGTGGCCGACATCTACGTCTCCGCCAACGATGCCGGCGTCACCGCCGACAACGTCGCCTTCGGCCCCCACGACATCCTGGCCTGGGACGGCGACAGCAACGCCTGGAGCATCTGGTTCGACGGTTCTGACGCCGGCCTAATGCCCAGCGGCCCCCACAAGCACGACATCAACGCCCTGTGGATCCCCGATCCGGCCGGCGACGATGTCGTGCTCGGCTTCGTCCAGGACGCCCGCGTCGTGCCCGGCATCAGCGGCAAGGTCAACGGCACCGACCTGGTGTGGTGGGACGGCAGCGCCTTCTCGCTGTGGTTCGACGGCGACGACGTGGGGCTGACCAACCAGACCAAGGAAAAGATCGACGCCCTGCACGTGCTGGACGGCAGCCAGGCCCCGCCGGCTCTGGCCGCAGCCGCTGGCAGTTGCGACGCCTACCTGCTGCTCAGCACCGCCGGCGACGGCCAGGTTCCCAACTACAGCGGCGGCACGATCAAGTTCGACGGCACCGACGTGCTCGGCTTCTGCCTGACGCAGTCCGGCGCGACGACGCAGGGCAAGTGGACGCGCGTGCTGAACGGCAAGGCCGAGGGGATGCCCGGCCAGGCGTTGGTCAACCTGTCGGCCAGCGACGACGGCCAGGTGCTCTACCTGACGACCAAAGCCGCGTTCAACGTCGACGACGCCTACGGTGGCCACTCGATGGTCTATCGCTACGACTTCGCCACCGGCGAGTTCAGCGGCCCGTTCTTCAGCGCCCCGGCCAACGGCCTCAATAAGACCGTGGACGGGTTGCAGGTGGACGGGGAGCTACCATAAGATAGGGGCCAGGTTCCAGGGGCCAGGGGCCAGGGAAGAGCGCTCTTCCCTGGCCCCTGGCCCCTAATCCCTAACCCTGCAACCACCCGTCGCCCGCCGCGTATAGATGAACGGAGGTTAAGACCATGAGCGACGAGATCAAGCAGTTGAAGGACGCGGAACAGGGCGAGGCGGAGTTCGCGGCCGACGAAAAGCGGGGCGGCGGGGCGAATATGGCTTGGGTTCCCGGCCTGGTGCTAATGGCCATCGGGGCGATCTTCCTGCTGAACAACTTCACCGATTTCCAACTGGATAACTGGTGGGCGCTGTTCATCCTTATTCCCGCCTTCGGCAGTCTGGGCAACTTCTGGCGCGTCTATCGCAGCCACGGCCGCATGTCGAGCGACGCCCGTGGTTCGCTGATCGGGGCGCTGATCCTCTTCTTCGTGGCCGCCATCTTCCTCTTTGGCTGGAACTGGGGCACGGTCTGGCCGTTCTTCCTGATCATCGCCGGGCTGGGGGCGCTGCTCTCCGGCCTGTTTGACTAACTTCCCCGCCCTCCCCCGTGCATCGCACCTTCCGAGGTGCGTTGCACGTTCTTGCCGCCGCCTAACAGAAAGGTGCGTCGCACTCCAGAAAGTGCGACGCACCGACCCTTACCCCTCGCGGCCGACGATGCGTGGCCAGGCCGCGTGGGCAAAGGCCACCGCCGCGCCGACTTCCAGCAGCCGCCCGGCGGCTGTCGCCCACGGGCCGAGGCCCAGCAAGCGCGCCGAAGCTAATCAGCGCAATGCCGGCATTGAGCAGGACGATGGCGACATAGGCCCCGGTCGTGTTGCCCCGCCGTGGCTCCTTCCAGAAGCGCGGCAAAATCCAAAAGGCCACGCCTAACGTCAACTGCGCCACCCAGCCGATGAGCAGCCACTCAATGTGGGCCGGCAGCAGCCCCCACAGTGCCGGGTGAATCGGCCGCCCCTTGTTGGCCAGCAGCAACGCGCCCACCGTGAAGCCGGCCAGCAAGTAGCCAAATGACAACTTCACGTACCACTGACTCAGACGCGGCATGGCAACTCTTTAATGACGGCGTACCCAGGCTAGGGGATTAGGGGAAGCCCCCCCCCCCCCCCCCCCCCGGGCACCGCCCCCCGGCCCACTGACCCACTGACCCACTGATCACTCCCCCCGATACCTCTCCCGCACCCGCGGCCACGAGTTGACCACAAAGCCGACGGCCGCCAGCCATTGCAGCACGGCCGACATCACCAACACCCACCCCCACCCGCCGCCCGGTGCGACGCTGTTGGCCGGCTCGGCCACCAGGCGCAGGGCCAACCCGCCGTTAAGCAGCCCGTAGACCGCCCAGCCCAGCCGTTCGCTGCCCCGCGGACGCGCCCGGCTGACAATGGGAAACATCCAGAAGATGACGCCAAAGATCATCTGCGTCACCCAGCCGACCATAATCAGGTGAAAGAAGGCCGGCGACAGGTAGACCACCCAGCCGGGCAGGGCCACCACCGGAGCCAGCGCCAGGGCAATGCCCAACGTCATGGCCGCGGCCAGCCAGAGGAAGGCGGATTTGATGTGCCAACGGGTTAAAGCAGGCATAATATAATTACGAATTAGGAATTTGGAAGAGCGCGTTCTGAATTCCCAATTCCTAATTCCTAATTTCTCCCCCTCCCCAGCGCCAGGCCGGTAAAGCCCAGGAACAGCAGCAGCGCCACGCCATTGAGCAGACTGCCCCACTGTCGCAGGGGGACAATGTTGAGTAAGTCACTCGCTATGCGAAGAATCAGCGAGGCGTGTAACACTACCAACGGCCCGTAGAACGCCGGCAGATAGGCCATCGGCCGCCCCAGCACCGACGGGAAGATCAGCGGCGCGTGGCCGAAGATCATGGCGAAGACGAAGCCCAGGAAGATGGCGTGCAGCACGGCGTCGTAGACCGGCCCGGCCGGCGCGCCGCCAGTAGACCAGCCACAGCGCCCCGCCGGCAGCCAGCCAGACGTAGCCGCCGAACAGGCAGACGGCGATGAAGCGCGTCAGCCCGCTCAGCCGCACGTTGCGCCGCGCCAGGTCGAAGCGCAGCAACCACGCCGCCAGCAAGACCAGCCCTAGCCCGGCCAGGCGCACCCCGGCGTCGTAGAACCACACGCTGAGCACCACGCCGGCCAGAAACACCCCCACCGCGCCGGCGAACAGCCCAATCACCCGCCGGCTCGGCCGCAGCACCCGGCTCAACTCCAGCCGCTCCCCGGCGATGGTCAGCACCAGGAAGGCCACCCACCAGGGCACGACGGCATAGATCGGCCGCCCGGCCAGCCACAGCCCGTTGCCCACCAGCCAGGCCACCGCGCCGACGGCCATCGTCACCGTGTAGACGGCCGCGTGCCGCCGGACGATGACGGCAAACACGACCGCCAGCCCGACGCTGCCCACCAACAGCAGCCGCCCGCCCCAGACGAACGACAGCCCGCTCAGCAGCGCCAGCCCGCCCAGCGCCGTCAGCAGCGGCCCCAGGTAGGCCGCGCGGTGGTTCAGGGCGATGGCCCGCTCGATGCCGATGACCGTGCCCAGGAAGGCCGAGACCATCAACGGCCCGTGGGCCGCGGCCAGCGCCGCCTGCCACGTCGGCCACGCCCAGCCCACGCGCAACAGCCCGGCCCAGATGCCGGCCAATAGCGCCACAATGCCCAGGGCTAAGAGAGGCAGACGGGTCATAGGTATGTGAAAGAAAGCTCACGCCAAGGACGCAAAGGGAGCAAAGAGCGCAGAAAACAAGAGCGCTTGCGTCTTTGCCCTTTGCCTTGCCTTTTCCACTATCGCAGCATCAGCAGAAGCATGACGACCGGCGTTTCGGCAACGACGGAGTGGGGCAGGCGCGGGGTCATGTGCACCCACGCCCCGGCCTCGACCGTCGTGGCCACGTCGCCCAGCGTCAGCCGGGCGCGCCCGCTCAGGAAGTGGAGCACGGCCGGGAAGGCCGAGGTGTGCTCGCTCAACTCCTGCCCCGGCGCGAAGCTGAAGACCATCGCGCTGAGGCGGTCGTCCTTGTAGAAGGTGCGGCTGAGGATGGCGTCGGCCGGCACTTCGGGGGCCAGCGCGGCCAGATCGGGAAAGAGGGTATAGAGGTCGCTCATGGATAACTCCCGATCTGACCGGTGGGCGGCCAACTGTTCCCCGGCCAGGTTAGCCGGGTGGTCGCCCACCGGTCAGGTCTGCGAAGCGGCGGCGATGACGGCCAACAGTTTGTCGGCCAGTTGCTGCGATGGCAGTTCGTAAGTAGCCGTGGCGTCGCCCACCGTACAGAACGGGGCCAGGGCGCAGCCGACGCAGGCCAATGCGTGGGCGTTGAAGACCTCGGCCGTCGCCGGCCAGCGCTTCATCACGTCCTCGACGGGCATCTCGTTCAACAGTTCGCGCGTCATCGGTTCGTCACTCATCGGCCAACTTCGATAGACCTCAGAGGTCTCAGAAGACCTCCGAGGTCTGGGATTACTCGTGCAGTGTCCGAATGTAGGCGATAATGTCCAGCAGTTGTTCATCGGTCAACGCCGGGTTGCCGCCCTTGGGGGGCATGTCGACGCCGGTCGTGTTGTCGGGGTGGCCCACCGGTCGGCCCGTCTTGACGAACTCCAGCAACTCCTGGTCATCCACGGTCAGCAGGAACTCGCTGGTCGTGAACGGCTTGCCCAGCCCCTCGACGCCCACGCCGCCCGGCCCGTGGCAGGCGATGCAGACCATGTCGAACTGCTGCTTGCCGGCCTCCGGGTCGCCGGCGCTGGCCACCTCCTGCTCGGCCGGCGGAGGCACAGCGTCGCCGCCGCCCGTCTCTTCCGCCCCGCCCCCGCCGCCACAGGCGGCCAGAGCAAATACCATTACCAGCGCGGCCAACATGGCCAGGAACATGTACTTGCGGCTCATCTCTTGTTTCTCTCCTATAGTTGCCAGTTGCCAGTGGTCAGTTGTCAGTGGCCAGTGGCCAGTTGTCATTAAGCTAGTCTACACCCGCCACTCGCCACCCGCCACCCACCACTCTGAATTCCTAATTCGTAATTTCTAATTCTCTATTCCATCCCCTGCATATTCACCAACTCCCCCGCCTCGGCCGCGGCCACGATCTCGGCGAAGGTCATGACCACCGCCTCCGGCTGGTCGAAGGCCAGGGCGCGGGCGGCCTGTTCGTCGGCCAGCACGGCGATGCCCGTGCCCATCGGCGTGCGCAGGCCGGAGTTCATGACGAACCAGGCCTCATCGGCCGGCAGCCAGGCGGCGCTGTTGACGTCGTGAACCCACACCGAGGCCGTCGCCTCCGGGTTCTCGGCCATAAAGACCAGCATCTCGCCCACGTCGTCGAAGCGGCGCGCCTCCCCCTCGGCCGTCCAATAGGCCGCGGCGTACTTCTCCTCGCTGATGATCATGTCGCACTCGTCGCACACGTCCTGGCCGTAGAGAATCTCCGGCGGCTGCGTCGTGTCCGCCCCGCCGCCGCAGGCGGCCAGGGCCAGCGCGAGCAACAGGCACATGACTAACCACAGGCCGGCGTTAGTCGCTGGTCGTTGGCCGTTAGTCGTTGGCCGTCGATGATTGGTCATTCGCCACCCGCCACTCGCCACCCGCCACTCCGAACTCGTCTCTCGTCTCTCGTCGCTCGTCACTCAAATCACTCCTCGCTTGCGAAACACGGCCGTCGCCAGGGCGAACGGGGCGACGATCCACACCAGCAGCAGCCCCACCAGCAGCGCCCACAGCGCCCCGCCGTAGGTGCGGAAGGCGTAGATGCCCGCCGGGCCGAGAATCTCCAGATTGTCGCGCAGGTTCAGCACGGCGGCGATCTTGAACACCTGCAACGGATTGACCAGCGCCAGGGCCAGGAGTTGCTGCACGTTCAGCCCCACCACGGCCGCCGTGCCCATCAGCCCCAGGTCGCCGAAGTAGACCAGGATGAGCCACAGGAAGAGGGCCAGCCCGACGGCCGTCGCCGCCCGACGCACCGCGGCCGAAATGAGAAAGCCCACGCTCAGGCTGGCCACGGCCAGCAGCACCGACAGCGCCAGCAGCGTCCCGTAGACCAGGAAGTCGCCGCCGCCGCCGGCCACGGCCATCAGCAGCCCGGTCAGCCCGAAGCCGATGGCCAGCGCCGCCGACAGGGCCAGCGCCAGGCCGACGAACTTGCCCAGCAGCAGTTCCGCGCCGCTGATGGGCTGGGCCAGCAGGTAGACCAGCGTGCCCCGCTCGCGCTCCCCGGCCAGGCTCATCGCCCCCAGCGTCAGGCCCATCAGCGGCACGATGAGCAGGATGAGGTTGATCAGGCCGGCCGTCGTGCGGCCGAAGCCGGCCACGCCATAGCTGCCCGCGCCGGAGACGGAGAACCAGGCCAGGGCCAGCGACAGCCCGGCAAAGGCCACGGCGTAGAGCAGGAACCAGCGGTTCCGCAGCGCGTCGCGCAGCTCTTTCTGTATCAGGATGAGAACGTTCTCAAAATCCATGTCGTTTCCCAAATGTAGGGTTGGAGGCCCCGGAATCGCAGGTAGTAAAGGTAAAAAAACCAAATTAATTTTCTCCTCCTCTAAAAATCCCCCTACTCCCCCCCCCCCCGGAAACAATCCCTTCCTATTCCACACTGAAGTCATCCACATCCAGCCCGGCCTCGTGCAAGGCGCGCAGCACCTCGCCCTTGGCCCCCGGCCGCACCTGGACGCGCACACCGCGGCCGTTGCGGCTGACGGGCATTCCCAGCCCGGCCAACGTCTGTAGCGCCGGGTCGATACCCGCATCGGGCAGATAGAGGTGCAGCGTCGTCTCCCAGTTCAACTGGCGCTCCAACTGGTCGGGCGGGGCGTCGACCACCAGGCGGCCCCCTTCCAGCAGCAGCACCCGGTCGGCCAGGGCGGTGATCTCCTCCAGATGGTGGGAGGAGAAGACCATCGTCTTGCCCGCCCGCTTCAGCCCGCGCAACAGGGTCAGGAACTCCTCACGCGAGCGGATGTCGAGGCTGGCCGTCGGCTCGTCGAGCACCAGGATGGGCGGGTCGGACAGCAGGGCCACGGCCAGCGCCAACCGCTGCTTCAGCCCGCCCGACAGCTCGCCGACGCGCTTCTGCACGTGCTCGGTCAGCCGCAACCGCTCCAGCAGCGGCTCGAAGTCGAAGCCGTCGGGCGCTTTCTTCAGCCGGGCGTAGAAGACCAGCGTCTCGGCCACGCTCATGTCGTCGTGGAAGCTCAACTCCTGGGGCACGAAGCCGATGAGCCGGCGCACCTCTTTGCTCTGGCGGCGGGCGTCCAGGCCGTTGACGGTGATCTCGCCCTCGTAGGGGAAGAGGTTGAGCAGGCAGCGCACGGCCGTCGTCTTGCCCGCGCCGTTGGCCCCCCAGAGGGCCACCGCCTCGCCCCGGCCGACGGTGAAGGACAGATCGTCCACGGCGGTAAAGCGGCCGAACCGCTTGGTCAGGTTGCGAACTTCGATCATAACTCGTTCCCAGAATATTGATCCGCAGATTGGGCAGGGCAGAAACACACTGCCCCCCCCCCCCCCCCCCCCCCACCACCTCCTTTTCCTTCCCCTTCCCCCCTTCCCCCCCCTTGGGGGGTTTTTTTCCCTCTCCCCCGCCCCCCCGCCCCACCCGCCGGAAAACCCCCCCTGTTCCTTCAGGCAGCCGGTAGTTGCGCCGCCCGACACGCCCCAGGGCGAACAGGGCCAGCAGCGTCAACGGCAGCAGCAGCGCCGGCCACATCGCCCCCTCGCCGCTCGTCTCCGGCAGCGGCGCGTTCGTTGGCAGGATGGGCTGGGTCAGCGGCGCGTCATCAACCAGGATGGGCTGTGGCCGCACGAGCGGGAAGGCCCGCGCGGCGAAGTCCACGGCGCTGACGACCGGGCTATAGATGAACAGCCGCAGCTCCGGCCGGCGGCCGAGCAG
Source organism: Candidatus Promineofilum glycogenicum (assembly GCA_016707605.1). GTDB lineage: Bacteria > Chloroflexota > Anaerolineae > Promineifilales > Promineifilaceae > Promineifilum > Promineifilum glycogenicum. The sequence goes on along the minus strand of JADJHJ010000012.1, from coordinate 205,250 downwards.
GCTGTCGAGCAGCCGCTCGGAGCGGTAGGCGATCTCGCCCTGGGCGTCGCCATCAACGTCATAGCCGGCGTAGTCGCTCCAATAGTTGCCGCGCTCGCCTACCGTCCACTCGTTGTCGCGCAACTGTCCCCCACCGGCCACGACCACCTGCTGCTCGTTCTCCGCGAAGCTATTGTCGCTAATCAGGTTGTGGCGCACCGAGGGCAGCATCTCGATGGCGATGTCGTTGTAGGCGAATAGATTGCCGTGGAAGATGCCAGTGCTGTTCAACTCACGCGGCGAACCGTCAACGTAGGCTCCAACGCGGTTGTCGAGGATGCGGTTGCCGGTGATAACCGAGTCGTCCATGTCCTTCAGGCCGATGCCGTAGCCGCTCGGCCCGCGATTGAAGGCGATCAGGTTGTCGCGCAGCGTCATGCGGCGGCCGTACATCAGGTAGGCCCCAACGGAGTTGTTCGTCAGCCGGTTGCCCTCGATGATCGCGTCGTCGCAGTACATGAAGTGCAGGCCGTAGCGCCCATGCGAGAAGTCGTTGCCGCGCAACGTCATGCGCTCCGAATACCACAGCACGGCGTCGCGACCGCGGCGGGTGGTGTTGTTCTCGATCAGCACGTCGTCGCTGTCCCACAGGCGGATCAGGTCGCCGCGGCGGGCAATGTCAAGGTCTTGCCCCTCGATGGTGTTGCCGCGCACCGTTGTGCCGGGGGCGGCGTTGATATAGATGCCGAAGAGGACGTTGACCAGCTGGTTGTTCTCGACCAGAGCGCGCGGCGCGGCGGCGATGATGCCCGAGTCCTCGCGGTCGAGCGAGTTGCCCGTATTCTGGACGACGAAGCCGCGCACGGTCGTATCGGGCGCTTCAATGCGCAGCACCGTGCCCTGGCCACCCGCGTCCAGCGTCGCCCCGTCCAGACCGATGAGGGTCAGCGGCCGGTCAATGACCAGGTTGCCATGAAAGACGCCGCCGGTCACCTCGATGGTAGCGCCCGGCGCGGCGGCAGCGATGGCCTCGGCCAGCCGCTCGGCCGGCACGCGCGCCGGTTCGCCCTGCGCCCGCACCAGGCCGGGGGCCAGGAGCGCCACCAGGCCAACAACCGCCGCCAACCATGTCATTCGTCTCATACATCGTCCCCGGTGCATCCCACTTTCTTGAGTGGGTTGCATCTTCTTACCGGCCTAGCCTTCCTGAACGTGCGACGCACTCAAGAAAGTGCGACGCACGTCAAGCGGCGAGAGGCTTATACGCCCGCCGCTGGTAATACAGCCCGGCCACGATCAGCCCCACGGCCAGAAACGCCAGCCACAGCCCGATCTGGAACGTGGCCACCGTCTCGAACTGGCCGACCATGCCTGAACCCAGAATGGGCGGCACGAACGGCTTGATCGAACTGCTCAACGGCGCGGTCGGGTCCAGGTTCAACCCGAAGTGGCGCATCCAGTAGTACATGTCGGCGATGAAGATGAACGGCCACAGGATGGCCGGCAGCGCCAGCAGCGCCGCCCACGGCGAATGGACGTAGACGGCCGCCAGCACCAGCAGCACCAAAAAGGCTACGGCCACCATGCTGACCGCCCGCTCCAGTTGCGCCGCCTCGCCCAGCGGGCGCATACCGATGTAGTGATTCAGCCCGTCGATCTCGGCCACGTCGCCGGTCATGCGGTTGACGAACACCTCGACCGACAGCCCGGATGGGTACTGCGGCGCGTGCAGGGTCATCTTCCAGTAGGGCAGGAACATCGACACCAGCAGCAGCACCGCGGCCACGCCGAGCAGGATGTTGGGCAGGCGAAAGGCCACTTGTTGCTTCTCGTCGGCCGCCGCCGGCGCGCGCGGCCCGACGAAACGTTTGAAAGCGCTCATAGTAGTCATCTCACTCAATCTTTCCCCGTGCCTGGCACTTTCTGAAGTGCCTGACACGTTCTTGGCTCCCCGTGCCTCGCACCTTCCGAGGTGCTGGCACGTTCTTGGCTCCCCCTGGGAAAGGTGCAACCCACTCAAGAAAGTGGGATGCACCCTGCTCCAGAGAGGTGCAACCCACTCAGGAAAGTGGGATGCACCCTGCCTTCGCGCCTACTCCTCAGGCGAAACGAGCATGTAGCCCATCATCTCCAGGTGCAGCGCCGAGCAGAACTCGGTGCAGTAGTAGGAGAAGACGCCGTCATCCAGCGCGTCGAACTCAAACGACACCGTCTCGCCCGGCTCGATGCTGACGTGGATGTTGTAGGACGGAATGGTGAAGCCGTGGGTCGCGTCCAGGGCGCGCTCGACGTTGGTGATGTGCCACACAACGTGATCGCCCTTCTTGATCTCCACCCGCTCCGGCGTGAAGTGGCTGCGGATGGCCGTCATGTAGACGTGGACCTCGTTGCCCTCGCGCTCGATGCGCTCTTCACCCTGTAGCGGGGCGTCGGGGTTGACGGCCTGCGTGTGCGGGTCCCAGCCGACTTCGGGATAGACTTCCCAGGCTTCGATCTTGTCGGCCTTGATGATCTGGGCGTAGTGCGGCTCGCCGTCAGGCAACGCCATATCGTAGATCACCGGCATGTCGGTGCCCGTGCCGCTAATATCCAGCAACTGGAAGTTCTGCGGCAGCAGCGGGCCGACCGGCAGAAAGCGGTCAACGGCCCACTTATTCATCGCCACCAGGTACTTGCCGTCAGGGTTGACCGTGTCACCCTCGGCCGTGCTCAGATGGCCGATATTGTATTGTACCGGCGTCTTGGTGACCAGCGTCCAGGGCGGGTCCTCATTCAGTTCATCAGCCGAACCGCCGAGCGACCAGCGGGCGACGGCCGAGTCGAGGAAGAGGCTGGTGTAGGCGTAGCCCTTGTCGTCAAACTGGGTGTGCAGCGGGCCAAGGCCTAGCTCCACCTGCGCTTCCATGACGGCGTCGAAGTCGAGCACCGGCACGCCGAAGGTGTCGGTCTCGCTCGTGCCGGCGGCGATGGCGGCCTGCAGCTTGTCGAAGCTGAAGATGGTCACGTGCGGGTCGAGCTTGCCGGCCACGACCATGAACTCGCCATCGGGCGTCACGTCCACGCCGTGGGGGCTTTTCGGCTCGGGCACAAAGTGGAGGAGGCCTTCAGCGGTGGCCGTCTCCAGGGAGATGACGGGGAACTCATTGATCAGATCAAAGTTGCCCGCCGCGTACACTGCCTTGGCCTTCTCCAGGTCAAAAACGTGGAGATAGTCCATGTCGCGCTGGCTGGCGCCGGACTCGAAGGGCGGGTTGCCCAGTTCAACGCCACCGGTGGCCATTTCGGTGTTGAGCGAATTGCAGAAGATCCACCCTTCGCTGGGGCCTTTGCCGCTGTCGCACAGGTCTTGCCAGTAGGGGGGCAGTTCGATGGCGAATGACTGGGCCACGTCAATGCGCCCGGCGGCGCGATCGAACTTCCAGAAGGTGATCATGCCCCGGTAGTCGGCCTCGTAGTTCTCGATGGAGCTATAGCCGAAGCCTAGCGGCATGGCGTACTGGCCACCCTCGACGATGTAGTCGGTGTCGGGCGTCACGAACGTGCCGCCGTGGTCGCTGAGGGTGATGGGGTTCTTGACGATCTGCTTGACTTCGAAGTCGCGCAGGTCGATGACGGCCACGCGGGCGTTGGCCTTGTCGTTGATGAACAGAAAGTCACCATCGTAGTCACCGTCGGTCTCGCTCAGCGCCGGGTGATGGGTGTCGGCCCAGGTGAGAGGCTCACCATAGACGGTCTCACCACCCTGGGCCAGCACGGCCAGCGTGCCCCGTTCGCCATACCCAAAGCCCTGCCACGGCTCCGGCGTGAAGACGGCGATCTGCTTCAGGATGCGCATGGACGGCAGGCCGATGACGTAGACCTGGCCCGACTGGCCGCCCGACGCGAACTCATAGTACTCGTCGTGCATGCCGCTGGGCGTGTAGGTCTTGACCGCGGCGGCGATGTCGGCCGGAGTCAGGCCGCGCGCCTCGGCGATGGCGTTGATGTCCTCGGTCGCGCCAGCGATTTCGGGCTGCGCGTTCTGCTCGGCCTGGTTCTGGCAGGCAACGGCCAAAACGGCCACCAACGCCAGAAGCAGGAGCACCGTTAGAAACAGGAAGGGGCGGTTCGGTGTGCGGGTAAGCTTCATTCCTCGTATCTCCCTTACCGGCGTGCCATGAGCGGCCGCCGGGCTAGATTAAGCCACGTTAGGGACAGGATACGGCAAAGCCGCCGCGCGAACGTTGCAAAAGTGCAAAGACGCTCACGCGAAGGCGCTAAGAAGCAAAGGCGCAAAGAAGATCATTTCTTCTTAGCGCCTTTGCTTCTTAAGCGCCTTTGCGTGAGCTCTTCTTACTGCCCGTGGGTCGGCAGGTCTTCGGCCAGGGCCACCAGTTCGTGGCTCTTCTTGAGGATGACCTGCTTGCGGGCGGAGACGATCCAGCCGGCGTGCTCCCACTTGCTGAGGATGCGGCTGACGTTGTAGAGGTTGGTGCCGGTCATCTGGGCCAGCTCTTCGCGGCTGAGGGCGATGTCGATGAGCACGCCCTCGTCGACGCGGCGGCCGAACTGGCGCACCAACCGCAACAGCGCCCGGGCCACGCGCCGCTCGACGCGCTGCGTGGCCAGCTCCTGGAAGCGGCTCTGCATCTGCGCGAAGCGCTGGCCGACCATGTGCATGCCGTTGAGCGCCAGTTGGGCGTTGCCGGCCATGAGCTGGAGCATCACCTCGCGCCGCCAGCCGATGGCCACGCACGGCTCGATGGCCTCGGCCGACAGTGGATAGGGCTGCTCGTTGAGGGCCATGATGATGCCCAGCCCCTCGCCCGGCCCGAAGTAGGCGACGATGACCTGTTGCCCGTCGGCCGTCACCTGCGACAGCTTGACCCGCCCGGCGGTGATGACGTAGAGCATGGTCGACTCTTCGCCCTGTTGGAGGAAGAACTCCCCCTGAGCTACTTCGCGCTGCGCCCGGCGGCGATGACGGCTTGCAGATCGTCGGACGAGAGCTTGGCGAATAGAGCGCACTGGGCGACGGCGGTGGCGGCGGCGGGAACCATAGGCCATCATACCACAGTCGGCCCCGGTGACTATACTACCGGTCTATTGACGCCCCCGTCCGTTTGCGAGTACCATCAGCGGTGGAAGTCTCGCAACGACCCCGCGTCGTGCGGCCGTTGGCTGCCGACAACCATTGCCCGGTAAGGAGAGCGAAATGATTCGGAATCTGCGACACGTGTTCCTGGGTGTGTCCCTTGTTGTCGTTGCCCTTGTCGCTTTGGGTCTGGCCGCCGGCCGCGCGAGCGCGGCTGACCAGTACCCCAACGACTCGTGGTTCGTCCAGTACTGGGAAAACGTCGACCTGGCCGGCCCGCCCCACGCCACCCGCTACGGCCAGAACATCGATTTCAACTGGGGCCTGGGCTACCCCGAAGCCCTGGACGGCCAAAACACCTTCTCTGTGCGCTGGACACGCGCCGCCTACTTCCCCGCCGGCGTCTACCGCTTCGTGGCCACGATGGACGACGGTATGCGGGTGTGGATCGATGGCCTGCCCATCATCGACGCCTGGGGCGCTAGCGCCGAGCACACCGTTTCCAAGGATGTGCCCCTGGCCGAGGGCTGGCACAACATCCGCGTGGACTATCAGGAGCGCGGCGGCATGGCTGTGGCCCGCTTCAACTGGTCGCCCGTCTCCGGCGGCAACACCTATCCTAACTGGAAAGCGGAGTACTTTAACAATCCGCTGCTGTCGGGCGCGCCGGTCGTCGTGCGCGACGACCGCTACCTCGACTTCACCTGGGGCTTCGGCGCGCCCGACCTGCGGCTGTCGGCCGACAACTTCTCCGCCCGCTGGACGCGCACCTTCAACGGCGTGCCCGGCCAGTATCGCCTCGACCTGACCAGCGACGACGGCGCGCGCCTCTACATCAATGGCCAGTTGCTCATCGACAACTGGGGCGTGCAGCCGGCCCAGACCCGCTCGGCCGACTACTGGTTCAGCGGCCCGGCCCAACTGCGCGTCGAGTACTTCGAGCTGGAGGGCGTCGCCTCGGTGCGCCTGGACATCGTCCCCGTCAGCGGCGGCGAAGGCCTCCTGCCGCCCACGCCCACGCCCACGCCCCCACCGCCAACCCTGCCCGACGGCACGGTCAGTTGCCCGGTTGTGCCGACGGCCACCAACGGCGTCGTCATCAGCGCCCGGCCGCTGAACGTGCGCGCCGGCGCGGGCTTGGAGTTCGCCATCATCGCCCAACTCCAGTCGTGCGCCCAACCGCTGCTGACCGGCAACCGCAGCGCCGACGGCCAGTGGGTGGAGGTACTCAGCGACAGTGGCGCGATTGGTTGGGTGCTCAGCCAGTACCTGCTGACCATTGACGACAGTTCGTCCGGCGTCGGTTAGTTCGTTGTTCATTGGCCGGGCCGATCAGCCCATGATCGCCCCGGCCATTTGACGCAGTACCCTCCCCTACTTGACATACCTCTCTGGGTATATTAAAGTAGTTAGTTGGTTAACTGTATAGCGTGCGCCGCTACCTGCCTAATCATCCGGCCCACATCGAACAAGGAGCAACGAACCTATGCATTTCTCTTCTCGCCGTACCGTTTGGCTCGTCGCCGCCTTCGCGCTGGCGATTGTCGGGCTGTTGGCTCTGGGCGGTCGCCCGGCCGCGGCCCAGAGCGCGGAAGACCTCTGGTTCGGCCAGTTCTGGCAGAATCAGAACCTGAGCGGTGACCCCGTTCTCACCCGTTGGGACCGCACCATTGACTTTCGCTGGTTCGGCGGCTCGCCCGATTCGCGTCTGGATGGCGATAACTTCTCCGTCCGTTGGACGCGCAACGTGGCCTTTGCCGCCGGCAACTACCGCTTTAACGCCACCATGGACGACGGTATGCGCGTCTGGATCAACGACCAGTTGATCATTGACAACTGGACCCGCAGCCAGGAGCACACCGTCTCCGTTGACCGCTTCATCCCCGCCGGCGTCCATCGCGTGCGCGTGGAGCACTTCGAGGACGGCGGCCAGGCCACGGCCATCTTCACCTGGGACCTGATCGGCCCCGAAGACGCCGGCCCGCAATTCCCCAACTGGCGCGGCGTCTACTTCAACACGCCTAACCTGACCGGCACGCCGGTGCTCGTCCGTGACGACCGCTACCTGAATCAGAACTGGGGCGAAGCCTCGCCCGGCCCCGGCGTCAATGCTGACTTCTGGTCGGCCCGCTGGACGCGCCAGGTAGCTGTGCAGCCCGGCCGCTATCGCGTCGTCGCCACCAGCGATGACGGCTCGCGTGTGTGGGTCAATAACCAACTGGTCATTGACAACTGGATCGACCAGACGACGACCCGCTCGGCTGAGATTATGGCCAACGGCAACGTGGCCAACGTCGTCGTCGAGTACTACGACAACTGGGGGCCGGCCTTCCTGCAGGTCGATCTTGTCCCGTTGGGCGGCCCGGCCATCCAGCCGCCCGGCCCGGCCGGCAATTGCACCGTCGCGCCCACCGCCCTGCAAGCGCAGGTCAACGGCACGATCGTTCTGAACGTCCGCCGCGGCCCCAGTACGCAGTTCGAGGTTCTGACGCAGCTTCAGCCGTGCACCATCGTGCCCATGAGTGGCTTCCGTAGCACGGACAGCCAGTGGGTGCAGGTGATTGTGCCCAACGGGCAGACGGGTTGGGTAAACGCCCAGTACGTCGCCACCGGCGTGCCTGTTTCCTCGCTGTCTACGGCTGCCAGATAGCATCCATTCGACCGGCGACTCACCTTCGTCTATGATCGGTGGGGTAGGCTCGCGCCGGCGGGCCTGCCCCACTTGCGTTATCTTGGTTGCCCGGCCGGCGACCGGCGACCGCTAAGGAGCCGTTATCATGCCCGACCGCACCATCCTGACCTCCTACTTTCTCGATGAGCCGCGCCCAGCCATCGCCAACATGGCCGCCCCCGACTGGCGTATCATTGCCCCCGATCTGCTGCCCGGCGAACGCCTGGCTCGCATGGGCCGCCTCTACGACGCCCTCGCCGGCGAAGTAGCCGCCGCCCTAACCGCCGGCGAGCGGCCGGTGTCCATCGCCGGCGACTGCTGCGCCTCTATCGGCGTGCTGGCCGGGTTGCAACGCGCCGGGCAAGAGGCGACGCTGTTATGGCTAGATGCGCATGGCGACTTCAACACCTGGGAGACGACGCCTAGCGGCTTCCTTGGCGGCATGCCTCTGGCGATGGCCGTGGGGTTGGGGGAGCAAACGCTGTTGGAAGCGACGGGGCTGCGGCCGTGGCCGGTGGCGCGGGTGGTGCTCAGCGATGGCCGCGACCTCGACCCCGGCGAGCGCGTCAACGTGATTGAGTCCGGCATCGGTTACGTGCCCGACGTGGAAGCGCTGCTGCAACCGGGCGCGCTGCCCGACGGCCCGCTGGTCGTCCACTTCGACGCCGACGTCATTGACCCCAGTGAGGCTCCGGCCATGAACTATCCCGCCCCCGGCGGCCCGCCGGCCGAGACGGTGCGCGACGTGCTGCGCGCTCTGGCCGCCACTGACCGCGTCATGGCCGTGTCCGTCTCGCTCTGGGAGCCGGCGCTCGACCGCGACGGCCATACCCAGGCTGTCGTCCAGGGGGCCATCAACGCCCTCCTCGGCCGCTAAAAGTAGCACAGGATAAGAATCCTGTGCTACATAAAGAAAGACGCAGAGGAACTAACCCTGCGTCTTTTCTCGGAACGGCGACAGAAAGCACAGGATAAGAATCCTGTGCTACAGCAGCGAGGCGGCTAGGGTTCGGCCGTGGCCATCTCCTCCACGTCCTCCCCGCCCAGGTCCGACGGCGTGCCGACCATCTCTGTAGATAGCGGGACTTCACCCTCGGTGCCCGTCGCGCCGTTGTCATTGACGTTACCGCCGCCGCCACAGGCCACCAGCGCCAGGGCCAGAATCAGAATCACCAACAGTAAACCAATTCGCTTCTTCATTTGTTTCTACCTCCGCCCCACAGTCTAACCGCCAGACCAGTTTGGCGAACCGGCCATGAGGACGTAATAGCTGCCAGTCAGACCGCCCGTCTGTCTCCCTGTCTTTACCATCCTGGGCAGTTTGGAAGACGGCTAATAACCCTATTTACAGTTCATGACGCAGCGTGTTATACTGATTTGTGAAATACCGCACAAACTGCGGTCGTTGGTCTGTTCCTCGGCGCGTCCTGCTACCGCCAGGCATAGACGTAGCGCAGGATCGTTCCTGCCTGAGCGCGGTTGGCTCTGCGCCGCTCCGCTCAGCCGTCGGTCGTTGTTGGTCATTAAAAAGGATAGGAGGTCAATCTGTGAGCACCCATATCGTTGGTCCGCGAAGCATCAAGAAGCCGCCGTCGGCCGAGTTGAGCACGGCCTACCAGGCCGGCGTGCGCGCCTATGCCGTTGACTACTACGTGCCCGATTACATCCCCCAGGACACCGACCTGCTCTGCGCCTTTCGCATTCAGCCCAAGGGCGTGGACATGATCGAGGCCGCCGCCGCCGTGGCCGCCGAATCCTCCACCGGAACGTGGACAGAGGTCTGGTCCAACCAGTTGACCGACATCGACTTCTACAAGGCCAAGGTCTACGCCATCGTTGACGACATCGCCTACATCGCTTACCCGATGGATCTCTTTGAAGAGAACAGCGTCGTCAACATCATGTCGTCCATCGTCGGCAACGTCTTCGGCTTCAAGGCCGTCGCCGCGCTGAGGCTGGAGGACATGCGCATCCCCCTGGCCCTGGTCAAGACCTTCCCCGGCCCGCGCGTCGGCATCTACGACGAGCGCGTGTGGGCCAACAAGTGGGATCGGCCGCTGCTGGGCGGCACGGTGAAACCCAAGCTGGGCCTCTCGCCCAAGGCCTACTCGACCATCATCTACGAGTGTCTCGTCGGCGGCCTCGACACGTCGAAGGACGACGAGAACATGAACAGCCAGCCGTTCAGCCGCTGGCGCGACCGCTTCATGTATGCCCAGGACGCCGTCGACCGCGCCGCGGCCGAGACGGGCGAGTTCAAGGGGCACTGGCACAACTGCACCGCCGGCAGCACCGAGGAGAGCCTGCGGCGGCTGGAGTATGCCTACGAGTTGGGCAGCCGCATGATCATGTTCGACTTCCTGACCGCCGGCTTTGCCGCCTCGGCCGACATCTTCAAGCGCGCCGGCGAACTGGACATGATCGTCCACTGCCACCGCGCCATGCACGCCGTCTTCACCCGCCAGGCCAACCACGGCATCGCCATGCGCGTCGTCGCCAAGTGGCTGCGCCTGACCGGCGGTGACCATCTCCACACCGGCACCGTCGTCGGCAAGCTGGAAGGGTCGTGGAACGACACGCTGGGCATCATCGACGTGCTGCGCGAGCGCCACGTCAAGGCCAACCTGGAGCACGGCCTCTACTTCGACCAGGACTTCGGCGGACTGAAGGCCACCTGGCCCGTCGCCAGCGGCGGCATCCACGTCCACCACGTGCCCGACCTGCTGAAGATCTATGGCCCCGACGCCTTCTTCCTCTTTGGCGGCGGCACGCACGGCCACCCCGACGGCAGCCGCGCCGGCGCCGCGGCCAACCGCGCCGCGGTCGAGGGCGTGCTGGCCGGCAAGACGCTGGAGCAGATCGCCCGCACCAGCCCGGAGTTGCGCAAGTCGATGGAGTTGTGGTCGGAAGTGAAGTTTGAGGTGGTGCAGTAAGGTTCCAGGTTCCAGGTTCCAGGTTCCAGGGAAGAGATGCGCCGTCCGGTCTTCTCTCCCTGGAAACTGGCCCCTGGCCCCTGGCCCCTGTGGAGGCCATATGAACCGCAAGACCATCATGCTGGGCGTCGCCGGCGACAGCGCGTCGGGCAAGACGACGATCAGCAAGGGCATCGTGGAGGCGTTGGGGCCGGAAAACGTCACCGCCATCTGCTGCGATCACTACCACCGCTACAATCGCGAACAGCGCCGCCAGATGAAGCTGAGCGCGCTGCACCCCGACTGCAACTACATCCAGATCATGGAGCAGCACTTCCGCCTGCTGCGCGAGGGGCAGCCCATCCTCAAGCCGGTCTACAACCACGCCACCGGTGACTTCGACGCGCCCGACTACATCGAGCCGACAAAGTTCATCATTGTCGAGGGCCTCCTGCCGTTCCACACCCGCCTGATGCGCCTGTGCTTCGACACCAAGGTCTACCTCGACCCGCCCGACTCACTGCGGCGGGCCTGGAAGATCAAGCGCGACACGACCAAGCGCGGCTACACCGAGGAGCAGGTGCTGCGGTCAATGGCCGGCCGAGAAGACGTCGCCCCGCGCTTCATCCACCCCCAGCGCGGCTACGCCGACATGATTGTCCGCTTCTATCCACCCAACGAGGACGGCGACCCCGGCGACAACCACCTCAACACCCAATTGGTGTTGCTGCCGACGCTGCCCCACCCCGACCTGACCGACGTACTGGAGCATGGCGGCGGCGGCTATGACGCCGGCGGCTATGACCCCGGCCGCGCCGCCGGCCGCCCGGCCATGCGCCTCGACCTGGCCCGCTACGAGGGCCGCCCGGCCGATTTCCTGGAGATCGATGGCTCAGTCTGCCCGGAGAAAGCCGAAGAGCTGATGGCCATCATCCGCGGCCATCTGCCGCCCAACGCTGGGTTGGACGAGAGCCGCCTGGGCCGCTACCAGTTTGGCCACGAAGAGCGCCGCAGCTACCCGCTGGCCCTGACGCAACTGCTCATCGCCTATCAGCTCATCCTGACGGCCGAGCAAATCGCCCACTCGACCGATCGGGCCGTGGCGACGACGTTGTAGGTGAAAATGCGGGATACCATCCCGCTCTACAAGGTGCATCGCACTTTTTTGAGTGCGATGCACCTTCTTCTCTCGCGGTGCGTCCCACAAGGTGCATCGCACTTTCTTGAGTGCGTCGCACCTTCTTCTCTCGCGGTGCGTCCACTGTCCTGGGTGGGACGCACCTTCAATCAGTTGCCCCAGAAAGTGCGACGCACTCCAGAAAGTGCGACGCACTCCGGAAAGTGCGACGCACGGAGAAGTGCATCGCGCGCGCAGGGTGCTATAATTTCCATCGAGCCTGGAGCCTGCGGCGGCGCGGTCTCTCCCCCGCCCCCCTGCTCCCCCGCTCCCCTGCCCTTGATAATTCACACCTCACAGGAGAAGACACATGATCGTCACCACCGCCCAGCTATTCAAAGAGGCCTATGGCAAGTACGCCGTTGGCGCTTACAACATCAACAACATGGAGCAGGCCCTCGGCCTCTTCCAGGGCCACATCGACGCCCAGGCCCCGTTCATCATCCAGCTCAGCAAGGGCGCGCGCAAGTACGCCAACGCTCGCGTGCTGGAGGGGATCATCCGCGCCGTGGAGGCCGAGTTCCCCGACGCCATCTTCGCCGTCCACCTCGACCACGGCGACGAGCAGACCTGCTACGACTGCATCGACTCCGGCTTCTATAGCTCGGTCATGATCGACGCCTCGCACGAGCCGTTCGAGGAGAACGTGGCCATCACCCGCCGCGTCGTCGAGCGCGCCCACGCCAAGGGCCTCAGCGTCGAGTCGGAGTTGGGCAAGCTGGGCGGCGTGGAAGAGGACATCCAGGTCGACGAGAAGCACGCCATGCTGACCGACCCGGACGAGGCCAAGCTGTTCGTGGAGCAGAGCGGCTGCGATAGCCTGGCCGTGGCCATCGGCACCAGCCACGGCGCGTACAAGTTCTCCGGCTCCCAGGGGCTGCACTTCGACCGCATCGAGGCCATCCAGGCCGTGCTGCCCGGCTTCCCGCTGGTCATGCACGGCAGCAGCAGCGTGCCACAGGACGAAGTGCTGCGCATTAACGCCGCCGGCGGCACGCTCAACCCGTCGGCCAAGGGCGTGGACGACACCCAGTTCGCCCGCGCGGCCAGGCTGGGCGTGACCAAGGTCAACATCGACACCGACGGCCGCCTCGTCTGGACGCGCGTCCACCGCGAGTTCTTCCAGGCCCATCCGGAGGGCTTCGACTTCCGCACGCCGGGCAAGGAGTACGTCAAGGCCTACGCCGACTTCATCGTCGACAAGAGCCGCAAGCTCGGCTCCTATGGCACGCTGGAACAGGTCCGCGCCGCCGTCAGCTAAAAAGAGGCTCACGCAAAGGCGCTAAGGGGCAAAGACGCAAAGAAGAGAAGAAGAAAAGGCTCACGCAAAGACGCAAAGTACGCAAAGTTTAAGAGCTTTCTTTGCTTGGCGTTCTTTGCGTCTTTGCGTGAGCATCTTTCTTCTTTGCGCCTTTGCGTGAGATCTTCTCCCAATGATCACGACTGAAGTGCGGGGCGAGACGTTGTGGCTGCTGCCGCAGCGGGCGGTGTATTGGCCGCGGGTCGGGGCGCTGATCATCGCCGACGCCCATTTCGGCAAGGCGGCCACGTTCCGCGCCGGGGGCATCCCCGTGCCCGGCGGCACGACGGCCGAGATGCTGCGCCGCCTGAGCGCGGCACTCGACGCCACCGCCGCCACGCGCCTGCTCGTCCTGGGCGACCTGCTGCACGCCCGCGCCGGCCGCGCCCCGGAGATGCTGGCCCAGGTCGCCGCCTGGCACGCCGCCCGCCCCGCCCTGCGCGTCACCCTCATCCGCGGCAACCACGACAGCCGCGCCGGCGACCCGCCCGGCGAGTGGGGCGTCGAATGCCTCGATGCGCCGGTGGTCGAACTCCCCTTTACCTGGCATCACCAACCGCCCCCTGTGGCACAGGATTCTTATCCTGTGCTCCCGAACAAAGAAGCACAGGATAAGAATCCTGTGCCACAACAAGGCTACCCCATCGCCGGCCACGTCCACCCGGCCGTCGCCCTGGGCGGCAACGGCCGGGCCATGACGTTGCCCTGCTTCTACTTCGGCCGCGACTACGCCCTCTTGCCCGCGTTCGGCGAGTTCACCGGCACGGCCGTCATTCGGCCGCGGCCGGGGGAGAGCGTCTTTGTGCTGGCCGGGGATGAGATTGTGCCCAAGCCCGTTTAGCCCTCATCGGCAGTACTTTGCCCCCCACGGCCGTTTATCCCTGTAGATGACGGGATTCGAGGCCGACCGCTTGAACCACGCACCACTGTCGCCGGAAGAAGAGCGCGTCCGGCTGCCCGCCCCCCCCCCCCCCCCCCGCCGCCCCCCCGGGGGGGGCCGCCCCAAGGGGCGGGCCCGCCGCGGGGGGGCGCCCCCCCGGGCCCGGCCCCCCCCCCCACCCAGGCCCCCGACCCCCGCCCGGGCCGGGCCCGCCACCCCACCCCCCCCCCCCGCGCCCGGGCGCGGCCCGCCGCCCCCGCCCCGCCCGCCCCCCCCGGCCCGCGGGCGCGCGCGGCCGGACCCCAGGCCCGGCCCCGGGCCCGGGGGGCCAAGGAGCCGGGGGGGGCGGCCGGCGGCGGCCGGCCGCGCCGGGGGCGCCCCCCGCGCCCCGGGGGGGGCCCCCCCCCCGCCCCACCCCCGCCCCCCCCGCCCGCCGGCCGGGCGGGGGGGCGCCCCCCCCGGCCCCCCCCCCCCCGGCGGCCCCGCCGCCCCCCCGCGGCCCTTTGGTCTCATTGGAGTTTTGGGCTTGAAAGAGGCGAATGGGGTTGATTGTGGCCGTCGGCCTGCTGGCCATTGTGCTGGCCTTGGCCCTGGTTCCGGCGGCGCGGGCGGAGTTCGTGGCCACGTTGCGGCGCGTCGCTCTGGGGCAGGCAACCGAGGCGCGGTTGGTCGAGCCGCTGCCGGGCGAATTGCCGCCGGGCGACTATCCGTGCCAGTTGCCCGAAGGCACGCACTGGATTGTGCAGACCGACGTTGGCAACTTCGGGGCCAACGTGCTACCGGGTGAAGACAACGAGGTGCGGGCCATAGCCGGGCTGGACGAGGTGGAGGCGCTGGCTGGGGTCCGGCCGCCGGCCCCCACCGAGCTGCCGGCCGATTATGCCCTGCGCGAAGTGCGCGTCACCCCCGGCTGGGCGCAGACGTTCTTCCAGTTCTACGAAGGGGCCGGCCCTGACATCCTCATTGCCCAGACGAGTGTCGAGATTGTCGTCGGCAACGAACGAGGGCAGAGCGAGGCGACGGCCGTCTCGCTGGTCACCGATGGGACGCTGGAGACGGTGGACTTCGACGGCCGGCCCGCGGCCTGGATCGACGGCCATCTGCTGATGTGGGAAGCCGACGGAACGACGTTCCAGGTCGGCGGCCTGGGGCCCGCGGATGTAGCACTGTAGCACAGGATTCTTATCCTGTGCCCCGGCCCGGAGGCACAGGGGCACAGGATAAGAATCCTGTGCTACAAAACCCTGACGTTTGTCACGAACGCCGCGACACCCACCAATAAGCCAACGCCCGCCACCCAACAATCATCAACCCCCCAACGCTCATCGCCACCAAAATAAACGTCACCGGGATGGCGTCCTGGTTGCGCAGAAGGGCGCGCAGCAGCAGCCCCAGCGGCGCGGCCACCAGCCAGGCGTTGAGCGCCCGGCCCAGCCACTGCCGCCAACCGGGGTCGGGCCGCAGCCGGTAGGCCCCCAGCACAAAGGCCGCCGCCGTCCAGGGCAGGCCGAGCGAGAAGGCGGTGTTGAGCAGGCTGGGCAGCGCGCCGGGGCCGCTGATGGCGTGGTCGCGCTGGCCGATGAGGACGAAGAGGAGCAGGACGAGCCAGTCGCCGGCGAGCAGCCACCACGGCTGCCGCATCGCCTGGGTCTGCGGGGTTGCGTTGCTTGCATTGTTGGTCGTCATGGGCCATTTGTAGCGCGATTGGCCCACGCGCGCCAGACCTACGTTTCTCCCGGCCGTCTGACTCCTACATGGAGGATCGCGTCGGCCGACTGCTGAAAAACCCTGCGAACCTAAGGCACGATGTGGATGGCATCCACGTTGGCCGCAGCCAGACCTTGCGGCGCGGCGGCCCAGGCCAGAGAGAAGGCGCAGCTCGTGTTGTTGCCCAGCGTCCCGCGGCATTGGGCCACGTCGGCCGGCCCGAAGGCGAAACCGGGCACTGACGCCGCGCCGGACGTGCCCAGCAGCAGCGCGCCGTCGGCCGCCGACCAGGCGGCATCGACGTTCTCGTCGCCGGCGTTCAGCCCCACGTCGGAGCCGTCGAAGTACAGCGCCCACTGCCCGGCGCTGTCGGCCCCCGTCTGGGCCACCGTCAGCGCCAGCAGGTCTTGCGGCCGTCCGGTCAGTTGTTGCGCCCCCGCGCCGACCTTGAAGTTGCCTTGCGTGCTGACCAGCAGACGGCCGTCGGCCAGCACGGCCAGGGCGTCAATGTCCTCACCCTCCGCCTGCAAGTCCAGATCGGAGCCGTCCAGGTAGAGCGAGAACTGCCCGACCGTATTCGGGCCGGTGTTGGACGGCGCAAAGCGGATCACGTCGGCCGCAGCCACTTCCCCGATGCCGGGCAGCGCCGCCAGCGGCGCGTCCAGGCTCAGCAGCAGTGACCCATCCGGCAGCAGGGCGAAAGCATCGACGTTGACATCAGTCAGCCCCACGTCGGAGCCGTCGAAGTACAGAATCCACTTGCCGTTCTGGGGCCGGAAGCGCAGGATGTCCTCGTCCTGGTAGGCCACGCCGTCCTGGGTGCCGCCGGCAATGAAGCTCAGGTAGATGAAGTAGATCGAAGGCGGCGGTGGCGTGGCGGTCGGCGTGGTGGTGGCCGTCGCCGTCGGCGTCGTGCCGGGCGGGGGTGTATTGCTCGGCGTCGGCGTCCGGGTCTGGGTCGGCGTCGCTGTTGGCGTCCGTGTTGGTGTAGGCGTCCGGGTTGGCGTTGGCGTCGCCGTCGGGGTGCGTGTCGGCGTCGGCGTTGGCGTAGCCGTCGGCGGTGGCCCAACCGACCCGTCGTAGACCAGTTCGTCCACGCAGATCGTGCCCCCGGCGCTGCCGTTGACGACCATTGTGCCCATGTCGGCGCGATTGACGCGGCCGGCCGTCGCCGGCAGGGGTTCCGAAGCGCGCTGCTGGCCGTCAATGGCCAGGGTGATGCGGTCGGCGTTGCTGTCCCACTTCGTCTCCAGCAGGAAGAAGCGGTCGGCCGGCACGGGTATCCAGGTCTGATTCTGCCCGGCCGGCTGATAGCGGGCGACCAGTTGGCCGTTGCGCCGCCCCAGTTGCAGGACGGCCACGGGCGCGGGGTTATTGGTCTGGCGGTCGTCGAGGTAGTTGTGGAAAAGGTCGATAGTGGCGTTTTCGGCCAACGTCAGGTCGTTCAGATTCAGATAGACCTGGGTCTCCAGCAGAGGGATGCTCGACCAGTCGGGCCGCAGCCCGGCGACGTAGCGCGCGCCGTTATCGACCTTCAGCGCCAGGCCCGGCCCGTTCTGGCCGCATTCAACCGTAATGCGGCTGGCCTCGCCATCCTCCACGTCAATGTAGTTCAGCTTCGGCGCGTCACCGCGCGCCAGACCGAACGAGCCGCGGTTGAGATCGAGATCGAGGCAGTTGAAGCGGTCGCGGAAGATCACGTCGGCGTCGGCCGCAGCCGGCTCCTGGGGCAGGCTGTTGGACAGGAAGCGGTCGAGGACGTTGCGCGTGATGCGATCTACGGCCGGCTGGTCGAGGCCCAGCGCCCAGCCGGTCGTGCCGGCCGAAAAGACCGCGCCGCCGGAGGGCGTGGTATAGATGCCCATCATGGCCGCGCCGTTCATGGCCCGGATTTTGCTGAGCACCGGCGTCAGGCCCAGGATGGTGAAGTTGGATGGCGTGCCCGTGCCAACGATTGGCCCCAGAATGGACGAGCCGTCCGTGCCGCAATTGAAGGCCAGCCCGTCTGACTCCTTGTCGTGGATCGACGTATCGCGCGTCGGCCCCTTGCCAAACAGGTCATTGTCGGCCAACTCCGTGCCGGCGTAGACCCAGTGATTGGCGTTGACGACGTAGTAGCCGTTGCCCAGCGCCCCGGGGTAGCCGCCAAAGGGCCAGTGCAGGCCGGTGATGAGGAAGGAGCTATCGAAGATCGGATAGTCCCAGTTCTCATCCGTCGCGCCCTCGCGCGTCTTGACCGGGTCGGCCATCCAATTCTTGTAGCCGACCATCGTCCGGCCATTGTCCTCGAAGCGCACCTGCCACCACATGGTGTTGCCGCTCAGGTTCAGGAAACGGCCGCCACTGGCAACATAGGACTTAACGCGCTGGCGCATGGCCCACGTCCAATACTCACTATGTCCGGCGATGACGACGACGTCATAGGGCGTCAGCAAGTTGGGGATGAACTCCAGGTCGTAGGTGGTGGCGTAGGCAATTGAGTAACCGGCGGCTTCGGCCCATTCGACAAAGTGACGCTCCCAGCGGTTGAAGTGGCCCAGCCCGTCGCCGTTGTAGGGCCGGTCGAAGCTGACCTTTTGCAGCTTGGGCACCTCGGTGTCGTAGAGCGACCCGCCGCCGTAGGCGTTGTAGGCCTGGAAAGTGTTGACCGAACTTAGGAAGAGAATACGCGCCGTGCCCGGGTTGCGCTCGCGGACGAAAAACAATAATTGGTAGCGCTTGCCGTCGGCGCGAGGGATATCGACCGTATAGACGCCGCTGGACCAGTTAGTGGGCACGGTGAAGGTGGCCGCCGACGGCCAGCCGCAGCCGGTGGAAGCCTTGCCCGCGCAACTGTAATTCTCCGTCTGCACGTTGGGGATCGTGGCCATGAATTGCCGCGCCACCCCCTCGCGATAGATGGTCAACTCATAAGGCGTGTTGAGGCCGTTGGAGATATGAAAGTTGAGGCTTTCGCCGGGAGCAACGGATACCTTGGAAGGATAGCCGCCGCCGCTGGTCTGGGGAGTGTTGGCCACCGCTTCATCGTCCTGACCGGAGTCAGCCCCGGACGAATGGAAGACGACGGTCGGGTCACTCAGCGAGCCATGGGAACGGCAGGAAACAAGTAGCAACGTCGAGAGGATGAGTAGCCATAGGAGTAGCACACGACGAGACATAACAAACCCCCAAACACCAGCACTTGGCACGAAGATGTCTCTGGCCCGACCGACCGTCAATCCCGCCTGAGGCCGAGGCGCGCCACGCCGGAAGGCATTACCGTGCAGAACGGGCGACACGACGGCCGATCCGCGCCGCGACCTTACTCCACAGTTTAGCACGAAAGGCTCTTCAGTTCAATGGGGCGGCAGGGCTTCTAGATCCAACACCTGACAGGCGCGCGCGCCATTGGCCGCGCGCCTGTCAGGTGCGTTAGCCCAGGCTGTCGTCCCTGGCTGCGTCTAGCAGTTCGGGCCGACGGCGCGGCACTGCTGCACGTAGCGATCGATCACCAGCCCATCGGCCACACCGTTGAGCATCGGGTAGTCCACGTTCAGCTCGACCACCGGCCCGACGACGCCGCCGGCGGCGGTGTCATAGAGGTAGACAGTGTTGGCCGTGCCGTGGAACGAGCCGACGGTGAAGTTAGTGAAACTGGTGAAGTTGAACGTCACGTCCCAGTCGCCATCATAGCTGAAGTCGTTGACGCTGACGTTGCGCGGAGCGCGCAGCGGGGCAAACCCGGCCGCCTGGGCGTCGTAGGCCTTGAACCAGAAGCCGGCCGTGTCTGGGCCGAGGTTGGTGGCGCAGAAGGCCAGGATGTCGCCGCCGCGGCCGGTCATGGAGCCGCCTCCGGCCGCCGGCACGCGGTAGTTGGCCGCCGTGCTGATGAACACCAGGCCGGCGGTGCAATCGCCGGGCACGGCCACAGCCGCCGGCCCTAACTCATCCGGCAACCAGACCGACAGGCTATCGATCTGCTCGCTGCGCGTCGTCAGGCCGACGTCGGAGCCGTCAAAGAACAGCGCGTAGTTGTCTTCGGGCGCGTTGCCGTTCGACACCTCCTCGAACACCACGGCGTCATTGGTCATCACCCAACCGGGGACGCCGGGCACGCGCACGCGCGGCTGGCTGAAGGATAGGTAGATGGGGCCGGGGACGGCCGCGGCGTTGCCGTTCAGCGGCGGCGGCGTCAGGTCGAAGGCGTTGACGTCTTGCCCGGCGGTCAGGCCGTTGTCGGCGGCGTCGAAGACCATGAACCACGCTCCGCCAATGCCCTGCGCGCCGATGATGTCGCCGCGCTCATAGGCCAGGTCGTCTTCGGTCACGCCGGCGGCGCGGGTGCTGACGAAGAGGTAGTTGTAGTCAAGCGTCTGGGCGGCCACGACCGCCGCACCGAGGGTCAGAGTGAAGAGCAGCAGCAGAGTGAGGGGTAGTAGCGCGCGTTTGAAAAGTGGGTGCATCATTGTTCTCCTGGTACATAGATAACAGTTTATGGCCTTGGACAGCAACTTCCGTTGCCACCCAGCTTGCTCCCTGACCTTCTGCCCCTGAAGAACCGCCCACCGACGATACACCTAGGATCATAGTCAATTTTGCCGGCGGCGCAAGTAACTCGCCGGGGCAATCGCCAATAGCAAAGTGGCCCGCTGCTGACGCGGATTCGCGTCAGCAGCGGGCCACTCTTCTTAGGCCTGGCCGGTCGCCAAGCGCAGCCGGGGTGTCGCTACGGAGCCGGGAACGGGTAGTCCCAGATGGAGATGCTCTGCACGAGCCCGTTGACCGGCGGGAAGGTTGTATTGGAGTAGTAGTCCTCGCCGGCGTTGAAGTCAGCCCACGAGTCGTAGAAATCGATACCGGGCCAGTTGGTGATGGAGTCGATTTCGTAGACGTTGGACGTCTCGAAGGTGTAAGGATAGCCGGTGATGGAGAACTCCTCGCGTGGCGTGAACAGGAAGTCGATGCCCGCGGCCAAATCCGGCTCCGGAGCCAACGACGGTGGGCCGCCGGGGACTGGGGCGGCCATGAGCTGCAACTCGAAGCCCAGTACGTCCAGGCTGGTGCTGGCGCGGCCGGGAACGAAGAAGTTATAGTCGCGGTTGTTGAAGACGCGATACCAGAAGCCGGCCGTGTCCGTGCCGGTGTTGGTAGCGCAGAACAGCAGGACGTCGAAGCCGCTGCCGACGATCTGGCCGCCCTCAGCGCCGGGCACGCGGTAAACGCCCTGGGTGGTGATGAAGAAGATGCCGGCCGGGCAGGTTTCGCTGTACTCCGGCTCGGGCAGCGTCTCCGGCGCCCAGAAGCCCAGGCCGTCAATGCGCTCCATGGCCGTCGTCAGGCCCACGTCGGAGCCGTCGAACAGCACCTCAAACGTGCCCACGTCGTTGGGATCGGTCTCGGTGTACTTGATGACGTCGTTGCCGGTGATGCGGCCGGGAATGCCGGGGACGTGGATCGAAGTGGGCCGGAAGGTCAGGTACAGTTCGGGGATGTCCAATAGGTCTTCCTGGCTGATGGGGCCGGCAGGGGCAACGTCGCCAACCCACATCTCTTCGTTGAAGCTGAAGGCGTTGAGGGCATGCTTGGGTGTCAGGCCGTGTTCGCTGCCGTCGAAGAAGGTGAACCATTCCGGGCCGCTGCCTTCGTCGGTGATGGCAATGATGTCCTCGGGCCCGTAAGCCAGCCCGTCATCCGTCGTGCCCGCTTTCTGCAGCGAGATCAGCACCGCGCCGGGGTCGGTGACGCAGGCCGCGGCGAACAGGAGAAGCAGGGCAATGACCACAAACGCCGAACCCTTTTGCCGAATAAAGTAGCTACTCATCGTACCTCCACGTTCAAATTGGTTCCGCCACTAACGCGCTCAGACAAATGATTACTGAGCGCCCACGACGCGGCCAGACCATGCCCATGACAAGCATAGCCGCCGCGCTCGCACGCCGATAGATGTGCTCCTGGCTCGACTCCGTGAGTAACCATTCACCCGCGCGCCGCGCTGTCGTGTCGCGTTTCTGAACAGCAGAGAGTACCGTTGCTCAGCCCAAGTGGATGAATTATGAATCCTCAGCCAGTGACAATTTACGCTGAGGATCGGGCAATTCCGCACGATGAAATTGCTAGGTCACAGTATAAAGTTTCGGCCGTCACTTGGCAATAGGGGGAGGTAGCGAATAACACCCGTTCTGGGGCAATATCGGGCAAGACAAATGACGCGATTTTCCATTGGCCATTCCGCCCGTCCAGCAGGGCTTGCTCCCCTGACGCCATCACTTCCCCATACGGCGCGATTCGGCATACAATCGCCGCCATGATGCCGCCGATTGATATTGCCGCCGCCGACGTCTGGTTCGCTGCCCGCAGCTGGTCGCCCTTCCCGTTCCAGCGCCAGGTGTGGCGCGCCTACCTGGACGGCCGTAGCGGCCTCGTCCACGCCGCCACGGGCACGGGCAAGACGCAGGCGGCGTGGTGGGGGCCGATCCTGGAGTGGATGGCTGAAGGCGGACGCGCAGGGGAACGGCGACGAAGTGTCGCCGTTCCCCTGCGCGTCCTCTGGCTCACTCCTATGCGCGCCCTGGCCGCCGATACTGAACGGTCGCTACGCGAAGTCGTGGATGAGCTTGGCCTGCCTTGGACCGTCGACCGTCGCACCGGTGACACCGCCTCGGCCGCCCGCGCCCGCCAACTGGCCCGCCCGCCCACCGCGCTCATCACCACCCCCGAAAGCCTCTCCCTGCTGCTGACCCAGCCCAACGCTGACCACCTCTTTGCCGACCTGCGCTGCGTCGTCGTCGATGAGTGGCACGAGCTGATGGGCAACAAGCGCGGGGTGCAGACGGAGCTTTGCCTGGCCCGCCTGCGCCGCCAGTGTCCCGGCCTGCGCACCTGGGGGCTGTCGGCCACCCTGGGCAACCTCGACACCGCCCTGGCCGCCCTGCTGGGAGTGGAAGCGGAGTTATCCGCAGATTGGGCAGATTCGGCAGATTTAAGAAAAGAACAACCTAACCGAACTACTGACGATGCGTTCGCCCCCCAGTCATCTACAGATTCGGCCCAACTCTCTTCTCTTGAATCTGCCAAATCTGCCCAATCTGCGGATAACCCCTCTGGCATTCTGGTGCAGGGGCACGTGCCGAAGGCGATCGTCATCGACACGCTCATCCCGGAGCGCGTCGAGCGCTTCCCCTGGGCCGGGCACATGGGGCTGAAGATGTTGCCCGCCGTGGCCGCGGCCGTCGAAGAGGGGCGCTCGGCCCTCGTCTTCACCAACACCCGCAACCAGGCCGAGACGTGGTATCAGGCCCTGCTGGCCGAGCGGCCGGAGTGGGCCGGGGAGATCGCCCTGCACCACGGCTCGCTGTCGGCCGACGCCCGCCGCTGGGTGGAGGATGGCCTGCGCGCCGGGGCGCTGCGCTGCGTCGTGGCCACCTCGTCGCTCGACCTGGGCGTGGACTTCTCGCCCGTGGATCGTGTGTTGCAGGTGGGCAGCCCCAAGGGCGTGGCCCGGCTGCTGCAACGCGCCGGCCGCAGCGGCCACCAGCCCGGCGCGACCAGCCGCGTGACCTGCGTGCCCGCCCACGCCTTCGAGCTAGTGGAGGCCGCCGCCGCCCGCGATGCCCTGCGCGCCGGGCGGCTGGAGGGGCGCGAACCGCTGGAGCGCCCGTTGGACGTGCTGGTGCAACACCTCGTCACCGTCGCCCTGGGCAGCGGCTTCGACGCCGACGCGATGCTGGCCGAGGTGCGCACGGCCTACGCCTACCGCGACCTGAGCGACGCCGAGTGGCACTGGGCATTGGATTTCGTCGTGCAGGGGGGCGAGGCGCTGGGGGCCTACCCGGAGTATCGTCGCGTGACGCCCGTCGATGGCCTCTATCGCGTGACGGAGAAGGGGATCGCCACCCGCCATCGCCTGTCGGTCGGCACCATCGTCGGCGAGTCGTCCATCGCCGTCAAGTATCAGAACGGCACCCACCTGGGCAACATCCAAGAGTCGTTCATTAGCCGCCTGAAGCCGGGCAACACCTTCGTCTTCGCCGGCAAGAAGCTGGAGTTCCTGCGCGTGCGCGACCTGACGGCTTATGTCAAGCCGGCCAACCGGCTGAAAGGGGTCATCCCCGCCTGGACGGGAACCAGCCTGCCCATCTCGCCGGAGTTGGGCGCGGCCGTGCGGCGCAAGCTGGCCGAGGCCCGCGACGGCGTCTACGACGGGCCGGAGATGGTCGCCGTGCGGCCGGTGCTGGAGCTACAGGGCAAGTGGTCGGCCGTGCCCGGCGCGGACGAGCTGCTGGTCGAGCGGCTGGCCACCCGCGAGGGGCGCACGCGCTACAGCCACCTGTTCGTCTACCCGTTCGCCGGCAAGCTGGTGCATCAGGGGTTGGCCGCGCTGGCCGCCTATCGCCTGTCCCGGGCGCGGCCGATCACCTTCACCCTGACGGCCAACGACTACGGCTTCGAGCTGCTGGCCCCGGAGCGCGACGCCTTCGCCGAACTGGACGTGAGTGCCCTGTTGAGCACCGACAACCTGCTGGACGACATCATCGCCGGGCTGAACGAGAGCGAGATGGCCCAGCGCCAGTTCCGCGAGATCGCCCGCGTGGCCGGGCTGGTGTTCCAGGGCTTCCCCGGCCGGCCGCAGAAGGCGCGCCACTTGCAGGCCTCGTCCAGTATGCTATACGAAGTTTTCCGCAAGTACGACGCCGGCAATCTGCTGCTGGTTCAGGCCCACCGCGAGGTGCTCAGCCGCCAGTTGGAGCAAAGCCGGCTGCAACGGACGCTGGCCGAACTAACGGCACAGCGCGTGGTAATCAAAGACCTGCTGCGGCCGTCGCCGCTGTGCTTCCCGCTGCTGGTCGAGCGGTTGCAGGCCAGTACGCTGACGTCGGAGTCGTTGGCGGAGCAGGTGCGCAAGATGACCGTCTGGGCCGAGAGCGAGGTGTAATGGAATACAATCTACGCAACTAGCGCCAGTTACTCAAGAACTCTAACCAATTGACCATATCCTCCGCCGAACGAGTTTGTAACAACCGGAGAAGGCGGCGTACCAATACACCTGTCTCTAATTGGTTGGAGACGATGATGCCCGAATGAGATTTGCCGTTGATCAGATAGTCACGGTGGAGTGGCCCAAAGTCCTGTGCGTTGAACGTAATGAGCGTGCGGTCATTTTCGGTAGCATAGACCAGTTGGTCGGTGTCGGGCATCCCTGTTCTGGCAACTTCGAGAGTCGTGACAATATCATAGCCACGGGCTCGTATCGCTCGAACAAGCCCCTGCCGCTGAAAATCTTCATCAACGTAGAGGCGAATTCGGGTCATTGATAGAGTTGCCGTATCTGGCCATCAGTCGTTCTTCAGAATTGGCTTCTAGATCGGCCTCGACTTCCTCAGTGTACATATGATAATAGGTTAGCGCGGCATACACTTGTGTCAGACTCAGAGGAAGTTCGCCGGTTATCTCTTCAGGAGTAAGACCAAGTTTATAAAGGCTTGCAATAGCCCGCACCGAAGTGGCTGTCCCGGCGATTACCGGTCGCCCGCCGTTTATTTTTAGATCGCTGACAATCAATCCATCAAGTGTAGCAGTAACTGTCATGACCATTTCCTCAAATGAAACGTGGATTTAGAGGATTGGAATTGCCCCACATTATACCATAGGCAGTTACTGTTTAGCAGTAGTCCAGTCCCGAAGCTAGTCACAACCTGCCCTCATAAATCCACACCTGAACCCATATCCATAGGTGGCTTGGAGCGGCAGCTAACGCGCACCTGCCTTACTCCATATGCTTATGCTCCACCATCATGCACCGATCCATCACCACCAGCAGCCCGGCTGCCCGCGCCCGCTCGGCCGCCGCTTCGTCCACGACGCCGATGGGCAGCCAGACGGCTTTGGCTCCGGCAGCGATGGCCTGGTCGACGAACGGCCCGACGCGCTCCGACGCCTGATAGATGAGGGCCACGTCGATAGGCGTTGGCACGTCGGCCAGCGACGGGTAGGCCGGGCGGTTGAGGCCCATCGTCAGGCGCGGGTTGACGGGGATGACGGTGTAGCCTTTGCCCTTCAGATAGGCCGGGGCGTAGAAGGCCGCCGCCCGCCGGTCGCGGTCGCTGAAGCCGACGACGGCCACGGTGTGGAAGTTAGTCAGAATGTGGTGAATGGTTTCGCCCTGTGGATCGCTCATAGGGCGGATGATACCTCAGAAATGAAACAAGGATGACAAAGACCTGACAGGTGGGCGGCCAAGCGAGCCTGTAATTACTGAGGTGCTGGTAGCCACCCACCTGTCAGGTCTGGATTGCTGGCGTCACCTCGCGTAGCAGCTCCAGAGTGACGCAAGGCAAGCCTCATGCCACTAATTCGAGCACCAGGCCCGGTTACACCTACACGGGGCGTACCGGGTGATACAGGATCATGTCCTGCCCACCCTCGCCGGCAACCACTTCTTCCAGGTACGGCGGTTCGCCCAGGGGCGCCAGGCGACGGGCGGTGACCCACTCGTGCAGCGCGTGCCAGCCGGCCGGGATGATGGCAAAGGGATCATCAAACGGGTGGTGGATGGTCAGCGTGGCATAGCGGCCGCCGGCAAAGTCGTGGATGGTGACCGGCTTCGACTCCTCCACGCCCTCCGGCACGACCAGCCACACCTCGTAGCCCCGCAATCCGGCGTCGGCCTGGCGCGGCGACACCTCCACGTCAAAGCCAAAGCTGCGCGGCAGTTCGTTAAAGCCTGCCCCAACGGCCCAGCGCGTCAGCACTCGCAGGGCGTCGTCCTCCGGCGTGCGGCTGATGGCGCGGAAACAGGCCACCCGCAGCGGCGGCAGATCGGTGATGGTGACGTCGCTGAAGCGTTCTTGCAACATAGTGTGGCTCCTTGTGCTAAGCGAAGATAACAGCAGTATGCATCTTGCCGTGAGGGGTTGTCAACAGCCCGGACGGATACCGGGTCAGGCAAGCTAGCTCAGGCGTCGGCTAGAAGCTCGTCAAAGGGCAGGCGCAGCGCCGGCAGCAGTTCGGAGTGAATCTCCCCACCGCGTTCGTAGTGGCCCAGGGGCACAAAGCCGTTGCCGCGGCGCACGTAGATGCCGGCCGCCTTCGCCGCCGGGTCGATGATCCAGTATTCGCTGACACCCGCCTCGGCGTAGAGCTGGTACTTGGTGGTGCGATCATGGCGGGCGGTGGCCGGTGACAGCACCTCGATGACCAGATCGAGCACACCCTCCACCCGCTGCTGGATAATGCCCAGGTTGGCTTTCAGGATGACCACCACGTCCGGCTGAACCGGCGAGGCCAAATCAGGCAGTATGACGTCAATCGGCGCGAGCAGCACCCGCCCCAACTCATGCCGGCGCACATACTCCCGCAGCAAGTGAACCAGCGCGGCAACAATACTCTGATGCTCCCCGTTCGGCGCCGGACTCATATGTAGCTCCCCTCCAATAATCTCATAGCGCCAGCCGTCATCCGGCAGCCGGGCGTAGTCCTCATAAGTCCACGCGCCCTGCGCCGGCCATTGATAGGTGACTGATACCGCTTTGTCCAACGTCACCATAGTTGCCTCCAACTGCGGTTGCGAGGTCGATAGCCGTCTCGCGCTCATTATACCATAGGACAGACTGGACGTGGCGCGCCCCCCACTTTCAGCTTTGGTCCAACCCAATCCCCCAGCGCAACCCCCCGACACACAGGTTCTTGATCACCTCGGCCATCTCCGCCGCCGGTTGGGGCATGTCGTTCTGAATCCACCACACCAGCAGGGCGAAGAACGACCCGGCGAAGTGGCGGGCGATGAGCGGCAAGGGCGCGACTGTCGGCGCGCCGGGCGGCAGCGAGGCGCGCAATTCACTCTCGGAGTGGGCGGCGATGTAGTCCACGATGCGGTTCATCAGGTAGGCCGTGCCGCGTTCGCTCAGCAGCACCTTGTAGAGCGCGGCGTGCTCGGCCACATAGTCGAGCGTCTGCTGGATGTCCTCTTCGATGCCCCAGATCGGCTGCTCCGGCGACGCGCTTGGCCCCTCGGCCACCAGCGAGTCGAACTGCTCCTCCAGCGCCGCCAGCAACAACTCTTCCTTGCTGCCGTAGTGGAGGTAGAACGTCGCCCGGTTCAGGTCGGCCCGCTCCGCGATCTCCTGGATGGTGATCGTCTCGTAAGGCCGCTCCAGCAGCAGCGACAGGATCGCCTCGCTCAGCGCGGCGCGGGTGCGGCGCACGCGGCGGTCGCCGCCAACGTGATGTGCTCGTCTCATGGTCACCAACCTCCAGACGCCCTTATAGACAGTTGTCGATTATTCAACACAGCGTGGCAACTGCCTGTTGACAGGCGGCCGGTTTTCATTTACTTTATCCACAATACGACGAATAATCAACACAGTGTCTATTATCTGCGTCCGTGATGGCCCGGTTGTGGCCGGCGACGGGCACGCGTAAGGAGTGCAAGAGATGGAGATCGCCCACCCCCCAACAGGCCTGCCCACCGCCTCGGCCCCCGGCCCCAAGGGACAGCCTTTTTTCGGCGTTGCCCGCGATCTCATCGCCGGCGCGCCGCTCTATCTCAGCCACCTGGCTGACACCTATGGCCCATTCACCCGCTTCGACATCTTCTTCAAGCGGTTCTACCTGGTCAGCGACCCGGAACTCATCCGCGAAGTGCTGGTGACCCAGGCGGCCAACTTCCCCAAGGACGACCGCGACGTGGCCTTGCTCGACCGGGCCATCGGCCACGGCCTCGTCTCGGCCAACGGCGAGGAGCACAAACGGCAGCGTCGCCTGACGCAGCCCGCCTTCCACACCCGGCGAATCGACGCCTATGCCGGGACGATGGTTGAGTACACCGAAGCTATGCTCGATGAGTGGGCCGATGGGCAGGAGTTGGACGTGGCCGAAGCGATGAGCGCCCTGACAATGCTCATCGTCGCCCGGACGTTATTCGGGGCCGACCGCGTGGCCATGAAGGACACGGCCGAGCGCATCGGCGCGGCCATACACGTCATTCAGGCCGCGGCCGACAAGGAGTTCCAGGCGCCGCTGGTGCTGCCGGAGTGGCTGCCAACAGCCATGAACCGGCAGCGCCGCGCCGCCCGTGAAGTGCTATACGAAATCATCGACCGCCTCATTGCCGACCGCCGCGCTCAGGGCAACGCCGCCGACAGCGGCGACTTGCTTTCCATGCTGCTCCAGTCGTGCGACGAGGCCGGCGACCGGATGAGCGATGCCGAAGTGCGCGACCAATTGGTGACGCTCTTCGTGGCCGGGCACGAGACGACCAGCAACGCCCTGACCTGGACGTGGTATCTGCTGTCACAGCACCCGGTCGTCGAAACGCGACTACACGAAGAACTAGATGGTATGCTTGGCTCTCGTCCGCCGGCGCTGGCCGACCTGCCCCACCTGCCCTACACCATGCAGATCATTAAGGAGTCGATGCGCCTCTATCCGCCGGCCTGGGTGGTCAACGTCCGGCGCGCCGCGGCCGACACGATGCTCGGCCCCTACGCCGTCAGGCAGGGCGACTCGTTGTGGCTGTCGCCGTTCGTCATGCACCGCCGGCCGGCGTTCTTCCCCGACCCGGAGCGCTTCGACCCCGACCGCTGGACGCCGGAGCGCGAGCGGGCGCTGCCCAAGTTCGCCTACATGCCCTTCGGCGGCGGGCCACGGGTGTGCATCGGCAATGGCTTCGCGCTGATGGAGGCCCACTTGATCGTCGCCGCCGTGGCCCAACGCTATCGGCTGCACCTGCGCCCCGACCACCCTATCGATCTCAACGCGCAGATTACCCTGTCGAATCATGGGGGGATGCCCATGACCGCCGAACGGCGCGCCCTGTAGCACAGGATTCTTATCCTGTGCTACATAGGAGTGGTCTATGAGTGAGGTCGTCGTCGTGGGCAACGCCGGCGTTGATACCAACGTCTTCCTCTACGGCGCAGACGTTGACTTTTCAGTCGAGGCTAACTTCAGTGACAACCGCGACACGGTTGGCCAGGCGGGCGGCTATAGCGCGCGCGGCTACGCGGCCCTCGGCCGCGCGGTGGCCTTCATCGGCCACGTGGGCGATGACCACAACGGCCGCCTCGTCCGCCAAACGCTGGCCGCCGATGGCGTCGATACACGCGCTCTCTTCACCGACCCGGCGGGCACGGCCCGCAGCGTTAACCTGATGTATCGCGACGGTCGCCGCAAGAATTTCTACGATGGCAAGGGGCACATGAGTCTCATGCCGGACGTGGCGATGTGCCGCGACGTGCTGCGCGGGGCGCGGCTGGCCCACGTCCACCTGGCCAACTGGGCGCGGTATCTGCTACCGGTCGCCCGCGAGTTGGGCCTGGTCATCGCCTGCGATTTGCAGGACGTGGTCGACCCGGACGATCCATACCGGCAGGCGTTCATCGACGCGGCCGACGTGCTCTTCTTCTCCGCCGCCAACTTCGACGACCCGACGCCGCTTATCGCCCGTTTCGCCGCCGGGCGGCCGGAGCGGGTGATCGTTGTGGGTATGGGCGCGCGGGGCTGTGCGTTGGGCGCGGCGGGTGTGGTGCGCTTCTTCCCGCCCGTCGACCTCGACGCGCCGGTGGTCGATACCAACGGGGCGGGCGATTCGTTGGCCGTCGGCTTTCTGACCAGCACCGTATTGGACGGCTATCCGCTGGAGGACGCCGTGTTGCGCGGGCAGATCGCCGCGCGGCACGCGTGCACGCTGCGAGGAACGTCGGATGGGTTGGTGACGGGGGAGGGGCTGGAAGAGTTGTATTGGCGGCTAAGACCCTCTCCCTAACCCTCTCCCAGAGGGCGAGGGGACGAGAAGACCCTCTCCCTAACCCCTAACCCCTAATCCCTAATCCCTAATCCCTAATCCCTAATCCCTGCCAGAGGCCAGCCGTAACGTATCAAATACGTAGTCGGCCACCGGCTCCATCGCCGGGAAGCCATCGTTCCAGGTGATGAAGGCGACCGACACGGCCGTGTCGCCGTCGGCCGCCCAAAACTCTTTGACCGTGACTGTGCCTTGCTCGATACTATAGCGTAGCACTTCCCCTTCTACACCCGAAGCCGTCACCAGCGGTTCGCGAGCGATGAGCCGGGCGTCGGCCGTGGTGCCCTCGAAGTTGGCCACCACGACGTCTAGCTCAGTGGCCAGCGAGGGGGGCGCGCCGTCGCGGCCGACCATTGTCGATTCGCGCACGAGCATGAACTCGCTGTCGCGGCTGATCAGACACTTGGGCGCGTCCTGACAGCGGCGGTCGTCGCCCGCGGCGTCGCTCCACGCAGCCGGGAAGTCGACCTCGAACAGGCCCGACGGCGTACGGTAGAGGCCCATCAGGCCGAGGGACGAGTCGTGGACGGGCGCGGCCGTCGGCTCCACCGGCGTCAGGCGGAACGACTCGCACGCCGTTAGCGCGAACAGGACGACAAGACACAGGAGAAAGGCAGTTCGTTTCATCGTTGACTCCATGCGCCCATTCTAGCCGCCTTGGGCGCGGCTGACACCTGCCCTAGCCACGAGAATCATCCCGCGCTACACTTGGCCTGGTGGGGCGGGATCGTCCCTACCGGCGCGGCCACCCATTCGCGCCAGACACACCAAGAGTACCCATCATGCCCAAACGCTTGCTTCTCGCCACGCTCGCCCTTGTCCTGCTCCTCGCCGCCTGTGGTACGCCGCCAGAGGAAATCCGCCCGACACCGATCAGCGCCGGCGGCGGCGAGGGGGGCGGCGCGGCCGACGAGGGGGGCGGCGTCGGCGGCCCGGTGGTGCTGCGGCTGTGGCTGCCGCAGAACGACGCCCAGGCCGCAGCATACACGGCGCTCGTCGCCGCCTACACCGCCGCCAACCCCGACGTGACTATCCAGTTGGAGGCGTTCGATCCGGCGAACTACCGCCAGACTATCGACAACGCTCTGAGCGCCGGCGGCGCGGCCGACATCATCCAACTGCCCGACGCCTGGCTGTGCGGCTATGCCAATGGCGGGGCGCTGGCCGAAGCCCCGGCCAGCATCCCCACCGCGGCCGACGCCGCCGCGGCCTTCTACCCTGCGGCCCTGGGCGGCTTCGTCTGTGGCGACCGCCTCTACGGGCTGCCGCTGGCGCTCGACTTGCCCTACGGCGTGGCCCTGGTCAACCGGACGACGGCCGAGTCGGCCGGCTTGGCCAACGTCGCCGCCGGCTGGGCCAGTTGGGACGAACTGATCGCCGCCGCGCGCGGCCTGAGCGTCGTCCAGGACGGCGGGATGGGCCGCGCCGGGCTGCACTTTGCCTCGGCCGACGCCCTACCGGCCATGTTCTATTCGCTCATCCTTCAGAACGGCGGGCAATATCTGTCGGGTGGCGCGTTCACGGTCAATACCCCCCAAGGGCTGGCGGCGCTGGGCCAGATGAAGCGGCTGGTGGACGAAGGCGCGCTCGATGCGACGCGCTTCAACGACGCCGCCGACCCCGTGGCCGCGTCCTTCTTCGACGGCCGCAGCGCGATGGCTGTGCTCAGCCCCGCCGCGGCCACAGCCACAAGCGCCGCTTGGCCCGACGTGGCCGCCATCGCCGTGGCGCTGCCGGCCGCCGGCGCGCAGCCGGCCGTCGTCGGCGCGGGTCTGGGGCTGGCCGTCAGCCGGACGAGCGCAGCCCAGGAAGTGGCCTGGGACTTCGTGCGCTTTGCCGCCCTCGATCCGGCCAACGCCGCGGCCTGGAGCCAGGCGGCGGGCGCGCTGCCGGCGTTGCGCGCCGCCGGTGAGGGCGCGGCGGCCGAACAGCTTGTCGCCCGCCATCCGCTGCTCGGTGCGTGGCTGCCCCTGCTGCCCGTTGCCCAGCCCGCCGGGGCGTTCGCCGACCGCGACCGCGCCTGGCGCGACGTGACCTATCCGCGCCTGCTGGCCTTCCTGCAGGGCGCGGCCACGGCGGAAGCGACGCTGGCGGCCATCCAGAGCGAAATCACCCCCTAGCCGCTCCGGGTGCGTCGCACTTTCTGGAGTGCGTCGCACCTTCTTAAGCTGCTCGCCGGCCGGAAGGTGCGACCCACCGGGCGCGCTGGCGAACGCCAGGAAGAAGGTGCGACGCACTTCAGAAAGTGCGACGCACCGGGCGCCAAACTTTCAGGTAACTTAACTTATGTCAACGACACCACCCAAGGCCGTCTATGCGCTCTACTACGGGGCTTTGGCCTGCCTCGTGCCCTACATGACCCTCTACTACCAGCAAAAAGGCCTCAACGGCGTGCAGATCGGCGTCCTGGCCAGCGTCATCCCGCTTGTAACCCTGGCCAGTTCGCCCTTCTGGAGCGGCATCGGCGACGCCACCCGCCGCCACCGCGCCGTGCTGCTGCTGACCATCGCCGGGCTGTGGGCCTCGGTGATTCTTCTCTACTTTGTCAGCGGCTTCCCGGCCATGTTGGCCGCCGTCATCCTCTACGCCATCTTCATCGGACCGATTGCGCCGCTGGTGGACAACGCCGTCATGGCCCTGTTGGGCGAGCGGCGGTCGGAGTACGGCCGCGTGCGCGTCTGGGGCGCGTTCGGCTGGGGGGGCGCGGCGCTGCTGCTGGCCCCAATGCTCCAGCGGGCGGGACTGGCCTGGGCATTCTATGGCTTCCTGGTCTTTATGGCTCTGTGCTTCGTCGCTGCGTCGCGCCTGCCAATGGCCGCCGGTGAGGTGGCGCGCACCGCCTATCGCGCCGGGCTGGGTCGCCTGCTGGCCCAGCGCCGCTTTCTGTTGCTGCTGTTCGTCTCCCTCATCTATGGCGTCAGCCTGGGCGTGCTCCTCAGCTACCAATTCCTCTATCTGGAGGAGTTGGGCGCCAGCCGCACGCTGATGTCGCTGACGCTAACCGCGGCCACGCTGAGCGAAGTGCCCTTCTGGTTCCTCAGCGGCCCG
The DNA here is from genome assembly GCA_016707605.1 of Candidatus Promineofilum glycogenicum. Taxonomy (GTDB): domain Bacteria; phylum Chloroflexota; class Anaerolineae; order Promineifilales; family Promineifilaceae; genus Promineifilum; species Promineifilum glycogenicum. The sequence continues at coordinate 171,723 of JADJHJ010000012.1, read as the reverse complement.
CTGCTGGCCCGCTTCGGCCCCAACAAGCTGATCGCCTTCGGCCTGCTGGCCGGCGTCGTGCGCCTGTTCGCAATGGCGGTCATGGGCGCGCCGTGGCTGGCCCTGCCCATCAGCCTGCTCCACGGGCCATCGTTTGCCGTGCTGTGGGCCGCGGGCGTGGCCGACGCCGACATGGCCGCGCCGGCCGGGCTGGGGGCCACGGCGCAGGGCCTTTTCGCCGGGGCCATGAACGGCCTGGGTTCGGCGCTGGGCGGCTTCTTCGGCGGCCTGGCCTGGGAGGCCATCGGCTTCGAGCGGCTGTTCCTCATCCTGGGCTGGCTCATGACCGGGGCGCTGCTGGTCTTTGTCAGCGCGCGGATGGTGCGCCGGGCGCGGCCCGCCTTGTAACACGGGTTGCCAACCCGCTTCCTCCCGCCCCTGTAGCACAGGATTCTTATCCTGTGCATTCCTTCTCACACACCCCGCCGCGGGTTGCCACCCCGCCGCGGGTTGCCAACCCGCGCTACAAACAGAAAGCCGGAGGAGCGGCGAGCCACTCCTCCGGCGGATGATGGGCGACTAGCGCCCGCTAAAGCTGTGGGGCAAGCCCCCTGCGCTTACGGCCGATTGATGACGATGAACGTCCCGTTGCTGTCGCCGTCGGGATCGCTGTTCAGCGCGGCGTTGTAGGTCCAGCCGCTCTTGGTCACGCCAGTGACCGTGAAGCGGACGCTGGTCACGGCGCGGCGGATGTTATTCTTGACGATCTTGCACGTGCCGTTGGTGGCCGTCGTGCACGTGCCGCTGCCCGTCTCGCCGTTACTCCAGGCGCCTGTCACCTTCGCGTTGGCCACGGGCTGATTAGCGCCGTTGACGACCTTGACCGTCACCGTCGCCCGCCAGCGGTTGCCGGTCGTGTTCTTCGACAGGCGATCCAGGTCACCGACGTGCAAAACGTTGGGCGCGGACGTGGCCGTGGGGGCCGGCGTGTTGGTCGCCACGGGCGTGTTGGTGGCCACCGGCGTGTTGGTAGCCGTAGGCGACGGGCCAATGGTGGCCGTCGCCGTCGGCGTCGGTGTAGCTCCACCGGGCACACAGTCGTTGTAGCTGAACGAGCCGATCCACGTGCCCCAACGGCCGCTGCTGGACGTGCCCACGCTGCGGCTATACTCGCCCAGATACCAGAACGTCGTGCCGGCCGGGTCGATGGTCATCTCGGTGTAGTCGCCCCAGCGGCGCGGCACCGAGTCGAAGGCGGTGTAAGCGATCTCGCCCGCCTTCAGTTGCGCCTCGGCCTGCAATGTGCCGGCGGCGTCGCCCGCCTTGCGGCCGGTGTACCAGACCGACGGCCACATGGTGGTGCTCGACTTGCTGTAGCCCAGGGCCATGTCGCCGCAGGCGTTCACAGCCAGGTCGCCGAAGAAGCGGTACTGGCCGGCGCTGGCGTAGACGCCGGCGTCGGCGATGGTCGCCGTGGCCGGGTTGACCTTCACCCAGCGCAGGCAGTTGACCGTGCCGCCGCCGGGGTTGCAGCTAATGGTGCTGACGCTCCAGGCGTAGCCGTCGCGGTACTCGAAGTCCTGCGGCCGGTAGTCGTTGCCCTGAACGGTGCTGCCGCCCTGCTGCGGCACGTTGAGGGGCATGCCGCCGGTCACGCCGGTGTAGGCATTCAGGTTCAGCGTGCTGCCGACCTTAGTCGGCAATCCACCACTGAACGGGTTGGCCCACGACCAGACGCTATAGCTGGAGCCGTCGTAGTCCGTCTCGGTGAAGAAGTAGTGCGGCCCGCTGGTCGGCCACGTGCCCTGAGCGAAGCCGTGGAGGTGCAGCGGTTGGGGCGTGTCCTCGCTGACCGGCAGGTCCCTGACGACGCTGGCCGCGGCCTGGCCGTTGTACATGGCCCACTTGTCGTAGGCGTAGACGCGGCTCTCCAGGAAGCTGCTGGTGAAGATGTTGGCGCCCATGTAGATGGCGTCGCGGCCGACACCGGCGTGCGGGTAGTCGAAGAACTCGCTGCCCGTGGCCGTCGGGAAGGCGTAGATGTTCCAGTTGCCGGTCGGGTCGCTCGTCTGCGAGACGGCGATGCAGTAGTAGAAGCCGTCGGCGTCGATGCCCAGGATGTAGCGGCCGGCCTCTTCGTCGTAGATGGCGTTGGGGTCAAAGACGCCGGTGCAGTTGGCGTTGGAGTTCATGAAGCTGGCGAACGTCGTCGGGCCGACCACGGACGTGCCGCTCTTGTTGTAGATTTCGAAGGCCACGTTGACCACGGCGATGACGTGGTTGGGGCCGACGGCCAGTTCGGGGTCGGGCGGAACGTTGCCGCCGCCACCGCAACACTCGTTGTAGTAGATGCTTTCGAAGCTAACCCCCACGGTGGGCGCGCTGCTGATCGGGCCGTTGGCGGTCACGGCCGTGGCGTCGTCGATGTGGGTTGACGGCGGCAGGCGCAGCGCTTCCTCGCGCAGCGCCGCGGCCTTGGCCTCGCTGACGATGCTCTCGTTCTCGGTCAGGTCGATCTCGCCCCGCTGCCAGCGGTCATACTGGTTATTGGGGTCATAGACGCCCGCCGGAATGGTGCGCAGGTCGACCACGGTCGGCTCGGCGATGGACATGCCGGGCAAAGGCGCGGCATTGGGGTCTACCTGGGCGCGGCCACCAGGGGCAGCACGCAGCACCACGTCCTGTCGGGATACACTCTCCGGCGCGGGGCCGGCTCGCCGCCCCGCCAGCCATGCGCCGGCGATGAGCAGCACCGCAATTAAGCCAATTCTCGCTAACTTCGTTCCAATCTTCGGGGACATCGAGCAACTGCCTCCTTAGGACGATCTGCGGCTTTCCCCCAATTGGGATAGCGCCAAGGGCGATAAGTTTCCCCGAAGTCGGTGTCAAATGCAACCGGTCAGCTAGGCAATTTGGCCGGTCGTGTGCAGTCTGATGGTGTCATTTCGGTGGCAATTTGCTAGACGATATTTCCTACCGCCAGGCATGTGCACTTTAGCGCGGCACAACGCCACGCGAGACGGGTTGACCGTCCACACACAGCACAAACTCGCCGCCGCTGGACGTGTGATAGGTGTAGGTCTGGCCGTCGGCCTCCAGCGTGATACGGCTGCCCTCAACCATCACTTCGGCGTAGGCCATGCCCTCTTCCGGGCAGCCCAGCCCGCCGTTGGGCCACGTCACCGACTCGGTCGAGACGACGCTGACCGCGTCGGCCTGCGTGTCCAGATGCCGGGTCAGATTGAGCACCACGGCCTCCATCAAGCCGCCCATGTTCTCCGTCGGCCCGCCGGGGCGGCCGGGCGAGGGCATCACCCGGGGCGTGGGGTCGCCGGCCACGGGCGTCACTTCGCCCAGGTCCACTTCGACCGGAGAGACAAGCGTGCTCAGGGGGTACCCTTCGGGCAGGGCCGACTCTAGCCCCGGCGCGGGGTAGGCCTCATCGCCACCCTCACCGGCCGCCGGGTAGCTGTCGTCAGCGTTGGGCACAGAGTTGAGCGCCGGGTCGGTCGGCGTCCCTTCCGGCTCGGGCGCGCCGGCCACGGTCGGCTCGGCCTGCCCCGCCGGGGCGCAGGCGGCCAGCAGCGCCGCCAGCAGTCCAATCAACAGCATGAATAGTCGCATCCTCTTTACCTCCGGGCGGCCGCGCACCAGCGCATCGACCGCTATATGTTGGACGCCAAAGCCCGGCGTCCGGTTCCCACAGGGCAGAAATCATCCTGCCCTACGGTTGCGGATGAACTCACTATACCACAAGCCGCTATCCTTGATGACCCGCCGCTGGGTGGCGAAGTCGACGTACACCAGGCCGAAGCGCTTGTCGTAGCCGTAGGTCCATTCGAAGTTGTCCAGCAGCGACCAGACGAAGTAACCGCGGGCGTCCACCCCGGCGCGCGCGGCGGCGGCGACAACGGCCAAGTGCTGCTCCAGATAGGCGCGGCGGGCTTCGTCGTGGACGCGGCCGTCGGCGGTCAACGTGTCGGGGTAGGCCGCGCCGTTCTCGGTCACGTAGACCGGCGGGTTGCCGTACTCCGTCTTCAGCCGCCACAGCAGCTCGAACAACCCCGCCGGATAGACCTCCCAGCCCATGCCGCTGTAGCGGGGGACACTTTCGTCCCCCTCCCCTTCCGGTTTCACCTCACCCGTCAGCAGCGGCAACCCATCCGGCCACAGCCCCAGGAATGGCACGTACCACGCCCGCCGCACGCGGGCGCGGGTGTAGTAGTTGACGCCCACGAAGTCGAGCGGCGCGGCGATTGTGGCCATGTCGTCGGGCCGGACGGGCGGGCGAAACGGCCGCAGCCGCGACCACAACGCCGCCGGATAGCGTCCGTGGCAGAGCGGGTCGAGGAACAGCCGGTTGGTGGCTTCGTCGGCCAGGCGGGCCGCGGCGCGGTCGGCGTCGCTATCTGTGGCCGGGTAGATGGGCGACAGGTTAAGGCTCAACCCCACCCGCGCCGCCGGCGACAACGCCCGCAGCCGCGCGGCGGCCAGCCCGTGGCCCAGCAGTTGGTGGTGAACGACGCGCAGGAAGGCCCACGGGTTGCGCCGCCCCGGCGCGTGCAGCCCGCGCAGGTGGCCCAGCGTGGCGTAGACCCACGGCTCGTTGAGCGTGATCCAGTGGCCCACGCGGTCGCCCAGCCGCCGGGCGACGACCTCGGCGTAGTCGGCGAAGAGCGCCGCGCAGTCGCGCCCGGCGAAACCGCCTATTTCGTCCTGCAACGCCTGCGGCAAGTCCCAGTGGAAGAGGGTAACGAACGGGGCGATACCGGCCGCGAGCAGGGCGTCCACCAGCCGGTCGTAGTAATCCAGCCCGGCCTGGTTGACCGCCCCGCGCCCGCTGGGCAGCACGCGCGGCCAACTGACCGAGAAGCGATAGGCGTCCAGCCCCAGCCGGCGCATGATGGCCACGTCGGGCCGGAAGTCGGGATAGGTGTTGGCGGCCACGTCACCGGTGTGGCCCTTATGAACCCGGCCCGGCCGGCGGACGAAGCGATCCCAGACCGACGGCCCCTTGCCGTCGGCGTCGTGGCCACCCTCGATCTGATAGGCCGACGTGGCCGCGCCGAAGAGGAAGCCGGGCGGGAAGACGACGTCGCTCATGAGGGCGACTGGTCGCTCAGCGACAGCGCGTTGCCGAACGACTGCAACAACTCCTTCATCTTGGCCCGCGAGATGGGGAAGCGGGAGGCGCGCTGCGTCGGCCCGGCGCGGCAAGCCTGCCAGATGAGTTCGGCGGCGTCGAAGGCGGCTGTGGGGCGACCGAGGCGGTGGGCATTAGCCGCCCGCTGGTGATAGAGCCGGCGGCCGTCGGTCAGCCAGTCGCCCAGCGCCTCCAGGAACTCCAGCGGCTCCAGCGTCAGGTCGCCCGCCCCCTCGCGCGTCACGAGTTCGGCGTTGCCCGTCTCCTGTCCAGGGATGACCTGCACCAGCAGCAGCGGCCGGCCGCAAGCCAGCGACTCGGTGACGATCAGCCCGCCCGCCTTGCTGACCACGCAGTCGGCGGCGTGGAGCATGGCCGGCATGTTGTCCACAAAGTTGTAGAGGCTGACGGGGATGTGCCAGTCGGTCGCCCGCAGCTTGGCGTATAGCTCATCGTTGCCACCGGCCACGGCCACCAGGTGCAGGTCAAAGCCGGCGTGGTTGAGCACGTGGGCGAACTGGTCGAGCCGCTCGACGCGCTTGCTGCCCGCGGCCAGCACGGTGAACTTGTCCGCCGGCCAGCCCAACGCGGCGCGGGCCTCAGCCGGCGTCGGCGCGTCGGCCAGCGCCGGGTTGACCGGCAAGCCGGTGACGTGGACGCTCTCCGGGTCGAGGCCGCGCTCCAGGGCCAGGTCGGCGGCGAACTGCGTGGGAACCAGGCAGAGGTCGGCCGACGCGCTGAACCACATCTTTTGCAGCGACATTAAATCGGTGACGATGGTCACCATCGGCACGTTGTGGCCGCTCAGGCGGCGATAGGCGGCCACGGGGTACTGGTAGGTCGGGAAGGTGATAACGACTACGTCCGGCCGGTGCTGCTTCATCAGCCGGGCGATGAGGTCGTACATGATCAGGACGTAGGTCATCTCCGTGGCGCTGGTGGTCAGGGCCAGGTCGCTCATCTTGTAGCCTAGCTTGTAGAAGCTGGGCCACTGCGTGGCCAGCTTGTCGTAGTCGCTCTCCGCGCCGCGCAGGAAGGGGGGCGCGCCCGGCTCGTCGAGCGGGTTGACGATGGTCACGGTCGCGGCGTCGCCATAGCGCAACGCGAACGCTTTAGCCAGGGCGTTGGCCGTGCTGCGGTGGCCGAAGCCGGCGTCGGCGGTCAGGATGAGAATGCGTTTGCGGGTCATGGCTCGAAAGTGTCCTTGGGGCCGGGCGGAAGCGTCTCTACCGGCGCTCTGGTCGGCCGATGGAGGGCTGGATAAAGGGCGGCGTCGCGCTCGGCGGCAATCACCACGTCGGCGTAGAAGTCAACCACACCATCCTCCGGTGAGCAACTCAAGGCTGTTTGGGTCGCCGCCACGTCCGGGCCGGGAATGATGGAGCTGTGGCTCGGATAGCCCAGACTGGCCAGGCTTTCGTAGGGCAACAGGGCGCGAATGGCCACAACGTAGCGGCGGCCATCCTCCTCAAAGGCCACCGGCCTTGTTTCTGAGAAGGGATCGTCGCCAAAGGCGGCCAATAGCTGCTCCACCGCCGGGCCGCTCACGGTCGTAAACACGCGGCGCGAGTCGTTCTCCCTGGGCGTGCCCTGAGCAATCAGATCGGCCAAACGCACGGCCGTCACCGGCCATTCGCCTCCCTCATCAGCGAAGCAGCACGAGAAAGGATCATCATCCGGGGCCACCGTAAACACCGACACGGCCAGTTCGAGCGGCGCGTAGGGCGCTTCGCCTCGCCACTTGGACAGCTCCTCCACTAGATGATAACCCATCAACAGCGGCATCTCGAAGGCCACCTGCCCGCCCAATTCGCCGCCGGGCCGGAAGTCAGCGATGGAGCCTACCGGAATCGAAGCCTCGTCCCAGACGGTGATGGAGGCCTGAGCGGGCAACGTCAGGCGCGGGAAAGCGTCGTTGGCCTGATAGAAAGCTGACGGATCGTAGTCAAACAGCCCAGTAGCGTCGAAGGAGTTGAGCACCGAACACATCTGCTCACGAGTCAGCCGCGTCTCTTCGATGACCGTGCGCCCCTGATAATGCGTTGTGATCAGCCGCCCATCACTGTAGAGGATGAGCCGCGGGTAATGACTGAACGTCTCGCCGCCGCAGAAGTCGCTACACCCAATGTCGTAGCGCAGCAGGACCGGCCCGGCCAGCCATTCGTGGGCTCGCAGAGAGAGGGGAGTTGGGCTGGGTGGGGCCGTGGGCGCAGGGGTGGGGGACGGCACAGGCGATGGCTGCGCTGTGGCCGAAGGAACCGCCGAAGGGAGGATAGCGGGTGTTGCCGTGGCCGACGACACGGTGTTGTCCCCCTCAGCGTCAGCATTGGTGGCGCTGGTGACCACAGCCGTGACCGCGACAGTGGGCGCAGCCGGAGCGCGGCAACCACCGGCCAGAACCAGGGCCAATAGCTCGACGCCGATGGCTATCTGCTTTAGCGACATGACTGCCTCCTTGTAACCCTCTGCCTACGCCACACCTATTCATCCGAATGGCACACTGCTGACGCCGCCAAATCCGGCTGCGTATCAGCGTCCATCGGTGAAATCTGCGTCATCCGCGTGCCATTCTTCTGTCGACGATAGCTCCCCGGCCTCACAATGGCTTCGTCAGATAGAACCGCCGGTGCTCCGTCCCCGCCGGAAAATCCGCCAACTCGCCATAGACCCGATACCCCCGCGCCTCATAGAACGGCCGCGCCTGAAAGGTGAGCGTGTCCAGTTGGACGTGGGCGCAACCGTGCCGCCGCGCCTCCGCCTCGGCCATGTCCAGCAGCCGCCCGCCCAGCCCCTGGCCGCGGTAGCGCTCGTCCACCCACAGGGTTTCGACGCTCAGCCAGCCCCAGTAGAGATGGCCCAGCAAGCCGCCGACGATGGCCCCGCCGGCGTCGCGCAGGAAGATGTTGAGCGGCCGGTAGGCGCTGGGCACAAACTGGTTGTTGTGCCGGCGCAGGCCGTTGTGGACAAACTCCATGTCGGCCGGATCGGACTGCTCCGGCATGTCGAACGTCAGGTCACTCATCGTGCGTGTCTCCTTGAAGAAATGGAACCACAGATTACGCAGATTACACAGATTGAAGAAAAATGATCCGCAGATTGGGCAGATTCGGCAGATTTCAAGAGGGGAAGATAGAACGGAAAAGGGCAATCCTTTATGGCTCTGAAAATCTGCCCAATCTGCCCAATCTGCGGATTATTACTCTTGAATCGCCCGGCGGAAGGCGATCATATCGCGCTCGCGAACAAAGCCCAGGTCGTCATAGAGGGCCAGCGCCGCTGCGTTGCTTGCGGCCACGCTCAGGTTCACCTGGCGCAGCCCCGGCGCGCCGCGCATCCGGCTCAGCCCGGCCAGCATCAGCCGCCGCCCCAGGCCCGTCCGCCGCCGCGTCTCGTCCACGCCGACCAAATCCACGTACCCTTCGCCCGAATCTTCTTCATAGCGGCCGAAGAAGTAGCCGGTCAGCCTGTCCCCTTCGGTAACGACGAGCAGCAGCGCCCCTTTCTCGGCCCACTCCTGCCGCATGTAGGTCAACGTGTAGTTGGAGCGCGGGAAGAGGCGGTCGTGCAGCGCCTCCAGTTGCCCGGCGAAACGCTCGTCCCAGTCGTCGGCCGTGGCCTCGGGCAGCCGCGCCAACCGGTCGGGCGTGATGAAGTAGATGGCCCACTCGCCGACCGCCGGAAAGCCGTGGCGCTCGGCAAAGGCCCGGCAATTCACGTTGGCCGTGTCCACGAACATCTCGTGTTCGCGGATGCCGGCCGGCAGGCGAGCGGCGACGGCGGAGTAGAGGGCGTCGGCGGTCGCCTCCCAAGTGGTGGCGGGTGGCGAGTGGCGGGTGGCGGGTGGCACTGCCGCGGAGTGCGCAGCCTCAGATGCGCGCTCCGCGAGGGTGAGCAGCGGGCCGTAGAGCCACGCCCGGCCCAGTTCCTTGTCGATGTCGGCCGCCAGCACGCCGACGATCCGGTTGCCGGCCACGGCCAGCCGCGCCGCCCGGTCGAACGGCCAGTTGAACATCCGCAGCGACAGGCGAATGTCCTCCGGCGTCAGGCCGAAGTAGCCGATGTGGTGCTCCGGCTGCGGGTTGTGTTCGGCCACGAAGGCCACCAGGGCGTCGAAGCGCGACGGATGGCAGCGGATGATTTTGACGGACATGGGCTACTCACTCTGCTCCAACCGCCACGTCTCATAGATGGCCCGCATCTGGGCGATGTGCTCCGGCACGTGGCGCTCGTAGGTGTGGAGCCAGTCGTCGAAGGTCATGCGCCCCGACTCGGAGTGAACGACGGTGTGGGACCAGACCTCCTCCGGCAAGTCGCGGATGAGCAGATAGCTGCTGTGGCGCAAGTGGCGGAACAGCTCCAGCGCCGCCTGCGGGTCCTGGGCGTGGTAATCCAGCCGTTTGGCCCAGCCCGCCTCGTCGTAGCCCAGCACCTCGCTGCCCGGCTCGGCGATCAGCCGCCGGCCGCGGACGTAGCTGTTGACCTCGCTATCGGCGATGTGGACGACGATCTCGTGGATCGTCCAGTCGTCCGGCTCCGGCCGGTAGGCCCACATCTGGCGCGGGAAGCCGCGCAGCGCCGCCACCAGCCGGTCATAGGCGCGGCCGTAGGATTCGATTTGCTCTTGCCTGTCTTGATTTGTCATGCCTCTTCCATAAATCCGGCCTATGGGCCGATTCTCACTGATTACCCGCTGCGCCCATCGCCATACTGACCCACTGACCTACTGACACACTGAATACTGGATACTGCCCTCTCAATACCCATCCCCCGCCCCGGCCACGTAAGCCCCAGCCACCAGCCGCGGCGCGAAGTCGCTGACGTCCAGTTGCGCCGCCAGGACCACGTCCCCCTCCGTACCCTTGGCGGCGTGCTCCCGGCCGCTGCTACTGGCCAGCAGGAAGTCGGGCAGCCGGCCGCGCGCGGCGCGAAAGGCGGCCACGGCCAACTCCGCCTCCGGCGAACGGTGGCCGGGCAGCCGGTCGAGAATGGCCCCCGCGCCAATCAGGTCTTCGGCCGCCGGGCGCAACGAGCGGTCGCCGTGGGCATCCTCGCGCCAGCGCTCGCCGGCGGGGATGACGGCCACGCGCCGCCCGGCGCGCGCCGCCGCCGCGGCCACCGCCCGCGCGTTGCGCAGACAGCCGGCGAAGACAACCGGCCCGCCAATCGCTGGTGGCGGCCCAGGCACAACGGGCGAGGCAATTGGCTCAGCCAGAGCCGGCGGCGTCGTCGCGCCCGCCCGCCCACGCCCCGCCAGCCGCGCCAACCACCCCCCGGCTCTGGTTCCCTCCCCCTCTGGGGGAGGGTTAGGGAGAGGGCGCGTCCCCTGTGGGGGAAGGCTAGGGAGAGGGCGCATCCCCTCCCCCTGTGGCGGAATACTGGAGCGAGGGCGCGCCCCCTCCCCCTGTGGGTTAGGGAGAGGGTTATACCCATAGCCCCCCGCCAACGCCGACAACGCTCCCCCATTGGGCGACGGCAGCACCAACCGCGCCCCCGCCCCCACTGTCAACATCGCCGCCGCCGAGAAGCGCAACGGCTCATGGCTCAACCCGACCAGCTCGCCGCCAATGCGCCGGGCGAAGTCGGCCGCACCCTCGTCGCCCCAGCCAAAGGGGTAGACCGTCGCCCCGCGGGCCACAGCGATGTCGACGCAGGTGCAGAACGACAGCACGTCAACGATGATCACCACGTCGCTGATGGGGGCCAGCGCGACCACGCCGCGCGGCCCCCACTCGCAACGCAGGTCGTAGGGGTGTTGATCCCAATAGGCGGAAGATGGCGCGCTGAACATAGCACGGCGATTATAGCATTGCCCAGAGAAATTGAACGCCGATGACCAACGTTTGCCCCTCGGCCGCAAGTCGGATAAAACCTTTCTACGGGGTGCATCCCACTTTCTGGAGTGGTCACTGAGGACAGTGGGTTGCACCTTCTGGGAGTGAATCTAAAGAGAGGTGCAACGCACTTAAGAAAGTGCGATGCACCAAGAATTAAGGCAGGGAGGTAACATGATCACCACTGATTCGTTCACCGTCGAAGAATGGGCGCAGATCGTCTCCGCCCCGGCGTCCATCGGGGCGCTCGTCGTCACCGCCGATCCGTCCGGCCCCATCGGCCTCATCGGCGAGTTCAAGGCCATCCTCAGCAGTATGCAGAGCTACGTCGAGGCCCACGCCGGCGACAGCTCGCTTATGGCCGCGCTGAAAGACCATATGACCAACAAGCCCACCGAAGAGGAGCAGGAGCAGATCAAGCAGTGGGCCAAGCAGCAGGAGGAGCAGATGAAGGCCAACCGGCCCAAGACGCCCGAAGAGCTTCAGCAACTCGTGCGCCAGTCGGTCACCGGCACGATCGGCCTGCTGCGCGCCAAGGGGGCCGACGAGTCGGAAGTCGGCACGTTCAAGGCCATGATGATCGGCGTGGCCGAAGCCGTGGCCAACGCCAGCAAGGAAGGCGGCTTCCTGGGCTTCGGCGGCACGCTGGTGTCCGAGAAAGAGAAGTCGGTCCTGGCCCAGATTCAGGCTGAACTAGCCTAAGAGGCAGAGGAACGCGGAGAGACGCTGAGAAGCGCGGAGAGACGCAGCGGAAGAAAGGGTTTCTCTGCGTCTCTCCGCGTTCCTCTCCTTCTTAATATGACCAAGACACCCCCAGGCGACCGGCAAGTGCGGTGGCTGTTGCTGCCCTACGCCGCCGGCCTTGTCCTGCTCATCATCCTGCCGGCGCTGCTCTCCTTCGCCCTGGCCTTCTTTCGCTACGACGGTCTCAACCCGCCGCAGTTCGCCGGCACGCTCAACTTCGCCCTGGCCTTCACCGACGACCTCTTCACCCTCAGCATCGCCAACTCGCTGGCCCTGGTCATCCTGCCCGTGCCGCTGCGCGTCTTGGGCGCGTTCCTGCTGGCCTGGCTGGCCCGCGGCGGCCGGTTGAGCGCCCTGCTGCGCGCGGCCGTCTTCCTGCCCAGCGCCATCCCGGCCTCGGCCTTCGCCCTGGCCTGGCTGTGGGTGCTCAACCCGCTCTACGGGCCGCTCAACCGCGTGCTGGGCGGGCTGGGGCTGGGGCAACCGGGCTGGCTGGCCGATGGGCAGTGGGCGCGGCCGGGCATCGCCCTGCTGCTGCTGTGGCTGGTGGGCGAGGGCTTCCTGGTCGGGCTGGCCGCGCTCTACGACGTGCCGCGCGACCTGGAAGACGCCGCCGCGGCCGACGGCGCGGGCGCGTTGGGCACGTTGCGCCACGTGCTGCTGCCGCTGCTGGCCCCGGTGCTGCTGCTGCTGGCCGCCCGCGACGCCGTGCTGCTGCTGCCGGAGTCCTTCAGCCACGCCCGCCAGTTGACCGAAGGCGGGCCGTACTACGCCACCTTCACCCTGCCACAGTTCATCTACGAAGCGGCCTTCGACCGGCTGGACTTCGGCCTGGCCTCGGCGGCCTTGTGGGTGCTCTACGCCCTGACCGGAGTGCTGCTGGTGGTGGTGTACGTGGTGGCCCGGCAGTGGAACGTGGGCACGAGCGAAGAGGACTTCTTGCTGTAGACGGCCATATTTACAGCGCCGGGCGAGGGCGGCTTCGGCTCTGTGCGCTACTCCCTCTACATGGTGATGGTCGTTGTCGGGGCCTGGAGTCTGCTGCTGGCCGTGTGGGGTTTCAGTATGGTCTACCTCAACTTCGGCACGCGCGGGCTGTGGCTGGCCAACGAAGCGCGACAGACAGGCCAAGACACGAAGCACGCCATGCCTAGAGATGACAGGCGTGCGCCATTTGCCTGAGTTAGTAACAAGTAGGTCAGAGCCGCTCTAATAGAGATAGGGGACGAGTCGCCAGGTGCGGCGGCAGTAAGCGTCGTACTCGTGGCCCTGTCACGCGGGCCACGCGCCCGGCTTGCATCTACGAACGCCGTTGCCGCTAGCCACATCCCCACTGTCAGGCCTACGAACAGCATCGCCGCCCAGTCGCCGACGAACCAAAGCCAGTCACCGGCCACGGCCGCCGGCAGAGCGAAGGCGACCAGAAAGACGAACGGCAAGGCAATGAGCCACTTGGTGCCATTGTTCATGTTCGCCCCCTCGTCGTTTGCAGGTATTATATCACGCGTGCGCCGCGGCTTGTGCCGGCGCAAACCGATTCATGCCGAACCGGAATCACCGTCTTGTCACTACTTTGTTGCGCCTGGCCCTGGCCGGGCTGTTCCTGCTGCCCCTGCTTTGGGCCGGGCTGGCGGCGCTGCGGCCGGCGGGCACGCCGCTCTCCGCGCCACTGCTGGCCGGGCGGCCGACGCTCGACTCCTTCGCCCGCCTCTTCGACATCTTGCCCGTCTGGCGCTTCACGGCCAACTCGCTGCTCGTCGTCGCCCTGGCCGTGCCCCTGACGCTGGTGACCGCCTCGTGGGCCGGGTTCGCCATGGCCCGGCTGCCGCGGGCGTCGCAGCAGCGCTGGGTGCTCATCTCGCTCATGGCCCTGATGGTTCCCGGCGTGGCCCTGTGGTCGTCGCGCTTTCTGATCTACACCCGGCTGGGCATCATCGATACCGTCTGGGCGCTGGTCGCTCCGGCGTTCATGGGCAGCAGCCCGTTCTACGTCCTGATCTTCTACCGCGCCTTTCGCCGCATCCCGCCGGCCATCTACGACGCCGCCCAACTCGACGGCGCGGGGGCGCTGGCCACCTGGCGGCGCGTGGCCCTGCCCATCGCCCGGCCGTCGGCCGCCGCCGTGGCCGCGCTGACCTTCGTCGCCTACTGGGGCGACAGCCTCTCGCCGCTGCTCTACCTGAGCGACATGCGCCGCACGACGCTGCCCGTCGGGCTGCAACTGCTGCAACAACTGGGCCGCTCCGACTATCCCCTGTTGCTGGCCGGGGCGGCGTGGGCCACGGCTGCGCCGCTGCTGCTGGTCGTCCTCGCCGTGGCCGCCCTGGCCCTGGCCGAACGCCGCAGAATGGCACGCCACTCAGACACCGGCTAGGGCCAGCCGCGTTCTCTTGACAGGCGCTACCATTTCTCTATAATTCACCCGATGAAACGCTTCTTCTTACTCCTCTCCATGCTGTTATTGTCCCTGGTCGCCTGCCAGAACGAGCCGGCTGACGTCTCATTCATGGTCTTTGGCGACGCGGCCGAACTGGCCGCCTATGAAAACCTCGTTGCTGCCTTCACTGAATCCCAATCCGACGTCACCGTGACGCTCACCCACATCCCGTCGCAGGGCGACTATCGCGCCCGTCTGGCCAGCGACTTCGCCGCCGGCACGCCGCCCGACGTGTCGCTGCTCAACTTCCGCCGCATCGGCGCCTTTGTCGCCGCCGGGCAACTGGAGCCGCTTGGCCCCTACCTGAACGCAAGCGACGCCATGAGCCCCGAGGAGTTCTACCCCGTCACCCTGGAAGCGTTCACCTGGAATGACCAGGTCATGTGCATCCCGCAGAACATCTCCAGCCTCGTCGTCTACTACAACCGCGACCTGTTCACCGCCGCCGGCGTGGCCGAACCGGCCGACGACTGGACGTGGGCCGACTTCCTGGCCGCCGCCCAGGCGCTGACGCAGGACAGCGACGGCGACGGGCAGATCGACCAGTACGGCGCGGGCATCGAGGGGTCGCTCTTCCGCCTGGCCCCCTTTGTCTGGCAGAACGGCGGCGAGTTGGTGGACGACGTGGCCTTCCCGCAGCAGTTGGCCCTGACCCGCGTGCCGGCCCAGGAGGCGCTAACCTGGTTCACCGAACTGCAAACCGTCCACCACGTCGTGCCCGACCGCGTGGCCGAGGAGTCGCTGGACAGCGAGAGCCGCTTCATTGAGGGCACGACGGCGATGTACTTCAACAGCCGCCGCGGCACGCCCACCTACCGCGAGATCACCGCCTTCGACTGGGACATCGCCCCCCTGCCGCGTGGCACGCAGTCGGCCGGCGTGCTCCACAGCGACGGCTACTGCATGGCCGCCACCGCCGCCGACAAGGACGCCGCCTGGCGCTTCATCGAGTTCGCCAACTCGGCCGAAGGGCAGACGATCATCGCCGGCAGCGGCCGGACGGTGCCGTCGATCATGTCCGTGGCCGAGTCCGAAGCCTTCCTCGACCCGAACGTGCGCCCGGCGCGCTCGCGCATCTTCCTCGACACCATCGACGAACTGCGCACAGTGCCCAAACTCAGCACGTGGGAAGAGATCGAGAGCACCGGCAGCGAGGAGGTCGAGCGCGCCTTCTACGGCGAAATCACCCCCGAAGAGGCGGCCCTGCTGGCCCGGCAACGGACGGAGGAGTACTTCCAGTTGGCGGTGCGGCCATAAGGTTCCCAATTTGCGCCAATGTGGGCGTAGGGGCGGGACAATCGGCGCGAGCCACCGGGTCTAATGACCGGAACGTGGATCGCCGATTGTCTCGCCCTCCTCCCAAGGATGAAGGATGAGGGCTGAAGGATGAAACCAGAACCGGTATTCATCCTTCAGCCTTCCTCCTTCATCCTTGAAGAGGGGACAATGCGGCATCTATACCGTTCTGCAAGACAAGGTACCTCGGCCGCATTGTCCCGCCCCTACCCGTGATTGAATTGTAAATACGCAACAGAGGGCACTGTTGATTAGCCCCACGGCTTCAGCCCGGGGCAGGCGCGGCCGACGAACGCAGCGCGGCAGGTTGAAGAACCCACCACTAGCGCAACTGTAGGTAACCCGAATGAGCACCCGCCCCAACCTCGAACAAACCCTGACCCGCCTGACCGCCCTCCGCGCCGACCCCCACGCCCCCGGCGCGGCCGACGAACTGCGCGCGGCGCTGGGGGCGCGCTCCAACCTCGTCGTCGCCCGCGCGGCCGAGATCGTCGGCGAGTGGGAGCTGCGCGACTACACCGCCGACCTGGTGCGCGCCTTCGACCACTTTCTGACCGACGCTGTCCGGCGCGACCCGACCTGTGCCGCCAAGACGGCCGTAGCCGAAGCGCTGCTCAAGCTGGAGCACGACGACGCGGAACTGTTCGTCCGCGGCCTGGGCCACGTCCAGCCGGAGCCGGTCTGGGGCGGCACGGAGGACACCGCCGCCGCGCTGCGGGCGACGTGCGCCCTGGGCCTGGCGCGGGCCAACCCACCCGACGTGCTGCTGCAACTGGCCAACCTGCTGGCCGACCCGCAGACCGACGCTCGCGTCGGCGCGGCGCGGGCCATTGCCGCCGCCGGTCGGCCGGGCGCGGCCCCGCTGCTGTGGTACAAGACGCTGGTCGGTGACGCCGAAGTCGCGCCGCTCTACGCCTGCTTTGCCGCACTGCTGGCGCTGGAGCCGGAGCGCGCCCCGGCCCACGTCGGCCGCTTCCTGCGCGCCGCCAACCCCGCCCTGGCCGAAGCGGCGGCGCTGGCCCTGGGCGACTCGCGCCTGCCGGCCGCCGCGCCGGTGCTGCGCGAAGCGTGGCAGGCGGCCGACGACCCGGCGCTGCGGGGCGCTTGTCTCGACGCGCTGGCCCGCCTGGGCGACGAGGCGGCCTTCGACTTCCTGCTCGACCTGCTGGCCAACGCCCCGCCCCACGACGCCCTCGCCGCCCGCCGCGCCCTGGCCGTCTACCGCGACGACCTGCGCCGCTGGCGCAAGATCGAGCGCGCCGCTGCCCGCCGCAGCGATCTGATAGCGTAGAATTCAACGCAAGGACGCAAAGACGCAAGGACGCAAAGAAAGCGATTCTTCTTGGCATCCTTGCGTCTTTGCGTCCTTGCGTTAAATCTCTATCCCTTTAGCGTCTTTGCGTTGAATTCCGCACCGCCCCGGCCAACACCTGCGCCGGGTGCAGCGCCGTTCGCCCACTGCCGTGGGCGATCTGCTCGCGGCAACTGATGCCCGCGGCGACGATGAGCGTGCCGGCGCCGGCCGCCCGCACCGCCGGCAGCAGCCGCCGCTCGGCCATCTGCATCGACACGACGTAGTGCTCGGCCTCGTAGCCGAACGACCCGGCCATACCGCAGCAACCGGAGTCCACCTCCTCCACCACCGCCCCCGGCAGCAGTCCCAGCGCCCGCCGCGCCGGCTCCGTGCCCACCAGCGCTTTCTGATGGCAGTGGCCGTGAAGCAGGATGCGCCGTGGCTGCTCGCGGAAACGCACGGCCAACTCCCCCGCCGCCGCTCGCTCGGCCACGAACTCCTCGAACGTCCGCGCCGCCGCCGCCAGCGCCGCCACGCGCTCGTCATCCGGCAACAGGTAGAGGAACTCATCGCGCAACGTCAGCAGGCTGCTCGGCTCCAGCCCGACGACCGGCAGCCCAGCGGCCACCGCCGGCTCTAGCGCGGCCACCGTCCGCTCGGCCGCCCGCCGCGCCTGGGGCAACAGCCCTTTGGAGAGGAACGGCCGCCCGTCGTCGGCCCACACCGGCCGAACGCCCAGCCCGGCGGCGCGAAAGAACTCGACCGCGGCCACGCCCACCTCCGGCTGGAGCGCGTCGGTGAACGGGTCAATGAGCAGCACGAGAGCCGGTTCGCCGCGCTCGCCGTGTCGCCCGGTGGCCCGCCACCAGGCGGCAAACGACTGCCGCGCCGGCGTTGGCAGCGGGCGCTCGGTGGTGATGCCCAGCCGCCGCCGCGCCGCGGCCGACCCCAGCGCCGCCCGCGTCAGTGGCGCGCGCCAGCCGCCGCCCAGCCGGTTGAGCGCCGCCGCGTGGCCGAACAGGCGCGACCGTAAGCCCACGCCGTGGGCCTCGTGGTAGCGGGCCTGGAACTCCAACTTCAGCCGGGCCATGTCGACGCCCGACGGGCACTCCGCCTTGCACGCCTTGCAACTGATGCACAGATCCATGACGGCGTGCATCCGTGGGCTGGTTAGCTCCGCGGCGGGCAGCACGCCGGTCATCACCGCGCGCAAGGCGTTGGCCCGGCCGCGGGTGCTGTGCTCCTCCTCGCGCGTCACCATGAAGCTGGGGCACATCGTCCCGCCCGTCCGCCGCCGGCAGACGCCCGCGCCGTTGCACATCTCCACCGCGCGGACGAAGCCGCCGCCGCTCGGCCCCACCTCTCCGGCGACCAACGCAACGGCAGGGGCGTGTCGCGCTCGTAGTCAGCGAAGCTGAGCCGCGGCGCGTCGGGGGCAACAACGATGGGCCGCAGGTGGCCGGTCATCGGCCCGGCATCGACGATGATGCCCGGATTGAGCCGGTTGTGGGGGTCGAAGATGCGCTTCACCTGCCGGAACAAACCGTACAGTTCCGGCCCGTGGAAGCTCTCGTTGAGCCAACTGCGCGTGCGGCCGTCACCGTGTTCGCTCGACAGCGCCCCGCCGGTGGCACGCACCAGCGAGGCGGCAAAGCGGGCAATGTCGGGCATTCGCGCCACCTGGGCCGCGCTGCGCGTGTTGATCAGCGGCCGGATGTGGAGGCAGCCCGCCCCGGCGTGGGCGTAGTAGCTGATGGGCGTGTCCAGCCCGGCGCAGTAGGCTTCGATCTGGCGCACGTAGGCCGGCAGATCGGCCACGGGCACGGCGGCGTCCTCGATGAACGGCACGGGCTTCATGTCGCCCTTCATCGACGACAGCAGGCCCAGGCTGACCTTGCGCACGCGCCAGACGGCCGCCTGTTGGGCCGCGCCCAGCGCCGGCGTCACCGCGCCCACGCCCGGCAGGCGAGCGGCGCGCCGCCCCAACCGCTCGGCCCCGGCCCGCACCTCGGCCTCGCTCTCGCCGCTGTACTCGACCACCAGCAGCCCGTTCGGCCGCCCGGGTACCACCGACTCCAGCAGCCGGGCGTACTCCGGCACGCCGTGGGCCAGCGTCAGGCTGAGCGTGTCCAGCAGTTCCACGGCTGTCGGCCCGGTCGCCAGCACCTCCGGCACGGCCTCCAGCGCGGCGTAGAGGTCGTCGAAGTGGAGCAGCACGAGGCCGGTGTGGCGCGGCCGGGGCACGAGGTTGACGGTGATCGCGGTCATGATCGCCAGCGTACCCTCGGAGCCGCAGATCAACGCCTGTAGGGCGGGATGGTATCCCGCCTTCTTCGCCGGGCGGGATACCATCCCGCCCTACAGGCGGCAGCAGCCGGTCGAGCGCATAGCCGCCGCAGCGCCGCCAGTAGCGCGACGTGCCCTCGCGGATGGCGCGGCGGTTGTTCTCATCGGCCAGCAGGGCGGCTACATCCCGTTCGATGGGTTCGGCCGCGGGCCGCGCCGGCTCTACCCCGTGGAGCGCGCCCAGGTCGGCCGTCGTCCCATCGGCCAGCACCACGCGCATCCCCAGCACGTGATCGGCGGTCATGCCGTAGACGCCGGAGTGGCTGCCGGTGGCGTTGTTGGCCACCGCCCCGCCCACCGTCGAGCGGTCGCTGCTGGCCGGGTCGGGGCCGAACTGGAGGCCGTGCGGACGAAGGGCGGCGTTGAGGTCGTCTAGCACCACGCCCGGCAGCACCGTCGCCCGCCGCGCGGCCGGGTCGATGGCGATGATCTGGTCGAGGTGGCGGGTAAAGTCGATGACCAGCGCCTCGTTGACCGCCTGCCCGCCCAGGCTGGTGCCGGCGGCGCGGGCCAGCACCGGCACGTCGTAGGCGGCGGCAACGGCCACGGCGGCGGCCACGTCGTCGGCCGTGCGCGGGATGAAGACGGCGTGGGGCAGCAGTTGGTAGAGGCTGGCGTCGCTGCTGTAGAGGGCGCGGGAAGTGGCGTCGGTGCGCACCTCGCCCGCCGCTTCCCGCCGCAGCGCCGCGGCGAAGTCGGCCAGCTTTTCGTCGGTGATCATGATGGCGATCTTAGCACATTGTCACCAACACCTGATAGGTGCGCGGCCGATGATACTTTAACAGTGACGAAACTTAAGGTCGCGCACCTGTCAGGTGTTGCCCGGTTGACGCATTTGATTATTTATCAATATGTTCTGCTTATTGACAAAAGCTCCGTAGTGAGTATACTTATGAATGGCTCCCCCCCCAGAGGTGGACAGTAGGACGCCCGTCTTACTGCCACCTCATTTTTTTTGCAACGTGATTCATGGACCCCGATCAAACACCCCAACTCATCCAATCCGGCCCCGAATTCTATGAAGCCGGGCTGGCCTACCGCTACGCTATGCCCAACGGCCCCGGCCCCTATCCCACGGCCGTCCTGCTCCACGGCCGTCTGGGCAATGAAGACGTGATGTGGGTCTTTCGCCGCGTTGTGCCGCGGCCGTGGCTGGTCGTCGCCCCGCGGGCCATCCTGCCCGAAGGCACGGCCGGCTTCTCCTGGCACGCCCAACCGCACGGCCAGTGGCCGGAGTTGGCCGCGTTCGACCCGGCCGTGGCGGCGCTGTCCCGCTTCCTGCGCGTCCTGCCCAGCCTCTACAACGCCGACCCCGAGCGGCTGTACCTGATCGGCTTCAGCCAGGGGGCGGCCGTGTCGTTCGCCGCCGCGCTGCGCGATCCGGCCATCGCCCGCGGCATCGCCGCCATGGTCGGCTTCGTGCCGCGCATCGCGCCGGAGGCGGTGGCCGGGCGGCTGAGCGGCCTGCCGGTGTTCATGGCCGCCGGCGAGCACGACGCCACCGTGCCGCCTGACGAGTCGCGCCGGTCGGCCGGCGTGCTGCGCGCCGCCGGGGCCGACCTCGACTACCGCGAGTACCCCACCGAGCACAAAATGACCGCCGCCGCGCTGGATGACTTGCAAGCCTGGCTGCGGGCGCGGACTTAAGAAAGTCTGATCCGCAGATTGGGCAGATTAAGCAGATTTCAGAAAAAGAGGCTCACGCAAAGGCGCGAAGAAAGCAAAGACGCAAAGGTAGAAAGGTTTGCTTTCTTTTCTTCCTTTGTGCCTTTGCCCCTTAGCGCCTTTGCGTGAGCCTCTTTAATCTGCCCAATCTGCCCAATCTGCGGATCATTCCACTTCAATCCGTGTAATCTCATGTACCTTGTGGCACAATCGGGCCATGTCTGTGCGCTGGGCGCGGTGGTCGGGGTGGCTGCAACGGACGCTGCTGGGTGATTCAGAAGCGCGCATCGCTTTGCGGCTAAGGCTGCCTTTCCTCTGGCTGGTCGCCCTGCTCCTGGCTGCCTTGCTCCTGCCCGACCGCATCTGGACGACGCTGCTCGTCGGCCTGGCCGGGTTGCTGCTGGTGGGTTTCGTCTGGGCGCGCACGCTGGCCCGCGGGCTGGCGGCCGCCCGCCAACTGCGCTTCGGCTGGGTGTCCGTCGGCGACCGGCTGGAGGAGGAGTTCGTCCTCACCAACCGCTCCGGCCTGCCCGCGCTGTGGGTAGAGATCCGCGACGAGACCAACGTCCCCGGCTACCAGGTTGGCGCGGTGCGGGCCGTCGGCAGCGACGACACGGCCCGCTGGCGGCAATCGTCGGTCTGCAACCGGCGCGGCCAGTACCACCTCGGCCCGTGGGCTATCGAGAGCGGCGACCCGTTCGGCCTCTTCCGCGTCAGCCGCCGCTACGACGCGCGCCAGGAGATCATCATCCACCCGCCCATCCACACCTCGCTGCCCATCCCCCTGCCGCCGGGCCGCAGCGACGGCCGGGCGCGCACGCGCGAACGCAACTGGCAGGCGGCCAGCAACGCCGCCGGCGTCCGCGAATACCATAGCCTCGACCCATACCACTGGATCCACTGGCCGACCAGCGCCCGCCGCGACAGCCTCTACGTGCGCCAGTTCGAGCGCGACGCCGCCGGCGACATCTGGCTGGTGCTCGACGCCCAGGCCGCCGTCCAGTTGGGCGAGGGGCCGGCCGGGACGGAGGAGCAGGCCGTGCTACTGGCCGCGGCCCTGGCTGCGCGGGCGCTGAATGAGACGCGCGGCGTGGGCCTGGCCGCCTTTGCCCGCCAGCCGCAACTCGTTCCCCCGGCGCTGGGCGCGGGACAGCAGTGGAACGTCCTGCGCGCTTTGGCGCTGCTGCGGGCCGACGGCGAGATCGACCTCGGCCGCGCCCTGCAGGAGTTGGGCGACGTTGCCCGTCGCGGTTCGGCGGCCATCATCATCACCCCGACGGCCGACGCCGCCTGGCTGCCGCAACTGGCCCAACTGTCGCGCCGCGGGCTGGAGAGCCACGTCCTGCTGCTCGACCGGCCCAGCTTCGGCGGCGAGGGCAGCAGCGAGGCGTTGCGCGCCGCCATTGCCCTGCTCGGCTACCGCTGCCAGGTCGTGCGTCGTGGCGAGATCGGCCGGCCACTGATCGAAGAGGAGCATCATGGCTTCTGGGAGTTCAAGGTGACGGGCACGGGGCGGGCGGTGGCCGTGCGCCGCCCGTTTGAGCGCTGAGCGATGGCTGTTGAACTGCTGGCCCGCCTTGTCCACCGCTACCGCCCGCGCTTCGGCTGGCTGCCCTTCGTGCTGCTGGCCGCCGCCCTGGCCGGCCTCGTCCTGTCAGTGCTCGACGTGGCGTGGGTTCCGCTGGATGGCGTTGTCATTTGGACCGTCGCGCTTGGCTTCCTGCTCGGCGCGCTGTTGGCCCAGCGAACGGTGCGCCCGGCCGTCGCCTGGCTCAGTCTGATCGTCGCCGGCGCGGCGCTGTCGCTGGCCCTGGTGGCCGAGTTGTGGCCGCCGCCGTTCGTCGCCCGCCAGGGCGCGGCCGAGATCGCCGCCTACGGGGCGCGCCAACTGGCCCTCTTCGCCGACCGGGCCGCGGGCTGGGTCACGGCCGTGGCCGGCGGCGGGCGCAGCACGGAGACGGTCGTCTTCACCCTCGGCCTGGCCCTGGCCGGCTGGTTCGTGGCCGCCTTCCTGGCCTGGAGCAGCTACCGGCTGGGCCGCCCTTACTGGGGGCTGACGCTCGTTGGCGCAGCGCTGGCGGTCAACACCTTCTACGGGCAGGCTCCGCTCTACTGGGCCGTCCTCTTCTTCGGCCTGGCCGTCACCGCGGCCACCTTTCTCAACTATCTTCACCGCGAGGCGGAGTGGGAACGGGCGGGCGTGGACTACTCGGCCGAAGTACGCCCCGATCTGCTGGTCTACGCCGCCGGCGTCAGCCTGGGCATCATGTCGCTGGCCATGGCCCTGCCGGCGATCAACTTCCGGGCCATCGCCGAGGCGTTCCAGCGGCAGGAGGCGGTCGTGGCCGCCGAGCAGACGTTGGAGCGGGCCTTCGCCGGCGTCCAGCAGCCGCGCACCGACGAGGGGGCCATCGGCGCGGGCGGGCTGCCGCGCTCCTTTCTGCTGGGGGGTGATCCGCAACTGGCGGCCACCGTCGTCATGACCGCCGCCGTCGCCCTGCCGGCCGATCTACCGCCCGGCGCGGCGCTGACGGCCCGCAATTGGCGCTCGGTCAGCTACGACGTCTACACCGGCCGCGGCTGGGCGCGGTCATCGGAGCGGGATGAGGCGGTCGAGGCGGGTCAGCCTATTCCGGCCGCCGAGGCGGCGGCCCAGATCACGCTGACGCAGACGGTGGACTGGGTGCACGACCGGCGGGCGACGCGCTACACCGTCGGCCGCCCGGCCCTCTTCAGCCACGACCTGACCGTCAGTTGGCGCGGCTCGGACGATCTGGTCGGTGTGCGCGGACGCAACAACGCCCCCTTCCGCTACACGGCCCAGTCGACGGCCGTCCTGCTCGACCCGGCCGGGCTAGAAGCCGCTCGCCTGGAGGACGTGCCGGCCGAGATTCGCGCCCGCTACACCGCCCTGCCGCGCGGCATCCCCGACCGCGTCTACGAACTGGCCCGCGTCGCCGCCGGTCTAGAGGCGGGCGACGCCGCCCCGCCGTCCCCCTACGCCCAGGCGCGGGCCATCGAAGCCTTCCTGCACCAGTACCCCTATACCCTCGATCTGCCGCAGCCACCGCGCGACGTAGACATTGTCGACTACTTCCTCTTCGACTTGCAGCGCGGCTTCTGCGACTACTACGCCTCGGCCATGGTCGTCATGGCCCGCGCCGTGGGGCTGCCGGCACGGCTGGCCGCCGGCTTCCTGCAACAGCCGCCGGACGCGCGCGGCGTGCAGACGGTGCGTCAACTCGACGCCCACTCGTGGGCCGAGGTCTACTTTGCCGGCATCGGCTGGGTGGAGTTCGAGCCGACCGCGCCCTTTGCCGTGGCCGCCGCGCCGGCCGCGCCCGCCGCCGGTGACAGCGCCCCGCCCACCTTCGAGCCGCCGCAGCCGATGGCCGTCGTGCCGCCGCGCGCGCCGCAGCGCCAGACGCCGTGGTTCCTGTGGCTGGGGCTGGCGGCGCTGGCGCTGGTCGTCTGGCAACTGTGGGGGCGGCGGGCGCTGGCGCGGCGGCGCGCGCCGCGGGTTCCGCTCGACGCCGTGCAAGCCGCCTTCGCCGGGCTGCAAGACGGCGCGGCGGCGGCCGGCCACCCCTATCGGCCGGGGCAGACGCCGGATGAGTTCGCCGCGGCGCTGCTCGATCAACTTGAAGGGGATGAGGCAGCGGCCCCCTTGCGCGGCGCGGTGGCGCGTCTGGCGGGGATGTTCGCGGCGCGGCAGTATGGCCGCCGGCCGGCGACGGAAGCGGCCGACGAGGCCCGCGCCGCTTGGGTCGAGGCCCGCGCCCCGCTGCGGCGGCTGGCCTGGCGGCGGCGATTTCGTATCCCCCCTTAACGTGTGCCTCTTAAATCTGCCCAATCTGCCTAATCTGCGGATAATAGTTTCCAGGCCAAGGAAGTATTCGTTGCGCGAAGAAGGTGCGCGAAGAAGGTGCGACGCACTTCGGAAAGTGCGACGCACCGGGATGAGACATGAAGCAAGACGACTTTGACATTCCCGAAGTGTTTCGGCGAGCGATGGAAGAGGCTGGTTGGCGCGAGCAGGAAGAGGGCGGCGGCGGGGGTCGCCGGCCGCCGCGCCGCACCTTCCCACCGCCCAACCGCTCGCCGCGCGTCAACCGGCTCATCCTGCTGAGCATCCTCATCCTCCTGTTCCTCTTCAGCCTGGGCAGCATCGCCGGCTTCTACACCGACTTCCTGTGGTTCGACCACCTCGGCTTCCGCGATATGTTCGTCAAGCGGCTGACGGTGCGTGTGGTCGTCTTCGTCGCCGCCTTCGCCGTGGCTCTCCTGGTGCTGCTGGGCAACTGGCTTCTGGCCCGGCGGTGGGCGCTGCGCGACACGACGCCGCTGCAACAGAACGTCCTACGCGCCGGCGGCATCCGCGCCATCATCATCGGCCTCGCCCTCGTGCTGGCCTTCCTGTTCGCCTCGGCCGCCGCCAGCCAGTGGGAGGAGCTGCTGCTGCTGCAAAACGCGCAGGGCTTCGGTGTGGCCGAACCCATCTTCGGCCGCGACGTGGGCTTCTACGTCTTCCAACTACCTGTCTATGAGTTCTTCCAGGGCTGGCTGGTCACCGTGCTCTTCGTGGCCGCTCTGGGCTTGCTGCCCATCTACGCCGGCTCGAACCTGCTGGAGATGCAACGCGGGGCGTGGCAGCCGCTGCAAGCCAACGGCCTGCGCCGCCACCTGGCCGGGCTGCTGGGCGTGCTGCTGCTGGTGTGGGCCGCCGGCTACGCTCTGGACACCTATCGCCTGCTGTTCTCCAACCGCGGCGTGGCCTACGGGGCCAGCTACGTTGATTTGCGCGCCGGCCTGTGGGGCTTACGGCTGCAAGCGGTGTTTGCGCTACTGACGGCCCTGGCCCTGTTCACTAACGTCGTGCGCCCCAACCTGCGCCTGCCAATCATCGGCGCGGCGCTGTGGCTGGCCAGCGGCCTCATCGTCGGCGGCCTGCTGCCCGGCCTGCTGCAACGCTACGTCGTCGAGCCGAACGAGCTATCGTTGGAGACGCCCTACATCGAGAACAACATCGCCTTCACCCGCGCCGCCTTTGACCTCGACGCAATCGAGTCAACGCCCTTCGGCGAGGTCGAAGACCTATCGCCCGAAGACCTCCTCGAAAATGAGGACGTGTTGCGCAACGTGAGGCTGTGGGACTACCGGCCGCTGCAACAGACCTTCCAGCAACTCCAGGGGTTGCGCCCCTACTACGCCGTGGGCGAGATCGACATCGACCGCTACCAGATCGACGGCGAGCAGCGCCAGGTGATGCTGGCCGCGCGCGAGCTGGACAAGACGCGCCTGCCCGCGCCGTCGTGGGTCAACCGCAACCTGGAGTTCACCCACGGCTACGGCATCATCATGAACCCGGTCAACGAGGTAACGTCCGAAGGGCAACCCAACTTCTTCATCAAAGACCTCCCGCCGCAGAGCCGCGTCGAGTCAATCCAGGTCACGCGACCGGAGATCTACTTCGGCGAATTGACCAACGACACCATTTACGTCGGCAGCGCCCGCGAGGAGTTCAGCTATCCCAGCGGCGACGAGAATGTCTACACGAATTACGAGGGTACGGGTGGCATCGTCCTCGACTCCTTCCTCAAGCGGCTGGCCTTCGCCATGCGCCAGAGCGACCCCAACGTCTTGCTCAGCAACGACATCACCGAGACGACCCGCGTCCAGTACCGCCGCCAGGTTCAGGAGCGCGTCCGCGAGTTGACGCCCTTCCTGCTGCTCGACAGCGACCCCTACCTGGTGGTCAACGACGCCGGGCGGCTCGTCTGGCTGCAAGACGCCTATACCGTCAGCGACGACTACCCCTACTCCACGCCGGCCCGCCTCAGCCCGCGGCCGAGCGTCACCGAGACCCTGCCCAACGGCGCGGTCCTGCCCATAACCACCCGCGCCTTCAACTACATGCGCAACGCGGTCAAGATCACCATCGACGCCTACGACGGTAACGTCACCTACTACGTCAGCAACCCCGACGACCCGATCATCCAGAGTTACGCCCGCGCCTTCCCTGGCGTCTTCCACCCGCTGGACGAGATGCCGGCCGATTTGCAGGCCCACCTGCGCTACCCGGTCGACCTGTTCTGGGCCCAGGCGCGCCAATACCTGACCTACCACATGAACGACGTGCGCGTCTTCTATAACAAGGAAGACCTGTGGCAGATCCCCAGCGAGGTCGTGGAGAGCGCCACCCAGGAGACGGAGCCGTACTACGTCACCCTGCCGCTGCCCGACGAGGCGAGCCGGAGTACCTGCTTATCCTGCCCTTCAGCCCGGCCAACAAGAACAACATGATCGCCTGGATGGCGGCGCGCAACGACCCCGGCCACTATGGCGAGTTGATCGTCTACGAGATGGGCCGCCAGACGCTGGTCTTTGGCCCGCTCCAGGTGGAGGGGCGCATCGACCAGGAGCCGTCCATCTCGCAGCAGTTCACCCTGTGGGATCAGCGCGGCTCCAGCGTCGTGCGCGGCAATCTGCTGGTGCTGCCCATCAACCAGAGCTTTCTCTACGTGGAGCCGGTCTACCTGCTGTCGGAGGCCAACGCCCTGCCCGAACTACGGCGCATCGTGACGGCCAGCAACACCGGCGTGGCGATGGCTGAGACGCTCGACCGCTCGCTCATCGCCCTGGCCCAGGCCAGCACGGACGGCGTTACCGTGGTAGATGAATCGCTACCGCCCGGCGGCCTGACTCCAACGCCCACTCCCGACGCCGCCACGCCCCCGACCAACCCGACGACAGTCGACGAACTGGTCGCCGCGGCCAACGCCCACTTGCAAGCGGCCGAACAGGCCCAGCGCGACGGCGACTGGGCGCGCTACGGCCAGGAGCTTGAATCGCTACGCGAAACCCTGGCCCAGTTGGCGGCGCTGACGGAGTAGTTGTCAGTTGTCAGTTGTTAGTGGCTGCGTACTAACAACTGACAACTGACAACTGTGTCCTGTAACACAGCGCGCCCCACAGGACGATGTATGATTAGTGGTAGCTGGAACCTGTGGTATCTGCCGTCGCCGGACGGCAGCGGTAAGTGTAATGGTTATTGCGATGTTTCTGGCCCATCTGGTGGGCGACTATGTGTTGCAATGGGACGCGCTGGCGCAGTGGAAGAGTCGCGAACTGAGAGGGGTCATCGCCCACAGTATCGTGCTCTTCGCCGTCACCGCCCTCTTCGCCGCGCCCTTCGCCGGCGGTTGGTGGTGGGGCGTCCTGCTCATTAGCGTCAGTCACTTCCTCGTCGACGCCGTCCAATTCCTCTTCCGCCCGCCCATTCCCCCTCTGTTACGCTTCTTTATCGACCAACTCCTGCACGTACTCTTTATCCTCAGTGCTTTAGTGGCCGGGGGCTATCTGGTGTGGGGCGAGATGTGGGCGGGAGTTGCCGCCAGCGCCCGACAGACGCCGCTGCTGACGGCGCTGCTCGGCTACGCCTTCATCACCATGCCCACCTGGGTGCTGCTGAAGTTCGTCGTCTACGGCCTGCTCAAGGGGCAGCCGCCCGACTTCCCGGCCGGCCCCAACAAGTTCGTCGGCATCGTCGAGCGCGTGCTCATCACCACGCTGGTGCTCTTCGGCCAGGTGTTGCTAGTGCCGCTGGTGGCCCTGCCGCGGCTGGTCATGGAGTGGCCGCGCGTCATCAATGGCAACGGCGACGTGGTCTATCTGGCCGAACTCATCTCCAGCGTCGTGTTAGCCGTGGCCGTGGGGCTGGGCCTAGGGGCGCTACTGTAGGGCGGGTTGGCAACCCGCCTCTTCTGCTGCTGAAGGAGAAGAGGCGGGTTGCCAACCCGCGCTACAAGCGGACTGCCCGCGCCGCTTCGGCCACCGCCTCGGCCGTCACCCCCAGCTTCTCGTACACCACCTGATAGGGGGCCGACGCGCCGAAGCGGTCGATGCCCACCGACAGACCATCCAGCCCGACGAACTGCCGCCAGCCCTCGGTGACGCCCGCCTCGACCGACACCCGCGCCCGAACGTGGTTCGGCAGCACGCTCTCGCGGTACTCCTCCGGCTGGGCAGCGAATAGCTCCCACGACGGCAGCGACACCACCCGCGCGGCCACGCCTTCCCCGGCCAGAATCTCCCGCGCCTTCACCGCCAGTTGCACCTCGGAGCCGGTGCCGATGAGGATCACGTCCGGCTCGACCGGCTGGCCGTCGCGCGTCGCTTCGGCCAGCACGTAGCCGCCACGGAGCGTCTGGGAGATGGTCGTCCCCAGCCGCGGCAGGTTCTGGCGGGTCAGGATGAGCGCCGTCGGCCCCTTGCGGTTGGCCAGGGCCGCCAGCCACGCCCCGGCTGTCTCCACGGCGTCGGCCGGACGGATGACCATCAGGTTGGGAATGGCCCGCAGGGCCATCAGGTGCTCCACCGGCTGGTGGGTCGGCCCGTCTTCGCCCACGCCGATGCTGTCGTGGGTGAAGACGTAGATGACCGCCGCTTCCATCAACGCCGCCAGGCGAATGGACGGCCGCATGTAGTCGGAGAAGACCAGGAACGTGCCGCCATAGGGGCGCACGCCGCCGTGCAGGGCCATGCCGTTGAGGATGCCGCCCATGGCGTGTTCGCGCACGCCGAAGCGAATGTAGCGGCCGGAGAAGTCACCCCGCCGCAGGTCGCCGGCCCCCTTCAGGTCGGTCTTGTTCGACGGCGTCAGGTCGCCCGAGCCGCCCAGCAGCGTCGGTGATTGGGGCGCGATGGCGTTGAGCACGATGCCCGACGCCACGCGGGTGGCCATGCTCTTGCCCGCCTCGAACAGCTCATCCACGTCCAGGGCCACGTCGAACTCGCCATCGAGCATGTGGCGAAACAGTTCGCCGTCATCGGGGAAAGCCCGCTCATAGTCGCGCCGCAGCTCCTCCCACTGGCCCATGCGCGTTGCGCCGTGGCGGGCTGCCTCGCCCAGAAAGTCGCAGGCCTCAGCGGGCACGTAGAAAGGCTGGTCGGCGGGCAGGCCCAGGGCCTCCTTGGTCAGCCGCACCTCTTCGGCCCCCAGCGGCTCGCCGTGGCCTTGGCCGTGCCGGCGCGGTTGGGGCTGCCGAAGCCGATAGTCGTGCGGCAGGCGATGAGCGACGGCCGCTCCGTCTCGGCCGCGGCCTCGACCAGCGCCGCGCGCACCGCCAGCGGGTCGTGCCCGTCGACGCGCGTCGTGTGCCAGCCGTAGGCCTCGAACCGCTTCAGCACATCCTCTGAGAAGGCCAAATCCGTCTTGCCGTCGATGGTGATGTGGTTGTCGTCGTAGAGGAACGTCAGCTTGCCCAGCCCCAGATGCCCGGCCAGCGAGCACGCCTCATGGGAGATGCCTTCCATCAGGTCGCCATCGCTGACCAGGGCGTAGGTCATGTGGTCAACGAGCGGGTAGTCGTCGCGGTTGAAGCGCGCCGCCAGCCAGCGCTCGGCGATGGCCATGCCGACAGCGTTGGTCAGCCCCTGCCCCAGCGGCCCGGTGGAGGTCTCGACGCCGGGCGTCAGGTGCAACTCCGGGTGGCCGGGCGTCAGGCTGCCCCACTGGCGGAAGTTCATCAGGTCTTCCAGCGGCAGGTCGTAGCCGGACAGGTGCAGCAGGCTATAGAGCAGCATGGAGCCGTGCCCGGCCGACAGCAGGAAGCGGTCGCGGTTGAACCACCACGGATCGCCGGGGTTGAACTTCATGAATTGCGACCACAGAACGACGGCGGCGTCGGCCATGCCCATCGGCAGACCGGGGTGGCCGCTCTCGGCCTTTTGCACCGCATCCATCGCCAGGCCGCGGATGACGTTGGCCGTTAACTGATGTTTATCCAGGGGATAGGCGCTCATGGGACTCCTTTGGGGAACCACAGATTACACAGATTTCACAGATTAAGCGAGACGCTCGGGGCAGCAAGTATCTTGCCTACGGATTGGCGTCGCCTTCGTGCTCCTCGGCCAACAGCGCACGAATGGCCGGCAGCGCCGCTTCGGTCGCCGCCTCGCCGGCGGCGATCATCTCCTCGGCCCGATTGAAGCCGGACAGCAATGTCACATTCGGCGGCAGCACCGGCCGGATGAGCAGATCGGGCGGATACTGGCGCAAGCGGCTCTCGGTCAGGGCGGCGATCATGATCATCAGGACGTGATAGACCTCAGTCAACTGGCGTGGGGCGAAGGCCAGTTGCAGCCCCGTCTCCACCGGGTCGCGGCCGGGCACGTTGACGCTGAAGCTGGGCAGCACGTCGACGGCAATGGTGCGTGTGGCTCCCATGCCGCGGGCCACATCCACCGGCACGTTGTCAAGCACGCCGCCGTCCACCAGCCGGTAGTCGCCCAGATCGACGGGCATGAACACGCCGGGCACGGAGATGGTCGCCCGCACGGCGTCGATGACCAGCCCGCCCTGCAGGATCACCTCGCGGCCGGTGTGGATGTCCACGGCGACCATCGCCAGCGGCAACGGCAGATCGGCGAAGGTCAAATCCTCGCCCAGCAGGTCGGCCATGAAGTTGTAGATGCGCCGGCCGCGGATGCTCAGCCCGGCGGCCGACAGTTCCACGTCCACCAGCCGGATCTGCTCCGTCACCCGGCTGAGGCGCAACACCTCTTCCTCGACCCGTTCAGCGGGCACGCCGGCGGCGAACAGCGCGCCGACCAGCCCGCCCATGCTGGTGCCGGCGATGCAGGCGATGGGGATCTTCTCGCGCTGCAGGACGCGCAGCACGCCGAAGTGGGCCAACCCGCGCGCCCCGCCGCCGCCCAACACCAGACCGAGGCGCGGCGTGGTCACTTCTCCACCTGCCGCCGGAAGACGCACAGGTAGAAGTGGTACCAGGCCGTAACCTCCGGGAAGCTGACGCCAACGTCGCCCTTCTTGCCCTGAGCCGTGGCCCCGTCGATCTTGACCAGCTCCCAGCCCTCTTCGCCGCACTTGTTCAACCATGCTTCCAGCGACAGCGGGTCGTATTGCACCATTTCCTTCCACCGGCCCTCGTCGTACACGCGCGTGACGTAATCGACGACTACCCCGTCTTCCCTGTTCAGTTCAAACACTCGCACCAGATACTCCCATTTGGCCATTTTATGCACCTTTAAGCGGGAGAGGAACGCAGAGAATCACAGAGGGAAGACACAGAGTTACACAGAGAAGAGATTCTTCCTGTGTGTAACTCTGTGCTCCTCTGTGTAACTCTGTGTTCCTCTTTCATAACAACTCATTCAACGTTCGCATCATATAGGTCGGCCGAATGCTGGACGCGGCGGCCTCGGCCTCGCTCGTCGCCCCGGTCAGCGTCAGCGCCGCGGCCATGCCCGCGTTCAGCCCGAACAGTACGTCCGTCTCCAGCCGGTCGCCGGTCATCAGGCAGCGCTCCGGCGGCAATCCCAGCCGGGCCAGCGCCGCCTCGGCCATGATGGGCGACGGCTTGCCGACCACCGCCTCGACTTGCGTGTTCGTGGCCGCCTCGATGGCGGCAATCATGGCCGCGGCGTCGGGCTGGCCGCCGTCGGGCGTGGGGCAGTAGCGGTCGCCGTTGGTGGCGAAGAAGCGCGCCCCGCCGCGGATGGCGTCGAAGGCGATTTGCAGCTTGCGATAGGTAAAGGTGCGGTCGAAGCTGGCGATGACGGCGTCCACGCCCGCCGCCTCGTCGGCCAACTCGAAGCCGGCCGCGGCCAACTCACCGCACAGCGACGCCTCGCCGACAACGAACAGCCGCGCCCCCGGCATCTGTCGCTTCAGGAAGTCGACCATCACCAGCGACGAGTTGACCACGTCCCCGGCCGGCGTCGGCAGCCCCAGCCGCGTCAGCCGCGCGGCGTAGTCGGCCGCCGTGCGCGACGGGTTGTTGGATAGGAAGAGCGTTCGCCGGCCCGCGGCGCGCAGCCGAGTGATCGTCTCGCCGGCCGTCGGCAGCAAGGCGTCGCCAAGCGTCACCGTGCCGTCGAGGTCGAACAGATAGGCGTCGAAGAGCCGGTCGGGCGGGCCGTAGCTGGGCGTGGAATCCATCGGTCAGACGGGCGGCGTTGGCTACCACAGCAACCGCCGCCTCGGTAACTAATCGTAGCGCGGCTTGCCCGCCCGCGCCACAACTGGCCCTCCCCGTGCATCGCACCTTCCGAGGTGCGCCGTTCTTCCGCCGCCCACCCCATACCACCGCCCCCCGCCAAAGTGCCGCCCGCTCGCCCCCGGCATCGCACCTTCCGAGGTGCGTTGCACGTTCTTCCAGCCGCCCACTACCCAATACCCACCGCGCCCCGCAAGAAGGTGCGACGCACTCCAGAAAGTGCGACGCACCCGACGCGGGGTAGAATAGTGCAATGAACACACCGGACGATCTTCTCAACCGCCTCGACGCCATCGGCCGCTCCCTGGCCAATCACGCCGACGCCCTGGCCCTCATCGGCCTCGGCTCCGTCGGCCGGGAACTCGACCGTCTGGATGAGTTCTCCGACCTCGACTTCTTCCTCGTCGTGCGGCCGGGAACGAAGGAGCGCTTCTTCACCAATCTCGACTGGCTGGAGGCCGCTGCGCCGGTGGTCTTTCGCTATCGCGGCCCCGGAGCCGGCCTGCACGTCCTCTTTACCGACGGCATCTATGCTGAGATGGCCATCTTCACTGTGGCCGAACTGGGCAACGCCGGCTACACGCCGGGCAGGATCGTGTGGAAGCAACCTTGGGTCAGTGAGAGCGTGGCCGCGCCGTCCCGCACCCCACCTGCGCCGGCGACGCCGCCGGTCGAGCAGTTGCTAGGCGAAATCCTGTGCAACCTCCACGTTGGCCTGCTGCGCTTCCGGCGCGGCGAGCGGCTGGCTGCGGCACGCGAGATTCAACTCTACGCTGTGGATCGTCTGCTGGAGTTGGCCGCCCATCTGGAGCCGGAGCAAGCCGCCGCTCGCGACCCGTTCGCGAGGATGCGCCGCTTCGAGCAACGCTTCCCGCAGATGGCCGCCCACCTGGCCGGCTTCCAGCAGGGGTACGACCGCACGCCACAGTCGGCCGCGGCCATGCTCGATTTCCTGGCGGCGCGCTTCCCGCTCAATGAAGCGATGGTAGCCGCGATTCGCGAGTTGTTGTAGCGCGGGTTGGCAACCCGCCTCTTCGATGGCCCGGAAGAGGCGGGTTGCCAACCCGCCCTACAACAACCCCGGCAGTTCGGCCTACGCCCGGCCGACGCCCGCCCAACATTGGCAATCGCGCCGGCAAGGGTTTACAATCTCGACCAGATTCGCCGCTCGGATACCATCCACCCATGCGCCGCCTGCTGCTCCTTCTCGCCAGCCCCCTCCTGCTCGTCGTGGCTCTCTCCAGCCTGATGGTCGGCGTGTCGTTCTATGCCGAGAGCAACCCGGCGACGTTCTTCGTCCTGACGGCCGCCCCGGCCACTGTGCAGGCCCAGCGCGTGCTCTATCTGCTGGCCCGCGCCGTCCTCTTCCCGTTCCAACTGGGCTTTATCGTCCTGGCCTTCGGCGCGGCGCTGTGGGTCTTCCGGCGGCGGCTGCGCATCGGCGGCTGGGTGTTGGGCGAGCCGGTGGCCGGGCGGCTGCGGCGCGAGGAGGCGGACGAGGCGCGGCCGACAGTCCTGCGCCCGGAGCGCCGCCTGACGCTGCAACAGATCATCGGCAGCATTCTGGCCGTCCTGGCCCTGGGCGCGGCGACGGTGCTGTCCATCGGCCAGTTCGTGCCCCGCGCCGACCTGGCCGTGGTCATCGCCGCCCTGACCAGCGGCCTGACCTGGGGCGCGCGCCTGCCCATCGGCGACGTACTGGGCGGCATCAGCAACATCTTCGAGACCAACGTCAGCGTCGGCGAGCGCATTCGCTACAAGCAGTTCGCCGAGCAGGTGGAGGGTCAGGTTGAAGACGTAGACCTGCGCTTCCTCAACGTCCGCGCCGATTCGGGCGAACTGACCAGCATCCCCCACGGCGAGTTGCGCATCTTCCGCAACTTCAGCCGCGGCGAGACGAGCGGCGTCTACGCCACCTTCCCCGTCCGCGCCCGCGACCTGAACCGGGCCGTGGCCCTGTTGACCGAGTTGGCCGGCGAGTCGCCGGTGTTGACGACCCAACTGGTCGAGCCGTGGCACGTCATGTCGCTCGACGGCCGCCTGGGCGGCGTGACCGCCGTATCGCTGTTCGGCCGCACCACGCCCGGCAACGAGGACGACCTGCAACTGGCGCTGCACACCATTGTCCAACTCCGCTTCGCCGCCGCGGGCATCCCCCTGGCCGGCGGCAAGGAGGCCGCCGCATGAGCCGTCGTCTGCTCCTGGTCATCTTTGTGCCCCTGCTGGCCCTTATCGCCCTGACGGCGCTGACCGTCGGCC
Organism: Candidatus Promineofilum glycogenicum; assembly: GCA_016707605.1. Taxonomy (GTDB): domain Bacteria; phylum Chloroflexota; class Anaerolineae; order Promineifilales; family Promineifilaceae; genus Promineifilum; species Promineifilum glycogenicum. The sequence goes on along the minus strand of JADJHJ010000012.1, from coordinate 136,709 downwards.
TGCTGCAAACGGCGCAGGTGGACGAGTTGGAACTGGTCGAGAGCGTCGTCGGCTCCGGCCCGCTGCCCGCCTGGCTGGTGCGGCTCTACGGCTACGCCGAGTTGCCGCTGCGGCTGGCCTTTGTCATCGTCATCTTCGGGCTGGCCTGGCTGGTCACGCGCATCAGCGGCCGGCTGGCCGGTTGGGCGCTGCGCTTCGCCCGCTACGAGACGCCCAGCCGCGCGCCGGCGCCGGGCGCGCTGCCGCCGCCGCCCAGCGCCCAGGCCCGCCGCCACCAGACGGTGCAACTGCTGCTGGCCAGCTTCATCAACTTCATCGCCTTCATCGTGGCCTTCATCCTGGCCGCCGGGCAGTTCGTCAGCCTGGTCAATCTGGCCGTCGTCTCGACCATCGTCGCCAACGCCTTCGGTTTCGCCGCCCGCGACTACATCGGCGACTTCCTCAACGGCATCAGCAACATCTTCGAGAACCGCTTCGACGTGGGCGACAACGTCTCCATCTTCCGCGTCGGCGACACGCTGGAGGGCACGGTCGAGCGGGTGACGGTGCGCACGCTGACCATTCGCACGCGGGCCGGCGAACTCATCGTCGTGCCCCAGGGCGAGGTGCGCATCCTGCGCAACTACAGCCGCGGCAGCTTCACCGGCACCCACGTCGTCGTTCTGGTTGCCCCGGCCGATCTGCCGGCGGCGCTGGCGGTGCTGCTGGCGTTGGCCGAGGAAGCCCCGGCGCTGTTGCCCGACCTGCTGGAGCCGTGGAAGGTCGTCGGCCACGACGGGCAACTGGGCGCGGCGGCCGAAATCCACCTCCACGCCCGCGCCCGCTACGGTCGCGGCGCGGAGTTGCGGCTGCGAATGATGACGCTGGTGGCGGAGCGGTTGGCGGCGGCGGGGGTGGGGTTGGGGGGGTGAGGCTGATAACCCGAGACTCGTCCCGCATCGGCCAACATCACGCCGGCCCCAACCATCCACAGCTGAGGATGCGGACTCTGCTACTTGCCACTCGGCACTCGCCAGCCGCGTCCGCCCCGGGCTGAAGCCACGGGGCTACTCAACAGCGCCCCGTGAACGGGGCTTCAGACGGCGGCCGACGGTTCCTGAGCCGGCCTCGGCCGGCGTTGTTGAGTAGCCCGGTCGCTTTAGCGCCGGGCGGACGCGTCAGACGTCACTCATCGCTCGGCAATCGTCTCTCTTCCATCCACCCCACCGCAAAATCCACCAACGCCCGCTGCGGCAGCAGCCGCCCTTCGCCCCGGCCGACCGGGCCGACCCGCGCCAGCCCCGTCTCGCGCTCGAACGCCGCGCCGATGGCGGCGAAGTCCTCGTCGTTGAAGTCCAGTTCGGGGTAGCTGACCCACACCCGCCGCCCGTCGCGCAACACCGGCGCGCCCTGGGTGATGATGGTCTTGCCGGGGAAGTCGGCGCGCTCTTCGGCCAGGTGCAGCGAGGTGTTGTTGCTGTGGCCCACGCCCAGCAGCAGCACGTGGCCGTCCCGGTCGTAGAGCCGGGCCAGCGGCGAGCCTTCGCCCAGGCCGTGGGCCAGTTCGTGCCCGGCGGTGATGAAGTCGGCCGCCGGGCCGCGGGCGGCGAACGACACCTGCGGGTGGTCGCTGCGGCGCACGCCCCGCTGGCGGCGGAACGTCTCCGGAATGGCCCCCATGCCCCGCGTCGGCGTCAGGTCGGGGTCATAGGCGGGCATGGTGTCGCGGATGACCGCCCACCACGCTTCGGGCACGGGCGGGTTCTGCCACGCCGCCGGGTCGGACAGGTCGCCGGAGTGAGTGGGCATGACCAGCGTGCCCGCCTCGCCCAGCGCCGCCTCCAGCGCCAGCACGACGGCCACCGGCCCGCCGCTGACCCAGCCCAGGGCGCTGAGGGACGAGTGAACCAACAGCACCATGCCCGGCCGCACGCCCAGGGCCAGCAGGTCGTCGCGCAGGGAGGCGATGGTGGCCGGTTTGTCGCCGGCGCGATGGACGGCGGTGGCTTCATTCATGGCGTTCCGTGTGGGGCGATTTGGCAAATCGCCCTACAACTTTGCCGGCAGCGCCTCCAGGCCGCGCAGGGCCACGTTGTCGCGGTAGACGGGCGGGCCGCCGGCCAACGCCAGCGTAGGCAGCCGCCGCGCCAGCGTGCCCAGGGCGATCTCCCCCTCCAGACGGGCCAATGGCGCGCCCAGGCAGTAGTGGATGCCGCCGCCAAAGGCCAGATGCCTGTTGTTGGCCCGCCCCACGTCCAGCCGCGCCGGGTCGGCAAAGACGGCCGGGTCGTGGTTGGCCGCGCCCAGCAGAAAGGTGACGAACGTGCCGCGCGGGAAGCGCTGGCCTTTGTAGGTCACGTCGGTCAGGGCCGCGCGCGAGGTCAGTTGCACCGGGCTGTCGTAGCGCAACAACTCCTCGACGGCGCTGGCGATGAGGCCCGGCTCGTCGCGCAACCGTTGCCACTGGTCGGGATGGCGCAGCAGGGCCAGCGTGCCGTTGCCGATCAGATTGACCGTCGTCTCGTGGCCGGCCACCAGCAGCAGGGCGCAGGTGCCGAAAAGCTCCTCGGTGGTCAGCCGGTCGCCCGCCTCCTCGGCCGCCACCAGGGCCGAGAGGATGTCGGTCTGGGGTTGGGCGCGCCGCTCGGCCAGCAAGGCGTCGAAGTAGGCCGTCATCTCCGCCGCGGCGACGGAGGCGCGGTTATAGACGGCCGGCTCGTCGGTCAGATCGAGGCTGCGCACCAGGGCCGCCGACCAGGCATGAAAAAGCCCCTGGTCGGCCAGCGGCACGCCCAACATCTCGCAAATGACGGCCACCGGCAGCGGGTAAGCCAGGTCGGCGATGACGTCCACCTGCTCCTTCTCGGCCATGCGGTCGATCAACGCGTCGGTGAGGCGCTGGATGGTGGCGCGCAACTGGGCCACGGCCCGCGGCGTGAACGCCTTTTGCACCAGGCCGCGCAGCCGGGTGTGGTCGGGCGGGTTCATGGTCAGCAGCCAGTTGGTCTGCATCTGCCACAGCGCCCGCTGGCTGGGCGGGGCCGCGGCGACCGACAGCGGCAGATGGCCGAAGCGGTCGTCGCGCAGCAGGGCGTGGCAATCCTCGTGGGTCGTCAGGAACCACATGCCCCACGGTTGCCAGTAGAAGATGGGCGCGAAGGCGCGCAGCATGTCATAGAACGGGTACGGGTTGGCGCGGAACGCCGGCGAGCGCGGGTCGAACTCCATGCCGCTTACTCCTCGATGCGGCCGAAGGCGCGCAACGTCTCCAAATTGCGCAACGTCAGCACGCCGCGCCACTCCCGCTCGGCCGCGGCCCAGGCGTCGGCGTCAATAAAATCCCACGACCAGTTCGGCGGCCACGTGCCGTCCGGCGACTGGGCGGCGAGGAGGTGGTCGAGATTGGCGTCGAGCACGGCCGCATCAACGGCCGCGGCCAGCTCCGATTGCGGCGAGCGCACAACGGTCAGCGGCTTCAGGTTGTAGTCGTCCCACTCGGCCGGCTCCATGACCACCGAGCGGGCCACGACGCGGCGCAGTTTGTCGATCATGTTCTCGCGCATCTCGCCCGGCAGGTCGGGCGTCTCCAGCAGATCGACGTAGCACAGCAGATCGTGCATCTCCATCGTCTGGGAGTAGGTCAACAGGTCGGTGGCCGCCGAGCGCAACGCCCCTTCGACGAAAGGCGAGGGCACCAGCTTGCGATACTGCCACAGATAGCCGACGACCGACGCCCGCGGGTTGGCCCAGAAACCGCGGAAGCTCTCTTCGCTCGCGGCGTACTCCCACCACGGCGCGTGGGGCGCGTCCTCGACGGCGGGTGAGATAATCGGCCAGCGGCCCGTCTCGACGTTGTAGTTGTCCATCAGGTAGACCAGCGCCGCCGGCAGGCCGGACGTCTCCTCGGTCGCGCCCACGCGGCGGAGGATGTCCAGGGCGACGGTCGTGGCCACAACCGACGACGCCTCGGCGCGCATGTCCGGCTCCAGGGCGCGGCCGAAGCCGCCGTCGGCGTTCTGATAGGGCACGAGGGCAGCCAGCACCGCCGTGCGACCGCCGCCCTCGAAGTGATGGGCGAACAGGGCGCGCTCCAACGGCCGCGCCTCGTTGCGCAGATAGTCGGCCGCCCGGCCAAACGCCTCTCGACTCAGCATCTTCATCGTGCGCTCCTTGTATGGCTCAGTTGGTGGCGTAACTCAAGTACCAATGCCCGCCGCGCGGGCCGCGGCCGCGGCCGCCCGAATCTGCTCCAGATGGTCGGCAATGTGGGAGTAGGACTCATCGAGCAACGTCCGCGCCAGCCGCCAGAAGGTGCGGCGGCGGCGGACAAACTCCTCCGGCAGCCCGTCGATCAGCGCCAGCGTCTCGGCATTGAGCCGCTTCAGTTCGGCCTCCATGTCGGCCAGCGTCGGAAAGGCGTTGACGGTGGCATTCAGTCGCGCCTCCTGGTTAGCGCCGTCGCCGTCGTAGGCCGCTTCCAGGTCGCCGATCAACTCGCCGATCCACTGCTGATTGGTGCGCTCGCCCTGGATCAGGTGGGCCAGCACTTGCTTGACGTTCCACTCCTCCGGGCCGGGGCGATAAGACGCCTCCATATCGCTGACGCCAGCCAGGACGGTGTCGAGGGCGGCCTCGTCGCGGGCGTAGCGCTCGGCCACGCGGGCCAGCAGCTCCGGCGCGTCGTGGGGGATGGCCGGTATCTTGCGCCCGGCCAGGGTCATGGGCGCGGTAAGCAGTTCGCCGCCGCGATAGAACGTCACCTGAACCGTGTCGCCCGCCTGCTGCGACTTGACCACTGTGCGCAGCCCGACCACGTCGGGGGTCGGCCGGTCGTCGATGCTGACGATCACGTCGTCCTGACGCAGCCCGGCAGCCTCGGCCCCCAAGCCGGGCACAACCCCGCTCAGCCGCACCCCCTCGACCACGGGCACGCCCAGGCGGGCGGCGTCGGCGTTGTCGAACCCGGCCAGCAGAACGCCCAGCATCGGCCGCCGCGTCACGCGCAAGTCCTCGCCGCTGGTCAGCACCGAGTCGAGGTTTTCCAGCGCCCGTCGCCAGGCGCGGTCGAACTCGGCCGTCTTGTCGCCCCACTCCGGCCCCTCGCCAATGCCGCCATGCTCCAGCACGACGGCCGTGCCCTGCTCGCGTGGCTCAATGGCCACGTGGACGCTCGTCGGCCGCGGTTCGCCCCGCCCCTGCCAGGTGAAGCAGACGGCGCGGTTTTGCAGCAGTTCGGTGAAGTGGCCGGTGGCGTAGTAGCCATCGTTCCAGCCGACGAAGAGGTGACCGTTGGCCCGCGGTGAGGTGGTGGCCGTGTCGCACAGCCACTCGCGCAACGCGGTGCTGCTGGTGAAGGCGCGGTAAACCTCGGCCGGGCTGGCGGCGACGGTTCGCTCAAAGGTTAGAGTCTCGCTCTCGTCTGCCATTGTTGACTCCTTCATTGTGGCGCGGGTTGCTAACCCGCGCTACAAGGGCGCTATGGCCGCGGCGCCCAGATGATCCGCCCCAGGCTCAGTTCGCCGGGGTTGGCGCGACGCAGAATGGCCACGGTCGTGCCAAAGCGCGTGGCCATTGACTCCCACGTTTCGCCGGCCTCGACGACGTGGGCCTGGACGCACGGCGAGCCGATGATGCGCCCCTGGCTGCCAATGTTGGGCACGGTGATGACCTGGCCGGGAAAGATCAGGTTGGGGTTGGGTAGGGTGTTAGACGTCAATATGCCGCTGAAGGACGTGCCATAGCAGCGGGCGATCTGCAACAGCCACTCACCACGGTTGACGACGTGCTGCACGGTCGACCCCACCGGCTGGCCGCCGGTGGCGGGCGTGGGTGGTGCCGGCGTCACGACCTGCTCGATAGGCGCGATCGTCGGCGGCGTGGCCGTTTCGCCCAGCGGCAGCGGGGTGGGCGTGGCCGTGGCGGCACCCGGAGTAGGCGTGGGCGTGGCCGTGGGAATACTCGGCAGGGTGGCCGTGGCCGTTGGGAAGCCGGGCAGCGTGGGCGTGGCCGTCGCTTCGCCCGGCACGATCGGCTGCTCGCGACAGGAGATTGCCAGGCCCATCGTCAATATCATGAGCACCAACAGTCCGAAGATGATGAGGATCACCTGCGCAATTCGATCGAACATCGCAACACCCTCCGCGGGACGATAAACACCACCCACACCTGCGACTTATGATACACGAAAACTCGGCCACATTGTAACGATGGCCGGCCCCAGGGGGAACACCCCCCCCCTCCCCCCCCCCCCCCCCGTTGGGGGCCCCGGCCCGGGGCGCCCGGGGCTGGGGCCCGGGGCGGGGCCGCCCCCCGCCCCCCGCCCCGCCCCCCCGCCCCGCCCCCGAGCTGGGGCCCCATCGCCCCCGCCCCGCGCTGCCCTAAGCCGACCCCGAGCCCCGCCCCCGCGGGGCGACAACAGCCGGAGCCAGGCCGGTCCCAGCCCACAGCCGTGAGCGCCGGTGACTTCACCTTGCGCCTGACACCCATCAGGCGTGCGCTGGGCGAGAGGGGTCGCCCTTCGGGTGACCGGGACCCCGGAGCCCCGGGCCGCGACCGCCCCCGCGCTGGTCCCCCCCCCCCCCTGCAGAAGCTGAGGGCACTTGGCTCGCCGACCCCCGCCCCACCAACGCTCAACCCCTCTTTCCCCCCCCCCCCCGCCCCCGGCCCCGCCCCGGCACCCGCCCCCCCCCCCCCGCCCCCGCCCGGCGCCCGCCCGCGGGCGAGCAGCCGCCCGGCGGGGCCCTGCCCGGTGGGGGGGGGCATGCCAACCGTGGGTGGCCGTCCCGCCGTGTGCTCACGCCGCACAACCCGCGCCCAGGGCATCCCTGGCGGCAGCTCCCGTCCGGGCCGCTCCCCCGACAGCGCCAGCCCGCCCCCCCCTGGCCCCCCCACGGCAGTTCAGCCCGCCCCGGCCGCCCCCGGGACCCCTGCTCACCCCGATGCCGCGGGCGAGACCCTCCTGGGTCGCGCCGGGGCTGGCCAGGCCGGCGACGCCCCCCGCCCTCCCCCGCGCCAGCGCGCCACCCTAGGGCCATCCGTGGTCGACGTTCTGTAGGGACTTTCGTAGAACACTGGGGCGATAGATAGACACAGCCGCCCATTTGGGTGTACACTACCCTGGCAGCCCACGTTTCCACTCACCTGAATCGGCGTCTCGCCGGCCCCAGGCGACCGGCCGCGCCAACTGTTGCCTGATCTTCAGGCGCTTAACGCGGAGAAAGATATGAGTACCTCATCCATGCCCACGGCTACGACTGTAACCGATATACCCGAAGCGATGCCCCACGGCGTCAACATGCTCCACAACCCCCTCTTCAACCGCGGCACCGGCTTCAGCGCCGCCGAGCGCGAGGCGTTCGGCCTGCGCGGCCTGCTGCCGGCGCGCGTCCTGTCGATGCAGGATCAGGCGGCGCGCATCCTGGAAAACCTGCGCAAGAAGCCGACCGACCTGGAGAAGTACGTCTACCTGAACGACCTCGTCGACCGCAATGAGACGCTCTTCTACCGCATCCTGATCGACAACCTGGAAGAGCTGATGCCCATCGTCTACACGCCGACCGTCGGCCAGGCCTGCCAGCAGTATGGCCACATCTTCCGCCGGCCGCGCGGCCTCTACATCTCCTCCGAGGACGCCGGCCAGATCGCCGAGCTACTGGCCAACTGGCCCATTGACGACATCCGCGTCATCGTCGTCACCGACGGCGAGCGCATCCTCGGCCTGGGCGACCTGGGCGCGCACGGCATGGGTATCCCCGTCGGTAAGCTGTCGCTCTACACTGCCTGCGCCGGCATCCCCCCGGCCATGACCCTGCCGATCATGCTCGACGTGGGCACGGAGAACAAGCAGTTCCAGACCGACCCGCTCTACATCGGCATGCCCCACCCGCGGCTGCGCGGCGAGGCGTACGACGCCTTCATCGAGGAGTTCATGCAGGCCGTCACGGCGCGCTTCCCGCAGGTGCTGGTGCAGTTCGAGGACTTCGCCAACCACCACGCCTTCGCCCTGCTCCAGCGCTATCGCGACCACTACCGGGTCTTTAACGACGACATCCAGGGCACGGCCGCCGTCACCCTGGCCGGGCTGTTCGCCGCCCTGCGCCTCATCGCCGTCGAGGGCGGGCCGCGGCGTAAGCTGAGCGAGCAGCGCCTGCTCTTCCTGGGCGCGGGCGAGGCCGGCGTGGGCATTGCCGACCTCGTCGTCTCGGCCATGGTCGAAGAGGGACTGACGCCGGAAGAGGCGCGCGGCCGTTGCTGGTTCGTTGATTCGCACGGCCTGGTCGTGCGCCGGCGCGATGACCTGGCCGCCCATAAGCTGCCCTACGCCCACGAGCACCCGCCGCTGGCCGACTTCCTGACCGCCGTCGAGGAGTTGCGGCCGACGGCCATCATCGGCGTCTCCGGCCAGCCGCGCACCTTCACCCGCGAGGTGATCGAGCGCATGGGCAAATATAACGAGCGGCCGATCATCTTCGCCCTGTCCAACCCTACCTCCAAGTCGGAGTGCACCGCCGAAGAGGCCTATACCTTCACCGGCGGCCGGGCCATCTTCGCCAGCGGCAGCCCGTTCCCGTCGGTCAAGCTCTACGGCAAGACCTACAACCCCGGCCAGGGCAACAACTCCTACATCTTCCCCGGCGTCGGGCTGGGCGTCGTCGTCAGCGGCGCGCGCCACGTGACCGATGAGATGTTCGAGGCCGCGGCGCGCACGCTGGCCGCCCAGGTGACCGAGACCGACATGGCCAACGGCCGCATCTATCCCGAACTGTCGCGCATCCGCGACGTGTCGGCGGCCATCGCCACCGCCGTGGCCGAGATCGCCTTCCGCGAGGGACTGGCCACCGAGCCGGAACCGGACGATCTGCCCGGTTACGTGCGCGAATTCATGTTCAATCCGACCTACGATCCGATGGTCTAGGCCATTGCCGCGACCTCCCGATCCGGCGTAGAATGGGCCACCTAGCGTAGGGGCGGGTCTAAGACCCGCCCCTACAGTCGAGGGGCCTCACCTGTCACGCCTATGTTCGATTCACTGGCCTACGAGGACTTCGAGCGCGCCTATCACCGCTCCTGGTGGCGCAAGTTCATCGCCCGGTTGACCGGCCGGAGCAATGAACTGCTGCCCTTTGACGAGGTGCGCCAGTCGCTGCCCTACCGAGGCCAGCGCGACATCGGCCTGCAAACCGTGCCGCTGGACAAGATCGTCGGCAGCGTCGGCCGCTACCGCGACTTCGACCGCGCCTTCCTGCCCACCCAGCGCCAGACGACCGAGCGCTGGGTCAACGTCCGCAAGGCCCACTACCGCGACGTGCTGCTGCCCCCGGTCGATCTCTACAAGATTGGCGACGTCTACTTCGTCAAGGACGGCAACCACCGCGTCTCCGTGGCCCGCGAGCGCAACCAGACCGACATCGACGCCTACGTGACCGAGATCGACATCCCGTTCCGGCTGACGGCCGACATGGACATCGACAGCGTCAATCTGGAGAAAGCCTATGGCCAGTTCTGCCAGGACACCCGCCTCGACGAACTACGGCCCGACGCCGATCTGCACCTGAGCAACCCGGCCGAATATGCCCGCCTGCGCGAACACATCGCCGCCCACCACTACTACCTGGGCACGGAGCGCCAGAGCGACGTCAGCTACGCCGATGCCGTCGCCTCGTGGTATGACAACGTCTACCGGCCGCTGGTCGATGCCATCGCGGCGCAGGGGTTGCGCCGCCAGTTCCCCGACATGACCGCCGCCGACCTCTACCTGCGGGTCAGCGAGTACCAGTGGCTGGTGCGCGAGGCGGCCCAGGACGTTGTCGGCGGCGACCTGGCGCGTGACGAGGCCACCGAGCGCATGGCCGAGATCTATCAGCAGCGCGTCGTCCGCCGCGTCATCCGCACCCTGCGCGGGGCCAACTGGATCGACACCATGATCCGCGACAAGGAACATGCCGTGTTCCTGGAGAAGACGGGGCTGCATGCAGGTGCGGCCGGAGGCGCAAGTCCTGGCCAGCCTGCCCGGCAAGTACGAGAAGATCCTCCACCACATCCACGTCCATCACTACTACCTGGGGCTGGAGCAGCAGCGCGACGTGCCCTACGCCGAAGCGGTGGCCTCCTGGTACGACCACGTCTACCTGCCTACAGTCGAGAGTGTCCGCGAGCAGAACCTTCTGGCCGACTTCCCCGGCCGCACCGAGACCGACGCCTACATCTGGCTCGTCGAGCACCGCGAGGCGCTCGAAACGGCCTAAGAGCGTTCCTCTCTAAAGCCCGTCCTGAGCCGCCCGGCCGATGGGTGAATCGGGGTTCAACGCCGCCGCCCGCGCCAGGGCCTCTTGCGCCCCGGCCTCGTCGCCCGCGGCCCGCAGCGCCAACCCCTGGTAGTAGTAGGTCTCCTCCACGTTCTGCCCGCCCTGGTTGCCCAGCGTCGCCTCGGCCAGCGCCAGCACGTCGGCGTGGCGGCCGACGGCCAGATAGGCCTCGTAGGGCGCGAACTGATACCACAGCATCCGCGCCGGCAGCCCCAACCGCCGCGCCTCGTCGAAGGCCGCCGCCGCGCCCTCATACAGCGCCGCGTCGCCCGCCCCGGCCAGCGCCGTCAGGCCGGCCCCCAGGTTGAACCAGGCGTAGGCGTCGTCGGGCCGCTGCTGCGCCGCCACCCGCGCCCGCTCGGCGGCCCGCGCCCACATCACGCCCACGTCGGCAAAGGCCGGGCCGAGCGCCTGCGCCACCTCGTCCGCCCGCTCCGGCGGGTAGACGACGACGAACGCGCCGTTGAAGTGCGCCCAATCGCGCGCGGTGGCGTCATAGCCCACCAGCCCCTCCCCCTGCCACGGCCCCAGGTAGGTGTCGCGGACGCTGAAGTGGCGGGTGATGTCGTCGTAGGCGAAGACGGTCAGATAGTGGCCCATCCAGCCGGTGGCCGCGTCCGGCTCCAGCCCCTTCTCGATGATGACCGGGAAGCCGGCGGCCAGCAGCGCCCGCAGCGTGTCCACGTCGCCGCCGACGTAGGCCGCCGCGGCCAACGGCGTGTGTTCGTTTACATAAGATACAAGCTCATCCGGCGAGACGTTGCGATCCTCATAGTTAGGACGAATGACGGCGGCCACGTCGAGTTGACCGACCTCAACGCCGTAGTGGTTGAGCACCAGCGTCAGGTTCGTCGGGCCGCAGTTGTTGAACTTCTGCGGGATGATGGGCAGGCCGGAGACGCGGCCGTAGGGGGGCAAGGGGGTGGCGAGTGGCGGGTGGCGGGTGGCGGGTGGGGAGGGCGCGGCGGTTTCGGCAGCAGCGGTGGCGATGGGGGCCGTCGTTGCCGCCGCAATGGGCGCGGTTGGCGGCGCAGTGGCCAGCGGCGGCGTCGGCACGGCGACCAGCAGTGCCAGTTCGGCCGCCGCCGCGGGCGGGCCGGTCGGCGCGGGCAGCGCCGTAGGCAACGGCGTCGTCACCAGAGCGGCTACCGGCGCGGGCAGGTAGTGGCGCACGCGCCCCGGCAGCCGTGGCAGCGCCCACCAGACGGCCGCGGCGGCGACTACCGCCAGCAGGGCGATCCCGATCACCCAACGTCCCCTTACACGTCTCATCCCGCCCATTATACCCTCTCACCGCCCGGTGCGTCGCACTTTCCGCAGTGCGTCGCACCTTCTTCACATCCCCAGAAACGTGCGACGCACCCCAGAAGGTGCGACGCACGCAGATCGGGTGCGACGCACGCCCCAGATTGACAGCCCCACGCCGCGGGCCGATAATCCCCCTTCAGACGAATCTACAAACTCTGTGGTTACTCCCCATGAAAGAATCTGTCGGCTTCATTGGACTTGGCATCATGGGCGGCGCGATGGCCGCCAATCTGCTCAAAGCGGGCTTTGACCTGACGGTGTGGAACCGCACGCCCGGCCGCATCACCCCGCTGGCCGAGGCCGGCGCGGCCGTCGCCGCCGGCCCGGCCGACGTGGCCGCCCGCAGCGACATCATCGTCACCTGCGTCAGCGACACGCCCGACGTGGAGGCGGTCATCCTCGGCCCCGGCGGCGTCATCGAGGGCGCGCGGCCCGGGGCGCTGGTCATCGATTGCAGCACCATCAGCCCCGAAGCGACGCGCGCCATTGCCGCCCGCCTGAAGGGGCGCGGCGTCCACCTGCTCGACGCGCCGGTCAGCGGCGGCAGCGAGGGCGCGGCCAAGGGCACGCTCAGCATCATGCTCGGCGGCGACGCGACGCAGGTGGCCCGCGCCATGCCAGTCCTTCAGGCGATGGGTAAGACCATCACCCACGTCGGCGGCCAGGGCGCGGGGCAGATGGCCAAGCTGGTCAATCAGGTGCTCGTCGTCGTGACGATGCAGGGCGTGGCCGAGGCGCTGCTGCTGGCCGAGGCCGGCGGCCTGGACCTGGAGCAGACGCTGGCCGCCGTCGGCGGCGGCGCGGCCGGCAGTTGGATGCTCAACAACCGCGGCCCACAGGTCATCCGGCGCGATTGGCGGCCGGGCTTCACCATCGACCTGCAACAGAAGGATTTGCGCCTGGTGCTGGAGGCGGCCGACCAGTTGGGCGTCCCCGCCCCGGCCACGGCGCTCGTCTTCCAGTTCTACCGCACGCTGCAACAGCGCGGCCTGGGTGGGGAGGGCAATCATGCTCTCGTCAAGGCGTTGGAACAGTTGGCGGGGCGGGAGGTTGGGGGAGTAGGCAGTAGGCAGTAGGCAGTATTCAGTGGGTCAGTAGGTCAGTAGATCAGGGGGGCAGTAGTTAGTGCAGTTAGTGCACAAGGAGAACGAAATGGGAGCGAAGCGAGAGTTCACCACCGAGGAAGCACGCCGGATTGGCGAGCAGATTGGCGTCAACTGGAACGAGGTTGACATTGAGGAGTTTCGCATGGGTCTGTCGGTCGAGTTGGAGCATGGGCTTCACGACGAGCAGACCAACGTCACGGGCGATGATGAGATTGTGACGGGCAAGATCGCCCTGGCCCATCTGAAGGAGATTCGCGATTACTATACGCGCCTGATGGCGATGGAGCGCGAGGCCGAGGCTTACTGGGACTCGATTCGTGACTGAACCCACCGGCCGCGGCTTAGCCAACCGAACCGCCGGTTAGTCGCCTGCCATCGCCGATGTACGCCGACCGGCTTGATCTGCTGCGCAGCCCGTGCTGTCACGTGGGGCTGACCCTTCACGCGCCGGTGGCGAAGTTTGGCGAGGTGTGGGGCGGGCGTCTCGTTTGCGCCCGCTGCGGCGCGGATTACGCTATCCGGCGCGGGATGCCCCATCTCTACGTCGAGGATGCCCGCTGGCTGCCCAAGGCGCGCGAAGCCGCCGGCTGGGTGGCCTTCCACAAACAGCGCGGCATCTACGACGTCGTCGCCGGCGCCATCGACCTGCGAATTCCTTACTACCCGGAAGAGCCGTGGCTGGGCGTGGCCCGCAGCTTCGACATCGGCCTGCGCCTGCTCGGCCCGCTTGGCCCGGCGACAGTGCTCGACCTGGGCGCGGGGCGCGGCTGGGCGGCCAAGCTATTCGCCGCGCGCGGCGGCCAGGTCGTGGCTCTCGACGTGGCCGACGACGACAACGTGGGCCTGGGTCGGGCGCTGGCGCTGATGGCCGACGCCGGTGTGGCCTTCGACCGCCTCATCGGCGACGGCGAGAACCTGCCGCTGGCCGACGGCCGCTTCGATCTCGTCTTCTGCGCCGCGGCGCTGCACCACTTCTCCGACTTGCCCGAGCTATTCCGCCAGATAGCCCGCGTCTTGCGGCCCGGCGGCCGGCTGCTGGCCATCCGCGAGCCGAGCCTGAGCATCGCCGCCGACGAAGCGGCCACACTCGACCAGGTAGCCGGCGAGGAACTGGCCGCCGGCATCAACGAGAACAACCCCAGCCTGGTGGACTATCTCGACGGGCTGAGCGGCGCGGGGCTGCGCCTGCTGCGGGCCACGACGCCCGATCTGGTCGATCTGAGCGACGACGCGCTGGCCAAACACGGCCGCTGCGTGGGGGCGCTACGTCCCTCGCCGGCCGCCGCACTGGCCCATCAGCGCATGTATTGGGGCACGCGCTGGCGGGCGGCGCGCCTGGGGCGGCTGGGCGTGGCGCGGCGGGCGCTACTCCCCTTTGCCGGGCGGACGCAGCTGGAGTTGGCTCACTTGCTGTGGGCTGGTGGGGAGATGATCCTGCTGGCGCAAAAACCGGGCTAAGTGGATGGCCGCTTGTCTTTGTCCGGTGGCTCCTGGTCGCGGGCCTTCTTGTCCTTGCTGGCCTTGGCGGTGATGAAGTAGGTCAGCGCCGCCGTCACCAGCGCCACCGCCCCACCAAAATAGGCGATGTCGCTGCCTCCCTTCCAGTCGATGACCTGCCCCAGAAAGGCCACGGCGATAACCACGATGATGATGCCCACCAGATTGGACTTCAGATCGTCAAAGTCGTGAATCTCCAGCCAATCAGGTAAGGAGATGTTGTCGTCTACGAATAACTCATAGAAGCCGAGGGCGATGATGTAAAACCCGGCCGACAGGAGGAACAGGTCGATGTTGGTGACCAGCACCAACGTCAACTCCTTGGGATCAGCCACCACAGCACGGAAGTTGGTGACGGCGCGACTTACCACGCCGACCGTCTGCGCCAGGGCGACGACGAGCAGCAGCAGCGAGGCGATGAAGGCCCCGACCGAGGCCGCGGACACAATGTAACGGCTGGAGGAAATGATCTTCTTTAACACAAGCCTACCCGCCGGCGCGATGAGTTGGATGAAGCCGGGCCGGTAGGCAGGATCGTAGCGCAAAGGCGAGCCGCGGCAAGTCGTAGGAGCCGCGGCAGCGGTGGCACAGGATTCTTATCCTGTGCAGGCTGCCCCGGCCGCAGTTGAAGACACAGGATAAGAATCCTGTGCCACATTAGTTGGGTTTGCGGCGCAAGACGCGCCGGTGTAGTTTAGCCTGACCAAACCAGGGCCGTGGCGAATCGGCCGTTGCGCCGATGTCGCCGGCGGGCTACCATTTCACCCTCTTTGGCTCAGCGATGAATATCCCCTCTCCGACGGCCATCTACCGTATGAATTCCACCCACCTGCACCTTTCCCCTACCCCACCCTTCGACTTCGCCGCCGCCGCCTTCTCCCACGGCTGGGCGCGGCTGGCGCCCAATGCGTGGGATGAGGCGGCGCGCGTCCTGACTCGCGTCGAGCGGCTGGACTCCGGCCAGGTCGTTGACCTGCGCGTTACGGGCGCGGACGACGCCCGGCAGCCGCGCGTCGAGATTGCGGTCGCCCACGTCGCGCCGCTGACTAACGCTGATCAGGCCGAAATCACCCGCAAGGTCGGCCACATGCTGCGCGTGGATGAAGAGTTCGGCGAGTTCTACGCCCTGTGCGCGGCGCGGGGCGGGCGCTGGGCAGCCATCGGCGGCGGGCTGGGGCGGCTGTTGCGCTCGCCGACGGTCTGGGAGGACGTGGTCAAGACCATCGCCACGACCAATACCCAGTGGAGCGGCACAAAGGCCATGACGCGGGCGCTGTGCGACGCGCTGGGCGAACCCTTCCCCGGCGACCCGGCCCGTCGCGCCTTCCCCACGCCGGAGGCGGTAGCCGCCGCGCCGCCGGCGACGCTGGCCGCGGCCCGCTTCGGCTATCGCGCGCCCTACGTGCAGGAGCTGGCCCGGCGCGTCGTCA
This sequence comes from Candidatus Promineofilum glycogenicum, assembly GCA_016707605.1. Classification (GTDB taxonomy): domain Bacteria; phylum Chloroflexota; class Anaerolineae; order Promineifilales; family Promineifilaceae; genus Promineifilum; species Promineifilum glycogenicum. The sequence continues at coordinate 121,085 of JADJHJ010000012.1, read as the reverse complement.
TTGGGGAGCTAGAGTTAGAGGGGCTGACCCGCAGCGACTTGCCGACGCCGGAGTTGCGCCGCCTGCTGCTGGGCATCAAGGGCGTCGGCCCCTACGCCGCGGCGACGCTGCTGATGCTGCTCGGCCGCTACGACGCCCTCGGCTACGACACCATCCTGCGCGACTTCGTCAGCGCCCGCTACTTCGCCGGTGAGCGCCTCCCGGAGCGCGAACTGCTGGCCGTCTACGACGACTGGGGGCGCTGGCGCTATCTGGCTTACTGGTTCGAGATGTGGTTGGCCGACCCGGAGGCTTGATTTATACACATAGATTCGGTAAAGTATACACATCTGTTGGGCGAGGTTTTGGGCCGATGCGAACGAATATCGTGATTGATGATGACTTGATGAAGCGAGCGATGGAGCTATCCGGGCTGAAGACTAAACGCGCCGTCATTGAGGAGGCGTTGCGATTGCTTGTTCGGCTGGAAGAACAGTCCAGCATCCTGGCGCTACGCGGTAAGTTGCATTGGGAAGGCGACCTCAACGCCATGCGCGATGACAAGGGTGAGTATGATGACCAGTATGATGCTGGTTGACACTTCGGTGTGGATCGACTACTTCAACGGCCACATATCGCCTGAGACTGATTTCCTCCACTTAGCTATCCAGTCTCACCAGGTTTACATCGGCGATTTGGTTTTGACCGAAGTGCTGCAAGGCTTTCAACTCGACAAGGAGTTCGAGAAGGCGCGCGAGGCGCTGGGCAAGCTCTCGGTCTTAACCCTCGTCGGCCCGGAAAACGCCATTCTTGCCGCCCGCAACTACCGTCTGTTGCGCAAAAAGGGCCTGACCATCCGCAGCACCATCGACTGCCTGATCGCCACCTACTGCATCACCAACGAAGTCCCCCTCCTCCACTCCGACCGCGACTTCTCCCCCTTCGAGCAACACCTCGGCCTGACCATCCTGCGCCCCTGAGCCGGCCGCCCGACTCTTCAAATCTGTGAAATCGGCGTAATCTGTGGTTCCCTCTCTGCCTACACCAGCGACCGCGCCACCGGCCCGATGTGGTCCATAAACTCGGCCCGCGTCTTGGGGTTGTCGGCAAAGGTGCCCAGCAGGGCGCTGGTGCGCATCCGGGCATTAGCCTTCTTCACGCCGCGCATGGCCATGCACATGTGCACCCCATCGACCACCACGGCCACGCCCAACGGCTGCACCAGCTCATCGATCAACTCGGCAATCTGGCGCGTCATCCGCTCCTGAATCTGCAAGCGCCGGGCGTAGACCTCGACGATGCGCGGTATCTTCGACAGGCCGATCACCTTGCGGTTGGGGATGTAGGCTACGTGCGCCTTGCCGAAGAAGGGCAGCATGTGGTGCTCACACAGGCTGTAGAAGTCGATGTCGGTGACGACGACCATCTCGCTGTAGCTGGCCTCGAACAGGGCGTTGTTGAGCAGGGTCACCGGGTCAACTTTGTAACCGATGAGCAGTTCGTCATAGGCGCGGGCAACGCGGTTGGGGGTGGCCAGCAGTCCTTCACGCTCCGGGTCTTCGCCCACGGCGCGCAGAATGGCCGTCACGGCATCGGCTACAACGCCTTTGCAGTTGGCCGAGAGAACCGGGCCGTCTTCTAGATCGCCGCCGGGGTCGGGATGTGTTCGGTCAAGGTAGGATTCGTCGATCATAATCCGTAGATTATGCCATAGAAGCCGAGTTTCTCGCAGAAACTCGGCTTCTGGTTTATCCTCACGCCATCTGTGGGGCAGGATGCTTCCTGCCTGTTGGCGTCGGGCAGGAAGTATCCTGTCCGGCGAGGAGAGACCCCATGAATAGCGACCAGCACGACCAGGACGCCGCCGCCCGATTCGACGCCCGCCGCGACGAGCGGCAGGCCCACCAGAGCGATAGCGCCAAGGGCATCATCAGCTTCGCCGAGATGACCAAGCTCGACGCCCGCCGCGACATGATCCACCCCGACGACGGCCTGGCGCTGGAGCGCATCCTGGGCACCAGCGACCTGCTGGAGATCAACTTCCTCGACCTCGGCCGCCGCGCCGCGCGCACCGTCGGCCGCATCCAGGTGCGCGACCTGAGCGGCCACGTGCGCGAGTTCGGCACCGGCTTCGTCGTCTCGCCCGGCCTGCTGTTGACCAACAACCACGTTCTGCCCGCGGCCGACAGCGCCCGCCGCAGCCTGCTCGACCTCGACTTCGAGGACGACGAGCACTTCCGGCCGCGCACGCCGGTCGTCTTCAGCCTCGACCCCGACCGCTTCTTCCATACCGACGCCGCGCTCGACTTCACCCTCGTCGCCGTGCGTCCGGTGGCCAACGACGGCCCGGCCGAACTGGCCAACTACGGCTTCCTGCCCCTCATCGAGAAGAAGGGCAAGGTGCTGGTGGACGAGTACGTGGCCGCCATCCAGCACCCCGGCGGCGCGCCCAAGAAGATCGCCCTGCGCAACAACAAGGTCGTCGACGTCTTTGACGACTTCATCCACTACACCACCGACACCGAGCGCGGCGCGTCCGGTTCGCCGGTGTTCAACGACCAGTGGCAAGTCGTCGCCCTGCACCACGCCGGGGTGAAGAAGCGCGACTCGGCCGGGCGCGTGCTGGCCGTCGATGGCGCGGTGTGGACGCCGGCGATGGGCGAAGACCGCATCGCCTACGTGGCCAACGAGGGCGTGCGCATCAGCAGCATCATGGCCCACCTGCGCTGCGCACTGACCGCCGGGGACTTCACGACCGAACAGAAGGTCTTACTAGACGAACTATTCACCGCGCCGCCGCCGGCCGCGCCCGCCGGCGGCCCGGCCCGCGTGCTGGCCACGGCCGAGCGCGCGCTGGAGTTCTTTAGCCGCGTCAAGGGGTACGAGGCGGACTTCCTGGGACCGCGCGTTGAGTTGCCGAAGCTCTCGCCGGCGCAGGTGGCCGACGTGCCCAAGCGGATCAAAGGGCGGGGCCACGTGCTGAAATACGTCCACTTCTCCCTCGTCATGTGCCGCTCGCGGCGCATAGCCTACTACACGGCGGTCAACATCGACGGCCGCCAGACAGTCACCATCCCCCGCGACCGCGACGTGTGGTACTTCGACCCGCGCATCGCCCGCGAAGACCAGATCGGCCCCGATCTCTACGAGCGCAACGACCTCGACCAGGGGCATCTCGTCCGCCGCAACGATCCGGTGTGGGGGTCGTCGGCGGCCGTGGCCAACGAGGACACCTTCCACTTCACCAACTGCGCCCCGCAGCACGCCCGCCTCAACCGCCGCACCTGGCTGGGGTTAGAGGACTACATCCTCAACAACGCCGATAACCACGACCTGAAGGTGTCAGTCTTCACCGGGCCGGTCTTCCGTGCCGACGACATGACCTATCGCGGCGCGTACCGGCTGCCGGCCGAGTTCTGGAAGGTTGTCGTCATGCGCCGGGACGACGATAGTCTCTCGGCCACGGCCTATCTGCAAACGCAGAAGAACCTGCTCGAAGACCTGGAGTTCGCCTACGGGTCGTATCGCACCTATCAGGTGGCCGTGTCGCGCATCGAGGCCATCACCGGGCTGGACTTCGGCCGCCTGCGCGACTTCGACCCCCTGGCCGACATGGAGAGCACCGGCCCGGCGCGGGTCATCGGCGGGCCGGAGGACGTGCGGTTGTAGCCCTTCCCCGTGCGACGCACCTGGTCGGCGTGCGTCGCACCTTCCGGGGTGCGTCGCACGTTCTTATCGGCCCATCAAGAAGGTGCGACGCACTTCGGAAAGTGCGGCGTCGCGTGCACCGCTTCGGGCGTCGCACTTTGCCCCCGCAAAGAAGGTGCAACGCACTTCGGAAAGTGTGATGCACCGGGAAAGTGCGACGCACCGGGAAAGTGCTACAATCCGAGTCCGTGACCTCTCAGATCGAACCCACCCTTCGCCCGTTCTTTGACCCCGCCGGCATCGTCATCGTCGGCGCGTCGGCCGCGCCCACCAAGCTCGGCTTCGGCGTAGCCCGCAACCTGGCCCAGAGCGGCTACACCGGCGCGATCCACTTCGTCAACCCGCGCGGCGGCCGCCTGCTGGAGCGGCCCGTCTACGCCACCATCGCCGACGTGCCCGACCCGGTCGACCTGGCCGTGCTCATCGTGCCCGCCCCGGCCATGCCCTCCACGCTCGAACAGGTTGGCCGCCGCGGCATCCGCGCCGCCATCATCGTCAGCGGCGGCTTCCGCGAGACCGGCCCCACCGGCGCGGCGCTGGAGGACGAGTGCCTGCGCGTGGCCCGCGACCACGACATGCGCCTCATCGGCCCCAACTGCGTCGGCCTGCTGGACACCCACCGGCCGCTGGACACCACCTTCCTGCCCCCGCCCGGCCCCACCCCCGGCGACGTGGCCTTCATCTCCCACAGCGGGGCCATCTGCGCCGCGGTCATCGACTGGGCGCGCGGCCAGGGGTTCGGCCTGTCCCACCTGGTCAGCCTGGGCAACCAGATTGACGTGCGCGAGACGGACGTGCTGTCGGCCGTGGCCGCCGACGACCATACGCGGGTCATCACCCTCTACCTGGAAGGCATCAGCGACGGTCGCCGCTTCGTCCACGCCGCGCGCCAGGTCACGCGCCATAAGCCGCTCATCGCCCTGAAGGTCGGCCGCTTCGCCGCCGGGCAGCGGGCCGTGGCCAGCCACACCGGCGCGCTGGCCGGGCAGGAGTCGGCCTTCAACGCCGCCTTCCGCCGCGCCGGGGTCATTCGCGCCAACACCAGCGAGGAGTTGTTCGACTGGGCGCGGGCGCTGGCCTGGTGCCCGCTGCCGGCCGGGCGCGACGTGGCCGTGCTGACCAACGCCGGCGGGCCGGGCGTGACCGCCGCCGACGCCCTGGAGAGCCACGGCCTGCGGCTGGCGGCGCTGCGGCCGGAGACGGAGGCGGCGCTGCGGGCCATCCTGCCGCCCGACGCCGGCACGCACAACCCGGTCGATATGCTGGCCGCGGCCACGGCCGGGCAGTACGTCGAGTGCCTGCGGCTGCTGCTCGACGATCCCGGCGTGCATAGCGTGCTGGTCATCGTGCCGCCGCCGCCGCTGGAGTCGGCCGGCGGCATCGCCCGCGCCCTCATCCCCATCATCTATGCCGCCGCCAAGCCGGTCATCATCGCCCTGATGGGTGAACGGATGATTCAGGAGGCGGTGGAGTACTTCCGCGCCGCCCGCGTGCCGGAGTACCGCTTCCCGGAGCGGGCCGCTTCCGCCCTGGCCGTGCTGGTGGAGCGGGCCGAGAGCGTCCGCGCCCGGCGCGCCGACGACGACCACGCCAACGGCGCGCCGCCGCTCGGCCGCATCGACCCCGACCGCGTCCATCGCCTGCTCATCCGCCACGGCCGTGACGGCCAGGGCGACGGCGGCTTCCTGCCCTTTGAGGTCGTCAACGACATCCTGACCGCCTACGGCATCCGCGTGCCGCGCGTGGCCCTGGCGACGACGGCGGCCGAGGCAGTGGACATGGCCTGGCAGATCGGCTTCCCGGTGGCGCTGAAGATCGCCGCGCCCGACATCGTCCACAAGAGCGAGGCGGGCGGCGTGCGGCTGAACCTGCAAGACCCCGACGGCGTGCGCCGCGCCTTCGACGAGGTACTCAGCGCCGCCCGCGCCGCCGCGCCGCAGGCCGACATCCTGGGCGTCTACGTGCAGCAGATGATCCTCATCGGGCAGGAGGTCATCGTCGGCGCGGTGCAGGACGCACAGTTCGGGCCGCTGGTCATGTTCGGCTCCGGCGGCGTCGAGGTCGAGGGGCTGCGCGACGTGGAGTTCGCCCTGGCCCCGGTGACGCCGGGCGAGGCCGAGGGGCTGCTGGCGCGGACGTGGGCCGGGCGGCGGCTGGGCGGCTTCCGCAACATGCCGCCGGCCGACCGCGCGGCGGCGCTGGACGTGATTCGCCGCCTCGGCCAACTGGCGGCCGACTTCCCCCAGTTGGCCGAGATCGAACTCAACCCGGTGCGCGTCCTGCCCGGCGACGGCGGGGCGTGTGCGGTGGACGCGCGGGCACGGCTTTTAGATCAACGCAACTCCACCGGCGGCGCGGCCAGGGCGTCGATGACGTAGTTGCCGACAAAAGCGCCGTCCCACATCAGCTTGGTTGACGCACAAACGTCCCCTTCGGACGACAGCCGGCAACGGATGATGTCGTTGACGTCGTAAACCACGCCGTTGATAGACACCGGCCGGTCGAAGACCAGGAAGTAGCCCAGCTCCTGCATGCTCAACCCCCAGTCCGGCTGCAGAGCAACCAGGTTGGCCTTCTGGCCCACCAATGGCCCTCCATTGAAGTCGAGTTGCCAGTAACCCTGCGTGTCGGCCCCGGTCGCGGTTTCGAAGAAGAGGACGATGTCATTGCCCTGGGCCGACAATTGGCGACTCGCACCCGGCACCGCAAGCTTGCCCTTGGTGCTGATCGTCGGCCGATAATTCACGCCGCGGCCCAGGGCGTCAATGGCCTCGCTGGCCTGGGTCAGGCCCACGTCGGAGCCATCAATGTACCAACTGAGCCAACCCTCTGTCTCCTCCCCCGTCATATTGGCGTAAAAAGAGAGGACGTCTTGCGGCTTAATGGCCCCCAGGTCAGGGAGCGTCTGCGGCTTGTCGAAGGACAGCAGTATCTCAAAGTAGCCATCGGCGGCCACCAGATTGCCCTGCAAGCCCATATCGGAGGCATCGAAGTACATCTCCCACGTGCCATCCAGCGTCGAGTAGAGCAACAGGTCGCCCGGCTCGAAAGCCACACCACCCAGCGTGCCGGCCGTGGTGAAGCTGAGCAGCAGCGGCCGGTTGACCCGCAGCATCTGCAGCCAGTAAGGCTGCGCGCCGTAATCGGTCGTGACTTTCATGAAGTACGAGCCGGTTTCCTCCAATGAGAAAAGGGTGTCATTGAACGCGGGCAGCACGTGAAGCTCGTTGCCGTTCGCGTCGAGGATGGTCACGGTCGTGTAGCTACTGGTGACGTGAAACTCCTCACCAGCCTGAGCCTGAAACGAGAAGTAGTCGACGTCTTCCGGGGCAATGAGGCCGGCGATCTGCCGGCCAACCTCATACGGCTTGGCCTCGGCCGGCGTGTCATTTGGTTCATACGGATCGGCGAAGGTTGGCGTCAGAGTATAGGTGTATTTCGCGCCGCCCTTGTTGCGGCTGTCGTCCAGCCGTATGTACATCGCATTGGCGCCGCTGGGCACGCGGGCGCGCACGCAAGGCTCCACCGACCCGCAGACGGCCTCAGCCAGTTCGCTGCCCGCTTCGTCATAGAGCGTCACCACCGCTTGCAGCGGCGAGCCGGCCGGCCTGGTCACCGTGACAGTTAGATCCATAGCGTCCCAACCGCTGGTGATTAGATAGAAGTAATCCACGTCGCTGGCCTTCGCCAGTTTGCCCGTGACCCCGTCGGTCCAGATGATCTGGGCCGTATCAAGGCCGTTGTTCGGCTCCACTTCGGTCATTGGTGTGGTCGGATCGATGGTGGTGTCTTCTTGCGCCATCGTCAGCCCCGGCAAAGCTACAAGCGCCAGCAAAACGATGAACAGGCAAATGGTGCGTCGGTTGGACATGATGTTAACCTCCCCTAAGGCGTGAAGTAATCACCGACGGCAATGGCGTCGATCTTGTTCGCGCCGACACCGGCATCCGAAGCATCCCAGAACTTGACCAGGCTGGTGCAGCCCGGATCCCAACTCTTGTTGCAAAGGGCGATATCGCCTGCGCTCAAGGCGACATCCTGCGCAGTCGTCGCCCGGTCAACGGTGAAGAAGACCCCGGGAAAGGAGCCACTAGCGCTATCCAAATCAAGGCCGGTCAAGTCAACGTTCGGCTTGAGGCCCATCGCGTTGCCGCTGAGAAAGGGTTCCCAGTAACCGCCGCTGTCCTGACCGTGGTTCATCAAGTACAACTCGAAGACATCTTCGTCCTTGAACAGCAGTTGCGCCATGCCATAGGGCACCAGCGCGTCGCCGCTGGTGCTCATGACCGAGTTATAATAGCCGCCACTGAGAGCGTCTATGCTCTCGGCCGTGCCGGTCAATCCCAGGTCTGAGCCGTCCAGCCACAGAGTCAACATGCCGGCCGTCTGTTCGCCGGTCGACTCAACGGAAAAGTGGATCATATCCTGCGGCGTGATGCGACCAATGCCGGGAACGTTCTGCGCGCTGCCGTAGACCAGAAACAGTTCATACTCGTTCGAATCAACGTCGAAGGCCACCAGATTGCCCTTCAGGCGCACGTCTGAGGCGTCAAAAAACATCGACCAGTCCTTGTTGAGCGTGGAGTACTTGAGGACATCGCCCGGCTGATAGGCTACGCCGCCGATGTTGCCGGGGCGGGCAAAGCTCAAGTAGATGAATCGATCCACGTTGTGGACTGTGAAGCTGTAGGGGGTAGCACTGTCGCTGCTGCCTTCGTCAACGAGCAGGTAATACAGGCCGGCTTCGGCCGCCCGCAGAATTGTGCCGGAGTATACCTGTTGTAGATACTCCCCGTCCGGGTCCAGGAAGCTCATCTGCGCATTCTGACCATAGACCCTGACGGCCTGTCCCTCTTCCATTGGCAGCGCGAAGAGGTCAACGTCACCGGCCGGATAGATGACGCCAGCGAAGGACGTGCCGATAGTAACCGGTGTCGCCTGGCTGAAGAAGTTGTTAGGCTCGTTGGGATCAGTGACCGCAACCATGAACTCATACTCATAGGTCGGCCCGCCGGCGCCGTTGGCGTCGGACACGACGAGGTAGAAGCCGTCGCCCGTCGGCATCAAGTACTCCAGGCAGGGGTCGGCCGTGCAATCCGCCTCGGTCAGCAGTTGTTCGGATCTATCGTAGAGCGCGACGTGGGCCGCCAGAGGCGAACCGGCCGGCTGGGTAACGGTAACGGTCAGTGGGGCCTCCGAATTCAGGTAGAACTGGAAGTAATCCACGTCGCCGGCCGGGGCGATCTTGCCCTGGAACATGTTCATGAAAGTGCCATAATTGGCTTGCCAGGGGCCGTTGTTAGGCTCGTTTTCCAAGGTGTTGACAATAGGGGTGACGCTGGCTTCCCCTTGCGCCAGGGCGGCGACAAGCCCCGGCAGGGCCAGCGCAATCAACACAGCGATGAATAGGTGTAGGAAACGACGCGAGACCATGATGTATCTCCTGCTCCGGGGTCATCCGGAGCGCTGGGGCGGGCGAGCCACCCCGTATTCGTAAGCCATCACGTCAATGGCGTCGATCGGATAACCACCAAAGAGCGTGCTGTCGAAGGCCGTCTCGAACGACTCACAACTCAGGTCCCCGGACTCCCAACACAGGATGACGTCATTCGGGTCGTAGGTCACGCCTCCTAGCGTCACGGCCCGATCAAAGGCCATGTACCAGCCCTGCGGCAAGTAGAAGCGCTGGTCCAGACCAACCAGGTTGGCCCCCTTCAGGCCCAGGGTCGCCCCGTTAATCGCCGTGTACCACTGGTGATTTCCCTGACCATCTAGATTCGGGGCAAAGACGACGACATCATCCTTCTGGGCCTTGAGGTTGCCGGTACCGGTTACGCCCGGCACGACGGCCGACCCCTTGGTGCTCACGCTCAGGTCAAAAGCGTAAGACGTTCCGCCCAGCGCATCGATTGTCTCGTTGGCCATGGTCAGGCCGATGTTTGCGCCTTTATACTCGAATGCCAGGACACCAACGGTATCTTCGCTAGGGTAGCTGTCGGTCACGAAGCGCAAGATGTCCTGCGGCTTAACGACGCCCAGGCCGGGCAGGGTCTGCTTCGTGCCAAGCGTGAGCAGCAAACTGCCGGCCCAGTCGAAGGAGACGACGTTGTTAGCCAGGCCGATGTCAGAGGCGTCGAAGAACAGTTGCCACGCCTCGGTCAAAGGTGAGTAGAGTAGAATGTCGGCCGGCTCGAACGCTACGCCTCCCAGCGTGCCCGCCGTGGCGAAGCTGACCAGCAGCGGCCGTTCCACCGGACGCACCTCGAACGGATAAGGGCCTTCGCCGGCTTCGAAAAAGGCCTTCAAGTAGTGGACACCGGTTTCTTTGACCTTGAAGTAAGGCTGTGAGGGGGCCGGAAGGTAGCCCAGGTCTTCGCCGTTGGGGCCATATAGCCAGAAATTCATATAAGGCGTTTCGACCTCGAACTCGTCACCCGCCTCCGCAAAGAAGGAGTAGTAGTCGACGTCGCCTGCCGGAGCGATCACGCCCCAAATTTCCGTCCACATGGTCAAGGGCGTGGCCGTGGCGATGGTGTCATTCGGTTCATTGGGATCGCCTACGACGACGGAGAGGGCATAGCCATAGGCGCTGCCGCCCTTGTTCTTACTGTCAGTAACGCGCAGGTAGTAGAATGCGCCGTCGGGTGTGGGAAAGGTCATTTGACAGACAGCGCCAACACCACATGTCTTGCGCGTCAGTTCCTGGCCATCATCCGAATAGATCACCAGGACCGGCCGCAAGGGCGAACCGGTCGCCGGCGCGAGGGTGATGTGGGCCTCCAGGCCGGGATAGCCGTCAAAGTAGAAGTAATCCTTGTCGCGGGCTGGGGCAATGGTCGCCTCAAGCGGCCCAAAAACGAGGTTGAGATAATCGGCGGTGGCGATGGTGTCGTTCGGCTCGGTCTCCACGTCATACGGCGGTGGACTCGTCGCCGGCAATGTACCCGCCTCGTCCTGGGCCAGGGCGACGGACAACGGCAGAATAGCTACCGCCAGCACGATCAGCAGCAGCCTAAGCCAACGCTGGTGGAACATGATAGGCTCCTCTTGCCCCGGCTAACGCCGGAACGCTAGGGCTGTCCGACGCGGACCAACCGCGAACAACAGGCCAACGCCTGAGAGCCTGGGCTAATTGTGACGCGGCCGGCGATCCGTCAACCAGTAGTCGGCTCACCCCGCGCCAACTCAACTACCTTCCTGTCACCCCGAGAAGACTGAACGATATACTTATATGATAAGCAAATAAGTAATTTGTGCAAGAGGGGTGCGCGACGAATTACCGACGCCAGGGGTACGATGTGTGCTCTTAAGTGAGGGCCTAGGGAAAAAGGTGCGACGCACTACAGAAAGTGCGACGCACCGGGGCGTGCGTTGCACGTTCTTGGGGCGCGGTTGAGAAGGAAGAAGGTGCGACGCACCCCCCCGCTCGGAAAGTGCGACGCACCGGGAGGCGTGCGGGTCAGCCGACGATGGCGGCGACGAGTTCGACGATGGCGGCGGTCAGTGTGGCCACGCCCGGCAGCGAGTTAGCCAGCTTACTGGCCGCCCGCTTCAGGCTTTCGCCCAGACCGCGGACTAATTCTGGGTCGGGCGCATCGCCTGTTGCCTCTTCGGCCAGTGCCTCGACGCGCTTGGTCAGGTTGGTCGCGTCACTTACGGCCTCCGGCGGCACGGCGGCCAGCGCGGCCTTCAGCTCGCCCACCAGCCGGGCCAACTCCTGCCGCTGGTCGGGCGCGGCGTTAGGCATGGCCCCCAACGTCTGGGTCACGTTGTCCAGCCGCGACTCGATGTTGAGCACCGCGCCGCGGAAGTCGCCGGACATGACGTACTTGCTGCCCTTGATCTCGTCGCCGCCGACCGTCTTCTGCCCGGCCTGCACGTCGCCGCCGGCGCTGACCGGCCCGGCGAAGAAGCCGCCGCCGCCGGTGTTGAGTGTGCCGATCTGGTAGACGGTCGCCCCGCCCTCGTCGGCCGCGCCGGCCGGCAGCTCGAGTTTGGCCGGCGCATCAGGCCAGGTGACGTTGGTGCGCTCGCGCCGCGCCCAGGCCAACAGTTGGGCGATCTGCCCCTTGCGCGCCGCATCCAGGATGAGCGCGTTGACCTTGGTCGGCTTCGTTCCGCCGCGCAGGGCGTCGTAGTCGATGCCCAGCACGAAGGCCAGCGTCTCGATCTCCTCGCCGCTGAAGTAGGTGTTCAACTTGCTCTGCACATCGGCCAGAAACAGCCGGCTCTCCTCGTTCATATTTCCTCCTCAGGAAAGAATCTCACGCAAAGACGCAAGGCGCAAAGAAGAAGTCATTCTTTGGCGTCTTTTGCTCTTCTTTGCGAGATTCCTTTATATCACTCCCAGTACCCGACGAATGGCAGCGGTGATCTGTCGCGCGGCGGCGGGCAGGCCGGGGCGGGCGTCGCCCAGCGCGTCGGCCGCCCGCTCCAGCGCCCGGCCGTTGAGGTCGGCCATTTCGCCGTCCCCCTCGGCCACGGCGTCCGTCACCTTGGCCAGCCGTCCGGCCACGGCCTCGGCCTCTTTGGCCCGCTCGGCCGGCACGCGTCCCAGCTCAGCTTCCAACGCGGCGATCAGGCTGGTCAGATCGCCCTTGGCCGGGCCGCTGACGGCCGCGGCCATAATCGATTGGGTCACGTTGGTCAACTGCGACTCGATATTCAGCACCGCGCCGCTGAAGTTGCCCGACATGACGTACTTACTGCCGCCGATCTCGTCGCCGCCAACTGTCTTCTGCCCGGCCTGAACGTTGCCCCCGGCCGACACCGGCCCGGCGAAGTACGCCCCGCCGCCGGTGTTGATCGCCGGCCCGCCGGCCGCCGGCAGCGGAGCCGTCGGGCTGGGCAGCGGCACGCCCTTGCTGATGCCCTGGCCGCCCAGCAGCAGGGCCACGGGGAAGTTCTCGCCGCTGGTCTGATAGACCGGCGTCTGCGGCGCGTCGTATTCGGCGCGGGCGCTGCTCGGCACCAGGCGGCTGACGTGGCCCATGATGTCGCTGACCAGCACCTCCGTCGCGCCCTCGGCCTGGGCGTGGCCGGTCAGCGCTTCGACGAAGTGGTAGGTGAAGATGCTCATGGCCCGGTCGCTGCGCACGTAGGAGCTTTCGGCGGCCGACGACGAACTGAGCGCCGCCCGCCCCTGCCCCCGCGCCAGGGCCACGACCTCGCGCGCCTCGGCCGGCGCGGCCGACTTGCGCAGCCCGGCGTCGCCCAGCAGGTCTTCGCCCTTGATGCCCATGCCGCCGGCGTGGCAGCAGTCGAGCACGACCAGTAGCCGCCGCGGCTTGACGGCCTCGATCTCCGCCGCCACGTCCGTCGCCCGCAGCAGCGAATCGGCCAGCGGCGAGCGCAGATCATAGGGCAGCAGGTAGTAGCTGTTGTCGTCGGGGTTGTGCGCGCCGTGGCCGGAGTAGAAGAAGACGGCCGTGGCGTCGCCGCTGCTGTCGGCGGCGATGCGCTCCTTCAGCCAGGCCAGCCCGCCGCGAATGCCCTCGCGCGTGGCCTCGCGCCCCAGCAGCAGGCGCACATTCTCGGCCGGGTAGGCGCAGCGCTCCGGGTGAACGAGCACGTCGCGCACGGCCGTGGCGTCCTTGGCCACCGTCGGCAGGGCGTAGTTGGGGATCATGTTCTCGTTGACGGCGATGAGCAGGGCGTAACCGTGGCTGAAGGTTGGATTGTCCATGAGCGCACCTCTTGATGCGGGATTATACAACAAAACTTCGTCTACCGGTGCAATCAATGTAAAAACTTTGATCAAAAAGACCTGTCAGGTCACGAACGACTTGACAGGTCTGACGAGGTATCAAGGCCTCTAAGGTTTTAGAACAAGGTCTAATGGCCGAGAATCAAGGGCAAGCCTATCTGCGCGAAGTCAATCCGCAGGTCGTAGTAGGCGTCGCAGTGCGCCGTGGCATCCTCATGCTCCGGGGCCACGCGCAGCAGGTAGGTTCCGGCGGCTTGCGATTCCCAGAGGATGAACGTTTCAAATTCACGATAGTAGAGCGAATCATAGGGAACAGGTGTGATTCCGTCGGCTTGGTACAAATCCAGGTTAACCTGGACGCCCCAACCCATATTGAGGGCGCGCAGGTAGATTGGACGGCCGATGGCCCAGGCAGGTACAGTCACCTTCACCCAGTCCACATCCGTGGTGGTGTGGAAAGTGTGCGTGCGGACTAGGCCGGAGTGGGCCTTGGCCGTGGCTGCCGTGTTGTCCGGCTCCGAGGCGTCAGCGGCGGCCGCGGGCCGGGCGCCAACACTTAGTTCCACCGAATGGCCCGATGACGTCAGGTATTCGATCCTGGGTACGACGCAGCGATCGCTCACCAGCACTTGCAGTGCTGCCCATCCCGTGTCAGACCGAACCAACGTCATACTGCCCGTTGCCATAGTAAACCACGTACCCAGTGACCACCGTGCCAGGGTCGGCGCGATAGCCAGACGATGCCTGGGACGCTGACCCCTCAGCGGCGGTGGCCAAGCGGTCAGAGTGCCTAATGCCTCAACCCAGCGTCCAGTACTCCGGCCGAAACCCTCCTAAAAGGCATACCCCTGGTCAGCAGGTTGCAGCAAGCGTGGCCCCTTACGCTGATGGAGCGCCGAATGGCATTCGGCGCCCGTACGCAGGCGTACTACCTGATCGACGTAGACCTTGAACGAGCCAGCTGAGCACGCTATGGTTGCCATCGGCCCAGTGTAGACGTCGCAAAGTCGCCGGGCGGCCCTGAGGTCGATGCGGCCGCCCCGCCCTCTACTCAAACGTTCGGGCGTCATAGTTCTCGAAGGCCACGGGCATCGGCCGCAGGTTAGGCTTGGTGCTATCCGCGCCGGCACTGGTTACAACCATCGACCTGTGGTGACCCGTCCTGACCTCGACCCGCCTGTGGCTGCCGGTTGGACAACGGCAAACCGCCCTGGTGACCTGGTGCGCCCGCAGGGTTCGACGGTCAAAGGCCGGTGATTTCAACGTAGGGCCCGGCCAGTAGCCCTGGACTGGTACGGTTGCCCCAGGAGGTGCCCCGACGGCGATCAATGTTACCTGCGCATCATAGAGATAGACGTAGGCGTAGTCACCCGGCCGCACGTCAAAGTCAGCAGTGATGCCGGCGGAGCCGTTGCCGGCCGCAGTGGTCATGCCGCAACTGAAGCTATAGTCGCATCCGGTCTGGACTGGCCCGCCGGAATCATCACGCCGATAGATATTAGACTGCACGCGCCGGCCGGCGGTCGTCATACCCTGGACACGATTCTGAGCGGCGTCGAGCAAAAAGCTAGCCGGAGCCAGCGTTGCCGACATCGTCATGAGTCCATCATGGACAGTAGCGACATCACCGGGAACAATGCTAGGGTCATCGAAGTAGACGCTGGCAAAGCCGGTTGCATCCGTAGAAAAGTTGGCCTGGGCGATCTGTTGGCCGTTACGGGTTAGCCTGACTGTGCCGGACGATGCGCGATGCGCATAGAACCATACACCGTTGTAGCCAGTTTCCAATGTGACAGCAAAAGTGTCTGGATAGGTGAAGGTCGCGTTGCCGTTCGCATCATAGACGTAGACGCTGCCGAAAGCGCGTCGATCCAGGCTAATCGATGTGCCGACGCTGACTTGGAAGTGGCCACTCGTATTGGAAGTACCGGCCCACTCCTCACTCTCATATGAGCAACCGTCATCCGTGGCATCCCCCAGCCGCATGGCGCGGTTAGGCGCAGTCTGCCTCAATGTGCCGGCAATGGGATCACTGAGGCAATAAGCGGCACGACGGTCGTCTGGGCCTTTTCGCCTTCGCTCTCTATCTCGACCACATCGCCCGGCTGGAGATACCACACATAGCCGCTCCGAGGACAATCTTCCCAGTAGGGATACATCGTGTAGTTGCCGTTGCTGTTGGTCTCGTTATACCACTCCAGGTAGAGTGAGCCGTTGCGGTAGACGCGCATGACGACCTCAGAGTCAGGCGCAGCGGAGCCGTAGACACGGCTGTACTCACCGATGTAGGGAGCGCGCACATTCACATTGATTGTCGGTGCGTCGGCGCGACAGGGGCGCACTCGTCCTGTCTACGTTGCATCCGCGAAGCGCACAGCCTCGGCCAGAGCCTCCGGCAGGCCGGCGGCGCAGGCCGGCGGTCCGGCCTTGGCCTCAGCCACGTAGGCGTTGGCGACCTTTAGCGAGGCCAAGTCGCCACGGGCACGCACGCGGATGGCAAACCGCGCCGGATCGAGCACAAATGAAATGACGCGTCCCTCACTTTGCAGCCGGCGCAGGTCGGACAGCAGGGGCGCGGCCTGTTGCTCGGCCAATGCGCGCAAACGCTCATGTGGTGGTGCATTGCGCAGGGATGGAGCGGCTGCCAGCAATTCGCGCGGCGGCGGCAGGCCAACTAGATACTCTTCAATTTCGAGCGATATGGGAACAGCCTGAGGGGAAGTACTGTCTTCTCCCATCGCACCGACCAGGCACACCGGCAGCAGCAACGTCAACAAGGCCAACAACAACAGACCATTCTTCATGGCCGGCTCTCCCTGCCCGTGCGGTCGGCCGCTTGGCTGCCCCTCCGGCAGCGCCGACATCCATTACACCTACTCCAGTCGCCGGGGCTAGTTAGGTCAGATGACCCGGCACACCGGCACGGACGTATGCGCGACTATGGAGATTATCTAGCCCCGATGACAGGATCAACAAGTGACGAATATCACCTCAACAGGTGACATTCGTCACGGACCGAGGTACGTCGCGCCCAACCGGTGGGCCAGTTGGGCGCGACGTAGGCCAAAGTTGTTGCTAGTTGCCGCACGGCGCAACATTGCGCCAGTTCAGCACCGTGTCGTTGACGGTCTGCACGCCGGTCAGGCCGTAGTCCAGCGTCAGCGTCCGGTTGCTCAACTCTTCGCACGACGCGCCCTTCTCGCCGTGCTCCCAATCTTCCAGGGCGTACTTGTACTCCAGTTGCGTCCCTTCCCTGCCGGTCAGGGTGATCGTCCACAACGTGGCGTTGACACGGGTCATCGGCGTCGCGCCCGGATCCCAGTCGGGGTGGCCGCCGTCGAGCCGCGCCAGCGTGCCGACGATGTTGACGTCGCGGCCGGTGGCGTCGGTCGTGGCCGGCACGGTGACGTTGAACGTCACCGAGACGGTGCGGCGGGCGGCCGTCGCCTCGACCTCGTTGGAGTTGGCCGAGCGGTTGAACGACGCATCCACGGCGCGCACGACGTAGAAGTAGGTCGTGTCTTCGACCACGTTCGTGTCGGTGAAGGTCGTCGCGCTGGTCTGGCCCACCTCGGTGTAGGGGCCGCCGGCGCTGTCGGCGCGCAGCACTTCGTAGAAGTCGGCGTCGCCCACGGCCGTCCAGCTCAGTTCGATGCCTTCCGGCGAGGCGTTCTCCAGCGACAGCACCGGCGCGGCCGGCGGCGTCGTGTCGCTCGGCGGCGTCACGGTCATGTCGCCGGGGTCGTTGTACTGGTCGCTGGCCGGCAACGGCGGATACCAGCCGTCCACGTCGCCGTAGACCCAGGTCTGGCCGTTATTGGTGCTGAAGCGCACCAGGTAGTCGTACTCGCCGGCCACTTCCGGGAACATCTTACCACTGTACTCGTAGTTGTTGCCGTCGGGAACATTGAAGCTCATCGGCCACCAGGCCGTCCAGCCGCTCGGGTTGCTGCCGTTCGGCCCATAGCCGACCTCAGCCCAGATGGTGGCGGGGTCGCCGCTGGCGTCGGTGATACCGGCGACGAAGACGCGGCCGTAGACCGTGTCGCTGCCACTGGTGCGGACGGGGAAGCTCATGTTCGGCGGCCACTGGAGCACCGCGTAGCCGATGGGGAAGAAGGGCGTGGCCGAGGCTTCATCGCACGGCAGCCCTTCGTTGCCCGCGGCATCCACGGCGCGGACGATGTAGAAGTAGTCGCGGCCATTCTCGGCCGTGTCGTCGACGTACTCCGTGGCGCTGGTCGTGCCGATCAGCTCATAGCCGCCGCCGGTGACGGGGCTGCGGTAGACGTTGTAGGCCACCGCGCCGGGAACGCCGTTCCAGTCGAGGGCGACCTGGCCGTTGCCGGCCTCGGCCGTCAGGCCCGCCGGCGCGCGCGGGGCCACCAGGTCTTGCCCGCGCACGGGCATCAGGATGGCCGCGCTGAGGGCGGGCAGTTGGACGGTGATGACGCCGTTGGCGGCGGTGATCGTCCCCGGCAGCGTGCCCAGGGCGTCGGTCAGCCGGACGGCATTGGGCAGGCGGCCGTGGGCGTCAATGACCAGCGTCTGCGGCGTGTCGTTGCGGTTGACGGCCACGACGGCGGCCTCGGTGTTGGTGCGCATGATGTAGGCCATCGTGCGCGCCGTGTCGTCGGTCAACAGGAAGGTCATCGCCCCCTGGCGGAAGACCTTGTTGCTGTTGCGCAGTTGGGTCAACTTGGTGTAGTGGGCCAGCATGGCCGCGTCGCCGCCAGGCTTGGCGCCATTCCAGGGGAAAGTCCGCCGGTCGTCGGGGTCGTCGTCGCCGGTCATGGCCACTTCGTCGCCGTAGTAGATGGTCGGCGTGCCGGGGGTGGTCATCTGCACCACGGCGGCCAGCTTCAGCAGCGTCTTGCCGCGGGCCAGATTGGCGGCGTTGAACTCGCGCTCTTCGCGGTTGCGCTCGCCCGGCGTCAGCGCCCACAGGATGCGCCGCGTGTCGTGGCTACCCAGGATGTTCATCATCGTGTAGTAGCTGGCGTCGGCGTTGTCCTCGCGGACAGAGATGAGCTTGCTGGCGAAGAGGGTCGGCGGCTGGTTGCTCTCGCCGTCGTCCACAAAGCCCTTGTCGTCGATGGTGCCGAAGAAGCCCAGGATGGCGTTGCGGAAGCGGTAGCCCATGGCCGTGTCGGCCTGGTCGCCGCGCGTCTTGGGCAGAATCTCGAACTTCTTCCACAACTCGCCGATGATCGGCGCGTTGGGGTTCTCGTCCTTCACGGCGACGCGGAACTCCTGCCAGAAGTCGGCCGGGAAGCTGCCGTCGCCCATTACGTCGAGCCGCCAGCCGTCCGCGCCGCGGCTCAGCCAGGTGGTATTGACGTTGTTGGCCCCGGCGTAGAACAGGTCGCGCACGGCCTGGACGTTCTTGTTCAGCACCGGCAGGCTGTCGAAGCCGAACCAGGCGTTGTAGTTCATCGTGTTCGGCCCGCTCGGCCCGGCGCACGGCCCGCCCGCCTCATCGAAGAAGTAGAACCAGCTGCGGTAGGGCGAACTGACGCTCTCGCACGCGCCGACTTCGCTGAAGTGGCCGTAGCGGTCGAAGTACTTGCTGTCGGAGGAGACGTGGTTGAACACGCCGTCAAGGACGATTTGGATGCCCGCCTTATCGGCCGCCCGCGCCAACTGGGTGAACTCCTGATTGGTGCCGAAGAACGGGTCGATGCGCAGGTAGTCCTGCGTGTCGTAGGCGTGGTTCGACGCGGCGTCGAAGATGGGGTTGAAGTAGATGACCGTCACGCCCAGCGACTTCAGGTAGTTGAGCCGGCTCTGGACACCAGCCAGGTCGCCGCCGAAGTAGTCGCGGCCGCGCGGCGTTTCGGTGCAGGGCTGGGCCGGGTTGACGTAGAAGCGGCAATACCCTTCGGGCAGGTCGGTCCACGCCTTGCGGATGATGCGATCCAGGGCGTTGGTCGGCCAGCCGTAGCGCGGCAGATTGATGTTGGGGTCGTTGGCCGTCCGGCCGTTGTTGAAGCGGTCGGGGAAGATCTGGTACATGACGCCGTTCTGCAACCAGCTAATCGGCTTGAAGTCCGGCTCGTGAACCTGGATGACGTAGCCCCAGTCGTTGAAGTTGTCGCGCGCCTCGCCCCAGCCGCCGTCGCGCTGCTCATCGTCCTCATAGTTGGCCGTGTCGGTGCCGTCGGTGATGATGAAGCGGTAGTAGTAGCTGGTCGGCTCGGCCGGCGTCAACGACGCCTGCCAGAAGTCGCAGGTCTCGTCGGGCTGGGCGTCGTCGTAGCACGACACGTCGGCGGCAACGAGTTCGAAGTTAAGGAAGAACTGCGCCTGGGCCACGTCGTCCCAGACGCGGGCGCGCACGCCGGTCACGTCGTTGTGATAGGTGCGGAAGCGCAGGATGACTTCCGTGCCGGGCGTCACCGCGCCGAAGGGCACGCGGTAGAGCGTGTCGTGGCTGTTGTGGCCCAGGCCATCGAATTCGACGTTGTTGTCATTGCCGTGGCCCAGCGGGTAGACGTCGATGCTCATGGTGTCCGTGGCATCGACGAAGGAGAAGACGACCTGCGCGCCGCCGGCGGGCACAGTGAAGGGGATGTTGTCGGCCGGGAAGTTGGGGTTGCTCCAACTCTCGCCCGTGGCTCCTTTGCCCTCCCAGTTGCCGGCCCCGATTTCGGTCGTCTCGAAGGTGTAAGTGCCATCGTTGTCCACGTCGGTCATCCAGCCGCGCAGACAGTCGGGCGCCCAGTTGCCGGTACAGCCGATCTCCTGCTGCCAGTTGCCGACGGCGACGATGATCAGCTTGGTGCTGTCACTGACGAAGTGGGTCTTGTGGTCGTAGTAGAACTTGACCGGGTTCCCAGCGCCGGTCAGGGACACGTTGCCACTGGGGAACGAGTTGTCCCAGGTGTCATTGAGCGCGGCCTTATACTCCTGCGGGCCGGAGGCAACGTTGAATGTGCCCTGCCAGACGTCATCGTCGGCGTCATAGGCCAGGTGGGTTAGGGCGCAGGGCGGCTCCCAGTCGCCGCCACTGCCGCCGATCTGCTGCGTGCAGCCCAGTTCGCTCTGGAAGCTGCCGGCAATGGTCACGCTGGTGGGGTTGGGAAGATGGTCGGCCGCCGCCGCCCCGGCCAGCATCAGGCCCAGCAGCAGCACAGCCATTGTGGCCAGAATTCGCGTCGTTCGGTTGGTCATGGGGAAGGTCTCTCCTCTCTATCTATCCGCTTGCCACCGTCGGCAAAGGGGTTGTGGCTTCATAATTGGGTGCGATGCGAGAAAGGATAAACGGCCGCGCGGTGCGCCGCCGGTGGTTGGGTTCATGGGGTTATCTGATTGTTGGTCGCCGTTCACCTCCCGGACAGAACTTCCCATCCTCGCCGGGCGCGCCGCCGACCTTGCGGTTCCCCTCCGGCGGCGCTTGGGTTGGCCGCGTCTATGCGGCACAATGGACGTGTTACAGGTTCAATGTTCAGCCGCGAACAGCTGGGCAGCCGGCGGCCGGGCGGCCGCGCGGAGAATTACCTAGGATGTATAGCAGATTTGATTGAGAGGTCAAGAACTTGCTGACAGCCGCCTAGAAGAAAGTAATACGCTGTGAGGTCAGACGTGCGAATAGACGCCGATAAGAACCCCATTACTCCGCAACAAACACCCCCTTTAAGACTCATTCGAGCGGGTTCAAAATAGTAAACCCTTCTGATTTAGCGAACCCGAGCAAGCGAGCGTCGGCGGATAGAAAAATGACACCTTGTCTGCCGATCTTCCGCAGGCGGCGGATAGCAAACTGGGCGGAAGCCAGTTGTACAGCGTCATAAGCCCTCAGCGAATAACGAAACGCAAGCTGCTCAGCAGCAGCTAGAGTTTCAATGCCAACTCTGATAAACCGGAAATGATGGACGGAATCAAATCGAAATGCCTCCCAGAGTCGGTCGCGCGTGGTTGAAGAGAATGAGCCTTCGCGTTCACGCCGGGCAAACGCACACGCCATCTCAATGCGCGTGATCGCCGAAATGAACATAGGGCCGGGCGATGTTTGTATGAGTGCCCGTACTCGTTCGCTACCGGTCTCGTCGATGTAGCGTTTCAAGAGAGCACTTGTATCGAAGAAAAGGGTCGTCACCACTCGCCTCGCTCTTCAATAATGGTCTCGCTCAACGGCTTACCTGGCACACTTCCCAATAATCGGGCCAACTCAGCACGTTCTTCTGGGCTTACTGGATCTTCGTCGGGTACGTCTAGCCAGGGGCGCTCTTCGATCAGGCCAGCAGTGAGAAAATCGTTCAGAATAGCTTGCCTCTCCTCAAGGCTCTCATCGTCCCACTCAGCCAGTAGGTCTTCATCTTTGAGCCATTGATGAACAACCTCCCGCTGGAGGGCAAGCTCTTGCGTGTCCTCGGGCAACAACTGGACTTTTACTCGTTGTTGCTCTTTTAGCCTCAACGGCTTTAGAGGGCGCAACACGCCATTCTCGTAGATAGCGGTAATCGTTTCCGTCATTCCTGCCTCCGGAACTATTATACCACGAACTTTAGTCACTAATCTCCTCCACAAACACCCTCTCCCCCCGCCGCGCCGACTCATACAGCGCCAACACCGTCCGCACGTGGTTGCGCGTCTCGTCCAGTCCCAGATAGGGCGGGCGGCCGTCGAGGACGGCGTCGTGCATGTCCTCGACCTCACCGCTGTATAGCTCTTGCTCCTCCACCGGCACTTCCTCGGCGTTGTCCTGAGCGTCGATGAACGTCAGCCGCCGCTGCCCGCCCACCAGCCCGGTGAACGGCCGATTGAGCACCAGCCGCCCCCGCTCGCCCAGCACGTCGACGTGGGTGTACCAGGGCACATCAAAGGCGCTGCTGATCTGGGCCATCGCCCCGTCGGCGTAGTGCAGCGTGCCGCTGAAGGCCACGTCGACGCCCGCCCCGCCCCGCCGCTGGTCGCCGAAGACCCACTCCGGCGGCCCGCCCATAACGTACTGGGCAAAGCTGATCGGGTAGACGCCGATGTCCCACAGGCTGCCGCCGCCCCACTCCGGGATGAGGCGCACGTTGCGGTGGTCGGTCAGGGTGAAGCTGAACGTGCCGCGGAAGAGGCTGATCGCCCCCAGCCGCCCGGCCCGCAGCCACTCGCCGACGGCCTTTGTCTGCGGGTGGTGGCGATACATGAACGCCTCGGCCAGCACGCGGCCATTGTCGCGCGCCGCGTCGGCCATGCGATCCACGTCGGCCAGCGTCAGGGCGAACGGCTTCTCGCACAGCACGTGCAGCCCATGCTCCAGCGCCCGGACGGTCCAGTCGGCGTGCAGGTGGTTGGGCAGGCCGATGTAGACCACGTCCACCTCGCCCGAAGCCAACATGGCCCCGTAGCTCCCGAAGGCCTGGGGGATGCCCCATTCGGCGGCGTAGGTGTCGGCCGCGGCCTGGCGGCGGCTGGCCACAGCCACCAGTTCGCCCCGCTCCGAAGCGCGAATGGCGGGAATGAGTCGCTTGTTGATGTTGGCGGTGGACAGCAGGCCCCAGCGGACTTTGGTCATCGGATACTCCTTGGGCTAAATGGTAAGTGGCTCATTGTAATTTGGCTCCGCTGTCCGGGCAAAGGAAGGCGCATTCCCACGTGCGCCCCGGCCAACTCATGCTATACTGTCCTCGTTCGGAGGGAGAACCATGAGCCGCATCCGTCTTGCACCGCAGTGCTCCGGCCGGTCGACCATCCTGCTCATTGGTCTGGCCGCCCTGCTCATTATCGTCGCCCGCGCCACATCGGCCGAGGACACCGCCACCCACCGCGCCTACCTGCCCATCGCCGCCGGCAAGCCCGGCTTTGGCGTCGCCCCGTTGGGCAGCGGCTTCAACCAGGTGACCGAAGTAACCCACGCCGGCGACGACCGCCTGTTTGTGGCCGAGCGCGCCGGCGTGGTGAAGGTGCTTCACCCCGACGGCCACGTCACGACCTTCCTCGACATCCGCAACCGGGTCATCAGCCACAGCGGCGAGTACGGCTTCTTCGACGTCGCCTTCCACCCTGGCTACAGCGATCCGTCCTCGCCCGGCCACGGCTACTTTTACGTCAGCTACACTACCGGCTCCGATGACGGGGTGATCATCAACGTCCACTTCGTCGTCTCGCGCTTCCGCGTCTCGGCCGACCCCAACGTGGCTGACCCGGCCAGCGAGGTGATCCTGCAATACGAGAAGCAGTCGTTCAACGTCCACAAAGGCGGCGGCATGGAGTTTGACCCGCGCGACAACATGCTCTACGTCGGCATGGGCGACGACCGGCTGCTGCTCATCGCCCAGAGCGACAACTCGCCCAAGGGCAAGATCAGCCGGCTGGACGTTGACGAGGTAGACACCGCCCTAAGCCAGGGGCGCAGCCCGCTGACCATTAGCGAAGAGCACTGGGTCTACGGCCTGCGCAATCCGTGGCGCTTCGACATTGACCACGTCGGCGGCGGCATCTTCATCGGTGAAGTGGGCGACTACCTCTGGGAGGAGATCAATTTGGCTCCGCTGAGCGTGAAGGGGTACAACTTCGGCTGGCCGTGCATGGAAGGCGGCTTTGTCTTCCCGGAGACGAACGAAGTGCCGCAGTGCCAAAGCCCGTCACTGTTCAAGCGAGCCATCCACGAGTACCCGCACAAGGACGGCAGCGGCCGCTGCGCCGTCATTGGCGGCAAGGTCAACCGCCCGGCCCACAACCCCAACGACGGCCGCTACATCTTCGCCGACATGTGCAGCCGGCAGGTCTTCGCCCTGGTTCGCGACGGCAGCGGCGTCTGGCAGCGGACGTTGCTGGGTGTGGCCGAAACGGACATGATCAACATCATCGGCGAAGACCGCCTCGGCTACCTGTATCTCGGTACGGCGTCCGAATCGGCGCCCATCTACCGGCTGAACATCCCCTAGCGGCACATCTCGACTTTGGCCGCGACGAGCGAATCTATGAACCAACATTACCCTATCTGGCAACGCGCGGCCGTCGCCGCATTCCTAGTGGCCCTGACCGTCGCGCTCAGCACTCTGGCGCGCCCGGCCAGGGCCGGCGGCGACGCGACCGCTCGCGTCTTCGTGCCCCTGGCCACCGGCAAGACCTCCTTTAGCGCGACGCCCGTCGGCGGCGGCTACAATCAAGTGGTAGCCATCACCCACGCCGGCGACGACCGCCTCTTCGTGGCCGAGCGCAACGGCCGGATCAAAATTCTCCACCCCGACGGGCGCAGCGACGTCTTCCTCGACATTCGCCATCGCGTCATCGCCACGCGCGGCGAATACGGCCTCTACGACGTCACCTTCCATCCCGGCTATGCCGACCCCACCTCGCCCGGTCACCGTTTCTTCTACGTCAGCTTCACCAGCAAGAGCGGCCCGGCAGACAACGACGTTGAGCTGATCATTTCGCGCTTCCGCGTCTCGGCTAACCCGGACGTTGCTAACGCCGCCTCCGAAGTGATCCTGCTGGCCGAGCCGCAGACGGACGACATCCATAAAGGGCGGCAGCATGGAGTTTGACCCGCGCGACAACAGGCTCTACGTCGGCATTGGCGACGACTTTAAGAATGTCATCGCTCAGGACCCAACGTCGCTCAAGGGCAAACTCGTCCGGCTGGTCGTGGACGACGTGGCGCGCGACGCGGTCGACGCGCCGCGCGACGCGGCCGGTATCCGGCGGGTGGAGGTAGCAGCCGAGATTTGGGCCAGTGGCCTGCGCAACCCGTGGCGGATCGATGTGGATCCCATCGGCGACCAGATCATCATCGGCGACGTGGGCGACTCCCATTGGGAAGAGATCAACAGCGCCCCGCTGAGCGAACCGGGGACTAACTTCGGCTGGCCGTGCATGGAGGGGCCGTTGGTCAAAGCGGAGTTTGCCAACGCCGCGGGGTGCCAGAACCCGGCGCGCTTCCAACGGGCCGTCCACGAGTACTCCCACCGTGACGCGGACAACAACCGCTGCGCCGTCATTGGCGGCAAGGTCAACCGGCCCAGCCACAACCCCACCGACGGCCGCTTTATCTTCGCCGACATGTGTAGCCAGGAAGTGTTCGTTCTGGGGTACGATCCCGACGGCTCGTGGCCGCGGGCGCTGCTGGGCGTAGCCGGGGATAGTCTGATCATCACCATCGGCGAAGACCGGCGGGGGGTGCAGTACGTGGGGACGGCGGCCGAGGCGGGGGCGATCTATCGGTTGAACATACCATGAGACTGCAACGCCCCCGGCGCGTGAGTCGCACCGGGGGCGTTGCCTACTGTCAGGCCCTCAGCCTGCGAGTTCGAGTTTAGCTCTGAAGCCCCTACAGTCCCGGTCGATATGGCCGTGCGGCGACGGCCTTGCCTAGTCCTCACAGCCGGGCCAATATTGATAGAGGGTGTTCTCAATGGCATCCATTTTGTAGTTCCAACCCGACCACCACAGGAAGCCATCGTCGCCAGCTCCCCAGCCCAACTCCAGAGAGGCAATCTGGTTCTGATTCACAGCAAAATGGCTGCTCCCGAGAACGCCGGAGCCTTGGATGACGACAAGGTAGGGCCAGGCGCTGCAGCCCTCTACCACTGACAGCCCAATGAGGTCCTCGCCAGCCATTCCAGGAAACCCATGTATACCCACATCACCCCACCCATTGCTACTGCTGTGCCAAAGGGCGATTTCATCATCCGGCAGGACAAGCGTGCCACCCGTTCCATTCGGCACAGATGCTTTGCCGGTCGTGCTGATATACAGACGCGTCGTCCCGTTCCAATCGGGCCAGTCAATGGCATCGATCCGCTCGGCGGCGGTGGTCAACCCGTGGTCCTTGCCGGCCCACCAACTCCCGAATGTCCCTTCTGTCCTCGGTCCGATACGTGACGGGTCAAAGGTAACTACGTCCCATGGCGTCACGATTGGGGCAACACCGGGCAATCGCACGTTGGCGGCGAAGCCCAACAGCAAGTAGTCGCTATTGCGCCAACCGGAGGCCAGGTTGGTGACGTTGCCCTTGACACCCAGATCTGACAGGTCGAACAGCATCACCCATTTGTGACCGACATTGGAGAAACGACTATCCGCCAAAATATCGCCGGCCTGGAAGGGAATACCGGCAATATTCCCGGTACCCAGATTGGCCGCGGCGGCGCTGATCAATAGAGGGCTAGACCAGAACACCTGGTACGTATAGTTAGCGTCTCCTCGGCCGTCGTAGTCGCTCACCCGCAGGTAGTAGCGCCGCTCGGCCTGAAGGTTGTAATAGAGCAGTGAGTCCCGCGTGTCGGTGTCGTCGTTGCAGGCCAACTCGATCAGGTCATCGCTATAGAGGCAGATGACCGAATCGAGCAGCGAGCCGTTCGACCGGGCATCAATATCAACCAGCAGGGCGATGTTCGTCGCCATCGAGGAGAAGTCCGGGCTCCAGTCAAAGGCCCAATAGTCAACATCGCCAGCGTAGCCAATCGTCCCACCCAGGATGGAGTTGACGTTATAACTGGTGAATGAATCGGCCGCAGCGAACGAGTTATTGGGTTCGCTCTCGTCATCGTGCCACGGATAGGCCACGACCGACTCGCCCACTTCCGTTACGGCCGGTAGCGGTGCCTTCCTCGCCGGCTCTTGCCCCTGGGCCATCACCGCCGTCAATCCCGGCAGCGCGGCCAGCAGGAACAGAACGATTGCCCATCGCGCAAACTGTTTGTTCTTCATGATCTTGGCTCCTTCCCAAATCAAACTACACAGCAAACGCTACGTACGCTGAGAGGAGCGGACCTTATGCCGTTATGAGGAACTGGCAATCTCTATAGGGGCGCTGGCTAAAGATAGACTCCCCTCATCTGAAATGATGCAGCCGGAGAGAAACAGGCAAAAGTGCCAAATGTCACGAAATGATCGTGACAACTGTCATGATCATCCACTAAATTTACTTAGCGGGAAGCTACAACGCCGGCCTGGCCGGGCGAGCTAGCAACGGCGGGCGGGCAACAGCCGCCGGATCATCAGGCTTCAAAACGCGGCCGCGGCGCCGGCCGCCAATTCAACAGAAACAACAACCCAATGATCACCAGCGGCCCGGCCATCATCCCCAACACCGCCGCTTCAGCCCAGCCAAAGGCCAGGCTGAACCCGGCGGCCAGGAGCAGGAACGCCGCCCCGCCCGCCCGCGGCCAGCGCCAGCCAACGACCAGGGCGAAGAGCACAAAGTAAACCGGCAGCAGGTGGACGAGGAATCCGACCAGCCCCTCCCAGAAGCCGGCGCCTTCCCAGGAGTCGAAGGTGAACAGGCTCAGGAACAGGGCGTAAAGAATCGCCAGCAGGCGCGGCGACCAGCGCAGCAACATCGACCTGGTTGACATGGCACTGCCTCCGGCGCGGAGGGTAGGGCAGGGCGAAAGCGCGGGAGGGGTTGAGCGATGGCCGCCCTCGCCTTCTCTCCGGCCACCTTCCATCGTACACCCGCCGCCGTGGCGCGTCTAGTGACGAATGTCACCTCTGGCCGCGGGAGCCTAACGGCAGCTCACAACCATCTCGACCGCGCCCTTGGGCCGCAGCGTGATCAGCGGCGCCCACTCCGGCAGCGCGGCGGCGACGGGAGTGAGACGCACGTGCTGGGCCATCGTCGCCAGAATCACCTGCGCCTCCATCATGGCGAACAGGTGGCCCAGACAGATGCGCGGCCCGCCGCCGAACGGCAGATAGGCGTACTTCGGCGGCTGAGGCGCGCCCTCCGCCCAGCGCTCCGGGCGGAACGCCTCCGGCTCCGGGTAGTACTCCGGCAGGCGGTGCATGGCGATGGTGCTGATGATGAGGCTGGCCCCCTTGCGGAAGAAGTAGCGCGAGAAACCGAGCTTCTCAGAAGTGACCTGGTTTCTATCCGCCTCGATCTCGAAGGCTATATCCTCTTGCGGCGTGCGGCCGAAGCTGTGGGCCGGCGGATAGAGGCGCAGCGTCTCCTTCACGATATTCTCGGTGATGGGCAACTCGGCCAGCCGCTCAAACGTCACCGGCTGCCCGGCCAGGACGCGATCCACCTCGCCTTCCAGTTGCCCGGCCACGTCCGGGTGCTGTCCCAACAGCAGCCACGTCCACATCAGGGCCACGGCCGTCGTCTCATGCCCGGCGGTGAGCAGCGTCACACACTCGTCGATGATCTGCGCCTCGCTCATCGGCCGCCCCTCGTCGTCGCGGGCCAGCAGCAGCATGGACAGCAGGTCGCCGGCGTCGCCGCCGTGCGCCTGCCGTTGGCGGATGATGCCCCGGATGAGGTCGTGCAGCTCGCGCAGGGCCGCCTTCTGCCGCCGGTTGGTGGGCGTCGGCACCCAGTTGGGCGGCGGGTAGGCGGCGTCCAGCTGCTTCTCGCCCGTCTCCAGCAGGTCTTGCATCAGGCGGCCGATGCGCTCCGCCTCCGGCAACAGATCGACGTTGAACATCGTCTTGGCGATGATGCGCAACGTCAACTGCGTCAGTTCTTTGTCCAGTGCCACCGTCTGCCCGTCCTGCCAGCGGCCGACCATCTCGCGGGTGTAGTCGGCCATCGCCGCGGCGTAAGCGCGGATGCGCAGGGCATGGAAGGCGGGCGCGACCAGCTTGCGCTGCCGCTGCCAGGCCTCGTCCTCGGCGATGAAGACGCCGTTGCCCATGATGCGGCGCAGGACGTTGGTCGTGAACGGGTCGCGGTGCAACAGGTGGGGCCGCTTGACGATCAACTCGCGGATGACGTGCGGATCGGCGATGAAGAAGATGTCGAACCACAGCACCTTGTAGTGCGACACCCCCTGTTGGGCCGCCGAACGAATCATCCAGCCCACGCGATCCACGCTCAGCGCCTGCGAGTCGCGCCAACTGACCTTCACTGCCTGCGTCGCCAAAGCTTCCTGAGTCGCTGTCATGTTGTGCCTCCTTAGGCCGATAATTGTAGCGGTGTGCCACTCATCCCGACAAACCGCCACTAGACAGCCGCCGTGCCCGCCCTTACAATGCCACCATGCACAGCCAAAAAGGTTCAACTATGCTCTATTCGCGGCCGGCAGCGCTCATTGTGCTCACTCTGTTGTTCGGCCTGCTGGCCCTGGCCGCCTGCGGTGGCGACGAGCCGGCCAATGAGGCGGCTATCGCCACCGAAGTCGTCGCGGCCACCGAGGCCCCGGCCGACGCCGCACCGGTCGAGGCCACCGTAGCCACCGAGCCGACCGCCGCCCCGCCAACCGCAACGCCGCCCACGGCCGAACCGACCGCAGCCCCGGCCGAGCCGACGCCCACCCTGGCCACGGCCGGCGAGACGGCCGCCTTGCCCACGGGCGATTGCAGCAACGCCTTCTACCCCGTCATTGAGGGGCGCACGCTTCGCTATGCGAATAACATCCCTGGCTTCGGCGTCACCGAACATGCCATCACCCACAGCGACGTTACCGACACCTCCTTCACGGCCACCACCGACCTGGGCGACGGCAACGTGCTGACCCAGACGTGGACGTGCAGCGGCGAAGGGCTGCTCCAGCCGGAGTTCTCGCAACTGCCGACCGGCGATCAGGTGACGTTGACGATTGAGTTCGTCGAGTCAAGCGGCCTGACCATCCCCGCCGCCGACCAGTTCCAGGCCGGCGCTACCTGGACGACCCGCTACGTGGCCAACGCCACCCTGTCCGACAGCGGCGCGGGCGAGATGCTGATGGAGCAGACGACGGAGCTAACCCACACGGTCATCGGCCCGGAGACGATTACCGTTCCCGCCGGTGAGTTCGAGGCGATGCGCGTAGAGACGACGGGCAACGTCATTGCCGTCACCAGTGTCGGCGGCGTGGCGGTGCCGCCCACAGAGATCCCGATGTCCTTCGTTAGCTGGTATGCCGAGAATGTTGGTCTGGTGCGCCAGGAGTGGACCGACCTGTTTGGCGCGGGCAGCGAAGCGGCCACAACCGAGCTGGTGGCCATTGAGTAGCACCCCGCGACGTAGAATATCGGCGCAGTAAGAAAGAAGAAACCGCAGATTACACAGATTTCACAGATTATGACAACATAATCTGCGTGATCTGTGTAATCTGTGGTTTCTTCCTCTGTTAGCCGGTCGGCTCGCCGATGCCGCCGGTGCACGACGCGCCGCGCTCCGGCGTGTTCGGCCCCACGCGGTATTGCGTGATGAACTCCTCGAAGCGCTCGTCGTCCAGGCTGTCCAGTTCCAACTGCACCCCCCAGCCCGTCAGGACGATGGGGCTGCGCTGCTCCGGGTAGGGGCTGACGAGCAGGAAGTTCTGGCCAGTGACGGCGTCCTCAATGGCCGCGATCTGCTCAGCCGGCAGATCGGGCTGATAGGTGATCCAGATCGCGCCGTGCTCCAGCGAATGGACGGCGTTGGGGGTATTGAGCGGCTCGTCGTAGATGCCGCAGTTCTGCCAGGCCGGGTCGTGGTTGCCGCCGGCCGGGGGCAGCTCAGCAAAGGGGATCTCCAGATCGACCTCATGCCCGCGCGCCGGCCGTGGGAACTGCACCACCCCGGCGATAGCCTGCGCCGGGCGCAAAGCCAGGAACAGCAACCAGCCCATGATGGCCAGGCCGGCGACAATGCCGACGATCCACAGGATGGTACGGTTGTTATTGTCCGGTGCGGCCTTACCCTTGGCTCGCGCCGATGTCGTCTTCTTCTTCGTGCGTCGTGCGCCCATTCTCTCTCCTCAATCTAGTTGTCGGCCCCGGACGCTGCCGGGGCCGCGGCGAAACAATGGGCCGTAGTTTGCCAAAAAATGGCCCAACTGACAAGTGGGACGGCGGATCACTTATTGGCCGCCAAATCACACGCTTTTCACGGCTTGCCTATGTCGCCCGGCCGCGGATCAGGTTATGATACCGTTCATAGTCGGTTGCCGCTGATGGCGTGTCATACTGGGAGAGAAGCAATGCACCAACGCTACGTTATCACCATCTTGCCACAGGATGAGCCGTTGCCGGCCGCCGTGGTATTTGACCCCGATTGCCGCGAGACCTTCACGGTGGGCGAGTGGCAAGTCGTTGTTGACACCCCGGACGCGCCGCGGGGCGAAGGGCTGCGCATCGACGCCCACGAATTGCCGGGGACGCTGACGATCACCGAGGGTATCGTCATCGCCGCCGGTACGCCCGACTGGCCGCAATCGGGAACCTATAATCAACTGATCGTTAGCGCTGCCGGCGAAGCGCGCCTACACAATGACACACTTGGGCTGCTGGCCTGCTTCTTCGCCCGGTCTGGTCGCGTCGTGCGCATCGCCAATTCGTTGCGGCTGCTGCGCCACTGTGGCGGACTGGACTGGGACGAGTTGGGCATTGCCCAGATGTTCCTGTTTGCCGGCTGGACACCCACCGAACGCACCATCGTGCGCGGTGGGCAGCGCTTGGCGGCCGGCACGGAATATCGCTTCCGGCTGGACAGCCCCGCCCCGCCGGCCTCTAGACGACTGGCGCGCACGTGGACGGGCGTCATCGACGAGCCGCTGCCGGTCGTCGTCGACCGCGTCTGCGACCTGTGGCAAACGGCCGTGGCCCGCCACATCGACCCCATTGATACACCCATCGGTCTCATGCTCAGCGGCGGCCTCGACTCGCGCATGGTGGCCGGGGCGGTGGCGTCGCGCGGCAAGCAACTCGTCGGCCTGACGTATGGCGACCTGGGCAGCGACGAGGTGCGCATCGCCGGTGAGGTGGCCGCGGCCGTCGGCGCGCGCTGGCTGACCTTCGGCCTGGACGAGAGCTTCCCGTTCGAGGGCCTGACTTTCGAGAAGACCAACTACATCAACGAAACGATGTACCCGCTGATGTGGGACCCGTCTCTGCCCCGGCTTGTCGCCGCGGGCGTCACCCACTTTACTACCGGCGCAACCTTCGAGACGACCTTCGGCGGCCAACGCGATGCTAATCCCCGCCGCCGTCTGCTGAAGAGTCTGCGCGGCACCCTTCTCGGCCCGTGGGACACCGGCCCGGCGACCACGGCCGAACTTGACGCGCTCATCGAATCCGTAATGGAGCAGACCCGCAAGCGCGTGCGCAACTTCTGTCGCTGGCTGGTTGAGCCTTACCGGTCGCAGATCGCCGCCAGCGTGCCGGCCATCCGCGACGAGGTGGCCGCCCGCCTGTCGGAAATGGCCGCTTCAGGGCCGATCTCCATCGGTCAGATCAGGGAGCGGTTCGACAGCGAGCACTACCAGATGCATCACAGCCGCGACCAGGAGCGCCAGTTGCTCAACTATGGCTCGGTGACCTTGCCGACGTGCGACCGCGACGTGGCCGACTATTTGACCAACCTGCCGGCAGGGATGAAGTACGACCACGCCCTGTACTATCGGGTCTTCCGGCGCCTCTATCCGCAATTGGCGGCCATCCAGGTCCCCAACCTGAGCACGGACCTCAACAAGTCACAACTGCACATCGAGCTCACCCGCGCCTGGCACATCCGGCGCCAGACACGGCTCACGCCGTGGGTCAATTTCACGCAATGGATGATGTTGGACGATAACCTGGCCAAGTACGAGCGCGTCTTCCTCGACCAGCCGGCCTTCTTCGACGCGGACGTCACTCGCGCCCACTTTGCCGAGGTGCGCACCGGCCGCCGCAGTCTCTACGATGGCGGCGAGACGAGCAGCTTCCTCAACCTGGCCTATCTGCTGGACGAGCGAATAGAGCCTGTGCGCGACAAGGTGCCGGCGGGCTTCCTGGCGAGGTAGGAACGGATAAAGCCCGCCCTGCGGACCGCCTACCCCAGCAGCCCTGTCAGCACGCGGAAGACATTGCCGTAGGCCGTGCGCAGGAAGCCCGGCCAGCCGCCGCCGGGCAGCAGCGGCGGGAAGCTGGTCGCCCCCGGCTCGTTGAAGCGGTTGTTGGCCCCGGTTGTGTCCCACAGGATGTCGCCGGCGGGGATGCCCAGTTCGGCCACGACCGGGTCGGGGTCGTAGCCGTTGTTCTCGTACTGGTTGTCGTGGGCGTAGTTGTTCTCGGCCAGCGGCCCCACGTCCAGTTCGTTCTCGTTGAACGCTCCCGTGCCGGTCAGACTGAATATGGCCAGCCCGGCCGTCTTGTTGTTGCGGATGGTGTTGCCATAGACCTCGTTGTCGTCCGCGCCGATGAGCAGGATGCCGCTGCCCGGCGGCACGATGCGCGCTGTGGCGCCTTCGGGCGCGAAGTTGGCGATGTTGTTGTCTTCGACGACGTTGTTATAGACTTTGGCCCCGGACGATATCTTCGATGTCAGTTGCGGCAGCAGGACGATGAGGATGCCGTTGCTGTTGCCGTAGAGGTGGTTGTTGTAGACCTCGCCGCCCAGCGTGTTCTCCAGTTCGATGCCGATGACGTTGCCGAAGGCGGTGCTGTCGCGGACGATGACGTTCTCACTCTGCCCGGCGTAGATGCCGGCGTCGTCCACGCCGCTGACGGTGACGCGCTCAATCACCACGTCGCTGCTGCGCACCGGATAGACGCCGTAAGTGCCGACGTTCTCGGCCACAATGTCGTGGAAGTGGACGCCCTGCGACCCTTCGACCAGCACACCGTTGTCGGTGTAGTTGCGCACGTGGAGGTTGCCGACGGTGAAGTTGTTGCCGGAGGCGATGACCGCTTCCGACAGCAGTTCCTGCCCGTCGAGCACCGGCCACTCGCCGGCCTCGTTGGCCACGCCGCGCAAGGTAATGTCGCTCATGTCAACGGCCACGCGCTCGTGATAGACGCCATAGGGAATCTCAATCGTGTCGCCCGGCCGCGCCCGGTCGACGGCGGCCTGGATGCTCTCGCCCGGCTGCACCGTAATGGTCTGCGGATCGCCGCCGTCTCCGGCGGCCTCTTCTCCACCGCTGCCCGTGTTGTGCGCCGCGGCCACCTCGCGCGCCGGGTTCGCCTGCGGCCCGACGACCGGCAGCCCCGACGGCACGGCCGCCGGGATGGCCGGCAGTTGGCTCTCGTCCGTCAGCGCGTAGAGGAAGGCCAGCAGGTCGGCCCGCTCCTGGTCACTCAGATCGAACGGGTTGACGAACACGTCCACCTGGGCAAAACTGTGCGCCCGCCCGCCGCCGTCGCGGTAGAAGTCGATGACCTCCTCCAGCGTGCTCATGGAGCCGTCGTGCATGTAGGGCGCGGAGAGGGCGACGTTGCGCAACGTGGGCACCTTGAACGCGCCGAACACGCCATCATCGACCACGCCCGCCCGGCCGGGATCGTCACTGTCCACACCGATGACGCGGAAGGTGTCGCCGGCGAAGGTCGGCGCGCCGTGGCACTCGAAACAGCGCGTCGCCCCGCTGCGAAAGATGGCCAGGCCGCGCCGTTGCTGCGGCGAGAGGGCGTCGATCTCCCCCGCGGCGTAGCGGTCGAACGGGCTGTCGTCGCTGATGAGCGTGCGCTGGAAGGCGGCCAGGGCGCGGGTGACGGCTTCAGGCGTGATCGCTTCGGCGCTGAGGCCGTAGGCGCTCTCGAACAGGGCCACGTACTCCGGGATGGCCCGCACGTCGGCGACCATCGTCTGCGGGTCGGCCACGCCCATCTCGTCGGCGTGGGTCAGGGGCACGAGGGCCTGCTCCTCCAGCGACGTGACGCGGCCGTCCCAGAACAAGCTCTGGGCGTAGGCCACGTTCCACAGGGTCAAGGCGTTGCGGGCCGGCGTCTCGCCGCCGGGGGCGACCGATGTCGGCCGCCCGTCGCCGAAGCCCAGGTCGGGTGGTGACAGGTGGCGCAGGCGATGTCGTCACTCTCGGAGAGAACGGGGTCGAAGAACAGCAGCCGGCCCAACTCGGCCCGCTCCGGCGTCGTCTCGTTGTCGGCCGGGGCGCTAATGGCCGGGAAGGCGCGCAACAGGCCGGACGTGGCCGGCGCGACGCTGCTCGACCCCGCGCCGTGGTTGGCCATGTCGATGGGCGGGTCCGACGCCAGCGGCACGGCCGCGGCCACGCCGAAGGCCAGCAGCAACAACCCGGCGACGACGCCGACAATCCACAACATCACCTTTAATACTCTTCGCATCTCGCTTCTCCTCTTTACCCACCCGCCGGTGCATCCCACTTTCTGGAGTGGGTTGCACTTCTTATCCCCACCCGCCGGTGCATCCCACTTTCCGGAGTGGGTTGCACCTTTTATCCCGGTGCATCCCACTTTCTGGAGTGGGTTGCACCTTCTTATCCGCCGGTGCATCCCACTTTCTGGAGTGGGTTGCACCTTCTTAGTCCGCGCGCCCAACAGAAACGTGCAACGCCCCCCAGAAGGTGCGATGCACGGCTATTGCAGCGTCAGCACATACGCCACCACCGCGTCCAACTCCTCCCCGGTCAGCTTCTTGGCCAGGTCTTGCGGCATCAGGTCATCGAAGCCTTCGACCAGGTGATCACTGGGCTGCAAGACGGAGCTATAGACGTAGGCGCGGGCGTCCAGGCCGTCGATCCGTTGCCCGCCGCGCGTGGCAATGCCGGCCAGCGACGGGCCAACGATGACCGTATCGGCCGACGTGCTATGACACGCGCCGCAGTGGGTGACAAAAACGCGCTGCCCGGCGGCCAGTTGCGGCGCGAGGGTCGGCGGCGGCGGCTCGGCCGCGCCGCCACAGCCGGCCAGCAGCGCCAACAGCAGCCCGACGATCACGGGCATCGCGGCGCGCTGGTCAACTCGGTGGGTTCGGCGTATCATCCTCGACGCTAGTAGCTCCCTGGTGAATCGGCGAATTGTACGGAGGGGTTCTCTCTGGAGCAACACTGTGAAAAATGTCACAAGAGTGTGGCACAGAATTCTTATCCTGTGCGGCGGCACGAGATAGGCAGCGTACCAAGCAAACGCAGACGAACAACCAACGACTATTAAACAGTGACAACCCACGAACCTACCAGCGCAAGCCTGACCCGCGGCCAACTCCCCACCAACTGGACAACCCGCCGCGTAGCCGTGCGCGACGCTGCCGACGACGATACCCCCGCCCTGACCGCCATCTTCAACGCCTGCACCTACGCCCAGCCGTGGGACCCTACCTTCCACCCGGTCGAACTGGCAGAGATAGGCAAGCTGGTCAAGCGCAGCCACGCCGGCGACGAACACGCCAACTTCCGCTTGCAAGCCTTGCGACAACGCGAAGGCGAGCTAATCGGCTACTTCCACCTCTTCCACGGCGCGCCGCAACCCGACGTCTGCTGGATTTCGATGTTTGTCATTCACCCCGGCTTCCAGGGGCAGCACCTGGCTCAGGAAGTGGTCAACGGCCTGGCCTACCACTTGCGCCAGGCCGGCTATCGCGCCATCTGGTTGGAGGTTTACCTGCGCAACTGGCCGGCCCTGCGCTTCTGGACGATCATGGGCTTCACGACCATCGTCGGCTATGAGGGGGACAAGGAGCCGGGCGAGGGGCGACAGGCGCGGCTGATGCTGGAACGCCCTCTGTAGGGCGATTTGGCAAATCGCCCTACAATTACGGCGCGACGCTCAACACCCCCGTGGCCAGGACATACACCCACCGCCCGCCGTCCAGCAGCCCGGCCAGCTCCAGCCGCCCCGCCTCCGGCCAACTGACCGACTCAAACTCCGGCGCGCTCTGCGTGACCAGCACCCGCGACTCGAACGTGGCCGCGTCGACCAGCACCACGGCCGACTCGCCCGCCACCTCGCCACAGTAACTCGTGAACTGTAGATAGGCCAGCGCCGTCCCGTCGGGCGACCAGACAATTGGGCCGACGTTGGGCGGCAGCGCGGCCGGCGCGGCGCGGCCGATCTCGCCGCCGTCGAGGGCGTAGACCACCAACTCGCCATTCAGCCAGCCGGCCACCTTCGTCCCGTCGGGCGAGGTGGCCGCCTGATCGAGCGTCGTATACGACCACTCTTCCAGGTCAAGGCGCGTCATCGGCCGCGCCCACGGGCGGCACGCGCCATCCGGCCCGCCCTCGCGCGCCGTGGTGTACCACAACGACCGCCCGTCGTCGCTCCAGGCCAGCGGCTCCAGCCCAAACGCACCGAGGCCACCACAGTTGAGAAGCTGGCTATCGACCTGATATTCGAGGTCGGCAGCGGCATCGACGATGCGCAAGAGTTCCAGCGATTGCGGCGTCTGGACCTCGCCCGCGGCTGCGTCGCCAATCGGCACACAATCATAGGCCAACACTTCGGCCAGCAGCGCCCCGTCGGTCGAGGGCAACCACGCCTTCAGACGCGGTTCGCCGGCGGCCACGATCAGCGACGCCGGCTCCGGCGTCGGCGAAGGGCCGGGCGTCACGGTTGGCGGGGGCGTGGGGGTGGGGGTGTCGGTAGCCACAGCCAGGGTGGGCGTCGGTTCGTCCACCATCGGGCTGGGGGCGACAACGGATGACACGGCGACCGCCTCCGTCGCTACAATCGTCGGCTGCTGCGTTGGGCCTGGCAACTGACCATCGCACGCTGCGAGCGCAAGAAGCAGCACCAGGCCGCCGATGAGCCGCCTCATGCCGGGGTCTCCTGGCGGTGCCACCACTCGCGGAACTCGGCGCAGCGCCCGCCGCTGTCAAAGCGCGCCGCCAGCGCCCCGTCGAGCCGCACCGACGTATGCGCCGGCAGGCGGACGAAAGTGGCGCTCCAGTGGGCGATACCCAGGTTGCCGGCCACGCTCAGCACTTCGTAGTTGAAAACCACGTCTGTCTGCGTCTGGCCCGCGCCCGCCTTCCAGTAGTCGTGGATGGCGTCCAGCCCGACCAGCGGCGGGTCGAACGGCGTCTCATGGTAGGCTGCGCCGGGAGCAAAGAGGGTCATGACCGCCTTGGCGTCCCCCTGTTGCCAGGCGCGGCCGTAAGCGTCGAGCCAGGCACGAAATTGGGTCTCAGTCATCGCATCACCTCGACCATTGATTATAGCCGCGATGAGGGGTGATTTACTATGGTAGGGCGAAACGCGCTAAAGGCCAGGTGCGACGCACTTTCTTAAGTGCGTCGCACCTTCTAGAGCGGGCAGCCAAAAAGAACGTGCGACGCACCTCAGAAGGTGCGACGCACGGGGCCACGGGGCTTAGTTCAGCTGCAACTTCTCGTTCTCGCCGATGTCCGACTCCTGCCCGGCCAGCGCCTTGGCAAAGCCGATGACGGTGGCGATCAGATTATCCGTCGTCCAGAACTCGGCCTTCTGGACGTGAACCTTGAGCAGGCGCAGGCGGGGATCGTCCTTGCCTTCGGGGAAGAACGCCTTATAGATGGGGTCCCAGAACTCGTCGATCTTGGCCTTGTCGTTGATGAGCACAGCCGTGCCGGAGACGGACACGTAGCGGTTCTTGTCCGGCTTGGCGTAGCTGACGTTGACCTGGCTCTCGCGCTGAATCTCATCGACCTTGGCCGTATCGACACGGGTGAGGAACCACAGGTCGCCGTCGAACTCGGCCTTCTGCGTGCCCATCGGCCGGCTGCGCAACGTGCCGTCGTCGTCAACCGTGGTCAGCATGGCGATGTCGATGTCGTTGATCAACTCGCGCAGCTTCGTAATCGCTTCCTGATTTGTCGTGTGGTGCATGTTTGTCTCCTATTGAATAAAGAGGGGAGAGGAACGCGGAGCGCAGAGAGACGCGGAGAAGAGTTTGGTTTCTCCGCGTCTCTCTGCGTCTCTCTCTCTGCGTCACTCTTAGCTTCTTACCGTTCGCTGTCTCCACTGAGGACATGGTAGCAGGTAAGGCGGCTAATCGCGTGTGCCGGAGACATAGATCGGCGGGGTCACCTGGTCACATTTGGCCGGGCAACGACGCTCAGAATCCGCCGGGCATCACCAGGGCTGTTCCCCCCAGTTGGGCCTTGATGTTTTGCAGCATCAGGCCAAAACCGTAGGTCGTGTGCTCCATCTCCGGCCAATGGTGACCGTCGTCGCTCGACTGATAGCCGGTATAGATCAGCGTCAGCCGCGTGCCGCTTCCTTCATCATCCAGCAGGTAGCGGGTGACGTAGGTTGGCGAGTCGGCCGTTTCCGGCAGCGTGCGCGCCGCATATTCGCGCGGCCGATCTAGCGTCTCGAAGACCTGGACGTACATCTCCTCGCCCGTCTCCTCGTTGGTGACGAAGATACGCCCGCCGACTTCCAGGGCCGAGCGCTGCCAGGGTGTCGTCGGCGAAAACCAGGCCTGAATGTGGGCCGGATCGACCAGTGCGTTCCAGACGGCCTCGCGCGACGCGTCGATGAAGATGCTGCGCTCCACGCCATAGCCGTCGCTGAACTGGCGCCAGTAGCCGAACAAGGGGCCAGTGCCCGCGAAGGGCATGGGCAACGGCGCGCCTTCGGCGGCGGCCTTCAGGTTTGGCAGGGTCATGTCCCAGCCCAGGCCGCTCAGGTCGAGCCGATCCGCGCCACTGTCGCCCGCCGGCAATGCGCCGCTGACCTCGACCAAGACCCGTGTCCGCCCGGCTTCCTCGGCCAGGGTAAAGGTGATCGTTCGCGTTTCATCGGGCAGATTGCGGAGGCGCAGGCGGTGGGGCGGCTCGGCCGTGTCGATTTGCAGGAAGTCGACGACCGACCAGGGCATGTGGATGGTCAGCTTGCCGTGTTCGTCCTGCCGCAACTCGCCGTCGGGCACGGCCGGGGCCAGCCAGGAGAACAGGCGATCCGGTGTGGCCAGAGCGGCCCAAACGTCTTCGATAGGAGCGTCAATCTCAAGCTGTCGTGCTAGGTGGAAACCATCCATTTTTCATATCTCCTGAGAAGCGACGGGAAGGATGGTGACAGAGTAATAGAAATTATGTTCTATGTCAAGAGGGCGAGAGACCTGGCAGGTGGGCGGCCGTAGAGCATATCTCCGATAGAAAACGATTGGCCGCCCACCTGTCAGGTCTATGATCCCTATCGTCCGGTCATCTTCAGCACGGCCTCCGGCAGCCGAGCGCCTTGCACCTGAATCTTCGACGCAAAGCTTTCGATCTGGCGCAGGTCGT
The DNA here is from genome assembly GCA_016707605.1 of Candidatus Promineofilum glycogenicum. Classification (GTDB taxonomy): domain Bacteria; phylum Chloroflexota; class Anaerolineae; order Promineifilales; family Promineifilaceae; genus Promineifilum; species Promineifilum glycogenicum. Next base: position 80,900 of record JADJHJ010000012.1, on the reverse strand, counting down.
CGGGCGTCAGTTCAACGTTAGCCGCGCCGATGTTCTCCTCGAGGCGGTGGAGCTTGGTCGTGCCGGGGATGGGCACAATCCAGGGCTTCTGGGCCAGCAACCAGGCCAGCGCGATTTGGGCCGGGGTGGCCTGCTTTTGGGCCGCAACTTCACCCAGCCAATCCACCAACGCCTGATTGGCCTCTCTGGCCTCCGGCGTGAAACGGGGCGAGATATTGCGAAAGTCCGTGGCATCGAAGGTCGTGTTGGCGTCGATCTTACCGGTCAGGAAGCCCGCGCCCAGAGGGCTAAAGGGCACGAACCCGATCCCCAACTCCTCGAGCGCCGGCAGCACTTCCGGCTCCGGGTCTCGTGTCCAGATCGAGTACTCGCTCTGAACAGCCGTAACCGGCTGGACGGCATGGGCGCGGCGAATTGTCCCCGCCGCGGCTTCGGAAAGGCCGAAGTGCTTCACCTTGCCGGCTTGAATCAGTTCCTTCACCGCTCCGGCCACGTCTTCGATGGGCACGTCCGGGTCAACCCGGTGCTGATAGAGCAGATCGATCACGTCCGTCCCCAGCCGCCTCAGCGACGCCTCGGCCACCGCTTTGATGTGCTCCGGCCGGCTGTTGAGGCCGCCAGTGCGCCCGCCGGTATCGGGATCGATGTCGAAGCCGAACTTGGTGGCGATGACGACCTGATCCCGAATGGGCGCGACCGCCTCGCCCAACAAGACCTCATTGACAAACGGGCCATAGGCCTCGGCCGTATCGAAGAAATTGACGCCGAGTTCCACCGCCTTGCGAATCAGGGCGATCATCGCCTGCTTGTCGGCCGCCGGCCCATAGGCCGAACTCATGCCCATGCAGCCCAGCCCGAGGGCCGAAACTTCCAGACCACTGTTTCCAAGTTGTCGTTTTTGCATTTCATTAACTCCTATTTCATACATCGACCACGGTCACATCTTGACCATGACTTTAAGGGCCTTCCGCTCGTCCATGGCCCGATAGCCATCCGGCACTTCATCCAGGCTGACAACGCGATCGAACACGAGACCGGGTTCAATCGTGCCTTCCAGCACATCGTGGAGAAGTTCATCCATGTAGGCCCGCGCCGGCGCGGGGCCGCCGCTGATGGTGAGATTCTTGACAAATGTCGGCGCTAACGCGGGAATGTCAACCTCGTGCGGCACGCCAACGCGCCCAATGGCCGCGCCGGGACGCACGATACTGAGACAGGTCTGCATCGACTGATCGGTGCCGACACACTCCAACACCGCGTGAACGCCATAGCCGCCGGTGAGTTTGCGGACGTGCTCGACCGCCTCCTCGCCGCGTTCGCTGACAACATCGGTCGCGCCAAACCGCCTGGCCAGAGCAATGCGATCCTCGTGGCGGCCCATGATGATGATCTGCTCCGCGCCGAGACGACGCGCGGCAATCACGCCACACAGGCCCACCGCGCCGTCGCCCACCACGGCCACGGCCTTCCCCGGAGCAACTCTGGCGGTCACCGCCGCATGATGGCCGGTGGCCATGACATCGGTCAGGGTGAGCAGCGAGGCCATGAGGGCCTCATCCGCGCCGCCCGGTAGCGCGACCAGCGTCCCATCGGCCTGGGGAATCCGAATCGCCTCGGCCTGCGCGCCGCCGACTTCCGAGTTACCGAAGAACCCACCGTGAAGGCACGACGTGTGAATGCCCGCCTGGCAGTGGACGCAGGTATTGTCGGAAAAGGCGAACGGCATGGCGACGAAATCGCCGGCCCTGACGTTACGGACGGCCGCGCCGACCTCTTCGACAACGCCGATGGCTTCGTGTCCCATCGGTCTCCCGGCCGCGCCAAATTCCGCATATCCTCTGTAGGGCCACAGGTCGCTGCCACAGATCGAGGCATAGGTGGTCCGGACGATAGCATCGGTGGGCTGAGTGATTCGGGCATCGGGGATGTTCTCGATACGAACGTCGCCGGGGCCATACATGATTGCTGCAAGCATTGAATTACACCTCGATGAGCTAATGTGAGGGTAGTAATGGTCTTTCTATTCCTGTTCAGTATAGAAGAACTGGCAACAACATAGCTGTAGAATCATCCAGAAAGATTGTATAATCCTCCAAGAACCACCGAGATGAAAGGGGAGGCGCGAATGGAGCTACTCAATCACGATCAGACTGGACAGGACACACGACGCTTGCAGGCCGGCCAGGAGGAGCTTGTTGAGCGGATTGCTCGCGCCATCCAGACAGACGGTGTCATTCAGCCGCTCAAGGGGGTTCACTTAGCGCGCGCGTCCAGAATGGCGGAGAAACTTCACAGCGTATACGAACCCTGTTTTTGTGTGATCGCCCAGGGGAGCAAGGAAGTTGTGCTGGGGGACAGCCGCTACCAATATGACCCCTTGCACTATCTGCTTGTCACTCTGGATTTGCCAATGGTCAGCCAGGTGATGGAAGCCTCCCGCGAGCGTCCCTATCTCAGCTTCCGGCTGAATCTCGATCCGCAACTCGTTAGCTCGGTGATGGCGGAGGCGGGCCACTCCCTGTCGCCACGGGGCGCTGCGGTTGCCCGCGCGATCGATGTCAGCCGTTTGGACGCCAGCCTGTTGGAAGCCGTTGTGCGGCTGGTCAGGCTTGTCGATACGCCGGCTGAACTACCCGTCCTGATGCCGATGATCGTACGCGAGATTATTTACCGACTTCTGAGGGGTGAGCAAGGCAACAGACTTCGCCATCTGGCCGTCATGGGCGGCTCTAGCGCCGCCATCGCGCGCGCCGTGCAACGCATCCGCCAGGCGTTCGATCAACCGCTACGCATTGAGGAGCTTGCCCGCGAACTGGGGATGAGCGTCTCCAGCTTTCACTATCACTTCAAAGCGGTCACGGCCATAAGCCCCATGCAATTCCAGAAGCAACTGCGTTTGCAGGAAGCGCGTCGTTTGATGCTGATCGAAAACTCGGACGCGGCGAGCGCCGCCTACCGCGTGGGGTACAGAGATCCCGCCCATTTCAGCCGGGAGTACAAAGGCGTCTTTGGCATCCCACCCATGCGCGACGTGCAGCAGATGCGGCAGACCGCACCTATGGCGCTGCGGCGGTGCTGGCTAACGCAATATCGGGGCGGCGCCCAACGGGCCTGATCCGGCCCCCCCTTTTAGGACCGCAATCGTGCGGGGTTATCGGAGGTAACGGCCAACAACAGGGGCGCTGCGATGCTAAATCCCAATTATCGATCCGCCGTTGGAGCGATCAACCGAAACACTTGCTTTTTTTGCCGTCTTCTTGTCCCGCGCCTGCCCGCCCGCCTGCCGGCCCCCCCCACCTCCCCCCCCCAACGCTGGCCTTTCGAGCGGCTTTTCCTTCCCTTTGGGCCGCCTCGGGGGGCGGCGGCGGCCCCAGCGCCTGGGCTGGTGGGGGGGGGGGGGCGGGGGTCCCCCCCTCCCCCCCCCCCCCCCTTCGTGCCCGGGCGGTCCCCGCCCTCCCCCCAACGGTCGGGCCTCCGCGCCTGCTGTCTTGCGGCCTGCCCTCCTCTCCCCCCCCCCCCCTCCCGCCCCCGCCCCGGGCGGCGGTCCCCCCCCCCCCCCCCCGCCCCCCCCCCGGCCGCCCCGCCCCGGCGTGGGGGGGGGGGGGGGGGGCGGGGGCGGCCCGGGCCGGGGGCGGGGGGCCCCCTCGTCCCCCCCGCGGCGACCCCCCCACACCCCCCCCCCCCCCCCCCACCCCCCGGCCCCCGCCCCCCCCGCGGGGGGGGGGGGGGGGTCTGCGGGGCGGGGGAATGGGGGCCCCCCGGGGGGGGGGGGGGCCGGGGGCGTGGGGTGGGGAGGGCCCCGCTGGGGCCGGCCCCACCCCCGGGGGTCTCACGGGCGTCCCCCCTCAGTCGGAGAGCATTCGTCACGACACTGATGCTGCTAAAGGCCATCGCTCCGGCAGCCAGAATCGGGCTGAGCTGGCGCAGGAAGGACGGCGCCCACTCGAACGGGGCCAGCACCCCGGCGGCGATGGGGATGAGGATGACGTTGTAGCCGAAGGCCCAGAACAGGTTCTGGTGGATGTTGCGCATCGTCGCCCGCGACAGATGGATGGCCTGGGGCACGCTGCGCAGGTCGCCGCGCATGAGCGTCACGTCGGCCGTCTCCATCGCCACGTCCGTCCCGGTGCCAATGGCGAAGCCGACGTCAGCCTGGGCCAGGGCCGGGGCGTCGTTGATGCCGTCGCCAACCATGCCCACGCGCCCCTCGCGTCCGTCGCGGCTGAACTCGGCCTGCAACTGCTTGACGTAGGCCGCCTTCTCGCCCGGTAGCACTCCGGCCAGCACACGGTCGATGCCCGCCTCGCGGCCAATGGCCGCCGCCGTGGCGGCGTTGTCGCCGGTGAGCATCACCACTGTCAACCCCATCTCGCGCAGCGCCCGCACCGCCGCGGCCGAGCCGTCCTTGATGGTGTCGGCCACGCCGATGAGGGCGACGGCGGGGGCGGGTGGCGGTGGCGAGTCCGCCGCGAGTCCGCCCCCCCCCCGGGGGGCGCTTCGGCCGAGCCGTTACTCGCCACCCGCCACTCGCCACTCGCCACGCTCACCGCTACCCACATCGTCGTCCGCGCCGCCGCCTCCATCTCCTCCGCCCGCTCGGCCAGCCCATTCAGGGCCACACCCTCGCGCTCCATCAGCCGCCGGTTGCCGACCAGCACGCGCTGCCCATCGACCACCGCGCTGATGCCATGCCCGGCAATGGCCTCGAACTGCTCCGGCGACGACAGCGCCAGCCCGCGCGCCTCGGCCGCCCGCACAATGGCCTCGCCCAATGGATGTTCGCTGCCCCGCTCGGCGCTCGCCGCCAGGCGGAGCCAGTGATCAGTAGTCAGTGGGTCAGTATCCAGTAGGTCAGTATTCAGTGGGTCAGTGTTCAGTGCGCCAGTACTCTCCGACTGACCTACTGACCTACTGAATACTGAATACTGCTTACTGCCTACTACCTCCGTCACCGCCGGCTCGCCGCGCGTAATCGTCCCCGTCTTGTCGAGCACGATTGCGTCCAGCCGGTGGGCCTGCTCCAGCGCGGCGCTGTTCTTGAACAGGATGCCCGCCTCGGCCCCCTTGCCCACGCCGACCATGATCGACGTCGGCGTGGCCAGCCCCATGGCGCACGGGCAGGCGATGACCAGCACGGCGATGAGCCGCAGCAGCGCCGGCACGAAGCCCGCCCCGGCCAGCAGCCAGATGGCAAACGTCAGCAAGGCCAGAACGATAACCGCGGGCACAAACCACGCCGCCACGCGGTCGACGACGCGCTGGATGGGCGCTTTGCTGCCCTGGGCGCTCTCGACCATGCGGATGATCTGCGACAGGACGCTGTCCTTGCCGACGCGCTCGGCGGCCACGGTCAGCAGCCCCTGGCGATTGAGCGTCGCGCCGATGACCGCGTCGCCGGCGGCCTTGTCCACCGGCAGGCTCTCGCCGGTGATCATGCTCTCGTCCACCGAGGAGCGGCCGTCGACGACGCGGCCATCAACCGGAATCTTCTCGCCCGGCCGCACGCGCAGCACGTCGCCGGGCACGACCTCGGCCACGGGCACGTCCATCTCCACGCCGTCGCGGACGACGCGAGCCGTCTTCGGTTGCAGGCCGATGAGCTTCTTGATGGCCTCGCTCGTCCGCCCCTTGGCCCGCGCTTCCAGCAGCTTGCCGGCAACAATGAGGGTGATGATGACCGCCGAGGTCTCGAAGTAGAGGTGGTGGCCCAGGGCCATGCTGCCGGCCGACAGAGCCAGCAGCACGGCGACGCTATAGAAGTAGGCCACCGACGAGCCGAGGGCCACCAGCACGTCCATGTTGGCGCTGCCGTTGCGCAGGCTCTTGAACGCGCCGGTGTAGTAGTCCCAACCGACGTAGAACTGCACCGGCGTGGCCAGCAACAGGAAGAGCCAATCGACCCACAGCGCGCCGGCCCACGCCCCCAGCAGCCCCAGGTCACGCCCCATGCTGAGCAGGAAGAGGGGCAGCGTGAAGGCCGCGCCAACCAGCAGGCGGCGGCGCTGGTGGGCGATCTCCGCCTCGCGCGCCGCGGCTTCGGCGTCAACCGCGTCCTCTTCGGCCGCCGTCTCCACCACGTCATACCCCGCCCGGCGCACGGCGGCCACCAGGTCGGCCCGCGTTGTCGCCCCCGGCGCAAAGCGCACCGTAGCCCGCTCGCTGGCCAGGTTGACCGTGGCCTCGAGCACGCCATCGGTCTTCTTCAGCCGCCGCTCGATGGTTCCCGCGCAGTTGGCGCAGGTCATGCCCAGCAGCGGCAGCTCGACCTCGGCCGTGGGCACGTCGTAGCCGGCGCGGCGGATGCGCGCGATGACGTCGGCCGCCACCTCCGCGCCGCCAACCTTCTCCAGGTCGTAGCTGACCGTCACCTTCTCGGCGGCGAAATTGACCGCGGCGTCGGTCACGCCCTCGGCCTTTTTGGCGTTGCGCTCCACCGCGGCCACGCAGTTGGCGCAGGTCATGCCGATGACGGGCAGGGTCAGTTGTTTTTCAGACATAATGCCTTATGTGGGAGGAAGAGGCTCGCGCAAAGGACGCCAAGGGAGCAAAGAACGCCTAGAAGAGTTCTTCTTTGTACTTTTGCCTCCTTAGTGTCCTTTACGTGAGCTCTTTTAACTAGCTGAGCGAGATCAGCCCTTCGGGCGGGTAGTTGATCTCGGCCAACGTCTGGCGAATCTTGTCCCACGTCGCCGGCTCGTGCCACTGGACGGTGACCATCTGCGTGTCCTTGTCGGCCGACACCGACTCGACGCCGGGCACGTCGCTGACTTCCATCTTGATCGTGTGGACGCAATGCTGGCAGCTAATGGCCGGAACTTTGAAGGTCTTGGTTTCCATATTCTTGTCTCCTTTAAGCATGATCTCACGCAAAGACGCAAAGTACACAAAGCTAAGAAAGCTTTCTTAGCTTTGTGTACTTTGCGTCTTTGCGTGAGCTATTTCTTCCCAACCGAGAATACACTCGTAATCTCCTGCAACATCCGCTCGCGCTCGTCGGCGTCGTCGCCCTGGATGGCGGTGGTGACGCAGGTGCGCAGGTGGTTATCCAGCAGCAGCGTGCTGACCTTGTTCAGCGCCGCCTGCACGGCCTGAATCTGCTTGATCACGTCGATGCAATAGGTGTCGTCGGCCAACATGCGTTCGATACCGCGCAGATGACCGGCGGCGCTGGCGATGCGTTGGATGGCGTCTTGTTGGGTCTGTGTGTTCATCGCACTTCCCGGTGCATCGCACTTTCCGAAGTGCGTTGCACCTCTCTTGGCCCACTTCCAGGTGCGACGCACTTCGGAAAGCGCGACGCACCGCCCATACCCCCACCCCAGGGGGAGGGGGTATAGGGAGATTATAGTTTACATCAGCCGTTGCGTCAAGTGACTTGACATTGCCGATACTCTCCCTACAATGCTCGGCACGCTCTTTTTATTGCTTTGTCATCGGCGACACCCAGCGCGAGAGGAGGATTGCTATGCGAAAGACCCCTGTCTGGTCACGTCTTGCCCGCGCGTCGCGGCTGGCGGCGCTGGCGCTTTGGCTTGGGTTGGCGGCGCTGCATCCCCCTTCGCCCGCCCACGCCCTCACTCTATCCGCTGCCACTGAGACTGAACTCAGCGCCGCCATCACCGCCGTTAACGCCGCCGGCGCGGGCAGCCACACCATCAGCCTGACGGCCAACATTGCCCTGACCGCCCCCCTGCCCGCCCTGTCCAACAGCGCGGCCACCGAACTGCTCATCGACGGCGACGGCCACAGCCTGATCGGCGACGGCGCGCACACGGTGCTGCGCATCGCTCCCGGCACAACGGCCCGTCTACGCGACCTGACCATCACCGGCGGGCGTGGCGACAGCGGCCCGGCCGACAACAGCGGCGGGGCGGTCTACAGCGCCGGCCGCCTGACCATCACCGGCTGCATCCTGAGCGACAACAGCGCCGAGGCCGGCGGCGCGGTGGCCAGCGTCGCGCTCAACGGCGACACCTGGCTGAGCATCAGCGACAGCACCCTGAGCGACAACACCGCGTCGGCCTTTGGTGGGGGCCTGTTTGTGATCAGCAATGCCGGCCACGTGGCCACGGTGGCGCTGGCGAACGTGACCCTGACGGCCAACGAGTCATCCAGCTTCGGCGGCGGCGCGCACCTGACGGCCGGGCCGCAAAGCGAAGTCGTGGCCACCATCACCAACACCCGCTTCCAGGCCAACACGGCCCGCGGCAGCGGCGGCGGCCTGCTGGCGGCGGCCAGCGACGGCGAACTGTCGCTCGATCTCATCGGCTCAACCCTGGTTAACAACAGCGCCGAAAGCGGCGGCGGCGTGGCCCAAATCATCACCGATAGCGGCGTGGCCGAGACGCGCCTGTTGCGGACGACCCTGGCCAACAACAGCGCCCTGGCCGGCGCGGGCGTCTACAACTGGGCCGGCAGCGGCGGCACGGCGGGTCTAACGCTGTTCAACGCCACGCTGTCGGGCAACCGCGCCACTGGCCCCGGCGGTGGGCTATACGTGGTCGGCGACGGCGGCGCGGCGGGGGCCACCGTGGCCTATAGCACGCTGGCCGGCAATACGTCAGCGGCCGGCGGCGGCGGCATCCACGTCGCCACCCCGACGGGCAGCCCGGCGGCCGTCACGCTAAACGCGACGATCATCAGCAACGGCGCGGGGGCCGGGCCGGACTGCGCCCGCCCCAGCGGCAGCATCATCTCCATCGGCTACAACCTGGCCGGCGACGGCACGTGCTTTCTGATCCAGGACAACGACTTGCCGGCGTCGCCGGCCGGGCTGTTGCCGCTGGCCGCCAACGCGCCCGGCGGGCCGCCCACCCGCGCCCTGCTGGCCGGCAGCCGCGCCCGCAACCGCATTCACCCCGGTGGGGCGGGCTGCGGCACGGCCATCACCACCGACCAGCGCGGCGCGCCCCGCCCCCAACCGGCCGGCGGACGCTGCGACGTGGGCGCGTTCGAGAGCCAGCCGGGTGACCCGGTGGGGTGGGCGGTCTATTTGCCGGTGCTGCGGAAGTAGTATTTGACAGGTGTCAGTTAAGGGTAATCACCTACCTCCGACTGACAACTGTCAACTGTCAACTCTCTTGCTACCGCCGCAACAACCGGAAAGCGATCCCCCGCCCCAGCCCATTGACCTGGGCCAGGTGAATCCACAGCAGGGCCAGGTTCTCCAGGTGGCGGGCGGCCGAGAGCGGCCCGGCGTCCACCGGCTCGAAGCCTAACTCTTCCGCCAGTTGCCACACGGCGGCCTTGGCCATCTCCTCGTCGCCGCAGAGGAGCATCGTCGCCGCGCCGCCGGGGTAGGCCGGCGCGGCCATGTTCTCCGCGCCGGTGGTGTTGAACGCCTTGACGACGCGCGCGCCGGCGGCCCAGCCGGCGATCTGCTCCGCGCCGGAGGTGGTGCTGTCGAACAGGGGGCGCAGGCCGGGGGCGATGGGGTTGGTGCAGTCGATGAGCACCTTGCCGGAGAGGTCGCCGGCCCGGGCCAGCGTCTCGCGCACGGCGCCGAAGGGCACGGCCAGGACGACCGTGCTGCTGCGGGCCACGGCGTCACGCACGCGGGCGGCGGCGGCGTTCGGCCCGGCGGCGTCGACCAGGGCCGCCACCTTCTCGCTGCCCGGCTGGCGCGAGGCAAAAGTGACCATGTGGCCGCGCCCCGCCCAGCCTTTGCCCAGCGCGGCGGCAACTCGTCCGGTGCCGATGATGGCGATCTTCATGGCGTCCTTCCTTTGATTAGGAAGCAGAGTAAACCACAGATTACACAGATTTCACAGATTCAGGAAATATTATCCGCAGATTGGGCAGATTGGGCAGATTTCAGAAGAGTATGTTCTTCTGAAATCTGCCCAATCTGCCTAATCTGCGGATCATTCCTCTTCATCGACCATGAGTAACGTCACCTAATCTGGGTGACATTCGACACTTGCGCCACCGGGCAGAACACCTCATGCTAGGGGGAAGTTCCACCGTCTCTGCGCCAGGCTGATGATCTGTTTCTCTCCGCTGTTTCTGCCAGGTTGCCGCCCGGCGCGCAAGCAAAACAGGAGTTCCCCCCATGAAGCGTCGTTTGTTGATCCTGGCGGTCTTCGCCGTGCTGTTGGCGGTCGAGGCCCTGTGGCTGCTGCCCAATTTGCAGGCAGCCCAGTCCCCGGAGCGGCCCACCGGCCCGCCGCCCGGCGGCCGAACCCGCCCAACCTGAACCCTTCCGCCGCCCGACCCTGCCCGCCCAGGCGCCGCCAGCCAGCGACCCGCCCCCTGCCGAGCTCCGGCCGGCTGGTACGCCGCCCCAGGCGGCCGACAGCGGCGACATCGAGCGGCTGCCCCCGGTCGTCCTTGGCGAAGCGGCGGACTACTCCCAAAGCCCGTCCGTCTCGGCCGACGGCCGCTACACGGCCTTCTACTCCTACGCCGGCAACCTTGCGCTCGGCGACATGGACGGCCTGCCCGATGTCTTCGTCTATGACCGGCAAACGGGGCAAACGGAGATGGTCTCCGTCGACAACTACGGCAATAACGCGTTTGGCTACTTCTACGACCCGTCCATCTCCGACGACGGGCGCTACGTGGCCTTCCAGGGCTGGGCTTACTATCTGACGACCAACGACACCACTGGCGCCGGAGACATCTACGTTCATGACCGCCAGACGGGTCTGAACACGCGCGTCTCGGTCAAGTCCAACGGCGCGCACGCCAACAGCGACTCCTACAACCCCTATCTGTCGGCCGATGGCGTCAACGTCGTCTTCGAATCCAACGCCAGCAACCTCGTCACGGGCGACACCAACAACACCAGCGACGTCTTCCTCCACAACCGCAACACCGGCGTCACCAGCCGTGTTTCCGTGCGGGCGACGAACACCCAGGTCAATAACTACTCCTATAGCCCGTCGATTTCGGCCGACGGGCAACCTCGTCGCCTTCGCCTCGGACGCGACCAACCTGGTGACCGGCGACACCAACGGCCAGACCGACATCTTCGTCCGCGACGTGACGGCCAAGACGACGACGCGCGTGTCCGTCGGCAGCGGCGGGGCGCAGGGCAACGACTGGTCGGGCGACGGCATCATCAGCGACAACGGCCGCTACGTGGCCTTCACCTCCGGCGCCGATAACCTGGTGACCGAGGACGTCGATGGCAACACCGACATCTTCATCCGCGACCGGCAGGCGAACACCACAACCCTGGTCTCACGCGACGCGGCCGGCAACCCCAGCGACGGCTGGGCGCAGTGGCCGTCGCTGTCGGCCGACGGCTCACTGGTGGCCTTCGACGACTACGCCGGCCTGACGCCCGGCGGCAATGGACAGCAGAACGTCTACGTCCGCAACTGGCAAACGGGAACGATCGTCCGCGCTTCGGTCAGCAACAGCAACGGCGCGGCCGCCTGGGGGGCCTATTGAGCGCCCTGTCGGCCGACGGCACGGCGGTGGCCTTCGTCTCGTATGGCCCGCCTTGTCACCGGCGACAACAATGGGGTCAGCGACATCTTCGTGCGCCGGCTGAGCGCCAACCAGACCCTGCGCGGCCGGCGTGGCGCTTTGCCTAAACCGCGCCGAACGGCCAGCGCCTTCCCCGCGCCCTCGCTCGACGGGCGTTACGTCGCTTTGCGTCGTCGAAGCCGGCAACCTCGTTCCCGGCGATCATAACCGCGACCACGACGTCTTCGTCACCGACCGGCAGACCGGTGTGACACAACGGTCGTCAGGACTGGCTACTGGGGCGAATTACTCGGGGCGGCGCCCTGGGTAGGGTTGACATTACCGACAACGGACGCTTTGTTGCCTTCGGCGGCTATGGCGAGTACTTCATTGAGGATGACTAAAACGGCAGATTGACATCCTCGTCCGCGACCGGCAGACGAACACGACGACGCTGGTCTCCGTCAGCAGTGCTGGCGAGCAGGGACCAATGGATTCCTGGGATCCGTCACTCTCCGGCGACGGCAATCTGGTGGCCTTCGTCTCCGCGGCTCACAATCTGGCGGCCAACGACAACAACGACATGGTCGACGCCTTTGTCCACAACCGGACGACAGGCGTCACCACCCGCGTCTCGCTGGAGCTGATAACCCGCGCCTATGACGGCTCCGGCAGCGACTGGCTCTCCGTCTCCCGGTGATCTCCAGCGATGGCCGCTACGTCGCCTTCGAGTCCTGGGCCAGCAACCTGGTCGTCGACGACTACAACGGCACGACCGACATATTCCTCTATGACCGGCAGACTGACCAAATGACACTGGTATCGCAGGTCGACGCGGGCGGGGCGGGCAACATGTCCTGGCGGCCGAGCATTTCTAACGACGGTCGCTATGTCGGCTTTAAATCCGCTGCTACCAACCTCGTTCCCGGCGATACGAACTGGCAGGACGACATTTTCGTTTTCGACCGCGTCAGCGGCACAATCGGCCGGGCCTCGGTCAACGGCGCCGGGCAAGAGGCCAACAGCGTGAGCGATGCCCCGGCCGTTTCCGGCGACGGCTCGAAGGTCGCCTTCACCTCCTACGCCGACAACCTGGTCGCCAACGACACCTACGGCTTCGCCGACGTCTTCATCACCGACCGGCCCAGCGGCAGCATCCCCCGACCCCCACGACGTCTACTTCATCAGCCCTAGCGGCGCGGGCAACGTTGGCGGCATCGCCTTCACCGGGGCCGACATCCTGCGCTATACGCGGTCGAGCAACACGTGGCAGATGATCTACGACGGCTCCGACCACGGCACGCTCAAGAACATCGCCGCCTTCGACGTCAGGACCTTCAACGACGGCAGTTGGCTGCTTGTCTTCAGCGCCAATCAGGTCATCCCCGGTCTGGGTACGGCCACGCCGCGTGACATCGTACGCTTCATGCCGGACGACCACGACATCTTCCCGCTCGGCCCCGGCGCCTACTCGTGGTACATGCGCGGCGCCAATCGGCCTGACGGCGGCGGCGGAGACATCGACGCCCTGACGCCTACAAGGCATCGGCCTCGCTCCGTACCATCAGCACCAAGGCGCGGCGGCCGTCGGCCTCGGCAACAGTAAAGGCCCAGGACGAGGATGGCATCTGTCTGCACCCTGTTCAACGGCGTGCGCCCTGGGAGCCGACACTGTTTATCGACGGCTCCACCATCCCCGGCATGGCCGCCGAAGATACGTGGCCGGCCTGCCCCTGGGGAGCCATCGAACCGATCACCTACGTGACAATTAACGGCGCGTTCAACGTCGGCGGCGTCGCCGGCAATGCCAAGAGCATCCTGCGGCTGACGCCCAACGGCAAGGGCTGGACGGGCCGCGCGTCGACTGGCTGGCCCCCGGCGCGACCTTCCCGTCGAACCTCGACGGCCTGTCGATGCGAGTTCACCCGTATCCGTAGGCGTTAGAACCACAGATTACACAGATTTCACAGATTAATCGGACCTAATCTGTGAAATCTGTGTAATCTGTGGTTACTTCTCTCCGCTATAGCGCGCGATCACCCGCTCCAGCGCGTCCAGCCCCCGCGCCACGACCTCCATCTCCGGCCCGAAGCTGACGCGGCAGTAGTGGCGGTAGCGGGCATACGTGCGGCGCTTCTCCGGGTTCACGTCGAAGAAGACGCCCGGCACGGTGATGACCTTCTCCTCCAGCCCGGCCTCGAAGAACTGGATGCCGTCGTTGAGCGGCGGCGGCAGTTGCGACAGGTTGGCCCAGACGTAGAACGTGCCCGCCGGCTCCACCTCGACCAGGATGCCCATCTTGTACAGCCGGTCGAGGGTGTAGTCGCGCTTGGCGCGGAAGGCGGTCTGGATGGCGGCCGTCTCCTGCATCACGCACTCCGGCTCCAGCAGCCCCAGCACCTCGTTCTGGAACGGGTTGTTGGCCCCGCCGTCGAGGAACGACCCGGCACTGGCGATGGCGTGGATGACCTCCTTCGGCCCCAGCGTCCAACTGATCCGCCAACCGGGGTAGCGCCAGTTCTTGGTCAGCCCGTCGACGATGATGACCGGGTCGCGGTCGACGTCCTCGACCTGCGTGGCGGCCGAGACCATCTTGGGCGTGCTAGAAACCGAGTTTCTTCCGAGAAACTCGGTTTCTAAGTGCCCGTTATAGATATAGTGCGAATAGAACTCATCCAGAATCAGCGAGCAGCGGTAGTTGCGCGCCAGTTGCACCCACTGCGCCAGCCGGTCGCCGTCGATGACCTGGCCGGTGGGGTTGGCCGGGTTGCTCAGCAGCATCGCCTTCAGGCCGCGCCCCTGAATCTCGCGCTTGACCATGTCCAGCGGGGCCTGATAGCCCAGGTCGGGGTCGAGCAGGATGGGGATGGGGATGAACGCCTTGAAGATGCTCAGCAGCTCCTCGTAGGCGGTGTAGTCGGGCAGGAAGTGGCCCATGTTGATGTTGCCCAGCGCCGCGGCGATGCGCGTCAGGGCGACGCGGCCGCCGCCGGAGATGCTGACGTTCTCCCAGGTGTACTGGCTGCGCTTGCCCTGGCGGTAAAGCGTGTTGTAGAGGTCGGCCACCTTGCGCCGCAGGGCGACCTGGCCGGTGATGGGGCCGTACTCGTGCTGGCGCGGGTTCATCGTCACCGTCTCGATGCGCGGCGGCGCGCCCGGCAGCGGCCCCGTCTCCGGCGCGCCCTGGCCCAGGTTGGCCCAGTCGGGCGAGTCGTAGCTGAAACCGAGTTCCGTGGCCCGGTGCATCACGTAGATCACGCCCGTGCGCGGCACGTCGCGAAAACCGGGAATAGGGGGTTGCGTCATGGGTCTGATTGCCTTATGATCTATTCTTGTTGTAGCATAGGATTCTTATCCTGTGCTCCCGGCCGGGCGCACAGGATAAGAATCCTGTGCCACAGGGCAGTCGCTTATTTTGTAACGAAGCACCGCGAAAGTCAACAGGGCATCGTAGGGCGATTTGGCAAATCGCCCTGACAGGGTAGAGGTAGACGTGAGCAAAACCCGCAGCAGTCAGGGCCAGCGCCCCTCCCGCAGCGAACTGCGCGCCAGCATCGTCTGGCCGGTGGTCATCTCCGTAGGCATTTGGGTCGCCGGCCTGCTGATCTACATCTTCCTGCCCGGCCGCTTCGACATCCTCGTCTCCGTCCTCATCGCCCTGGGCCTGGTCATCTACCTGCTCTACTATCAACGCGCCCAACGCCTGACGCCCGGCGAGCGCCTCGGCGCGCTGCTGCTGGCCGCGCCGGCCGTGGCCGGCATCGCCTACGGCCTGGTGCGCGGCGAGGCGCTGTTCGCCATCACCGGCGTCAGTGCCAGCCTGCTACTGCTCAGCGCCCAGCGCTTCCTGACCACGCCCATGTCCTATCGCCTGGCCCGGCGCGCCTTCCTGCGCGGCCAACTGGAGACGGCGCTCGATCTGGTGGATAAGGCCATCGCCGCCCGCCCCGCTTTCTGGGAGTCGTACCAATTGCGCGCCCTGATCAACCTGTCGGGGATGCAGTTCGTGGCCGCCGAGCGCGACGCGCGCAAGGCGCTGGAGCTACGGCCCGACGCCCACCCCGTCTACAACACCCTCGGGCAGCTCTACCTGGCCGAAAGCCGCTACGACGCGGCGCTCGACGCCTACTCGCGCGCCGTCTCCCTCTCGCCCAAGCAGGCGCTCTATCACTACCATCAGGGGTTGGCCGCCTACCGGCTGGGCCAGGCGCGCGACGCGGCCGAACCGCTGGCCGCCGCCACCCGCCTCAGTCTGCCCCACGTCACCTATGAGCTACAGGCCTACTACTACCTCGGCCGCGCTCTGGAGCGCAACGGCGAGATCGAAAAGGCCGAAGAGGTCTTCGCCGACATGGTCAAGTTCAAAGAGGGGCTGGACGTGCTCAAGGATGAGATGAAGCAGCAGCCCGACTTCCCCGAACTGCCCGCCCTGCGCGCCGACCTGCGCGATATGGAGAAGCGGCTGTCGGCGGCCGAGCGCGAGGCGGCCAAAGGGTCGTAGACCGCCCTCGTATCGCGCCTATCTGTATTGCAGCTTACACCCACTTGCCCTATTTGATAATATAATGCTCTTAGAGAGAGTAGATTTTCTGCTCCCTCATACCCGGTTAGAGCCGCCGGGTGTCGCGTTCCCTCCCTCGCGAGCGCGGCCAGTTTCGCCCCACGAACGCTGACCAGCCCACGACGCGCTACGCTGCCACCCCGCGGCCCGGCGGTGCTGGAACTCAGCGCCGCCCTGTAGCCAGTTAAAAGGAGCCTGACGTGTACCGCAATCCCTCTGAACCCGTATCCGAGTCCGCGGTCTCGCCCTGGATGGCCAGCATCCTGATGAGACGCGGCGGCAGCGCCTGGCAGCGCTTCGCCCTCTATTATCACCAACTCTCGGCCATGCCCCGCCGCTGGCGGCGGCAACTGCGGCGCAAGGCGGCCGTCGGCCTGGGCAGCGCCGCCCTCGTCCTGGCCCTGGCCGGGCCCATCGTGGCCGCGCCGGCCCGGCAGCCGGCCGCGCCCGACGCCACCATCGTCGTCGTCAACGGCGAGGTGGCCAACGTCAACAACAACAAGTGCGGCCTGATCGAGGCCATCATCAACGCCCGCGCCGCCAACGCCGGAGCGATGCGCCCCGACTGCACGTCCGGCAACGTCAACGGCCCCGACACCATCTCGCTGCCGGCGGGCGGCGAGTTTGTTCTGACCGCGGCCCACAACAGCAGTTCGGCGAGACCGGCCTGCCGGTCATCACCAGCGCCGTGACCATCGACGGCCACGGCGCGACTATTCGCCGCGACACAAGCGCTGGCGTGCCGTTCTTTCGCCTTTTCGCTGTGGACACGTCCGGCAGCCTCGCCCTACAAGACTTGACCCTGGCCGGAGGCCATACCGGCATCCAATATGTCGGCGGCGGCGCGGTGCTGAACAACAACGTACTGACTATCGAGGACAGCACCCTGACAGACAACACGGCCTATCACGGTGGCGCGGTATACAGTTCCGGCGGTGTCACGACGATTACCGGTTCGACCGTGACCGGCAACAGCACGTCCTACCTCTACGGCAAGGGTGGTGGGGTATGCGCCAGGGGCAACCTCACGATCAGCGCCACCACCTTAACTGACAACACTGCGTTCTCCGGCGGCGCTGTCCACATCAGCGAAACGGCAACGATCACTGGCAGCACTATTGCCGACAACGTGGCCTGGTCCCACTATTATGGCGGTTCTGGCGGGGGCGTCTATGTGGGCTTTCAGGCGACGGCGGCGATTGTTGACAGCACCATCGCCGGCAACACGTCGCAGGCCGGGAGCGACGAATCGGGGTGGGGTGGGGGCGTGTTGGTCGTCGGCCAGGCGACGATCACCGGCAGTGTCATCGCGGGCAACCTGGCCGAGCAAACCATTGACGGTGATAGCAGTGCGTATGTACCAGGCCTCGGCGGCGGACTGAGCAACTGGGGCGCAACCGACATCGTCAATTCGACGGTCAGCAGCAATACCGCGGGCCACGGTGGCGGCCTGCACAACGAAGCTCAATTGACTGTCAGGTCCAGTGCAATCACCGGCAATATATCGCCGGGAGTTTTCCCCGACGAGCCTGACTACATCGGATTTCTCGGCCTGGGCGGCGGGCTGAACAATTCGGGTACGGCCGCCATCGTCAACTCGACGATCAGTGGCAATACGGCAACCCATGGCGGTGGTCTGTTCAACGCTGACCAATTGACGGTCACCCACAGCACAATCACCGGTAATGAGGCACTGCGAATTGGCTCGCCCGACCCCGAAAACGGCGGGTTCTCCGGCTTGGGCGGCGGCGTATTCGGCTGGGGTCTGCATGATTCTTGCTCGACGAGCACGCTACGCGGCGTCATTCTGTCCGGCAACATGGCGACCGACAACGGCCGCGAGGCATGGCTCGAAGCTCCCACGACCGGTTGCACTCCGACAATGGTCGTCAACGCCATCAACGTCTTCGGCCGCGCCGGTGACGACGGTCTAGTTGGCTTCACCCCTGGCGCGACCGACATCGTGCCTTCGGTTGGCCTCAACGCCATCCTCTCGCCCCTGGCCGACAACGGCGGGCCGACAATGACCCACGCTCTGCCGGCCAACAGCCCGGCTCTCGACCGCGCGCCGAACGCCTCCTGCACCACCGCCCCCGTCAACGGCGTCGATCAGCGCGGCCAACCGCGCAACCAGAACGCCACCGGCGGCGTGACCAATAACGAGTGCGACGCCGGTTCGTTCGAGCGCGCCGGCGCGCCCGTGGCCCAACTAAGCTTCTACCTGTCGGCCACGGGCAACGGCACCGTCGGCGGCGTGGCCTTCGCCCCCGGCGACATCATCCAGTTCACCCCCGCCGGCGGCTGGTCGATGCACTTCGACGCCTCCGACGTGGGCATCACCAAGAACGTCACCGCCTTCGAGATCGAGGGCAACGGCCACATCCTGCTGTCGCTGGCCGCGCCGCAAAACGTGCCCGGCGTGGGCAACGTCGCCGCGCAGGACGTGCTGCGCTTTACCCCCACCAGCACCGGCAACAACACCGCCGGGGCATTCACCAAGGCGTTCGACGGCTCCGACAACCTGCTGTCGACCGCCGGCGAGAAGATCGACGCCCTGGGGCTGGCCAGCAACGGCCGTCTGGCCCTCTCGACCAGCGGCGCGGCGGCGGTGATGCGGCCGGACAATAGTGCGCTGAAGGCGCAGGACGAGGACGTTCTCGGCTTCAACCTGGGCAACGGCCAGTGGTCGGAGTTCTTCAACGGCACGGCCATCCCTGGCCTGGCGGTCGAAGACGTCAACGCCCTGTGGATTGACCCGGCGACGGGCGACCTCTACGTCAGCATCGTCGGCGCGTTCAACCTGGGTGGGATCGCCGGCGACGGCCGCGACATCGTCAAGCTGACGCCCAGCGGCGCGCCGGGCGGCTACACGCCGTCGCTCTTCTGGGACGGCTCGGCGGCGGGCTTCCCGGTCGCCATCGACGGGTTGGAGATGGCCCCGTAGCCCTATCCATCAGACCTCAGAGGTCTTTCGCGACCTCTGAGGTCTTTCTTTCGCTTTTCCCCGCAACGCAACCTGCTTTTCCCCATTGGTGCTATAATCAACGTGTCCCAAGCGTTCGTTCCCGCGGCCAGACTGGTCACGGGACCGCGCGGCATCACGTCGTGTCGTTTCACTCGTAGCGGTCTTCGTGTGCGCCTGTTGGAGCCAGACCATGTCCCACAACCCGCTTGAACCCTCGTCCGCGCCGGCCATCTCGCCGTGGCTGGCCAGTATCCTGATGAGACGCGGCGGCGCGCTGCCGCGCTTCGCCCTGGCCTATCAGCGGTTGGCGGCCATGCCGCGCCGCTGGCGGCGGCAACTGTGGCGCCGGGCGGCCGTCGGGCTGGCCGGCACGGCGCTGGCGTTGGCCCTGGCCGGGCCGCTGGTCGCCGCGCCGGCCGCGGCCATCGCCGTCGTCAATGGCGAAGTGGCCGACGTCAGCAACGGCCGGTGCGGGCTGGTCGAGGCCATCCGCAACGCCGTGGCCACCGAAGCCGGCCAACGGCGCCCGGACTGCGCCGCCGGCCATCTGAGCGGCCCGGACACCGTCGTCCTGCCGGAGGCGGGCCTGTTCGTCCTGACTGAACCGGCCGAGTATTATGGCTCGAACGGCCTGCCGGGCATCACCACCGCCGTGACCATCGAAGGCCACGGCGCGACGATCCGCCGCAGCGCCGTCAGCGGCACGCCCGACTTCCGCATTCTGGAAGTTGAGGCCGAGGGGGCGCTGACCCTGCTCAACGTGGCGATTGAGGGTGGCTACCTCGAATACGGCTACGAGGGCGGCGGCATCCGCTCGGTGGGCAGTCTGACCCTCGATGGCGTCACCGTCACTGGCAACAGGCTCCTGAACGTCACCAGTACCCGCGGCGGCGGTATCTACGCCAGCGGCCCGCTGACCGTTACCAACAGCACGATCAGCCACAATGGGTCGTTCAGCCGGTCAGGCGTGGGCGGCGGCATTTACACAGCCGGCCCGCTGGCCATCAGCGATAGCGTGATCAGCAACAACAGCGCGGCCGGCATGAGGACGGGTGCCGGCGGTGGGGTGCACATCCATCACGCGGTGAGCGACGCCACCATCAGCCGCAGCCGGATCGTCGGCAACATGGTGGGCTCCTACTACAGCGCGGAGGGCGCCGGGGTATCGGCGCGGGGGCACGTCACCATAACAGATAGCCTTATCGCCGGCAACGTCAATCGCGGCGACACGGACGGCGGTCATGGCGGTGGCCTTGCTGTTTGGGGCGGGGCCGAGATTCGCGGCAGCACCATCAGCGGCAACGTCGTCGAATCGCCGTATCAGCCCACGAGCAACAATTATGCCGGTCGCGGCGGTGGACTCTTTGGCAGCGGCGATATCCTGATCGTCAATAGCACCATCAGCAACAATCTCGGCGCCCTGGGTGGCGGATTGGCCGTCAGCGGCCGCAACGTGACCATCGTTCAGAGCACGATCAGCGGCAACGTGGCCCAGATCACCACTCCAGACAGCTCCATTGGCGGCCAGGGCGGCGGCATCTTCATCGAGGCCTACAAGAGCCAGGCGGGCACGTGCCACCAGGCCACGCTGCGGGGCGTCCTGGTGGCCGGCAACGCGGCCGACCTGGCCGGCCCAGAGATCGCGCTCGCCCCTGTCGACGGCTGCCAGACGCCAATCCACGTCGATGCGTTCAACCTGCTGGGCCACAGCGGCGCGGCCGGTCTGGCGGGCCTAAGCCCCGGCCCCAGCGACATCGTGCCTACGGCCGGCCTGAGCGCGATCCTCGCGCCGCTGGCCTGGAACGGCGGGCCAACGCCGACGCAGGCCCTGGTGGAGGGCAGCCCCGCCCTCGACCGCGTGCCCAACGCGCGCTGCAGCGCCGCGCCGGTGGATGGCATCGACCAGCGCGGCTGGCCGCGCAACATCGGCGCCGGCGACCCGGCCTGCGACGTGGGCGCGTTTGAGTGGCAAGCGGACAGGACGGGCCGGACGAGCTTCCTGCCGAGCGTGCGGGGGCGCTAGGCGCTAGTCGATCTGCTCCAGCACGACGTCATCGATAAAGAAGTCCTTCGGACTCCAGTAGATACTCTTGACGCGAATGAGCACTGCCACGTCCTGCTCGTCCGGCAGGGTGAACTCGACCACGTGCTCATACCACTCCCGGTCGCCCATATCGCGGGCCGTGGCCCAGCCGCCGGCCTGCTGCCCGTCGAACAGCACCCACGCGCCCGACTCGGCGGTGTAGGTGTCCCACGTCGGGTCGTCAGGGTCGAGGTTCTCGTGCCAGTGGAGTTGCACCGGCACGGTCAGCCGCCACGTGCCGGCCGGTAGCCGCACCGTCTGCGTGAGCTGGCTGCCGAAGGCCGCGCCGCGGTGGAACATCTTGTAAACCGCGGCGCCATCGAGGATGAGCGCCTTGGGGCCGCCCAGTTGTTCATCGGGCGGCAACTGGTGGCTCAGTTTGTGGATCATCTCGGCCACGCCGGAGACGATGCCGACAATCGGATCGTCAGGATGAATGGTGCGCAGGTCCCACACCTCCTCACCCCGCTCCAGCCACGACAGCGTCCAATCGTTGGGGTTTTGGTTGATGAGGAAGCCCTCGACCGGCGGCAGGTCGGTCCAACCCTCCTCGAAGCTGCCGTTGGCGATCCAGTTACCATCGGCCGGGGGAACCAGAGTCGGCCGCGGCGTTGGTGTCGGCGTGTTCTCCGGCTTCAGGATGACCGGCAGATTGACCCCGCCGGCCCCCTCGGCAGCGTGGGCCAGTTCGGCCGCCGGGCGATACGTGGCCCGCGCCAGCCAGCCGAATACGGCCGCGCCCAGCACCACCCAGGCCACAGCCACCAATAGCCACTTCTTGCGCATGACGTTACCTCCTTCCAGTAATGGGCAGACCCAAGTCATGGGTCAGACTGCACTTCCCTTCACGTCCATTATAACCGACAATTCCCGCTGCCTGGCACTTTCCGAAGTGCCTCGCACCTCTCTTCCTCACGCCCACCGCCAAGAAGGTGCGACGCACTCCAGAAAGTGCGACGCACCGAGAGGCGGGCCCGCCCGCACCCCCCGCGCCCCCCCCCCCGCCCCTCCCACGCCCACCGCCGGGCGACGCACTCCAGAAAGTGCGACGCACCGAGAGGCGGGTGCCTGGCACTTTCCGAAGTGCCTCGCACCTCTCTTCCTCACGCCCGCCGCCAAGAAGGTGCGACGCACTCCAGAAAGTGCGACGCACCGAGAGCCGGGTGCCTGGCACTTTCCGAAGTGCCTCGCACCTCTCTTCCTCTGCCCGCCGCCAAGAAGGTGCGACGCACTCCAGAAAGTGCGACGCACCGAGAGCCGGGTGCCTGGCACTTTCCGAAGTGCCTCGCACCTCTCTTCCTCTGCCCGCCGCCAAGAAGGTGCGACGCACTTCGGAAAGTGCGACGCACCGGGAGACGGATGCACCGAGTTTGTGCACTCTGCGAAATGTGTGGTTAATATCTCCCTATGGCCAACGTCGAACTCATGTCACCTGTGGATGTTGCCTGGCTCAGCATGGAAGAGCCGACCAACTTGATGATGGTCAACGCCGTCATCACCTTCGATCGGCCGCTGGACGTGGCCCGCGTCCGGCAGGTGCTGGAGTATCGCTGGCTGCGCTACGGCCGCTTCCGGCAGCGCGTCGTCCGGCCGCCCGTGCCCCTGTTGCGGCCCTACTGGCAGGACGACCCCCACTTCGACCTGGGCCTGCACCTCCAGCGCACCGCCTTGCCCGCCCCCGGCGACCGGGCGGCGCTGCAGAACATGGTCAGCGACCTGATGTCCACGCCGCTCGACTTCTCCCGGCCGCCGTGGAAGTTCTACATCATCGAGAACTACGGCCAGGGCTGCGCCATCATGGCCCGCACCCACCACTGTCTGGCCGACGGCATGGCCCTGGTGGCCGTGCTGCTGGCCATGACCGACTTCACCCCCGACGCGCCACTGACGCCGGGCGAGCCACTGGCCGGCGCGCCCGCCAACGGGCTGATGGGCAACGGGTTGTTGGGCGGGCTGACGCGCGAAGTGGGCAATACCGTCGGGTTGGCGCGCGAGTTGGCCGGGCGCGCCGCGCGCGGGGCGCGGGCCGTGGCCGGCGACGCCGACCGCGCCGTGGGACTGGGCGAGCAGGGCGCGGGCTTTGGCCTGGCCGCCGGCCGCCTGCTGGCCCGCAGCGCCGACCCGCGCACGCGCCTGAAGGGCAAGCTGGGGGTCATGAAACGCGCCGCCTGGTCGCCCCCCTTCCCGCTCAATGACATTAAGCTCATCAAGAACGCCCTGGGCGGCACGATCAACGACGTGCTCGTCACGGCCGTGGCCGGCGGCTTGCGGCGCTATCTGGTGGCCGCCGGCGACGATGTGGGCGACGACAGCGGCGGGCTGGAGATTCGCGCCGCCCTGCCGGTTAACTTGCGCGGCGATGACGACCTCGGCAAGCTGGGCAACAAGTTCGGCCTGGTCTTCCTGACCCTACCCATCCACATTGAGGAGCCGTTGATGCGCCTGGCCGAAGTGCGGCGGCGGATGTTGGAGTTGAAGCGCTCGGCCGAAGCGCCGGTGACGCTAAGCATCCTGGGGGCGATGGGGCTGGGCACCGACGCCTTCCGCGAGTTCGTCGTTCGCACGCTGGAACCGAAGGCGACTATCGTGCTGACCAACGTCCCCGGCCCGCCCATCCCGCTCTATCTGGCCGGGCAACAGATTCGGGAGTTGATGTTCTGGGTGCCACAGGCCGGGCGGCTGGGCGTGGGTGTTAGCATCCTCAGCTACGCCGGCAACGTCCACTTGGGCATTGCCACCGACGCCGGCCTGGTTCCCGACCCGGAGCGCGTGCTGGTTGGCGTCCATGCGGAGTTAGCGCGGCTGAAGGCTCTGGCTAACGCCGTGAATCGAGTGCAAACTTAGTCAGGAAAGGAGGGTGACTTTGAAAAGGATTCTGCCTGTCTCGCTTGTGGCCGCGCTGTGCACGGTGTTTATTATGTTGAGTGCCTGTGGCGATGTCAGTACGCTACAACCGGCTGTCGAGAGCGCCATTGAGAGCGTCGCCGAAGTGGTGGCAACGGAGCCGGCCGCAGAACCCACTGAGGAGCTTGCCGCCGAAACCACGGAAGAGCAAGCTGCGGAGCACACAACCGAGGCCCACTGGAGCTATGAAGACGAAACCGGGCCGGAGCATTGGGCCACGCTCAGCACCGGCCATCCCGACTGCGCCGGCAATCATCAGTCGCCCATCGATCTCACCGTGGCCGGCGCGCAAGACCTGGCCAACCTTGTATTTCAGTACCAGCCGAGCGCCATCACTATCGTTAACAACGGCCATACGGTGCAGGTCAGCTATGACTCGGGTAGCTCCATTGAGTTGGACGGCCAGCGTTACAATTTGCAGCAGTTCCACTTTCATGCGCCGAGCGAACACACCATCAACGGCCAGCCGGCGGCGGCCGAGTTACATCTGGTTCACGAAGTCGACAGTGGATCGGTAAGTGAACTGCTACCGGCTGGATCGAGGGCGGTCGTTGGCGTCCTGATCCAGGCCGGGGTCGAGAACCTCGCCTTGCAGCCGGTGTGGGACAACCTGTATGCCGCCAATGCGACGCCGCAACCGGTCGACGGGCAGGTGAACGCGGCCGATATGCTGCCGGCGGTGCAAACCACCTATCGCTATGCCGGCTCGCTGACGACGCCGCCCTGCACGCAAAATGTGGCCTGGAACGTCATGACGGAGCCGATCCAGATGTCGCCGGAGCAGTTGTCGGCCTTCACCAAACTGATGGGCGTCGACACCAACCGGCCGGTGCAGCCGCTCAACGACCGCCAGCTAGCCGTCGATTCAACGCCGTAGATACGAAATAGCGAAAGAAAGTCTCACGCAAAGACGCAAAGAACGCCAAGCTCAGAAAGATTCTGAGCTTGGCGTTCTTTGCGTCTTTGCGTGCGATCCTTCTTATGCCTTGCCGAGCACGCCCGCCAGCAGGGCCATGCGAATGTACATGCCGTTCTGCACCTGGCGGAAGTAGGCCGCGCGCGGGTCGGCATCCACGGCGGTGCTGATCTCGCCCACGCGGGGCAGCGGGTGGAGCACGATCATCTTGTCTTTGGCCCGCTCCAGCAGTTCGGGGGTGATGACGTAGTGGTCTTTCACCTCGTCGTACTGGGCCAAATCGCTGAAGCGCTCCTTCTGGACGCGGGTCACGTAGAGCACGTCGGCGTTCTCGATGACGTCGGCCACGTCATGGGTCTCGCGGGCGTTCACCCCGGCGTCGCGCACCTCGTTCATGATCTTCAGCGGCATACGCAGGATTTCGGGCGAGACGAAGCGCAGGCTGACGTCGAAGTGCAGCAGCAGCTTGGTCAGGCTGTGGACGGTGCGGCCGAAGCGCAGGTCGCCCACCATCGCCACCTTCAGCCCGTCAATGCGCCCCATCTCCTCGCGGATGGTGAACAGGTCGAGCAGGGCTTGCGTCGGGTGTTCGCCCGCGCCGTCGCCGGCATTGATGACCGGGATGCCGGCCGCCTCGGCGGCCACCTTGGCCGAGCCGATCTCCGGGTGGCGCAGGACGATCACGTCGGAGTACTGCTCTAGCGTGCGGATGGTATCGGCCAGCGTCTCGCCCTTGCTGACGGAGCTGAACTGCACGCCCTGGGTGATGGGAATGACGCTGCCGCCCAGCCGCTCCATAGCGGCGATGAACGAGGCGCTGGTGCGCGTGCTCGGCTCATAGAACAGGCAGGCCAGCACGCGCCCCTTGAGCAGGTCCACGCCATGCACCCGGCCGACCATCTCGCGCATCTCCTCGGCGCGGCCGAAGATGTAGCCCAACCGCTCGCGGTCGAACTGGTCAACGGACAGAATGTCCCAACCGGCCATGCCGTCGGCCACGCGGCCGTTACCGCCGAACTTCGCTTCCAAAGCATCCAGATCGAACAACGGTTTCAGATTCAGCGCTTCCATCATGTTTATCTCCTTACTCCGTCTGTCTCCGTGCGTCGCACTTTCTTGAGTGCGTCGCACGTTCTTGCCGACTCTCCAGAAGGTGCAACCCACTCAAGAAAGTGGGATGCACCGCCGTGCGTCGCACGTTCTTGCCGACTCTCCAGAAGGTGCAACCCACTCAAGAAAGTGGGATGCACCGCCGTGCGTCGCACGTTCTTGCCGACTTTCCAGAAGGTGCAACCCACTCAAGAAAGTGGGATGCACCGCCGTGCGTCGCACGTTCTTGCCGTTTGACTCTCCAAAAGGTGCAACCCACTTCAGAAAGTGGGATGCACCGGCAACAACATCCCCGCTCCCGGCGCGGCCAATACCGCCCCGTTGTCATAAGCCACTTCGCCGCGCAACACTACCCGCGCCACCCGCCCCCCGGCCGTCAGCCCGGCGAAGGGCGTCCAGCCGCACTTCGTCTGCCAGCCGGCGTCGGGAATCTCGTAGGGTGTCATCTCCACCTCGACCCACGTCTCCGGCTGCGCCGGTAGATCGTAGATGCGCCGCGGGTTGTCGTGCATCAGCGCCGTCAGCCGCTCGACCGTCACGCGCCCATCCTGCACGGCCGACAGCATCAGCGGCAGGCTCGTCTCCAGCCCTGGCACGCCCGGCGGCGGATTGGCCGAGCCTTTCTCCGCCAGCGTGTGCGGCGCGTGGTCGGTGGCGATGCAGTCCACGGTGTCGTTTAGGTGCGCCCACAGGGCGGCCACGTCGTCGGCCGTGCCCAACAGCGGCCGCATGTCGCCCAGCGCCCCCAGCCGCGCCGCGTCGGCCTCGGTCAGAAAGAGGTGGTGGGGCGTCACCTCGCACGTGACCGGCAGGCCGCGTCCCTTGGCGTCGGCGATCAGTTCGATCTCCTCGCGGCGGCTGACGTGGCAGAAGTGCACCGGCCGGCCATACGTCGCCGCCAGGCCGATGGCTACGGCCACGCTCTGCTGCTCGGCGTGTAGGGCGATCAACTTGTGGCGCGGCCAGGTGGTGAAGCAGGCCACCAGCGTCGGCAGGTCATCGACGCGCAGGCGGCCGAAGGTGTCGTTGAGGTAGATCTTCAACGCCGCCGCGCCCTCGGCCAGCGCCGGCAGATGGGCCACGTCGGCCGGGGCCGCTCCGGCGAAAAGGCCCACGTCGCAACGGGCGTCGGCCGCGCCGGCGCGGCGGGCGATGGCCAGCGCCTCGGGCGTGGTCAGCGGTGGATTGGTGTTGGGCATGGCCAAGACCATCGTCACGCCGCCGGCCAGCGCGGCGGCCGTGCCGGTGGCAAAGGTCTCCTTGTGCTCGCCGCCGGGCACGCGCAGGTGGGTGTGTACGTCGATTAGGCCGGGTAGGGTTAGATCGGGCATGGTTGCTTCTCAAGCGCGGGGGAGAGAGTGAGTTCCCTCGCCCTATGGGCGAGGGTTAGGGAGAGGGTCTGCCGCAAAAAAAAGGCCCGATCCCTTCGGATCAGGCCATTGCTGGTGAGTGGAATGTCGGCGCCGCGGGCCGGCTTGTCGGCCCGTTCGCTCGCTGCGACGTCGCGCGTCGCCCCCAGTATGTCGCGCCATTTGCACACTGGGAGGCTAGTATAACTTAGAGCGGCCAATCGCGCAAGATGCGCTCCGTCTCCTCGCGGTGGCCGGTCTCGTCGCGGACCATGTCTTCGAGCTGCACCTTCAGGCCGACGTCGCCAAACTCGCCCGCCTCGTCGGCGCGCTGAGTGTAGGCGACCACGGCGCGACTCTCGGCCTCCAGCACGGCCTGGAGCATCTCGCGGTTGGTCTTGGCCGCCTTCACCGGGCTGGGGACAGTCGTCGGCTCGCCGCCCAGGGCGACGATCTTGTTGGCCAGGAATTGGGCGTGCAGTTGCTCATCCGGCACTTCGGCCAGGAAGAACTGCTCCAACTGCGGCCGGTAGGGGCCGGTCGTCTTGGCGGCATAGGTCGTATATTGGATGACCGCCGACAGCTCTTCGGCCAGGTCGTGGTTCAGGTTGTCGATTAGAGCTTTTTTGTCCATGTGAGTTTTAACTCCTTGGTTTGTGGGGGGAATTTGCACGGCGGTGGGCGCAGTGACGCCTCTCAGGAAACCGCCATTGACGTCTCTATCATACCATAGTTTGAACACGCGCGATCTATGCTCTGGATACACAATCAGGACAATAGCCAACAACAGAATTGCCCGCTGATGACGCTGATTTGGCGCTGATGAACGCTGCAAGACACGCTCTTGCAGCGTTCATCAGCGTCATCAGCGGGCCAATCCAGGGTAGATCCCCCAGAGTCTAGTCGAAGTAGTAGATATGGATGCTGTCCGGCACGCCCGCCGCGCCGGTGTCCTCCGCGAAGCGCAGCAGCGGCCCGCGGTAGATGCTGTCGTTGTAGGTGCTGAACTCGAACACGTCCCCCGCGCCGCCGTCGGCCTGGTCAACCTGGAAGGGGCCTTTGGTCAGGAAGTTGAAGCGGCCGATGGCCTTGTTGCCCTCTTCCCGGGCCAGTCCGATGAGCGCCTGGCGGGGCATGCCCTCGGCCGAACCGTCGTGATAGACGAACCAGTAACCGGCCGTGTCCGGGCCAAGGCTGCTGGCGCAGAAGCCCAGGATGTCTTCGCCGCCGCCGGTCAGCCAGTTGCCCCACTGGTCGCGCACGCGGTAGTTGCCCACGGTGCTGCCCAGGCCCAACTCGGCGCAGTGGGCATAGGCGGGCGGCCGATCCTCGTCGAAAAGAAACAGGGCGTCGATCCGCTCACTAGCGGTGGTCAGCCCCACGTCGGAGCCGTCGAAGACCAGCCAGAAGTTGTCAGCGATGTCCTGCGTCCCCTCCACCCACTGCGCCCCCACGATGTCATGCGGCTGAACCCGGCCCACATCGGGTACGCGCTGCGCCTTGGCGAAGACGAAATAGAGGTCGCAACGCGGCTCGGTGGGGCCGCATTCGTCGTGCAGGGCGTTGATATCTGTGCCGGCGGGCAACCCGGAACCTTCGGCATCGAACCAGGGTAGCCAGCACTCAAATTTGGCCCAGTACAGCACCATGTCGCCGACGCCATAGTGAATGTCCGTCCCATCATTGCAGTTAGGGCTGACCGTGCCGGGCGTGGTGAAGGAGACAACGGGGTCATCATCCGGCCCGGCAATATCATTGGGGGCAATGCCATCACCGGCAAGCTGCGCCCAACGCGCAATGCCGCCGCTCGAAGCCGCTGCCGGACGGGCGGCGACGACCAACAACAGGAGGGCGGCCACGGCCGCCAGACACAACCCAAACCGAAGCCAACGACCTGTACTCATCGATCCTCCATGAGTGGAACAAGATGAGAACAGTATAGGCTCCGCCAATGGCCCGCTCCAGACCATTTGTTGTTCAATTATTGGTCAGTGAGACGAGGAACGTGCGACGCACGGCGGTGCATCCCACTCTCTGGAGTGGGTTACACTTTCGAGAATGTCAAATCGCAAGAACGTGCGACGCACTCAGGAAAGTGCGACGCACGGGGGATTTGAGACCAAGAAAGTGCAACGCACCGCGGAAGGTGCGAGGCACTAAGACGCCTGGCGCAAGACGCGCAGGATTGTCGCCGGGGGTTGCGCGCCGCTGAAGGCCAGCCGGTCGTTGACGATGAAGAACGGCACACCGCTGATGCCTACCTGCTGGGCAAAGGCCACGTCGGACAGCACCTCGGCGGTGCCGGCGTCGCTGTTCAGCAGCGCCTCGGCCGCGGCGGGGTGGCCGGCGGCGATGGCAATCTCGGCCAGGGTGTCCACGTCGCCCACATCGCGGCCGAACTCGAAGTAGGCGCTATAGAGCGCGTCCAGCAGCGCCCCACGCTGGGCGGGCGGCGTCAGGTAGGCCAGCCGGTGGGCCAACAGGGTATTGGGCGCTTTGTCGATCTGCTCGAAGTTGAAGGTCAGGCCGGCCGCCGCCCCTCGCTCGCGCGGCGTGCTGAAGAAATCCTCCAACGCCACCCGCCCGCCCCCCTTGGCCAGCATGTGGGCGCGGAAGTCGCGCCCCTCCGGCGGGATGGTCGGGTCGAGGAAGAAGCTGCGATAGACGACGGTGACCGGCTCAGCCGGCTCGGCCGCCCACTCGGCCAGAGCCAATTCCAGATGGCGCTTGCCGATGCGGCACCAGGGACAGACGACGTCGGAGAAGAGATCAATGCGCAAAGCAAACCCTCCACGGCGCGGTCGCCGGGCTAATTGTCGTCCGGCGCGCCCACCACAGCCGGGATGAAGAATTGCAGCGGCGGCCCATCCTCTTCTTCGGTGATGCGCACCTGCGCGCCGTCGGGCGCGCTCGGCCCGGCGTGGCTGTGGGCGGCGGCGTCGAACTCCCACAGGCCGGTTAGGACGGCGTGTAGCGCTAACTCGACCACACAGGTGCGGCCGGCGGCCAGCGTCGCGCCGTTGAGCGAGAAGTCGTCGCCGGCCGGGCTGGTGGACAGCGTCGGCGCGCCGCAATCGGGCGAAAGCTGCGGCGTCTGCTCATAGACGGCCAGGCCGGCGGGCAGTTCGCCGTTCAGCCCCAATTCAAACAAGGCCTGGGCGGCGTTGTCGTTGGTGAAGGACAGGCGCAGGGTGATCGTGTCACCGGGGTCGACAACCGCCGGGGAGAGATCGAGCGCCAACTTTGGCGTCATCATACCGCCCAGCACGCGCACCGGAACCGTCTCCGCGCCGGTCAACAGGGCGATTGACTCGTCGCGGCGGCCGTAGCCGTCCGGCTCGAAGCGCACCGCAGCGGTGCAGCTCTCGCCGGCGGCCAGCTCGTCGCCGCAATCGCTGTCGGTGATCGTGAAGGACGGGGCGCTTTGCAGGCCCAGCACGGCCGCCGGGCCGTGACCCAAATTGGTGAAGCGAATGGTCTGCTCGCCGCTGCGGTCGCCCACGTCGGCCATACCCAGGTCGATGGCCGGCGAATCGGCCACGACCTCGGCCGCCGCGCCCTGGCCCCAGAGGTGGATGTCGATGATGCCCTGGCTGTTCAGCACGTTGAGGATGACGTGATCGGGGCCGAAGAAGCGCGGCCGGTAGCGCACCGTCACTTCGCACGCCTCAAGCGCCGGCAGCGACTCGCCGCAGGTGGTTGTGTAGTCGAAGTCGATGGTCGAGTCATCGGCGATCCACGAAAAGTCCCAGTTGACGATAGGATAGTCCGGGTCAAAGTTCTGGAAGGTGATCGTCTGCCGCACCGTATCGCCGACCCGCACCGGGCCGAAGTCGATGGCGCGCGGGGTGACGCCCTGGCCGGTGCCGGCGATGCCCGAATAGGTGCGCCCCTGCAACTCGATCTCGATCGGCCCGGCGTCGCTCGTCGCCGTCCACTTCTTGTAGAAGACGCCGGCCGTTTCAGGCGCAAAGTCGAAGGTCATGTGGCACGACGCGCCCGGCGGCAGGCCGTTGGCACACTGGCCCAGGCCACCGGTAAAGGGCACGCTAACCGGCGAGGCGGCAAACCCGCCGACAGGCACGCCGCCGACGTTGGTGACGGTGACCACCTGAGCCGGATAGTCGCCGCCGACCGGCCCGCGGCCGAAGTCGAGCGAGCGCGGACTGACGACGATCTCCGGCGCGGCGGCGCGACCGGAGAGCTTGACTCCCCACGGCCCGGCGTCGGTGATGCCGCTCGATTGAGCCTCATAGTCGCCGCCGGACTTAGGCGCGAAGATGTAGGTGATGTGGCACGACTCGCCGCCGGCCACCGCTCCGGCGCAGGTGGCAAAGTCCACGCTGAACGGAGCATTGACCTCGCCGCCGCTCAATGACAGCGGCGCGTTGCCCAGGTTGCGCACTTCGACCGTGCGCTCGGCGCGGCCGTCAATCGGCACGGAGCCGAAATGGATTTCCAGGGGGCTGAACCATAGACTAGGCGCGGTCGCGCCATCGGCGTGAGCAATGGCGGCAATGCCCAATCCTAACAATACAATCAGTTGTAGGCCCACCCGCCACGCACCGATCTTGCTTTTCAAACAAGCGCCTCCGGTTAGTTGGACTTTCGGGCCAACAGTATAACCTAAAACCCGGCGGCAAAAAAGCCGCCCACGTATTACTCATGGAAGAAGGAGTTAGGGATTAGGGATTAGGGGTTAGGGATTAGGGAAGAGCGCTCTTCCCTAATCCCTAATCCCTTCTTAGCGGCGGGGCTGCGGGGGGCAGGCCGCCGCGGGCCTGGCTGTGGAAGCCGCGCGAACGGTAGACGCTCTTCTTGGGCGCGGGCTGCTGGCTCTCCGGGGCAAAGCTGCCGTAGTCGAAGCCACTCAGTCGCCGCCGCTCGATGGGCTTGCCCAGCACGCGCTCGATGTCGCGCACCATCGGCTCGTCGTCCTGCACGGCGAAGGTGACGGCCTCGCCCGTGGCCTCGGCCCGGCCGGTGCGGCCGATGCGGTGGGTGTAGGCGTCGACCGTGTCGGGCATGTCGTAGTTGATGACGTGGGAGATCAGGCTGACGTCGATGCCGCGGGCGGCGATGTCGGTCGCCACCATGATGTCGTACTTGCCGCCGCGGAAGCCGTCCATGGCCTCCTGCCGCCGGTTCTGCGACAGGTTGCCTTGCAGCGCAGCCACACGGTAGCCGCGTTTGTCCAAATCTTGGGCCAGCCGCTTGGCGCGGTGCTTGGTGCGGGTGAAGACCAGCACGCGCGACGTGGCCGTCTGCTCCAGCAGGGCGTGCAGCAGCTTGCCCTTCAGCGTCTCCGGCACCGGGTAGAGGGCGTGGGAGACGGTCTTGGCCGGGGCGATGACGTCCACCTGCACCGTGGCCGGGTCGGTCAGGATGCTGTCGGCCAGGCTGCGGATGTCGGGCGGCATGGTGGCCGAGAAGAGCATCGTCTGGCGCTGGGCCGGCACGTGCTTCAGGATGCGGCGGATGTCGGGCAAGAAGCCCATGTCCAGCATCCGGTCGGCCTCGTCGAGCACCAGCACTTCGATGTGGCTCAGGTCAACGTCGCCGGCGTGGATGTGGTCGAGCAGGCGGCCGGGGCAGGCGACGATGATCTCCGTGCCGCGCTGCAGGGCGGCGATCTGCGGCCCCTTGCCCACGCCGCCATAGACGGCGGCGCTGCGGATCTTGGTGTGGCGGCCCAGCACGACGGCCGTCTGGTGAATCTGCTCGGCCAGTTCGCGCGTCGGGGCGATGATGAGCACCCGCGTCTGGCGCAACGGGCCGCGCGTCAAGCGCTGCAAGATGGGCAGCATGAAGGCCGCCGTCTTGCCCGTGCCCGTCTGGGCCAGGCCGAACATGTCGCGGCCTTGCAGGACGACGGGGATACCTTGTTCCTGAATGGGGGTCGGCGTCGCGTAACCGGCGTCGTGGATGCCGGCCTCGATACGCGCGTCGAGAGAAAAGTCTTGAAACTTCACTGAGAATACTCCTTGGACTTCACCGAGCCAAGTCGCACTCCCAGCCGATGTTGATAAGTCTGCGTTATGTGTATGTGCGCCCGGCACTCTGGCCGCGACGCCGGGGAGCAGTATAGCAGGGATAAGATGGGCATGTCAAGCACCGTCCTATTTGCTCATAAAGGGCTGGCGTGCTCTGTGCTATACTAAGCCACATTGTAGCGGGCTATAGTTCGCCCGCTACGCCGATTGCCAATGAATGATGTGAAGGACAAACCGCCAGATTTCCAGGACAGCCAGCCGCCCCGACGCCTGGGCGGCGAAGGGATGCGCGCCATGCAGGGTGTCGAGCCGGCCGAAAAGGCGGAGTGGATCGACCGGGGTATCCAGGACGTGCCGCTCAATCGCATCGACTTGCGCGGCGAGCATCTGTATGACCAGCAGGACCCTCGCAGCGACTCCTATGCCCAGATCGCCGACGGTGTGCACAAGCTCGAAGATACAGTGCGGCCGGCGGTGGGCGCGGGCAAAGAGCGCGATTACTTCCAGAGTCTCGACCAGCAGCAAGGTCTTGATCCGGCCAAGAACGGCTACACGAAGGTGTACGACTCGTTCTATGGCAGCGACCCCGTCACCGTGGCCAAAGACGGCCGCCACTACGAGGTTGACAAAGGGCGTCATCGCCTTTACGTAGCCCAGGCCGAAGGGCTGGAAAGCCTGCCCGCTCGGGTGAAGGAACGCCAGCCGCCCTCGGCCGAATAGCCCCATAGAGCGGCGGCCCCGCGGTGGGTCGCTTGCTGTCAAACGCGCCTAATTCATGCAAGGGAGAACGTTATGACCGAACAGACCGGATTCCAACTCGTCATCGCCACCTTCACCGACGAAGCCACTGCCGCCGCGGCCGTCAACCGGCTGCTGGCCCAGTATCGCGGCAACCGCGCCGCCCTGCCCGCCGCGGCCTACGTCGGCAAGGACGCCGACGGCGACCTGACCATCCGCGAGACGGCCGATTTGGGCGGCAAGCAGGGCGCGGCGGCCGGGGCGCTGGCCGGCGGGCTGGTCGGCCTGCTTAGTCGCAAGCGCGGCGTCTTCGGCTCGGCCGCCTTGGGCGCGCTGCTGGGCGGCGTGGCGGCCAAGAAGCTTGACACCGGCATTCCCGACCCGCGCCTGGCGGCCATCGGCGCGGCGCTGGACGAAGCCACCGGCGCGGCCGTGGCCATCGCCGGCGACGAAGTGGCCCACACCGTCCTGACGCTGATGAAGGAGTTAGGCGGGCAGACGCAGACCGAGCCGTTCGCCCGCGAGACGGACTTTATGAAGCAACTCCAGGCGGGCAACATCTCCGGCGCGGCCAGCATCCTGGCCAATCAGGCTGAGGGGGCTATCGCCGGAGCGACAGCGATGGCTGTAGAGCGGGCCGAGTCGCTGACCGGGCAGGCGCGCCAGACGGAGTATGAGACGGCCGACGCACCGCTAAACCTGACCGTTGGCGAGCCTATCACCCTGACTGACGACGAGGGGCTGACCCTGACCGACGAAGAAGAGATCGAAATGACTATCAGCCCTGAAGCGGCGGCGGTCATGACCGACCCAGCGACGACAATGACCCCCGGCATCTCTGTGTCGCCCAAGGACGAGATGAAGCCTGCGCCCGATCCCAAGCCGGCCCAGGTGGCCGGGGCTGACGCCCTGCCCGACAGCGACGCCGGCGGGTTGGCCCGCGGCGACATTGACCCGGCGGCGGCGGGGGTGCACGATATTTTGCCGCCGGCATTGTAGTCGAAATTGGGAATGAAGGGAGTGACTGCTGGCAACTGACAACGACCACTGTCAACTGTCCACCGGGAGAAACGGCGATGAACCCTGTACTTGAGAAGGCGCGCCCCGATCCGGCAACGCGTCGCGCGCGAAAACGCGTGTCATTTGACGAGTTTATGGCCTCTACGACCGATCGCTATGCAGAATGGGTCAATGGAGAGGTAATTGAATTCATGCCTGCCAGTGACACACACCAGGGATTGCTGAACTTCCTCAATCACCTCATCAACCTTTACGTGAAGTTGATGGGGCTGGGCACTGTCCGGCTTGCTCCCTATGCAATGCGGGTTACGCCTCGGTCGGTTAGAGAGCCTGATTTATTGTTCCTGTCAACAGAACACAGCGCCCGGCGCACCGAAAAGTTACTGGCTGGCCCGGCCGACCTGGTGGTAGAGATCGTCTCCGACGACAGCGTGCGACGTGACCGGGACGAGAAGTACCACGAGTACGCCGCGGCCGGCGTGCGCGAGTACTGGGTAATTGACCCGCGCGACGGCCGCCGCCGGGCCGACTTCTTCCGCCTGGTGGCCGAGGGGCGCTATGAACTGTTCGCCACCGAAGACGACGCGCGGGTCGAGTCGTCGGTGCTGGTCGGCTTCTGGCTCAATCCGGCGTGGCTGTGGGAAGCGGAGGAGCGCGACCCGCTGTTGACTTTGATGGAGATTCGTGGGCTGTCGGCCGAAGCGGCAGCGCAGGTGCGCTCATTACTGGCTGGCCTGCCGCCGGAGTGACGCCGACTCCGGCGGCGTGACCTTCGTGCCCTTCACCGCGGCCAACTAGCGGACGCTCCGCACAATCCGCGGCGAGTCCCACCCCGCCCAGTCGCCCGTGCCGTCGCCGGCCGGGCCGCTCTCGGTGCTCAGGGTGAACGTCACCGTTTGCCCGGCGAAGTCGTCCAGTGGCAGGGCAATGGCGTGCCAGCCGCGGTCGGCCGCGCCATTGCCGATGTGCCGCCGGTAGAGTTCGCGCGTCACCCCGCCCGCCGGCTGAGCCACGACGATGAACGTCACCCCGTCGCCGCCCCACTCCCAGCTCTGGGGATCATTGGCTACGCGAAATTGGAGTGTTGTTGGTTCTTCCGGCAGCGTCGCAGTGAACGTGACCGCCGCCGGTGGGTGCGTGAATAGCACATCGGCCGTGTCGCCGTCGGTCGGCATGGTGAAGCGACGCACCTCCACCGGCTCCGGGGAAGTAGAGGCGTTAACATGCAACGCCTCGGCAGCGAAGAGGGCCAGCACGTCGGCCACCGTTAGCACGGCCAGCGCCGCCGCGTCGCGCGGGTCGTCGGCCAGCAGCGACGCGGCCAGCCGGTCGGCCGCGGTCGTGTCGCCCACCGTCAGTGCGGCATCTAACTGGGCGTGGCGCAGGGCGGTCGTTGCCGCCCGGACATCAGCGTTGATCGGGCAGTCGGCGGCGCGACCGGCCAGCGCCAATTCGGCCGCCTCGGTCGCCCCCCGCGCCAGTTGCACGTGAACCAGCCGCAGCGACAGATCGCAAGCCGCCGCCGGCACAGCCTGCGGGATCAACTGCCCATACAGCGCCGCGATCTGCTCCAAAACGTCGCCATCTTCGTGCGACGCACTTTCCGTGGCGTCCGCACGTCTCCTCCCTCGTGCGTCGCACTTTCCCCAGTGCGTCGCACGTCGTCCCTCCCCGCCCCAACCCGCGCCAAACTATACAACGACCCCTGATGATTAGTCGCTACCCACCGCGCATCGTTAACCGCGACCGGCGCAAACAGGTTGAGCACTAGCGCCGAAACCCGCCCCTGTGCCCCTGCAAGCGCCTCCAACTCGGCCGCCGTCAAATGGTTCCCATCCAGCAGCCGGAAGCCGGGATCGAGATAAACCGGGGCCATCACCCCCGCGGCGTTGAAGCCGTCGCCGGTGTCCAGGGCTACAGCCAGCACCACATCCCCCGGCCCGGCCGCGCCCAGCGCCGCCGCCGCGCTGCGCCAGTCGTGAACCATCTGCGCGTACTCCGACGCCACCGCCGGCCCGGCGACCAGCAGCAACGCCGCCGCCACAGCAAACGAACCGCCCGCCGTCGCCCGCCGCCACCCACTCTCCGAAGCGCCACCAACGACCAACGACCACCAACTCACGAGAGCCGAAATCCCCACGCCGGCCGCCAACAGATAGATCGGCAACAAATAGATGACGTACTTCGGCAGAGCAAAGCGGGTAATGCCCAACGCTTGAATAAGCAGCACCGGCGCAACGGCCGACACGACCAGCACGGCCGCCGCCGCCGGCCGCCGCCGCACCAGAACGACCGCCCCAACGACGGCCAACACGCCCAACGCCAGTGCCGGGCCGAGCCGGAAGAAACCGAACTCCAGCCCCAGCGCCCGCAGCCAGACGCCCAGCGGCGCGGCGGGCGTCGTGCCCGCGGCGGCGGCGGTGTTGGCGCGGATAGCCTCGGCCGCGCCGGGAGCCAGCAGCAGCAGGGTCAGGCCGACGACGACCACCGCCGGGGCCAGCCGCGCCGCCGCGCCGCGCTCCCCGGCCCGCAGCCGGCCGAGCAGCCAGCCGGCCACCAGCGCCGCTTGCGCCAATAATAGCATCCAGGCGCTGTAGTGGGTCAGCAGAGCCAGCGCCGCGGCGACGCCGTAGGCCAGCCAATCGCGCGACCGGCCGCGCTCCAGCGCCCGCAGTAGCAGCACCGTCGCCAGCAGGCCGAAGAGCAGCAGCAGCGCATAGTGGCGCGCCTCCTGCGAGTAGCGAATGTGGAAGGAGGAGACGGCCAGCAGCAGCGCCGCCCACAGGCCCGCCCCCGACAGTCGCACCACCCGGCCCAGAGCCACCATGAGCGGCACGGCCAGCACCCCGGCCAGCGCCGAAACGAGGCGCAACGTCACTTCGTGCTCCGGCAAGAGGCGCAATACGGCTGTGGTCAGCCAGTAGAGCAGCGGCACGTGATCGCGCACGGCCAGCGCCGCGGTGAAGCCGGCGGCGGCCGTCTGCCGCGTCAGCACCTCGTCGAACCACAAGCTGTCGTGACCCAGGTACAGGAAGCGCAAGGCGGCGGCAAGCAGGGTAATGGCCGTGGCGAGGACGAGGCGCAGGCGAGCAGGAGAGCGAAGGAGTATCCCCTCGCCCCACGCGAGAGGGCTAGGGAGAGGGCCGCCTGTCCCCTCGCCCTTTGGGAGAGGGTTAGGGAGAGGGCCGCTTGTCCCCTCGCCCCCCGGGAGAGGGTTAGGGAGAGCGTCTTTGGCTCCGCCGCTCATCAACATCGCCGCCGAGTATAACACACCTTGTAGCGCGGGTTGGCAACCCGCGGCCCTGCACAGACGGAAGAAGCGAGTTGCCAACCCGTGCTACACACCCAGCTTGTCGGGGCAGAGCGTATTCAACAGGGCGATCAGGTCGGTCGGCGGCTGGTTGGTGTCGATGAAGCAGTCGACGCCCACGTCCAGCGCCGCCCGGCGCGTGGCGGCGTGGTGGCCCAGGGCGATGATGACCAGTTCGGGCTGCAACGAGCGGGCGCGGGCGACAACGGCCGCCGCCGGCAGTCCCGGCAGCGCCCAGTCAAGCAGCAGCAGGTCGGGATTCTCATTCAACGCCGCCAGCGCGCTCTGGGCGTCCGTGGCTTCCGGTCAAATGTTGGCAGTGCGGATCATGTTCCAGAAGGGCGCGCAGGGCCGCCCGTGTGGACGGCCGCGCCTCGGCGATGAGGACGTGCATGACCAAAGCTCCCCTCGTTGGGCCCAGGCCCCCTCCCTCCTCCCGCCGCCGGCGGGGGCGCCAGCCATCCAGCCCGGTTTCACGTCGGTTACTTCCGCAGCCGCAACAACCCCGCCACCGCCAGCCCGGCCAGCGACACCGCGCCCATGCCCACGGCCGCCTTGGTCACGACCTGACCCTTGGGATCGTGGGCCAGGAAGTCGGCCAGCGGCTCGATGCGCTGCTGTGGCGTGACGCCGAAGAAGCCGCCCAGGATGGCCTTGCCCAGCCGGTAGTGGCCGGGGTAGCGCACCATCGTCGCCGGGTCCAGCGGGTTGGGCGGCGCGCCGACGGCGTAGCTCTTGGTGTGGGTGAACTGCGTCACCTCGCCCGCGCCGTGGGTGCGGGCGTTGCCCGACATCTTCACCCCGCCGAAGGGCAACAGTGACACCGGGTAGTGGGACATGGTGTCGTTGATGTTGACCACGCCGACCTGCACCTGCTCGGCCACGCGCTTGGCGTGGGCCAGGTTGCGGCTCCAGACGTAGGCGCTGAGGCCCATCTCGCTATGGTTGGCCATCTGGATGGCGTGAGTGTCGTCGTGAACCTTCATGATCGGCAGGATGGGGCCAAACGTCTCATCGGTCATTACCTGCATGGTGTGGTCGACGTCGACCAGCACCGTCGGCTCGATGAACATGCCCGTTTGCTTGCCGCCCATCAGCACCCGCGCCCCCTTGGCGATGGCATCATTCAGATGGGCAAGAACGATGTCGCACTGGCGCTGGAAGGTCAGAGGTCCCATGCGGTACGGATTGTCGATGTCGGGCGAGTAGCCGACGCTGAACTTGGCCGTCTCTTCCAACACGGCGGCCACGAACTCGTCGTAGATGCGTTCGTGGACGTAGACGCGCTCGACGGAGACACATGCCTGGCCGGTGGTGTAGAACGCACCCCAGACGCCCCAGTGGGCCGCAGCCTTGATGTCGGCGTCTTCCAGCACGAGCATTGGGTCTTTGCCGCCCAACTCGTAGAGGAAGGGGGTCATATCGGCCGCCGCCGCCTGGGCGACGATGCGGCCGGTCTTGACCGAGCCGGTCAGGAAGAGCAGGTCGGGCTTGGACTTCACCAGCGCCGCGCCGACGCGGCCGTCGCCATGGACGAAGCGCACGAACGGGGCCAACTCCGGCACGCGATTGATCAGCTCCTCCAGCTTGACGCCCGTGGCCGCGGACACCTCCGACGGCTTGACCACGACGGTGTTGCCGGCCAGCAACGCAGCGATAATCGGCGGCAGCATCAGATCGACGGGGTAGTTCCACGGGCCGATGATGCCGACGACGCCGAAGGGCACGCGCTCGGTGTAGTAGCGGCGGAAGAAGTAGAGGCCGGGCGGAATACGACGGCGGCCGAGCCACTTGGGCGACAGCCGGGCGTACTGGTGAATCTTGTCCACGGTCATGATGACTTCGTGCAGCGCGTCGCCGCGGCTCTTGCCATGATCCTGGTTGACGACGGCCGTCAGTTCGTCGGCGGCGTCGATGACCACGCGCTGGAACTCCTTGACGATCCGCGCCCGCTCCTTCAGCGGCTTGGCGGCCCAGGTGGCTTGCGCCGCGGCCATCTCGCGCCGGGCCTGCATGACCTCGGCCTCGGTGCTCATACGCACTTCGCCGAACTTCTCGCCCGTGGCCGGGTTGATGAATTCAAGACAGTCGCTTCTTGGGTCCATAATTCCCTCAGGTTACTTACATGTCAAGAAGAGCTCACGCAAAGGCGCAAAGGGGCAAAGGACGCCAAGAAGAACGAATAAGGCTCTTCTTGGCGTCCTTTGCTTCCTTAGCGTCCTTTGCGTGAGCTTCTTACGAAGGCAAAGAAGACCAGCAGCACCGGCAGCAGCGGCAACAGCAGGAGCAGCAGCGGCGACAGGCGCTTGAGGCGCTCGGCCGTGCCTTGGCCATTGCCGTTGCCGTTGGTCTGCGGCTCGCCTACGTACTTGCCGTCGATAGTGACGCTATGCGGGTAGGGCAGCGCTTCCACGACCGGGGCGGCCGACTTGGGCGGAATGGCGCTCATGGCCCGCTCGGTCATGGCGGCGATGGTCAGGCTGGGGTTGACGCCCAGATTGGTGGGCACGACCGAGCCATCGGCCACGTAGAGGCCGGGGTAGTTAAACACCTGTTGCTGCACGTCAACCACGCCCGTATGCTCGTCAGCCCCGATGGCGCAGCCGCCCAGAATGTGGGCCGTGTTGGGGATGCCCAGCAGGTCATTCAGGCCCACCCAGGGCACGCCGTCAACCTTCTCGGCGAAGCGCTTCACCACGTCGCTGCCGGCGTCGACGCAGGCCGGGATAGGATCCTCCGGGTCGCGCGCGGTCAGAATGCCCTTGCGTCCGCCGACGGTCAGCGTGCGCCCGCGGCGGAAGGCCATCTTGTTCTCGACCGTCTGCATGATCAGCAGCACCGTGTCGCGCTCGGCCCAACGGGGCAAGAGGCGGGTGTGCAGAAAGTCGCCCGGCCTATGGAAGAGATGGCGCAGCGACGCCCACAGGCGGCCGACAAAGGTCGTGCCCTCGTCGCCATACCCCTCCAGCGGCCAGATGAGCGTGCGCATGAAGCCCGATCCCGGTGGATAGCGGCACGGCTCGACGCTGGTCACCTCATCGGCCCAAAAGTGGGAGCTGATGGCCACGCCCTCGGCGAAGTTGTGCTGGTCGCGGGCGGTCACGCCCATCAGGGCCTCGCTGTTGCTGCGCACGTGCTCGCCCAGCATGGGCGACAGGCGCGGCAGCGTCTTGTCCTCGTCGCGGCACTTCAGCAACAGCTCGACCGTGCCGACGACGCCGGCGCTGACGATGACGTTGCGCGCCCGCGCCCGGCCGCGCCCCTTGCGCGTCCAGTCGGTGATCTTCTCGTAAGCGACCTCGTAGCGCGCGCCATCGGCCTGCGCGCCATAGAGCGGCCGGATGTTGCGCACGTTGCGCTCCGGCAACACTTCCGCGCCGTACTTCTCGGCCAGATAGAGGTAGTTCTTGTCCAGGGTGTTCTTGGCGTTGTGGCGGCAGCCGACCATGCAGCCGCCGCAGTGAAGGCAGCCGCTGCGCGTCGGCCCATCGCCGTCGAAGTAGGGGTCTTGAACGGTGACGCCGCGCTCGCCGAAGTAGATGCCCACGCCGGTCGTCTCGAAGGTGTGCCCCTGGCCCAGGTCGTCGGCGATGGCCTTCAGGGTGTGGTCGGCCGGCCAGAGGCACGGGTTGTCGGCCGTGCCCAGCATCCGGTTAGCGGTGTGGTAGTGGGGCATCAACTCCGCTTCCCAGTCGGCCAGCCCGGCCCACTCGCCGGCGCGGAAGAAGCGGCGCGGCGGGATGCGGTGGGTGCTGGCGTAGATGAGCGAGCCGCCGCCGACGCCGGAGCCGTTCAGCAGCCAGATGTCCTTGAAGAAGTTCAACCCCTGCGGCCCAAAGCAGCGCAGGGCGGGCATCCACAGGTAGTCGAAGACGTTCCAGTTCGTCTTGGGGAAGCTCTCGGCCGACCAGCGCTTGCCGCGCTCGATGACCAGCACCGAATACCCCTTCTCCGTCAGCCGCCAGGCCGAGACGCTGCCGCCAAAGCCGGAGCCGATGATGACGTAGTCGTAGACCGACGGCGCAACGGCATCGCCGTTGACGTGGGAACCGGCGAGTTGAACGTTCATAGTGTGCTTCCTTGCGCCCGCTCGGTTGGGGCGCTTCGCAGACCGCCGATTGGCAACTGGCAGGCGGGCGCTCCCCAAGGAACGCACCTTTTCCAGCGTGAAGACATTATAACACATTGCGTCATGAATAGATACAAGCGAATATGGAGCGCCTGGTTCCAGGTGGCACAGGTTTCTTAACCTGTGTCTTTACGCTCCCAACTACCGTAGCACAGGTTTCTTAACCTGTGTGCTTCGTCACCCCAAGACCACAGGTTAAGAAACCTGTGCCACATCAGGAAAGCTGCGCCACACGCCGGCAATCGTGTAGAATACGTCCCAATCGCCATGCCCAACTTTACCCTGCCCCCCAACCACCACATCGAGACACTGACCCCCTACTCGCCGGCCGTCTACGGTCGCCTCTGCGCCGTCACCGGCGAGCCGCTGCGGCCGGGCGACGAGGTCGTGGTCTGCGACGCCGTTCCCGGCAGCGACCCGATGACCGTCGCAGGCTGGGCGACGCTGGGCAGTTGTCCCCATTGCGGCGTGGCCACTGGGGCAATCGTCTACGTTCCGCCGGTGTGGGAGCCGGCACCGGCCTGGATGCCGGCCTCGCCACAGGTCGCGCCGCAACGCGAGCGCTCGCCGGCGCTGGTTGGCGGGCTGGTGGGGCTGTTCCTGCTGGCTTTGGCGGCGATGGCCGTGGCCATCTTCCTGTTCGTCTTCCGCACCCGCCAGCCGTCGGAACCCCTGGCAACCGGGCTACCTATCGCCGCGCAGACCGCCACCGCCGCGGCCACCATGACAGCCGCCAACTCTACGGCCACGACCGCCCCCAACGCCACGGCCACGACGGCGCTCAACTCGCCGACGCCCCCACCCGCGCCGCCCAGCAAGACACCTGAGCCGACGGCCGCCGCGCCGACGCCGACGCCCGCCCCGACCCTGGCCCCGACCACCGCGCCCTCCGATTCGCCCATCACCTCGCTCATCCTGATTAATCCCAACAACGAGCGCACTATCCGCGCCCTGCGCGCCGATGACAGCATCGACCTGAGCGATATAGGCCGCAACAGGCTGACGGTGCTGGCCGATGTGGACTCGACGACCGTCGAGAGCGTCATGTTCCTGCTCGACGGCGAACCCTTCTGCCCACGCGGCAACTGCGTCGAGAACACCGCGCCCTACTACATGGGCGGCGACCAGGGCGGCGACGCCTACGACGATTGGGACTGGTCGCAAATGCTGGGCAGCCACACGCTGACGGCCATCGCCTGCACCGGCGACAGTGGCACGGGCAGTTGCTTCCCACCGGTCGAAGTGCGCCTGACCGTCAGCCGCTAATGCCCACTCAATGAGCCGGCTGCCCACCTCCAACCGACAACGCCTTGTCCTCCTCATTGCGGCGCTCCTGATCGTTGGCCTGGTTCTGCTGGGCGCGGCGGCGTGGCTGTGGTTGGCACAGGAGGAAGAGGCCCCAGTGTCAACCGTCAGCAGCCCCGCATCACCCACAGTCACGGCCGCGCCGACCAACGACCAACGACCCACGACAGGGGTCAGCGATCCGTTGCCAGGGGTCGCTCCAGGACTCTCATACGCCCCGGCAGTGCTGTCCGGCTACGACGGCGGCTTTACGGCGCTCAGTTGCCCCCAGACGCCCGACCCCGACGCCCCGGCCGCGGCAACGCTCGACGGGCAACTCGTCGTCTGGCAACCGCTAACTCTGCGCTTCAGCGGGCCGGCGGCGGCCGAGAGCGACGCCGACCCCAACCCGTTCCTCGACTACCGCCTGACCGTCCGCTTCCTCGCCCCCTCCAGCCGCGCCTACGACGTGCCTGGCTACTTCGCCGGCGACGGCCGGGGCGGCGGCGCGGGCGACCAGTGGGCGGCGCGCTTCGCCGCCGACGAGCCGGGCCAATGGCGTTGGTGCGCCTCCTTCCGCGCCGGGCCGGGCGTAGCTGTCGATCTCGACCCATCAGCCGGCGCGCCCGCAGCCTTCGACGGCGCGAGCGGCGCGTTCGACGTAGCGAGTGGCGAGTGGCGGGTAGCGGGTGCGGCGTCACACTCCGCTGCTGTCGCCACTCGCCACTCGCTACTC
The DNA here is from genome assembly GCA_016707605.1 of Candidatus Promineofilum glycogenicum. Lineage (GTDB taxonomy): Bacteria > Chloroflexota > Anaerolineae > Promineifilales > Promineifilaceae > Promineifilum > Promineifilum glycogenicum. The sequence continues at coordinate 36,387 of JADJHJ010000012.1, read as the reverse complement.
GCCACTCGTGACCTTTTCACCCTCGGCCGCCTGGAGTACGTCGGCGGCCACTACCTGAAGTTCCGCGACGGCCCCTACTGGCTGAAGACGGGAACCAACAGCCCGGAGAACCTGCTGGCCTACGCCGGCTTCGAGGACACGGCCGACACCGGTTTGCCCGCCTTCGTCCACGCCTACGCCGCCCACGTCGCCGACTGGCGGCCGGGCGACCCGACGCTATCCGGCGCGGCCGACGAGGGCAAGGGGATCATCGGCGCGCTCAACTACCTGGCCGACGCGGGCGTGAACTCCGTCTACTTCCTGCCCATGAACCTGGGCGGCGACGGCGGCGACACCTGGCCCTTCCTGTCGCCCGACGACGTGACCCACTACGACGTCGGCAAGCTGGCCCAGTGGCGCGTCGTCTTCGAGCACGCCCAGCGCCGCGGCATCGCCCTCCACGTCGTGCTGAACGAGACCGAGGCCGACAACCGGCGCTGGCTAGACGGCGGCGCGGTCGTTAGCGACCTGCTGACCGCGCCGCGCCGTCTCTACTACCGCGAACTCGTGGCCCGCTTCGCCGACCTGCCGGCCATCAAGTGGAATCTGAGCGAGGAGAGCGTCTTCAGCGGCGCGGAGGCCATCGCCCTGGCCGGCTATCTGGCCGCGCTCGACTGGGCCGACCATCCCATCGCCCTGCACAACCCGGCCGACTGGTTTGGCCCCCTGGAGGACGTGCTCGGCCGCCCGGAGTTCTCGCTGACCGCCATCCAGTACCTGCCCGACGAGGCCGGCGCGCTGGTCGAGTCGTGGCGGGCGGCATCGGCCGGGGCCGGGCGGCCGTGGGTGGTCGAGCTGGATGAGAACCGGCCCGCCGGCGAGGGGCTGACGCCCGACAATGCCGGGCCACTGCGCAAGACCATCCTCTACGACGCCTTCTTCAGCGGCGCGGGCGGGGTGGAGTGGTACGCGGGTTATCACGATCTGCCCGTCGGCGGCGACTTGAACCTGGAGGACTTCCGCACGCGCGAGGAGATGTGGACCTATGCCCGCCACGCCCGCCGCTTTCTGGAGGCAAACACCCCATTCTGGCTCATGGCCCCGGCCGACGACCTGTTGAGCGGCGAAGCGGGCGACTACGGCGGCGGCGAGGTGCTGGCCCTGCCCGGCGAGGTCTACGCCGTCTATCTGCCCTCGGCCCTGCTGCCGGCGACGCTGGCCGCGCCCGACGAGGCCTACACCCTGCGCTGGTACGACCCGCGCACCGGCGAGTTCGTTGGCCAGCCGGCGGCCGTCGCCGCCACCGGCGGCGCGCTGCCCCTCGGCCTGCCGCCCGGCGACCCGGCCGCCGACTGGGTAGCCCTGGTGACGGCCGCCGCCTTCGCCCCGCCCACACCGGTGGCTTATCCATAAAGAGTCTGGCAAGAAAGGGATTAGGGGCTAGGGATTAGGGATTAGGGAAGAGCGCTCTTCCCTAATCCCTAATCCCTAGCCCCTAATCCCTAACCCCTCATTGTTATACGAATTGTAACGCGCCGATGCTACGCTCAGCGTGGAACGAACGGGACCATCGGGCAGTAGTGAGACGCGCCCGCCCGGGAGATAGGGGCCGCCGCCCCCGCGCCTCAGGGAAGCGGCAACAACATGGCCGACAGCAAAAAAGACCTGAGCAATACCAACACCGTCGAATTCGACGGCGAGCGCTACTTGAGATTCACGGCGCGTGGTACAACGCCCGCACCTACATCAAGCCCCCGGAGATCATCAGCCGCCATCTGGACGAGCGCTTCGGTGCGGCCCGCCCGCCGGAACAGAAGCCGACTCGCCCCGCCCCCGCCATCCGTAGGGCAGGATAATTCCTGCCCTACGCGGCGACAATCGGCTATACTGAGTATGTGAAAACAACCGTCAGTGGCCCCTTGTTGGCCGTGCCCGACGCCGTCCGGCTTTCGGAGCGCGCCGAACGCGAGCAACTACACCAGGACTTGCTCATCACCTCTTCGACGGTGATGGCCCTCCTCAGTCTGCTCTGGGGCTTGATCTACCTCTACACCGGCGCGGTCACCGCCGGGGCTATCCCGCTCCTCTATGCGGCTCTGTCGTTTATCAGCATCGGCTACTACGCCCTGACCGGCCGCTACCACCTCTTTCGCTTCACGCAGTTGCTCGTGACGCTGCTCTTCCCGGCCGCACTCATGCTTGTCCTGGGCGGCTTCGTCAACTCCAGCGGCGTCATCCTGTGGTCGCTGACTTCGCCCGTGGGGGCGATGCTCTTTGCCGGGCGACGGCAGGCGACGGGTTGGTTCCTGGCGTTCGCCGTGCTGGTCATCGTCGCCGGTCTGATGGACGCCGGCGTGCTGCCGATGGGCATCGCGCCCGCTAGTCCACCAGTGGTTGACTTGATGACTACCTTCTTCATCATGAACATCATCGGGCCATCGGTCGTCGTCTTCCTGCTGCTGGCCTATAGCACCCGCCAACGCGACCGCTCGCGCGACTTGCTGCTGCTGGAGCGGGCCAAGTCGGAGCAACTGCTGCTCAACGTCTTGCCGCAGTCCATCGCCGCGCGGCTGAAGGCGGGCGAAGGCACCATCGCCGAGTGCTACGACGAGGCCAGCATCCTTTTCGCCGACATCGCCGGGTTCACGCCGCTGTCGGCCGAGTTGGGCGTAGAGCTTGTCGTCGAACTGCTCAACGACATCCACAGCGCCTTCGATGCCATCGTCGCCCGCCACGGCCTGGAGAAAATCCGCACCATCGGCGACGGCTACATGGTCGTCTCCGGCGTGCCCACGCCCCGCCCCGACCACGCCCACGCCCTGGTTGACACCGCGCTGGAGATGCTGGCTTTCGTGCGCGCCTGGCCCTCGCCCCATGCCGACCGCGTGCGCCACCGCATCGGCATCAACAGCGGCGCGATCATGGCCGGCGTCATCGGCCGGGCCAAGTTCAGCTACGACGTTTGGGGCGACCCGGTCAACGTCGCCAGCCGCATGGAGTCATCGGGCCTGCCCGACTGCATCCAGGTCAGCGAGCGCACCTACGAGTTGATCAAGGCCGACTTCATCTGCCACCCGCGCGGCACGATTGAGATCAAGGGCAAGGGGGAGATGCGGACGTGGCTGGTGGAGGGGAGAAGAAAGGGATTAGGGATTAGGGGCTAGGGATTAGGGAAGAGGAACTGAGCCAATGGAATCGCAGTTGTTTCCCGCACTATTTGTTCTGACGCCGCTGGCGCTGGGCATCGGTATGTTGCTGGTCATCTGGTATCGGCGCGGCAAACAGTATTAAGAAGGGGCCAGGTTCCAGGGGCCAGGGAAGAGCGTGCTTCCCTGGCCCCTGGAACCTGGCCCCTGGCCCCTAGATTAGCGTGCTGTTCAGCCGCGCGTGCTGCACCTTCATGCACTGATTCATCACCACGTCCAGCCCGGCGGCGCGGGCGGCGGCGGCGGCCTCTTCGTTGCTAACCCCCAACTGCATCCACACCGCCTTCGCTCCAACAGCGATGGCCTCCTCGACAATCGGCCCCACTTCCTCGCTGCGGCGGAAGATCTGCACCACGTCAATCGGCCGCGGCGCGTCGGCCAGCGAGGGGTAAACCATCTCCCCCAACACCGCGCCGCTGATCGTCGGGTTGATGGGGATGATGTGATAGCCGTTGTTCTGGAGATAGGCGGGCACGAAGTGGCTCGGCCGCGTCGGGTCGTCGGTCAGGCCAACGACGGCCACGTGCTTGGCCTCGCGCAGAATACGTTCGATGGTTTCCTGGTCGGTCATGGGGGGATTATACGCTAGTTATGAGCGACGAGTTATGAGTTGCGGGTGGCGAGTGGCGGGTGGCGTCGAGCAGATTCGGCCACCCTGTCGCCATTCGTTCAACGGCAGTTACAATAGAATGATGGCCCGTTCTGAACCCGAACAGCTAACCGCGCCGGTGGCTTTTAGCCCGGCGACTCTGGTACGCTTTAGCCGGCTGCACACCGTCATCGCCACCAGCGTGCAAGTCGTCTGCCTCTACCTCATCGCCGGGGGCGCGGCCGTGGCGTCGGTCGGTGGCCTGTTCGTTGCCTGGCTGGCCTGCCTGCTGGCCAATCTCTACGTCGTCGGGTTGAACCAGTTGACCGACGTGGCCATTGACCGGGTCAACAAGCCAGCGTTGCCCCTGGCGCGGGGCGATCTGTCGCCGCGACGGGGGCGGGCCATCGTCCTGAGCGCGGGCGCGGCGGCCGTGGCCCTGGCTGCCACCCAGAGCGCAACGTTGACCCTCACGCTGGCCGCGGTCATGTTCATTGGCACGGCCTACTCGCTGCCGCCAACGCGCTTCAAGGAGCGGGCGCTGCCGGCCGCGCTCAGCATCGCCCTGGCCCGCGGTTTCATTGCCAACTTCGGCGTCTATAACCACTTTGCCGGCTCTCCCGGCGCGCTACCGCCGTCGCTGCGGGCCGCGCTGCCGTTCTTCTTCGGCTTTGGCCTGGTCATCGCCCTCTTCAAAGACATTCCCGACCACTTGGGCGACGGCCGTCACGGTGTCGGTTCGTTCGCCGTGCGCTGGGGGCCGCGGCGGGCCTTTGCCGTCGGCCGGGCGCTGCTGACGGCGCTCTACCTGCTGCCCATCGGCGCGCTGCTGGCCCGGCCAGACGTGGCGGCCATTGCCCTCATCGCCGCGCGGCTGGCCCTGCTGGCCATCTTCTGGGCCGTCAGCCTGCGCACCAACCCCGCCCGGCCGCCGTCCATGGCCCGGCTGTACTTTGTGTTGTGGGGGTTGTTCTACGCGGAGTATGTCTTACTAACCTTGTAGCGCGGGTTGGCAACCCGCTCTTCAACCTTGCGAAACAGAAGAGGCGGGTTGCCAACCCGCGCTACAAGGGGAGCGGGATACCAATCCACGCTACAAGAAACGCAATCAACTCTAACCCCGCTGTCGCCATCAACAGCCCAATGCTCCAGAACCCCAGGCTGTTCCAGGCCGCCGGGTTGCGCCAGTCGCCGCGGGCCATGCGCCAGGCCAGCCATGCGGCCAGCGGCAGCGGCAACAGGACGGCCGCCGCCACTATCCCCGGCAGCCCGGCCAACACCAGCAGCGGCAACATCAGATAAGCCAGCGCCAGCAGGGCCACGTGCAGCCGCGCCGCCCGTTCGCCGCCCAGCCGCAGCACCAGCGTGCGCTTGCCCGCGTGATGATCGCCGGCGGCGTCGGGGAAGTTGATGACGAGAATCATAGCCACCTGGAAGCAGGCCAGCGGCGCGACGGCCAGCAGCGGCAGGCGGCCCGGCGCGCCCTGCTGGATGGTGTAGCCGACCAGCGGCGTCAGCACCGGCACGATGAGAGCCACCGTTAGCTCGCCCAGGCCGCGCGAATGCAACCGCAGCGGCGGCGCGCTGTAGAACCAGGCCAGGGCGATGGACGCCAGCAGCAGGGCCACCGCCCAGCCGCCGGCCCCGACCCACGCCACGCCAACGACGGCCAGCAGCGCCACTGCGCCGCTCACCAGCGCCGCCCCCAGCCCCACCCGCGCCGACAGCAGCCCCTCCACCAGCACCCGGCTGCCGCCCGACCAGCGCGTTGGCGTGGCGTTGGCCCGGTCGGCGGCCAGGTCGAAGGTGTCGTTGGCGAAGTGGGTCATCAGTTGCGCCGCCGTCACCGCCAGTTGCCCCCACAGCAGCGCCGTCACGTCCAGCGCCGCCCCCTCATAGCGGGCGATGGCCACCCCCAGCCCATAGAAAACAAACCCGCCCACGAGGAAGAGGGGGCGGGCCAGGCGGGTGAGGGGGATGAGTTTGTTGAGCATCGGCTTTCAAGGGCGGGGGAGCAGGGAGCGGGGGAGCAGGGGTGAAAGAATCTCCCCCGCTCCCCTGCTCCCCTGCGCTTCGGCGCGTTACTCCGCCAACACACCACCCGGCGCAAACGTATCCAACAACAACCACGTCGCCGCAAAGGCCTCGTTGTCGCCCACGGCCAGCGTGGTGGCGTAGCGGCCGTCCAGCAGCAGCGCCGCCTCGTCGCCGATGACCGTCACCGCGTCGGGCGTCACCCGCAGCGCCGCGCCGCGCTCCACCCCGACGACCAGCGTCTCCGGCGCGGCCATGACGTGGCTGACCATGCGGCCGTAGAGGTAGTCGTACAGCGGCCGCGGCTCGAACACGGCCGGCAGCAGGCCCAGGCCGGGTTGAATATTGACATAATCAGCCAGGAAGCTGTCGCTCGACTGGTACTCAACGTTGTCGCTGGTCGGCGTCTGCTCGGCGCTCATGGCCGCGCCGACGGCCGCCGCCGCCGCCCGGTCGGCCAGCAGCACGCCGCCGCCCAGCCACCAATCGCGCAACGCGGCGTCCGTTCCGGCCGCTTGCATGGCCGCCACCAGTTCGGCCATCAGCGCCGCGTCGTTGCCGGTGAAGAAGATCGCCCCGGCGCCGGCCAGTTGCGCGGCCAGCGCCGCCTGGTCGGTGGTCGGGGTCAGCGTCAGCAGCGCCGGCCGCTCGTCCAGCCCCATGCCACGCAGCCGGTTGCGCCAGTAGCGCCCCCAGCCGTCGGCGGCGCGGGTGCGCGGCCCGGCCGACAGGACGATGGTCGGCCCGTCGGCGGCGTTGGCCGCGGCCACGAACTCGGCCATCACCGCGCCGCGCGTGGCCGCGCTCAGGTCGCCGGAGACGTAGAGCGCCCCCGCGCCGGCCGGGGCCAGCAGGGCGTCGAAGTTGCGTCCGCTGATGTCGGGCGCGGGTTGCGCCGCGCCGTCCACCCACGGCTGCCGCGCCGCCAGGTCATAGGCATACGGCCCCGGCGGCAGAATGTGAAAGGCCACGTCGTGAATGTCGAGGATGGCCGGATCGCTGCCGAGGTACTGCGCCCCGGCCGCCGCGCCGTAGGTCTCGCCGTCCAGGGCGATGGCCGCGTACCAGCCGGTCACGTCGCGCACGACCAGGCTCTCGTCGATGACGCCGGCCGTGCCCCAATCGAAGCCCACGGCCAGCTTATCGCCCGGCTTCTCGACCATCGCCTGAATCAGCCGCGCCGTGCGGCCGCGCTCCAGCACGTGCTGGTCAATGACCGCTTCCTGCAAGCCGAAGATGAGGCCGCGCGTCTCGGCCTCGTCGGGGCCATACCACAGGTCCAGCGCCCCCTGATGCAGCCCGTGCCAGGCGAAGTTATCGCCCAGGTAGCCGCCGATCATGTAGCGCGAGATGACCGCTGCCCCGGCGCTATTGCCACCGACGGCCGCCCCAGCCTCGTAGCCCGCCGCCAGCGCCGCCTCGGTCGGCGTGTTGGCCACGACGCGCATGGCCACCGTCTGATCGCCGCCGAGGATGTAGAAGCCGTCCACCTCCGGGCCAAGCTGGGCCACGCGAGTCGGGTCGAGGGCATCGCGGCGAATCTGAATGTCAACCACGCTGGACATACACGTCTGCCCGGCGGCAGCCACGGCGACGCACGCCTCGCCGATCTGGTCGGCCCGCCCCTGAGCCAGTTCCAGGTTCGACCGGCGGACGTTGCCGCCGATGGAGTAGGGGTTGAGGTGGTAGGTGATGGGCAGCACGCGGATGGTGACGACGCCGTCGCTGTCGTGGGCCGCGGCCTGGGCGGCGAACAGTTCCAGCGTGTCGCTCTCGTAGCCCGCGCCGATGGGCACCAGGCGGGCGCGGCTCTGGCCGGCCGCGCCGCCAACCGCAGCCAGCGCGGCCACAACGCCGGCTAACCCGGCCAGCAACAGCATCGCGCGCGTGCGCCACAACTTTCGCCAGATCGCAACGTGGGTCATGGGAAGTACCTCCGGGCTATGGAATTGGTCAGGGTCGGTGTAAGCGGGCAACGCCCGCGGCGCGAATCTATCGCCGCCTATATCCCTGATTATACCCCGGTATATGGTGATCGCCGCACCACTCCATTATCCTGTGGCTATCGATTGAATTGAAACAGAACGCCGCACCAACAAGCAACATCGTCAGCTTGTGATGGAGATGAGAAGCAGCACAGCGGCGCAATGGGAGGTTGATTATGGCGCGTACAGATGAGTATGAAGAGAGTATCGGCCGCGCACCAGCGCCCGCCCGACGCAGCTATCGCTGGATCACGCCGGTCATGGGGGCAATCGTCGGCTTTTTGTTGGGTACGGCGGTCATATCGTTAGCGGCCGCGTATCTGCCCGAAGGAACGTCAGCGTTCTCGACGTTGGGACTGACCCTGCAAGTAGTTGGGGCGCTGTTGGGGCTGTTCATTGGTGGTCTACTGGTGCGTAGCCCACGATAAGGCGCGGCGCATCGCGCCGCAATTAACTGTCGCCGGAGCTTGAGACACTCCGGGGCAACCAGCCGTTAGGAGACAAGGGCATGAGGCGAGAGACGACTACAAGCCGGGTCGCTGTGCGGCCCACCCCATCGCTGCCGATCACCCTGCTGGTCGGTTCCATCTACGGCATGGCCGGCGGGCTGGCCCTGTCGCTGGCCATCGTTGGCGGGTTACTGCCGGAGGCGTGGGCGGCGGGCTTTGAGCTGGGGCCGCTGGCCTTTCAGGGACTACTGGCCGGCATTGGGGCGTTTCTTGGAATTGTCCTCTCATGGTTTAAGGCTCAGCGCGTCTAAGCGCGGCGGGCGCTAAGGGGGGTCTCCGCGGCTGATAAGCGGGTTGGCCCCACCTCCGCCCTGTCCGATTTCCCCCTTCTTCGCGCTGCTGGCGCGTTTGGTTATAATGGGCCTCAGTGCACGGTCGGTTCGTTTCCCGACCGCGCACTGAGGCCCATGTCTGATCTGGATGCGCAGACTATTCTGAATCTGACCGGCGCTCTGGCCCATCACCTGGCCGCCGACTACGCTCGCCGCTACGAACTGCCGTTGAGCGGCGGACCGGAGTGGGCACAGTACGAGGCGCAGTTGACCGGCAACCTGGCCCCCGGCGTCGTGGCCTTTATCACGCGCCTGTCCGCGGCCGTTCCGGCCGACTACGACCTCCTGCCCGCCCTGAAACGCTTCTTCGATAGCCCGCAGACCGCTGCCGCGCTCAATCGCACTGCCGCCGGCGAGGTGGACGGGGCGCAGGCCGTGGCCGAAGCCTTCCTGGCCGCGGGCATCGCCCCCGACATCCTGGCCCGCAGCGACTTCGACGAGGCGTTGGCGGCCTGGGCGGCGGCTTCGGCCGAAGTCGCCCGGCGCGATGCCTTCGCTAACCCGACCTATCAGCAGGCGACCCAGCTCCACCAGCAGCAGACCGCAACTCCGCCTCCCAGCTACCTGCGCCAGGCGATGGCCGCCCTGGTCGACGCCCTGGCCCGCGACGGCCTTAGCCGCATCGTGGACGGCGAAGTCCTGGCCGCCGACGGCTACACGCTCCTCTTCTCCTGGCGTCCACAGCACGCCGGCCGCGACGACCTGGCCGAGAGCGCCGGCCCGGAGGAGCCGGCAGCGGCCGAGCCACAAGACGCGGGTGAAAGCGGCGGACTGGAGAGCATTGGCGAGATCGTCGAAGAAATGGCGGCCGAGCCACCTACGTTGCCGCCCGCGCCAGAGCCGCCGCCCGTCGTCGCCCCAGCGCCGGAGCCACCCGCGCCAACCCCACAGCCGCCCGCCCCGGCCGCCATTGTCCCCCTGCGCCTCGACGCCGCCGCGCCGCCGCAAGTAACGACCGGCCTGCCGTTCGACCTGCTCGTCGCCGTCCGCCGCGCCGATTCGCCGCCGCTGTCGGCCCCGGCTGACCTGTCCCTGCGCGACAGCGCCCCATTCGCCGCCGTCATGCCTGCCGGCGCGCTCTTCCTGGCCTTGCGCATTCAGGTCGCCGCGCCCGACTGCGACATCCACGGCGGCGACACGCGGCCGGTGCGTCTCCTGCCCGGCCAGGACGGCCCGACGGTCTACTTCCAATTGACCCCCCGCCGCCCCGGCCCGCTCAGCGTCGTCATCACCGTCTACCAGGAGACGGACTGGATCGGCTCGACGCGCCTGCGCACGGAGGCGGGCGGCACAACGGCCCCCGCCGCCGGCATGACCGCCGCGCCGCGCGCCGGGCTGGTGATGACCACTGTCAGCCAACCGTTAGCCGAAGGCGAGGTCAACTTGAAGACATTGCGCGACGCGCTCGATAGCGGCTATAGCGACAGCGAGTTGCGCGACCTGTGCCTGGAACTCAATCTCGACTATGAAGACCTGCCCGGCGAAGGCCAGGCGGCCAAGGCGCGCGAACTGGTTCTCTTTTGCAAGCGGCGCGGGCTGCTGGCGGCGCTCGTCGAGCGTGTCATGCGCGACCGGCCCCATTTGCTCGTTCACTAAATACGCGATGGTCAAGAAACGCACCCCAATCAATCTGTCCCAACCCATCCAGCCGCGCGGCGGCGAACTGGAACGGCTGTTCGCCACCGACGGGCGACGTGGAGCAGGCCGCCGGGCTGCAACTGCTGGCCGTCCGCCTCGACGCCATCGACCCCGACCCCGACCAGCCGCGCAGCGTCTTCAACGAGGACGCTCTGCGCGAACTGTCGGACAGCATCCGCCAGGACGGCGTCATCCAGCCCATCGAAGTCACCCAGTCCTCGCCCGGCCGCTACCTGATCGTCCACGGCGAGCGGCGCTGGCGGGCGGCGCAACTGGCCGGGCTGGAGACGATCCCGGCCGTCGTCCGCCGCCGCAACTACGACGAGGTGACGCGCTTCGTCCGCCAGGTGGTGGAGAACATCCAGCGCGAAGACCTGAACGACGTCGACCGGGCGGCGGCGCTGCTGCGGCTGCGCAAGCTGATGCAGGAAGAGGTCGACGCGACGCGGCGCGACCGCGGCGCGGGCGGCGGCGAGGTGAAGGATGAGCCGTGGGCGGGCAAGGTGACCTGGGCCAAGGTCGGCGGCCGTCTCGGCTACTCCCGCCAGCGCATTCACCAGCTCATCCAACTGCTGGACTTGCCGGAAGAGATCAAGGACGCCGTGCGCGGCGGCGTGCTGAGCGAGCGCGACACGCGCGTCTATCAGGGGTTGACCGCCGTCCAGCAACGTTCGCTCCACCGAGCGCGCATGGCCGGCGAACTGAGCCAGGCCGACGTGCGCCCCATTGCCCGGCTGCTGCGCGAGGCCCCGGACATGACCGTGGCCGCGGCCACCCGGCTGCTGCAACAGGCGGCCAGCACCGACCCGGTCGCGGGCGTCTCCCCCGCCCCCCCGCCCCCCCGCTTCCCCGCCGGCGAAGGAGACAGCAGCGACACGCGCGCCGCCGACCCCAGCGGAATTATGCCTGCCCGCGTCGGCCGCCCGACGAGCATCGAACGGCTGGACTGGGTGCGCGGCCACCTGGCCCGCGTCGACCGGCAAGGGTTGACCGCCGCCGAGCGCCGCGAACTCCTGCGCCTGCTGCGCCTCATTCGGGATGACGTGGCGTCGTTGATGAAGGCGTTGGAAGGAAGTGACGAGTGACGAGTGACGAGTGGCCAGTGACGAGTGGCGAGTGGCGAGTGACGACTGACGACTGACCTACTGACCTACTGACCTACTGACCCACTGCCCCTACTCCTCCACCCCCCACAGCCGCACAACGCCATCCATTCCGCCGGTGGCGAGGGTTGTGCCGTCGCCGGAGAAGGCCACGGCCGTCACCGCTCCGCGGTGCGCGGGAATATTGGGCAAAGGCGTGTTGCCGGACACAGGCCACACAAGGATATTGCCGACAGCCGTCCCGTCATCCAGTCCAACCACCAACAGTTGTCCGTCCGGCGCAAAGGCCAGGCTGAGTGGCTTGGCCGGAGCGATGTTCCACGGCCGGCGCGAGCCGTCGGCCATTGACCACAGATCGACCGAGCCGCCGTCCCACACCGAGGCCAGCGTCGCGCCATCGGGACTGAAGGCGACCCTGCGCACGGCCCCCGGCCCTTCTAGTTGAAGGGTGCGTTGAAGGCCCTGTTCTAGCAGATTCCACACCTGGATAGACCCATTCTCTAACCCTATCGCCAGCCGGCTGCCGTCGGGGCTGAAGGCAACGCACCAGATAGGCGTGGCAAAGCTTGGTAACGTCTCCAACAGCGCCCCATCGGCCACGCGCCACAGCCGGACCGCGCCGTCGTCTGACCCGGAAGCCGCCGTCGCCCCATCTGGGGCAACGGCGACACTGTTGACGACGCCCAGGTCGATGGCCGACATTAGGTGGAGCACGTCCCCTGTAGCCGACTCCCACAGCCGTACCAGCCTATCCTCGCTGCCGGTGATGATGGCCAGCCCGTTCGGCGCGAAGGCCACACTGCGCACCGCCTTGGCGTGGCGGGTAAGGTTCGGCAGGCCATCCCCTTCCGTCAGTCTAAAGCGGGCCACCCTCCGGTCACTCAACGCGGCGGCTACGTGCGCACCGTCAGGCGCGAACGCCAGGTCATAGACCCAGCCCAGGTAGTTATTGGACGAGGCCAGGTTCTGGCCGTCGGAGACGCGCCACAGGCGTACCGTGTCGTTACCGGAGGAGGAGGCCAGGGTCCGGCCGTCCGGGGCGAAGGCGACCGTGTTGACGCTGCCGGCGTGGGCGTCGGGGACAAATGACCGCGCCCCTCCCTCTCCAGGCGTCCACAGGCGTACGCTGCCATCGGCCAGGCCCAGCGCCAGAGTTGTCTCGTCGTTCTCGTCGGATGAAAAGGCGATCGTGTGAACCGGAGACTTTGTGTCGGATAGCATCGCCAACCGTGCGTTGTCGGCCATTCGCATCAGGTTGACCACCCCTCCGTCGCCGCTGGAAGCCAGTATCGTGCTGTCGGGCGAGAAGGCCAGCGCCAGCGCATCCTTTTCATAGGCGACCAGGGAGGTCAGTGGGGCGGCTGTCCGCGCATCCCACAGACGAAGTGTCCCATCCGCGCCGCCACTGGCCAGCCAATGTCCGTCGGGCGACGCGGCGACAGCATAGACCGCGTCGATCCCCTCGGCCAAGTTGATCTGCGTCCCATCAGCCACGCGCCACAGGTAGACACGGCCGTCGCCATAGCCGGCCAGTAGCAGCCCTCCGTTGGGCGTGAAGGCCAGACTGGACACAAACCCACCGTGCCCGGGCAGTTCGAGCGGCGCTTGCTCCCACGACGACCATAGCAGGATGCGCCCATCCAGCAGACCGGCAGCGAGGGCTTCGTTGCCCGGCGCAAAGGCGATACTGGTTGCTGCGAGATTAACCCAATAGTCAGCCACGTGCTCCAACGACGCCGCCTCGTAGATCGAGACGGTGTGCGACGCGGCCACGGCCAACCGCTCGCCATCGGGCGAATAGGCGATCCCGTTGACCACGCCACGGCCCCACTGCTGAAGCACTGCCAGGCCGGAAACGTTGTCGGGGGCCAGAACGGCGCGTTGCGGCAAGCGCGGCGAGGCCGAGTCGTCCGACATTAGGCGCGCCAGCCCCCATCCCCCTAGGGCCAGCGCGAGGATTACCATAAACACAGCCAACCCTGTATTAATGTTCGTATTGCCTGTTGGTTTGGCCGCCGGGCGTTGTGCAACTGGGCCTGGCGCAACTGGGCGTGGCGCGACTGGCCGTGGCGCGACTGGCCGTGGCGGCGTCGATAGTCGTGGCGGGACGGGTGCTATCAGTGGCGCGCGTCCCGGCTGCGCTGCCTGTCGCGGAGCTGGATCCGCAGGGCCGGGGCGCGGTTGTGGCGCGGGAGGGGATAATTTCCGCTCGGCCTCTTGCAGGCGATGCCGAAATTTGCCCACAGACTGCGGTCGCTGCTCCTGTCGCAGAGCCATGGCCGATTCCACAACCCGCGCCAGTGGTTCGCTAACCGAGGGGTTGAGTGAGCGAAGCGACGGGAGTGACGTCTTCTTGAAGTACAGATCAAGGCTATCGGGCGGGTGTTGGCCGCTCAACAGCGCATAAAGCGTCGCGCCAAGGGCGTAGATGTCGCTACGCCCGTCGGTCTGACCGATGCCATACTGTTCCGGGGGGCTGTAGCCGGACGTGACCGCTCGGGCTCCTTTGGTAGTCATGCCCTGCGGATCAAACCACTTGAAGATACCGAAATCAACCAGCATTGCCTGGCCCTGATCTGTGATGATGATGTTGGCCGGCTTGATATCGCGATGGATGATGGGCGGCATTTGCGAATGGAGATAGGTTAGCGCGTCACAGACCTGATAGGCGTATCGGAACACTTCTCTTGGGGGCAGTTTGCCGCGCCTGCGCATCAGACTGTCAAGGTTTTCCCCGGCGATGTAATCCATCACCAGATACTGCTCGCCGGTAGCGACAACGAAGTGGTGCGAAACACGCGGCAGATTGGGGTGCTTCAGGCCCGCCAGCAGCTTGGCCTCTTTCTGAAACTGCTCCTGCGCCACTAGACTGGGGTCCAGATTGCGCTTCAAAGCGACAAACACTCCGAGACTCAGGTCACGGGCCAGATAGACCTCGCCATACCCTCCGGCGCCAATGGACTTCTCAATGCGATAGCGCTGGTGCAGAACCTCGCCCGGCTTGATTGGCATTGCGACACCCTCCAACACAAGCATAGCCCCATTTGGCCGGTGCGTCGAAATAAGCGCCGGGCATTACGCGTCCGACATGGACGATCACCAGTGTGACCGGGGAGAGAATCAACAAAGCCGGTATGCGGGTTCAGTCCCAGATCGAAGCCAGAAACTTGAGCTTCTCTTCCGTCTGAAACCCCTCCCCTCCCTCATGCCGGTTAAACGGCCACACCCGCATCCCCTTTGGCCCGGCGTAGTGGTTGTAGGCGGCGAAGACAGTCGAGGGCGGGCAGACGTCGTCCATCAGCCCGACGGAGAACAGCGCCGGCGCGTTGGCGCGGGCGGCAAAGTTGACCCCGTCGAAGGTGTCCAGCGTATTGAAGACCGTCGCTACTTTGTCGCGGTGGACCTTGCAGAAGCGGACGATCTCGCCATAGGGATCGGCGTCGGTGATGGTCGTCGCCCGGCGGAAGTGGCACAGGAAGGGCACGTCGATCAGCGCCGCCGCCAGATCGCCCACCAGCCCGGCCACAGCCAGGGCGATGCCACCCCCCTGGCTGCCGCCGTTGACGGCCACCCTCGTCCCGTCCACCGCCGGGTGACTGCGCGCCGCCTCAATGGCCCGCACGGCGTCGGTGAAGACGCGGCGGTAGTAGTAGGTCTGGGGGCTGAGCACACCGCGGGTCATGAAACCGGGCAGTTGCGGGTTGCCGCCGTCCGGCTCCGGGTCGGCCGTGTCGCCCCGCCGCCAGGCGCTGCCCTGGCCGCGGGTGTCCATGACGAAGTGGGCGTAGCCGGCGGCGGCGAACAGCAGCCAGTCGTGGGGGTGGCCGCGCCCGCCGCCGTAGCCGATGAACTCGACGACGCACGGCCGCGGTCCGTCCGCCCCGCGCGGACGCAGGAACCAGCCGCGAATCGGCTGCCCGGCGTAGCCGCGAAAGGTCACGTCCTCTACTTCGATGAGCCGCAAGCCGGCGTCCACCGGCGCGAAAGTCGCCTCCAGCGGGTAAGCGCGCGCCTCGGCCAGCGTCGCCGCCCAGAAGGCATCGAAATCCCCCGGCTCGCTACGCGGCGGCCGGTAGGTTTCCAGTTGATCGAGAGGAAGATCGAAGAGCATAAATTAGGAATTAGGAATTAGGAATTAGGAATAAGATGTTAAAGGCACTCTTCATTCCTAATTCCTAATTCGTAATTCCTAATTATAATGCACAGATGCTATTGACCCACACCGACCACGGTCTCTACTGCGCCGCGGGCGACTTCTTTGTTGATCCGTGGCAGCCGGTCGGCCGGGCAGTCATCACCCACGCCCACGGCGACCACGCCCGCCCCGGCTCGACCGCCTACCTCTGCGCCGCGCCGGGCGAGGGCATCCTGCGGCTGCGCATGGGGTCGGATGCCCACATTGAGACACTGCCCTACGGCGCAACGACCCACCTCAACGGCGTGGCCGTCTCCTTCCACCCCGCCGGCCACATCCTCGGCTCGGCTCAGGTGCGCGTGGAATATGGCGGCGAAACGTGGGTCGTCAGCGGCGACTACAAGACCGACCCCGACCCCACCTGCGCCCCGTTCGAGTCCGTGCCCTGCGACACCTTCATCACCGAGGCCACCTTCGGCCTGCCCATCTACCGCTGGCCGGCGGCCGAGACGGTCTTCGCCGCGATCAACGACTGGTGGCGGGCCAACCAGGCCGCCGGCCGCACCAGCGTCCTCTTCGCCTACGCTCTGGGCAAGGCGCAGCGCGTGCTGGCCGGCGTCGATCCGTCCATCGGCCCCATCTTCGTCCACGGCGCGGTGCACCGGCTGAACACGGCCTACCGCGCCGGCGGCGTGGCCCTGCCCGACTGGAGCTACGCCGGCGACGCGCCGCCGAACACCGACTGGTCGCGGGCGCTGCTCATCGCCCCGACCTCAGCCCAGGGCACGCCCTGGCTGCGACGCTTCGGCGACGTGTCGGCCGCCTTCGCCTCCGGCTGGATGCGCGTCCGCGGCCAGCGCCGCCGCCGCTCGGTCGACCGCGGCTTCGTCCTGTCCGACCACGCCGACTGGCCGGGGCTGCTGGCGGCCATCGCCGCCAGCGGCGCGTCGCGGGTGCTGGTGACCCATGGCTACACGGCCGTCCTGGCCCGCTATCTGCGCGAGAGTGGGCGGGAGGCGTATGAGTTGGCCGCACCCTACAACGGTGAGCAGTTGGGCGAGGAGGTAGACTAAGCGGGCTATGGTATACTCAAGGTGTATGGCTTCGCTCGCTTATGCACTGCGCGGCAACCTTACAGGAGTAGGTCGATGACTCTGGCGACTAATGACATCGCGCGCTCTTTTGGCTTGACGGAGACCGAGTTGATGGAGCAAGCCCTGCGACGTTTTCTATTAGAAAAACGGCGCGAGATTCTCCAGGAGCGGCTGGGTATTCTAGTTCGCTATCAGGTTGAAACAATCCAGCAATTAGAAGAACGGATTGCGACAGGTGAGGCTATTGAGCATCCTGGCTGGGAAGACCTGATTACGGTCGAGAACCTCGAAGCGTCGTTGGAGGAGATCAATGAGCATCTCCGAACTCTATGAAAGCCAAGGCCATTGCCCTAAGCGAGTTGAAGGAGATCATCACTGATTCCAACCTGTTACGGCTACCTACCGGCCAAGCGCTCAAGCTTCGCCTTCAGCTAATCGATGATAGCTTTCTCGAAGTAAACGCCTCCGCCACCGGACGCTACTCGTATCACTGGGAACGCCGCCTGACTGGTCGCGCCGACATTTACCGCTATGACAATGCGCCTCATGCGGCCTGGAAGAGAGTGGCGACTTTCCCGGCTCACTTTCACAATGGCAGTGATGAAAAGGTAGAAGCCAGTGACATCAGTAGTGACCCGGCGCAGGCCATCCGTCAGGTGCTAGCTTTTATCCGCAAGAGCTTGCATCAGGAGCGCCAGGAACAGCAGCGTGAGGAATAATTCGCTTCACCTGATAGGCTGAACGGTGGCTATGCCAATGCGCAACTTCTCTAACCTCTACGCCACCCTCGACGCCACCACCCGCACCAACGACAAAATCGCCGCCATGCGCGGCTACTTCGACGCCGCGTCGCCGGCCGACGCCGCCTGGGCCGTCTACTTCCTGAGCGGCCGTCGTCCCAAACGCCTCCTCTCCCCCCTGCTGTTGCGCCGCTGGGCGGCCGAACTGGCCGGCGTGCCCGAGTGGCTGCAAGAGGAGGCTTACCACGCCGTCGGCGACTCGGCCGAGGCCGCCGCCCTGCTGCTGCCCGACGCCAGCCAAGCCGCCGACCGCCCGCTGTCGGCCTGGGTCGAGGGCGTTATTCTACCGCTACGCGAAAAAGACGAGGCCGCGCAGCGCGCCGCCGTCCTGGCGGCCTGGGATCAACTCGACGACCCCGGCCGCTACGTCTTCAACAAGCTGCTCACCGGCGGCTTTCGCGTCGGCGTTTCGCAACGCCTGCTCATGCGCGCCCTGGCCGACGCGGCCGGCCTGCCCCAGGCGACCATCGCCCAGCGCCTCATGGGCGCCTGGGAGCCGACGCCCGCCTTCTACGCCGCTCTCGTCGCCCCCGATACACCCGGAGAACCGGATGCCGACGGCGCTCTGGCCACCGACCCCGGCCGCCCCTACCCCTTCTTCCTGGCCTACCCGCTGGAAAGCGACCCGGCTACGCTGGGCGACGTGGCCGAGTGGCAGGCCGAATGGAAGTGGGACGGCATCCGCGCCCAGCTCATCCGCCGCGGCGGGCAGACTTTCCTCTGGTCGCGCGGCGAAGAGCTGGTGACCGACCGCTACCCGGAGGTCGTCGCCGCCGCCGAGGCGCTGCCCGACTGCGTGCTCGACGGCGAACTGCTGGCCTGGGAGTTCGCCGCCGGCCGCCCGCAGCCCTTCGCCGCCCTGCAACAGCGCATCGGCCGCAAGAACCTGAGCCGCAAGCTGCTGGACGAAACGCCCGTCGTCCTGCTGGTCTACGACCTGCTGGAGTGGCAGGGCGAGGATTGGCGACAGCGCCCGCTGGCCGAGCGCCGGGCGCAACTGGAGGCGCTACTGGCGGCGACGGCCAGCGAGTGGCTGCCCATCTCGACCGTCGTCACCGCCGATTCGTGGGACGCCCTCGCTTCGCTACGCGAAGAAAGTCGGGGGCGTGGCGTCGAAGGGCTGATGCTCAAGCGCCTCTCCTCCCCCTACCGCGTCGGCCGGCGGCGCGGCGACTGGTGGAAGTGGAAGATCGATCCCTACACCATTGACGCCGTGCTCATCTACGCCCAGCGCGGCAGCGGCCGCCGCGCCGGCCTCTACACCGACTACACCTTCGCCCTCTGGCGCGACGGGGAGGACGGCCGCGAGCTGGTGCCCTTCGCCAAGGCCTACAGCGGCCTGACCGACGCCGAGATCGCCGAGGTGGATCGCTTCGTGCGCGCCAACACCGAAGACCGCTTCGGCCCGGTGCGCGCCGTGCGCCCGGAACTGGTCATGGAGATGGCCTTCGAGAGCATCCAGGCCAGCACGCGCCACAAGTCGGGCGTGGCCGTGCGCTTCCCGCGCATTTTGCGCTGGCGGCGGGATAAGGGCATTGACGACGCCGACGCGCTGGAGACACTGCGGGCAATGATCGCTGCCTGAGGTACAATTGAGACTTGCATAGGGCTGGTACCGCCTGCGCACCCGCAACGGCCGCCCGCTGACGGCCCCTTGCTTCGCACTATCGCTGACAATGATGCCAGGGAGCAATCATGGATATCCTGCAACGCATCGAACGCTACGGCAAGTGGATCATTCTGACCGGAGTTCTCCTGCTCATCGCTCTGGTGATCGGCACAATCTACGCTTCGCTGCCACCACGCCGATTCACGCTTCTGACCGGACGTGAAGGGGGCGCTTACTACGAAGCGGCGCGGCAATACCAGCAGATCGCCCAGGAGAAGGGCTTTGAGTTGGAGATTCGGCCGACGGCCGGCTCCGTGGAGGCGCTGCGCTTACTGGAGCAGGGCGAGGCCCAGATCGGCTTTGTGCAGGGGGGCATCGCCCTCGACTCCGATCCGCTCATCCTCAGTTCGATGGCCAGCCTCTTCTATGAGCCGGTGTGGGTCTTCTACAACCCCGACCAGTTCGACGCGCCACTCACTCGCCTGACCCAGGTCGAGGGCAAGGTATTCGCCATCAGCGAGCCGGACAGCGGGGGCAACCAACTGGCGCGCGAGATGCTGGCTGCCAACCGAATGGATGCCGGGCAGGCCCAACTCGTGGAA
Source organism: Candidatus Promineofilum glycogenicum (assembly GCA_016707605.1). GTDB lineage: Bacteria > Chloroflexota > Anaerolineae > Promineifilales > Promineifilaceae > Promineifilum > Promineifilum glycogenicum. The sequence goes on along the minus strand of JADJHJ010000012.1, from coordinate 16,772 downwards.
GTGGATTCGGCCGAGGCGGCCGGCAGGCTCCGCGATGGGACGATTGACGCGGCCATGTTCGTCTCCGCGCCAACGTCGGCGCTCATCCGAGAACTCCTGCTTGATCCCGACCTGAAGCTAATGAATTTCGAGCGGGCGGCGGCCTACACGGCGCTCATGCCCTATCTCACCGTCGTCACGTTGCCCCAGGGCGCCATCGATCTGCGCGACAATATCCCGTCGGAGGACACGCAACTCGTCTCTACGGTCGCCAATCTGATCGTTAGTAATGAGTTTCATCCCGACCTGCTGCGGCTCATGACCATTGCCGTGGTCAATACCCACGAGCGCGGCGGCCTGTTCGAGCAGCGGTTTGAGTTCCCTAACTTCGACCACGCCGACCTGCCCATCGGCGCGGAGGAACGAGCCTACCTGGAGCGCATCCGCAGTGGCGAGAGCACGCTCGATAACTATCTGCCCTTCTGGGCCGCGGCGCTGGTCGACCGCTACATGCTCTTTGTTCTGCCCGTGGCCCTCGTGTTGCTGCCCATCGTCAGCCGCAGTCCGGTGCTAATCACGATGTACAACAAACGCAAGGTGACGCGTTGGTATGGCACGGTGCGCAGCATTGACCGCAGTGTGACAGCGATGGATGCAGCCGAGATCGACCGCGCGCTGCAAGACCTGGAACTTATCGACCAGCGGTTGCGCGAACAGGTGACCGTGTCGGAGAACTTCATGGCCGACTACTACAACCTGCGCGGCCACATCGAACTGGTACGCAGCCGGCTGGTGCAGCGGCGCGACACGCTCGTCGCCGGGTCAGAGGCCACAGCGCCGGAAACGGCCGAAGATTTACTCCTCGCAGCCGCTTTGTAAGGCTTGATCGCGCCCTTTACCTGCCGGCATCTTTGCGCTACTCTTTACGCAGCGATTGGTGGCCGATGGTCCGTGCGGAAACCTTATGACCTGTCCCTGGTGCAACGCGACCAATCGGGAGGGGGCCGCGTTCTGCCGCAACTGCGGCCGTTTGTTGCTGTCTGCCTGCCCCACCTGTGGCGCGGCAGCCACGGCGGGGGCCAACTTCTGCGACACCTGCGGCCGGCCCCACAGCCCCCAGGCGTGGCTGGCTGCGGCGACACCTTCTCTCCCCCGCCCTCTCCCCAACCCTCTCCCACAGGGCGAGGGGGTCACGCCACCCGTCACCCACCCCTCGCCACCCTCCGACCCTGCTGACACCCTGCAACAGTTCATCCCCCGCGAGCTACAGGACAAGCTCCGCGCCGCCCGCCGCGCCGGCACAATGGCCGGCGAGCGCCGCGTCGTCACCATGCTCTTCTGCGACATCAAAGGCTCCACCGCCCTGGCCGAGCAACTCGACCCCGAAGAGTGGAGCGACATCGTCAACGGCGCGTTCGAGCGCATGGTGCGCCCCGTCTACCGCTACGAGGGCACCGTCGCCCGGCTCATGGGCGACGGGCTGCTGGCCTTCTTCGGCGCGCCCATCGCCCACGAGGACGACCCCCGCCGCGCCGTGCTGGCCGCGCTGGAGATCGTCGCCGGCATGGCCGAGTTTCGCGCCCACCTGCCGCCGCGTGCCCGCGAGTTGGACGTGCGCGTGGGTATCAATACCGGCCTGGTCGTCGTCGGCGCGGTCGGCTCTGACCTGCGGCTGGAGTACAGCGCCCTGGGCGACGCCATCAACGTCGCCGCGCGCATGGAGCAGACCGCCCTGCCCGGCACCATCCAGATCACCGAAGACACCCTGCGCGCCGTGGCCGGGCAGTTCGAGGTCGAGCCGCTGGGCGGCATCGAGGTCAAGGGCAAGGCTGCGCCAGTGTCGGCCTATCGCGTCCTGCGCCGCCGCACGGGCATCGAGGCGCGCCGCTTCCAGCAGATGCGGCTCCACGCGCCGCTGGTCAACCGGCTGCGCGAGTGGGAGTTGCTGCGCGGCGTCTTCGATGGGCTGGGCAACGGCCGCGGCAACATCGTCTTCCTGAGCGGCGACGCCGGGCTGGGCAAGACGCGCCTGATGGACGAGGCTCTGGAGCGACTGGCCCCGCCGCTCGGCGCGCAAGTCGCCACGGCCTCGGCCTACGCCTACGAGCTGAATCAGCCCTATGGCCTGAGCGTCCGCCTGCTGCGCGGCGTGCTGGGCATCATGGCCGGCGACTCGCCCGAAGCCATTCGCGCCCGCATCGACGACGCGCTGGTCGGCGAGGGCGGCGAACAACGCCGCGTGCTGCAAACGCTGCTCGGCGTTTCGCCCGACCCGCCGGGCCACGAGTTGAGCGGCGAAGCGTTCGCCAGCCAGCTTATCGCCTGTGTCGATGCGTTCTGGCGGGCGCGGGCGGCGGCCGGGCCGGTCGTTCTGGCCCTTGACGATCTGCAATGGGCCGATGCTTCATCGGTTGCCCTGCTCACCCACCTGTTCGGGCTGAGCGAGAGCGCCCCGTTGCTCTTCCTGTGCGCCATGCGCCGCGACCGGCGCTCCCACGGTTGGCGGCTGCGCGACGCGGCCGAACACGACTTCCCCCACCGCTTCGACGAGGCCGCCCTCTACCCCCTGACCGATGGCGAGAGCCGGCTGCTGCTCGACGGTCTGCTCGATGGCTCGTCGCTGCCGGCCGGCTTCGACAACACCATTCTGGCCCGGGCCGAGGGCAATCCCCTCTTCCTGGAAGAGGTCGTCCACAATCTGATCGAGCGCGGCCAACTGGTGCGCGAGGCCGAGGGCGCGCCGTGGACGGCCGCCGCCGCGCTGACCGGCGTCGAACTGCCCGACTCGCTGCAAGCCCTGTTGACGGCGCGCATAGACCGGTTGGAGGAAGACACCCGCCGCACGCTCCAGATCGCCTCGATCATCGGCCGCACCTTCCTGCGCTCGGCCCTGGCCGCGCTGGTCGAACGGCCCGACGCGCTCGACCGCCAGTTGCTGGAGTTGCAACGCACCGAACTGGTGCGCGAGGTGACGCGCCTGCCCGAACCGGAGTACGCTTTCCATCACACCCTCATCCACGAGGCCACCTACAACACCATTCTGGTCAAGGAGCGCCGCGCCCTGCACCGGCGCATGGCCGAGATTCTGTCCGCCCGCCCCGATGCCACGGCCACGGCGTTGGCTCACCACTGGCTGGAGGGGGACACGCCGGCCCGCGCCCTGCCTCACCTGCTGGCCGCCGGCGACACCGCGCTGAAGCTCAACGCCACGGCCGAGGCCGTCGCCCACTACGAGCGCGCCCGGCCCATCGCCCTGGCCGAGAACGACACCGCCGGCCTCGTCCATCTCACCACTGCCCGCGGCCGGGCGCTGGAGCTTGAATCCCGTTTCGCCGACGCCGACAGCGTCTACAGCGAACTGGAGCGACTGGGCGACGAGCGCGACGAGCCGCGGCTGCAACTGGCCGCCCTCATCGCCCAGGGCAAGCTGCGGGCCAACGTCACGCCGTTCTACGACCCCGTGGCCGGGCGGGCGCTCATGCAGCGGGCGCTGGCGCTGGCCGAGCAACTCGACGACCGGCCGGCCGAGGTGCGCATCCTCTGGAACCTGCTCAACATCGACCGCTTTGACGTCTTCAATCTGGAGAACGCCACCCAGTTCGGCGAGCGTGCCCTGAACCTGGCCCGCGAGTTGGGGCTGGCCGAAGAGACAGCCTACCTGCTCAACGACCTGGGCGAAGCGCTGGGCAGCCTGGGGCATATGGAAGAGGCGCGCGAGATGATGGGCGAGGCCGTCCAGCACTGGCGCGAACTGGGCAACGAGCCGATGCTGGCCGACGGGCTGACCGGCCTGGCCAACTGGACGGCCTTCGGCGGCGACCTGCCCGGCGGGCGCGCCGCGGCCGACGAGGCCTACGCCGTCAACGTGCGCATCGGCAATCCGTGGGGCCAGGCCTACAGTGGCGCCGTCCGCGGCCTCATCCGTTCTCTGCAAGGGGAGATCGGCGCGGGCGTCGAGGGGCTGCAAACGGCCATCGAGAAGGCCCAGGAGGCCGGCTTCGTCGGCGGCCAGGTGTTGGCCCGCGCCTTCCTGTCACAGATTCTGCTCGGTGTGGGGGCTATCGATGAGGCCACCGTCGCCGCCGAGGAGGGTCTGGCCGTTGGCCGGGCGCAGTTGCCGCAGTTTGCCGGCATGTGCCTGGCGCGGCTGGCGCTGGCCCAGATTGCCGCTGATGACGTGGCGGCGGCGGCGGCGCTGCTGGACGACCCACTTCTGGAGGGCACGCGCCAGCAGGCTTTTGTGGAAATCGACGTGACCCTGGCCCGTATTGCTTTGGCCCTGGCCGGCGGCGAACCGGCCGCGGCGCTGGCCCAGGCCGACACGGCGGCGCAGCGGCTGGAGGAAACGAACGGCGTCATCTGGCTGCCGGAAGTGTTGCGCGCCCGCGCCCAAGCCCTGGCGGCGCTCGGCCGCCCGACCGAGGCGATTGCGGCGCTGGCGTCGGCCGCGTCTGTGGCCCGGGCCGCGGGGGCGCGGGGCCTGCTGTGGAGCCACCTAATCGAACTAGCCGGCGCGCAGGCGAGGCTGGGTGACAACGCCGCCGCCGTCACGCGCCGCGAAGCCGACGCCGAGCTAGAGTATGTCCGCCAGAATACCTGGCCCGACGCGTTGTGCGCCGCGCTACAGCGTGCCAATGAAACCCATTAACCCCCATTGACACCGCCGCCGCGCCGGCTATGATCGCCCCATGAGCGATACCGACGACTCCCCTCGCCCAAACGACGACCACGCCGCCGGCGACGACCACCGCCGCCGCATTCGCACCGACTTCAGCGATCTAATCGAAGACATGATCGAAGACGGCCGCCGCCGCGGTCTGTTCGACGGCCTCGCCGGCCGCGGCCGGCCGCTGGCCCTGGAAGAGAACGCCTATGAGGGCAGCGCCCGGCTGGCCAACAAGCTGCTGAAGGACAACGACCTGCGCCCGCCGTGGCTCAGCCGGCGCGTGGACGTTGTTGATAAGATCGACACCCTGCGGACCGACATCAACCGCACCTGGGCGCGCTACCGGGTGGCCTTCGAGCAGGCCCAGGGCCAGAGCCACCGCCCGGCGCTGACTATCGGCTGGGATGACGCCTGCCGCGGCTGGGAAGAAGCCATCGTCGCCCTGAACAAGGAGATCGAGACCTACAACCTGAAGCGGCCGTTGAGCCAGTTGGAGCTGTTCAAGCTGCGTTTGGGCGATGAGCTAAAGCGCGTCGACGCCCCGCGCTACCTCCTCTAACCAATTCCGCCCCACCCCCGTTACTTCCCGCTCCGTTCCGTCACTCCTTGGTCAAGCGAGACCAAACTGGCCCGTGGCCAAAGGAGAAAGACGGATGAACAAGCGTATTGTACTGATTGCCATTTTGTTGTTGGGCCTGATGGCCGCCGCGGCCACGGTGATGGCCCGCGAGGCGCTGCTGGAAGGCGAGCAGACGACCAGCCGTGGCGGGGCCGGGATGACGGCCGATGACATGTCGACCCTCCGCGGCTTGTTTGGCCGCGCCGGCCGCCGGGCCGAGGGGCTGGACGAGTTGTTCGGCCTCTCCGCGGCCAATCAGGCCGACGACAACGCCAACGACAACGACGACAACGCCAATGACAACGGCGACGACAACGCCAACGACAACGGCGGCGACGACAACGCCAACGACAATGGCGACGACGACAACGCCAATGACAACGGCGACGACACAACGCCAACGACAACGGCGATGATGACGACAACGCCAATGACAATGGCGACGACGATGACAACGCCAACGACAACGGCGATGACGACGACAACGCCAACGACAATGGCGACGACGACAACGCCAACGACAACGGCGATGGCGATGACAACGCCAACGACAACGGCGATGACAACGCCAACGACAACGACGACAACGCCAACGACAATGGCGACGACGACAACGCCAACGACAACGGCGATGATGACAACGCCAACGACAACGGCGGACGACGACAACGCCAACGACAATGGCGATGACGACAACGCCAACGACAATGGCGATGACGACAACGCCAATGACAACGGCGATGACGACAACGCCAACGACAATGGCGATGATGACGACAACGCCAATGACAATGGCGACGACGACGACAACGCCAATGACAATGGCGATGACGACGACAACGACAACGACAACGACGACAACGCCAATGACAACGGCGACGACAACGACAACGGCGACGACGACAACGACGATGACAACAGCGGCAGCGGCGGCGGCGATGACGATGATGATGACGACGACAACAGCGGCAGCGGTGGCGGCGATGACGACGATGACGACCACGGCAACGACAACGACTCCGGCCCGACAGACAACGGGCCGCGGCGGAGAGCAGGGTGAAGAGGAAGGAGCATCAAATGCCCCCGCCGGCCAGCCATTCAACCGCTATGACTGCCCCTACGCGCCAATCGAGTATCATCGTCCCGTGCACGACGAACAGACACTACTGCGCCAGGCCCGCGCCTTCGACAAGGAAGCGTTGGCCCATATCCACGATCAGTATTACCAGTCTATCTATCGCTACCTTTCGTTTCGCGTCGCCGACGACCAGACGGCCGAAGACCTGGCCGGCGAAGTCTTTACCCGTTTTCTCAGCGCCCTGCGCGACCGCGGCGCGCCGCCCAACACCATTCGCGGCTGGCTCTTCGGCGCGGCGCGCAACGTATTGAAAGAACACTACCGCAAACAACGACAAATGAACTGGATAGAACTGGATGACTCCCTCCCCGGCGGCGAGCGGACGCCGGAGCAACGCCTGGACGACCGCGCCGGCAAGGACGAGTTGCGCCAGGCATTGGCCGAACTAACAACGGAACAGCAGGAGGTGCTGGCCCTGCGCTTCGGCTTCGGTCTGCCGATCAAGGAAGTAGCGGAAACAGTGAACAAGAGTGAGGGATCGGTCAAGATGTTGCAGGTGCGGGCCATCGCGGCCCTGACGCGGCGCTTGCAGGGAGTGGGGCGATGAACGACGAACTGGAGCGCATTTTCAACGAGGCGCTGGACCTGCTGGAGCAGGGAACAGGCGTCGAGGCTATCGTCGCCCGCTATCCGGCCCAGGCGGCCGAGTTACGCCCCTTTCTGTTGACGGCGGCGCGCCTGTCGCGCCTGGCCACCCAGCCCAGCCTGTCGGCCGAGGCCCAGTCGAAGCGCGCCTTCCTGGCCGCCGCCACTGTCCCGGCCACCACACGCCGCCCGGTCGCCGCCGGCCGCCTGTCGCGGCTGGCCGCGGGGCTGCTGGCGCTGCTGGCCGTCGTCTTCCTGGGCGGGGCCACGCTGGTCGGCGCGTCGGCCTCGGCCGCGCCCGGCAACGCTCTCTACGGCACAAAGCGGCTGGTGGAAAGCGTGCGTCTGGCCCTGGCCACCGACCCGGAGCGGGCGGCCACGCTGCGCGAGCGCTTCCGCCGCGAGCGACTGGCCGAGGCGGCGCAACTGCTGGCCGCCGGGCGCGAGGCCGAGATCACCCTGACCGGCGTCATCGAGGCCATCGACGACTATGGCCGGGGCGAGGCGCATTGGACGGTGGACGGACTGCCCGTTGTGGTCGATGAGCAGACAATCATGGACGGTCAACCCAGTGTTGGCGCGCTGGTCGAGATCGCCGGGCGAACAACGGTAGACGGCGCGGTGCGCGCGGCGCAGGTGGTGGTGCTGTCGGCCGGGCTGCCGGAGCCAACGCCCGCGCCCAACCCGACGCCGGCCGAAGCCACCCCGACGCCAACACCGGACGACGACGACGACGAGGCGACGGTCGCGCCGGGAGCCGCGCCGCTGGAGACCGCAACCGCGACGGCCCGCGCGCCCACCGCCCGTCACCGTCTCCCCGCCGTCGCCATCTGTGACGCCGTCACCTTCTCCCTCGCCGACGCTGCCGCCGCCGCCCGCGCCGACCGACGACAATACCAACGACAACGGCGGCGACGACAACAGCAACGACAACGACGACGATAACGCCAACGACAACGACGACAATACCAACAACAACGGCGACGACGATAACGCCAACGACAACGACGACAATACCAACGACAACGGCGACGAACGCCAACGACAACGACGACAACAGCAACGACAACGGCGGCGACGACAACAGCAACGACAACGACGACAACGCCAACGACAACGGCGGCGACGACAACGCCAACGACAACGACGACAACGACGACAACGCCAACGACAACGACGATAACAGCAACGACAACGACAACGACAACGACAACGACGACAACAGCGGCAGCGGCGGCGGCGATAACGGTAATGACAACGACGACAACGACAACGGCGGAGGCGATGATGACGAAGGCGATTAACTCTTCACAGCCGGCCGACGCCGCACGCCGTTCGCTCTGGCCAGCCGTTCATCCACCGCCGCCGGTCGCTGTGGCTGATGACCGCGGCCGTCTTCCTGGCCGCGGTGGCCCTCTTCGCCGCCGTCCAGTGGGCCACGCCGGGCATCGTCGGCAACGACGGCTACTACCACATCAAGATGGCCTAAATGATGCGCCAGGAAGGGTTGAAGCCGGCCTTCGACGCCCTGCCCATGACCATCCTCAACGCCGCCGACTACTACGACCACCACCTGCTGTTCCACCTGCTGCTGGTCCCGTTCGCCGCGGCCGACCCGGCGGCCGACGGCGGCGCGGCGCTGACCCAGGGGGCCAAGCTGGCCACGGTCGCTGCTGCCGGCGCTGGCCGTGGTGGCCGTGTGGTGGCTGCTACGCGGCCAGCGCGTGCCCTTCGCCGCCGCGTGGGCGCTGGGGCTGTTCGCCGTCTCCGAGGCGTTCCTCTACCGCATGAGCATGACCCGCGCCCAGTCCGGCGCAGTCATCATCCTGGTGCTGGCCGTCCACTGGCTGCTGACCGGGCGGCACAAGTGGCTGGCCCCGCTGGGCTTCGTCTTCGTCTGGTTCTACAACGCCTTCCCGCTGCTGCTGGTCGTGGCCGGGGTCTACGTCGTGGCCGAGTTCATGCTGGCGCGGCGCGTGGCCTGGTCGGCGCTGCTGTTCCCGGCCGTGGGCATCGCCCTGGGCGTGGTCGTCAACCCCTACTTCCCGGAGAACGTCATCTTCATCGCCGGCCACCTGCTGCCCAAGGTGGGCCAGTCGGCCGTGCCCGTCGGCAACGAGTGGTCGCCCTACGAAACGTGGACGGTGGTGCAGAACTCCGGCGCGGCATTGGCGGCCGTGCTGCTGGGGGCGCTGGCTCTGGGCTGGCGCGAGGAGCGCATCGACCCGGCGGCGCTGGTCGGGCTGGGGCTGGCCGGCGTCTTCGGGCTGATGCTCTTTCGTTCGCGCCGCTTCGTGGAGTACTTCCCGCCCTTTGCCCTCATCTTTCTGGCCTTCGCCGCTGCGCCGCTGCTGCGCGGCTGGCTGGCGCAACCGGCGGCCGGGCGGCCGTGGCGGCGGCTGGCCCCGGCGGCGGCGCTGGTCGCCCTGGCCGCCCTGCTGGCCCTGACTCTCCGCGACGCCCGCGCTCTGGTGGCCGACAGCCGCCCGGCCGACCTCTACGCCGACGCCATGCTCTGGCTACGCGAAGAAGCCCCACCCGGCACGACCATCTTCCAGACCGACTGGGACGACTTCACCCGCCAGTTCTTCTACGCCTCCGACCTGCGCTACATCAACGGTCTGGACCCAACATTCATGCAACTCTACGACGAAACGTTGTATAATGAGTGGGTAGATATTACGCGCGGCCGCCGCGACACGCCGGGAGCCACCATCCGCGACCGCTTTAACGCCGCTTATGTCTTCTCCGATCTAAACCATGACGCCTTCCTTGATGAAGCGGCCGATGACCCGGTCCTGGAAGAGGTCTACCGTGACCGATACGCGGTGATCTTTGCCGTGCAGCCATAAGGGCGATTCTCCGAATCGTCCTGTCGGGAGAGCGATCCATGAATGTCCGCAAGCTGATCCTCATTTTCGTGGCCGTGGTTGCCGCGGCCTTCTTGCTCATTCAACTGGTGCCCATCGGCCGCGCCCACGACAACCCGCCGGTCGTAGCCGAGCCGAATTGGGACAGCCCACAAACGCGCCAACTGGCCGAACGAGCGTGCTTTGATTGCCACAGCAACGAGACCGAGTGGCCCTGGTATTCCAATGTCGCCCCGGTCAGTTGGCTGGTGCAGCGCCACGTGGTTGAGGGGCGCGAGCACCTCAACTTCTCCGACTGGAACCAGAGCCACGAGGGACATGACGACGAAGGCCACGAGGCCGAAGAGATGAGCGAAGTCGTGCTGGAAGGCGAGATGCCGATGCGTAGCTACCTCTCACTCCACCCCGAAGCGCGGTTGACCGACGCCGAGCGCGCCGCGCTGGCCGAAGGGCTGGCGGCCACGGCCGGCCTCTCGCCCACCACTGGCGCAGCCGAAGAGCACGAAGAAGCAACACGAGACGAGAATTCGCCAGATTTCCCAGATGAACTTTTCTGAGACCTCTGATGTCTTCGATAAGAACGGCACTCCCCTCCGGCCACCCTCCACCGCAAACACCTCCACCCGCGCCGGCTCCCCGCCCACTGTAATGGGCACGGTGACGGCCGCGCTGCCGCCCGCCGGCAGGAGATCGAGCACCGTCACGCCGCCGCCGATGATGTGGTCGGCGGCATCGAAGGCCACGGCCGTCACGCGCAGATCGGCCAGTTCGACCGCATACGGGTTGACGAGCGTCGCCGTGACCTCATCCGAGAAGTTGCCGGGCGTATAGACAATGTCCGCGGCCGTGATGAGCGCGCCGGCCTCCCTGGCTACGAACTCGCCGCTCACCACGACGACTTCCAGCGCCGCCACAGCCGCTTCGTCGTCAACTTGCAGCGCGCCGCCGACGCCCAGCCGTTGCTCCGGCCGCAGCAGCGGCAACGCGCCCTCCTCGGTGTAGAGCGCGTTGCCGGCGGCATCCAGCGCCGTCAGCGTGTAGCGGCTATCCTCCAGGGCATAGGCCGGGTTGGGGTTGCGCACCACCAGCCCCCAGCCCGCGCCGAAATCCCCCACGCCAAAGCCGTAGCCGACGACTTCCAACGGCAGCGCGTCGGCCGGGGCATCAGCGGGCAGCGCCTCGGTCGGCCGCGCGGTGGGCGCATTGGCCGGAGCGTCGGCCGGGGCTTCGGTAGGGGCCGCGGCCGGCGGCTCGGTCGGCAACTCGGCCGCCGGCGCCGGGGTATCGGCCGGCGCTTCCTCAGGCGGCGCTTCATCGGCTGGGGCGGTTGGCACAGCGGGTACGGTAGCGCTGTCAGCGGGTGCGGCGGTGGCGCTCGGAGGTTCGGCCGCCGCGCCGCCGCAGGCCGCCAGCAGGACCAGAAGGAACACAACGACAACAAAGGGTAGGCTGAATCGAACACGGGCGGACATTGGCTCACTCTCCCAAGTGCAAAACAGGACATGGCCGCGAAGAGCGTGGTCACTGGATATTATACTCCTGGAATGACTGGCTGTGGCACAGGATTCTTATCCTGTGTCTTCGGCCACGACCGAGCGCGCCGGCACAGGATAAGAATCCTGGGCTACATTTGTCGTCTTGACAAAGTGCGTCATCCGCGTAAACTAACAGACGCGCCCGCCCGCGAACGGCCCGGCGCAATGCCGGAAGCGCGGCCTGAGTGCGCTTCATCCACTATGGAGTAATCCGTGAACGATAAAGCAGAACCTGGCGGTAGTCATAGACAGACGCCGCCTCTGTCAACCGAATAAGTAGCCCCTGGTTGGCAGTCTGCTCCCCGCACACCGCCTCCAGGGAGCCAAGCTTCTTGGAGGTGTCTCATGCTGTACACAGACCTGGAAGATGTCCTGGTCAAGGTCCGCACGTCGTTGGAGCACGACGACGTCGCCGGCGCCGTCGCCGCGTTGGAAGCCCTGCGCGCACCCGACCAGGCCGACCTCTTCTCTGAACTGGAAGACGAACAGCAAACGGCCCTGTTGCCCCGGCTCGACCCGGAGGACGCGGCCGATATTCTGGAAGAGCTAGACGACGAAGACGCGGCCGACATCGTCGCCACCCTGCCGCGCGAGACGGCCGCCCGTATCATCGATGAGATGGAGCCGGACGAGGCCGCCGACCTGATCGGCGAGTTGGAGCCGGCCGAGCAGGAGTACGTCCTGCGCCAGTTGGAAGACCAGGCCGAAGTCCGGCCGCTGCTGCTCCACGCCGAAGACAGCGCCGGCGGTCTGATGACCTCCGAGTTTCTGGCCCTCGGCCGGCGCATGACCGTGGCCGAGGCCCTGGCCGCCCTGCGCACCTGGAAGCCCGACGCCGAAGATATCTACGACGTCTACGTGGTCGACCGCCACAGCCGCCTGGCCGGCACGATCAGTATGCGCCAGTTGCTCATGGAGGAGCCGGCGGCCGAGCTGGCCGACGTGGTGGAGACCGACTACGTTTCCGTCCTCGTCGGCACCGACCAGGAAGAGGTCGCCCGGCTCATGTCGCGCTACGACCTGGCCACCCTACCCGTCGTCGATCCCCAGGGGATGCTCGTCGGCGTCATCACCATTGACGACGTGGTCGACGTGCTCGAAGAAGAGACGACCGAGGACTTCCAGCGCTTCGGCGGCACCCAGCCGCTCGACCGCCCCTACCTCGACTCCGGCGTGCTGACCGTCGTGCGCAAGCGCGTCGGCTGGCTGCTGCTGCTGTTCCTAACCGAGACGCTGACCGGCAGCGTCCTGCGCCACTTCGAGGAGCAGATGGCCGCCGTGGTCTCCCTGGCCTTCTTCATCCCCCTGCTCATCGGCACGGGCGGCAACGCCGGCAGCCAGACGACCAGCACCATCATCCGCGCCCTGGCCGTCGAAGATCTGGACAAGCGCGGCCTGTTCCGGCCGCTGTTCCACGAGCTATCGGTGGGGTTGGTGCTGGGGCTGGTGATGGGTGTCGTGGCCTATACCCGAGCGCTGATGTGGAACACTGGCCCGGCCGTGGCCCTGACGGTGGCCGTGGCCATCTTCGCCATCGTCGTCTGGGCCAACGTTCTCGGCTCGCTGCTGCCCATCATCGCCCAGCGGCTGAAGATCGACCCAACCGTCGTCTCCGGCCCGGCCATGAGCACCCTGGTCGACGCCACCGGGCTGTTCATCTACTTCACCGTGGCCGGGATCATCCTGGCTATCTGAGATTAAGGAACCACAGATAGGCGCTGACGCGAGAAGTCCCAGTTGGCCCGCCGTTCGACTTCATCCAGGAGTCGATTACGGCGGGCTTTGTGGGGGTACAGATAATAGGTATCGAATCTACGGATTGTTGACGCTCAGTGTATAGAGCGACAAACTATTGTTGTTGCCGACGACGACGACGCGCACCCAATAATCGCCGGGTGGGGCGTCGTAGCTGATGCTGTAGGGCGCGTTCTGGTCATAGCCTACCATATTGCCGGACGTATCGTGGTAGAGTTGCAGTTGCGGGTCGGTGCCGGTGATGTCGGTCAGGTTGATGGTCAGTTGGCTCTGGGTCGTCAACGTGAAGTGGTAGTAGTCGGACTGGTCGTCGGGGTAGCCCTGGTAGTTGCGATTGAGCAGGATGGGGCCGTTGGCCTCACCGAGGGTATTGTTTGGTTCGACTTCCAGCGGGCCGACGAAGCCGGTCAGCCCGTAGATGACGAAAGGCAAGGCGGCCCGACTCTGGCCAGCCGTTTGCTCGACGACGTTGACGCTCCAGATGGCGCTCCAATCACTGCTCACGTCGCAGTCGCCCGCCCTGTTATGGGCGCGCACCCGCCAGTAGTAGGTTCGGTTAACCTCCAGCGGATCGTCAAACACCCACTCCGGCGTGGCCGGGTTGTCGGTGACAAGGACGTCAGACAGGTCGGAGGTTTCGCCGATGGCGATCTCGTACTCGCTGGCGTTGGCCGATGCCTCCCAAGTGAAGGTCGGCTGCAATTCGGTGATGTCGCTGCCATCGGCGGGCGTCAGCAGCACCGGCACATCGGGCGTCTGGCATCCGGGCAACTCGACTGTAAACTGCCACGTCTCGCTCCACGGCCCATGATCGCTGCCGGCGATGGCCCGCACGCGCCAGTAGTACGTGCCCTCCTCGGCCAGCGCGGGGCGCGCTCCGGTGTCGAATATCGGCGCCAACACCGCGACGAGATCATTGAAGTCGGGATCGGTGGCCACGTGTAGCATGTAAAGCTCTGCGTCCGCCACCGCCTCCCACTCCGTGAGCGGCGTCAGCGTGTCTACCGTCGCTCCATCGGCCGGGCTGAGGAGCGTTGGCGCGACCAGATCCGGGCTGAGAGCGCTCAGGGCGGCGAAGGCATCGGCGATGCCCGCGCCGCAATTGGCCGTCGTGCAACTGCTGCTGCCGGGGAAGTCGCGCGCCGTGGATTGAAGAATGTCCAGCACCTCGGCCGGCGTCATGTCGGGCTGCACACCTAGCAGCAGCGACACCAGCCCGGCCACGTGGGGCGCGGCCATGCTCGTGCCCTGATAGTACACCAGGTTATCAGCCCCCGGGCCGGTCGCCCCGGCGTTGAGCGTCGACAGCACACCGTCGGGGTCGTTGGCGAAGAACTGCTCGCCGCCGGGCGCGGCGATCTCCACCACCGCGCCGTAGTTGGTGTAGTAGGTCTGGTCGCCCGTCTTGCTGGTGGCGGCGACGGTAATGACGTTGTCGCAGTTGGCCGGGCGCGAATTGGAGGCGTTGGTGCCGCCATTGCCCGCGGCGACGACGCTGACGACGCCGGCCGCGTTCAACTCGTTGAAGGCGTTCTGATAGGTCGCGCCGCACGCGCCGCTGCCGCCCAGGCTCAGATTGACGACGGCGGCCGGATTGGCGTTGGCCGGCACGCCGGTCACGGCCAAACCAGCCGCCCAGCGCGTCGCGTCAACGATGTCGGACAGATAGCCGCCACAGCGCCCCAGCACACGCACCGGTAGAATCTTGGCCGCCCAGTTGATGCCGGTCACGTCGCTGCCGTTGTTGGAGTTGGCGGCAATCGTTCCGGCGACGTGCGTGCCGTGCCAGGAGCTACTCTCCGCCGGGCTGCCGGGAGAGCACTGGCTGCTGGTGCTCCAGTCGCCGGGGTCGGCCGGGTTGTTATCGCGGCCGTTGCCGTCGTTGGCCACAAAGAGGTCATTGATGAAGTCATAGCCAGGCACGGTGCGGCCGGACAGGTCGGCGTGCGGCCGGATGCCCGTGTCAATGACCGCCACGACCGTCGTGTCCAAACCGGTGGTGATGTCCCACGCCGGCAACAGATTCAGTCCCTCCTCAACACCCGCCTCATAGCGATAGTGCCACTGGTCGTCAAAGCGCGTGTCGTCGGGGTCAAAGTCGGCGTTGTCGGGCGCTTCGGGCCAGGGCCGGGCCGCGGACGAGCTGCATGATTGCGTCCGGCTCGGCGTATTCGACCTCCGGCAGATCGGCCAACCGGCGGCTGATTGCCGTCGCCGTGGCCTCGTCGGTGCGCTCGGCCATCTTCAGCACGTAGGCTCCGCCTGACATGGGCCGCTGGAAGGTCAACGCCACGCCGGCCGCTGCGCTCAGCCGGTCGGCCAACTGCGCCTCGGCCGTCGCCGTCATGGCCGCCGGGTCCGACACCGCGCGAAAGCGGACGATCAACTGGTCGGTGGGTGGGCTGACCAACGGCGCGACCGGCAACCGGGCCGGCTGGGCCGCGCCGGTCGTCGCCCGGCTCAGCAGTAGCGCCAGCGCCGTCAGCACCACGGCCATGATGGCCACGGCGATATGCGGCCGACGGGCAGTAGGAGAGACAGGGGAATGCTTTGGGCTCATTGTGGACTCCTGATGGGTAATGTTCGCCGGGGCCGGGGTGGCGCGCCGGCGGCAGTGCACGAATCGCGCTGGCAGTATAGCCGACGAACGGATTGGGGCGCAATGAGGCGCAGGTACTAGATCGGCAGCTTCTAGCGCCGCTCTCAGGCCAGAACTTCGGCCACAACGGCATCGAGGTCGGCCGCCGGGCCGTCCGCCGGGCAGCCCAGTTGCTCCAGCAAAGCCAACGCTTGCGGCCGGGTCTGGCTTTCGGTCGCCGGGTGGTTGAGCACCAGGCGCAGCACGTCGGCTGCCCGGCGTGTCTGCCCCTCGGCGGCCAACAGGCGGCCGTAGACGAACAGCATCACCGCCGCCCGCGGCAACAGCCCCAGCCGCCAGGCCAGGGCCAACCCCTCGCGCAACTCGGTTCGCGCCGCGGCCGGGTCGCCGTGGTCAATGCTCGCTTCGGCCAGATTGCCCAGGGCCATGACGACCTGTTCGCTGCGGCCGAGTTCGCGGTAGTGGGCCAGCGCATCGCGGTAGTAGGCCAGCCCCGCCTCCGGGTCGCCGCCGCGGTGGGCCAGCGCGCCCAGGTTCATCAGCGCCGTCGCCTCGCGCTCCAGGTTGCCCGCCGTCTGGGCCAGGTCGAGACAGGTGCGATAGTAGGCGCGGGCGGTAGCCAGGTCGCCCTGAGCATAGGCTAGCGTGCCCAGGCGGTTGAGCGACATCAGCTCCAGGGTGCTGTTGTCGAGGGCGCGGGCCAGCCCCAGGCTCTCGGTGATGTAGTGGTGCAGCGTCTCCAGGTCGCCGACGCGCCAGGCCACGTCGGCCACGCCATAGAGCACCTGGCCCAGCGTTTCGGCGTCGGCGGCGCGGGCCAGCGGCAGGCTATAGGCCAGCAGCATCCGCGCCTGGGCGTAATCGCCGCGGCTGATAGCCACGCGGCTGAGCCAGTAGAGGGCGGTGGCCTGGGCGCGGCCGTCGCCGGCGCGGCGAGCGTAGTCGCGGGCGTAGAACAGCGCCCGTTCGGCGGTGGGAAAGTCGCCCAGATTCCAGGCGATGGCCTGAGCTTCAGCCGTGGGCGCT
>JADJHJ010000011.1 GCA_016707605.1 Candidatus Promineofilum glycogenicum | reverse complement strand
CCAGCGGCGCCGTGGTGGGGCGTGCCCAGCGTCACCAGTGCCCGCAGCCGCGCCGCCAGTCGTGGTTGGCCGCCGCGCCGGCGTGGATGGCGCTGCGGGCCACCAGCCCGCCCATGCTGTGGTCGAGATGACCAATTCCTCAACGGCCGCGGCCAGTTGCCCAGCAGCATCTCCAGCCTTTGGGCCAGCTCGCGGCCGTTTGTGGAGACGTGGCGGCCGCTGTTGTAGCTGACGGCCACGGGCGTGTAGCCCAATTCGCGGGCCAGCGCCCCGCCCAGCCCGCCGCCGGCGCACTCCCAGCAGGCGTCGCCCAGGCACAGGCCGTGGGCGGCGGCCAGGGTGGCATGGTCGGCGGTCAGGGTCGCGCCGTCGTGGTGGAAGGTCAGGGGCAGGGCCAAGGGGCTGCCGCTGTCGGCCAGATAGTCGCCCATGACGCCGTTGGGCGCGGCCAGGGCGGCGCGGCGTTGCGGCGTGGGCGGTCGCGGTGACTCGCCCTGTCGCGGGCCGAGCAGCCCCTCCAGCGGGGCCAGGGCCCGCGTCCAGCGCCCGCGCCGATGAAGCGCGTGGCGGTGCGGATGGTGCGGTAGGTCAGAGGGGCGATGCCGCCGCCGCCCGCCGGTGGGGGCGACGCCGACGTGGACGCCTCGACCACGCCGGTCACCCCCACCGTGGCGTCGGCGCCGCTGCGCCAGGGCGCGCAGGTCGGCGGAGGTGGAGGTGGGGTGGGTTTGGGGCTTCGGCGTCCTGCATTCTGCTTATGGTACAGGAGAATGGCCTGGAACCGAGTTTCTTCTTGGAACCCCAAACCGAGTTTGAAACTCGGTTTCTAGCTTTACTTGAGCGATGCTCAAATTTCCAGAAACCGAGTTTCTAAGAAGAAACTCGGTTTCTAACACCTACTCCATCAGCAGCGACGCCAACAACCCCGCGCGCGGATCCGCCGGGCCGCGGACATATTCGGCGTAGGCCGCGGGCGAGGGGAAGTGCTGCAAGACGGCGGCCGGCTGGGGCAGCGTGCCGCGCGCGCAACCCGGACGTAATCCCGGTAACTCGAAAACTCCCAATCCTCCGGGGCGGCCACGAAACCGGCGGCGACGGGGTTCGCGTGAATGTAGCGCGACAGGTGGACGAGATCGCCGTCGCTCTTCACGCCCCGCGCTTGAACGGTCCCTGAAGACCGCGCCGACTGCCCTTCCTGGTTGTTGATGGCTTTGGTGTAGGACACCATCAGCGGTTGCATGGCCTCCAGTCCAAAGTTGGCCGCGGCCACCTGGATGATCAAATGGTAGTGATTGGGCATCAGGCAATAGGCGATAATCGTCCCCATCTCAGCCGGGCAGTAGGTGCGCAGACGGCTCAGGAAGAATAGCCAGTTGGCGCGGGTATAGAAGATGTCATTGTAATTGACCCCACGGTTGTAGACGTGATAGGTGGCGCCGGCCACCAGTGGCTCCTTGCGCATGGCTCTCCCCTCTTAGAAACCGAGTTTCTTCCGAGAAACTCGGTTTCTAAATCTAGTGGTGCTTTACTCTGGAAACCGAGTTTCTTCTTAGAAACTCGGTTTCTAGGTTTCTACGATAATAATATCCAGTTGGCGCCTTGAATCTATAGAAACCGGAGTTTCTAAGAAGAAACTCGGTTTCCAGAGCTAATTCCCCACATACCCCCCCTCTTCCCCCATTCCCGCCTGCCCCAACGCCACCAACGTCGCCAGCAACTCCGCCACGGCCGTGACGCGCTTCTTGTCGGCCCGCCCGGCGAAGGCGGCGGCGACCTCGGCCGCCTTCGCCGGGCGGCCGAACGCCCCCAGCGCGGCGCGCACGGCCGCGGCCCGCGCCGCCAGCCCGTCGGGCCAGGGGGGCGGGGCGGCGGCGGCCGGCGGCGGCGCGTCCCCGGCCGCCGCGCCCGGCAGCACCGGCTGCGGTGGGGCCAGCCCGGCGCGGGGCATCTGGTAGGCGGGCCGCAGCCAGCGCACGACGCCGCGCGCCTCCTCGGCCGCCCGCGCCGCATTCAGGGCCACCAGCCGTTCGAGGATCGCCTTCCAAAGAGGAGTGATCCGCAGATTGCAGATTTCAGAGTGCTCGCTCGGACTTCTTAAATCCGCCGAATCTGCCAAATCTGCGGATAAACCCTTCTTGATCAAATCCCCCCAGCCATAGGCCCCCAGCACGGCCGCGTCCAGTTCGTCGTGCAGTTGGCGCAGGATGGCCACCAGCCCCTGCTCATGCACCCGCCGCTCGGCCTCGCTCAGCGCCTCGCCGGCGTGCAACTTGGCCAGGACATTGTACATGTCGGTCAGCGTCAGCCGCGGGTGCAGCGCCTGTTGCCGTTTGCGGTGGGCGTCCAGTTGTTCGGCCAGGGCGCGGATGGCGGCGCGTTGGGTGTCGCTGGCGTCGGGGAAGGGGAACTTCTCGAAGCAGCGGGCGTTGTTGTAGCGTGGGTCGTTCCTCCAGCCTAGATGCGAACCGGCGGCCAGCGCCCAGGTGACGTGGACAATGCTGGAAAGAACCCCCAGATAGTAGGCATCTTCCAAAGCGATATTGACCAGCTTGTTATCCGGCAAGATGCTCTCGTCCAGAAAGACGAAGAAGCGGTGCTTGGACGTTTCGACGGTGGCGATGTAGCGGGAGAGGCCGGCCAGTTGATCGCGCAGTTTGGGGTTCGTCTCACCGAACAGCCACCAGTTTCGTCGGCGCGATCGGTTGTTCTGATCGCGCTCTGGCTTGACGCGCTCCGTACACCCATTGGTAGACCTCTGGGAAGCGGGCGCGCTTCCTCTTCGGTCAGGCCGAAGAGATCGATGACCATGACGCCGCGCGGTGGCCGTAGATCGCGGCCGTGGCGGTAGTGGCGAATGTGGCGTTCTCAGACCGGGATGCGGCCCAAGCCGAGCGCCGTGGCCTCTTCCGGGGTGACAATGAAACCGGCCCCAAACAGCGAAACGCCGCGATTGCTCAGGTCGGCATTGGCCCGCAGGGAAACAGCCGCGGTCGTGTCCGCCCCAATGGTCAAATCCGCCTGAATCCGCCCCACCCGCTCGACGGTGGCGATCTCCGGCGTGTCGCTGTCCGTGCCGCGCTCGCCAACGACGGTCAGCAGCCGCCCCTCGGCCGCCCCCGCCGCGCCGGCGGTCATGGAGATGCGCACCGCCGCGCCGTCGGCCGTGTCCACCCAGGGGTGGTCGGGGATGGCGAACAGCAGCGACAGCGGCGGCTCGCCGTCCGAGGTGGGTCTGCAGCACGCGCCGGTTGAACGTCTGGCGCAGGCTGTTGGTGGCGATGAAGCCGAAGCGCCGCAGCCCGCCGGCCCGCGCCAGCCCGGCGGCCTTGTGCCACCAGTAGGTCACGTAGTCGGCCGAGGCGGGCACGGCCGGGTAGGCGGCGCGGATGGCCTCGGCGTAGCCGTCGCCTAGCGCCTCGCGCATCCGCGCCGTGCCGATGAACGGCGGGTTGCCGACCACGAAGTCGGCCGCCGGCCAGGCCGCCGGGCGCGGGTTGACGTAGCGCCACACCGGGGTTTGGGCCGCCTCGTCGGGCACGAGTTCGCCGGTGGCCGGGTGGCGCTTCGTCGTGCGGCCGTCCCAGCGCGTCACCGGGCGGCCGTCCGGCCCCGGTCAGCGGCTCCACCCGATCCCAGGCCAGCACCGCGTCGCGCCGCTCGATGTTGTGGAAGTCGCGGATGATCGGCTCGGCCGGGATGACTTCGCCGCGCGTGCGCCGGTGCCACTGCAAGTAGCCGATCCACAGCACCAGTTCGGCGATGGCCGCCGCCCGCGGGTTGACCTCGATGCCCCGGAACTGCTGCGGCGTCACGGTGAACCCCTCCAGCGCCAGCCGCGGCGCGCCGCCCAGGTCGCGCAGCAGGTTCAGCGCCTCCCCCTCCAGCCGCTTCATCTGCTCCAGCGTCACGTAGAGGAAGTTGCCGCTGCCGCAGGCCGGGTCGAGCACGGTCACGTGGGCCAGCCGGTGCAGGAACGCCTCCACTTCGGCCAGGGCCGCGCCGTCGTCGCCGCGCTGGTGGTGGCGCAGCGCCGCCGCCTGCACGCCGGCCCACTCCGCCCGCAGCGGAGCGATGACCGTTGGCTCCACCAGCCGCTCGACGTAGGCTCGCGGCGTGTAGTGCGCCCCCAGCTTGTGGCGCTCGCGCGGGTCCAGCGCCCGCTCCAGCAGCGTGCCGAAGATGGCCGGCTCCACGTCGCGCCAGTCGGCCCGCGCCGCGTCGATCAGCAGGGCGATCTGCTCGCCGTCCAGCGGCAGGGCGGTGGGGTCGGCGAAGAGGCCGCCGTTGAAGCGCAGGATGGGGCGGCGCAGGGCCACGGAGAAGCCGCCGGTGTTCATCGAGTGCCACAGGTGCTCCACCAGCGGCTTGAAGCCGACCGGGTCCGGCCGCAGATCGGCCAGCAGTTGGGTGAACGCCCCCTCCGGCAGCAGCCCCACGTCCTCGGCGAACATGGTGAACAGGCAGCGCATGAGGAAGTGGGCCACGGTGTCGGCGTCGTGGGCCTGCTCCAGCGTCTTGGCCAGCTCGGCCAGCCGTTCGGCGATGGCCCGCGTGACGCGGGCGCTGCGGCGGGCCGGGTCGAGCGACAGCGGCGTGTCCCACACGGCGCGCAGCAGGTCGCGGCTGGCCTCGTCGCGCAGGTCATCGAGCCGCAGGCGGAAGTGGTGGGGGTCGGGGAAGGGGACGTAGTTGCCGCCGCTGCGGGTGAACTCGCTGTAGAGGTCGATGGTGTTGCCCACGTCGACGACAATCAGGAAGGGCGGCCGTCCGCCGGCGATCTCCCCCGGCGGCAGGCTGCGGGCATAGGTCTGCGCCTGCGCCCGCGCCCGCTCCAGCGCCGTATCCCAGCCGGCCGTGCCCC
Organism: Candidatus Promineofilum glycogenicum; assembly: GCA_016707605.1. Lineage (GTDB taxonomy): Bacteria > Chloroflexota > Anaerolineae > Promineifilales > Promineifilaceae > Promineifilum > Promineifilum glycogenicum. The sequence continues at coordinate 269,241 of JADJHJ010000011.1, read as the reverse complement.
GCACGGCCGTGCCGCGCTTCTTCCTGCCTCGCGGCGCTGGTTCCCTCGCCCCCTGGGAGAGGGTTAGGGAGAGGGTCTGCGGGTCCGGCGAGCTAAGACCCTCTCCCCCACCCTCTCCCAAAGGGCGAGGGGGCGCTGGTTCCCTCGCCCCGTGGGAGAGGGTTAGGGAGAGGGTCTGCGGGTCCGGCGAGCTAAGACCCTCTCCCCCACCCTCTCCCAAAGGGTGAGGGGGCGCGGACCCCTGCTTCGCCTCCAGCACAAAGCAGCCACGCCGGTAGAGGTCGATGAAGCCGGTTGTGCCGTGGGCCAAGGGCACGGGCTTCTCGAAGACGTAGGCGTTGGCGGCCGGGTCGGCTGTGGCCGGGCGCGGCCGTTCCACGCCCAGCAGGTCGCACAGTTCGCTCAGGAAAAGCTGGTAGTTGGCCCGCTCGGCCGCGCCGGAGGCGGCCCAGCGGGTGATGAAGGTGTCGGGGTCGGGTGTTTGGGTCATGGCGTGGGGGAATTATAACCAACTACCCCCCTTGCGCCGCCCGCACCTCTTCGCGCACAATGCGACGCAGGCGCTCCTCCAGGTCCTCGGCCTCCACGGCCCGGCGCAGCATGTCGTTGATGAGCGTCTGGTAGCCGCGCTCGCCGGCCTGCGCCTTAAACCAGGCGATCAGGCCGGTGTCGAGCATGATTGTCACCCGCTGCTTGCGCGGTGTGGCTCTCAGGCCGACGCGGAGGGTCGCCCGGTCGAGCTCCGCCTGCGTGATTGTCGGGTAGTCGTCGGGATCATCAAAGGTTGGCGAAGAATAGGAGTTGTTCATCTTTTTCCGCCTCGCGCATGGAAATGACGCGGATTTCGTCTTCGGTTTCGGTGTGGACGATGACGATCACTTTCTCGCCTAGCAGCCCCATCGTCACCCAGCGCCGCTCGCCGTAGTCCCGCCGCTCGTCCTCGAACGTCAACGTCGGCCCGTCAAAGAGTCGCTCGGCCTCGGCAAAATCCAGCCCACGCTTCTGCAGGGTGAGCTGCCTCTTGGGTTCGTGCCAGGTGAAGCGCATATGCCATTGTATGTATAATGATACATATAAGCAAGAGCGCGTGAATTGCCGCTCGCATCACCCGCAGCCCAGATGCGCGCCCCCCGCCCCGCCCGTCCGTCCACATCTGAGGCTGCGAACACCGCCCCGCGCCCTGCCCCGCCCACCCCGCCCGCAGAGTGCGCATCCTCAGGTGCGCGCCTCGGCCCGCCCGTCCGCATCTGAGGATGCGCACTCCACCATGCGCCACTCGCCACCCGCCACCCGCCACCCGCCGCGTTTCTCCGCGTCGCTCTTTTTTGCTATCATCCCACCATAGTCCGTCCATAGCGGCCGGCCAACGCGTTGACCGGCCAACAGGAGAAACGAACCCATGCAAATCGAACTCCTCTACCGCCCCGCCTTCTCGCTGGGCATCATCAACCTGGAGGCCAACGAACAGGTGCGCGTCGAAGCGGCCTCGATGGTCAGCATGTCCCAGGGCATCACCCTGGAGACGGCGGCCACCGGCGGCTTCTTCAAGTCCATCGGCCGCTCCCTCTTCGGCGGCGAGAGCTTCTTCCAGAACACCTACCAGGCTCCGGCCGGCGGCGGCCGTCTGGCCGTGGCCCCGCCCCTGCCCGGCGACCTGATGGTGCTCGACCTGCACGACGAGACGCTGCTCGTCCAGTCCGGCTCCTACCTGGCCTCGGCCATGAGCATCACCACCGACACCGAATGGAGCGGGGCCAAGACGTTCTTCGCCGGCGAAGGGCTGATCATGCTGCGCGCCCAGGGCAGCGGGCCGCTGCTGCTGTCGTCCTACGGGGCCATCCACGAGATGAACCTGGCCGCCGGCGAGACGATCACCATCGACACCGGCCACCTGGTATCCTTCACCGCCGACATCGGCTTCCAGGTGCGCAAGATCGGCGGCATCAAATCGACCCTGTTCAGCGGCGAAGGGCTGGTGGTCGACCTGACCGGCCCCGGCCGCGTCCTGGCCCAGACCCGCTCCAGCGACCAGTTCCTCAGTTGGCTGATCCCGAAGTTGCCGCGGCCGTCGGGAGGCAGCAACTAAGGATGAGGGATGAAGGATGAGGGATGAATGGCTCATCCCTCATCCTTCATCCCTCATCCTTAGCTTACTAACGCAAACCCCCCACCCACGACCCCCGCCGCCGCCAGCGACAGTCCCGTGCCGAAGCGGCCGCTCCACCAGCAGCCAGTCGAGCAGCACCAGATCGACGGTGTTGAAGGTCATGACGACGATGAACACCGACAGGGCCGCCTCGAAGAACGTCAACACGGCATGGATGGCCGCATTGTCTCGCCCCTGCCGACGCGGCCCCCACGCAAAATGGGTGACGCGCGCCGCAAATGGGCATATCATCACCACCAACAAGCGAGGTACACATTGGCCACTCAACCCGCCCTCTCCATCCACGGCCTGACCAAAGCTTATGGCAACGTCGCTGCCCTGCGCGGCGTCGATCTGGAAGTCGGCCGCGGCGAACTCTTCGGCTTCCTAGGCCCCAATGGCGCGGGCAAGACGACCACCATCCGCTGCTTGCTCGACCTCATCCGCCCCGACGGCGGCCAGGCCCGCGTGCTGGGCCTCGACCCGCGGGCCGACGCCGTGGCCGTCCGCGCCCGCGTCGGCTACCTGCCCGGCGAACTGAGCATCGAGCCGAACCAGACGGCCGAGCGCGCCCTGCGCTACTTCGCCCAGTTGCGCGGCGGCGTCGAGTGGGCGTTCGTGCGCGAGTTGGCCGGGCGGCTGCAACTCGACCTGCGCGCCCCGATCAAGAACATGTCCAAGGGCAACAAGCAGAAGGTCGGCGTCGTCCAGGCCCTCATGGCGCGGCCGGAGCTGCTGCTGCTCGACGAGCCGACCTCCGGCCTCGACCCGCTGATGCAGCAGGAGGTCTACCGCCTGCTGGGCGAGGCGCAGGCCGGCGGGGCGACCGTCTTCTTCTCGTCCCACATCATCAGCGAAGTGGAGGCTATCGCCGAGCGCGTGGCCATCATCCGCGACGGGCGCATCGCCGAGACGCTTGACCCCCACGACCTGCTGCGGCGGTCGGTGCGGCGGGTGCGCGTGCGCCTGCGCGAACCGCTGCCGGAGGGGGCGCTGGTCGGCGTGCTGAACGCCACCGACATCCAGCGCGACGGAGCGAACCTGTTGGTGCAGGTCGAGGGGGAGATGGACGCGCTGATCAAGGCCCTGGCCGCCTACCCGGTCATTGACCTGGAGACGGAGCGGCCGACGCTGGAAGAGGTCTTTCTGACACACTACGTGGAGAATTAGGGATTAGGGATTAGGGAAAGAGCGCTCTTCCCCTAATCCCTAATCCCTGGTTCCCCGGAGGAAGTATGCAAGCATTCATGACAGAGTTCAGCCACACCCTGCGCCGCCTGCGGGGGCAGGTGATCGGCTGGGGCATTGGGCTGGCGCTCTATGGGCTGCTGATGGGGGGCATCTATTCAACTCTGTCCAGACCATCGTCGGCCTGGAAGAGATGCTGGCCAGCTACCCGCCGGCGCTCATGGCCTTCTTCGGCGACGTGATGACCATGAACACGCCCCAGGGCTACTTCGGCGTCTACTACGCCAGCTACATGCCGCTCATCGTCGGCATCTTCGTCTGCTCGGCCGCCGCCGGGCTGCTGGCCGGCGACGAAGAGCGCGGCACGCTCGACCTGGCCCTGGCCCACCCCGTCGGCCGCACGGCCCTGTTCTGGGGGCGCTGGCTGGCCCTGATGGTGGCCACGGGGCTGATCCTGCTGCTGGCCTGGCTGGGCTGGGCGGTCACGCTGCCGTTTACCGACTTCGACGTCTCGGCCGTCAACCTGCTGCTGGGCTACCTGCCCATGTGGGCGATGTTGGGGTTGTTCGGCGCGCTGGCCCTGCTGCTCAGCATGGTGCTGCCCTCGGCGCGGCTGGCGGCCACGACCGCCGGGGCGCTGCTGGTGGGCAACTGGCTGCTGTCGGGGCTGGCGGCGCTGAACGACAACCTGCAACTGGCCCTCGACCTGACCCCCTGGGCGCTCTTCCAGGGCGGCGAGGCGATTGTGGCCCTGGCGTGGGGGCCGCTGCTGGCGCTCAAGGGCAGCGCCGTGGCCCTGTTGGCGCTGGCCTGGTGGCTCTTCCTGCGCCGCGACATCCGCGTTGGCGGCGAGCGGAGTTGGTCGTTGCGCGGATTGCGTCGAGCCTAGCCGGAAGGGCAGGGGGCAGGGGAGCCGGGGTGATCTCTATCACCCCTGCTCCCCTGCCCTTCACCCCGGTCTGCGGTGAATGATCTCCCGCCGCTCGAACGGCATCGCATCGGCCGCCGGGTTGGCCCAGCCCAGCATCGCCGCCACGGCGTCGGGCAGGATGATGACCTGCGCCTGGGCGTCGCGGCCGCCGTAGTCGTGGTCGATGCACTCCTCATGGAAGGCGATGTGGTCGTGGTCGAGCGGGTGGGGAGAGGTGTTGACGTGCGCCCCCGCCTCGCCCTGGATAGAGAACCAGTACAGGAACTCATCCTCGCCGCTGATCTCGCGGAAGATGACCTCGACGTGCATCTCCTCGCGGACGAGCGTCTCCTTCACTTCGTCCATGCGGCTGTTGAGCATGGCCAGCCACTCATCCACCCGGCCCGACTTGCCCGGCTTCACGCGAACACGGGTCAACTCCACGCGCATACGTTCCTCCTTATCAATCCCAGATGGGGAGGCAGAAGGAGGACCCCGCAAAGACCGACGCCAGAAACGCCAAGAAGATATTCTTTGCGGGCTTGGCGCTCTCCTGCGTGAGATTCTCTTTCAAATCGCCCAATCCCCTCCGATCCTCCTCCCGTCGGAGCCGTGTGTAATCTGTAGTTCTCTTTTCTATGTCCTGGCCCGCAACGCATCGACCGAGACGCGCGGCGAAATCTCCAGCACGAACTGCGTATAACGGTCGTCGAAGCCGGCGATGCCCCCCTCCAGCAGCGCCGCCTCGTACCCCCGTTCGACCGCGCCGCGCACCGTCGACAGCATGCAGCGCTCCGACACGAACCCGGCCACGACGACCAGCCCCACCCGCTGCGAGCGCAGCAGCGCATCGAGGCCGGTGTTCCAGAAGGCGTTCTCCGTCGTCTTGTTGAAGCGCACGTCGATAGGGCGGCAGTCGAAGCGCTCGTTGATGGCCCAGCGCTGGCTGCCGGCCGGCTTGCGCTCCGAGGTGTGCTGGACGAAGATCGGCCCGCCCCCGGCGGTGCGGAAGCGGGCAATGGCGGCGTTGATGACCTCGGCCGCGGCCTCGAACGCCGGTAGGTTAGGGTTGCCGGCGGCGAAGAAGTCGTTCTGGGCGTCGAGGATGACGAGGGCGGTGTTCATATTCGTTCCCGGTGCATCGCACCTTTTTGGTGCATTCGCACTTTCCGAAGTGCGTCGCACTCGGCGCGCCCAGAAAGTGCGACGCACTGCGGAAAGTGCGACGCACTCCAGAAAGTGCGACGCACTAAGAGGCGCGCATGACCTCCACCGAATCGCGGATCAGCTCTCGAAGCACCGCCTCATCCACGTCCGACAGGCGCTTGACGTAGAGGCACACCTTGCTGGTGGTGAACTTGCCCAGCCGGCCCAGCAGATCGCCGTAGCGGTCGAAGCCGGGGGTGATGTAGATCGTCAGACTGGCCTTGCGCGGCGAGAAGCCGGTCAGCCCCTGGTCGCCCTCGCGGCCGCTGGCGTACTTGTAATGATAGCTGCCGAAGCCGACAATGCTGTCGCCCCACATCACCGGCTCCTCGCCCGTGATCTCGCGCATGATCTCCACCAGCCGGAAGGAATCGGCCCGCTTCCTCTCGTCGGGCACGGCGTTCAGGAACTCTTCAACGCTGGCGTCGGTGGGTTTGGTCTTATTCTCGGCCATTGGGGTTCTCCTTATGTTATAAAGAAATCTCACGCAAAGACGCCAAGCACGCAAAGCTTTTTGAGCTTTGCGTGCTTGGCGTCTTGGCGTGAGACTTTCTCTTATCGCTCAATCACCAGTTCCGGCGGGCGCGCCCCCTCGCTGCTGTTGTAGGCGACGACGTTGGCCGAGGCATTGCGCAGGGCGAAGCTGACCGGCCCGTTGCCGCCCACGGCCGCCGTCACGTCCCACTCCACCCAGGCCTTGCGCGCCACCGCCCCGGCCGCGTCGAGCGCCGCCCCGCCGATCGCCGGCGCGTTGCCCCAGCGCAGCCCTGCCTCCGTCCACGGCGCGGCGCTGGCGCGGTAGGTGTTGGCGACGCTGTAGACCGCGCCGCCGTCCGGCCCGGCGTCGCTGACGTAGAGGCGCAGCGTGGCCGAACTCGGCGGCCCGCTCAGCCCGGTCACGTCGAACTTGAGGTAGCTGAGGTTGTCGGCCGCCGCGTCGCGCACCCGCAACGCCGGCTTGCTACCGAACTTGCCGTTGGGGCTGTTCGACTGGACGTAGGCGTCGTCGGTTGGTGACAGGACGATAGGCAGGTAGGCCGACTCGTCGGCGGCGACGAGGCGCAGGTCGTCGATCCAGAAGCGCAGGCTGGCGTCGCCGGTGTTGACGAAGGTCAACTGGCTGATGTGGCCATCGGCCGCGCCCAAATCGGCCAGGGGGATGAGCACGCGCCGCCAGGTGTTGGCCGGCAGCGGCGTGCCGCCAACGTAGCGGCAGTCGGCCGCCGGCGCGTCAAGCAGTTCGTCGCCATTCTCGTCCTGGGCGTAGACGATCAGCGCGTTCGTCACCGCGGCTTGCCGCAGGTAGAACGATAGATAGTAGTATGGCGCCGTAGAAACCGAGTTTCTTCCGAGAAACTCGGTTTCTAGACTGTCGTATGGCGCTGTAGAAACCGAGTTTCTTCCGAGAAACTCGGTTTCTAGACTCTCGTAATGGAGCGACAGCGCCCCCCAACTCTGCGCGTCCACCAGGATCGCTTTCGTCCCGCTCTGCACCTGGGCCGACTGGTTGAAGTTGACCGTCGCCTGCCACGACCAGTTCTCCCAGCCGGCGGCCGGCGCGTCGCCGTAGATGGGCAGAGCCACCGCCTCGACCGGCGGCGGCGGCGGGGTCGTGTCGCGCGGCGGTGCGCCGTACCACTGGCGCACCACGTCTTCGGCCGGCTTGTCGTGGACGGTGTAGCCGTTGTCGCACACGCCGCCCTGATAGGGCACGGCGTCCCAACTCCACCAGTAGAAGCCGGCGAACCACGGCTCATCGCTGACCTGCTCGAAGGCCACCTGGTAGAGCAGCGCCTGCTCGGCCAGATCGACCGCGCCGCCGCTCTCCCAATCCCACGGGTGTTGCGCCGCGCCGTTCTGGCTGCGGTAGCCGATCTCGGTGAAGAGGATCGGCTTGTCCCCCTCAGCCGCGCTCAGCCCGGCCAGATCAGCCAGCACCGGCTGCCACTTCTCCGCGATTTCGTCGGCGGTGGGGCTGTTGTTGCCGTCGTCGGCCAAGCGGTAGTAGGCGTCGACGCCGATCAGGTCGAGCGCGTCCCACCACGGCACGAGCAGGGCGTTGGTCCAGTCGCCGGCATAGGTCAGCGTCCCGTCGAACTCCGCACCCACGGCGGCGATGACCGCCCGCCACTGCGCTTCGCGGCCTGTGGTGCTGTTCAGTTCCGTGCCGACGGAGAACTGCTCGACGCCCTCTTCGGCCGCCAGTTGGGCGTAGTGGGTGATCATCGCCGTGTAGGAGGCGAACCAGGTGTTCCATTGCGCCGTGGTGAAGTTGGGGCCGATCTCGCCGCGCCAGTGGTTGGGGTCGTTCCACAAATCGACGTGGGGCTTGAGCATGACGTTCAGCCCCTCGGCGTGGGCGGCGCGAATGGCGTGGCGCACGTCGGCGTCGGTCGGCGTGCCCTCGGTGGGGGCGATGGCCGTGCTGTGGACGGTGTCCTGGTACTGGGTGACGACGATGCTGACCCAGCCGACGCCCATATCGGCCAGTTCGGCCAGGGCGCGGTCGGCGTTGGGGTCGCTGTAGATGCCGCTCCACCAGGCGGCGAAGGAGTAGCCGCGCTGGATGGCCGGCGGCGTGGGCTGAGCGGCCGTCGGCCGGGCGGCGAGCGCGGCCAATGCCGCCAGCGCCACGAACAGGAGGGCGAGGTTTTTCCGGTTCATCGTGCAGATAGTATAACAGAAGAAATCTCACGCAAAGACGCAGAGAACGCCAAGCTCAGAATTCTGAGCTTGGCGTTCTTTGCGTCTTTGCGTGAGGTCTGAATCAAGAGGCGGGGTCGGTGATGTTGGCCGTCAGTTCGACAATCGTTTCCGGCCGCGCCGGGTCGTTGGTGACCAGCATGACCTGCCGCAGCAGCTCGCCGCGCAGATCGGGGCCGTGGGCGCCGGCGTCGAAGGCGATGTGGAGCGTGGCCGTGGCGTTGGGGGCGATGGTCATGGTGTCGAGCTTGGCCGTGGTGCAGCCGCAGGACGTAGTCAGCGACTCGATGACCAGCGGCGCGCCGCCGCTGTTGGTCACGACGACGTCGCGCTCGACGATCTGGCCGTTGGGCACGTCACCCAGAGGCAGCGAGGTTGCCGCCAGCGACAGTGTTGGAGACGAGGCTGCGGCCTCGCTCCCGCCGGTGGCATCAGCCCCGCCGCAGGCGGCCAGGAGCAGTAGCAGGAAGAGGAGGGTGATGAATCTCATTACGTTTACTCGGTTTATCCTTCACTTAATGGTGTTGGCGGACCATATTGGGCGTAATCGCTGTCTATAAAGCCGCGAATCTGTTCCGGTGTCAGCCCCGCGTCCATCAGCCGCATCTGGTCGTGGGTGATGTCGACGCAGACGGTGCAGTTGGCGGCGTGGAGGTCGAACACTGGTGTGCCGTCGTTCGCGTCCTCGGCCACGTAGCAGTCATACGACGACACGTGCCCCAGCCCGACGCAGCCGCAGTAGCAGGGCACTTCCTCGGCCGCCGCGCGGTTGGCGATGGCGAAGCGGTAGGCCTCCTGCGTGCGCGCGTCGGCGGCCAGTGCCTCGGCCGGCAGGTCGGCCGCCGGGGCCATGGGGTGGTCATGGCCGGACATGACGGCGGAATTATCGTTGGCTGCCGCCATCGCCGCCATCGCCGCGTGCTCCCCGGCGGCCGGCTCCTCCGGCGGGATGGCGCAGGCGGCCAGCAGGGCGTTGAGCAACAGGACGGCGATGAGCAGGGCGACCAGGCGTTGGGTCGTGGGTGGTTGTTGGCGAGTCATGGTCAGTGGGTGGGGGTCTAGTTGTTGCCGACGACCGCCTGCACCCACAGTTCGGCCTGCGGTTGTTCGGGGTCGTTGTTCTCCAGGATAACGCCGCGGCGGACGGTCTGCCCGGCGGCGTCGTGGAAGCCGGCGTCGAAGACCAGTTCAACCGTGGCTGCCTGGCCGGGCGGGATGACCGAGGCGCTGATGGTGGCCGTAGTGCAGGCGCAGGTGGTGTAGGCGCGGCTGATGGTCAGGGGCGCGTCGCCGTTGTTGCGCACCAGAAAGGTGCGTTTGACCACGTCCTGCGGGCCGATGCGGCCGAAGTCGAAGAACGTGGCCGGCACGTCGACGTTGGGCTGCGGCCCCCCCTTGGGCAGGAAGGGGATCGCTGCCGGCGCGCCCATGTCGTGGCCGACCTGCAACGGCCGCTCGGTGGCGATGGTTTCGCCGGAGAACTGGCCGGCAGCGACGTTGGCGCGCTCGCCCCGGACGGTGGCCAGTCCCAGACCAATCAGGATCAGGAACACTCCCAGCGCCCCCACGGCCAGCAGCGGTTCGGGGCGGGCGGATTTCCTGGTGCGTTTGCGGTGGGCAGTGGCTTGGGCCATGAGTTGTTGCTCCAATTGGTGAAGATGACCCTAGCATAGCCGCCCGCGGCCGTGGCCAACAGCGCCATATGGCCTATTGTCTCGTACCTGGGCCATAACGACGTTGCGATTTGCCGTAGGGGCGGGACAATCGGCGCGAGACACCTGGTCTGATCACCGGAACGTTGGTCGCCGATTGTCTCGCCCTCCTCCCAAGGATGAAGGATGAGGGCTGAAGGATGAAACCAGAACCGGTATTCATCCTTCAGCCTTCCTCCTTCCTCCTTGAAGGGGGGCGAGACAATGCGGCCATCCACGCCGTTCTGCAAGACCAGGCCCGCCGGCCGCATTGTCCCGCCCCTACGCCTGCCCACACCCCTTGCACCTCTCCCCATTTCCAGCTAACGTATTCCCCCAATGACCTCCCCCATCCGCATCCTCCTGGCCGACGACCACAGCGTCGTCCGCGCCGGCATTCGCCAATTCCTGGAGCGGGCCGCCGACTTGCGCGTCGTGGCCGAGGCCGACGACGGCGACGCCGCCCGCCGCCTCATTGCCCAACACCGTCCCGACGTGGCCGTGCTCGACATCCAGATGCCTCGCGCCACCGGCATCGAGGTCGCCGGCTGGAGCCGCGCCAACGTCCCCACAACCGGCATCCTCATCCTGACCGCCTATGACGACGACCCCTACGTACAGGCCGGGCTGGCCGCCGGGGCCAACGGCTACGTGCTGAAGACGGCCGCGCCCGACGAGATGGTGCAGGCCGTCCGCGACGTATACGAGGGTAAGCAGGTGCTCGATCCGGCCATCCGCGCCCGCGCCGTGGCCCGGCTGGGCGGCGAATTCGAGCCGCTGTCAGAGCGCGAACTGGAGGTTCTGGCCCTGGCCGCCCGCGGCTACACCAACAAAGCCATCAGCGCCCAGTTGTTCATCAGCGACCGCACCGTCCAGGGCCACCTGGCCCACATCTACGCCAAGCTGGGGGCGGCGACGCGCACCGAGGCGGTCATGCGCGCCGTGTCGCTGGGCCTGCTGGCCCCACCCGACGCATGAGCCGCCTCCGCAACCTGCCCGTCCAACTGCTGGTCTTCATCGTCCTGCCGCTGACGTTGTTGTTGTCGGCCATCGCCTTTGGCGGCCTGGCGCTGCACCAACGGGCGATGCGCCAGATGGTCGGCGAGCGCGACGAACGGGCCACCCGCGCCGCGGCGGCAGCGATGGAGGAGCAACTGGAGCGACGGGCGGCGGCTGTCGCCAGTCTGGCCCGCCACGCCGAGCACGCGCCGCCGGCCGTGGCCCTGGCCGACAGCGCCTCGTTTGCCGCCGACTTCGCCGCCCTGGCCATCTTCGCACCGGGCGGCGAGTTGCTGGCCGCCGGCGACCCCACCTGGTGGGCGGCGTCGGGCTTCCGGCCGCCGGCGGCGCTATCGGCCGAGGCCGGGTTCCTGCCGCTCAGCGCCGACCCGCGCGGCGGGCTGGTCGCGCCCATCACCGCCGCCACGAGCGATGGCGGCGCGGTCGTCGGCATGGTCGATCCGGCGGTCATCGCTCGCGACGCTCTGGGCCGCATCATCCTGCCCGGCGACCACACCATCGCCTATCTCGTCGCCCCCGACGGCGTGCTCCTCTACCAGATCGGCGTCGGCGGCCACAGCGGCCCCGTGACCGGCCACCCCGGCGTGGCCGAGGCGCTGCGCGGCGAGATCGGCACGACCTTCCTGGACGTGGGCGACGATGAGCACGTCATCAGCCACACGCCGGTCAACCCCGTCGGCTGGGCGCTGGTGGTCGCCGAGCCGTGGCGGGAGATGACCGACCCGATGCTGCGGCGGACGGAGTTGGCCCCCTTCGTGCTGCTGCCGGTGCTGGCCGTGACCCTGGCGGCGCTGTGGTTTGGCCTGCGCCAGGTGGTGCGTCCGCTGCAAGCGCTGGCGGCGCGGACGACGGCTCTGGGCCGGGGCGACTTCGACGCCGTGGCCCAACCTGTCGGCGGCATCGGCGAGATTCGCCTGCTGCAAGGGGAGTTGCTGCTTATGGCCCGCCGCCTGCGCGGGGCACAACAGGGTCTACGCGACTACCTTGGCGTACTGACGCAGGGGCAGGAGGAGGAGCGCCGCCGCCTGGCCCGCGAACTGCACGACGACACGATCCAGTCGCTCATCGCCCTCAACCAGCGCCTCCAATTGGCGCGGACGGCGGCCGACCCGCCTTTGGCCGAGCAACTGGGGGGCATGGAGCAGTTGGCCACGGACACAATCGCTGATTTGCGCCAACTGACGCGCGACCTGCGGCCGAGTTATCTGGACGATCTAGGCCTCGTGCCGGCGTTGGGGCTGCTGGCGCGCGAGGCGACGGCCGGGTTGGGCATCCCAATAGAATTTATGTCAAGCGGCGAACCCCGCCGCCTGCCGCCGCCGGTGGAGTTGGCTGCTTATCGCATTGCTCAGGAGGCGCTGCGCAACGCCGGCCGCCACGCCCGCGCCGCTCACGCGTCGGTGACTCTTGACTTTATCACGGAGCGGGTGACGCTGGCCGTCAGCGACGACGGCGTGGGCTTCGACGCCGCGCGGGTGAGTGAGCTGGCCCTGGGCGGTCACTTCGGCCTGCTGGGCGCGCGCGAACGGGCCGAGGCGGTCGGGGCGACGCTGGCCGTCGACGCCGCCCCGGCCAGGGCACGCGTCGTCATGACCTGGGTGGGATAAGAAGAACCTCACGCAAAGACGCCAAGCACGCCAAGCACAGAGTCTTTCTGAGCTTGGCGGTCTTGGCGTCTTTGCGTGAGATTCTGTCTTCTTATGGAATGGAACCGACCACGTCGATCCCGTCCACGACCTGGTTCAGCCCGTGGTCGGCGGCCTTCCACAGCGGACCGCTGAACACGCCGCCGCTATAGCTGAACAGTTGCGACGGCCGCACCAGCCCACCATCGCCGGTGAAGTTCTTCTTGACCGTGAAGTAGAGCGTGGCCGCATCGTCAGAGGCGCTGACACCCAGGTTGTTGTTCTTCTGCAACCCCTGCGCCTGCCCTTCGAAGACCACGTGCCACGTGCCGGCCGTGTTCGTGCCCATGCTGGTCATGCAGAAGCCCAGCACGTCCTCGCCGGTGAAGTTGACGTTGACGCCGCCGACGGTCACGCCGCCGCCGGCCACCGTGCTGATGAGCAGGTAGTAGAGGCAGCCGCTGCCGATGGGCGAGGCGCTGCCGGGCAAAACCTCCAGGCCGTTGATGCGCTCGCCGGTCGTCTTCAGCCCCACGTTACTGCCGTCGAAGAAGAGGCTCCACGTCGTCGCGCCGTTGCTGTAGACGATTTGCGTCGGCTGCACCTTGCCAACAACGGGCAGCTTGACCGCCTGGCGGATGACCAGCCAGGCCGCGCCGGACTCGTCGTCGGCAACGTCGAAGGCCATGATGTCGGCCGAGGCCGGCAGCCTCTCGGCCGCGCCGTCGAACCAGACCGACCAGGTGTTGCCATTCCACTTGAGGATGTCGTTCTTCTGGTAGGCCCCCGCGCCGGGCACGTTGCCGCCGGCGGCCGTCACGTAGAGCGCGCCGGCCGCCGGCAGGTTGATGGTCCAGGTATGGCTATCGGCCGGGCCGGTGTTGCCCGCCGCGTCAGTGGCCCGCACCTCGAAGGTGTGAGGGTCGCCGCTCAGGCCGGTGTAGCTCTTGGGGCTGGTACAGGCTGCCCATGCGCCGCTATCCAGCCGGCACTCAAACGTCGCGCCCACTTCGCTGGTGAACTGGAAGGTGGCGTTGGTGACAGTTGACGGGTCGGGCGGAGCGCTGGTGATGGTCGCCACCGGCGCGGCGGTGTCGATCGTCCAGGTGTCGGTCGCCGGCGACGGGTCAGCGTTACCGGCGGCGTCGGTGGCGAAGACCGCGAACGTGTGCTCGCCGTCGGCCAGGTCGGTATAGGTCTGCGGGCTGGCGCAGGCTTTGGCCGGTTCGGCGTCGAGTTGGCAGGTGAAGGTGCTGCCCGGCTCCGTGCTGTCGAAGCTGAACGAGGCGTCGTCGCTGTTGGTCAGGTCGTCCGGCCCGGCGGTGAGGGTCGTGTCGGGCGGCGTGGTGTCGGGCGGGTCGTAGGTGTTGGTGACGGTGCAGACCACGTCGGTGGCCACAAGGGTGACAGTGATGCTGCCGTTGGCGCTGCTGTCGCCGTTGTCGCAGGCGATGGCGGCGTCGTAGTTGGCGTCGGCCGTCTCGCTGAAGCTGTAGCTGCCGGGGCTGAGGTTGGCGAAGACCGTGTCGGGGTCGGCCTCGGTCAGCGCGAACTCGCCCAGGTCGCCGGTGAAGCCGAACGACCACGCGGCGGGGCCGCCGCTGACGGCCTTGACGACCGTCAGCGCGGTGCAGTCGCCGGTGAGGGCGATGTACTTCAGGTCGGCGTTGCTAATGTCATAGTAGCTGATGCGCGGGTTGCCGGCGGCGTCCAGGGCCAGCGAGGTGTAACTGCCTACGTTTCCGGTGGCGTCGACGGTCGAAGTGACCCAGACGGGGTCAGCCGCCGCCGGCGCTGGCCCGGCCAGGGGGGGGCAGCGGCCGCCTATCTAATTCCTAATTCATGTATAATCCCCCCATGACCGACGACGCCCCCATAACCGATCCCACCGCCGAAGCGCCCGCCGCCGACGCCCCCCAGCCCGACCCCTTGCGCAGCGTCTACACCAACACGCTGGGCGAAATCCTCCAGCAGACGGGCATCAGCCTGGCCGTCAGCACCTATCAGGCGGGCAAGGTCATCCTCGTCCGCTATGACCCCGAAACCGAGACGGTCAACACCCACTTCCGCGCCTTCGCCAAGCCGATGGGCATCGCCGCCGACGCCGCGCGGCTGGCCGTGGGCGGCACCAACACCGTCTGGTACTACCGCAACATGCCCGCCGTGGCCCGCAAGCTGGAGCCGGCCGACAAGCACGACGCCGCCTATCTGCCGCGCCGCGTCCACGTGACGGGCGACATCGACATCCACGAGATGGCCTGGGCCGCCGACGGCGAGCTGTGGCTGGTCAACACCCGCTTCGGCTGCCTGTGCACGCTGGACGCCGACCACAGCTTCCACCCCCGCTGGCGTCCGCCCCACCTGAGCGCCCTGGCCCCCGAAGACCGCTGCCACCTGAACGGGCTGGCGATGCTCGACGGGCGGCCGCAGTTCGTCACCATGCTGGGCGAGACGGACACGGCCGGCGGCTGGCGCGAGAACAAGGCCCGCGGCGGGCTGCTGATGGAAGTGCCGACGCGCCGGGCGTTGTTGCGCGGCCTGTCGATGCCCCACTCGCCACGCTGGTACAACAACCGGCTGTGGTTCCTGGAGTCGGGCGAGGGCAGTCTGGCCCTGGCCAATGTGCGCGGCGGCAACTGGCAGACGGTGGCCTCGCTGCCCGGCTTCACCCGCGGGCTGGACTTCTACGGCCCGCTGGCCTTCATCGGCCTAAGCCAGGTGCGCGAGAGCGCCACGTTCAGCGGCATCCCGCTGGTGGAGCGGCTGACGGAGCGGACGTGCGGCGTGTGGGTGGTGGACATCCGCGACGGCCGCACGCTGGCCTTCCTGCGCTTCGAGGAAGGGGTGCAGGAGATCTTCGCCGTCCAGGTCTTGCCCGCGCGCTTCCCCGAAATGCTCGACTGGGGCGACGAGCGGCTCAAACATAGCTACGTGTTGCCGGACGAGGCACTCGCGGCGGTGCCGGAAGAAATTAGGAATTAGGTTCCAGGTTCCAGGGGCCAGGTTCCAGGGGAAGAGTGTTCCTCTTTCCCTGGAACCTGGCCCCTATTTGCGTAGATCTTCACTAAGGTAGACTTCCCCCGCCAGCACGCGTTCAATCCCTTCGACGATGGCCAAAGGCAGTTCCTTGGTGATGTAGCCCCGCGCGCCGGCGGCCAGGGCCTGGGTGATGTAGTTCTCCTCGCGGTGGGCGGAGAGGATGATGCACGGCAGTTCCGGCCGGGCCTTAACGATAGCGGCGACGACCTCGATGCCGTTGATGCCCGGCAGGGCCAGATCGATCAGGGCCACCTCGGCCGTCACCCCCGGCAGCATCGCCAGCGCCTCCTCCCCGGTGCGGGCCACGGCGGCCAGCTCCACGTCGGCATACGTCTTCAGCAGTCCATCCACGGCATCAGCCACAAAGCGGTTGTCCTCGACCAGAAATACGGCGATCATGGCGTTGATTGCTCCTGTGTTGCGTTGCCTGATTGTTGCCGGCGGGGCAAGATGCTTTCGGCCCTACGCGGGCAACTGTTTCTTCAAAGGCATGGTGATGGTGACGCGCGTGCCCGCGCCCGGCTGCGACGCTAGGGCCAGCCGCCCGCCATACAACTCCACCCGCTGCCGGGCCTGGGGCAGCCCCTGGCCGCCGCCGGGCGGTGGGCCGGTGATGTCGAACCCAACACCCCCGTCGCCGACGACCAGCTTCACCTCGTCGGCCGACTGGGCCAGCGAGACCGTCGCCGCGCTCACGCCGGCATGTTTGACCACGTTGAACAGCAACTCGCGCACGATCTGGAACAGGGCCACGCGCATTCCCTCCTCCAGAGACCGCCACGCCGTCTCCAGTTGCACAGCCACCTCCAGCCCATACTCCTCTTTCATGCGCGAACTGAGCCAGATGAGGGCGTGGTACAGCCCCTCGCCGTGGAGGATGGGCGGGCTGAGATCGACAGTCAGACGGCGGGTCAACTCGATGGCGCTGAGCAGCGCGCCGCGCATCTGCTCGACCTCGGCCGCGGCGGCCGTCGTGTCGCCCTTCACCGCCCAGGAGAAGGCCGACGCCAGACGCACTTGCAAGGCGTAGAGGCGCTGTTGCAGGTCGTCGTGGAGGATGGCGGCGATGCGCTGCCGCTCCGCCTGCTCGGCCAGCGACAGTTGCGAGGCGAAGTGGCGCATCTGCGCCTCGGCCTGCTTGCGCCGGGTAATGTCGATGAGCGTCGCCATCGTGCAACGCACCCCTTCCAGATAGATCGGCGTGTCGGAGACGAGCACCGTGCGCTCCTGGCCGTTCAACAGGCGCAGCGTCATCTCCTGGTGGCGCAGCCCCCGTTCGCGCCGGTAGAGCGCGGCCATCTGGTCGCGGTCTTCGTGGTTGGGCAGGCTTACCAGATCGAGGACGGAGCGGCCGATGATCTCTTCGCGCGGCAGGTCGTGGAAGGTCAGGAAGGCGTCGTTGGCGTCCACGGCGGCCAGGTCGTTGATGCGCAGAATGACCGACGGCACCGGGTTGGCGTGGAAGAGCGTCCGGAAGTGGTCGCGGGCGGCGGCCAATTCGGCGTTGGTCTCTTCCAGCGATTGCTGCTGCCGGGCGATCACGTCGTCGCTGCGCTTGCGGTCGGTGATGTCGGCCAGAGTAGACATGAACACGTCGCGGCCGTCGAGCGTCAGGGGCACGTAAGACAACAGGACGGTGCGCTCGTCGCCGGGGCGCAGGGTGAACGTCATCTCCAGGTCGTGCAGGCGACCGGCACGGGCAAACTCGACGCTGAGGGGGCTGGATTCGTCGTAGATGGGCAACTTGTGAAAGAGATCGGCCGGCCGGCGGCCGATCACTGCTTCGCGCGCCATGCCCAGAAACTCCAGGAAGGCTGGATTGGCATCCATATACGTCCCATCGCCCGGCTCGATGATGACCGTGGGCACAGGCGTACTATTGAAGAGGGCGCTAAAGCGGTCGCGGGTGGCGGTCAATTCGGCGTTGGCCGCTTCCAGGGCGCGGGTGCGTTCGGTGACGTGCTCCTCCAGCGACTCGGTCAGGGCGCGCAGCGCCTGCTCATTCTGGTGCCGCTCCGTCTCATCGGTCAGGATGCTGGTCAGGCGCGGCCCGCCGTCCTGATCGCTGCTGATCAGGGCGCCGTTGGCCCGTAGATGGCGCAGCCGGCCATCGGGCGAGACGAGGCGAAAGGCGGCATCGAGCCAGCCGCCGCTCTCGGCGCTGGCGCGAAGGGCTGCTTCCAGTTGCGGCCGATCCTCGTGGTGGACGCGGGCCAGCCACTGCGCCACCGTCACCTCGCCGCTGTCGGGCGCGAAGCCCAACAGCTCGCGGGTGCGGGCGTCAACCTCGGCCCGGCCGCTGCCCAGGTCCCACGCCCCCCAGCCCATGCCGGCGGCGTTGAGGGCCAGTTCGACCAGTTGGCGCGACTCGGACAGGCTGTTCTCGGCTTCCTTGAGGCTGGTGATGTCCACGAAGGTGATGACGATGCCCTCGATGCGGTCATCCATGGTGCGATAGGGGCGCAGCCGGGCCAGCAGCCAACCATCCTGGGTGTGGCGCACCTCGCGCTCCAGCGGCACCAGCGTGCGCAACACCTGACGGGCGTCGTCAGTCAGGTTGGGATAGTCCAGACGGTGCGTCAGATGGGTCAGCGGTCGGCCGTGGTCGCTGCCGATGATGTTGATCAGCCCCTCCACCCCGGCGGTGTAGCGCTTGATGCGCAACTCGCGGTCGAGGAAGAGGGTGGCGATCTCCGTCGCCGCCATCAGGTTTTGCAGGTCGCTATGGGCGCGGGAGACTTCCTCCAGGTTGATCTTTAGCTCGCTGTTGACCGTCTCCAGCTCCTCGTTGACCGACTGGAGTTCTTCCTTGCTCGTCTCCAGCTCTTCGGTCGTGGAGCGATACTCCTCGTTAATGGACTGGAGTTCCTCGTTGGCCGCCTTCAACTCCTCGTTGGAAGACTCATACTCCTCGACCGAAGCCTGCAACCGTTCGCGCAGATAGCGGGCTTCGGCTTCCAACTGATTGAGCGAGGATACATCCACTGACCGCCCGCTGTCGCCGTCCTCGTGCGGTTCGACGACGCCCTGGTCTTCCAGAATCAGGACCAAAGCCAGCGGCGGCTCGCCGGGGGTGGCGCGGGGGCGCACGGCCAGCACGACGCGCCGCTCCTCACCGTCAATGGCCAGCCGCAGAGGGGGACTGACCGTCGCCAACCCCTTGTCGAAGGCGCGAAACAGCGCGCCGCGCAACTCGAACTGGAGATCGGGATGGATGAGGCGGTTGAGGCTCTGCGTCGGCGCGCCGTCGGGGTGGCGCAGGTAGCGCCCGGCCGTGCCGGACAGGCGCAGGATGTTGGCTTCGCTGTCCACCAGAACGGTCGCCGGGCCAAACTCCTCCAGCGTTTGTTCATAACTCGCCTGGTAGAGCGTATTGATCGGCGGTGGGCGCTGTTCGCCGCGCGGTAGCAGCGGCCGCCGCGGGGTGTAGCCGGCCAGCGGCAGCGCCGGCAGCCCCGGCTGGCGGCTGCTCCATTCGCGGGAGCGATAGAGGCGATGCTTTTTATCAACCGTCAGGAAGAGATCGGTCGCGCCGTCGGCCGATTCCGAACCGCCCAGAAAGAGAAAGCCGCCGGGGCGCAGAGCGTAGTGGAAGATCTCGAACAGATTTTCCTGCAACCGTCGTTGCAGATAGATGAGCAGGTTGCGACAGGCGATGAGATCGAGGCGCGAAAAAGGCGGGTCGCGCAGCACGCTGTGGGTGGCGAAGAGGACGATGTCGCGCACCTCGCGCCGCACGCGGTAGTACGACCCCTCGCGCATAAAGTAGCGGCTCAGCCGTTCGGGCGAGACGTCGGCGGCAATGGTGTCGGGGTACAGACCGTCCCGCGCTTTGAGCAGCGAGCCTTCGTCCAGGTCGGTGGCGAAGACCTGGAGTTGCGGCGGCGTGTCGAGCGTCTCGGCATGTTCCAGCAGCAGAATGGCCATCGAGTAGGCCTCCTCGCCGGTGGAGCAGCCCAATGACCAGGCGCGCACGACGTCGTCCCGCCCCCGATCCTGGAACAGTTGGGGAATGACGTGATCGGCCACGTGTCGCCAGGACTCATCATCGCGAAAGAAGTTAGTCACGCCGATCAGCAGGTCGCGCAATAGCGCCCTGGTCTCATCGGCGCTCTGCCGCAGATGGGTCAGATACCCCTCCAGCGTCTCGTGGCCGCTGATCTGCAAGCGCCGTTGAATGCGCCGCAGAATGGTCGTCGGTTTGTAGGCGCGGAAGTCGTGGCCGGTGCGCGCCTGAAGCTGGCCCAGGATGCGCTGCAGCGCTTCCTGCTGTTCGGGCGATAGCTCGGCCGGATTGTTGGGCACGTGGACGCGGTGGTGGTTGATCTCCACCACCCGCCGCGCCAGCTCGCGGGCCGGCAGCACAAAGTCGACCACGCCCGTGGCCAGGGCCGCCAGGGGCATACTGTCGTGGGCGGCGTCCTGGGGGGCCTGCACCAGAATGACGCCGCTGGCCTCCTTGACCGAGCGGATGCCCAGCGCGCCGTCGCTGCCGCCGCCGCTCATGACAATGGCCATCGGCGAAGCGTGGACGGCGGCCAGCGAGCGAAAGAAGATGTCAATCGGCGCGCGGGAGGCACGTGGCCCTTCGAACTCGCCGGTGTGCAAGTGCTGGTCGGTCAGCACCAGTTGGCGGTTGGGTGGGATGACGTAGACGTGATTGGGGGCGATGCGCAGCCTTTCGGCCTGCACCTGGACAACCGGCATGGCCGTGTGCCGCTGGAGCAACTCGTCGAGGATGCTTTCGTGGTCGGGCGAAAGGTGGGTGACGACGACGAAGGTCAGACCGGTGTCGGGCGGCAGGGCGTCGAAGAAGGTCGACAGCGCCTCTAGCCCGCCGGCCGACGCGCCGATGCCGACGACAATCGGCCGCTGCGTCTTCTCCGCATCCGGCACGTCCTCCGTGTCCAGATTGCCACGCAGCAGGTCATCAACCTTCTCGGCCTCTGCCTGGTCGGCCACGGCTCCCGCGCCGGGTTCCCCCGGTTCGCTTTCGGCGTCGTGATCAGTCATGTGAACCCCCGCACTCGTCTGGCTAGATTATAGTTGGTAGGGTCAAAGATACCAAAACGTGGCTATTTGGACGGCCAGGAGACAAGCCCATGAACCGTTCGCCTCTTGCCCCTCTGCTGGCCCGCCGCCTGGGCCGCGACTCACAACTGGTTGACCGCCTGGTCGCCCGCTACGCCCAACTGCGCGCCCTGCCGCGCCGCGTCCGGCGGCGGCTGGGTCGGGCCAGGCTCTCGCTGGCCGGGGCGGCGCTGCTGCTGGCGCTGGCCGCGCCGGCGTCGGGCGCGGCGGCCCCTGACCCGACGATTCACGTCGCCAACGGCATGGTGATCGAAGCCAACGAAGGGCTGTGCTCGCTGGTCGAGGCCATCGACAACGCCAACGGCGGCGCCGTCCACGACGATTGCGTCCCCGGCGACGCCAACGGCCCCGACATCATCTCGATGCCCGCCGCCGGCCTGTTCAGCCTGACGGCCGCCGTCGTTGACGACGAATATGGCCCCACCGCCCTGCCGCTCATCACCTCGACCATCACCATCGCCGGCAACGGCGCGACGTTGCAGCGCGCCGGCAACGAGGACCTGCGCTTTCTGGTCGTGGCCGGGGGCGATCTGACCATCGACGCGCTGACGCTGAAGAGCGGCCTGCTGACCGGCTACAACGGCGGAGCAATCTACGTCGGCGACGGCGCGCTGACCCTGACCGGCTGCACCCTCAGCGGCAACAGCGCCGACAAGGGCGGCGGCATCGCCGCCACCTCCGGGCCAATTGACATCAGCGACACCACCCTAAGCAACAACCTCAGCGAAGAGGGCGGCGGCATCTACAGCAGCGGGATCGACCTGACCCTGAGCGACAGCACGCTGAGCGGCAACGACGGCGGCGAGGGGACGGGCGGCGGCATCTACTTCACCGGCGGCGAGTTGACCCTCAGCGAAGTGACGCTGAGCGGCAACGCGGCCTACGACGGCGGCGGTATCGGTGCCGGCGAGGCCACGCTGAGCCTGACCGATAGCACGCTCGACGACAACGAGGCCGACGGCGGCGGGGGCGGCGGCCTCTACCTGTCCGGCGTGACGGCGACGCTGACCGACACCGCCCTGACGGCCAATCAGGCCAACGAAGGCGGCGGGCTGTGGCTGGAAGACGGCCAACTGACCATCAGCGGCGGCCGGGTGACGGGCAACACCGCCACCGAGGCCGGCGGCGGCCTGCTGTTGACAAACAGCCCGACCGACGTGAGCGACGCAACCATCGGCGACAACACCGCCGGCGGCGACGGCGGCGGCATCTACCTCGACGGCTCGGAACTGACTCTCGACGCGGTGACGGTGAGCGGCAACGAGGCCGACGCCGGCGGCGGGCTGGCCGTCCATGCCGGCACGGCGATGATCAGCGGCGGCGCGTTCAACACCAACGAGGCCGGCGGCGCCGGCGGCGGCGTGGCCAATGGCGACGCCGGCACGGTTTCTTTCGACGGCACGGCCTTCGACGGCAACGTCGCCGGCGAAGACGGCGGCGCGGCGGCCAACGGCGCGGGCACGCTGACCATCGACGGCGGCACGCTGAGCGACAACGAGGCCGGCGGCGATGGCGGCGGGCTGGCCAACGGCGCGGGCGGGCTGATCATCGGCGAGGCGGCGCTGAGCGGCAACACGGCCGGCGGCGACGGCGGCGGCGCGGCCAACGGCGCGGGGACGCTGACGATGAGCGACGTGACGCTGAGCGGCAACGCGGCCGAGGGCGACGGCGGCGGCCTGGCCAACGACGCGGGCACACTGACGATTAGCGGGGCCACGCTGAGCGCCAACACCGCCGGCGGCGACGGCGGCGGGCTGGCCAACGCCGCCGGCCGGCTGACGATGACCGGCGGCGCTTTGAACGAGAACACCGCCACCCACGACGGCGGCGGCGCGGTTGACGGCGCGGGCGTGCTGACGCTGAGCGGCGTCACTCTGAGCGCCAACACGGCCGGCGGCGACGGCGGCGGGCTGGCCAACGGCGGTGGGCCGGACGAGCCGGACGGGTCGCCCGACCCCGGCGGCACGGTGACGGTCAGCGGCGGCGTGGTGCGCGGCAACATCGCCGGCGGCGCCGGCGGCGGCGCGTTCAACAATGCCACCCTGGCCATTGCCCAGACGCCCTTCGACGGCAACGTGGCCGCGCGGCTGGGCGGTGGGCTGGCCAACGCCCGCGGCACGGCGGCGCTGACCGGCGTGACCTTCACCGGCCACCGGGCCAAGGACGGCGGCGCGGTGGGGCTGGGGGGCGGCGCGGTAACGCTGGACGGCGGCTGGCTGAACGACAACCAGGTGACGGGCAGCGGCGGCGCGGCTGTCGCCCTGGCCGGCCAACTGACGATCAGCGGGGCCGCGCTGCGCGGCAACACGGCCGTGGACGGCGGCGGGCTGTTCGCCACCGCCGGAACCATCACCGCGCGCGACGTAGCCCTGGCCGGCAACGCGGCCGGCGACGGCGGCGGCCTGTTCGCGGCCTTCGACGGGACGATCACCCTGATCAACAGCACCATCAGCGGCAACACGGCCAACGTAGCCGGCGGCGGCGTCTATAACGCCGGTCGCGTGACCCTCCACAACGCCACCGTCAGCGGCAACACCGCCGGCGTGATCGGCGGTGGCGCGTTCGTCCGCGCCGGAACGCTGACCCTGCGGCGGTCGCTGCTGGCCGGCAACAGCGCGCCCATCGGCCGCGAGGCCCATCGCACCGATGGAACGGTCGCGGCCGCGGCCTATAACCTGTTCGGCTTCAGCGGCGACGCCGGGCTGAGCGGTTTCGCGCCGGGGGCGAGCGACTTCACGCCGGCGCTGGGGCTATCGGCTGTGCTGTCGCCGCTGGCCAACAACGGCGGGCCGACGATGACCCACGCTCTGCTGCCGCACAGCCCGGCTATGGACCGTGCGCCGTCGGCCGATTGCGTCGCCGCGCCGGTCAACGCCCTCGACCAGCGCGGCCAGCCGCGCAACCGCGACGGCAACGGCCTGCCCTCGGCCAACGAGTGCGACGTCGGCGCGCTGGAAGCGCCGGCCAACACGCGGGCAATCCTCCACACCGGCTTGCCGCTCATTTTCAGGTAGGGAAGAGAGGTCCAGGTTCCAGGTTCCAGGGAAGAGCGCTCTTCCCTGGAACCTGGAACCTGGAACCTCTCAACCGCGCCGGGCTAAAGCCACGACCGACAGCCCAAACGGCAAATCGCGCCGCCGCAGCCAGGCCGCTTCGATGGCCAGGGGGCGGGACAGCACTGCGTCGAGCCAGGCGGGGTTGGGGGTGACGTCGGAGTGGGCCGGGGCGTGGGCGGGGGCGCGGCGCTCCAGCAGGCGTTTGGCGGCGGCCAGGGGGAAGAGGAGCGTGTTGGCGTAGCTCAGGCGTTCGATAGCGAAGCCGGTTTCGCGTAGCGACTCAGCCAGTGCGCTGGTGGTGAAGCGGCGGGCGGTGTGGACGACGGCGTCGTGCCGGCCGCGCAGCCGGTCGTAGGCCGGCAGCCGCAGCAGCACGCGCCCGCCCGGCCGCAGCACGCGCCGGAACTCGCCCAACGCCACGCACGGATCGCCCACGGCGCGATGGTAGAGCACGTCGAACGAGGTCACCAAATCGAACGAGGCCGCGGCGTAGGGCAGGGCGGTCACCGATGCCTGGCTGAGCGCGGCGTGGCCGCGGGCGCGACTGTAGGCCAGGGCCAGCGGCGAGATGTCGCTGCCCGTCACCGCGCCGAACTGGGCCAGAAAGCCTAGCGCCCCGCCCGTGCCGCAGCCGGCGTCGAGGATGCGCAGGTCGCGCCGGTCGGGGTAGGCCGTCTCCAGCAGGGCGCGACTGATGCGGCCCATGCCGGCGTACCACCAGTGGCGGTCTTCGACGGTGTAGATGGCGCGGTATTCGGAAGGATCCATATGAGCGTCCGTGCGTCGCACTTTCTTGAGTGCGTCGCACGTTCTTGCGTTTGTTGGTAAGGCCAGAAGTGGGTGCACCGCCCCCGGCCCCGTCGCGTTTGCGTTCGTTGGTAGAAGGTCAACCCACTCCAGAAAGTGGGATGCACCGGCCGTGCGTCGCACGTTCTTGCGTTCGTTGGTAAGAAGGTGCAACCCACTCCAGAAAGTGGGATGCACCAGCCGTGCGTCGCACGTTCTTGCGTTCGTTTGGTAAGAAGGTGCAACCCACTCCAGAAAGTGGGATGCACCGGCCGTGCGTCGCACGTTCTTGCGTTCGTTGGTAAGAAGGTGCAACCCACTCCAGAAAGTGGGATGCACCAGCCGTGCGTCGCACGTTCTTGCGTTCGCTGGTAAGAAGGTGCAACCCACTCCAGAAAGTGGGATGCACCGGGAGTGGGTTGTACCGGGCGGCTAAGGATTAGACGATAGCACAATCGGCATCGCGATCCCATTGCCATCGGCCGAGAAGGTGGCGGTGATGGTCGCGCTCTCGAACAGCGTGACCTGACCGGGGTTGGCCGCGCCGGTCAGCGCGCCCGACCAGCCAACGAAGGCCGAGCCGAGGTCGGCCGCCGCCGTCAGCACCACGTCTTCGCCGATGCGCGGTTGGGCGCTGGGGCTGAGGCGCACGCTGCCGCCGCCGGGGCCGTCGGTGAGCACGGTCAGGATCGGCCGCGGCCGGGTGTTAAGCAGATCGACGCGCACCGCGCCGAAGCGGGCGTCGACGTGATGGGCCAGCAGCAGCAGCCCGCCGCCGCTCGGCTCGCCGTTGAAGCCGCGCCGCTCCACGTCCCACAGCGCCGGCTCGGCCGACGACGCCGGCCAGACCTTGAAGCGATAGGTGGCCGGGATGCTGGGGTCGGGGTTAGCCTGCACGGCCAGCTTGAACATGTAGGTGACGCCGAAGTTCAGCGTCTTGTCGGTCGTGCCGATCAGCCGGCCGCCATTGCCCAGCACCTCGAACCCCTCGGTAAACTGGCTGCCGTCGCGCTGCCAGCGATACCAGCCCAGCGCGCCCAGCCGCCGCCAGCCGGTCCGAGGCTGCCCGTCGCCTTCGACGTGGTAGTGCCCCTGCCAGCGCACCATGATGCCGACGCCGGGGCCGTTGCTGGGCGCGGTGTAGCCGCTCTCGTCGATGCCGTAGACGGTAATGGGCACGGTCACGGTGTAGTCGCGCCAGGAAAGGTCGCCCAGAGCCAGCAGCCGGTCGAAGTCGAAGACGGTCGGCCGCACGCCGCCGTCGTCGAGACGCCACGGGCCATCAACGACCTGCGCCATCTGGGCGACGCGCGTCACGGTCGACCAATCGTAGACGTAGGTCTGCGGCGGCCAGCTTAGATCGCCGCTGCGATAGTTGACGGTGACGGTAGCCGCCGCCGCGCCCCCGTCCTGGTCTGTGGCGCGGATGATGACGGAGTTGTTCCCCGGACGCAAATCGGTGTAGTCGAGTTCAATATTGAAGTCGCCCGGCCGGGCCAGGCGCATGTTATCCGGGCCGACGGATAGCGGCTGGGACGGGCCGCCGTTGAGCGTGTAGCTGAGGCTGGTCAGCGTCGCGGCCGACGTGACGTTGCCCAACACGTTGACCCACTTCTGCGGGTCGCCGCGCTGGCCGACGGGCAGCGTCGGGCCGGACCAGACGGTGATGACCGGCGCGTCGGCGGCGGCGGGGGCGGCGGGGGCGGCTGGTTCGATGGCCGTAGGCGGACGATCGGCCGGCGCGCCGCCGCTCGGCGTGGGCATCGCGCCGGAGTCGTCGGCGGGCGGGGTTGGCGCGGCCAGCAGGGGCAGCGCCAGCAAACAGGCGAGGAGCAGGGCCAGCACGGCCGCGCTCCTGATACGGTTCGGAAGCAGCATCACGTTCACCTCATCTTGGCCGCGCCGGGTGCGCGGCGGCAGAGCAGTTTAGCGGTAACAATCGGGCGGGGCAAGGGGCAGAAATACCCGACTTGGCCACCGCCCGTGGTATCATGGGGGCATGAACCCGCCCTATACCACCATCCTCTCGGCTGCCGAACTGGCCGCCCATCTGCATGATCCGAACTGGGTCATCGTCGATTGCCGCTTCGACCTGCTGGACACCGCTGCCGGCGAGCGCAACTACCGGGAAAGCCACATCCCCGGCGCGGTCTACGCCCATCTCGACCGCGACCTGTCCGGCCCGCGCGTGGCGACGGGCGAAGGCGGCCGCCACCCGCTGCCTACGCCGGCCGAACTGACGCGCACCTTCGGCGGCTGGGGCATCGGCGGCGCAGCGCCGGGCCGAGGCGTGCAGGTGGTGGCCTACGACGACCAGAGCGGCCACTACGCCGCGCGGCTGTGGTGGCTGCTGCGCTTCATGGGGCACGAGGCAGTGGCCGTGCTCGATGGCGGTTGGCCGGCTTGGGTGGCGGCCGGGCTGCCGGTTGAGGCGGGCGATGGCGACGGGATTGGTGGAGACGTTCCGCCGGAACGTCTCTACGAAGGCGGGCCGCGCCTCGACCGGCCGGCCACGGCCGAGGAGGCCGTCGCCGCGCCGCTGCTGGTCGACGGCCGCGCCCCGGAGCGCTATCGTGGCGAGGTGGAACCGCTCGACCCCGTGGCCGGCCACATCCCCGGCGCGACCAACCGCCCCTACACCGCCAATTGGGACGCCGACGGCCGCTGGCGCGCGCCGGAGGCGCTGCTGGCCGAGTTCCTTGACCTGCTGGGCGACACGCCGCCGGAGAGCGCCGTGTTTTACTGCGGCTCCGGCGTCTCGGCCTGCGTCAATCTGCTGGCGATGGTTCGCGCCGGACTGCCGGAGGGGCGGCTCTACGTCGGTTCGTGGAGCGAGTGGAGCCGGCTGGGGCGGCCGGTGGCGCGAGGGCAGTCGCCTACGCCCCAGACCGGATAAGCAAAGCCTATTGCGACTAGCACCCTTCTTATGATACACTGCCCCAGCCAGGGGGCATTTTAGCTTAGGTAGCGGGGGTGCGTGTCGTTTCGACCCGGCCCATCTCCAGCGCGAGTGCCGCGCGATTGGAGTGACTCGGTTTCGGCATGTGGCTTTCAGCGATCTGCGAACGCAGAAGGAGAGATGATGATGGAGAAGCGTGCACAGAACCGGTTTGGGCGCGTGGCCTGGCTAATGGCCATGCTGGCGCTGCTGCTTTTACTGGCCACAACGGCGCTGGCGCAAGACGCCCCGACCGCCCCAGCCGCCCCCAGCGCGGCGACACTGACCCTGGGCGTGGCGACGACCCCGGCCGGCGGCCAGAACTTCCGGCTGACGGCGGCCTCGTTCCAGACCTCGTGGGGCCGGGCCGGCAAGCAGCCAGGCCAGTTCCGCCAGCCGCGCGACGTGGCCGTTGACGCGGCCGGCACCCTCTACGTAAGCGACCACCGCAACAGCCGTATCCAGAAATTCAGCCCGGCTGGGGCCGTCCTCGGGCAGATTGGCACTCAGGGCAAGGCGGCGGGCAAACTGTTGCGGCCGAACGCCATCGCCATTTACAACGATCTGATCATCATCACCGACACTGACAACCACCGCATCTCCGTCTTCAATACCAACGGTACCTTTGTGCGTCAATGGGGTTCGTTCGGCACGGGCAACGGCCAATTCAACTTGCCCATGGGCGTCGCCGTCGACACCGCCGGCAATGTCTACGTGACCGACACATGGAATCACCGCATCCAGGTGTTCACCATCCAGGGCGTCTATCAGCGGCAGTGGGGCACGTTGGGCAACGGCGACGGCCAGTTCCGCTTCCCGGCCCATCTCGACTTTGGCCCCGGCGGCAGCCTGTTCGTGGCCGACTCCAACAACCACCGCGTTCAGGTCTTCGATGCCAACGGCACATTCCAGCGCAAGTTCGGTCTGCCCGGCCCGGCCGCGGGGCGGCTGTGGCTGCCGGTGGGCATCGACGTGACCGGCGACGGCTATGTCTACGTCAGCGATACCTACAACTATCGCCTGCAGAAGTTCACGACCAACGGCGACTACGTGGCCCAGTGGAACGAGACGGCCGGCGCTAACCCCATCGGCCGGCCCAACGGCTTGCTGAGTGTTGGTAACCTGGTCTACGCCACCGACATTGACTCCAACCGCGTCCAGATCTATGCCCAGGGCACAGTGACCGTCAACGCCGGGGCGACGCAAGCCCTGACGCTGCCGGCCGGCGCGTACAACGTGACCCAAACCCCTAAGGCGGGCTGGACGTTTGGCAGCGCCACCTGTACTGGCGGCAACCCGACGACCATCGCCAACGGCGTTCGCCTGTCCCTGGCCGACGGCGCGGCGGTTAGCTGTACGTTTGCCAGCAACCAGTAGGTCAGTAGGTCAGTAGGTCAGTAGGTCAGTAGGTCAGTGGGCGCGAACTGACCTACTGAATACTGACCTACTGACCTACTTCTTCACTTCCCCGCCTTCAACTGCGTCTGCAACTGCGTCAGCGCCGTCCAATCGCCGGCCGCGCCGAGGGCCGCCTGGCGCGGCCACGTGCCGGGGTCGGCCAGTCGGAAGCGGCCGCCGGCCCCGGCCAGAATCTCCCGCAGCCGCTCCACCGGCGTTTCGGCCAACTGCCCCAGGTCGTTGATGCCATGCTCGATGAGCACGGCGGCGATCTTGGGGCCGATGCCCTCCACCAGTTGCAGGTCTTGCGGCCGGGGCTGCGTGCCCGTCAGTTGCACCACCGTCGCCGCCAGGCTGCCGCGGTCGGTAGCGGCGCGCGTTGTGACGACCGGCGTGGCCACGGCGACGACCGCGCCGTAGAGCGCGCCATCGTCATCCTCGAAGAGGCCGGTATAGATGGTCACGTCGGCGTCGTCAAAAGGCTCGTCCTGGTCTTCCTCCAGAGCCATGAGCGCCCCTTCGACCGCTTCCTGCTCCAGTTCCAGCAGTTCATCGTCGGAGTCGATTTCGTCGGTGACCATGACCGCCGTCTCGGCCGGCATGTCGTCATCGGCCGTGTCGGTTGCCGCTCGGGCGACGGCCATCACCGTGGCCACCGTCTCGCCGTCCTCGTCGGGGTTCACCTGGGTGTAAACGGCCACGTCGACCGTGCCCTCGCCCGGCTGTTCGCCGCGCCAGGCGGCGATGGCCTCGGCCATGGCCTCCTCTTCCAACGCCTCGACGCCGGCCTCGTCGGCCACTTCCGTGCGGCGCAGGACAACGACGGCGTCAAGCGGCTCGCCGCCGTCGGGCCATTCGCTCCACGTCTCGCCGCCGGCTGATTCCAGAGCGATGACGGCCATGTCGAGCGTTTCCTCTTCCCGGCCGCCCAATTGCTCGGCGTCGATCTCCTCTTCCAGCGCGGCCACGAGTTCGTCGAGCGCCACGGCCTCCAACTCGGCCGACTCCTGCGGCGAGAGCATCTCGCCGCCCATCGCCTCGACGTCGGGCACGAGGTCGATCAACGCCTCGGCGCGGCGCTCGGTTCCCAGCGCGCGGCGGGCCTGGCCCTCGGCGGCGATCTCGGCCGCCACGGCGTCGATCACATCGTCGAGCGCCGCCTCGGACTCGGCCGCTTGCCATTCGGCGTCGGCCTCGGCCAGCAGGGCCGCGCCCTCGGCCGCCTCTTCGCGCAGGGCCAGCGGACGTACACTCACGCCCAGCGCGTCGAGGTACCAGTCGGAGCGGCCGAACAGCCCGGCGATTTCGGTGTCGGGTGGGGCCATCAGGGCGTAGTCGCGTTCGCCGCCGCGGCCGCCATAGGCATCGGAGACGCGCTTATTGGTATGGAAGCGCACCGAGTCGACGAACCAGCCGCAGCGCCCGCTGAGGCCGATGAGGAATTCGTCGTCGTCCAGGTAGAAGACGTGGTGCCGGCCGCCCAGCCCGCCGATGGGCGGCCGGCTGCCCGGCGTGCCGTCGGCG
The DNA here is from genome assembly GCA_016707605.1 of Candidatus Promineofilum glycogenicum. Lineage (GTDB taxonomy): Bacteria > Chloroflexota > Anaerolineae > Promineifilales > Promineifilaceae > Promineifilum > Promineifilum glycogenicum. The sequence continues at coordinate 238,920 of JADJHJ010000011.1, read as the reverse complement.
CGGACGTAGTCGAAGCGCAGGGCGTCGACGACCCACTCGGCGAAGACGTGGATGGCCGTCAGGCGCGCGTCTTCGGGGATGTCGTAGCCGTCAAACGGCCGGCCGCTGTCGCCGCCGACCGGCCCCAGGTGCTTTGGCTCCATGTGGTTGACCTCCTTAGATGTCCTACTTCTCGGTTGGTGACTGTCTTTCAACTGCCAACTCGGCTCCCCGGTGGGGATTTACTGGCGACGAATGGCCGGCAGGAAGAGTCTTTCGTCCCCTTCACTGTCGATGATGCCTTCACCGAAGGTGAACATGGCCAGGTCTTGATTGGTTCCGTCGCCGACCAGGTAGACCGTTCGCCGCGCGCCCACGCCGACCGGCAGCGGCGGCGGGTTGATAATCACCTCGCCCGCGCAGGGGGTCGTCTCGTTATAGCGGCTGACCTTCATGTCATAGGGGCCGGCCGGCAAGATGCGGTAAGCCGTGGTGCGCAAATAGCGGAAAGAGGTGCTGGTGTTGTGGAACGGGTCGCCGTCCTGGAAGCAGACGTCGACGCGTGTCGCGTCGATGGTCGCGCCCAGAGCGGCCACGTGAACAAAGCGCAGTCCGCCCGCGCCGGGGCCGGGGTCGGCCAGCGCGTCGTCGACCAGCAGGATGTCCAGCGGAACCTGGGTCTGGTCGCCAACGACGATGAGCGACGAGTCGCCATCGGTCAGCGTGATCGCTTCGCTATAGATGACGCCGCCGTTGTGGAGAACGGTGGCATTGTAGGTCCCCGCGCCGCCGGCGACAGTGACGTAGTTCGTGCGATCGCTATAGGCCAAGTTGCCGCCAATGGGCGCGGCGGCAATCTGAACGGAGATGGTGGCGTTGTTGGAGCCGGGGAAGGGGGCGAGGTGGGCGACACGGACGCGCGCCGCGGTGGGCGCGGCCTGGGCGGCCGCCGCGCCGACGACGACTATCAGCAGCGCGGCCAGGACAATCAGGCGGGCCAAACTCGAACGATTCAACATGGCTTCTCTCCTCATTTTTGTTGTTAGCGGTCGACCGGCGGCCGGTCGACCCATACCTTATGCCGGACAGCAACGAACGGCAGCGATGGAGGCAGCCACATTCTACGCCGTTCGGGCCGCGCGGCAACCATGTAATATGCATATTTGCCGGCCATGTAAAAAGATTGGTCAGGCACTTGCCGGCCGCACGGCACAAGCTACAATTGTTGTAATTCTACAACGCATGTAGCACAGGATTCTTAGCCTGTGCCGCCGGCAGCACAGGCTAAGAATCCTGTGCCACATTGAAGCATGGCCGAAGACCGCAACGCCCTCCTCGACTTCCTGACGCGCCACTACACCCTCGATGGGCTAAAAACGCTGTGCTTCAACCTGTTTATCGACTACGACAACCTGAGCGGTGATACGAAGAGCGCCAGGGGGCGCGAGTTGATCCTGCACCTGGAGCGGGCCGGGCGGCTGGTCGATCTGGAGGCGGTCGTCGGCCGCGAGCAGCCGCGGGCCTTCGAGCGCGAGTTTCGCCGCCCGCCGCCCATCCCGCCCATCCCCACCCGCCCCAACCGCGACCCGCGCCAGGTGTTCATCAGCCACGCCCAGGAAGACGACGCCTTCGCCCACCGGCTGGCCGATGACCTGTGCGCCCACGGCTGGCGAGTGTGGATCGCCCCGGACAGCATCGCCCCCGGCGAGACGTGGGTCGATGCCATCAATCGCGGGCTGGAGGCCAGCGCCACCTACGTGCTGGTGCTGACCCCGGCGGCATCGTCGTCGCCCTGGGTCAACACGGAGACCAACGTCGCCATCAGCCTGGAGCACCAGCGCATCATGCGCTTCATCCCCCTCGACGTGGCCCCCAGCCGCCCGCCGCCGCTGTGGACGGCCTATCAGAACGTGCCCTTTCGCGGCGACTACGGCCGCGGGCTGGAGCATCTGCTGGCCCGGCTCGACGGCCGCCCGCCCCGCGCGCGGGGCGCCAATGGCCACAACGACAAGGCGGCCGAGTTGCACCTCTTCGCCGACCGGCGGCTGCACGACCGCTCGCGCATCGAGCTGGTGCGCGTGGCCGCGGGCAGCTTCCTCTATGGCGCGCGCGACGCTGACTCGCGGCACGAGCTGCCCCAGCGCACGCTGCGCCTGGGCGACTACTGGATCGGCCGCGCGCCCGTCACCAACGCTCAGTTCGCCCGCTTCGTGGAGGCCACCGGCCACCGCACGACGGCCGAGACGACCGGCTTCGGCCGCGTCTGGTCGGGCGGGCGCTGGAATGACGTGGAGCGCGCCTACTGGCGGCGGCCGGAGGGGCCGCGCAGTAGCATTGACGAGCGGATGCACCACCCGGTGGTCTGTGTCAGTTGGCACGACGCGCAGGCGTTCTGCGAATGGGCCGGCCTGCGGTTGCCGTCGGAAGCCGAGTGGGAGAAGGCGGCTCGCGGCGCCGACGGCCGGCCCTATCCGTGGGGCGACGCGCCGCCGAACGGCCGGCTGGCCAACCACGGCCAGCGGTTGGGCGGGACATCGGCCGTCGGCCAGTTCTCGCCCGCCGGCGACAGCCCTTATGGCCTGGCCGACGCGGCCGGCAACGTCTGGGAGTGGACGGTGGGCGAGGCGAGTGGCGGCAGCGCGCGGCTGGCCCGCGGCGGCGGCTGGCCCAGCGACGAGCGCAACCTGCGCGTGACCTGGCGGGCGGAGGTAGAAGCCGGGGTGGCCTTCAACACCGTCGGCTTCCGGGCCGTGGCAATTAGGGGTTAGGGAAGAAGAACGCGCGTCCTTCTTCCCTAATCCCTAATCCCTAATCCCTAGCTTTCCTCCACCTGCTCGTCCGCCTTATCCTTGATCGTCGCCTGGTGGGCGGCTAACTGCTCGCGGGCGGCGGCCTGGCCACGCGCCGAACGATCCTGGCGGGCCTTCTTCAGCGAGTCGCCGGTCATCATATTCTGATTGACCGTCTCACCGGTGTCGTCGTGGTAGATCTGCACCGGCACAATGGTGACCACAACGCGCTCCAGCCCAGTCAGGCCCAGGTTCAGGATGAGCGAGCTGTTCTGGTGCAGCACCTGGGTGAAGACGCTGTCCATCGCCAGGTGGCCCATGACGATGTGGACGATGACCCGTGGGTTGGCATGCAGGAGACTGACCACGTACTCGCGGATGGGGGCCAGCAGATGGCGGTAGGGCGACGGCAGGATTACCAGCTCGCCCTCTTTGACGAACTGATCCCACTTCCGTTGCGTCGTCTCCGAGCGTTCGGGGTTGACGCCGACGTGGATGGCGTGCCAGGGATTGCCCAGCGCCTTGGCGAAGTCGACCATCTCCAGCGTGCCCATGTGGACGCCATCGACCAGCAAGACCGTCACGACCTCCTCGCTGGGCAGGCGCGGCTGCCTGGTGTTCTCCAGGCTGAGCGCCTGAGCCACGTCCTGGTAGTGGGTGTGGATGCGCGAGAAGAGGTACACCAGGGCCGGAATCAGGATGATGACGAACCACGCCCCGGTCGTGAACTTGGTGATGGCGAAGATCAGCATGACCACGAAGGTGATCACCGCGCCCAGGCCACTAATAAACAGGTGGGTGCGCCAGTGGGGATCGAACTCCAGGCTGCTTTCCTGCCGCTGTATTTTCTCGCCGGGTTTTAGCTGGCCGGAGCGGTAGGCGTGAATGGCCATGCCGGCCTGCGACAGGGTGAAGCTGAGGAAGACGCCGATGGCGTAGAGCGGGATGAGGGCGGTCGTGCTGGCGCGCATGATGACCACCAGAACCGAGGCGGCCAGGGCCAACGTGACGATGCCCCAGGAGAAGACGAGCCGGCCGCCACGGTAGGTCAACTGGCGCGGCAGGTAGCCGTCGGCCGCCTGTAGCGCCGCCAGCCGGGGAAAACCAGCGTAGCTGGTGTTGGCGGCCATGAGCAGGATGAGCGCCGTGCCGGCGATGACCAGGATGTAGAGAATGCTACCCTCGCCAAAGATGGTGCGAGCCATCTGCGAGATGACCGTCTCCTCGTGCGACGGGATGGCCCCGATGTGGCGCGAGAGGAAGGTGATGCCCAGGAATAACGTGACCAGGATGGTACTCATGGCCACCAGCGTGACGGCGGCGTTGCGCGACTTTGGCTCTTTGAAGGCGGTGATGCCGTTGGAGATGGCCTCGATGCCGGTCAGAGCCGTCGAGCCGCTGCTGAACGCCCGCAGGATCAGGAAGAGGGTGATGGGCGCGGCCGTCTCTTGCAGCATCTCCACGCCGGTGACGACCCCCAGTGTGCCCGTGGCCCAGCGGTAGAAGCCAACCCCGAGGGTAATGACCATGACGGTCAGAAAGGCGAAGGTCGGGATGGCAAAGACCGAGCCGCTTTCGCGCACGCCGCGCAGATTGACCAGCGTCACGAAGGCGATGACGCCGACGGCGATGTAGACGCGCCAGGGCGCGAGGTCGGGAAAGGCCGAGACGATCTGGGCCACGCCGGAAGAGACCGACACGGCCACAGTCAGGATGTAGTCGGTCAGCAGGGCGGAACCGGCAACAAGCGCCGCGGTTTGGCCCAGGTTCTCGCGGGCGACGATGTAGGCCCCGCCGCCGTTAGGGTAGGCAAAGATGGTCTGCCGGTAGCTGATGGTGACGATGAGCAGCAGGACGGAGATGGCGATGGCAATCGGTATCGATAGACCCAGCGCGACCGACCCGGCCAGGGCCAGGATGAAAAGGATTTCTTCGGTGGCGTAGGCTGTCGACGAGATACCGTCGGAGGCAAAAACGGCCAGGCCGACTTTCTTGCTAACCACCTGGTGGGCCAGCGTCCGCGTCTCCAGCGGGCGGCCGATCAGCAGGTCCGACACCTTGCGCTTCTGCTGCGGGTTTTGAGCGTCCGTTGTCATTCTTTAGTCCTGTCCCTCTATCAACGTCAACCAATGGGCGCGCTGTGATGAGCGGCCGCCGTTACTGCTTCGCGCTGTCAGGAGGCAGGTGGGAATGGTGGGCGGGCCGCCGGCGTACCCGACGACGACAGGACTATAGCATGGCTGAGAGTTGGTAGCAACCGGACAAAAGTCGGCCTGGTAACGTCAAATAGCCCGGCTCCGGTCCCCCCTCCCCATGGGAGAGGGTTAGGGAGAGGGCTTCTTGTCCCCTCGCCCTTTGGGAGAGGGTTAGGGAGAGGGCGTCTTGTCCCCTCGCCCCTTGGGAGAGGGCTAGGGAGAGGGTGCTTCGCCGCGCCGACGGAAGACCCTCCCCTAACCCCTCCCAGGGGGAGGGGGATCCCGGGGAGGGCTAGGGAGAGGGTGCTTCGCCGCGCGGGCGGACTTCCCTACTCTTTGTCCTTGGCCCCGCGCTGTTCGCGGGCGCGCTTCAAGTCTTCGCCGGTCATCAGGTTGCGGTTGACCGCGCCGCCGTTCTGCCGCACTTGCAGCGGCACGATGGTGATGACGACGCGCTCCAGCCCGGTCAGTCCCAGGTTCAGGATGAGCGAGCTGTTCTGGTGTAGCACCTGCGTCATCACCGAATCCATCGCCAGGTGACCCATGACGATGTGGACGATGGCGCCGGGGTTGGCTTCCAGCAGGCCGATGACGTACTCGCGGATGGGGGCGACCAGATGGCGGTAGGGGGACGGGATGACGACCAGTTCCCCTTCGCCGATGTACTTCTGCCACTTGGCCTGGGCCGCGGCCGTCTTCTCCTGGTTGACGCCGACGTGGACGGCGTGCCACGGGTTGCCCATCGACTTGGCGAAGTTGACCATCTGCATCGTGCCCATGTGGACGCCGTCGATGAGCAGCATTGTGACGACGCGGTCGGTCTTCACCAGCGCCTTGTGGTTCTTCTCCATGCTCAGCGCCTCGGCCACGTCCTTGTAGTGTAGATGGATGCGCGAGAAGAGATAGACCAGGATGGGGATGATGACGATGACCACCCACGCGCCGGAGGTGAACTTGGTGATGGCGAAGATGAGCATGACGACAAACGTCATGATCGCCCCCAGGCCACTGATGAGCATGTGCTGGCGCCAGTGGGGGTCATGCTCCAGGTCGGTTTCCAGCCCCTTGAGCGTCTCGCCCGGTTGCAGGCGGCCGATCTTGCGAAAACGAATGACCATGCCCGTCTGCGACAGGGTGAAGCTGAGGAAGACGCCGATGGCGTAGAGCGGGATGAGGGCCGTCGTGCTGGCGCGCATGACGATGACCAGCAGCGACGCGGCCAGGGCCAGGGTCAGGATGCCCCAGGAGAAGACGAGCCGACCGCCGCGATAGGTCAACTGGCGCGGCAGGAAGCCGTCGGCCGCCTGGAGCGCCGCCAGCCGGGGGAAGTCGGCGTAACTGGTGTTGGCCGCCATGAGCAGGATGAGCGCCGTGCCGGCGATGACGGCCAGGTATAAAATGTTGCCCTCGCCGAAGATGGTACGGGCCATCTGCGAGATGATCGTTTCGTGGTGCGACGGGATGGCCTCGATGTGGCGCGACAGGAAGGTGATGCCCAGGAACAGCACCACCAGGATGCTGCTCATGGCCGTCAGCGTCTTGGCCGCGTTGCCGCTCTTCGGCTCCTTGAAGGCGGTGATGCCGTTGGAGATGGCCTCGATGCCGGTCAGGGCGGTCGAGCCGCTGCTGAAGGCGCGCAGGACGAGGAAGAGGGTGATGGGCGCGGCCGTGGTTTCCAACATCTCCACGCCGGTGACGACGCCCAGCGTGCCCGTGGCCCAGCGATAGAAGCCGACAACGAGCGTAATGGCCATCATGACCAGGAAGAAGTAGGTCGGCACGGCGAAGACCGCGCCGCTCTCGCGCACGCCGCGCAGGTTGATGAGCGTCACGAAGGCGATGATGGCCACGGCCATGACGACGCGGAACGGAGCCAGATCGGGAAAGGCGGAGATGATCTGGGCCACGCCGGAGCTGATCGACACGGCCACGGTCAGCACGTAGTCGGTCAGCAGGGCCGACCCGGCCACGAGGGCCGCCTTCTCGCCCAGGTTCTCGCGGGCGACGATGTAGGCCCCGCCGCCGTTGGGGTAGGCGAAGATCGTCTGGCGGTAGCTGATGGTGACGATGGTCAGCAGGATGGCGATGGCGATGGCGATGGGCAGGGAGAGGCCCAGGGCTACCGAACCGGCCAAAGCCAGGATGACCAGGATTTCCTCGGTGGCGTAGGCCGTCGAGGAGATGGCGTCGGAGGCGAAGACGGCCAGGCCGACCTTCTTGCTGACGACCTGGTGGGCCAGCGAGCGCGTTTCCAGCGGGCGGCCGATGAGCAGGTCGGAGAGTTTAGCGCGCTTGGGCGCGGGTGTGGTTGCGGTCGTTGTTGTATCCATGATTGGGTCTCTAAGAAGGAATCACAGATTTCACAGATTACACAGATTCCGGAAGCCATAATCTGTGTAATCTGAGTAATCTGTGGTTCCTATAAATGGTGAATAGCTGAGGCCATGGCGGCCGGCGTTTCGACCGGCGCGGCCGGCGTCCAGGTGGCCGCGCCGTCGCCCGCGCCCAGGGTGTAGAGCGGCCGGCCCAGGGCGCGACGCAAAAGCCACAGCCGCGCCGCGGCCAGCAGCGGCAGCCGCCCGCCCGGCGCGGGGGCGAAAACGGCCAGCGGCGCGATCTGTTCGACGGCGCTGACCAGGCCGCCGGCGTAGTCGGTGTATTCGTAGGGGGCGACGGCGACTTCGATGCCGTAGTCGCGGATGGCGGCGCTATACTCGCTTAGGGCCACCAGCCGCTCGTAGGGCAGCAGCGCCTCGCGCAGCCCGGCCCCCAGATACTCCAGATGGCTGACGCGCACCGGCTCGACCAGCAGCAGCGACGCGCCCGTCTCGCGGGCCATCGCCGCCGCCAGATGCAGGGCTTGCAACGTCCAGGCGTGTTCGCCCGTCACGACCATAATGATGGGTGTCATAATCTCTCCACGTGTGGCACAGGATTCTTATCCTGTGCTCTGCTGCTACAGCATAGACACAGGATAAGAATCCTGTGCCACAGTTGCTCAGATTGTAGTTGCCGGGGCGTTAAGATTGTGTCAGGCGGAGGAGCGGGGGGCGTAAGGAAAGCGTAAAGACCTCTGAGGTTTGCCGCAAACCTCAGAGGTCTGAACTAGAGATCAACGAACCGGTAGCCAATCCCCGGCTCATTGAGGATGTAGCGCACGTTGGCGGCCGGATTTTCGCGCAGCTTCTTGCGAATCTGGTTGACATAAATCCGCACGTAGTGAGTCATCTCGGCGTACTCCGGCCCCCAGACGGCGCTGAGGATGGCCGGGTGGGTCATGATCTTGCCGGGGTGGGTGGCCAGCAGGCGCAGGATGTCGTACTCCTGCGGTGTGAAGTGGACTTCCTCGCCCTCGACCAGGACGCGGCGGTTGGCCAGATCGATCTCCAGCGCGCCGACGCGGATGACGCTCTCAGTCGCGCCGCCCGGCTCGACCACCGCCCGGCGCACGACGGCCTGGATGCGGGCGCGCAACTCCTCCATGCCGAACGGCTTGGTCAGGTAGTCGTCGGCCCCGGCGTCGAGGGCCTGCACCTTGGTGCGCTCGTCGCCGCGTACGGAGAGGATGATGATGGGCACGCGGCTCCACTCGCGCAGGCGGCGGCAGACCTCCAGCCCGTCCGGCTCGCGGCCGAGGTGAATGTCGAGCACGACCAAGTCGGGCCGGCGCTGGGCCACCAGCGTCAGCGCCTCGTTGCCGTCGGCGGCGGCGATGACCTCATGGCCGTAGCCGCCCAGGCCGGTCGTCAGTAGCTTGCGGATCTGCGGTTCGTCGTCCACGACCAGAATCATCATGGCGCGCGCTCCTTCTGGGGCAGACGGATGACGAACGTCGCCCCGCCGCCGGGCGTGTCGGCCACGCTCAGCGACCCGCCGTGGACTTCGACGATGCCGTGGGCGATGGCCAGCCCCAGCCCGACGCTGCCGATGAGGGCGCGGCCGTCGCGCGACTGGTAGAACGGCTCCATAATGCGCTCGCGTTCCTCCGGCGGGATGGTCGGGCCGTGGTTGACCACTTCCAGCAATACGGCCTCAGCCTCGGTCCGGCCACGGATGATAACCCGCCGGCCGGGCGGCTCGTGGCGCAGGGCGTTCTCGACGATGTTGCTGAGCGCCTGGAGCAGCAGGCCGTAGTCGCAGCGCAGCAGCGGCAGGTCGTCGGGAAACTCCAGCCGGATGCGCTCGGCCTTCTGCGACTGGTAGACGCGGGCGGCCACTTCGCCGGCGATCTCTTCCAATGAGTTCCACTCCTGGTTAAGCACCACTGCCCCGGCCTGCAGGCGCGACATGTCGAGCAGATTGCCCACCAGCCGGTCGAGCGTGTCGGCCTGGGTCTCGATGGCCTGGGCCATGTCGCGCTGCTCGGCCGGCGCAAGGCGGCCGGCCAGGTCGGGGTCGCGCAGGTTGGCGGCCGAGGTCTTGATGATGGTGATGGGCGTGCGCAGGTCATGGGAGACGGCGCGTAACAGGGCCGTCTTCAGACGGTCGGCTTCAGCCAGGGCGCGGCTGCGCTGGGCCTGCTCGGTCAGGTCGACGCGCTGCAAGGCCAACGCCGCCTGGCCCACGCAGGCGGTCAGCAGCCGGTGTTGCGAGGTCGAGGGCGGGTGGGGGAAGGCGGCGCGCAGCGTGCCGTAGATCGTCTCGCCGGCCTGGAGCAGCACAAAGACGATGGCCAGACCGGGGTCGGGGTCGGCCGGCGGGCGGTTGGGCAGGAAGTGGACTTCCTGCGCGCCCAGATCGTCGGCCACGGCGCGGCGCAACTCGGCGCGGATGGCCGCCGCGTCGGTCAGCGGGTTGAGGGCGCTGGTCAGGCGGTAGAGCACCTCTTGCTGGCGGGCATTGAGGCCGGCGGCCTCGGCCTGGGTGCGGGCGTAGGCGGCCAGCCGCCCGGCGATGAGCGCCGCGGCCAGAAAGACGAGCAGATCGAGCAGTTCGCGCGGGTCTTCGACGGCCAGGGTGTAGTAGGGGCGGACGAGGAAGTAGTTGAAGCTGAAGAAGCTGAGCACGGCGGCCAGTACCGATGGGCCGGTACGCCAGCGGACGGCGGCTACCAGCGTGGCCAGCAGATAGAGTAGCGAGGCGTTGGCCAGCGTCAGCCGGTCGCGCAGCAGCCACAGGACGAGCGTCATGGCGGCGACGAGGGCGGCGACGGCGGCGTACTCCCCGGCGGCGCGGGCTAATGATGCCGAGCGGTTGGTAGAGGGAGGAGCGCCGCGGGTGGTTGGGAACATGGCCTAAACGTCCAGGGGAGAGATTAACGCAAAGGCGCAAAGACGCCAAGAAGGGGTATCTCACGCAAAGTACGCCAAGACGCAAAGCCCAGAAATCTCTGGGCTTGGCGTCTTGGCGTACTTTGCGTGAGATATAGTCAACGGCTAGGCGGGGCGCAGAGCACGATCACGGCCGCCGCCGATGAAGTGGTAGGCGCTCAGGGCCGCCAAAGCTACCGCGCCGATGGCCGCCCCGGCCAGCACCAGCGGCACGTCGGGGTAGCGGACGATGATGCCGATGTAGGCGTAGACGTAAACCAGCGGAATGACCACGTCGTTGCCCAGCCCGCGATAAAGGAAGATGGCCAGACCGACGCCGACCAGCAGCATGATCAGCCCCCAGACTTCGTAGCTGAGGCCGAAGCCGTTCCAGTTGCGGGCCACCAGAGCCAGGGCGACGTTGGCCACCGTAGCCACGGTCAGCCAGGCCAGGTAGATGCTGATGGGGATTTGCAGGATGCGCTCCCAGCGGCCGACCGCCTCCTGCCCGATGCGCAGCTTGCGGTAGGCGACGACGGTGGTGTAGAGCAGCACGGCCATGATCGGCAGCGTGGACACGAACGCCTGCATCCCGAAGACCCACACCCACACGGCATTGAGCACCAGGTTGACGATCAGCCACGGCGCGGCGGCGCGGAAGCGCGGGTTGTCGCGGTTGGCCGGCAGCACCTGGTAGATGGCCCAGGCGACGATGCCGGTGTAGATGACCGGCCAGATGGTCGTGAAGACGTAGCCGGCGGGGAAGAAGTAGCTGCGGTCGTTGAAGGTCTGGTTGGCGATGGCCCCGGTGTCGGTGTTGGCGCGAAAGCCCAGGTAGTTGGCGGCGATGGTCGCGCCGATGAGAAAGACGAGGGTGACAATGGCGGAATAACGATTGTTCTTCATGATTGGCTCCTGAATAGCTTGCCCAGAGGCGGTTATGGACACATCATAGACGATGTTTTGCGAGTTGTCAACTATTTGTCAATATTTCGTCTAGTATTGGCTGGTGTCGTTCTAATACGTGCGGGGACATGTGTCCCCCTCCCTTTGGGAGGGGTTAGGGGAGGGTCTTCTGCGCGCGGGGCGAAGAACCCTCTCCCTAACCCTCTCCCGGAGGGAGAGGGGACGCTCTGATCCCCTCCCCTTGGGAGGGGTTAGGGAGGGTCTTCTGTGCGGGGGCGAGGAACCCTCAAGGGCGAGGGGACAGGCAGACCCTTTCCCGGAGGGCGAGGGGGCAGACCTTTGTCGGTCGCGGTGATTCGTCTATACTCCGCCGATGCCGCGCCCACGCAGGCCAAACCGGGCGCGCCGGAGTGTGATCCTATGCCCCAGATTAGCAGCATCGCTTACCAGCCCCGCGACCGTCACTACGACGATCCCCTGAGCGACTTCATCCGCGTGCCGGTCGAGGCGGCGACGCTCGTGGCCGACCACGGCCTGGACGGCGACCAGAAGGCGGGCCACAACAAGACGCGCCAGGTGAATCTGCTGTCGGCCGAATGGCTGGCGGCGCGGGCGGCCGAGGGGTATCGCGCCGCGCCGGGCCAGTTCGGCGAGCAGATGATCGTCGAGGGGCTGGCCGTGGAGACGCTGCCGCCGGGCACGCTGCTGGCCTTCGGCCCGACGGCCATCCTGTCCATCACCAAAGGGCGCACCGGTTGCGAACGGTTGCAGGCCGTGCAACCCCGGCCGACGACCGGGCTGGGGCCGATCGGCGTGCTGGCCCGGGTGGTCATGGGCGGCCCGATTCGTGTCGGCGACGCCGTGGCCGTGCTGGAGCCGGCGGGCGAACGGACGGCGTGACGCCCGACGCCACTCTCTGCGCGCGCAACAACGCCCTGTGGTGCGACGCCGTCTGCCGCGCCCACGGCCTGCCCGGCGAGTTCGTCGGCGGTCTGTGGCTGAACCGGCAGCCGGTGCCGCGCTTCTACTCCAACGCCATCACCCTCTCGCCCAAGGACCCGGCCGGGCAGCGGGCCTGGGTGGAGCATCTGCTGACGCGGCGGGCGCGCTTCTCGGTGAAGGACAGCTTCGCCGCGCTTGACCTGAGCGGCCTGGGCTTCGACGTGCTGTTCGAGGCGACGTGGCTGTGGCTTGATACGGTGCGACGCACTTTCTGGAGTGCGTCGCACCTTCTTGAAGGTGAAGAGGGTGGTAAGAAGGTGCGACGCACTCAAGAAAGTGCGACGCACCGGGAGTTGGTTTGGTCGGTGGTGAACGACGCCGCCGGGCTGGCGCGCTGGGAGGCGGCCTGGGCGGGGCTACAGCCGGGGCAGGTCGTGCCCGGCCGCGAGCGCATCTTCCGCCGCGGGCTGCTGCGCGAGCCGGGCGTGGCCCTGCTGGCCGGGGCGCGCGATGGGCAGGTCGTGGCCGTGGCCGCGGCCAACCAGACGGGCGAGGTCGTCGGCCTGTCCAACGTCTTCGCCCCGGCGGCCGAGGCGGCCGGCTGTTGGGCGGGGGCGGTGGCCTTCGCCGCGGCGCTGTTCCCCGGCCGGCCGCTGGTGGGCTATGAGCGGGGCGACGACCTGACTCTGGCGCAGGCAGTTGGCTTCGTCCCGGTTGGGCCGTTGCGCGTCTGGGCGCGATGATAGGAAGCGCCCGCCCGGACCTGAAGGCGCCGGGCTATTCAACGACGCCGGCCGAGGCCGGCTTTCAGAGGGCCGCGCGCTGTCGCGCTTGAGGCCCGTTGACGGGCCGTTGTGGAGTAGCCCCGTGGCTTTAGCCCGGGGCGGACGAGGTTGATGCAAGCTATCAACATGATTCACAATCAAGCAAACGAGTCAGTTTCCATGCTAGCCGCCCGACTGGCAGCCCTTTTCGGCGAGCTACCGCAAGTCGTGGCCGTCGCCCTGGGTGGGTCGCTGGCCGGCGGCGCGGCCGACGCCTCGTCCGACATCGACCTCTATGTCTACACCCGCACCGAGATACCCGTGAGCGACCGCCAGAGCATCGTCGAGCGTCTGGGCGGGGCGACGCGGGCCGACTTCGACCAGAACTACTGGGGGGCGAGCGATCAGTGGCTTGACGCGGCCACCGGGCAGGAGATTGACGCCGTCTACTTCGACGCCGCCTGGATGGCCTCGCAACTGGGGCGCGTGCTGGACGAACATGCGCCGTCGCTCGGTTACACCACGGCCTTCTGGCACACCGTGCGCCACTCGCGCCCGTTGCACGATCCCACGGGCTGGTTTGCCGACCAGCAGCGCCGGGCGGCCGTCGCCTACCCCGAGCCGTTGCGCCGGGCCATCGTCGCTCATAATCACCCCGTTCTGCGCGGCATCCTCACCAGCTACCGGACGCAGATCGCCAAGGCCGTGGCCCGTGACGACCTGGTCAGCGTCAACCACCGCCTGGCGGCGCTGCTGGCCGGCTACTTCGACATCCTGTTCGCCGTCAACCGCGTGCCCCATCCCGGCGAGAAGCGTCTGCTGGCCCATGCCGCAACGCTGTGCCCCAGCCTGCCCGCCGACATGGCCGCCGACGTGACCGCCGCCCTGGCCGCCGCCGGGGCCGCGCCGGGCCAACTGCTCACCCGCCTCGACCGCCTGCTCGACCGGCTGGACGAGTGGCTGGCCGTAGCGCGCTTCTCCTGAATCGCGCAGCCGACGTAGCGCGATTCTCCGAATCGCGTCCGGACGTTGAAGGAGTTTCCGCGCAACCGCAAGGGGAGTTGATGTGGCACAGGTTTCTTAACCTGTGCTCCGATACTGAAGAGCACAGGATAAGAATCCTGTGCCACATGGGCAACTATGGACAAGACAATCCGCGACCTCTACAACGATGCTATCCTTCACGAAGCGATGGCGCGCTACGCCATCGCCGCCGATGCCATCGAGCCGGGCGGCGGCTTCGAGAGCTTCATCTACCGTTACCAACGCGACGATGGCCCGGCCATCCTGCGCATCACCCACTCCTTGCGCCGTTCACCGGAGCAGATTCACGGCGAAGTGGACTGGATCAACTACCTGGCCGCCGGCGGGGCGACGGTGGCCGGGGCGCTGCTGTCGGCGCGGGGGGAGCTGGTGGAGGAGATCGACGATGGGCAGGGTGGCCGCTTTCTGGCCACGGCCTTCGCCTTCGCGCCCGGCCGGCCGCCGTGGGAAGTGGGCTGGACGCCGGCGCGCTACGAAAACTACGGCCGCCTCCTCGGCCGTATGCACGCCTTGACCAAGGAGTACGCCCCGCCCGACCCGGCCTGGCGACGGCCATCGTGGCCGGCCGTCTTCGCCGACGAGTTGAACGACCTGCTGACCGGCCGGGATGCGGTCATACTCGACCGCTATCGGGCGATCACCGGCCGCATCGAAGCCATGCCGCGTGGGCGCAACGAGTACGGGCTGATCCACTTCGACGCCCACAGCGCCAACTTCCACGTCGACGGCGACACCATCACCCTGTTCGACTTCGACGACTGCGTCTACAACTGGTTCATCGGCGACATCGCCATGGTCGTCTTCTATATGATCACCAACGCCGACGACCCGCCGGGCGTGCTGGCCGACTTCCTGCCGCCCTTCCTGCGCGGCTATCGGGCCGAGAACCGCCTCGACCCGCGCTGGCTGCCGGCCATCCACGACTTCCTGACCACGCGCGAGATCGACCTCTACGCCGTCATCCAGCGCAGCTACGACCTGGCCGACGGCGAGGCGGTCGAGGCCATTCCCCACCCCTGGCCGCGGCGCTTCATGACCGGCCGCCGCGCGCGCCTCCTGGCCGGAACGCCTTACGTCGATTTCGACTTCGCGTCGCTGGCCGAGCAGTTATAGGCGCGTGCAGCGCTCCTCTCCACGTGCAGCGCACCTTCTTGGGTGCGTTGCACGTTCTTGGGTTATTATTCGGGCTGGATATGTGCAGGTAATGACGAAAGAAGGTGCGACGCACTTCAGAAAGTGCGACGCACCGGGAGCGGGTGCATCCCACTTTCTGGAGTGGGTTGCACCTTCTTTGGATGGGTATATAAGAAGGTGCGACGCACTGCGGAAAGTGCGACGCACCGGGAAGGAAGAGAGGTGCGACGCACTGCGGAAAGTGCGACGCACCGGGAAGGAAGAGAGGTGCGACGCACTGCGGAAGGTGCGACGCACCGAGGAGATGAAATGAGTTACGACGCTACACCCTTGATTCCCCGCCGCGTCTTCTTCGGCAACCCCGACCGGGCGCAGGTGACCATCAGCCCCGATGGTGAACATCTGGCCTGGCTGGCCCCGCGCGACGGCGTGCTCAACGTCTGGGTCGCCCCACGCGAGCGCCCGGCCGACGCCCGCCCGGTGACGGCCGATAATGGCCGCGGCATCCGCTTCTACGCCTGGGCCTACACCGGCGGCGACATCCTCTACATCCAGGACAAAGGCGGCGACGAGAACTGGCGCGTCTACTCGGCCGACATCGCCACCGGCGAAGTGGGCGACCTGACCCCGTTCGAGGGCGTGGCGGCGCAGATCGTCGGCCTGAGCCACCACCGGCCGGAGGAGATCGTCGTCGCCCTGAACGACCGCGACCCGCAGTGGCACGACATCTACCGCGTCAACCTGATCAGCGGCGAGCGGACGCTGCTGCTGCAACACGACCGCTTCATGGGCGTGGACGTGGACGACGACCTGGCCATCCGCACTGCCATCCAGATGACACCCGACGGCGGGCTGGACATCTACCGGCCGGCGGGCGAAGACTGGGCGCTGTGGCAGAGCTTCCCCGGCGAAGACATGCTGACCGCCTCGACGGCCGGCTTTGACAAGAGCGGCAACGTCCTCTATCTGCGCGACAGCCGCGAGCGCGACACGGCGGCGCTGGTGGCCATTGACCTGACGACCGGCGACCGCTCGCTGCTGGCCGCCGACGAACTGGCCGACGCCGACCAGGTGTTGCGCCACCCGACGGAGCGCCACGTGCAGGCCGTGGCCTTCGTCTACGACCGCAAGCGCTGGCAGGTGCTCGACCCGGCCATCGCCGCCGACCTGGACTACCTGGCGACGGTGGCCGACGGCGAAGTGGAGATCACCAGTCGCTCGCAGGACGATCTCACCTGGCTGGTGGCCTACGTGGTGGACGATGGCCCGGTGCGCTACTACCTCTATGACCGCCAGCGGGGGACGGCCGACTTCCTGTTCACCAACCGCGCCGAGTTGGAAGGGCTGCCGCTGGCCAAAATGCGCCCGGCGGTCGTGCCCGCCCGCGATGGGCTGAACCTGGTCGTCTACTACACCCTGCCGCCCGGCAGCGACAGCGACGGCGACGGGGTTCCTGACGCGCCCCTGCCCCTGGTCTTCATCCCCCACGGCGGCCCCTGGGCGCGCGATAGCTGGGGCTTCAACGGCTGGCATCAGTGGTTGGCCAATCGCGGCTACGCCGTGCTGTCGGTCAACTTCCGCTCCTCCACCGGCTTCGGCAAGGCGTTCACCAACGCCGGCGACTTCGAGTGGGCCGGCAAAATCCTGGAAGACCAGCAGGACGGCGTGCAGTGGGCCATCGCCCAGGGCATCGCCGACCCGGCGCGGGTGGCGGTCATGGGCGGCAGCTTCGGCGGCTACTCGACGCTGGCCGGGCTGACGTTCTACCCGGAGGTGTTCGCCTGCGGCGTGGACATCGTCGGGCCGTCGAACCTGATCACCCTGCTGGAGACGATTCCGCCCTACTGGCAGCCGATGGTCGAGCTGTTCACCACCCGCGTCGGCGACCACCGCACCGAAGAGGGCCGGGCGCTGCTGAAGGCCCACTCGCCGCTGACCCACGTCGACCGCATCGTCCGGCCGCTGCTCATCGCCCAGGGAGCCAACGACCCGCGCGTGAAGCAGGCCGAGTCGGACCAGATCGTCAGCGCCATGCAGGCCAGGGGCATCCCCGTGGCCTACGCCCTCTACCCCGACGAGGGCCACGGCTTCGCCCGGCCGCAGAACAACCTGTCGTTCGCGGCGCTGGCCGAGGCGTTCCTCGGCCGCTGTCTGGGCGGGCGGGTGCAACCGATCGGCGACGACCTGAGCGGCAGCAGCCTGACCGTGCCCGTCGGCGCGGCCGAAGTGCCGGGGCTGGTCGAGGCGTTGGGATAAAAGAGAAGGAAACTACAGATTACGCAGATGAAGAGATGTGATCCGCAGATTGGGGTCAGTGATTCTTCCAAGAATCTATCTTCAAATCTGCGTAATCTGCGGTTCCTTCTTCATAAAACTATGACAACGCGACACCTGGAGTGGGAACCCTGCTGGAACGTGCGCGATCTGGGCGGGCTGCCCACGGCCGGTGGCGGCACGACCCGCTTCGGCGCGCTCATCCGCGCCGACTGCCTGGGCAAGCTGACCCCCGCCGGGCGGCGCGCCCTCACCGACTACGGCGTGCGCACAGTCATCGACCTGCGCGGGCCGCTGGAGCTGGCCGACGATCCGCCCATCTTCCCCGGCGGGCGGCCGGGCGAGCCGGGCTTCGTCAACACGCCGCTCGACCACCAGGACCCGGCCGCCGCGCCGCTGTGGGCGGCGATCAAGACGCGGGCCGACGTCTATCGCCTCTTCCTCGACTTCTACCCCCACGCCCTGGCCGGCGTGCTGCGGGCCATCGCCGCGGCCCCGCCGGGCGGCATCGTCTTCCACTGCCTGGGCGGCACCGACCGGACGGGGCTGGTGGCGGCGGCGGCGCTGCGGCTGGCCGGCGTGCCCGACGCGGTCATCGCCGACGACTACGCCCTGACGCTGGAGCGGCGGCGGCCGATCTACGAGCGCCTGGTGGCCGAAAAGGGCGAGGCCGGGCTGGGCTTCTGGGACCGGCTGAACATGACCCCCGACCAGATGTTGGCCACCCTGGCCTACGTCGATGAGCGCTACGGCGGTATGGAGCGTTATCTGCTGGATGCCGGGCTTTCGGCCGCCGACATCGCCCGCGTCCGCGCCCGCCTGCGCCACAAGGAGGGATGATCCGCAGATTGGGCAGATTGGGCAGATTTTCGGAAAGAAGAATCTCTTTATTCTGAAATCTGCCCAATCTGCCCAATCTGCGGATAGCTTCTCTTCAAATCTGTGAAATCTGTGTAATCTGTGGTTCCTTTTCTTTATGAGCCTCGTTTACTACATCTCCCACCCCGACGTGGTGAAAGACCCGGCCGTCCCCGTGCCGCGTTGGCCGCTCTCCGAACGCGGCCGGGCGCGGATGACGGCGCTGCTGGCGCGGCCGTGGGTGGCCACGCTCGGCGCGATCTATTGCAGCGACGAGCAGAAGGCGCTCGACGGCGCGGGTATTCTGGCCGCGCACCTGGGGCTGACGCCGATTGTGCTACCGGAGTTGGGCGAAGTGGATCGCAATTCGACCGGCTGGCTGCCGGAAGAGGAGCACGCCGCCGCCGCCCGGTTGCTGTTCGCGCGGCCGGACGAGAGCGTGCGCGGCTGGGAGACGGCGGCCCACGCACAGGGGCGGATTGTGCGGGCCATTGAGGGTATCCTATTAAGCGCAGGGGAGCAGGGGGGCGGGGGAGCGGGGGAGATTGCCATAGTGGCTCACGGCGCGGTGGGCACGTTCTACCTCTGTCATTTGCTTGGCGAGCCGATTTCGATGACCCACGCCCAGCCGGGGCGCGACGGCGGGCACTACTACTGCTTTGATGGGGAGACGCGGCGGCTTGTCCACGGCTGGATGCGCATTGAGCCGCCGGCGTTCCCTCCCCCACTGGGGGAGGGTTAGGGAGAGGGTTCTGCCCGGATGGGTGGCCCTCTCCCTAACCCTCTCCCAAAGGGCGAGGGGACAAGAGGCCCTCTCCCTGGCCCTCTCCCACAGAGCGAGGGGACAAGAGGCTCTCTTCCTAACCCTCTCCCAAAGGGCGAGGGGACAGGCGCGGTTCATTGGGCGGTCGTAGACCAATCGCGCGCACGGCGTCAACATCAACGTCCGCCAATGTGCTATGCTGCTACCATGAAACGCTATACCCTGCTGCTGGTTGTGCTCCTGGCGCTGACGGCTTGCGTTTCTGATGGGGACGCGCCGCCGGCTGCCGTTACCGCTCTACCCACGTTAGCCACGATCGCGCCGCCGGCCACGCTGGCGGCCACACCTACTTCTGCCATCACAGTCGCGCCATCGGCCACGCCCGCGCTCGACCCCGCCATCGAACGACCGGACACACCCGCGCCGCCGCCGACGCCCGTCGCTTCGGCCACGCCCGGCCCCAGCGGTTTCAGGCCGCCGGCCGAGGGCATTCCCGGCTTCAGCGACGGCCTGGTGCTGGCCCCACCCGACGGCTCACTGATCGTCTACACGCCGGCCGATGGCCGCGTCGAGACGCTCCTTGGCCCTGGCTACTACACCCTCAATGGGGAGAGTGGCCCGGTGGACACCATTTGGCCGCCGCGCTTTTCGCCCGACGGCCGCCTGATGGTCGCGCCGCGCCCGGCGGGTGACACGTGGCTCATCCACCGTGGCCCGACCGGCGACGCCGCGCCGATGTCGACCGTCAGCAAGCTCCACGACCTGCGCCTGTGGTTCACCTGGGCGCCCGACAGCCGGCGCATCGTCTACACGCTGGCCGGGCAAGCGCCGGAGGTGAGCCGTGGGCAGGTGTACGTGCAGGATGTCGTCACCGGCGACGCGCCGCGCCTGCTGGTCGATTTGCCGCCGTTCGCCGCCTGGCCGGTGTGGTCGCCCGGTTGCGCGGCTGCGGCGGCGACGGGCGATTGCGGCCGTAGCATCGCCGTCAGCGCCGCGGATGGCGATGCCATCGCCATCTGGCTGGTGGACGCGACGACGGGCGCAGCGCGCAAGCTGGGCCGCTTCCGTCCGCCGCCCGTTGACGGTCACCTGTGGCACCGTTGGGCGGCCGACGGAACGGGCGTCATCGCTCAGGCCGACGACAATCAGATCTTCTTTCCGCTCGATGGGGCGGCGCGGCCGTTGGTGTGGGAACTGGCCGCCGCTCCGTCCAGCCATAGCCTGTCGTCCGGTGGGCGGCTCTTTGCCGACCTGGTCTACGACGCGCCTGGAAGCCAGCAGGTGGTGGTTGGCGACACAGCCACCGGCGAGACGGTTGTGGCATCACAACGGTTTGAAATAGCCTACCTCGACGGCTGGACGAGCGATGGCCGGTATGCCATAGCCTGGCTGAGCCAGCCACTCGAGGCGGGCGCGCCGTCGGGTCTCTATGCCATCGACACGGCCGGCTGGCCGGTGGTGCAGACGGCGACGCCGCTGGGCGTAGACGTTGATCAGCTTGGCCTGGAGTCGGTCATGATCGCTCAGGCAACGGCCGTGGAGACGCAGCCGTGGGCGACGGTGGCCGTGGCCCACGCCGCCGGCCCGCCGGAGTCGTGGCCGCGCCGCGAGTGGGTCGGGCCGGGGCTGGCGCTGGCCGTGCCGGATGGCTGGCGCGCCCAGCCGCTGGACCAGCACCACTACGCCGTCGCCAACTATGACGTAACCAGCCCCGGCCTGCTGGTGCTGGAAGACGATTTGTTCCGCGCCGACCTGTTCTGGTCAACTTATCCGAGCGACCAGGCCCCACCGTTTAGCGTGGCGGCCATTCGCGAGGAGTACTACGACAAGGACGTGAGCGAGATTCAGATCGGTGACGTGACCGGGGCAGTGCTGGCCGATCAGGTGACGCCGCTGTGCGAGACGATCATCCTACCCCACGACGCGCCGGGCCTCCGGGGCCAGTTGTGGACGACCTATTGCCCGGCGACGGCGCAGTGGCGGGAGTTTGTGATCGAGTTTCTGGCGCAACTGGAGTTGTAGCGCGGGTTGTCAACCCGCCGCTTTGGTTGCGGCGGAAGAAGCGGGTTGCCAACCCGCGCTACAAGGAGAAGCGGGTTGCCACCCCGCGCGACAATGTGATAGCCTCACTTGACTATGACCGATCCCGCCTACGACTACTCCACCCGCGCCGGCGTGCGGCCGATCTCCTGGGACGACTTTCACGGGCTGGTGAAGGCGCTGGCCGTGGCCGTCGCGCCGTGGCGGCCGGAGATGGTGCTGCCGGTGTTGCGCGGCGGGGCCTACCCCGGCGCGCTGCTGGCCCACATCCTGCAAGTCGAAGTCTACCCGGTGCGCCTGTCGCGGCGACAGGACGATGTGGTGGTGCGCCAGACGCCGCTGTGGCTGGTGGAGCCGCCGGCGGCCGTGCGCGGGCGGCGCGTGCTGGTGGTCGATGAGATGTGCAGCAGCGGCCAGACGGTGCAGATGGTCAAGACGCGGGCGTTGGAACTGGGCGCAGCCGAGGCGCGGACGGCCACGCTCTACGCCCACACCTGGGGCGCGGACGCCGTGGACTACACCGGCCTGATCAGCGATGAACTGGTCCTGAACCCTTGGGACCGCGAAATCCTGCGCGACGGCGCGTTCGTTATGCATCCGGAGTACGCCGCGGCGCTGGCGCAACAGGGCCTGGCCGCCGACGCCGCGCTGCTCATCCCGGCCACGCCGTTTGTGGCGGCGAAAGGCGTATGAAGAATGAAGACGCTCACACAAAGGCGCTCACGCAAAGGCGCCAAGGGGCAAAGGCGCGAAGAAGAGAAGAAGAAGAAACTCACGCAAAGACGCAAAGAACGCCAAGCTTAAGAAGCTTGCTTAGCTTGGCGTTCTTTGCGTCTTTGCGTGACCATCTTTCTTCTTTGCGCCTTTGCGTGAGCGTCTCCACCAGGTGATGGGTACGACACTATGAGCAAGATCGACACCTACCGCGAACACCTGCGCCAGATGTGCGACTGGGAGTCGTTCCTGCTGGCCGAGTCGCGCCTGCCGGGGCCGCGCGGCAATCTGGAGCTGGCGCGGGCGGCGGCCGACGAGGGGGATGCGACCCAGTTCGCCCGCTGGCTGGCCGTCGGGCCGGGCGAGGGGCCGACCAACACGCCGGGCGAGTTCCTGGCCTTCTGCGGCGCGCTGGGCTATGGGCGGCTGCTGGCCGAGGGGGACGGGGCGGCGCTGACTCAGGTGCGGCAGGCGGCCAACGACCCGCGCTGGCGGGTGCGCGAGGCGGCGGCGATGGCCCTGCAGCGCTGGGGCGAGGCCGATATGGCCGCGTTGCTGGCCGAGGCGGCCCGTTGGGCGGCGGGCACACGGCTGGAGCAGCGGGCGGCGGCGGCCGGGCTGTGCGAGCCGGCGCTGCTGACGAACGAGGCTACGGCCGGGCGGGTGCTCGACGTACTTGACGCCATTATGGTCAGCGTGCGCGGCGCGGCCGACCGGCGCAGCGCCGAGTTCGTCGCCTTGCGCAAGGCGTTGGGCTACTGCTGGAGCGTGGCCGCGGTGGCCGCGCCGGACAAGGGCCAGGCGCTCATCGAGAAGTGGCTGGCCGACGACGACCCGGACGTGCGCTGGATCATGCGCCAGAATCTGGGCAAGGCGCGGCTGTCCCGTCTCGACGCTGACTGGACGGCGCGCCAACTGGCGCGAGTCCGAGGTTGAAGATGTGGCACAGGATTCTTATCCTGTGTCTTCCGGCAGCACAGGATAAGAATCCTGTGCTACATCAGGGGCTATGCGTGAGGTAACCAATGGAGAGTCAACCGATCACGATTGAGCGCGTGCCCTTCGCGTCGCTGGGCGACGAGTGGCACGAAATGGCCCGCGCCGGCTTCCACGCCGACTACGCCGGGGTCAGCGAGATGTATGGCGGCGGGGCGGACTCGGCCGAGGCCAAGATCGCCCTGATGCACCGCTGGGGCGGGGCATTCAGGCCTGGACGGCGCGCGACGCCGGGCGGCTGGTGGGCCTGCTGACGGGCGATCTGGATGGCGACGAGTTGACCATCTACGACTTCTTCGTAGACGGGGCCTACCAACGGCGGGGCATCGGCCGGGCGCTGGTGGGCGCGGCGCTGGGCGAGCCGGGGGTGCGCGCGGCGGCGGCCGAGGTCAACGTCGACAACGTCGCCTCGCGGGCGCTGTTCGAGGCGCTAGGCTTCGAGCCTGTTCGCACAGTCAGTTGGTATGCGCGGCGACTTGATCGGGAGGATGGCGCTCCGTGAACATCCGCCCGATGACAATGGCCGACTATGACGCGGTGCTGGGCCTGATGCGCGGCACGCCGGGCGTGGCCGTGCGCGCCGCCGACGCGCCGGAGGCCATCGCCCGCTATCTGGCGCGCAACCCCGGCCTGAGCCTGGTGGCCGAGAGCGACGGCGAGGTGATCGCCTGTGTCTTCGGCGGTCATGACGGGCGGCGCGGCTCGTTGCACCACGTCGTGGTCGCCCCGGCGTGGCGCGGGCAGGGGGTCGGCCGGGCGCTGGTGGCGCGGGCGCTCGACGGCCTGGCGGCCGAGGGCATCCACAAGACCCACATTGACGTCTTCGCCGACAACGAGGCAGCCATCGCCTTCTGGGAGGCGACCGGCTGGCAGCGGCGGGGGGATATTGTGCGTTTTTCGTTCAACCGGTCGGTTGATGCCAACGTGTAGGTGGCGCGGGCGACGCACTCAGGCTCCCGGTGCATCGCACTTTCTGGAGTGCGTTGCACCTTCGGGGTGGGTTTGTCAGGAAAGTGCGACGCACTCAGGAAAGTGCGACGCACTGGGACTTAGGGCGAAGATGAGTAGTTGCCTTTGAAACGAAAATTGGGGGTTGGCATTTTCTATTATGTCGTGTATACTGCTCATTGGTTTTGTCGTCCGGGCCGGAGCGGTAATAACCAGCTTGCGGCCCGTTATTAGTTTGTAGAGAGAGTTTCAAGTTGACGAAGAAAGTTTACGTAGGGAATTTGTCGTTCGGCGCCACCGAAGATCAGGTCCGTGACCTGTTCTCCGAGTTTGGCGACATCCAGTCGATTGCCATGATTAATGACCGGGACACCGGCCGTTTTCGTGGCTTCGCGTTTGTTGAGATGGAAGATTCGGCCGCCAATGCGGCCATCAAGGCGCTGAACGGCAAGGAAGTCGACGGTCGCGAGCTGAGTGTGAACGAAGCCCGTCCGCGCGAAGAGCGTTCCGGCGGCGGTGGTGGCTATGGCGGCGGGAATCGCAGCGGTGGCGGCGGCTACGGCGGCGGCAATCGCAGCGGTGGCGGTGGCTACGGCGGCGGGAATCGCAGCGGTGGCGGCGATCGCGATCGCAATCGCAGCCGTAATAGCTGGTAATCGACGCCCATTCGGGCGACTAGTTTGAGTCGGACGGCCGTCTCTCTGACCGCAAGGTTGGTGAGGCGGCCTTTTTGTTTGGCGTACTGCGATTCTCTCGAATCGCGCTTCTGTCGCTTGCCGGTTAAGACGCGATTCGGGAGAATCGCGTTACGGTTCATTGGAGGGTAGTATGATCGATGTGACGACAGACACGACGCCATTGACGGGCGAGCAAATCCGCGAGTTCGTTATCGCCGGGCATGGCAACCTGGCGGCGGTGCGGGCGCTGCTGGCGGCCGAGCCGCGGCTGTTGAACGCGGCCAACGAGTGGGGGCCGGGCGACACCGAGACGGCCATCCAGGGCGCGGCCCACGTCGGCAGCCGCGAGGTGGCCGAGTACCTGCTGGCCCAGGGCGCGCCGCTGGAGCTAATGACGGCGGCCATGCTTGGCCGGCGGGCGGTGGTCGAGGAATTTCTGGCGGCCGACGCGGCGGCCATCCACAGCCGCGGCGCTCACGGCATTCCCTTGCTCTGCCACGCCGCCTTCAGCGGCGACGCCGCGCTGGTGGCCGCGCTCCACGAGGCGGGCGCGCGCGAGGGGGGCACGATGGCCCTGGCCAACGCCGTGGCCGTTGGCGCGCGGGCGGTGGCGGTCTGGCTGCTGGAGAACGTCGACCCCGACCTGGCCTGGACCAACTGGCAGGGGCGGACGGCGCTGGATGTGGCCGTGGCCCGCGGCGACGAGCGTATGGCTGACCTGTTGCGCGCCTATGGCGCGGAGACAAGCTAAGGAAGGTGGCCGGGTGATGACCCTGGACGAGATGATCGCGCAGTTGGCCATTCAGGCCGGGCGGATTCGCGCCCTGGCCGAGGGCGTGTCGGATGAGCAGGCGCGCTGGAAGCCCGATGCCGAGTCGTGGTCGATCCTCGAAGTAGTCAATCACCTTTACGACGAGGAGCGGGAGGACTTTCGCCCGCGCCTGGACTATCTGCTGCACCGGCCCGACGAGCAGGCCCCGCCCATCGACCCGCAAGGCTGGGTGACGGCGCGGCAGTACAACCAGCGCGACCCGGCCGAGTCGCTCGACAACTTCCTGGCCGAGCGGCAGCGGTCGCTCGACTGGCTGCGCGGGCTGGGCGCGCCCGATTTTGCGGCCGAGGTCATCATGCCCTGGGGCGCGGTCTATCACCCCGGCGACATGGCTGCGGCGTGGGTGGCCCACGACATCCTGCACCTGCGGCAGTTGGTGGAGTTGCATTGGGCGTGGACGCAGCGGGCGGTTGTGCCGTTTTTGGGTGAGTACGCGGGAGCGTGGTACGGCGCTGGGTGGCGGCTAATGCGCTGGCCGAGGCGGTTGACGCTGGACTCTGGGGAGTCTTATCCTGTGCTCTAGCGTGACGCCGGGCTTATTGTGAAGAGCACAGGATAAGAATCCTGTGCCACAGGAGATAGCCGGAACCTTGCCGTCGCCGCAGATCCCGTCGGGCGTGGTGGTTAGCCACGTTGGTGGGGCGCTGCTAGCCTACGTGTGGCTATTTGCCTCGACAAAACTCGTTCCCGCCGCGATCCGCTGTTCATCGGGCTGGCCCTGCTGGTGGGCCTCAGCCTGCTCTTCGCCGCCGGCATGTTGGCCCGCGTCGCCGGGCGCGACACGACGACCGTCGCCCCGCCGCTCGACCTGACGCCGGAGACGGGCGAGGACACACCCGACCCCCAGCAGCCCGACGAGCCGCAACTCGACATCTCGGCCGACGACCTGCGCGAGCTGGCCCTGGCCCTGGCCGCGGTCATCACCGCCCTGACCGCCTGCTGGGGCTGGTGGTGACGCAGGTCCGGCGGGTCTGTGCGGCCGCGAGGAGGGGGGCCCCGAGCAGAAGCACGTCGCTGGCCCTGAGAGCGCGAGCGGTTGGCCTGGAAAGGAGACGGCTGGCGCTGGAGAAGGAGGGCTGGTGCGGTAGATGGAGCGGCAGCGCAACGAACTGCGCGGCCGTTCGTGACCACGCCGGAACGCGACAATCGGCCCATGCCGCCGCCGCCGCTGCCCGTTAGACTCCGCCGCCATGAGCGACGCGACGACCGATAGCGACAGCGACTTCCCCATTACCGACCCTCTCGAAGCGGCGCGGGCCATCGGCCTGCGCTACGTCAGCGACGCCGAGCCGGGCCTGCGGCGCGAACCGGCGGCCGATGGGCAAGGCTTCACCTACCTGAACGCCCGCGGCGAAGCGGTCGGGCCGCGTGTCGTGGCCCGCATCGAGGCGCTGCGCATCCCGCCCGCCTGGGTCGAGGTGTGGATCTGCCCCCGCGCCGACGGCCACTTGCAGGCCACCGGCCGCGACGCGCGGGGGCGCAAGCAGTACCGCTACCACCCGGAGTGGAGCGCCACCCGCAACCAGACCAAGTACCACCGCCTGGCCCAGTTCGGCGCGGCGCTGCCGGGGCTGCGCGAGCGCATCGACGCCGACCTGTCCCGCCGCGGTCTGCCGCGCGACAAGGTGCTGGCCACGGTGTTGCGGCTGATGGAGTTGACCTACATTCGCGTCGGCAACGTCGAGTACGCCCGCGCCAACAGCTCCTACGGCCTGACGACGCTGCGCGACAAGCACGTGCAGGTCGAGGGGGCGTCCATCCGCTTCCAGTTCGTCGGCAAGAGCGGCCAGAAGCACGCCATCGACGTGCGCGACCGCCGCCTGGCGCGCATCGTCCGCCAGTGCCGCGACATCCCCGGCTACGAGCTGTTCCAGTACTACGATGAGGATGGGGAGCGGCAGCGCGTCGGCTCCGGCGACGTGAACGACTACCTGCGCGCGGCGACGGGCGAAGAGTTCTCGGCCAAGGATTTGCGCACCTGGGGCGGGTCGGTGATGGCCGCGGCGGCGCTGGCGGCGCTCGGCCCGGCGGAGAGCGAGACGGCCGCGCGGCGCAACGTGGTGCAGGTGGTCAAGGACGTGGCCGGCGCGCTGGGCAATCGGCCGGCCACCTGCCGCAAGTACTACGTTCACCCGGCTGTGCTCGACGCCTACGCCGGCGGCGAACTGGCCGCGGTGTGGGACGAAACAGTGGCCGCGGCCGAGGCCGCGCCGACGCCCGGCCTGTCGGCCGAGGAGGCGGCGTTCCTGGCGTTGTTGCGCCGGGCGGCCGGAACTGCCGGTTAGACGGGGCATTTGGTCGGGTTTTCCCCCGTTACGCTCGCCATTTGACCGTCGTATACTTTGGGCAGTGATGAAGAGGAACGCAGAGAAACGCAGAGGAGCGCGGACGGACGCGGAGGAAGAGGCTTCTTTCTTTCTCCGCGTCTCTCGGCGTCATCTCCGCGTTTCTCCGCGTCCCTCTTAAAGTATTAAGGAGAGAGTCGTCAATGGAGAACATCATCATCATCGGTTCCGGCCTGGCCGGGTTGAGCACCGCTATCGAGTTATTAGATAAGGGCCGGGGAGTCACCATCCTGGAGCGCTACAAGGTCGTCGGCGGCCGTTGCGCCGACTGGGTGGCCGACGGGATGCGCGTCGAGTCGGGCCTGCACCGCTGGCTGGGCTTCTACAAGGCCCTGCCGCGCCTGTTCGAGCACGCCGGGCTGAACCCCGACGACGCCGTGATCTGGGAAGACGAGTTAGAGATTCGCCTGCCCGACGGCGGGCCGCGGGGCGTGCTGGGCCTGGCCCCGCTGCACCGGCCGGTGCAGACCGTCGCCGGCCTGCTGGGCAACAATGACCTCATCTCCCCGGCCGAGAAGGCCCAACTGACCTACATGTTCACCGCCGGGCTGTTGGACTATACCCTCAGCAAGAAGGAACTCGACCAGAACACCGTCTACGACTACGCCCGCAAGCGCGGCGTCAGCGAAGAGGCGATCACCAACATGCTCATCCCGGTGACGGAGGGCATCTTCTTCCTGCCGCCGGAGCGTTACTCGGCAATGGTGCTGATGGGCCTGTTGATGCCGGGGGTGAAGCGTCCGCACACCATCCGCGTCGGTTCCTTCTCCGGCGGCATGACCGAGGTGATGTGCGGGCCTATCTCGGAAGCTATCGTGCGGCGGGGCGGCGGGCTGCAACTGGATACGACGGTCGAGCGGCTGGCGGTCGAGGACGGGCGGGTGCGCGGCGTCTACGTCAACGGGGAGCTGATCGAGGCCGACCACGTTGTGCTGGCCACGTCACTGGGCGCGGCGCAGAACCTCATCCGTGACGGGTTGGGCGACCACGCCTGGTTCCAGAAGATGCTGTCGCTGCCGACGATGCCGGCCGTGACGCTGCAAATCGAACTGGATGAGCCGGCGCTGCCCGAAGACCACGTCGTCTTCAGCCCCAAGACTGTCCTGGCCTCCTACGCCGAGCAGAGCCGGACGACCTTCCGCGACGTGCCCGGCCGCCTGTCAATCGACATGGGCCAGCCGGAGAAGTTCATCGGCCAACCGCCGGAGACGATCTTCGCCGCGGCGTTGGCCGACCTGAAGCGGGTGGGGATCGACATCGAGGGCAAGGTGCGGCGCTACCGGGTGGTGGATCATCCGCAGGACTTCTACCTGCTGACGACGGGGGCCGAGTCGCTGCGGCCGCCGCAGGCCACGCCCATCCCCGGCCTGACGCTGGCCGGCGACTACACCAAACAGGGGCTATTCTGTAGCATGGAAGGCGCGGTCATCTCCGGCCAACGCGCTGCCCGCGCCGTCGACCGCGCCATGGCGCGCGGGTAGAGGCTGGGAGAGGAACGCGGAGAGACGCGGAGAAGCGCAGAGAGACGCGGAGAAAGAGTATCTTTCTCCGCGTCTCTCTGCGTCTGCTCTCTGCGTCTCTCCGCGTTCCTCTTATCTCTTCTCAATCTCGCGCAGCCACTTGTCCCGGTTGGCGGCGCGGGCGATTTTGCCGCTGGAGGTCTTTAGTAGCCAGCGCGGGCCGACCAGGTGGACGAAGCTGACGGTGACGGCCGCCCGTTGGGCCACGGCGGCGCGGATGGCGCGGGCGATGGCCTGTCGGGCGGCGGCGTCGGCCGCGCCCGTCTCGGCTACGACGGCGATGAGTTCCGTCCCCTCGCGCTCGTCGGCCACGCCGAAGACGACCGCCCGCCCGGTGTGGACGCCGGGCACCTCATTGACGATGGCTTCGATGTCGCCGGGGTAGATGTTTTTGCCGGCGTTGATGATCAGGTCTTTGGAGCGGCCGACGACGTAGACCTCGCCCTCGGCCACGTAGCCACGGTCGCCGGTCAGGAACCAGCCGTCGGCGGTGAAGGGTTGGAGGTCGGGGCGGCGGTAGTAGCCGGAGAGGAGGCAGTCGGAGCGAATGGCCAGTTGGCCGACGAAGCGGTCGGGCAGGGAGTGGCCTTCGTCGTCGAGGACGCGCAGTTCGGTGCCGGGGATGGTTGGGCCGCAAGAGACGCGGGGGTGAAGGGGATCCACGGTGTCGAGCCGCGCCGGCTGGCCGGGCGGCGTTTGCGTTACGGCAAAGGTGTTCTCGGCCATGGCGTAGCTGACGCCCAGCATCTCCGGCCGCACGCCGTTGGCGGCGAAGCGCTCCAGGAAGAGGGTGTGGCTGTCGTGGCGCACCGGCTCGGAGCAGTTGATGAACAGGCGCATGGAGGCGGCCGACAGCCCCTCCGTGTCGCGCCGGCGAATGCGGCGGGCGCAGTGGTTGTAGGCGAAGTTGGGCAGCCAGCAGAGCGTGGCCCGGTGGTCGTGGATGGCGCGGAAGAGTAGGGCGGGGTGCTGCACCCAGTCGAAGGGGGACATCAGCACCAGGGGGATACCCTGGATGAGCGGCAGCAGGAAGCCGGCGATGAGGCCCATGTCGTGGTAGAGGGGCAGCCAGCTGACCACCACGTCATCTTCGCGTAGCCAAAGGGCGTCGCTATAGGCCGCCACCTGGTTGAGCACGGCCGCATGGCTGAGGGCCACGCCCTTCTGCAGCCCGGTCGTGCCGCTGCTGTGCTGCAGAAAAGCGATATGATCCGCAGATTGGGCAGATTCGGCAGATTGCAGAAAGCCACCCGACGAAAACGGGACAATCAATTCCGGCTCTGAAATCTGCTGAATCTGCCCAATCTGCGGATAGTTCCTCTTCAAATTGGATGAGCTGAATACAGGGCAGGGCAGGCGCGGGCGCAGCGTCGGGGCGAAGTCGTCGGTCGTCAGCACCGCGGCCACACCCGACAGCCGCGCCAGTTCGGCCATGCTGTGCATATACACGTCAGGATCGAGCTTCTCGGTCAGCGTCGGGAACATGGACGGAATGGCCCCCAGCCGCAGCGCCCCCCAGAAGGCGAAGATGCTCTCCAGGCTCTGGGTGTGGGCGATGACGACCAGGTCGCGCGGGCGCAGGCCGAGTTCGTGTAGCGACGTGGCGGCGGCGGCCGTGGCCGCGGCAAAGGCGCGGCGGCTGACGGTGATCGGCGGCGCGTCGCTGGCGACGTAGAGGATGGCCGGCCGGTCGTCAGCCGCGCGCAACGTCTCGGCGTCCAGCAGGGTCGCGTATTGCGTGCGTGTGCTCAGGGTCAACATGGTTACAATGAGAAGTCCGCAAGATGCTAAGACGCAAAGAACGCCAAAGGAGCTTTCCGCTTGGCGTTCTTTGCGCCTTTGCGTGAGCATTCTTATCCGCGCAGCACTCGGGCCACGATCTGGTCGAGCGTGTCCATTTTGGCCACGGTCAGATCGGGGTCGGGGATGTAGACGTTGAACGCCTGCTCGACGTAGACGGCCAGTTCGGCCAGGGCGAAGGAGTCCATCAGCCCGCCGGAGATGATGCCTTCGTCGTCGGTCAGCGGGTAGGCGGCATCGCGGATGAGTTCGCGGGTGATGTAGGCGCTCAGCCTGGGGCGCACGTCGGCGTCGGTCATGGGTGTGTCCTTGGTGTGGGCTGAGGGATATTGTCATCCAAAGGCAGCGGCGGCGCAACAGCGGGGCAGGGTGGTGGTATAATGATCGCCAGACTGACCGGATGGCCGGTGGCAACGGAGGTCGGATGGCATCTGAGACGGCAAGACAGGCGAACGAAGCGGACGGGCGCGTGCGGGCGCTGGCGCCGCGCTGGGTGCGCAACCCGGCCGGCGTGGCCCTGTTCCTGGCCGTGGTCTTCGGCGTTCTGGGCACGCTGCCCATCCTGACCCAGATCGGCCGTCCGTTCGGTGGCTTCGCTGCCTACGGCTTCGCGACCCACGACACGGCCGAACTGGCCTACGATACGCCCGTCTGGTGGCCGGTCGTTGCCGACGGCACGCTTCAGTTCGGCGATTTAATCGCCACCGTTGACGGTCGCCCGTTCACCCCCAACGCCTGGGACGCCTTCGCCGACGCCTATGCCGCCGGCCGCCCGGCGACGCTGGACGTCATCCGGCGCACCACCGGCGAGCAACTGACCGCGACCGTCACGCCGCTGCCCGTCACCGTCGGCCACGTGGTAGACCTGGAGTTCACGGAGACGGTCGTCGGCCTGGTCTTCTGGCTGCTGGCGGTGCTGGTGCTGCGCGCCCGATCGCGCCACATCACTAACCAGGTCTTCGCCATCGTTACCGCCTGCATCGCCATCCATCGCCTGACCATTGTCACGGCGGTCATCACCGACGCCGGCTTCTGGGTCAACCTGCCCAAAGTCGGGCACATGCTGGCTGCCGGGCTGATCGGCCCGCTGCTCGTCCACCTGGCGACGGTCTTTCCGACGGTCGGCCTGCGCCGGCCGCGCGCGCTGGTGTGGGCGCTCTACGTTGTGGGCGTGCTGTCCGGGCTGACGCTGGCGCTGGGTCGGTTGCCCCTGCCCCAGGCCGTGCTGAGGGTCGTTGACGATCCGGTCGGCCGGATCGCCTACATGACGATGCTCTACTTGCTGCTGGGCGGCATTCTGGCGCTGTTCGGTCGCCTCATCTGGTCGTGGCGACGTGAGCGCGACACGCGCCGCCAGCAGCGCGCCACGCGCATCATCCTGCTCGGTCTACTCGGTTCGCTGCCGGCGGTAGTCGTCATCCTGTTGCCGCTCGTGCCCAGCTTCGAGCCGATCCGCACTGCCTTCTGGCGCGGGCTGGACGTGCGCTGGCTGATGCTGTCCATCCCCATCGCCTTCGCCTACGTCATCATCCGCTATCAGACGTTCAAAGGGCTGTCGCGCCTATTCCTTCTCATCATCGTGCTATCGCTCAGCGGCGTGCTGGCCGCGTTTGGGGCGTGGCTGTGGCGGCTCGGCCAGCCGGCAGGAGCGGTCGCCCTGCGGCCACCTTTTGTGACCCTGTTCCTCTCTATCGGCCTGGCCAGCGCCATCTGGAGCGTGCAGGGCAGTTGGCGCGGCTGGTTCGGCCGCTACCTACACTGGGAGCCGCGCACCTATGACGCCGCGCGCGCCTTTGGCCGGCGTATCATGGGCGCGACGAACCCGCGCGAACTGCCGTCGGCGATGGCCGCGGCGCTGGTCAACGAGTTAGCGTTAGAACGGGCGGCGGTGTGGATTTGGTCGGCCGAAGAGGCGCGCTTTGCCCTGGCGGCCGAGGCGGGCGTCGCCGGCGCGCCGCTGCCGCCGCACCTGGCCGCGTCGTCCGCGCCCCTTCGGGGCCGGGCCATTCGCACCCAGCCGATCGACCTGACCCCTGTCTGGCTGCGCCCGCTAGCCGCCGGCGGCCACATCGAGGTGGCCGTGCCCCTGGTGGTCGATGGCGCGCCCATCGGCCTGCTGGGGCTGGGCCGCCGCTGGGACGAGGAGATCTTCGACGACCGCGACCTGGCCGTGGCCGAACTGGTGGGGCAACAGGCGACGCTCTTCCTGCAAGCGTCGTTGCAGGTGGAGGAGTTGCGCCGCGTGCCCGACCGTGTGGCCGCGGCCCAGGAGCGCGAGCGGCTGCGCGTGGCCGGCGAACTGCACGACACCATTCAGCAGTTTTTGGGGCGGCTGCCGTTCTTCCTGGCCGCCGGGCGCGACCGGCTGGACGACGACCCCCAGGCCGCGGCCGACATCATCGACCGCTGCCTGACCGACGTGGAAGACGCCGCGGCCGTACTGCGCGGCATTCGCCTCAGCCTGGCTCCCAATCAGTTGGAAACGAACCTGCTGCACGCGCTGCAAAGCCTGGTGGCCCACGTGCAGCAGCGGTCGGGGCTGGCCGTGACGCTGGCCGCGCCGCCCGACCTGGATGACGCCCTCAACCCGGAGACGCGCCACACCCTCTACCGCGTCATCCAGCAGGCGCTGGACAACACCGTGGCCCACGCCGAGGCGACGGTCGCCGCCGTGACCCTGGCCCGCGAGGCCGGCCGCGTGGCCTTCAGTGTGCGCGACGACGGCCGCGGCTCGTCGGCCGAAGAACGCCGCGCCGCCCAGGCCGCGGGCAGCTTCGGCCTGAAGTCGATGGCCGCCCGGCTGGAGTTGTGCGGTGGGGAGTTGGCCTTCGTCTCGGCCCCCGGCGCGGGGACGATGGTGGGGGGGTGGGTTCCGGCGGCCGACGGCCGGCCGATGACTGTGTTATAATTTGAAGTGTGCAGATTGGTATCGCCCGCCGGTTGCCAAGGAGAGCGATGGTCACTGAACTGGTCCAACAAACCGTAGAGAGGGAAGTGGTTGATCTGAGCGGCATCGAGCGCCGCCGCTTTACGATCTCAGAGTACGAGTTGCTGATCAAGATTGGCCTTCTGGCTGAAGATGAGCGGGTCGAGCTAATTGAGGGGGAACTGGTCGAGATGAGTCCGATCAATCTGTCACACGTGCTAGTGGTCAATCGGCTCACTTACTTACTGACCCAGCGGCTGGCCCAACGGGCTATCCTAAGTGTTCAGAATCCGGTGCGCCTGGGCCAGAGAAGTATGCCCCAGCCGGATGTCGCGTTGTGGCGGTTGCGTCAAGATGAGTATCGGAGCGGACTGCCGGGGCCGGAAGACATTTTGCTGATCATTGAAGTGGCCGACTCGTCCGTGGAGTATGATCAGGGCGGCAAGTCTCTGCTATATGCCCGAGCCGGTATTCAGGAGTATTGGATCGTCAACTTGCCGGCCCAGATCGTGGAAGTCCATCGTCAACCGCGCGACGGCAGCTATCGCTCTCTCCTGCGCCTGACCGTCGGCGACACGGCCTGCTGGCCTTCCCCGACGTCACCCTATCCGTCGCCGCCATCTTGGGCGCGGAGCCGTGGGCCGGTGAAGCAGCCGCAGCGGAAGAGAAATGATCCGCAGATTGGGCAGATTGGGCAGATTTAAAGAGGCTCACGCAAAGGACGCGAAGATGAATTGCTTTTCTTCCTTTGCGCCTTTGCATGAGCTCTTCTTTAATCTGCCCAATCTGCCCAATCTGCGGATTATTTCTCTTCAATTACCTCAACCAACATCTCCGCCAGCAGCCGCGTCCCCGCCGGGGTCAGGTGCACGGGCGTGTCGGTGAACGCGTCGGGCGGGATGGCGTCCCACAGGTCGAGGTAGCGCCAGCCCTCGGCCGCCGCCAGCGCCGCCAGTTGCGCGCGGTAGTCGTCGTAGGCCCAGCGCGGATAGAAGCTGTTGTAGCGCAGGTCGCTGTTGGCCCCGTCGCTGACGTAGATCGGCTCGTTGATGAGCACGACGGGCACATCCCCCGCCCGCGCCAGCCCCGCCCGCAGCACGTCGAAGGTCAGGTCGTCGCCGGTCAACGGCCGGGCCTCGGCCACGTCGAGCCAACTCTCGTCGGCGTCCAGGTCGCTCTGGCGCAGGGGGATGTCGGCCGGGATGGCCTGGTCGATGCCCGTGGCCGCCCAGGCCAGCCCCAGCGCTTGCAGCCGCAGCAGGTCGGCCAGGTCGCGGCGGCGGGCGACGAGCGTCTCATCCAGCCGCGTGCGAATGACAAAGCGCGAGTCGAACGGGTCGAGGGCCAGGTCGTAGCGGGCGATCAGGTCGCGCACAGGGCCGGCGTTCTGTTGCAGCAGAGGGTGGTCGAGCTGCCGGCCGCGGGCGAACGACTGGAGCGTGACCGGCCACAGCACCAGGTCGGCGTCCTGTTCCAGCGCCAGATCGAGCAGCAGCAGGTCTTTGGTCAGCGACATGACCGGGTAGCCGAGGTTGTAGACGACGACGCGCCGGCCGCCGGCCGAGCGCATTCCCAGGGCGTTGAGTTGCCCGGCCAGCGTGTCGCGGTTGTCCAGGAACCAGCCCCACGTGCCGGAGTCGCCGATGAGCAGGACGCGGAACTCGTCGGCCGCTTTGGGACGGGCCAACTCGTGGGCGGCCAACATGGCCGGCAGGTTGTTGAGCGTCAGGTTGTAATCCTCGGCCGGCACTTCGCCATAGGGCAGGCGGGCGCGGCCGGGGAAGAGGGTGTTATAGAGCGACAGGCGGCCGAGGGCCTCCAGCGGCCGGACGGCGGCGAAAGCGACGTTGACCACGGCGAAGAGCAGCAGCGCCTTGAGCAGAATGCGGCCGAGGGCCGGCCAGTCGAGCGGCGGGTGTGGTGGGGCGGCGGCTCTCTCCGGGTGCATGGGGTCAATGATGCCCGATTGCCCGGCGGCTTACAAGGCGTAACGCGATTCTCCCGAATCGCGCTACATCCGTGCCTCTGGCACATGGTATTTTTCTCAGCAATTGTTACACTGAGAGCATCGACGCGACCTGCTTGCAAGGAGGCAGACATGAGGCAGAAGAGAGAAATAGACCATCAGTTGATTCCCGCCGTCGTTGCCCAGGGGGCGACCAGGGGCGAGGAACTCCCGTTCATCTACTTCGCATCGAACGACCCGCCGCCACAGCGCCGCACCATCCGCGGCCAGCGCCGGCGGCCGGGCAGCGACCGGCCCAGCAGCGGCCAGGCCCAGGCCCCGCGCCGCGACAACCGCCCCAGTGGCGGCAGCAGCCTGCCCCCGGTCAGCGGCGGCGGCGGCTACTATCCACCCAGCGGCGGCTCGCCGCGACCGATGGGCGGCTTCCCCGGCGGCACGCGCGGCGCGGCCGGCGGCGGCGGCATTTTGCTGACCATCTGCGCCATCATCGCCTACTTCCTGTTTGGCGGTGGCGGCGGCGACGGCGGTGACGTGTTCGACACGAGCCAGTTTCCGGCCGAGGAGAGCGGCCAGAGCGCCGAAGTCTCCGACCTGGGCAGCCTGTTGGGCGGAACGGAGGAGGCCAACACCGGGGCGTCGTTGCCGCCGGTGACGTCGGGGCAGTCGTCCACCTTCCAGGGCGCGGGCGGGCTGACCGGCGCGGCCACCAGCGGCGAAGTGACCGGCGCGGCGGCGGCGTCGCTGCCCTCGGCCGCCGCCAGCAGCGTCACCGATGGTCAGACGTGGACCATCCTGCTCTATCAGGACGCCGACGACAAGGTGCTGGAGCAGGACATCTTCATCGACTTCAACGAGGCCGAGCGCGTCGGTTCGACCGACCGGGTGCGTATCGTCGCTCAACTGGACCGCTATCAGGGCGGCTTCAACGGCGACGGCAACTGGACCGACACCCGCCGCTTCCTTGTCCAGCAGGACAACGACCTCAACACCATCTCCTCGCCCTTCGAGTCCATCGGCGAGGCCGACATGTCCGACCCGCAGACGCTGGTCGAATTCGTCACCTGGGGCATCCAGGAGTTCCCGGCCGACAAGTACGTGCTGATCATGTCCGACCACGGCATGGGCTGGCCCGGCGGCTGGACCGACCCGGAGCCGCGCAGCGGCGTGCGCAGCAACATCCCCCTGGCCCAGGCCATTGGCGACGCGCTCTATCTGCAAGATATCGACGCCGCGCTGCAAGCCGTGCGCGACCAGACGGGCGTCGACGCCTTCGAGCTGGTGGGCATGGACGCCTGCCTCATGGGCCACATGGAGGTCTTCACCATGCTGGCCCCCCACAGCCGCTACGCCGTCGCCTCGCAAGAGGTGGAGCCGGCCGTCGGCTGGGCCTACACCGCCTTCCTGAGCCAGTTGGCCCAGAACCCGGACGTGACCGGGCGCGAGTTGGGGCAGTGGATCGTCGATACCTACATCATCGGCGACCAGCGCGTGCAGGACGCGGCGGCGCGACAGGCGTTCGTCGGCGGGCGCGGGGCCACGGCCGAGCAGGTCGCGGCGCAACTGGAGCAGGGCGTCACCCTGGCCGCCGTCGACCTGAGCCAGATGCCGGCCTCGATTGACGGGCTGAACCGCTTCGCCCTCTATCTGCGCGGCATGGATCAGCGCGTGGTGGCCAAGGCGCGCACCCACGCCCAATCCTTCACCAGCATCTTTGGCCAGCAGGTGCCGGCCTCCTACATCGACCTGGCCCACTTC
Organism: Candidatus Promineofilum glycogenicum; assembly: GCA_016707605.1. Classification (GTDB taxonomy): domain Bacteria; phylum Chloroflexota; class Anaerolineae; order Promineifilales; family Promineifilaceae; genus Promineifilum; species Promineifilum glycogenicum. Next base: position 201,504 of record JADJHJ010000011.1, on the reverse strand, counting down.
GCCGCCCTGCTGGTGCGCGAATCGGGCGACCAGCAGTTGCGCGGCGTGGTCGAGGAGATGTTCGGCTCCTTCCAGAACGCCGTCGTGGCCGAGAAGAGCGGCCGGCAGAAGCCCGGCGCGACCGGCCTGTCGATCTACTTCCCCAACTCGCAACTGTATAGCTCGGCCGCCGCCGGGCCGCAGTCCTACATCCCCGTGGCCGAGCGCTTCGCCAACGTCTCGCTGTGGGACGACTATCTGACCTACCACTACACCGGCCGCTCCTTCCAGGACAACGCCGGCTCGCTGTCTATCCCCGACCGGACGGAGACCATCGTCGCGCCGGGCGTGGGGGCCATCGGCCTGTCGCCGCTGAGCGTGTCGAGCAACACCGTCACCACGGGCGAGACGATCCTGATGAGCGCCGACGTGGACGGCGAGAACATCGGCTACATCTACCTGTTCGCCGGGTTCTATGACCGCGAAGCCAACTCGGTCAACGTCATCGACATGGACTTCATCGACAGCGGCGACACGCAGGAGATCGACGGCATCTTCTACCCCGACTGGGGCGAAGGGGCGTTCACGCTGGAGTTCGAGTGGGAGCCGATCGTCTTCGCCATCAACGACGGGCAGAATCAGGTCGTGGCCCTGCTCCAGCCGCAGACCTACGGCGCGGCCCCGGAAGACGCGGTCTACGTCGTGGACGGCATCTACACCTTCGCCACCGGCGAGCGGCGCTTCGGCCAGGCGCTGTTCAGCGACGAGGCGCTGCAACAGGTCATCGTCTACCGCGACACGGAGGAGGGCATGCCCACCCCCGGCGACATCTCCGGCGCGCCGTGGCAGGCCACGCCGGTGGCCGGCGACACCTTCACCGTCCTGGAACTGTGGTACGACCTGGACGCGAACGGCCAACTGGTCAACGAGGCCTACGAAGAGGGTGGCACGCTGACCTTCGGCGAGGGGCTGTGGACGTACGAAGTCTTCGACGCCCCGACTGGCGACTATAGCATCGGCTTCATCGTCGAGGACCTGGATGGGAATCGGGTGGAGACGTATACGGACGTGACGGTGGAGTAAGGCTGGCAAGTGGTTAGGAGAAACTTGAGTGGGTAGGTGACCGAACTCTGGTCTCAGGCCGAGTTCTTTTATTTAGCCCCATATTTGGCAAAAATCTGCTATACTAACCATATCTAGCATATTTGGCGCAACTGTTGCGCCGGTAGGGCGTATAGGATACGGATAGCAATGGGCTGTTCAGTTGTCTGAAGGCGCGGTTGCGCCGCAATCGTGCCAGGCAGTGAAGGAGATATGGACCAACTAGTCACGATCCCGCAGTTGTTCGTCATCGCCGGGCTGTTGCTCGTTCTGGCGGAGTTGCTGGTGGGCATCCAGAGTGGCTTCGACTTGGTGCTCATCGGCTCGATTCTGGTCGTGTCGGGCTTTGTGGGCATGTTCACCGGCAGTACGGCGCTGATGCTGGTGCTGGCGACGGCGTTGAGCATCCTCTACATCGCCGTCGGCCGCAACAAGATTCGGCAGAAGATCACCACCGTCACCAAGAAGACCAATATCGACAAGCTCATCGGCTCCAGCGGTGTCGTTGTCCGCAGTGTTACGCCGGACACGGCTGGGCTGGTACGCGTGAACGACGAAGATTGGCGCGCCTCGGCCGAAGAGATTCTCTACGAGCGCGACGCGGTCACCGTCGAAGGTATCGAGGGTGTCACGCTCATCGTTCGTAAGTTGAGTAAGTAAAGTAGGAGAGTCATGGGAACCTTTGCATTTGTCGTCTTAATGCTGATATTCGTAATCGCAATTGCCGCACTGGCTTTCAGCGTGCGCGTCGTGAAGCAGTATGAAAAAGGCCTGGTCATTCGCCTTGGCCGCTATAACCACACCGCCGACGCGGGCCTGGTCTTCCTCATTCCGTTCATTGACAGCATCATTCGTGTGGATATGCGCGAAGCGCTGATCAATGTCTTGCCCCAGCAGGTTATCACCGCCGACAACGTGGTCGTGACGGTTGATGCAGTCATCTACTACAAGGTCGTCGACCCGGTGAAGGCCGAGTTCGAGATTCAGAACTTCAACTTCGCGGCCACGACGCTGGCGCAGACCAACCTGCGTAACCTCATCGGCGACAAGCAACTCGACGAGACGCTGACCGCCCGCGATTTGATCAACGCGTCGCTGCGCGAGGTGCTGGACGAGGCCACCAATCCGTGGGGCGTCAAGGTGACCAAGGTCGAATTGCAGAAGATCGACCCGCCGGCCGACATCACCACGGCCATGAGCAAGCAGATGAAGGCCGAGCGCGAGAAGCGCGCCGTCATCCTGGAGGCCGAGGGTGTGCGCCAGGCGGACATCCTGCGCGCCCAGGGCGAGGCCCAGGCGGTGCTATTGCGGGCCGAGGCCGAGGCCAAGTCGATCACGGTGGTGGCCCAGGCGGCCGAGACCAACTTCACCGAGCGCGCCCGTGAGTTGAAGCGGCTGGAAGTGGCCCAGGCGGTGCTGTCGGGCAACCAGACGAAGTTCATCATCCCGGCCGGGTCGGACATCATCAACGTCCTGGGGTTGGACGGCAACGGCAGCCACAACGTCGTGCCCCTGCGCGCCCGCCCATCGGCCGACAAGTCGTAGTTGAGATAGCCCAAGAGGTATCATCCGCAGATTGAGCAGATTGGGCAGATTTCAAAAAAGAGCAGGACTTTTCTGAATGAATCTGCCAAATCTGGATGACTGTGTGAAATCTGTGTAATCTGTGGTTTCTTCTTTTCTTTACCCCCCCACCGCGCACCAGAATTGTAATTCGGCCCGGCTGTTGGGGTGATAGACGTAGTTGAGGCCGGTGAAGCCGTGGTCGCCGGCGAACTGGTCGACCGGGCCGCTGTCGGAGGGCAGTTGGTAGAGGTGGGTCGTCAGTGGTTCGGTCAGACCGGCGGCCGTCACCCACAGGCGCAAAGCCCGTTCCCCGCCCGTCGCGCCGCTGCCGTACTGGGCGTGGAATACCAGGTCGTTGGTCTCCGGCCCGACATATTGGGCCGTATCGCCATCGGGGAAGGAGACGGAGCCTTGGCTGGTACTGTCCACGGTAACGTTGGGGCGGTAGGCATAGTAGCAGACAAACCCCCCGGCGCGCGTGGTCGTCGGCCCATCGACGCAAGCCGCCAGGGCGACCACCAATAGCCCCAACAACGCGCCGGATACCAGGCGCAGAACCATAATCGGCGGCGCCAGAGCGGCAACAGTCGCTAACTTGTTCATTACCCCTCCTCTGTCGAACAACTATCCCCCGCTGCGCCGGATGATGCCTATAGCTTCAATATGTAGGTCATCATCGGGCCTTTGCCTTTGACGTCGATAGGGCCACGAGGCACGAAGTCGTATTGGCCGTCCAGCTTGTCGCGCACGGCGGCCGTCACCTGGATGGCATTCTCCAGCCCATAGGACTCCATGCGGCTGGCCGTGTTGACCGTATCCCCCCACAAGTCATAGATGAACTTGCGCCGGCCGATGACGCCGGCGACCGTCGGCCCGGTGTGGATGCCGATGCGCACGCCGACGGCCATGCCGTCCCAGGCGCGGTGGCGCTTCAGCGCGGCCAGCAGGGCCACGGCGAAGGCCACGACGGCCTCGGTGTGGTCGGGCCGCGGCTGGGGCAGGCCGCCGACGACCATGTAGGCGTCGCCGATGGTCTTGATCTTCTCCAGCCCGTAGCGGTCGGCCAGCTCGTCGAAGTCGGAGAAGATAGCGTTGAGCAAATTGACAACGTCGCGGGCGTCGGCGGCGGCGCTGCGGCGGGTGAAGTCGACGATGTCGGCGAAGAGGACGGTCACTTCGGCGTAGCTGTCGGCGATGGTGACCGGCCCGCCGCGCAGCCGGTCGGCCACCGGGCCGGGCAGGACGTTGAGCAGCAGCGCGTCGGCCTGAAGCCGCGCCCGCTCCACCTGGCGGAAGAGAAACAGGGCGATGAACAGCACCATCATGCCCGGCACGAGGGCGCTGAGCAGGCTGGCGGTCAGGTGAATCGACGGCGGCAGGTCGGGGGCGTTGGCCGCCACCAGCGGATCGAGGGCCACCGAGACGACGGCCAACACGACGTAGAGGGCGGCGTTGACCAGCGCCGGGCGCACGCCGATGAGCAGCAGCGCCCCGGCCGGGCCGACCAGCGCCCAGAGCATGGGCAGCAGCCCGGAGCGGAAGCCGCCCGAGGCCAGACCGACAGCCCAGGGGTGGATGGTGACGTAGGTGGCGGTGATGAGGACGCAGGCGTAGTAGGCGCGCGGCCGCAAGACCAGGGTGGACAAAGTTAGGCCGGAGACGACGACGGTCATCACGTAGAGCCAGCCCAGCAGCGGCGCGCCGCCGGCGAAGTAGAGCACGGCAAAGAGCAGGGCCGTATTGACCCCGGCCAGCCCGGCGAAGAAGGCCACGACCTTGCGCCGGCGCACCGTCTCGTCGTCGCCGGGCAGGGCCAGGTGGCGCTCGATGCGGGTGATGGCGCTTAGCAGGACAGTATGAAGCCGGCCCCGCGATGGACTGGCGGTCTCGGCGGTAGGGTCTTCGGTGCTATTGATCTCCACGGGCGACGCGACATCCGTTTCCTTGAGCATCGGGCGACAGTATAGCCGAAAGTGGTGGGGATTGTCTTGCCCATGCGGTGATTGCTGTACAATTTGGCTATCTCGTCTAAAGCAACGGCAGAAGAGCGGGATGCCATCCCGCGCTACAACTCCGGCCGTAGTACGTACGTCACCATCTCCCCCTTGCCCTTGATGGTGATCGGCAGCCGTTCCTCGAACACATACTTCCCGGCCAGCCTATCGCGCACGACCTGCGTCACCTGAATCACGTCTACCAACCCGTTGGACTCCATGCGGCTGGCGGTGTTGACCGTGTCGCCCCACAGGTCGTAGATGAACTTGCGGCGGCCGATGACCCCGGCCACGACCGGCCCGGTGTTGACACCGATGCGCATGTGGACGGTCTGGCCGTGCCACGCTTTGCAGCGCTTGATCACGTCGAGCATGTCCAGCCCGAAGGCCACGACCGCCTCGCAGTGGTCGGGCCGCGGCGTGGGCAGCCCGCCGGCGACCATGTAGGCGTCGCCGATGGTCTTGATCTTCTCCAGGCCGCGCGCCTCGACCAGGTCGTCGAACTGCGAGAAGAGATCATTCAGGAAGTTGACCACGTCAACGGGGTCGGTGTCGGCGCTCATGGTGGTGAAGTTGACGATGTCGGCAAAGAGCACCGTCACCTCGTCAAAGCCGTCGGCGATGGTGGATGTGTCGTGCTTCAGCCGGTCGGCGACGGGCGCGGGCAGGACGTTGAGCAGCAGAGCGTCGGCGCGGCGGCGGGCCACGTCGAGTTGCTGGATGACGGTGACGCCCCACAGGAACAGGATCAACACCGACGCGCTGAGCACGAAGCCGTTATGGATCAGCAGCAGCCACTCAGGCAGGGCCAGGGGCGCGTCCAGGCGCGGGTCGAGGACGACGGCCGCAACGACAGCCAGCAGCGCCACCGCCAGCACCAGTACCCCCTGTCGCCGCGCCCCGGACAGGTAGACGCTGAGGGGCAGAATGACAACCCACAGCAGGAACCAGATGCCGGCGGCGAACCCGCCGACGGTGAGATGGGCCAGCAGGTTGGAGACGATGCCGGCCAGGGCCAGACTGACGATGGCCACCGGGCCGAAGCGCGGCCGGGTCATGGCCAGCACCGTGGCCAGCAGGCAGACAAGGCTGTAGGCGGCCAGGATGCGGCCGAGCAGCGGCAGCCCGGCGGCGAAGAACAGGATCGTCCAGACGAGGCCAAAGAGGGTAGTGAAGATGGCCGGGACGTAGGAGATCAGCAGTTGGCGGATGTAGGTGTCGTCGTCGGCGATGGTGCGCAGGCGCTTTTCCAGCGCGCGGAAGAGGCGCATGATCAGTTTACTCCAGCCGTAGCGCGATTCTCCCCAATCGCGCTACGGACGCAGGACGTAGGTCACCATCTCGCCCTTGCCCTTGATGTAAATGGGCGGGCGCTCTTCGAAGGTGTACTTGCCGGCCAGCTTATCGCGCACGGCGGCCGTCACCTGGATTACGTCTACCAGCCCATTGGACTCCATCCGGCTGGCCGTATTGACGGCGTCGCCCCACAGATCGTAGATGAACTTCTGCCGGCCGATAACCCCGGCCACAACGGGGCCGGTGTTGATGCCGACCCGCATGTGGACCGGTGCGTTGTGCCAGGCAGTATGCCCCTGGAGACAGGTCAGCATGTCCAGGCCGAAGGCGACGACAGCCTCGCAATGGTCAGGGCGCGGGATAGGCAGGCCGCCGGCAACCATATAAGCATCGCCGATGGTCTTGATCTTCTCCAGGCCATGCTTAAGAGACAGGTCGTCGAAGTCGGAGAAGATAGTGTTGAGAAAGTTGACCACGTCCACCGGATCGGCGTCGGCGCTCATTGTGGTGAAGTTAACGATGTCGGCGAAGAGGACGGTCACTTCGTCAAAGCCATCGGCGATGACGGAGGTGTCATGTTTGAGACGGTCGGCGATGGGCGCGGGCAGAATGTTGAGCAGCAGGACATCGGCCTGTCGCCGGGCGGCCTCCAGTTGTCGGAGAATGTGGACGCTCCACACCAACGTCATGGTTACGCTGGTAAACAAAGCCAGACCGTTGTAGACCAGGCGCAGCCAGTTCGGGATGGGCGGCGGCGCGCCCAGACGTGGCTCGGCCACAAAGACCACTGTCAACGCCAGCAACGCCAGGACGTAGGACTGCAATCCCTGGCGCGGAAAGCCCGAAAGGTAGAGAGACAGCGGGATAATAATCAGCCAGACCAAAAACCACACGCCACCATCAAAGCCACCGACCGCAAGATGGGCGGCCGTGTTGGTCAATACACCGGCTATGGCAATCACCCCCATCGCTAGCGCCGCCAGGTGAGGCCGGTAAGTGCCAGCCAGGAGGGCTATGCTCCCAACGACAACGTAGGCGAAGTAGATGAACCCGAGCGTGAACAGTCCATTCAGGAAGAAAAGGACTCCCCAAACCAGGGTGTTGATCATGGTGAATATGGCAGGAACGAAGGCGACAATTGCGCGGTGGAGAAGTGACTCATCCTGGATGACGGCGGCGAACCGGGATTCGAGCGATCGAAGTAGAGCCATTTTTCACTCCGGGCGGGGTTGTTCCACACTAAGCGCCAGGACGAGGGCGCAAGGGGAGATTAGTTCATAGTGTCGTCTCAGACCAGGAGCGCGCAGCGCCGGCTCGACCTCGTCCAGAATCCAGTAGTACTCGTCGTCCCAGGCGTCGCCGGCAGCCTTGCGCACAGAGTCTCGGACGGCAGCGGTGGGGAAGCCGATGTCGCCGATGACGACCGCGCCGCCGGGGCGCAGGTGGTTGGCGAAGAGGCGGCGCAGCAGGGCCAGCTTGTCTGGCAGGGGGAACTCGTGGAAGGTGTAGGTGCTGACGACGCAGTCGAAGGGACGGTGGAAGCCGGGCGGGTAGTCGCCCAGCAGATGGGCCTGGGCGAAGTGGGCGGCGGGGACGCGGGCGCGAGCGCGGGCCAGCATCTCGCAGGATAGTCTGTGAAGGGCACAAAATACTCCCTGTTGCCGACCAGGAACCAGAATCCGATAGGTGTAATGCTCGTTACTTCAACTTGAGAAGTATCTTCGCCAAGCTTGGATAAAGTCATCTTGCCGTTTAATACCTAAGCGGCTAAGGCTCGCACGCTTAATACCTCCCCAGCGCGCAGCGGCTCGATATACGATTCGGCCACGGTCACTACGGCCAGGGTGTCGCCCAACACATCGAAGACTTCAAGTGTGTAGCCATCTTCGCCGTTTTCGACAGGATGATGGTCAACGATTGTCGCCAAATCGCCAGCGCGCAAGGCATGTTCGGGTAAATCTCGTGCCAGGGCAACTTGAGAAAATGGTTCAAAGTGCATATGTCACCCCCTATTGCGGGTATAGAGTAATGAACTTTGTCTGTCCGGTTTCGTGTTCAATCATCCAGATGGTTACGACCTGCAAGTACTGTCCATTAGGGCCGACCAGTTGGGTAATAATACGATAAACCATACCATACTGATTCGTCTCATCCAACTCCGCATTTTGAGTCAAAACTTGCTGTCGTAAGTCCTGCTCAAGCTGTTCCCAATTGCTAATGGTGTACCCAGCTTTCGCTAACCATAGAGATTTGTCGTTGCGTGCTCGAAACGTCAACAAATACTCTGTAAGCTTGCGGGTGGCGATAATGGAGTTCGGCGGCAGGCGCATGAGCGAATTATAGCGTAAGTAGTTGGAAACCGGGTTACTCAGAAGAATCCCGGTTTCCACGCGGCGGCGATGGTAGCGCGATTCTCCAGAATCGCGCTACGGCTGCGGAGGGTTCTACTCAAGGGGCAAAGGCAAACAACCGGCCAAAGGTTTGCAGCGCCGCTTCGGTCGTCGGCAGCAGGAACCACACCCAACCGAGCATCACGTACACCAGCGTCAGCGCCCAGCCGGCGGCGGCCCAGGCGCGCCGCGGCCACGGCCGCCCCTGCAAGCCGCGATACCACTTCCGCGTCCGGTCGCTCCACTGCTTGTGGACGAACAGCCCGGCGGCGTGCCAGACGCCCCAGATGAGGAAGTTCCAGCTGATGCCGTGCCACAGGCCGATGACGATCATCGTCGCCAGATGGGAGAGGAGGACGATGACGGTGGACGACGGCCGCCGCTTCCGCCGCAGCAGCGCCCGCGACAGGGGCGTGAAGACGTAGAAGCGCGCCCAGTTGCTCAGGGTGATGTGCCAGCTCTGCCAGAAGGCGGTGATGTTGCTGCGCGTGTAGGGGCGGGCGAAGTTCTCCGGCAGGCGGATGCCGAAGAGGATGCCCAGGCCGATGGCGATGTCGCTGTAGCCGCCGAAGTCGAAGTAGAGGCGCAGGCCGTAGCCGAACAGCAGCGCCCACAGCGCCGCCGGGCTGGTCGTCTGCTCGGCCAGCGCCGGCGTCAGCGACAGCCCGCCGGCCAGCACGTCGGCGACGACGAACTTCTTGAACAACCCCTCGCCGATGCGCCACAGCCCCAGCCCCCAGCGGGCCGCGTCCAGACCATTCAGCCCCGGCAGGGCGCTGTAGTCGCCCATGAAGCGCTCGGCGCGGTCGATTGGCCCGGCGACGATGGCCGGGGCGAAGAGGACGTAGCTGAGGTAGGCGCGCAGGGAGAGGTCGGGCAGCAGCCCCGTTTGCCGGTCGCGCAGGGTGTGGATGAGGCGGAAGGCGACGTAGGAGAAGCCCAGCCAGGCCAGGTCGGTGGGCGCGGCCAGGGTCACGTTCTGCCCCGTCCAGTCGCGCCAGCGGGCGGCCAGGAAGGTCGTCGCCGGCGGCCACTTCAGGGCTACGAACAGGGCCACGACGGCGACGATGGCCCCGGTCAGGACGTGGCGCTGCGGCAGGCGGCGTAGCACCAGGGCCAGCGCGGTGAAGAGCAGGCCGGCTTCGACGATGGTCAGGTTGACGAAGAGGGGCGACGGCGGGCGCGAGGCGGTCAGGCGGAAGTCGCCGGTGTAGCGGAAGAGGGACAGCAGGATGATGACCCCGGCCACGACGAGCAGCGTCAGCCAGTCGTCGCGGACGTAGACGCGGGTCGGCGGCGGCGCGCCGCGCGGTGGGTAGGCCTCTTCCGGGGCGACCGGGGCCAGCAGCGCCCGCTGGGCCGACGGCCGCGACAGCCACCAGCCGGCCACGGCCAGGGCGATGGTGGCCGCGGGCAGCAGGAAGTCGGCGAAGCGCGGGGCCAGCGGCGCTTGCAGCCAGAAGAGGGCCACGACGCTGCCCAGCAGCAGCGCCCAGCCGCGCCACCGCCCCGGCACCAGCGCGCCGTAGAGCAGCGCCAGGCCGGCCATGACGGCGATGGCCACCAGATCGAGCGTCACTCGCTGTCCTCCACGACGCGGCGGATGGCGTCGAGGGCGAAGAGGCCGGTCAGGTCGCTGAGCGGGTAGCCGAAGCGCAGGGTGGCCGGGTCGCTGAAGTCGTCGCTGGCGTACATGGTCAGATGGACGGCGTCGCCGCCCAGGCCGCGGTCGGGCAGCGTGCCGGCGACCAGATCGAAGTCCCACAGGGGCACGGCGTACTCGGCGGCCAGGGCGCGCAGCGTCTCGTTGTGGCGGTTGTCCCCCTCATAGCGGTCGGACTTGGTGACCAGCAGGGGGATGACGCCCTCGGCCATGCTGGTCTCGATGGCGTGGCGGATGGCCCGCTCGAAGGCGTCGCCGGGGGCGATGTCGTTGGTGCCCAGGCGGATGATGAGGAGGCTGGGGTTGTGCAGGCGCAACTCGCACGCGACCATGTGCTCCTCCGGCCGGCACATGGCGGTGTCGGCCACGCCCGGCCGGAAGCCGATCCAGGCCAGCAGGCCGATGCGTACGGCCATGCCGAAGCGCTCGTAGGAGTGGCGGTAGTAGTCGATAGTCGGTTGCAAATCGCCATAGATGCCCAGATCGTAGCGCTTCTGGTCGAAGCGGGCGAAGTAGTGGCTGGTCAGCGAGATGCTGTCGCCCAGCTTGGAGAAGGCGCGGGGGTTGCGGCCGAGTTCCTGCCCGCGGGCGAAGATGCGCCGCACGTTGGCCGCCGTCGCCGGCGGCATGACGACGAAGTGCTCGACGGGCACGCCGTTGACCAGCGTGGCCGGGTCGCGGGTGGGTGTGGCCGTCGGGGTGGGGGTGGCCGTGGGCGTCGCGGTAGCGGTGGGGGTGGCTGTGGCGGTGGGCGTGGGCGTCCGGGTGGGGAAGACGCGCGCCGTGGCCACCGGCGTGGGCGTGAGCGAGGCCGTGGGGCTGGCCAGCGAGCGCGGCGCGGGGTTGGCGATGGCCGCCACCGACTGCGACGGCGGCAGACCTGCCGGGCCGCAGGCGGCGAGCACGAGAAACAGGAGCGGCACGGCCGCCAGACACAACTTCTTCATCCGAAATCGTATTATTACTCAGCAACGGGCGGCTGGCGATAGTCCATAGGGTTTGATAGAGTTCGCTGTACAGGAGAGATGGATATGACCCGAAGATTGCCCGGCCTGCTGCTAATTGCCGGAATATTGGCGCTCACGCTGCCCACCACCGGGTGCAGCGCAGGACGATCCGCCGCGCCGCCAGTCACGCCCGGCGCTCCCCGCGATCCCGGCACGGTGCTGCCCGTCATCTTCGACGACGACGGTAGCCAGGATGGGACCGCCGCATTAGCCTTTTTGCTAAGTCACCCCGGCGTGTCGGTTAGGGCGATCACCATTTCGTATGGCGAAGCGCATCCCGATGTCTACGTACAACACGTCGCGCGCAAGCTGGATAACATGGGCGTAGAGGGTATCCCGCTGGGCGCGGGGCGGGATGCGCCGCTGGCCGGCAGCAATGCCTTCCCCGACTGGTTGCGCGAAAGGTCCAACAACTTCGGCGGCCTGCCCATTCCGAATGCTGATCAAACCTATCCGGTGCAGGATGCCGCCGAACTGATCGTCGCCACGGTCAACGCCTCGCCGGAGCCGATCACCCTCTTCCTCAGCGGCGCGCAGACGAATCTGGCTGAGGCGCTGCGACTCAATGGCGACATCGCCGCGAACATCGCCGCTGTCTACATCATGGGCGGCGCCGTGTACGTGCCCGGCAATATCCAGGGACTGACACCTGACTCCGACAATGAAGTCGCCGAGTGGAACGTCTATGCGGATCCACAGGCGGCGAAAGAAGTTTTGGCGTCGGAGTTGCCGCTCTATCTGGTGCCGCTGGATGCGACCAATCAGGTGACGCTCAATGCCGAAGACATCCAGCGCTGGCGCGAGGGTGGCCCAACGGCCGATTTTGCGGTTGAGATTTACGAGCGCGCTCTGGAGAACTTCGGCGGCAGCAACGCCGCCGTTTGGGATCTCATGACCGCCGCCGTCATGCTCGATCCATCTCTGTGCCGTTTCGCATCGCTCCCGCTCGACGTGATCACGGCCGAGGGGGCCACGTCCGGGCAGACGGTCGTCGTTGAAGGCGGCACGGCGAATGTCACCGTGTGCCTCGCCCCGGATGCCGGCCGCATCAAGGAGAACTTTCGCCAGGTATTTTCCGCGGCTGCTCCCTAACTCCCATCGCCCAACTGCCGGATCGCGTCGAGCACCACCAGCGTCGTCAAATCGCTGACCGGGTAGCCGTGGGTCAGCGTGGCCGGGTCGGTGTAGTCGTTGCGGCCGTAGACGGTCAGGTGGGCGTGGTCGTCGGTCAGGCCGCGGTTGGGCAGGGTCTCGGCCACGCGGTCGAACTCCCACAGCGGCACGCGCAACTCGGCCGCCAGCCGGCGCGTGACCTCGTTGATGCTGTCGTCCCCCTCGAAGCGGTCGGCCTTGGTGCCCAGCACGGGCACGACGCCCTGCTCGACGGCATACTGCACGATCTGGCGCATGTAGGTCTCGTAGAGCGCGGCGCGGCCGTCGTTCGTCCCCAGGCGGATGATGAGCACGCTGGGGTTGTGCAGCCGCAGCTCGCAGGCCAGCAGGTGCTCGCCGGCCGTGCACCACTCCGGGTTGGCCCACATCGGGTCGAAGACGCCGATGGTCGTCAGGGCGACGCGCGCGCCGACGCCGTAGCGCGCCCACGAGCCGGCGTAGTGGTCAACCGTCGGTTGCAGGAAGGCGTAGGGGCCGAGGTTGAGCGGGCCGTTGTCGAAGCGGGTCAGGTTGCTCTCGGTCAGCACGGCGCTGTCGCCCAGCTTGGAGAAGGCGTTGGGGTTGCGGCCCAGTTCCCGACCGCGGGCCAGGATTTCGGCCACGTGGGCCTGCGTCTCCGGCGGCAGGACGGCGATCTGGTCGAACGGGATGCCGTTGACCTGGCGGGCGGGGTCGGGCGTGGGTGTCGGCGGGGCGGGCGTCTGCTCCGGTGTGGGCGACGGCGTGGCCGATGGCGTAGCGGTCAGCGTCGGCGGCGTGGGCGTAGGCGAGGGCAGGGTCGGCGCGGGCGTGGGCGTCAGCGGCGTGGCCGACGGGGCGAAGGCGGGCAGGGCGGTCGCGGCCGGCGTCGGCAGCGGCCGGGCGGCCGTGCTCACCGCGCGCCCGCCGCAGCCTGTGAGAAGAAGGAAGAGAGAGGAACGCGGAGAGACGCAGAGGAGCGCCGAGAGACGCGGAGAAAGCATGTATTTCTCTGCGTTTCTCTGCGCCCCCTCCGCGTCTCTCCGCGTTCCTCTCCACTCTTTCCTTCCTCACTCAGAACCCCTGATAAATCCACTGCGGCGCGCTGTCGGTGGCGACGATGAGCAGGAGGATGGCCAGCAGGCAGAGGAGCGCGGCTAACAGGTTTTCGCGGGTCAGGAGTTTCATGAGTAGGGGTTCAGGGTCAGGGAGGGATTGGGGGCCCCTGCCTAATCCCTGGAACCTGGAACCTTCTTACTGGCTCTCGCCGCACCAGCGCCACACCCCGTCTTCCTCGACGGCGCGATAGGCGGCCAGGGGAAAGGTAGTGTCCTCGGCGCCATAGGTGGCGACGATCTGGCCGCTGCAGCGCACCGTCTGGGGCGAAGCGGCGGCCGGGTCGTCGGCGGCGCAGCTCATGCCCTCGATGCGCGCGTCGGCCACGCTCTCGAAGGTGCGCAACTCGCGCTCCAGCACGGCCTCCATCTCCGCGCACAGCCCGGCGCGGATGGCGTCCTCGTCGCCGGCGACTTTGGCCGTCAGGTAGGTCTCGACGGCGCGGGCGGCGGGGTCGGCCGCCGTGGTGTCGCCGCCGCCACAGGCGGCCAGGGCGAGCAGGACGAGTAGCAGTAAGGTGAGTCTTCGCATAGGTCTCTTCCCCCTGAGTTGGTGTTGTTCGATTATAGCCCAGGATGGGGAATGGAACGCGGATGACACGGATTTCGCGGATTCTCGCGGATAAGAGTTGATTTTTATCCGTGAGAATCCGCGAAATCCGTGTCATCCGCGTTCTACTCCTCAATCACCCGCCGAATCTGATCCAACACAATCAACGCCGACAAATCCTGCAATGCATGCCCCCGTTGAAAAGCCGCCGGGTCGGTGTAGTCGTGGGGCAGTTCGTCGATGATCAGGTGGACGCCATCGGTATCCAGGCCGCGGCCGGGCAGGGTGTCGGCCAGGCGGTCGAAGTCCCACAGGGGCACGTCGTACTCGTCGGCCAGGGCGCGCAGGATGTCGTTGTTCTCGTTGCTGCCCTCGAAGCGGTCGGCCTTGGTGCCGATGATGGGGATGACGCCGTGGTCGCGGGCGAACTCAATGACCTCCTTGACGTTGAAGCGGAAGCCGCTGGGCGAGCCGGCGTCGTTGCTGCCCAGCCGCACGAAGAGGACGCCGGGGTTTTGCAGCCGGAACTCGCAGGTGATCAGGTCTTCGCCCCCCTCGCACCACTCCGGGTCGGCCCACATCGGGTCGAAGACGGTCCACGAGTGCAGGCCGAAGTGGGCGCCGACGCCGTGGCGCTCGAAGGAGCCGGCCCAGCGGTCGATGGTGGGTTGCAGGTGGGCGAAGTCGCCCAGGTTGTAGTCGCCGCTGTCGAACGGGCCGAGGAAGTGGGGGTTGAGGATGGTGCTGTCGCCCAGCTTGGAGAAGGCGCGCGGGTCGCGGCCGAGTTCCTGGCCGCGGGCGTAGATGGCGCGAACGTTGGCGGCCACTTCGGGCGGCAGCGGGGCGAAGACGCTGAGGGGCACACTGTTGATCGCTTGCGGGCCGATGGGCGTGGGCGAAGGCTCCGGCGTGGGCGTGGCCGTCGGTTCGGCCGTGGCCGTGGGCTGGGGCGCGAGGGTGGCGTCGCTCTGCGCCAGGGCGGCGGCGGCGGTGGCCGTCGCCGGGGCGGGGGTCGGCCCGCTGTTCTGCTCGATAACGGGGGCGGGGCGGGTGGGGACAGCCGCGACGGTGGCCGGCGGTGGCGCGGTCGTTGCCGGGGCGCAGGCGGGCAGGGCCAGCAACAACACCAGGGCACAGAGAGAGAGGCTAGAAAGAAGCGATGTTCTTCGCATAGTTACATAGGAATCATAGGTTCAGGTATTGCTGCCAGTGGCACAGGATTCTTATCCTGTGTGCTGTGTGGGCAACAGGATAAGAATCCTGTTCCACAGGGGGCAACAGGATAAGAATCCTGTTCCACACTATTCTCTGGTCCTCCATACGGCGTCCAGCATCATCAGCGCGGTCAGGTTGTGCATCGCGTGGCCGCGCGTGAAGGCCGTCGGGTCGTTGTAGTCGTGGGAGTAGAAGGTCAGCATGTGGGCCGCGTCCTGGTCCAGCCCGCGACCGGGCAGGGTGTCGGCCACGCGGTCGTAGTCCCACAGCGGGATGCGATACTCGGCGGCGATGCGGCGTAGGATGTCGTTGTTCTCGTTGCTGCCCTCGTGCCGGTCGCCTTTGGTGCCGATGACCGGGATGACCCCGGCGGCGAGAGCGGTGTCTACGATATAGCGGATGTTGGCCTCGAACATCAGCCCCACGCCGACGTCGTTGGTTCCTAGCCGGATGAACACGATGCTGGGGTTGTGCAGCCGCAGCTCGCACTGCACCGGCGTCTCGTTGGGCAGGCACAGCCCCGGCTCGGCCCAGGCCGGGTCGTTGGCCGTCCAACTATGCAGGCCAATGCGCACGGCGACGCTGTCGCGGCCGTGGGAGCCGTGGAACTGATCGACGGCCGGCTGCAAATGGGCATAACCTCCCAGGCTGTAGCCCCCCTCGTCGAAGCGGGCCATGAAGTGAGGGTTCTCGGTCGTGCTGTCGCCGATCTTGGCGTAGGCGTTGGGGTTGCGGCCGAGCGCCAGCCCGGTGGCGAAGATCTCGCGCACGTGGGCCACGACCTCCGGCGGCATGACGATGATACTCTCGAAAGGCACGCCGTTGACGGACACCGGCTGCGGCGGGGCCAGCGCGGGCGTGGCCGATGGCAGCGGGGTGGCCAGGGGGCTTGGCGCGGCTGTGTTGGTGGGCAGCGGGGTGACTGTGGGCGAGGGCGTCCACGTCGGCGTGGCGGTTGGCGGCGCCGCGGGCGTCGGGCTGGGCCGGCCGGCGAACGGTGTGGGCGGCGCGCCACCGACGCCCACGCGCATTACCTGCGGCGTGGGCACGAAGCCGCTGTAGGTCGGCAGGGGTTGCAGGGCGACCGCCGGTAGGGCAGGATCGTTCCGGCTCAGGTCTTCGGGCCGGGGTGATCCTGTCTTACAGCCGGGTAAGAGAAGGATGCCACCGATCAGGAGGATAAGGGTGCGCGTCCGGCGGCTCATGGCTGTGCCACGCCGCCGGGCGGGGTATTCGTTGGTGCGTTGCCTTTCATCGGTTAGAATCTCCCTGTAGGAAGTCTACTCACTTTCCCAACACAATCAACGTCACGCCACTGCTCCCCGGGTTTCAGTAGTCAATGAGCGCGGCGTCCGCATCCTCAGATGCGGGCAGGCCGGCGAGGCGCATCTAAGGATGCGCCCTCCACGGGCAGTGTGCAGGGCGGGCGTCACAGGAGCAACACATGAAGATTGGAATCGTTGGCTGCGGCTTCGTCGGTGCGACGGCGGCCTATGCGATGGTCATGAACGGCGTCGGCCGCGAAATCGTGATGGTCGACCTGAATCGCAAGCGGGCCGATGCCGAGGCGGCCGACATCCTCCACGCCGTGCCCTTTGCCCACAACCTCAACATCCACTCCGGCGACTACGCCGACTTGCGCGGGGCGCGGGTGGTGGTTATGGCCGCCGGCGTCAATCAGAAGCCGGGCGAAACGCGCATCGAACTGCTGGAGCGCAACACGGCCGTCTTCCGCTCCGTCATCCCCCAAATCTACGACAACGCGCCCGACGCCGTCGTCATCGTGGCCACCAACCCGGTGGACGTGATGACCCACGTCACGGCCACGATTGCCCACGAGTACGGCATCCCCTCGTCGCGGGTCATCGGCTCCGGCACGACGCTGGACACGGCCCGCTTCCGCTCCCTGCTCAGCCAGTTCCTGGGCGTCGACTCGACCCACGTCCACTCCTACGTCATCGGCGAGCACGGCGACTCGGAGGTGCTGGTGTGGTCGCTGACCAACGTCGGCAACATGCCCCTGGCCGACTTCCTGACGCTGCGCGGGCTGACGCTCGACGACGCCACCTGCGCCGGCATCGACGCCGGAGTGCGCCGCGCCGCCTACCATATTATTGAGGGCAAGGGGGCGACCTACTACGGCATCGGCAGCGCCCTGGCCCGCATCACGCGCAACATCCTGTCCGACCGGCGCTCGATCATGACCGTCTGCACGCCCACGCCCGACATCGCCGGGGTGAAGGACGTCACCGTTTCGCTGCCGCGCCTGGTGGGCGGCGACGGCGTGCTGGAGACGTACCACCTGCCGCTGAATGCCGAAGAGGGCGCGGCGCTCAACCGCAGCGCCGGCCTGATCCGCGGGCTGATCGATCAACTCGACCACGATTAAATGTGTGGGGTATGAAGAGGGACGCGGAGAGACGCGGAGAAAAGACGCAGAGAGACGCGGCTCCGCGTTTCTCCGCGTTCCTCTTAATCTTATCAGGTGAAGTGACTATGGCTGATGAGGGACTGGTTTTTCATGCGTCGCCCTACGACCCGCCGTTGGGGTATGCCGGCTTCGACGTGGAGCTATGCGACGAGCCGTCGCCGCGCTACTTCGACGCGCGGCGGGTGTCGTTCCCAACTGAGGAGGCCGGCGCGCTGAAGCGGCAGACGGTCGAGCACCCCTGGAACCAGGCGCCGGAGTTGCGCTTTGCCGCCGGGCGCATCCGGCTGGACGCCCACGACGGCGACCACATGGAGCTGTTCGGCTTCGGCGGCGTGGCGACCATCACCACCAGCGGCCAGGTCACCACCTGTCGCGTCGCCTCCCCCGCGCCGTTGCTGCCGCTGACCGACGATCCCAACGACCCGCTGGCCCTGCTGGAGAGCGAGTTGGAGGTCATGCTGGCCCAACGCCGCGCCCAATGGGGGGCCGACGAGTACAGCCACCTCGACCGCTGGGGCCACATCGAACCGCTGACCCTTTTCGCCGCCGTTCTCGTTGCCCTGGAGCAGCGGCTGAAAACCCTGGCCGGCGTCGAGGACGATGCCCGCGAGGCCCTGCGACTGGCCCGCGGCATCCGCGAGATCGTCCAGCGCGCCGGCGCCTGGCCGGACAATGTGCCCGGCTGGGAGGAGTTGCTCTAATGGCCGGCGGCGTGCTTCGCCTAAACCAATCTGGAGAGAAAAACGATGGCTAATCCCAAAGACCTTTCCCTACTGTCCAGCGCCGCCGACGTAGAGAAGCGCTTCCTGGCCGGCCCGCGCGACCGGGCCAAGGACCTGGAGAGCGCCATCCGCTACTTCCTGGAGTTCCTGCGCGGCTTCGAGACGCTGGGGGCCATCGACCGGCCGTGCGTCACCGTCTTCGGCTCGGCGCGGCTGGGCGAGGGCACGCCCTACTACGACATGGCCCGGGCGCTGGGGCGGCGGCTGGCCGAAGAGGGGCTGGCGGTCATGACCGGCGGCGGGCCGGGCATCATGGAGGCGGCCAACCGCGGCGCGAAAGAAGCGGGCGGGCTGAGCATCGGCTGCAACATCCAGCTGCCCTTCGAGCAGCAGCCCAACCCTCATCTCGACATCTTCATCGAGTTCGACCACTTCTTCATCCGCAAGGTGATGCTGGTCAAGTACTCCTCGGCCTTCGTCGTCTTGCCCGGCGGCTATGGCACGCTGGACGAGGCGTTCGAGACGGTGACGCTGATGCAGACGGACAAGATCGAGGACTTCCCGCTCATCTCGATGGGCGTCGAGTTCTGGCGGCCGATGGCGGCCTTCATGCGCGACACGCTGGTGACGCGCGGCACCATCGGCAAGCAGGACGTTCACCTCTGGTCGCCGACCGACTCGGTAGAAGAGGCTGTCACGACCATCCTGGCGGCCATCGAGCGGCAGCGCGCCTCGGCTGAGCGCCGCCTGCCCGACGAGCCGCGTGAGAAGTAGCCGCCCCCCATTGCGAACGCTGTCGATCTATTGTATTATGTCTATAAGGAAGAATGAAGAGGGGCAAGAAGTCCACGGGCTCTAGAGCGAAGCGCCACGGCGAAGTTAGTTCGCGGTGGTCTTCGCGTTTCTGCGTGCCTTTGCGCCGCTCTGGCTCGATTCTGTCTGTCTTAGCAACTAAAGAGGAGAAGAGTAAAGATGAAACGTCTACTTTTGCTAGTGAGCCTGACGCTGTTGCTGGCCTTGGCGGCCTGCGGCGGCGCGCAGCCGAGTGGTCAGGAACTATTGCCGACGAGCGAGACGGTGATCGGCGAGCTGGCCACGGCCACGCCGATCCTGGAGGCGCCGGCCGAAGGCGAAACCGGCGACGTTGTCGGTGGCAATATCATCCCCACCCTGGCCGGCACGACCTGGCAGTGGGTGGACACAACCACGCCGACCGAGACCATCGTCGCCGTCGACCCGGCTCGTTACACGATCACCTTTAACGAGGACGGCACGGCCAACATCACCGCCGACTGTAACAGCGTGAGCGCCAACTACACCACCGACGAGACGGGCACGCTGACCATCATGCCCGGTATGTCGACGGCCGTCGGCTGCCCGGCGGACACTCAGGATCAGCTCTTCCTGAGCGCCCTGGCCAGCGCCACGAACTTCTTCGCCATCGACACCGGCAACGATCTCTATATTGACCTGGCCGCCGACGCGGGCACGATGCGCCTGCAGCCGGCCGCCGCCGCGGGTCTGGAGAGCGCGGCGCCGACCGGCCTGACCGGCACGACGTGGGAGTGGGTGTCGGTCATCGACCCGATGGGGCAGACGGCCTCGGCCGACCCGACCCGCTACACCATCACCTTCAACGAGGACAGCACGGCCAACATCACTGCCGACTGCAACACCGTCATCGCCCAGTACGTGACCGACGGCAACACCCTCATGATTATGCCCGGGGCCAGCACGCTGGTGGCCTGCGAGCCGGGGTCGCAAGACCAGTTGTTCCTCAGCAGCCTCAGCAGCGCGGCCAGCTACACCGTCGAGGACGGCGAGCTGTTCGTCGCGCTGGATGCCGAGGCCGGCACGATCCTCTTCCGCCCGGCCGGCACGGCTGCGGGTGGGGAAGATGCCGGGCTGGAGGCCGCACCGACGCTGGCCGGCACGACCTGGCAGTGGACGGAAAGCGCTACGGCCAACACGGCTACGGCCGTCGCCGAACCGGCGCGCTACGCCGTCGTCTTCAATGAGGATGGCACGCTGGCCATCACCGCCGACTGCAACTCCATGACCGGCGCCTACGTCGCCGGCGAAGATGGCACCCTGACCATGACCCTGGGCGCTTCGACGTTGATGGCCTGCCCGGAGGATTCGCAGGCCACGGAGTTTATGGCCGCGCTGGCCGCGGCGGCGACCTACTCCTTCGACGGCGCCGATCTGGTCATCGGCCAGGCGGCTGATGCCGGGACGCTGCGCTTCCAGTCGGCCACGGCCGCGGCCGACACCGAAGCCGGCGGCGCGGGCGAGCCGACCGAGATGACGCTGACCGGCAACGCCTGGCAGTGGGTGGAGACGACGACGCCGACGGAGACGACCACCGTCGCCGACCCGACGCGCTACACCATCACCTTCAACGAGGACGGCACAGCGGCCATTGGCGCCGATTGCAACCAGGTGACGGCCACCTATACCGTGGCCGACTCGGCCCTGACCATCGTCCCCGGCGCATCGACGCTGGCTTTGTGCCCGGAAGACTCGCAGGCGGAGCCGTTCGTGCTGGGCTTGTCGGCCGCGGCGGTCTACTTCTTCCAGGACGGCCACCTGTTCATTGACCAGTTCGCCTCGTCGGGCACGATGAAGTTTGCTCCGGTCGCGGCGGCGGGCGAAGAGGCGGGCGAAGAGACGGCCGAAGAGCCGGGCAAGGGCGAGACGACCGCGCCGGCCGGCGGCCTGGTCGGCCCATTGTGGCAGTTGACGGGGATCACCCAGACTGGCGGCAACATCACTATCAACGACCCGACGCGCTACACCATCAGCTTCAACGCCGACGGCACGGCCAATCTGGTGACCGACTGCAACGTCGGCGGGGCCACCTACACCACCAGTGAGGGCAATTTGCTGACCATCACTCCGGGTATGTCAACGATGGCCTTCTGCGGTGTGGGTTCGTTCGACCAGATCTTCCTGGGCGGCCTGACCAACGCTCAGGGCTATCGCCTGGAAGAGGGCAATCTGCTCATTGACATGCTCTATGAGAGCGGCACGTTGGTCTTTATGCCCGCCCCGTAGGACAGGATAATTCCTGCTCCTCTCGTGGAGCGGGCTGGTTCCTGTCCGGCTGAACCGTAGGGCAGGGATCAGCCTGCCCTACGGTCTGGCGAATCGCCCCGCGGGTATTTCCGCCGGGGCGATTCCACGTTAGAATAGGAGTGCGTATGGGTGGCCTCGTAAATTGCCGCCCAATTCCAGCGAACAAGGAGTTGACCAATGAACCTGGGACCTGTTGAGTATGCCGTCATTGCCTTTCCCGGCAATCGTTTCAACGGCGACGTAGTGCCGGCTCTGAGCGAACTCGTGGACAGCGGCACCGTTCACATCATTGACCTGGTCTTCGTCCACAAGGACGCGGACGGCATTCTGACCATTGGCGAGCTTGAGCAACTGGACGCCGAGTTGGGTGCGGTCTTCGCCGAACTGGAAGGCGACATCGATGGCCTGTTGAGCGAGGAAGATCTGAGCGACATCTCGGCGCTTTTGTCGGACAATAGCTCGGCGGCGGTCATCGTCTGGGAGAACCTGTGGGCGGAGCGGTTCGCTAATGCCGTGCGCGCTTCCGGCGGGCAACTGGTGGACAGCGGGCGCATCCCCCACGAAGTCGCCCTGGCGGCGATGGAGTACTCCGGCATCGAGGACTAACCGGCGCCATCACGACACAAACGGAGAGTACATCATGAGAAGGAATTCGAGAGTTACTGTCAACACCCGTCGCGGCCCCGGCCTGATGGGCACGGTGGCCCAGACGGCGGTCATCGCCGGCACGGCCACGGTCGTTTCCAACAAGACCAGCTCGGCCATGAACAAGTCGGCCCAGGCCAAGCAGATGCAGCAGCAGGCCCATGTGCAGACGCTGGTTGACCAGCAGGTACAGGAACAGTTGGCCGCGCAGCAGGCGCAAATGGAGCAGCAGCAGTTGCAGCAACAACTGGCCGAGCAGCAGGCGCAACTACAGCAGCTCTTGCAGCAGCAGCAGATGGCCGCGCCGCCGCCGGCCGCGCCCGCTGCCCCGGCCCCGGCCGCGTTCGACGCCGATGCCGCGGCGATGCGCATCACCAAGCTCAAGGAGCTGGCCGAGTTGCGCGACGCCGGCATTCTGACTGAAGCCGAGTTCGAAACCGAAAAGGCGCGCATTCTGGCCGGCTAATTGCCGGCTAATCTGTGCATCCGTCCGCCCGGATGGCGTGCTGTCCGGGCGGCTCCCTTATCAACTGCATTAATATCACCATCAAAGAAACATCATGACGACCAACCGCCCGACCGGCGTGACCCTGCTGGCCATCGCCTTCATCATTCTGGGCCTATTGTCGCTCTTTTGGAGCCTGCTCGTTTTCGGCTTCGGCGCGGCCACGGGCCTCGTCGGCACGATCTTCGGCGATGACGTGATGGCTACCGTCGGCGGCGCGCAGACGATACATGGCATCGTCGGCGTTGTCAGCGCGGTGCTCGATCTGATCATCGCCTACGGGTTGCTGGCGCTGAAGCGCTGGGCGTGGCTTCTGGCGCTAATCGGCGTCGGCGTCACCGTGGTCAGCGGTGTGTTGGGGCTGTTCAGCGGCGGCTTCGTCGCCGTTTGTTGCGGCATCATCGGGTTGATCATTCCGGCAGGGATCGTGTACTACCTGTTGCAGCCCGAAGTGCGCCGGGCGTTTGGGCGCTGACCCGCCTTCGTGCGTCGCACCTTCTGAGGTGCGTCGCACGTTCTGGGATTGGTTACCGGGCGCAGCGAAGAAGGTGCAACCCACTCCAGAAAGTGGGATGCACCGGGAGGCGTGATGGCCAAGAAGAGTAAGAATAACAAGAAGCCTGCTGCCAAGGTGTCGGTGCGCGACCTATTGCGCGTCGGACCAGAGTTCGACCTGTCGGCCGTGGACGCCCGCCGCATCGTCGCCGGGCCGAAGGACAAAGTGCAGGCCCTGGCCGAAGTCGGCGCGCTGGAGGGTGAGGTCGGCGATTTGCAAGAGCGGCTCTATGCCGAGTCGCGCGGCGGCGGCAAGCGGCGGCTGCTGATTCTCCTGCAAGGCATGGACACCTCCGGCAAGGGCGGGGCCATCAAGGCCATTGACCGCATCAGCGAACCGCTTGGCCTGCGCATCGCCCAGTTCGGCGCGCCAACGAAGGCCGAGTTGAAGAAGCATTTCCTGTGGCGCATCGAGCAGAAGCTGCCGACGCCGGGCACAATTGGCATCTTCGACCGCTCGCACTATGAGGACGTGCTCGTGGTGCGCGTGCGCAACCTCGTGCCGCCCGAGGAGTGGGAGAAGCGCTACGACGAGATCAACGCCTGGGAGAAGAAGTGGGCCGACGACGGCATCGTCTTCCTGAAGTGTATGCTCTTCATCTCGCCGGAGGAGCAGAAGGAGCGGCTGCTGGCCCGGCTGGCCGAGCCGGACAAACATTGGAAGTACCGCCCCGGTGACGTGGACGACCGGCTGCTGTGGAACGACTTCATGGAGGCCTACCGCGTGGCCCTGGCGCGCTGCTCGACCGACCACGCGCCGTGGTACGTCATCCCCGCCGACCGCAAGTGGCACCGCGACTGGCTGCTGACGCAACTGGTGGCCGAGACGCTGCGCGAGATGAACCCGCAATACCCGCCGACGGCGTTCGACGTAGCCGCGGAGAAGGCGCGGGTGCAGGCTTCTTGAGGGTGGAAGAGTTGAGAGGGACGCGGAGAGACGCAGAGAAGCGCTGAGAGGCGCAGAGGAAAAACAAGTGTCTTTCCTCTGCGTCTCTCTGCGCCCCTCCGCGTCTCTCCGCGTCCCTCTCGACTTTCTGGGAGCAACCCCGCGCGAGTGGGCGCGTATAGTGGGTATCGAACAAACAGGAGGTTCGTTATGTGTTGTGTCATTAGTCTGCTCGTTTTCATCGGCCCGCGCATTGCTGCCATTGCCTGGTATCTGACCGATACACTGCGCTGGAACAACGCCTTCAGCAACATCTTGTGGCCTATCCTGGGCGTGCTCTTCCTGCCCTGGACGACGCTGGCCTACGTGCTCATGTCGCCCGGTGGGGTGGATGGGTTGCAGTGGGTGGTGGTGGCGTTGGGCGTCCTGGCCGATTTGGGCGCGCTGGGCGGCGGTGGGTATAGTCGCCGCAACCGCTCGTAGAACGGCTGGGGACACAGGATAAGAACCCTGGGCCACACTCGGCTGTGGAACAGGATTCTTATCCTGTTTGCTTGTGCCGGGGGTCAGTCTGGGGACACAGGATAAGAATCCTGTGCCACAACAAGGCTATGAGTTTGCCTCGCGTACTACTGCACATGGAAGGGGCGGCCTTGCTGCTGCTGGCAACGGCCGCCTTCTTTGCCTTTGGTCATCCCTGGTGGCTTTTCCTCTTGCTGCTGCTGGCCCCCGACGTGAGCCTGCTGGGCTATGTGGCCGGGCCGCGCGTAGGGGCGGTGGCCTACGACACCGTGCATACGATGGTCGGGCCGCTGGCGCTGTTGGGCGTTCGGCTGGTGGTTGGCCGGGGGGGCGAGTATGGCCGTGGCTGTGGCCCTGGTCTGGCTGGCCCACATCGGCATGGATCGGATGGTGGGGTATGGGCTGAAGTATCCTGACTCGGCCAAGAGAAACCATCTCGGCGAGGTGTAACAGGGCTGCCTCTTCAAGCGCTATAAAACTCGGTTGGTTTTGTGCTACAATTCGTTGCTACCGGTGCTATCCAGTCAAATCATCAACCGGGCGATGGAATGCCATAACCCACACTTCCACGCCACCATCTGCCTCTCGTAAATCTGCCCAATCTGCTCAATCTGCGGATAATCCCTCTTCATGCACATTCTCGTTACCAACGACGACGGCGTCCACGCGCCGGGGCTGGCCGCCCTGGCCGACGCCATGAGACCCCTCGGCCGCGTCACCATTCTCGCCCCCGATCACAACTGGTCCGGCGGCGGCCACGTCAAGACGCTCCACCGGCCGCTGCGCGTGCTGGAGACGACGCTGCGCGACGGCACGCCGGCCCTGATGAGCGACGGCGCACCGTCGGATTGCGTGGCCCTGGCCATGCTCGGCCGCGTGGCGGAGAAGATCGATCTGGTCGTGTCGGGCATTAACCCCCACGGCAACCTGGGCCACGACGTGACCTATAGCGGCACGGTGACGGCGGCGATGGAGGCGGTCATCGCCGGCGTGCCCGGCCTGGCCTTCTCGCTCGACGGCAACGATGCAACGAAGGAGTGGGACTACGTGACCGCCGCCGGCTACGCCCGGCGCATTGTCGAGAAGGCCATCGCCCAGGGGTTGAGCAAAGACCTGCTGCTCAACGTCAACGTCCCCTGCCGGCCGGCGGCGGAAATTCGCGGCATCCGCGTCACGCGGCTCGGCCTGCGCGTTTACCGCGACCGGCTGGACGAGCGGCGCGACCCGCGCGGCGCGCCCTACTACTGGATCGGCGGCGACTACCCCACCGGCGTGCCCGACGCGGGGACGGACTTCGAGGCGTTGCGCGACGGCTACGTGTCCGTGACGCCGCTGCAACTCGATTTGACGTGCCATTCGATGGCCGAACGGCTGCGGGGGTGGGAAGAGAATTAGAGCGCTTCGCGCTTTCGCGCCTGCAACGCCGCTGCTTCGGTCCGCACCCGCTGGGCGCGCGCGCCGTGGAGGCGGTAGCCGCCCAGGAAGATGAAGGCCACCACCAGGGCCAGGGCGGTAAAGCCGCCGGTCAGCAGCCGCAGGCCGAACAGGGCCGAGTCCGGCTGCTGCGGGAAGAGGACGCCGGCGGTCGGGTTGACGTAGCCGGTGACGGTGAAAACGATGGCCGTCAGAATGCCCTGGATGACGAAGGCGAAGCGGATGATCAGCCCGTTCATGCCGAAGAACATCCCCTCGCGGCGCGCGCCGGTCTGTAGCTCGTCTTCGTCGGTGATGTCGGCCACCAGCGGGTTGGTCAGCATGAGCAGCCCGGCCAGGCTGAGGCCGAAGAGGGCGGTGCCGATGAGGCCGGCCTGGAAGGTGGAGGGAAAGAAGAAGTAGACGGCCGTCGCCGCCCCGGTCAGACAGGCGAAGCGCAGCGCCCGATAGGCCCCGAAGCGCCGCGCCAGCGCCCACCACAGCCCCATCGCCGGCAGCGCGGCCAGGAACGCCGCCGCCAGCAGCACCGAGTTTTGCAGATCGGCGTTGAGCGTCAGACCGAAGAGAGTCGTCGGCCCCTGGATGTTGAGCACGTACTTGGCATAGAACGGGATGGCCGCCGAGAGACCCAGAAAGACGTACTGGATCATCAGATTCGCGCCCAGGAAGAAGAGAAAGTCGCGGTTGCGCAGCGCCAGGCGCACCGACTGCCTGAACGGCGGCGACGGCTCGGCGGCGAACTCCGGCCGCTCGCGGCTGCCCAACAGGCCGAGGACGAGCGAGACGAGGGTGACGGCGCTGAGCAGCAGGGCCATGCCGCCACGGCCGCTCCAGTCGGCCCCGGCCAGCAGCGGCGGCAGGGCCACGCCGACCAGCAGGCCGAAGATGGAGAACACCTCGCGCCCGGCGGAGAGGCCGGCGCGTTGGCTCTCGTCACTGGTCATCTCCGGGAAGAGGGCCGTCCAGTTCATGACGTAGACCGTCCAGCAGAAGTCGAACAGCAGGACGATGAGCAGGAAGTAGAACAGCAGGCTGACCTCTGACCAGGCCGGGCGCGCCCCACCACCGAACGGGAACCACAGCAGGTAGAAGGTGATGACCAGCGGCACGAGCGAGCCGACCATCCACGGCACGCGCCGCCCCCAGCGGGTGCGCGTGCGGTCGGACCAGTAGCCGGAGAGGGGGTCGTTGACCGCGTTCCAGACGCCATAGACGGCCCACACCACCCCGATCCACACCGCGCGGACGCCGAGCACGTCGATGTAGAGGAACTGGATATAGGCGGAGAAGGCCTGATAGGACAGGGCGACGCCGAGAGAGCCGGCGGCGTAGAGGAGGCGGTGGCGGAGGGCTAGGGCTGGAGCGGTGGACGGCATGCGGTCTCTCCTGTAAGCAGTATGAGCGCGGATTCTAGCCCAGATTGAGTTAGGGGCAATCAGGATGAAGAGGGACGCGGAGGAAGAATGCGACTTAATTCTTCCTCTGTGCCCCTCCGTGCTTCTCCGTGTTCCTCTGTGTTCCTCTTAATGGTAGAATGTCCGGCAAACGGGCAGAAGGAGACAGGCGCGAATGACCCACTACCCTTACCTCATCATCGGCGGCGGCATGACCGGCGCGGCGGCGGCCAATGGCATCCGCGAACTGGATGACAGCGGCACGATTGGCCTCATCTCGGCCGAGCCGGAGCCGCCCTATGACCGGCCGCCGCTGTCGAAGAAGCTGTGGGACGGCAAGAAGCAGATTGATGAGATTTATGTCAAGCTCCCCGGCAACGTGCAGCCTCACTTCGGCCGCCGCGTCGTGGCCCTCGACCCGGCGGCGCGGGCGGTGACGCTCGACGACGGCGCGAACCACACCTACGGCCGCCTGTTGCTGGCCACCGGCGGCGACCCGCGGCGGCTGCCCTTCGGCGGCGACCACGTCAACTACTACCGCACCCTGGCCGACTACCGCGCCCTGCGCGCCGACGCCGAGCGCGGGGCCAGCTTCGTCGTCATCGGCGGTGGCTTCATCGGTTCGGAGGTGGCCGCGTCGCTGCGCAAGCGCGGCAACGACGTGACGCTCGTCTTCCCGGAGGCGGCCATCTGTAATCGTGTTTTTCCGGCCCGGCTAGGCGCTTACCTCAACGACACCTACCGTGAGAAGGGCGTGGAAGTGCTGGCCGAGTCCACGGTGACCGACATCGAAGTGGGCGAGAGCGGGGCGACGGTGACATTGGACGATGGGCGGCGGCTGGCGGCCGACCGGGTGGTGGCCGGCATCGGCATCGAGCCGGACGTGACATTGGCCCGCGCCGCCGGGCTGGGGGTGGACAACGGCATCCTGGTGGACGAGAGGCTCCAGACGACCCAACCGGCATCTACGCCGCCGGCGACGTGGCCAACTACCCCGACGCCGTGCTGGGCATGCGCCGCCGCGTGGAGCACGCCGACGCGGCGCGGGCGATGGGCCGCGCCGCCGGGCGCAACATGGCCGGCGCGGGCGAGGCGTACCGCTATCTACCCATGTTCTACTCCGACCTGTTCGAGTTGGGGTATGAGGCTGTGGGGCAGTGCGACAGCCGGCTGGAGGTGGTCGAGGATTGGCAGGAGGAGTTCAAGCAAGGGCGTGCTCTACTACATGCAGGACGGCCGGGTGCGCGGGGTGCTGATGATTGACGTGTGGGAGAAGGTGGATGAGGCGCGGAAGGTGATTGAGAGGCGGCGCTGTCGAAGACACAACGACACTCATCGGCCGAATCTCGGCCTGATAGGGTGGCCTCGTGCCATGTTGAAGCGATCTGGAACTAACGGAGGCAGGCGATGTTAAGCGGTGAACGTGTCACCCTCCGCGCCATCGAGCGCGACGACGTGCCCATCATCCACGCCATCAACAACGACGTGGCCGTCGAGTTGGCCGGCGGCGGCGACCCGCCGTGGCCGCAGTCGTTGGCCCGCGCCTACGCCGATTTCGACCGCAACGCGGCCGGCGGCGGGCGCGACGGCAACCGCGACGGCGTCTCCTTCGCCATCGAGGCCGACGGCAAGCTGATCGGCTTCTGCGGCCTGAACCACCGCGACCCGTTCGCCCACACCGCCGAACTGGGCATCACCATCGGCGACAAGGCGTACTGGGGGCGGGGCTACGGGCGCGAGGCAGTCGGGCTGCTGGTGGAGTATGGCTTCACCAAGCTCAATCTGCGGCGGGTCTATTTGCGCGTCCACGGCCGCAACGAGCGGGCCATCCGCGCCTACCGCGCCGCCGGCTTTGTAGAGGAGGGGCGGCTGCGGCAGCACGTGTGGAGCGATGGGGCGTATGATGATTTGCTCTACATGGCTGTGATCAGCCTGCGAGTTTCTTTGAGAAACTCGTTCTGATCTTCTGTAATCGCCGCAAATACCGAAAGCTGACCACCAACCCCCGGCACGAAGGCCGGCAAAGACCAACAGGCATAGCCAGGCATACGTGTCCACGCTCAGGCCGGGCACGTTGTATAGCGCCACCGCGCCGATGACGGTGATGATCCCCGCCGCCAGCATCCAACGGGCCATGTAGCGGTTGACCTTGTACCACAGGTCGGGGTTATAGAGCGTGCTGGGCACGCGGAAGCCGTACCAGCCGTTGGGCGGAATCTTGCCCAGCAGCAGCGGCACGGACAAGCCGGCCAGCAGCAGCCCGAAGATCACGTACATCAGCAGCAGGGTCGTCATCGTTCGCCGTCCCCTTTGATCCGCAGCGCCTCGTCCAGAAAGCGGGCCACGGCGGCATAGGCCACGCGCTTGTTCTTCAGCAGCTTGATGCCGTGCCCTTCGTCGTCGAAGACCAGCAACTCCACCGTCCGCCCCAGTGCTTCCAGCCGCGCCACCAGTTGCTCCGCCTCGCTGAGGGGCACGCGCGGGTCGTTGGCCCCGTGGATGACCAGCAGCGGCGCGGTCATACGCTCGACGTAGTGGATGGGCGAGACGCGCTCCAGCAGTTCGCGGTCGGCGGCCAGGCGGCCGTACTCCGATTCGCGGTGCTGCCGGCGGTAGTCGCTGGTGTTCTCCAGGAAGGTGACGAAGTTGGCGATGCCGACGATGTCGACGCCGGCGGCCCATAGCTCCGGGTGGAAGGCCAGGGCGGCCAGCACCATGTAACCGCCATAGCTGCCGCCCTGCACGGCGATGCGCTGGCCGTCGAACTCCGCTTGCGACCGCAGCCACAGACCGGCGTGGGCCAGGTCGGCTACGCTGTCGAGCCGCTTGTCCACGTCATCGAGGTGGCTGTAGACGTTGCCGTAGCCGGTGGAGCCGCGCACGTTGGGGACCAGCACGGCGTAGCCGCGGTTGACCAGGTATTGGGCCAGAAAGTCGAACCACGGCCGCGCCTGCCACTCCGGCCCGCCGTGGACGGTGACGACCACCGGCACCGGCCCGCTGGCCTCGCGCGGGCGATAGAGCCAGGCCGGTATCTGGCGGTCGTCGAATGTCGGGTAGCGCACCAGTTCGGCCTCGACAAACGACTCTGTGGGCAGGCCGCCGTGGGTCATGTGCGTCATTGGCCGGACGCCCTGGCCCATCGCCGCCCAATCCCAGACATAGACGTTGCTGCTGCTGCGCGGGGTGGTGTAGGAGAAGGCCAGTGAGGCCGAGTCGGGGCGAAGGCGATGCGCTCGTCATAGATTCCCAGCACGCCGTCGGGCAGGGTGGGGCCGGGGCGGGCCACACCGCGCTCCAGGTCGAGCAGTTCCAGCCGGCTGTAGCCGTCCTGATTGAGAGTGAAGGCGATGGTGCGGCCGTCGGGCGACAGGCTGAAGTACTCCAGGTCGTAGTACGGGCCGATGACCGTCTCCCACTGGCCGGTGGCCAGGTCGAGGCGCATCAGGTTGGTGCGGTCGCTGTCCAGGTCGGTGACGACGGTGACGTGGCAGCCGTCGGGGGTGTAGGTCGCCGAGTGGTAGCGGGCGGGGCGGTCGGGCGGGTCGAGGCGGCGGGCCTGGCCGGTGGTCAGGTCGAGTTCCAACAGGTGGTGCGCGGCCGAGAGAGCCATGCGGCTAAAGAGAACGCGCTTGGCCGTGGGGTGCTGCATGGCGTCATAGAGCAGGCCCGGCTCGTCGCTCTGCCAGAGCAATTCGGCTTCGTCCCCGTCGAGCGCCTGGCGGTAGAGGCCAAAGTGGGCCGGGTGGGCGCGGTTGGCGGCGAAGAGGAGGGTGTGGCCATCGGCCGACCACTGGCCGGGGATGTGCATGACGCCGTCGTAGCCGGTAGTCAGGCAGCGTTCCTCGCCGGTGGTGGGGTCGAGCAGGTAGAGTTGAGCGTTTTCGTCGCCGCCGCGGTCGCGGGCGAAGAGCAGGCGGGCATCGCCGGGGGCGGGGGAGCAGAGCAGCCACAGGACGCGGTCTTCGGCGAAGGTCAGTTGCTCCGGCATGGGCACGGCGCTGCCGCCCAGCGGCGCGCGCCACACCTGGGGCACGCCGGTCAGGTCGCTGATGAAGGCCAGCCAGCGGCCGTCGCTGCTGATGCTAGGCATGGTGGCCTGTTTGGCGTTAAGGTAGCGGTCGATAGAGTGGTTCATGGAGAGGAACGCAGAGAGACGCAGAGTTGACGCAGAGAGACGTAGAGAGACAAGAATTGGCTAAGAATCCTGTATTCGTTCCGATATCCCTCTCGGCGAGAGTATAAGGCGTCGTATACCGTCCTTCTTAAGTAGAGTCACGTTGAAATTCAGCAACAACCCTATCTTACACCCTGAAGAAGCGAAGATACGAGAGCAGTTGTGCCTGATGAATGGGCAATAACGCATCAACGGCTTTGATCTCGACCACAACTTCGTTCTCTACCAGTACATCAATCCGATAGCCGTGATCAATATGCACATCCTTATACGTGATCGGCAGCGGTTTTTGCCGTTCAACGCGCAGCCCTTTGGCCTCCAATTCGTATGCCAGACATGACTCATAAGCGGACTCTAATAGACCGGGACCGAGGCAACGGTGCACCTCAATGGCGGCGCCGATAATTGCGCCGGTCAGATCGTTAATGCGGGGCGATGGTTCTGGTAGCGTGCGGTTCATATCCATCTTACCTGATTGGTCGACGAAGCAATATCCTACCCTTCTTTTGACTCCGCGTCTCTCTGCGCTCCTCTGCGTCTCTCTGTGTCCCTCTCTTCTCCTTCAAGGAAGCCTTTCCTGGCATAGGCCGGGTTTGGGTACTCATAGAACCCCCGCCCGGTTTTTACACCCAGCCGGCCGGCGTCGACGTAGGTCTTCAGGAAGGCGGCGTTCTGTTGCAGCCGCGGGTCGGCGGCGATGCCGGCCCAGAAGTCGGTGATGCGCCAGACGGTGTCGAGGCCGATGTCGTCCAGCCAGCCGCCCGGCCCGACGGGCATCTTCATGATGCCCATCCACGCCCGATCAACGTCCTCGATGGTGGCCACGCCGCCGGCGACCAGATTGATGGCCGCCGTGTTGAGGGCGTTGAACATGTCGTTGAAGACGTAGCCGGGATGCTCAGCGCGCAGGACGATGGGAATCTGGCCGATGCGGCGGGCGAAGGTTGCCACGGTGTCCAGCGTCTCGGCCGAGGTGAGCGGCTGGGCCATCACGTCGGCCACGTTGGCCGTCCAGACGGGCAAGTGGAAGTGCAGGGCGCAGAAGCGATCCGGCCGGCCGGTGGCCGCGGCGAACATGGAGGGCAGCAGGGTGGAGGTGTTGGTGGTGAAGATCGTCTGCGGGCGGGCAGAGTTCATTGAGCCGGGCGAAGACCTGCCCCTTGGCGACCGGGTCTTCGTAGACCGACTCGCTGACCAGATCGACCGTGGCGTAGTCGGGTTCGGCCGTGGCCCGCAGGCGGCCGAGCGCGGCGCGGGCGTCGGCCTCGCCCAGCGCCCCCGCGCCGACGGCCCCGGCGGCGAAGCGCGCCACGGCCGTCGTCGCCTGCTCCAAGGCGGCCGGGTCGGCATCGGTCAGGGTCACGTCAAAGCCGTGGGTGGCGCACTGCCAGGCGATCTGCCGGCCCATCGTGCCCGCGCCGACGATGAGAACGTGGTGGATGTGATCTGCGGTCATGTGGCTCCTTTCTTTTGTAGCACAGGATTCTTATCCTGTGCTCCTATGCCTCAGAGCACAGGATAAGAATCCTGTGCTACAGGGGCGGCTCAGCCGATCCACTCTGGCCGGAAGGGCGCGTCGTTGGCGTCGAACTCGTCGCGCGTCAGGCCGAAGAGCAGTTCGTCGTGATAGCGGCCGTTGTAGTACACGTTCTGCCGCTGCACACCCTCCTCGACGAAGCCCAGCGAGCGGTGCAACTGGGCCGAGGCAGTGTTGCTGGCCAGGCAGGCCGAGTTGCACTTGTGGTAGCGCCGCTCCAGAAAGCCATAGCGCAGCAGCAGGCGGGTGGCATCCTGGGCGTAGCCGCGCCGTTGGTGGGCGCGGACGACGACGACGCCGAAGCTGAAGTTGCCGTTCTTGCGGTCGCGGCTGTGGTACGACAGCCCGCCGACGTACTCCCCGGCCAGGTTCTCGATGGCGAAGAGGATCAGGCCGTTCGTGTCGCGGCCGCCGGCGCGTTCGCTCACCCAGTCACGCATCGCTTCGATGTCGCCGGGCAGCTCGACGCCCAGTTGCAGCAGTTGCCGCGCCGGGCTGTCGAAGCGGGCCTGATACACCGCCTCAGCGTCGTCGGCGCGCAGGGGGCGCAGCCGGGTCAATTGTCCTTGCCAAAAGTAGCTTGTGTAATCCATGATACTCTCTCTCAGGTTGATAGCGGCTAGAATAGTCGCGTTTGGCCCGATTGACGACAAGTGACAGGAGTTAGCCAGTGGACGTGCAAGAGGTGTTGGCGCACTACGACCGGGAGCAGCGCCGCGAGATCGAGTTTCCGGGGATGAAGCGGCAGGTGTTGCCGGGCATCGTGCGCTACGTGCGCCCGCTGCCGGGGATGAGCTTCGTGCTCTACAGCGACCTGGACGAAGCCACGGCCGACGCGACCATCGACCAACAGATCGCTTACTTTCGGGCCAACGATCTGAAGTTCGAGTGGAAGGTCTATGGCCACGACCGGCCGGCCGATCTGGTGGCGCGGCTGGTCGCCCGCGGCTTCGTGACCGAGCCGGTGGACGACATCATGGTGCTCGACGTGGCCGCCGCGCCGCCCCGGCTGCTGGCCTCGCCGCCGGCCGACGTGTGCCGCCTGACCGACCCGGCCCGGCTGGCCGACGTGCAGGCTGTGATGGAGTCGGTGTGGGGCCAGGACTTTAGCTGGGTCCATGACCGCCTGGGTCGGGCGATGGCCATTCCCGGCTATCTGAGCGTCTACGTGGCCTACGTGGACGAGATGCCGGCCTGCGCCGGGTGGATTTACTTCGATAAAGGCCACTTCGCCGGCCTGTGGGGCGGTTCGACCCTGGAGGCGTATCGCGGGCGGGGGTTGTATACGGCGCTGCTGGCGGCGCGGGTGCAGGAGGCGCGGGCGCGCGGCGTGCCCTACCTGACCATCGACGCGGGCGAGATGAGCCGGCCCATCGTCGCCCGCCACGGCTTCGCGACGATCACCACGGCTACGGCTTGCGAGTGGCAACGGCCTCCGGGCGAGGGCTGAGCGGCGCGGCGCGGAAACGAAGACGCGGCCACCTGGCCGCGTCTTCGTTTATTCTGATGAGGAGTCGATCGGTTAGTAAGCATATTCGGGCCGCGGGGCCAGGCGGCCGTCGAATAGCTCATCGAGCAGTTCGTTATAGGCCGACCCGGCCGGCGAATCGGGCCGCAACTCGGCGAACAACTCCTCCGGGTAGGCCAGCGAGTGGGCCTTGCGCGACGCCGGGCAGTCGGCCACGGCGCGCAACTGGTCGAGACACTCACGGGCCTCAGCATAGATCAACAGGTTGGGCATGGTACACCTCTCTTTCGCCGCGGTCGTCGTCCGACCCTGGCGCTGCCGACACCGGTCAACGCAAGAACTCGTCATCGCTCGGCCGCGCCTTCGGCGCAACCAGACCATGACACCTACAATTGTTCTATTGGGGCCGGCCCATTTGGCCGGTTTTCCACGTGACGTATGTCTGGAGCAGTGACGGACGGTTTGCACCGCGAAGCAACTTAGACAACGCAGTATAGCATAGGCGCGGCCGGCTGTAATTAAGCAATTGCGCCGGACTCAGCAGGCTCTTAGTTGTGCAATCTGGCGACTGGGCCTGTACCGAGGGATAGCTCTCTCAGGCTCACGCCTTTCCGCGCAGCGCTGATAGGGCTGCTAAATGGGTCTGCTCGTGGGCCGAGAAGTAGCTGGCTTGCTGTTGAATCGTAACCTGGCCGAACTCTTTATGCTGCCCGGTGCGTTGCCAGTCACTCGGCGGCAACCTGTGTAGCAGGGCCAGCGTTTCCCGGCGCGAGGCCTCGTAGGTCTGGAAGATGGCGGCCGTCGTCTCCGGCCGGTCGTCCCCCGCCGCCGCCCAGGCGAAGACGGCCAGAGACTCCAGCGTCGGGTTGTCCTGCTCGATCATCAACTGGACGCGAAAGCGCAGGACGCCCTCGGCGTCGCGCAAGTGGGCGACGACCTGGCGCATCGACCAGCCGCCATCGTCGCCCGGACGGCTGAGTTGCGCCTCGTCGAGCCTGGCCAGCAGTCCGCCCACCACGTCCGGCGTCTGCGCCAGTTGGGCCAGCGCCTCGCGCGGCCCCAGCGCGTCGAGCCAGTAGACCGGCCGGAACTGCTGGAACGTGGCCGGCCACGCGCCACAGTCGGGGCAAGGGGCGGTGGGCCGGGTCATCATCAGCCGGCCACAGGTGCGGCAGACGTAGGGATCGGGCGTCTCGTCGATGAGCGGCAGTCGTCCGTCGGCCATCGCCGCCGCGCCGCGCG
This sequence comes from Candidatus Promineofilum glycogenicum, assembly GCA_016707605.1. GTDB lineage: Bacteria > Chloroflexota > Anaerolineae > Promineifilales > Promineifilaceae > Promineifilum > Promineifilum glycogenicum. Next base: position 165,901 of record JADJHJ010000011.1, on the reverse strand, counting down.
TCAAGGGCCGAGGCGAGATCGCCGCTGAGGCCGTGGGCCGGCAGTTCGGCCGCCAGACGGCCAAGGCCATCGATCAAGTCGGCCGCATCGGCGGGCAGATTGAGCGCGTAGGCCGCCCGGCGGGCCAGCGAATCGGCCGCGGCGCGGACCAGCTTGGCCAGGTTGTACTGGCCGTGCCCTTCCAGGCGGTCGGCTGTCGCCAGGAGTTGGGTGGTGGTCTGCTCACGGCCGGCGGTTGATTCGTTCATCAGTTCCTCCGTGGGGTTTGCTCTCCGGCGACCTCACTCGGCCGAGAAGAGGCGATAGTCGTCGGGGTTGGGATGGCGGGCAGCGTGCATCAGCGCGGCGTTCATGACCTCGATGGCCATCCGCGCCTCCAGGGTGACCCCGGCGCGGACGCCGACGCAGGGATCGTGCCGCCCCTTGCCTAGCTCAAAGTCAATCTCGTCCAGGTTCTTGCGCACCGAAAGCTGCGGCCGGACGATGGAGCTGGTCGGCTTGAACGAGACGCGGGCCACGAGAGGGTTGCCGGTGGTGATGCCGCCCAGGAGGCCGCCGTGGCTGTTGGTGGTATAACCCGTTCCGCGGATGGGGTCATTGTTGTCGCTGCCGCGCCGCTCGGCCACGGCCGCGCCGTCGCCAATCTCGCACGCCTGCGCCGCGTGCAGCCCGCCCAGGCTGCCCATGAGGCGCAGCTTCAGACTGTGGTAGAGCGGGTCGCCGGCCAGCGCCGGCGGGTTGAGGGCTACAACCTCCACCGCCGCGCCCAGCGAGTCGCCCTCGACGCGGGTGCGCTTGATCAGGTCGGCGGCGGCGGCGGCGAACTCTGCGTCGAGGGTGGGGATGCCGACGCCCTGCCACGTCGCCTCGACCGCGGCCAGCAGCGCCGCCGACTGCTCCGGCGCAACGTGGGGGCCAAGCTTGCCCACGGCCTCAGCCAGCGTCCGCGCCGCGCGCAGCGGGCCGACCTGGCTGACCGATGACACCAAGACCGTGCCGAACGCCTGGGCCAGATAGAGCCGGGCCACCGCGCCGCCGATGACGTCGCTAATGGTGGCGCGATAGCTGGAGCGGCCGCCGCCGCGGATGTCGGCGTGGCCGCCTGACTGGTGGTGCTTGACCAGGTCGGTGTGGCCGGGCCGGACGACGCCGCTCTCGCCGCGGAACGGGTCGTAGTGGTCGGACTTGCCGGCCGTGGAAAGGACGACGGCAGCGATGGGTTCGCCGGTGGTGTACCCGGCTTCATAGCTGCCGGCGGTTTGCTCCTCCAGCGACACGGGCGGCCCGGCGGTCAGGGCGGCGTGGTCGTCCTGGTAGAGGCCGGCCAGCAGGGCCACGCGGTCGGCTTCGCGGCGGGGCGTGCCGTGGCGCGTGCTGCCGGGGCGGCGGCGGTCGAGTTGGGCCTGGATGGCGGCGCGCTCCAGCCACAGGCCGGGCGGGCAGCCGAAGACGATGGTGACGATGGCCGGGCCGTGCGATTCGCCCGCGCCGGCCACAGCGAAGAGAGGGCCGCCGAGAAGTTCCACCTCACCACACCGTTTTGACCGGCGATGCTGTGATGGCGCGGTCTTTGGTGACGAGTGGGACACCCAGGCTGGTAGCCGTTGCTGCAATGATGCGGTCTGGCATGTCGGCAATGCCCGAGTCTGTAAGCGACGCGACCGATTTGACCGTGTCCAGGTCAACGGAAGCCTTCATAAACGGCGTGTTGGAACCGTCGAACAGAGTAAGAACCTTTTGAGGCCAATCGGCTGCGAGCCGGCCTTTATTCGCAAGGTAGATAATTTCAATCAGTGAGATAGTAGAAATAACGATCTGATTACCATCAATGATAATCTGACTTAAGAATTGCATGGCCGAGTCCGACAGGCGCTTATCGGCTGAAAGATACCAGACAAGAGTGTGGGTATCAACAACAGCGGCAATCATCAAATATCCTTGTGAGGAAAATCTCCCCACATCTCCTGCCGAGCTTGGGCTATATCCTCGTCGGAGACGTTGGCGTCTGGCCAAATTCCATAGAACGAACGGGCCGGGCCAGTCTTCTGACCGGCTAGGTCTACCTCAAGCAGGGCCATCACCTCCTCAACCAGACGAACTTTATCGAGAGGGGACAGCCCGCGAACTATTCCGACCACTTCATCAAGTTCTGTAGCTAGATCGGTCATTCTTGCTCACCTTCTACTTTGGCATATTCTCCGCAAATAACCGAATCGCTGCAAGGTGTTCCCCCGCCGTCCTGAACCCCGCCCCCATCGTATTCAAACTGATGTGCGTCGCCCCGGCGGCGCGCCAGCCCTCCAGCGCCCGGCCCAGCGCGTCCAGGTCGCCGTTGCCCCAGTGCAGACGCGGCTCCAGCCCGAACGCCGCCCGGTCGCGGCCCGCCTCAGCCAGATAGCCGTCGAGCCGGTCGAGGTGCTCGCGGGCCACCTCGGCCGTGCGGAAGCCGGGCAGCCAGCCGTCGCCCAGCCGGGCGGCGCGGCGCAGTACAACGTCGGCGTGGCCGCCGAACCACAGGGGGATCGGCCGCTGGACGGGCAGCGGGTTGATGCCCGCGTCGGGGATGTCGTGCCAGCGCCCTTTGTAGGTCACAAGCTCCTGCGTCCACAGCAGCCGCAAGACTTCGAGCTGCTCTTCCTGCCGCCTGCCGCGCGTGCTGAACTCCTGGCTCAGGGCGACGTACTCGACCTCATTCCAGCCCGTGCCCACGCCCAGCCGCAGCCGGCCGCCGCACAGCACGTCGAGCGTGGCCGCCTGCTTGGCCACCAGGGCCGTCTCGCGCTGCGGCAGGATGAGGATGCCGGGGATGAAGCCCAGGCGGGTGGTGACGGCGGCCATGTAGGTGAACAGGACGAACGGCTCCATGAACGGGTCGCGGTGGGTGTAGGGGCCGGTCCAGCCGCCGGGGCGGTCGGGGTTGGCCCCCAGAACGTGGTCGTAGGCCAGGACGTGAGTAAAGCCGAGCGCCTCGGCCGTCTGGGCGTAGTCGCGGACGGCGGCGGGGTCGGTGGGGTATTCGGTTTGGGGGTAGACTAGGCCGGTTTGCATGGGGAGAGTATACAGTATTCAGTGGGTCAGTAGGTTAGTAGGTCAGTGGGTCGTCATTAACTTGGTGCTCAGGTTTTCAGTGCGTGGAACGTTGTGGATGGCCAGTGCGCTCCTCAGGCGCCTTGGTCGCATGAGCCGCGCTCCTGACGTCGCTCATCGACGGTTGCGGTAGCGGTGGGCAGAGCCTATACTAACAGGAGGAGTGCGCGATGACCATACCTGACGCGGCGGAGATCGTGACCGAGCTGGAGCGCCTGTTGCCGGACTGGATCGACATGGAGCCAGGCCGCTGGCAGCGGGTGGAGTACGCCTTGCGCGCGGCCGAGGGCAATGGGCCGGTGTTCCCCACGTTCGAGTCGTTCATCGAGTGGGTGGATGAGGACACGTCGGCCGAGTGGGTAGGAGGGGAAGTCTATTTCATGAGTCCATCATCGACGCGACATCAACTATTGGCGGGTTTCCTTTTCGTGATGATCCGCAGTTTTGTTGAGTATCATCAATTGGGGATGACGCTGAATGCGCCATACAAGATGAAGATCCCTGGCTACGGCGCGGAGCCGGACGTGCTGGTCATCCTCAAGGAGAACGAGGGCCGGTTGCGCAAGACGTTCCTCGACGGGCCGGCCGATCTGGTTGTGGAAGTCATCTCGCCCGACAGTGTGGAGCGCGACCGGGTGAAGAAGTTTGGCGACTACGAGGCGGCGGGCATCCCGGAGTACTGGCTCATTGACCCGGAGCGGCGCACGGCCGAGTTCTATCACCTGGTCGCGGGCGCTACGAGTTAGCCGCCACGCCCGACGACATCTACGAATCGCGCGTCCTGCCCGGTCTACGCCTGCCGCTGGAATGGTTGCGGCGCAACTCGTTGCCGCCGTTGCTCGACGTGTTGCGATGGATGGGCATGATTCCCGAGTAGCACGCAGATTCCGCTGATTCGCCGCTGATTCTCGCTGATAAGAACCGTTTGCTCCTTATCAGCGAAAATCTGCGTGAAATCAGCGTCCTCAGCGTGCCATTCTTCTGCCCCGCTTATCTTTTGTCCTCGTCTACACCCATTTCCCCCCACTTGACGTATAATGATATGAGCAATTCAGGCGCGGCGGGCGCGAAGACCCGGCGGCGCTATTCCCAATCTCAGGAGATCACAATGGCCAAGAAGAGCAACAAGGTGCGCGTCGCCATCATCGGCGTCGGCAACTGCGCCAATGCCCTCGTGCAGGGCGTTCACTATTACAAGAATGCGCCGGACGACGCCGAAATCCCCGGCCTCATGCACGCCACCGTCGGCGGCTACCACGTGCGCGACATCGAGTTTTCGGCCGCCTTCGACGTGGTCACGACCAAGGTCGGCAAAGACCTCAGCGAAGCGATGTGGGCCTACCCCAACGACACGATCAAGTTCGCCGACGTGCCCTATCTGAACGTGCCCGTCTATCGCGGCATGACCCACGACGGCATCGGCAAGTACCTCAGCCAGAAGGTCGAGAAGGCCCCCGGCCCGACGGACGACATCATCAAGATTCTGCGCGAGACGAAGACCGACGTGGTCGTCAACTTCATGCCCGTCGGTTCGGAGATGGCCACCAAGTGGTACGTCGAGCAGGCCATCGAGGCCGGCTGCGCCTTCGTCAACGGCATCCCCGTCTTCATCGCCAGCTCGCCCTACTGGAGCAAGCGCTTCGAGGACGCCGGCCTGCCCATCATCGGCGACGACGTGAAGAGCCAGCTCGGCGCGACCATCACCCACCGCGTGCTGACCAACATCTTCAAGGATCGCGGCATCCACATCGACCGCACCTACCAGCTCAACTTCGGCGGCAACATGGACTTCTACAACATGCTGGAGCGCGAGCGGCTGGAGAGCAAGAAGATCAGCAAGACCAACGCCGTCATCAGCCAGTTGCCCTATGACCTGGGCGAGGGCAACGTCCACGTCGGGCCGAGCGACTACGTGCCCTGGCTGACCGACCGCAAGTGGTGCCACATCCGCATGGAAGGGCGCGCCTTCGGTGACGTGCCTTTGCAACTGGAGTTGAAGCTGGAAGTGTGGGACTCGCCCAACTCGGCCGGCGTCATCATCGACGCTGTGCGCTGCGCCAAGCTGGCCCTCGACCGGGGCATCGGCGGGCCGCTGACCGCGCCGTCGTCATACTTCATGAAGTCGCCGCCGGTGCAGTACACCGACGACGAGGCCCACCGGCTGGTGCAGGAGTTCATCGCCGGCCAGCAACTCCCCGAAGCCCCCACACCGGAGGCCGACGGGCAGCTCGTTACGGCCGACTAAGATAGGAACTCAAGAGGAACACAGAGTTACACAGAGAAGCACAGAGGAGCACAGAGTAAGAAACCTCAATTCTTCCTCTGTGTAACTCTGTGCTTCCTCCGTGTAACTCCGTGTCCCTCTTCAAAACCCCTCATGTTATCTGACGCCCAATTCGAGGAGCTAGTCGGCGAGGCCCTCGACGACCTGCCGCCGTTCTTCCAGGCCCAGATGAGCAACATCGTCGTGCTGGTGGAGAAGTGGCCGTCGCGGCAATTACTGCGCGAAATGAGCGTGCCGCCGGGCGAAACGCTGCTGGGCCTCTATCGCGGCATACCCCTGACCGAGCGCACCCACGCCTATAACCTCGTCACCCCGACACGATCACCCTCTTCCAGGGGCCAATCGAGAACGCCTCCAGGGAGTGGGAAGACGGCGAATTCATCGACAACGTGCGCGAAGAGGTGTGGCACACCGTCGTCCACGAGATCGCCCACCACTTCGGCATTGACGACGACCGGCTGCACCAACTGGGCGCGTACTGATCAGCGCAGCGGCGCGGCCCACGACGGGTAGGAGGCGTGCTCGGCCACCAGTCGCGCGCCGCTGCCGTCGGCGTTGATGATGTAGATGTCATCGCGGTCGGTGTTGCGGCCGGCGGCGCTGCGTGAGAAGAGAACCTGCGCGCCGTCGGCCGACCAGCTTGGCGACCACTCGTAGGACGAACTGTCGTGCAGCGGGCGCTGGTTGCTGCCATCGGCGTTCATCCGGTAGATGGCCGAGTTGGTGCTGCCGCCGTCGCGCTCGGTCAGAAAGAGGAGCGTGCCGCCGTCGGGCGACCACTCGGCCGACCACTCATCCAAACCCGAAGCGGTCAGCCGCCGCTCGTCCGTCCCGTTCAGGTTGTTGGCGTAGATTTGATAGTACCCCTCGCGCTGGGTGACGTTGTAGACCAGCCGGTTGTCCACCGACCAGGCCACGTGCCCTTCGCGTAGCGGTGTGGCCGTCACCTGTCGCAGCCCAGTGCCGTCGGCGTTGATGACGTAGAGATCGGCGAGCCCGCTGCGAAAAGAGCTGAAGACGATCTGCGTCCCGTCGGGCGACCAGCTCGGCAACTGATCGTCGGCGGCCTCGAACGTCAGCCTCGTCTGGCCGCTCCCGTCGCGGCCCATGACGTAGATCTCCTTGTTGCCGTCGCGCTCGCTCTGGAAGGCGATGCGGCGGCCGTCGGGCGAGACGCGCGGGTAGTTGTCGGCGGCGCTGTGAGCTGTCAGCGGCCGTTGGTTGCCGCCGTCGAGCGACATGATGTAGATGTCGTAGTCGCCGTCGCGGTTGGACTGGAAGACGATTTCGGCCGCGGCCGGCGGGGTTGTGGCCGTGGCGGTCGGCAGGGTCGTCGTCGCCGTGGCCGTCGGGGCGGGCGTCTTGCTGGGCGCGACCGGGGGCACGACCTCGCCCACAGCCGTGGCCACGACTGGCTCCGTGGTGGCGGGTGTCGCCGCTTCGGGTGTGGGCGAGCCGGCGTCGTTGACCGGCTCTATCGTGGCCACCCGGTTGGCTGCCTTGGTGGCGCTGTCGTCCTGCCGGCCGCGCCAGTAGACCAGCCCGGCGGCCACAGCGACCAGCAGCGCCAGCACGGCCAGCAACGCCGGTACCACCGGCCGCGACCTGGCGGGGCCGGCCGCGGGCGGCGGGGTCAACCGCGCGCCACAGTTGACGCAGAAGGCCACACTGTCCGGGCTAACGTGGTCGCAGTTGGCGCAGCGCATTGGCCCTACCTGACCGGGCTGATGAAGCGCAGGTAGCCGTTCTCCGGGCCAAAGAGGATTTCGTCCTCATTGCCGTCCAGGGTGATGCTATGGACGGTCGACTCCGGGTCGCTGCCTTCCGCGCCGTCCAGCGCGCTGTAGAGCAGCCGGTCGCCGGAGAAGCTGAACGACCAGGCGTCGCGGGCCAGGCGCTCAGGGTCGCCGTCGGGCAGGTCGACTACGTACAACTCGCCGCCCAGCGCCGTCGTGTCGCCGGTGATGTAGGCCAGTTGGCGGCCGTCGGGCGCGAAGGCGAAGACCAACCACTGCTGGTCGGTGGTCAGACGGCGACGCTCGCTGCCGTCGGCGTTGATGATATTGAGCGACAGGCCGCCGTCGTCGTCCGTGGCGTAGACCAGCCGGCCGCCGGCGGCGGCGAAGGCCACGCCGTTTGAGCCGCCGCTGCCCGGACTGGTGGACACCGCTTCATCGAGCCGAATGCGGTCGCTGCCGTCCGGCTCCACGGCGTAGAGGTCGCCCCAACTTGACGATTCGGGATGCTCCATGACGAGCAGCTTGTCCAGCCCCGGCACGACGTAGACTGTGGGTACGTCGCTCTCGAAGCGGTAGACGGTCTCGCCGTTCTCGCCGCTGGCGTCCACGCGGCGCAGTTCGTCGTCGAAACGGTAGTAGATCACGTCGTCGTAGACGAACGGCGCGACCTCGCCGGTTGACTCCTCCAGGCCGGCCACGCGCTGCGGCTGGCCGTCGGGCAGGGCGACCGTCACCAGGTCGTTGATCAGCCCCTCTTCGTCCAGGCGCATGGCCAGAACGCGCTGGCCGTCGGCGAAGAAGCCGGCGAAGACGAGGTCGGCCCACTGGCCGATGACCTCGCCGTTGCCGTCCACGGCGACCAGCGTATACGACTCCTCGTCGTCGCTGTCGTCGCGGCGGGTATAGGCGTAGGCGCTGCTGTCGGGGGCGAAGTTGCGCGCGTTGGCCCACAGCGTGCTGCCGGCGGCGTAGAGTTCCGCGCCGCCATCGGCGGCCACCAGGCTCGTCTCGGCCGTGCCGTCGCTGTCGTAGCGCTGGATGGCTACGAGCCGGCCGTTGGGCGCCACGCCCATGTAGTTGTCGCCCAGACTGAACGACACCCATACGCCATCACGGTCAAAGGCCAATTCGCTCTGGCCGCCGTCGCGGCTGAGGACGCCGACCGATTCGCCGACGACACCACTATACGCGGTCTCGGTGATGGCGTAGAGGATGCGGTCGCCCTCGGGCGCCCCGGCCGCCGCGCCGCCACCGCGCAGGAAGAAGAACCACACCGCGCCGAGCGCCAGCAGCAGCACAGCGGCCAGGCCGGCCAACACCGGCCAGCCGGGCAGGCGCAGGCGGCGTTGGGCGGGCGGCTGAACCGGGGCGGGGGGCGCGTAGACCGGGTTGGGGCCGGGCGCGTTCGGGCCGGCGGGCGGTTGGTAGACGGGCGGCCGGTAGACCGGCGGCGGCGTCTGCGACGGTGGCGGCGGGGTGGCGTCAGGGCGCGGCGTAACCAGTTGCGTCTTCTGCGACGACACAGGCGGCGGCGGCGCGACCGCGACGAGCTTGTGGCCGCAATGGGGGCAGAACTTGGCATCGGGCCGTATCTGGTTGTGGCAGTTGGGACAGTTCATGATGGCTCCTCTGACGCGGGATCAGGGTGTCGGCGTCGGGAAGGGTTGGGCGGCGGTGGCCAGGCTGTACTGGCCGGCGTCGCCGGTGTAGCTGCCGACGACGAGAGTGTAGTAGCCGTCGTCGGGCAGAGTCAGATTGAGCAGCGGGTTGAGGTTGCCGCCGCTGTCGTCGTCGGTGGCGACCTGCGCGCCGTCGGGGCCGTAGACCGTCAGTTGGGCGTCGAAGCCGGACGTGCGGCTTTCCACGCGGACGCCCAGACGCTCGCCCGCCGCGCCGGCCATGCGCCATGCCTGCGCCCCGCCACGCTCCACCTGCCCCTGGGCCACGTTGCCCACGGTGATGAGCGTCGGCGGCGTCTGGCGGGTCATCTCCGGGTCGAAGGCCAACTCGACGGCGTAGCCGCCGGCCGTGTTGCCCTGGTTGCTGGTCAGCCGCAGGACGTATTGCCCGGCCACAGGGGCGACGTAGGCCAGGGCGGCGTCGAAGCCACGGGCGTCGTCGTTGGCGGCGACGAGGTTGCCAACGGGGTCGAGCAGTTCCAGGTAGGGATCGAGGGCCTGGTCGGTGGCCGACATGGCGGCGTAGACCACGTCGCCCGGCGCGGCGCTGAAGGTGAACTCGTCCACGTCATCGGCGGGGGAGAGCAGGCCGGGCAACGTCGTCCCCGGCGCGAGCGGCCCGCCCTCGGCGTCGCCGCTGGCCCCAGTATTCAGGGTCAGGGTGTAGTTGGTCTCCTCCTCGGCCGTCAGAAGGACAGCGTATTGGCCCGGCGCAAGTTCGACGTTGGCCATGAGTCCGCTGCCCTCAGCATAGTGTTCGACGCCGTTGCCCACAATGATCATCTCGTCAATGGCTCCCCCGGCCTGGGGCTGGGCGTAGAGAGTAATGGCTTGAGGCTCGGTTAGCTCAAAGGTCCAGCCGCCCAGCCCCAGGCCGCCCTCCCAGGCCGGGTCGGGGACGATGACGCCGGACACGCTGTCGCCCAGGGCTACGCTGCCGACGGTCGAGCCGGCTGTGGCCGCGTAAGCGCCGACTTCCAGATCGACGGCTTCACCAAAGATCCACTGACCGACGACCACTGCTTCGTAGACTCCGGGTTGGGACAGTGAGACCGGCAGATTGGCGCGGCGGCGCGGGCCGAGGCGCAGCCCCTCGGCCAGAACGATCGGCTCGCCGCCTTCGGGGTCTATAGTTACGTCGAGCCGGGCAACGCCGTTCCAGCGGAAGTTCTTGACGGCGACAGTGACTGACTCGCCAGGGGCAACGATGAGCGGCTCGACGGTGACGACAAGTGTATCGCCGGTCTGGGCCGCGGCGGGCCGGGCCAGGGCCAGAAGTCCCAGCAACAGCGGCAGGAGGATGAGGTGGATGGGTGGGTGTCGGCGCATGATAGTTGGCATAAGTGCTAGGCAGGGCGCTTGAGCGGGTAGCCGCAGGTGACGCAGAAGGGGGCGTCGGCGCTGGGCAGGGGCGTGCCGCACGACGGACAGGCGGTGACGGGGGCCGTGGAGGCTGGGCCTTTGTCGCCGAGGCGCACGGTCGCCGGCTGGTTGGGGTCGGTCGGGCGGAGTGGCTCCGGCGTCGGCGGCTCCGGCGCGGCCAGCGGTTGGCCGCAGTTGGCGCAGAAGCGCGCGTCGGCCTCCAGGGGCGCGTTGCACGTGGGGCAGGCGAAGGCGGGTGGGGCGGCGGGGGAGATGCCCGGCTGGCCGCAGTGCTGGCAGTAGCGCGCCACGCCGGGCAGCGGCCCGTGGCCGGCCGGGCAGATCAGCCCGCCGCCCGGCTGATAGGCGGCGAAGGACGGCTCGACGAACTGCTCGGCGCGGATGCGCTCGATGTCCTCCTCCTTGGCATTGATCAGAGCCAGCGCCGCCGCGGCCTGCTCGCAGACGGCGCGCAACTCCGGCGGGCCGACCTGGCCGCGCTGGTGCAGGTCGAAGGCGACGCGGCCGACGATGGCGACGGCCTTCTGCAACTCATCGCGCAGGCCGCGCAACTCCGCCTGGGCACTCGTCACCCGCCGCAGCTTGTCGGCCTCGAAGGCCGCCTTGCCCGCGCCGGAGCGCATCTTGTCGAAAAAGCTGTTCATTGGCCGGCTCCGGCTACTGCGGGCGCTTGCCCTGGATGCTGCTGATGGCCCGCGACGAGAGGTAGTCGCCGGGCGCTTTCTTCTCCGAGGCGGCGTCCATGATCGACCACAGTTTCTTGACCAGGTTCTCGGCGTTGCGGACGATGCCCTTGGTGCCGTCGCTGACGGCTTTGACGGCGGTTGATTCGGCGGTCATTGTTATCTCCTATGGCAAGCTCTCAGGCGTCGTTGGTATTGCCCTGCATGGATCGCCGGCCGCGGTTGGGGACGGGCGTCTCGGTCATGGGGCGCGGCGCGTCGTTGATCTTGTCCGGCGGAAGGCGTTCGAAGTGAGGGGCGTTGAGCGGTGGGTCATCCGGGCCGCGGTAATACACCGGCTTCGGCCGCTCGTCCCACTTCTTGAGATCGTCCTTAACCTCTGTCTCTTGCCGTTCGCGCTCCTTTTTCATCCAGTCGAGCGTGGCCTGATCCTCCTTGCTGACCGGAGGCGAGCCGGGCGAGGGGGTATCGTTGGGTGGCGGATCGTCATTGGGCCAGGCGGGTCCTTCGGTCGTCCGTCGTGCAGGGGCGGGTGTATCACTGGCTGGTCAATGGGCGGTTGGCGTCTGCCTGGCTCGCGGGCACCGCGCGAACTCCGGCGACTTGTGCAACTCCTGCATCTCTGGCGTGATAATCCCGCCGCGGCCGTCGCCGTAGAACTGGCCCCAGCCCTGCGCCCTCCATCGGGTGATTCAGGTCGCCGGGCTTGGTCGCTTCCGGCCCACCTTGCATCCTGGCCCTGGCCTCCGGCGAGATCGACTTCGCTTCCTGAGTCGGCTCTTTGGCCTCTGATGGTTCGTTGGGTGAAAATCGTTCGGACATGAGTTGGCTCCCGGATTACGACCGCTGCTGCCGTTCCAGCGCCGCCGCCGTCCGCCGCGTGTTGTCGGCGATTTCGAGGATGACCCAGATGCCCTCGCCCAGTAGCCGCCAGTAGACCCAGCCCAGCCCGCCGGCGATAGCTCCAACGATCAGGCCGCCGAGGACGCCGCCAATGAGTCCGATAAAGTTGGACCCCAGGATGTAGCCCCAAACCAGACCACCGAGGAAACCCAAAACCAACGAGATGATGGCCAGAACGTTGCACAGCCCGGCGATGGTGCGCATGGCGACGAAGCGGTGGCCGCCGGCGGCCGGTTCGACCATTGGGGCCGCGGGCTGGCCGCCGCCGTATGAGGCCGCGCCACCGTACGCGGCCGCGCCGGGGGTGTAGACCGGGGCGGGCGCGGCCGGCGGAGGGGCCGCGGGCGGGCGGGCCGGCGGCGGCGTGTAGGCCGGCGGCGTGTAGGCGGGGGTCGGCGGGCTAAAGGCTGGCTGCTCATTGGTGGTCATCGGCGGCGTCGGCTCGCGGCGCGGCGGGCTGGACAGCGCGGTCGAGGGCAGGGGGCATGTTGGGATCGCTGGCGCCGCCCATGACCAGCGTCTCGCCCGAGGTCAGCTTGTTGCCGCACTTGGCGCAGAACTTGGCCGAATCCACGTTCGGATGGCCGCAATTGGGACAGGAAACGATACTCATGACTCACGACTCCTTATCAGACCTGGACTAGACAACGGTCACACGTTCAAAAGCGCGAATGAACTCGCGGCGCATGTGCTCGGTGAACGGGAAATCGATCTCCTGGGCTAGATAGCAGTAGGCGGCGTCGGGGTGGAGAGGCGGCGCAGGCTTATCGGGCGCGGCGGCCACGGCCGCGGCCCTGGCGGCCTCGGCGCAGACGCGGGCCACGCTGGCCCAGTTCTCCGGCCAGGCTGCCGGCTCCGGCCGTTCGTCGAAGCCCAGCAGCGCGGCGCGGAAGCGCTCGTGGCGCTCCGGCTCGCGCGTCTGCGGCTCCATGATCTCCAGGAAGCGGCACGGGCTGCCACAGAAGCGGCAGCCGTCGAAGGGCAGGTGGGCTGTCTGGTGGGCGGCGGTGAAGCGGGCCATGTGGGCGGCCACGTCGGCGTCGGTCGCCGGGCGGTCGAGGCCGGCGTCGTCCTTGTAGGGCGGAACCTGCATGAAGGTCGCCTTCTCCATGCCGGTCAGGAAGACGGCCGCCTCGCCCACGCCCAGCTTGCCCAGGTAGTCGCGCTGGGCTTCGTCCATGATCAGGGCGCGGGCGATGGCTTCGCGGTCTTTGGCGTCGCGCAACTGGTGGGCGATTTGCAGATTGGTGTTGCGCACGGCGTCGGGCAGTAGCTTCTCCGGGCTTTGGTCGGCGATGAGGATGCCCTCGCCATAGGCGCGCACCTCGGTCAGCAGGTCGGCGAAGGATTGCACCGCCTGCCCCTTGGTGTCGGCGGCCACTTCCGACGGGCCGGTGGCCTTGACGTTGCCCATGACGTTGTGGGCCTCCTCGATGACCGTCAGGTGTTGCAGCGTTGCCGACGAGTGCAACTCGCGGTACTCGCGCACCAGCATTAGCAGGAACATCATCGTCAGCGCCTTGTCGTCGGCGCGCAGGTCGTTGAGTTCCAGGATGACCGGCCGGTGCATGAGCACGTCGAGCGGGTAGGAGCGCTGGGTGTTGAACATGCGGCCGTTGCTGCCGCGCAGCAGCTCGCCGATGCGCCCGCCGACGGCGGCGCGGATGTTGTGGTACGTCTCGCCGGCGTAGCCGCGCGACTCCGACACCTGGACGGCGGTGCGGAACAGGTCGCGCATTGTCGGGAAGGGGGCGTCCTTCTCGCCGCCCACGTCGGTGAAGCGCCAGCCCTTATCCTCGTAGACGCGCTGGATGCTCTCGGAGATGATCGACGGCAGGATGCCGAACTGGGGCAGGGCGGCGTCGAAGCAGGTGCGCAGGCGGCCGATGTGGGCCTCCAGCCGCACGCCGGGCAGCAGCTCGAACGGGTTGAGGCGGAAGGGCACGGTGCGCTCGTCGCCCAGGGTGAAGATGAGCAGGTCGTCGAAGCCCGGCTGGCGCAACAGGCCGCGATACTCCTTCTTGGCCGACTCGATGACCAGGAAGGGCAGGTGGTGCTGCCGCCACAGTTGGTCGAGCAGGTAGAGGACGGTGTTGGTCTTGCCCGCGCCGGTGAAGCCGGTGATGAGGGCGTGGCGGGTCAGAGCCTTGAGTTTGACCGTGACCGCGCCGCCGCGCCGCAGCGCGCCCAGGTGCAGCTCGTCGGCCGCCGCCGCCGCCAGGCGCGGGCCGGTCTCGAAGTCGGGCGGCGACTGGCGCACGGCGATGCCCGGCACGCCGCCGCGCACGCTGATGGGGAAGCGGAAGGCCGCCGCCGCCCCCTCCGCACCGGCCAGGTAAGGCAGCCGCGCCTTGCCCTCGCTGGCTCGCGTAGCCGCCCAGGGGCGATAGACGAGGGTGCTGAAGGCGCGCCGGGCCGCCGCCGCCTCGCCCTCGTTGCGCGGGGCCACGACCTCGGCCGCGCTGGGCAGCCGCTCGTTGGCCGCCCGCCCGTCGCCGTCGCTCACTTCCGGCGGCGTGGTGACGGCCGCGCCCAGCCCGCGGGCCACCGTCCAGACGGTGTTGGCGTCCGGCCCGGCCACCTGGACGGCCAGCAGGAACGGCTCATCGAGCGACTTGCGGTAGGCGTTGTAGAGGCGGCCGACGAGTTCCGCGCCGGGGTCGCGTAGCCGCCGGGCGGAGACGTCGGACATGGTGCGCCGCTCCAGGTCGGCCACCGTCTCGGCCAGATGGGCGGCCTCGAACAGGCGTTGGCGCTCGTCGGGCGAGAGGTCGGTCGGCTCCAGGTAGATGCTAACCGCCGCCGGGTGCGGCTGGCGCAACAGGCTCTCGAACGGCTCCAGGAACGCCCCGCGCGGGGCGCGGTAGGGGTAGATGACGTAGGCTTCCTGGTTGACCGTCAGCAGCGGCACGACGTCTTCGGCCTGGCGCAGTTCGACGATGAGCGGCTGCGGGCCGAACGGGAAGAGGGCGTCGCGCAGGGCATCGCCGGTCAGCGGCTCGGCCGGCAGGCGATGGGTGGCCAGGTGGATGGCCAGGTCGCGGGCGGCCTGGGCGGCGGTGGGGCGGGCGCTGCCCGGCGGGGCGCACAGGCGGCCGAGCAGATAGACGTCGATCTGACCGCGCTCCGGCCGGGCGACGTAGCGCAGGGCGTAGGCGCTGTCGCGATACTTGCGCAGCCCCAGCACGAAGCGCACCATGCGCCCCAACGCCTCGGCCATGCGCTCCGGCGGGCGTTCGGCCAGCAGGGTGTTGTCGGCCAGGAAGTCGGGCAGATAGGGCAGGCGATAGCCGAACAGGGCCGTCTCCACGCCGCCCGCGTGCGGCCCGCCGGCGGGGGCGGGCAAGACCTGAATGGTGGGCAGAACGAGGGGCGCGGGCATGGTCAATCTCAAATGAGGCGTGGCCGCGAGCCGAAGGTGGCCATGTTCGACGGCGGCATGAGGGTGGTGGCGATGCCGATCTTATCCAACGCCTGGCGCACCGTCTCTTCGACCGCTTTCTCCAGGGCCACGGTGTCGTCCTGCTGGAACTCGTTCGGCCGGCGGCGCAGGATAGCCAGCACGTCCTTCTCGGTGAAGAACTTGTAGACGCTATAGATCGAGCCGAGCAGCAGGGCCAGCGTGTTGAGCATCCCCAGCGGGCCGACGAGGCACAGGAAGAAGGCCAGCCCGCCAAAGTCGACCGACGGCAGGCCGAACGCGCCGCCGCCGCCGACGGTGCTGCCCACGGCGTTGGTGAAGCCGAACATGAAGAACAACTGGAACAGGATCATCAGCGCCAGAATGATGACGCGCAGGCTGCTGATGGGGCTTTTCACGTAGGTGACCTGGGAGATGTAGAGGTCGCGGCCGAACTGGGCGATGTAGAGGGCGACGGTGGTGATGCCGCGTTGGACGAAGTAGAACGGCCGCCGCTCGACGATGATGCCCTGCGCCGTGAGCTGCTGCCAGCCCATCTGGGCGCTGGGCACGGCGCGCTGCTGGAAGCGGTCGGTGACGGCGGTGTGGAGGTCGCCCGCCTGGTGGCCGAGGTTGTCGAGCAGCCAGGAGACGTGGCGGCCGCGCGTGCCGTAGCCGGCGAAGGGCGTCCAGATGTTGCCCGCGGCCGTGCCGCCCGTGCCCAGTTGGCCGATGGCCGGGGGCGGGGCGGGCAAGGGCGCGGCGGGCGGAGGGGAACCGGCCGGCCGGCCGGCGGGGATGGCGGCGGGGGCGGCTCCGGCCAGAGTAGCCCCACAGCGTTGGCAGAAGCGGGAGTCGGCGCGGTTGGCCTGGCCGCAGTTGGGACATTGCATGGTGTGGCTCTTCTCCGTGGGCGGTGTTAGTCGGGCTGGCGGTGGCCGCAGGCGGCGCAGAATTTGGCCGTCGCCCGCAGTTCTGTGCCGCAACTGACGCAGAAGCGCGCGGCCGGCTTCGCGCCGGGGGCGATGGCCGCCTGGCCGGGGTTGGCCGGCGGTGGCGCGGGCGGCGTGGGTGTATAGGGCGGCACGGCCGGCGGCGCGATTGGCGGCGAAACGGCCGTCGGTGGCGGATAACCTGCCCAGGCCGGCCCGGCGGCCGGGGCCGTCTTGCGTCGCCGCAGCAGATACCAGGCCAGCAGCCCGCCGCCGGCGACGAGGGCGACGCCGATCAGGATGGGCACGATCGGCAACGCGGCCACGCCGCCGCGCTCGGTCAGCACGGCCTCCATCGTCACCGACGGGTTGACCCAGCGTACCGTGTCGCCGCCGCTGACCGTGCCGTTGCTGGAGAGAATTTCGCCGCCGATGACGGTCAACGTCTGGGCAGCGGCATCGATGGCGGGGGTGGCGGTGAAGGTCAGTTGGCGTTGGCCGTCCTGTTCCACGGCAGTGACGTTCATATCGCTGAAGGACACGCGGCGCAGGATATCATAGCCCTGGCCGCTGGCCTCGACGGTGTAGGTGGCGCTGCCGTCAGCGTCGCTCCGTTCCCAGCGCATCTCGCCCCCCTGGGCGTTGATCTCCTGCTGGAGGGCGTTCAGTTCGCTGTCGACCTGGCTGCCCAGAAGGGACGCGACCTCGGCCGGGAAGGAGAGTGTGGCGTCGGATTGCCACGCTTCGTCGGCCAGGAAGGTGATGGTCTGGTCAATGGTGCCGGCGCAGGCGGCGAGACACGCTACGAGAAGAGTGAGCAGGACAGAGAGCGCTTTGTTTCGTCGGGCCACCATGAAAACCTCCTGTCGGTTAAGGCCCTGATCGCGCCGCTGTTGGGCGCGGTCCCCAACTCCACTATCTATTGTAGACGCACCGGGTCGGATGTGCCACTAATAACCGGGGCTTTTCAGTAGTCGCTGAGCGTGCATCGACCTGACAGGTAGGCGACCCTAACTCGCATTTCCGCCGAATAGCGCCTGGTCGCCTGTTAATCCTGATAGACTGCTAAAAAGCCGGCTATTTTTTACATTCAGACCGGTATCTATAAGTAAAATAGACGACTTCGTTATTGTCAAACAGTTTACAGTATGCTATAGTACCTTTTACTTGGATCACCAAGCTTGAAGTACCACATCGTGAATAACATCCAAGGCAACGCAGAGAGCAGCCTGGTTGCCCGGTGGAGACCGACCCGGTTCGGCCGCGCCTTAGTGCCGGTCAGATGAACCTCGTCGCGTCGGCTACACGTTGCCTTGGGCCAGAGACAGGAGAAAAGCCCGTGAAGACAGCAGTATCGTCTTGCGGTGCCGTCGTTGCAGCGTCTCAGGCAGCGCCTACCCAGGCGATTTGCCCCAAGTGCGGGGGGATCGTCTTCCTGCGCGTGCGCCGGCTGATGGCCAACAGTGGCAACAGCTACTACTGGCAGCACCAGGATGGCGACCATCCCTGTGACCGCCAGAAGCCCTTCATGCGCATGCGCTACAGTTGAGTCGGTCCCAGCGTGCCCGATGATCGCCTCCCGGCCGGCAGCGACCGGGTTCGTTCGGCGCGCGGCGTGATCGCGCCGTGAAAATTGGGCAAAGAGGGCGTGACAAGGCCGTAATTTCTCCAATCGAATAGTCCCGCCGGCGGCCGTTCGTGCTAGAATGAGCACTAAGCTCATGGGAGCATACTGCTGGCAGCATCCTGCTCAGAGCATGCGGCTCAGAGCATCTTGCTCGACACCGATTGGAGACGTATTCCATGAACGCAGGCCAGGCAATCTTGTTCACCGTCATCGGCGGTCTTGTCGCGCTGGTGGTGGCCGGCATCATCGCCGCCCTCATCGCGTCGGCCATTCGCCGCTCCACCCAACGCCAGTTCGACAACCAGACCAAGGCGCAGAAAGACCTCTATGAAGAGCAGGTGCGCACGCTGCGCTCGTCGCTGCACGAGCAGCAAGAGCAGCAGCAGGCGACGCTGACGCGCTTCTTGGCCGAGCGGCCCGAAGCCCCGCCCGCTGTTGCCCTACCCGCCGCGCCGGTCGATAACGGCCAGGGGCCGGACGTGGTCGCCCTACGCGAGCGGCTGGCGGCCGACAAAAACGCCCGCGGGGCGAATTTGCGCCAGGCTCTGCTGCGCGGCTTTGATCTGACCGGGGCCGATCTGCGCGACGCCAACCTGAAGCAGGCCAACTTGCAGGAAGCGAACCTGAGCGACGCCAACCTGGCCGGGGCCAATCTGGCCGCCGCCGACCTGAAGCGCGCTGTGCTGGCCGGGGCCAATCTGGCCGGGGCCGACTTGACCGGGGCCGACCTCAGTCACGCCATCGTCACCGGGGCCGACCTGACCGGGGCCGACCTAAACCAGGCCGACCTGGCCGGCATGGTGCTCGACGAGGCCACCCACCTCGATTTGAAGTGGCGCACGGCCTGGGAGGTCGTTAACCACGGCGCGGCCGGGCGCGACCTGAGCCGGGCCGACTTGCGCGACGCCGACCTGTGGGGGGCCGACCTGCGCGCCGCCCGCCTGTGGGAGACCGACCTGGCCGGCGCTCGACTGACCCGCGCCGACCTGCGCCGGGCCAAGCTGGCCAAGGCGCGCATTGACGACCGCACCCAACTTGATGACAAGTGGCGGCTGACGTGGGAGATCGTCAATCGCGGCGCGGCCGGGCGCGATTTGCGCGAGGTTGATTTGACCGAGGCCGATCTGAGCCGGGCTGATCTGAGCCGGGCCAGTCTGACCAAGGCCAACCTGTCACGCTCCGATTTGTCGGGAACTGACCTGAGCGGGGCCAACCTCAGCGGGGCTAACCTGAGCCGGGCCACGCTCGTTGGGGCTGACGCCCGCGAGGCCAACCTCAGCGGGGCCACGCTCAACGGCGCTGACCTGACCAAAGGCCGACTTCAGCCGGGCCAAGATGAGCTGGACCGACCTGCGCAACACGGTCGTCAGCGAACTGACGCAGATCGACCCCAAGTGGCGGCTGGTGTGGGAGATCGTCAACCAGGGGGCCATGCAGCGCGACCTGAGCCGGGCCGACCTGGCCGGGGCCAACCTGCGCGAGGCCAACCTGAACGGGGCCGATTTGCGCGCGGCCAAGCTGTGGCTGGCTGACCTGGGCGGGGCGGATTTGCGGCGGGCCAATCTGCGCAACACCGACCTGCGCGAGTCGAACCTCGTTGGCGCCGACCTGCGCGAGACGAACCTGCAAGACACCAACCTGACCGGGGCGCGCTACGACAGCAACACGCGCTGGCCGTCCGGCTTCGACCCCCTCTCCTCCGGCGCGCTGGCCCGCGCCGCCGCCGCCCGCCCAGAAGCCTTGCGCGAGCCTATGGTGTAAAATCAGTGGGACGCGGAGAAACGCAGAGGAGCGCGGAGGGACGCAGAGGAAGAAAGGTCTTAATCTCTGCGTCTCTCTGTGCTTCTCTGCGTCTCTCTGCGTCCCTCTCAAAAAGGAGTAGTACCATGTGCGGACGATTTGCTTTGGTCGCCACCGGGGAAGAGGTGGCGGCGCACTACCAGTTGCCCGAAGTGCCCTTCATCGCCCCGCGCTACAACATCGCTCCCACGCAGCCCGTGGCCGCCGTGCGCCTCGGCCACGCCGGGGCGCGGCAACTGACCCACTTCCAGTGGGGTTTAATCCCGTCCTGGTCGAAAGACCCGTCGCTCGGCTCCAAGATGATCAACGCCCGGGCCGAGACGGCGGCCGACAAGCCCGCCTTCCGCGCCGCCTTCAAGCGCCGCCGCTGCCTCATCCCGACCAGCGGCTTCTATGAGTGGCAGGCCACGGACGGGCGCAAGCAGCCGATGCACATCCACGCCGCCGATGGCGGGCTGCTGTCATTGGCCGGGCTGTGGGAGGTGTGGCACGCGCCCGACGGCGGCGAACTGGAGACGTGCACCATCCTGACGACGACGCCCAACACGCTGATGGAGCCGATCCACAACCGGATGCCGGTCATCCTTGACCCGGCCGACTATGACATGTGGCTCGATCCGGCAACGGCGCTGGATCAGTTGAACCACCTGCTACGGCCCTTCGCGCCGGAAATGCTGGCCGCCTACCCGGTCAGCACGGCCGTCAACCGCCCCCAGAACGACACCGCCGACTGCATCGCTCCCCTGGCGGCATAAGACTCACGCAAAGGCGCTAAGAACGCCAAGGAAGAAAGCAGGAAGAACCTTCCTTTTTCTTGGCGCCTTTGCTTTCTTTGCGTGAGGTCTTTACCCGATGCGCTCCAGCCGCCAATTGTCGAGGAACCAGCCGTTGTTGGCTGTCTCGAAGCGATTGCGGAAGGCCGCGCCGAGGCGATGGGCGCCGGCCTGGCTGACGGTGAACTCGTAGACGCGGCTGTTCTTCTGGCCGGCGGTGACGGCCGACCAGTTCGTGCCGCCGTTGTTGTGGATGATGCTGACTTCGCCCGCCAGCGGGTGAGTGTTCCAACTGCGCTCGCCGCCCTGGTTATAGTCGGCGACGATGTCGGGGAAGAAGTTGAGCGTCATCCGGTAGCGGCCGGGTTGCAGGTACACGTCCTGGAACATGCTGAAGGCCGTCGGCGCGCCGCCCTTGAAGACCTTGACCGCCTTGGTGCCGTCGATGACGAACCAGTCCCACTCGTTGGGCGGCAACTGATTCGTGCCCACAACGCGCACTTCCGGCCGGTTGAACAAGCCGCCGGAGCCGGGGTCGAGCGTGTTGGGGCCTTCGTCGGTGGCCAGTTGCCAGCCGGTGGGAACCTGTAGCTCGTTGTAGAGGTAGAAGTACCAGTCGCCCTCGAAGTCGCCGTTCTTGAACAGGTTAGCGCCGCTGACGGGGGCGGCCGAAGGCGGGGCCGCGGCACCCGGCCGGGGCGTGGGCGTAGCTGAGCCGGCCCGCCCGGCCAGCGACGCGCCGGGGACGAATACCTTGGAGCCAATCGCGACGACGCGCGGGTTGGCCAGGTCGTTGGCCTCGACGATGGCCGACATCAGGATGTTGTAGGTCATCGAGATGCTGAACAGCGTATCGCCCGGCGCGACGGTGTGGATGACGCCGCCATCAGTGGCCACGGCGCTGGCCGGCACGGTGTAGGTGCGGGTCGGGCGCGGCGTGGCGGGGCCGGGGGTAGGCGTCGGCGCGCCCAGCGGGCCATCGACACCGGGAATGACCAGCGGGAAACCGAGCATGACGGCGCGGATGTTGGGCAGGTTATTGGCCGCGGCGATCTCTTCCATACTGACGCCGTAGAGCTGGGCGATTTCGTAGAGTGTGTCGCCGGGCTGTACGACGTGGATCGTATCCGCCCGCGCCACCCCGACGCCGAGCACCAGCAGCGGCAGCAGAAGCAAAAGGGAAATGAGTCGTTTCGTTGTCATATCGTTTCGTGTCAACCTGTCTTCGATGTGATCGTCTGCAAACGGGCTGGATTGTGGCACAAACCGGCGCGGCGGGCAAGATCTCTCGCCCTATTGTTGGTGCATTTCTAAGGCGACATTGGGCGATCCGTCGCGGCTTTTAGGTAGATTGACCTATTATTAAGCCTTCCACCGGCGGCAAAGCTTTTGTGGTAACGTTCGGTATAATCACGCCTGTTGTCGGGCTGAGTTCTATTCCCGGCCCTGTGTCCAGGAGGTCTATGACGACAAGTCAGCCGGTGCATCCTGAGTTGCGCGAGGTCGGCCGGCGGCCGTTCGGCGTCTACGCTATCATCTTTCTGTTTGTGCTCTTTGGCGCGGTGGCCGCCTTCGACATCGTGCGCCTGCGCTTTGGCCTGCCGACCACCTTGCTGGTGCAGATCGCCGAGTTCATCCCGGAGAGTTCCAGCCTGTCAGGGCTGCCGCGGTTGTTCTTCCGCGATGCCGACGTCCTGGTGGCGATCAACTTCGCCATCATCTTTGTCACCGTCCTCACCGCCGTTGGTTTGTGGTTTCGCCAGCGCCAGGCGTGGGTGTCGGCCATGGTGCTCATCGGCGTCGGCCTGGTCTACAACATCTGGAACTACCTGGAGGGCACGCCGATCTACCTGAACATGGCCATCCACGTGCTGGCCGTCTTCTATTTGAATGAGCGTAGCGTCCAGTTGGTCTTCGAGCGCCGCGCGCCGGGCGAGGAGACGCAACCATGAGCGATCTCGACCTGCTGCGCCAATACGAGCCGATCATGCGCTTCACCCACGGCGAGCTGTTCTTCCCCCGCGCCGTGGATGAGTACGTGCGGGCGTGCAGCCTATGGGAGTTGACGGCCGACAAGAAGCCGGTGGAGCTGGTTCCCGAAGGGGAGCTAACGCTGGAAAAGCTGGCCACGTATGACACGCTGCCGGCCGGCCACGTGCTCTATCTGCGCTTCGTGCGCGAGCCGTTGTCGCCGCTGGAGTATCAGCGCTGGATGAATCGCCCTGAGCGGCCGGAGTTCAAGGCCCCCGGCCGGCTGGCCCGCGTGCCGCTCATCTCGCGCATCGGCGACGCCTTCTTCGACCTGTCGCTGCTGCTGCGCGGCACACTGCCCGGCGGCACGTCGGCGGCGGCCGAGATCGAGACGCGCCAACTGAACCAGCGCGACCCGCGCTACGTCTACTACGGCCGCGTCGTGCGCGAGGGCGGCTGGATCGTCCTGCAATACCTGTTCTTCTACACCATGAACAACTGGCGCTCCGGCTTCTATGGCGTCAATGACCACGAGGCCGACTGGGAGCAGGCGTTCGTCTATCTCTATCAGCAGCCGGACGGGACGACGCGGCCGATGTGGGTCGCCTATGCCGCTCACGACTACCAGGGCGACGAGTTGCGCCGCCGCTTCGACGACCCGCTCCTCTATAAGGAAGGCAACCACCCGATCATCTTCGCCGGGGCCGGTTCGCACGGCAGCTACTTCGAGCCGGGCGAATACATGATGAACATCGAGCCGTCGTTCCTGACCCCGGTCAAGAGCGTGCTCAACGGCGTGCGCCGGTTCTGGATCGAAACGTTGCGCCAGGGCGACCCGGAAGCCGCCACCCGGCGCATCGAGCAACTGATCAGCGTGCCCTTTGTCGACTACGCTCGCGGCGACGGCCTGGCCATCGGCCCCGGCCAACCGATCGAGTGGACGCCTATTCCTATCGACGACGATGTGGCCTGGGCCAATAACTATCGCGGCCTGTGGGGGCTGGACACGCAAGACCGCTTCGGCGGCGAGCGCGCGCCGTCCGGCCCCAAGTACAACCGCGACGGCAGCATTCGCATGTCGTGGTACAATCCGCTGGGCTGGGCCGGCGTGGACAAGCTCTTCCCGCCCAGCGAACTGCCGGCCGAGCTGGACGAACGCATCGCTGAGGTTGAGGCCGAACTGCGCCAGTTGCGCAGCCGGATCGCGACGGAGCGCGAACTGTTGCGCGATGTGGCCCTGGACGTAGAGGCGCTGAAGGCCACCGACTACTTTAGCGCCCTACACGATGTGCGCTCCAAGGAGTTGGCGGCGCGGCAGGCGGAGTTTCAGGCGTTGGTGGCGCGCGAGACGGAGTTGGGCGAGACGCGGCTGGCGCTGTCGGACTATCGGACGCGGATCGAGCGCGGCGACTTCGGCCCACCGGCGGCCCATCTGAAGCACCCCCACCACCCGACGCCGCCGGTGATGCAGCGGCGGGCGATTGAGGTCTGGGCCGCCGTCAGCGGCGCGCTGGCCCTGATGGCCTTCGGCTACCTGATCGTGGCTACGCCGTCGCACTGGATTGGCTGGGCGCTGGCCGCGGCCCTTGTCTTTGGGGCGGTTGACGCCCTGGCCCGCGGTCGTCTGGCCCGCTTTCTCCTTTCAACGATCATCGCCCTGGCCGTCGTCTGCGCTGTCATCCTGTTCGTTGAGTTCTGGCAGTGGATCATCATCGGCGGGCTGGCGCTGATCGTCATCTACATGATCCGCGACAACCTGCGGGAAGTGTGGCGGTAGAAGAAGAGAGGAACGCAGAGAGATGCAGAGGAGCGCTGAGAGACGCAGAGAAAGAACTACATTTCTTCCTCCGCGTCTCTCGGCGCTCCTCGGCGTTTCTCCGCGTTCCTCTCAACTCTTAATTGGCGCTGGGGCCGGTGGGGGCGGGGCCGTGGCGCAGGTTGTTGACCGCTTGCTCGGCCAGAGCGCGGGTCAGGGCCGCGTCGGGCGTAGCTCCGTCGGCGTAGGCGGTGTGGCTGATGCCGATGACCACGTGCCCCTGGCGCACCTTGACCAGATGGGTCAGCAGGTCGCCGGAGGTGTCGCTGCGGGTGCTCAGCGCGGCGGCGAAGTGATCGTCGCCCAACGCGGCGAACGCCAGCGGGGCCAGCGTCGCCGCCGTGGCGTTATTGCCCTGGCCGATGGCGAAGTCGCCGCACTCCTCGGCCGCGGCGCGCATGTCGGCCAGGGCGGCTTCGGCGGCGTCGGCCGAGGCGTAAACAACGTACTCGATGGCCACGCTGGGCAGGCCGTCCAGGTGGCGATAGCCGACGGTGGCGATGCCGATACTACGCGCCGGCAGGTCGCGGCAGGCGAAGCGGTAGGTGTCGTCTGGCCCTGGGGTGCGCGTTTGGAAGTCGGGCGGTGGACTCATAGCCCAGTCAGTGGGCACGGCGTCTTCGCGCGGTAATAGCAGTACGTATTCGGAGCCGACGCGGGTGGCCAGGGGCAGCGGCGTGGCGGTGGCGTCCGCATCTGGGGCTGCGGAGCCAGCCCCGGCGCAGTCCGCATCTGAGGTGCGGTGCGCGTGGGACGGCGGGACTCGGCCTCGGTTGTGGCGTCCGCATCTGAGGCTGCGGACTCAGCGGTGGGGGTAGTTGTCCGATTTGCAGAGTCCACAGCCTCGGATGCGGACGAAAGGCCAACGTCGGCCGCGCCATTGCCGGCGCAGGCGGCCAAGAGGAGCGTCATGGTCAAAGCAATCAGTGCCACACTGCGCCGGGTCATGGTACGATTCTCCTGCTGCGGTTAAGGTTTCAGGAGTATAGCGGACGACCGGCCGATTACAACGACGCCGCCCGGCCGGTCATGGAGTCATCATGATCAAACGTCGCGCCCTCCTCTGTGCCCTCGTCGCGGCGGCGCTGCTCGTCACCGTCGCCCTTGCGCTCCGGCCCGCCCCGGCCCAGGCCCAGAGCGGCGACGCCCTGCGCGTGGCCACCAAGCCGCTGGCCCCCTTCGTCTTCACCACGGGCGACACGCCGACCGGCTACAGCGTCGACGTGTGGGCCGAGGTGGCCGGGCGGCTGGGGCTGGCCTACGAGTGGGTCGAATACGAGACGGTGGGCGAAATCCTCGACGCGGTGCAGAGCGGCGCGGCCGACGTGGCCATCGCCGGCATCAGCATGACCCGCGACCGCGAAGCCGTGGTCGACTTCACCCACCCTTACTTCGACGCCGGGCTGCAAATCATGGTTCCGGCCGGCTCCTCTTTCTCGTTCCGCCAGGTGCTCAGCCACTTCCTGTCGCCCGGTATGCTGTCGTTCGTGGTCATCGGTCTGGTGGCGGCGGCGATCATGGCCCACTTCATCTACTTCACCGAGCGGCGGCACAACCCCGACTTCCAGCGCGGCTATCTGCGCGGCATCTGGGAGGCGGTGTGGTGGCTGCTGACCATCGTCGCCAACGGCGAATACCCCGACCGGCCGACGCGCTCCACCGCCCGCCGGCTGATGACCATCGCCTTCTGGCTGGTGGGCCTGCTGCTGGTGGCCCAGTTCACGGCCACCGTCACCTCGGCTCTAACCGTGCAGCAGCTCACCAGCGACATTCGCGGGCCGGAAGACCTGCCGGGCAAGCGTGTGGCCACGGTCGCCGGCAGCACGGCCGCCGCCTATCTCGACGACATCGGCGTGCGCTTCGTCGGCGTGGCGGCCATCGAGGAGGCCTACGCCCTGCTGGCCACCGGCGAGGCGGACGCGGTGGTCTACGACGCGCCGGTGCTGCGCTACCACAGCGTCAGCGCCGGGCGCGGCGCGGTCGAGGTCATCGAGGCCGTCTTCAAGCCGGAGAAGTACGGCATCGCCTTGCCGCCGGGCAGCGAACTGCGCGAGTCGATCAACGAGGTGCTGCTGGAGATGTATCAGGATGGGACGTTGAGCGAGATTGAGGGGCGATGGTTCAATGAGTAGGGATTAGGGGCTAGGGATTAGGGATTAGGGAAGAGCGCTCTTCCCTAATCCCTAATCCCTAATCCCTGGCCCCTGCCCCCTGTTTGACACCGCTCACTGTTGCGCGTACACTCAAATCGACAACCCTCTACAGGAGAGATGGAATGAACGACGCCGCGATTGTCCATGATGCAGTTCGCCGGGTGAAGGCCGGTGAACTGAAGCGCCCCACGAACTGCGTCCACATGGACATGATTCAGGATGTGACACCGCGCACGGTTGGCTGTGAGGACTGCCTGAAGATGGGCGCCAGTTGGGTTCACTTGCGCGTCTGCCTGACCTGTGGCTACGTCGGCTGCTGCAATAGCTCCCAGAACAAGCACTCATCCCGCCACGCCAAGGAGACCGGTCACTTCGTCGTCATGTCGATGGAAGGGGGCGAGGAGTGGATGTGGTGCTACGAGGATGAGGACTTCATCATTCCGCGCCGCCGATGATCGACCCCTTCGGCCGCCCGCCGAATTCCGCCCCTAGCGGGCCAAGCCCGGCCGGCCCCGCGCCCGCCGCGCGCGATGCGAGCAGCATCGCCGCCGGCGAACGGCGCGTCATCACCGTGCTCTTCTGCGACGTGGTCGGCTCCACGTCGCTGGCCGGCCGCCTCGACCCCGAAGAGTGGGCCGAGGTGATGAACGAAGCCTTCCGCTACATGATCGCCCCCATCGAGGAGTATGGCGGCATGGTCGCCCGGCTGATGGGCGACGCCGTGCTGGCCTTCTTCGGCGCGCCCCAGGCCCACGAGGACGACCCGCAGCGGGCGGTGCTGGCCGGGCTGGGCATCGTCAACGGGATGCGGCCGTTCATCCACCAGTTCAATCAGGATTACGGCCTGGCGTTCAACGTCCGCGTCGGCATCAACACCGGCCCGGTCGTCGTCGGCGAGATCGGCAGCGGCCAGTCGGGCGAGTATACGGCCATGGGCGACGCCATCAACCTGGCCGCGCGCATGGAGCAGACGGCCGCGCCGGGCACGGTGCAGATCAGCGACGACACCTACCGCCTCATCGCGCCGCTGTTCGACGTATGGGACCTGGGCGGCATCGAGGTCAAAGGCAAGGATGAGCCGGTGCACGCCTACCGCGTGCTGGGACTGGAGGCGCAACCGGGCCGGCTGCGCGGGCTGGAGGGGCTGCAAGCGCCGCTCATCGGCCGCCAGCGGGAGATCGGCCGCCTGCGCGACATCCTGAGCGACCTGCGCGACGGCCACAGCCGTATCTGCTACCTCATCGGCGAGGCCGGGCTGGGCAAGAGCCGCCTCATCGCCGAAGTACGCCAGGAGTGGCGCGACCAGTTGGCCGCCACCTACGGCGACGTCAATCCCCTGTGGCGCGGTTGGTCGGAGTTTGTGGCCGTCTCCTTTGGGGCCAGCCGCCCCTACGACATGCTCAAGCGCCAGGTGCGCCACTTCTGCGCCATCCGCGAGACCGACCCGCCGGCGGTGATCCACGAACGACTGGAGACGCTCATCGGCGCTTACCCGTCGGCGCTGCACCAGCGGATGCACCGCGTCTTCGGCTTCCTGTTGGGCGACGGCGCGGGGGCCGAGTTCCAGGCCGACGCCGGGGCCTTCCAGCGCGAGTTGCGCGCCGTGCTGGAGCAGATGGCCCAGGTGCAGACGTCGCAGGGGCCGGTCGTCTACGTCATCGACGACGTGCATTGGGCCGACGTGGCCTCGCTGGAGGCGTTGCGCGCCCTGCTGCCGCTGGTGGCGCGCCGGCCGGTGCTCTTCCTGTTCGCCATGCGCCCCGATTGGAACACGCCCGGCTGGCAGCTCTATCTGGAGGCGCAACTGGAGTACCCGGAGTACTGCGCCTCCATCTACCTGGAGCCGCTTTCGGCCGGCGACAGCCGCACGCTGGTGGGCGAGCTAATGGGCGCGGCCGAAGTGCCCGACGCGGTGTGTGACCTGATCCAGCGCAAGGCGGAGGGCAACCCGTTCTTTGTCGAAGAGACGGTGCGCACGTTGCTGGACAGCGGCGCGCTGCGGCGGGACGAGGGCAAGCTCTACTGGGACGCCGGGGCCGACATGGAGCGGGTGGCGGCGCTGATCGGGCTGCCGGGCAATGTGCAGGCGTTGCTGACGGCGCGCATGGATCAGTTGAGCGCCGACGTGCGCCGCACGCTGCAACTGGCGTCGGTCATTGGCCGCTCCTTCGCCCTGCGCGTGCTGGAGCGCATCGCCGAGAAGCCGGGCGCGACGGTAGCCGAGCATTTGAAGCAGTTGGGGCAGGCCGATCTGGTGCGGCCAATGGGCGGCGGCGCGGTTGATGACTACGCTTTCCGCCACGCCCTGACCCGCGACGCCGCCTATGAGACGATTCTCTTGCGCCAGCGCCGCCGCTATCACCGCCGTGTGGGCGAGGCGATGGAGGCTCTCTACGCCGACCGGCTGACCGACGAAGCGCCGCGGCTGGCCTACCACTTCGCCGAGTGCCGCGACTGGGCCAAGGCCGTCCGCTATCACGCCCTGGCCGGCGAGGCCGCGGCCCGCCTCTACGCCAACGTTGAGGCCATCGAGCACCTCAGCCGGGCGGTGGACATCTGCCGGGCTACGCCGGAGGCCGTTGACGAGGCGCAGGTGGCCGAGCTATACCGGCGGCGCGGGCGGGTCTACGAAGTGGCCGGGCAGCACGACGAGGCGCTACGCAACTACGAAGAACTGGAGCGGCTGGGCCGTGAACGCAACAGCCCGGTGCTGGAACTGGAAGGGCTGATGCCGCAGGCCCCGCTCTATCTGACGCCGACGCCTTACATGGAAGCCGCCCGCGGCCGTGAACTGACCGACCGCATCCTGGCTCTGGCCGAGCGCACCGGCCGTCCCGATGCCGCCGCCTACGGCCATTGGGCGCGGCTGCTGCTCTTTGTCAACGCCGCGCCGGATGGGGCACAAGCCGTCGCAGAGGGCGAACGCGCCCTGGCTCTGGCCCGCGAACACGGCCTGGATGAGTTGGAAGCCTTCGTGTTGAACGACATCGGCCGCGCCTATGCATCGGTGGGTCGCCCCGACGATGCGTTCCGGGCATTCGAAGTAGCCTATGAGCGCTGGCAGACGCTGGGCAATGAACCCATGATGGCCGACGTCCTGGGCATCTGGGCCCAGGGTCGGCTACTGCGCGGCGATCCGGTGGGAGCAGAGCCGTTGGCCCGCAAAAGCCTGGCCATTGGCCAGCGCACCGGTAGCCCTTGGGCGCAGGCCTTCAATAGCTATGGGCTGGCCTTTGTCCTATGGGAGCAGGGGCGAGTGGAAGAGGCCTTGCCGCTGTTCTGGGCCACAGCCGATTGGGCGACGCAGGCCGGCTTCCCCAGCCTGGGGGCGAGCACGGCGGTGCTGTTGCGCTGGCTGTTGCACCTCCTGGGCCGACCCGATGACGACCGCGAGCAACTGGCGGCCGTGCTGGACGCGGCCGGCGAGGTGCCGCATGGCGACCAACTGCGCCGCATCTGGCGCGGGCTGGATAGCTACTTTGCCGGCGATGTCGCCGCGGCTTATGAAGCCGTCGCCGGGAAGTTCGTAGTCGATTACAACCGGGATGGGCCACATGCCGTGACGGTGGCCCTCATCCAGCCCACTATTGCTCTGGCCGCCGGGCAACCGGCTGAGGCGCTGGCGGCCATTGATCGGCTATTGGATGATATGGCCTACTATGGCTTCACATCGCAGCACGGCGAGGCCTACCGCCTGCGCGGCGACGCCCTGCGCCAACTCGGCCGCGAAGACGAAGCCCGCGCTGCCTACACCACCGCCCTCGAAGTCGCCACCCAACAGGGCGCGACCCGTTCGGTTGCCGCCGCCCGCGACGCATTACGAACGACGAACGACGAACGACGAACGCGACCAACGACCAACAACTGACCCACTAACCCACTGACCCACTGACCTACTGACCCACTGACCTACTGACCACTAGTCACTAACCACTAATAACTAACATGGCCAGCTACGAATTCCTCCGCAAAATCCCCCTCTTCTCCGCCCTGCCCGACGAAGACCTGGCCAGCCTGTGCCAGATCGTGCGCGAACTCCAGTTGCCCGCCGGCGAAGTCCTCTTTGAAGAGGGCAGCATGGGCGACATGGCCTACATCATCGAAAGCGGTGAGGTGGAGATCATCAAGGTCAGCCAGAAGCGCGAAATCCTGTTGGCCACGCGCGGGCCGGGCGAGGTCTTCGGCGAGATCGCCCTGGTGTTCGACTCGCCGCGCACGGCTACCGTGCGGGCGCGGACGGACACGAGCATGATCGGCATCGGCCGCGAGGACCTGCGCAACCTGTTGCAGATCAGCCCGTCGGCGGCGGCCTCGATGTTCGACATCATCCTGTCGCGCTGGCAGAACACGCAAAACCTGTTGCGGCAGAGCGAGAAGATGGCCCAGTTGGGCACGTTCACGGCCGGCATCGCCCACGAGTTGAACAACCCGGCCGCCGCCGTCCAGCGCAGCACCGAGCACCTGAACACCGTGCTGTTCGACAGCGCCCAAACCTTCATGCGCCTCGTGCGCCAGGGCCTCTCGCCGGAGCAGCAGACGACGCTGGAGCAGTTCGTCCACCGCGCCCAGGAGCAGGCGCGCGCCATGCCCGAGCTCGACCCGCTGGCCCGCAGCGACCGCGAGGCGGAGCTGGAGGAGTGGCTCGAAGACCGTGGCGTCGACGCCGCCTGGGATTGCGCCTCGACGCTGGTCAATCTGGAGTTCACCGACGACGAACTCAACCAGTTGGCCGCCGTCTACGACGCGCGCCAACTGCCGGTCATCATCTCCTGGCTCAACAACAACTACACCATCTTCAACCTGCTGGCCGAATTGCAGCAGGGGGCGCAGCGCATCTCGGCCATCGTCAAGGCGCTGAAGTCCTACACCTATCTCGACCAGGCCGACATCGTGCGCTACAACGTCCACGAGGGGCTGGAGAACACGCTGCTCATTCTGCGCCACAAGCTGAAGGCCGACATCAAGGTGCGGCGCGCCTATGACCCCAACCTGCCGCAGATCGACGCCCACGGCAGCGAACTCAACCAGGTGTGGACCAACATCATCGACAACGCCGCCGACGCGCTGCACAACGGCCCCGACGGCGCGGCCCCGCCCGGGGCGATGATCACCCTGCGCACGCGCCAGGAGGGCAAGTGGATCATCGTCACCATCGAGGACAACGGGCCGGGCATTCCCGCCGACGTGCTGCCGCGCATCTTCGACGCCTTCTACACCACCAAGCCGGTCGGCCAGGGGACGGGACTGGGGCTGGACATCAGCTATAATATCGTCGTGCGCAAACATCAGGGTGACATCCGGGTGAAGTCGGAGCCGGGCCAGACGCAGTTCGAGGTCTGGCTGCCGACGGAGCTGGAAGGGGAGTAAGCGCCGGGAGTCATGATCAATCGGATTGACGTTTACCCGACTCATCGCCACGGCGAGCACTGGCTGCGCGCCGGGCGGCCCTATCCGTTTGGGGCCAGCATCGTGCCCGGCGGGGTCAACTTCGCCGTCTTCTCGCGCCACGCCACCAGTTGCACGCTGGTGCTCTTCCGGCGCGGCGAGCGCGAGCCAATGGCCGAGATCCCCTTCCTCGACGCCTTTCGCATCGGCAACGTCTGGGCGATGGTCGTCTTTGGGCTGGAGATCGAGGAGATCGAGTACGGCTACCGCATGGACGGCCCGCACCGGCCCCACGCCGGCCACCGCTTCAACCCCGACGTGGTGCTGCTGGACCCCTACGCGCGGGCCATCACCGGCCGCACGCGCTGGGCCGAACCCCACGACGCGGCCGACCCCGCCCCTTTCCGCGGACGCATCCTGCTCGACGACTTCGACTGGCAGGACGACCGCCAGCTGGAGATTCCGGCCGAAGACCTGATCATCTATGAGATGCACGTCCGCGGCTTCACCCGCCACGCGTCGTCGGGCGTCAAGTTCCCCGGCACCTACGCCGCCATCCGCGAGAAGATCCCCTACCTGCTGGAGTTAGGCGTCAACGCCGTGGAACTGATGCCCATCCAGGAGTTCGACGAACTGGAGAGCGACTTCCACAACCCCTACACCGGCCAGAAGCTGCGCAACTTCTGGGGCTACTCCACCGTCGGCTTCTTCGCCCCCAAGGCGGGCTACGCCGCCACCGGCGCGCTGGGCATGGAGGCCGACGAACTGAAGGCGCTGGTCAAGCTGCTGCACCGCCACGGCATCGAAATCATCCTCGACGTGGTTTTCAACCACACCGCCGAGGGCAGCGAAAAGGGGCCGACCATCTCCTTTCGCGGGCTGGACAACCGCACCTACTACATGCTGCGCCCCGACGGCTCGTATCAGAACTTCAGCGGCACGGGCAACACGCTCAACTGCAACAATCCCGTCGTGCGCAATCTGGTGCTCGACGCGCTGCGCTACTGGGTGTCGGAGTACCACATCGACGGCTTTCGCTTCGACCTGGCCTCCATCCTCGGCCGCGACGCCGAAGGCCACCCGCTGGCCAATCCGCCGCTGCTGGAGCTATTGGCCCACGACCCGGTGCTGGGCAAGACCAAGCTCATCGCCGAGGCCTGGGACGCGGGTGGGCTGTACCAGGTCGGCTCCTTCCCGGCCTATGGACGCTGGGCGGAGTGGAACGGCCGCTACCGCGACACGTTGCGCCGCTTTCTGAAGGGCGACATGGACCAGATTCAAGAGGTGGCCCAGGCGGTGAAAGGGTCGCCCCACATGTACCTGGAGCGCGGCCCGACGGCATCGATCAACTTCATCACCTGCCACGACGGCTTCACGCTCAACGACCTCGTCTCCTATGCCGAGAAGCACAACCTGGCCAACGGCGAACAGGGGCGCGACGGGGCCAACGACAACCACAGTTGGAACTGGGGCCACGAGGGGCCGACCGACGACCCGGCCATCGTCACCCTGCGCCGGCGGCTGATGCGCAACGCCATCGCCATGCTGATGGTCAGCCAGGGCGTGCCCATGCTGCTGATGGGCGACGAGATGGCCCACACCACGCACGGCAACAACAACACCTATGCCCAGGACAACGACCTGAACTGGATCGACTGGGAACAGGTGAAGGCCAACGCCGATCTGTTCCGCTTCGTGCGCCAGTGCATCGCCTTTCGCAAGGCCCACCCGGCGCTGCGCCGCCGCTACCACCTGCACGAGCGCGATCTAATCGACAGCGGCTACCCTGACATCTCCTGGCACGGCTTGCGCGAAGGGCGGCCCGACTGGTCGTCCCACAGCCGCACGCTGGCCTTCATGCTCTGCGGTATGCACGCCGCGCTGCTGCCGGGGCGCACGGCCGATGACCACATCTACGTGGCCCTGAACATGCACTGGGAGCCGCACAACTTTGAGCTGCCCCGGCTGCGCGACGGGCGGCGCTGGCTGCTGTTCGCCGACACCTTCCGCGCGTCGCCCGATGACATTTGCGCCCCCGGGGCCGAGCGCCCGCTGCGCACCCAACGCAATCTGCCCGTCGGCCCTCGTTCTGTCGTGATTCTGGTGGGAAGATGATCCTCGAACCATTGACCGTTCCCGGCCGCGCGGAAATGCTGTCGCAATTGATGGACTACGTGACCTGGGCAGCCGCGGCCGTCGGCCTGGGCGAACAGGGCGTCTATCGCCTGTCGCTGGCCGTGGACGAGATCGCCACCAACATCGTCGTCCACGGCTACGCCGAAGCTGAACGCCAGGGCGACCTGACTATCTGGGCCGACGCCGACACCGCTCGGCTGGCCGTCTTTCTGGAAGACACCGGCCGCCCGTTCGACCCGCGCCAGGTGCCGCAGCCCGACAACCTCGACCAACCGTTGGAGCAGCGGCAGGACGGCGGCCTGGGCATCTTCCTGGCCCTGTGGGGCGTCGACGACTTCGCCTATGATCATCATGGCGACGTGAATCGGAGTACGTTTGTGATGAATTTGGAGTAGTGGGCAGTGGGCAGTGTTCAGTAGGTCAGTAGGTCAGTAGGTCAGTCGTTGCTCGCGCTCTTTGTTCGTAGCTTGTAGTTCGTAGCTCGTAGTTACTAATCCCTAATCCCTAATCCCTAATCCCTAATCCCTAACCCCTAACCCCTCCCATGCCCATCCACACCGTTCACGTTCTCATCATCGGCGACAACGAAGCCCAGAGCCGGCGGCTGACGCGGCCGTTTGCCGGGTGGGGCTGGAGGGCGGAGCGCGCGCCGTCGGAGCCGGTGGTGGCGCTCAAGGCGTTGCGGGCCGGGGCGTTCGATCTGGTGTTGCTCGACCTGGGCGCGGCTGAACGGGATGACTACGCCTTCCTGCGCGGCTGGCGGGTCGAGCCGGCGCTCAACGCCGTGCCGGTCGTCATCACCTCGCGCCCCGGCGTGTCGCTGGCCCGGCTGGTGCGCTGTGTGGAGCACGGGGCCAGCGACTACATCACCCATCCCCACCAGCACACCCTCTTGCGCGCCCGGCTGCAGAACGTCTTGCAGCGCAAATTACTGCAAGAGCAGGCCCAAATGGCCCTGGGCGCGTTCAACGAGATCGAGAAGATCGCCGACGACCTGCGGCTGGTCATCCTGCCGCTGGGCGCGGCGCTGTCGGCCGAGGCCGACTACGACCGCCTCATCGCCCGCGTCGTCGAGGAAGCCCAGACCATCTGCAATGCCGACACCGGCGCGCTCTATCTGGCCGACGACGCCGGCCGCCTGCACTACAGCTACGTCCACATCCGCTCGCTCGACTTCACCTATAGCGACCCGCCCGGCGGCCTGGATGTCTTCGCGCCCATCCCGCTAAGCGACCCGGAAAGCGGCGCGCCCAATGGCGACAGCCTGCCGGCCCACGTCGCCCGGACTGGCGAGTCGGTTAATCTGACCGACCTGCACAGCGCGCGCTTCGACCTGGGCCGGCTGATCGCCTTCGAGGAGCGCTTCCAGCCCTACCGGGCGCGTTCGTGCCTCATCGTCCCCTTGCGCAGTGGCCAGATCGTCGGCGCGCTGCTGCTGGCCAACAGCCAGAATCCGTTGACGGGTGAGGTCGGCCCGTTCGACGGCTATCATCAGCAGGTGGCCGAAGCGCTGGCGTCGCTGGCGGCCATCGTCCTCAACAACCGGCGGCTGCGCGAGCGCGAGGCCGACTTGCTGCGCTACAAGCGCGAGTTGGAGATCGGGCGCGAGATTCAATTGAGCTTCCTGCCCAGCCGCCTGCCCAACCCGCCGGGCTGGGAGCTGGTGTCCCACTTCCAGCCTGCGCTGGAGGTGGCCGGCGACTTCTACGATGCCTTCACCCTGCCCCACGGCCACGTCGCCCTGGTCATCGCCGATGTGGTCGGCAAGGGCGTCACCGCGGCCCTGTTCATGGCCATCATCCGCAGCCTCTTCCGGGCGCTGTTCCAGCAGAACTACTACCACACCGAGCCGGCCGTGGCCGGGATGGGGGTTGGGGCCATGACCCCCTTCTCCTTCGTCGACCGCGGCGCGCTGCTCAATGCCGTGCGGCTGACCAACGCCTATCTCATCGGCAACCACGGCGACACCTACGCCTTTGCCACGCTCTGGGCGGCCGTGCTTGACCCGGAGAGCGGCCGGCTGCTCTACGTCAACGCCGGCCACAACCCGCCGCTGGTGCTCGGCCGCCTGCGCGACGGCCGCCGCGCCGTGCGCGAGCGGTTACAGCCAACCGGCCCGGCCATCGGCTTGCTGCCCAATGCCGGCTACTGGCTGGCCGAGACGCGCCTGACGCCCGACGATATGCTCTTCGCCTACACCGACGGCGCTACCGAAGCTCGCAACCCGGCCGGCGAGGAGTTGGGGCTGGAGCGGCTGGAGGCGCTGCTGCGCGACGCGGCCACGGCCGGCGAGGCGCTGGCGGCCGTCGAAGCCGCCCTGCGCGACCACACCGGTGAGCGTGAGGCGTTCGACGACGTGACGCTATTGGCTGTGCGGCGCGAGATGTAGCACAGGATAAGAATCCTGTGCCACACCCCGCTGTTGGCTGTGTGGTGGTTGGCGGTGTAGAATGGGCCACGCAACATCGCTTTCACCGACTCCATAACCAATTTTAGTAACTCGCTGTGGCCGCTGACAGCTCGCCTTATTGCAGGTGGCAATCGTGCGGCGGCCGTCAAGGAGCTTTGAATGTCAGCGACTTTTTTGCATGGCGGCGGCGACAACCCGGAAGCCCGCTCAATCGCCTTTGGCCGTTTCGCGCAGGCATACTTAACCAATGTGCAGGCGCGCCCGCTGCTCATCGTGGCCACCGCC
Organism: Candidatus Promineofilum glycogenicum; assembly: GCA_016707605.1. GTDB lineage: Bacteria > Chloroflexota > Anaerolineae > Promineifilales > Promineifilaceae > Promineifilum > Promineifilum glycogenicum. The sequence continues at coordinate 129,455 of JADJHJ010000011.1, read as the reverse complement.
CACGAGGAGGCCGAGGCGCAGGCCACGGCCGATTACTACCGCGACCTCTTTGCCGGGCTGTCGGTGCCGGCCGACTGGTTGATCCCGGTCGTCGTTGACCCCAACCGGCCGTTGACCGCTGCGCAAGTGGCGGCCCATAACCCGGCCGGCCTGTTCGTCTGCGGTGGGTCGACGCCGTTGTATCATCGTGCCTTGTGCACCGATCTGAGTTGGGTCGACTACCTGCGCGAGAATGCTTTGCCCTATGGCGGCACGTCGGCCGGGGCGGTCGTTGCCGCCGAGCGGGCCATTCTCGGCGGCTGGCAGACGGCTGACGACATGCCGCGGCCCATCCTCAGCGAAGAGGTCAGTGAGGGGCTGGAGCCGTTGACGGTGCGGCCCGGCGCGGGATTGGCGCCGTTTGCGGTGGAGGCTCACGCCGGGCAGGGGGGCACGCTGACGCGGCTGATTCACGCCGTGCAGCGGGGGCTGGTCAGCGAGGGTTGGGCCATTGACGAGGACACGCTGCTGGCCATCCATCCGACGCGTATCCAGATCTACGGCCGCGGCCACGCCTATCGCGTCGTGCGCGCCGCCGAATGGCGCGTGACGGTGCGCGTCTATCCCGCGCCGGAGACGTACCGGCGGCGCTAATCATGGTGCGGCTTCGTTTATGGGTCGTTTTGGCGGCGTTGGGGCTGGTTGCCTGTGGCGGGGTCCGGCCTGCGGAGTTCGCAGCCTCAGATGCGAACTCTGTGACAGCCGATGCTGTGCCGTCCGCAACTGAGGCTGTGGCCTCCGCGATTAGGGCCACCCCGTCCGCATCTGAGGCTGCGAACGCCGCCACCGCCACCCTGCCACCCGCCACCCGCCACTCGCCACTCGCTACCGCCACCGCCACCCGCCATTCGCCACCCGCCACACCCACTCCCGACCCGTATGCTCCGCTCACCATCGACGCCCTGGCCGCGCGGGAGTACGGCGGCGGGCTGATCGAGATCGTCGACACGCTAGAGACGACGGAGGCGTTCGCCCGCTATCTGATTAAGTACCCCAGCGACGGGCTGACCATCTACGGCTACATGAACGTGCCCCACGAGGGGGACAACTTCCCGGTGGCCCTGGTGCTCCACGGCTACATCGACCCAGACGAGTACGAGACGGTGGCCTATACCCGGCGCTACGCCGACGCCCTGGCCGAGGCGGGCTACTTCGTCATCCACCCCAACTTCCGCAACTATCCGCCCTCCGACAGCGGCCCCGACCCGTTCCGCATCGGCTACGCCGCCGACGTGCTCAACCTGATCGCCATCATCCGCCAGCAGAGCCAGGACCCGCTGGGCACGCTGCGGCGGGCCGACGCCGAGGCGATACATCTGTGGGGTCACAGCATGGGCGGCGGCGTGGCGCTGCGGGTGCTGACGGTCAACCCCGCGCCCTACCTGCGCGCGGCCGTCGTCTACGGCTCGATGAGCGGCGACGAGGCGCAGAACTACGGTCGCATTCGCCAGTGGGTGGGCAGCGAGCGGGCGCGCTTCGAGCTGGGGGCGTCGCCGGCGATGGTGGCGGCCATCTCGCCCTCGGCCCATCTCGACCGCATTGAGGCGGCCGTGGCCGTCCACCACAGCGAGGCCGATGACGTCGTGCCCGTGGCCTGGTCGCGGCAGCTATGCGAGGCGCTGGCGGGGTTGAGCGCGGCGGGCGAGATTCCCCACGCGCCGGAGTGCCACTTCTATCAACTCCAGCCGCACACGTTTCGGGGGGATGGGGATGCGCGGTTTATTGAGCGGACGATTGAGTTTTTTGATCGGCAGTAGAAACCGGGTTCTACCCCTTATAGACATCACGGCGATGGCGCACACGCACGATGGTGATCAATTGTTCGACATCGTCGATCAGGTAAATAACCCGGTAATCACCGACGCGAATGCGCCAGCCTTCCTGTTGACCTTGCAGCTTTCTTACGCCGGCTGGACGCGGATGCTCGCGCAGGGTCAGAATGCGCTCATTGATGCGCGTGAAAACCGGCTCGGCCAGACGTCGCAAATCTACTTCGGCCGAGCGCTTGATCTGCAGGCGGTACATGCTTAACTTTCGCCACGACCCAGTTCGGCCAGAAAATCGGCGTAATCACGCGCCGGCTCGTCGGCCGCTGCTGCAATGGCTGCCAGATCGGCCATGTCTTCCAGTTGCGCCAGCATGGCCTCGTAGTGCTTATACTCGACCAACACGGCCGCCGGTCGCCCATGCTGGGTGATATAGACGACTTCACCATCTTCCCGGACAGCATTTAATACTTCGCCGGCGTTGCGGCGTAGATCGCTGATGGGCATAATTTTTGTTGTCATCTGTTGTACCTTTTAACGCTCGTTATTTTGTGTAATATAACTTCAAACTGGCGCTATTCAAAACTGGCACGCGAACGGCCATAGGAACCAGGCGGAGAGTACACTTTCCCTGGTCCCTTAACCCTATTCCAGTGCCGCCACCACCACCGCCATATCATCAAACTGCGCTGCGCCCGCCTGATAGACGGCCAGGTCGTCAAACAAGGCGCGGCAGAAGTCGTCCGGCGACTTGGCCGTGTGGCGCAGCACCAGCGACTTTAGCCGTTCCCCGTCGAACATCGCCCCGGCCGGGTCGACCACGTCGCTCAGCCCGTCGGTGTAGAGCACCAGCCGGTCGCCCGGCCGCAACGTCAGGCGCTCCTCGGTGACGTAGAACGTATCCGCGCCGAACAGGCCCAGGGCCATGCCCCGCCCGCCCAACGTCTGCACCGCGCCGTCGCGGACGAGGAACGGCCGGTCGTGCCCGGCGCGGGCGTAGGTCAGCCGCCCGGCGTGGCAGTCGACCACGCCGTAGAACACGGTCACAAACATGTCCTGCTCGCCCAGTTCGCGCAATAACTGGTTGACGTTGCCCAGCACAGCCGCCGGCGAAGCGAACTGGCGCGATTCGGCCAGGATGAGGCTGCGGGCCAGGGCCATGTAGAGCGCGGCGGGCATGCCCTTGTCCGACACGTCGGCGATGACCAGGCCCACGCGGTCGTCGTCCAGGCGGATGACGTCGTAGAAGTCGCCGCCGACGTGGCGGGCCGGCAGGTTGGCCGCGGCGAAGGCCAGGCCGGGCACGCTGGGAAAGGTGCGCGGCAACATGCTCTGCTGCACCTGTCGGGCCAGTTCCAGCTCGCGCTCCAGCCGTTCCTTCTGGGCGATGCCCTCCTGCGCCTCTTCCAGCGCCTCGACCTTGAGCTGCAACTGCTCCACCAGCCCGGCGCGCTGCATGGCGATGGCGGCGTAGCCGGCCAGCGTTTGCAGCAGGGCCGTCTCGCCCGGCGCGAACTGCGCCCGGCGGGTGGACTGGATGAGCATCAGCCCGGCGGGTAGCCCGTGGGCCACCAGCGGCACGGCCAACCCGGCGCGTAAGGGGGGCGCGTCGGCCGGCACGGGGATACCCGGCGGTGGGCCGAGGAAGGGCAGGGCGTCGCGCTCCGACAGGCCGTCGTAGACGACGTTGCGGGCCAGCCCCAGACCAATCTCCGCCTCGCGCCAGCCGTGGGCGGCCAACACCTGTGCCCAGTCGTGGGAGCGCAGGTAGTAGAGCGCGCCGCGGTCGGCTTTACATAACTCAACGGCCACGCGCACGACACGCGCCCCCAGTTCGCTCAGGTCGCTCCAGGTCAGCAGCGCCTGGCCGATGCCCTCCAGCGAGACGATTTCGCGCGTGCGCTGCTTCAGCAGGCGGTTGGCCGTGTCCAATTCGGCCGAACGGCGCTCCAGGGTGGCGGCCGTCTCCGCCGCGCGCCGCTCGGCGGTCATCAGCAGGGCGTGGGCGCGGCGCAACTGGTCGGCCTCGAACTCCAGCACGTCGCTCAGGGCCAGTTGGCCGCGCTGGGCCAGCATCCAGGCGTAGGCTTCCATCGGTAGGGCGCTGGTCGTGGGGGCGAGGTCGCCGGGCGCGGCGCGAAAGAGGTCGAAGACGGCGGCATCCCCCTGGCGGCCGGTCTGGCGGCAGGCGTCACAGCGACCGGGGGCGAAGAACGCCCCGCCGTCGCCCGGCGCGTGCTGGGCGGCCAGGGCGGGGAAGCGGCGGCCGAACGCCTCCAGTTGCCCCAGTTGCTCGGCTGAGACGGTCGCCGGTTGCTTGCAGATGGGGCATAGCGCCGGCAGCCGCTGGACGCTCAGCACCCAGCGCAACGCGGCCAGGTCGTCGGCCGCCGCCCCCAGTTCGCGCAAGTAGCGGGCGACGACCGCGCCGCAGTAAAGCGTGTCCAGTTGGCTGATGACCAGCCCCCCGGCGCGGGCCACGGCCAGGGCCGCGTCCAGGTTGCCGGCCGTCAGCCGGTCGATGACCAGCAGACCGGGGCGGCTGGAAAGGCCGCGGATAGCCTCGTCCGTCGTCAGCGGCGGCCTGACCTGGATGGACTCGACCCGCGACTTGAAGCGCCGGGCAACGTGGAGCGTGTCGCGGTCTTCGCCGACGACAACGCAGCGGCGGCGCGGGTGGGCCTCCAGCAGTTCGCCGACGAGAACGCGAAAGATGGTCGCCCGGCCGCTGGGCAGGAAGTTGGGCGTCGGCCCGGCGGCGGCTTCCAGCGCCGGGCGGCCGTCCAGCCCGGCGACGACGATCAGGCCGGACGGCTCGGCGATTAACTCCTGAACCAGTCCGTCAATCTCCGGCAGGTGAGCGAAGTCGGTGAAGCGGAGCATGGCGGATAGTATACAGTATTCAGTATTCAGTGGTCAGTAGGTCGGTGGGCAGTGGCGTCAGTGTATTTCAGTAGTCAAAGAGTGTGGAGTCCGCATCCTCAGATGCGGACGGGCCAGCGGAGCGCATCTGAGATGCGCACTCCACGGTTCATGTTCACAAACGTTCACAGGTAACTACTGAAAACCCTTGGGCGTGGGTTGCGTCGGGGGGGAAAGGGATTATGATAAGGGTACGCGTTCTTTTCAACCGGCCGGCGGGGAGTCGACGGCCACCGTTGAGCGTGCCCCGCCACCCACCGCCGCGCCACACTCGTTACTGAGGGAGCATCATCATGGTCGCCTGGAAGCCGCTTCGTCTGATCCCCCTTGTCCTGTTGCTTTGTCTGCTGGCGGCCTTGTCGGCCGCCGCGCAGCCGGAAGCGCCGCCCCGCGCGCCGTCGGTCTATGACCAGTTGACCGGCTACGCCCTGCCCGACCCGCCGCGCCCCGGCGAGGCCGCGCCGCCCCCGATTGACGACTCGCCCGCGCCGCGCGCCGGCGACTACGTCTTCGATTGGAGTCGTTGGGCCATTGCCGGCTATGGCCCGGACACCGGCTGGGAGATCTTCACCGCCGACAGCGGGCTGCGCTTGCAGTTGCGCCTGGCCAGCAGCCCGGCGGCCGAGATTCACCCCAAGGCCGACCGCGGCTTCCGGCGCGTCGTCTTCGCCTCCGACCGCGACGGCGACTTCGAGATCTTCTCCATCGCCACCGATGGAACCGACCTGCGCCAGTTGACCCACAACGAGAGCGACGACGTCTGGCCGATGTGGTCGCCCGACGGGCAGCGCATCGCCTACACCGCCTATGGCGACGGCCAGCCGGAGATCTACGTCATGCAGGCCGACGGGTCGGAGCAGCGACGGCTGACCAACAGCCCATCGACCGACGCCATGCCCGACTGGTCGCCCGAAGGGGATCAGATCGTCTTCGCCGGCTACCGCGACGGGGCGCACGGCATCTTCATCATGGACGCCGACGGCAGCGACCAGCGGCGCGTGACCAGCGCGGTCTATGCCCAGCGGCCGAAGTGGTCGCTCGACGGCACGCAGATCGCCTTCGACGCCGACGGCGACGGCGACACCTGGCAAGACCTGTTCCTCATGGACGTCAACGGCGGCAACAAGCGCATGATCTATAACGGCCAGAGCGAGAGCGAGGTCATGCTCGGCAGTTGGTCGCCCGACCAGGAGTATCTGACTTTCACCTACGTGAACTACGTCGAGTGGCAGGGCGAGTATTACTGGACCAAGGCGTGGTCGTACCGTATGTTTATGAGGACGGGCGAAACCACGAACCTGCTGGTCGGCGACACGTTTTGGAATGGGCAGTGGCAGACGACCGACGGCGACCCGCCGCGCGTGCGCGTCAACCAGTTGCCGGCTATGACCGCGGCCCGTGGCGTGCTGCTAGGCTGGTCGGGCGAGGACATTGGCGCGTCGGGGATGCGCGACTACGTGGTGCAGGTGCGCGACGCAGCGGGCCAATGGCGCACGTGGCAGGAACAGCCGGAGAACCAGTTCTGGGCGGTCTACCCCAACGCCGCGCCCGGCACGACCGGCGCTTTCCGCGTGCGCGCCCGCGACGCGGCGTTCAACATCAGCCCGGCCACGGCCGCAACCCAGACGGAGACGTACTTCTACAGCGTCCTGCTGAACGCCCGGGCCACCGATAACCGCGGCGCGCCGCTGGAGGAGGCGCGTTTCTCGCTCGCCACGGGCGACGGTGACGCCTATACCGGCAGCGACGGCCGGGCGGTGTTGCCCCTGACCCGGTTTGGCTTCCAGGGCGTGGCGCTTAACCACGAATTCGGGTCGTTGCCGGACGACAACCGCGTGGCGCGGCCCGGCGCAGCCTACACGCCCTATCTGACGTCCGGGACCAACGCGCTGACCAATAGCACCCTCGATGCCGGCCTGACCGGCTGGACGGCCGCCGGCAGCAACCCGCCCGTGGCCAGCGCCGACGCCTTCCGCGGCGCGGGCAGCGTGCGGCTGGGGGCGACCTGCGTCGCGCCCTGCCTGGCCCCGGCCATCTCGCTGGGCCAGCCGGAACTAACGGTCCGTGACGCCGTGGCCGACAGCCTGGGCAATATCCACGTCGTGTGGGACGGCCGGTTCTTTGGGCCGAATGGCCCGGTGCGCCCCACCTACAGTATGCGCGCTGCCAATGGCACGTGGACGGCGGCGGAGTCGCTCGACCCCGGTCACGACGCCGGCTCGGTGTTTATCGCCGTCGACCCGGCCGGCGGCTTCCACGCCCTGTGGCAGCGCTCTGACAACGGCGACGGGCGGCTGGTCTATCGCTATCGCGCCCCCAACGGCGCATGGCAGCCGCCCGCACCTCTGAATGGCACGGCGACGCTGGCCGCGCCGGCTTTCCTGGGCAGCGACAGCCGCGGCACTCTCTACGCTCTCGGCTGGGAGCAGTACGGTTCCAGTGAAGCGTACCTGATCGTCAAGCCCGCCGGCCAGCCCTGGGGCGCGGCCGAGAACCTCTACGACCGGCTGAAGATAGACTTTAGCGGCCGGGGCGCAACCATTGGCCCCGACGACCGGCTGACCATTCTGGCCCACGCCAGCGTCAGCCTGGATGAGTCCGGGACAGCGCTGCTGTCGCGCACGACCGAAGGGCAGTGGAGTGTGGAGACGGGGTTGCCATTCCATATCGGCAACTACGCCTACTACTTCAAGATCGACCGCGACGGCGCGACCTACATCATCCACAGCAACATGAATGGCGGTGAAACGTACCTGTACCGGCGCACGCCGGCAGGTGACTGGAGCGAGGGCACGCCGCTGCCCATCAGCCCGTATGTGGACGGGGCCGTGGACGGCGCGGGCCGGCTGCATCTGGTCGGCGGCGAGGGGGCTTACGTCACCTGGACGCCGGGGGTGGGCTGGCAGTCGCCATCGCCTATCGCCGCCACGTTGGGCCAGTTCGTCCTCGACGCCTTTGACCTGCCCCACATCATCGGCCAGCCGGCCTATCCCGCCGACAACGAAGTGCTCTACATCGGCCCGGCAGCGGCGCCGGCGGCCACCAGCACCCTCTGGCAACAGGTGACCATCCCGGCCAACATGAACGCGCCGACGCTGGCTTTCATGCAGCGGCGGCACGGCGAGCGGCCGGGCGGGCAGACGGCGCTGCGGGCCACGGTGGACGACGCCGGCACGATCACGCCGCTGAGCGTGACCGGCGGCGGCCCAACCTGGTCGCTGGGCTGGGTCGATCTGTCGCCCTGGAAGGGCAAGACGGTCAAGGTCGGCTTCACGCTGGCCCAGGTGGCCGGCGAACCGGCGGCGCGGGCCTGGCTGGACGACGTGACCCTGACGCCGGGCTACGCCGACATGGTTGTCTTCGCCGCGGGGCCGCGCTCGGTGGGCAAGGGCCGGCCGGCGCAGTTGACGATCCAGGCGCGCAATCAGGGCGGCGTGGCCGCCCCCGGGGCGACGCTGTGGGTGGAGTTGCCGGATGGGCTGACCTTTGTCTCGGCCAACCCGCCGGCGACGGTCAACGGCCGGACGGTGACCTGGACGTTGGGCGATCTGCCGGCCTTCTCGCCGTCACAGACGTTCGTCGTCACGGTGCGGGGGCAGACCCACTCGGGTGGCCTGACCTCCCCCTACTACATCCGCGTCGCGGCCGACACGACGACGAGCCAGCGCCAGTACGGGAACAGTGACCGGATGGTAGAACTGATCATCGCCGAGCAGCTTTTCCTGCCGGCGATTCGCTGACGGTTACAAGAAATGGCACGCAGATGACGCTGATTGCCCGCTGATTGACGCTGAAAGAGCGCCTCTGGCAGCGTCCATCAGCGCCTAATCAGCGTCATCAGCGTGCCATTCTTCACTCTGCAATAGCGTTGAGCCGCGCCGCCGCCTCGCGGTCGAGCAGGGCCACGAAGTCGTCATAGAGGGCGTGGGCGCGCTGCGGCGTGCCGTGGATGCAGGTCACGCCCAGGCGGCCGAGTTGCCCCACGCCGCTGAACATGTGCAGCACCACGCCCGTCTGGCACGTCTGATCGAACGTCAGGCGGTGGACGCTGATCAGGTCGAGCAGGTCGTCGGCGGTGAAGATGCGGTAGGCGGGCGATTCGACGTGGTCGCTGGCGACGTAGAAGCGCCGCTCGCCGCTCTCGGTCGTGAATTGCCCCGTCTCCGGGTCATAGATGCCGTCGGTCAGGTATTGCAGCGTCAGGAAGGGGTGGGTCGTGCCCCCCTTGCGCAGGTTGACCTCGATGGCGTAAGGCTGCCACTGGCCGTCGTCGCCCTGCACCACCAGGAAGTCGAGGGCAAAGCGGCCGACGACCCCCTCGCGCACGAAGCGGTCGCCGATTTTGGCCGCCTCGCGGGTGATGAGGGCGCTATAGGCCGGGTCGGCGGGGAAGATGGCCCCCAGGTAGCTCTGGCCGCTGGGGCCGCCGAGCATCTGGTCGTGGGTCGAGAGGATCTCGACCACGCCCAGTGGCGAGATGCGCATCTGCACGCTGGGGCTTTCCTTCACCTCGCCCTCGATCATCTCCTCGACGATGGCCCCCTGTTCGGCCACGCCCTTGAGGTAGTCGTCGTAACGCAGGCCGGGCAACTCGAACTGCATGGCCCGCAGCGCCGCGGCGATGGCCTCGGCCTCGGCCGCGTCGCCCGGCGGCGGCAGGTCGCGCAGGGTAACCACGGCGTTGCCCATGCCCGACACGCCCTGGTTGGTCTTGGTGATGACCCGTCTTAGCGCCGGCTTGCTGGCGCGCATGTCGCGGATGGCCCGCACGAAGCCGGCCTCGTCGGCGATCTCCTCGACGCCCAGCGGGTGGGGCAGCCCCTCCTCGGCGAAGAGGCGGCGCGCGCCGCTCTTGCCGCCCAGGGCGAAGTAGCGCGGGTCGGCGGCGTACATGGGGATGTCCAGTTGCAGGGCCAGCTCGCGCTCGGCGTCGGTGGTCAGGAAGGGCACGAGGTGGGCGCGGTCAAGGTCGGGGATCAGGGCGCGGATCTGGCGAACGAACCACGGCCGCTCCAGCACCTTGTAGACCAGCGCCTTGTCGGAGCCGTCGCGGGGGGCGACGAGATGCAGCCGCTTGCGGGCGTTGCTGACGGTCACGTCGGGCAGTTGGTGGAGGTAGTAGTCGATGACCAGCGGATCGATGCGCCCCGACGTGATGTAGATCATGTGCAGATGGGGCTGGCGCAGCAGAAAGGTCATGAAGAGGAAGCGCTCTTCGTAGATCTGGTGCATCGCGCCGGGTATATCGATCTCGGCCGTCAGCGAAGGCAGGACGACGAGCGTGTTCCGGTCCTGCACGTCGCCGCCGGGGTCGGTGCGGCCGATGAGCCGCCATAACGGGACGAGCTTGCGCTGCAGCTCCTCGAAGTGGGCGGCGCGTTCGGGGGTGAATTCGGGCGTGGGAACCAGGGGAGACGATTGCATACTATGTCACTCCTTCCCCACAACGGCGCGGGGAGGGTCTATAATAGCCGCATTCCAGAGACGACAAAAGAGATGAGGTGAAATCGGATGGCCATCCTGCATGACTATCGACAGTTCCAGGGGCTGCACTGGGAAACGGGCACGGTACGCAACAGCTTCGACTATCGCGGCTTTCGCGCGCCCCACACCGGCCAACCTTATAGCGAGGCGTTGCTGTTGGGCGTCAGCGGCGGCGCGGTGATGGGCTACTTCTCCTTCGCCTATGAGGGGTATCCACCGCAGGCGCGCATCCTGACCCGCAACACCTTCGACCCGTGGGACACGATGCTGTCGCGCCTGGGCGTGGCCCAGAACATCCACCAGACGGCCAAACCGGAGCGGGCCGTGGCCAATCTCGTCGCCGCGCTGGAGGAGGGCGCGCCGGCCATCGTCTGGGCCGACGTGTGGGGCTTGCCCACTAACGCCCTGGCCCATGACCGCGGTATGTGGGCCATGTTCCCGGTCGTCGTCTATGGCTATGACGAGGCCGGCGGCGTCGTGCATCTGGCCGACCGGGCGCGAGTGGGGCTAACCTGCTCGCCGGCCGAACTGGCCGCGGCCCGCGGGCGGGTGAAGCAGGATAAGCACCGCCTGATGACTCTGGAAGCGCCCGACCCCGGCAAACTGGCCGGGGCCGTCAGCGCCGGCATCTGGGACTGCCTGCGCCTCTACACCGAAGCGCCGCCCAAGGGGGCGAAGCACAACTTCGGCCTGGCCGCCTTTCGCCACTGGGCCGAACTGCTGACCAAACCCACCGCCCGCCTGAGTTGGGAGCGCGTCTTCCCGGCCGGGCGGCCGCTGTTCGACGGGCTGACCTCGGCCTTCAACGACATCGCCATCTTCGGCAAGGAGGGCGGGGCGGAGCGCCACGTCTACGCCGGCTTTCTGGACGAGGCGGCGATCATCCTGGCCCGGCCGGCGCTGGGCGAGGCGGCCGGCCACTTCCGCGCTGCGGCGGCGGCCTGGGATGCGCTCGGCCGGATGCTCCTGCCCGACGAAATCGCCCCCTTCGCCGAGGCGCGAACGCTAATGCTGGAGCGCCACACCCGCTTTCTAGATGAGGGCAACGCCGCACAGCCGCGCATGGAAGCCATCGACGCCCGGCTGGCGGCCATTCGCGCCGGGCTGGCGGACGACTTCCCGCTGTCGCCCAGTGAGGTCGTTGCCCACCGCGCGGCCATTGCCGAGCAGGTCATGGCCATTCACGACATCGAAGCGGCGGCCGTGGCGGCCCTGCGCGAAGCGATGACCGGGCGCTAGTGTCGCCGCGAGCGGCGCGATCCGACGCCGGCCATTACCGGGCAGGTGGAGTGGTTGAAGCGTCCTGATCCGCAGTGGTCAGCGCCAGCGCCCCTTCAATGACCACCGCCAGCAGGCCCGTTGGGCCGGCCCGCGTCTCGTGCAGTTCGCCGGCCGACCAGAGCGCGGCCGAGCCGGCGGCGATAGGCTCCGGTTGGGCATCCGTGCCGCTGACGAGGCCGCTGCCGGCGATGACGACCAACAACTGGTCGGCGGTGGCCGGATGGCGGCCCAGCACCCCGCCCGCTCCAGGGTTGCAACCACCAGGTCGCCCCCAGGCTCGCGCCCCGGCTGCGTGACGTAATCGGCCGGTCAGCCGATCACACCTCCCCCGACGCCGCCCCCACCCGCCCCGCCTGACCTACCCCACGCCCCCCATACCGGCTCCCGGCCAACTCCAGCGCCAGCGCCTCGAAGCCGGCGGCGTCGTCGGGTGGGGCGAAGAGGCCGGGCTGCCAATCGTCCCCGGCGGCGGCGGCGTTGGGTTGGCCGACACAGCGCGAGGCCAGGTTATAGACGCCATAGACGACAGACAGCGAATCGCCGCGCTGGCTGTTGAAGGCGCGTTGCAGGGCGGACGCTTGCAGCGCGGCGTGCAGCGTGCCGGCCAGGTCGACCAGCGCGGCGCGGTAGCCGGGCCGGGCTACGACGTCGTCGCCGGTGGCTCGCTGCAGCGCTTCGGCCGCGCCGTGGACGGGGGCCATCAGCGGCGAGACGATGGCTTGCAGCGGCAGATTGGCGGCCACGCCCAGGTAGGCGGCGGGGGCCAGATAGGCGTCGACGGCCGCGCCAACCGCGCCGCAGCCGGTGTGGCCCAGCACACACAGCAGGCGCACCGTGCCCAGACGCTCGACGGCGAAGTTGAGGCTGCCCAGCCCCGTCGCGCCGAGGATATTGCCGGCGACGCGCACGACGAACAGGCTGTTGGCCGCCTGGCCGAAGATCAGCTCCACCGGCGCGCGGGCGTCGGCGCAGCCCAGGAAGGCGGCGAACGGCTGTTGCGGTGGGGCGACGCCCGGTTGCCCCACGCCCAAATCTTCCAGCGCGATCTGCATGAAGACCGGCGCGCCGTCGGCGCGCTGCTCGGCCAGCCGGCTGCGGAAGGCGCGGTTGCCGTCCATCAGAGCGGCGACGGCCGCGGCCGGGGTGTCGGGGCGTTGGGTTAGCGTGGTTGAGTCGAGCATGGTGGCGTCTCCTTGAGCGGGTGCATCTTATCAGGCAAGGAGAAGAATGGCACGCTGATGACGCAGATTAACGCCGATAAGAATCCATTTTCTTATCGGCGTTTATCCGTGAAATCAGCGTGCCATTCTTCTGCTTGGTGCTATCATCCGGCGCTTCATGCACACGAGCAACTCACTCACAACGACCACGCGCGGCCGGCTCTCGGCCCGTCTCGCGCCGTGGCGGGCCGGCATCGCCCCGCTGATGTCGCTGGCCCACCTCATCCTGGAGGCGGGCTTCAACTTCCTGCCCGTCACCTACGTCCTGCTCATCCCCAAACTGGGCCTGTCATACGGCCAAATTGGTACGATGGTGCTGCTGATGACCCTCACCGGGTCGCTAACGCAGCCGCTCTTCGGCTGGCTCAGCGACCGCGGCGACCCGCGGCTGATCGTTGTTATCAGCGTCATGTGGGGCGGGGCGCTGATGGGCTTGGTGGGCTTCATGCCCTCCTACGGCTGGCTGATGGCCCTGGTGGTGCTGGCCGCCGTTGGCTCGGCCGCCTTCCATCCCCCGGCGGCGGCCCTGGCGTCGCAGACCGAGGCCGCCAACCGCGGCCGGGCGATGTCGCTCTTCTCCGTCGGCGGCAACCTGGGCGCGGCGGTCAGCCCGCTGCTGGTCGGCCTGGCGCTCAGCTTTGGCGGGCTGGGGGCGACGGCCGTGCTGATCCCGCTGTCGCTGCTGACCGGGCTGCTGCTGGCCCAACGGCTGCGCGGCGTGGCCGTGCCGCGCGGTCGCGCCGCGGCGGGCCACGCGCCGGCGGCCGTCGGCTCGGCGGCGGCGCTGGCGGCGATCATCGTCGTCACCGGCGCGCGCAGTTACTTCCAGCAGGCATTGATGACCTATCTGCCGGAGTGGCTGCGCGGCAACGGGCAGTCATTGGCCGTGGCCGGGGCGGCGCTGACGCTGTTCATGGTCGCCGTCAGCATTGGCAGTCTGTTTGGCGGGGCGCTGTCGGATCGCTTCGGCCGTCTGCCGGTCATCGGCGTCAGTCTGGTCATGATGACCGCCGGCCACTGGCTGCTCTTGCGCACGGTCGGCGCGCCGCAGATGGCCGCCGTGCTACTGGTGGGGCTGATGATCGGCGCGTCGTTCCCGGTGACGATTGTGCTGGCCCAGGAGGCGTGGCCGGGCAGCGTGGGCTTCGCCTCGGCGCTGGTCATGGGCATCGGCTGGCTGCCGGCCGGGCTGGGGGCGTGGGTCGTCGGCCGCATCGCCGACGGCAGCACCCTGACCGACGGCCTGCACAGCCTGGCCTTCGCGCCGCTGGTGGGGTTGGTCGCGGCCGGGGTGTTCATGGTGGTGGAGCGCAGGAAGTAAGGGGAACACGGAGAAATGCGGAGGGGCACGGAGATAGGTCTCTATCTCCGTGCCCCTCCATGTTTCTCTTACTCTTCGATAGGCAACAGCCTCTCCCCTGTCCAAAGATAACCCCGACGAGCGGGGAAGGCGGCGCGTAGGCGGGCGTTCTCGGCCGCGCCCCGGTCGCGGGCGTAGACGATCGGCCCTTCAAGCCAGGGCGTGTTGCCGCTGAAGAACGCGCCATACTCCCACCAGTCCGTCTCGCTGGCGGTCACGAAAACCAGGGCCGGCGTCTCCACCGCCGCCGCCACCGCCCGCTGCCCCGCGCCGCTGACGAAGTTGTAGCCACGGTAATCGTCCATACGGCCGGGCAAAGTGATGAGGTTGTAACCGACCAGTAGCAGCAACACGCCACCCGCCACCCGCCACCCGCCCCGCGCCGCCAACGCCGCCACCCCGCGCGCCGTCAGAATGACCAGCGCCGGCAGGGCGGCATAGAAGTAGCGCGGCCCGTAGGCGATGCCCGCCGCCCAGTAGGCCACGTAGCCGCCGCCCACGGCCAGCACCACCAGCAGCAGCAGCCAGTCGCCCACCGCCGGCCGCCGCAACAGAAACGCCAGCCAGACGAAGGCCAGCGTGAAGAAGGGCGGCCAGCCGAAGAGGTCGCGCTGTAGGGCGTCGAGGTTGCGGCCGAGGTTGTAGAGGCCGCGGGCGGGCGAGTGGCCGCGCGGCGGCTGAGTCGGGTCGGTGTACCAGGTGATGGCCGGGCCGCCGTCGGTCATGGTCATGGTGAAGACGTTTTGCGATTCACCAACGCCCGGTCCGAAGCCAACGCGGTCGTAGGGCCAGTAGAGCAGGCGCGGGTCGGTGCGGGCGTCGCCGGCGACAGCCAGTTGGTACAGGGGCAAGGCGAGGAGGAGTGGCAGAGCGGCCAGGAGAGCCAACCCGGCCTGGGCGATGCACCTTCGGCGGTGCGTCGCGCCCCATTCGCCGCCGTGCGTCGCACCTTCCGCGGTGCGACGCACGTTTCGTTGCGGACTTCAAAGAAGGTGCAACTTCGCCGCCGTGCGTCGCACCTTCCGCGGTGCGTCGCACGTTTCTTGCGGACTTCAAAGAAGGTGCAACTTCGCCGCCGTGCGTCGCACCTTCCGCGGTGCGTCGCACGTTTCTTGCGGACTTCAAAGAAGGTGCAACGCACTTCAGAAAGTGCGATGCACCGAAAGCGAGGCCGATGGTCAGGGCGGTGAACTGTCGGGTCAGGAAGAGCGCCCCCAGGGCCAGCCCGGCCGCCACCGCCCACCGCCATGTAGCGCGGGTTGGCAACCCGCCGGCCAAAGCACGACTCCAGGCCACCATGAACAACACCGCCCACAATAACTCCGCCGGGTGGGCCATGAAGCTGCCGGACATGAAGAGGAAGAAGGGGGAGGTGGTTAGTAGGAGAGGGGGTAGTAGGCAGTAGACAGTGGTCAGTAGGTCAGTATTCAGTGGGGCAGTGGGGCGGGTGGCGGGTGGCGAGTGGCGGGTGGGTTTCTCCCCTGCGTCCCTGTGCCCCTGCGCCCCTTCTCCCCCACGCTTCCGCGCCAGTTGATAGAGTAACGCGACACTCACCACCGCCAGCAACGGATTGACCAGCCACGGCCCGCCGGCGGCGACGCCCAGGGCCAGCACGGCCGGCCAGCCGGGCGGGTACTTGCCGAACCAGCGGCCGTCGCGCACCAGCAGGAACTCCTGCTCGAAGTGGGCCGTGGCGTCGGCCGCGGCCAGGGGCGGGGCGGGGGCGGTCAGGGCGCCGCGGGCCAGCGTCTGCGCCTGGAAGTGGTAGGTCACCGAGTCCTGCACGTGGGGGATGCGCTCCAGCACGTTGACGGCGACGTGGAGGGTGAGGGCGAAGGTGAGGAGGAGGAGAGGAACCAGGAAAGAGTGACGAGCGACGAGTGACGAATGACGAGTGAAGAAAGGCGAGTGGCGGGTGGCGAGTGGCGGGTGGCGGATAGCCAGCGCGGAGTCCGCATCCTCAGATGCGGGGCGGGTGGCGGGCGGCGAGTGGCGGTTGTTCGTCGTTGGTTGTGGGTTGTTGGTGGCTTGGGTGGGGCGCGGGCGGCGCGGAAGGGCGGCCGACAGAGCAGCGAGGGCCGCCAGAATCGCCGCGGCCGGCCAGCCGGTGAGCAGTTGGCGCAGGAACGGCTTGGCCTGTTCGATGAAAGGGCGGTCGAGCGGGACGCCGCGCAGGGGCGTGGTCGGCTCATCGGCCCACACCCACCACGCGCCGCGGCGGTTGGCGGCGTCGAGGATGAAGGCGTAGCCGGTGTGGCCGTCGGGGCGCAGCAGGACGAGGCCGGCCGGCTGCCGCGGGCGGCGCAGGGTGGCGCTAACGTCGAAGGCGGCCGGCAGCGGGTCGGCCGCCGTGGCCGCCCCGTCGTCAGTGAAGGTCAGGTCACTCCAGCGGGGCGGCGGCACGAAGCGGGCCAGCGGATTGGCCGTTGTGTCAGTCGCGGCGACGAGCGTCGTGATGAGATGGCCGCCGGCCAGACCGCGGCAGTCGATGGTACTGCTGCGGCCGTAGAGGACGGCCGTGCAGCGGTCGCCGGTCACGTGGAGAGTGACGGCGGCCGCCTCCGTCCACGTCCACAGAGTGAGCAGGAGCAGGACGGGGGAGAGGAGCCACAGAGGGGTCGGGCGACGCAGGCGGGCGGGCGACGCGGCGTGTCGAGCAACCATCGGTGGTTAAGTATAGTCGTCCGCTTCCACCCGGCAACGTGCAGGGACATGGCTCCGTGGAGTGCGCATCCTCAGATGCGCCGCCCCGTGCCCGTCCGCATCTGAGGATGCGGACTCCGCACTTTTGACTGCTGAAAAGCTCTGCGGCGCTTGCCCAACCACCGGCGCGGGCTTATACTCCGACGGGATTCAGCCGCGCGCGTCGCCGTTTCCCTGCCTCCAATCCGCCCCCTGGCTCTGTCCGCCGTCGGCCGCCTCGCCTGCGCCGCGGATTAGACGTTGACAGCTTTCTCTAGCAGCCAAATCATTCACCGGAGGAAAGCGATGATCACAGTCTACAAAAAGACCGACTTGGGCCTGGATCAAGTCGACGAGGTCGCGCCGGGGACGTGGATTCACCTGATCGACCCGACGCGGGCCGAGGTCGAGCAACTGCTGACGGTCATCGACATCCCCGAGGACTTCGTCATCGCCGCGCTGGACGAGGACGAACGGGCGCGCACTGACCGCGAGGACGGCGTGACGCTCATCATCCTGCGCGTGCCCTACTTCTTCGGCCAGGATGAAGACCTGCCCTACGGCACCGTGCCCCTCGGCATCATCCTGACCAACGGCTACCTGGTGACGGTCTGCAAGTACCACACCGGCATCGCCGAGGACTTGCTCGGCTACCGTATCAAGGGGCTTTCGACGGTCAAGCACGTGCGGCTCATCCTCCACATCCTGCTGGTGACGGCGCAGAAGTACCTGGCCTACCTGCGCCACATCGACGCGGCCATCGCCACGGTGGAGGAGCGGTTGCAGCGCTCGCTGCGCAACGAGGAGGTGCTGCAACTGCTGCGCTATCAGAACTGCCTGGTCTATTTCACGACCGGTCTGAAGTCCAACCAACTGGTCATGCAGCGGTTGCAAAAGAGCCAGCTCTTCTCGCGCTCCGAGGAGGACGAGGAGCTGCTGGAGGACGTGCTGATCGAGAACAGCCAGGCGCTGGAGATGACGCAAATCTCGGAGAACATCCTGGGTCAGGACATGGACGCCTTCGCCAGCATCATCTCCAACAACCTCAACGTGGTCATGAAGTTCCTGGCCTCGGCCACGATCCTGGTCAGCGTGCCGACGCTGGTGGCCAGCATCTACGGCATGAACATCGACCTGCCGTTGCAGGGCAGCCCCTACGCCTTCGTCATCGTCATGGGCGCGGCCTTGCTGGTGGCCGCGGTGATGCTGTGGACCTTCTGGCGGCGAGATTGGCTGTAATTAGGGATTAGGGGTTAGGGATTAGGGATTAGGGAAGAGCGCTCTTCCCTAATCCCTAACCCCTAATCCCTGGCCGGAGGCAGCAGCCGCAGCAGCTCGCGCGCGGCGGCCGTGGCCGGGAGTTCGCCGGCCATGACGGCCGCCTCGATGCCCGGCAGCGCAGCGCGGACGGCGGGCATGTCGTAGAAGGCGGCGCGCAACTGCTCGTCGATGAGCGTGCGCAGCCACTCGCGGGCCTGCTCGCGGCGGCGGGCGGCGAACGCCCCGGTGGCGGTGGTGTGCTCGCGGAAGCGGCCGATGACCTCCCACAGATGGCCCACGCCCGCGCCCGTCTCGGCCGAGCAGGTGTAGGCCCGCGTGTGCCAGCCGGCCGTGGCCGGGGTCAGGTAGTGCAGGGCGCGGTTGTACTCCCCCCGCGCCGCCTCCGCCCGCGTCTTGTTCTCGCCATCGGCCTTGTTGATGGCGATGGCGTCGGCCAATTCCACCACGCCCTTCTTGATCCCCTGAAGCTCGTCGCCGCCGCCGGGGATGAGCACCAGCAGGAAGAAGTCGACCATCGAGCGGACGGTGACTTCGCTCTGGCCGGTGCCGACCGTCTCGACCAGGATCACGTCGAAGCCGGCTGCCTCGCAGACGAGCATCGACTCGCGCGTCTTGCGGGCCACGCCGCCCAGCACGCCGCCGGTGGGCGAAGGGCGGATGAAGGCGGCCTGCTCGCGGCTGAGGCGCTCCATGCGCGTCTTGTCGCCCAGGATGCTGCCGCGGGTCAGGCTGCTGGTGGGATCGACGGCCAGCACGGCGATTGGGTGGCCGCCGCCGACCAGTTCCAGACCGAGGGCCTCGATGAGTGTGCTCTTGCCCGCGCCGGGCACGCCGGTGATGCCGACGCGCAGAGCCTGGCCGCTGTGGGGCAGCAGGCGGCGCAGTACCTCCTGGGCCTGCTCGAAGTGGGCCGGGGCGTTGCTCTCGATCAGCGTGATGGCCCGGGCCAGCACGGCCCGGTCGCCGGCCAGCACACCATTCACGTAGCCATCGACCGACAGCGGGCGACGGGCTGTGCCGCTGGCCGCGCCCGCCGGCGGCGCAGCGGCGCTCAGGCCGTCGTGCCCGCCGCCAACGCCGGCCACGATGCGTGTGGTGAAGGCGTCGCCGGCGTCGTCGGGCGTCCAGTCGGGTTTGCGCGTTGTGCTATCAGACATCGTTTATGGTTATATGAAGATGAAGCTCACGCAAGGGCGCAACTCTTCTTAGCGTTCTTGGCCCCCTTTGCGCCTTTGCGTGAGCTCACTTCACTCATACCTATAGTCCCAATCCATAGGTGTACTCAAAGCTGCCATACGCCTGCCCCGTCGTCTCGCGGCTGAGGGGGCGGCCGGCGATCTGGCCGCTCAGGTCATCGAGGCGGAACATGAACTCGTTGTAGTTCCAGTGCGTCTCCAGCAGGCCGCCCACGGCCGGGCGGTCGATGTAGAAGCGTGACAGGCCATAGGTCGCGGCGGTGAAGCGGATGCGGTTGCCCGACGCGCTGGTGGCCTCCACGTCGAATTGCGGGTAGGGGCCGCGGCCGAGGCGCGGCGTGGCGCTGACGCTATCGAATGGGATGGGCGCGCCGCCCGGCGGAATCCACTGCGCCGAGGGCTTGATGGCCAGCGTCGCCCCTTCCAGCCGTTCGCTGCGGAAGAAGCGATACCCCTTGCGGAAGAGATTCAGCCCCACGTAGGGCAGATAGGCAGTAAAGATGCTCTGGTCGGGGAAGATGGCCCAGACCCACTTCCAGGGGAAGAGGGGCACGTTGAGGCAGACGCGCTGGAAGAAGCCCGTGCCTTGCAGCGTCTCCTCGCCCGTGGGCAGGCGGAAGCGACCGCGAAAGTTGAGCCGCCGCCAGCCGATGTAGTGCGTGCCGCCGAAGGGGGTGTCGATGTTCATGGAGACGGTCGGCGAGGCGGTGGGCGAATCGAGCGCGCCCCACGTCTCGAACTCGGCCGCGCCGCCGGGCGCGCAGACGGTGGCCGACAGCCCCACGTCGCGCGTCGTCGAGCGGCGGAAGGTGATGCCGTGGCCGTGCTCGTTTTCGCAGCGCAGGAAGCCGGCCGTGGCGTCCATCTCCGCCGGGGCGGCCATTCTGATGAAATCGTCGTGAATGGTCTGCCCGTCGCAGTACCAGCCGACGCACATGGCATCGAAGTTATCGCGGCCGTCGGCCACGGGGCGGGCGCGGTCGAGGCCGGGCAGCCAGATGTCGTTGATGCGGATGCGGCGGCCGGCGCGGGCGGCGACGGTGAACATCAGTTGGCGCGGGCCATAGCCCTCCGGCCCTTCGGGGCACAGCAGGAAGAACCACCACGAGGAGGAGTGGCGGTTCTGCTTTTCCGGCAGTTGCGACCAGATCAGGTCAATGACGGCGCGGTGGTCGGTGTCGGTCAGGTAGGTTGTCAGGGTAGACCTCACTTTGGCGTCGGGCAGGGTGATTCCTGCCCACCGTTCGACTGGGGCATTATAAGCCAATCCGCCCCGTAGCGCGATTCTCCCAAATCGCGCTACGCCGGCGACAATGCTATACTGACCGGTTGAGGTGGAACGATGATCAGTGTCTACCGCGACGGCGACGACGGGCTACAGGCGACCGACGGCTTTCCGCCGGGGTCGTGGATTCACGTGGAAGAGCCAGGCGAAGAGGAAATCGAGCGGTTGCACGCGGAGTTGGGCGTGCCGCGCACCTTCCTGGCCGCGGCGCTCGATCCGCGCGAAGTAGCCCGCACCGACACGCAGCGTGACTTCCACCTGATCATCGTTCGCGCCCCCTACGACTTCGGCGAGAGCGAGCGCGCCCCCTACCGCACCGTCCCCCTGGCGATGATCTCTGGCGCAGAACACTTCATTACCATCTCGCGCCACCCCGTCGATTTCGTCCACGACCTGAACTACGACTACGACGAAGCGGAACTACACACGCGGCGGGCCAACAGGATGATCCTGGCCATCCTGGGCGTCGTCGGCCACTGGTTCCTGCACTATCTGGAGGAACTCGACCGGCGCATGGATGACGTGGAGGATCGCCTGGTTGACTCGATTGAGAACAGCGAGATGCTGGAGCTGCTGCGCTACGAGAAGAGCCTCATCTACATGAAGACCGGCCTGGAGTGGAACGACGCGATGGTGCGCCACTTGCAGGAACGGCCGCACTTCGACTGGAGTGACGACGACCGCCAACTGCTGCGGGACGTGCAGATCGAATACCGGCAGGCGTTCCACATGGCGGCGACGATGCAGGCCGTGCTGGGCGAGATGACCGACGCCTTCGCCTCGCTCATCTCCAACAACCTGAACGTGGTCATGAAGTTCCTGGCGGCGATCACGATTGTGCTGACCATCCCGGCGCTGATCACCACCGTCTACGGCATGAACGTGCCGCTGCCGGGGGAGTCGAATCCGCAGATGTTCGCCTTTGTCCTGGCGCTGTCGGCGGCCATCGCCGCGGTCGTGGCCTGGTGGTTCCGGCGGCAGGGCTGGCTGTCGTTCCACGTTCGCGCCCGGCGAGAGGACAAGGGGTTGACCAGCACACCCAATGCTCATGACGGCGACGATTGATCTGAACCTCACGCTTGAGCCGGCTCGGGCGGACGACGACGCGGCGCTGGCCGGCATCTCGCGCCGCGCCTTCGACAGCGACGCCGCCGTCGGCGGGAGCGGGCCGGGCGGGCCGCCGGGCTATGACTCGGCCGACTGGCAGCGCCAAATGATGACCCAGGCCTCGGCCTACTGGAAGCTGCTGCTCAATGGGCGGCTGATTGGCGGGGCCATCGTCTTCACCTATCCGCGCGGCCGGTACTATCTGGCCCGCCTCTACCTCGATCCCGACTACCATCGACAGGGCCTCGGCCTGCGGGCGATGGCGGCGCTGCTGGATGCCTACCCCGAGGCCCGCACCTGGCGGCTGGAGACGCCGCCGTGGAACGGTCGCACGCGGGCGTTCTACGAAAAGGCCGGCTTCCGCGTCGTCCGCGAGACGGCCGAAGACGTGTTTTTCCAGAAGACGATGAGAGGCGGCCACGGGGCGTAGGCGGCGGGGGTGGGAGTGTGCTACAGTGGCGGTGATCGCGGTCGCAACCTCACCGGAGCAACAGTGCACTCATTGAACCCAATGCCCACGCGCCGCTCACCTTTCACCTGTCGCCGCGTCGCCGGCCTGCTGCTGCTGCTGGCCGGGCTGGTCGCCGCAGCCGTGGCCGCTTTTGTGCTGGCCCCGCCAACATCCTCACTGCCCCTGCTGGCTATGCGCGTTGGCCAACCGGCAGCGACGAACTACACCGACTCCACCGGCCCGTTAGCCACCGGCCGCTTTGCCCCCGCCGCGCCCCCGCCAACCGACGAGCTTCTCGTCGTCACCTATAACCTGCGCTACGGCGAGGCCATCAGCCAGACCATCGCCGCGTTCCAGGCGGTTGAACCGCTGCCGGCGGCCGACTTCATTCTCCTGCAAGAGATGGACGAGGCGGGTGTGGTTGAGATAGCGCAGACATTGGGCTATGACTACGTCTATGCCCCGGCGTCGGTGGCCGAGGACGGCGATGACTTCGGCAACGCCATTCTGTCGCGCTGGCCGCTCAGCGACGCGCGCAAGATCATCCTGCCCGGCCTGCACCCGTTGAGCGGCCAGCAGCGCACGGCGACACGGGCCACGGCGCGCGTCGGCGGGGCGGACGTGGGCCACGCGGACGTGGGCCACGCGGACGTGGTGCTCTACTCGACCCACATCGAGATCGCCACCGCGCCGCTGGCGTTGCGGACAGAGCAGATGGCCGCCGTGCTGGCCGACGTGCCCGACGACGCGGCGGCGGTCATCATCGGCGGCGACTTCAACGTGGTCACGGGCGAGGGTGTGGCGACGCTAGCCGAACAGTACGCCGGCGGCGATCTTGACCACGCCACGCCGGGGCTGGGGCCGACGCTGACGCGCTTCGGGCTGCGCCCCTCGGCCGCCGACCACCTCTTCACCCGCGGCTTCGCCGTGTTGGACGCGGGCGTGCTGGGTAAGGTGCGCGCCAGCGACCACTTCCCGGTGTGGGCGCGGCTGGGATTTCTCCCTCTTACAGTTCCGAGTTGTCCTTGACGTAGGCGATCAGTTCATCCATGTGGGCGAAGGCCAGGGCGGTGACGGTGTCGGCCCCGCCATAGTAGATGGCCAGGCGGCCGGTCGGCTGGTCATGGAGCGCGGCGCAGGGGAAGGCCACGTTGGGCACGTCGCCGACGCACTCGTAGAGCGTCTGCGGCGAGAGCAGGTAGGGGGCGGTGCGATAGAGCACCTTCCACGGCTGCTCCAGATCGAGCAGCGCCGCGCCGAAGCTGTAGACGAAGCCGTTGCACGACGTCAGCACGCCGTGGTAGATCATCAGCCAGCCCTCCGGCGTCTCGATGGGCGTTGGCCCGGCGCCGATCTTGGTCGACTGCCAGCCGCCCTTGACGCCCATGACGTAGCGGTGGCGGCCCCAGTGGATCAGGTCGGGGCTGCTGCTGAGGTAGATGTCGCCGAATGGGGTGTGGCCGTTGTCGCTGGGCCGGCTGAGCATGAGGTACTGCCCGCCGATGCGCCGCGGGAAGAGGACGCCGTTGCGGTTGAAGGGCAGCAAGGCGTTCTCCACGAAGTGGAAGCGCTCGAAGTCGTGGGTGTAGCCGATGCCGATGGTCGGGCCGTGGTAGCCGTTGCACCAGGTCACGTAGTAGCGGTCTTCCAGCCAGGTCACGCGCGGGTCGTAGCGGTGGACGAAGCGGCTTAGCTCCGGGTCGTCGAACTGCCACTCGATGGGCGCGTCTTCCAGCCGCCAGTTCAGGCCGTCGTCGCTGAAGCCGCGGTGGATGTTCATCTCGCGCTTCTTGTTGTCGCAGCGAAAGACGCCGGCGAACGCGCCGTTGAACGGCACGACCGCGCTGTTGAAGATGCTGTTGGACGACGGGATGAGGTCGCGCGGGATGATCGGGTTGGCGTCGTAGCGCCACACCGGGTCACTGTTGCCGGCGGGGCGGTCTTGCCAGGGGATGTTGGGGAGGGCGTTGGGTTGCATAGGCTCCTTGTGCGTGAGCTCTTCTCTATAGTTAAGGGATCACGAAGTCAAAGGCCGCCGTTCCATCACCGGTCTGGGTCAGCAGCAGTTCAGGCCGGAAGGCGGCGTCGGTGGCGTTGGCCAGGTCGTCGGGGAAGAAGAGCTGGGTCGTCAGCACTGGGCCGCCGGGGGCCTGGACCTTGACGGCGAGGTGGCGCGGGCGGCCGTCGGCCGGGCCGGGCAGGATGGTGTCCAGCCGGAAGCGGCCGTCGGCGTCGCTGAACTGGTGGCCGCGCAGCCGGAAGCTGCCGGTGTCATAGACGCCGTCGGCGTCGGCCTGCCAGAAGTCGAGCCACGCGCCGGGGATGGGGGCGCAGTTGGCATCGAGGACGTAGCCGGTGATGAGCAGCGGATCGCCGGCCATGCCCGCCTCGCGCAGCGCCGCGCGCTCCGGCGTGTTGGGCAGGTAGTGGGCGCCTTCGGCCGTGGCCGGGGTCAGGCCGTTGCAGACCGGCGCGGGCAGGGCGGCGGCAGCACCGGCCGGCGGCGTTGGCGTGCGCGTCGGCAGCGTCGGGTCGCCCTCGGCGCGGCTGATGTCCTCGCCGGGGGCGGGGAAGGGCAGGGAGAGGGTGGCAGTGGGCGAGAGTTCCGGGCGGGCGGTGGGTGCGGCGGCGGCGCCTTCCGTGGCGGCCAGCGTCGGGACCGGGTCGGCGTCATTGCCGCGGCAGGCGGCGAGCAACAGGAGCAGGAGAACCGGCAACAGCAGTCGGCCGCGCCGGAGCGAGATGGGTCGGGTCATGAGGGAGGATTTTAGCTTGGTCTTCAGCGATGTACCTCTTGCGCTTCCCGTAATTCTTCTCGAACCACCCGGCGCAAGAGAGACTCCCACTCCCTGTCTTGCCCCTCCATGTACGCGCGAAGGACCTGATTGATATTCGCCTGGTAGCTCCCGCCCCCGGCTTTGTTCACCTGCCCGCGGAACCAATTGAGAATATCAGTGTCGATGCGAATCGTGATGCGCGTCTTGTTTCCGGGTGAAGGCACTACAGGCCCACGCTTAGCCTGGCTAAAGTCGTACTCGTCTAGCATCTCCTGGTCATCGTCCATAAGCGGCTCTCTCTGTTGCTGTGGCTTTCCTGGCCGAAATAAGCCGGATACTCTCGCCACGAAATGTATAGACCACTGTTAGAACCCGCCCTAAGTAATCCATTCCAACAACCACATGCCGTTCTTCGCCTACTGCCCGTTTGTCATCGCGTGATAAGGCTCGTTCATCTTCCAAAACAGCCACAGCATCGGCAAAATCAACGTCGTGCTTTTCCAGGTTCCGCAGCCTCTTGGCCTCGTCCCACTCGTACTGCATTCACTCTACTCTCTATTGTATGCACAAAAGTCATACAATCAAGTGCCGCTGGATTGTTTAATACGAATGTCCCAGCCGTTGGCGCAGTTCCCCCAATATCCTCTCCGCCGCCACCGGCACCACCGTCCCCGGCCCGAAGATGGCCGTCGCGCCGTGGGCGTAGAGATAGTCGTAGTCCTGGGCGGGGATGACGCCACCGATGACGATGACGATGTCGTCGCGGCCGAGCGCGGCCAGTTCGGCGGCCAGTTGCGGCAGCAGCGTCTTGTGCCCCGCGGCCAGCGAACTGACCCCCACCACGTGCACGTCGTTCTCCATCGCTTGCCGGGCGACCTCGTCCGGCGTCTGGAACAGCGGGCCTATGTCTACGTCGAAGCCCAGGTCGGCGAAGGCGGTGGCGATGACTTTGGCCCCGCGGTCGTGGCCATCCTGGCCCATCTTGGCCACCAGGATGCGCGGCCGTCGCCCCTCGACGGCGGCGAAGTCGTCGGCCATCCGGCGGACGCGGGTGATGTCGTCCTGCTCGCCGAACTCGGCGCGGTAGACGCCGGCAATGGATCGGATCACGGCTTTGTGCCTCCCCCAGACGCTTTCCAGCGCGCCGGAAATTTCGCCCAGCGTGGCCCGGGCGCGGGCGGCGTCGACGGCCAGTTCCAGCAGGTTGCCCTCGCCGGTGGCCGCGGCCTGGGTCAGCGCGTCGAGGGCGTGGGTGACGGCCTGGGCGTCGCGCCCGGCGCGCACCTCGGCCAGCCGCGCCACCTGCTGCTCGCGTACGGCGGTGTTGTCCACTTCCAGAATGTCAATCGGGTCTTCGTGGTCAAGCCGATACTTGTTGACGCCGACGATCGTCTCCTGGCCGGAGTCGATGCGCGCCTGGCGGCGGGCGGCGGCTTCCTCGATGCGCATCTTGGGCAGGCCGCTCTCCAGCGCCTTGGCCATGCCGCCCAGCTTGTCGATCTCCTGGATGTGGCTCCAGCGCGCGGCGGGCCAGCTCGTCGGTCAGCGTCTCGACCAGGTAGGAGCCGCCCCACGGGTCGACGATCTGGGTGATGCCCGTCTCGTGTTGCAGGTAGAGCTGCGTGTTGCGGGCGATGCGGGCCGAGAAGTCGGTCGGCAGGGCGATGGCTTCGTCGAGGGCGTTGGTGTGCAGCGACTGGGTGTGGCCCAGCACGGCGGCCATCGCCTCCAGGCAGGTGCGGGCGACGTTGTTGAACGGGTCCTGCTCGGTCAGGCTCCAGCCGCTCGTCTGGCAGTGGGTGCGCAGGGCCATCGACTTGGCCTCGCGCGGGTTGAACTGCTTGATGAGCTTGGCCCACAGCAGCCGCGCGGCGCGCATCTTGGCGATCTCCATGAAGTAGTTCATGCCGATGGCCCAGAAGAAGGACAGGCGCGGCGCGAAGTCGTCGATGCTCAGCCCGGCCCGCAGCCCGGTGCGCACGTACTCCAGCCCATCGGCCAGGGTGTAGCCCAGTTCGATGTCGGCCGTGGCCCCCGCCTCCTGCATGTGGTAGCCGGAGATGGAGATGCTGTTGAACTTGGGCATCTCGCGGGCGGTGTAGCTGAAGATGTCGCCGATGATGCGCATGGACGGCTCGGGCGGGTAGATGTAGGTGTTGCGCACCATGTACTCTTTGAGGATGTCGTTCTGGATGGTGCCCGTCAGTTGGGCGTGGCTGACGCCCTGCTCCTCGGCGGCGACGATGTAGAAGGCCATGATCGGCAGAACGGCCCCGTTCATGGTCATCGAGACCGACATCTTGTCCAGCGGGATGCCGTCGAAGAGGGTCTGCATGTCGCGCAGGGAGCTGATGGCCACGCCGGCCTTGCCCACGTCGCCGACGACGCGCGGGTGGTCGCTGTCGTAGCCGCGGTGGGTGGCCAGGTCGAAGGCGACCGACAGGCCGCGCTGGCCGCCGGCCAGGTTGCGGCGGTAGAAGGCGTTGCTCTCCTCGGCCGTGCTGAAGCCGGCGTACTGGCGCACCGTCCACGGCCGGCCGACGTACATCGTCGGGTATGGCCCGCGCAGGAAGGGGGGCAGCCCGGCGGCGTGGTCGAGGTTGGGCAGGCCGGCCGTGTCGGCGGCGGTGTAGAGCGGGCGCACGTCGATCTGCTCCATCGTTCGCCACAGGAAGCCGGCCGCCGGTTGGCCCGTTGCGCGTTCCAGGGCAGTTTGCCACTCGGCCGGCGATTGCGGCGCGTGGCCGGTGTTGAGTTCTAGTTGGGTGAAGTCGGGGTTGGGCATAGGGTGTTATTCAGAGGTCGGCCGCCGGCGGGGGGGGGGGGGGGGGGGGGGGGGGCGGGGGCTCCGGGGTCTTCCAGCAGCCAGCGATTGATCGCCAACGCATCCGCCCCAAAGTAGATAAACTCATCCACCCCCGCCGCGCGCAACGCCTCGACCTGCTCGGCCGGGCGACCGGCCAGGATGATAACTGTGTCAGGCGCGGCGGCCTTGATGGCGGCGACGAGGGGCGGGACGAGTTCGGGGTAGGTCTCGTCGGTGGAGCAGATGGCCACGGCCGGCGCGCCGGACGCCAGCGCGGCGGCGGCGGCCTCGTCGGGCGTCCTGAAGCCGTTGTTGCTGATGACCTGGAAGCCGCCGACCTCGAAGAAGGCCTGGGTGAAGTCGGCGCGGGCCTTGTGCTGGCGCGGCGGGCCGAGGTTGGCCAGGAAGAGGCGGGGCAGAACCCTCTCCCCATCCCTCTCCCGGAGGCGGGGTCTCCCTCTCCCCGTCCCCCCCCCGGGAGAGGGTTAGGGAGAGGGCCTTCTGCCGCAACGCCTCGAACGGCTCCGCGGCGCGGGTTTGCGGCAGCGGCGTGGCCGTCAGCCGCGCCCCGTCGTCGCTGCGCAGCGCGGCGGCCATCTCGCCCAGCGTCGCCCCGGCCTCGGCCGCAGCGATAGCGGCTGCGACAACCATCTCCGGCGCGCCGGCCGTCGCCTGCGCCAGTTGGGTCAGCGCGGCGGCATGAGCGGCGGCGTCGCGGGCGGCGCGATAAGCGGCCAGGAGCGCGCCGCGCTCCTGATAGAGCGTGTCATCGGCCGGCGGCGCGCTCGGCCGCGGCTTCTCGGCCGGGTTGGCGAACTGATTGACGCCGACCAGCACGTCGCGCCGTTTGGCCAGGGCCGCGGCGCGCTTGTCGGCCACGGCGGCGATGCTCGACTGGACGAAGCCGCCGGTCAGCGCCGCGGTCATCCCGCCCTGCCGCTCGATCTCCTGGAACAGCGCCCAGGCGGCGCGGGCCAACTCGTCGGTCAGCGTCTCGACGGCGTAGCTGCCGCCGGCGGGGTCGATCAGTTGCGTCAGGTGCGCTTCCTCTTGCAGGATGATCTGCACGTTGCGGGCGATGCGGCGCGAGAAGTCGTCGGGCGCGCCCAGTGGCTCATCGAACGGGGCGACGCACAGGGTTTCGGCCCCGCCGACGGCCGCGGCCAGCGCTTCAGTGGTGGCCCGCAGCATGTTGACGTGGGGGTCGATGGCCGTCTTGTTGCGCCGGGCAGTGCGGGCGTGGAGGGTCAGCGCGGCCGAGGCCTCATCGCCGCCGAACGCGGCGACAACCTGCGCCCACAGCAGCCGGGCGGCGCGCAGTTTGGCCACTTCCATGAAGAAGCGCCCGCCGATGGCCACGTGCCAGTGGATGGCGCGGGCGGCGGTGGCAGCGTCGAGACCCCGCTCGGTCAGGGCGCGCAGATAGGCCGCGCCCGTCGCCAGCCCGGCGGCTAACTCCTGGGCGGCGTTGGCCCCGGCGTCGTGGTAGAGGTCGGTGCGGAGGCCAATCGTGGCCAGCCCCGGCGCATTGGCGTTCGCCCAGCCGGCCAGGAGGGTCATCTGGTCATAGGCGTCGTCCAGCGCGAGGGGCAGGGCGCTCTCTTCGGCCAGGACGCCCAGCGGGTCGGCCCCCACGCAGCCGGTCAACTCATCGGTCGGCAAGCCGGCGCGGCGCTGGCGAGCGACGAGCGCGGCCAGGAGCGGCATGGCCGACGCGCCGCCGTGGGCCAGCAGCGAAACGCCCGACAGATGGACGCCGCGCAACGCTTCGACCGCGTCGCCGGCCGTGGCCAGGGAGAGGCCGTCGCGGCCTACTTCTTCCGGCGACGCCGCGTCGGGGTCGAGGCCGGCGCGCGTCGGGCCATCGAGCAGCAGCGTCAGGGCCGTCTGCCCACGCTCCAGGCCGGCCAGCAGGTCACGGTTGAGGTCGATGGCGCGGCCGTGGCCCAGCGCCTGGGCGATGCCCCAGCCCCCGGCCAGACTGCCCGCGGCCGTCGCCCCGCGGGCGAAGGGCGGGCGGCCGGGAACGGTGGCCGCGAAGGGCAGGCCGGCGGTGTCCTCCCGCCGGTAGAGCGGGCGGATGGGAATGCCCTCGTAGCTGGGCGAAATGAGCTTCTCGAACGGCTGGCCGCCCAGCGAGTCGACGGCGGCGGTTTGCCACGTGTCGGCCGTGGGCAGGTTGAATTCATCGAAGCGCAGGGAAAGGTCGTCAACGGGTGTGTCGTCCATACGGGCCAATAGTACACCAGGCGCGGGGGTGTGTCAGGTGACTTGTGTCACGTGAGAGAGTGGCGAAAGTCATATATCTGCGTGCGTCGCACTTTCCGAAGTGCGTCGCACGTTCTTTCGACCGCGGTTGCCAGGCCGGTGTAACCCACTCCAGAAAGTAGGATGCACCGGCGTGAGGCACGTTCTATAATCCTCAATAATCCATGACCCGCAAGGAGACACCCATGACCACCAAACAAGGCTGGCAAGGCCGCGTCTATGAGGATTTCGAGGTCGGCGACGTCTACCCGCACCCGCTCGGCCGCACCGTGACGCAGAACGACAACATCTGGTTCTCGCTGCTGACGCTGAACACCAACCCCATCCACTTCGACAGCGCCTACTCGGCGCAGACGGAGTGGGGCACGCCGCTGATCAACTCCGCCTTCACCCTGTCGCTGGTGATGGGCATGTCGGTCGGCGACATCTCGCAGAACGCGGTCAACCTGGGCTGGGACGAGATCCGCCTGCCCAACCCGCTCTACGAGGGCGACACCGTCTACGCCCAGAGCGAAGTGCTGGAGAAGCGCGAGTCGAACAGCCGCCCGCATCAGGGCATCGTTACCATCCGCACCACGGGTATGAATCAGGACGGGCTGCCGATCATCACCTTCAAGCGGACGGTGCTGGTCTATAAGCGCGGTTATACGCCCAAGGCGCACCGGCCGGTGTTGCAAAGTGGCGGTGTTGACCCGCCTCCGCGCGGACCCGGGGTCGCGCCGCCGCCCGCGTACACAGCGGCGAAACCGCCAGTGTTTCTTCAGGAAACCTTCGGTTTCTGCCCCTAACGTTTGAAAGAAGTGGAATATGACCGAAATCCACGTGCGCCCGCTGGCGCCGGAGAGCGACCTGCCCGCGCTGGTTGACCTGCTGACCGCCATCCGCCACGCCGAGGGCAACCCCACGCCAGCCACGGCCGACGAGCTTCGCCCGGCGCTGGCCGCGCCACGCACGCGCCGCTGGGTAGCGCCGGAGCCGGACGGCGACGGGCTAATCGGCCTGGCCGTGCTCTTCCACCAGACGCCCGACCGCTGCTACGGCGACATCCGCGTCCATCCGGCGTGGCGGCGGCGCGGCGTGGGGCGGGCGCTGAGTGACGCGCTGGCGGCCGGCGCGGCTGAATTGGGCACGCGCTATTTGGCGATTGACGTGGCCGCGGGCCAGACCGGCGGGGCCGCCGACCAGACCGGCGGAGCCGCCGACAACCGCGAGGCGCTGCGCTTCTTGCTGTCGCAAGGGTATCGCTATCGCGGCGACACGTGGGCGCTGAGCCTGCCGGCGGCGGCCGAGTTGCCCGCGCCCGTCTGGCCGGCGGGCTACGAGGCGCGGTCGCTGGCCGAGGTGGATGACCTGCCGCTGTTCGTTGACCTGTGCAACGCCACCTTCGGCGACCTGTGGGGCCACCACGAGAACACGCCGGGGCTGGTGACGGTCGAGCGCATGGCCGAGGGGCTGAGCGACCCGGCCGGGGCGTTCCTCGTCTTCGGGCCGGACGGCGCGGCGGTCGGCCAGTGCCGCACCTTCCCGGCCGCGGCCGACGCCCCGCCCGACGCGCCCCACGTGCTGGATCAGCCGGGCATTGTGCCCGACCACCGCGCCGCCGGGCTGCACGCGCCGCTGGCCTTGACCGCTGCCCGCTGGCTGCGCGAGTTGGGCGCGCGGCCGATTCGCCTGGAGTCGTGGGGCGAGTCGGCGGCGACGATTGCCCTCTACGAGACGCTGGGCTTCGCCCTGGTGGAGCACGAGGTCAGCTACGTGCGCGGGGTCGGCCGGTGAGTCTGGTCATCCGCCGTATGATGCCGGGCGATGTGGACGCGGCCAAACGAGTGATTCTGGGCGTGGCCGCGCGGCTGTTCGAGCCGGAAGGGGCGGACAGCTTCGTCGAGCGCTGGTGGCTGCGGCTAACCGACGTGGACGATTGGCAGCGGGTCTACGGCCCGCCGCGCGGCACGTTCCTGGTGGCGCTGGACGGCGGGCAACTCGTCGGCACGGGGGCGGTGCGGCCGATTGACGAGACGACGGCCGAACTGAAGCGCATGTGGCTGCTGGAGGCGTACCAGGGGCGGGGCATCGGCTACCGGCTGTACAGCCTATTGGCCGACTTCGCTCGCGCCGCCGGCTACCGGCAGATGTGGCTGAGCACCGACAACATCGTCCAGTCGCGGGCCGTCCGTTTCTACGAGCGGCTGGGCTTCCAGCCCATTGAGCCGTACTCCGACGATGGCGATACGCTGTTCATGGGCCGGTCGCTGGACGGCCTACCAATTGGGCGGCCGAGCGCCGCGGGAGAGAGCATGAGCACAACACGCATCAATCCGCCGACGCTGTGGGACAGCGCGCCGGTGGGCTTTTCGCAGGTCGTCGTCGCCGAGGGGCGGCGGACGGTCTACTGTGCCGGGCAGGTGGCCTGGGACACGGAGCGGCAGATTGGCAGCGATGATCTGGGCCAGCAGGCGCGGCTGGCGCTGGCCAACGTCGAGCGCGCCCTGGCCGCCGCCGGCGGGTCGCTGCGCGACGTGGTGTCGCTGCGCGTCTACATCGTCGGCGACCACATTCGCCAGGCAACGCCGCTGCGCGAGGCCCTGCAGGCCGCATTCGACGACGACGCCCGCCCGGCGATGACCTGGATCGGCGTGGCGGCCCTGGCCAATCCCGACTTTGTGGTGGAGATTGAGGCGACGGCTGTACTTGAATAGGGATTAGGTGTTAGGGATTCTTAGCCTGGCGCTCTTCCTAATCCTAATCCCTAACCGTGCCACAACGGCGTTGCCCATCCGAATAACCGAGAACGCCAGCGACGAGGTAAGCACCGCGTCGCGCAGGGGCCAGAGGGAGGGGGTGACGCGCAACTCCACGTCGCGGCGGGCCAGTTCGCCCAGCAGGTCGTCCACGCGGCGCATCGACAGCGGCCGGACGGCGGCCCGGCTGACGTAGTAGGCGGCGATGGGGTCGAGCAGTTCAAACGTGTCTGTTGGCAATTCGTATAGCCAAAGGACGGCGGCGCGCACGGCGTCGAGCCAGCCGGATTCGATGGCTACCACATAGCGCGCGGCGCTCGCGCCCAGCAGGCGGGCCACGTCGGCCGGGTCGCTGCCGGGCGCGGCGTAGAAGGTGACGCGCGGGCAGTCGCGGGGGAGCAGGTAGTTGTGGAGTAATCGCTCGCCCACGGCCCAGACGACGGGCGGCAGGTCGCCGCGCGGGTGGCCGGCGCGGACGGGGCGCGGCTCGAAGAGGGGGATGCCGGGTTGGTCGCTGACGTGGTAGAGGCGCTCGGCGGTCACGTGGCCCTTGATGTTGGGTCAGGGCATGGGCGCGGGCGTTGGGCCTAGCAGTTCAATCGCTCGCTGGTCTATAGTCCGCAAGATGTACTCGAATTCGGCCATAGATGGCTGGTCTTGCGTGATCACCGCGCTCACGTTGATAACGAACTCATCGTAGCGGGCAACATAGTCACACTCCTGCATGTTGCGTGGCCCGTACACCTTGTCCGTACACAGAAGGGTCTGCTCTTGGGCGCGGTTACTCTGAAAGGTGAGCAGGCTGATTGGCTGATAAGAGGTCATATACTGCAACTGGTTTTGATACGCATCGAGCGCATCGTTCCAGTGCGACTGGTAGTACACAAATACAGTGACAACCCCAACCGTATCAAGCGCCGGCTCGTAAATGGCGTAGGCATCGTCCCCATCGCTCATTCTGATGGAGTCGATGCCCAGCCATGTTCGGGGTTGAATAGTCTCGTAACCGGCATGATGGAAAGCTGTGGGCGGAAAGAAGTCCATAGCTGTGAAGGAGCGCTCCGGCGTGCGCGGGCCGCTTTCGATGATGGCATGGACCAAGAAAGTCAGGAAGCAGCCGCAGACCAGAAGTATAGGGATGATGAAAAAGATAACGAACACGCGCACGCCGCGCCGGGTGGGTGTGGCCTACAGCGTCCAATCAACAGCGCGGAGGCGGGCTGGTTCGGTCATCGCATGGGGAACGTTAAGCTTATACGGCAGGCCCACAGATACACAGATTTCTGGTTCAACTCTGAAAATCTGTGCGAATCTGTGTTCTGTGGTTGCTTCTCCTCTTAGGTCTGACAGCGGCTCTCCAGTTCGCGCAACCAGTGGGCCATGCCGCGGGCGTAATAACTCATCAACTCCGGTTCGATGTCGGGGTAGTGGGGGCCGAGGGCGTGGTACCAGGTCAGGGCGCGCATGAGTGGGCCGACGGCCAGGGCCAGTTGTAGGGCGCGCGGTACCGTGGTGGCGGCGTGCACGTCAGTCAGCCAGGCACGCAGGTAGGTTTCGTATAGCGAATCAACAGTCGGTGCGTCCAGTTCCAGGTCGTCATACTCATGCGCGTAGAAGCGCTGGGGAGCGACTAGTTGGAAGAACGGGTGGCCCACGCAAGCGTCGCCAAAGTCGAAGAAGCGATAGCGCGGCTGGGCCGCGGCCGAGTCAACGAAGATGTGGCCGTCGTGAAGGTCGTCAATGACCAGGCTAGGGGCCGGGCCGAGCGCTGTCAGTTCTTCGCATAGCGACGAGAGGCGCGGAGCGAAGGCACGCAGGCGGGTCAGGTCGTCGCGCGACAGGCCGTTGGGGTGGCCGAGCGGCCAGCGGTCGGCGCGGTCGAGCATCGCCAGAAAGAGCGAGGGCAGGACGGCCGGCCGTCGATCCATGACGCCCAACGACAGCAGGCGCGTGGCGTCGCCGGCCAGATCGCGTTGCAGCGCGGCCAGTTGGGGCAGGATGGCCGACCAGTGGGCGACGAGGTCGTCGGCCGTGCCGGTCAGGACGTGGCGCAGCACCGGCCCGCCGTCGGGCAGCAGCAGCCAGGCGCGGGCCAGGTCGGCGGCCAGGACAGGCAACACGTCGTTGGGCCGCCGTTCGGCCAGGTAGCGCGCCAGAGCCGGCTCGAACGCCTGCGACGGGGCGCAGGCCTTGAAGTAGACGTCGCCGCGGTCGGTGGGGATGCGGAAGACGGCCGACCAGGGGAGGGCGCGGAATTCGATGGGTGGGGCCAGCAGGCGTATGCTTCGCATAGCCAATTGTTCTGCCACCCATACCGTCAGCGCGTTTACCCAGGTGGGGTCGTGGCGAAGAAGAAGTAGGTTTGTGCTCATAACCACAGGGGTAAACCAGGGGCCGGGGGGGGCCAAAAAAGGGGGGACAACCCCAGAAAAAAGGCACATTTTAACACCCATTTTGACCAAATTCCGCCACGAATACTTTCTCCCAAAAACGACCGGGGGACCATCTCTTCCCCCCCCCCGCGTCAATCGTGCCCGTGTGTCGCGTTGCGGGAGAAAAAACAGGTGACAATAGCCCTGCCTGGCCCGCAGTATACTTTCAGCCGAAAAACCAACCGCCGCGGGCGGCCGGGGGGGCCAGCAAAACCCCAGTGAAAGGCCCCAAAGGCCGCCTTGGGGGCCGCAGCCCGCCAAAAAAAGAAAGCCCCAAGCCACGCCCGGGGAAAACGCGGGCGACCGGCGCGCGGAGTGGGCCGGGGGGCCGGGGCTCGGTGTGGTGGCGGGGGGGGCGAAGGCCCGCGGGCCCCCAGCGCCGCGCCCCCAGGGGCCGCCGCGCCCGGGGCGGGGTGCGGGCCCGCCGGCGGCGCCAAAACTAACAACGCCGGAAAATACGGAGAAGGGACCTCACCCCCCCCCCCAAACCCCTGCCCGCGCGGAAGGGCGGGGCGTGGAATACGGGCCAAGGGCGCGAACCGGCGGGGGGCTGCAAATGTTTGAGGAAGCGGGGCGGGCCGGGCGGCAGAAAGCGGGGGGGCCCGCGGCGGGGGGGCCCGCGCCGGGGGGGGAAAAGGGGGAGGGGGGGGGGGGGCCCCGGCGGCGCGGGCGGCCCCAAAACGGCGCGCCTCCGGCAGAACCACCTGGCCCCCCCCCCCGCCCCTCGTGCCGCAAGGGCAGTATACTCCCAGATCCACAGAGGGGCAGAGAGACGCGGAGGAAGAGTCTGAGGTTTCTTCCTCCGCGTCTCTCCGCGCCCCCTCCGCGTTTCTCCGCGTTCCTCTCTCTTAGATTACTCCAGCCTCTATCAGCGCCCGAATCGTGATCGCCAGCCCGGCTACAACGGACAGCGCCCCAACGGCCGCAGTGCCAGGCGCTCAACTCCTCGTCCAGCAGCGCCGTGGCTCGGCGGACCTGGGCTGAGGAGATGGCCGTGCCGCACAGCTGCTCGGTGATGGCCGCCACCTTGCGCGTCGAGACGCCCTGGACAACCATCTCGGCCAGCGTCGTCAGCAGCGCCCGCTCGGTGCGCAAGCCCCGCTCCAGCGCCTCCGGGTAGAAGCCGCCCTGGCGCATCTGGGGTACGTCGAACGTCACCGGCCAGACGCATGTGGTCACCGTCTTGGGCTTGTAGCCGTTGGCGTGACCCCGGCGCGTCTCCGTCCGCTCGTAGGCCGCCGCGCCCAGGTACTGCTCCCGCTCGGCCTGCATCGCCGTGTTGATGACGATGC
Organism: Candidatus Promineofilum glycogenicum; assembly: GCA_016707605.1. GTDB lineage: Bacteria > Chloroflexota > Anaerolineae > Promineifilales > Promineifilaceae > Promineifilum > Promineifilum glycogenicum. The sequence continues at coordinate 93,068 of JADJHJ010000011.1, read as the reverse complement.
GGACCAGTTCCGGCAGGATGCCCAGCCCTTGCTCGGCGATCTGTTCCAACAATGAGTCTGGTAAGGTACAATCCGTTTGGTAGGTCATGATGTCGCTCCTTGGTTGTTTGGCGATAACCGAAGACCGGTTACATCGTGGCCTACCTCCTGCCACTAATTTACAGAATGAAAGTTACACTATCGTGTGGACATTGCGCCAACTGAGCATCCACACGGTACTCAATGTGAACGGTTAATCAAAGATGTCCACTAAAGCGCTCCTCAGTCGCAGCGAAGATTTCTCCGAATGGTACAACCAGCTCGTCATCCGCTCTGAGTTGGCCGACTACGCCCCGGTGCGCGGCTGCATGGTCGTCAGGCCCTATGGCTGGGCGCTGTGGGAAAACATGACGGCCTATCTGGACGCGGAGTTTAAGCGGACGGGCCACGTCAACGCCGCCTTTCCCACGCTGATCCCGTTATCGTTCTTCGAGAAAGAGAAGGAGCACGTCGAAGGGTTCTCGCCCCAACTGGCTGTCGTCACCCACGGCGGTGGCGAAGAGTTGGAGGAGAAGCTGGTGGTGCGCCCGACGTCGGAGACAGTCATTGGCTACATGTACTCAAAGTGGATCAACTCTTGGCGCGACCTGCCTCTTCTGATCGTGCAGTGGGGTTCAGTCATGCGCTGGGAGCTGCGCACGAAGCTATTCCTACGTACCGCCGAGTTCTACTGGCACGAGGGGCACACGGCACACGCCACGGCCGAGGAAGCCACCGCAGAGATGCGGCGCATTCTGGACATCTACGAGAAGTTCTCGCTGGAAGAAGCGGCCATTCCAGTCATCAAGGGGCGCAAGAGCGACTCCGAACGCTTCCCCGGAGCGCGGATCACCACGTCGATCGAGGCCATGATGTGGGATAAGCGCGCCCTGCAGGCGGGAACCTCCCATTACTTCGGCCCCAATTTCGCTAAGGCGTTCGACATTCAATTCCTGGACAAGAACAACGTCCGGCAATATTGCGAGACGACCTCGTGGGCCATCTCCAGCCGCATGATTGGCGCGCTCATCATGGTGCATGGCGACGATCAGGGGCTTGTGCTGCCGCCGCGCCTCGCGCCGATTCAGACAGTGATCGTGCCCATCTTCAAGAGCGACGCCGAGCAGAGTGCGGTGATGGAAGTGGCTGATGGCGTCTTCGCCGCGCTACAAGCGGCCAATATCCGCGTTAAGCTAGATGACCGCGACAACGTTAGCCCCGGGTTCAAGTTCAACGATTGGGAGATGCGCGGCGTGCCTGTGCGGATCGAGATTGGCCCGAAGGACGTGGCGAAAGGGAGTGTCGCCCTAGCCAGGCGCGACCGCCCGGGCCGAGAAGGTAAGTCCTTTGTGCCCCAGACGGATCTGGTGGCGACGGTAGGACGGCTGCTGGACGACATTCAGAGCAGCCTTCTTCAACGCGCTACCGCATACCGCGATGCCCACATCCATGAACCCACCACTTACGAAGAGTTCCGGAAGGTCGTGGCCGATGATTGGGCGTTTGTCTGGTGGTGTGGCCGGGCCGAGTGCGAGGCCAGCATCAAGGAGGAGACGCGAGCGACGACACGCTGCATCCCCTTTGATCAGCCGCAGCAGAGTGGCGATTGTATCTACTGTGGGCAGCCGGCGAACGAAAGAGTGTACTTCGCGCGCTCTTATTGAGTGATAATAAGAACACGGAGAGGAACGCGGAGAAACGCGGAGTTAACGCAGAGAGACGCGGAGGAAGAATCTAGGTTCTTCCTCCGCGTCTCTCCGCGTTTCTCCGCGTTCTTCTCTCTTAAATTACTCCAGCCTCTATCAGCGCCCGAATCGTGATCGCCAGCCCGGCCACGGTGATGAACGTCGCGCTGGCCATGGGCAGCAGGCGGGTGGTCACGGCGCTGTGGCGCACCGGTAGCCGCTCCAGGAAGCGCCCGGCGTAGACCATGATCAGGCCGATGCCGGTCAGCACGCCGGCCAACCCGACGCTGAAGGCCAGAATGAGCACCAGCCCGACGCCCACCTGCCGCAGGGCAATGGCGCTCAGCATCAGGATGAGTGCCGACGGGCACGGCAGCAGCCCGCCGGAGATGCCCAGAGCCAGCAGACTGCGCCAACTGAGGGCGTCCGGCCGGTCGGCGGCGTGAACATCATCATGGCTGTGATCATGGCCGTGGGCATGGTCGTGCGGGTGGTCATGATCATGCGCGTGGTCATGACCATGCGCATGGTCGTGGGTGTGTTGGCGGGCGGGCGAGGCGACGGCCGTCCCGCCGCTCAGCCCGGCAAACGCCAGCGCCCGCGTTCCACTGACTGGCGTAGCACTGGGCTGGTCACTGGTTAACGCGCCGTGGTCATGGCTATGGCCGTGGTCGTGGCTGTGACCACCCGGCCCGTGGCTGTGCCCCTTGCCAAAGTGGAAGTGGTACGGCCCGTGATCGTGGCTGTCGCCGCGGCGGTGGGCCAGCCAGTGGCCGACGTGGCCGCGCAGGATCGACAGCCCAATGCCGACAACCAGCAGCCCGGAGAGCACCCCCAGCCACGGGTAGAGCTTCTCCGGCAGCACAAACTCCGAGGCCACCAGCACCAGAAAGCCCAGGGCGAACACCCCGGCAGTGTGGGTGATGGTCGTCGTCAGCCCCAGGAAGAGGGCGTGGCGGGCCGTGCCGCGCGAGCCGACGAGATACGCGCCGACGATGGTCTTGCCGTGGCCGGGCGTCAGGGCGTGGGCCGCGCCCAGCCCGACGGCCACCAGCAGCGCCGCGGCCAGCGCCGCCGGCGTGTCCAGCGTGCGCGACAGCAGGTCGGCGAACTCGTCCTGGCCGAAGCGGGTGGCGGGCGAGGGGCGGGTGGCGTCTTCCTGGCCCCCCTGCTCCCCTGCTCCCTTGCTCCCCTGCTGCCCGATGGCCGATGGGCGAAGCGCGCCTCGGCCCGGCTGACGGCCGGCGGCGCTTGCAGCAGGTCGGCCGGGTAGGCGCGCAACTGGTCGCTCAGGTCGGCCGCCGGCACCGAAGACTCCAGCAGCGTGCCGGCGGCGGCGCTGACCACCACCTCGCGCCAGCCCAGCCGGTCGGGGTAGTTGCCATCCTCGTAGACCACACTCAGCGCGTTGTCGCCAGCCGGCAGCGGAGCTGACAGCCACAACTCCAGCCGCAACGTCGGTAGGTCGCCCTGGCCGGGCGGGAAGGCCAGCGTGTGGCGCTGCGGCGTCAGGAGCACGGCCGCGCCATCGACCTCCAGCCGCAGATTGGCGGCCAGCGCGGGCACGGTCGCCGCCAGGTAGGCCGCCTCTTCAGCCGCGCCGATGGTCCCGTCGCCGTCGCTGTCCATCGTCTGCCGCTCCTGATAGGTCGGAATCTCGGCCATGTCGAGGATGTAGAGCACCTCGGCCGACTCCGCGCCCAGAGTGACGGCGCTGTAGCGGCTGATGGTGAAGTTGCCCAGCGGGTGGGCGCGGACGGCGGCGGCCAGGCTGAGGCCCAGCAGGGCCAACAACAGGGCGAAGACGGGGCGCAGGCGATGCTTGCGGTTCATGGTCAACTCTCCTTGAGACGCGGTCTACTGCTCCAGCGCGGCCAGCGCGGCGCGGGCTTCTTCGGCCTGCAACAGGTCGAAGTGAGGATTCAGTTCCAGGGCGCGGCGCAAGTAGGTCGTCGCCCGGCCGGCGTCGCCCTGCGCGGCGGCGATAAGGCCGGCGTGGTAGCTGAACAGGGCGCTGGTCGTGCCCAGCCGCTGCGAACGCTCGCTAAGGCGTTGCGCCTCATCGAGACGGCCATTGCGATAGTAAGCCCAGGCCAGCACGTCGTCGGCTACGACCGTGGGCCGTTGAGCGTGGGCGGCCTCGGCCATCGCCAGCGCGGCGGCCGGGTCGCCGTGGTCGGCCTCGAACAAAGCCATTTCCAGATCGACGTTCATGCCCGCGGCGGCGTTGAGCTGCTGCATGACCCGCACCAGATCATATTGCGCCGCGGCCTGATCGGGCCGGCCGGTCGCCTCATACAGGCGGCCCAGCGCAATGACGAATTCTGGCAGCGGCAGTCGTGCGACAATCGTCTCGTAGGCCGTGATGGCCTCGGGCGTGTCACCATTGGCCGCCTGCAACCGCGCCAGCCCCGCCAGCGCGTAGGGATACTCCGGCAAGGTGCTCAGCGCGTCGCGATAGGCGGCGTCGGCGCGAGCGGTGTCGCCGCTATCGAAATAGAGATGACCCAGTTGGACCGCGGCCCAGGCCGTGGCCTCGCTGCCGGGTGGGCCGGCCTCTACGGCGGCGGTCATGGCGGCGATGGCGCCGGCCGTGTCGCCGTGCAGTTCCCGCAAGTAGGCGACGCGGCTATACGAGGCAATGTCGGGCCGCAGGTCGACCATCGCTTGCGCGGCGGCGACCGCTGCCTCATACTGCCCCAACTCGACGTGAGCATCAACCAGGATGCCCAGCGCATCGGCGCGATAGGGCATCAGCGCCCGTGCCCGCTCACCCCAGGTCAGGGCGGCATCAAAGTCGTGGCGGGCCAAGGCCAGCGCCCCTTGTCCCACGAGTGCGTCTAGCTGATCAACGTCCAAGGCCAGGGCGGTCGACAAGGCTTGCTCGGCCTGGCCATAGAGAGAGGGATCGCCCGTCTCTCGCACCTGTTGCAGCAAGGCCAGACCGAGCGCGGCGTAGGTGTCGGCATCTTCGGGCGCAGCCTGCAAACGGGCGCGCAACTGAGCGACGGTGTCGGCCGTGCTCAGCGGAGTCAACGAACGAGCCGGGCTGCTGACCACCGGGGTCGCGCTGCCACCCGCCAACCGCCACAACAGCATTGTTCCCAGAAACAGCGCCGCGGCGATGAGCAGCAGGAACAGGCGACGGTCAGACGGTTGGAGCGTTTGTATCTGGTTCATGTCGTTCCCCTTGGGAAAAGGGAGTAACCGCGAATTTCGCAGAGTACACAGAGTGGGCGATGGCTATGCCTGACGCTCAGTCGGTGTACTCTGCGAAATCCGTGGCTTTCTCCTCTCAGGTCTTAGGCAACCTGACGCCGCAGCTGGACGGCTTTAAACAGGGCCACCGCCACAACGGTCAGCAGCGCAGCGCTGAGCACGCTGGTGGGCAGGCCGCTAAGCGCCCCGCCATCCACCGCCACCGGCGAACCGGGGCCGCCGGCACTGCTGTCGGAGCGGGTCGGGTTCACCAGGCCGACCGGAGCCATATTGCTGTTGGCGTCGCCCGGATTCTGGTGGACGTGTTCCTGACCCGACTGGGCCATCGCGAAGTAGGGGAAGGCGGTCTGGAAGGGCACGTCGTTGGCATCGATGCCGTCATCCAGGACACTGATCAGGTCGGGATTGAAGGTGAAGTCGGTATCGCGGCCGTCGAGAACGCTGTAAGCCGCGCCGGCCACAGCCAGCAACTCGATTTCAACCGTGTCGTCCATCGGCCGGCGGCCGTTGGGGAAGCCACAGGCATCGCCGCCCAGAACACCCAGGCGAGAAGGAACCCGCGGGCAGAGGTTGCCCTTGATGGCCGTGTTGATGCGGATCATCTCCGCCGGCACGACGTTGGCCGGCCGATTGACGTTGAAGCCCGCGGGCAACGTCGTCGGACCGTTGCGGGTCTGGATGGTGAACTCGTCGGCCAGAACCATGCCGGTCAGGAAGATGTCGAAGATGTCGCCGCGACCGGTGCGGGGCGTTCCGGCGGTGTATTCAGTCGCGCAGTCGTTATTCGCATCGCCGGGCAGCGGCACGCCGTAGAGGGCGCACAGCAGATTGCCAACTTCGGGGTCTTCGACGCTCTCCTGCAACGCTTCGTAGACCGTCAGGTCAGCGCTGGGCGGGATGCTGTTGAACGTGTCCTTCAGGCCCATGGGCAGGACGACCTCGTTGACCAGGGGCATACCCAGGCGCGAGACCTGTACGTAGTCGGTCGACTCGGGGTCGACTTCGGCGGAGTTCAGGACGGGCATTGTGGCCCGCCGCGCTCCAGCCCATACGCCCAGAACGGTGTCGCCGCGGGTCAGCCGGGCGATGGGAACCTCAACGATGAGGCTGTGGACGTTGAAGCCCGAAACGGAGTCAACGGGATCGTTGTTGCCGGTCGAGTAGCCAATCGGCGCGGGCTGGCCGCGCAGCGTCAGCAGGTCGAACACCTGCAAATCGACCCAGAAAGCGTCGTCGGTCTGGCCGCCGAACACCTTCACACGGTCGCCATTGCTGGCCCGCATACTGAACTCAGCGGCATTGGCCAGGTTGGCATACTTCGGCGTGGACTTGCTGCCGATGTTGACCGGCGCGGTCAACTCATCGCGCACCAGACGATTGACGCGCGGTGTGTTCTTCGGCTGCGCGCCCTGCGCCCAAGTCTCGGTCACGCTGATGTACTGTCGCCGGTTCCAGTCCGCGTCGTTTAGCGTCGTGATGGGGCCGGTGTTATACAAGAAGGTGTCGGGGTTTTGCACCTCGGTGCGGCTCGACAAGGTGTAGGTGACGTCGGCTACCGCGTCGCCGTCATGGTCGACGTGGATGTCATAGAGTACGCGGTCGTCCCACTCGAAGTAGTTCGGCCCGCCTTCCGGCCCCTCAAACGGGATCCAACTCGCGGCCAGGACAATGTTCTTGGTCTGCCCGGAGGGAACCCAAACGTAGGTATCGGTGTTGTCAGCGTAGGGGTCCTTAGAGATGAGCGGGGCTTCGCGATGGCTGGAAGCGCCGGTCTGAAGGGAGGCGAGCAGGATTGCCGCCAGCATCATGAGCGGCATCATTATCCAGGCGGCGCCGCGCAGTAGGCGGCGATTCTTCTTTTCGGTCTGGTTATCGTTCACTGTTGTCTCCTTCAAATATTGGTTGCAGTCAGGTCGAAAGTTGTCAGGTAGGTAAGCAGAACCATTACGCTGCCATTGCGCGCCTCCGGTTGGGCCAAAGCCCGGTAGATTTTAGCCAGTCGTTCTGATGCGTTTGTGCCGTCAGGTGGCTTCGATGAGTGGCGGCTAAACAGGATTACGCGCCTGGGTCTCAGTTGCATTCATCAATTTGGAAAACTCAGTACTGAGTATTTGAACGCAATAGGCAGGCAAAAAAAGAGACACGGAGATTCATCTTCTCCGTGCCTCAAAACTGCCGCTGGATGGTTGATTTATTTGGGTCTCGTCTTACGACGTCACGCCGCCAAGGAGGACTATTTTACCGGGCGTGGGCTGCTCGCTGCCGCCGGATGGCTCCAGCGAGACGCCAATGGCCTCGAACGTGCCCAGTGTGGCCTGGGGCATAACGTGGTGTCCCTGGCCGGCGGCGTCAACGGCGAACGTCCCGGCGCTGACCGGCACGCCGCCGACGATCATCCACGCTTGATAGGTTGTGCCCTCATGCAGTGGCGGCAGATTGGCCACGTCCAGCGCGGCCTGGCCGGTAGTCGGGTTCATTGTCAGTGTGCCGACGGCCGCGGGGTGTTCGCCGGTAGCGTCGCCGATGGCAATGGTAATCGCGCCGGGTTGGCGCAGTTGGGCCAGGGTTTCGTCGCGGGCGGCCAACTCCCGGCGCAAGACCTGGTTTTCGCCCTGCGTCGCTTCCAGTGTGGCCCGTAGGGCGGCGGTCGTGGACTGTAACTCGGTCACCTGCGCCCGCAACGCACTTGACTGTTGCGCCAGCCGCCACAAGCCGAAGCCCCCCAGAAGCAGCAGCAAGACGGCAAAGCCCAGCGCCCGCCCGAAGAAGAAGTCGCGCAGGCTGAAGCCGCGGCTGGCGCTCCCTCGCCCTGTGGCAGAGGGCCTAGTGCTCCCTCGTCCTGTGGGAGAGGGTTGAGGAGAGGGCGTGGCGCTCCCTCGCCCTATGGGAGAGGGTTGGGGAGAGGGCGTGGCGGGCGATTGCGGCACGGCCTCGTCTTCGATGCGCGCCATCAGCCGCGCCTTGACCGCCGGGTCGGGGGTCAGCGGCGCGGCGGTGACAAACTCCGCCACGGCGCTCATAGCCTCGTCCAGGCGAGCGCGGGCCGCCGGGTTGCCGGCCACGTAGCTCTCGACCTCGGCCCGTTCCTCATCGGTCAGGGCATCGAGGGCATAGAACGGAAAGAGTTCCTCTTCGATTCGGTCGTTACGCTCCATCACTCATTCGTTCCCCGGCGCGCCCAGTTTGGCGCGCAAGGCTTGCAAGCCGAGTCGGGCACGGGTATGAACCGTGCCCAGCGGCGTGCCGGTTGCCTGGGCGATCTCCTGGCGGGTCAGGCCGCCGAAGTAGGCCAGCTCCAGCACGCGCCGCTGCTCGGCCGATAGCTGGTCGAGTGCACCGCGCAGTTGGGCCGCGGCCAGGGCATCGCCGACGGCCGTCGGCACGTCGTCGCCCGGCGCGGGGGCCAACTCCAGGCGGCGCGCCTCGCTCTCGTCGCGCGCCGGCTGCGGCCTCACGCTCTGCCGCCGCAACACGTCCAGCGCCAGCCGCCGGGCGATGCTGAACAGCCACGGCCGCAGCGGCCCTTTGGCCGGGTCATAGCTCGCGGCCTGGCTCCAGATGCGCCAGTATGTATCCTGTAACACTTCTTCGCCCACGGCGCGGTCGCCCACGATCTTGACGACGACGCCCAGCACGACCGGCGCATACCGGTCGTATAACAACTCAAAGGCCACCGCGTCGCGTGCCGCGACACGGGCCATCAACTCTTCATCGCTCAGTTCCACCGCCGGGTGTGTCCTTTCCGTCATGGGCGTCGGCGATGTATACTGTTGCGTTGGGCCACCTGCATGTGGCCTCATTTATTAGTACGCACGACATCGCCATTTGAATCTTAGCCGTTTTGGGCGAACTGTAAAGCGCGAATGTCAATGGAGCACCAACGTGGTAAAGTTGCCCTACTTCAACCATTGTAGGGAAGCCAATGCACCTCTATCTTATTCGCCACGGTCAAAGTTATGTCAACCTGAAGGATTGGAGTGGCGGCAATCAAGACACCGCCCTGACCGAGCTGGGCCACCAGCAGGCTGCCGCTCTGGGCGCATGGATGCCGACGGAGATCATCACCGTCGACGCCCTCTACGCCAGCACCATGCAGCGAGCGCAGGAGACGGCCGCCTACGTCAGCCAGGCCTACGGCGTGGCCATCACCAACGACGACCGCCTGCGCGAGATCGGCAACAACCGCGCCGACCACTTGCCCTGGCCCAGCGACGACCTGCCGGAGTACAGCGACTATTGGGGTAGCGAGCGGCCGTTCCACTCCGTCACGCCCACCCGCGAGGGGGGCGAGAGCCTGATGCACTTCCGCACCCGCGTCGGCTCGTTCATCGAGGACGTGCTGGAGCGCCACCGCGACCAGGTGGTCGTCGCCGTCTGTCACGGTGGGGTCATCGAGTTGAGCTTCGACCACATCTTCAACATCGGCCCCTGGCGGCGCTGCGAGGTGTGGTGCAAGAACACCGGCATCACCCGCTTCGAGTACGTGGAGCACCCGCGGCGCGAGATGTGGCGGCTGCACTACCACAGCCGGGCTGAGCATTTGCATGGCATCGAGTCGGCGTCGGCGTCGCTGACACTGCAAGAGTAACCGCCCTTCCAAATGTGGCACAGGTGTCTTCACCTGTGTCTTCCGCCCAAGCGCACGGGTGAAGACACCTGCGCTACAGCAAGACAAATGTGGCACGGGTGTCTTCACCTGTGTCTTCCGTGTAAGGACACAGGTGAAGACACCTGTGCCACAACAGGTAACGTATGGAACAAACACACAGTGAGGCGGTCGCGCTCGACGAGCGCGACTACAGCCGCAAGTGGCTCGTCCTGTCGGCCGTGGCCATGGGCATCTTCCTGGCGACGATTGACGGCAGCATCGTCAACGTCGCCCTGCCGACGCTGACCACGGCGCTCAACGCCACCTTCGCCACGGTGCAGTGGGTCGTGCTGGCCTACCTGCTGACCATTACCACCCTGCTGGCCATCGTCGGCCGGCTGGCCGATATGTACGGCCGCAAGCGCCTCTACAACTCCGGCTTCGTCGTCTTCACCATCGGCTCGCTGCTGTGCGGCCTGTCGCCGACGGTCGGCTGGCTGATCGGCTTCCGCGTGCTGCAAGGGGTGGGCGCGGCGCTCATCCTGGCCCTGGGCATGGCCCTTGTCACCGACGCCTTCCCGCCGGAGGAGCGCGGGCGCGCCCTGGGCATCACCGGCTCCATCGTCTCTATCGGCATCGTCACCGGCCCGACGCTGGGCGGCATCATCATCGAGAATCTGTCGTGGCACTGGATCTTCTTCGTCAACGTGCCTATCGGCATTCTGGGAACCTGGCTGGTGTGGCGCAACATCCCGACGACACAACCGCCGGGCGGGCAGCGGTTCGACTTCGGCGGCGCGGCGGCGCTGTGTCTGGGTCTGCTGGGCATTCTGCTGGGGCTGACCACCGGCCAGGAAGAGGGCTTCACCAGCCCGACGGCCCTGGGGCTGTTCGCCTTTGGCATCTTCTTTCTGCTGGCCCTGCTCTTCATTCAGCGCCGCCACCCGCAGCCGATCATCGACCCCGTCCTCTTTCGTAACCGCTTGTTCACCATCAATCTGTTCACCGGGCTGATGGTCTTCATCGGCCTGGGCAGCGGTGTGCTCATCCCGTTCTATCTGGAGACGGTGCTGGGCTATGGCGTGCAGCAGGTGGGCTTTCTGCTGGCCGTCGTGCCCATCGCGTTGGGCATCGTCTCGCCCATCTCCGGCGCGTTGTCGGATCGGATGGGCAGCCGGCTGATCTCGTCGCTGGGATTGGCGGTGACGCTGATCGGCTATCTGACCCTATCCACACTCTCGACCGAGACAACGGCCGTTGGCTTCATGCTGCGCTACGTGCTCATCGGCATCGGCGTGGCCCTGTTCCAATCGCCTAACAACAGCGCCCTGATGGGCACGGCCCCGCGCGAACGGCTGGGCGTGGCCAGTGGGCTGCTGGCCATGACGCGCAACCTGGGGCAGACGGTGGGCATCGCCGCTCTGGGGGCGCTGTGGGCGGCGCGGGTCTTCGCCGCGGCCGGCGGGCCGGTCAGCGGCGGAGCGACGACCGCGCCCATCGAAGCCCAGGCCGCCGGTCTGAGCGACGTATCGCTGGTCGTCGCCGGGCTGGTGGGGGTGGGGTTGCTGGTGTCGTTGTGGGCGTGGTGGGGGGAGAGGCACTCGCGGGATGAGAGCCGGGAGTCGAACGTTCGCCCCACGTCATAGAAAACGCATGACAAACGTCACTACCGGTCGGGCCGGTTCGTTGCCTATAATACAATAGACATTGAATTAACTACCCGCCCACCTCTGGGACTGAGCCAACCGCCAGGAGAATAAGCAGGCCATAATGGAACCTTTGACGTTCACGGTCGATAAATTCACTTTCCATATCGCCGCCGATCGTGCCTATACGGTCGGCGGTTTGTGGGTAATGGCCGAGGGCGACCGGCTGCGGCTGGGCGTCAGCGATTTCGTGCAGGGCCATAGCGGCGACGTGACCTTCGTCGAGACGTTGCCAATTGGCGCGGCCGTGGCTCGCGGCGAGTCGCTGGGGCAACTGGAGACGATTAAGGTCACCCTGGAACTCATTTCCCCGACCACGGGCCACGTCGCGGCGGTCAATTCGCGCCTGGTCACGACAGCCGAGATCGTCAATGCCGACCCCTATGGCGACGGCTGGCTGGTAGAGCTGGACGCCGCCGACTGGCTGCGCGAGCGCGACGACCTGCTGACGCCGGAGGCTTACCGCGATCTAGCTCAGGCCCAGGCGGAGGAGCGTTCAGGATGAACGACACGAAAGTGGTGATTGTGCCGTGCAGCGGCATCGGCAAGAGCTATGGCACGGTGACGCGCGAGGCGGCCTACGATGTCGTCGAAGACCTGCGGCCGGACGAGACACAACTGGTGGCCCTGTCCATGCTCGTGCTGGGCGACGAGACGGCGCGGGCGGCTGTGGCCCAACTGCCGGCCGTCACCATTGACGGCTGCAAGCTGGCCTGCGCGACGAAGATGGTGCGCGAGAGCGGCGGCACGGTGGCGCGGGAGTATGCCGTGCTCGACGCCTACCGTCGCCACCGCGAGATGAAGCCGGCCGGCATCGCCGAACTGAACGAGGGTGGCCGGCAACTGGCCCGCGCCCTGGCCGACGAGATCGCTACTGGGATAGACCAGATAAAGAGAAGTTTATCCGCAGATTGGGCAGATTCAGCAGATTCAGAAGCGGAAAAATCTGCCGAATCTGCCGAATCTGCGGATGATTCCTCTTCTGCGGAGGCGGATAATGCCTGAGTTGCCACGGAAGAAGGTCGGCATCATCGCCTGTTCGGGCGAGGAGATGGCCGAGGGGACGGTGACGCGGCTGGCGGCGCTGCGCGTGCTGCACGAACTGCGGCCGGACGACACCGTGACCATCTGCCTGCCGCTGTTCGTGGCCGGCGGCGAGGGCGACCGCGCCTTCGCCCGCTTCTACCCGACTATCGCCGTGGACGGCTGCGATTTGCGCTGCGCGGCGCGGGCCACAGAGCGCTACTCCGGCAAGCCGGCGGCCAGTGTTGTCGTCAGCGACGTTGTGGCCGCGTGCGGGCTGGCCCGGCCACAGGGGCGGCGGCGGCTGGACGCGGCCGGGCAGGCGGCGGTGACGGCGACAGCCGACCGCGTAGCTGCTCTGGTAGATGAGTTGCTTGGTAAGCATTGGAGCCGGCGGCGCGGGGAGTTTATCCCGGAGCCGGCCGTCGTCCCGCAGTTCGTGGCCGATCCGTCGCTGCCCATCTTCGGCACGTCCGTTGAACCGATGGCATTCGCGCCTGGTGCCGGCCAGCCTCAGCCCCGCCCGTTGCAGGGCGAGGCGACGGACGGCAGCGCGGAGGCGATATGAGCCAGACAGCCGTCTATCACACCACCGTCTCGTGGCCGGGGGAGCGCCGCGGGCACGTCGTCATGGGCAACGGCCCGGCCATGCCTTTCGCCGCGCCACCCGACGCTGGTGGCCCGCCTGGCGTGCTGACACCCGAAGATGCCTTCGTGGCCGCGCTTAACACCTGCGTCATGTTGATGTTCCTCTGGGCCTGTGAGCGGTACAAGCTCGACCTGCGCGGCTATGACTGCCGGGCGGAGGGCAGGAAGGAGATTGCGCTGGATCGCACCGAGATCTTCAGCGAGGTGCTTCTCCGGCCGCACATCCGCGTCGCGGTGGGCGGGGAGCCGACGGAGACCGTTCGGGCGCGGGTGCACAAGGCGCTGCAATCGGCGCAAAAGTACAGCCTGGTGGCGAACTCGATCAGGTCAGAGCTGCGGGTTGTGCCTGAAGTCGAACTGATCGACGAACGGATTGCGCTTGCTTCAGAAAGAGCGGTATGCGGCGCATCATGAACACCGCCGGACACATCCACGGTCATCCAACCGAGGAAGCAACAGCCGTCCTCAAGGCCCTCAGCGATCCAAACCGCCTGCGCATCTTCGCCCGACTCATGCAGGGCGACACGTGCAATTGCGAACTGGTTCAAGAACTCAATCTACCTGCCAATCTCCTCTCCCATCACCTGAGGGTATTGAGCGAGGTCGGCCTGGTCACTGGCCGCCGCGACCGGATCGACGGCCGCTGGGTCTACTACTCCGTCGACCGCGCCGCTGCCGCCCGCTGGCAGGCGTGGTTGGCGGCGCTGCTCGACCCGGCGCAGATTCGCGTCCGGCCGTTGTGTGGGCCGGAGGGTGGGTGACAGTAGGTCAGTGGGTCAGTAGGTCAGTAGGTCAGTAGGTCAGTAGGTCAGTAGGTCAGTAGGTCAGTAGGTCAGTAGGGCAGTAGGGCAGTAGGGCAGTAGGGCAGTATTCAGTACGACCTGCTGACCTACTGACCTACTGGCTCACTGGCCCACTGAGCAACAGCGGCATCTCCCGCGCAATCGCATCGCGGACGGCGCGGAAGTCGGCCATGTCGTCGGTTTTGGCGGGGTCGGGGAAGCTGTGGTGCCGCCGCCGGCCCTGGCCCAGCCAGACGGGGCACTCCTCGGCCGCCGAGTCGCAGACGGTCACGACCACGTCGAAGGCCACGTCGCGGAACTCGTCAGCCGACTTGGAGCGGCCGTCGTGGGTGATGCCGATCTCCTGCAGCGCCGCCAGCGCCTTGGGATGGACGTAGCCGGTCGGGATCGTCCCCGCGCTGACCGCCTGCCACTGTTCGCCCAACCGCGCATTGACAATGGCCTCGGCCATTTGCGAGCGGCAAGAGTTGCCGGTGCAGAGGAACAAAACTTTTCGCTTATCCATGTGGGGATTGTAGCAGTAGTTGTTGGTTGTCAGTATGTGGTGTTTTGCGTAGGGGCGGGACAATCGGCGCGAGATACCTACTCTACTTACCAGGGCGTTGAGCGCCGATTGTCTCGCCCTTTTCCCAAGGATGAAGGATGAGGGCTGAAGGATGAATACCGGTTCTGGTTTCATCCTTCATCCTTCATCCTTCATCCTTGAAGAGGGGCGAGACAATGCGGCCATCCACACCGTTCTGCCAGACCAGGCGCGTCGGCCGCATTGTCCCGCCCCTACGCCTACCCGTGATTGAATTCTAAAAGGGATACCGCTGCCAATGTCTGATCAGTCTATTGCCTACTGGATACTGACCACTGTCAACTGTCAACTACATTACACTTCCCTTGCCTTTTCTCTGCTAAACTAGCATAATACGGAATGCGCTTTACCAGTTGACACACTGGCGATCCCACTGCCCGCCGGGGAAAGGTTTCCCCGGCGCATTTACGTCAGGTGCGACTATGATGGTTTTAATCCTCTGACATACCTCCGGCTTCGGCCACCTCGTGCTCTCGCCCGCTTCCGCGGGTAGGTTCGCGCTGCCGCGAACGCCTGGCATCCGTTCCGTTTCCCGGCCCCTCACTTCGGCCTGTCATCCATACGCCGCTTCGGCGGCCCTATACGCGAGTGGTTACTATGACAACCGATCTCGATCTGAAGTCAACGCTGTCTAAGCGTCGCATCGTCGGCATGTGGCGGATGCTCACCGGCTACCGGGCCATCTTCGTCGGCGCGTTCCTGTGCGTCGGGCTGGCCGCCGTCTGCCAGACGGTGTTCTACTATCTGTTGCGCTACTTCACCGACGACGTGCTGGGCGTCGAGGGGATGCGCCACATGTTGCCGTGGGTGGCCGCCGGCTTCCTGGGGTTGGCCGTGGCCCAGGGCGTGTTCACGTTCATGGGCGGCCGTTGGGCGGCCAAGACCTCGGAGAGCGTCATCCGCCGCCTGCGCGACTACCTCTACGACCACGTGCAGCGCCTGACCTTCGCCTACCACGACAAGACGCCCACCGGCGACCTGATCCAGCGCTCCACCTCGGACGTGGACACGCTGCGGCGCTTCTTCGGCGAGGAGTCGATTGGCCTGGGCCGCATCGTCATGCTCTTCATCGTCAACTTCACCGCCTTGCTGACGCTCAACGTCCGGCTGGCGCTGATCTCGGTTGTCGTTGTGCCGCTGGTTGTGGCCATCTCGATCTACTTCTTCCGCAAGATCGGCCAGCGCTACGAGGTCTTCCAGGAAGAGGAGGCCAAGCTCTCGACGACGTTGCAGGAGAACCTGAGCGGCGTGCGCGTCGTGCGGGCCTTCGCCCGGCAGGAGTATGAGCGCGAGAAGTTCGAGGTGACCAACCGTGGGCGCTACGTCAGCGGCCGGCGGCTGCTGCTGCTCCACGCCATCTACTGGCCGACGACCGACGTGCTCGTCGGCGTACAGTTGGTCATTGGCTATGCCGTGGGCGCGGGCATGGCCATCGACGGCACGATCACCGTCGGCACGTTCCTGGCCTACATGGGTATGCTGACGTGGATCATGTGGCCCATCCGCAACATCGGCCGCCTCATCGTGCAGATGTCGATGGCCCTGGTATCGTTCGACCGTGTGTCGGAGATCATCCGCGTCGACCGCGAGCCGCTGGACGTGGGCACGCACCGGCCGGGCGGCCGCATCAAGGGCGAGATCGTCTTCGATGACGTGCGCTTCGCCTACTCCGAGGAGATGGCCGTGCTCAACGGCATCAACTTCCGCGCCGAGCCGGGGCAGGTGGTGGCGCTGGTCGGGCCGACCGGCAGCGGCAAGACGTCGCTGGTCAACCTGCTGCCGCGCTTCTACGAGTACCAGGGCAGCATCCGCATCGACGGCGTCGAGTTGCGCGACTACACCCGCCGCGACCTGCGCGAGCAGATCGGCTTCGTCCTCCAGGAGCCGTTCCTGTTCTCGCGGACGATCAAAGAGAACATCATGTACGGCGTCCACCGCGAGGTGACGGACGAAGACGTCTATCGCGCGGCCAAGGCGGCGGCCGTCCACGACGTGATCCTGCGCTTCCCGCAAGGGTACGAGACGGTCGTGGGCGAGAAGGGCGTGACGCTCTCCGGTGGCCAGAAGCAGCGCGTGACGCTGGCGCGCACGCTGCTTAAGGACCCGGCCATCCTCATCCTCGACGACGCCACGTCGTCGGTGGACACGGAGACCGAGGCGGCCATCCGCGACGCGCTGGAAGAGCTGATGCCCGGCCGGACGACGTTCATCATCGCCCACCGGCTGCAGACGGTCATGAACGCCGACCTGATCCTGGTGCTCGATAAGGGCCGCATCGTCCAGCACGGCACGCACGACGAATTGCTGACGCAGGAAGGCACGTACCGGCGCATCTACGATTTGCAGTCGCAGATCGAGGATGAACTGGAAGAGGATCTGGCGGCCGTGACGGCGACGCCGGTGCAGCCCACCTTCTGAGATGGGTTGCACCTTCCGACGCCCGGCCTTTCACCTCAGTGGGTTGCACCTTCTTTAAGCTGAAAAGAGGTCGTCCACTCAAGAAGGTGGGAGCCCCAGAAAGTGCAACCCACCGCAGAAGGTGGATGCACTCACCCGCCGAGGCGACCCACCACAGAAGGTGGGAGGCACCAAGAGAGATCGTCATGGAAGAAGAAGTTTTCGAGGACGACGAGACCAATACCCCGTTGAGCGGCCGGACGGTGACGCGCATCCTCCAGCAGGTGGTTCCCTACTGGAAGCTGGTCATCTTTTTCCTGAGTCTGGTGGTGCTGATCACCATCTCCGACTCCATCTTCACCTACTTCGGCAAGCTGCTGGTGGACGACGCCATCATCCCGCGCGACCCGGTGGCGCTACGGTCGATCCTGACGAACTTCGCCATCCTGAGCATCATCTCGGCCGGCATCGTCTTCGGCTTCATCTTCATCACCGGCCTGCTGGGCGAGAAGGTGCGCTATGACCTGCGGCGCAAGCTGTTCCACCACTTGCAGGAGCTGACCTTCAGCTACTTCGACAAGACGGCCGTCGGTTGGATCATGTCGCGCGTCACGTCGGACACGGAGCGCATCGCCGATCTGGTCACGTGGGGTCTGCTCGATGTGGTCTGGGGCATCACCAGCGTGCTGGTGGCGACGGGCTTCATGCTGTTCATCAACTGGCGGCTGGCGCTGCTGGTGATGATCACCATCCCGTTGCTGGTCGGCGTGGCCTACTACTTCCGGCGGCTGATTCTGACGCAGTTCCGCGAGGTGCGGCGGATCAACTCCAAGATCACCGGCGCCTACAACGAGAACATCACCGGCGTGCGCGTCACGAAGTCGCTGGCCCGCGAGGACAAGGACCTGACCGAGTTCCAGAAGTTGACCGGGATGATGTTCAACGCGTCGTACCGGGCCAACGTGCTGTCGGCCATGTTCCTGCCGGCGGTGCAGTTCATCAGCGCCCTGGGCGTGGCCGCGGTCATCTTCTACGGCGGCTTGCTGGCCCTGCGCGGCGAGACGACGGTGGGGCAGATTCAGGCCTTCATCGGCTACGTGACGTTCATGATCTGGCCGGTGCAGGAGATGGCCCGCGTCTTCGCCCAGATGCAGCAGTCGATTGCCAGCGGCGAGCGCGTCTTCTCGCTGCTCGACGCCGTGCCGGAGGTGATGGACAAGCCCGGCGCGCTGGAGACGGCCCACCTGGAGGGCGACATCCTCTTCGACGACGTGACCTTCTACTATGAGAAGGACAAGCCGGTGTTGCGGAACTTCAACCTGCGCGTGCGGCCGGGCGACACCATCGCCCTCGTCGGCCCGACGGGCGGCGGCAAGTCGACCATCGTCAACCTGCTGTGCCGCTTCTACGAGCCGAAGGACGGGCGCATCCTGTTCGGCGAGCACGACTACACCGACCTGACGCAGCACGCCATCCAGAGCCGGATCGGCATGGTGCTCCAGACGCCGCACCTGTTCAGCGGGACGATCCGCGAGAACCTGCGCTACGGCCGTCTGGACGCCACCGACGACGAACTGGTGGACGCGGCGCGGCTGGCCGGGGCGCACGACTTCATCGTGACGCTGGAGAACGGCTACGACGAGCAGGTGGGCGAGGGCGGCAGCAAGCTGTCCGTCGGCCAGAAGCAGCTCATCAGCCTGGCGCGGGCGATTCTGGCCGACCCCGACCTGTTCATCATGGACGAGGCGACCAGTTCGGTGGACACGCTGACCGAGGCGCTCATCCAGCGCGGCATGGAGACGATGATGGAGGGGCGGACGAGCTTCGTCATCGCCCACCGGCTGAGCACGATCAAGCGCGCCAGCCGCATCCTGGTCATCGAGGACGGCCGCATCGCCGAGCAGGGCACGCACGCCGAACTCATCCGCGCCGGCGGCCACTACTACAACCTCTACACGCGCCAGTTCCGGCGGGAGAGGGAAGTGGCGCTGGGAATTACGAATTAGGAACGACGAGCTACGAACGACGAACGACGAACGCGTTCGTCGTTCGTCGTTCGTTCAGATTTTGCGGAACTGGCGCAGGACACGGGTGTTGATCAGGCCCAGCACCAGCGTCAGGCCGAGGAGGACGGCCAGTTCGGGCGCGACCGCGGCCAGGCCCTCGTTGTAGACGGTCACCTTCTTGAGGGCGTTGGCGGCGTAGTAGAGGGGCATGACGTAGGCCAGGTTGCCCAGACCAAAGGGGATGTTGTCTAGCGGGATAAGACCGATGAACAGCGCCTGCGGTATCACCACCACTGGAATCATCTGTACCATCTGGACCTCGTTGGCGGCCACGGCCGAGACCAGCAAGCCGATGCTCACCGCGGCCAGCGACATCATAACCATGATGAGGATGGCCGGCAGCACGTTGTCGCCCAGGTTCATGCCCAGGACGGTGACGGCGAAGAGCACGACGATGATGGACTGGATCATCGCCAGGATGCCGTAGGCGATGGTGTAGCCGGCGACGATCTCGCCGCGCTTGATGGGCGAGAGGATGAAGCGTTCCAGCGTGCCCTGAGAGCGTTCGCGGATGAGGGCGATGCCGGCCAGGAGAAAGACGAAGAAGAAGCTGATATAGGCCAGGAGGATGTAGCCGAAGGCGTCGAATAGCGTCGCTTCCGGGTCGCCGTAGAGGAAGACGATCTGCGCCTGGCCGGCCGGCGCGCCGGTCAGCGTCGCCTGGGCGTCTTGCAGCGCCCGGCTGACGGCGGCGGCGACGGCGGCGTTCGGCTCCAGCAGGGTCAGCGTAAGCCCCCCGTCGTCGATGGTCACCGTGGCGTCGATCGTCTTGTCGGCCAGGGCGCCGGCGGCCGTCATTGCGTCGTACTCCGCCAGTGTCACTGCCGACTCGTCGAGGGCCGTCGCCAGCCGGGCCAGCAGGGGATTGCCGGTGTCGATGGCGATGACCGGCGTGTCCGTGCTACTGCTCAGCAGCAGATAGATCAGGGTCATAACCAGCAGCGGCGCGACAAAGACCAGCCCCAACAGCCGCTTGTCGTTGCGCAGGCCGCGCAACAGGCGCTTGATGAGGACGATCATGGCCGCACCTCCGTGGTGATGGGGAACTCCTCGAAGAACAGATTCTCGATATTGCCGCGGCCGAGCGCGGTCAACTCCTCGACACTGCCGCAGGCCAGCAGGCGGCCGTTGTTGATCAGCGCCGCCCGGTCGCAGTTGGCGATCTCGTCCATGACGTGGGTCGTGACGACCAGGGTCACGCCGGCCGCGCGCTGCCGGGCGAACTCCGCCCACAGCTTGCGCCGCAGCAGCGGGTCGATGCCGACCGTCGGCTCGTCGAGCATCAGCAGCGGCGGATCGTGCAGCAGCGCCGCGGCCAGTGACAGCCGCTTCTTCATGCCGCCGGAGTAGTTGTGCACCAGCTTGCCGGCGTCGGCGGTCAGGCCGACCAAGTCGAGCTTGGCGGCAATCGCCTGACGCAAGGCCGCGCCGCGCAGGCCGAACAGCCCGCCGAAGAAGGCCAGATTATCAGCGCCGGAAATATCGGTATATAGTCCGTCGTTCTGGGGCATGTAGCCCAGGTGGCGCAGCGTCTTGAAGCTGGGGCTGCGCTCGCCGGCGACGAGCACCGCGCCTTCGTCACACGCCTCTGCGCCGGTGATGAGGCGGATGAGCGTCGTCTTGCCTGCGCCGCTGGGGCCGAGCAGGCCGAAGATCTCGCCCTGGGGCATGGTCAGGCTGATTTGGTCCAATACTTTCTGTTGGCCGTAGCTTTTGCTGACGGCGTCGACTTCGATCATCGATTTTCTCTCTGAAGACCCGACAGGCGGACGGCCAAGTTATTCTCTGGTGGAAGTAGCTTTTGTGGCCGCCCACCTATCAGGTCGGTGCGCGTGAGGTGACAATGGAAAAGTCCGGCCGATGGCTCCCCATCACTCCCGGTCGTTAGGTCTCATGATATAGTAGCAAATGATCGCCGCCAATCGATGCACAGTTCGCGGCAAGCCGAGTACGTGATCGAGTACATGGCCGCGGCCGGGCTGGGGCTGATCGTTCACTGGCTGGAGGACGACCTGTCCATGCCGGTTGAGGAATTAATAGCCCTGCTGGGGGCCATCTTGTTCAAGGGGCCGCTGGCGGCCGGATTGAGCGTGGTCCGACTGCCGGGTGGCTAGGGCAGCGGTAACAGCAACCGGTCGCCGGCCGGCTGTCCATCGGCATTGAGCACCGGCCAGCGCGCGCCGGTGGCCCGGTCGTAAAGGCCGAATTGCAGCGTGTACGCGCCCGGCGGCAGGTCGGCCGGCAGGGGCAGGCGGGCCAGTTGCAGGAAGCGGTCGCCCGGCTGCCAGGTGTGGGGCGGGTAGCCGAGGCCGTCGTCCTGGGCGACGATGTTGCCGCTGGCGTCGAGCAGGTGGACGAACATGGCCAGGGAGAGAAAGCGGGCCGGGCCGGTCTGCCAACTGGTCAGCAGGGTCAGCTCCGCGCCGGGCTGGGCCGCGCCCAGTTCGACGCCGGTCAGCCACAGAGCGGGTTTGGCCGCCGCGCCGGGGTCGCAGGCGCAGAAGGGGATGGGGTAGGTGGGGGCGAAGCTGCTTTCGGGGGGTAGGGAGATGGTGGGGGATTCAAGCGTCGGCCAGCTGGCGGCGGTCATCAAGTGGAGAGAGAACATGTTACTGACAGGGGCAGTCTGGTTCATGGATGGCGACTGCTGAATCTGGGCGGAAGGTGGCAGGCTGATCAATTGCGCCTTCGCATAGTCAAGAGTGGGGGCGGCGATGTGGCGCAACCAGGCGAGAGGGAACAGATTGTTACTGGCCATGCGTGTTGTGCTGCGGGTCGCGCCGCCGGCCGCCCCGGGTTGAAACCCGCGGCTGACAAACCAAACCCGCTGAAGTGGGTTGGCGGCGGGCACGACAAGACCCTCTCCCCCACCCTCTCCCAAGGGGCGAGGGGGCAGACCCTCTCCCCCACCCTCTTCCAAGGGGCGAGGGGGCAGGCTCCCCTGCTCCCCTGCGCCCAAAGACACCACATCCGCCAAGAGCGGATCAACCCACCGATCGGCCGTCACAATCAGCCACGCTTCATCCGCCCCGGCCGGCAGAGCCAGCGCCTGCGACGAGTCCACCCAGCGGCGGTCGATGGCCCGGTCGAGGCTGACGCTGACGATGTAGGGGTCTTCGTCCTCGATGTCGCGGCTGCTGATGACCACCGGGCGGCCGTCGGCGCGGTGCTCCAGGAAGTCGGCTACGGCGGCGATCTCGCGGTTGAGCGGGTGGGCGTCGGCGAACTGCTCCGGCCAGACGCGGAAGAGGTCGCGGGCGGTGGCCGTGGCCGTCAGCCCCAGGGCGGCGACGACCAGCAGCGCCGCGGTCGCTGCTGACCCTCTCCCCAACTCTCTCCCAAAGGGAGAGGGAGTGCCGGCCGTCTTGCTCCCTCTCCCTGTGGGAGAGGGCTGGGGAGAGGGCCTGCCCCGCGCCGCCGCCCACTGAATCCCCTCGGCCGCGGCCAGCCCGGCCAGGAAGAAGATCGGGAATTGCGCGGCGACCATGCGGTTGAAGTTGGGCGCGCTGATGGTGACGACGGTCGGCAGCAGGGCGACGACCAGCCACAGCAGGACAAAGGCGTAGGCCGGCCGCCGCCAGCGCCACACGGCCAGGGCCAGCCCGGCGTAGAAGAACAGCCCGGTCAGGCGCGGCACGAACAGCGGCCGGCCGGGCAGGTTGTAGGACTTCAGCGGGTCGCCACTGACGGTGAAGACGCCGGCCACAGCCACCAGGTTGTCCAGCACCGGCCGCGGGTTGCCGGCCAGCAGTTCGGTCAGCGGCTCGATGGAGAAGGCGCGCTCGCCGGTCTCGATGGGGGTGACACGGGCGACGATGACCACCAGCGGCAGGGCCACCAGGGCGGCCGACAGCGCCCACACGGCCCAGCCGCGCCGGTTGTGCCACAGGCGGTTCTCGGCCGTCGGTCGCCGGTGGAATAGCAACAGATAAAGCGCAAAGCCGCCGAACAGCAGCGGCACAAAGCGCGCCGGCTGATAGGTGTAGGCGGTCAGGCCCAGTAGCGCGCCGGCCAATAGGAACTCTTCATTCCTAATTCCTAATTCGTAATCCCTAATTCTCCCAAACGCCCACCAGAAGGCCCACGCCGCCAGGCCCAGCAGCAGCGCCAGCGCGATGTGGCGGACGCCGAAGCGGGCGGCCCACACCGGCCACATGGCCACGGCCAGCCAGGCGGCCGTCAGCCAGGCGGCCAACTGGCCATGTAGCCGCCGCGCCAGGCCGTGGGCGGCGACGATCACGCCCAGGCCGCACAGGACGGCCGTGGCCCGCAAGGCCAGGGGGTTGTACGCCACCAGCCGCAGCATCGGCGCGACGAGGTAGTAGTACAGCGCCTCGCGCCCCCAGCCCTCGGCCACGTAGAGCGGCCGCGCGCCACCCAGCACATCGAGGGCGATCTTCAGGTCGATGGCCTCGTCGAAGTGAAAGCCGGGCGGGAAATCCACCAGCCGCCAGACGCGAAAGGCCAGGGCGATGAGGAGGATAAGGGGCAGGATGAAGTGCCTGGGGCGAAGTCGCAGCGACGGCATCCGCCTATTATATGGCAATTAGGAATTAGGAATTAGGAATTAGGAATGGAGAAGCGCCGGCCGGCGCTTCTTTATTCCTAATTCTGCCCTACTCTTCGGCAGGGCCACAAACACCTTGCCCGCGCCGAAGATGTCGCCGTCGAAAACGAAGACCAGGCCGGTCGCGTCGCTGGGAACCTGAAAGCCGACCTGACCGCGCAGGGTTTCGCCGGGGGCCAGTTCGCCATCGGGATGTACCCCCCGACGCTGCCTGAGCCATCAGGTCAAGGTCGTAGACCTGCCCCGTGGCGTCCTTCAGTTCCATCTGCAAGAGGCTGGAGATGTTCTGCGCCGTCGCCGTACGGTTTTCCACGGCCACGTCGACGACCACGAAGCGCTGGCCCTCGTCGGGCCGGTTGAACTCGTCGCCCGCCGGGAAGGTGACGCCGTGGACGGTCAGGGCCAGGTCGCCAATTTCAATGACGTCGCCGACCGCAAGGATGCTGCGCCTCCGGCATTGCGCGGCGATAACCCCACCGGCTCGTCGCCCAGGTCGACAAAGACCCGCCCGCTGCCGAACAGCGAGGCATCGAAGACGAATTGCAGGCCTGTCGCCTCGGCCGGGGTCTGGAAGCCGACGCTGCCGCGGATGCGCTCGCCGGGAGCGATCTCGCCCTCCGGGCTGCTGGCCCCGGGCGGGTATAGCGTCCCCGCCTTTGCCCATCTGGCGCAAGGAAGGCGGTTGGCGCGCTGCCGGTGTTGACGAGCAGCAAGTCAACCACGACAAAGCGGTTGCCCGACTCCGGCTGGGTGAATTCGTCGCCCGCCGGCGTGCTCCAGCCCAGAACGACCATCGTCAGGTCGCCCATTTCGATCACGTCCCCGACGGCGAAGCTGGATGGGGTGGGGACGGCGGCCGGCTCGTTGGTCGGCTCGGCGGCGGGTTCAGCCGACTCTGTTTCGTTGTCCACTTCGGTCGACGCGGTGGGTTCAACGGCCACGGCATTATCATTCGCCGCCTCCGGAGCGGTCGTCGCCTCACCGACTTCGCCGACTTTCTCCGGCGTGGTCATGACCAGCGCATGGGAGCCAGATGAGTGCCAGAGCAATGGACAGTTGCCTAGTCGGTTCATGGGCGATACGGTTCTTGAGCATGAATGAGACCTCCTTGTCTGATTGATTCGCCGGTGGTGAAACAGCCCTGGCGTAGTTGCAAAGGGCGCAACAAACAGTTAGCCTAAAGCGCACTTATGGACAAGGCATTGTATTTTTTCTTTTGGCCCGTCAACGGTGCGGAGGCTGGTTATTCGCAGGGGAATGGCATTGTTTGCCCGATTGTATCGGCGGCACAGGATAAGAATCCTGTGCTACATTTTTGTTGACAAACCTCTCTGGCTCTGTTAGGCTGTGCTTGTCATTACAGGATGACAGCACGACAGGGAAAGGCTCATACCGGGGGCGACAGCGGCCGCGGACTGTAGCGCCCAACCCGCTATGGCTGATTCCTCCCCCAGCGCGACCGGCGGCGCGCCCGGTGGGGCCTTTCCCTGCTCGGCTCATCTAACCGTTGTCTTTAGCGGCTGCCCGGCAAGCGCATGGAACTCAACACCGCCATCGACCGCCAGAGCTACGTGCCCCTCTACGTCCAGGTCAAGGACAGCCTGCGCGACCTGATCCTCGGCGGCCGCGCCCCCGGCGAGCAGTTGCCCGGCGAGCCGGAGTTGTGCCGCCGCTACGACGTCAGCCGCACCGTCATCCGCCAGGCGTTGCGCGATCTGGAGCTGGAGGGGCTGATCTTGCGCGAGAAGGGGCGGGGCACGTTCGTGGCCGAGCCGAAGCTGCGCGAGGGATTGTTCCAGGAGTTGACCGGCTTCTACGGCGACATGGCCGGCAAGGGACGACCGCCCGTCTCGCGCGTGCTGACGCAGGAGATCGTGCCCGCGCCGCGCCAACTGGCGGCGACGTTGCGGCTGCGGCCTGGCGCGGCCGTCGTCCACATCGACCGGCTGCGCTTTGTGGCCGACGAGCCGATCGTCCTCGTGTCTACCTACCTGCCCGCCGCCCGCTGCCCTGGGTTGGAGGCGGTTGACTTCAGCCACCGTTCGCTCTACGAGTACCTTGAATCGGCCTACGGGCTGGTGATCGCCCGCGGCCGGCGGACGCTGGAGGCCGTGCCCGCCGGCGAGTATGAGGCCGGGCTGCTGGGCGTCAGGAAGGGCGCGCCGCTCATCCTGCTCGACAGCGTCAGCTATCTGGCCGACGGTTCGCCCATCGAGTACTACCGCGCCCTGCATCGCGGCGACCGGTCGCGGTTTGAGGTTGAGTTGTTGCGGGGAATCATTGCGAGTGACGAGTAAAGAAGCTCACGCAAAGGCGCTAAGAAGCAAAGACGCTAAGAAGAGAATTCTTCCTTGGCGCCTTCGCCCCTTTGCGCCTTTGCGTGAGCTCTCTTTTTCCACTCGTCACTCGTCACTAAGGAGCTTCTATGAAAATCGGCATCGACAGCTACTGCTTCCACCGTTTCTTCGGCGAGGTGTATGGCCACCAGACGCCGCCGCCGTTCCAGATGACCGTCTTCGACTTCCTCGACTTCGCCAACGAGTTGGGCGTCGATGGCGTGTCGCTGGAGTCGTGCTTCTTCCCGTCCCACGACAAGGCGTTCTACGCTGATCTGAAGGCCAAGCTCGACGAGTATGGCTTTGACCGCGTCTACGCCTGGGGCCACCCCGATGGGCTGGAGGCGGGGCGCAACGAAGCGGCCTTCCACGACATGATCAAGTCCATCGAGTACGCCGCGGCCATCGGCGCGCCGGTCATGCGTATCTGCGCCAGCAGCTTCAGCTTCCGCCTGGAGCCGCACGCGCCGCAGATGGAGAAGCTCGTACCGTGGTTGAAGGAGGGCGCGCGCGTGGCCGAGTCCTATGGCGTCAAGCTGGCCGGCGAGAACCACATCGACTACACCAGCGCCGAATGGCTGGAGCTGCTCGACCGCGTGGACTCGCCCTATCTGGGGCTGAACCTCGACACGGGCAACTTCCTGCGCCTGCTCGACGACCCAATCGAGGGCGCGCGCAAGCTGGCCGACCGCGTCTACGCCACCCACATTAAGGACCTGAAGCCGGTGCGCGGCGTAGATGCCCGCGAGTGGTACTTCTTCTCGTCCACGCCCGTCGGCGATGGCCTGGTGGACAACCAGAAGCTGGCCCAGATTCTGCACGAGGCCAACTACCAGGGCTTTCTGGCCGTCGAAACCGACTCGCTGCACCCGGACTATGAGAACCAGGAGCATTGGGCGGTGGAGAAGAGCGTCTGGATGCTCAAGCGCATTGCCCGCAACGTGAAGTGATCCCGGTGCGTCGCACTTTCTTGAGTGCGTCGCACCTTTCCGAGACGACCGAAAGAAGGTGCAACCCACTCCAGGAAGTGGGATGCACCAAGCGCCCGGTGCGTCGCACTTTCTTGAGTGCGTCGCACCTTTCCGAGATGACCGAAAGAAGGTGCAACCCACTCCAGAAAGTGGGATGCCCCAGCACTTTAACAAAGTTATTGACAGTCCGACGAGCTTCTGCTAATCTGTAATCATCTTGCTTCAGATTATAAAGCAAGCTGCCCGGCGATTGACATAAGTGCTGCTTCGCCGGCGGCTGACGTAGCAGGAGCAAACAATGGCCGAATCGCTGGACGTGGCCTCTGTCAGTGGTGCGCCTTTTGGTGTAAGCGCCAGACACGCATCGGGCCTGACCCTGGAGCCGGTGGAAGCGGCCGTCGTCGCCGCCATCCGCCGCGCCGGCCCCCTCTCGCGCACCGACCTGGCCGAACGCCTCGACTACTCCCGCGCCAGCCTGACGGCCATTGTCGGCCGTATGATCGCCGCCGGCGTGCTCAGCGAAGTAGGCGAGGGTAAGTCGGCCGGCGGTCGTCGCCCCTACCTGCTCGACATCAACCCCGGCCTCGGCTACGTCGTCGGCGTCGACATCGGCGCGACCAGCGTTGACGTAGCCCTGGCCGACTTTCGGGGCAGCGTCCTGGAGCGCGCCGCCGAACCCGCTGATGTACGGGCCAACCCAGATGAGTTCCTCGGCCGGGTAGCTGAGCTTATCGCCGACTTGCTGGGCCGCCGCGGCGGCAACGCCGCCGAAGTGGTGGCCATCGGCATCGGTGTGCCCGGCCCGGTGGAGTTCGCCCCCGGCGTGCTCATCGCCCCGCCGCTCATGCCCCTCTGGGAAGGGTTCCCCATTCGAGGCGTTCATGCGCCGCCGCTTCCCGGCGGCGCAGGTGGTGATCGACAACGACGTCAACATCATGGCCATCGGCGAGCAGCGGGCCGGGGCCGGGCGCGGGCTGGAGTCGTTCCTGTTCATCAAGATCGGCACGGGCATCGGCTGCGGCATCATCAGCCACGGGGCGGTCTATCGCGGGGCCGACGGCTGCGCCGGCGACGTGGGCCACATCTGCGTTGACTACAACGGGCCGGTATGCCACTGCGGCAACTCGGGCTGTCTGGAGATCATGGCCGCCGGGCCGGCCATTGCCGCCCAGGCGCGGGCGCGAGCCGCGGCGGGCGAGAGCGCTTTCCTGGCCGCGCGGCTGGCCGACCGGGGCGAGCTGACGGCCGTCGACGTGGGCGACGCCGCCGCAGCCGGCGACCGCGCGGCCAACGAGATCATCCGCGCCAGCGGCCGGATGATCGGCGGCGTGCTGGCTACGCTGGTCAACTTCTATAACCCGCAGGCCATCTTCATCGGCGGCGGCGTCAGCGGCATCGGCCACGCGCTGCTGTCGTCCATTCGCCAGGCGACTCTCCGCCGCGCTACGGCCCTGAGCACGCGCCATCTGCGCATTGAGTACTCGCCCCTGGGGGCAGACGCGGGCGTCATAGGCGGGATATGGTTGGGCCTTGAAAATGTCTTTGCCGTGGAGTAACGCGTTAAGGAAGAAAAGCTCACGCAAAGGCGCAAAGGTGCAAAGGACGCTAAGAAGAAACGGATGTTAAGACGCCAGGAAGCAAAGGAAAGATGAAGAACTCGATGCAATGATGCGAAGGACAACACCGAGCTTTCTTTGCGCTCTTTGCTCCTTTGCGCCTTTACGTGAGCTCACGTCACTCGTCGCTCGTCACTAGCAAGGGGAAGAGACGAACATGAAGACACTAAACGTTGCCATCATCGGAACCAAGTTCATGGGCAAGGCCCACAGCAATGCCTGGGCCAACGCGCCGCGGTTCTTCGAGATGGGGATTCGCCCTGTGCTCAAGGTGGCCGTGGGCACCGACCAGGCCGGCGCGCAACAACTGGCCGACACCTGGGGCTGGGAAGAGGCGTCGACCGACTGGCGCACCGTCGTCGCCCGGCCCGACATCGACATCGTTGACATCAGCACGCCCACCTACCTCCACTGCGAGATGGCCGTGGCCGCGGCCGAGGCGGGCAAGCACGTCTTCCTGGAGAAGCCGTTCGCCCTGTCGGTCGAGCAGGCCGAGCGCATGCTTGCCGCCGTCGAGAAGTCGGGCGTGGTGCATTATGTCAATCACAACTACCGTCGCGCCCCGGCCGTGCGTCTGGCCAAGCGGCTCATCGACGACGGCTTCATCGGCCGCCTCTTCCACTGGCGCAGCGCCTACCTGCAAGACTGGATCGTCGATCCCGACTTCCCCCTCACCTGGCACTTGCGGCAGGAGACGGCCGGCTATGGCGCCCATGCCGACCTCGGCTCCCACAGCGTTGACCTGGCCCGCTATCTGGTCGGCGACATCACCGCCGTGACGGGGCTGATGGCCAACTTCATCACCGAGCGTCCGCTGCCCGGCGCGGGCGCGGCCACGTTCAGCGCCGGCAGCGGCGAAGCGACCGGGACGGGCAAAGTCACGGTGGACGACGCCAGCTTCTTCGTGGCCGAATTCGCCAACGGCGCGCTTGGCTCGTTCGAACTGTCGCGCTTCGCCCCCGGCCGCAAGAACTACAATACGTTCGAGATTTACGGCAGCGAGGGCAGCATCGTCTTTAACCTGGAGCGGATGAACGAGTTGCAGGTCTTCAGCCGCAACGACCCGGCCTACGCCCAGGGCTTCCGTACCATTCTGGCCACCGAGGCCGGGCAGCATGACTACATCGCCAACTGGTGGCCGCCGGGGCACATGATCGGCTATGAGCACGAGTTCCACCACGCCGTGGTTGACTTCATGCACGCCATCGAGACGGGCGAGGCGATCCAGCCCAACTTCTACGACGGGCTGGCCGAGATGCAAGTCCTGGGCGCGGCGGCCGAGTCGGCGCGCAGCGGGCAGAAGAAGAGTTTGTAACCAAAAGAGTAATCATCCGCAGATTTGGCAGATTAGGCAGATTCAAGAGGTATGGGGGGGGGATTGCCGCCGGCAGGCGGGGGCGCGGGGGGGGTTTTTTTTTTTTTTTCTCTGCCGGGCCGCCCCCGCGGGGCGCTTCTCTGAAATCTGCCTAATCTGCCCAATCTGCGGATCGTTCCCAAGCGAGAGAGATATGCAGTTCGGCGCGAACACATTTATCTGGGCCTCGCCCTTCAGCACCGCGGCCCACCTGTCGCTAGTCGACCACGTGGCCCGGCTGGGCTTCGACGTGATCGAAGTCGCCTTTGAGGACCCGGCGCTGATCGATCTCGACGCGCTGGCCGGGCGGGCGGCCGGCGTGGGGCTGGGCGTGCTGGTCTGCGGGGCCTATGGGCCGGGGCGCAACCTGGTCAGCGCCGACCCGGCCGAACGCGCCGCCACGGCCGCCTACGTGCGCACGCTGATTGACGCCGCCGCCCGCCTCGGTTCGCCCGTCGTCGGCGGCCCGGCCTACGGCGCGGTGGGCAAGACGCCGGCCACCGACCCCACCGCCCGGCAGCGCGAGCGCGACCTGGCCGCGGCCGAACTGCGCCCCCTGGCGGCCTACGCCGGCGAGCGCGGCGTGCGCCTGGCCCTGGAGCCGCTCAACCGCTTCGAGACGGACCTGATCAACGTCGTCGAGCAGGGGCTGGCGTTGTGCGAGGCCGTGGGCAGCCCGCACCTGGGGCTGCACCTGGACACGTTCCACATGCACCTGGAGGAGCGCGACTCCGGCGCGGCCATTCGCGCCGCCGGCGACCGCCTCTTCCACTTCCACGCCTGCGAGAACGACCGCGGCGCGCCGGGGCGCGGGCAAGTCGCCTGGCCGGCCGTCGCCGCCGCCCTGGCCGACGTGGGCTACAGCGGCCCGGTGGTCATCGAGAGCTTCACGCCCGAAGTCAAGTCCATCGCCCGCGCTGTCTGCATCTGGCGCGAGCTGGCCGCGAGTCAGGATGAGCTGGCGCGAGAAGGATTGACGTTCTTGAAGATGTTGTTTAGGTGATTTTGAACGACGAACTACGAACGACGAACTACGAGAAGAGAGGCGCGCGATGTCGGGCGATCCAGACCTTTCGTAGTTCGTAGTTCGTAGTTAGCAGGTGCTTATATGGCAGAGAGCTTTCTAACCGAAGCGACAACCACGACGACCGCGGCCCCGCCGCCACCGGCAGCGCCGGCGGCCGACATAGCCCCGGTGCTGGCCGTCCAGGGCATCAGCAAGCAGTTCCCCGGCGTGCTGGCCCTCGACAACGTGTCGGTGGAGTTCTACCCCGGCGAAGTCCACGCCGTCGTCGGCGAGAACGGCGCGGGCAAGAGCACGCTGATGAAGGTGCTGGCCGGGGCCTATCGCCCCGACAGCGGCACGATCCTGTTCGACGGCGCGCCGGTCGTCTTCAACCACCCGTCGGAGGCCCAACGCGCCGGCATCAGCATCATCTACCAGGAGTTCAACCTGCTGCCCGAACGAACGGTGATGGAGAACATCTTCCTAGGGCGCGAACCGCACCGGATGGGCCTCATTGACTACGGCAAGCTGGAAGAGAACACCCGCGCCGTGCTGAAGCGGCTGGAGGCGGAGAACCTGATCAGCCCCACGACCGTCCTCGGCACGCTGTCCGTGGCCCAACAGCAGGTGGTGGAGATCGCTAAGGCGCTCAGCTACGACGCCAAGGTGTTGATCATGGACGAGCCGACGGCCGCTCTGGCCTCGCAGGAGGTGGCTGTGCTGACCACCCTCGTTCGCCGCCTGCAAGCGCGCGGCATCGCCGTCATCTTCATCTCCCACCGGCTGATCGAGGTCTTCGAGCTGGCCCAGCGCGTAACGGTGCTGAAGGACGGCCAGAAGGTGGGCACGGCGCTGACCAAAGAGTTGAGCATGGGCAAAGTCGTGGAGATGATGGTCGGCCGCGTGTTGTCCGACTACTTCCCGGAGCGCGCCCGGCCGGAGGACATCGGCGAGGTGGCCCTGCGGCTGCGCGGCGCGGGCAACGAGGCGCTGCGCGACATCGACCTGGAGTTGCGCGCGGGCGAGATCGTCGGCGTGGCCGGGCTGCAAGGGTCGGGGCGCACGGCGCTGGCCCAGGCCATCTTCGGCGTCGAACCGTTCCGCGCCGGGGCGATGGAGATCGACGGCCGGCCGCAACTGTTCCACACGCCGCGCCAGGCCATTCGCAACCGCTTCGGCTACGTGACCGAAGACCGCAAGCACGAGGGGCTGACGCTGAAGCAGCCCATCAACGACAACATCATGCTGACCCTGCGCTCGCTGCAGCGCAAGCTGACCCGCGCCTTCCGCAACGGCACGGGCGGCGACCGCGACCTGGCCCTGGAACTGGCCCAGCGGGTGGACGTGCGCGCGCCGAGCATGGAGCGCGAGGTGCAGTTTCTGAGCGGCGGCAATCAGCAGAAGGTCGTGCTGGCCAAGTGGCTGGCTACCGGCGCGAGCGTGCTCATCTTTGACGAGCCGACGCGCGGCATCGACGTGGAGGCCAAGGCCAGCATCCATGAGCGCATCCGCGAACTGGCTCGCGCCGGGGCGGCGGTGCTAATGATCTCCTCCGAACTGCCGGAGGTCATCGGCATGAGCGACCGCATCATCGTCATGTGGGACGGCACCATCGCCGGCCACCTGCCCGCCGGGTCGAGCGAGGCGGAGATTATGCATTTGGCCACGGGACAGAGTGAGTTACGAGTGACGAGTGACGAGTGAAGAAGCGGACTCTGAACTCGTCACTCGTCACTCGTCATTCGTCACTACGGAGTTTATTTATGACCGCGATCACACCGACAGCATCCAGCCCATCGCTTCTGGCGCGGGCGCGGGCGTGGCTGCGCGACAGCCAGATTCCGCCCGTCTACGGCATCCTGGTCATCATCTTCATCGCCGCCATCCTGCTCGACGCCGTCTTCGGCATCGACGACCAGCTATTCATCTTCAATCAGACCATCCTGACCAACATCCTCGTCCGGTCGGTGGCCCTGGGTATCGTCGCCGTGGGGCAGACGTTCGTGATGCTCGGCGCGTCGATTGACCTGTCGGTGGCCTACATGATCAGCGTGACGGCCGTCGGCGCGTCCTACCTGATGGCCGGCGACCCGGGGCGGGTGTGGTGGACGGTGCTGGTGCTGTTCGGCGTCGGCCTGCTGGTCGGGCTGGTCAACGGCCTGCTCGTCGGCCGCCTGAAGATCAACGCCCTCATCGCCACTCTGGGCATCGGCCTGATTTTGCGCGGCCTGCTCAACGCCACGTTCGAGAACTTCGCCGGTTCCGTGCCGGCCAGCTTCCAAAGCTTCGCCTACGACACCATCGGCCCGCTGCCCATCTCCGTCCTGGTGCTGTTCCTGGTGGTTCTGGCCGGCTGGTTCGTGCTGCGGCGCACGAAGTATGGCGCGCACCTCTACGCCGTGGGCGGCAGCGAGGAAGTGGCCCGCCTGTCGGGGCTGCGCACGGGGCGGGTGCTGGTCGTGGCCCACATGATTTGCAGCGCCACGGCCGTGCTGACCGGGCTGTTCGTCGTCAGCCGGCTGCGCGCCGGCGCGCCGTGGGTCGGCACCGACGGCCTCTACGACCTGGAGAGCATCGCCGCCACGGTCATCGGCGGCACGGCCCTCTCCGGCGGCAAGGGGGGCGTGTGGGGCACGCTGGCCGGCGTGCTCATCTTCAGCATCCTGGACACGATGTTCAACCAGATCGGCATCGACGCCTACATGAAGCAAATCCTGCGCGGGGCGATCATCATTCTGGCGGTCGGGTTCTATACGTTCCGCTCGCGGGCCGAGCAGGGATAGTGACGAGTGACGAGTGACGAGTGACGAGTGACGAGTGAGAGCGATGAATAAGATCTCACGCAAAGTTCGCAAAGGACGCAAAGAAGAATCTTGGCGCTCTCGGCGTCCTTGTTTTGCGAACTTTGCGTGAGGTTCTTTCCTCGTCACTCGTCACTCGTCACTACGGAGTTAGCTATGACACAGATTACCGCCAACACGGCAATCGAAGAGTCCCTGGGGGCGCGGGCGTGGCGCTGGGTGCGGGCCGTCAACCCGGTTTATCTCATCGCCCTGGCCTTGCTGGTCTGGGTCGGCATCCGCAACCCGGTCTTCTTCCAGCCCGACAACTTCCTGACCTTCCTGCAACGGGCCACGCCGCTGATGATCCTGACGGCAGGGCAGGTGTTCGTGCTTGTCTCCGGCGGCTTCGATCTGTCGGTCGGCTCGGTCGTCACCTCGACGGTCATCATCGGCGCCATCCTGGCCAACAACGACCCCAACGCCACCTGGTGGGTCATCCTGGCCCTGCTGCTGGGCGGGTTCATCGTCGGCCTGGTCAACGGCGCGGTGACGACCTTCCTGAAAGTGCCGTCGCTCATCGCCACGCTGGGCATGTTGCTCATCGCCAAGGGCATCGGCCTGTTCTGGTCGGGCGGCGCGCCGCGCGGCTACCTGCCCGACAACTTCCGCATGTGGGGGCGCGGCGGCATCGAGGGGCTGTTCGGGCTACAAGACTTCCCCTACGCCGTCATCGTCCTGGTCGTCTTTGGCGTCGGCTACTGGCTGCTGCTGCACCGGCTGAACTACGGCCGCCAACTGCTGGCCCTGGGCGACAACCCGCGGGCGGCGCGCCTGTCGGGCGTCAACGTCAATCTGGTGCGCATCTCGGCCTTCGTCATCTGCTCGATGACCGCCGTTGTGGCCGGGGTGCTGCTGGGCGGGCGGGGCGGCGTCAGCATCGAGGCCGGCACCGGGCTGGAGATGCAGTCCATCGCCGCCGCCGTGCTGGGCGGGACGATGCTGCTGGGCGGCCGCGGCTCCATTCCCGCGGCCATGACCGGCGCGCTGGCGCTGGAGCTGCTGTTTACGCTGCTGAATCTAATGGGCCTGCCCAAGCCGCTGCGCGACGCCGTGCAGGGCCTCATCATCATCGGCGCCGTAGCCTATACGGCGTATAGCACGAGGAGAACTAGATGAATTAGGACGAGCGCGAGTGACGAGCCCTCCTCCTCGTCCGCCACCTTAAGGGAGGTGATGCGCAAGGAGAGAATCCGTCATCCGTTCGGGCGCGCGGCCCGCGAGAACCGCGCCGATTTGATGAGAGACCGTCGTACTACATAGCACCATTGGAGGAGAATCCAAATGAAACCGTTGCGATTTCTGTCTTTGCTGCTGATCGCCCTGCTGATGCTGGCCCTGGTGGCTTGCGGTGGGACGACAACGACCACCGAAGAACCCGTTGAAGAGGCGGCCGGTGAAGTTGAAGAGGCGGCCGGCGAAGCTGAAGAGGCTGTCGAAGAGACGGGCGAGGAAGTGGCCGAGGCCGGCGCCGGCCTGGGCATGGAAGCCGCGGCCGTGGCCAGCGAGTTCTTCAGCCAGGAAGAGCTGGACAACTCCATCCGCCTGATGGACGTGACCCCCGAAGGGCCGGAAGGCGAGCCGTGGAACCAGGCGCTGGAGCCGAACTTCATCGACACCACCCAGTACGCCAAGGAAGGCCCCTACACCTTCTGCTTCTCCAACGCCGGCGTCAACAACCCGTGGCGCGTCGTGGGCTACAACACGATGGAAGCGGAAGTGGAGCTGCACCCGGAGATCGAGGAGTGGATCCACGTCGATGCGGAAGGCAACGACGAGAAGCAGATCGCCGACATCCAGGACCTGGTTGCCAGCGGCAACTGTGACATCCTCATCGTCAGCCCCAACACGACGCTGGCCCTGACCCCGGCCGTCGAGGCCGCTTGTGAAGTGCTGCCCGTGGTCGTCTTCGACCGCGGCGTGCAGACCGACTGCCCGGCGACGTTCGTGCAGCCCATCGGCGGCTACGCCTTCGGCTACACCGGCGCCAAGTTCCTGGCCGACAACCTGCCCGCTGGGGCCAACGTGGTCGCCCTGCGCATCCTCCCCGGTGTGGACGTGCTGGAGACCCGTTGGGCCGCGGCCAAGCAGGTGTTCGAGGAAGAAGACCTGAACGTGGTCGAGGTGCAGTTCGGCGACGGCAACAACGACAAGGTCAAGACCATCATCACCGACGCCATCCAGAAGCACGGCCAGATCGACGGCGTGTGGATGGACGCGGGCGCGACGGCCGTGGCCGCCATCGAGGCGTTTGAAGACGCGGGCGCGCCCTACCCGGTCATCAACGGCGAAGACCAGCAGGACTTCCTGGTCAAGTGGCAGGAAGAGGGCCTGACGGCCATCGCCCCGACCTTCCCGACCTTCCAGTGGCGCACGGCGGTCATCGCCGCCCTGAAGGTGCTGCAAGGCGAGCAGGTTCCCGACCCGTGGCGGCTGCCGCAGCCGGCCGTGACCCAGGACAACCTGGAGCAGTTCGTGCAGCCCGGCATGCCGCCGTTGCACTACGCCATGTGCGGCTGCGAAACGATGCCCGACTTCCCCGAGCGGTGGGGCGGGACGGCTTCGGAGTAAGCGTTAGGGGTTAGGGGCCAGGTTCCAGGGGCCAGGAAGAGCGAAGAGCCCTGGCCCCTGGAACTGGCCTGGCCCCTTGTTCCTAACTCCTTGAACGGGAGGGCCAACGATGATCGAGATAGGCTTTCACACCGACGCCTTCAACAGCGCCTATTGGAGCTTCGAGCAATGCCTGCAATGGGCGCAGCGCAATGACGTGCACTGGATCGAGTGCGGCACGATTGACGGGGTGAGCTGGCTGCACGGGCTGGGCTATCAGCCGCACGTGTCGCTGACCGAAGACCCGCTGGCGCTGCGCGAGAAGATGGAACGCTACGGCGTGCGCTTCAGCCAACTGGACGCCGCCTACCCCCTGTCGCTGCCCAACGCCTCCTCGCTGGGGTTGACCTACATCCTCAACTCCATGCGCTGGGCCTACCTGGTCGGCTGCGACCACATCGACACGACCGACCACATGCACAAGCCGGCCGGCCTCAGCGACGAGGCGGCCCTGGACAACATGAAACGCATCTACGGCGAAGTGCTGGAGGCGGCCGCGCGCTACCAGATGACCATCAACATCGAGCCGCACGGCTACTACACCACCAAGCCGGAGTTCATGGAGCGGATGCTGGCCTTCAGCGATTCGCCCTACCTGCGGATGAACTTCGACACCGGCAACACCTTCATCGCCGGTCAGGACCCGGTCGCCTTCCTTGACCGGTTCAAGCACAAGGTCAGCCACGTCCACGTCAAGGACGTCAGCCAGTCGTTGGCCGCCTCCATGCGCGGCGAACTGACCGGCATCGCCGTCAGCGCCACGGCCATCGGCGACGGCGTCAACGACGACAACATCCGCCGCTGCTTCGACATCCTGGTCGACATCGGCTACGACGGCATCATCAGCATCGAGTGCGAAGGCCAGGGCGGGCCGATGATCGAGAAGAGCCTGGCCTGGGTGCGCGAACTGGTGGACGACGCCAACCGGCGCATCGAAGAGTGACGAGGATTCTTATCCTCAAAGGTTCGCAAAGAAGGACGAAGAGATTCTTAGCGCTTGCGCGTCCTGGCCACAGGGCGAGACCACAATATGGCAATTAGACTCGGTATCAACATGGAATTCGTCCGCCACCACGACAAGCCGTTCGAGTTCGGCGTCAAGTGCGCGGCCGACATCGGCTATGAGTTCGTCGAGCCGATGGTGCATCTGGGGCGCGAACTGCTGAGCGAGGCGCGCTACTTCCACTCCGTCTCGATGTACGACGATCCGCTCTGGGCGCGCGAAGTGGCCGAGGCGGCGGGCATCCAGTTCTCCGGCCTCAGCGCCCACACGCCGCTGTGCAAGCCGGAGATCAGCGTCGAGTACCTGAAGCAGGCCATCCGCTGGGCGGCCGACGCCGGCGCGCCGGTGGTCAACACCGACGAGGGGCCGAAGCCGCTGTGGACGACGAAGGAGCAGGACTACACCCTGATGACCTACACCCTGACCGAAGCGGCCCGCGTGGCCGAGCGGCACGGGATCAAGATCGGCCTGGAGCCGCACCAGCAGTATAGCAAGACGCCCGACGGGCTGGACAGCATCTACAACCTGGTGGCGTCGCCGGCCATCGGCATCAACTACGACACCGGCAACAGCTATCTGGCCGGCGGCAGCGACCCGTATGAGTGGCTGGAGCGGGTGCGCGACCGGCTGGTGCACGTCCACGCCAAGGACATCAGCCTCGAGCAGGGGGCGCTGGAGCGCGGCAAGGTGACCGGCACGCCCGTCGGCTGCGCCTGCGGCGATGGCGTGGTGGACTGGGCGCGGGTCATCGAGCTGGTCAAGCCCGTGGCCCAGGAGCGCGACATCATCCTGAGCGTCGAGTGTGGCACGATTGAGCAGGGGATTCGCAGCTTCGAGTATCTTTCTAAGTTGCTGTAGGAGAAGAAAGCCTCACGCAAAGACGCAAAGAACGCCAAGCTTAAGAAGCTTTCTTTGCTTTGCGTACTTTGCGTCTTTGCGTGAGCATCTTCTTTGGAGTCGAGATGATTAAGTATCTCGTCGGCGTAGACTTGGGGACAAGCAGCACCAAGGCCGCGCTCTATCGCACCGACGGCACGCTGGTGGCCGAGGCGGCGGCCGACGTGCCGCTGCTCTACCCGCGTCCGGGCGTCGTGGAGCAGGACACCGACGACTTCTATCGCACCGCGGCCGAGACGGTCGGCCGCTGCCTGCGCGAGAGCGGCGTCGATCCGCGCGCCGTGGCCGCCATCGCCTTCGATAGCCAGATGGCCGGCATCGGCTCCATTGACGCGGAGTATCGCCCGGCCACGCGCTTCGACTCCTGGCTCGACATGCGCTGCCAACCCTACATCGCCTGGCTAAATGACCACCACGCCGACCTGATCACCCGCCTGACCGGCTGCGCGCCGACCTGCGACCACGGGCCGAAGATCCTGTGGTGGATGCACGAGCGGCCCGACGACTTTGCCCGCATTGCCAAGTTCCTGACCCCCTCGGCCTACGTCGCCGGGCGCATGGCCGGGCTACGGGCCGACCGCGCCTTCATGGACTACACCTTCATCCACTTCTCCGGCCTGTGCGACAATCGCGCCGGGACGTGGAGCGCGGCCATCTGTGACACGCTGGGCGTGCCGATGGACGTACTGCCGGAGATCGTCGAGCCGTGGCGGGTCATCGGCGAAGTGACGGACGGGGCGGCGCGCGACTTCGGCCTGGCCCCCGGCACGCCCATCGCCGCCGGCTGCGGCGACACGGCGGCCAACGCTCTGGGCGCGGGCATCGTGCGGCCGGGGCAGTTGTTCGACGTGGCCGGCACGGCCTCGGTGCTGGCCGGCTGCACCGACACCTTCGTGGCCGACACCACCCACCGCGCGCTGCTGACCATGCGCTCGGTCATCCCCGGCCTGTGGAACCCGCTGGCCTACATCGCCGGTGGGGGGCAGGCGGTGCGGTGGTTTCGAGACGAGTTTGAGAGTGGCGGGTGGCAGATGGCGGGTGGCGGATTCGAGGAGTCACCGGCTCGCCACTCGCCACACGCCACTCGCCACTACGACGACATGATCGCCGAGGCCGCAAGTGTTCCCCCTGGTTCCGATGGCCTTTTCTTCTCGCCCCATCTGGGCGGGCGCATCTGCCCGGCGACGCCGGAGATGCGCGGGGCGTGGCTGGGCTTCTCCTGGGGCCACACGCGGGCGCACTTCCTGCGGGCCATCCTGGAGAGCATCGCCTATGAGTACGCCTGGTATCTGCGCGTGCTGGGCGAGTACATTCCCAACCTGGAACTGACCGAGACGCGGGCCGTCGGCGGCGGGGCGCGCAGCGACGCCTGGAACCAGATCAAGGCCGACGTGCTGGGCGTGCCCTATCAGCGGCTGGCCCGCGACGAGTTCGGCACGTGGGGCGCGGCGATGATCGCCGGCAAGGCGGTGGGCATCTACGACGACCTGGCCGCCGTCGCGGCGGCCCACGCCCGCCCCGCCGGCCCGCCCATCCGTCCCTCGGCCGAGACGCACGCGCGCTACCGGCCCCTGGTCGACCGGCACGTGCGGTTGCAGGAGCAACTGGTCAGCATCTACGCGCCCTGATCCCGCTCCGAGCCTGGTGCGTCGCACTTTCTTGAGTGCGTCGCACCTTGCGGGAGGTGTGGTGAAAAAAACGCGCAGACGTGCGACGCACAAAGTGCGACGCACAGACCGTGGCCGCACTGAAGTGCGACGCACGAAGACAGGCAAGGAAGGTTTATGACTGCACCTGTTCGCATCTGCATGATCGGCGCCGGGCGCGTTGGCAAGCTTCATTCGGGCACACTCAAGCGCCACGTCCCCGGCGGCGACGTCGTGGCCCTGGTTGATCCCTGGGCCGAAGTGCGCGACGCCACCGGCGACGAGTTCGGCATCGACCGCCGCTTCGCCTCCCTGGCTGACGCGCTGGAGGCGGTGGCGTTCGACGCCGTGGTCATCACCACGCCCACGCCGACCCACCGCGAGTTGGCCGTGCTGGCCGCTGAACAGGGCAAGCACGTCTTCCTGGAGAAGCCGATGGCCCTGTCGCTGGCTGAGTGCGACGCCATCCTGGCCGCTGTAAGCCACCACGGCGTGCTATTGCAGATGGGCTTCATGCGCCGCTTCGACCCCGATTTCGTCGCCGCCTGGGAGCGCATTCAGGGCGGGGAGATCGGCGAGCCGATGCTGATCAAGTCGCTGACCCACGGCCCCGGTCTGCCGCCGCCCTGGGCCACCGACCTGCGCACCAGCAACGGCAATCTGGCCGAGGTCAACAGCCACGACCTGGACACGCTGCGCTGGCTGATGGCCTCCAACCCGCGGCGGATGTACGTCGAAGTGGCCAACTTCAAGGGAGCCGAGCGCGGTGTGACCAGCGACCACTTCTACGACAACATGCTGGCCACGGTCAAGTTCGAGTCGGGCGCGCTGGGCAACATCTCCGGCGTCTGCCCCTGCGACTACGGCTACGACAGCCGGGTGGAGATCATCGGCAAGAAGGGCATCATGCACATCGGTCGCATGGAGGGCGAGGCCATTGTCGTCTGCACCGACCGCGACCACGGCCTGGTCACGCCCATCTTCCGCCGCTGGCCCGACCGCTTCCGCTGGGGCTACATCCAGGAGTTGGAGCACTTCGTCGAGTGCATCCAGCAGCAGCGCCCGCCGCGCGTCACCGGCGACGACGGCCGCTGGGCGGTGGCGATGGTGCTGGCGGGCACGAGGTCGTTCCTCGAAGAGCGGCCAATTTATTTACCGGAAATCATGAATCAGGATTAGCGAGCAACGAGTGTGAAGAGCTCACGCAAAGGCGCCAAGGAAGAAAAGGGCGCAAAAGGGCTTTCTTTCTTAGCGCCTTGGCCCCTTTGCGCCTTTGCGTGAGCTCTTCTTTCTAGTCCCTAGTCCCTGACCACTAATCACTATGAACATGCTCGCCGCCGTCTACCACGGTCCCCACGATATTCGCGTCGAAAGCGTGCCCGTTCCTGAGATCGGCCCGGACGAGGTGTTGCTGCGCGTGCTGCGGGCCAACATCTGCGGCACCGACCTGCGCATCTTCCACGGCGGCCACCGGCTGTACGCCCCCGGCGCGCGGCGCATCCCCGGCCACGAGGTCGTCGGCGAGGTGGCCGCCGTGGGCGAGCGCGTCCGCGGCTATGCCCCCGGCCAGCGCCTGTTCGTCGCCCCCAACATGGGCCGCGGCGACAGCCGCGAGACGATCAGCGGCAACAACAACCTCGACCCGCACTTCGAGGCCATCGGCATTACGATGGATGGGGCCTTCGCCGAATACCTGCGCGTGCCGGCGGCGGCCGTGCGCGGCGGCAACCTGATGCCCGTCGCCGCGGACGTAGACCCGGCCGTGGCCGCGCTCATCGAGCCGCTGGCCTGCGTCTGGCGCGGGCAGAACAAGGTCGGTGTCGGCGCGGGCGACGTGGTGCTGGTCATGGGCGCGGGGCCGATCGGCGTGCTGCACGTGATGCTGGCCAGATTACGCGGGGCGACGCGGGTCATTGTCAGCGAACCGGCCGCCGGGCGACGCGAGCAGGCGCTGCGGCTGGGGGCCGACCGGGCGGTCGATCCCTTGGGCGAAGACCTGGCGGCCATCGTCCGGGCGCAGAGCGACGGCCGCGGCGCGGACGTGGTCATCACCGCCGCGCCGGTGAAGGCCCTGCAGGAGCAGGCGGTGGCTCTGGCTGCCGTGGGCGGGCGGATCAACTTCTTCGGCGGGCTGCCCAAGGATGACGCGCTCATCCGGCTGGACAGCAACGCCGTCCACTACAAGGAGCTGATCGTCACCGGCACGACGGCGTGCAGCACCTACGACTGCCTGCGCGCGGCCGAGATCGTCAACAGCGGGCGGCTCGACCTGGCCCCATTGATCACGGCCGAGTTTCCGCTGGCCGAGGCTGTGGCCGCCTTCGCCGCGGCGGCCGACGGGAAGAACTTGCGGGTGACACTTGTTCCCTGAGAGATAAGACCTCACGCAAAGGACGCCAAGGGGGCAAAGGACGCAAAGAAGAACAACGAACAGCGATCCGCAGATTGAGCAGATGGAAGACGCTTATACACAACTCCTTTTCTTCTTAGCGCTCTTTGCTTCCTTGGCGTCCTTTGCGTGAGCTTCTTGAATCTGCCGAATCTGCTGATGAATCCTTCTTTATAGGCTTCATATTATGTCTACTCATCACGTTATGACCGTGCTCGGCCCGGTAGCTGCGGAGGCGCTGGGGGTGACGGATGCGCATAGTCATCTGTACATTGCCCCCGTGCCCGGCGGGGCGGCCGACGCGCCGGTGCTGACCGACATCGACGGCGTGGCCCGCGAACTGGCGCTCTTCCGCGAGATGGGCGGCGGGGCGATTGTCGATTGCCAGCCGGGCGGCTGCGGGCGGGATGGGCGGGTGTTGCGCGAGTTGTCGGAGCGGACGGGCATCCACGTCGTCGCCGCCACCGGCTTTCACCGGCGCGTCTACTACCCGGCCGATGCGCCACTGTTTGACCTGAGCGCCGAGCGGGCGGGCGACATCTTTCGCGGTGAGATTCGTGATGGGCTGGAGGAGACGCGCCTCAAAGAACCCTCTCCCCAGCCCTCTCCCGGGGGGCGAGGGGGCCGGACGATCTACCCCGGCATCATCAAGATCGCCGCCGAGGCCACGCTGGACGCTTCGCCGCTGGCCCTGTTCGAGGCCGCGGCCGAGGTGTGCCGGGAGACAGGTTACGCCATCGAGATGCACACCGAGCGCGGCGCGAGTGTCGAGACGTTTCTGGCCTTCTTCGGCGGGCGGGGCGTGTCGCCGCGGCGGCTGGTCTTCTGTCACGTGGACAAGCGGCCGGACTTTGGCCTGCACCGCGAACTGGCCCAGACGGGCGTGCTGCTGGAGTACGACACCTTCTTCCGACCCAAGTACGAGCCGGAGCGTGGTGTCTGGCCGTTGCTGGAGCGCATGACCGCGGCCGGGCTGGCTGGTTCGGTGGCCCTGGCCACGGACATGGCTGACCCTTCGCTGTGGGCGGAGCTAGGCGGCGGGCCGGGGCTGGCCGGCATCTTCACCATCATCAAGGTCCCGCCTGGAGCAGATGGGCCTGCCGGACGAGACGATCCGTGCCCTGTTGGGCGGTAATATTGCCATGCGAATAGCGACAAGAAACGAGTTATGAGCGAAAGAGGCTCACGCAAAGCGAAAGAGGCTCACGCAAAGGCGCAAAGAAGCAAAGGCGCAAAGAAGACAATTCTTTCTTAGCGCCTTGGCCCCTTCTACGAGTTACAACGCCCCCACGTGGCCGGGGAAGTGCTGCACGGCATCTCCATCGTCCACCCCGGCCAGGTCGGCGACGAGTACTTCATGACCAAGGGCCACTTCCACACCGTGCTGGAGACGGCCGAGGTCTACCACTGCCTCAAGGGGGAGGGGTACATGGTCATGGAGACGCCCGAGGGGGAGTGGGCCGTGGCCGAGTTGCGCCCCGGCGTGGTGCTCTACGTTCTGCCGCGCTGGG
Organism: Candidatus Promineofilum glycogenicum; assembly: GCA_016707605.1. GTDB lineage: Bacteria > Chloroflexota > Anaerolineae > Promineifilales > Promineifilaceae > Promineifilum > Promineifilum glycogenicum. The sequence goes on along the minus strand of JADJHJ010000011.1, from coordinate 49,586 downwards.
CGCACCGCTCGGTCAACACCGGCGCGGGCGACCTGGTGACCCTCTTCGCCTACCCCGGCCACGCCGGCCACGACTATGGTACTATCGAGCAGAAGGGGTTTCGCAAGCTGGTGGTGGAGCGCGACGGGCGGGCGGCGGTCGTGGATAACCCGCGTTGGAGTAGAAATTAGTAGGTCAATAGGTCAGTGGGTCAGTAGGCCAGTCTGGCACACTGACCTAATGGCCGACTGACTCGCTTGAGATGATACATGAAACCACTTGAAAACTGCCACATCCTCGTCACCGCCACCTCCTACGGCCAGCACGACGCGGGGCTGAAGAGCGAACTGGAAGCGGCCGTCGGCCGTGTGACCTACAACGACACAGGGCCGGCCGCTGTCGTCGTCGCAACTGGCGGCGCTGCTGCCGGGCGTTGATGGGACCATCGCCGGGCTGGACGCCATCGACGCGGCGGCCTTGGCCGCGGCTGACGGGTTGCGCATCGTCGCCCGCTACGGCGTTGGCGTGGACAACGTTGACCTGGCCGCGGCGGCGGCGCGGGGCATCGTCGTCACCAACACACCGGGGGCCAACGCCCGCTCGGTGGCGGAGTTGGCCGTGGCTCTGCTGCTGCTGCTGGCCCGGCCGGTGGCGCGCGCCGCGGCCGAGACGCGGGCCGGCGGCTGGCCGCGCCTGCCGGGGCTGTCGCTGGCCGGCAAGACGGTCGGCCTGATCGGCTTCGGGGCCATCGGCCGGCAGACGGCGCGGCTGCTGGCCGGCTTCGACTGCCGGCTGCTGGCCTACGACCCACTGCTGAACGAGGCCACGGCCGCGGCGCTGGGTGTGCGTGCCGCGTCTCTGGACGAACTGCTGGCCGCCAGCGACTTCGTCTCCCTTCACGCGCCGGTGACGCCGGAGACGCGCGGACTGGTCGATGCCGCCTTCCTGGCCCAGATGAAGCCTGGCGCGAGTCTGATCAACACCGCCCGCGGCGAACTGGTGGACGAGGCGGCGTTGTTGGACGCGCTGACCAGTGGCCGGCTGCGCGGCGCGGCTCTCGACGCCTTCACCACAGAGCCGCCGGGGGGCGACAACCCCTTGCTGGCCCTGCCCAACGTCATTGCCACGCCCCACATGGGCGCGCATACCGACGGAGCGACGACGGCGATGGGGCGCATGGCGTTGGCCGACTGCCTGGCCGTGTTGCGCGGGGAGGAGCCGAGGTATCGGGTAGGATGAAGGCATCTCACGCAAAGACGCAAAGTGCGCCAAGCTCAAGAAGCTTTCTGAGCTTGGCGTACTTTGCGTCTTTGCATGAGATTCTTCTTTTCGCCAGGAGCGCATGAGGAGATAAAGATGGACAACGCAAACGAACCACAATCCGTTTGGCCGGAGGGGGAGACGGCGCTGGTGACGCTGTTTCGGCATAACTTGTGGGCCAATCTGGGGTTGATCGACGCCTGCGCCACGCTCGATGAGGCGCAACTGGCGGCGACGGCCGTCGGGACGTATGGCACAATCTACGACACCCTGCACCACCTCGTCCGCGCCGAGCAGAACTATCTGTTTCTCCTGACCGGGGATTCGCCGGTGGCCCGCCTGAGCCGGGAGAATAAGCCCGACGTCGCCACGCTACGCGAGAATGCCCGCCTGTTCGGCGAGGGGTTGATGGCCGTCGCCGCCAACGCGACGCCATCGATGATGGTCCACTCGGTGGAAGAGGACGGCCGGTGGGCGCTTCCGGCCGGCGTGGTGTTGACTCAGGTGATCAACCACGCCACCGAGCACCGCGCCCACATCATGACCATCCTAACGCAGATTGGTATCCAACCGCCTGAACTTGATGCGTGGGCCTTTGGCGACCGGTACGGCACGTTCACGCCCAATAAATAGAGCAGGGGCGCGGCTGTCAGTGAAACCAGGTTAACGAAATCGCTATGAACAACAAAGAAGCAACATTGAACCGACTCCACGAACTTGGCCTGGTGGCCGTCATCCGCGGGCCGTCGCCGGAGTTGACCGTGCGCATGGTCGAGGCGCTGGTGGCCGGCGGCGTGCTGGGCATCGAGATCACCTACACCACGCCCAACGCGGCCGAGGTCGTCCGCGCCCTGGATGCGCGCTTCGGCGAGCAAATCCTGCTGGGCATGGGCACGCTGACCGACCCGGCCCAGGCGGCCGAGGCCCAGGCCGCCGGGGCGCGCTACCTGGTCAGCCCCATCACCGACGAGGCGCTGGGCCGGGCGATGGTGGCCACCGGGCTGCCGATCATGATTGGCGCGCTGACGCCGACGGAGGTGTGGCGCGCCCACCAGCTTGGCTCCGACGTGGTGAAGCTATTTCCCGGCTCGGCCGTCGGCCCGGATTATGTCAAGGCATTGCGTGGGCCGTTTCCCCACATCCCGCTGATGCCCACCGGCGGCGTGGACGAGCACAACGTCGGCGACTGGTTCCGGGCCGGCGTCTTCGCCGTCGGCGCGGGCAGCCAGCTTTCGCCGGGCAAGCTGGCCAAAGAGGGGCGGTTCGACGAGATCGAGGCCGTGGCGCGGCGGTTTGTCGATGCGGTTGCGCGCTCCCGGTGCATCCCACTTTCTTGAGTGGGTCGCACCTTTCGGGGACGCGGAAGAGCAAGAAGGTGCAACGCACTCCAGAAAGTGCGATGCACCGGGACGCAAGAAGGTGCAACGCACTTCAGAAAGTGCGATGCACCGGGATGTGATACATGAGCGAACAATACCCCATCATCACCCAGCCCCAACCGACGATGTACTTCATCGGCGTGACCACGGGCAAGTCATCGATCAACAAGGTCTTCCCCCTGTGGATGGAGGTCCTCGGCCGGCCGGAGGTCGTCCTGCGCGGCATCGACCACCCCATGCACGACGCCCCGGAGCGCTACCGGGCCAGCGTGGCCCAGATCAAGCACGACCCCAACAGCCTCGGCGCGCTGGTGACGACGCACAAGATCGACCTCTACAACGCCGCGCGCGATATGTTCGAGTACTTCGACCCCTACGCCCAGATCACCGGCGAGCTGTCGTCCATCTCCAAGCTGGACGGCCGCCTGGAAGGGCACGCCAAAGACCCCATCACCGCCGGGCTGAGTCTGGAGGCGATCATCCGGCCGGGCTACTTCGGCCGCACCGGCGGCGAGGTGCTGTGTTTGGGCGCGGGCGGGTCGGCCGTAGCCACGCTGCTCTACCTGATGAACAAGCCCGACCCGGCCGACCGGCCGCGGCGCTTCGTCGTCGTCAACCGTTCGCAGGGGCGGCTCGACCACATGCGGCAGATGGTCGAGGGCATCGGCAGCGACATCCGCGTCGAGTACGTCTGTAACGCTGACCCGTCCGTCAACGACGCCATCATGAGCTTCCTGCCCGACCACAGCATCGTCATCAACGCCACAGGCATGGGCAAGGACTCGCCCGGTTCGCCCATCACCGACGCCGGCATCTTCCCGCGCCGGGGCATTGCCTGGGAGTTCAACTACCGCGGCGAGTTGGACTTCATGCACCAGGCGTTGCGGCAGGTGGACGAGCGCGAGTTGAAGGTCGAGGACGGTTGGATCTACTTTGTCCACGGCTGGTCGCAGGTCGTGGCCCAGGTGCTCCACCTCGATCTGACGCCGGAGTTGTTCGGCCGTCTGGAGTGCGCCGCCGCTTCTGTTCGTTAGGGGCTAGGGAATAGGGATTAGGGCTAGGGAAGAGCCTTCTTCCCTAGCCCTAATCCCTAATCCCTAATCCCTTTCTCTCAAGGAGACAACATGAAAGCCAAACTAGCCCCCATCTACTTCGATCCCGGCCGCGACGAAGGCTTCGATACGCAACTGGCCCGGCTGCGCGAACTGCTGGCCGATGAGGCCGAGTTCCTGGAGCCGGTGGCCCTCGGCCATCGCCTGCCGCGCGAGGCCGACGCGGCCGTCTTCCCGCAGATGCTCGGCGAGGCCTACCGGCGCGTGGGCGACTTCCGCCGGCTGGACGCGCCCATCTTCGTCGTCACCTCGGAGTTCGGCACGCTGAATATGTGGGACTGGGAGATCGTCGCCTACCTGGAGGGCGAAGGCGTGACGACCATCGCCCCCTACTCGCTGGCCCAGACGCGGATGCTGTGCCGGGCGGCGGCGGCGCGGCGGCAACTGCGCGGCAGCAAGTTCCTCGTCTTCCAGGACAACCCCGGCGAGGGGTTCCAGGCGCCCATCTTCAAGCGCTTCTACTGGTGGGAGGACGAGGCGGCGCAACGGCTGCTGGAGCGCTTCGGCATCACCATCGTCAAGAAGAGCTTCCGCGAGTTCGGCGCGCGGGCCAGGGCCATCCCCAACGCGGCGGCGGCCGAGGAGTGGCAGCGCTGGCAGTGGCCGATTGACGTGCCGGAGCAGCCGTTGCTCAGCGCGGTCAAAGTCTATCTGGCCCTGCGCGAGGAGTTGGCCGCCGACCCGGCCATTGTCAGCGCGGGCATCAACTGCCTCAACGAGTCCCACTTCAGCGACACGACGCCCTGCCTGGCGTGGATGATGCTCTATGAGGAGGGGCGGCTCATCTGGGGCTGCGAGGCCGACACACTGTCGATGGCCACCAAGTACGTGCTCCACCACGCGCTGGGGACGCCGATCATGATGACCAACCTCTACCCGTTCCTGATGGCCGGGCCGGCGCTGAAGCACGAGCGCATCCCGTCCTTCCCCGACGTCAGCCAGTTCGCCGACAAGAACCAGGAGAACTACGTCCTGGTGGCCCATTGCGGCTATTTCGGCCTGCTGCCGCCCAGCTTCGGCACAGAGTGGACGATGCGCCGCAAAGTGCTGGCCATTGTGGACGACAACGCCCACGCCATCGACGCCCGCTTCCCGACCGGGCCGGTGACGCTGGCCAAGCTGCACCCGGCGATGGACCGGCTGACGGCCGTGGAGGGCACGCTGGAGGGGTACGCGCAGTACCCCGGCTCCGACTGCCTCAATGGCGGCGTCATCCACGTGCCCGACGGCCACCGCCTCGTCCGCCGCGCCACCAGCCACCACTACCTGCTGACCACCGGCCACAACCTGAACGATATGCGGTTGGGGATGCGGGTGTTTGGGGTGGGGGTGGAGGAGTTATAGGGATGTTAATGATGTCGGGGGTGCTATTGGAACGACCTTTCTTTGCCTCAAGACGCTGGGTTTTCAGTTGTCGTCGAGAACGCATCGACCTGACAGGTAGGCGGCCCTAACGCTCATTTCCACCAGAGAGAGCCTGGCCGCCTACCTGTCAGGTCTTCGAGTCACTGACGACTCATGAAAAGCCCTGCCTCAAGCCGCTGGTTCGTGGTCGAGCGTGGTCGAGAGTTCGAGGAAGGCGCCGGCCTGCTGCCGGAGCAAATCGGCCTTCTCACTAACCGCTCGCACGGCGTCGGCCCCGGCGACCCAGCGGAGGGGCGGCTCAGGCAAGTCGAGCAGGGTGACGAGGGCACGGGCGAGCTTCGCCGGGTCGCCGGCCTGCTTACCGTTCATCTCCTCCCAAATGGGGAGGATTTGCCTGGTGCGATCCGCGTAGTCGGAGATCGACAGCGCCGGCAATATCGTCGACTCCTTCTCAAGCAGCTTGGTGCGGAAGAACCCAGGCTCGACAATGGTTGTCGTGATCCCGTACGGTGCGACTTCGGGAGACAGTGCCTCCATCCAACCCTCGAGCGCAAACTTCGAGGCCGCGTACGCGGAGGTAAACTCCCCGGCAACCACCCCCGCGGTGGAGGAGATCGTGACGACCTGGCCGCTATGCTGTTGGCGCATTACCGGGAGCACGGCGCGCGTGACGTTGAGTGCACCGAAGAAGTTGACCTCAATCTGCGCCCGGAACTGCTCAGGGCTAACCTCCTCAAAGAAGCCGGCCTGGAAGCTGGCGGCGTTATTGATCAGCACGTCGATCCGGCCGAACCGCTCGATCGCTGCCTGTACGGCCGCCTGGGCATCGGCCGGGCTGGTGATGTCCAACTTGACAATCAGCAGGTCATCGGCCTGGCCGACGGCTTTGCTGACTACGTCCGTATTGCGACCCGTGGCCACAACGGCGTTCCCGGCGGCGAGAGCGGCCCTGGTGATGTCCACACCCATGCCGCGCCCCGCGCCCGTAATAAACCACACCTTCTTCATCGTCATGTAACCTCCGTGAGAAGAGGCTAAGGTAGCGCTCTTAATGAACTTTGCATTGTAATACTACCCTGACAGTCGTTATTCGTCACTTGGATTGAGGTATACTAAGCGCACGATCCATGTTGGTTGAGGTGCGTAATGTTGATGACGTATCAGGCTGTATTGAAGGGTAATCGTCTGGAATGGACTGAGGAAGCGCCAACGCTACGACCTGATCAGCAGTCGGTCAGGGTCTATGTGACCATTGTGCCTGAGGACGAGGCAGCAGGCGAGGCCCGTGGTCGCCGAATGATGGCGGCGTTGGAGCAACTAGTCGAACTAAACACATTTGCCGAGATCGAGAACCCGGTCGAGTGGCAGCGAGAATTGCGACTAGACCGACCACTGCAAAATGGGCCTGGGTGACGCCCTGATCGCCGCCACCGCCCTTGTTCACAACCGCACTCTCGTCACGCGCAACACGGCCGACTTGGCCTGGGTCGATGGCTTGCGGCTAATTGACCCCTTTCTTAGTGACGAGTAACGAGTGACGAGCGACGAGTTCAGAAAGCACTTGATCCACTGACCTACTGACCCACTGACCTACTGACCTACTGACCCACTGACCTACTGACAACTGTCAACTGAAACTCCAATATGACCCACTTCTACTCCCTCCCCACTGCCCGACTGGAAAACGACACCCTGACCCTCGACTACCTGGCCGACCGCGGCCCGCGCATCGTCCGCCTCATCCCGCGACGGCTGGGCCAGAACCTGCTGGCCGAGACGCCGGATGCCCAACTGCCGTCGCCCTATGGCCCGCTGCGGCTGTGGGGCGGCCACCGGCTGTGGCACGCGCCGGAGACGGCCGCCCGCACCTACATCCCCGACGACGGCGGGCTGACGGTCGCGCCGCTGCCCGGTGTGCCGTCGAGCCTGGGCGTTGTCCTGCGCTATCAGGAGGCGCACTCCGGTATCCACAAGGAACTGCGGCTGCGGCTGGCCCCCGACGCGGCGCGCGTCGAACTGGTTCACCGGCTGACCAACGTCGGCCTGTGGCCGATTGAACTCGCCCCGTGGGCTATCACGCAGTTGAAGATCGGCGGCACGGCCGTCCTGCCCACCGCGACACGGGCCGACGCCGAAGGGCTGCTGCCCAATCGCCTGGTGGCCATGTGGCCCTACAGCCGTTGGAACGACCCGCGGCTGCGGTTGACGGACAACGCCATCGAGGTCGATGCCCGGCCGCTGGCCCAGGCGTTCAAAATTGGCATCATGAGCCACGATGGGTGGATGGAGTACCACTACGAAGGCGTCGTCTTCCGCAAGCGCTGGACGCCGCAGCCGGAGCGACCGCACGCCGATTTGGGCTGCAACGCCGAAGCCTACACCAACGATAAGCACATCGAACTGGAGACGCTGGGGCCGCTGGTGCGGCTGGAGGTGGGGGAGATGGTGGAGCATGTGGAGGTGTGGGAGGTGGAGGAGGGTGATTAAATGACACTCGCCTTTCTGCCAAGGCCTGGACAATGTGTTATCATGGTCAGCATAGTAGCCTGAACTTTAGGTGAGCACGCATGACAGATCAACAGCTTCTTGATCGCATCGCTCTCGACCCTGAGATTATGGTTGGCAAACCGGTAATTCGCGGCACTCGTCTGACCGTTGAATACATTCTCAATCTACTGGGTCATGGCGAGACAATCGGGGACATTTTAGATGAATATAAGGGTCTCAGTGTTCAGGATATCCATGCCTGCCTGCTGTTTGCCTCGCGATCGCTCGAATCCACCGATTTTCTGTTACTGACTGCTGAACAGGCGTAATGCGGTTTCTGGTTGACGAAAACGCCGGGCCTTCCATAGCGCGCTGGTTGCGTGAAATGGGTCATGACGTATTCTCGGTCTATGATTCGGCACGCGGCTTAGCCGATAGTGAAGTTATGCGAATGGCCTTTGAGGACAATCGTATACTCATCACCAGTGACAAGGACTTCGGCGACAGGGTCTTCCGAGAACGGCGCCCGCATCACGGCGTAGTGCTGCTTCGATTGCGTGACGAGCGACTGGTCGTGAAGCGAGCGACGCTGGAGCGGCTCCTCGTTGGTTATGCCGACCGGTTGTCAGATCAATTCGTAGTAGTCAGCGAACGCCGCGTGCGTTTTGCACGACGGTAGCTCCAAACGGATATGACCGAGACACTGCCTAATCAACTTCTCCTCTACGGCCGCCCCGGCTGCCCGATGGTCCCGCCTGTCCGCGCCCTGCTCGACGAGGCGGGCGTGGTTTACACTTATCTTGACATCCGCCAGAACGTTGAGGCGGCTGTCGAGTTGCGCAAGCTGACCGGTGGCTATGAGAGTGTGCCGACGGTGGTGCTGCCCGGTGGGCGGGTGCTGGTGGAGCCGGGGGTGACGGCGCTGCGGCGGGCGCTGGGTGAGGCGCAGTTGGGCGACACGCCGGGCGCGGGGGCCACGTTGAAGGCCGGATTGTCTAACCCGGTCTATCCCATCCTGTTGATCATTGCCCTGGCCCTAATCCTGGCCGTAGCCGTGTCCACCTGACCTGGCTTCCTCTGCGTCTCTCCGCGTTCCTCTCCCTTCCGAAAGAGGAACACGGAGTTACACAGAGAAGAGCCGCCTCTTTCTCTGTGTAAGTCCGTGCTCCTCCGGGCAACTCCGTGTTCCTCTTCCTAACCTCTTCTATTAGAACTCCCTAACGATCCGGGTGTTTTTCTCCCCCATTGCCCGCGACTCTCTTAATCTTCCGGGCCATGAGTGACAAACAGCCCACCCCCCAGGATATTCCCCCGCAAACCCAGGAAGTCCAGCCCGGTCGCGAGTCGCAGATGACGCCGCGGCCCGAATATCAAGCCCCTGAGTATCGCGGCAGCGACAAGTTAAAGGACAAGGTCGCCCTCATCACCGGCGGCGATAGCGGCATCGGCCGCGCCGTGGCCGTCCTCTTCGCCCGCGAAGGGGCTGACGTGGCTATCGTCTACCTGAATGAACATGGCGACGCCCAGAAGACGGAAGAGCTAATCAAGGCCGAGGGCGGGCGCTGCCTGCTCATCAGCGGCGACGTGGGCGACGCGGCCTTCTGCCAGGAGGCGGTCAGGAAGACGGTGCAGGAGTTGGGCGGCCTCAACATTCTGGTCAACAACGCTGCCGAACAGCACCCGCAGAAGAAGCTGGAGGACATCACCCCACTGCAATTGGAGCGCACCTTCCGCACCAACATCTTCGGCTACTTCTACATGGCCCAGGCGGCGCTGCCCCACCTGAAGAAGGGCGACGCCATCATCAACACCACCTCGGTCACCGCCTATCGCGGCAGCCCCCATCTGGTCGATTACAGCGCCACCAAGGGGGCCAACACCGTCTTCACCCGCTCGCTGGCCACCCAACTGGCCAAGCGCAAGACGGGCATCCGCGTCAACGGCGTGGCCCCCGGCCCCATCTGGACGCCGCTCATCCCCAGTACCTTTGAGGAGGACAAGGTCGATGAGTTCGGGGCCGACGTGCCGCTCGGCCGCCCCGGCCAGCCGGAAGAGGTCGCCCCGGCCTACGTCTACCTGGCCTCCGAGGCCGACTCTTCCTACGTCAACGGTCAGATCATCCACGTCAACGGCGGCGAAGTAGTCAACGGTTAATCCATTACGGGGTGACAGGCGCTCGGCCAGGGCGCTTGTCACTCATTTGCCACTTTTCTGACAGGTGTGTTTACCTCCTTTCAGGTTGAATAGGTAAAATGGCCTGTAGTCAGGCTCTCATCAGTTGCTTATACTGTAAACCTCTGACTGCGGTTGGGCCAGGTAGCGCTTCTCGTCAATACTGCTTCCAGCGCTGTGCTGCTAATGGCCGACTGCTCTGTTGTTGGCTCTGTCTCGCCCGGCCGGTTGACCTGTGGCCGGCACTGCCCGGACTATCAATTGCACCGGTTCTTATGTGTTGCTTGCCAGTTTGCCGGCTGGATTGAGCGACAAGGGCACAGGATAAGAATCCTGGGCTACAAGGAGGTGATTGCCTGACACCCCCAAAGTTGGGATTAAGACAATTTGCATGACGCCGGATTGAGGGAAGCTGTCCGGGGAGTGCTCTCCGTACCCATTGGCCTGTATGTGCACTAACGCGAGAAAAGGATCAGAATCCATGCACCGCAAATTGCTAGTCGTGTTTCTGCTGACGTTTGTGTTGTTGCTGAGCGTGTCGGCCGTGGCCCTAGGCGCGCCGGCGTTGCAGGGCGATTTCGAACCTGTTGAGAACCTGCCTTACTCGGTGGGCAGACAGGATGACGTGACGCACCCATTGGGCAAGGAGTTGCGGGCCAACCGCCAGGTGGCTTTGCAGCAACGGCTGCGCGGCATCGGCGCCGGCGCTGTTCAGCAGCTTGGCCCTGGCGAGTACGTTCAACTGGAACTGGAGACCGAAGACCTCATTTTCACCATTCTGGGCGAATTTGGCAATGAGGCCCACCCCGCCACTGGCGGCGCGCCCGGCCCGCGGCACAACCGCATCCCCCAGCCCGACCGCAGCGTAGACAACACCACCATCTGGGTCCCGGACTTCAGCCAGGCCTACTATGAGGAGTTGCTCTTCAACGATGCGCCGGGGGCGAACTCCATGCGCAACTACTATTTGGAGCAGTCGTCCGGTGTCTATGCCGTCGACGGCGACGTGACCAATTGGGGCAAGGTGCGCTATAACGCCGCCCGCTATGGCAGCAACCGCTGCGGCGGCGGCGAATGTGGCGCGGACGTCTGGCTCTTCCTGCGCCATTCGGCCAACGCCTGGTTCGGCGGCCAGCGCACGGCCGGCATGACCACGGCCCAGATCAACGCCTACCTGAGCCAGTATGACGTGTGGGACCGCTACGACTACGATGGCGACGGCAACTTCGACGAGCCGGACGGCTACATCGACCACTTCCAGGCGGTTCACGCCGGCGCGGGCGAAGAGACGGGCGGCGGCGCGCAGGGCGGAAACGCCATCTGGAGCCACCGCTGGTACGCCTACTTCAACAACATCGGCAGCGACGGCCCCGACTTTAACCCGTCGGGTGGCGTTCAAATCGGCAACTCCGACTACTGGATCGGCGACTACACCATCGAGCCGGAGAACGGCGGCGTTGGCGTCTTCGCCCACGAGTTCGCCCACGATCTGAACCTACCTGACCTCTATGACACCGCCGGCGGCGAGAACTCCACCGGCTTCTGGACGCTGATGTCGCAAGGCTCCTACGGCAACGACGGCACCGAAGACCTCGGCAGCAAGCCGACCCACATGGGCAACTGGGAGAAGTTCCAGCTTGGCTGGCTGGACTACGACGTTGCCTTCGCCGGCGAGCGCAGCACCCACCGCCTCAACCCGGCTGAGTACGTCGGCAACCACGCCCAGGGCCTCTTCGTCCTCCTGCCGGATAAGGAAGTGGTTGTCGAGTTGGGCGATCCCTACGCCGGCGAGCACTTCTACTACAGTGGCAACGGCAACGACCTCGACCACGCCATGTACCGCGCGTTCGACCTGCCGGCCGGGGCCATGCTGACGGCCCAGGTGCGCTATGAGATCGAAGTCGACTGGGACTACGCCTACGTCATCGCCTCCGACGACGGCGGCGCGACCTGGACGAACCTGGAAACCAACCTCAGCACCGACGCCGACCCCAACGCCCAGAACTTCGGCAACGGCATCACCGGCTCCTCCGGCGGCAACTGGGTGACGCTGACGGCCGACCTGTCCGGCCACACCGGCTCGACGCTACTGGGCTTCCGCTATTGGACCGACGGGGCCGTGGTCGAACCGGGCTTCCAGGTGGACGAAATCGCCGTCACCGGCTCGCCCGTCGATGGCGCGGAGAGCGATGCCGGCTGGACGTATGACCCCGAAGGCGGCTTCATCGTGACCACCGGCACGGAAAGCTCTTCCTACTTCAATGCCTACGTCGGCGAGTGGCGCACGTACTGGGGCTATGATGCCAGCCTGCGCGATGGTTCCTACAACTTCGGCTTCCTGGATAACCCGCTATTGCAGGACTGGGTCGAGCGCTTCCCCTACCAGGACGGCTTGCTCATCAGCTACTGGGACGGCTCGCAGGGCGACAACAACACCAGCGAGCATCCCGGCGAAGGGCTGATTCTGCCCATTGACGCCCATCCGCAGACGATGTACCGCGCCGATGGCGTGCCGTGGCGGCCGCGCGTCCAGGGCTACGACTCGCCCTTTGGCCGGCAGCGCACCGACGCTATCACGCTCCACCGCAACAGTCAGGCGTCGCACCACCCCAGCCTGCGGGGCGTGCCCATCTTTAACGACAACAACCAGTATTGGAACCCGGAGACGCCGACTGCCGGCGTGATGAACCCGGACACCAACACGCGCATCATCGTTCGCAGTGAGAACAACAACAGCGGCGTGATGGTGGTTGACGTGCGGCCGACGAAGTAGCCGCCCGCCCGTGGCCCCGTTCTAAATAGTGAGGCCCCCGGCTTGCCGGGGGCCTCTTTTTGTAGCGCGGGTTGGCAACCCGCCTATTTCGCCAGCAAGAAGCGGGTTGCCAACCCGCGCTACAACAAGCCCGTTAGAGCGCCTTGGCCCACCGCCGGTAGCGCCACGTCTGCCACGCCCTCGGCCCAGTTGGGATTGCCGTTGTAGATCGTCTCCATGCCGGCCAGCGTGCCGGTGGTGTAGAAGCGACCGCCCGGCGTCAGGTAGTCGGCCTTGACCAGTTGGGTCACGAACTCAATCGAGTCGGCCTGCGAGGCGAAGGGCACGGCGCAGTCATAGCCACAGGTGGGCGTGACGCCATAGCCGAAGAGGTTGTTCTTGCGCGTGGCCACGTCGTTGAAGCCCCAGGCAGAGTCATAGGCGGCGTGGGCGGCGACGTAGTAGGCGTTGATGCCCCGCGCCCGCGCGGCACTCACGAAGGCGTCGCCATAGGCGGTCAGGGGCGTGCCCGGCGCGCTGGCGGCCAGGGCCGCGGCCATCTGTTCGCCGCTGATGTCGGCTGTGCCGTTCAGGTCGGTGTCCGGGGTGTAGGTCACTTGGGGGCACTGGTAGAACGGCTCGGCTGCCTGGCGCGTTTCTACCGCGCGCCCCCCCAGGTGGATGACCGTGGCTGCCAGCGGCCGGCCGGTGGTCATGATCTCCGCGCCTAGCGTGCCGGCCAGGTCGACGGAGTCGGCGGCCAGCGTGCCGGCGATGGGGCCGCCGGTGCGTACAGCCTGGGCGGCGGCCGTTCTGGCGATGGGAGCATTGGTCTGGGCGGCCTCGACCGCCGCCGTTTGCAGGGCGATGCCGCTTTCGGCCGCCGCCGTGCCCATCGCGGGCAGGACGCGGGTGGCGATGGAAGAGCGCGTCTCACGCGAGCAAGCCGCGGCCAACAGGAGAAGTAACAGAATGGCTAAACCGAGGGAGCGACGTTTCATGCTGTTCATTATACGTCAAGTCGCTCGCCTGTAGTACGAGGCCAGGGACATTGCAAAGTTGGAAAAGAACCTCAGGCAAAGATCGTTAAGAACGCCAAGAGCGCAAAGAAGATCAATTCTTCTTTGCGCTCTTGGCGTCCTCCGCGATCTTTGCGTGAGGTCTTGCTCTTCGTTCTACGGGAAGTTGACCGCGCCGGGCGTGCCGTTGGCGGCCGTGCTGGGCGCCCAACTGGCGGCCAGGGCGTTGTCGAGGTTCGTCGCCAGCAGCGACAGGGATGGCCCGCTGTTGTCATCGGGCGTGGTCGGCCACGGCGCGATGTCGTCGTAGGTCAGGCGGTCGACGTCGTTGCCATTAGCGTCCAGCAAGGCCAGTTGCTCGCCGCCGTTGTCCAGGCTGCCGCTCGCCCACTGGAAGACCTGGATGCCGGGCAGGGCGGCGCTATAGCTGCCGGCGGCCTTGGCCACGACGATGATCTCGCCCGCGGCAATGGACGCGCCGTCGGGGAAGGTGTAGGTGATGCCCGCGCCGAACGAGAAGCCGGACAGATCGAGCGTCTCGTTGTCGGCGTTGACCAGTTCGACGAACTCGTACAGGTCGTCGCTGCCCTGCGTGTCGGCCGGATTGTAGTGGATCTCGTTGATGACGATGTTGGGCGGCGGCTCCGGCTCGAAGACGGCCGTGCGCGTGACGTTGCCGCTCAGGTTCAGGGTGATGGCCGGGTCGGTCTCGCCCGTCTCCTGCCACTCGACAAAGCGGAAGCCAACGGCGGGCGTGGCCGCCAACGTTAGCGGCAAGGTGCGGAAGTATGGCCCGCTGAACGGGTAGGCCAACGGCTCGACGCCGGCCACGGCGACCACGCCGCTGCCGCTGACATTCACCGTCAGGTTGGCCGGCCCTGGCGCGCCAACGTAGGCGTTCAGGTGTTCGCGCATCTTGGCCGGGCGGCGGGCGGCGAAGTCGAGCATCTTCGTCGTCTCCGTCTCCCAGAAGGCCATGTTCTTGGGCTTCTTCCAACGGGCGATGTGGGCCGGCATCTCCGGGGCGATCTCGTCGTGCAGGGTGTCGATGAGGGCCGAGACGCGCGCCGGGGTGTAGGTGATGTTCAGATGGCTGGCGGCGCGTTGGGCGAAGGCGTTGCGGAAGCCGACGTTGGTCAGCATCCGCTTCAACGGCTGGATGGCGTAGACGTCCTGCTTCAGGGCGGCCTTCAGCGAGTCCTGGTTGATCTGGTTCGTCTGGAAGCTGTTGTCCAGGTCGGCGAAGACCCAGCGCCAGACGCTGCCCGGCTCATAGGCCCGCCAGTAGCGGAACTCGCCGCCGCGCAGGTTGCCGCTGTAGGTGTGGGCGATGAAGAAGTCCATGAACTCGTCCACGTCCATCTGGGCCGTTACGTCGGCGTAGTTGGCCGGGTTGGTCAGGTCTTTGGCCAGGTCGGCCATGAAGGCGTCCCAGGCGGCGGTGTTGCCGGCGTCGATCTCCTGCTGGTTGGCCTCGGCGCGCATCATGTCGAACTCGTCGTCGGCGTCCAGGCCGTAGTTCTGTTCGATGAGCGCTTCGTCGGCTTTGTCGCGCAGGTTGTGGATGCCCCAGTACGCGCCGTTGATGAAGACGGCCGTCGGCCGGTACTGCTGCTGGTCGAGGGCCATCGTGTCCCAATGCAACTCGTGCACCAGCGGCTCGCGGAACATGCTCAGGTAGGCGTTGTGGTTGCCGCCGCCGCGCAGCACCAGCCGCTCGTACTCGTCCGTCGGGTTGCCGGGGAAGATGGCGTAGTCGATGTCGTTGTCGCCATAGCGGCGGCGGGTCTTGATCTCCAGCGACTTCTGCGGCATGGCGCGGGTGCAGTCGCCCTGAATCTCGAAGCCGACGTCCTGCTGGAAGGCCAGTGTGCCGTTGGTCTCATAGAGTTCCATGCTGACCGGGCGCTCCCACGGCTGGTTGTAGTTGGCCTTGGGGCCGCAGCGCCCCTTGGCGCCGTTCTTGCCGACGACGTAGATGCCGATGTTGTTGTCAAACACGTGCGCCGGGTCGGTGGACAGGGCGACGACGGGCAGTTCGGTATCTACGCCGATCAGGTAGGTGGCCGTGGCCGCGGTGCTGCTCAGTTGGCCGGCGATGAAGGCGCGGGCGCGAATGGCCTTGGGCTGGTTGACGGCAATCGGCCCGTTGTAGACGGGCGAGTTAGCCGTCGGCTTGCTGCCGTCGGTGGTGTAGCGAATGACCGCGCCGGGGCCGGCGCTGATCGTCACCGACTGGCCGGCGGCATAGACACCGCCGGGCGGGCTGAAGGTCGGCCGCGCCGCCCGCGCCGTGCCGGCCAGACCGCCGGCGTTGGCCGCGCCGGGCGTCGGCGCGTCGAAGTTGGCCCAATCGCCCGCGCCGTCGCTCGTCCGGCCATAGGCCACGTCGACCAGTTGCGCGCCGAAGGTCAGCGAATCGACCAGCGTGCCGTCGGGCATGAACAGGGCGATGGTGTCGCCGCGCATGTCGAGCGAGTAGGACGTGTGGACGCCGGTGGCCAGCTCATCATACCACAGGACGAGACGGCCGCCGGCGGCGATGGTCGTGTTGTTCGGCAGGGTGTAGCCGGCCGGGTTGGCCACGTCGTCGGACAGCCGGTAGCCGCCCAGATTGACGGTCGCGCCCCCGGCGTTGTATAGCTCGACCCAGGGGGAGTAGTTGGTGTAGGCCATGTCCATGTTGGTCGTGGCATTGCCGGCCAACACTTCATTGATGACCACCGGCGGCGCGACGGCGTAACTGCGCGCGCTCACCAGGGCCAGGCCGAGCAAGGCGGCCACCAGGGCCAGGACGATGAGACGAAAACGATTCATGTCTATGTGTTCCTCCAATACCATGCGAGAAGCGGCACAAGGCGCGACGGTTTAGGGCGACGGCTCGAAAACGGCGGTCAGCGTCCGTGGGCCGGACAGCACGAGGGTCGGGGTGGGATCGGTGTCGCCCGTCTCGGCCCACTCGACGAAGACGTAGCCGGGCAGCGGTTCGGCGGCCAACTGGAGCGGCAGGGTGCGGAAGTGGGCGCCCTGGTAATGGGCCGGCGCGGCCACGCCCTCGACGGTGACGTGGCCGCGGGCGGCGTTGTGATTCACGGTCAGCGTGACCATGCCCGGCGTGCCCAGGAAGGTGTTCAGGTAGCCCCACAGGTGGCCGGGGCGCAGGCTGGCGTAGGTACGCAGGCGGCCGACTTCGCTCTGCCAGTAGGCCAGCGACTTGGGTTTGTTCCAGCGGGCGATGTGGTTGGGCATCTGCGGCGCGATGGTGTCGGCCATGTCGTCGATGACGCCGATGACGCGCTCAGACTGGTAGGTAGTGTTCAGATGGGCGGCGAAGCGCTGGCCGAATTGGGCCTTGAAGGTCGGGTTGAGCATCAGCCGGCGCAGGATGAGCGCGTTGTGGGCGCGTTCCCCCTTGGCGGCGGCGGCGAACTTGAAGGTGTTGTTGTTATACCCCTTCGTGCCCCGGCCGAAGGCGGCGTCCATGTCGTAGACCATCCAGCGCCACTGGCCGTCGTCGTGGGCACGCCACCAGCGGATGTTGTTGTGCGGCCAGTCGATGTTGTCGGAGTAGATCTCCAGGATCTGGTAGTTGATGAATTCGTCGATGTCGATCTGCGTCTGGAGGTAACTGTAAACAGACGGGGTGGCCGGGCTATTATTGGAGATGTAGCTGTAGAGCGTGTTCCAGTTGGTGATGGAGCCGGCCAGCACCAGACTCTTTTTCTCGATCAGGTCGAATTCGTCCAGCCCCAGGCCGTAGTTGCTGGTGACGAAGTACTCGTCCATGCGCTCGCGAATGCCATAGACGCCCCAGAACGCGCCGTTGATGAAGACCACCGCCGGCCGGTAGGCTTGCCGGTCGATGTCCATCTGACCGACGACCAACTGCTGCCCCAGCGCGTCGCGCAACAGCGTGTTGGCCGCATCCTGGCCGGCGGCGCGCAGGATGATGCGCTCATAGGCGTCGAACGGCTTGTCGGCAAAGAGGGCCGCGCTGAAGTCGTCGTCGCCATAGCCGGGCCGGGCAAAGAGTTGCAACTGCTTCTGCGGGTCCTTGCGCGTGCAACTGCCGGCGATGGCCACGCCGCTGTCTTGCTGGAACACGAGGCCGTCGGCCTCGAACAGTTCGACGCTGACCGGCCGCTCCCAGGGCTGATTCCAGTTGGCGACCTTCTTGCCGCAATTGGGGTTGGCCACGCCCGCCTTGCCGTCGACGTAGATGCCGATGTAGTCGTCGAAGAAGTAGGCCGGGTCGGTGACCAGCGACACCACGTCGAGGTTGGGATTGACGCCGACGAGGTAAGTGCTGGTGGCCGCCGGGCTGGGCAGACTGTCGGCGGCGAAGGCGCGGGCGCGCACGGCCGTCGGCCCGTTGACGGCGATGGGCACGCTGTAGACGGGCGAGTTGGCCGTGGGGCGGCTGCCGTCGATGGTGTAGCGGATGGTCGCGCCGGGCGCGGCGCTGAGCGTCACCGCTTGGGCCGAGCCATAGAAGCCGCCGGGCGGGCTGAGGGTGGGCGGCGCGGCCTGGGCGGCCGTGGCGAAGCCGCTGCCGTTGGCCGCGCCGGGCGTGGCCGGGTCATAGTAGCGCCAGTCGCCGCTGCCGTTGCGGCCGTAGGCCACGTCGGACAGTTGCGGGCCGAAGGTCAGCGTGTCCACCGGCGTGCCGTCGGGCATAAACAGGCCCAGTTCGCCGCTCATGCCCAGCACGTAGGGGGCGTGGCGGCCGCTGCCCTGGCCGTCGAGCCACAGGATGAGGTAGCCGCCGGCGGGGATGGTGACGCCGCTGGGAATTATCCAGCGCGTCGGGGTGTCTAGGTCGTCGGTCAGCCGGTAGCCGCCCAGATTGACGGCCGAACCGCCGGTGTTGTGCAGCTCGACCCAGGGCACGAAGTTCTTATAGTCGGGGTCGAGCGTCGCCGAGGCGTTGCCGGCCAGCAGTTCGTTGATGACCACCGGCGGGGCGTCGGCGCGCAGGCGGCTGACCCCCACCACGGCGCTCAACAGAGCCACCAGCGCGACCACGAGCAGCAAGCGATGTCGTTTCATCCTTTCCTCTCCTGACTGTGCTTAGTTGGCCGCGCCGGGTGTGCCGCCCGGTGTGGCCGACGCGGCCCAATTGGCCGGGTCGCTGTTGTCCGTGGCCGGGTTGACCAGAGTCAGGGATGGGCCGCCGCCGGCCGGGTCGGCCGGCCAGGGGGCTGTGTCGTCGTAGGTCACTTCGTCCACCAGTTGCCCGAAGGCGTCGCGCAGGGTCAGCGTTTCGCCGCCGTCGTCGAGGTCGCCCGACGCCCACTGGAAGGTCTGGTAAGAGCCGGCGTAGTTGGCGGCGTTGGCGGCGATGACGATGTGCTCGCCGGCGGCGATGGTCGCCCCGGCCGGGAAGGTGTAGGCGATACCCTGGAGGGTGAAACCTTCCAGGTTGACCGCCTCCGGGCCGGTGTTGACGATCTCGATGAACTCGAAGTCGGCGTCGGCCCCCTGCGCGTCGGCCGGGTTGTAGTGGATCTCGTTGATGACCAGCGACGGCGGGGGCGGCAGGGGCGGGAAGTTCTCGGCGCAGGGCGTGCCGCCCGTCTCGCGGCTGGCGTCCCAGTTGGCCGGATCGCCGTTGTTCAACGCCTCGTCGAGCAGGGCCAGTGTGGGGCCGCCGCCGTTGGGCGCGGTCGGCCAGGGGGCGGCCGTGCCGTAGGTGAAGGACAACACCGTCATGCCGAAGCGATTCTTGAACGACAGCGTCTCGCCGTTGCTGCTGAGGCCGCCGGAACTCCACTCGTAGACGGCGCAGCCGGCGGCGGCGTAGCTGGCGGCGTTGTTGGCCACGACGATGGTCTCGCCGGCGGCGATGGTCGTGCCGTTGGCGAAGGCGGCGGTGACGCCGGTCGTCGTGTAGCCGCTCAGGTCGAAGGCGCGGTTGCCGGCGTTGGTCAGTTCAAAGAACTCCCAGAGGTCGTCGCCGCCGGGTTGCAGCGTCTCGTTGACCTTGTAGTGCACCTCGGTGACGACCAGCGGTAGAGCGGGCCAGTTGGCCGCGCCGGGCGTGCCGCCGGCGAAGTCGCTGGCCGCCCAACTGGCGGGCAGGCTGTTGTCCAGCGCCGGCGTGCCCAGGGAGAGGGTCGGGCCGTCGCCGTTGGGCGTGGTCGGCCAGGGGGCTGCGTCGTCGTAGGTCACTTCGTCGGCCACCTGGGCAAAGGCGTCGCGCAAGGTTAGCGTTTCGCCGGCGTCGTCCAGGTTGCCGCTCGTCCACTGGTAAGTGTCGTAGCTGCCGTTATAGCTGGCAGCGTTGGCGGCGATGACGATGATCTCGTTCGGCTCAATACTCGCGCCGGCCGGGAAGGTGAAGGTGACGCCTTCGAGGGTGAAGCCTTCCAGATTGACCGCCGCCGCGCCGGTGTTGACGATCTCGATGAACTCGTAGTCGCCATCACTGCCCTGCGCGTCGGCCGGGTTGTAGTGAATCTCGTTGATGACCAGCGGCGGCGTGGGCGGCAGGGGCGGGAAGTTCTCCGCGCCGGGCGAACCACCCATTTGGCGACTGGCGGCCCAGTTGGCGGCGACGCTGTTGTCGAGCGCCGGCTCCAGCAGCGACAGCGACGGGCCGCCGGCGTTGGGCGTGCTGGGCCACGGGTCAACGACGCCATAGGTCACGTCATCGACGACGTTGCCGAAGCGGTCGGAGACGGTGACGCGCTCGCCGCTGCCGCTGAGGCCGCCGTCGAAGTTAAAGACCTGGTAGCCGTTGCCGCTGTAGGTCGCCGGGTTATCGGCCACGACGACGTACTCGCCGGGGGCGATAGACGCGGCCGGCAGGACGGCATCGACGCCGAGGAAGGTGTAGCCGGTCAGGTCGATGGGTGTCGGCCCGGCGTTAACTAGCTCCAGGAACTCGTAGTCGCTGTCGGCCGCGGCGGGCGTGTGGTGCAGCTCATTGATGACCAGCGGCAGGGCCGGGAAGTTGGCCGCGCCGGGCGTGCCGCCCTGTTCGCGGCTGGCCCCCCAGTTGGCGGGCAGGCTGTTGTCGAGCGCCGTGCGGCCGAGGGCCAGCGTTGGCCCGTCGCCGTTGGGCGTGGTCGGCCAGGGTGCGGCGTCGTCGTAGGTCACTTCGTCGGCCACCTGGGCGAAGGCGTCGAGCAGGGCGACGCGCTCGCCGGCGTCGTCGAGGTCGCCGCTCGTCCACTGGTAGGCGTCGTAGCTGCCGTTGTAGTTGGCGGCGTTGGCGGCGATGACGATGAACTCGCCGGGGTCGATGCTCGCGCCGGCCGGGAAGGTGAACTCCACACCGACCAGCGTGAAGCCTTCCAGGTTGACGGCTTCGTCGCCGGTGTTGACGACTTCGATGAACTCGTAGTCGGCGTCGCTGCCCTGGGCGGCGGCCGGGTTGTAGTGGATTTCGTTGATGACCAGCGGCGGCGCCGGCGGCAGGGGCGGGAAGTTCTCCGCGCCGGGCGAACCGCCCGGCTGGCGGCTGGCGGCCCAGTTGGTCGGGTCGGTCTTGTCAAGGTGCTCGTCGAGCAGCGACAGAGATGGGCCGCTGCCGTCGGCCGGCTTGGGCCAGGGCGGGTCGTCCTCATAGGTGACGGTGTCCACCACGCGGCCGTCGCTGTGGCGCAGCGTGACCGCCTCGCTGCTGTTGCTCAGCTTCTGGTTGTCGGGGCTGCCCCACACCCAGTCGAAAACGTCGTCGGCGTCGAGGGCGGCGTAGGCCGGGTCGGCGCTGTTGGCGGCCACGACGACGTATTCGCCCGGCTCGACCAGCGCGCCGGCCGGGAAGGTGTAGCTGATGGCGCTGATGGTGTAGCCGCTCAGGTTGGCGGCTGTTGCGCCGGCGTGGTAAAGCTCGATGAACTCCTTGTTCGGTTCGTCGGATTCGGGGTTGGGGCGATAGTGAATCTCGTTGATGACGATAGCGGGCAGGGGGGGCGGCGGCGGCTCCTCGCCGAAGACGGCTGTGCGCGTCTGCGCGCCGCTCAGAGTGACGGTGATTACCGGGTTGGTGCTGCCCGTTTCCAGCCAGTGGCTAAAGTCCTGGCCCGCGGCGGGCAGGGCTTCGAGGGTGATGGGCAGGTTGACGAAGTGCGGCCCGCTGTAGCCGCCAGCGACGGGCACGCCGGCCACGCTGACCTGGCCCTGACCGGTGACGTGGATCGTCAGGTCGGCCGTGCCGGAGACGCCAAGTTGGGTCTTCAAGTGGGTGCGCATGAAGCCGGGACGCTTGGTGGCGAAGGTGCGCAGCTTGGTCAACTCGGTTTGCCACAGTTTCAGCGATTTGGGTGCGACCCAGCGCTGACTCTGGGCCGGTATCTCCGTGGCAATGGCCGCCGACAGGCTGTTGATGTGGTCGGTGACGCGGGCCGGGGTGTAGGTGGTGTTCAGATGGGCGGCGAAGCGCTGGGCGAACAGGGCGCGAAACTCGGTGTTGGTCCAGAGTTTGCGCAGGATCAGGCTGTGGTAGGCGTTGTCCGCCTTGGTTGATAAGGCCTGGCGCAGCGTGTTGTGGCTGGGGGCGGCATTGAGCGAGAAGGCGTAGTCCAGGTCGAAGAGCATCCAGCGCCAGCGGCTACCGGGGGCATAGGCGCGCCAGAAACGAACGTTGCTGTGGGGCCAATCGGCGTTGGCGGCGTAGATTTCGGCGATCTGGTAGTTGATGAACTCATCCACGTCCATCTGCGTTTTAATGTAGGCGTAGATGGCGGGGTCGGCCGGGTTGTGGGTCGAGACGTAGGTATAGAACTCGTTCCAGCGGGTGATCGAGCCGGCCATCGGTGTCAGATTCTCGTCGATGGTGTCGAAGTCAGTCTCCTCGTCCAGCCCATAGGTGTTCTCGACAAAGTCCTCGTCCATCTTCTCGCGCAGGCCGTAGATGCCCCAGAACTGGCCGTTGATGTAGACCAGCGCCGGGCGATAGGCCTGGCGGTCGATGTCCATGCGGCCGATGAGCAACTGCTGGCCCAATGACGTCGCGCAGCAGGCTCTTGGTGTCCTGGCCGCCGGCGCGCAGCAACAGCCGCCGGTAGGAGTTCAGCGGCTTGTCGCTGAAGAAGGCGTAGCTGAAATCGTTGTCGCCGTAGACCTTGCGCGTCTTCAGCTCGAAGGACTTTTGCTTCAGGTTGCGCGTACAGTTGCCGTGGATCTCGAAGCCAATATCCTGGCCGACCAGCCGCGCGCCGTTGGTGTCGTAGATTTCAATGCTGGCCGGGCGCTCCCAGGGGCGGTTCCAATTGGCCCTCTTGCTGCACTTGACGACGCCATTGGTGCCCTCGACGTAGATGCCGATGGTGTCGCTGAACATGTGAGCCGGGTCGGTGGCCAGCGAGATGATGGTCAGCGAAGCGGGGGCGTTGATGAGGTAGGTGTTGCTGACCGTGGGGCTGGTCATCTTGCCGGCGGCAAAGGTGCGGGCGCGGATGACGGTAATGGCGCTGACGTTGATGGGCGAGGAGTAGGGGGCGGAGGAGGCCGTTGGCCGTGAGCCGTCAACGGTGTAACGCACGACGCCGCCCGGTTCGGTCGTGGTGAATGCGACCGTGCGGGCGCTGTTGTAACGGCCGCCGGCCACCGAGAAGAGCGGCGCGGCGGCAAAGTCGAAGTTGGCAAAGGCGGGGGTGGCGTTGGCCGCGCCGGGGGTGGGCTGGTCGAAGTAGGCCCAGTTGCCACCGGGCGCGCGGCCGTAGGACACGTCGGGCCGCTGCGCGGTCAGCGTGACGCCGCTGACGAGATCGCCGCCGGCGGTGCGCAACTCGATCAACCCGCCGTCCATGTCCAACTCAAACGGCGTGTGCAGGCCGGTGTTCAGTTCGTCGGCCCAGATGAGCAGGTAGCCGTTGGCGGGGATGCTCGTGCCGCTGGGCAAAACGTAGGTGTCGGGCGTCGTCCGCCCTTCGCGCAACGAGACCAGGCGGAACCCTCCCAGGTTGATGGCTTCGGCGCCGGAGTTACGCAGTTCGATCCACGCGGAGTAATTGGCGTAAGTCGGATCGAGGTTTGTCGTAGCGTTGCCGATCAGGACTTCGTTGATGACTACGTCGGAGAGAGCGGCGTCGGTAAGGGGCGCAAGGCCTAACCACAAGGTGGTGGTCAGGATCATAATAATAGCCAGGGCACGGATACGCGCTGACATAAGTCTCCTCCGGTACAGTTAATTGCGGTACGCGTCGGGACAACGCGATGCGCGGCGCGAGTCGAATCGTCCATAGTCAATGTTAAAGTGCCGGCCTTACAGAAAGGCTTACAGTCAACCTACTCAGGCAATTGATCCCGGTGGGGGTTAGAAGGTCAGGTATTGGGGGAGGGTCGTCGAAACGCGAAAAGCCCACCGCCTCCAGCGCGGTGGGCTTTCGCCTAGGGAGGGAGAGCGATGCGGAGCCTAGCCTGACCGGGCCAGGCTCCGATGAACCGTTACGGCTGCGGCGTCGGGAAGACTTCGGGGAAGCCGTCCGGGAGGCCTTCGGGTAGTTCTTGCCCCAACTGCGGTTGCTCGATGCTTGCCGGACGCTCGCCCAGGGTCACGGTGATCGTCTGCGGCTGGCCGTCGCGCAGGATGCTCAGGGTCACGTTCTGGCCGACGGTCGTGTTGATGACGATGTAGCTGAGCAGGTCGTCGAACAGGGTGACGGTCTGGCCGTCGATGGCGGTGATGATGTCGCCACCCAGACCCGTCTCCGCGGCGCCGCCCTGCAGGCCGGCCGCTTCGGCGGGGCCGCCGGCGGTCACTTCGCTGACCAGGACGCCGCGCGTGGTGGCGGCCAGGCCCATCTCTTCGGCCGCCGCCGAGGTCAGCGTGCCGCCGGCGATACCCAACCAGGGGTAGCTCACTTCGCCCGATTCGCGCAGTTGGGTGATGACCGACTTGACCACGTTCGACGGCACGGCAAAGCCGACGCCGGAGTTGGACTGCACGCTCGACTCGATGGCCGTGTTGATGCCGATGACCTCACCGGCCAGGGTGATCAGCGGGCCGCCGGAGTTGCCGGGGTTGATGGC
Source organism: Candidatus Promineofilum glycogenicum (assembly GCA_016707605.1). Lineage (GTDB taxonomy): Bacteria > Chloroflexota > Anaerolineae > Promineifilales > Promineifilaceae > Promineifilum > Promineifilum glycogenicum. The sequence goes on along the minus strand of JADJHJ010000011.1, from coordinate 25,081 downwards.
CGCGTCGGTCTGGATGACGCTGGGGATGGTGTAGAACGTGCCCAGCGACGAGCCCGTGCTGTCGGCCGGCAAGGAGCGGCTGAGAGCGGAGACGATGCCGGTGGTCATGGTGTTGTCGAGGCCGAACGGGCTGCCGATGGCCACGACGAGCTGGCCGACTTCGAGCGCTTCGGAGTCGCCCAGGGGCAGGGCGGGCAGGCCGGTGGCGTTGATCTTCAGCAGGGCCACGTCAGCCTGCGAGTCGGCGCCGACGACTTCGGCCTCATAGGTGCTGCCATCGGCGAAACCGACGGCGATGGGGCCGCCCTCGGCGATGACGTGGTTATTGGTGACGATGTAGCCCTCGGGGTCGATGACGAAGCCGGAGCCGCCGCCGCTGGTCAGGTTGACGCTGACGACAGCCGGGTTGACGCGATTATAGAGGTCGATGAAGACCCGCTCTTGCGTCGTCTGCTGGACGGGCACGGGCTGGACAACCTCCGGCTCGGCGGCGGCGTCATCGCCTTCGGTGAAGGACGGTTCGGGCGTGGCCGTGGGGTTGGTCTGCGACGCGGGCTGGATGACCGCGTCGCTGGTGGGCAGGGCAGCCGACGCGGCAATCGTCGGCAGCACGGCGGCGACCTGGTCGCTGACGGCCTGGCCGACGGACTCGGTGATGGTGCTGCAACCGGTCAGCAGCATGGCCACCAGGGCCACCATCAGGAACAAAACAGAAATACGACGTTGCATGAAAACCTCCGAAAGAACAAGCGACTCAATAAGTCGGACTCTACTAGTTAGGCTGGAACCGGCCGGCGAGGCGACGATGATACCAATAAGCGCCGGCCGGATCCTTACTCTCTTCCCGGTCGTCCGGGTACAGTGGGAAGTATGATGGGGAATGGTAAAAAAAGTGTAATGGGGGGGTTAGGGGTGGATGAGGAGATAACACGAAGCCGGCAAAATTGACAGCTGCAGAAACCGGACTATAATGAAACTTATCTGGTTGCCTCCCGTCCGTGTTTCCGAGGACAGTGTCACCGAAGAGAATCAGAGTCTGACGCTCTATGTTTGCATTAATGAGCGCAGTGGCCAGGCCGAGAGCTGCCTGGCGCAAATTGAACTGCCTGCCGGTGGGCCTCGCGGCGCGTCTGTGCGCCTGGAATGGAAAGATGACGGGTTGTACTATGGTGTCAGCTTACCCAATGGGACACCGGCCGGTCTATGGCGGGTAGCGCCTGACGGTGGCGCAGCGCAGTTGGTTGCTCCCGGTAGTGGTGTGCGTGACGCTCGCCCACGCCGGCTGAGTCGCGATCAGTTGGAGGTCTACGCCGGCAATGAGGGGTATGGAGCGTTGGACAACCAGACAATTTTTCTGTTCGATCATGCGCGCCGGGAGGCGCGCGTTTTTATTCACGATCCCCTGAGTGATCGGTTACCTGCTCCACCGCCCTATTCGATCACCGGACGATGAAGCGCGGCCGTTCTCGGGCATAGTTCCACCCAGAGAGGAGTCAGATGCAGCGCAAAAAGTTTTCCAATAAAGTATGGATCGTTGTTATCAGCGCGATCATCCTGATTGTGCCCCAATTGCTCATGGCTCAATCGACCTATTCGGCCGGTTCGCAAACAGATGAGCGTCCTCCGCAAGCACCAAGCGCGTTGTTGAGGCCGCTTCATTCGGGCCACGGGACAGCCATTCCACCTGACCCAACGGATACGACATTCGTCCGTGATACCGGCCCAACTATGGATCAATACCTGTTCCGTGATGACGGGCCGATCCAGTTCACAGTGCCCGTGGATCGGGTTGTCGGCCGCACGGATAGTCAGGGCTACTTGCTGGACGTGCAAAAGCTGATTGATAATGGCATTGTTACGCCCAGGGTTCAACTGCAACTGTCAGTCTACGACGTTGATGAAGATTACAGTGGCACAGAATACAACCCGGAGAATGACCGAATCTTCGTCAACGGCCATGAAGTGGGCAGACTGACAGGGGCCAACGAATCGTGGAGCATTACTCGGTTGGAAGTGGATGTGCGTCATTTTAGGTTCGCCATTCCAACCTGTGACGAGTTTAATGGCTCCAATCGCGGTGATTACCTGTCTGAATGTGACACAGCGCCAACGACGGTACAGAACGAGATACGCATCGATATTGACACAGCCAATTCCGACCTGGTCTGGGCGGTCGAAGTTGACTGGGCAGCTTTCTCATTTGGAGGCGGCGCGCCAATCCTGCTTGCGCACGGCAAGGGCGGCAGCAACGACAGCGAGACTCTTGCGCCGTGCAAAACGCCGGCTTCGGCTGCGATTACTTTGACAAGGACAATGACCCCGTCTACAAGGGCTTCCGCAAACGGCTTAACCAGATGGGCTTCCTGACGGCGATTGTCGAAAATTGGTTAGGAGGGGAGGTGTCAATCGCCGATAACGCCACGCGGCTGGCGCGAATCATCGACCGCCTGACGCAGCGTTACGGAGTAGACCAGATTAACCTGTTGGGCCACAGCAAAGGGGGGCTGGACTCCCGCGGCTACATCTCCGACAACAAGCTGAACGATGACAATGATGTCGCTGCGCTCATCACACTGGCATCGCCGCACCACGGTTCGGCTTTGGCCGATTACGCCGCTGACCATCCGAAACTAGCTAGTTTAATTGGCTACAAGCAGACGCCGGCGTTGAAGAATGTCTCTGAAAAAGATATGAATGAGACGTTTAACCCAGCCCACCCGGCGCGACCGGCGTGCGCTATTATTCGGTCGCCGCGGACTCAGGGGGTGCCTGTTTAAGCGGCTCTGGTCAGTGCGTCGTTTACTGGCAGACCCGGGCTGTGCCAGACTGGTCGCAGACGTTGGCCGCCCCCCTGGTCTATAAACTGCTTCTTGATGAGGGAACCTATAACGGCACCAATGATTTGTTGGTAACCGTGCGAAGCACCCAATGGAGCGGCATCGACGGCCATACGGCGAGCAACTCGACCGAGTTCGGTCCCTTTCCTCTAAATCACCACTCTATTCGCGCGGCCATCAAAAAGCGGGATGAAGTAGACACGACGATCGTTGACTTAGTGGGTGATCTGCTGGACGTTAATGCCAATACAGTGGCACGGACAGCCCAAAACAGCGCTCAGAGCCAGCCGGAGACTGTTGCGGCGGTGGATGATAGTGGTCTGGATATTCAGGGTGGTTCCATCACAGCTGGCCAAACTGTCACCGCAGCTTTGGCAATTGACGCGCCCGACCAGGTGAACATCTTGCTATTGTGGGAGACAGGAGATCTCTCCTTAACTCTTGTTGATGCCAATGGCGTAGTCATTACCCCGGCCTCGGTCAACGCCAGCATTCAATATGCTGAGGACCGCACTGGCGGCAACCTGGGCGAATACTTTGTTTCGGCCAAGTCACCGATGTACACCATCGAATCGCCAGCCAAGGGTCAGTGGCAAGCCAAGATCACGGGCGCGTCGAACATGGGCGTAACCCAGGCCGAGGTACTCGTGACGGCTCAGGATAGCGCTGTAACGGCATCCATTAGCGCTAACACGCCCTGGCAGCAGCTAAACGGTCAAATTGTGATTAGCTCTGTGGTGAAGAACAATGGCGTGCCTATGAGTGGTGTGAATGTGGTGGGCCAAGTGATTAAGCCAGATGGGACCGTGCAGTCCATTTCCCTTTATGATGACGGAGCGCATGGCGATGGCGCGGCAGACAACGGCATCTATGCCAACTACTTCACCGGTGACCAGTTTGGTATCTACGGCTTGAGCACGGAAGCGATAGGAACGACGAGCTTTGGTGCTTTCACACGAACAGCCGTCAGTGAAGTCCAGTTTGCCTCTGGGACAGCAGAGATTGCGGGGAGCTTCTGCGATCAGGGCGTTGACTCCGGTGGACGCCCTCTTTGATCTATTACGGATCAACGTGCCGGTGCAGGTAGCAGTCGCTGGGCAGTACCTGTTGTTTGGGAACTTCAGACTAGCAGCGTACAACGCTGGCCAGGTCGTCCGCCTCCGCTGATCTCGCTGTCGGTGGGAGAATGGTTACTCTTGACTTCGATGGTCGTGAGATCTGGGCCAATGGCGGTAACGGCCAGTTCAAGCTAGCGAACGTCACGATTCTGGACAAAAGTTCAGCGCAGTTACCAGTGAAGGTTGAATTCGAGGCCGCTCCCTATACAACCAAGGCCTACAGTCGCAATCAGTTCCAGCACGCGGCCGTCGCCCTGACTGGGACTTCGTCGGATCATGGTGAGGACCATAACAACAACGGTCGCTTCGACGAACTAATCATCAATGTAGGCGTCAATCTTCAAACAGGTGGGGCCTACGAATGGAATGCTCGCCTGATTGACGACCAGGGGCATGAGTTCGGCTGGTATAATGGCAGTGCGACCCTGGGATCTGGCTCGCAACAGATCGTGTTTCGTTTTGATGGGCTGCTTATAGGGGATAATGGCCGCAATGGCCCCTATTACCTGGTTGACCTTTCGTTTTGGGGGGCTGGCGGTTTCCTGAACGCTATCGAGGTCGCCCAGACCGCGGCTTACAGCTATCAGCAGTTTGAGACTAGCGCCCCCGTTGTCCGGTCGCTCTTCCTCCCCATCGCCATCCAAATCCCCTACGTCCCCCCCGCCATCCCCCTTCTCAACGGCGACTTCGAGCAGGGCGCGACGGGCTGGACAGAGGCGTCGCTGCTGGGCTGGCGGGTGATCGTCAACAGCAACGAGGTCGAGGGCTTGCCCACCCACAGCGGCGTCTGGAGCGCCTGGCTGGGCGGCGACGACAACGAGATCAGCCTCATCGAGCAGGCCGTTACTGTGCCGCCTGACCGGCCCTACCTGACCTACTACCACGGCATTGGTTCGGAAGATGGCTGTGGCTACGACTTCGGCGGCGTGCTGATCGACGGCGCGGTGGTCGATGTCTATGACCTGTGCGCGGACAGCAGCACGTCCGGCTGGGTGCGCCACGTGGTCAATCTGAGCGACTACGCCGGGCAGACGGTGGCCCTCCAGATTCGCGTTGAGACGGACGGCAGCCTGAATAGCAATCTGTTCGTCGATGACGTGGCCTTTAGCAGTTCGGCCGCGGCCGTCGCCGGCGGCGCGCCCGTGCCCTTCCGCTGGTCGACCGACAACCCCCCGGCCCGCCCCGCTGCCCGCGCCGCGACCGAGGTTGAAGCCGTCCGCCTGCTCGGCCCGCGCCGGTAGTACGATAAGATAGCCTCACGCAAAGACGCCAAGCGCGCCAAGCCCAAGAAAAGTTCTTGAGCTTGGCGCGCTTGGCGTCTTTGCGTGAGGTTTCTTACCGCGTCAGGTCGTAGAGCATACACGCCTTGGCCAGCAGCGTCGCCTTGCGCAGCGTCGGCGCGGCGGTGTCCACGTCGCTGAGGCCCAGCTTGTCGTAGAGGCTGGCGACGTGGTGCTCGACCGTCTTCTGGCTGATGCCCAGCAGGGCGACGAGGCCCTGAATGTTGTGTGATGCCGCCAGCCGGCGGGCCACGTCCTGCTCGCGCGGCGACAGCGTCGGCATCAGGCGCACCGCCCGCTCCACCCACGGCCGCTCCAGCGGCGACAGGTGGTCGCGCAACTCCTGCACCAGTTGGGGCTTGCCGGCGGCGGCGTCGCCGTCGAGGATCACGTGGCCGGCGCGGGTGTCGTCGAGCGCCTGCCGCAGCCGCTCCGGCCGCGAGCCTTTCAGCACGTAGGCGATGCCGCGCACGCCCTCGCGAATCAGCGCCCCAATCTCGCCGCCGCGGTCTTCGTAGGCCGAGAAGATGACCACGCCCAACGCCGGATCGAGCGCCTTCAGGCGGCGGGCCAGGCCCACGCCCACGCTGCGGCCGACCTGGGCCGGGCCGCCGGGCAACTCAGGCATAACGATGTCGACGACGGCCGAGTCGGGGCGGTGGGCCGCAGCCAGATCGTAGGCCGTCGCCGCGTCACCCGCTTCCAGGGTTTGGTAGCCATAGCCGCGCAAATAGAGGGCCAGGCCGTCGCGGTTGAAGTCGTTGTCGTCAACGATCAGAACGAGGTGGTTGGTGTCGCTGCTGGTCATAAGCTATCCCGGTTGATTTGTCACGGCGGCGCGTCCCCGATCAGTATACCATTGTCGCAGCGTTGTCGGCTATTGACAGCCAATGAGCACGGGAGTACTCTCTGGATTAGCAGAATGTACGCCCTTGCTGGTGACTATCCCCGCGTCTGACATCATCGCCTTCCCCTATCGGGTTTGTGGAGTTCGAGTAGGGCAAACTAAAGTCGTTTGAGGAGGTAATGAGATGAACCGTTTGCTCCCGTTGCCGCGCTGGGCGCGGCTGGCCGCGTTTACGCTGCTGATAGTTGTCGCCTGTCTGCTGGTCGCGCCGACCGGTTACGCCCAGGACGTGGAGCCGGAAGGCCTCGTGCCGGGCAAGACTGTGACCTATCAGCAGACGATCCCGGTCAACGTTGTCTTCGTCGGCTTCGACCGCGCCGACGTAGACGTGGCGACCTTCCGCGCCGGGCTGCCGGCGACCTACGAGCCGATCGTACGCTATCCGGCCTTTTATGGCCTGGAAGGGCGCGACATGGGCTTGCGCTTTAACTTCGACTACCGCACGGTGTTCACCGACGCGGCCTTCGAGGATGACTTCTTCGGCTACCTGGCCTCCATCGCCACGCCGGGCGACCCGACACTGTTCCAGCAGCTCTACAACGGCATGGCCAGCAACGTGCGCGACGTGACCGGGCCGGTGGGCTACATCGATGGGCCATCGGCCGAACAGTGGCTCATGACCGCCGGCCGGCAGCGGTTGGGCATCAACCCCGACCGCAGCTACACCATCTACTATATTAACTGGTACGACCGGCCGGACTTCCAGTTCCACGTCTACACCAAGACCGACAGCCCCGACCCTGACACCGGCTACAACTTCGGCCTGCTGCGCCCTTCGCGCAAGATGGTCGCCTGGGGCGGCAGCCACGGCCGCACCTGGTTCTATGACCTCTCGGCCGGGCCGGATTCGTGGACGGGCAACTATGACGTGGACAACGCCGACGTCGATGGCGACGGCGAGGCCGACTATCGCATCCCGGTCATCTGGGAGTATGCTGCCGGCGGCTACCGCGACCCGGCGGCGCTGTCGTCCGACCTGGGGCTGGTGACGCGCTACGTGGGCGTCAACCTGCTGTTCACGACCTCGCCCCTCTATGACCCATTGGTGGCCGCGCCGGGGCCGGACGGGCAGCGCGTGGCCCACATCGAGTTGTTCAACCTCCACCGGCTGAGCAACGCCGCCGACTGGATCGACATGGACATGATCCAGGCCGAGTACGAGAGCTTCCAGCCCTACTACGATTGGCAGTTCGTGCTGGACAACAACCGTCGGCCCGCGCCGGTCGGTGTGCGCCAGGCGGTGCGCATCGGCGGCGGGCTGAGCGAGCGCGAGGATTGCTGGGTTGACTACGGCACGACCGACGCCGAGTACTACTGCTTCTTCGATGAGCACTACGCCGACTTCGTGCCGGAGTATGGGCCGCACGATTACGTAGCCACCGTCTTCGGCTTCAATGGCGCGCTGTCGAATATGGGCAACGTGCCGCTGGGCTTCGCCGACGACAACTGGCGCGACGGCACGCAGAGCTACGTCTTCATGTTCGATGGCCCGGAGATTCGCTCGTCCGGCTATGGCTTCACGACGACGGCCATCCACGAGTTGGGCCACCACTTCGGCTTGTCGCACCCGCACGACGGCTACGATTCGACCAGCGGCGTGGACTATGACCCAAGCGGCGACTTCTACTTCGCCTGGCTGGGCGACGAGGCGCACAGCATGATGTCCTACATCGACGTGGCCTGGGAGTTCGGCCCGTTCGACCGGGACAACATGTACCGCTATGAGTTCGCCGGCTACCTCAACTGGTCGAACGAGATGCTCGACGACGTGCTGGCCCACCCCGACCGCGCTGCGGTGCGCGACCTGGTGGCCGCGGGGCGCGAGCACGCCCGCACGGCCGAGCGCGCCTTCCGCCAGTGGGACTACCTGACGGCGGCGACCCACGCCCGCCTGGCCTACGAGGCCATCGCCACGGCGGCCCAAACGCTGGGCATCGCCACCCCGGCCTTCGCCACCGAGACGCTGGCCCCCATCAACGGGACGGTGCCGCGCTTTATTGACCCAATCAGATAGGGGCCAGGTTCCAGGTTCCAGGGAAGAGCGTAGTTCACCGCTGGCCCCTGGAACCTCTCTTCACGTGTTTTCCACGCCCTTTGCACCGGCCGTTAACGCCGGGCAAAGGGCCTTTGTTGTACTCTGTAAGTGGGCAGCAGTACAGTTTTCCTCCTTTTGCGAGACGCCGCGATTCCCCCTATCGCGGCGTTTCGGCGTCTGGGGGAAGAACGCTCACGCAAAGACGCAAAGAACGCCAAGCTTTCTGAGCTTGGCGTTCTTTGCGTCTTTGCGTGAGCGTTCTTATCTTATCTGCCTGGACGTTTGTCCCTCGGCAGTATCCAGCAGCGTGGGTGGGGCTTGAAGCCGATGTGGCCGTAGTAGTCGGCCGCGGCCGGGGCGGCCAGCAGGATGAGGTTGCAGCGCGGGCCGAGTTGCGCCTGGGTGTGGGCGATGAGTTCGACGCCGATGCCCTGCCGCTGATAGGCTACGTCCACGGCCAGGTCGGACAGGTAGCAGCAGTAGTTGAAATCGGTGACGGAGCGGGCCACGCCGACAAGCAGGTCGCCATCCCAGGCGGTCACGGTCAGGTCGGCGTTGGCCAACATGCCGGCGATGGTCTCGGCATCGTCAACCGGCCGGCGCTCGGCCAGGGTCGAGCGGTGGAGGAGGTCGATGAAGGTGGTGGGATTGATTGGTATGTCAGTCGAATAGTGAATCATGCTGAGTTCTCGTCGGCATTGATGTCGTCCGGCGCAAAAGGGTTCCCGATCAAGCCCAGCATTCGTTTTACTTCTTCCAGCGAATAGCGCACAGAAGACTCAGCCTTGACCTGCTGCACATGCAAATAGTCGAGATAGTCTTCGAGTTTTTCCTGATCGTTCAAGAGATCGCGCAGAAAGAGGTAATCCTCATAAGGAATGACGGCAAAACGGGCTTCATCTTGGTCTTTAATGATCTGAACTTGATCAAGCATGTCACTTTCTCCGGTAAGCTCGGCCGCGCGGCAATACGTTGACTACGTCTATGATCCGAATCACGTCGTCTCTGTCGAATAGAACCCGATAGTCGCCAACGCGCAAGCGATAGGTAACATCGTAACCGACCAGACGCTTGACACCTTGCATTTCCTGTGGATTAGCTGCCAGCTGCTCAATCTGAGCCAGAATGCGTCGTTGGTCGTTGTGCGGGAACCGGCGCAAGTTTTTCACGGCCGTTTCTGATAGCTCGACACGGTAAGGTATTGGTTCGGTGTCCATCCAGCCTCTATTTTAGCCTATAACGGACAGATGGATCAGTTCAGAAATCCCTGCTCCCGCAAATACCCGAACACCGTCTCCGAAAACTCCTGGTGCGATTCGCGGGTGTACTTGACGACGGTGTAGACCTGGGCCAGGTTGGTCACGCCGGAGTCGGCGATCATCGCCCGCAGCCGGGGGAAGCTCATGTAACGCTCCCAGCCGCGTAGCTCGCGCTCGGCGTAGATTTCGCCGATGCGTTCGTCGCTGTAGTCGTGGTACGTTTCGTAGTGGACGAGGCCGTCGAGGGGCAGGCGGTCGCGCGGGGCGGGGTCTTCGTCGGGCCAGCCGAGCGAGAAGCCGACGACGGGGAAGACGCCCGGCGGCAGGGCCAGGATGCGGCCGATCTGGTCGCAATTGGCCAGCGTGCTGCCCATGTAGCAGATGCCCAGGCCGCGCGCCTCGGCCGCCAGGGCCACGTTCTGCGAGACGAGCGTGGCGTCGATGGCGGCGATCATGAAGCTCATGAAGTTGTCGAAGTTGTCGGGCGCGTCGGATAGCCGCAGCCAGTGGCGCATGCGGCGGAAGTCGGCGCAGAAGGTCAGCAGCACCGGCGCGTCGAGCACCATGCTCTGTTCCATGTGCGGTTCGTAGAGCTGTTCGCGCAACGCCCGGTCGCGGGTGACGATGATGGAGTAGGATTGCATGTTGCCCGACGACGAGGCGCGCACGCCGGCGTCGAGCAGTTCGGTCAGCAGGGCGTCGGGTACGGGGTCGGGGCAGTAGCGGCGGATGGAGCGGTGATGGTGGATGCAGGCCAGAGTGTCCATGCACCGTAGTATGCCCCAAATCGCCGCGGGTGTGAACTCATAGCGGCTTGCGGTAAAGCGTATTTATCTGTGCCACCTGGAAGCCGCACTCCTCATAGACCCGCGTCGCCCCGGTCTGGCTGGCGGCATCGACGTTGAGGGCCGAGGAGGTCATGCCCGCGTCGCGTTGGGTGCGCAGGCTGAGGGCGATGAGGGCGCGCGCCAGCCCGCGGCGGCGGTAGGGGCGGCGGACGCTGATGAACTCGGTGTAGCCGCGACGGCGGCCGAAGCGCTCGTTTTCGGCGTGGTCGATGAAGGTGCGCACCTGCCCGGCCACCTCTTCCGTCGCCACGTCCCAGGCCACTTGCCAGAGCGCGGGCTGGAACCACACTTCGTTTTCCTGCCACCGCCGGTAATCCTCTTCGTCCGGCTCGCCGACACCCCAGTGGTCGTGAAACGCATCGATGTCGGCGTCCCAGATGGCGCGGTACTGTTCCGGCCGGACGGGCCGCACTTCCAGCCCATCGGGCAGGGGGAAGTCGGGTAGGTCGTCGAGGGTCGGCCTGACCCGCACTTGAAAGAAGCGGGCCGGCTGGTAGCCGTGGGCCTCCAGTAGTTCCGCCTGATAGCGGTTGCCCTGGGTGGCGTAGCCCTGCAAGACCCGCGGGCGACTCGTGTCATGGCCGGCGGCAATCGTTTGCGCCCGGCTTTCCAGCCAGTGCAGCGCGGCGCGGCCGATGCCCCGTTGTCGCCAGGCGGGGTGCAGATTGTGGGTGAGGCTGTAAACCCGCGGGCCGTTCTCTTCGACCCACCAGAAGATGCGCCAGTAGCCGACGAGCGCGCCATCGACCTCTGCCAGCAGCAGGTCGTGGGCCGGGTCGAAATGCTCGTCGGGAGCGTAGTCAATGGCCAGCTCTTCGACAGTCAGGTTCCACTCGTCCCCATCGGCCGCGGCCCGCTCGTTGGCGACGCGCACCATCGCCGGGTAGTCGCCCGGGCCACGGAAGTGGCGAAAGACGAGGCCGGGCAGGGCCGGGGAGTGGGGGATGTCGATCAGGTTGCTCATAGGTGCAACACCTGACAAGTGTTGCAACACCTGTCAGGTGTTGCCGGCGGTTATTGGAATAGGCTCATAATGCCCTGCCCCGTGGCCAGCGCGGCCCAGGCCAGAGCGCCAAAGTAGATGATCGTCCCCAGCAGGAAGAGGTAGCCGAGCAGAATGAGCAGGCCGTCGCGCTGGAGCAGCCCGGCTGCCAGCAACAGAATACCCCAGGCGGGCAGGGTGTTGCTGAACGGGATGAGGCCGAGGGGGAAGATGAGTAGCACACTGCCCAGCAGCAGCCCCAGCCCGGCCATGCGGTTCATGACTCCGGTTTGCGTCAGGCGGCTCAGGCGCGGGTGGCTGATGCGGTCGACGCGGCTGAACGTCTTCGCGCCGCGCTCGATGGCCTGCTTCAGCTTGCCGGCGTCGATGGGCCGGTCGAGCAGCCGGTCGGGCAGCCAGGGCACGCGGTTGAACGTCACGCCCAGCGAGATGAGAATGGCCACCAGGCCGAAGACGGTGCTGACGCCGGGGATGGAGATGGGCACGAGGAACGGGATGGTCAGGAACATCAGGCCCAGCAGCAGCCCTTGCTCGCCCACCAGGGTCAATAGTTCGCGCACGGTGACGGTGGTGCCGGTGATGGCGTCGGCCATGGCCCGCAGCGTTTCGCTGAGGGGTAGGGTCGAGTCGCGGAATTCGACGGTGGTTTCGTCGTCGTCGAGGTTTTGTAGTTGTTCGCGCATCGGTGTCGTCCTTGGCGACAAAACGACCGGCCAATTCATTACCGGTCGTCGTAAGTGGCCTGGAGAGGCCGGATGCCCGGCAGTGTAGCAGTCACCGCCGAAATGCGCCACCGCCGACGGCCGGGATTTCACTGAGGATTCACTTGCCAATGAGGTTCCAGGTTCCAGGGGCCAGGGAAGAGCGCTCTTCCCTGGCCCCTGGAACCTGGAACCTAATCCGACCGCATTGCGCTGGGCAGGAAGATGAGGCTGCTCAGTGGCGTTTGGGCCGTCGCCGCGTTATTCAGTAGTTCCAGTTCATCAGTGGCCACGAGGGCGGCCGTGCTGCTGACCGTCCGGCCGGGAAGGTCGGGACGCGCGGTGGCCGTCACTTCGATGACCAGCGGCGCGCCTCCCGCCGGCAGCGCGCCGATCTCCCAACGCAGCGGCGCGACACTCGTGGGTGGGCGGCTGGCGCTGACGAAGGTCAATTCGGGCGGCAGGGTGTAGGTCAGGACCACGTTGGCCCCGGCCACCGCGCCGCGATTGCCGACGCGCAGTATATGGTGGACTGTGCCGCCGGGCACGCCGCGCGACGACTCGGCCGTCACCCACACGTCGGGGTGGGCCGCGCCCAGCGTCACCTCGTCGAGCGTGGCCCACATCGGCGGTAGACCCTCCCGTTGAGTCAGTTCAAAGGTGATGGTCACGTTTTGACCGGCGGCGGCGGGCAGCGGCAGCCAGGTGTGGCGCAGGCCGGCCGGGCTGGGCGGCAGGGTAACGGCCGGCGCGTCGCCCACGGTCAGCTTCAGCGCGCCGACGGAGGCGTAGAGGAAGGAGAGTGTGGGGTGGGCCATGTCGGCCGGGACGGCGATGGTTTGTGACAGGCGTGAGTCGCCGGTCTCCGTGCCGGGCAGCGGCCCGGCGTAGCCAATGTCGGCCGGCCGGGAGGAGCCGGCGCCGTGCTCAGTGCTGAACTGCCAGATGGCGTGGACGTTGCCCAGCGTGTCCGTCGCCAGCAGGCCGTCGTGGCCCCAATGAGCGCTCTGCGAGAGATTGATGCTCGTTGTCCACTGCCCGCTGGCGTTGCGCATGGTGTGGAAGACGTTATAGACCCCGTTTTCGGCGCGGTCCATATAGGCCACGTGGGCCGCGCCAGAGGCGTCGAGAATCATCGAGGCCGAGGCGTAGTGGGCGCTCAGCGTCCGAATCTCCGGCATGCTCCAGCCGGCGACCGCGCGGCGGAGGTAGATCAACTGTTGGCCGGAGCCGACGAGCGCCTGTGGTTGGCCGTCCGGGCCGGCCGCCCAGCCCAGAAAGTCGAGACTTTGGTCAAGTGCGGGCCGGGGTGCTTCGCGCGCGCTCCATTGCCCGTCGCGCCAGACGCGATAGTAGAGCTGGTCAATCTGGTTGTTGGCCTCATCCAGCCAGGCTAGATGGATTCCGCCCAACGAGTCGGCGGCGACGCGGTATTCAACGTAACCGTCCAGGGTGGCGACGGCTTCCACCGCCGACCACCCTCCGCTGGCCGGCAAGTAGCGATGCACGATGTGACCGTTACGAAAGGACAGGACGTGGAGCGTACCATCCGTATCCAGAGTCGCGCCGCCGGTGGTCATGAAGAGCTGTCCCAGATCGTTGGGCGCGGCCCACGCGCCGTTGGCAGCGCGTTGCAGGTGGAAGAGGTGCTGCTGCGGCGTCTGGAAGAAGACGTCGAGGCGGCCGTCGGCGCGGGCGACCAGCAGCGGGTACGACGCGCCGGTGGAGTGGGGCACAGCCTCGGCTGCCGACCAGCCGGCGCCGGACTGGTGCAGCGCGTAGATCTTGTCTTGGGACACGCCCACAACCAGGTGCAGCCGGCCCTCTCCATCCACGCCCATATCGTAGGTGGCGACGTTGTCGTTCAGCTTGACAGTGGGGAGCCATTGGCCGTCGGCGCGGCGCACGGCGCTATAGAGTGGATAGGTAACGGCTGCCGGGTTGCTATCTTCGAGCCGCACGCGCCACAGAACAAAGGCGTTGCCCGCGCCGTCGAGCGTCAGGGTGGCCGACTCCTCTGGCAACTCAGGCGTGTCGCTGAGGCGGTGGCGGTCGCTGAAGGGCGTTGCCGGTTGCCCAAAGGCCGCGCCCGCGCCGGTGTGGCCGGCGGCCAGAGCCGGCGGGCTTGAGCCGCCCACTTGCCACGCGCCCCAGCCGGCGGCCTCGAAGCCGCCATTGGCCACCACATCGTCGGCCGGAGGCAGCACGGCCTGTAGCCCAACGTCGCCGGTCAGGGGCACGGCCGCACCCGGCAGCGCGCCGTAGCCCGCCCTGGCGAAGCGGGCCGTCAGGGCTGCGGCCGCGGCGGTGTAGTAGGCGCTATAGTCGCCGTCCGGCCCGCTGCTGACCGGGGCCAGGGGGGAGGGTGTCAGGTTGGCCGTCGCGCCGCTGATGGGCGTGCCGGTGTTGTCGGTGACGCGGCCACTCAGCGACCGGTTATAGAGGATCGTCGTCGTGTCGCCGGGGTCGGCCGGCCACGGCTCCACGTTCTCCGCCTCATCGGCGCCGCGCACGCGGACGCCCAGCCGGTCGCCGGACACGAAGCCCAGACTCGGCAGATCGAGCGTGGCCTGCGTGTCCATAGACCAGGGCACGTTCGTCCACGCGCCGTCGTTGCGGCGGTACTGGGCCTGGTACGACGACACGCCGGAGCCGCCGATGTCGTAGCCGCGCCAGGTCAGGGTGACAGGCTGGCCGGCGCGCGTCCAGGCGGGCAGCGGGGTCATTGTCGTGCGCGGTGGGTCGCTCTCGATGCGGGTGACGGCGTCGGGCGTGGCCGGCCAGGGTTCGACGTTGCCGGCAAAGTCCCGGCCTCGGCTGCGGAAGGCGTAAGTGACGCCGCCCCGTCCGGCGAATTCCCATTCCAGCGAATCGAATACCTCCCAGTCGGTCCAGGCTCCGTTGTCGGCCCGCACCTGCACTTCGTACTGCTCGAGGCCGGCCGGGCCGCGGTCGTCGCCGCTCCAGCGGACGGTGAAGAGGTACAGCGACTCGGCCGGCAGCGGGGCGACGGCCGTCTCCGGGGCCAGTAAGTCGATTTTCGCCCAGGAGGGGTCGAAGCTGTAGCTATAGGCGATGGTGTCGCTCGGGTAGTGGTCCAGGGTATGGATCGCGGTGACGGCTTCCTTGATGTAATACTCCCCCTGGAACATGATGTACTCGATCTCGGTGAGGGCGATGGCGGTGTTGTCGGGCGACCAGCTGCGTAACTGGCGGTCGTGCAAAGGCTCGGAATAAAGGAAGATCTGCTGCTCGCTGCCGTCGGCCTTCATCAGCATGATGTCGAGCCAGCCGTCGTTGTTGGGGTCGGCGCTATAGGCGATGTGTGCGCCGTCGGGCGACCAGGTGGGGTAGAGGCTGCCCGACTGGCTGGAAAGCCGGCGCAGGTTGCTGCCATCGGCGTTCATGACGTAGATGCGGTAGCCGCCGCTGCGTGTGGAGGAGAAGGCCAGCCACATGCCGTCGGGCGACCAGGTGGGATAGCCGTCGAAGCCGGGGTTGTTAGTCAGGCGCGTCAATTGGCTGCCGTCGGCGCGAATTGTGTAGACCTCGGCCTGGCCATCGACGAAGCTGTAGAAGGCCAGTCGCGTACCGTCGGGCGACCAGACCGGCCAGTATTCGTGGCCCGGCGTGTTGAGCAGGTGGGTGACGTAGCCGGCCGGGCCATCGATGGTGTAATCCATCAGGTAGAGGTCGTAGTCGCCATCGTTGTTGCCGACGAAGGCCAGACGACGCAGGTCGGGGCTGATGGTTGGCTGGGCTTCGTTTGTTGGGGTGTCGGTCAACTGGCGGGCCCAGCCGGTTCCTGGCGGGATGGTGTATAGTTCGTAATCCTCGCCGTCAAAGCCCCAATAGGCGATGCGCGACCAGCTTTGCCAGAACGCCTGGCCGGCGGCGGGGGCGGCCAACTCCGGCGCGTCGGCCGGGGTAGTGGGCGAGGGTGGGTAAAGCAAGGGCGGAAAGCGGCGCTGGTCGGCGTCGGCCGCGATCAGGCCGTCGGGCGCGGGCAGGCCGGGAGGCGGGGGCGTCTGGGCGCTGACGAGGGCGGGCAGAACGAAGAGAGACAGGACAAGGCAAACCAAACGAAGGTAAGACGCGCGCGACATGGGTTGGCTCCTTGATGAAATGCGCGTGGTGAGAGCGATCCGTTCCCATGCTGACTATACCTTAGCCTCTACTCTTCCGCCACCCGCGCATACATCAACACATCCCAATACCGCCCCTTGTAGCGTTCCTTGTCGCGCAGCCGCCCCTCCAGTTGAAAGCCATTCTTCTCCAAGACGCGGGCCGAGGCGACGTTGTCGGCCACCAACCAGGCGCTAACCCGGTGGACGCCCAGTTCGGTGAAGCCGAAGCGGAGGATCGCCGCCACGGCCTCGGTGGCGTAGCCGCGGCCCCACTGGTTGGGCGACAACTCATAGCCGATCTCGGCCTCGTGGCTGCCGGCGGCCGTCAGACGAATGCCGCAGTTGCCGATCACTTCGCCCGATGCGGGCAGGGTTACGGCCAGTTGGAAGCGGGTGCGCGGCTGTTCGGCTTGCTGGTCGACGAACATCTGCACGAACGCCTGCACCTCGTCCGGCGTGCGGTCGGTCCATTCGTACAGGCGCAGGTAGCGTGGGTCGCGCTGATAGGCATAGACGGCCGGCCAGTCGCCGGGCACGAAGTCGCGCAGGAGGAGGCGGGGGGTATGCAGGAGCATGCCAGGTTTACATAGCTGCCGTTTCGTCCAGCGTCACCAGCCCGGTGCGGACGGCGTAGAGGGCGGCCTGGGTGCGGCTGGGGACGCCGAGCTTGGCCAGGATGCCGCCGACGAGCGACTTGACCGTCTTCTCCTGGACGTGGAGGGCGCGGGCGATCTCGTCGTTGGATCGGCCGCGGGCCAGCAAGCGCAGGACTTCCTGCTCGTGGTCGCCCAGTTGCTCCGGCGGTTCCGGCTCTCTGACTTCGTGTAGCAGCCGTTCGACGACCTGCGGCGACAACTGCACCTGCCCGGCGGCGGCGGCCTTGATGGCCCGGCGCAAATCGTCGGCCTCGGTGTCCTTCAATAGATAACCGATGGCCCCGGCGCGAATGGCCCCGATGACCTTTTCGTCTTCCAGCACGCTGGTCAGGGCCACGACTTCGACTTCAGGCAGTTCGCGGCGGATGAGGCCGGTGGCAGTGATGCCGTCCATGACCGGCATGAGCAAGTCCATGAGCACCACGTCCGGCCGCAGGGCGTGGGCCAGCCGCACGGCCTCGGTCCCGTCGGCCGCCTGCCCGACGATCTCCAGTTCCGGGTCTAGCCCCAGGAACATGCGCAGGCCGTCGAGCACGACGCTGTGGTCATCGACCAGGAGAATACGAATTGACATAGTTTCTAAGTTCTTTTTACCGTGACGATGGTCAGGTCGTCCGCCTGTGGCGTGTCGCCGACGTAGGCGCGGACGGCGGCGAGGATGGCGTCAATGAGGTGGCGGGCCGTGGCCGGTGTGGCGTGGCGGACGGCCTCAACCAGCCGGTCCTTGCCGAACAAGTTGCCGGCGGCGTCCATCGCCTCGGTGATGCCGTCGGTATAGAGTAACAGAATGTCACCGGGGGCCAAGGTATCGGCCGCCTCGTCGTAGGTCATGTCGTCCATAATGCCCAACACCATGCCGCGGCTCATGACCTCATCCACCCGGCCATCGGCGCGGCGAACAAGGGGGACGTTGTGGCCGGCATTGGCGAAGGTCAGGCGGCCGTCGGCGGCGTCGAGCACGGCGTAGAAGGCGCTGACGAACAGCATGGCGTGGTTGTCGCGGGCGATCTGGACGTTGGCCGTGGCCAGCGTGGCCGCCGGGCCGGGCTGGGTCTGGGCTGCGCCGCGGATCATCGCCCGGCTGTGGGCCATGAACAGCGCCGCCGCCGTGCCCTTGCCGCTAACGTCGGCGATGAGTAGGCCGACGCGGGTCGGGTCGTTGGGCCAGTCGATGAAGTCGTAGAGATCGCCGCCGATCTCGCGCGCCGATTCGTAAGCGGCGGCGAAGTCGTAGCCGGGCAGTTGCGGGTAAGCGCCGGGCAGCAGGCTCATCTGGATGCGGCGGGCCTGCTGGAGTTCACGCTCCATGCGCTGCCCCTGGCTTTCCACGCGGTGCAGTCGCGCCTGCTCGACGCTCAGCGCGGCCTGGTTGGCCAGCAGGCGGGCGAAGCGCAACTCGTCCTCGTTCAGCCGACGCGGCGGGCCCAGGCCCAGCCCCAGCACGCCAATGGCCCCGCCGCCGATGAGCAAGGGGATGAAAGTAGTTGTCAGTTGGTAGTTGTCAGTTGTCAGCGAAGAGGAGTTGTCAGTTGTCAGTTGATAGTTGTCAGTTACCGCGGTTGCGGACTGGTCTTCAACTGGCAACTGACCAGTGGCCACTGGCAACTGATCACTGACAACTGCCAACTGCTCTGGCCACGGCTGACGAGTCTCGAAGGCCACGATGGCCCCGTGGGGGCAAGCGGCCGTCGGCGCGGCGGGCCAGTTATGGGCGGCGCGGCGCGTCAGCCGGCCGTCGCTCGCCTCCGGCAACAGCAGCACGGCGGCGTCGGCCTCTAGCAAGCGCGGAATCTCCGCCACCAGGAAGTCAAGTAGCCCGGTGGGATCGTGGTGGCTCTGGGCGCGGTTGGCGAAGTCGAGCAGCAGCGTTTGCGACCGGTCGGCCAGCCGCAGCCGCTCGACGATGCCGGCGACGTGGGAGTGGACGACCGGCTCGGAGACGAGCAGGCGCAGGGCGATCTCCTGGTCGCTCAGCCCCTCGGCCGCCAGGCGCAGCACCTCGTTCTCGCGGTCGGTCAGGGTCTCGGCGCGGCTGTTCTGCGTCTCGGCCAGCAGGCGGGCGGCGATCTGTGGCGAAAGTTGGGCGCGACCGGCGGCGGCGGCCTTGATGGCCCGGCGCAGTTCGTCGGCCTCGGTGTCCTTCAGCAGGTAGCCGATGGCCCCGGCGCGGATGACGGCGGTGACGGCCGCCTCTTCAATGACGCTGGTAACGACGATGACCTGCGTCGGCAGGCCGCGGCGGCGAATCTCGGCCGTGGCCTCCAGCCCGCTCATCACCGGCATGATCAGGTCCATCAGCACCACGTCCGGCCGCAGCGCCTCGGCGCGGGCTACGGCTTCCGCGCCGTTGACGGCCTCGCCGACGACCTCCAGTTCGGGATCGAGGCCGAGGAACATGCGCAGCCCCTGGCGCACGACACTGTGGTCATCGGCGATGATAATGCGAATGGTCATGGCGTTACTCGTGGCCGATTATAGCACAACGCTGCATGGGGCAGAATCATTCCCGCCTGGGGCGAAGGACAGGAATGATCCCGTCCTATACGGGACAACAAGCATTGTGTGGCGGCAACTGTTCGGCTATCATATGACAATCAGCGCGTGGTTCAGTGATGGACATTCCAAACGATCAACTGCGACAGTTCTTTATCGAAGCCTTCAGCGATGATGAGCTGGAGGACTTCTGCTTCGACTACTTTCCGGGCGCCTCGCAGGAGTTTGGGCCGGGGATGCCCGTCGGCCGCAAGGCGCGTTTGCTCATTGCCTTCGCCGACCGCCGCGGTCAGCGCCAACATCTGATTGTCGCGCTGAACAAAGTGCGGGAGGAGCAATTCAAGGTCCGTTTCCCGCCTCTGCCACCCCCGCCGCCGACGCCGGAACCCACCTCGACGCGCCTGACGCGCCGCATCTTCATCAGTCACGCCCAGGAAGACGCCGAACTGGCCCACCGCCTGGCCGATGCCCTCAAAGAAGCCGGCCGGCCGATCTGGATTGCCCCCGAGAGCATCTTGCCCGGCGAGCAGTGGGTGGAGGCGATCGGCCGCGGGCTGGATATCAGCGGCATCTTCGTCGTCCTCATCACCCCCCAGGCGGTGCAGTCGACCTGGGTGCGCTACGAGATGAATCTGGCCATCAACCTGGAGCGGCGGCTGCGCATGGAGATCGTGCCGCTCGAAGTGGCCGAGGCCGAGACGCCGATCACCTGGTCGGCCTATCAGGCCATTTCGTTCCGCAACTACGACAAGGATTTGCCGGGGGTGCTGAAACGGCTGGCCAACCGTAGGCTGCCCAGCCTGACGCGCCCGCCCATCCCCCCGCTGCCCGCGCCTGAGCCGCCCAAGCGCACCGCCGCCCTACCGCCCCCCGCGCCACTGCCGGCGCCCGCGCCGGCGCCGGTTGTCCTGCCCGGTCCCGTGTCCGACGACTATTCGCGCCAACCGACTTACCGTATTCACCCCAAGACGGGTATGGCGCTAACCCGCATTCCGGCCGGACAGTTCCAATACGGGCCAGATCGTAAGCCGGCGCAGACGGAAGAGTTCTGGATCGGCCGCTATCAGGTGACTAACGCCGAGTACAAGCGTTTCCTCGACGCTAACCCGCAGTACCCCGTGCCCCAAGTGGCCGCCGATTGGGCCGCGGCCTATAACTGGGACCGCGAGCGGCGCGAGTACCCGCATGGCAAAGCCGCGCACCCAGTCGTGTTGGTGCGCTGGGCCGACGCGCAGGCGTTTTGCGAATGGGCGGAGATGCGTCTGGCGACGGAGACGGAGTGGGAGAAGGCGGCGCGCGGCAGCGACGGACGGGACTATCCCTGGGGCAACGATCCGCCGTCGGCCGAGCTGTGCAATTGCGACCACGCCACTCTGGGCACCTCGCCCGTGGGCCGCTATTCGCCCCGAGGCGATAGCCCTTACGGCTGCGGCGATATGGCCGGCAACGTCGCCGAGTGGACGAGCACCGCCGGCGAGGGCGACGGCGTTCGTGTTGTGCGCGGCGGCGCATGGCCTTTTGTGGCCGAGAACAACACCGTTCACTCGCGGCTGGAAGCTCATGGCGCACGCCAAACGCCCTACATCGGTTTTCGCGCCATCGCCGAGAAATCCGTCAGCGCTGAATCGGCCGAGCGCTGGACGCACCAACGCAGCGGCATCGACTTTGTGCGTGTGCCGGCCGGGCCGTTCTTCTTCAGCGAGAGCCGCCAGCCCATTGAGTTGGGCGCTTACTGGATTGGCCGCTACGAAGTGACCAATACCCAGTTCGACCACTTCGTGCGCGCCACCGGCTACCGGACGACGGCCGAACAGAAGGGCTACAGTCGTGTCTTGCGCCAGAAGCGCTGGGTGCGGCTGGCCGGCGCTTATTGGCGGCAGCCGGACGGGCCGGACTCGTCCATCGAGCGCCGCTGGAGTCATCCCGTCGTCCAGGTCAGTTCGGCCGACGCGCTGGCCTTTGCCCAATGGGCCGGGCTGCGGCTGCCGACGGAGATGGAGTGGGAGAAGGCGGCCCGCGGCGCGGATAGCCGCGTCTTCCCGTGGGGCAACGGCAAGCCGGGCGTCGAGTTGCTCAACTATGGCGGGCTGATGGGTAGCACGTCGCCGGTCGGCCGCTTCTCGCCCCACGGCGACAGCCCCTATGGCGCGGCCGACATGGCCGGCAACGTCTGGGAGTGGACGTCCACGCCCTATGACCGCGACCAGGAGTTGCTGGTGCTGAAGGGCGGGTCGTGGGCCGACCCGGAGACGTCCTGGCTGCGCGGCGCGGCCAACCCGTGGCACTGCCAGGGGTCGATCGGCTTCCGCCTGGCCGCCACCCGCGCCGAACGCTGATCGGCGCGTTGCCCCCTCCGCGGTGCGTTGCACCTTCTGAGGTGCATCGCACCTTCTTGTTGCATAAGGAAGAAGGTGCAACCCACTCAAGAAAGTGGGATGCACCGCGCTAGGGTAGGCAGTAGGTCACGGCCACCTCATCAACGGCCATGCCGGTGATACCCCCAACCCCATTGTTGAACACCCCAAAGTAGAGCGTCACCGCCTGGCCGCGGAAGGCCGACAGGTCGACGACGTGGCGCTGCCACTGGCCGTACCACTGCCGCTGGAAGAGCAGCACGTGCTGCTGCCCGCCGCTATCGAACAGCAGCACCATCTGCACGTCGTCGGACAGTTGCGTCCGGTCGAGCGGCGAGGTGGGCACGATGGCCGGCGGCGTCAGGCGGGCGGCGCGGACGCCGGTCGTCGTGGCCAGCAGTTGGAAGCTGAGGGCGACCGACGGCGGCCCGGCGGGGATGAAGATCGTTTGCTGGGCCGATGAGTAGCTGTAGACGTTGTCGGCCGGCAGAACGATGCCCGCTTGCAGGGCACGCAGCCCGCTATAGACCGGGGCGGCGACGATGCGCGCCGGGAAGACGGTGTTGTTGATCTGCCAGCCGCCGCTGCCTTCAAAGCCGCCGTTGGCGATCAGATCGACGCAACGGTCGGGTGGGCGCGTGGCCGTGGCGGTCGCCGTTGGCGTCCGGCTGGGCGTCGGGGTGATGGTCGGCGGGCGCGTCGGCGTGCCGGTGGGCGAGGCCGTTGGTGTGGCCGTCGGCGGCCGGGTATTAGTGGCCGTGGGCGTGGCCGTAGCCGTCGCGGTGGCTGTGGCCGTCGGCGTCGGCGTGGGTGTGGGCGACGCGCCGTAGAGCAGCGCCGGCAGGAAGACGGGCGCGGCCGTGGGCGAGGCGGTTGGCGTCCGCGAGGGCGTCGGGGTCAATGAGGCGGTCGGCGTCACCGAGGGCGTCGGCGTTACCGAGGCGGTCGGCGTCGCCGACGGCGTGGTTGTGGCCGTCGCCGTGCTGGTGGCGGTCACGGTCGGTTTGGGCGTTCGGGTAGCGGTGGGCGTCGGTGTGGCCGTGGCCGCGGGCGGGCGCGTCGCCGTGGCTGTCGGTGTGGCGGTTGGCGGGCGTGTGGCCGTGGCTGTCGGCGTCGCCGTGGGCGGGCGCGTGGCGGTCGCCGTGGGCGTGGCTGATGCGCCGAACAGCAGCGCCGGCAAGTAGACGGGCGCGGGTGTGGCCGTGGCGGTCGGCGTGCCGGTCGCGGTGGCTGTCGGTGTGGGGCCGGTCGTGCTGGTGGCGGTAGGCGTTGCCCTCGTCGTGGCGGTGGGCGTGCCGGTGGCCGTGGCTGTGGCCGTGGCTGTCGGTGTGGGGCCGGTCGTGCTGGTGGCGGTGGGCGTGGCCTCGTCGTGGCGGTGCTGGTGGCGGTGGGCGTGCCGGTGGCCGTGGGTGTGGCCGTGGCTGTGGGTGTGGGGCCGGTCGTGCCGGTGGCGGTTGGCGTCGCTGTCGCTGTGGCGGTCGGCGCTGTGGTCGATGTAGCCGTGGCCGTGGCAGTGCTAATTGGTGTCGGCGTGGCGCTGGCCGTGGCCGTTGGCGTAGGTGTGGGCGTGCTGGTATTGGTGGCCGTGGGCGTGGCGGTGATGGTCGCCGTCGGTGTCCGGCTGGGCGTGGCTGTGGCTGTGGGCGTCGTGGTGGCTGTGGCCGTTGGCGTCCGGCTAGGCGTCGCCGTGGCCGTCGGCGTGCGCGAAGGCGTCGGCGTCAGGGTTGGAATCTGGTTGATGTCTACCGTGCCGCCGCTGAAGTTGCCCGGAACCACTTTGTCCTTGGTGTTGACGAAGAAAGGCGCGGGCGTGCCGGGAATGGTGACGTCGGTCAGTTGGGGCGTCGTCACCCAGGCCACGTCGAAGGTCACGGTCAGCAGCGTGCCGGGCGACAGCGATTCGGTGAGCGAGATGTGTTTATCGACCAGCACCTCGAGCCGTCCTTCGCCGCCACTGATCTCCAGCGATGTCAGCAAGCGGTAGCCGGCAGGCAGATTGACGGTGATGCTGTCGGGGACACCGTCGCCGTTGGCGTCCGTCTCGTCCAGCGTCAGCAGCGTGGCGTCATAGGACAGGACGAAGAAGATGGTGTCGATGGCGTGAGTGCCGGGGTCAAAGGTCAGCGGTAGGTCAACCGGCTGGCCGGCGTTGGCCGAAACGAGCGCGGGCAGGGCCAGGCTGGGCGGCACGTTCACGGCCTGCGGCGCGGCTCCGGCCTGCGGTTCGGGTAGGGGGCGCGCCAGGACATCGCGCCCGGCCGACAGCAGTAAGCCGAGCAGGAGAACCAGCGCCGCCAGGGTAGCGATGAGCGAAGAACGGGCACGACCGGTCATAATAGTGGCAGATTGCGAAGCGCGATTGCCGGCTGTCGGCCGCGGGCGATTTGGAGCGCGGCCGTGGCCTGGCCGATGGGGCCATTATAGGCGCGGTCGGCGGCGCTGTCTGCGAAGAAGGCGTGAATTGATCGGCTGGGTGGGGGGCAGATGAGTGGCGTGTGGCGGCGGTGGGCAAGGCGACGGCCCAAAGGCCCCCGGCGGCGTCCGACCTTGGTCTAGGCGGACGCCGCCGGGGGCGCAGTCGGGCGTTTAGGGTGCCAGTTCGAAGGCGTCGAGGGGCACAGTGTGGCCGGTCGCGTCGCCATCCCAGACGACGCTGGCCGTGTATGCCCCGCCGCTGCTGGGCGAGAGGCGCACGATGTCGTCGGCATCACCCTTGACACCGCCCAGGTTAAAGGCGTTGAGCAGCGAGATGTACAGGTCGCCGCCGGCCGGGTCGTCGTAGAAGCCGTTGACGTCCTCGGCCGCCAGGCCGCCGACCGTCGAACCGTCGAAGTAGGCCGCCCACGTGCCGGCCGTGTTTGCGCCGGTTGTCGTTGGCGTGAAAGCGATGACGTCCTCGTCGGCGAACGCCAGCGTGCCGCCGGGGCGGGGCACGGAGCCGTTGCCGACGGTGCTGATGAGCAGTTGGCTGCCGGCCATGCCCAGGGTGTCGATGCGTTCGGCCGAAGTCGTCAGGCCGACGTCGGAGCCGTCGAAGTACAACGCAAAGCTGCCGGCGGTCGTGTTGCCCAGCGAGGTAGGCGTGAACTTGACCACATCGTGGGCGGCCACGACGCCCAGGCCGGGGATGGTCTGGTTGGCGATGAAGGTCAGATAGAAGATGTCGGGCGCGCCGGTGCGATCCTCGCGATAGAAGGCGTTGACGTTCTTGGTGATACCCACGTCGGAGGCGTCGAAGAGCATCGACCACGTGCCGGTCGTGCCGTCATAGTGGAGGATGTCGGCCGGGGCAAAGGCCACGCCGCCGGCCGAGCCGCCGGCCTTGGCCGAAACGTCGACACTGGGGTAGCTGCCGCCGCCGCCGTCGCAATTGGGATAAGACATGGCGCGAATGTAGGTTCCCCAGCGGCCGTTGGACGTGCCCGTGTTCTTGCTATACTGGCCCAGATACCAGAACGTCTGG
>JADJHJ010000010.1 GCA_016707605.1 Candidatus Promineofilum glycogenicum | reverse complement strand
TATGTTATAATTGAGAGATTGGATAGACGGAACCGTGTCGGTTCGCCCACGCGCTCGCCTGTTAGCAATGGGTGGCGGCTTCACCGGCGGCGACTGAATAGCGGTCAAAGACATTGGCTAAGGACATCTAGACACCTTGTTCAGACCATTAGACTGGCTGCTGGGCTTCTTCTCCCTCGACATCGGCATTGACCTGGGTACGGCCAACACACTGGTGGCCGTGCGCGATAAGGGCATCGTCATCAACGAGCCGTCGTGGGTGGCCATCAACAAGCGCACCCGCCGGCCGCTGGCCATCGGCGCCGAGGCACGTGAGATGGTCGGCCGCACCCCCGGCGACATCGTCGCCATCCGCCCCCTGCGCGACGGCGTCATCTCCGAGTTCGAGATCACCGAGGCGATGCTCAAGTACTTCATCGACAAGGCCCACGAGCAGATGCTCGTGCCCTTCCCCCGGCCGCGCGTCGTCGTCGGCGTGCCCAGCGGCGTCACCGAAGTGGAGAAGCGCGCCGTCTATGACGCCACCATCTCCGCCGGCGCGCGCGAGGCTTACCTGATCGAAGAGCCAATGGCCGCGGCCATCGGCGCCGGGCTGCCGATCATTGAGTCGCGCGGCAGCATGGTCGTCGACATCGGCGGCGGCACGACCGAAGTGGCCGTTTTCGCCATGGGCGGCATCGTCGTCAGCCGCTCCATCCGCGTCGCCGGCGACGAGATGGACGAGGACATCATCGCCTACGTCCGCAACAAGTACAACCTGCTCATTGGCGAGCGCATGGCCGAGCGGTCGAAGATCGCCATCGGCTCAGCCTTCCCCCTGCCCGAAGAGAAGACGATGTCGGTGCGCGGCCGCAACCTGATCACCGGCCTGCCGCAAGTGGTCGAGATCAGCAGCATCGAACTACGCGAAGCGATGTCGCCGTCGATCAACGTCATCGTCGACACCGTCCTGGACGCGCTGGACGAGACGCCGCCCGAACTCGTCTCCGACCTGATCGAGACCGGCGTCTGCCTGGCCGGCGGCGGCGCCCTCATCCAGGGCTTGGCCGACCGGCTGGAGGACTCGGTGAAGATGCGCGTCTGGGTGGCCGAAGACGCCATGACCTGCGTCGCCCGCGGCGCGGGTCGCGTGCTGGAAGACCTGGACAACTACGAGCGCGTCCTCGTCGGTCTGCACCGGGGCAGCACGCGCCACTAGCGGCGGCCCGGCGGCCGCCGGCGGCCAACGACCATGAACCTGGGGCGAACACAACAGCGCATCCGCTGGCTCACCCTGGCCATCCTCATCGGCAGCGGCGTGCTGCTGACCATCCTCGACAGCACCGGCGCGCTGGTGGGCGTGCTGGGCTTCGTGCGCGATCCCTTGACGACCGTCACCGACTGGACATCGGCCCGCGCCGACGCTGCCGGCGACATCATCGCCGGGCCGCGCAACCTGGCCGCCGCCCGCGAAGAGATCGCCGCCCTGCAAGTCCAGGTGGAGGAGCAGGCGCGCACCATCGAAGAGCTGAGCGAGGCCCAGGGCGAGGCCCAGGTGTTGCGCGACCTGTTCAACCGCGCCGCCGAAACTCCCGAATACCGCCGCGTTCTGGCCGACGTCATCGGCCAGGACACCAACCCGGCCATTGAGAGCATCCTCATCGACAAGGGCGTGGACGACGGTGTGCGCACGGGCATGCCGGTCGAATCGGCCCGCGGCCTGGTGGGGCAAATCTATCGCGCCAGCAACAACGCCGCCCAGGTGGCCCTGTTGACCGAGACGGCCAGCGCCATCCCGGTGCGGCTGGGCACGACGCGGGCTACGGGCATCCTGCGCGGCGCGGGGCGCGGCGCGCTGCCGACAATTGACTGGATCGACCTGCAATACGTGGTGGAGGTGGGCGAACTGGTCATGACTTCCGGCCTGGGCGGCAAATTCCCGGAGGATATGATCATCGGCCGCGTCGTTCAGGTGGAGCGCAACGAAGCCGAACTGTTCCAGCGGGCCGTCGTGCAGCCGGCGGTGGACTTTCGCACGCTGGAGACGGTCTTCGTCGTGACCGAGTTCGAGACGGTCGACACGGAGATTTTCAGCGAGGAGCCGTAGCCGTGGCCGTCAACTTCTATGCCGCCATCCCGCTCATGGCCGTGCTGGCCATCATCCAGACGGCCATCCTGCCGCGTTTCCCTATCGCCGGGGTGGAGCCGCAACTGCTGTTCCTGGTGGCCCTGGCCTGGGGGCTACTGCGCGGGCTGGACGAAGGGTTGGTGTGGGCGTTCATCGCCGGCATCTGGGTCGACCTGTTCTCGTTGACGCCGGTGGGGCTGTCGTCGCTGGCGTTCATGGCCGGCGTGGCCGCGCCGATCCTGTTGCAGCCCATGCTGCCGCCGCGCCGTCTGCCGGTGACGGCGCTGTTGGCGGCGCTGGGCACGCTCATCTACCTGTTGCTCTACGTCATCGCCCTGGGCCTGTTGGGACATGGCCTTTCGGCGGTTGGGCTGGCGGGGTTATTGCCCATCGTTCTGCTCCATGCCATCCTGGTGCTGCCCATCTATTATGTCGTGCACCAACTGCTGCGCGTGCTCCAGCCACGGCGGGTGGAGTTTTGAGCGCGGCCGATCCTGTGTAGTGGCTTAAATGAGTGGCCGCTGCTGCCCGGCGGCGGTATAAGTTAGAGTCTGTATGTCCAGCATCGGATGGAAACCACCAGAGGAACGCGACCCGGAGATCCAGCAGATCGTCGGCATCGGCGCGCGCATCATGTTCATGCGCGTCGTCGTCGTCCTCATCCTGAGCCTGCTGGTCTATCGCGTCTACTCCCTGCAACAGACCAAGGGCGAAGACCTGGCCCTGCGCGCCGATGCCAATCAGTTCGCCACCCTGACTACCGACCCATCGCGTGGCGTCATCCTCGACCGCCACGGCGAACCGCTGGCCATCAACACCCCTAGCTTCAATGTCACCATCATTCCCGCCTTTCTACCCGATGAAGAGGCCGAGCGCCAGGGCATCTACTACCAGTTGGCGTCGCTGGTCAACGTACCGGTGACCAATACCGTCAAGCAAGAGGACCTCATCGCCACAGCCAACCCCGAACTGGTCAGTACCTATACCCGGCTGGCTGAAATCTACGGCGCGTCGGTCGAGGAGACGCTCGACCAGGCCGGCGTGCTGGAGCAACAGCCCGATAGCATCGAGGGCATTGTCGCCGAGCACAGCTTCGCCCCCTACGTGCCGGCCGTCATCACTACCGGCGTGCCCATCTCTATCGCCTACCGCATTGAGCAGCAGAGTATCTTCCTGCGCGGCGTGCGCGTCATCCCCGAGCCGCTGCGCGATTATCCGGCGGGGGAGTATACGGCCCACCTGATCGGCTACATGGGGCCGGTTCCCAACCAGAGCTGGATCGAAGACCTGGGGTATGAGCGCGATGACCGCGTCGGCTGGGCCGGGCTGGAGTCGTCGATGGAGCTGGAGCTGGCCGGCACGAAGGGCACGCGCACCATCGAGCAGGACTGGACCGGCCGCGAGGTGCGCCAGGTCAGCGAGGCGACTGCGCCGCAGGCGGGGCTGAACCTGCACCTGACGCTCGACCTGGAGCTACAGAAGATCACCGCCGACGTTCTGGCCCAGTTTATGGAGGCCAACAGCCTGGCCGAACGCACCGACAGCGTCACCGGCGAGCGCAGCTTCCCGGAGATCGAACAGGCGGCCGTCGTCGCCCTGAACCCGCAGACGGGCGAAGTGCTGGCGATGGTCAACTTCCCGACCTTCGACAACAACCGCTTCCAGACCGAAGTGCCGGTCGACTACTACCTGGGGCTGGCCCGCAACGAGTACACGCCACTGGTCAACCACGCCATCAGCGGCACCTATCCGCCCGGCTCGACGTTCAAGCTGGTGCCGGCCGCGGCGGCGCTGCAAGAGGCCGTCGTCTCGCCGGAGCGCTTCCTGTTCGACCCCGGCACCATCGAAATCCCCAACCGCTTCGCGCCCAACGACCCCGGCCGCGTCCAGCCCTTCGTCTGCTGGAATCTGGCCGGCCACGGTTCCATGAACATGCGTCTGGGCATCGCCAACTCGTGCGACGTCTACTTCTACAAGATCAGCGGCGGCTTCGACCAGGACGGCGAATTCGTCGAGGGGCTGACCGTTGACCGCATCGACGTGTACGGCACCCAGTTCGGCTACGGGCGCGTCCAGGGCATCGAGTTGCCGCTGGAGGCCGAGGGCAACCTGCCGACTCGCGCCTGGAAGCGCCAGACGCAGGGCGAGCCGTGGTCGACCGGCGACGACTACAACCTGGGCATCGGCCAGGGGTTCATGACCGCCACGCCGCTGCAACAAGCGCAAATGGCCAGCGTCATCGCCAACGGCGGCTACCTCTACCGGCCGAGCATCATCCACCACATGACCGACGCTGACGGCAACGTGGTCATCGTGGACGACAACAGCCAGATCGTCGCCCGTGTCCACGTTGACCGCAACGGCCAGACGATCATCACTGACGCCGAGGGCAACGTCATCACCGACCCGGCCTTCAGCGTCCAGTTCGACGCCGAGGGCAACCCCATCTTCCAGCCGGAGGTCATTGACACCCTGGCCGTTGACCGCCAGTATATCCAGGTGGTGCAAGAGGGCATGGAGATGGTCAACAACCGGATGAGCGACACGGAGTTTTTCACCGGCGCAACCTACGTGGACTGGGACGCGCTGGAGGCGCAGATCGGGGCCACGGCCGGCAAGACGGGCACGGCCGAGTACTGCGACAACATCGCCATCACGCGCGGCTGGTGTCGTTTCGAGGACACGGTCGAACGGCGCATCCTGCCCACCCACGCCTGGTACGTCGGCTATGCGCCGGTGGACGACCCGCAGATCGCCGTGGCCGTCTTCGTCTTCAACGGCGGCGAGGGGTCGCAGTGGGCCGCGCCGGTCGCCTGCCACGTGATGGCCGCCTACTTCCACGCCGGGCAGTATGCCGAGCCGGTCGCGCCGTCGGCCGACAACCCGGAGGCGGAAGCCGCGGCCGAGGTCACCGAGTTGCCGACCGTCTGCGCGTCGACCGTCTTCAACCCGGAACTGCCGCCGACGGAGGCCGAGTTGGCCGCCGAAGAAGCGGCCCTGCTGGAGCAAATCCAGCCCACGCCCATCCCCGTTGCGCCCTAGCCAAACCCTGACGCCGCATTGCGATTTGTGCTATCATTTCACGCATGGCAACCATCATCCTCGTGCGCCATGGCGAAAACGACTGGTCAAAGAACAACAAGCTGGCCGGCTGGCTGCCGGGCGTTCATCTGAACGAGACGGGCCACCGGCAGGCCGAAGCGGTCGCCCAACGCCTGGCCGCGCTGCCCATCAAGGCCGTCTATAGCAGCCCCCTGACGCGCTGCGTGGAGACGGCGGCCTACATCGCCGACACCCACCGCCTGTCCGTCCAACATCTGGAAGAGATCGGCGAGGTGCGCTATGGCGAGTGGGAGGGCAAGAAGATCAGTAAGCTGGCCCGCAAGCCGATGTGGCACGCGGTGCAGTTCTTCCCCAGCCGCGCCCGCTTCCCCGGCGGCGAGACGCTGGGCGAGACGCAGTTCCGCGCCGTGACGGCGCTGGAGGAGACGGCCGCCCGCCACGAGAAGGAGATGATCGTCGTCGTCTCCCACGCCGACGTCATTCGCCTGCTGCTGGCCCACTATCTGGGCGTCCACATCGACCTCTTTCAGCGGTTGGTCATCGCCCCGGCCTCGGTCAGCATCCTCGCGCTTAGCCCCGGCGGCCTGGTGCGCGTGCTGCGGCTGAACGACGACGGCCCGCTGCACGCCCCGACGACGCCCGACGCGAAGCCGCCCAAGGACAAGAAGAAGAACAAGAAGAAACAGTCGGCGCTTGTGGCCGAAGAAACGACCCGGCGGCCGGCCGACAACGGCCGCGAACCACCGGCCGCGCTGGCCGGCGACGAAGAAGAGTAACCAGACTATGGCCCACCAAATCGAACTCAACCCGGCAACCCACCTGACCATCGGCACCATCGGCGTGCCCGGCCAACGCACCTTCTTCTTGCAGGGCGGCCGCGGCGCGCAGACGGTCTCGCTGACCATCGAGAAGGAGCAAGCCGCGTTGCTGGCCGGCAGCCTGGAGTCCTTCCTGGAAGAATTGGAGCGCAACAACCCCAGCGGCGGACGCGAGAGCACCGACCCGGTGTGGCTCGATATGCGCTTGCGCGAGCCGGTGGAGGAGTTGTTCCGCGTGGGTAACATGGGCCTGGGTTTTAGCGAGGAGGTGGGCCTGATCGTCATCATCGCCTATGAGCTGGTCGAGGAAGGCGAAGACGCCAACGTGGTCAGCTTCTGGGTGACGCGCGCCCAGGTGCAATCGCTCATCAAGCACGTGTCCGACGTCGTGAAGCAGGGGCGGCCGATCTGCGGCAATTGCGGCCGGCCCATCGACGCCGATGGCCACTTCTGCCCCAACCGCAACGGACACCGCCACTGATTGACGGGCTGGCGGTGGCCCGTCCCCGCCGCCACCATTGAACGAGTATGACGGAAATGGCCGGCGACGAGATTCTGGCCGTGCTGGAGAACGGCACGGTGGAGATGGAGGGGCTGTTGCCCTGGAGCTCCAACTACGCCTTTCTGGTGCGTGTCTGCCAGGGGTCGCTGGAGATCGGCGCGGTCTATAAGCCGCGCCGGGGGGAGCGCCCGCTGTGGGACTTCGCCCAGGGGACGCTCTGCCGCCGCGAAATGGCCGCCTACGTCGTCAGCGAGGCCCTGGGCTGGCACATCGTCCCGCCCACCGTCTTGCGCGACGCGCAACACGGGCCGGGCACGATCCAGCTCTACATCGACCACGACCCGGCGCGCCACTACTTCACCATCGAAGGCGACACCGCCTTTCGCCCCCAACTGCAACGCATCGCCCTGCTGGACATCCTGATCAACAACGCCGACCGCAAGGCGGGCCACGTGTTGCTGCAAGAGACGGACGCGCCGGACGGCATCGCCCGGCTGTGGGGCATCGACCACGGCATCTGCTTCCACAGCGACCCCAAGCTGCGCACGGTCATCTGGGAGTTCGGCGGGCTGCCCATCCCCGAATGGCTGCGCGAGAACCTGGTGGCCTTTCGCGCGCGGCTGGCCGACCCGGCCGACGCGGCCACAATCGCCCTGGCCGACTTGCTGAGCGAGCCGGAGTTGGAAGCGCTGCGGCGACGCTTGAACCGCCTGACCGACCGGGCCAACTTCCCACAGCCGGGGCCGGGCCGCCACTACCCGTGGCCGCCGGTATAACGCAGGTTCTCTTCACCGCGTGTCGGGCAGATAGCATTGCCTGCCCTGCTGCCAAGTGGCCCCCCGTCCCTTCCCCTCCCGGGGGGGGCAAGGGGGGGGGGGGGGGGGGGGGCCGCCGGGGGGGGGGCGGGGGGGGGCCCGCGCCCCCGGGCGCCTGGGGGCCCCCGCCGGTGAGAGAAAGGCCCTCTGCCCGGGGTGGCGCGTAACCCAACACCACGTTATTCAGGTATAGTTGGAATCACCACACCGTTAGGCAGGTTCATCCGCCCATCATCGACGCCATTGCACACCGGTAACCAGCCTGTACGATAGAGGGAGTGGGAGTCCAAATGGACGCGTCGATTGAGCGAGCCGCCGAGCTGATCGCCGAATCAGAGCGCATGGTCGCCCTGACCGGCGCGGGTATCAGCACACCTTCGGGCATCCCCGACTATCGCAGCCCCAAGT
Organism: Candidatus Promineofilum glycogenicum; assembly: GCA_016707605.1. Taxonomy (GTDB): domain Bacteria; phylum Chloroflexota; class Anaerolineae; order Promineifilales; family Promineifilaceae; genus Promineifilum; species Promineifilum glycogenicum. Next base: position 272,066 of record JADJHJ010000010.1, on the reverse strand, counting down.
CCGGCCTGTGGGAACAGGCGGTGGACATGGCCGAGATCGCCACGATCTACGCCTTTCGCCACCAGCCGCGGGCGTTCTACGAGTGGCTGCGCCCGCTGCTGGGCATCATTCGCGCCGCGACGCCCAACCCAGCCCACATCGCTCTGGCCCAACTGGAAGCGGCCGGCCGCCTGCGGGCGATCATCACCCAGAACATCGACCTGCTGCATGAGCGCGCCGGTTCACGGGTGGTCTACGAAGTGCACGGCCACCTGCGCGAACTCGTCTGCCCGGCCTGCCACCATCTGCTGCCGGCGGCCGAGGCGCTGGACGCTTTCATGAACGCCGGCGCCATCCCCTACTGCCGTCGCTGCCGCCAGGCCATGAAACCCAACGTCGTCCTGTTCGGCGAGATGCTGCCGCGGGCGACCATGAAAGCGGCCATGGCGGCGGCGCGGACGGCCGATCTGATGCTGGTGGCCGGCTCGTCGCTGGAGGTGGCCCCGGCCGGCGACCTGCCGGAGTTGGCGCGGGCCAATGGGGCGCGCCTCATTCTCATCAATCGCGCGCCCACTCGCATGGACGACGTGGCCGACGTGGTTATCCGCGGCGACGTGGCTGAGGTGCTGCCGCTGCTGGCCGGGCCGTGGGTGGCGGGGGTGTGTGAAGAACCCTCTCCCAAAGGGCGAGGGGGCCCCCCCTCCACCCTCTCCCAAAGGGAGAGGGAACAAGAGGCCCTCTCCCAGGGCGAGGGGATGGCGTAAGAAGGGCTAATCCCGGCGCGTCTGAGAGAGAGGGTAATGTATGCCCGTCGCGTCGCCACTGGGCGGCGCGGTTTGTTTCGGGAGTCACTGTCGTTACGGGAAGAAGGTATGCAAAAGGAACGTGTTGTCATCATCGGCTCCGGCCCGGCCGGCCTGTCGGCGGCCATCTACATCGCGCGGGCGACGTTGAACCCGCTCGTGCTGACCGGCACGCAACTGGGCGGGCAGATCTCGCTGACCAGCGAGGTCGAGAACTACCCCGGCCTCTTTAACCCCGAGGCCACGCCCACCGGCCCGGAGATGGTCGAGATCATGCAGAAGCAGGCCGCCCACTTCGGCGCGCGCTACGCCTATGAGGACGTGACCGAAGTCAACCTGAAGGACGGCCCGCCCTTCACCATCAAGACTCACGCCAACACCTATCAGGCCGACGCCGTGATCGTGTCGGCCGGGGCCTCGCCCAAGCATCTGGGCGTGCCGGGCGAGACGGAGTTCGTCGGCCGCGGCGTCAGCTATTGCGGCACGTGTGACGGCTTCTTCTTCCGCGGCAAGGAAGTGGTCGTCGTCGGCGGCGGCGATAGCGCCCTGGAGGAGAGCATCTTCCTGACCAAGTTCGCCACCAAGGTGACTATCGTCCACCGCCGCGACGAGTTGCGCGCCGGGGCGGCGCTGCAAAATCGCGCCTTCGCCAACGAGAAGATTCACTTCATCTGGGACACCGTCATCGAGTCCATCGAGGGCGATGGCCTGGTCAACTGCGTCCAGTTGCACAACCTGAAGACAGGCGAGCGCTACGAGATGGCCGCCGATGGCGTGTTTGTGTTCATCGGTCACTACCCTAACAGCCAGTTCCTCATTGGCCAACTGGCGATGGACGAGCACGGCTACGTCATCACCGACGAGTTCATGCGCACCAGCGTAACCGGCGTCTACGCCGCGGGCGAGATTCAGGACCCCCACTACCGGCAGATCGCCACCTCGGTCGGCCAGGGTGTGGCCGCGGCGATGCAGTTGGAGCGCTGGTTGAGCGCACAAGAAGGATGAAGGCGGAAGGATGAAGGATAATACCAAGGTCGGTATTCATCCTTCATCCTTCCGCCTTCATCCTTCGGAGGCGCGCTACGACCCGCCCACCACGCGCCGGTGCAGAGCCACCAAATCGTCGTAGCTGGTGACGCCGGCCACGTCGCGCAGGAAGGCGCGCAATGATGGGCTGGCGGCGCGCAGCTCGCGCAGCATCGGCCCGATGGGGTCGGCCCCGGCCGCCCCGCCCGGCTCGGCGGCATAGCCGCCATAGAAGGCGAAGTAGGCCTGGTTCAGCTTGCGGATGGCGTAGCCGTGGCTGACGAACAACTGTCGCCGCTCCTCCATGTACGCCTCGGCCGCCTCCACCTGCCCCTCGGCCAGCAAGCGATCCACTTCGTTGCGCGTCTCGGCCATCGCGGCGCTGAAGTCGAAGAGCGGCAAAGGCGGGTCAACAACCGCTGTGGCCGCCATCGTCGCGGCGGTTGTGTCGGTCGCTTCGGCCGCGGCGATGGGGTCGGTGTAGTAGCGGGCCATCACCCGCGGCCCGATCTCCAGATCGACCAGCGAGGCGACCGTCTCGTTGATGATGCGCATCTCCGGGCTGGCCAGATAGCGCACCCCCAGCGGATGGAACGACAGCCAGTGGTGCGTCCACTCGTGGGCCGTCACCTCGGCCAGCCAGTCGATGCTGCTCGTCTCGGCGATCATGGCCGGGTAGGTTCCCAGGCCGCCGATGGGCACGACCAGGGCCGACATATCCAATTGCTCGAAGACGGCCTGCTCCAGCGCCTCCTGCTCGGCCGTCGACAGGCCGGGGATGAGCGAGGCGTAGTTGATCTGCTCGATGCGGTCGCGCGGCGAGACGATGAGCAGATAGGGTGTGGGGGTCATGCTCATGAAGACCGGCGGCCAGAGTTGCCCGCCGACGGCCAGCCCCTCCTCCCGCAATAGCGTCCCCACCTGGTTCTGGACAATGCCCTCGACCAACGGCTGCTGCTCGGCCAGCGCGCCGCGGATGGAGTCTACCTCACCCTGCGCGGCGGCCGTGGCCGCCGTCGGGTCGGTCACGGCCGGGTCGGCGTAGACCCAGGCGATCTCCCCCTCCAGCATCCGCGCCCGGCCCAACTGCTCCAGGTAGTCGAGCACCAGCGCCTCGGCCGCGCCCGGTTCAAGGTAGCGCTGGCTGTCGGCCAGCACGCCCTGCGCCTTGTCGGCCAGCGCCGCGGCCGTCCAGGCGACGAAATCGAAGCGATGGTCGAGGCCGACGATGGCCTGGAAGCGGTAGTCGGGATCGCCAAACGCGGGCCACTCCGGCGCGAGGAGCGCCAGGGCCAGGAGGAGCAACAGTGCCAGCGGAGTGCCTAGCCGGAGGCGGCGGGACATAGCGGGATCATAAGTCCACTTCGGCCGCCGCGCCACCGGCCGCCGCCCGGCCTAAGCCGAGTCTCATGCGAGTCTTTCGTTTTAGCGCCACAGCGATACAATACGCTCTATGTCTGTCGCCCCCAACCGCCGCGCGACCCACCGCCGCCGCGCCGCGCCCGCCCCGACGCCCGACCCATTGGCCGGCGCGCGCCTGCGCCCGCGTCTGACGATGCTCGACGGCCAGGCGTGCCTGCGGTTGCACGCGGCGTCGTGCCGCATCCTGGACGAGACGGGCGTGCGCGTCTACAGCCCGGATGGGCTGGAGCTACTGCGCCGCGCCGGGGCGCGCATCGACGGCGACCTGGCCCGCCTGTCGCCGGAGATGGTCGATTGGGCGCTGGCCGCCGCCCCGCGCCGCTTCGACCTCTACCGGCGCGACGGAAACGAAGTCGCCATCCGGCTCGACGGCGAGGCAACGGCCTTCGGCCCCGGCTCCGACACGCTGCGCTACCTGGACCCGCGCAGCGGCGAGCGGCGCGACTTCCGGCTGCGCGATCTGGCCGACTGCACTCGCCTGTGCGACGCGCTGCCGGCCATTGACTTCGTGATGTCGATGGGCATCCCGCGCGACGTGCCCCCGGCGCGCTACTTTCGCCACCAGTACGCGACCATGCTGCGCCACACGACCAAGCCGGCCGTCGTCGTCTGCGACGACCTGGCCGACATGGAAGCCATTGCGGCGATGGCCGCCGCCGCCGTGGGCGGCATGGATCGGCTGGCCGAGCGGCCGACGCTGCTGCTCTACTCCGAGCCGTCCACGCCGCTGCAACACTCGCGCCCGGCCACGGACAAGCTGCTCTTCTGCGCCCGGATGCGCATCCCGGTCACCCACTCGCCCGCGCCGATGATGGGCGGCACGGCCCCGGTGACGCCGGCCGGCGCGGTGGCCCTGGGCAACGCCGAGGCGCTCAGCAGCCTGGTCATGCACCAGTTGCAGCAGCCGGGCGCGCCGTTCCTCTACGGCCACGGCGTCCACCACCTGGACATGAAGGAGATGATCAGCGTCTACGGCGCGCCGGAGTTCCAACTGGCGCGGGTCATGGCCGCCGAGATGGGGCGCTTCTACGGCCTGCCCGTCTGGGGCTACAGCGGCCACAGCGACAGCAAGGTGCTCGACGGGCAGGCGGCGGCCGATGCCCAGTTCTCCGTCCTCATCGCCCTGCTGGCGGGCACGAACCTCAACCACGACGTCGGCTATCTGGAGAGCGGCCTGGCCGTCTCGCCGGAGTACATCGTCCTGACCGACGAGATCATCCGTATGACGCGCGCCTTCGTGGCCGGGGTGCAGTTCGACGACGACGCCCTGGCGGTGGAGGCCATCGCCGCCGTCGGGCCGGGCGGCGAGTTCCTGAGCCACGACCACACCCTGCGCCACTGGCGCGAGCTGTGGGTTCCGCACTTCTTCGACCGGCAACGGCTGGACAAGTGGCGCGAGGCGGGCAGCCCCATCCTCAACGACCGGCTGCGCGAATACACCATCGACCTGATGAACAGCCACCGCCCGCCCCCCCTGCCGGCGGCGGTCGAAAGCGAGATCGCCGCCATCCTGCGCGACGCCACCTCCCTGGAGCCATAACCCGTGCGACGACGACTCAACCGGCGGCCGGCCGCCAAACCCGACGACGCCCCGCCGCCCATCACCCGCAGCGGCGTGGCCACCTTTGCCCGCCTGCTGCGCTACATTCGCCCCTACTGGCGCTGGATGGTCGTGGCCGTCTTCGCCCTGGTGGTCAGTTCGGTGCTGGGGCTGGTGTTGCCGCTGGTGGTGCGCAATCTGGTCGATTTCGTCTTCGTCAACGAGGACTTCGGCGACCTGAACCGGGTGACGGTGGCCCTGCTGATCGTCTTCGTCTTCCAATCGCTGTTCACCTTCATCCAGCAGATGGCCCTGGCCTTCGTCGGCGAGCACGCCGTGGCCGACATCCGTATCGACGTTTATACTCACATGCAGGAGTTGCCGCTCAGCTTCTACGCCGAGCGACGCACCGGCGAACTGGTGTCGCGCCTGACCAACGACGTGGCCCTGTTGCAGCAGTCGATCACCTGGAACCTGGTCATCCTGCTGCGGCAGGTCATCACCATCATTGGCGCGGCGGTGCTGCTGTTCTGGCTCGACTGGCGGCTGACGCTGCTCATTCTGCTGGTCGTGCCCATCATCACCCTGGTCATGGTCTATCTGGGCGGGCGCATCCGCGCCGCGTCGGTCGGCGTGCAGGACGCGCTGGCCGAGGTGTCGAGCGTGGCCGAGGAGACGACGCGCGGCGTGCGCATTGTCAAATCCTTCGCCCGCGAAACCCACGAGGTGGAGCGCTTCAGCGGCGTGGTCATGCGGCTCTACCACGCTGCCATGCACCGGGCGCGCACCAACGCCATGCTGGCCCCGATCATCGGCCTCATCGCCTCGGTGACCATCACCGGCATCCTCTACTATGGCGGCTCACAGGTCATCCTCGGCCGCCTGACCCCCGGCGACCTCATCGCCTACCTCATCTACACCGTCCTCATCGCCTCGCCCGTGGCCATCATGGCCGACCTCTACGGCCAGTTCCAGGCGGCCATCGGCGCGTCGCAGCGGATGCTCGACCTGCTGGACACGCCGCCGGAACTGAGCGACGCGCCGGGGGCCACGCCCCTGCCGCCGGTGGCCGGCGACGTGGTCTTCCGCAACGTCTCCTTCCACTACACGACGGCCATTGACGTCATCAACAACGTCTCGTTCGCGGCCCGCGCCGGGCAACTCATCGCCCTGGTCGGCCCCAGCGGCGCGGGCAAGAGCACGCTGGTCAACCTCATCCCCCGCTTCTACGACGTCGTCGCCGGCTGCATCACCATCGACGGCCGCGATTTGCGCGACGTGACCCTGCGCAGTCTGCGCGAGCAGATCGGCATCGTGCCCCAGGAGACGCTGCTCTTCTCCGGCAACGTCTACGACAACATCCGCTACGGCCGGCTGGAAGCGACGCGGGAAGAGATTGAGGCCGCGGCGCGGGCGGCCAACGCCCACCACTTCATCGTCAACGACCTGGCCGAGGGGTATCAGACGACCGTCGGCGAGCACGGCGTGAAGCTGAGCGGCGGCCAGCGGCAGCGCGTCGCCATCGCCCGGGCCATCCTGAAAGACCCGCGCATCCTCATCCTCGACGAGGCCACCTCGTCGCTCGACAGCGCCAGCGAGAGCCTGGTGCAAGAGGCGCTGGAGCGGCTGATGGTCGGCCGCACCTCGTTCGTCATCGCCCACCGGCTGAGCACGGTGCTGAACGCCGACTGGATTCTGGTGCTGGATCGAGGCGAGATTGCGGAGCAGGGGACGCACGCCGCGCTGTTGCAGAACCCGGATGGGCTTTACGCGCAACTCTATCGGATTCAGTTTGCCGGGACGGCGCTGGGCGCGGTGGGTTGAAGTCGCAGTAGGTTGGGGGGAAATAAAAACAGCCGCCCAGAGGGGACGGCTGTCGTCGTTGGCGTGTTACGGCCGCGGCTATTCGCGTCGGTCGGTCGCGCGTCGGGCAGCTTAGCGAGATGTGCGCGCGGTGTTATTGGCGGGCGCTTCGAAGGTCTCAGTGTAGAACGTCTCGACGTAGTCTTCGCGCCGGTTGGATCGCGCCGATAGAATGCCGGCGGCCAGAACAAAGATGGAACTGAATACCGATGCGCCCAGGAACAGAAGGAACAGAGTCATCGCAATTACCTCTACAATCGGTTTACGGCTTAGGCAGCCTTCCGAACGTAAGAAAAGTTGTAAGAGTGATGCGTTATGCTTTCTTACCTACGATGCCAGCATTATAGCGGTTAATTGGTACCCTGTCTACCCCCCAACCCTCGAAAAGCGGTAACAAACCGATAACAATCAACTGCCGCTCATATTAGAGTAGAAATAACCACGGATTACGCAGATTCCACAGATTCCGTTTCAATAATCTGTGAAATCTGCGTAATCTGTGGTGTCACTTCCGGTGATTCCCTTTGTCAGCGACCTGTCCACTGCGCCGGACGTTTGTTGACGAAGGCGTCCATGCCCTCTTTCTGGTCGTCGGTGCTGAACAGCAGGTAGAACAACCGGCGCTCGTGATCCAGCCCGGCGCGCAGCGACATCTCGAAGGCGGCGTTGACGGCCTCCTTGGCCAGCCGCACGGCGATGGGCGCGCGGGCGGCGATCTCGTTGCCCAGCCGGATCGCCTCCTCCAGATAGACCTCGACCGGGTAGACGCGGCTGACCAGGCCGAAGCGCAACGCCTCGTCGGCCGAGAGCATCCGCCCATTGAGCACCATCTCCATCGCCAGCGCCTTGCCCACGGCCAGCGTCATGCGCTGTGTGCCGCCCGCGCCGGGGATGACGCCCAGGTTGATCTCCGGCTGGCCGAACTGGGCCGTCTCGCTGGCCACCAGCAAGTCGCAAGCCATCGCCAACTCGCAGCCGCCGCCCAGGGCAAAGCCCGACACGGCGGCGATGACCGGCTTGCCGATGCGGTGCAGCCGATCCCACAGGTCGATGAACGAGCCGACCATCATCCGCGCCGGGGTGGCGCCGGCCATCTCCTTGATGTCGGCCCCGGCGGCGAAGGCGCGGGCGCTGCCGGTGATGACCATACAGCCAACGGCCGGGTCAACGTCGAACGCCTCCAGGGCGGTCATCAGTTCGGTCATCAGTTCGCGGTTGAGGGCGTTGAGGGCCTTGGGCCGGTTGAGCTGCGCCACGCCCACGCGCCCCTCGACGCGGGTCACGATATTCTCGACCATGGATTCTCCTGATTAAGAGGGAGAAACCACAGATTTCACAGATTAAGAAGAGTTCTTGAAATCTGCGTAATCTGCGTAATCTGTGGTTTCCATTCTTCTAAACTCGATAGTCCCCTTCGCGGCGCGGCCAGAGACGCCAGATGATGATCACGAACAGCAGGCTGATAGCCAGATAGACGACCTGGATGCTCGCCCCGATCATGTCATCGGGCGGCTGGAAGACGAACCAGGCGGTGAACGTCTGGAGCGCCTGAACGAGAATGGGGCCGAGGATGCTGCCCGTGCGCAGCCGGATCATGCCGTAGAGCACGCCCCACAGCAGGAAGTAGAACAGCGCCGGCAGCCCGGGCGCGAACGACTCGCCAAACAACAGGAAGCCTACCGCGCCGAAGAGGATGCCGCTGCCGATGGCCGCCGTCAGCCCGCCGCGCCAGTCGGCCAGGGCGCGAAAGACCGCGCCGAAGGCCCACACCTGGGTGGCGAAGGCCTCGAACAGCAGCAGGTAGGCGAAGGCGCGGCCCGACCCGGCCGAGCGGATGGCGACCACTTCGACCAGCAGGGCGATGTTGACCACCGCCTGGCCGTCGGGGTTGAACGTCGTGCGCGGCAAGCCGGGCAGAAAGCGGCCGATCAGCACCGCCACCCAGCCCAGCACGGCGAAACCGATGCCGGCGAACAGCGGCCGCCCGCCGCGCAGAGCCAGGCCGCGCAAGCCGTAGAAGCGCAGGCCGATGAACCAGGCTACCAGCCCCAGCGCGGCAAACATGGGCGCGGCGCTGCCGCTGCCGACGATACCGCCGCGCATGTACAGCGCGCCGGTGACGACGCCGACCAGCAGGGCCGCCGCCAGAGGCAAGAGCACGGCAATCAGAGCGCGACTGCGGGCCACGGCCGGGGCTACCGGCTCGCGTGGGGGCCGGGCCTCCGACGACGCCCGGCCGACTGTTTTCTGTGGCATGACCCCGGATTGTAGCACCATCCCCGGCTTGGGCTAAACTTACACGCGCATGGCACCATCCGACAACACGCCTACACCACCGCCTGATGTGGCCACCCCATCCGGCCCGGCCGCCCCGCCCGGCCATGCCGACTGGGCCTGGGACAAGCGCCGCGCCGCGCAACTGGGCATCCTGACCTTCGCCCGCCTGTGCATCAACACCCTGCTGCGCATCGTCTACCCGTTCGCGCCGGCCTTTGCCCGCGGGCTGGGCGTGCCGGTGACGACGGTCTACCTCATCATCTCGCTGCGCAACCTGACCGGGCTGCTCAGCCCCATCTTCGCTCCCCTGGCCGAGCGCTACGGCCGTCGCAATGTCATGGCCATCTCCTCGGCCGTCTTCAGCGCGGCGACGCTGCTGGTGGCCGGAGTTCCCACCGTCTGGTCGCTGGGCGTGGCTCTGGTCGCCGCCGGGGCGGTCAAGGTCATCTACGACCCGGCCATGCAGTCCTACCTGGGCGACGCCGTGCCCTATGCCCAGCGCGGGCGCGCCCTGTCGCTGACCGAATTCGGCTGGAGCGGCGCGTTCCTCATCGGCGCGCCGCTGAGCGGCTGGCTCATCGCCCGGCAGGGGTGGAGCGCGCCCTTCCTGTGGCTGGGTATCGGCGGGGCGGCGGCGGCGGTGCTGCTCTGGCGCGCCCTGCCCGCCGCCCGCCACAGCACGCGCCAGACCATCACCATCACCTACATGGCCCACATGCTGCGCCGCCATCCGGTCATCTGGGCCGCGGCGCTCTTCCTGCTGCTGCCGCTGGTGGCCCAGGAGGCGCTGTTCATCGTCTACGGCGACTGGATGGAGACGACGTTTGACCTGAGCCTGACCGGGCTGGGGCTGGCGACGACGCTCATCGGCCTGGCCGAACTGAGCGGCGAGCTGACCGCCGGCTGGTCGGTGGATCGCTTCGGCAAGCGGCCGGTGGTGGCCCTGGGCGGCGTGGTGACGGCCGGCCTCTTCCTGCTCATCCCGTTCACCACCGGCAGCCTGGCCTCGGCCCTGGCTACGCTGGTGGCGATCTTCTTCTTCTTCGAGATCACCGTCGTCGGCGCGCTGCCGCTGCTGACGGAGCTGGTGCCGGAGGCGCGCGGCGCGGTCATGTCGATGGGCTTTGGGGCGATGGCCGCCGGGCGCACCATCGGCTCGCTCGTCGGCCCGGCCATCTGGGGGCGCTTCGGCCTGCCGGGCAACAGCGTCCTGTCGGCGGCCATGATGCTGCTGGCCGTCATCGTTCTCATTCGCTGGCTGCGGGAGGGTAAGTCATGACCGAACACGTCGATCTGTTGGTTCATTCGGCCGGGCAACTGTGCGTGGTGCCGGGCCACCAGGGGCCGCAACGGGGCGCGGCGCTGGGCGATCTGGGGCTGCTGGCCGACGGCGCGCTGGCCGCGGCCGACGGGCGGGTGGTGGCCGTCGGGCCGTCGGCCGAGTTGCGCGCCCGCTATCGGGCCACGACCACGCTCGACGCCGCCGGCCGCTGCGTCACGCCCGGCTTCGTCGATCCCCACACCCACCTGCCCTGGCTGGGCGACCGGGCGGGGGAGTTCGAGCAGCGCCTGGGTGGGGCGACCTACATGGCGATCATGGCCGCCGGCGGCGGCATCATGTCCACCGTACGGCGCACGCGCGCGGCCAGCGTGGCCGAACTGGTGGCCGACAACCGGCCGCGGCTGGCGCGGATGCTGCGCCAAGGCACGACCAGCGCCGAGGCCAAGACGGGCTACGGGCTGGAGACGGCGGCCGAGTTGCGCCAACTCGACGCCATCCTGGCCCTCAACGACGCCCAGCCCATCGAACTGACGCCAACCTTCCTGCCCGCCCACGCCATCCCGGCCGAGTTCGGCGACGACACCGACGGCTACGTGGCATACCTGATCAACGACACCCTGCCCGCCGGCGCGGCGTGGATGCGGCAACGCGGCCTGACGCTCTTCTGCGACGTGTTCTGCGAAGAGGGCGTCTTCGACCTGGCCCAGACGCGGCGGATACTGGAGGAGGCGGCGGCGCTGGGCTACCGGCTGAAGGTGCACGCCGACGAGTTTGTCGGGCTGGGCGGCACGCGGCTGGCGGTGGAGTTGGGCGCGGTGTCGGCCGACCACCTGGTGAGCACGCCCGCCGCCGACATCGCCGCGCTGGGCCGGGGCGACACGGTGGCCGTCGGACTGCCGGGCACGCCGTTCGGCCTGGCTCACCGCGACTACACCCCGGCCAAAGCCATTCTGGCCGCCGGCGGCGCGCTGGCCCTGGCCACCGACTGCAACCCCGGCACGTGCTGGTGCGAATCGATGCAGATGGTCATCGCCCTGGCCTGCCGCTACATGGGCCTGACGCAGGCCCAGGCGCTGGTGGCGGCGACGCTCAACGCCGCCCACGCCATCGGCCGCGGCCACGAGGTGGGCAGCCTGTCGCCCGGTTACGCCGCCGACCTGCTCATCCTCGACGTAAGCGACTATCGCCACCTCGGCTACCGCTTCGGCACGAACCTGGTGCGGACGGTGGTCAAGCGCGGGCAAGTGGTGGCCGAGAACGGCAACGAGGGCGCGCAATGGACGAATTGAGCCTGTCGATGGTCGGCTGGATCGTGTTGGCCGTGGTCGTGCTGGCCCTGCTGCTGCTGGCCGTGCGCTACTTCGCCAGCGTGGCGATGGAGTTGACGCGGGTGCTGCTGGTGGCGGGGGTAGTGGCGGCGGTGGTGTTGGTGTTGTGGCTGCTGCTGCGCTCCTAAGTGCGCACTTTCTGGAGTGCGTCGCACTTTCTTTGTTAATCTACTAAGAAGGTGCGATGCACTCAGGAAAGTGCAACGCACCGAAGGTGCGACGCACCGGGCGATGGCGCTATAATCAGGCCTATGAGACACCGCATATTGGCGCTTCTGGCGCTCCTTTTGTTGCTGGCGGCCTGCCGGCAAGACCCGACGGCCACGGACGAGACGGCCACCGCCGCCCCCGTCGTTCAGGCCACGCTGCCGCCGCCGGTGGCAGCCACGTCCACGCCCGTCCCGCCCACGCCGACGCCCACCGAGCCGCTGGCCGCCCAGGTCAACGGCCAGCCCATCACCCTGGCCGCCTTCGAGCGCGAGATGGCTCGCTTTACGGTGGTGCAGCCCCCGCAGCGCCGCCCTGCCGCCGACGCCAGTGCGCGGGTGCTGGACGCCCTGATCGAGCGAGAGTTGATTCTGCAAGCCGCGGCGGCCGAGGGGGTCGTGGTCAGCGACGAAGCCGTGGCCCAAAGGCTGGCCGAACTCAAGGGCACGTATGCCACCCCGGCCGAGTTCGACGCCTGGCTGCAATCGGTCGGCTACACCATCGAGGAGTTCCGCGCCGCCCTGGCCGCCGAACTGGTGACGGGCGAGATGGTGGCGCGGCTGACGGCCGGCGTGCCCGACACGGCCGAACAGGTGCGCGCCCGCTACATCCAACTGGACGACGCCACGCTGGCCCAGCAGGTGCTCGACCGGGCGCGGGCCGGCGACGACTTCGCCTTCCTGGCCCAACAGAACTCGGTCGACCGGGTGACGGCCGAGATCGGCGGCGATCTGGGCTTCTTCGCGCCGGGGTCGCTGCTCGTGCCGGAGGTGGAGGCGGCGGCCTTTGCCCTGCAACCGGAGGCGATCAGCGACCTGATTGCCGTGACCGACGCCGCCGGCAAGACGACCTACTACATCGTCCAGGTGACGGAGCGCGAGGCCGACCGGCCGCTGAGCATGGACGCCTACCAGGCCGCGCTACAGGCCGCCTTCGACGCCTGGCTGGCTGACCTCCACGCCGCGGCGACCATCGAACGGCTTATCCCATAGCGAAGAGGCTCACGCAAAGGCGCAAAGAAGAGATCCCAAAGACGCAAAGAACGCCAAGCTCATAAGCTTGGCGTTCTTTGCGTCTTTGCGTGAGATCTCTTCCGAATCTGTGAAATCGGCGTAATCTGTGGTTTCTTTCTCTTAGTGCTGCGCGTTGGGCGACCAGAGGGCGATGATGCGCTCGTAGGCGCTCTTGAGTTGCGGGTCGGCCGCCTGGCGCGCCTTGCGAGCCATCTTCGAGCGCACCAGCCAGCCGGCTACCCACTGCTTCAGCGGCCCGTGGTGCTTGCGATAGAGTTGCGCCCGGCTGGCCCACAGGTTGAGCATGGACTGGGCCGGAATCTGCCGCGTGCTCTCGCCGCCGAAGTGGACGATCTCCGCCCCGGGCACGGCATAGATCTCCCAGCCCGACTCGCGCACCCGCCAACTCCAGTCGATCTCCTCACAATACATGTGGAACGACTCGTCGAAGCCCTGCGTCGATTCGGCCACGTCGGCGCGGACGAGCATCGTCGCGCCGAGGGGGTGGTCAATGGTGAAGGGCGGCCGGTCGGGATGGTACATGCGCCGTGGGTAGCGGCCGTTGAGCCGGCTTTCGTAGAGGCGCGGCGGCATGGCATAGAGGTCAAAGACCAACTGCCCCAGGCCGGGGAAGGAGAAGGCGCTGTGCTGGAAGCGGCCGTCGCCGAAGGTGAGCCGCGCGCTGGCCATGCCCCCCTTGGGCCGCTCGTCGAGGCACTTGACCAGACGACCCATGGCCCCCGGCCGCACCAGCGTGTCGGGGTTGAGGAAGAAGTAGTAGCGCGGATGGCTGGAGGCGGCGGCGCGCATCCCCTGGTTGTTGGCCGCGCCAAAGCCGGGGTTGGTCTGGTTGGCGATGACGTGCACCTGTGGGAAGAGGTCGGCCAGCAGAGCCACCGTGCCGTCGGTCGAGGCGTTGTCCACCACCCAGATTTCGCCGCGCAGCCGCGAGGCGCGCAGATCGGCGGCCACCGAGCGCAGGCAGTCCGACAGATAGTTGCGGACGTTCCAACTGACAATGATGACGGCAACGTCGATCATCTCAGTCCAGTTCTGCCCAAAGGTCGGCAGCTTCCAGTTCCAATGTGTCTTGGATAAGGCGGATTGGGTCATAAGCGGCATCATCGGCCGGTTCCAGTCCGGTCCAGCCGTAGAAATCGGCCGAGCACAGCGAAGTCTGGCAGGCGTCCGACGCGGCGAATTCGGCCATCGTCGCCAGCGTTTGCCGGCCCAGACTGAGGGGGAAGTCGGCGCCGAAGACGACCGTCTCATTGGGGATCGGTTCGCTCAGCGCCAGGATGCGGGTGACGTCAAAGATGTCGGGCGTCGTGTCGAACAGGCGGGCGCGCGCGTCGCGGAGCCGGTAGCCGCCAAATTCCGGCTCGCCCGCGACCAGCACGTAGCCGATGGGGCTGCGCGTCGGCGCAATGCCCAGTACGCGCCACTCCTCCGGCTCCGTCTCGCCATAGACCCACGTCCGGTCGAGGGGCATGACGGGCGGGACGAAGACGGCGGTGGTGAAATCGACCTCCTCGTCGCGCAACGCCAACAGGGCGCTGCTGTCCTCCGGCTGCTCGACCACCTCGCCCGGCTCGATGCCGGCCGCGGCCATCCGGGCGCGGAAGTAGAGATAGGTCGGCAGGCTGCGCGTGTCGGCCACGGCCCAGCGCTGCCCGGCCAGGTCAGCCAGTTCGGCCGCCGCGCCCGGCCGGGTGACGAGCATCCCCATCTGCCAGGTCAGGCCATCGTCGTGGCGGGCCACCAGGCCGGCCACCGCGCCGCACTCCTCATGGGCGATGGTGTAGGCCGCGGCGGAGATGAAGCCGATGGTGTCGGCCGGGGCGGCGCACAGCAGGGCGGCCACGGCGGCCTCGTCGTCGGGCACGCCGACGGCGAACTCCACGCCGGTGGCCGCCTCCAGCGCCGCCACCAGCGACTCGGCCCGCTGAGTGATGGTCGCCGCGGCGGTGGTGGGCGGGAAGAGCAGTTGCACCGGGCGCTCGGCCGTGCCCAGCGGCGGGCGCGTCACTTCGACCGTGACTTCGACCTGTACCGGCGGCGGCGCGGCAGTGGTGGCCGTGGCCGCGACGGCGGCCGAGGCCGTGGCCGGGATGGCCGCGCCGGTGGCCGGGGCCTCGTCGGCCACGACGAGGCGCGTGACCTCGACCGTGACGACCTCCGGCGCGCCGGTCGCCGGGGCAACCGCCTCCGGCCGGCAGGCGAAAGACGTCAGAGCAGCCGCGGCGGTCAGGAGGGCAAAAAAAGTGATTCGGGCGCGATGATGCACGTTCATGAATTAAAACGACTGACGGTTCCGCCAGTCGCCCTGCCGATTGTCAATCTGTCTCAGTGATATGTCCGGCCGCGCCAGAGAGGGCGGGAGGAGCAGACACCAACAATGCAATTAGTGTATAACGTTTGCGCGGCGGGGGGCAATCTCATTTAGGGGAGATTAATCGTCGGTCTAAACGTGGCACAGGATTCTTATCCTGTGCTGCCAAGTCTGACAACAGGGGACACAGGATAAGAATCCTGTGCCACATACAGCGGGCAGCACAGGATAAGAATCCTGTGCTACGCTAAGAGTCGGGTGTGATAACCCGCACCGGGATGGGCCGCTCGTCGCAGGTGGGCAGGTTGTCGGGGTCGGGCACGTCGACCAGGATGTCCTGGGCATCGACGCGATTGTTGAACTCGCTGATCTCCACGTCCTCGTGGATCAGACCGGCCCAGATGGGCTGCGGGTTGCGCACGCCGAACACGTCCACGACGCGAATGCTGCCGGTGACGACGGCGCGGGCGCCGGGCATCAGGTAGTAGTTGTCGCCGATGCGCTCCAGGTCTTCCAGGTTGCCGATGGCCCAGCGATAGGGGTAGGTGGTCAGCTCGTTCTCGAAGCCGATGGCCACGCGGAAAGCGCCCGATTCGGTGTGCCAGCCGAGGGTGTTGTAGTTCCAGTCGGAGTCGTAGACCGTGCCCGGCACGGGGCCGGTGGTGCGTAGCGGAGTTGTGCCGTCGTTTTGCACAGTCAGGGTGAAGGTCAGCGTGTCGCACAGGGCGACGGCCGTGGCGCTCCACTGCACGGTGCGGTCGGTCGGCGGCGAGACGATGTAGGCGCGGGGCACGCCGCCGAACTGGATGGTCAACTCGCTCTCCACGCGCACGCGCTGCCCTTCCAGGTCTTCGGCCTCGGCCACAATGGGGTAGGTTCCGTCGGGCGGCGGCGTCTCGCCGTTGTCCACGCCGCCTTCGTAGTCGAAGTAGTGGCGGCCGACGGAGTTGAACGGGATGTCCAGCTCCTGCTCGGCGATGGGCCGTTCGCGGCCGTCGGGCAGTTGCAGGAAGACGCGCAGCGAGGCCACTTCCTTGGGCAGATAGAGCTGGGCCAGGATGCGGTCGGCCAGGCCGTCGCGGTTGGGGGTGAAGGTGCTCTTGTCGAGGGTGAAGTTGCGAATCTCCGGCAGTTCTGTGTCCGCCTCGGCGATGGTGAGGGTGCCCGATTGCGTCTCGACCACGCCGTCGAAGTCGGTGGCGGTAATGGTCCAGGTGTAGTCGCCGTCGCGCAACAGACGGGTCACGATTTCGCCCTCGATAACCTCATCGCGCAGCCGGTAGCCGTCGACGACGCCGCTGAAGAGCACCTCGTACGCCCCCGCCCCGCGCGGCTTCTCGCGGCGGAAGTAGAAGCGGTCGCCGGCGGCGTTGTCCAGGTGGATGGAGATGGTGGCGTTGCGCGACAGCGCGTACTGAAAGAGAGTGGCGTCGCTGTCGCCGTCGGCGTTGGGGGTGATGACGGCATCGCGGACGGTGACGTTGCGCAGCAGGCTGCTGTCGCCGTTGAGCACGCGGCCGAGCAGCCACACGGCCAACAGCACCAGGGCGGCGGCGACAAGGATGACGATGAGGGGGGTAGCGCGTTTCGATGACACAGATTGTTTCAAAGAAGGGAAACCACAGATTACGCAGATTTCACAGATTAAGAAGTCAGTTCTTCGCGTCCTGGCGTCTTTGCGCCCTGGCGTTGAATTGTGTGCCAAGTGTAGCAGAGGCGTGGGCGGGTGTCAGAGACGATTAGCCACCGCTTAGCCGACGGCGCTAGGCCGTCGCCGGCCCAACCGCCGGACGACGACGGCCAGCACGGCCACCAGGGCCACGACCAGCGAGACGAGCGTGGCCACGGCCAGCCCCGTCTCCAGCCCCAGGAAGGGCACGGCGCGGCTGTCGAGGCGCACCAGTTCCAGCAGGCTGCGGCCGATGGCGTAGGCCACCAGGTAGAGGGCCAGCAGTTCGCCGGGCAGCAACCGCTCGGCCCGCCGCCGCGCCAGCCACAGCAGGACGAAGAAGGTCAGCAGGCTCCACAGCGACTCGTAGAGGAAAGTGGGGTGGAAGGTGCTGAACTCGGCGAAGTCGGGCAGGCGGTGCAGCGGGTCGATAGTGATGGCCCAGGGGACGCTGGTCGGCCGGCCGTAAAGCTCCTGATTGAAAAAGTTGCCCCAGCGGCCAATGGCCTGCCCCAAGGCCGCGCCAACCACGGCCAGGTCAGCCCAGGCCAGGGTCGGGATGCGGTTGCGGCGGGTGTAGATGATGGCGGCCAGCAGCCCGCCGGCCATCGCGCCATAGATGCCCAGGCCGCCGGCACGGAAGTTGAGCAACTGCAGCGGGTTGCGGAAGTAGTCCAGCGGCGAGTAGATGCCGACGGCGGCCATGCTGGGCGAGGGGGTCAGCACGTGGTAGAGGCGCGCGCCAATGAGGCCCAGGACGGCGATGAGCGCCAGACCGCCCCAGGTGTGGTCGGGGTTCCAGACGCGCCACGGGGCGGCCGTCGTCCAGGCCGGGTCGACGCCGGGCGCGATGGCCAACGCCGCCACGGTCTGCGTCTGCTGCGGCAACTTCAGCCCCAGGCGGCGCGGGTCCAGCCCGGTTTCATAGAGCGCCTCGCCCAGCGTTGCCAGCTTGCGGCGGGCCAACAGCCCGGCGACTTCGGCCGGCAGGGCGACCTCGGCCAGCGGGCGGGCGCGCACCTCGGCCGGGACGATGCGCTCGAAGATGGCCCGCGCCCGCGCTTCGGCCAGCCGCGACACGACCCACGCCCCCAGGCCAACGCCGGTGATGATGCAGATGGCGTACCAGTAGACCGAGAAGCCGAAGAGGGTGACGGCCGCTCGCGGCGGCATGTAGCCGGTCAGCCAGTGGGCGACCAGCAGAGCGGCCAGAACCAGCAGGACGGGGATGATGGCGTACCAGTACGGCTGAGGGCGACGCGAGGCGGACAGAGGGCGCTCCTTCTAACGCGGTAGCTTCCGGCTATCGCGATTGCTTCCAGACAGCGAACATACGCTGGAAGAAGGTGAAGTAGGTGAAGGCGGCCAGGATGGGCAGGGCGATGTGGGGCAGGCCCAGGGCCAGGCAGACGACCAGAACGACGTAGCGCTCGACGCGGCTGAGCACGCCCATCTTGGCCTCGAAGCCCAGCGCCTCGGCCCGCGAACGGGCGTAGCTGACCATCAGCGAGCCGGTGGCGGCCAGATAGGCCACGGCCAGCATAAGCGGGTTGGCGTTGACGTAGTAGTAGACGATGAAGCCGCCGTAGAGGACGATCTCGGCCAGCCGGTCGAGCGACGAGTCGAGGAACGCGCCGAAGCCGCCCTGCTTGCGGCCCAGCCGGCGGGCCAGCGCGCCGTCGAGGGCGTCGAGCGGTGAGCACAGGGCGATGGCCAGCGCCGCCCAGCGGAACTCGCCGATGGCGATCAGGTAGGCGAAGAGGATGTGGGTCAGCGCGCCGACGACGGTCAGCAGGTCGGGCGAGAGCTTGAAGCGGGCCAGCGTCTCGACAATGGGGTCGATGATGAAGCGCGTGCGGACGCGCAACTGGTCGGTCAGGGTGGGGCGGGGCGGCGTGGTGCGTTCCTGGTTCATGATGGCGATCCCTGCGTTTGGCGATTGATGCTAACGCCGGGCGGCGCGGCTGTCAAGCGATGCTCATAACGCCACGGGCCGGGGTTGCGGCCCCGGCCCGTGGCGTGCGGTCTAGCGGTTAACCGAAAGGGCTTTGGGCCGCCGTTTCGGCGCGGCGGCCGTCTTCTCCCCTCTCTTAACGAGAGCTACTAAAATAAGGCTGAGGGCTGAAGGGTGAACCAGACTTTTTTTTTTTTTTCTCCTCCTTCTTCCGCCTTCACCTTCTTAGCGGCGCAGCGACTCTTGCAGGGCGCTCATGCGGTTGGCGATGCTGTCATCGACCACCCGGTCGCCCACGCGCACGATCAGCCCGCCCAGGATGGTCGGGTCGACCTTGAACTGGACGTTGGTCGCGCCGACGACGCGGCGCACCGACTCTTGCTCGGCGGCCGTCAGCGGCAGGGCGCTGGTGACTTCGGCGACGTCACCCTTCAGCGAGCCGACCTCGGCCGGGACGCGGCTGAAGAAGTCGTTGATCAGTTGGTGCTGGCGCTTCTCGTCCAGCGATTCGCCGACCAGCTTGTTGGCCGCGGCGATGGAGATGGCCGCCACCTGGCCGCGCAGGTCGGCCAGAATGCGGTTGCGCTCCTCGGTGGCCTCGGTCTGGGCGTTGGCCATGATGCCCTTGGCCTCTTCGCGGGCGCGCCCTTCGACATCCTTGGCCGCCTGTTCGGCGGCGACAACCGCCTCGCGGCGGATGTTGGACGCCTCGGCGCGGGCCTCGTCGAGGATGCGCTTGGCGTCGGCGTCGGCGCTCTGGCGGGCGATCTCCGCCTGGCGGGCGTCTTCCAGCCCCTTGGCGATGCGCGCCTTGCGCTGGTCGAGCACGCGCAGGATGGGCTTGTAGACGAAGGCCGTCAACAGCAAAATCAGCGCGGTGATGCCCAGGATTTGCGTCAGCAGGTAACCCAGGTTAATGCCTAATGCTTCCATTCGTGGTCCTCTCGATTGTGCATGAGCCGGCGAACACAGACCGCCGGACGGCATTGCTCTAGAACACGAACAGGATGATCAGGGCGACGACCAGGGCGTAGATAGCTACGGCCTCGGTGAACGCGATGCCCAGGATCATGTTCGTCTGAATGTTACCGCTGGCATCGGGATTGCGGGCGATACCTTGCACCGCGCCGCCGACCAGGATGCCGATACCGGCGCCGGCGCCGATGGCGCCCAACATAGCCAGGCCGGCGCCGATGGCCTTCAGACCTTCTGCCAAAGCGGCTGCAGACAACTCATCCATGAATATTCCTCCAGTGTTCGCTTGTTTGGCTTGTCGGCGCTGGAGCGCCGCAGTCGCCAGGATTTGACTTTCTTGATTGCTCTTACGCGCCGCCGTTGGGCGGCGCGGATTCACACACGATTAGTGATGTTCCTCGTCGCCGCCGCCGTGGTGTTCGGTGGCGCTGCTCATGAAGATGAGCGTCAGCAGGCCGAAGACGATGGCCTGGATGACGCCGACGAAGAACTCTAGCCCAAAGAAGGCGATGTTCAACACGTTCAGGATGTAGGCCATGACGAATAGCAGGACCATGCCGGCGAACATGTTGCCCAGAAGACGGAAGGAGAACGAAAGAATCTTGGAGATTTCGCTGATCAACTCCAGGATGCCGACGGCCGGGTCGATGGCGGCGATGGGGTTCTTGGCTACCTGCGCCCCCCAGCCTTTCTTCAGGAAGGGGAAGAACTTGGTCAGATAGCCGCCGCCCAGATGCTTGAAGCCGTAGTACTGCACCATCGTCATGGCGATCAGGGCAAAGGCCAGGGTCATGTTCAGGTCGGTGCTGGCCGGGCGGAAGAGGGGCACGATGGTCCAGTCGGCGGCCTCGATGTTGCGGCCGACGGCCCGCCCGTGCGAGTCAGTCTCGACCGTCGCGCCCTCGATGGCGTTGCTGCTACGAATGAGGAACAGGCCATCGCGCAGGCCCCAGGCGTTGGCCTCGTCTTCGGCGTGCGCGGCTTCTTCCTCGACCAGATGGACGTCTTCCTCGGTGAACGTCTCGCCGGCGGCGGTGCGCTCGGCCTCGAACTCCTCGGCCGCCGTCAGCCCGACGAAGTGGGGCTTGTGCTCCCACAGGCCGATGCTGTCGTAGCCGGGGATGAGGCCCATCCAGTTGGAGACCAGGATGATCAGGATGAAGCTCATGAAGTAGGGGAAGAACTCCTTCACCTTTGGCCCGGCGATGTTCTGGGCGAAGTTGTAGGCCCCTTCGATGATCATCTCGAAGAAGTTATAGAAGCCGGTCGGCACTTCATCGGCCGTGCGCGAACGGCCGCGGACGGCCAGGATGAGCAACAGGATGACGCCCCAAGCCAGCAGGGTGGCCACGAAAGTGTTGGTCAGGCCGGTGTTGTTGAACAGGAAGTCGGGCAGCAGCCCTTCCGTGCCCGGATACACTTCGCCCGGCAACTGAATGAACGGCAGCACGGGCTTGGTGTAGGCGATGACTGATCCGAAGAGGATCATCAGGGCGACCACGATGAGGAGGATGTAGCGTTTCTTGATCATACGGCTGGTTTATCCCTCTCTTCTGCTTCTATGCGCTCGATGCTTGCCTGGGCGCGGCCGACCATCCATAGGCTGATGCGGACCATCGCGTAGAGGGTCACGGGAAAGCTGCCGAGCATGAAAATGACGGTGAAGATCTTGCGCTCATTGCCGAGCATGTCGTCCAACAGCCAGCCGGCCCCGAAAGCGAGGCCAATAATCAGCAGGGCGACAATGCCGGTCACGCAACCAACCTGGCCAACCATGTTGGCCATGTGGGCGGTGCGGCGGAGGTTCGGATCGTTCGACACGGCTTTTAACCAATTAGGAATTAGAAATTGCGAATTAAAAATTCAGAGAAACGACCGGGTGGCGCTCTGTTTCTTGCATTCCTAATTCTTAATTCCTAATTCCTAATTTCTACTTGCGCATTCTATCACAAGCGATCACGCTGTCAATTTAGCCGCTAAAGAAGGCGGCGGCGGCATCGCGGGTCAGGTCAAAGGCCGACCCGGCGCTGACGCCCAGGTAGATGATGAAGGCCACGGCGATGGCCAGCCCGACCTGCGCCGCGCGCGAGACGGGGATGGCCACGTCGTCCTGCTCCGAGCGATAGAGGTACATGACCTTGATGATGCTCAGGTAGTAGTAGAGGCCGACGAAAGCCATCAGGATGCCGACGGCCGCCAGCCACCACAGCCCGGCGTCAACGGCGGCTTTGAACAGGAAGAACTTGCCGAAGAAGCCGGCCGTCGGCGGGATGCCGCCGAGCGACAGCACGGCGAACAGCATCACCAGCGCCAGGAAAGGCGAGCGCCGGTTCAGCCCGTTGAGGTCTTTGATCTCGTCGGCGCCGGTGGCGTTGCTGACCAGGATGATGACGCCGAAGGCGGCGATGTTGGTGAAGACGTACATCAGCAGATAGAACAGCGTCGCCCCGGAGCCGTCCTGGGTCAGCGTGACCAGGCCGATGAGGGCGTAGCCGGCCTGGGCGATGCTGGAGTAGGCCAGCAGGCGCTTGATGTTTGTCTGGTAGATGGCGACGAAGTTGCCCAGCAGCATGGTGATGATGCACATGGCGACGAGCATGGCCCACCACTCCCCCTGCACCACCGGGCCAAGCGCGCCGGCCAGGAAGACGCGCAGGAAGACGGCGAACCCGGCCGCCTTGGAGGCCGTGGACAGGAAGCCGGTGAACGGCGTCGGCGCGCCTTCGTAAACGTCGGGCGCCCAGAAGTGGTAGGGCACAATCGAGGTCTTGAAGGCGAAGCCGACGACGACCAGCACCGCCGCCAGCAGCAGCAACGGCTCGACACCGGCCGTCTGCTCGCCGCTGAAAACGCTGCCGATGACGTAGATGTTCGTCTGGCCGGTGATGCCGTAGAGCAAACTCATACCGTAGAGCATGACCGCCGTGGTGAACGCGCCATAGACGAAGTACTTCATGCCCGCTTCCGACGAGCGCCCCTCGCCGCTGTAGAAGCCGGCCAGCAGGTAGGACGAGATACTGGCCGTCTCCAGGGCGACGTAGATCATGATCAGGTCGGTCGAGGCGGCCATGAGGCTGAAGCCGATGGTGGCGGTGATGAGCAGGGCGTAGTACTCAATCTTTTGCAGCCGCGGCACGTCCATCGACAGCAGAGCGGTCAGGATGAGGGCCGACAGAAACATCAGCCGAAAGACGAGCGTCACCAGGTCGTTGCGGATCATGCCGCCCCAGAAGGCGCTCTCGCTCAGCGTCCACAAGGGATCCGGCTCACTGAAGAGCCAGTAGAGCACGATGGTCAGCGCCAGCACGGCCACGCCGCCCCAGGCGGTGAACAGACCGACCTGACGCGGGCTGGACGGCTTGAACAGCTTGTCGAAGATCAAGACGCAGAAGAGCACGACCAGCAGGCCGATCTCCGGTGCCAGAGCCAGCACCCAGGACATAGTAATATTGGGGCTCACTAAGCACCTCCCAACCAGCTCGAAAGGTTAGCGGCGACGATCTCCAGCAGGTGTTGAGCCGAGCCGGCCAGGGTTCCGCCGTGGAATTGGGCCGCCTGTTGGGCGACGTTCAGACGCTCGACGACCGGCTCCATGCCCGACGTGACGATGGGGGCGATGACGGCCGGGTAGACGCCGATGACGATCAGGATGACAGAGAAGCCGACCAGCACCAGCTTGTCGATGCCCATCAGCGGCCGCATGTCGTGCCACTTCTCGGCGTCGTATTCGCCGAAGAAGACCGACTGGATGGCGCGCAGGACGTAGCCGGCGGTGATGATGATGCCCAGCACGGAGATGATGGCCACCAGGCCGTAGTAGTTCGACGGGTTCAGGCCGAACACGGCGTTCAGGTCGAGGCTGTTGCCGTTCCAGACGCCGAGGAAGATGGGAAACTCGGCGATGAAGCCGGACAGGCCGGGCATACCCATGCTGACCAGACCGCCGATGATGAAGGCCACCACCGTCCAGGGCAGGGCGCGGCGCATGCCGCTCAGTTCGTCCATGTCGCGGGTGTGGGCGCGGTCGTAGATCATGCCGACGACGGAGAAGAAGAGGGCGGTCATGATGCCGTGGCTGACCATCTGGATGCCCGCGCCGGTGAAGCCGGCGATGGTCAGGGCGGCGAAGCCCATCGACACCAGCCCCATGTGGCTGACGCTGGAGTAGCCGATGAGATACTTCATGTCCTTCTGGCGCATGGCGATGAACGCGCCGTAGACGACGTTGACCAGGGTCAGCAGCAGGATGAACGGCAGCCAGTAGACGGCCCCCTCCGGCAGCAGTTGGATGCCGACGCGCATGGCGGCGTAGGCCCCCAGCTTCATCAGCACGCCGGCGTGGATCATCGACACGGCCGTCGGCGCGGCCACGTGGCCGTCGGGCGACCAGTTGTGGAACGGCCACAGACCGGCCAGCACGCCGAAGCCCAGGAAGAGGGGCATGAACCAGATGATCTGGATGTTGAAGGCGAAGCTGGCCTCCGACCAGATGCGCAGGTCGAACGTTCGCAGCGGCGCGCCGCCGTCGACCGGGGTGAAGTAGAGCACCAGGAAGGCGATGAACGAGACGAAGCTGCCGATGAGCAGGTAGAGGGTCAGCTTCATGGCCGCGTATTCGCGGCTGACCTTCCAGCCCCAGACGACGATCAGGACGTACATGGGCAGCACGGCCAACTCGTAGAAGAAGAAGAGCAGGAAGGCATCGACGGCCACAAAGACGCCGTGGACGCCGGCCACCAGCAGCATGAAGAAGGCGTAGAACTCGCGCGGCCGATCCTCGATGCTCCACGAGACGAGCACGCCGCCCAGGCCGACGATGCTGGTCAGCAGCACCAGCGTGGCGCTCAGCCCGTCGACGCCGACGATGTAGTTCAGGTCGAGGGCGGGAACCCAACTGTGTTCCTCGACGAAGCGCAACGATTCGGCCCAGGGCGCGCCCGCTTCCGGCAGGCTCTGGTAGGTGGCGATGTAGACGTAGAGCGACAGCACCAGCCCCAGCACCATGGCCGCCAGGCCCAACATGCGGGCGTTCTCGCCCCGCTCCTTGGGCAGCATCAAGATGAGCACCGCGAAAAGGATGGGCGAGAGGGCGATGATTGAGAGATAGGGGAAGTCCATAGTGTTTCCCTATTTAGGGATTAGGGGTTAGGGATTAGGGAGGAAGCGCCCACCTAACCAACCAGCTGAAGAGCCTCGTCACAGTGTCATTAATGACGGCCAACAGCCACTGCGGCCAGACGCCCAGGCTGAGCATGAGGGCCATGAGCGGCCAGATGACCAGATGCTCGCGGGCAGTCATCTCCGGCAGGCCGGCCCACTGCGGCTTCAGCGGCCCGTGGAGCGTCGCGCCGATGCCCTTGAGGATGTAGGCGCCGGTCATCAGCAGGCCGAGCATCGACAGGGCCAGTTGCACGGTGAAGACCGACCACGCGCCGCGAATGACCAGGAATTCGCCCACGAAGCCGTTGAGGCCGGGCAGGCCCAGCGAGGCCATGCTGGTGAAGATGAGGATCATGCCGTAGATGGGCATGATGGTCCAGATGCCGCCGTACTCCTTCAGGTCGCGGGTGTGGGTGCGCGAATAGATGACGCCGACCAGGAAGAACATGCCCGCCGCCGACAGGCCGTGGTTGAACATCTGCATCACCGCGCCGTTGGTGGCGATGATGGCGTCGTAGCTGAGGCCGGGTTCGCGCCCCGGCAGGCCGTAGGCGTAGGCCATGACGGCGATGCCCAGGACGACGAAGCCCATGTGGTTGATGGACGAGTAGGCCACCAGCCGCTTGAAGTCCCACTGGCCGAAGGCGGCGTAGGCCCCCAGGACGATGCTGAGCATGCCCAGGATGGCCAGGACGCCGGCCGTCACCTGCGCCTGGGCCGGGAAGAGGGGGATGACCAGGCGGATGAAGCCATAGGCCCCCAGCTTCAGCAGCACGCCGGCCAGGATCATCGAGCCGGCCGTCGGGGCCTGCGTGTGGGCGTCGGGCAGCCAGGTGTGGAAGGGCCAGATGGGCACTTTGATGGCGAAGGCGATGACGAAGGCCCAGAAGGCGATGCCCTTCACCAGGTCGACCGAGATGCCGGTGTTGGGCAAGACGCTGCCCGGCGGCAGGTTGACCCAGGTGGTCATGAGTTCCACGATGTCGAACGTGCCCATCGAGATGCCCATGACCTGGATGGCCAGCAACAGGCCCAGACTGCCGGCCATGGTGTAGATGATGAACTTGAACGAGGCGTACTCGCGATCCTTGCCGCCCCAAATCTTGATCAGGAAGTACATCGGCACCAGGCCGAACTCCCAGAAGATGAAGAAGATGATCAGGTCGAGCGAGGCGAACAGGCCCAGCATGGCCGTTTCCATGAGCAGGAAGAGGAACATGTAGGTGCGCACGTTCTCTTCGATCTCGAAAGGAGGCCAGGATGGCCAGCGGCGTCAGCAGCGTCGTCAGCAGCATCATGGCCAGGCTGATGCCGTCGATGCCGATGTGGAAGCTGGAGCCGATGGACGGGAACCAGGGCAGCAGCGTCTCGAACTGGATGCCGGCGTCCACGCGGTCGTAGTTGAACCACATGACCAGCACCAGCACCAGCGGCACCAGGCTGAACAGCAGCGCCAGCCGGCGGGCGGTGTCCTTGGCGTCGTCGGGCAAGGCGAAGATGACCAGCGATGCCGCCAGCGGGAAGAAGATGGTCAGGATGAGTAGATTGTCGAGAATGACGTCCATAGTCGTGTCGCCAACCGATTGTTCTCATCCGCAGATTCGGCAGATTCGGCAGATTTATCAGAAAGAGAATCTGAAATCTGCCGAATCTGCCAAATCTGCGGATAGAACTTCCTAATTGAAAATGTTCGCGAGCAAGCCGCTGTTGATCAGCAGGACAACCACCGCCAGCGCCGTGGCGATGAAGACGGAGATCAGGGCGTACTCCTGCACCTTGCCCGTCTGCAAATAGCGGAACTCCTTGGCAAAGGACAGGAAGCCGTCCTTGATCTTGTCGACGCCGCTGCTGATGACTACCTCCTCGAAGCGCTTGAAGGCGGCTCCGGTGCGGTAGAAGGCGCGGGCGATGCCGTGAAGAATGCCGTCAATGATGTTCCGGTCGATCAGTTCGTAGGCGATCTTCTCCGAGAAGTAGGCCGTCGGGCCGATGAACAGCCGCTGGTAGAGGCCGTCCCAGCCCCACTTGTTATTCAGGAAGCCGTGGGCCGGGCCGAGGGTGCGGATCATCGGGTCGGGCTGGCCCGATTCCAGCGGCCGGCGGCCATAGACCCACCAGCCCAGAGCCAGGCCGCCCAACGCCACGACCAGCGAGACGATGAGCGGAATCCACGACCAGGGCAGCGTCTCGAAGGTGTGCGCCACCAGCCCCAGTTCGTGCAGCTCTTCCATCAGGTGGAAGTACTGCGCCCCGGCGTAGTGGTGGAAGAAGTTGTAGAAGATGCCATCGGTGCCTAGGAAGCGGTCGGAGATGCCGCTCCAGCCGGCGGTGACGGCAAAGACGGCCAGCAGCACCAGGGGCACAGTCATGAACGGGCTGCTCTCGTGGGCGTGCTCGGCTAGCTCGGTGCGCGGCTTGCCCAGGAAGGTCATGCTGATCTGCCGCGCGGTGTAGAAGGCGGTCAGCAGGGCGGCCACGGCCAGGGTGATGAAGACGACCAGGGCCAGCAGCTTGGCGTCGTGGGACCACTGGTACCACGCCTCGGCGAAGATTTCGTCCTTCGACCAGAAGCCGGCGGTGATGAACGGGAAGCCGGCCAGGGCCAGACCGCCGATAAGGAACGTCCAGAAGGTGACGGGCATCTTGTGGCGCAGGCCGCCCATGTTGCGCATGTCCTGCGGGTCGTGGTGGTGGTCGTGGACGTGTACCGCGCCGTGCTCCATGCCGTGGATGACCGAGCCGGAGGCCAGGAAGAGCAGCGCCTTGAAGAAGGCGTGGGTGATCAGGTGGAAGGCGGCCGGCACGTAGGCCCCCAGGCCGACGGCGGCGACCATGAAGCCCAACTGCGAGATGGTCGAATAGGCCAGCACGCCCTTCACGTCGTATTGGGCCAGGGCGATGGTGGCCGCCATCAGGGCCGTGAACGCGCCGATGCCGGCGATGACCAGCCCAACGTAGGGCGTGCCTTCGATGCTGACGGCGATGAGCGGGAAGATGCGCAGCAGCATGAAGATGCCGGCCGAGACCATGGCCGCGGCATGGATGATGGCGCTGACCGGCGTCGGGCCTTCCATGGCGTCGGGCAACCAGACGTGCAGCGGCCACTGGGCCGACTTGCCGACCGTGCCGGTGAACAGCAGCAGGGTCATGATGCCCAGCCCGCCGAAGCCGACGAGGTTGATGACCTGTTCGAAGCTCTCGGCCGTGAACGCCTCGCTAAAGTCCAGCGTGCCGAAGGCCCACCAGAAGAAGACGATGCCCAGCAGCATGACCACGTCGGCGATGCGGGTGGTCATGAACGCCTTCTTGGCCGCCTCGCGCGGCGGAATGCGGGTGATCTCCTGGTGCTGCGGGTAGTTGCGGGCGTACCAGAAGCCGATGAGCGAGTAGGAGCAGAAGCCCATCAACTCCCAGCCGACGAAAAGCAGCAGCAGGTTATCGGCCACGACCAGCAGCAACATGGAGCCGCCGAAGAGGCACATGTAGCCGAAGAAGCGGGCCAGCAGCGGCTCTTCGGTCATGTCGTGCTGCGGTTCGCCCTTGTGCTTGCCCAGGCCGTGGCCCCAGTTGTGGTAGCCGACGCTGTAGACGAAGATCATCGTCGTGGCGAAGGAGACCATGAGCAGCATGATCGCCCCCAGCGGGTCAACGGCCACGCCCATCTTGAGCCACTGCCCCTGATAGAAGTCGCCCAGGGGCAGCCATTGGACGGCGCCGGCGATCTGCTCCGGGTGCTCCTCCAGGACGTGGAGGCCGCGGCCGAGGACGCTGATGGCCACCGTCCAGCTCATGACGAGCGAGCTGATGATGGCGACCCAGGCGATGATCCAACTCAGCGTCCGGCTGCGCCAGGCGAACAGGGCGATGATGAAGAAGGCCGCAATCGGCATGGCCGGTATCAGCCAGGTCAGGGTGGTTAGGAGCTGCGCGTTCATAGGCAGTTGTCAGTTGTCAGTTGTCAGTTGTTAGTTGCCAGTGTCCTTGCTGACAACTGGCAACTGACAACTGACAACTAATTCTTAAGCGTATCCAGTTCCTCGGCAATGACCGAGTCGCGGCTGCGATAGACCGAGATGACCAGGGCCAGACCGACGGCGGCCTCGGCCGCGGCGACGGTCAGGACGAACGTGGCCCACACCAGGCCGACGGAGCGATCGGGCGTGAAGTAGCGCCAGAAGGCGATCAGGTTGATGTTGACGGCGTTGAGCATCAGTTCGACGCCCATCAGGATGGCGATGGCGTTGCGCCGGGCCAGGACGCCGTAGAGGCCGATGCAGAACAGCGCCGCGCTGAGCAGCAGGAACCACGACAGGGGAATCACTGGTTATCCTCCTCGCCGCGGCGCGGCCAGGCGATGATGATGGAGCCGACGAGGGCGGCCAACAGCAGCACGGAGGCCAACTCGAAGGGCAAGACGTAGGCCTCGGCGCTGACGAAGGAGCGGCCCATGCGGGCGACGCTGCTCTGGAGGACGGCCGGGTCGACCTGGGGCGCGGTCTGCAAGACGGCGTCGGCCGGGGCCAGCGGGTAGAGGCGGCCGATGACCAGGACGAGGATGGCCAGGACCAGCAGCGAGCCGATGAGCGAGCCGATGACCTGTGAGTTGAAGGGCGTCTCGTTCGTCTGCATCAGGCGGCGGGTCATCATGATGGCGAAGATGATCAGCATGGAGATGGCGCCGATGTAGACGAGCAACTGGGCCATGCCCAGGAAGGGCGCTTCCAGCAGGATGTAGATGCCGGCCACGCCCAGGAAGGACACCATCAGGGCCAACGCCGCGTGGAACAGGTTGCGCATGGTGACGACAACGATGGCCGACGTCAGCGTGATGGCGGCGAGGAGGAAGAAGATGATCTGCTGGCTCATGCTTGGGCCTCGGTTTGCTTGGCTAGTGGTCTAGTGGACGGGCACAACGACCGGTTCGCGCGCGCCCAGCGGGGCGTCGAGCACATCGGGCACGTCTTCGATAGGCTGCGGCGCGCCGTGGCCGTGGCCGCCGTCGTGGCCGTCATGGGGAACGGCGACAGCGCCGCCCGACCCGCCGCCGGGGGTCGCCAGCCGGTTCTGCCGGCCGCGCCGCCGCAGAATCTCCAGCGTGGCCGCGGCGATGACGACGTTGAGCACCAGATGGATGACCATGCGCACGATGGCGTTGGTTCCGGTCGGGATGAGCTTATCGACGATGGCGACGGCGAAGAGCAGCACCAGCGACACCGGCACCAGGAACTTCCAGTTGAGGTTGAGAATCTGATCGACGCGGACGCGCGGCAGGGTGCTGCGTACCCAGTCGAAGACGAAGTACATGAAGAAGACTTTGGCGAAGAAGACGATCAGGCCGATGAGGCGGCCGTAGGGGTAGCCGTCGGCGCTGACCCAGTTCTCCAGCCCGAAGAAGCGGTAGCCGCCCAGGTAGATGGTGACGAACAGGCCGGCCCAGAAGAGCGTGTTGATGAACTCGGCCAGGAAGAACATGCCGAACTTCATGCCGCCGTATTCGATGTGGTAGCCGGCGACGATCTCCGACTCCGCTTCCAGCAGGTCGAACGGGGTGCGGCCCGTCTCGGCCAGAGTGGAGATGTAGAAGATGAGGGCGGAGATGGGGGCCAGGAAGATGAAGGGGATGGTCTGGGCGTCGATGATGCCCTTGGTCGACATCGTGCCGGCCAGGATGATGGGCACCAGCAGCGCCAGGATCATCGGCACTTCGTAGCTGACCATCTGGGCCACGGCCCGGAACGCGCCCAGCAGGGCGTACTTGTTGTTCGACCCCCAGCCGGCCAACAGGATGACGATGACCGAGGCCGAACTGATGGCCATGACGTAGAAGATGCCGATGTTGAGGTCGACGCCGATGACGCCGGGAGCGAAGGGCATGACGGCCCACACCAGCAGGGCGGCGATGACAATCAGGATGGGCGCGGCGTTGAAGGCCACCCAGTCGGCCCCGGAGGGGTGGATGACTTCCTTGGTCAGCAGCTTCATCACGTCGGCCACCGTCTGCAGCAGGCCAAAGCGGCCGCCGACGCGGTTGGGGCCGATGCGATCCTGCATGCGGGCGATGAGCTTGCGCGTCAGCCAGATGAGGAAGATGACGATCAGCAGGCAGAACGTGGACAGCATGACCACGCCGCCGATGTCGATCAGCAGTTCCGTGCCCGGCCCGGTGCCGAAGGTGCGGCGGATGAAGTCGCCCAGGCTGAGCGAGAGAAGGCTCTTCAGAAGGTCGAGAATGTCCATAGCTTTTGATGTTCAGAAACCGAGGTTAGCGGGAGGCAACTCGGTTTCCGGCTAGACCCACTCCAGTACGCCGCGGCTCCAGGCGTAGATCAGGCCATCGGCCAGCAGGAAGATGAACAGGGCGGTAGCGCCGATGGCGAAGAGGTCCAACTGGCCGTAGGCGGCGGCGATGGGAAAGAGGAAGACGGCCTCGATGTCGAAGACGACGAAGACGAGGGCGTAGATGTAGTACTGGACCTTGAACTGAATCCAGGTATCGCCGACCGTCTCGATGCCGCATTCATACGTCTGCTGCTTGATCGGGTTCGGCCGGTGTGGCCCCAGGAGGCGGTTGAGCACGACCGGGGCCAGAGGGAATATAGGCGATAGCGCCACAAAGATGCCGATGTATTGCCATTCAGCCAGCACGGTGGTTCCTCTTCCTCAACTTTAGAAACCGAGCCTCCGGCAGAGGACTCGGTTGCAAAAGGGCAATTGTGAAATTCGTCTCTTTTATAGCACAGGGAGGGAATAGCGCAAGCTAATGTGCGGCTCATGTAGGGCTCCCTGTGGCACAGGATTCTTATCCTGTGCGCCAGAATCACAGGATAAGAATCCTGTGCCACATGCAGAGGTGTGGCGCGATTTGCCAAATCGCGCTACATATAGATCATGCTCGAGACGACACCCGAAACCCAACGTGTCTTGGTCGTTGACGACAACGCCTACACCCTGCGCATCGTTCAGCACACGCTGGAGGGGGCCGGCTACACGGTCAGCACGGCCATCTCCGGCCCGGAGGGGCTGAAGCTGATCACGCGCTACGGCCTGCCCCATCTGGCCATTGTGGACATGCACATGCCGGAGATGAGCGGCTTCGAGTTCTGTCGCGCCATCCACGACTTCAGCGACGTGCCGGTGATCATGCTGACGGCGGTCAACACCGAGGAGGCCATCGTCGAGGGGTTGGAGAAGCACGCCGAGGATTACATCGTCAAGCCGTTCAACCCGCCGGAGCTGGTGGCCCGCGTGCGGCGGGTGCTGGCGCGCATGGAGGACTACACCTACACCCTCGACTCGACGACGCGCATTGACGAGCGGCTGCTGATCAACTTCCCCCTGCGCGAGGCGCTGGTGGACGGCCAGCCGGTGTCGCTGACGCCGACGGAGACGAAGCTGCTCTACATTCTGGTGCGCAACGCCGGGCGGATCGTGACGACCGACTTCCTGCTCAACCGCATCTGGCCGCTGCAAGAGGCGCGCGAAGACCGGCTGCACGTCCACGTCCACCGCCTGCGCGGCAAGATCGAGCGCGACCCCAACAGCCCGGATTACATCATTGCCGAGCGGGGGGTGGGGTATAGCTTTAGGACGGGGGGGTGATGTCTGAGGAAACACGTTACATCCGGCGTCTGAACCACGCCGCTACATGATATACTGCTGGTAGAGGAACTTATGCTCACATCTATTCAGGGCATCTATCGGGACGGCAAGGTTGTGTTGTCCGAAAAGCCGATGAACGTCGGGGACGAGACGCCGGTCATTGTGACATTCCTCACCCTGTATAACGTCGATCTGGAAAGCCGGGGTATTAGCCGCAAGCAGGCGCTAGAGTTGCGTGAGCGCCTGGCTACGTTTGCGGAAGATTGGGATAGCCCTGAAATGGACGCTTATGACCACTACAACGCAGATGAGTCCACTTCCTAGCCGCGGTGACGTTGTTCTGGTTCTCTATCCAAACTCGGACTTGCGAACCGCAAAGAGGCGGCCAGCGTTAGTCATTCAGGCAAACGATCTAAACACAGGGTTAGCCCAGATTATCGTCGCGATGATTAGCAGTCGCTTGTTCCGTGCCAACCATCAAAGTCGCGTTCTGATCACGGTTGACAGCACCGAGGGGGCAAGCTCCGGACTACTGAGCGATTCTGTCGTGATGACTGATAACCTGGCTACCGTTGCCCTTTTGGCGATTGACCGCAAGATTGGCGCATTGCCAATGAGTGCAATCGAGGACGCACTGAGGCTAACTTTGGGACTTTAGGTCCGTCAACCGAAACTCCGGCAGCCGCGCCGGCACGTAGTTGCGGTCTTTCCAGGGTGTGAAGCGCAAGAACAGCCGCATCAGCGACCAGCCGAGACGGACGACGAGGGGGTAGTTGAGCAGGTAGGCGTAGCGGGCCAGCCGGGTGCGGATGCCCAACTGCTTGAACAGGGGGTGGGCCAGCAGCCGTTGGCGGTAGCCGGCGAAAGAGAAGTCGTCGCGGGCGAAGGCGTCGGCGATGGCCGCCGCCGCCGGCTCGCCATAGCCCAGGGCGAAGGAGATGCCCTCGCCCATCAGCGGGTCGGCCCCGGCGGCGTCGCCCACCAGCAGGACGCGCGGCCGGCTGAAGACGCCGTCGCTGCTCCACCAGCGGATGGGATGGCCCTTCAACTCGTAGTCGTCCAGGTCGCGCCCCCGCTCAGCCATCGACTCGGCCAGCACTTCCTTGAGGTCGGCCTTGGGCTTGTCGGGCACGGCGCGGCTGTCGAAGACGCCGCGGTTCATCATCGGCTGCCCGCCCACGTAGCTGGGGAAGTCCCAGTAGTACCCTTGCAAGTGGTCGTCCATCGGCGTGAAGTCGAAGACGGCCACGGCGTCGCGGAACTCCGGCAGCTTGGCCGGGTCTTCGGGCGTCAGCACTTCCACCAGGCGGGCCACGCGCGACTCGTCGTCCCACTTCAGCTTGCGGCGCACGAAGCTGCGCGAGCCGTCGGCGGCGACGAGGACTTTGGCGTGGAAGGTCGTCCGGTCGGTGACGACTTCCACATAGTCGTCGTGGGGGGTGATGGCGGTGACGCTCTCCCCCTGGCGCACGGTGACGCCCAGTTGCGCGGCCGTCTTCACCAGCCAGTGGTCGAACTCGTCGCGCCGGACGATGCGGAAGACGGGGTTGCCATAGAAGGAGTAGCTCTTGTCGTGGTAGAGCAGGCGCACTTCCTTGACCGGGAAGTTGGTCGGCTCCAGCGGCAGGCCCAGGTTGGCCAGGATGTTCTGGCCGATGTGGGTCAGGCCGCCGCCGCACAGCTTTTCGCGGGGGTGGACGGCTTTGTCCACGACGACGACGCGCCCGGCCCAGGTGGGGTCGAGCCGCGCCAGGTGGAGGGCGGTGGAGATGCCGCTGGGGCCGGAGCCGACGATGAGGACGTCTATTTGTTCGGTCATAGGTCAAGGCAGGTTCCAGGGGCCAGGTTCCAGGGGCCAGGGGAAGAGCGTTCTTCCCTGGCCCCTGGAACCTGGAACCTAGCCCCTAATTGCTAACGACAAATGGCAAGACGAAGTTGTTGTCGAGCGTGACGGCGTTGCCCGTGCTGGCGTCGGCGGTGGCGGCGGGGGGTTCGACGTTGCCGGCGGCATCGATGGCCTGGGCGCGGAACTCGTAGACGGCGTCGCTGGGCGGGGCGAAGTCGGCCGCGGTCAGCGGCGTATCGCTCAGCCAGCGCGTCCAACTGCCGCCGGCCGGGCGCACGTCTATATGGAAGCGGGCCACGCCGGAGGTGGCGTCCTCGCCGCTCCAGGTGACGCGGTAGGCGGCCAGGTCGGGCAAGTAGAAGAGCGGCGACTGGACGACCGAGCGCGGCGCGGTGGCGTCCAGCCCGAAGCGCGTCGGCTGGCTGGAGATGAGCGGCGCGCCCTCGCGCGAGAGCAGCACGCGCCAGTAGAGCGCCTCGTAGTCGCGGTCGAAGGCGTGGCTGTGGGTCGTGGCCACGCCCCACCAACTCTGGTTGAGCAGCAGGTTGAGGAAGGTGGCGTCGGTGGCCACCTGGAGGGTGGTGAACCAGACCGTTTCGGGGTTGTTCACCTGCCAGGTGAAGGGCACGGCGCGGCTGTTGCGCCAGCGGTCGGCCGTCGGGTCGAGGTTCTGCGCCGTGGGCGCGGGCGGCGGCGGCGGCGGGGCGTCGATGGGCAGCAGGCGGATGGCGTCGAACCAGACGCCCAGGCCGCTTTCGGCGGTCAGGTTGCTCAGGCGGATGACGTTGCCGTTGCCCTGGCTCAGGTCGAACTCGCCCAGCGTGGCCCACAGGCCGACGTTGGCCTGCTGGCTGATGGTGCGGGTAGACGTGCCGCCGGCGTGGCTGATGGTGTAGGTGGCGCTGCGCGTCTCCGAGCGGCCGGTGTTGCAGTAGGGGACGTGAACGTCGATGCGATAGCGCCCGCTGACGGGCACGGCCGGCCGCCACTCGCCGGCGATGCTGCCGCCGCTGGTGACCGACCAGGCGTACCAGGCGTGGTTGTTGAAGCCGCACAGGTAGGCCGGAACCTGCCACTCGCTGCCGCTGCTGCTGCGGGTGAAGGCGGCGGTGTTCTCGTCGGCGTAGAGGAACGGGTCAACCAGGCTCAGGCGGTCGGCGATCTGGTCGCGCAGCCAGGGGATGAGCAGGTGGGCCTGGTCGCCGGGGCAGATGGTCGTGCCATACACGTCGCGGTGGCCCATCAGGCGCGGCAGCCCCCAGGCGATGTTGGGCAGGGCGCTGTCGGCGTCGAAGACGTTGATGTCGCGCTGGTCGGCCTTCCAGGAGAGCAGTTCGACCAGCGAGTTGAGCATCGGGCCGGGGGGGCGGATGCCGGGCGGCGACTGGTTGGGCATGGTGAAGGTGCCCAGCAGGGCGGCGGCCATGCTGCCGGCGTTGGCCCCGCTGGCGTGGGTTCCGATCACGTCGTCGCCGCCGTTGTGCCCTTCGTAGATGACGCCGTTGGGGTCGATCAGGTAGTTGTAGCCGATGTCGCCCCAGCCGCGGCCGTAGGTGTGGAAGTTCCAGATGGCGCGGACGACGGCCGGCCAGTCGCTGCTGCTGTTGTTGGAGACGGTGTGGTGGACGATGAGGTGGCTGACGGGGTGGTACTCCAGGCCGTCGCTGTAGTCGCAGTCGGCGTGGCTGCACCAGGCGGCGCGGCTGACGACGAACGGCTTGGGGTGGCCGTCGGCGCTCTGCGGCAGCAGGCTCTGCTGTTCGTCGAGCTGCTGTTGCAGGTCGATCAGTTCGTCGGCCGTGGGGCCGGCGGTGGTGTCGATGAAGGTCAGGCGCAGTTGACTGAGGCTGGGGGTAGAAACCGAGTTTCCCGGAAGAAGCTCGGTTTCTGGGGTTTCTGGGGCGTTGAATATCACCTGCACCTGGACGTAGCGATGGGTGACGCCGGCGGCGGGCACGAGCACCATCTCGCCGACGATCTCGGCCTCGCCCGGCTCCATCCAGTCGTGGTTGGCGTGGACGGCCAGCCAGTCGCCCCAGCGGCGGCCGTCGGGGCCGGTGCGGACGCGCAACTCGATCTGCTCGGCGGCGTCGCCCGTCCAGTGGGGGACGACGGCGTTGAACGGGATGGGGGCCTCGATGACCTGGGTGGTGAAGGTGGCGCGGATGCCGGTGGCCGCCTCCAGCCCGGGGGCGCTGGGCAGGAGCTGGTTGTCGTCGAGGGTCGTGCCCTTCTCGGCGCTGGCCGGGGCCAGCTCGGCGGCGGGGAGGACGAGGTCGGCCATGGGATCGCGGGCCGGCTCGTCCTGGGCCGCGGCGGGGGCCGCGGCGACGATTAACAGGGCCGTCAGGAGGGCGGCGAGGAGGCGGGTTAAGGTTGTCATGGCGTCTCTGGGGGCGATTCTAGCAGAAGAAGAGGGTCTCACGCAAAGACGCAAAAGAAGAGAAGAAACCTCACGCCAAGACGCAAAGAACGCCAAGCTCAGAAAGGTTGGCGCTCTTTGCATCTTGGCGTGAAAAGCGGAGTCCGCAGCCTCAGATGCGATGGACGGGCGCGGCGCGGTGCGCGCATCTGAGGATGCGCCCTCTGCCCCTAACCCCTAATCCCTACTCATACACGGAATACGCAGCCGCACATTGTCCGGCCGGGCGTGCAGGGCGTGAACTTCGGCCACGCCCGACTCGCCCCAGGGGGAGCGCCAGCCGACCATGCCGAAGCCGCGGGCGAAGAAGTAGCGCTCCTCGCCGATGCCCTTCAACTCGATCACGTCGTGGATGGTGACGTTGTTCCAGGTCATGGCGTCGTGGTGGGCGACGAGGGTCGTCTGGTTGGTGGCCCGGCCGCTGTTGAGGTCAGAGCGGCGGCAATCGCGCTTGAAGTAGAACTGCACGTGGTGGCCGAAGCCGCGGAACGTCTCGCCGACGCGCATACGGCGGTTGGCCCAGCGCGCCCCCTCGCGGCCGTCTTCCTTCTGGATGTAGTAGCGGTCGTTGTCGGGTGAGGTGTCGAAGCCGCGCCAGATGTAGTCGGCGTCGGCCCACAGCTCTTCCCAGTTGGCGTTCTTGACGATGTAGAAGCGGTGGCCGTCGCGCTGGGTCTGGAAGCGCTCCTGGCCGCCGCTGCCGCCGACTTCGTAGAGGCGGCCGTCGCCGCAGAGGTAGTCGAACAGGTCATAGGTCGGCGCGGCCGAGGGCGCCGGCGGCGGGGCGATGATGGCCGCGCCGGCCGGGTATTGCGGCAGGGCGCGCAGGAAGGGGGTGGGGTTGATGATGTTGTAGGGGTACTCGGTGGCGCGGTTGAACGCCTTGAGCGTCAGGTGCAGGTGGGAGCCGTCGTGGGGGCGCTCCGGCGTGGGCTTGGGCCAGACGTGGCCGGTGCTGTCGGCGTAGCCGATGACGTCGCCGCCGCGCACCGTCTGGCCGGGGACGACGGCCGGCCGCTCCATGTGGGCATAGATCGTCTGGTAGTCGCCGGGATGGTTGATGCGAACGTGGACGCCATAGGCCGAGGCGTGGCTGGGGTTCTCGGCCACAATGCCGTCGGCCACGGCGAACAGGGGCGAGCCGAAGGGGGCTTCGATGTCGATGCCCTCGTGGCCGGGCAGTTTGAACTCTTTGTAGCGGTCGGGGTTCTCGCCGAAGTGCTGCCAGATGAGCGTGGTGGTGCAGGGCCAGTGGGTGAAGCGGAACTCGCCGGTGGGCGGGGCCACGACGGGGCGCGGCGGCGGGTAGCTCTCCGGGGCCATGACGACGCCGAGCGACTGGAGGCGCTGCGTCTGTTCGGGCAAGAGGCTGGCCCCACCCCACAGGCGAAGCAACGCGCCCGCGCCGGCCAGCTCCAGCAGGGTGTAGGCGTCGTCGTGGGACTGCATGAGCGACTGCTTGCCGTCGTGGACGGTCTGCAACACGTGCCACTTCTGCATCAGGGTGGCATCCTGGGGCAGCAGGTTGATGACCACGCCCGACAGCGCCTCCGGCCCGGACGGCGGCGGGGGTTGCAGGGCGATGCCGGTCAGCGGTTCGTCCTGGACGGCCACGCCGGCGGCGGCGATGGCCGCCTGTTGGCCGGCGTCGAGCCGTTCGCGCCCCCACAGGCGGATGGTGGAGTCGGCC
The DNA here is from genome assembly GCA_016707605.1 of Candidatus Promineofilum glycogenicum. Classification (GTDB taxonomy): domain Bacteria; phylum Chloroflexota; class Anaerolineae; order Promineifilales; family Promineifilaceae; genus Promineifilum; species Promineifilum glycogenicum. The sequence goes on along the minus strand of JADJHJ010000010.1, from coordinate 233,679 downwards.
CGGCCGCTCTGGACGAGGGTGAGGGCGTCGTCGTGGGATTGCAACAGGGCCTGGCGCTGGGCGTGGGTGTGGAAGAGGATGTGCCACTTCTCGCGCAAGGTGGCGTCCTGGGGCAGCAGGTTGACGACGACGCGATGCTGGCCGGCCGCTTCCAGGCCGCTGCGCGCCCTGACAGTGAAGGCTTGCAGGAAGAAGCCGTTGCTGGTGGCCGGGTAGCGCGACCAGACCTCGAAGCCCAGGCGCAGGGTGGCCGGTTCGTCGAGGCGGATGACGTGGTCGAGGCGGTTGTGGTGGAGGGGTTCGGGCGTCGTCCAGGCCACTTCGCGGCGGCCGACGACGAAGCGCACCTGGGCGTGGTCGGGCTGGTCGGGCGGCAGGCTGGCGTCGCCGAAGTCGTAGCGCCAATCGGCGAAGTAGGCCAGCGACAGGTCGTACTCCCCGGCGTCGAGGGCCACGCGGGTGGTGAAGCGGGCGCGATAGGGGCCGGGGCTGTGCAGGCGGTAGGCCCAGCCGTCGTCGCCCAGCAGGTGGGCGCGGGCGGGGATGATGTGGCGCTCGGTGATGAAAGCGCCCTCGGGGCCGGCCGCGTCGTCGTCGCCGTCGCCCGCCTCCAGGGTGACCTCCCAGCCGGCCGGAACCTCCACCACGCCCTGCCGGGCCAACGCCTCGGCCGCCGTGGGAAAGGCGAATTGAGCGGCATAGTCCGGCGAAGTCGACGGTTCACTGTCCATGTATCCCTCCTGAAGACGATAGAACGTAACGCGAAGACGCGAAGAATTTAACGCAAGGACGCCAGGACGCAAAGAAAAAACTCTTCTATGCGTCCTGGCGTCCTGGCGTCTTTGCGTTGAATTCTGCACCCAATCATGATCACCTCTTTTCCGGTTCAGGCCGTTAAGTCAACGACCGCGGAGGCGAGTTGGTCGGCAATGTCGGGCGCGGCGGGCACGGCGTCGGCCAGGGCGGCGGCGGCCTGGCGCAGTTCGTCGCCCAGGCCACGCAAGACCGCCGGGCGGGGCCGGGCCGCGCCGGCGGCCTTGACCAACTCCTTGGTGATGTCGGCCACCTCGGCCGCCTGCGGCGCGCGGTCGGGCGGCGTGGTTTGCAGAGCGCGGTCGAGCCGGCCGACGAGGCGGATGAGGGCGGCGCGGGCGTCGTCGGGCGCGGGCAGGTTCTCGATGGCCTGCCGCGTGTCGCGCAAGGTGGACTCGATGTTGAGCAGCGCCCCGCGGAAGTCGCCCGACAGGTCGTAGCGCGGCCCCTGGTTGATGGTCATGTTGGCGTGGTTGCCGACGATGAGGTTGTCGGCCTTGACCGAGCCGAGGGTGAAGCTGCTGCCGCCGCCGGCGGTCGGCGCGGGCGGGGCGGCGGCGGGCAGCCGATAGCCGGGCGGAACGGGCGGCCAGGCGACGTTGGGCCGTACGGCTCGCAGCGCGTCCAGCAGTTCCGGCAGCCGCTCCTGCCGGGCCAGCAGCAGGATGAGTTCGCGGGCCTGGGCGGCCACGCCGGCGTCGGGCAGGCTGTCGAAGTTGATGCCCAGGCGCAGGCAGAGGTCGGCCAGGTCGGGGCGGCTGAAGGTGGTGGTGATGAGGTCTTGTAGTTCGGATGGGTAGGCGTCGGTGGTAGTCATGGGTTAGTTGTCCTCCGGGAAGAGTTTGGCGAGGGTGTCGGGGCAGTCGTTGGGGGCGTCCTGGTAGTAGCGGGAGCAGAAGTCGGGGATGATGGCGGTTGGTTCGCGCTGTAGTCGCCGCTGCGCTTCAGCGATCATTTCCAAAGGCACGCTGCCACGGCCCAGATTCGCACCGTCCCGTTGTTGGCTGCCGTTACCACCCGAGATCCGTCTGGACTGAAAACAGCTGAGACTTATCTCCATCGCCAGTAAATATGTCCAGTTGACGCCCACTGGTCGCGTCCCACAGTCGGGCCGTTTCGTCCCAGCTCGCTGTTACCACCCGCGTCCCGTCGGGGCTGAACGCCGCGGCCCATACCAAATCTTTGTGTCCATCCAGCACGGCCAGAAGCTCGCCAGTCACCGTCTTCCACACTCGCGCCGTGCCATCAGCGCTCGTTGTTACAACCATCGTTCCGTCCGGGCTGAACGCCGCAGAGAAGATGGTTCGTCTGTGCCCGGCCAATTCAACAGCTGGATCAGAGCTGGCTAAGTCCCACAGCCATGCCATCCCGTCTGCGCCTGATATTACTAACCGCGTAAAGTCCGCACTTATCGCTACTATCCCTGATGTCTCAGGACTGAATGACGGGTGATCGATTATTGCTTCATATAGACTCAGGATGGCCAACTCTGTCCTGGTTCCCGTGTCCCACAACCGCACTGTTCCATCCAAGCCCGTCGTGATCACCTTCGTTCCGTCCGGGTTAAAGACCGCGGACATGACCCAACCCTCATGACCTTCCAGCACAGCCAGTTCCTCCCTGCTCGCCACGTCCCATAGCCGCGCTGTTCCATCATGGCTCGCCGTCACCAGTTGTTCACCATTGGGGCTGAAGGCGACGGATCTGATTAGATCGTCGTGACCTTCCAGCATGGCCGGCGCCTCGCCGCTCTCAGCGTCCCACACCCGTACAGTCAAGTCCCATCCTGCCGTTGCCACCTGCGTCCCATCCGGGTTGAACGCAGCGGAATTGACTATCATAGTATGCTCGACCATTGTGGCTAATTCCATCCCTCTTCTGACGTCCCACAGTCGCGCGGTCCCGTCACGGCTGGTGGTTACTATACGTGTCCCGTCTGGACTGAATACCGCTGAGGTAAGGCGGTCACGATGCCCTGCCAGCATGGTCAATTCCGCACCGCTCTTAGCGTCCCACAGCCGCGCGGTCATATCTTCACTTGCCGTCAACACGCGCATGCCATCCGGACTGAACACCGCGGAATTGACCCATCCCTCATGACCTGCCAGCACAGCCAGTTCCTCCCTGCTCGCAACGTCCCATAGGCGCGCGGTCTCATCAGCGCCTGCCGTAACCAACTGCGTGCCATCCGGAACTGAACGCCACGGACTGAACCATAGACTCATGCCCGATCAGCACGCCCAGTTCCATGCCGCTCTCAACATCCCATAGCTGCGGCGTCCCATCACTCACCGTGACGACTCGCGTGCCATCTGGACTGAAGACGATAATCCTGATCCCATCCCCGGGACCTTGCAGTACGGCCAGTTCCGCGCCGTTCTCAGCGTCCCACAGCCGGGCCGCTCCGTCACCGCCCGCCGTCGCCACGAATGTTCCGTCCGGACTGAAGACCGCGGAATTGACCCCACCCTCGGGACCTACTTCCCCGCTAGCTGCGTCCCACAACCGCGCCACGCCGTCCCAACTCGCTGTCATTACCCGCGTTCCGTCCGGGCTGAATGCAGGTGACCAGACCACACCTCTTCAGTTCGTCCAGCTTCTATTAAGGGCATAAAGGTTTCATTTTCGTACACCATTAAAGTAGTTTCGTAAGGAGAGGCCAGTGCATGATACAAAGCCGCACGCGCTTCGCCGGTAGTCGTTCCATGTCTCAAATTCGTGCCTTGATAGGCGGCTGCAGCCAGCAGGAGCGCATCTTCCGGATCTCGTACTAATAAATTCTCGGCTTCGGCTGCCAGCCGTTGGGCGCGGGTCACCCGGTTCAACCGTTCGACCTCAGCCCGTGCTGCTTCGGCCTCGCCCTGAGCGACCACGGCCGTGGCTTCGGCACTAACGGCCTCCTCCGCATTGGCTTCGGACGTGGCTCGCGCCGCCTGGGCCTCCGCTTCATTGAACTCGGAGGTCGCTCGCGCCTCGTTCGCGTCTACTTCGGCCGATACAGCGCGGGTCGTCTCGATTGACAGGGCGCCGGCCGTTTGATTCTGCTGGTAACCAAATATCCCGGCTATAATCGCCGCCAAAACCGCAACCGCCGCCAACCCGGCCGCTATATACAAAAACCGACGCACCAGCCCCGCCCGCGCCAACTGCTGTGCCTGCCGCGCCTCTTCCTCCGCCTCCACTGCCGACGCGCTCATGAACTCGCTCACGAGAGGCGACAAAGCACGTCCGTTCTGCATCCACTCCTGCGCCTGAACCAACCGCGCCCCACGATAAAGCGCGCCGGGGTCGCGCCTGAGGCGCTGCCATTCGGCCGCGTCCGCCTCCAACTGCCGCTCAAACCGCAGCCGCTCGCGGTTGTCGGCCAGCCACTCGCGCAACCGCGGCCAGCGGCGGATGAGCGCTTCGTGGGCCACCTGGACGCTGTCGGCTTCGAGCGTCACCAGCCGCGCCCCGGCCAGCGTGTTGAGTACGGCGTCGACCGCCGCCGGGTTGCCGGCCCGCGCCAGTTCGTCGCGCCGGGCAATGCGGCGCGTGTCCTCCGATCCCTCGCCTAACTCGGTGAGGGAGAGGAAAATGGCCTGCACAATGGCCTGTTCGCCCGGCCCGTCCAGCCGGCGCAAGGTGTCCTCGGCCGTTTTGGCGATGGCCCCTTCGACGCCGCCGGCGGCGCGGTAGCCCTTCAGCGTCATGACGTGCCCGGCCCGCCGCGCCCACGTCTCCAGCAGGGCGTGGGATAGCAGCGGCAGCCGCCCCGGCTCCTGGCCCACGTCGCTCAGGAACTGCTCGACCAGGCCGCTGACGAAGGCCCAGCCGCCGATGCGCGCCGGCTCGGCGATGACCCGCACCAGGTCTTCCTGCTGCATCGGCCCCAGCAAGGCGAAGTTCTGCTCCACCAGCGCCCGCAACTCTTCGACCTCGGTCAGCCGGCCCATAAAGTCGGCCCGCAGGCCGATGAGGACGGTCGCCCGGCCGTTGGCCCGCGCCGCGGCCAGCAGGTTGTCGATGAACGCCCGCCGCCCGGCCTCGTCGTGGCACTGGGTGAACAACTCCTCGAACTGGTCGACGATGAGCAGCAGCCGGCCGGCCCCGGCGCGGGCCAGCAGTTGGTCGGCCTTGCGGCGCAACGTCTGCGGGTCGGCGGCCAGTTGGGCGCGCAGGGCGTCGGCGGCGCTAAGGTCGGTCTCGTCGCGGCACAGGCCGGCCGCCAGTTGGCCCAGTGGGTCGGCCGTGGGGGTCAGGATGGTGGTCAGCCAGTTGCGCCGCCGCAAGCGGGGAATGACCCCGGCGCGCAACAGCGACGACTTGCCGCTGCCCGACGCCCCGGCCACGGCCAGGAAGGGCGTCGTTTGCAACCGGGCGGCCAGGTCGTCGCTCAGTTGCTCGCGGCCGAAGAAGATGGCCTCGTCGGCCTCGGTGTAGTAGGTCAGGCCCTTGTAGGGCGGCTCGCCCGGCTTCGGCGGCAGCTCCTCCAGCGAATCGACGCGGACGATGATGTCGCCGTAGTAGCTGATCTGCTGGCGGGCGTTGTCGCCGATGATGACGGCCTCGCCTTCGACGTGGCTAACCACCGTGGGCGATAAGCCTGCGGTGGAGGCGGTCAGGGTGTCGTCGGCGCTATCGGTCATGGAAACAACGCCAAGAGTACAACGCTAGGACACTCAGAATTTAACGCAAAGACGCAAAGACGCAAAGAAAGAATCTCACGCAAAGACGCAAAGAACGCCAAGCTTCAGAAGCTTGGCGTTCTTTGCGTCTTTGCGTGAGATTCTTTTCTTACTCCGTCTCGTTGTTCCCCGACGCCAGCCGCTCCCGCGGCTTATGGACTTCGATGGAGCCGACGCCGAGGGGCTGCCACTTCTGGGCGATGTCGCCGCTGCGCAGGCGGTGTTCGCCGCCGCCGCGGGCGTGGGTGTCGCCGAAGCCCTCCGGCTCGATGGCCATGCGCTCCCCTTCCAGCAGGGCCAGCACGCCCTCCTGCCCCGGCTCCGGGCGGCGGGCGATGAGCGCTTCCTGGTGCTGAATCTCGTGCGGATCGTAGTCCAGCGGCTCGGTGTAGGTGGTGATGAAGCCCTCGAAGTTGCGCAGCACGACCTTGCCGGGGGCCTGGCTGATGACGTAGTTGGGCATGACCGGGATCTTGCCGCCGCCGCCGGGGGCGTCGACGACGTACTGGGGCACGGCGTAGCCCGACGTGTGGCCGCGCAGCCCTTCGATGATCTCGATGCCCTTGCTGACCGTCGTCCGCAGGTGGCCGGAGCCTTCGACCAGGTCGCACTGGTAGAGGTAGTAGGGGCGGACGCGAATCTTGACCAGCTCATGCACCAGTTTGCGCTGAATGTGGACGGAGTCGTTGACCCCGGCCAGCAGCACGCTCTGGTTGCCCAGGGGCACGCCGGCGCGGGTCAGCCGGTCGGCGGCCGCGGCCAGTTCGGGGGTGATCTCCTTGGGGTGGTTGACGTGGATGTTGAGCCAGAACGGGTGGTACTTGTCGAGCATGTCGCAGAACTCGGGCGTGACGCGCATGGGCAGGAAGACGGGCACGCGCGAGCCGATGCGGATGATCTCGACGTGGGGGATGGCCCGCAGGCGGCCGAGGATCATGTCCAGCAGCCTGGGGGCCAGCACCATCGGGTCGCCGCCACTCAGCAGCACGTCGCGGATCTGCGGCGTGCGCTCGATGTAGTCGATCTGGGCGTCGAACTCGGCCCGGCTGAAGGTCTGGGTCGGGTCGCCGACGATGCGGCTGCGGGTGCAGTAGCGGCAGTAGCTGGCGCACTGGGTGGTGATGAGCATCAGCACCCGGTCGGGGTAGCGGTGGACGAGGCCGGGCACGGGCGAGTGCTTGTCCTCGGCCAGGCTGTCTTCCATCATCGACTGGAAGGGAACCATCTCGCGGTCGGTGGGGATGACCTGCTTGCGGACGGGGCAGAGGGGGTCGTTGGGGTCGATGAGGCTGGCGAAGTAGGGGGTGATGTCGACGCGGAAGAGGCCCTTGGCGGAGAGGGCGCGGCGTTCGGAGTCGGTCAGGTTGATGACGCGGGCCAGCTCGTCGGCCGAGTTGAGGCGGTTGGACATCTGCCAGCGCCAATCCATCCATTGCTCGTCGGGCACGTCGGCCCAGTAGGGGGCGCGGGTGTAAACGGTGTCGGTCAGGGGCTTGTGGTGGGTTTGGGCATGGGCTGCTCCTTGTCGGCCGGGTTACGGCGTGTGGTGGCTCTATTATAGGAGAGGTCACGCAAAGGCGCTAAGTGGCAAAAGGCGCAAGGACCTAGAAACCGAGTTTCTCGGAAGAAACTCGGTTTCTAGTGCTCAGACGACATGGAGAGTCTGGCGCTGACCTTTCTGGGGCGCGTGGCGCTGGTGGAAGGGGATGTGGAGGAGGCGCGCCGTCTGATCGATGGGGCGCGCGCCGCGTTGACTACAGGCGACGACAACGCCCAGTTGCGGCAGGTCATCGCTCTATTTGTTGACTCGCTTCCGGACGCTCGTTAGGAAGGGGCCAGGGATTAGGGGCTAGGATTAGGGATTAGGGGAAGAGCGCTCTTCCCCTAATCCCTAATCCCTAACTCCTACTCATACGCCAACGCCTCCCTAACCGTCATCCGCCCCGCCCGCTCCGCCGGCAGCCAGCAAGCCACCACGGCGATGAGCAGCACCAGCGCCAGCCAGCCCACCGCCGCCGGGGCAGAGAAGGCGAAGGTCAGCGGGCTGCCCAGCAGCGACACGCCCATGACCCGGTCGAGGGCCAGCGTCAGGGGCACAGCCAGGGGCACGGCCAGGGCCACGCTGCCCAGGGCGATGAGCAGCCCCTCGGCCAGCACCAGCCGCCGCAGCAACGGCCGCCGCGCCCCCAGCGCCCGCAGCACGCCGATCTCCCGCGACCGCTCCAGCACGTTGAGGGCCATCGTGTTGCCCAGCCCCAGCCCGCCGACCAGCGCCGTCAGCCCGGCCAGACTCATCAGCAGCAGCACCAGCGTGTCGAACTGCGCCCGGTAGGCGGCGCGCTGGCCGTCGGCCGTCTCCGTGCGGGCCACGGCGATGCCGGCGGCTTCGAGGCGGGCGGTAAGTTCGTCGGCCACGGCCGCTGCCGAAAGACGCTCACGCAAAGGCGCTAAGGGGCCAAGGCGCAAAGGAAGAGAAGAAAGAACTTCTTGTTCTTCCTTTGCGCCTTCGCTTCTTTGCGCCTTGGCGTGAGCGTCTTCCTCCAGATAAACAACAACACGCCCCGCCCGCCCCCGCTCCCCCGTCGCCCGCTCGAAGTCGGCGATGGGCATGTAGGCCAGGGCGTCGAACGGCCGCAGGCTGATGCCCACCAGGTGCGCGGCCACGTCCTCGCGCCCGTTCAGCCGCAGCGCCAACTCGTCGCCCACGCCCGGCCGGCCCAGTAGCTTCTCGGCCTCGTAGTTGATATACAAAGATGAAGGCGGAAGGCTGAGGGATGAATCATCCCTCAGCCTTCCGCCTTCATCCTTTCCCAGCCAGCGTCCGGCCCGTTCGGCAAACGGCGCGATCTGTGTCGTGGGCGGCACGCCGTAGAGGGTGAAGCTGCTGCCGGCGCGGCCGTCGGGGTAGAGCCGCCGCGCGTCGGCCACGCCCCACAGCTCCACCCGGCTAGAAACCGAGTTTCTAAGAAGAAACTCGGTTTCTACCTCATCGGCAGCCCGCCGCAGCCGGGCCACGGCTTGCGGCTGCTCCAGGTCGATGATCACGTCACTGGGGAACTCGCCCACCAGAATCTCTATCGCCTCGTACAGCCCCAGCCGCAGGCCGAAGGTGGCCATGAACAGCGCCCCGGCCAGCGCCAGCGCCGCCACGGTCAGGGCCAGCCGCGCCGGGCGGCGGGCGACGTTGCGCAGGCCCAGGCGAGGGGCCAGGGGCCAGGGGCTAGGGGCCGGGGAAGAGAGCTCACGCCAAGGCGCAAAGGGGCCAAGGCGCAAAGAAGAGAAGTAAGAAAAGGAAGAAGTGGTGTTCTTTCTTTTCTTCCTTTGCGCCTTTTCTTCCTTTGCGCCTTTGCGTGAGCTCTTCTCGCCGGCCAAGGCGTCGCGCACGGGCAGCCGCGCCGCCGCCAACACCGGGCCGAGCGCCGCCAGCAGCGGCACCAGCAGTGCCCCCGCGGCCTGCACCAGTAGCGTGCCTGCCGTCAGCCCAAACGAGGGGATGTCGTAGTTGAGTTGCGCCGCCAGCGTGGACGACATGAACCACGCTCCCACCAGCCCCAACGGCACGGCCAGCAGCAGGGCCAGCCCGCCGAAGATGAGCACCAGCCGCCCGTAGAGACGCAACACCAGCCCCCGCCCGCCGCCCAGCGCCTTCAGCACGCCGATCTGCGCCGTCTGCTGGGCAATGACCGCGCCGACGACGTTGGCCACCAGGAAGGCGCTCAACAGCAGCGTCAGCCCGCCCAGGATGCCGACCATCAGCAGGCCGGTGTCGACGTTGCCCTGCATCAAGTGGACGCCCGGCTCCGGGATGCCCGCCCGCGCTACGACGACGCCCTCGTCTTCCAGCCAGTCGGTGACGGCGGTGACGGTTGTCTCGACTTCCGCTCGGGTAGGTTCTAGGGGCCAGGGGCCAGGGGCCAGGGAAGAGAGCTCACGCCAAGGCGTCAAGGGGCCAAGGCGAATGAACAACTGATTGGCCTGCTCCCCCAGCCCCAGCCGGGCCGCCGTGGCGTCGGCGATGTAGGCGAAGACGGTCGGCTGGACGGTCGTCGGCGGCACGGCCATGTCGTTGACGAAGCCGGCCACGGTCAGGCGAAAGGTGTCGCCGTCGCTCAGCCGCAGCGTCACCGTGTCGCCCACAGCGATGGGCAGCACCGCCTGGGCGGAGCGCTCCAGCAGCAGCGTGCCCGGCGGCGGGGGCACGGGCGCGCCATCCTGGGGCAACAGACGCCCGATGGTTGGCGGGGCGTCGGGCAGAGTCCATAGCACCACCTGGCGCGTCTCCACCGTGCACTCCTGGTGCATCGCACTTGCCCGGTGCATCGCACTTTCCGTGTCGCACCTCTCCGAAGCCGCTGACGGCGACGCACCCAGAAGGTGCGACGCACGGAGGCGCCCGGTGCATCGCACTTTCCGCAGTGCGTTGCACCTCTCCGAGAGCCGCTGCATAAGAGACGTGCGACGCACCCCAGAAGGTGCGACGCACGGAGAGCGCCCGGTGCATCGCACTTTCCGCAGTGCGTTGCACCTCTCCGCCAGCCGCTGCATAAGAGACGTGCGACGCACCCCAGAAGGTGCGACGCACGGAGAGCGCCCGGTGCATCGCACTTTCCGCAGTGCGTTGCACCTCTCCGCCAGCCGCTGCATAAGAGACGTGCGACGCACCCTAGAAGGTGCGACGCACGGAGAGGGCAGGGTCTTCACACGCGGCAACCAACAACCGGGCCGAATCCACCCGCCGCGCCTCGGCCGCGGCCACGCCCGGCCGCTCGGCCACGCGCTGGGCCAAGGCCGGATCGAAGGGGGAGGTGTCGAGAATGGCGTGGGCCGGATTGGTGGCCCGGTAGCCGTCGCGCAGGTCGCGGCGCAGGACGATGAGGCTGGTCACGGCCACCCCGGCCGCGGCCGTGCCCACGGCGATGGCCAGCACCACCAGCGCCGTCCGCGCCTTGAAGAGCCACAAATCGCGCCACGTCTTCCGCCACAGCGTGCCCACGTCATCCTCCCTTGTGGCACAGGTTTCTTAACCTGTGTCTTCCCTGCGTCCCCACAGCGGGTTACCAACCCGCCCTACAAGCGCGACGCCCTTTCCGCCGCCGCCTTGTCTACTTCGGCCGCGAACTGCCCCGACAACTGCCGCAACGACTCGAACGCCGCCGCGTCCAGTTCCAACACCCGCGCCCCCACCCCATCCCTCTCCCCAAGGGCGAGGGGGGCGGCACGCACCGTCGCCGTCCGCCGCCGGTCGCCCAGCAGGGCCAGCTCGCCGAAGTGGCCGCCGGGGCCGTGGCGGTCGATGAGCGTCTCGTCCTCGCCGCGTCGCACGAACACCTCCACCGCGCCCTCCAGGATGAAGTAGAACACCTCGCCCAGCTCCCCCTGGCGGATGATCGTCTCGCCGGGGGCGAAGGCGCGCGCCGGCGCGCCGGCGGTCAGGCGGCGCAGCGCCTCGCGCCCAGCGTCGGTCTGGGCCAGGTCGGCCAGCGCCGTCACCTGGCTCTGCATCTGCCGCAGGCTGATGAGGCTCTGCAACTCGTCGCGCAGCGCCGGCGACTCGGTTACCAGCCGGTCAAAGGTGGCCGCGTCGAGGGCCACCAGGCGCAGCGGCTCGTCCCCGGCGGCGCGCACCGTCGCCCGCCGCGGTTGCCGCCCCACCAGGGCCATCTCGCCGAAGTACTGCCCCGCGCCCAGCCGGTCGACGGGCACGTCGCGGCCGTCGGGCTGACGCACGCACACCTCGGCCCGGCCGCCGGTGATGACGAAGAACTGCTCGCCCGGCTCCCCCTGGCGCACGACGACGTTGCCCGGCGCATAGCTCGTAGCCGCCACGTGGCGCTGCACCTCGGCCAACTGGTCGTAGTTCAGCGCCGCCAGCGCCCGCGTCACGTGCTCGTTGACCACCGCGCCGTCGGCGATCATGATCGCCCGGTCGGTGCGCGCGGCGCGGGCCTCGTCGTGGGTGACCATGAGGATCGTCTTGCCCGCGGCCGCCAGCCGTTGGAAGAGGGCGAAGATGCTCTCCGCCGTGCGGCTGTCGAGGTTGCCTGTCGGCTCGTCGGCGACGATCAGGCCGGGGTCGTTGGCCAGGGCACGGGCGATGGCCACCCGCTGCTGCTGGCCGCCGGAGACGGCCGAGGGCAGCTTGCGCGCCTGCTCGTCCATCGCCACCTGTTGCAGCAGGCCCATGGCCCGCTCGCGCCGCTCGGCCGGGGCGTAGAGGCGGTTGATCTCCATCGGCAGCATGACGTTCTCGACCAGCGTCAGCGTCGGCAGGAGTTGGAAGAACTGGAAGACGATGCCCAGGTTGCGCCCGCGCCAGGCCGCCAGCCGCTCCTCGTCGAAGGTGTGCAGCGGCTCGCCGCCGATGTGGATTTCGCCGCCGGTCGGCCGGTCGATGCCGGTGATGAGGTTGATGAGGGTGGATTTGCCGCTGCCCGACTTGCCGATGACGGCCACAAACTCGCCGCGATTAGCCTGCAAGTCAATGCCCTTCAGCGCCGTGAAGTCGCCCGCGGGGGTGGGGAAGACCTTGACCAGACGGCGGGCATTGACGTAGGGGGCGGCATCGTTCATGGGGTGGTGATTATAACGACTCGTCCGGGCAACGCATCCTCGGTGATGTGTTGCCCGGACGAGTCGCTGCCTTCAGGCAGGGTAGCCGCGGCGGCTATTGCGGGCGCCGATTCAGAACGCCTACGATCACACCGAGAGCGTCTTCTCAGGCAGAGAATCCACCGGCGGCTCCGCCCACAGGAAACCCATGATCACGATCCCGCCCACCGGGACCAGCAGGTATAGTTGGTACCAGGGGCTTCGGCCGGCGTCTTGGAGACGGCGCGCCCCGGCCGCTAGCAGCGGCAACAACACGGCGATCAGGAACACGCTGGCCACGGCTTCGCTCAGGTACGTCAATGCCCCGGTGACGAGGACGACGAACAGCGCAAACCACCAGAACTCCGACCGCGACGCGCGGCCGTCAAACTGCGCGTATTTCGAGAGACACAAAACAATCGATTCAAAGAACGTCACCGTTTCGCCGCCCTTGCGGGCACTCTCAGTCACAAACTCTTGCATGCCAAGCTCCTTGCCGATTCCGGAAACTGCCTGTTTCCAAGATTTAGCCAACGGCTCTGAATCGGACGTATCGCCATTCTGGGCAACTTCCTCCCGGTCCACAACTGTGGATTGCCCTAGTTTTAGGATCAATTCCGTCCTGGAGCTTACCTGGAGCTTGTCATAGACGTTTTTCAGATGGAATTCGACGGTGCGCACGGAAATGTGCAGCGCGGCAGCGATTTCCTTATTGCTTTTCCCTTCCAGCAATTGGTTGACGACTTCCCATTCGCGGCTACTCAGTTCTGTCGATTGCGTCATGGCGATTTCCTTTTCTTCAGACCTCATAGAAGAAGTAACCACAGATTTCACAGATGACACAGATTTTTTGGAGCGAAATCTGTGAAATCTGTGTCATCTGTGGTTGCTTTCTGCGTCAGAGTTCCCGAACGAAGCGGTTGTCCGTATCCACTAATATCTGCCGCGCCTCAATCGGCCTGTCGGCCAACTCGAAGCCGATGATAATAATCTCCTCGCCCCGTTTGATCAAGTGCGCCGCCGCGCCGTTCATGTTGATGACGCCCGACCCGCGCTCGCCGGCGATGACATACGTCTCCAGCCGCGCGCCGCTGGTGTTGCTGACCACCAGCACCTTCTCCCCCGGCCACAGGCCGACCCGCTCAATCAACTCCTCGTCTATCGTGATGCTACCGACGTAAGCGACGTTGGCATCAGTCACCGTCGCCTTGTGAATCTTGGAACGCAGAACCCATCTCATGTCGTGAAGTATACGACGCGGTGTGTAAAAAGTTGCTAAGAATAGGGGCTAGGGGCTAGGGATTAGGGGAAGAGCGCTCTTCCCCTAATCCCTAATCCCTAATCCCTGGACGAGGCGCGCCACCTCATCCGCCGGCAGCGCATGGCGCACGTGGCCGTGGCGGCCGATGGTCGTATGGGCCATGAGCAGGCTGTTGTAGATCGCTTCCTCGACGCACTCGACTACGGCCAGGGCGAAGAGGTCCATGAGCGGCTGCTCGTGGAGCGTTTCGTAGAAACCGAGTTTCTCAGAAGAAACTCGGTTTCTCGTGGCCGTCGAGAAGGCGATCACGAAGTCGCCGCTGCCGCCGTGGCCGGGCGTGCCCGTGCGCGCCAAGCCGAACACCGCCCGCGCCGCCAGTCGCCCCAGCCCGCGGCTGTCGAGCGGGGCGTCAGTGGCCAGGACGATCATGATGGAGCCGCCGGGAAGAGAGGGGCCAGGTTCCAGGGGCCAGGGGCCAGGGGAAGAACGCTCTTCCCTGGAACCTGGAACCTGGCCCCTGGCCCCTTCTTCCAGTCGCCGCCCCACCGGCACGCCACCGATCGTCAACTCCTCCGCCCGGCCCATGTTCGTCTGCACCAGCGCGCCGACGGTATAGCCGGGCAGAGAGGGACCAGGTTCCAGGGGCCAGGGGCCAGGGAAGAGCGTTCTTCCCTGGCCCCTGGAACCTGGCCCCTGGAACCTTCTTCAAGTATCCGCGAGGCCGTGCCGATGCCCCCCTTCCAGCCGTAGCAGCTCGTGCCCGTGCCCGCGCCGACCGCGCCTTCGACCACGTCGGCCGAAGCCGCGACCAGCGCGGCGCGCACCTCGGCCAGGCCAATCGGCCGCCCCTGCAAGTCGCTCAGATAGCCGTCGTTGGTCTCACCCACCAGCGGGTTGACGCTGGCGAAGCCGCGCCAGCCGCTGGCGGCGAAGCCGACGCCGATGTGGGGATTCTGCTCGATGGCCAGGGTGATGAGCGCGTCGGCCACGCGCGGCCCGTTGAGCGTGCCGGTCAGGGCGATGGGCGTCTCCAGCAGCCCCAGCTCACGCACTTGCTCGAAGCCGATGGGCTTGCCGAAGCCGTTGATGGTGTGGACGGCAGCGACGACCGGCTCGGCGTAGGGGTTGCCGCCGTGGGGCAGGATGAGCGTCACCCCGGTGCGGTAGGGGCCGTGGCCGGGCTGCCAATCGGGGTCGGGCGTCCCTTCCCCGGCCACCAGCGTGAAGTGGCCGACCGCCACCCCGGCCACGTCGCTGATCGCGTTGCGCGCCCCCGTTGGCAGCGCGCTCTGGTAGATGCCCAGTTCTCGGATGCGCGGCATAGGTTCCTCCTGTTGGGAAGAAGCTCACGCCAAGGCGCAAGAAGGCGCAAAAGAGCTCTCTTTGGCTTGGCGTTCTTTGCGTCTTTGCGTGACATCTCTTGCGTCTTGGCTTCTTCGCGCCTTGGCGTGAGCTATTCCCCTAATCCCTAGATAGCGCCCGCGTCAGACACGTCGCCCCACCCTCGGCCTTCAGCGACAGCTCGTCGCCGCGATAGGTCATCACCTCGCAGCCGGCGGCCAGCAGCGCCCGGCGCGTGGCGTGGTTGTGCTCCAGCAGCAGGCAGCGGCGCGGGGCCAGGGCCAGCACGTTCGTGCCCATGGTGGCGAACTCCTCATCCGACACGTCGATGAGGGCCACGCCGCGCGCTTCGAGCAACTGGTAGAACGGCACGGGCAGCAGCGGCCGGTAGACCACGGCCAGGTCACGATCCACCAGACTGATGAGCGACATCAGGTGCAGACAGGCGTCCGGCCCCTCGAAGTAGGGCAGTTGCACGGGCACAAGGGCCACGCCCAGCCCGGCCAGCGCCTCGCCCAACTGGTCGAAGCCGGCGGCGTTGGTGCGGAAGCCCAGGCCGACGGCCAGCGTCCGCTCGTCGAGCCACAGCAGGTCGCCCCCCTCGGCCGTGGCCGCGCCGTGCAGTTCGTAGAGGATGGGCACGCCCAGCCGCCGCAGCGACAGGGCCAGCGCCGCCTCCTCCCCGTGCCGCAGCGCCTTGCCCATGCGCAGGATGATCGCCCCGCCCTCGGTCAGCAGGGCCGGGTCGTGGACGAAGATGGCGTCGGCGTGGTCGGGCAAGGGCGCGTCGTGGTAGACGACCTCCACCCCCGCGCCCAGCAGGGTGTTGACCAGGGCGTCGTGCTCCTGCTGAGCTAGAGGCAGATAGGGTTGATCGGCGTAGTGCCAGCGCGCCGGGTCGGCCGCACCGAACGCCTCGTCCGGCCGCCGCACAAGTACAGATTGGAGGGGGCGTGGAGCATAGGGCAGGATTGGATTAGGGATTAGGGATTAGGGATTAGGGATTAGGGATTAGTGGTTAGTGGTTAGGGACTAGTCACTAGTCACTAACCACTAATCACTAGAAATGCGTGACGTGGCGCGATGTGCGCAAGACGGCTGCTTGCATGTGAGTTAGCTCCTCGCCCGGGCCGCGGGGGAACATCAGGTTGGCCGGGTTCTTGGTGTGCCACAGGCCGCAGGCGTGGGCCACTTCGTGGGCCAACAGGCGGCGCGTGCCCCGCAGCGTCTTGGCCTCCACGGTCACGTAGTCGGCCGCCGGGCCGAGCGAACAGCCGTTGTGGGTGCTCATGCTGCGCACGACAAAGACCGTCAGCGGCGCGCCATAGCCGACCAGCGTCCCGCCGGTTGACTTGGCCATGAGATCGCGGAAGAACGCCCCCGCCTGCCCCAAGTCGTCCTGCCACGCGCCATCGGTGCAGCGCACGTCGAGCGCCGCCTTGGGCGCGCCGTGGGGCGCGGTGACGACGCGCCAGCCGGCCGGCTCCACCGTCACCCCGGCCGTGCGGGCCAGAATGCGCCGCGCCTCTTCATAGGCCGGCAGTGCCTCCTCGTTGGTGGCCAGCGGCACGCCGCGCTCGTCGCGCAGAATAACCACTCGCAGCCGCAGCTTCTTCGTGGAGCGGAACCCCACCAGCGTCAGCAGCAACTCGGGCAGCTTGATCGTGCGGTTGAGCACTTCCTTGAGAATGTTGAAAATCTCCCACAGCAGGCCGGTCATGGAAGGGATTCTCATGCAAAGACGCAAAGTACGCAAAGTACGCCAAGCTCAGAATGATTCTGAGCTTTGCGTACTTTGCGTCTTTGCGTGAGAATCTCTCATTATGGAAGAGGACGAGCGCGACTACGACGCGGCACGGGCGCGGATGGTGGCCGAGCAGTTGGCCGGGCGGGACATCGACGACCCGGCCGTGCTGCGGGCCATGCGCCTCGTCCCGCGCGAGCGCTTTGTCCCCCGCGCCGCCCGCCCCTACGCCTACGACGACGGCCCCTTGCCCATCCCCGCCAACCAGACCATCTCGCAGCCCTACGTCGTCGCCACCATGATCGCCGCCCTGGCCCTGCGGCCGGGTGACCGCGTGCTGGAGATCGGCGCCGGGTCGGGCTACGCCGCCGCGGTACTGAGTCGCATCGTCGCCGCAGTCTACACCGTGGAGCGCCACGCCGAGTTGGCCGATTACGCCCGCGAGCGGCTGGCCGCCCTGGGCTACGACAACGTGCGCGTCCACCACGGCGACGGCACGCGCGGCTGGCCCGAGCACGCCCCCTATGACGCCATCATCGTCGCCGCCGGCGGCCCGCTCGTGCCCGGCTCCCTGCGCGCCCAACTCGCGCCGGGCGGGCGGCTGGTCATGCCCGTCGGCCGCAGCCGGCAGCAGCAACACCTCGTCCTCGTCACCCGTCGCCCCGACGGCGGCTACGACGAAGAGCGCCTGGCGCCGGTCGCTTTTGTGCCGCTCATTGGCGAAGAGGGGTGGAAATAATGTGAGATGACAAATGTCACTAGAATTCAGTGCCATTTGTCACTACTTAGTTATCGACAAAGCGTTTAGGATGTATCCAAGTGGGACTATTTCCCCAAAGAGAGTCCCCCATTTCCTACAGGGGGGAGATGGCTTCTGGAGGTATTGCTTATCGTATCGAATAGGCAAGATGGGAGGCCAATCTAGTTCACCAGTACTAGCGTTGGCCAGATACAGCTTTTCTTTTCGTGTATCGAGGTAACTGACGTACCGTCGCCGGCGGCGGTGACTTTAGGGTACGGCTTGTCAACTTATGCCAGGCCCAGGGCATTCGCCCGTGGGTGGCCGCGGCATTGACCTCGGCCGACTTAGTTCCCAGTTTGGGGAGGATATAATCTCATGAACCCTCGCATTCGCACTCTCGGCTTCGTCGCCCTACTGGCGGCGTTGCTGCTGGCGTTGGCCCTGCCACAGATCGCCGCGGCGGCCAACACCATTGTCACCCCAGCCAACCCTGATGGCTGGTCAGCCCAAAATGTCGCCGGTAGCGGTACGGTCGCCATCACGGCCGACAATCCGCGCGACGGTCTCGGCTCGCTCAAATTCACCAGCCCCGGTAACGCGGGCAAGGCTGACTTCCAGAAGACGTGGAATGTGCCGGCCCGCACGCTGGGCAGCCTGACGGACGTGTCGTATGACTTCTATCGCGACTCGTCCAGCACGAGTGACGCCCACCTCGCCGCCGCTCTGCGCCTGATGTTCTGGCAGGACAACGCTCCAGCGGGGCTGGGCGCGGAAGACCACACCGGCTATCTGGTCTGGGAGCCGATCTATAACGGTTATGGCGCTGTGCCGGCCAATGCCTGGCAAGCGGAGAACCTGTTCACCGACTACTTCTGGATGCGTGTCGTCAGCGGCCCCAACAGCGTTGCCTGTAACAAAACCATTCAGAACTTCAGCGTCACGCTCAACGACTGGAAGACCACCGTTCCGACCGGCCAGCCCGGCGACTGTGCGGCTCCGGACTTCACCACCAGTAGCCCCGTCTACATTTACGGCGTCAACACCGGCGTCGGCTCCGGCTGGGCGGGCACGTTCACGGGCTACGTCGATAACGTCGTCGTGGCCTTCGGCGCGGACGTCGTCTCGGCCAACTTCGAGCCCAACCCGCTGTGCACGACCGTCTGCTACGTGGACGACGCAGCCGGCAGCGATAGCAACGGCGGCACGAGCACGACCGACGCCTTCAAGACGATCCAGAAAGCCATCGACACCGTGGCGGTCAACGGCCAGGTGCGCGTGCTGCCCGGCAGCTACGATGAGACGGCCACCAACCGCTTTGTGCTGGGCACGAACGGCCCGCACCAGTTCGGCCTGTTCATCGCCAAGAATGGCATCACCATCCAGGGCGTGACGGCCGCCGACGTAGCCATCACCAACCCCAACGCCACCCAGGCCGACATCACCACCAACGCCACCAATAACTTCGGCCACAGCGGCATCTTCGTCGAGGGCGACAACGTCACCATCGCCGGTCTGGAGATCGGCCCCAACACCCCCGGCGAGAACAAGACGATCGAGATCATCGGCGACGCCTTCACCCTGAAGGATAGCCTGCTGACCGGCGACGGCATCGACGGGGCCTACCCGTACTTTAACGACTGGCGCTACGACGCCGGCACGGATACGGCCTATCTCAAGAGCTACACCGTGGACAACAACGTCTTCGGCGCCGGCAGCCAGATCGCCATCAGCAGCGGCGCGGGGGCCAGTGGCCCTGTGGCCGGCCGGCAAATCACTGACAACGAGTTCACGATGGGCACGGGCCAGAACTGGCCGTCCATCAGCTTCAACGGTGAGGACACGACCGTGCCCTGGTACACCTACCCGGTCGGCGGCGCGGTCATCACCGGCAACACCTTCACCAACACCGCGGTCGGCGGCCTGCACATCCGCGCTCGCGGCGTGCCCGATGACTCCGAGTTCGACTGGGAATCGTACTGGGACGATAACACCTACAACAAGGCGGTCATCGTCGGCCCGAACCTGTTCGACGACGTGCGCGCCTATACCTATACCACGTCCTACACCTTCAACAATGTGCGCCAGATCGGGGCTGATATCCAGCCGGAGATCGACCACGGTGTGAACGGCGACACCGTGCTGGTGAACGAAGGTACGTATCCCGAAAGCCCGACGATCAACAAGTCGCTGACGGTTGTCTCCGACGACGGCCGCAACGTGACCTTCATCGCCTTGCAGACGAACACCAACTACACCCACTCGCTGCTGATCAGCGGCGCGGACGTGACGCTCGACGGCTTCACTGTCGTGGGCATCGACGCCGCCTGCCCGACGTTGGCCGCGACCAATATCTACCTGACCAGTGCCCCGGATGACGTAGTCATCAAGAACAACCGCATCCAGGTCGGCGCGGTTGGTGGGTGCAGCACCGGCGACGACGGCTTCGGTCTGATCACCGAATACACCGCCAACCCCGACGTAGCCACGTTGACGGTCGAAGACAACATCTTCGAGCCGCTGACGGCCGCCGGCGGCCAGCGGGCGTTCTACATCAACCCCAGTGTTGTCGATTTCGTCTTCCGCGGCAATGCGATCAACGGGCTGTTCAACGGCACGGCAATCACCCAGGCCCAGGAAAACCTGATCGAGAACAACACCATCACCGGCACGGGCGCTTCGGCCGGCCTCGGCGTCTGGGGCGAACCCGACCCGACCGTCTGGGGCCACGCAACGATTCAGGGCAACACCATCACCGGCACGGCCAACGCCATCACCCTCTATGAGGCGCAGCAAGTGACGGTGACGAAGAACATCCTGAACGCCAACGGCCGCGGCGTGCGCGTCCTGACGGTGACGCCGCTGCCCTTCGACAAGTCGACGATCCACATCAACCGCAACGCCATCACCAACAACACCACTGAGGGCATCAGCAACCTGTTAGCCGAGGCTGGTGACATCGACGGCACGTGCAACTGGTGGAACAGCGCCAGCGGCCCCGGCCCGGTCGGCCCCGGCAGTGGCGACAAGGTCAGCGCCAAGGTTGACTTTACCCCCTGGCTCTACACCAGCGACCTCGACGGCCCCTGCTACCAGGGTGGCACGATCACCATCGACAAGGTGGCTCCCGGCGGTGGCGCGACGCAGTTCACCTTCGACGTGAGCTGGAGCAACAGCCACGTCACTCTGACCGATGCGGCCGCGCCCTACGTCACCACCCCGCCGCTGCAAGCGGGCCAGTACACCATCGACGAGATCAACATGCCCACCGGCTGGTCGCTGGCCAACGTTTCCTGCGTCAAACAGACAAGCGCGCCGCTGACCAACGTCCCCGTTGATCACGACGCGACCATCACCGTGGCCGACGGCGACGCCTGGGTCTGCACCTTCACCAACAGCTACACCCCGCCGCCGACCAACACCTGCCCCGTGGCCGCGACCACCCATCAGTGGACTGACCTCCTGGGCATCGGCATGGGCAGCACCAAGGCCCATAAGGTGCAGGCCAAGCTGACCATTCCCAACTCCACCAACCTGGTCGAGCTCTACGGTCAGTTGGTAGCCAAGAACACCGGTCTGTCCAAGTACGTGCGCTTCATCCAGCCCGGCAAGAACAACTATGTCCAGGTCGACACCATCACTAGCCCGGCCGATAACATCAACGGCAACTTCTGGTATGGTGCGGATTTGCCGGTAACGGCGGCGACGAAGAGCGTAACCGGTAAGTGGTGGTTGCAGAAGAGCGGGACGAAGGGCCACCTGCCGCGCGCCTTCATCCTCTACCCGACCTACAACGACGCCGCCCACACCTACGTCAACGTCTGGAATACCTTCGACGCCGCCGAGGGCGAAGTGTACTGGGACGTAGCCCAGGGCTGGACGCCCTACCGTGAGATCGTCGTGCCCATCGCCGCGCCGCTCGGCCCGGAGACGTTCCACATCGAACTGGCCCTGGTCGACAACGACAAGGACGCCCGCCCGGTGTGGGTGACGGTGACGGCCGGCAACGTAACGCAGACGGTGAAGCCGACCAACCCGTCCAACGGCGACCTGTTGAACCTGTTGGTCTTCGACTTGGTCAATGTGCCCGCGGGCACGGACGAGATCGTCATCGAGGTCTACTCGCCCGCGCCCTACGCCGAAACCGGCGTCGGCGCGCTGGGCGGGGATTCGGCCACGCTGGTCGGCCTGGCGGCCAACTACCAGTGCAGTCCGCTGACGACGACTCCGTAACCGTTTCTAACCCCGGTTGGGTCTGAAAAGACCTGACCAGTCCCGGCTATCCGGCTCCAAAGCCGCGATACGAAATACGAGTGAAGAGTTTTCTCTTCACTCGTATTTTGTATCGCGCATTGAGCATTTTTAGAAGGGCCAAAAGCTCAAGATCAGGATGGCCGCGGCAGTGATCGTCAGATTGTCCAGCCCCCAGATGGAGACGGCCTCAATGAGCGTCGTCACGACCATGATGATCAGCGCCGGCAACAGGGCCGCGGTGGGGCTGATGTCGGGCAGGCCGGGCATCACCCACAGCGCCAGCCAGGTGAAGAGGAAGCCGGCCACGAAGAAGCCGGCCGAGCCTTCCAAGGTGCGGGTACTGGTGTGGATGCGGTAGAAGCGCTTGCCGTAAGCCGCGCCAATGACCGGGGCCAGGCCGTCGCCCCAGGTCAGGGGCATGAGCGCGGCCACCATCAGCGGCGGTTGCTCCCAGAAGACGAGGGCGACGACGGCCGCCGCCAGCGGGAAGTAGACCGTGCCCAGGTTGCTGCGGCTGCTGCTCTTCATGGCTTTGAAGAAGTCGTAGCGCCAGTCGAGCAGGTTGATGACCATGAACGCGCCACAGGCGGCGACGAACGGCCAGGGGGACGTGAACAGGGTGGCAGGAACCAACTCATCATGCCCACGCCGATGTGGATGACCTTGCGCGTGAAGCCGGAGCCATAGCCCCGCCAGCGGCGCAGCAGTTCGGCCAGGCCGATCATGCCGAAAACGTAGAGGAGACACAGGATGAAGCCGAGGGTGTTGTTCATGTGATGGAGCCTAGGAAACAAGGTTCCAGGGGCCAGGTTCCAGGGGCCAGGGAAGAGCGCTCTTCCCCTGGCCCCTGGAACCTGGCCCCTGGAACCTAGACAATCAGGTGGTCATAGAGCATATCGAGGCTCAGGTCGGGCACGACGGTGTCGGGGGATTGGAGGGTTAGCGCGGCGGCGGCGGCGCCCAGGCGGATGGCCTCGATGGGCGACAGATCGTTGAGCAGCCCGAAGAGGATGGCCGCTGTCACCGCGTCGCCCGTGCCGGTGCTGTCCACCATGTGGGTGTGCGACGGGGGAATGTAGCCGCTCTCGTCGCTGGTGGCGTAGTCCAGCCCGAAGTCGGCCAGGGTGACGACGACGTTGGCCACCCCGGCGGCGACGAGACGGCCGGCCAGCGTCAGGCTCGCCGTCGGGTCGTGGCCGGTGAAGCCGACGTCGCACAACGCTGCCTCCTCCACTTCGTTGGGCACGAGCAGGTGCAGATAGGGCAGATAGGGGCGCAGCTTGTGGGCCAGGCGGGCCGACGACGGGTCGGCGCACAGCGGCACGTCGTTCTCACGGGCCAGCCGCACGACCGTGGCCATCGCCGCCTCGCTCAGGCTGCCGTCAA
Organism: Candidatus Promineofilum glycogenicum; assembly: GCA_016707605.1. GTDB lineage: Bacteria > Chloroflexota > Anaerolineae > Promineifilales > Promineifilaceae > Promineifilum > Promineifilum glycogenicum. Next base: position 210,886 of record JADJHJ010000010.1, on the reverse strand, counting down.
ACATCACCATCGCTGCCTCGGCGAACAGATCGCTCCGCGCCGCCAGATAGGGCGCGTCGATGACCTCCATCACGCCCACGTCATCGAGGGCCACCGCCAGCCGCCCATCCTCGTCCAGCAGGGCGATGTAGGAGCCGGTGTGATAATCGGCCACCATCTCAACGTAATCGAGGTTGACCCCCGCCTCGGCTGTCTGGATCATCAGTTGCCGCCCGGTCGTGTCGTCGCCCACGGCCGAGACGAGCACCACCTCGGCCCCCAGCCGGGCCAGGTTCTCGGCCACGTTGCGCGCCGTCCCGCCGCGCGTCGAGCGAATCTCGGCCGGGTTCGACATACCCGGGGCCAGTCCGGCCGAGGGCTTGCCCTTTGTGTCCAGCAGCGTCGCTCCGATCACCAGCACGTGCTTTGCCATCTAGCTCCTCTTGCCGGCCAACTGTCCGTCCAATACCTGCCAGAACCCCTCGACCACGGCCAGCACTTGCGCGTCGTCGGCCGCCGCCGGCTGTGGCCCATCGTCCAGGAAAAGGCGCGCCGCCCCGTCCGGCCCGACGGCGCGACGACCCAGGTAGACGTAGGGCACGGCGCTGGAGCGGGAGATGGACTGCACGGCGATGCTGCCCAGCCCGGCGCGGCGGCTGCCGACGATGACGTACTCGCCCCGCCCCGTCGCGCCCGACCGCTCCTCCGGTTCGCTGTCGGCCAGCAGCCACGTGCCGGCGACCACGGCCGGCAGGAAGTCGCCGCGCCGCTCGGCGATGACGTACCACCCGAAGCGGTCATCGACGACGATGTGGCCAGGCACGGGGCCGCGCGGCACGTCGCCCAGCCCGCCGGGCAGGTTGGAGATGGGCGGCAAGGCGCGGGTGGCCGGGTCGCGCGGCGGCGGCGGGCGCTCGAAGGCCCGTCGCGCGGCCACATCGGGCGTTGGAACGCCGGGCGGGCGCGTAGCCGGCGCGTCGCGCAGCGGCGGCACGGCCACGTAGAGGCGTTCGGGCGCGGCGTCGGGGCCGTCCGGCGGGCGGTCGGCCGGCCATAGCGCCTCGCGTAGCGCCTCCTGGGCCGCCGTCAGCAGCGGTCGCAACTGCTCCACCAGCGCGGCGTGGCGCGCCGCGGGCAAGCCGTGCACCGGCCGGGCCATCAGCCGCTCCGCCCGGCCAAATTGCAGCATGGCCGGCTCGTTGTGAAAGGCGTGGTAGAGGGCCAACCCCTGGGCAAAGTGGCTCAGGCAGTTGGCCGAGTTGTCATCGGCCAGCGTCCACGGCTGGCGGGCCAGAGCAAACTGGTTGGCCGCCGCGCGCGGGTCGCCCCAATGGAAGTAGATCAGCCCGATGTGGAACTCACCCAGGCCCGTCTGAGCGTAATCACCGCGGGCGCGCACCATGCGCTGCGACTGCTCGATGGCCGCCAGCGCCGGCGCGCCCAGCCCCGTCAGCCGGTAGCGTCGCTGTACGTCGTCAATGGTAATACAGTCGAGCGACGGCGGGTTGGGGAACAGCAGCCGCAGCAGCCGCTCCAGCACGGTGACGGCCTCCGGGCGCACCCGTGGCTCTGCCCCGCTGACGCCGGAGCGCGCCTCACTCGTGCCGGAACTGGAAGGACGCTCGACCATCGTCTTCGGCTGCCCCTACTCCGACCGCGACGGATTGAAGGCCACCGTCGGCCGCTGCAAGTCCTCTTCGAGCTTCGCCAACCGCTGCGAAACGTCGGATAGCTCCGGCAACTGCCTGGTGTCCTGCGTGGCGGCGCGCGCCTCGCGGGCGCTGACGTAGAACACCTGGCGCAACGCCTCGACCAGGCTGATGGCCAGCACGTAGCCGGAGATGCCGCCGCCCGCCTCTTGCTGCACCTGGCGCAACCGGTCGGCCAGGGCCTGGATGATGAGCATCGGCCCCTCGGCGTTGACCGCCGCCAACTCCTGGGCCAGTTCGGCTGTGCCGTTGGCCCGCGCCAACTGGTCTTCCTTCTGCTGGGCGGCCAGCCACACCTCCGTAAACTGCTGGCTAACCTCATCGGGTGGGGTCAGACGGCCGACGTGGACGCGTAGCGGCTTGATGCCGTCTTTCAGCAGGCCGTCCTTGTCCCACACCTTATCAATGATCGCCTGGGTCATGAGGTGGTGGGCGTCGTGCGAGGCGTCGGCGACCAGCAGCTCGTCCAGCGTGTGGCTGACCACCCAGCCCGACAGCGCGCCGACAGCTTTGCCCAGCGGCCCACCGTCCCACGTCGAGACCTTTCCATTGGCCCCCACCGCACCGCCGTAGGCTGCCTTGCGCACCGCCTCCGGCCGGAACGGGAAGGGGCGCAACGGCGTCGGCGCGTCGCCGGGGTCGATGGCGAAGGTCAGGCCAATCTCGGCCTTAACCGGGATGCCCTCGCGGGTCAGCAGCGACACCGGTTCGGGCGTGGTGCGCGACTGGGGCTGGAGATCGACCACACCGAGCAGATACTCGAAGCGCCCCAGCACGTGGAAGCCGGGCGGCAAGACGCGCAGGAAGCGGGCGTTGCGCTCCGTCACGGCCGCATAGCCGTTGGGGATGACGACCTGCACCGGCCCGCCGACGCGCAGCAGGATCGACTCTTCGCGCACGCTCTCCAGCGTGTTGGGCAAGACGACGTAGGGCAATTCCAGCCGCCCTACCTTGTCGCGCCGTTGGCGATGCAGAAACTCGCCCGCCGTCTTGCGGTCGGGGCAGTTGTAGAGGATTTGCATCAGGCTGACGGCCGCCTGGACGGCCAGCCACCAGCCGACGAAGATGGGGATGAAGTGGCGCAGAACGCGCGGGTGAAACAGCTCGATCAGCAAACGCAGCCAGGGCGAGAAGCTGACCGTCGCCGCCTGGCCGGTGGACAGGTCAGGCAGGAAGATGCCGGCCAGCACCAGATTGCCGTCGATGCGCTCCAAAGCGCGGGCGAAGAGCCAGTAGCCGATCAGCAACAGGGCCAAGACAACGCGCGGCCAGTTGAACCAGCGGGGCGTGGGCGGCCGGCGCAAGCGGCGGACGGGGCGGGTGGCGCGAGGTGTGGCCTGAGCGGTCACAACACTACCCTTCCCCCTCCATGAACCGGCGCAACTCGTGCGACGTGTCCGCGGCCAGGGTCAGCAATTGGGTGCGCTGCGGCAGTTCACCGAAGGCATGGTTGGTCAGCATCGCCTCCAGCGATTGGGTCAGTTGGCTGAGGATGACTTCGTGCAGTTGGCCCCCTTGCCCCTGGGTCTGCACGGCCTCGATGCTGCTCAGCAAACCATCGAGGCTGTCGGCCACGGCGCGAGCGCGGGCGCGGTTGACGAGCCGCTGCGTCTCCAGATCGCCCTCAGCGATGCTTTTCGTGGCCTGGCCTTCCCACTCGACCTGCCAGGTAGCCAGGCGCTTGGTCACCACGTCCTTATGCAGCGTCAGCCCGCCGACGCCGACTCCGGCGATGGTGACGCCCTTGGGTAGCGTCGGCCCGTCGTCGCTCGTCTGCTGCGCCTCCAGGCCGCGCTTGACGTTGGCTTTGATTTCGCCCATCGGCTCCGCGCCACCGCTGACGAGCAGTTGGTCGAGGGTGAAGCGGCCGATTTCGCCCACCAGCAGCGTCGCCGCCTGGGGGCAGATCTGGTCGGCCCAACTGAGCCGGTCGGCGTCGCCACTGACGCTGCCGGCGTAGGTCAGGTCGAAGAGCGCCTGGCGGTCGTAGGGGTAGGGGATGGCATCCGTTTCCACCGAGCGCGGGCGGCGCTCGCCGGGCGGCAGCCGCCGCACGTGAAAAGTGACGGAGACGCTGGTCTCCACGGGGATGCCGTCGCGGGTGGTGGCGCTGACCGACTGCTTGCGCGTCTGCGTGCGCAGGTCGAAGATCTGGGCGATCACTTCGCCAGGATGTAGAAAAACCAGCCCCGGCCCATCGGCGCGGACAAAGCTGTTGCCGCGGGTGATGGCCGCGGCTTCGTGGCTGAAGAGGAAGCCGGCGCCCAGCAGTTGGAAGCTGGGCGAGAGCGCGGCGGCGGCGGTCTTCTTGCTCTTGCTGGGGGTGTGTAGCGGTTCGCGCGGCCGTCCTTCCAGCAGGCGGTTGACGCCCATCAGGTAGCTGCGCCACAGCAGACGAAAGCCCTCCGCCCAACCGAGATTGTTCTGTAGCGGCAACACGCGGCGCGACAGATGGGCCGTGCCCAGAATGAAGGTGAGCAGCACCGCCCCGCCCCAGAGGAGCGCGCCGACGCCTTCGTAGCCCACCTCGCGGTAGTCGTGGAGCAGCGAACCGACTGCGCTCAGCAGCACGATCGCCAGCAGCAAGATGCCCAGACCGGGAATGAACTGTCGTCTACGCTCTTCCATGTCCTTTGCGGCCACCCACGCCGCAACTATAACATAGCCCCCAGTGCGATGCACTTTCTGGAGTGCGTCGCACTTTCTGGAGTGCGTCGCACTTTCTGGAGTCGCCTTTCAGGAGCGGTGCGATGCACTTCTGGAAAGTGCGACGCACCTTGCTGTAAGAAGGTGCGATGCACTCCGGAAAGTGCAACGCACCGGGAGAAGAAAGTGCGATACGATGCGGAGTGGCTTATAATCGCGCCCAATGCACGTCGCCCTCAACGCCTACTTCTGGGATCGGCCCCACACCGGCAGCGGCCAGTACACCCGCCAACTCGTCGCCCACCTGCGCCGCCTGGCCCCGGACGTGGTCCTGACGCTGGTTTACCCCCAGTTGCCGGACGGCCCGCCGCCGGAGGGCGTGCCCGACGGCGTGGGCGTCGTCGTTGTGCCGCTGCGCCCCGGCCATCTGGGCAAGGTGCTGTTCGAGCAGCGCGGCTTCCCGGCCGCCTGCCGCCGCCTGGGGGCGACGCTGGCCCACGTGCCCTACTTCGGTCCGCCGCTGCGCTCGCCCGCGCCGCTGGTCGTCACCGTCCACGACCTGACGACGCTGCTGGTGCCGGAGTATCGCCGCCGCCGGGGGGCGCGACTCTACAACGCCCTGGTCAGCGCCGCCGCGCGCGGGGCGAACCACGTGCTGACCGATTCGCAGGCCAGCAAAGCCGACATCCTCACTCACCTGGGCATCGCCGACGGTGACGTGACCGTCGTCTATCTGGGCGTCGGGCCGGAGTATAACGCGCGGGCGGGCAACAGCCTGGTCGATCTGGCCGTGCGGCGCAAGTACGACCTGCCCGACTTCTACGTGCTCTATCTGGGCGGCTACGAGACGCACAAGAACGTCGTCACCCTGCTCCACGCCTACACCTACGTCGCCGGGGCGCTGGGCGAGGAGTACCCGCTGCTGCTGGCCGGGCGCAAGCCGGAAGGGGCGTCGCCGGCCTTCCCCGACTACGACGACATCATCGAACGCGCCGGGCTGGGGCGCTTCGTGCGCTGGATCGGCTACGTGGACGAGGCCGACAAGCCGCTGCTCTATCGCGGGGCGGAGGCGTTCGTCTTCCCCAGCCGCCACGAGGGGTTCGGCCTGCCGCCGCTGGAGGCGATGGCCTGTGGCACGCCGGTCGTCGTCGGCGACAGCGGCTCGCTGCCGGAGGTCATCGGCCCGGCCGGCTTCGCCATCAGCCCCGACGACCCGCGGGCGATGGCCGGGGCGATCATCGCCCTGGTGATGGACGAGCAGCAGGCGGCCGACCTGCGCCGCGCCGGCCCGCAACAGGCGGCCCAATTTACCTGGGAACGCACAGCGCGCGAGACGCTGGACGTGTATAAGAGAGTTGTCAGTGGTCAGTTGTTAGTGAAGAACGACCATTGACCACTGGCAACTGACAACAAATAACTGACAACTGACAACTACTATGCCCTTCACCAACACCTACTCCAACCTCCCCGTCCTCATCACCGGCCACACCGGCTTCAAAGGCTCGTGGCTGACGACCTGGCTGCTCGAACTGGGGGCCACGGTCATCGGCTATAGCCTGCCGGAGCCGCCCACGCAGCCGAGCAACTTCGTGCTGTCCGGGCTAAGCGAGCGCATCAGCGACGTGCGCGGCGACATCCGCGACTTCGATGCTCTATGCGAAACCATCGCCACCCACCGGCCGGAGATCGTCTTCCACCTGGCGGCGCAGCCCATCGTTCTGCGCTCGGTGGAGCAGCCCAAGCTGACCATCGACACCAACACCGGCGGTACGGTCAACGTGCTGGAGGCGATCCGGCAAACGGATAGCGTCCGCGCCCTGGTCAGCATCACCACCGACAAGGTCTACGAGAATCAGGAGTGGCTGTGGGGCTACCGCGAGAGCGACACGCTGGGCGGCCACGACCCCTATAGCGCGGGCAAAGCCATGGCCGAGCTGGCCATTGCCGCCTATCGCAGCACCTACTTCGCGCCGGGCGACTATGACAACCACGGCCTGGCCATCGCCTCGACGCGGGCGGGCAACGTCATCGGCGGCGGCGACTTCGCCGACTACCGCCTCGTGCCCGACTGCATGAAGGCGCTGATGGCCGGGCGGCCGATCGGCGTGCGCAACCCGCTCAGCGTGCGGCCGTGGCAGCACGTGCTGGAGCCGCTCAGCGGCTATCTGTGGCTGGGGGCGCAACTGCTGGGGCGCGGCCCGGCCTTGGGCGAGGCGTGGAACTTCGGCCCGCTGGAGCAGAAGGGGGTGACGGCCCAGGCGCTGGCCGAGAAGCTGGTGGAGCTATGGGGCAGCGGGGCGTGGGAGCACACCCGGCCGGGCTACGCCGAGGTGGAGACGGGGCTGCTGCGCCTCAGTTGGGACAAGGCGGCCCACCGGCTCGACTGGCGGCCGGTCTACACCTGGGTGGACGCGCTGACGGAGATCACCGACTGGTTCAAGGCCCACCAGCGCGGCGACGACATGGGGCGCGTGACCCGCGACCACATTGCCCGCTATACGGCCCGCGCGGTGGAGTTGGGGCTGGCCTGGGCCGGAGAGTGATGATCCGCAGATTGGGCAGATTTAGCAGATTTTCAGAGAGAAGAGCCTCACGCAAAGATCGCTAAGAACGCCAAGCGCGCAAAGAAGAAATCTTATGGGCGTACCTGGCGTCCTTAGCGATCTTTACGTGAGATTCTTTCCTCTTACAATCTGCCGAATCTGCCCAATCTGCGGATGATATATCTCTTGTCTTGAGTCTACTGATGTCCCTGAGAAAGCCGGGCCTGTGGTTGGGCCTGATCACGCTGGGCGCGCTGGCGCTGAATTTGTGGCTGCGACTGACGCCGTTCGATTTCGTGTGGGACGGCCGCTTGCCCTGGGAGCGCCTGTCGCTCGGCCCGCTGACGCTGCGCGACGTGCCGCTCAACGTGCTGCTGTTCGTCCCCCTCGGCTTCGGCCTGGCCGGATTGGTAAGAAACCACAGATTACACAGATTTCACAGATTAGAAGAGAAAATCTGTGAAATCTGCGTAATCTGTGGTTCTCTTCTTCTTCTGTCGCTAGTGCTGGAAACGGCGCAGTTGTTTTTGCCGGCGCGCGCGCCGTCGGTGGCCGACGTGGTGGCCAATGGGCTGGGGGCGCTGCTGGGAGTCTGGCTCTACCGCGCCTGGGCGATGGGCGTCGGCCGCGCTCTGCGCCGCTACGTCACGCCGCTCAACCTACTACTGGGGTTGAACGTCTACGCGATACTGGCCGCGTCGTTGACCGTCTATCTCTATCGCAGCGTCCGCCTGAGCAACTGGGATACATCGTTCCCGCTTGTCGTCGGCAACGAGGCGGTGGGGCGGCGGCAGTGGAGTGGGCAGGTCAAATGGATAGGGTTCACCTGGCCTCTAGATAGCTACCATGCAAGTGGTGAGTATCAATTCACCGGTGAAGCGCCATTCGAGTTCGTGTACGCGCCGGAAGTAAATCTGCCGCCGCTTACCTGGCGCGAGGGGCCAGCCACCCCACGAGGCGAGCAGGGAGTAACGATTGGGCCGGGGGAGTGGCTGGCCACTGAGACGGCCTTCAATACTTTCTCCACCGCGGTGAGCAAGGGCAACCGCTTTGCCATTACCGTCAGCGCCGCCACGGCCGACCCAACCCAGCGCGGCCCGGCGCGCATCGTCTCGATCTCGGCCGACGCCGAACGGCGTAACGTAACGCTGGGGCAGGAGAAGGACGCACTCATCATCCGCCTGCGCACACCCGCCGGGGGCGAGAACGGCCAGAAGCCGGAACTGCTCGTGCCGGGCGTCTTTACCGACGGGCGGATGCGCCTAATCACCGTCCGCTACGACGCGCCGATGCTGTGGGTGACAGTAGACGAAGAGGAGTACGCCCTGTCGCTGGCCCCCGGCGCGGCCTTCTTCCCCGGCTTCGCCAACGAGAACCGCTGGCCGGTGGTCATGGGCGGCAATCCGCGCCGCTATGACTACGCCTACGCCGGTATCGTCGTCGGCTTGGCGGTGCTGCTCTTGGGTGGCCTCGTTGTCGCCCGGCGTCTGGTTGGGGATGAAGAGGATTGATCCGCAGATTAGGCAGATTGGGCAGATTTCAGAAGAAGACCTCACGCAAAGATCGCCAACAGCGCAAAGAAAGAACATCACGCAAAGTCGCAAAGCACGCCAAGCTCAGAGCTTTGAGTCTGGCGTTTGTTGCGTTGATTGTCCTCCTGTTCGGTTACGTACCTGGCAAATCGAGGTCTACGAAGAACGTCGGATAGTTCGGCCAGCGTATCCAGTGAAACGAGCAAGATCCCCTGACCACGCGCATGGTCAAACGCCTGACGAGATACGGATTGCCTAAGGAGCAAGGCACTAACAATCGAATTCGTATCGAAGACGAAGCGCCGTTCACTCGCCATCGAGCAGCGACTCCAGGATGTCGGGCATCAGGCCCCGGGCCGCGGCGCTGTCACTTATCTGATCCATCAGCACACCCAGGTTGGGCGTCGCTTCGGCGAACTCGATCAGCCAGACGCTTAACAGGGCGCGTAGCTTCTCCTGGGCATCTGGCGAAGCACTATTATAGACCTGCGCGGCGCGCTCCTCGACTTCTATCTCGATTGTCGCTACAGCCATACCATTACCTCCCTGTTCGGGCGATTGGGACCAATTATAGCACAGCCGAGTTGAGATTTTACTCGTTAGGCGCCGCGGCCGGGTCCAAGAACCAGACCACCTCCCCCTCCTCCGGCTCAATACGCTGGGCGGGGTATTGGTCGGGGTCGCGCTCTGGGCCGAGGGCGGCGGCGACGGCGGCGGCCTTGTTGGCTCCGGTGACGACGAAGGCCACGCGCCGGGCGTGGTTGAAGACGATGGGCGTCAGGGTGACGCGCTGGGCGGGGCGGCCGTCGTACTCCGCCTCGACCGCCTGCACCGGCACAACGCAGGTCGCCGGCGAACCGGGGAAGAGCGAGGCGGTGTGGCCGTCTTCGCCCAGCCCCAGCAGGGCCACGTCGAAGCGCGGCCAGGGGGAGGGGCAGCCGGGGTCGTGCTGCATGGCGAAGGCGCGCAGTTGCTCGGCGTAGTCGGCCACGGCCGACGCCGGCTCCAGTTCGCCTTTGACGCGGTGGACGTTGGCCTCCGGCAGATCGAGGTGGCGCAGCAGGGCATCGTGGGCCGCGGCGTAGTTAGAGCCGGGGTCGTCGGGTGGCACGAGGCGCTCGTCGCCCCAGAAGAGGTGGACGCGCTCCCAGGGCAGGTCGGCTTCGGCCAGCCGGGCGTAGAGGGCCAGCGGCGTGCTACCGCCGGCCAGGACGAGGCTGGCCGTGTCGGCCGCGTCCAGCGCCGCCCGCAGCCCGGCGACGACGTACTCCGCCCCGGCCTTGGCCACGTCTTCCACAATATGAATCGTTGAGTTACTCATTTGCAAATAGTTTATCCGCAGATTGGGCAGATTAGGCAGATTCAGAAGAAGACCTCACGCAAAGATCGCTAAGGACGCAAAGAACGCCAAGAAGATTTTCTCTTTGCGTTCTTTGCGTTCTTTGCGTTCTTAGCGATCTTTGCGTGAGGTTCTTAAATCTGCCCAAATCTGCCTAATCTGCGGATTACACCTCTCAAGCAGGCGAGAGGGACAGGGCGTCGTAGGCCGTGCCGTAGAGGGCGGCCTTGGGGTTGTAGATGACGTGGACGGGGATGCGGCCCATCATCTCGCTGAAGCGCCCCTTGTCGCGGAAGAACTTCATGAACGGCCCTTGCTGCAACTGGGGCAGGATGCGGCCGGGGATGCCGCCGCCGAGGTACATGCCGCCCGTGGCCAGCACCGTCAGAGCCAGATTGCCCGCCTGGTCGCCCAGAATCTCCATGAACAGCTCCAGCGTGGCCACGCAGATGTCGGCCTCGCGGCTGACGGCGGCGCGGACGATGACCGGCGTCAGGTCGGCCGCCTCGGCCAGCGCGTCGCGCAGCCATTGCGGCTCCTCGAAGCGGCCCGTCTGGCGCAGGAAGGAGTAGACGTTGGGGATGCCGATGCCGGAGCAGAGGCGCTCATAGCTGACGTGGCCCATGCGCGGCAGCCAGTAGTTGAGCATCTCCAGTTGCAGCGGCGTCGTCGGCCCGAAGGCGCAGTGGCCGCCCTCCGACGGGTAGGAGACGTAGCCCCTGGCGTGCCAGACGAGGAACCCCTCGCCCAGCCCCGTACCGGGGGCGATGACGCCGATGGCCCCATGCTCCACCACCTCCCCTTCGTTGAGCGTCACCAGGTCGGTGCGCTCCAGATGGGGCACAGCCGTGGCCAAGGCTTCCAGGTCGTTGAGCAGATGGACGCCGAAGCCGAAGCGCGCGGCCAAGTCGTCGGCCTCGATGACCCAGGGCAGGTTGGTCACCTGCGCCCGCCCGCCGACCACCGGCCCGGCCACGCCGAAGCTGCCGGCCGAAACGTGGTGGGGGCACTCGGCCAGAAACTCCTCGATGATCAGTTCCAGCGAGTGGTACTGCTGGCTGGGGAAGGTGCGCTCCAACACCGGGTGGCGGTCGATGAGCGCGTCGCTCTCCTGGGCGTCGAAGAGCGCTAGGACAGTTTTGGTTCCGCCGATGTCGCCTGCGAGTAACATAATATCACTTGATGATTTGAACCATGCGATAGAAAGCGACGTGGTTGCGAATGTTGTGGGCCGCCGGCTTGGGGTCGGGGTAGTACCAGGCGGCATTGCGGACTTCCTGGCCGTCCACGACAACGTCGTAGTAGCTGGCGACGCCCTTCCACGGGCAGGTGGTATGGCGGTCGCTGTCGCGGAAGTAGTCGCGGCTGATGGACTCAGGGGGAAAGTAGTGGTTGCCCTCGACGATTTCGGTGTGGTCGCTCTGGGCCAGAACGACGCCGTTCCAGATGGCTTGAATCATGCTCGCTCCTGTGTTCGATGGTCGCGCCACCGCCGGGGAGAGGGCGGCGCGAGTGGGCCGGGATGGGTCTCAGTCGTCGGCCGCGGCCCGGGCCAACGCTCGTTGCAGGGCGCGCAACTCGTCGCGGCAATCGGCGCACAGGCCCAGGTGGTGCTCGATGAGGGGTTGGGACTCCACTACCTGGCCGTGGCTGATCAGGCAGTCCACGTACTCGTCCAGGCGGATGAACACCTCATCACACGACAGCTCATCGTCGCGGGTGTCGCAAAGCAGGTGCAGGAGACGGTCGATCGATGGGTCGTCGAGGGGGACGACGACGCCAGGCTCAGACTGGGCGGGGCGCTCCAGGAGCCGTCGTATAGTGTCGATCACGCTTGACATTCTGCCTCTCTGACGCATCCTTGCCAATCTTTCTTACCGCTCTCAGTGCCTGGCACTTTCCCGAGTGCCTGGCACTTTCTTAAGTGTGTCGCCCTTTCCTTGCGAACCCCTCAAGAAGGTGCAACGCACTTCAGAAAGTGCGATGCACCGGGAGAGAAGAAGGTGCGACGCATGGGTTAGTTATCGACGAACGACGACAGCACATCCTCCGGCGTCAACCCATCTTCAGCCATGCGCCGCCGCAGGCGCTGCCGCGCGTCGAACAGCAGCTTGTAGATGGCGTTCTGGTTAGAGTCCATCATGTGGGCCACCTCGCTGAGCGGCTTGCCCTGAATGACGGCGGCGACGAGGGCGGTGCGCTGCTTCTCGGTCAACTCCTCGCCGATGAGCCGGCTGACGTAGGCCAGCAGTTCGCGCCGCTCGGTCAGCGCCTCCGGCCGCGGCGACAGGTCGGCCACAAACGACGGGGTAAATTCGCCGTCGTCGGTCTGGGTCAACTGGTCGAGCGAGCTGTCGCGCCAGCGCTTGCGCCGCAACTCGGTCAGGCCGATGTTGAGGGCGATTTTGTTAGCCCAGGTGGTGAAGAGGCTGCGCCCGGCAAAGGAGCCGAGGTTGTCGAGCACCTTCAGCAGCGTCTCCTGCACGAAGTCATCGACCAGGGTATCGAACTCGGGGGCGTTGGTGTCCACCTGGCCGACGAGACCGCGCCGCAGGCCGTTGGCCAATACCTGGCGCAGATCGTCGAGCGCGGCCTCGCGGCGCGGGCCGGATTGGCGCAGGTCTTCGACCCACTCGTCGTTCGTGCGTGTGCGTGTGGCGGCCATGTGCGGGTTTATTGTAGAGGATTCGGCGCGAAGACGCTAAAGAAGGTTCCAGGGGCCAGGTTCCAGGGGAAGACACGTCTTCCCCTGGAACCTGGCCCCCGGAACCTGGAACCTAAGCATCCGCGGCACGGACGGCGGTGGATCGGTAATAGTCACAGTGGTCTTGCAACGGGCAGATGTGGCACAGCGGGGCGCGGGCGCGGCAGAGTTCGCGGCCGTGGCGGATGAGGTTGATGTGCATGGCGTAGTACGTCTCCGGCGGGCCGAGGGCGGCCAGCAGGGTGTGGGCCTTGACGGCGTTGGTGCGCGGCGGGAGCAGGCCCAGGCGCAGGCTGACGCGGTGGACGTGGGTATCGACCGGGAAAGTGGGGCGGCCGAGCGAGAAAAGCAGGACGATGGCCGCCGTCTTCGGCCCCACCCCTTCGATAGCCGTCAGCCAGGCCTGCGCCTCGTCCAGCGGCAGGTCGGCCAGGAAGTCGAGCGACAGCTCTCCCCGCTCGTGCAGAACGTGGCGCAGCGCGTTCTGGATGCGCGGCCCCTTGATGTTCGACAGGCCGGCGGAGCGGATGGCGGCGCTGACCGCTTGCGGCGGGGCGTTCATGACGCTCGGCCAGTCGGGGAAGCGGGCGGTCAGTTCGGCGTAGGCGCGGGCGGTGTTGACGTCGGCCGTGGCCTGCGACAGGATGGTGTAGATCAGTTCGTCGAGCGGCGGGCCGTGGGAGCGCCAGACGGGACGGCCGTAGACCTCGGCCAGCAGGTCAAAGACGGCGGCGTACTGGGCGCGGCGAGCGTCGTCGCTCACGCACCGTTCTCCGGGGCAAGCTGGGTGGCGCGGCGGCAGCGGCCGTCGAGGCAGGCCAGCAGCGCCTCGCGGGCGGCGCGGCGCTCGGCGGCTGACAGACCAACCAGGTCAAAGACGAGTTCATCGAGCGCCAGCCGCTCCGGTTGGGCCAGGTCGCCGGCCGAGGTGGGGGCGATGGGGCGCGCGCTCAGGTGGGCGTGGGCCGCGGCCAGCGCTGCCCTCTGCCCGGCGTCGAGGATCGTCGGATCGGGCAGGGGAATGGCGGCCAGTTCGTAGGTCGCCAGCCACAGCACCCCCTCGCCGAGGTTCACCCGCCCGCGCAACTCGCACTGCAAGGCGAACCAGGCGCTATTGAGCAGCGCCGCGGCCACGGGCAGCAGCGCCGTGTCCATCCGCAGGCGGTAGATCTGCTGATCGACGGCCACCGGCCCATCGGCCAGGGGGGCGAAGTGGCGCTGCCAGACGCCCTTGGCCAGCAGCAGTTGGCCGTCGGGCTGGGCGTGGAGGCAGTACCACGGCCGGCGCGCGGCGCAGGTCGCCCGGCGGTGCAGGCCGCGCCCCTCGCCCCAGGCGACGTAGGCCGCGGCGGCCGTGCCCGCCAGCCGGGCCTCGGCGGGGATGGCCAGCAGCTCGTGGTCGGTGTCGGCGGCGCTCAGATGGAGGCGGGCCACGCCGCGCAGCGACTTCAGCAGCGGCCGGCGGAACTCCGGTTCGATGCCCCACTGGGCGACGTGGGCGGCGTCGAGGTAGAAGAAGTCGTTGGCCCCGGTGGTGTGGCCGCGCTGGACGACGGCCCAGCGGCCAAGAGGCGCGGTGGACGGGGCCGACGGGCGCAGGGCCACGGCCGGGGCGCGCAGTAGTTCGCCCCAGCGCGCGGCGGGGTCGAGGTCGCCCTGGCGGCGCACGCGCACGGCCACGTCGCCGCCCGGCCGGTCGTCGCCGGGCAGCAGGCGGCCGACCAGTTGCTCCACGGCCACCACGCGCCGGGCGTCGTCGGCCGCACCGCCCAGCAGGTCGCGCAGCGGGCGGGTCAGGCGGGCGAAGCGGACGCGGTTAGCCGCCCGCGCCGCGGCGTCGTCGGCCCGCTCCAGGATGAGCAGGCAGGTGTTGACGCCGGCGGCGGCGAACCAGCGCTCGACGGCCGACTCGATGACGGCCACGACGCGAAAGTGGTCGAGCAGGAAGCGCTTGAGGGCCGCGCCATAGGCCACGTCGAGCCAGCCGTTGGGCATGACGAAGCCCAGCCGGCCGCGGTCGCGCAGGAAGGGCAGGCTGTGGAGCAGGAAGTAGGCGTGCAGCCCGGCGCGACCGCTGAGCGCGGCGGCCAGGTCGGGCGGGACGGCGCGGGCGGGGGCGGGCGCGTCGGGCGGGTCGGCGGCGAAGAGAGGCAGTTGGGCGGCGTCGCCCAGGCGGCCGATCCACTCGGCGCGGGTGTAGGGCGGGTTGCCGACGAGGGCGTCGAAGCCGGCCGGCGGCCAGTTGGCGGGCAGGGCGGGCGATGCCGCCGGAGCCAGGGCGAAGAAGTTGGCCGGCACAATCGTCGTCCCGGCGATGGCGGCGGCGCGGGCGGCCGACTCGCCGTCGAGTTCGACGCCGAAGAGCGTATCGCGTGGTGGGGCGGCGGCCGAGGCGGAGAGCCACGACTGCCAGCGCGCCGCCCGCCGCAACAGCGCGCCGTCGCCGCAACTGGGATCCAGCAGCCGGTCGGCCGGCCGGCGCAGGCAGAAGCCCAGCAGCAGATCGGCCACGTCGGTCGGTGTGGCGAACTGGCCCCAGGTGCGCTGCTTGGTGATCATGGTGTTGTAGGGCGGGTTGGCAACCCGCCTCTTCAGTAGCCCGGATGCGGGATACCATCCCGCGCTACAATGGGTGGGTTGGCAACTGTCTGAGGGGGATTATACTACAGAGAGAATGAACACGTTATCCCACACGGCCTTTGTCAAGTCGCTGCCCGACGCGCTGCGTCCGCTGCTGCCCGCGCCGCTGCAAGGGTTCCAGACGCGCCACCCGTGGCACACACTGCTCCAGATTCACTATGGCGAGGGGTCGCTACACTACGAGGTCGGCCGCGTCTATGAGCGCCCCGGCCGGCCGGAGGGGGGCTGGGAGTTGGGCTTCCACTGCGAGGCGCGCGACCACACGCTCAACCGCTTCCTGCTCGACGGCTTCCGCCGCCACCTGTTCGAGATCAAGGCGGAATTGGGCGAGAGCGTGGAGGCGGAGATGTGGGATAAGGGCTGGACGAAGATCTACGAGGTCTACCCCGACGCGCCGCTGACCGAGGCGTATCGCGCCGAAGTGGCCGGGCGGCTGGCAGCGATCATGGCCTGCCTGCACCCTATCTTTGTGGAGTTGCGTGGGGCGGCGGCAACTATTTATCGCTAGATTGTAGGAGCCAGGAAGAAAGGTTCCAGGTTCCAGGGGCCAGGTTCCAGGGAAGAGAGCTCGCCCAAGGCGCTAATGGGCAAAAGCGCAAAGAAGGCCGGGCCGGACCTCTTCCCTGGCCCCTGGAACCTGGCCCCTGGCCCCTATCGAATGATCATCGGCAAGGCAATGTACTGCATAGCCGCCCCGGTAAACGTAGCCGTTACCGTGCGCGGGCGGTTGATGACCATCGACAGCGGGTTCTGCGCGCCGATGGCGTCGCCGCTCCAGCCGCTGAACTCCATGCCCAGGCCGGGCGTGGCCCGCAGCGTGACCGTCTGGCCGCAGGCCAGTTGCGCCGCCGGCGGCGTGGCGCTGACCGCGCCGTTGCCGACGACGTTGACCGTCAGCAGCGGGGCGTCGGCCGGCAGCGGCGCGCCGGTGGCGTTGTGGAAGAAGTCGATCTCGGCCGTGAAGGCCGGGGCCACGGTCGCGCCGGTGGGCCGCAGGTTGCTGGCATAGACGCCGGCGCGGTTCACACTCATGGCGTAGTTGAAGTCATCGGCCTTCTGCCAGTCGTCTTCCTGGCCGGTGGCGCTATAGAAGACGGTCCACTTGACGCCGACGCGGGTGACGCGCAGGTAGTTGGCGTCGGCGGCGGCGATGGGCAGGAGCTTCTTCTTGCAGTACCCCTGGCGTCCAGACGCCGGCGTAGACGACGACCTCGTCGTTGGGCACGCCCGGCTCCTGGTTGGGGTTATAGTAAAAGTCCACCCGCATCAGCTTCTCGTCGCTCTCTTCGATGACCAGGCCTTGCGTCTGCACGCTCTGGGTGACGTCGGAGTTGAACTTGACGACGTAGTCTAGGTCGGTGTCGTCGGCGGCCTGCATGATGCGCGGGGCGTTGTTGAGGGATTTGTTGATGACGTGATCGTCGCCTTCGGGCACGGCGATGCGCAGGGTCTTGCCGGTGTAGGTGAAGGTAGTGTCGCCGTTCTCGTCGATAGGCGTGCCCCACACCGCGCCCAGGCTGCACGTGTTGAAGTTGTCGCTGAACGGGCCGCTGGGCACGATGAAGCGGGCCACGACGTTCTTGTTGCCGTTCATCGTCAGTTGCAGCGGATTATTGCTGCCGCTGGCGTCGCCCGACCAGCCGGCGAAGACGGAGTTAGCGCCGGGCACGGCCGTCAGTGTCACCTGTTCACCCACGGCGTACTCGTCCTTGTCGGGGTTGATCTGGATCGTGCCCGTGCCGTTGCCGGCCGTGCTGGTGGTCAGCGTGACCGGAGGCAGTTGGGTGAAGGCGGCGGTGACGTTGGTCGCCCCGGCGATGGTGATTGTCGTCGTCGGCGAGGTTCCGCTGGCGTCGCCCGACCACTCGACGAACTGCCAGCCCACGGCCGGCGTGGCCGTCAGCGTCACCTGCTGGCCGATGAAGTAGCCGGCCGGCTGGTCGGGTTGGGCCGATATAGTTCCCTGGCCGGTGACGCTGGTGGTCAGCGGGTAGACGTCGTCCACGAAGTTGGCCGTGACGGCCATGTTGCTGGTGATCGTCACCTGGATGGGGTTGACCGTGCCGGTGACGCTGCCGCTCCAGTTGGCGAAGCGCTTTTGGGCGTTGGGCGTGGCTTCCAGGGTGACGACCGTGCCCGTCGGGTATTGGGTCAGGTCAGGATCGCGCGACACCGTGCCGCCGCCGACGGCGTTGACCGTCAGTGTATAGTAGACGATGGGCGCGAAGTGGGCGGTGATGGTGGTGTTGCCGGCGATGGTCACTTCGACCGGGTTGGCCGTCGACGTGAAGCTGCCTGTCCCCGTCCAGCCGACGAAGTAGTAGCCGGAGTTGGGCGTGGCCGTGGCCGTCACAACCTCGCCCGCGCCGTAGAGCGCCTTCTGTGGCGTCCAACTCACGCCGCCGTTGCCGGACGAGGTGGCGGTGAAGGTGTATTGCGCGGCGCTGAAGTTGGCGACGATGTTGAGGTTGCCGTTGACCGTCACCGTCTGGCTCGGGTTCGTGCCGCTCAGGTCGCCGCTCCAGTTGGTGAAGGAGTAGCCGCTGTTGGCCGTGGCCGTCACCTGCACCTGTTCGCCCGGCGCATAGGTGGCCTTGTTGGGGTTCAGCGTCACCGTGCCGCCACCGGTCGGGCTAACGCTGGTGGTGATGGTGAAGGATTGGGCGAACGTGGCCGTGACGTTCATATTCTTGGTCACGTTGACCGTGACCGGGTTGGTCGTGCCCGTCACGTCGCCGCTCCAGCCGGCGAAGGCCCAGCCGGCGATGGGCGTGGCCGTCAGCGTGACCGGCTCGTTGAAGTCGTAGCTGGTCTTGTTGGGCGACTTAGTGACCGAACCCTTGTCGGCCGGGCTGGCGACCACGTTCAGGGTGTACTGCACCGGCTTGAAGTGGGCGGTGATGGTGTGCTGGCCGGTGATGGTGAAGTTGACCGGGTTGGTGCTGCCCAGGTTGGCCCCGGCCCGCGCCTCGGCCGCGCCGACGGTGGCCGTCAGGGGCTTGTAGGCGTTGTAGATGACCGGCTTGGCGTCGGCGTAGACCGTTTCTTCCATCAGGCCGAAGGTGAATTCGCGCGGCACAAGCAGGGGGTCAAGCTGGTAGTCGGCGCTCTTGCGGCCCAGGCCCAGCACGGTCATATCCCCGTCATCCTGGTGGTAGGAGTCGATTTTGGTGTCTTCGATGTTGTTGGTGAGGAAGAGGGAGCGGCCGAGGGTCGGGTCGCCCACGTAGGCCCACTCCTCCGGCTCCAAATCCCCTTCCCAGGCCACCGAGGCCAGGGTTTGCGTGCCATTGCTGCGCATGACAAAGTCGCTGCTGATATTCAGCGTCCCGCCCGGCGCGCCCTCATAGAGCACCCAATACTCATAGGGCGCGACCAGCATGGTGAAGACAACGTAGTCGGGGTAGATCTCGAATTGACCTTGCCACTTGGGGCGGCCGGCGGTCGGTTTCTTCTCCTGGGCGTGGATCGTGACCTTCAGCGGCCCCTGGCTGACCAGGGTGCTGATCATCGTTTTGGAACCGGGGTGGAAGTGGCCGCCGTTGTTGGGCGAAACGGCATTGGGGATGCCGCGGAACTTGCCGCCGCTGCCGGCGACGTTGTAATGGAAACCGATCCAGTCGTTGCCGTCGGCGTCATCGAGGCTGGAGAAGCCGGCGCCGAGCAGATGATAGTAGTAGACGCCATTGGGCGTCTCGATCTTGTAGGCGGCGTTATTCTCGTCAACAACGCCGTCGGTCAGGACAACTTGTGGGGCGACGGCGGGCGGGGCAAAGCCCTTGCCGGTCACGTCGAAGTAGACGTGGTAGCGGCGGCTGGCCCCGGCGGGGGTGTTGCCCTGCATGATGAGCACCAGCGTGCCGGCGGCCTTGTTGGCGGCGTGGTAGTCGCCGGCCTTGTCAAACTGGAAGGGCACGTCGGCGTCGATGACGGCGTCGTTGGCGTCCACTTCGACGACGCGGATGGAGTTGGGGTCGAGCGTGCCCGTCTTGCCCAGCGTGCTCCAGATTTGGGTGAAGTTGAGGGCGAACTCGGCCGGCTTGTTCTTGCGCGCGTGGCCGGCGGCGGCGGCCGTCACCTCGACGCGGTAGTCCCAGTCGGCGTCCCACCAGACGAGATCACTGGCCAAGGCCCACTTGTCGAACGTCCAGCCGGCGATGGGCGTGGCCGTCAGGGTCACGACCTGGCCGTTGTTATAGGGCGGCGGCGGGTTGACGCTGACCGAGCCTTTGCCGGCCGGGTTGACGTTGACCGTCAGGCCAAAGGCGTCGGGCGCGGCGCCCAACGGACGGGCCGCCGGTAGCAGCGCCGCGCCGCAGGCCAGCAGGCAGATGGTCAAGAGAAAGCGTAACTGTACTTTTCTGCTCATGTATTTACTTTACCCCAAGACGTGTCGAGATCGTCGCGCGGCGAACGAGTCTCCTTAAGAGGGCGGTGCTCGGCCGCCCGATAGCCAGCCGGTTCGATTACTCCTTGCTATGAGGCAGGGCCGCGCGCTCGCGGCCACTGGTGTCACCTGTAGCATAGGAGGCATGGCTTACAGTCTTTCTTAATGGAGTATCTACTCATTTGTTGGCTGGTATTTTGTATTGGGCAAGTACCAGAACACACGTCTGTGAATTAGGTCATAATGCCGCCCCTCTCTACTGAACGCGGGGTTGTCGTATCGCGGTCGTGTGATACTATCGCCACCTCCCAAGGGAACCGTCGCGGACAAGAGAACCGCCAGTTGCTGCAAGGCGCAAGCTCGCCTCGTATGTTGTGCTGCCTGCCCTGCGGGGTGCGATAGACGCGGTTGGCGCAGGAGCGCCGGCTGCCAAAGGAGAGATACGCGTGAGAGAGGGATTCGCTTTGGCCATCTGGTGGCTACTTGGCCCGCTGGGCATCCTGTTTGGCTGGGTTTGGCTGGACGCGCACGCCACCGTACAAGAGGCGCCCGAAGTGGCGACACGCCTCAGCTCTGACCAGCAGTTCATAGCCCTGGCCCCCGCGCTGCTGAGCAACGCTTCCACGAACCTGCCCTGGCAACACCTGTCAACAGCCACGGGCGACTTACCCCCCTCCCTCCAACAGCACCCAGCAAGTGCTGACGTTCGTCTTCGACGTGGACGAGGACGGCGACAACGACTTCATCATCGGCGCGCGGCGCAACCCCGGCCCGGCCCTGGTCTGGTATCGTCGCGACGCCACGGGCTGGACGCGTCAGGTGATCGAGACCGACGCCCTGCAACTGGAGGCCGGCGGCGCGTTCCACGACATCGACGGCGACGGCGACCTGGACGTGGCCGCCGGAACCAACAACCAGAACAACGACATCTGGTGGTGGGAGAACCCCTATCCGACCTATAGCGGCGACTGGACGCGCCGGGTCATCAAGGACAGCGGGGCCAATAAGCACCACGATATGATGTTCGGCAACTTCGACGACGATCCGGGGGCAGAGTTGGTGTTCTGGAATCAGGGCGCGGCGCAACTATCGCTGGTCAACGTACCGGCCGACCCGCGCGGCACGCAGCCCTGGCCAGGCGTGACCACCGTCTGGACAGCACCCTCGAACCAGTACGAAGGGCTGACCCAGGCCGACGTGGACGGCGACGGCGGCAGCGACATCATCGGCGGCGGGCGCTGGTTCAAGCGCGAAGGCAACGGCTTCACTGCCCACCTCATCGAGGCGGTTCCCTTCGCTCGTGTGGCCGCGGCCCAGCTTGTTCCCGGCGGCCGGCCGGAGATCGTGCAGGTTCCCGGCGACGGCGACGGTCCGGCGCGCTGGTTCCAGTGGGACGGAGCAGCCTGGGTGGGGCACACGCTGGACATCGGCCCGGTTCTGCATGGCCATTCGCTCGACGTCGGCGACATCAACGGCGACGCCCACCTCGACCTGCTGATCGCCGAACAGCGCACCATTAGCAGTGACGTACCCGAAAACGCCGACGCCCGCCTGCTGGCGCTGTACGGCGACAGCCAGGGCAACTTTGTCGCGCAGCAGGTGGCCACGGGCTACGGCAACCATGAGTCGCGCCTGGCCGATTTGGACAACGACGGCGACCTGGACATTCTGGGTAAGCCCTTTCTGTGGGACACGCCGCGGCTGGACATCTGGCTCAACGGCCCGGCCGGCGACCCGCCGGCTTGCGAGCCGCTGGCGCAATGGACGACCCATCTCATCGACGACGCTCGCCCGCGGCGGGCCGTTTTCGTCGACACGGCCGATCTGGACGGCGACAACCGGCCGGACGTGATCGCCGGGGCGTGGTGGTACCGCAACCCCGGCGCGCCCGGCGGGGCGTGGACGCGGCAGGCAATCGGCGCGCCGCTCAACCAGATGGCCGTTGTGGCCGACCTGGACGGCGATGGTGACGCTGACATTTTGGGCACGGAGTTGGAGGGGGCGCAAGACCACCTCGGCAACGACTTCGTCTGGGCCAGGAACAACGGCGCGGGCGGCTTCACGATTCACACCAATGTGCCGGCCGGCAGCGGCAACTTTCTGCAAGGGGCGGTGGTTGGCTCGTTCAGCGGCGCGGGGCCACAAGTGGCTTTGTCATGGCACAACATGGCCGGAGGCACCGAGGCGCTGAGCGTGCCCGCTAACCCGACCGGCGCGCCCTGGCCGCTGGCGTCCCTCGCGGCGACAGCGGCGGGCGAAGAGATCAGCGCCGGCGACATCGACCGCGACGGCGACCTCGACTTGCTGCTGGGCGCGCAATGGCTGGAAAACAACGCGCCCGACTGGACGGCCCACACCCTCTTCGACGCCGCCCACGAGGCCGACCGCAACCGGCTGGTCGATATGGATGGCGACGGCGATCTGGACGCGGTCATCGGCTTCGAGGGCATCAGCGTCATCCGGCCGGTGGCCTGGTATGAACAACCGGCCGACCCCACTGCGCTGTGGGTCGAACACGCTATCGGCACGGTCGTCGGGCCGCAGAGCCTCGACGTGGGCGATCTCGATGGCGACGGCGACGTGGATGTGGTCATCGGCGAGCACAACCTGGCCCAACCGGCCGCCGGGCGCGTCCTCGTCTTCGAGAACCGCAACGGCGGCTGGCGCGAACACCTCGTTGCCACGGGGCACGAACACCACGACGGCACACAACTGGTGGACATCGACGGCGACGGCGACGACGACATCGTCTCCATCGGCTGGTCGCACGGCAACGTCCTGCTCTATGAGCGCCGCGCCTGTGCCGGCCAGCCCGATGCCACGCCCACCCCAACCGCCGCGGCAACGGCCACACCAACCGCCACAGCGACCGCCACAGCGACCACCGCGCCACCGGGCCACGCCTACCTGCTCAGCTCTTCCTCCGGCGGCAACGTTAGCGGCATTGCCTTCGCCGACGAGGACATTCTGCGTTTCGACATCAACAGCGGTCAGTGGTCGCTCTATCTGGACGGCTCCGACGTCGGCCTGGTTGGAAGCGATATCGACGCGCTGCATGGATTGAATGACGGCACGCTTCTATTGAGTGTGGACACGGCGATCACCCTGTCGGGTCTGGCCGTGGATGACTCGGACGTCGTGCGCTTCGTCCCCACCTCGCTGGGGGCCAATACGGCCGGGAGCTTTAGCCTCTACTTCGACGGTTCCGATGTCGGTCTGACGACGAACGTGGAAGATGTTGACGGCCTGTCGATGACGGCGGCGGGCCTGCTGTTGAGCACCAACGGCAATGCCACCGTGTCCGGGGCCAGCGGGCGCGACGAAGATTTGCTGCTGTTCGCGCCGGCCAGCCTGGGCGAGACGACGGCCGGAACCTGGTCGCTCTACTTCGACGGTTCGCTCATGGGGCTGGGCCAGAGCGGCGAGCACGTCGCCGCCGCGTCCGCCGGGCCAGGCGGGCCGCTCTATCTCGTCGGCAGCGCGCGGACCCAAATCGGCGATCTGGTGGCGGGGACGGCCGACATCTTCTCCTGCGCGCTGGCCGGCACGGGCGCGGCGACGGCCTGCCAGCCCGCGCCCAGTTTCGTCTGGCGCGGGGCACAGTATAGCTACGGCAACGAGGCCATCGATGCCCTGGCGTTGGCCGGCGACGGCGCGCCACAGCCGACCTCAACCGCCACGCCCACCGCCACGGCCACGCCCGGCCCGACGGCCACGCCCAGCGCCACCCCACCGGCCTGCGCCGGAACGAGCGCCATCGGCCAGTGGCAGTGGCAGCGCCACGTCATCGACGCCGCCCGGCCCGGCCGGGCGACCTTCCTGTTCACCTTCGACGTCAACGGCGACGGCCGCGACGACGTGCTGACCGGCAAGTTCTGGTACGCCAATCCCGGCGCGCCCGGCGGCGTCTGGCCGCGCACGCAACTGCCCGCGCCGATCGAGGACGTCATCGCCGCCCACGACTTCGACGGCGACGGCGACCGCGACCTGCTGGCCTCCACCGGCGCAACCGAACCGATGGACGAGAGCGCCTGGTGGCCGTTCGTCTGGGCCAGGAATGAGGGCGGTGGCGTCTTCACCGTGTTCGACAAGCTTGACGTGGCCGGCATCACCATGCCGCCCAACGACCCGATTCAGGGTGTGGCCATCGCCCGGATGACGCCCGGTGGGCCGCTGCAAATCGTCGTTACCTGGGACGACACCGAGAAGCCCAACCGCAATCCCCACGGCGTGCAGATGTTCACCGTGCCCGCCAACCCGGCAACGCAGACTTGGCCGCGGCAGAAGATCTCCGACGTGTCTACCGGCGAACAGTTGACGGCCGTCGATCTCGATGACGACGCCGACCTGGACGTGTTCATGGGCCACATCTGGCTGCGCAACAACCACCCCGCCGCCACCTGGACGCCGATCACTATCTTCGAGGTTGGCGACACCCAGGCCAGCCGTCACGAGCTGGTGGACATCGACGGCGACGCCGACCTCGACGCCTTCATCGGCTACTCCCACGACCCCGAGGGGCGCAAGGTCGCCTGGCACGAGCAGGGCAATTCGCCGCAAGCGACGTGGCCGCACCATCTCATCACCAATCTGACGCGCGGCCACGCCGAGAGCCTGGACGCGGGCGATCTGGACGGCGACGGCGACCCGGACGTCATCATCGGCGAGTACAACATGGTGTCGGCCCAGGAGCGGCCGGCGTCGCTGTGGATCTTCGAGAATTTGGGGCAGGGCGACAGTTGGGCACAGCACCTGGTCTACGACGGCGACTCCCACTATCAATCCAGCCAGGCTTATGACATCGATGGCGACGGCGATGTGGACATTCTGTCCAAGGGGTGGCACCACGGCCGCGTTCACCTCTATGAGAACGTGACCTGCGCACCGTAGAGGCTCAGTTTCACGCAAAGCTAAAGAATATCTCACGCAAAGACGCAAAGAACGCCGCTTGGCTGGCGTCTGCGCCTTGCGTGGTTCGACTCGGTGAAGAAGTCGGCCCAGGGCGTCGCGCGGGGGCGGGCCTGGCCTTATTGGGCAGCCGACCACTTGCCGCGGAAGGCGGCCAGTTCCTCGGGCGCGTAGAAGTGACGCGCCATGCGCGAGCCGTAGACGCGGTCGAGATAGGCCGCGGGCAAATGCACCTGGCGGCGGAAGGCTTTATAGAGGTCGGCGTAGGACTTATCCTCGGCCGTGTTGCTGGGCACCAACTCGAACGCCGCGAGGCCCAGAAAGTCGCGCACGGCCGCCGCCCCAACCTGGTTGAGTGTCTCCAGCTTCAGCAGCAGCACGTCGGCCGTGTCGCTGTGGTAGACGGCATAGCCGCGCCGCGGGTCGAACGGCTGGGCATAGACGTCCACGCCATAGAGGGCGCGCAACTCCATGTCGAACCACGTCTCCGGCACGTCGTGGGGATAGCTGTTCAGAAAGTATTGGCTCAGCGCATCCAGGCAACCGGGCGAGCCGGCGGCGCACTCGGCCTTCAGCGCCGCCGGCCACCAGGTGTGATTATGGAACAGGCCGGAGACGTTGGTGGCCACCGGGTCGCGCACCATGGTGATGATCTTCACCCGTTCGCCCTCGGCGCGCATACGCGCCAGTTCCTGGCCCAGCAGCCGGCTGCGCAGGAAGTCGCTGCGCTCTTTCTTGACCAACTGCTCCCAGCCGCCCACGCCCTGGGTGGCCAGTTGTTCGGCGAAGGCCCGGCCCTCATCACTGAGGAAGTGGGGCTGGTACATGGCCATCGTGCGGCGGATGCCCTGCTGGCGCAGCGAGGCGCCGACGGTGGTCGAGCCGACCTTGCCCATCGTATGGACGAGCAGCAACCCCTGGCCGTGGCGGCGGCGGCGGCGCAGATGGTGGGCGGCGCGGGCACGCAGGAAGCGGTCTTCGCCCAACACGGAGATGAAGGCCCGTTTGCCGAAGCGGCCCAGCCGCCGGCCGAGGCCACGGCGGCCGCGGCCGGTCGGTCGGGTTACATGAGGTGAAGTCGCCATGCTCGCTCTCTTGAGAGGCTACATCACCACGCCCTGGAGCGGCGCGACAGCCTGCGGCTCGATGATGCGCGGCTCAGGGATAGGGACGATGAAACGGCCGCCGGCCTCAGCATAGGCCGACTGCTGGCGCATGATCTCCTGGGCGAAGTTCCAGGCCAGGATCAGCACGTAGTCGGGCTGGTCTTCCACCAGCTTCTCGACCGGGTAGATGGGCAGGTGGTTGCCGCCCATGTAGCGGCCGTGCTTGTACTTGTTCAGATCGACGACGTAGTCCACCAGCGACGAATCGATGCCGCAGTAGGCCAGCATCGTCGTGGCCTTGGCCGCCGCGCCATAGGCGGCGATGCGGCAGCCCTGGGCCTTCAGGTCGCGCAGGATGGCCAGCAGGCTGTCGCGGACGTGGGCCACGCGGCCGGCGAAGTCGCGGTAGTACTCGATGGTGTCCACCTTGCGCTCGCGCTCCGTGGCCAACATCTCGGTGACGACCGGGCCGACTTTTTCCACCGGCTCGACAAAGAGGCGCAGCGAACCGCCGTGAATCCGGGTGCGCTTGACGTCGTTGAGGTACAGGCCGTGCTGGCGGAAGAGCTTGTCCAGGGCGGTGATGGAGAAGTAGCACAGGTGCTGGTGGTAGATGGTGTCGAACTCGACGTGATCGACCAGATCGACGACGTAGGGGCACTCGATGACGGCCACGCCGGTCGGCTTCAGCACGGTCTTGATGCCGGCGACGAAGCCGTTGAGGTCGGGCACGTGGGCCAGGACGTTGTTGGCCAGGAAGACGTCGGCCGCCTTGCCCTCGGCCACCAGTTGGGCGGCCAGGTCGCGGGTGAAGAAGGTGATCATCGTCGGGATGCCGGCTTCGCGGGCGGCCGTGGCCGGGGCCACCGACGGGTCAATGCCCAGCACGGGGATGCCCCGCTCGGCGAAGTTCTTCAGCAGGTAGCCGTCGTTGCTGGCGGCTTCCATGACCAGGCTGTCGGGGCCGAGCGGCCGGGTGTCCATGATGTACTCGGCGCTCTCGCGGAAGTGCTTCAGCAGCGATTGCGAGACCGACGAGAAGTAGGGGTACTCGGCGTAGAAGAGAATCTCCGGGTTGACCGTCTCGCGAATTTGGGCCAGCGACGAGTCGGGGCAGAAGGCCAGGGTCAGGGGGGCCTTCAGGGCCGGCTCGTCGAGCTGGTCGGCGCGCAGCAGGCGGTCGGCCAGGGGCGTCTCGCCAAAGGCGATGATGGTTTCCAGGTTGGGCGAGCCGGTGATGCGGTCGCCGGTTTCGGTGGTATAGATTGACATAGGAGTACTCGATAAAACCGCAGATTTCGCAGATTTATTCTCTTTAATCTGCGAAATCTGCGGTTTTGGCATCAGGCGGGGACGGCCTCGCGCCAGCGCAGGGCGTTGTCGAGCCGGCCGCTGGACATGAGCATCTTGATGTGGTCGATGCGGCGGTAGCGCGGCCCCTCGAACTCGTCCAGCTTCAGGCCGACGCGCTGATAGGCCTCGTAGAGGTCCTTGGCCCCGGCGCGGGCCGTCCACTTGGGCTTGTACTCCGGCAGGACGCGGGCGATCTTGCTGCTGTCGACGCGGTAGTTGCGCTTGTCGGGGCTGGCCCCTTCGGCGAACTCGACCCGGCTGCCGGGGACGGTCTCGGCGACGATCTCGGCCAGTTCGCGGATGCGGTAGTTCTCTTCGGGGCGGCCGACGTTGAACGCCTCGTTGTGGATGAGTTCGCGCGGCGCGTGCAGGGCGGCGACGAAGGCCAGGGACATGTCCTCGATGTGGACGACGGGCCGCCAGGGCGTGCCGTCGCTCTTCAGGTAGACCAGGCCGGTGGTGTAGGCCCAGGCGGTCAGGTTGTTGAGCACCAGGTCGAAGCGCAGGCGGGGCGAGACGCCGTAGGCCGTGGAGCTGCGCAGGAAGGTGGGGCTGAAGCTATCGTCGGCCAGCTTGGCCACGTCCTGCTCGACCATGACCTTCGACTTGCCGTAGGGGGTCACCGGGTTGAAGGCCGACTCTTCGGTCAACCAGTCATCGACGCCCGCGCCGTAGTTGCTGCACGAGGACGAGAAGATGAAGCGCTCCGTGCCCAGTTCCTTGGCCATCTGGGCCATGCGGACGGAGGCGCGGTGGTTGATGTCGTAAGTCAACGCCGGGTTGAGGTCGCCCAGGGGGTCGTTGGACAGGCCGGCCAGGTGCAAAATGGCCTGGAAGCCGTCGAGGTCTTCGTAGGTCACGTCGCGTACGTCGCGCTGGATAGCCGGGATGGCGGGGGCATCCTCCTCGCCGAAGGTGGCCGCCTGATACAAGTTGCTATCCAGGCCGACGACTTCGTGGCCCGCTTTCAGAAGCATGGGCACGAGCACCGTACCCACATAGCCGTTATGACCAGTCACTAGAACGCGCATGATGTATTGAGTCCTCCTAACTTACCAGATCTTCCAGGGGGCTTCCCCGCTGTCCCAAAGTTTCTCCAGCACGAACTTGTCGCGCCGGGTGTCCATACATTGCCAGAAGCCGTCGTGCTTATAGGCCATCAGCTCGCCCTCGGCGGCCAGGCGCTCCAGCGGCTCTTTCTCGAATTGGGTGTCGTCGCCGTCGATGTAGTCGAAGACCTGCGGCTCGGCGACGAAGAACGCGCCGTTGATCCAGCCTTCGGCCGTCTGGGGCTTCTCGGTGAACTCGCGGATGCGGTCGCCGTCGAACTCCATGTGGCCATAGCGGGCGGGCGGGCGCACGGCGGTCATGGTGATCAGACGGCCGTGGGCGCGATGGAAGGCCAGCAGCCGGCTGAGATCGACGGTGGAGACGCCGTCGCCCCAGGTCAGCATGAACGTCTTGTCGCCCATGTAGGGCTGGAGGCGCTTGATGCGTCCGCCGGTCATGGTGTGCAGGCCGGTGTCGATCAGGTTGATGGTCCAGTCCTGAATGCCCTCGGTGTCGTGCAGGTCAACGCGCCCGGCCTTCAGGTTGATGGTCAGATTGCTGTTCAGCGAGCAGTAATCGACCATGTAGCGCTTGATGACTTCGCCCTTGTAGCCCAGGGCAATGACGAAATCGTTGTGGCCGAAGCACGAGTAGTGCATCATGATGTGCCACAGGATGGGCCGGCCGCCGATCTCGACCATCGGCTTGGGCTTGATCTCTGTCTCTTCGGCCAGGCGTGTGCCATGCCCACCGGCCAGAATGCCAACTTTCATGCGTTGTATCTCCTTGTTTACTATCAGCGCCGGCGTCGCGCCATTGGGCCAGGGCCGCTGCGGTGCAGCGGCCCTGGCCGCGAAGTCGCCTAATCTTGACTAGCGGATGATCATCGGCAAGACGACCGCCTGGCCTTCAACGGTGATGAGAACGGTCTGGCTGCCCTGGCCGTTGCCATCGGAGGCGATGAAGGTGATGGTGTACTCGCCGCTCTGGGAGATGCTGGGCCGCCAGGTGAACGTGCCTGTGCCGCCGCCGTTGTCCACGAACGTCGCGCCCTGCGGCAGGCCGTTGGCCGTCAGCGTGACCGTCGTCCCGCCGGGGTCAGTGGCCCGCACCGCGAAGGTGACGAGTTCGTTGAGGCTCACCGTCTTGTCGGGAATCGGCTCGACGATGGGCGGCGGGTTGTTGGAGAAGGTCGCCGTGACGACGGTGTTCTTCTCGATGGTGAAGGTCAGCGGGTTCTCCGCGCCGGTCAGGTCGCCCGACCAGCCGGTGAAGAAGAAGTTGGGCGACGGCGTGGCCGTCAGCGTGACGCTGTCGCCGCAGTAGTATTCGGCCATCTGCGGCGTCACCGCGACCTGGCCGGGGCCGGTCTTGTTGACGGTCAGCGTGTGGCGATTCTGGGTGAAGACGGCGGTCACGTCCATGTCGCGCGTCACCGTCAGCGTTTCCACCGCGTTCGTGCCGCTCAGGTCGCCTTCCCAGCGCGTGAACGACCAGCAGGCGTTGGCCTCGGCCACCAGGGTGACCACGTCGTTGTAGACGTAGCTGCCCTTGGCCGGGTTCAGCGAGACGGAGCCGCCGACGCCCGACTTGCCCAGGCTGACGACCTCGACTTCGAGTTCGTACTGATCCTGGATGAAGGTGGCGTTGACGACCGCGTCGCCGGTGATTGTCAATTGCGCGGTGGCATTAGTCGAGGTGACGGCCCCGCTCCAGCCGGAGAATGTCCAGCC
The DNA here is from genome assembly GCA_016707605.1 of Candidatus Promineofilum glycogenicum. Lineage (GTDB taxonomy): Bacteria > Chloroflexota > Anaerolineae > Promineifilales > Promineifilaceae > Promineifilum > Promineifilum glycogenicum. The sequence continues at coordinate 181,257 of JADJHJ010000010.1, read as the reverse complement.
GGGATTGGTGTTGGCTTGCAGCGTGACCACGTCACCATAAACGTAGGTCGTCTTCTGCGGCGTGGCCGAGACCGTCCCGCCGACGCTGCCCGGCACAACAGCGTTGTTGATGACGTTGAGCGTCAGGTCATACTGATCCTGCTCAAACTTGGCCGTGACGGACTTGCTCTCGTTCATCGTCAGCATGACGGTGGGCGAGGCGCTGTTGACCGCGCCCGTCCAGCCGACGAACGACCAGCCCGGTTGGGGCACGGCGGTCAGTTGCACCTGGTCGCCGTAGACGTAGGTCGCCTGGTCGGGGCTTTTCGTCACGGCGTTCTGCTCGCCGCCGACGCCGTCGTTTTCGATGGCCACGTTGAGGACGTACTGATCCTGGGTGAAGGTGGCGGTGGCGTTCTTCGGCCCGTCAATGATGACCGAGGCCATCGGGTCGCTGCCGGTCACGTCGCCGCTCCAGCCGCCGAACGACCAGCCGGGGACGGTCACCGCGCTCAGCACGACTTCCTCGCCGCAGGTATAGACGGTCTTGTTGGGCTGCTTGGTCACGCTGCCGTTGCCGACGACGGCCACGGCGACGCTCATCGGATTGCCGTCTTCGGGCACGATGGGGATGTCGGTGTTGAAGAAGTAATCGACGACGGCGGTGTGGGCCGGAGCCGTGCCGCCCGCGCCGGCCGCACCGGCGAAGACGCCGACGTGGATGGGGGTCATGTCCATCGTGTAGGCCGCCTGCCCCTTCCACTGGCCGTCCTGGTAGTAGGAGCGCTGGAAGCTATCGCCGACGCGCTTGACGCGCAGCATGTTGGGGATGACCGTGCCATCGGTGAAGGACGTGGTGGCGCTCTTGACGGTGACGCCGTTGCTGACGAAGCGCGAGAACATGATCGTGGCCGTGGCCGTGCGCTCGAAGCTGACGCGGACGTAGGTGTCGTCGTCCTCTTCGATCAGGATGCCCTGCATCTGGCCGGGGACGGTCAACGCCGATTCGAACTTGACCTCAACGGTGAAGTCGACGTCGCCGGCCAACTGCATGACGCGCGGCGGGCCGCCGGTCGTCCAGTCGTGGGCGCCGCCGGCGGGGAAGCTCAGCGACAGCGTCTCGCCCGACATGCTCAGGGTGGTATTGCCCTGCGGGTCGAACTCCGTCCACATCGAATCGAGGACGCAGGCGTTGAAGTCATCGGACAGCAGGTCGCCGAACTCGGTCGTGTCGAAGGTGTTGTCGTTTGTCGTGGCGGTGTTGCCCTGCTCGTCGGTGCTCTTCAGCCGGAAGTGGTAGCGGGTGCTGGGTTGCAGGCCGCGGATTTCGGCGTAGTGGCTGGTCTTCAGCGTCGTGTCTTCGACCACGCCCAACTCGTAGTTGGTCGTCTTGCCATATTCGACGCGGCTGGTGGCCGGTTCGCTGGTGGTCCAACTGATGTTGACGCCATTGGGCAGCGGCTCGGCCACCACGTTGGTAATGGCCGGCGGCGCGGTGTCGGGCGCGGCGGTGTTGAACTTGTAGTTCACGGCCGACGCGCAGTTGTTCAGCAGGTCGCAGCCCTCGATCTTGACCGTGTACTCGGTGGAGAAGTCGAGGTTGCCGGGCGGGTCATAGACCAGCAGGTAGTCGCCCATGACACCCTGGATGTCGGTCTTGTTGGTCACGTCCTCGCCGTTGACCGTGACCTTGACCGTCTGCCAGTCAACGCCGAACTTGTCGTCGCTGATGCGGGCGGTGATGGGCGATTTGACGTCGACGTTGGTCGCGTTGGGCGCCGGCAACTGGCCGCCGATGATCGGCGGGGTGTTGTCGGCCGGGCCTGGCGCCGACCGGCGCAGGACGAACATCGGGCCGGGGTACTCCACAAATTGGCCGGCGCCATTGGTGTATTGATAGGTGATGCGGTTCAGCCCGGCGACCAGGTAGCCCTTGGGGAACGACTTGATCCCTAGTGACCAGTCGGGGGAGTTGGCCGAGATGCCGCCGCTACCATTGATGGCGAAGGCGGGGTTGCGCCAATAGGCCCCGACCAGAATCGACTCGGTGTAGTAGTCGACAATGGTGGACGGCATAATGAAGTTGTAGCTGACCGAGTCAGGCCGATTGCCGTCCATGTGCAGGCCGAAGTCGGTGAAGTCGTGGAGGATGAAGGCGTTGACGGGTACGTTGCGCATCAACTTGAAGTCGGACGAGATACCGCCCGCCCCTTCGCGCACGTTGCCCGCGGCGTCCACCACACGGATCTTGAACTTGATCAACGACTGGTTGGTGATGTGGGTCATGTTCCACGTCGTGGACACCGTCGTCGCGCTGTTCTTGGGCTTGACGGTGGCGATGTGGTTGATGGTGCCGCCGGTGACTAACTCCTCGCGGCCGCCGGGCCACCAGTTGTTGCGGCCCAGGTTGTGCCAGTCGCGGAAGACGCCGTCGTTGTCCTCGTCGTAGCCTTCATACCAGGCGTGGAACTCGACGTAGAGGGTGTCGGGCGAGATGTCGGCCGTCAGCTTCAACTGATTGCCGTTGACCATCAACGTGCCGCCGGCATCGGGCGAAACGACGCCGCCGTCATCCTCAATGGAGACCAGTTGGCCGTTCGGCGGTTCCACGTCGCCGCCGGGGCCGGGCAGCAGCGGGTTGTCGTTGTTGTGATAGATGCGAATGCCGATGTCGTGGATGTGGGTCAGCCGGGTGGCCCAGAAGGTGATGGTATTCAGGCCAGGCTCTAACTCGGCCTTGTCAACTTCCAGAATCCAGGGCGTGCGGCTCCAGTCATAGCCAACGGGCGAGGTATGGACGACGCCGCTTTCGTTCATCTCGAACTGGAGGCCGCGCTCATGGTAGGCGCGCCACAGGTCAAGGTAGATTTCGACCTTGGCCGCGTTGCTGAAATCATCGGGCACGGTGAATTCAACCGTCTTGGGGCAGCGCTGGCGCGTGCCGACTTCCATGTACCATGTGCCGCCGGGGTGTGTCGGCGTGCCGTCGGCGTTGCAGCCGCCGGTCAATTCGTCATGGTGGACCCAGTACTCTTTGTAAGTGACCTGATTACTGGCATTGAAGATGCCGGCCTCGACGGCCGTCGGGCGAATCATCACTAGCCCGCCCAACAGGCCCAGGGCCAAGACGAGAAAGAGAGTGCGTGTATTGCTCCTTAACATGGTTCCCTCTATCCAGGCAATATCGACTACATCAGAACGAGCCGGGAGTGGAAGTTGCCTCGATGGGGCACAGCGCTTTGCCTGAGTGAAAGCGATGATGCCACTTCCCGGTCAAACCAATTCACGTTGTCGCCGCGGCGTGGGCCACAGCGGTATGCAAATTCCAGTACGCCGGCTGGGCGTGGGTGTTACCGATAAGGGGGTCGTTGCCGGTCACGAGCCGGTAAACGGATGGCGGCTCCAAGTACGATTAGAGTCCTATCAGCCGGTTTGTTCATTCCATTTTAAGGCCCACCCCGATCGGCGTGGGACTCACTATGGCCAGAATAGCGGCGTCGGCTTACAACGCCTCTTAAGTGGCGGGCCGCCCGGCTAACCGGGCGGCCCGCCTTGGCCGCGGCTAACGAATAGCCACGGGCAGGAACAGGTCAAAGCTGGTCAACTGGACAAAGGTGGCCGTGACCGTGTGCTTGCGGCTGATGGTCAGCGGCAGGTTGAGGCTGCTGCCGTTCAGATCGCCGCTCCAGTTCTGGAAGCGCCAGCCGCTGGCCGGCGCGGCCCGCAGTTGAACCTGCTGGCCGCAAGTGTAGTCGGGGCCGGCGGGCGTCTGGGTGACAGTGCCCTGGCCGACCTTGTTGATGACGATGCCCGGCGCGTTGCCGTCTTCGGGGGCGATGGGTGAATCTTCGTTGAAGAAGAAGTCGAAGGTGGCCGTGTGGCCGGGGGCGTTCTCGCTGCCCGTGGGGTGGTGGCTGGCGGCAAAGACGCCGACGCGCTGCACGTCTAGGACAAAGTTGAACTTGCCGATGCCCGTCCACGGCCCGGAGTTCTGGAAGCGGTAGTACATCCGCCACTCGTCGCCGAAGCGCCGGATCATGATGTAGATGTCGGAACCGCTGATGGTAATCGGCACGTTCTTCTTGATCTTGCCGACTCCATTCTCAACCGTGCCGGCAAACAGCTTCACCGGCGAGACACCTTCTTCGTCTTCAGGGATGTAGTTGAGATCAAAACGAATGAAGTGATCTTCATCCGCCTCGATGATGATGCCCTGCGCCTGGTAGCCCTGGGTGACGACCGATTGCAGCTTGACCACCAGCGAGAAGTTGTCCAGATTGCCGACCTCTTGCATCATTCGCGCCGCTTCGTTGCCGTTGCGCCACGCTTCATAGTTGACGTCGGGGGGAATGACGATCTTGAGCTGTGTGCCGGTCATCCGGTAGTCGGCCTGGCCGAGCGGGTCAACCCACGTCCACATGGCGTTGGGCGTGCCGCAACCGGCGAAGTCGTCGGACTGGGGGGCTGGCTCGTCGGTGAAGTGGGCGATGATGTTCTTGTTGCCGTCCACGGTCAGCACGGTGGGGTTCTTGTTGCTGACCAGGCTGCCCGTCCAGCCGGCGAAGAAGAACCCTTCGGACGGCGTGGCCGTCAGGGTGATCTGCGTGCCGGCGGTGAACTGCGTGCCGGGCGGGTCGACGGCCACCGAGCCGTTGCCGGCCGAGGTGACGTTGACGGTGAAAACCGGGGCGATCTCGAAGACGGCCGAAACGGTCTTGTTGCCGTCCATCGTCAGCGTCAGCGGGTTGGTCGTGCCGCTGGCGTCGTTACCCCAGGCGGAGAAGATGTAGCCCAGGTTGGGCACGGCGGTCAGCGTCACCTGTTCGCCGGGGGCGTAGAGGGTGCGCACCGGATCGACCTGGATCGTGCCGTTGGTGGGCGGGATGATGGTCAGGCTATAGACGCCGAGAGGGGCGAAGGTGGCGGTGATGGCCATGTCGCCGCTGACCGTGATGACGACGGGGTTCTGGTTGCCGGTCAGCGCGCCGCTCCAGCCGACGAACTCCATGCCGGACAGGGGGAAGGCCGTCAGCGTCACCTGTTGGCCGAGGCTGTACTCCGCCTGCTCCGGGTCTTTGACGACGAGGCCGCTACCAACGGTGGTGATGTCGATGGTGTAGCTCTGGTCGGGGGCGAAGGTGGCCGAGACGGTCTTGTTGCCGGTCATGCTCAGCGTGGCCGGGTTGGCGCTGCCGCTCAGGTCGCCGCCCCAGGCCACGAACTTGTAGCCCACGGCGGGCACGGGCGTCAGCGTCACCACCTCGTTCTGGTAGTAGGCCGTCTTGTTGGGGCTGGCCTGGATGGAGCCGTTTTCGCCGGGCGACAGGGTCAGGGTGTAGATGTTGTCGGCGAAGGTGGCGGTCACGGCCTTGTCGGCGTCCATGATGATGGTCGTCGGGTTGGTCGCGCCGGTCAGCGCCCCGCCCCAGCCGATGAAGCTGGCGTTGGCGTTGGGCACGGCGGTCAGAGTGACGCTTTCGCCGTGGAGATAGCTGGTTTTGTCGGGCACGCGGCTGATGCTACCGCTGCCGACGGGGGTGGTGGTCAGGGTGTGGGTCGGCGCGGCGGCAAAGTTGCCGACGATGGTGAGGTTGCCGTTGACAACCACCGTCAGCGGGTTGGTCGTGCCGCTGGCGTTGCCGCTCCAGTTGGTGAACAGGTTGCCGGCGGCGGGCGTGGCCGTCAGCGTGACCGACTCGCCGGCGCTGTAGGCCGGTTTGTCGGGCGACTTGGTGACGGTTCCCGCGCCGGCGGGGCTGGCGCTGACGGTGACGGTGTACTGCGTGTCGGCGACGAAGTGGGCGGTCACGTTCTTGGTGGCGTTCATGACCAGCGTGCCGGGGTTGGCCGTGCCGCTCAGGTCGCCGCTCCAGTGGTCGAAGCGGTAGCCGGTGGCGGGCACGGGGGTCAGCGTCACCGGCTCGTCGCAGGCGTAGTTCTCCTTCAACGGGTCGAGAGCCACCGTGCCGCTGCCGGTGGGCGAGACGCCGACCGTCAGCTTGCGGTCGTTGTCTTCGGGCACGATGGGGCTTTTGGTGTTGAAGAAGTAGTCGATCAGCCCGATGGTGGCCGGGTTCTTGCTGGAGTTGCCGACGTAGGGGCCGTAGCTGTTGACGACCAGATCGTGCTGGAAGCCGGCGGCCAGCGACCAGTTCGTGCCGTTGGCGGAGTAGAAGAGGTTCCAGACGTTGCCGATGCGCTTGACGCGCAGGTACATCGGCGGCGCGGTGGTCAGGACGGTGTCGACGCGCGTGGTCGGCTGGCCGAGCAGGAAGGTAAAGGCCTGGATGCGGTAGCTCGTGCCGTCATGGAGGTAGTTGAAGCGCAGGAAGTTCTGCGCGTCCCCCTGCACCAGCACGCCCTGGGCCTGGTTCTTGCCGTTCAGGGCCGAGTCGAACTTGACCTCGAACTCGAAGTCTTCATTCTCGGCGTACTGCATCAGGCGCGGCGCGTTGACGCCGCCGGTCCAGATGTCGTGGCCTGTGCCGGCGGGCACGCTGATCTGGGCTTGCGCGCCGGTCATCACCAGCGGCGAGTCGCCCAGCGGATCGACGTAGGTCCAGAGTTGGGTGTCGAGCGCGCAGCCGCTAAAGTCATCGGAGATGGGCGTCTGCACGTTGGGGTTGATCAGCAGGGCCGAGACGCTGCGGTCGCCGAACATCTCGACTGTGCCCGGGTTGGCCGTGCCGGTCAGGTCGCCCAGCCAGCCCTGGAAGGTGGAGCCGGTGTCGGGCGTGACGGTCAGGGTGACATCTTCGCCAAAGCGATAGGTGGCCTTGTTGGGGGCCACGTCGAGCGTGCCCGTGCCGGTGCCGGTGATGTGGGTCGTCAGGCTCGGCTGCGGCTCGACGCTGGCCAGATTAACGGTGACGTTGCCGAAGCGGGCGTCCACGTGGTGGGCCAGCAGGACGATGGAGCCACTGCGCGGCTCGCCGCTGACGCCCGGCGATTCAAAGTCCCACGTCGCCGGTTCGGCCTGCGCCGCTTCCCAGACCTTGAAGCGGTAGGTGGCCGGCTTGGCCGGGTTGGCGTTGGAGGTGATGCTGACCTTGAAGATATAGGGCGTGTTCAGGCTGAGCGTGCGCGTGCTTTCGCCCAGCAGCAGGCCGCGATGGCCCAGGAGTTGCAGCCCCTTCGGCCGGGGCGGGGTTGTTCTTCCAGCGATACCAGGCCAGCGCGCCCAGCCGCCGCCAGCCGGTGCGCGGCTGGGTGTCGCCGTCGGCCCAGAAGTGCCCCTGCCAGCGCACCATGACGCCAATGCCGGGGCCGTTGCTGGGGCCGGGGAAGCCGGCCGGGTCCATGCTCAGGATGGTGATGGGCACGGTGACGGTGTAGTCGCGCCACGACAGGTCGCCGATGGCCAACAGGCGGTCGAACTCGATGACCGTCGGCCGCGCCGTGCCGTTGTCGATGGCCCACTGGCCGTCGATGACTTGCGCCACGTCGCTGACCTTGGTGGCCGCGCCCCAGTTGACGGTGTAGTTCTGCGGCGTCCAGGCCGGGGCGGCGGCGTAGTTGACGGTGACGACGGCCTGGCTGGAGGCGGCGGCGTTGTCGAGGGCGGTGATGACCACCTGGTTGGCCCCCGGCAGCAGGTCGGTGTAGTCCAGCTCGATGTTGAAGTCGCCGGTCTGCGCCAGGCGCATGTTGTCCGGGCCGACTTCGAGCGCCTGGGGCGCGCCGCCGTTGACGGAGTAGGTCAGGCTGCTGAGCGGCACGGCACTGCTGACTTTGCCGAGGATGTTGACCCACTTCTGCGGGTCGCCCCGGAGGCCGAACTGCTGGCTCGCGCCATACCAGATGGTGATGGCGGGGGCATTGGGCGCGTTCTGGAAGAGGGTGCCCGGTTGCTCGGGCGCGTCGGCCGGGGCGCTGAGCACGGCTTCCGGTTGTTTGGGCGCGCCGCCGACCAGCGGCGGCATCGCGCTTTCGTCGTCGGTGACGGCCGGGGCCGCCGCGGGGTCGCTGTCGGCGTCACTCCATGCCCCCACGCCGCCGGCCGATAGCACGACCATCAGCAGCAGAGCCATGAGAAGGAGCCATTTCGCCTGTCTGTTCATTGTACTCACTCTGTTCTGGCATCAATCGCCAAGAATGCGAAGCGGAGTGGCCTTGCGGCGCACCCCAGTGGATAAAACGTGCCGGTCGGGGCGACCCGTCCCGCGAGTCGCCCCGACCGATGGATAGACGCTTATCTCAGGATAAGCGGCACCACCAGTTTGAAGCCGTCATTGCTGAATTGGGCGGTCACGTTCATGTCGGCCGTCACCGTCAGCGTGCGCACCGGGTCGGTGCCGCTGGCGTCGCCGGCCCAGCCGAGGAAAATCCAACCATCGCTGGGCGTGGCCGTCAGCGTCACTTCCTGGCCGCAGTAGTAGCCGCGGTTGGGGTTGCGCGTCACGTTGCCGGAGCCTTCGATGTCGACGTTGACCGCGTAGCGGCTATCTTCGGGCGTGATGGGCGCGGCGGTGTTGAAGAAGTAGTCGACCAGAACGGTGTGGGTCGGGATGGGGTTGTCGCCGAACTTGCTGTTGCCGGCGTAGACGCCCACCCGCTTGACGGTCATGTCGAAGTTGAACTCCTTGTTCAGCGTCCATTCGACGCCGTCGAGGGAGTAAAACTGCTGCCACTTGTCGCCGGCGCGCACGACGCGCATGTACAACGAAACCGGCTCGCCGGCCACATCGCGGCCGGCCGTGGTGCCGGCGCCGATGGCCCCGTCACGAATGCCGACGACGAAGGCGCGAATAACGCCGGGGCGCTTGTGGAACTCCAGTCGCAGAAAGGTGTCGTTGTCCTGCTCGATGACAATGCCCTGTGCCGCGCCGGTGTCGGCTACAACCGAGTCAAACTTGACCTCGATAGTGAAATCGTCGTCGTTCGACGGCTGCATAAGACGGGGTACAGAGATGCCCTCGGTGTAGAGGGTGTGGGCCGTGGCGCCGCCGGGCACGGTGATCTCCAGATGGCGGCCGGTTACGGCGCGCTCGGAGTCATTGAGCGGGTTGGCCCATGTCCAGCGGTTGTTGATTTCGCAGGCGCTGAAGTCATCGGAGAAGATGCCTGACGAGTTGCTGGTCGTGAAGGTCATGTCCTCGGTGCTGACCGAGTTGCCGTGCTGGTCAAGCGACGTGATCTGCAAGTGGTAGAACGTGTCCGGCTGTCAGGCCGCTGAGCAGGATGGTGTGCTGCGTTTCCAGCACGTCCTTGGTCTTGGGGCCTAGCTCGTAAACAAGGGTTTCGCCATAGTCGACGACGCTGGTGCCGGGCACGTCCGTTTCCCAGGTGACGGTGGCCAGCGTGCCGCCGGGCATGACTTCGATGTTGGGATTGGAGATCTCGATCGGCGTCGTGTCCACGGCGAAGTGGGCGGTGATGTTGTAGTCCTTGTCGATGGCGAAGAGGGCCGGCTCATCCGTGCCGGTCAGGTCGCCGCTCCACATGACGAACTCACAGCCCGCTTCGGCCACCGGCGTCAGGGTGACGATGTCGTTGTACAGGAAGTACGGCTTGTCGGGTGTGATGGCGACGTGGCCGGGGTTGGCGACGCCCGCGGGGCCGTCAATCGTCACCGTGACGTTGTACTGCTGCTGGGTAAAGGTGGCGGTGACGGCCTTGTCGGCGGTCATCGTCAGCGATTGCTCCGGGTCGTCGCCGGCCAGATCGCCGGCCCAGCCGGTGAAGAGCCAGCCCTGGGCGACCTGGGCCGTGACCGACACGACCTGGCCGTGGCCATAGGTCGCCTGGTCGGGCGTCTTGAGCACCGCGCCGCCGATGGCCCCCGGCTCACCGTTGTGGACGAGGTCGATGGCCAGGTCGTACTGGTTCTGCACCAGGCGGGCGATGGCGACTACGTCCTGCGACATGGTCAGGTTGGTGACAAGCTCGTTGCCGCTGACGCCGACGCTGCTCTCGGCCCAGCCGGTGAAGGTCCAGCCGACTTCGGGCGTGACGGTGATAGTCACCTCGTCGCCATAGAGGTAGGTCGGCTGCACGGGGTCAACGGTGATCGTGCCGCCCGTGCCGACGCCTTCGGCCAGGATGAGCGTGTCCAGGGTGTACTCGTCCTGCTCAAAAGTGGCGACGACGTCCATGTTGCCGGTCACGGGGACGGTGGTCACCGGGTCGGTGGCCGTCCAGTCGCCCGACCAGCCGAGGAAGCTCCAGCCGGGGGTGGGCGTGGCCGTCAGTTGGACCTCGGTGCCGTAGAGATAGGTCGGTGTGTCGGGGTTCTTGGTCACCGTGCCGCCGACGCCGGGGCCGTTGCTGACCACTTCGACGTTCAGGGCGTAGGGTGTGGGGTTGGTGAACGTGGCGGTGACGCTCTCCGACTTGGTCAGGATGATGGTCTTGACCAGTTCCGCGCCGGTCAGCGCGCCGCTCCAACCGGTGAAGGTCCAATCGGGCGCGGGTTCGGCGGTCAGCGTGACCGTCTCGTGGCAGGCGTAGCTGGCCTTGTCGGGGTCGCGCTCCACCGTGCCCTGGCCGACCTTATCGACGGTGAGGGTGATGGGCGGGTCTTCCGCGTCGAGCGGGTCGTTGAGGTTGATGAAGTAGTCGATGACGTTGACGTGGGCCGGATCGGTGCCGGTATTGCCGACGAAGGGGCCGATCTGGCTGAGGACCAGGGTGCGGGTGTAGCTGGTGGCGAAGTTCCAGTTGACGCCGTCGATGGAGTATTGCAGGTTCCACACGTCGCCGGCGCGGTTGATGCGCATGTAGTTGGCCCCGGCCAGGGTGACGGGCGTGGTGAAGACGACCTGGCTGTTGCCGTTGACGGTGTTGACGATGATCAGGCTGGTGACGTTGCCTTCACTCTGGAAGTTGAAACGTAGGTAGTTGCTGGTGTCCTGTTGGGCCAGCACGCCGATGGACTGGGTCTTCTTGGTCAGCGGCTTCTCGAACTTCACTTCGACGTCGAAGTCACCGTTGGCGACGTACTGGATCAGGCGCGGCGATTCCAGGGTGGTGCGCCAGATGTCGTGCCCTTCGCCGGCGGGGACGGAGATTTGCGCCCCGCTGCCGGTCCAGACCAGGGGGGAGTCGCCCAGGGGGTCGATGTAGGACCAGACGGCCGAGTCGATGACGCAGGCGCTGAAGTCGTCGGAGTGGATGCCCGCCGGGGCGGGTTTGGTTTGGAAGGTCAGGTCGCCGGTCGTGGCCGGGTTGTTGTTGAAGTCGCGCGACGACAGGCGGAAGTGGTAGGTGGATTGGGTTTGCAGGCCGGTCAGTTGCAACGAATGCTGGCTGACGAGCGGCGCGGCGCTGACGGCCGGCTTCTCATAGTTGGTGGTCAGGCCATACTCAAGCTTGCTATCGGCCGGCTCGTTGGTCGTCCAGGTGATAATGGCGTCGGAGTCGGTGCTGACGACGTTGACGTTGGAGATGACCGGCGGGACCAGGTCGGGCGGCTCGGTGGTGAAGCTGTAGGTGTCGGCCGAGGTCATGCAGTTGCCGCGCAGGTCGCAGGCGTAGAGCGTGACCGGGATGAGCGTGTTGGGCGGCAACGGCTGGGTGGGCACGTAGGTGACGGTCAGGTTGTTGGCCGTGCCGCTGAGCACCGGCTGCACCTGGTTGCCGTTGACGCTCATGATGATGCTGTTGACGGTTGACGCCGCTGGCCAGGTCGACGATGCGCGCGCTGACGGAGGCGAAGATGTCGACGTTGGTGGCCGCCGGGGCCGGGTTGCGCGCGGCCACGACCGGCTTGGCCACGTCGGCCACATTCGTATAGTTGCCTCTGAGGACGACCATCGGCCCCGGCTCTTCGATGAAGTGGCCGACGCCGCTGCCGGAGTAGGTGTAGGTCAGGCTGTTGTCGCCCGGCACCAGGACGGTTTTGTTAAAGGAGCGAATGCCGAGCAGCCACTCGTCGTTCACCCCCTCCTGGACGCTAAGCTTGTTCATGCCGTTGAAGGAGAAGCGCGGCTTTTTCCAGTACATGCCCAGGAAGTAGGCCTCGGAAACGGTAGTCAGGTCCAGATCGCTGGGCAAGGTGAAGGTATAGCTGGCGGTGTCGGGTTGCGTGCCCGACATGTGGAGGCTGGTATCCTCGAAGTCGGGGATGGTGTAGTAGACGACGGGGTAGTCGCGGATGAGTTTATACGGCGGCGTGACGCCGCCGGCGCCTTCGCGCACGTTGCCGGCGGCGTCGACGATGCGGATCTTGAATTTGACGCCGGGCTGGTTGATGATGTGCTTGATGTTCCAGACGATGCTGACGTCGCCGCCGCCGGCCGGGGCGGCCACCGTGCCGATGTGGTTGGCCGTGCCGTTGTAGAGGGTGCCAACGATGTCCTTGCCGCCCGGCCAGCGATTGTTGCGGTTGCTGCTCTGCCAGTCGCGGAATTGGCCGTCGTTGTCAACGTCGTAGCCGTCGTAGTAGGCGTGGAACTCGACGTAGGCCGCGCCGGGCTTCGACGTGGGCCTTCAGCGTCAGGCTGTCGTTGTTGACCAGCAGGTCGCCGCCGTCGTAGGCCGGCCTCTCGACGCCGTCATCGAGCGACTTGATCGTCAGCAGTTCACCGTCGACCGGGGTCACGTCGACGCCGATCAGCGGGTGGCTCTCGTCATAGTAGAGCCGGATGCCGATGTCGTGCATGTGATAGAGGCCGTGCTCGCCCCAGAAGGTAAACGTATTAGTCCCTTGAACGAGGGAGCTGAGCGGAATCTCACTGATCCACGGCGTGCGGCCCCATTCGTAGCCGACGTTGGGGGTGTAGACGGTCGGGTTGCCGTTGATGCGGAAGCGGGCGCTAGGCGCGTCGTGGTTGCGCCACAGGTCAAGGTAGATCTCGGCCTTGATGGCGCTGGCGAAGTTGTCGGGCAAGTTGATCTGCATCGGCTTGGGGCACTCGTTCAGCCGGCCCGGCTCGACGTACCACGTGCCGCCCGGAAATTCCGGCAGCCCGGCGGTGCAGTGGCCGGTGAACTGCGAGTGCGGCATCCAGTACTCTTTATAGGTTACTTCGCTGTCGGCATCGTACATGCCGGCGGCCACACGCGGGGTGTGGGCCAGGCCGATCAACATGATCATGAGCAGCATAGTTGCTACCGGTACAAAACGCTTCATTTTCTTCCTCTTCTGTGTGTGCCTCGACGGTCTCTTCCGATACATTCGGTTGTTGATCGGCCGGGCGCGGCTATTTGTCCACTGTCATGGGTAGGAACGTTTTGAAGTTGCCTCGAATAAAGGTCGCGGTGACAACGTAGTTGCGCGACACGGTCAGTTGTTGCGACGGGGCGCTGCCCGTCAGGTCGCCGCTCCAGCCGGTGAACAGCCAGCCGGCGGCCGGCACGGCCGTCACCGTCACCACTTCGCCACAGCCATAGGTCGCCTTGGACGGATTCAGCGTCACCGCCCCCTGGCCAACTTTGTTGGTGGTGATGGTGAAGTTGCCCGCGTTGTCGCCGTCTTCGGGGACAATGGGCGCGGCGCTGTTGAAGAAGTAGTCGACGATGGCCGTGTGGGCCGGGGCCGGGCGGGAGGGCGGCGTGCCGTGGTTGGCGCCGTAGACGCCCGTCTTGGTGACGGCCAGCGCGTGGATGAAGCTGCCGCCCGACGTCCAGGTCGTACCGTTGTAGGAGTAGGAGAAGCTCCATTGGTCGCCGACGCGGGTGACGCGCAGATGGGTCGGCGTGCCGTCCGTCAGGATGACGCCGGTGATGACCGCTCGCGGAACGCCGTTCACGAAGCGGGCGGCGAAGAGCTGGGTGTGGGTTCCGTCGTGATGAACCTCGAAGCGCAGGAAGTTGCGCGCGTCCTGCTCGGCCAGCAGGCCCTGCATCTGGTAACGCTGGGTGACGACCGACTCGAACTTGGCGACGATCTCGAAGTTGCCGTTCTGGGTCGGCTGCATCACCCGCACCGAGCGGTTGCCCTCCAGCCAGATGTTGTGCGAGACGTTGGCCGGCGCGTGGAGCTGAAGCTGCGTGCCGTTGACGGAGTAGGTTCCGTCGCTGGCCGGGTTGACGAACGTCCACAGGCCGGTGTTCAGGGCGCAGGAGTTGAAGTCGTCGGAGACGGGCGAGGCGGCATTGGCGGGCACAAAGGCGGCGGTGACGCTCCTCGTCCGGTCCATGACCAGGCTGGCCGGGTTATCGGCCCCGCTCAGGTCGCCCGTCCAACCGGCGAAGATGTAGCCCACGGCCGGGCGCGGCGTCAGCGTCACTAATTCGCCATAGAGATACTTGTTCTTGTCGGGGCTGAGGGCCACGTTGCCCTGGCCGGTGGTGGCCACGCTGAGCCGGATGTCTTCGGTCAGCGGCGCAAACTCCGCCCCCACGGTCAAGTTGCGCGTGACGTCGATGGCGATCGGGTTCTGGTTGCCGGAGAAGTCGCCGGTCCAGTTGGCCAGGCCATAGCCGGCCAAGCCCTGGGCGCGAATGGTCACGCGCTCGCCATACTCGTAGCTGGCCTTGGCGGGGGAGACGACGATCTTGCCGTTGGCCGGGGCCTGGACGTTGATGGTGAACGGCCCGACCGGCAGCGGCGTGACGGTGACGTTGCCGAAGCTGACCATGGCCTGGTGGGCCACCAGCAGCAGCGAACCGGTGCGCGGCTCGCCGGTGTTGCCCGTCGTGCTCATGAACCAGCCGGCCGGCTCCGGCTGCCCCTGGGGCCAGAACTTGAAGCGATAGCTGGAGGGCGCGCCGTCCAGTTGTGAGGACTGGACGCTGAGCTTGAAGATGTAGGGCGTGTTGAGAGCGATAGTCTGGTCGGTGCGCTTGGCGAGTTCCTGGCCGCCGCCGTTGCCGACGATCTCGAAGGCGGTCGTGCCGTTGGGGCTCCAGCGGTGCCAGGCCAGCGCGCCCAGCCGCCGCCAGTAGTCGCGGGGCTGCTCGCCGGCGGCGTTGTCGGTGTGGCCCTTCCAGCGGACGATGAGGCCGACGCCCGCGCCGTTGCTGGGCTGGCCCCACTCGGTGGTGTTGAGCGACAGGACAGTGACGGGCACGGTCACTTCGTAGTCGGGCCAACTCACGTCGCCGATGGCCACCAGGCGGTCATAGCCGGGCACAACCGTTTCCAGCCGGCCGCCGTTGATGGCCCATTGGCCGTCAACGATCTGGGCGCTGTCCTGAATGGAGCCTAAGGCGCTCCAGTTGACCGAGAAAGACCGGGGCCAGACGTTGCCGGCGTCGTAATTGACGGTGACGGTCTTGGTGGTCTGGGTGACGCCGTCCTGGGCCTTGATGACGACGGTGTTGGCGCCGTCAAGAAGCTCAGTGTAGGGCAGCTCGATATTGAAATCGCCGTCGTCGTAGAGGCGCTTGAGATTGGGGCCGATGGAGAGTTGCTGGTCGGGGCCGCCGTTGAGCGAGTAGGTCAGCGACGTGATGGGCAATGAGCCGGAGACGCGGCCGAGGATGTTGACCCACTCCTGCGGGTTGCCGTGCTGGCCAAAGTTCTGCGACGAACCGTACCAGACGTCAATCGTCGGCGCGTCGGCGGCGGGCGCGGCCGGCTGGGCGGGCGGCGCGTAGCTGATGATGGGATAGGGGTAGGGCGCGCCGTCTACCAGGGGCGGGATCCCGTCCTCGAGCGCCGTGGCGGCGAGGAGCGCCGTGGCGGTGGGCAGGGGAAGTTGTCCGTCGGGGTTCGTCTGAACCGCGCGTCGGCATAGAGAAATGCCGGGAAATGCCGTCAGCAGTAGGATAGCTGCCAGCGTGAATAGTATGCTCCTTCTATAGTTCATTTTGGCCCTTGCTCCTTCGCTTCTGTCTACGGTATTGCGCCCGGCTTACAACTTTTCTTACGAGCATTTGCGCCGGTGATCATTTTCACGCGCTCTTTGCGCCCGCGTTCGACGACGATGGCGTCAATAGCCGCGAGGCAGGTGCACCCGTGGCAGCGAAGTCCCCCTAGTTGTTTGAAGCGCCAAGCGCGATGAGGCGTGCAATGGGCGACGGGACGATCGCGCGCGTCCCGCCGCCGTGGAAGATTCGTTGGTTTACTCGGTCGGCCGGGGACGACGCGGGGCCAGCCGGGGCCAGCGCCGGTCGAGGCCCAGGGCCTTGATGAACAGTTCGTACAGTTCAACGACCAGAGGACGTTGCAACAACAGGATGAGCGCCAGATAGACAAGCGCGCCGATGGCAATCAGAGCCGACACCGCGGTCACGTTCTCCCCACCGCTCAAACGGATGATCGGGTCTTGTAACAGGATGACCGCCAGGGACATGACGCCGCCGGCGAATAGGAAGGGCAGCGCGTTGGTCAGGGTCTTCAGGGCCGTTTGGGGGAGAATGCGTTCAACCTGGTAGACGTTGAAGAGCATGGCCACCACGTGGGCGGCCCAGACGCCGATGGCCGCGCCGACGATGCCGTAACGGGCGCTCAACACCAGGACGCCGGGAACCATCACGGCGATCAGGAGCAGGGCCGCGGTCATATTATTGCGCGGCTTGCCGACCGCCAGAAAGAGCGGCGAAGCGTTGGTGGAGATGGGCCGGGTCATGCCGTAGAGGCAGAAGATCTGCCAGGCGGGGATCATCGGCGCCCACTTCGCGCCGAGGAGCACGGGCACCAGAATGGGCGCGGTGACGAGCAAGCCCAGGGCCATCGGCACGATGAACATGAAGACGAGGCTGGTGCTCTTCAGGTAGGCGCGCCGGAGGCGTTCCGGCTCATTCTGCAGCCGGGCGTAGGAGGGAAAGAGCACCTGCCCAAAGAGGGCGTTGGCCAGCATATCGCCCAGCCGCGTGGTGATGTCGAACGCCTTGCTGTAGTAGCCGACCTGCCGCAGGCCAAGCGTCCGGCCCACGTACCAGGTGTCCCACTGGGAGGCGAAGTACTTGAGCAGGCCGGCGCCGGTCGTGGGCGCGCCATAGCGTACCAGGCGCTCGACGATCGGCCGCTCCCAGCGCTGCGGCCGCAGCCAGAACCAGGGGCGGCAGTAGACGTAGAGGAAGGCGGATTTCAGGGTTTGCCGCCCAGTTGGCCGATGACCAGGCTCCAGACGCCGAAGCCCATGAAGGCCAAGACGACCGTAGCGGACCGCCGCCGAACGTCGCTCATGAATTGGGCGAGCGCCAGATGCTTGAAGCGCAGGTCGCGCCGCAACAGACCGTCGGGCACGACCCACAGCCCATCGATGGTGATCAGCAGCGACAGCCAGGTGATGATGGGCACCAGCGCGTCCGTGCCGCCCAGCAGTTGGGCCAGGGGTTGGGCCAGGGCGATCACCAGCCCATTGACCAGGATGCTGCCGGCCATAACCATGACAAAGGCGTAGTGGGCGACCTTCTTCAGGTCATCTCGCGTCTGGACGATGGCCTGCCGCATACCGAAGTCGGTGAAGAGGTTGGCCGTGTTGAACAGGATCATCGCCAGGGCGATGAGGCCGAAATCCTCCGGGTTGAGGAGCCGCAGCAGGAGAACGTCAATGACCAGCGACAGGGGGCGGAGGCCGACAATGACTGCGCCCGTAAACATGCTGCCGCGGGCGGTCTTGACTTTGAGATTATCACTCACGACTTTCTACCTCTCGGCCAGGGCGAGGCGCCGGTGGGGGTCGCCCAACAACAATTCATAGAGCGCCAGGTACTGGTCAGCCACTTTGTGCCACACCAGTCCGGTGCGCATGGTCTGGGCCTCGGCGCGGCTGCGGGCCAGGAAGCCCGGCTCGCCGATGAAGCGCAGCATGGCCGCGGCGATGCTCTCGGCCGTGTTCTGCACCAGCAGGCCGTTAGCCCCGTCGGTGACAAACTCGCGATTGGGCGCGAAGTCGGTGGCGATGATGGGCAG
Organism: Candidatus Promineofilum glycogenicum; assembly: GCA_016707605.1. Lineage (GTDB taxonomy): Bacteria > Chloroflexota > Anaerolineae > Promineifilales > Promineifilaceae > Promineifilum > Promineifilum glycogenicum. Next base: position 163,532 of record JADJHJ010000010.1, on the reverse strand, counting down.
GCCCAGGGCGCGATACTCCAGTATCTTCAGCGTCGGATGGTACATCCAGTCGGCCGGCTGTTCGGGCACGAGGGCCAGGGCCACGTCGTGGGCCACCGTCGCCGCCGGCACTTGCTCATAGGGTATGGGCGGGCTGATGGCGGCCAGCGACTCCAGCCCCAGACGGCCGATGGCGTCGCTGTAGAACCCCTCGCTGGCGTCGTAGCCCATGAAGCGGACGCGGAAGTTATCGGTCTGCCGGCGCACGAGCGCCGCCGCGTCGAGGATGCGCTCCAGGCGGCGGCGGCGGGTCAGGCGGCCGACGTAGACGAACTCCACCGGGCGCGACGGGGCGCGTTCGGCCGGCGGGTCGGCGGTCAGGAATTGGGGATCGACGCCCATCGGCACGACCGTGGCCCAGCGCGCCCAGTCGTCACCCAGCACGTGCCGCGCCCCGGCGGCGTGCAGGAAGGTGGTGTGGTCGAAGATCAGGCGGGAGTAGAGGGCGCGGGCCTTGTTTTGCAGGGCGGCGCGGGCGCGGCCGAACGGCCCCGCGCCGTGCTGCTCGTTGATCTGGCGCACGTCGAGGATGAAGCGCGTCCGGCGCGGCATGAGCAGCGGCAGGAAGCGGTAGAGGTCAAAGGCGTTGACCTGCACGATGTCGGGCCGGGTCTGGGCAATGAAGCGGCGCATGCGGCGGAAGCGGCCGATCTTGGTCAGCCGGCGGGCCAGCGGCCGGGGCAGCGCCGAGCGCCCGGCGGCTACGGTGGCGACCACGCCCTGCCCGTCGCGCCATTCCACGTCGCCGGCCGCGTTGGGCGTGCCGACCCAGACGGTATGACCGCGCGCGCGCATCTCGGCGGCGAACTTGTCATAGTCGGGGGTCGGTTGGCTGGAATAGAATTGCGCCAGCAGGATGTGCATCTTCGCGGTTCCTCGTTGTTCGGGCGGGCTGCCAGTTATAGAGGTTACTTGGGCGACATTACGGCTCGTCTTACGGGCGGCGGCGGCGTAGCCCGGGGCTCCAGCGCCAGGCGCGATGTCCCAGGCCGCCGCCCAATTCGCGGCGATGGCCTCCGGCCACCAGCTCCGCCCGTGGACCCGTCCGCCTCCCACGCTGCCCGTGCCCAGGTGACTCCCCCGGCGGCGCAACGTGGACGTCGCCTGTGCGCGCCGAAGATGTGGGTCGCGCTGCCCCAACGCCACCGAGACCAGTGAGGTCTCCCCCCCCCCGCCGCCCGGCGAGTGCGCGGCGCCAGGCCCAGCGTCGAGCCGCCCCCCCCGGGCTCCGGGATGGCCCCGGCGCCCGGCAACAGGCCGACCCGGCGGCGCCCGCCGCGCCCCGGGGCGGGGGCGCCCCGCGCGCCGCCCCCGGCCCGCCCCGCCGCCCCCCCCGCCCCCCCCGGCGCCCGCCCCCCGCCGCCGCCCCGGCCCGGCTGGTTGGGACGATGACCACGGCCGCGCGGCGCCAGGCCCAGCGCGCCGGCAGGAAGGCCCGCCCGCCGGTTGCCGTGCCCCCCCAGGCGCCGCACCCCCCCCCCCCCCCCCGCGGCGGACCGCGGCGCGCTCGGGGGCCGCCGGCCGCAGCGTAGGCCGTTGATGGCACCAACGCGCGCCCCGCCCCGCCCCCCGGACGAAGGCGTTCTCAGCCGAGCGAGGCGGAGAGGAGGGCCGGTCGCCAGCCAACTGAACAGCGCCAGCCGGCCCCTGGCCAGGTCGCAGACCATGTGGCTGGCCGTGGAGGCGCTGCCGCCGTTGCCCATGACGAAGACCTGCCGGCCGCCCAGCCGCGCCGCGTGCAGCGCGGCGATGGCCGCGGCCACGGGGGCGGGGTCGATCCGGTCGAGGATCGTCTGCATGTCGCGCAAATAGGTGCGGACGCCGAGCTGGTCCGCCGTAGAACCGATGATCATCTGTGATCCTTATCGCTGGTAATCGAAAATGACTTTGCTGCCGTCTTGCCCCAGGTTGAAGGGCAGTTCGCGCAGATGGCCGAGTTGCCGCCGCAGGTGCTCCTGCCGTTCGGGCGGGCAGTAGAGCATCAGGAAGCCGCCGCCGCCGGCGCCGGCGATCTTGCCGCCCAGCGCCCCGGCGCGGCGCGCCGTGTCATAGAGTTCGTCCAGGTCGCTGCTGCTAATTTTGCTGGCCAACTGCCTCTTTAGCAACCAACTCTCATGGAGCATTTCACCTAGGGCATCGACGTTGCCCCCCTGTAATTCGACGCAGGCGCTATAGGCCAGCGCCTTCATCTGATCCAGCACGGCCAGGCGGCGGCCGATGTTGTCTTGCTGCTCGCCCAGAATGGCGTCGGCCTGGCGGGTGACGCCGGTGTAGAACAGCAGCAAGTTATGATTGAGCCGGCGCTGGGTGGTGGCGTCCAGTTCCAGGCGCGTCGTGCGCACCTCGCCCGTGCCGGGCCGGAACTCGAAGAAGCGCAGCCCACCATAGGCGGCGATGTACTGATCCTGGATGCCGATGGGCTTACCCAGGATGTCGATCTCGATGTGGCACGCCTGGCGGGCCAGCTCTTCGGCGGTGACGAGTTGCCGCCGCAGGGTGTAGAGGGCGTGCAGCGCGCCGACGGTGACGGTGCTGGACGAACCCAGCCCCGACCCCTCCGAGGGGATGTCGCCCATCGTGTTCAGTTCCACGCCGTGGTCGATGCCCGTCAGGCGAAACGCCTCGCGGATGAGTTCGTGGCGCAGTTCGCCGACGCTATCGACGAGTTCGGCGCGGGTGTAGCCGACGCGCAGCCTGTCGTCGAAGCGGCGCTTGATGACCACGAAGATGGACTTGTCGATGGCGGAGGTCAGGACACAACCGCCGTGTTCCAGGAAGTAAGCCGGGAAGTCAGTTCCCCCGCCGAACAGACTGGTGCGCAGGGGAGTCTGCACAATGATCATCTGAGTCCTCGCGCCGCGAGCAGGCCGCGAGCGCCGGCCCCTGAATAGTGTGGTGGGCCAGAGGGATTATAGCGCCGGGGGGCGGAATGCGCACCGCGTCAGGTTGGGCGCAGCAGCAGGTCGTTGCCCAGCCGCCGCCAGTTCTTGCGCATCCAGTAGCCCATGTAGAGGTAGCAGGCGACGCGGTCGCGCGGGCCGACGGGGGAGCGTTCGATGGAGCGCAGGTGTTCGCGCAGCAGCCGCCACTGGGGGAAGGTGACTTTGCCGGCGCGGCGCGGGTCATACCACGCCTGCTGGGCCTGCTGCGACTTGTTGCCGCCCCACGACTGGGCCTCGTGGAAGCGATAGAAGAAGAGGCGCTCCGGCACTTCGTAGAACTTGCCCAGCAGGCTCAGCTCGCTGAGCAGCGGCCGGTCGGAGCCGGTGTACGGGCCGATGAGGCGGGTGCGGGCCAGGGCCGCGCGGCGCATGACGCCGAAGACGGCCACGACGGGGTGGGGGTCGAGCACGAATTCATAGAAGCGCACCCGCGCCTGGGGGTCGCCGAAGTGGTGTTTGCCGGGGTAGGTCTTGACGGTGTGGCCGTCGCCGTCGATGGCCCGGGCCTGGGTGTAGGCCAGCACCACGTCGGGGTCGGCCTCCAGGGCGGCCACGCAGCGCTCCAGGAAGGTCGGGGCGCACAGGTCGTCGTGGGCGGCCCACTTGAAGTAGCGGCCGCGGGCCAGCTCGAAGGTCAGGTTGTAGTTGGCCGACGCGCCGATGTTGCTCTCGTTGCGGTGGTAGCGGACGCGCGGGTCGCGGGCGGCGTAGGCGCGGCCGATGGCCTCGGTGTCGTCGGTCGAGGCGTTGTCGCCGATGATCAACTCGAAGTCGCCGCAGGTCTGAGCCAGCAGCGAATCGAGCGTGGCGGCCAGGTAGTTCTGGCCGTTGTAGACGGGCATCCCCAGGCTGACGAGCGGCTGGTAGGACATGCGTCTCTCCGTGTGGGTGGCGGCGGGCGCTACTTCTGGATGCCCAGGGTGCGGGTCATGCGCCGGTAGACGCGCTGCACGGTGTCGCCGCGGCGCTGGTCGATGCCCGCCGGCCGCCGCTTGCCCAGCCGCGCCACCAGGTGGACGGCGCTGCGGCCCAGCACGACCGGCGCTTTGACCACGCCGCCCACGCCGACCGGCGCGGCGGCGTAGCCGAACTCCTTCATCTCGCGGCGCAGGGCGGTCTGGCAGACGTAGATCTCCTGCGGCGACAGGCTCTGCTTCCAGCGGTCGACGGCGGCCTTGCTGATGCCGTCGGCGGCGTTGGCGGCGTCCTTGGTGGTGGCGTTGATCCAGCCCACTTGCAGGAACTCCGGGCGGAAGGGCACGTCGAGGAAGCGGCCGATGTGGCGGATGGTTTCTTCGGGCCGGGCGACCATGTCCTCATAGCGCACCGACAGGACGCGGCCGGGGAAGTTGCGGCGGGCGTCGCGGGCGGAGTCGATGGACTCTTTCCACATGTAGCTGTCGATGAGCGGGTCGAAGTTGGTGGAGCGGTCGGGCGAGACCTGCTCGTGGGCCTCTTTGGCGTCGAGCCACTCGTCGGTGCGGCGGTGCTTGCGCGAGGCCAGGGCGGCGCGGGGGTCGCGCACCAGCTCGATGACGCGGGCGTCGGGGCGGACGCTGAGGATCTGTTGCAGGAAGTAGACGTGTTCGGGCGTCTTCTCCAGCCAACGCCGGCAGCCATTGAGCCGGGTCAGTTCGTCCATGACCAGGCCGAACAGGGCGGCGTGGCGCTGGTCGGCGGGCACGGCGGCGGCGGCGGCCTGCACGGCGGTCACCAGCCCGTCAAACTGGGCCTCGGTTAGATTGAACGTAGCCAGGTCGTACTCGTCGCGCCGCTCGTTGGCCCGCTTGGTGCCCAGATAGGCCAGGGCGACGATGAGGGTGACGAAGTCACGGAAAACCTGCGGGTCGTCGAGGTTGGCGAAGCGCCGGCGATAGCGGGTCAGGTCCTGGAAGAAGTGGGTTTCGCCGGCGGCGGCGAAGAGCGACGGGTCGCGGCGCAACATGCTCTTGAGCAAGCTGGTGCCGGTGTGGATGTAGCCGACGATGAAGATCGGCCCGTTGGCGGTCAAGGGCGGGGTCGCCTGGGTCATGGTTCTTAGCTCCTTTCAACGCGCCGGTTGAGGCGCGGCGGTCGTCGGGTGTGGCGCGGGCGCGGCGCGGTCGTTCAGCCGGTCGAAGCGGGCCAGCAGGTCGGCGCACAGGGCATCAACCTCCGGGCTGAGGCGAGAGACGCGCCCCTTGCCCACCGACTGGGGGTGAACGTCGCGCACGATGTGGTCGCCGGGAAAGGGCCGGCCGAGGAAGGCGTAGATGCGGCGCATGGTGGCCGCCGGGTCGGTGGCCAGGTCTTCGTAGCGGCAGAGCATAACGTTGCGGTCGCCCTCCAGCCCCAGGTCGAAGTAGAGCCGGCTGCGCGCCCACCAGAAGAGGGCCGCCGCGTCGTAGGGGTTCATGTCTTCGCGGAAGAAGCGGCGGATGGTGTCGCGCGTCTCGGCCGTGCTGTGTTGCGAGCGCCAGTTGTCGGGGTCGTCCTGCACGAACGGGCGCAGGTCTTTGAGGCCGTTGTCCTGGCCGAACGCCTTCAGGTTGGACGAGGCCACGTCCTGATAGTGGCGGTATTGCCACAGAACTTTCGAGCCGGGGAAGGCGGCGGTCAGTTCGTGGACGCGCTGCGACTCGACCAGCGGCTTCAGGACGATGAGCGACGCTTTGTCGCGGGCCAGGCGGGCCTTGACGGCCGGCAGCGGGTTGAGCCGCACGTGCTCCAGCGTGTCGCCGCTGGTCAGTTCGCTGGTCTCGCGGTAGATGCGGGCCTGGAGGTCGCGCTCGAAGACCCAGTACATGAGGCTGGTTCCGGCGCGCTGGATGCCGAGGATGAAGACCACCGTCCGGGCCGTGTCGTTGGCGCGGGCCAGGCCACCGAGGCGCTGAGCCGCGCCTTTGTAGAGGCGGAACAGGCCGAAGGAGATGTTACGGCGGTTGAAGTCGGAGAGGGTGAGGTTGGACATGGCTGGGTCAGAACTCAAGGGTCTCAGAAGACCTCTGAGGTTTCCGGTACGCTGTACCCCTGCCGCCACGCGTCGAGGCGGCGGCCGAGCAGTTGTTCAACGGTATTGACGTCGTCCTCCAGCAGCCGCCACAGGGCCAGCTTCGTCTCGCGGGCGAAGGCGGGCTTCTCGGTGATGGTGTTGGACAGCAAGCGGTGGCGAATGGGCTGGCGGACGGCGGCGGGGACGAGATCGCGCAGCTTCTGGAAGACGCCGCTTTTGGTGAAGTCGCGCAACGCCTGGGAGCGCAGATAGGGCTGGCCGACGGACTGGTGCAGCGGCGTCGTGTCCGTCTCGGCGAAGGGGGCGGGGTCGATGCCCAGGAAGCCGGCGACGCGGTCGAGGGCGGCGATCGGGTCGGCGGTGTACTCCTCGAAGACGAGCAGCAGTACGTTCTCCGGGCCGAACAGCTCCAGGTAGGGGCGGATCTGCACGCCGTAGCGGCTGCGGTCGACGTATTGCGGGTCGGCGAAGACGGCGACGTCGGGCGGGCGCTTCTCGATCTCGCGCACGAAGTTGTGGGTGTAAAGGGAGATGACGCGCTCGACGGGCTGGCGCATGACGTAGATGAGCTTCAGGGCCGGGTTGTAGTCGTGGAGGCGTTCGGCCGTGCCGCGATACTCCGGGAAGAAGGTGTAGAAGGTCGAGGCCTCGCCCAGCAGTTGGCCGGGGCGCGGGTCGTAGAGGGCGTGGTAGCCGTCGAGACCGGCGCGCCAGTCGGCCGTCTGGTGGAAGTAGCCCGGCTCCTTCTCGCGGCAGAAGCAGACCTGCGGGTGGGCCGCCAGTTGGGCGGCCAGGCTGGTTGTGCCCGCCTTCTGGGCGCCGATGATCATGAAGTCTACGCGCATGACAATCCTAGAGAGTTAGGAATTAGGAATTAGGATTGAGGAGTTCAGGAAGCGCCGCGATGGCTTCACTCTCCATTCTTAATTCGTAATTCCTAATTCGTAATTACTCATCGTGCTTCCGACTCGTAATAAGCGTAGCTGCCGTTCGGCTCGGCGCGGTTGACGACGACTTCGAGCGACTTGACGCGGACGTTGGACAACTGCTGGCGCACGGCCTGCACGTCGCCGCGGCGGGTCTGGGCCTGAGCCACGACGAGGATGACGTTGTCGACCGCGGGGGCCAGCACGGCGGCGTCGGCCACCGACAGCAGCGCCGGCGTGTCGAGGATGATGAAGTCGAACGTCGTCTTCAGTTGCTCGATCAGGTCCAACATGCGTTGCGAGCCGAGCAGTTCCGTCGGGTTGGGCGGCAGCGGGCCGCTGGTGATGACCTGGACGCGCGGGAAGGCGCTGTACTGGATGGCCTCGTCGATGGCGACTTCGTTGGCCAGAATGTTGGTCAGGCCGCGCTTGTTGTTCAGGTCGAACAGCTTGTGGACGGTCGGCAGGCGCAGGTCGCAGTCAACGACGACGACTTCGCGCCCGCTCTGGGCCACGGTCACGGCCAGGTTGCCGGAGACGGTGGACTTGCCCTCGCCGCGCTTGGCGCTGGTCAACAGGACGACTTGCGAACCGCTGTTGCTGGCGGCCAGGATGTTGGTGCGCAGCCGCCGGAACGATTCAAGTTGCGGGTAGTGGCCGCTGCCCAGCCGGGCGATGGAGAGGTCGTCCTTGGCCGCCGGAACCTGGCCGACGGTCATCATCTGCGTGGCGCTCTCGATCTGCTCGGTGGTGTAGAGCGTCGTGTCCAGATTCTCCAGCAGGAAGGCCAGGCCGACGCCGCTGACAAGGCCGATGGCCAGGCCGAGGGCGATGTTGACGGCGTGGCGCGGCTTAGACGGGCGGTTGGGCGCGGTGGCCTCTTCGATGACGGAGATGGCGTTGCCGCGCACCGCTTCTTCAAGGCGGGCGGCTTCGTACTGGGTCAGCAGCGAGGTGTAAGTGCGCTCGCGCACTTCGAGGGCCTGGCTGGCGATGGACAGGGCGGCCTCGTTCTGGGGCGAGGCGGCCAGCGCTTCGGCGTAGTCGGCGCGGGCCTGGTCAAGCTCGACCTCGGCCGTGGTCAGTTGCTCGCTGAGGATCTGCTGTAGCGTCTGCCCCGCGCCGCCGCTATAGAACTCCAGGTTTTGATCGACCAGCACTTGCGCGGCGGCGTTGGCGATGTCGCGCGCGTCTTCGGGGTCGGTCGCTTCGGCGGTGATGCGGATCAGTTCCGTGGTGGGGATGGTCTGCACGGAGATCGTCGGCAGCGCCTCCAGCCCCAGATCGTCCATGATCTGCCGGCGCACGGTGCTGCTGGTGATGATGCGCGAATAGGTGTTGACCAGGCGCTCGGTGTAGTTGATGTCCGGGCGCGCCTCGGTGATCGTGCCGCTGCCGACGGTCAGGACGCGGACGGTGGTCGACGCCGTATACTGCGGCGTGGCCAGAAAGGTGATCGCCGCGGCGATGGCCGTGCCCAGAATGACACTGGCGACGACGATCCAAAGGCGTCGCCGGAGAATGGAGAGGTAACTTCTTAGCTCCATGATTTTGCGTTGCTCCTCAACTCGCTTCCTTAGCTGTTCAATTACCGACAATAGCAGGCTTCAATTACGAACTCTCTTTCGCTCGTGGCCGGGCGTCCGGGCATTGCGCCGTGATAGCTGAATTGTACCACGAAGGGGGTGTGACCGGCGGGCGGCTCAGTCGGTGTGCTCCGCCGCGCGGGCGACCGGGCGCGAGTTGAAGAGCAGCCGGTCATAGAGTTGTTCGTAGGTGGCGATGATTGTCGGCCAATGGTAGGAGTGGGCGACGCGCTGATAGGCGGCGGCGGCCAGTTCCTTCATTTCAGGTTCGTGGCTCAAGGCCCATTGGATGCGCGCCCGCAGGTCGGCCACGTCGGCCGAGCGGAAGAAGAGCGCCTGCTCCGGCAAGACGACCCGGTTTTCGGGGATGTCGCTGGCCACCAGCGGGATGCGCAGCGCGGCCACTTCCAGCAGGGTGATGGCCATCGCTTCGTAGGTGGTGGGGAAGACGTAGAGTTGCGACAGGGCGATGAGGCCGAAGAGCAGTTCTTTGCTGGAGATGAAGCCGGCGAAGCGCACGCGCTCGTCGGCCAGGGCCATGAGTTGGGCGGTGTAGTCGGGCACGTGGCTGGTGTCGCCGACGACCAGCAGGCGCGTGTCGGCGCCCAGCCCGCGCAGCGCCTCGAGGACGAAGTGGCAGCCCTTGCGCGGCACGATGCGCCCGGCGGAGAAGAGCAGGTATTTGCCCGGCTCCAGGCCGTGCTCGGCCAGCAGCGCCCGGGCGCGCTCCAGGTCGGGCTTCAGTTCGTCCACACCGTTGGGCAGGTAGTGGACGGCGCGGCCGTAGGTCGCCTCCAGATACTCCTTGTCGGGCTTAGAGACGCTGGTGCGCAGGTTGGACAGGTAGACGAAGGGCCACTCGGTCAGCCGCAGCAGGGGCTTCAGGCGGCCCCACTTGCTCAGCTCGGGCGGCTCCTTGCTCAGCAGGCCGTGGGCGGTGACGATGACCTTGTAGCGCAGGCGCAGGATGGGCAGAACGAAGCACGTCTCGACGCTGTGGACGTTGACCAGGTGGTAGTTGCCCAGGAAGAGGGCGTGGAGCGCCGACAGCAGGAAGAGCAGCGGGGCGTTGAAGTACTTGCCCGACAGCGTGGGAATGCGCACCAGGCGGACGCCGGGAATGGTCACGCCGGCGGGGACGAGGGCGCGGTTGACGTAGACGACCGGCTCGTAGCGGGCGCGGTCGAGGCGGCCGACGATCTTCTCGACGACGGTGTCGACGCCGGCGTTGGCCGGCAGGGCTTTGATGCCAATGTAGGCGATTCTCTTTTTCACGCGCGTGTCTCCGCGGCGTCGGGGCCGTTGGGGCGCGCCGCCGGGCGGATGCGGGTCGAGGCCGGGCGCGGCGCAAGGCGTTCGTAGACCCGCATCGTCTGTTCATAGTGGGCGTCGGGGCCGTTGATCGTCTCGACCTGTTGCCGGCCGGCGCGGCCCATTTCGATGGCCAGGTCGCGGTGGGCGTGCAGGTGGCGGATCTTCTCGGCCAGTTGGGCGGCGTCGCCCGGCTCGAACAGCAGGCCGTTGACGCCGTCGCGCACCTGTTCGGGGATGCCGCCGATGGCCGCGCCGATGACCGGCGTGCCGCAGGCCAGCGACTCGATGACGGTCATGGAGTAGTTCTCGTACCACTCCGAGGGCTGGACGGTAGCCAGGGCGTGCTGCATGGTGTGGGTCAGTTCGGCCGTGTCCAGATGGCCCAGGAAGCGGACGTTGCTCAGGCCATGGCCGGCGGCGAAGTCGCGCAGCTCGCTCTCCAGGTCGCCCGCGCCGGCGATGCGCAACTCGGCATCAACGCCGGCCTGGCGCATGGCTTCCAGCAGGGTCAGGATGCCCTTGGGCCGGGCCAGGCGACCGGCGTAGAGGAAGTAGTTGTCCGGCTCGTAGTGCGGCCGGAACTGGGCCGGGTTGATGAAGTTGGGAATGGTGACGATGGGCTTGCTGACGCCGTGCTCGCTGACCTTGTCGGCCAGGAAGGCGCTGGGGGAGATGAAGACATCGATGTTGGGCTGGTAGAGGCGGAATAGCTCGTGGAAGTACATCTCCGCCCCGGCCAGGATGCTGGCCACGCGCGAGTCGCGCTTGCAGCGGTGAAGGGCGATGTTGTAGTAGCGGTGGCCGCGGCAGCGCTCACAGACCGACTCGTTGGAGATGAAGGTCGTGTTGGGGCAGACGATCTTGTAGTCGTGGAGCGTCTGCACCACCGGCAGGCCGGCCTTCTTCAGCGCCGGCAGGATGGACGTCGACATCTCGTGGATGAAGCCGTGGATGTGGACGAGGTCGGGCCGGGTGTCGGCCACGAGTTGCTCGATCTTGCGCCGCGCCTCGCGCGAGTAGAGGATGCGCTCGGCGACGTTGAGCTTCGGCCCCAGCCCCGGCTGGCGCAACTCGGTCGGGAAGTCGACGTGGCTGACGAAGTAGCCGGCGTAGGGCGAGGGTACGTTGCGCGGGTGATCCATGCTGAAGGGGATGACCTGATGGCCATTGGCTTCCAACAACGCGGACAGGTCGAAGCAGCAGCGCTCCGCCCCGCCCCGCAGGTAGTTGAAGCTGTTGACCATCAGGACTTTCATGGCATCACCCTGGCGCGGCGGCGTTGGCCGGCGACTAGGCCGCGGCCTGCTCCGTCTGGCGGTTGCGGTAGAGGTTGGGGTCAACCACCTCGGCCATCGCCCGCACGTCCATATCGCGGCCCAGGAAGCGGCTCATGCTGTTGATGGCCGTCAGGGGATCGGCCATCACGTCGCTGTAGTGGACGTAGAGCACTTCGATGTTGGACTGCTGGGCCAGCCACTTCTCCACCTGGCGGACGTGGTTCTCGAACAACATGCCCATCTGGGCGTCGTCCATCTTGTCCGGGTCTTCGCCGCGGTTGATGAGCATCTTGCGCTGCGAGGCCAGGATTTCCGACATGTGGCGGCGCAGGAAGACGACCTGGTAGTTGTAACCGGGCGGCAGGTGCTTCAGCAGGGCGGAGATGACCTTGACGACCTTGCCCGGGGCGTCGGCCACCCAGGCGGTGTCGCCCTTGTCCATCTGCTTGACGCGCTCGAACTCGTAGTACCCCTTGGGGTTGTCGTTGTCGGCAGTGCGCAATTTGTCGGTCAGCGGCGGGATGCCGCCGGCCTCCAGCATCTTCATCATCATCGACGTGCCGGAGCGCGGCAGGCCGGAGACGATGACGATCGGTTCGCTGCGGGGCAGGGTGGGCTTGGCTTCGCCCAGGAGTTTGCCGAATAGTTTCTTCATGAGGTTTGGTTTACTCCACGTAGCCGAGTTTGCGCAGATGTTCGGCCAGGCCGGCCATCTCGGTGTCGCTCATATCGTCGGTCAGGGCCACGGCGGCCGTTTCCGTCTGGGTCTGGTGGCTCTCGATCAATGATTTGAGTTCGGCAACCTTCTGCGGCAGGGCCGCGGCCAGGTTCTTCGTCTCGCCGGGATCGGCGTTCAGGTCGTATAGCTCGGCGGGAACCTTGGGGTTCTCGGCGTCGTAGGCGAACTTATAGCCCCCGGCGCGCACGCCGTAGAACGACGACGGCAGGCGCGAATTCTGGCAGGTCTCGATGAAGGCCGGCAGTTCGGGCAGCGGCTGGCCCTGAATCAGCGGGCGCAGGCTGCGGCCGTCGACGGTGGCCGGCGTGTCGCCGGCCAGCCCGGCCAGGTCGAGAATGGTCGGCATGATGTCGATCTGCCGCACCTGTTGGCCGACGCGACGGCCGGAGGCGGCCACCGGCCCGCCGGCGACGACCAGCGGCACGCGCACTAGCGAATCGTAGACGTGGTAGCCGTGGCCGGTGACGGTGGCCAGGGGGCTGTCGAGCAGGCCGGCGCGGTAGAGCAGCCGCGCGCCGCGCACCCAGCCGGCGCGCAACGAGGCCAGCGCCTTGCGGCGGGTGCGCACCAGGGGGCTGGTGGCCTTGCCGGCATCGCCCTTGGAGAACGACTTCTTCAGGAACTCCACCCGGCTTTCCAGGTCGTTTTCGGGAATCTTCTCGCCGTGGTCGCCGGTGACGAGGATGACGGTGTTGTCTTCGTCAATGACCTTCAGCAGCTCGCGCAGGCGGGCGTCGTAGCTGGAGACGGCGCGGTCGTACTCGGTGCGACCATACTCCGGCTTGTTGAACTCGGGCAGAATCTGCCGCGGGCGATGGACGCCCCACAGGTGCAGATAGGCGAACCACGGCTCGCGCAAGTGGCCGTCGCGGAAGCGAGCGATGAGCTTGTCGCCCCAGTCGCCCAGCAGCGGCGACTTGACGCCGTCGCGCAGTTCGTACTGGTCGAAGCCCCGGTCGAGGCGGTAGTAGGGGCTAAGGGGGCCGGTGGCTTCGGCGTAGGTGTGGTAGCCGTTCTGGCGCAGCAGCTCGGCCAGCAACGGCACGTGGTCGGCCACGCGCGCGCCGACCATGGAGCGGACGCCGTGGTGGGCGGGGTACATGCCGCTGAACATCGTCGTCATGCACGGGATGGTCATCGAGTTGGCGCTGATAAGATGGGTGAAGAGGACGCCCCGCTCGGCCAGGGCGTTCAGCCCCGGCGTCTGGGCGCTGCGGTCGGAGTCGAAGACGCGGTCGGCCCGCAGACAGTCGATGACGACCAGTAAGATGTTCGGCCTTGTGACAGGCATTCGGCTAACCTCCGCTAGTACTTAAGAGAGGGAGGGCGCGGCCACGCGCGAACGCCTAAGCCCTGCTCCGGCTTCGCTTGCGAGGCTAGACGGACCAGACCTCTACTCGGCATGCTAGCCTGGCTGACTTACGAACTACCTGAAGAAGGGAGGCCAGGGGGCGAGAAGGAAACGCCGGCAGAGTCTATGCCGGCCCGTCTGGCGGCGGGAGGGCGTTAGGCGACCGAGGCGGGCGCGAGGCGCCGGAGTGAGCGACCTGGCGGCGGGCCGCCGCAGCGCGACGGCGGGCGGGTAGATCTGCTGGAAGAGGTAGCCCAGCGATAGCCAGTAGAGCATCATCATGCCGCCGGAAATCCAGGGCTTCTTGTACCACAGCCACATGGGCCAGAGCAGGGTAAACAGGATCAAGCCATAGGCCAGGGTGGCCTGGAAGCGGTCGTCTGTGCGGCGGGCGTGGCGCCACAGCTTGATGATGATCCAGAAGTTGATGCCCAGGAACAGGAGGCTGCCGAGGAGGCCATACTCCTGAATCCAGACACCCAGGCCGGTGCCGCCGCCGACCGTAGAGGCTTTCCTCCAGCGTCGGCCCGGCCAGGCCCAGGGCGGCGCTGGACGTGCGGCCGCCGATGCCGTAGCCGAAGAGAAAGGTGGTGTAGTCGCGCTGGATCTGCTGCCAGGCGTAGAGGACGGAGTAGCCGCGGCCGAGCTTGAGCGAGCCGGACTCGGTCGTGTCGTCACCTTTGAAGAGGTAGTTGTTGATCGATTCGGCCGTCAGATACTCTTGCAACGGTTTCAGGCCGCGCGTGGTGGCGATGAAGTTGTTGTAGATGGGGACGAAGGAGGCGGCGGCCAGGCCGGCCAGGATGACGTAGATGAGCAGCGTTCGGAAGCGGCCGCCCCGCACCATGTGGATGACCAGCGCTACGATGCCCATGACGCCGGCGGCGAGCAGGTAGAACTTGGTCACGCTCAACATCGTTCCGACCAGGCCCAACACCAGGACAATGGCCAGCAACTTCCACTCACCCGTGGCCAGCCAGTGGCCCAGGCCAACGCAGACAGTGAAGAAGATGAACACCGTGTAGGGGCCGACACCCTTGTTGCCGAACGTGCCGGCCAGGCTGTCGCCCGGCGTCTGGCCAGCGGCCCACTGCACCAGCTGGACGCCGACCTGGAAGGCGAGCAGAAGAACGAAAAACTTGACCAGCCAGCGGGCGAAGTTGTCGGGCCAGCGGGGGATCAGGAAGGCGAAAACCGCCAGCAGCGGGTACTTGAACAGCCGCCACCAGCCCCAGAAGGTCACGATGGGGGCCTGGCCGTCGAAGATGGAGACGACGCCCCAGATGAGCGAGATGGCCAGAATAACCAGAACCGCGGCCGGAATTTTATCCCGCAACAGCATGTAGGGGAGGGTCAGGCGAAGATGATGCCGGCGAGCCGCCTCCCGGAACACGTCCAGGGTGCGGGGCAGTCCCGCCTGCCACAGGATAAAGGGCACAATGAACTCGGTGACGAAGAGCAGGGCGATCAGACGGAACCACCACTGCCGCAGCAACGCCGGGGCAGCGGGTCGCTTCTCGTCCGGTGGCAGGGCGCGTTGATTCTGGTAGGGGTGATTTATTTCCGCCATGAGGTCTTCGCTCTTCGATAGTCTAAGGGCGGACAGCGCCGGACCGTCCGCCCTTATGACTCTAGCATAGCGCCTAGTCGGCGGCGACAGCCTGGGCCAATCTCTTAGCTTCGGGCTGGGCCGCGAAGTAGTCATGGATGGCGCCGGCGACGTAGGCCACCTTGTCGTCGTCCAGTTCGGGGAAGATGGGCAGCGACAGGATGGTCTCGGCGTAGGCCTCGGTGATGGGGAAGTCGCCCTGCTTGTAGCCCAGTTCGCTATAGGCCGGTTGCAGGTGGATCGGAATCGGGTAGTGGAGGCCGCTGGCGATGCCGCGCTCCTTCAGATGCTCCATCAGCGCCTCGCGGTTGTGGACGCGGACGACGTAGAGGTGGAAGATGTGCTCGGCGTAGCCGGCCGTGGTCGGCGTGACCAGCGGCAGGCCGGCCAACAGGTCGGCGTAGGCGGCGGCGGCGCGGCGGCGCTCGGCATTCCAGCCGTCCAGGTGGGGCAGTTTGACCAGCAACACGGCGGCCTGCATCGTATCCAGGCGGTGGTTAAAGCCCTTGACCTCGTGGTAGTACTTCACCTTCTGGCCGATGTTGCGCAGCAGGCGCACCTTCTCGGCAATGGCGGCGTCGTTGGTGACGACCGCGCCGCCGTCGCCATAAGCGCCCAGGTTCTTGCCGGGGTAGAAGCTGAAGCCGGCGGCGTCGCCCAGACTGCCGACCATGCGCCCCTTGTAGCGCGCGCCCGCGCCCTGGGCCGCGTCCTCGAAGACGCGCAGGCCGTGCTTGCGGGCGATGGCCAGGATGGGGTCCATGTCAACGGGCTGGCCATAGAGATGGACGGGCATGATCGCCTTGGTGCGCGGGGTGATGGCCGCGGCGATCTTGGCCGGATCGATGTTGTAGGTCTCCGGGTCGATGTCGACCAGCACGGGCGTTGCGCCGGTGTTGGAGATGGCCAGGGTGGTGGCGATGAAGGTGTTGGCGGCGGTGATGACCTCGTCGCCGGGGCCGATGCCATAGGCGCGGACGATCAACTCCAGGGCGGAGTAGCCGGAGTCGACGCCGACGGCGTACTTAGCGCCGCAATAGTCGGCGAAGACGCGCTCAAACTCGGCCACCGCGCCGCCAAGGACGAAATCGCCGCGCTGCATGACGGCCAACACGGCCGCATCCAACTCCGGCTTCAGGGATTGATACTGGGTTTGCAGGTCTACGAATGGAATGTTCATGGTGACATCTTTCCCCTGACAGAGCAGGGGGCTAGAGCCGGCGCCCGCGGGCAGCGCCGGCGAAGGTGGATGGTTATGAACGCTGGAAGGGTTGGTTGGCTTCTTCCAGTCGCTGTTGAAGTTGGGCGGTCATCGTGTCGGCCACGCCGCGCTCGATGGTGTAGAGGTCTTCCATCTCCTCGGGGTCGTTGTCGAGGTTGAAGAGTTGGTAGAGGGCCTCGGCCGAGGGCAACTGCTCGTAACCCCGGTAGCTGATGAGCTTGTAAGGCCCCTGGTAGAAGGCCAGGTGGCCCGGCTCAACGGGGCAAACTTGAGTTGGTCTTGGCCTCGACGGCGAAGACGGCGCGGTCGGCGGCGGCGGCGTCGCCGCCCAAGGTGGGCAGGACGCCCCTCGGCAGGGCCGGGCGGGCTGGCCGGCCAGGTGCAGCAGCGTGGGCACGATGTCGACGGCGCTGGTGCGCTCGAAGACATCGACGCGCTGGGTCTGGCCCGGCTTCCAGATGAACAACGGGATGTTCAGAATGGGATCGTTCAGGCTGTTGGTGGAGTGGCCGGCAATGCCACGCTCGAATAGCTCGCCGTGATCGGAGGTGAGGATCAGATAGGTGTTGTCGAGCGTGCCGTTGCTCTCCAACATGTCGAAGAGGCGGGCGAACTCGGCGTCAACGTAGGCGATGAACTCGTCATACGTGCGGCGCTGGTAGTTCAGTCGCTCCTGGGGAACGCCTTCGCTCCACAGGCTGAGTTCCTTGGTCGGCGGCGTCCAGCCGTCATCGAAGATGTCGATGAACTCATGGCGCGTCTTATAGGGGCCATGCGGCGGCAGGAGATGAACGTAGTACGCGAACGGGTTGGCGGCGGCGGCCGTCTGCTCGGCCAGCCAGTCGTAGGCGGTTGATGGCGGCCATGAAGGGCGGGCTGGTGAGGCTGACGCCTTGCAGCAGCCGTTCGGCATGGATGGAGATGGGGTAGTCGTTGGGGAAGAGGACGTCGCTCCACAGGCCGTCGGCCAGGGCTGATCGCGGCGGGCGTCAGTTCGTCGATGCCGGGCCGGAACTGGTGAGCAGGGCCGAGGCCAGCGGTTGTGGGTGTAGGCCACCTTGTGATAGGCGTCGGGCAGCAGGCCGAACAGGTTGCCGGCGCGACCGATTCGAGGGCGTGGCCATACATGTGGAGGCTGCGGTGCGACCAGGGGTAGAGGCCGGTCAACAGCGAGGCCGTGCCCGGCGAGGTGTAGTTGCCGCCGGCGTAGTGGTTGTGGAACACCGTCGCCCGCTCGGCCAGCCGCGAGATGTTGGGCGTCGTGTCACGCGGGTAGCCGCGCAGCGGCAGATGGCGGGCCGAGAAGGTGTCGAACACCATGATGATGAAGTTGGGCTGGCCGGGATCGCCCTGGCGCGCCTGGCCGAACCGGGCTCAGCGCAGAGCAGGGCGCAGCCCCAGGGCCGGCAAGCGGCCAGCGACAACAGAAATTCGCGTCTAGTCAGGTTGGCCACAGGAAAGCTCCAGAGATCGCTCAGGCGAAGAGGTTGCGAACAATGACGATGACCGTAGCTAGCACGTCAAAGAAGATGTACAGCAGGGCCAGGGGCATGAGCCGGTCGACCAGCCAGTCAGCATCCGGCCAGCCTTTGGCTGCGCCGACAGCACAAGGGCAGCCCACCAGACGGCACGACAGACCAGGGCCAGGATCAGGAGTGCCGGTCCCGCAACGAGATCAACAGGAGGGCGACCATGAACGCCGTTGTCAGACCGGCGAAGACGGTGACGGCCGGAACCAGGTTGGCGGGCAGCCGTCGCCGCGCCACCAGAGCGATCACCACCAGGACGAACAGAAAGACCAGCAGGGTCTCGATCAGCGTCAGCATCAGCGAGTAGCTGACGACGCCAATGAGTTGCCAGGGGGTGAGTCGCAGCAGCCATTGGGGAATGCCGGCTACGATGCGAAACAAGGCCCAGATGTGGATGGAGGTCGGCTGGCGGCCGGATGGCGAGCAGTTCGCTCCGGGCCGGTTCGCCGGTTAGAGGTAGCCAAGACTTCTTAATCTCTCTTCGACGGCGGCTTCGTCTTCCGTTCCGCTGGACGTGGGCGGCGGCGTTGAGTTGCTGGCGTCGGGTTGCGTGCCGATGGACAGGGCCGGGATGTCGCGGTAGGACGGGTTGGGGAAGTCGGCCAGAGCAGCGGCGTTGGTGAAGAGCACGCCGGGCACGGCGGTGGGGTCGATGCAGTGGTCGGCGCCCCAGTGATCGCGGTTGGGTTCCAGGGCCACCCGCTCCCACTCGCCCAGGCCGGTCTGGGCCGAGGCGCGGAAGCCGGGGGCGAAGCCGACGACGAGGTCGGGGCCGTAGCTGACCAGCGGGCCGTCGAAGGCTTCGTGCTGGTGCCAGACGTGGCCGACGACCTGCCGGCCGCGCTCGTCGCGCCATTGCAGCAGTTGATCGCGCAGGCGGTTGGCCACGGCCTCTTTGTCGTCCGGCGAGACGCTGCCCTGCCCCTCGCGCCCGGCCAGGTTCAGGTAGATGCTGTTCAGGCCGATGGCGTAGGCCTGGGTGCGCGACCAGTTGGCCATCATCATGCTGCCCTTGCCCTCTCCGCCGGAGGGGGCGTTCATGTAGCCGTTGTCGACCAGCCAGCGGTTCAGGTGAACCTTGGTGTCGAACTGGGAGAAGCCGTGGTCGGACAGGATGATGATCTTGGTCTTGTTGAGCAGATCGCGCTGGCGCAGCCGGTCTTCGATGCGGCCGATCAGCTTGTCCAGGTCTTCGTACCACTGCTCGATAATGTCCATCCGGTCGCGGAAGAACATGTGCTGGATGCGGTCGAGGGTGTCGAAGACGCAGGCCAGGACGCCCTGGTTGAAGCGGTCGATCTGGTGCATGAGCACGTTCTCGCGCAGCCGGTCGACGTTCTTGCACAGGGCCAGGAACTGCTCGTCGTTGATGCAGCCGTCTTCGAGGGCGGTGGTGTCTTGCGGCCAGCCGATGGTCGGGAAGGGGCCGCAATCTTTCCACACCTGGCCGACGAAGTCGCGCGGTGTGCCGTAGGGCCAGGGCGAGGCCAGGGGGTGAATCTGCAACGGGAAAACGTAGAGGCTGACTTCGGCGCCGTTCTCCACCAGGATGACTTGCGTCACAGCCTTGATGGACAGGATCATGTTGACCTTGAACGACAACTCGAACAGGGGACTCCACTGGCCGACTTGCAGGTCGAACGACTGCTTGCCGACCGATACCTTGGCGCTCTTGGCCGAGGTCGGCTCGATGCGCACGTCGAGCGTGGACGGCTCCAGGCCATCCTTGCCCTTGCGCATGGGGCCGGTCAGTGGGCCGCAGTAAGCTTTGCCGTTCTTCTGGAGGGCAACGACAGGGATTTTACGGCCGCGGCTGTAGTCGGGCTTGGTGGTGAAGTAGACGCCAACGCCCAGGCGGCCGAGCAGGTCGGGCGTGCCCAGGCCGGGCAGGCTGCGCACCGGCGACTTGAGCCGCGCCGGGAACATGGCCGGCCACCACAACACGGTGGCCGGTTGGCCCATGTCAACCGTCTGCTCGAAGATCGTCTTGGCGTTGTACGGCTCGGCGAACTGCGTGCCGGTCAGCCCGTCCTTGGTCGGCAACAGCGATACGTTGAGGGCGTAGTTGGCCGGGTTGCGGTGAACGAAGTCGAACATGCCGTGGCCGCCGGGGTTGAGGCCGGTGGCGATGCTGGTCCAGGAGACCTCGCTCTGCGGCGGGTTGGACACGGCGAAGCGCCGGTAGCCGTTCTTGGCCACGTACTTGCTCAGGTGCGGCAGCCGCCCGGCGTTGTTCAGACGCTCGAACGTTGTCGGGTCAAAGGCGTCGAGGCCAATCATCAAAACGCGCATCGTTAGATCTCGGGTTGCCGGCCGGAGCCGGGCTAGTGGTTTTTAGAAAGCAGGCCTTACTTCAGGGCCGGGGCCTTCTTCTCGTTCTCGTCGTCCTCTTCGGCGCCGGGGACGTCGTCCATCTGGGTCAGGAGCATGTTGTCGTCGGCCGTCGTCTCGGCGCTGCCGCCGTGGCGGTTGAACAGCATCTTGATCTTGTTGGAGAAAAGGAAGACCAAGCCGGAGGCCATTGTAACAATAACGGCCAAAACCTGGAAGAGCATACCGCCCGTGCTGGGGTCAATGTAGCCCCGCGGCGCGGCGTAGGCGGCCTGGATGCCGGTGATGAGCGCGATGGCCAACGCTTCGATGACGATTACACTGCGAACCTTACGTGACATTTCTAACCTCCGATTTTCGCTAACTGCTTCTGCTTCTCAACACGTCTTACCTAACACACCCCGAACAGATGGCTTACCACGTTAGTGGCGCCAGCGCCAATCGGCGGCCGGGTGAATTCGATTGCGGGCAGGGGTTGTACCTCTGGGAACGCTCCTGAATCCTTTATCAGTTTAGGGGGGGATTCTTAAGAACCAACTTACAGCAGAGAAGGCGCGGCGGGGCGCTAGCGGCGCGGCGCGGCGACAGGGGCGGCGGCCGGGGCGCGGTGGCCCAGCCCGCCGGCCAGCGCCAGGTAGAGCTTGCGCGCCGAGGCGGCCCACGTCCAGTCGCCCACGGCGCGGTAAGCCTCGTCGCCCAACTCGCCCAGCCGGTCGCGCGCCGCCCAGGCCTGGCGCAGCGCGGCCAGCAGCTCGTCTTCGGTGGGCGCGGCGGCCCAGAAGGCGTAGCCCCCCGCCCCGACGACGTCGGTGTGGCAGCGGTTGCTGGTGGCCAGCACCGGCAGCCCGGCGGCCATGTACTCGAACAGCTTCAGCGGGC
Organism: Candidatus Promineofilum glycogenicum; assembly: GCA_016707605.1. Classification (GTDB taxonomy): domain Bacteria; phylum Chloroflexota; class Anaerolineae; order Promineifilales; family Promineifilaceae; genus Promineifilum; species Promineifilum glycogenicum. The sequence continues at coordinate 142,796 of JADJHJ010000010.1, read as the reverse complement.
TGGAGGCTTCGTACTTCACGTCGTCGGGCGAGGGCAGGGAGGTGACGCCGATGTCGGCCGCGGCCAGCATGGCCGGGATGGCGTCGTAGGGGATGGGGCGCTCGACGCGCACACAGTCGCCGGCCTGAGCGGCATAAGCCTCCAGCGCCGGACGATAGGGGCCGTCGCCGTAGAGCGACAGGCGGAAGGCCATCCCCTCGTCGTTGGCGCGGCGCACGGCGCGGGCCAGCGGCAGCAGGTGGCGCTGCTCCAGGAAGATGCCGGCGTAGACCAGGCGCAGCGGCGCGCCGCGTTCCGGCGGCCGCCCGGCGCGGGCCGCGGCGAACGCCTCCGGGTTGACGCCGGAGGGCCAGATGCCCCACAGTTGGCGCGGCGGGATGCCGACCAGTTGGGCCAGGCGGGGGGTGATGGCCGTCTGCCCGTCGGCCAGGCGGGTGGCCAGCCGGTAGGTCAGCCGCTCCAGGGCGTTGCGCAGGCGGGCCTTGAGCGTCCGCGTGCCGAAGTCGAGCAGGTCGCGCGAGTCCATGACCAGCCGCGGCCGGCGGCGGCCGGCCAGCCGCAGCGGAAAGAGCCAGATGGCCGAGATGGGGTGGAAGAGGATGAAGTCGAGCTGCGACAGGCGCGGCAGCAGGTAGAGCAGGACGCGCAGGTGGAAGACCAGGCGGCTGACGAAGTAGATCTCCGGCCGGGGAATGTTGACGACTTCGATGCCGCGATAGCTGTGGCGGCCGGCCGGTTGGCCGGCCGCCAGCAGAGTCACATCCATGCCCAGGCGGCGCAGTTCGCGCGTGGTGTCGAGCCACGTCACCGAGTCGAGCTTGGTGGGCGTGATGGGCGACACCCAGGCCAGGCGCAGGGGCCGGCCGCCGGGCGGCGAGTCGTTCATGGCTCGGGCTAGTGCGCGCCGCAGTGGTTCTTCAGGCCGTTGACGTAGGCCTTCTCGCCCGGGTGCAGCGGGCAGTCGATGTCGTCGACGGTGGTGGCCACGCGCGCCGGGTTGCCGTAGACGACGGCATGGGGCGGCACGTCTTTGGTGACGACCGAACCCGCGCCGACGAGGGCGTATTCGCCGACGACGACGCCGGGCAGGATGGTCACGTTGACGCCAATGCGCGCGCCGCGCTTGATGGTCGGGCCGCCGGCGTGGGTGCATTCGGCGCACAGCGGGCGCATGTCGTTGGCGATGGTGACGCCGGGAGCCAGGAAGGCGTCGTCTTCGATGGTCGTGAACTGGGCCACGTAGACGTTGCTGTGGATCTTGACGTTGTTGCCGATGCGGCAGCCGTAGTCAATGACCGAGTTGCTCCAGATGCCGACGTTGTCGCCGATGACGTTCTCTTCGCGGATGACGACGTTGTGGCCCGTTTGCAGGCCGCGGCCGATGGTCGTGCCGACGTAGACGACGGTGCCGGAGCGCAGGTTGGCCCCGCCGCCGATGCGCAGGGCGCGGTCGGCGATGGGCCGGCCGGTCGGATAGCCGACCGTAACCGACTCGTCAATCGCTTGCGGCTCTTCGACGATGATGGGGTCAATGGCCTCAAGCATGGACCAACTCCTCTTCCTGGCGGCGTTGGGCGACGCGGGGGCCGTCGGTGGAGACGACGACCGTCTGGCCGTCCAGCCGCAGCGAGGCCTGGGCGGCCTCGACGACCTGGACAACGCGCAGGCCGTTATAGCCGTCGGTGCGCGGCTGCTTGCCTTCGCGCACGCAGTCGATGAAGTGCTGGCACTGGACGCGCAGCGGCTCCTCGAAGCGGATGTAGGGGATGACCACGTCGCCGTAGTGGTAGGCGAAGCTGAACTCGCCGAAGGTGTCGGTGTGGCGGATGGCCTTGACGCCCTTGTCGTAAATCTTCACCTTTTCCAGCGGTTCCACGTCGTCGTAGATGACCATCTTCTTGCTGCCGACGACGGTGATGCGCCGCTGCTTCGACGGGTCGAGCCAACTGGAGCGGATGTGGGCCAGGACGTTGTTGGGGAAGGCCAGCGTGGTGTAGGCCACGTCCTCGATGCCTTCCTGGACGCAACTGGAGCCGTGGGTGCTGACGCTGATGGGGTCGGCCCCTAGCAGATAGCGCAGGATGGAGATGTCGTGCGGGGCCAGGTCCCAAACGACGTTGGCCTTGGTCTGGAAGAGGCCGAGGCTGGCGCGGATGGCGTCGATGTAGTAAATGTCGCCCAGTTCGCCGTTGCGAATCATCTGCTTCAGGGCGCGGACGGCCGGGTTGTACTCGAACGTGTGGCCGACCATGAGGATGCGGTCGTTGGCCTCGGCCACGTGGATGAGGTCGATGGCGTCTTCGCTGTTGAGGGTGATGGGCTTCTCGACCAGGACGTGCAGGCCGTGCTCCAGGCAATCGCGGGCGATGGCGTGGTGGGTGGCCGGCGGGGTGGCGATGACCACGGCGTCGAGGTTCATGTCGAACATCTCGCGGTAGTCGCGCACCGCATACTCGATCTCCGGGAAGCGTTGGCGCATGCGGTTCATCGGCTCGACCTGGAGGTCGGAGACGGCGATGACGGACGCGCCGGGATTTTCGACGAAGTTGCGAATAAGGTTCGGGCCCCAATAGCCGCAGCCAATGGCGCCGATGCGAAGGTCAGTCATGTTAGCGAGCACCTTTGCCGTTCATGGCGGTCGTAACCGTCATGACGATGATTTTGATGTCCAGCCAGAGCGATTGCTGCTGGATGTATTCTACGTCCATGCCCACCATTTCTTCAAAACTGGTGGCGCTGCGGCCCTTCACCTGCCACCAGCCGGTCAGGCCGGAGGTGGTGCGCAGCCGGTCGTGGTGGTGGGGCTGGTAGAGTTCCACTTCGTAAGGGATGGGCGGGCGCGGGCCGACCAGGCTCATGTGGCCGAGCAGGACGTTCCACAGTTGCGGCAACTCGTCCAGGCTGGTGCGGCGCAGGAGAGCGCCGACGCGCGTCACGCGCGGGTCGGCCACCAGCTTGTACTTGGCGTCCTCGGCCTGCTGGGCCGATTGGAGGTCGGCCATGCGCTTGTCGTCGCCGGCGATGTAGGCTTCGATGAATTGGCGATGGAGGGTGGACTTGGCGTCGGTGCGCATGGTGCGGAACTTGTAGATGGTGAAGGGCGTTTCTTCCCAGACCACTTGGCCGTTGCGCACGCGGCGGCGGGCCGTGACGCGCTCCTGGCGGAAGATGGCCGGGCCGGGCGAATCCCACTTGATCAGCAGGGCCATGAAGGCCATCAGCGGCAGCAGGAAGACCAGCGACAACGATACGATAACCAGGTCCATAACCCGCTTGGCAATGAAGTACAGCTCATCCGCGGCGTCCTGATGGGCGCCAATTGCCGGGCCGACCGACCACTGTAAGACTTCTTGCTCTTCCATTTCGCTCAATTTCCTTGTTTACGGGAGGTTCCAATACATCGTTCGGAAATGCGGGCCAGCGTTGTGTGTTCTACACCTATTGAAGCATCGGTAACTTACGAACGCTCTAACGGTTTCTTCACTGCGGGTCTAAGCTCGACCTTTGCCCATGATAGGCCGCTCACCTTACGGCCTGAGTTAAGGGGGTCGGATGGCCCAGGGCGGGCGTTTTGGGGCAACTTTCCATAAAAAGCGATCTTTTTACATTGAGAAGTGTTGTAATAGCTCAATAATACTTGTATAGGGGTAGTTCACCTTTTATAATGCTTTCATCGAGTAGCCTCTGGACTTTGCGAGCAGCAGCGACGGCGCGGCGCACCAGTGAGCGCCGACCGTCCGGCTCATCAGCTTGTTGGGTGGAGCCGCTTTCGAGTCACTCCTTTCCCGGCGACGCGGAAAGGCAGCCAAGAGGATAGATAGACGAAGAAGTTCCATCAATCGAATATGCCGCGCTGGGCGCCGGTCATTGACGGCGGTTCTTTTCGTTTACCTCCGTGACGACCGACGAACGGCGGGCGGCGTCGGCCGTTGGGCCGGATGTCGCCGCGCCGGCGCAGGCCACATGGAAGAGGAGACATGGCCACAACCTATTACGTTTCCGCCGGGAACGGAAACAACAACAACCCGGGCACCGACCCGGCGCAGCCGCTGCGCACCATTCAGGCGGCGGTCAATAAGCTGCAAGCGGGCGATAGCGTGGTGATCCGCGGCGGCAGCTATGCCGAGCGCGTCTACATCCAGAAGCCGGGCACGGCCGACGCGCCGATTCGCCTGGCCGCCTATGAGGGGGAGCAGCCGGTCATTGACGGCGCGGGGCTGAGCATCGCCGAAGACGCGGCGCTGGTGGCCGTCCAGCAGAGCCAGGACGTGAGCCTGAGCGGCCTGACAATCCGCAACTCCGGCGGCCGGGGGCTGGCCGTCAACCAGTCGAGCCGCGTCAGCGTGAGCAGTTGCGTCATCGAGGCGTGCTACGCCGGCGGGCTGCACGCCAACCAGTGCGAGACGCTACTGGTGGAGAAGTGCGCCATCCACGGCTGCGCGCAGCGCTTTCTGGCCCACGGCGCGGGGCAACTGAACGTGGCCCTGCTGGTGAAGCGATCCAGCGACGTAACGCTACGCCAGAACCGGGTCTATGAGAACTCGGAGCGCGGCATCCTCATCGCTACCGGCTGCCAGCGGGTGGTTGCCAGCGGCAACACGTGCTACGACAATCGCAACGGACAGATCGGCGTCATCTCCTCGCTGGACGTAACCGTGGACGCCAACCTGTGCTACCACACCGGGCGGGCGGCGCACCTGGACTTGCAGGGGCGGCGCGGGCCGGGCATCACCAAGGGTGACAGCTTCCCCTATCGCGAAGCCGGTACGTGGCATACGCGCCGGCTCAAGATCACCAACAACATCGTCGTCGGCTGCGGTGTGGGGTTCCAGGCGAAGCGGGACGGCGGCCCACTGAACGAGTTTTTGTTCAGCCACAACACCGTTCTGAACAGCAGCGCCGAAGCTATCCACATCGGCGGGCGCGAGCGCAACCGGAGCAGCTACTTCGAGAACAACCTGATCGCCTCCGACAACGGCGGGGACATGGCCGCCGTGCCGACCGGGCAGGGCATCGTCTGGCGCTACAATCTGTGGTCGTCGTTTCCGGGCCAGGGCGTCTATAGCCCGGCCAGCGACGTGGTCGAGGAGAACGCCGGCCTGGTCAACATCGCCGCGCCGTTGAAGCCGGGCGAAGTGTCGGCCGATCCCTACAAGCTGACCGCGACCTCCGTAGCCATCAACCGCGGCCTGATCGACAACAACGGCCATCACCTGGCCACCGACTTCTGGGGGGCCACGCGCGACAGCCGGCCCGACCTGGGGGCCAACGAGTATCCGGGTGGCGCGGGCGACGAGCCGACCGACGACCCCGACCTGCCCGCGCCGGGCGTGCGGGTGACGGTGGGGTTGCAGACGCTCTACACCTTTAAGGAAGGGCAGGGGCAGCAAGTGCGCGATGTGGGCGGCGTGGGACAGCCGCTCAATCTGCGCATCGCCAATGCCAGCCGCGTGGCTTGGTCGAGCACCGGGCTGGAGGTGAAGGCAGCGACGCTCATCACGTCGGAAAGTCCGGCGCGCAAGATCATCGACGCCTGTCGCGCCAGCAACGAGCTGACGCTGGAGGCGTGGGTTCAACCGGCCAACATCAGCCAGGACGGCCCGGCGCGCATCCTGTCCATCTCCGCCAGTAAAACGGAGCGCAACGCCACCCTGGGCCAGGGGCTATATGGCGACCAGTCGCCGGACGTGTACGTGGCGCGGCTGCGCACGGCGCAGACGTCGACCAACGGCCTGCCGGCGGTGGTCACGCCGGCCGGCGCGGCCACGACGGCGCTGACGCACGTGGCCTATACGCGGCGGGCGGATGGGCGGGCGACGCTGTACGTGAACGGCCAGGATCGGGGCGTCCTGAACGTCGGCGGCGCGCTGAACAGTTGGGACGAGCGCATGCCGCTGCTCATGGCCAACGAACTGAGCGAAGATCGGCCGTGGTTGGGGACTTACTATCTGGCGGCCGTCTATGGCCGCGCGTTGACGGCGGCCGAGGTGGTGCACAACTACGAGGCCGGCGCGGGCAACGAGAGCTTGGTGGTAGCCGCGTTCGGGCTGCTGTCCGGCGCAGCCCAGGGCGTCGCGCCGCACACGGTCGAGTTCGATTCCTCCGACAGTGCGGCGGCGGCCGGCATCGCCAGCCACTTCTGGGAGTTCGGCGACGGCCAGACCTCTAACCGGCCTAACCCCAGCACCACCTACACCACGCCGGGCGTCTACACCGTCAGCCTGACGATCACCGACACCGCCGGCAACACGGCCAAAGCGATAAAAGAGGGGTACATCGTCGTCGTCGCTTCGCCCATTCCGCCCTTGCCGCCGGAGTTTGCCCGTTTCGTTCTGGTGAACGTGGCGACCTCGACCGCGGTGGGCTTTGGTTTGCAATATCCAGATTTGCGCTGTGCTGTCGCCTGGAACGCGAGTCCGTTTCATATGTTGGTCTTCAGCGATCTGGATGATATGCGCCGTACCTGCGAGAAGGAACAGGTTCAGTTGATCTGGGTCGATCCTTTAGAGGTTTCTTAGGGATCGACGCCAGTAACTTGCAGCGTAAGTTATGTATGGAATGGTAGGAGGATTGAAATGGCAACCTATTACGTAGACGGTAATGCGAACAACGATTCGGGCGACGGCAGCAGCAATCGCCCGTGGAAGACGCTGAGCAAGGCGGCCGATCAGACCAACCCCAACGACGAAGTGCGGGTTCGCTCGGCAACCTATCGCGAGGTGCTGACGATTCGCGTCGCCAACACCACCTGGAAGGCCGATACCGGCCACACGCCCATCATCGATGGCGGCTATCACGACGGGCTGTTTCGCAACGACGAGACGTTGCCCCACCCCGAGCCGGGTTCCGGCTACCTGCCGGACAACAACACCAATCTCGTTACCCTGCGCGCGGCGAACGTCGTCTTCGACGGTTTCACGGTGCAGAACTCGGCGGCCAAGGGGATCGGGGTCAGCGAAAGCAATTGCGTGGTGCGCAACTGCCGGCTGGACTTCATCTACGGCGGCGGCATCGCCGTCAACCCGACCGGGGCTTTCATCGACAACGTCGTCGTCGAAAACAACATCCTGACGCGCATCAGTGTCCGCTTCTATGACCCCCTGCGCAGCGGCGCCGGCCCGGAGAGCGTGGCGGGGGTGATCAAGATGGGGCAGACGCGCGACGGCGTCATCCGCAACAACGTCTGCGCCTATGGGCATGGCGAGGGGATCAACATCGGCAAGGCCAGCTATCGGACGCTGGTGGAAGGCAATATCGTCCACACCTGTAACCACGTTCACATTTACGTGAATCGCTCGGTGGACGTGACCGTGCGCAACAACCTGGTTTACCACCTGTATATCCCGGTGTTCGTGGGCAACGAAGATCGGCCGCCGGGCGGGATCGCCTTTGGCGACGAGAACGCGCCGGGGAATTGGGTTCATAGCAGCGGCGGGCAGGTTTATAACAACATCGTCGTGGGACTGGGAACGCTTTTTGGGGTGCGCAACAACGCCATCAACTACGACACCCAACTCGTCAACTGCTACGTCGGCTATAACACGTTCATTGGCGCGTCGAAGACGGAACAGGGCATCAGCATAACGGGCAACTTGCAGGGCCGGGCGCACCGCAACAGCCTGATCGAGAACAACGTCATTTATGGGGCCGACCGCATCAGCAACGCCACCGGCGACATCAGCGGCGTCACCTTCCGCAACAACCTGTGGAGCGAACAACCCGTGGCCGCCATGCGCGGCAACGACGACCGGATCGGCAACCCCAACCTGGTCAATCCCACGGCCGCCCTGCGCGACAACTTCCCCAATCCGAACTCCAACATCGACCCGCAGAACTACCGGTTGACAGAGCGCAGCGCGCTGGCCATCGGCCGCGCCAGCCAGGGCCAGCCGGCCAATGGCGTCCAGCCGCCCAACATCGGCAAGGACTTCTTTGGCGCGAACCGCGACAACTCGCCCGACATTGGCGCCCACGAGTACGACGGGGAAGTCAGCAACATCACCGCCAATTTCAGCATTGGCCCGGCCCAGGGCGCGGGCCAAACGCCCCACACCGTTGACTTCACCGACAAGAGCAGCGCGGCCCAGCCTGTCGTCGCCTATCTGTGGGACTTCGGCGACGGCACCACATCAACCGAGGTCAACCCCTCGCACACCTATAGCAGCGCCGGAACCTATGACGTCACGTTGACTGTGACGGACAGCAACGGCAACAGCGACTCGCTGACGCGCGACGACTTGATCGCCGTGACCGAGGAAACAAGCCTGACGGTGCCCGGTTCCTTCCGCCGCTTTGTGCTGGTTCGCTCGGAGCCGCGGCAGGTGTTGGCCTACGGAACGCAATATCCGGACCTGCGGTGCGTGGTCATTTGGCACGAAGACCCTTTTCACATGTTGAACTTCGCCGACATTGATGACGTGGAGCAGAATCTGGCCACCATTGACGGCGCCGCCCTGTTCTGGTTTGACCCCAGCGATCAGGATGAGACGATTGACGAAGCGGAGATAAGTGAGGCGACGGTGAAGCCGGTGGCGGCTCAAGTTCGTCGTTAGCATTGCGGCCAATGGCCGTTGCCAACCGGGTTCATGTCATTGGGCGAGGCCGGGGGACGTAGCAATCTCCCGGCCTCGCCCTTTTTGCTACTGCTCTAGCCGCGCCAGGCGGCCAGATCGACACCTAACAGGCCCTCCAATTGGGTTATATCGTCGCGGAAGTAGTCATGCAGGCGGCGAGCCAGGGCCTCGGGCATGGGCGGCGTCTCTTGGAGGTTGCGATTGCGCACCCCGAGCAGCAGCCGGCGCAACGGTTTGGGCACGAGGGGGTCAATCGCTTGCCGGACGGGATGCGTCTTGACGCGCTCCAGGAGGCGGCCGAAGCGCTTGTGGCGCGGGGTTCCGCCCTTATTCCGCACGGCCAGGTCGGGCACAAAGCGATCGTCCACGTTGAGAAAGCGGCAAACTTCCTGGGACGTGGCCAGCGAGTTGCGCTGGAGATCGTCGAACAGGATGACCTTGATTTGGGAGCGATCGAACAGGTCGAACCAGGTACGCAGGTAGTGGTAGTAGAGACCATGCTGGACGGCGTAGTCCGCGCCGGTCAAAGCGGCCTCAATCGGCCGATCTTCCTGCCCCAGTCGAAAGTTGTGCCAATAGACGGAGTTGGCCCGTTTTACCGGGTCGCGCAAACTGAAGATCAGCTTCACGTCGGGTAGCAGTTCTTTGATGCGCAATGGAGCGACAGGGCTGATCAGGTAGTGGGGCGACGCTTCGCCGATGGCCTTCTCGCCGGTCGCCCCGTCGAAAAGGGCGGCATACTCCGGCAACGTCTTGACCGGGAAGTGGAGTCCCGCGCCATCGGCGTGCAGGGGATTGTCAGGCTCATAGGCGAAGTAGCGCGGCTCCTTGAGGCTGCTCACGAATACTTCGGGGTGCTGCCTGAGGAAGTAGTAGAGCGACGTGGTGCCACCCTTGAGCGCCCCGGCAATGATGAAATTCGGCAGCGGCATACTGCTCGTGGCGGTGACGCCGGCGTGGCGCGACGTGTGAATGCTCGCTTGAGCCATCCCCATCTCTCCGTGTGTCGTGGGCTTGTTGGGCAACAGTGAATCCGTCCGCGCAGCACTCTGGCTTACAGGTAACCCGACGATGACAGCCACGCCGTAGCCCGCTGATAGTCCAGTTCGTACTGCATCTTGAAACCATTCTTGCGCTTGTCGCGCGCATTGCCCGTCAGCTTCTTCTTGATGCGGCGCTGGATCGAGTTCCAGGCGCTCTCATTGGTGCAGACGTTCAGGTAGGTGGCATCGGATTCGAAGCAGCGGTCGACCATGAGGCAGGAGGGCATGGGCGGCGTCTCGGCGAAGTAGATCGTCGTCCGCGGCTCCAGCGCCAGGTTGATCGTCAGCATCCCGCTGCCGGTAATGCCCAGGATGGTGCGATGGCGGTTGTACAGCCGCACCTGCTCATGGAACGGTAGTTGCTCGATGTAGACAATGTTGACGCCACGCTGCTCGAGGTAGGCTTCCAACTCATCCTCGCCATCGAACCGGCGTACCCCGGCATCCAACAGCCGCTTGGACAGATACATGGGTTGGTCGGTCGGGGTCACGTCCTCCGCGCCCAGGGCGGCGGCCAGCTTGTGGGAGAAGTCGCGATACTTCAGGTTGATGCTGCTGTGGAGCCGCAGGGCGGGGTCGGGTACGATGACGTTGCGGAGCAGCGTCGGCCGGTCGAAGTGCAACAGGCTATCGGGAGCCACGCCCATCGCCGACAGACAAGCCTTCACGTAGTGCCGCTCGAACAGGCGCGGGTCGGGCGTGTGAAAGAGGAAGCGGTCGATGCCATCGGGCTTCTCGGCCAGCGGCCACCATGAGCCAAGCGATTCTTGCAGCCAGTGGCCGTAATGACGGTGCATCCGTCCCAGGTAGAGCACGGGCCGGTCGTAGACGGGCAGTTCGTTGGGGTTGCCCGCGTAACGCTCCGGTTCGGTGCTCAGCAGGGTTTCCGCGCGCTGGCGGCGCACACAGGATGCATCCAGGCGGTTCAGTTCGCTATCATAGAGACAGCCATCGAAGGGTTTAGAGGGGCGCGTCGCCGGGGTGTAGATGACGTTGGTGTAAGTCCGCAGTGCGGGTGGCGCTTGCACGACCCGGAACTGTTTCGGCGCGGCGCGAAAGAAGCGGTCGGGATTGCGATAGTAAACAAACCGAAAATCATCGCTAGTCAGAGGAATATCGGGTACAGTGGCCTGTGTGGCAGTGCTCGCCACGGTATCAACGTTTAGCATGGACATACGTGCTTTTACTTTCCGGGTCTGAATGGCTCAGGCGGTAAGGCTTGTTCGGGGCGTTGAGCGCAACTCTGTCGCTCGTCCCCACCCTACGCTGCATTCAAACACCGGCGACTTACGAATGGGCTTAAGTGCAACCGATGGACATTCGACCTTTCGCTACGGAACAGTACTTCGCCCGCTATGAGTTTATCACGCCCCACATCCTGTGCGCCTCAGATTGCGAGACGCTGACCACGGGCGAACTGCTGCGGCTGGCCGGCCTGGACGCCGCCGACCTGCTGGGCCAGCGCCTCAGCTACACCGAGTCCCAGGGCGACCCCGCGCTGCGGGCGGCCGTGGCCGCGCTCTACGAAGACGTGCCGCCCGAGGCCGTCGTGCTGCTCGGCGCGCCGGAAGAGGGCATCTACCTGACCCTGCGCGCCCTGCTGGAGCCGGGCGACCACGTCGTGGCCCTGACCCCGGCCTATGACTCGCTGCTCAACCTGGCCGAGCACATCAGCGGCAACGTCAGCCATTGGCCGGTGCGGCCTGTGCCCGGCGGCTGGGCGCTCGACCCGGCCGAACTGGAGCGGCTGATCCAGCCCGACACGCGGCTGGTCATCGTCAACTTCCCCCACAACCCGACCGGCTACCTGCCCCCGCCGGACGTGTTCGCGGCGCTCATCGCCATCGTCCGGCGGCGCGGCGCGTGGCTGCTGTGCGATGAGATGTATCGCGGGCTGGAGCGCGACGCGGGCGACCGGCTGCCCTCGGCCGCCGACCGCTACGAGCGGGCCATCGTCCTGGCCGGGCTGTCGAAGACCCACGGGCTGCCGGGGCTGCGCGCCGGGTGGCTGGTGGTGCGCGACCCGGCCCTGCGCGCGTCGCTGATCAACTGGAAGCACTACACCACCATCTGCCCGCCCGCGCCGACGGAACTGCTGGCGACGGCGGCGCTGCTGGCCCACGCGCCATTGGTGGCCCGCAGCCGGGGCATCATCGCCGCCAATCTGCAACTGGCCGAGGCGTTCTTTGCTCGCCACGCGGCGCGGTTCGACTGGCGGCCGCCGCGGGCCGGCTCGGTGGCGCTGGTCGGGCTAGACACGCCCTCGGCCACGGCTTACTGCCACGCCCTGGCCCGCGACGCCGGCGTGCTGCTGCTGCCCGGCCCCTGCCTGGGCGCGGACGACCACAGCGTGCGCTTTGGGTTTGGGCGGGTTGGCTTTGCGGCGGCGCTGGCCCAGTATGAAGAGGTTTTGAGCCAATGAAGAGGAGAGGAACGCTGAGAGACACGGAGGGGCGCAGAGAAATGCGGAGGAAGAGGAATAGCCTATCTTTTCCTCTGCGTCTCTCCGCGCTTCTCTGCGTCTCTCAGCGTCCCTCTTAAAGACCATGGCCGATCATCCCACTCCTCTGACATTCAAGAACCAAGCCGCGCTGGCTGCCTGGCTGGCGGCGGGCGGCGTGGCGCCGGCCGGCTGGGGCGTGGGTGGGGCCAAGAGCGTGGCCGACTTGTGGACGGAGATCGCCTGCGGCGAGACGACGCTGCGCGACAACCCGCCGCGGCGAGCGGTCGGGGTGGTGCAGGTGCTCATCCGGCGCGGCGAACAGACGCTCATGGAGATCGAGCAGGAGTTGCTCGACGGCCGCCGCCGGGCGCGGGGCTGGCCGCCGTCGGAGAAGCTGAAGGGCGGGGAGGATGCGCTCAGCGCGGCGCGGCGCTGTCTGGTCGAGGAGTTGGGCCTCGTTGTGCCCGAAGGAACGCTATGCGAAGACGCGCCCCCTTATGAACACACCAGCGACTCCCCCTCCTACCCCGGCCTGCCGACCACCTATCGCGTCCACACCGTCACCCTGGCCGCGGCCGACCTGCCCGGCCCGCCCCTGCCCGACGCCGACTTCTGGCTCGATAATGCCGCCGCCGCCGACCCTATTCGGCGGCATCTCTGGGGCTGGAGATAAGAAGTCAACGCAAAGACGCAAAGGCGCAAGGACGCAAAGAAAAAAATCTTTGCGTCCTTGCGCCTTTGCGTCTTTGCGTTAATTTCTTTCGCTAAGGAGTCATTCGGTTCAGTGTCCGCGGGAAGGGGCTGGTCTGCCGGATGTGCTCGATACCACAGACCCAGGTCACCGTCCGCTCCAGCCCCAGGCCGAAGCCGCTGTGGGGCACGCTGCCGTAGCGCCGCAGGTCGATGTACCACTGGTAGTTGGCCTCCGGCAGTTCGTGGCGGCGGATGGCCGCCAGCAGCACTTCGGGGTCGCTCATGCGCTCGCTGCCGCCGATGATCTCGCCGTACCCCTCCGGGGCCAGCAGGTCGACGCTCTTGCACACCTCCGGCCGGCCGGGCCACGGCTCCATGTAGAACGCCTTGACCGCCGTCGGGTAGCCGTAGACGAACACCGGCCGGTCGAACTGCTTGGTCAGCTCCGTCTCGTGCGGCGAGCCAAAGTCGTCGCCCCACTCGATGGCCAGTTGCTCCTTCAGTTCCGGGTCGTCGGTTGCGTCGCGGATGGCCTGGACGCGCTGCACGGCCTCGTCGTAGCTGATGCGGGGGAAGGGGGCGACGACGTTGCGCAGCGCCGTCACGTCGCGCTCCAGCACGGCCAGCTCGTTGGCCCGCTCGTCTAGCGCCCGGCCGACCACGGTGCTGACAAACTCCTCTTCCAGCGCCATGAGCTGCTCCAGGTCGCAGAAAGCGATCTCCGGCTCGACCATCCAGAACTCGGCCAGGTGGCGGCGGGTCTTGCTCTTCTCGGCGCGGAAGGTGGGGCCGAAGCAGTAGACCTTGCCAAAGGCCATGATGTTGGCCTCGTTGTAGAGCTGGCCGGTCTGGGCCAGATAGGCCTTGTCGTCGAAGTAGCCGACCTCGAACAGGGTGCTGGTGCCTTCGGCGGCGCTGGGGGTGATGATGGGCGTGTCGATGTTGAGGAAGCCCCGGCTGTCGAAGAAGTCGATGATGGCCCGCTTGATCGTCGCCCGCACGCGCATGATGGCCCACTGCTTGCTGCTGCGCAGCCACAGGTGGCGGTTGTCCATCAGGAACTCAACGCCGTGCTCCTTGGGCGTGATGGGGTAGCCGACGGCGTCTTGCAGCACCTCGGCCTCTTCGACGGCGATCTCGTACCCTCTGGGCACGCCGGGGGCGCGGTCGTTGGCCTTCACCGTGCCGCTGACGATGAGCGATGACTCCTGCCCCAGATGGGCCAGCCGCTCGAATAGCTCGTCGCCCACTTCCGGACGGTAGGCCACGCCCTGGGTCAGGCCCGTGCCGTCGCGCAGGCGCAGGAACAGCAGCTTGCCCTTGGGCGTCAGGTCATAGAGCCAGCCGCGGATGGTGACGCGCTGGCCGACGTGATCGGCGATGCGCTCGATGGTAATTAGGTTGGTCATGGTTGTCTCCCGCAGATTGCGATGAAGACGAGAGTATAGCAGAGATCGCGCGCTGTAAGGATGGAACACGGATAACACGGATTTTCGCGGATTGACGCGGATAAGAATCTCGTTCTTATCCGCGTCAATCCGCGAAAATCTGCGTCATCCGTGTGCTATTCCTACGGCCCGGCCGACCAGCGCGGGCAGAAGGCGGGCACGCTGCTGACGACGACCCGGAAGCTCAGATCGGTGAAGACCTGCACGACCTCATCGCCGATAACAATCAGGAACGAGTTGCTATTGGGCGACCACAGGATGCCCTCCGCCGGATCAACGGCCCGGTTGAAGATGAAGTCGCCGGCGGGGTTGGCCGGGGAGACGAGTGAGACGTTGCGCGTGCCGCCGTCGGGGCGGCCCATGAGTACCTGGAACTGCCCGTTGGGCGAGGCACAGTTGGCCTGGCCGTCGCCGACGGCGGCGCAGCCGGGGCCGGGGGCGACGAGGTTGTAGCTGACGCCGCCCGCTTCGGCCGGCGAGGAGCAGGTGTTGCGCGTGGCCGTGCCCAGGATGCGCGGCTGGCCGCCCGGATCAACCGTCAGCAGCGAGTCGCCGGCGGTGAAGAGGATGGCGCCGGCCCCGCCGGCCGGCGCGGCGGCCGTCGGCGTGACACCGGCCGCGGCTGTTGCTCCGGGGGCGGCCGTCGCCTGCGACGCGCTACCGGCCTGGCCCGTGGCCACGTTCAGGTCATCGAGGTAGATCGTCCCCGTGCCGGTGAAGGTGTCGGGCGAGTCGTCCAGGACGAAGGAGCGGAAGCGGATGGGGTAGTCCACCTGGTCGTTGTTGGGGCCGCTGATGTGGGTCCACGGCCAGTTCTGGCCGGTCGCAATCCGCCCTTCCATCTGCTGCCAGCCACGGTGGGTCACCCGGCCGAAGGGCACCTGCCACGTCTGCCCCTCGTCATCGACGATCCAGGCGTTCAGGAAGTGGCCGGAGCCATCGCCATGTACCCACAGGCGCAACAGGTTCGGCTCGCCGGCGATGTCGTGCTCCTGAGTGAAGACAACGAAGTCGTTGTTGGCGGTGGGGAAGTCGTAGGCCAGCGCCGCCGAACGGCTGCCGCTTTGGGCCTGCGCCGTGGACTGGGTCAGTGTGCCGTTCTCCTGGTCGCCGCGCCGCCAGGTGCCGAAGGCCTCGAAGTCGAGGGCCGCGGGGCCGAGCGTGGCGGTATTGCTGCCGGAGCCGCTGGTGGCGCTGCCGCCGCTGCGGGTGGCCGTGGCCGCCGGGGCGGTGGTCGGCGCCTCGGTCGGGGCGGCGGTGGGCGCGGCCGTCGGCTCCTCGGTCGGGGCGGCGGTCGCCGCTTCCGTCGGTGGGACCTCGGCCACGGCCACCGCCTCATCGGCCAGCAGGGCGTCGAACGGCTCCCGGACGGCGGCCGTCGGCCGGTCGGCGAAGTCGTCGGCGCCGATGACCGACATCTGCCCGTTGCGCAGGCGCAGCGCCTGGGGATCGTTCGGGCCGTTGACGTCGCAACTGCCCTCCAGACAGGACACCTCGAAGCGCACCGCGCCGGGATTGAGCATGACGCCCATCAGCCCCGCCCCCAGCAGCGTGGCCCGGCCGTCGAAGGCGCTGGCGATGGCCACCGGCTCGGCGTGGCTCCAGGCCAGTAGACGACCGCGCTCGACCGTGATCAGCGGCGCGCCGGCGTCATCGACCGACAGACTCGCTTCGCTGCCCGCGTCCAGGTAGAGGCGCGCCCCGCTGGGCATGACCAGTTGCGTCCGCCCCTCGTCCACGGCCAGTTGCACCTGCGTGCCCGCCTGCAACGGCAACTCCGCGCCGTTGGCCAGCGGTTGCGCCCGGCCGCCATCGGTGGACACACTGGCCGAGCCAACCTCGACCACCAGCGCCGCCCCGGCCACCGGCGGCGGTACGGTCGGCAACGGCGTGGGTGTGGGCGTGGGCGGTTCGGGTGTGTCTGCCGCCGCGACCGATGGGGCAACGACGGCGATGGCCGTCGCGCCGTCGTCGGGCGTCGTCGGCTCCGGTGATTGGCGCAGCAGGAAAAAGGCCGCCACGCCGCCGACGACCAGCAGCGCCAGCAGGCCGAGCAGCAGCGGCAAGCGGCTCTTCTGGCGCGGCGCGGGTTGGGCCACGCCGCCCGCGCCGGGTACGACCTGGGTGGGCAGGCGGCTCGTCGTCCCGCCGACCACTTCGGTGGCCGGCGCGGCGCGGCGCTGCTCTTGCAGCCGGAAGCGGGCCGTCTCGTGCAACTGGGCGGCGTTGCGATAGCCGGTGTCGAGGGCGACGACGCGGCCGAGGAAGTCGACCGCGGTGGGCCAGTCGCTCTGCTGGTACGCCTTCAGGCCGGTGTCGTAATCCTGTTGCAGTTGGCGCAGATGTGGGGCTTCGGCGACTTTCAGACTGCCCCCGGCCCCCGCTTCCAGCATCTGGATGAAATCGGTGGCGTTGGCGAAGCGGTCGCCGGGGTTCTTGGCCATCGCGCGGCGTAGCACGGCCGACACGGCCGGCGGCAGCGCGCGGTTGAGGCTATGGACGTCCGGCGGCGGCTCGTTGATGTGCTGGAACATCAGGCCGTGGAGCGTGTCGGACACGAATGGCGCGCGCCCGCTGAGGGCCTCGAAGACGACGATAGCCAGGCTGTACTGGTCGGAGCGGCCGTCGACGGTCGCGCCCATGAACTGCTCCGGACTCATGTAGGCCGCCGTGCCGACGATGGCGTTGCCGGTCAGGTTGGTCGTCGCGTCGCGCACCTTGGCGATGCCGAAGTCGGAGACGTAGGCGTTGCCCTTCTCGTCGAAGAGGATGTTGACCGGCTTGATGTCGCGGTGGACGATGTCGCGGTCGTGGGCGTAGTCGAGGGCCGCGGCCACCTGCCGTAGGATGGCCCACAACTGCTGCTGGGTGACCTTGCCCGCCGCCAGCCGGTCGTGGAGCGTGCCGCCGCGCAACAGGCGCATGACCAGGTAGGGCTGCCCCTGCGGGGTGATGCCGTAGTCATAGACGGGCACGATGCTGGGGTGCTCCAGCGTGGCGATGACCCGGGCCTCGCGCTCGAAGCGGCGCTGGAAGGAGGCGTCGGTGGCCAGATGGCCGGCCATGACCTTCAGGGCCACCTCGCGGTTGAGCATGGCGTCGTAGGCGCGGTAGACGGCGGCCATGCCGCCGCGCCCCAGTTCACCGCGTAGTTCGTAGCGGCCGATTGTGTTGGTCATCTTCTCGTTTCCTTCGTTACGTCAGCCCCATGTTACCACGACGCGCCTCAAAACTCCGCCGTTGCCGTGGCGGGATATGGAGTATCCGGCACAGGCGTCTCGGTAGGCGGCACCGGCGTAAGTGTGTCCGACGGTGTCGTCCGGGTAGGCCCGGGATCGTTCGGCGGCGGAGGCGGCGGGGGGACGGTCGGGCTGTTCTCCGGCGGCGTGGCCGTGGCGGTCGGAATCGCTGTGGGGTAGGGTCGCGGTGTCGGCGTCCGCGTCGGCGTGGCCGTCGGCGTCCGCGTCGGCGTGGCCGTCGGTGTGGGCACGCGGTCGGGGGCCAGAGCCAGGTAGCCGCCGTAGTCGGCGTACTCCGGCGGGCCGGCGCGTCCGCTGTTGCCCACCACACCCCCCTGCCCGGCCCGCAGCGCCACCGGCTGCTCGTCGTCTTCGCCGCTCAGGCTGCACTGGCCGGCCAGGCAGGCCGCTTCAAACAAGCGGCTGCTGGGATCGAGGAAGATACCCAGCACGCCCGCCCGGTCGAGCGACGCCCACGCCCCGTCAACGTTGGCCACGGTCGCCCGGCCGTCGCTGACCAGCAGCAGACGCCCCTCGCGGAGCTGGATGGCGATAGTGTCGGCCTCGTCCGGCGACAGGTTCACGACCGCGCCGTTGGCCAGCAGTAGCCGGGAGCCATCCGGCAGCGCCAGTTCGCTGACCCCCTCACCGCCCGTCACTTGCAGCGGGCGGCAGTCGGCCGGCGAGAGGCTCTCGCCCGCCGCCAGCGGCATCGTCTCGACGCCACAGCGCGCGGTGGCGTCGTCGGCGGCAGCGATGACGGCCACAACCGGGCCGTCGCCGGCGGCCGGCGCTTCGGCAGCCACCGTGGCGGCCGTCGGCGCGACCGTGGCTTCGGCTTCGGTCGCCGCGGCCGTGGCGACCGTTTCCGGCGGCTCCGGCGGCGGCCAGAAGACGTAGGCCAGCAGCGCGCCCAGCAGCAACAGGCCGATGCCCAGAACGATCCACGGGCGGGCGTTGCGCGGCGCGGCCGGTTCGGGCCGCGGCGTCTCCTGCGTGCCGCCGGCGTCTTTGTGGACGGGCGTCGGGGGCGGCGAGGGGCGCGGTGGGGCGGGTGTGTCGCGCTTCTCCTGCAAGCGCTGCATGGCCGTCTGCCGCAGTTGGGCGGCGTCGCGGTAGGCCCCGTCGATGGCCATGACGCGCCCCAGCAAGGCCGCCGCCGTGCCCCAATCGTCGCGGCCGTAGGCCTCGACCCCGGCGCGGTAATAGCCTTCCAGTTGCTGCTGCTCGGCGCTCGGCCGCGGGCCGTGGAGCGTGGGCCGGCGGCGCGGTCTGATAGCTGGCCGCCTCCAACTCCTGCACGAAGGCGCTGACCGTGGGGTAGCGGGCGGCGGTGTTCTTGGCCAGCGCCCGGTTCAGCACGGCCGAGACGGCCGGCGGCAGCTTGGGGTTCAGGGTGTGGGCGGCCGTCGGGGCGTTGTTGAGGTGCTGGTTCATCAGCACGCCGGGCGTCTTGCCGGCGAACGGCACGCGGCCGGTCAGCGCCTCGAACAGTACCACGGCCAGGCTATACTGGTCGCAGCGGCCGTCCACCGGCCGCCCCTCGAACTGCTCCGGACTCATGTAGGCCGGCGTGCCCAGCACATTGTTGCCGGTCAGGTCGCCGGTGGTCGTGTCGCGCACCTTGGCGATGCCGAAGTCAGAGACGTAGGCGTTGCCCTTCTCGTCAAAGAGGATGTTGACCGGCTTGATGTCGCGGTGGACGACGTTGGCGCTGTGAGCGTAGTCGAGGGCCGCGGCCACCTGGTGCATGGGCGGCCACAGGTCGGCCCCGGCCAGCTCCCCCCGCGCCCGCCGGTCGCGTAGCGTGCCGCCGCGCAAGAGGCGCATGACCAGGTAGGGCTGTTTGTTCTCGTCGATGCCGAAGTCGTAGACGGGGACGATGCTGGGATGCTCCAGCGTGGCGATGGTGCGCGCCTCGCGCTCGAAGCGCTGGTAGAAGGCGCTCTCGGTGATCAGGTGCGCGGCCAGCACCTTGAAGGCGATCTCGCGCCGCAAGCGCGTATCGTAAGCGCGATAGACAACCGCCATCCCGCCCTGGCCCAGGACGTCGAGGAGTTGGTAGCGGTCGGTAGTTGGCATGGCCTTTAGCGCCCCTTGTGTTCCTTACTGGAACAACCGGGCTACGGACACGTTCCCCAGCGCCAGATGCCGGTGGTGGTCGCCGCGTACAGACAGATATGCCCTTTCTCATTGTCAGGATCGGGAAGGACGTGCAGATCGCGTACCTGAAACTCACTACCGCCGACCCCCTCCAGGCTTTCATTAAATGGGAGCCAGGTTGTGCCGCCGTCAGTACTGATGGTGACGCCAGTGGTGCGCTGTCCGGCAAACAGACCCAACTCGTCAAGCGCCACGGCGAACGTAGTTTGCTGAATGGCCGGAACAGGCTGCCAGGCGCTTCCACCCCAAAGGGCTGCGCCCGATTGGGTTCCGGCTATGCCCCGGCTGCCATCAAAGGCCGCCTCATAGATCAGCTTGTCGGGCGGCGATCCAGCGCCAAGCGGCGACCAAAAACCGTTGCCCACCAGGACGTACACGCCATCGTTCCAGACCGAGGCCAGTACGCTGCCGTCGGTCGATAGGCTTGTCGTCAGGGTTTCCCGGTTGGTCGCCTGCCAGGTCTGCGGCGCAGTTGGCAACTGCGGTAGCCACTTAATGCCAAAGTCGCCGGCAACGTAGATGTGGAGATTACTCCCACTCGGCACAATGGCGACGGAGCGCGCGGTCGACAGTTGATTGTCTTTGTCAACGCGCACCCACGTCCAGTCTTGCCCGGTGTAGTTGCCGCGCCACACGCCATGACCCAATATCGTAGCGTACGCCTGCGCGCAATGGCCGGGCACAAAGGCCACGTCGGTGGGCGCACTGGTAATTGACATTTGTTCGCGCTGCCAATCTGTTGCCGGGCTTTTGAGACTGTAGACGCCCAGATCGCTGCCGGCCAACGTATGCACGTCACAGCGGTCTACGCTGTAGAACTTCTCTACCAGGGCAACCGCTTTGCCGACTCGCTCCCAACTTTCGCCCATTTCCAAACTGGTGGCCAGAGGCGCGTACACACGGTGTTCGGTTTCTGTACCTGAACTGTCGGCCTCAGTAACATGGGCAGCGGCAGCCAATAAGATGACAACGGCCGCAACCAAGACAGCCGCCCAAGTAACGGGCCGGCTCACGTTTACCCGGCGACACTTTGTATGGCGCAACATCGTACATCTCCCTCAGTCTCTGGCTAGCCTTCCGGCGTAGGTGGCTCTGTTGGGGGCGGCTCCGTCGCCGGCGGCTCTGGCTCGTCCGTCGGCTCCGGCTCGCCCGGTCCGCCCGCTCATCGGCGTCTCCGTCGCAATCACCACCGGCGCGGTCGTCGGCGGCGGCGTAGCCGTCGGCCGCGGTGTCAGCGTCGGCCGCCGCAGCGTGGCCGTGGCCGTCGGCGTCTCGGTCGCCGTGGCGGTGGCCGTGGCCGTCGGTTGCGGCACCAGGCCGGGGGCCAGCGCGGCGTAGGGGGCGAAGTCGGCCGCTTCCGGCGCGCCGGCCGTGTTGGCGCTGCCGACGACCGCCCTCTGCCCCGCCGACAGTTGCAGCGGCGCGCCGTCGGCCGACCCGGCCACTTGGCAATCCCCCACCAGGCAGGCCGCCTCGAACAGCAGCGATGACGACTCCAGGTATAGTCCCAACAGCCCCGCGCCCAACAGCGTCGCCCGCGCGTCAACGATGCTGCCGACGGTAATCGACGCGCCGCCGCCGCTGATGAGCGCCCGGCCCGCGTCGAGTTCGAGCTCCGTCCCCGCCGCGCCGGCCGTCAGCCCCATCGCCGCGCCCGTTTCCAGGTACAGTTGCGACCCGTCGGGCAGGGCCACCTGGGTCGCGCCGCCGTCGCTGATCAGCTTCACCTGCTGGCCGTCCGGCAGGGGGATGGTCGCCCCGGCGGCCAGTGCGCCATCGCTGCCGTCGGCCGCCTGCCAGCGCCCGCCGTTGGCGGCCATCACCGTCACCTGCCCGGCCACGGCCACCGGCGCGGCTGTCGGCGTTGACTCCGCGGTCACCACGGCCGCCGTCGCCTCCGGTTGCGTCGCCTCGGCCACCGGCGGCGTCGCCTCGCCCCCGCCGCCGCGCAGCAGGAAGAAGGCCAGCGCGCCGACAACCAGCAGCGCCGCCAGCCCCAGCAACCCGTAGAGCAGCGCCGGGGGGAAACCCACGGCCCGCTTGCTGCCCGGCATCTCCACCACCACGGCGGTCACGTTGTCATCGGCGTGGCGGCCGATGGCGCGGGCCACCAGGGCGTCGGCCGCCGCCTGGGGCGCGTGCTGGCCGACGATGCGCGCCATCTCCTCATTGGGCACAAACGGCCCCGCGCCGTCGCGCTGCTCCTTGATCAGCCCGTCGGAGCACAGCACCAGCCGGTCGTTGGGCTGCAAGAGCAAGCCCTGGTTCTGGCTGGCCTCGCGCTCGTCTTGCCCCAGACCGTTGGTGTAGATGCCCAGGTCGACGTCGACGGTCGAGCCATAGCCGATGGAGCGCACCAGTTCGTGCCGCTTGGGGTGCTTGGCGATCTCGGCCTCGGTCAGCAGCCGTTGGCGGTGCATCTCGAAGGCCCAGGTGTGGTCGCGGGTGATGGGGGTCGCCGCCCCGTCGCGGATGAGGTAGGCGCGGCTGTCGCCGATGTTGGCCAGATAGAGCTGGTTGTTGTGGACGGCGGCCAGCACGGCCGTCGTGCCCATGCCCCGCCGCGAGCGGTCGATGCGGCCCTCCTCGAAAACGGCCACGTTGGCGCGCTGCAACACCTGGCTCAGCAGCAGCGGAATCTGGGCCGCGCCGGCGATTGTCGACAGCCGGATGTCGTTGAAGACAGTCTCGATGGCCAGTTCCGACGCCCGCTCCCCCTGCACGTTGCCGCCGATGCCGTCGGCGACCATGGCCACGGTCAGCGTCAGCCCGCCGGCCGTTTGCAGCGTCTCGGCCCGGGCGCGGTCTTCCAGGTTGGGGCGGCCGCCGATGTGGGTGGCTACCCCGTAGAGCATGGTTTCCGTCGTTGTTGCCTGTTGCTTGGCCATACTTCACCTGTTCCGGCAGCGGTCGGCCGCGCCGGGCTTACCACAACCGGCGCCGGCGGCCGGGGTTGGCGTCGCGCGTGGCCACTACGCCCTCGCCATAGCGACGCAAGTACTGCCCCAACTCGACCAGCGACAGACGGTAGGCCGGGTTCTTGGCCAGACAGCCGTCAATGATCACGCTGTCGAGTTCGGGCGGAATGTCCTTGGAGAGTTCCAGCAGCGATTGGGGGCGCGATTTCAGGATGCGACTGGTGACGGAGCGCTCGTCGCGCCCATCGAACGGCAAACAACCGCCCAGCATCCGGTAGAGTAGAATGCCCATGCCCCACACGTCAACCTTGGTGTGGTCGACCGCCTCGGCCACTTCCGGCGCGGCCAGCATCTTGGCCTGCACCAGTTGCTCCGGCGACATGATGTAGAAGGAGCCGGCCGTGGCCTGGAGCTTGACGCGCGTGGCGATGCCGAAGTCAATCAGCGTCGGCGAATAGGCCTGCCCGGCGGCGACGGGATAGCGGAAGACGATGTTCTCCAGCTTCAGGTCATTGTGGGCGTAGCCGAGCAGGTGCATGTGGTCGAGCGCCCGGCCAATGCCCAGGCCGAGGGCCGCCGCCTCGGCCACGGAGACGCGCTTGGTCTCCTTCAGGAAGTCGGCCAGCGTGCCGCCGGCCAGATACTCCATGGCGAAGAAGAACGGCTGGCCGGGCATCTCGATGGCCCGCGCATAGGCCACCGGGGTGCGGTCCTGGCGCGGCAGCAGGAAGAGACGCACAATGCCGGGGTGCTGCAAGCGCTGGATGATCTCCGCTTCCTTGATGATCGTCCGGTCGAAGCCGGGGTCGTCGGTGATACGGCCGATCTTCAGCGCCAGCGGCGCGTCGTGGCCGCTCTCCGTGGCCCGCCAGACGGTGGCGAAGCCGCCGCTGCGAATCTCCTCTTCCAGCCGGAAGCGGTCGTGATAGAGGCGCAACCCTTTCAAAAGCGGCCTCGCGTCTGGTCGACCGCCGGCCGGCCGTCCGGCTGCCCGCCGGCCTGGCCGTCGACAAAGGTGTAGTTCATGTTGGGCGGCGGCAGCGTGTCCTCGGGCGTGGCGGTGACGAAGCGCAGCCGCACGCCGCCGCGCTCCACCCGCGCCAGTTCGAGGATGTCGCCGTCCTTCAGCCGCTGGGGCACGATGGGCGTCAGCCGCTCGCCGTTGAGGTAAGTGCCGTTGGCGCTGTCCTCGTCGCGGATCATGAAGTGATCCTCTTCGTCGGTGATGGTGCAATGCAGCCGGCTGATGGGGCTGTTCTCCGTCTCGGTCTGGAAGAGCAGTTCGGCGTTCTGGCGCGAGCGGCCGATGGGCGTGTCGCCATAGATCTCGTAGCGGTGGCCCACGTCGCCGTCGCCGGCCAGTAGCTCCAGATAGGCGCGCACTTCGGAGCGGCGGTAGCGGTTGGTGATGCGGTCGAAGCCGCGCCGCACCGACTGGGTCATGCGCTGCACCGGCGCTTTGCCGCGGTTGATCCACATCAGCGCCGCCAGCAACAGGGCCAGGAAGGCCACCACGAGGCTGATGGCGGCGACGGGGTTGGCGCGGATGGGGCGCTCGACGCGCTCACAGAGCGGCGACGGGGTGAGGCAGGAGACAGGTGTGGCCGTAGGCTCCGGCGTGGGCGGGATGATCGTGACGGGCGTGCCGTCGACGACGATCACTTCCTGCTCGGTGATGCGCACCGTCACCTCGGCCGCCGCGCTGTCGGTCAGGCCCAGTTCATCCTCGATCTCGACCACCAGCGTGTGGCCCGTGTCGCCCAGCACGGCCACGCCGCGCAAGTCCCACGACAGATTAATGGTCAACTCCTCGCTGTCGCTGCGCGGCGGCAGTTCGATGCTGTCGGCTGCCGCGCCGTCCACCGTCAGCGTGGCCCGGCGCACGCGCCGCTCCGGGCTGAGGCCGAAGTGGACGGTGGCTACCACGTCCTGCGTCGTCGGCTCGGCCTGGGCCGGGTCGCCGCCGGACTGCTGCACCTGCCGGGCAATGATGGCCCCATTTTCAGGCGTGCGTATGACAACCCGCGGCGGCTCGACGTTCACGTCGTAGCTGGTTGCATCCGTGGCCCCGCCGGGCAGGCTAAGCGTCACATTGCGCGTGCCCCCGGCGTCATCGGTAACGCGGTAGACGACGGCATATTGCCGGCCGCGGCCGGCCAGATCGCTGTGAGCCTCGGTCATTCGGGCCGGTTCTTCGGCCATCAGCGTGAAGACACCGCCGGTGTCCCCGGCCAAATCCTCCACCAGTTCATCCAGCGGCGGCGGCGTCGGCGTGCCGTTGCTCGATCCCGCCACGTTGGGGCGCACGACCGAGCGCAACAGGGCCGTATAGATGGGTATACCCACCTCGCGCGAGCGGGCTATGAGTGCTTCGCGGCCGACGTTGGACTCCAACTGCCGGGTGATGAAGACAACGGCTTGCGCCTCGCCCAACGACTGGCGCTGCATCTCTTCCAGCAGCCCGGTCAGAGCGGGCAGGGCGACGGCCAACGTGTTCTCGCTGGGGTTGGGGCTGTCGGCCAGGTTGGCGATGGCGTTGGCGTCGGTCGTGGGCGCGACGAGCGACACAAGCTCCCGGCCGCGCACGTAGGACACGGCCACCGGCGTCCGCCCGCCGGCCATGCGCTCGCCCCCGGCAAAGGCGCGCACCGCCGCGAGCGCCGCCGTCCAGCCCGTCTGGTCGAGGCTGATGCCCGTTTCGATGACGAAGTGAACCGCCAGCGGGGCTTCTTCCTCCAGGAGCGACTCGGCCGTGGCCGCCGTCTCGCCGTCCTGAATGGTTACTTCTGAGCGCTGGAGGCCGGTCACGTGGCGGCCGTCGGGGCCTAGCGGCCGGAAGTGCAGGGTGATGGCCGGGAAGCCGGTCGGATCAACCCCGGTGATTACCACCCGCTCGACCGGCCCCTGGGCAGCGACGGGCGACAAGACGGCCAGCAGGGCCAACAGCAGGAGAATAACAGCGTTGCGGCGAATGGGATGTAGGGCGGCGGCGCAGTACTTGATGGCCCAACCGGCGGCACGAGCACGAGGCTCCCTCAGCGCGATCAACGCGGCGACACCGATCCTCTTCTCCCGCGCCCGGACTGGAACAGAGCGCGTATCCAAAGAAAGCCTCCTCCATAGCCGGCTGCATTACTGCGGCAACCAGCCTACTCTCTGGGGCGACCAGCGTAGGACGTGGGGAGGGTCGCCGAGAGATGCGAGACGCCAAGAATGAGCGTTATTATAGAAGTAGAAGCGGCAAACTACAATAGTTTCAGGTACGCAATCCCTACTCCCGCCAATCGCATCGCCGGAGAGATGGTTCTGGCGCGGTTGACCAGTTACCCGAATGAGGGTACGATCGCGCCTGGTCATACGATAAGGCGATCGATAAGGGGCTTCAATGAGCGTTGTCCTTGTTTCACCCAAATACCAGGTGGTAATCCCCAAAGTGGTTCGTGAGGCGCTGAACCTCCAACCGGGGCAGCGAATACAGGTCATCCAATATCAGAATCGAATCGAACTGGTCCCCCTACGTCCCATAAAGTCAGCCCGCGGCTTTCTGCGGGGCATTGACACGACCATCGAACGCGAGGACGACCGGCTGTGAACGTCGTCGACTCGTCGGGCTGGCTGGAGTACTTTGCGGACGGCCCCAACGCCCCCTTCTTCGCCGACGCCGTCGAAGCGACGGGCGAGCTGATCGTGCCGACGATCAGCCTGTATGAAGTCTTCAAGCGCGTCCTGCAACAGCGCGGCGAGAACGACGCCCTGGAAGCGGTGGCGCTCATCATGCAGGGCGAAGTCGTCACTCTCGACGTTACCCTGGCGCTGAGCGCGGCCAGGCTATCATCCGATCTGCGCCTGCCCATGGCCGGCAGCATCATCCTGGCCACGGCCCGGTCGGAAGGGGCGATCCTGTGGACGCAGGACGCGCACTTCGACGGCCTCGAAGGCGTCCGCTATACAGCGGGGTAACTGTGCAACCGCGCTACAACCTCTGGATCGAGATTGACGGCCAGGTCGTCCTGTCCCTGTGGCGGGCCGAACTGCTGCGCGCCGTGGCCCGCGCCGGCTCCATCAGCGCCGCGGCCGAATCGCTGGGCATCCCTTACCGCGTCGCCTGGCAGAAGATCCACGAGATGGAGACGCGCCTCGGCCGCAAGCTGGTCGAGACGCAAACCGGCGGCCAGCATGGCGGCGGGGCGCGGCTGACCGCCGACGCCGAACGCTACCTGGAGCAGTTCGACCGCTTCGCCCACGATCTGGAGCGCTTCGTCAACGACGCCTTCGCCGCCAACTTCCATCTGCCCGACTGATCGCTAAGAAGATCTCACGCAAAGACGCAAAGAACGCCAAGCCCAGAAAGTTCTGGGCTTGGCGTTCTTTGCGTCTTTGCGTGAGATTCTTTTTTCTTGCGTCCTGGCCCCGCTGGGCTATACTGGCGGCGTTATGAAAAATGATCATAACGCCCTTTGAGGAGAGGAAGTGAGGTTCAATCATGCGTAAGTTCAGCCTGATCCTGTTGATCCTGCTGGCCCTGACGGCGCTGGTCGCCTGCGGCGGGGCCGCGACCGAGACCACGGCCGAGCCGACGGCCGAGACGGCCGTGGAACCAACGGCCGAAACCGCCGTCGAGCCGACCGCCGAACCGGCCGTCGAAGAGCCGGCCGATGGCGAGGCCGTCCTGCGCCTGGCCACGACCACCAGCACGGCCGACTCCGGCCTGCTCGACGCCATCCTGCCCGACTTCGAGGCCCAGAACAACGCCCGCGTTGACGTCGTCGCCGTCGGCACCGGCCAGGCGATCGAGATCGGCGAGGCGGGCGACGCCGACGTCATCCTCGTCCACGCCCGCGCCCGCGAAGACGCCTTTGTCGAAGAGGGGCACGGCCTCTATCGGGCCGACGTGATGTACAACGACTTCATCATCGTCGGGCCGAGCGACGACCCGGCCGGCGTCAGCGGCATGGCCACGGCGGCCGAGGCGCTGGCGGCCATCGCCGCCGCCGAAGCGCCCTTCGCCTCGCGCGGCGACGACAGCGGCACGCACACCAAGGAGTTGAGCCTGTGGGAAGCGGCCGGCGTCACGCCCGAAGGCGAGTGGTACAACTCGCTCGGCCAGGGCATGGGCGAGACGCTGACCTTCGCCAACGAGTCCGGGGCCTACACGCTGACCGACCGCGGCACATTCCTGGCCCAGAGCGCCAACCTGCCTGACCTGACGGTCGCTGGTCGGCGGCGCGAGCATCGCCGACAACGCCGACCCGGCCCTGCTCAACCCCTACGGCGTCATCCCGGTCAACCCGGACAAGTCGGAGAACATCAACGCCGAGTTGGCCGAGGCGTTTGTGCAGTGGATTATCTCGGCCCCGGTGCAGGAGATGATCGGCGCCTACGGCGTAGACACCTTCGGCCAGCCGCTCTTCTACCCTAACGCGGCGACAGAGTAAGATCATGATCCGCAGATTGGGCAGATTTGGCAGATTGAAACCAATTTCTTAAATCTGCCCAATCTGCCCAATCTGCGGATCAATACTCTTAACAACATGGAGACGCTGCTCGACGCGCTGCGCGAGGCGTTGCGGCTGCTGATCGACCTCGACCCGGCCCTGGTCGAGATCATCGGCATGACCCTGCGCGTCACCGGCTCGGCCCTGCTGCTGGCCGTGCTGCTGGGGCTGCCCATCGGCGCGGCGCTGGGCCTGCGCGAGCGCATCCCGGCCGCCGGCTGTCTCATGCCGATCATCTACACCGGCATGGCCTTGCCGCCGGTGGTCGCCGGTCTGTTTGTGTATCTCATCCTTTCCAACCAGGGACCGTTGGGCGGCCTTGACTGGCTGTTCACGGCACGGGCGATGGTCGTTTCCCAGACGATCATCGCCCTGCCCCTGGTCATCGGCCTGACCCTCACCGCCCTACGCGGCCTCGACCCCGGCATCAAGCTTCAGGTGCGCTCCCTCGGCGCGACGCGGCTGCAACTGGCCACGGCGCTGCTGCTGGAGGCGCGGCTGGGCGTGCTGGCGGCCATCATCGCCGCCTTTGGCGGCATCGTCTCCGAGGTCGGCGCGGTCATGCTCGTCGGCGGCAACATCGAGGGGCAGACGCGCGTGCTGACCACGGCCATCGTCCTGGAGACCCGCCGCGGCAACTTCGCCCTGGCCCTGGCATTGGGTATCATCCTGCTGCTGCTGGCCTTTCTGACCAACTGGCTATTCCACAAATTGAGTGACGGGTGAAGAAGAGCTCACGCAAAGGCGCTAAGGGGCAAAGGCGCAAAGCTTAAGAAGCTTTTTCTTCTTTGCGCCTTTGCCCCTTAGCGCCTTTGCGTGAGCTTCTTTCCTGACTCACTGACCTACTGACCCACTGACCTACTGAAAATGCCCCCCATCTACCAACTCCAGCACGCCCAGAAAGCCTACGACGGCCGCGTCGTCCTCGACATCGACGCGCTGGCCATCGGCCGCGGCGAGGTGCTGGCCCTGGTCGGGCCGAGCGGGTCGGGCAAGAGCACGCTGCTGCGGCTGCTCAACTTCCTGGAGCCGCCGACGGCCGGCGCGCTGACCTTCGACGGCCGCGCCGTGGGCGACGACCTGCCGCTGAGCGAACGGCGGCGCGTCACGGCCGTCTTCCAGCGGCCGGCCCTGTTGCGGCGCAGCGTGGCCGCCAACATCGGCTACGGCCTCGGCCTGCGCGGCGAGAAGCTGCCGCCGGAGGAGCTGGCCGCCTGGCTGGAGCGGCTGGGGTTGACCCATCTGGCGCGGCAGTCGGCGCTGCGCCTGTCGGCCGGGGAGGCGCAACGGGTGGCGATGGCCCGCGCCCTGGTCGTGCGGCCCGACGTGCTGCTGCTCGACGAGCCGACGGCCAACCTCGACCCCTACAACGTCGGCCTCATCGAGCGGCTGGTGGCCGAGGAGCAGCGGGCGCTGGGCATGACCGTCGTCTGGGTGACGCACGACATCTTCCAGGCGCGGCGCGTGGCCGACCGGGTGGCCTTCCTGCTGGCCGGGCGGCTGGTGGAAGTGGCCGACGCCGAGACGTTCTTCACCGCCCCGGCCACGGCCCAGGCGGCGGCGTTTGCGCGGGGGGAACTGGTTTACTGAAGCCGGGAGAGGGACGCGGAGTAAAAGATTATCTTCTTTCTTCCTCCCCCGCCCCACCGCGTTTGCGCACCATTCGCGGCCAGATGGTCGAATGCTTTTCGCTGGACGAACTGCGCGACCTGACCTTCGACCTGGGCGCGGATTGGGAGCAACTCCCCGGCAGCAACAAGAGCGCCAAGACCACCGAACTGCTGGAGCTGCTCAACCGCCGCACGCAACTCCCCCACCTGCTGGCGCGGCTGGAGGCGCTACGCACCAACGATGGCTGGGCGCTCGACGATCTGGACGAGTCGGCCGAACCGCCCTACAAGGGGCTGGCCTACTTCGACGCCGCCGACGCCGGCCTCTTCTTCGGCCGCGAGCGGCTGAGCGCCAGCGCTGGGCGAACCAGCCCCGACGGCACGGCGCGGGTGTGGGACGCGGTCACGGGCGAAGAACCTTTTCGCGCCCGCGGGCGCGGCACCGCGTCAACCCCGGCCGCGACCAAGCCGATTCTCATGCCAAGGCGGGGCCGGTGACACCGCGCATGGACGACCGATGCCCCGCTTAATGGCAACAATACTTTCCGGCGAACCCTATCGACAACCTGCCTTGATCTGCCGGGCCATTACACGGTGCCGGAAGAGGCGCGGCCTTAGAAGGGAACGCCGGGCGCAAGAAAGCAAACTCCGTTGCGTTCTTTGGCCGGTTTATTATGGCTCCAAATCCAGCTTCGCGCGCAACGGCGGCAGGAGCCCGTTGAGGTGGTGGGCCAGGTGTTCCAGGGCGATGACGAGTTCGGCGGCCGTGTCCTGCGCGCTCGCCGCATCCTGCTGACGCGCGGCGGCGCGCATGACGGTTAGTAGTTGCAGAACGTTCTCAGCTTCTGCCTCGAACTCGCCAAAATGCATCGCCATCAAGTCGGCGTCGTCCTCAAAATCCAGAGCGGCCATGACCAGCGGCCAAATGGTTTCGGTTGCCGTCTTCATCCTGTCCTTCCTCGCCGTCGTCTTATGGCTAAGCGTGATTCCAACCTTTCCAGGCGTTTGGTAAAGGCCGCAACTTCTTGTTCCCAATGGTAAATCAATTCTACGTTGGGCTTTGACTTCATCCGCTCGAAATCGATCTTATCCTGGTGCAGATCGATTTGATAGCGCAACCCCTGAATAGCCAGACGAACCTGCCGATTACCCAATAGCGCACCGATATGAGAGGATTATACCATGATGGAAACCGAGTTTCCCCAAACAACTAAGTTTCTATAGGTTTCGCCGCTTCCGCAGCCGCGCCGCCAACGTATCATCGGGTGACGGTTGATCGGTAGGGGTTGGTCCTTGGTCGGTAGTTGTTGGTGGCTGGTCGTCCGTCGTCCGCCCCGCGGACTCCGCACTCGTCGCTCGCCGCTCGTCACTCGTCACTCGCCCCGCAGCGCCCACATCGGAGGACGTAGACTCCGCACTCGTCGCTCGTCGCTCGTCGCTCGTCACTCGCCCCGCATCTGAGGCTGCGGACTCCGCGCCGCGGCCAGCGTCAGCCAGGGCCAGATGGGTTGGGCGGCGGGCGCGGCCGCCAGGTCGTGGGCGAAGACGGCCGCCGGGCCGGGGCCGCTGCCCTCGGCCGTGTCCAGCGCCCGCCCGCCCGTCTGCGCCGCCAGCGAGGCCAGCAGCGCCGGGTTGCCGGTCAGGTCGGCGTACTCCGGCGAGTAGCCCAGCACCCAGCCGGCGGTGGTTTGAGGACCGCCGACGGCCGACGGCTGACCGCTGCTAGAACCGGCCCCCCTCCATCGGCGGTCGGCGGTCGGCCGTCGGCCGTCGTCCCCACCCCAATGAAGTACGCCCCCTCCGTCTGCGGCGTGAACGTGGCCTCGTAGCGCCCCGGCGCGACCGGCCGCAGCGTCAGCGTCTCCGTCTCGCCCGTCGCGCCGACGACGTTGGCCGTCAGGGCCAGGTCGTTGCGGAACGCGCCGCTCTCGTCCTGGGCATCGACCGTCAGCCGCGCCCGCTCGCCGTCGAGCCGCACCGCCGCCGCCAGCCCGCCCGCCTGTTGCCCGCCGAACGTCCAGCGCGCCGCCTGGTTCCAGAAGGTGGCGAAGCCGCCCCAGCGCACCCACTCCTGCGCCCAGCGGCCGGTGGCGTCGCTCGTCCAGGCCAGCGAGCGCCCCAGGCCGTACTG
This sequence comes from Candidatus Promineofilum glycogenicum, assembly GCA_016707605.1. Classification (GTDB taxonomy): domain Bacteria; phylum Chloroflexota; class Anaerolineae; order Promineifilales; family Promineifilaceae; genus Promineifilum; species Promineifilum glycogenicum. The sequence continues at coordinate 111,040 of JADJHJ010000010.1, read as the reverse complement.
CCACTGGGCCAGCAGCGGGTCGCTCTGCGGCGTCTCCAGCGCCACCAGGGCCGTGGCCTTGGGGCTGGTGGCCACGTAGCCGTAGAGCGCCGGCGTCTCGCGGATGCCGGCCAGGATGGGGCTGCTGCTGACCTGCGTGGGGAAGAAGCGCTCCTCCACCAGATAGGTGCGCTGGATGGCCGCCGTCTCCTGGGTGAAGATCTGCGGCAGGTTGGCCGCCTGGTCGGTGACGTGGAAGCGGCCGTTGCCCAACTCGGCCATCTGTTGCAGCCAGGGCGTGTCCGGCCCGCGCCCGATGCTGACCATCGAGACGGTGACGCCCTGGGCCGTTAACTCCCCGATGAGTTCGGGCACGCCCTCCTTCTGCTCGGCGTCGGCGCCGTCGGCCAGGACGATGATGTGGCGCACCTCGTTGGTGCTGCTGTCCAGCGCCTCGGCCGCCGCCTGTAGCCCGTTGTAGACGAAGATGCCGCCGCCGCCCGCGCCCAGCCGCCGCATCTGCTCGATGGCCTCGTCGCGGTTGGCGGCCGTCACCGGGCCGATGATCGCGTCGGGGGCCTCGTCGACGGTGATGAGGGTCATCTCGTCGTTCTGGTTCAGCAGTTGCAGCGCCCGCACCGCGCCCTCGGCCGCCAGTTGAATCTTGGTGACCCCGCCCTCCTCGGCGCTCATGCTGCCCGACCGGTCGATGACCAGCACCAGACTGACCGACGGGAAGCGCTCCTCGTCCTCGATCTGCATGTTGACCGGCAGGGCCTCTTCCAGCGGCGTGTCGAAGTAGCCGCCCATGCCGAAGCTGTCCGGCCCGCCGACGGCCGTCAGCCCGCCGCCCAGGTCGCGCACGTAGGATTGCAGCGCCGCCATCTGGCGCGGCGACAGGTCGCGGGCGTTGACGTTGACCAGCATGACCCCGGCGTAGTCGGCCAGATCGCCCGGCGTCGGCGGCAGGGCGGCCGGGGCGACGCGCTCGACGGTCAGCCCCGACGCGGCCAGGGCAGCGGCCAGTTGCGCGGCCTCGTCGAACGCCGGTTCGTCGTTGGCCGTAGGGGCGGGTCTTAGACCCGCCCCTACAGATGGGTCGGCGGCCGTATGGGTCGGCGGCAACGATGAGGACGCGCGGCTGGCCGGTGATCTCGGTGAAGGCGGCCAGTTCGTTGTTCTGCGGGAAGGTGTCGGCCGCGGCCGGCGGCGACAGTTGGACGCGGTAGCGGGCGAAGCCGGCGCGGCGGCCGTCAGCCGGACGACGAAGTTGTTGGCCCCCGGCTGGAGTTGGACTTCCTCTTCGTAGACCACCGCGCCGTCGCCCAGCACGCGCAAGGTGGCCGGGGTGGCCGTCGTGCTCTCGGCGGCGATCTCCAGCCGGAACGTCTCCCCCTGGCCGACGCGGGCCGGGGCGGCCACGTCGCGCACGATGACCTCATTGGGGGCGGCCGGGCGCGGCAGGTAGACGGTATCGACCGAAACCCCGGCGGCGGCGGCCAGGCGGGCGGCCTCGGCCGTGTCGCCCGTCGTCGCTGCGCCGTCGCTGAGCACCACGACGCGCCGGGCGGCGTCGCCGGGCAGCAGGGCCAGACTCAGCCGCAGCGCCTCGGCCAGGTCGGTGTGCAGCCGGCCGGGCTGGGAGGCGAAGGGGGGCAGGTCGTCGGCCGACTCGAAGCGGCGCAACGGCTGCTCGACCAGGGCGTTGGCCCCGAAGAGGACGACCCCGGCGCGGTCGTCCGGCCCCATCGCGCCGACGGCCTCGCGCACGAACGCCTCGGCCGCCGCGGCGCTCTCGCGGCTCATCGAGTCGGAGGCATCGACCAGGAAGACGACGGCCAGATCGTCCACCGCCCGCACCAGTTGCGCCCCGGCCAGGCTGAGGATGAGCAGGGCCAGAATGAGCAGCCGCAGGACCAGCCCCGGCCAGCCGGAGCGGGGGCGTGGTCGCGCCGCGCCCGGCCGCCGGCTGGCCGGTCGTTGGTCAACCGGCCGCCGGTTCGCCGGCCGCCGCTCTACCGGCCGCCGGTCTACCGGCCAAACCAGCCAGGCCACCAGCGGCAGGAGCGCCAACAGCAACAGCGCGGCCGGGGTTGTGAAACTCATGGGGATAAATGTCCGTTTCCCAACTTATCCCAAGGCCCAATTTGGGAAAAAGCTTGGGATATTTTGTGGCACAGGTGTCTTCACCTGTGTTCAGGAGCACAGGTGAAGACACCTGTGCCACATGTCACTTGAGGATATAGTACGTCCCCTTCTTGGAGCCGATCTTCAGCAGCACGCCGCGATCCACCAGGTCGGCCAGGTCGAGGCGCAACGTCTCCGGCGACACGTCGGGGCAAAGCTGGCGGTACTCGCGGTTGGTGATGCTGCCCGATTCGCGCACGAAGTTGACCGCCCGCGTCTGGCGCTCGTTCATGCTGCGCGTCCACTTGGGGGCCACGGCCCGCTCGCGCTTGTTGGACAGGACGACGGTGAAGGAGTGGGGCGTGGCCTTGAACTCCGGCGGCGGGTGGCCGGCCTGCACCATCTCCTCGATCATCTGGTCGATGCCCAGCCCCAGCTCCTCGATGAAGCCCCACTGGAACAGGCCATTGACCAGCCGCGGGTTGCGCGAGAAGTGCTCTTCCACCAGATTGTCGAGGGTCATGTAGCCGGGCAGGCCGCCGGGGCTGATGATCTCCAGCCGGTCGGCGTACATGCGAATCTCGATGCGCCGCCCGGCGATGCGGTAATCGCGGTGGGCCACGGCGTTGATGAGCGCCTCGCGCACGGCGCGGCGGGGGTACTCCAGCAACTCCTCGCGCTCCAGGTCGTTGACCTTGGCCCCGATGCGCATCTCGTCGAAGACGATGGACCAGGCGCGCTCGATGATCGCCGCCAGCGGGCCGGTCAGTTCGGCGCGGCGGCCGTAGCCCACGCCGCCGTCCTCGCCGCGCGGCTCGGTGCCCAGGAACTTGACGAAGCTGACGCCGCTCTGGGGCAAAAAGGCCTGCGGGTTGCGGCCGAACAGCAGCACGCCGATGAGCGTCGGGTTGCCGTCGCGGTCGGTCGCGCCGATCTCGACCATCAGTTGGCTGACCGACGGGGCGCGGCTGCCGGTGCGCGTCTCGCGCCGGCTCAGGTATTCGCCCAGCGTCTCGGTGTCCAGGTCTTCGGGGCGCGCGCCGGGAACCGTCTCCGTTTCAAAGTCAACTGTCGGTCGGGCAATGGTCAAGGCGCGAATCTCCTCGCCGCTCAGCGGCCGGTTCTCGTCGCGCTGGCGCACCAGCACGCGGCCGTCGGCCAGGCTGTGCAACTCCAGGCTGCGCGGCACGCTAATGCCGATAAAGCGCCCGCCGGGCAGCTCCACCACCTGGAACTGGGTCGGCACGGGCGGCCGGCACAGCGCCGCCGCCTCGCGCAGCCCCAACTCGGCCTCTTCCTCCCACACCTCGCCCGCCGGCCGGCCGTCGCGGTCGACGCCCAGCACGATCAACCCGCCCTCGCTGTTGGCCAGCGCCACCAGCGTCTCGGCCAGCGGCAGCACGGCCGGGCCGGGCAGGTACACCGTGCGGGGGCCGGGCTTGGTGATCGTCATGTGTCGGCGTGCCCCCCTACCCCGGCAACTCCCACGGCTGCGGGCTGTGCATGTCCAGCGCGGCCATCGCCGCGCCGACGATGCCCGCCTCGTTGCGGAAGGCCGCCGGCAGCAGCTTGGCCTTCACCTGAATCAGCGGCAAGAACTTCTCGTGTTTCTTGCTGACCCCGCCGCCGACGATGATCACGTCCGGCCAGAAGAGCAACTCGATGTGCTGGAAGTACTGGTTGAGCCGCCCACCCCACTCCTTCCAGCCCAGCCCGTCCTGCTCGCGCACGCGGTCGGACGCCCACTGCTCGGCCGTCTTCTTGCTGTCGCGCAGGAAGACCCGCCCCAGTTCGAAGTTGGGCACCAGATGGCGGTCGATGAACAGCGCGCTGCCGATGCCCGTGCCGATGGTGAAGACCATCACCACGCCGCGCTCGTCCTTGCCCGCGCCGAAGTGCATCTCGGCCAGGCAGGCCACGTCGGCGTCGTTGCCGACGGTCGTGGCGTGGCCGGTGGCGGCGCTGATGCGCTCGGCCAGATTGACCCCCTCCCAGCCGGGGAAGGCCAGCGCCGTCGGCGGCGTCATCACCTGGCCGCGCATGACCACCGCCGGGAAGCCGACGCCGATGGGGCCGTTGTAGCCGAACTGCTTCACCAGGTCGGCCACGGTGGCCACCACGTCGTCGGGCTGGAAGGTGGCCGGCGACGGCGCGCGTAGCCGCTCCGTAACCAGTTCGCCGGTGGCCGCGTTGACAATGGCCCCCTTGATGCCCGAACCGCCGATGTCGATGCCGAGTAGTTCCATGTCACTCCTTCTCCTTAAAACGACCGCCGACCAACGACCGCCGACGGCTGCCAGAACCGAGACAACAGAGGACAGACGACGAAAGACAGACCTCAGCCGGAAAGTGTTCTCCGGCTTTCATCTGTCGTCTGTCGTCCCCAAGCGGCGGTCAGTGGTCGTCGGTCGGCGGTCATTCACTCCCCATTGATCGTCGCATAAAACAACGGCGGCGGGGCGACAGGGTCGGGCGACAGCGTCAGCGCCGCCGGGATGTCGCGTTGCGCCTGTTGCAGGGTCATGTCGTCGTTGGCATGAATCTCGCCGATGACCTGCCCCTTCTCGATGGTGTCGCCGATCTTGGCCGTCAGCAGGAAGCCGACGCCGGGATCGATGCGGTCGGATTTGACCAGCCGGCCGCCGCCGCAGCGCACGCACACCCAGCCCAATTCGCCCGTGTCCATCGCCGCCACGGTGCCGCTGCCGGTGGCCTCAATCGGTTCGACGTAGCGCGCCTGCGGCAGCCGGCTGGGGTCGTCCACCTGCCGGCCGTCGCCGCCCTGGGCCACGACCAGTTGGCGGAGTTTGGCCAGGCCGCGGCCGTCGGCCCGCGCCGCCGTGATGAGGGCGCGCGCCTCGTCGTCCGTGGCCGCCGCCCCGGCCAGCCGCACCATCGTCGCCGCCACAGTCAGGCAGTGCTGCCAGAACTCGTCCGGCCCGCCGCCCTGTAGCGCGGCGATGGCCTCTTTCACTTCCAGAGCGTTGCCCACGGCGTGGCCGAGGGGCTGGTTCATGTCGGAGATGAGGGCCACGACCTCTCGCCCGGCGTCGGCGCCGATCTCGACCATCAGCCGGGCCAGGTCTTCGGCCGCCGCGACGGTGGGCATGAACGCGCCGCTGCCGGCCTTCACGTCCAGCACGATGGCGTCGGCCCCGGCGGCCAGCTTCTTGGACATGATCGACGCGGCGATGAGCGAGCGGTTGCTGACGGTGGCCGTCACGTCGCGCAGGGCGTAGAGCTTGCCGTCGGCCGGGGCCAGGTCGGCCGTCTGCCCGGCCAGCACCAGGCCGATGTCGCGCAACTGGCGCTTGAACTGCGCCAGCGACAGTTCCGGCGACCAGCCGGCGAACGACTCCATCTTGTCCAGCGTGCCGCCGCTGCTGCCCAGGCCGCGGCCGCTCATCTTGCCCACCGGCACGCCACAGGCCGCCACCAGCGGCAGCACGGCCAGGCTGGTCTTGTCGCCCACGCCGCCGGAGGAGTGCTTATCGACGATGCGCGGGGCAATATCATGCAGGTCGAGCAGTTCGCCGGAGTGGGCCATCGCCAGGGTCAGATCGACCGTCTCGCGCCGGTTCATGCCGCGCAGATAGATGGCCATCAGCAGCGCCGCGGCCTGATAGTCGGGGATGGCCCCGGCGGCATACTCGCGCACGAAAAAGGCGATCTCCTCGCCCGTTAACTCGCCCCCGTCGCGCTTGCGGGCGAGCACATCCACCATTCGTATCGTCAATGCTCAGACCTCCGAAGAGAGAGGAACCACAGATTACGCAGATTCCACAGATTTTAAGAGCTGCACTGCGCGCCTTTTTGCCCCTGTCTGCCTACCGATTATAACAGGAATCGCTATAATGAGTTTGAATGAAGGATGAAGGATGAGGGATGAAGGATGACCGCCGACTGACGACGGGCCACAAATCACAATCCGTCGACCAACGATCAACGACTGACCTGCTGACCTACTGACCTGCTGAATACTGGAACTGACCACCAACTCAGGAGACCCACATGACTGAACCCGTAGACATCCTGCTGCGCGGCGGAACCGTCGTCACGATGAATGAGAAGTACGACGTGTTCGAAGACGGCGCGGTGGCCATCCGCGGCGACTCCATCGTCGCCGTCGGGCCAACGGCCGAGATCGCCCGCGCCTACCGGGCCGAGGAAGAGATCGACTGCACCGACACGGTCATCATGCCCGGCCTGGTCAACGCCCACACCCACATCCCCATGACCCTCATGCGCGGCCTGAACGACGACCTGCGCCTCGACGTCTGGCTGGGCTACCTGATGCCCGTCGAGCGCGAGTTCGTCACGCCGGAGTTCGTCAAGCTGGGCGCGCGCGTCGCCTGCGCCGAGATGATCCGCTCCGGCGTCACCTCGTTCGCCGACATGTTCTATTATGAAGAGGCCATCGCCGAGCAGGTGGCCGAGATCGGCATGCGCGCCCTGCTGGGCCAGACGATTCTCGTCTTCCCCGCGCCCGACGCCGAGACGTTCGAGGACGCCCTGGTGCTCTGCCGCCGCTTCATCAAGCGCTGGAACGGCCACCCGCTCATCCAGCCGGCCGTGGCCCCCCACGCCTGGTATACGGCCACGCCGGAGCTGCTGCTGGCCTGCGCCGATCTGGCCCGCGCCTTCGACGTGCCGCTGCACACCCACGTCAGCGAGACGAAGCTGGAGGCCGACAACAGCGTCAACCAGAACCACATGTCGGTCGTCGCCTGGCTGGAGCAGCACGGCATCCTGGACACCAAGCTCCTGGCTGCCCACTGCGTCCACATTGACGAACAGGATATGCACAGCCTGCGGCGCATCGGCGCGGGCGTGGCCCACTGCCCATCGAGCAACCTGAAGCTGGCCAGCGGCATCGCCCCGGTGGCCCAGATGCTCAAGCTGGGGCTGAAGGTCGGCGTGGGCACCGACGGCCCGGCCAGCAACAACGACCTGGACATGGTCGAGGAGATGCGACTGGCGTCATTCATCGGCAAGGTGGCGGCGCAGAACCCGACCGTCCTGCCCGCCCGCCAGACATTGGAGATCGCCACCATCAGCGGCGCGCGGGCCATCCACATGGGCCATCTGACGGGCAGCCTGGAGCCGGGCAAGCGGGCCGACATCGCCGTGCGCGACATGACCGGCATCCACAACCAGCCCCACTTCCACAACCACCCCGACGCCGTCTACTCGCGCATCGTCTACAGCAGCAAGAGCAGCGACGTGGCCCACGTGTTGTGCAACGGCCGCTGGCTGATGCGCGACCGCGTGCTGCTGACCGTGGACGAGGACGCGGCGCGGGTCGAGGCGATCGAAGCGGCCCGGAAGATCGACGCCTTTGTCATGGAGCGCGAGGCCAGCCCCTATAACAAGCTGGTGCTGCTGTCCGGCGTCCAGCGGTTGGAGAGCTTCGAGGTGCAGGTGAAAGCGCCGTTGGACGACGACGCCATCGTCCACCACACGCTGGAGAGCGACGCCATCCAGGTCATGCGCGTTGGCCACTACCGGCAGTACGACCACTACTTCCTATTCGACAGCGGCGACCCCGACGCGGCCCGGCTGCGCTATCGCGAGGATGAGTTCATCAACGAGGCCGGCGAAGTGACCCAGGTGCGCGCCCGGCTGACGCTCATCGGCGAGGGGGAGCGCGAGGAGTTCCCCAACGCGGTCATGCTCTCCCGGTCGCGCTTCCTGGCCACGGCCGACCGCAGCCTGCGCTTCTATCAGGAGTACTTCGCCCCGGCCCGCGAGTTGCGCGTCCACAAGGACCGCTATCGCTGGCACATCCTCTACAAGGCGACCGACTTCGCCATCAATCTCGACCGCGTGCTGGAGCCGGCGCTGCCGGGCTACTTCCTGGAGATCAAGGCCCGCACCTGGTCGCGCACCGACGCCGAGCGCAAGGCCGGCCTCATCGCCGAACTGCTGGGCCAGTTCGGGCTAGACCTGGATCAGTGCGAGCGGCGCGAATACGCCGAAATCGCCCTCAGCGCCAACGCCGAAAAGATCGCGGCCTAGAACATGGCGGTCTCAGACCCGCCCCTACACCTGACCTGTAACACGTAGGGGCGGGTCTAAGACCCGCCCCTACACCTGACCTGTAACACGTAGGGGCGGGTCTAAGACCCGCCCCTACTAGTCACTAAAACCCGACCAACTGCTGAAACTTCATCACCGAATTCAGATCGCCCTCGACCTTGACCTTGCCGGTCATGAAGGCCATCATCGGGTTCAGGCTGCCGCTGGACAGGGCCTGGAAGTCCTCGGACGTCATCTTGACCGTGGCGCTGGGGGCGGCGGCCGGCGCGCCTTCGCTGACGGCCAACTGCCCGCCGGCGATGTTGACGTACCACTGCCCGCCATCGGCGCCGCTCAAATCGAACAGAATCCCCATCGCGGTGTCGGCTGCCTTGTCGGCCTGGAAGCGCGACGGCATGGTATTGAACAGATCGGCTACACTCATTTTAGGTGGTCTCCTTGGTGCTATTGGCTAACCCCGTCGGGCTGGATCGACGGATAAAAGTCACGTCTCTCCCCCTCAGTTCTATCTTCCCGGCGCACCGGGTTCACGGCAAAGTATAGCACGCATCCCGGTGCGTTGCACTTTCTGAAGTGCATCGCACCTTCTTCAAGTCCCACCAGAAGGTGCGACCCACTCCGGAAAGTGGGACGCACCCAACGCGCTTCCAGAAAGTGTGACGCACCCGACGCGGCCCCTAATCCCTAATCCCTAATCCCTAACCCCTAATCCCCTAATCCCTAACCCCTAACCCCTCTCTCTTGGTTAATGTTTCCTCAACGCCACCCCCACGGTAAGCCGTCGCCGCGCCTAGGGCGGTTGCCGATCAAGGCGCTTGTGCTAGAATGTTCGACAGTTTAAAACCGGAAGAGGGAATAAGCGGCTGCCTATGCGCCGCTTTTGTCTGTTACCCCCTCAGTGAATCACAAATTCAACATCATCCGGGAAGGGGCTTAACTTCATGGAGAACAACGAAACCAATCCGGGCAAGCGCCTATCGTGGCCGATGCTCATCGGCTTCCTGGTGGTCATTGCTCTGATTCTTGTCGGGCTATTTCTGCCGCCGATCTCCCTGGGCACGCGCCTGGGGCTGGGCGGCGGGGACGGCGCGACAACCGACGTCACCGCCGACGCCACTGCGCCGGCCGAACAAGCCGGCGGCGCTCTGCCGGAGGGCGTGTCCCTCAATGCCGCCAACGTCGGCGTCAGCCGCGTCGCCGTGGCCGAACTGGCCGCGACCGACGAGACGTTGGCCGAGGCTGTCGCCGCGCTGCCGGCCCAGACCGTAGGCGACGCCTACGTCCTCGACTACAGCGGCGACGCGCCCACGGGCCAGATCGCCCTGCCGCTGCCGGCCGAGGCCGATGCCCGTACCGTCGATCTCTTCGGCTGGGACAGCGCGGCCTGGAGCCACGTGCCCGGCCAGATCGACGCCGCCGGAGCGCAGGCCGTGGCCGCCGACGGCCCCCTGCCGCGGGCGCTGGTCTTCGTCCAGTCCGCCCCGCCCGAGCAGCCGGTCGTGGCCGTCGAAGTGGCTCCCGAGGGCCAACTGCCGGCCGACGTGACCCCGCTGCTGACCGAGGCCTCGGTCGGCGCCCTGGTGCTGGGCGAAAACGGCGCGCTGGCCGGCGACGTGGCCGCACTACCGGAGGGCAGCGAGGCGAGTAGCCTTTTCCTGCGCCTGACCAACCACGGCGCGGTCGTGGATCAGGCGGCGCTGACCGCCCTGCTGGACAATACCGCCGTCCAGGACGCGCAGATCAACAGCGTCGTCGGGCAGGCTGTGGCCGAGGGGTATGCCGGCGTCCACCTGGACTACCAGGGAGTGCCCGCGGCCCAGTCGGCGGCCTACACCGACTTCGCGACCCGTCTGGCCGACGCGTTGCACGCCGAGGGGCAGCAACTAGCCCTGACACTGGACACGCCGACGCCCGTCGACAATAGCTGGGACACCGGCGGCCAGAACTGGGCCGCGCTGGGCCGGCTGGCCGACGTGGTGTATTTGCGAATGCCCCTCGACCCGACCGTGTATGGCGACGGCGGCGCGGCCGAGCAACTCGTCAGTTGGGCCACCGGCCAGATCGACCGGCGCAAGCTCAACCTGCTGCTGACGGCCGGCGCGGTCAACAAGGTCGGCGAGGCCTTCACCGAACTGCCCGCGGCGCAAGCCCTGGCCAGCCTGGGCACGCTGGAGATCGCCGGCGATGCAACCGCAATCGAACCCGGCGCGGAAGTCGAAGTCGCCCTGAGCGGCTCGGCCACGCCGCTGGAGTGGGACGGCGAGGCGCTGGCCTACCGTTACACCTTCGAGCAGGCCGGGCAGCCGCAGACCGTCTGGCTCATCACCGAGGCGGCGCTGCTTGATCGGCTGCAACTGGTCAGCGACTACAACCTGCGCGGCGCCACCCTGCGCGGGCTGGAACTGGGCAGCGGCACGGCCTACGCCGCGGCGCTCAACAGCTTCCTGGGCGCGGGCGAAGCGCCGCAGCCCGGCGGCGCGGCCATCGCCTGGACGGTGCGCGACGCCGCCGACAGCATCGTCGCCAGCGGCACGGGCACCGAACTGACCTTCGCCTGGACGGCGGCCAACCCCGGCGACTATCGCGTGCAGGCCGGCCTGGTGCTGGGCGACACGACGGCCGAGCTGGGCGAACTGCCCGTCACCGTCGGCGGCGCGGCCGTGGCCGAAGCACCGACGGCGACACCCGAAGCGACGCCCGAAGCCCCTAGCGAAGCGACCACCGCCGCCCCCACCACCGGCGGCGCGGCCACCCCGGCGGCCACGGCCGCCACGGCCAACCTGGGCGCGGCGGGCGAGGCCACGGCGCAGGTTAACCTGCCGTCCAATATCCGCACCGGCCCCGGCGTCATCTATGGCGTCGTCGCCGGCGGTGCTCAGGGTGGCACTATCCTCAAGCTGCTGGGCCGCAACGCGACCGGCGACTGGCTCAACATCGCCCTGCCGAGCGGCGCAGAGGGCTGGATCGCCAAGGGGTTGGTGACGATCAACACCGGCTTCGACCCCAACACGCTGGAGGTCGTCGAGTCCGATGCGCCGTTGGCCGCCGCCCCCGGTTCGACGCCGGCCAGCGGCGCCGCCGCCGCGCCGGTCGTCGCCCCGCCGTCGGTCGCGCCGGTCGGCAACGTCGGCAACTTCGAGTTGGGCGGCCAGGCGGCGGGTATGCCCGTCGGCAACATGCAGTACGCCGGCATGACCTGGGTCAAGAAGCAGCACAAGTGGAACCCCGGCGACACCCCCGACGCGGTGGCCGGACTCATCAACGAGGCCCACGCCTCGGGCATGAAGATTCTGCTCAGCATCCCCGGCCAGCTCTACCCCAGCAGCATCGACTTCGAGGCCTACACCAACTTCCTGGGCGGCGTGGCCGCGCTCGGCCCAGACGCCATCGAAGTCTGGAACGAGATGAACATCGAGCGCGAATGGCCGGTGGGGCAGATCGACCCGGCCTCCTACGTCAACAACATGCTGCGCCCGGCCTACCAGAAGATCAAGGCCGCTAACCCCAACGTCATGGTCATCACCGGCGCGCCGGCCCCCACCGGCTACTTCGGTGGCTGTGGCGGCGGCGGTTGCGACGATGCGCCCTACGTGGCGGGCATGATGGCCGCCGGGGCGGGCAGCGCGTCCGACTGCGTGGGTGTCCACTACAACGAGGGCCTCATGCCGCCGTCGGCCACCAGCGGCGACCCGCGCGGCGCGGGCGGCCACTATACCCGCTACTTCCAGGGCATGATCAACGCCTATGCCGGGGCCGGCGCGGGCGCGCTGTGCTTCACCGAACTCGGCTACCTGAGCGGCGAGGAGTGGGGCAGCCTGCCGGCCGGCTTCCTGTGGAAAGCGCCCTACAACCTGAGCGTGGCCGAGCACGCCCAATACCTGGCCGAAGCGGTGCGCGTCGGCGTCCAGAGCGGTCGCGTGCGCATGATCATCGTCTTCAACGTTGACTTCAAGACGTTTGGCGACGACCCGCAGGCCGGCTACGCCATGATCCGCCCCAACGGTAGCTGCCCGGCGTGCGAGACGCTGCGCTCCGTAATGGGGCAGTAGGAGACGCGGGGGAGCAGGGGTGCGGGGGAGCAGGGGTGAATCGGAGCGCCCCTGCTCTCCCGCGCCCTTTTCTTTTGCCCGGTGGCGAAAGTGACCTACACTCTCGTCTACGTTCAGACAGACGCAAGGAAGGAGAGAAGAGTATGAAACGCTATCTCAAGCTGACGTGGCTGATGGCCGCGGTGCTGCTTCTGGCCCTGGCCGCCTGTGGCGGCGGGCAGCCGACCACGCCGGAAGCGACGGTCGAGAGCCTGCCGGTGGCTACGCTGCCGGCCGACGCCCAGGCCACCCTGCCGCCGCCCGTCGTCGAGGGCGAAGTACTGCCCACGCCGACGCTGGCCGCGCCGACCGAGGGCGGCGAGGCCGTGCCCGCCGAGCAGCCGCCGGCCGAAGCCAGCGGCCCCTGGCCGGCCGGCCAGTTCGGCTACGGCATCCAAATCCACGGCAACGCCACCGTCGGCGACCCGGCGGCGACAATGGTGGCCGTCCGCGACCAGTTGGGCCTGCCCTGGGTGAAGATGCAGGTGCAGTGGTGGCTCGTTGAACCCGACCAGGCCACCGACCAGTGGTTCTTCTACGATGCCGTCATCGAGCAGGCCGACCTCCACGGCCTGCGGCTGATGGTCAGCGTCGTCGGCGCGCCGGCCTGGACGCGCGCCGCCGGCGGCGAGAACGGCCCGCCCGACGACTACAACGAGTACGCCCGCTTCCTGGGCGAGCTGATCGACCGCCACCCCGGCCGCATCGACGCCATCGAGGTCTGGAACGAGCAGAACCTCGACCGCGAGTGGACCAGCGCCAACGGCATCAGCCCGGAGGATTACGTCCGCTTCCTGCAGGTGGCCCACGACGCCATCAAGGCCAAAGACCCCAACATCATCGTCATCAGCGGCGCGCTGTCGCCGACGGGCACGGGCGACTGGGTGCGCTGGGCCGACGACTTCGAGTACCTCGACCGCGCCCTGGCCGCCGGGATGCTCAACTACGCCGACTGCGTCGGCGCGCACCACAACGGCTACAACATCGCCCCCGACGTCACCTTCGACGCCGCCGGCAGCACGGCCGAGGCGGCCACGGCCGGCTTCCGCGGCCCGTTCGACAACCCCCACCACTCGTGGAGCCTGAAGACGACGCTCGACACCTACGCCCAGAAGGTGCAGGCCATTGACCCCAACAAGAAGCTGTGCGTCACCGAGTTCGGCTGGGCCAGCAGCGAGGGGTACACCGAGATTCCCACCGGCTTCGAGTTCGCCCGCGACAACACCCTGCAAGAGCAGGCCGACTACATCGTCCAGGCCTTCACCCAGATGCACGACTCCGGCAATATCTGGCTGGCCTTCCTGTTCAACTTCGACTTCGGCAACAAGGGCAGCGGCCCGACCGACGACCCCGTGCCCTATAGCATCGTCGACACTGCCGGCGTCCCCCGTCCGGCGTATGGGGCGCTGTCGGGGATGCCGAAGAATCCGTAGATCAGTATTCGGTGGGTCAGTAAGTCAGTAGGTCAGTAGGCCAGTAAGTCAGTCAATCAGACCTACCCACTGACCCACTGACCCACTGACCCACTGACCCACTGACCCACTGACCCACTGACCCATGCATCGCACTCTCCTCCCACTCCTCGCCCTCCTCCTGCTGGCCGGCTGTGGCGTGGCCGCGCCGGCCGCGACGCCCACGCCGCCGCCGACGGCCACCGCCGCGCCGCTCGACCTGCTGGGCGACGAGCCGGTGGTCATGTCCTTCCCCTCACCCGACTACGGCATCCACGTCTTCATGTGGTGGAAGCCCGACACGGCGCTGCGCGACCTGGGACTGGTGCAGGAGATGGGCTTCACCTGGGTCAAGCAGAAGTTCGCCTGGCGCGAGATCGAGGGCATCGAGAAGGGGCAGTACGACTGGTATCGCAGCGACTACATCGTCGATGAGACCGAGAAGGCGGGGTTGAAGCTGCTCGTCCGCCTCGACCAACAGCCCTATTGGGCCGAACCGGCCGACAACCAGTGGCAGGAGAACGGCCCGCCGGGCAACATGGCCGACTTCGCCGACTTCTGTGGCGCGGTAGCCACCCGTTATCGCGGCCGAATCGACGCCTACCAGGTCTGGAACGAGCCGAACCTGACCCGCGAATGGGGCAATCGCCCGCCCGACCCGGCGGCCTACACTGAACTGCTGCGCGCCTGCTATACGGCCATCAAGGCTGCCGACCCCGACGCCGTCGTCGTCTCCGCCGGGCTGGCCCCCACCGGAACCGACACCGCCGAAGCGATGCCCGACACGGAATTCCTGCAAGGGATGTACGACGCCGGCGCGGCGGCCTACTTCGACGTGCTGGGGGCCAACGCCCCCGGCTACAAGGCCCCGCCGGAACTGGACCCGGCGGCGGCCGAAGCGCCGGAGTATGGCGGCGGGCGCTGGTTCGCCTTTCGCCACGTCGAAGACCTGCGCGCCCTGATGGTGGCCAATGGTGACGGGCGCAAGCAGGTGGCCGTGCTGGAACTGGGCTGGACGACGGACAAGGTCAACCCCGACTACGCCTGGCACGCCGTGGACGAGGCGACGCAGGCCGACTATCTGGTGCGCGCCTACCAGTACGCCGCCGAGCATTGGCGGCCGTGGGTGGGCCTGATGACGACGATCTACATCGCCGATTGGGAGTGGACGCCGGAGAATGAGCAGTGGTGGTGGGCCATCGTCCTGCCCGACGGCACCCCCCGCCCGGCCTACTTCGCGCTCAAAGAGATGACGAAAGAGTCGTTATCCGCAGATTAGGCAGATTTGGCAGATTAAAGAACCTCACGCAAAGACGCCCCAAGCCCGCAAATCTTTTTTTTTTTTCTTTTTTTTCCCCCTCTGGGTTTTTGGGGGTGCTTCTTCTAAATCTGCCCAATCTGCCCAATCTGCGGATAATCCTTCTTCAGTTATACAGGAGAAAGACGTGACATTCTGGGTTCTGGTAGCGTCCTACTGGGTTCATCTGCTGGCGACGGTCGTCTGGCTGGGCGGCATCGCCCTGATGGCCTTCATCGCCTGGCCGGCGCTGCGGCAGGGCACGCTGTCGTCCAACCAGTGGTTCGCCCTGCAAAAGCGCTTCCTGCCCTGGGTCAACGCCGCCCTGGTCATCCTGCTCATCACCGGCTTCATTCAGATGACCAACGACGAGAACTACAACGGCTTCCTGGCCATCGATAGCCTGTGGGCCTGGGCCATGCTGCTGAAGCACGTGGCCTACGTCGGCATGGTCGCCCTGACCGCCTATCTACAGTTCAGCCTCTACCCCGCCATGACCCGCCTGGCGCTGCTGGGCGAGGCGCGGCCGGAGATGGCCGCCGCCGAGCGCGACCGGCTGGCGGCGCGCGAGATGCGCTTCCTGCGGCTCAACGTCGTCTGCGCGATGCTCGTCTTGCTGTTCACGGCTATGGCCACGGCCGTCTAAATGTGGCACAGGATTCTTATCCTGTGTCTTCGGCTAACCGACCACGTAAGCGCACAGGATAAGAATCCTGTGCCACAGCCAAACCCATCATACCACCGTAAGTTTTTTCGTAAGCGAGCCGGGCTAGACTATCCCTAGGTAAATGGGCGTTTGCGCAGAGAGAGCGCCCTGGGATAAAGACATGATTCAGGCTCCGGCGACCAACAAACTCGACACCTTCACCGCCATCACCACGCGGCGGCTCAATCGCTGGCTCAAGCTGGGCCTGGATTATACGCTGACCCTGCCGACGCTGATGCTCATTGCCCCGCTACTGCTGGTGCTGGCCGTGCTCATCCGGCTCGACTCGCCCGGCCCGGTGCTCTACCGCCGGCGCGTCGTCGGCCGCAACGGCCGCGAGTTCGACGCCTACAAGTTCCGCACCATGTACCTCGACGGCAACGACCGGCTCATCGCCAACCGCGACCAGTGGATGGAAGTCATGCAGGGCGACGTCAACAGCGACCCGCGCCTGACCCGCGTCGGCCGCTTCCTGCGCCGCTACGGCCTCGACGAACTGCCGCGGCTGTTCAACGTCCTCAACCGCACCATGTCGCTGGTCGGCCCGCGCATGATGACCCGCGCCGAGTTGCTCAAGTTCGGCCACCGCCTCGACGGCTATTGCAGTGTCATGCCCGGCCTGACCGGCCTGTGGCAGGTCAGCGGCCACAGCCGCCGCGTGGACGACCGCATCGAACTGGAAGCGCGCTACATCCGCGACTGGTCGCTGGGGATGGACGTGCAGATTCTCATCCAGTCGGTCGTCGTGGCCTTCACTGTCCAGGCCTAAGCCCGACTGCTTCCGCGATAACCCACCGGCCCCGCTTCTATGCGGGGCCTTTTTATTGGGACAGAAAACCGCAGATTACGCAGATTTCGCAGATTCAGTCTGCGAAATCTGCGTAATCTGCGGTTTCTGCTCTTTGTTCTTGCGCCAAGGGCCTGAACGAGCGATCATCCGCCCCATGCTCACCATCGACGGCCGCATGGGCGAAGGCGGCGGACAGGTCTTGCGCACGTCGCTCAGCCTCTCGGCGCTGACCGGGCGGCCGTTCCGCCTGACCCACGTGCGCGCCAACCGGGCCAAGGGGGGCCTGCGGCCGCAACACCTGACGGCCGTCCGCGCCGTGGCCCGCCTGTGCGGCGCGGCCCTGACCGGCGACGCCCTCGACTCGCGCACGCTGGAGTTCCGCCCGGCCATGCCGCCGCAGCCGGGCGAGTACCACTTCGACGTGAGCGACGCGGCCCAGGGCGGCTCGGCCGGGGCGATCATGCTCATCTTTCAGGCCGTGCTCTGGCCGCTGCTGTTTGCCGGCGGGGCGTCGCGCCTGGTGCTGCGCGGCGGAACCCACGTGCCCATGAGTCCGCCCTACCACTACGTGGCCCACGTCGCCCGGCCCGCCTTCGCCCGCATGGGGGCGACGTTCGAGTTGGAGCTGGAGCGCTGGGGCTGGTATCCCGTCGGCGGCGGGGTTGTGCGGGCCAACATCGCGCCGGTGGCCCGGCTCGACGCGCCGCCGTTCGAGCGCCTACCCGTCGAGCGCGTCGAAGGCGTGGCCGCCGTGACCAACCTGCCGGCCGACATCCCCCAGCGCATGGCCGGCCGGGCCACCAACCTGCTGACCGCCGCCGGCCGGCGCAGCCAGATCGAGCCGCGGCGCGAGAACGGCGCCGGGCCGGGGGCGGGCATCTGCTTGTGGCTGCCGCAGGGGGGCTTCACCAGCATCGGCCGCCCCGGCCTGCCGTCGGAGCGCGTGGCCGAGGCCGCGGTTGCCGAAGCGCTGGCTTTCCTGGACAATGGGGGCATGGTCGACCGCCATCTGGCCGACCAGTTGCTGCTACCGCTGGCGCTGGCCCACGGCCGAACCCGGTACACGACCGACCACCTGACCTTGCACACCACTACCAGCGCCGACCTGCTGCGCCTCTGGCTCGACACGACCATCGCCATCGACGGCGAACTGGGCGGCCCGGCCACCATCGACGTAACCGGCGCTGGATTCACAAGATGAAGAAACCACAGATTACACAGATTGCTCTTTTAATCTGTGAAATCTGCATAATCTGTGGTTCCCCTCTGAATGCTTATGTTTGAAGTCATATTTCTCGGTACGTCCTCGTCCGCGCCGACCGTCACCCGCGGGCTGGCCGGCCACGTTATTCTCCACCGCCACTACCGCTTTCTACTCGATTGCGGCGAGGGCACGCAGCGCCAGATTTTGCGCAGTGGTCTGGGCTTCAAGAGGCTCGACACCGTGCTGCTGACCCACGGCCACCTCGATCACATCCTCGGCCTGGGTGGGCTGGTGTCCACACTGGCCCGCTGGGAGAACCTCGACCACATCGACATCTACGGCGGCCGGGCGACGCTGGGCCGCGTCAGCGACCTGCTGTTCAAGGTCGTCTTCGCCGGGCATCGGCCGCCCATCGACATCAGCCTGCACCCGCTGGAGCCGGGCGACGTGGTCTGCGCCGATGAGAAGTTCAGCCTGACGGCGTTCGAGGTCAGCCATCGCGGGCCGGGCAACCTGGGCTATCTGTTCGAGGAGAAGCCCCACCGCCCCTTCCTGGCCGAGCGGGCGGCCGAGTTGGGCGTGCCCTTCGGGCCGGAGCGGGCGCGGCTGGTGCGCGGCGAGGCGGTGGCGCTGGCCGACGGCCGCGTCGTGACGCCCGACGACGTGCTGGGCGAGACGCAGCACGGCACGAAGTACGTCCACATCGGCGACGTGGGGCGCACGGACAACCTGCTGGAGATCGTCCGCGGGGCCGACGCGCTGGTGATGGAGAGTACCTACCTGGAAGAGGAGGGGCAGATGGCCGCCGAGTTCGGCCACATGACCGCCACCCGCGCCGCCGCGCTGGCCCGCGACGCCGGCGTGCAGCACCTCATCCTGACCCACCTGTCGCGCCGCTACTCCGAGCGCGAGATTCGCACCGAGGCCCGCGCCACCTTCGCCAACACCCACGTGGCCCGCGATCTGGATCATTACCAGATTACGCGGGAGGGGGTGGTTAGGGTGAAGAAGGAAGAGGGCTAGGCGGCGTCGTAGCCGGCCAGTTCTTCGCGCAAGACACGCCGGAGCAACCTCTCCAGCAGTTCGCCGTGCGGCTCGCTTTCGGCGCGCTGCCCCACAATGTAGTCACGCAGCACCCCATTGATGAGCGTCTGGTAGTTGCCGCCCCCGGCCGCCTCGACCTGGTCGCGGAACCAGTCGAGTACGTCGTTATCGAGCCGGATGGTGATGCGCGTCTTGCCCGGCGGCAAAGGATCGATTGCGCCGCGACGGCCGCCGCTAAAGTCGTATTCATCTTTCATAGATCACCCTCGTACTGCCGGTGCTCAGCCATCGTCGCCTTACGAGCCGAGATGAGGCGGATATCTTCTTCGCGGTACGCGTAGACTACTACCAACAATCGCCCATAGGCATCCATACCGATAGAGATAAATCGCTCTTCCTCAGGGTGGTCATCCTCAATCGTAATAGCATGGGTATCGGCCGGGCGGCACGGCACGCGAAGCGCACCCGGCACTTGGCGGCTTTATCTCTATCCCACTGATAGCCCATGATGTCTAATTATATGCACACTTGTACACCGTCGCAAGAAACGTCAATCCTTATTGTGTTAGGTCTTACTGGCTAACGCTAACCCGGCTGCCGCGATAGCCTCCGCAATCCGCCGCGCCTCAATCCCAATCTCCCGCAGCATCCCGGTGCGCGAAATGGTGAAGCCGCAGGCGTACAAGCCCGGCAACCCCAACTCCCGCCCGCTGGCCACAGGCACGCCGCCCGGCGCGACCGCCTCCCCCGCCTGGGGGATGAGTTCGCCCACGTCGGGCCGGTAGCCGGTGGCCAGCACCACGGCGGCGAAGTCCCTCTCGCGGCCGTCCGTGAAGACCACCCCGCCCGGTGTAAACCGCTCAATGCCCGGATAGACCGGCAACGCGCCGCGCTTGATCAGCTTCACCGTGCCCACGTCGATCAGCGGCACCTGCTCCTCGGTCTTGATCTGTTCGATTGGCCCTACGCGGTTCTTGCGCAACCCATGCTTGTAGACGTTGCCGACCGAAGCGTAGACCAGCGGCGCGGCAACGAGATCGCCCAACCGGCCCGGCAAGCGGCTGAGCAGCAGGTTCCACTGTAATGATGAGATGCCCAATGTGTCGCGCGGGATGACGTTGACCGGGCTGCGGACGGCGATGCTCGGCCGCGCCCCGTGCTCGTAGAGATCGACGGCGATCTCGCCGCCGGAGTTGCCGAAGCCGACGACCAGCACGTCCTGCCCGGCGAACGGCCGGCCGTTGCGGTAGGCGGAACTGTGGAGCACTTGCCCGCTGTACGCCTCTTGCCCGGGCCAGGTGGGCACGTGCGGCTTGCGCGTGTAGCCCGTGGCCAGCACCAGCGCGCCAGCGGTGTAGCGCCGGTCGTCAGTCTGGGCCAGCCAGTGGCCGTCCACGCGCTCCGCCCGCGCGAGCCGCTGGTTGAAGTGGGGTTTAATGCCGAAGTGGGCGGCATAGTCGGCCAGATAGGCCGTCACCTGGTCGCGGCTGGGGTAGCGGGGGTAGCGGCGCGGCATGGGCAGGCCAGGCAGGCCCGACATGCCGCGGCTGGTGTGCAGGTGTAGCCGGTCGTAGTGATCGTGCCAGGCGCGGCCGACGCGGTCGCCCTGCTCCAGCAGGATGAACGGCACGCCGCGCTGCGTCAGACAGGCGGCGACGGCCAGCCCGGCCGGGCCGGCGCCGATGATCAGGGTGTTGGTTTCTATTATCGGGGTGGTATCTTCCACAGCCATTAGTCTAGCATACACGGCGAATTGGATGACACAAATCTACACCACAATAGTTCGCTTTCTTATCCACGTTCATCCGCGCCATCTACGTCATCCGCGTCCTATTCTTCAGCCTGCAACCGACATGCCATCCAGATGACATTCCCGTCTCTTCCAGTAGAATCCACCCATCAAGGAGCAGCAACGCCATGAACGACACAGATCTGCGCCCCGAGGCGCTATTCGACCTCTCCGACCCCACCACCGCCGCCTTCTTCGCCAACTGCGCCTACGTCTGGGAAGCATTGGCCCATCTGGAAGAGCACGTGGCGCGGCTGACGGCCGGCGGCACGCGCATCGCCGGCACGGTCATGAGCGGCGCGTGGCTGGGCGACGCGCCTATCGTCATCGAGGAGGGGGCAGTGGTGGAGCCGGGGGCCTACGTCGTCGGCCCGGCCTACATCGGCCGCGGCGCGGTCGTGCGCCACGGGGCCTACGTGCGCGAGAACGTCGTCCTGCTCGACGGCGCGGTGCTGGGCCACGCCAGCGAGGCCAAGCACGCTCTCTTTCTGCCCCACGCCGCCGCGCCCCACTTCGCCTACGTCGGCGACTCCATCCTGGGCCACCGCGTCAATCTGGGGGCGGGCACGAAGCTGAGCAACCTGGGCATTCTGAGCGCCAAAGACCCGGCCACGGGCCGGCGGCCGACGATCAAGCTGACCATCGACGACCGCGAGTACGACACCGGCCTGACCAAGTTCGGGGCCATCCTGGGCGACGACGCGCAAACAGGCTGCAACGCCGTGCTCAACCCCGGCTGCATCGTCGGCCCGCGCACGCTGGTCTACGCCAACGCCAGCCTGCGCAAGGGGTATCACCCGGCCGACAGTGTGATCAAGCTGCGGCAGAATTTGCGGGCGATGAGTAGAGAGTGATCAGTAGGTCAGTAGGTCAGTAGGTCAGACTGATGTACTGACCTACTGACCTACTGACCTGCTGTTTTACTGGTTTAGCGCCGCCAGCCCCTCTTCAAGGGTGTCATAGGCGGCGAAGAAGTCGAGGAAGCCGGTGACGGTCATCACGTCGCGGATGCTCTCCGTCAGGCCAACGAGGGCGACCTGGCCCTCGCTGGTGGCCATGCGGCGATAGAGCATCAGCAGGGCGCGCAGGCCGGCGCTGCTGATGTAGTTCACGCCGCTCATCTCCAGCAGCACCCGCGCCTCCGGGCCGGGCAGGTCCATCAGCCTCTCCTGCACAATCGGCGCCGTGCGGCTGTCCAGCTCGCCGAACAGCGTCACCACCGTGATCCCGTCCACCGTCTCGAATTCGATTTCCATGAGGCACTATGGTATAGCAGCGGGGGCAGAGAGTAAACAGTATTCAGTAGGTCAGTATGCAGTAGGTCAGTAGGTCAATCTTTAATCTTTACTGACCCACTGACCCACTGGCCTACTGCTTACTATCCCCACGCAACCGCTCCGCCAACTCCTCCAGCCGCTTGCTCAGCCAGCGCAGGCTACCTTCGGCCCCTTTGGTGGCTTCGGTCTTCCAGTCTACCTGGCGCAGGCGCTCTTCCACGGCGTCGGCCGTGGCCTTGGCCTGGGTCTGGATGGTCTCGCTGACCTTGTCGCGCACCGCCTCGGCCGTCCGGTTGGCCGTCTCGGCTGTGGCGTCGGCGATCTTGTGCGTGACTTTGGCCGTCGACCCCTTCACCGCGCCGGCCACGCGCTGGCCGGCCTGCTCGACCGTCTCGCGCGCCTTGCTCTGCGGTCGTTCGGGAATGGCCGGCGGTTCGGGGATGGCCGGTGGCGTGGGCGCGGCCGGTTCGCTCAGGCCCAGGTCTTCGAGGGTGATCTTCAATGGTTCTTTGTCGGTCATGATCCAATCTCCCGCTGCGGGTTCTGGTCATCTATACGCAGGGCGTGGGGGATCGTTGCGAGGCCGACCATGAGCGCCGCGTAGGAAACGCTTGCGCGCCTGCCGGCGGCGCGGCTACTATTGCAGCCGCCCAAGCGCGAGGAGTAACCGAAATGATGGCAAAGCTGAACCGTGTCCTGCATCGTTGGCGGCCGATCCTGCCGGCTGTGTTGTTGGCTCTGGTGGGGGCCGTGGCCCTGTTGGCTGTCGCTTCGGCCTGGGCCTCCCAGGCCGCCGCTGACAACTTCATCTTCGGCCCGGCCATCTTCGGCGGGTCGGACGAAGAGGCCACGCCCGCCGCGACGGCCACGATGACCGCTACGGCCACGGCCACCCTGTGTTGCCGGGCACGCCCACGGCGACCGGCACGGCGACGGCCACCGCCACGCTCGCATCTACTGCAACGGCCACCGCGACGGCCACCGCCACGACCACACCGAGCGCGACCGCCACCCCAACGGACACGCCGACGGCGACGCCCACCGACACGCCCACCGCCACCGCCACGGCCACGGCAACGACCACCGACACGCCCACCGCCACCGCCACAGCGACGGCCACCACCAACGCCACTCCAACCAAAACCACGCCGACCAAAACGCCCACGGCCACAGCCACCGTCACCCTGACCCCCAGCCCCACGGCCACGCTGCCCCCCGGTGACGAACTGCTGGTCTTCGACTGGAACGTGCCGGTCACTAAAGAACACCGCGGCTTCCCCTGGGACAACCCACCGCTGGCCGGCGCCAACATCAACTGGACGACGCCCATCAACTTCGCCGAAGGCACGCTCTATCTGCGCGTCGAAATCTTCGACCAGCCCGTGCCCCAGAGCATGAAGATGGAGTTCTGCGTCTGGCAGGCCAACAACACCCTGGAGAACTGCACCGCCCGCGCCGCCGTGTCGGGCCAAACGGGCACGGTCGTCACCTGGAGCACGGCGGTCAAGAAGATGTGGAAGAAGGACGGCCAGCCCATCAACTGGGCGCAGCCGCGCGACCGCAACGGCGTGGCCATCCGCAACAGCCAGGGCGACCCGGTCAGCAACTATAACAACTGGGGCTGGAGCGGCGAAGACCCGGACGAGTGGTACCCGCTGGACATGCGCTTCACCGTCGTCGTCGTCGAAAAGGGCGCGGGCTTCTCCGGCTGGGACAACTACATTCCCTGAGCGCGAGCCGACCACTCGCCAACGCCTCGGCCTGGAGGACAGTATGACACCTTCCAACAGCCATAGCGCGCGGCGAACCCGGCCTTTCATCATCGTCTTCATCCTCCTGTTGGGCGGGTTCGCCCTGCTGGCCGGCCGCGACCGAACAGTCGCGGCCGACGACACAGCCAACCGTCGCATCTACACGCCGGTCATCGTCGTCCCATCGCCGCCGGCCGACGAACTGCTGGTCTTCGACTGGAACGGGCCGATCACCATCGACCACCACGGCATACCCGCACCGGAGCCGCTGCCGGGGGCCAACGGCGACTGGACGCGGCCGATCAACTTTGCCCAGGGCACGATCCACCTGCGCATCGAGGTGCACAGCCAGCCCCAGCCGCAGAACATGGGCCTGCAAATCTGCTGGTGGCAAGACGACCGCGAGACCTGCACCCGCGCCGGCAAGATCGTCGGCCGGCCGGGGGCTGTCATCACCTGGTCACAGGACGTGGCTCGCCTGTGGTCGCTGAATAAAACGCCGGTCGACTGGACGCGACCGCGCAGCAACGGCATCGTCATCCGCGACGACGACAACGGCGTTGTCAGTGACTATGGCGACTGGAACTGGGCCGGCCACGACCCGGCCGACTGGTTCCCGCTCGATGTGCGTTTCACCGCCGTCGTTGTCGAAGCCGGGGGCACGTTCTCCGGTTGGGATCACTACACCCCGTAAAACAAAACGGCTGCCCCGTCTGCTTTTCCGCTGATTCTGTCGCCTGTTGCCCGTTAGCAGGCGACAGGACTTGTTCGCCCCTCTCTCTGGCGAAAAAGCCCCCGACAAATGTAGTATGAGTGGTACTTAAGTAACGGTCATTCCGCCGGTTTGGCTTGTTACAATGTTGCCGCCTGACCCGAACAGGAGACGGGCAACGCCGAAAAGGCGCGGACAACGCTCTCGTTACCCACGACGGGTTGTCCGGCATCGCACTCTGCATCACGATTGACGCCATTTTCACGTGGGGAGCATCCCGCGTTAAGAAGCGCTGCAAGATAGCCGACGGACACTTCTCCATGAGAAGTGCTCGTCGCACGGCCGTCCCACCGGCGGCCATGCGGCCCGCTTGTTGTCAACTCATTTCTGATGCAGGAGATAGCCTGATGAAAACCGCGTTGCGGAAGCCGTGGCTGCGCGCCACGTTCCTGATTGTAGCTATTGGGTTGTTCGGCCTTGTGGCGCTTGTGCTGCCCAGCGTGCTGCTGGCCGAGACGAGCGCGGCCAACGCCGTCGCCAACCCCGGCTTCGAGAGTGGCGTCAAGAGCTGGAAGTGCGGCAACTGTCGCATCACCGCCGGCGCGCCGGCCCACGCCGGCGCCAAGGCCGGGCAACTGCGCACCACCAGCCGCACCGTCCGCGCCCAGCTCTACCAGAGCGGCCTCGACCTGTGGCCGGCCACTGAGTATCAGCTCACCTTCTGGGCCAAATCGACCGGCGGCCAGGACTTGCAGGTTGACCTCTACCGGCCGACCAGCCCCGTCACCAACTACGGCCTGGATCAGACCTTTGACTTGACGGCCGAGTGGCAGCAGTTCACCGCCACCTTCACCACCGCCGGCTTCGACCAGACGGTCGGCAACGGCCGGCTGCGCTTCCGCGCCCCCACCGGCAAGGACTTCCGCTTCAGCATTGACGACGTGTCGCTCATTGCCCTGAGCGAGCCGCCGACGCCCACCCCCTCGCCCACGCCGGCGGTCGGCTCCGAACTGGTCGTCTTCGACTGGAACAAGCCGGTGACCACGGCCCAGAAGGGCTTCCCCTGGGACAACCCGCCCATGCCCAGCGCCAACGGCAACTGGACGACGCCCATCAACTTCGTCGAGGGCACGCTGTACCTGCGGGCCGAGATCTTCAGCATCCCCGTGCCCCAGGATGATATGAAGCTGCAAATCTGCTTCTGGCAGTACAACAACGCGCGCGAGAACTGCACCCAATCTCACAACGTCCCCGGCCGAGCCGGCACGGTGGTCGAGTGGTCGGTGCCGGTGCAGGGCATGTGGAAGAAGAACGGCGTCATTATCGACTGGGTCAACCCGCGCGACCGCAACGGCTTCGCCATCAAGAACGGCCAGGGCCTGCCGGTCAGCAACTACTCCGGCTGGAACTGGAACGGCGAAAACCCGGACGACTGGTACCCCATGAACGTGCGCTTCACCGTTGTCGTCGTCGAGAAGGGCAACTCCTTCTCCGGCTGGGATACCTACATCCCGTGATCTGTCGCCGGCGGCGGGGCCATGCGCCTTGCCGCCGGCGTTTCCCTCTGTTGTCGGCTGCGGTCATCCAGGCAATCGGGCCTGGGTGGGGTCAGCGGGCTTGGGACCCGCGACCTGTCCACTAGAGAGTAAGGAGAGCGAGAATGAACAGTCAGTTGATTAAGCGCGCCGGCGCGCTGGTATTGATCCTTGGTTTGGTGCTCCTGGCGCTGACCTCGGTTGCCACTGTACGGGCGCAGGATGAGACGGTCGCCCCGGCCGCGGCCGACGTAGCCGGTGAGTTGCTCATCTTCGATTGGAACAAGCCGGTCACCGTGGCCCAAAAGGGCTTCCCGTGGGACAAGCCGCCGAAACAGAACGGCAACTGGGTCTCCCCGGTCAACTACGCCGGCGGCACGATCCACTTCCGCGCCCAGATCTTCAGTATGCCACAGCCGAAGCAGATGAAACTCCAGTTCTGCTTCTGGCAGTTCAAGAACGCCCGCGAGACGTGCAGCCGCCTGCAACAGATCACCGTCGGCGAGACGAAGACCTGGTCGGCCCCGCTGAACGGTATGTGGAAGAAGAACGGCCGCGCCCTGGACTGGGCTAAGCCGCGCGACCGCAACGGCGTGGCCATCAAGAACATGCAGGGCAAGCCGGTCAGCCCCTACTCCGGTTGGAACTGGAACGGCGAGAACCCGGCGCAGTGGTACCCGATGAACATGCGCTTCACCGTGGTCATCGTCCGCCAGGGCCAGACCTTCTCCGGCTGGAATAACTACATTCCCTAACACTTGGGCGACTGAGCCTCATTGCCGGGCAATGAGGCTCTTCTATCACCAACGGCGGCCCAACGCCGCCCGCTATCCCGCAGAATGAACAAGGAGACCATTGAGATGACACAGCCGATAACCCGCAAGTTGTCCGCCACAAGCCGCGCCATCACCCTGGCGCTGGCCGTCCTGATGCTGTTGGGCGTCGCCCTGGCCGCGCCCGCGCGGCTGAGCGCCCAAACGACGACCGCCGCCAACGCCACCGAGATGCTTGTCTTCGACTGGAACAAGCCGGTCCTCAAGTCCCACAGCGGCTTCGCCCAGTACAAGCCCCTGAGCAGCTACAACTTCCCCAACGGCAACTGGGTCAGCCCGATCAACTACGTCAACGGCACGCTCTACTTCCGCGCCCGGGTGCTCAGCATTCCCAAGAATCAACCGGCCATGAAGCTGGGCTTCTGCTTCTGGCAGAACAAGCCCAAGTTTGGCGAGGAATGCACCAAGAACTACGCCCTGCCCGGTGTGCCCGGCAGCGAGTTGCGCTGGAACCAGTCGTTCAAGTCGATGAACAAGATCAACAAGGCGGCCATCAACTGGACGCTGCCGCGCTGGAAGGCGGGCTTTGTCGTGCGCGGCCCCAAGGGGCTGGTCAGCAACAAGCTCAACTTCAACTGGAGCGGCGAGAACCCCGACAACTGGTACCCGATGAACATCCACTACACCGTCGTGCTGGTCGCTCCGGGCGGCGGCGCGCCGAATTGGACCCAGTACGGCTGGTCGAACAACTAGCTCGCCGCCGATAGCGCGGGTTGCCATACCCGCGCCCCACTTGACTCAAACGGCGCGGCTACAACCGCGCCGTTTGACATAATGGCGGTTCTAAGGAACCACCGTTTGACACAACCGCCCGAATGGTTTAACCTTCAGGCGCACGGTTAGATAACAACCGTATACTCATCGAGAGAGGTGGAGGGAACCGGCCCGGCGATACCTCGGCAACCGCCCAACGGCAGGTGCCAAATCCGGCAGAGGGCGACAACGCGCTCTGAAAGATGAGAGTGGACGATCTCTTACTGAGCCTCTCATCCTGAGAGGCTTTTTTGTTGGCAACTATGAACCGAACCGAACAACTCCAGGCCCAATTGGGGCAGCGTATCCTTATCCTCGACGGCGCGATGGGCACGATGATCCAGCAGTACCGGCTGGGCGAGGCCGACTTTCGCGGCCAGCGCTTCGCCGATTGGCCCAGCGACTTGCAGGGCAACAACGACCTGCTGGTGCTGACCCAGCCCGACATCATCCGCGCCATCCACCTGGCCTATCTGGAGGCGGGCGCGGACCTCATCGAGACCAACACCTTCAACGCCAATGCCATTTCGCTGAGCGACTACGGCCTGGAAGGGCTGGCCTACGAGATGAACGTCGCCGCCGCCCGGCTGGCCGCCCAGGCGCGCGACGATATGGAGCGGCGCGATCCGTCGCGGCCGCGTTTCGTCGCCGGCGCGCTTGGCCCCACCAACCGCACGGCCACCATCTCGCCCGACGTGAATGACCCCAGCTATCGCAACGTCACCTTCGACGAGCTGGCCGACGCCTACGCCGAAGCGGCCCGCGGCCTGGTCGACGGCGGGGCCGACCTGTTGCTGATCGAGACCATCTTCGACACGCTCAACGCCAAAGCGGCCATCTTTGGTATCCGGCGCTATTTCGACGAGACCGGCGTGCAGCGGCCGCTGATGATCTCCGGCACCATTGTCGACGCCAGCGGCCGGAACCTGTCGGGCCAGACGGCCGAGGCCATCTACTACTCGATCATGCACGCCGAGCCGCTCATCACCGGCCTTAACTGTTCGCTGGGCGCGGCGGCCTTCCGCGACCACCTCCATGCCCTATCGCGGGTGGTCAACACCTACACCTCCATTTATCCCAACGCCGGTCTGCCCAACGAGTTCGGCGAATACGACGACACGCCGGAGTACATGGCCGGCGTACTGCGCGACTACGCCGCCGAGGGGCTACTCAACGTCGTCGGCGGCTGCTGCGGCACGACCCCGGCCCACATCCGCGCCTTCGCCGAGGCGCTGCGCGACCTGCCGCCGCGTCCCATCCCCACCCCGCCGCCCTACGCCCGCTTCAGCGGCCTGGAGCCGCTGGTCATCACGCCGGAGACGAACTTCGTCAACGTCGGCGAGCGCACCAACGTCACCGGCTCGCGCCGCTTCGCCAAGCTCATCCTGGCCGGCGACTACAATGCCGCCACCGACGTGGCCCGCCAGCAGGTGGACAGCGGCGCGCAGATAATCGACATCAACATGGACGAAGGGATGCTCGACGCCGAGGCGGCCATGCCCCGCTTCCTCAACCTCATCGCCGGCGAACCCGACATCGCCCGCGTGCCGGTCATGCTCGACTCATCGAAGTGGAGCGTCATCGAGGCCGGGCTGAAGTGCGTCCAGGGCAAGAGCGTCGTCAACTCCATCAGCCTGAAGGAGGGCGAGGCCGAGTTCTGCGCCAGGCGCGGCTGGCCCGGCGCTATGGCGCGGCCGTCGTCGTCATGGCCTTCGACGAGAACGGCCAGGCCGAGACGGTCGAGCAGCGCGTCAGCATCGCCCACCGCGTCCACCGCCTGCTGACCGAAGAGGTCGGCTTCCCGCCCCAGGACATCATCTTCGACCCCAACGTCTTCGCCGTGGCCACCGGCATCGAGGAACACAACGCCTACGCCCTGGCCTACTTCGAGGCCGCGCGGCGCATCAAGGCCGAGTTGCCCGGCGTGCTCATCAGCGGCGGCCTGAGCAACGTCAGCTTCTCCTTCCGCGGCAACGACCCCGTGCGCGAAGCGATGCACGCCGCCTTCCTCTACCACGCCATCCGCGCCGGCATGGACATGGGCATCGTCAACGCCGGGCAGTTGGCCATCTATGAGCAACTGGACAAGGAACTGTTGGAGCGCGTCGAGGATGTGCTGCTCAACCGCCGGCCGGACGCCACCGAGCGCCTGGTCACCTTTGCCGAGACGGTCAAGGGCGGGGCCAAGGAGAAGCACGAAGACCTGGCCTGGCGCTCCCTACCGGTGCGCGAGCGATTGACCCACGCCCTGGTCAAGGGCATCAACGCCCACATCGAGGAGGACGTGGAAGAGGCGCGGCAACTGTCGACCCGGCCGCTGGACGTCATCGAAGGGCCGCTGATGGACGGCATGAACGTCGTCGGCGACCTGTTCGGCGCGGGCAAGATGTTCCTGCCGCAGGTGGTCAAGAGCGCCCGCGTCATGAAGCAGGCCGTGGCCTACCTGGTGCCGTTCATCGAGGAAGAGAAGGCCCGCAGCGGCGACCGCGGCCCGGCCGGGCGCATCCTGCTGGCCACGGTCAAGGGCGACGTCCACGACATCGGCAAGAACATCGTCGGCGTCGTCCTGGGCTGCAACAACTACGAGGTCATCGACCTGGGCGTCATGACCCCGACCTTCAAAATCCTGGAGACGGCGCGGCGCGAGAAGGTGGACATCATCGGCCTGAGCGGCCTCATCACCCCGTCGCTGGAGGAGATGCGCCACGTGGCCCGCGAGATGGAGCGCGAGGGGTTCGACATCCCCCTGCTCATCGGCGGGGCGACGACGAGCAAAGTCCACACCGCGGTCAAGATCGACCCGGAGTATCGCCGCGGCCCGGTCATCCACGTCCACGACGCCTCGCGCGCCGTCGGCGTGGCCTCGCAACTGCTGAGCCGCGAGCAGCGCGACGGCTTCGCCGCCGGCGTGCGCGCCGAGTACGCGTCCATCCGCGAGAGCCGCGAGGGACGCACCGGGCAGAAGCGGCTGGCGTCGCTGGCCGACGCCCGCGCCAACCGGCTGCAACTTGACTGGGCCGCCTACGCGCCGCCCGCGCCCAACCGCCCCGGCCTGACCGTGCTGGAACCGGAACTGAGCGAGCTGTGCGCCACCATCGACTGGACGCCCTTCTTCACCGTCTGGGAGCTGCACGGCAAATTCCCGGCCATCCTCGATGATCCCATCGTCGGCCAGGCCGCCCGCCACCTCTACGCCGACGCCCAACACATGCTCGACTGCTTCGTCGACGAGCGCCGCCTGCGCGCCCGCGCCGTGGTCGGCCTCTTCCCGGCGGTTTCTGTTGGTGACGACATACTAGTCTATCGCGCAGGGGAGCGGGGGAGCAGGGGAGAGGGGGAGACGGCTTCACTGACCACTGACCCACTGACCACCGTCCACACCCTCCGCCAGCAAATGGAGCGCCCCCCCGGCCGCCCCAACCTGGCCCTGGCCGACTACATCGCCCCGGCCGACAGCGGGCGGACCGACTGGCTGGGCTTCTTCGCCGTCACCGCCGGGCTGGGGCTGGAGGAGCTGGTGGCCGAGTACGAGGCCGCCCACGACGACTACAACGCCATTTTGGCCAAGGCGCTGGCCGACCGGCTGGCCGAGTCGCTGGCCGAATGGACCCACGCCCGCGTGCGGCGCGAACTGTGGGGCTACGCGGCCGACGAGGCGCTGGACAACGACGCCCTCATCGCCGAGCAGTACCGCGGCATCCGCCCCGCCCCCGGCTACCCGTCGTGCCCCGACCACACCGAGAAGGGGGAGCTGTTCCGCGTGCTGGACGCCACCGACGCGGCCGGCATCCATCTGACGGAGAGCTTCGCCATGCTGCCGGCGGCCTCGGTCAGCGGCTACTACTTCGCCCACCCGCAGGCGGCCTACTTCGGCCTGGGCCGCATCGGCCGCGACCAGGTGGAGGAGTACGCCGCGCGCAAGGGGATGAGCGTCGAGTGGGTGGAGCGGTGGTTGGCGTCGTCGCTGGGGTATTAGCGCTTCGACAAAGATATGGCCGTGCCGGCCACTAGGCCGGGGGCATCAGCCTTGGCGTCGCCGGCAAAACGCTGTGGTGCGCCCGCCGCCCGGGCATTTGGGCCCTGCTGGGTCGTCAAAGCGAATCGCGCTCATCATCTGTTTGCAGTTTGATGCCGGGCAGCAGGAGAAGGCAAAGGCTATTCCGGCGCGATGAGTTTTAGATCGGCTGAGGACAAAGACGATTTCGCGACGACAAGTGGCGACGTCCGCCCGTGTTCGCCCCGTTCGATGGCCTGAAAGAACGCCAGACAGGCGGGCGATTGAACCGGGTCGTCGGCCGTGATGTGGCGTATGAAAATGTGGGTCATGAAAGGCGCTGGTTTGCCCACTGGCCGAGCGGCTTCATCGCCTGGCGGGCTACTTCTTCTTCAAATAACTCCCGTGTGACATTCAGATCGACCGGATCGCCCGTCAGGCCCTCGGCCGCCAGAGAGGCAACGATTCCATAGGTCATCTCGGCAATGGAGTGCACAGGACGAACGAGAATCACGGCTGACTCGCCCGGCAAGAGCGAGAAGGACACCTTGTCCCCTTCACGGATGTTAAGTTCTCGTCGGATGTCGGCTGGAATTGTAACCTGCCCTTTGCGTGTTACCGTCGTGAGATAGCTCATGACAACTGCCTCCCTGAGATGTACTACCCGGCAATTAGATGTACTACCGTATACTGAGAGTAGTTGGCAACAGCACGTAAGCTATCAAGCTCGCTTTATTGTCATGATTGCAACCCAGCAGCAAAGCCACCAGATAAGGAACCAAAATGCGCCATCTCATCTTAGTCGTCGTTGTATTCGCCCTCTTCCTCGCCGCCTGCGGCACCCAAGGCATGGCCTTCGCCCCGGAGCTTGTCGACGCCGACGCCATCACCGCCCGCTCCTTTGCCGACGACGAGTGCTTCCTGGCCCTGGCCGCGGCCGTGCCCGCCCGGCTCAACCCCGACGAGGAGACGGCAACGAATGGCGAAGTGCCGGCCGGCGAGGTAGAGGCCGTGCAGGCCATCACCCTGCGCGACGACGGCGGGCTGTGGTATCAATTGGCGCTCGATGGGGTGTGGATTCGCGTGGACGACACCGACTACACCACGCGCGGCGACTGTCGCCCCTGATGCGCCGGCTCAACCGCCCGCGTGTCGCCCACGCACGCCACGCACCAGATCCCCCTCCCAGGCCCACTGCTCGGCCCGAGCCGGCTGATCGACGTAGTACTCCTCCAGATAGGGCATGACGCTGCGCCGCCAGAGGCGGGCCAGCCGGGCCTCGTCCAGCGGGCGCATGAACAGGCCGGGGCCGATGGCGTAGTCGGGGTCGTCCACCGCCTCTGTCGCCAGCCGCCGATAGAGCGCGCCGAGCCAGGGCAGCGCGGCCGACGGCTGCCGGGCCAGCCAGCGGTCGAACAGGTCGGGGTCGGCGCCGAAGCGGAAGAAGTGGAAGCGGCGGCGCAGGGCGAAATCGACCAGGGCGATGGAGCGGTCGGCCGTGTTCATCGTGCCGATCAGGTAGACGTTGGGCGGAATGCGAAAGCGGCTGCCGGAGTAGGGCAGCGGCACGGCTTCGTCGCGGTACTCCAGCAGCAGCATCAACTCGCCGAAGATGCGCGGGATGTTGCCGCGATTGATCTCATCAATGATGAAGACGCAGGCCCCCTCCGTGCGCTCCGCCTGGCGGCAGAAGCGGACGAAGACACCGGGGCGCGGCGGATAGTCCACCTGGTGGCGGCCGTCCTGCTCGCGGCTCTCCGGCCGGATGCCTTCGATGAACTCCTCATAGCTGTAGGCCGGGTGGAACTGGATGACCGTCAGCCGGTGGGGCGGCGGGGCGGCCAGCCCGGTCAGCCAGCGCCCCAGGTGGCGGGCGACGTGGGTCTTGCCCGTGCCCGGCGGGCCGTAGAGGATGATCTGCTTGTTCTCCAGCAGCAGGTCGTGCAGTTCATCGGCCGCCGGCTCGGTCAGATACGTCTCGCGCAGAAAGTCGTCGCGGCCGTAGGGGGGTTGCGGCGGCGGCTCAACGACCGTCCATTGCGGATCGGGTTCGCGCACCACTGGAGGGCGCACGATAGGCGCAGACGGCGCGGGGCGTTCGCGCTGGCTCTGGCCAGACACGACCGGCAGTCCGGCGGCGAAGAGACGCTCCCGTTCGGCCTTGTCGAACAGCGCCCGGAACAGCTCGGCCTGATGGGCGCGCCGGTGGGGCGACGCGCCGTAGCTGCCGAAGCGCTCGGCCATGACCAACATGCTCTCCTTGTAGATCTGGCCCAACTCATCCGGCCACGACCGGGCCGTCGCCAGGGGAATGGCGAAGACGGCCAGCCGGTCGTCGGCGCGGGCAAAGGGCGCGCCGCGCGGGAACGGGTAGGTGCGTTCCATCGGCTCGACCAGCGCCGTCAGATGCACCACGTCGCGCCGGGCGGAAACGTCCATTACCACCCAGTTGCCCAGGTTCAGCCGCATCATCGTCCGCCCATAGGGCAGCGTCAGGGCGAAGCGGGGATCGTCCGGCCAGCCGCCCAGGCGCTCGACCGTCTCGGCCAACAGGTCGAAGGCCCATTCGGCCGTGGCCCGGTCGCCGCAGATGGCATCGAAGGGCGGGGCCAGGCCGTCACCGGCGGGTGGTGGTTCCGCCCGCAGGCCGCCGGCCGAGCCGCCATCGCGCCCCCCCCCCCCCCCCCCCCCCCCCCCCCCCCCCCCCCCCCCCGCCAGGCGCCCCGGCCCAGGGCCCCGCCCCAGCTGGTCGGAATCTAGCGCCACGGCGCGCGACTCCTCATTAAACGAGCGGTACGGCAAGCTCGGTGCACAGCGTCAAGTATAGGCGGATGGCCGCCAAATGAGCAAGTTGGCCAGCACTTCCGGTGTCAGTGCGGCTGCCTCGGTTGTAGCGCGGGTTGGCAACCCGCCTGCGGTCCCGCTCGGACACAGCTCCAGCATGCCACTGCCGAGATGAGCACCCGACGCCACCCCATGAACCCCACCTTCTTCGCCACGCCGGCCGACTTCCGCGCCTGGTTCGACGCCCATCACGCCACGGCCGGCGAACTATGGGTCGGCTTCTACAAGAAGGGCAGCGGCCGGCCGAGCATCACCTGGCCGGAGTCGGTCGATCAGGCGCTGTGCTACGGCTGGATCGACGGCGTGCGCCAGAGCCTCGGCGACGAGAGCTACGCCATCCGCTTCACGCCGCGCCGGCCCAATAGCCACTGGAGCGCCGTCAACCTGAAGCGCGTCGCCGAGCTGATCGAACTGGGGTTGATGCAGCCGGCCGGGCTGGCCGTCTATGACGGGCGCGACCCAGCCAAAGCCGAGCAGTACGCCTATGAGCGCAACCACGCCGCCCTCGACGCCGCCTTCGAGGCCGAGTTCCGCGCCGACGCCGCCGCCTGGACCTATTGGGAAGCGCAACCGCCCCACTACCGCCGCGGCGCGAGCCACTGGGTGATGAGCGCCAAGCGCGAGGAGACGCGCCGCAAGCGGCTGGTGACGCTCATCGCCGACTCGGCCGCCGGGCAGTGGATTGCCCTCTACCGCCCGTAACGCGATTCTCCAGAATCCCGGCCTTCGCCTCATTGCACAACACGATCCGGGAGAATGGCGCCACGTTGCCAAACTGTGGCCCTGCCGCCATAATCGAGGCAGTCTGATCATCGAAGTTGTCTATGCGCCCGTCGTCTGCCCACCACCACTTCTACGCCCTGACACTCCTGGCGCTGCTGCTGTGCTACCTGGCCTGGCCAGTGACCGCCGGCGCGCAGCAAGAGACGCCGACGGCCACCCCCCAGGCCACGCCGGTGGCCATCGAGGGCGCGCCGGTCATCGTCAACGGTCAAGAGCTTTTCCGCCTGCAAACCCGCGTCGGCTCTATCACGGCCACTGAGCGCGCCGCCCTTGTCTCCGACCACATCGGCCGCCTGGCCAACAACCCCTTCAGCGGCGACCTGGTTGTGGCAGTCGTGGACACGGAGAGCGCCACTGACATCGTCATTGGCGAAGAGGTGTTGGTGTCAGTCAGCAACGCCGACGCCGCCGCTGAGGGGCGCGACCGGCAGGAACTGGCCCAGGAGTGGGCGACGATCATCCAGGCCGCCATCGCCGAAGGGCAGGCTGGCGTTGGCCTTCAGGCGTTGAGCGCCGGGCTAGGCATCACCCTGGCCGTGTTGCTGGCGCTTCTTGTGCTGCTATGGCTCATCAACCGCGTGGGCAACTGGCTGGTGGACAAACTCGACCCGGCGACGGACTCCGGCCGCCTGCCGCCGGCGCTGGCCAACTCCGAGATTTACCAGTCGGGCCAGTTCAGCCGCACCGTGCGCCTGCTGCTGCGCCTGTTCAAGATTGCCCTGGCCGTCTTCCTCCTCACGGTGGCCATCCCGGTCGTCTTGCGCGCCTTTCCCCAGACGCGCGATATAGGCAACCGCGTGCGCGAGGTGCTGCTGGCCCCACTGGCCAAGCTGTGGGACGGCGTCGTTGCCTTCCTGCCTGACCTAACGTTCCTGCTGGTCTTGGCGGCGATCACCTGGTTGGTCGCCCGCCTGGTTCAACTCCTCTTTCGCGAAGTTGAGCGGGGCGTGGTGCGCCTGCCGTCGTTCGAGCCGGAGTGGGCCGGTTTCACCGGACGGATGATCGTCATCCTGGTGATCATCATCGCCGTCATCATCGGCTTCACCTCCCTGCCGATCAGCCAGTTACCCGTCTTCCAGGGCATCAGCGCCTTCATTGCCCTGCTGCTGACGTTGGCCTCCAGTTCAGCCATCGCCAACATCATCGCCGGTATCATCCTGACCTACACCGGCGCGTTCAAGCTGGGCGAAATCGTCCGTATTCAGGATACTATCGGCGAAGTCGTCGGCAAATACCTGCTGACGACCCGCGTCCGCACCTTCAAGAACGAAGTCGTGTCCTTCCCCAACTCGCTGGTGCTGAGCACCTCGGTGACCAACTACAGCCGGCTGGCCCGCGAGAGTGGCCTGACGCTTTATACAACGGTGACCATCGGCTACGACGTGCCCTGGCAGCAGGTCCAGGAGCTGCTCATCGGCGCGGCACTGGACACGGCCGATATTTTGAAGGAACCGTCTCCGTTTGTGCTGCAAAAAGGGCTCAATGACTTCAACGTCAGTTACGAATTGAACGCCCTGACGCGCAAACCGGAACTTCTGCCCGCCCTCTACTCGGCCCTCCATCGCCACATCCAGGAGCGCTTCGCCGCCGCCGGCGTCGAGATCATGTCGCCCAACTTCCTGGCTGTGCGCGACGGTAACGCGCCGGCGTTGCCGACCACCGACCGCCGACCGCCGACCGCCGACCAACAACCAACGACTAACGATTAACGACAACAGGAGTCCCCCATGCACTGGTGGCAAACCGGCATCATCTATCAAATCTACCCCCGCTCCTTTCAGGACACGAACGCCGATGGCGTCGGCGACCTGAACGGCATCCGGCGGCGGCTCGACTACCTGGAAGCGCTGAACGTCGACGCCATCTGGATTTCGCCCATCTTCCCGTCGCCGATGCACGACTTCGGCTATGACGTGGCCGACTACTGCGACATCCACCCCCTGTTCGGCACGCTCGATGACTTCGACCGGCTGCTGGCCGAAGCCCACGGCCGCGGCCTGCGCGTCATCCTCGACCTCGTGCCCAACCACACGTCAGAGGAGCACCCCTGGTTCGTGGAGAGCCGCAGCAGCCGCGACAACCCCAAGCGCGACACCTACATCTGGGCCGACCCCGCCCCCGGCGACGGCCCGCCGGAGACGCGGCTGCCCAACAACTGGCAGACCCACTTCGGCGGCGACGCCTGGACCTACGACGCCCACACCGGCCAGTTCTACATGCACCAGTTCCACCGCAGCCAGCCGGAGCTGAACTACCGCCACCCCGACGTGCTGCCGGCCATGCTCGACAACATGCGCTTCTGGCTGAA
The DNA here is from genome assembly GCA_016707605.1 of Candidatus Promineofilum glycogenicum. Lineage (GTDB taxonomy): Bacteria > Chloroflexota > Anaerolineae > Promineifilales > Promineifilaceae > Promineifilum > Promineifilum glycogenicum. The sequence continues at coordinate 73,736 of JADJHJ010000010.1, read as the reverse complement.
CCGCGGCGTCGATGGCTTCCGCGTGGACGTGATCTGGCTGATGCTGAAGGACGCCCAGTTGCGCGACGAGCCGCCCAACCCCCACGCCGCGCCCGACGCCCGGCCGTTCGACCGCATCCAGCACATCTACACCGCCGACGTGGAGGGCATCCACGACATCGTCCGCCAGATGCGCGCCGTGCTCGACGAGTACGACGAGCGCATGATGGTCGGCGAAATCTACCTGCCGCTCGACCGGCTGATGAGCTACTACGGCGACGGCGACGAGTGCCACATGCCATTCAACTTCCAACTCATCAACACCCCCTGGAACGCGCGGGCCGTGGGCGATTACATCCGCGCCTACGAGGCCGCGTTGCCGCCCGACGGCTGGCCCAACTGGGTGCTGGGCAACCACGACCAGCACCGCATCGCCACCCGCGTCGGCCCGGCCCAGGCCCGCGTGGCCCAGATGCTGCTGCTGACGCTGCGCGGCACGCCGACCGGCTACTACGGCGACGAGATCGGCATGGAGGACGTGCCCATCCCGTTCGACGAGTGCATGGACCCGGCCGCGCTGCAGCAGCCGGAGCAGTACGAAATCTGGGGCCGCGACCCGGAGCGGACGCCGATGCAGTGGGACGACAGCCCAACGCCGGCTTCGCCCCGGCCGGGGCGCGGCCGTGGCTGCCGCTGGCGGCCGACTACGCCACGCGCAACGTGGCCGCGCAGGAGAATGACCCGGCCTCGATGCTGTCGCTCTACCGCCAGTTGACCGCATTGCGGCGGGCCGAGCCGGCGCTGAATCGGGGGGGGATTGAACTGATCGACACAGGGATCGCGAACGTGTTGGCTTATAGGCGGACTTGGGCGGGGAGTGATGGGTTTCTGGTGGTGCTCAACCTGGGCGAGGAGATGCACGAATTGAATCTGCGCCAGGCGTTAGGCGGGCAAACGGCCAAACTGGCACTGTCGACCGATTTGGCTCCGTCGCGAGCGATGGAGGAGGGAGTGTTAGCGATTAATGGCAATGAGGGGCTAATCATTAGATTGCGCTAATGGCCTTGATCGGTCACGCACTATGGATTTACAATGGTGGTCATCGGATCGTCCGTATTCTTGACCGCGTGACAATTGGAGGTGCGTTATGGCCTTGATGATTCAGTTATCCGAATCAGTTGCAGAAAACCTGCGAGAGGCAGCCGAGCGACAGCAACTCAAGCCGGAGGATTTAGCTGTGCAGCTTATTGAGAACGCACTCGATGCCTATTACTTTCCAACGTTAGAGGAAGTTGTCGCGCAAATTAAGGGCTTGCCCTTTAAGCCCGAAAATATCCGTGAAGCGACCGGCTCCCTCAGAGATCACTTGGCCTCTGATCCAGAGGATGTTGAATTCGATCTGGAGGCTTGGTCACAAGAATGGGCGAGGGTAGAAGAAGAAATGAGGGCTATCACCCGCGCGAATGACATTTCTGAAGGATTTGCCCCACTTCCATGACCGAATACCTGCTAGATAGCAACCACGCGTCCACTCTGGTCACGCTATACCACCCACTACGCCGAAAAGTTCTAGCCGCGATTGATGAGGGTCACTCCTTTGCCATAGCAGTTCCCGTCCTAACCGAAACGATATTTGGGCTAACGCTTCTTACGAGGGCTTCGCAGAATTGGGAGGAATGGTACCGGCTGAGACAAGAAATCCGATGCTTCATCCTGGATGAAGATGATGCTCAAAAGGCGGCTCTGTTAAGAGTCTCCCTTCGACGCCGAGGAAGGCAGCTAGAGACAGTTGACTCACTCATTGCCGCTGTGGCTCTGCGATATAATTATGTGTTGCTTACGACCGACAGAGACTTTGATCCTATTGTCGCTCTTAAGCGAGAGAACTGGATGACCCTCTTCACCACGCCCTAAGCCAACCCCAACAACTCATCATACTCCGCATAAAAACCGAGAACAATCTCATCCGGCTCCGCCACCAGCCCCGCGTCCGTGGCCACGCCGACGGTGACGCTGCCGGCGTAGCTCAGGATGCTGATGCCCAGCCCCAGCCGCCCGCTCTGCGGCACCCAGAACATCAGGCTGTCGATGGGCTGCCCGGCCAGGTAGAGGGGAATGGGCGGGCCGGGGACGTTGGTCAGCACGGCCGTCGCCTTGGTGCCGATGATGCGCACCACCGCCTCCTGCACCGCCTGGGCCGAGAAGCCAACCGCGGCCAGCACGTCGAGCGACACCGGCGCTTCGGGGCTGCCCTTCAGCGCCTCCATGCGGAAGCGCACCGCGTCCAGCCGCCGCCGCTGATCGACGATGCTGACCGGCAGATCGAGGAAGACCAGGCCGAACTTGTTGCCCAGCGCGCCCATCTCGTGCGGCCCGCGCAGATTGACCGGCACGGCGGCGCGGAAGTCGGCCGGCTCCTCGCCGCGCGCCTCCAGATAGCGCCGCAGGCCGCCGGTGACGGCCGAGGTCATCAAGTCGTTGACCGTCGCCCCCGTTGCCCGGCGCATGGCCTTGATCTCGCTCAGCGGCAGCGGACGCGACCAGGCCACGCGCTTGGCCACGCCCAGCCGGCCGCGGAAGGGGGTCGGCGGGTCGGGGGCGCGCAACACCAGCTTGCTCAGGGCGTGGGCGTAGTCGGCCCCCTGCTCGGCCAGTTGGCGCGGCCGGTCGTTGTTGAGATACGACTCCAGCCCCTCGATGATCGCCCGCCGCCCCACGTCTACCCCCTTGCCGACTAACTCGGCCGTGCGCCACTGGAGCGCCTCCCAACTGCCCGGACGGGCAGGCGGCGTGTTGTCGTCGGCCGCGCCGTTGTCGCCGGCCAGGGCGGCAGCGCGCCGGGAACCATCTCCGTCAGCGCCAGCAGCACGCCGACCAGGGCCATGCCGTCGGCCAGGGCGTGGTGCAGCCGGACGATGAGCGCCCCACCCTCGCTGCGGCCATCGGGCGCGTAGCCGTCCACGACGTGCATCTGCCACAGCGGCTTGCTGAAGTCGAGGCTGGTGGACATCAGGTCGCTGACCAACTGCTGTAGCGCGCCCTTGTCGCGCGGGTGGGGCAGGCCGACGCAGTGCAGGTGGGCGCCGATGTTGAAGTGGGGGTCAGGCTCCCAGTAGGCCGGGGCGAAGGGTAGCGCCGGGCGCACGACGCGCTGCCGGAAGCGGTCGAATTGCAGCAGCCGGCTCTCGATCAGCGCCCGCAGATAGGCCATGTCCAGCGGCCGGGGAAAGGTCAGCACCCCCGTGACCATCATCAGATTGGTCGGGTCTTCCATCTTCAGCCAGGCGGCATCGACGTTGGAGAGGGGAATGATTGCCTTGGGCATGTCGCTGTCTCCCGTCCGTTACCCGGACGTGCCCTAAGTATAGCGGCGTTTCATAAATTGAGGGAGAGGAGGCGGAGGACCTTTTTTTTTCCCTCCGAACTCCGCTTCTCTCAGCGTCTCTCTGCGTGCCTCTCTTCTCCGCGTCCCTCTTCTCTTTCTAAGCGTACCTCTCTCTCCCGCGCCGCCAGCCGACGTTGATTGGATTCATCCAGCGTCTGGACGGCGTTGACCAGCCGTTCCTCATACTGGGCGTCCCACTCGTAGACGACGACCGTCCGGGCCAGCTTGTCGTGCCAAGTCTGCCGCCGGTCGTCCACCAGCACCCACAGGAAGCCGATGAACAGCGCCAGCCCGGAGACGTAGTAGCCCAGGGCGCGAACGAGGGCCTGGTGAAAGGTGACCGGGCGACCATCCTGCCCCAGCACGCGCAGCCCCATCAGCGCCTTGCCGGCCGTCTTGCCCACCAGCATCCAGGCCAGAATGGAGTAAACGCCAAAGGTCAGGAAGCCGCTGGCAATGGTCACCAGCCAGCGCACGACACCGCTCAGAACAACCGTCTGCCGCGCGACATCCCGCGACTCCTGCACCGACGCCAACAGGTCGCTGATGCCGAAGAAGTCCAGCGTGACCCGCAGGACGGTGATGAACAGGAAGGACGCCGCGGCCACGACCAGCACATCGAGCAGGAAGGCCACGTAACGGGTGACGAAGCCCGCCGGGTGGCCGCGCAACGAATCGGGCGGCGGGAGCAGGCGCTTAATCTTCATGGTGCGGCACTCGCTTGACCTCGGCCACGGCCTCGCGGATGGCCTCCGGCGGCGGCAGGGCGGTGCGCGGCGGCCGTTTCAGGATGCGCCGGACGAGCGACTCGGCCAGCGTGTCGGCCGAGACGGTGCGCTCGCGCACCTCCTCGACGAACTCCGTCGCCAGCCCCACGCTCTGCTCCTGCACCAGATCGGATAGTTGTTGGTTCTGCGACAGGTGACCGATGAAGTCATCGACCGCCTCCAGGTACGCCTGCCGGGCCAGCAGACGGGCCGTCGGCTCGGTAGCCCGGCCCAGCTCCACCCAGGCGTTGACCTGGCTCTGGCCGCGTTCCACCAGGCGGCCGAAGGCGCGGTCGAACGGGCCGACGACGCGCCGGGTCAGCCGGCTGCGGGTCAGCGGCGCGACGGCGCTGCCGGTGGTGCGGAAGAGCACGTCCGACGCCTCGGCCCAGCGCACCGCCCGCTGCCGCAGCCCGTCGGCCGCCGCCAGCGACGCGCCGAACAGCATGTAGCGCACCACATCGGCGGTGCTGTTCACCTCGCCGGGGCCGGGCGGGCCGGCCTCAGTGGCGCGCAGTTGCGCCTCCAGCCGCTCCAGTCGGCGGGCGAACTCGGCCGTGCCCTCGACGGCCCCGCCCAACAGCGCCTTGACGACGGCCAGATAGGCGTCGAATTCGGGGTCGGCCGACAGGGGTGTGCCCCCGGCCGAAACCGGCAGCGCGCTTCCGACCGGCGCGGCTGATTCGGGTTGGACGACTGACCCTTCAACGATGATCGGGCCTATGCTTGGTCGTGTGTCGTTCATCCGTCTACTATACGAGATAATCGCCTCGTTTGCGAGACTTCCCTCTTCGCCTGCGGGCCGCCAAGCTGCTAGAATTAGCGATCATGCTCCACCATCACGAACTCGCCGCCGCCGTCCGCGCCGCGCTGCTGGCCGCGCAGGCCGGCGGCGCGCTGCCCCCCTTTGACCTGCCCGACGTCACCGTCGAGCGCCCGCGCGAGACGAGCCACGGCGACTACGCCACGGCCGTCGCCCTGCAACTGGCCCGCCCGGCGCGGATGGCCCCGCTGAAGATCGCCCAGGCCATCGCCGACCACCTGCCGCCGCTCGACTATCTGGGCGAAGTCAACGTCGCCCCGCCCGGCTTCATCAACTTCCGCCTGTCCGACGCCTGGCTCCAGGGCTTGCCCGAGCGCATCCTGGCCGACCCGGCCGCCTTCGGCCGCGTCGACCACGGCGCGGGCCAGAAGGCACAAGTCGAATGTGTCAGCGCCAACCCCACCGGGCCGATCACCCTCGGCCGCACCCGCGGCGGCGTCATCGGCGACACGCTCCACCGCGCCCTGGAAAACGCCGGCTACGACGTGACGCTGGAGTACTACTACAACGACGCCGGGCGGCAGATCACCCTGCTGGGCGAATCGGTCAAGGTGCGCTACCTGCAACTGTTGGGCCAACCGGTCGAACTGGCCGAAGAGCACTACCAGGGCGACTACATCACCGACCTGGCCCGCGAACTGCTGGCCGAGCGCGGCGACGCGCTGGTCGACGTGCCCAGCGACACCTTCGCCGCCTACGCCCGCGACCGCATCTCCGCCCAGCAAAAGGCCACGCTGGCCCGCGTCGGCATCGTCTTCGACAACTACTTCCGCGAGGCGAGCCTCTACGAGACGGGCCAGGTGTGGCAAACGCTGGCGGAACTGAACGAGCGCGGCTACGTCTACGAGAAGGACGGCGCGCAGTGGTTCCGCTCCACCGAGTTCGGCGACGACAAGGACCGCGTCGTCGTCAAGGCCGGCGGCGAACCGACCTACCGCCTGCCCGACATGGCCTACCACCGCGACAAGGCCCAACGCGGCTTCGACCTGGTGGTGGACATCTTCGGCCCCGACCACCACGCCACGGCCCCGCAGGTGCTGATGGGTGTGCGCGCCCTGGGCTATAGCTCCGACTTCGTCCATACCCTGCTGCACCAGATCGTCACCCTGGTGCGCGGTGGCGGGGCGCTGAAGATGAGCACCCGGCGCGGCGTTTACGTCACCCTCGACGAACTGGTCGACGAGGTCGGCGCCGATGCCATCCGCTACTTCATGATCTCCCGCTCGGCCAACAGCCCGGTGGAGTTCGACCTCGACCTGGCCGTGGAGCGGTCGGACAAGAACCCGGTCTACTACATCCAGAACGCCCACGTGCGTTGCGCCGGCATCTTCCGCAAGTGGGCCGAAGCCGGGCTGCCGGCCGACGCCGACAACGACGCCGACCTGAGCCTGCTGACCCACCCGCGCGAACTGGCCTTCTTGCGCAAGGCGCTGGAACTGGGCGACGTGCTGGAGACGGTGACCACGCTCTACGAGCCGCACCGGCTGGCCTTCTACGCCTATGACCTGGCCGCGCTCTTCCACCCGACCTATGAGGAGTGCCGCGTGCTCCATAGCGACGTGCCGGAGCCGCTGCGCCGGGCGCGGCTGCGCTTCTATCGCGCCGCCCAGGCCGTCTTCGCCCGCGTGCTCGATCTGATGGGCATGAGCGCGCCGGAAGTCATGTAACCGCGTTGGAGTGTGGTATGAGCCAGAACGAACCACGCCGCCCCTTATCCACCGCCAACGGCGCGCCGCTGTTCCACGACATGGCGCGCTACGTGCTGGTCGTCTACGATGCCGAAAGCATCGACGCCTTTGAGTGCCAGAGCATCGATGAGCTGCTCGGCCGCATCGACCCCCAGCGCATCAACTGGGTCACCATTCGCGACGTACACGACGAGAAGGAGATCGGCCAGTTGCTCGATCTGTTCCACATCGACCCGTTCGTGCTGGTGGAGATTCTCGACGAAGGGCGGATGCAGTTCGACACGGAGTACGAAAACTGCCTCTATCTGGAGTACACCGTGCCCCATCTGCACCCGGAGCGCCAGCTGCTGGAGCAGACCAGCGGCTCGTTCGTGTTGGGCAGCAACTTCCTGATCCTCTATGAGCACCAGGTGCGCGGCCTCTTCTCGCGCACGCGCCGCCGCCTGATCAACCACCAGACCAAGGCCCAGCAGCACGGCCCCGACTACTTGCTCTACCTGTTGTTGCGGGCGGTCGTTGTCGAGCACTACCAGCTCAGTTTCAAGCACCTGACGCTGCGGCTGGAGGAGCTGGAAGACCACGTGCTGACCGGCCGCGGGCGCGAAGAGGTCTATCGCGACATCCTGTTCATGCGCGAGGAGATCAAGCCCTGGAACGAGCCGCTGCTGGAGTTGGAGGAGTTCCTGGAGTTCGTCAAGGACGCCGAGTCGAAGTTCATCAGCGACGAAGAGGGCAAGGTCTTCACCAAGTCGCTCTACCGCGAGATCGAGAGCCTGCTGACCTACTACGACCGGCTGCGCGCCTATCTGACCGAGATCATGTCGCTGCACATGGCCGCCGTGGAGCGCAACACCAGCCGCGTCAACCAACTGCTGACGGTCATCGCCACCATCTTCCTGCCCATCACCTTTATCGCCAGCATCTACGGCATGAACTTCGAGTACATGCCGGAGTTGGAGCACCCGTGGGGCTATCCGGCGGTGCTGTTGTTGATGCTCATCGTCGCCCTGAGCCTGCTTATCTTTATGCGGCGGCGGCGCTGGTTTTAGAACTCTGCGCCCTCCCCAATTTGCCGGGTTGGCAACCCGTCCCCCCCCGGGAGAGGGCCGGGGTTAAGACCCCCCCCCCCCCCCCCCTGGGAGGGGTTAGGGAGGGCTCTTGTCGAAGACCCCTCCCCCCCCCCCCCCCCCCCCCCCCCCCCCCCCCCCCCCCCCCCCCCCCCCCCCCCCCCCCCCCCCCCCGGGGGGGGGGGGGGGGGGCCCCCGAGTCGAAGAACCCTTCCTACCCTCTCCCAAGGGGCGGAACCCTCTCCCAAGGGGAGAGGGAACCAGAATGTTAGCGCGGCTGGGCGGCCGGGCCGAGGCGCACCACTTCCTGCCCCACCGCGTTGCGGAAGACGACGATGGTGTCGGTCACGAACTCATACGTCGTCGCCGCGCGCAGGGCGTTGAACAAGTCCGTCTCCTGTGTCATCGTCCCTTCCGGCTCACCGCAGAAGACGTTGGTGCTGGTCAACTCGCTGATCGTGATCTCGCCGTTGGTCGCCAGCCCCCGGACACTGTAGCGCGCGTTGAAGGTGTTGCAGCCGCCGCTGCCGGTCAATTGACCGTCGGCGTTGAAGATGGTCGTCGGCCCTGTGCCGGGCAGCGTGGCGCTGCCGTTGACGGCCGTCACGGCGAACGTCCGCCCGGCAAACGGATTGACCTGCGGCACTTCGCTGACCACCACCGACTGATCACGCGAGACGGATTGGCCGCCGGACGTGCTGGCCACCAGTTGGTAGGTGTACGTTCCGGGGTGTTGCAGACAGTCCGATGCCGTGCCGACCAGGTTGGCGTTGTCCAGCACCAGTACGTTGTTGCGCAACAAGCGCACGAGCGTCGTCGCCCCACTGGTGCTCCAGGCGATCTGGACACACTGCCCGGCCTCAATCTGCGCCGGGGCCACAGTGAAGGTGTTGATCGTCGGCTGGACGGGCGGCGTCGTTGTCGGCGTCGGCGTCGGCGTGGCTGGGCTGACGACGGTGACGTACTGCAACCCCTGGCTCGTGCCGCCGGGGCCGGTGGCCACCAGCTTATACTCGATGGTCGTCGGCGCGCCGGTGCAGTCCTGCGTGTTGCCGCGCGCCGGGGCGTTGTCCCAGATGACGCGGAACTGGTTGCTGATCGTCACCCGCGTCACGCTGCCCTGTACGTCCCACTGCAACTGGACGCACGCGCCGACTGTCAATTGCGGCGGCGCGGCCACGAACTGGGCGATGGTCGGCGCGTTGACGTTGGGTCGCACGGTGACGGCGATCTGTCGCTCCTCGGTGTTGCCGTCGTTGCGCACGACGCGCAAGAAGTAGGTGATCGAGTTGGCCGGGCAGACCTGGCGGCTGCTCTGCGGCGGCACCTGGCCGTTCTGCCACGCTTCGCCCTGGGCGTAGAAGTAGACCGCCCGCGCCCCCTGCACGTTCCAGGTGAAGTTGACGCACTCCCCTTGCAGGATGTTGTTGCGGTCGGCGCGGAAGTCGATGCTGAGGGCGGGCGGCGGAGTCGGCGTGATCGTGGCCGTGGTCGGCACGGTGATGCCGACCCAGATGCGGTCGCCGAACGGCCGGTTCTGATCGTCCACCATCTGCCAGATGCCCTGATAGACGCCGGGGGCCAATGGGGCCACCAGATTGACGAAAATGTCATACTGCTGCCCGGCCGACACAAAGCCCTGGATGGCCGTGGGCTGGCCGCCCATGTTGGCCGCCGGCGTGTTGCCGCCCACGAACACCAGCCGGTAGGCCGTTGTCCAGGCGCACGTGCCGCTGTTCTGGATGCGCCAGCCCTTGCTGAACGCCTGCCCAGGGCTGATGGGCGGCGGCGACGTCATGTTGTTATCGTCCAGGTTCAGGTCGCCCACGAAGCGCATGCCGTTGACGCAGCCGGTCGGCGGCACAATGGGCGCGACCGTGGCCGGCACGGCTGAGGTGGCCGTGGGCGCAGGCGGGGTGATGACCACATTGGGGTCGTTGAGGTAGGTCTGCGCCAGTCGTGACAGGTCGCCGTTGTTCTGCATCTGCGCCAGGGCGCTGTTCAACTGGACGCGCAAGGCGTCGGCCCCGCGGCGCACGGCAATGGCGTAGCGCTGCTGGTTCAGCCCGCCGCCAACGCGCTTCACGCCGCCCTGGGCCACGGCCGCATTGGCCACGTGACCGTCAACGACGGCCAGGTCGAGCCGCTGCTCGCGCAGGTCACGGACAACGGCGTCGGCCGTCTCGTAGACGAAGAGATTCGTGGCCACGGTCAGCCCCGAATTGACTAGATCGCGTTGCAGCCACGTCTCGTAGACACTGCCCCGCTGGACGCCAACGCGCCGCCCGGCCATGTCCGACAGGCTGGTGACGGTCGAGATGGCTGAGTTGGCCTGGGCCAGAATGCCCTCTTCGCCCACGTAGTAAAAGTTGCTGAAGTTCGCCAACTGCTCGCGCTCCGGCGTCACGGCGATGGCGGCGATGGCCACGTCGACCTGCTGCTGGTCGAGCGCCGTGAACAGGCTGTCGAAGGCGATGTCGCGGATGTCGGTCTGCACGCCGAGGCGCGAGGCCATCTCGCGGATGAGAGCGATGTCGAAGCCGGTGGGCTGGAACTGCTCGTCGCGGTAGCTGAACGGCGGATAGTCGAGCGACGTACCGACGACCATGCGGCCCGTCGTGCGCACGCGCTCCCATGAGGTGTCGGCCAGGCCGGGGCCGGGCGTCGGCGTGGTCACTTCCGGCGTGCGCCAGAAGAAGAGGTAGGCCAGCAGCAGCCCCAGCAGCACGCCCATCACGATTAGGGCGATGAGCAGAATGCTGGTCCAGTTGCGGCCGGGCGGGGGAATGGCGATGTCGTCGGCGCTATAGTTTTGCACCGGCGGATCCGTCTCGTAGACCTGCGTCTCCTCTTCATAGAGAACAGGCTCGATCTCCGGTTGGCGATTGAAATCATCCAGGTTGTCGCGGTTGTCTGCCATGATGGCCTCCTTGCCTTTCGCGCCTAGCCGGCACGATCCCAACCACTATTTTATGTCATCTAAGTGGCCGTTGGCAATAGGCAGATTGGGGGAGACGGGCTTGGTTCGACTGCGCGCCATTAGTGGGCGGGCCAAGCGCCGCCACTTCGCGCTCGGTTTGGGCGATCTCGACGACGATGTTCATGCGCCGGAAGAGGGCGAGCGCCGCGCCCAACGCCGCCGCCGCCGCCGCCGCTTGCCCCTGCTCGTTGTGCAGCCGCCCCAGGTTGCGTTGCAGAAAGGCCTGAATGTAGGTGTCGCCGTTGCGCTGGGCCACGCGCAACCCGTCTTCGAAGGCCACAGCGGCGTAGTCGGCCCGCCCCTGCCGCTGATGGACGAGGCCGAGGGTGTAGAGCGCATAGGGACGCGACCGGGGGTTCTCCAGTTGTAGCACGCGCTGGGCATGGGCCATCGCCTCGTCCAGTTGCCCTAGCTCCAGATAGGCCTCGGCCAGATTGCTACAGATGGACGAGATCCAGCGCTCGTGGCCGATCCCCTCGAAGTAACGCAGCGCCTTCAGGCTCGGCTCGATAACCCGCTCGAACTGGCGAACGTTCAGATTCATGCCGGCCAGGTCGGCCCGGACGCCCTCCAGCTTGAGACGGTTGCCGGTGCGCTGATAGTAATCGAGCGCCGTGGCCCCGTGGCGCTCGGCCGTGTCGGCGTCGCCGACCATGATCGCCGAGATAGCCAGCCATTCATGGGCCTGGGCCGTCAAATCAGGGGCATCCAGCGGCGTGGCCTGCTCCAGCGCCCGGGCGAATTCGCCGCGCGCCCGGTCGTACTCCCCCTCATTGATGGCCAACATGCCTTCCAGGATCGACATGCGCACGCGCGCCCGGCGGACTTCGGCGCGGGCGGTGTCCATCTCGCCCAGGTCGCTGTAGAGCAGGCTGCGGCGGGCATAGGTATCGGCCGTCGCCTCGGCCTGGCGGCCCAGCGCGGCGATCACCTGGCCGTAGTTGTCGAGCGCGGTGTCATAGCGGCCGAGAATGAAGTTGGCCTCGGCCGCCTGGCGATACGCCTCGGCGGCGTACTCGTCGTTCAGGTCCCATTTGAGCCGGGCCATGCTGACCGCCACGCGCTCGGCGTTGCCTTCCAGCAGGTCGAGTTGATTCTGGATGAGGCGCAGTTGCTCGGCCTGGGGCGCGGCCAGCCGGCCGGCCGAGATCTGGCTAAAGACGGCCAGCGCCGCGCCGCCCAGGCCGCGCCGAATCTCCACATCGCGGTGGGGAAACCACACGTCGACCGCGGCCAGCGAATCGCCCGCCTGCCAGTAGTGGTAGGCGGCGGCGGTGTATTCGCCGCGCAGAGCGCGCAGTTCGGCGGCCTGGGCGTGGGCCGCCTCGCGCTGTTCGGGCGGCATGGCTTCGTAGATCAGCCCGCGAAAGAACGGCAACACGGCCACTTCGCTAGCGGTAGCCTGCACGACGCGCCGCTGGAGCAACTCCTGATAGGCCGGCGCGTGGGCCACGGCGTCGATCGGCGCCGGCCGGCGCAGGACGGCCAGCGCCACCAGCAGTTCCCGTTCAGCCGTCTCCAGCCGCCGCCACAACCGATAGAACAGCGGCCGGACGTCGGCCCGCGTGTGCAACCGGCCCAGCTCGGCCAGGTCGTCGCCGCCGCGCAGCAGGGCGATGACCAGCTCCACCAGGCGCGGCAGCCCGCCGGTGACCTGTTGCACGCGGGCCACGGTGGCGTCTCGCGCGGCCACACCGCCGCCGCGCAGCAGCGCCGCCGTCTGCTCCGTCGCCAGCGGCTCCAGGACGATGTGGCTATTGGTGTCGATGTAGCCACGCTGGCCGATCAGCAGCACGGCCGTCGTCGCGCACAGTGCCTCCAAAAAGGTCAGCAATTGGGCATGGGCCGCCGAGCGCGTCTCGCCGTCGGATGTGCGCAGCAGATCAACCTCGTCAAAGCACAGCAGCGACTGGTGGGGGCGAAGCTCCTCCAGGTCGGCGCGCAGGATGGCCAGCAGTTGGGCCGGGTTGCGCACCTGCCCCTGGTCAGCCATGAGTTGCAGCCACAGGGCCGAGGGAATCCACTGTTGGAGGAAGTAGCCCAGGGCGAAGAGCAGGCCGGGCAGATTGTCGTTCAGCCCAGGCAGAAAGGTGTACCAGAAGGTAGCCGGCGTGGGCCAATCGGCGACGACGGCCGCGGCCAGAGCCGTTTTGCCGACGCCGGCCATGCCGGTGACGCTGACGCTACGCCCGGCCAGCAGTTCGGCGCGACAGGTGGCCAGTTGCGCCGCCCGGCCGACAAGCTCCGCCCGCGGCCGGGGTTGCTCGGCGCGCCACGCCGGCTGCGCCAGTTGCAGCACACAGTCGGCCAGACGGTCAATGGCCTCCTCCAGGTGGACGAAGAAGCGCGTCGTGCTGACGTTGAGAAAGACGGGAATGTCGCCGGCCTGGGCCGGGTATTCGCTGGGCGTGATGAAGTCGCGGAAGTAGCGCAGTTCGAGCAGCAGAAAGGCGTAAGTGTCGCCGCTGTTGCCCTCGCGGCGGCGGGCCGACTCAGCGACGGCCAGCAACTCGGCCCGGTCGCGCGGCAGCGGGCCGGGCCACAGGCGCGCCCGCGCCGCGCGCAACAGCTCTTGCAGCGCCCGACCGCGCGCCTCGGCGTCAGGCAGCGTGCCCGCCAGCCGGTTGGCCAGGAAGTAGGCCTCGGCCAGCGGCGAATAGGCCGCCAGCCACTCCGGCTCGTGGAAGTGCTCCAGCGCGGCGCGAATAACCGCCTGGAACGCCGCCGCCGGTGTAAGGTGCTTCTTCTTGGCCATCCTATCGCTTTGTACTCACGGCCAATGCGCCGCCAATACCCCTGAGAGTGGAGGAGAGTATAGCAACGCCGAGACGACCGGGCCAACAAACGGGAGTGTGACCGGCCAAGTCGGGAATTAGGCGGCAGCCACGTCTGCTACAATGGGGTTCAGGCTGTATGTGTCCAGCCGGCGGCAACGGCGTGTCAGACGCGCCGCCGGCCTAACAGGGAGGTAATCAGAATGGATGTGACGCGACCGGAGACGATTAGTTTTTGGTCCCTCGACTTGCGTGTGCGCGACCCGCACCCCGAAGAGGGCGAAATACCACTGGATAACGACAACGTCAATCAGTACATCCGCCTGGAGCACCACCGCTGGGAGTGGCAAGCGCCGCAACTCTATGACCTGGAACCCAGCCGCAAGAGCAGCCCGCCGGTGCTGCCCACCCTCGAAGCCACCTTTCAGCCGACACCTATCAGCCTGTCGCTGGTTGGCGACGAGGACGTGTGCGTGCGCGGCGACCGCATCATCTTGCGCAACAGCGGGCTGGCGGCCGTCATTGACCAGGGCGAGAGCCAGCGTGTCCTGACCGAGCCGGTGGACGGCACGGAGAACGTGTCGCTGACGGCGACGGTCGGCGGCATTGTCCACATGGAGCAAGAGCGGGCCGTGGGCTATCTCGACGATAGAATCCGCCTGCCGGTGGCCGGCTACCAGCCCTTCGAGCGCGCCGGAGCGACGAAGCAGTTGGGCGGCTTCGACAGCATCCAGCCAATCTTCTATTTGCAACAGGACGTGGGCTTCGTCCTGCTGGCCGAGGCGTTCCAATCGCCGGAGGAGCGCCGCCTGATTTACACCCTGCGGCCGGTGACGGAGATGGAGCCGGTGGGCGAGTCCAACGGCTCCCTCTCCAGCGCCCAGGTCAAGGCGACGACGCCCGCCTTCCGCCTGGCCGACGACGGGGCCATGCACACCATTCGCGCCCACCAGGACGGCAACCTGAGCAACCGGCGCGGCGTCCACAACGGCTATCTGGAGTTCTGGGTCAATGGGCTGCCGCTGGGCGTTCGCCGCCTGCCGGACGCGCGCTTCCGCTTCCGCGGCGGCCCGGCGCGCCTCTACATCGGCGCGTGGCCGCGCGGCGGACAGCAAGTCGTGGCTCTACCTGACGGGCGAGATCGTCCACATCAACTTCGACCCGATCAATAAGTGTACACCCTGTTAGGTCTAGTCACCTCGCGCTTGACGACCTGACAGGTGCGGCCGGCCGCCGAAATGAGAGTTGGGCCCCTACCTGCGGCTGGGCAGTGGGCGGCAACTGTAATCTACTTACAGAGAGACGGGAGTGACAGCGATGTTTGCGGGAATCGGGCAGCCGGGTTCTCGATTATCCTATAAGTGTTCCAGCCTCTTCCAAAGGCGAGCGGGCCAGCAGAACAGCCGCTCCGCCACTCCTCTCTCTCCCGTGCCTCGGACAACCGGGCGGCGCACAACCGATGCGCCGCCCGAACGTCCACCCGCTATCGTCAGCCAATACGCACAAACGTCAACTGTCCGCGCGCGCTGCGAATCGTCAACTGGTTGCCCTCAATCGTGAAGCCCGACGCCGACGCCAGAACGAGCTGGTAGAGCGCCTCCTGCTCCATGATGCCCGCCGGCTGGTCGCAGACCTGGGCCGACCCGCTGAGCGAGCCGATGGCCAGGCTGCTGCCGTTGATCTGGTAGGCGGCGCTGAAGGTGCTGCACCCCGACGAGCCGCTCAGGTTGCCGCCGTCACCGAAGACGGCGGTGATCTCCGTGCCGGGCACGAGATTCGCGCCGTTGAGGTTGGTTAGCCGCCAGCCGCCGACCAAACCGCTGCCCTGCCCTGCGCCGACCGTGACCGCCGCCTGTTGGAAGGCGAGGCGGCCGTCGGGGGCGATGGCCTCAATGCGATAGGTGAAGCTGCCCGGCGTGTTGAGGCAATCGCTGATGCTGCCGCTGGCCAGGGCGAAGTCGAGCACCACGACGCCGTTGCGCAAAATCTGCGTCCGCGCCACGTTGCCGCCCACGCTCCAGTTCACGCCGACGCACTGGCCGGGGACGATCAGGCTGGGGGTGGCGGCGAAGAAGTTGACCACCGGCGCGTTGTCGCCGATGGGCGGCACGGCCGTCGGCTGGGCCGGCAGCACGGTGACGGTTTGCCGCCCGGCGGCCGTGCCGCTGAGGCCGCTAACGTCCAGGGTGTAGACGGCCTCGCCCTGCGGCGGGCAGTCGCGCGACGTGCCGTTGAGCGGCGCGCCGTCCCACAGCGTGCGTGTCGTTGCGGGCCACGCGCACGTTGCCGACCTCACCGTCCACCTGCCAGCGCACCTCGACGCACTGCCCGACGGCGATCTGGAAGCTGGGCGTAACGGTGAAGAAGCTGATGAAGGGCGCGTTGGGCGCGGGCGTCACCTCGATACGGCTGGGGCGCAGGTCGAGCGTGCCGTCGGGCTGGTTGACGCGCAGGGTGTAGGTGGTCGAGACGTTGGGACATTCGGCGCGCGTGCCGCTGTTGCTGACGCCGTTCAACTGCCACGGCTGCCCCTCGGCGTAGAAGTAGACCTGGCCCGCGCCGCTGACGTCCCAGGCGAAGCTGACGCACTCCCCGGCGCGGATGGCGGCGCGATCCACAGTGAAGCGCACGCCGGGCAGGGGCACAGCCGTGGGCACGGGCGTGGGCGTGGCCGGTTCGGGCACTTCGATGCCGACCCAGATGCGCTCGCCGAACAACAGCCCGCTGGGGGCGCGCATCGACCAGAAGCCCTGGTAGATGCCCGGCGTCAGCGGCGCGACGAGGTCAACGCTCAACTCGACCGTCGCGCCGGGGGCCACCGCGCCCGGCAGGGGCGTGGCCCGGCCGCCCATGCGCGCCGCCGGCACGTTGCTGCCGACGGGCGACACCTGGTAGCTGCTGTCCCAGGTGCACGTGCCGATGTTCTGCACGCGCCACGTCTTCTGGAAGGCTTCGCCGGGGCTGACGGGCGGCGGCGATTCCATGTTGGCATCGTCCAGATTGACGTGGGCCACGAACGCCATCGCGTCAATGCAGCCCGTGGCCGGCAGGACGGCGCGCTCCGTCGGCTGCGGCTCCGGCGTGGGCAGCGGGGCCAGTTCCGTCTCCTCCAGACTCAGGTAGCGCTCGGCCAGGTCGGCCAGCACCCCCTCGGCCTGCAAGGCGGCCAGCGCTTCGTCGATGCGCGGCGTCAGGTTGGAGCCGATGGGCAGGGCGACGGCGAACTGCTGCTCGTTCAGGCCGCGGCCGACGAGGGCCAGCGCCGCGTCGTCGCGCGCGGCTACCTCCAGCGGCAGCCGGTCGGCCACGACCACGTCCACCCGTCCCTCGATGAGATCGCCGATGGCCTGGTTGTTGTCGGTATAGACCAACAGGTTGTCCGCCGGCAGTACACCCGCCTCCACGACCGCCTCTTGCAGCCACGTCTGGAAGACCGAGCCTGCCTGCACGCCGACGCGGTAGGGGGCCAGATCGGCCAGCGAGCGCAGGGCGATACCGCTGTCGGTGCGGGCCAGCGCGGCGTCTTCGCTGACGTGGTAGACGCTGGAGAAGTCGACCACCGCCCGGCGCGCATCGGTGACGGAGATGGCGGCGATGGCGGCGTCGATCTGGCCGACTTGGAGCGCCCCGGCCAGGCCGTCGAAGGCCATGTCGCTGAACTCGACTTCCACGCCCAGCCGCTCGCCCAGCAGCCGCGCCAGGGCGACGTCGAAGCCGTCCAGCTCGAACGCCTCAGTGTAGAAGGCGAAGGGCGGATAGTCGGCGGCCGTGCCGATGATGAGCCGGCCGCGCTCCTGGACGGCGGCCCAGGCGTCGGCTGCCGGGGCGGGGGTGGGGGCGGTGGCGGTGGCGCTGGGGGTGGCCTCGGGCGGCTCGATGGTCGGCGTTTCGGCCGCTTGTTGGCGGCAGGCGGCCAGGATGGTGAGCAGCACGACCAGAATCAGGAGGCGAATGGGGCGAATGTGAGTCATATTGTCACCTCGGAAGACCCTCTCCCTGATTGCCCCCCGCCCTTTGGGAGGGGTTGGGGGAGGGTGCTTTCGTGAAGACCCTCCTAGCCCTCTCCCAGGGGGAGAGGGGACGCTGCCCCCCGCCCTTTGGGAGGGGTTGGGGGAGGGCGCTTTCGTGAAGACCCTCTCCCTAGCCCTCTCCCGGAGGGCGAGGGGGCCGGCCCCCCCCTTGGGAGGGTGGGGAGGGTGCTTTGAAGACCCTCTCCCTCAACCCCTCTCCCCAGGGAGGGGGAGAACCCTCTCCTGGAGGGGAGAGGGGACCAGGGCTACTCTTCGGGGGCGAAGGTCATCGTGCCGCCGTCGGCCATGAGTTCTATGGTCAGCAGGCCGTCATCGCCGACAGCGAACGGCCCGGCCTGGTTGAGATACTCGATGAACGAGTCGCTTAGCGAGCCGGGCGGACAAGCAGCGTCAGTGGTGGCCCGCACGACGATGGTCAGTGTGGCGTCGCTGTTAACTGTGTACGTGCCATTGCCGTTGTTGCAGTCAGCGACGACGTTGACCGTGCCGTCGTCGTTGAAGACGAGGGTGTAGTCGGCCGTCGCCGGCACGACGTAGTCCTGCTTGGCGTCGCGGAAGGTGGCCCAGCGCCAGGTGACGCCGGCCAGCGGTGCGGCGTTGCCGCCCTCCGGGGCGGTCGCGCCGCCGGTGGCCGTGGCGTCGAACGGGCCGCCGTTGTCTAGGGCCAGCGCTGTGCCATCGGCCAGCCGCAGCAGCAGGCCGTCCCCCTCGAAGGCGTAGCCGGCGACCTGCTCGAAGGTGCCGACGAACTCGTCGCTCAACGAACCGGCCTCGCAAGCGGCCAGCGTCATCGCCCCGGGTAGCAGCGTCAGCGTTTCGCCGTCGCGCGCGTAGCTGCCCGACCCGCTGTTGCAGTCGGCGACGAAGGCGTAGCTGCCATCGTCGAGGAAGGCCAGCGTGTAGCGCTCCGGGTTCTCGACGGCCGTGGCCGTGGCTGAAGCATCGACGTGGGCCGTCCACTGCCAGACGGTGTTGAGCAGTTCGCCTTCCTGGGCCGCGGGCGGCTCGGCCGCCGGCGCTTCGGCCGGGCCGATGTTGACGAAGGTGGCGCTGCCGCCATCGGCCGTCGTCACGGTCGGGTTGCCCTCGTCGTCCAGGGTGACGCCGCTGGCGTCGTTGAGGAAGCTCAGGAAGGCGTCGGCTTGCGAACCTGCGGGGCAGGCCATGCGGGTCATCGCCCCGGGCGCCAGCGTCAGCGCGCCGTCGGCGTCGTAGCTGTACGTGCCCGTGCCCACGTTGCAGTCGGCGCTGAAGGTGAACGTGCCGTCGGGCAGCAGCACCAGCGTGTAGTTCTCCGGGTTGTCCACCTCGACCAGGTTGCCGCCGGCGTCGCTGAAGCCCGGCCATTGCAGCGTGACGCCGGTCAGCCCGGCGCTCTCGGCCGTCGGCTGCTCGGCCGGCTCGGCGTGCGTCACGCCCCCAGCGGGTCGCCGGCCCCCGGCTCCTCATCGGCCACGACCGGCCCGGCGTTGACGAAGGTCGCGCTACCGCCGTCGGCGGTGGTCATCGTCACCGCGCCGTCGTCGGCCACGCTGACGCCGTCGACGCCGCTCAGGAAGTTCAGGAAGGCGTCGGATTGCGACCCTTCGGGGCAGGCCGCCATCGTCAGCGGGCCGGGCAACAGCGTCAGCGCGCCGTCGTCGTCATAAGTGAACGTGCCCGCGCCAACGTTGCAGTCGGCCCGGAGGGTGTAGGTTCCGTCGGGCAGCAGGACGAGGGAGTAGTCTTCGGGGTTCTCGACGGCGACGGTCGTCCCGTCGGCGGCGGTGAAGCCGGGCCAGTGGAGGTTAATGCCGGTGAAGCCGGCGTCGGCCGCGGCCGGCTGGTCTTCGGGCGCGGCGGCGTCGGCGGCGGTGTCGGCCTGGCCGGTGTTGGCGAAGATGGCCTCGCGGCCGTCGGCCAGGGTCAGGATCAGGTCGCCGCTCTCGTCGAAGGCCAGCCCGCGAGCCGCGGGCAAGGTTTGCAGGAACTCCGCGTCCTGCGAACCGGGGTCACAGGCGGCCCGCGTCATCGCCCCCGGCTCCAGGCTGAGCGTGCCGTCGTCGGCCACGCTGTAGTCGCCGCGGCCGACGTTGCAGTCGGCCATGAAGTTGAACGAGCCATCGGGCCAGAAGACGAGGGCGTAGTTTTGCGGGTTCTCGACCGACGTCTCGTCGCCGTCGCCGCCGCGGCTGCTCGTCCAGTTCCAGACGATGCCGGCCGCCTCTTCAGGCGTGGCCGCGGTGGGCCGGGGCTGGGCGGCCTGGTCGGCCGCGGCCCGCACCGCCGCCGCGCCAATGGCCAGCGAGCCGGCCACCCGCCGCAACTGGGACAGGGCCGGGGACATCTCGTCGTCGGCCGCTGCCTCGACCTGGGCGGCGACGGCGTCGTAGTAGGCGGCGGGGTCGGCGGCCAGCGCGTCGGCGTCGGCCTCGCCCTCGGCCAGGAAGTCGGCGTCCATCGGCCAGGCCATGAAGACGTAGTGGCGGCCGTCGGCAGTGATGCCCTGATAGACGTAGTTCAGGCCCGACTCGTTGGTTACGGGCGTCACGTCCTCGCCGGTGACGTGGGCGACGTAGCCGACGCCCTGGCCGTCGTGGAACTCGCCATAGCCCAACTGGGCTACCAGCGCCTGGGTGGCGTCGCTCAGGATGGGCGGCACAGGGGCGCCGGCCTCGTCGGCCGGCGGCTGCTCGTCCAGCAGAGATTGCAACTCCTCCAGCGCCTCCTGCCCGGCGGTGTCGCCGCGCGCCTGGAGCCAGGCCAGCAGGGTGGCGATGGGCACGATGCGAATCTGCGGCTGGTTCAGATCAATGCTATTCGGCGCGGCCAGTTCCAGTTCCGGCTGCGCCGGATCGTTGAAGGTCAGCAACAGATGGGGTGGAATGCCGACGCCATCTTCGGCCTCGGCGGGAGGCACGCCCTCGACAAGCTGAGCCAGCCATTCAGGGGCCACCACACCACCGTTGGGGGCCAGGCTCGACGGGTCTACGACCACGTCTTCGGGGGCCAGGACGTCGGCCGCGGCGTCGGCGCTCTCTTCGGGCGCGGCGGTCGGCTCGGCCGTCGGTTCGTCGGTCGGCGCGGCGGCCGATTCGGCGTCGGCTGTGGCGGCGGCTGAATCCGCTGCGGCTGTCGCAGCGTCGGCGGCCGGCGCGTCGTCGGCCGTCGGCTCAGCGACCGCGGCCACGGCGGTCGGGGCGATGGTCGCCGCCGGCTCCGCGCCGAACATGGCCGCCAGCCGGTCGCGGGCAAACAACAGCAACAGGATCAGGCCGATGATTTGCAGGGCCAGGACAATCCAGGCCAGCGTCACCCGGCGGCCTTCGTGCGTCCCGGCTTCGTTGGTGTTAGCCATGTTCTCCTCCTCCAGCGCGGCTATTACCCCGCGACTACTCCTTCTCAAAGGCCAGCAAGGTGGCCCAATCTTCCGACAGGGCATCGTCGGCGGTGATGGAACCCAACATTTGAATGATGCGGGCGATGATGCCCGTCCAGCCCGTTTGGTGGCTGGCCCCCACGCCCGCGCCCCGATCGGCGTGGAAGTATTCGTAGAACAGAATCAGGTCGCGCCAGTGGGGATCGCTCTGAAACGGCTCGGCCCCGCCGTAGACGGGCCGTCGGCCCTCCCCGTCGCGCAGGAAGATGGACGCCAGCCGCCGGCCGATGCCCATCGCCACCTCGTAGAGCGTGGCCTCGTGGCCGGAGCCGGTCGGAAACTCGACCTTGAACTCCGGCCCGTAGTAGCGGTAGAGTTGCAGCAGGGCGCGCAGGATGAGCATGTTGACCGGCATCCAGATCGGCCCGCGCCAGTTGGAGTTGCCGCCGAACATGCCGTTGTCGGACTCGGCCGGCAGATAGTCCACGCGGTACTCCTGGTCGCCGACGTGAAAGCGGTACGGGTTGTCCAGGTGATAGCGCGACAGGGCGCGGATGCCGTAGGGGCTGAGGAACTCGTTCTCGTCGAGCATGGCCCGCAGCACGCGGCGCAGCTTGTTTTCGTTGACCGTCGAGAGCATGTAGCGCCCCTCGTAGCCCGGCTCGCGGGGCACGCCGATGGTCGCCGATAGCTCCGGGTGGCGGTCCAGGAAGGTGCGCACGCGATCCAGCAGTTCGGGCATGGCCGCCAGCGCCTCCGGCTCGATGACCGTCGTGGCGCAGATGGGCAGCAGACCGACCATGGAGCGCACCTTCAGGCGGACGGCCGTGCCGTCGGGGAAGCGCAATACGTCGTAGAAGAAGCCGTCGTCCTCGTCCCACATCTCGTCGGCGTGCTCGCCGATGCGGTCCATGGCCGCGGCGATGAGCATGAAGTGGGAGAAGAATTTGAGCACCATGTTGCCGTAGAGCTTGGGGTCGCTCGGCAACAGTTCCAGGGCCATCTCCAGCATGTTGAGGCAGTAGAAGGCCATCCAGGCCGTGCCGTCGGCCTGCTCCAGAAAGCCGCCGGTGGGCAGCGGCGAACTGCGGTCGAAGACGCCGATGTTGTCCAGCCCCAGGAAGCCGCCCTCGAACAGATTCCGGCCGCTGAGGTCTTTGCGGTTGAGCCACCAGGTGAAGTTGAGCAGCAGCTTCTGGAACGACTGGGCCAGGAACTTAATGTCCGGCTCGGCCCCCAGCTCGGCGTCGATGCGATAGACAAACAGCGTCGCCCAGGCGTGGACGGGCGGGTTCACGTCGCTGAAGTTCCACTCATAGGCCGGAATCTGCCCGCCGGGGTGCAGGAAGCGCTCGCTGAGGAACAGCTCCAGTTGCTCCTTGGCGAAGTCGGGGTCAACCATGACCAGCGCCAGGGTGTGGAAGGCCAGGTCCCAGGCGGCGTACCAGGGGTACTCCCACTTGTCGGGCATGGAGATGATGTCGGCGTTGTTCATATGCACCCACTGCCGGTTGCGGACGGTGGTGCGCGCGCCGAACTTCCAGGGGTGAGCGTTCTGCTCCTCCAGCCACATGTCCAGGTCGTAATAGTAGAACTGCTTCGACCACAACATGCCGGCCAATGCCTGGCGCATGACGGCCTTGGCGTCGGCCGATAGCCGGTTGGGGGTGATGGCGGCGTAGAAGTCGTCGGCCTCGGTCTGGCGGTCGGTGAAGACGGCGTCGAACGCCGGGCCGAAGGGGCCGTCGCCGGCCTCACCCGGCGCGGCCGTCGTCAGCCGCAACTGGACGGTGGCCGACTCGCCGGCGGCGATGGTCAGCGCATAATGGGCGGCCGTCTTCGTGCCGCTCAGCGCCGGGTTGATCGCCTCGCGCTCGCCGTCGACCAGGTAGCGGTGGAAGCTGTCCTTGACGTAGGGCGAGGCGTTGGGCCGATTATAGAGGCGCTGCTCGTTGCTCTCGTTGTTGGTGAAGAGCAGCGCCGGCTCGCCGTCGGCATAGAGGTACATGTCGCCCAGTAGGGCGTGCCCCGCGCCAACGGTGGCCACGCCGCCCGGCCCGTCTAGCGCCTTGAGCATCGGCCGCGTCGTCTCGGCCATAGACGACCAGACGTTGCGAAACCAGAGGGTTGGCAACACGTGCAGCGGCGCGGCGTCCGGCCCACGATTGACGGCGGTGATGCGGATGAGGATGTCTTCGGCCGACCCCTTGGCATATTCGACAAACACGTCGAAGTAACGGTCGTCGTCGAAGACGCCCGTGTCGAGCAGTTCGTACTCCTGCTCCTCCCGCGAGCGGGCGGCGTTGGTCTGCACCAGATCGACGTAGGGGAAGGCGCGCTGCGGATACTTGTAGAGGAACTTCATGTAGGAGTGCGTCGGCGTGCTGTCCAGGTAGAAGTAGTACTCCTTGACGTCCTCGCCGTGGTTGCCCTCGCTGTTGGTCAGGCCGAAGAGGCGCTCCTTCAGGATGGGGTCCTGCCCGTTCCACAGCGCCAGGGCGAAGCACAAATGTTGCTGGTCATCGGAGATACCGCCCAGGCCATCCTCGCCCCAGCGGTAGTAGCGCGAGCGGGCCTGATCGTGGCTGAAGTGCGCCCAGGCGTCGCCGTTGTCGCTGTAGTCCTCGCGCACGGTTCCCCACTGGCGCTCGCTAAGGTACGGCCCCCACTTCTTCCAGGCAACCGACTTCTCGCGCGCTTCCTCTAGCCGCTGTTTCTCCGCGTTATTAGCCATCGTCTATCCGGTGTTTCTGTCTGAATTAGGGCGTCAGGCGGCCGGGCGCAACACCCTGCGTCCGGCCGCCCGCTAATGGGGCGATTAAGAGGCGAGGCCCGCGTCGGCCGCGGCATTTTCGGCCGCGTCCTCGGCCTGTTTGGCGGCGTCCTCGGCTGCTTCTCTGGCCCGTGCAGCGGCTTCGCGCGCGTCGGCGGCGTCGTCCTCGTAGCGCTGCGTCACCGCGGCGCTGTAGGCGGGCGCGTCGTCTATCTCTTCCACCCGCTCCTTGAACGTACCCTCAACGACCTTGTCGCTCAGCATCCGGTAGCCGACGTAGAGGGGCACGATCTGGTAGAGAGCGAACCAGGCCAGCAGGCCCGTGGCCACCAGCTTGATGGTGTTCAGATTGGCGTTCACCTGGGCGCGGGCGTTCTCCAGCGAGGCCGTCGTCTGGTCGAGCACGCCGATGTACTGGTCGAGCAGGGGGATGTACTGCTGGACGGTGGTGTTGATGCCGTCGATGTTGGTCGACAACTGGTCAATGTTCTGGCCAATGGCCCCGATGTTGGTGATCGAAGTCTGGAGATTGCCCTCCAGGGCGCGCAACTGTTCGGGTACATCCGCCAGGCTCTCGCCGACTTGCAGCACGGCCTCGTCGAACGGCTCGGTCGGGCTGTAATCGATGCCCAGATCGAAGTTGAAGCTCTGGCCCAGGAAGGTACGCTCCAACTGGAAGTCGCTGAGGCGGGACAGCGTCGTGTCGATGGTGCCGGCGATGCCGGCCAGGTTGGGCACGGCGACGTTGACGGCGTCGAGGCTGGCCGGCAGCGTCTCGGTGGTCAGCGTCGTCACCTGCTCCAGCAGCGGTTGCGTGTCAACCAGGGTGGTGGAGGCGTTGCCGGCGGTCACGGAGACGGTGTCGAGGGTCGCGCCGACTTCGGTCAGCGTGGCCTGGACGTTGCGCAGGCTGGCCGTCGACGTATCGACTGTCGTGCCCAGGGTATCGACCACGGAGTTCAGGCTGGTGACGGTGGCGTCAATGGCTCGGTTAGCGAAGAAGGCCCCCGCGCCGGCGATAACCAGCCCGAGAATGGCCACGATGATCATGAGGAAGCCGATGATGCGACGAAAGATGGACATGATAACCCCTCCACACCAATGAATGTCGTGTTAAGCGGCGCGGCGGCGCGGCGCGAAACCGGCCGCGCCGCGCCGCCGCGCCCTGTTTGATGGTCTAGCGCTGGGCGCGCAGCAGATCGCGGATCTCAGTCAGCAGCTTTTCTTCCACCGACGGCACCGGCGGGGCCGGGGCCTCGACCTTCTTGCGATTCATCCGGTTCATGGCCCGGATGAGCAGGAAGAGCACCAGGGCGATCAGCAGGAAGTTGATGATCGCCTGGATGAAGTTGCCATAGGTGATGAGGGCATCCCCGACCGGAATAGCCAGCGACGTGAAGTCGACGCCGCCCAGGATGATGCCGATGATGGGCATGATGATGTCATTGACCAGCGAGTTGACGATCGCCGTGAAAGCGCCGCCGATGATGACGGCCACGGCCAGGTCCATGACATTGCCACGCATGATGAACTCACGGAATTCCTTGATCATGATTTCCTCCAAAATTACTGTTCAATACTGCTAACGTTGGGCGGCGGCGGGTTGGCGAACCGGATTCTCGCCGCCGTTGATCCGGCTTCAGCGACAGGCGCTAGCGGGGATCGTCCAACAGATCCATAAAGTCGGAGCCGGTATCCGACGTTGAGGATTTCTTCTTGGGTGTCGTTTTGGTCGACTTGCGAGTGGTTTTCTTAGCCGGTTTGGGGGCCGCCGGGTCGGTGGTGGCCTTGCGGGCCGTGGTCTTCTTGGCCGCGGGCTTCTTGGGTTGGGCAGTCGCCGCGCCGGCCTGCGTGGCCATCAGGCCCATCGCTTGTTGCAGACCATAAACGGCGTCGTCCTCGCTGATGCCCATCTGAGACGACAGGCGCGAGGCCATGCCGCTGGAGCGGATGTAGTCGCTGTCGGTCATATCGGCCAGGCCCACGCTGCGGCCGGTCTGCTTCTTCTTGGCCATCGAGGCCGTCAGCAGGCCGATAGCGCCCATGATGAGGGTATTGGCCATCTGCGGCGAAATGCCCAACTTCTCGGCCAGGGTGTCGGCAAAGGGCAGCATCGCCCCGCCGCCACCGCCGCCAAACGTCGCAGGCGCGCCGCCGCCGCCCATCAGGCCGCCCAGCAACCCGCCCAGACCGCCGGCACCGCCACCACCACCGAGCAGGCCACCCAGCAGCCCGCCCAGGCCGCCGGCGTCGCTGCCGCCGGCGCTTTCGGTTGCCCCGCCGCCCATCAGGCCGCCAAGCATGCCCATCATGTCGTCGGCGCTGCCGCTCGCGCCGCTGCCGGCGCTCTGGCCTGCCCGCCGCCCATCAGGCCGCCGAGCATGCCCATCATGTCGTCGGCGCTGCCGCTCGTGCCGCTGCCGGCGCTCTGGCTTGCCCCGCCACCCATGAGGCCGCCGAGCAGCGCGCCCAGGCCGCCCGCGCTGTCGCCGCCGCCGCCACCGCCACCCATCAGACTGCCCAACAGGTCGGCCATGCCCTTGTCGCCGGCGTTGTTCTCATCGTCGGCGTCGTCCATCTGCGACAACATGCCCATCAAATCATCGCCCATCGTCCCACTCTCCTTGGCTGCACTTCCCGGCGGCCCCTTGGTATAGCCACATTCTACACGGTTCAGTTGTCAACCGGCACTAATTACGCCGGGCTGTCTACCGGACGACCAGGGCCACCGGCCGCGAGAACGCCTCCAGCGTCGCGCCATTGAGCATGAAGGCGACAATCTGGTGCTCGCCCGCGGCCACGTCGCCGCTGACCGACCAGTTGCCGCCAGCGTCGACGATAGTTGCCTCGCCGAACGCCTGGCCGTCGATCTCGACGCGGACGGCGCGCCCCGGCTCGGCCGTGCCGACGACCGTCAGCCGCGGCCCGACAAAGGTGGGCACGCCCGACTCGTCAATGACCGGCGGGCGCACCCCGGCGGCCAGCGGCGGCAACAGGATGCGGTCGACGACGTGGATGAGGCCGTTGCCGGCGGCCACGTCGGCGGCCAGCACGGTCGCGCCGTTGACGGTGATGCTGTCGCCCTGCGGCGCGATGGTCAGCAACCGGCCGTCGAGCGTCGCCGGCTGCACGATGCGCAGATCGGCGGCGGTGTAGCGCCCGCGGGCCACGTGATAGCGCAGCAGCGCGGCCAGCGCCTCCGGGTTAGCCAGCAGGGTATCGACGGCGCTCTGCGGCAGGGCGGCAAAGGCGTCGTTGGTCGGGGCGAAGACGGTCAACGCCGCCGGCCCGGCCAGCGTCTCGGCCAGCCCGGCGGCGTCGGCCGCGGCCAGCAGGGTCGAGAGTTCCGGCCGGCCCTGGAGCGCGGCCAGGAGGGTGTCGGCCGCCGGCTCGGTGGCCGGGGTCGTCTCGGCGTCGGGCGTGGTTTCCGCCACCGCTGTCGCTTCGGCAATCGGCGTGCCGGAGCCTTCCACAATGGCCGTTTCGGAGGCGACCGCGAGCGATGGACCGGCGGCCAGCAAGACGCCGGCGGCGTCAAGGCTGTTGATCTGAACGGTGTGCGACCCGGCCGGCAAATCAACCGGCAGCGACCAGTTACCGCCGTCATCAACGGTAGCCACACCGGTGCTCTGCCCGTCAACGACGACCTCCACCTGTGTACCCGGCGTGGCGCGCCCCGTCCAGGCGGCGACGCCCACGGGCACGATAAGCAAGCCGCGGCCGTCCGGGGCAGTGGCGATTTGGCCGGGCGCGGTGATACTCGGCGGGCGCGGGCCGACAGCCACCGTCGTGGTGACGAGCGCCCCGGCCGCGTCAGTAGACTGGATGGCGAGTTCGCCGCCCAGCCCCGCGGCGGGCAAGGCGAGCGACCACGCGCCGGTGTCATCGGCTGTCGTTTCGCCCAGCACCGCGCCGCCCGACAGGATGGTGACGGTTGTGCCCGGCGCGGCCACGCCGGCCAGCGACCAGGCGTCGCTCAGCGGTTGGAAAGTGATTTGAGATGACGCGATGGGCGCTTCGCCCACGGTGATGGTCAGCGGCGCGGATTCGGCCACGACCCCGCCGACGTTGTCGAGCGTTTGGGCGACGAGAACGTGCGGCCCGGCGGGCAGTGCCGCCGTCAGCGACCACACGCCATCCGTGCCGGCGCTGGCCAGGCCGAGCGGTTGGCCGTCGGCCAACACCTGCACTTGCGCTCCCGGCCCGGCCACGCCGCTCAGCGTCAGCCCATCGATAGGCAGCGCGTCAGTCGGCGGATTGATGGCCAACGGCGCCAGGGTGGGCGCAACCACCGTGCCCGGCTCGCGGGTCAGCCCATCGGCGGCGGCCGTACCTTCAGCCACGGCCGTCGCCTCCGGCTCACCCACCAGGTCGAGCGGGCCATTGTCGCGGGTCAGAATCCAGGTCAGAATGAGCAGGACGATAAGCAGCAGCAACACGCCCAGCTTCATTAGATCAAAGCGCCGGATCTCTTCGGGCGAACGATAGCGGGTCATGGCTTAGCCGCTCCTTGCCGCGGTCAGCTCGGCGGCGTGGGCGATCCAGGCGGCGTAATCGGCGCAGGCGCATGTGGGGGGCCTGGCAGATTTCGGCCAGCCGCTCCGGCGCGGTGGCGGCCAGCGCGGCGAAGGTGCAGATGCCCGCTTCGTAGAGGCGGCGCTCATAGATCTCGCCGATGCCGCCCACTTCCTCGAAGTCGTCGGGCGGTGTGCCGTCCCAGGCGCGGCCGATGGAGTTACTGGTGGCGGCCAGTTGCATGGCCGCGGTTTTGATGGCGGCGATGCTCACCCCGCCGGGCCGCTCGCCGAGGATGCGTTCCAGTTCGTCGGTCGGCAGCTCGGCCAGTTCCCAATAGCTGCCGATGCCGGCGGCGTAGAGGCGCTGCTCAAAAACAGTGCCGATGCCGGGCACGGCCGACAGGTCCTGCGGGCAGGCGACGACGTAGGCCGCTTTGACGCGGCGGGTGGCCCGGGGCACGCGGCGGCCGGCGGCGCGTTGGCCGGCCTCGGCGATCCAGGCCTCATAGTCGCCGCCCCGGCCGCCGGCGGCGCGCACGGCCTCTTCGACCTGTTGCGGCGTGGCCGCGGCCAGCGCGGCGAAGGTGTCGAAGCCGGCGGCGCGCAGCCCGGTGGCCGAACGCTGGCCGATGCCGCGAATGAGACCCAGGTTGTCCCCTTCGCGCCGGAAGAGACGGGTCTGCAATGCCTGCAAGCCGGCTGTGTCGCCGGCGGCGGCCAGTTCGGCCTGAGCCTTCCAGTCGGCGTAGTTGATGCGCCGCCAGGCCGGGGCGCTGATCACGTCGGCCAGCGTGCCCTCGTCGGTCGCGGCCAGTTGGGCGAAGGTGGTGATGCCCTTGTCGTTGAGGCGGGCGGCATACATGGGGCCGATGCCTTCCAGCTTGGTCAGGTCATCACCGGCGGCCGTGTCGCGCGTGGCGGCAAAGGCCGCCGCCTGGGCGGTCCAACTGGTGAAGTTGAGGCGATGCATGGGGCCGGGGTTGATGATGGCCCGCAGTTGCTCCGGGTCGGCCGCGGCCAGGTCGTCGTAGGTGACGATGCCGCGCTCGGCCAGCAGCGCGGCGTAGCGCGGGCCGATGCCGCGCACGCGGCTCAGGTCGTCGCGGCGGGGCGCGATGGGCGCGACGGGCGTCAGGTCGCGCGTGTCGTACTCATCGGCAACAGGCGTCAGGTCGCGCGTGGCATAGTCGTCCTCGGCCGCCGGCGCGTAGCTCGCGGCGTCGGCGAACTCAGCCGGCGGGGGCGTGTAGTCAGCGGCAAACTCGTCGGCGGCCGGCAGGATGATCAAGCCATCCGTCACCGGCGTGTCGAATTCGTCAACGAGGCGGTCGTCATCACTTTCGATGGCGAATTCGTCTACGATGTCATCGTCATCGCTCTCGACGGCGAATCCGTCTATGATGCGGTCATCGCCGCTATCGCCGGCCGCCTCGTCCGCGCCGGCCCCGGCGTCCTCGCCGGCCACTGCGCCGGCGACGGCCAGCGTCGACAGGGCGGCAGCGTCGGCCAGTTGGGTGCGCAGGTCGGTGCGGTCGGCCTCGACGGCGGCAAATTGGTCTTGCCACTGCTGCTCATTGAGGTCGAGGCGGGCGCGCCACTCCGCCTCGACGGCGGCCAGGCGGCCATGGTAATCGTCTTCGGCGGCGGCCAGGCGGTCCTGCCATTCGCTGTCAAGTTCGGCCGCGCGTTGCTCGGCCACCAGTTCGTCGTCGGGGGCGACGCCCATATCGCGCCGCCAGAATAGCCAATCGATGATCCACTCGACCAGCCAGCCAATGATGATCCCTAGAATGAGACCGGTCCAGAAGTTCATGCGCCACCTCGCTTGGGACAGACTTTCCTCAATAGCAGTATACCGTTAATCCCACGAATATCCATACTTGTTGAGGACAATGAATGAAACGGGTGCGCCCACGGCGGGCAGAGTCACGCGCCACTCCGCAAGCAATAATACCCAGATCATTTGTAGGGGTTGCGTTACGTCAATTGTCCATTCTATAATATTAGTAGTATCTGTTGCTGCCCGGCCCGCGACCGGGCCGTTGTCCGTCGAAATTCAAAGGAGCATGACACATATGTCCGAGTACCTCCCCACCGGCCAGGCGAGCCGACGTGCCCGCGGGTTGCTGACCCTGTTGCTTGTTCTACTCATGGCCCTGACAACTGTCGCCGTCTCGGCTCAGGACGCCGGCAATGAGCCGGATCCCCTGCAACCAACCAACGACACCGGCATCCCGGATGAGTCGCTGCAACTGGAGCCGACCATCGTGAGCGAGACGCGCTCCGGGGATGCGACCACCATCACCATCGATGTCCCGGTCGGCGCCGACACCTTCACGGCGTCGAACCGGCCGACGACCAACTTCTCGACCGACAGCTTCCTGCGTGTTGGTTTCAACTCGCAAGTCAACGGGGCGCAGCGCAGCTTCCTGTTCTTCCCGATGACCAATATCCCGCGTAACGCGGTCGTCCAGAACGCCACGCTGCGCATGCACGTGGCCGGCTTCGCCCCGACCAACGACGCGCCGATGGGCATCCTGGCCCGCTTCCTGACGACCGCGTGGGACCCCAACATCCTCACCTGGAACAACTTCAATCCCCAGTGGGGGGCGGAGATCGGCGTGGGCCAAATTCCGGCCGCGACCGGCTGGCGCGAGGCCAACATCACCGGCCCGGTGCGCGAGTGGGTGTGGCAGGTGCGCACCAACAACGGCTTCATGTTGCAAGGGGATGAGTCGCCCGGCGTCGGCCGCGAGCGCATCTTCTTCGCCATCAACGCCAACAACCAACTGCACCCGCACATTCGAGTCACCTATCAGATCGACAACGTCGCCCCGACGGCCACCGTCAACCCGCTGCCGCAATGGTCGCCAGGCACATTTCAGGTGACGTGGACGGGCCAGGACAATAGCGGCGGCGCCGGCATCCGCTTCTATGACGTGCAGTCGCGGATGAACGGCGGCGCGTGGCAAAACTGGCAGTCGCAGACGACGGCCACCTCGGCCAACTTCACCGGCGTCAACGCCGGCTTCTATGAGTTCCGCGTCCGGGCCACCGACTGGGCCGGCAACGTCAGCGCCTGGCCCAGTAACCCCCAGGCGGCCACGCGCGTCGACACCATGGCGCCCAACTCCATCGTCAATCCGCTGCCGCAATTCACCTTCAGCGACTCCTTCACTGTCAGTTGGAGCGGTCTGGACCCGCAGCCGGGAACCGGCATCGCCCGCTATGACGTGCAGGTGCAGGTGAACGGCGGCGCGTGGCAGCCGTTCGTCACCGACTCGACGGCCACCTCGGCCGTGTTCAGCGGCGCGACCGTCGGTTGGACCTACGGCTTCCGCGCCCGCGCCCTGGACTTCGTGCTCAACACCGAACCGTGGAGCCCGCAGGCCGAGGCCCAGACAATCATCTCCGGCGGCGACCCGGGGGCGGAAATCGTCCCGTTCTCGTCGCCGGTGACGCAGCAGCCGCGCTTCGTCGTCCAGTGGCGCGGCATCCCTGTGCCGGGCACGCGCATCGACAGCTTCGAGGTGCAGTTCCGCTTCAACGGCGGGGCGTGGACGCCGTGGCTGACCTCCTACCCCGACCCCAGCGCCGAGTTCATCGCCAACCAGGGCGACGGCGTCTATGAGTTCCGCGTGCGCGCCCGCGACAGCGCCGGCCACACCAGCCTGTGGGCCGCGGGGCCGGGCAACGCCATCGCTGTGGACACGATTGCGCCGTTCATCGTGCCCACGGTCTGGCTGCCAGTGGTGCCGGACACCAACTAACCGCCGGCCCGATAAGCGCTAAATGAGTAAGGCCCCAAATCAGCCCGATTTGGGGCCTTTTCTCTGTGGCTTGAGGAACTTCCCCAGGCCAGCCGGCGTCAATAGGGCGGAACACTGTTGTGTTGGCCCGGCCGGCAGTCGGTCGGGAGAACGTCATCAAACGAAAAAGAGGTAGAAAGGAAATGAAGCAGACTGTCTTATTGTTGGCCGTTTTGGCCGCCTTGCTCGTCGTCGTCGCTTGCAGCCCCACCGGGGGGCAGGAGCCAATCGCTGCCGAGCCAACCCAATCGGGTGAAGGAGAAGGAGAGATGAAGACGCTATACGTTGGCCCGGAACTGGTAGATTGCGTGGGCGTTGCGCCGATGCAGTGTATGCAAGTGAAGGAAGACCCCAATGGGGAGTACCAAAACTTCTTTAGCTCCATCGAAGGGTTCACATTCGAGCCGGGCTACACCTACGAATTGCGCGTGAACGTGGAGAGCATTGCCAACCCGCCGGCCGATGGCTCTTCGCTGCGCTATACCCTTGTCGAGATCGTCAGCCAGACGCCCGTGGCCGCTGGGGAAACGGGCGAGGTGAATGCGTTGCAGGGCGTACGCTGGGTGCTGGTGTCCTATCTGAACGCCGCCGGCGAGACCGTGACGGCGCTGGCCGACCGCGAAGTGACGGCCGAGTTCGGCCCCGACGGCCGCGTGGCCGGCAATGGCGGCTGTAACCGGTATTTCGCCAGCTACACCGTTGACGGCGGCAATCTGACCATCGGCCAGGCCGGTTCGACGATGATGGCCTGTGAGCCGGTAGAGATTATGAATCAGGAAGCGGCCTTCCTGGCTGCGCTCGGTTCGGCCGCCGCCTGGCACGTCGAGGGCGAGCAGTTGCACATCCTCAACGCCGCTGACGAGACGATCATTCTCTTCCAGGCGTCGCAGCCGGCCAGCCTGACCGGCACGACCTGGACGGCCACGAACTACAACAATGGCCGGCAAGCCGTCGTCTCGCTGGTGGCCGACACCACGATTACGGCCACCTTCAGCGAAGACGGCCAGCTCAACGGCTCGGCCGGCTGCAACAACTTCATGACCAGCTACACGCTGGACGGCGAGAACATCACCATCCAGCCGGCGGCGTCGACGCGCAAGCTGTGCCCCGGCGAGGGGATCATGGAGCAGGAGACGCAATTCCTGACCGCCCTGACCACCGCCGCCACCTGGAGCATCAGCGGCGAGGAGCTGGAACTGCGCACGGCCGACGGCGCGCTGGTGGCCCACTTCGTCGCCCAGCCCGCTCAGTAGTCAGAAGGAATCTCACGTAAAGAGGGGCCAGGGGCTAGGTTCCAGGGGCCAGGGAAGAGTGATTTTCCCTGGCCCCTGGTCCCTGGAACCTGGCCCCTCTCGTTGCGTCTTCGCGCCTTTGCGTTTATTCTTCCCGCCGTCACTTAAGGAGCAAGCCATGTCAGTCAAGTCCGATACGTGGATTCGCCGGATGGCGCTGGAGCAGCGGATGATCGAGCCGTTTGTCGATGGGCAGGTGCGCGAGGGGGTCATCTCCTACGGCCTGTCGTCCTACGGCTATGACATTCGCATCAGCGACGAGTTCAAGATCTTCACCAACGTCCACTCGGCCGTCGTCGATCCCAAGCACTTCAACCCCAAGTCGTTCGTCGACTTCCGCGGCGACGTGTGCGTCATCCCGCCCAACTCCTTCGTGCTGGCCCAGACGGTGGAGTACTTCCGCATCCCGCGCCAGGTCATCACCCTGTGCGTGGGCAAGAGCACCTACGCCCGCTGTGGCCTGATCGTCAACGTCACACCGTTCGAGCCGGAGTGGGAGGGGTTCGTGACGCTGGAGATCAGCAATACTACCCCCCTGCCGGCGCGCATCTACGCCAACGAGGGCATCGCCCAGGTGATATTCTTCGAGTCGGACCAGGTGTGCGAAGTCTCCTACGCCGACCGCAAGGGGAAGTATCAGGGGCAGAAGCAGATCGTTTTGCCGCGGATTTGATCAGAGGGCAACATCCCCTCGCCCCCTGGGAGAGGGTTAGGGAGAGGGTCTTCTGCCTGTGCAGCAGGGAGCCCTCTCCCTAGCCCTCTCCCAAAGGGCGAGGGAACCCCTCTCCCCTGCGCTTCATTGCCACTCTTCTCTCATCTCGCTATAATGATGGTCGCAGTATCGAGGGCGCTTAGCTCAGTTGGTTAGAGCGCTTCGTTTACACCGAAGAAGTCGGGGGTTCGAGTCCCTCAGCGCCCATGCAACCCAATCGGCCCTTTCATTTGAATGGAGGGCCGGTTTGTGATAAAAAGTACAACTACCTGTCATGGCGCGGCGCTCGACCGCGCCGGCGTGATTAGCAAAGGACAACAAGCACGACACGCAGGAGGATAGCCATATGGCGAGCCAGGCGGCAGCAGTCAACACCGGAGGAGTATCCACCGGGGTTAGCCGACGAGAATTTCTTTATTACATCTGGGGCGCGTCCATCGCCTTGCTCTCGTTGCAGGGGGCCGGCCTGCTCCTGTGGTTCCTGATTCCCCGCTTCCGCGAAGGGGAGTTCGGCGGCACGTTCACCATTGACATCGGCGAACTGCCGGCCGTCAACGACCAGCCGATCAACTTCGCCGACGGCCGCTTCTGGCTGGTCAACCTCGACAGCACCCAGCCCAACGACCGCATGTACCAGGCCGAGGACGAGCCGAACCCCATCCAGGGCGTGGCCGCCATCTACAAGGTCTGCACCCATCTGGGCTGCATCTACTCCTGGACGCCGACCAACAACCGCTTCGAGTGCCCCTGCCACGGCTCGAAGTATCGGTTAGACGGCCGCCGCGTCGAATCGCCCGCGCCGCGCACGCTCGACCGCTTCCTGATTCAGGCCATTGCCGACGATGAGTCAACCGTGCTGGCCGAGGCTTCACTGGTCGATGACTTCTACGCGCCCCTGCCGCTGCCATCAGGCACCGCCTTCCTGCGCGTGGATACCGGCAGCCGCAAGCAAGGCCCATCCGAAACCCTGTTGTGCGATTTCTTGGGCAACTGCCCCTAATCAAGTTACGAGTTACGAACGACGAGTGACGAGTTCAGAACCGCAGGTTCCGCATTTCTTCACTTGCAACTCGTAACTCGTCACTCGTCACTAATTTGAGGAGTTGTTATGGCTACGTTTGTCGAACAAGTCCGCGAAATGGGGATTAAGCAGGCCGTCGTCACCAAGGCTGACGAGGTGGTCGAGCGCGTCACCGCGGGCATGAACATCAACGACGTGCGGGCGGCGCTGCGCGGCGACGAACCGCGCCGGCCCAACCCCCGCCTGCGGCCGCACGCCGACGGCTTCTGGCTCCACATCCGCCCCAGCTTCTACCACACCGGCGTCACCAACATCTACCCCACCTTCCGGCTGGGCTGGCTGTCGACGTTCATGCTGATCTGGGAGACGATCACCGGCCTCATCCTGATGGTCTTCTATACCCCCAGCCCGCTGGTCGCCTATAGCAACATGTGGAACATCCTGGGCAACGTGCCGCTGGGGCAACTGTTCCGCAATATGCACCGCCTGGGCGCGGAAGTCATGGTGCTGGTGGTCGCCATGCACATGCTCAGAACGTTCATCACCGGCAGCTATAAAAAGCCGCGCCAGTTCACCTGGGCCACCGGCATGTTGCTGCTGGTGTTCACCATCTTCCTGAGCTTCAGCGGCTACCTGCTGCCGTGGGACCAGTTGGCCTACTGGGCGTTGACGGTGTTCATCAGCGGTGGCGCGGCCGCCCCGGCCCCGGCCTTCGTCAACGACACCGTCCTGCTGGTGCTGCAAGGCGGCCCGGCGCTGGGGGCCAACGGTCTGCTGCGCTGGTACCTGCTCCACGTGCTGCTGCTGCCGCTGCTGGCCGGCATCTTCTTCTTCGTCCACTACTACAAGGTCGTCCTCTACGGCATCTCGCTGCCCCCCGGCCGCGAGCAGATCGGCGAGGACACGGCCAAGCGCGTGCCCCAGGGCGAGCGCACCTACTTCATCCCCGACATCCTGACCAGCGAGTTGATGTGGACGGCGCTGGCCACGCTCTTCCTGGTGGCCGGGGCGCTGTGGCTGTGGGACGCGCCGCTGGAGACCCACGCCGACCCGGTCGTCACGCCGCTGCACGTCGTCGCCCCGTGGTATCTCTCCTGGTCGCAGGGCTGGCTGAAGCTGGCCCCCAAGACGGCCGTCGTCGGCTTCATCCCCCTGCTGCTGGTGGCCTTCATCGTCATGCCCTACTTTGAAGTGGGCAAGAGCCGCCGCTACGCCGACCGCCGCGTCGGCCTGACCGTGGCCATGCTGTTCATCGCCTTCATGCTCGTCTCTAACTGGATGGGGTCGCCGGAGTTCCGCGTGACCTCCTCGCCCGACCGCGAGGTCAGCATCCATCTCTTGCCCGAGGAGGGGCCGGGCGGCCTGAAGGGCATCCCGTTCGACCACATGACGCCGGGAACCTACGTCCCCGGCCAGGTGATCGACGGCAATCCGTTCCTGACGCGCGGTCTGGCCGTGTTCGAGGAAGCGATGCACGAGCAGAGCTGCACCCTCGTCGGCAATGAGATGTGGCAGGAGTGCACCGTCACGACGCTGGAAAGCGGCGCCAAGTCCTATAGCAACCGCTTCACTGACGTGGCCATGCCCGACCCGGTGGCCACGTTGGAGATCGTCGAGATTCAGCCAAACTTGAAGGAAATGACTCTCCACTATCAGGTCGCAGACCCCGAGAACCCGAACGAGATGCTCATCGACACGCCCTGGACAGCCTTCCGCCACGCCTTCTCTAACTACGAAGAGGAGTGCCAATTCCTCAACAAGTCGTGCGCGATCAACTAACTGCTGCCGCCGCACCGTAGAGACGTTCCGCCGGAACGTCTCTACACCGCGACCCAATGAACAAGGAACGATGACCCATGCAGATCAAGATTGTCATTGGAACCATCGCCTTTATGCTGACGATGATGGTCTTCGGCTATTCGGCGCTGCGCGAACCGGCCCGGCTGGAGCGCTTCACCAACGCCGAACTCGGCCGCTCCATCGAAGCCGGCGGCCACATCTTCGCCAATAACTGCGCCACCTGCCACGGCGTAGACGGCACGGCCGAAGCGTGCTTCGACGCCGCCGGCAACCAGATCGCCTGCCAGGGTTTGCCGCTCAACTTCAACGGCCTGCTGTGCGGCGAACCGTCGCAACGCATGACCGACATGGGTTGGAACGGAACCAAGGCGGCCTACGTGCTGACCACCGTCTCCGCCGGGCGCGGGCCGATCATGCCCACCTGGTCGGAGCAGTTCGGCGGCCCGCTGCGCGAAGACCAGGTGCGCGACGTGACCAACTTCGTGCTCAACTGGGAGAGCGAGACGCTGTGCGCCGCGCCGGTCATCACCTATGACTGGCCGGAGACGGCCGACGAGTTCCTGGCCCGCACCGACGAGGTGGAGCCTGGCGACCCGACCCGCGGCGCGGAACTGTACGCCCTCACCTACGGCTGCCAGGCGTGCCACGGTACGCTCGACGGCCTCGTGCCGGCCGCCCTCG
This sequence comes from Candidatus Promineofilum glycogenicum, assembly GCA_016707605.1. Taxonomy (GTDB): domain Bacteria; phylum Chloroflexota; class Anaerolineae; order Promineifilales; family Promineifilaceae; genus Promineifilum; species Promineifilum glycogenicum. Next base: position 36,279 of record JADJHJ010000010.1, on the reverse strand, counting down.
GCCCGTCGCTGTTGGAGATCGAGACCGACGGCGCGACCCGCGTCGAAGGGATGGACGCCGCGACCTACGTCTACCACTCCATCCTCTTCCCCAGCGACCACATCGCCCCCGAATGCCCGACCGGCCCCTGCGCCGGCCCGCCCAGCGCCATGCCGGCCAACTTCGGCGCGCGCATGGGCGAGAACCCGCAGGATATGGCCGATATTTTGGCGGTGCTGCTCGGAGAATAGTGGTTGGTGCGAGACGTACTCTAATTAGTCAGCATGATGTTGCCGTCAACAGGCTAACGTACTTCTGCTAGATTATCAGGGGCTGGCTCTCATTGGGAGCCGGCCCCTTCTTGTGTGAGGACGCTATGCGACCCCTCCGATATTCCATCAACGTCACATTGGACGGCTGCTGCGATCATCGCGCGATCCTCTCCGACGAGGAGGTGCAGGAGTTGCATCGTCACCATACCAACAACCTGGCGCAGGCCGATGCCCTCGTTTTTGGTCGGGTGACCTATGAAATGATGGAAGCCGCCTGGCGGCCGTTGGCGCAGACCGGGGCGAGGGCTGATTGGATGGAACCCTGGATGGAACCCTTTGCCCAGACGATCAACGCGGCCAAAAAGTACGTCGTGTCCAGCACGCTGGAGCGAGTCGATTGGAACGCGGAGCTGGTGCGCGGGGATTTGGGGAACGCGATTCGGCAGCTCAAGCAGGAGCCGGGCAAGGGACTGCTCGTGGGCGGCGTGACGCTCCCCCTGGCCTTGGCGGAACTGGGATTGATCGACGAGTACGAGTTCGTGGTGCAGCCCCGGCTGGCCGGCCATGGCCCAACGCTGTTCGCGGGACTTTCGAAGCCAATCGACTTGCGGCTCGTGGACCGATTGGAGCTAAAATCGGGTGCGGTGGCAATGCGGTATGAACCTAGGAGGTAGGCATCAAGGGCAAGCGGGCTTTCTCCCCCCTGACCCACTGACCCACTGAATACTGCTTACTGCTTACTGCTTCAACCTCGTCCCACACTTCCGGCAAAACACATCCCCCGCCTGCGCCGGCTGGCCGCAGTGGTGGCAAAAGCGGGCCGCGCCCTCGCCATTCGGCCGCGTCGCGCCGGGCCGGGCCGCGCGGTTGGGCCGCGGCTTGCGCGCCCGCCCGCTGCCCGTTCGCCGCCCCAAGGCCCACGCCCCAACCAGCAGCGCCAGCGCCGCCGGAATGAGCAACAGCCACCACGGGCTGAGATCGCCCAGGATACCGCCGCCGGTCGCCGCCGTAGCCGTCGCGGCCGGCGTGGCCGTGCCCGCCGGCGTGACCGATGGCGCGGACAGCACCGGCGTATCCACCGTGTAGGTCACGTCCACCGTGAACGGCTCGCCCGCCGCCACCGGCCGTGGGTCGATCTGGTGGTAGCGCAGCCCGTCGGCGCGCGTCACGCTGCCGCTGGGCGCGGGAACGATGGTGATGTCGGTCGCCGCCACCGGCTGCTGGACGACGGCGGCGACACCGGCGATCTCCAGGCCGGCCGTCCAGGTGAAGCCATAGGTCACTTCGTTGTCGCTGGACACGTAGGGCGAGTAGTACTCGACGTGGAAGCTGCGGGCGGGCGTGGTCAGCGTCATCTCGCCGTCGGCCTGCGTCCACTCCACGTCGGTGACGAGCACGTCCACGTCGTTGAAGCGAGCCACGGCGTTGACTTCGGCCCCGGCCGGCAAGGGGATCGTCACCGTCGCCGGCAGTGTAGCCGACGCCGGCAGCGTGCCGGTCAGAAGCACCAGCATGGCCGGCCGATCATAGTCGGGCCATAGCTCGACGGTCAGCGTATCCAGTTGGGTCACTTCGGTCTGCGCCGCCACGGGCTGGGCGGCGAGGAGGAGTAGGAGGAGGAGTAGAAGTGGGCGCATAGTGGTCAGTAGGTCAGTAGGTCAGTAGGTCAGTGGTCAGTAGGTCAGTGGGTCAGTAGGTCAGTAGGTCAGTAGGTCAGTTGGCGGTCGTTGGTCGCGTTCGCCACCCGCCACCCGCCACTCGCCACTCGTCACTCGTCGCTCGTAACTCGTCACTCGCTAAGCGTGTCCGCGCAGCCGGATGCGGTTGGCGCGGCAGTAGGGGCATTCGAGTTCGGTGTAGTCGCGGCCACAGGTGCGGCAGGTGCGCACCTGCACCTCGCGCTCGTCGGCCATCGAGCCGAGGACGACGACCATCTCCTCGCCGTGGTGGGCGTCGAGCCAGGCCAACAGGTCGTAGTCGCCGATGTGCCAGCGGCCGTCGTCGTCGCGCCGCAGGATGCCGTTCATCACGTCAAGCTCCATCTCGTGGGCCGAGGCGGCCAGCTTGTAAATGGCGGCGCGTCGCATTTGTTTCATTCACACTCCTCACTCGCGTCAGAGAGCCGTCGCCGCCGGCCAATCGCCGCGTTAGCGCCCGGCTAAGAACGTTTGACGCTGCTCAGGCTGGGGTCTATTATATCCGAACAGCGGATAGTTCAATGGAGGTTCTCATGCACGACGGGAATGAGCGACTGGCTCAGGACGTGACCACTCTGGGGGCGATGGCCGGGCAGATGGCCGAGTATCTCGACAGCGAAATTCTCTTCTGGCCCCTCGGCCGCGGCGACATGCCCATGTTGACTCTCGGCGGCTACTTGCTGCGCGAACACCGGCTGCTGGCCCTGCCCCAACTGTTGACGCCGGAGCAGCGCACCCAGGTGGACGCGGCCATCTTCCAGTTCAATCAAACCCTGTCCAACCGCGTCGTCCGCTTCGAGGCCAAGGCCGCGCACGAACTGGAAGCACGCCTGCGCCAGTGGACGGAGACGCTCAAGGAGCTGGAGCATGGCACGCTCCAGCGCAGCAGCAACTACGCCACCGTCGTCGAGACGCGGGCCATGATCCACGCCCTGCTCGACCGGCTGAGCATGCCCCCCTACCGCCCCGACGCGCGGCTGGGGCAACAGGTCGCGCTGCTGGACACCCGCCTCCAGGGGCGCTGGCAGCCGGGCGAGTTCGTCTGGCCGGCCGAGTGGCAACCCGCCTACCCCCGCGGCGAGTACTGGTGGCTCTATGGCACGCCACGCGCCTCGAAATACACAGGGGACAGGGATTAGGGCGAACTACGAACAACGAGCTACGAACAACGAATTCAGAGTGGGGGCAAGTGGCGAGTGGCGAACGCGACCAACGACCGCCAACTGACCTACTGACCTACTGACCCACTGACCCACTGATTACTGGCCCCTGACCACTGACCGACTGAATACCGCTCACTGGCCCCCGGCCACTGACAACTGACAACTGGTTATGAACCTGCGTTTCCCTCCTGCCCTGCGTTTCCGCGACTTTCGCATCTTCTGGCTGGGACTCTTTGTCTCCGTCATCGGCTCGCAGATGCAGCTCATCGCCATCAACTGGCACCTCTATGAGCTCCTGCGCGGCCAGACGTTCACCGTCCAGCTTCTGGGCCGCACCGTTGAACTGGGCGCGGAGGCGCTGGGCCTGGGCACGCTCGGCCTGGTGCGCGTCATTCCCATCGTGCTCTTCGCCCTGTTTGGCGGCATGTTGGCCGACACGCGCAATCGCCGATCGCTGCTCCTCTTCACCGAGGGCTTTGACGTCGTCATCGCCGCCATCCTGGCCTACCTGACGCTGACGGGCCAGACCACCGTTCTCCACATCTACCTGATCACCGGCGGGCTGGCGGCTATGAACGCGCTGGAGGGGCCATCCCGCCAATCGCTTATCCCCCACCTGGTGCCGCGCGAGCACTTCGGCAACGCCGTTAGCGTGCAGACGTTAATGTTCACCACCGCATCCATCGTCGGCCCGGCTCTGGCCGGCCTGATCGTCGGCTACGCCAACGTCGGCTACGTCTATGCCATCAATGCCGTCTCGTTTGTGGCCGTCGTCGTCTCGCTGCTGCTCATGCGCTATCGCGGGCAGGTGGCCGCGGCCTCGACCGGGCTGGGGCTGAACGCGCTGTTCGACGGGCTGCGCTTCGTCTTCCGCACGCCGATCATCAGCAGCACCATGCTGCTCGACTTCATCGCCACCTTCTTCAGTTCGGCGCGGACGATGCTGCCCATCGTCGCCAGCGACATCCTGGGCGTGGGCGCGGTGGGCTACGGCTGGCTGGCCACGGCCGACTCGGTGGGCGCGGTCATCGCCGGCAGCGCCCTGGCCACGCGCGGCGAACAGTTGCGCCGCCAGGGGCCGCTGCTGCTGATATGCGTGGTCATCTTCGGCGCGGCCACGGCCATCTTCGGCCTCTCGAACACTTTCGCCGTGTCCTTCGTGATGCTCATGCTCGTCGGCGCGGCCGATGCCGTCTCGACCGTCATCCGCGGCACGGTGCGCCAACTGTCCACGCCCGACGCTCTGCGCGGCCGGATGACCAGCGTCAACATGATGTTCTTCATGGGGGGGCCACAACTGGGCGAACTGGAGGCCGGACTGGTGGCCGCGGCCTTTGGCGTGCCCTTTGCCATTTTCACCGGCGGCGTGGCCACGGTGCTGCTGACGGTCCTCGTCGCCTGGAAGTTCCCCATCCTGCGGCAATACGACACGCCGACGCCGGTAGCGGCTGAAGCGCCGGCGTAGTCCTGTCCCCTCGCCCCCTGGGAGAGGGTTAGGGAGAGGGTCTCTTATCCCCTCGCCCCTTGGGAGAGGGTTAGGGAGAGGGTCTTCTCCCAATCACAAAGCGCCCTCCCCTAACCCCTCCCAAGGGGAGGGGGATCAGAAGTCAGCGATAAAGGTCTAACTCAGGCGGACGAACCAGGTCGGTGGCCCGCCCCTCGGCCGGCGGCAGCCGCAGCCCGCGAATGAGCACCGCCGGCAGCCCCTCGGCCGCCTGGCCCATCAGCAGCCCGGCGGCGGCGGCGATCTCGTCGGCCAGCCCCACGTCGGTGTGCTGCAGGCGGTAGCCGTAGAGGTCGGCCTCGCCGCGCCGGTCCCACAGCGCGGGGATGCCGGCCACGCCGATGGCCACGCCGACCGTGCCCAGCCGGAAGGGGCGGCCGTGGCTGTCGGTGATGACCACGCCGACGGCCGCGCCGGTGGCCGCCAGCAGCGCGTCGCGCAGGGCGGCGGCCGAGGCGTCGGGGTCGCGCGGCAGCAGCAGCACTGCCTCCTCTTCGCCGCCGGCCAGTTGGACGTTGGAGCGGTCGATGCCGGCGTTGGCGCTGGTGAAGCCCAGCCGGTGGCGGACGATGATCACCCCCGGCCGCAGGCGCGACACCTCCGTGCTCTCGCGCAGGATCAGCTCGATCAGCCGCGCGTCCTTGCCCACCTGCGCCGCCAGTTCCTCGGCCCGCGCCGTCGGCGTCACGTCGGCCAGCCGCACCTGTCGCCCCTCGGCCTTGGAGACGATCTTCTGGGCCACGGCGACCACGTCGCCGTCGCGCAGCGCCAGGCCGGCGCGGCCGAGTGCGTCCAGCAGCAGCGCGGCCACGTCGTCGCCGGGGCGGACGTGGGGGATGCTGGGCAGGGCGGTCAGCGTGAGTGAAGGGGCAGGCGAAGCGATGTAGGACATAACCGATTGGCGCTTTGAACCGGCGGCGCGCCTGCATTATACGCCAACGGCCGCCAAAGCGCCTGCTCTAACACGACTTTTCAGCAGTCAGGGAGCGCGGAGTGCGCATCCTCAGATGCGGACGGATAAGCGGAGCGCATCTGAGGATGCACACTCCGCGTGGTCATGTCCACGAACGTGCGTGGGCGACTACTGAAAAGCCTTGCCCGCTCTAGTGGATTTGCACCGGGTCCTTGATCGCCCCGCGGTCGAAGAGGTGTTCGTCGTACCCTTCGTCGTAGCCGGCCGGCCGGGTCGTCTTCTCGATCCTGACCGCCGTGTTCTTGTAGTCGGGTATCTTGGCCCGCGCGTCGATGCGGTCGAGCGTCAGCAGGTTGGCCGCGGCCTCGGCGAAGTGGAATGGGACGAAGACGGTGCGGCGCGGCGAACGGCCCGTCACCAGCACGCGCAGGGTGATCGTCCCGCGCCGGCTGCTGACGTTGACCCAGTCGCCCGTGACCAGCCCCAGTTCAGCGGCGTCGTCGGGGTGCATCTCGCACACCGCTTCGGGGTAGATGTCCTCCAGCCGCGAGCGGCCGGTCATGGTGCTGCCGCTCCAGTGGTAGAGGACGCGGCCGGTGCTGAGGTTGAAGGGGTACTCGGCGTCGGGCAGCTCCGAGTTCGTGCCGTACTGCACTTCCCAGAACTTGCCCCGCCCGCGCGGGAACTCCTCGGCGAAGAGGAAGGGCGTGCCGGGGTGGTCGAAGCTGGGGCAGGGCCAGTGGACGCCGCCCTCGCGCTCCAGCCGGGCGTAGTCGATGCCCCAGAAGTCGGGCGTCACGGCGCGCATCTCCTCCCAGATTTGCTCCGGGTGGGTGTAGTTGAAGCCGGCCGAGAGCGTCGCCCCCAACCGGGCTTCAATGCGCCGCCCCAGGTCGCTGAGGATGTCCCAGTCGGCGCGCGACTGGCCGACCGGCGGCACGGCCGCGCGGCAGCGCTGCACGCGCCGGTCGGTGTTGGTGAAGGTGCCGTCCTTCTCGGCGAAGCTGACCGCGGGCAGGATGACGTCGGCCATCTCGCCCGTCTCGTTGATGAAGATGTCCTGGCAGACGAGGAACTCCAGCTTCTCCAGCGCGTGGCGGGCGTGCTCCAGGTTCGGCTCGCTCATCATCGGGTTCTCGCCCAGGACGAACATACCGCGCACCGCGCCGCTGTGGGCGCCGTCGATCATCTCCGTCGCCGTCAGACCGGGGACGGGATTGAGCGCCGCGCCCCAGACCGACTCGAAACGGCCGCGGATGGCGTCGTCGTCCACGCGCTGGTAGGCGGTGAAGACGTTGGGCAGCCCGCCGCTGTCGGAGCAGCCCTGGACGTTGTTCTGGCCGCGCAGGGGGTTGAGGCCCGTGCCCGCCTTGCCGACGTGGCCGCACATCAGGGCCAGGTTGACCAGCGACAGGGTGTTGTCGGTGCCGTGGGTGCTCTGGCTGATGCCCATGCCCCAGTAGATGGCCGCCCGCTCCGCTCCGGCGTAGATGCGCGCCGCCTCGCGGATGGAATCGGCCGGCACGCCGCTGACCGACTCGGCCCACTCCGGCGTGAACGGCTCCAGCGACTCCAGGTACTCGTTGAACCCCTCGGTGCGGTGGGCGATGAAGTCGGGGTCGTATAGCTCTTCCTTGACGATGGTGTGGGCCATGGCCTGGAAGACGGCCACGTCGCTGCCGGGGTTCTGGCGCAGCCAGAGGGTGGCGAAGTCGGTCATCTCGATGCGGCGCGGGTCGATGACGATGAGCCTGGCCCCGTTCTTGCGCACGGCGCGCTTCAGGAAGTTGGAGATGACCGGGTGGGTTTCGGTGGTGTTGCTGCCGGTGACGATGAAGGCGTCGAGGTTCTCCATCTCGGCGATGGAGTTGGACATGGCGCTGCTGCCGATGGACAGTTGCAGGCCGGTGACGGAGCCGGCGTGGCAGAGGCGGGCGCAGTGGTCGACGTTGTTGGTGGCGAGCAGGGCGCGGATGAGCTTCTGGAAGACGTAGTTGTCCTCGTTGGTGGCTTTGGCGCTGGCGTAGCTGGCGATGGCGTCGCCGCCGTAGGTGGTGCGGATGCGCACCAGTTCGTCGGCCACCAGGTCGAGCGCCTCGTCCCACGTCGCCTCGCGCCAGACGGGTTTGGCGCTGCGCCCTTCGGCGCGGTTGGCGCGGATGAGGGGCGTACGGACACGGCCAGGGTGCTTCACGTAGTCGGTGCCGTAGCGCCCCTTGACGCACAACATGCCGTGGTTGGGCGCGGCGTCGAATGGCGCTTCGACGGCGTAGATGTAGTCATCCTTGACCTTCAGGTTCATCTGGCAGCCGACGCCGCAGTAGGGGCATGTCGTACGGACGGTTCGGTCGGGGATGATCATGGTCGGGTCTCCTTCTTACTTGCGCTCGGCCAGGAATTCCTCAATCGTTAAGTAGCTCAATCACTTCGCGCAGATTAGCGTATAACTCATCCAGCGTCTCCCCTGCGAATGAGCGCCGGGGAAGTTTGGTACATAGCCGACGAAGTAGCCGGTGTCTACGTCGCGTTCAATCACTGCTACGTATGTTGTCATATGACTTCGTTTGCCCACGCTCGCCCGCAAGAATCAAGCTTGTGTCCCAAGGACATCATCCACGTTCAATACCACATCGTCAAAAGCCAGCGGCGACAACGTCTCGCCCGGCGCGTAGGTCGTTACGGTGCGATAGCCATCCGGCCGCGGCTCGCGGTAGACTTCGATCTGGCGGCCAGGCAAGTTAACAATCCAATAGTCAGCTATTCCGGCTGACCCGTAGAGCGCGCTTTTTACCCGGCGATCATACCGAAGGGAGGTATCGGCTACCTCAATAATGAGTAAGATATCCTCTGGTTCAGCAGGTTGCTCACTGTAGAACTTCTCCTGAAACCGAAACACGGCAACGTCGGGCTGCGGCAGGTTATCCTCGCTTAACTGGACAGGGTTTTGGACACTTAAAATAACTTGTTTACCCAGGGCGTTAGACAATAGCCAGACCAGCCGATTAAGCGTTGAAATATGTGTGATGTAAATCGGACTCATCTCGACAAACTCCCCCTCAATCAGTTCCACGCGGTCGCCCTCGACAAACAGTTCGGCCTCAACCATTCGCAAGTAATCGGCAACCGTGAAACGCCGACGTTTTATCTCTACCTGGGTCGTCTCTTCGACAAGTTCCATGACCATGACTCCTCGCTTGCGGTGCGGTTAATCAACCCGCGCAGCGATGATTGCATTATACAAGCGCCGTCAACGCCCTATTCCCCCACCAGCGCCCGCTTCTTCTTCCCGCCCCGCCGCGTCTGGCGGAAGATGTCGTCCGGGTCGTAGCCCTCTTCCAGCATCGCCTGCCGCTTGGGCTTCAGGGCGTTGGTGGGGCAGACGCCGACGCACTGGCCGCAGAAGACGCAGGTCGTGTCGGGCATGCCGTCGCCCATGAAGGTGCCGATGGTGGTGTGGAAGCCGCGGCCGTCGAAGTTGAGGGCGAAGGTGTACTGCGCGTCCTCGGCGCAGACCTGCACGCAGCGCCAGCAGTTGATGCACTTGTTATAGTCGCGGATGTAGAACGGGTTGTCGTCGTAGACGGGCGTGTGGCGCTGCTCGAAGCCGGCGAAGCGCTCCGGGTCGGCGTCGTACTCCAGCAGCAGGTCTTGCAGGTGGGGCGCTTCGCTCAGGTCGACGGCCGAGGCCAGCATCTCCAGAATCGTCCGCCGCGCCAGCCGCACGTCCTTCGTCTGCGTGTTGACGACCATGCCCGGCGCGACCAGCGTCACGCAGGCCGCGGCCTGCAAGCGCCGCCCCACGTCGACCGAGCACACCCGGCACAGCCCGTTGGCCGTCAGGTGGGGGTGGTAGCAGACGACGGGGATGGTGATGCCGATAGACGCGGCGGCGTTCAGCACCGTCGTCCCGGCGGGGACGGTTACTTCGTGGCCGTCGATGGTGAGGGTTACTAACTCTGTCATAGGTCACTTGGTTTTAAGACTCAACGCCAAGGCGCAAAGACGCAAGGGACGCCAATGAAGAACTCTTCACTGCGTCTTTGCGCCTTCGCGTCTTTGCGTTAAATAGCCATCCTCAATCGCTCTGGGTGCGTATACACGCGCATTCGATCCTGCCGCAAGTAAGCCACAATGGTCATGTTCCACGCCTCGGCCAGGGCCACGGACAGGCTGGTGGGCGAGGTGCGGGAGCAGACGATGGGCGTCTCCAGCCGGCGGGCCTTGTTGATCATCTCGCTGCTGATGCGGCCGCTGCTGAGCAGGATGCGGTCGCGGGTGGGCAGGCCGGCCAGCAGGGCCGCGCCTTGCAGCTTGTCGAGGCAGTTGTGGCGGCCGATGTCCTCCACCTGGAGCAGGAAGCACTCCTGGCCCGGCGCGCAGGGGTCGGCCAACACGGCGGTATGGATGCCGCGCGCCTGCTGATAGACGGCCGCGCCCAGGTGCAAGCGGCGCATCAGTTCGGCCAGTTGCGACGGCGTGGCGGTCAGGTCGCTAACGAGTGGTTCATGGGCCGCCGACAGGTCGTCGAAGGTGACGCCGCCGCCACAGCCGGCGGTGATGATCGCCCGGCGCGGCGGTGTGAAGGTCGTGTCGCGCAGCCAGACGTCGACGCACGTCCGCCCTTTGGACACGGTCAGGGCGCGCACGTCGTCCAGCCCGGCGATGATGCCCTCGTTGTACAAGAAGCCCAGGGCCATCTGTGGCAGGTCGCGCGGCGTGCACATGAAAGTCGCCAGTTCCTCGCCATTGACGGTGATGCAGGCCAGGGCCTCTTCGACGACCGCGCCATCGATGGGCTGCGGCTCGTCGCCGTTGAGGCTGAGGTAGCGCCACGGCCGCGCCCCCGCCCCCGGCAGCCCGCTCTCTGGGGCGACTTCGTCTTCGTCGCTGTGGCCGAGGTGTCTGATGTTCATGGGGCGATCAAGAAACCACAGATTACACAGATTTCACAGATTGAAGAGGAATCATCCGCAGATTGGGCAGATTCGGCAGATTTAAGAATCGAACCATTCTTTCTTCAATCTGCCCAATCTGCCGATCAATATCTCTTTATTCTGTGGTTCCATCTCTTATCTAACGCGAATCCGTCCATTGGCCGCTTCGGGGGCGAAGAGTTCCGGCCAGCGGTCGATGGCGCTGAGGACGGCCGAGGCCGCCGTCTGGCCCAGGCCGCAGAGCGACGTCTGGGTCATGGTGTGGCCGATGTCGCGCAGGGCGATCACGTCGTCCGGCCGCGGGCCGCCATAGCGCAGGATGCGCTCGATGATCTCCAGTTGGCGCTGCGTGCCGATCTGGCACGGGTAGCACTTGCCGCAACTCTCGTGGGCGAAGAAGCGGGCCAGCATGTACATGATGTCGCGCAGGTCGACCGCCTCGTCGAAGACCATGATCACGCCGGAGCCGAGCGGGAAGCCCTGGGCCTTGGCGTCCTCGTAGGTCAGCGGCGTGTCGAGCCGGCGCGGGCCGATGAACACACCCGCCGCGCCGCCCAGCAGCACCGCCTGAATCTCGTTGCCGATGACCCCGCCGGCCATCTGGATGAGTTGGCGCACGGTCAGGCCAAAGGGCACTTCGTAGACGCCGGGGCGCAGCACGCGCCCGCTGACACAAAACCACTTCGTGCCCGGCGACCCCGGCGTGCCCAGCTTGTGCCACTGCTCGACGCCGATGTTGATGACCGACAGCGTGGCGGCCAGCGTCTCGACGTTGTTGATGGCCGTCGGCTGCTGGAACAGGCCGTGGGTCGTGGGGAAGGGGGGCTTGATGCGCGGGAAGCCGCGCTTGCCCTCGATGGCCTCGAACAGGGCCGTCTCCTCGCCGCAGATGTAGGCCCCCGCGCCCAGCCGGAGCTGGATGTCGAAGTTGAACCCCTTGCGGCCGAGGATGTTGCGCCCCAGATAGCCGGCGGCGCGGGCCTTGTCGATGGCGTTCTTCAGCCGGGCGTAGCAGCGCGGGTACTCGCCGCGCAGGAAGATCCAGCCGTTCTCCGCGCCGATGGTGTAGCCGGCCATCGTCAGGGCTTCGATCAGGCCGAACGGGTCCTGCTCCATCAGCGCCCGGTCCTTGAACGTGCCCGGCTCGCTCTCGTCGGCGTTGGCGATGACGTGCTTTTCGGCTGGGTGGCCGGGCGCATTGCGGGTCATCTCCCACTTCAACCCGACGGGGAACATCGCCCCGCCGCGGCCGAGCACGTCGCTGCCCTTCAGCGTCGCCAGCACCTCCTCCGGCGTCATGGTCATCGCCTTGCGCAGCCCCTTGTAGCCGCCGTACTTCTCAAAGTCGGCCAGGCTGAGCGGGTTGACCTTGCCGGCGCGGGCCAGCTTGATCAGCGGGCCGCCGTAGATCTTCGGCTCCGGCTCGGGGAAGACGCCGGCCAGGAAGGCGTCAACGTCGGCCGGGGTCAGGTCGCCGGCCAGGCGGTCGCCGTTGAGGGCGTTGGGAGCGTGCTCGCACATGCCCAGGCAAGGCACGGTCTCATAGCTGATGCTGCCGTCCTCGCTGGTCTCGCCCGGCCGCAGCCCCAGCCGCTCCTCGATAGCCAGGCGCACCGCCGGGCTGCCGGCCATGTGGCAGGCCGGATCGAAGCAGACGCGGATGACGCGGCGGGCGGTCGGCTCGTTGTAGAACATCGAGTAGAACTCGACGACGCCGTGGATGTCGGACAGGGGCACGCGCAGCGTGTGGCCGACCGCTTCCAGAACCTCGCGCGGCAGCCAACCGTGGACGGCCTGAACCTCGTGCAAAAGGGGCAGCAGGGCGTCGCGACCGCGGCCACGATACCTGGCCAGTACCGGTTCCACCGACGTCATGTCAATCGTTGCAGGCTGCACCATCCTTGTACCTCCTTGGGGGACAAGCGATAGTCCGTTCAGTAGAAAAGTGGTGAACAACATTATATAGGGGCTAGGGGTTAGGGGCTAGGGGCTAGGGATTAGGGATTAGGGATTAGGGAAGAGCGCTCTTCCCTAATCCCTAATCCCTAACCCCTAATCCCTATTCGAGCAGCGCCACCGCCGCCCGATAGAACGGATGGCGGGCGGCCAGGGTCAGGGCGGCGCGGGCGTCGGCGCGGCGGCCGACCAGCCGGTAGAGCAGCCCCAGGGCGAAGAAGAGGGCCGGCGGCTGCGTGCCGGCGGCGATGGACTGTTCATAGGTGGCGATGGCCGGGCCGGCGCGGCCGTGCCCCTCGTGCAGCATGGCCTGGCGCAGCGCGAGGTCGCCCAGCGCCGGTGGGACGTCGCGCCGTAGCGTGCTCTGGCGCAGCCGGGCCGTCAGTTGCCACTGGGCGAACTCGGCCGCGGCGCTGAGCAGATCGCCCGGCTCGACGCGCGGCGCGGCGCTGTCGCGCACGGCCACACACCGCCAGGCGTTCTCGGTCGCCGCCCAGACCAGGGGGCTGTCGGGCCGCAGGCTCAGCGCGGCGCAGCAGACGTGCAGCGCCAGCAAGCAGCGCCCGTCGCGCCGCAACGTGTCGGCCAGAGTCAGGTAGTGATGGGCCGCGCCGGCTAAGTCGCCGCGCCGGCGGTCGCCCAGCGCCAGCCGTTCATAGATGATCGGCTGGTCGGGCCGCAGCCGGGCCGACTGCTGCCAACTGCTCTGCGCTTCCTCATGGCGACCGGCGCGCCAGAGCAGGTCGCCGGTGAGGCGGTAAGTGGCGGCGGCATCGGGCAGCAGCCCCAGCCGCTCCTGGAGCGAAGCGACCTTCTCAGTGTAGTCGGCGTTATTGCCGGCCAGCCGCGCCGCCTCCTTGTAGCAGGCCAGGGCGCGCCCGCGGTCGGCCAGAGCCATGTGGGTGTCGCCCAGCCCGTTGTAGATGCGCGCCTCGCGCGGCAGGCCGACGAGAGCCGTCTGGAAGCAGGTCAACGCCTGCTGCCAGCGCCCCTGGCGAACGGCCTCCTCGCCGATCTCCACGGCCAATTCGTAGCGGTGGGTGTTGCTGGTCATACGCGCGCCGGTTGATCCCCATCCAGGCCGCCGCCGGCCAACTCGCGGCTTAGTTCGTCCAAGTATAGCCGCATCAGCGCCGTTCGTCGCTCCCCTTCGCGCCGGCCGGTGGCGGTCTGCATCATTTCGGCCAGGCGCAGCAACTTGGTATAGAAGTGGTCGATAACGGCGCGGGCGTCGTCGGGCGGGCGAGTCGTCGGCAGCGGCTCGGCGTCGTCATAGAGCGGCTTGCCCATCGCCGCGCCCAGCATCAGCGTGCGGGCGATGCCGATGGCCCCGATGGCGTCCAGCCGGTCGGCGTCCTGGACGACACGCGCCTCCAGCGTCTGCGGCGGGATGCGGGCGCTGAAGCTGTGGGCTTCGATGGCGTGGCGGATGGCCGGGACGTGGGCGGCGGGGTAGCCAGCCTCGGCCAGGAAGTCAGCCGCGGCGGCGGCGGCCAGACGCGAGGCGCGCGGCCGGTCGGCCGAGTCCTTGGGCACGACGACGCAGTCGTGGAGCCAGGCGGCGGGCAGCACCACGGCCATGTCCGCCCCCTCGGCCGCGGCCAGCATCCGCGCGTTGGCCACCACGCGCCGGACGTGGGCCAGGTCGTGGGCCGGGTCGTCGGGCGGCAACTGGGCGGCGATGAACGCGGCGAAACGCGGTTCCCACTCATCGTGCATGATGGCATTCTATCGAATCAGACGGGAACGGGCGACGAATGTCAATCGCGGCCGGCGCTATGAAATAGAGTTGGCCGCTTTAACCGCCAACCCTAGCACCACTCCCCTATCTTCGTATAATTCAAGCGGGTAAATAGTCGCCCTGCCACGCGGATTGCTGGTTGGAAGTTGACCCGGTAGAAAGGAAATGCTGACGTTCACTCTGCTCGGCCACGTTGTGTTGTCCAAAGACGGTCTGCCCCTGAGCCGCTTTCGCAGCCAGAAAGAGGCCGCCTTACTGATCTATCTGGCCCACACCGGACAACCCCAGCGGCGCGAGTTTTTGGCCGATCTGCTGTGGGAGAGCAGCTCGACGAAACAGTCGTTGGCCAATTTGCGCACCGTCCTGACCCGCCTGCGAGAAAAAGTCAGCGATGAGTTGATCGTCACGTCGAAAGCCGTGGCCCTGGCCCCGGAGAGCCGGCAGGTCGATTCGGTGGCCCTGGTGCAGACGATGGCCGGCATGGGCCAAGTTGACTCGGCCGAAAAAGCGACCGCCCTCCACAACGCCCTGGCCACCTATCACGGCGACTTCCTGGCCGACTTCCACCTGTCCGATGCGCCCGAGTTCAATGAGTGGCTGGCGCTGACTCGCGAACAGATTCGCCGGCAAGTGATCGCCGCCTACGATAAGCTGGGGCAATATGCGCTGGCTACGGGCGAGATTGAGTTGGGCATCACGACGGCCCGCCGTTGGCTCCAGGTGGATGCGCTCGATGAAGCGGCCCATTCGCTGCTGATACAACTGCTGATTAAAGCGGGCCGGCTGCGCGAGGCAATCGACCACTACCAGCACAGCGCCGAACAACTGCGAACGGAGTTGGGCAGCGAGTTCTCGGCCAGGATCACGGCGTTGATCCGGGACATCCGGCCGCCGCGCGCCTTTCCACCGCCCCCGCCGTCAGCCGCCCGCCACAACTTGCCGCCCGTCACTGATCAGTTCTTCGGCCGGCAGACCGTCCAGCAACAGATTCACAATCGCCTCGATCAACCGTTTTGCCGGCTGGTGACCATCACCGGACAGGGGGGCGTGGGCAAGACGCGGCTGGCCAGCACCATCGCCCACGGCCGCCTGGGCCGCTTCCATGATGGCGTCTGGCTGGTTGAACTGGCCGACGTGCCCGCCGATGATGACGACCCGGCCGAGGCGATTGCCGTGGAGATCGCCACCGCCCTCGATCTGCGCCTGAGCGGGCCGGCCACGCCGGTCGACCAGTTGCTCAGTCACCTGCAACACAAAGAGATGATGCTGGTGCTGGACAACTTCGAGCACCTGCTGGCCGGGATCTCGGTCGTGCTCGACATCGTGCAGCGCTGCCATAAGGTGCAGTTGCTCGTCACCTCGCGCGAAGCGTTGCACGTGCGGGCCGAGTGGACGATGGCGCTGACCGGGCTGGGCTACCCGACGAGCGAAGTCGACGAGATGCCCTCCGACGCGGTCGAGCTTTTTGTGGCGCGGCAGGCGCAGCGCCGGGGAGTGATTTCGACCGAAGACCTGAGCGCCATCCGCGCGATTTGTCGCCTGGTGGAAGGGTTGCCGCTGGCCATTGAACTGGCCGCGGCCCTGACCCGCCACATCCCGCCGCAGGCGATTGCCGACCGGCTGCGCGCCGGCTTCGACGATCTCACGACTTCATTGCGCGACATGCCGTCGCGCCATCAAAATCTGCACGTCGTGTTTGAGATGTCGTGGCACACCCTGCCCCCGGAGTTACAGCAACGGCTGGCGCAATTGGCTGTGTTCCGGGGCGGCTTTTCACTGGCGGCGGCGCTGCCAGTGGCCCAGGCCGACGCGCCTCAACTCGCGGCCCTTAGAGAGAAATCGTTACTGGCCTATGACGCGGCGTCTGACCGCTATGCGCTCCATCCCATCATCCGCGCCTACGCCGCCGAAAAGCTGTCGCCCGGCGACCAGACGGCGCAGAAACACGCCGATTACTATCTGGCGCTGCTGGCCGAATACGACGAGCCGCTGCGAAAGGACGCGCCCCAACGCGCGGTCGCGGCCCTCGAACCCGACATCGACAACGTGCGCCTGGCCTGGCCGACGGCCCTGGCCCGGCACGAACCGGCCGCCGTTGGGCTGCCGGCCGCCCTCACGTCGCTGTCGATCTACTACCAACTGCGCGGCCTGGCCCATGAGGCGGAGGGCGTCATGCACACGACGGCCAATACGGCTGCGACGTGGGGCAGCGGCGGGCTGCGTCTGGCCACCCGCGCCGGGTTGGAGCGGGCGCGGTTCCAGAATCGGCTCGGCCGCCACCGGCCGGCCATTCAGACCATCCAGACGGCGTTGGTGCGGGCGGCCCAGGCTGGCGACCGCTGGGCGGAGGGCATGGGCCACGTGTTGTGGGGCGAAGCGCTGTGGCGGTTGGGCGAGTACGGCGCGGCCGAGAGCAGGCTCAACCAGGCGCTGGCCATCGGCCACGCCCTTGAGTCGGCCGAGATCGTCGCCTGGGGCCACCACCATCTGGGCATCATCCACGACATCCAGAGCCGTTACGCCGCCGCCCATGAGCAGTTGCAACTGGCTTGCGCCGCCTGGCAGTCAATCGACAGCGCCCAAAACCTAAGCGTGAGCCTCAACAGCCTGGGCCTCGTCTGCTACCACCAGGGCGATCTGGCGGCGGCCCAACAGGCCATGGAGCAGGCGCTGGCCCTGGGCAACCAGGTGGACAATCGCCACCTTCAATCGGCGCTGCTGAACAATCTCAGTATCATTTCGATGGAGCAGGGCGACTACATGGGCGCCCAATACTATCTCCACCTGGGTCTCGATCTGGCCACCACCAGCGGCAATCTGAGCGGCCAGGGGGAGATTCATACCAACCTTGGCAAGACTTACCGGATGCTGGGCGAACTGGCTCTGTCCACTGACAGCCTGGAGCAGGGGTTGCGGATTGCCGAATCGCTGGAGAATCGTTCGCTGATGGCCATTGCCCGGCTCAGCCTGGCCAACACCAAAAAGGCGTTGGGCGATTCCGAACAGGCAGCGACGTTGTACGGCCAGGCTTTGACCATCGCCCAACAGGATAATCTACAGAGCACGGCCTGCGAGGCCCTGATCGGCCTGGCCGAGCTGTTAAGCGACCACAGCCGCAGCCAGGCGCGACAGTACAGCGCCCAGGCCGTCGCCCTGGCCGAAGCGATCCAGACGCCGCAGTTGCTCGAACGCGCCAAAGAGATCGACCACCGCTTGCACGTAGCGACCCAATAAACAAAAAGAACCTGTCACACGGACAGGTTCTACGACAACGGTGAGAGGCTAAGAGTTCTAGCAGCCGACGTGGGAGCCGGCAACATCGCAGTGGGCGGCGAAAGTGATGATTGGCTGCAAAGTGATGAACAGCGTTAACAGGGTGGCTGCGGCGACCGACTTCAAATGCTTGAACTGTTTCATGAGACGTCTCCTTAGGTGTGTGATATGGTTTTGTGGTGGCTCTGGTTGAGCCGTTGTTGATGGCCACACCATACGAAGACAGCGCACCCATACCGCACCCAGGCGCAGCGTGGTGAGTGAACTAAGAATTTCCATGCTTGGCCCGCTCCAGGTGCAGGTGGGTGGGCAAAAGGCCGAATTCCGCACCGATGCCCAGCGCGTCCTGCTGGCCTGGCTGGCCGTTCACCAGGGCGTTCCCCAGCGCCGCGACACCCTGGCCGGCCTTCTCTCCCCCGACCGCCCCGACCAGGAGGCGCTCACCTATCTGCGCAACCGGCTGACCCTCCTGCGCCGGGCGCTGGGCGACGACGAGGCCACGCCGCCGTGGTTTGAGGTGGATCGCAAGCAGATCGCCCTGCGCGCCGGTGACGACATTGACATTGACCTGACCCGGTTCGAGCGGTTGCTGGCGCTGGTGGCGGCCCACCCCCACCGGCAGTTGGCCGGCTGCCCCACCTGCCTGGCCCACCTGCAAGCCGCCGTTGCCCTGGTGCGCGGCGAGCTATTGGCCGGGCTGAACTTCCCCAGCGACACTTGGGAGGCGTGGCTTCTGGCCCAGCGCGAGTACGTCCGGCGACGGGCGCTGGCGGCGATGACATTGCTGCGCGAGGCGCGGCTGGCGCGGGGGGAGTGGGCCGCCGCTCTCGACATCGCCCAGCGCCAACTGAGCCTGGAACCGTGGCTGGAGGCGGCCCACCGGGCGCTGATGCAGGCCCACTACCACCTTGGCGACCACAACGCGGCGCTGGCCCAGTTTGAGCAGTGCCAACGGGTGTTGGGGGATGAACTGGGAGTGAAGCCGGAGGGCGAGACGCGGCGGCTGCCGCAACTCATTCTGGATCGGGCGCTGCCGGCGCCGGGCACGGCGCAGATTGCCGATAATTTGCCGCGGCCGGCAGGGCCGTTCTTCGGCCGCGAAGCCGAGCAGGCGCAGTTGCACCAGCGGCTCGTTGACCCCCACCAGCGCCTCATCACTATCGTCGGCGCGGGCGGCATGGGCAAGACGCGCCTGGCGCTGGAAGTGGGCCGGCAGGTCAAGGCCAGCTTCCCCGATGGCGTCTGGTTGGTGCCGCTGGACGCCGCCCAGGGCAGCGCCGAGCCGATCAAGATCGCCATTGGCGAGGCCGCCGGGCTGGGGCAGGCGGGGCAACAACTGACGGGCGAGCAGGTGCTGGCCATTCTGCGCGACAAGCAGACGCTCCTGATTCTGGACAATTGCGAAGGGGCGCTGAGCGAACTGGCCTTCATCCCGGAGTGGCTGCGGCGCGCGCCACACCTGGCCATTCTGGCTACGTCGCGCGAGCCGCTCAACTTCCAGGCCGAGTCGGTGGTGGCCCTGGCCGGCCTGCCCACGGGGGAGGCGGAGATGCGCGCCGCCGAAGCGCTGTTTGCCGAGCGGGGGCGGATGGCGCGGGCCGACTTCGTGGTGTCGGCCGGCAACTTGCCGCAGGTGCGCCGGATTTGCGACCTGGTGGGCGGCTCGCCGCTGGGCATCGCCCTGGCCGCGGCCTGGCTGCGCCGCCGGTCGCTGGCCCAGATTGGCGAGGAGATCGGCCGTTCGCTCGACTTCCTCAGCACAACCCTGCGCGACGTGGACCCGCGCCAGCGCAGTATGCGCGCCGTGTTCGAGACGTCGTGGCAGTTGTTGACGCCGCCGGAGCAGGATGTATTCGCGGCGCTGGCCACCTTTCCGGCAACGTTTACCGCCGCCGCCGCCGGGCAGGTGGCCGGCGCGACTCTGGCCGATCTCGATCTGCTGGGCGAGAAGTCACTGCTGCAACAGCAGCCTGAGCCGGAGCGCTACGTCATGCACAGCCTGCTGCGGCAGTTCGCGGCCGAAAAGCTGGCGACGCGCGCGCCGGAGATCGACCGCGCCTTTGTCACCTACTACCTGCAATTCGCCCGCGACCATCAGGCGGAGTACGCCCGGCTACAACCGGAGTGGGGCAACTTGCTGGCGGCCGTCGCCAAAGCCCACGCCCTGGCGGCGTGGCCGTTGGTGCTGGAGTTGGTGCGGGTGCTGGATGGGGCGTGGTTCCGGCAGATTCGCTTCGACGACATGCGGCAAGGGCTAACGCTGGCGCTGGCGGCGGCGCGGGCGCGGCCCGACCCGCCCGCCCTGGCGCGGACGCTGCTGCGTCTGGGCGAGATCGAGATGGAACTCAATGACTACGAATCGGCCACCGCCCATCTGGCCGAGGCGCTGCCGCAGTTGGCGCGCCTGGAGGATGGTTGGGGCATCGCCCAGGCCAAGTATCTCTCCGGCCGCATCAAGAACGAACAGGCGCAAGACGACCAGGCCCTGGAGCTATTCGAGGAGTCGCGGCGCATCTTTGCCGAGGAGAACGATCCGGCGGGGGTGGCCAAAAACCTGAACCTGATCGCCGTCTGCCACGTCAAGAAGTACCGTGACTTTCAGACCGCGCAGGCGTACCTGGAGCAAGCGGCGGCTCTGCAAAGGTCTCGGCCGCTGTCGTCCACCTACGTGGAAACCCTGCGCAATCTGGCCCGCGTCAGGGGCTGGACGGGGGAGTATGCCGCGGCCGAGGCCTGCCTGATCGAAGCGGCCGAGGTCAGCCACCGGCAGGGCGACCGGGGCGAGTATGCCGCCGTGCTCTATGAGCGCGTCCTGCTGTGCAAGCGGCGCGATCAGGTTGATGAGGCGTTGGCCCTGGGCTATGAGTGCCTGGACAGCTTTAGAAGGGTGGGCAGTCTGCGCTGGGAAGCGTTGATCAAGACGCAGTTGGGGCTGCTGCACCAGGCCAAACAGGACAGGCAGCAGGCCGTTGCGCTGCTCGACGAGGGGCTGGCCATCTTCCGCGAGTTGGGCGACCGCTATGAGCAGGCCTACTCCTACTACTATCTATATCGGGTATACGCCGAACTGGGCCAGGCCGGGCCAAGCCTGAACGCCCGGCAACAGGCGCTGCGCATCAATCGAGAGTTGAACGATCTCCAGCTTCAGGAGCGGCTTGAGAATGAAAAAGGCCTCTGAGGTCTCTAAGCCCTCAGAGGCCATGCCTAGTGCCCGCCCCAACCGTGGGGGCCGCTTTCGCCCCACTCCTCCAGATACCATTGCAACCATTGGTCCGCATCGCGTTCGTCGGCCGTCGCCTGGCTCGCTATGGCTGGTTGGACTGAGCCGGCCACGCCGGGTTCAACGGCGAGCGCCACCACCTGCGCGACGGGTTCGCGGGCCGTGCCCCAGCCGGCCAGCGTGGCCATTTCGCGGGCGTAGTTTGTCGACTCATCCGAATCAGCCCGGCTCCAGGGGATATCCGCGGGGAGCAGGGCGCTGCTCTGGCGGCGATCTGCGGCCGTCGCCAGCAAGAGCGTGGCAAACTCCCTGATGATCGGCCGCACCGCGCGCAACACCCGCTCGACGTTGATGATCCTTTCCAGGTGCAGGGCCGAACTGTCCGGCAGGTAAATACGCGTCGGCCGGCCCGGCTCTTTTTCCAGCGCCTCATAGCCCCACTGGCCCAGAATCTCCGTCCAATCCTCATCCAGATTCCTGGTCACAGTTGGAAAGCGATACGGCTTCGAGACGTTCTCATCCAGCTCCCCCAATACGCGCAGGATTTCCGACAACAGATAGGAGCGCAACAGCGGCGTCGGGTGCTCTTCGTCGTCTTTCCACACCCGCTCTCGGTCGCCGGACGTCAGAAACGCCTGGATGCTGAAGACAGACAGCGGCCCGGCGACGATGCAGCCGTACAGATCGGCGAAGATCTCCTCGCACCAGCGGTAGTAGGGGTTGTCGCTGAACTTGCGGCTAACCTCCGGGAACGTCCGGCCGTCCTTCAGCCGGCCGTGCTGATAGAGGTAGTGGCCCACCTCGTGGGGAATGGCCATCAGTTCGAACGCGGAGAAGTCCCTGCCGGTCAGCGTCTCATCGTTCGATGGGTCGTCGGCCAGCGTCACCCGATCATAGCTGACGCCGACCAGAATGAAGAGGTTCGTATAGGGCAGGTGGTGGATGTGGGTCGTGTCGCTGAAGTAGGTGATGATGGCCGGCTGATCGGATTGGGCGGGCAGCAGGTGTTGAAAAGGCGTCACCGCTTTGATGGCCAGCTTGTCCATCACCACCAATTCGACTGCCTGTTCGCTCTGGTAGTACGGTTGGCCCGGCTCGTCCTGGTTCCAGCGCCGCTGGACGGTGGCCCGCTGGATGATCTCGTGGTCGGTGGCCGTGCGCCGGAAGCAGTTGCGGATGAGATGCAGCGGCGGCAGCGTCTTGTCTTGCTGGTGCTGCGTCAACGACTCCAGCATTAGCTTTTGCAGCGTGTTATGGTCAAAAGCCACCAGGCTGCGACTGAGGGCAAAGAGGTTGAGCAGTTGTTTGACCTGAAAGGGGTGGTCAATGACATCCGACAGGTCGTGGTTATTGCCTGCCTGGGCCTTACTCAGCAGCGCCTGAAGGAGTTGGTCATTTTCGGCCGGGCTTCTCTGGCCGGCTTTGCCCACCAGTTCGGCCACGTCCTTGATGGCGATGCCCCCCACGGCCTGCAAGGCGTCGCCCAGCAGGATGTTGGACATATCCATCACGCCTTTCATGTTATGGGTTCGCCCCTTCAGCAGTTCCGGCCCAAAGAAGTTGAACAGTAGCTTGTTGCCGGCCTGTTGGCTGCTCAGGCCCATGCGCCACACGCCGGATTGCTCTTGCCGCAGAGGCGAGACGGCCGTAAAGGCCAACAACCCCTGCCCGGCATACTCCGCAAAATGCTCGTTCTCCGTCACGCGGCCGTAGGCCACCAGCGCGCCGGTGTTGGGGTGGCCGTTGTCCAGGGTGATGGCGTCGTCTTCCAGCAGCGGCTCGCCCTCGGCCTTGGCCGCCGAGCGGATACGCCATAGGCCCGTGCCGTTGTCCCGGTTGGGCACGCTGCACGTGAACACGCCGCACCGGACTTCGCCCTGATACGACTGGAACGGCTCCAGGTGTTCGATCCAGCCGCAGCAATCGAGATAGCCGACGCCGGGGTAGAGGCTGAGCAGGTGTATCGTGTCGCCGATTCTCAGCGGCGCGCCCTCCGGCCGGCCGTCGGCCGACTCGACCCGCCAACTGCCGGAGTCGCGGTCGCGGTTGCGGCTGGCGTGGGTGGAGACAAAGCAGCGTTCGCTGCCGGAGACGTTCCAGAAGGCGGGCTTGTCCCTGACCCAGCCGCGCGTGTCCAGATAGCCGCCGGCTGCGTCGCCGTTCTTCAGGTGAATGATGGAGCCTACGAGAATAGGGCTGTTTTTGTCGGCCATTTCGCTCTCTATAAGTAGGATGATCAACGGGTGTCATTATTTCCGCGCGGCGTCGATCTGCCAAATCAACGCCGATTGTAACGCGGGTTGGCAACCCGCCTCTTCAGCGACCCAGACGCGAGATACCATCCCGCGCTACAAAAGGCCTGGAAGCGCTTTGGAAGCGCTGTATCCGTATCATGCGCAACACTTCCAGAAGGCGATGCTGGAAGGAAAAACCCGACCAGTTAGAAGGAGTGTATGCGATGAAGAAGTTAGTTTTTGCCCTGGTGATGGTGTTGCTGATGGCTCTGGCCGCCTGTGCGGGGGGGACGACCCCCACGACCGACGCGCCGGTGGACACCAGCGAAGTGACGGCCCCCGAAGTGCCGGCGGAAGAGATCACGGTGACCGAAGAGCCGGCGGCCGAAGAACCGGCCGCCGAAGAACCGGCCACGACGGACGAGACGGCGCGACCGGCGCCGGCGTCTCGCTGACCGGCGTGGAAGTGTCGCCGCCGATTAACGCGGGCGATACGATTCAGGCCGTGGATGCCGACGCCAGCCCGGCGGCGACGCCGGACCTGAGCGGCGGCCCCTACTGGTTGCAGACGATGTTCCTGGAGGGCGAGAATAAGTGTCTGGACGGCAATCAGGTGGCCGACGACGCGCCGCTGGGCGGCGCGGCCTATATGAACGACTGTAGCGATGCCGCCGGTATGCTGTGGACAATCGTGCCCGACGCCGAGGCTGGCTACTATAGCCTGCAGACGCAGTCGCCCGAAGGCGCGAGCCTGTGCCTGGAGGGTAACAATTTGGCCGAGGGGGCTGACCTGAATGGCGGCGCATTTATGAAGGAGTGCGAGGCTGCAACCGGCCAAACTTGGCGATTCGTCGAGTCGGAGGTCGCCGGCTACTACCGCCTGCAGACGTACCCCGTTGGCGAGGTCAACAAGTGTCTGGAAGGCAACCGTCTGGCGGCCGAATCGGTGCTGGCCGGCGCGGCTTTCCGCGATAACTGCCTCAACGTCAGCGGCCAGTTGTGGAAGATCGTGACCCCCGGCGAAGCGACGGCCACGGGCGAGACGGCCGAAGAGCCGGCGGCGGCCGAAGAACCGGCGACGACGACCGAAGAAGGGGCAACGACGTTCGCCAACGTCTCCTGGACCGGCGGGCAGGCGTCGGCGGCGATTGACCTGGTGCAGGGCGTTCAGGCGGTGGACGTGAGCACGGCCGAGCCGGCCACAATGGAGTTTGGCGACGGCTACTACTGGTTGCAGACGCGCTTCCTGGAGAGCCAGAACAAGTGCCTCGACGGCAACGAGATGGTCGATGGCGCGGTGCTCGACGGCGCGGCCTACATGAACGACTGTGGCGAGGCCGGCGGCATGTTGTGGAAGTTCGTGCCCACCGCGGATGGCTACTACCAGTTGCAGACGCAGTCGCTCGAAGGCGCCGGCAAGTGCCTGGAAGGGAACGAAACGAAGGAGACGTCGGTTCTGCAGGGCGCTACTTTCATGGATGACTGCTCCGCAGTGACCGGCCAGGAGTGGCAGTTCGTCGAATCGGAAGTCGAGGGCTACTACCGCCTGCAGACGGCCTTCAAGGCGCCGGAGAACATGTGTCTGGAAGGCAACCGCCTGGCGGAAGAATCGGTGCTGGCCGGCGGGGCGTTCCAGGACAACTGCCTCAACGTCACCGGGCAACTGTGGAAGATCGTGCCGTTTGACGAGGCCGCGGCTCCGGCTGAGATGATGCCCATCCGTGGCACCGGCCGGGTCATTGGCGTCAACAAGCCCGGCGACGCGGCCTTCGATGCCTTCACCCCGGCCGCGGGCGACCGGCTGGAGACCGGTTGGTACACCCCCATTGCCGACGACAGTGAAGTTGGTGTCGTCGCCGGTGAACAGTACAACATTCTCATCATCACCCAGCCGAACAACAACAACGCCCAGGCCTTCATCCTCTGGGAGGTAGAGGACCCGGCAACGGAGTCTGCCCTGACCTACATCCAGTCCGAAATCGCGGTCATGGTCGACGGTAGCGAGGGCCGGCAACTGCGGCGGGGGGACAATGTTGAGTTCGACATTCAACCGAACACGGCGGTTCCCAATGCGTCGGCGGGCAGTCTGGACGTTACGATGGACGACTTCGTCAACGGCAACACCGCTGGGCTGTTCTCCTTCTTCACGGAGTAGGAAGCGCCTGATCAGCCAGGCTGACCGGCTCTAAGCCTCAGCCCCACAAACAAGAGACCACCGGCTTTGGCTGGTGGTCTCTTTTGTTTGTGGGGGTGGAGCCAGACTGTTGCCCTCTCCCAGAGGGCGAGGGGGACGGCAGACCCTCTCCCTAACCCTCTCCCAAGGGGCGAGGGGACAAGCGGCCCTCTGCCTGTGCTCAGAAGGTGCAACGCACTTCGGAAAGTGCGATGCACCGGGATCAGAGTGTCGTCCGCGCCTGTTTCGTCTGCGGGGCGTGGGCCAGGAAGTCGCGGGCGAAGCGCTCGGTGTACTGCTCCAGCAGCGCCGCCACCCGCGCCGGGTCGGGCGAGGCCAGCAGCAGCCCGGCGTGGTTGGCCCGCGGCACGCGCCAGACGACTTCGGGGTCATTGTAGGCCGACAGGTCGGGCCACTCGTCGCGGGCCAGGCAGATGACCAGCCCGGCGTACTCCTGGCGGTGGTCGGGCACGCGGTAGGCTTCGCCGCGGGCGTGGGCCAGCTCGATGCGCGCCGCCTCCTGCCACAGGGCGACGCCGGTGGCCGCCTCGACCATCTTGTCGATGTGGGCCCCGCCGACGCGGGCGGCCGTCTCCAGGAAGTAGAACTGCCCGTCGGCGTGGGCGCGGATGAACTCGGTGTGGGTGACGCCGCGCGGCAGCCCGAAGGCGCGGAACAGGTCGGCGGCCATCTCGGTCGTGGCCCGGAACTCGTCGGAGTCGCGCGGCAGCAGGCGGGTGTTGAAGATGCCGCCGCCCTGGGTGACGCTGAGGGGCGGCTCGCCATAGCGGCTGCTGACGGCGAAGACGACCTCGCCCTCCCACACCAGCGCGTCGACGTGGTAGACGTCGCCGGGCACGAACTGCTCCAGCAGGTAGAACGACTGCTGGTCGCCCAACTCGTCGAGCGCGCGCCACACCTGCTCGCTGTCGTGGAGCTTGCGGATGCCGATCGCCCCGGCCTCGAAGCGCGGCTTCAGCACCCACGGCGCGGGGACGTTGGCCATGTAGTCGCGCAGCCGGTCGTAGTTGAACAGGCCGGTGAAGGGGGGCACGCGGATGCCGGCTTCGGCGGCGGCGGCGCGCATGGCCAGCTTGTCGCGGAAGCGGCGGGCGGTCGATTCGCCCAGGCCGGGCAGGCGCAGGTGTTCGCGCAGGGAGGCGGCCGTGGCCACGTCGTAGTCGTCGAGGGCCACGATGCGGTCGATGTCGTTGCCGCGGGCCAGCCAACTGACGGCGTAGGTGATGTTGGGCTGGGTGTGCAGGTCGGGCATGTTGTGGTGGACGGCGATCTTGTCCCACGGCCAGTCGCGGTCGCCGAACTTCTCGGCCGTCATGAGAACGACACGCGCCCCCTGCCGGGCGCACTCCTCGATGAAGGGCAGGCCTTTGTATTCGCTGGCTAGGCAGAGGATGGTGATGGGGCGCTGAAGTGACATGAATGCTCCGTTTGTTAGCTGTCGGTATCCATTCCTAGTGCAAATCGGATTGCGTCGTCGATTTCATGCATTCGGTCCGGACTCAGGGTTGTTACGTATCGGCCGACCTTTCTCTTGTCCAGTGTTTGGATATTGTGAAGGTTGACTGCACAGTCGGTCAACATCCCATCCTCAATAGAGAGTGGGACTTGAGATGGCACTAATCGAATCGTTGAAGTGATTGGGGCAATAGTTACAGAGTTCAAGAAGCGAATCGCGTCACTATTCGTCAATAACAATGCTGGTCGTTCCTTATCAGGTGGAGCAAGAACACACCACCTCACTTCGCCACGTTCCATTCATCCCCCCAATCCTGAACTCCGGCCCACTCTTCTACTTCCTCGACATCTTGTGGAATTAAGCGATAGCCTTCCTCATCAAGCCGTCTCAATTCGCGCAGTTTATGGGATTTCAAAGCAGTCCCCAACGCATCACGAATGAAAGCCGAACGAGTGACATCTAGCTGAGCAACGATGTCGTCAACTTCCTCTAACATACTTGAGTCAATTGTCATTTGAATTGTTTTCAGCATCACACACCTTGGCCGAAATGTTGATAATTATCGACATTTTAGCCCACATTAGTTTGTGGGTCAATGCCCGACAGACGACTATACAGGTTGCTTTTGCCTTGCTTGCCGGTCAAGACTAACAACCCCATCCCCCGCAGCGCATACGTCGCCTTGCCGGCCAGGGCGGGGGCGCAGGGCAGGGCGGCGGCCAGGTCGGCGTTGCTGAACGGGTCGGGCAGGCCGGGCGGCAGCAGGGCCAGGAAGTCGCCCGGCGCGGCGAAGACGCGCGACGAGGCCACGCCCAGCAGCCGCCGGTCGACCAGGCTCCAGTGGCCGCGCCGCCAACTGCCCTGCCCGTCGTCGCGCCAGACCTGCTCTTCCTGAATCAGCAGCACTTCCAGCGTCAGGTTGGGGTGGGCGGCCAGGTCGGGCAGGCGCACCAGTTCGGTGAAGATGTCGTGGACGGCGGCGTGGCGGGGCGACTTGCGGCGGGAGATGGCGCGGCCGGCGGCGTCTTCGCGGACGATCCAGCGCTCGGCCGGCAAGGGGTGGATGAGGTGGATGCGGCGGCCGTCATCGAGCAGGCGGCGCAGCTTGGGCCGCAGCGCGTAGAGGTGGCGGGTCTGGATTTCGATGAGCAGGTCATCGCGGACGAGGTCGATGACGTAGCGGCCGAGCTTCACTTCCAGCGCGTCGCCCGGCCGGCGCAGATACTCCTTGAGCGCAGCGTGGAGGGAGCGCTCGGAGAGGAGGCCGATGCCCGCCCCGTGCCTGGCACTTTCTGGAGTGCCTGGCACGTCGTCTTTGTCGTCGGCTATCTCGGTCATTGGGCACAGGGGAAGAGCTCACGCCAAGGAAGCAAAGGACGCCAAGAAGATCTCACGCAAAGACGCAAAGAACGCCAAGAAGAATAAGACATCACTTGGGAATCACGAGCGGGATGGCGCGTTCGCGGACGGCTTCGGCGGCGAAGGTGAGGGCTTCGCGGATGTCGTCGGGTTCGAGGTCGGGGTAGGCGGCCAGTATCTCTTCGTCGGTCATCCTGGCCGCAACCATGCTAACGACTGCGGCGACTGGGATTCGGAGGCCGCGGATGCAGGGGACGCCCCCCATTTGCTTAGGTGTGCGCATCACAGACGAGGTCGTTAGCGTAGCTGCCAAGCTTGACCTTCGGCGCGTATTCTGCAAGGCCACCTGGAATGGCAATGTGCCTTGCCCCGTCAACTCCTGATACCGGTCGGTTAGCCACCCCATGACGCGCTCAAAGCGATAAGCAGGTATAAGCTTGTACT
The DNA here is from genome assembly GCA_016707605.1 of Candidatus Promineofilum glycogenicum. Classification (GTDB taxonomy): domain Bacteria; phylum Chloroflexota; class Anaerolineae; order Promineifilales; family Promineifilaceae; genus Promineifilum; species Promineifilum glycogenicum. Next base: position 7,940 of record JADJHJ010000010.1, on the reverse strand, counting down.
AGTGACTCCTTCTCGGCGGTAAAGCTCACCATAGACCGCGCCAAACTCATTGCGCCCGGATTTCCTGCTAACGGCCAGAGCTATGGCCTTCACGGCCTGACTGATCTGGCTGGCTTGGTCTGGGGTCACATTCCGGCCGCTGTCGGTCAAGGTGGTTTCTATGGTCTCTAGACGGTTGTCATGGTCGGCCAGTTTATTTTCGTGTACGTCGAGGCGACCGCTTAGTCGAGCCTCAATCAAAATCTGTTGCCGGGCCAGCTTCATCACCGCCTGGGCAATCTGATAAGCCTGGACTGTCTCCGAATTGGCGGCCGTCGCTAACAGGGCATCAAAGTCAGGATCGGCGGTTAGCCGGCCTTCTTGGAATGCTTCCCATAGCACCTTGGCGGCCTCGCGTTGGAAACGTTCTAGCTTCGGCCTTGCATCGTCATTAACGGCCGCGGTGCGTATACCGGATAGCCAGAGGGGTACCAGGTCAACCCGTAAGACGTAGGCGTCCCTATCGCCAAAGGTAGTAGCCAAATTGGCTACCACTTTCACCCCATCTGCTATGATGGTGTGGCGCATCATGCGTCGACGTTGAGCCTGAGAGTCTAGGCCCAGCGCAAGGCACATTTGACGAATGGTTACATAGACATGACCATCGGCGGCGCGCACGGCGGTTAGGTCATCTTCATAAAACCGGACTTCTTTCTGTTGAATCACTTCTAGCTGCATAGTAGCCCCTCTGGTGGCGGAGAGCGCGTACCGGCCCGTGGGATGGGGTAGTGGTCGGCCCTTGTTCCGGGTCGCAACATTATCTACATTCGCCCCGCTGCTAGCGGCGTCACGTCCCCAGTTCTCGTCTCACGACGACTCTCGTCGCCAACGGCCGCCGGCTAACCGCAAACCCACAAGCGGCAAACAGCGGTTCGACAGCCACCATCGACTCCCGGCCGACCTTGACCCCAGTGGCAAAGGGGAAGCCTTCGATGGCCGTCGCGCCGTGCTGGCGGGCCAGGGCCACGGCCGCTTCGAGCAGCGCCCGGCTGACCCCTTCGCGCCGCGCGTCCTTGCGCACGTAGAAGCAGGGCGTCAGCCATACGCTGTCATCCTCGGACGGATCGCGCCCCTTGAACGACGGCACGTTCAGAGCGCGGGCGAAGCGCGAGCGCGGGCCGGTCGCGCACCAGCCGACAACCTCGCCCTGGCGATAGGCCAACAGACCGATGGGGAATGGGGTGGCGGCCATAAGATCGATGAACTGCTGCCGGTTCCCTTCCGGGCCGCCGGCCTTATACTCCTTGTAAGGGATGAGGAACCACATGCACCAGCAGCCGTGCGTTTCCCGGCTGGTGGCGAACAGCGCTTCCACGTCTGGCAGAAGCTCCTGGGTTAGAGGTTTGACTTCGATCATACGCGATTCCTGTCTATAGCTGTCCCGTCGTCGGATCCCACCCCTCCAACAACGCCCGATACGCCGGGTCATCATACCGCCCCAAAGCAAAGGCCGGCGCGTAGTCGGGCAACGCACTTCCGGCTATCTGCGCCGCCAGCAGGTCAGCCCCCGCCTGCGACGCCATGATCCCATAGCCCGACAGCGCCCCGAAGACGTAAGCGCCTTCGATCGGCAGCGGCCCGATGAGCGGCCGGTTCTCCTGCGTCTTGCAGTAGTAGCCGCCGTCCACGTAGGGGCGGCCGACGTTGCCGGCGTAGGCGGCCAGGCCGGGGATCATCCGCGACAGGCCACGCACGACGACCTCGGCGTACTCCGGCTCGAAGCGCGTCGGCCAGGTGGCCGGCGCGGGCCGCACGTCGTAAGTCCACAACAGCAGCAGCGTCTGCGCCCCCGGCCCGCCCTCCGGCCGGAAGTGGACGCCGGCCGGCAGCGTCTCGGTCAGCCAGCGCGTCTCGTCGGCCGCGGCCAGTTCGGCGCGCTCGGCGTCGCTCCAGGGCAGCACCACCGGGTCGCTCCAGATCATCAGCGGCGCGTCGCGCGGCACGACGCCCAGCGGGTCGTTGATGGCCACCTTGCCGTGCAACTCGTTGAACACCGGCAGTTCCACGCCCAGCATCTCGCCCACCACGTCGATCAGCGGCCCGGCGGCGTTGACGAAGACGCGGGTGCTCACGCGCTGCTCCCGCCCGCCGGCGCGGATGGTGACGCCGTTGACTTGCCCGCCGGTCGTGTCCACGGCTGTCACGCGGCCGTTGACCATCTGCACGCCGCGCGCCTTGGCCTCGTCCAGCAGCCACATGCCCAACTGCTGGGCGCTCAGCCAGCCGCAGCGGCGCGGGTGGAGCATGGCCACAACGTCGTCGGTGACGAACGGGAAGCGCTGCCGGATGAGCGCCGGGTCGAGCACCAGGTCGGCCCCGCCTAACTCCGGCGCGATCCCCTCAGCTACATGCGATGGGAAGGATGGATCGTCGGGCCGGCCGTGGTGGACGCGCAACTCGCCCGCGCCCAGGGCCGACGACTCCTCGGCCGAGCGGCGGTAGACCTCAGCCTTGGCCGGGTCGGCGGTCAGGAAGACGTAGCCGCGGCGGTTGAGGTGGAAGACGTTGTCGCTTTGGCCGGCCAGCTCTTCCAGCAGGTCGATGCTGCGGTTCATGAAGCGCACCATCGCGTCGCCGGGGCCGGGCCACCAGTTGCGGTAGGCCTCGGTCGATTTGTCGCTGGTCATCATCAGCGGCGAGCGCTCCTCGATAAGCAGCACGTCGCCGATGCCGTGGCGCGCGGCCAGGTGGTAGGCGGCGGAGATGCCGGCGATGCCCGCGCCACAGATCACGATGTCGGCTGTGTTGGGGATCATGGGGGAGTTTTAACGCAAAGACGCGAAGACGCAAAGGCGCGAAGAAGAATCGCACACTCACGCAGACGCAAAGCTCAGAAAGATTCTGAGCTTGGCGTCTTGGCGTGCTTTGCGTGAGATTAACCCGCTGCCGCTGACGGACGTGAAACGGCTGCTCAAGAGCCAGCCGGCCGAGCTGCGCCGCAGCGAGCGCGAGGTGGTCAATTACAACCGCGTCCTGACCTGGCTGGGCGATGAGAAGGATGCGCCACTTGATAGCGAACTGTTGCTGCGTATCCACGCCGGCGTGATGGATGGTCTCCTGCCGCCGCATCAGACCGGCCGCTTTCGCCAGGAGCCGGTGGTTATCCCCGATCCGCGCAGCGGCGACATCCTCTTCCTGCCGCCCGATCATGGCGACGTGCCACGACTGGTAGGCGAGTTGGTTGACTTCATCCGGGGCAACGAAAGCCTCGATCCACTGCTGATGGCCGGCCTCTGCCACAAGCAACTGGTCATCATCCACCCCTTCATGGACGGCAACGGGCGGACGACGCGACTGGCGACGAACTACCTGCTCAATGGGTTGGGCCTACGTCTAGGGAACCTGTTCAGCTTTGAGAACTACTACAACCAGAACGTCAGCCGCTACTTCCGGCAGGTGGGCGCGTTCGGCAACTACTACGACGTGGCCGATAAGCTCGACTTCACACCGTGGTTGGAGTACTTCGCCGAGGGGATTCTGGACGAGCTACAGCGCGTGGCCAAGACCCTGGCCGGCCGCCGGACGCCGGAGACGAGCCTGAAGGCGCATCACCTGGCCATCCTCAACCACATCGATACCCACGGCTACATCACCGACGCCGACTACGCCCGGCTAACCGAGCGGGCCAAGGCGACGCGGACGCTGGATTTCAACTACCTGATGGACCTGGGCTTGATTGTGCGGCTCGGCCGCGGGCGGAGTACACACTATCGCCGGGGCGAAGAAATCGAACACGGATGACACGGATTTCGCGGATTTTCGCGGATAAGAATAGATTCCTTCTTATCCGTGTGAATCCGCGCCAATCCGCGTCATCCGTGTTCCATCCTCTTACGGCGGCGGCATGGCGCAGCGGAAGCCGAGGTTGGCCTGGGCCACGGTCGGCTCGAAGTTGCCGCGCACGGTGACGGCCGTCTCGTCCGACGGCGACAGCCACGACCCGCCGCGCAACGACTTGAAGTCGCCCTCCGTCGGGCCGCGCGGGTTGGTGTCGGCTGACGTTCTCGTAGGCGTTGAAGTCGTACCAGTCGTTGACCCACTCCATGACGTTGCCCAGCATGTCGTAGACGCCGGCCGGCGAGCGGCCGTCGGGGAAGCTGCCGGCGGGCGCGGTGTCGTTGAAGCCGTCATCCCACACCGCGTCCGGCCCGTCGGTGCGGCAGTTGACGTCGCAGAAGTTCAGCCGCTCGCCGTCGAATACGTCGCCCCACGGGTGGCGGTACTTGACCTGCTCTACCGGGTCGAACGAGGCGGCGTACTCCCACTCCGCCTCGGTCGGCAGCCGCGCCCCGCGCCACTCGCAGAACGCGGCGGCATTGAACCAACTGACGTTGATGACCGGGTAGTCGTCGAAGGCCGGGTCGCCGTAGTAGCTCTGGTGATAGGTGGCCCCGGCGCGGGCCGGGCGCGGGCAGACCTCGGCAGCGACGCACTGGGCGTAGGCGGCGTTGGTCACTTCCGTCTCGTCGATCAGAAAGCCGTCGATCTGCACCTCGCGGGCCGGCTTCTCGTCGTTCTCCTCGCTGGCGTCGTCGCCCAGCGTGAACTGGCCGCCGGGGACGTAGATCATGCGCGAGCCGGTCTGGGTGATGAACGGCTGCGGCGTCGGCGTGGGCGGGATGGTCGGCTCCGGCGAGGGGGAGGGCGTGGGCGCGAACTCGGTCAGGGCGGCGATGACGGCCGATTGCAGCGTCTCTGTCGCCGACGGGCCGGCGACCGGCTCCGGCTGGCGCAGGTTGGTGACCAGCAGAAAGGCGGTGAAGGCCAGCAGGAAGATCGCCCCCGCGGCCAGGGCAATGACCGTCCGCCGCTCCATGCGGCGGCGGACGCGCTCCGGGCGGCGCGGCGCGGCGGCGGGGCAGCGGCGGTCGGCTCCGGCCCGGCGCGGCGCAGCGGGCTGACGACCGGCGCGGGCCGCCCGGCCGGCCGCTCCAGGGCGCGGGCGAAGTCATCGACCGTCTCGTAGCGCGTGTCGGCCCGCAACGACATGGCCCGCCCGGCGACGATGGACAGGTACGGCTCCACGTCGGGGTTGACCTCGCGCGCCGGCGTCAGATCGCTCAGCCCCGTCTCGCGGCTGAGGGCGTTGGGCGGCGTGCGGCCGGTCAGCAGGGCGTAGAGTGTCGCGCCCATGCTGTAGATGTCGGCCAGCGGCCCGGCTTCCCCTTGCGCCTGCTGCTCCGGCGCGCCAAAGCCGGCGGCGTGGGGGCGCACGCCCAATCCCGGCAGGCCGGAGTCGACCAGGAAGACGTCGCCCGTGGGCGTCAGGCGGACGTTGGCCGGCTTGACGTTCAGGTGCAGTTGCTTCTGCGCGTGCAGGTAGACCAGCGGGCGGCAGGCGGCCTGGAGCCAGGGGACGATCAGGTCCGACGGCAGCGGGCCGTATTGGGCCAGCAGGCTGCCCAAATCCACGCCCTCCACGTAGGCGCTGACGAGGTACTGGCCGTTGTCGAGGGCGAAGTGGTCGAGCGTGGCCGGCAGTTGGGGGTGGTCGAGGGCCGCCAGCCGCCGCGCCTCGGCCCGGAAGCGGCGCTGGATTTCGACCGACGGGTCGAGATACTCCTTGATGGCCACGTCGCGCCGGTCGGTCTGGTCATAGGCGCGATAGGTCGCGCCATACGGCCCGGCGGCCAGCAGGCTGACGATGCGGTAGCGTTTGTGGAGGAGTTCGGCGGGGAGAAGAGGCATTGTGATCGGGTTGGCGCGGCAGTTCGTTTACGATACAGATTGTAGACTGCTTCTTCTGGAAAATCTGCCCAATCTGCCTAATCTGCGGATCATCCCTCTACAATTACTCATACCTCTCAAAGCGGATCATCTCGCTCAACGCCTCGCCCGCCCCACCCAGCCGCGCCCGCATCTCTACCTCGACGTGCGGCGCGCGTTCGGCGGCGGCGGCGAATTCGCGGATCATGGCGTAGTCGCTGGGGATGATCGTGCCCGATGCGTTCAGGGCGTCAATAGCGGCGTGGTCGAACCAGGCGACGCCGCCCTCCTGTTGCTCGGCCGCCTCCCCCTCGCCCACCAGCAGGTCACACACCAGCAGCAGGAAGTGCGCCCCCAGCGCCCCGGCCGACCAGGGGGCGACGCGCTCGCTGACCAGCCCGCGCACGGCGACGAAGGTCGTGGCCAGCCCCGTCTCCTCGAGCACCTCGCGCACGATGGCCTCGGCCAGCGTCTCGCCGAAGTCCCATTTGCCGCCGACCAGCGCCCACTGCCCGGCGTAGGGGCCACCGGCACGGCGGATGAGCAGCAGCCGCTCGCCGTCGTCGTGCGCCCGGCGGATGAGGCCGACGACGACGGGCACGGGGGCGATCTGGCCGCGCCAGCGCTGTTGGTGTGGCAGCGCCGCCAGGGCGCTAAAGGGATCGTGATCGTCCATAAGCCTACGCCTGTGCCTGGCACTTTCCGCAGTGCCTGGCACTTTCAGTGGCCACTTTTGGTACCTCTGTGCGACGCACCAGAGTGGACGCACCGGCCACCCACAGCTCACTCAGCTCGGCCGCTAAAGTATTGTAGCAGCAAAGCGTGGACGAAGGTATAGCCGCCGCCGACCTTGCGCAGCAGGTTGCGCTCGGCCGTCTGGTTGAGGAAGGCGGGGTAGTCGTCGGCGATGTGGCCGCGGTCGTAGAGAATGCGGCGCAGGCGGGCGTGCTGGTAGTAGGCCAACTGCCCATAGGCCAGGGCGAAGCCCAGCCCCAGATAGAGCAGCAGCCACAGCAGCCACGGCGCGGCGGCCAGGATGACGTCCCCGCCGTTGAGCAGGCTGGCCGCGCCCAGGGCGACGCTCAGCAGGACGCCGGCCAGCACCATCACTCGCGTCATGACCACCACGCCACTGCGCAGCGATTGCCCCACCCCCTGCCCCGGCGCCATGCGCAGCCGCAGATCGCCCGGCCGCAACCCGGCCTCGAACGCCCCCAGCGCCCCGCCGGCCGCGGCCAGCAGCGCCGCCCAGGGGGTGGCCCACGCGGTGGCGCTCCAGCGGTCGAGCCAGCCGACCAGCGCTCCCAGCACCAACCCGCCGACCACGCCGACGCCCAGCCCCAGCGCGGCGTAGGGCCACGACCAGGCCAGCGACTCAACTGTTTCGATGCGGTTGAAGGGCAGCCGGGCGCGCAGCAGGAAGCGGCCGGTCAGCGCGGGCACGGCTGCCGCCAACAGCCCGACCAGCAGCACCGCCAGCGCCGCGCCCCAGCGGCCGAAGGTCATGAACAGAAACGACGCCGGCAGCGCCCCGGCCAGCAGAAAGAGGAAGACCAACAGGCGCATCGAGCGCGCCAGCCGCCGCTGGTCGTCGGCGGCCAGCCACGACGGCTGCATGTCCTCCAGGAAGAAGGTCGGCTTGCCCTCGCGCGTCAGTTGCTTGGCCAGCCAGGTCAGCCAGGTAATGGTGTCGCTGGGGGCGAAGCGCATATCTTTGCCACGGTAGCGGGCCATGCGCTCGGCGTAAACGTCGAAGAGTTGCGTGGACGTTAGCAGCCGGCCGCCCATCTCGCCGCCCTCTTCGGGCATGCGGCGGTAGGCCAGGGTCATGATGCTGAGCATGAGCGGCGTCTGGGCCAGTTCGCGCAGCGTCTCATCGGCGGCCAGCGATTGGCGCAGGCCGGCCAGCCGCGGGCCGCGCCGCGACAGGTAGGTGTCGATCTGCTCCGGCGTCAGCGGTTGCAGGACGATGGCCTTGTCCATGTTCAGTCGCGTGGCCAACGTCTGGTAGTCGCGGCTGCGGGCCGTCACCAGCAGGGCCACGCCGGGGTGCTGTTGGCGGAAGGCGTTGATGGCCTCGGCGCACATCGGGCGCAGCGATGGATCGACCTCGTCCAACCCGTCGAGCAGGGGCACGAAGCGCCCGGCATCGATCCACTGCGCGGCCAGCTTGCGCGGCGTCTCGTAGTTGTTGG
>JADJHJ010000009.1 GCA_016707605.1 Candidatus Promineofilum glycogenicum | reverse complement strand
AGCCGAGATGGGCGTAGGCCGGCTGGCGGTGGACGGCTACCGGGTAGTGAACGCCCGTGCCGATGCCGCGGGCGCGCAGGTGCTCGGCCAGGGCGTCGCGGGCGGCGGTGCGGATGACGTACAGGTGGTAGACCGGGCAGTCGTCGGGCCGGGCGGCGGGCAGGGCGATGGGCAGCCCGGCCAGCGCCGCGTCATAGCGCGCCGCCAGCCGCCGCCGGGCCGCGTTCTCCGCCTCCAGATGGCCCAGGCGGACGCGCAGGATGGCCGCCTGGAGTTCGTCCAACCGGCTGTTGGTAGCCGGCCACGTCGCTGACGTAGCGCTCGCGCCAGCCGTACTGGCGCAGCAGCCGCAGTCGCTCGGCCACCTCCGGCCGGTTAGTGGCCACCGCCCCGCCGTCGCCCAGCGCGCCGAGGTTCTTGGTCGGGTAGAAGCTGAAGGCGGCGGCGTCGCCCAGCGTGCCGACCATCTGCCCCCGCGTGCGCGCGCCGTGGGCCTGGGCACAATCCTCGACGACCAGCAGCCCGTGGGCGCGGGCCACGCTCAGCACCGCGTCCATGTCGGCCGGCGCGCCGTAGAGGTGGACGGGGACGATGGCCCGCGTCCGGGGGGTGACGGCCGCGGCCAGTTGCGCCGGGTCGAGGGTGTAGGTGATCGGATCGATGTCAACAAAGCGCGGCGTCGCCCCGGCCAGTTCGATGGCCGCCACCGTCGCCACGGCCGTGTGGGCCACGGTGATAACCTCGTCGCCCGGCCCGACGCCCAGCGCCCGCAGCGCCAGCAGCACCGCGTCTGTGCCCGAGGCCACGCCGACCACGTGCCCAACGCCCAGCCAGGCGGCGAACTCCGTCTCGAAGGCGCTGACCTCCGGGCCGAGGATGTACCAGCCGCCGGCCAGAACGCGGGCCACGGCGGCATCGATCTCCGCTTGCAAGCGGCGGTAGGCGGCCTTCAGGTCAACGAGGGGGATGGCGGTCGTCATCGGTTGTCTACCAGGCAATGGGCCGGCGATCCTGAAAGAAGCCGCCCGTCGGGCCGGAGTCGGGCAGCGTCGCCAGCCAGACGATGCTGTCCGCGCCCTGGGCCACACTGCGCGAGGCGTGGGGGCCGCCCATGTCGGTGCGCACCCAGCCGGGGCAGACGGAGTTGACCTTGACCGCCCGCCCCGCCTCGGCGGCCACGACGCGGGTCAGGGCGTTGAGCGCCGCCTTGGAGATGGCGTAGGCTCCGGTGTAGCCGCCCATTGTGCTGAGTTGGCCCGACTCCGACGAGACGTTGACCACCCGCCCGTATCCCCGCCGCCGCATCCCCGGCACGAAGGCCCGGCACAGGTGCAGCGGCCCGTAGAGGTTGGCCGCCAGCGTCGCCTCAAAGTCCGGCAGAGGCACGTCGAAGATGCTGACGCTCTCGTCCAGGTAGACAGCGGCGTTGTTGACCAGCACGTCGAGACGGCCGTAGCGCGTCTCGACCCACTGCCGCGCCGCCTCGGCCGCCGCCGGGTCACTCACGTCCAGCGCCAGGAACTCCACCGCCAGCCCGTCGCCGGCCAGTTGTTGCACGGCCGCTTCCCCCTTGCGCGGGTCGCGGGCCGTCAGCACCACGCGCAGACCGCGCCCGGCCAACTGGCGGCACACCTCCAGCCCGATCCCGCGATTGCCCCCGGTCACCAGGGCGATTTGTTGCTCAGCCATATCGTTGCTACCGGAAGAAGGAAGAAACCACAGATTACACAGATTTCACAGATTTGAAGAGTAATCTGTGAAATCTGTGTAATCTGTGGTTTCTATTCTTAAACATAGTGTTCAAGGTTGGCGCGGAAGTAGTCCATTGTCCGCGTCAGCCCGTCGCGCAGGCCGACCAGCGGACGCCAGCCGAGCTTGCTGCGAATGCGGCGATAGTCGCCGTAGTAGTCGCCGATGTCGATGCGCTTGCGGTCGTCGGGGAAGGGGCGCAGTTCGTACTGGCCGCCGCCGTTGACCTCGATCATCAGCCGGGCCAGATTGAGCAGGTTGATCGGGTCGTCGCTGCCCAGGTTGTAGATCTGCCCGTCGGCCGCCTCGTGGAAGGCGACCATCAGCAGGGCCTCGATCACGTCATCGACGTAGTTGAAGTCGCGCACCTGTAGCCCGTTGCCAAAGATGCCCAACGTCTGCCCCTCCAGCAGTTGCCGGAACCACCAGCCGATGAACGTCTGCCGCGCGTCGCGGATGCGCATCCGCGGGCCATAGGTGTTGGTCAGCCGCAGCGAGACGGTGCGCAGGCCGTAGACCTGGTGGTAGACCATGTGATACCACTCGCCGGCCAGCTTGTTGATGCCGTTGACGTCGGCCGGCTGCAGCGGGTGGCGCTCGTCGACCGGCAGATACTCCGGGCGGCCGTAGATCTGCCGCGTGCTGGCAAAGACGACCTTGGCCGCCGGGTTGCCGTGGCGACACGCCTCCAGCAGCGACAGCTGGCTGCGGGCGTTGATCTCCAGGTCGGTGTAGGGGTCGATCATGCTGTCGGTGTGGCTGACCTGCCCGGCCAGATTGAAGATGACGTCCTGCCCCTGCACCAGATAGCGCAGGCCGTGCTCATCGCGCATGTCGGCGATGTTGACCCGCAACTGCTCCTCAAGCCCGTGGACGTTGAAGACGTTGCCGCCGTACTCCGGGATGAGCGAATCGACGATCAGCACGTCCGCCCCCAGACTCACCAGCCGGTGGGCCAAATTCGAGCCGATGAAGCCCAGGCCGCCGGTGATCAGGACGTGTTTGTCGCGGAAGAAGGCGTGGTGGTCAGTGGGAACGGTCGGCATAGGGCTGGGAGTGGGCAGCGACGGCCGTCTCGGTGGGCGCGGCGGCCACGGCCGGGGGCAGCGCGGCCTCCTTGCGCCACACCAGCCGGTACCAGAGCTTGGTCAGGTCGCGGGCGACCTGGGCCAGCCGGCGAAAGCGGAAGAACTGCGACTTGCCGTAGGCGCGGTGGAAGTGGTGGACGGGCGTCTCCGTCAGCCGGAAGCCGGCGTCCTGGGTCTTCTTCATCAGTTCGACGCAGATGACGCCGCTGTTGGCCTCCAACTGGACGCTCTCGAACACCTCGCGGCGCATCAGGCGAAAGTCGCAATCCACGTCGCGCAGCCGCAGGCCGAAAGCGGCCTTGATGATCGCCTGGTACAGCCGGCCGATGACGATGCGGTGCAGCGGGTCGTTGCGCTCGATCTTCCAGCCGTTGATGAAGTCCACGTCGTCGTTGACCAGCGCGGCCAGGTTCTTCAACTCGCGCGGGTCATACTGGGCGTCGCCGTCGGTGTAGAAAACCCACTCCTTGGCGGCGCTATAGAAGCCGGTGCGCAGCGCGCCGCCATAGCCGCGGTTCTGCGGGTGGTGGATGATGCGCACTTCGTCGGGGTAGACGCGGGCCAGCTCGTCGAGGACGGCCGCGGTGTGGTCCTGGCTGCCGTCGTTGACGACGATGACCTCGTAGTCGTCGGTCAGCTCGCGCAGCGTCAGCAGGACGGTGATGACCATGCTGCTGATCGTGCCGGCGTCGTTGTAGGCCGGGAAGAAGGCCGAGATGCTGTAGTCGTTCTTTGCCATGGCGTCGCGCTATCATATCCGTTCCGACCCCGTTCGGCCAATCGCCAGGCCGTCGCCCAGCGCGAACTGGGCCGCCCAATCGTTTCATTGCACACCCCCCCCCCAGGTGCTCGCCAGTGGTGCCGTTCTGCCGTTCGCGGTGCCCCCCCCCCCCGGCCCCCGCCCCCCCCCCCGCCACCCCCCCCCCCCGCCCCTCCCCCCCCCCCCTCCCCCCCCCCCCCCCCCTCCCCCCCCGCCCCCCCCCCCCCCCTGCCCCGCCCGCCCGCCGCGCCGCCCCGTCGCCCCCCCCCCCCCCCCCCCCCCCCCCCCCCCCCCCGGTTTGGCCCCCCCCCCGTGCGTGCGGCCTCATAGATTTAACGGCAGCAACGGCAGAAACGGCAGACGGCAGCCTGCTCACGCTCATCCTTTGCCATCTTGCCTACAATCATCCCCAGCGCCCGAACGATCAAAGCTGTCAAGTCACTTGTCTCCCCATTCGGCCGCTCCCCCTGATACACCTCCGCCAGCGCGCACATCCGGTTATAGAGGGAAGAGGGAGAGGGACGCGGAGAGAAGACGCAGACGCAGAGAAGAATCAGATCCTTCCTCCGCGTCTCTCTGCGCTCCTCTGCGTCTCTCCGCGTTCCTCTCCACTCTGCATCCCTCCGTGTCCCTCTCCTCTCGCACCGGCCGCGGCCGTGTGCTATCATGCTGGCGAACAGCCATGCACCCAGGAGCAACGCCACCGGGCCGCCCCGCCCCCCAGCCCACCACCGAACCGCCCACGGTTGAACTGACCGTCATCGTGCCCACGCGCAACGAGGCCGGCAACGTCGGCCCGCTGCTCGACCGGCTGGGCACGGCGCTGCTCGGCCAGTCGTTCGAGGTACTGTTCGTGGACGACAGCAGCGATGCCACGCCGCAGATCATCGCCGCGCAAGCCGCCGCCCGCCCCTTCCCCGTGCGCGTCATCGCCCGGCCGCCGGCCCGCCGCAACGGGCTGAGCGGGGCCGTCGTCGAGGGCATGGACGCCGCCGCCGGCCGCTGGCTGTGCGTCATCGACGCCGACCTGCAGCACCCGCCCGAACTGATTCCCCGCCTGCTGACCCAGGCCAACCGCACCGCGGCCGACATCGTCGTCGCCAGCCGCCAGGCCGACTGGCTGGGGCCGGTCGGCCTCAGCCGGGCGCGGGCGCTGACCTCGCAGACCCTCACCATCCTGGCCCGCATGGTCTTCCCGCGCGTGCTGAAGAACGTCTCCGACCCGCTGACCGGCTTCTTTCTGGCCCGGCGGGCGGCGGTAGACACGGCCGCGCTGCAACCGCAGGGCTTCAAGATTCTGCTCGAACTGCTCGCCCGCCACCCCGATCTGCGCGTCACCGAACTCCACTTCGACTTCTCGCCGCGCCACGAGGGGCAGAGCAAGGCCGATCTCAATGAGGGAATGCGCTTCTTCCGCCACCTGACGCGCCTGCGCCTGACGGTCAACCAGCACCTCATCCGCTTTCTGGTGCTGGTGGCTCTGGTCGTGGCCGGCAATCTGGCCCTGCTGGTCGGGCTGGCGACCGGCGCGGGCTGGCCCGTGCTGCGCGCGGCGGCCGTGGCCGGCGGCGCGACCATCGTCGCCGTCCTGCTGGGCGAGGCGTGGGTCTTCAGCGACCGGCCGCGCGGCCCGGCGCGGCGGCGGCTGGCGGCGTTGCTGCTGCTGGGCACGCTGTTCCTGCTGCTCGTCTATCTGCCGGCCATCTGGCTACTGGCCGTGCGCTGGGGCCTGCCCTACCCGCTGGCCGGGCTGGCGGCCATGCTGCTGGCCGGCCTGGCCTACTACGCCCTGTCGGAGCAGTGGATCTGGACGCGCGGCCTGATGATGCAGCCGCGGGCCAGCACCACCTACGACATCCACGGCCTCGTCACCGTCGCCTCGCAGGTTCCGCTGGACGATCTGGCTCACTTCGAGACGGCCGCGCCGCCGCCGCGCATCGACCTGCAACTGCGCGTCGACCGCCACGGCACGCCCAGCCGCGTGCCTGGGGCCATCTGCTACGACGAGCACCTCGGCCGCTTCGGCTTCGGCCTGACCATCATCCCCGGCGACTTCACCGAGATCGTCGTCTCGCCCCTGCTGGAAACGTCGCCGGCCTTTCTCTACACCAACGTCGTCGAGCCGGTCTTGCGCTGGCTGCTGCTGACGCGGGGCTATGCGCTGCCGCGTGCTGGCGGCCTGGTCGCGCCGGGGCCGGGCGACGGGCGGGCGGTGCTCATCAGTGGCCCGGCCGACATGGGCTATGGCCTCGGCCGCCTGTGCGCCGGCGGGCGACTGGCCTTTCTCGGCGACGACCGCGTGCTCCTGGGCCGCGACCGGCGGGCGCGCAGCTTCCCCAAGCCCGTCACCGCCCGGCGCGAGATGCGCCCGCCCCACGGCGCGGCGCGGGCGGCCGTGGCCCTGCGGCTGCAACGCCTGCTCTACTCGCCGCCGGTGCGCCGGCTCGGCCTGTGGCTCAGCGAACGCCGTCTGCCCGCGGCGACGGTCAACACCTACTTGCAGCGGCTCATCCCCCAGCCGAAGCATCCGCTGGACGCGCTGGTTCCCGGCGTGGTCTACGCCGAGGCCGCCGCGCCGGTCGCGCTGCTGCTGGACGGGGGCGAGCGCTCGCTGGAGGCGGCCGTCGAGCGCCTGCTGGACGAGGGCGATACGGCCTTCGGCTTCCAGCCCTACCCGCTGCTGGTGGGCGAACTGGCCCGCTGGGGCGGGCGCGATTGGGCGGCCGAGGAGCGGGCCATCCTGACCGCCGCCCTCGCCGGCTGCGAACGCATCCCCTGGCCGCCGGGCGAACGCTGGTGGGAGCAAGTGGAAGAAGTTATAGCCTATGGACTATCGCAAACCAGCCGTCTTCGGCGAGAACTGGTCACCACAACGTTATAAAGTCCTGCCCTACTTCGCCGCCGAGCGCGAAGTACTGGCCCGGCCCGACGTGCGCCGCATCCTGGAGATCGGCTGCGGCAACGGCTGGAACATGAGCCGCTTTGCCCAGCACGGCCGCGTCGCCTTCGGGCTGGACGCCGTGCCGGAGCGCGTCGCTCTGGCCGCCGCCCACGGCCCGGCGCTGCTGGCCGACGGCCTGCGCCTGCCCGTCGGCGACGGCTGCCTGGACATGGTCTACGTCCAGCACGTGCTGCACCACATCGGCGACGTGGCGCGGGCGCTGGCCGAGGCGCGGCGGGTGCTGCGGCCGGGCGGCGTCCTCTTCCTGGTCGAGACGGTGGAGGACAACCCCCTCATCCGCTGGGGGCGGCGGCTCTACCCCAAATGGCTGGGCGACGAGATCAACGCGCCTTTTACCTTCGCCGGGCTGGCCATGATGCTCAGCGACGCCGGCTTCCGCGTGACGCGCGCCGGGCAGTACAGCGTCCTCTTCTGGCTGTGGGAGGTCTTGCCCGACCAGTTCCCGGCGCTGGAGCGGCTGACCCCGGCGGCGGTGGCCGTCGAGCGCGGCTTGCAGCGCGTCGCCCGCGACCTGAGCGCCCACTGCTACTTCGTCGCCCACAAGGAGGCCTGGCTCTGAGCGCGATGGGCGGGTTGGCGCTGCGCCTGCGGGCGGCCGGGCAGCGGCCGGCCATCCAGGGCGGCTTCATGGCCGCGGCGATGGTCGTCGCCGGCGGCTTCGACTACCTGGTCAACATCGTCGTCGGCCGCCAACTGGCCCCGACGGAGTTCTTCATCTTCGTCACCGTGACCGCCCTGCTGCAAGTCATGGTGCAGGTGACCAACGTCATCCGCAACGTCGTCGCCTACTACACCGCCGAGGCCACCGTCGGCGGCGACGCCGTGGCGCGGGTGGGCAGCGTGCTCGGCCGCAGTTGGCGCTGGGCGTGGCGCTGGGGGCTGGCGGCGACGGCGCTCATGGCCCTGCTCAGCCCGCTCCTGGCCCGCTTCCTCCACATCCCCACGCCGTGGCCCCTCTGGGCGGCCAGCCTGGCCCTGCTGCTGCTCTTCCTGCGCCCCGTCACCGACGGCGTGTTGCAGGGCACGCAGCACTTCTTCGGCCTGGGCGCGGTGCAGATGCTCCAGTCGCTGCTGCGGCTGCTCTTCGCCGCGGCCCTGCTGTGGCTAGGGAATGCAGGCCGCCGGGGCGGTCGTCGCCCTGCCGCTGGGCAGCAGCGTCGCCCTGGTGCTGGCGCTAATCATCCTGCGGCCCTACTTCCGCGCTCCGGCTCCCGCTGCCCCGCCGCGGGCCATCAGTTGGCGCTACTCGGCCTACACGCTGCTCGGCCTGCTGGCCTTCGCCATCATGGCCAACGCCGATGCCATCATCGTCCGCCGCGTCTTCGGCGACGCCGCGGCCGAGGCCTACGCCCCCGTCGTCACCCTGGGCAAGATGAACCTGTTCATCCCGTTGGGCATCGGCCTGGTGCTCTTCCCCAAGGCGACACAACGCCGGGCGGCCGGGCGCGACCCGCGGCCGGTGCTGCTGCTGGCCCTGGCGGCGACGCTGCTGCCCGGCCTGCTGCTGACGGCGCTCTACGCTCTGTGGC
Source organism: Candidatus Promineofilum glycogenicum (assembly GCA_016707605.1). Classification (GTDB taxonomy): domain Bacteria; phylum Chloroflexota; class Anaerolineae; order Promineifilales; family Promineifilaceae; genus Promineifilum; species Promineifilum glycogenicum. The sequence goes on along the minus strand of JADJHJ010000009.1, from coordinate 308,495 downwards.
CGGGCCAGATCGTCGCTCTCGTCTTCGGCCCGGCCTACGCCAACCCCGGTTCGCTGCTGGCCCTGGTCGGCCTGGCCACGACGCTCTACGCCGCGGTCAACATCTGGCTCAACTACGCCCTGTCGCTGGAGCGGCGGGGCTACGTCATCGTCCTGGCCGGCATCGTCGCCGCCCAGGTAGCGGCGATGCTTCTCTTCCATGCCCGGCTGGAGAGTGTTGCCTGGGCGATGGTGTCGGCCGCCGTGGCGGCGAATCTGGCCGGGGTTGTCTTGCTCTTGCCGCAGGAGAGCAGGGGGGCGGGGGAGCAGGGGTGACGCTTGTCACCCCTGCTCCCCCGCCCATTGAAGCATACTTAACTGAAACATGATCACCCACTTCCTCACCAAATCCGACTTCAAAGTCGCCCGCACCTGCCCGACGAAGCTGTACTATCGCAAGCTCGGCTACCCGACGCGCGAGGATGGCGACGAGTACCTGACGGCGCTGGCCGACCAGGGGTATCTGGTCGAGGCGTTGGCCCGCGCCCTCTATCCCGACGGCCGCTGGGTCGGCTATCGCGATGACGTGGAGTCGGCCGCCTGGGACACGATGGCCGCGCTGGCCGCCGACCCCTGCACGCTGTTCGAGGCCACCTTCATCAGCGGCAGCCGGATGGCCCGCGCCGACATCCTGATCAAGCGCGGCCGGGTGATCGAGTTGATCGAGATCAAGTCGTGCGGCTTCGACCGGCAGAAGAACGACGAACTGCTGCACGCCGGGCAGCCGAGCCTGTTCCACGCCCCGCGCGCGGCCGACGGCCTGCACACGGCCTGGCGGCCCTACATCGAAGACGCCGCCTTCCAGGTCAGCATCCTGCAAGACGTGTTTCCCGACCTGGAGATCGTCCCCTATCTGCTGATGCCCGACAAGAGCCGCCCCTGCCCGGTCGATGGCCTGCACCATCGCTTTGCCCTGCGCTCGCTGACGGGCGCGGCGGAGGGTGGGCAGGGGCCGTCGGCCGAGTATACCGGCGATGGGCGAGAGTTGCGGCGCGGGCTGATTCTGGCGCGGGTAGACGTGCGCGCCGAGGTGGCGCGGGTACTGCCCGACGTGCGCCGGCGGGCCGACGACTTCGCCGCCCACCTGATGCCCACGCTGCGCCGCGCCCCGCAACCGTTGTCAGTTGACTGCCGCCACTGCGAGTATCGCGTGGCCGATGGCGAGCGGCGCGGCTTCCACGACTGCTGGGGCGCGCTGGCCGAGGTCACGCCCCACATCCTCGATCTGTACCACGTCAGCGAGTTGGGCGGGCGCAAGGAGCCGCTGGCCAATCGGCTGCTGGCCGAGGGCAAGGCAACGCTGTTCGACATCCCGGAACGGCTCATCGCCCGGAGCGACGGCTCACAGGGCGAAGTTTCGCGGCGGCAGTTGCGGCAGTACCGTGGCCTGCGCGACCAGCGCGAAGAGATCGACCCCGAACTCGGCGCGCGGCTGCGGGCGCTACCCTACCCCCACTACTTCGTCGACTTCGAGACGTGCGCCCCGGCCGTGCCGCGCTACCGGGGCATGCGCCCGTTCGAGACCATCGCCTTTCAATGGTGTTGCCAGACTATCGCCGCGCCGGACGCGCCGCCACAGCACGCTGAATGGCTCCAGACGGCCGACGCCTTCCCCAACAGCGCCTTCGCCGGGGCGCTGCGGCGACAGGTGGGCGACAGCGGCGCGGTCCTCGTCTGGGGCAGCCACGAGGCCACCGTATTGCACGCCATCCAGCGCCAGATGACCGAACGGGGCGAGGCGGACTCGGAGATTTTCACCTGGCTGGGCGACTTTCTGACGAGCGGCCGGCTGGTGGATATGCACCAATTGGCGCTGAAGCACTACTTCCACCCGCGCATGGGCGGTAGCACGTCGCTGAAGGTCGTCGCCGATGCCGTGTGGCAGAGCGACGCGACGGTGCGCGCCCGCCTGCCGCACTACGTCCAGCCGGCGGCCGACGGCGGGCTGGCAGCCCCTACGCCGCCCTACCGCCGCTCCAGGTGGGCGAGCGCTCGCTGTCGGTCGTCGAAGGCACAGGGGCCATTCTGGCCTACTACACCATGATCGAGCGCGCCGCCGCCGGAGCCACGCTGGAGGCCGAACGCTGGCGGCAACTGCTGCGGCAGTACTGCAAGCTCGATACGCTGGCGATGGTCATGGTCTGGTGGCGCTGGCTAGGGGCTAGGGGCTAGGGATTAGGGATTAGGGATTAGGGGAAGAGCGCTCTTCCCCTAATCCCTAATCCCTAATCCCTAGCCCCTGTTTTCGCACAGCCACTGCTTGAGCAGCAGCCCATCCACCCACGGCTGCTCGCCGGTGATGGCCACGATGCCGTACTGGTTGAGCCGGCGGACGGCGGCGGCGATCTCGGCCTCGCCATAGGGCAGACGGGCCGGCGGCTTCTCCTGGGCAATGGCCCGCAGCGTGTCGCGCTCCACGTCGCTGAAGTTGCGCCACCACTGCTCGAAGTACGGCCCCATCTCCGGCACCAGCCGGGCAACCACGGCGCGGCGGTCGGTCGCCTGCCCGGCCAGCTTATCGGCCAGCCACACGGCGGCCGTGGCCTGCACAAAGAAGGGCAGCGAGCCGGCGATGGCGCGCACCCCGGCCACGTCTTCCTCGTCGGCGGCGATGCCCACCCGCCGCGCCGGCACGCGCACCAACTCGTCCAGTTCGGCCGGGCTGAGGCCGGAGAGGTAAATGGGCGTGGGGTGGAAGATGTTGTAGAAGGGGGACGTGACCGGCAGGCCGACGAAGTTGCCCAGCCGGAACAGGTCCCAGTAGGAGGCGGTGACGTAGCCCAGCTCGAACTCCCACACCCCGGCCAGGGCGCGCAACTCAGTCAGGAACTCCCCACCGAAGCCGGCCGTCCGCAACTGGTCAAACTCGTCCAGCAGCAGCACCACGCGCCGGTCGGCCAGCTCATAGAGCAGCGACTCGACGGTGTAGACGTCGGCCTCGGCCGGGGCGTCGGGGCCGGCGGCGCGCGGCGACAGCAGGCCCTGCAAGCGGCGGGCAACGCGGCCGTAAAACTCCCCCGGCGCGCGACAGGCCGACACGTCGACGTAGATCATGGCGGTGCGCGCGGCGTCGCTCAAGTACCCGGCCATCACCTCCGGGTGGGCGACGTGTTGCAGGAACGACGTCTTGCCCGCCCGCCGCAAGCCCAGCACACTGACGCACTGCACCTGTGGCCCGGCCAGCGTGTCGAAGAACTGCCGCGTCTGGGCAGCGCGGCCGAAGAAGTCCGTCGGCAGCTTCACCGGCGGGCCGACGATGTAGGGCATTCTCATGCTGTGGCTCCCACGGTTGACGCCCGGCCGGCCTCGTCCGCGCCCTGGCCCCGTTCGGCGGCCAACTCGTCAATTGCTCGTTGCGCGTCGCCGGCGTCAATCGGCTCGCGTCGCCCCTGACGATTGCGTTGGCTAACCAGCCGGTGACAGATGGCCTGGATGGGCAACGGCCGGCCGGCCGTCTGCCGCCAGATGTACTCCACGGCCGCCTCCTCAAAGGCCAGCTCCCCGGCCACCGGCCGGCGGATGAGCGCCGCGGCCGAATCGAAGTCCAGTGGCCCCAACTCAAAGCGGGCGGTCAGGTCAGTGAATGGACGCCAGGCATCGTCGAGCAGGCCATAGCTGCCGCTGAAGATCAGCGCCAGCCGCGGCCGGTGCTGCACCTGGGAGCGCAGGAAGGGCACGACGGCCTCGTCCAGCAGCCCGGCGTCAATCCCGGCCCGTAACTGCTCCAGCTCATCCACAGCCAGCAAAATGAGATCACCGGCCGGCAGGTGCTGCTCCAGGTGGTCGAGGGCGCGGTCGAAGGCGGCGTAGGCGGAGTTGTCGCCGGGGCGGCTGCGGGGCATGGCCCGGCTGAGGTGGTGCTGGGCCATCTGGCGATAGATGTCACGCGCCAGCCGTCGCAACCACTCGTCGGTGCGACAGCCGGCCAGGCGCTGCAAATCGACGAAGGCCGGCCACAGCCGCCGCGTCCGCCCCTCGCGCAGCGCCCGGCCACGCTCCCCCTCCACCAGTTGGTAGAGGGTCGAGGTCTTGCCGATGCGCCGCTCGCCATAGAGCAGCAGGGCGTTGGGCGGGCCGGCGGCGGTCAGGTTCTCAGTCAGCCAGGCAAAAACGTCTTCGCGACCGGCGTAGAGCGAGGCCGCCGCGCCGGTCAGCGGCCGGCCGACCACGTAGGGGTTAGCAATCCCGGTGAGGTTAGCAACCCCAATGGGGTTGCCCACCACAGTGGGGTTGGCCGGCGTGGCGACGCGCTCGTGCGCCGCCGCCAGGCCCATTCCGCTCACGGACATCTCGCCTCCAGGCAGGTCACGCCGGCGCTCGCCGGTCGATTAGCCGGTGGCGGGCGCGGCCGATATGGGATTGTGGGTACTTCTAGATTCGCTCGTTACTCCGGCCCGACGGGTTGCGGGTCGTTAGACGCATTATAGGTATAACGTCCTAGGGATGCAAGTGTGGCGCTTATGTGCGCGGAGTCCGCATCCTCAGATGCGGGCGGGCCAGCGAGGCGCATCTGAGGATACGCACTCCGCAGGGTAGGACGGGCTGCCCAATGCGGAGTCCGCATCCTCAGATGCGGGCGAGCAGCCGCTCATACAGCCCCAGCAATTGCCGCGCCGCCGCCGCCCAGGTGAAGCGCGCCGCCTGGGCCGCGCCGGCAGCGACCAGCCGCTGCTGGGCCGCGTCATCGGTCAGCAGACGCAGCATGGCCGCCGACCAGGCCGCCTCGTCGCCCGGCGGCAACAGCCACGCCGCCGGCTCGCCGCCCGTCGCCGCCACTTCGGGCAGACTGCTGGCGTCGGAGCTGATGACCGGCACGCCGCAGGCCATCGCCTCCAGCAGCGGCAGGCCAAACCCCTCGTAGAGACTGGGGAAGACGAACAGGTCGGCCGCCGAGTAGAGCGCCGGCAGATCGGCGTCGTCCACAAAGCCGGGCAGAATGACCCGGTCGGCCACGCCCTGGCGCGTGATCTCGGCGTCCAGCCCCTCGGTCAGCCAGCCGCGCCCCCCGGCGATGACCAGGGCGTGGGGCGTCGTCCGGGCCACGGCGCGGAAGGCGCGCACCAGCATCTCGTAGTTCTTGCGCGGCTGGACGGTGCCGACGGCCAGGATAGTGGGCCGGTCGCCCAGGCCGTAGCGGGCGCGGACCGCCGCCAGCGCCGTCGCGTCCGTCACCGGCCGGAAGCGGGCGTTGACGCCGCTGTAGAGGACGGTCACTTTGTCGTCGGGCACGCGCCACAGGGCGGCCAGATCGCGCCGGGTCGATTCGGAGTCGGCCAGAATGTGCGTGGCGCGAGCCACCGAGCGGGGCACAACCCGGTTGAGGTAGGCCACCAGGTTGGCCGGAAAGGTCGCCGGATAGTGGACGAATGACAGGTCGTGGACGGTCAGCAGCGTGGGCACGCCGCCACGCACCGGCGGCAGCACGAAGTCGGGCGAGTGGAACAGGTCGATGGCTCCGGTGAACAGTTGCACCGGTAGGGGGACACCGGCGCGATACCACAGCCGGTAGAGCCAACGCTCATCGACCGGCGCGGGCCGGTGCGCCACGTTGGGCGCGACCGGCAGCGAGTCGGGCACGGGCAACCGGGCCGGCGGCCGGGCCGAGAAGAGGGTGAAGCGATGGCCCGGCGCTTCGGCCGCCAGGGCGTGAATGAGTTCGCGCGTGTAGCGGCCGATGCCGCCGCCCTGCGTCAGCGCCGCCGTAGCGTCGAAGCCGATGGTGATGCCGCGACTACCGGCCATCACTCGACGTCGTTGTAGGTCCAGTGCCGGTTGGCAAAGAAGTTCCAGAACAGGACGACGACGACGGCCACCATCAGCGACAGGTTATCGGCCAGGCGCGTGGTGTAGGCCTGCAACGGGCCGATGCCGGCCACCAGCGAGCGGAAGAGCGGCGTCATGAGGAAGACGATGGGGATACGGATCAGAACGCCGACCACGCTGACCAGGAAGAACATGGTGAACTGCCGCCGGCGCGAACGGGAGCGCGAATCGGGGTACGTCCAGTAGCGATTCCAAAGGAAGTTGCTGACAACCGCGGCCACGAACGAGATGGTCGAGGCGATGGACGGGCCGAGGTGGGTGATGAAGTAGTCGCCGAAGCCAAAGCCGGCCAGCAGGGTATAGAGCCACTGGCCGGGCGACACCCAATCGTTGACCGGATTGAGCAGCAGGTTGAATATGCCGAAATCGACGACGAACCCAATAGCGCCGACGATCAGGAATTTGACGAAGCGTTTCGCCTCCTTGGGCTTGACGCCCAGGCGGGTCGATACGACTTCCAGCGTTGTAATCATCCTAGACATCCCTCATCCACCGCTCTTCGCCCCATCCGCGGAGCAACGGCCGATCCAGCACTGTTCACGGCTCAGCCGTGGGCGAAATCTGCGTGATCGGTGTAATCTGTGGTCGCTCCCCATTCAAACCGGGCGCGCTTAGCAATTGTAGCAAGGCCAGCATCGCCCCCAGGTGAACGTAGATATTATTCACATATAGTTTATCCACCAGATGGTGGACTGCCAATGCCGCCCAGGCCGCCAATAACCCCACGGCTACCCCACGCTCCGGCCACACCAGCCGCCGCGCCGCGCGAACGGTCTGCCCGGCCACGGCCAGCCACAGGACGCCATAAGCCAACAGGCCGGGCAAGCCGACCTCGGCCAGGAGGGTCAGATAGTAGTTGTGGGCGTGGCCCAGCGCGTCGGGCCAGTTGATGAGCGCGTAGCGCGGATAGGCCGCGGCGTAGTTGCCGAAGCCGACGCCCGTCCACAGGTCGTCGCGGGCCATGTCCACCGCCGCCTGCCAGTGGGCCAGCCGCTCCAGCACGGCGTAGTTGGCGTCGTTGATGTCCACGCCGCGCACGTCGCCCAGCGCGAACTCGTCGCCAAAGCCGCCCAGCCGCTCGGCCACCGACAGCGCCGGCCCGAAGCCAACGGCCACCCCCAGCAGCAGCCCGCCGCCCAGGACGACCGCCGCCACCCCGGCCAGCCCCAGCCCCAGCGCCAACCGGCGCACGCTGAACAGGGCCAGCACCCCCGCCCCGGCCAGCAGCCCCAGCCACGCCCCGCGACTCCACGAAAAGACAACCGCCAGCGTGGCCGCCGTCGCGCACAAGACAACAAAGGCCAGCCACGCCCATGACCTCAAAGGTCTTCTGAGACCTCCGGGGGCGGACAGTAGCCCAACTGTCGCTCCCGCCGCCAGCAGCGCCGTCAGATTCAGATAGCCGCCGAATGGATTGGGCTGCTCGAAGGTGCCATAGGCGCGGTAGAAGCGCTCCAGGATGATGAAGTGCTCCGGCCCGTCGCCGCGCAGGCCGAATTGCCAGATGCCGATGAGCGCCTGCGACAGCCCGGCCAGCAGCAGCAGGGCCAGCACGGTGCGCCCCACGGCCGCCGGGCCGCTCGGCCGCCGCGTCGGGTCGCCGGCCAGATCGACCACCAGCCAGACGATGAGGCCCATTTGCAGCCACTTGACCAGCTCCACCAGCCCCAGGCCGACCGAGGGCGCGTCGAGCAGCGACAGCAGGGCCACGACGACGAACAGCAGCCAGGGCAGATTGAGCGGCGTGAAGGGCACGACCAGGCGGCGGCGGGCCAGGCACGAGGCCAGCCAGGCGGCCAGCGTCAGCAGCAGCGCCAGTTGCCCGCTATCGAGGAGCGAACTGCCCAACGCCACGTTCTCCAGCGCGCCCCACGGCCCCAGTAGCAGGGCCAGCCCCAGGCCAACGAGTGGCTGGATGAGCGTCAGGACGACAGCGGCGACGGCGACCAGCAGCCCGGCCGCCAGCGGCAGCGGTAGCCGGGCGATGAGCAGCGCGGCGGCGACGGCCAGCCCCGCCACCCCTAGCGGCCGGAGCGCGCCGTCACTGAAAAGCGAGTGCCGGCTTCGGGCAATCAAATTCGCGTCCGGAAGTAGGCGATCGTCTCGGCCAGCCCTTCATCGACCGGCACGCGCGGCTCCCAGCCGAGCACGGTGCGGGCGCGGGTGATGTCCGGCCGGCGCACCTGCGGATCATCCACAAAGCGGTCGTCGGTTGGCTCAACGCAGATGATCGGCGACTGGCTGCCCGACTGCTCCACGATGCGTTCGGCCAACTCCAGCATGTTGATCTCGGTGTGAGGATTGCCTATGTTGACCGGCTGCGATTCGTCGGAGTGCAGTAGGCGATAGATGCCTTCGACCAGGTCGGAGTAGTACTGGAAAGCGCGCGTCTGTGTGCCGCGGCCATAGACGGTCAACGGCTGGTTGGTCAACGCCTGGTAGATGAAGTTGGGCACGACGCGGCCGTCGTTGAGGCGCATGCGCGGGCCATAGGTGTTGAAGATGCGCACGATGCGCGTCTCCACGCCGTGGTAGCGGTGGTAGGCCATCGTCATCGCCTCGGCGAAGCGCTTGGCCTCGTCGTAGACGCCGCGCGGGCCGATGGGGTTGACGTGGCCCCAGTAGCTCTCCGGCTGCGGGTTCACCTGCGGGTCGCCGTAGACCTCCGACGTGGAGGCCAGCAGATAGCGCGCCCCCTTGTGCTTGGCCAGCCCCAGCGTGTTGTGCGTGCCCAGCGAGCCGACCTTGAGCGTCGGGATGGGGTGCTCCAGGTAGTCGTTGGGGCTGGCCGGGGAGGCGAAGTGCAGCACGGCGTCGAGCGGGCCGTCGACGTAGATGTACTGGCTGACGTTGTGCTTGATGAAGCTGAAGCGCTCATGCCCAAACAGGTGGGCGATGTTGTCCATGTTGCCGGTGATCAGGTTGTCCATGCCGACGACGGTGTGGCCTTCGGCGATGAAGCGGTCGCTCAGGTGCGACCCCAGGAAACCGGCGGCGCCGGTGATGAGTACACGCATGATTCTCTCCAGGTAACGGGCCACGTGGGCAGTTGGGCCGCGGCCACGCGCTACAGGCACGGCCGCTATCAACCGCTGATTCTACTCGCCGCGGGCGGATTGGGCGAAATTCGTAATTCCCAATTCCTAATTCTATAATTCTTTCACATATGACTGACGCATCCACCGCTCCCGACATCCACGAACGGCGCAAGGCCGACCATATCCGCATCAACCTCGAAGAGGACGTGGCCTTCAAGGCCTTGACCAACGGCTTGGAGCAGTACTTCTTCATGCACTGCGCCCTGCCCGAACTCGACCTGGCGACGGTGGACACCAGCGTGCGCGTGCTGGGCAAACAGTTGCGCACGCCGCTGCTCATCTCCTCCATGACCGGCGGCACGGCGCGGGCACAGGCCATCAACCGCGAGCTGGCCGCCGGGGCGCAGGCGGCGGGCATGGCCATGGGCCTCGGCTCCATGCGCGCGGCCATCGAAGACCGCACGCTGGAAGCCACCTACCAGGTGCGCGACGTGGCTCCCGACATCCTGCTCTTGGCCAACCTGGGCGCGGTGCAGCTCAACTACGGCTACGGCCTCGACCAGTGTCGCCGGGCAGTGGACATGATCGCGGCCGACGCCCTGATCCTGCACTTCAACGCCCTGCAGGAAGCGGTGCAGCCGGAGGGCGACGGCAACTTCGCCGGGCTGCTGGGCAAGGTGGAGGCCATCTGCCGCGCTCTGCCTGTGCCGGTGGTGGCCAAGGAGGTCGGCTGGGGCTTCTCGGCCGACGACGCCCGGCGGCTGGCCGCGGCCGGCGTGGCCGCCATCGACGTGGCCGGGGCGGGCGGCACGTCGTGGAGCCAGGTGGAGATGCACCGCGCCCCCACGGCCCGCCATGCGCGCGTCGCCGGGGCGTTCATCGACTGGGGCATTCCCACGGCCGTTTCGCTGCGCTACTGCCGCGAGGCCGCGCCGGGCCTGCCGATCATCGCCAGCGGCGGCATCAAGGACGGCATCGAGGCGGCCAAGTGCGTCGCCCTGGGCGCGTCGCTGGTGGGGCTGGCCGGCGAGTTCCTGCGCGCCGCCGACCGCGACGGCGCGGCCGGCGTGGCCGAACTGGCGGCGACCATCACCGATGAACTGCGCGTGGCCATGTTCTGCGCCGGCGCGGCCGACATCGCCGCTTTGGCCCACACGCCACTCCACACTCGCTTCTAGAGCAAGGTTCCAGGTTCCAGGGGCCAGGGGAAGAGCGCTCTTCCCCTGGCCCCCTGGAACCTGGAACCTTGCCTTCAGCCATCTTTGCGTTAAATTCCCCCCATGACCAACGAACTCGAAACATTCACCGCCGACTTCCTGCCGGCCATCGAAGCCGAGATGCGGGCCGTGCTGCGCGCCGAGAACCCGACGGCCGCCGACCCGTTCTACGGCATGATCCACTACCACATGGGCTGGGCCGACGAAGTGTTGCAGGCGGCGGGGGGCAACAGCGGCAAGCGCATCCGGCCGCTCCTGTGCCTGCTGGCCTGCGCGGCGGCCGGCGGCGACTGGCGGCTGGCCGTGCCCGCCGCGGCGGCCATCGAGATCGTCCACAACTTCTCGCTTGTCCACGACGACATCGAGGACAACAGCCCCACTCGCCGCGGCCGGCCGACCGTCTGGACACTGTGGGGACAGCCGCAAGCCATCAACACCGGCGATGCCATGTTCGCCCTGGCCCATCTGGCGCTGGAGCGGCTGGCCGACGGCGACGTACCGCCGGCGACGGTCGTGCGCGCCCTGCGCCGCTTCGACGAGACGTGCGTCGCCCTGACCCGCGGCCAGTACGCCGACATGAGCTTTGAAACTCAGATCGAGGTCACTGTGGACAAGTACGTGGCCATGATCACCGGCAAGACGGCCGTGCTGGTGGCCCTGTGCGCCGAGTTGGGCGCGCTGGTGGCCGGGGCCGACGACGGCCGCGTGGCCCACTTCGCCGACTTCGGCCTCAACCTGGGGCTGGCCTTCCAGGCTCAGGACGACCTGCTGGGCATCTGGGGCGACGAGGAACTGATCGGCAAATCGGTCAGCACCGACATCACTACCCGCAAGAAGACGCTGCCTGTCCTCTACGCTCTGGAGCGCAGCGCCGACCTGCGCGCCCTCTACGCCGGGCCGGGCGACGGCGCGGCGTTCGTCGGCCAGGTCGTGCCGCTGCTGGAGGCGGCCGGGGCGCGCGACTATACGGCCGAGCGCGCCGCCCACTATACGAATGAGGCTCTGTCGGCGCTGGCCCTCGCCCGCCCCGAAGGCCCGGCCGCGACCGCCCTGCTCCAGTTGACCGACATGCTGTTGCGGCGCAACTACTAGACCGGTGCATCCCATTCGGTGCATCCCACTTTCTGAAGTGGGTTGCACCTTCTGGATAAAGCATTGGGGCTGATCAAAAAGGTGCGACGCACTTTGGTGCATCCCACTTTCTGAAGTGGGTTGCACCTTCTGGGTAGCCTATCCCGCCGGATCAAAAAGGTGGGACGCACTTCGGAAAGTGCGCCCCACCGGAGTGGTTAAGAAAGGTGCGACGCACTTCAGAAAGTGCGACGCACCGGGGTCACGAACTAGTCGGCCGACTCTTCCCAGTCCTCTTCCTCGTGGGCTTCGCCGCCCCCTTCATCTTCGTTCTCGTCGTCGTCCCAGTCCTCGTCGTCATCCCAGCCCTCGTCACCCTCTTCGCCATCCTCGAAGTCGCTGACCAGGGTCAGGCGCGACGCGTCGGCGGCGGCGGCGGCGATGGCGGCCAGGATTTCGTCGTCGGTGTCGTCATCGATCAGGGCGCTGCTCGTCAGCCGCATGGCCCCCGGATCGCCCTCGAACAGCACGCCTTCCAGCAGCGCCTCCGGCTCATCTTCGCCCACGCGGAAGCCTGTCCCGGCCGGGATGAGCTTGCCGATGATGACGTTCTCCTTCAGACCGATGAGCCGGTCTTCCTTGCCGGCGATGGCCGCCCCGGCCAGCACCTTGATGGTGTGCTGGAACGAACTGGCCGACAGGAAGCTATCGGTGTTGAGCGACGCCTTGGTGATGCCCAGCAGCACCGGCTCGGCCTGCGCCGGCTGGCCGCCTTCGGCGATGACTTCTTCGTTCTTCTCCTGGAAGACGGGCGATTCGATCAGGTCGCCGGGCAGCATGTCGGTATCGCCCGACTCCGTGACCGACACCTTGCTCAGCATCTTGCGGATGATGACCTCAAAGTGCTTGTCGTGGATATTCTGACCCTGCGGCCGGTAGACCTGCTGGACTTCGCGCAGCAAGTACTGCGTCACCGCGTCGCGGCCCAGAATCTCCAGGATGCGGTGCGGGTTGCGCGAACCTTCGGTCAACTGGTCGCCGGCATTGACGCGCGCGCCGTCGCTGATGAGCAGACGGACGCCGGCGGAGATTTCATAGTCGCGCTCGTCACGGCTCTCCCAGGTGACGCGCAAGCCATTCTCGTCGCGAGTCACGCGGCCCGGATGGCGGGCGTGGATGATCTCGTCGCCGCTTTCGGCCAGCGTCGCCCCGACGGCCACTTCCTGGTTATTCTCCACCAGAATGGACCAACCGGCCGGAACCTCGTAGACGTCATCGACCAGCTTGCTGTCGGTGATAAACACGTGGCGCACGCCGTCGATGATGCGCATATTGGCCACGCCGCCGATCTCGGTCATGACCGCCTCACCCTTGGGCCGCTGGCGCGCCTCGAACAACTCTTCGACGCGCGGCAGACCCTGGGTGATGTCGCCACCGGCCGACGCCGTGCCACCGGTGTGGAACGTGCGCAGCGTCAACTGCGTGCCCGGCTCGCCGATGGACTGGGCGGCGACGATGCCGACGGCCGTGCCCAACTCAACCGGCTTGCCGCGGGCCAGGTCGGTGCCATAACACTTGCGGCAGATGCCCAGGCGCAACTCACAGGTCATGGGCGAGTGGACGTAGATCTCAGCGCCGCCCAGCGCGTCCACCGCATCAGCCGCCTCGCCGGTGTAGTACTCACCTTGGGCGATGACGATCTCGCCTGTCGCCGGGTCGGTGATCGTCTCGGCGGCCACGCGGCCGGTCAGCCGCTCGGCCAACGTCTGCTTGCCGAAGTTGTCGACACGCCGGACGTAGATGCCCTTGTCCGTGCCGCAGTCCTCTTCCATGATGATGATGTCCTGCGCCACGTCCACCAGACGGCGCGTCAGGTAGCCGGCGTCGGCCGTGCGTAGCGCCGTGTCGGCCAGACCCTTGCGCGCGCCGTGGGTGGAGATGAAGTACTCCAGCGCGTCGAGGCCCTGGCGGAAGTTAGACTGAATCGGCACCGGGATGATGCGCCCTTGCGGGTCGGCCATCAGGCCGCGCATACCGGCCAACTGGGTGATGGGGCCAAAGCCGCCCTTGCCCGCGCCCGACAGCGACATGATCGCCAGCGGGCCGTTGGGGTCCATGGCCTTCTTCACCGCGTCAGCGATGTGGTCCTTGGCCTCGTTCCACTGCTCGATGGTGCGCTGGTACTGCTCCTCTTCGGTCAGCAGACCGCGACGGAACTGGCGGTCGATCTCGTCCACGCGCTTGCGGGCGCCGTCAATGATCGGCTCGCGCTCTTCCGGAATGGTCAGGTCGGACACGGCCACAGTCGTGCCCGACACCGTGGCGAAGCGGAAGCCGATGTCCTTGATGGCATCGACCATCTCGATCGTCGCCACGTCGCCCAACACCTGATGGACGCGGTTGATGAGCGCGTTGACGCCGCCCTTGTCCAGCAAGCGATTGACGAAGCGCGCCTGCTCCGGCAGGGCCAGGTTGAACAACACGCGGCCGGGCGACGTTTCGATGATCCGCATCTCAGGTTCGCCTTCGCCATAGCGGATGTTGCCGTCGTCCTTCCAGTAGGTCGGCGTCAGCACTTTGATCCTGGCGTGGATGTCCAGATAGCCTAACTCATAGGCCGTCTCGACCTCTTCCAGGCTGCTGAAGTTGCGCCCTTCGCCCTTCATGCCGTCGCGCAGCATCGTGATGTAGTAGACGCCCAGCACCATGTCCTTCGACGGGCCGACGATCGGCTGGCCGTCGGACGGCTTCATCAGGTTGCGCGTGGCCATCATCATGCCCTTGGCCTCGGCCACAGCCTTGTCCGACAAGGGCACGTGGACGGCCATCTGGTCGCCGTCAAAGTCGGCGTTGAAGGCGGCGCAGACCAGCGGGTGCAACTGGATCGCCTTGCCCTCGACCAGCTTGGGCATAAACGCCTGGATGCCCAGGCGGTGCAGCGTCGGCGCGCGGTTGAGCAGAATAGGCCGGCCCTGGATCACTTCCTCCAGAACTTCCCAGACCTCCGGCGGCTGGCGCTCCATGAAGCGCTTGGCGCCCTTGACGTTGCTGGCGTAGCCGTACTGAACGAGCTTGCTGATGACGAACGGCCGGAACAGTTCCAGGGCCATCGACTTGGGCAGACCACATTCGCCCATCTTCAGCTTCGGGCCGACGACGATGACCGAACGGCCGGAGTAGTCGACGCGCTTGCCCAGCAAGTTGCGGCGGAAACGCCCCTTCTTGCCCTTCAGCATGTCGGACAGCGACTTCAACTCGCGCCGGCCGCGGCGGCTGAGCGCCTTGCCGCGCTGGCTGTTGTCGATCAGGCTATCGACCGCTTCCTGCAACATGCGCTTCTCGTTGCGGACGATGACGTCCGGCGCGCCCAGCTCCAGCAGGCGCTTGAGGCGGTTGTTGCGGTTGATGACGCGGCGATAGAGGTCGTTCAGGTCGGACGTGGCGAAACGGCCGCCGTCCAACTGCACCATCGGGCGCAGGTCGGGCGGGATGACCGGCAGCACAGTCAGGATCATCCACTCCGGCCGGTTGCCGCTGGCGCGCAGGGCCTCGACCACTTGCAGGCGCTTGGTGGCCCGCTTGGCCGCCTGCTTGCTGCGGCTGGTGCGCACTTCGCGCCACAGGTCGCGGCCAAGCTTCTCCAAGTCCATGCTCTTCAGGATTTCGTGGAACGCCTCGGCGCCCATGCCGGCGCGGAAGACGTTGCCGAACTTGCTCTTCAGTTCGCGGTAATCGTTCTCGTTCAGGAACGTCATCTGCGACAGGGCTTCGAGCTGGTCGCGGTTGGCCTGGGCCTGCTGGCGCAGACGGATCATCTTCTGGTCCATCCGCTCACGCAGCCCTTCGCCGGCCACGTCGATCTCGCTGCGCAGCTCTTCGATCTCGCGCGCCACGGCAGCCAGCGCGCGCTGCTGATCTTCCTCAGCGGTGCGTTGGATGCTTTCCAGGCGCTCCTTAGTAATTTCGTTGACCAGAACACCGTGCTCGCGGCCGATCGTCTCGCCCTTCTGGGCGATGAGTTCGCCGGCCAGGATGATGTCTTCCGAAGCGGCCGAACCCTTGATGTTGGCCAACCGCTGCTCGATGTGCTTGGCTTCCTGCACCAGTTCGTCGGTGCGGGTACTCAGCCGGTCGTCAAAAGTGCGATGCAATTCATCGCGCACGGCCTCACGCTCGGTCAGGCGCGTAGCGGCCTCGCCGGTGGAGTCCTGCAACTGCTCCAGCAGTTTGGTGTCGAGCTGGCTCTCCGCCTCCACCAACTCCTCATCCAGCCGCTTTAGAGCGCGCTGGCGCGACTCCTCATCGACGTGGGTGATAACGTACTGGGCGAAGTAGAGGACGCGGTCGAGGTTACGGCGCGAAATGTTCAGCAGCAAGCCCATGTAGCTGGGCACGCGCCGGGTATACCAGACGTGGGCCACGGGCGCGGCCAGCTCGATGTGGCCCAGGCGCTCGCGGCGAACGGACGAGCGGGTGATCTCCACGCCGCACTTGTCGCAAACGATGCCCTTGTAGCGGACGTTCTTATACTTGCCGCAGTAGCATTGCCAGTCGCGCGTCGGGCCGAAGATGGCCTCACAGAACAGGCCGTCCTTCTCCGGGCGCAGCCGGCGGTAGTTGATCGTCTCCGGCTTGGTCACTTCACCGTATGACCAGGAGCGAATCTGCTCCGGCGACGCCAGACTGACGCGTAGCGAGCGGAAATCGGAATTCTCCACTATTGACCTCCCAAAACCACTATCCCAGGACTACTAATGGCTCCAGCGTTCCGGTAGGGATTAGGGGTCAGGGATTAGGGATTAGCGAAGAGCATTCTTCCCTAATCCCTAGTCCCTAATCCTAACCCCTATCAAGTTGCTAAACGCGCAAAAGAGCGTCTGGCCTGTTGGGGCCAACGCTCTCGGTTACAGCGTACTCACTGACTAACTAGGCTAATTATATCGGCAACCGTCAATATGTCAACCGCAACCGCGTTAGAAGCGCGTTAATACGCGATCTGGGATTATAGCATAGTCGAGCAGGAACGCAATAGGTTGAACGGAGATTCCTGACAAGGGGAGACCAATGAAACCCCCGGTGGCTTGGTGGCAACCTATTGACAGCGAACAAGTGTTCGTGTTATACTGTCACAGAACAAATGAGCGGTTTCCCATATGTGGCGTTGGCCATCCTGCGCTGAGGGGTTCCGCTGCTGGTGGTTTCAGGAGTTGGTTCCTATGAATGAAAAGCCATTGTCCAAACGGCAGCAGAGTATCCTTCAGTTCACCCACGGCTACATGGAGGATCACGGCCGCCCGCCCACGATCCGCGAGATCGGCAAGGCCGTCGGCATTAACTCGACTTCCGTCGTCAACTACAACCTCGGCAAGCTCGAAGAGAAGGGCTATCTTGACCGTGACCCCGACGTCTCGCGCGGCCTGCGCCTGACCGAAAAGGCCGGCAATGTGGCCCAGAACGTCGGCCAGGCCGTGGGCACTGCCGCCGGTGCGCTACGTGAGGCCGTCGAGCAGTTGATTATTCGTGTGCCCATGTGGGGCGACATCGGCGCCAGTCCCTCTCCCCTCCCGACCGTCAACGACCGCTTTGCCGCCTACGACGACGAAGATGCCGTTGTCGTCAGCCGCGACATGCTGAAGGTCAAGAGCGACAACCTCTACGCCCTGCGCGTGCGCGGCGACTCGATGATCGACGCCATGGTCAACGATGGCGACATCGTCATCATGCAGCCCCAGTACGAGGCCCGCAACGGCGAGATGGTGGCCGTCTATCTGCGCAACGACATGAGCGCCACTTTGAAGCGCTTCTACGTCGAAGGCGACCGCGTGCGCCTGCAACCGGCCAACCCGACGCTGACCCCCATCTACGTCGATCCAGAAGAGGTGCAGATTCAGGGCAAGGTGCTGATGGTTCTGCGCCAGACGGAGTAGAGCCGCCATAGACAACCGGCAGAGCGGCCGGGCAACAACGGGTTGCCCACCGCTCTTTTTTTCGAGATTTGATTAGAACATACGTTCTCATGAAGCAGCAGAGTGACGAAATGGAGTCGGAACCCCTGTCGGATGCCCGCCTGCGTCATCAGCTTGGCGTGCAATCGCAGCAGATCAACCGCGTGCTCAGCCACCACCGCGTGCCGGCCAAGGTGTCCGGCGGCGTAGTGCGGTCGCGCATGATCAGTTTCGACATCCAGACCCAACTGGCCGCCGGCCTGGAGCGCGTTCGCGGCCTGAAGGATGATTTGGTCAACGCCCTGGGCGTCAGCGATGTGGCCGTCGTGCGCGAAGACGGGCAATGGCGGCTGCGCGTCGGCCGGCCCGACGACGCCCCGGTGCCCCTGCTGCGGCTGCTGGCTGCCCTGGCCGACCTGCCGCCGACGACCGCGCCGATTGGCCTGGCCGAGGGTGGGCAGCCCATCCTCCTGCGCTTTGGCGCCAATCGCGTCAAGCACGTCCTCATCGCCGGCGAGCCGGGCACGGGCAAGACGACCCTCCTGCGCACCATCGCCGCCGGGCTGGCCCTGACCAATCGCCAGGCGGCGCTGCAACTGCTGGTGCTCGACCCGCGCGGCCTGGGCGACGACCCGACCGGCGCGCCCCACCCGCTGCGGCCGCTGGGCCTCTTGCCCCACGTCCTGACCGACCCGACCGGCACGGTGGACGAGTGCGCGACTATCGTCCACTTCCTGGCCGAGGAGATGGAGTACCGCCGCCGCGAACAGGTGCAGTGCCCGCGCATCGTGGCCCTCATCGACCACGTCATCACCCTGCTCGACGAGGCGGGTGACGTAACGCGCCACGATCTGCTGCGGCTCCTCCAGTACGGCGCGACGGCCGGGATTCACCTGGTGATGGCCACCGACCAGCCCGACGCGCCTTTTCTGATGGATCGCACGTTGCGCGTGGGCGTCTCGGCGCGGGTCGTCGGCCGTCTACGCGATGTCGCCGCGGCGCGCAAGGTGGCCGGCATGGCCCTGGACGAAGCGCCGGCCCTCTATGGGCAGGGGACTTCCTGGCCGTCGTCGGCAGCGACGTGACCTACTTCCAGGCCGCCCACATCAACGACTACGATCTGCATCTAGAATTGAGCAAGATGGCCGCCGGCCGGCAACCGCGGCTATTGGCCCAACCCTACAGCCCGCGCCCCCGGCTAGAGCGCGAGCCTACGGCCGGCCAGAAGAGCTTCCAGTGGCGCGCAGGGAGCGTTGCTCTGAGCGAGGACGCGCTCGACGGCGAGTCAACCGATGACACAAGCGAGGTAAGTGAGCGATGAAGACAGGAATGTTATGGCTGGACGCCGATGCGCGGCGCACGTTGGAAGAGAAGGTGCAGCGGGCCGTTGACTACTACCACCAGAAGTATGGCGCAACGCCTGACTTGTGTCTGGTCAACAGCGGCGCGTTTGCCGAAGAGGAGATCAGCGTCGGCGCGGTCAAAGTCCAGCGCGCCCGCACCGTGCTGCCGCACCACTTCTGGGTCGGCCTGAGCACCGCGTAGCGCGGTTCAAGAGAATCGCGCCCGGAAGAGCGATTTGGAAAAATCGCTCTACCTGCTAATATCTGCCGATGGATTTGTGGCAGGAGTTCCACGGCCCCAACGCAGCTTACATCCTCGATCTCTACGAACGCTTTCGCCGCGACCCGGCCAGCGTTACTCCCGACGCGCAAGCGCTCTTTCAACAGTGGCAACCTGATGGTGACAGACCTCAGAGGTCTTCTGAGACCTCTGAGGTCTTAGGTGAAGTCTCAGCCGACAAGATCATGGCCGTCGTCAACCTGGCGACGGCCATTCGCGAATACGGCCACCTGGCGGCGCGCATCGACCCGCTGGGGCTGGCCAACCCGCCCGGCGACCCCGCCCTCCACGCTTCGGCCCACGCCTTGAGCGACGACGATCTGCGCGCCCTGCCGGCGTCGCTGGTCGGCGGCCCGATGGCCGGCGCGACCGACGCGGCCAACGCCCTGGAGGCCATTGAGCGCCTGCGCGGCGTCTACTCCGCCACCATCGGCTACGACTACGACCACATCCGCCTGCCCGAAGAGCGCGCCTGGCTGCGCGATGCGGCCGAAAGCCGCCGCTTCCGCCCGCCCCAGGAGCCGCTCGACCCGCTGTGGCTGCTGGAGCTGCTGACCCGCGCCGAGGCGTTCGAGCACTTCCTGCACCGCATCTTCCCCGGCAAGACGCGCTTCTCGGCCGAAGGGCTGGATATGATGGTGCCAATGCTCGACGTAATGCTCGGCGAGGCGGCCGAGGCGGGCATCTACACCATCCTGATCGGCATGGCCCACCGCGGCCGGCTCAACGTCCTGGCCCACATTCTCAACAAGCCCTACGACGAACTGCTGAAGGAGTTCCGCGACACAGCCGGTGAAGACCATCCCGTGCGCGAGTATCTGGGCTGGACGGGCGACGTGAAGTACCACGCCGGGGCCAGCCGCGCCCTGGCCAACGGCAACCCGGTCGATCTCGTCGTCACGATGGCCCCCAACCCCAGCCATCTGGAGCACGTCAACCCGGTCATTGCCGGCATGGCCCGCGCCGCCGGCACACGCGCCGACCGCCCCGGCCGCCCCCACCACACCGCCCAGGCCGTGCTGCCCATCGTCATTCACGGCGACGCCGCCTTCCCCGCCCAGGGCATCGTCGCCGAGACGCTCAACCTGCAACGCCTGCGCGGCTACCGCGTCGGCGGCACGATTCACCTCATCGCCAACAATCAGGTCGGTTTCACCACCTCGCAGTGGGAAGGGCGCAGCACGCTCTACGCCAGTGACCTGGCCAAAGGGTTCAAGATCCCCATCGTCCACGTCAACGCCGACGACCCGGAGGCGTGCATCGAAGTCGCCCGGCTGGCCTGCGCCTACCGCCAGAAGTTCGCCACCGACTTCGTGATCGACCTGGTCGGCTACCGGCGCTACGGCCACAACGAGGGGGACGAGCCGCGCTTCACCCAGCCGCAGATGTACGCCGCCATCGACCGCCAGCCGACGGTGCGCCAACAGTGGGCGACGACGCTAGCCGGGCGCGGCATCATCGCCGCCGAGACCAGTGACCAGCTCTTTCAGCAGCAACTCGACCACCTGAACACCATTTACAGCACCCTGCCCGACGAGCCGGCGGCGGCCCTGGAGCCGCAACTGCCGCCCCCACCGGGCGGCGCGGCCCGCCGGGCACAGACGGCCGTCGCTGCCGACACGCTGGCGGCCTTGAACGACGCCCTGTTGGCCGTACCCGACGGCTTTCGCGTCAACCGTAAGCTCAGCCGCGTGCTCGACCGCCGCCGCGACCTCTTCGCTGACCCGGGCGCGCCGACGGTGGACTGGGCCGCGGCCGAGGCGCTGGCCTTCGCCTCCATCCTGGCTGACGGCACGCCCATCCGCCTGACGGGCGAAGACGTGGAGCGCGGCACGTTCAGCCACCGCCACGCCCTGCTGCGCGACGAGAGCAGCGGCGCGGTCTACATTCCCCACCAGCACATCCCCCAGGCGCGGGCATCGTTCGAGGTGCGCAACAGCCCGCTCTCGGAGGCGGCGGCCATCGGCTTCGAGTACGGCTACAACATCCAGGCCCCGGAGCGGCTGGTCATCTGGGAGGCGCAGTACGGCGACTTCATCAACACCGCCCAGGCTATCGTCGATGAGTTTCTCGTCTCCGGCCGGGCCAAGTGGGAGCAAACGCCGTCGCTGGTCTTGCTATTGCCCCACGGCTACGAGGGCCAGGGGCCGGACCACTCGACCGGCCGGCTGGAGCGCTTCCTGCAACTGGCGGCCGAGACCAACGTCCGCGTCGCCAACGCCACCACCGCCGCCCAGTACTTCCACCTGCTGCGGCGGCAGGCGGCGCTGCTGCTGACCGACCCGCTGCCGCTGATCATCATGACGCCCAAGAGCCTGCTGCGCAACGCACGGGTTTACTCACCACTACGCGAATTGGCCGAGGGGCGCTGGCAGCCGGTGATCGACGACGCGCAGGCCGCGGCCCAACGTGACGCGGTCCGCCGCCTCGTCCTGTGCAGCGGCAAGGTCTACGTTGACCTGAGCGCCGATCCGCGCCGGGCCGAGTGCCGCGACGTAGCCGTGGCCCGCGTCGAGCAGCTCTACCCCTGGCCGGGCGACGAACTGGCGGAGATTGTGGCCGGCTACCCCAACGCCCGCGAAGTCGTCTGGCTCCAGGAAGAGCCGGCCAACGCCGGGGCATGGGAGTTCATCCAGCCGCGGCTGCTGCGGCTGCTCGATGGTCGCTTACCGCTGCGCCTCATCGCCCGCCCCCGCCGCGCCAGCCCGGCCGAGGGCACGATGGCCATGCACGTCCTGAGCCAGGCGGCCCTGCTGGATCGGGCCTTTGAGGTGAATGATTAAGAAAGAAACCACAGATTACGCAGATTCTCTCTGAAATCTGTGTAATCTGCGTAATCTGTGGTTTCTTAAGAAAGGAATGAGCCAATGAGCACGGAGATCGTGGTTCCTGAGTTGGGCGAATCGGTGGTCGAGGCGACCGTGGGCGAGTGGCGCGTGGCCGAAGGGCAGGCGGTCAAGGTCGGCGACGTCGTCGTGGAACTGGAAACCGACAAGGTTGACGTTGAGGTCGGGGCCACGGCCGCCGGCGTGTTGACGCGCATCCTCCACCCCGCCGGCAGCGACGTGCGCATAGGCGACGTGCTCGGCCTCATCGATGGCGACGGGACGGAGGTGCAGGGGAGCAGGGGCGCAGGGGAGCAGGGGAGTAATGCCTCCGTAGCGCCGGCTAATAGCCGGCCGCCGACCGCGCCCGAAGATGCCGGCTCCACACCCGCCACCCGCCCCTCGCCACTCGCCACCCCCCTTGCCCGCCGCATGGCCGAAGCCGAGGGGATTGACCTGGCCAACGTGGCCGGCAGCGGCGCGGGCGGCCGGGTGACCAAGCAGGACGTAGCCGCCCGTGTGGCCCAACCGTCCGCATCTGAGGATGCGGACTCCGCACTCTCTCCCGGAGGGCGAGGGAGTACAGACCCTCTCCCCAGCCCTCTCCCACAGGGCGAGGGGGCCGGTGCCATCCCCCCTGCTCCCCTGCCCCCCCGCGCCCCTGCCCTCCCATCCACCCGCCCGGAAGAGCGCCAACGCATGTCCCGCCGCCGCCGCACCATCGCCCAACGCCTGGTCGAAGCGCAGCACACGGCGGCCATGCTGACGACGTTCAACGAGGTGGACATGAGCGCGGTGATGGACCTGCGGCGGCGGCGGCAAGAGGCGTTCACGGCCGCCAACGGCGTCAAACTCGGTCTGACCTCCTTCTTTGTCAAGGCCGCCATCGGTGCGCTGCGGGCCTTCCCGCGCCTCAACGCCGAGATTCAGGGCGACGAGATCGTGCTGAAGGGGTACTACGACATCGGCATCGCCGTCGGCGCGGAGGAGGGGCTGGTCGTGCCCGTCATCCGCGACGCCGACCGCCTGTCGTTCGCCGCCATCGAGCGCCAGGTGCGCGACTTCGGGGCCAAAGCCAAGGACAACAGCTTCACGCTGGAGGAGTTGCGCGGCGGCACGTTTACTATCACCAACGGCGGCGTCTTCGGCTCCATGCTCAGTACGCCCATCCTCAACCCGCCGCAAGTGGGCATCCTGGGGCTGCATAACATTCAGGATCGGCCGGTCGTGCGCGACGGGCAGATCGTCATCCGGCCAATGATGTACGTCGCCCTCAGCTATGACCACCGCATTGTGGACGGCCGCGAGGCAGTGCAATTCCTGGTGCGGGTGAAGCAGTTGGTGGAGGAACCGGAGGCGTTGTTGTTGGAGGGATAGTTGGCAGTTAGCAGTTGTTAGTTCTCAGTTCATAGTCGTCATTGGTGGTTAGTCTCGTCGCGGTATCTGACTGACAACTGACAACTGTCAACTGCTAACTATCAACTCCAGGGGCGGCCAAAGACGGGCAGCGCCGCCAGCAACGGCAGCAGAGTAACGGTGAGGCGCGCCTCTTCGCCCGCCTCGCCCAGCGCCAGCACCAGTACCATCGCCGCGGTGATGGCGATCAGTTGGCTCTCGGCGGCCACAATCGTCCAGCCTTGCCGCCGCCCGAGAGCCACGCCGGCCGCTACCAACTGCGCCCCTAGCCAGACCAGCCCGACCCACGCCGCCCAGCGGTAGAGGCGCAGCCCCGGGTGGTCGGGTTGCCAGCGGTAGTAGCCGGTTGGGATGGCCAGAAACTCCCGCAGTTTAGCCAACGCGTGTCCAGCCGCCTGGCCCGGATGCGCGCGGATGTAGGCCACAATAGCCGCGCTGATGCGACGACTATTTTCGGCGTGTTCGGGCGTGTTCAGGTTGAGCCAGCGGTCGGGGGCCAGCGGCGCGGAGCCGATCTCATCGACCAACGGCGGCATCTCGATCATCGACCAGTTGCGCGCCAGGTTATAGCCGCTATGGTTGGTCCAGGTCAACTGCCCTTGCGTGCGAGCGATATGAAGATGCCAGCCGCCCGACAGCAAGACCAGCGGCAGGAGGAACGTGGCAACGCGCCGCCTATGTCTGCGCAACGCCAAACAACCGGCCACCACCAGAAACGGCAAAAGGTAGATAAAGAAAGGCCGCGACAACTCGGCCAGCGTCAACGCCAGCCCCGCCCCCAACGCTGACAGCGTGCCTGAGCGCGCTACGCGGTCGGCGCGCGCAGCCTGTTCCAACAGGACAACGTAGGCCAACACCAAAGGCGGGAAGATGACATCATACGTCTGGGGATTGGCAAAGTGGACGATGCGCAAACCCCACAAATAGACCACGGCCAACACGAAGGCGACCGCCAGCCTCAGCCGCGCCGCCGACGCCGGCCATAACGCCAGGGCAAAGCCCAGATAGATGGCCACTGGGTAGAGGACGCGGGTCATCACGGTCAACTCGCCCGTCATCCGATACTCGGCGATCTCGGCCAGCGAGAGCAGGATGGGGATAGGCACGCGCAGGTTGGCGACGTAGGCGACCAACTGATCCCAGGTGGCGATGTCGGATGGATGAAAGATGTACATCCACAGCGTTGCCGCCGAGCCGGCATAGGACCATAGGAGCGGTACGGCGATGATGGTGAACGCGGCGACGGTCAACCAATAGTGGCGGCGGCGCGCCGCAGGGGCCAAGGGAGCGAGAAGAAAAGACGTGGCGCGGCTCATGCGCTTAGAGGATGGGCAACAGAGGATCAATCGTGAACTGCATCTCCCCGTGCGCCACGCGCAGGGCCTCTTCAACCGCGCCCGGCGTGTCGCCGCGGGCGAAGATGAAGCCGAGGTAGCTGTCCCCTTCGGGCAGCGGCGTCAGCGGGTAGTGCAGTGGGGCGGTGATCTCTACGCCGGTGACCAGGGGCACGGCCGCCGCCGCCTCGACGCCCTCCACCTTGCGCAACAGCCCCGCCGCCGGGATGGGGATCATCATCACCCCCGCCGCCCGGTCGCGCCGCTCCACGTCGCCCAGAGGCAGACCGACCGCCTGGCGCAAGATAAGCTCCTCCAGCGAAGCGTCTACGCCAAAGCGCAACACTTGCGAGCATAGCCCGCCGATGGAGCGCCCGGCCACCTCGACGATCCACGCTCCGGCGTCGTTGACGCGCAACTCGGCGTGAACGGGGCCGGCGCGCAGCCCGAGGGCGCGCGCGGCGTCGGCCGTGGCGCGCGCGATGGCCGCCTGCGTCTCGGCCGGCAGCCGCGACGGTGTGACGTAGATCGTCTCCTCGAAAAACGGCCCATCCAGCGGGTCAGGCTTGTCGAACAGGGCCAGCACATGCAGTTGGCCGTCGTCCAGCAGCCCTTCCAGCGCCACTTCGATGCCGGGAATAAATGCTTCCACGAGATACGGAGCGGGCGCGGGGGAGGGGGGTGGCGGGGGGGCAGGCGAGAGGGCCTGCGCTCCCTCTCCCCTTGGGAGCGGGTCTGCGCCCCCTTGCACGAGGAAGACCCTCTCCCTAACCCTCCCCCATAGGGGGAGGGAACCAGCCCCCTCGCCCCCCGGGAGAGGGTCTTGACCCCTCGCCCTCCGGGAGAGGGCTGGGGAGAGGGCGCTTGGCTGCCGGACGCGATCAGCCGCGTCAGCCGCGCGATGGCCGCAATCAACTCCTCCGGCGAATCGGCGCGCATCACCCCACGGCTGCCGTTGAGGTTGAGCGGCTTGACGACACAGGGATAGGGGGCCTGCCCGGCGACGCTGGCCGGGTCATCGGCGGTGGTGAAGCGGCGGAACCAGGGCACCGGCGCGCCGCCGTCGCGCAACAGGCAGCGCATCCGGTATTTGTCGCGGGCCGCGGCGGCAGCAACGGGGTCGTTGTGCGCCAGGCCCAGCGCGTCGCTGGCCGCGGCGGCGATCAGACTGCCGCTGTCATCCACGGACAGAACGGCCGCCAGCGGTTGCGCAATGGCATAATCGGCAATGCGCGCCGCGGCCACCGCCGGCGCGGCAAAGGGCAGCGGCAGCGCCCCCGGCCAACTATCGGCCAGCTCCGGCGGCAAGTCGAGGCCGGTGACGACGACCACACCCAGCCGCTCGGCCGCGGCGCGGAACGCCTCCAGCCGGTAGGAGCGCACCGTCGTCAGCAACATCACCCGCTTCGTGTCGTTCACAGCGCTGATTGTAACGCGGGTTGGCAACCCGCGCCCACGACCGCAGACAGCCAGGCCCTACGCCCCACTATTCACCAGATTTTTACATCGGCCGCTTCCAATCGGGCCGCCAGATCGAGTATAGTAAAGATCCAGTTGCGCGATACCGGCAAGGAGAAAGACCGTTGAACACCAACACGACGCCACACGCGCGTTCTAAGCACCGCGTCCAGTCGGCCAACCGACTTCTGGGCCTGGCCGCGCTCGCCTTCGCGGCTGGCCTGCTATCCCTGCTGACGGCCTGCCAGTTAGTCGAAGCTGCTATTGCCCCGCTGCCCACAGCCGCCGTCAGCGCCGCGGGCGAGGTGGAGTTCATCCTGGCCGGCACACCGCGGGCGCTCGTGGGCACGCCGGCCGGCTACATCCCGTCCGCCCTGGGCAGCCCACTCGACCCGACGGTCACGCCGACGCCGAGCGCCACGCCGACAGAAACCCCAACGCCGACGGCCACGGCGACCGCCGCGCCCGACACGGTTCTAGGCCCGCCGCTGCCACCGCCGACCATCGTTGCCGCTGTGCCGCCCATTGACTTTGCCGCCGCGCGGACCACGGCCCAGACGCAAGGGTTAGACATTGCCTTCACCAAGATCGGCTTCCATACCGGCCCCGGCGGCAACGCTCAGGGCCTGGGCAACTACTTCCGCAAGCTCAATGACGCCGGCGTGCCCTTCTTTTTGAAGAGCGCCGACGCCGCCGGGCCGATCTATGAGGCCCAGCAGCTCATGCAGGCCAACGAAGCCGCCGGGCGCAACGTGCCCCACGTTCTTGTCTTTCGCCTGACCGACGCCCGCTATGAAGCACCGTTCTACAACCGAGCGTTGTCGCCCGAAGAGGCGGCGGCCGTCAGCTGGCAACTCAACCGCGACAGCATCCCCCGCGAACTGGACAAAAAGTACGTCTGGTTCGAGACGCTCAACG
Organism: Candidatus Promineofilum glycogenicum; assembly: GCA_016707605.1. Classification (GTDB taxonomy): domain Bacteria; phylum Chloroflexota; class Anaerolineae; order Promineifilales; family Promineifilaceae; genus Promineifilum; species Promineifilum glycogenicum. The sequence continues at coordinate 281,789 of JADJHJ010000009.1, read as the reverse complement.
AGCCGGGCCGCTATGGCGACGACGGCAACCTGCAAATCGAACGCCTGGGACGCTTCTCGCTGGCGACGGCCAAACTGGCCGTGGCCGAGGGCTATCGTTACGCCGGGCTGAGTTGGTCAACCGGTGTCCCGGAACCGGAAGACTGGGAGCATCCGGCGATGCTGGAGTTCCTGCGCTACGCCGGAGAGCACCCCGACGAAGTCGCTGTGGCCATCCACGAGTACAGCCTGATCAATGAGTACATCGGCAATGGCTATCCCTATTTAGTGGGCCGCTTCCAGGCCTTGTTCGAGGTTTGCGATAAGTACGGCATTCCGCGGCCGACGGTGCTCATAACCGAGTGGGGCTGGGAGTACGACAGTGTGCCGGAGCCGGACGAGGCTCTGGAGGACATCGCCTGGGCTTCGTGGCTCTATGCCGCCTACCCGACGGTCAAGGGGGCATCGATCTGGTATCTGGGGCCACAGTTCGGCGGCATTGCCAATGAGGCCCAACGCCTCATCGCCCCACTGGCCGACTACGCTGTCAGCCACTACTTCGTCTACGATCCGGGCATTGGCGAAATCGACGCCGGACTGTTCCGCCCCAACCCGCCGACTCTGCTCCGCCCCGAACAGCTCGACAACCTGCCGACGCCGTTCCCGCGCCCGCGCACGATGCCCTGAACAAGGGATTAGGGGTTAGGGATTAGGGATTAGGAAGAGCGCTCTTCCCTGAACCCCTGGAACCTGGCCCCCTGGAGCAGGTGCCGGGCAATGACCAGCCGTTGTATCTCGCTCGTCCCCTCGCCGATGGTCATCAGGCGCGTGTCGCGGTACAGGCGCTCGACCTCGAACTCGCTGCTGTAGCCGTAGCCACCGTGAATCTGGATGGCATTGCGGCAGACGCGCTCGCTGACTTCGGTGGCGAACAGCTTGGCCATTGAGGCCATCTGGCTATACGGTCGCCCCAGCCCCTTCAGCCACGCCGCCTTGTGCACCATCAGCCGCGCCGCCTCGATCTCCGTCGCCGCGTCGGCCAGCATCCACTGGATAGCCTGGAAGTTGGCGATTGGCTCGCCGAAGGCGTGGCGCTCCTGGGCGTACTTCAGCGCCTCCTCGAACGCCGCCTGGGCCAAACCGAGGGCCAGCGCACCGATGCCCACCCGGCCGCTGTCGAGCGTGGCCAATGTCTGCGCCAGCCCGCGCCCCTCCGCGCCCAGCAGGTTCTCGCGCGGCACGCGCACCTCGTCGAAGGTTACGGCGTGGGTCGGCGAGCCGTGCAGCCCCATCTTCTTCTCCGGCGGGCCGATGGTGATGCCGGGCGTGTCCGACGGGACGAGGACGTGGCTCAGCGCACCGTTGCCACTGTTGCCGGTGCGGCAAAGGACGACCATCAGATCGGAGATGGAGGCGTTGGTCATCCACATCTTGCTGCCGTCGATGATCCACGAGTCGCCTTCGGGCGTGGCCTTGGTGCGTACGCCGCCCTTCAGGTCCGACCCCGCCCCCGGCTCGGTCAGGCTGAGGCAGGCCAGCCGGCCCTGGCCGCTGGTCAGCCGCGGCAGCCACTCGCGCTTCTGCGCCTCGGTGCCATAAGCCACGATGGGGCCAAGGCCCAGGCCGTTGTGGGCGGCGATGGCCAGGGCGGTGGAGCCGCAGCCCCAGCCCAACTCCTCGATGACGATGGCCACGCTGACGGCGTCGAGGGCCGCGCCGCCGTACTCTTCCGGCACTTCCAGCCCCAGCAACCCCAGCGGCCCCATCTTGCGCACCGCCGGCCAGTTGAATTCGCCCGTCTCGTCGGTGTGGCGGGCCTGCGGCCGAAGCTCGCGGGCCACAAAGCCGTGGACGACCTCGCGCAGTTCGCGCTGTTCGGCTGTCAATTCGTAGTCCATGTTTGCCCCCTCTTATGTCCTCCGTGCGTCGCACTTTCTTGAGTGCGTCGCACGTCGCTGCGTCGCTTGCCTCGCGGAAGGTGCGACGCACTTCGGAAAGTGCGACGCACCGGTCTGCGTGCGTCGCACTTTCTTGAGTGCGTCGCACGTCGCTGCGTCGCTTGCCTCCCGGAAGGTGCGTCGCACCGGTCTGCGTGCGTCGCACATCTCCGCGTCGCTTGCCTCCCGGAAGGTGCGTCGCACTCAAGAAAGTGCGACGCACCGGTCAGCCGGCGGCGGCCAACGCCACCAGCAACAACTGCCCCAACCCATCGGGTAGGTGCGTTATGTCAATGTACTCGTCCGGCCGGTGGGAGTTGCCGGAGTGGGTCAGGCCCAGGCAGACGGCCTCATAGCCGCGGCTGAGGGGCACGTTGGCGTCGGTGCTGCTGACGATGTAGTGCACGTCGGGGCAGCCGACGGCCCGCAACGCCGCGTCGGCGTGGACGACGATAGGCGTGTCGCGGGCGACAGCCCCGGCCGGGCGGTTGCCCACCACTTCAGCGACGAGGCGCACACCGTCGTCGGCCGCCTCATGCTCCTCGTTGATAGCCTGCAAGATGCCCTGCACTTGGCCCACCAGCCGCTCCAACTCGTCCGGCGCTTCCGAGCGCAGGTCAAGCCACAGCCGGGCGGCGTTGGCGATGGTGTTGATCGACGTGCCGCCCTCGATGATGCCGACGTTGTAGGTCGTCTTGGGCGTGGCCGGCACTTCCAGGCCGTCGATGGCGGTTATCAGATGGCCCAGCACGTGAATGGCGCTGGCCGCGCCGAAGCCGCCCCAGGAGTGGCCGCCGGGGGCGGTCACTTCGACGCGGTAGCGGCGCACGCCGATGGCCTGATGGGTCAACTGGCCGAAGAGGCCGCCCTCGACGACGACGTAGACCGCCCGCCCGCCGAAGCGCTCGACGACGGCGCGCATCCCGCGCAGGTCGCCCAACCCCTCCTCACCGACGTTGGCCACTATGTAGAGGTCGGCGGCATGGGGCAACCGGCGCTTGACCAGGGTCTGAGCCAGGACAAGCAGCCCGCCCAGCCCGGTCGAGTTGTCGCCGATGCCCGGCCCATAGAGCCGCGCCCCGTCGCGCCGCGTCGTCAGGTCGGTCGCCTCCGGGAAGACGGTGTCCAGATGGGCCGAGACGACCAGCGGCGGCCGGCTGGCGTCGCGCCCCGGCAGCCGGGCGAAGACGTTGTGCAGACCGTCGCGACTGACTTCGGCCACGCCCGCGGCGCGGAACTGCGCGGCCATGTACTCCGCCCGGCGTGCCTCGTCGAAGGTTGGCGCCGGCACTTGCTGAATGGCGACGATCTGGGCCAGGATGTCGTCCAGCCGCGCGTGATAGTCGGCCAGCGCGGCACGGACGGCCGGTTGTTGGGCTAATTCGGTGATATTGGTCATTAACTGTGGCTCATTGTCATTGGCTCAGTGGTGGGTATACGGCTCAAAGGTCGGCAGCAGCCGGGCGGGCAGACGGCCGTGGAGGGTCACGCCGGAGTCGGTGTGCTGCTCGCCGTCCACCTGGCCGCGCTCGTAGAACAGCGACAGCAGGTCGCCGCGATCATACGGGATGTGGACGCGGACGGGCTGCAACAGCCCGACCATCGTCGCCTCGATGAGCGTCAATAGCTCCTCAATTCCCTTGCCGGTGCGGGCGGAGACGACCGCCGCGGGAACGGGCAGATGCAGATCGTCCAGTACCGACCGATCTTGCAGGGCGTCGGCCTTGTTCAGAGCCACAACCATCGGCAGATGGTCAACCTCCAGTTCGGCCAGCGTGTCTTCGACCGCCTCCATCTGCTCCAGCACATTGGGGTGGGTCACGTCCACGACGTGGAGCAGGATGTCGGCCTCGCCGATCTCCTCCAGCGTGGCGCGGAAGGCGGCGACGATCTGCGTCGGCAGCTTCTGGATGAAGCCGACAGTGTCGGTGAAGAGCAGTTCGCGCCCGCCGGGCATGTTGACCTTGCGCGTCGTCGGGTCGAGGGTGGCAAAGAGCTGGTCGGCGGCGTAGATATCGGCCCCGCTCAGCCGGTTGAGCAGCGTCGACTTGCCGGCGTTGGTATAGCCGACGATGGCCACGACCTGCAACTCCGTCTGCTGGCGCTTGGAGCGGTGGCGCTCGCGGTGGGCGCGCACCGAGTCCAGCTCCTCGCGGATGAGGCTGATGCGGCGGCCGATCTCGCGCCGGTCGGTCTCCAACTGCGTCTCGCCGGGGCCGCGCAAGCCCACGCCGCCCGTCGCGCCGCCGGCCCGGCCGCCCGCCTGCCGCGCCAGGTGGGTCCACATGCGCGTCAATCGCGGCAGCCGGTACTCCAGTTGGGCCAGTTCGACCTGCAACTTGCCCTCCCGCGTCCGGGCGTGTTGGGCGAAGATGTCGAGGATGAGCGCCGTGCGGTCGATGACCTTCACCTCCTCGCCGAACGCCTCCTCCAGTTCGCGCTGGTGGCGGGGCAGTAGCTCATCGTCGAAGATAACCATGTCGGCGTCCAGCTCGTCGATGAGCAGTTTGACCTCTTCGACCTTGCCGCCACCGATGAAGGTGGCGCTATTGGGCTTGTCGAAGCGCTGCGATGTCTGGCCGACGACGGCGATGCCGGCCGTGTCGGCCAGCCGGGCCAGTTCGTTGAGGCTCTCTTCGACGGTCAAAAGCGAATCGCTGTCGGTCAACTCGGTGCCGACCATGAAGGCCCGTTCGCGGGGCGGGGCGGTGTCGTGGATTCTGGTTGCTGTGGGCATAGACCCTCTATATGTATCTGTCGAATGGGGAAGAGGGAAAAGAACCCTCTCCCTAACCCTCTCCCAAGGGGCGAGGGGACAAGACCCTCTCCCTAACCCTCTCCCAGGGGGCGAGGGGACAAGACCCTCTCCCTAACCCTCTCCCAGGGGGCGAGGGGAGCGGATCAGTCGAGCAGGCCGACGACTTGCAGGGCGCGGGGGTGCTCGACCTGATACTCGTAGCGAATTGTCTTCTTCTCGGCCGCGGCCAGGTCGAGTTGCCACTTCAGCAGGTGCAACTCCGACTGCTCCACCGGCTCCGGGGCCACGCGGTCGAGGCGCACCTTGATCTGCTCGTGGCGCGACACGGGGTACTGGTCCTGCACCGTCACCCGCGCCGCCGTGGCCAGCAGGTTCTCCAGCTTGATCTCGTAGCCGTAGACCACCTGGCGCACGTCGCGCAGCAGGCGCTTGTCCACCTCGCGCCGCACCAGTTCGCGCTTGACGGTGATGCGCTCCTCGACGCCCAGCACCAGCTCCACCTCGGCCCCGCCGGGCGTGTACTCCAGCCGGTTCTGGCCGATGTACTCGTCGCCGACGTAGAGGTTGATCGGGCCGGGCAGCAGCGGCGCGCCGGTGGCGTTGGTCAGCTTGGCGCGGCGGAAGACGGCGTCGGTGTGGCGCGGCACGGCCAGGAAGTCGAGTTGCGGCGTCAGTTCGTGGCGGCCGATGGTCGTCTTGTGCGGCGTGCCGTCGCCGGGGATGTCGATGCTGCCGGAGACGGCGAAGGAGACGGCCGTGCCGCTGTCCTGCGCCTCGGCTATTTCGACCTCAGCCTCGACCATGGGCGGCGCAGCCATCGCCATCATCGGCATCGCGTCGGCGGTGAACATCTCGGCCGACTCGGCCGCCGCCCCCTTGGCCATCGCCCGGGCGTGCATGACGCGCGGCAGCGGTTGCGGCTGCGGCGGGTGGGGCACGTCGACGTACCACGGCTTTAGCTCCGGCACGCGCTGGTTGAGCGCCGGGCGGGCGGTGGAGACGGTCAGGCCCACGCCCGACCACGCCTGGCCCGTGTTCTGGGTGATCTCGGCCAGGGCGGTCAGCACCACGCCCGTCGCCCCGCCGTCCCGTTGCGGCTCCAGCAGGCGCACGTCGTACAGCGGTCGCCAGCCGGCGCGGCCGACGACGTAGGTCACTTCGACGGCGAACTCCCCGGCCGACAGCGCTTCGACTTCCAGTCGCGCCTCGTAGCGCTGGCGCGGTCGGGCAGAGCGCAGTTGGTCGAGTTCGGCCTGAAGCTTAGCCAGTTCTTCGTGCAGATCGCGCTGCTCGCCGGCGAGCGAGCGCAGTTCAACGCGCAGCCGGGCGTCTTCGTCCTCAAAGAAGCGCATCAGCGCGGCCTGGTTCTCGGCCGTGCTGCGGCCGCGGGCCAGCCCCCAGGCGTACTCGGTCGTCGCCTGGCGCAGCCCGTTCAGATGGTCAATCGACGCCTGCTTGACCGCCTGCCGGTCAACCAACGCCTGTAGCTGGTCTTGCAGGCGCTCGATCTGCTCCTCCAGAGCGGTGACGTTGGCCGCCGGGGCCTGGGCGTAGTGGCGGCGCTGCACGTCGACGCCGCGCAGGCGCACCCGCGCCGTGCCCGCGCCGCCGGCCCGCACCGACTCCGGCTCCAGGGCCAGCGGCAATTCGCCGACGATGAGCTGGTGCAGGCCCGCGGTCAACTCCGCTTGCCCGCGGCACGTCACCCGCGCCCGGTCGGGGTAGACGACGACGGTGGTGATGATGGTCTCGACTTGTATTTCCATGACTGCCTCAAGAAGAGTCCGCAAAGGGATCCCGCAAAGACGCAAAGAACGCAAAGCTCAGAAAGATTTCTGAGCTTTGCGTTCTTTGCGTCTTTGCGTGAGATATTCTTCGCGTCTTTGCAATCTGCCTAACTGCTTGGCGTACTTTGCGTCTTTGCGTGAGCATTATCTTGATCGTACCGCAGGCCGTGCTCGCGCGCAAAGCGGCGCAGGGCGGTCAGGGCGCGGTCGGCGTAGAGGCGGCCGTTGTCCTGCTTGCCCGGCCGCGGCGGCAGCGGCGGCAGGATGCCGAAGTTGGCCTTCATCGGCTGGAACTCCTTGGCTGCGGCGTGGGTGACGTAGTGGCACAGCGCGCCCAGCATCGTCGCCGGCGGCAGGATGAGCGGGTGGCCGCCGGTCAGTAGCCGGGCGGCGTTGACCCCGGCCAGCAGCCCCGTGCCGGCGTTGCCCACGTACCCCTCCACGCCGACGATCTGCCCGGCGAAGAACAGGTCGGCGCGGTTGCGATACTGGAGCGTCGGCTGGAGCAGGGCCGGGGCGTTGACGTAGGTGTTGCGGTGCATCATGCCGTAGCGGACGAACTCGGCCTGGGCCAGGCCGGGGATGAGGCGCAGGACGCGCTTCTGGTCGGGCCACTTCAGGTTGGTCTGGAAGCCGACCAGGTTGTAGAGCGTGCCGATGAGGTTGTCCTGGCGCAATTGGACGACGGCGTAGGGCCGCTGTCCGGTGCGCGGGTCGATCAGCCCCACCGGCCGCATCGGGCCAAAAGCCAGCGCCTCGCGCCCGCGCCGGGCCAGCGCCTCCACCGGCATACAGCCCTCGAAGAAGTGGGGGTCTTCGCGCTCGAACTGCTTCAGGACGATGGTCTCGGCCGCCAGCAGCGCGTCGGTGAACGCCTCGTACTCCTCGCGCGTCATGGGGCAGTTGATGTAGTCCCCCTCCTCCTGCTCGCCGCGGTCGTAGCGCGACTGGCGGAAGGCGATGGCCATATCGACCGTCTCGGCCTGGACGATGGGCGAGACGGCGTCGTAGAAGTAGAGGTAGTCGCGCCCGCTCAGCCCGGCGATGACCTCGGCCAGCGCCGGCGAGGTCAGCGGCCCGGTGGCGACGACGGTCGGGCCGTCGGGCAGGGCGGTCACTTCCTCGTGGACGAGGGTGATGAGCGGGTGCGCGGCGATACGCTCCGTGACCAGTTGGGCGAACGCCTCGCGGTCGACGGCCAGCGACGAGCCGGCGGGCACGGCCGTCTGCGCCGCGCAGTCGAGGATGAGCGAGCCGAGCCCGCGCAACTCCGCCTTCAGCAGCCCCGGCGCTTTGTGGGGCAGGTCGGAGCCGAGGGAGTTGCTGCACACCAGTTCGGCCAGCCAGGGGGTGTCGTGGGCGGGGGTCGGCGTGCCGGGGCGCATCTCGTAGAGGCGCACGGGCACGCCCAACTCGGCCGCCTGCCACGCCGCCTCCGTCCCGGCCAGCCCGCCGCCGATGACTGTCAGTTCCTTCATGGGTTAAGTTTACCACAGGCTAAGAAGTCTCACGCAAGACGCCAAGAACGCAAAGGCGCAAAGGGCAGGCGCAAGAAGAAGCTCACGCGACGCAAAGTTCCCAAAGCCCAGAAGATCTTAGCCTTTGCGAACTTTGCCTTGACTTCTCAAATCTGTGAAATCTGTGAAATCTGTGGTTAACTTCCGCCATGCAATCGCTACCTGACGAGCGCGGCAAGTTCGGCCCCTATGGCGGCCAGTTTGTGCCGGAGACCCTGATGCCGGCCCTGGAAGAGTTGATCGCCGCCTACGACGAGGCGCGCCACGACCCGGCCTTCGTGGCCGAGTTCGAGGGGCTGCTCAGCAGCTACGTCGGCCGCCCCTCGCCGCTGACCCACGCCAAGCGCCTGTCGGAGCGCCTAGGCGGGGCGCAGATCTACCTCAAGCGCGAAGACCTCAACCACACCGGGGCGCACAAGATCAACAACGCCCTGGGCCAGGCGCTCCTGGTCAAGCGCATGGGCAAGCAGCGCGTCGTGGCCGAGACGGGCGCGGGGCAGCACGGCGTGGCCACGGCCACCGCCTGCGCCCTGCTGGGGCTGGAGGGCATCGTCTACATGGGCGAGGTCGACATCGCCCGCCAGCAGCCCAACGTCTACCGCATGAAGCTGCTGGGGGCGGAGGTGCGCCCGGTCAGTTCCGGCAGCCGCACGCTGAAGGACGCCATCAACGAGGCCATCCGCGACTGGGTGACCAACGTCGGCACGACCCACTACCTGCTCGGCTCCGTCCTCGGCCCCCACCCCTACCCGCAGATGGTGCGCGACTTCCAGAGCGTCATCGGCCGCGAGGCGCGCGAACAGGTGCTGGCGACGTGCGGCCGGCTGCCCGACGCCATCGTGGCCTGCGTCGGCGGCGGCAGCAACGCCATGGGCATCTTCCACGCCTTTCGCGATGACGAGAGCGTAGACCTGATCGGCGTCGAGGCGGGCGGCGAGGGTATCGGCCAGCGCCACGCGGCGCGCTTTGCCGACCCGACCGTTTCCCGCATCGGCGTGCTGCACGGCACGAAGAGCTACGTCATGCAGACGGCCGACGGCCAGATCAGCGACACCCACAGCATCAGCGCCGGGCTGGACTACCCCAGCGTCGGCCCGGAGCACGCCTGGCTGCGCGACCAGGAGCGGGCCTACTACACCTACGCCACCGACGACGAAGCCCTGGCCGCCTTCCACGAACTATCGCGCACCGAGGGCATCATCCCCGCCCTGGAGTCGGCCCACGCCGTGGCCGAAGCGCTGAAGCGCGCGCCAACCATGCGGCCGGATCAGATTTTGGTGGTCAATTTGAGTGGGCGGGGGGATAAGGACCTGGATACGGTGATGGGGGTGGGGTAGACTACCCTTGCTTCCGCACCAACCTCTCCCGCCGATGAGCCAGTTCAGCCCGCGCCAGCCGCGCGTTCGGCGTCACCGTCCACCGCCCCACCAGCGCCAGCGCCCGCTCCGTCCAGGCCAGCGCCTCGGCCGCGTTCCGCTCCACCCATTCGTAATGCTTGGCCAACTCCACGTGGGCGCTGACGTCGTCGCTGCTGGTGTGGGCGATCTGCTGCCAGACGACCACCGCCTCGTCGCGCCGGCCGGCGGCCTTCAGCAGCGCGGCCAGCCGGTGCAGCGCCTGGTGGTAGGTCTCGAACGGCAGGTCGCCGTCGAGCGACTGGCGCAACGTCGCTTCGGCCCGCTCGCCCAGCCCCAGGTCGGCCTGCCAGCGGGCCAGGCTGATCTGGTCCAGCGGGTCGTCGCAGCAGGACGCCTCCAGTTGCCGGAAGATGCGCGCCGCCAGCGTGACCATCGACAGCATGTCCATCTCGTTGTGGTAGAACACCCCGGCCAACTCACCGACATCGCCGGTGCGTAGATACTGGTAGTAGAGGGCCGGGATGAGCGCGCCGGGCACGTCGTCGTGCGTCCGTTGCAGGCCCAGCAGACTGCGCTCCAGCGCGCCCAGGGCGCACGAGCCGAGCCGGGCGCGGAAGAGGCGGCGCGCCGGCGGCAGCAGGTCGATGTGGGGCAGGTCGGGCAGGCGGCTGGGCAGGCGGTTCATCAGGTAGCGGTTGTCCAGCAGGGGCACGTCGAAGGAGCGGCCGTTGAAGGTGATCAGCCCCGCCCGCCCCGCCAGCAGTTCGTCCAACTGGCGCAGCATGGCCCGCTCGTCGCCGTGGTCGCGCAGGAAGTATTGGCGGACGACGAAGACGTCGTCCCCGCCAACCCGCGGCTCGAAGTAGGCCACGCCGACCATGAAGGCCAGCGTGCCCGCCCCGGCCAGGCCGGTCGTCTCCGTGTCCAGGAAGAGGAAGTCGCGGAAGTCGAGGCCATCCAGCCGCGGCTCGCGCACGTAAGCCGTGCCGGCCGCCGGGCGGCTGCCCAGCAGGTCGGCCAGCGCGTCGCCGCCGTGGCGGTGGTCGAGGGCATAGACGCGGTCGATGACGAAGCAGCCGCCGTCGGCCGTCTCGACGACGCGCCCGCCGGGCAGCAGTTGCTCCAGCGACAGCGGGGCGCGTCCGGGCCGGCGGCCGGACTCCGGCGCGGCCGTGGGCAGCCGTAACTCCCTGGCCCCCTTCACCACGCCGAGCCGGCGCAACCGCGCCATGAGCTGTTCGTCCATCTGTTCTATTCTACAAGACCTCACGCAAAGATCGCAAAGATCGCCAAGGACGCCAAGAAGATTCTCTTTTTGCGTTCTTTGCGCCCTTTGCGTTCTTTGCGTGAGGTCTTCTCCCCAATTTCCTTTTACACCCATTCGCGATTACAATAGTAGCCTATGGGCGCAGACAACCCGTTCTTTCACCGTGGAGCCATTCGTCGGGCTGAGGATTTCGTCGGCCGCGAGGCGGAGATCGCGCAGACGCTGGGCCTGCTGCGCAACGGCCAGAGCGTGTCGCTCATCGGGCCGCGCCGCATCGGCAAAAGCTCGCTGCTGCTCCACCTGACCCACCCCGCCGTGCGCGCCGCCTACCGGCTCGACCCGCCCCACTCCCTGTTCGTCATGCTCGACTGCCAGGAGTTGGCCGGCTCGCCGCCGGAAGAGGTGTACGAGTTGATGCTCGACGGCCTGCTGGAGGCGGCCACGGCCGGCGGCCTGACCCTGGCGACGGCGGCGCAGCCGGGAACCTACCGCGCCCTCGACCGCGCCCTGCAACAGGTCTATGCCCAGGGGGTCAGCGTCGTCGTCCTGCTCGACGAGTTCGAGCTACTGGCCGCCAACCCGCACCTGACGCCCTACTTCTTCGCCCGGCTGCGCGGCCTGACGACCAAGTACGGCCTGGCCTACCTGACCGCCAGCCAGCGCCCCCTCTTCGCCATCACCGCCGAGGAAGCCGTCCTCAGTTCGCCCTTCTTCAATATCTTCGTCACTGTGCCGCTGGGCCTGTTCAACGAGGCCGAAGCGCGCGCCCTGTTAGAGCGCCGCCTGAGCCGTACCGCAGTTATCTTCTCAGAGGAGTTGACCCGCTACTTGCTGTGGCTCGTCGGCCTGCACCCCTTCTTTCTCCACATCGCCGGCTACCATACGGTGCAGGCCCTCATCGCCCGCGAGGCGCATCCCACCGCCCAGCCGGCCGAACTGGCGCTGTCGTCGCTCGACGGGCCGATCGAGGTCGAGGCCGAATCCCATCTCGGCTATCTCTGGCAAAACCTGTCGCCCGAAGAGCAGCACGTCCTGGCCATCACCAATGGCCCGGTGGAGAGCCTGCGCCAACTGGAGCAACAGTGCCTCTTGGGGCGCAGCGACGGCCAGTACCGCTACAGCAGCGAACTACTGCGCCGCTTCGTGCGCCGCCAGGACGTTCCCGGGCTGGTGCAGGCCGGGCCGTTCGTCATCGACGAGCAGCGCCACCAGGTTTGGGGCGACAACCAGGAGTTGAACCTGACCGCCTCGCAGTTCGCCATCCTGGCCCGGCTGTGTCGCAACGCGGGGCAGGTCGTGCGCGGCGAAGACCTGGAACTGGCCGTCTGGGGCGACGTGCTGGTCGATGACCCCGACCGGCTCAAGACGCTCATCAAGCGGCTGCGGCGCGCTGTCGATCCGTTGGGCAACTGGATCGTCAGCGAGCGCGGCGTGGGCTATGCCTTGCGGCCACCGGAGGAGGGTTAGGCCGCCGCAAGCTCTACAGGCAAACCGTTGAGTCGTATCGAATTCACTCCTGCGCGACAACAAGCCAATGGCCGACCGGCCGGACGGGCGCTGCGCCTGGCCGGCATCCTGGCGGCCTGGTTGGCGGCGCTCTGCCTGACGCAGGGGGCCGCCGCCCAGTCGACCAACCGCTCGCCCAGCTATTGGCAGTTCGCCGCTTCCGGCCGCCTGGACTCCGTCGTCCTGTCCGACGTCGACGCCGACGGCATCGATGAGATCATCGCCCTCGATGAGAACGGCCGTCTGACACTCCTGACTGCTGACGGCCAACAGCGCTGGACGTTCCAAAGTCCCGACTCCGTAGCCGCTGTCGGCGCAATGGCTGTCGATGCCGGGCTGCCGCAGCGCTCCATCGCCGTAGCCGCCGGGCAACAACTCACCCTGCTGGACGTTGACGGCCAACAGCGCTGGCAACTGCCGCTCGACACGCCCACCGCGCCCGTGGCCGTCACCGCCTACGACTTCGAGACCGACGGCGACGAAGACATTCTGGTCACCCTGGGTTCCGGCCATCTGCTGGTCTATGACGGCGCGGGCGAGTTGCTGTGGGAGTTTGCCGGGCAAGAGGACGCGACGGCCAACGTCAACCCGCAAGTGATCGTGTCCGACTTCGACGACGACGGCACGCAAGAGGTCGTGCTCGGCGTCTTCACCCCGCGCCGGTTCAGCCAGATCATCTATCTGAAAGAGGGCGCGGTGCAGTGGCGGCAATCCATCTCCCGGCGCATTACTGCCCTGGCCGAGACGGGGTTTGGAGCCGAGGCCGGCAACATCGCCGTCGGCACGAACTTTGGCCAGATCGACCTCTTTACGCCCGGCGGGCGCGCGCGTCTGGTTCCGCACCGTCAACCGGCCAATCAGCGCCCTGGCGGCCATCGACCTGCCGAGCGGGCCGGCGCTGGCCGTCGGCACCACCTCCGGCACGGTCGTCGCCTACTCCCACGAGGGACGGCGGCTGTGGGCCGGCAATCTGGCCCGCGACGCCGACCGGCAAGTGATGGCCCTGCTGCCGGCCGGCAAGCCCGTCTTATCGGCCCAGCCCTCCCTGGCCGTCGTGCTGAAGTCGGCATCCGAATCGAGCGATCTGGCCGACGTGCTGCTGCTGGGCAACAACGGCCAGACGTTGGCCAACCTGAACGACACCGACCTGCCGCGTATCACCCGCCTGGTCGATCTGAACCGCGACGAGCAGTATGAACTCCTGCTGGCGCGCTTCGCCACGCTGCAACTGCTGGGCCTGGGCATCGGCGACAGCGAGTACGTTCAGGAGTGGGAGTACGCACTGGACGCCGCGCCGACGGCCGTTCTGGCGCTCGACCTGGACGAGGACGGCGAAAACGAAATCGTCGTCGGCACGCGCGACGGCCGGCTGCACAGCCTGAGCGGCGACCGCACCATCCGCTGGCTCAACGCGCCGGGCGAGGAGATCGCCTTCCTGGCTCGCGCCCGCCACTCGCTCAGCGAGCCGCCGCGGGTGGCAGTCGTTCGCCGGCCGCGGTCGCTGGACGGCAGCGCCGCCGACGCCGCGCGCAACGGCTGGCTCGAACTGCGCGAGGCCTCGGGCGAGCGACTGTGGTCGAACGCCGTCGATGGTGCCATCACCGCCCTGGTGGTCGACGACCGCAGTAGCGGCGACGCACCAACGATCATCCTGGGCACGGGCGACGGCCGCGTTCTGGCTTACGACCTCACCGGCAACCCTTTGTGGGAACACGATTTCCCAGGGCTGGAGGGGGGTGTACGCCACCTGATTGTCCAGGACCAACCGGGCGACCAGGCTGATCGTCTGTTGGTAGGTGGGCAGTGGGCGCTCTACTCTCTGATGCGGGTCTCCACCGGCGTGATTGGCACGCCACTAGCCGCCTTTGACCAGCCGATTGAGGCCCTCTATGGTGTCGGCCAGGCGACTGATCAGGAGACGGCCGTCGGCCTGGTGGTCTTTCTGCAGGATGGCGCCGTCCGTGGCCTGAGCCATAGTGGTCTAGAGATCAGCCAACGGGCATGGCCGCTGCAACTGGAAGGTCGCCCCATCATCACTGACGCCAGCGAAGGGGCCATCGAAGCTTTCCAGGAGAACGTCAGCGCCTTCCTCGTGGCCACAGATAACGGCTACCTGGAGCAACTGACAGTCAATGACAATCAGCCGGTCATCTCCTGGCGGCTCGATGGACTGACGCCGATACAGGCTGCGGACTGGGCCGACCTGGACAAAGATGGGCGGCCGGATACCGGATTGGTAGGCACGCGCGACGGCAACCTTTGGCTCTACGAACAACTCTACACGCGCACCCCGCAACGCATCCTTGAAATACCACTTGCCAGTGGCCTCTTTCACCTGGCTCTACTGGAGCGGGCCTCCGACCAATCGCCCGACCTGCTGGCCGTCACCCAGAACGGCCTGGTGCGTCTATTCCGCGAAGAAGAGAACCGGCCGCCGCTCCTGACGCAGCCGCGCATCGAATCCGAGTCCGGCCAGTACACCATCGGCGTCCTGGTCAGCGACGTGGAAAACGATACAGTCCGCGTCCAACTGGAGCTTCAGGACGCGGCCGGCGACTGGTTGCCACAGGGCGAGCAGCAGTTGGCATCAGGCAATGGCCAGTTGTTCTGGCCGGCCGTCGCCATTCCACCCGACACCGGCCGCATTCACTACCGGTTTCGCTACGATGACGGGGTCTACGAAGGCATCGTTAGCCCACCGCCCGGCCCGGTCTACGTCGGCGGCGGCGCGGACAACGTCTGGCCGCTCCTGGCCGCGGGCGTCGGTGTGTTGTTGCTGGGCGGCTCAATCCTGTTGGCCCGCCAGGCGCAGACCCCGGCCGCCCAGGCGGCGCGCTTCCATCGACGGCTGGGCCAGCAGCCGAACGAAACACTGCTACGGCTAGAGGGGCGCTATGCCGCCGTCGCCGGTTCGCCCGACTTCTTGCTGCAATTGGCCAACCGCGCCCGGCAAGCGGGCGACATCGACCTGGCCAATCTGGCCGACGGCCTCTTCCTGCTGCCCAACCGCCCCCAGGCCGGCCTGTCCATCATCACCCGTACGCTCGATGACCTCCACGCCGCCGGCCGGCAGTGGGTCAATCTGCAACGCCGGCGACTCATCTATAAAACGTGTCAGGCGTTGCTCGAAGCGCCGTCGATTATCGAATTGGGGCTGCTGCGCCCACAACTGGCCCACCTGCTGGGCATGTTGGAAGAGAAGCAGGATTGGTCGCCCATCTTCGAGAGCCTGCTGCCGGTCATCACCAACATGCGCGATAGCGAACGGGTGGAGCTGATCGAGGATCGACTGGTCTATCTCAATCAGGCCATGACCCGCTTGCGCCAGCTTCAGGAGCAACTGGACGGGTTTGCGCCCAGCATAGAGCGGACGTTGGCCCAGGCGATCACCCGCCGCTGGTCGGGCCTGCTGACGGCCGAGATCGAGGAGCAGCGCGGCCGGGCCGAACTGGAGGTCGCGCTGATGACCAAGCGTCTGGCCCCCAACGGCCAGACACACGTCGCCCTGGAGATTCGCAACACCGGCCGGGCGGCGGCCGAAAACGTGGTGGCCACGTTGGATCGTGACCCGGCCTATCGCGTCCTGAGCGAGCCGCAGACCATCCCCCTGCTGCCGTCGGGGCGCACGCGGGAAGTGCGCTTTCTGGTGGAGCCGCAGGCCGAGGCGCGTTTCCGCGTCGGCATGTCGTTGACCTACGACGACCGCAACCGGCGCGACAAGGTCGTCGCCTTCGGCGACATGGTGCATCTGCTGCCGCCGGTGCGCGAATACACCCCCATCGTCAACCCCTATCTGCCGGGCACGGCGCTACGCAAGAACAGCCCGCTCTTCTTCGGCCGCGAGGAGTTGTTCGACTTCATCGCCGAACACGCCGGCGCCCAGCGTCAACGCAACGTGCTAATGCTCGTCGGCCAGCGCCGCACGGGCAAAACGTCGGTACTGCTGCGACTGGAGGAGTATCTGCCGCCGTCCATCGTCCCGGTCTACATTGACTGCCAGTCGCTGGGCGTTTCGCCCGGCATGGCGGCGCTGCTGCAGGAGTTCGCCTGGCACATCGCCGACACGCTGAACGCGCGCGGCCTCGACTGCCCCGTAGCCGACAGCGACCGCTGGCAAGACGACCCGGCGCGGCTCTTCCAGCGCGAGTTCTTGCCGGCCGTACGCCGCCTGCTGCCGCCGGAGGCGACGCTGCTGTTGGTGTTCGACGAGTTCGAGGCGTTCGAGTCGATGGTGGCCGACGGCATCCTGCCGCGCACCTTCTTCCCCTACATGCGCCACCTGATGCAGCACAGCACCGGGCTGGGCTTCGTCTTCGTCGGCACGCGCCGGCTGGAGGAGATGAGCGCCGATTACTGGTCGGTGTTGTTCAACATCGCCCTCTATCGCAAGATCGACTTCCTCAGTGAGCCGGCGACGGTGCACCTGATCTGTGAACCGGTCGCGCCCCACATTGTCTACGACGACTTGGCGCTGGACAAAATCAAGCGCGTCACAGCCGGCCACCCGTACTTTCTGCAACTGGTTTGCTACACCCTGGTCAAACAGGCCAACCAGCAGAAGACGGGCTACGTCACCATTTCCGACGTCAACGTCGCGCTGGACGAGATGTTGCGGCTGGGCGAGGTGCACTTCGCCTACCTCTGGCAGCGCTCCTCCCATGCCGAGCGCGCCCTGCTGACCGCGGCGGCCCACCTGATGGACCGCAACGAGCCGCTGCGCCCGGAGGTCTTCATCGAGTACCTCCAGTCCTATAGCATCGAACTCGATCCGATGCAGATGACCGAGGGCCTCAACTCGTTGGTGGCGCGCGACATCATGCGCGAAGTGACCGAAGAGGGCAAGGCGCTCTATGAGTTGCGGATCGGGTTGGTCGGGCTGTGGGTGGCGCGCAACAAGAGCCTGAGCCGGCTGCACGCCCATCTGGAAAGCTAGTTGTAGCGCGGGTTGGCAACCCGCCGCTTCGGCCACGACTAAAGCGGCGGGTTGCCAACCCGCGCCACAGGTGGAGCAACTCGGCCGCCGTCTCGTCGCTCAAGTCGCCCCAGTGGTCGATAGCCAGTTGGAAGCAGGCCAGCGCCGCTGTTGGCATCCGCTCGTCGCGGCCGGCCAGCCCCGTAACCAGTTCCTCAATGCCCGGGTTGTGACCAACGAGCATCAGCCGCGCCACATCGTCGGGCGTGTCGCGGGCTACGTCGAGGAACGTCTCCGGGTCGGCCAGGTAGAGTTCATCGGTGTAGTGGATGTCGCCGCCGTACTCCGCGGCCAGGGCAATCAGTTCGGCCGTCGTCGCCGCGCGCCGGGCGGACGAGGTCACGAGGAGATCGGGCGTCAGGTCGTGCTGGATCAGCAGTTGGCCCATGTGCGGCGCGTCACGACGGCCGCGGCCGTTCAGCGGCCGGTCGTAGTCAGCCAACTCGCTGTTGTCCCAACTGGACTTGGCGTGGCGCAGGAGTAACAGAGTCTTCATGAAGAGTTAGAACCACAGATTACACAGATTTCACAGATTACCTCTGGTAATCTGTGAAATCTGTGTAATCTGTGGTTTCTTTTCTTACAGTTCAGCCGCGCCGTTGATGATGTGGCCGACGAGGCCGTACTCCTGCGCCTGGCGAGCCGACATCCAGAAGTTGCGGTCGGTGTCTTCCTCCACCTTCTCGATCGGCTGGCCCGGTCTGCTGGGCGAAGATCTCGTTCAGGCGGCGGCGCATCTTGATGATCTCCTGCGCCTCGATGGCGATGTCGGTCGCCTGGCCGCTGGCCCCGCCCGCCGGCTGGTGCAGCAGGAAGCGCGTGTTGGGCAGGCTGTAGCGGTTCTCGCGCTCGGCCGCGGCGTAGATGAGCGCCCCGGCGCTGGCCACCCAGCCCGTGCCGATCACCTTGACCGGCGACTGGACGAAGCGGATCATGTCGAAGATGGTATCGCCCGATTCCACGTGGCCGCCCGGCGAGTTGATGAAGATGCGAATCTCGTCCTGCGACTGGGCGTCGAGGATGAGTAGCTTGCGGGTGACGTCCCATGGCCACGTCCATGTTGATCTCGCCATAGATCAAGATGGTACGATTCTTCAGCAGCTTGTCATCCATCGAGCCGGGGGCGTCACGCTTCTCTTCCGGCTTCTCTTCCTCTTCTTCGGGTTCCTCGTCCGGCTCGATATCCGGCGGGAAGTCGTCGTCATCGTCATCGAACATGGGCTTATCCCACGGATGGCTCATAAGTCACTTCTCCTTTGCAAGAAGTAGCCACATATTACACACGGCTGAGGACAGACGTGTGTAATATGTGGCTACTTCTCTCTTATCGGCGCAGGTTTGAGAAAGCCTTGATGCCCGGATAGATAGCCGAGTCGCCCAGGTCTTCCTCGATGCGCAGCAGTTGATTGTACTTGGCGATGCGGTCGCTGCGGGCCGGCGCGCCGGTCTTGATCTGCCCGGCGTTGAGGGCCACGGCCAGGTCGGCGATGGTCGCGTCTTCCGTCTCGCCGCTGCGGTGGGAGGCCACGGCCGTCCAGCCGTTGCGCTGCACCAGCGTCACCGACTCGATGGCCTCGGTCAGCGTGCCGATCTGGTTGACCTTGCACAGCAGGCTGTTGGCCGCCTTGCGGTCCAGCGCGGTGTGGATGCGCTTGACGTTGGTCACCAGCAGGTCGTCGCCGACGATCTGCAAGCGGTCGCCCAGCCGCTCCACCATCAGCGCCCAGTTGTCCCAGTCGTCTTCGGCCAGGCCGTCTTCGATGGAGATGATCGGGTACTTATCGACCCACGACTCCCAGAAGTCGACCATCTCGCGGCCGGTCAGCGACTTACCCTCGACCTTCAAGTGGTACTTGCCGTCCTCGTACAGTTCTGTCGCCGCCGGGTCCATAGCCAGCATGATCTGCTCGCCGGCGGTGTAGCCCGCCTCGCGGATGGCTTCCAGGATCAGGTCGAGCGCCTCGCTGTTGGCCGAGACGCTGGGAGCGAAACCGCCCTCGTCGCCGACGGTCGTGGCGTAGCCCTTCTTGCTGAGCACCTTCTTGAGACTCTGGTAGATTTCCACGCCCCAGCGCAACCCTTCGCGATAGGACGACGCGCCGACGGGCATGACCATGAACTCCTGCATGTCCGTGGCCCCGGCGGCGTGCTTGCCGCCGTTCATGATGTTCATCATCGGCACAGGCAGGGTGCGGCCGGAGACGCCGCCCAGGTAGCGGTAGAGCGGCAAATCCTGGCTGGCGGCGGCGGCGTGGGCCACGGCCAGCGACACGCCCAGGATGGCGTTGGCTCCCAGCCGGCTCTTGTTTTCCGTGCCGTCTAGCTCGATCATCGCCTGATCGATGCCGATCTGGTCGGTCGCTGTCCAGCCGATAATGGCATCGGCGATCTCTTCGTTGACCGCCTCGACCGCGCCGAGCACGCCCTTGCCGCCGTAGCGCTTCTTGTCGCCGTCGCGCTTCTCCCAGGCCTCATGCACGCCGGTGGACGCGCCGGAAGGAACCATAGCCCGCCCCTTGGCGCCATCATACAGAGCGACTTCGACTTCCACGGTCGGATTGCCGCGCGAATCGAGAACCTCGCGCGCGAGTACGGATTCAATGTAGTCCATTGTGATTCTCCTTGGTTGGTAAACACGCAGAAAAAGCAGGTGCGGTTAGGCCAACTATACAGAATCCGTCTCTGTCTCGCAAGCGCGATGCGGGGACAGATGAACGCCAGACAAGGCCGGTTTGCCTCCGCCGCCGGGCAGCGTTACACTGTCGCGCCATGAGTCACGCGCCCGCCGTCCCCCAGAACGACCTGTCTGCTCTCTGGCGAGACCTGCTGCTCGACCTGCGCGACGTATTCGACGTTCACTTCGTCTGCGCCACCTTCGCCTATCACGTGGCCCGCCACACCGGCGCGTCGGCCGTGGTGGCCGTGGCCGACGTGCAGGCCAAGTGCTACGACGTCTGGCTCAACGAACCATCGGGCCGGGCCACGCAGATGCGCTGGTCGAATGAGGAGGCCGGGCTGGAGCCGCTGCTGGCCTTGGGCGGCCCGACGCGGCTGGACAAGCTGGAGCGCTCGGCGGCCGAGGTCATCGGCGGACGCATCTGGCTGCTGGCCAAGCGCCGCCTGCTGGCCGCGCCGTTGCCGCGCGAGGAACGCCTCTACAGCGCCTATCCGCCTACCCTGTTGGCCCTGCTCGACCCCGATTTGCAGCCCGAACTAGAACCGCTGCTGAACGAAG
Organism: Candidatus Promineofilum glycogenicum; assembly: GCA_016707605.1. Lineage (GTDB taxonomy): Bacteria > Chloroflexota > Anaerolineae > Promineifilales > Promineifilaceae > Promineifilum > Promineifilum glycogenicum. The sequence goes on along the minus strand of JADJHJ010000009.1, from coordinate 261,474 downwards.
TGACCAGCCTGATGTGCGTCTTCCTCGACCGGGCCGCCCTGCGCCAGGAGGTCGACCGGCGCACCGTCGAGTTCGCCGTCATTAGCGACATTAGCCGCGCCCTCAGTTCGACGCTCAATATCCAGCAGATCTACCAACTGCTGACCGGCCCCATTCGCCAGACGCTCAACGTCGAAACGCTGTCCATCGGCCTCATCGAGCCGGTGACGGGCGACATCGTCTTCGTCGAGAAGCTGTTTGGGCCGATGTTCCAACGCCTGCCGCCGGTGCGGTTGAAGCGCGGCCAGGGGATCGCCGGCTGGGTGGCCGAACACAAGGAGCCGGTCATCATCACCGACGCCTACTCCGACCAGCGCTTCTTCTCCGGTGTCGACACGCGCTCCGGCTTCCGCACTCACTCGATGATCTGCATCCCGCTGCAAGTGGATGAGCGCACCATCGGTATCCTACAAGCCATCAACCGCCAGTTCGGCCGCTTCAGCGACCACGATGTGCAACTGATGCAGGCGCTCGGTGGGCCGCTGGCCGCGGCCATCGAAAACGCCAACCTCCATACCGACGTACTGGCCGAGAAGCGGCGCGTCGAAACGCTGTTCACCAGCATGTCCGACGGGCTGATCACCGTCAACCGCGACGGCGTCATCACCCGCGTCAATAGCGCCTTTGCCTCGATGCTCTTCAGCGACGTGGACGACGTCGTCGGCCGGCTGCTGCACGAGCGTGTGCGCCCCAAGCAGGGGGATCTGCAAAAGCTGGTCGCCCGGCTGCTATCCGGGGCCGAGGACACGGTGCAGTTGGCCACCGACATCGCCCGCGACGACGGCCGCCTGCTGCCGGTGCTCATCAGCGGCGCGCCGGTAGACGACGAAACCGGCGCGGCCCAGGAGGCCATCTTCGTCTTCAGCGACCTGACCCAGATCCGCGAAGTCGAGCGCATGCGCGACGATCTCTTTCAGGGCATCATCCACGAGTTGCGCACGCCGCTGGCGACAATCCTCATGTACTCCCGCCTGCTGCGCGAAGGCCGGGCGCAGGCCGACAAGGCCGAGCGCTTCCTGGGCGTCATCGAGCGCGAGAGCGACCGGCTGCAACGCATGGTGCGCCAAATGCTCGACCTGGCCAAGCTGGAGGCGCGCGAGATGCAGCGCAGCGCCGAGCCGGTGTGGCTCAACCCCCTCTTCGACGAGGCGCTGCCGCCGTTGGCCGAGCGGGCGGTGCAGAAGGGGTTGCTGTTCCGCCAACGCATCGAGACCGACCTGCCGCCGGTGATGGGCAACCGCGATGTGTATGAAATGGTCGTGCGTAATCTACTGGACAACGCCATCAAGTTCACCCCGTCGGGCAGCATCCAGGTGGCGGCCCGCCGCGATAACGGCGCGGTGGTCATCGAAGTCAGCGATGATGGCATCGGCATCCCCACCGAATCCATAAACAACCTTTTCAAACGCTTCTATCGCACCCAGACGGCCGTCGAGCGCGGCATCGCCGGCACCGGCCTGGGCCTCTACATGGTCAAAGAGAACCTGCGCAACTATAATGGGCACATCGCCGTACAGAGCACGCTCGGCAAGGGCACAACCTTCACCATCCGCCTGCCTGTGGCGCAGATTTGACCATGACGCGACGCACCCAAGGCAACGCCATCTACCTGGATCATAGCGCGACGACGCCCGTTCATCCGGCGGTCGTCGCGGCCATGGCCCCTTACTGGAGCGAGGAGTACGGCAACCCGTCCTCCCACCACCGGACGGGCTACGCCGCGGCGCGGGCCGTCGAGGGCGCACGCGAGACGTTCGCCGACCTGCTGGGCGTCGCGCCGTCGGCCGTCGTCTTCACCGGCTGCGGCTCGGAGAGCAACAACCTGGCCCTGCGTGGGGCGCTGTTGACCGCGCGCGAGGCGGGCCGCGGCGACCATCTGATCACCAGCGCCGTCGAGCACAGCGCCGTGCTGGCCACCGCCCGACAGTTGCGCGACCACTTTGGCTTCGCGCTGACTGTGCTGCCGGTGGATGCGTTCGGCCGCGTCCGCCCCGACGACGTGGCCGCGGCCATCCGCCCCGAGACAGCGCTGATCAGCATCATGGCCGCCAACAACGAGATCGGCACGCTGCAACCGTGGGCCGAGATCGGCGCGCTGGCCCGCGAGCGCGGCATTCTCTTTCATAGCGACGCCGTGCAGTTGGCCGCGGCGCGGCGCTGGAACCTGGCCGAAGAGCCGGTCGATCTGCTGGCTTTGGCCCCGCACAAGTTCTACGGGCCGAAGGGGGTTGGTGTGCTCGTCGTGCGGCCGGGCGTCGAACTGCTGCCGGCGTTGACCGGCGGCGGCCACGAAGGCGGGCTGCGCGCCGGCACAACCAACGTGCCCCTGGTCGTCGGCGCGGCCGAGGCGTTCCGGCTGGCGATGGTTGAACTCGATGAGCGGCTGGCCCACGTTACCCCCTTGCGCGACCGCTTGCTACATGAACTTCCCGCCGCGTTGCCCGACCTCTGCCGCGTCACCGGCCACCCCACCGAGCGCCTGCCCCACCACGCCAGCTTCGCCCTGCGCGGGCTGAGCGGCAACGATCTGCTAATGCACCTCGACCTGGCCGGCATTGCCGCCGGCAGTGGTTCGGCCTGCTCCAGCGGCGACCCCAAGCCATCGGCCATCCTCCAGGCCACCGGCCTTGGCCCGGAGTGGACGCTGGGCGGGCTGCGGCTGACGTTGGGGCGACAGAACACGGCCGCCGACGTGGACGCCGTGCTCCACGAGCTACCTGCCATCGTCCGGCGGTTGGCAGCGGTCGAGGCACGCTTCGCCGCGCCCGCCTAACCGACTCACCTGATGGACGCCAACTGCACCACCCCGGATACGAGCCTGCCGCCCGCGCTGCCCAGCGGCGACCGGCCGCGCGTCGTCGTCGCCATGAGCGGCGGCGTCGATAGCTCGGTGGCCGCGGCCCTGCTGGCCGATCAGGGGTATGAGGTCATCGGCGTCATGATGCGCCTGTGGAACGAACCGGCCAACGGCGCCGCCACCCCGGCCAACCGCTGCTGCACGCCCGACCAGATGGCCGACGCCCGCCGCGTGGCCGACCGCCTGAACATTCCTTTCTACGTCATCGACGTGCGCGACCACTTCCGGCGCGCCATCGTCCAGTTCTTTATCGATGAGCATGCCGCCGGCCGCACCCCCAACCCGTGCGTCGAATGCAACCGGCAGATTCGCTTCACCTACCTGCTGGAGCGGGCGCTGGCCCTGGGGGCCGGCTATCTGGCCACCGGCCACTACGCCCGCGTGCGGCGCGACGCCGGCGGCTTTCGCCTGCTGCGCGGCGTGGACGCCGACAAGGATCAGTCCTACGTCCTGCACATGCTCAGCCAGGCCCATCTGGCCCAGGTGCTCTTCCCTATCGGTGGCTACACGAAAACCGAGGTGCGCGAACTGGCCCGCGCCTACAACCTGCCCGTGGCCGCCAAACAGGAGAGCCAGGACTTGTGCTTCCTGAAGGACAACGACTACCGCGGCTTCCTGCGCCGCCACGGCGACGCCGAGCCGCAGCCGGGCGAGATCGTCACTGCCGACGGCCGCCACCTGGGCCGGCACGCCGGGCTGGCCGACTACACCATCGGCCAGCGCAAGGGGCTGGGCATCGCCGCCGCCGAGCCGCTGTTCGTCGTCGGCAAGGACGCGGCGCGCAACGCGCTCGTCGTCGGCCCGCGCGCGGCGCTGGCCCAGGCGCAACTGACGGCGCGCCAGGTCAACTGGATCAGCGGCCCGCCGGCCGCGCCCATCGCCGCCGCGGTCAAAATCCGCTACAAGGCCGATCCCGTGGTGGCGCAGATCGCCCCCGGCCCCGATGGGTCGGCCGCGGTGCAACTGGCCGAACCGGCCTATGGCGTGACGCCCGGCCAGGCGGCCGTCTTCTACGACGGCGACGTCTGCCTGGGCGGCGGCATCATTGCCGATGAGGCCTGGGAGCCGGCCACGCCAGTCAAGGAGTTGGAAGCGCGATGATCCCCATTCCCGGCGCGGCCTCCGGCCTGGTTCTGGGCTTCCTGCTGGCCAGCGCCTATGGCGCCATCTTCCACCTGGTCTACGGCGGCTCGTTGCGGCGCATTGTGCTCTACCTGGCCGCGGCCTGGGTTGGCTTTCTGTTGGGCCAACTGGCGGGCGACTTCCTGAACCTGGAGTGGTTCAAGGTCGGCAAAATCCACCTACTGAGCGCCAGCGTCGGGGCCTGGGCGCTGCTGCTGGCGGCGCGCTGGCTGGCCGGCCAGGAACCGGAACGAGAATAAGGCCGCAACGCCCTTGCGTGCTATACTAGTGAGTTGGGATTCATGCGATGAGCAATATTCAACTGCCCGCCACAACTGAGCCGGCCCCGCGCCGGGAATCGCTGATTCCGATCGGCTACGTGATCGCCGGTGTGGCCGTCACGCTGATCGTGTCGGTTCTCTTCGTGCTCCTGCTGGTCTACCTGGCCAACAACTTCGCCGACACCATTCTCGTCGTGCGCGACATCTTCATCATCGGCCTGGGCATCATGTCGTGTCTGTCGGGCATTGTGCTCATTCTGTTGCTGATCGCCGTCATCCGTCTGGTCAATATGCTGGAGTTTGAGCTGAAGCCCATTCTGATGAAGACCAACGAGACGCTGGGGACCATCCGCGGCACGACGGTGTTCATGAGCGAAAACGTGGTGCGGCCGATGACCACCGCCAGCAGCTACGTCGCCGGCATCCGGCGCGGTGTGTCCACTTTGTTCGGCAACCCACGGCGCAGATAGCGATACGGGAGAAATGAAATGAACGAAAACGAAAGTGACCTCGGCGCTTTTCTGGCCGGATTTGTCATCGGCGCGCTGGTTGGCGCGGCCACCGCGTTGATTCTCGCTCCTCAATCGGGCCAGGCCACCCGCAGCCAGTTAGCCGGCTTCAGCACCGATCTGCGCCAGGCGAGCGAAGAGCGGCTGGACCAGGTGCGCCACGCCGCCGACAGCTACAGCCGCGAGTACCGCGACCGCGCCGAAGCCATCATCTCCGACACGCGCAGTCGCGCGCAAGACCTGGCCCAACAGGCCACCGACCAGGGGCGCATCGTCCTCGACGCCGGGCGCGACCAGGTCGAGAACGGTAGCAGCGCCGGCTAGATTGGCCCGCTTTTTGCTCCGGTTCCCTTCTCTGAGCGCGCGGCGGGGGTATGGCTGCGCGTGATCGCGTTGGTTGTAGGGCGGACCGTGCTGCGCGTCCGTCGGACTAGCCATGATCCAGGCCATCGACAACTTCCTGGGCGAGCTTCTCAAGAGGCTGCCCGGCAATCAGACCAACCGAAACCGACCGCGAGCGGCTGCGGGCGGCGCTGTCGCTGGCTGCCCGCGTCCACGGCGACCACAAGCGGCCGTCGGGCGAACCCTATCTCGACCACGCCCGCGCCGTGGCCGCCGGCCTCAACGAGTTGGGCGTGGACGACACCGACACCATCGTCGCCGCCCTGCTCCACGACGCGCTGTTGCCCCACACCGGATTGACCGAGGCGATGCTGACGGCCGAGTTTGGCCCGACTGTGGCCGGCCTCGTCCGCAGCGCCCGCTCCCTCGACAACTACGCCCAACGCGCCAGCCAGAACAAGACGGCCGGCGAGTTGGGCCTGGAGGCGCAGCAAGATCGCCAAACGCTGGAAGCCATCCGGCGCGCCCTGCTGTCGATCATCGAGGGCGACATCCGCATCATCCTCATCCGCATGGTCGACTGCCTGCAGGATTTGCGCCGCGCCGGCACACCCGACCGCGACGGGCAGCGCCGCCTGGCCTGGGAGGCGCTGCACATCTACGCCCCCATCGCCAATCGCCTCGGCATCTGGCATCTGAAGTGGCAACTGGAGGACAACGCCTTCCGCTACCTGGAGCCGGAGAAGTACCGCGAGATCGCCCTGCGGCTGGACGACGGGCGCGACCGGCGGGCGCTGAAGGTGGACAAGGCTGCCGCCCGCCTGCGCCGCCGGCTGTCCAACCTGGGCGTGAAAGCGGTCGTCACCGGCCGGCCCAAGCATATGTACTCCATCTACCGCAAGATGGCGCGCAAGGAGTTGGACTTCGAGCAGATCTACGACATCCAGGCCTTACGGGTCATCCTGGAGCCGCAAGATAAGGTCGCCTATCGCGCGCTGAGCAGCAAAGCCAAGGACGACGCCGACCGCGACCTGTGCTACCAGGTGCTCGGCGCGGTGCATAGCCTGTGGCAGCCCATCCGCGGCGAGTTCGACGACTACATCGGCTCGCCCAAGCCCAACGGCTACATGTCGCTGCACACGGCGGTCATCGACGAGACGGGCCAGAAGCTGGAAGTGCAGATTCGCACCCAGCGCATGCACGAAGAGGCCGAGCACGGCATCGCCGCCCACTGGGCCTATAAGGAACAAGGGGCCAAGGTCAGCTCCTCGTCGCAGAAGCGTATCCAAAACCTGCGCGAACTGCTGGCCACGTTGCGAGAGGTTGAGGACGACTTCGACGGCGCGCCGCCGCTCGATTTGGCCCGGCTGGAAGAGCGCATTCACGTCTTCACCCCCAAGGACGACGTGCTGGACATGCCCGCCGGAGCGACGCCGATTGACTTCGCCTATCAGATTCACACCGAAGTCGGCCACCGCTGCCGCGGCGCGCGGGTCAACGGCAAGATGGTCAGCCTGGACTATCGCCTCAAGTCGGGCGACAAGGTCGAGATCATCACCGCCAAGCGCGGCGGGCCGAACCGCGACTGGATGAACCCCAGCCTGGGCTACACCGGCAGCGCCCGCACGCGCAGCAAGATTCGCCACTGGTTCCGCCAGCAAGACCGCGAACAGAACATCCAGCAGGGGCGCGAAGTGGTCGAGCGCGAACTGCGGCGGCTCAATCTGTCCGACGACATCAGTGTCGATGACATCGCTACGGTGATGAAGTACGACGACGTCGAGGACTTCCTGTGTCTGGTGGGCTTTGGCGACATCCAGCCCAACCAGATCATCGGGGCTATCGCCGCCCGCGGCCAGAAGCGCCCCGAAACGCAAGACCTCCAGGCGCTACTGCGCAACAACCCACAGACGAAGAGCCTGACCGTCCACGGTGTGGGCGGCGTGCACACGCGGCTGGCCCAATGCTGCACTCCCGTGGCCCCGGAGCCGATCATCGGCTACGTTACCCGCGGCCAGGGCATCACCATCCACACCCAGAGTTGCCCCCAGGTGGCGGCCATCACTGAGCGCGAGCGGCTCATTGACGTGGAGTGGGGCACGACACAGCAGAGCCACCCGGTGCCGGTCATCCTCAAGTCGCTGCCGCGCAGCGGCCTGATCGAAGACCTGGTCAACTTGCTGCGCGGCCAGCAGATCAACGTGCCCAAGACGAAGCTGATCAACGAGCAAGACCTGACGACCGTCTACTTGATCGCCGAGGTGGCCGATCTGACCCAGCTCAACAATCTGCTGACGAAACTGGGCAATCTGCCCGGCGTGCAGGAAGTGCGCCGCCAAACCTGGTCATGAGGCGGGCGGCGTCTCGTCCGTCACCACGCCCATCTCGTCCAGTTGCAGCCGCCGCTCGCCGCTCTCGCCCAGCCACAACTGCCACGATACCAGATCAAAGCGAAACGTCTCGGCCCGCTCCTGGCCGGCCTCGGCTGTGACCAGTTGGCCCCAAACCGCCTCCGCGTCGCGCCCGCGCAAGCGCAACCGCGCCCCGCGCCAGCGACAGTAGTAGACCAGCGGCCCCATCGCGCCTAGCTCTCCAACGCTTCGTACTGCTCGAAGATGCGCCGGTAGGCGGGCGAGGTGGTCATCAGCGTGGCGTGGTCGCCGGCCGCCTCCAGCCGCCCCTTGCGCAGTACCAGCACCAGATCGGCCCAACGAATCTGTGACAGGCGGTGGGTGATGAGGAAGGTGGTGCGGTTCTCGGCCGCGTGCTGGATGGCCCGCTGAATCTGGTCTTCCGTGGCGCTATCGACAGCGCTGGTCGAGTCGTCGAGGATGAGAATGCGCGGCTGGGTCAGGAAGGCGCGGGCCAGGGCGATACGCTGGCGCTGGCCGCCCGATAGGGTGACGCCGCGCCCGCCGACGACCGTCTCATAGCCGTCCTCGAAGCCCATGATGAAGTCGTGGGCCTGGGCGGCGCGGGCGGCGGCCTCGATCTCCTCGGCCGTGGCCTCCGGCGCGCCGAAGGCGATGTTCTCGGCGATGGTGCGCGAGAAGAGGAAGATGTCCTGCTCGATGATGGAGATCTGCCGCCGCAGGGCGGCCAGGCTCCAATCGCGGGCATCCACGCCGTCGATCAGCACCCGCCCCTCGCGGGCGTCGTAGGTGCGGTTGATGAGCTTGGTCAGGGTGCTCTTGCCCGCGCCCGTCTGGCCGACGATGGCCACCGTCTGCCCGGCGCGCACGGTGAAGCTGATGTCGCGCAGCATGTCCTGGTCGGGCACGTAGCCGAAGGCGACGCCCTCGAAGGTCACGTCGCCGGTGATCGTCTCGGCGTGCCCCTCCGGGTTTTCGTCCAGTTGCGTCTCGCGGTTCATCAGGTCCAGAATGCGGCGCGCGCTGGCCAGGCCCAGGGAGACGCGCGAGTAGGCCATCAGCGAGATATTGGTCGGGAAGCCGAACAGCCCCAGCAGCCCAACGTAGGCCACTACGTCGCCAACCTCGATGCGCCCGGCCTGGAGCAGCAACAAGGCATGGGTAAAGCCGATGGCCTCGGTGACGCCCAGCAGCAGCAGCGGCAGGAATTTGGCTTCCTCGCGCCCCTGGGCCACGGTGGCGTCGCGGTATTCGCGGGCGTTAGCGTGGAAGCGGGCGATCTCGGCCGTCTCCTGGGCGCTGCCCTTGACCATCTCGACCCCGTCCAGCGCCTCGGCCAGCCGGGAGTTCATGACGCCGAAGGAGCGCCGCACCCGGTCGGCGATGGCCGACAGGATGTTCATGTAGCGGGCCAGGGCCACCACGTAGCCGATGATGAAGAACAGCGGCGCGGCGATCAACTGCGGGTCGTAGCGCGGGGCCAGCAGCAGGGGCATGATCAGGAAGTTGGCCGAGCCGACGACGAGATTGACGCCGGGGTTCAGCATCAGGTTCATCTCGCGCACGTCGTTGGTGGCGCGGGCCATCGTGTCGCCGACCGGTTGCAGGTCGTGGAAGGTCATGCTCTTGCCCAGCAGGCTCAGGTAAAGCTCCTGCCGGGAGTCACGTTCCACGCGCTCGCCGATGACCGCGCTGGCGAAGTTGCGCCCCAGTTGCAACACCGACCGCGACACCTGGCTGGCCAGGATGATCACCGCCGACAGAGCAATGCGATCCAGGTCGGGCGGGTCGGCCAGCGCCGCGTTGAAGGCCACGCCGATGAAGACGGGCATGGCCGCGGCCAGCGCGGCGTTGCCAAACGCGCCGAGGGCCATGGCCAGGAACAGCCAGCCGTGGCGGCCAAAGTGCGACAGCACCCACCGGCCGGGCGAGCGGCGGTTCGATTGTTGCTGGAGGTCTACGGCGAATTCGCTCATAAGGGTATGTGGCCGCAGCGACCTTGAGGCCGGGGCAACAGGTGGGATTATGCCACAACGCGGCTGGTGGGCACAATCGCCGGCCACTACAGTAGCCGAGCCGCGCCCATTGGGCTACCATCCGGCAGGGCCAACGGCCAACCGCATCCCGGAAATCTCCTTAGGCAGGGCATTACTCCTGATGGACGCCAACCGCCCTTGAATACACGTCACTCCGAACACGTTCGTCGCCGCCTGACCCGTTTTGTGCCTTCTGGCGCTGACGTTCATTCTTCTGGCTCACGGCGCGGCGCAGGCCACAACAACAGCCACATTCGACCTCGGCGCGCTCAACGGCCCCAACGGCTTCCGCCTGACGGGCATCAACCCCGGCGACGAGGCCGGGCGGTCGCTCCACAACGCCGGTGACCTGAACGGCGACGGGCTGGACGACGTGGTCATCGGCGCCGGGGCGGCCACAGCCAACGGTATGCAGGGCGCGGGCCAGGCCTACGTCGTCTTCGGCGCGACCAGCAACCCCACGGCCCTGAATCTGGCCGACCTGGGCGGCACAGGCTTCCGCCTGAGCGGCACGCTCTTCAATGACGCCGCCGGGGCAGCCGTCGGCGGGGGCGGCGACGTGAATGGCGACGGGTTCGCTGACCTGATCATCGGCGCCCCCGGCGCGGGCGCGGGCGGCCTGGCCGGGGCGGGCGCGGTCTACGTCGTCTTCGGCGCGGCAACCTTCCCGGCCCAGATCGACCTGGACGCCCTCGACGGCAGCGACGGCTTCCGCCTCGATGGCGCGGCCGAGGAACAGGGGGCCGGGGCGGCCGTCGGCCACGCCGGCGACCTGAACGGCGACGGCTATGACGACCTGATCATCGGCGCGCCCAACGCCACGGTCGATGGCCTGGCCGCCGCCGGGCAAACCTACGTCGTCTTCGGCCGCGCAACGTTCGCGCCCCAACTCGACCTGGCCGCGTTGGGCGATGACGGGCTGACCATCGCCGGTATCGCCGCCGAGAGCTACGCCGGCCACGCCGTCGACGCGGCGGGCGACGTCAACGGCGACGGCTATGGCGATGCTATCATCACCGCTCCCGGCGCGGGGCGGGCCGGAGCGGCCGAGGCGGGCGCGGTCTACCTGCTGTTCGGCCGGCCCGACCTGCCCGCCCAACTCGACCTGAGCGACCTCAGCGGCGCGGTCGGGCGGCGCATTGAGGGCGCGGCGGCGGGCGACCACGCCGGCCAGAGCGCCGCCGGCGGCGACGTGAACGGCGACGGCCGCGGCGACCTGATCATCGGCGCGCCCGACGCCGCCAACCACGCCGGCCGCGCCTACGTCGTCCTCGGCGGCGACGCCCTGCCCAACGTCACCCTCCTGAGCGCCCTGACCGGGACCAACGGCTTCACCCTGCCGGGCGGCGCGGCCAACAGCGCCACGGGGTCGGCCGTCGGCGCGGCCGACGTCAACGGTGACGGCCGGGCCGACGTGCTCGTCGGCGCGCCGGTCGCCGGCACGGGCAGCGACCGCTTCGCCGGGCGGGTCTACGCCGTCTTCGGCCGCGCCAGTTTCGGCGCGACGGTCGATCTGAGCGCCCTGGACACGGCCGCCGGCCTCGTCTTCGACGGCGCGGCGGCCGGCGACCAGGCCGGGCAGGCCGTCGCCTCGGCCGGCGACCGCGACGGCGACGGCTTCGACGAAATGCTCATCGGCGCGCCCAACAGCGGCGTCGGACCGCAGCGCAACCGAGGCGCGGCGTTCCTCGTCCGCGGCGGGCCGACGTTGGGCGTGCCCATGCCGCTGACCCACCCCGGCACACCGGGCGACGACATAGTGAGCGGCGCGTCCGGCAACGACGTCCTGCACGGCCACCGCGGCGACGACCAACTCGACGCCGCCGCCGGCGACGACGCGCTGAAGGGCGGCCAGGGGGACGACGTACTGAACGGGGGGGCCGGGGGCGACATTCTGGCCGGCGGCAATGGCGTGGATAGCGCGTCCTATGCCGATTCGCCGGCCGGCGTCGCGGTTAACCTCTTTACCGGCGCGGCCGGCGGCGGCCATGCGGCCGGCGACCGCCTGGCGTCGGTCGAGGGGCTGGTCGGCTCGCCGTTAGGCGACACGCTGACCGGCGACGCGGCCGATAACCGCCTCAACGGCGGGCCGGGCGACGACGCCCTGGCCGGCGGCGGTGGCCATGACGCCTTCGCCTTCACTCCCGCCAGCGGGGCCGACACCATCGCCGGCTTTGCCGCCGGCGCGGGCAGCGACGACTATCTGGATTTCACCGGCTTGCCGACGGTGGCCGGCCTCGGCGATCTGGCCATCCAACCCAACGGCGGCGATACGCTCATCACCCTGCCCGGCGGGGCAACCATCCGCCTGGTTGGTGTCGCGCCGGGGGCGCTGCACGCCGACGACTACCGCTTTGCCGGCGCGCCGCTGGCCCGGGCCGACGCCTTCAGCACACCGGTCAACACGCCCCTGTCGGTGGCCGCGCCGGGCGTGCTGGGCAATGACGATAGCCCGTCGGCCGCGCCGCTGTCGGCCGTTCTCGTCGCCGGCCCCGACCACGGCGCGCTGACCTTGCGCGCCAACGGCTCCTTCACCTACACCCCCGCGGCCAACTTCCTGGGCAGCGACGCCTTCACCTATCGGGCGACCAACGGCCAGAACTCCAACGTGGCCACGGTGACGCTCACGGTGACGCCGCTGCCGCCGACGGCTGTGGCTGACAGCTATACCGTAGAGTTGGGCGCGACGCTGACCATCGCCGCGCCAGGCGTACTGGGCAACGACACCAACCCCGGCGGCGGGCCGCTGACGGCCGTGCTGGTCGAGCCGCCGGTACATGGCGCGCTGAGCCTGGCCGCCCACGGGGGCTTCACCTACACCCCGGCGACGGACATGGCCACGCAGGACAGCTTCCGCTACCGGGCCGACAACGGCCTGGCCTCCAACGTGGCCACGGTGGTCATCGCCATCGTCGACCCGGACGGGCCGCCGGTGGCCGTCGATGACAGCTACAGTGCCTCGGCCGGCCAACCGCTGACCGTCGCCGCGCCGGGCGTGCTGGGCAACGACGTGAACCCGCTGGCGGGGGGTATGACCGCCGTCCTGGCCGCCGGCCCGGCCCACGGCGCGCTGACGTTGAACGCCAACGGCTCCTTCACCTACACGCCGCAAAGCGGCTATCAGGGGGCCGACAGCTTCACCTATCGGGCCAGCAACGGGCAGCTATCGAACGTGGCGACAGTGCGGATCACCGTCACAGGGAGTGAAGGCTATCACGTCTTCCTGCCGGTGGGCGTCGCTCCGTAATGCGATTCTGATGGACGGCGGGGAGGGGATGAGGGGGGGGGGGGGGGGGGCGGGGGGCGCGGGCGGCGCCCCCGCCCCCCGGCCCCGGGGGGCCGGGGGCCCCCCCCCCCCCCCCCCCCCCCCGGGGGGGGGGGGGGGGGGAGGGGGGAGGGGGGGGGGGCCCCCCCCCCCCCCCCCCCCCCCGGGGGGGGGGGGGGGGGGGGCCGCCCCCCCCCCCGCCCCCCCGGGGGGGCCCCGCCCCCCCGGTCCCCCCCCCCCCCCTTTTCCCCGTGTTTTGATGCCCAGGAATCGCGTTACATGGGGTGGGCGGCCGATTCGCCCGCGTCGTCGCCCAGGACGCGCAGGTCGAGGCTGCCGCCGGGGGCCACGCCCGGCTGGTACATGACCCGCGACTCGCCGCGCAGCGCGTCCCACACGTCGCCCAGCGAGTCGGCCAGGGCGACGGGGCGGCCGAGGCGGTTGGCCACGTCCTGCGGCGACAGGTCATCGAGGCTGATGGTGTCGGGGTGGTCGAACATGACCCGCGGCAGGACGACAATGTCGCCCACGCCCGCGGCCTCTAGCTGCTCCAGCACGTCGCCGGCCATGAGCAGGCCGGAGACGGTGATCGACTCGCCCAGGCGGCGATTGAGCATGGGCAGGACGGTCACCTGGCAGCCGGTTAGCGCGGCGAACTCGGCCGCCAGGCGGCGCAATGTCGGCGCGAAGAGGGTGGCCGTAGCCAGTGTAAGCGCGCGCGGCTCCGGCCGGTCGGCCGTCGTGGCGATCTCCTCGCGCACCTCGGCCCAGTCATCGAGGAAGGCGCGCACCATGCCCAGCCCGTTCTCGTGCAACTCCTGGCCGTCGTAGGCTTCCAGCGGCGGCACGTCGCGCCCGGTCACCAGATACCACTCGTCGGTCGGGTAGACGAAGCGCAGGCCGAAACGCTCCTGGTACAGCGGTTGCAGCGCCTCAACGAAATCGAGCGTGGCCGCGGCCTCGGCCGGGGTGTGGGGCCGCATGCCGTACTTGTGGTGGCGCGTCAGGCCGACGGGCACGACGCTGACCGACAGCACGCCGCCGCCGCCGTCTTCCGGCCACAACTCGGCCAGTTCGCGGATGGAGCGGGCCAGCCATTCGCCGTCGTTGAAACCGGGCACGATGACCAGTTGGGTGTGCACCTCGATGTGGCGCGCCGCCAGCCAGCGCAGTTGCTCCATCACGTCCGGCGCGGTGGCGTTGCGCAGGAATTGGCGGCGCAGTTCGGTGTCGCTGACGTGGACGGAGACGTAGAGCGGCGACAGGCGCATCGTCTCGATGCGCCGCCAGTCGTGGTCGCTCAGGTTGGTCAGGGTGACGAAGTGGCCGAAGAGGAAGGAGTAGCGGTAGTCGTCGTCCTTGATGTAGAGCGTGCGGCGGAACTTGGGGGCCATCTGCAAGACGAAGCAGAAGGGGCACAGGTTGTTGCAGCGGCGGATGTCCACGTCGAAGGTCGGGTGGGCGAACTCCAGGCCGAGCGCCTGGTCGTAGTCGCGCTCGGCCTCGAACAGCAGATACTCGCCGTCGCGCCGCACCAGCAGCTCCAGCTCCTCGTCGGCGCTGTGGAACTGCACGTCGATGACGTCTTCAACCGCCTCATCGTTGATGGCCAGCAGTTCGTCGCCCGGCCGCAGGCCGATGGCCGCGGCCACGCTGCCGGGGGCGATGGCGACGATTTGGCCGCCGGCGAAGGTGGTGGGGTCGATTTCTTGGAAGAGGGGCATGGGGGTTGGGACTCAGTAGGTCAGGTGTTCAGTAGGTCGGTTGTGGGCGGGTCGACCCGCCCTACAGATCAGGCGGCGACCTCGTTTAGCAGGCTCAGGACTTCGTCCAATAGTTCATCGACGCGGCGGTCGGTGGTGTCGATGATGATGCTGTCGGCCGCGGGGCGCAGGGGGGAGTGCTCGCGGGTGCTGTCGATGTGGTCGCGGCGGATAACGTCGGCCAGAATGGCAGCGTAATCGTTGTCGTCATGACCACGCGCGAGGCGGTCGCGCAGGCGGCGGCGGGCGCGCTCTTCGGCCGTGGCGATGACGTAGAGCTTCAGCGGCGCGTCGGGCATGACCACGGTGCCGATGTCGCGGCCGACCATGACCACCCGCCCGCGCCGCCCCACCGCGCGCTGCCGCTCCACCATCCGCGCCCGCACGCCGGCCACGGCCGACACCTGTGACACGGCGGCATCCACTTCCGGCAGGCGCAACTCCCAGGTGATGTCCTGGCCGTCGAGCAGCACGGTGTACTGCCGGCCGTCGCTCTCATCGCCCAGCGGCAGCACGTCGAGATCGACGCGGTCGGCCAGCGCCGTCAGCGCCGCCCCGTCGTCGAGGGCCACGCCCTGGCGAATGGCGGCCAGCGTCAGGGCGCGATACATGCAGCCGGTATCGAGGTAGAGATAGCCCAATAGCTGGGCCAAATGAAAGCCCAGCGTCGACTTGCCGGACGCGGCCGGGCCGTCAATGGCGATCACGTCAGGCCGAGGTTCGCGAGGCACGAGGCTCCTTCCGGTTCGGGCGGCGGGACGGCTCGGCGTCCCGCTCGGTGGCGGCGCTATGGCGCAAGGCGCGCACTTCGGCTTCGGTCAGGTGACGCCACTCGCCCGGCTGTAGCTCGCCCAGGCTGAGCGGGCCGATGCGCTCGCGGATGAGGCGGCGCACCGGATGGCCGAGGGCGGCGGCCACGCGGCGAATCTGCCGCTTGCGCCCTTCGCGCAGGATGATGCGCAGTCGCGTCTGTTCGGCGCTGCGGTCGATCACTTCGATGGGGGCCGGAGCAGTGATGCGGTCGTCGAGCATGACGCCGCGCCGCCACTGCTCCAGGGCGCGGTCGGCCATGCGCCCCTCGACGGTCACGTCGTAGACCTTCTCGTGGCCGTAGCGCGGGTGGGTCAGGCGGTGGGCCAGCGCGCCGTCGTTGGTCATCAGCACCAGCCCCTCGCTGGGCTTGTCGAGGCGGCCGACGGGGTAGATGTGGGTCTCGGCGGCGATGGGGATGAGGTCGCGCACGGTGGTGCGTCCCTCCTCCAGTTCGTCTTCCAGCGAGGAGATGACGCCGCGCGGCTTGTGGAGGGCGATGTAGAGCAGCGGCTCGTCGGCCGCGCGCTGCGGCTCGAACAGCGGGCGGCCGTCCACCAGCACGCGGTCGGTGGCCGGGTCGGCCTTGTCGCCCACTTTGGCCACGCGGCCGTTGACCGTCACCCGCCCGGCGGCGATGATCTCTTCCGAAGCGCGCCGCGACCCCACATTCGCCCGCGCCATTAGCTTTTGTAGCCGTTCTTCCATGTTCTTTAGTCAGTAGGTCAGTAGGTCAGTAGGTCAGTAAACTGAATACTGACCTACTGATCTACTGACCTACTCCTCTTCCTCCACTCCCGGCATCTCCGCCACACTGTTCAGCCCAAACGCCTGCAAAAACTCCGGCGTCGTGCCGTAGAGAATGGGCCGGCCGGGCTTCTCCAGGCGGCCGACTTCCTCCACCAGCCCCTTGCTCAGCAGCGAACGCAGCGCGCCGTCGGAGTTGACGCCGCGCAACTGGTCGATCTGCGGCCGGGTCGCCGGCTGCAAGTAGGCGACGATGGCCAGCACCTCCAGCGCCGCCTGGCTGAGCCGGGTCGTCACCTCCAGCCCCAGGAAGCGCTCGATGGTCGCCCCGGCCTCGGCCGCCGTGGTCAGTTGCACCAGGCCGCCGCTACGTTGTAGCCGCAGGCCGCGCCCGGCGTAGTCGGCTTCCAGGGCGCGCAACAGCTCCTCGACCGCTGCCGGCGTCGTCTCCAACGCCGCGGCCAGACGGGCGGCCGACACCGGCCCGCTGGCGACGAACAGCAGGCTCTCCAGCAACGACAGGGCGCTCAGTTCAACCCGGTCAGGCGCGGGCGGTGGGGCGGTGGGGCTGGGGGTGGTGGCGGTCGTCATTCCTAATGCCGGCGCGTCGGTCAGCGTGGGACAAAAGTCCATTGAGCGAGTATCATCCCGATGATAACACATCCCTCCCCGATAAGGAACGATTATGATCAACGCCGCATTGCAGCACGCCGCCCGGCAACACGACAGCCACCAGGCCGAACTCTTTGACTTCCTCCGTTTGCCCAGCATCAGCACCGACCCGGCCTACGCCGCGCCAACGGCGGCCACCGCCGACTGGCTGGCCGAACGGCTGACCGCGGCCGGGCTGGAGAACGTCCGCGTCATCCCCACCGCGCGCCACCCGCTGGTCTACGCCGACTGGCTCCACGCCGGGCCGGACGCGCCGACGGTGCTCATCTACGGCCACTACGACGTGCAGCCGGCCGACCCGCTGGAGCTATGGGACACGCCCCCCTTCGAGCCGCAGGTGCGCGACGACTACGTCTACGCCCGCGGCGCGGCCGACGACAAAGGGCAGGTCTACATCCACGTCAAGGCCGCCGAAGCTTACCTGCGCGCCGCCGGCCGCCTACCGTTGAACGTGAAGTTCCTCATCGAGGGCGAAGAGGAGATCGGCAGCGCCAATCTGCGCGCCTTCATCCCCCACAACCGCGACCTGTTGGCCGCCGACTCGGCGCTCGTCTCCGACTCGGCCATCCTCGGCCCCGACCGCCCGGCGTTGGTCTACAGCCTGCGCGGCAACTGCCACGTGCTGCTGGACATCACCGGCCCGTCGCGCGATCTGCACTCCGGCACCTACGGCGGCAGCATCAACAACCCGCTCAATGCCCTGGGGCATCTGCTGGCCAAGCTAAAGAACGAGTTCGGCCACGTGATGATCCCCGGCTTCTACGACCGGGTTCGGCCGTTATCACTGGAGGAGCGCGAACTGCTGGCCCAATTCCCGATCAGCGAGACGGAGTGGCTGGCCCAGACGGGCGCGCCGGCGCTGTGGGGCGAGCCGGAGTATACGCTGGTGGAGCGCATCGGCGCGCGGCCGACGCTGGACGTAACCGGCATGTGGGGCGGCTACATCGGCGAGGGCAGCAAGACCATCCTGCCGTCGGCGGCCCACGCCAAGATCTCCATGCGCCTCGTGCCCGACCAGGAACCGGCCGAGATCGCCGCCCTGTTCGAGCAGTTCGTGCGCGACACCCTGCCGCCCAGCGTCCGCGCCACGGTGCGCGTCGGCGGCGGGTCGCGCGCGGCGCTCATCGACCGCGACACCCCGCCCATGCGCGCCGCCGCCGCCGCCTACGAGACGACGTTCGGCCGCCCGCCGGTCTTCATGCGCGAGGGTGGCTCCATTCCCGTTGTGACCGACTTTGGGGATCAACTCGGCCTGCCGACGGTGCTGATGGGCTTCGGTCTGCCCGGCGACCGCATCCACTCGCCCAACGAGCGCTTCTATCTGCCCAACTTCCATAAGGGGATCGAGACCAGCATCCGCTATCTGGCCCTGCTGGCCGCTCAGTCGGCGGCCGATCCGGCGTAGATCAGCACTGTCGTCTGCTTCTCGCCCGCCTCGGTGATGACCCACACGGCGTGGTCGCGCACGCTGTAGGCCGAGACGATGGGGTTCAGGCCGGTCAGGGTGTTGACCTTGTTGACCAGGCCCGGCGGCTGTGGAGGCGCGGCTTCTTCGCGCAACATCTCGTCGCTGACGTCGAGATCGTAGAACTCGCCATAGGCGCCGAAGTCGCCGCCGGCATGGCGGGCCAGCAGTTGGCCGATCTCCTCGCCCGTCAGGCGTAGCGAGACGCCGGTGGTGACGACCACCTGGCCGCAGTCGATGAGCCGGCCGGAAGCGGCAAAGGGCGCGGCCTGATTGACCACATCGCTCTCTTCCGACAGCCGGAAGAAGCCAACGTCGTCGTGGTAGCCCAGGTCGGCGTAGGGGATGAAGCGGCCATCGTCGAACTCGACGCCGATCTCCCCCTCCCAAATGCGCGGTCGGGGAAGGTCGGCGCGGGGGCGGCGCAGGGCGTAATACTGGCGGCGCGCCTCGGCGGCGACGATACGAATGATATGGGGTTTGGCGGGCATGGTCGGCCTTTGTTCTACTTGCGCTTACAACTGCCCCTATTGTAAGCGCATCGGCCCCAAAACGGTGTAACTTTCTACGCGGATTTCACAAGTCGCGCCGCGAGAAACTCCGCAAAGCCAGGGCCAGCAGGACGAGTAGATAGACCACGGCGTAGGCGACCATCAGCGAACTAGGCTCGGTGATGGCCGCGAACGGCCCCAACTCGAACGGGTTGCTCACGTCGCTGGGCTGAAAGTAGACCGTGGCCTTCTTCCACAGGGAGTCGGCGGGCATGATCAGGCTGCTGACGATGCCGACGTTGACCGCCGCCGTGTTGCGGATCAGCGCGCCCACCTGCTCCACCAGACCGCCCATGAAGGCCAGGCCGAACAGCATGAAGGTCATCACGCCGTTGGCGATGGTCGACAGGCGCGTGCCGCCGGCAATGCTCACCGTCAGGACCAGTAGCGCCGCCAGGGCCATCATGGCCACGCCGCGGCCGATGTTGTCCATTAGGAAGCCGGAGCGCAGGTAGACGATGAGCATCAACCCGCCGACGAGCAGGGCCAGGTAGGCCAGCACCAGCCCGGCAAAGCCCAGCCACTTGCCCATGACCACCTGCCAGCGCGGGATGGGCTTGGTGACGATAGCGTCAATGGTGTGCGACTCGATCTCGCCGGAGAGGGTCGTCACCGACACCAGCACGGCGACGACGTTGGTCAGCAGATTGACCGCATACAGGCCGGCCGTCAGAAGCAGCAGCGAGACAAACGTGATGTCGTCCCCAGCGGTCACCTGGCGCTCGATGTCGAGCCGGATGTAGTGGAAGGCGATGCCGAAGACGAGCAAAAAGGCGAGGCCCATGAACAGCGCCACCCACAACAGGCGACGCCGCTGCGCTTCGCGTATGGTCAGGCGGGCAATGATGAGGATAGCAGCCATAACTTACTCGTCCGACTCCTCGCCGACGACCTGCAAGAAGCGATCTTCCAGCGACAGGTGGGTCGGCGTCAGTTCATAGAGGTTGTGGCCGTTCTGGACGACCCAGTGGGCCAGCGCGGGTAGCTGAGCCTCATCGCTCATTGTCAGGCGAACGCGGCCGTCGCCCGGCTCCAGGGCCACGTTGCGGCCGAACTGGGCCAGCCCCGTCAGCAGCTCCGGCGTCGGCTGGCCGACGCGCACCACCACTTGCATCGCCTCCTCCTCGAACTCCTTGAGCGACGACGTTTGCAGCACGCGCCCGCCGCGGATGAAGGCCACGCGGTCGCACGTCTTCTCCACTTCGCTCAGGAAGTGGGAGTTGAGGAAGACGGCCATGCCGCGCTGGCGCAGGTCGGTAATGATGTCGCGGACAACGCGGCGGCCGATGGGGTCGAGGCCGGACGTCGGCTCATCGAGGAAGACGAGGGCCGGGTCGTTCAGCAGCGCCTGGGCCAGGCCGATGCGCTGGAGCATACCCTTGGAAAACGCGCCCAACTTCGTCGCCGCGCGATCCTCCAGGCCGACCAGCTTGAGCAGGCGGGGCACGGCCGCGCCGCGCGCCGCCCGATCCATGCCGTACAGTTCGCCGTGGAGGTTGAGGAACTCATCGGCGCGCAGCCACTCGTGAAAGCGGAAGTGCTCCGGCAAGTAGCCGATCTTGGCCCGCGCCGCCAGGTCGCCCAGCGGCCGGCCGAGCAGCGTCGCCCGGCCGGCCGTGGGTTTGGTCAGGCTGAGCAGCATCTTGATCGAGGTGGTCTTGCCCGCGCCGTTGGGGCCGAGAAAGCCGAACACCTCACCCGCGCGGACGTCCAGCGTCAGATCAGCCACGGCCACTTTCGGGCCGAACTCTTTGCGCAGGCTGTGGGTATCAATAACGAGGTCAGACATAGCAGTATGAGTTATCCGCAGATTAGGCAGATTGGGCAGATTTCCAGAGAAGAAATGACCGGTTCTGGAAAATCTGCCCAATCTGCCCAATCTGCGGATCGATCCTCTGAATCTTTCGCTAACTTACCGCACTGTGTTGGCCTGCGCCACCAACTCATCGACGCTCAGCCGGCCGGCGCGCATCATGTAGACCATGCCGTCCTGCTGCCAGACGAGAGCCGCCTCTTCTGCGGTATCGAACGGCTCCAGCACCACGCCGCTGACGCCGTTGACGTTCACCTCGCGGTAAGTGCCCATGCTTTGCGGAACGGGCAGCAGCAACGTGCTCGTCCAGTCGATGCTCTGAGCGATGCGGTGCGCCTCGCCCGGCTCCGTGCCCAGCACTTGCAGCAACGCCTCACCCAGCAGGGCCGGGTCGACGTCGGCCGGGTAGTTCACGTCCGGGCTGGGCGTCTGCACCAGGATGACGCCGTTGTCATAGAGCTGGCCGATGCTATCACGCACGGTCACGTCTACCCGCGCCCCATCGAGGCTGTCGGGCAGCAGCAGCGGGTCGGCCCCGGCGGCCTCGACAATGGCCCGCGCCCCGGCCAGATCGACGATGAGGTGGCCCGCGCCACCGGTCATGACGTAGGTGCGGATCAGTTCGCCGCGGTTGGGCAGCGTGCGGGGGGTGAAACCGGCCACGATGGCCGCGTCTTCAGGAGAGTCGACCGTCACCGGCTCGCCCGGCTCCTGGGTGACGACGAACTCACCCGGCTCCAGGCCCTGCTCGGACAACTGCTCCAGCATGGCCAACTGCTGCGTCGAGACGGAGATGGGGGCGAACGTCTGGACGCGGAAGAGGCCCAGGAACTCGCCGGCCGCGGCGCGCACTGACGGGAAAGCCATCAGGACGGCAATGGCGACGACGAAGGTCAAACCAACGGATACGATGCGACGTGTTGACATAATTGTGTTACTCCTTGAATTCGGTCGGCCGCCGGCCAGTCGCCGGTAAGCCGTCTGCTGTTTGAATTGGGCCAATGCGCGTTGCGGCGCGGCGGCCTCGTCGGCGTCGGGGGCCAGAGCGGCCACGCGCTCCAACGCTTCGCGGATGTCATGCTCCTGTTCGTTCATTGCCACTCCCGCGGCTGGCCGGCAGCCGTCTGCTTCTCATACGCCTCACGAAAGGCCCGCGCCGCCCGGGCCAGCAGCGCCCCGACTGAGGCCGGCGCGACACCGACAATGGCAGCGCACTCGGCATAACTGAACTCCATCTGGCGCAGCACCAGCAGTTGCGCCTGCCGCTGGCTCAGCTTCGCCAGCGCCGCCCGCACCGCCCGCCGCTCCTCGCGCCGGGCCAGGCGCGCCTCGGCGTCATCAGACTCCGTGGGAACCAGGGCCACGTCACGCTGCCGGCGGCGGCGGCGGTCGCGCAGGGCGTTGTAGCCCAGGTTGGTGGCCACGCGATAGAGCCACGCGCCGACGTTGTCGTCCAGCCCACGACGGCGGCGGGCGTGATCGTGCAGGCGCAGGAAAACCTCCTGAGCCAAATCTTCGGCCTCGCCCCGCTCGCCCACCAGCCGGAACAGAATGCCATAGACCCGGTCATAGTGGCGGTGGAACAACGTCTCGAACGAGGCTGCGTCGCCTCGTGCCGTGTCGGCCAACAGGGCTGTATCGCTCAGCCCGACCATTGGCCGCCCCTGTGCCTGTTCTTCATTCATCCTTCTAAACACCGCCGCGCGCCGTTTTGTGACAGCGCGACATGACATTTGACAACCAAAAGAGGTGACTTTCTGTAGGTGACAGCGGCCCACCCGGTGAGCTACCCTCTAGTGTGGAGCTGATCGGCTTCATTCCCACGCACCTCTAACAAGGAGCTTTTCCCATGACTGACAAAACCGCAGATTTGGCCGGGCCGGGCATCGGCAATTACGTCGACATCGAAAAGGTGTTGCCCGCGAACTATCGTTCCGTACTGTCGCCCAAGGAGACGCAGCGCGCCATCTTCGCCGCCAAGCAGTATATCGAGGAGGGGCTTAGCCGCGAACTGAATCTCATGATGGTCACAGTGCCGCTCATCGTTGACGTGACTAGCGGCGTCAATGACTATCTCGACCGCGACGGCTCGCGCACGCCCATCCGCTTCCACATTAACAACGACTACAACCAGCACCCGCTCGACGCCGAAGTGGTGCAGGCGGCGACCAAGTGGAAGCGCATGGCCCTGCGGCAGTTTGGCATGGCCCCCGGCGAGGGGCTGGTGACCGACATGCGCGCCGTGCGGAAGGACTACTTCCTCGACCACGACCACAGCGCCTACGTCGATCAGTGGGACTGGGAACTAGCCATCACCGACAAGGAGCGCAACCTGGCCTTCCTGACCGACGTTGTCCAGCGCCTCTGGCGCGTGCTCAAGGGCGCGGAAGTCCAACTGCACGAGCAGTTCCCGCAACTGCGCGGCAATTACCCCGACTTGCCCGAGGAACTGGTCTTCCTGCACGCCGAGGACATCCTCGACCGCTACCCCGACCTGCCGCGCAAGCAGCGCGAGACGGCCATCCTGCAGGAGTACCCGGCCGTGTTCATCTACGGCATCGGCTGGACGCTGCAAGACGGCTACCCGCACGAAATGCGCGCCGCCGATTACGACGACTGGGTGACGGAGACGGTCTCGGCCGACGGCCGGCCCATGCACGGCCTGAACGGCGACATCCTCGTCTGGAACCCGATCACCCACCGCCGCCACGAACTGTCGTCGATGGGCGTGCGCGTCAACGCCGAGTCGCTGCGCCGCCAGTTGACGCTGACCAACCAGCTCCATTTCTTGGAGATGCCCTACCATCGCGCTATCCTTAACGGCGAAATCCCCTTGAGCATCGGCGGCGGCATCGGCCAATCGCGCACGCTCATGCTGCTGTTGCAAAAGGCCCATCTGGGCGAGGTGAGTGTCACCGTCTGGCCGCAGATCCTCAAGGAGATGTGCCACCAAAAGAACATCCACGTCCTTGAATAAGGAGACCACATGGCGACGCTGAACCAACTTCACGCACTGGGCCAATCGACCTGGCTCAACTACCTGCGCAACAGCTTCATCCGCTCCGGCGAACTGGCCGAGCGGCTGAAGCAGGGCGTCCAGGGCGTCACGGCCAACGCCCAGGTGTACGAGCGGGCCATCCGCGGCAGCAGCGACTACGACACAGGCCTCCGCCGGGCGATGGCCGCGGGCAAACCGGCGCGGCGCATCCACGAGGCGTTGCTGGTTGACGACATCCAGCGCGCCGCCGACGTGCTGCACCCGCTCTTCGAGCAGAGCCACCGCCTGGACGGCTTCGTCAGCTTCGAGTTAGAGCCGGCCCTGCTCCACGGCGCGCCGGCCACGGTGGCCGAGGTGCGCCACCTGTCGCACCAGGTCGACCGCTACAATGTCATGGTCGAGATACCGGCCACGGCCGTCGGTATCGAGGCCGTGCGCGAGTTGGTGGCCGATGGCGTCTCGGTCAACGTGACCCACCTCTTCTCCGTCGCTGACTATGAGAAGGCCGCCGCCGCCTATCTGGCCGGGCTGGAGCAGTACATCACCAGCCACAGCGTCTGGCGCACCGCGCCGACGGCGGTGGCCTCCTTCTCGCTGGCCCCGCTCGACGCCGCCGTGGACGCCCGTCTGGAGGCGCTGGAGCGGCCCGACCTGCGCGGCCGGGCGGCCGTGGCCGTGGCCCGGCGGCTCTACGCCCGCTACCGGCAACTGTTCAGCGGCCCGGCGTGGGACAAGCTGGCGGCGCGGCGCGGCCAGCCGCTGCGCCCCAAGTGGACGCGCACCACGCCGCGCGACTTCGCCCACCCCGCCCTCTACTACGTCGAGCAACTCATCGGTGAGGGCACGGTGATGACCTTCTCGCCGGCCACGCTGAGCGCCTTCCTGCGCGACGGCGTCGTCGCGCCCACGCTGGCCGCCGGGCTAGACGAGGCCGAGACGCACCTGGCGACGCTGGCCGCGCTGGGCATCGATCTGGACGCCGTCGCCGCTGAGTTGCAGGCCGAGCATCTGGCCGCCTCGGACCAGCGCTTCCAATCGCTGGTGCAGGCCGTCGTCCACAAGCGCGACACGCTGGACGTGGGTGGGCCGACGCTGACCACCCACCTGGGCGCGGCTCAGGCAACGGTGGACGAGGGGCTGCACCAGTTGTGCCGCCACAACGTCATCGGCCGCATCTGGGCCGCCGACCACACCGTGTGGCAGCCCCAGCCGGCGGAGATCACCAACCGCCTCGGCTGGCTCCACATCGCCGACAACATGGCCGATAAGACGCCACGGCTGGCGGCCTTCGTCGAGGGCGTCGCCGCCGCCGGCTTCCGCCACGCCCTGCTGCTGGGCATGGGCGGCTCCAGTCTGGCCCCGGAGTTGTTCCAGAAGACGCTGGCCCGATCCGGGGCCGGCCCGTCGCTCGATCTCGTCGTGCTCGACACGACCGACGCCGACGCCGTGCGCGCCGCCGAGGCGGCCGTTGACCTGGCCCACACGCTGGTCATCGTCGCCACCAAGTCGGGCGGCACGGTCGAGACGCTGTCGGGCTTCAAGCAGTTCTACAACCGGCTGCTGGAGCTGGTCGGGCCGGAGCGAGTGGGCGGCCACTTCGTCGGCATCACCGACCCCGGCAGCAAGATCGCCGACATGGCCGCGCGCTACGGCTTCCGCGACCTCTTCCTGAACGATCCCAACATCGGCGGGCGCTACTCGGCCCTGTCCTACTTCGGCCTCGTTCCGGCGGCGCTGGTCGGCGTCGACGTGCCCAAGCTGCTGGAGCGGGCCGCCGTGGCCGCGTCGAACGCCACGCCGGGCCACTGCGACGCCATCGCCGACAACCACGCCGCGCTGTTGGGGGCTATCCTCGGCCGCCTGGCCCTGGTCGGGCGCGACAAAGTGACCTTCGTCACCTCACCCGCGCTGGCCAGCTTCGGCGACTGGGTGGAGCAACTCATCGCCGAGAGCACCGGCAAGGAGGGCAAGGGCATCCTGCCCGTCGTCGGCGAGCCGCCGGCCCCGGTCGAGTCCTACGGCCCCGACCGGCTGTTCGTCCACCTGCGGCTGGAGGGGGATGCGTCGAACGACGCCTTTGTGGCTGCGCTGGCCGCCGCCGGCCACCCGGTGGTGACGCTGCGCCTGGCCGACCGCTACGACATCGGCGGGCAGTTCTTCCTGTGGGAGATGGCCACAGCCGTGGCCAGCCACTTCCTGAACATCAACCCGTTCGACCAGCCCAACGTCGAGGCGGCCAAGATCAAGGCGCGCGAGGTCGTGGCCGACTACGCCAAAGCGGGCCGCCTGCCGGCCGGCGATTTCGCCGCGCTGGAGCCGGGCGCGCTGGGCAAGTTCCTGGAGGCGGCCAAACCGGGCGACTACGTGGCCATCCAGGCCTATATCCAGGCCACGCCGGCGGCCGACGCCGCGCTGGCCGCGCTGCGCCAGGCCATCCATCTGCGCACCGGACTGGCCACGACCGCCGGCTATGGGCCGCGCTTCCTGCACTCGACCGGGCAGTTACACAAAGGGGACGGCGGCAATGGGCTGTTCGTCCAACTGGTGTCGGACGCGACCGAGGACGTGGCCATCCCCGACGAGGCCGGCGCGCCGGCGTCGGCCATGAGCTTCAACGTCCTGAAGAAAGCGCAAGCCTTGGGTGACGCCCGCGCCCTGCGCGCCGCCCATAGGCGGCTGATCGCCTTCGAGGTTGGTACGCAGCCGGTGGCGGCCATTGAGCGTCTCGCCGCTCAACTCTGATTGTAGCTGTGGCACAGGGTTCTTATCCTGTGTCTTCTATCCATGCCAGACAGAAGACACAGGATAAGAATCCTGTGCTACATGGGCAGGCCGGCTGCTTCTGCTGCGCCCACTGCATCGTGTACAGGTTATAGTAGCGCCCCCGGCGGGCGAGTAGTTCCTCGTGCGTCCCCTGCTCCACGATGCGGCCGTGGTCGAGGACGATGATCTGATCCGCCCCGACGATGGTGCTGAGGCGGTGGGCGATGACGAAGCTCGTCCGCCCCTCCATCAGCGTGTCCAGCGCCCGTTGGATGATGCGCTCGGTGGCCGTGTCCACACTGCTCGTGGCCTCGTCGAGGATGAGAATGCGCGGGTCGGCCAGCAGGGCGCGGGCGAACGACACCAACTGCCGCTGGCCGACGCTCAGGTTGCTGCCGTTCTCGCCCACTTCGGCGTCGTAGCCGTCGGGCAGGCGGCGGATGAACTCGTCGGCCCCCACGGCGCGGGCGGCGGCGACCACTTCGGCGTCGCTCGCGTCCAGGCGGCCGTAGCGGATGTTGTCGGCCACCGTGCCGGTGAACAGGAAGGTGTCCTGCAAGACGATGCCCAACTGCTGCCGCAGACTGTCGCTGGTCACGTCGCGCACGTCGTGGCCGTCGATGCGCAGCGCGCCGCCGGTCACGTCATAGAAGCGGGCCAGCAGGCGGATGATGGTGCTCTTGCCCGCGCCCGTCTCGCCCACCAGGGCAATGCGGTCGCCCGGCTTGGCGTGCAAGACCATGTCGTGCAGCACGTGCTTTTCCCCCTCGCGATAGGCGAAGGAGACGTGGTCAAACTCTACCTCGCCGCGCGCCGGCGGCAGGGGTTGGGCGTCGGGCGCGTCCACCAGGTCAGGCTCCAGGTCGAGCAACTCGAAGAGGCGCTCGGAGGCGGCCATTGTCGATTGAAAGGTGTTGTAGCGCTGGGCCAACTCGCGGATGGGGTCGAAGAAGCGCTCAACGTAGAGGACGATGGCCACCAGCGTGCCGGCCGTCAGCGCGTCGCCCAGCACCAGCCAGCCGCCGACGCCGATGACCAGCGCCGTGGCCAGCGAGCCGATGAAGTCCACGCCGGGGAAGAACAGCGCCGCCAGCCGCGTCGCCTCGACGTTGGCGTCGAAAAAGGAGCGGTTGAGGTCGTCGAAGTGTGGAAGTTGCGCTCCTCGCGGGTGAAGCTCTTGGTGACGCGGATGCCGGAGATGGACTCGTTCAGGTTGCCGTTGATGAGCGACAGCCGTTGGCGCGTGGCCCGATACGCCTGGCGTACGCGCTGCCGCCAGAAGTTGGTCAGCACGACCATCAGCGGCATGACGGCAAAGGCCACCAGCGCCAACTGCCAGTTGAGCAGCAGCATGGCCACGACGATGCCGACCAGGTTGAAGACGGAGCGAAACAGGCCGGTGATCGACCAGGTCATGAAGTCGAGCAGCACGCCCACGTCGCCGATGAGACGGCTCATCAGGCGGCCGACGCTGTAGTTGCTGTAGAAGTTGAGCGTCAGCCGGTGCAGATGGCGAAACAGGTCGCTGCGCACGTCGGCCACGATGCGCGTGCCGACGTAGGCCATGATGTGGACGCGCGTGCGGTTGGTCAGCCACTCGCCGATGGACGAGACCAGGAAGATGATCGTCCAAAACCGCAACTGATCGGCCGAGCCGGCGCGGATGCCGCTGTCGATGGCGAAGCCGATGACCGCCGGCCCGGCCACGCCCAACAAGGTGCTAATCGTCATCAGGATGATGGCGACGATCACACGCGGCTTGTAGGGCACGATGTAGCCGCCGAGGCGGCGCACCAGCCGGCCGTCGTAGGCCTTGCCCATTATTTCGTCGTCGTCGCGCAGCAGCCGGCTGATGCGCGCTTCGCGGGCCTCGCGGGCCTGGCGCTCGGCGTCGGCCGTCTCCTGCGGGCCGTGCCCGTTGCGGGAATCTGGTTTCAGGTTCATTAGGCGACCCTCCCTGCCTCGACGGCCATGCGCTCTTGCAGGGCGACAAACTCCTCCTGATCCTTCAGTTGCAGGTCGTAGATCTGCCGGTAGAGGCCGTTGGCGGCCAGCAGCGTCTCGTGGTCGCCACGCTCGGCGATGCAGCCGTCGCTGAGCACCAGGATGGAGTCGGCGTGCTTCAGCGTCAGCAGGCGTTGGGCGATGACAAACGTCGTGCGCCCCTTCATCAGTTCGTCCAGCGCCCCCTGGATGAGATGTTCCGTCTCCGTGTCCACGCTACTGGTCGAGTCGTCGAGGATGAGGATGCGCGGGTCGGCCAGCAGGGCGCGGGCGATGGCGATGCGCTGCTTCTGGCCGCCGCTCAACGTCACCCCGCGCTCGCCGACGCGCGTCTCGTAGCCGTCGTTCAGTTCGAGGATGAACTCGTGGGCGTGGGCGGCCTGGGCCGCGGCCACGACCTCCTCGCGACTGGCTTCCGGCCGGCCATAGGCGATGTTCTCGGCCACGGTCTGGCTAAACAGAAACGGCTCCTGCATGACGATGCCGATGTGGCGGCGCAGGCTCTTGAGTTGCAGGTCGCGCACGTCGTGGCCGTCGACCAGCACACGGCCGCCGCTGACGTCGTAGAAACGCGGGATAAGATTGGTGATGGTCGACTTGCCCGATCCTGTCGGCCCAATGAGGGCAATGCGCTCGCCCGGCCGGGCGTGAAAGTCGATGTCGGTCAGGATGTTCAGCCGGTCGCGGTAGGCGAAGGCGACGTGCTCAAAGGCCACGTCGCCGCGGACGGCGGGTAGGGCCAGCGCGTCCGGCCGGTCGACGACTTCGCCCGGCAGGTCAACAATCTCCAGGATGCGCTGGGCGCTGGCCCCGGCCGTGGCCGCCAGGTTGACCAGGAAGCCCAGCCGTTGCACCGGCGCATTGAGCATGAGGACGTAGGAGATCATGGCGAACAGCGCGCCGACGGTGATGCGGCCGTCGAGCGCCGCCGGCCCACCGAACAGCAGCAGCAGGAAGATGCTCATGGTGATGAGGAAGGTCATGAAGGGCCAGTTGTTGCCCCACTTCTTGATGACCCCCTCGCGGCGGGCGAACCACTCGTTGTTCTCGCGGTCGAACTTGTCCAGCTCATGCGGCTCGCGGGCGAAGGCCTTGACGACGCGGATGCCGGTCAGGCTCTCCTGCATGACGGTGGACAGCACGCCCATCTGCTCCTGGATGCTCTTGAACATCGGCTCGATGGTCAGGCCGAAGCGCAGGGTGGTGATGAGTAGAATGGGCAGCGGGATGAGCGCCAGCAGCGCCAGCGGCACCGACTGGAGCAGCATGGCCGCCACGACGCCGACCAGCAGCAGCAGCGTCGCCAGCAGGTCCATCAGGCCGATGCCGACGAAGCGCTCCGACTCGGCGATGTCGCCGGTGGCGCGGCTCATCAGGTCGCCGGTGTGGCTCTGATCGTGGAAGGCGAAGGGCTGATACTGCACGGCGTTGTAGAAGTCGTTGCGCAGGTCGTAGGCCACGCGATGGGTCAGCCACTCACCGTAGTAGCGCTGGCCGAAGCCCAACAGGCCGCGCACGAGGGCGATGCCCATGATGATGCCGCCGGCCAAAAATAGGTAAGATGCCTGATCCTGGTCAAGCCCATAGTCGATAGCCCAGGCAATGACCTGGGGCACGATGAGATTCAAGCCCGTGCCCAGTAGCATCGCCACATAGGCAATGGTCACCTGGCGGCGATAGGGGCGAAGGTAGCCCAGCAGCCGCCACGTGGCGTTACCGGCGGCGCGGACCGTGCTCGCCTGTTCTTCAGTCACGTAGTGTACCCCCTTGTCATCTAGAGTTGACTGTCGCGCCGGCCGGGGCGAGTTGGGGGACGACGGCGGCCGGAGTGAGGTCTGGCGGAGCGCGGCAAGGAATCGCCCCGCATATGGGTAGTGGCATTATATCATAAAATCGACAAGGGATTAGGCAATTATCTAATTCGTTCTAACGTTAGGTCTGTCTTGTAGCGCAGGTTGGCAACCCGCTCTTCGGCTCGGTAGAGTAGATGCCAACCCGTATTTGTGCGCGGGTTGGCAACCCGCTCTTCGGCCCCAGGAGCCCTGGCGTCTACGCTTGCGGACATAACCCAATCTGCTACAATAACCACGTTTGTGGCGGATTACACAATTGGAGGCAAGCGCGCATGTTGCTTAAACGTCTTCTCCTGGCGGCTATCTCCTTCGGAGTGGCTTTTGGCCTGACTGTGCTCATTACGATGTTCATCGGCACGACTCCGGCCGAGTATGGCCCGGTCTACATGTTCTTCACGACCCTGACCATCGGCCTGGCCATCGCCATCTGGCTCGACAAGTTCATGGGCACCAACCTGCTCCCCAAGTAGGTGAGTCCCCGCCGCCAATTGAACGTCCATTAGCCAAGCCTCTGACATCAGGTAGAGGCTTTTTTGTTTCCCACCCCTATACCCTAAAAAGGACTGAATCACCATGACCGCAGCGATCATCGACGGCAAAGCCATCGCCGAAAAGGTGCGCCAAGAAGTGCGCCAGGCCGTCGCCCGCATGAAGGAAGACCACGGCTACACGCCGGGCCTGGCCACTGTGCTGGTGGGCGAAAACCCGGCCTCGGCCACCTACGTGCGCAGCAAGCGCAAGACCTGCGAAGAGTTGGGCATCCGCTCCATCGGCCACGAACTGCCGGCCGACGCCACCCAGCAGCAGGTCGAGAAGCTCGTGGCCGACCTGAGCGCCAACCCCAACGTCAACGGCATCCTGGTCCAACTGCCGCTGCCCAAGCACCTGGACGAAGAGGCGGTGCTGAACACCATCAGCATCGAGAAGGACGTCGACGGCTTCCACCCGGTCAACATCGGCCGCCTGGCTATGAAGGGCCGCGACCCGCTGTTCATCCCCTGCACGCCCTACGGCTGCATCGTCCTGCTGGAAGAGAGCGGCATTCCCCTGCGCGGGGCCGATGCCGTCGTCGTCGGCCGCTCCAACATCGTCGGCCTGCCCGTGGCCATGCTGCTGCAAAAGCGCGACGCCACCGTGACCATCTGCCACAGCCGCACCCGTAATCTGGCCGACCGCATCCGCCAGGCCGACATCGTCATCGCCGCCATCGGCCAGACGGAGATGATCACCGGCGACATGATCAAGCCCGGCGCGGCGGTCATCGACGTGGGCATCAACCAGAAGGCCGACCCCACCGCCAAGCGCGGCTACCGGCTGGTCGGCGACGTGGATTTCGAGTCGGCCAAGGAAGTGGCCGGGGCCATCACGCCCGTGCCCGGTGGCGTGGGGCCGATGACCATCGCCATGCTGATGAAGAACACCCTGCGGGCGGCCGAGATCGCTCTGGCCAAGCAGGCCCGCTAAGGCGGGCCGGTCAGGAGACGCCGTGTGAGCCAGGACGAACGCCAAGACTTCTGGCGCGGGCGACGGGTCTTCGTCACCGGCTGCACCGGCTTCCTCGGATCGTGGCTGACGGCGGCGCTGCTGGAGCGCGGCGCGGCCGTCGTCGGCCTGGTGCGCGAGCAGGAGCCGGAGTCGCAACTCGTCCGCAGCGGGCTGATTGGCCAGGTGGAGCAGGTGTCGGGCGAACTGCTCGACTACGCCCTGCTGCGGCGGACGCTGGTCGAGTGCGCCATCGACACCGTATTCCACCTGGCCGGGCAGACCATCGTCGGCGTGGCCAATCGCGAGCCGGTGGCGACCTTCGAGACTAACATCCGCGGCACGTGGCTGCTGCTGGAGGCCGCCCGCCAGACGACGACAGTGCGCGGTATCGTCGTCGCCAGCAGCGAGAAAGCCTACGGCGAGCAAACCAACTTGCCTTACCGCGAAGAGTTTCCGTTGCAGGGCCGCCACCCTTACGAAGTCTCCAAGAGTTGCGCCGACCTGATCGCCCAGTCGTTCGCCCACACCTACGGCCAGGCCATCGCCGTCACGCGCTGCTCCAACCTCTACGGCGGCGGCGACCTCAACTGGAACCGGCTGATTCCGGGAACCATCCGTAGCATTCTGAACGGTGAGCGGCCGGTCATCCGCTCCGACGGCTCCTTCCGGCGCGACTACCTCTACGTGGCCGACGCCGTGCGCGGCTATCTGATGCTGGCCGAGCGTCTGACGGAGCCGGGCGTGCGCGGGCAGCCGTTCAACCTCGGCTCCGGCTGCCCCGTCTCGGCCCTCGACGTGGTGCGCACCATCGTCGCCCTCTCCGGCCACCCGGAGTGGGAGCCGCTCATCCTGAACGAAGTCAAGCACGAGATTCAGGATGAGTACCTCAGCCCCGACAAGGCCGCGGCGGCCGTCGGCTGGCGGCCGCAGTACAGCCTGGAAGCGGGGCTGGAAGAGGCCATGCGCTGGTATCGCGCCTACCTGCGCTCATGAGCCGGCCGCGCGTTCTCGTCACCGGCGGCACCGGCTTCGTCGCCCGCGCCCTCGTGCCGCGTCTGCTCGACCAGGCCGAAGTGACGCTGCTGCTGCTGGAGGAGTACGCCGGCGCGCCCCTGCCCGCGCCGCTCGACCGGCTGCGCCCCCAATTCGACGTGGCCTACGCCGACCTGCGCAGCTACCAACTGACGGCCCGCGCCGTGCGCGACGCCCGGCCGGAGCGCGTCATCCACCTGGCCGCCGCCGGCGTCAGCGAGCCGTTCCTCAACCCCCACACCGCCGTCAGCCACAACGTCACCGGCACGCTCAACCTGCTGCGGGCCTGCTTCGAGGCCACGACCCAGACGCAGCAACTGATCGTCGCCCGCACGCCGGGCGAGCAGCAGCCGACCAACGTCTACGCCGCCAGCAAGGCCGCCGCCTGGCAGTTCTGCGCCATGTACGCCCGCGCCGCCGGCTGGCCCATCCACGGGGCGATGATCTTTCAGGCCTATGGCCCCGGCCAGCCGCCGCACCTGTTCGTCTCGGCCGCCCTCAATGCCGCCCGCGCCGGCCAGGAGTTCCCCATGACCGACGGCCGGCAGGCGAAGGACTGGATATTCATCGATGACGTAGCCGGCGGCATCATCGCTCTGCTGGGAGCCGAGCTGCCGCCGGGGACGACGGTCGAGTTGGGCACGGGCGTGGCCACGGAGTTGCGCGTTGTGGCGCAACAGCTCTACGAGTTGGTCGGCCGCGGCGGGCGGCCGCTGTTCGGCGCGCTGCCCTCGCGGCCGGGGGAGGTCGAGCGCCAGGCGGCCGACGCGGCGACAACGGCGGCGCTCATCGGCTGGCGGGCGCGCATCGACCTGGACGAGGGGTTGCGCCGGATCAAGATCATCATGCGCTGGCCCCACTACGAGCACGTCTTCTTCGACTGCGACTCCACCCTGACCGCCGTGGAGGGCATCGACGTGCTGGCCGAGTCGGCCGGCAAGGGGCAGCGCGTCGCTGTGCTGACCCAGGCAGCGATGGACGGCCAGGTGGAGTTGGAAGACGTCTACGAGAAGCGACTGCGCGCCGTGCGGCCCACCCACCAGCAAGTGCTCGACATCCGCCGCAGCTACAAGCGCCACATCGTCGAAGACGCGGCGCGCGTCGTCACCGCCCTGCAAGGGTTGGGCCACAAGGTCTACATCATCAGCGGCGGCCTGGCCGAGCCGGTCGAGGAGTTCGGCATCTACCTGGGCATCCCCCGTGAGCGCATCCGCGCCGTCGGCCTGACGTACAACGAACTGTCCGGCCGCTGGTGGGAGAAGACGGCCAACGACGACCGCCGCTACCTGGCTCACGCCGATAGCGCCCTGACCGTCAGCGACGGCAAGGCGCAGATCGTCCGCGAACTGCTGGGGCAGCAACGCGGCCGTTCGCTGCTGGTCGGCGACGGCTACAGCGACCTGCGCGCCGGGGAGGCCGTGAACCTGTTTGTCGGCTATGGCGGCGTGGTGACCCGGCCGCGCGTGCAGGCCGAAGCCCCCGCCTACATCACCTGTCAGAGTCTCGCGCCGCTGTTGCCCCTGGCCGGCGGCCCGGCCGCGTTGCGCCTCTTGCGCTCCTGGCCGATGCACTATCAAACCCTCAGCACGAAAGCCCTATACCTGATCCATACAGGAGTTGTGACATTCAACGATGAACACCTTCAATCCCGCTTCCGGGCAGCCTTCCTCGACCCGGAGCCAACAGCACATCAAGCTCTTCATTCCCGGCCCGACGGAAGTCCGCCCGGAGATTCTTGACGCCCAAACGCAGTGGATGGTCGGTCACCGGATGCCGGAGTGCATCGATCTCGTCGGCCAGATCAAGCCCAAGCTGTCCCAGGTCTTCTTCACCGAGCAGACCGTGCTCATCTCCGCTTCGTCGGGAACCGGCTTGTGGGAAGCGGCGGCGCGCAACTGCGTCAATAAGAAGGTCCTGACCTGCGTCAACGGCGCGTTCGCCGAGCGCTTCAGCGACGTGGCCGAGATGAACGGCAAGGCCATCGAAGTCCTGGACGTGCCCTGGGGCCAGCCCATTCTGCCCGAGCCGGTCGTCGAACGGCTGGCCACAGGCGAGTTCGACGCCGTCAGCATCGTCCACAACGAGACGAGCACCGGCGTCACCAGCCCCATCCGCGAGATCGCCCAGGCCATTCGCGCCCTGCCCAACGGCAACGACATCATGATCCTCGTCGACTCGGTCAGCGGCCTGGCCGGGGCGCGCATCGAGATGGATGCCTGGGATTTGGACGTGTTGCTGGCGTCGAGCCAGAAGGCGTTCGCCCTGCCGCCGGGCATCTCCTTCTGCGCCGTATCCGACCGGGCGATGGCCAAGGCCAAGACTGTGCCCGCCCGCGGCTACTACTTTGACTTCATCAGCCTGGCCAAGTCGATGGCCAAGAACCAGACGCCGGCCACCCCGGCCGTGTCGCTGCTCTTCGCCCTCGACCGCCAACTGGACGACATGATGGCCGAAGGCATGGAGAACCGCTTCACCCGCCACCTGGCCATGCGCGACCGGACGCTGGAATGGGCGCGCGGCCAGGGCTTCGACATCTTCGCCGCCCCCGGCTACGAGTCGCCGACCGTCACCTGTATCAGCAACAACCGCGAGATCGACATCTCCGCCTTCAACAAGTTCCTGCGCACCAAGGGGATGATCATCTCCAACGGCTACGGCGACCTGAAGGGCAAGACGTTCCGCATCGCCCACATGGGCGATACGCAGATGCACGAGCTGGAAGAGCTTTACGCCGCGATGGACGAGTTCCTCGCCTAAGAAGATATAAACCGCAGATTACGCAGATTACGCAGATTCAAGAGTTCTTAAAATCTGCGTAATCTGCGTAATCGGTTTCTCTTAAAGAGATACCATGTACAAAATCCTCGTCTCCGACAAACTCGGCGCGGCCGCCCTGGAGCGCCTGAAACAGCATGACGACATGAACGTCGACGTGAAGACCGGTATGAGCAAGGAGCAGTTGCTCGAAGTCATCCCGGAGTATGACGCGCTGATCGTGCGCAGCGGCACGCAGGTGACGGCCGACGTGTTGGCCGCGGGCAAGAAACTGCGCGTCGTCGGCCGCGCCGGCGTGGGTGTAGACAACATTGACGTCAAAGCGGCCACCATGAGCGGCGTGGTCGTCATGAACACGCCCGGGGCCAACAGCATGGCCACGGCCGAACAGACGCTGGCCCTCATGCTGGCCGTCAGCCGCAACATCCCCCAGGCCCACGCCTCGCTGAAGGCCGGCGAGTGGCGGCGCAGCGACTTCGTGGGCGTCCAGTTGCACCACAAGGTGCTGGGCATCGTCGGCTTCGGCCGCGTCGGCAAGCTGGTGGCCGAGCGGGCCAAGGCGTTCGGCATGGACGTGCTCGTCTTCGACCCGCTGGCCCTGGAAGAGACGGCGCGCGAGATGGGCGTCATGCTGGTCGAGATGGACGAACTGCTGAGCCAGGCCGACTACATCACCCTCCACGCCGCGCTCAACCCGTCCACGACCAAGCTCATCAACGCCACGACCATCGCCCAGATGAAGGACGGCGTCATCCTCATCAACGCCGCGCGCGGCAAGTTGATGGATGAGGCCGCCGTGGCCGAGGGGCTGAAGAGCGGCAAGATCAAGGCTGCGGCGGTTGACGTCTACTCAGCCGAGCCGCCGCCGGCCGACCACCCCCTGCTCGGTCTGCCCAACGTCGTCCACGTGCCCCATCTGGGGGCCAGCACCCACGAGGCGGAGCGCGACGTAGGCATCCAGATCGTCGGCCAGGTCGTCGCCGCCTTACGGGGCACCGACTACACCTACGCCGTCAACATGCCTTTCGAGCTGGAGGGCGACTACGCCACCGTGCGCCCCTACCTGGAACTGGCCGAGACGCTCGGCCGGTTGCACACCGGGCTGGCCGACAGGCCGATCAAGCGTATCGAGGTCGAAGTGCAGGGCGACGTGGTCGGCGGGCTGGTGCGGGCCATCGGCGCGGCGCTGCTGAAGGGGCTGCTGGAGAAGGATTCGGACGTGGCCGTCAACTACATCAACGCCCCCGTCCTGGCCCACCAGCGCAACATCGCCACGACCCAGACGGTCGGCATCAACAGCCTTGATTATCCCAACCTGATCGCCTGCCGCGCCGTCTGCGATGGCGGCGAGCGTCTGCTGGCCGGCGTGCTGTTCGGCGGCACGGAGCCGCGCATCGCCCAGATGGACGAGTACCGGCTGGAGGCGCGGCCGGAGGGTGTGGTGCTGATCATGCAGAACCGCGACGTGCCCGGC
Organism: Candidatus Promineofilum glycogenicum; assembly: GCA_016707605.1. Taxonomy (GTDB): domain Bacteria; phylum Chloroflexota; class Anaerolineae; order Promineifilales; family Promineifilaceae; genus Promineifilum; species Promineifilum glycogenicum. The sequence goes on along the minus strand of JADJHJ010000009.1, from coordinate 224,446 downwards.
GTCATCGGCCAGGTGGGCACGCTGCTGGCCGCCTACGAGGTCAACATCGGCGAATGGCGGCTCGGCCGCAACAAGCCCGGCGGCGAAGCGCTGTCGTTCATCAACCTCGACACTGAGCCGTCCGCAGATATCCTGCGCGCCCTGGGCGAGATCGAGGCGGTGACTCAGGCCAAGGTCGTCAAACTCTAGTTGTAGCACAGGATTCTTATCCTGTGCTCTTCATAACAAAAAGGCGGGCTGTTAGCCCGCCTTTTTGTTTATCACCGAAGACACAGGATAAGAATCCTGTGCCACACTTTTCGGCCCAAGCACAGGATAAGAATCCTGTGCCACATTATTGCTTCGGGTAGATGCGCACTCGCCGCTGCTTGCCCTCGCCGGCGCTCTCGGTGTACACGTCGGGCGTGTCGCGCAGGGCCATGTGGATGATGCGCCGCTCATAGGCGGTCATCGGCTCCAGGCTGATTGGCTCGCCGCGCTGGCGGGCTTTGTCGGCCATGCGCTCGGCCAGTCGCGTCAGAGCTTGCACGCGCCGCTGGCGATACCCCTCCACGTCAACGACGAAGTTGGAGCGCCGGTGCAGCTTGTGGGCGACCATCAGGCGGCCGAGGAACTGGAGCGCGTCCAGCGTCTCCCCGCGCGGGCCGATGAGCACCGTCAGGTCATCGCCGTTGATGGCCACGACGTTGACGCGCTGGCCGGTCAGGTCGTCCGGCTCCGAGGCCGAAGCCGACACGGTAGCGCTGACGTGCATCTTGTCCAGCAACTCAGACAGGACGGCCACGGCCGCTTCCGCCTCGGCGGCCAGTTCGTCGTCCGTCGTCGGCGCGGGTGCGGCGTCGTCCTCGTCCGCGGCGGGCGGAGGCGGCGTCGGGGTGGCCGGCTGCGGCGGCCGGGCCGGGGCTGTTCGCGCAGGGCCGGTGGTTCCGGCCTGGCGGCTGGCGGGCGGGCGGTGGCGCCGGGGTGGCTGGGGCGCAGCGGGCGGGCGCGCCGGGGGCGTCCGGACGCGGCGCAGGTGGGGGCGGCGGTGGTGGGGCGGCGACGACGGCCGGCTTCAGGCGCACGACCGCCTCGCGGCTGCCGATGCCCAGCAGGCCCCGGCTGCCTTCATCGACAACCGTCACCGTCACCTGATCGCGGTTCATTCCCAGGCGGCGCAATCCGGCGTCAATGGCCGCCTCGACGTTTGCGCCGCGCGCTTCGATTTCGTGGCTTGTGCTTGGGGACATAGGTGTCTACCGTTTGGCGGAGCCTTTCTTGCGCCGCGGGACTGAGGTCGTGGCGCCGGGCTTGCTCTTGCCGTTGCCCGCGCCATTGGCCGACGCGCGGCTCTTGGCCGTCTTGTCGGTCGCCTTCTCGGCCTCGATGATGGTCGGCCGCGTCTCGCCGCGGGCGGCGCGCTCGGCCTTCTCGCGGTCGGTGATGCGCTTCATGTACAGGCCCTGGGCGATGCCGATGATGTTGGCCAGGATGAAGTAGATCGACAGGCCGGACGGGAATTGCAGCGAGAAGAAGCCGAACATCAGCGGCATGGTGTACATCATCGACTGCGACATGCCCGCCGCCGGGTTGTCCTGCGGCGTCTGCCCCTTGGGCGGCGTCGGCGTCAACAGCTTCTGCTGGATGAACATACTGCCGAAGACGACCAGCGGCAAGATGAAGAACGGGTCGGGCTGGCTGAGGTTCAACCAGGCAAATTTGTTCTCGACCGGGATCAGTTGCGTGACATTGATCGCCGAGTAGACCCGCGGCACTAACTCAAAAAGCGCCTGCGGCGTCGTGCCCAGAATCGTCGTGATGGCCTGATAGAGGCCGATCAAGATCGGGAACTGGAGCAGCGTCGGCAAGCAGCCGCTGAGCGTGTCGGTCGGATTGTAGCCGATGCGCCGGAACTCTTCCTGCATCTTCTGCGGATTGTCACGGTACTTCTTCTGGATAGCGTTGATCTCCGGCTGAATCTCCTGCGTGCGCATCATCGAACGCTGCTGCTTCATGTTCAGCGGCAGGGTGACGAGGCGAATCAAGATCGTCAGCGCGGCGATAGCCAGAATGAAGTTCTGCCCCAGCAGGTTATAGAACCATAGCAGGGCATTGATCATGGGGTTAACGATGAAAGTATCCCACATGGTAGTCTTCTCGCGCGATCACTCAGACGTCTGGGGCAGCGCATAGCGCCACAGTTCCCGACCGTTGTCGGCCAGGTCGAGTCCAATCAGTAAAGCGTTGGTGTCTTGCGTAGCCACAACCAACGTATCATCGACGAGCACCGGCGTCGCGTAGAGCGGGGTGGAGGTCGGCACTGACCACAGTTGTTGGCCGTCGGCGGTGTTGTAGGCCGTCAGCGCGCCGGTCGGCGTCTCGCCGGCAATCTCCGACGCGACGTAGAGCGTGTCGCCGACGACGACCGGGCTGGTCTGGATGGCCGCCTCGGTCGCCTTCGTCCACTGCTGCTCGCCCGTCGCGGCATCCACGGCGAAGAGGTTGCCGGCGATGTCGCCGAAGTAGACCGTGCCGTCGACGACCGATGGCGCGCCCCACACCCAATCGCCGGCCCCCGGCGCGGCCCAGCGCTCTTCGCCGGTGGCCAGGTCCAGGGCGTGGACGTTGCCATCGAAGCTGGACACGTAGAGCAGGTTATCGCCCAGCACCGGCCCACTGGGCAGCGCCCCGCCCAGGGCCTTGCTCCACTTCAGATCGCCGCTGGTTGCGTCGAGGGCATAGACCGACCAGTCCATCGACGTCACGTAGAGCGTGCCATCACGATAGGCTGGCCGGCCCCAGATGGCGTGATTGGTTTCGTAGTCCCACTGCAAGCTGCCGTTGGTGGCGTCGAGGGCCAGGATGTGGTTATCGGCCGTGCCCACAAACACCTGATCCTCCACCTGGAGCGGCGGAGCCACGATCTTGTCGCGCGCGTCGGTGGTGTTGACCCACAGTTGCGACACGCCGCCCGCTTCGCTTTCTTGCAGGCCATAGACCGACACAGTGACGCGGGGCGAGAAGAGGCCGCCGGCGCGGCCGTAGTCGCCGAAGATAACGCGGCTATCGGCCGCCGCCGGCGCGGCGAAGAAGGTCGCCGTGCTGGTTTCTTGGGGATGGAGCCACGCCTGGGTTTGCGTGGCCGGATCATAGGCCAGGACTTGCGGGCCAAACGCCAGATAGACCCGCTGGCCGTCAGTCGACAGCCCGGCCCAGTTGGTATTGGTCAGCCGACTCCCGCAGCCGGTCAGCAGAATGAGGGCAGCAGCGATGAGCAGCAGCCGGAGCGCGGGCCGCGCGAGCGGCCGACTCAATTGATGCAATGAACACCTCCGTCAAGGTACCGGGTCATAGCCGCCGGGACTAAGGGGATGGCAACGAGCGATGCGTTTGATCGCCAGCCAGCCGCCCTTGAAAAACCCATACTTCTCAATCGCCTGATAACCATACACAGAGCACGAAGGCGTAAACCGGCAACTCGGCGGAAGCACTCGGGAGAGTGTATTCTGGTATAGTCGAATGAGCAGCAAGGCGATCTGTTTCACAACGGCTTACTCCCGTGGCGATCGCCCGTGATCGTCATCGTGCCGCAATCCGGCGCGTGTCAGCAGTTCCAGTACGGCCCGTTCCAGCTCCGCGTACTCCGCGACGACGATGGGCGGGCGAACCACCCATAGGCAATCGTGGCCCGGCTTGAGGGTGTCAAGATGATGACGCACGATTTCGCGTACCCGGCGCTTGGCTCGATTGCGCACCGTCGCCCGGCCGATGTGGCGGCCGGCGACGAAGGCAAAGCGGCTGACAGACGATGACTCCTGGGGCTGAACGTTGACAAACAACACGATCAGCGGATGCTGCCAGCGCCGCCCCTTGTGCCGGACGCGCGCAATGTCGTCCGAGCGGCGCAGACGGAACGGCGACGGCAGCATGGAACATTACGCTGGAAGCCTGGCCGTCTTAGCCGCCGCCGTGGCGCTTGACGGAACGATAGGCTGTGGCCGAAGAGCCGTTCCAGTCCACCCGCTTGCCGTGGTTGTTCATCGACACCGACAACACGCGGCGGCCGCGGGTGCGGCGGCGCTTGAGCACGTTCTGGCCGTTCTTAGTCGACATGCGCTCGCGGAAACCATGCACGCGCATGCGGCGGCGAATCTTCGGCTGATAAGTACGCTTGGTCATGTTACTCTCTCCAAAAAAACAAGGGCTTGCTGCCCTGTCAGAATCATCCGGTTATTAGTTACCGACGCCGGACGCCTGCGCGGCAAAACAGCGACAGAGCGCCGATGCAATACTCCATTATAACGCAAGGCCGGGCGATTGCAACAGCCGCAGCCTTCATTACACCCCTTCTAGCTTAAGAGTGTCATTACGGGCGGCTACCCGCTCGCCAAGCGTGCTGGCGGGTCTTTGGCGGGCTCCCCGGATTGGCCGGGCCGCGTTAATCGTCTACACGCTTGATGCTGACCCCCAGAGCGCGTAACTTGTCCTCGATACGCTCATAGCCGCGGTCGATCTGCTGGATGTTGTTGATCGTGCTGGTGCCGCGGGCGCAAAACGCGGCCAGCACCATCGCCATACCGGCGCGGATGTCGGGGCTGGGCACGCCGGACGGATTGGCGAACAGACGGCTTGGCCCCTGCACCAGCACGCGGTGGGGATCGCACAACACCACCCGCGCGCCCATGAAGGTCAGATGATCGACGAAGAAGAAGCGGCTCTCGTACATCCAGTCGTGGAGCAGGATGGAGCCGGTGGCCTGCGTGCCAACGACCACGGCGATGCTCATCAGGTCGGGCGGGAAGCCGGGCCAGGGCATCGGCTTGATCTCCGGGATGCGCCCACCCAGCCCCTCCTGAATGACCAACTCCTGGTCGGCGGGCACGATGATGTCCTCGCCGTCATCCTCCCAGCGCACACCCAGCCGCCCGTAGACCAGGCGGATCATGCCCAGGTTGCGCGGCTGTGCGTCGCGGATGCGAATCTCGCCGCGGGTGACGGCCGCCGCGCCGATGAAGCTGCCGACCTCCATGAAGTCGGAGCCGATGCGGAACTCCGTGCCGTGCAGCCGCGCGACGCCCTGGATCATCAGCCGGTTGCTGCCGATGCCCTCGATGCAGGCCCCCATCTGGTTGAGGAAGTCGCACAGGTCGCGCACGTGCGGCTCGCAGGCGGCGTTGTCGATGATCGTCTCGCCGGGGGCCAGCACGGCGGCCATGACCGCGTTCTCAGTGGCCGTCACACTGGCCTCGGCCAGCAGCAGGTAGCCCGCGCCGCGCAGCTTGGGCGCGTTCATCTCAAAGACGCCGCGCCGGCTCACGTTGACCGCCGCGCCCAGCGCCGTCAATGCCTGGACGTGGGTGTCCAGCGGCCGGCCGCCGATCACGTCGCCGCCGGGAATGGGCAGGCAGACCCGCCCGGCGCGGGCCAGCATCGGCCCGGCAAAGACGAACGACGCCCGCGTGCGCCCGGCCAGATGAGGATCCAGGTCCGTCTTGGCCACCTCGCGGGCGTGGACGCGCCAACTGCCGCCGCCCAGGTCGGTCATTTCGACCCCCAGATCGCGCAGGATGAGAATGGTATTCTCAACGTCGCGGATGGCGGGAATGTTATGGAGGATCACCGGCTCATCGGTCAGCAGACAGGCCGGCAGGAGTTTGAGGGCCGCGTTCTTGTTGCCGCTGGCCGTGATGGTTCCCCGCAGCGGCTGCCCCCCTTCGATAATGAACTTGCTCATGGTTGGGTTCCGGGCCGGGCGGCGTTTCCCGGCCGTTTGGCCCATTGTACCGTTGTAGGGCGGGTTGGCAACCCGCCTTGCCTTGTGGCACAGGTTTCTTAACCTGTGATCCCCGTGCCGGCTACCATCCCGACCCACTTCGCAGTAAAATCAGCCCCATGCCCCACCTAACCGCCAACGGCCGCCGCCTCTTCTACACCGACCAGCAGCCGGACGCCCCCGGCCCGGCCCTGCTGCTGCTCCACGGCGCGGGCGGCTCCCACCTCGTCTGGCCGGGGGCGCTGCGCCGGCTGGCCGATACGCGGGTGCTGGCCCTCGACCTGCCCGGCCACGGCCGCTCCGACCCACCCGGCCGGCGGCTGATGGCCCACTACGCCGCTACCGTCAGCGACTTCATCGCCGCCGTCGGCGCGCCGGAGATCGTCCTCGCCGGTCACTCGATGGGCGGGGCCATTGCCCTGACCGTGGCCCTGGAGCCGCCGGCGGCGCTGCGCGGGCTGGTGCTGATCAGCGTCGGCCCGCGTCTGCGCGTCAACGACACGCTGCTGGGCGGCGGCCTGGCGGATTTCGAGGCCGCGGCCGACTTCATCGCCAACTACGGCTTCGCCGCCGCGCCGGACGAACTGCGCCGCAAGACGCGCCAGGCCATCCTCAAAACCGGCGCGACGACGACCTTCGGCGACTTCCTGGCCTGTAGCCGCTTCGACGCCCGCGCCCGACTGCCCGGCATCCATTTGCCGGCGCTGGTCATCGGCGGCGACGAAGACCGCCTGACGCCGCCGCGCCAGATGGACGCCCTGGCCGCCGGGCTGCCCCACGCCCAACGGGCGCGCCTGGCCGGGGCGGGCCACTTCGTCATGCTGGAGCGGCCGGCCGAAGTGGCCGCGCTGGTGGCCGATTTCCTGGCCGCCCTGCCCCGCTCAACGCCCGGCCAGAGCGCGGTGTAGCTGCGGGGCGATGGCCGCCGCCGCCCGGCCGCGGTGGCTGATGCGGTTCTTCTCGGCCGCGTCCAGTTGGGCCATCGTCAGGCCGTACTGCGGCAGGTAGAACACCGGGTCGTAGCCGAAGCCGCCGTCGCCGCTTGGCTCCAGGGCAATCACCCCCTCGCACACGCCATCGGCCGTGCCCAGCAATGCTCGCCGTTCGGGCGCGGCCAGAGCGGCCACACAGTGGAAGCGCGCCGTGCGCCTTTCCGTGGGCACGTCGGCAGCTCGGCCAGCAACAGCTGGTAGCGGTCGACGGCGGTAGTGCCCGGCCCGCCATAGCGCGCCGACAGCACCCCCGGCCGCCCGCCCAGCGCGTCCACCTCCAGCCCGGAGTCGTCGGCCAGCGTCAGCAGGCCCGTCTGTTGGGCGTAGGCCGTGGCCTTCAGCACGGCGTTGCCGCGAAAGGTGTCCTCGGTCTCGGCCACGTCGTCGCTGACGCCCGCCTCGTCCAGCGTCAGCCAGGCGATGCCCAGATCGCCCAGGATTTCGGCGTATTCGCGCGCCTTGCCCTTGTTGTGAGTGGCGACCAGCAGCCGCCGTGTTAGGTGAGTCACTGCTAAACCCCCTGCGCCCTCCCGCGGTCCATGTGATATACTCCCATTCTATCCGACTCTGACTCCCCTAATCGTTCTATTATCGTGGCCTTAGAAACCGAGCCCTTCTCCGATACCGAGAATCGGTTTCTGGGACCCTGCAACTGGAAGGTTTACCATGAAAATGTCCCGTTTGCGCTTCAATTTCGGTTTTCTGCTGGAAGCCGACTTCGGGACGATCCGCCGCATCGAACTCGATTATCCCAGCATCAAGCTGAGCGATGATCTGACCCTCAGCCCGCTGAAGGGCGTCATCACGGCCACGCGCACCACCGAAGGCATCTACATTCAAGGCGAACTGGAAAGCGCCGTCGTGCTGGAGTGCGTGCGCTGCCTGACGGAAACGATCGTCCCCCTGAACTTTACGCTCGATGAGCTATTCTTCTACCCGCCGCAGAGCGCCCCACCGGGCGAGAACCGCGTCGGCGAGGACGGCATGATCGACCTCGCGCCGCTGGTGCGCGAGTTGAGCTTGCTCAGCCTGCCGACCAAGGTGCTGTGCCGCGAGGACTGCCTGGGGTTGTGCCAGGAGTGCGGCGCGAATCTGAATGACGGCGACTGTGGCTGCGCGCCCGACGAGATCGACCCGCGCCTGGCCGCTCTGCAACAACTGCTTAACAACGAAAGGAACGGGGGCTAATCGCCCAACGACATTATGTTCTACGATGAAGCCAAGATAAACGTCCGCAGCGGCGACGGCGGCGACGGCATGATCAGCTTTCGCCAGGAGAAGTTCGTGCGCCTGGGCGGGCCGGACGGCGGCGACGGCGGCCGGGGCGGCGACGTCATCTTCGTCGCCTCGACCCACATGAACAGCCTGCTCAACTTCCAGCACCAGAAGCACCACCGCGCCGGCAACGGCGTCCACGGCACGGTGCAGAACATGACCGGCGCCGGCGGCCAAGACCTGCGCCTCGAAGCGCCGGTCGGCACGATCATCCGCAACGCGGCCACCGGCGACGTGTTGGCCGACCTGACCCAGCCAGGGCAGGAGGTCGTCATCCTCTCCGGCGGGCGGGGCGGGCGCGGCAACATCCATTTCGCCAACAGCCGCCAACAGGCCCCGCGCGTCGCCGAGCGCGGCGAGCCGGGCCAGGAGTTGTGGCTGGCGCTGGAGTTGAAGCTCATCGCCGACGTGGGCATCGTCGGCGTGCCCAACGCCGGCAAGTCCACCCTGCTGTCGGTGGTCAGCGCGGCGCGGCCGAAGATCGGCGACTACCCGTTCACCACCCTCCAGCCCAATCTGGGCGTCGTCGCTCTCGATGATTACGCGACGATGGTCCTGGCCGACATCCCCGGCCTGATCGAAGGCGCGTCGGCCGGCGTCGGGCTGGGCCACGACTTCCTGCGCCACGTGGAGCGGACGCGGGTGCTCATCCACCTGCTCGACGGCATGGCTGTTGACCCGTTGCAGGACTGGAAGATGATCAACGATGAATTGGCCCTCTATAACCCGGCTCTGGCCGCCAAGCCGCAACTGGTGGTGCTCAACAAATTCGACTTGCCCGACGTGAAGGAACTGGAGCCGCTGCTGCGCGAGGCGATCAGCGAGGCCGGGCAGCCGTTCATGAGCATCTCGGCCGTCACCGGCGAGGGCGTGCGGCCCATGCTCTACGAGGTCAAGAAGATGCTCGACGCCCAACCGGTCGACGCCGCGCCAACGGCGGCCGAGCCGGTCGTCATCCGGCCGCGAATCGAGGAGCGCGCCTTTACCATCAGCCGCGAGGACGGCCACGTCTGGCGCGTGCGGGGCAAGGAGATCGAGCGCATCGTGTCCATGACCTACTTCGAGTTCGACGACGCCCTGATGCGCTTCCAGACGGTGCTGGAGAAGATGGGCATCACCGCCGCGCTGACCCAGGCCGGCGTCAAGGTCGGCGACACGGTCTACATTGGCGACATGGAACTGGAGTGGGGCGAGTAGAATTGAGGAGGAACACAAGCATGAGTTTGTGTTCCTCCTCCCTCTAATAATGTCTGATGCGTTTCAAGAGACCCTGTTAGCGGCGGTGCTGGACGAGGATCGCTTCGTCGAGGCCGTCTTCCAGGGGGCGCGGCGGGGGGCGGCTGTGCTCTGGGCGCGGGTCACGGTGCGGCCGGTGCTGGTGCAGGGCGAGCGGCGGCTGCAATTCACCGCCTTCGACGGCACACAGGAGCGCAGCCGCAACCACACCCCGGCCGAGGCGCGAGCGCAACTGGCCGAGCTACTGGCCCAGCCCTACAACAGCATCCAGGCCCGCACGACGGCCGAGACGATCCGCGTCCAGTTCAGCAAAAAGGGCCGCCCCATCGTCCACCGCGAACGCCGCGACAGCCAACCCGTCCCCCTCGATCTGGCCCACGACCGGGCCAAGCCGCTCATCCTGGGCGAAGACGAGGCCGCGCCCTTCCTGACGGCCATCGGCGTGATGACCGCCGACGGCCGCGTCCGCGCCGACCAGCAGCGCAAGTTCCGCCAGATCAACGAGTTCCTGCGCCTGATTGATGAGACGGGCGAGATCGACAAGCTCGACGTGGGGCCGTTGCGCGTCGTCGATCTGGGCTGCGGCAGCGCGGCGCTGACCTTCGCCACCTACCACTATCTGACCGCCGTCAAGGGGCGCGAGGTGGTGATGACCGGCGTGGACACCAAGACCCACCTGATGGAGCGCCACGCGGCCACGGCCGCCCAACTGGGTTGGGACGGGCTGCGCTTCGCCGCGGCGCGCATCAGCGACTACCACGCCGACGCCCCGGCCGACGTCGTGCTGGCCCTCCACGCCTGCGACACGGCCACCGACGAGGCGCTGGCCCAGGCCATCGGCTGGCGCAGCCGGCTCATCCTCAGCGCCCCCTGCTGCCACCACCACTTGCAGGCCCAACTGAGCGCCGCGGCGACGCCGGAGGCGTTCCGCCCGGTGCTGCGCCACGGCATCCTGCGCGAGCGGCTGGGCGACGTGCTGACCGACGCCCTGCGCGCCCACATCCTGCGCCTGGTGGGCTACCGCGCCGAGGTGCTGGAGTTCGTGCCGGTCGAGCACACGCCCAAGAACCTGATGATCCGCGCCGTCCGCAATGACGCCCCGCCGACGGCCGCCCTCATCGCCGAGTACCGCGCCCTCAAGGCCTACTGGGGCGTCACGCCGCACCTGGAGACGCTGCTGGGCGATACGCCGCCCTTCCCCTTAGTGGCGTAAATCCGTGTAATCAGTGGTTCCATTTCTTCCTAGAGAAACCCATGTCCCACACACTTCTACTAACCAACGGCCGCATTCACACCATGAACCCCGACCAGGTAATGGCTTCGGCGGTGGTCATCCGCGACGGCCGCATCCTGGCCGTCGGCGACGACGACCTGCTGGCCTGGCGCGGCGACGGCGTGGAGTGGATCGACCTGGGCGGTCGTGGCGTCACCCCCGGCCTGGTCGACGCCCACGTCCACTTCCACGGCTTCGCGCTGCACCTGCAAAACGTCGATCTCGACGGTCTGCCGACGCGAGAGGCGATCCTGGATCAGATACGCGCGTTCGCCGCCCGGCAACCGCAGGCCACCGGCTGGCTGCGCGGCCGGGGCTGGCGCGTCGCCGCCTGGCCCAACCACGCCTTCCCGACGGCGGCCGAACTGGACAGCGTCGTTTCCGACCGCCCGGCCCTGCTGTCTGACAAGAGCGGCCACGCGGCGTGGGCCAACACCGCCGCCCTGCGCCTGGCCGGCATCACCGCCGCCACGGCCGACCCGTCGGGCGGGCAGATTCAGCGCGACGCCGACGGCGTGCCGACGGGCGTCTTCTTCGAGGATGCCATCGACCTGGTGGCCAGCCACATCCCGCGGCCGACGACCGACGAACTGGCAGCGGCCATGCGCGCCGCGCAGGCCTACTGTTGGTCGGTCGGCCTGACCGGGCTGCACGACTTCGACGGCCGCGACTGCTTCCTGGCTCTCCAATCGCTACGCGAAGCCGGGGAGTTGGGGCTGCGCGTGGTCAAGAACGTGCCCGTCTACCGCCTGCAACACGCCCTCGGCGTCGGCCTGCGCTCCGGCTTCGGCGACGACTGGCTGCGCATCGGCGGGGTGAAGATCTTCGCCGACGGCGCGCTGGGGTCGAAGACGGCGGCCATGATCGCCCCCTATGAGGGGGAGCCGGATAACCTGGGCATCGTCGTCACCGATAAGGAAGAGATGCTGGAGCGGGCGCGCGAGGCGGCCGCCGGCGGCCTCAGCCTGACCGTCCACGCCATTGGCGACCGGGCCAACCACGACGTGCTCGACGTCTACGAACAGTTGCGGCGCGACGAGGCCGGCCGCCCCGGCCCGCGCCTACGCCACCGCATCGAGCACGTGCAGGTGCTGCACCCCAACGACGTGAACCGCCTGGCCGAACTGAACGTCATCGCCTCCATGCAGCCCATCCACGCCACGTCGGACATGGACATGGCCGACCGCTACTGGGGGGAGCGAGCGGGACTCAGCTACGCCTGGCGGACAATGTGGGACAGCGGCGCGCTGGTCGTCTTCGGCTCCGACGCGCCGGTGGAGCGCATCGACCCGCTGCCGGGGCTGCACGCCGCCGTCACCCGCCGCCGCGCCGACGGCCGCCCCAGCCCGGACGGCTGGTATCCCGAACAGCGCCTGGCGTTGTGGCAGGCCGTCTACGCCTTCACCGGCGCGGCGGCCATGACCAGCGGGCAGACGGCGACGCAGGGGAGCATCGCCCCCGGCAAACTGGCCGACCTGACCGTGTTCGACCGCGACCCGTTCGCCGTGCCGGCCGAGGAGCTACTGGAGATGCAAATTGCGGCAACGATTGTCGATGGCGTCTTCCGCCACCGCACCCTGTAGGGCGGGTTGGCAACCCGCAGGAAGAGGCGGTTGGCAACCCGCCCTACAATACGCCGCGCTTGGTCTCTTTGACCAGGTGATCGACCACCGCCCGCAGCGCCTCTTCCTGGTTCTCGTCGCCGCCGTGCTCGCGGTAGACGCGCAACTGCTTGTCGGCGCTGGTGCCTTCGCGCAGGATGGTATGGGCGTGGGCTACCTCCTGCCGGCAATCCAGTTCGTCGACCACGTCGTCAACAAACTCCAGCAGTTCGCCCATCAGATGGGGGAAGGGCACTGACTCCTGGATGCCAAAGTCGATCAGTTCGCCATCGATGCCGTAGCGCACCGCCCGCCACTTGTTTTCAGTGATGTGGACGTGACGGTACTGCCGCCAGGACAGGTTCTGCCGCCGCAGCTTCAGCAACTTGGCGCAGATGGCCTGGAACAGGGCGGCGATGCAGATGCAGTCATCGACCGAGGTGCAGATGTCGGCGATGCGGAACTCCATGGTGGGGAAGATGGGGTGCGGCCGGATGTCCCACCAGATCTTGGCCCGCTTGTCCAGCTTGCCGAACGCGCCGACCCGCTCCAGCATCGTCTCGTACCCCTTGTAGTCGGCCCAGGAGAGGAAGGAGTGGGGAATACCCGTGCGCGGCAGCGATTGAAAGATGACGCTGCGATAGGACTTCAGCCCGGTGTTCTGGCCACGCCAGAACGGGGAACTGGTGGACAGGGCCAGCAGGTGGGGGACGAAGTAGCGCGCCTGATTCATGATGGCGATGAGGATCTCGCGCGACTCCGGGTCTTCACCAAAACCGACATGGACGTGCATACCGAAGATGAGCAACTGGCGGGCCACGCCCTGCATATCGTCCAGTAGCTCCTTGTAGCGCGTGCCCTCGGTGATGACCTGATCTTCCCAGCGGGCGAAGGGGTGGGTGGAGGCCGCGGCGATCATCAGGCCGTTCTCGTCAGCCAGCTCCAGCACGTCACGCCGCAGCCGGACGATCTCCGCCCGCGCCTCCTTGATATTGCGGCAGATGTGGCTGCCGACCTCCACCTGCGACTGCATCAATTCCGGCTTCAGGTCGAGCTTCTTGGCCCGTATCTGGTCCTGGGTCAGCAGTTCGCTGATGTAGGTGCGCAGGTCGCGCGTCTGCGGATCGATGATCTGGTACTCTTCCTCGATGCCGAGGGTCAGCGGTTGCGTCGGGACGGCCATCTTCGTTCTCCTCCGGTTAAGCTACTGGGCGCGGATTATAGCACGCTCCCTGTGTAGGACAGGCTAATTCCTGCTCTACAACCCGCGCAGATACTCCACCAGCAGCCGCACGCCGAAGCCCGTGCCGCCAACCGGCGTGTAGTCGCCCGCCCGGTCGGCCAAAGCCATGCCGGCGATGTCGAGATGCGCCCAGGGGTAGTCGGTGAACTCGCGCAGGAAGACGGCCGAGGTGCCCACCCCGCCGAAGCGCCCGCCGCTGTTCTTCATGTCGGCCACCTCGGAGTTGATGGTGCGGCGGTAGTCGTCGTAGAGCGGCAGCGGCCACAGGCGCTCATACGTCGCTTCGGCCGCGGCCAGCAGCCGGTCGCGCAAGCCGTCGTCGTTGCAGAAGATGCCCGCGGCCACGCCCGACCCCAGAGCGACGACGCACGCCCCGGTCAGCGTCGCCAGGTCGATGACCGCCGCCGGCTGATACTGGGCAGCGTAGACCAGGGCGTCGGCCAGCACCATGCGCCCTTCGGCGTCGGTGCTGATGATCTCAATCGTTTTGCCGTTGGCGGCGGTGATGACGTCGGCCGGGCGGTAGGCGGCGGCGTCGGGCATGTTCTCGGTGCAGGGGGTGATGCCGATGACGCGCAACGGCAGGCCCAGCCGGCCGACCGCGTCCATCGCCCCCAGCACGGCCGCCGCGCCGCCCATGTCGGACTTCATCTCCCACATCCGGTCGCCCGGCTTCAGCGAGATGCCGCCGGTGTCGAAGGTGATGCCCTTGCCGACCAGGACGATGGCCGGCAGGTCGGTGCGTTCGGCGTTGTGCTCCAGCACGATGAACGCCGGCGGCTCGCCCGCGCCCTGGGCCACGGCCAGGAAGGCGCCCATGTGGCGCTCGGCGGCCCAGGCGCGGTCGCCGACGGTGACGGCCAGCCCGCGCTCTGTGGCGATCTGGCGCGCCCGCTCGGCCAGGCGCGTCGGGGTGGCCACGTTGGGCGGCATGTTGACCAGGTCGCGGGCCACGGCCACGCCGCCGGCCACAGCCTCGCCCAGCGCCGCGCCCTGGCGAATGGCCTCCAGCCGCCCGGCGTCGCGCTCGACAATGGTCAGCGTGGCGATGTCGTTGACCGCCTCCTGCTTCTTCTGCGCTGCAAAGCGATACGTCGCCAGCAGCGCCCCCTCGACTGTGGCCTGGGCCGCGGCGGCGGCGTCCAGCCCACCGATGCCCGCGCCGTGGACGATGGTGGCCACGTGGCCGGCGTTCAGGTCGCGCGCCCGCTTGATGGCCGCGGCCGACGCCCGGCGCACGCCCTCCAGCGTCAACGACTCCGCCTGGCCCAGCCCGACGACCAGCACGCGCCGCGCCCCAACCGCCCCGCGCGGATAGAGCACGGCCACTTCGCCGGCCTTGCCTTTGAGGTCGCCGCCGGCGATGAGGTCGCTGATGGCTCCGCCCAGAGCGTGATCCACCGCCCCCGTAGCTCCGCCGGGGTTGGTGACACCCTCGAACAGATTGACGATGAGCGTGTCGGCCGCGCTCGACTCGATGCTGCCTTGTTCAATCTTGATTTCCATTATTTGCTCCTGAAGAAAAGCATCCACGCCGGCAATTCTACCCCCGGCGCGGTACTAGACAATGAAGCGCAGCGGCGCTATTCTCCTTTGTAGCGCGGGATGGCATCCCGCCAGGACGCGGGCTACCATCCCGCGCTACAAATAGCAAGAGGTTTCCCATGCAACTACTCATCATTGGCGGTACACGCTTTCTCGGCCGCGCCCTGGTAGACGAGGCCCGCGCCGCCGGCCACAGCGTCACCCTGTTCAACCGCGGGCAATCGAACCCCGGCCTCTACCCCGACGTGGAGCAGATCCACGGCGACCGCGACGGCGGGCTGAATGCCCTGGCCGGGCGACGCTGGGAGGCGGTCATCGACACTTGCGGCTACGTGCCGCGCGTCGTCCACGCCGCGGCCGACTACCTGGCCGATGCCGTGGAGCACTACACCTTCATCTCCAGCCTGTCGGTCTACGCCGATCCGCTGCCGGCCAGCGCCGGCGAGGACGCGCCGGTGGCAACGATGGCCGACGAGGCGCTGGAAGAGATCTCCGGCGAGACCTACGGCCCGCTGAAGGTGCTGTGCGAGCGGGCGGCGACGGAGGCGATGAACGGGCGGGCGCTGCTGGTGCGTTCCGGCCTCATCGTCGGCCCCCACGACGCCAGCGACCGCTTCAGCTACTGGCCGGCGCGCGTGGCCCGCGGCGGCGAGGTGCTGGCCCCGGAGTCGCCCGACTACGGCACGCAGTTCATCGACGTGCGCGACCTGGCCCGCTGGACGCTGCGGGCCACCGAGCAGCGGCTGACCGGCCCCTACAACGTCACCGGGCCGGAGCGCCCCCTGCCGCTCGGCCGACTGCTGGACACGGCCCGCGCCCTCACCGGCAGCGACGCCCGCTTCACCTGGGTCAGCGGCCCGTTTCTGGAACAGCAAGGCGTCGTGCCCTTTGTCGAGCTGCCGCTGTGGGTTCCGGCCGAGGCCGGCGGGTTTAACAACTTCGACATTGGCCGGGCGCTGGCCGCCGGGCTGACTTTCCGGCCGGTCGAGGAGACAATCGGCGACACACTGGCCTGGCTGGCCACGCGGCCGGACGACTACGTCTGGCGGGCCGGACTGCCGGCCGAGCGGGAGACGGAACTGCTGCAAGCCTGGCACGCGGCATAACGCGATTCTCCCGAATCACGTTACGAGAATCGCGTTGCTTTGAGTAGAATACTATTACCCACCCATTTCCAACGAACAAGGAGTCACCATGTTAGTCGGCGTACCGAAAGAGATCAAAGATAACGAGTACCGCGTCGCCATGACGCCGGCCGGCGTGCAGCAGTTGATCGAGCAGGGGCATCAGGTCCTTGTTGAGACGATGGCCGGCGACGGCAGCCGCTTCCCCGATGAGCAATACGCCCGCGTCGGCGCGAAGATCGTGCCGACGGCGGCCGATGCCTGGGGCGCGGAGATGGTCGTCAAGGTCAAGGAGCCAATCGCCGTCGAGTACCCCTTGCTGCGCTCTGACCTGGTGCTGTTCACCTACCTGCATCTGGCGGCCGAAGAGAAGCTGACCAGAGCCATGATCGATTCCGGCGTCACCGGCATCGCCTACGAGACAGTCGAAGCGCCGGACGGCAGCCTGCCGCTGTTGACGCCGATGAGCGAGGTGGCCGGGCGCATGGCCGTGCAGGTCGGGGCCTACTATCTGGAGCGGCCCCACCTGGGCCGCGGCATGTTGCTCGGCGGCGTGGCCGGCGTGCCGGGGGCCAACGTCGTCATCATCGGCGGCGGCGTCGTCGGCACCAACGCCGCCCACATCGCCCTGGGCATGGACGCCAACGTCACCATTCTGGACACGAATCTGGATCGGCTGCGCTTCCTGGAGCACGTGCTCCACGGCCGGCTGACGACCGTGGCCTCCAACTCCTACAACATCGCCGAGGCGGTGCAGATCGCCGACCTGGTCATCGGCGGCGTGCTCATCAAGGGCGCGCGCGCGCCGCGCCTCGTCACGCGCGAGATGGTCAGCACCATGCGCCAGGGCAGCGTCATCGCCGACGTGGCCGTCGATCAGGGCGGTTGTGTGGAGACGATCCACGTCACCACCCACTCCGACCCGACCTACATCATTGACGGCGTGGTGCACTACGGCGTGGCCAACATGCCCGGCGCGGTGCCGCGCACCAGCACCCTGGCCCTCAGCAACGCCACCCTGCCCTACGTGCTGCGTATTGCCCGGCGGGGAGCCGAGGGCGCGATGGCCGCCGACCCCGGACTGGCCAAGGGCCTCAACATCTATCGCGGCGAAGTGACCTACGCCGCCGTGGCCGAGTGCTTTAATCTGCCCTACGCCGAGTACGTGGCCTAGCATCTGAGACGGGCACGACAACGGCGGGCGCGTGGCTCTCGCCGTTGTCTCGCCCCAATAAACCGTGGACCTACTCGCCATCACCGCCCCATTGCACATCGTGGACGGAGCCGCCCAGGAGAGCCGGGTGGTTCCGGGCGTCATCGCCCTGCCCGCGCCGGCCAAGGCCGCCCGCGGGCGCGAGCATGACTTTCTGTTCGCCCACCTGGCGCTAAGCGGCCCGGCCGAGGAGACGGCGGCCCAGGCCGACGACCTGGCGGCAGGGCTGGCGCGGCGCTTCTTCGCTGCCCCGGGCAGCGTCACGGCCGCGCTACGCCGCGCGGTGATCGAAACCAACGATCAACTACTGCGCCACAACCTGAGCGTGAAGCGGCCCAACGAGGGCGCGCTGACCTGCGCCGTGCTGCACGGCGACGAGCTATTCACCCTCCAGGTCGGCGAAGGGTTGGCCTTTCTGGGCCACAACTTCGGCATCGAGCGCCTGCCCGTGGCCCCGCCGCGCCATCTGACGCCGCTCGGCCGCAGCGCCGGCCTGGATATCCGCTTCGCCTACCATCGCTTGCACAGCGGCGACATGATGCTGCTGGCCGACCCACGTCTGGCCTACCTGTCCGGCGCGACGCTGGCCCCGGCGCTGGTGGACGCGGAGATCGAGAGCGGGCTGGAGGCGCTGGGCGACATCCTCGGCAAAGACACGGCGCGGCTGCTGCTGGTCGAGTTCGCCGACGAGTTGCCATCCACGTTGCCGGTCACATTCCAACACAGCAAGCAGCCCGCGCCGAGCGGGCCGCGCGCCGCCCCGACCCCGGCGCGCCCGCCTGCACCGGCGTCCGGGCCGGAAGCACGGGGGGCGACCCCGGCCACCCGCCGGCCGTGTTACCGGGCAGCGGGCCGCGGCGCGAAGGCGCGGCCGAATCGCGGCCGGCCGTCCCCCGACCGGCTACGCCCCAACCGCCGGCAGCAACCGAAACAGTGGCGACGGATGCCCACGGGCCACTGGCCGACAGCGCGGCCCCGTTCGAGGTCGGCGCGCGGCGAGTGGCCTCGACCTCGGCGCGCGGCCTTTCGCGGCTGACGGGCTGGCTGGCCGACGTGCTGGGCCGGCTGCGCGGCGCGCCGCAAGAGGGGCAGACGCCAGTCAACTGGGCGCTGCCGGCCATGATCGCCATCGTCGTGCCCGTCTTCGTCGCGGCTGTGGCCAGCAGTGTTTACTTACAGCGCGGCAGCAATGAGCAGGTGGCGGGCATCAAGGAACAGATGGTGCAGGAGATGCTGCTGGCCGAGAGCGCGGCCAGTGGCTCGGCTGAGGCGCGCGACCACTATCAAGCCGTGCTGCTGCTGTCCAGCGACGCCGAAGAGTTGCGCTTAAGTGACGTGGAAGTGGCCCGGATGCGCGCCGACGCCCGCGAGGCGCTGGACCGCATCGACGGCGTGACGCGCATGACGGCCGAGTTGTTCTTTGCCTACGACGAGGAAGTGAACCTGACCGGCGTGGCTCTGGGGCCGGACGAGGGCGGTGTGGCCGTGCTCGATGGTAGCAGCAATCGCGTCTTGCTGCACACCACCGATGATTCCTTCCAGGAGTTGACGACCGAGGAACCGGTGATTGTGGCCTTCAACGGCCAGGCGGTGGGCACGGAGGTGGTCGGGCCGATCATCGATCTGCTATGGTTGCCGGGCAGCGCCGCCGAAACGCGCGACAGTGTGACGATGCTTGACCGGACAGGGGTGCTGTTCAACTACTTCCCCAACCTGGGCGACATCCGCGCCATTCGCCTGGGCAACAGCAGCGCCTGGCTCGACCCGGCGGCGATGGCCACCTACCTTGACCGGCTCTACGTGCTCGACCGCGGCGCGGGGCAAATCTGGAAGTACTACGCCGATGAGAATTACGTGCAGCGTGAGGACGACCCGGCCATCTTCTTCAGTTCCCAGGCGGGATTGGACACGGCGGGGGACTTCGACCTGTACTCGGAGGACGGCAGCCTGGTCGTTGTGTATGAGGACGGCCGCGTGCGTTACTACGACACGCGCTCCGGGCGCATTGCCTGGGACGAGAACTCGCTGCTGCAAAACGGACTGACGACGCCGCTGGTCGCGCCGGTAGCCGTCAAGCTGATCGGCCGCGGGTTGAACGCTTCGATCTTCATCCTCGATCCCGGCAGCAGCCGTTTGGTGCAGCTCAGCCGCGGCGGCACGGTGCTGACCCAGTATCGCGTGCTGGACGGCGCGGGCAACGACGTGCTGAGCCAGGCCGGCGACTTCGCCGTGACCGACGCGCCAATGCGCGTCTTCGTCGTCGCCGGCAACGAAATCTACGCGGCTGAAAGATAAAGAGGCTCACGCAAAGGTGCGAAGGAAGCAAAGGGCGCAAAGAAGAATTTGGTCTTCTTTGCGCCCTTTGCTTCCTTCGCGTTCTTTGCGTGAGCTTCTTTATCTTCCTTCAAAGCGCGGTGGGCGCTTTTCGAGGAAGGCGGCGATGCCCTCGCGGTTGTCGGCGCTGCGGCCGGCGACCTCTTGCAGGTAGGCCTCGCCGGCCAGAGCCTCGTCGAGCGTACTGGTCAGGGCGCGATTCATGGCCCGCTTGGTCAGCCCGAAAGCCAGCGTCGGCCCCTCGGCCAGTTGGCGGGCGGTGGCGGCGGCGATCTCCGGCAACTGCTCCGTCGGCACGACGCGGTTGACCATACCCCAGGCCAGCGCCCGGTCGGCGGGCACGCGCTCGGCGGTGACGGCCATCTCGTAGGCCCGCGCGTAGCCGATGAGGCGCGGCAGGAACCAGTTGACGCCGCTATCGGGGATGAGGCCAATGCGGCTGAAGGCCAGCATGAAGGAGGCGTCGGCGGCGGCGACGCGGATGTCGGCCGCCAGGGCCACGCCGCAGCCCGCTCCGGCGGCGATGCCGTTGATGGCCCCGACGATGGGCTTCTCCAGCGTCACCATCTGGCGGATGAGGCGGTGGTAGCCGTGGCGCAGGTGTTCGGCGATGGAGACGGCGTCGCCGCGCTCCTGGAAGGCGGCCAAATCTTGCCCGGAGGAGAAGGCCCGCCCCGCGCCGGTCAGGACGATGCAGCGCACTGCGTCGTCGCGTCCGGCGGCCCGCAGCGCGTCGAGTGTCTCGCCGATCATCTCATCGTTGAAGGCATTGAGCTTGGCCGGCCGGTTCAGCGTGATCGTCGCCACGCCATCGGCCACCGCGTACAGGATCGTCTCGTAAGCCATCCGCCCCTCCCGGTATGATCCGCAGATTGGGCAGATTAGGCCGATTTCAGAGAAGAGATCTGATATTCCGTCTCTTCAATCTGCCTAATCTGCCCAATCTGCGGATCGATTCTCTTTCCTAGAATGGCACGTCGGAGTCGGGGTCAAAGTCGTCGTCGAAGTCTTCACCTTCGTCGACCATCTCGCCGACTTCCGTCGGCACCGACAGCCACAACAGCAGCAAGTCGCCCGCGTCCACTTTCGTCAGGCGCAGCGCGACGACGTCCAACTGCTGGCGCAAACGCATGTCATCGGGGTAGTCGAGCCGGACAGAGCGCCCTTCGTCCCAGGCGCGTTGGCAGCGCTCGACGATGTCCTGGCCGTTGCCCGTGCGCAGTTGGCACAGGGCGATGTCAAGCTCTTCCGGACCCTCATAGACAGATTGCACCCACCCATGCGGATGCGGCATGAAGTCGGGGGTGGGGCCTTCGATGATGGTGATCAGTTCGGGTTCCATGGGGGTTGTCATACCTTATCAGGTGGTATTGTAGACTGAGGGACAATACTACTGATAACGACGCCGGTTGGCAAGTTGGGAAGCCGGGCTGAACACATAAGAAAGGGCGGCGACTTTCGGTCGCCGCCCACTCTACTGGCTACGTTGTCACTAGCCGGACGAACGGAGGGAATAGAGCACGCCGCCGGCTACGATGGGCGGAGAGGGGTCGCGCCCCGGGCGAAGCGCAACCCCTCTCACTGGAACTCCGACCCTAGCCCATCATGGCACCAAACACCAGCGCGACGAAGATCAACCCGACAAACAGAAGGAACGCGCCACAACCGGGAGCCTGAACCGGCGGCTCCTGATTGACGACGACGGTCTGCGGCGGAGGGGTGGAGCGCCGAGTCATGACCAGAACGGTCATCGCCAGCGCATAGCCGATCAAGAGCAGGAGAAACGCGAAGTACGGATTCATTTCTGTCACCTCATTCCTTCTCGACTGCAACATCCTTCCATGCGCATAGGATAGCGGCCGAGACGGGCAGCCGCATAACCGGGCGGTAACAATTGGCTTACAAAAAGGGTACAGAAGTAACAAGCGCGCCGGGAACGAACTTCCGGCGGCCGATCAAGAGGTAGGCGGGGGCGAGGCGATCAGTCGATAGCCGCCACCGAGCACCGTCGTAATGTAGCGGGGGTTCTTAGGCTCAGGCTCGATCTTGCCCCGCAGGCGGCTAATCTCCGTCTTGAGCGATTGATCCCGATAGACATCCTTATCATCGGGCCATCCGGCCACAAATAGAGCCTCATGCTCGACAATCTGGCCGCGCTGTTGCCACAGCAAGCCGAACAGGCGCCCTTGCAGGGCCGTCAGGGGGATAGAGTGTCCTTTCACCACCACCGCGCGACGCGCTTCGTCATAGATAAGTTCATCACCCCACACGGCGGGTTGCCGGGAGATGTAGCCGGCCAGAATGGGGGCCAAGACATGGGGTGGCCCGTTCTCCACGACCAGCCCCTTCAGCCGCAGATTGGCCAATGGGGCATTTGACGAAGGCTCTGGTGCGCCATCTTCGGCCAGCGCCGCCAAGTAGCTCTGTTCGTCAAGCGGCAACCCGCGCCAGATCTGCCGGCACTCACGCTCGACCGCCGGCACAGCCAGCAGCGCCTGCGCCAGTTCGTCAACCGCGGCCTCGCTGCGGACGAGCGCGCGCAGCCCGTCCTCGCCCTCCGAAGAAAGATAGGCGGCGCGCAACAGGCCCGCATGGCCGCCGGTGACGGCGAAGAGCCGGTCTACCACCAGGTCCATGGGCGACTGGCCGCGCCGGGCGGCGATGCGCGCCAGCAGTCCCTCGGCGTCGGCGCGGTCGCCGGCCACCAGCCCCAGCGTCTGGTTGGCCACCAACTCTTGCAGTTCGTCGCGCGCGGGGTCGGGCGCGGCCAGGTTGTCCAGCACGTCGCGCGTGAAGAAGACAAAGGCCAGGCGATACTTGAACGCCTCGCGCAGGCCACGCAGGTTGACGAACAGGCGCGGCGAGGCGTCGCGATAAAGCTCATCGAACTGGTCGAAGAGCAGGGCCAGCCGCCGCTGCGGCCCGGCCAGGACGAGGCCGATGGCCTGGCGGGCGGCGCGCTGGATGCGCAAGGTGTCGTCGCCGGCGTCCAGCAGCCGGTCGTGGAGTTCGGCCAGCCGGGCGCGGTCGACGCCGGCCAGCGCCGGATGGGCCTCGTCGGCCAGCCCCTCCAGCGCGCCCAGGATCAGGCTGTAGAGCGTCCGGTCGCTGAAGTCGGGCGCGAAGTGGAGGTTGACCCGGGCGATGACCGTATCGGCCGCCTGCTCGCCCAACTCGGCCGCCTGTGTGGCCGGGTCAAGCAGGTGGAGAAAGAGGTTGGACTTGCCGACGCCGCTAACGCCGACAACCAGCGCCGATTCGCCGTGGCGCACCCAACCGAGCAGACGCCGCGTCTCCTGGCGGCGGAAGGCGCGGGCCTGGCTGTGCGGTTGTGGGTTGGGGGTGAGTTCCGTCATGGCGCTCCCGATGCTGGCCTAACGCGGCGGTGGCAGTTGGTCTAGCTCCTCGCAGATGCGGCCGGCGGTGGCCAAGGCCCACAGCTTATAGCGCGGCTCGACGTGCTTGAGGCGTGTGACGTTCAAGTGCGTAACCAGCCGGCTAAGGAGCATCTGGCGTCGGATGTTGTCACCATCCCGATGGTATTTGACCATCAAGTCGTTGGCCAAACTTCGCATCGTAAGTAAGGTTTCGGCCGCCTTACACACTTCGGGCAAACGCTCCCGAACGTTACTTAACTCACCATAGCGTAGCGACTTTTCCATCGCCCAGTATTCGTCCCACGAGTACGCCTCCGGATGGCCGGCTTTCTGGAAAAGTTCCGGCAGCAGACGATACTTAATATCTGTCTCCAGGATAACAAAGTCGCGCAACAAATGGCTGCGATAGGTGCGATAGAAGTCAATCAGCCAGCAGTGCCCTTGATCCGTGACAAACACATTGCGGCCGGTCAGGTCACCATGACTGATGCTGTGATAGACCTTGACCGTACAATGGTCGCGGTTCATTTGGAGCCAGTACAGTGGGTTGATGAGAGCAGCTGGCTCGTGAGGCAGAGACATTTGCGGCTCTGCCGGATCGAACTCATGCAAGAATTGACGAATGCGGGTGGTTAGCTTGGCCTCATCCAGATTTAGCGCCTTATAGTATAAGGTAATCAGGTTCTTAAATTCGGGGTCGGGGCTGGCATACCAGTAGCGACAAGTGTCGTCAAAGAGACTATGCAAGGCCGCTGTGACTCGCTCGACTGGTTCGCGTTGGAAAAATTCGTCGAACTCGCGGAGGGGCTTGTTGGCGTCTTCGGCAAATTTATACTGAATAGCTCCCAAATGGCCGGAATAGACGACCTGAGCGCCAGCGGCGGTGTTGGCGGGCAGAAAGTGCTCTACATTTTCCTCATAGTTGCTAAACTCCGTCTGCACCTTATCACGTCGTCCGATCTTGAAAACGTAGGCCGGCCCATAGTCGTTGCCCCACTTCGCCCGCACCTTGATGACGGCCGCCCCGGACAAACCCTTGGTCAATTCATTAAAGTAGATTCGTGCTGCGTTGCGAAACTGTTTGCCCAGTAGGTCACGAATTTCTTCAACCAGAATTCGTTCATCCGGTTTTCTCCCTCCTTCGGGCCATTCCACGTGACCGGCCATCCGCGAAAGGCCTCCTCACCATTGTCATCATACCCCAGAACGAAGTTGATTCGGACCGATTCCACAAATGTGGCTGACAGCGCTTCGATCAGTTCCTTACTGTAATTAAGATTCTTTTTAACCCAAAACTTGACTGGCAACCGGCCCATCCCCTCAGCCGCCAGGTCATCACGTTCATAACCTGTGAGCACGATACAGGGCAAGACGTCTTTCAACACTGGCTGAGAATTGATCCACTGAATCAGCCGATAGCCATCGATGTTCTGCTTATCATTCGGCGCCAGGCTGATGTCCACAATAGCGGCATGGAAGTGTTTCTGCTGAAATAGCTCCCTGGCCTCGTCCAGACCGCGGGCCACGGTGACATGATAGTTCTCCTCATCCAGCCACAGGCAGATATCGTCAATCGCACTTTCGGAATCTTCTACTAGCAGCACATGCCGTAGTTGCGTCATGCGTCTCTCCGCTTACTTCCACCGGACAGCTTATACCCCATCGGTGTGCCGAATTTACCGGCTACTCCAGCAGGCTTGGCAAATCGAGCCAGAAGACAGTGCCCGTCTTATTGCTTCGACCGACGGTCAGGCGGCCGTGATGCTGTTCGGCGATCATCCGGGCAATACCCAGACCCTGGCCCCGCTCTCTACCTGACTCTTTCCTGGTAAAGCCGGAGTCGAAAACACGCTCGATATCTTCTTCGGCAATGCCGCTGCCATTGTCGCGAACGGCAATCCGGATCCAGTCACCGTGCTTCGCCAGCGTAATAACGACTAGCCCCTGGCGGTCAACCGGGATCGCGTCGCAAGCGTTATCCACCAGGTGTCCAATGAGTATCTCAAAGAGGGGCCGATCAATGGGATAGCTAAATGACGCCTGGCGGGGTACGAGATGGACATCCACATGTTCCGGCGCTTCGCGAGCCAGTTTCTCGACGATCTGCGCCAGCGCCGGCTCCAGAGGTTGCATCTCGCGTTTTGCATCCCGGCTCACTTCATTCAGACGTTTCTTCAGGTCTTCGCTGAGGAACACAAGCTCCTTGCCCTTGTTGCGCAAGCGCTCTAACCGCTTCCTGACCGCCGGCTCCTCGCCAACACGGGCCTCGATCTGATCGATGTGATCCGACATTCCTGAAAGCGTGTTGTCCATGCGATGAATGAACTCGCTAGCCAGGGCCGCCCGCACCACGTACTGCTCCAGTTGGGTCTTCTTCGCTAACTCATGGTCGAGACGCTCGTATAGAAGCTCGGCCGCCGCCAATTGAGCAAAGAGCGACAGGGCGCTTCTCTCGGCATCCGGGAACAGATGGCGGCGGCGGTAGCTGAAGAACATACAGCCCAATCGTTGCCGGCCTGAAGTCAAAGGGAAAGCCGCTACTGAGTGAATCCCCTCGCGCTTGATGAATTGCGAGCGTCGGAACGGGCGCTTTTCGATCGCATCGGTGGCAAAAATGCCCGCGTCCGCCTTGACGATATTTTCAACAACGGTGCTGCCATAGGGTGGGTGAGATTTCATCTGGTCGCGAAAGCGCTCCCCTTCCCATGCGGACAGCATGATTTCGTCGCGCTCATCAATGGCATAGAGCGTGACGGTGCTCACACTGCTGAGGACCTCCATCGCCTCGCCGACAATGTTGTGCAGCGTTTCGTCAAGCGGCTCATCGCGCGTCAATCGCAGGGCGGAATCTACCAGCCGCTGCAACACCTGAACGTTTTGCACCTGGCTAATGACGACGCCGAGCCGGTTGGCGGCACGCTCGACCACCTTTTCCCGATTGGTAACCGTTGATCCAGGCAGCACTTCCACATACAAAGTTGCCTGATGGTTGCCGTTTACCTCTATCGGCGCAACGACCAACTCCTCACTGCCGGTTCGCAGGTAGGCCGACAGTCCTGAGGATACGCTGTCGATATAAGACACCATGCGCGGGGACATATAGTCCGGGTTGGCGCGCCGTGGGACTGGCGGCGCATCGGCAGTCTGCCACGTCCTGTAGTGGCCCGCGCTGCCATGGGCCACGATCTGCCAGCTATCGCGCGGGCAGACGCGTACCAGCCAGGCCTGTGAACCCATCGCCGACTGGCACACCTTGCCCAATTCAGCCCGGATTACATCGTCGAACGGTTCGTTACCGCTCTTGTCCAGGTTGAACTGGAGCGCGCGCTGCAACTCCTGCAGGTCTTGCAGTTCGCGATCAATTTGCTCGCGCTGCATCTGTTCCAGGCGGCGAAGCTCCCGTTCCGAGGCCAGCGCCCGCGCGCCCTCGACAACGAGGGCAATCTGGGCGGCGAAGTTGTGGAGGATGCGATACTCTTCACCGGAAATCCGCTGTCCAGAGAACTTGTTGTCCACGTAGAGAACGCCCAGCGGCTCACGGGTCCCGCGCAGCGGCACAAGGACAAACTCATCGGCCGGGTTAATAGCGCGGGTCAGGGTTTCCGGCAGAACGGAATACCCCCAACCTGAGCGCGGATAGCCGTGGATCAGTTCCCTTTTAGCAAAACAGCGCTTCAGCAGGCTTTCGTCTTCATTGAGCGTCACCGACAACCCACGCAGAGCGCCCTCTAATTCACCCGGCAGGGGAGGGCGGTTGGCGATGTCGTTCGACCAGGCCATTGATCCATTCATCGGTCGGCTGCTCGGTAAGCGGGTGGAGCTGCCAGTACGCCTCGGCCGCCGCCTTATGGGCATAACCCACGGCGTAGTTAGCCACAAGCTGTCTCGGCGTGTCCGGCGTAAAGAGGACGGCCCGGTTGAACCCCAGACCGCGGCCGTGGGTCACCCCTTCCAGCATCACCCGCCACACCGTCTCCTCCGACAACTCCGGGTCGTGCAGAAGGGTGTTAATCCGGTCAAGCACGCGCAGCAGCTCAACACGCTGACTGGTGCGGCCTAGAAGGTCGCGGAAGCGGTGCTTCGACATCAACGCCCGTGAAACGTTGCGGAGGAAGCCGAGCAACACCTCTCTCTCCTCCCAGAGTTGATCAGCGGAGCCGGATCGAATGCCTTTCGTCGCGCCGAGACCAGCCCCAGTGGATCGCCGCCGGCATCCGTTGGCAGGCAGCGGGTAGAGCAGCCTTGTCGCTCCATCAACGAGTGATATGGAGTACTCAGTATCCGAGCAGGCCTGAACCTCCGGGCGGTCGCTCGCGCCCAGGCATCTTCTCCCGCCGCAGGCAAAGGCGTGGCGGCGACCGCTGTGATCAGCTTGAAGGCCCGCTCGTCAGGGTCAAGCGCATAAAGCAGCAAATCGCGCGGCGGGTAGGGATAGGCCGCGCGCAGCCCCGCATCCAGAACGGCAAAGGCCTGACGCTCATCACGGCTGTCGTGGATGGCGTTGATGATGGCGGCGAATAGCTCTGGCCGGAAGTCCTGATCGACTTCGGTTTGATTGCTCTGCGCCTGACCGAGATAGTCAATCGCCCGGTTCCAGTCACCGGCACGAGCAAAGAGCCGGCCCACGTACCCCGCGCTTAGCCTGGCACGCAGCAAATGCTCCCATGCGGCGCTCTTGATTTGATAGACGCCATTTCGTCTGGCAATGACGCCACTTAGGTCCAGCAACGTTCGTATTTCCGGACTGTCGAGGACATCGGCCGAAGGTTGGACGTGTTCCAGCAGACCACGCACCACCTTCAACAGCCGCACGTCATTGGTAATGTGACGTAAGATCTCTTCGATCAGTGGCGTTTTGCGCGCCAAAGGCCTGGCCCATGGCCTGAACGCCGCCAGGCGTCATCAATGAGCGTACGGCTGCTACCGTCCAACCGGTTGAGCAAGCTTGCCGCTTCCCTAATCAGCAGCGCATCGCCGTCTACCCAGTCAATGACCGCGTCGGCGGCATCGGCGGTAATTGTCAGGCCGTTGTTCAGGTAAGCGTTGAGTAGGCGCCGGCCTTCCTCACGACTCAAGTCCTGCATGGTGATTGTCTGCGAGATTCTCTCGAAGCGGTCGGCGTCGCGGAGGGCCACCTGGCTGAGCAGCATTGAGCCGCAGACGATGGCCTGGCAGCGGCGGCCATACGTAGTCATCCATCGTGGCTGTGTGCGCCGCGCGCACGGCGCTGAGCAGCGAGGCCACCAGGTTGGGCGGGGCAATCTCCAGATGGTCGATCATCAGCAACAGCTTGCGACGATTGCCAGTGGCCAGTTGCTTGAAGACGGCAACCTGGAGTTCGGTGGCGCTCTGGCACTCATCAACGGGCGGGCCAGATAGGTGCGGCGACGGCAGGCTGCGCCTGTGTGCTCGCCGCCAGGTTGGCGAAGAAACGGTCATCGGTCCTGACACGGGCCAGATCAAGATAGATGACATGGTGCGTGCCGTATTCCGTCAGGTATGCGCCAGCATACTGAATAAGCCGGCTCTTCAGGTGGTGGCGCGGCCCAAGTAGTTGACAGCAGTAACCGGCCGAGACGTGGCGCAAGAGGGCCGCCATGACCCGGTTGTCGCGGTCAAAGGTGAACGTCGGGGCCGACTGCTCATAAGTGGGTGGGAGGAATGGGCGCGGAGCGTTCATACGATCATCG
Organism: Candidatus Promineofilum glycogenicum; assembly: GCA_016707605.1. Taxonomy (GTDB): domain Bacteria; phylum Chloroflexota; class Anaerolineae; order Promineifilales; family Promineifilaceae; genus Promineifilum; species Promineifilum glycogenicum. The sequence goes on along the minus strand of JADJHJ010000009.1, from coordinate 195,791 downwards.
CATTGATGTCAATTTCGCCAATGCTCTTTTCCAGCAACAATTCCACGTCACGCGTCTCGCGCAGGATTTGCTGGAAGATGGGCACGGCGAACTCGTAGTTGTTGCCCACGCGATGGAAAACACCGGCCAACGTCAGATTGCGACAGCAGTTATCCAGCACATCACCCTTTCAACGAGATGCCGCGCTTTTTGAGCAGGTCATCCATGATGCGCTGGGTGTAAAGCTGCTGGTGGGCCGGGTCGCCCGGCCCGGCGATCAGCGCGTAGACGATGGCCTTCTCTTCCGGCATCGCCTGCTCCCTGAAGCTTTCCAGGATGTAATCCTGAAATGCCTCGCTCTGGTAGACGTAATTCAGGTCTTCCTCGGTCAGCACATCGCGCTGCTCGTAGTCCAAAAGTTCAAGCAACGCCTGGCAGTAAAGCTGTATGTAGTGGGGCAAGCCGGCCGTCTCCCGATGGATGCGGCGAACGACGCCGGTCTGATTCTCGATGGAAATGCAGCCCGCCCAACGGCCCGACGATCATTTTGGTGACGTCGTTGCGCATCAGCGGCCCCAGTTCGATGGACTCCGGCGAAGTCCCAGGCCGAGTCGCGGCTGTTGGTGGGGTGCATGGCCAGGCGAAAACCGGAAAGGATGAAACGCACCTTGGGATGTCCGGCAGTCGTTTCCTCCGACGAAGCCGAACGCATCACGTCCAGCAGGGTCGCCTCGTCACCGATGCGCGACAACAGCCGGTCAATTTCGTCAATGAAGAAGGTGATCGCCCCGCCATGTAAGGCGTAGAAGCGGTCGAACATCAGCTTGCGGTAGCGAATCGCCCGGCCGCCCTCGCGCATCAACTCCTTCTGGTGCAGTGGGTCCAGCCCCACGGCCAGTGCCCGGTAGAACTCCTCCTCGGAAGTCGATGACCGCACAATTCATGTAGAAGCGGCGCGTCTGGTTGCTTATTGACCGGATCAGTCTCATCCATCCGCCGCATCACTTCTTTGAGCAGCGACGTTTTGCCGACTCGCCGCAGGCCCGAGCAACAGGTAGCTGCGGTCGGGGTGGTTCATGATGCGGTTGATCTCGCCGTCCCGACCGAAGAAACGGCTGCCAAAAACCGGACGGCTGCTCTCATAAGGCGCAAGTTGTGCCCGTGGAACCTGACGCATCACAATATCGAGCATGAGACGCGATGGGAGTCAGCCTGCGCGATGAGTCGCTGATCTTCGCGCTCGATGAACACGAACGCGGTGTGGTTGGCGGCAGGTAGGGGCGTAGCGCGTCGGCCGCGCCATCGATGAACAACAGGATAATGGTGTTTTGCCACTCCCGCTCGCGGGCCACATCGCGCAGGCTGAGCATGAGTTGGGCCGGCGGCTGCGTCTGCAAGTCCGTCTCCTTGATCCAGATGCAAGGCGTGGCGTGGGTCAGACTCAAGCTCCACTCTGACAGGTCAACTTCAAACGTCTGGAAGCCTCCGGTCGTGATTGGACCAGAGTGACGGTAGTTCAGCCGCTCGATCAGGACACCGAGCGCCAGCGGATAATCTGAATCTCGTAACATTGCGCCCTCCGTTCTTTATTATCAATCCGATACGTCGGGTTCGCAGGGTCGGCAACCTGCAATCGACTAGGTGATTTCGGGTTTTACCAGCCCATACTTGAACAGCAGATAGGCGGTGGCGAGCAGGCCGTCATCGTCGTGGATGGTTGTGAGACGGTCGCGGATCGTCGCCAGGGTGGTCGGCGCCGCTGTTGCTTGAGCGCCTTCGTAGATTTCGGCGGCATGACGCGCGATCTCATCATTGCCAACCATCACCGAACAGACGCGGCCGGAGTCGGTATCCCACCGCCGCCGCAGCCGCCCCTGCTCATCAGCCCCGCAGCGCACGGCGGTATAGCTGAGCGGCAGGTCAACCGTCCAGTCGGTCGGGGATGGAGTTCGGCGAGGCCTTCCAGCAGCCCGTCAGGCGTCAGGACGAGACGGCCGTCACGAATGATGACACGGCCGTCGACGGCCACCTCCGGCCGGAGGGTGACCATGTCGTAGTGAATACTCGACTTGACCTGCCCGCCCATGTCGGTGTTGTCGCCCAGGGCGATATGAGCCGTGCCGTACTTCTTCTCGTCGAGCAACATCGAACCCGTCAGTTGGTCAACGCGCGGATTAGCTCCCAGGCCGACCTCGCCCAGTTGCGACCAGTTGGCGTCGTTCTGCGCCCGCGCCGATTCGACAGCCTCGGTCACGAAATGGCGCGCTGCCGGACTGTCTTCCGGCTCCCAGCGTACCAGTTGGCCTTGCTCAAAGTAAAACACAAGCTCCTCATCGGCGGCCATGACGTAACGGCGAATCGAGCCATTGATGACAATGGAGCCATCGCCGCTGAAGGGCGCGGGGGCAATGAACGTCTCGCCCGATGGGATGTTGCCCCACGAGGCGCGCTGGATAATGCCATCACTGGTAATGGGCAATAACGTGCCTGGATCGAGTGGAACCGTCAGACAGTGCTGCCTGCCGGCCGCATCGGTGGTCTTAATGGTCAGGCTGTTGGATTGGAGCAGAGCAGTGGCCAAAAGCTCACAGTGTTGAATCAGTTCCTCGTAATTCACATCGGCCAGCAGCAGTGTCGCCTGGTCAATGCCGGGCATGTGCCCCACCTTGCAGCCGGCATTATAGGCAAACTCCCGCACCGCGTTGCGGAACTCGTAAGAGGACGGCGCACCGCTGAGACAGACCAGCACCGCATCCGCCTCCCTGACCGCCAACTGCAAACCCACCTGGAGCGGCTGCTTGCCCAGTCGCTGCTGGGTCGCCGTGCTAAAGTAGACTAACAGCGGCTGCATCTCCAACGCGTCAGCTTGCTCTATGAGCAGAAGCGCTGTGCTCAAGGTCGTCTCGTCGGCAAAGACAACCAGATTGGCGCCGCTGGGTAATCCTAGACAGCGAGTCAGCACGGATCGAGACGCAGCGTAAAGAGAGTCGCTTTTATTCACGATGGAATCCTATGACAAGGTCAGCCTGAGGTGAACCAGACACATGCGCACAACGTATTGGCTTGGACAGACAACGGACCTAGCCTATAGTATAGGTCTATTTGTGACTATCCACACCTGTCATCTGTCACTCATGAAGGGTGAAGAAACTCACATGTGGGCCAATTTCGCCCACTTTTACGGCGTCAACGATGCCTGTCTTGACAGCCGATTCACGTCGCCTATAATGAAGTGAAATCGAATAGTCGCCTGAACCGGAAGGAGTAAGCGTCCTGCCCGCCGAAAGAGAAGCCGGGGCCATAGGTTGAAAGCCCCCGCGGTGGAGAAGCGCCGAAGGTCGTCCGGCCTGGCTGCCGCAGAACCGGGCCATGGCCCTTAGTAGATCGGCACGGGTGCGCCCGTTAACGCGCCGCCCTGATAGTCGTCGGGGCACGAGCGCGCCGGAAAGGCCGGCGAACTGAGGTGGTACCGCGGAAGCACAGCCCTTTCGTCCTCATCAGGACACAGGGCTGTTTTAATTTCCGTGGAGGTATGGCGACATGAGTCTGAGTAAGCAGTACGATCCGCTGACGGCCGAGCGCGCGACGGAGCAGCAGTGGCGCGAAGCCGGCGTTTACCACTTCGACCGCGACAGCGACGCGCCCGTCTACGCCATCGACACCCCGCCGGCCTCAGTTTCCGGCCGGCTGCACCTGGGCCACGTCTACTCCTACGCCCACGCCGACTTCTTCGCCCGCTATCGCCGGATGCGCGGCGACAACGTCTTCTACCCCATGGGCTACGACGACAACGGCCTGCCGACCGAGCGGCTGGTGGAACGGACGCGCGGCGTGCGGGCGGCGCAGGTCGGCCGCGCCGCCTTCGTTCGCGAGTGCCTGGCCGTGGCCGCCGAGGTCGAGGCCGAGTACGAAACCATCTGGCGACGACTGGGGCTGTCCATCGACTGGCGCTACACCTATCGCACCATCGACGACGAGTCGCGCCGCGTCGCCCAGTGGGGTTTCCTGGACCTGTTGCGGCGCGGCCTGGCCTACCGCCAGCAAGCGCCGACGCTGTGGTGCCCGGAGTGCCGCACGGCCATCGCCCAGGCCGAGCAGAACGACCTGGAGCGCGAGACGACGTTCTACACGTTGCGCTTCAGCAGTGATGACGGCGCGCCGCTGCCCATTGCCACCACCCGGCCGGAACTGCTGCCGGCCTGCGTGGCCGTCTTCGTCCACCCCGACGACGCCCGCCACGCCCACCTGATCGGCCGCCGGGCCACAACACCCTTCTTCGAGCGCGTCGTGCCCATCCTGGCCGACCCCGCCGCCGACCCGACCGTGGGCACGGGCGCGGTGATGTGCTGCACCTTTGGCGACGCCACCGACATCGCCTGGCAGCGCCGCCACGACCTGCCGATCATCGAGGCCATCGGCCCTGACGGGCGGCTGACGGCCGCCGCCGCCCCCTTCGCCGGGCAGACAACCGACGAGGCCCGTCGCGCCCTGACCGACGCGCTGGACGAGCGCGGCCTGCTGCTCGCGCGCCGCCCCACCGCCCAGACGGTGCGCGTCCATGAGCGCTGCGACACGCCGGTGGAGTACATCACCAGCCGCCAGTGGTTCATCCGCCTGCTCGACCAGCGCGCCGCCTTTCTGGAGGCCGGGCATCGCATCGCCTGGCATCCGGCCCACATGGGCGCGCGCTACACACAATGGGTCGAGAACCTCAGTTGGGATTGGTGCATCTCCCGCCAGCGCGCCTTCGGTGTGCCCTTCCCGCTGTGGTACTGCGAGGCCTGCGGCGAAATGATGCCGGCCGACGAAGCCGAGCTGCCGGTCGACCCGGCCGAGCGCCCGCCCGCCCGCCCCTGCGCCTGCGGCAGCACCGACTTCCGGCCGGAGACGGACGTGATGGACACCTGGGCCACCTCGTCGCTGACGCCGCAGATCGTCGGCCGCCGCCTGTCGGACGAGCCGCTCTTCCGGCGCGTCTTCCCCATGTCGCTGCGCCCACAGGCGCACGAGATCATCCGCACCTGGGCCTTCTACACCATCGTCCGCGCCCACTACCACGACGGCGCGCTGCCCTGGACGAACGTGGCCGTCTCCGGCTGGGGGCTGTCGCCCGACGGCGCGGCCAAGCTGAGCAAGAGCAAGGGCGGCGGGCCAATTGGCGCGCTGGCGGCGCTGGACAAGTACTCGGCCGACGCCGTGCGCTACTGGGCCGCCGGGGCCGGTCTGGGCAAGGACACCATCATCAGCGAGGAGCGCATCGCCGCCGGGGGTCGCTGGGTCACCAAGCTGTGGAACGTGGCCCGCTTTGCCGAGCGCTTTCTGGCCGAGTACACGCCGCCCGCCGCGCCGCCGGACGGCCTGACCACGGCCGACCGCTGGCTGCTGGCCCGGCTGGCGCGGATCACCGCCGCAGCCACGGCGGCCTTCGACGCCTATGACTATGCGACCGTGCGCGGCGAGGTCGAGACGTTCTTCTGGCGCGACCTGGCCGACAACTATCTGGAGATGGCCAAGCAGCGCCTCTACGCGGGCGAAGCCGGCTACGAGGCGGCGCGCTACACGCTACACCGCGCGCTGCTGACCACGGTGAAGCTGCTCGCGCCGCTGCTGCCCTACGTCACCGAGGCGATCTACAGCGGCCTTTTCGCCGCGACCGAGGGCGTGTCGTCGGTGCACCTCGCCGCCTGGCCCAAGGCCGACACCCGCTTCGACGACGCCACAGCCCTGATCGCCGGCGACGCCCTGCTCGACATCGCCACGGCGGTGCGCCGCTACAAGAGCGAGCGCGGCCTATCGCTGGGCGCGGAGCTGGCGGCGCTGCACCTGCCCGACGCGCCGCCGGAACTAACCGCCGCCTTGCGCGGGGCCACGGCCGACCTGCTGAGCATCACCCGTGCCCGCGCTCTACTCTTCGACGACACGCCCAACGGCCACGGCGTGCGCCTGCCCGCCGGGCGGTTCGATGTGATTGTGGAGCAGTAAGAGAAGGAACCACAGATCACACAGATTTCACAGATTCTCGGAAAGAATCTGTGAAATCTGTGTGATCTGTGGTTCCAATTCTTTTCTCTCCAGAATCAACCACGTAAAGGGGAATGGGTGGCGGTCGTCGGCGGGGTGGTGCTCGCGGTAGACCTCGCGCCATTGGCCAGGATCAATGGGCGGGAAGAAGACGTCGTGTGCCCCGGCCTGCGCCTCAACCGCCCCGTGTACATCAGTCAGATAGAGGCGATCTACTTGCGGCAGTAGCTCATGAAACAGGTCAGCGCCACCGACGATGATCACCTCTTCAACTGCGCCGGCCGCGGCCAGGGCGTCGGCCAACGAATGGACAACGACCGCGCCCGGCGCGTCGTACTCGCGGTTGCGCGTGACGACGATGTTGAGCCGCCCCGGCAGCGGCCGGAAGCGGTCGGGCAGCGAGTCGTAGGTCTTGCGGCCCATGATGCACGGCTTGCCCATCGTCTGCGCCCGGAACCAGCGCATGTCGTCGGGCAAGCGCCACGGCAGGGCGTTGTCGCGGCCGATGAGGCGGTTGGCATCTATGGCTACCACGTAGGCGATGCGAGGAGTGATCATATTTCTTATTCTTCTTTGCGCCTTTGCCCCTTCGCGCCTTTGCGTGAGCTTCTATATCTAGACAGCAATCGGCGCGGTGATGCGGGGGTGGCTCTGGTAGTCCACCAGCTCGAAGTCGGCGTAATCAAAGTCGAAGATGGAGCGCACGGCCGGGTTGAGGCGCATCGCCGGCGGCGCGAACGGGGCGCGGCCGAGTTGCAGCCGCGCCTGCTCCACGTGGTTCAGGTAGAGGTGGGCGTCGCCGAAGGTGTGGACGAACTCCCCCGACGCGTAGCCCGTCACCTGGGCCATCATCTGCGTCAGCAGGGCGTAGGATGCGATATTGAACGGCACGCCGAGGAAGATGTCGGCGCTGCGCTGGTAGAGCTGGCAACTGAGGCGGCCGTCGGCCACGTAGAACTGAAAGAGGCAGTGGCACGGCGGCAGGGCCATCTGCTCGATCTCGCCCACGTTCCAGGCGCTGACGATGAGCCGGCGTGAGTCGGGGTTGCAGCGAATCTGCTCGACGACCTGAGTGATCTGGTCGATGGTGCGGCCGTCGGCCGCGGCCCAGGAGCGCCACTGCCGGCCATAGACCGGGCCGAGTTCGCCGTCGGCGTCGGCCCACTCGTCCCAGATGGTCACGTTGTGGTCGCGCAGATAGCCGACGTTGGTCTCGCCGCGCAGGAACCACAGCAGTTCGTAGATGATCGAGCGCAGGTGCATCTTCTTGGTCGTCAGCAGGGGGAACCCGGCCGCCAGGTCGAAGCGCATCTGATAGCCGAAGACGCTGATCGTGCCGACGCCGGTGCGATCCTCCTTGCGGATGCCGTGGTCAAGAACGTGCTGCATCAGGTCGAGGTACTGTCTCATTGCCGCCTCCCATTACCGTGTCGGGCCGGAGTATAGCACAGCCAAAGAATGGCACGCAGATGACGCTGAGGAAGACGCTGATTATCGCAGCGAAAATCAGCGTCTTCCTCAGCGTTGATCAGCGTGCCATCTTCCCAGTTGAAGGAAAAGGCACGAGAAAGTAGAATACACCCTTGATAAGGGGCGGTGGCGAAACGGCAGACGCAGCGGACTTAAAATCCGCCGGGCTAACGCCCGTGTGGGTTCGACTCCCACCCGCCCTACCTGATGATCACCTCACGTGAACGCTACCGCGGCGCGCTCCTCGGCCTGGCCGCGGGCGACGCCGTCGGCACGACTGTCGAGTTCGCCCCGCCGGGCACGTTCCCACCCGTCACCGACATGGTCGGCGGCGGCCCCTTCCGATTGCAAGCGGGCGAATGGACCGACGACACCTCCATGGCCCTCTGCCTGGCCGAGAGCCTCATCGAACAGCGCGGCTTCGACGCCGCCGACCAGATGGGCCGCTACGTCCGCTGGCGCAGCCACGGCCATCTGTCGTCCAACGGCCGCTGCTTCGACATCGGCAACACCGTCGCCGCGGCCCTGCGGCGCTTCGAGGCCACCGGCGATCCCTGGGCCGGCTCGACCGACCCCCACAGCGCCGGCAACGGCAGCATCATGCGCCTGGCCCCCGTGCCCCTGTTCTACGCTGCCGACGCCGCGCAGGCTATCGCTCTGAGCGGCGACAGTTCGCGGCCGACCCACGGCGCGCCGGCCTGTGTTGATGCCTGCCGTTATCTCGGCGGGCTGCTCGTCGGCGCGTTGCGCGGCGAGACCAAAGAGGCCCTCCTCGCGCCGCTCTACCACCCCGTGCCCGGCGCGACCTGGGCGGACCTTGACCCGGCCATTGCCAACGTCGCCGGCGGTTCCTTCACCCGCCAGTCGCCGCCGGCCATCAAGGGCAGCGGCTACGTCGTCGAATCGCTGGAGGCGGCGCTGTGGGCCTTCCACAACTCTGAGACGTTCGAGGCGGGTTGCCTACTGGCCGTCAACCTGGGCCACGACGCCGACACGACGGCCGCCGTCTACGGCCAACTGGCCGGGGCGTATTATGGCGATTCGGCCATCCCCGCCCACTGGCGCGACTCGTTGGCCCACCGCAATCTGATCATCGCTTTCGCCGACCGGTTGCACGACCTGGCCCAATGATTCCCGATGACTTCCGCCGCCTCTACGGCTACCCCCCCCCCCCCCCCCCCCCCCGGGCCCCCGGGCCCTGCGGCGCCCCCCCCCGCCCCCCCCCCCCCCCCCCCCCGCCCCCCCCCCCCCCCCCCCGCCCCCCGCCCCCCCCCCCCCCGGGCGGCCCCCCCCCCGGCGCCCCCCCCCCCCCCCCCCCCCCCCCCCCCCCCCCCCCCCCCCCCCCCCCCCCCTCCCCCCCCCCCCCCCCCCCCCCCCCCCCCCCCGCGGGGGGGCCGGGGGCCGCCCGCCCCCCTCCCGGGCGGGGGCGGGGGGGGGGGGGGCCCCCGTTCCCCCCCGGGGGCCCCCCCGGGGGCGAGCTCCCCACCACGCCACCGCGCCCAGACGCTGGCCATGCTCAATCAACTCGGCGTCGCCACGTTTCCGCAAGACTACGCCCTCTACGCGCTGGGCAAGCTGTAGGCGATGGAGAAGTTGATCGCCGAAGTGCGGGCGGCGCTGGCCGGGGCGCTGGCGGCGGCCGGACTGACAGACAATGATGGCCCATTGGTCGTCGGCGTCTCCGGCGGCCCCGACTCGCTGGCTTTGCTCGACATCCTGGCCCGTCTCTACCCGGCTGAGCGGCTGGTTGTGGCCCATCTCGACCACGGTCTGCGGCCGAGTTCGGCCGATGAAGCGGCGGCCGTAGCCGGCGAAGCCAGCGCGCGCGGATTGCTCTACTGTGGCGAACGTATTTCCCTAGAAGACACACCGCGCCCGACCGGCGTTTCGCTGGAGGCAGCCGGCCGCGCCGCCCGCTACGGCTTCCTGGCCCGTGTAGCTGGCGACGTTGGGGCCGCGGCCGTCGTCGTTGGCCACAACGCCGATGACCAGACCGAGACGGTGTTGCTCCATCTGCTGCGCGGCGCGGGCGCGGCCGGGTTGCGGGGCATGTCGCCGGCCGCGCCGCTGCCGGGCCGGCCCGACCTGTGGCTGCTGCGGCCGCTGTTGGGCGTGCCCCGCTCGGCCATTGAAGCTTACTGCCACAACGCTGGCTTGCATCCAACGCTGGACGAGAGCAACGCCGACCTGACCTTCACCCGCAATCGCGTTCGCCACGAATTGTTGCCGCTGTTGGCGACCTACAACCCGCAGATCGCCCAACGGCTACGCGAAACAGCGGCCATCTCGGCCGCGGAGGATGACCTGTTGGCGGCGCTGGAGGCTGCCGCCTGGCGCGACATCGCCCACCTTGCGCCCGACCAGGTGACGCTGCATCGCCGCGACTGGCAGCGGCAACCACTGGCCCTGCGCCGCCGGCTGCTACGGCGGGCCATCGCCGCCTGCCTGCCCGCTTCAACCGACATCGGCTTCCAGGCCATCGAGGCGGCGCGGCGATTGGCCGAAAACACAGGTAGCGGCGGGCGAGTGTCCCTGCCGGGCGGTGTGGTCATGGACGTGGGCTATGAGACGTTGGATTTCCGGCGCGGTGCGGACGGCCGACGCGACGACTCGCCCCAATTAATGGGGAATACATTGTTCGCTCTGCCAGTGCCGGGCAAGGTGGAGTTGGCCGGCGGCTGGCGACTGACGGCCGAGCCGCTGCCCGCGCCCGGTCTGGCGGCCATCACCGCCAACCCCGACCCGTGGACGGCCTACGTGGCGCTGGATGAGACAGCCGCGCTTGTCGTTCGGCCGCGGCTGCCGGGGGAGCGCATGCGGCCCTTGGGCCTGGGCGGGGCGACAAAGCTGAAGGAAGTGATGATCGACCGCAAGATTCCGGCCGCGGCGCGGGCGCTGTGGCCGTTGGTGGCGACGCTCGAGCACCCTGTCTGGCTGCCCGGCCACGTACTGGACGACCGGGCGCGGGTTCAGGCCGGCAGCGTGAGGGTTATCCGCCTGTACTGCGTGAAGAAGGCGACAGCTACCAACAACTACACTGACAACTGACCTACTGAATACTGACCTACTGGATACTGCTTACTGAAATGGGCCTGCTAGGATTCGAACCTAGAACCAATCGGTTATGAGCCGACCGCTCTGCCGTTGAGCTACAAGCCCGCAAGAAGGGGCCAGGGATTAGGGGCCAGGTTCCAGGGAAGAGATTTCTTCCCTAGAACCTAATCCCTGGCCCCTGGCCCCTTTCTGGAGCGGCAGACGGGATTCGAACCCGTGAAAATAGCTTGGAAGGCTATTGTGTTACCACTACACCACTGCCGCGTAACAGTCGGGGCGGCCAGACTTGAACTGGCGGCCTCTCGGTCCCAAACCGAGCGCTCTGCCAAACTGAGCTACGCCCCGATGTAGAGAGTATAGCCGGGTCGGGGGGGGGAGTCAACGGGGCGGTGACGCAGGGGGCAGTGTACAGTATCCAGTATCCAGTATTCAGTAGGTCAGTCGTTCATCGCTCGTCACTCGTCGCTCGTCGTTCATCGCTCGTCACTCGTCACTCGTCGTTCGTCACTCGTCACTCGTCACTCCACAGCACAACGGAATCCACGGTTGCGCCGCGGTGATGCGCTCGTCGAGGATGGGCAGCGGCCGGTTGGTGAAGGCGTCATAGAGCGTCAGCGCGCCGGTCAGCGTTTGGCCGGGGAGCGCGTCGGCGGCGACGGTGACGCGGTGGGGGGAGCGGACGAGCGAGCCTTCGACCCACTTCAGCGTCGGAATGGCCCCCATGGCCGGCACGGAGTCCTGCAAATCCCACCACGCCCAGTGGAAGCCGTCCGGCTCCAGGCCGATGAGGCGCACCGAGACGACCAGATCGCGGTTGATCGGCCGGCTACTGTGGAACTGCTGGGCCAGTGTGAACGAGTCGCCCCGCGCGGCTACTTGACCATTGAGCGTGCCCCCCGTCCAGACGATGCCCTGCCCCAAGGGCACGTAGTGGCCGCCGTCCTGCCCGCGCGGGAAGCGCCATTCGCGCACCGGCACGCCCCACGGGCCGCGGTAGGGCGGCAGTGCTAACGCGGCGATGGCCGCATCATCAACGGCTGTCGTCCAGTACCCTTCCAATAAATCGCTCGCCCAATGGAGATAGAGTCGCTTGCGTCCGTCGAGTGTGTGATCCCAGTCGTAGCCGATTAGATTAGTTTCGAGGCTGTCGAAGAGCGGCCGATCGACCGGATTGCGAGTCAGTGGTCGGTCAGGTGTCTTTATAAGGGAGATGGTTGCCAACGCCTGCCGCTCGCCATCTGAGCTTGCGCCAACGTAGACAATCAAGTCGCCCCCACCCACCGGGGTCGTCGGTCGCGGTGTGGCGCGAAACTGGGTCAGGGTGACGCCCTCGGCCGCCCGCGCCGGGCGGTCGTCCTGCGCGTACAGCACGCCGTCCGCATCGACCCAATGGGCGAACAGCGACAGATCGTCCGGTAGGTCGGCCACGGGTCGCCAGGCGATAGTGATCACCGACTCCATTCCCGGCGTCAGCATCACGTCGCGCGGCTCCTCGATGCGGTAACCTAAAACCTGAATCGCGTCGCCCAGCGTCAACTGCGCCGGCTGGTAATCGAGCGGCAGGCCCACGCGCGGCTGCGGCAAATAGAGGATCGCTTCGCCAACCGGCTCCGGCGCGGGCAATTCGGCCGGCGGCGACGTGGGAATCCAGGTGGTGATGACCGGCCGCCCTTCGGCGAACGCCTCGGCCGTCCGCCGCGCCCAGGTCGTGTCATACAGCTCACCGGTGGGGAAGACGAAACGAACGTCCACGTCCGGCCGCTGCCCTTCGACCTCTTGCAGGTACCACAGCGGCGTCGCCCAGTGCCAGTGGGCCAGGATGACACTGTCGGGCGGAGCTTCGTCCAGCAGCCGGCCGGCCGTGTCGCGGGCATCGGTTGCCTCGTGGTTCGCGCCGGCGGCCGAAATGTGACCGGACACTTGCCCCAGCGCCGCCACCAGCAACAGGGCCGTCAGCAACACGCCGAGGACCGGTCCCGCCCCACGCCAATGGGGTAGCGCATTGGGCAGGCGGCCGACGGCGTAAACCAACGCCAGCGCCGCCGGCACGTAGGCGGGCATCATGTACTCCACCGTCTGCGGCGCGCGATAGGTGGCGGTAACGACGGCGTAGACGGCGAACGCCCCGCCGAGCAGCAGCGCCAGTGGCCGGTCGCGCCACAACAACAGGAGCAGACCAATGAGCATAACCGCCAGTAGCAACGGCGCGAACTGGAAGGTCATGACGTTGCCCATGACCAGCAGGCGCGGGCCAAGATCGGCCGGGGCCAGGTAGTAAAACAGGTCGCCGCGAAAGCCGGTGGCCAGTACGTGTTCCAGAAAGCCGGGCAGCGTGGCCAGTTGCGGCGACGCGCCGCGCACGTCCGCCCCGGCCCGCAGCGGCAGATAGAGCAGCGGCAGCAGCCCCAGCAGCCCGGCGGCCAGCGGTCGCAGCCAGCGGCGCGGCGAGCGGAGGAACGCCGGATCGACAACAACAACGAACACCAGCCCAACGATAGCCAGAAAGGCCAGCGAGACGTGGTGGGTCAGGCCGAAGCCCATGATAAGGGCGAACAAAACCAGCCAGCGATCAGGATTAACCGGAGTGTTATTGGCTATGCGAATAATCGTCTGGGGTTCTGGAGGCTCTTTGGGCGGCGGTCGTCCAGCCTTTTCCCTTGCCTCACTCGCTATCACGGCTATGCGAAATTCAAGTAGTGCGTAGATAGCCAGCGCCGCGAACAGCGCCGTCAAACTACGCGCGTTGGCCGTCGTTGCCTGCGACCAGAACGTTGTCGCCGTCCCCAACGCCACCGCGCCCAGCAGCGCCGGCAGATGTCGCCCCGCCAACAACAACCCGCTGCGATAGACGACAACGACCGTCAGCGCCCCGAAGACGGCCGACAGCAAGTTCACCGCATAGGCTGGCGACCCGACCGGCAGCCGGGTCATCAGGTGAGCCAGCAGCACGTAGAGCGGGAAGCCCGGTGGGTGAGCCACGCCCAGTTGCGCGGCCACGGTCTGCAACTCGCCGCTGTCGGCGGCCAGCACGTCGGGGGCCAGCGTCACGACATAGAGGGTTAGGAAGACCGCGAACAGCGCCCCACTGATGAGCCAGACCGTCCACCGTCCGCGCGCGTGCTTCGCTTGTGCTGCGCCGTAACGCCGGGCGAACTCATTCAGGCCCAGGGCCGCCAACGTCGCCCAGAAGGCCCAACTGCGAACAGCCGGATTAATCTCCGGCTGGACGACGTAGGCCAGCAGCAGCAGCGCCGGCCACGTGCGGGCTATGGGCCATCGCGCCACCAGCCACGCCCCGACCACCGCCGGCACGCCCCCCAGCGCCACGGCCGCCCAAACGCCCGGCAAGCCGACCATCTCGCCCACGACGCGGGCCAACCACAGGCCCAGCGCCGCGCCCGGCAAGTATCGTAGCCAACGGAGGGCGCGCGTGATTGACGGTGAATCAGCGGTCAGGGCCTTCTCTCCTACTTGTGGCGGCGATCCAACTCCGCCTCAATGTCGACCCAACTCTGGCCGCGCGACAACAGCAGCACCAGCAGATGGTAGACCAGGTCGGCCGCCTCCTCCACCACGCGCCCGTCCCCCTGCCCCTTGGCGGCTAGAATCACCTCGACTGCCTCCTCGCCGATCTTCTTGACGATCTCGTCCTCGCCCGCGGCCAGCAGCCGGGCGGTGTAGGACTCGGCCGGTGAAAGGGTCGCGCGCTGGCGCAGAGTCGCTTCCAGTTCAACAATCACGTCACTCATCATACCTCCTGTCCACCGGCCCGCCCGACGGACAGCGTCCGATAGAAGCACGACTGCGCGCCGGTGTGGCAGGCCGGGCCGGCCGGCTCGACCAGCACCAGCAGCGCGTCGCCGTCGCAATCATAGCGGATTTCGCGCACGCGCTGTACATTGCCCGACGTAGCCCCCTTGTGCCACAACTCGCCGCGGCTGCGGCTCCAGAAGTGGGTCTCGCCGCCGGCCAGCGTCAGGCGCAGCGCCTCGGCATTCATCCAGGCCACCATGAGCACTTCGCGCGTCGTGGCGTCCTGCACCACGGCGGCGATCAGCCCGCGGTTGTCAAAGTGTAGTTCTGGCATCATCGATACTCTTAACCACAGATTATGCAGATTTCACAGATTGAAGAGTATTGATCCGCAGATTGGGCAGATTTAGCAGATTTTCAGAAAGAGAGCCTTATCTGCGGTTCTGAGAATCTGCCAAATCTGCCCAATCTGCGGATTATCACGCTTCGCTCCGTAGTTACTCCCTGACCGCTATCCCTTGTGTCCGTAGATGCGCCTTCACCTGGCCGACGCTCAGTTGACGGTAGTGGAATAGCGACGCGGCCAGGGCGGCGTCGGCGCGGCCGTCGGTCAGCACGGCGGCGAAGTGCTCGACCGCCCCCGCCCCGCCGGAGGCGATGACCGGGATGCCCACCGCCTCGGCCACGGCGCGGGTCAGGGCCAGGTCGTAGCCGGCCTGCGTGCCGTCGCCGTCCATGCTGGTCAGCAGCAGCTCGCCCGCGCCCAGTTCCTCGGCCCGCCGCGCCCAGTCGAGCGCGTCCAGCCCGGTCGGCGTCCGCCCGCCGCTGACAAACACCTCCCAGCCCACGCCGTCGCGCCGCCGCCGCGCGTCAATGGCCACGACGATGGCTTGCGAGCCGAACTCGTTGGCCCCGGCGGCGATCAGGTGCGGGTCGCGCACGGCGGCCGAGTTGACGCTGACCTTGTCCGCCCCGGCGCGCAGAATGGCCCGCATGTCGTCCACCGTGCGGATGCCGCCGCCGACGGTGAACGGGATGAACACCTGGTCGGCTACGGCGCGGGCCATAGCCATGACCGTGCCGCGCGCCTCGTGGGTGGCGGTGATGTCGAGGAAGACCAGTTCGTCGGCCCCCTCGGCGTCGTAGAACCGGGCCTGCTCCACCGGGTCGCCGGCGTCGCGCAACGCCACAAAGTTGACGCCCTTGACGACGCGGCCGTCCTTCACGTCCAGACAGGGAATGATCCGCTTGGCAAGCATGTGCTCTCCTGAAGAGAGAAGGAACCACAGATTACACAGATTTCACAGATTCAAGAGTAGTGATCCGCAGATGGGGCAGATTGGGCAGATTTTCAGAAAGAGAGATTTACTCTTTGGCTCTGACAATCTGCCCAATCTGCCCAATCTGCGGATCATTTCTCTTAATCTGTGGTTCCTGTCCTCTGAATCGCCTCCCATAGATCAAGGCGACCGTCGTAGAGGGCGCGGCCGATGATGACCCCGGCCAGCCGCCCCGGCGCGGCGGTCGGAGCCAGGGCCACCAGCCGCGCGACATCATCGAGATCGCTCACGCCGCCGGAGGCGATGACGTCTAGCCCGCTAGCCGCGGCCAGAGCCGCCGTCGCCGCGCCATTGACGCCGCTCAGCACCCCATCGCGGGCGATGTCGGTGTAGATGATCGTTTGCACGCCCGCTTGGCGCGCGGCCAGGGCCACGTCGAGTGGCGTGAGCGCCGTCGCCGTCTGCCAGCCGCGGACGCGCACCCGGCCGTCGCGGGCGTCGATGCCCACCGCCACCCGCGCCGCGCCGAACTCGGCCACGGCCGCGGCCAGCAGTTCGGGCGATTCCAGCGCCGCCGTGCCCAACACGACGCGAGCCACGCCGGCATTCAGCGCCGCGGCCACGTCGTCGCGCGCCCGCAGCCCGCCACCGAACTGCACCCGCGCTCCGCCGATGGCGACGATGGCCCGCAGCGCCTCCCAGTTGGCCCGCCCTTCCTCGGCGAAAGCGCCGTCGAGATTGACCACGTGCAGCCACATCGCGCCGGCGTCGATCCAACGCCGGGCGGCGGCGGCCGGGTCGTCGCCGAAGACGGTCTCGCGGGCCGGGTCACCCAACTCCAGGCGAACCACCTGCCCGCGGCGCAAGTCGATGGCCGGGTAGATGTCGAAGGATGTCATTTGGCCTCCATCACCGCGAAGTTGCTCAGGATGCGCAGCCCGACGCGCTGGCTCTTCTCCGGGTGGAACTGGATGCCCAGGACGCGCCCGCGGCCGACGATGGCCGTGAACGGCCCACCGTAGTCGGCGCGGGCCAGCACGTCAGAGGGGTCAGCGGGCACGCAGACGTAGGAGTGGACGAAGTAGGCGTGCGCCCCCGGCGCGACCCCGGCCAGCAGCGGGTGCGTGGCGTCGTGGTCGATCTCGTTCCAGCCGACGTGAGGCACTTTCAGGGGCCGGTCGCCGGCGCGCAAGTCGGCCGGGAAGCGCGTCACTGGCCCCGGAATCAGCCCCAAGCCCGTGTGCCGCCCCATCTCGTCGCTGGCGTCGAAAAGGAACTGCATCCCCAGGCAGATGCCCAGCAGCAGCGCGCCCGCATCAACCACCTCGCGCGTGGCCGCGTCCAGACCGCGCCCGCGCAGCGCCGCCATGCCCGCGCCGAACGCGCCGACGCCGGGCAGTACGAGCTTCGCTGCCCGGCGCACCTCGTCCGGGTCGGCTGTTACCCTTACATCCGCTCCGACCGCCTCCAGAGCCTTCTGAACCGAGCGCAGATTGCTGCCGCCGTAGTCGATCATGGTGATCGGTTTGTTCATTGGCTCAGCGTTCCCTTGGTCGAGGCCACGCCGGCGCGGCGCGGGTCGCGCTCGACGGCCGCGGCCAGCGCCCGCGCCAGGGCCTTGAACAGCGCCTCGGCCCCGTGGTGGTCGTTGCGACCGTACTCCAGCCGGGCGTGCAGCGTCAGGCGGCCGTGGACGGCCAGCGTCTCGAAGAAGTGCTCGACCAGGTCGGTCGGGAAATGGCCAATGGCCGGCGTGTGCCACTGGGCGTGGAAGACCATATAGGGCCGGCCGCTGAGATCGAGAGCGACGAAAGCCAGCGCCTCATCCATCGGCATATAGGCGTGGCCGGCGCGACGAATGCCCGCCCGGTCGCCCAACGCCGCGTCGAGCGCCCGCCCCAGGACAATGGCCGTATCTTCGATGGTGTGGTGCGGGTCAATGTGTAGATCGCCAACGGCTCTCACTGTTATGTCAAATAGCCCGTGGACGGCCATTGCCGCCAGCATGTGGTCGAGGAAGCCAATGCCGGTGGCCGCGTCGTGCTGCCCGCGGCCGTCCAGGTTGATGCTCACGCTCACATCCGTCTCGCTCGTCTGCCGCTGTATCGTTGCTGTACGCTCACTCATCATCCACTCTCCGGAAGAAACCACAGATTACACAGATTTCACAGATTACGAAGAGGAAATCTGTGTAATCTGTGGTTCCACTTTCTTCAATGCCGCCAACAACCTGTCCGTGTCCTCCGGCCGCCCGGCGCTGATGCGGATACAGTCGCGCAGGCCAGGCTTGTCGAAGTAGCGCACCAGCACCCCCTCCGCCTCCAGCGCCCGCTTGACCTCACCCGCCGGCCGGCCGGCCACACGGCACAGGACGAAGTTGGCCCGGCTGGGCAATGGCCGCAGCCAGCCCAGCGCCGCCACCTCGCGGGCCATGCGCTCGCGCTCGGCCACGAGGCGGCCGACGGTTTCGTGCAGCCACGCCTCGTCCTCCAGCGCGGCCACGGCGGCCAGCGAGGCGGCGACGTTGACGTTGTAGGGCTGCTTGATCTTCCATAGGTGGGGCAGCAGCCACTCCGGGAACGCGCCATACCCCACGCGCAGCCCGGCCAGCCCGGCCAGCTTGCTGAAGGTACGCAGGACGACGAGGTTGTCGTGCGCCGTCGTCCAGTCGATGCGGCTGGGGGAGCCTTCAGCGGCGGCGAAGTCCACGTAGGCCTCATCGAGCACGACCAGCAGCGGCAGGGCCAGCAACCGGCGCAACGTCGCGTCGTCCACCACGCCGCCGTCGGGGTTGTTGGGCGAACAGACGAAGAGCACCTTGGCCCGCGGCTCGGCGGCCACGGCGGCTTCGATGGACTCGGGGTCAAGGCTGAAGTCGGCGCGGCGCGGGACGGGGACGTAACGGCCGCCATTGACCGCCGTCGAGAACGGGTACATGCCGAACGTCGGCGGGCAGTCGATCACCACGTCGTCCGGCTCCAGCACCGCCCGCAGCACCAGATCGATCAGTTCGTCCGCGCCCATGCCGGCCAGTAAGCGTTCTTTCGGCTGGCCGGTGAAGCGGCTGAGGGCGTCGCGCAGGGCGTTGGCCTCCGGGTCGGGGTAGATGTGGTAGGCGCGCCCGGCGGCCAGCGCGGCCAGCGCCCCCGGCGGCGGGCCGTAGGGGTTCTCGTTGGCGTCCAGCTTCACGATGGCCTCCGGCGGGCGGCCGAGCCGGGCCGAGAGCACCTCAAAGGGCACGATGGGCGTGTACGGCTCCATGCGCCGCAGGTCGTCGCGCAGCAAACGGTCGGGGGTCATGGGCGCGCCATCCGCCGCTCGGCCGCCGCGGCGTGGGCCGTCAGCGCCTCGGCCCGCGCCAGCCGCGCCGCCGCCGGGGCCAGGGCGGCCGTCGTCGCCGCGTCGAGGTCGATGATGCTGGTGATGCGCACGAAGTCGAGCACGTTGAGCGGCGAGGCGAAGCGGGCCGTGCCGCCGGTGGGCATGGTGTGGCTCGGCCCGGCCACGTAGTCGCCCAGCACCTCGAAGGAGCGTTCGCCCAGGAACAGCCCGCCGGCGTTGGCGATGGCGTCGGCCAGGGCGCGCGGCTCGGCCGTGGCCAGACACAGATGCTCCGGCGCGAAGGCGTCGGCCAGCGCCGCCGCCTCGGCCAGGTCGGCGGTGACGACGATGCCCCCCTGACCGGCCAGCGCCGCGGCGATGATGTCGTCGCGGCTGAGCGCCTCCACCTGCCGGGCCACTTCGCGCTGCACCGCCTCGGCCAGCGGGCGCGAGGGCGTCAGCAGGATGGCCGTGGCCAGCGGGTCGTGCTCGGACTGGGCCAGCAGGTCGGCCGCCACCCAGGCCGGGTCGGCCGTCTCGTCGGCGATGACCACCGTCTCCGTCGGCCCGGCCAGCCCGTCAATGCCCACTAGCCCGAACACCTGCCGCTTGGCCAGGGTGACGAAGAGATTGCCCGGCCCGACGATCTTATCCACCCGTGGAATCGTCGCCGTGCCAAAGGCCAGGGCGGCCACGGCCTGCGCCCCGCCCAGCGTGTAGACCGTCGTCAGGCCGATGGCCTCGGCCGCGGCCAGAATCACCGGCGGCACGCGGCCGTCGCGCCCCGGCGGGGTGACGACGACGATCTCGGCCACGCCCGCCACCTGGGCCGGGATGGCCGACATGAGCAGCGACGACGGCAGCGGCGCGCTGCCGCCGGGCACGTAGACGCCCACCCGCCGCAGCGGCGCCACCCGCTGGCCGAGGCGACCGCCGAGCGTCGTCGTCGTCCACGACTGCACGGGCTGTAGGGCGTGGAAGGCGCGGATGCGGTTGGCAGCCAGGCGCAGGGCGTCGCGCAGATCGGCCGGCAGCGACCCGGCCGCGGCGCGTATATCGGCCGGGTCTACGTCCAGCCGCGCCAGGGCCACGCCGTCGATGCGCTGCGTCCACTCGAATAGGGCCGCGTCGCCCCGCGCCCGCACGTCGTCGAGAATGCGGGCCACGGCCGCCGCCGGGGTCAACTCCTCGCCGAAGATAGCCGCCATGCGCGCGCGCATGGCCGGCGTCACCTCCGGCTCCAGCGCCCGGTCGCGCCGCAGAATGGTCTGTTGAGCTTGTCCTACCTTGTAAATGTTTATCATTGCTGTTTGCTGTTTGTCGTTGGTCCTCGGTCTCGACGCTTCTCTTCTAACCCCTAATCCCTAATCCCTAATCCCTAATCCCTAACTCCGCCACCATCGCCCCATACCGCTCCGGCTCCTCCTCAAAGATGTAGGCGCAGGGCACGACGACCACGCCGCTGCCGCCGATGGCCCGCAGTTCGCCAACGGCCTCGAACAGCCGCTCCTTGCGCACGACGATGTTGACCGCATACCAGTCGCTCTCGGCCCGCAGGTGTTCGCGGGCCACGACCGGGGCGACGGTCGGCCCCTGCAAGCCGCCCAGCGACGTGTGGGCGAACATGCGTTGGGCGATGGCCTCGGCCGACATGCCGCGCACGTTGGCCGTGATGAGGTAGGAGCCGCGCGCCCGCAGGTGGGCCTCGATGTACTCCAGCAGGTGGCGGGCCACGGCCAGCGCCGCCGGCCGCTGTCGCAGGGCGGCGCGATTGGCGACGAGCACCGCCTGCGAGCGCAGGACGACGCCACCAGTCAGGGGCCGCAGGTGGTTATCGCGCAGGGTAATGCCCGACGAGACCAGGTCGCAGATGAGATCGGCGTAGCCGATGGCCGGAGCGATCTCCAGCGTGCCCTCGACGGCCACCAGGCGGTAGGGCCGCACGCCGTGGCGGTCGAGGAAGCCGGCCGTCAGGTGGGGGAACTTGGTGGCCACGCGCAACGGCTGGCCGGCCGCGGCCAGCTCGGCCGCCCAGCCGGGCAGGTCGTCGGCGGCCCGCGCCGGAGAATCCTCGGGCACGGCCAGATTGAGCGAGCACGGCCCGAAACCCAGGGCGTCGTGGATGGTCAGCACCGTCTCGTCATTCGGGCCGCCCTTCTCGGCCAGCACGTCGTAGCCGGTGATGCCGAACTCCACGCTGCCCTGCTGCACGCTGGTCACGATGTCGCCCGGCCGCTGGAAGATGACCGTCACGTCGGGCAGGGCCGGGATGGTGGCCGCGTACTGGCGCGGGTTGGGGCGGAAGACGCGCAGGCCGCACGCCTCCAGAAATTCCAGCGCCCCGTCCTGCAAGATGCCCTTGCTCGGCAGGGCCAGGCGGATGTCCGTTCGTTCCATGTGTCACTCCGGCAAACAAAACACCCTCCCCAGGGTTCTGAGGAGGGTGTTTGACTTCTGTGTTAGTGGCGGCGACCGCCGACGACCTCAACCCGGGCAGCGTAAATCAGACCATCCGTGATGATGGTGAACCGCTGGCCGAATCGACGCGTCGCTAATCAGCTTCCGCAACATGTCGAACAGTCTAGCATACCGGCCGCGGCGCGTCAACCGGGGTGTATAGCCCTGACAGGTGGGCGGCCCACCTGTCAGGGCTATTGCGTTGATCTCTGGGTAAGAACGCTATAATAAGAGTGTGAAAGACGTCATTAATCCCTTCACTCGCTTCCTCAGCCAACGCTCGGACGACGACGCCTTCGCCGCCTTCATCGCCTACTGGGATCGGCTGGAGCGTGTCGTCGTCGGCGTGTATCGCGCCAAACTGGACGAGGCCACGGCCGCCGGCGAGTATCAGGCCGTCTGGCCCTGGCTGCGCGCTCGCTACCCGCGTTGGGCAGAAACCCTGCGCCCCCACTGGCAGGCGACGCGCGCCGCCGGTGAACCGACCCAGATTGATCCCTTCGCCCTGCTGCTGGCCATCGCCACCCCGGCCGACATCGCCGGCGACTGGCGGGCGATGCAACACCTGCCGGCAGCGCGGGAAGCGATCAATCGCTATCTGGTTGAAGAGCAGCATGATCCTAAAGAGTAAGAGGAACACAGAGACAGAGACAAGAAGGTTTCTATGTGTACCTCCGTGCTCCTCTGTATTCCTCTTTACGACCACGCCAATCGTCAACCCGACGGAGAGAACTCATGCACTCCATTCGCTCGATGTTCCTGATCGGCTTTCTCATCGCCGCGCTCACCGCCCTGCTCGTCTGGTACTACCAGAAGAGCACCACGGCCGAAGACGGCGCGCTCGACCTGCTCGACCGCTACGCCGACGCCGAAGCCCGCGTGCGCGAACTGGAAGAGGCGCTGGCCGAAGCCAAGCCCAGCGGCAAGTAGATGCATCACGCGGTGACGACCAGCGGCGACCACGTGACCCGCCCCTCGTCCACCAGCCACAGGTCGGTGGCGAAGCGCTCGATGAAGTAGCGGTCGTGGACGACGGCCAGGATCGTCCCCGGAAAGCCGGCCAGCGCCTCCTCGAAGCGCGTCCGCGACGGGATGTCCAGGTGGTTGATCGGCTCGTCGAGCAGCAGGAAGGTGCAGCCCTCGGCCACCAGCCTGGCCAGCGACAGGCGGCTGCGCTCGCCAAAGCTCAACTCGGCGACGGGCCGCAACGGATCATCCCCCTCGAACAGGAAGTAGTGGAGGAAGGATCGCGCCTCGGTTTCGGTCATCACCGCGGCGCTCAGGATCGTCGCCAGCGGCGTGGACGCCGGGTCGAGATTCTCCTGTTCCTGCGACATGTATCCTAACCGCACGCTGGCCCCCAGCCGCGCCCGCCCGGCCAGCGGCGGCAACCGCCCGGCGATGGTGCGCAGTAGCGTCGTCTTGCCCGCCCCGTTCGGCCCACTCAACACCACGCGCTGCCCGGCGCGGATGGTCAGGTTCAACCCCGCCAGCAACGGCCGGTCGTAGCCCACTGCCAACTCCTCCAGCGTCAGCACGTCGCGGCCGATGTGGGCCTCGGCCAGCGTGTCGAAGGCCAGCTTCATCTGCCAACTGCGCTCCGGCTTGTCCACCCGCTCGTCGGAGGCCAGATAGCGATCCAGCTTCTTCTCGCGCGAGGCGGCCTTGCGGGCCACCTTCTTGGCGATGCGGCGCACGCCCGGCTGGTTAGGCTTGGTCGTGATCTCCACGTGGCGGGCCTGCTCGCGCGTGCGGGCGATGTCCTGGCGAATGCGGCGGATCTCGTCCGCCTGGTCGCGCCAGGCCGACGACTGCCGCTCGCGCTCGGCCAGGTACTGGTCGAGGTAGTCGCTGTAGTTGCCCTCATAGGCGCGAAGGGTGTGGTGAATGGGGTCGAGGTCGAGGATGCGCGTCACGGTGTGGTCGAGGAAGGTGCGGTCGTGGCTGACGATGAGCGCCGCGCCGGGGTAGCCGGCCAGCCACGCCTCCAGCCACTCCAGCATGGCGATGTCGAGGTGGTTGGTCGGCTCGTCCAGCAGCAGCACGTCCGGCTCGCCCAGCAGCACCAGGGCCAGCGCCAGCCGCGTCTTCTGCCCGCCGCTCAGTTCGCCCACCGGCTGCTGCGATGGCAGGGCGTCGAGGCCCAGGTGGGCCAGGACGGCCGCGGCGCGCCCGCCCTCGGCCCGGTTCAACTGGTCGAGCAGGCGATCGTAGGCGTGGAGCAGGTCGTCGCGCCCCGGTTCGGCAGCCAGCGCCGCGCCGACTTCGGCCAACTCGTCGGCCAGTCGTTGCGGGTCAGGCGCGGCGGCGTGCAGCGCCTCGGCCAGCGTCGTCCGCGGGTCTAGCTCCAGCCCCTGGGCTAGATAGCCCAGCCGCAAATCGGCCGGCGTCAGGGCGACGTGGCCGCTGTCGGGCTGCTCCTGGCCGACGAGGATGCGCAGCAGCGTCGTCTTGCCGCTGCCGTTGGGGCCGATCAGGCCGACGCGCTCGCCGGGGGAGACGGCGAACGAGATGTCATGGAGGATTGGTGAGAGATTGAAGGATTTGGAGACGCGATGAACAGCTAACATGAGTTCACACCCCTTGTAGGGCGGGATGGTATCCCGCCTTATCGCAGATGGGCGGGATACCATCCCGCCCTACACGTGGCAAAAAAGGGTCGTTGTGTGAACTCAGTCCGTCATGGGTTACTCGCCGCTAATCGCCTCGTAGATAGCGTTAAGCTCTTCGTCGGAGTAGTAGTGTATCACGACGCGGCCGCCTTTGCCACCCTGCTCGATGCTGACCCGCGTGCCCAGCGCCTGCTCGAAGCGCCCCTGTAGCGCGGCCAACTCCGGCGGCAACTGCTTGCGCGGGCGCGGCTCCGGCCGCCGGTCGACCAGCAGCCCGGCCACCAGCGCCTCCGTTTGCCGCACGCTCAGGTTGAGCTTGAGGATCTGGTTCATGGCCGCCAGTTGCGCCTCCGGCGTGGGCAGCGGCAGCAGGGCGCGGGCGTGGGCGCCGCTGATGCGCTCCTCGGCCACGGCCGTCTGGATGGCTGGCGGCAGGGCCAGCAGGCGCAGCAGGTTGGTCACCGTCGTCCGCGCCTTGCCGACGCGGTCGGCCACCGCCTCGTGGGTCAGCCCAAACTCCTCGGTCAACTGGCGGTAGGCGTGGGCCTCTTCCAGCGCGTTGAGGTCGGCGCGCTGGATGTTCTCGATGAGGGCCAGTTCCAGCATGTCCTGCGGCGTCGTCTCCTTGACGACCACCGGAACCTGCTCCAGCCCGGCCAGCCGCGACGCCCGCCAGCGCCGCTCCCCGGCGATGAGCACAAACCCCTCCACCGTCTCGGTGACGATGAGCGGCTGGATGAGGCCGTGGATCTTGATCGACGCCGCCAACTCGGCCAGCTTATCGGGGTCGAGGACAGAGCGCGGCTGCCGCGGGTTGGGCGAAATCTGGTCGATGGGAACCAGGCGCACGCTGTCGCTTTGCGCCGGGCGGTCGCCGCTGGGGATGAGGGCATCCAGCCCGCGGCCGAGGGCCTGTCGCTTAGCCGCCATGTTCGCTGCCTCCGTTGCGGCGGTCGCCGGTGATCAGTTCGGCCGCCAGCAGCTTATAGGCGATGGCCCCCGGCGACTGCGGCGCGTAGATGTTGATCGGCTGGCCGAAGCTGGGGGCTTCGCTCAGGCGCACGTTGCGCGGGATGATCGTCTTGAAGACCTTGTTGGGGAAGTGGCGTCGCACCTCTTCCACCACTTGCCGGCTCAGATTGGTGCGGCTGTCGTACATGGTCATCATCACGCCGCGAATGTGAAGCTTCGGGTTCAGATACTCTTGCACTAAATGGATAGTCTGCGTCAACTGTGATAGCCCTTCCAGCGGCAAGTACTCGCACTGGACGGGGATGAGCACGCCGTCCTGGGCCGCGGTCAGGGCGTTGACCGTCAGCAGCCCCAGGCTGGGCGGCGAGTCGATCAGGATGTAGTCGTAGTCGGCGGCTACGCTCTGCAAAGCGCGTTGCAGCCGGTACTCGCGGCCGATGGCCTGCACCAGCTCCACCTCCGCCCCGGCTAGCGCCGGGTGCGAGGGCAGCAGGTCGATCTGAAACTGCCCCTGTCGCCGCACGCTGTCTAGCGGCGCTTGCTCCAGCAGCAGTTGGTAGGTAGACGGCTGCATCTGCTTCTTGTCGAAGCCCAGGGCCGAGGTGGCGTTGGCCTGCGGGTCCATGTCCACCAGCAGCACGCGCCGGCCGCTGCCGGCCAGGTAGCCGGTCAGGTTGACGACCGTCGTCGTCTTGCCCACTCCCCCTTTCTGATTGGCGATGGCGTAGATGCGGGCCATTGGGCTTACCGTCCGCCGCCCGGCGCATGGGTCAATTCGTCAACAAGCTGACGGATGATCTGCATCTTCGGCCACAACCCCTGGGCGACGATGGCGTGGGCGGCGATGTGGTTGGCAAACTCGGCCGCGGCCCACAGATTGCCGTCGGTCTGGTGAAAGCGCGCCAGATAGGCGGCGGCGAAGATGTCGCCCGCGCCGGTCGGATCGACCACGTCCACGGCCGGCGATGGAAAAGTGCGCGCCTCGTCGCGACAGAAGACGGTGCAGCCGCGCGCGCCCTGGGTCAGCACCAGAATGCCGGCCAGGCGGCGATAGGCGGCCAGATCCGCCGTGCCGGTCAAATCTTCCTCGCTGAGAAACGTAACCGCCGCTAGAGGCAACACGGCCGCGGCGCTCTCCCAGGCGATGGGGGACACTCGCCCGCGCTCATCCCAGCCGCGCAGCCAGCCCTGCGGCGCGACGCCGACGAGGCTGTCGCTGAACAGGTGGATGAGGGCGGGATCGACTTCGCCGGCGATGGGGCCGAGCAGCACCATCCGCGCCCGCGCCCAGTTCGGCGGCACGTGCTCGGCCCGGATGGGGCCGGCCACGGCGTGGAGCGTCTGGACGCGCCCGCCCGGCGAATAGACGTTTTCAAAGGTGGTCGTGGCCGGCGCGATGACCTGGGCAATGGCCAGTTCAGGGAAGGCCGCTGGCCAAGCGTCGGCCGCGGCGGCGCTGGTCACGACGCCGGTGCGGCAGCCCAGCGACGCGGCCGTCAGCCCGCCATAGGCCGCCGCCCCGCCCGCCACCCAGCCGCCATCGGGCAACAGGTCGCGGCAGATGTGGCCGACGGCCAGGAAATCGACCGGCGGAGTGGGGGGCGCGTCTTGGGACATTGGCCCATTCTACCCCGTCGCGCGGAGGATGGGCAAGAGGTAGGCCACGGAGCACCGGCGACCGCCCTTTTTACATTCGTTGGCCGGGGTGGGTCTTGCGTTGGCGGGGCAATCCGGCTAAGATTTCGGCCATGGCCAAGAGGTTGTTCGACTCCAAGGTGTTTCGCTCCCGCCCACTGCTCAATCTGCCGCAGGTCATCTTCCTGCTGGTGGTGGTCGGGGCGATCATCGTCGCCATCGACCTCAACCGCCGGGCGCAGGCCGGTCGCCTGGTTGGCACTGGCGAGGAAGCGCTGCAACTGCAAGTGGAGCGCGAGGCCACGCGCCAGGTGGAGCTTCAGGCCACGCTCGACTACGTGGAGAGCGACGACTACGTGGCCGCCTATGCGCGCAACGAGGGGGGCATGATCCTGCCCGGCGAGCGGCGCATTGTGCCCCTGCTGCAAGAAGCGACGCCGGAGCCGACCGCGCTGCCGCCGCCGACGCCCGACCCGGCGCTGCAAGCCCGGCCGTGGCAGGCGTGGTGGCGATTGCTGACCGACGCGCCGCAGCCGACCCGGTAAACACGTAGGGGCGGGTCTGAGACCCGCCCCTACCCTCACGCCCGTCCCCCACCCACCCACGACCGCATCAACTCATAGCCGATGACCACTTCTTCGCGGCCGACGCGCAGGCGCATCGGCCCGTTGAAGGGCGCGCGGCCCATGATCTCGATGGCCACGCCGGGCACGAGGCCCAGACTGGCGAAGTATTGCAGCTTGGCCGGCTCGTGGGTGCGCACGCGGCTGACGCTGCCGCGATGGCCGACGCCCAGGTTGACGACACAGACGTCATTCACGACGGGCAGGCGGCCGTCGCGGTCGGGAATTGGCTCGCCGTGGGGGCAGCGTGTCGGCTGGCCGGCCATCTCGGCCATGCGCTCGGTCAGCCGGTTGTTCAGCCCTGGGCTAAGATCATCGGCGTGCTCGTGGGCCTCGTCCCAGGTGAAGCCCATCACACTGACCAGAAAGACCTCCAGGATGCGGTGGCGGCGAATCTCGCGCAGCGCCTCTTCGCGGCCCAGTTCGGTCAACTCGACGCCCTGATAGGGCACGTGCTTCACGTAGCCGACGCTCTGTAGCCGCTTGAGCATACGCGGGATGGCCGGCGGCGAGACGTTGAGCCGGTCGGCCAGGCTGGTGGTGCTGACCGTGGGCGAATCCTCCTGCAGCCGGTAGATCTCGGCCAGGTACTCGCGCATCGCCGCGCTGGGTTCCATGCCGCTGTGTGCTTCCATCTCAGTGTCCAGCCGTCTGCTCCAGTTGGTCGAGCGTGTCTTCGATCAGCGCCACCAGATCGCGCAGCATCGGCTCATCGAAGCGAAATTCGGCCCCGGCGGCCTGGTAGAGACCGGGCAGCGGACGGGTTCCGCCCAGCTTCAGCGCCGAGCGATAGGTGGCCACCGCCCCGCGCTGGTCGCGCAGCGCATTGCGCCAGACCTGAAGCGCGCCCACCTGGGCCATGCCGTACTCGATGTAGTAGAACGGGACGTGGAAGATGTGGAGCTTGCGATGCCAGCCGGTCATCCGCTCGGCCTCGAAGCCCGTCCAATCCACGCCGGGCATGAAGCGGCCCCACAGTCCATCCCAGGCCTCGTCGCAGGCAGTCGGGTCGGCGGCGGCCTCGGGATGGGTGTAGACCCAGTGCTGGAAGGCGTCGACGACAGCCATATAGGGCAGGAAGGTCAGGATGCCGCTCAGGTGCTCGCTACGCGCCCGCGCCGCCTCGCCTGGTGTATAGAAGCCGCCGCCGTCCTTCGTCAGATAGGGGGCCGACAACAACTCCATGCCCATCGACGCCACCTCGCAGAACTCCATCGGCACTTCCTGCTGCCAGATGGTGGGCAGCGCGAAGGCTTCGAAGGCGTGGAAGGCGTGGCCGGCCTCGTGGAGCATCGTCTGCACGTCGTCGTGGCTGCCGACGCCGTTCATGAAGATGAACGGCCGCTGCCGCCAGACGAGGCTGCTGCAATAGCCGCCCAGCGCCTTGCCGGCGCGGGTGTCCAGATCGAGCAGGTTCTCCTCGGCCATGGTGGCGAACTGCCGCGCCAGGCCGGGATCGACGCGCTCGAAGATGTTGAGGCTGCCCTGAATGAGTTCGTCTTGCCCGTTGTAGGGCGTCAGCGGCGGGGCGTCGTTGGGGTCTACGTCCAGGTCCCACGGCTGCAGCCGCTCCAGCCCCAGTTGGGCGCGCCGCCGCTCATAGACGCGCTGCGCGGCGGGCACGACGGCGGCCTCGATGGCGTCGTGGAAACGGAAGCAGTCGTCGGGCGTGTAGTCGAAGCGGTTGTAGGCGCGGAAGGTGAAGTCGCGGTAGTTGGGCAGCCCGGCGTTGGCCGCCACCTGCCGGCGCAGGGCCAACATCTGGCCGTAAACGTCGTTGAGTTCGGCGCGCTTCTCGGCCCATAGGGCCATCATCTGCCGCCAGGCCCGCTCGCGCACGTCGCGGTCGCGCTCGCGCAGCAGGGCGCGGAGTTGGTTCAGGTTGCGCTCTTCGCCTTGCCAGTCGGCCTTCATGCCGCCGGTGAGCTTGTCATACTCGCTGCCCAGCTTGGCCAGTTCGGTCATGAGGGGCACGTTGGCCTCGCGGAAGAGGTCGGCCTGATTGCGCATGGCCCGCAGCGGCACGCGCAGGCCCTCGCCCAGAGCGTCGTCGTCGGCCGCCTGGGCCAGCAGCCGCTGCTTGAGCGCCTGGTCGGCGTGGCGGAAGCCCGGCTCCATCTTCTCGATGAAGTTCAGAAAGGCTTGTTCGGCCGTCTCGTCGGCCGTGTCCAGCGTCTTCTCGATGTGGGCGATAGCACCCGTCTCTTCAACGAGCTTGTTCAGTTGCGACCATTCGCCCAGCCAGTCGGGCAGCGTGGCCTCGTCCAGCGGCGCGGCCGACAGGCGGTCATAACGGGCCTGGAACTCTTCCCAGCGCGTCGTGTCGATGGCGAAGGGCAGGTTGGGGATCGGGGATAGTGACATGGTGATTACTTCAGCCTCGCATGGGAATTGGGGTGAACCGCGGAGATTCTATCAGAAATGAGCGTGCAGGCGATATGGGAATGTGGCACAGGTGTCTTCACCTGTGTCAGCGAGACACAGGTGAGCACCTGGACACCTAAGAAAAAGCCCCTGTTGCTCAGGGGCTTCGTTTCTCTCAGAGGCGACGACCGGATTTGAACCGGTGATGGGGGTTTTGCAGACCCCTGCCTTACCACTTGGCTACGTCGCCCTAACAAGACGGCAGGCCCTGCGGCCTGCCGTTTCGCCTGAGCGGGCGACGGGATTCGAACCCGTGGCCTTCTCCTTGGCAAGGAGACGTTCTACCACTGAACCACGCCCGCGTTTACTCGATCATACTGACCGGAGCCATGCCAGGACCCAGACTCGAACTGGGGACACCTTCATTTTCAGTGAAGTGCTCTACCAACTGAGCTATCCCGGCCAGTGGGATTGCCTGTGCTGTTAATGGTAATTGGATTCTAGCGAATTGGCGGCGGGCTGTCAAGTAAATGAGCAACGCGCTCAGCCAGTCCGCATCATTGACAACCACCCCGCCCACAGCCACAATTGAATGTGGGAGTGGTTGTGTCCCGGTGGATGCTGCGGTCTTCAAAACCGTTGGCCGGTCGCGCACAGCGAGCGGCGGTGGGTTCGACTCCCATCCACTCCCGCCTCTGCCTAATCCCCTCCCTCTGGGAGGCGGAGGGCGGGGTGGCGAGACCCTCCCCCCCTCCCCCCCCCCTAGGGAAGACCCTTCTCACCCCTCCCAAGGGGAGAGGGGACAGACTAGCGGTTGGTAATGAGTAGCGAGTAGGTCGCCGCCTCCAGCGTGTCCGGCGCGGTGGCGGCGATGATGAGCATTGGCCGTCGGCCGCCGGCGACCGCCTCGAAGGTGAACGTCACCCGCCCATCCGCGCCAACGGGAATCCTCTCCACCGTCGGTTGCTCATCGTCATCAAACGTCACCAGTTGCAGATGCCACTGCTGCGGCAACGCGGCCGTGGCCCGCGCGAACCCCTCGGCCGCCCAGCCGCCGTCGAGCGTCTCAGCGTCGTCGCGAAAGCCGATCGCCTCAATGGCGATGTCATCCAGCGCCAGCCCGGCGTAGCTCAGGATGAGGTCAGTAACATACTCGAAGCGCAGCAGAATCTCCTGCCCGGCGAAGGGCGTCAGGTCGATGGACTCGTCCACCCAGGCCCGCGTCCGGCCGCTGTAGAAGCGCTCGGCCAGGGCGCTGTCGGATGGGTCGTCGGCCGGGTCAAGCCCCTGCATGTGCTCGGCCACCAGCGGCTGCCACACCTGCCCGCCGTCGGTGGAGACGGATACGTAGGCAAAGTCGTAACCGCGCTCGATGTCGGCGAAGACGCGGTAGGTCAGCGTGGCCGCGTCGACGTCGCGCAAGTCCACGGCGCGGGTCAGGCGCGGGTTGCTGTCGTTGGCCCGCTGGGCCACCCAGACGTGTTCGCCCGATGGCGCCGCCGCGCCCAACAGTGACACGGTCGGCGCGCCGGCAAAGTCGATCTGGAAGGAGCCGCTGGAGGGCAACTCGTAGTAGTCTGCGGCGTATTGGGCGACTGTCGTCTCGAACGTGGCCGGGATGTTGCGGACTTCCGTGGCCGCCACCGGCTCCAACTCCGGGCCGTCCCAGCGGTAGCGCTCCGGCGCGTCGGGGTTGTCGTGGACGGCCATGCTGACCAGCCAATCGAGCCACAACCCGTCGCCCGTCAGGTCAAGCCCCTGCGCCGCGGCCACGGCATCGAGCGCGGATAGCCCGGCCACCGGACTGGTAGCGTAGGCGCGATAGACCTCCGGCCCCAACCGGTCGTAGAAGAAGCGATTGACCAGATACCCCTGGCCATAGTGGGGGATGGTGTCCTCGTCGCTCCAGCTATTGAGCTGCTGGTCGGGGTTTTGCAGGAAGAGGCTGCCGCGCTCCTGTGGGCTTTCGCTGAAGCCGGTCAGGTCCTGGGCCAGCGTGGCCGCGCCCTCGATGAACCAGTCCTCATCGCCGGTGTCGTAGCTCGCGCCGAGCATGTGGCGCAGTTCGTGGGCCAGCACGTCGAGGTAGCGGCCGGTGCCGTACTGCTGGGCGTTCATGACAAACATCGCCCGCTCGTTCGACTGTGGGTTGACCGTGCGCGGCAGCAGGTCAACGCTGTTGAAGTAGCCGGCCAGCGAGCAGTTGTCGGGGTTCACGCACACCGCCGACGGTGAAGCGTGGACGATATGGGCGCGCCCGCCCGGCGGCTGGGCCACGCCAAAGGAGGCGTAGAGCGCGGCGTAGATGTCGTCGAAGGCGGCGGCCACCTCGGCCAGTTCGTCCGGGTCGGGCTGAGGCACGTCGGCCGCCTGGTCGAACCAGTAGTAGGCCGTCTCGCCCACGCTCAGCAGCCGGGCCGAAATCTGCCCGACGGTGATGTCGTCCACGTTGCGAATGTTGAAGGTGGCCACGTCGCCCACTGCCGGGGCGTCGGGTGGGGCGGGCGTGGCCGCCGTCGGCTCCAGTCCCAGGTAGGCCACGGCCAGCCGGAAGGCGTCGGCCGGCGGCGGCGCGTCGTTGGCCAACTGGCGGGCGGCGACGGCGCGGGCCTCATCGAGCGAGGGCGTGGGAGATGGCGGCGGAGTGGCGGTCGAGCCGACGCTCTCGGCTGTGGCCGCCGCCGTTGTGGGCGCAGTTGTCGCTGTGGCGACGTGCGTAGAAGTGGGGACAGGCGAGGCCAGGATAACGACCGATGAGGTCGCCGTTGGGCCAGGCGACGCCACCTGGGCCGCGGGCTGGGCATCACAGGCCGTTAGAGATAGGGCTAGAAGGAGGATCAGGCCGAATACACGCATGGCGGGTGATTCTACCCCTTAATTGTCGCGCTTAAATCCGTTCCTCAAGGTTATCAGCCGATTCTCAGCCGAGCTTGTAGCGCGGGTTGGCAACCCGCCGCGGGATACCTGGCGGAATACCATCCCGCGCTCCAACATGAAAGGATACAATAGCCCCATGCTGTCCCTGGAACGCCAAAACGCCTGGCGCGCCGAGTACGCCGCCACCCACCCCGGCTGGCGGCCGGCCACGGAACTGTTCGCCGCGCGGGTGCGGGCGGCGCTCGACCCGGCGGCGCGCCTGCTCGACCTGGGCTGCGGCCGGGGCGGCCTGGTGGAGCAGTTGGCCCACCCGACGGCGCAGATCGTTGGCATCGACCCCGACTTCGACTCCCTACGCCAACATCGACTGCCCGGCCTGCCTCGCGCCGTAGCCGGCAATGGCCTGCCCTTCGTCGCCGGCGCGTTCGACGTGGTGGTCGCCAGTTGGCTGCTGGAGCATCTGCCCCAGCCGGCGGCCACGTTGGCCGAGATCGCCCGCGTGCTGCGGCCGGGCGGCGCGTTCGTCTTCATCACGCCCAACGCCCGTCACCCGCTGGCCTGGGCCAACCGGCTGGCCGGACGGCTGGGCCAGGCGCAGGGACGCCTGGTCGACCGGCTCTATGGCCGCGCCGCGGCCGACACCTTCCCCACCGTCTACCGCGCCAACACGGCCGCCGATTTGGGCGCGCTGTGCGCCGCGGCCGGGCTGGCCCTGGAGTCGCTCGACTTCGTAGCTGACCCGACCTATCTGGCCTTTGCCCGGCCGATCTATCGCGCCGCGGTCGCCGTGGAGGATCGGCTGCCGGCCGGGCGGCGTATTCACCTGGTGGGCGTCGCCCGCCGGCCTCCGGCCGGCGACGAGCGCGACGGCCGATGACAGCCGCCGCGCAATCGCCTACAATACGCGCGATGGAAGCTCTCTCGCCCGTTCACCGGCTCTACTACGCCTACCTCAGCCGCATGTACGCGCTGGCCTACGCCCTGAACCGGCGGTCGCTGCTGGGCATCCGCCTGGCGACGTGGCTGCGCTGGCTGCCCATCATCGTCCTGCTTGCCGGCTGGGTCATGGATTGGCCGCCGCCGCTGATGATCGCCCTGCTCCTGTTCATCGTCTGGAGCAACTACTCCCTGTGGCGGGCCGGGCGCGACAACTACAACCGCTTTGTGCCCATGGCCTCCGGCCCGCCGCCGGAGCCGACGGCCGCGGCACTGCCCCCCAACCAACGCCTGGCCGTGCGTGCCACGGGGCTGTTCAGCGTCAGCGGGCGCGAGAACCGTCTGCTGCTGCGCCCGGCCCACTACTGGCGCGTGCCACTGGGCGATCACGTCATCATGGCCGAAGAGGAGCCGGGCAAGTATCTCTATCAGTTCTTCGACGCCCACAGTCTTCAGGAGTTGCGCGAGGGGCTGCTGCTATTCGGCCAGCACCCCACAGAGACGTTGGCTGTCAGCTTCCTGGCGCGCTGGGGGCCGGAGTACACGCGCTTCGGCCAGGTCTACGAGGCCGGCCCGCAAGAGGGGCCGCCGCCCAAACGGGTGACAGTCTACCTTTCGGCCGAGGACGAAGCGACCCGCCGCCTCATTCGCGAGGCGATTGTCAGCGACGCGCGCCGGGCCAGGACGGCCGCCGGCGCTGGGTAGGCGGCATGTCAGGCATTCGTCACCGGCCCGCAACCGGGCTATAGTTGAAGCGCCATGAACGAATCTGAAGCCCTTCTCGTCGTCGAACGCGGGCCGGTGCCCAGCCTGCGCTATGCCCTGCAACAGGAACAGATGACCATCGGCCGCAGCGCCGGCAACGAGCTGGTGCTGGCCGACCCGGAAGTGTCGCGCCGCCACGTCCGCGTCCTGCGCCGGGCCGACGGCTACGCCGTCGAGGACATCGGCAGCACCAACGGCACCTTCGTCAACGGCCAGCGCATCAGTCATCTGACGCTGCTGCAAGACGGCGACACCATCGACCTGGGCGACACGGTGCGCCTGCGCTTCGTCTCGTCGCGGGCCGCCGCCCCGGCCGCGGCCGAGCCGCCGGTCACCATCTCGGAGCGGCCGACGGAGATGCTGGCCGCCCCGCCACAGGCCGCACCCTATGCGCCGTCACCGCCCGGCCCGGCCTATGCCCAGCCACCGGCCGCCGCGCCCATGCCCGCGCCGGCCTAT
Source organism: Candidatus Promineofilum glycogenicum (assembly GCA_016707605.1). Classification (GTDB taxonomy): domain Bacteria; phylum Chloroflexota; class Anaerolineae; order Promineifilales; family Promineifilaceae; genus Promineifilum; species Promineifilum glycogenicum. The sequence goes on along the minus strand of JADJHJ010000009.1, from coordinate 161,213 downwards.
GCCCCGCCGCCGGTGGCCCCGGCCGTTATCCCCCGCCCCTCTATGCCGCCCCACCGCGGCGCGGGCGCGGCCTACTCATCGGCTGCGGCCTGCTGGTGGCCCTGTTGCTGGTCTGCGCCGGAACGTTCCTGATCCTCGACGCCTACGATCAGGGGAGCATTCTCTATTGTGGTGTGGCGCGACCATTCTTTGAATTCGTCCTTGGCCCGTTCAACTTCAATCCGGTCTGTCCCTGACCGATGCCGCCGGCGCTGCGCCGACCACCGCCTATGACCAACCCCCGCTTGCGGCTGCTCGATTTCCAGCGCATCTACCACCAGGGCGAACCGATGTGGCTGCTGCGCGACCCGTGGCAACTGGGCGAACGCCAACTGATCTTTCCCGACGCGCTGGCTCAACTGCTGCTCTTCTGTGACGGCACGCGCGACACGCGCCAGATTCAGGCCGCCCTGAGCGAGCATCTGGACACAACGGTTCCCTTTGACATCGTCACCGAGGCGCTGGCCCAACTGGACGCCGCCTACCTGCTGGCCAATGACCGCTCCGAGGCGCGGCGGCAGGCGCTCGTGGCCGGCTACCGCGCCCAGCCCCATCGGCCGCCGGCGCTGGCCGACCTGAGCTATCCGGCCTCGCCCGCGGCGCTGGACGAGCTGTTTCGCGGCTACGGCGACGGCGACACGGCCGATGCGGCCGCTTGGCAGGGGCGCGGCGTCGTCTCGCCCCACATCGACTATCAGCGCGGCGGGCCGGTCTACGCCCGCGTCTGGCGGCGGGCCGCGCCGGCTGTGCTGGCCGCCGACCTGGTGCTCATCTTCGGCACCGACCACAACGGCAGCGCCGGCAGTGTCACCCTGACCCCGCTGCCCTATGCCACCCCCTACGGCGTGCTGCCGACCGATGGAGTGCTCATCGACCGCCTGGCCGCGGCGTTGGGGCCGGAGGCGGCCTACGCCGAAGAGTTGAACCACCGCCAGGAGCACTCGGTGGAGCTGTCGGCCGTCTGGCTCCACCACGTCTTCCACACCGCCGGCGTCGCCCCCTGCCCGATGGTTCCTATTCTGGTCGGCTCTTTCCACCACTTCGTCACCTCCGGCAGCCACCCGGCCCAGGAGGAGCGCTTCAACCGCTTCCTGGACACGCTGCGGCGCGAGACGGCCGGGCGGCGCGTGCTGGCCGTCGGCTCGGTCGATCTGGCCCACGTCGGCCCGGCGTTTGGCGATGCGTTCGGCATGGACGCCGGGCGACGGTCGCGGCTGCGTGGCGAGGACGAGGCGCTCATGACCGCCGTCACGGCCGGCGACGCGCCCGGCTTCTACCGCCGCATCGCCGCCGTGGATGACCGCAACCGCATCTGTGGTTTCTCCCCCCTCTACCTGATGCTCAGCTATTTGGGGCCGGCGACCGGCCGCCGCGTCGCCTATGAGCATTGCCCGGCCGACGCCGCCGATACGTCTCTCGTTTCTATCTTGTGGCCTGCTTGCTGACTAGCCTCCACCAGCCAGTCAATCTAACCGCTTCCTGCCGGCCTGTTCAAAACGACCGGGCTAAATGTCAGAGAAAAAGTCGATGTAAAAACATTCTACTGAGAGAGTAGTACCATTGACTTACGCCTTTTACTGTTGTATTGTTGCAATATGTTGTAATATCCCGCATGACAACAGTAGTGGCGCGGTTTCTGGGAAGAGGAGCCGTTCCTTGTCAGCGGAGATAGGCCATGAGTAAAGAGACGTTACTGGAAAACTATGCCGATGTCGATCAAGTTAGCAAGCGGTTAGGAATCCATCCCGAGTCGGTGCGCCGTCTCATACGGGACGGCAAGCTGCCGGCGATCAAGTTCGGGAACAAGTGGCTGGTCGAGAAGTCAGTACTGGAGCAATTCGCCAGTGGCTATGATGGTCGCCCCGGCAATAAGGCGACGCTTTTCTAACCCTGCTGACGCATCCGGCGTCGTCATTGCTCTTTGCTCACCACCTAACGAGGAAGGGGATAAAAGAGGATGCAACGAAACACGAATACGGATAGCGCCGCCAGCATCCGTGTCGTCGGTGTCGGGGGTGCGGGTAATAACGCCATCAACCGCATGATTGCCGAGGGCGTCAAAGGCGTAGACTTTGTCGCCGTCAACACGGACAATCAGGCGTTATCTCTATCCAACGCGCCGGTGCGGGTGCGCATCGGCGACAAACTGACGCGCGGCCTGGGCGCCGGGGGTTATTCCGACCAGGGCGAGAAAGCAGCCACGGAATCGATCGATGAGGTGCAGTCCATCTTGCAAGGGGCCGATATGGTCTTTGTCACTGCCGGCATGGGCGGCGGCACGGGAACCGGCGCGGCCCCGGTGGTGGCGCGTGTGGCCCGCGAAATGGGCGCGCTGACCATCGGCGTCGTCACCCGCCCGTTCCACTTCGAGGGCAGCCGGCGCTCGCAAGCGGCCGACCGCGGCCTCGAACAACTTCAGCAGCACGTGGACACGCTGATCATCATTCCCAACGACCGCCTGTTGGACATCACCGACAAGCGCATGTCGTTGCAAGAGTCTTTTCAACTGGCCGACGACGTGTTGCGCCAGGGCATCCAGGGTATTACCGAACTGATCACGACTCCCGGCCTGATCAATCTCGACTTCGCCGACGTGAAGACGATCATGAGTCAGGGCGGCGCGGCGCTGATGGCCGTCGGCCGCGGCACGGGCGAAGACCGGGCGCGCATCGCCGCCGAACAGGCGATCAGTTCGCGGCTGCTCGACGTGACCATCGACGGCGCGCAGGGCGTGCTGTTCAACATCACCGGCGGCGCGACGCTGAGCCTGTACGAGGTCAATCAGGCGGCCGAGATCATCCGCGAGACCACCCATCCCGATGCCAACGTCATCTTCGGCGCGGTCATCGATGAGGAGATGGGCGACGAGGTGCGCATCACCGTCATCGCCACGCGCTTCGACCAGACGCAACTGCGCCGCCAGATGCTCCAGCACAGCGACACCGGCCTGTTCGAGACGGCCGCCCGCCAGGTACGCGCCGCCGAACGCGCCGAGCACGACCAACGGCCGACGCGCCCGGTCGAGCGCATCGAGGAGCCGGTTGTCCCGGAAACGCCGGCCCGCTTCATGCCCGGCAACCTGGACGTGCCCGCCTTCTTGCGCCGGCGCTAATTCTTGACTTACCGATCGGCCGCGCCCGCTGTGGGCCAGGCCGCTAACTTAGTTGGTTTGCAGGCTACATCCCCTCTCTGAAGCTCCCCCTGTTTCGCAGGACAGGGGGAGCGCCCTTTTTCCCTAGGGCTGCTCAATCGGTTGCACCGTCAGCGTCGCCGGCACGACGGCCGTGGAGACCGCGCCGGCGCTCTCCGCTCGCGTATAGCGGCTGTCGCCCGACACCCAGCACGTGCCGCCGGCCATGTCCGGCGGGCAAACGATGCGCCACCACTCGCTGGCCGGGTCGCGGCCCAGGATGATGGCCGTGTCGTCGGGCAGCAAGGAGCCGACCCGCTCATAGCCGACGCCCGGCCCGGTGCGCACGTTCAGCTTGACCAGCACCACCAGCGTCCCTGGGGGCAGCGGTCGCCGCTTCGCCCGGCAGGTGACCGTGGGGCGAGCGGCGGGGCGCGTGGGCGGCGCGGGGCAACGATGACCCGCCCCGGCGAAGGCGTTGCAGGCCAAGTCGCGCCAGCGCCCAGCCAAGCCAGACCAGACCCCGCCTTGCGTAACGCGATTTGGCAAATCGCGCAACATGCCACCCGGTTGCCGCGCCCCCACTCCCATCTATAATACGTCCGCGAGGAAGGAAACGACACCCATGAGCTTTCGCCGCTTTATTGAGAAGGCTGACCGCGCCGGCTATCTGGTCACCATTGACCGGCCGGTGGCTACGACGTACGAGCTGGCCGACGTAGCCCATGCCCTGGAGGGGCGGCCGGTGCTGTTCAACCACGTCGCCGGCTACCCCGGCTGGCGCGTCTGCGCCGGGCCGTGTTCCGACCGCGCCTACTTCAGCCTCGACCTGGACGTAGCCGCGCCCGACCTGCTGCGTCATCTGGCCCGCGCCATCGCCCAGCCCATCGACCCACCGGCGGCCGACGCCGCCCCCTGCCAGGAAGTCGTCGTCGAAGACGTTGACCTGAATCAATTGCCCATTCTGCTCCATCTGCCCCAGGACGCCGGCCACTACATCGCCAGCGCCGTCGTCATCGTGCGCGATCCCGACCTGGGCGGCAACATGTGCTACCACCGCCTGCTGCGGCTGGACGAGCGCCACTTCGCCGCGCGCATCGTCGAGAATCGCGGCACTTACAACGCCTGGCAGAAGAGCGACGGCGACCTGCCCGTGGCCATCTGCATCGGCGTCTCGCTGGGCGTCCATCTGGCGGCGTCGATGTCGCCGCCGCCGGGCGTGGACGAGCTGGCCGTGGCCAACGCCCTGTCGCCCACGCCGCTGGTCAACTGTCTGACCAACGACCTGCGCGTGCCGGCCGAGGCCGAAATCGTCCTTGAAGGGCGAATCACCAAACGGCTGGTCAGCGAAGGGCCGTTCATGGACCTGACCGAGACGATGGACATCACCCGCCAGCAGCCGGTCATCGAAATCGACCTGATGACCCACCGCCGCAATCCCATCTTCCACGCCCTGCTGCCGGGCGGGCTGGAGCACAAGCTGCTGATGGGCATGCCCAAGGAGCCGACCATCTTCGCCGCCGTCAACGAGGTGACGCGCTGCACCGGCGCGGTCATCACCCCCGGCGGCGCGTCGTGGCTCCACGCCGTGGTGCAGATCGACAAGCAGGGGCCGGACGACGGCCGCCGGGCCATCGAAGCCGCCTTTCGCGGCCACGGCTCGCTGAAGCACGTCTGGGTGGTGGATGGCGACGTGGATATCTATGACCCGGCGCAGGTCGAATGGGCGCTGGCCACACGCTTCCAGGCCGACCGCGATCTGATCGTCTTCACCGACCAGCCGGGCAGTTCGCTCGACCCGTCGGGAACCCACGTGCCCGGCCGCAAGAGCACCACGGCCAAGATGGGCCTCGATTGCACTATCCCCTGGGGCGACGACCGCGGCAAGTACCAGCGCGGCCAGTATGGCCGCGTTGACCTGAGCCACTATCTACGGCCGTCCCGTCCCTGATCAACCGGCAATGACGCTTTCGACCCATGCCGCGCAGAGGGGCGGGCTGATTGAGCAGGAGATCGGTTTCGTCCTGCTGCTCACCGCCGCGGCCCTGGTGGCGATTCTCATCCGTCGCATCCGCCTACCCTACACGGTGGCTCTGGTCGTCGCCGGGCTGGCGTTGGCTCTCGTCCCCAGTTTCATCACGTTCAACGTCAGCAGCGACTTGATCCTGGCCGTGCTCGTGCCGCCGCTGGTGTTTGAGGCGACTCTCAATATCAAGTGGCGCGATCTGCGCGGCGACATGCCGTTGGTGCTGCTGTTGGCCATTGGCGGCACACTGTTGAGCACGTTCATCGTCGGCGGCCTCGTCTTTCAACTGCTGGATATTCCCATGCTTGGCGCGCTGGCCTTCGGCGCGCTCATCGCCGCCACCGATCCGGTAGCCGTGATCGCTTTTTTCAAGAGCCTGGGGGTCAGCAAACGCCTCAGCCTTCTGGTGGAAGGTGAAAGCCTGTTCAACGATGGCGTGGCCATCGTTGTTTTCAACCTGACGATCGCCGCGGCTACGGCGATGCTGGTGACCGACAACGCCCCGGCGTTCAGCCTTGTCGGGGCCATCGTCGAGTTTCTGCGCGTCTCGGTCGTTGGCGTCGGCGTGGGGCTGGCGCTTGGTTTCGTTGTCGCCTATATCATCCTGCGCAACATTGATGACCACCTGATCGAGACGGCCACAACGGTGGCTCTGGCCTTTGGCGCCTACGTCGCCGCCGAGAGCCTGCACGTCAGCGGGCTGCTGGCCGTGGTCGCCGCCGGACTGATCGTCGGCAACATAGGCATGAGCAACACGTCGCCAACCACGCGGCTCACGCTGGAGAACTTCTGGGAGTTCCTGGCCTTTGTGGCCAACTCGCTGGTGTTCTTGCTCATCGGCATCGAGATACAAATAACGCAACTGCTCCAATTCGCGCTGCCCATCGCCGTGGCTGTCTTGGCTGTGCTGTTCAGCCGGGCTATCAGCGTCTATCTGATCGCCGCGCTCTACAACCGGCTGACGCCCGATCAAATGGACGTGCCCGTGCGCTACCAGCACGTCATGTTCTGGGGCGGGCTGCGGGGGGCAATCAGTCTGGCCCTGGCCCTGACGATTGAGCGCAACTTGTTCGGGGCAACTATCGCTACCGAGATGCAGGTGATGACGTTCGGCGTGGTGCTGTTCACAATTCTGGTGCAGGGCACGACCATCGAACGCCTCATCGAGCGACTCGGCCTTGTCCAGCGCCGGCCCCAGGTCATTGAAAGCCAGCGCCGCCAGGCATTGGCCTATGCGCGGCAGGCCGGCCGCCGCGAGTTGAATCGCCTCCATAACGAAGGCTTCCTCTACCCCGACATGTGGCAGGCAATGAGCGCCGTCTATGATGAGGAGATCGAGGAATCCAGGCGAACCATGCGCGACCACCTGGAATCCTATCCCGAACTGGAACAGGAGATGTATCTGAAGGCCAGAGCCGACGTCCTGAAGGCGGAACGCAGCGCTGTTAGCGACGCCGCGGCGCGCGCGCTTATCTCGCTGGAGGTTCAAGAGGAGTTGATCAGCGAAACGGACCGCCGCCTGGCCGCGCTGGAGTTGCTCGCCGACCACCCGCCGGCCCCTCGGCCACCCCCCACGTCGACATTATCTGTGCCATCCGGCTGGGGTCGGCAGCCGCCGTTCAAACCGCGGCTATCCGCGAAGCGCGCGCGACCGACACCACTCTCGTTTTTCTCTACGTCATAGACCAGCGTCTGGTGGCGGCGTGCGAAGAGTCGATGCAGCCATCCGTGCGCAATGAGCTATACTGGATGGGCAATACATTGGTGCGTATTGCCGTCGCCCGGGCCAACGCTGCCGGGCTGACGCGTGTCACCTGGGCCATTCGCGAAGGGACGTGCGCGAGGAGATCGCCCAGGTGACGCAAGACCACCACGCCCGCCGTTCATCGGAGCACGCGCCACAGCACAGGCGCGCCCGATCTTCGCCACCTGGGTGCAGGCCACAACCGGCGTGGCGTCAGATCGTCCCCTGGCGCCGAGCGAGGCCCGGCTGGCCGCAATGCGCACCGGGCAGCGAACTGGAATTTATGACTCTCCATGATTGAACTGAACGACGAACAACGGGCCATGCTGGCCGGCGAACAGGGGCGGGCGCGACAGATGGGCATGCGCCTGCTGCTCGACCTGGCCGCGATGGCCGGGGCGGCGCGCCTCGTGCCCATCGGCAGCGCCCACCTGTCGGGCGTCTCGCCGCTGACGGGCGGGCTGGGGCTGCGGCTGTTCCTGGCCCGGCTGGCGGCCGACCCGGGACAAGGGATCGCCGCGCCGACAACGCTCAACTCCGCCGGCTGCGACGAAAAGCAGTTCGCCGCCATGCGCATTGCCGAACCCGACTTCCTGGATCACCACCGCGAGATTATCGAACTGTATGCCCGGCTGGGCGTGCGCACCATCCAGTCGTGCGTGCCCTACGAGTGGGAAGGGGTCGTCGCGGCCGAAAGTGACGCGCCGGTAGCCTGGGCCGAGTCCAACGCCATCTGCTTCGCCAACTCCTACTGCGGGCTGCGCACCAACCGCGAGTCGGGGCTGTCGGCCCTGGCCTGCGCCCTGACCGGCTACGCGCCTGACTACGGCCTGCTGGACGAGGCGGCGCGCCGCCCCAACCTGGCCGTCACGGTAACAACGCCGCTGGACGACCCCACCGACTTCTCCGTCCTGGGCGACTGGATCGGCAAGCAGCGCCGCCCCGGCTGGCGCATGCCCTATGGCCCCATTCCGGCCATCGGCGGCCTGCCGGATGAGTTGTCACACGAGCAACGCAAGGCGCTGAGCGCGGCGGCGGCCAACTACGGCTGCCCGCTGCTCTATACCAAAGCCCCAACCGACGACGGCGACTATCAGGACCGGCTGGCTTTCGGCCCGGTCGAACTGGCGCGGCGCTACGAAGAGCTGCGCCCGCGCGGCCCGGTGTCGCTGGTCGTCCTCGGCTGCCCCCAGGCGTCACTGGGCGAACTGGCGGCCATCGCCCGGCTGCTGCGCGACCGGCGCGTGTCGGCCAATCCTGCTGCGCCCGGCGATCCGCCGCCGCTGTGGGTCTTCACCTCGGCCGCGGCCAAGGCCATCGCCGAGCGCAACGGCCTGGCCGGCGCCATCCGCGACGCCGGGGCGCTACTGCTGGAGAACACCTGCCCCGAAGTCGTCCCCTATGACCAGACGTGGGTGCACTCCGTCTTGACCAACTCCATGAAGGCCGAGCACTACATCAAGTCCGGCCTGAACGGCATCGCCACGGCCGTCATGCGCCTGGCCGACTGTATTGCCGTGGCTACCGGCGAGCTGCGCCTGGCTGAGTCTGAGCCAGTCGCCACCGTCACCGCGTCTGCCACCACGCGACCGGGGCAAGCCGCTGTCGTGCCCATCGCCATGCCAATCGTGTCAGCCGCCGAAATGGATCGCGCCGCGTTCGTCAGCCACGGTCAAGGCCTACTGTCGCAAGGCGACTTCACTATCGAGGGCGAAGCGCTGGTGACGGACACACCCATCACCTTCCTGGGCTACGTCAACCGGCTGACCGGCGTCATCGAGGAGGAAGACCACCCCGCCAACGGCCAGAGCCTGGCCGGCAAGATCGCCATCTTCCCCCGTGGAACCGGTTCCAGCGTCGCCCCCTACGTCCTGCTGGAGCTTCACTACCGCGGCGTCGGCCCTATTGCCATTGTCAACAGTGAGATTGATCAGCAGACCGTGCCCGCCTGCTCGCTGGAGGGCATCCCCTATGCCCACAGCTTCGACAGCGACGTAACCCGCGGCCTGCGCAGCGGCGACCGGGTACGCCTGACACGGCGCGGTGCGGTGGTCACGCTGGAACTCGTGGAGGTCGAGCCGTATGGATAGCGAACTACTGAATTTCCTGGCCGCGGTGGTCGTCGTCCTCGTCGCCGCCAAGGTGGGCGGCTACGCCAGCATCCGCCTGGGCCAGCCGTCGGTGCTGGGCGAGTTGCTGGTCGGCATCATTCTGGGGCCGACGCTGCTCAACATGCTCGGCGCGTGGCCGCTGTTGGGCGGCGACGAACATCTGGCGGCGTCGCTGACCCTCTTCGCCGAGATCGGCGTCATTTTGCTGATGTTCCTGGCCGGTCTGGAGCTGGACTTGCGCGATCTGCTGCGCTCGGGACGGGTGGCCGGACTGGCCGGCACGTTGGGCGTCGTCGTGCCATTGGCCGGCGGCTTCATCACCGCCCGGCTATTCGGCGTCGAGACGGTCGAGGCGATCTTCATCGGCCTGGCCCTCTCGGCCACCAGCGTCAGCATCTCGGCCCAGACGCTGATGGAGTTGGGCGTGCTGCGCACCAAAGTCGGGTTGGGTCTATTGGGCGCGGCCGTCTTCGACGACATCCTCGTCGTCCTGCTGCTCTCCGGCGCGTCGGTCGTCTTCGGCGCGGCCGAGGGCGGGGCGGGCCTCGCCGTCATCCTGCTGCGGATGGTTCTGTTTTTGGCCGGGGCCACGGGCGTAGGACTGTTCGTTGTGCCGTGGCTGATGGCCCGCGTCGAGGAATTGCCCGTCAGCCAGGCTGTGCCCACGGCGGCCCTGGTCATCTGTTTTGTGTTCGCCTGGGCGTCGGAGGCGCTGGGCGGCATGGCGGCCATCACCGGCGCGTTCATGGCCGGCCTGTTCCTGGCCCGCACCGCTTACGACCGCCAAATCGAGCACAGTCTGGCCTCGCTGGCCTATGGCCTGTTTGTGCCCATATTTCTGGTCAACATCGGCCTGCAAGCGAACCTGCGGGCCATCAGCGGCACGGCCTGGTTCCTGGCCATTGCCCTGACCGTAGTTGCCATCTTCACCAAGGTGATCGGCAGCGGCCTGGGCGCGCTGGCCGGCGGCTTTGACCGGCGCGACAGCCTGCGCCTGGGCGTGGGCATGATCTCGCGCGGCGAGGTCGGCCTCATCGTCGCCTCGGTTGCCCTGGGCGCCGGCCTGATCAGCCAGGAGATATTCTCTGGCGTTGTATTCATGGTCATCGTCGCCACTTTGGTGACGCCGCCGCTGCTGCGGCTGACCTACCGCGACGAAGCGCCGGCTCCGGCCGCCAATCCACGGACGGATTAACTCTGCATAAATCGAATAGGATCAAGCCCTATGTACTATACCGTGGTTCTGGTACTGAATGATCTAGAACATGAGGCCGCCATTCTGGACGGCTGGGAGAAAACAGGCGTCACCGGCGTCACCATCATGGACAGCACCGGACTGGGGCGCGTTCGCCAGCGGGCCAGCCTGCGCGACGACATGCCGCTCATGCCCAGCCTGCACAGCCTGCTCCATGCCGGTGAAGAACACCACCGGACATTCATCTCCGTCGTGGACGGGGACGAAATCGTGGACCGCATTATTGCCGCCACACAGGCGGTCCTGGGCGATATGACCGCGCCCGACACCGGCATCCTTTTCGTCATGCCGGTGACGCGCGTCGTCGGCGTGCCCCGTCGGGGACACTATTAGGCCAGGCAAAGGAGAGAGTGGGGGAAGACGTGGTGGGCGCGGGGGGACTCGAACCCACGACCTCACGGATGTGAACCGTGCGCTCTAACCAACTGAGCTACGCGCCCACGTCTGAAGCTATAGTATAGCCCTTTGCGCGGCAAAAGCCAAGGAATTTAGAGGAAATATGATCGCTCGCACGACCCGTTCATCTATACCCGCTGCGCTGGCTGCTGCCGTTGCTGCTGCTCCTGCTGCTGGCCGCCTGCCGCGGTGGGGCCACCGGTCTGCCCTGGGAGGAGACGTTCGACGACGCCGGGGCCTGGAGCAGCGGCGAGGACGCCTATTCGCGCGGCGCGGTCGTCGAAGGCGCCTACGTCTTTGAGGTACTGCAAAACGACGTCAGCCGTTGGGCCGCCGCCGGGCAGAACTTCGGCGACGGCATCTACGAACTGGAAGCGACGCAAATCGACGGCCCGCTCGACAACGGCTACGGCCTGCTCTTCCGCGCCAACCCGGAGACGGGCGACTTCTATCTGTTCAAGATCTCCGGCGACGGCTACGTCTGGATCGGCCGCTACCGCGAGGGGGCGGAGGAGACGACGCTCGTCGGCGAGCACTGGTTCGAGTCGGCCGCCGTGCAGCAGGGGCTGAACGTGGCCAACCGGCTGACCGTGCGCGCCGAGGCGGGCAACCTGATCTTCCGCGTCAACGGGCAGGAGGTCGGCCGGGTGACGGACAACACCTTCGCCGCGGGGGACGTGGGGTTGCTGGTGCAGACGCTCGGCGGCGCGCCGGTGACGGTGCGCTTCGATAACCTGAGCGTGCGGCCGCTCGACTAGCGCAGAAGAATGATCTCACGCCAAGACGCCAAGAACGCCAGGCTCAGAAAGCTTTCTGAGCCTGGCGTTCTTGGCGTCTTGGCGTGAGACTTTCTTAGCACCTTTGCGTAAGCTCCGCTCCCTGTGCTATCATGTGCCTGGGTGGCGCACCCACCGCCGCCCCAATAACTGAACCGATGAGCCGGCCTGACTGACCCACCGCTTCGACACTGACGCCCGCGACGCAGCCCACCTGCGTCGTCTTTTTATGGCCACTGGCGGTGGGACCAGGCAGACCGGCTATTAGGCACCAAGGGCAAGTGATGCTGGAAACGCAAGCTAAGAAGACAACCAAAGTTAGAGAACCTGACCGGCAACTGGTCATGAGCGCCGCCGACGTGCTGCGCGACTACAGCCTGGCCGTGCAGAGCCGCCAGGCCAGCCTGGTCGGCCGGCGCGAAGTGCTCAGCGGCAAGGCCAAGTTCGGCATCTTTGGCGACGGCAAAGAGGTGGCCCAGATCGCCATGGCCAAGGCGTTTCGCCCCGGCGACTATCGCACCGGCTACTACCGCGATCAGACCTTCATGTTCGCCATCGGCGCGACGACCATCCAGCAGTTCTTCGCCCAACTCTACGCCCACGCCGACGTCGTCGCCGAGCCGAATTCGGCCGGCCGGCAGATGAACAGCCACTTCGCCACCCGCCTGCTCAACGACGACGGCACGTGGCGCGACCAGACGCAGCAGTTCAACTCGGCCGCCGACCTGTCGCCCACCGCCTCGCAGATGCCGCGCCTGGTGGGGCTGGGCTACGCCTCGCGCCTCTACCGCGAACTGGACGACCTGAAGGACATGACCCTCTTCTCACGCGGCGGCAACGAGGTCGCCTTCGGCACCATCGGCAACGCCTCGACGGCCGAGGGCCACTTCTGGGAGACGGTCAACGCCATCGGCGTGCTGCGCCTGCCCGTCGTCATCTCCATCTGGGACGACGAGTACGGCATCTCCGTGCCCAACATTCACCAGATCACCAAGGGCAACCTGTCCGAAGTGCTGGCCGGCTTCCGCCGCGAGGCCGAGGGCGAGCCGGGCTTCGAGATCTTCACCGTCAAGGGTTGGGACTACCCGGCGCTGATCGAGACCTACGCCCGCGCCGCCGAGCTGGCCCGCGCCGAACACGTGCCGGCCATCATCCACGTCATCGAGATGACCCAGCCGCAGGGCCACTCCACCAGCGGCAGCCACGAGCGCTACAAGTCGTCCGAACGGCTGGCCTGGGAGCAGGAGTACGACTGCCTGCGCAAGCTGCGCGAGTGGATTCTGGAGCAGCGCCTGGCCGCGCCCGGCGAGCTTGACAACCTGGAGCGCAACGCCGAGAAGCTGGTGGAGAACTTCCGCGCCAAGGCGTGGCAGGCGTTCACCCGCCCCATCTATGACGAGCGCCAGGAAGCGGCGCGGCTGATGGAAGCGGTTGAAACCCAGTTGCCCCAGGCCGAGGCTGTGGCCGCCGTCCGCCGCCGCTTGCTGACCAGGGAGACGCCATTCCGCCGCGACGTGCTCAGCGCCGTGGGCGAGGCGCTGGCGGCCACGCGCGACGCGCCGCGCGGCCCCGAGTCGCCCGTCGGCCGCCTGCTGGCCTGGCAGCGGGCGCAACTGGAGGCCAACCGCGAACGCTACGGCTCCCATCTCTACAGCCGCTCGGCCGAATCGGCGCTGCACGTGACCGAGGTCAAACCGGTCTACCTGGCCGACGCCCGCCTCGTGCCCGGCGCGCAACTCCTCAACGCCGCCTTCGACGCCATGCTGGCCCGCGACCCGCGCGTGGTGGCCTTCGGCGAGGACGTGGGCTATCTGGGCGGCGTCAATCAGACCTGGGCTGGGCTGCAAAAGAAGCATGGCCCGTTGCGCGTCTCCGACACCGGCATCCGCGAGGCGACCATCATCGGCCAGGCCATTGGGCTGGCCCTGCGCGGCTGCGGCCCATCGCCGAAATCCAGTACCTCGACTACCTGCTCTACGGCCTGCAAATCCTGTCCGACGACCTGGCCTCGCTCCACTGGCGGACGCGCGGCGGGCAGAAGGCCCCGGTCATCATCAGCACCCGCGGCCACCGGCTGGAGGGCGTCTGGCACGCCGGTTCGCCCATGGCCGCCGTGGTCAACCTGCTGCGCGGGCTGCACGTCTGCGTGCCGCGCGACATGACCCAGGCCGCCGGCTTCTACAACACCCTGCTGCGCGGCGACGAGCCGGGGCTGGTCATCGAGGTGCTCAACGGCTATCGCCTCAAGGAGCAGATGCCGGCCAACATCGGCGACATCACCGTGCCGCTGGGCGTGCCGGAGGTGCTGCGCGAAGGGGACGACATCACCCTCGTCACCTATGGCGCGGCCTGCCGCATCGCCGTTGAGGCGGCCGAGGCGTTGGCCGGCGTGGGCATCGAGGTCGAGGTCATCGACGTGCAGACGCTGCTGCCCTTCGACCGCGCTGGCCGCATCCTCGAATCGCTGCAAAAGACCAGCCGCGTGGCCTTTCTAGACGAGGACATGCCCGGCGGGGCGACGGCCTACATGCTGCGCGAGGTGCTGGAGACGCAGGGCGGCTTCGCCTGGCTCGACGCCGAGCCGCGCACCATCGCCGCCCAGCCCCACCGCCCGGCCTACGGCTCCGACGGGGCCTACTTCTCCAAGCCTAATGCCGAAGGAGTCTTTGCCGTGCTCTACGACATGATGAATGAAGCCAACCCGGGGCGGTTTCCGAGCTTTCTGTAGCATGTTGCCTGTTCATCTTTGGCCTCAGTTAACCCGCAGGGGAGCATGGGAGCGGGGGGGCAGGGGAGAGAAGAAGTCTCCCCTGCCCTCCTACCCCCCTCCCCCCGCCCTTCCACGGAGCAACCCAATGACCGAGATCACTCTACCCGAAATGGGCGAAGGCGTTATCGAAGGCACGCTGGCCCGCTGGCTGGTGCGCGAGGGGGATCGCGTCGAACGGTACGCGCCCATCGCCGAAGTCGAAACGGACAAGGTGACGACCGAGACGACGACCGAGGCCGCCGGAACTGTGCTGCGCCTTTTGGTCAAAGAAGGCGAAACGGTGCCCGTCGGCACGGCACTGGCGGTAATTGGGGAGCCGGGGGAAACGACGGCTGACGACCGACGGCCGACCGCCGATGGGGAGACGACCGACGACAGACGACAGGCCACGACCGGGTTAGCGGCGGTCGGTGGTCAGTCGTCGGCGGTCGCTCCAGCCCCCTACACCGGCCGCATTAGCCCCGTCGTCGGCCGCATTGCCGCCGAGCATGGCGTTGAGCTGGGCCGTGTCGTCGGCACAGGGCGCGATGGGCGGATCACCAAGGACGACATTCTGGCCCACGTCGCCGCGCGCGCATCTGAGGATGCGCACTCCGCGCAGGAGCCGACCCTCTCCCAACCGCGGAGTCCGCATTCTCAGATGCCGACCGCAGGCACGTCGGACACCCCTCAACCGCAGAGTGCGCATCCTCAGATGCGCAGCGGCGAGTCGGAGCTACTACCCCTCACCAACATCCGCCGCGCCATCGCCGAGCACATGGTGCGCAGCAAGCACACCAGCCCCCACGTGACGACCGTCTTCGAGTTCGACTTCTCGGCCGTGGCCGCCCACCGCAAGGCCCACGTCGAGCAGTTCGCCCGCGACGGCGTGCGTCTGACCTACACCGCCTACCTCGTCGCCGCCACCGTGGCCGCGCTCAAGGAGCACCCCCTGGCCAACAGCAGTTGGACGGACGAGGGCATCCTGCTCCACCGCGCCGTCCACATCGGTATGGCCACGGCCATCGGCGATGGGCTGATCGTGCCGGTCATCAAGAACGCCGACGGGCTGAACCTGCTGGGGCTGGCCCGCGCCGTCAACGACCTGGCCGACCGCGCCCGCGCTAAACAACTGAAGCCGGACGAGGTCAAGGGCGGGACGTTTTCGATCACCAACCACGGCACGTCGGGCAGCCTCTTCGCCACGCCGATCATCAACCAGCCGCAGAGCGGCATCCTGGGCGTGGGGGCCATCGAGAAGCGGGTCAAGGTCATTGACGACGCCATCGCCATCCGGCCGCTGGCCTACGTCAGCTTCACCTTTGACCACCGGATATTGGATGGGGCGTCGGCCGATGGGTTTGTGAGTACGATCAAGGGCTTAGTAGAGGCTTATCAGTAACTATTGCTAAGGCGGCGTCAACAAGGCAAACTAAGCGAAGTGGATTCTGTCGTCAATGAACAGCCGAGAGATAATTAAGCGCCTAGAAAGGACGGTTGGGAACTCGTCCACATCAAGGGTAGCCATCACCAGTTTAAGCATCCGCAGAAAGCAGGACGCGTCACCGTTCCCCATCCGAAAAGAGAGTTACCTGTCGGAACACTCCAGAGCATTTTCCGTCAAGCTGGTTGGAAGTGGCCGGAGGAGAAGTAGATGCGATATCCAGTCGTTCTTCATAAAGACCCGAATTCTGACTATGGGGTAACTGTGCCCGATCTACCCGGCTGCTTTTCAGCCGGAGAGACAATTGATGAGGCATTGACTGAGGTCGTTGAGGCCATTGAGTGCCACATCGAAGGGCTTCTGATTGACAGCGAGCCAGTGCCTTCGCCGACCTCTATTGAAACGCATCGAGACGATCCAGACTACGCCGACGGAGTTTGGGCGCTGGTGACTGTAGATATATCAAAGCTGTCTGGTAAGACAACACAAGTTGATGTTACCGTACCTGAGCATCTTTTAGCTCTGGTCGATCAGTATGCTGAGCAGCAAGGCGAGACTCGTTCTGGCGTCATGGCTCAGGCAACGCTGGAGTACATTGCCGCCCACGCTCAGGGTGATTAGGAACTGACGTCGTTTTCCCACGCCTCGCGTAGCTTGTCTGGCACACGCACCGGCCGCAACGTCTTCAAGTCGGCAAAGTAGCCGCTCTGCCGGGCGGCGGCGCACACCCGCTGGCCGACGACGATCTCCGCCGCCAGCGTCCAGCGCGTGCGCGACAGTTCGGCCACCCACATGCGGCCGACGGCGGCCGCGTGACCGCCATCGCCCTGCCCGACATCCTGGCGGCCATCGAACAGGCCCAGGCGGCCCGGCCGCGGCCGTACAACGCCCGCCCATCGCAACCCCCCGCCCCCACAGCGCACGCCCGTCCAGGCCACGACATCCCCACCCCCCGCCAACCCCACGCGCCGGCCGACGCCGGCCATCTACGGGCGCATGAAGACCTCCCTGCCCCTGACACCCGCCGACGCGCCACCCACTGCAGAACAACACACCACGACACTCCGATGGCCCTACCACCAGCGATTACCCCCCCACCCGCTATATTATGCTTCGGCAGCGTGCACCCCCCCCTCGCGGCCTCGTTTAAGCCAAGGTGCCTACAATACCGACTGCTACCGCAAATGGCCGCGGTCCGTAATTGTTTAAGAAACTATCAGGAGCCTGGCGCCTGCCAGGAACCATAAGGGCCGTTGACAACAGCTGTTTGTAGCCACCAGAGAAGCCCTGGAGTCGTTAGGCCAAAGCCGCGGATAAGTTGTAGCGCGTGCCGAAATGGCAATCCGTTAGATCAGAACCGCACGCCTCCCACCCTTCGCGCCCCTCCGGGAGTTGCAGGAGCTCTCGTTGGGACGCCAGGACGATGGGACTGGCGCGCCCCCAGACTGGGATAGGACACAAACTCCCCCCCCTGGGCTACCAGCACAGCCAACAATAGCGCCATGAAACCACACGCCAAAAAACAAAGCCACACAGAAGACACCGCGCAGCCGAGGCCAACACGACACGACCAATGCTATTGGTTGGCTTGGAGCACCCATTTTCGAGGACGACAATCGCCTAACGAAAACTTGGCTCCCAATGAGTACCCGCTGCCCAATCGCCTGTTCGAGTGTTGTCGAGATAACCATCAGCCGAGTTCTTCACTTGTTGATAGTACCAATCCGCAAAGACCGCCACCCGCCGCTCCCGCTAAAAGGCATTAGAGAGATCAAACAACACGCAGTGGTTGGCCCAAGTTGATGCGACTGCAGCATTAGGATGATAATGAAGTTCCGCAATTGCGTCTTGTGGCCAGTGTTCCTCCCCGAGATACTGCCTAAGAGAAAGCCAGACCAAAAGAAAGTCTAACAGCGAACTAATAGGAGCCAAACCGAGATGAAGTAGAGCGAAGGCGGTGGCCGGCCAGAGGCCCCGGCCGCGACCCGGCACCCACGACCCGCGAAAGGGTACCCAGCCGCGGGCGGGGAAGGGTTGTGCTGGGGTAGCCTCCGCACAAAACGCGGGCGCCCCGCGCCGCCGCCCCCCCCGGCCCCCCCCCGCCCCCCCCCGGTTCCCCCCAGTACCCCCCGTCATTCGTCCCGGCAGCTCGCCGAGCCGGGCAGACCTTCATCTGCATCCCGGTTGCCCCCGGCCGCCGCCAGATGAAGTCCGCAGCTCCCGCCCCGCCGCCAGATGTCCGGCCAGCCCGTGCCGTCAACCCCCCCCAGGCATGGCCCGGTTAGCCCCGCATAGCCCTCGCCACTGGGCGCATAGAGCGTCCACGGTTGGTCTAGGACGATGGGCAGCACGTCGGCCAGAATCTCCGAGCGCAAATCTTCCAGCCAGCGGAAGTAGACGATGTTGTGGACGATATTGGCGAAGTCGATGTCGTAGGTGCGCACGACGATGGGCCGCTCGATCAGCAACGGCCGCCTTTCCCCCTCAGCCATACAACCTCCTGAGAAGAAGAAACCACAGATTACGCAGATTTCACAGATTTTCTCTTGAATCTGTGAAATCTGCGTAATCTGTGGTTTCTTCTCTTCTTCATCCCAATCGTTTGAGAAGGTAATCGACAACCACGCGGTCGATCTGCTCGCCCGTGCCGTCCCAGCGCTCCTCCAGATTCTCGCTGCCGACCAGCGCCCGCAGCGCCCGGCGCGTTGTCTCGTCGAAGTCGCCGCTGACCGGGCCGTCATAGTGGCCCGTGCGGCGCAGGAGGGCCTGCAACTCGCCGGCCACGTCGCTCAGGGGCACGAGGTCGGCCGGGTCGGTGACGCCGAAGAAGAGGTGGTGCATCCGCACCAGTTCGCCCAGCTTGTCGATAGGCTGCGGGTCGTCGTCCACGCGCAGGTCGAGGTAGCGGTCGTTGTTGCCGCCGTAGCCGCCGTTGTGGCGCACGACCAGCACGCCGGCCGCCTGCCGCCCGCGCCGGTCGCCGCCGGCGGCCTGCCCCGCGGCCAGGGCGCTCACCAGCCAGTCGGCCAGTTCGCCCGGCCCGTGGCGCGCCTCCTCGAAGGCCGCGGCCATGGCCTGCACCGTGCCGGGCACGAGGATGTTGCCCTGGCAGGCGAAGCCGTCGCCGATGGCGTGCCCGGCCCAGTCGTAGCACTCCGCGCCGGTGTAGGCCGCCGCCCGGCCGCGCTTGTCAACCATGCCCACCTGGCGCTGCGCCCGCTGCTCGTCGGCCGCCGTCAGCGCGGCGATGGTCTCCTCGGCGCCGGCGTCCTGCTCCATCATGTCCAGCCCGTCAAGACCGTAGGCGACGTTGGCGAACGACTGCGTGGCCACCGCCCCCGCCCCGGCCCGCGCCCAACTGACCACGGCGGCGCAGGCCAGGAACTTCGACTGCACGGCCACGCCCCACTCCTGGCGGCCGGGGTCGTAGGCGACGATTGAGAATGTAGCAATCGGACGAGTCATAGCTCTTCCAGGGGATAAGATTACACAGATTACTAAGAGGTAATCTGTGAAATCTGTGTAATCTGTGGTTGCTTTATCTTCATTCTCTGGAAGGCGCGGGCAGGAGCGCGGCTTCGATGACCTGCTCGATCCGATCCACCAGGACGAAGGCCACGTCGCGGCGCAGGTGTTCGGGGATGTCCAGCAGGTCGCGCTCGTTCTTGCGCGGCAGGATGAACGTCTTCACCCCGGCGCGGCGGGCGGCCAGCGCCTTCTCGCGCACGCCGCCGACGGGCAGCACCCGGCCGCGCAAGGTGATCTCGCCGGTCATGCTGACGTCGCGGCGGATGGGGCGACCGGTGAAGGCCGAGATGAGCGCCGTGGCCAGCGTCGCCCCGGCCGACGGGCCATCCTTGGGCACCGCGCCCTCCGGCAGGTGGATGTGGATGTCCTGCTTCTCGAAGCGCTCCGGGTCGATGCCCAGCACCGCGGTCTGGCTGCGGGTGTAGGTCAGCGCCGCCTGGGCGCTCTCGCGCATCACGTCGCCCAACTGGCCGGTCAGGATGAGCGTGCCCTTGCCGGGCATCAGATTGACCTCGATGATCATCAGTTCACCGCCGGCGGCCGTCC
This sequence comes from Candidatus Promineofilum glycogenicum, assembly GCA_016707605.1. Taxonomy (GTDB): domain Bacteria; phylum Chloroflexota; class Anaerolineae; order Promineifilales; family Promineifilaceae; genus Promineifilum; species Promineifilum glycogenicum. The sequence goes on along the minus strand of JADJHJ010000009.1, from coordinate 141,469 downwards.
AGGCCGCGCCGGTAGCCACGCCGACCTCGTCTTCGTCGGGGCGGATGTCGTCGGTGAAGCGCGACGGGCCGAGCAGGCGGCGCACTTCGTCGGCGGTGATCGTCTGCGGGAAGGGCGCGTCCTCGGCCACCATGCGGGCGATTTTGCGGCAGACGTTGGCCACCTCGCGCTCCAGGTTGCGCACGCCCGCCTCGCGGGTGTACTCGCGCACCAGCGCCCGCAGGCTGGCCTCCTCGAAGCGAATGCCCCTGTCGCTCAGCCCATGCTCAGCCAACTGCTGCGGCACGAGGAACTGGGTCAGGATGCCCAGCTTCTCCTCCTCCATGTAACTGGAGAATTCGATGATCTCCATCCGGTCTTGCAGCGCCGGCGGGATGGGGTCGAGGAAGTTGGCCGTGGTGACGAACAGCACCCGCGACAGGTCGTACTCCATGCCCAGGTAGTGATCGACGAAGGTGTTGTTCTGCTCCGGGTCGAGCACTTCCAGCAGCGCCGCCGCCGGGTCGCCGCGGAAGTCGTTGCCCAGCTTATCGACCTCGTCGAGCATGAACAGCGGGTTGCGCGTGCCCACGCGGCGCATGGCCTGAATGACCCGGCCGGGCATGGCCCCGATGTAGGTGCGGCGGTGGCCGCGTATCTCGGCCTCGTCGCGCACGCCGCCCAGGCTGATGCGCACGAACTCGCGCCCCAGGGCGCGGGCGATGGAGCGGCCGAGCGACGTCTTGCCCGTGCCCGGCGGCCCGACGAAGCACAGGATGGGGCTGCGCAGGTTGTCGGCGGCGATGCGGCGAACGGCGATGTACTCCAGGATGCGATCCTTGATCTTCTCCAGCCCGTAGTGATCGGCGTCGAGCACGGCCGCGGCGTTGGCCACGTCCAGGTTGTCGGCCGACTCCTCTACCCACGGCAGGTCGAGAATCCAGTCAATGTAGGTGCGGATAATGCCGATCTCCGGCGACATCGGCGGCATGGCCGCCAGCCGCGACATCTCCTTGTCCGTCTTGGAACGCACGCCTTCGGGCAGATTCTTGGCCGCCACGGCGGCGCGCAACTCGTCCAACTCCTGGGCGAAGACGTCCAGCTCGCCCAACTCGCCCTGGATGACGCGCATCTGCTCGCGCAGGAAGTGCTCGCGGTGGGAGCGGTCGACCTCCTGCTGCACCTGGCTCTGGATTTCGTCCTCCAGCTCCAGCACGTCCAGCTCCTTGGCCAGCAGGACGCTGATCATCTGCAGCCGTTCGTGGGGCTCGAGCATCTCGATGATCTCCTGCCGTGTGGCAATGGGCACAGGCAGCGTCGAGGCGACGAAATCGGCCAGCCAGCCCGGCTCATCGAGGTTCAGGGCATAGGTGTAAGCCTCTTCAGGCAGGCTGCTATTCAGGCCCACGACCTTCTCGAACAGGGCCAACACGGCGCGCATGAGCGCCTCGGTGCTGGCCTGCCACTCGGTCGGCTCCGGGATAACGCGCGCGCGGACGCGGATGTACGGCTCCCACTGGGTGTAGGCGACGATCTCCACCCGCCGCCGCCCCTGGGCCAGCACGCTGGTGGTGTCGTCGGGCATGCGCAGGACGCGGCCGATGGTCGCCTCCGTGCCGATGCCGAACAGGTCATCCTCCTCCGGGTCGAGGGCATCGTTGTCGCGCTGGGCGGCGACGATCAGGTTTTCGTGGTTGCGATTGGCGGCTTTGATGGCCGCCAGCGAGCGCTCGCGGCCGATGAACAGCGGCATGACCATCTGCGGGAAGAGCACCACGTCGCGCAGGGGCAGAAAGGGGCACTCGATCAGCCCATTGCGATCCTTGGTCAAGGGCTGGTCAAACAGGTCGCCGCTGAGTTCGGGGAAAAGCTCCGGGAAGTCGGGGAACTGGGAGTAGTCGAAGTCATCCATAAACGGTCGTGTCCGATTGTAGAGCGTCCCAATGATTAAGCAAATCGCCCACGACGATGATCGAGCCGGTGGCGCAGACCAGATCGCCCGGCCCGGCGGCGGCCAGCGCGGCGCGCAGCCCGTCGGCCACGCTGTGGGTCACGGCGGCGTCGTGGCCCAGCGCGGCGGCCATATCGGCCAGTTGCTCCGGCGTGGCCGAGCGCGGGTGGTTGGCCGTGGTCATCACCACCTCGTCGGCCAGCGGCAGCAGGCGGGCCAACATGCCGGCCACGTTCTTGTCCTCCGGCGCGCCGAAGAGCAGCACGAGGCGCTCGTAGCGGTAATCCTGGCGCAGCGCGGCGACAAGTTTGGCCGCCGAGTCGTCGTTGTGGGCGCAGTCGACCAGCACCGCCGGCCGCTCCGGCCCAGCCTGCAACACCTGTAGCCGCCCGGCCCACTCGACCGCCGCCAGCCCGCGCTGCGCGTCGGCCACGGTCAAGCCGGGAAAGTATGATTGCGCCCGTTCCAACGTCGCCAGGGCCACGGCGGCGTTGAGCGTCTGGTGCTCGCCCGGCAGGCCGACGACGAACGACGTGCCGGCGGGGATGAAACGCGGACTGGGAGTGTCGCCGGCGACAATCGACTGGCGGGTGACGCCATCGTCGTGGCGGCGAATGGCCTCGTAGAGCCAGTCGCGGCCGACGACGGTCAGCGGCGCGCCGCGCTCGTTGGCGATCTGTTCCAGCGTGGCCAACGCCTCCGGCTGCTGCGGCGCGGTGACGACGGGCACGCCCGGCTTGATGATGCCCCCCTTCTCGGCGGCAATCTGGGCCAGCGTGTCGCCCAGCAGTTGGGTGTGGTCGAGGCTCAGGCTGGTGATGACCGACACCAGCGGCGTCAGGACGTTGGTGGCGTCGAGCCGCCCGCCCAGGCCGACCTCGACCACGGCCACGTCCACCGCCTCGGCGGCGAAGTGGTCGAAGGCCAGGGCAGTGACGATCTCGAACCAGGTGATGCCCGGCGTGGCCTCGATGGCCGGGCGCACGCGATCCATGACGGCGACGAACGCTTCTTCAGAGATGCGGCCGTCGGCGTCGTCGGGCGTCAGGATGCGGATGCGTTCGCGGAACTCGCGCAGGTGGGGCGAGGTGTAGAGGCCGACGCGCAGCCCGGCCAGCCGCAGGCAGGCGGCGCACATGGCCGCCACCGAGCCTTTGCCCTTGGTGCCGGCGATGTGGAGGGACGGGAAGCGCTGGTGCGGGTCATCGAGCAGCGCCAGCAGGCGGCGCGGCCGGTCGGCATCGATCTTGGCCGCCTGGTAGCGGTCGAGCGACTTCTGCTCGAAGTTGATAAAACCATAGAGATAATCGAGGGCGCGGTCATACGACTCCATGGGGCGAATTGTATCCTAAACGGAGCATGGAAGGTTTGTCTTGCTCCCCCATGCTGGCTACACTCAATCATATGACGACTCTTGTTACCATTCACCAGGCGCTATCCAACACGGCCTGGTTGTTCTTTTTGATTTTGGGGGTGTGGGGGTTGTTCCGGGCCATTCGCGGGCAGTCGGTCAATGGCAACTACCTGGGCGCGGCGTTCATTGGCCAGCTCATCTTTATCGTGCAGGCAGCGTTGGGGACGGCGCTGGCCGTGGGCGGCGGCCTGGGGGACATCGACCGGCCGGAAATTCACGTGCTCTACGGCGTCTTTGCCCTGATCTTCCTGCCCTTCATCTACGTCTCCGTCCTGCGCGGCGACGACACCAACCGGGCGCAGTGGGTGCTGGCCTTCACAACGCTATTCCTGTTCGGCATCGCCCTGCGCTCCATTTCGACCTCGATCTAGCGTAACGCGATTGTCCAAATCGCGGCCAGATGTTTGTTGAGCCGCCGCGATTCGGCGAATCGCGCTACAGCAACCGGCCTCAACCGGCAGGGGACTCAGGCATCATCCCGGCCGCGACCGTCTCCGCGTGGGCGTCGCGGTCGCCCTCGATGTTGACCAGGGAGGGGATGAAGTAGCCGCCAAGACCCAAAGCCAGCGTGACCAGCCCGCCAATCACAAACCACGTCCGCACGCCCATGGCGTCGGCCAGCGGCCCGGCCACGGCCAGCCCCAGTGGCATCATGGCCATCGCCGCGCTACTGAGCAGAGTGAAGACGCGCCCCTGCATGGACGGCGCGACGGATGCCTGCAACACAGCCATGATCGGCCCGTTGGTGATTGACGACATCAGGCCCATCAGGCCCATCGCCAGCACGGCCAGGGCGAATTGCGACGACGGTACAACCCCGGCCAGTAGAACGCTCAGCCCCAGGCCAACGAGACCCACCAACGACGTATAGACGCGGCTCTTGAAACCGCCCCACGCGCCGAGCAACACACCGCCCACCAGCACGCCGATACCCAGCGCCGCCTCCATTGCGCTCAGATGCCAGGCCGTGCCCTGGAAGTGCTCCGTGACCAACAGGGGAATGAAGCTCATCGACGGGCTGAGCACCAGGTTGATCAGCGTGGCCATGCCCATTAGAATCAGCAGGCCGCGCCAGTTGAGGACGTAGCGCAAGCCGGCGCGCAAATCCTGCCAGTACTGGCCGACGGGCGAGCCGGCTGCTCCGGCCGCTTCATGCTGCGGCTGCGGCACGCGCACCAGCAGCACCGAGGTGATGGCAAGGGCCGCCGTCACCAGGTCGATCAACAACACCCCTTGCAGCGGTAGCAGTTGCAGCAACAGCGCGCCCAAGGGAGCGGATATGATGTTGAGACCGCCGTTGAGCATCTGGTTCAGCCCTTGCACGCGGGTCAGGTGCTCCGGCGGCACCATAAGCGAAGTCGAGGCGGAAATTGCCGGGCCGTGGAACGTGCCGCCCAGAGCGCGGACGAAGAGGATGGCGTAGACGTGCCAGAGTTCGGCCAGGCCCAACCAGAACAGGACCGCCAGAACCAGCGTCGCCAGGGCCACGGTCGCGTCGGCCAGGACCATCGTCCGCTTGCGGTTCCAGCGGTCGACCAGCGGGCCAACGAACGGCCCCAGCACCACCTGGGGCACCAGGCCGACAATCGAGGCCAGGGCCAGCACCGTGGCCGAGCCAGTCTGCTGCGTCAGCCACCAGATGAGGGCGAACTGCACCAGTTGACTGCCCAGCAGGGAGAAGACCTGCCCCACCCACAGCGTCATAAACGGGCGCAGGGAACGCGCCGCTGTCGAGCTATTGTCAGCCATAGCCACCTCGTACCAAGGTCTGTCGGATTAGTTTACGCAGTATACATTTTCTTACTATCTTTGTCAATAATCTTAATATCCATGTGAAATATCACTATCTCTCGCAAATAAGTAGCTAATAGTTAGCCACCCGGCGTTGGGTGGCAATCAGGCAGTTGCTATACAAAAGCCGGACATGTTTGTACAAAACATGTGCAAACCATGAGTAGTGGCGACCGAGGGCTAGAAACGAGGACGCGTTTGGATCTAAGATGAGCCATGTTGACGAGCACAATGTAGCTTTAAATCGCCAGCCGGCCCGACGCCGGCGCCAACATACGATTGGAGGAAACAACCCATGAGACGGAAAGCCTTACTTCTGCTATCGCTCCTTTTGCTGCTCAGCTTCAGCGCATTAGGCGTCGCGGCGCAGACAAACGACAACATCGTCGACATCGCTGCCAAGAACAGCTCCTTTGACAACGTCCATGCGGCCATCGTCGCCGCCGGGCTGGCCGACACGCTGGCTTCGGCCGACGCCCAGTACACTGTCTTCGCCCCCACTGACGCCGCCTTTGCCAACCTGGACGAGGCCAACCCCGACCTGCTGGCCGCAGCGATGGCCGACCCCAAGGGCGCGCTGACCACTGTGCTGACCTACCACGTTGTCGCCGGCAACTACTCCAGCGCCGAACTGCTGGAGATGGGCACGGTGATGACGCTTCAGGGCGAGGAACTGACCATCACTACGCGCAATGACAACGTCTTCGTCAACGACGCTCGCGTCGTGACGGCCGACGTGCCGGCCAAGAACGGCGTCATCCATGCCATCAATCGCGTGCTGTTGCCGGAAGCCATCACCGCTACCGACACGACGGACACGACCACGACGGACACAACCGCTACGACCGACGGCGCCACGACGGAGACGACCACAGCCGATACCACGACGCCAACCGGCGACGCGGACGGTGATACCGCCTCGCTGACCATCGCCGAAATCGCCGCCCAAGCGGGCAACTTCACCAGTCTCCTCGGCGCGCTGGAAGCCACCGGCTGGGCTGACACCTTCGCCGAGCCGGGCAACTACACCGTCTTCGCCCCGACCGACGACGCCTTCGCCGCCCTGGGCGACGTCGATCTGAGCCAGGACGAACTGGAAGCCATCCTGCTCTACCACGTCGTCAACGACCGCCTGACGCGCGACCAGTTGGCGACCGACGACCTGGTGCCGACGCTGTCCGGCGGCCGGCCGCTGTTCATCAACAGCGACGACGGCCAGATCATCGACATCAGCGGCGCCAAGCTGCTGATGACCAACATCCAGGCATCTAACGGCATCATCCACGTCATTGACCGGGTGATGATCCCGTAACGCCAACCGGCCCGCCTATCTCAGAGGGGCCTGTCGCCTGAGCGACAGGCCTCTTTTTGTGCTATACTCCGTCCTCAATGAGACTGAAAAACGCCAAAGAACTGGCCCGGATGCGCGCGTCCGGCCGCCTCGTTGCCGAGTGCTTCGCCATCCTCGAAGAGAATATCAAGCCCGGTGTCACCCTCAAACAACTGGATCGCCTGGTCGAAGACCACATCTACAAACAGGGGGCGGAGACGCTCTACAAAGGCTACCGCGGCCGCGGCAGCGAACACCCGCCCTTCCCCGGCGTCATCTGCGCCTCGGTCAACCACGAGATCTGCCACGGCATCCCCGACGGCCGCGTCCTGAAGGAAGGCGACATCGTCGGCATCGACATCGGCCTGCGCCACAAGGGGTTTTGCGGTGACGCCTGCGTCACCTATCCCGTCGGCCACGTCTCGGCCGAGACGGAACGCCTGCTGGCTATCGGCCGCGAGGCGCTGCGGCGGGGCATCGCGGCGGCGCAATACAATAACTTTCTCAACGACATCGGCCGGGCCATCGAGAACTACGCCGACACCCAGGGGGTGACGGTCGTCCATGAGTGGGGCGGCCACGGCATCGGCCGCGCCCTGCACGAAGACCTATCCGTCTCCCACATCCGCCAGGCGGAGCGCGGGCCGCGCCTGAAGCCGGGCCTGACCTTCACCATCGAGCCGATGATCAACGCCGGCCAGCACGACTGGATTCTGCTGCCCGATGGCTGGACGGTCATCACCGCCGACGGCAGTCTGTCGGTGCAGTTCGAGCATACGGTGGCCATCACCCACAACGGGCCGGACATCCTGAGCGTGCTCTAGGGCCGTGCCACCGCTCCACCCGTGCTAACCTATCTGCTCCAGGGCCTCGTTCTGGGCGCGACGGCTTCGGTGCAGCCCGGCCCGTTCCAGGCCTTCCTGCTGTCGCTGGTGGCGCGCCACGGCTGGCGGCGGGCCATGCCGGCCGTCCTCGCGCCGTTCCTCAGCGACCCGCCGATTGTGGCTGTGGTGCTGCTGGTGCTGACGCGGCTGCCGGAGCGCTTTCTGGATGGGCTGCGAGTGGCGGGTGGGCTGTTTATGCTCTATCTGGCGTGGTGGGCGTGGCGGGCGTTCCGGGCCGAGAGTCAGAGCGATGGCGGGCCGGCCGAGCCGCCGCCGGGGTCAACTCTGGCCGCCATCCTCAAAGCGTCGCTCATGAACGCCCTCAGCCCCTCCCCCTACATCTTCTGGGCCACCATCAGCGGGCCAATCCTCATCGCCGGCTGGCGGGCAAGCCCGGCGCTGGGGCTGGCCTTCCTGCTCGGCTTCTACGCCGCGCTGGTTGGTGGCATGGCCGTCTTCGTCCTCGTCGCCGGGCTGACCGGGCGCATCGACCCCCGGCTCAACCGCGCCCTGGGCCTCGTCTCGGCCGTGGCCCTCCTGGCCTTCGCCCTCTACCAGCTAACCACCGGCCTACGCGCCCTGCTTTCATAATCCGCAGATTAGGCAGATTGGGCAGATTTAAGAAGCTCACGCAAAGGCGCTAAGGGGCAAAGGCGCAAAGGAAGAAAAGAAAGTCATTTCTTCCTTTGCGCCTTTGCTTTCTTGGCTCTTTGCGTGAGCTTCTTTCTCTTCTTCTTATACGACGATGTTGACGAGTTTGCCCCGGACGACGATGACCTGGCGCGGGGGCTTGCCGTCCAGCCAGCGCGACAGCTTATCGGAAGACAGAGCCACGGCGCGCAGCTCGTCGTCGGTCAGGTCGGCCGCCACCTCGATCCGGTCGCGCGTCTTGCCGTTGACCTGCACGATGAGGCTGATCTGCTCCTCGCGGGCCACGTCATCATCCCACTGCGGCCACAGTTGCTCGTGGATACTATAGGGCAGGCCGCGCCGCGCCCACAACTCTTCGGTGATGTGGGGCGAGACGGGGGCCAGCAACAGCAGCAGCGACTCGACCGCCTCGTTCCAGGCCGCGCGGTCAACGCCGCCTTCGCGCTGCGCGGCCAGAATGGCGTTGCGCAACTCCATGATCGCCGCCACGGCGGTGTTGAAGGAGAACGCCTCCATGTCCTGCGTCACCTTGCGGATGACCTGATGCGTCTTGCGGCGCAAAGCGCGCGAGGCGGCAGCGTCCTCACCGGGGGTGTATTGCGCCTGGCCAATCTCCCATACGTCCTGCAACAGCCGTTGCGGCCCCTTGATGCCCTCGTAGTTCCACGGCCCGCCCTGGTCCCACTTGGCGAAGAACATCAGGTAGGCGCGCACCGTGTCGGCCCCGAACTGGGCCACCAGTTCGTCGGGGTTGACGACGTTGCCCTTGCTCTTCGACATGCGCTGCACGTCCAGATGGTGGCGCAACTGGTTGACGGTGTTGTCGCCCTCGATGGCCGGCACGCTGATGACGGCGTTAGGCGCGACCTCGACGGTGAACAACTCGCCGCCAACGTCCACCTGCATCACGTTCTCGGTGCGGCGCATGATCTCGCCCACGACTACGTCGTCGCGCAGACCGGGCGGCATCGTCCCCGGCTCGATGACCTCCACCCGCGCGGCGGTGAGCTTGTTGCCCTCGCGCCGGCCATAGGCCAGAATGACGTCCCCCTTGCGCTCCGCGCCCAGGATTTGCCCCTGGTTGCGCAGGCCGGTCATCGGCTCGTCGAACTGGCCGGCCGGGTCGCGGCCGTGCTCGCTCATGATACGCGCCGCCTCATCGAACAGACCCAAGTCGCGCATGACCTTGGTGAAGAAGCGCGTGTAGAGCAGGTGCATCGTGGCGTGCTCCTGCCCGCCGGTGTAGACGTCGACCGGCAGCCAGTAGGCCGCCTCTTGCGGGTCGAACGGGCCGCGGTCGTAGGTGGGGCTGAGGTAGCGGTATTGGTACCACGACGAGCACATGAAGGTGTCCATCGTGTCCGTCTCGCGGCGGGCCGGGCGGCCGTCGGCGTCGGTGGTGTTCAGGAAGCCGTCGTGATAGCGCAGCGGGCTTTGGCCGGTGGGCCGGAACTCTACGTCGTCGGGCAGCAGCACCGGCAACTGCGCGTCGGGAACCATCTCAATCGCGCCGTCGGCGGCAAACACGGCCGGAATGGGCGCGCCCCAGTAGCGCTGGCGGCTGATCAGCCAGTCGCGCAGGCGGTAGTTGATCGACTTCGCCCCGCAGCCGCGCTCGGCCAGCCAGTCGGCCACCGCGCCAATGGACGGATTGGCAAAGCCCTTGGCCGCCGTCACCGGCGTGCCGTCGAACAGGGCGCTGTTGACCATCACCCCCGGCCCAACGTAGGCCGCGGCCATCGTCGCCCCGTCCAGCGGCTCGCCCTCCGGCTGGATGACCGGGACGATGTCCAGGCCGTACTGGCGGGCGAAGTCGAAGTCGCGCTGGTCGTGGGCGGGCACGGCCATGATCGCTCCCGTGCCGTAGGTGCTCAGCACGTAGTCGGCGATCCAGATGGGAATACGCGCGCCGTTGACCGGGTTAATGGCGTAGCCGCCGGTGAAGACGCCCGTCTTCTCGCGCGTCTCCGACAGGCGCTCGATCTCCGTCGCCCGCGCCGCCTGCGCCCGGTAGGCGTCCACGGCCGCCCGCTGCTCGTCGCCGGTCACTTTGTCAACCAGGTCGTGCTCCGGGGCCAGCACCATGAACGTCGCCCCCCACAGGGTATCGGGCCGAGTGGTGAAGACCTCAATCGGGTCGCCGCTCTCGCTGGTAAAGACGACGCGCGCGCCTTCGCTGCGGCCGATCCAGTTCGTCTGCATCAGCCGCACCGGGTCGGGCCAGTCAATCGGCGTGAAGTCCAGCAACTCGTCGGCGTAGCGAGTGATGCGGAAGAACCACTGCTCCATCATCTTCTGAATGACCGGCTGGCCGGTGCGCTCGTCCTTGCCGTCGATGACCTGCTCGTTGGCCAGCACCGTTTGCAGCGTCTCCGACCAGTTGACCAGCCCCTCGCCGCGATAGGCCAGGTCGTGTTCGAAGAAGCGGCTGAAGAACCACTCCGTCCACTGGTAGTAGGCCGGGTCGCAACTGACCGCCTCGCGCTGCCAGTCGAACATCGCCCCCATGCTGCGCAATTGGCGGCGCATGCGCTCGATGTTGGCGTAGGTCCACGTCTTGGGGTGGATGTTGCGCTGGATGGCGGCGTTCTCGGCCGGCAGACCGAAGGCGTCGAAGCCCATCGGGAAGAGGACGTTGTAGCCGCGCATGCGCATGAAGCGCGCCCGCGCGTCGGACGGGGTCATGGCGAACCAGTGGCCGATGTGGAGGTCGCCGCTGGGGTAGGGCAGCATGGTCAGGGCGTAGTACTTCGGCCGCTCCCAATCCACCTTAGCCCGATACAGCCCATCCGCCTCCCACTGCTCCTGCCACTTCGGCTCGATGGCCGCCGGATCGTAGACATCACTCATGATAGCTTCTCCGCCAGGAAGAACATAAAGGTCTTTTCGCGCCCTGCAGAGTGCGCATCCTCAGATGCGCGCTCTACGCGACGCGAGTGCGCATCTGAGGATGCGCACTCTGCTTTGGAAAACAAAAGAACCCCTTTCGCTCAGAGACGAAAGGGGTTCCGCGGTACCACTCTGATTGACGGTACAAAGGTGGACCTGAAGGGGTTCGAACCCTTGACCTCCACAATGCCATTGTGGCGCTCTCCCAATTGAGCTACAGGCCCATACCATCCACTTTGGCGCGTAACGAGCGCAACCCGGCGGCGGCTACTGGTTTCACCGGCGCGGCTCCCAGGCGAGTTCGGCCACTCTTGCCACCCTTTCAGCCACGGGGCGGCTCTCTTGTCTAATCCGGCCTACTACTCCTGTTCACAGCCATTGGCTATTCATTTGTCTGCTGCCGGAGCCGGAAGCCCCCGGCGATGGACCTGAAGGGGCTCGAACCCTTGGCCTCTACAGTGCGATTGTAGCGCTCTCCCAGCTGAGCTACAGGCCCAACAGCAAGATTAGATTTTACCCGGAACAGGTGATTTGTCAAGGTTGTAGGACAGGATGATTCCTGTCCTACAACCTTGACCGCCGCATCTTTGCGCCATACCATATCATCATGCACAAATACGTCATCACCCTCGAATACTGCGTCCCCTGAGACTACTGGCCGCGCGCCACCCGTGTGGTGGACGAAATCATGCGCAACTATCAGCACGTGATCGAGAGTTTTACGCTCATCACCGGCAGCAAGGGCGCTTATGTGTTTACCGTGGACGGCGAAGTGCTGTTCTCCAAGAAGGCCCTCGGCCGCCACGCCGAGCCGGGCGAACTCTTCGCCCTCTTCCGCCAACACATCGGCCCCGACGTAGAACCCTACCCGCGTAATGAATGAAGAGAAGTGATCCGCAGATTGAGCAGATTTAAGAATCTCACGCAAAGACGCAAAGTACACTAGGCTCAAAATGCTTCCAAGCCTGGCGTACTTTGCGTCTTTGCGTGAGATTGTTTCTTTTCTTCTGAAATCTGCCCAATCTGCCTAATCTGCGGATCATTCCTCTGGATAGGTATAGAACCCCTGCCCCGTCTTACGACCCAGGCGGCCGGCGGCGACGAGGCGGCGCAGCAGCGGCGACGGCCGGTAGCGGTCGTCGCCCCATTCGTTGAACAGCCCGTTCATCACCCCCAGCACGACATCGAGGCCGATCACGTCGCCCCAGGCCAGCGGCCCGTGGGGGTAGTTGGTTCCCAGTTGCATGGCCCGGTCGATGTCGGCCGCCGCGGCCACGCCCTCCAGCAGCAGCCCGGCAGCCTCGTTGATCAGACAGCACACCGTCCGCGCCCGCACCAGGCCCGGCCCATCGGCCACCCACACCGGCTCCTGTCCCAGCCCACGCCAGAACAACTCCGCCTGGGCCACGGCCGTCGGCCCCGTTTGCAGGGCGGCCGTCAACTCCACCAGCCCGTCATCGGCCACGGGCGGCACGACGCCGAAGCCAACGACGCGCTCCGGCCGGGCCACCCAGGCCGCGGCCTGCGTGGCGCTGGTGGCCAGGGCTGAGGTCAGGATGAGCGCGTCCGGCGGCAGGTGTTCGCTGAGGGCCAGCAGCAGCTCCTGCTTGGCTGCCGGTGACTCGTTGTGCAGCTCGATGGCGATCTCCGCCCCGGCCAATGTCTCCAGCGCATAACCGGCCTCGATAGCCCCCAGGAAGTCTTCGACCAGGAAGATGGCCGTGTCGTGGGCCGCCCGGCGACAGAGGCGGCCGATCTCGTCCACAAAGGGAATCTCGCCGGCAATGATGACTTTCATACTCTTCTTGTAGGGCGATTTGGCAAATCGCCCCGCTTTTCGCCCTCCACAATCTAAGCGGGGCGATTTACCAAATCGCCCCCTTTCCGCCCTCCACTGTTTAAGCAGGCGATTTACCAAATCGCCCTACGTCGGCCAGGAAGTCGAGCACACAGGCGTTGAACCGCTCCGCCTGATCGATGGGCGAGGCGTGGCCGGAGTCCTCCACGACGACCAGCCGCGCGCCGGGAATCAATGCCGTGTAGTGCTCCTTGTAGCTTGGCGGCGTGTAGTCGCGGTCGCCGGAGATGATCAGCGTCGGGCAGCGCAACGCGCCCACCCGGTCGAGCACGCTCCAGCCGACCAGCGCCCGCATGGCCGCGCGATAGGCCCGCGGGTCGTTCTGCGCCCATTGAGCGATGAACTGCGCGCGCAACTCGGCCTGTTCCGGCTTGGGAAAGAGGCGCGGGCCGAGGAACTGGGCCGTGCGCGCCGGCGAGGAGAGGCGAGCCAGGGCCAGCCGCTGCCAGACGCGCAGCCGCTCATTGAACGTCCGCGCCACCAGCTCCGGCCCGCTGTTGACGATGACCAGACTGCGCACCCGCTCCGGCCGGTCGACGGCCATCTGGAAGGCGATCATCCCGCCCATCGACAGGCCGACGACGTGGGCGGTCTCGATACCCAGAGCGTCGAGCAGGCCCAGCACGTCGGCGGCCATCATGGGCACGCTGTAGGGGCCGGATGGCTTCGACGTGCGGCCGTGGCCGCGCATGTCGGCCGTGACCACGCGATACCGTTCGGCCAGGGCCGGCACCTGTAGCTGCCAATCTTCACTACGCGAACCCAGGCCATGCAGCAGCAGCACCGGCTCCCCCTGCCCGGCCGTCTCATAATGGAGATCGATCCCGTTACTCCGCGTCGTCGGCATGATTCTCCTTCAGGGTGGAATTGACAATGACCAGGGCCGGGAACTCCGCCGCCAGCCAATCGACCAGACGGGCGACGGCCACGTGGACGCCGCGCGTTGGTCGCGGAAAGCCCACCTCGGCCAGGCCGATGACGATCTCCCCGTTCAGCCGGGGCCGTAACTCCAGCCCCAGGCGTTGGCGGAGCGGCCCTTCGTGGATGTAGGTCTCGACCAGCAGCTTGCCGTCGGTCAGCGAGCGATAGGCCTCGATGAAGCGGACGATGCCGCCATCGAACTCGGCCACCGACGGCCGGAAGCGGCGGCCAATCTCGTCCAGATCGGCCGCGCCGCGCAAGACAACGTGGGGCATGGCGTACTCCTGGGGAATGGGAAAGCGGTCGGCGGCCGGCGCGTCGTTGCGCCGCCACGGAAAGTAGCGCGGCGTCCGCCCCTCATCCAGGGCCACGCGCTCATACTTGGTCGTCAGCCGGCCGGGGTCGCTGAGCACAAAGGGCGTGGCGGCGCGGCCGGCGAAGTGGGGCGAACGCCGCAGCGCGGCCTCGATCTGCGCCGCGTAGTCGTCGTGGTCGGTAGCGATGTCGAGCAAGCCGCCTGTCACCATGCGCGACGCCAGCAGGCACAGGAACTCGTCATCGATGAGCCGCCGCGCGTCGTGGCCCTTCTTCGGCCAGGGGTCGGGGAAGTTGATGACCACAGCCGACAGGCTGGCCGGCAGGCACAGCGCCCGCAGGACGGCCGCGGCGTCAGCCTGGATGAGCCGGACGTTGCCCAGCCCCGCCCGCTCCAGCTTGCGCCCCGCCCGGCGCAGCGCGGGCACGGAGATTTCCACGCCCAGCACGTTGGCCTCCGGCCGGCGGCGGGCCAGATCAGTCAGGAACAGGCCGCTGCCGAAGCCGATCTCCATCAGCAGCGGCGCGGCGCGGCCGAACAGCGCCGCCCAATCGGCCGGCCACGGCAACTGCTCCACCTTATACCAGATCGCTGGGGACATGATGGCCATTATAGGAATTCAACGCAAAGGTGCAATGACGCCAGGACGCTAAGAAGCTATTCTTTTTCGCGTCTTTGCGTCTTGGCGCCTTTGCGTTAAATTCCTTCCATGTAGAAACCGAGTTTCTAAGAAGAAACTCGGTTTCTGTTGAGGGCTATGCAACGAACGATTCGCATTCTGGGCGTGCCAATGGACCTGGGCCAGAACCGGCGCGGCGTGGATATGGGGCCGAGCGCGGTGCGTTACGCCCACCTGCAAGCGCGGCTGGAGCGGCTGGGCCACGTCGTCCACGACGCGGGCAACGTCAGCGCGCCCAACCCGGAGGAGCACATCGTGGAGAGCGCCGACGACCGCCTGCGGGCCGTGGCCGGCGTCTGCCGTGCCGTCTATGAGGCCGCCTGCCCGTGGCTGGCCGCGGGCGACTTCGGCGTCTTCCTCGGCGGCGACCACAGCATCAGCATCGGCTCCATCGCCGCCGCTGCCCAGCGCGGCCCAGTCGGCGTCGTCTGGGTGGATGCCCATAGCGACTTCAACACGCCACAGACTTCGCCCAGCGGCAACATCCACGGCATGCCCGTTGCCGCCCTGGTGGGCGAGGGCGCGTCGCCGCTGGTCGAAGTCGGTACAGTCCACCCGGCGCTCAAGACCTCGGAGATCGTCCAGATCGGCATCCGTGACCTGGACGCGGCCGAGCGCGAGCGGCTCATCCGCAGCGGCATCCACGTCTTCACCATGCGCCACGTGGACGAGTTGGGCATGGCCGTCGTCGCCCGCCAGGCGCTCGACCGGCTGCGCCACCTGCCACGCATCCACGTCAGCCTGGACATGGACAGCCTCGACCCTGACGAAGCGCCGGGCGTGGGCACACCCGTGCCCGGCGGCCTGACCTACCGCGAGGCGCACCTGCTGATGGAAATCCTGGGCGACAGCGGCCGGGTGGCCTCGCTCGACATCGTGGAGATCAACCCCATTCTGGACGAAATGAACAAGACGGCCGAGCTGGCCGTCGAACTGGCCGCCTCCCTGCTCGGCCAACGCATCCTATAAGGGACAAACCACTATGGCCCCACTCATGCGCGGCATCGACGCCGAAAAGTACGACCGCGCCTACAGCGACCGCGACCTCGTCGCCCGCATCATCGGCTACTTCCGGCCGCACCGGCGCAAGGTGCTGGTCATCGTCGTCGCCATCAGCCTGATGGCCGCCCTGGGCGCGCTGGTGCCCATCCTCATCGCCAACAGCCTGACCGCCGGGGAGGTCGGGGCGCGCTTCCCGACCATGCTGGCCGTGCTGGTGCTCGTCGCCGGCGTCGGCACGTGGGCGCTGGCCGGCATCCGCCGCTATCTGACGGCCCAGGTCATTGCCGACGTGGTCAACGCCATGCGCAACGACGCCTTCGCGGCCACGATGCGCCAGGACCTGTCCTTCTTCGACGAGTTCTCCTCCGGCCGCGTCGTCAGCCGCATCACCAGCGACACACAGGAGTTCGGCGAGGTGCTCAACATCAGCACCGACGTCATCAACCAGTTGGCGACGGCCTTTATCCTGATCTTCGTCCTGTTCAGCATCGACTGGCGGCTGGCGTTGGCGGTGCTGGCCATGACGCCGGTCGTCATCGCCGTGGCCATGCTCTTCCGCCGTCTGGCCCGCGACGTGACGCGGCAAAGCTCGCGCGCCCTGGGCGAGGTCAACAAGGCCATCCAGGAGGCGGTCAGCGGCATCCGCGTGGCCAAGAACTTCCGGCAGGAGCAGGCCATCTACGACGAGTTCATGCAGGTCAACACCCAGGCCTACAGCATCAACATCCGGCGAGCCTTCGTCATGGCCAACATCTTCCCGGCCCTCAACGCCCTGGCCGGCGTCGGCACGGCCATGCTGGTCTACTTCGGCGGGCGCAGCGCCGTCGCCGGGGCCATCAGCATTGCCTCCTGGTACATCTTCGTGGCCACAATTGATCGCTTCTGGTTCCCGGTGACAAACCTATCGGCCTTCTGGAGCCAGTTCCAGGCCGGGCTGGCGGCCACGGAGCGCGTTTTCGCCCTGGTCGATACCGAGGTCAGCGTGCGCCAGACGGCCGCCGCGCCGGCCGGCCGTCTGGCCGGCGACATCGTCTTCGAGCACGTCTCCTTCCGCTACTCGTCACAGGAGCAGGTGCTCGACAACTTCAGCCTCCACATCCGGCCCGGCGAGAGCGTCGCCCTCGTCGGCCACACGGGGGCGGGCAAGTCGAGCATCATCAAGCTCATCGCCCGCTACTACGAGTTTCAGGAAGGCGCGATCCATGTCGATGGGCAGGACATCCGCTCCTTCGACCTGACCGCTTACCGCCGCCAGTTGGGCGTCGTCTCCCAGGTGCCGTTCCTCTTCGCCGGCACGGTGGCCGACAACATCCGCTACGCCTGCCCGGAGGCCAGCGACGAGCACATCGAGGCCACGGCACGGCAGATCGGTGGTGGGGAGTGGCTGGAGACGCTGCCGGACGGCATCGCCAGCGAGGTGGGCGAACGGGGCAGCCGCTTGTCGATGGGCCAGCGGCAGTTGGTGGCCCTGACGCGCGTGCTGGTGCAGAACCCCAGCATCTTCATTCTCGATGAGGCCACGGCCAGCGTAGACCCGTTCACCGAGTCGCAGATTCAGGCCGCGCTCGACCTGATCATGGCCGAGCGGACGGCGATCATCATCGCCCACCGGCTGTCCACGGTGCGCTCGGCCGACCGCATTATCGTCTTGCGTCAGGGGCGAATCATCGAGGAAGGCGACCACCACAAGCTCATGGCTCAGGGCGGCCACTACGCCGAGCTATACGACACCTACTTCCGGCATCAGTCGCCGCGTTATTCAGTGACCAGTAGGTCAGTAGACCAGTAAGTCAGTGGATCACTAAGTCAGTCCTCTACTGACCCACTGACCTACTGACCTACTGGCTTACTGACCCACTGACCTACTGTCCTTCACTCACCGCCAGGAAATCCCGCGCCACCCAGCCTTCGACACCCGTCGCGGTGCGCACCTGCTGCCAGAGCAGATCGTCGGCCGTCTGTTGGCCGGCCAGGAGGGTGACGACGGTGCCGTCGAGCAGCCACTCGAGCTGTTCGCCGGTCGTGCTGGGCGCACCGCGCAGCCAGACGCCGACGCCGCTGCTGACGGTGGCCGTCTGGGGCGCGGTGGTGGCCGTCGGGGCGGCGGTAGCTGCGGCGGTGGGCGACGTGGGCAGGACGGTGGGGCTGACCTGGGCCGGCGCGGTGGCTGCCGTCGGCTCAGTGGTCGATGGGAGCACTTCGGGCGCGGGCGTGGCGACGGGTAAAGTGGGGGTGGGGATCGGCGCCGGTTCGCGCCCGGACAGCAGCGGCCTGACGGCAAAAATGCCAATGAAGATCAACGCTACGAGGAAGAAGAAACCCGCCCGAATCCAGTTAAGCAACGTGGTTCGTCTGGCTTCTACTTGCCCTACGCTATAGGCCTGACGGTTGATGCGGGATCGGGCGCCTAACCCCTTGGTCAGGAAGTATAAGGCCCCCAGAGCCGACAACCCCGCCAGCGACAGGAGTACAATGTTGAGTACTGTTGTCACGGTCGGTCTACCGCACCGGGTCTAGTCCGGTTCGTGCGTAACTGTACCAGTAACGGCCGAACGCGCAAGCGCCGCCTTGGCCTCGTTCCACAGCGCGTCCAGTTCCTCGAACGACAGCGCCGCTAACTCCAGGCCCCGCTCGGCGGCCAACCGCTCGACGCCGCGAAAGCGCCGGCCAAAGCGCTCATTGGCCTGGCGCAGGGCGGTCTCGGCGTCGGCCCCCAGCCAGCGGGCCAGGTTGACGACGACGAACAGCACGTCGCCCAGTTCGGCGCGCTTGTCGTCGGCCGTCTCCGCCGCGCGCACTTCGGCCACTTCCTCGGCCAGCTTGGCGAACACGCCCTCGATGTCGGGCCAGTCGAAGCCGGTGGCCGGCGCCTTGGGTCTGAATCTTTTGCGAGCGGGCCAGGGCGGGCAGCGCAGGGGGAATGCCGTCGAGCGTGGAGGTGGGCGCGGCCGAATCCCCGCGGTCGCTCTTCTCGCGCTGCTTCAACACTTCCCAATTGCGCAGCACGTCGGCCGAACTGCTGACCTGCCAGTCGCCCCAGACGTGGGGGTGGCGGCGCTTCAGCTTGGCCTCGATGCCGGCGATGACTTCGGTCAGGGTAAAGCTCTCGGCCTCAGCAGCCAGCGTCGTCTGCATCAGGATGTGATAGAGCAGATCGCCCAACTCTTCGCGCAGGTTGTCGTCGTCGGCCGCGTCCAGCGCCGCCAGCACTTCGTAGGCCTCTTCCAGGAAGCCGTCGCGCAGGCTTTGGGGCGTCTGCTCGCGATCCCAGGGGCAGCCGTTGGGGCTGCGCAAGACGGCCACCGTCTCGGCCAGGGCCGTCAGCCCCGCCTTGACCGGCAGCGCGGGGATGTAGAGGCTGGTCAGGTGGTCAATGCGCTCGCTGTGGTCGATCTCGTGCAGCGCCAGATGCTCGATGAGTTCGTCGGCCTCACCGGCGGCGTGCACCAGAGCCACGGGCTGCTCCGGCGGATAGATGCTCATCAGCGCCGTCTTCAGCTCCCCGGCCAGCAGGCGGCTATAGACCTGGCCCAGCAGCACGGGCACGTCGGGGTTGAGGGGCGGGTAGAGGAAGCCGGCCAGTTCGATGGCGTCGAACAGTTGCAGCCCGTCGAGCGCGTCCACACCCAGCGCGGCCAGCGCCGGCTCGACGAAGCTCAGGCCGGCGACGACGCGCAGGGGGATGCCCGCCTCGGCCGCGCCGCGGGCGATGGCGGTAACGGTCGCCTCGCCGACGTAGGGGTGGCCGGGCACGGCGTAGAGCACGTCATCGTCCGTCGCCAGACGCAACACCTCATCGGCGATGGCGCGGTAGACGGCGGCGAAGTTGTCGGCCGTGTCGTAGATGGCGTCGAAGCTGTGGAGGCGTAGGTGAGTGGGCAGCCCGGCCACGGCCGGGTGGCGGCGTGTGCGCAGGCAGACGGTGTCGGCCGCGGAAAGGAGATGCCAGGCCTGACGCGTGATCAGGCCGGCATCTCCGGGGCCGAGGCCAATGATGGTGATGGTCATGTCAGTAGGTCAGTAGGTCAGTAGGTCAGTAAGTCAGTGACACATACTTATCACTGACCTACTGACCTACTGACCTACTGATTACTGGCTACTAACGCTTCGTGTAGGTCGGTGCCTTGCGGGCGCGCTTCAGGCCGGGCTTCTTGCGTTCCTTCACGCGCGCGTCGCGTGTCAGGTGGTCGCCCGAGCGCAGCGGGGTGCGCAAGTTCTCGTCGTACTTGACCAGCGCCCGCGCCAGCCCCAGCCGGACGGCGCTCGTCTGGCCGGTGATGCCGCCGCCCTGTATCAGCACGGTCACGTCGACGCGACCGGCCAGACCAGCCGCTTCTAGCGGGCCGGTGAGGATCAGAACGTCGCCGTAGCGCGGGAAGTACTCTTCCACCGGCTTGTCGTTGACGACGAAAGTCGGCGCTTCGCCCTGACCGGCATCGCGCACGAAAATGCGCACGCGCGCCGAGGCTTCCTTGCGCCGGCCGATTCCTTCGTAATACTCACTCATGTAGATTCCTCTTACTGGTCACTGACCACTGACCACTTCTTGCTAAACTCCATCGGCTGCGGCAACTGCGCCTGGTGCGGGTGTTCGCCGCCGGCGTAGACCTTCAACTTCTTGAACATCTTGCGGCCCAGCGCGTTCTTGGGCAACATGCCGCGCACGGCCGACTCGATGACGCGCTCCGGGTGCTGCTGCAACTGGTCGCGCAGGGTGATCTCCTTCAGGCCACCGATGTAGAGCGAGTGGCGATAGTAGCGCTTCTGCTCCAACCGCTTGCCGGTGACGGCGACTTTGTCGGCGTTGATGACAATGACGAAGTCGCCACAGTCAACCGACGGATTATAGATCGGCTTGTGCTTGCCGCGCAGGATCGTCGCCACGGACGAGGCCAGACGGCCGAGCGTCTGCCCCTCGGCATCCACCACGTACCAAGCGCGTTCTACTTCCGCCGGTTTGGTCACGTAAGTTTTCATCTCAATTCCTCACTCATCACTAGTCGCTAGTCCCTAGTTGTTAGTTACTAGTTCCTAGTCGGGCGACTGTCGCCTGCGTGTCATACTCCACGGCTATCAAGTAAAGGCCGTGGGCCGGAGCAGCCGCGGCCGATCGCTGGCGGTCGCGCGCGCTCAGGGCGTCGGCAAAGTCGTCAACCGACCAACTGCCGTCGCCCACCTTGCGCAACGATCCGACCAGACTGCGCACCATCCGAAACAGGAAGGCGTTGGCGCAGATGCGGAAGACGAGCATTCGCCCATCATCCGTCTCGCCACCGCCCCGCCACTCGGCGCTGTAGACCTCGCGCACCGTGTTGTCGCCCGCGGGCGGGCGGCCAAACGTAGCGAAGTCGTGCACACCAACCAGCAGCGCCGCCGCGGCGTTCATCCGCGCCTCGTCCAGCGTCGCGGCCACGTGCCAGGCTCGCTGCCGCAGCAACGGCTGTCGCACCGGCGCGTTCAGCAGGCGATACTCATACGTCCGCCGCCGCGCGTCAAACCGGGGATGGAACCCCGGCGGCGCTTCAGCTCAGCGCGCTAATGGCGATGTCCGGCGGCAGGCTGCTGTTCAGCGCCCGCAGCAGGGCCGCGTCGCCGCGCCCCTTCGGCCATTCGATTGTAAATCCCACCACCTGCCCCAGCGCGTGAACGCCGGTATCGGTGCGGCCGGCCCCGGTCACCCTCACCGGATGACCGGCCAGCCGGGCCAGCGCCTCTTCCAGCTCTTGCTGAATCGAGACGCCTTCGCGGTCTGGCCCGCGGCGCTGGCGCTGGAAACCGTAGTAGGCGGCGCCGTCATACTGAACGGTGGCCCGAAAGCTTCGGGCCGCTTCGCCGGCCACGTATAGCGCCTGTCGCCGCGCGACTTAGTCGGTGACCAGCATCAGCACGGCCATGTCGGCGTTGTCGCCCGGCCGGCGGCCGATCTTCACCATGCGTGTGTAGCCACCCGGTCGCTCGGCGTAGCGCGGGGCGATCTCATCGAAGAGCTTGCGCACCACGTCAACGTTCTCGAACGTCCCGTCTTCCAGTTCCAGCGTCCTCTGGCCGGGCAGGCGCGAGGCGGCCGTGCGGCGGGCATGGACGACGGCTTCGGGCCGTTCCCCGCCTTCGGCCAAACCGCGCTTGGCCAGGGTGATCATCTTCTCGGCCTCGGGGCGAATGGTGCGCGCCTTGGCCTCGGTCGTCGTGATTTGTTCGAAGCACAGCAGGTCGGCGACCAGGTTGCGCCGCAGCGAGTTGCGATGAGCTGTGTCGCGGCCGAGCCTGCGGCCATGTACTTTGTGTCGCATGTGTCGTGTCCTCCGCGCGAGACCCTCTCGCGCAATGCGCTACGCGGCGCTTCGCCGCGCTACGCCGACCGCTTGACCTCGTCCTCTTCGGCGAGAAACCCCTTCAGGCGAAGCTGCTGCTTCAGCTCGTCCAGCGACTTGTCGCCGAAGTTGCGGATGGCCAGCATCGTCTCTTCGCCGCGGTCTAGCATCTCCAGCATCTCACCGACCTTGGTGATGCCGGTGCGCTTGAGCGAGTTGAAGACGCGCACGCTCAGGTCGAGTTGCTCGATGGGCGTGTCGTAGATCTCGTTGGGGATCATCTCTTCGTGGCGCTCTTCTTCGATGGCGGCGAAGCTCTCTTCGCTGACGCCGGCGATAGGCCGCAGGTGCTGCATGAGCAACTGCGCCGCCTGGGCCAGCGCCTCTTCGGGCTTCAACGTGCCGTCGGTCCAGATCTCCATCACGATCCGGTCGTAGTCAGCCACCTGGCCAACGCGGGTCTTCTCGACCTCGTAGGCCACGCGGCGGATGGGGCTGAAGATGGAGTCGACCGGCAGCTCGCCGATGGGCAGGCGTCCGCGCTCTTCGGCCGGCGAATAGCCCCGCCCCGTCTCGGCCATCATCTCGACTTCGAGAAAAGTGTCGTCGGAGTCGACCGTGAACAGATAGAGGTCGGGGTTGATGATCTCCACTTCCGGCGGGGCCTGGATGTCGGCCGCGGTGACCGGGCCGGCGCCCTGGACTTCCAGGCGCATCCGGGCGATTTCGGTGTTGACCAGGCGCAGGCGCAACTGCTTGATGTGCAGAATGAACTGCATCATGTCTTCGCGCACGCCGGTGATGGCCGAGAACTCATGCGGCACGTCGGTGACGCGAATGGACGTGACCGCCGCGCCGGGCAGCGAGGCCAGCAAGACGCGCCGCAGGGCATTGCCCAGCGTCGTGCCGTAGCCGCGCTCCAGCGGGCCGATCACGAACTTGCCATACTCCGCCGACATGGCCGCGCTTTCGATCTTCGGCATAACTAGATTATTGATTGCCAAGGCGATTACCTCCCTTGAGTTACGAGTGACGAGTGACGAGTGACGAGTTCAGAAACCGAACACGCGCGACTCCTATTTCGTGTCTCGTATCTCCGCTTTAGCGCGAGTAGTACTCGACGATGAGCTGCTCATTGAGCGAGATGTCGATGTCCTCGCGGGCGGGCAAATGCAGAACGCGGCCCGACAGGGCGGCCGTATCGACCGACAACCAGCGCGGTACGCGACGGTCGTCCATATTCTGGCGCAGGTCCTTGAAGTAGGTCCGACGCAAACTTTCCGGGCGCACCGACACGATATCGCCCGGCGCCACCAGCGCCGACGGGATATTGGTCTTCCGATGATTGAGCATGATGTGGCCGTGCTGGACCAACTGGCGGGCCTGGGGGCGCGAATCGGCCATGCCCAGACGATAGACGACGTTGTCCAGCCGCTGCTCCAGGGTGGCCAGCAGGTTATAGCCGGTCAGACCCTTGGCGCGCGAGGCACGTTCGAAGTAACGATTAAACTGGCGCTCCAGCACGCCGTAGATGCGGCGAGCCTTCTGCTTTTCGCGCAGCTGTAGCAAATAGTCCGAGGCGCGGCCGCGGCGGAACTGGTTTTCCTTGCCGTGCTGCCCCGGTGGATAGGTGCGACGCTCGACCGAACACTTCGGGGTCAGACAACGCGACCCCTTCAGGAATAGCTTTTCGCCCTCGCGCCGGCACAGCCGGCACACAGGCCCTGTATAACGCGCCAACTTGCTTACCTCCGAGTAATATGCGCGGGCCGACAGCCCGCCAACCAGCCGGGAGAGGTTTACAGGCTTGGCGACCCTTCTTCCCTCTCCGCGACCAGGCCAATGAATGAACTAAATGCGGCGCTTCTTCGGCGGCCGACAGCCGTTGTGCGGCACGGGCGTGATGTCCTGGATGGAGGTCACGCGGATGCCGCCGGCCTGGAGCGAACGGATGGCCGCCTCGCGACCGGGGCCAGGCCCCTTCACGACGACGTCCACTTCCTGCACACCGTTTTCCACGGCGATGCGGGCGGCGTTCTGGCCGGCCAGACGCGCGGCATAGGGCGAGCTTTTGCGCGAGCCTTTGAAGCCCGCCGCGCCGGCGCTCGACCAGGCCACGGTGTTGCCCTTGGTATCGGTAATGGTCACGATGGTGTTGTTGAAGGCGGCATAGATATGGGCTTGCCCCTTGGGCACCATCTTGCGCGCCTTTTTGCGCGTCGCTTGTGCTTGTCTTCTATTGCGTCCCATCTTTTCTCCAGTGGTCAGTGGTCAGTGGTCAGTGGCCAGTCCTCTAGACTGACTACTGGCCACTGACTACTGGACTACTAATTCTTACTTGCCGCCCTTGCGACGGCCGCGTCCGGCCACGGTCTTCTTCGGCCCCTTACTGGTGCGCGAATTGGTGCGCGTGCGCTGGCCGCGGCTGGGCAGGCGACGACGGTGGCGTGTGCCGCGATAGCAGCCGATCTCGCCCAGGCGCTTGATGTTCATATTCACTTCGCGCCGCAGATCGCCCTCGACGATGTGTTCCTTCTCGACCAGTTGACGCAGGCGCGTCACTTCGGCCTCAGACAGGTCGCGCACCCGCGTGTCCGGGTTCACTTCCGCCTGTTGCAGAATGTGCTCGCTGCTCGTGCGGCCGATGCCATAAATATAGGTCAGGCTAATTGCGACGCGCTTGTTGCGCGGAATGTCGACACCTGCAATACGTGCCATGCTGCCTCTCCCTTAACCCTGACGCTGCTTGTGATTCGGATCACTGCAAATCACGCGCACTACGCCATTGCGCTTAATAATCTTGCACTTCGGACAACGCCGCTTAACGGACGATGCTACCTTCATGACTACTCACTCCTCTGTAGCGTGAACCGCTAGGTTCGCGCTACGCGGCCTGCGTGATCACTCGCCGCAGGTCTTGCTGAACGGTCTCAACACACTGCTGGCCGTTCACTTCCACTACCAGCCCGCGCTGGGCATAGTAGTCCAGCAGCGGCTTCGTCTGTTCCTCATAGACGCGCATCCGCGTGCGGATGGTGTCTTCGCTGTCGTCGGCGCGCCCTTCGATCTGGGCCCGCTTGAGCAGGCGCTGAACCAACTCTTCGCGGTCCACCACGATGTGGGGAACCACGGCGATGTGGCCGCCCATCTCCGCCAGCAGCGCGTCGAGCACGTCGGCCTGAACCGTCGTGCGCGGGAAGCCATCGAGGATAGCCCCGTTGGCCGCGTCGGGCCGCGCCAGGCGCTCTTTCACCATCGCCACCGTCACCGAGTCGGGAACCAGTTCGCCCTTGTCCATATAGGTCTGGGCCAGCTTGCCCAACTCGGTCGCGTTCTTCAGATTGTAACGAAACAAGTCGCCCGTCGACACTTGCGGCAGGCCCAACGACTCTTCCAACAACTTTGCCTGAGTGCCCTTGCCGGCTCCTGGCGGGCCAATCAGGATGATGAACTTCATGGCGACCCCCAGGGCAGTTGTCAGTTGTCAGTGGCCAGTTGTCAGTTGCCGCTCTTGGCTGGCAACTGTTAACTGACAACTGACAACTGTTAACTGCCGCTACGACTTCAAGAACCCTTCGTAATGGCGCATCAGCAATTGCGCTTCCAGTTGGCGCATCGTGTCGATGACCACACCGACGACGATGATCAGGCCGGAGCCGCTGATGACCAACACGCTTCGCTCCAGGCCGGGGATTTGCAGCACCAGGGCTATGACAGCCATGATGCCCGGCAAGACGGCGATGAGGCCCAGGAACAGCGCGCCGATCAGGGTGATGCGCCGCACAACCGACATGATGTAGTTCTCGGTCCGCTTGCCGGGCCGGATGCCGGGGATGAACCCGCCCTGCCGTTGCAGCGTCTCCGGCAGGTTTTGCTGCCGGATCATGACGTCGGTGTAAAAGAACGTGAAGGCGACGACCAGGATGAAGTACAGCACCCAGTAGACGGTGAAGGCGACCGGAGCCGTGGTCACGTCTTGTTGCGTGCCGAAGCTGCCGACGGCCGTGGCGATGTTGTCAATCACGCTGCCGCTGCCGGTCACGAACAGACCGGCGATGAGCGGGAAGAAGGTCAGGATCGACTGGGCGAAGATGATCGGGATCATGCCCGCGGTGTTGACCTTCAACGGAATATAGGTGCTTTGACCCTGGTAAATCTTACGCCCGCGCACGCGCCGCCCATATTGGACGGCTATTCTTCGCTGCCCCTCCTGAATAATGACGATGACCAGCACGGTCAGCACCAGGTAGATCAGGAAGGTGATGATCGAGAAGATGCGCGCCGCCGGCTCCAGAGCGAACATCTGGCCCAGATTCGGCAGAATGCCGGAGACGATGCCGCCGAAGATAATCAGCGAGATACCCTGGCCGACGCCCTCTTCGGTGATGCGCTCGCCAAGCCAGATGGCGAACATCGTGCCGCCGACCATAGCTACCAGCGTCGTCAACGTCGGCAGCAGGTTCGCGCCGGTGAAGCCGAAGTTGGGCATGATCGACTCGACGCCGCCGGTCAGGCTGGCGCCGACGAGCCGAATCTGACCGACCCCTTGCAAGAATGCCAACGGCACAGTCAGGAAGTAGGTGTAGCGGTTCAGCTTGTTGCGGCCTGACTCGCCTTCCGACTGCAACTCCTCGAACTGCGGGATGATGGGCGTCAACAACTGGATGATAATCGACGCGGTGATGTAGGGGTAGACGCCCATCGCCATCACCGAGAAGTTGCTGACCGCGCCACCCGACAACAGGTCAAGGAAGTCGACGACCGAGTTGCCCGTCCGCTGCGCGGTGAACACCAGCCACGCCTGCAAGTCAACGCCGGGGACCGGGATATTGGCCACCAGGCGATAGATCACCAACATGCCGATGGTGAACAGGATGCGCCGCCGCAAGTCCGGTAATGTGAAGGCCGCGCGCACTGATTCGATCATGGCTTATCTCCTATACAGTGACTAGTGACTAGTTGACTAGCGACTAGCTTTCAGCAGGCGTAGCCTTGGGGCTGTAGGCGATAACCTCAGCCGTGCCGCCGGCGGCTTCGATCTTCTCTTTGGCCGACGACGAGAAGCGGTGGGCGCGCACAATCAGCGCCGTGGTCAACTCGCCCTCACCCAGCACCACGACCGGGTCGGTCGCCTTCTTGATCAGACCGAACTCGGCCATCAGTTCGAGCGTCACCGTCTCGCCTTCGAAGTCACATTCGGCCAGCCGTTGCAGGTTGACCACCTTGTACTCGATGCGGCGAATGTTGGTGAAGCCGCGCTTGAACGGCAGACGCCGGGCCAGAGGCAACTGGCCGCCTTCAAAGTAGGGGCCTTTGATGCCGCCGCTGCGCGCGCCCTGGCCCTTGGTGCCGCGCCCGGCCGTCTTGCCCTGACCGGCGGAGATGCCGCGGCCGACGCGCTTGCGCGACTTTGTGGAACCCGGGTTGGGGCTTAAGTCGTTGAGTTTCATGATTATCCGACCTTCCCGGCCGCGGCCTCTTGGGCCGCGACTTCCTCGACCGTCAACAGGTGGCTGACCGCGTTGATCATCCCCCGGATGGCCGGCGTGTCGTCGTGCTCCACCGTCTGATACAGGTGCGTGAAGCCGAGGGCCTTGATCGTGGCCTTCTGCCGCACGGTGTAGCCGATGGCGCTCTTCTTATAGGTAATGCGTAACTTAGCCATTACTTGCGTCCCCAAAACGGCGCGACCTCTGCCGGGTCTTTGCCGCGATCCAGCGCGATCTGGCGCATGTCCATCAGTCGGTCCAGTCCGTCCATCGTGGCCATCATGACGTTCAGCACGTTGGAGCTGCCCAACGACTTGGTCAGGATGTCGCGATAGCCGGCGGCCTCGATGACGGCGCGCACGCCGCCGCCGGCGATGACGCCCGTGCCGGGCGAGGCCGGCTTCAGCATGACGCGCGCCGCGCCGTGCCGGCCGATGACCTCGTGCGGCACGGTCGTACCATAGATAGGCACGCTGACCATGTTTTTGCGGGCCGCCTCCAGCGCCTTGCGGATGGAGTCGGGCACGGTGCGGGCCTTGCCGATGCCCACGCCGACCTTGCCGCGGTTGTCGCCGACGACGACCGTGACGCGGAAGGCGAAGCGACGGCCGCCCTTCACAACCTTGGCCACGCGGGCGATGTCGATGATGCGCTCATCGAACTCGTCTTTCTGTTCGCGAAAGGATTGATCTCTTCTTCGCTGTCCCATTTTGTTTCTCCAGTGGCCATCGGCCAGGGAAAGGGGCCAGGGCTAGGGGCCTGGGGCCAGGGGAAGAAGCCTCTTCCCTGGAACCTGGAACCTGGAACCTGGAACCTTCTTCTACAGTTTCAGGCCACCTTCGCGCGCGCCATCGGCCAGGGCCTTGATGCGGCCGTGATAGATGTAGCCACCGCGGTCGAAGACCACTTCCTGGATACCCGCATCGAGCGCGCGCCGCGCGACCAGCTTGCCGACCAGCGCCGCCTGCTCTCGCTTCTTCTTGCCGTCCAGTTGCCCGGCGATCTCTTTGTCCAGGCTGGAAGCCGCGACCAGCGTATTGCCGGCGACGTCGTCGATCACCTGGGCATAAATGTGCTCCAGGCTGCGGAAGACGTTCAACCGCGGACGCTCCGGCGTGCCCGAAATCTTCATCCGAATGCGACGCTGCCGCCGCTTCCGTGCCTCATTGCCGTTTGTTGCCATCGTACACTCTACCTACGAATTACGAACTCCGTTTTCCCACCTCCTCTCCGTAACCCGTCACTCGCTAGACTTTACCCGTCTTGCCGGCCTTGCGGCGGACGACCTCGTTGTCATAGCGGATGCCCTTGCCCTTATAAGGCTCCGGCGGCCGGGTCTTGCGCACGCGGGCGGCCATCTCGCCGACAAACTCCTTGTCGGTGCCGCTGATCGTGACCTTGCGCCCGCGTTCCTCCACGTTGTAGGCGATGTCCCGCTCCGGCGCAAAGCGCACGGGGTGGGAGTAGCCGACGTAGAGCACCAGGTTCTTGCCGTCCAACTCGGCGCGGTAGCCGACACCTTCGATCTGCAAGACCCGCGTGAAGCCGGCGCTGACACCGGTGACCATGTTATTCACGAGCGCCCGCGTCAGGCCATGCAAAGAGCGGTGCTGCCGGCTATCGCTCGGCCGCGTCACGTGCAGCACGCCGTCCTCGATGGCGATGGCCATGTCGGGGTGCAACGTGCGGCTCAACGCGCCCTTCGGCCCCTTGACGGCGACCGTCGAGCCGTCGATATCGACGCTCACGCCCTTGGGCAGTTGTATTGGCGCCTTACCAACTCGCGACATTTCAATTCCTCCAGGATTAGGGGCATAGGGGGGGGGGGGGGGGGGGAAGCCTCCCTGGCCCCCAACACCTGGAACCTAGAACCTAACACCTAGTAATTACCATACCTTGCACAGCAGTTCGCCGCCCAGCCCGAGCTGGCGGGCCTTCTGGTCGGTCATGACGCCGCGCGAGGTCGTCAGGATGGAGACGCCCAGGCCGCTGAGGACCCAGGGAATCTCGCGCTTCCCCACGTAGATGCGACGGCCGGGCGAGCTAACGCGCTGCAGGCCGTTGATAACCGGGCGACGCTCGCGCCGGCCGCCCACGTAGCGCAGGCGGATGACCAGCGTCGGGAACTTGGCCTGAGGTGTCGCGCCGGTAGCCGGCGCGCCGGTCGACACTGCGCCGCCGGGCAAGACCTCATAGCTCTCAATATAGCCCTCGTTCTTCAACACGTCGGCGATGGCTACCTTCATTTTGGAATGGGGCATGGCCACCGTCGGCTGCTGCCGATCCAGGGCATTGCGCATCCGCGTCAACATGTCGGCAATGGGATCAGTCATAGACATAGCGCACCTCTACCAACTCGACTTGACGACGCCGGGGATGTTGCCCTTCAAGGCCTGTTCGCGGAAGCAAATGCGGCACAGGCCAAAGCGACGGATGTAACCACGGGGCCGTCCGCACAGCTTGCAGCGGTTGCGAACCCGCACCCGGTACTTCCGCTTCGTTTCACGTGCGATCATCGATTTCTTCGCCATGTAGCGAACTCCTTAAGCAGTGGTCAGTGATCAGGTGTCGGAGCCGTACTGGCCGCACTTCTACTGCCCGGCGGCCTCGGCCACTTCCCGCTGGAAGGGCATACCCATCAACGCCAGCAGGCGTCGTCCTTCTTCATCGGTCGGGGCGGTCGTGACGATGGTCACTTCCATGCCCCGAAGTTTGTCGATCTTGTCGTAATCGACTTCCGGGAAAATCAACTGCTCGCGCAGCCCCAGGGTGTAGTTGCCGCGGCCGTCGAAGGCCTCGGGCGAAATCCCCTGGAAGTCGCGCGTACGCGGCAGAGCCACGTGGATGAGGCGCGTCAGGAAGGCCCACATCCGTTCGCCGCGCAGCGTCACCTTGAGACCGATGACGCGCCCATCGCGCAGCTTGAAGCCGGCGATGGACTTCTTGGCCTTCGTCAGCACCGGCTTCTGGCCGGTGATGAGGGTGATGTCGTTGGTCGCGAACTCAATCGCCTTGGCGTTATCGAGCGCCTCGCCCAAGCCGATGTTCACCACGACCTTGGTGATCCGCGGCACTTGCATGACGCTGGAGTAATCAAACTCCTTCATCAGCGCCGGGATGACCTCGTCGCGATAGAGTTCCGGCAGCGGCGTAAACTTAGTTGCCATTCTGATTCCTCTTCTTAGGGGCTAGGGGCCAGGGGCTAGGGGCCAGGGAAGAGCCTTCTTCGCCTAGTCCCTGGAACCTGGAACCTTGTCCCTTGTTTTCTAGTCCAACTCCGCGCCGCTCTTCTTCGAGTAGCGGACGGGCCGCCCGTTCTCGTCGCGCCGCACGCCGACACGCGTCTTCTCGCCGCTGCCCGTCTCCACCAGCATGACCTTGGAGACGTGAATGGGGGCCTCGAACTCGATGATGCCGCCCTGGGCGCGCGAACGGCCGCCGGTCGGCCGCGACTTTTGATGCTTCTTCACGATATTGACGCCGGAGACGACGACCATCTGCTTGCCGGGGTAGACGCGCTGCACCGTGCCGCGCACACCCTTGAAGTTGCCGGAGATCACCTCGACCGTGTCGTTGACTTTAATTCGCATAATGCACCTTTTAGGGCTCACCTTCCTAGAGTGACTCCGGGGCCAGCGACAAGATGCGCCCAAAGCCCTTGTCGCGCAGTTCGCGCGCCACGGGGCCGAAGATGCGCGTCCCGACCGGGTTCTTGCCTTCGGCGTCCAGGATGACGGCGGCGTTGTCGTCGAAGCGGATATAGCTGCCGTCTTCGCGCTTATACTCTTTCGTCGTGCGGACGATGACCGCCTTCACGACAGAGCTTTTCTTGACCGTGGCGTTGGGCGTGGCCTTCTTGACCGTGGCCGTGACCACATCGCCCACGCCGCCATAGCGACGGCGCGAACCGCCCATGACCTGGATGACCAGAAGCTCGCGAGCTCCTGAGTTATCGGCTACGTTGAGTCGACTTTCCTTCTGAATCATAGCGCGCCTCGCTTAGTCAGCTCGCTCCAGCACGGAGACGAGGGCAAACCGCTTCTCGCGGCTATAGGGTTTCGACTCGATGATCTCCACGCGGTCGCCCACGCGGCACTCGTTGTTCTCGTCGTGCGCCTTGTACTTCGTGACCCGGCTGTAGACCTTGCCATAGATCGGATGGCGCTTGGTCGTGGAGACGGAGACGACGATCGTCTTGTCCATCTTGTCGCTGGTGACGACGCCGACGAGTCGCTTGCGTTGTTCTCTCATGATAGTCCTCAGGCAGTTACTAGTAACTAGTAACTATTTTACCTCGTGGCGAACGACCAACTGCGGCGCTTTGGCGGCCTTTTTAGACTGGGCTTTGTTCAGGTTCACCCAGGCCGTGGCCAGCTTCTTGCCGCCCTTATCGTTAAACTCCACCTGCCAGGCGCTGTCCTCATAGACGTAGCGGGTATTGGCCTGCCACTCTTTGTCGCGCAGCCGCTCGGCAATGGCCGGCTCGGCCGCGGCGACTTCGGTGGCCAGTTGGCGCTGGTGAAGAACCGTCTCCACCTGGGCCACTTCGCGCCGCACCTGGCGCAGCCGGGCCGTATTCTCCAGCCGGGCCGACGCCTTCTGGAAGCGCAGGTTGAACAGTTCCTCGCGCGCTTCTTCCAGCGTCTTTTCCAGCTTATCGTTGCTCATCTGATTCAACTCGACGATGCTGGCCATTAGAGAGCCTCCTCACGCGAGATAACCTGCGTTTTGATCGGCAGCTTGTAACCGGCCGAGCGCAACGCTTGGAGGGCTATTTCGGCCGGCACGTCGGCGATCTCGAAGATGACGCGCCCCGGCTTCACCACGGCCACCCAGTGGTCAACCGAGCCTTTGCCCTTACCCATGCGGGTTTCGGCCGGCTTGGCCGTCACCGGCTTGTCGGGGAAGATACGCACCCAGTACTTGCCACGGCGGCGCATTTGGCGCACGATCGACCGGCGGATGGCTTCGATCTGACGGCTGGTGACCCAGCCCGGCTCCAACGCCTGCAAACCGTACTCACCGATCAACAGCGTCGTGCCGCCCTTGGCCATGCCGCGCATTCGGCCCCGGAACTGCTTACGATATTTAACGCGCTTTGGCATTAACATGATTCTTTCTCCTAGGTTCCAGGTGCTAGGTTCCAGGTTCCAGGGGAAGAACGCTCTTCCCTAATCCCTAGTCCCTAATCCCTAGCCCCTATTCACTGATGTAGACGTCCGTGGCCTCCACGCGCTGCGGCAGAATCTCGCCGTTGTAGACCCACACCTTGATGCCGATGCGGCCATAGGTGGTCAGGGCTTCGGCAAAGCCATAGTCCAGGTCGGCGCGGATCATGTTGCGCGGGACGCGCCCTTCCCACAGCTTCTCATTGCGGGCCATTTCGGAGCCGGACAGCCGGCCGCTGGCCTCGATGCGAATGCCCTTCACACCGGCGCGCATCGCCTGCAGGACGGCGCGCTTCATGGCCCGGCTGTGGGAGATGCGGCGCTCAAGCTGGCCGGTGATGTTCTCGGCGATGAGCTGCGCGTTGCCGTCGGGCTGGGTGATCTCTTCCACCTCGACGCGCGCCGTCTTGCCGGTCATGTCCTTCAGCTTCTGGCGCAGGTCCTTGACCGCCGCGCCCTTGCGGCCGATGACGATGCCCGGCCGGGCGGTGTGGATGGTCACCTGGACCTGATTTGGGAAGCGCTCGATCTCGACCTTGGCCACGCCCGCCGCGCTCAGGTCTTGCTTGACCATACGACGAATGGCCATGTCCTCGTGGAGCAGGTCGCGATAGCGCCCACCCTCGGCATACCACCGAGCGTTCCAGTCGCGGATCGTCTTCAACCGAAAGCCTACTGGATGTACTTTGCGTCCCATAATCTCTCCAAGAATAGGGGCCAGGGGCTAGGGGCCAGGGGCTAGGGGAAGAACGTTCTTCCTCTAGGCCCTAGGCCCTAGAACCTAGAACCTAGTTACTCTCCCGTTCCGCCAGAACAACGGTAATATGCGATGAGCGACGAACGATGGGCCGGAAGCGACCACGGCCGGCGAACCGACCGCCATGTGGCGCCTTGCGATGGCGTGGGCCTTCGTCGGCCCAAATCTCGCTGACGACCAGTTCATCCATCTCCAGCCCGTAATTCTCTTCGGCGTTAGCCACGGCCGACGAGATCAACTTGAACACCGGCTCGGCGGCGTACTGGGGCATGAAGCGCAAGGTGTCCAGCGCCTTCGACGCATCCATTCCCCGCACGGCATTCACGACCAGCCGCACCTTCTGCGTGCTCATCGGAATGTGGCGCACGGTCGCCCGAACCTCAAACGCGTTAGTAGCTGTATCGGCCATGATTACTTGCGCCCCTTCTTCTCCGACTTGGCCACGTGGCCGCGGAAAGTGCGCGTCGGCGCAAATTCGCCGAGCTTGTGGCCGACCATGTTTTCGGTGACGTAGATCGGGATGTGGCGGCGGCCGTCATAGACGGCGATGGTGTGGCCAACCATCTGCGGAAAGATGGTGCT
The DNA here is from genome assembly GCA_016707605.1 of Candidatus Promineofilum glycogenicum. Classification (GTDB taxonomy): domain Bacteria; phylum Chloroflexota; class Anaerolineae; order Promineifilales; family Promineifilaceae; genus Promineifilum; species Promineifilum glycogenicum. Next base: position 107,497 of record JADJHJ010000009.1, on the reverse strand, counting down.
GGCCCGCGACCACGTCCGGATCACCTGGCGCTTGCGCGCCGTATTCAGATCCTCCACCTTTTTCAGCAGCTTCGGATCGATGAATGGTCCTTTCTTCAGTGAACGTGACATGTTGTTCTCCTAGGGGCCAGGGGCCAGGGGCCAGGGGCTAGGGGAAGAACGCTCTTCCCCTGGCCCCTGGAACCTGGAACCTAGAACCTATCTGCGCTTCTTTCCGCGACGACGGAAGATATACTTGTCCGTCGCCTTGTTATTGCGCGTGCGCTGGCCGAGCGCCACCTTGCCCCACGGCGTCTTCGGGCTGGCCATACCGATGGGGGCCGCGCCCTCGCCACCACCATGAGGATGGTCACGCGGGGTCATGGCTGAGCCACGGACGGACGGCCGCACACCCAAATGGCGCTTGCGTCCCGCCTTGCCCAGCTTAATGTTGCCGTGCTCGACGTTGCCCACCTGACCGATGGTCGCCAGGCACTCTTGCGCAATGTAGCGCTCTTCGCCGGAAGGCAGGCGGATGGTAGCGTACTGCGGGTGGTCCTTGGCCATCAGTTGGGCCGACACACCGGCCGAACGCACCAATTGGCCGCCGCGCCCCGGATAGAGTTCAATGTTGTGAATGGTCGTGCCCAGCGGAATGTTGCGCAGGGGCAGCGTGTTGCCGGGGCGAATCTCCGCCTTCTGGCCGCTGACGAGCTGGTCGCCGACCTTGACGCCCAGCGGGGCCAGGATGTAACGCTTCTCGCCGTCGGCATAGACCAACAGGGCAATGCGCGCCGAGCGGTTCGGGTCGTACTCAATCGTCGCCACCCGCGCCGGCACGTTCAACTTGTCGCGCTTGAAGTCGATCTCGCGGTAGAGCCGCTTGTGACCGCCGCCCTGGTGGCGAACGGTGATCTTGCCGCGCATGTTGCGGCCGGCTTTGTTGCGCAGACCGCGCACCAGGCTGCGCTCCGGTTCAGTCCGAGTGATCTCCTCGAACGTGTAGCCACTCATATCGCGGCGGCCGGGCGAGGTGGGCTTAAATAGTTTGACGGGCATAATGCTCTCCTAGGGGCCAGGGGCCAGGGGCCAGGAGCCAGGGAAGAGTAATCTTCCCCCAGAACCTGGAACCAAGAACCTAGAACCTAATCTATACTCCCTCGAACAGGTCAATACGGCTGCCCGGTTGCAGGGTGACGATGGCCTTCTTCCAACTCGGCTTGCGAACGCTCAGACGACGCATACGGCGGGCGCGCTTGGCGGGCATGTTGGCGATGCGGATTTTGTCCACACGCACGTTGGGCCAAGCCAACTCGATGGCCTGCTTCACTTGCAGCTTGTTCGCGCGCGGGTGAACCACGAAGGTGTACTGGTTGTTGACGTCGGCCAGGAAGTTGCTCTTTTCCGTCACCACCGGCCGGCGAATAATGTCGCGCCAATGCATGTTAAGCCTCCACCGCCCCGGCCGTCGGGCTGCCGGCGTCGCCGGACTCTTCGCCCTCATCGACCAACACCCAGACGCCGCCCGCGTCCGTCTCCAGGAATTCGGAAACCACGTCGAGCGCCGCCAGCGGCATCACGATCTTGCTGTAGCCCAGCAAGTCACGGATATTCAGATAGTTGGCCCGCAGCGCCTTCACGTGTTGCAGGTTGCGCGCCGACTTCTCGACCGTCTCGTTGCGCTCCGGCAACAGCAGCAGCACGCTCTCGCTGTTGACTAGCACCTGCATCATCGTGGCCACGGTCTTCGTCTTGGGCGCGTCCATGCTGATCTGGTCGAGCAGGACGATATCACCCGCGTCGGCCTTGACCGACAGAGCCGAACACAGCGCGGCACGGCGCATCTTGCGCGGCATCGCCTTGGTGTACTTGCGCGGCCGCGGGCCGTGGGCCTTGCCGCCGCCAACGAAAATGGGCGCCTTGCGGCTGCCGTGGCGCGCCCGGCCGGTGCCCTTCTGACGGTAAATCTTGGCCGTCGAGCGGTTCACTTCCGAGCGCGTCTTGGCCTTGTGGTTGCCTTGCCGTGCGTTGGCCAATTGCCGGATGAGCGCCTGGTGCATCAGCGCACGGTTGACGTTCGCTTCGAAGATGCTGGCCGGCAGCTCGCGCGTGCTCACCTGTTCGCCGGCCATGTTGTAGACTGGTAGTTCCATGTCTCTTTCTCCAGGGGCTAGGGGCTAGGGGTTAGGGGCTAGGGCCAGAATACTCTTCCCTAGAACCTGGAACCTAGAACCTAGAACCTCTCTTTATCCCTTGGCCGCGTCGCGGATGATGACCAGCCCGCCCTTGGCGCCGGGAACAGCGCCGCGGATGGCGATCAGGTTGCGCTCCGGGTCGATCCGGACAACCACCAGGTTCTGCGCCGTCTGGCGCTCGTTGCCCATGCGGCCGGCCATGCGCTTGCCCTTGGGCACGCGCGACATTTCGGTGGCCGAGCCGATGGAGCCTGGCGCGCGCCAACGGTCCGATTGGCCGTGGGTCTTCACGCCGCCGGCGAAGTTATGGCGCTTCACGTTACCGGCGAAGCCGCGTCCCTTGGTCTTGCCGATGACGTCGACCATCTCGCCCGGCTCGAACTGGGCTACCGTCAGTTGTTGGCCAACGGTGTAGTCGCCGGCGCTGCTGGTGCGGAACTCGCGCAGATGGCGCACGGCCGGAATGCCCTTGTCGCCGCCGCGCCGGCCGCCCTTCTTGGCCTTGACGATGCCCAGATGGCCCTGCTCGCCCTTCGTCAGCCGCTTGGGCGACACGTCGCCGTAGCCTAGCTGCACGGCGCTGTAGCCATCGTTCTTCTCATCCTTGACCTGGGTCACAAAGCACGGCCCGGCCTGGATGATGGTTACAGGCGTCACGACACCGGTCTCATCAAAGACCTGCGTCATGCCCACTTTTTTGCCAATCAATCCTTTCACGATTCACCTCGGCGGAAAGGGGCCAGGGGCTAGGGGCTAGGGGCCGGGGGAAGAGTGCTTCCCTGGAACCTGGAACCTGGAACCTGGAACCTAATTCCTCACTAAAGCGAGATTTCAATATCGACGCCGGCCGGCAGGTTGAGCCGCATGAGCGTGTCGATCGTCTTAGAGTCAGGGTTGATCACGTCGATCAGCCGCTTGTGCGTTCTGATCTCGAAATGCTCCTGCGAGTCCTTGTCAATGAACGGGCTGCGGCGAACGGTGAAGCGCTCCAGCCGGGTGGGCAACGGCACCGGGCCAATGACCCGCGCGCCGGTGCGCTCGGCCGTGCCGACGATACGCCGGGCAGACTGGTCTAGAACACGATGGTCGTACGCCTTCAGGCGAATGCGAATTCGTTGTTTCGACATACTTTCCTCTTTCTAGGGGCTAGGGGTTAGGGGCTAGGTTCCAGGGGAAGAACGCGCCTGGCCCCTGGCCCCTGGAACCTGTTCTAGGCCAGAATCTTAGTAATAACGCCGGCGCCGACGGTCAGGCCGCCTTCGCGGATGGCGAAGCGCTGCCCGTCTTCCAGCGCCACCGGGGTGATCAGCTTCACCTTCAGGTTGACGTTGTCGCCCGGCATGACCATCTCCACCCCTTCCGGCAGCGTGATCTCGCCCGTCACGTCCATCGTCCGAATGTAGAACTGCGGCCGGTAGCCCGGGAAGAACGCCTTGTGACGCCCCCCTTCTTCCTTGCGCAGCACGTACACCTCGCCCATGAACTCCGTGTGCGGCGTGATGCTGTTCGGCTTGGCCAACACCTGGCCGCGCTCCACCTCTTCCCGCCCCACGCCGCGCAGCAGCAGACCGGCGTTGTCGCCCGCCTCCACCTTGTCCAGAATCTTGTGGAACATCTCCATCGACGTGACCACCACCTTCTTGCGGTCGTTGCCCAGCCCGATGATGTCGATCTCGCTGTTGGGCGTCAGCACGCCCCGGTCGACGCGCCCCGTCACCACCGTCCCCCGACCCTTGATCGAGAACACGTCCTCGACCGACATCAGGAACGGCTTGTCCACGTCGCGCACCGGCGTCGGAATGTACTCGTCCACCACTCGCATCAGCTCCCAGATCGGGGCGTAGGCCGGCGCGTTGGTGTCCTTCGACTGCTCTTCCAGCGCCTTCAGCGCGCTGCCGCGCACAATCGGCGTCTCGTCGCCCGGGAACTCCTGGCTCGACAGCAGGTCGCGCAGTTCCAGTTCGACCAGTTCCAGCAGCTCTTCGTCGTCCATCATGTCGACTTTGTTCAGGAAGATCACCATCGCCGGCACTTCCACCTGGCGCGCCAGCAGCACGTGCTCGCGCGTCTGCGGCATCGGCCCGTCGGGCGCCGCCACCACCAGGATCGCCCCGTCCATCTGCGCCGCGCCGGTGATCATGTTCTTGATGTAGTCGCGGTGCCCCGGGCAGTCGACGTGGGCGTAGTGCCGGTTCTCCGTCTGGTACTCCACGTGGGCGATGGCAATGGTGATGCCCCGCTCCCGCTCTTCCGGCGCGTTGTCGATCGAGTCGAACGCCCGAAAGTCCGCCCAGCCCTTCAGGGCCAGCGTCTTGGTGATTGCCGCGGTCAAGGTCGTCTTGCCGTGGTCGATGTGTCCGATCGTCCCGACGTTCACGTGCGGTTTCCCGCGTACGAATTTCTCTTTGGCCATGATTCCCTCTAGTTAGAGGTTAGGGATTAGGGGCTAGGGGCTAGGGAAGAACGCTCTTCCCTAATCCCTAATCCCTGGCCCCTAATCCCTAATTACTTCTTGCCGCGCAAGATTTCCTGCGCCACGGACTCGCTAACGGGCGCGTAATGATGAAACTCCATCGTAAACGTACCGCGGCCCTGGGTCATCGAGCGCAAGCGCGTCGCATACCCAAACATGGTCGCCAGCGGCACCAGAGCGCGGACGGTTTGCAAACCATCTGAACGCAGCTCCATTCCCTCTATCATCCCTCGGTTGGCCGAGAGATTGCCGATGACATCGCCGGTGTAATCATCCGGCGCAACAACTTCGATACCCATGACCGGCTCCAGCAGAACCGGCGCGCCGCGCTGCACGGCGTCTTTAATGGCCATCGAACCGGCGATCTTGAACGCCATTTCCGACGAGTCCACTTCGTGGAACGAACCGTCAATGAGCTTGGCCTTGATGTCCACGACAGGGTAGCCGGCCAGGATGCCGCTCTGCAATGCCTCTTTGATGCCGGCTTCGGCCGGGCCGATGAACTCGCGCGGGATGGAGCCGCCGATGATACCGTTCTCAAAGACGAAGCCGGAGCCAGGCTCCAGCGGCTCAACGTCGAGCACGACGTGGCCGAACTGGCCGCGACCGCCCGACTGGCGGACGAAGCGCCCTTCGACCTTGCTCACCGGCCGCGTGATCGTCTCGCGATAGGCCACGCGCGGCTGGCCGACGTTGACCGCGACCTTGAACTCGCGCATCAGCCGGTCGACCAACACTTCCAGGTGCAACTCGCCCATGCCATAGAGCACCGTCTGGCCCGTTTGCTCGTTCACCTGCACCTGGAACGTCGGGTCTTCTTCGGCCAGGGCGCGTAGGGCGTTGCCCATCTTGTCCTGGTCGATGTTGCTCTTCGGCTCAATGGCCAACTGGATGACCGGCTCCGGGAAGTCAATCGCTTCCAGGACGATCGGCCCCTTGGGGTCGCACAACGTGTCGCCGGTGAAGGTATTCTTCAGGCCCAGCGTGGCGGCGATGTCGCCGGCGCGCACTTCCTTCAGGTCTTCGCGGTGGTCGGCGTGCATCCGCAGGATGCGGCCGATGCGCTCGCGCTTGTCCTTGGCGCTGTTGAGCACCGAGTCGCCGATGCTGAGCACGCCGGAGTAGACGCGGAAGTAGGCCAGGCGGCCGACGTAGGGGTCGGTGACGATCTTGAAGACCAGGGCGGACAAAGGCTCGTTGGCGTCGGCCTGGCGCTCTTCTTCTTTGCCGGTGAACGGGTTCCGGCCGCGAATGGCGGGGATGTCGAGCGGTGAGGGCAGATAGTAAACCACGCCGTCGAGGATGCGCTGGATGCCACGATTACGCAGCGCGCTGCCACAGAAAACGGGCGTGGCCGCGTTGCGAATGGTGGCCGCGCGGAGGGCGACGCGCAGTTCGTCGACGCTGATCTCCTCGCCTTCGAGGTAGCGCGTGGTCAATTCATCGTCCGTCTCGGCGATAGCCTCAACCATAGCGTGGCGGGCCTCTTCGACCTCGGCGCACAGTTCATCCGGCACGGCCCCGACCGTCGGCTCGCTGCCCAGGTCTTCGTCGCGCCAGATGTAGGCCTCCATCGTCAACAGATCGACGATGCCCCGGAAGGCCGACTCTTCACCGATTGGGTGTTGAATGACGATCGGGTTGGCCCCCAGACGTTCCTTGATCATGCCAATCGTGCGCTTGAAGTCGGCGCCGATGCGATCCATCTTGTTAACGAAACAGATACGCGGCACGTCGTAGCCGTTGGCTTGCCGCCAAACCGTCTCCGACTGTGGCTCCACGCCGGCCACGGCATCGAACACAACGACGCCGCCGTCAAGCACGCGCAGGCTGCGCTGCACTTCGGCGGTGAAGTCGATGTGTCCCGGCGTGTCGATCAGATTGATCTGGTGTCCGAGCCACGAAGTGGTCGTCGCCGCCGAGGTGATGGTGATGCCGCGCTCGCGCTCCTGATCCATGTGATCCATCGTGGCCGTCCCTTCGTGGACTTCGCCCATGCGATGGATCATGCCGGTGTAATAGAGCACACGCTCGGACGTCGTCGTCTTGCCGGCGTCGATATGGGCAATGATGCCGATATTTCGGACTCGTTCCAGGGTCAGATCAGCCATGACAGAGCGAACTCCTAACCCGCCTAGGCCCGGAAGTGGGAGAAGGCGCGGTTGGCTTCGGCCATGCGGTGCGCATCTTCGCGACGCTTGACCGCCGTACCCTGGTTGTTGGCGGCGTCGATGAACTCGTTGGCCAGCTTGTCGGCCATCGTCTGGCCGCCGCGATTGCGGGCCGCCATCAGCAGCCAGCGCATGGCCAGCGAAGTCTGGCGATAAGGCTCGACGGGCACGGGCACCTGATAGGTGGCCCCGCCGACACGCCGCGGCCGTACTTCGATGCTGGGCATGACGTTCTGCAACGCCTGCTCGAACACCTCGACGCCCGGCCGACCGACGCGCTCTTCGATCATGTCGAAGCTGTCGTAGATCAACGTCTGGGCGATGCTCTTCTTACCATCGTACATGAGGCGATTGACGAACATCGACACGTGCAGGTTGTCGTACTTCAAGTCGGGTTCGATTTCGCGCTTTTCAGGACGGTATCGTCTGGACATAGCTTTCCTCTAAGAAGTTGACAGTTGCTAGTTGTCAGTTGTCAGTCCCTTTCAAACTGACAACTAATAACTAATAACTGACAACTATTTCTTGCCCGGCCCCTTGCCGACCTTCGTGCCGTACTTGGAACGGCCCTTCTTACGATTGACGACGCCACCGGCGTCGAGCGTGCCGCGGACGATGTGATAGCGCACGCCGGGCAGGTCCTTCACACGGCCGCCACGCACCAGCACGACCGAGTGGTCTTGCAGGCTGTGCCCCTCGCCAGGGATGTAGGCCGTCACTTCGATGCCGTTGGACAGACGAACGCGGGCCACCTTGCGCAGGGCCGAATTCGGCTTCTTGGGCGGCATCGTCTTCACCTGCGTGCAGACACCGCGCTTCTGCGGCGCGCCCATCGGCTGGCGCGTCCGCCGCTGCTTGAAGGAATTCAGGGTGTACTGCAAGGCCGGAGACTTGCTCTTCTTCGACTTAGAACTCCGTCCCTTGCGGACAAGTTGATTAATTGTAGGCACCGCTATCGTTTCTCCTTAACAAAACACTTCGTTTCGCCGACTGCGGCCGGCCCAAGCCGACAGGCAGAAAACGCCGCAAACCGCTGCTTCGGAAGGGGACGAATTTCTCGTTCCTTATCACCCGCAGTAGTGAATGCGCTTTCTATTCCGTTGTGAATAACGATTGAAATCGACGAACGATGTGGCGACGTTACGGCCACACATTGTGGAGAGGGGACAGAGACACCCCGCCACGACCCGACAATATGGAGGCCATCGTCTTCACTGCTGATGCGATGGCCTCCATCGTTTCCGTACTATTCGGTTGGTAACGGCAGCGCACCGCCGTCCCGGACAGACATACGAATTAGTATCTTACCAGAGTCGGGCAAGATGTCAAGGCTTCCGCGGCCTTATTTATCAAATTCGGGCACGGCCAATGAGTATTTTGATGTTCCCATCGGCCGCGCCCCTGATTACTCTAACGATTGGCCCGCGCCAACGACATAAAGTCGTCGCCGGCCCATTTGCGGCTGCTGCGCTTGTCGTCTTCTTTGCCAAAGCGCACCACTTCGCCGCCCTCGGTCACGGCCTCGACGGCCAGACCCAGGCTCTGCAACTCCTTGACCAGCACGCGGAACGAGGCGGGCACGCCCGGCTCCTCGATCGGCTCGTTCTTGACGATGGCCTCATACGTTTTGACGCGCCCCTGCGTGTCGTCGGACTTGACCGTCAACATCTCTTGCAGGGTGTGCGCCGCGCCATAGGCCTCCAGCGCCCACACTTCCATCTCGCCAAAGCGCTGGCCGCCGAACTGGGCCTTGCCGCCCAACGGCTGCTGCGTCACCAACGAGTATGGGCCGGTGGAGCGGGCATGAGCCTTGTCTTCCACCAGGTGAGCCAGCTTCATCATGTGCAGCACACCAACCGTCACCGGCTGGTCGAACGGCCGGCCCGACTTGCCGTCGAACAGGCGTTCCTTGCCCAACGTCGGCAGCGGCACGTGGGTGTGCACAGTGATCTCGTTGGCCAACCGCTGCAACTCGCCCAGATCGGTCGTCGTCGGGTCGACTTTGACTTGCTCCGGCAAAATAAGGTCGTTCTTCTCCAACATCATCGCGTACCATTCGCGCACGCAGATCTCGATTGCCTTGGGGTCAATCGCCTGCCAACGCGACTTGGGCAGCGTGTCAGGGTTGTTGGGGAAGACCTCATCCGGGTCCCAATCGCGGCTGCGCAGCCACTCGCGGGCGGCGGCGCGGCGCGCGTAGGTTGTGTCCGTCTCCAACTGCACCGGGTCGTAGCCTAGATCGCCCAGCCAGGCCCCGACGAATAGTTGCCGGGCGTGGTCCTGGTTCTCCAACTGCGACGTGTCATACTCGATTTCGGCCAACCAGTCCCAGGCCCACTCGCTGGCGATCTTCCAGGCGCGGTCGACGAGCCAGGCGCGGCCCAACTCGGCCGAAATCTCCTGCTCCGTCGCCCCGTCAAACACGGGCGTGATGGCCCGGAAGCCGATGCGGTGGGCCGCCCAACCCAGATGGGTTTCCAACACCTGGCCGATATTCATGCGGCCGGGCACACCCAAAGGGCTGAGGATGACGTCGACCGAGCGGCCGTCATCCAGGAAGGGCATGTCCTCGATCGGCACGATCTTGGAGATGACGCCCTTGTTGCCGTGGCGGCCGGCCATCTTGTCACCCTCGGAGATCTTGCGGCGCTGGGCCACGCTGACGCGCACCATCGTCTCGACGCCGGCCGGCAGGTCGCGGTCGTGCTGCCGGTCGAAGACCTGCACGTCCACCACCTTGCCGCGCGCGCCGTTGGGCAGACGCAGGCTGGAGTCTTTCACCTCGCGCGCCTTGTCGCCGAAGATGGCCCGCAACAGCTTTTCTTCGGGGCTGAGTTCCTTCTCGCCCTTGGGCGTAATCTTGCCGACCAGAATATCGTTCTCGTTGACTTCCGCGCCGACGCGGATGATGCCCCGCTCGTCCAGGTCCTTCAGTGCGTCCTCGCTGACGTTGGGGATGTCGTAAGTGATCTCTTCCGGCCCCAGCTTGGTATCACGCGCCTCGACCTCGTGTTTCTCGATGTGGACCGAGGTGAAGCGGTCGCCGCGCACCATCGCCTCGCTGACCAGGATGGCGTCCTCGAAGTTGCCGCCTTCCCAGGACAGGAAAGCCACCACTACGTCCTGGCCCAGGGCCAGCTCGCCCAGGCGGGTCGAGGAGCTATCGGCCAGCACGTCGCCGATCTGCACCCGCTGGCCGCGATAGACGACCGGATGCTGGTCGATGCAGGTGCTCTGGTTAGAGCGGTTGTACTTGCGCAGGTTATAAGTGCGCGGGCCGCTCTCACCCATGACGACGATCTTCTCACCCGACACGCTGACCACCTCGCCCACCACGTCGGCCAGAACGACCTGGCCGGAGTTGAGCGCGGCCTGCTCCTCCATGCCCGTGCTGACAATCGGCACGTCGGGCTGGAGCAGCGGCACGGCCTGGCGCTGCATGTTCGAACCCATCAGGGCGCGGTTGGCGTCGTCGTGCTCCAGGAACGGAATGAGCGCGGCCGAAACGCCGACGATCTGCCGCGGGGCCACGTCCATGAAGTCAACGCGCTGCACCGAGGTGAAGCGGAACTGCTGGTTGCGCCGCGAAGAGACGCGCGCGGCCGCGAACTGCCCGCGCTCGTCAATCTTGGAGTTGGCCTGGGCGATGGTGTAGTGGTCTTCCTCGTCGGCCGACATGTAGATGACTTCTTCGGTCAGGAACGGCTTGACCTGCACCTCGGTAATGCTCGCCTCGCGCATCTGCGCCACGTGCTCGGCCGTGACCGTCTCGCCCGCGGCGACGATGATCTCGCCCGTGCCGGGGTCGGCCACGGCGGCAAAGATGTCGTGGTTGACAAGCTCATCGCCGACGGGCAGCTTATGCAGCACGCGCCGATAGGGCGTCTCGATGAAGCCATACTTGTTGACCCGGCCATAGGTAGCCAGACGGCCGATGAGGCCGATGTTCGGGCCTTCCGGCGTCTCGATGGGGCAGATGCGGCCGTAGTGGCTGTGGTGCACGTCGCGCACCTCGAAGCCGGCGCGCTCGCGGCGCAGACCGCCGGGGCCAAGGGCCGATAGGGTGCGCTTGTGGGTCAGTTCGGCCAGCGGGTTGGCCTGTTCCATGAACTGGCTGAGCTGCGAACTGCCGAAGAACTCGCGGATGGCGGCCACAACGGGGCGGATGTTGATCAGGGCGATGGGCGTCACGTTGTCGCTCTCGCGAATCGACATGCGTTCGCGGACGACGCGCTCCATGCGCCGCAGACCGACGCGCAACTTGGCCTGGATCAGCTCGCCGACGGTCTTGACGCGGCGGTTGCCCAGGTGGTCGATGTCGTCGGCCCCTTCGTGGCCATTGTTGATCAGGATCATGTGCCGGACCAGGTTGACGATGTCCTGCTGGGTAATCGTCCGGTGCTGCAGGGGCACGATGCTCTGCATATTCAGCCGCTTGTTGAGCTTGTAGCGGCCGACGGCGGCCAGGTCATAGCGCCGGCTGTCATAGAGCTGCTCGTGCAAATACTGCGAGGCGTTGTCGAGCGTCGGCGGGTCGCCGGGGCGCATGCGCTTGTAGAACTCGATGAGCGCCTGCTCCGGGATCGACTTGTCCGGGTCCCAGTGCGGCTCCTGCTCGATGCTGCCCTGGATGTAGAGGTGCTCGCCGTTGGTGTCCACGTCGGCAAAGAGGGCCAGCAACTCCTGGTCGGTGCCTTCCTTGATGAGCGGGTTGTCCAGCCCATCGGGAATGGCGGCCATGGCCCGCAGGAAGAGCGTCACCGGCACGGTGCGCTTGCGGTTAAACTTGACCGTCAGATAGTCGGTCTTGCGCGTCTCGAACTCCATCCACGCCCCGCGGTCGGGGATGAGCTTGCCCATCGCCAGCGGGCGGCCGGTGGTGCGCTCCTCCTCCACGTCAAAGTAAGCGCCGGGCGAACGAATGAGCTGGCTGACGACGACGCGCTCCGTGCCATTGATGATGAAGGTGCCGGCCGAGGTCATGAGCGGAAAGTCGCCCATGAAGATGTCCTGCACAATGGGCTGGTCGATGTCGGTGCTATAGAGCATCACGCGCACGTAGAGCGGCGCGGCGTAGCTCATGTCGCGCTCCACGCACTCCTCGACGCTATACTTCGGCTCGCCAAACCAGTAACTCAGGTTAAAGCCTTCGACTTCCGGCCGCTTGCTGGGGAAGAAGAGCTTCAAGTCGCCGTTAAAACTTTCGATTGGCGAAATCTCATCAAAAAGCTCCGCCAGCCCTTCGGCCATAAATTGCTCAAACGATTGCAACTGAACGTCAATGAGCGTCGGCAGATCCATCGGGCGGGTCGTACGGGCGTAGCTCTTGGTGTAAGTACTGGACATGTAAAGTCACCTGCTCCCTACGCGGCGAAGCGTCCTTCGCCACTATTGATTGCCACCACCTTACGCGGAAAAGGTGCAACCCTTGGTTTGCACCCTGCTCACATGCTGTTTCTCTTTACTAACGGCCACACAATACAATTCGTTCAAGAGGCATACTTGCGCGAACCTGTAGTTTAGACTAATCGACCTTATTTGTCAAGCGATTGTACAGATTCGCAATGCGCTCGGCGGCCACCGGCCAACTGAACTCCTCTTGCGCCCGCCGCCGCAGCGCCGCCCCCAACGCCCGCCGCCGCGCCGCGTCGCCGGCCAGCTCGGCGATGGCCGCGGTGAAAGCCGCCACGTCGCCCGGCGGCGCGTAGACGCCGAGATCGTCCAGATACTCGCGGTTCACCGGCGTGTCATAGGCCACAATCGGTTGGGCCATAGCCATGTAGTTGAGTAGCTTGCCGCTGCCCTCGCTGCTCGACATCTTGGGGGCCACGGCGATGTCGCAGGCGGCCAGGTAGGTGGGCGCGTCGGCAAAGGGCACGCGGCCGGTGAAGGTCACGCAGTCGTCAACCCCCCAGGCGTGGGCGGCCATCTGGTAGCTCTCCACGTTGGGATAGCCCATGATCAGAAAGTGGATCGACTGCCCCTGCTCCTTCAGCCGGGCGGCGGCCTCGATCAGATGGGGAATGCCCTGGTAGTCAGTCAGCAGCCCCAGATAGCCAACGACTACGGCGTCGCGGGCGATACCGTAGTGCACCCGCAACGGATGGTCGGTCTGCAAGTGGGCAAAGCGCGCCGGGTCGAAGTGATCGGCGTCGGCGCAGTCGGGCAGGGTGTGGATGCGCGCCGCGGGCACGCCGAACTCGTCGCGCAGCAGGGTCGCCGCCAGCCCGGTGCTGGTCAAGATGGCATCCGGCAGGCGGCGGGTGATGGCCGTCTCCAGGCGATAGGCCCACGGGTAGAGCGCCCCCTGTGGGTTCAGGAAGTGGTGGTCGACCATCTCGGCCGTCAGGCTGCCCTGGAAGTCGAACACCAGCGGCACGCCAATGGCCCGCGCCAGCGCCCCGCCGATGAGCGCCCCCTCGTGCATGTGGCCGTGGACGACGTCCGGCCGGAAGCGGCGCGCCTCGGCTGCGGCCTTCATGGCCAGGTAGACGTCAAAGGCGATCTTGTGGCGCGACGAGCCGACCTCGTAGTCAGTATGCCACGGCAGCGGCGCGGTGCGGCGGATGTCCAGGCCGGGCACGTCGTTGCCCTTATAATAGGTAACGATGGCGACCTGGACGCCCCTGGCTTGCAGCGCCCGGGTCTCCTCCAGGATACGAATGTGGCCGCCGTAGTCGCTAAAGAACGACGTCGGCGCGATCATCAGCACACGCAAGCCGGCTTCCCCCGCCTAACGCTCCCCGCCCTTTTTGTCGCGCTTCATCTTGCCGCTGAGCCAGCCGCCCAGAACCTGCTTGCTCATCGTCGGCCGGTCGACCGGGCTATCACCCACTTCGGCCCAGTCGTTGGCCTCGCGCTCCTTCAGCCAACGCTCGCGTTGCACCAGCAGGCCGCCCAGCGTCAGGTCAATCAGTTCGCGATCCCCCTCCTGAATGATCCGGCGGATGGCCGTCAGTTCGTTGAGCAGCGCGTCGATCCAGCGCAATGTGGCCGCGGGGTCGTTGAGGGCCAGGCTGGTAATGTCGGTGCCGTGTACGAGCGGCTGGGTGGCCACGGCAAACGACGGGTTGGCGAAGCGCAGGATATCGCGCCAGGCGGCCGACTTTTGCACCGCGCCGAACAGTGCCGCCGCGGCCAGCCCCGGCAGCGTCTCGACGGCCTGGGCCAGACTGTCATACTCCAACGGATCGACGAAGTAGGGCGACGCGCCCAGCAGGCGGCCGAAGTTGACCGCCGTATCCACCGCCTGCGGGTCGGCTTTGGCTGAGGGCAGCAAGCAAAAGATGCTGCCGCGGAACAGGTCGGGCGTCGCCGCCGACGGCTCGTCGCGGCCGTCGCTCAGATAGGCCGCCGCCAGCACGGGCATGACACCGACGTAGTGCCCCGCCTTCAGGTGCTTGTCGGCCCAGCGCAGGCTTTGCGCCTTTAGTGGGGCCAGGTCGAGCACCAGCGCGTGGGGCTGCACCTCTTCGCCAATGACCATCAGTGTGTTCTCCAACTCGGCCAGCGGCACGGCCAGCACCAGGATGTCGGCCACCGACGCCGCCGTGACCAGGTTCCACTCGACGCGGTCGATGGCCCCCAGCTTCTCCTTGGCCTCCTCGGCCAGCTGGCGTATCCGGTCGTGGCCGACGATGGTCAGCCCGGCGTCGGACGCCCGCAGCGCCCGGGCGATGGACACCCCCACCCGCCCCATGCCGACGATGGTCACTGTTTGCGCTTGCATACCCTTCTCCATCATGTTGTAGCACAGGATTCTTATCCTGTGCCGCTGCAGGAGCACAGGATAAGAATCCTGTGCTACAAGTTAACTCAGTTGCGATCATCCGCCCATTGCAGGGCGCGCAACGTGTCGGCCGCATCGTCCTCGACCGGCGGCTTGTCCTGGTGGCGGGCGATCAACGCCACCACCGCCGGGCGCGCGCCAATCGCGGCGGCCATCTCTGCGCCCCACTGCGGGTGGCGGGCGCGCACGACGAACGGCCGCCGCCAGCTATCCACCGTCCCCTGCCCCCAGGCCACCGACCGCCGGGGGAACAGCACCGCGCCGACGACAATGAGCGTACGATCCCCGGCCGTCAGCGGGTAGCGCGTCTTGCCCACGTCGTGGAGCAGGGCCGCGGTCATCAGGTCGGGGTCATTATATCCCGCCCGGCGCAGGTCGCATAAGACGCGGTAGCTGTGCCACTGGTCGGCCGGGGAGAAGCGCTCGAACAGGGCCAGTTCGCCCGGCGACAGGGCTGCGACCACCTCGCGCCGCGCCGCCGCGCTCAGCGGGCCGGCGGTCAGGTTGTCGCGCAGTTGGCGCAGACGGTAGCGCAGGCGCACGTCAGCCGATGAGGAGTTGCAGCATGGCGGAGACAGGCGTGCCGATCAGAGTGCTCATAATGCCCCGGCCGAAGAACACCAGAGCCATCAAGATAAGGAATCCATACTGCTCTAAGGGCCGCAAACGGTAGACCAGTTCGCCGGGCAGGATGGCAAACAGAATCTTGGAGCCGTCGAGCGGCGGGATGGGGATCAGATTGAAGAAGGCCAGGATCAGATTGATCAAGATGAACTCCGATAGTAGAAAGGAAGCCGACAGCGCCCCACTCTGAGTGAAGGACACCAGCCCAAAGCGGAAGAAGAGCGCGGCGATGGCGGCCATGATCAGATTCGACAGCGGCCCGGCGGCGGCGACGATGGCCATCGACGTGCGCGGATTGCCGCGCATGTTCATCGGGTTGACCATGACCGGCTTGGCCCAGCCGAAGCCGGCGACGATAAGCAGCAGCGTCCCGACGGGATCGAGGTGCTTGAGCGGGTTGAGCGTAATGCGCCCCATGCGGCGCGGCGTGGGGTCGCCCAGGTAGTCGGCCGTCAGGGCGTGGGACAACTCGTGGACGGTGAAGGCGATGATCAGAACGATAACGCGGGCGATGATGGTTGATAGATCGGGCATATTATTTCTCTATACTCGCCGGCCAAACTTCGGCCGGGCGTAGGCATATGGCGCTAGATCACGTTAAGTATACCGGCTGTACGCACCGGACGCGAAGAAGATGCGCCAACACTATCCCGCCTCATAAACTAATAACTGATCAGGGCTAATGGCTATGCGAAGACGGTCGCCGATCTGGTAGTCGAATTCGCTACCAACCTCGAACAGCAACCGCTGCCCACCGGCCGCCAGCCACACCTGACAAAACCGCCCGCGAAAGGCGGCGGCTTCCACCACACCGGTGATGGTATTCTCGGCCACAACGTCAGCCGGGCCGGCCGCCGCTTCGAGTTGCGCTGCCGCCGGCTTGATCAGCAGCGTCACCTTGCCTGGCCGGCTGGGCGGCGACGCCGGGCGGAAGCGGCCGACGGCCGTCGCTATCTCCCCCGCCCCACCGGCCACCCCCGGCAGCAGGTTCTCGAAGCCCAGGAAGCGAGCCACAAACGGCGTCGCCGGCCGCTCGTAGACCGCCGGCGGCGCGCCCACCTGCTCGATTTGTCCGGCGTTCATCACCGCCAGCCGGTCGGCCACGGCGAACGCCTCCGTCTGGTCGTGGGTGACGTAGACGGCGGTCATGCCCACTCGCTTCAGAATGGCCCGCACGTCGACCATCAGCCGCTCGCGCAGCGCCCGGTCGAGCGCCCCCAGCGGCTCGTCGAGCATCAGCAGCCGCGGCCCCGGAGCCAGGGCGCGGGCCAGAGCCACCCGCTGCTGTTCCCCGCCCGATAGTTGGGCGATCTGGCGCGCGCCGAAGCCATCCAGATCGACCATAGCCAGCATCTCCGCCACCCGCGCGGCGATCTCCGCCCGCGACGCTTGCCGCATCCGCAGCCCGAAGGCCACGTTGTCGAAGACGTTCTTGTGCGGAAACAGGGCGAAGTCCTGGAACATCATGCCGAAGTCGCGCGCGTGGGGCGGCACGCCGGCCAGGTCGCGGCCGTCGAAGCGCACCGCGCCGCGGTCGGCCGTCTCTAGCCCGGCGATGATGCGCAGCAGCGTCGTCTTGCCGCAGCCCGACGGGCCAAGCAGGCACAGGATTTCGCCCGGCGCGATGTCGAGGCTGACCCCAGCCACGGCCGCCGTCCCCGGCACAAAGGACCTGGTCACGTCCCGCACCTCTAACAGCGCCATAATCCCCGCTCTCCCCTTTCTTCAATCTGCCCAATCTGCCCAATCTGCGGATGATTCACTCTTCTAAAACTCCTCCCCACCAATACGAAAGTGCTCGATGGCCAGAAAGGCGACGACGCAGACCAGCAACAGCAGCACACTCATGGCCAGCGCCTGCCCATAGTTGAGCGCCCCCGGCTGGCCCAGGAAGCGATAGATGGCGATGGGCAGCGTCGGCGTCTCCGGGCGAACGAGAAAGATGGTCGCGCCGAACTCGCCCAGGCTGATGGTGAAGGCGAACAGCGCCCCCACCAGCAGTGGCCGGCGGATGAGCGGCCAGTCCACCTCGCGCCAGACGCGCGGCCCGTCGGCTCCCAGCATGGCCGCTGCCTCGCGCAGCGACGGCAGGATGCCGCGAAAGCCGGGCAGCACACTGCGCAACACAAAGGGCGCGGCCACGACGGCGTGGGCGATGGGCAGCATGAGGATCGACGCCCGCAGATTGAGCGGCGGGCGGCCGAGGGCGATCAGATAGCCCAGCCCCAGTGTCACCGCCGAGGTGGCCAGCGGCAGCATCAGCAGCGGATCGAGCAGGCGGGCCAGTAGCGCCCCGCGACCAGTCGCCCCGCCAGGCCGCTCCCAATGGGTCAGCAGTTGGGCGCTAAGCACGCCCAGCGTCACGGCCAGGAGCATGGCCGCCAGAGCGATGGCCACTGAGTTGCCGATGGCCTCGGCCGGGGGCACGAAGAAGAGGGAGTCGTCGCGGTTGGTGAACAGCGCCCGGTAGTAGGCCAGCGTCGGCCCGCTCGCGCCGCGCAACGAACGGCCGACCAGCGCCAGCAGCGGCGCGCCGATGAGGACGAGGATGGCCGCGGCGTTGCCATAGACCAGCAGCTTCTCGCGCCCCGTCCGCACCGGCCGCTCGATGGCCCGCCGCGCGCCGAGGCGCAGCGGCCGGCTGATGCGCGCCTGGGTGCGGGTGTAGAACAGCATCAGGATGAAGGTGAACAGGATTTGCCACAGCGACAGGGCGGCGGCCACGGGCAGGTTGAACAGGTTGACCGCCTGGCGGTAAATCTCCACCTCCAGCGTGGCGAAGCGCGGCCCGCCCAGGACGACGATGACGCCGAAGCTGGTGAAGGTAAAGGTGAAGACCAGCGCCGCCGCGGCCAGAATGGCCGGGCGCAACAGGGGCAGCGTCACCTCGACGAACGCCCGCCCCGGCGACGCGCCGAGCATCTGCGCCGCCTGGGTCAGCGACGGCGGCAGGTTCTGCCAGTAGGCGCTGAGCAGGCGCAGGGCGACGCTGTAGTTATAGAAGACGTGGGCCAGCAGGATGATCCACACCGTCTGCGACAGGCGGATGGGCGGCGCGTCGAGCGACAGCGCGTCCATGAGCCAGTTGTTGACCACCCCCGACGGGCCGACGAGGGCCACGAAGGCCGCGGCGACGACGACCGTCGGCAGCACGAACGGCAGGGTAGCCACGGCGCGGATGAGCGACTGGCCGCGAAAGCGGTAGCGGGCCAGCACGTAGGCCCCCGGCATGGCCAGGGCCAGCGTTAGCAATGTGCTGACGACCGCCTGCCACAGCGTGAACCACAGCACGCCCAGGATGGTGCGCGAGGTGAACATCTGCCCCAGCGCCGCCGTATCCAGCCGCCCCTCCGGCCACAGACCCAGGCGCAGGATGGCCCCCAGGGGATAGAAGTAGAACAGGGCGAAAAAGAGCAGCGGCAACAGCAAAAGGCCGCCGGTCAGCAGGCGGCGAACGGTGCGGGCGCGGCGAGACGAATCGGGCATAGAAATTCTTGTCGCGTCTGAACTAAATCGTGGCCAAGTGTACCCCAACTTGTGCCTTTTCTTCTATCCGCGCAACTGGTGGACGGCTTGGGCAGAAAGTAGGATGGGATCAAGACCATGCTTCGGTCTCGGCCGCGGTTGGCGGCCGACCGGCAAGAGGTAAACCATGTCTGATCCGCTAAGCGAATACCGTCGCAAGCGCGACTTCGACCAGACCAACGAACCGGCCGATGGCGGGCGCGCCTCGGCCGGTGGCCCCATTTACGTCATCCAGCGCCACGACGCCAGCACCCTCCACTACGACGTGCGCCTGGAGGTGGACGGCGTCCTCAAATCGTGGGCTGTACCCAAGGGGCCGCCGGAGCGGCCGGGCGACCGCCGCCTGGCCGTGCCCACCGAAGACCACCCCATGGCCTACGCCAACTTCGCCGGGCGCATCCCCAAGGGGCAGTATGGCGCGGGCCAGGTGGAGATATGGGATCGCGGCGCTTATCGCAACCTGCGCGACGGCAGCGAGGAGTCGTTGTCGATGGCCGAGGCGCTGGCGGAGGGCAAGGTCGAGGTCTATCTGAAAGGCGATAAGCTCGACGGCCCTTATGCGTTGATTCGCGTCGCCACCGACGAAGACGAGGAGCCGCGCTGGCTGATGCTCAAGATGAAGGAACGCGACAAGGCGGAGGAGGACGAATGAGCACCCGCACCTTCGAGTTAGACGGCCGCGCGATCGAGGTCGGCCACGCCGACAAGGTGCTCTTCCCCGACATCGGCCTGACCGAAGGCGATCTGGCCGGCTACTACGCCCGCGTGGCCGAGACGATGCTGCCCCACGTCCAGGGGCGGCCGATCAGTATGCAGCGCTTCCCCAACGGCGTGGACAAGCCCGGCTTCTACGCCAAGCAAGCGCCCGACTACTTCCCGGAGTGGATCGAGCGAGTGACTATCGCCGTGTTGGAGAGCGGCGAGAAGCAGCCGCAGGTCGTCATCAACGACGCGGCCACACTGGTCTATCTGGTCGACCAGGCCAGCATCACCCCCCACACCTGGCTCAGCCGCGCCAACGCCCTGAACCATCCCGACAAGCTCATCTTCGACCTTGACCCGCCCCAGTCGTTCGAGACGGCCCGCGCCGCCGCCCGCCAACTGCGCGCCCTGCTCGATGAGTTGGAGCTGCCGGCCTACCTGATGACCACCGGCTCACGCGGCCTGCACGTCGGCGTGCCGCTCGATGGGCGCAGTGACTTCGACATCGTGCGCGACTTCGCCCGCGACCTGGCCGGCGCGCTGGTCGCCCGTCACCCAGATGAACTGACGACCGAGACGCGCAAGGCCCAACGCCACGGCCGCCTCTTCCTCGACTACCTGCGCAACGCCTACGCCCAGACCGCCGTGCCGCCCTACGCCGTGCGCGCCCGCCCCGGCGCGCCCGTGGCCACGCCCCTCACCTGGGACGAGTTGGACGACCCCGACCTCGATTCGCGCCGCTATCACGCCGGCAACGTCCTGGAGCGCATCGCTCAGCGCGGCGACCCGTGGGCCAACTTTTATAGCCGTGGCGTCTCACTCAAAGCGGCACGCCGGCGGCTGGACAAACTGCAACAATAACATGAGTCAGCCGCTACATCCGCTGGCCCACACGCTGGACTTGACCGGCCCGGAGACCATTCGCGGCCGGCGTGCTTGCGGTCCCCCCCCCCCCCCCCCCCCCCCCCCCCGAGTATGAGCCAAAGACCACCCAACACCGCCATTGCCGACCTACTCGAACGCATCGGGCAATTGCTGGAGACGAAGGAAACGAATCCTTATCGCGTGCGCGCCTACTTCAGCGCCGCCGCGACTGTGCGCGGCACAGACAAGCGGGTGGCCGGACTGGCCGGCGACCGCGAAGCGCTGATGCGCCTGCCGGGCATTGGCGAGAGCCTGGCCGGGTTGATCGCCGAGTACGTCGAAACCGGCCAGAGCGCCCTCTTGCGCGAACTGGAGAGCGAGACCAGGCCGGGCAGCATCTTCGACACCATCCCCGGCGTGGGCGAAACGCTCGGCCGCCGCATTGCCGAGACGCTCGACATCCGCACGTTGGCAGAGCTAGAGCAAGCGGCCCATGATGGCCGGCTGGACAAGGTCGAGGGCTTCGGCGAAGAGCGCGTGCGCGCTGTGCAAACGGCGCTGGCGGGTATGTTGAGCAATACCGCCCAGCGCCGCGCCCGGCAGCGCCTGGCCGAAGAAGAAAGTTCGACGGATGGGACTACAGAGGGCGATGCGGCCGAGCCGCCGGTCGCTGTACTGCTCGACGTAGACGCGGAGTACCGGCGCAAGGCCGCCGCCGGCGACCTGGACACCATCGCCCCCAAGCGCTTCAACCCCGAAGGCAAGGCGTGGCTGCCCGTCCTGCACACCCGCCGCGGCGCGTGGTCGTTTACCGCCCTCTTCTCCAACACCGCCCGCGCCCATGAGGCGGGCAAGACCAACGATTGGGTCGTGCTTTACTTCGAGCGCCAGGGGCAAGGCGAGGAGCAGCGCACCGTGGTGACGCAGACGCAGGGGGCACTGGCCGGGCGGCGCGTCGTCCGCGGCCGCGAGGCGGACACGCGCCGCCACTACGCCGACGGACCAGCCGGCTGACGGTTGGCCAGCAGTTCGGCCAGCAGACGGAAGTCGGTCGCCATCGCCTCTTTCAAGTCTTCGCGATAGAACAAGACTGCCGGGTGATAGAGGGGCATAATGAACACCCGGCCGTAGGACGCTTCGGCCGGGTAGGCCGTGCCGTGGAGGGTCGAGACCGACCCCTCGGCCGGGAAGCCGGTGAAGTGTTTGCGCACGAACTCCAGCGCGTGGCGACCCAGAGGCACGATCACCCGCGGCTGGATGATCGCCAGTTGCCGCCACAGAAAGGGGGCGTAGAGGCGAACTTCCTTCACGCGCGGGTCGCGGTTGTCCGGCGGGCGATCCTTGACGACGTTGGTGATGTAGATGTCGTCGCGGGTCAGCCCGGCGTCGGCCAACAGCCCATCGAGCACGCGGCCGGCCGGGCCGACGAACGGCCGCCCCGTCTTGGCCTCCACTTCGCCCGGCGCTTCGCCGATGAAGACGATCTCGGCCATGGGGCTGCCCTCGCCAAGCACCGGGTTGTAGTGGTTGAGGGTGCGATAGTCGTAGAGTGGCGATTCGGTCAGCCCGCGAATCTCTTCCAGGATTGCCGCCAGTTGGGCGGCGCGTTCTTCTTCATTCATGGGAGTAACTCCAAAGTCGGGTTGCCCCCACCATACCACGCCCCGCGCCCGGCCGGATGTACCCGGATATAGCGACCGGATACAATTGCAGGTGGAAAGAGGGACACGAGACACGAAAGATTCTCTGTGCTCGCTCCCCGTAACCTGTGTCCCTCTCCTAGCGCAAGACCGTCTCCGTCCAGGCCTGAATCCACGCCTCGCGGTTGGCGGCGATGCGCTCCGGGGCCATCTGGACGGGCGCGGCCGGGGTGCGGCTGTGCTGGACGAACACGTCCGGCAGTGCGGCCGTTTCGTTGGCCGGATAGACGAACATCTTGAGCGGGATGTCCTCCTGCAAGGGCACGCTTAACATAAAGTCAACAAGCTGCTGCGCGCCGCTCTCGACCGCCGTGCCACGCAGGATGCCGACGAACTCGATCTGCCGGAAGCACGTCCCATCGGCCACGACGGCCGCCGTCGGCGCGGCGGCCGGCGGCGTCTCGGCGAAGTAGACCTCGGCCACCGGGCTGCTGGCGTAGCTGACGACGATCGGCCGGTCGCCCTCCGAGGCGGCGGTGAAGTGGGTGTAGTACGCCTCCTCCCAGCCGTTGGCCACCAACACGTCGTTAGCCACCAGCCGCTGCCAGTAGTCGAGGTAGCCCTCTTCGCCATAGCTCTCGATGGTCGCCAGCAGGAAGGCCAGCCCCGGCGTCGAGGTGGCCGGGTTCTGCGCCACGGTCAGGCCGGCGTAGGCCGGGTCGGCCAGCGCTTCCAGGCTATCCGGCGGCGGCAGACCGCGCTCGGCGAACCAGGCCACGTCGTAATTGAGGCAGACGTCGCCGTAGTTGACCGGCAGGGCGCGGTGTTGCGCGTCCAGCTCCAGCGCGTCGGGCACGTCGGCCAGCGCCGGCGACTCGTAGGGCAGGAAGATGTCGTTATCGAGCGCCCGCTGCAGGAAGGTGTTGTCCACGCCATAGAACACGTCGGCCAGCGGCGCGTCCTTGGACAGAATGGCCTTGTTGAGCGCCTCGCCGCCGTCGCCGGCCTTGAACACCTCGACCGTGATGCCCGTCTCCGCCTCGAACGCGGCCAGCACCTCGGCGCTGATGTCGAAGCTGTCGTGGGTCATCAGGCGGACGGTCGTGCCCTCGGCCGCCTCGCCCGCCCCGCCGCAGGCCGCCAGCAGCCCGACCGCCAACAACGCCAATAGAAGCCACATGGTTTTGAATTTCATCATTCACTCTCTCGCACTGTGCTCAACCCGCAAACAAAAGCGCGCCCCTGATAACAGGGGCGCGCGAAACGATTGAACGTCATTTCCCTACGCCAGCATTATCTGGATCAGGTTAGGCGGTTCGCCGCTAACGGCATCTCAGCCCGGTCGCCCGGGCACCCGCAAGACTACGATTCAGTTGTGGCGGCCGCCTGAACGACCGCAAGAGGATTATAGGACGGGATGAGGGACATGTCAACGCGCCTGCCGGCGACGTCCTTCCGTAAGAGAATCGTTTGATCGCCCCCGCGCCGCCAGATTGCCGTTGACAAAGACGTCCAACACGCTATAATCCGTTCTTGTTGTTGCGGGGTAGAGCAGAGGCAGCTCGTCGGGCTCATAACCCGGAGGTCGCGCGTTCGAATCGCGCCCCCGCTACCTGGAAGGCCATAGTTTTCGGACTATGGCCTTTTTGTTTTCCCCGCGCCGCAATCCAGCCAATCATGCAGTGAGTGTCGTCTATCACCCAGGGTGTCAGTTACAATACAGTGTCCTCCTGCTGACTCATGTATATTGACAGTCTCTCTGAGAAAGGTGAAGAATGACCAATACACTAAACCCCCAACGGTGGAGCCTGGCCGACCTGCTGCCGGAACCCATAGAACAGTCAATCGCTACGGCTCTAGCCGACCTTGACACGGCCGTAAGTGACTTCGAGGCGCAACGCGCACGTCTGACCGACGCGCTGGCCCCAGGATGAGTTCCTGGCCATCCTGCGCCAGTATGAGGCCATTGCCCACCGCGCGGGGCGGTTGGGGGCCTATGCTTACCTGCGCTTCTCCGAAGACACGCAGAACCAGACCTCACTCAGCATCCGCGACCGGATCGACCAGGCGCTAACCGCCATCGAGAATCGCACCCTCTTCTTCAGCCTGTGGCTGAGAGCTTTGCCCGACGAGACGGCCGCCCGTCTGATGCCATCTGACAGCGACCTGGCCTACTTCATCGCCAACGCCCGCAAGTTCCAGCCCTACACTCTCAGCGAAGCCGAAGAGCGGGTCATCAACCTGAAGGACACCAACGGCATCGACGCCATCGCCAATCTGTACGAGATGATCGTCAGCGCCTTCACCTTCCGGTTGGAAGTGGACGGCGAGACGAAGCAACTGACCCGCGACCAGTTGAGCACTTACTACCGCCACCCCTCGCCCGACCTGCGCGCCGCCGCCTATCAGGAGCATTATCGCGTCTACGCCGACCACAGCCCCGTGCTGGCCCAGATCTACAACCACGTCGTCCGCGACTGGCACGAGGAAGGGCAGACGCTGCGCGGCTACCCCTCGCCCATCTCCTCGCGCAACCTGGACAACGACATCCCCGACGCCGTGGTCGAGGTGCTGCTCGACGTTTGCCGCCGGAACAACAGCCTCTTCCAGCGCTACTTCCGCCTGAAGGCCGGTTGGCTGGGCCTGGACAAGCTGCGCCGCTACGACATCTACGCCCCCTTGGCCGCCGCCGACCGCAACTACCCCTACGCCGATGGCATCGGCCTCATCCTGGACAGCCTCAACGCCTTCGCTCCCCAGTTGGCTGAACTCGTCCAGCGCGTCATTGACGCCGACCACGTGGACGCCGAGCCGCGCCCCGGCAAGCGCGGCGGCGCGTTCTGCGCTTCGGTGGCCCCTGAACTAACGCCGTGGGTGCTGATGAGCTACGACGGCAAGGCGCGCGACCTGGCCACGCTGGCCCACGAGTTCGGCCACGCCATTCACGGCCAGTTGGCCGCCGGCCGCTCGCCGCTGACTTACTATCCCTCGCTGCCGCTGGCCGAGACGGCCTCCACCTTCAGCGAGATGCTGCTGACCGACCGCCTGCTGCGCGACGAGCGCGACCCGGCCGTGCGCCGCGATATGCTGGCCTACGCCCTCGATGACGCCTACGTCACCGTGCAGCGCCAGGCTAACTTCACCCTGTTCGAGCGCGAGGCCCACCGGCTCATCCAGGCCGGAGCCACCGCCGATGAGGTCTGCGCCGCCTACCTCGACAACTTGCGCCACCAGTTCGGCGACGCCGTCGAGATAGCCGACGAGTTCCGCTGGGAGTGGATCAGCATCCCTCACTTCTACGCCACGCCCTTCTACACCTACGCCTACAGCTTCGGCCAACTGCTCGTGCTGGCGCTTTATGAGCAGTATAAGCAGGAGGGCCAGGCGTTCGTGCCGCGCTACATGAAGCTCCTGTCCTACGGTGGGTCGGTCGAGCCATACCGCGCCCTTCAGGAAGCCGGCTTCGACGTGGCCACGCCGGCCTTCTGGCAACTGGCCTACGACGCTCTGGCCCGCAGGCTGGACGAACTGGAAAGCTTGTAACCATAGTAACGGGGGGCCACCAGGAGGGGCCAACTCATGACAACCGCACCGGCCGACCTGTTCGCCAAACCGCCGTCGCCCTACAGCGTCTTCCGCCACCGCGACTTCCGGCTGATGTGGACCGGCCAGTTCGTCTCCACGGCCGGCACGGCGCTGACCTCGCTGGCGGCGTCGATCCTCATCTACCGCCTCACCGGCTCGGCGCTCAGTGTCGGCCTGATGATGATCGCCACCGCCGCGCCCAGTTTGCTGGTCGGCCTCTTCGCCGGGGTCATCGTCGACCGCTACGACCGCAAGCGGATCATGATCATCACCGAACTGCTGCGGGCGGTGCTCATCGCCCTCATCCCCTTCCTGGTGGCGCAGCACATCGCCTGGCTCTACGTCATCGTCGCCCTGACCAGCGCCATCGCCCAGTTCTATGACCCGGCCCATGAGAGCGTCCTGCCCGAAGTGGCCCCGGAAAAGGAGCTGGCCGCGGCCAACTCGCTGATGTCGATCAGCTCCTTCGGCTCCACGGCCATCGGCTTCGCCGCGTCGGGCCTCATCGCCTCGGCGGCCAATATCGACTGGGCCTTCTACATCGACGCCATCAGCTTCCTGGTCTCGGCCCTGTGCATCGCCCTCATCACCGTCAAGCCACTGGACGTGGAAGAAGACGACGCCAGCGCGGCCATGGTCGTGCGCAATCTGCGCGTCGGCCTGCGTTTCCTGTTCGAGACGCCCGTCTTGCGCTCGCTCTTCATCGTTTTGATTCCTGTCCTCATCTCTTATGGCCTGTCCAACTCGCTCCTCTTGCCCTTCTCCGACCGGGCACTGGGCGCGACCGAGTTTGAATATGGCATTCAAGAGGCGCTGACGTCAGTGGCCTTTGTCATCTGTAGCCTGATCATGGCCGGCATCTTCGACCGGATGCGCGAGGGGCAGTGGATCTCGCTGAGCTGGATCGGCATGGGCATCCTGACTATGATCTACGCCATGCTGACGTCCATCCCGCTGGCCATGGTCGTCATTGCCCTGTCCGGCTTCGCCAACGCGCCCTCGGCCATCGGCGGCCGTCTCATCTTGCAGCGCAACACCCCCCGCGAGATGCGCGGCCGGGTCAACAGCGCCTACTTCGTGGCCCGCGACGTCGTCTTTCTGGCCGGCATGGGCCTGGCCGGTCTGGCTGACTTTATCGACGTGCGGGTGATGTTCCTGATCAGCGGCATCATTCTGTTGGTCGGCGGCCTGCTGGTGCTGGTGCTGCCCGGGCTGCGCGACGATGCCGCCGCCTGGAAGCGCTCGCTGGCCCTGCTGCGCGGCGCACCGGCCGCGCCACGGCTCGGCCCCGGTCGCGCCGCCCTGGCCGCCGACGCCAACACCCTGGTCGACCTGATCCCAACCCTGTGCAACCTGGCCCCGCGCGAGCGCGACGTGCTGGCCGCGCACGCGGTCGTCATCCCCGTGCCCGGCGGCACGGCTATCGTCCGCCGCGGCGAGAAGAGCGACAAGGCTTACTTTGTCCTGGCCGGGCGGGCTGTGGCCGGCTTTGAGGACAGTGACGGCAGCTTCCGCGTGCTGAACCCGCTGCTGGCCGGCGACTTCTTTGGCGAAATCGCCGCCCTGACCGGCTCGGCGCGCACGGCCGACGTTGTGGCCGACGAGAATATGCAACTCATGCAGGTTCCCGCGGCCACGCTGCGCGAGATGATGAGCAACCCCCAATTCAGTTCGCTGGTGCTGGAAACCATGACCTCGCGCCTGAGCGTCGTCAGCAGCACCGTCTTGCCGCGCTTTGCCGCGCTCGACCAGAGCGACCTGCGCGACCTGCGCACCAACGCGCCGGAGGCGTAAGCGATGACCGCCACACTCGACCACGGCCAGGAATTGACCCATCTCCACTATCTGTCGTGTGTGCCCTTGCTCCAGGAAGTGAGCCAAACTGGTTTGCTGACCCTGGCCCGCGCCGGCCGCTGGCGAGAGTTCAGCCGCGGCGACTTCCTGTTCCTACAGGGCGACCCGGCTCAATCGGCCTTTGTCGTCTGTACCGGCTGGATCGACATCGTTCTCAACAGCGCCGACGGCCGCGAGCTGACCATCACCCAGATGCGCGACGGCGACCTGTTCGGGGAGAACGCGCTTATCAACCATCTCCCCCGCTCCACCAGCGCTGTGGCCCGCGCTCCCAGCGCCATGCTGGAAATCCCGCGCCCGGCTTTCATGGCTCTCCTCGATGAAGAGCCGCGGCTGGTGCGCCGGATGCTGGGGATCGCTGTGGCCCGGCTGGCCGCCTCCAACAATCGCGAGAGCGCGCTGGCCTTCCTAAACGCGCCGGCCCGCGTGGCCCGCATCCTGCGCGAGATGGATGAGGTCGACCGGCAGACGGCCGACAGGGGGTACGTCACCCTCTCGCAGGAAGAGTTGGCCCAGCGCACCGGCCTGACGCGCCAGACGGTGGCCCGCTTCCTGGGCGACTGGCGGCGCGCCGGCTGGCTGCTGACCGGCCGGGGCCGGATTATGCTCCTCAAGCGGGCCGAATTGTTGCACATTGAAGAACAAAGCATCCTCTAGCCCCGATTTGGGTACAGCCAATTTCCTCCGTTTTCTCTCTGTGTCGCCATTGTGACAGACGGGGTAGGGCCACCCCTGCTATAGTCCACTCAGTGTTGAGAAACGAATCCATGAGAGAGCAGACCAGTCGAGACAGGAGACAGTGAGATGGACGAGAAATTGGTAGCGAAGGGATTGTTCAAGAAGCTGTCGGCCCTGCGGGCCACGCTGAGCGATGAGGAGCAGGCGCTGTTGGACCGGATGGTCGAGGGTGAGTACGAGGTCGAGGCCCACCGCCGCATCCAGCCCGCCGCCGACGACCGCCGGCCCATCCCGGACGCTGATGAGCGTCGCCCCATCCCGGTTGCCGATGAGCGCGACGAGGCCGCCGCCCACCGCCGCATCCAGCCCGCCGCCGACGACCGCCGGCCCATCCCGGATGCTGATGAGCGCCGCCCCATCCCGGTTGCTGATGAGCGGCGGCCCCTGCCGGAAGCCGACGAGGCCGCCGCCCACCTCCGCATCCAGCCCGCCGCCGACGAGCGCCGCCCCATCCCGGACGCCGATGAGCGCCGCCCCATCCCGGTTGCCGATGAGCGCCGGCCCCTGCCGGTTGCCGACGAGGCCGCCGCCCACCGCCGCATCCAGCCCGCCGCCGACGACCGCCGGCCCATCCCGGACGCCGATGAGCGCCGCCCCCTTCCGGCCGCCGACGAGGCCGCCGCCCACCTCCGCATCCAGCCCGCCGCCGACGACCGCCGTCCCAATCCGGGCGCTGATGAGGCCGTGGCCCACCTGCGCATCCAGCCCGCCGCCGACGACCGCCGGCCCAATCCGGGAGCCGACGAGGCCGTGGCCCACCGCCGCATCCAGCCGGCCGCCGACGACCGCCGGCCCGTCCCGGGCACCGATGAGGCCGTGGCCCACCGCAAGGCCCCGCCGGCTCCCAGCGCCAAAGTCGCCTACCGCGTGGTCTACAACCTCGAGGACGAGACTTACCAGGTCGAGTAGCCCACCTACTCGGTCAATCGAAACGGCCCACGGGCCGCCCGCCAACGAAGGCGAGCGGCCCGTGGGCCGTTTTGCTTTCGTTGTACAGTATCGTTCCTTGCGCTAACATCCTAAGCATTGTGCCCTGTACACTCAGAGAGGAGAGCCTATGGAGCCGAAAGACGAAGCCGTGATGCCGCCGGAGGAACCGCTGGCCGAACAACTCCAGAAGCTATTGCGGGCCATCGAACTGGGCGGCCGGGCTGTCCTGCCCAGCACCAACAAGGAGCTGCTGCAATCGATTGTCAACGCCGCGGCGCGCATCTTCGGCGCGGCGGCGGCGGCCATTCTGCTGGTGGACGAGGTCGAGCAGATGCTCGTCTTTCACGTCGAGTTCGGCAACAAGCAGCCGGGCCTGATCGGCCGCCGCATCCCTCTCAACAAAGGCATCGCCGGCTACGTGGCCATGACCGGCCAGGCCATCGCCGTCTCCAACGTCCAGCAGGACACCCGCTTCAACGCCGACTTCGCCAAAAGCACCGGCTACGTGCCCGACTCCATCCTGGCCGCGCCGCTGCTGCTGGGCGAACAGGTGATCGGCGTGCTGGAGGTGCTGGACAAGATCGAGGCCGCCTCGTTCGGCATGCACGATATGGAACTGATGGGCCTCTTCGCCCAACAGGCGGCGCTGGCCATCTGCGAGTCGCAACAATTAGAGCGAATAGACAACGCACTAAGACAAGGCCTGCGGCGTCTGGCGTCGGATGAGGGTCTGCCCGATTCCTCGGCCCTGATCGCCGCCCTGGAAGACGGCGGGCGCGATGGGCCGGACAGGGACGATCTGCTGCTGATCGCCGGGGCGTTCAACGACATCAGCCGCCTCGGCCCGGTCGAGCGCCGCGCCGCGCTGAAAATCCTGGCCGCGCTGGCCGAAGTCGGCCGGGCGCGCACCAAACCCCGTTCGCGCTTCGCCTAAGGCGGCAACCATGAGCGAAGAAGAGTTGCCGCCGGCCTGGTCGGAGCACTTCCTGCCCAACGTCATCCGCCGCCTGCACCCCAGCGCGCCGCTGGCCCACATCACACCCGACATCGCCTGGGGCGGCAGCACCGGCCGCGGCGTGCGCGTGGCCGTGGTCGATACCGGCATCGAGGCCGATCACCCCGTCTTCTCCGGCAATGTCAGCGGTGGGGTCATCATCGAACTGGACGAAGAGGCTGAAGACGGCTACGTGGCCATCCCCGACAACCCGCCGCGCGACGTGGCCGGCCACGGCACCGCCTGCGCCGGCATCATCCACCGCATCGCCCCCGAAGCGGAGTTGTTCAGCGTTCGCGTGCTGGGTGACAACATGCGCGGCCGGGCCGTGACCTTTGCCGCCGGCCTCGATTGGGCCATCAACAACGGCTTTCAGGTCATCAACATGAGCCTGAGCACGTCGAGCGAGAACTACCAGAAGTTATTTTACGAACTGGCCGACGACGCCTACTTCAAGAACGTCGTCCTCGTCGCGGCGGTCAACAACATCCCCGCGCCCAGCTACCCATCGACGTTCTCGGCCGTCGTCTCCGTGGCCGCCCACCACGAGCGCGACCCGTGGACCTACTACTACAACCCCACCCCGCCCGTCGAGTTCGGCGCGGCGGGCATCGACATCGAAGTGGCCTGGATCAACAAGCAGTACGCCGTCAACACCGGCAACAGCTTCGCCGCGCCCCACATCACCGGCCTCGTGGCCCTCATCCTGAGCAAACACCCCGGCCTGACGCCGTTCCAGGTCAAGACGATGCTCATGGCCGGTGCCAGGAACCTGCGAAAAGAAGAATAAGAAACCACAGATTTCGCAGATTACACAGATTTCAGAAACGCTTTCTGAAATCTGTGTAATCTGCGAAATCTGTGGTTTCTTCCCTTAGCTCCCCAGCGTCGCCACCATCACCGCCTTGATGGTGTGCATCCGGTTCTCGGCCTGGTCGAAGACGATGGACGCCGGCGACTCAAACACGTCCTCGGTCACTTCCAGCCCGTCCAGCCCAAACTTCTGGTAAACCCCTTCGCCGACCTTCGTCTCGCGGTTGTGGAAGGCGGGCAGGCAGTGCATGAACTTCACCGCCGGGTTGCCGCTGCGCTGCATGGCCGCGCCGTTGACCTGGTAGGGCTTCAGCAGGTCGATGCGCTCCTGCCAGACGGAATCCGCCTCGCCCATCGACACCCACACGTCAGTGTGGAGGTAGTCCACGCCGCGCACGCCCTCGTCCACGTCCTCGGTCAGCGTCAGCCGCGCGCCCGTCTCCTCGGCCACGGCGCGGGCGGCGGCGATCAGCTCGTCGTTGGGCCACAGGCCGCGCGGGGCGCAGATGCGCACGTCCATGCCCAGCTTGCAGCCGCCGACCAGCAGCGAGTTGCCCATGTTGAAGCGCGCGTCGCCCATGTAGCAGTAGGCGATGTCGCGGGCCGGCTTCGTCGCGTGCTCGATCATCGTCAGCATGTCGGCCAGGATTTGCGTCGGGTGGAACTCGTTGGTCAGCCCGTTCCAGACGGGCACGCCGGCATACCGGGCCAGCGTCTCCACCGTCTCCTGGGCAAAGCCGCGGTACTCGATGCCGTCGTACATCCGCCCCAGCACGCGCGCCGTGTCCTTCATCGACTCCTTGTGGCCGATCTGCGACCCCTCCGGGCCGAGGTAGGTCACGTGCGCCCCCTGGTCATAGGCCGCCACCTCGAAGGCGCAGCGCGTGCGCGTGCTGGCCTTCTCGAAGATGAGGGCGATGTTCTTGCCCACCAGGCGAGGCCGTTCAGTGCCGCTATATTTGGCCGCCTTCAGGTCGGCCGAGAGCTTCAACAGAAAGCGAAGCTCGTCGGGTGTGAAGTCGAGTTCCTTCAAAAAGCTGCGATTGCGTAGATTAACTGCCATGATCTCCCTTGCCTATTGACTCCCGGCCAGCTTCTCCATGTGCCGGGCCAAATCGATGTCGCGACCGCTGATCGCCGCCAGGTCGTGCGTCCACAGGTCAACCCACACCCGGCTGTAGACGTTGCGCCACTCCGGGTGGTGGTCATTCTTGTCGGCGTAGACGGCCACGCTGACCATCCAGCCGATGGCCGCGGCGAATGAGTCAAACTTGAACGCCTTGTGCAGCTTGCCGTCCTGCACTGCCCAACCGGGCAGCTCGGCCAGCGCCGCCTGAATCTCCGCCTCGCTCAGTTTCGTTCGCGCCATATCGCTCCTTGCTCACCCCGGCAGGGGGTAATAAGACCAGACCGGATATTTGTTGCCCGTCGGCGCGAAGCCGAAGCGGGTGTAGAGACGTTGCGAAGCCAGGTTGTCGGCCTGGGTGTTCAGTGTCACGCCGCGCAGCTTGCGCCGCCGATACCCCTCCAGCGCCCGCGCCAGCAGCGCCGCGCCGATGCCCTGCCCCTGCCGCTCCGGCCGCACCGTCATCCGCGCCAGATGCGCCCCGCCCCCGCCGCCGGTGCTGAACTGGAAGCCGACCGGCTGCCCGTCGAGCAAAGCCACGTCGAAGCTGAGCGACTGCCGCCAGGCCAGATAGAGGCTCTGGGCGCTGTGACGCCAGCGCGGCTCGAACGCGTCTTCTTCAATCTCGGCCAGCAGCGGCAACTCCTCGACCAGCGCCGGGCGGATGTCCAACCCCGGCGGCGGCGTATAGGGGGCCACGGTCAAGTCGGTCTTGCGAAAGCCCAGCACGGTGCTGACCGGCTCCAGCCCCAGGCGGTCGAGCCAGTGGAGCGGCCAGTTGTCAGTGACGAACCAGGCCACCTCTTCGATGTCCGGGTCCAGATCGGCGACGATAGCCGCCCACATCGCCTCGCACTGGGCGAAGGCCGCGGCCGACTCCACAGCAGCCACGCGCACCCACGCCGTCGGCAGCGGGTCCGCGCCGATG
Source organism: Candidatus Promineofilum glycogenicum (assembly GCA_016707605.1). Taxonomy (GTDB): domain Bacteria; phylum Chloroflexota; class Anaerolineae; order Promineifilales; family Promineifilaceae; genus Promineifilum; species Promineifilum glycogenicum. The sequence continues at coordinate 74,567 of JADJHJ010000009.1, read as the reverse complement.
CCCAGACAGGCGACGACCTGCTCATCGCTCGCGTCGCCGCGTGTGTAGACGACGAAGCCCGGCGTGCCCAGCCAGTCGCCGGGCAGATGCCAATCGACGTGGACGTGGATGTAGACGCCCATCCGCAGCAGGCGCTGCATCGCGCCCGCGTCGGCGCGCGTCGCCCGCCGCACGTGCCGGCTCAGCGTGGGGTCGCCGGCGGGTCTGTTTGCCATTTGCATGGGGCTATTGTACACTACATAAGTATCTTAAGTGATCGTGCACAGTGTACATTCCGGCCCACGTGCTGGGTGGCAGTGTGGCCGATCCGGGCAAGTATGGCAATCGATCAGGCAAAAGAGCGGGCGCTGGAGAATACGGTGGCGACGCTGACCAAACGGTTTGGCGACGGCGTCATCATGCGGCTGGGTCAGGCGACGCACATGCGCGTCGAGACCATTCCCACCGGCTCCATCTCGCTCGACATCGCCCTGGGCGTCGGCGGTGTGCCCCGCGGCCGCATCGTCGAAATCTACGGCCCCGAATCCTCCGGCAAGACCACCCTCTGCCAGCACATCGTCGCCGAAGCCCAGAAGCTCGGCGGCATCTGCGCCTACATCGACATGGAGCACGCCCTCGACCCCTCTTACGCCGCCAAGTGCGGCGTCAACATCGACCAGCTCTACGTCTCCCAGCCCGACACCGGTGAGCAAGCCCTGGAAATCGCCGACGCCCTCATCCGCTCCGGCACCATGGACATCGTCGTCATCGACTCCGTCGCCGCCCTCGTCCCCCGGGCCGAGATCGAAGGCGAGATGGGCGACAGCCACGTCGGCCTGCAAGCCCGCCTCATGAGCCAGGCCTTGCGCAAGCTGTCCGGGGCCATCAAGCAGACCAACACCGTCGTCATCTTCACCAACCAGTTGCGCGAGAAGATCGGCGTCATGTTCGGCAACCCGGAGACGACCACCGGCGGCAACGCCCTCAAGTTCTACGCCTCCGTCCGCCTGGACATCCGCCGCATCCAGGCCATCAAGGCCGGCAACGACGTCGTCGGCAACCGCACCCGCGTCAAGGTCAAGAAGAACAAGGTCGCCCCACCCTTCACCGAGTGCGAGTTCGACATCATGTACAACGAGGGCATCTCGCGTAGTGGCGACGTGCTCGACCTGGCCACGACCTACAACATCGTCGACAAGCGCGGGGCCTACTTCCGCTACAACGACGCCCTCCTCGGCCAGGGGCGCGAGAACGCCAAGGTCTATCTAGCCGAGAATCCGGCCGTACTGAGAGAACTGGAAGGCCGGATTCGCGCCGCCGTCGGCCTCCCCGGCGGACAATAGGAACAACTGCTGCGCGTGACCTTGTTCGGCGCGCGCTTAAAACGATTGACAGACGATTGCATAAAGACGGCTTACTGCCACTGCTGACAATCGGCGCTATCGCCCGCGGTAGCGCCCAGGGCACTAGTCGATAAGGAACAACCGGCTTAGCTGGTGCGTCAGGACACAATTGCGAACGGGATACCCGCTGATTGGAATCGCGAGCGCCGGGCAAGCGGACGGCCGACCCAGCTCCGCCGCTGGCGATGAAAAGTACAGGAACTTGATGATGCAGCACACAGGCTCGCCGCCGGGGCGCGCACGATCAAGGGCAATACTGCTGGCCAACTGCCAGGGGATCTTTCTCCGCATGACCTCATAACGCCTGCTTTGCGGGTTGCCTGCCGCTGAGCGGCGGGGCTTTATTGACAACAGATCGCAAGACCTGGAACAGCCTGATCGTTAGCCGTGGCGTCTATAGCCACGGCTTTTTGTTTTAGATATGAGCACGATAACCGCCCTGACGACGCAGGTGAAGAACGCCGACCGCGTAAGCGTGTTTCTGGACGGCGAGTTCGTCTGCGGGCTGGCGCTGGAAGTAGCCGTCGGGCTGCGGGTGGGGCAGACAATCACGCCCGCCGAGCTGGCCGCGCTGGAGCGCCGCGAAGAGATTCATCGTGCCCGCGAGCGGGCGATTGCCCTGCTGGCCCGACGGCCGCGCAGCGCCAACGAGATCGCCCGCCAACTGCGTCGCCATCAGCATGACGACGAGGTGATTCAACAAGTTCTTGAAAATCTGACCGCCGCCGGTCTGATCGACGACAACGCCTTCGCCGCCTTCTGGGTCGAACAACGAGACACGTTCCGCCCGCGCAGCCGTCTGGCGCTGCGCCAGGAACTGAGCCAGAAGGGGCTGGAGCGCGAGGTCGTGTCGGAGGCGCTCGAGGGCCTCGACGAGATCGAAGCCGCGCGGCGCGTGGCCCGCAAGCAAGCCGGACGTTGGCGCGAACTGCCCGAAGCGGAGTGGCGCGCCAAGCTGACCCGCTATCTACTGCGTCATGGCTACCCCTATGACGTCGTCAACGAGGTCGTCAGCGAAACGTGGCTTGCCCTGAAACCTGACGACGAAAGCTAGAGGAGACATTATCATGGAACTATGGATAGGCCTCATCATCGGCCTCCTGGTGGGCGCGATAGTCGCGGCGCTCATCATGCGGTCGATCATGCAGCCCAAAGTCGATGCCGTGGTGGCCGCGACCGAAGCCGAGTTGGCCGAGAAGCGCACCGCCACCGAACGCGAAGTCGAAACCATCCTGCGCACCTCGCGCGAGGAGGCCCAGGAGATTCGCACCGAGGCCGAGAAGGCCATCGAGCGGCGCTACCAGGACCTGGCTCGCGCCGAGGAGCGCGTTGACCGGCGCAGCGCCAACCAGGACAGCCAGGCCAGCAAGCTGGAACTGCGCGAACAGGTGCTGAACAAGCGCCAGAGCAAGCTCGACAAGCGCCAGAACGAACTGGCCGATCTGGAGACGATTCACCGCCAGAAGCTGGAAGAGATCGCCGCCATGACCACCGACGAGGCGCGCGCCGTGCTGCTGCAACAGGTGGAGCGCGAGGCGCAGCAGGACATGGCCCGCGCCATGCGCGAGATCGACGCCCGGGCCAAGGAGACGGCCGAAGTGCAGGCCCGCCGCATCATCGCCCTGGCCATCCAACGGCTGGCCAGCGACCAGGTGGCGGAGATGGTCGTCTCGACCGTGCCGCTGCCCAGCGACGAGATGAAGGGGCGCATCATCGGCCGCAACGGCCGCAACATCCGCGCCTTCGAGCAGGCCGCAGGCGTGGACATCATCGTCGACGACACGCCCGAAGCCGTCACCGTGTCCAGCTTCGACCCGGTGCGGCGCGAAGTGGCCCGGCGGGCGCTGGCCAAGCTCATCGTGGACGGCCGTATCCACCCGGCGCGCATCGAGAAGCTCATCAGCGACGCTACCGAGGAAGTGCAGCGCGACATCAAGGAGGCCGGCGAACACGCCGCCTACGAGGCCAACGTCCACGGCCTGCACCCGGAAATTCTGAAGACGCTCGGCCGGCTGAAGTACCGCACCTCCTACGGCCAGAACCAACTCAACCACGCCGTGGAGGCGTCCCACATCGCCGCCATGCTGGCCGCCGAACTGGGGGCCAACATCGAGACGGCCAAGATGGGCGCGCTGCTCCACGACCTGGGCAAGGCCATGGATCACGATCAGGAAGGCACCCACGCCCAGATCGGCGCCGACTTCGCCAAGCGCTTCAAGATCCCGGCGGTGGTCGTCAACGCTATCGCGTCCCACCACCACGAGGTGGAGCAGGAGACGCTCGAGGCGATCATCGTCGAGGCGGCCGACGCCATCTCCGGCGCCCGCCCCGGCGCGCGGCGCGAGAACCTGGAGAACTACATCAAGCGCGTGCGCACGCTGGAGGAGATCGCCACCTCCTTCCCCGGCGTGGAGAGCGCCTACGCCCTGCAGGCCGGGCGCGAGATTCGCATCCTGGTCAAGCCCAACCAGATCGACGACCTGGCCGCCGTGCGGCTGTCCAAGGAGATCTCCAAGAACATCGAGGACAGTATGCAGTACCCCGGCCAGATTCAGGTGACGGTCATCCGCGAGACGCGGGCCGTCGGCTTCGCCAAATAGAAGAAGAAAGAAACCACAGATTTCGCAGATTAAAGAGGAATCATCCGCAGATTGGGCAGATTGGGCAGATTTTCAGAAGCAGAGAATTCTTCTTTCTGAAATCTGCCCAATCTGCCCAATCTGCGGATAGCTATTCCAAATCTGTGAAATCTGTGTAATCTGTGGTTTCTTTTCTGAGGGCCATGACGATCAACACAGTCGCCGTCATCGGTTCAGGCACAATGGGGCGCGGCATCGCTCAGGCAGCGGCGCTGGCCGGACATGGAGTGCTGCTCTACGACCTGACCGACGAGATCGTCCAGAAGGGGCTGCGGACGATACGCCACAGCATCGAGGAAGGCATCCGGCGGGGCAAGACGACGGCCGGCGACGCGGCGCAGGCCATCGCCGCGCTGTCACCCACGACCGACCTGGCCGAAGCCGCCCGCGCCGACCTGGTCATCGAGGCCGTGCCCGAAGAGCTGGAGTTGAAGCGCAAGGTGTTCGGCCGCCTCGACGCCGCCGCCCCGCCCCACACCCTCCTGGCCAGCAACACCAGCAGCCTCAGCATCAGCGCCATCGCCGGGGCCACCCATCACCCCACCCGCGTCGTCGGCCTGCACTTCTTCAACCCGGCCCACCTGATGCCGCTGGTGGAGATCATCCGCGGCGACCAGACGAGCGACGAGACGGTGGCCGCCGGCCGCGCCTTCGTCGCGGGTCTGGGCAAGACGCCGGTGCTGTGCGCCGACTCGCCGGGGTTCATCGTCAACCGCGTCGCCCGGCCGTTCTATGGCGAGGCGTTCCGGCTGTTGGGCGAGCGGGCGGCCGACCACGAAACGATTGACCGGCTGATGCGCTCCCTGGGCTTCCGCATGGGGCCGTTCGAGTTGCTCGACCTGATCGGGCTGGACGTGAATCTGGCCGTCACCCAGTCGGTCTACGACGCCTACTTCCAGGACCCCCGCTACCGGCCGCACCCCATCCAGCAGCGCATGGTGGCCTCCGGCCGCCTGGGCCGCAAGAGCGGGCGGGGGTTCTACGAGTACGAGTAGGGTGCATCCCACTTTCTTGAGTGGGTTGCACCTTCTTTACTTGCGCTGATCGCCTCCCCTGAAGAAAGTGCGACGCACTGAAAGTGCGACGCACCGGGGCGAGTAGGGTGCATCCCACTTTCTTGAGTGGGATGCACCTTCTTTACTTGCGCTGATCGCCTCCCCTGAAGAAAGTGCGACGCACTTCAGAAAGTGCGACGCACCGGGGAATGCTGCTATAATCACGCCTTCTATGGAGCAAACACCCCGCAAGGGCAGTTGGCAAATCTGGGTCGGGATGCTGGTGGGCGTGGCCTGTCTGGCGGCCGTGTTCATCTTCTTCGCCGAGCCGGGCGAGATCATCGAGAGCCTGCGCCACGTTCACCTGGGCTTCCTGTTGCTGGGCGCGCTGGGCGTCGTCCTGTTTCTGGCCGTGCGCGCCGTCCGCTGGCGCTTCATGCTCGGCAACGCCCCACCCTACGCCCCCGTCTTCCACGTCCAGAACATCGGCTACATGCTGACCCAACTGCTGCCGCTGCGCCTGGGCGACGTGGCCCGCGCCGTGCTCATCGGCAACGTCCCGCCGGTGACCATCGCTCAGGGCGTCTCGACTATGGTCGTCGAGCGCCTGCTGGACATGGTGCTCATCGTCGTTCTGCTGCCCTTCACGCTGTCGGGCATCCCGTCGCTGCCCGACTGGATGCGCTCCTTCGCCCTCGTCTCCGGCTTCGCCGCCATCGGCGGCATTCTGGTGCTCATCGTCGCCGCCAACCAGCGCCAGCGGGCCACGCGCTTGGCCGATTGGGCGCTGCGGCGCTTCCTACCGTTTCTCAATCGAGCCACCTGGGTCAAGCGCGCCGACGATTTGCTGCTGGGCCTGAAGAGCCTGACCAGCCTGCGCGATGGCGCGGTACTGATCGCCCTGAGCATCCTGACCTGGCTGCCGGTGCTGGCCGCCTACTACTTCACCATGCGCGCCGTCGGCCTGTCGCCCACCTGGGCCGCGACCGGCTTCGTCATGTGCGCCGCGGCCTTCAGCGTCGCCGTGCCCTCTACCCCCGGCCAGGCCGGCCCCTACCACGTCGCCGTCACCGCCGCGCTGCAACTGGCCGGCCAGCCGGCGGCCGATGCGGCCGCCTTCGCCTTCCTCTACCACGCCATGAATATCGTCGTCATGGTGCTGCTGGGGCTGGTGGGCATTGCCGCCACGGGCGTCACCTTTCGCAACGTCCTCAACTCGGCCCAATCCTTCGCCTCGCGCCGTGAGGCGTCCCACTGACGAGGGTGTATAACAATGTAGTCCCTTTTAACGCAAAGGCGCAAAGACGCTAAGACGCAAAGGGAAGACTGCATTAGTTTCTTGGCGTCCTTGCGTCTTTGCGCCTTTGCGTTGAATTCTTAACTTATGAAGATACTCGAAGTACTTACCTACTACCGCCCCTGGGTCAGCGGCCTGACCATCTACGTCGAGCGCCTCAGCCGGGCGCTGGCCAGGCAGGGGCACGACGTGACCGTGCTCACGTCGCAGTACGACCCGGCCCTGCCGCGCTACGACGTGATGGACGGCGTCAAGGTCGTGCGCATCCCCGTCGCCCTGCGCGTCAGCAAGGGCGTGCTGATGCCCGACTTCGGGCCGATGGCCTGGCGGCTGTCGCGCAACACCGACGTGCTGCATCTGCATCTGCCGCAGTTCGACGCGCCGGGGCTGGCCCTGCGCGGCCGCCTGCTGGGCAAGCCGGTCGTGCTGACCTACCACTGCGACCTGCAACTGCCCGACGGGACGTTCAACCGCGCCGTGGATCGCGTCGTGCGCCTGCAAAACGACGCCGCCGGGCGGCTGGCCGATGCCGTCGTCACCTATACCCGCGACTACGGCACGCACTCCCCCTACCTGTCGCAGTATCTCGACCGCAAGCTGGTCATCATCCCGCCGCCCATTACCCTCGACGAGGCCGACGACGCCGTCGTGCGCGCCTTTGCCGAGAAGCATGGGCTGGGCCAGCGGCCGATCATCGGCATCTCCGCCCGGCTGGCGGCCGAGAAGGGGGTGGAGGTGCTGCTCAACGCCCTGCCGCGCGTCCTGGAGGCGTTCCCCGACGCCCTGGTGCTCCATGCCGGGCCATACCAAGGGATCATCGGCGAGGAGGCCTACGCCGCGCGGCTGGCCCCGCTGTTCGAGAAGTACGCCGCCCACTACCGCCTGCTGGGCACGCTGGGCGGCGCGGAGCTGACCGCCTTCTATCGCAACCTCGACGTGCTGTGCATTTGCAGCCTCAACAGCACGGAGAGCTTCGGCCTGGTGCAGATCGAGGCCATGCGCAACGGCGTGCCCGTGGCCGCCTGCAATCTGCCCGGCGTGCGCCAGCCGGTGACGATGACCGGCATGGGCGAAGTGACCGAGGTCGGCGACGCCGCCGCCCTGGCCGAGGCGCTCATCCGCATCCTGCGCGACGCCGAAGCCTACCGCCGCCCGGCCGAAACCATCGCCGACAGCTTCGCCCCCGCCCAGACGGCGGCCGAATACGTCCGCCTCTTCGACAGCTTGCGCCAAGGCCACCGCCCCGGCCGCACCCTCGAGCCGACGGCCTATGAGCGGCTGCGGGCGCTTAGGGGGTAGGGATTAGGGATTAGGGATTAGGGGCTAGGGGCTAGGATTTAGAGACCACCGACCAACGACTACCCACTGACCCACTGACCCACTGACCCACTGACCCACTGACCCACTGACCCACTGACCCACTGACCTACTGGACACTGATGACTGATCTGCTCTGGCAACAACTCAAATCCCTGCCCGCCTTCCGTGCCTTGTTGCGGGCCGTCGAGGCACGGTTCTACCCGCTCATCCCCCTGCCCGAGCCGACGCTCGACGTGGGCTGCGGCGACGGCCACTTCGCGGCCAACACCTTCCCCGGCCGGACGCTGACCGCGGGCATCGACCCGTGGTGGGGGCCGCTGCACAAGGCCGTGCGCGCCGAGAAGTACCACCTGCCCATCCAGGCTCTGGGCGACCGCCTGCCCTTCGCCGACAACACCTTCGCCAGCGCCTTCAGCAACTCGGTGCTGGAGCACATCCCCGACCTGCCGCCGGTGCTGGCCGAGGTCAACCGCGTCCTGCGGCCGGGGGCGCGCTTCGTCATCACCACCCCCAGCCACCTGTTCACCGAGTATCTGGGCGGGGCGGCGTTCTTCGAGCGGCTGCGGCTGGAGGGCCTGGCCGGGCGCTACCGGCGGCTGTTCAACACCATCTCGCGCCACGCCCACACCGACTCGCCGGAGACGTGGGCCGCGCGGCTGGCCGCGGCCGGCTTCGCCGTGGAGCGCTGGCAGTACTACTTCTCGCGCGGCGCGCTGCGGGCGCTGGAGATCGGTCACGTGCAGGGGTTGCCCTCGGCCGCCCTCCACGCCCTGACCGGCCACTGGATCGTCGCCCCGTGGGAAAGCAGCCTGCGGCCGACGGAGCGCTGGGTGCGGCCGTTCTATGAGGAGGAGGCCGCGGTCGATGGCGGAGCCTACCTGCTGTTCATCGTCCGCAAGCAGGCGGCCGGGCCAATCGCCACCCATCTGCCACCGGCGCGCCCGCTACCGGTCGGCCAACCTGCGCCCGGCGTGGCCAATGTCGCGCCTTTGGCCTGATCCCCCTTGCCAAACACGCCGCAGGCCCGTATGCTTCAGGGAAGTTCGCCGGAGTCGCCCGTGATGCCAGAGCCGTCGTTGTCCAACAACTCTCCCTTTTGGAGCCGCACCACAAAGACCATCGTGGTCGTCGCCGGGCTGCTGCTGTTGGCGGCGCTGGTGCTGCGTTTCCGCACGCTGCTGGTGATGCTGGTGATGGCGGCCATCCTGGCCTACCTGCTCGACCCGCTGATCAGCTTCATCGACCGGCGCACCAACATCCGGCGCGGCATCATCATCGCCGTCGTCTACCTCGTGCTGGCCGCGGCGCTCATCGGCGGCTTCTTCGCCCTCGGTGTCGCCTCCTACCAGCAGGCGGCCAGCCTCATTGAGCAGATCCCGGCACTCATCGAAAACGTCGGTGTGTCCATCGCCGCCCTCGTCAACCGCACCGAACCGATTACCCTCGGCCCCCTGTCGCTCGATCCCAGCGTCGTCGCCTGGGATCGCTTGCCGGAGCAGTTGCTCGGCCTGGTGGATCCGCTGCTCAGCCAGAGCGGCAGCATCGTCAGCCGCTTCGCCACCTCGACCGTGCGCACCGTCTTCAACCTGCTCTTCATCTTCGTCCTGTCGATCTATCTGGCCACCGACCTGCCCCGTTTCGGCGGCTACGTCAAGAGCTTTGCCCAACAACCGGGCTACCGCGAAGACGCCGAGCAGTTGATGCCCCGGTTGCGTCACGTCTGGAGCGCCTACCTGCGCGGCCAGATCATCCTGGCCCTGGTGATCTTTCTGACGGTGTGGATCGGCCTGACGCTGCTAGGTGTGCAGAACTCGCTGGCGCTGGGGCTGCTGGCCGGGCTGCTGGAGTTTTTGCCCAACGTCGGCCCGGTCATCAGCGCCGGCGTCACGGTCGGGGTGGCCTTCTTCCAGCCTAACAACTACATGGGGTTGGACTCCTGGCAGTTCGCGCTGGTGGTGCTGGCGCTGATGATCGTTATCCAGCAGTTGGAGAACCATCTGCTGGTGCCGCGCATTGTCGGTGGCGCGCTGGATCTGCACCCGATCATCGTCATTGTCGGGCTGTTCATGGGCGCGTCGCTGGCCGGCATCCTGGGCGCGATTCTGGCCGCGCCGATCATCGCCTCGCTGAAGCTGTTCGGCAACTATGCTTGGCGCAAGCTGTTCGATCTGCCACCCTTCCCCGACGACGAGCCGCCCGAAGAGGACGAGCCGCCGCCACACCCCTATCGGCCGGAGTGAACTCAGGCCAGCCCAACCAGCCGGAAAACTTCTTCTAGCGTCTGGCGTCCCTTCACCTGCATCGTCGGCAGCGGCACGACGCGCACACGCCGCTGCACGCGCTCATGGACGCTGCGGCTGAGGAGAATCTCATCCCGCCCGGCCATCTCCTGCAAGCGCTTGGCCAGGTTCACCACGTCGCCGACGGCCGAGTAGTCCTTGCGCTGGGCGCTGCCCACGTTGCCCACGACCGCCTCGCCGGTGTGGATGCCAATGCCGACGTGGAGCACCTTCTCCGGCGGCAATTCGCGCTGGTAAGCTGCCAGGCGCGTCTGAATGCGCAGCGCCGCCCACACCGCCTGTTCCGTGTGATCCTCTTGCGGATTCAGCGGCGTGTTGAACAGGGCCATTACAGCGTCGCCGGTGAACTTGTCGATGAGTCCTTGATGCTCGCTGATGGCGGCCACGGCCTCGGAGAAGAAGCCGTTGACCAGGTCGATCAGCGCCTCCGGGTCGAGGTGCTCGGCAAAGCGGGTGAAGTCGCGGATGTCGGCGAAGAGGACGGTCAACATGCGGCGCTGCGGCCGTTGGGCGGCGTCGAGGTCGCGCACGCGGTCGACGAGCGCCGGCGGCAGATAGCGGCGCAGGCTCTCCACGCGCTTCTTCTCCGACACGTCATCGAGCAGCAAAGCCACGCCGTCGAGCTGCTCATTGGCCGGCGAGCGCAGCGGCGAGACGGTCAGGTTGATGGTCGTCACTCCGGCACGGCGGCGCACGGCGGCCAGGTCTAGCTCGGCCGTCTGCGTGCGGCCGTCGCGTTGCACGGCTGCCACCAGATCGTCAATCGGCAAACCCAGCAACGGCAATACGGTGCGGTAGCTGCGCCACAGGATGGAGTCGGCCGACACGCCCAGAATGCGCTCGGCGGCCCGGTTGTAGAGGGCGATGCGCTCGGCGGCGTCGATGGTGATGACGCCGCTGGCGATGGAGGCGAAGACGTTGTCCAGCAACTGCTTGATCTCGGTGACAGCGCGGAAGAGGCGGGCGTTGTCGATGGCCACCGCCGCCTGGTCGGCAAAACCGGCCAGCAGGTCGCGGTCGGCGTCGCCAAAAATGCCGCTGGCCACGCGGTTATCGGCATAGAGCACGCCAATCGTCTCGCCCTTGATCTTCAGCGGCGCGCAGAGGATGGAACGCAGCTTGAAGCTGACGATGCTGTGTTGCGCGGCGAAACGCTCATCCTCCTGGGCGTTGATGGTCACGATCGGTTCGCCCGTCTCGGCCACGCGGCGGACGATGGTGCGGCTGATGTCGAGCGACGCCGGGGCGAGCGTCTCGTGCGACACATTGCGGGCCATCTTCAGTTCCAACTCGCCGTTGTTGTCTAGCAACAGCATGGCCCGCTCGGCGCGCGTCAGGCGCACGATGGCGTCCATAACCTGTTGCAGCACCACGTCGAGGTCGAGCGAGGAGTTGATGGCCGCGCCAACTTCCTGCAAGGCGCGCAGCCGGCCGCGCTCGGCGGCCAACGCGTGTAGGTCGCGGTCGAGTTGGCGGGCCGACTCCTGCAAGTCGACCAGTTGCCGCACCAGTAGCCCGGTGGCCCGCAGCGCCGCCGCCCGCGCGCTCTCGTCGGGGGCACGCATGAGGCTACGCTGCTGGTCGGCGATGGCCGCCTGCATTTGCTCGATCTGCCGCAGCAGTTCGGCGGCGCGTTCGGGGGCCGAGGCGTCGCCGGGTCTATCCGCTGGTTGAGTCACAAGTGTGTCCGTTGTCGCGAGGTCTCTTGCTGTGAGCAAGTCGCCGCAATCTCGTCTGATCAGGGGTGGCGGCCAGACGTTGGCCGCCACCCCAGGCTCATTATAGCAGAGATATTGGGCCACACGCGCTTCAGCGCGCAACGTCGGGCTACTCTTTGGCGCCGCGCGCGCGGTTGAGGAACTTGACGACGCTCTGTCGCAGGAGCACCGGGCGCAACAGTCGCCACTCGCTGTAGGGGTCGAAGTCGGCGTCGGTGGCGCGGGCCGGGCTGAATAGTTGCAGCACGTACTGCCGCGTCAGGTTGCGGATCGACTGTTGCCCCTGGGGCACGACGGCCACCAGGGCGTCGGCCTGCTCATAGGGCGTCTGGGTCGTTCGCCAGGGGATGCCCAGCCAGCGCGCCCACTCGCCCAGGCGCAGATAGCTGCGGCCGACGTCCCCCTCGACGCCACGGTTGTAGCGATTGGCCACCCAGACGGCCAGCCCGGCGACCAGCAGTAGCGCCGCGCCGATAGCCACCTGCCACCAGGCAACGTTGCCGAGCAGCCCGCGCTCACGGACCGGGTCAACGCCGTCCAGCAGGCTGTTAGCCCGCTCTAGGTCGGCCAGTTCGTCGTCCGTCAGATCCCGCTCCTCATTGTTCAGGGGTACCGGCGGCGTCAACCCCTCGCCCGCCGTGGCCGAATCGGGCCGCTCGGCCACAGGGATGGACTGCGTCGGCTCAAAGTGGATCCAGCCGTAGTTGGGGAAGTAGACCTCGACCCACGTATGGGCGTTGACGGCGCGAACGCGATAGTTGCGCGTCGCCGGGTCATATTCGCCCAGCGCGTAGCCGCTGACGACGCGCGCCGGCACGCCCTGCGAGCGCAGCATCACGGCCATGGCCGAGGCGTAGTAGGTGCAATACCCTTCCTTCAGGTCGAACAGCGTATAGTGGATGGGGTCGACGCCCTCCGGCGCGGCGGCGATCTGGTCGTTGTAGTCGACGTTGACGCGCAGATAGTCGCGCACGGCGATGGCTTTGTCGTAGGGGTTGGGGTGGTCGGTCGTCAGTTGCGCGGCCAGGTCGAGCGTCTGCGGCGTCAGCGTGTCGGGCACTTGCAGATAGCGGTCGGTCACCCATTGGGGATAGACGGTGGACGCGGCGCGCAGGCTGGCGGCGTCAGCCGTCGAGACGCGCGAGGCCACCTGATATTGGTCCCCCTGACGCAAGATCAAGCGTGAACGCAGCGCCGTGACCAGCGTTTGCCCCGCTTCGTCGTAGGTGGCATCGACCAACATTTGCCGGTCGGTGCTGACCACTTCCGGCGCGGCGTAGAGGAAGCTGGAGTTGGGCAAGTAGTTGGTGACCGTCTGGGTAATCACCTCGCGGCTCAGGCTGACGGGGACGTTGAGCGGCCCGTCGTCCGGGAAGTGGGTGGCCGGCTCCACATCGCTCTCCACCACGCGCCAGCCGCCGTTGACGTAGGTATCGTAGGTGATCGCCTGCCAGTAAACGCCATAGGGCAACTCCTCTGACACCCGGATGTCCATCACCAGCGTATTGCCCACCGTGCGCGGCCCGCCCAGCACCAGGGTATCCTGATAGGGGTCGCTCGTCCCCGCGCCATAGGAGCGCAAGGACGAAAAGAGGCGCGTCCACGTGTCCTGGAACGAGCGCCACGGACTGCCCGCGCCGGACAGCACCTCGCCGACGTCGGCGCTGGCCTTCAGCCCCGGCAGACTCCAGGCCATCAGCAACGCCAGCAGCGCCGCCAGCAGCCCGGCGCGCAGAAAGTCAAACTGGATGGCGCGGTCATAGCGCACCGCTTCGTTGCGCCAGCGCCGCTCCTCACCGCTGAGATACGTGATGGCCACAAACACCAGCGCCAGCAAGGTGTAGATGGCCAGGTAGACGAGTAGGGGCTTGGGGCCGCTGTAGTAGTAGACAACGCTCAGTAGAACGATGCCGATGGGGATGACGACGCGCCAGACCTGCGTACGGCGAAAGGTGTACCAGCCGGCCACGTAGCCCAGCAGCCAGAAGACGGCCGTCGTCTGGATGACGAAGATAATGCCGTCGCGGCTGGTGCCGCCGTCGATAAGCTTCTGCACCCATTCAACTTGCCGCCCCACGAGATCGAGCACGCGCTCGCGCCACGGCCCGTCATAGGGCAGCGTCGTGCCCACCAACCAGGTGACGAAGAACAGGCCATAGAAGAGGGCGAAGAGATGGGCCGTGCGTTCGGAGAAGACGCTCTTGCCCAGCAGCCAGCCGGCCAACAGGGCCAGCGTCGCGGCGATGGGCACAATGTGCAGCCCATCGATCAAATCGGCTTGCATGATGGCCATGCTGGCCACCAGGAGCATGGCCCAGACCAGCAGCAGAGAGGGCCAGCCCTCGCGCAATCGAGCGCTTGTTTCCATATTGCCCGACTCCTCGTGTCAAGTATTGCCGCGCAGCCGCCTGGCCGAGACGAACGGCGCTGCTCGGTGGTGGTTTATTATAATGTGTCTTTATGGTGACAACACAGTGACAACCACATACTCAGATGGAACTCATGCAGAGGCGGGCGGCTGGGCAACCGGCGCGCCCACGTCCGCCCGCTTCAATGAGCGGTTGACATAAAGAACATAGCCCGCACCGAAGCCGAGAGAAAAGATGAACCATTGGATGGCATAGCCCAAGTGAGGCCCTTCGGACAGATCGATCTCTTTGGCGATCTCGACCGGCAGCGTTCGATCCGGCTCTTCCTGGGGAGACAGCCGGACGTAATAGGGAGCCAGCGGGTAGGATAGCTCTTCAGCCAGAGCGGCCACATCCACGCGAAAGATCTCCGCGCCGGGTGACGCGGGCACAACCGCTCCGGCCGCGCGCCGGCGCAACGTCTCCGTCAGGGCGATATAGCCGCTGACTGTCTGCGGCCCGGCAGCCTCGCTGAACAGGTGGCTCGCCTCGTACTCCGCATCGGGAATCCAGCCCCGATCAACGAGAACGGCCACGCCCGAATCAAGCACCAGCGGTGTAATGAGATGGACGCCCGGCTGACCCTGGTAGTTTTGGAGCACGAGAATCCGCTGCTGAGTGAAGTCATACCTGCCTTCGAGGAACACATCGCGGTTGGCCAGGTCGGGCGAGACATCGGCCGGCGGTTGCCCGGCCAGCGCGGTCAGATCGTCGTTAACGAAGATGGTGGACGAAGCCAGGGCGGCCATAAGTTTAGTGTTGGCCGCCCGGCGCTCGGCCAGCCGGTCGAGCTGCCAGATGCCCAGCCGCGCCAGGACGATCATGATGACCACCACGGCTACGGTCACCCACCGCCAGCGGCGGCCGACCAGTGCGCGCGCCAATTCGGCCATGAGCATTACCTCCCGCCCCCGGCGGCCATGCCCGGCGCGGCCAGCGCGTCGCCGTCGCTCCAGGCCGCTTCCCTGGCCGCCGGTTTGCGCCCTTCGCCGCTCAGGATCAGAAAGATGATGGCCAGGGCGGTCATGAAGTGCATCATATTGCCCGGAATCCACATGATGACGCCGCTGATGCGCTGGTCGTCCAGGGCGGAGATGCCCCACAGGCGCGGCATATCGTTGTAGAAGGCGTAGATCGGCTGCTGGCTGAAAGCCAGGACAACGCCCAACGCCATGTTGGGCGGGATGACGGCCAGGATGAAGGCGATCTTGGCCACGCGGCTCAGGTTCTTGTGCAGCCGCGGCCCGGCTCCGGTCACCGTCCACCAGTAGAGCATCCCGGCGGCGAACATGGTGACGTGCTCCAGGTCGTGGACCCACTCGCTGCGCAAGGCGGCGTTGTAGAGCGACGGGTCGTGCCAGCCAATGATTGTGCCGACGAAGATAAACCAGACGATGACCGGCGCGGTCATGGCGCGCAGGACGCGGCCGGCGGCCGACTCCTTGTGGATGACCCGGTTGAGCGCCCCGCCCGCGCTGCGGCGCAGCGGCCCCGGCAGGCCCCACAGCAGAAACGGCAGCGGGTTGGGCAGCAGCAACAGCGGCGGGGCGATCATGATCAGCAACAAGTGCTGGATCATGTGCATGAAGAACAACTGCTGGACGAGCACGTCGAACGGCGACAGCAGGGCCAGGCCGATCACCAGCAGCCCGGCGATATAGGACACCGGCCGCCATGCCGCGCCCAACGTGCGCCAACCCGTTACGCGCCCGCCGCGCGCCCGCAGCCGCCGCCAGCCGGCGACGAACAGGATGCCCAGGATGATCAGAGGGATAATGACTTCGGGGCGCCAACTCCACGACGAGAGGGCCGCGCGGGCGACAGGATCCATACCGCGGATTGTATCCGGTTGCGGAGAGAAAGGGGATGGCGTGGGGCCACGGCTCAGGCAACGTTCAGCCGCGGCCGTGGCCCCATTAATTCGCGTCTAACCGGCGACCGTACCCATCAGATAGAGAGCGGGGTAGAAGAAGACCCACACCACGTCAACGAAGTGCCAGTAGATGGCCGTGGCCTCCACCCCCCAATGATCCTCCGGCGTGAAGCGACCGCGCCGGCCGTTCCACCAGATGATGAGGATGAAGACGACGCCGCTGAGCACGTGCAGGGCGTGCATGCCGGTCATGGCGTAGAACACGCCGCCATAGACGCCGTCGGCTGTCGAGAGATGACCGAATATCTCAATGCCAAAGAGGTTCGCCTCCAGGCCAAAGACGTTCCACTCCAGCACGACGACCATGATGAAGAACAGCGTGCCCAAGGCCGCGGCCAGCAGCGCGCCGCGCAGGAACGTCTTACGGTCGCCGTGGGCCGCGCCCATCTCGGCGCGGTACATGAAGTAGCTGCTGAGCAGCAGCACCGCCGTAGCGATCAGGCCGATGACCTGGCTCAACTCCGGCCGCGTGTTGCCCCACAGGACGAAGCGCGACGTGAACAGCGCGCCAAACAGGAACAACTCCGAGAAGCAGAACAGCCACAGGCCCAGCCGGTTGGCCCGCACTTGCTGGGCATGCGGCAGCCCGTGCTCGACGTGGGCTTCGTGTGGCGCGCCGGGGGCGGCGGCCAGGGACGGCGCATGGGCCGGGTTGCCTGCGGGAACGGGATTGACGACGCTCATTAGTGACTCTCCTCCCGCCACAGGCGCGTGATGTGCATGAAGTTATTGACGATGATCGCCGCCTTGAGCAGAGCGATGATCATCAGCAGGATGAGCGACCCGGTGTAGATGCTCACAAAGTACTCGGCCACGGTCATCACGGCCAGGATGATCAGCGTGATCAGCCCCAGGCGATAGGCAGCCGCTTTTTTGTTCTCAAGTTCCATCGTTTGCTCCCTCGACTCGCTAGTCGCCCGAAGGCACGCTGGCCCGCGCCACGTCACGAATGTAAGTCGTGTCGGCCAGACCGTACTCATATGGGTCGCCAACGACCTCGAATGGCACGTTGTAGTTGAACTCCGGCGGCGGGCTGATGATCTGCCACTCCGGCCCGCGCGAGCGCCACGGGTTGGGGTCGGCCACCGGCTGCCTGCGCTGGCTGAAGACCAGGTTGTAGAGCATGATCAGCACCGACCAGCCGATGACCAGCGCGGCCAGGGTGATGAGCACCTGCGTGCCCTCGATGCCCAGCGCCGGGTCGTAGTCGGCGATGCGGCGGCGCATGCCCAGCAGGCCGACGCTCATCTGGCCGATGCTCATCACCCAGAAGGCGGGCAACATCAGCCAGAAGTGCAGCTTGCCCAGCCGTTCGTTGTACATCCGCCCCGTCATCTTCGGATACCAGTAGTAGAGCGCGCCGAAGAACGGGAAGATGAAGCCGCCGAACATCGTGGCATGGAAGTGGCCGACGACCCAGTAGCTATCGTGCAGGTGCAGGTCGGTGGGAATCGTGCCCAGGATCGGCCCGGTGACGCCGCCGATGAGGAAGACCGAGATGGCCCCCAGCACGAAGAGCAGCGGCGTCGGCGGGTTCTTGGGCAGCTTGCCTTCCCAGATGGTGGCGATCCAGCTAAAGAACTTCACGCCGGTGGGCACGGCCACCAGCATCGTCGAGAACATGAACGGCACGCGCAGCGCGTCGGCCATGCCCGAGGTGAACATGTGGTGCGCCCAGACCAGAAAGCCGACCAGGGCGATGCCCAGGCTCGACAGCGCCACCCAGCGATAGCCGAACAGCGGCTTGCGGGCGAACACCGGCAGCAGTTCGCTGATGACGCCCAGGCCGGGCAGCACGAAGACGTAGACCACCGGGTGGGAGTAGAACCAGAAGAGGTGCTGGTAGAGGATGGGGTTGCCGCCGCCCGATGGGTCGAAGAAGTTCAGCCCCATCACGCGCTCGGCCACGCTCATCGTCAGGGCCACGCCGACGGTCTGCGTCGCCGTCAACTGGATGATCGAGGTCGCCACGGCCGCCCAGACGAAGATGGGCATGCGGAACAGCGACATGCCCTTGGCCCGCATCGTGGCCACGGTCACCAGCAGGTTGGCCGAGCCGGCGATGGAACTAAAGCCGACCACCCAGAAGCCGAGCAGGAAGAGCACCATGCCCACCGGGGCGCGCAAGCTGAGCGTGGCGTAGCCCACCCAACCGGTGTCCCAGCCACCGACGGCCAGGCCGGACAGGATGAGCAGCGCCGCGGGCACGGAGACCCAGAAGCTGAAGGCGTTCAGCCGCGGGAAGGCCATGTCCGACGCGCCGATCATCAGCGGGGCCAGGTAGTTGATCATCGCGCCGACACCGCCCAGGATGGCAGCGATCATGATGATGCCGTGGGCGCTGAACAGGGTGTTGAACTGGTTATTGTTCAACCACTGCATACCTGTCTGGGCCAGTTCGATGCGGAAGATGATGGCGAAAATGCCACCGATGAGCAGGATCAGCAGGCTGGAGACGCCGTACTGGATGCCGATGACCTTGTGGTTGTAGTCGACGTTGAAGTAGCGCGACCACTCCGGCTTGCCCTCCGGCGCGCCGTGGCGCAGCGGGGTGCGGCGGCCGACGATCCACTTCAACCAGTCGGTCAGCACGCCCGAAGCGATCAGGAACCCGATGACGCCGATGATGGCCCCAAAGGCCAGCGCCGGCTCATAGATCCAGGGCGTCTCCGCGCCGCGCAGCGCCCGCAGGCCGGCGATGAAGCCATAGCCCAGGGCCGTGCCGATCAGCTGACCCAGGATGCCGCGCACCAGCGCGGACGTCAGAATGATGCGTAGGGTTTTAAACATACTCTCTGCTCCCTGCTGAAACGAGGCCCTTACTCCAACGTCTTGATGAAGGCGATCAGATCGGCGATGATGTCGATGTCGACGCCTTCGGCGGCCTGGATTTCCTGTTCGAGCGCGGCGATCTGGTCGGCGTAGTTCTGCGGCATCAGGTTCGGTAGGTAGCCGGCGGTGATCTGCGCGTTGGGATCAATGATCGAGGTGGTGATGTACGGGTCGTCCACCGTGACCGTGCCGCCGTCTTCCAGTTCTTCCTGCCGGCCGTAGAGACCCTGCCACGTCGGGCCGACGCCCGGCGCACCGTCGAGGCTGTGGCAGGCGACGCAGCCGAGACCCTCGGCGCTGTGCCAGAACGCGCCGCGGTCTTCCGGCGTCATGTCGGCGAAGGCCGGCGCGGCGTTCTCCGCGTCCACCCAGGCCTGGAAGCCGGCCGCGTCGAGCACGCGCACCGTGGCCACCATCTGGGTATGGTTCAGGCCGCAGATCTCGGCGCAACGCAACGCGAACTCGCCCGCCTCGGTCGGTGTAATCCGCAGCGTCGTCTCCCTACCCGGCACCAGGTCCTGCTTGACGCGGAACTCGGGCACCCAGAAGGAGTGGATGACGTCTTCGGCGGTCATCTTCAGGACGATCGTGCGGTCGACCGGCAGCACCAACTCGCTGGAGGCGAAATCCCCCTGCTCCGGGTAGGCAAAGCTCCACACCCACTGCTGGCCGGTGACGTTGACCGTCATCTCGTTGGGCTTGGGTGAGGTGATGTCGTTGAGCGTGATGGCTCCCCAAACGCCGAAGCCCAGAACGACGACCGTCGGGACGATGGTCCAGCCGATCTCCAGCACCGTGTTGCCGTGGATGTAAGGGCCATCGCTGTCATCGTCGGCCGGGCGGCGAAAGACGAACAGCGCGTACAGCATCATCACCATGATCAGCGAAAACAGAAAGGCGATCATCCAGTAATGGCCGTTGAACAGCGCGTCGATGGGAATCGCTTCCGCGCTCGACGCCCTGGGCAGGGCCAGGATCACGCTGAACAACGCCCGCAGCCCCACGGTCGAGAGCGCCACGAGCACGGCGACGATGATAAAATGTCTGAAGCGTCTCATTCTCACTTTCCTAAACTTGATAGATCCAGACTCTTGCCTACCGATTCAATTCGGCCGGATAGTGAACCTATCACGGCTCCCCATTTGCCAAAGCTCGCCGCCATGGACGAGCAACCACTCCGGCGCACGACGCGCAATGGGCCGGACAAGCCGGCCACTGGACAAAACGCAAGGCGCGATCGCTCCCCGATCGCGCATCACAGCGAAATTTTACTACGGGGCGTTGACGATAGCAATAACGGCGATGCCCAAACCAACAACCAACAGGCCAGTGAGAACGACAGCGACGAAGTCCCACGGGATGGGCATCGCGCCTGAGCGATCCGGCGCGGTCAGCCGGTCGCCGCGCAAGGTCAGGGCCATGACGACCAGCGCCACCAGCAGCGCACCCAGGGCAAATAAGCTGGTGATATTGACGATGTTGTCCTGGCGGACGATCTGATTACTGGGGAAAAAGAAACCGGCGATCAGCAGCGCGCCGAAGCCGACGAACATGAGGATCGACAGCGCCGTGGTGATGACCGCCCAGCGCTTCCAGGTGGATTCGGGGGCTTTGCTGGTCGGTCGCGTCTCGCGCATCCTGGCGACGCGCTCGGCGCGACGCTTTTCCACCGCAGCGGCCGACTGCTGAAAGTCGGGTGTGCTCTTGGTGCGGTTGATGAACCGCGAGGCGAGGATGCTAACCAGGCCCAGCGTCAGGCCCGCGCCGATGACCAGGGCGGGGACGAGGAAGGCCAGGGCCAGCATGACCTGCCAACTGGCGAGGGTGAAGGAGTCGCGGCCGGCGATGGCGATCGGCGGCACAATTGTCACCGTGCTTGGCGTGCGCGGCAGCGGTTCGGCCGCGCCGCCGCCCAACAGAGCCGGCAGCAGGATCGTCAGCACACCACTGCCGAGAAGGATGGCGAAGATAATTGCCCAGTTGATCCACGAACGGTTTCTCAAGAGTCCCTCTCTACTTAACTCTCTACCATCCGGGCGCGCCGCCCGCAATTGGGAATAATATCACAATTGTCTCCGGCGCAAAGTTCTTTTCTGCCGGCGCGTAACGCGATTCTCCCAAATTGCGCTCTCAGAACCGCGATTCTCCCGAATCGCGTTACGGAGCTTAGTCGTTCTCCGCGTGCCCTTCGCCAAAGCGGCCCAGCAGCCGGCGCAGCGGCGATTCGCGCGGCGTAGGCGGCGCGGGCGGCTCCGGTTGCAGGTCGTCGCGCAGGGCCATCAGCGTGCGGTGATAGAGCGACTTGACCGCGCCCTCACTGCGCCCCATCACCCCGCCAATCTCGGCGTTCGACAGGTGCTCGACGAACTTCAGTGTCAGCAGTTCCTGACGGTCGGCCGGCAAGCGGCGCACCGCCCGCAGCAGCGCCGCCCGGTCTTCGGCCAGCAGCGCCGACGCCTCCGGCCCATCCTCGCTGACGTGCCAGCGACTCAGGTCTTCCAGCGAGATGATCTTGCGCCGGCTGCGGTCGCGGTGCCAGTTGGCGACCAGGTTGTGGGCGATACGGTAGAGCCAGGCCGAAAAGGGCACGCCGCGGTCGTCGTAGGTAGCCATGTGCTGCCAGGCGCGCATGAACGTCTTGGCCGCCAGGTCTTCGGCGTCGGCCTCGCTGCCGGTGCGATAGTAGATGTATTGGTAAATCCGCTGCGCGTAGCGCTCGTAGAGTTGGCCGAAAGCGTGCTGGTCGATCTTGGCTTGCTCGATCAGTGCCGATTCGTCCGCGCTCGGCTCAAGGGGTCGTTTACTCATTCTACTTGCAGCACACTCATCTCTCCGGACGCCACCGCCCGCGAATGGCGGCAGTATAGCAAATGCGCCGCGGCAAGACGAACCCTTGTTGCCCGTGGCGGAGGGAAGCGCCGCGTGTTTCGGTCATTAGGCCGTCTTGACGCGCCGCGGCCCCTTGGCTATGCTGACAGACTATGGATTCACGCGATACGTTTCTCTCTGGCCGCGCCGCGGGCGTTGTCTCTCTGTTCCTGGTCCTGACCGTCCTGGCGGCTTTGGCGGCCGTGGTAGTCGGCTGCGGCGGGTCGGGGGCCGTCGAGCCGGCAGCCATTCCTCCAGTAGGCAATCAGCCCGGCGGCGCGATGGCCACCGCCCCCTCGCTGCCTACGCCTGCGCCGACGCTGCTGCCGCCGTCATCGCCCACCCCGGCGGCCACGGCCGCGGCGATTACCGACCCGGCGCTGATCACCCAGGCCACGCAGACGGCCGCCGCCGCGCCGCCCACGCCGGAGATCGCCGGCGCGGCCACGGCCGAGCCGCCACTCGCGGCCGCGCCCCTGCCCACGCCCGTCGGCGTCTATAGCTGGACGCTGAAAGTGCCCATCCTGATGTACCACTACATCAGCCAGCCGCCGGCCGACGCCGACGTCTATCGCGTCGATCTCTCCGTGACGCCGGATAACTTCCGCCAACAACTGGCCTGGCTGCGCGACAACGGCTACACCGGCATCGACTACTACGACCTGTCGCTGGCTATCGTCGGCCACATCGAGTTGCCGGAGAAGCCGGTGCTGCTGACGTTCGATGACGGCTACCTCGACAACTACACCGCCGCCTTCCCTTTGCTCCAGGAGTACGGCTACAAGGCGACCTTCTTCGTCGTCACCGACTTCGTGGACTTCGAGCGCGAGGGGTACATGACCTGGCCGATGCTGGAGGAGATGAGCCGCGCCGGCCATCGCATCGAGTCCCACTCGCGCACCCACCCCGACCTGCGCGACAAGGATCGCGACGGCCTCATCTGGGAGATGCTCGGCTCGCAACAGACCATCGCCGCCCACATCGGCTACACGCCGCGCTACTTCTGCTATCCCGGCGGCGACTACAACGAGGTGACGATCCAGATGTTGCGCGAGCTCGAGTACTGGGGCGCGGCGACGACGGCCAACGACACCTGGCACGGCTTCAACGAGCGCTTCGAGTGGGGGCGGCTGCGCATCCGCAACGACACGACGCTGCAAGAGTTCGCCAACGTCCTCGACCTGGAAGGCACTGCGCGCGGCAAACCGCCCCAATAAAACCGGAAGGAAACCACAGATTACACAGATTTGGCTTGAGACTAAATCTGTGTAATCTGTGTAATCTGTGGTTACTACTCTTCAGAGGCACACAAATGGACAAGATCATTATCAAGGATTTGCTGCTGCGCGGCATCATCGGCATCAACCCGGACGAGCGGACGAAGAAGCAGGACATCCTGCTCAACATGGTCCTCTATACCGACATCCGCCACGCGGCCGAGACGGACAATATCGCCGACGCCGCCAACTATAAGATCATCAGCAAGCGCGTCGTGGAGTACGTCGAAGCGTCGGAGCATCTGCTGGTCGAGCGGCTGGTGACGGAGATCGCCCGGCTCATCCTGAGCGAATACCCGGTCAGCCGCGTGCGCGTGCGCGTCGAGAAGCCGGGCGCGCTGCGCTTCGCCAAATCGGTCGGCATCGAAATCGACCGGCGGCGGGCCGACTTCGGCCTCTAGTCGCCCCACCCGGCCATGCACCGCGTCGTCGTCCTGCTCGGCTCCAACGTCGACAAGGAGCGCAATCTGCCCGCCGCCGTGCGCCTGTTGGCGGCCTCGGCCACGGTGGCCGCCGTTTCGCCCGTCTATGAGACCGCGCCGGTGGGGGCCGAGCGTTCGCCGCGCTTCTTCAACGCCGCCGTCCTGCTGCTGACGCCGCAGACGGCGGCTGAACTGAAGGACGGCCTGCTGAGCGACATCGAGCGCCAACTGCGGCGCGAGCGCACCGCCGACAGGAACGCGCCGCGCACCATCGACCTCGACATCGCCCTCTACGACGACGCCATCTTCGACTACACCCCCGCCGACGGCCGCCCCCGCCACGTGCCGGAGCCGGACCTGTTGCGCTTCCCCCACTGCCTGCAACCCGTGGCCGACCTGCTGCCCGACCTGCCCCACCCGGAAACGGGCGAGCCGCTGGGCCGGTTGGCCGAACGACTGCGCCACGACTATGCCGCCGCCCACGGGCCGACCATCTGGCCGCGGCCAGACGTCACCCTGTAGCGCGGGTTGCCAACCCGCCGGCGCGGCTGGACACTACTCCCCCAAACGAAACTCCACCGCCTCCCCCGCCGGGTTGGCCGCCGCGTCCAGCACCGGCACGCTCTCCAGCGACGGGAAGCGATACATCCCGGCGCGCATCGTCAGCGGCGGCGCGACGTCAGGGCCGATGGGCAGCACAAAACGGCTAATGACCACGTCCCCCGCGCGCCACTGATGGCCGGCGAAGGCCGCCGCGTCAGCCTGGGCCACCCGCTCCTCGCCGGCGTCCAGCAGATGGTTGAAGATGTGGAAGTCGGCCGGGTCGGGATTGTCGGCCGTGCGCCAGAACAAGTCCCACACTGCGCCCTCCGGGCCGAAGCGCAGCGCGTCATGGCCGACGATCTGGACGAAGTTGGCCAGCAGTGCCGGGGAGGTTAGAGCCACATCGGGCGGCGGCGCGGCGGCGGGCGGCAGGGCGTGGAGGGTGTAGACGACCCCATCCGCAGCGTTGACGCTCTCCACTTCTCCCGGCGCGACAGTGTAGATGTCGCGGGCCGTCGTCGGGCCGTCGGCCGACACCGGGCCTAGCAGGACAACCACTGCCGCAGCCGGGAAGAGCGCTTCCGCATTTAAGTCAACATAACGTACCGGCACGTCGTGCAGCAGCGGTCGAAACTCGGCCGGGAAGTCGTCGCGCTCCGGGTCGGCCCCGTCGCCGGCCAATAGCACTTCGGTCGCACCGGTGTCGGTCATCAAGCGGCGGGCGGCGTCGGCCGCGGCCAGCTTCGTCCGCAGTGGCAGGCCGAAGCCCGTCTCGCCCGGCGCAGCGACGGCGGCGCGCATGAGCGCCCCCCAGCCGAACAGTTGCAGCCCGGCCGTCAGCAGCAGCGCCGCCCAGGCCGTGCGCCGCCCCCAGACCGGCCAGCGCCGGATAGCCGCGGCGAAGACAACCCCGCCCAGGATGCACGCCGCCGGCAGCCCGGCGATGAAGTAGTGGACGTAGACCGGCGTGCGGTGCCAGACGAACAGCAGCGCCGGAGCCAGCAGCCAGGCCAGGACGATCAGCCCGACCTGTGAGTCTGGCCGCTGCCAGCGCCGCGCGGCGCGAACGGCGGCGAAGACCACGCCGGCCAGCACCAGCCCCAGCCACAGCCAGCGGGCCACGGCCGCGCCGGGCGGCAGCGCGAACCCCTCTCCGGCCAGCGGCTCGATGCCAAAGCCGGCAGCGATGGTCAGCGCCAGCCGCAGCGAGTCGAGCGAGACTTCGGCCGCCGCCTGGCCGGTGGAGAAGGGCAGCCCCCCGCCCCGCCACAGTCCCCACAGATGCCACAGGTAGGGCGCGAACGTCAGCGCCGCCAGCAAGCCGCCGAGCACCACCCACCCCCAGCCGACGCGCCGCCGGAAGACGAGCAGAAAGAGCAGCGTGGCCGGGGCCAGTCCGGCCGCCGCCGGGTGCAGTTGCACCGCCAGCGCCAGGCAGACGAGGTGCAGGACGACCATCGGCCGCCGCCCCTCGACAAAGGCCAGCGCCGCGCCGATGCCCCAGCCGACGGCGAACAGCGGCAGCAGGTTTTGCGCCCAAATCTTGCGCGAGAAGATGATCGCCCACGGCCCGGCAGCCAGCAGCAGCGCCGCCGCCAGCGCCGCCGGCACGCCCCAGGTGCGCCGCGCCAGCCAGTAGACGCCGGCCACGGCCAGCGTGCTCAGCAGCCCGGTGAAGAGCGTCGGCGCGAAGGGGTGTTGCCAGAACAGCAGCGGTAAGGCGTAGAGCCAGACGCTCAGCGGCGCGTTGGGGAAGCCGACCGAACTGGCGATGCCGTGCGGCGGCACGTCGCCGGCCGCTGCTTGCAAGGCCAGCGTCAGCAGCCGTCCCTCGTCGGCCTTGAACTCGGTCAGATCGGGTCGGGCCAGGCGCACGACGGCGGCCAGGATGAGGATGGCCGCGACGGCCGCCACTTCCGCCCGCGACGGGCGGCCGGGCGCGCCTCAATCGCCATCGGCGTCCAGCAGCAGCCCCACCGGGCAGTGGTCGGAGCCGGTCACGTCGGGGTGAATGGTGGCGTCGAGCACCCGCGGCCAGAGGTCGGGCGAGACGAAGAAGTAGTCCAGCCGCCAGCCGACGTTCTTCTCGCGCGAGAAGGTCACTTGCGCCCACCAGGTGTAGGCCCCGGTCTGCTCCGGGTAGCGCCCGCGGTAGGTGTCGACGTAGCCCTGGGTCACGACCTCGTCGATCCAGGCCCGCTCTTGGGGCAGGAAGCCAGTCGTGTTGCGGTTCTGGCGCGGCCGGGCCAGGTCGATGTCCTGGTGGGACGTGTTGACGTCGCCACAGAAGACGACGCTGCGCCCCGCCTCGCGCAGCCGGTTGCAGAGGGTCAGGAAGTCGGCCTTGTAGCGCATCTTGAACGGCACGCGGCTGTGGTCGCGGCTGCCGTTGGGGAAGTAGGCGTTGATGAATACGAAGTCGCCGTAGTCGGCCACCAGCGTGCGCCCCTCGCGGTCGTAGTCATCATAGCCCAGCCCGACCTGCACCGACAGCGGCTCGCGCCGGCTGTAGAGAGCCACGCCGCTGTAGCCGCCACGCTCGGCCGCCGCCCAATAGGTGTGGTAGCCGGGCGGGTTGCGCAACTCGTCGGGCAACTGGTCGGGGTGGCACTTCGTCTCCTGCAGGGCCAGGATGTCGGGCTGTTCCTCGGCCAGCCACGGCAGAAAGATGCCCTTGCGATGCACGGCGCGCAGGCCGTTGACGTTCCAACTGATGAGCTTGAGCATGGGGGGAATTGTAGCAGTATTGACGTAGGGAGGCAGGGGAGAGGGGGGCCCCCTCCGGGAGAGGTGGGGAGGGTGGCCCTGCCCTCCGGGAGAGGGTTGGGGAGGGCTCCTGTTCCCCTCCCCGGAAGACCTTCCCCCCTCCCAAGGGGCGAGGGAACCAGCGCCCTCTCCCAAGGGGCGAGGGAATCCAGCGGGCAGGTTGAATAGCTCCGCCTGTCCGGCTACAATGTTCCCAATGTCCATCGCCATCGCGCAAGACCAGATCAACCTCTACGATTTAAGCCGCGCTCAACTGGCCGAACTGTTGGCGGCGTGGGGCTTTGCCGACTACTACGCCGGGCTGGTCTGGTCGGGCCTCTACCGCGACCTGGCGACGACGCCAGCCGACATCGCCGGGCTGCGGCCGGAGCTGCACGCGCTACTGGATGTCCAGTCAACCATTGGCCATCTGACTACGCGAAGCAACATCGACAGCAGCGACGGCCACACCCGCAAGTACCTGCTCGGCCTGGCCGATGGCGCGGCCATCGAGACAGTGCTGATGTATTTTCGTGGCCGGGCTACGGCCTGCGTCAGCACCCAGGTCGGCTGCGCCATGGGCTGCGTCTTCTGCGCCACCGGGCAGATGGGCTTCCGCCGCCACCTGTCGCCGGGCGAGATCGTCGCCCAGGCCGTCCACGTCGCTCGCGTCCTGCGCGAACGGGGCGAGGCGCTGCGCAATATCGTCCTGATGGGCATGGGCGAGCCGCTGCACAACTACGACGCGACGATGGCCGCGCTGGAGACGCTCATGGACCACCGCGGCCTGGCCATTGCCCCGCGCTTCATCACTCTCAGCACCGTCGGCGTCGTGCCCGGCATCCGGCGGCTGACGGCCGAGCGGCGGCCGATGCGCCTGGCCGTCAGCCTCCACGGGGCAACGGACGAGGAACGCGCCCGGCTCGTCCCCCCCGCCCGCCGCTGGCCGCTGGCCGAACTGATGGCCGCCTGCCGCGACTACACCACGACCCTGCGCCGGCGCATCTTCTTCGAGTGGACGCTGATCGACGGCCAGAACGACAGCGTCGAAGACGCCGACGCCCTTGGCCGCCTGCTGGCCGGCATGGACGCCCACGTCAACCTCATCCCCCTCAATCCGACCCTGGGCTACGACGGCCAGCCGGCGGCCGGCCCGGCAGCCCGCGCCTTCCAGGCCGTCCTGGCCGGCTACGGCCTGCCCAGCACCGTCCGCCAGCGCCGCGGCATCGACGTGGCCGCCGGCTGCGGGCAATGCTCGGACACTGGGGGGGTGCCCTTCTGTGAAATCTGCGTACTGTGGTTCCCCCTTCGGGTCGCTCGACCAGTCGCGGTCGGGCGTGGCGTAGATGAGCGGCAGGCTGACCAGCGTCACGGCGAACTTCACCGCCAGGTTGAACAGGAATATCTGCCCCACCGTTGCCCACGGCAGGCTCAGCGGGTCGTTGGCCAGCCCCGGCAGCGGCCCGAAGGCGATGACGGTGAACAGCAGCGTGTCGATAGGGATGCTGACGGCGTTGCTGGCCAGCACCCGCGCCCACTGATAGCGCGTCGTGATGCGCGTGACGAACCAGTGATAGATTTCGGTGTCGATCAACTCGCTGACCAGTTCGGCAGTGATCGACGCCACCACAATGCGCCACACCGGGCCGAGAATGGCGCTGAACTCCGCGCCCAACCCCCACGACGGGTCGCTGGTCACGCGCGCCGACCAGGCCAGATAGCCGGCCATGAACAGGTTGACCGCCGCGGCGGTGACGATCAACGTCTGCGCGTTGCGCTTGCCCAGCACCTTGTGGACCACGTCGCGCAACGTGAAGGTGATGGGGTAGATGAACGTGCCCATGTCCACCGCCAGCCCGAACACGACGCCGATCTTCAGGCTGGCGATGTCGGCCAACATCTGCGCGCCCATGTAGGCGGCGGTGACGATGACCGCCACGCGACTAAATGCCACGGCCGCTGCGCGCGGGGCAGCGGCCGGCGAATCCATGTTACTCATCTCTCGATCTCCTTGTTTTGTTTAGGCGGGAGCTGCGACCGCCGGGGGAGAGTATACCGGAAGAAGTTGTCAGTTGATAGTTGTCAGTTGCCGGCGGCAACTGACAACTATCAACTGATAACTGACAACTGCCTCACCTGCACACACAGAACCACCCCCGCCCCCAACCGCACCGTCGCCACAGCGTCGGTCATCTCGTTACTGACGCCACGGGCGGGGCCGAAGGCGAGGGTTTCGTCCTGGAGCGGCCAGCGCAGGCCGGTCGTGGCCAGCACGTGGGCCGGGCCGCCCAGCGGCAACAGCGAGACGATGTCGCCCGGCGCGCCGGGGATGGTCGTTTCGTCCGGCGTGTCGGCCGTCAGTAGCCAGGCCGACTCGCGGTCGTCCACGAAGCGGATGAGCTGCCCCAGCAGGCGCGGGTGGGCCAGGACGAGAATATTGGCCAGCATGTGGTCGAGCCGGCCGCCGAAGCCGCCGAGGATGAGCACCTCGTGGCCGGGGTACTGCGCCACAGCGTAGAGCAGCGCCAGCTCCAGGTCGGTCTCGTTCTTGTCGCCTGGATAACGGATGACCCGGCCGGCCGCCTCCTCGGCAACGACACCGGGCGGCAGCGAATCCAGGTCGCCGATGAGCACGTCCGTCCGCCGGCCGAAGGGCAACAGATGGCGCAACCCGCCGTCGGCGGCAATGACAGCCGCGGCCCGCGCCAGATAAGGGCCAACCCAGCCGCTATCGGCCAGCACGCCGTTGGCAAAAACGAGAACAGGGCCATCTTGTTGGGCCATCGGGTCTACTCCGCGCGAGAAGGGTGGAGGCGAATGGTAGCGCGCCCGCCCGCGCCGCGCCAACGCCAGCCCCGATATTTGACCGAACCGCGCCCTACAGACTACACTCTTGACGGTCGGCCGTCTCCCGTCGCGGTCGAACCTCATCCCTGCGGCGGGAAAGTCGTGAAGTCCGTGCACAACCGAGCTGCTTTCATCGTCGACCCCACACCGGCCGGGAGATCGTCAGGCTTTGCCAAGGCTCTGCGGCGCGACCTGCGCCGGGCGCGGCAATCCTTCTCCGATAGCCTGTCAACTATCGGCGCCGACTGGCGCAACATGGTGCGCCGCTTGCAGCGCGCCCACGTCGATTACGTTGTCCTGCCCATCGGCGGGCCGCTGCCGGAGCGGCCGGGGCCGCCGCGCGGCTTCATCGAGCGCCGTCTGCCGCTGCCGCCCGACCCGTTCAGCCTGCAACAACTGAATACCCAACTGCGCATGGTCGCCGATGCCGACAACGTCCGCGGCGTGGTGTTCGTCTTCCGCGGCTTCAGCGCCGGGCTGGCCACGCTGCAGAACTTCCGCGCCGCCGTGGCCCGGCTGCGGGCGGCGGGCAAGGATGCCGTGGTCTACACCCCCTACCTCGACCTGGCCCACTACTACGCCGCCACGGCCGCCGCGCGCATCATCGCCCCGCCGGGGGCGCAGTTCGACGTGCTGGGCCTCTACACCGAGGTGACGTTCCTGAAGGACGCCCTGGCCCGCGTCGGCGTGCAGGCCGACGTGGTGCAGATCTCGCCCTACAAGACGGCCTTCGACCGCTTCAGCCAGGCCGACATCACCCCGGAGTACCGCGCCCAACTCGACTGGCTGCTCGATGACCAGTACGACATGCTGACGGCCGACATGGCCGCCGGGCGCGGGCTGCCCCAGGCCACATTGCGCGAACTGATCGACCGCGCGCCGCTGTCGGCCGAGGAGGCGCGCGCCGCCGGATTGATCGACAGTGTGGCCTATGACGACCAGTTGGCTGAGTTATTAGGACAGGCGCGAGATAAGGACCAGGCCACGGTCCCACCGCCGGCCCTCTCCCCTGCGCCCCTGCCCCCCAGCCCCCCTGCTCCGCAAGACCCACCCCGCGCCACCCTCAAACCGTGGGGCCGTGCGTGGAACCTGCTACGCGAGAAGCCGCGCCGCCACACGCGCCGCTTCGTCGGCGTCCTGTCCCTAGAAGGGCTGATCAGCATGGGGCCATCGCGCCGGCCGCCCATTGACCTGCCCATCCCGTTTGTCGGCGGGGCGGCGGCCGGCGAGCAAACCTTCGTCGGCATCCTGCGCCGGCTGGAGAAGATGGACGACCTGGCCGCGCTGGTGCTCCACGTCGATTCGGGCGGCGGGTCGGCGCTGGCCTCGGAACTGATCGGCCGCCAGCTTGAACTGTTCGCGGCCCACAAGCCGGTCGTCGTCTACATGGGCAACGTCGCCGCGTCGGGCGGCTACTACGTTGCCGCGCCGGCCAGCCACATCATGAGCCAGGCCGGCACGACGACCGGCTCCATCGGCGTCATCACGGCCAAGATCAGCCCGGCCGGCCTCTACGACCAACTGGCGATCAACCGCGTCGCTCTGGCGCGGGGCGAGCACGCCGGCCTCTATCGCGACAGCGAGCCGATGACGGCCGAGGAGCGGGCCATCTTCCAGCACGGCATTGAAGAAACGTATCGCGACTTTGTGGCCGTCGTGGCCCGCGGGCGCAAGCTGACCCCGGAGGCGGTGGACGCGGTCGGCGGCGGGCGGGTCTGGACAGGGCGACAGGCGCGCGAACGCGGCCTGGTGGACAGCCACGGCGACTTTCTGGAGGCGATCAAAAAGGCGGCCGAACTGGCCGCCTTGCCTGTGGACGACATTCACGCCGTCTCGGTCTTCGATTTTTACCCGCGTAGCGCCCACTACACGGTCTATCCTAACGGCTCAACCTGGCTGGCCGAAGAGGCGGCGCGCCTGCTGTCGGGCGAGCACCTGCGGGCGCTGGCCGGCCGGCCGCTGCTGCTCTTACCCTATGAAGCGCGTCTCCGGTGAGAAGTCGGCCGCCGCGTCCATCACGTCCGGCGGCTCGGCCACGTGGAGCACCACGTAGGTGTAGATGCCGTCCGGCTGGCGGGTCATGCGGCAATCGAGCTTCCTGAATATGGCCCGGATGGCCGCGTTCTCACTCTGATAGAGAGCCACCAGGCGACCAATCCCTTCCCGCCGCGCCTCATCGAGAAGCAGGCCCAGGAGTTGGCTGCCAATGCCCAGGTTCTGCATGTCGTCGCGGACGGAGATGCCAATCTCGGCCTCGCCCGCGTCAGTGTGCACGTAGCGCGCCGCGGCCACGGGCACGTCCGGCCGCTCGCTCATGTCACAAAAGGCCAGCAGGCCGTGGCTGTTGACGGCCGTACCTTCGGCGATCTGCTCGGCCTGTGACCAAACGCGCTCCATCTCGATGCTGTCGAGCGTCTGCAAGAAGCGCTGATAGCGGCTCTTGTCGCTCATGTTCTCGAATAGGTCAACCAGGTAGGGCGCATCTTCCGGCACGAGCGGCCGAACGCGAATCGGCCTGCCGGTTTTGGTCCTGAAGGTGTATACTGTAGGTCTGTTCGGCATAGGTATCCTCTACAAATGACGCATTGCGTCATAGAAAGGATACCATAGCGCCCGAACAAAAGCAAGCGCGGCGGCGAAATCAAACGACAATTTTACGTGGCGTGCGTTTGGGCAGTTTGAACAAAAGCCTCGCTGCAACCCTGCTCCAACCCGCGCGTAATGTTAGGTAAGCAAAACAGGCAGAGGTTATGACGCGCCCGCGTTCACGTGGGCCAACAAGAATCCCGGCAAGTGAAGGAACAGATATGACTAAGAACGACACCGAAACTTTGCGGGCCTCGCTGGCCGAACTCCCGTTCATCAGCCCGGCCCAGGTGGAACAGTGGGTCGAGTTGCAAGGGACAATCGACCGCACCCGCGACTATCTCATCCGCGCCGTACCCCAGGCTCAATTCAGCATCGACGAGGCGCAAAAGATTCTGGCCCAGCGTACCTACACGCTGGTCTTTTTTGGCGGCACGGGCGTGGGCAAGAGTACGCTCATCAACGCCCTGCTCGGCCGCAACCTGCTGCCGACCGGCGCGGTGACGGCCGTCACCGGCACCATCGCCTACATCGAACAGGCCGACGAGGGCGAGGCCGAGTCGCTCGTCCTCAACTACTGGAGCCGCGACGAGTTCGCCGAGCGCGTCCGCCGCCTGTGCCAGTTGGCCGAGATCGACAACTTCGACATCACCAACGACGGCGAGCGCGACCAGGCCCGCAAGGACATCGTCGCCCTCGAAGAGTCGCGCAAGGAGCAGGCCAAGACGGAGCGCGATGAGTACCTCGACATCCTGCTCGACTGCATCGACTCCTACGACAACAACAAAGAGCTGTTCAAGGCCGGCACGCCGCCGCCGATGAGCCTGGTGCTGGACAATGAAGAGTCGCTCAAGCACCTGCGCGAAGACGGCTTCAAGGGCAGCCAGCAGCGCCAGATTCGCCTCATCAAGTCGGCCACCTTCCGCATTCACCCTCGGACGGGCGTGCCCAATCTGCTGATGAACGGCTACCTGCGCATCGTCGACGTGCCCGGTCTGGGCGCGGGCATGCGCCTGCACGAAGCCATCACCCTGGAAGAGATGAAGCGCGAGGACGCCATGATCGTCCTCGTCACCGACGCCGGCCGCCAGCGCGTGGACGAGATGAAGTCGCTGTCGGCCGTCAACTGGATCAAGGAGAACCGCCTGTTCGGCCTGAGCGGCGGCGACCTGGACGAAGCGGCGTCGAAGATCTTCCTCGTCGTCAACGGCGGCAACGTCCGCCAGGCGTTCGACCGGCTCAACTCCGGCCTGCCGGAAGCGGAACTGGAAGTTAAGGATGTCACCCGCTACATCGCCCCCAACTACTGGGAGCGCTACGGCAGCCGCGGCCACAACCGGCCCTACTTCCTGGTCATGGCCCCGCCCGCCCTCTACCTGCAAGACCCGGAGCACGCGCCGCACGAGTTCGCCAGCGAGACGGAGCGCATCGCCAAGGTGTTCAAGGATCAGTTGGGCAACGTGGACACCAAAGACCCGCTGAACCCGGACACCAAGGAGGCGCTGCTGAAGCTGAGCGAAGTACCGCTGCTGCGCGAGAGCCTCATCCACTTTATCCAGCACGAGCGCGTCCGCAGCCAGTTGCGCGAGGCGGCCACCCGCACCCGCAACGCCCTGCAAGCCCTGCGCTTCTACTATGAGAAGCAGTTGGCCGCGCGCGGCGTCCAGCCGCCCTTCGCCACCAGTTGGGAGCAGTTGCAGGAGCGCCGCTACGAGAACGTGTTGGCCCGCCAGCAGAAGGAGCTGCCGCGCGCCTTCCACAACGCCCTGCTGGAGTTGAGCAGCCGCACCAACAGCGACGAGCGCTTCCGCCAGATGCTGCGGCCGACGCTCAACGGCATCAAGGGCATGGTCCAGGACGCCGTGCAGCGCGAAGTGGAAACGCTGCTGGAGAACTACGGCACCGAGTATTGGGACGGCCGCGACGTGACCTACGACAACCTGATCTGGGGCACCAGCGGCATCGAAGTGCCCATCAAGCGCATCCTGTTCCAGGTCGAACTGGTCATGCAGGACGCCGTGTCGAAGTTCATGCCCGAAGCGGCCGACATCATGGCCACCGAGTTGGATCGCACGCTGGAAGCGCACGAGATCCTCTCCCGGCTGGAGCGCGCCAGCTACGGCCAGACCTACAGCTACGTCGTCCCCGGCGAGGTGGAGAACACCGTCGCCCTGCCGGAGGCGTATCGGGCGCTCATCGGCCGCATCGGCCGCAGCTTCCGCTCCACCTGCCAGCAAGCGACGATGTACGAACTGATGAAGGCCGACCGCTCCGTCCACTCGCGGCTCTTCGCCGGCGAGCAGGAGCTGGCGTTGCCGACCAACGAGCGGCTGCTCGACGTGGCCCTCTATGGCCCGGAGCGCGTGGCCCGCGAGATCGCCGCCTCCATGCCGCAGGTGGCCGCGGCCGGCAGCAATAATAACAATCAGCCGGCGGCCCAGCCCGCGACCGAAGAGCCGATCGAGATCAACATCCTCGACACCGCGCCGGCCGGCGACGCCATGCCCGACATCGACATCAGCTTCCTGGGCGAGCAGCCGGCGGCCCAGCCCCCGGCGGCCGAACTGGAAACCAGCTACGCCGACCTGCTGGACAACGTCGCCGTGAAGGTCAACCGCATCTTCGCCAGCATCATTGATGACCTGTTCAGCGACGACGACCTGCTGCCGCGCCTGCGCCGCCTCTTCTGGCTGGAGGCCATCAAGAGCGAGCGCGACTTCAACAACCTGCTGATCAAGCCGATGCTGCGCCAGCACGACCGCAACCTCCACAAGCCGGAGTTGCGCAAGGCCATCGAAGTCGACCTCGAATCGGTCTCCGACATGGAAGAGCTGATGCGCGTCTGGGACGGGCTGCACAAGCTGGAGACCGGCCTGGCGATGTAGTTGCGACCGCTGACGGCCGACCGCCGACCGCCGCAAGTTTGCCTTTTTGGCAGCGGTCGGCGGTCAGTTGTCGGCGGTTGGATGACGCGAGTCGTCCTGAGGAGAACACTATGCAAGAAGCCGCCCTCAGCCTCATCCAGGCCTTCCCCGGCCGGC
Source organism: Candidatus Promineofilum glycogenicum (assembly GCA_016707605.1). GTDB lineage: Bacteria > Chloroflexota > Anaerolineae > Promineifilales > Promineifilaceae > Promineifilum > Promineifilum glycogenicum. The sequence continues at coordinate 39,414 of JADJHJ010000009.1, read as the reverse complement.
CGCAGTTGGCCGCCTTTGCCGCGCGGCTGCTGGACTGGCTGAACGCCGACTTGAACCCGCGCGGCGAACCGCTGACCGAGAGCCGCGCGCGGGCGCTGCTGCTGGCCGCCGAGACGCTCGACGAGCCGACGCGCCACAGCTTCACCCAGACGACAGAGACGGAGCCGGGCGGGCGCATCGCCCTCTATGACCTGCTGCGCGAGAGCGGCCTGGCCGACAACGGCGACGTCATCGCCCTGGCCGGGGCCGCGGCCGGCGCGCCGCCGCCCGACCGGCCGGCCACAGCCTCGTGGCTGGCCCTGGCCGTGGCCGCCCACGCCTGGCGCAGCGGCTTCCCGCTCGACCGGCTGGACCCGGCCACGCCGCCCGACCCCTACAGCCCGGCCGGGCAGGTGCTCAAGCGCGCCGCCTTCTTCGCTCGCCAGCAGGTGCAGCGCAGCGCCACGGAGCGCGACAAGCTGGCCCGCAAGCTGGCCCACGCCGCCGGCGGCCCGACCGGCCTCGACGGCCTGCGCCCCGACGGCTCGGCCGCGCCCCTGCCGCCCTACTACCGGCCGCCCGTGCCGGTGCGCTATCCCGAATACACGCCCGGCGTCCAGGTGAATCCCGACGAACTGGAACACCCCACCCCGCCCGCGCCATCGCCCAGCGCGCCGCTGAGCATCAGCGACGCCGACCTGGCCCCGCCGGCAGCACCGGCTGTCCAGCCGCCGCTGCGCATCGACGCCGCGCAACTGGAGCCGCCGCGCCCGGCCACGCCGCCGCCCGCGCCGCGCCCGCCGGCCCACGTCGTCATGCCCAGCGCCACGGCCACGGCCAACACCGTCGCCGCCCGCCGCCAGACCCGCCGCGGCCGCGCGCCGATGACGACGACCAAGCTGCGCATTGTCGTCCAGGAGCATCCCGGCGGGGCGGGCCTCTTTGGGCTGCAAGTGCGCGTCAGTTCGCGGGCCATCCGCCGCACCGTGGCCGGCACGACCAACCAGGACGGCGAGTTCCTGTGCGAGTTGCCGGTGCAGGCCGAGGTTGGGCTGACCTACGACGTGGATGTAACCTGGCCGCGCGACTTTGGCGGCGAAGTGGAGCGCAAGTCGATCACCCTCAACGCTGACCGCACGCACTTCGACCTGCCGTTCTATCGGACGTTGAAGGCATAAAGAGAGAATGATCCGCAGATTTGGCAGATTAGGCAGATTCCTCAGAATTCCTTCTTGAATCTGCCTAATCTGCCAAATCTGCGGATCACTCCTCCGGGAAACGATTGATGAGCGAACCGGAACGGCTGCGCCTGACGGCCGAGGACATCGCCGCCACCGATGGGCGCGTCACCGCTCCGCCGGTGCTGACCATTGGCCTGGCCGACATTCCCGACGCGGCCGCGCCGCCGGCCGAGCGCCGCCACGGCATCCAGATTACCGCCGACGACGTGGCCGCCTTCGAGCCGGCCGGCGAGGCGGTGGTCGGGCCGCTGGAGCAGCAGTTGTTGGCCCTGGTCAACGCCGCGCGGGCCGAACACCTGCCCAAGTGGTTGGGACGCGGGCCGCTGCGCTGGCATCCGGCCCTGGCCGCCGTGGCCCGGCAGCACGCCGCCGACATGCTCCAGCGCCGCTACGTGGCCCACGTGACGCCGGAAGGCATCAACGTCGCCCAACGACTAGAGCGGGCGCAGATCAGTTATCTGGCCTGCGGCGAGAACATCGGCGTGGTCTATGGCCCGGCCAGCCACGGCGAGCGGGGCGTTATCGAGGTGCAAACGGCGTTCATGAACCAGCCGCGCCGGTTGGCCAACCACCGGGGCAACATCCTGAACCCGGTTTGGACCCACGTCGGCATCGGCGTGGCCTATGCGCCGGAGGGACAACTGATCGTCACGCAGAACTTTGTGGCGACGCTGACGAAACCGGCCTAGTCTCGGTGCGATGCACTTTCTTGAGTGCGTTGCACCTTCCGGCCGCCGCGGTGCGATGCACTTTCTTGAGTGCGTTGCACCTTCCGGCCACGTGCGACTTAACTTGAGTGCGTTGCACCTTCCCGCGACCTCACGTGTCCCTCAAGGCGCAGAAAGGTGCGACGCACTCAAGAAAGTGCGACGCACCGGGAGCCACAGAGGGAATACATGACGGATACGGACATAGAAACCATCGTCATCACCGACCCCGAAAGCGACCGCTACCACACTTTCGGTTACATTAGCTGGTGGCAACAAGAAGTGGTGCGCGATGCGACGGTGCTGGTCATCGGTGCCGGCGCGCTGGGCAACGAGGTGATCAAGAACCTGACTCTGATGGGCATCGGCAACATCCTGATCGCCGACTTCGACACCATCGAAGACAGCAATCTCAGCCGCTCGGTGCTCTTCCGCGCCGACGACCGCGGCCGCCGCAAGGTGGACGCCGCCGCCGACGGCGTGAAGGCCCTCAACCCCGACGTGAAGGTCAAGACGTGGCACGGCGACATCAACTTCGAGATGGGCCTGGGCGTCTTTCGTCACGTGGACGCCATCGTCGGCTGCCTCGACAACCGCGAAGCGCGGCTGTCGATCAACCGCTTCTCCTGGGCGGTCAACCGGCCGTGGGTGGACGGAGCCATTCAGGAGCTGATGGGCATCGTCCGCGTCTTCCGGCCGGGCGAGGGGGCGTGCTACGAGTGTACGCTGACCGATCTCGACTACCAGATCATCAACCTGCGCTACTCCTGCCCCCTGCTGGCGCGGCAGAACATTCTGCAAGGCAAGGTGCCGACGACACCGACCAGCGCGTCCATCGTCGCCGCCTTCCAGACGCAGGAGGCGCTGAAGCTGCTGCACAACATGGAAGTGCTGCCGGGCAAGGCGCTGATGATCAACGGCCTGACCAACGACATCTACCTGACCGAGTACCCGGTCAAGGCCGGCTGCATGAGCCACTCCAGGCTGGAGCCAATCGTCGAGTTGCCGGAGGCCACGGCCGAAGGCGTGACCCTGGCCGGCCTGCTGGCCACCGCCCGCGAACGGCTGGGGCCGGAGGCGGTGCTGGAGTTCGACAGCGAACTGGTGGTGGCGATGGAGTGCGGCTCCTGTGGCCAGATCGAGCCGGTCTTTCAGCGGATGGCCCGCCTCTATGAGGACGCGGCCGTCTGCCCCAACTGTGGCGCCAAGCGCGAAATGCGCCTGACACATCGCATCGCCGGTGACGAGGAGTTCCTCGACCGGACGCTCGCCCAGGTCGACGTGCCGCCGCTCGGTATCATCCGGGCGCGGAACGGCAGCGAGCGCGTCTACTTCGAGTTGACGGGCGATAAAGCGACCTTCTTGCAGTTTCACTAGCAGAAAGAGCTAGAAACCCGGTTTCTCGGAAGAAACCGGGTTTCGACCGCAACCCTTGTGGTTGTTCTGCGTAATGTCTATCGAATAACCAATTGGAGGCTTTTGAACAGATGGCGAGCACTAAGGTAATCATTTACGATCCCACGGGGTCCAAGAAGACCCCGGTCGAGTTGCCCGACGACGTCCCCATGCGCCGGCTGATCCCCGCTCTGGTGAGCAAGATGGGTCTGCCGACGGCGCAGGGGGCCAACCCGATCACCTATCGGCTGGACCACCGGTCGTCCGGCAAGCGGCTCGGCGATGAGGAATCGTTGCGGGACGCGGGCGTGAAGGAGGATGACATCCTCAGCCTGTTTCCGGAAGTAACCGCCGGCTAACGAAAACATGCGGCCCACGGCCGCTCTAGCTGTCATGATGCGCCCTTCCGGTGGCGCGCCGGAACGCCGGTAAGCGACTCCGGCCCGCCGCCGCGAAGGGCACTTGACATCGCCACAAAACCGAGGCAACTATGTCTTTCGACATTCGTGAAACCCGGTTGCGCAACGACTACCAGCGCGTGCGCGACCTGGCGAATCGGAGTGATCTCATCCATATCATCCGCACCGAGGGCGACCCGCCGGAGAAGTATCTGATCCGCTACACCTGCCGCGGCGTGGAGGGCATCAATACCGCCAACCAGCCGATCTTCCGCGAGCAACACGACGTGACGATCTATCTGCACGCCGAGTACCCGCTGAAGCAGCCGCAGTTGAAGTGGATGACGCCCATCTTCCATCCCAACATCCACATCACCGGCGCAGTGTGCATCGGCGCCTGGTGGCCGGCCAAGACGCTCGACGAGCTGCTGCTGACGCTGGGCGAAATGGTGCAGTACAAGAACTACGAGCCACGCGACCCGATGAACTCCAAGGCCGCGGCCTGGGCCATGGGGCGCAAGACGCTCTTCCCCATCGACCGCCGCGAACTGAAGGGGCAGTCGGTGGCCGACCTGATCGTCATTCGCGACGAGGAGTCCGATGACCTCGGCATCAAGTTCGGCTAAGCCGCCGGAAGGCACACCACCGGCCGGCCCGGCCGCGGCGTCTACCGCTGCCAACGCGGCGGCCAGTGCCGCGCCGCCCGAAGCCAGCGCCCAGCCGAGCAACGGCCACCGCGAGGCCATCGCCGGGCTGCCGTTTCGGCAGTTGCCCGCGCCGACGGCCGAGTGGCTGCGCCACGGCAATACCCCGGCCGAGAGCCAGCCGGTCGTCCTGATGCACCAGACGGCCCTGCTCCAGGTCAACGCCCACAGCCGTAGCCGGCTGGACTGCGAACTGGGCGGGGCGCTGCTGGGCCACGCCTACCGCTACAAGACCGGCGTCGTGGTCGAGGTGAAGGCTGCCCTGCCGGCGGTCAGCTCCGACCACGGGCCGGTGCACTTCACCTTCTCGGCCGACTCCTGGGCCAAGCTCCACCGCGACCGCACCGCCCACTACGCCCAACTCGACATCGTCGGCTGGTTCCACACCCACCCCGATTTGGGCGTCTTTTACTCCAGCGACGATGTCGTCGTCCACTCGGCGGCCTTCACCCAGCCGTGGCACGCCGGCCTCGTCGTCGACCCGGTGCGCCAGGAAGCGGCCTTCTTCGGCTGGGTCGATGGCGCATTACGCCCGTTCGACGGCTTCTACGAGTTGCGCGAGCGCCAGCCGGAGTCGGTTGTGCCCTGGCAGGCGGTGCGCACCGCCGTCTGGGATCGCCCCTACGAACTGGAGCCGGCGGCCGAAGCGCCAAGCCAGGTCGTGCTACCGCGCAGCAGCCGGCCGCGCTTTTCCGGCCGCGAATTGGGGCTGGCCGCCTCGGCCGCGGCGTTGCTTCTGTCTTTTTTTTTGATCGTCGCCGGCGCGCAACTTCTGCGGCGCGTCGATCTGCTGGAGACGACCGTCCTCAATCTGGCCCAACCGGCTCTGGCGCAGAGTAACGCCCTGACTTGCCCCGATCCGCGTCTGCGCATCCTGACGCCCATCACCGGCGCCGGCTTTCCTGTCGCCTCGCAGGTCCCGCTCATCGGCACGGCCCAATACCCTGACGCCCACCGCTACCAGATCGACGTGCGCCCCGCCGGCGTTGACACCTGGACGCTGGTGACGCAACCCCGCGGCGACACGCGCCTGGGCCAGTTGGCCGAGTGGGACACGACCGACCTGCCCGCCGGGCAGTACGAGTTGCGGCTGATCGCCGTCGACCTGAACAACGTCCGCCTGACCGACAGCAGCGTTTGCACCATCGCGGTGACGCTCCTAAACGAACAATAATCGACCCGACCTGACAGGTGGCCGGCGTTGGTCGCCAACTTCGGCCACCTGTCAGGTCTCTAATCAAGATGACCGAACAACCCACCCCCACCTACGCCGCTCAACTGACCCTGACCCTGCCCGGCGAAGGACCGTCGGCGACCGTAACCGTCACCCTGGCCCCGGCCGACGCCGTACCCGTCGGCGGGCAGACCAAGCCGCTGGCCGACCTGACGTTGGCCGAACTGCGCGCCTACGCCGGCGAACTGGAGGCGGACGCCTGGGACGCCTACCAGGCCATCACCCTGCTCCAGTTGCAGGAAGAGGCCGACGTCGCCATCGAACTGCGCCCGCTGGACGACGGCGGCCAGGCCGGGGCGGAGGTCGAGGACTGGCTGGGCGAGGCCATCGTCCTGGTCGCCGCGCCCCCGACCGCGCCGCAACCGGCTGAGAGCGCGCCGGCCGACGAGCCAACCGCGCCCCTGGCGAACGCTGACGAGCCGGAACCGGGCGAACCGGAGCCGCCCGCCACCCAACCCGCGGCCGAGCCTGAACCGGCAGCCGTTGCCGTCGAACAATCACCCGCGCCGGAGCAGCCGCCCTCCCCTCCGCCCGCGCCGGTAGCGCAACCGGCCCCGCCGCCCGATATTGCGCCGCCGACTATCATCCCCAGCCAGGCCCGCGTGCGCGTGGCCGGCGAACGGCTGCCGCTGGCCTACTCCGGCGGCGCGGCGGTGGACATCCTGCTCGACGAAGCGCCGCTGCGGGCCATGCAGGCCCACGCCCTGAGCAGCCTCGACCGCGAGGTGGCCGGGGTCATGGTCGGCCGCCAGCCGGAGAAACAGCCCGACGGCCGCTACGTCGTCCACGTCATCGACAGCATCATCGCCAAGCACACCGTCATGCACGGGGCCAGCGTCACCTATACGCCCGAAAGCTGGCGCTATCTCAACGACACACTTTGGGAGCGCTACCCCAACGAGAGCGCGGTCATGGTCGGCTGGTATCACACTCATCCCGGCTTCGGCATCTTCCTGTCGGGCATGGACCTGTTCATTCACCAGAACTTCTTCACCCAGATCTGGCACGTGGCCTACGTCCTCGACCCGCGCGCCCGCACCAGCGGCTTCTTCTGCTGGAACCGGCAGAAGACGAAGGTCAATCGCTATGACTTTGCCTGGCCGGAGTGGGCGGCGGGGTCGTGGTGAGAAAGCGCAGACCCTCGCCCTTTGAAGAACACGAAAACCCATTCCTCCGCATCACGGAGCACGACATCTCCGAGGCCAACCAACTTAGCCTCTCCTGCCCCATTTGCGGCAACGCGGTGGAGAACCACACCGACGGCCCGGCGCTGGTTCCTGTCGTCTGCGACAAGTGCGGCACGCTCTACCACCGCGCCTGCTGGCAGCAAAGCGGCGGCAAGTGCGCCGTCCTTGGCTGCGGCAGCGACAAATTCCACGTCTACGGCAAGAACACCAAGCCGGCGCTGACGGTCAAGTACACCGACCTGCCCGCGCCGTCGGTCAACGGTCGCACCACCGGCCCCAGCGCCCAGAACCGCCGCCTGAAGGAAGAGCAGCGCCGCCAGGTGCAGCGCATGACCCTCTTCCAGCGCTTCTGGAAGTGGCTGCTGGACCAGATCAAGATTAACCCCTAGCTTCCAGACCGGACAGGTTGCCGACAACCTGTCCGGTCTACACGTCATGATCCGTCCCCACCACCTCGGCGACACGTCCACCTTCCTGGGCCAGACGTGCGCCCTGTGCAAGCAGGAGTTCGCCGCCGGCGACGCCATCGTCATCTGCCCCGAAGACGGCAGCCGCCACCACGTCCACTGCTGGGAAGCCAACAACAACCACTGCACGGCCTACGGCTGCCAGGGGCAGGGCGCGGTGGGCGAACCGACGGCGACATTGCCGACCGCCCCACCCATTCGCCGCCCGCCGCCGTCCCGGCCGCGCGTCGTGCCCATCCCGTCGAACGGGCCGGCCGCCCGCTCTAGTCCGGCGGCCAATCGCGCCAGCCCCCGCCCCGGAGCCGCCCGCCCCATCCCCAACGCGCCCGGCTCGAAAGTCCGCACCCTGCCGGCGGGCAGCTTCGGCTGCGTGCGCGCCTGTTTCGTCGTCGCCCTCATTCTGGTCATCATTGCCGTGGCGCTGGCTTGCGCGGGGGCGTGGTTTTTGACGGGCTCGTTAGATGTGCCGACGGGCATCGTTCCGACTCTGTCGCCGGTAGTTGCTGCGCTTGCCACTGTTGCAATAGGGTAATTGACATCCATATCCGACGCTTGCGCAAGACTTATCATGATCATAGTATTGTGATGGGTATAGTGTAGGTATCAGAGAGGTGATATCGGATGCTGATCACGATAGAAGTGCCGGAGAAACTCGGCCGGAAACTGCGTCCTTACCAGGATCGTTTGCCAGAGTTGCTGGAACTTGGCCTACGTGAAGTGCAGCAACCATCTGGTGAGACACTCCAGGACGTAGATGCAATTCTGAGTGTGCTGGCCAATCGGCCCACGCCTGAAGAAATTCTGGCCATTCGCCCCTCAGATGAGGTTCAAGCCCGTTTCTCTGAGTTGCTGGCACAAAGCAAGGCCGGCACTATCTCTCGTGCTGATGAGTCCGAGCTTGAGCGCTACATGATGCTCGAACACTTTGTTCGCCTGGCCAAAGCCCAGGCACTGCAATCGCTCGGCAAGGCAGAGTGAGTTACGTACCGTCTATCGTTCGTCAGCAGGTGATTCAACGCGCTGACAATAGGTGCGAATACTGTCTTACTCCACAATCGGCGTCACTGTTCACTTTTGAGATGGAACATATCCGCTCAGAGAAACATGGTGGCCTCAGTGAACTCGACAACCTCGCCCTGGCCTGCCCTTTCTGCAATCGCGCCAAAGGCAGCGATCTTGGTTCATTTGACAGCGTAACAGGTACGCTCGTACTGTTTTATAACCCTCGCCTTCAAGACTGGTTCGACCATTTTGCGCTGAGCGGGGCTGAAATCGTCCCACTAACTGCTGAAGGGCGTGTAACAGTCGCTATCCTTCAGTTTAACCAACTTGAGCGGTTGTCAGAACGCAGATATCTGATTGCCGCCGGCTACTACCCTTGACGTAAATCCACTTCGGAGAGTGCTTCATGTCCAGTTTCGACCAGCTAATAACCCACGTCCACGAACTCGACGACCTAGGTAAAGCCAGCGCGGTGCTGTACTGGGATCGCGAGGTCAACATGCCCCACGCCGGTATGGCGGAACGCATCGCCCAGATGACCACGCTGAGCAGCCTCATCCATCGCATGTCCACCTCGGACGAGATGGGCGAGATGATCGAGCGCGCCGCGGCCGAACTCGACGGCACCGACTATGACAGCCGCGAGGCCGCCCTCATCCGCGTGCTGCGCCGCCACTACGCCGACGCCCGCAAGCTGCCGGCCGACTACGTCACCCGCTCGTCCCAGGTCAGCGGCCGGGCGCACGAAGCGTGGGTGAAGGCCCGCGCCGAGAACGACTTCACCCACTTCCAGCCGTGGCTGGAGCAGGTTGTGGCCCTCTGCCAGGAGTTGGCCGGCTACTACGGCTATGAGGACGAGGCATACGACCCGCTGCTGGACAAGTACGAGACGGACATGAAGACGGCCGAAGTGCGGGCCATCTTCGACGCCCTGAAGGCCGATCTCGTGCCCCTGCGCGAAGCCATCGACCGCAGTCCGGTGCAGATCGACGACAGCATCCTCCACCAGCCCTACGACGTGGCCAAGCAGAAGGAGTACGCCCGCTACGCCGCCACGGCCCTGGGCTACGACTTCAACCGCGGCCACCTGGGCACCGTCGTCCACCCCTTCGCCACCAGCTTCAGCCGCAACGACGCCCGCATCACCACCCGCTGGTATCCCGACTTCATCAACCCGTCGCTCTTCGGCACGCTGCACGAGTGCGGCCACGCCATGTATGAGCAGGGCACGGGGGCGGAGTTGGCGCGCACGCCGCTGGCCCGCGGCACGTCGTCGGGCATCCACGAGTCGCAGTCGCGCATGATGGAGAACCTTGTCGGCCGCAGCCGCGGCTTCTGGCAGGCCCACTTCCCGGCCCTCCAGGCCCTCTTCCCCGAAGCGCTGGGCGACAGCACCGCAGACGACTTCTACCGCGCCATCAACAAGACCCAGCCATCGTTCATCCGCGTCGAGGCCGACGAACTGACCTACAACTTCCACATCATTTTGCGCTTTGAACTGGAGCAGGCGATGCTCAACGGCGACCTGGCCGTGGCCGACCTGCCGGCGGCCTGGAACGACAAGATGCAGGCCATGCTGGGCGTCACCCCGCCCAACGACAGTCAGGGCTGCCTGCAGGACGTGCATTGGACGCGGCCGGGCTTCGGCTACTTCCCGACCTACGCTCTGGGCAACCTCTACGCGGCGCAGTTCATGGAGACGGCCGTGGCCCAGAACCCGGCCATCGCCGACGAGCTGGCCCAGGGGCAAACGACGGCCCTGCTGGCCTGGCTGCGCCAGAACATCCATCGCCACGGCCGCAAGTTCACCCCCGGCGAACTGGTGCAGCGCGTCACCGGCCAGCCCCTCAGCCACGCCGCCTTCATGCGCTACGCCACGGCCAAGTTCGGCGAACTCTACGATCTGTAGAGAACGGCTCACGCAAAGGCGCAAAGAAGCAAAGACGCCAAGCTCGGAATATTTCCGGGCTTGGCGTCTTTGCTTCTTTGCGCCTTTGCGTGAGTCCTACAGTCTAGAACGTGAAGCCGCCGCGCAGGCGGATGATGCCAAAGAAGACCAGCAGCAGCGACAGCGCTACCAGCAATAGCTGATTGCGGTACTTGGTCGGCGAGTCAGTCGAGCGCCGCCACATGGCCGTCATGTGCGCAGCGACGACCGCCAACAGCATCGTACCGACGTGCTCCCAGCGCATGGCCGGCGTTACGGTAGCGGTCTGGAAGATGAACACAATCAGACCCAATAAGATATTGATGTCCAGTAGAATGGTATAAGCAGTTAACAACGTGCGGTCGAGTGGGGCATAGTTGCGCTTGCCAAGCCACCCAATCGCAAACTTGATGATGATGACGACGGCCAGAATGACCACCAACCAGCGGACTTCGCCGTGGATGGTCATAAGTGTGCCCATTCCCATTGATGTGTACTCCTTTGCTGGTGAGCGAGCGCCGCGGCGGGCAGCCGCGGCCCCTACTCTTCTTCTTTGTCCGTCTCCGACTCTCGCCGCGCGGTCTTGTCGGCCGGGAACTCTACCCGGGCGCGCAACACCGCCAGCCGGTCGATGTCGAGCACGGTGAAACGAACCTCGCGCAGGGTGGCCACGTCGCCATTCAGCGGCGGCCGCCCCAGCAGCGAGACGATCAACCCGCCGACCGTCTCCACGTCGGGCAGGTCGTGGGCTTCGCCCAGAAAGACCTCTTCGGCCAGGTCGTCAAGCGGATACTCGCCGGCCACTTCCAGTACGCCGGGGCTAAGCTCCTCGCGCGCCTCGCGCTCATGGTCGAACTCGTCGCGCACCTCGCCGACGACCTCTTCCACCAGGTCTTCCAGCGTCACCACGCCGGCCAGCCCGCCAAACTCATCGCGCACGACGGCCATGTGCAGCCGCTGCTTCTTGAACGCCGCCAGTAGCCGGTCGACGCGGAAGTCCTCCGGGACTTCGGGCGCGGCGCGCAGGATCAGGCGTAGGTCGAACGGCCCGTTGGGCCGCAGTGTCAGCCGCAGCAGGTCTTTCAGGTGCAGGATGCCCACAATGTGATCGAGGTCGCCCTCGTAGATCGGGAAGCGGCTATGGCGGCTCTCGGTCACAATGCGAATCAGCTCATCCTGCGGGCAGTGCACGTTGAGGGCCTGCATGCGCCGGCGCGGCGTCATGACCTGGCCGACGGTGCGCTCGCTGAAGTCGAAGATGTTGCGGATGAACGCTTCCTCATCGTTCTGGATGAGACCGCCCTCGACGCTCTCGGCGACGATCAGTTCCAACTCCTCGGCCGCCACCAGCCGGCCGTGGCCGTGGGCCGGGGGAATGCGCATCAGCCGCAGCAGCAGGTTGCCGATGCCGTTGAGCAGGCGCACCGGGTAGTTGAGGATGCCGCCGGAGAGGCGCATCAACGGGTCGAGCTTGATGGCCATCGACGAAGCATCGGACAGAGCCAACGCCTTGGGGATCATCTCGCCGATGACGACGTGGAGATAGGTCAGCAACGACAGGGCGACGATGTAGCTGATCGTGCCCGCGGCGGCCGGGGAGAACCCGCCCAACTCCTCCAGGTACGGCTCGACAAAGTGGCCGATAGCCGGCTCGGCGTACATGGCCAGCCCCAGCGAAGCCAGGGTGATGCCCAGTTGCGCCGTGGCGATGTAGTGATCGAGTTGCGGACGCAACTCCAGCACGTTCAACACGTGCCCGGCCACGACGTTGCCCTCGTCGGCCATCTGCTCCATCTGCGTGTCGCGCACGCCAATGATGGCGAACTCGGCGGCGACGAAGATGCCATTGATGATCACCAGGATCAGGATAATGATCGTTGGCAGGATGAGCACCGCCGGCGAAGGCAGCGACTCGGCCGCGGCCACGGCGGCGAGCAGGAGGCTGATACCCGGCAGACCCAGGCCCAGGAACAGGAGCTTAGTCATGTTCGCCCATGTCCCATTCCGTGAAGGGCGAATCGGCCTCGGTCGGCGGCAGCACCAGCGAAACCTCGCCCACGCCCAACTCTTCCATCGTCTCGACGCGGATGACCACGTCCTCGATGCGCGCCTCGTCGCCGGGCACGGGTGGACGACCCAGCAGGCTGAACACCAGGCCGCTCAGCGTATCGGCCGTCTCTTCCGGCAATTCCAGTTCCAGGTACTCGTTGACGTCGCTGACCAGCAGGTCGGCGCGCAGGTAGATGCGCCCCTCCTTGTCGCGGGCGATGACCGCCGCTTCGTCGTCGAATTCATCCTGAAGCTCACCAAAGATCTCTTCGATCAGATCTTCCAGCGTCAGTAGCCCGGCCGTACCGCCAAACTCGTCGAAGACGATGGCCAGATAGCTGCCGCGCTCCTCCAGCCGATCCCACACGTGCCTCACCGACAGCGTCTCCGGCACAAAGACTACCTCGCGCACCACGGAGGCAACGTCGCTAATACCCTGGTGGTAGAGGCGGAAAACGTCCTTGACGTGGACAAAGCCGACGATGTCGTCAATCGATTGGCGGTAGAGGGGGATGCGCGAATAGCCGGCCTCGACGGCCAACTGCATCAACTCCAAAGCAGTGGTGTCGACCGGCGCGCCGGTGACGCGCGTGCGATGAACCATCACCTGGCGCGCGGTCAGTTCGCGCAGGCGCAGGGCGTTGCGCAGCAGACGGCGCTCGTTGTCGTCGAGTAGGCCCCCCTCGTGGCTCTCCGTCACCAGCAGTTCGATCTCTTCCGGTGAGTGCGCCCGGCCGGAGGCCACGTGGGTATCCCGGCCGGCCAGCCGTAACAGCAGCGTCGCGCTGCCGTTGAAGAACCAGATGGGCAAAGCGAACAGCAGCAGCGAGATGCGCATCGGCCAGACGACGGCGCGGGCCACGCCCTCCGGGTTCTGGATGGCCAGCGACTTGGGCAACAGTTCGCCCAGGATGACTTGCAGGGCGGTGATGAAGATCAGCACGCCGATGACTGAAATCGATTGGCCCAGGCGCGCGGCGGCTGTGGCCGACATGACCGAGCCGAGCAGGTCGCCTAACGGCCCGGCCAGGCGTGTGGCAATGGCCCCTTGAGCATAGGCGCCCAGCACCAGCGAGGAGATGGTGATGCCCACCTGGCAGGCGGCCACGTAGCGGTCGAGTTTGCGGCTGTCCTCCAGGAAGGGCAGCAACATGCGCGCCGCCGCGTCCCCCTGGGCCGCCATCTGGCCGACACGCGTCCGGCGCGCGGCCACCGTGGCGAACTCCGCGCCGACGTAGAGCGCCGTCAGCAGGATCATCAGGCTGATGGTGATGAAGGCGGCCAGGAAGACCATCATTGCTCAACGCTCCGGCGTGGATGCGGCCGGCAACGCGCCGCGGAGGCACACACAGACCCGGCGACCACAATCAGATGGCCGACAGTGAGAAAGGGGAAGAGGCAGAGACTCGGCGGCTCCGAAACGGGGGCGGACAAAGCTAATGTTCTCCCCGGCAGCCGCGCAACCGCGCGGCCAGGTTCTTATTTCCGCTGGTAGGCATCGTATCAATCAGTATTTGGTGTTGAGGGTACGTCCGCAAATGGAGACCCGCCGATTTGTTGACAGAATGATTATAGTGACGGCGGGTCGAAAGTCAATCCCTCTTAGGCTCGTAGCGCGCCAGCCCGAAGTAGTCGGCCGCCAGCCGCCACTCCTGCGTGGCCGGCCGGATGGCGACGAAGCGCGGCACGGCCCCCGACGATGCGTGATGGCGCTCCGGCACGAACCACTTCAGCGCCCGAATCTCGGCGAAGTGATGGCCGAAACCGGGGCGCTCGTCGTTGTTCCACAGCACCAGCAGCGGCCCGCCGTCGTCGCGCGTGACGTGCGCGCCGACACCTTGGGTTACTTCCAGCAGGGCGCGCGCCTGGCCCGGCGTCAGATCCACGCCGAAGTCGGCCAGTTGCTCCGGCCGGCCGGGCAACGCGTTCAGACGCAGCGCCAGAAACCCCTTGACCCCCGCATCCAGCCGGAAGGCGCGCAGCAGCCGCAGCCCCGTCTCGGCCGTCCGGTCGCGGCGAGCCAGCAGTGGGCCGGCGGCGCTCAGCGTCAACTGCGCCCCCGCCCCCTCTAACGCCAGCGGGGCGATGTGAACCGTCTCGCTGTCGGCGTTGTGGACGAAAGCGACGGCGCGCGCCTGCCCATCGGCCAGCAGCGTCACCTCGCTGGGCACGGCCAGGCCGTGGATGTGCAGGTGCACCTGCCGCCCGGCCGGCAGCAGCGACCGCTCGCCGGCCGCCGCGGCCAGCGTCAGCCGCAGCCGCTCGCCGTCCCACTTCTGTTCGAAGCGCGACAGGACGAACGCGCCATCGCGGTAGGCGGTCGTCTCGCCGTCGTCCTCGTAGAGGGTGAAGTGGCCGTCGGTCCCGGCGAAGACGTGGACGTGCAACTCCGTCGGGTTGTCCACCCCACCCCAGCCAACGCGCGGCCCCAGCGGCACGATGGCCCCGGCGCGGGCGAAGACGGGGATGTCGTCCAACCCGCCGTAGATCGCGTACCAGGCGTCGCCGCGGTAGTGCTGGCCACTGAAGAAATGGAACCAGTCGCCCGGCGGCAGCCAGACGACGGCCCGCGCCAGGCGGGTGTCAGGATCGGCCGGGGCGATGAAGGGGGCGACGATGAGATCGCCGAAGAGGTACTGGTCGGGGCAGGCGTAGGCCTCGTCGCGGTCGGGGTAGTCGTGGTACATCGGCCGCACCGGCGACACCGCCTCCGTCTCGTCCAGCCGCGACAGGGTGTAGAGGTAGGGGATGAGGGCGTGGCGCAACTGCATGGCGTCGCGCGCCACGCGGCCGACCTCGGCGTCGTAGGCCCACGGCCGCCGCTCGTGGAACGGGTTCTTGGTGCTGTGCAGCCGGAAGATGGGGCTGAAGACGCCGAACTGCACCCAGCGGGCGAACAGTTCGCCGTCCTCGATGCCGCGCATGTGGCCGCCGATGTCGTGGCTCCACCAGCCGTAGGCGACGTTGGCCGCCGTGGCCGTCATGTACGGCTGGAAGGCCAGCGACGCCCAGGAGACGACCGTATCGCCGGAGAAGCCGATGGGGTAGCGGTGGTTGCCCAGCCCGCCCCAGCGCGAGAAGATGAACGGCCGCTTGCCGTCGCGGGCCAGGTCGTGGAAGTGCAGGTGATTGAGCCACCACAGCGGGTCCAGCCCGCCCAGCGTGCTCTCCATGCCCTGCTGCCAGTCCATCCACCAGAAGTCGATGCCCATCTCTTCCAGGGGGTGGTGCAGCACCTCGAAGTAGGCGTCGGCAAAGCGCGGGTTGGCGATGTCGAACGGGATGGCGTTGCCGGCGCTCAGGTCGATCTCCAGCCGGCGGCACATCTCGCCATAGGCCGCCTCGTGCGGACGGATGCCCAGGGCCGGGTGCAGGTTCAGCGCCGTCCGCAGCCCCTGCTCGTGCAGCCAGGCGATGAAGCCGGGCGGGTTGGGGAAGAGGGCGTCGTTCCAGGTGTAGCCCGTCCAACCGCTGATCCCCTCGCCCACGTCAACCAGATGCCAGTCCATATCGATGATGCAGACCGACAGCGGCGTCTCGTGGTCGCGGAACTCCGTCATCAGCGCCCGCAGGTCATCGTCGCTGTAGGCCCAGTAGCGGCTCCACCAGTTGCCCAGCGCCCAGCGCGGCAGCAGCGGCGCGCGGCCGGACAGGGTGGCGTAGTCGCGCAGGGCGGCGCGGTAGTCGGGGCTATTGTCCATGCCGTAGCCCATGAAATACAGGTCGCGCGCGCCCGCGTCGGCCCCGGCCGCCCGCGCGCACAGCCAGCCGCCGTCGTCGAAGACCAGCGTGCGGCTGTCATCAATGACCACCCAGCCGTCGCGCGACAGCAGGCCGGGGTCGAGCGGCACGCTGCCGTCAATCGTGTCCAGCGTGCGCGTCGTGCCGCGCAGGTTGCCCGCGTCGCGGTCGCCGTAGCGCCACGTCGGGCCGTCGGGCAGCAGGGTGACGCTCAGCGACTCCGGCGCGAAGTCACCGCCGCCATAGACCAGGCGCAGCGCCTCGGTGCTCAGCGTCAGCCCGTCCCCCTCGCGCCGCGCCTCGAAGGTCGGCACGGGTTGGCGGCGATACCAGAAAACCTGGCTGGGGCGATCCTCGAAGTGTCCGTCGGGGGCGTACTCCATGCGAATCAGCCGCGGCGTCAGCACCGTGAAACGCGCCTCGCCCACGACCACAACGGCCGCCGCGTCGGCCACAGCATCAAACGATAAGCGGGCATAAGCCGGCCCAGTTGCACTATTCTCTTTCATGGACATGGCGGCCATTATAGTGCGTCACCGCCTACCCCGCCCAACACGAGCGTCTCTGGTTCCCTCTCCCCGGGAGAGGGTTAGGGAGAGGGTCTTCCGCCCGCCATCTCCAAAGCGCCCTCCCCTAACCCCTCCCAAAGGGCGGGGGACAAGACATCTCCCCGGCTCCCCATTGGTTCCCCACCCCAACCAGCATATAATCCCCTCATGATCACAATCGCCCTCCTCCTCATCGACGCCCAGGTGAACATGTTCGCGCCCGACCCGGTCCACGACGGGCCGGTGGTGCTGTCGCGGCTGAAGGAGTTGGCCGGCCGGGCGCGAGCGGCCGGCGTCCCGGTCATCTTCGTCCGCCACAACGGCGGGCCGGACGACCCCGACGCGCCCCACACCCCCGGCTGGGCCATTCACCCGGCGCTGGCCCCGGCGGCCGACGAAGCGATCATCGACAAGCACACCCCCGACGCCTTCCACCAGACAGGTCTGGCCGGCGTGCTGGCCGAGCGCGGCATCCGGCGGCTCGTTCTGGCCGGGATGCAGACGGAGTACTGCATCGACACCACCACCCGCCGCGCCCGCAGCCTCGGCTACGAGGTCGTGCTGGCCGCCGATGCCCACAGCACCTACCCCGGCGCGCTGCCGGCCGAGCAGGTCATCGCCCACCACAACAGCGTGCTGAAGGCCTTTGCCGACGTGCGCCCGGCGGCCGAGATCGACTTCCAGGCCGCGCCGCCGCCGGTCGTTACCGCCGAAGCGCTGACCACTGCCGACCTGGCGGCCATCCAGTCCGGCCTGGAGGAGTGGCGCGTCTACGAGCAGTGGCTAAAGACCGGCGAGGGCCACCCCTTCTGGCCCCACACCCACCCGGCGCGCATCAGCGACACGTTGCGCAGCCTGTGGGAGCCGAGCTTCAAGCCGCGCGCCCGCTACACCGACCCGCCGCGCTGGGAGATGGGCGTGGCCCGCGTCTTCCTGCAACCACTGGCCAACATCCCCATGGTCTTCCGCCGCGCCTCGCTAACGGCAGTGAACAAGGCCATAGACCACCTGCTGCAAAACCCGCGCAACCCGCTCTCACCCCACATGAGCGCGATTGGCGAGCATGTCTGGCTCTACGACGCCCGCGACCTGCGGCTCATCTACGTGCCGTCCGTCGTCCACGACAAAGACGGCCGCGAGCGCCACACCGTCTTCCTCCTCTGGCTGGCGCCGGGCATTCCGGTGAAGAACCCATTTCTTCAGTGACGAGTGGCGAGTGGCGAGTGGCGAGTGGCGAGTTCAAAGCGCAACCAACGACCAACGACTGACCTACTGACCTACTGACCTACTGACCTACTGACCTACTGACCACGAACCCCCATGCCCCTCCTAATCGCCTTTGTCTCCGACCTCATGTTCACCACGCGCATCGCGCGGGTGGCCGAGCATTTGGGCTATGACGTGGAGTGGATCGAGACGGCCGACGAGTTGGGCGCGGCCGAGTCTGGCGCGCGGCGCGAGCGGCCGGGCGAGTCGCTCCACGGCCGCGAGGGCCGCCTGTTCGAGCGCATCACCCGCGCCCAGCCGGCGCTGCTGCTGTTCGACCTGAACAACGCCGCCATCCCCTGGCGACAGTGGATCGCCGCGCTGAAGTCGTCGGCGGCCACGCGGCGCATCCCCATCATGTGCTTCGGGCCGCACGAGGACGTGGCCACCATGACCGCCGCCCGCGACGCCGGGGCCGACGCCGTGCTGGCCCGCTCGCGCTTCACGGCCGACATGCCCGCCCTCTTCCAGCGCTACGCCCGCCTGCCCGACACGGCCGCCCTGGCCGCCGCCTGCGCCGGGCCGCTGCCGGAGTTGGCCCGGTCGGGCATCGCCCTGTTCAACGAAGGCAAGTACTACCAGTGCCACGACGCGC
Organism: Candidatus Promineofilum glycogenicum; assembly: GCA_016707605.1. Taxonomy (GTDB): domain Bacteria; phylum Chloroflexota; class Anaerolineae; order Promineifilales; family Promineifilaceae; genus Promineifilum; species Promineifilum glycogenicum. The sequence goes on along the minus strand of JADJHJ010000009.1, from coordinate 20,974 downwards.
TGGAGGAAGCGTGGCGGCAGGACGAAGGGCCGGGGCGCGAACTCTACCAGGGGCTACTGCAAGTGGGCATCGCCTACTACCAGATCGAGCGCGGCAACTTCCGCGGCGCGCTCAAGATGCTGCTGCGCGCCCGCCAATGGCTGGAGCCGCTGCCCGCCGTCTGCCGCGGCGTGGACGTGGCCGGGCTGCGGGCCGACGCCGACCGCGTTCATGCCGCACTAACTGAATTAGACGCGGCCCGCCTGTCTGAGTTCGACCGCGCTCTCTTCCGGCCGATAGTCTATTCGTAGACGGGAGAGGAACACAGAGTTTCACAGAGGAGCACGGAGTTACACAGAGGAAGAATGAGATTCTTTCCTCTGTGTAACTCCGTGCTCCTCTTACTCTTAGCTCATTGCCCCAAACCAGCCCCGCCGCTCCATCCACTTGGCCAGCTCCAGCACCGGCACGACGGTGAACGCCAGCGGTACGAGGATGGCCCAGTCTCGCCACGGCAGCGAGAAGGTACCGAACGGCTCATGGAACCAGGGCACGTAGACGATGACCAGCAGGAACAGGAAGTCGAAGATAATGGCCCAGTTGAGCCACTTGTTGGCAAAAGGCTTGTTCAACACCGAGTGGCGGTCGGAGCGGAAGTTGTAGGCCTTGAAGAACTGGATGAGCACCAGCGAGACGAAGGTCATCGTCATCGCCTCGGAGTGGCTGCGGCCGGAACTGTCGGCCCAGATGAACAGCCCCAGGTTGATGATCGTCGACCAGATGCCGCCCAGCAACATCAGGATGACCACCGGCCGGGTGAAGATGCCGGTGCGCGGGTCACGCGGCTTGCGCTTCATCAGGTCCGGCTCCGGCGGATCGACCGCCAGGGCCAGCGCGGGCAGGCCATCGGTGGCCAGGTTGACCGAGAGGATCTGCACCGCGCTCAGCGGCAGCGGCAGGCCCAGCAGCGTCGCCCCGGCCATCAGCCCGATCTCGCCGATGTTGGACGACAGCAGGTACATCAGGTACTTCTTGACGTTGCCGAAGATGCCGCGCCCTTCTTCGATGGCGGCGACGATCGAGGCGAAGTTGTCGTCGGTCAGCGTCATGTCCGCGGCCTCTTTGGTCACGTCGGTGCCGGTGATGCCCATGGCGATGCCGATGTCGGCCTTCTTCAGCGCCGGGGCGTCGTTGACGCCGTCGCCGGTCATGGCCACGATGTGGCCGCGGTTTTGCAGGGCAGTCACGACGCGCAGCTTGTGGGCGGGGGAAACGCGGGCGTAGACCTCGATGTCCTCGACCTGCTGCTCAAACTGGGCATCGTCCATCGCCTCCAGTTCGGCCCCGGTGACGACCCGGCCGTTCTTTAGTAGGCCCAACTCCGTGGCCACTGCCCGCGCCGTCAGCGGGTGGTCGCCGGTGATCATGATCGCCTTAATGCCCGCCTCGTTGCACGTCGCGATGGCCGCCTTGGCCTCCGGCCGCGGCGGGTCGATCATGCCCAACATGCCCAGGTAGGTCATCCCCTTCTCGGCCTGGCCGATGATCGTCTCCGGCTTGGCGGCCACGGCCAGCACGCGCAACGCCTGCCCGGCCATCTCCTGCGCCGTCTCCAGCAGCCGGGCGCGGTCGGCGGCGTCGAGCGGACGCACGCCATCGGCCGTCATCTGCTGCGTGCAATCCTCCAGGATGATCTCCGGCGCGCCCTTGGAGAACGCCATGACGCCCTCCGGCATCTGGTGGAGCGTCGTCATGCGCTTCGTTTCCGACGTGAACGGAATCTCGTCAAGGCGTGGATAGGTGCGGTCGAGTTCGGCCTTGGCCATGCCCGCCTTGGCCGCAGCCACGACCAGCGCGCCCTCGGTGGGGTCGCCCTTCACGTGCCAGCGGTTCTCGGTCTCGTTGTGGACGATGTGGGCATCGGAGGCCAGCGCCGCGCCGCGCAGCAGTTGCCGTAGCGCCTCCGGCGGCTGAGTACTGCCGCCGTTGTAGGAAAACTGCCCGTGTGGCTCATACCCCGTGCCGCTGACGTCGAACATCTGCCCGGCCGTGTGCACCTTGCGCACGGTCATCTCGTCCTTGGTCAGCGTGCCCGTCTTGTCGGAGCAGATGACCGAGGTGCTGCCCAGCGTCTCCACCGCCGGCAGCCGGCGCATGAGGGCGTGGCGCTTGACCATGCGCTGCACGCCGATGGCCAGCGAGATGGTGACCACGGCCGGCAGCGCCTCCGGCACCACGGCCACGGCCAGGGCCACGCCGAAGATGAGCATCTCGATGAAGTCCTGGCCGCGAAACAGGCCCAGAGCGACGATGATGCCGACGATGACGAAGGACGCGCGAGCCAGCACCGCCCCCACGCGGTCGAGGTTCTCCTGCAGTGGCGTGCGGCCGGTCTCAATCGTCTGCAGCATGGTGGCGATCTTGCCGAACTCGGTGTTCATACCCGTACCGACAACGACCGCCCGCCCACGGCCATAGGTGGCCACCGTGCCGGCGTAGCCCATGTTGCGCCGGTCGCCCAACGCCAGGTCGGCGGCGGGGATGGCCGCCACCTGCTTCTCCACCGGCACCGATTCGCCGGTCAGCGCCGCTTCCTCGATCTGGAGATTGATCGCCTCCAGCAGGCGCACGTCGGCCGGAATCTTGTCGCCGGCGCGGAGGAAGGTAACGTCGCCGGGGACAACGTCGTGGGCCGGCAACTCCATCTCCTCGCCGTCGCGCAGCACCGAAGCCGTCGGCGCGGCCATCTGGCGCAGCGCTTCGATGGCCTTCTCGGCGCGAAACTCCTGGACAAAGCCGAGCAGCACGGCGAACAGGACGATGACGGCGATGGCCACCGCCTCGATGCCGTGGCCCAGAAAGGCCGACAGCAACGTGGCGATGAGCAGGATGATGATCAGGACGTTCTTGAATTGCTGGAACAGGATGTGCCAGGGGGAGATGTGGGCGGCGGCTTGCAGTTCGTTGGGGCCATACTCCTCCAGGCGGCGGTGGGCTTCGGCTGAGCTGAGGCCCGATTCAAACGAAGTCGCTAACTGACGTAGTACGTCATCCGTTTCTTGCTGGTACCAGTCGGTCATGAAACGTGTTCCTCTGTGGTGAATTGATTTTGGGTCTTGTCACCGGGGGAAAACGGTGCCGGCGAGGGCCAATCTACCTGGCGAGCGTATGAGCCAGTAGACAAGACGCAGGCGGCGAACGCCATATTCTTGACGGGATGCGCATGATCCCGCAATATCCTGCTTTATACCATAACGAGGCCGATCCCGGTAATAATGCGGACGGCAATCCCATGAGAGTGCGAGAGAACGAATGAGTAGCGCCTACACACCCCGGACAGCCATGTTCATCTTCGCCCACCCCGACGACATCGAGTTCGGCGTGGCCGGCACGGCCGCGCGCTGGGCGCGCGACGGTTGCCGCGTCATCTACGTCGTCATCACCGACGGCAACGTCGGCAGCCACGAGGCGGGCATGACCGCCGAGCGCCTGGCCCAGATTCGCCGCGCCGAGCAGACGGCCGCCGGCGAGGTGGCCGGCGCGGAGTGCGTCTACCTGGGCTATCACGACGGCTTCCTGCAGCCGACGCTGGAGTTGCGCAAAGACCTGGTGCGCCTCATCCGGCAGTACAAGCCCGATGCCGTCGTCTGCGGCGACCCGACGGCCTTCTTCCCGACCGAGAACTACATCAACCACCCCGACCACCGCGCCGCGGCCACGGCCGCCCTCGACGCCGTCTTCCCGGCGGCCGAGATGTCGCTGCTCTACCCCGACCTGGCCGCCGAGGGGCTGGCCGGGCACAAGGTCGATTACGTCTTCGTCACCTTCGGCGAGCGGGTCAACTACTACGTCGACATCACCGACACCATTGACCTGAAGATCACCGCGCTGAAGAAGCACGTCAGCCAGTTAGGCGAGTGGGACCCGGCGGGGATGCTGCGCGAATGGGCGGCCGAGACGGGCAAGAAGGTCGGCTTCGCCTTCGCCGAGGGCTTCTTCCGCATCACGCTCAAGGCCGTCGAGACGCCGTCGGAGCCACAGCCGGAAGTCTGACAAACTACGAGTGGCGGGTGGCGAGTGGCGGGTGGCGAGTTCAGACTGACCCACTGACCTACTGACCCACTGACCTACTGGATACTGACCACTGACAACTGACAACAATCAACTGACCGTGTAAACTAACGACCCCATGGCCCGCAAGAGAATCCTGTTCATCGGCGGCTCGCTGAACATGACCCGGATGACCCACGCCGTCGCCCGCCACCTGGAAGACGAGTTCGACTGCTGGTTCAGCCCGTTCTACTCCGACGGCCTGTACGACATTCTGGCCAGCAACAGCCGCCTGCTGGACTTCACCGTTCTGGGCGGCAACTTCCGCCGCCAGACCGACGCCTATCTGCGGCAGCACAATCTGCCCATCGACTACCGCGGCGCGGCCCGCGAATACGACCTCTACGTGGCTACGACCGACCTCTACGTGCCCAAGAATCTGCGGCGGCGGCCGTTCATCCTCATCCAGGAAGGCATGACCGACCCCGAAGGGTTCATGTACCACATGGTCAAGTGGTTCAAGCTGCCGCGCTACGTCGCCAGCACGTCGACCAACGGCCTGTCGCACCAGTACCAGTACTTCTGCGTCGCCTCGGCCGGCTATCGCGACTTCTTCATCCGCAAGGGCGTGCGGCCGGAGAAGCTGGTCGTCACCGGCATCCCCAACTTCGACAACATCGCCGCCAATCGCGACAACGACTTTCCCCACCGCGGCTACGTCCTGGTGGCCACGTCCGACGCCCGCGAGACGTACAAGATGGACAACCGGCGCAAGTTCCTGCGGCGGGCGGTGGAGATCGCCGCCGGGCGGCCGATGATCTTCAAGCTGCACCCCAACGAGAAGTTCGAGCGGGCCACGCGCGAAATCCGCGAAGTGGTCGGCGACGTGCCCATCTACACCGACGGCAACATCGACCACATGATCGCCAACTGCGAGGCGCTCATCTGCCAGTACTCGACCGTCGTCTACGTCGGCATCGTTCTGGGCAAAGAGGTGCACTCCTACTTCGACGAGGACATGCTGCGGCGGCTGACCCCGTTGCAGAACGGCGGCCAGTCGGGACGCAACATCGCCCAGGTCTGCCGCCACATCCTGCTGGGCGAGCCGGTCAATTGGGAGGAGTTTCTTGGCCAGGCCACCTAACCTTGTAGGGCGGGTTGGCACGGTCACCGTTGTTCAGGCCCGCACCGGCTCCACCCGCCTGCCCAACAAGGTGCTGCGCCCGCTGGCCGGCGCGCCGCTGCTGCTGCGCATGGTCGAGCGCGTGCAGGCGACCGGGCGGGCCGGCGTGGTCGTCGTGGCCACCACGACCGAACCGGGCGACGACCCCATCGCCGAGCTGTGCGCCGCGGCCGGCGTGCCCTGCTTCCGCGGCGACCCGCTCGACCTGCTCGACCGCCACTACCAGGCCGGGCTGGCCCACGGGGCGACGGCCGTGGTCAAGATTCCGTCCGACTGCCCGCTCATCGACCCGCGCGTCATCGACCGCGTCCTGGGCTTCTTTCTCGACCATCCCGGCCAGTACGACTTCGTCAGCAACCTCCACCCGGCCAGCTACCCCGACGGCAACGACGTGGAGGTGATGACGATGGACGCGCTGGCCGCCGCCTGGCAGGAGGCTACCCGGCCGCTGGAGCGCGAGCACACCACGCCCTACCTGTGGGAGAATCCCGACCGCTTCCGCCTGGGCAACGTCCTGTGGGAAACGGGGCTGGACTACTCCCAGTCCCACCGCTGGACGATTGACTACGAGGAGGATTACCACTTCATCCGCGCCGTCTACGACGCGCTCTATCCGGCCAACCCCCGCTTCGGGCTGGACGACATTTTGGCCTTCGTGGCCGCCAACCCCGACGTGGCCGCGCTCAACAGCCGCTACGCCGGTCACTACTGGTATCGCAATCATCCCGGCGAACTCAAGACCATAGATCACACCTGACAGGTGTTGCGCGTTGGCCGTGCAACACCTGTCAGGTGTAACGAAAGGAACCCTATGACCCAAGAAGAAATCGAACAATTGGAAGAGATGGCTCTGCGCGTGCGCGAGCACATCGTCCGCCTGTCCACCGACGGCGGCTGCTTCACCGGCGCGTCGCTGTCGTGCGCCGACCTCATCGTCTACCTCTATAACCGCGTACTCAACGTCGGGCCGCACAACTTCGACGCCCCCGACCGCGACTACCTGTTTCTGTCCAAAGGCCACGACGTGCCCGCGCTGTATGGCACGTTCGTCGAGTTGGGCTGGCTGGCGGCCGAGCGGCTGCGCCACCACCTGAAGACCGACGACTTCATCTACTGGCATCCCAACCGCCACATCCCCGGCATCGAGTTCCACTCCGGCTCGCTGGGCCATCTGCCGTCGGTCGCCGTCGGCGTGGCGATGGAGTGCAAGCTGCGCGGCCTGAACAACCGCATCGTCGTCATCACCGGCGACGGCGAGTTGGACGAGGGCACGGTCTGGGAGGCGCTGCTGGTGGCCCAGGCCAAGAAGCTCGACAACCTGCTGTTCATCGTCGACCGCAACCACTTCCAGGCCAACATCCGCACCGAAGAGCTGATCCCGCTGGAGCCGCTGGCCCCTAAGTTCGAAGCGTTCGGCGCGCGCGTGCGGCGCGTGGACGGCCACGACTTCGCCGCGCTGGAAGCGGGGCTGGGCGAGCTTAGCGGCAGCGACGGCTCCGGCCAGCCGGCCGTGCTCATCGCCGACACCGTCCGCGGCCGGGGCTTGCCCAGCATCCAGGAGCGCGCCGACCGCTGGTTCTGCAACTTCACCCACGAGGAAGTGGCCGAACTGTTGGAAGAACTCCACGGCCAGCGCCAGGCGACCATCGCCTCTGAGGCGCTCATTGTGAGATAGTTTATGATCCGCAGATTGGGCAGATTGGGCAGATTGAAAGAGGCTCACGCAAAGGCGCGAAGGGGCAACCACGCCAAATCTACTCTGCCCCCCCCCCCCTGCGCTCCCCCTCTGCGCTCTTAAATCTGCCCAATCTGCCTAATCTGCGGATGATTTCCTCTTCAGAGAAACCCATGAAGAACTACGAACAGACATTACTGGAACTGGCCCAGGCGGATGAGCGGATCATCGTCATGACCGCCGAGAACCGCGCGGCCATTCGCAACCTGCCTAACCTGCTGCCCGGCCGCTTCATCGACACCGGCATCACCGAGCAGACGATGGTCGGCGCGGCGGCCGGGCTGGCCCTGCGCGGCCGCGTGCCCGTCCTCCACGCCCTGGCCACCTTCCTGACCCTGCGCGCCTTCGAGTTCGTGCGCACCGACGTGGGCATCGGCGGCCTGCCGGTCAAGCTGGTCGGCGGCGTGCCCGGCTTCCTGTCCGACGGCAACGGGCCGACGCACCAGGCCATCGAGGACGTGTCGCTCATGCGCGGCATCCCCGGCTTCCACGTCTTCTGCCCGGCCGACGAGGAAGAGCTGGTGCTGGCCCTGCCGCAGATCATCAACAGCCCCAACCCGACCTACATCCGCCACAACGCGCTGAAGACGGTCGCCGGGTATGAGCATGAGCCGTTTGAGATTGGGAAAGCCGAGGTGCGACGCACTTCGGAAAGTGCGACGCACCAGGACGTGGCCATTCTCGTCTACGGCTTCCTGCTGCGCGAGGCGTGGGAGGCCAAGGCGCGGCTGGAGGCGGAGGGGCTGTCGGTGCGGCTGGTCAACGTGCGCATGCCCAAGCCGATTGACGTGGACGCCGTGCTGAGCGCCGCCCGCGAGACGAGCCTGCTGGTGACGGTGGAAGACCACTTCCTGACCGGCGGGCTGTTCAGCATCGTCAGCGAGACGCTGGTGCGCCACGGCCAGACGGCCGACGTGCTGCCCATCGCCCTCGAAGAGCGCTGGTTCAAGCCCGCCCTGCTGCCCGACGTGCTGCGCTACGAGGGCTTCACCGGCGAACAGATCGCCGCGCGCATTCTCGAACGGCTGCCCGTCCATGCGTGAAAGAGAGAAGGATGATCCGCAGATTGGGCAGATTTGAAGAGAAGAGGCTCACGCAAAGGCGCGAAGGGGCAAAGAACGCCGATAAGAATTATTCTTGCTTTGCGCCTTTACTTCTTTGCGCCTTGGCGTGAGCGTTTTAAATCTGCCTAATCTGCCCAATCTGCGGATCAATCCTCTTTAGGAGAAACAACAATGCCCAACAAGGTTCAACTCGACCAGGATTACCCGGTCATCACCGAATCGGAGAAGCTCCACGCCCGCGCCACGGGCCTCATCCCCGCCTTCGCCCAGACGTTGGCCAAGGGGCCGACGCAGTACGTCGATGGCGTGGCCCCCAAGTACCTGCAACGCGCCGAGGGCAGCCACGTTTGGGACGTGGACGGCAACGAGTACCTCGACTACAACATGGCTATCGGCCCCATCTCCCTCGGCTACGGCTACCCGGCCGTCAACGACGCCATCCGCCGCCAACTGGAGGACGGCATCGTCTTCCCGCTCATCCACCCGCTGGAGGTGGAAGTGGCCGAGTTGATGCGCGAGGTCATCCCCAACGCCGAGTCTGTCCGCTATGCGAAGACTGGGGCCGAAGTGACCAGCGCCGCCGTCCGCCTGGCCCGCGCCTACACCGGCCGCGACAAGGTCCTCTGCTGCGGCTACCACGGCTGGCACGACTGGTACATCGGCATCACCGCCCGCAACGCCGGCGTGCCCCAGGCGGTCAAAGACCTCGTCTACACCTTCAACTACAACGACATGGACTCGGTCATGGCCGCGCTGGATGACCAGACGGCCTGTGTCATCCTGGAGCCGATGACCTTCGACTTCCCCAAGGACGACTTCCTAAGCAAGCTCAAGGACGCCTGCGCCGCCAACGGCAGCCTGCTCATCTTCGACGAGATGTGGACCGGCTTCCGCTGGGCCTTGGGCGGGGCGCAGGAGATGTTCGGCGTCACCGCCGACCTGGCCTGCTACTCCAAGGCCATTGCCAACGGCATGCCCATCGCGGTGCTGGCCGGGCGGGCCGACGTGATGAGCCTGCTCGATGAGCACGTCTTCTTCTTCACGACCTTCGGCGGCGAAGTGCTGTCGCTGGCCGCGGCCCAGGCCACCATCCGCGAACTGCGCGACAAGAACGTGCCCGCCGACCTGGCCGCCAAAGGGCAGAAGCTCATGGACGGCTACAACGACATCGCCACTGAGCTGGGCCTCCGCGACATCACCCACTGCAAGGGCCACCCGGCGCGCGGGCTGATCGTCTTCGACGACAAGGACGGCCAGAGCCTGCTGATGAAGTCGCTGGTGCAACAGGAGTTGATCAAGCGCGGCATCCTGTGGTCGGGCTTCCACAACATGTGCTACAGCCACACGGAGGCCGACCTCGACCACACCCTGGCCGCCTATGGCGAAGTGCTGGCCGAACTCAAGGGCGCGCTGGAGGCCGGCGACCTCGAATCGCGCCTGCGCGGCCGGCCTGTCCAGCCGGTCTTTCGGCAGACGGATAGTTTTAACTTGAAGCCGCGAAGATAGTTGTCGGTTGTCCGCCCCCCCCCCCCCCCCCCCCCCCCCCCCGCCCCCCCCCCCCCCCCCCCCCCCCCCCCCCCCCCCCCCCCCCCCCCCCCCCCCCCCCCCCACCCCCCCCCCCCCCCCCCCCCCCCCCCCCCCCGCCCCCCCCCCCCCCCCCCCCCCCCCCCGGGCCCCCCCCCCCAACCCCCCCCCCCCCCCCCCCCCCCCCCCCCCCCCCCAACCCCCCCCCCCCCCCCCCCCCCCCCCGGGGGGGGCCCCCCCCCCGCCCCGCCCCCCTCCCCCCCCTCCCCCCCCGGTTGCCCCATACCAACATGGGACTGACAACTGACAACTGACAACTGGCAACTGGCAACTGACCACTATGACACAACGACTCTTCACCCTCGACAACAAAACCGCCATCGTCACCGGCGCGCTGGGGCTGATCGGCCGCCGGCACTGCGAAGCCCTGGCCGCCCACGGGGCCAACGTCATCGTCGCCGACCTCGACGCCGACGCCTGCGCCGAGTTCGCGGCCACCCTGCCCACGCCCGCCCTCGGCTGCGCCCTCGACGTGACCGACCCGGCCTCCATCGCCGCCCTGCGCGACGCCGCTCTCGACCGCTTCGGCCACCTCGACGTGCTGGTCAACAACGCGGCCATCAACGACATGTTCGAGTCGCCGGCGATGGCCGCCGAGCAGTCGCGCTTCGAGAACTACCCGCTGGCCATGTGGCAGAAGTCGCTGGAGGTCAACGTCACCGGCGTCTTCCTCTGCGCCCAGATTCTCGGCGCGCCGATGGCCGCCCAGGGCAGCGGCAGCATCATCAACGTCGCCTCGACCTACGGCATCGTCGCCCCCGACCAGTCGCTCTACCGCACGCCCGACGGCCGCCAGCCGTTCTACAAGTCGCCCGCCTACCCGACGACCAAGGGCGCGGTCATCGCCTTCACCCGCTTCCTGGCCGCCTATTGGGGCCAGGCCGGCGTGCGCGTCAATACGCTCTCGCCCGGCGGCGTGGAGAACAATCAGCAGGCGTACTTCGTCGAAGCGTATTCGGCGCGGACGATGCTCGGCCGCATGGCCGCCCCCACCGACTATCAGGGCGCGCTCGTCTTCCTGGCCTCCGACGCCTCGGCCTACATGACCGGGGCGAATCTGGTGGTCGATGGGGGGTGGACGGCGTGGTAGGGGACGACCGCCGACCGCCGACCGCGACCGCCGCCAGAAAGCGCACTGGACGGCCCGGATCGGGATGAACCGCTCGTACACGACTCGAACACACCGTCGGCGGTCGATCTACGCGAGCGCGCCCGCCCCATCCGCCTGCTGCTGACCGACAGCGACGGCGTGCTGACCGACAATGGCGTCTACTACTCGGCCGCCGGCGAGGAGATGAAGCGCTTCTCCATCCGCGACGGCATGGGCGTCGAGCGGCTGCGCGTCTGCGCCGGGGTCGAGGTGGGCATCATCACCGGCGAGCGCTCCGGGGCGGTGCAGCGCCGGGCGGAGAAGCTGGGCATCACCGAGTTGCACCTGGGCATCCGCGACAAGCCGGCCGTGCTGGCGGAGATTCTGGCCCGGCTGGGCCTGTCGGCCGAGCAGGTGGCCTACATCGGCGACGACACCAACGACGTGGCCGTCATGCAGCGCGTGGGGCTGGCCGCCTGCCCGGCCGACGCCACACCCTTCGCCCGCGCCGTGGCCCACTACGTCTGCCCCAGCGCCGGCGGTCACGGCGCCTTCCGCGACTTCGCCGAACTCATCATCGCGGCGAAAGCCGAAGAGGGATTATCCGCAGATTTGGCAGATTAGGCAGATGAAGAGAAATGCTCACGCAAAGACGCAAAGGCGCCAAGCCAGAAATCTGGCTTGCGCGCTTCCGCTTGCGAGCCTTTATATCTGCCCAATCTGCCAAATCTGCGGATAATCCCCTCTGCCTATTGGAGAGGCTACTTATGAACAAGCAAGCAACCGTGGACATCGGCCGCCGCCACATCGGCGAGGGGGAGCCGGTCTACATCATCGCCGAGATCGGCATCAACCACAACGGCTCGCTCGATCTGGCCCGCAAGCTCATCGACGGCGCGATCTTCGCCGGGGCCGACGCGGTCAAGTTCCAGAAGCGCACGCCGGAGCTGTGCGTGCCGCGCGACCAGTGGCATCTGGAGCGCGACACGCCCTGGGGGCGCATCACCTATCTGGAGTACCGCCACAAAGTCGAGTTCACCTACGAGCAGTACCGCACCATCGACCGCTACTGCCGGGCGCGCAATCTGGCCTGGTTCGCCTCCTGCTGGGATGAGCAGGCGGTCGACTTCATGGAGCAGTTCGACACGCCGCTCTACAAAGTCGCCTCGGCCACGCTGACCGACCACGCCCTGCTGAGCAAGCTGCGGGCCACCGGCCGGCCGCTGATGCTCTCCACCGGCATGTCGGAGATGGGGCAGATCGACGCCGCGGTGGAACACGTCGGCCATCATGACCTGATGATCGCCCACGCCACCTCGTCCTACCCCTGCCCGCCGGAAGAGCTGAACCTGCGCATGATCCCGACGCTGAAGGCGGCCTACCCCGGCGTGCCCATCGGCTACTCCGGCCACGAGGTCGGGCTGGCCCCCACTTGGGCGGCCGTCACCCTGGGCGCGACCTTCATCGAGCGCCACATCACCCTCGACCGGGCGATGTGGGGCAGCGACCAGGCGGCGTCGGTCGAGGTCATGGGCTTCCACAACCTGGTGCGCAACATCCGCGACATCGAGCAGTCGCTGGGCGACGGCGTCAAGCGCATCTACCCCAGCGAGATGGCCGCCATGAAGAAGCTGCGCCGCATCAAGGACACCGAGCCAAGCCATGCAAGTTCGTAAGCTGGACACCACCCGCAAGGACGAACGGGCGCGCTTCGTCGATTTTGTATTTGACCTCTACCGCGACGCGCCGCAGTGGGTTCCGCCGCTCTATGGCTCAACGCTGAAGATCCTGGACGCCAGCAAGCATCCGTTCTACGAGCACTCCATCGCCGACTTCTTTGTGGCCGAGGAGAACGGGCGGGTGCTCGGCCGCGTGGCCATGCTGGAGAACCGCAACTACAACGCCTACCACCACAGCAAGGCGGCCTTCTTCGGCTACTTTGAGGTCGTCGAGGACATCGAGGTGGCGCGGGCGCTACTGCGCACGGCCAAAGTGTGGACGGCCGCCCACGGGCTGGACACCATCCTCGGCCCGCGCGGCGTCATCGGCATCGACGGCAGCGTCCTTGTCGACGGCTTCGAGCACCGCCCGGCCATCGGCATCCCCTGGAACTACCCCTACTACGACGCCTTCATCCGCGACTCCGGCTTCGAGAAGGACACCGACTACCTCTCCGGCTACGCTCGCGGCGATCACGAGATACCCAAACGGTTGTACGACATCGCCGCCCGCGTCAAGGAGAAGCGCGGCTTCTGGATCAAAACGTTCCGGTCGCGGGCCGAAATCCGCGAGTGGATTCCCCGCGCGCTGGAGATTCACCGCCAGGCGATGAGCACCCTCCACACCTACTACCCGCCGACCGAGGCCGAGACGCGCGAGGTCATCGGCTCGCTGCTGACCATCGCCGACCCGTCGCTGATCAAGCTGGTCATGAAGAGAGCCGACGACGGCTCCGACGCCATCGCCGGCTTCATCATCGCCTACCACGACGTGTCGGCCGGGATCCAGAAGGCCAGGGGGCGGCTCTTCCCGTTCGGCTGGGCCTACATCCTGCTCGACCGGCGGCGCACGGAGTGGGTCAACGTCAACGGCCTGGGCCTCTTGCCGCAGTATCGCGGGCTGGGGGCCAACGCCATGCTCTACACCGAACTGCGCGACACCATCGCCAGCCACGGCTTCAAGCACATCGACACCGTGCAGGCCAACGAGACCAACTTCAACAGCACATCCGACCACGAAACGCTGGGCGTCGAGTGGTACAAGCGCCACCGGCACTATAAGCTGACCTTGTAGAGAAAAAAGCTCACGCAAAGACGCAAAGAACGCCAAGCTTTCTTAGCTTGGCGTTCTTTGCGTCTTTGCGTGAGGTTGTCTTCCCAATCTGCCTAATCTGCCAAATCTGCGGATGATTCCTCTCTAAGACGCGCAATAGCCGCGCGGGTGCTGGCGAAGGCCAGGTCGGGCAGGGCGTCGAGGGGGAAGAAGCGCGCCTCGTCGGCGTCGTCGCCGGCCGTCGGCTCGCCGGCCACGCGGCGGGCGCGGTAGAGGATGAAGATGCTGGCCCCGCCGCGGCCGGGCGGGTTGTAGAACACGTCCAGCAGCCCCTCGATGGCCACCGTCAGCCCCGTCTCCTCCAGCGCCTCGCGGGCGGCCGTCGCGGCGGGGTCTTCGCCCTGGTCAAGGAAGCCGGCCGGCAAGCTCCACTTGCCCCGCTCCGGCCCGACCGCCCGGCGCACCAACAACACCCGCCCATCTTCGACCACCAGCACGCCGACCCCGACCTTGGGATCGGTGAAGTGGACGTAGCCGCAGGCGGGGCAGGCGCGGCGCGGCCGGTCAACCACGCGGCGCGTCACGAGCGGCGCGGCGCAGCGGGGACAGAAGGCCAGCCAGGCGGGGGCGCTATCGAGTAGAGGTGCGCTCACGTCAGGCGCGTCCGCGGCTGAGGGCGTCGTAGAGGGCGCGATAGGCGGCGCGCACGTCGTCGGGCAGGGTGGCCAGGTCTTTGGCGATGGCCGCCAGCAACAGTTGGGGGTTGGGCAACTCGGCGGCGCGCAGCACGGCCGGATTGAGCGTCAGGCCGGGTAGCACGGCCGAGTGGTACTGCCCATCGGCATCGAGAGGAACGGACACGAAGCGGCCGGTCGCGTCCAACTGGTAGAAGTCAGCCTGCTCCTTGCCCTCGCGCGAGTCGATGAGCCAATACTCGCGCACCCCGGCCCGTTCATATTCTATGAATTTCTCGGCTCGGTCGGCGCGGGCGCTGCTGGAGGAGACGATCTCGATGACCAGATCAGGCCCGCCCTCAAAGCGCTGTGGCGTTAATTGGCTGAGCCGGTCGCGGCTGATGAACAGAACGTCCGGCTCGCGCGATGGGCCTCCAGGCCAGAGTTTGACCTCAAAAGGTGCGACATGCAGCAACCCGCTATCCGTCAAATCGGTGAAGGAACCAACCAAAAGTACCAGAGTGCGAACGATGCGTTGATGTTGATCCGTTGGCGGCATGTATTCGATGATCTCCCCATCTTTCCACTCAACCAGAGCCGACTCGTCCGGCCACGCCAGGTAATCGGCATAGCTGGCCGTCAGCCGTCTGACTTCATCCTTCCGTCTGGGCGAAGCAATCGCTGCCATTGTCAATTCAGTCATAGGCCATCCATCCTTGGCATGGAGCCATTATAGCACAGCCGGCGGCGCGGGAGAGAAACGAGGCGAGGGCTAAACGACTGAGCAGCTACAGCGAGCGCACGCGACGGCGCGCCACCAGCCACAGAACCAGCAGCAACAGGAAGAGCGCGCCCAACCCGATCTGGTAGGGCAGCAGCGAGCGCGACGTCTCGGCCGGCGCGGGCGCTTCCTGGCGCGCGGTGGCCTCATCGGCCTCGGCCACGGCCGCTTCCTGGGCAACGGCATTGAGCGTCTCGACCGCCGGCGGGGCCGTCTCCGTGGCCGGTGGCTCGACTGCGCCGCCGGCGTTGGGCGGCAGCGTCGCCTCGACCACCTGGGCCTGGTCGAAAGACAGCTCTTCGGTGGGTAGGGTCGTAGTAATGGTTCCCAGAGGCGCTGACGCGGCGAGTTCGGCCGCCGCTTCGGCCGTCGGGGCCGCGGCCAGTTCTGACTCGGCCGCGGGCGCTTCGTTCGCCGAATCGGCCGCTTCCTCAGGGTTGGTCAGTTGCGCGGCCTCCTCGGCTGCTTCTTCGACCGCCGCCGGGGCGACCTCCTCACTGGTCACCGACGCCACCTGCGCGGCTTCCGGCGCGCCCACGCCGAACTGACCGCGGAAGAGGCCCAGAGCCAGGACGAAGATGAGCAGGAAGGCCGACAGGGCCGTGGCCCCGCGCAACGCCGGGTAGAGTTGCAGCAGCGGCTGAGCTTTGGGGCGGCTGTAGGCGGCGGGATTCAGGGCGAAGCTGCGCGGCACGCGGCGGCGCGGCATGGCCCGCAGTTGCAGGCGCAACAGCCGCAACTGCTCCACCTCGGCCCGCAGGCGGGAGTCGGCGGCCATCTGCGCCTCGAAGCGCGCTCGTTCGGCCGGCGTGAGGGCATTGTCCAGGTAGGCGTCAATCGCCTCCTGTTGTCTGCCGCCGCCATCCCGCATGAAGTCAAACATGGTTTCACGTAGAGACCTGTCAGGTCGGTGGACCGGAGTCCACTCTGAGACCTGACAGGTCTGGTCTAATCTCTTCTAAGTTCCTCTGGTATCTAGACGATAGGCGGGCGGCAATAGTTCCCCGCCCAGCAACTGCAAACAGTCGCGCAACTTGGCCCGCGCCCGGCTGATGCGCGACTTGACCGTGCCCAGCGAGACGCGGGTGATGTTGGCGATCTCCTGGTAGTCGTAGCCCTCCACGTCGCTCAGCACGGTGACGATGCGCTGGTCGTCGGGCAGGTCTTTCAGGCAGCGCTCAATGGTCAGGGCCAGCTCGACGCGCTGGCGGTGGGTTTCCGGGCCGTCCTGGGGGCTGCGCAGGAAGGCGAACGACTCGTTCTCGTCCATGATCTCGTCGAGCGAGGATTGCGGCCGCCGCTTGCGCCGCCGCAACTCGTCGTAGCAGCGGTTGGTGGCCACGCGGATGAGCCACGACTTGAAGCTGCCGCCGCGGAAGGTGCGCAGGCTCTGGTAGGCGGTGATGAACGTCTCCTGGGCCACGTCCTCGGCCGCCGCCGGATCGCCCATGATGCGATAGGCGACGTTGAAGACAAGCTCCTGGTACTGCACGACCAGCCGGTTGAAGGCGGCTACGTCGCCCTTCTGCGCCTGCTGGATGAGAGATTCTTCGTTCATAATCTTAGACCTCAGAGGTCTCAGAACTCCTCTGAGGTCTGCTCGGCGTCCAATTGACAGACAACAACCCTTGCTCTATACTCCCCGTCAGATCATTCGCGCCGAAGTGGCGGAACAGGCAGACGCGCACGACTCAAAATCGTGTTCCCTCGGGAGTGTGGGTTCGATTCCCACCTTCGGCATCCATTATAGTCTCGCCCCGGTGGCGGGCAACCAAAGGGCTTCCGTCGCGGAAGCTTTTCTTTTTGAGCGATGGCACAGCAGCGCGGCAGAAGAAGTAGGACAGGGCAATGGATCGGTGCGGCCTTGCTGGGCCTGCTGCTCGGCGTGGGGTTGGGACTGTTGGCCGGCTGGGTGGTGTGGCCGGCGCAATACGACAGCATCACGCCGGAACTGCTGTCTATCGATCATCAGACTGACTACGCGAAGATAGTCGCCGCCGGCTATAGCCGCGCCGACGACATTGACCTGGCCCGCAGCTACCTGGCCCGCCTCGGCCCCCACGCCAACAACGCCCTGCGCCGCGCGGTTGACGACGACCCCGCCGCCGCCCGTCTCCTGGCCGACCTCAACGCCGCGCCCGCCGCGCCAACCAACCTGCCCGTTTCCCCACCCACCGATTGACCGCCATGCGCCGTCCACCCGCTTCGCTGCTCGTCTTCGCTCTCTGCCTTGCCCTTGGCCTGGCCGGTGGGCTGGTCTACGCCTGGTTCGTGGCCCCGCGCCCCTCATCGGCCGCGCCCGACCGGCTCAACCCGGTTGACCGCGACATCTACCTGCGCCTCGTCGCCGCCGCCTACGCCGCCGATGGCGACCGCGACCGGGCCACGGCGCGCCTGGCTGCCGCCGGGCCAGACGCGGCGGCGCGACTAGAAGCGCTGCTGACCACTGACCTGGGCGACGGCCGCCCCGTGGCCGATCTGGCTCACCTGGCCGCCGGCCTCGGCCTCGACGCGCCGGCCGCCGCGCTCCTGGTCACTCCGCGCCCTCTGCCGCCGGCCACAACCGCTGCCGTAACTGCTGATGCGCCATTGCCCACGCTGACTGCTTCCCCGGTCACCGTCGTCAACCGCCAACCGCTCTGCCCCGGCGCAGTGGCGCAACAACTGGTTGTACGGACTGTAGATGAGGATGGGCAACCGCTGCCCGGCGTGACTATCACGGCGCGGCGGACGGACGCCGCCGGCAACGGTGCAACTTCGACCGCTACCACCGGCTTCGCTGCCGCAAGTGACGCGGGCACGGCCGACTTCACCATGCAGCCGGGCGCGATTTACGTTTTGGAGCTAGACGGTCAGATCGTGGCCGAAGAGCTGCAACTGGTCGCTTGTCCCGACGGCGGCCAGGGAGGTTGGGAGATTGAATTGCAAGTCAGGGAGTAACCCCGCCCAAAGCGGAGTCCGCATCCTCAGATGCGGACGGGCCACGAGGCGGCGCATCTGAGGATGCGCACTCTGCGAGTGGCGCGTGGCGCGTGGCGAGTGGCGCGTGGCGAGTGGCGCGTGGCGAGTGATCGACGACTGACGACTACCAATTGACCTCTGACCCACTGACCTACTGGAAACTGACCTACTGGATACTGACCACTATCTCTGCCCCGTCTGATCCAAATGCTGCAACGCCGCCTGCACCCGCTCATCCATCGCCCGCACCTCGCGGGGAACGTGTTGCAGCGCCGTCTGGGCCTCGATGATGCTGAAGCCCAGGCCGGTCAGGATGTCGATGACGTCGGCGTCCACGTCGCTGACCAGCGGCAAGGTCGCCGCCGCCCCGCCCAGATCGAGCTTGTCGCGCAGTTGGAACATGATGCGCTCGGCCGTCTTCTTGCCGATGCCGGGCACGCGCTGCAGGACGGCCGTCTCCTCGCGCATGATGGCGCTCTTCAGCAGCTCCGGGCTGAGCGCGCCCAGAATGGCCAGCGCCACCTTCGGCCCCACACCCTGCACACCGAGCAGTACTTGGAACAACTCCAGGTCGTCCTCGTTCTCGAAACCGAAGAGCGACAGGTCGTCTTCGCGCACCTGCAAATGGGTGTAGAGGCCAATAGCCCGGCCGACGCCGCCCACGTTCTCCAGCACCGTGCGCGGCACGAACACGCGCACGCCCACGCCGCCGACAGCCACGACCAGGCCGCTGGCTTCGATCTTCTGCACGGTTCCGCTCAAGCTGGCAATCATTTGAAGTGACGAGTGACGAGTGACGAGTAAGAGTTCAGAGTGCTCGACTGACCTACTGACCCACTGAATACTGACCTACTGATTACTGCCAACTGCCACCCGAAACGCCTCAAACTGCGCGTGGGCGATGGCGATAGCCAGGGCGTCGGCGGCGTCATCGGGCCGCGGCGTCTCGGCCAGGTCGAGCATATGGCGCACCATCAGCTGCACCTGCGCCTTCTCCGCCTTGCCATAGCCGGTGACCGCCTCCTTCACCTTGGGCGGCGAGTACTCGCCCAGCCCCACGCCCGCCTCGGCCAACGCCAGCAGCAGCACGCCGCGCGCCTGCCCGACGGCGATGGCCGTGGTGATGTTGCGGCCGAAGAAGAGCTGCTCCACGGCCGCCGTCGTCGGCCGGTGCTCAGCCAGCAAGGCGTTGAGTTGGTGGTAGATAGACTGGAGGCGCTGCGGCGCGGGGTCGCCGGCCGGAGTGCTGATGACGCCGTAGGCGACCAGCGTCAGGCGGCCGTCTACGGCGTCGATGATCCCGTAACCGGTTGTAGCCGTGCCCGGATCGAGGCCGAGGATGCGCATGGGCCGGTCGGCCAATTAGGCCGCTTCCATCGCCGCCAGCGCTTCGTCGGTGATCTCCAGCGACGAGTAGACGTTCTGCACGTCGTCGAGGTCTTCGATCTTCTCCACCAGGTTCATCACCTGCACCGCCGCCGACTGGCCCAACGACACCGGGTTGTTCGGTTCGTAGATGAGCGACGCCTCTTCGGCGGCAATGCCGGCCTCCTCAAGGGCCAGGCGCA
This sequence comes from Candidatus Promineofilum glycogenicum, assembly GCA_016707605.1. GTDB lineage: Bacteria > Chloroflexota > Anaerolineae > Promineifilales > Promineifilaceae > Promineifilum > Promineifilum glycogenicum. Next base: position 1,533 of record JADJHJ010000009.1, on the reverse strand, counting down.
CCGCGTGGAACGCCTCCACGTCGCAGTAAATCTCGGCCAGCCCCTCGTTGAACTGCACGTCATCGGCGCCGGCCTCGGCAGCGACCATGAACAGTTCATCCGGGTCAATGGCCTCGGACACGCCGATGTAGCCCTTGCGCGTGAACTGCCACGACACCGCGCCGGCCTCGGCCATTGTGCCGCCATGCTTGCTGACGGCGTGGCGCACGTCGGCGATGGCCCGGTTGCGGTTGTCGGTGACGACGTGGACGAGAATGCCGACGCCATGGGGGCCATAGGCTTCGTAGACGGCCTCGATCAGTTCGCCGCCCTCCAGTTCACCCGTGCCACGCTTGATGGCGCGGTCGATGTTGTCCTTGGGCATGTTCGAGGCGCGCGCCTTGAGCACGGCCAGACGCAAAGCCGTATTGCTGTTCACGTCGCCGCCGCCTTCGCGCGCGGCAATGGTGAGCTCCTTGGCGATGCGCGTGAACTCCTTGCCGCGCTTGGCGTCGCTGGCCGCCTTCTTATGTTTGATGGTGGACCATTTTGAGTGTCCTGACATGTTCCTTTCTCCAAAACGCAAGGGATGCGTGGAAGTTTTCGAAAGGGGCGTTAGACGCCCGGTTATGCCAAATAAGCCCCAAAGAGCGGCTGGGTGCCCTTTTTTTTGGGTGGTTGCCCTTGTTTCAACGTGCCCCCTTATTTCCCAACGTCTTGGGATCGTCTCGCCGCTGGAAAGAGGCGCACCCGCCAGGACCCGGCCCCAGTCGACCCCCCCCGAACGACCACCGCCAGCAACAGCTCTGCCGATCGATTTGGATCAGCCCCACGGCTTACCGGCGACCGGCAGGCTGCAGGATGGGTGGCCTCGGGGACCACCGACGCCAACTGCTCGAGCCGCGCGCGGAGATCACTAACGCGCGGTGTGACCACCCACGCCGCAGGTCGCCAGCGTCGTCGGGGGGCGACAACAAAATCGCCAGTAGCCAGTGGACGACAAAAGGCGCTGAACACCGTCGCCCGGGGCTAATAGCCGCGCACCGACGAGAAAGATGGCGAACGCCAGCCACGTTGCCAGAATGGCCGGCACGACGGCGGCGACGATCTTGGCCGTCAGCAGTTCGACGGTCGTAATCGGCGTGGCCTTGCCAACGGCTCCAGGCTGCGTGAGAATCGTCTTCTCGCCGACGGTGCTACTGATAGGCGGCGATGGTCGCAGGATGGCCACGGACAGGATCATGAACATCAGCACGAAACAGGTTGAGCGTGTAGACCAGCGTGCGGTCGGCCATCGACAACCCGACACACATCTCTCCGGCCAGCGCGGGCGATCTCCGGGTCGTTTAGCTCGGCCGACATTGCCGCATCCGCGCCCGCCTGCCGAAAGGCGAACAGCATCACCAACGGGATAACGGCCAGAATGAGCGGCAGGAACAGCACCGAGAACAGCACCAGCTTGTTCTTGAAGACCTCCGACCACTCTTTGCCGACAATCGTTGTGATCTTGTCCATTCCACCACCTCTAGAAAGAAACCGCAGATTACGCAGATT
>JADJHJ010000008.1 GCA_016707605.1 Candidatus Promineofilum glycogenicum | reverse complement strand
CTATTGACAGAGAGCGCTAACCAGATTACACTGCTAATACGAATTACTAATACCATTTACTAAGTAATTCGTCGTCGGCCTTTCCGCCGACGAAATAGGCTGTGCTGGCTGTAGCGGGAAGAGGAGAAGGTCTGTCCCATGGCCGAGGAGCCGCGGAGCAACCGACGCCCATCCATGAGCGATGTCGCCCGTCTGGCCGGCGTTTCGCAGACGACGGTGTCGTTCATCCTCAACGACACCCCCGGCAACAGCATCCCCCACGAGACCCGCGAGCGCGTCCTGGCCGCCATCCGCGAGCTGGACTACCGCCCCAACGTCAGCGCCCGCAACCTGCGCACCCAGTCGACCAATCTCATCGGCTACGGCTTCGACGACCCCGGCGGCGTCGTCTCTCACCCTGTGCTCGACCAGTTCCTCTACTCGGCCATCCTCAGTCTGGAAGAGGCCGGCTACCACCTGTTGACCTTCGTCGCCGGGCAGCGCACAGACACGGCCGTCTACGAAGAGCTCCACCGCCGCGGCCAGGTCAGCGGCTACCTGGTGGCCAACACCAACGACAACGACCCGCGCATCGCCTGCCTGCTGGCCAACAACATCCCGTTCGCCAGCTTCGGCCGCGCCAACGACGAATGGGCCTTCGCCTGGGCCGACGTGGACGGCATCAGCGGCATGACTCAGGTCGTGGCCCATCTCGCCGCCCGCGGCCACCGGCGCATCGGCCTCATCACCTGGCCCGAAGGCTCCAAGGCCGGTTCCCACCGCGAAGAGGGCTACGCCGAGGGGCTGCGCGCCGCGGGCATCGCCCCCGACCCGGCCTGGCTCTTCCGCGGCGAGAACTCGGTGCAAACCGGCGCGGCCGGCCTGTCGCACCTGCTGACGCTGCCCGACGAACAGCGCCCGACGGCCGTGGCCTGCGTCAGCGACCTGATCGCCGTCGGCGTGCTGAATGCCGCCGCCGCCGCCGGGCTGGCCGTCGGCCGCGAGTTGGCCGTCACCGGCTACGACGACAGCGCCCTGGCCCAATTCCTGCACCCACCGCTGACCAGCGTCCGCCAGCCCATCGCCGCCATCGGCCGCCACCTCGTCGCCGCCCTCCTGGCCCAAATCCGCCACGACCCCATCCCGGTTCAGGGCGTCTTGCTCGAACCCGAACTGATCGCCCGCGCCTCTAGTGGCGAATTAGGAATTAGGAATTAGGAACCAACAACGACGACCTATTGACCTACTGAGCCCTACTGAGCACTGAATACTGACCTACTGGACCTACTGACAACTGTCAACTGCCAACTAACAACTACCCATGACCCCAACCGCCCTCATCTTCGACCTAGACGGCGTGATCACCGACACCGCCGAATACCACTACCAGGCCTGGCAGCGGTTGGCCGACGAGGAGGGCCTGCCCTTCGACCGCGCGGCCAACGAGAACTGCCGCGGCATCAGCCGGCGCGAATCGCTGCTGGTCGTCCTGGGCGGCCGCCCGGCGACGGAAGAGCAGATGCAGACCATGATGGCCCGCAAGCAGGGCTACTACGAAGAGTCGCTGGACCAGATCGGCCCCGACGACCTGCTACCGGGCGTGGCCGGCCTGCTCGACGCCCTCGACGCCGCCGGCATCCCCTACGCCCTGGCCTCGGCCAGCAAGAACGCCCGCCCCGTCTGCGAGCGGCTGGGCATCGCCGGACGACTGGCGGCGCTGGCCGACGGCTACAGCGTCGAGCGCCAGAAGCCCCACCCCGACCTGTTCCGCTTCGCCGCCGCCGGCCTGGGCGTGGCTGCTGCCAACTGTCTGGTGGTCGAAGACGCCGCCGCCGGCGTCGAGGCCGCGCTGGCCGCCGGGATGCCCGCGTTGGCCCTCGGCCCAGCCGACCGCTTCGGCGGGCTGCTGGCCGATGGCCGCGTCACCCGTCGCGACGACCTGCGCGACGTGACCCTCGACGAACTGGCCGCCGCCGCCGCCTTCGACCCCGGCTGGCACGTCGTCCAGAGCGGCTTCGACCCGGCCACGCAGCACCACATGGAGACGATCTTCACCCTGGGCAATGGCGCGTTCGCCACCCGCGGCACGTTCGAGGAGGGCTACCCCGGCGAGTCGGCCCTGACCCTGGCCCACGGCGTGTGGGACGACATGCCCATCGTCTTCACCGAGCTGGTTAACCTGCCCAACTGGCTGCGACTGACCATCACCATCGACGGCGACGACTTCCGCCTCGACCAGGGGCGCGTGCTCGACTTCCAACGCTACACCGACCTGCGCGCCGGGGTGTTGCGCCGCGCCGTGCTGTGGCAGGCCCCCAACGGCAAGACGGTCGACCTGCACTTCGAGCGCTTCATCGCCTACCCGCGCCGGCACGTGGCCGCCATTCGCCTGCTGGTGACGGCCGTCTCCCACCCCTGCGCCGTGGTCGTCCGCGCCGCCATCGACGGCCACGTGGCCAACCAGGACTTGCTGCACCTGAACCTGGAAGAGCAGGGCAAGAGCGGCGATACCGTCTGGCTGCGCGCCCGCACGCGCCACACCCAGCGCGCCCTGGCCGTGGCCGCCGCCCTCAGCGCCGAGACCTCGGCCGACAACGGCACCGAGCGCGCCGCCGACCTGTGCGCCGGTCAGCCCGCCCTGCTGGCCACGGCCGACCTGAAGCCCGGCCAGACGCTGCAACTGGACAAGCTGGTGGCCATCACCACCGACCGCGACCCACCGGCCGGGCACGCGCCGGCAACGGGCGAGGCGCCGGCGTCGTGGCCCGCGCCCTGGCCGAAGTGAACGGCGCGACCTACGACCGCCTGCGCGCCGCCCACGTCGCCGCCTGGGCCGGCGTCTGGCGCGACGGCGACGTGGTGATTGAGGGCGACGACGAGGCTCAACTGGCCGTGCGCTTCAACCTGTTCCAACTGCTGGCCGCCGCGCCGCAACACGACGACCGCGTCAGCATCGGGGCCAAGACGCTCAGCGGCTACGGCTATCGCGGCCACGTCTTCTGGGACACGGAGATCTTCATCCTGCCCTATCTTGTCTACACCTTCCCGGCGCTGGCCCGCAACATGCTCATGTACCGCTACCACAGCCTGCCCGGCGCGCGCCGCAAGGCGGCCGGCAACGGCTACCCCGGCGCGCAGTTCCCGTGGGAGAGCGCCGAGACGGGCGACGAAGTGACGCCGACCTGGGTTCCCCACTTCAGCGACCCCAAGAAGCTGGTGCGCATCTGGACCGGCGACATCCAGATTCACATCACCGCCGACATCGCCTACGCCATCATGCAGTACTGGCGGGTGACGGGCGACGACGCCTTCCTGCGCGACTACGGCGCGGAGATGATTCTCGATGGGGCCTGCTTCTGGGGCGGCCGGGCCGAGCCGGAAGAGCGCGACGGCCAGCGCCGCTACGCCATCCGCGACGTCATCGGCCCCGACGAGTACCACGAGCACGTCGACAACAACAGCTTCACCAACTACATGTGCCGCTGGCAGTTGCAGACGGCGCTGGGCGTCTACGACTGGCTGCGCCAGCGCCACCCGGCCGTCGCCGCCGACCTGAGCGACCGGCTGCGGCTGTCGGCCGAGACGTTCGACCGCTGGCGAGATGTGATCGAACGTATAACCCTGCTCTATGACCCGGATACAGGGTTGTTCGACCAGTTCGAGGGATTCTTCGACCGCGAGCGGGTTGACCCGGAAGTATTCCGCACCGCCGATCGCTCGTTGCAGGTGATCTTCGGCATCGAGGGGGCCAACGAGCGCCAGGTGCTGAAGCAGGCCGACGTCATCATGCTGCTCTGCCTCTTCCGCGACGAGTTCGATCATCGCGTCTGGCAGACGAACTGGGACACCTACATGCCCATCACCGACCACCGCTACGGCTCATCACTCGGCCCCAGCTTCCACGCCTGGGCGGCGTGCGAGATGGGGCTGCCCGACGAGGCCTACAGCCACTTCATGCTGGCCGCCCGGGCCGACCTGCGCAACCCGCGCGGCAACGCCGGCGACGGCATCCACGCCGCCTCGACCGGCGGGGTGTGGCAGGCGGCCGTCTTTGGTTTTGCCGGGCTGCGGCCGACGGCCGAGGGCTGGACGCTGCGGCCCCAACTGCCCCGCCACTGGCGGCGGCTGTCATTCACCTATCGCACCAAAGGACAACCGGTCCAGGTGGACATCCGACAAGACGAAGGAGGTGAGGTTAGCGTTAGACACACGAACCGCTGAAACCCATGAAGATGCCGCGTAACCGGCCCCGGCAAGAGCGAATTACGCGGCAACAGCGAGACGGCGAACCGTCGCGACAGGCTATTCTAGCACAGGAAGTTGAGAGCCGTCGCCCCGTTCGCCACAAACAAAGGTTAGACAAGCAAGGAGAAGAACATGTCTAAGAAGTGGTTTACGTTTTTGTTAGTAGCCCTGATGGCCATGCTGTTGGTGGCCTGTGGCGGCGGCACGACCGAGACGACCGCCGAGCCGACGGCCGACGCCGGCGAAGTGGCCGAGCCGACGGAAGAGATGGCCGCGGAACCGACCGAGGAGATGGCCGAAGAGCCGACCGAAGAGGCCGCCGCTCCGTCCGGCGACATGATCGAACTGCAACTGATGGGCTGGTCCAGCTCCGACGCGGAGAACGCCCGCCTGCAGGAGATGGTCGACACCTATAACGCCAACAACCCCGGCGTCAATGTCACCCTCAGCCAGGTTCCCGACTACGACACCGTCCTCCAGACGGCCATGGCCGGCGGCGAGCCGCCCGACGTCTTCTACATCGACAGCTTCCGGCTGCCCGACTACGTGGCCGCCGACTCGCTGATGCCCATCGGCGATCAGATGGATGATCCCGATGACTTCTTCCCCAGCCTGCGCCAGGCGTTCACCATCAACGACACCTTCTGGTGCCCGCCCAAGGACTTCAGCACCCTGGCCTTGCAGTACAACAAGGATATGTTCGACGCCGCCGGCCTTGAGTACCCGACGCCCGACTGGACGTGGGACGACCTGCGCGCCGCGGCCGAGACCCTGACCGACGAAGAAGCCGGCGTCTACGGCCTGGTGCTCCCGGCCGACATGGCCCGCTGGATCGCCTTCCTCTATCAGGCCGGCGGCACAGTGGCCAACGATGACTTCTCGGCCATGACCCTCGACTCGCCCGAGGCGCTGGAGGCGACGGACTTCTACGTCAACCTCGTCCTCGATGGCTTCGCCGCCCAGCCGTCCGATCTGGATAGTGGCTGGCCGGGCGAGGCCTTCGGCAAGGGCACGGCGGCGATGGCCCTCGAAGGCAACTGGATCGTGCCCTTCCTGCAAGACCAGTTCCCCGACCTCAACTGGGGCGTGACCGAGATGCCGGCCGGCCCCGGCGGCGACGCAACGATGGCCTTCACCGTCTGCTACGGTGTGGCCGCCGACGCGCCGAACCCCGAAGAGTCCATCGCCCTGGCCAACTGGCTGACCGGGGCCGAGGGCATGGCCCAGTGGACCGACCTGGGTCTGGCCATGCCGACCCGCGCCAGCCTGAGCGACGCCTGGCTGGAGCAGTTCCCCGACCTGGAGCCGTTCCTGGCCGGCGCTGATTACGCCCGCCCGTGGCAGTTCCGTCCCGGCTTCAACGACGTGATGAACGCCTTCAACTCCGGGCTGCAGCAGGCCTTCACCGGTACCTACACGACCGACCAGGTGCTAAGCGACACCCAGGAAGCCGGCACTGAAGTGCTGGGCAACCAGTAACCATTTATCAGGGATGAAGGATGAAGGTAGAAGGATGAACGGGAAAGGTTGAAGCGCATCGCGCTTCCGCCTTCATCCCTCATCCTTCATCCTTCAGCCACCCCGGAGGAGGCCATCATGGCTGCTGCATCCGGCATCAAGGGGGAAGACCGCGAACGAGCGATCGCCGGCTGGCTCTTCATGAGTCCGACGATGCTCATCTTCGGCGTCTTCATCATCGTCCCCATCTTCTTTGCCATCTACTTCAGCCTGACCGACTGGAACGGCATCAGCCCGCCGGGCGAGGCGCAATTCATCGGGCTGGAGAACTACAGGACGGTTCTGGCCGGCGGGGGTGTCCGCCAGGCCGACTTCTTCAAGGCGCTGAAGAACACCACCTACTTCGCCCTGGGCGTCGTCCCCGCCCAGACGATCATCTCGCTGCTTCTGGCCGTCATCGTCAATCAGGCCTGGTTGCGCTTCAAGGGCTTCTTCCGCACCACATACTACTTCCCGTCGATCACCTCGTCCATCGCCATCAGCCTGATGTTCCTGTTCTTCTATCAGCGCAGCGGCCTGATTAATCAGGTCCTATCAGCCGTTTCTTTCGGCAATTGGGAGCCACTGGCCTGGATGGCCGACCCGCGCGGCCTGATCCACATCATCCTGGAAGCAGTCGGCGTCACCATCCGCACCGCGCCGGAGTTCGTGCGCAGCGAAGTGCTGGGGCTGACCATCTGGGACTGGATCAGCGGGCCGAGCGTGGCCCTGATGGCGATCATGTTCATGAACACCTGGACGACCATCGGCACGATGATGGTCATCTTCCTGGCCGCGCTACAGAGCGTGCCCGGCTACGTCTATGAGGCGGCGCAGCTTGACGGCGCATCAGCCATGCGACAGTTCCGCAGTATTACCCTGCCCCTGCTGCGGCCCACCCTCTTCTTCGTTATTACCCTAGGCCTGATCGGCACCTATCAGGTCTTCGACCAGGTCTACGTGATGAGCAGCGGTGGCCCGGCCAAGACAACCCTGACCGTCGCCTACCTGGTCTACCAGAACGGCTTCGCCAACAGCAACATGGGCATGGCCGCGGCCATCGCCATTCTGCTGTTCATCATCATCTTCACCCTGACCATGATCCAGCGCCGCATCACCGGCAGTGAGGGCGATCTCTAGGAGGATGTCATGACTACGACCGTATCCGACACCACCCCCGTCCCTCTCGCCGTGGGCGAGCGCACCTGGGTGCGCCCGCTGAAGGCCCTCATCTCCTATGCCATCCTCTTCCTGCTGGCAACGATGTTCATCTACCCTTTCCTGCTGGCCATCAGCACCAGCTTCAAGACCCTGCCGGAGATCAACCAGAACTCGGTCGGCCTCATCCCGCAGACGTTCACGCTGGAGGGGTATGAGCGGCTATTCAGCTTCAACGTCGGCCGCTGGACGATCAACAGCGCCCTGGTGGCCACGATCATCACCGTGCTCAACCTCTTTTTTGCCAGTCTGGCCGGCTACGCTCTGGCGCGCATCCCCTTCCCCGGCAGCCGGTTGGCCTTCCTGGGCATCCTGGGCACGATGATGATCCCCGGCATCGTCCTGATCATCCCCATGTTCATCGTCCTCAAGACGCTGGGGCTGCTCAACAACTACGGCGGCCTGATCATCCCCAAGGTCGTCACCGCCTTCGGCATCTTCCTGATGAAGCAGTTCTTCGAGAGCGTGCCCAAGGAGTTGGAAGAGGCGGCGCGCATTGACGGGGCGACGCAGTTCCAGACGTTCTTCCGCGTCATCCTGCCCACCGCCCGCCCGGCGCTGGTGGCGCTGATCATCTTCAGCTTCCAGGGGGCGTGGAACGACTTCATGCACCCGCTCATCGTCGTCACCACGAACCAGAGCCTCTACACCCTGCCGCTGGGTCTGGCCCTGCTGCGCGGCGGCATGGGCCAGAATCTGCTGTGGAACTCCCTCCTGGCCGGCTCCATGCTGACCACCGTACCGATGGCGATCATCTTCTTCATTTTCCAGCGGTACTTCATCGAGGGCATTAGCTATAGCGGCATCAAGGGATAAGAAGTAATACAGTGGGTCAGTAGGTCAGTGAGTCAGTAAGAGGCTGACCCGCTGACCCGCTGACCCGCTGACCCACTGACCTACTGACCTACTGACTGGCAACTATGTCCCCCCTCTCCATCCTCACCGCCGCCACCCGCCGCGCCTGGGACGACTACATGTCCGTCCTGCTGCTCAGCGCCGCTTGGCTGCTGGCGCAGGTGCTGGTCATCCCCGGCCCCCCGGCCACGGCCGCCCTGTTCACCATGGCCCGCGACAGCTACGACGGTACGTACTGGAGCGCGCCCGACGCCTGGGCCGCCTTCCGCCGCGAGTTCTGGCCGGCCTGGCGCTGGGGGCTGCCCAACCTGCTGGTCATCGGCGTTGGCCTCTATAACGTCTCGGTCTACTGGAACGTGCCCGGCGTCTGGGCCGGGCTGCGCTGGGTATGGGTGGTGGTGCTGCTGGTGTGGATCGGGCTGAACCTGTTCTACTGGCCGTTCAACCTGGCCGCGGCCGACCGCTCCTGGCGCAACACCTATGCCAACTGCGTCCGCTTCTGGCTGCTCCACCCGCTGACGGCGGCCGTGCTGCTGGTCGTGGCTCTGGTCGTCGGCGTGGCCGCGGTCAGCACGCTGCTGCCGGTCGTCCTGGGGGCGGCCTTCTGGCTGGCCCTCGTCGCCGAGACGGCCGTCCGCCGCAGCCTGGAAAATGAGGGATTAGGGGAAGAGCACTCTTCCCCTAATCCCTAATCCCTGTCAAGGATAGGTCGCCGGGATGAGCGTGAGCGGGTCGATGTTCAGCCCCAGCCGCTTGTCGAAGACGTTCAGGTGGGTGTGATAGCCGCAGTCGCGCCCGGTGTAGCCGCAGACGTTGCCATAGCTATCGAGCGTGTAGCCGATGTTGCTCTCCGTGCCGATGACCTGCCCGGCCGTCACCGCATCGCCCACCGCCAGCCCATAGACGCCGTGCATGTAGAGCACGGTGTAGACGTCGTTCTCGATCTGGATGTAGGTGTTGTTCCACTGGTCGTAGCCCGTGCCGGTGACGGTGCCGTTGATGATGGAGTAGATCGTCGAGCCGTTGCCGGCGGCGATGTCGATTGCCAGATGGCCGTAGCTCTCGCCGTGCAACCCCTGGGTCAAGAAGTAGGTGTCATAGGGCACGCTGACGGCCGTGTTGCGCGCCAGCGCGTCGGCCGCCGCCGGGTCTTCGGCCGGTGGCGCCGTCTCGGGCAGCCCCGCCTGAGCCGCGGCCGCCTCCGTGGCCGCGGCCGCGATGGCCGCCGGGTTGGGCGTCTCCGGCACGGCATCGGCCGCCACCCGCGTCGTGGAGTTGCGGAAGATGCCGGCGGCAAAGATCAGCAGCACGGCCAGGCCAACGAGGGTCATTGCATCGGGTTTCTTGCGCATTGTGACACCATCAGCCGCCCGGCAGCTTGATCCGGCAGCTTCCAGAAGTATAGAACATTTGTGCGACTTGGCAACAAGGATTATTGCCCATCTTCTCTGGTCGGTTGTCAGCCCCACACGAACGAGTACAATCACCCTGTCTGCGCGGCCCGCCCATCGGCCGCCACTGCACGAGGAGCGTTGTATGTTGCGTCGAAAGCACCCCCACCCTACCGATAGTATTGACATGCTGCGTTCAAAGGAACTGCGGCGTTTCACCGATGTCCACACCGCCGACGGCCAGCGCCTCGGCGTCACGCTGCGCTTCATCCACCGGCCGATTGAGGACGTCAACGTCGAGCAGAAGCTCTACCGCTCCTTCCTCATCGTCCAGAGCCTGCCCCACGCCGGGCCGGTCTACGTCCCCACCCTCTTCATCGACGCCTATGACCCGACGGCCAATCGGCTGACGCTGTCGGTCGACATGGACACGGTTATGAATGAAGTCTGGAACCGCGAGCCGGACTTCGTCGCCCGCGGCCAGGGCGTGGCTGAGGAGCTACCCGCATGAAGATCGGACTACAGATTCCCCGCTTCACCTGGCCCGGCGGCGACGCGGCCATCGCCCGCACCCTGACCGACATCGCCCAGACGGCCGACAACGTCGGCTTCAGCAGCATCTGGGTCATGGACCACTTCTTCCAGTTGGAGCCGATGCTGGGCCAGGCCGAGGAGCCGATGCTGGAGGGGTATAGCGCCCTCAGCTTCATGGCCGCCCTGACGCGCCACGTCCGGCTGGGCACACTGGTCACGGGTATCATCTACCGCGCCCCCGGCCACCTGATCAAGACGGCCACGACGCTCGACGTGCTCTCCGGCGGCCGAGCCTACTTCGGCGTCGGCGCGGCCTGGTACGACCGCGAGGCGGTCGGGTTGGGCTTCCCCTTCCCGCCGCTGAAGGAGCGCTTCGAGTTGCTGGAAGAGGTGTTGCAACTGGCCCACCACATGTGGCTGTGCGACCCGGCGCTCCCCCCCGCCCCCTTCCACGGCCAACACCTGCACCTGGCCGAGCCGCTGTGCAGCCCGCACCCCGTCAGCCAGCCCCACCCGCCCATCCTCATCGGCGGCATGGGCGAGAAGAAGACGCTGCGGCTGGTGGCCGAGTACGCCGACGCCTGCAACCTGTTCGCCGGCGCCGGCAACGCCGTGCTGCGCGAGAAGCTCGACACGCTGAAGCGCCACTGCGACGACGTCGGCCGCCCCTACGAGGCCATCGAGAAGACGACGCTGGCCACCGTCCACCTCGCCCCCGGCCAGATGTCGGCCGCCGACGTGGTTGACCAGTGCCGCGGGTTGGCCGCGCTGGGCATCCAGCACGCCATCTTCAACATGCCCAACGTGCACGAGATTGCCCCGCTAGAGACTTTCGGCCGCGAGATCATCCCCGCCGTCGCCGACCTGTAACCTGTAGCACAGGATTCTTATCCTGTGCTCTGCGCCCCCGCCCATGTAGCACAGGATTCTTATCCTGTGCTCTGCCCGCAAGAGCACAGGATAAGAATCCTGTGCTACAGCGACAGGCGCGACAGCGACCGCGTTCCCCGTTGCGCCAACGCCTCGATAGCATCAGCCAGATGTTCGTCGGCGATGTGGTGGTCGCCGCGGGCCAGGCGCAACTGGTGGGCCTCTAATAGCACCTCGGCGTGGCTAAAGCCGGCCGGCGGTTCGAACTTGTAGTTGGCCAGTTCGATCAGAAAGCCCAACGGATCGCGGAAGTAGATCGAATACATGAAGCCGCGGTCCACCTCGCCGCTATGGGCGATGCCGCGCTCATCCAGCCGGGCCACAGCCTGCGTATACGTCGCCCGCGAGACGTTGAAGGCCACGTGGTGGGCCGCGCCGATGACCTCCGGCGTCGGCGTGCCGGTTGGCCGCCGGTCTTCGCGGGTGAAGACGGTGATCAGGCGGCCATCGCCGGGGTCGAAGTAGAGATGACTCTCCTCGGGCACGTCCAGATTGGGCTGCTCGAAGACGAACGGCATCCCCAGTACCCCTTCCCAGAAGTCGATTGACGTCTGCCGGTCGGCGCCGATCAACGTAATGTGATGGACACCATGTGTTTGTAACTTGCGCATAGCTCCTCGCTCGGTGGCAATTGCTCAGTCGTTGGTCAGCAGTGGCCCGATTATAGGCCACGCCTTCCGACCGGCCACCCCTCTCAGAGAAACCCGACATTTGACCCATGTCCGGGCCGCAAGCGCCGCTACAATGGCGTCATGCTCGACGCGCCGCGCCGCCTGAGCCTTATGGAGCCTACGATACTCGACCCCACGACGCTGTTCTACCGCGTCTTCCACGATAGCCCGGTCGGCATGGTCATCACCACGCTGGCCGAGGGGCGCTACGTGGCCGTCAACGACGCCTACGCCCAAATGCTGGGCTATACGCCCCAGGAACTCATCGGCCAGACCTTCCCCATGCTGGGCCTGGGCCACAGTGAAGAGCGCAACATGGTGGTCGAGGTTCTGCGGCTCGCCGGCAAGCTGGGCGACATTCCCCTGCTGCTGCGCACGCGCGACGGCGAGACGCGCACGACCATCGGCTCGGTGCAGTTGGAAGAGTTCAACGGTCAGACCTATCTCGTCTCCATGATCCAGGACCTGACCGACCATGAACGCATCCAGTCGGCTTTGCAAAGCGCCGAGAGCCGCTTCCGCATCTTCTTCGAGAACATCCCCCTGCCCCTGCTGGTCTACGACGTGGCCACCCTGCGCTTCGTTGACGTCAACCCGGCCGCCTGTCGCCAATATGGCTATAGCCACGACGAATTCATGTCCCGGTCGGTGTCCGACCTATGGGTGGGCGACGACGACACACTGGCCACAACCCGCCGGCTGGCCGGCGATCCGGTAGCCAGGTTGGCCGGCGCCAGCCGCCACCGCCGCAAAGACGGCTCTGTCATCGACGTTGACGTCGTCAGCTACACGTTCGAGATGGAAAGCCGGCCGGTGCGCCTGTCCATCGCCCAGGACGTAACCGAACAGCGCGCCATCGAGACGGCCCTGCGGGCCAGCGAGGAGCGGCTGCGCATCATCGCCGACGTGACCACCGACGCCATGTGGGACCGCGACCTGACGACCGATGAGGTGCGCTGGAGCCACGGCCTGCACGCCCTCTTCGGCTTCGATCCGGCAGCGGCGGAGAGCCACTCCTGGTGGCATGAACACGTCCACCCCGACGACAGCGAAGCCCTGGAAGCGAGCATCAACGCCGTGCTGGCCTCCGACGACAACCATTGGGCCGGCGAATACCGCTTCCTGTGCGCCGACGGTCGCTACGCCAACGTCCTCGACCGCGGTTACGTCATCCGCGACGACGCCGGCCGGCCGCTGCGCTTCATCGGCGCGATGGTCGATATTACCAGCCAGATTCAAGTGGCCGAGGCCGCCGCCCGCGCCGCCCAGGAAGAGCGCCAACGGCTGGCCCGCGACCTGCACGAAGCGGTGACGCAATCGCTCTACAGCGCCAGCCTGATGGCCGAGGCCGCCCGCCGCCAGTCGGCGACCGCCAATCTCGACGCCACCAACGACTATACCGCCCGCCTCAGCGAACTCTCGCACCAGGCCTTGCGCCAGTTACGGCTGCTCGTCTATGAGCTGCGGCCGACCCTCCTAGAGCAAGAAGGGCTGGTTGGCGCGCTGCGCCACCGGCTGGAAGCCGTCGAGCAGCGCGCCGGCGTCCAGGCCAGACTCCTCGAAGACGGCGCTGTCGAGCTGCCCCCCGCCCTGCAAAGCGAGATGTTCTGGATCGCCCAGGAGGCGCTGAACAACGCCCTGAAGCATGCCGCGGCCACCAAGACCACCGTCACCGTCGGGGCGACGGCCGACGCCGTCTGGCTAGAGGTGCGCGACAACGGCTGCGGCTTCGACCCCTACGCCAACCACGCCAACGGCACGGGCCTCAATCGGTTGCGCGAGCGCATGGCCAAGCTGGGCGGCCAGCTAGACATCGAGACCGCGCCCGGTGGTGGGGCCATTGTCCGCGCCCGCCTGGCCCTCGACGGCGATGGATGGCACAATGTCTAGTGGCAGCCCCCTAGGCCACGCCACCCCGGCCGACGCTCTCCTGGCCGACACGCCCCTCTTCGCCCGCGTCTTCCACCACAGCCCCGTCGGCATGATCGTCAGCGACATGGACGGCCGCTACGTCGTCGTCAACGACGCCTTCAGCCGCATGATAGCCCGGCCGGCAGCGGCGTTGCTCGGCCACACCCCAGTCGAGTCGGGGCTATTGGCCGCCGCCGACTTCCCGCCCCTGCTCGATCACCTGCGCGCCGCCGACCAGCGGGCCGAAGTGCCCCTGCGGCTGCTGGGCGGCGACGGCCAGCCGCGCCACCTGCTGGCCTCCTTCCAGCGCATCGACATTCGCCACCGTCCCTACGCCGTCAGCCTGGTGCAAGACCTATCTGAATTCGACCGCCTGCGCGACGCCCTGGCCCAAAGCGAACAGCGCTTCCGCCTGTTCTTCGAGAACGCCCCGCTGGCCCTGGTGGTGCGCGACGCGGCGACCAACGAGATCGTCGACGTGAATCCCGCTGCCTGCCGCCAATACGGCTACTCGCGGGCCGAGTTCATGACCCTGCCGTCCGATTCGCTGCCAGCCGCGGGCGACGCGCCCGGCCCGGCGCACCACACCACGGCCGACGGGCGCGCCCTCGAAGTGGAAGTCAGCACCTTCACCTTCGATCTGGCCGAGCGCGCCCTGAACATGAACGCCCTGCTCGACGTTACTGCCCAGACGGCCGCCAACACCGCCCTGCGCGAGAGCGAGCACACCTTCCGCATCGTCTCCCAGGTCTCCAACGATGGGGTATGGGACTGGGACCTGACCAACGGCCACGTCTGGCGCAACAACGGCGTCCAGCTCTATGGCCAGACGCCCGATGACCCCGGCCAACCGTGGCTGGACAACGTCCATTCCGACGACCGCGACCGCCTGGCGGCTGACTTCGAGCAGGCTATCCACGCCCAAGAGCCGAGTTGGACTAGCGAGTACCGCGTCCGTCGCCCTGATGGCGGCTGGGCCAAGCTGCTCCAGCGCGGGGTCATCCTCTACGAAGAGGGCCGCCCCGTGCGGGCCATCGGCGCGACGGTCGACATCACCGAGCCGCTGCAAGTGGCCGAGGCCGAAGCCCAGGCCGCCCAAGTCGAGCGCGACCGCCTGGCCCGCGACCTCCACGACTCTGTGACCCAGTCGCTCTACAGCGTCAGCCTGTTGGCCGAGGCCGCCCGCCGCTACGCCCTGGCCGGCCAGGAGACGGAGACGGCCGAGTTTATCGCCCGCCTGGGCGACCTGGCCCAACAAGCCTTGCGCCAGATGCGGCTGCTGGTCTATGAGTTGCGCCCGGGGGTATTGGACCAGGAAGGGCTGGTCGGCGCGCTGCGCCATCGGCTGGAGTCGGTGGAGAAACGGGCCGGCATCGTCACGACTCTGGTCATCCGCGGCGAGCGCGCCGTGCCCGTCACCCTCCAGGGCGAGATGTACCACATCGCCCACGAGGCGCTCAACAACGCCCTGCGCTATGCCGCGGCCACGGCCGTCACCGTTTGCCTGGACACGCTGGGCGACAACATCCTGCTGGAAGTAATCGACAACGGCCGCGGCTTCGACCCCGGCGCGCCACATTTCGGCCGCGGCCTGGCCACCATACGCGAACGCAGCGCCCACCTCGGCGGCGATCTGAGCATCATATCCACCCCCGCCCAGGGCACCACCGTCCGCCTGCTCCTCCCTCCCGATCTCACCTAATCGCCTGAGATACATATTCCGGCCGTGCCAATTAGCGTCAGCGACGTGACGTCATCGGCGTGGCCCTCGGCATCCGGTGCAGCCCCGGCGATTGCTCAATAAGCCATTTGGCTTATAGCCTTACGGCGGAAAGACTGTATAATATAACCGTCCTTTTGCTCAGCGGAGACAGTCGCAGCATGATACCGTCCGTATTTGCGCCAGGAACACTCTTCGCCCGCATCTTCCACGCCAGTCCTGTGGCCATGACGGTCAACGCCCTGCCGCATGGCGAGTACGTTGACGTCAATGACTCGTTCGCGCGGCTGGTCGGCTATTCGCGCGCCGAGCTAATCGGCCGGCGGGCCATCGAACTGGGCATCATCACCCCGGTGCGCCGCGAGCCGGTGGTGCAAGACTTGCTGACCAGCCGCGAACTGGCCAACAGCCCCCAGCAACTGCGCCACCGTTCCGGCGATGTGCGCCACGTAGTCGTCTCGGCCCAACTGGAGGAGCACGAGGGGCAACTCTTCACCGTGGCCATCCTCCAGGACTTGACCGACTACCACCGCACCCAGGACGCGCTGCGCACCTCCGAGGCGCGCTTCCGCCTGTTCTTCGAGAGCGTGCCGCTGCCGGTGTGGGTCTTCGATCTGGAGACGCTGCGCATTCTGGACGCCAACCCGGCCGCCTGCGAGACCTACGGCTACACCCTGGACGAACTGCGCGCCATTACCATCGAGGACATCCGTCCACCGGAGGAAAAGGCAGCCTTCAATGCCTTCCTGCCGGAACTGCGCCGCTCGCCGTACAATTTTGGCGTCTGGCGACACTGCAAGAAGGACGGCACGCCCATTGACGTGGCCATCAGCGGCTACAGCCTGGAGCTGGAGGGGCGACGGGTGCGCCTGTCGGTGCTGCGCGACATTACCCAGCAGGTCGCCGCCGAACGCGCCCTGCTGGCCAGCGAGCGGCAGTTGCAGATCATCACCGAGCTGAGCACCGACGGCATCTGGGATTGCGACGTGCTCAACCAGACGGTGCAACTGAATGAGGCGTTCCGCCTCATCTACGGCGCGCCCGAAGAGCCGGCCGACGCGCTCAAATGGTGGATCGAGTCGATCCACCCCGAAGATCGCGGCGCCGTCTTTGCCAGTATCCAGGAAGCGTTGTTCGGGCAAGGCAGCTACTGGTCAACGGAGTTCCGCATGATGCGCGCCGGCGGCACCTACGCCACGGTTATCATTCGCGGCCACATTATTCGCGACGACGCCGGCCGCGCCACGCGCATGACCGGCGCGCTGGTCGACATCAGCCGCCAGGTGGAGATCGCCGAAGCCAGCGCGCGCGCCGCGCTGGAAGAGCGCCAACGGCTGGCCCGCGACCTGCACGACTCGGTGACCCAATCGCTCTACAGCGTCACCCTGCTGGCCGAAGTCGCCCGCCGCCGCGCCCAGGCCGGTGACGCCGCGGCCACGCTGGAGCAGATCAACCGGCTGGGCGAGCTATCGCAGCAATGCCTGCGCGAGATGCGCCTGTTGGTCTACGAGTTGCGCCCGGCGATGGTCGAAGAGGTCGGGCTGATCGGCGCGCTACGCCAACGCCTGGAGTCGGTCGAGCAGCGTTCCGGCGTCAGCGTCCATCTGACGGCCGACGACGACCGGAGCATCCCGCCCGGCGTCCAGAACGAACTGTTCCGCGTGGCCGAAGAGGCGCTGAACAACGCCCTGAAACACGCCCATGCCTCGAGCCTGACCGTGCGCCTCCAGACGACCGACGATCAGATCGAACTCGACATCGCCGACAACGGCCGCGGCTTCGATCCCGTCGCGGTGGCCGGCTCCGGTGGGCAGGGGCTGACCAACATGCACGAGCGCGTGGCACGTCTGGGCGGGCGCTTCGCCATCGACAGCGCCCCAGACCAGCCTACTACCATCCGCGTGCGGCTGGGGCTACCCACCGCCGACCGCGTTAGCTCCGATCGCGTGGCCAATCCTGTTTAAGGCGACTGTGTGATCGACCTTCCGGCTGCCCCGGTCGAAACCAATTGAGTGGCCGGCTCTTTTTCCGCATGTCCCCCACTTGGCGTATTGTGATCGGCCGCTCAAACCGGGTATAATGTCGCTATCCGATCAGTACTGATCGCCAATGGCAGCAAACCATCACGCACCCGATACGCTCTTTACCCGCATCTTCCATGCCAGCCCGGTGGCCATGACCATCCACAGCCAGCCGGACGGCCGCTTTGTGGATGCCAACGAGGCCTGCGCCCGTCTGCTGGGCTATTCGCGCCCGGAGTTGATCGGCGGCCACAGCGTCGAGTTGGAGCTGTTGAGCGCCGCGCTGCACGCGCAAATCGCCGCCGCCGACCACCGCCCCGTTGACCCTTTGCGCCTGCGCTCCCGCGATGGCGCCGACCATGAAGTCGTCGTAACAAGTCAACCGGCAGAGTGGGACGGCCGTCGCTTCGCCATCTCTCTCCTCCAAGACCTGACCAACTTCAACCGGGCCAGCGCGGCGTTGCGCGAGTCCGAGGCCCGCTTTCGCCGCTTCTTTGCCGCCATCCCGCTGCCGGTCGTCGTCTTCGACGCCGAGACGCTGGCCATCCTGGAGGTGAACGACATGGCCGTGGCCCAATACGGCTACGACCGCGCCGCGCTGCTGGACCAGCCTATCACGCTGCTCTGGCCGCCGGAGGAGCGCCCGGCTCTGGCCGCGGCCCTGCGCGCCGACGCGCCCGCCGGCCCGATGTGCCACCAGCGGCGCGACGGAACCATGCTCGACGTTGAAGCCGCCGGCCGCCCCATCCTCCTGGGCGAGCGCGCCGCCCGGCTGACGACCTTTGCCGACGTCACCGAGCAGCGCGCCAACGAAGCCGCCCGCCGCCGTAGCGAAGAGCAACTGCGCATCATCGCGGATGTGACCACCGACGTCATCTGGGAGTTCGACCCCGCGCGGCAGACGGCGGTCTACTCCGGCGGCATGAAGACCCTCTTCGGCCACGACGCCGGCCCGCGCCCCGCGCCCGACTGGTGGCTCAGTCTCATTCACCCCGACGATCACGACCGCGTCCTTAACGAGTTGCGCGCGGCCATCCCCCACTACAAGGGCCTCTGGAACAGCCAATACCGCTTTCGCCGCGCCGACGGCAGCTACGCCCACGTCCTCGACCGCGGCTACGCGCTGCAGGACGAGGCCGAAGGGTTGCGCGTCGTCGGGGCGATAGTCGACATCACCCGCCAGATCGAGTTGCAGGAGGCCGCCAGCCGCGCCGCGGAAGCGGAGCGGCGGCGATTGG
The DNA here is from genome assembly GCA_016707605.1 of Candidatus Promineofilum glycogenicum. GTDB lineage: Bacteria > Chloroflexota > Anaerolineae > Promineifilales > Promineifilaceae > Promineifilum > Promineifilum glycogenicum. Next base: position 221,148 of record JADJHJ010000008.1, on the reverse strand, counting down.
CCCGCGACCTCCACGACGCCGTCACCCAGTCGGTCTATAGTCTGACGCTGATGACCGAGGCCGCCCGCCGCCGGGCCATGCTGGGCGACGAGCGCGCCGCCTTCGACTACGTGGATCGGCTGGGCGAGTTGGCCCGCCAGGCGCTCAAGGAGATGCGTCTGCTGGTCTATGAGTTGCGGCCGGCGGCGCTGGAAGATGAGTCGTTGGTGCCGGCGCTGCAAGCCCGCCTCGATGCGGTGGAGCAGCGCGCCGGCGTCCAGGCCCGTCTGCTGGTCGAGGCTGAACACGATCTGCCCGTCGCCGTCCAGGCCGAACTCTTCCGCGTGGCCGAGGAGGCGCTGAACAACACCCTCAAACACGCCGCAGCCACGGCCGTCGATATCATTATTGGCGGCGACGATCAGCGGCTGCTGCTGGAAATCCGCGACAATGGCCGGGGCTTCGGGCCGCTGCCGGCCGGCGCTCCGCCTCCGTCTGGTTTAGGACTTGTCAGTATGCGTGAGCGGGTGGACAATCTTGGCGGCGCTCTGGAGGTCGAAACCTCGCCCGGCAAGGGTACAACGGTGCGCGTTACTCTGGAACTAGGGAATGGAGACAATGGAAAAAGCGATCCGCATCCTCATTTGTGACGACCACGCCGTTGTCCGCGAAGGGCTGCGTGCCCTGATCGGCACCGAGCCGGGCATGGAGATCATCGGCGAGGCGGGTGACGGTGAACAAGCCGTCGCCGCCGTTCGCGCTCTCCATCCCGACGTGACCCTCCTGGACATGGTCATGCCGCGCATGGACGGACTGGAGGCCATTCAGCTCATCAAGCAGGAGTCGCCGGAGGCGCGCGTCCTGGTGCTGACCTCCTTCGCCGAAGATGACATGGTGTTCCCGGCCATCAAAGCCGGCGCGCTGGGCTACCTGCTCAAGGACTCCTCGCCCGACGAACTCATCCGCGCCATCCGCGACGTCAACCGCGGCGAAGCGTCGCTGCATCCCAGCATCGCCCGCCGCCTCATCCTCGAACTGAGCCAGCCCACGTCCCTGCCGCCGACGCCGGAGCCATTGACCGAGCGCGAACTGGAAGTCCTGCGGCTGGTGGCCAAGGGCTACTCCAATGAGGAGATCGCCGCCGCGCTCATCGTCAGCGAGCGCACGGCCCGCGGCCACGTCAGCAGCATCTTGAGTAAGCTACATCTAGCCAATCGCACCCAAGCCGCGCTCTACGCCCTGCGTGAAGGGCTGGCCTCGCTCAACGACGCCGCCGACTCCATCTAGCCCGGTCGTGCCGGGCTTTCTACTTACCCCATGCAGTGTTTGACCCCCTTCCGGCCTCGGCCGGAAGGGGGCATTTGTATCTCCCAAGTGTGACCGGAAAGCCGGTTCGCTCCGCTCACAAACGTGCTAGACTGCATTGTAGGGACTAACCGACAATGAGCGTAATGGAAGATACTGCATTCCTGATGATCACCTCGCGTGAGTTGGCGATGGGACTGGCCGCGTTGCTGCTGTCCATCCCGCCGTTGCGCCACGTCGAGCGGCTGAAGGGGCCGGAAGCCGTCCTAGAGCGGCTGAATAAGGGCCGCCAGCCGGCGCTGGTCGTCCTCGATTCCGACACGCTCGGCCTGGCGACCATGGCCATCGTCCAGAGCGTACGTGACATCTCGCCGGAGACGCGCACCATCGTCCTGAGCGACAGCGTCGCGGAGTCGCGCCAGTTAACGTCCGATGGCGTTGAGTCGGTCGTCGTCAAGGGAATGGGCGCGTCTAGCCTGGTCGATGCCATCGAGTCTCTGCTCAGCGATGGCGCGATACCCTAAGCCCCCACTTTCCTAACCAACGCCGCCGCCGCGGCGATCTCATCATCATTGATCGTGTGCCCCAGCCGTGGATAGATGCGCTTGTCCACCGTCGCGCCCAGGCGGGCCAGAACTTCAGCCGTCTCCTCCACCCGCCCCAGGGGGATGTGCGGGTCCACGTCGCTACAGCCGATGAAAACCGGCGTGCCTTCGAGCGTACCCTGATAGTCGCGCGGTGTGCCCGGCGGGCCGATCAGCCCGCCGCTGAAGGCCAGCAAGCCGCCATAGCGTTGCGCCTGGCGGGCCACGTACTCGCTGGCCAGACACGCCCCCTGTGAGAACCCCGCCAGCATAATCCGTTCGATGGGGATGCCCGCGGCCGTCACCTCGGCCACCAGCGCCCCCACCCGCCGCAAGGCCGACGACAACCACGGCTCATTCTGCTCCATCGGGGCCAGGAAGCTGTACGGATACCAGGTGTAGTTAGCCGCCTGCGGGGCCAGATAGGCCATGTCGGCGTGCGGCAGATAGTCGGCCAGCGACAGGATGCTCTCGGCCGTTGCCCCGCGGCCGTGCAGCAGAATGAGCGCCGCGCGCGCCTCGGCCAGCGGCCGCCCGGCCGTGGCCACCGGCCCCTGGTCATGGAGTGAATCAGTCATCATGTAGTTCCTTGCGCCAACCCCAGCCGGCGCGAAAGGGCCGCCAGCTCCATCTGTTCCTCGGCCGACAGCACGGCAAACGCCGCCACCACGCCGCGCACGTGGTTGGGCATCAGGCCGGCGATGAGCGCCCGCCCCTCGTCGGTCAGACTGACCTCGATGCAGCGCCGGTCGTCCGGCCGCCGCGCCCGCGCCACCAGGCCGCGCTTGGCCAGGTTGTCCACCACCAGCGTCAGGTTGGCGCTACTGCGCAAGATCTTCTCCGCCAACTGCCCCACCGGCAGCGGCCCGCGATAGAAGAGCGCCTCCAGCACGCCGAACTGGCTGACCGTCAGGCCGCGCTCGTGCAAGTGTTCGTTCACGCGGTTGTTGACCGCCTCAGCGGCGCGGCTGAGCTTGATGTAGGCCTCCAGCGCCCGGCGTTCGTCTTCGTTGCCCGGATAGTGTGTTGGCATTAGCGTTTGTTCCACGTCAAATAGTTTGATGTCATCATAATAGCCCGGTTGCGTGTTCGTGTCAAGCTGGATAAGGAACACGGAGTTACACCGAGGAGCACAAAGGGACACAGAGAAAGATAATTTTCTCTGTGTCCCTTTGTGCTCCTCGGTGTAACTCTGTGTTCTTCCTAAGAACTCCGCCGCGCCAGCTTCAGCCCGCGGAAGCCGGTGTTGGCCAGCACAAAGCTCCCCAGCGCCAGACCCAGGGCGATCATCACGTACCCAACCAGCACCTTCACCACAAACACCTCCGGGGCGGCGACCGGCGTGTGCGCGGACATCCAGTGAATCGCCAACCCACCGACCTTGGGCGTCGAAGCGTAGAGCGGGGCCATGACCAGGTTGTTGGTCAGGGCCATGGCCGTGAAGAACGGCGCGCGCGGCAGCTTGTCGAAACGGCGCATGATGAAGGCGGCGATAGCCATGTCGACCAGCGGCACGGGGATGGTGCTGACCAGCGTGCCGGCGGCGAAGGCCGTGGCCATCTCGCCGGCCGGCGCTTCGGCGGCCGTCATCTCGCGCCAGTGGGCCAGCGCCTCGCGACGAATGCGGTCAACCCGGTTCAAGGCCATTTCCTTCAGTTGTGCAAAGTTGATCGCTTTCATCGTTTCCCTCGCCGGCCGCCGGTTTTCTTGTTTGCGGCCTTACAAGAGGAAAACGACAGCGGAGGGGTGGTTGTTCCGCGTTTTGGCCGGGCGTGGGGTTGGCGACGGGGGAGCGTAGGAAACCTACGGGGAACAGGGGAGAACTGCCGATCCCCCTCTCCCTAACCCTCTCCCAAAGGGCGAGGGGACAGGAACGCCCTCTCCCTAACCCTCTCCCGAAGGGCGAGGGGACCAGAGGGCGGCGGCGGCGTAGATTTCGTGGAGGAAGCGGCTGGGGTAGCGGCCGATCAGGGCGACGTCGGATAGCCCGGCCCGGCCCGCCAGCGCCGCCCAGGTGGCGAACGATAGCGGATGGGGAACCCACAGATTGCCGCGATCGACGTTGTACTCGACCAGCAGGAAGCGCCCGCCCGGCTTCAGCAGCGCGGCCAGACGGCGCACCAGCCCCGCCTTGTCGCCGTCGCGCACAAAGTGCAGCGCATTGGCCATCACCAGGCCATCGAGCGGCGGCAGGGCCAGTGGGCGAGTGAAGTCGGCCGTCTGCGGCCGGACGACCACACCGGGGAAGCGCCGCGCCACGTCGGCCGCGCCGCGGGCCAGCGCCGCCCCGTCGCGGTCAACGGTGTGGAGGGTCGCCCCCGGCCCCAGCAGGTCGGCCAGGGCCAGCGTGAACGCGCCATCGCCCGCGCCCAGGTCGGCCCAGAGGGCGGCCGAATCGGCGGTTGGCACGCCCGGACGCAGGAGGGCTACGTGGTCGCTATGGTCCATATTGTCACCTGTGGCACAGGATTCTTATCCCCCCCCCCCCCCCCGCGCCCGCCCCCCCCCCCGGGCCCCCGCCCCGCCCCCCCCCCTTCCCCCCTCCCCCCCCCCCGCCCCCCCCCCCCCCGGCCCCCCGCCCGCCGCCCCGCCCCCCCCCCCCCCGCCCCCCCCCCCGCCCCGCCCCCCGCCGCCCGGCCCCCCGGCCCGGCCCCCCCCCCCCCCGCCCCCCCCCCCCCCCCCCCGCGCCCCGCCGGCCCCCCCCCCCCCCCCCCCCCCCCCCCGCCCCCCCCCCCCGAGCCCGGCGCGGGCCCCCCCCCCCCCCCCCCCCCCCCCCCCCCCCGCCGGGGCGCCCCCCCCCCCCCCCCCCCCCCCTCGCCGCCCCCCGCCGGGGCCCGCGCCGTGTGCGCCCAGCCCGGCTGGCGGAAGGGAGCGCCGGCCGGCGCCGCCGGCACGGCGGAAGACACAGGATAAGAATCCTGTGCCACTTTGCTACAGCGGCGGGGGGCGCAACGTGGGGCGTAGCAGCAGGAAGAACATCATCGCAGCCACGCCGGCCAGCGCCGCGCCGAAGAGAAAGGGCGCGGCCGGCCCGAAGCCCGACCAGCCGCCAACCCCCTGCCACAGCGCCCCGGCGATGAGGCTGGCCGGCAGCGTGGCCAGGCCGACGACGGCGTGGTACAGCCCATAGGCCGCGCCGCGTCCTTCGCTGCCGGCCAGGTCGGCCACGAACGCCCGCGCGTTGCCTTCCACCAGGCCGTGGTAGATGCCGTAGGCGATGAACAGGGCCACCACCTGCCACGCCGCCCCGGCCAGCGCCAGCCCCAGGTAGATGACGGCGTAGACCGCCCAGCCGGCCAGGATGAGCCGCGGCCGTCCGATGCGGTCCGACAGCCGCCCGGCCGGCCCAGCCACAGCGCTGTAGACCAGGTTAAAGGCCAGCAGCATGGCCAGCACGCCAATGACGGTCAGCCCCCGCTCCTGGGCGCGCAGGATGATGAAGGCGTCGGCCGAGTTGCCCAACGTGAACAGGCCGAAGATGAGCAGAAAGCGGCGGAAGTCGGGCGGCATGGCCCGGAAGGAGCCGAGGATGGGCCGGCCGCCGGCGGGCGCGGCGCGGCGTACCTCATGCAGTCCTACCACCAGCACCAGCACGGCCAGCAAGGCCGGCACGGCGCTAAACAAGGCGATGCGCTGGAAGGTAGCCCGGCTCAGTGCCAGCGCGTTGCCCTGGGTCAGCCAGACGACGACCAGCGCCAGCCCCAGCCCGACCACCGCCCCCAGGCTGTCGCCGGCGCGGTGGAAGCCGAAGGCCGCGCCGCGCTGCGCGGCGGGCACGCTGTCGGCCAGCAGGGCGTCGCGCGGGGCGGTGCGCACCCCCTTGCCGAAGCGGTCGCCGAAACGCACCGCCAGCACCGCCGCCCAACTGCCGGCGAAGGCCAGCAGCGGCTTGGACAGCGCCGAGAGGGTGTAGCCGGCCACCGTCGGCGGCTTGCGGCTGACGACCCGATCCGACCACCAGCCGGACAGCAGCTTGATGAAGCTGCTCATCGACTCGGCCACGCCTTCCACCAGGCCAATCGTCCCCGTCCGCGCCCCCAGGGCGTTGGCCAGGAAGAGCGGGATGAGGTTGTTGACCATGTCGCTGGACACGTCGGTCAGGAAGCTGGCCGCGGTCATGACTATGATGTTGCGGGGGAGTTTCATGGGGAAAAAGGTTCCAGGGGCCAGGTGCAGGGGCCAGGGAAGAGCGCTCTTCCCTGGCCCCTGGAACCTGGCCCCTGGTAAAAGCTAGACTGTACGTAAATACTGATGCACCTGACTAACCACATTCGCCCCCTCGCCGACGGCGGCGGCGACGCGGCGGGTGGCCCCCTGGCGCACGTCGCCGGCGGCGAAGATGCCGGGGACGCTCGTTTCCAGCAGGAACGGGTCGCGTGGCAGCTTCCAACCCTTCGGCCGCTGCCCGTTAACCATCAAGTCCAGCCCGGTCAGGATGAAGCCGGCACTGTTGCGCTCGACGATGCCGGCCACGCACTCGCTGTGAGGAACCGCGCCGATGAACAGGAAGAGGGCCGGCGTGTCGATGCGATACTCCTCGCCGCTCTCGTGGTTCGTGACGGTGATGCCTTGCAGCCGATCCTGGCCGTGCACGGCCGTCACCGTGTGGCGGGTCAGCACTTCGATGTTGTCGGTAGCGGCGATCTGGTCAATGAGGTATTGCGACATGCTCTTGCTGAGCGAGGAGGAGCGCACCAGCATCGAGACCTTGCTGGCGTAGCGCGAGAAGAACATCGTTCCCTGCCCGGCCGAGTTGGCCCCGCCGACGACGCACATGTGCTCGCCGCGGTAGAAGGCCGCCTCGGTCAGCGCCGCGCCGTAGTAGATGCCCGCGCCGGTCAGTTCGGTCACGCCGGGCACGTCCAGCTTCTGGTTCGTGACGCCGCTGGCGATGACCAGCGCCCGGCAGCCCAACTCGGTGCCGTCCTTGAACGTGACGTAGCGATACGGGTCTTCGACGCGCACGCCCATGACCTCGCGCGCGGTCAGAATCTCCGCCCCCAGCCGCCGCGCCTGGGCCACGGCGCGTGTCGCCAGCTCGGAGCCGGACAGCCCCTTGGGAAAACCGAGGTAGTTCTCGATGCGCGAACTGGTTCCAGCCTGGCCGCCGGTCGCCTCGCGCTCGATCATGACCGTCTTTAGCCCTTCCGACGCGCCATAGACGGCCGCGCCCAAACCGGCCGGCCCGCCGCCGATGATGATCAGGTCGTAGAACGGGGCCAAGGCGTCGGTCTGTAGCCCGGCCTTGCCGGCTATCTCGACCGTCGTCGGCTGGATGAGCGTCGAGCCATCGGGGAAGAAGACCACCGGCAGCTGGACGCTGTTGTCCTTGAACAGCGCCTCCACCTGCGCCCGCGTGTCGGCGTCCTTGTCGATGTCGAGCCACTGATACGGGATGCGGTTGCGGGCCAGGAAGTCCTTGACCACGTGCGACGTGGGCGACCAGAGCGTGCCGGCGACGCGAATGCCCTCGAACGGCAGCGGCGTCGTGGCCCACCAATCGCCCAGCAGGTCATCGAGCACAGGGTAGAGGTTCTGATCCGGCGGGTCCCACGGCTTCATCAGGTAGTAATCGAGGCCAACCTTATTGATGCTGGCGATGGCCGCCTCGGTGTCGGCGTAGGCCGTCAGCAGCACCTTGCGCGCGTCGGGGAAGAGCTTTTGCGCCTCGGTCAGGAACTCGACGCCGCTCATCTCCGGCATGCGCTGGTCGACCAGGAAGAGGGCCACCGGCGTATTGCGCTGCTTCAGTTGTTGGAGGGCTTCGAGGGCTTCCGCGCCGTTACTGGAACTGACAATGCGGTAATCACTGCGGAAATGAGCGCGCAGGTCTCGACCAACGGCGTTCAAGACCTGCGGCTCATCATCAAGGGTAAGAATAACGGGTTTCACCATAGGTTCTCTCCAGGGGCCTGGGCGCCGCCGACGCTAGACAGCCGTCGCCTCGGCCGCCGCGCGCAGGGCCATCCTATGGCGGCAAGTGTAGCCCCACCGGAGAGAACACACAAGTTCAGCCGCGCTACTCTTCCACGACGGCGACCTCTTCGCCCGCCTCTTCGCTGGTGGCCATCGCGTTGTTGATGTCCACTAATCCCCGCCGCAGAGCGTAGAGCGCGGCCTGGGTGCGGTTGGCCAGATGCAGCTTGCGCAGGATGCTGCCGATGTGGTTGCCGACGGTGCGCTCGCTGATGGTCAGCCCCTTGGCAATGTCCTGGTTGCTGAGGCCCTGGGCCACCAGGCGCAGGACTTCGACCTCGCGCTCGGTCAGCGGGTCGTCGGTCAGCGGCCGATTGGCCGCGGCCATGACCGGGTTATCCAGCTCGCGCAGCATCTTCAGGGCGATGGTCGGATGCAGGTGCGACTCGCCATTGTAGACGTCGTGGATCGCCTGGAGCAGTTGCTCCGGCGAGGCGTCCTTGAGCAAGTAGCCATTGGCCCCGGCGCGCACGGCGGCAAAGACGCGGTCGTTGTCGCCAAAACTGGTCAGCACCAGCACGCGGGCATCGGCGTTGTCGGCCCTGATCTGGGCGATGGCGTCCAGCCCGCTCTGCCCCGGCATCACCAGGTCGAGCAGGATCACGTCTGGATTCAGGTCGCGGGCGCGCTCGACAACCTCATAGCCGTCGGACGCCTCACCCGCCACCTGCATATCCGCCTCGCCGGAAATCAGCGTGCGCAAACCGCGGCGCACAATGGCGTGGTCATCGGCGATCAGCACGTCAATCGTGCCCGAGCGCCGGCCGTTGGGACCAATACTGTAGTCGCTCATCCTATCATCTCCTCGGCATCAATAAACCGATACGGAATTCCCTCAACTTGAATGGTCGTGCCCTCACCGGGCGTGGAAGAAATGGTCAGCCGGCCGCCCAAATTCTGGGCGCGCTCCTTCATACCGGCCAAACCAAAACCGGCCGCGGCTTGCCACGCGCCGGTGGCATCGAAGCCGCGGCCATTGTCTTGAATTTCAATCGTCAATGTGCTGCGGCCCAGACGAAACCAGACGCAGACCGACGTCGCGCCGCTATACTTCAAGGCGTTGTTGAGCGCCTCCTGAGCAATACGATAGAGGCCATGCTCGACCGGCGTCGGCAGGCGATAGAAGTCCACCATCGCCTCGCGCCCGGACGACGGCAAGGGAAACGGCCGCCCGGCGGCGTCGGTGACTTGCAGCACGGTGCGAATGCCGGCGCGCTGTTCAACCGTCTCCAGCCGCCGATAGAGCGCGCCGACCAGCCCTTCCTCTTCCAGCTCGGTCGGCCGCAGCTCATAGATCAACAGCCGCACCTCGCGCAGCGCCTGCTGGGCCAACTCGCCCAACTCGACGATCTGCTCCTTCTGCGGCTGCAAGGTGCCGGCTTCGATCTGTCGCCGCCAGGCCCCGGCCAGGGTCGAGATGCTGTAGAGCGACTGAGTGACGGCGTCGTGCAGTTCGCGAGCCAGCCGGTTGCGCTCTTCCAGGAGCGCCTGCTGCTCGCGGGCCGTCTGGGCCTGTTCGTGCAGCCGGGCGTTGGAGATGGCGATGGAGGCCCAGTTAGCCGCGGCGACCAGCACGGGTAAGTCGTCGGGCAGCAAACCGTCCACCTCGCGGTGGGCGGCCTGGAGAACGCCGATGGTCTGCTGGCCGTGGCGCAGCGGCGCGGCCAGGAGCGAGGCAGCGTGGAAACCGGTCAGCGTCTCGGTCTGAGAATTGACGACCAGATCGGGCACACTGCCGGCGTGGTCATTCAGCCAGACCGCTTCGCCGGTGCGCATCACGTAGCCGCCCAGGCCAGACTCGCGTGGCATCCGCGCCCCTTTCAACTGCACAGCCCCCGCCCCGGCAACAGCCGCAAATACCAGATTGTTTTCCTCCGGTAAAAGGATGGCTGTGCCATCGGCTCCCAGCAACGTCGCCACCTCGCCCAGTACGCGCGCGAAGACCTCGTCCAGCCGCAGGCTGGCGGTCACCGTCTGACCTAACTCGCTAAGAGCCAGGATAGTACGGCGCTGCAAGGTATGAGGAAGGCCTGTATGGTTCTCCATGACGGACTTACCTCGCAACCGGGCAATTATGTGAGCAACGATGAGGCTGTGAGTCAGCGCGAAAGTCGCACTTGTCGCGCGGCCATAGTATAGGCAACAAAGGGGGGCAACGCAATAGGTACTAAGTCAGACGCTTTAGGCCGCTCATGAACAATTCACACGGGGGGTCGCTACTTTAGCTCAGTGATGGGGCAAAGCCAAGGATTCCAGCCCATGCGCCTCTAGCAACGAAGGCTGGGCCAGCAGTTCGGGCGTCGGGCCATCGGCCACCACCCGCCCCTCGTCCATGATCACCATGCGCGGAAATAGCTCATCGACCAGCCACATATCGTGGGTGGAGACGAGCATCGTCACCGGCAGGTCGCGCAACAGGCCGATGAGTTGGCGACGGCCGCGCGGGTCCAGCCCGGCCGTCGGCTCATCAAGCACCAGCAACGCCGGGGCCATCGATAGAACGGTGGCAATGGCCACGCGCTTCTTCTGGCCCAGGCTCAATTGGTGCGACAGCCGCCCCTCGAAGCCGGCCATGCCCACCTGTTCCAATGCCCGCGCCGCCCGCTGGCGCACCTCCGCTTCCGGCAAGCCCTGGTGCAGCGGGCCAAAGGCGACGTCCTCCAGGACAGTTGGCGAGAAGAGCTGGTCATCGGGGTTCTGGAAGACCAGGCCGACCAGGCCGCGGATGAGCGGCAAGTTGTCGCGGCTCAGCGGCCGGCCGCAGATATGCACCGGCGAGGCCGGCCCACCGAGGATGCCGTTGAGGTGAAGCATCAACGTGCTCTTGCCCGCGCCGTTCGGCCCGACGAGAGCGACCTTCTCGCCCTCCATGATGCGCAGCGACACGCCGCGCAGCGCCGGTTGGCCGCCGGGGTAGGTGTAGGTCAGGTCGGCCACGTCGATGACCACCGTCGCGTGGGGCGCGGTTGGTGGCGCACTCGGAACTGTTGCGGGCGCATGAACAACAGGCATTGATGCTCTCTTTATCACGTAACGCGATTCTCCCGAATCGCGTTCTGACGGTGGGCGCGATTCTCCCGAATCGCGCTACGCTATCCGGCCAACAAGAGTAACAGTCGCAATCGCCATCCCCCCGATCATCAACGCCAGCCAATCGCGCCGCCGCATGACGTGGGGGGCCAGCGTCAGCAGTTCGCCGCGATAGCCGCGGGCCTGCATGGCGTGGTAGACGCGCTCGCTGCGGTCGAGGCTGCGCACGAACAACTGCCCGGCCATGTGACCGACGACCGCCGCCCGCCAGGCCAGCGACCCGCCGCCTCTGGCATCCGGCAGGCGCGCGCTGCGGGCCGCCCGCGCCCGCAGCAGCCGTTGCGCCTCGTCGACCAGAACGAACAGGTAGCGGTACATGAAAGCGATGATGGCCACCAGCACCGCCGGCACGCGCAAATGGCGCAGGGCGTGGAGCACGTCGGGGAAGCGCGTTGTGGCCGTCAGCAGCACGGCCGCGCCCAGCGAAAGGAGGCTGCGCAGGGTGATGCTGCTGAAGCGCACCAGGCCGCCGTCGGTCACCACCAGCCCCCACGGCCCTTCCCACAGCGCCCGGCCGGGCACGGTGAACAGCACTGTGACCGCCGCCAGCAGGAACGGCAACCCCAGCAGCGAGCGCCGCAGCACCAACCCCGGCGACAGGCGCGCCGCGGCCGTCGTCGCGGCGATGAGCAGCGCCGCCGCGCCATAGGCCGCCCACGTCCCGTCGGGCAGCAGGGCCACGGCGACGATGAAGGCCAGGGTGACGATGACCTTCACCCGCGGGTCCAGCCGGTGGACGGCGCTGGCCCGCTCCAGGTAGCGATCAAAGGCGTTGGCGTTCATTAAAACACTAAGAGCTCACGCAAAGGCGCGAAGGGGGCAAAGGACGCAAAGAAGAATAAGACATTCTTTAACAAACCTTTTTTCTTTGCGCCTTGGCTTCTTTGCGCCTTTGCGTGAGCGTTTTAGGCTTGGCGTGAGCCGTTCTATACCAATGAGCGCCGGCGGAGAGAGCGGGCGGCCAGGAAGACCAGCCCGGCCACCAGCAGCGCGCCGAGCAACCCGGCGGCGATGGTCGAAAGCCCCGTCTCGCCCAGGAAAGGCACGGTGTAGTCGGGCAGAATGGAGTAGGGCGCGTCCTGGGCCGTGCTCAGGAAGCCGGCCGACTCGGCCACCCACTCCAGCCCATCGGGGTGGCCGGAGGCGAACGGGGCGAACAGCACCAGCAGCAGGGCAATCGACAGCCCGGCGACGACCCAGCCACCCGCACCCACGCTGCGCTCCTCTTCCAGCAGCGACGGCCGCGCCCGGCGGATGAAGCTGAGTGCGGCGACGGTGATCAGCGCCTCGCCCAGACCGATGAGAGCGTGGACGCCCAGCATGGCCGGCATGACCACGCCCAGGCTGCTTGTGCCGCTGAAGGCCAGCAGCAGGGCCACGACCAGCGCGGCGACGACGACCGACAGCCACGCCGCCGTCCCGGCCAGCAGCGTTTGCGCCCGCGCCCCGCGCCCCTGCCCCAGCCGGTAGACGAACCAGGCCAGGAAGCCGGGCACGACGCCCATCACCAGAATGTTAGCCCCCATGACCAGCAGCCCGCCGTCCTGGAACACCAGCGCCTGGACGGCGATGACGGCCGTCATGGCCAGCAGCCCCAGCCACGGGCCGAGGACGATGAAGGCCAGCGCCGCGCCAATGAAGTGGCCCGACGTGCCGCCGGCGACGGGGAAGTTGAGCATCTGCGCGGCGAAGATGAAGGCGGCCATGACCCCCGCCAGCGGCACGAGCCGCTCGTCCAGGTCGCGCCGCGTGTTGGCTACGGCGATACCCAGGATGATGAGCGTCAGCAGCCAGCAGACGGCCGAGACGAGGACGTTGAGGAAGCCATCGGGGATGTGCAACAGGATTCCAGCCGGGATAATGTTCACTTCGCTCTCCTTGCTTTTAGAGTCTTAACACACATTCCAGAGATTAAAGAGGAATGATCCGCAGATTAAGCAGATTAGGCAGATTTTCAGAAAGAGGATTCTTTGCTCTTAAAATCTGCCCAATCTGCCGAATCTGCGGATCACTACTCTTCAATCTGTGAAATCTGTGTAATCTGTGGTTCCATTCTTATTACGTCCCTGCGGTCGCGGCGCATTCACGGCAGCGGCCGTGGATGGTCAGGTTGCTCAACTCAGCGGCGAAGCCGTGGTCGGCGGCCAGTTGCGCCGCCAGCGCGTCGAAGGCGGGGCCGGGCACGTGGAGCACGCCGCCACAATCGCGGCAGACGAGATGGTGGTGGTCGCACTCCCCCTGGCGCGGGGCGATCTCGTAGACGGTCGCCCCGCCGATGTCGGCCGCGGCCACCAGCCCCAACTCGACAAAGAAGGCCAGCGCCCGATAGACCGTCGAGCGGTCGATGGCCGGGAAGTCGGCGTGGACGCGCTCATACAGCTCGGCCACGGTCACGTGCCCGCCCAGGGCGCACAGGGCATCGAGGATGATCTGGCGCTGGGGGGTCAGGCGCGCGCCGCGGTCGTGGAGGGCGGCAGCGAGGTCGAGGGTGGTGTGGGACATAGCGAGTTAGTTGCTATTGCGAATTAGTTGCAGTTACGAAGATATTGTAATGGCAATTTAGAGGTTGTCAAGGGGAGATAAAATAGGAGTGCCTAGCGAACGCGTAAGGGATCATGAACCCGTAAGACAATGACAATGCCGAGCACCACTTCCGCTTCTGTCGCCCGGCCCACCCCCCCCCCCCCCCCAACCCCCACCCCTTGAATTTAGAACAATTGTGCTATTCTATATCCGCATTCTTCTGCCAGGCTGGCATACGTTTGAGTTCTCCGACCGTTGAGGCCCAGGGCGATGACCCTCGCCGCCACCACCTATTGGCTTCCACGGCACAGAACGATTCGACTTCCGCCGGCCCTGGCCGCCTGGATGCGGAGACGCGTCGCGACGGACTTCGCCGAGGCCTTTTCCAGCCGCCCCGCGGGCTACCGTCGGTGGCATCATCATCCACCCACGATCTGCGGAACCCCTGTTGGATAGCGTCGCCTGGAGAAACCCTGCCCTGCGGTAGCCACCCCCCGGCGATCCTACTTGCCGCTGGCTGAGGGACACGCGCGAACTGCCCATTTACAGAGCAGCTTGTAGTCCTGTGTCGGACAGGTCTAACCTGCTGGGGATGAACGTAAGAAAATGGATTTGCACGTGTTGCATCCAGTTCACCGAGGGCCAAGAAACCGCTAAGCTGCTCCCACAACAGGGTGTCAGCCACCGTCAGCGGGCAGCCGCACGCAACAAACGAAACAGACAACCCTCGGAACAAATTGCCGTATTGCCTGGCTGCCGGCAGGGACGCATTATAGAAGAACCAGGCGATCCCCAGGAAAATGACGGCGCCTCCTACAAAAGGAACGGGCTTCGACCAACTCCCTGTGCCTGACTGGCTGGGGCCGCTGATGGGGCAGCGGTGACCGCGCTCTCCTCACTAATGCTCCTCGGTACCTGCTGTTGGTCTGCGCCGGCGGCAGAGATCCCCAGTTAGTCTGGTACCCTCGATACCCCGCCGCGCCAAGACTAAGCAACGCCAGCAGTAACGCCAAAACCATGCAGTTGACGATGAAGGCCAGGCCGTTGTTGCTTTCGTCTAACTTCCGGTAGTACTCTGGGGCAATCACGTGGATCAGTCGCGGCCACATGACCACACTGTCGATGCGATAATTCTCACCGGCATACTGCTCTGATGATTTCAGTATGTTGCCGAATCGCGTCGGCAGTACGGCATCGGTTCGGGAAGGGTAGTCTTGTTTGAAAGACGCCTTCAGATCGCGACTGCTTCGCCTTAAACGATTGATTTGTTCTTCGCGGCGGGCTTTTGCCACTAAATCTTGCTCATTTTTGTTGAGGTCAAACAGGCGGTCCGCACACTGGTCCCGAACCTCAAACTCACGTTGTCTCTTGCGCAACTTTATTGCGTGCTTGTAGTGGCGTCCAGGGAAACGTTCCAGAGTAGTACCCTTCAGCAGCTGGAGAACGTTGAGGCCCATAGGAAAGCCGATCATGGTGAACACCAGCGTAATCAGGCTGCCTTGAGGTGACCGAGCGCCCCATTTCGCGGAACCAGCGATATCCAGAGGTGAGAATAACAACTCCACCAGGATTACAAACCAAAGGGCAGGGACAAACGCGGCCGTCAGAAAATTGTTGCTTAGTTTGCCCAGGAGAGTGGTCATGTGGCTGTCTTTCGTTCTTCCCTCTTCTCTCTCCTACCGCTTATGGATACTCCCTTGCTCCACGATTCAGTGAATTACAATGGGGGCCTGGCATTACACCTTTCCTTATCCTTTTCCCCTGCTCAGAAAATTGCGAAACTGCGTCCACATTGCCCATTCGGCGATCAGATAGATAACCAAACGACTTACCGGGCAATTCGAGAGGGCTCATAGACCAACACTCTGGCCGCTCCGATGGTGAGAATAACCGCGCTGATGGGCACAGTATAGCATAATTGCCGCGCTCTATGACAATTGGTTGAACAGATCATCAAGTGATTTCGGTGCGCCGCCCAGCGCGCTATGGGTGTCCTGATCGATCTGGCGCAGCAGCTTGTCCAGTTCCTGCATCCGGTCGATGTTGGCCGGCTCTTCGGCCGCCTTTCGCACCAGTTCCCTGGCCATTGCCAGCAACAGGAAGATGTCCCCCCACCCGCCTTCCGTTGCGTCCCCGCGTGCGCCAGATCGCACCTGAGTGCGACGGCGCTCGACGGGCGCGCGCAGGGTGAACATGCGCCGCCAGCCCCAGCAGAACAGGCCCCGCCGCCTGCGTGGCCAAGGTGTGGGCAAGGCGCCCCCCACCGCCCCCCCAATGCCCGCCCCGGCGCGCTGCCATCGCCAGCCCCGCCTATAGAGTCCGAAGCCGCTGCCCCAGGGCCAGCCCGGGACAAAACGCGAGATGAGGGTCGCCAATACAGGCCGAGCCCCTTTTCTGTTGCCGCGTGCTTAGCGGTTACCTATAGCCGATCTTCCCGCGCAAACCACCGCCTAATTAACTCAACCCGAAAGCGATAGTTATCAGCAGTGCGCTCGATGATGCCTCGCTGCTCCAGGCGCGCCAACCCAGCGCCTGTCTCTTCGCTGGGGCGGTCAGGCGACAGTTCGGCCGCGCTCGCGTACGCCCCTTCGCCCACAGCGGCCAGGGCGCGCAACAACTCCCGCTCGCGCGCGCCGACCTGATTCCACTGAATGTCGGCGAAGAACATGCTGCCGACCTCCAGCGCGCTGCGGGCGGCCGTCTCCACGTCCTCCACCGAGGCCAGCCGCCGCACGTCCGGCGCTTGCTCGTTCTTCAGCGCCACCACCTCGCCGCACAGCAGTTGCAGCAGGAACGGGTGGCACTGGGTCAGGGCCAACACGCGCCGCGAGGCCGCCGGCTCATAGGCCAGGGCGAACTCCTTTACCGGGTACTCGACCAACTGGCGGGCCTCGTCCTCGCGCAGATAGCCGATGTGGATGACCTGGGCGTTGATGAAGTAGCTCGCCCAGCGCTCGAACTCTTGCAGCGGGTGCGACCCGGCCAGCAGCACCTTGAAGCGCGGCCGATGCTGAATCAGGTGGCGCAGACTGCCCAGCACGGCCGCCTCGCTCAGCCGCCCGTCGACCAGGGCCGCGTCCAGCGCCTCGAACTCGTCCAGCATCAGCAGCACCATCTCGATGCCGCCGGCCAGGGCGGCGCGCTCCACCTCATCGAGCCACTCGTCGAACGCCGTCAGCGGGTCGGCGGCGAACGTCGCCCGCGGCTGGAAGGGCAGCCGGATGCCGCGCAACTCGTCGGCCGAGCGCACCATCGCCCGGGCCACGTTGTAGAAGAAGCCGGCCAGGTCGCTGGCGTAGCTGACGTGCCCTTGCAAGTCCACGAACAGCGGCAGGGTTGTGGTGGGCAACAGCCGGCCCAGGTTGTTCAGCAGTGACGTCTTGCCCATGCGCCGCTGGCCATAGAGCAGCAGCGGCGGCCGTCGCCGGTCGAGCAGCAGGCTTTCGATGCGCCGGCTGATGTCGGTGCGGCCGACGAACACCTCTTGCTGGGCCGTCAGGGGCACGCCGATCACGTAGGGGTTGTCGATCTCCTGGCGGCGCTCGACGGTCAGCGTCAGCTCGCGGATGTGGGCAGTCAGCAGCTCGCGCCAGCGGGCGACCACGGGGCCAAAACGCTGGGCATAGGGTTCGGCGCTGCGCGTCAGCTCGCGCTGGATGCCGTCCAGCCGGTCGGCGATGGCCTCCAGCGCCAGCCGGCCGTTATAGGCGCTGCGCTGTTGCAGCGCCGCGGCCACGTCCTGGCTGACGCGGCTGAGGCTGCGCAGTAGGGCGCTGGCCGGGCCTTCCAACTGGCCCACGCCCAGATAGCTGCCCATCTGGGCCACCTCCGCCGCCGTTTGGGCGCGCTCCAGGTGGCGAGCGTCGATTTCGATCTGCGCCGCCTGGGCCGCGCCGCGCTGATGGCCGGCGCTCAGCCGGTCGAGGCTGCGCCGCCCCTCCTCCGGGTAGCGCTCCATGACCAGGACGAGATGATCGGCCAGCCCGACCAGCGGCCAGCGCTGCTGCTCGTCCCAGAAAGCGGCGTGCCAGCGCAGCAGGCTGCGCGAAGCGTCCACGCGACTTAGCTCCCGACGATAGAGCAGCGTGTGCCAACCGGCCAGCAGCGGATAGGCCAGCAACGGCCGCCACCAGCCCATTGTCAGGAACAGCACGCCGAATGCCAGCCCGGCCGCGAGGTTGGGCGCGGCGCTATAGGGGGCAAAGACGCCCTGGCTGATGGGATGGAGCGCCTGGCTGGCCAGCAAGCCGGCCACCGCCCCGGCCCACGCCCCGGCGATGCGCTCGGCGATGACGAACGGCAGGGCATAGAGGATCAGAAAGGACGACAGGGCGACGATCAGGAAGGCCGTCAGCAGTTGCCGGCCGCCGATAATGTCGTTGTAGGCCACGTCGCGCAACACCAGCCACTCCAGGCTGCCGATGAGGATGGCGGCGGCGACGGCCAGGGCCAGCGCCCGCCGCCAGCGGCGCGTGCGCAGGCCGATGACGACGCCGACAATGAGCGCCGGCATCAGCCCCGTCATGATGGCCACGGTGCCGGTGCCGATGAGCCGCTGTTGCCAGACGAGCACCACCCCCGTCGGCACGCCCAGCACGATCAGCAGGCCGATGGCGCTGACCAGGATGCCGATGACCAGGCCGCCCAGCCGTCGCGCCGGGGCCGAGCCACGGCCAGGCTCCTCGGCCGCCGTCAGCGCGAAGCCGGTCACCCCGGCGATGGCCCCGACCATCACCCCCATGCCCGGCGAGAGGACGAGATCGTGCAGCAGCGTAGCCGGCGGGGCCAGAATCGTGGTGGCGATGGCCGCGGCGACCGCGCCGGCCAACCCCCCGGCCCCGAAGCTGACGACGCCACCGATGGAGAGGGCAACCATCAGGCCGATGACCAGGGCGATGGGCGCGCCGCCGCCGGTTGGGCCTAGCAGACGCATCACCCCCAACGTAGCCAGCCAGGCCAGCAGCGGCCAGCCGAGCAGCCATTGGACCGCCAACCGCCGCCAGGCCGGGTCGGCCCAGAAGGCGCGGCCGACCTCGGCCAGACAGAAGTGGGGCGACAGCCGGGCGTCGAAGGCATGCACTCTGGCCCGCCAGGCGGACGGGCGAAACAGGAGCCAACCGAGCAGACGTAGGCTGTCCACCATGCTCACTCCACGATCAGGTCGTCGCCCATCGTCTGGCGCAACTGGCGCACCGCGCCGCTCGCGGCATCGGCCGGGGCCAACTGCCCCCGTTGCGCTTCCCCGGCGTAGTCCGCCAAGATCGTGTAATAGACCGCCATGTCATGGTCAATATAGCTTGGTACCAATGTCAAGTGATCGAGCAGCAGCCCGATTTCGCCCGGATAGCCGGCAAGCATCCGGCGCTGCGCAGCGGGCGAGACGTCCAGCGCGCTCAGCAGTCCGGATCCGGGCAGCGCGGCGGCGTGGATGGCCGGTGTCATGGCTTGGGCCAGCAAGGCGCAGGCTTCATCCTGGAGCTGTCGTCCCGTGGCCGCTTCGTTCAGGATGACCAGGTAGGCGCTATGGGGGACAAGCGTCGCCCGCCGGCCGGCCACAGCCGAAGGCCAAGGCGCCAGGCCGACGTCGTCGGCAGACAACACCGGCTGCTCCGGCGTAGCGCCGCCGGCGCTACGGGCGGCAACGGTCAGCCACTTCTGCCAGTCCTGGAATTCGGAAACCCAGAACAGGGCGCGACCGTGGCCGATGGCGTCATTCCAGATCAGCCGCGAACTCCAACTGTTCTGCGAACCATCCAGCAGATACGGCGCGATGAGATCATCGGCGGTTAACTCCCGGCGAAACGCATAGGCGGCGGCCAGCGCATCAGCGTTGATGACCAGTTGATCTTGGGCCGCGTCGTTGGCCCTCCCGCCGAAGGCGGTGTAATAGTCGCTGATCCGGGTGCTAGCGGACGGTCGTTGCGTGAAGCCAAAGCCAGGCCGCACCACACCGGCGGCGACGGCGGCGGCGGCCGTGTCGCGCAGATCGAGCAGCGTGAAGTCGCCGGCGGCGATGCGCGCCGGCAGTTCGTCAGTCGCTCTCTCCGACCACCCCAGGGCGCGCAGGTGGGCCTTGTTATAGTAGAGCACGATTGGATTAAGCGTCACCGGCACGCCCCACGTCTCGCCGCGGCCGGCAGCGCCCGACCAGCTCTCAGACAGGACGCCGTCGAAGGCTGGGTGCGCGGCGCGGCAGGCGCTCAGCGGCTCCAGCACACCGGCCCGGACCAATCGCGCCAATTCCGTAGCCGTGCCGACGTAGGTGATGTCCGGTGCGCCGCCGGCGACGGCCACGGTCAGCAAGTAATCCTGGAAGTCGAGTTCGCGGATGTCATAGCCGGTGACGCTTAGGCTCATGGGCCGGTGGTCGAAGGACTGAACGGCGGCCAGAAGCATGTCGTTGGGCCACGGGCCTTGCGTGGTAGTGGCGTACCAGGCGCTTAGCTCCGGCCCGCGGCCGCCGGGCGCGTCGGCCTGGCGGGTGACCAGCGCGACTTGGGGCGGCGACGTGCCGCACCCGGCCAGCAGCGCCAGCCATGCCAGACCAATGGCCCAGGCCAGCGCCCTACGTCCGCGCCGCGCCATCGAGCAGATAGCGATAGCGCTCGATCTGCGCCAGCCCCTCCGCCTTCCACCCTTCACCACTCAACTCCTCCTCCAGCGCCGCCAGTCGGGTCTGGCATAGCAGTTGCACCAGCACCGGCCAGCCCTGGCTCTGGGCCAGTATCCAGTCGCTATCGTCCGGGGCGAACGGCCGCGGCGACACGGCGATCAACGCTCTGGCCTCATCGCTCGTCAGCGGCCCCAGGCGCACCGACGTGAACAGGTTGAAGAAGGGCGACGTCTTGCCATAGCCGGCGGCCAACGCCTGCAAGTCGTCCAGCGCGGCGATGGCGAAGGCCAGGTTGCCGCGGGTGACGCTGGTGGCCACGGCGCGCATACTGCGCCAGAAGTCGCCGTCGTACTCGGCCATCTCCAGCGCCGCGCCCAGTTCGTCGAGCATGATGATCGTCGGCTGGGGCAGGCCGTTGCTGATCGTCTCGGTGAAGCTCTCCAGCGTACACGGTTCATGGGCCGGCAGGCCCAACTCGGCCAGGACGTAGCGCAGCAGGTTGTTGCGCTTGTTCCAGCGGGGGTCGAAGAAGTCGACGTAGATCCAGCGATAGCGGGCCGCCTCCGGCAGCCAGTCGTGGCGCTGGCCGGGGCGCAGGTGGCGGGCGGGCGTGGCGTTGATCGTCCGCAGGTAGTGCAGCAGTGACGTGCGCCCGCTGCGGCGCGGGCCGATGATGGCCACGTTGTGCAGCGGCGAGTGCCGCCACCAGGCGAAGACCCGGCCGCACTCCCGTTCGCGGCCGAAGAACTGCGCCGGCTCGGTGATCGGCTGGTGGGCCACGAACGGGGCCAGCGCCCGCGCCGCCACGCGCGGCAGCGGCTCCGGGCCGTTCGAGCGGAAGAGGGATTCGAGGAGTTGCTCCGGCCGCGCGTGCCCGCCGGTGCGCAGGAACTGCTCGCAGGTGCGCCGGTTGAGGCCGCCCCGTTGCACGAGGTGAGCGGCCAGGTGCTCCAGCAGCCGCGTGTCGGCCGGGACGTTGCCCTTGCGCCAGTAGCCGATGGTCGCCGCCCCGCCCTTGTCGCGCCCCAGGGCATAGGCCAACTCGTCCTGAATCATTTCGATCTTCTTGCGCTCTTTGGCTTTGATCAGGTGGATGGCCTGAGTCAGCCAGTAGGCAAACTGGTCGGGTGAAGACGCCATAAGATGTCGACCAAGCTTCCTGGACTGGAATCGAAGTGGACGACCGCGGCTTCCGCCTCTGGAAGCTGGGGCAACGCCAGGAGGCACTAGATTTGAAGGCAGCGGAGGCTACGCTGACCACACGTCGCGACAGTAAGGCAGAGATTATAGCCGCAGCCTCAAGGATGGCGCAAACAGCCGGCTCTTTCAGAAAAACTTCCAAAAAAAGGCTAAAAACTGGAAGCGGCGCTGGCTGCTTCTGGAATCGCCACGGTGCTACTGTACTGCGTATTCTGACCGGCCGACGATGATCGTTTAGCCGGTAAGTCGAGCCAGATGGCGGCTGTCGGTCATAGGGACGATGGCCTACCAAGTCGATGAGGAGAGTGATTCGATGGGCGATTTGATTGAGGTGGATTTCGAGAAGTTGGGCCAGGTGCACAAGAAGTTCACGGAGCAGGCGGAGGCGTTCGCCAACACCCTGCGCGACGTGAAGGCCAAGCTGGAGCCGCTCCAGAATGGCGGCTGGAAGGGCGACGCGGCCGATGCCTTCTTCAAGGAGATGAACGACATCGTCCTGCCGTCCTCCAACCGCTTGGAGAAGGCCTTCACCGAGGCCGCGGCCACGACCAAGCGCGTCGGCGACACGGCCCACAAGGCCGAGCAAGACGCCGTCAACGCCTTCAGACTGGGCTAAAGGAGAACCGACGATGGCAAACGACATCATCAAGCTAAATTACACCCAGGCGCGGGCCATGGCCGCCAGCATGAAGAAGGGCGCCAAGCAGTTGGAGGCCAGCATCAGCGAGATGAACAAGATCATGGGCCTGCTGGGCGGCGGCGGTCTGCGCGGCGAGGCGGGCGAGGCGTTCATTGACGGCATGCGCAGCGGGCTGATCCCCAACATGCAGCGCTTGCAGCAGAAGTACGTCGAGGTGCAACTCGACATCCTGAAGAACGTCGAACTGAACATCCAGGCCGACCGCAAGTCACGCGACGCGATGCGCAACTAGCTGACGCGAACAAGGAGAATACCATGGGACTTTTCGATGCGATCAATCCGCTGATCAAGATCGCCAAGCAGGTCGTCAAGGGCGTGCAGGCGGGCATCATGCAGCAGGTCAACATTGTGGACACGGCCGTTAAGGCCCCGGTCAACGCCATGATCGGCCAGGTGGTCGGCGGCATGTGGAAGGGCGAGGGCGCCGATGCCTTCGTGGAGGTCTGCAAGAGCCTGGTGTTGCCCGAGGCCGAGAGCATCATGTCCACCGGCCGCACCATGAGCGGCGGCATCGGCCAGGCGCTCGACATCATGGAGCGGGCCGACAAGCAGGCCACCGGCTATATCACCGACCTGACCACCAGCTATTGGAAGACCATCTACCGCGGCTAGGCTCACCGCCGGCCGGGAAACCCAACAAGGGAGGAACGTATGGCCAAGACGGAAACAGTAATGAACGTGCCCGCCGTCAAGAAGATGGGCACCACGTTCGGTGACATCGGTGGGGTGCTCGATGGCGTCAGCAAGGTGATGCAACTGTTGCTGACGACACTGCGAGCCACGGCCTTCGTCGGCATGTTCGGCGGCTGGGCGTTGCAGTCCTATCTGGAACAGGTCAAGCCGGTTGTGGACCGGCTGGCCAAGCAAACCAAGGAACTCGGCCGCGACCTGGCCTTCTCCGCCCAGGCGTATGAGCGGGGCGACGCCGAGGGCAAGACGCGCTTCTATTAGGCGGACGGCCGAACGGCACTCGATCGCGTTTGTTGGCGCGACGGGCGCGGGCCAGTGGGCTGCGCCCGTCGCGCCAACCGTGTCCAAAGCTGGATAAAGCGGGAACGACCATGAAGCTACGCGCGCGCGCTATTCGTTTTCTCGGCCTGCTGGGGGCGCTCGGCCTGGCCTGTTGGTTGGCGGCCGGCCCTGGTGGCGCGGCTCCGGCCCAGGCCCAGGCCGGCACGCCCGTCCGCCTGGAGATCGTCGCCGTCGACACGGCACGTTTCCCGGAGACGGTCGTCACCGTCCGCGCGGTGGACGCCGCCGGCCGCCCCGTGCGCGGCCTGACCGACTTCCAACTGCTGGAGAACGGCCAAGCCGTCGCCGCCCCAGACGTGGCCGAAGTCGAGTTGAGCGCGCCCGTTTCGGTCCTCGTTCTGGTCGATCAGGGCATTCTGTCCATTCTGCGCTACCGCAGCTACTATGAGGATTCCCCTACCCTGAAAGGGGTGCTCCAGGCCTTGGGCGATGGCGTCCTGAGCGAGACAGATACCGTCTGTCTGGCTGTCGGCCGCGCCGACAGCGGCACGGGCGGCCGCCAGCAAATGCTGTTCCCCCTGGAGTGTGGCCCCAACTCCCCCTTCGACTACGAACAGCGCGTGGCCGAACTGGACATCGACCTGGTGCAGCAGTTCCCCGCCGGCGACCCCCGCCAGGACGTGCAGGGCGTCCACACTGCACCCTTATTTGAGGCTGCCCTAGACGCCCTGGGCGGCCAACCGAACCCGGTCATCGTCTTCCTGTCGGGTTACGTCGTGGCGACGCCGGATCAGGAGGGCCAAAACCCGTCGCAGGCCACGGCCGACCAGGTGGCCCAGGCGGCCGTCGCCGCCGGCGTGCGCGTCTTCGTCTTGCAGGCCGCCGGCAACACGTTGGCCGCCAACCCGGCCGAACTGCAAGAGCCGATGATCACCCTGGCCCGCGAGACCGGCGGCGAGTACGTGGAATTGGTTTATACCGATGATTATGTCAATGACGCTCGCACCGCCTTGGCCGCCATCCGCCGGCCCGACTTCGCTTATAAACTGACCTACCGCAGCGCCGACGGCGCGCCGGGCGAGCGGCAGGTGTCTGTGGCCCCCGCTGGGCAGCCGGAGTTGACCGTGGCGCAGGCGGTCAGTGTGGCCGTCGCCCCGCCCGTGGTCGACGAGACCGCCCTGGCCATCGGCCCGGCGCTGGACGGCCAACGCCAGATTCGCGTGCCCATCACCTGGGCCGACGACTTCCCGCCGCGCGCTATTCGGGCCGTCACCCTCAACGGCGCGCCGGTCGAGGTCTTTGACTTTGCCGACGGCGTGCTGACCTTTTCCATCGACGAGGCGATCAGCGGCGATCTGCGCCTGGTGATCGAGGACGAACTGGGCCAGACGGCGCAAACGGTGGCGGCGATCGCCACCCCGCCGCCGCCCACGCCCACGCCCGCGCCGCCGCCGGCCACGCCCGAGCCTGTCGTCGCCCCCGTCGCCCCGCGCAGCCGGTTCGGCGGCGTCTGGCCGTGGCTGGCGTTGCTGGGCCTGGCCGTGGTGGCCGCGGCGGCCTACCTGGGCATGCGGCGTGGCGCGCTGTCGCGCGTCGGCCAGGGTATCACTGCCGGGGCGCGGCGCATCGCCACCATCGGCACAGCGCGCGAGGAGAAGCAGGCTTTGGCCTACCTGCTGGTGCTGACCGGGCGCGAGAACCTGATCGGGCAGAACGTGCCGCTCTATAACGAGATCACCACCATCGGCCGCGATCCGCAACTGACCGACATCCAGCTCTACGACGTCAGCGAACTCAGTTCCATCAGCGGCCAGCACTGTACCATCCAGGTCGATCACGGCCTCTTCCTGCTCATCGACAACAACTCCTCTAATGGAACCTTCGTCAATGGCGAGGCGCTGACCCCCGACCTGCCCCACCAGTTGCAGGACGGCGACGAAATTGTGCTGGGCGACAAGGCGCGGCACGGCGCGCAACTGCGGTTCGAGGTCAGCCAGCGCGCCCGCAACCGCTTCTACCACACCGTCACCGACAACGAGTGGCAGGGCGGCGAGCGCAGCGGCACGGCGACGACCCCCGGCCCAACGCGCGGCCTTGACCGCCTGGATGACCTGTGGTCGGCCGATGAAGACCAGATGGAGCCGCCGGCGGCCGACGCCGGCCAGGCGGAGTAACCCCAACCATGCCTCTGCCGACCGGTCAATTCATCGAACCCTATCGCATCGAGGCGGTGCTATCGGAGGGGGGTATGTCCGACATCTATCTGGCCAGCGCCCAGGATCGTCGCTACCACAAGATCGCCGTCAAGTGCAGCAAGGACGGGCGCACGGAGTACCAGGACGCGCTGCGGCGCGAGGTGGACAACCTGAAGCTGCTGCGCCACCCCTGCGTCGTGCGCATCTACCCCCTGCGGCTGAGCCGCGAGCGGGTCGTCTACCACGCCCGCGCCGACAAAGCCCCCAGCCAGCCGTGGTACTTCGCTATGGAGCACATTGCCGGCGGCGGGCTGGACGTCCACATCGCCCGCCTGGCCCACCTGTCCGTCGCCTGGCGCACGGAGTTGTTCTATCAGTTGCTCGTGGCCGTCCATTTCATCCATCGCGCCGGCTTCACCCATTGCGATCTGAAGCCGGAGAACGTTCTGCTACGCGAAAACCCGCGCATGGATCGCCTGCCGCAGCCGGTGCTGGTCGACTTCGGCAGCGCCTCGCCCATCGGCCGCCGCCGCAACCTGACCCACACGCCCCACTACGCCCCGCCCGAAGTCATCCGCGCCGCCACCGATCCCCAGAACCGCGAACTGCGCGCCGCAGAGATGATCCCGCCCGACAAGGCCGACATCTGGGCCTTGGGGGCCATCTACTACGAGTTGCTGACCGGCGCGCCGCTCATCGCCGCCGCGACCTATGGCGAGGCGGCGGAGGCCGTACTGAGCCGCAAGTGGGATGGCGTTGCCGCCCGGCGGCCGGAGATTCACCCGTCCCTGGTGCGCCTGGTGGAGCGCATGTTGCAAGCCAACCCCTACGACCGCCCCACGGTGGACGACATCATCGTCGAAGTGGAAGAGCGGATCGCCCCAATCGCGCCGCCGCGCATCCCGACCCTATCATGACCAAGCTAGTGACCGGCCTCGCCTTCGACATCGGGCAGCGCGACATCTATGAGGATCGCGTGGTCGTCCGGCGCATCACGACGCGCAGCCAGCTAGACATCACCGTCGCTCTGGTGGCCGACGGCGTCGGCGGGGCCAATCGCGGCGAGCGGGCGGCGCAACTGGCCGTGGACGTGGCGCTGCACTACCTGGAGAACGGCTCCACGGCCCAGGACGTGCCGCGCCTGCTCGATGAGGCGTTCATGGCCGCCAATCAGGCCGTGCTGGACGAGCGCGAGGCGACGATGGGCGCGTCCACGACGCTGGCCGCGGCCGTCGTCCACGAGGATCGCCTCTTTGTGGCCAACACCGGCGACAGCCGCGTCTACCTCTGCCGCGGCCGGGCGCTGACCCAACTGACGATTGACCACAACTTCGCCAACGTCATCCCCTGGACGGGCACGATGTCGGCCGCGGCGGCGGCCATCAACCCGCGCGCCGCCGTGCTCATGCACTACCTGGGCCAGCGCGCCCAGCCCCACGTCGACCACGGCTTTTACGGCGACGCGCAATCGCCCAACGGCGCGCCGCCGACGACCGACCCGCGCGCGGCCCACGAGCGGGGCATGGCCGGGCTGCCGCTGCGGCCGGGCGATGCGGTGATCGTCTGTTCCGACGGCCTGGTGAAGCCGGCCCCCAGCGCGCCGGCCTACGTCTCGGCCGACGAGATCGCCCGCGTACTGGGCACGCAGGTGGGCGACCGGGCGGCGCGCAGTCTGGTGTCGTTCGCCCTGGGGCGCGATGCCGACGACAACGTCTCCGTCGGCCTCATCCAGTGGCCGGGGCGGCGGTCGCGCGGCCGGCCGTTGCTGACTTTCCTGACCCTGACGCTGCTGGTGGGGCTGGCGGCGCTGTGGCTATGGCGCGCCTTCGACGGGCAGCGGCAGACGCTGCAAGGGCAACTGGCGGCGCAGCAGGCGCAGGCGACGCAGGCAGCCGCCGCCGCGGCCACGACCCGATCGGCCGAGCAGGCCACCGGCACGGCCACAACCACCAGCGGCCGGGCGACGGCCGACGCCCTGGCCGCAGCCACGGCCACGGCCGAGGGGCAGGTCGCAGCCACCCGCCGGTTGCAAGCGGCCACGGCCACGGCCGATGCCGCCGTCGGCGCGGTGGCCACGGCGCGGGCGGCGCAGTGCGCCTTGGCCGGCAACTACGGCTACGAAGTGCGCCGGGTAACGCTGACCCCGGAGACAATTCGCTACACCATCGGCGACCCCCTGCCCCAGCCCATTGCTATCGCCGCGCGCTGGCTGATCACCAACACGGGCGTCTGCCCGCTCGTCGTGGAGGCCATCTATCGCACCCCCGCCACCGGCGACGAGCCGCTGCCGGTGGCCTTCGAGCGCGACGGGGCTGTGCTGGCGGCGCTGCCGCCGGGCGAGAGCGCGGAGTTAGTGGCTCTGCTGGGCGAGATCGCCACCTTCGACGAGCTGGCGATCTGGCGCGATCTCTACCGCTCCAAAGCGGTGCGCTGGGAGCCGGCCATCGCCCCGGCGGGCGAAGCCAGCGCCTTCCGCCCCATCAACCAGCCCCTCCTGCCGCTCAACAGCGCCACGCAGGGCGAGTGGATCATCCTCACCCAGCCGACGGCCACACCGACCCGGCCGCCGACGATCACGCCCACGCCGACGCCGCCGCCCACCGCCGCGCCACCGCCGCCCGCCGCGGCCGACAACACGCCGCCGCCGCCGGCGACGTCTACGCCCGAGCCCTGAGAGGGAGGTCAGCATGACAAGACTCATCGTCCGGTACGTGCGACGCGGGTGGCTATGGCCGCTGCTGCTGCGGCTGCTACTGCTGCCCGCCGCGCTCCTGGCGGCCCAGGTGACGACCCAGGACGCGCCCCCCCACCACGCGCGCATCACCGCCATTGTCCCCGCCGACGCCGCCGACCCGGCCAGCGGCGGGCTGCCCCTGACGGTCTACTTCGTGGTGGCCGACGAGAGCGGCCGGGCGTTGCCGCGTCCGCCGCTGGTCGAGGACGGCGCGGCGGTGCTGGTGAACGGCCGCCCCTTCCCGGCCACCCTGGCCCCCTACACCGGCGACAGCACGATTACCCTGCTGACCGACACTACGCAGAGCATGAGCGGCCACATGCCGGCCATCTTGACCGCCTTCCTGAATCTGTTCGAGCGCAAGCCGGCCAACGTGCTGCTGGCCCTCACCGGCTTTGAGCAGGAGAGCACGACCGTGCTCGACTTCTCCGCCGACGCGACGGCCTTGCACCAGGCGTCGCGCGGGTTGGCAACGACCGACGAACGGCTTTCGTGCCCCTTCGACGCCGCCTACGACGCCATCAACGCCGCGTCGCTCGACGACATTCTGCAAGCCTCACCCC
This sequence comes from Candidatus Promineofilum glycogenicum, assembly GCA_016707605.1. Lineage (GTDB taxonomy): Bacteria > Chloroflexota > Anaerolineae > Promineifilales > Promineifilaceae > Promineifilum > Promineifilum glycogenicum. The sequence goes on along the minus strand of JADJHJ010000008.1, from coordinate 192,714 downwards.
AGGTCATGCGGGCGGTAGTCCTGTTGAGCGACGGTGTCAATAACGGCCGCTGCACCTATCGCACCGACCGTGACCTCGATGGCCTGATCGAACTGGCCACTGACAAGCAGATCAGCTTCTACACCATCCGCTTCGGCAACACCGCCCCGGACGACAACGCGCGGCTGGAGCGGCTGGCGGCCGCCACCGGCGGCACGTCCTACCGCTTCACCAACGCCGAGCGGCCCGAGCAACTCAGCGAGCATCTGAACGCCATCGCCGCCGGGCTGAACACGCAGCAGCAGGCCCAGGCCATCGTCTTTACCGAGACCGATGAGCCTGTCTCGGTCAACCTGGAGTTGCGCGTGCGCGGCCAGGGGAACGAGACGACGCCGCTGCGCTCCACCTCGACCGAATTCACGCCGCCGCCGCCGGGCATCTTCCGGCCGATCTTCAAACAACTCTATCTGGAGGATAGCGTCGTCTACGTGCCCGAAACCCAGGCCCTGGCCGTCGTGCTGCTTGGCGCGAACATGAGCGGCGACGAGCGCGTGCGGCTCCACATCTACGACAGCGAGGCGGGCACGGTCGTCCCCAGCACGGAGAAGGCCATCGTCTGGGAGACGGCCCAGGAGCGGCGCGAGGAGATTCTGCCGGCCGAGGGGCTGGTCGGCGGGCGCGAATACTTCATCCGCGTCTATAGCGAGGACGTGCCCTCGCCGGCCGAGGCGGAGGTGGGCGCGCCGCTGAGCGAGCGGCGCTACACCCACGGCGAGATCGCGCCGCCGCCGCCGTTCAGACTCAGCCTGCGCCCGCCGGATCCACAGTTGGGCCAACTGGCAGTCGAGTTGATCGGCGTCGTCGTGCCGGCCGAAGGGCGGACGAGCTACCGCGCCGCTGTAGCCATTGACGGGACGCCGGTCTACCCGACAGCGGCCGTCGGCGAGCAAACGCTGACCAGCGCCGTGGAGCCGTTGATCATCCCCTACTACCCGACCGAGGAGGCCGACGGCGACCGCCAGAGCGTCGCCGCCGACATCACCGTCTGGCTGACGTGGCCCGACGGCCGCCAGAGTTCGGCGACCATAGAAGACGCCCGGCTGCCGCTACGGCCGCGCGTGGGCCTGATGGGACGCCTGGGGGGCGCGCTGCGGGCCAATCCGGTGATTGCCGGCGTCATCCTGGTCGTTCTCGGCTTCGCCCTGTTCTACCTGCTGGCGCTGCGCCGCATGAACCGGCTCAACCCGGCGGCGACCTGGCGGCCGGTGCGCGCCCTGACGCGGACGCCCGACGCGCCGCCGGACGACGTCGCCGCAAGCCCGGCAACCGAGAGTCAGGTGGCCGGTGTCCCGTCTGCCGGTAGCCTGCCCGCCGCCGCGCCGCGCCCGGCCTTGCCGCCTCTGCCGGCCCACTCACCGCTGGCGGCCACCTTGCGCGTCGTCCGCGCCCCCGACGCCGACCGCGAGGGGGAGATCGCCGTCGTCAACCGCTTCCCCTTCCGCATCGGCCGCGAGGGGTGCGAACTGACCATCGGCGACGGCCGCACCTCGCGCCACCACGCCTCCATCCAGCAGATCGGCGATCAGTTGGTCATCATCGACAAGAGCAGCAAGAACGGCACGTATCTCAACGACGCGACCGACCCGCTGACGCCGGGCATGCGCTGGCCGATGCAGGACGGCGACCGCATCCGCATTGGCTCGACCATCGAACTGCATCTGGCCACTCACCCGACCGGCGACGCCGCGCCCGGCAGCGGCAAGCCCACCGGCCCCTAGCGAGGAGTCTATGGCGATTGAACGCGCCTACATCGAACGTCCGCCGCGCATCCAGCCCGAACTGCCGCGACGCGAGGTGGACATCCCCACGCCGCCGGCCATCGACCGCAGCGGCGTCGGCGAACTGATCCAGATGGCCCTGCCGCTGCTGACGGTCGTGGGCTTTGTCATGGTGGCCGTCATGGGCGGCAGCGGCGCGTCGCCGCTCATGGTGCTGCCCATGTCGCTGACCGTTCTGGCGGCCACGGGCTACGCCATCTACAGCTTCCGCCGCGAACGCCGGCAGCGCCAGGCCGAGCGCGCCGCCTACGTCGAACAGTTGACGACCATGCGCCGCGATATGGTCGCCGCCCAGCGCGCCCAGCGCCAGTTCTACAGCTACACCTTCCCCGACGCGGCCACGACGCTGGGCGTCGTCGCCGACACCATCCGCCCGCCGGCCGGCCGCGCGGTCGAAACGCGCGCCGGAACCCGCCTGTGGGAGCGCCGCCCCGACGATGCCGACTTCGCCACCCTGCGGCTGGGCATCGGCACGCGCCCCTCGACCGTGGTCTACAGGCCGCCGCGCGTCGAGGGCATCAGCACCCCCCTGCTGGACGAGGCGCTGCGGCTGGCCGAAGACTCGCGCTTCCTGAGCGACGCGCCGATCACCATTCCCCTGCGCCAGTTGCCGGCGACCGACGACGAGACCCCCCAGCCGGAAGCGGCCGGCGACAAGCCGCCGGCGCCCGACGGCGAGGTGCTGCCCGCGCCCCAGACGATCCACGCCCTGGGCATCACCGGCAACCCGGCCGACGTCTACGCCGGGGCCTACGCCCTGCTGACGCAGTACTGCACCTTCCACGCCCCCCACGACGCCCGCCTCCTCGTGCTGGCCGCCAACAGCGATCCGTGGGAGTGGGTCGAAGACCTGCCCCACGCCCAGCCCGACGACGTGGGCGACTCGCTGTGCTTCCTCGACCGGCTGGAGCCGTCGTCGCTGGACGCGGCCGACGACGCCTCCGGCCTGGCCGTCTATCTGGAGGGGCTGCGGCGGCGGCTGGTGCAGCGCAAATTGCGGCTGAACGACACCGACCGCGACGTGCAGGACGACCCGACGCGACCCTTCCTGCTGCTGGTGGTCGACCTGCTGGCCGAACTGCCGGCCGGCTCGCCGCTGACCGACGTGGAAACCGATGCCGCGTTGGCCATCCTGCAACAGGACGGCCCGGCCCTGGGCGCAGCGGTCATCTTTCTGACCCGCGACCGGCGCGCCGTGCCCGGCAGTTGCGTCGGCGTGGTCGAGTTGGCCGCCGATGAGCCGCAACAGCGCGTCTTCCGCTACGCCGAGATCGGGCTGAACAGCCTGCGCTACGTGGGCGCGGCCGATGCCGTGCCGTCGCTGGAAGCACTGCTGGCCTACACCGACACCATTCGCCGCTGGGACGTGCGTAAGACGGAAAGCACCAACATCGCCAAGGTCGTGCCCTTCCTGGAGATGCTGCGCGAAACCAGCCTGCGCTCGCTGCGCGACAGCGCCCAGGGCTACTGGGAGCGCAGCACCCAGCCGGAGCGCGCCCAGCCGTTGCGGGTCAAGGTCGGCTACATGTCGGGCAACAAGCCGCGCGCGCCCTCGTCCTGTCGGCCAAGGCCGACGGCGTGCACGGCATGATCGCCGGCAGCACCGGCTCCGGCAAGTCGGAGCTGCTCATCTCGCTCATCGCCGCGCTGGCCGCTACCTACGACCCGTCGATGCTCAACTTCGTCCTGGTGGACTACAAGGGCGGCGGCGCGTTCAAGGAGTTCGAGTCGCTGCCCCACTGCGTGGACGTCATCACCAACCTGCAACGGGCGGGCGTGTCGCGCATGTTCACCGCCGTCAACGCCGAGATGCGCCGCCGCCAGCGGCTCAACGTGGCCACCGACACCAAGGACATCCTGGAGTACCACCGCCGCGGCTTCCACCGGACCGACGAGCCATACCCCTACCTGTTCATCATCATTGACGAATTCGCCGAGATGATCGCCGGCAACGCCCAGTTCAAGGCCGAGTTGGAGATGATCACCCGGCTGGGGCGGGCGCAGGGCGTCTCGCTGGTGCTGGCGGCGCAACGGCCGACGGGCATCACCGACCAGATGCGGGCCAACATCAAGTTCCGCATCTGCCTGCGCGTGGAGACGACGGGCGAGAGCCGCGAGATGTTGCGCCGCGCCGACGCCGCCTACCTGCCCGGCAACCTGCCCGGCCGCGGCTACCTCCAGGTCGGCAACGACGAGATCGAGTTGATCCAGGTCGCCTACAGCGGCGATCCCTACTTCGACCCCAACCTGCCCGGCGAGCGCGCCGTGCTGTGGCCGGAGCGCCACCCCGAAGAGAGCCGCGTCATCGCCCAGGAGCCGGAGCCGCCCAAGATCTATCAGGCGGCGGTGCAGATGATCGCCGATCTGGCCGTCGTCGAGGGGTGCGCGCCGCAACGCGCGCCGTGGCCCAATCCGCTGCCGGCGACGCTGGCGCTGACCGAACCGCTGCGCCAGACGGAGTACCTGCGACGGACGGAAGTGATCACCCAGGGGCAGCCGTGGGCCGAGCCAACCGTCTTGCAGCCCTTCCTGGCCGGCTGGCTGGGCGGTCGAAGCGGCTGGCCGGGCATCAACTGGCGCAACTACGCCATGCGGCCGGTGGTCGGCCTGGTCGACAACCCGTATGAGGCGCAACAGACGCCGCTGATGGTCAATCTGCGGCGCGGCCACGCCGCCGTGTTCGGCGGTTCGGGCTGGGGCAAGAGCGTCTTTCTGCGCAGCCTCATCGTCAGTCTGGCGGCCACGCACTCCCCCGGCGAGTTGCACGTCTACGTCCTGGATATGGGCGGGCGCAATCTGGCCCTGCTGGAGCGGCTGCCCCACGTCGGCGCGGTCATCAGCCCCGACAGCGACGGCTTCGAGGAGCGCGTGGCCTATCTGCTGCGCGAGTTGGTTTATCTAGTGGAGGCGCGGCAGACGGCGCTGAATCTGGCCGGGGTCGAAGACCTCTACCAGTACAACAGCCGCGGCGCGGCCGACGCCCCGCCATTGCCGGCCGTCCTTGTGGCCATCGACAACTTCGCCGAGTTCGTGGAGACGTTCGGCGAGACGCGCGACAACGTCGAGAGCACGCTGGACAAGCTGATCGACCTGGCCCGCCAGGGACGGCCCTATGGCATCCACCTGATCGTCTCGGCCAAGACGACCAACGAACTGCCCGGTGGACTACTGAACCTGTGCACCGAACGGCTGACCTTTCGCCAGAGCGACCCGGCCGAGTATCGGGCCATTCTGGGCGCGGCGGCCCCGGAACTGGACGAGTTGGAGGGGCGCGGCGCCTTGCGCGAGGACGCCCAATCGCTGGCCTTCCAGGCGGCGCTGCTGGTCGCGCCGGATGAGGACGCCAGCGGCATCAACGCCGACCTGCGCGCCATCCGCCGCCTGGCCGAAGCGATGGCCGGCGTCTGGCAGGGCGACGGGCCGATGACCATCGGCGCGCTGCCCAAGTCGGTCTCCTTTCCGCAGATGGAGGGGTTGGAGTTAGGCCCCAACCTGGCCGAGCGACTGCGCCAACGTCTGGCGACCAACTGGGCCGACAGCGTCGCCCCGGAGCGCGCCGACTGGCTCTCGGCGATGCTGGGCATCGTGGCCGGCAACAAGCCGCGCACACTGCACTTCTCGGCCACGCGGGACGGCGTCCACGGCATGATCGCCGGCGGCACGGGTTCGGGCAAGTCGGAGATGCTCATGTCGCTCATCGTCAGCATGGCCCTGCGCTATGACCCGACGGTGCTCAACTTCGTCCTGGTGGACTATAAGGGCGGCGGCGCGTTCAAGCCGTTCGAGAGGCTGCCCCACTGCGTGGACATGATCACCAATCTCAACAGCGCCGGCGTCCGGCGCATGTTCGTGGCCATCCGGGCCGAGATGGAGCGCCGCCAGCAGTTGAACGCAACGACGGGCGTCAAGGACATCGTCGATTACCAGCGCAAGGGGTATCACCTGACGCGCGAGCCGTACCCCTTCCTGTTCCTCATCATCGACGAATACGCCGAAATGATTGCCGACCAGGCCGAGTTCAAGGAGGAGCTAGATCGCATCACCCGCCTCGGCCGCGCCCTGGGCGTCTCGCTCATCCTGGCCTCGCAGAAGCCGACCGGCGTCAGCGATCAGATGCGCGTCAACATCAAGTTCCGGCTGTGTCTGCGCGTCGAGGGCGTGGACACCAGCCGCGAGATGTTGCGCCGCTCCGACGCCGCCTTCCTGCCCGACGGCCAGCCCGGCCGCGGCTACCTCCAGGTCGGCGCGGAGAATCTGGAACTGATCCAGGTGGCCTACACCGGCGAGAACGTCCGCGCCGCTGACGGGCAGACACAACCGTTCTACGCCACGGCGGTCGAGACGGCGCGCGCGCTGACCGCCGGCCGCCCACCCAACGAGCAGCCGCGCCGCCCCTGGCCGCCCTTCCTGCCCGACGGCCGCGCCCACACCCTGGCCCTGCCCGACGCGTTGGACAGCCACTACCTGCCCGACGCGGCGCGCCGGCAGCTATCCGGCGGGGCGGGCGACGGCCGCGCCCTGGCCCTGTCGCCGGTGGTCAACGACTGGCTGGCCGGGCGGGGGGCGTGGCCGGCCCTGGACTGGCAGCATGACGCCATGCGGCCGGTCATCGGTCTGATGGACAACCCGTATCGGGCCGAGCAGTTGCCGCTGACGCTCGATCTGGCCCACGGCCATGCGGCCATCTTCGGCGCGTCGGGCATGGGCAAGACGGTCGCCCTGCGCAGCCTGATCATCAGCCTGGCCGCCAGCCATGCGCCGTCGGATCTGAACATGTTGATCGTCGATTTGGGCGGGCAGCAGTTGCGGCCGTTGCGCGACCTGCCCCACGTCGGCTCCCTGATTCTGCCCGACGAGGCCGGCTTCGAGGAGCGTATCCAGTATCTCGTGCGCGAGTTGCACCTGCTGGTCGAAAGCCGCCGCCGCGTGGTGGGCGAGGCGGGCGTGGCCGATCTGGCCCAGTACAACGCCCTGCCCGGCGGCCCGCGGCTGCCCGCCCTGCTGGTCGTCATCGACAACTTCGCCGAGTTCCTGGAGTCGTTCGCCGGCCGCGTCGCCGAGCCGGACGAACTGGTGGCCGACTTCACCACCCTGGTGCGGCAGGCGCGGGCGTCGGGGCTGCACTTCGTCATCACCGCCGGCGACCCCAACCACGTGCCGGCCAAGCTGCTCAACCTCTTCACCGAGCGGCTGCTGCTGGCCGTGAACGGCGAAGTGGACGTCCGCGGCCTGCTGGGCGGCCGGGTGTTCGCCCTGCCCGACCTCCCCGGCCGCGGCTATCTGAACACCGACGAGCGCCCGCTGGAGGGCCAGGTGGCCCTGCCGCTGCCGCCCGCGGCCGGCGCGGCCGGGCTGGCCCAACTGGTCGCCGCCCTCCGCGCCGGGCGTTGGGCCGGGGCGGAGCCGCTACAAATCGAGGCTCTGCCGCGGGCCAGCGCCTACAAGCCGCTATTGACGCGCGTCATGGCCCTCGACGCCGGGCGGCCGTTCGTGGACGAGTTGCGCCAGGCCATGCGCCAACGCTGGCACGAGAGCGTCCACCCGCCGGGGCCGGCGGCCTGGCTCTCGGCCACCATCGGCGTGGCCGCCGGCAATAAGCCGCGGCCGATGACCTTCTCGGCCAAAGCCGACGGCGTGCACGGCATCGTCGCCGGCGGCACCGGCTCCGGCAAGTCGGAACTGCTGACGACGCTCATCGCCGGCATGGCCCTCGACTACGATCCCAGCGTGCTCAACTTCGTCCTGGTGGACTACAAGGGCGGCGGCGCGTTCACACCGTTCAAGGGTCTGCCCCACTGTGTGGACATCATCACCAATCTCAACCAGGCCGCCGTGACGCGCATGTTCACGGCCATCAACGCCGAGATGAAGCGCCGCCAGTCGCTCAACGCCGATACGGGGACGAAAGACATCGTTGACTATCGCAACCGGGGGCTGCACCTGACCCACGAGCCGTACCCGCACCTGTTCATCATCATCGACGAGTACGCCGAGATGATCACCGACAACCGCGACTTCCTGGTCGAACTGGAGCGCATCACCCGCGTCGGCCGCTCGCTGGGTGTGTCGCTCATCCTGGCCTCGCAGCGGCCGACGGGCGTGACCGACCAGATGCGCTCCAACATCAAGTTCCGCATCTGCCTGCGCGTGGAGAGCATCGAGGAGAGCCGCGAGCTGTTGCGCAAGCCCGACGCGGCGCTGCTGCCCAACGGCGTGCCCGGCCGCGGCTACTTGCAGGTGGGCAACGACGAACTGAACCTGATCCAGGTCGCCTACACCGGTGACGCCATGCCTGAAGAGCAGCGGCCGGACGACGCCGAGCCGCCCAAACTGTATGAAGTCATCGTGCGCATGGCCAGGGAGGCCGCCGAGGCCCCCGACGCGCCGCCGCGCCGCCCCCGGCCGTGGCCCGACTTTCTGCCGGCCGACCTGACGCTGGAGGACGCCATCTCGGCCGACTACATGCCCGACAACGCCGCGGCCGACGGGCGATTCGCGCTCAGTCCGCCGCTCGTCGCCTGGCTGGGCGGGCGCGGGGCGTGGCCGGCCGTCGATTGGCGCGCGGCGACGACGACCGTGCTGGGCGTGGTGGACGACCCGCAATTGGCCCGGCAACTGCCGCTGACGCTGGCGCTCGACCGCGATCATCACTTCATCTTCGGCGGCTCCGGCTATGGCAAGACCTCCTTCCTGCGGGCGCTGGTGGTCCAACTGGCCGCCGTCCTGCCGCCCGACGCCTTGCACGTCTACGTGCTCGACCTGGGCGGCCGCAGCTTCGGCAGCCTGCGCCAGTTGCCCCACCTGGGCGACATCATCATGCCCGACGACGAAGCCTATGAGGAGCGGCTCAACCGTCTGATGGAGCGGCTGGAGGAGACGTTGCAGGCGCGCAAGGTGGCCTTCAGCGCCGTCGACGCGGCCACGCTGGCCGACTACAACGCCGCCCGCCCGGACGAGACGCTGCCGGCCATTCTGGTGCTGATCGACAACTTCGCCGAACTGAAGGAGAACTTCGGCGAACTGATCGACGAGCGGCTGACGCCGCTGCTGCGGTCGGGGCGCACCTATGGGCTGTACTTCGTCGTCACCGCCGCCGACCTGGGCGGCATCCCCAGCCGCGTCCTGAACCTGTTCGGCCAGCGCCTGACCTTCTCGCTGGCCGACACCGGCAGCTATCTGGACGTGGTCGGCCGCAACGCGCCGGCCATCGGCGACACGCCGGGCCGCGGGCTGGCTCGCGTGGACGGCCGGCCGCTGGCCTTCCAGGCCGCCCTGCCGGTGCGCGCCGGCGAGGAGAGCGAGGGGGTGCGGCTGCGGCGGCTGGCCGAAACGCTGCGCGATGCCTGGGACGGGCCAACGCCCGAACCGGTGCGCATCCTGCCGCGCGTCGCCCCCCTGGCCGGCGTGCTGGCCGCCGCGCCGGAGCCGGTCGACGGTGAGCCGGAGGCGGTGCTGGGCTTCGACAACCGGCTTCAGCCGGCTCTCTTCAACCTGCGCCGCCACGGCCCCCACTTCGCCGTCGTCGGGCCGCCCCTGTCGGGCAAGACGACGACGCTGATCAACTGGGTGCTGTCGCTGGCCGCCCGCCACGCGCCGGAGCAGGTCGCCTTCGTCCTGGTCGACTTCAACCGCAAGTTCACCCACTACGGCGGACGCCGCGACCTGGGGGCGCTGCCCCACGTGCTGACCGTGGCGCGCGAGGCGGGTGAGTTGCCGGGGCTGGTGGCGCGAGTGGCTGCCGAATGCCGGGCGCTGGCCGGCGGCGACAGCACGCGCCGGCTGCACGTGGTGATCGACAACTTCGACGATCTCATCGAGGAGATCGAGCGCAACAGCGACGCGGTGGACGCGCTGAGCGACCTGGCCCAACTGGCCGGCCGCCACGGCGCGGACGGGCTGCACGTGATCATCGGCGGCCAGTTGGACACGCCCAGCCCGCTGAAGAGCCGGGTGCTGAACAGCGGCTACGGCGTGGGGCTACGCAACAGCGACTCGCTGACGACGCTGCGCGCCTATAGCCGCAACTTCAAGGACATGCCCGCCGGGCGCGGCCACATCGCCTCGGCCGGGCAACTGACGCTCATCCAGATCGCCCAGCCCTACGCCGACGCCGCCACCCGCGCCGCGGAGTTGGACGAGTGGATCGCCACAATCGAGGCGTTATATCCCGGCCAGGCCGCCGAATGGCTGGACGGGCCGGCGGACGACGACACGCCGCTCGATGAGCCGGCCGGCGGCCCCACCAACGGCCAGGTCAGCCAGCGGGCCTACGCCCTGCTCAAGACGGCCATCGCCGCCACCAGCCGGCAACAGGGATTGGCCCTGTCCGACATCGGCATCGATCTGGACGTGATGGACGAGGACGACGTGATCCGTCTGGCAGAGTCGTATTTCAGCGAGGCGTAGCGCGGTAGCAGCGCGACGACGTAGCGCGACGAGGGAGACATGGCATCGGGAAAGAGACGCATTGGCCTGCAAATCCATTTGCCCGACGGGACGATCCACCGCGCCCGGGCGCTGCCGGAGGTGACGATGGCCCAACTGGTGCACGAAATCCTGGCCGAGTTCAGCGGCGACATTCGCTATCTGGATCGCCACGAGCCGCAGCGCTATGGGCTGTGGTCGCCGGGCGACATCCGCCCTTTGCCGGGCGACCGGCCCATCCACCAGCTTGGCGCGCAGACGACGCTGGCCTTCCGCGAGCAGCGCCCGGCGACGCCGCGCGGGGCGACGCCGCTGGAGCGCCCGTCTATCTGCGCTACCGCTCGCACGTGTTCTGTGTCGCCTGGCAGCCGGGGGTCATCGGCCGCCCCAAGCCCGACTCGCCGCTGAATCACCTGCTGGCGGTCAACCTGGAACCGTACAGCCTGGCCGTCTCGCGGCGACAGGCGGAGATCGTCGTCGTGCAGGGCGCGCCGGCCGTGCGCTGCCTGTCGGTCAACCCGATGCGGCTCAACGGCGCGCTGCTGCCCTTTGACGAGGACGCGCCCGAACGCTCGCCGGCCGTCCCGCTGCACGCCGACGATCAACTGTCGCTGGAGGTCAGCAGCATCGTGCTGCACTGTCTGTTGCCAACCGTAACGGCAAACGGCCCGGCGGTCGCGCCGGCCAGCCCGGAGGTCGCATGAAAGAGTGTGGGCTGTGCCGGCGCAGCCGGCCGGACGACAATCTGTGGTGCCAGGAGCCGCAGTGCCCGGTGGAGGACGCTCCCCTGCGTCTGCGCGCCGGCGACCGCATGGGCGAGATGGAGATCGTGCAGTGGATCACCACCCTGCCGGCGGCGACGCTCTACAAGGCGCGACGCGGCGCGGCGGTCGTGCTGCTGAAGGTGGCCCACCCCGGCTATGAAGACAAGCTCAAGCGCGAGGCGTTGTTCCTGACCGGCCACACCCATCCCGTGTTGCCGCAACTGCTGCCGGCGCTAAGCGGCGCGTCGCCGGCGGAGTACCCCTATGGCCGGACGGCGGCGCGCGGGCGCATCGTTACTTTCGCCGTCTTCGATTACGTGGAGAGCCAGGTATTGCGCGAGTTTCTCGACCGCGACCCGCAGCCCTGGTATCTGACGACCGGCTGGCTCGTGGCCGGGCTGGCCGACGCGCTGGCCTTCCTCAACGACCGCGGCCTGTTGCACCTGTGCCTCTCGCCGGAGGTGGTGCTGGTGCGCTTCGACCAGGAGAACGTGCCCCGCCCGGTGTTGACCGATCTGGGCGTGGCCTGCCCCTACGAAGACCTGCCGCGCCATTGGCGGCCGGCCTTCGCGCTGCCCGCCTACGCCGCGCCGGAAGTGGCCCACGGCGGCGCGGTCGGGCCGGCGACCGACGTATATGGCATCGGCCGGCTGTTCGCGGAGATGCTAACCGGGCAGCCGCCGGCGCGCGGCGCGTCCCCGGCGGCCGCCGACAGGCAATGCTGGCCGAGCGCACCGACCTCGTCGTGCTGCCCCAACTGGCTACCCGCGCCGCCGCGGCCGACCCGCGCCGCCGCCCGGCCAACATGCCGCTCTTCTTGCAGGAGCTTTTGGCGGCGCTGCCGCCCGTGCCACGCGAGAACCGCGCGCGCGTGGTGCGCGCCGAAGCGCTGTGGATGCTGGCCGTGGCCGCGGTGCTGGTCGGGCTGTTGCTGTTAGCCGCCATCATCTTCAACCCGGGCGTAGCACCGTCACCGCCCGGTTACCGCCTCCAGCCCGGCCGGCGGGCATAGTCCGGCGGGGTAATTATGCCTGCGGTCTATTGTGACGGACCTGACTCTCCGTAGACTGGTAGCCATATCAACTCTACGTAAGGAGATGTGATAATGGCATTTGCCTATGCAAATTCAAAGGGGACCACTTACTACCTGCACGGCCGTGAGGTCGGGTTGAACAATGACCACCAGCGCACCATCTACTTCTTCGCCAAGGACGCGCGCGAAGGTGTGCTCGACCAGGTGCCGGAGGGATGGCAGGTCATGGAGGGGCGCAACGCGCTGCCGGTTCTCTCAGAGAACGGCAAAATGGCGGCCGCTGAGCCCCAGGCCGCCAAGCCAAGCACGGTAAGAACGGCGGCACGCGCGGCAGCGGCGCCGGTGGCCGCGGCGGCGGCATGGGCAGCAGCGGCAAGGGCTAACTAGTCGTATCGGCTCGGCCGCAAGGCCAGTGGCCCTGAGCTCTCGGTCGAAAAAGGCCCAAGCTTTCGCGCGTGAGGCGGACCGGCCAGGCATCGTCGGGCAGAGCCGCCTTGCGGCACAGTTGGCGCACGAACTCGCGCGCCCCCCAGTTATACTCGACCGGCACTTCCGGCAACAGCAGGCCGCGACGGCGCTCACCGATGATGAGCAGCCCGTCGCGGCCGTTCGTATCTCGTCCAGCGTGTCGATCGGGCCGCATCGGCGAGAGGATGGAGATTTCGAGGCTCAGGACGTCCACCTCGCCGGCCTGCACGGGATAGAAGCGCGGGTCAATCGTCGCCGCCTTGGCCGCGGCGTCCTGCACGGCGGCGTAGAGCGGCGCGTCCGGCTCCACCTGGCCGACGCAACCGCGCAACTCCCCCTGTGGTTCGTAGGCGTTCGGCGCGCCGCGCAGGGTGACGAAGACGGCCGCCGGTTCCAAAAACCACGGGTTAGCGGTCACGTAATCGGGCAGGCGGCCGGTCGTCGCCACAGCGCGGATCGTTTGTCGGGCCAGGTTGCAACATCCCCCGTCCGTCTCGGCGTCGTGGCTCGATCCCCTGGCTTGGGCGTCCGGTTGGTGTGCGGTTCCATTGTGATTTACCCTCTGAGGCCATTATACAACACTACGGCACGGCCTGACCGAACATCCAGACCTCCGGGGCGCAAAGAGACGGTTCTGCTGGCGTCGTTGGTAGGCGTCCGTGGCCAGAGATCTCGTCGTGGGCAGGCGTCGGTCCCCCCGGGGCGAGTGAGTCGTGGCTAAACGGCTGATGGCCAGCGCCCCGCTGCTCGCCGCGCCGACGGGCGAGACAGGGACGACTCGGTCTGACACCCGCTGTCGGCGCCGCAGGATGGCGATCGGCCGGCGGCTCGTTGACCCGGTCGCGTCATCGCCGTCGTCCCGGCGTGCCCCACCGCCACGTCCAGCCCCGGCGCGAAGCCCACGCCCTGGGCCTGAATCTGCTGACCCGGCGCGCCGCTGGAAGGAACGATGGTAAGAAAGGAGTCGAGCTCCTCCCCCTCGAACGGCACCGTAGCCACGCCGCGCACGTCGCCATCTTCCGTAGCCAGCTCCAGCGTCAGCTCCGGCCCGCTGAGCGGCGTGCCGTCGAGCCACAGCGCCGGAACCTGGGCGGCGATGGTGACGTTGCCGGCGGCGTCGGTCTGCCCCTGGGCCAGGGGGTCGGAGCGAAAGCTCTCAGTGATGCGTTGGACGGTCAACTCGACCACCGTATCGGCCGGGAAGCCCTGGCCGGTGACAGTGATGGCCATGTTCGGCCCGACGGTTGGCGGATCGATGGTGACGGTCGGCGCGCCGGCGCCGTCGACGGGCGCGGGCGGCGTGGTGTGGACGTCGGTGTCCTCGCAGGCGCTGAGCGCGGCGACGAACAGCAGGCCGATGAGCAACAGTTGGCGTTTCATCTCGTTTCTTCTCCCCGGCGTGGGCGGTTGATAGTCTGGCCCCGCACCGTGGGAGGATAGTAGGGAAGCGCCCGGCTTCGCTCAAGGGTTGAATGACGCTTTTTGGGTGGCTGGGGAAGCGGTCAAATGGCCTAGGTGGGGGCAGAGGGGAGCGCGTTTAGCTTGTTCTTTACCGGGCGACTAGCAACGGGCGGGGAAAGTGCCCCAGGTCAACGATCACCTCATCTACGCCGGGCAGCGCTGCCAGTTCGATGTGGCGCTCGGCCGGGCCAAGGGCGATGATGCCGCCGATGCCCGCCGCCCGCGCCGCGGCGATGCCGGCCAGCGAATCTTCGACCACGACGCACGCCGCCGGAGGCAACCCCAGCGCGCCGGCCGCTTCCAGGTAGATGTCGGGCGCGGGCTTGCCGGGGTAGCGGCCGCGGTCGTAGATGGTGTGCTGCGGCGCGAACCAGCGGCCGAGGGCCAGGTGCTCCAGGTAGAAGGCCATGTTGACCCACGGCGACGAGGTGGCGATGGCCCGCGGGATGGCCTGGGCGGCCAGAAAGTCGAGCAGTTCCACCGCGCCGGGCGACAGCCGGAACGCCTTGCCCGCCGCCAGGCACAGGCGGCGGTAGATGATCTCTTTCTCTTCGGCCAGCCGCGCCAGTTGTTCGTCCGTCGGCGGCGCGCCCAGCACGTAGGTGAAGATGTCGCGGTTGACGCGGCCGTGCACCTGCTCGACCATCTCCTGGTCGCTCAGCGGCCGTCCGCGCAACTGCGTCGCGTACTGCCGCCACGCCTCCTCGTGCAGGGGGTTGTCCCAGAACAGCACCCCGTTGAAGTCAAAGATCACCCCCGCCAACCGCGGCCCATCACCCCTGGTGGCGGCCTCTTCACCCGCCACCCGCCACTCGCCACCCGCCATCCCCATCTCGCGCTCCATTCCTAATTCCTAATTCGTAATTCCCAATTAACTCAACAGTTCCCACTCCGCCAACAACTCCTCCACCCGCTCCCGCGCGGCAACGTGTTCCGCTTCCAGTTCGGGCAGCATGAAAGAGTCGGTGGCGCGGGCCTCTTCCAGCGCCTCGGCCGTGCGCGCCAGCCAGTACTCGGCGTCTTCCAGTTCCGTCTCCAGGGCGCGGCGGCGGCGCTCGTCCTGGCGGCGGGCGCTGCGGCTCCAGCCGGCGCGGGGGGCGCTGCCCTCTCCCCCACCCTCTCCCACGGGGCTAGGGGGTGAATCGCCCCTCTCCCTGCCCCTCCCCCAGGGCCGTTCAACCCTCTTCCATCGGGCCAAGGGGCGCTCTCTCTCCCCTGCTCCCCTGCCCCCCTGCTCCCCTGCCCCTCTTCCTCGCCTCGCAACGCCAGAAACTCCCGATACGTCGCCGCAAAGGCCAGCAACTCACCATCCTCGATAGACCAGATGTGTTGCGCCAGCCGGTCGACCAGGTAGCGGTCGTGGGAGACGAGCAGAATGGTGCCGTTGAACCCTTCCAGCACCTCCTGCAACACCTCTTGCGAGGGGATGTCGAGGTGGTTGGTCGGCTCGTCGAGCAGCAGGAAGTTGGCCCCTTCCAGCGCCAGCAGGGCCAGCGCCAGCCGGCCGCGCTCGCCGCCGCTCAGTTCGCGGACGCGCTTGAAGACGTCGTCGCCGCGGAAGAGGTAGTGGGCCAGGTAGCGCCGCGCCTCCGTCTCGCTCAGGCGGCGGCGCGCCCACAGTTCGTCAATGACCCGTTTGGCCGGGTCGAGTTGGTCGTGGGCCTGGGCGAAGTAGCCCACCTGAACGCCGTCGCCCAGAATCAGTTCGCCGTCCAGTGGCGGTATTTCGCCCAGCACGGCGCGCAGGAAGGTGCTCTTGCCGCTGCCGTTCGGCCCCAGCAGCGCCGCCCGGCCGCCGCGCTCCAGCTTCAACTGGCGAACGGAGAACAGCGGCCGTTCCGGGTAGCCGATGGTCGCGGCCTTGGCGCGTAATACAACGCGGCTGCTGCGCTCGACCGTCTCCAGACGAATGTTGAGCCGCGGCGGGCGCGCGCCGGGCGGCCGTAGCTCGCGGATGCGCTCCACGGCCTCGTTGATGGTCAGCGTGCGCACGCGCGCGCCGACCTCCAGCCAGCCGCGATTGCCGCGCCGCATCTCGGCCATCGCCGCCAGCCCAACCTGGTCGATGAGGGCCAGGTCGCGCGTCAACTGGCGCAGCCGCCCCTTGGCGATGTCGGTCTGGCCGCCGGCGATGTGGCGCTGGATGAACTCCGCCTCGGCCGCCAGCCGCTCCTTCTCCTCTTCGTACAGCCGTTGCGCCCGCTCCCAGGCGTCCTGCCGCTGGCGCACGTAGGCGTCGTAGTTGCCGCGATAGTTCTTCAGTTCGGCCGGGCCGCCGCTCTCCGGGGCCAGCTCCCAGATGCGATTGACGACGCGGTTGAGGAAGTAGCGGTCGTGGCTGACGATGAGCAGCGCCCCTTCCCAGCGGCGCAGGGTGTTTTCCAGCCACTCGATGGCGGCGATGTCGAGGTGGTTGGTCGGCTCGTCGAGGATGAGCAGCGCCGGATGCTCCAGCAGCAGGCGGCCGAGCAGCACGCGCGTCTTCTGCCCGCCGCTCAGATGCAGCAGCGGCGTCTCCCACTCCTCCGGCGGAAAACCCAGACCGAGCAGGACGCGCTTGATCTCGTTGCCGTACTGATAGCCGCCGGCGGACTCGAACTCGGCCTGCGCCCGGCCGTAGGTTTCCAGCAGTGCGGGCGAGTAGTCGGCGGCCATCTGCTGCTCCAGCGCGGCCATCTCGTCCTCGCGGCGGTGCAGGTCGGCGAAGACGGTCAGCATCTCGGCGTAGACGGAGTTCTCGCGCCCGGCGAAGGTCAGCGCCGCCTCCTGCCGCAGATAGCCCAGCGTCAGCCCCTCGGCCCGCTCCACCGCGCCGCCGCTCGGCTCCAGCAGCCCGGCCAGGGCCAGCAGCAGCGTCGTCTTGCCCACGCCGTTCGGCCCAACCAGGGCCACCCGGTCGCGCTCTTCCAACGACGCCGAAACCTCGTGGAACAACTCATCCGCGCCATAGGCGTGATTCAGGTCGGTGGCGGTCAGTATTGGCATGGCGTCATTCTACAGTGACGAGTGACGAGTGACGAGATTAAGAAGGCTCAGGGCCGCAAAGACGCAAAGTACGCTAGAGAAAGCCTCTTGGCGTCTTGCTTTGCGTGAGCTTCTTTCTTACCTTCTTCCTTTGCGCCTTGGCCCCTTCGCGCCTTTGCGTGAGCCTCTTCATCACTGTGCTATACTTGGTTTGTTCCGTTTGTCACAAGCCCACAGGAGGCAAACCATGTCCGAAAAACCGGAGCGTAACCTGGGTCTCGATCTGGCGCGGGCGACGGAGGCGGCCGCCCTGGCCGCGGCGCGCTGGGTCGGCCGCGGGCAGAAGAACGAGGGCGACGGCGCGGCCGTCAACGCCCTGCGCCTGCTGCTGGATACGGTGCGCATGGACGGCATCGTCGTCATCGGCGAGGGCGAGAAGGACGAAGCGCCCATGCTCTACAACGGCGAGCGCACCGGCAACGGCAGCGGCCCGATGGTCGACGTGGCCGTCGATCCGGTGGAGGGCACCAACCTGCTGGCCAAAGGGCTGCCCAACTCCATCGCCGTCGTCGCCGTGGCTCCGCGCGGCACCATGTTCAACCCCGGCCCGGCCTTCTACATGGACAAGCTCGTCGTCGGGCCGGAGGCGGCCGGCCAGGTCGATCTGGAAGCGCCGGTGGCCGAGACGCTGGCCATCGTCGCCAAGGCCAAGGGGCTGGACGTGGACGAGGTGACGGTCGTCATCCTCGACCGGCCGCGCAACCAGGCCCGCATCCGCGCCGTGCGCGAGGCCGGGGCGCGCATCCGCCTCATCAGCGACGGCGACGTGGCCCCGTCGCTCATGGCCGCCCTGCCCGGCACGGGCATCGACATCGTCATGGGCATCGGCGGCACGCCGGAGGGGGTCATCACCGCCTGCGCCATGCACGGCCTGGGCGGCGAGATTCAGGGCTGCCTGGCCCCGCAGTCGGACGGCGAGCGCGAGCGCATCGAGGCGGCGGGCATCGCCATCGGCCGCAAGCTGACCCTGAGCGACCTGGCCGCCGGCAACGACCACTTCTTCGCCGCCACGGGCATCACCCAGGGCGACTTCCTGCGCGGCGTGCGTTACACCGCCACCGGGGCCATCACCCACTCGCTCGTCACCCGCTCCCGCTCCGGCACGTGGCGCACCATCGAGGCCCACCACCGCTGGGATAAGCTCATGACCTACAGCGAGGTCGCCTACCGTTAAGAATAAGAAACCACAGATTACGCAGATTTCACAGATTATGTTGCGGTAATCTGTGAAATCTGCGTAATCTGTGGTTTCTTCTCTCTTCTCAGAGGTCAGATATGTCTCGAATTCACCTTGCCCCATCCATCCTGTCGGCCGACTTCGCCCGCCTCGGCGCGCACGTTGAGGAAGCGCTGATCGCCGGGGCCGACTACATCCACGTCGACGTCATGGACGGCCACTTCGTGCCCAACATCACCATCGGCCCGCTCATCGTCCAGGCCGTGCGTCCGCTGGCCGACCGGTATGGGGCGGTCGTGGACGTACATCTGATGATCGAGAAGCCGGAGCGCTACCTGGCCGACTTCGCCCGCGCCGGGGCCGACGTGCTGACCGTCCACGTCGAGACCTGCCCCCATTTGCACCGCACCGTGCAGGCCATCCGCGAGTTGGGCGTGCGGCCGGGGGTGACGCTCAACCCGGCCACGCCGCTGGCAACGCTGGAGGAGATTCTGCCATTCGTTGACCTGGTGCTGGTCATGTCGGTCAACCCCGGCTTCGGCGGCCAGTCGTACATCCCCACCAGCACGGCCAAGATCGCCCGGCTGCGGGGGATGCTGGACGCCATCGGCTCGGCGGCCGAACTGGAGGTCGACGGCGGCATCAAGCCGGGCAACGCCGCCGAAGTCGTCGCCGCCGGGGCGACGGTGCTGGTGGCCGGCAGCGCGATCTTTGGCGGGCCGGGGACGGTAGCGGACAATGTCGCTGCCTTTCAGGCGGCTCTTCCCCTGTAGCCCAGGATTCTGCCCCGCCCGCGTGTACCGTAACCCGGGTTTATTGACCTGTTTGCCCGGCGACAGGTTACGCGCCATGTCTCCCGGCCGATTGCGGGTGCTGAGCTGACAGACACAGGATAAGAATCCTGTGCCACATTCAGATTGAAGGTTTAGCACAAATGTGCTATCCTGTGGGCATGAAAGCGCGCCCGGCCCGTCCCCGGTTGGCTCGCCGCGAATCTGCCGGCGGCTCCGGCCGCGCGCGGGTCAACTGGAATACCGTCCTGCTGGAGCAGATTCGCCTGGCCGGGCTGCCGGAACCCATCGCCGAATACGTCTTCCACGCCAACCGCAACTGGCGCTTCGACTTCTGCTGGCGCGAGGGCGGGCTGCTGGTGGCCTGCGAGATCGAGGGCGGCATCTGGATGCAGACCGACACCGGCCGCAGCAAGGGGCACGCCCACCCCGAACGCTTCGAGCAGGATTGCGAGAAGTACAACGAGGCCGCGCTCTACGGCTGGACGCTCATCCGCGTCACGCCGGACATGATCCGCGACGGGCGGGCCATCGACTGGCTCGACCGGGCGCTGCGCGTGTAACGCGATTCTCCCGAATCGCGCCTCTTGCGCGTGTGGCGCGATTCGGGAGAATCGCGTTACGGTTCAAAGGAGGCATCCCATGGCTGATGAGTCGGTGACTGTTGAACAGGTTTTGGCGCTGCTAGGCCCGGCACCGGGGCGCATCGCCGCGTTGACCGAAAGCCTGTCACCCGCCCAGTTACGCACCCGCCCCACCCCGGACGAGTGGTCGACCAACGACGTGCTGGCCCACTTGCGCGCCTGCGCCGACGTGTGGGGCGATTGCATCGCCACCATCCTGGCCGAGGACAACCCGACCATACGGGCCATCGATCCCCGCACCTGGATGACGCGCACCAACTACCCTGACCTGGAGTTCCGGCCGTCGCTGGAGGCGTATGCCGCGCAGCGTGCCGCGCTCATGGCCGTCCTGGAGACGTTGACCCCCGCCGCGTGGGCGCGCGAGGCGACGATGACCGGCGCGGGCAAGCCGATCCGGCGCTCGGTGCTGGGTTTCGCCCGACGGCTGGCGATCCATGAACGGCCGCACCTCAAGCAGATCGGGCGCGTGGCCGACGCCCTGCGCCCGTAGCGCGATTCTCTCGAATCGCGCTACGGGTATGGGAGAATCGCGCAACGCGACGCGGCTTAGCGCGCCACTTCCACGTCAGCCACAAACAGCGTCCCGCTGGCCGTCTGGTCGAATACCAGCGCGACCTCGTCTACGTCGCTGAGGTCAACGCCGGCAAAGGACACCAGCGGCACGCGCACGGTCGTCATGTGGACGATGGCGTCCAGCAGGCCAGGCGGGAACATCTCATCCTCTCTGAATTCGCCGGTCATGTACTGGAGGGCCGGCTCGTCGGGGCCAACGATGACGGTGGCCGTCGCGCCATGGGCGTCAGTCAGCCGCACGCTGAAGCTTTGCGGCTCGTCTACGGCATTCAACTCCGATAGCGGATCGACCGCGGCGCGCAAGGTCAGCGCCGTATGGCTGCTCACTTCCCACTGGCCGTCCGGTATCTCCAAGCGCACCTCGGCCGGACCGGTCCAACTGACGACAGCCATCGCCGGGTTGGCCGGGCTGATGAAGTTCGGCCGGCGACAGGCGGCCAGTTCAGCCTCCACCCTGTAGCCCGCCGGGCAGAAGAACAGCGTCGCTCCCTCGGCCACGACCGGCCCAGCCTGCTGATGGGCCGTCAACTCCCCTTCGTCCTGGGGGCCGAATAACGGCATCCGGTCGGCCAGGGCGGGCAAGACATTGACGCGCGCCGGTTGGCCGTAGAGTTCGGCCGGGACCGGCTGCGTTATGTCGAGACCCAGCCGGGATTTGGCCGCCGCGATGGCGTCCTCTTGGCCAAACAGGGCTATCAGGAAGTCGGCCGCGTAGTCCACCAGGAACTGCCGCTGCGCTTCAGGCGCGAGCGGCGGTTGGCAGCCAGGCCGGCCGGTGTGCGCGATCATGTCGCCGCCCAGAATAGTGTTGAAGCCGTTGTGGTTGGCCCCCGCCAGCAGCACCGTCGTCGACCAGAAGTCATTGCCCTCAAAGCGCACGTCCTCGTAAAAAGTCTGGCCGTCCTGTCCAACCACGTCACCGTCGCAGGCGGGCATGATGACGGACAGCGGCACGTTGCTGCCGCCGCTGTCCTGTAGGATGCGCGCCGGCGCGACGAGCAAAAGCCCGGCCACGGGGCCAAAGCCGCGCTCCGCCCCGGCGCCTGCCGGAGTGTCCAGGCCAAACTTGCGCGTCAGATAGTTGGCCATCTCGCCGCCGCGCGAGTGGCCGATTAGCGCCAGTTGTCGCACGTCGGCCACGCCGTTCAACTCGACGCCAAAGCCGTTGTCGCCGCCGCCGGCGGCCGTCGCCAGGGCGCTCAACTGCTGTTCGAGCAACTGCCACAGGCGCACGCCGGGGGTCGGCTCGCCAAAGCCGAAGGTGTTCTCGGCGTTGATGTTGGGGGCCAGGGCCACGTAGCCACGGGCGGCCAGTTCACGCACCAG
The DNA here is from genome assembly GCA_016707605.1 of Candidatus Promineofilum glycogenicum. Lineage (GTDB taxonomy): Bacteria > Chloroflexota > Anaerolineae > Promineifilales > Promineifilaceae > Promineifilum > Promineifilum glycogenicum. The sequence goes on along the minus strand of JADJHJ010000008.1, from coordinate 171,212 downwards.
GTACTCGAAGCCGGCATAGTTGCGCTGCTCAACTTCGGGATCGCACGGCCAGCGATCTACGCCGGCGTCGTCCACCGGGCAGCCGGGGTGCGTGCCGTGCAGGACGACGACTACCGGGTATGGCCCTTCCCCCGCCGGCACGGCCATGACGCCGTTGAGTTGCGCCGGCATGTTGCGGAAGCGGCTGTCTTCGGGGAAGTTGTCCTGGATGAGCGTCGCCTCGCCCAGGTCGTAGAAGACCGACGGCGGTAAGTCGCTGCTCGACTCGGCCGTCGGTTCGACCGGGGCCGCGGTTGGCGCGGGGGTGGCGATGGCTTCGGCCGTTGGCTCGGTTGGCGGTTCGGGGGTCAGGGTGAACTCGGCGACTGGTCGTGTGACCTCAACGACCTGAACCCCATTGCAGCCGGCCAGGGCAACAAGGGCCGGCAGCATGGCCAGCAGCGTGAATAGGCGTCGATGATTCATGGCGGACTCCTCCCGGGGCAAAGCGGGGCCTTAGGGGCCAGTTTGCGGCGGCGCCGGGTGCGATGCTTGCCCCAATCGGGCGCATTATAGCGAAAATGGCCGCCGGATCACTATAATTCGCCAATGACTCAGGAAACCGACGCCGTTGTGCTCATCTCCGCCCACGCCGAATGGCGGCCCGTCCGCGCCCGCTTTGCCGACGCGCCGGCCATCGCCACCCCCTACGGCGAGGCCCTCTACGTTACTCTGCCGGCGGTCGGCGGTCGGCCGTCGGCGGTCGTCCTCTTCCACGGCGGCTGGGGCAAGATCGACGCCGCAGCCTCGACGCAGTACGCCATCGACCGCTGGCGGCCGCGGCTGCTGCTCAACCTGGGCACGTGCGGCGGCTTTGCCGGCGACGTGGCCGCGGGCACGCTGCTGCTGGCCGACTTCACCCTGGTCTACGACATCATCGAGCAGATGGGCGACCCAGACGAGGCCCTGGCCTACTATGCCAAAGAGATCGACCTGTCGTGGCTGCGCGGGCCGCTGCCGCTGCCCGTGCGGCGCGAGTTGCTCATCTCGGCCGACCGCGACATCGTCAGCGCGGAGATCGCCGACCTGCGCGCCCGCTTCGGGGCCATCGCCGCCGACTGGGAGAGCGGGGCCATCGCCCACGTGGCCGCCCGCAACGGCGTGCGCTGCCTCATCCTGCGCGGCGTCACCGACCTGGTCAGCGCCGACGCCGGCGAGGCCTACGGCCGGCCGGAACTGTTCGCCGCCCGCACCGAGACGATCATGGCCCGCTTGCTAGAGACCCTGCCGGAGTGGCTGGCGGTGTCGCTGTAAACTGTCAACCGGATGAGAGTAACGTGGAGGACGTAGCATGACTGTGGAAACGCAAATCGCGTGGGTAGGACGCCTGATCCTGGCCGCCCTGTTAGGCGTTGTGCTCGGCTGGGAGCGCGAGGCGCGCGGCCGCGACGCCGGTGTGCGCACCTTCGGCGCGGTGTCGCTGGGGGCGTGCCTCTTCTCGATCATCTCTTTCGCCGTGGCTCCCGAGGGGCGCGAGCCGACGCGCATCGCCGCGCAGATCGTCACCGGCGTCGGCTTCCTGGGCGCGGGGGTCATCCTGCGCGGGCGCGGCCACATCAGCGGCCTGACGACCTCGGCCACCCTGTGGGCGACGGCCGCCGTGGGCATGGCCATCGGCTACGGCCTCTATCTGCTGGGCACCGCGGCCACAGGGCTACTGCTTTTCCTGCTCCTGCTGCGTCGCCACCCGCGCGCCGGTTTCCCACCAGACAACACCCCGCCCTTGCCCGACGCACCCGACGACACGCCCTTCGGCTAGACGTCTACCACTGACCCACTGACCCACTGACCCACTCAAAACTGCCCTACTGCCTCAACAACTCCACCGCCCGCAACACCTGCGCGTCCTCGCTGGCGGCCACCTCTTCGGCCGACAGGTCGTCGGCCGTCTCCGGCACCAGCAGTTGCACCGGGCCGGTCAACTCCACCACCTCGTCGGGCACAATCCCCTCGCGCCAGATGACGCGGCCGTCGGGCGTCAGCCACTGCTCCGTGGCCAGCAGGATGGCCGAGCCGTCGGACAGGCCGAACGTGTTGAGCACCGTGCCCGTGCCGAAGGTCGTCTCGCCCACCAGCGTCGCCCGGTCGTGATCCTGTAGCGCGCCGGAGACGATTTCGCTGGCGCTGGCGCTACCCTGATTGACCAGGACAACCAGCGGCAGGCCGGTCGGGTCGCCGATGGTCGTGCGCTCCTCGCGCACTTCGCCGTCGGCGTCCTGGCGCAGGACGACCACGGTGTCATCGGGCAGGAAGCGGCCGGCCACATTGACCGCCTCGCTGAGCAGTCCGCCGGGGTTGTTGCGCAGGTCGAGGATGAGGCCGGTCGCGCCCTCGGCCGTGGCGGCGGTGATGGCCGCGGCCAGGTCGTCGCCGACGCGCTCGCTGAAGCCGGCGATGCGCACCTGGGCGATGGTCGTGCCCGGCAGCAGCGTCCAGGTGACGTTCTGCAGCTCGATGCGCGCCCGCTCCAGGGTGAAGGTCAACTCTTCGGACGTCTCCGGCCGGAAGATCGTCAGCGTGACGGGCGTGCCGGCCGGGCCGAGGATGAGCTCAACCACTGCTTGCAGCGACATGCCGGCCACGTCGCCGCCGTCCACGGCGGTAACGATGTCGCCGGGCAGGATGCCCGCCGCCTGGGCCGGGGAGTTGTCGATGGGCGAGACGATGGTCACAAAGCCGTCGCGCATCTCGACGTAAGCGCCGATGCCCTCGAACTCGCCGGCGATGTAGTTGGCCTGCTCCTCGACCATCACCGGCGTCATGAAGCGGCTGTGGCCCACGTCGCCGAGGATGTCGACCATGCCGGCCAGCGCGCCGGTTTGCAATTGCTCATCGGTGGCGGCGTCCCGGTCAACGAAGTTCTCCTGAATGACACGCCGGGCTTCATCGAGCAGGGCGGCGTCAAGACCGGTGGTCTCCGTGCCGCCGGCCGCGGGCGCGGCCGGCAGGAAGTGGTCGACGGCCATGCCGGCCAGGAAGAAGGTCAGGCACAGCAGCAGCACAGCCAGCGGGGCGACCCAGCGCCACCGGCGAGCAGGGGTCAGGGTTGATAGGTCATCCATTACTCGTCTAGTCCCAACGAAAACATGCTTTCCAGATCGTGGCGGGAGAAGGCGCGGAAGGCCAGCAGCGTCTCACTCTCGGCGATGCCGTCCACTTTGAGCATGTGCTCCGTCACCAGGTCGGCCATCGCCTCGTTGTCGCGCACGCGCAGGATAGCCACCAGGTCATAGCGCCCGCCGACGGAGAAGACCTCGCTGATGCCGTTCAGTTCGGCCAACTGGGCCGCCACTTCGTTGATAAGTCCGCGATGCGTTTTCAGCAATACTACTGCACTGACCATGCCCTTTCGCTCCTCTTGGCTATTTGCGGGCGCTCGCGTTGAACGCCCCGCTGCGGCCGAATTGATCACGCGCCGCGCGCGATCACAGGCCACAGCGCGAAGGCCACAAAACGCCTGCGAAGCGCGGGTGCGCGGCCGGGCACGTCCGGCGCTACTGGCCGTACGTGATGCGATAGATGAAGCCGCCGCGGTCGTCGCTGACGTAGAGCGCCCCGTCCGGCCCGACGGCCAGCCCCACCGGCCGCCCGCTCACGCGCCCATCGGTCAGCCAGCCGGTAGCGAACACCTCGGCTGGGCCACTGGGCAGGCCGTCGTCGAAGGGCACGCGCAACACTTCGTAGCCGACCATCTGCGGCCGGTTCCACGAGCCGTGGAGGGCGATGAACAGGTCGCCGCGATACGCCTCGGGGAAGGCGTCGCCATCGTAGAAAACCAGCCCCAGCGGCGCGCTGTGGGCCTGCCAGGTCAGCGCGGGTTGGACGACGCCATCGCACGCCCCCTCCGCGCCGAACTCCGGGTCGATGATCGTCCCGGCGTGGCAGGCGGGCCAGCCGAAGTGGTCGCCCTCGTTGACCTGGTAGAGCGTCTCCGGCGGCACGTCGTCGCCCATCAAGTCGCGGCCGTTATTGGTAACCCACAGCGCGCCACTGTCGGGCTGGAAGGTCAGCCCCACCGCGTTGCGCAGCCCGGTGGCAAAGATCTGCTCGTTGGCTCCGGTGGCGTCGTCGTAGACGACGATAGCTGCCCGGCGGGGGTCGCTCTCGGTGCAGACGTTGCAACTGGAGCCAACGGACAGAAGCATCCGGCCGTCGGGCAGAAAGGCAACGGTGCGCGTGGTGTGGCCGACGCGTGTCGGCAGGTCGTCGATGATCGCCGTCTGCGCCTCGGCCGCGCCATCGCCGTCTTGATCGTCCAGCCGCACCACGCCCGACGGCACGCCAACGTACCACGCGCCTTCGTGATAGGCCAGGCTGTGCGGTTGGTCGAGTCCGGTGGCAAAGGGGAGAATGGCGTCAGCGCGGCCGTCACTGTCGGCATCGGGCAGGGCCACAATGCGGCCCGTGCCGCGCTCGGCGACGTAGAGCGCGCCGTCCGGCCCGAAGGCGATGAAGCGTGGCCCGTTTAGCCCTTCGGCGAAAACATCGATTGTGAAGCCGGTCGGCAGTTGGACGTCAGCCTGGCCGCCGGAGCCGATGGAGCCGGCAAAATTGATCCGACTCAGCGGGGAGAGGTAGAGAAGTACACCGGCGGCAACCAGAGTGACGACGACAACAGTGACGGCTACTTGTTTACGGTTCGGGGTTATTCTGCTCCTCTCTTCTCTCTTTCTTCCTCTGCGTTTCTCTCGCACCTCCTCTGGCGGTAGAGGCACAAGGTGCCAGGCTCTGCGTGCCTCTCCACGTCGAAGATCAGTACCGCTCCGGCACAAACGTCTGCTCGTCAATCGGCGGGCGGATGTAGCCGCTGGCCGCCTTGCGCGGCGGCAGCTCGATGGGTGGCGGCAGGATGTCCTCGTAGGGGATCTGGCTGAGGATGTGGCTGATGCAGTTCAGCCGCGCCCGGCGCTTGTCGTCGGCGTTGACCACGTACCACGGCGACTGCTTGGTGTCGGTGAAGTCGAACATGCGGTCCTTGGCCTGCGAGTACTCGATCCACTTATCGCGCGAGCGCAGGTCCATGGGGCTGAGCTTCCAGCGGCGGCGCGGGTCGGCCGCCCGTTGGGCGAAGCGGCGCTCCTGCTCCTCGTCGCTGACCGAGAACCAGTACTTCAGCAGGATCATGCCCGACCGCAACAGCATCCGCTCGAACTGCGGGCAGGAGGACAGGAACTCGCGGTACTCCGGCTCGGTGCAGAAGCCGTGGACGTATTCGGTGATGGCCCGCGTGTACCAACTGCGGTCGAAGAGGACGATCTCGCCCCCGGCCGGCAGGTGCGCCACCCAGCGCTGGAAGTACCACTGCGTCTTCTCCACGTCGCTGGGGATGCCCAGGGCGACGACGCGCAGGATACGGGGGTTGGTGCGCTCAACGATGCGCTTGATGACGCCGCCCTTGCCGGCCGCGTCGCGCCCCTCGAAGATGACGACGACGCGCAGCCCCTTCTCCTTGACCCAGTACTGGAGCTTGACCAGTTCTTCCTGGAGCTTCAGCATCTCCGCTTCGTAGTACTCTTCCTTCAGCTTGCCTTTCTTGGTTAAGTGAGCGTCGGCGACGACACTCTCCCCGATGGTTGACGGCTCACCGCCGTCGCTGGCGGCAGGCGATTCGATGATGGCTGCCGGCTGCTCGATGATGGTTTCGGGCGGCGCGTCGTCCGCCTCTGCCTTGCCGTTCTTCTTGCCCTTTTTGGCCATGATGCGCCTCCTTGAACACACTGGTTTCTATCGCAAATGGGGGTGTTGCGCTAGAGATGGTGCATCCCACTTTCTGGAGTGGGTTGCACCTTCTTCTGCCATCGTCGAATGGTGCTTCAAGACGGTGCGACGCACTTCAGAAAGTGCGACGCACCGCGAATATGTGACATTCGTCACTACTGGCCAGTACGTTACCTTGCTACACTGTCTTTCTTGAAGGAGGACGTCATGAAGAGTTTAAGGCTAGTTCCAGTGGTGTTGTTGATCGTCGGCCTGGTGGGAACGGCGGCCGAATGGCGAGCTATCAGGCCATCGGCCGAAGTGAACACGATCGAGGTCGTCAGTCAGGTTAGTGTCAGCGGTGAAGGCAACCCGGCAACTCCTAATACATCTTCGAACACTGTCTTCTTACCGACTGTCCGGAAACTGTCGGAAGAATACCGCGCACCCAGCATGGTTCGCGTTTCGGTCGATTCGTCCGGCCGGCAAGCGAATGGCAACTCATACGGCAGGGATATGACCCCCGATGGCCGTTTCGTCGTGTTCCAATCCGAAGCCACCAATCTGGTCCCTGGCGATTCTAATGGCGTGAGGGATGTCTTCGTCCACGACCGGCACACAGGGCAGACGACGCGAGTTTCCATAGGAACCAACGGCGCTCAAGGCAACGGCCCATCGTCTGGTGGCAAGATCTCGGCCGACGGTCGGTTTGTCGCCTACTCCTCCCTCGCGACTTCTCTGGTAGCCGGTGAGGCCAATGCCTTTCAAGATGTCTTCGTCCACGACCGGCAGACGGGCGAGACGGCGCTGATTTCTCTGGGCCATGACGGTACTCCCTCTAATGGTGATTCGGGTTGGCCCGACATTTCGGCCGACGGCCGCTACGTGGTTTTCGAGTCCAGCGCTGTCAATCTAGATCCGGGCGACACCGACACACAGAACGATGTCTTCCTGCATGATCGACAATCGCCACAAACGATATTGATCTCGACAATGCTCGAGGACACCTCAATCGGTGGAGAAACACCTTCGATTTCGGCTGACGGCCGTTTCACCGCTTTCGCATATGACAATGGCATTTACCTCTATGATCACTCGCTAGCCAAGTTGTATAGTGCCTATCAAGGGGGCGGGGGATATTACGCAGGGCAAAACCCGGAGATATCCGGCGATGGCAACTTCATCGTTTATGAAACGGTGACACACGACGATATCCCCTGGCCTGGCGGTCCTGTCACTCATTACACTTTGAATCGTTACGACCGTCAGGCTGGCACAAGTGAGTTCTTTGGCAATCATGTTCAACCCTTTTTCGGGTCTTCACCCAATCCCACACTCTCGCTCAATGGACGATTCGCGGCCTTTGGCGATGGCCTCATCTTTGTGCTCGACTTCCACACCGAGGAGGTAGTGGTCGTATCAACGAATCTGAACGGTGAAAATCCCAACGGGGTATCAATGGCGCAGGCAATTTCGGCTGACGGTCGGGTTATTATGATGGAATCGGTGGCCACCGATCTGGTTGCCAACGACACCAACGGTGTCCGGGACGTCTTCATGCGCGATAGAGGCTCACCGTAGACAATTAGAGGTCAGTTGTGTCGGCCGCCTCGGTCTTGCCGTTCTTCTTGCCCTTTTTGGCCATGATGCGCCTCCTTGAACAGTGTGGGTTCTATCGCAAATGGGGCCAAGACGCTAGTGATGTGGGGGAGAAGAATGGCACGCAGATGATGCTGATTTCACGGCTGGCCGCTGATAAGAAGCCATACTCCAACCTGCATTCGTCTGTGTCATCAGCGTGTCGCGTTTATTCAGGACATGACATTTGTCACTTCCGGCCGGCGGCCGGCTGTGGTAATGTGTCTATCGAGACGGTGGGCCACAGCCGGTTGCAGCCGTCACGACATACAATTCCCATTCTGGAGAGATGACATGAACTCGTCCTCGCCCATTGAGGAAGTGAACCGCGGCCTGCCCCCGTGGCTGGCCAGTACCCTATTGCGGCGGCGCGATTTGGCGCCGCGTTTTGTCTACTGGCGGCAACGGCTGGCGCGACAGTCGCGCGGCTGGCGGCGACGCTTACGGCGGCAGCTAGCCGTGGGCGTCACCAGTGCGGCACTGCTACTGGCCGTGGCCGGGGCGCGGGCGCAGATTGACCCGGCGGCGACCGACAATACGATCACCGTTGTCAATGGCCAGATAGGCATCGCCGCCAACGGCCAATGCTCGCTATTCGAGGCTATCCAAAACGCCAACAACAAAGCGAACGGCCGCCCCTATACCGACTGCGCCGCCGGCAACCCCAACGGTGCGGACACTATCAACCTGCCGACCAACGGCCTGTTCACGATCATTACTCCCGCTGTGCCCGATGCGCCGGTAGGGCCAATTGGCCTGCCGTGGATCACCACAGCGATGACGATCAATGGCAATGGTTCGATCATTCAACGCGGCAATACAGCGCCTGATTTGCGAATTCTAGCCGTTGGCTATCAAGGCAATCTGACGTTGAATAACACCACGATTCGTGGGGGGCAACTCAGCCACATTGAGCCTTGTAACGATGCGTACGACGTAAATGGAGGCGGGGGCGGCATTCTGAACCAGGGACAACTAACAATCAGCGGAGGAACAATAGCGGACAATTACGTCTATTGCCACTATGCAGTGGGGGGTGGCGGAATCTTCAACAGTGGGACATTGACAATTACCGGCAGCATTATAGAGGGAAACAATACTAACGGATACTTTGGTACCGAAGGTGGGGGAATTTATAACATCGGTGCGCTGACGATTACTGGCAGCGAAATACGAGACAACACCGCCTTCGCCTATTCTGGTGCTGATGGCGGAGGTATCCACAGCGAAGGAAGCTTGAGTCTCAACGACAGTGAAGTGAGTGGTAACGCTACCTTCGGCAATCATGGGGCTTCGGCTGGAGGTGTGTATGCGGCCGGGCAATTGACAATACGCAATAGCGAGGTACGCAGCAATTGGGCCACTGGGTATGACGACTCTACCGGTGCCGTCGGCGTGTTAGCCACGGATACATCAGCTATTACTGGTAGCACTATTGTAGCCAACTCGGCTGGCCCGCTAGGTGACGACGAAGGGGTTGCAGCTATTGGCAACTACGGAACCATGACAATTGCTAACAGTACCGTAAGTGGCAACAAAGGACAGGGGGTGGCTAATCACGACTACTTGACCATCGCTAACAGTACGATCACTAACAATATGGTTGGTGTTTATGCGGAGTGCTACGGCAGCACCACACGATTGCTGCGGACAATCGTCTCTGGCAACACGGATGATGAGATATTTCTGGATGGTTTTTACTCCGATGATTGCTCAACCGACATCTCTGTGAACAGTCACAACATCTTCGGCAAAAACGGCAATGCCGGCGTCTCTGGCTTTACCCCTGGCCCAACCGACATCGTGCCCACCGTTGGCATCAACGCCATCCTCTCCCCGCTGGCTGAAAACGGTGGCCCGACACAGACCCACGCCCTGCCCGCCGGCAGCCCCGCCCTCGACCGCGCGCCCAACGCCAGTTGCACCGCCGCCCCGGTCAACGGCCTCGACCAGCGCGGCCAGCCGCGCAACCAGAACGGCAGCGGCAACGCGTCGAACAACGAGTGCGACGTCGGCGCGTTCGAGCGGGCCGGCAGCGCGCCGCCCCCGACCGGCGGGTTCTATCTCTCGCCGGGCAAAGCCGGTACGTTCGGCGGCGTGGCCTTCGCCCCGGCCGACATCATCAAGTACGACCCAGCCACCGGCTGGTCAATGCACTTCGATGGCTCCGATGTGGGCATCACCAAGAATGTTTCCGCCTTTGAACTTCAGAGCGACGGCAGTATCCTGTTGTCCCTCGGCGTGCCGCAGTCGGTCCCTGGCGTGGGTTCGGTGGCGGCTCACGACGTGCTCCGCTTCGCCCCGACCAGCACCGGCCTCACCACGGCTGGCTCATTCCAGATGTGGGTCGATGGCTCCAACGTCGGCCTGACGACATCCGCGGAGAGAGTCGATGCGCTAGGCCTGAGTGCCGACGGCCGCATCGCCATCAGCACTGTGGGTGCGGTAACCGTGGCCGGGCCAAACGGGGCGACGCTCAAGGCGGCCAACGAAGACGCCCTGGCGTTTAACCGCACTAACGCTACTTGGTCGACCTTCTTCGATTCGACGAGTGTCATCGGCATGGGGCCGGAGAACGTCAACGCTATATGGGTCAACACCGCGACAGGCGAGGTCTACGTCAGCTTCCCCGATGCCTTCAACTTCAACGGCGTTACCGGCGACGCTAAGGACATCGTCAAACTAACCCCCAACGGCAGCGGCGGCTACACTTCCTCCCTCTACTGGGACGGCTCGGCCGCCGGCTTTCCGGTGGCCATAGATGGGTTGGAAATGATCAACTAGAAACGACGTACGGCGAGCTACAAACGACGAATTCAGAGGAGGTTTCTGAAATTCGTCGTTCGTCGTTCGTCGTTCGTCGTTCGAAATTCGCAATTCCCAATTTCCCAGTCCCCGTTGACAGCCGCAATCCCGTTCGCTATAGTAACAATTGACTGGTGTGTGGAGTTGCTGGGACGGAAAGTAGGGCCGCCTGGACTTACCAAAAGTCGAGGTGGCTTTTTTGTTTAGTGGCGCCGTCCTGCCCGGCCCAACCGGATCACATATTGCACACTGGATTAGGAGAGGTTGTTTGAAGGACGATACAGCACAGCGGGATGACCTGAGTGTGGGGGATGGGCTAGTCGTCAGTCTGGCCTACAGCCTCCGGCTGGATGATGGCGAAGAGATCGATAACGCCGCGGGCGATGACCCGTTGGTGTATCTCCACGGCGCACAGAACATCATCCCCGGACTGGAGCGAGAACTGACCGGTTTGAAGATCGGCGACGCGCGTAGCGTCACAGTTAGCCCGGGCGACGCCTATGGCGAGATGGACCCGGATGCATTTGAGTTGGTGCCCTATGATGCTTTCCCCGGCGATTTGGAGCTGGAGGAAGGCATGGGGCTACGGATGGTCGAGAGCGGCACCGGCCGCCAGATGGAGGCCTACATCTCGGAGTTGCGCGATGACGGCGCGCTCCTGGACCTCAATCACCCCCTGGCCGGCGAAACGCTGCACTTCAACGTCGAGGTTGTTGGTTTGCGCCGGGCGACGTCCGAGGAGATCGCCCACGGTCACGCCCACAGTGATGGTCACACACACTAGTTACGTTTTGGGGTTTGAAAAGGAAGATGAAAAAGCTGTACGTTGGTAACTTGCCGTTCGACACGGATGAGGAACAGATTCGCGAGTTGTTCTCCAACTACGGAGAGGTGCGCTCGGTCGACATGATCAACGACCGCGACACCGGCCGCTTCCGCGGCTTTTGCTTTGTGGCCATGGACAACGCCGCCGCCGACGCGGCGACGCAGGCCCTCAACGGCTACTCCTTCGGCGGCCGTCCGCTGAAGGTCAACGAGGCCAAGCCGCGCGAAGAGCGCGCCCCCGGTGGCGGTGGCGGCGGTCGCGGTGGTTATGGCGGCGGCGGTGGCTACGGCGGCGGCGGCGGCCGGCCCGACAGTCGGGGCGGTAGCGGCGGTCGCGGTGGTTACGGCAATCAGGGCGGCGGGCGCGGCGACCGCGACCGCGGCGGCGACCGCAACCGCTGGTAATTCATCCACTCAACGCAACGGCATAGACCAAAACACCAAACGGCGGCCCCGGCAACGGCGTCCGCCGTTTTTTGTTGTAGCGCTATACCTGGGCGACGCGCACGACCTGGGCCTCCTGCCGCGCTTCGCGGCCGAAGAACCACACCTCCAGCCCAATGGCCGTCATGTACAGCGCGGTCACTCCGGCGAAGATGTAGGTGAACCCCACCGGCCCATGCGTCACCTGGAGTTGCCCGCTGACCTGCGGCATGATGAACCAGCCGACCTGGAAGACGATGTTGGTCAGGCTGACCGACAGCGCCTGGGCCTGCGCCGGCACGCGCTCCAGGATGAACGTCTGATAGACCGGGTTGCTCAGGTTCATCAGCGCCAGCCGGAAGATGTAGGCCAGGCCGGCGATGACGAAGAACGTCCCCGCCGCGGCCAGTCCGTTGGGAACCAGCCACGCGCCCAGACCCAGCAGCATCAGGAACGGGATGGACAACGCCTGCGTCAGCATGACGGTGCGAATCTTGCCCAGCCGGTCGGCCAGCGGTGGCCCGGCGAAGAGCGCCACCGACATGGCCAGCCCGCCGAGGGCGAAGACGACGCCAATGGCCGGGTCGGGCTTGCCATAGACGTTGCGGAAGTAGACGTTCATGAACGGCTGCATCAGCCCCGCCCCCAGGCCGATGACCAGCGACGGCAGCAGGAAACGGGCGAACAGCCGCCAGTAGCGCCGCAACTGCACCCAGGGCAACTCGACCGTCGCCGCATCCTCCCGCGCCGCGCCGCGAATGAACAGCAGCGGCGCGATCGACACGGCGCTCAGGGCGACCATGCTGCCCAGCGTCAACTGGTAGGCGATGGTGTCCGTCGGCCCCGCGCCGACCAACGCCCCCAACCGGCCGGGCAAAAGACCGGCCATCAGGTTGCCGAAAAAGCTGGCCACGGTCGATAGCCCGGCCTGGAAGCTGAACACCCACTGCCGCTCGCGCGCCCCGGCATTGGCCATCAGGAACGGCGCGACGGCCACACTGCTGAGGCTCATCACCCCGCCGGCCACCATGCGGAACATGATCAGCGGCACACGCGCCGGGAAGAGCACCAGCCCCAGATAGGCCACCGCGCCCAGCAGCCCGGCGGCGACCATCACCCACTTGGGCGGGAAGCGCTGCGCCAGGTAGGCCGCGGGCAGGGCCAGGACGATGGTCGCCAGCGAGGCGGCCGACGTGAGCGTGCCCAGGAAGGCCTCATCGTAGCCCGGCCCCAGGCTCAGCACGTAGAAGTTGAAGGTGAACAGGAAGACGCCGAACGTCAGGCCGCTGCCGACGCCGAACAGCAGCACCAGCCAGACGTTGCGCGAAAACATGCGGATCATCGCCGCGTAGGACGACAACCCGCGCCTGAGGCGATCCATGAGTGTACTCCGATGTCCGGCCAGGGCCAGACGGCATTAGACAGTTGTCTAATACGGAGTGTAGCTCACTTTCCCCCGTGTAGCACAGGATTCTTATCCTGTGCTCTTACGCTCTACAGGCCCGGCAGCACACAGGATAAGAATCCTGTGCCACAGCGGAGGGGCAGCACAGGATAAGAATCCTGGGCTACAACAACCGCCGGCTACTGTTCGACCGGGTAGCCGGCCTCTTCCCAGGCCACAATGCCACCGGACATGTTGTGGACGTTGGTGAAGCCCTGTTCGCGCAGCAGGTCGGCCACCTGGCCGCTGCGGTTGCCGGTGCGACAGGTGACGATGATCTCCTTGTCGCGCGGCAACTCGGCCAGCCGCGCCGCGACCTCGCCCATCGGGATGAGGGTGATGCCGGGGATGTGGCCGGCGGCGTACTCATCCGGCTCGCGCACGTCGATCAGAAAGACGCCGGGGTTGTCTTTGACGGCGTTGACGGTTGCCGCGTCCACGCTGTCGGCCAGCGTTGTCAGGTCGATCTCTTCGACGGCCGGCGCGGCCGTCTCCTGGCCGCCACAGGCGACCAGCAAGCCCAGAGTGAGTACCACGACCGCCAGCAGCGGCCACAGATTCGCTTTCATGCCTACCTCCACAGATGCGTTGCGCCGCTCTGAATGGAACGGCAGTGTTTGAGATATTATCCAACTGCCGATGGGAATACAAACCGGGTGCGGCACAGCGAGGGCTGCGTTTCCGCGTGCCCCTCGGCCGCCGCGTGCTATACTCTGCTAACGCCCGTGTTGAACACACCAGCCGCGCCGCCAGTGACGGCGATGGCCCGGCTTCAACGCGAGCGGACACGGAGTAGTCTACATGCAAGCAATCATCGACTTCCTGGTGGAAGAGCCGCTGCTGCTGCTGTTCATCGTCGCCGGCCTGGGCTATATGCTCGGCCACGTCAAGGTGCGGGGTATCAGCCTGGGGGTGGCCGCCGTTCTCTTTGTCGGCCTGGGCTTCGGCGCGCTCAGCCCGGACATGGAAATGCCGTCGGTCATCGTCGAGGTGGGCCTGATCATCTTCGTCTACACCATCGGCCTGAGCAGTGGCCCCGGCTTCTTCGCCTCCTTCAAGCGCAAAGGGTTGCGCGACAACACCTTCGTCTTCCTGCTGCTGCTGTTCGCCGCCCTGCTAACGGCCGGCGCAGCGGCCCTCTTCGGCCTGCGCTCGACCGTCGCCGCGGGCATGTACGCCGGCAGCCTGACCAACACCCCCGCCCTGGCCGGTGTGCTGGAGACGGTGACGCGCAACACCCCGGCCGACCAGCTGGCCCGCGCCGCCACCGAGCCGGTCATCGGCTACTCCGTCGCCTATCCGATGGGCGTCATCGCCATGCTCATCGCCGTCTACGTCATGCAGCGCGTCTTCCGCATCGACTATCGCGCCGAAGCGCGCACGCTGCGCCAGTTCAACGTCGTCGAGCAGGAGCTTTTCGTCCGCACGGTGCGCGTCACCAACCTCGAGGCGGTCGACAAGCCGGTGGCGCAGTTGTTCCGGGCGCAAGACTGGGACGTCGTTCTGTCGCGCCTCAAGCATGACGGTCAATTGGGCCTGACCAGCGGCGACACGACGCTGGCCTTCGACGACCTGGTCAACGTCGTTGGCCTGCCGGAAGAGGTGGACAAGGCCGTGGCCTGGTTGGGCGAGCCGTCGGGCGAACAACTGGAACTTGACCGCAGCCTCTACGACTTCCGGCGCATCTTCGTCAGCAATCCCGACATCGCCGGGCGCACGCTGAACGAGCTGGACTTGCCCCACACCTATGGGGCCATCGTCTCGCGCGTGCGCCGCGGCGACATCGACCTGCTGGCCCACGGCGATACCGTCGTGGAACTGGGCGACCGGGTGCGCGTCGTCGCCTTGCGCACCGACATGCCCCGCCTGACCAAGCTCTTCGGCGACTCCTACAAGGCGCTGAGCGAGGTCAATCTGCTGTCGCTGAGCGTCGGCCTGGCCGTGGGTGTCCTTATCGGTCTGATTCCCATCCCCCTGCCGGGCGGCGTGGTCATCAGCCTGGGCATGGCCGGCGGGCCGCTGCTGGTGGGGCTGGTGCTGGGGGCGCTGCGGCGAACGCGCGGCATCGTCTGGACCATCCCCTACAGCGCCAATCTGACCCTGCGCCAGATCGGCCTGACGCTGCTGCTGGCCGGCATCGGCATCCGCTCCGGCTACACCTTCTTCACCAACTTCGCCGACAGCGGCGGCACACAGGTCTTCATCGCCGGCACGATCATCACCACGACGATTGCCTTCCTGACCCTGTTCCTGGGCTATCGCGTGCTAAAGATCCCGTTCGGCATGTTGACCGGCATGTTGGCCGGGCTGGGCACGCAGCCGGCCACGCTGGGCTTCGGTCTGCAACAGGCCGATAACGAACTGCCCAACCTGGGCTACGCCCTCGTCTTTCCGGTGGCGACAATCACCAAGGTCATCGTCGCCCAACTGTTGCTGTTGCTGCTCTCCTAGCCGATGGACGCCGCGCCCGCGCCGCCACCGCTGTTGGCCACGCCGCCGGAGCCTATCGCGCCGGCGGGGACGGCCGTCGGCCGCGGCGCGCGTCGCCTGCTGCTCTACGGTGTGTTCTTCATCTTCGGTATGGTGCTGGGCTTCGTGCTCCTCGAAGTCGGCATCCGGCCGACGTCGTCCCTGCCGCTGTACGCCACGCTGTTGCTGCTGCTCATTGTCCTCTGGTTCGCCACCCTGGCCCATGAGTTGGGCCACGCTCTGGCCGCGCGGCTGGTCAACTGGCGGCTGCTGACCATCGCCGCCGGCCCGCTGGCCCTGCGCCAGACGCCCGCCGGCCCGCGACTGGAGCGCAATCCCCTGAATCGCATCTGGGGCGGCTTCGTCTATGCCATCCCCCGCGACGACCGCCAACTCCGCCGCCGCCGTTTCGCGGTCGTCGCCGGCGGGCCGGTAGCCAGTCTACTGCTCGCCCTGCTGGGCGTCCTCTTCTTGATGGCCTCTGATGGGAATGGCGTTCTGCCCACCATCGCTTTCCAGGCGGCGTTGATGTCGTTCGTCATCACCGTGCTGACGCTCGTGCCCTACCGCTCCGGCGGGTTGACCAGCGACGGCGGCCAGCTACTCCAGTTGTTGCGCGGCGGGCCGCGTGTGGAGCAGCGCCTGGCGTCCCAACTGCTGCTGACAGCGCTGGTCGGTGGTGTGCGCCCGCGCGACCTGGATGACCGCCTGATGACGCGGGCCTTAGCCGCCACCGACCCGGCCGATGCCGTCGGCGCGCGCTATATCGCCTACTGGCGCGACCTCGACCGCGGCGACGTGGCCGGCGCGGCGGCCCATCTCGACGCTGTCCTGGCCCAACGGGCCGTGGCCACGCCGGCGGCCCAGGCCAGCTTTGCCGCCGAAGCCGCCTATCTGACCGCCCGCTATGACGCCGCCATGAATGCGGCGGCCACGGCCGAAGCGTGGTTGCAACTGGCCAGGCCACCGTTCGGCACAATGGACTCCAACTATCGTCGCGCTGAGGCGGCCGTCCATCTGGCCCACGGCCGCGCCGCGCCGGCCCGCGCCGCGGCCGACGACGCCCTGCGCCTGCTCGAACGCGCCGCTGACGTTGGCGGAGCGACCGCCGAGCGTGAGTGGCTGCTGGCGCTGCGCGACGCGGCCGTGGCTGCCGGAGGTGGCGCATAGTGTCCCCGTCCGGCGAACGAACGGCCCCGCGCCCCTGGTGGCCGGCGCTGCTGATCCTGGCCGTCGTCGCCGCCGCGGCCGTCGTCTACTACCGCGCCGTCTGGGGCGACGTGGCGACGCTAGTCGCCGCCCTCGACCACTGCAAGGAGCTGTACTGCGACTTCACCCGCCAGTACTACCCCACCGGCCGCGACGTGCTGACCACCGGCCAGCCGTCCAACGGCTACTTCTACAGCTCCTTCTTCGCCCTGCTGCTGGTTCCATTCGGCCGGGTGGAGTTGAGCACGGCCGTGGCCCTGTGGTCGCTGGTGCAGTTAGTGGGCATTGGGCTGCTGTTGCTGCCCGCCATTGACTTCTACCGCGAATCGCCGCGCGCCTTCGCCCTCTACGTCGTCCTGCTGGCCTTCTCCATGCCCCTCCTCCACAACCTGAAGTGGGGTCAGGTCAGCACGCTGGTCACCGGCGGCGCGTTCGCCACGCTCTTCCTCTACCGGCGCGGGCGCGTCACGGCTGCGGCCGTCGTTCTGGGGTTGGCCGTGGCCGTCAAGTACTACGTCGCCGTCGTCGCCTTCGCCTTCCTGCTGCGGCGCGACTGGCGCTTCCTGGCCGTTCTGGCGGCGACCGTTGTCCTGTTCTGGCTCGTCATTCCCACGGCCGTGCTGGGGCCGGAGGGCAACTGGCAGTTCTACGTGACGGTGCGCGAGCGCGTGGCCCACGCCGTCACCACCTGGATGCCCGAAGACATCAACGCCCAGTACCTGCCCAGCGTCGCCGGCCGCTGGCTGGGCAGCGCCGCCGGGCGGGGGGTGTGGCGCTGGCTGGGCTATGGGCTGTTCGCCGCCAACCTGCTGGCTGTGGCCCGGCTGGTCGTCCGCCGCGCCCCGCGGGCCATTGAGTGGGCCTTCGCCCTGCTCTTCCTCGGCCTGCCGCTGGCCATCGAGACCTCATGGCCCCACTACTTCGTCTACCTGCCCTTCGCCCAGACCCTTGTCGCGCTAGAAACCGAGTTTCTTCTGAGAAACTCGGTTTCTACATCTTCGCGTCTCGTCGTCTGGGTAGCCGCAACCCTCCTGCTCGTCTCCATCATCCTGGCCTCGATGCCCTTCTTCCAACTCGTCGGCCGCTGGCAGGATTACAGCCAGTACGGCGTCCTCTTCGTCGCCAACCTGAGCCTGCTCATCGCCGCCCACGCCCTCACTCTGCGCCCGGCAGCACAATCCGGTCGTCCGGTGTCGGCGGCCGCACCGGCAGGCGCTGTCCGCTGAGTGGCTCATAGAGGCCGACGGCGAACCCGTCCGGCGTCGTCGCGGCGGACAGCCGCCGCTCGTCGGCCACCACCTCGCCTGGAATCCAGCACCACATGGGCACGGCCGCCGGCGGGCCGTCGCTCTGGCCGATGGTGGCTCCGCTGGCGTCCAGGGCGTGGACAAAGGCCGAGTACTCCGCCCGCGGGAAGTCCAGCGCCTGCCAGTAGAGCGTCAGCCGCGCCCCGTCGGCGGCCGGATCGATGCGATAGCCGCGCAGAGCCACGGTGTCGCCCAGTTGGTACGTCACCGCCTGCGCGCCGGCCGGCACGTCCCACTGCGGCGGCGGCGTGGCCGGTTCCCCCGCCCGCCCGCCGAGCAGATAGCCCATGACCAGGGCCTGGGTCAGATAGGCGGCGAAGAGAAGGGCGGGAAGAAGCGCAGGGGAGCGGGGGAGCAGGGGAGCAGGGGAGAGGGCCTCCGCCTCCCTCGCCCTTTGGGAGAGGGTCGGGGAGAGGGTTGGGGAGGGACCCTCCTGAGCGGAGTCCGCATCCTCAGATGCGGACGGCACGCCTGGGGACGCCGACGATCCCCGCAGCCGCTCCGCAAACCACGCCAGCCCCACCAACATCCCCACCGGCATCAGGAACAACCACAGCCGCCCCGTCTCCGCCCGCACCGTGGCCGACAGATTCAGCAGCAGGACGACCGCCCCCCAGCCCAGTGCCAGGGTGTGCAAGCCGGTCGTTGGTCGTCGGTCATTGGCCGTCATTCGACGGCCGAGCAGCGCCCCGACCGCGCCGACAAAAGGCACGATACCCATGAACACAGCCAGATCGTACAGATTGAACAGGAACCACACCGGATAGTTGAGCCGGTACTCGCGGTGGATGGCCTGCCCGACGCGCCACATGGCCAGGCCGTCAACGCCCAGCAGCCACAACCCGCCCCAGAACAGCAGCACTACCCCGGCCACCGCGCCCCCGGCCCCCACCACCCGCCACAGCCGCCCGTCGCGCCGGCCAAACGCTGCGACGGCCGCCGTCCCGGCCACCAATAAGGCCAAGGCAGCGATAGCCGCGGCGGTAAAGGTGAAGAAGCTGCCCACGCCCACCAGCACCGCCAGAGCCACGGCCGAACCCCGCCGCCCGTCCAGCACGGCCCGCAGCGCCAGCCACACCGCGGCCAGGGCCAGCAGGGCATAGGCCACGTCGAACCGCCCACTGAAGACCAGCAGCGCCGGTAAGTAGCCGTAACCCACGGCCGCCAGCCGCGCCGCCCCCGCCCCGCTGAAACGGCGGGCGACAGCGTATAGCAGTGGTGCACCCAGTCCACTAAGGGCAAGGATTACTACACGCAAATAGCCGGCCGCCATCTGGGCCGCGCTCAGCCCGACAAACTCCGGCGACAGGCAGTCGTAGCGGCGCACGTGGCCGCCCAGCCAGTCGGCCGCCGCGGGAAAGCGCGCTAACCCCTGAGACAGCGCCCAGTAGGCCAGCGGCCAGCCCGGCGGCTGCGTGCGCACGTGCACGTCGGCATAGGTGGGCATCCGCGCCACGTGTTCGCGGGCGAAGCGCAATGGTTCTTCGATGCGCGCCCCCTCCTGCCAGAAGCCCGTGGCGCTCATGACCACCAGGCTGAGCGGCTGGGCGCGGTGCTGGGCGGCCACGGCCAACTGGAGCAGCGGCGCGAGGACGATCAGCCCGCCCAGAAAGAGCGCCGTCCGCCGCCGCGACCACGCCCCGCCGCGCACGGCCGCCGCGCCCAGCGCCAACCCGCCCGCCAGCGCCGCCGGCATCAGCCAGAAGCGCGCCCCCGGCGACGGCACGCGCCGCACCCACACCCAGTTGCTGCCGCGCAGCCACGCCGGCCAATCGAACACCAGGCCGATGACGTAGAGCGCCGACAGGAGCAGTGCTATAATCGCCAGAATGACGGGGAGTGACGACACAACGCGCCGGGTGGGTAGCCTCATGGCGAACATGATTCTAACACGGCGCAACAGCGTGACGAGTGGCGAGTGGCGAGTGGCGAGTGGCCGGTCCAAACTCGCCACTCGCCACTCGCCACTCGCCACGCTCTTCCTGCTCCTCTTCGCCGCCGTCATCCTCCGCGCCGCCTGGCTCAGCGACGACGCCTACATCACCTTTCGCGTCGTGGACAACGCCGCCGCCGGGCTGGGGCTGACGTGGAACCCGGCCGAGCGCGTGCAGGGCTACACCCACCCGCTGTGGCTGTTGGTGCTGCTGGCCGGGCGGCTTGTGACGGGCGAGTTGTACTACACAACTATCGCGCTCTCGATAGCTCTGTCGCTCGGCGCGGCGTGGCTGCTGGCCTTCCGCCTGCGGGCCGCGCCGCCGGCCGTCGCCCTGGCTCTGCTCGTGCTGACTCTCTCGCGGGCCTTCGTCGACTTCGCCACGTCCGGCCTGGAAAACGCCCTCAGCCACATGCTTCTGGCCGCCTTCCTCGTCGTCTGGTTCCAGAATAGTGACGAGTTACGAGTGACGAGTGACGAGTTCAGGGGCCGTGCTGTGCAACCAACGACCAGCGACCAACGACCAACAACCACGCGCCACGCGCCACCCGCCACTCGTCACCTGCTACTCCTCTCCTTCCTGGCCGCCCTGCTGGCCCTCAACCGTCTCGACGCGCTGCTGCTGGTGGCGCCGGCGCTGGGCTGGGCACTATGGCGGCAACGGTCGGCGCGGGCAGTGGCGGCCGTCGCTCTCGGCTTCCTGCCGTTGGCGTTATGGACGGCCTTTTCACTGTTCTACTACGGTTTTCCGTTTCCCAACACTGCCTATGCGAAATTGGCGACCGGCATCCCTTCCATCGAGTTGGCCCGACAGGGCGGCCTTTACCTGCTCAACTCGCTGCGCTGGGATCCGTTGACACTGGCCGTTATCGTTGCCGCCGTGCTGTGGGCCGTGGCCGCGCGACGGGTAGCGGCTATAGCCGTGGCGCTGGGCATCGTCCTCTACCTGCTCTACGTCGTCCGCATCGGCGGCGACTTCATGAGCGGGCGCTTTCTGACGCTGCCGCTGCTGGCTGCCGTCGGTCTCCTCCTGGCCGGGCCGGGCAGAACCATCGCGACGGCGACCGTCTCAACCCGGCAACGGGCCGCCGCCATCACGGCGGCTCTCATCTTGCTGCTGGCCGCCATCGGCCACGCGCCCGTCCTGCTGGCCGGCCGCCCCACCGGCGACGCCGCCCGCCGCGATGGTGACATCGCCGACGAACGGGCCTACTACACCCCCAACACCGGCCTCTTCGCCGACCGCGTGCCGCATCCCTGGGCTGAACAGGGTATGGAGTTACGCCGGCAAGGGCCGGCCGTCGTCGAACATGGCAACGTTGGCTTCCTGGGCTACTACGCCGGGCCGGCCGTCCACATCATCGACCGCAACGGCCTGACCGACCCGCTGCTGGCCCGCCTGCCCGTCCGCGACCCGGCCGATTGGCGCATCGGCCACTTCCGGCGCGACGTGCCGGCCGGTTATGCCGACACGCTGCGCAGTGGGGAGAACGTCATTCAAGACGCCAATCTGGCGGCCTTCTACGAACCTTTGCGCCTCGTCACGCGCGGCCCGTTGTGGAGCACAGAACGGCTACACGAAGTTTGGCGGCTCAACATCGGACACTATGATCATCTCTCGCGCGCTGGTGTGGCACAGGATTCTTATCCTGTGCTCTTCTTAGCAGCACAGGATAAGAATCCTGTGCTACATCAACGATACCAGCGCCGACCATTTGTCCAAGTACAATTGCAGGTGGGCGTCGCCGGCGGCAATGCGCCGGCGCAGCATGTCGCGCAGGCACTCCTCTTCGGCGGCGTGGGCCTCCGGCGTCAATAGTCCGGCAAACAGCGCTGTCCGCAGCCAGACGAGATAGGTCGTCAGGGCGTCGTACTGGTTGTACTCGACGATGCGCTGCACGTCCCCGGCCAGCCACAGCCCCAACACGTCGTCGCCCGTCGTGCCCATCTTGCCGGGGATGCCGCAGGCGGTGGCGAACTCGTGCAGCGACGGCGTGCCCTTGCCCCAGCCGGAGACGATATCCTTCAGGTCAATGTGGCCGTCTCCTTTGGCGAAGTAGTCAATGCCCTCCCAGGGCTTGTTGGGCCGGTGGCAGAAGTCGAGAGCCATGATGCCGTGGGCAATGCCGCGCTGCACCAAAATGGGCAGGTCGGCCGAGCGCGAACTGAAGCCGACCAGTTGCGGCTTCGGCTCCTCCTGGCCCAACTGGGTCAGGAAGCGCGTCAGCAACTCCCGCTCCGGCATGGCCGATTCACCCGCGTGAGGCAGCGAGGCCAGGACGAGCGACAGGCGGCCGTCGTCGCGCACGCGGCGCACGACCACCGCCGCCGACACGACGCGACACAGGACGTACTTCAGAAAAGGCTGTGGCTCCTCTTCACTGGTGCGAGCGTGTGACCACATCACTTCCAGCACGTCGGCGTCGGGCGTGTCGGCCGGCAGGTCGTAGGCGCGGCGGCCACTGAGTGGATCAGGAACCCACTCCAGGTCAAAAGCCCAGACGTTGTTGGCAACGGTACGAAACATGATGACTCTCCTATCGGGGCGCGGCAAGCGGCCGTCTTGTTGCTTGCCGAGTATAGGAGCAATCAACCTCTCAGCCAAATTACACGAATAGGACTGGTTCCCCGCCCCCCTTGGTCTTTTCGCCACCCTCGCGTCGTCTGAATTGGACAAACGACGTTCTGGAAATATTGGCGCAAAGTACTACAGACGCCGGCCCTCTCAAGACCTAAAATGGCGGATGGAGGGTTAATATGATGGGGAGACGACAATGGGGTAAACAAGTGGCCTTTCTCTGGCTAGGGTTGGCCGTGTTGGCGACGTCGGCCGCCGCCGGCGCGCTCAATTGGTCACGGCTCGGCCGCCTGGAAGGGACGACCGGCCCACAACCGGCGGTGGCCGCGTTGGTTGCCCACCCCACTGACCCGGACGTGCTCTACGCCGGGACGTGGCTGACGACCGAGGGGGCCGACCTCATCTATCGCAGCGCCGATGGCGGCGCAACCTGGGAGCCGGCCGCGGCTGGACTGCCGACCAACTTGCCGGCCAACAGCGGCGTGAATGACCTGGCGCTCCACCCCGCCGACCCGGACGTGCTCTACGTCGCCTTGCAACGGCGCGGGTTATGGCGCAGCGACGACGGCGGCGCGTCGTGGCAAAACGCCAATGAGGGCGCGCTGGCCGCCGACGAGAACGTGATCGCCCTGGCCATTGACACTGAGCCGCCCTATGCTCTCTACGCCCTGTCCGACGATGGCCTCAATGTCCTGAATGGCGACGGCCCCTGGAAGGCCATGAACCGCGGCTTGCCCAATGCCAACACGACGGTCTACAACGACATCACCCTCGACCCAACCGACCCCGGCACGGCCTACATCGCCACCAACCCCAACGGCCTTTTCCGCACGACCAACGGCGGCCGCCTGTGGCGCAGCAAGAACGATGAGCTGCCGGGCCGCACGTTCAACGTTCAGGGCGTGACTGTCGCGCCTTCGGGCGAACTGTTCATCTCGATGCGCGGGGTGGGGCTGTTGCGCAGCGGAAACGACGGCCAGACCTGGGCCGCGTCGCAGATGGGCATCACCTTCACCAACACGCTCTTCGGCACAATCAGCGCCCCCATGTTCGACCCGGCCGACCCGCAAGTGGCCCTGGTCTACAACAGCGACGGCATCTTCCGCACCACCGATGGCGGGGCGACGTGGGCGCGCTTCACCGATGGGCTGAGCGTGACCGCCGTCGTGACCAGCCTGACCTTCGCCCCGGCGCGCCCAGGGGTGGCCCTGATCGGCACGGCCATCTCCGGCGTCTGGGCCGCGGCCGAGGAAGAGCCTGACCCGCCCGACCCGCCCGACCCGCCGGCCCGGCTGCTGTTCATGCCGATGATCAGAAGATAGGAACCATAGGTTTCAAGAAGCTCACGCAAAGGACGCAAAGAGTGCAAAAGCGCAAAGAAGAAAAGAAAGAACCTGGTTCCTCTTCTTTTCTTCTTTGCGCCTTCGCCCCTTAGCGCCTTTGCGTGAGCTTCCTTCAAGCTGTGGTTTCTTCCTCTACTGGGTCATGGTGAACGCCACCATCGTGTCGCCCCCGATTACGGCGATACCCATTTCTAACCGCTCGTCGCCGCGGCTGAAAAACGTCACATCCACATTCAGGCCCGCGGCCGTTGTCTCCTTGCGGTTTTCGTCCACCACCCAGCCGTCGGCCGTCAGGGCGTTTGTGTAGAACGACTTCATCTCCTCCGGCGGCGTGGCCGTGTAGAAGCCCAGCCCCGTGCTGCCGTCCAGGAACACCTCTGCGTCGTCCGGCCGCGTCACTTCGATGGTGAAGGGGGGCGCTTCAGAGACGTCAGGGGCAACGATGTTTAGTGGCTCATTGAAGCCGCTCAATTCGGTTACGGCTTCAATGATACTATCGCCGTCACCCACGTCGAAGGTCAGTGTCAGTTGCATGCCCACCGGCAGCAGCAGGCCATCTACCTCGGCCAGCCAGATAATGTACTCGCCCGACTGCTCCATGTCAGCCGGCAGTTGGCTCAGATCGCCGGCCGCCGACGGCAGGGCGGCGATGTCTTCGGTGGTGAATTCGCTGAAGCGGAAGCCGCTACCCGTCCGGCCGTTGAGGCTCCCGCTAAACGGCTCGCAGGGCTGGTCTTCGAGAAGCTCCAGCAAAGCCTCGTCAATCGCCCGACTCTGGCTGATCTGCACCCCCAGAGTCTCGGACAGCAACTCGGTCGCCAGCAGCCACTGCTCTTCTTCGGGTTTATAGTAAATCTGGTCATCGACCATGATGATGCGGAACGCCATGCCTGCGTCGGTGTAAGACACCAGTTGCATGTCAATGGCGCTGACCTGGCCTTCGCTCATTTCGACCCACGCCGCCTGTGTCAACATCCGCGACCGCACCTGCTCGTTGGCAAATTGGCGGTAGACAGTCGCCTCCTGCCGATAGCTGTCCAACAGGACCACGCTGTCAACCGCCTCGACTAGCCGCTGCAGGTCACAGGCGGCCTCGGTCGGCGCGGCGGTGGCCGTCGGCCGTGGGGTAGCCGCCGGTTCGGCCGTGGCGGTCGGCGGGTCGGTGGGCGAGGCCGCCGGCGCGGCCGGGCTGCTGCCGCAAGCCGCCAAGGCCAACAAAACGATCAGCAACAATGATGGAATTAGGATATGCTTCACGGCTCCTCCAAGCTTTTGGCGGACGATTCGGGAGAATTGTCCTACGTAGCGCGATTTGGCAAATCGCGCCACAAGGATTATCCTGCGTTGTTCGATCCCGACAACCACAGCGAGACGTCATGCTGGCCCACCTTCGTCATCTCGTTTTCGGCTCCCCCTTGCCCTCGGCCGACCTGGGCGAAACGCGCCTGGACAAAGTGCGCGCCCTGGCCGCCCTGTCGCCCGACGCGCTGGCCTCCGTCGCCTACGCCAATCAGGAGATCTACCTCGGCCTGTTGGTGGCCGGGGCGGCCGGGCTGGGCCACGCCTTCAGCCTGGCCGTGGTCATCAGCGGGCTGCTGGCCCTGCTGACCCTCTCTTATCGCCAGACCATCGCCGCCTATCCCTCCGGCGGCGGCAGCTACACCGTGGCCCGCGAGAACCTGGGCGACCTGCCGGGGCTGGTGGCGGCGGCGGCGCTGCTCATCGACTACGTGCTCAACGCCGCCGTCAGCGTCACCGCCGGCGTGGCCGCGCTGGCCTCGGCCTTCCCCGCCCTGTGGGCGCACCGGACGCCGCTCTCGCTGGCCCTGCTGCTGCTCATCACGCTCATCAACCTGCGCGGTATGCGCGAGGCGGGCACGGCCATGACCATCCCCGTCTACCTCTTCCTGGCTACCTATCTGGGCCTGATCGCCTGGGGCATCGGCGTGGCCCTGGTGCAGGGGCCGGGCGCGTTCCCGGCAGTCATCCCCACCCCGGCCGAGCGACAGGCGGCGGTGCTGACCCCGGTGACGCTCTTCCTGCTCCTGCGCACCTTCGCCAGCGGCGCGACGGCCCTGACCGGCGTCGAAGCCATTAGCAACGCCGTGCCCGTGTTCAAGGAGCCGGCCGTGCGCAACGCCCAGCGGACGATGGCGGCGATGGCCATCCTCATGGCCGTCCTCTTCCTGGGCACCATCGGACTGACGCAGTACCTGGCCGTCGTCGCCGGGCCGGAGGAGACGATCCTATCGGCCCTGGCGCGGCGGCTGTTCGGCTCCGGGCCGGTCTATCTGCTGATCCAGGTGGCGACGCTGCTGGTGCTGGTTGTGGCCGCCAACACCAGCTACACCGGCTTCCCGCGCGTCGTCTCGCTGATGGCCCGCGACGGCTTCCTGCCGCGCCAGTTGCGGGCGGTGGGCGACCGGCTGGTCTTCTCCAACGGTATCCTGCTGCTGGCCGGTCTGGCGGCGCTGCTGGTCGTCGTCTTCGGCGGTGACACCCACGCCCTGATTCCCCTGTTCGCCGTCGGCGCGTTTCTGGCCTTCACCCTGTCGCAGGCGGGCATGGTCGTCCACTGGTGGCGGGAGCGCGGGCCGGGCTGGGCACCCCGGGCGGCGCTCAACGGGCTGGGCGCAGCGGCCACGGGCGTGGCCTTGCTGGTCATCGGGGCCAGCAAGTTCGCCGGCGGGGCGTGGATCGTCATCCTGCTCATCCCGCTGATGGTGCTGCTCTTTCGCTCCGTGCGGCGGCACTACGCCGAGGTCGGCCGCCAACTGCGCCTCAGCGACGACACGCCGCCCGTCGGCTGCGCCCAACACCCGACGGTGGTCATGCCCGTGGCCGGCGTCCACCGCGGCGTCATCGCCGCCCTCAACTACGCCTGCTCCATCGCCGACGACGTGATCGCCGTCTACGTCGAACTGGAGCCGGACACAGGGGCGACGATGCGCGCTCGCTGGGAGGCGGCGGGCATGGATCGCGTCGCCCGGCTCATCACCGTGCCCTCGCCCTACCGCTCGCTCATCGGCCCGTTCCTCGACTGCGTGGAGCGGCTGGACGAGGAGAGCGTTGACGGCCGCCCGGTGACGGTGCTCATCCCGGAGTTCGTGCCCGCCCGCTGGTGGCACTTCCTGCTCCACAACCAGACGGCGCTGCCGCTGAAGTGGGCGCTGGTCTACCGGCGGCACCGGCATGGGAAGAGCCGGGCGGTGATTGATGTGCCGTTTTATCTTAGGGATTAGGGATTAGGGGTTAGGGATTAGGGATTAGGGGAAGAGGTCTGTGCGACGCACCAGGGCTTCTCTAAATCTGTGCAATCTGCGAAATCTGTGGTTTCTTCCTTCTTACATCATGACTACATCACAACTCGAAATCACGCAGCACCTCGCCTCGCGCGAACAGTTGGCGCAGGCGGCGGCCGTCTATTACGAGGGCTTTGTCCACAAGCTCGACGGGCTGGAGTTCAACAGCCGCCCGCCGGAGCAGGCGATCCGTATCCTCATCGCCAGCATCCAGCCGGAGATGGCCTGTTACGCTCTGAGCGACGGCCGCGTCGTCGGCGTGGCCGGGATGCAGTACCGCGGCCGGCGCTTCTACGTCGTCCCCTGGCGCGTCTGGCGGGCGGAGTTTGGCATGGTTGGCGGGCTGTGGCGCTGGCTGTGGTTTCGGCTGGGGCAGAAGTTCGTCCACCCGGCGGCCGACGCCTTGCGCGTGGACGGCATCGCTGTCAGCGCGGCGGCGCGCGGCCTGGGCGTGGGCACGCAACTCATGGCGGCGTTGGACGCCCACGCCCGCGCTGCCGGCCTGCGCGCCGTGGAGCTGGAGGTCGTGGACACCAACCCCGACGCGCGGCGGCTCTACGAGCGATTGGGCTTCGTCGTGCTCAGGGAAGCGCACTACGGGCGACTGACGGCGGGAGGTGGGTTCACCGGGGCGACGTATATGCGGAAGGAGTTGGGTATATAATGCGCGCCTCAACGTAGAGGCATGGCGATTCCCATCGCCCGACAACCGGCGCGCGGAACCTCGTCCGGTCACCAGAATGTGGGTCGCCGGTTATCTCGCCCCCTCTCAGGGATGAAGGATAAGGGCTGAAGGATGAAAACAGAACCGGTATTCATCCTTCAGCCTTCCGACTTCATCCTTGTCTGGGGGTGGGGGCGAGACAATGCGGCATCAATGCCGTTCTTCAAGACGAGTAGCGTCGGCCGCATTGTCCCGCCCCTACGCCGGTCATATCCGGGTTCATTTGTCAAAGTGTCTCAGCCCCCAGCCCTCGACAGAAAACAGAAGATCAGAATTCAGAAGCCAGGATCGGAGAGAAGTTCGACCACCCGGAACCCGATGATGTCGTGCAATTTATCGGGGTGTAGTAGATAGAGTCGGTACGCAGCGCGCACAGTCGCATCAAGGCTATTCCATGTGCCCCCGCGCAAAAATAGTGAATGATCTTTGTCATACCCTGATGTTACCCACTCCCACACGTTGCCGGCTGCATCTACGCAGCCATAGGGGCTGTCCCCTTGGGGCGAATAGCGGCCCACCGGCGTCGTATCGCCAACGTTGCCATTGAAGTTGCAGTGCCCGGCCGTCGGCGGCTCGTTGCCCCACGGCCAGATTCGCCCGTCCGTCCCCCGCGCCGCCTTCTCCCACTGCTCCTCCGCCGGCAGCGCCAGCCCGGCCCACTCGCAGAACGCCTGGGCGTCGTCCCAACTAATCTGGATAACCGGATGGTTGCTCTTGTCGGCATTTGAAGTGCCCAGCCCGCCAGGATGCAGCCAGTCAGCACCCTCAATTTGATTCCACTTGCCGTCCAACCGACCCCAGCCATATCCCTCACGCTCAGCTGTTGTCTTGTAGCCGGTGGCACGGACAAACCGGGCAAACTGATCATTAGTCACCGGTGCGCGGCCGATCCAGTAGGGCGGCAGGTCAATCGTACGCTGTGGCTTCTCCCTATCCAGGGCCATCTTGTCACTGTCGGCCGAGCCATACAGAAACGGCCCGGCGGGAATGTAGATAAGTTCAATGTCGGTCTTCTCGTGGATGCGCGTGCGTGTACCGGCGGTCGGCGGCCGGCCGTCGGCGGTCGTTTCTTCAAGCCGCGCCCGCAACGCCGCCAGCGCCGCGCCATACTCCCCCTCGCCCATCACCCACTGATACGCCCGCCACAACCCCGGATAGCGCCCCTTTTCGCGCAATAGGGGCACGAAAGCCATCTCCCCGGCCCGCTCCAGTTCGATGGCCACGTTCGTCTCCATCTGCACCCAAGGCGAGGCCGCCGCCGCCGGCGTCAGCAGCAGCACCATCACCCCGCTCTCCTCCAGTCCGCGGTTGATGGCCGCGACCCACTGCTCGCCGGGCCGGATGCTCTGCGGGGCGATCCAGACGGCAAAGCCCTGCGCCCGCAGGTCGGCCGCCAGGCGTTGGGCAAAGGCGGCGTCAGCCGTGGCGTGGCTAATGAAGAGTTGGCGGGGGTTGCGGCTTAGAAACCGAGTTTCTTCCGAGAAACTCGGTTTCTCAGGCTTCCCGGCCGGCGCGGCAAACGCCTCGCCATACTGCTCCGGCCGCTGCTGGGCCAGCACCGCCCGCAGGTCGTCCAGCCGCCGCCGCCGGGCCACGTACTCCACCAGTTCGCGGGCCTTGTCCTTGCGCGCCGTCCCGTCGAGGTCGTCGTAGACCACGTTCAGGTAGAAGCACAGGTCCTTCAACTCGCCCAGGCTGTAGTGGTCGAGGATGAATTCGTAGAGCTTGAGTTTGTCGGTGTCCATGCGATGCAAGTCTCAACCTGGCAGCTATTCGAGCCGGAGGCAATCCGCGATCAGGACAGCGAAGTTCGGCCGTTCAAAGGAGATGCCGGGGGCAGGCAAGCGATTGTGTTTGATGTCCGGCTCCTTCTGAAAGCCCATAGACGAATCGTTCGTACTCCGAACGTGATGGGAATGGCATTGCTAACTGATAGTGGTAGGCTCGCGTGGATCAATTTGCAGCGCGCCGCCCCGATACTTACGGCGTAATCGCTTAACTCGCTCGTCCGACAACTGCTGTAACGTTGTCTCACGGTCTTGCTTGACCTCGTGATAGGCTGCCCACAGCGCAAAATCCTCGCTATGCTCGCCGTCATCTAGTAGCCCTTGCTGATACAAGTCGTAGAAATCGGCCGAGCTTAACCAGTAGCGGCGCTCAAAACGTCGCGTCGTCTCATCGGCGGCTCTCAGATCATCAAGAATCTCGGTGATCGTGAACGTGGTCATGAGTTCCTCACTTGTTCAGCACGAACTGTAATTACCATTTTACCTAACGTCCACATTTTTGCGAGATCGCCCCCGCCTACCGTATAATTGTTGCAATGGCGCAACAGGCCAGATTTGGGTCAATGGCCCAATGGCACAATCTGCCAAATCTGCCAAATCTGCGGATAATGCATCATGACCAAAGTAATCGCGGTAGCCATGCAAAAAGGCGGGGTCGGCAAGACGACGACGACCGTCAACCTGGCCGCGGCGCTGGCCGAGATGGGGCAGCGCGTGCTGGCCGTCGACCTCGACCCGCAGGGCAACCTGACCCAGCACGCCGGCCTCGACCCCGACACCGTCACGCCCACCGTCTACGACGCGCTGAAGGCCGAGGTGGACGGCGGGGCGGGCAACGTCCGCGCCGCCATCTACCAGACGGCCGAGGGGTTTCACCTGCTGCCCAGCCAGCCGGAGCTGAGCCTGGTCGAAGTGGCCCTGATCAACACCCTCAGCCGCGAGCGTATTCTGGCCGGGCTGCTGGGCGAGGTGGCCGCTGACTACGACTACATCCTCATCGACTGCAATCCGTCGCTGGGGCTGCTGGTCATCAACGCCCTGACGGCGGCCGACAGCGTCCTCATCCCCATCCAGACCGAGTACCTGGCCGCCCGCGGCGCGCTGATGATCCTGTCCACCATCGAGACGATCCGCCGCAAGCGGCTCAACCCCCAGTTGCAGATCGAGGGCATTCTGCTGACGATGGCCGACACCCGCGCCTCGCTGACGCGCGACATCCAGCAGGCCGTGGAGCAGCAGTACGGCCACGGCATCCGCATCTTCCGCACCGTCGTCCGCCGCTCGGTGCGCTTCGCCGAAAGCGCCGCCGCCGGCCGCAGCCTCATCGCCTACGACTCGCGCAGCGCCGGGGCCAATGCCTACCGCGCGGTGGCCAAAGAAATCATAAATTGATTACGCCGGCAACAACTCCCACGACCGCTCCGCCCAGCCGGCCATGAACTTCATCAACACCCAGGTGATCAACCCCAGGAGCAGCACGCCGGCCAGCATCAGCGGCAGCGACCACTGCGGCCAGAGTTGCGCCGCGGCGAAGGGGGCCACCGTGATGAGCGTCGCCGGGATGCCGTAGATGAGGGTGAAGATAAACGACACCCAGCCGCCGCCGCTGGTGGTCATGCGCCGCGGGTCGACCCAGTCGAGATTGGCGAAGCGGAAGCCGGCCGAGACGTTGATCATCGTCAGCCCGGCGTTGACGAGCAGCCCGGCGATCAGGGCATAGGGTATCCAGGCC
Source organism: Candidatus Promineofilum glycogenicum (assembly GCA_016707605.1). Classification (GTDB taxonomy): domain Bacteria; phylum Chloroflexota; class Anaerolineae; order Promineifilales; family Promineifilaceae; genus Promineifilum; species Promineifilum glycogenicum. The sequence goes on along the minus strand of JADJHJ010000008.1, from coordinate 139,957 downwards.
AGGCTAAACGGGAAGGCCAGCCGGGTCAGGAGCAGGAACACGGCAAAGACAATCGTGCCGGGGATGAGCGTGCTCCACATCTTGGCCCACCAGACTTCGCGCGGGCGCAGGGGGGCCGCCTTGAGCAGCGAGAACGAGCCTCCCTCCAGCGCCAGGGCGCTCATGGCCGGGGTGGACAGGATGACGTAGGCGGCGAAGATGGCCCAGGCGCTCATGATGACGCCCGGCGACATGACGCCCGCCAGCGCCGCCCAGCCGCCGGGGGCGTCGATGCCGCTCGACGCAAAATCGAGCATACTGCCCTCGCCGCCGTTGTCGTTGAAGATGGCCAGGGCGCTGACGACGATGGCGATCAGGCCGCCGCCGAGCAGGCTGACCAGTTGGCGCGGGTCGCGCAGGCGCAGCAGCCAGTCCTTCAGCCCCAGCGACACGGCCAGCGAACGGCCGCTAAACGCCCCACCGTCGGCCTCCAGGCCGCGCCGCTTGCCGCCGGCGCTCTGGGTCTTCAGCCAGCCGGACAGGTAGAACCGCTCGCCGAACATCACCACGCCGAGGAACAGCCCCAGCGTGATGAGCAAGTAGAAGAGGATGCCCAACAACCCGCCGCCATCCAGTTGGCCGGCGTCGAGGGCCATCAGGCCGCGGCCGGCCATCATCGTCGGCACGGGCAGCGCCTCCACGCGGCCGAGCAGTTCCCCGGCCGTTTCCAGCGTCTGCATCGACGTCTCTTCGTTGGCGAAGAAGAAGCGCGGCAGTTGGGCGACGAGGGCGAACAGGATACCGAACAGGGCATAAGACGCGGCCAGCATCTCGTTGAGCCGGTTGGGCGGCATCAGGCGCACCAGCACCATCGCCAGCAGCGCGCCCACGCCCAGCCCGAACAGCGGGGCCAGCAGCAACAGCAGCAGCCCCAGCACGTAATAGACCACTCCCGCACCCGCGCCAATGCCATAGGCCACAAACGCCGGCACGGCCACGATCAGCAGGAGGCTAACGTTGCCCGGCAGGCGGCTCAGCAGCTTGGCGACCATGATCGAGCGCGTGCGCACCGGGGCGACGACCAGCCGCTCCAGATCGCCGCTGAGGAACAGGGCGCGCACGGCCTGGTTCAGCCCGGTGATGAGCACGCCCAGCAGAACGAACGTTAGCAGGATGCCGGGGAAGACGCCCGGCCCGACGCGCACCGGCATATCGGGCCGCAGCAGAAACGACGCGCCGTAGCCCAGCGCGGCCGAGAAAGCGCCCATGAACAGGAAGGCGATGAGCGCGGCGATGTAGCCGATCAGCTTCCAGCCGCGCACCCGCGAGTACTCGCGCCGGTCGAGCTTCCAGTAGTGGCGCATGAGCATTAGCGTATCAGCCCACATCGTCCAGCTCCTTGACCATCTCATCCACGTCGGTGCCGCCGGTCAGCTCCAGGAAAATGTCTTCCAACGACTGTTCGCCGCGCATGGCCCGCAGTTCGTCCACGCGGGCGTCGGCCACGATGCGCCCCTTGTTGATGATGATGACCCGGTCGCACATCGTCTGGGCGATCTCCAGGATGTGGGTGGAGAAGAAGATCGTCCGGCCGCGGTCGCGGTTGCGGATCATCAGGTCTTTGATGAGCCGGGCCGAGCGCGGGTCGAGGCCGACGGTCGGCTCGTCCATGAAGACGATCTGCGGGTCGTGGAGGAAGGCGCCGGTGATGGCCACCTTCTGCTGCATCCCGTGGCTGAAGGTGTCGAGGTAGTTGCCGGCCACTTCGGTCAGGTCGAACATATCGAGCATCGGCCGCATCCGCTCCTCCACCTGGGCCGGGGGCACGCGGTAGAGCTGGCCGACGAAGCGCAAATACTCGCTGGCCTTCAGCTTGCCGTAGAGGTTGGGCGTGTCGGGCACGTAGCCGATGCGCGCCTTGGCCTCCAGCGGTTGGGCGGTGATGTCATAGCCGGCCACGCGGGCCGCGCCCGACGACGGGCCGAGCAGCCCGGTCAGCATCTTGATCGTCGTCGTCTTGCCCGCGCCGTTGGGGCCAAGAAAGCCGACGATCTCGCCCGGTTGCAGCGTAAAAGTCGCGTCGTCCACGGCCACAAAGTCGCCAAAGGTGCGCGACAGGTGGTTAGCTTCGAGAACGGGTTGAGTCATGGGTACTCTCCTCTCCATCCTATACGGGTGAAGATGATGTAGGGTTCTAGCCTGCGTGGGGCGGGATCATTCCTGCCCCGGCCTCATATTGTACCCACTCTGTGGAATTAGCGTGAATTTTATGTCCACTCCGGCTCGCGGCCATTGACCGGCGGCCGCTGGTCAGTAGACTGTAACTATCGGTGCATCGCACTTTCCGAAGTGCGTTGCACCTTCTTACGAGTCCGCCAAGAGACGTGCGACGCACTCAAGAAAGTGCGACGCACGCAGAGCGCCGGTGCATCGCACTTTCCGAAGTGCGTTGCACCTTCTTACGAGTCCGTCAGGAAACGTGCAACGCACCCCGGAAGGTGCGATGCACGGCGCGGGTAGCGAGGGAAGCCATGTTGGGTCGTGTATTGGTACTGATCGTGTTTCTATTTCTGGCCATTCCGGCGCTGGTCGCGGCGCACCCGGCGGCCCAGCCGGCCCCCCCAACGCGCCTGTTCATCCCCCACATCAGCCGCGACCTGTGCGGCGACTTCTTCGACGACTTCAGCGCCGCCACCGGCTGGTTCACCGGCGAGCGCGACGGGCTGCTGGCCGAACTGGCCGACGGCGAGTATCGCCTGCTCGTCACCCAGCCCGGCCACATCTGGATGGTCGGCGCGCCCGACTGCGCCCGCCACCCCACTCGCGCCGCGGTCGATGCTCGCTGGGTCGGCCGCCCGGGCAACTTCTACGGCCTGCTGTTCGCCATCGACGGCCGCCTCGACCAGTCTTACCTGCTGGCGGTCAACAGCGACGCCCGCGTCTGGCTGGTCTTCCGTATCACCCCCGACAGCATGGCGACGGTCATCGAGCCGACAGCCAACGACGCCATCCGCCCCGGCAACGCGACCAACCGGCTGGCCGTTGCGCCGGCCGGCGGGCGCGTGCTGCTCTCGGTCAACGACACGGTCGTGGGCCAGTTGCCCGACCCGCGGCCGGGCGCGGCCGTCGGCGTCGGCCTTGTCGCCGCCAGCCACATCACCCACGTGCCGGCCGATGCGCGCTTCGACAACTTTGCCCATCAGGGCGTGGGAGGTGGCGCGTGGCGCGTGGCGGGTGGCGCGTGGCGGGTAGAGGAAGGCCAGTAGCAGAGTCCGCATCCTCAGATGCGGACGGTCGAGGGCAAGACGCGCATCCGAGGATGCGCACTCTGCGGGTGGCAAGTGGCGAGTGGCAAGTGGCGGGTGGCGACCACCCGCGCCACCCGCCACCCGCCACCCGCCACCCGCCACCCGCCACCCGCCACCCGCCACCCGCCACCCGCCACCCGCCACCCGCCACCCGCCACCCGCCACCCGCCACCCGCCACCCGCCACCCGCCACCCGCCACTCCCTACTCGCCACCCACATCTCGTCTATAATAGAGATCATGTTCGCCCGTGCCCGCCGCATTGCCGGCTTCGAGTCCGGCCACATCGCCACCATCACCGTCATCGGGCTGGCTTTTTTCGTCACGCTGATCGGCTACCTGGCGGAACGCAACACGCCCCCAGGGGCGGCCTTCACGGCGGCCGAGTTCGCCCTGGCCGCGGCGCTGGGTGTTATCTATCTCGTGCTGACGATATGGGGCTATGACCTTCTGGCCTTCCTCGGTCGCTATACGAAAGCGGCCTACTTCATTGGCCTGACCACCCTCTTCCTCATCATCGAGTTCCTCATCGCCGGCTCCAGTGGTATCTGGCTCATCTCCATGCCTCTGGTAGCCACGGCGGCCACCGACCTGCCCCCCTGGCCGCGCCGCCTGGTTTATCTGGCCGCTCTGGCCGGCATGATCCTGCCCCTCTACCTGGCCAACGGCGATTGGCAGGTCGCGCTCTTCGCCGGGCTGACCTTCAGTCCGGCCATCGTCTTCGTCATCGTCTTCGTTCGCCTGACGCAGCAGGCCGAAGTGGCCCAGCAGCAGGCCGAGACGCTGGCCGCGCAACTGGCCGACGCCAACGAGCGGCTGTCGGCCTACGCCGTACAGGCGGAGGAGTTGGCTACAACGCAGGAGCGCAACCGGCTGGCGCGCGAGATCCACGACAACCTGGGCCACTTCCTGACCGTGGCCAACGTCCAGATCAAGGCCGCGCAAGCCATCATGGACAAAGACCCGGCGCGGGCGCAACTGGCCCTCGACCGGGCCGGGCAACTGACCCAGGACGGCCTGGCCGCCGTGCGCCAGTCGGTGGCCGCCCTCCGCGAGTCGCCGCTGGGCAACGCCCCCCTGCCCGAAGCGGTGGCCGCGCTGGCGGCCGAGACGCAGGCCGCGGGCATCGTTGTCGAACTGGCCGTCGCCGGCGCGCCCCGCCCCCTTGACCCGCGCGCCGAGCTAACCCTCTACCGCGCCGCGCAGGAGGGGCTGACCAATGTCCGCAAGCACGCCCGCGCCTCGCGCGTCGATCTGCGGCTGGACTACAGCGACCCGGCGGCCGTCGCTCTGGCCATCCATGACAACGGCCTGGGCAGCGACGCCACGGCCGAATCGCCCGGCTTCGGCCTACTGGGCCTCAGCGAGCGCGCCCGCCAACTCGGCGGCCACCTGACCCTCGAAACCGCCCCCGGTGGCGGCTTCGGGCTGACGCTGACACTGCCGACCAGGGATTAGGGATTAGGGATTAGGGATTAGGGATTAGGGGCTAGGGAAGAGTGATTGCCGACGACCTGTGATGAACGACGAGCGACGAGCGACGAGTAACGAGCGACCAACTGCCAACTGTAACTGACCCACTTGCCGACCTACTGACCTACTGACCCACTGACCCACTGACCATTGACCCACTGACCCACTGACCTACTGACCACTAGTAACTCCCCACCATGATTCGCCTCCTCCTCGTCGACGATCAGGCCCTCTTCCGCGAAGGGCTACATACCCTATTGTCGCTACACGAAGATTTAGAAGTCGTTGGCGAGGCTGGCAACGGGCTGGAAGCGCTGGCCGCGGCCGACGCCCTGCGCCCCGACGTCGTCCTCATGGACCTGCGCATGCCCGTCCTCGACGGCGTGGCCGCCACCCGCCGCCTGCTGGCCGCCCACCCCACCACCCGCGTCATCGTCGTCACCACCTTCGATGACGACGAACTTGTCTTCGACGGCCTGCGCGCCGGGGCCGTCGGCTATCTGCTCAAGGACGTCTCCTCCGACAAGCTGGTCGAGGCCATCCGCGCCGCCGCCCGCGGCGAGAGCTTCCTGCAGCCGTCCATCGCCGCCAAGGTGCTGGCCGAGTTCAACCGGCTGGAGCGCAGCGCTGCCCCGCCCCCGCCCCCGCCCGCGCCGCTGGCCGAGCCGCTCTCGGAGCGCGAGCGGGAGATTCTGCGCCTGCTGGCCGCCGGCGACAGCAACAAGGAGATCGCCGCCGCCCTCTACATCACCGAGGGCACGGTCAAGAACCACGTCACCAACATCCTGGGCAAGCTGGACGCGCGCGACCGGACACAGGCGGCCCTGCGGGCGCGGGAGTTGGGTTTGATCTACTTCTCTCTTCCTCCCTCTTCCCCCTCCCCCCTCCCCTCGTTCGGGCCCCCTTCCCTCCTCTCTCCGTGGGCTAGGGGCTAGGGGCTAGGGATTAGGGATTAGGGATTAGGGATTAGGGAAGATTGAAATTCTAGGGACTCTTCTAGTGGTGGTGTTTCTCCTGATTACACCTTCACAGCCTTTCTCCACATCGCTCTCCAATTCCATATATGGGTAGTAGTTATGCGGATATGCGCATAACGCAGAATTGCCTCTTGACAAAAGGAACACTGCCATCTATACTACCCAAATAACCCGGTCAAGTGCATAATCGGGTAATTGAAAAGGACGAGAGAAACCGACCATGCCCATCGCCAGCAGCGAAATGCTCATTCCCCAGGATAGCCTGCCCACCGTCCGCGTGGCCCTGGAGCCGGCGCAGAGTGTTCAGCACTCCTTGTCGCTGCTGGCCCGCGCCGAGGAGGCGTCCGGCTTTGATGAGTGGGTCTACCGCACCCATACGGCCATGACGCCCGACGAGCGCGATATGAACCAACTAGTCATGGTCGGCTTCTACTACGCCACCCAGCCGCGCGCCGGCTACGCCAGCTTCCCCGCCTACCTGGAGCATCTGGCTACAGTGTCGCCCATCTACGTGCGCAACAAGGTGCTCGACGCCTATCTGCGCTGGACGCCGGGCGAAAAACCAACCTATGACGAAATACTGGCCGACGTCAATAGCTTCCTGGCCTTCCTGAAGCGCGGCTTCAGCGACCATTTCATCCCGGAGATCGAGCGGCGGGCCTACACCTATCTCATCGACCCGCCCGCCCTGCAACAGCTCGTCGTCGGCCACCTGCGGGCCATGTGGTACAAGCACCTGGCCGTGGAGTGGGAACGGGTGCGGCCGATGCTGCAAAAGGCGGTGCGCGCCTTCGACGGCGTAGACCTGAGCCGCATGGATCGGGCGGCGGCGGCCGAATACGTCGTCGGCCGGCCTCTGGTGAACAAAGAAGGCTCGTGGTGCACCGACCTGGAAGAGACGCAACAACTCATCTTCGTCCCGTCGGCCCACATCGGCCCCTACACGGCCAAAATGAAGGGCGACCACCAGACCTGGATCCTCTTCGGCGCGCGCCAGCCGCAGGACGCCGGTGAGGCCGCGCCGGAATTGACGCGGGCCGAGCTGCTGGTGCGCCTCGGCGCCCTGGCCGACGACACCCGCCTGAACATCCTCAAGCTCGTCGCCGACCGCGGCGAGTCGCGCTCGCAGGAGATTATGGACTTGCTCGACCTGAGCCAGTCCGGCGCGTCGCGCCATCTGCAACAACTGAGCGCCGCCGGCTTCCTCAGCGAGCGGCGCTGTAACGGAGCCAAGTGCTATCACCTGAACGGCGAACGCGTGGACGACACGCTGGCCGCGCTGGGAGCCTACCTGGCGCGGGCGGAAACGACTGTAGCGCGGGTTGCTAACCCGCATTAGCAAAGAGGCGGGTTGGCAACCCGCGCTACAAGGGGAAAACTCATGAACCCGAATCTCTACGACGCCGAACTGCGGATGCAAGCGCACCGCGACCTGGCCCAGGCCGCGGCCGACATCTATCATCACGCGCCGCACGCGCCGCGCCGCGCCCTGCGCGGGGCCGTTCGCACCGCCCGCAACACCACCGGTAGCGCCCTCATCGCCCTCGGCCAACGCCTGCAGGACGGCTTGGCCACACCGAAGGCAATTACGAATTAGGAATTAGGGATTAGGAATTGAAGAGGAAGAGCGTGCTCTTCATTCTTCATTCTTAATTCCTAATCCCTAATTCTCAATTCTCTTCCGCCTGGGCGTCGCGATCGGAGGAAAACTCTTCTCTCACCTGTTTCGTGTCCTCCTCCATCCCCCCGATCCGCGCCCGACCCGACCCCGGAGGCCCCAGCAACCTCCGGGGTCTTTTTTAGTGACGAGCGACGAGTGTGGCACAGGATTCTTATCCTGGGCGCTGCCAGCGGCCTGTCGGAGTCCGCATCCGCAGATGCAGACGGGGCGGCAGCGGAGCACATCTGCGGATGCGCCGTCCGCCACCCGCCACTCCCTATTGATTCCCTGAAACAGATGTGCTACTCTGTCGCCATAACGTAGCCCTCTCAGCCGACCGAGCAAAACTGAATTCAAAAGGAGGACTCCATGCCCGACCTTGCCGCCGCTGTTCGCCAACTGGCCGTCGCTGCCCAGCCGTTGACCGACGCCGACCTCGGCCAGCCCTACCGCTGGCTGGCCCACGACGAGGGGGCGCGCTTTGCCCTGCTCGGCTCGATGCACGAGTTGCGGGCGCTGGCCGTGGCTTTGGCCGCCGAGCGCCGCGCCGGCCCGCCGCTGACCCGCGCCCAGCACGCCCTGAGCCAGTATCACGCCGCCGTGCGCGACCTGGAGGCGATCATGCTGGGTGTCACGGCCGCGGAGTACGATGCCTCGCCCGCCCCCGGCGAGTGGCCGCTACGTTATGTCTACGGCCACATGGTCGGGGCCGAGCGCAACTTCTTCGCCTTGGTCGACTACGGCGCGCGGCGGCAGCGCCAAGGCGGCGGCCTGCCCCCCACCCTGCCCGACGGCGAGGCCGACCGCCTCTTCGGCCCCTTTGCCGCGACGTTCCTGCCTCTCATGGAGACGGGCGCGCCGGCCGAAGTGGCCGCTTTCCACACCGCCCTCCACGACCGCGCCCTGGCCGACTTCGCCGCCATCACGGACGAAGAACTCGACGGCCCGTCGCTGTGGTGGGAGGGAGAAGCATACTCGCTGGAGTATCGCCTGCACCGCTTCGACGCCCATCTGCGGCAGCACACCGCCCAACTCGAACGCACGCTCGACCAGCTCGGCCGCCCGGCCAACGAAGCGCGGCGGCTCATCCGCCTGCTCTACGCCGCCCTGGCCGAGGCCGAGGCGGCGACCATCGGCGCGCCGGAGATGGGCGTGGCGGCGCGGGCGGAACTGGCCGCCACGTTGGCCGCGCGGGCGGCCGAGTTGACCGCCGCCGTCGGCCGGGCCAACGACCTTCTGGCCGCCGTCCGCGCCGGCGACGCCACACGGGCCGCCGCGCTGCTGGCCGAGCAGCCGGGACTGGCCGCGTCGGCCGACGCCAGTGGCGTCCCGGCCGTGCGGCTGGCCCTCTACCGCGGCCACACCGAGCTGGCGGCGCAACTGGCCAAAGGGACTGAGTTGGAGATATGGGACGCGGCGGCGCTGGGGCGGCTGGCGGCCGTGGCAGCGATCTACGGCGATTGGGGCGACTTCATCCTCAACGAGTACAGCCGCGACGGCTTCACGCCGCTGCAACTGGCCTGCTTCTTCGGCCATGAGGACGTGGCCCGCTGGCTGATCGAGAAGGGGGCCAGCGTGGCCGCCGTCTCGCGCAACGGGCAGGGCATCCAGCCGCTGCACGCCGCGGCGGCCGGCGACCACCTGGGCATCGCCCGGCTGCTGCTGGCCGCCGGGGCCGACGCCAACGCGCCCCAGTCCAACGGCTTCCGGCCGCTGGACGCAGCGCGGCAGAACGAGAACGCGGAACTGGCCGAGTTGCTGCTGGCCCACGGCGCGGACCCGGCGCTGGCCCGCGCCTGAGCGGCTAGACCGGCAGCAACGCCGCCCAGCCGAGGAACACCACCCAACACACCAACCCCAGCGCCACGCCATAGACGATCTTGCGCCACGTCGAGATCGGCCGAATCGCCGTGGCCCAGACGCGCCGCTCATCCATGAACAACAACGGCATGGCCAGGATATAGCCGTAGACGGTCAGGTAGTAGCCGGCCATGAGTGGGGCCAACGGCAGCAGCGCCGGCTGGGCGGCCACGGCCGTCGCGCCGGCGGTCAGCGCCTCGTAAAGGCAACTCAGCGCCCCCGCCCAGAACACGTCGGTGAACGTGTAGCCGTAGCGCCGCGCCAGCCACCAGCCGCCGACGGCGAAGGGCACGTAGAACCCCTGGGCCAGCAGGAACGACGCCGCCGTGTCCGGGGCCATGCCGCCAAAGCCGGTCGGCCCGGTGCGCAGGGCCAATTCGTAGAGCATTCCCGTCAGCCACGAGCCGCCGATGAACAGCAGCGCCGGGGAGAGGCGGCCGGCCGAAGCCAGCAGCGGGGTATGCCCGCGCCGCCACAGCCCGGCGATGAAGGCCGCCAGCAGCAGCGGGGCCAGGAACCACAGGGCGCTGCTGTCGTCGCCGTCGCCCAACAGCGCGTTTAGCGCCTCGAAGGCCGCGCCCAAAAGGACGACCAGCCACAGGCCGCGGGCAATGGGTCTCTCAACCGTCCGCTCCATCATGTCGGGCTATACGCAGCAACGCTTATCTATGTCGCAGAAGAAGGCTCACGCCAAGACGCAAAGAACGCCAAGCTAAGAGTTCTCAGCTTGGCGTTCTTTGCGTCTTGGCGTGAGCTCTCTTGCGCCTTTGCGCCTTTGCGCCTTTGCGTTAACCTCTGCCCCATGACTGACCCCACCCGCTGCCCCTGGGCTACCAGCGACCCACTCTACGTCGCCTACCACGACGACGAGTGGGGCGTGCCCGTCCACGACGACCGCACGCTGTTCGAGTTTCTCATCCTGGAGGGGGCGCAGGCCGGGCTGAGCTGGATCACCATCCTGCGCAAGCGCGACGCCTACCGCCGCGCCTTCGCCAACTTTGACCCGGCGGCCGTGGCCGCCTTTGACGAGGAGCGCATCGCCGCCCTTCTGGCCGACCCCGGCATTGTTCGCAATCGGCTGAAGATCCGCGCCGCTGTGGATAACGCCCGCGCCTTCCTGGCCGTGCAGCGCGAGTTGGGCAGCTTCAATGCCTACGTGTGGGGTTTCGTCGGCGGGCAGCCGATCGTCAATCAGTGGCAGTCGCTACGCGAAGTGCCGGCCGAGACGGCCGAATCGCGCGCCCTCAGCGCCGACCTGAAGCGCCGCGGCTTTCGCTTCGTCGGGCCGACGATCATCTACGCTTATATGCAGGCTGTAGGGATGGTCAACGACCACCTGGTGACCTGCTTCCGCCACGCCCCGGTGCGTCGCACTTTCTGAAGTGCGTCGCACCTTCCTGGCGAGTTAGCCGGCCGGTGGAAGAAAGAAGAAGGTGCAACCCACTCAAGAAAGTGGGATGCACCCTCTTCGCCCCGGTGCGTCGCACTTTCTGAAGTGCGTCGCACCTTCTTAACGAGATAGCCGGTAGGTGGAAGAAAGAAGAAGGTGCAACCCACTCAAGAAAGTGGGCTGCACCCATCTAGTTACGGCGTGTCGACCCGGACGATCGTCGGGTTCGGCAGGCCGGCGGTGCCGCTGTAGGCCACGGAACCGAGGTACTTGGTGGCCGGGGCCAGACCGCTGAAGGTCAGGTTGACCGTGCCGGTCGTGCCGATGACGGCCGCGGCCGGAGCCGTGACGTTCATGTTGCCGGCGGCGGTGTTGCCCAGCAGCCAGTAGAACAGGGTGTAGTCCGCGCTCCGGGCCGTCGGTGCCCCAGCCGTGGACGACCACGGTGTAGGTGGCCGCCGTCGGGTTCACTACGCTGACCACTTCGGCCGACGTGCCGCTGCCGCTGCTGCCGACCAACGTCGCGCCGCGGTAGACGCACAGGTCGATGTCGTCATTGCCGTCGGTGAAGGCGTCGAACAGCGAGAAGCGAGCGTAGGTCGTGTTGACCGGGACGACCACCGAGTGCAGCTGCGCGTTGGGCGCAGTCAGCGAGCAGGCGCCGTCGGTCGGGTCGTCGAGCACGGTGCGGCTCTCGGTCGTGGCCGCAACCAGACCGCGCCCCGTAGCCGTGAACGGGCCGGTGTAGCCGAACTTGACCGGGTAGCTGATCGGGCCGCCGGTGCCGGTCACCTGCGCCGGCGCGCTGAAGGCCACCGGGCGGATGACGACGGGCACGCGCACGCTGCGCGGGCCGCTGGTCCAGGTGATCTGGCCGCCGACGTAGGCGTTGAGCGCCGCCGACGCGTTGGAGAAGGTGATCTCAATCGTCTGCGAGGCGTTCTTGGCCAGGGTGAAGGTGGACGGGTTCACCGTCACGTTGATCCCGCTCAGGCCGGTCACGGAGACGTTGTAGGTCGCCCGGTTGCTGACGTTGGTCACCGTGCGGCGCACCGTCTGCGAGCCGGGCAGGTCGCCAATGGCGATGGAGGCCACGTTCATGTCGCTGGGGTCGAGCGAGTAGCCCGCGCCGCTGAGGGCCGTGCAGGTGGACGCGCCGACGGCGGCCGTCGTGCCGCACAGGAAGGCCAGCCAGTCGTTGGCGTTGGAGTCGAACACCAGACCGGGATTCATGGCGCTGTTGGGCCGCACGTGGCCCGCGCCCTGGCTGAAGATCACCGACGGGGCGGTGTTGGCCCCGTCCAGCACGTCGTAGCCGGTGGTCATCAGGGCCGACTTGATCCGCGTCGGCGACCAGGTCGGGTACAGATCCTTCATCAGCGCGCCCAGGCCGGCCACGTGGGGGCTGGACATGGAGGTGCCACTGTAGAGGCTGAACAACAGGCCGTTGTTGCCCGGAGGCGCAACCGCGGCCAGGATGTCCTGTCCGGGGGCGATGAGGTCGGGCTTCAGCAGGTCGCCCGCGCCGGCCCGCAGCGGGCCGCGCGAGGAGAAGCTGGCGGTGAAGGGGGCCGGGTCGGTGTAGGTCACCGTGGCGGGGTTGATGGTTGCCGTCGCCCCGGGCGTGGCGGCATAGGCCTCCACGGCGGCCTTGTCCGTATGCGACAGGTGGACGGTAGGCACAAAGTGGAAGTCGGCGTTGATGGAGCTGGCTGCCGGATTGACCAGGATCATACCCACGCCGCCGGCTTGCTGCACGGCCAGGCTCTTGTTGACGCGCGGATTCGAACCGCGTTCGCAGACGACGATCTTGCCGGCCACGATAGCCGGGTCGAGCACGGGCACGCCGCCGTTATCGGCCGTCGTGAAGCACAGGTTGACCGCCGTCGCGCTCGCGCCGGGCAGGCCGGCTACGTCGGAGTTGATCAGCGGCGCCGTGACGGCGGTAGACGCCAGCGACGCGCCATAGTAGGTCGCGTTGTTGCCCAGCGTCACGCTGCCCGAGCCGTTGCGGTTATGGGTGCCCGCAGCCACGGTGGTGATCCACGGGCTGGGATGGGCCACAGTTGAGGCGGTCGGGCCGCTGTTGCCGGCCGAAGCGGCGACGAAGACACCGGCGTCGGCGGCAAAGAGGAAGGAGATCTCCACCGGGTCGGCGAAGTTGGTCTGCGTGCCGCTGATGGAGTAGTTGATGACGTCCACGCCGTCAGCCACGGCCTGGTCGATGGCTGCTACCAGGTCAACACTTCCGCCGCTGGCGGTGTCGGCGGCCTCGGTCGACCACAGGGCCTTGTAGACGGCCAGGCGCGCCCGCGGGGCGATGCCGCTGATGGTGCCGAAGACGGCCGCCGGACCGGTGGCCGGGACGCCGTAGTTACCGCCGGCGGTGGAGGCGGTGTGGCTGCCGTGCCCCTGATAGTCACGGGGCGAGTTGTACTCCCACGGCCGCAGGGCGTCGATGCCCGCGTTACCGCCAAAAGCAGCGTTATAGTAGCGCGCGGTCACGACCTTGCGATTGCAGTTGGCGGCGGTGAACTGCTCGCCAACCTGGCAAAACGGCGTCCAACCCGCCAGGGGGGTGTACATGAACTTGTTGGCCGCGTTGCGGTCAGCGAAGCTGGGGTGTTCGGGCCAGAAGCCGGAGTCGACGACGCCGATCACGATGTTCTCGCCGGGGCCGGACCGGTTGGGACTGGCGCCGGCGCGGACGCCGCCCAGTTTAGCCCACAGGCCCTTGGGGTCGGTCAGGCCCAGGAAGTCGGGGGTGGACGAGGTATCAACGGTGACCATCTCGTTCTTGGTGACGGCCACGACGTTGGGATTCTGGCGCAGCTTGGCCGCGTCGGCCTCGCTCATCTCGGCCGCAAAGCCGTTGAAGGCGTAGACGTAGGAGTAGATCTTGCTGGCGCCGACGCTGGCCAGCGCCGCTTCCTGGTTGCGAACCAGGTGGTTGATATAGCCTCTGACCGCGGGGCTGTTGCGGTCGATATTGGCGCCTTGCTGCGGGCGGGTGGCGGGCAGGCCGGCCACTTCGCCGCGATAGGCCCCCACCGGGTTGCCGACCATCTGCACGATGTAGATGCTACTGGCGGGCGCCTTCGCGGGCGCCTGCACGTCGGGGTCAGCGGCGGCGAAGGCGGGCACGACCGCCAGCAGCACGCCGATAAGCAACACCAACAGAAGTAGGTTCCTCTTACTCATGGCTCATTCTGATCTCTCTAACTAGACTGGCAATAGCCGACAAGTTGTGCTGCGCGGAGGCAGCGCGAGAACAGCGATGGTCAGTGGGTGAGCTTACTCGTTAAGTACGTTAGTCTCCTTTCGGCAGCAGTACCGCGCCGCCGCACCGGCTCAGGTTTAACGCAACTGGAAATCCGAACGGATTTCCAACGAGAGACGACAGACTCGCTCCACAGGGAGGAAGCGACTGGAAGCTGGGTTGGATGAGGGTTGTGATACTTCCGCGCCCCTGGCTACCCGAACAGTTCGTAGTAAGCTTAGCCCAGCCATGTTGCAGCACTGTGGCCAGACCATCCAGATCAAATTGACCGATTTAGGTTGGACGATTATACCGCGCTAGCCGGAGATGGCAAGTAAATGCGCAGGTTTACTTGCCTGAAAGTACTAAGAGCGAATGGCCTGGGGTAATCTACGGGGGTAGTTATACTGCCAGACGGTTGGCCAGATCGGCGGCGCGCGACAGCGCCAGAGAAGCGTCCTCGTAGCGGGCGGCGCTGTGGGCCTGGGCGGTGTGGTGGGCGATGAGGCTCAAGGCGCGCTCGCGCCGGGGGCGGGCCGGGTCTTCGGGCGGCAGTTCGGCGGCGTCGGCCGCGGCCAGAGTTAGAATCTGCTCCACGTCCGTCTCCAGATAGCGCAGCCGGCTCTCCTGCTCGTTCAGCAGAGCGTGGCGCTCGGCCACGTCGCGCTCGATGGCCGCCAGCTCCTCCAGCAGCGGCTCGGCCTCGCGGCGGCGGCGGGCGGCGGCGAAATGGGCCTGCGTCGTCTCGAAGTCGGCCGCCCGCTGCTGGATGAAGGCCACGTGGGCGGCCAGGCAGGCCCACGGCGCGGCCGTCGTCAGCGCGGCGTCGATCGTCTCCGGCAGGCGGGCGCGCAGTTCGGCCACGCGCCGCCGCCCGGCCTGGACGCGCGTGACCCAGGGGGCCAGCTCGGCCTCGAACTCGGCCACGTCGCGGCGAAACTGCTCCAGGGCCGTCGGGTTGCGGCGCGCGCCGTCGGCGGCGGCCAGCAGGGCGGCGTGGCGGCGGGCCAACGGGTCGTCGGCGGCCAGGGGCAGCAGTTGGCGCGCCGCCTCCCAGCCGCGCGTCAGCCGCTCCTGGGCGGCGGCCGTCTCGCGCTCCAGCCCGGCGATGACCTCGTCTTGTCGCGCCACCAGCGCCTCGGCCCGGCGGCGCAACTCGGCGGCGCGGGCCACCAGCGCCGCCTCACGGGCGGCGCTACCCAGCCGCTCCTCCAGCCCGTCGAATAGCTCGCCCAGTTCGCGGCGCAGATCGGCGATCGGCCCGGCCAGGCTGAGGCCGTCGTCGCGGTCGGCCAGCAGCCGGCCGCGTTCGTCGGCCGCGGCGGCGTCGCGGGCCAGGGCGACCAGGCGCAACGCGGCGTTGGCGTCGGCCTCGGCGGCGGCGAAGTCGCGGCGACGGCGGTGGTCGGCGGCGCTCTCGTTGAGCAGTACCGCCGCGCGGCGCAGCGGCGGGCGCGTGGCCGGCGGGGCCGTCTCCGGGCCGGACTTGATGCCGGCCGCGGCGTCATCCAGTTCTTCAGCCGCCCGTTGCAGCCGCTCGTCGAGCCGGGCGCGGGCCGCGGCCAACTCCCCCGCCCCGGCGACGAGGACCGCCGCGCCGGTCGTGGCCTCTTCCAGCGCCGCCGCGCCTTCGTCCAACGCCGCCGGCGGGCCGTCGGCCGCGGCCTGTTGGCGGGCCAGCAGGGCGTTCAGCCGGTTCAGTTCGCCGCTCAGATCGTCGAGTTGCTCGATGCCCGCCGCGCGCTCGGCCCGCAGTATCGCCTCGACCTCGTCCAGTTGGGCGGCAACGGCGTGGCGCTCGCCGGCCAGCGCGTCGGGCAGGGCGGTCAGTTCGGCCAGGGCAGCATCGGCGGCGGCCGTGTCCTGAGCGATGCGCCGCAGTTGGCCGCGCAGCCGGGCGATGCGGTGCATGTCGGTCAGAATAGCGCCGATGTCGCGCGGAACGAGAGCAAAGTGCTTCACGGGCAGCAGGTAGTCGTAGACGGTGGGGCAACGCAGGGCGTCGAGCGTGGCCTGGGCCGCGGTCAGTTGCGGCGGCAGGACGGCCAGCCGCTCGCGGGCGACGGCCGTGCCACTGACGAAGTGGGCCGAGCGGCCGCGGGCGTAGGGGATGAGCATCCGCTCCAGCGCCCGCGTTGCGCGCAGGCGGCTCTGGAGTTCGTCGCCCAGCGTCTCGCGGTCGCGGCCGTTGGCGCGCGAACGGCGCTCCAGCCAGGCCGGCAGGAAGATAATTAGTAGCAGCAGGATGATCAGGATGACCAGCAAGACCGATAGCAGCGATTGCACAGCGATCACCTTGCCTGATGGACGGTCAGGGCACTCTCTATTATAGATCAAAGTGCGCCGCTGGTCAGGGCAACGGCTAAACGCAAAAAGGCCGCGGGTGTTACCCCGCGGGCCTTTAGTCGTTAACACCTCCGGGCCGGACCACCGCTGGCGGGCCGGCCGGGAGGGGATCGGATTACGGGGTGACGCTCTGGACGATCACCTGACCCTGGCCGATGAGCAGGTTCGTGTCGGTGCGCACGTCGATCGTGCCGAACAGAACACGGCCGGCGGCCGGGGCGGTGAGGGCCGTCACCGCCACGGGCGGGTTCCAGGACGAGCCGGCGGCACGCACGGCGTTGGCGTCGGTCACGGCGATGGTGCCGAAGGCGGCGTTGGTGAACACGTCGATGTAGTTATACGTCGTCGTGCCCGCCGGAACGCTGTAGCCATCGATCTGCACCTGCCACGCGCCGGCGGCCGGGTTGGCCACAGTTACCGACTCTTCCGAGTCGCCGTCAGCGCTCTGGCCGGCCAACACGCACGAGGCGCCGGTGCAGTTGTAGAGGAACAGGTCGAGGTCGGCCGCCGGGTCCGACGGGCTGCCGATGGTCGCGCGCAGCGAGGTCGAGCCCGCGGCAACCGTCACGTTGTAGATCTGCGACGCGCCGTGGGCGATGGAGGGCGTGGCGATGCTGGCGCTGCCCAGCGTCGTGCCGACCGCCCGGCCGGTGAACGCGCCGTAGATGTTGGTCACGGTGACGGGGACGTTCACCGGCACGCCGATGGTCGCCGCGGCAACCGTCGCCGGGTTCGGCGCAACCGTCGCGCCCAGGATGCTGACCGTCAGGGTGAACGGCGCGCTGACCGCGTCGGAGTTGCGCCGCGCGTCAACCGTCACTTCCCAGACGCCGGCGAACGGGCTCGTGACCGTGCGGCTGGTGGCGCTGCCGGTGCTGCAGCCGCCGGCCGCGCCGTTATAGCAGTTGCTGACGCCGTTGTTGTCGATGCCGACACCATACGGGTGCCAACGCAGGAAGCGGATGGCTCCGGCGCCGACCGCCGCGCCGCCGCCGGTCATGTCCACCTTCAGGGCGGGCGTGCCGGCCGGAACGTTGAAGAAGTAGGTCTTGTACTGGCCCGGGCCGAGGCTGCCGGACTTGACGACGCTGTAGTTGTTGCCGGCCGTAAACTGATCAGCGGCGACAACGACGTTCATCGTCTGGTACTCGATGCCGTAGTAGCCCGGATCGTCCAGGTTGAGGATGGCCGAGTGGACGCCGCTGGTAGTCGGGTTGATGTCGACATCCAGGGTCGCCGGCTTGCCGCGTTGCAGAACGATGGAGCCTGCGGAACTGAACGTGCCGTCGTTATCGACCCAAACCACGTTGTAGGTCCTTGGCCCCCGCCGGGCCGCTGGTGCGCAGGAAGGTGTAGGTGCGGGTGTAGTTGTCCCCGGCCTCCACGCCTTCGCGGTCGTTGATGCCGACACCGACGCCCGGGGTGGCCAGGAAGCCACTCAGGACGGTGTTGACCGGCACCGACGACGAGATATCGACGGTGGGCATCTTGCCGGCGCTCAGCAGCAACCAGGCATCGGGGATGTTGAGCAGGCCGTTGCCCTGCTCATAGGCCTGGTAGCGGCCGGTCAGATAGTCGGCCGTGGAGTTCATGGCCTGGCGAATCTGCGCCGGCAGGTGCTGCACCTTGGCCTGCTGGGCGGCGCTGATCAGCAGCGCCGCGCCGCCGGCCGCCTGGGGCGAAGCCATCGACGTGCCGTTGAACAGCGCGTAGCCGACGGGGCAGACCTGGGCCAGACAGCCCTGCGCCTGCCACATGGGAATGGTGGAAATGGCCGCGCCGGAGGCCACGACCTGGGGCTTGAAGCCACCGTCTTCACGCGGGCCGCGCGAAGAGAAGTAGTGCAGGTTGTCGGCTTCGTACAGTTGCGCGCCGTAGTCGGCCAGGTAGGTGTCGTCGCTGATGTAGGCGCCGACGCTCATGACCTTGGTCGCCACCGACGGGTCGCCGATGGTGTTCATGCCCGGGCCGCTGTTGCCGGCCGAGATGAAGATCTGCACGTCGTAGTCGTCGATCAGACGGCTGTAGAGGATGGCGCGGGCCGTGTTGCCGTCGTTGAGCGACGGCAGACCGCCGATGGACATGTTGACCACGTCCACGCCCTTCGACTTGACGGCGAAGATCATGCCCTCGATCAGGGCGGCGTTGGTGCAGCCGGCCGTGAACAGACAGGCGCGCACGGAGACGATGTGAGCGCCGGGGGCCATGCCGCTCATGTCGCCGCCGAACAGCTCGTTACCGGCGGCGATGCCGGCCACGTGCGAGCCGTGGGCGCCGGAGACGATGCCGATGTTGACGTACAGATCCTTCTTGTTGACCTGGACAACGAAAGGCATCCGCTCGGCGACGGCCGTGGCCGGGTTGTCGGTGCCGAAGTAGTTGACGTCATAGCGAACGCCATACGGCTTCATCGTCATATCGTCGGCGAAGTTGTTGTTCTGGTTCGTGTCGACCCAGACCTCATCCTTGCTGACGTCCCACAGCACGGGGAAGATGCCGTTGCTGCCGGTCGGGTTGCCGTCGCGGTTGACGTCGCTGCCGACCTCGCCGCCCAGGGTGGCGACGCGCTCATTGAACAGGCCGATGCGGTACTTCGTGTTGCCGGGCGCGGTATAGGTGACGGCGTTGTAGGTGAATGTCGGGCCTTGCACCTGCGGGGCCATGTTGATCCACGTCGGGTCGCCATCGGTCAACGGATCGGTGTAGGTCACCCATTCGATGATCTTGCGCAGGCCGGTGCTGGTCGTTTGCAGGCTGGGGTTGTCCAGCGTGACGCCGGAGTCGACGATGCCGATGCGCACGTCGCGGCCGTCCCACGTCGGGTGCGCGGCCATGAAGGACGCCCCGCCGATGTCCTCAATGGGCATGTACGGGTTGTCCTTGGGCGTAGCGGCCGAAGGCACGGTCTGGGGAATGATGCCCACTACCCCTTGCGGTTCGGGATCGGGCAACGGCACAAGCTCGTTAACCTCCAGCGCCTGGAGATCGGGCAGCTTGGAGATGGATTCCGCCTGGGCGACGGGGGCGATGACGCGGATGTAGCCCAGTTGGTTGTCCTGATAGCGAATTGTAGCGCCCTTGCCGGCCACAGCCGTGGCCAGGGCGACGGCCCGCCCGGGCTTGGCCACCAACAAGAGGGTGGTCGTACTTTGGTTCTGCGCCTGGGCAGCGGCCAACAGGTCGCGGTCGTGCTTGGACAGGCCGGGGCCGCCATTCTGCGCGGCAAAGGTCGGCACAGCCAGCACTACGATCAGAAACAGCATCACAAGCAAAGCAAGCTTTCTCATTGTTGTCCTCAAACTCTCTTAATCGAGTAATGCAGGATTCACACAGCTAACCTAATCCCCCTAAGCAATACAGCATCGACGGCTTCCCTGGTGCCGACACAACGGCTCGAATTGGGGTTGATTGGGTAATACTTTCTCTGTCTCTATCCTCCTCTGATTGTGGAATGTGGCGCTGCTGTGGCGCTGCTGTGGCGCTGCCGCGGGCCGGCACAGCCAGGCACAATACCTGGCGCGACGGCTGCGGTCGGGCCGTTGGGATGAGCAGAAACACAGGCCATAGCTGTTTTTAGCACTTATTACTTAAGCTGTCTAGTCCATTCGGTTACGTCTTTTCGCCCTTTTTCCCTATTCAAGAGAAGAATTGTGCTAAAGTGCGTAAGACCTGTCAGGTTCTGGCGAACCTGACAGGTCTTACGCACTGAGTAGCGCCGGTGAACCGCGGCTCAGAGCACGCGATTCACCGGCATCTAGATGGTTACGGGGCCGGGGTCAGCGGCGAGCACTGGTAGTTGGCAGTCATGCCGACCAGCGAGGCCGAGTCGCCCTGGATGCCGTCGATGGCGACGGACGGCGAGTAGACTTCGATAACGATCTTGTTGGTACCCGCGGGCACGTTGGCCAGGTCGAAGACGAGCAGGTTGAGCTGATCGCCCTTGTCCGGGTTGGTCGGCTTCACGGTCTGCGTGACGCCGCCGGCCGTCACCGTCACCCACACCGGCCGGGCGTCCTTGTCGTTGTCGGCCAGAGCCAACTCGATGTGGAACGTCTCCGGGCCGAGCGGCGCGGTGATGGGCACCTCGATGGTGCGACGCGGCGTCCAACCGGTGGCCACGTTCCAGTCCACCTCGCCCTCAGCGGGGGTGAAGGTGTCCCAGACGTTGACGTAGGTGTGGGCCGGGTCGTTGTAGGTCGGGTAGAGGACGAAGGCCCGCGGGATGTGGCCCTTCGTGCCGCTCTTCTGCAGCCACCACTTGCCGGTCACGCTCTTCGTCGCCGCCGAGACGGGCAGGTCAGCGCCATACCAGAAGTTGCCGCCCGCCATTTCGGCCGGCGCGGTGATGGTGTTGACCTCGACGTAGTTGTTCTTGCCCGGCTGGATGAAGCGCACGTACTTGGCCAGACCGCTGTTCTTGGCTACCAGTTGGCCGTAGAGATCGACCAGGTTGGTGTAGTTGGGAATGACGATCTTGGCCGAGGCCTTGTGCTTCGTGGAGCTGCCCATGCCGATGCCCAGCAGGTCAGTCCACTGGGTGGTCGCCGCGCCGACAGCACAGGTGCTGCTGGGGGCGTAGACGTTGTTGAAGGTGCAGACCCAGGTGTCGCCGTTCTCGACCGGGATGGCCGAGGCGGGCGCTGTCTCCGCGCCGTTGACGCAGGTCGAGCTGCTCAGCATCCAGTACAGCGGCAGGTTGACTTCGGCGACCGAGGCGGGGCCGGCAGCCAGCGAGACGGGCGTCGTCGACTGGCCGTGGGCCAGCTTGACGTTCGTGCCGCTCCAGCTTACGTCGAACTCGAACTCGGTCGCGCCGCCGCCGGGGGCCGACTTGGTGATCTGGACCGTGCCCTGCTTCACGTTGGTGAAGGTGCAGACCCAGATGTCGCCGTTCTCGACCGGGATGGCCGAGGCGGGGGCCGTCTCCGCGCCGTTGACGCAGGTCGAGCCGGCCAGCACCCAGCCGGCGGGCAGGTTGACTTCGCTGACCGAAGCCGTGCCGGCGGCCAGGACGACCGGCGTCGAGGACTGACCGTGGGTCAGCTTGACGTTCGTGCCGCTCCAGCTCACGTCGAACTCGAACTCGGTCGCGCCGCCGCCGTTGGCCACCTTGACGATCTGAACCGTGCCCTGCTGGGCGTTGGTGAAGGTGCAGACCCAGACGTCGCCGTTGGCCACGGTAATGGCCGAGGGCTGCGCCGTGGCCGCGCCGTTGACGCAGGTAGCGTTGCTCTGCGTCCAACCGGGGGGCACGTTGATCTCGCTGATGTTGTAGTTGCCGGCGGCCAGGGCGACAGGGGTCGTCGATTGGCCGTCGGTCAGCATGACGTGGTCGCCGCTCCAGCTCACGTCGAACGTGAACACGGTCGCGCCCGCGCCGGGGGCCACCTTGGTGATCTGGATCGTGCCCTGCTTCACGTTGGTGAAGGTGCAGACCCAGGCGTCGCCGTTGGCCACGGTGATGCTCGACGGGTTGACTGTCTCGACCGGCGTCGTCACGGTGTTGTCACACGTGGCGCCGGCAGGCGTCCAGCCGGCGGGCACGTTGACCTCTTCGATGGTGTACTGGCCGGCAGCCAGAGCCACGGGGTCATCGTTTGCCCGTCGGTCAGGGTGACGTTGTCGTTGCTCCAACTGACGTTGAACTCGAACGCCGTCGCGCCGCCGCCGGCGGCCGCCTTGTTGATCTGGATCGTGCCCAGCTTCACGTTGGTGAAGGTGCAGACCCAGGCGTCGCCGTTCTCGACCGGGATGGCCGAGGCGGGGGCCGTCTCCTGACCGTTGAGGCAGGTCGCGTTGTCCAGCGACCAGCCGGCGGGCAGGTTGACTTCGCTGACCGAAGCCGTGCCGGCGGGCAGAGTCACGGGCGTCGTCGACTGGCCATCGGTCAGCTTGACGTTCGGGACGCTCCAACTCACGTCGAACTCGAACTCGGTCACGCCGCCGCCGGCAGCCACCTTGGTGACCTGCACCGTGCCCAACAGGGAGTTGGTGAAGGTGCAGACCCAGGCGTCGCCGTTGGCCAGGGTGATGGCCGACGGGTCGGCCGTCTCGACCGGCGTCGTCACGGTGTTGTCACACGTGGCGCCGGCCAGCGTCCAGCCGCTGGGCTGGTTGACTTCCTCGATGTTGTACGAGCCGGCGGCCAGAGCCACGGGGGTCATCGTCTGCGCGTCGGTCAGGGTGACGTTGTCGTTGCTCCAACTGACGTTGAACTCGAACGCGGTCGCGCCGCCGCCGGCGGCCACCTTGTCGATCTGGATCGTGCCCAGCACCTTGTTGGTGAAGGTGCAGACCCAGGCGTCGCCGTCGGCCACGGTGATGGTCGCGTCGTGTTCGATGGGTACGTTGGTCAGCGGCGCGGCCGACATATTGACACAGGACACACTGTCCAGCGCCCAGCCGGCGGGAACGTTGACTTCGTCGATGGTGTACTGACCGGCCGGCAGCGGCGCGGTCACGTAGGGCGTGCCGCCGTCGGTCAGCATGATGTTGGTGGCGCTCCAGCTTACGTCGAACTCGAACTCCAGCGTCCCGGCCCCGGTCGCCACCTTGTCGATGGTGATCGTACCGCCGGTGAAGCACGGGCCGTCGAGGTCGCTGCTGAACAGCCAGGGGGTGTAGTCGACCTTGGCGCTAACCTTGTCGCCGCTGCCGGGGCCAACCAGGCCGGGGCCGCTGGCGCTGTTCCACCAGTTGCACGTGCCGTCGATGTCGCCGGCCTCGGACAACAGGTTGGTGATGCCTTCGGTCGTGTTGTTGGTGATGGCGTTGCGGTTGATGTGGATCGTCGCCTTGTCGAAGGGCAACGGCGTCACCGTCAGGACGCGCACGCCGCGGCCGTTGGCGTTCAGGATGTTCTTCGTCACCGTCACTTGCTGCGCCTCATAGAGGGTGATGGCGTTGGCTGTGCCGGTGATGGTGTTGCCCTGAATCGTCGCGTGGCCCCAGACGGTCGGGTCGGGTTCGCCCCAGACGCCGAGGCCGCCCGAAGCGCCCGTGCCGGTGATGGTGTTGTTCTCGATCAGGTTTTCCTGGGCCTGGGTGATCGCCGTGCCGCTGAACAGCCCGTTGATCGCATTGCCGCGGAAGACGAAATTGACAACACTGGGGTTGATGTAGAACGCTCGCTGGCCGCCGGCGGCCGTCAGCGGTTCGAAGATGTTATTCTCGACCGTCAACGTGGCCACGTCGGGGCTGGCGGTGTACTCGGTGATCAGGCCGAAGCCGTCGTCGCCGGTGCTGCACGCGCCGATCGCGCCGACCTGGATGCGGTTGTTCTTGATGACCACGTTATCGGGAGCGCTGGTCAGATAGATGTTAGTCGCCGCCAACGTCGGGCAGGCGGCGTCGATGCCGACGACGGTGAAGCCGTCCATCGTCACGTCCGCGCCACTGATCAGCAGCGAGTGGCTGTAGTTCGTGCCCGTCTGCAAGGCGATGAAGGTCACATCGCGGCCGTTCACGCCGACCATCGTCAGCGACTTGTGGACGGTGGGGCTTTCGGGATAGGTGCCGGGCAGCACGCGCACTTCGCCGCCGACATCCACCACGTCGATGGCCCGCTGGATCGTCTTGAAGGCGTCCGTCGGGCTGGTGCCGCCGTTGGCCGTGTCGCTACCGTTGACGATGTCGGCGTAGCAGATGGCGGTGCACAGCGGCCGGTACTTGTTGGCGAAGGTGCACTGCCACGTGTCGCCGTCGGCCAGGGCGATGTTCGACGGGTCAACCGTCTCGACCGCCGGGGTCGCCGTGTTGTCACAGGTGGCGCTTAGCTGCACCCAGGGCGAGGCCAGGTTGACCTCGGCCACGGAGTAGGGGCCGGCCGGCAACAGCGCCGAGGTGACGCTTTCGCCATCACTCAGCGTGAAGTTCGCGCCCCAACTGGGGTCGAACTCGAAGTCGGCCGGGTCGCCGGCGGGCGTGGTCTGCTTGGCGACGGTGATCGTCCCGCCGGTGAAGCACGGGCCGTCGAGGTCGGCGCTGTAGAGCCAGGGGCTGAAGTCGACTTCGGTGCTGACGCTGTCGCCAGTGCCGGGGCCAGTGCCCGACGGGCCGCTGGCGTTGCCCCACCAGTTGCACGTGCCGTCCGTCTCGGCCGGGTCGACCGTGTCGGCGGACATGCCGGCGGTGTTGCCGACGATGCTGTTGCGGTTGATGTCCAGGTTGGTGAAGGTCGAGGTGGCGCAACCGCCGCCGGTGCACTCATACACTTCCACGCCAACGGCCCAGTTGTGGATGAGGTTCTTGGTGGCGGTCAGGTGGATGTCCATCGCGCCATAGGCGGCATAGGTGGCCAGGCCAACGCCGGTGCCCGAGTTGTCGCTGGTGAAGGTGTTACCGGTCACCACGACGGTCTGGACAGCCACCGGGACGTTGGGCGCGGCCGCGCCGGGGCCGGTCGCTTCGCCGTCAACCGGCGAGGGCGTCAGGCCGGGCGGCGGCGCGTCGACGACCATACCCCAGAAGCCGGGCGTGCCGGTTCCGGCGGCCGTCGCCGTGATGGTGTTTTTCTGGTGCGTGCCGGAGGTGTCCAGCACCCAGATGCCCATCTGGTTCTCGCTGACGGTGTTGCCATCGGTGTTGACGGCGCCCGTGTTCCAGATCAGCATGGCGGCCGAAGTCGCCGTTGCCGGGGTATAGGAGTGGCCGCTGATCGTGTTGCCATCGATCTCGGCCGTGGCCCCGCGGCTGATCTGGATACCGTTCTCGGCGATGTAGGCAATGGGGCCGTCGCCGCTGATGGTGTTGCCGGTGATGTTGGCGCTCGACCCCGTGTTGTCGACGAGGATGCCCGTCTTCTGGTAGGTCGAGATGATGTTGTTGGTGATGTCGGCCGTGCCGGTGGTGCTCCAGGCCATGCGGCCGACGACGATGGCGTTGCCGTTCTGGCAGCCGCTGTTGCCGGTGTCGCGCACGTCGACGATCTTGTTGTCGTGGATGTTGGCGTAGGCCGCGTCGCGGACGGCGATGCCGTAGCCGATGCTGCCGCAGCCCGTCGGGCCGGGGCCGCTGACGGTGAAGCCGGACATCTCCACGCCCACGCCCGCGCCGGTGATCTTGACGATACCGGAGTTGGGGTCGCTGGCGACGGGGATGGTGGCCGGGGCCTTGACGATGGTCACGTCGCGGCCGTCTTCGCCGGTCAGGGTCAGGTCTTTGTTGACGGTGACCTGCTCGACGTAGGTGCCTTCGTTGACCAGCACCGTGTCGCCGGCGGCGGCGTGGTCGACTTCCTGCTGAATGGTCGCCCCGATGCGGCGGACGTGGTTGAACACGTAGGAACCGCTCGTGTAGCTATATTCACCCAGGTCGGTCAACAGGTTCGCGCCGAAGACGGCGGCGTTGTCGTAGGTGTTGTCGTTCCAGTACGACGCCCAGTTGAACTGCGTGTTGTCGTAGTCGCCGCGGGCGCGAATCCACTGCACCGCGCCGTAGTCGGTGTTGGTGAAGTCGTTGCCGGTGATGATGGCACCACCGACCGACTGCACGAACCACTCCACGCCGGTGCCGGAGCCGTTGAAGCTGATCGACGGCCAGGTCTCGCCGGCCGACATCGTGAACTTGTTGTCGGTGATCTGGCGGCCGTTCACCGGGCCGGACAGGCCCGCGCCGCTGGTCAGGTCAACGCTGATACCACTGGCAAAGATGTTGTTGTCAATGGTGTAGCTCTGGATGTGGGACGTATTGCCCGACACATCGAACTGCCAGTCGTTGAAGTAGACCGAGCCGGCCGGGTCATTGACTTTGCTGTCCTTCAGGGTGAAGGCGTCGCCGATGATCTCGATCGTCTTGTTCTGGCCGCCGGTGTTGGTGCCGATCTCCAGGCCGGCGATGGTCACGCCGTCGCCCTCGACGAAGATGCCGGACGGGCCGAAGTTGGCCGTGGAGTTGGTATCGACGCGGGCTTGCGTGGCCGCCGGGTCAGTGATGTTGGCGTTGGCGGTGGTCACGCCCTGGACGGTGACGCCGTCCTTGGCGATGAACAGGCCGAAGACGTGCGGGCCGTTGGTGCCCAACACGAAGCGGTTGGAGGCCGTCTCGCTGTAGTTGCCGGGCAGCACGCGCACCGTGCCGCCGACATCCACGGTGTCGATGGCCTTCTGGATGGTCTGGAAGGCGTCGGCCGGAGTGGTGCCGCCGTTGGCCACGTCGCTGCCGTTGACGGCGTCGGCGTAGCAGGGGTCGGTGCACAGCGGCCGGACGTTGACGAAGGTGCACGTCCACGATTCGCCGGCGGCCAGCGGGATGGCCGAGGGGTCGGCCGTCGCGTTGCCGTTGGTGCACGTGGCGCTCTGCAGCGTCCAGGGCGAGGCCGGGCCGACTTCGGCCACGGAGTAGTTGCCCGGGGCCAGGGCGGCCGAGGTGGCGCTCTCGCCGTCGCTCAGGGTGAAGTTCGCGCCCCAGCTGGGGTCGAACTCGAAGTCGGACGGGTCGCCGGCCGGGTTGGTCTCCTTGACCACCGTGATCGTCCCCGGCAGGGCGCATGTGCCGTCGAGGTCGCTGCTGAAGAGCCAGGGGGTGTGGTCGTTGGGGCCGAAGAAGTTCGTCGGCTCAGCGGCGCTGCCCCACCAGTTGCACGACACGTCGAGCGTCTCCGCGCCCGGAACGGTCAGGCTGTCGTTGCCGTTGCGGGCGTTGCCCGCGCCGGTGACGGCGTTGCGGTTGATGTGGACGTTGTCCAGATCGGCCGTCACGTTATCGACGACGATCGGGAAGTCGTTGCCCGTGGTCAGGGTGTTGTGGTTGACGTTGATGTTGCCCGTCGTCCACGTGGAGAAGATTTGGATCACGTTGCCCACGTCGGTCACCAGGTCGTTGTTGGTGACGGTGACGTTGTTAGCCGTCCCCGCGGCAACGGTGAAGCAGGTGTAGGTGCAGGTGTAGCGCACCGTGTTGCCGGCTATCGTGACGTTGGTCGAGTTGTTGACGTTGAGCGTGCGAATACGGTCGCCACTGGCCGGCGCGGCGATGGTCACGTTGTCCTGGAAGGACACGTTGTTGGTGTTCCACAGGTTGAACAACTGGTGGCCGCAGTTGCTGGGCGGGGTGGGCGAGCCGACGCAACCGGTGTCGGGCCGGTCGGGGTCCTGCACGCGGTTATCGTCCACCGTGCCGCCCTGCATCAGCGACGGGCCAAGGAAGTAGACCACCATGCGGTTGGTCTGGTGGAAGAGGTTGTTGACGATCTTCACACCAGGCGCGTCGCCGCCAAAGTTGACGCCTGCGCCGATGATTGGCGTTTGGACGTTGGCCTGGGCCACGGCCGAGTCGGTGAACTTGAAGCCGTCGATGGTCACGTTGGCGGTCCGCACCAGGAAGGCGCTGCCGCCGCCGGTGACGGCCATTTCCGTCTCGGCCACGCGCGCCGGGTTGGGCAGCAGCGGGTCGCCGGGGTCGTTGGGGCTGATGCCGGCGTTGGCGCCCTTGAGCGTCAGCGACTTGTTGACGATGACGTTCTCGGTGTGGACACCGGCGTAGACCTCGATGGTGTGGCCGTTGAGCGTGTCGCTGTCGTCGATGGCGGCCTGGATGGAGCAGAACTCCTCACCAGTATCGACGTTCTTGGCCACGACCCAGCCGCCGGTGCCGACCTTGCGGGCGTCGGCGCTGTTGCTGGTGAAGGTGTTGCCGGTGATCAGGGCGCAGCCGACGGGCGAGTTGCCGCGGCCGAAGAACTGGTCGGCCAGGTTGGCCTGGTTGCCGTCGACGTTGGTGTTGGGCGTGTAGGGCAGATGGCCGCCCTGCACCTGCGCGCCGACCTCGTTGTTGGTCAGCGTGTTGCCCGTCACGGTCATGTTCAGACCCTCGACAACGATGCCGAAGCCTTCGCTGGTGCTGGTCTGCTGGTAGCCGCTGACGGTGTTGTCGCGGACGATGACGCCGGTGGGGATGTCGACGTTGTTGTTGCCGGCCACCCAGCCGCGGCGAATGACGCCGATGCCGGCCCCGTCACGCCCCGACGCGTCGGCCAGCGGCGCGCTCATGGACACATCGTTGTCCTCGACGACGATGCTGCCGTCGCCGGTGGGCAGGCCTGTGCCGTTGGGCAGCTTGATCTCGATGCCGAAGCGGCCGTTGTTGGTCAGGGTGTTGTTGGCGATGAGATTCGGCCCCGCGCCGCTGGTCAGGCCGGTGAAGGCCATGCCGCTGTCGGCGTTGCCGCTCACGGTGTTGCCCGTCACCGTCACGCCGCTGGCCGTGCCGTCTTGCAGCTCGATGCCGCAGCAGTTGTTGCCGGTCACGGTGTTGTTGGTGATGGTGATGTCGGTCTTGAAGCCGTTCCAGATGACGATGCCGCGGGTGCGGTTGCCCGTGGCCGTCACATTGTCGATCAGGACGTCATCGACCGGGCCATTCATGTAGACGCCGCCGCCGGAGTTGCCGGCGACGCCGTTGTTATCGACGGTCACATTCTGGACAGTGAAGTCGTCATTCTGGCCGTTGGCCCAAATGCCGGAGCTGGGGTTGGCGGCGAAGTCCTCGATGCGCAGGTCTTGAATGGTGACTTGGGTGATGCCGCTGTTGATGTAGATGCCATAGCCGGTGAGCGACGTACCGTCGATGACCGTGCCGTTGGCGTTGTCAGTCTGGCCCGCGCCGCGAATGGTCATCGGCACGCTAACGGTGACGTTCTCCGGGTAGATGCCGGGCATGACTTCGAGCAGGTCGCCGGACAAAGCCTTGCCGACGCCATACTGCTGGATGGCGCTATAGATGCCGGCGACGTTGTAGAACGTACCGGAGTCCCAAAGACGCGGCTCGCCGGTGGGGCAGTTGGTCGTGCCCTCGAAGAGGAAGCTGCCTTTGTCGAAGGTGTTGTTGGCGATGATGCCACACCAGTCGGGGTCGGCGTAGCCCAGCACGGCCGGGGTGCTGACCGGATAAGCGCCGAAAGCCATCACGTGGCGGCGCTTGATCTGGCTGAAGGTGTTGCCGGTGATGTCGGCCGTGCCGACAGGGTGGAGCAACCAGCCGGCCGAACCCGGCCCGGCGAAGATGATGGCATCGTCCAGATTGTCGAACGTGTTGCCGCTGATGGTGCGCGTGCCGGCGTTGTCGGGCCAGCCCGTGCCGTCAGCGACGTAGATACCCGTACCGGTCTGGCCGGTGCTGATGAACAGGTTATCCGTGAAGGTGTAGTCCTGCACCGTGGAGATGTCGTTGGTGGCATCGTAGGAGAAGTCGTTGATGTAGATGCCGCTGGCGATGCCGGTCGTGTCGAAGGCCACGCCGTCGAAGGTGACGTCGTCACCGATGACTTCGACCGTCTTGGCCGCCTGGATCGCGCCGTTCTTGGCGAAGAACTTGACGCCCTGAATGGTCACGCCGTCGGCCTGGATGAACATCGTGCTGACG
Organism: Candidatus Promineofilum glycogenicum; assembly: GCA_016707605.1. Taxonomy (GTDB): domain Bacteria; phylum Chloroflexota; class Anaerolineae; order Promineifilales; family Promineifilaceae; genus Promineifilum; species Promineifilum glycogenicum. The sequence goes on along the minus strand of JADJHJ010000008.1, from coordinate 110,347 downwards.
CCAAAGGTCGGCACGGCGCGCTTGGGCATGATCGACGCTTGCGCGCCGGCGGCGGTGGTGATGTCCACGTCGCCGTCGGTAACGCCCTGGATGGTAATGTTGGCCTTGTTGACGAAGGTGTTGAAGTTATTGGCCCCCGCGCCGCCGGTGGTCGGGTCAACGCCGTTCTTCTCGTCCTGGTCATAGGTTCCGGGCAGGACGCGGATTTCGCCGCCGGGCTGCACGGTGTCGATGGCCTTTTGGATGGTTTTGAAGGCGTCGGCCGGGCCGGTGCCGCCGTTGAGGGTGTCGCTGCCGCCCGTGGCGTCAGCGTAGCAGACGGTGGTGCACAGCGTGGGCGTCTTGTTCTCGAAGGTGCACGTCCACGCTTCGCCGGCGACCAGGGGAATGGCGGTCGGGTCGGCCGTCGTGTTGCCGTTGGTGCATTCGGCGTCTTCCAGCACCCACGGCGCGACCAGGTTGACCTCGGCCACGGAGTAGGTGGCCGGGGGCAGCGGGGCCGACGTGAGGCTCTCGCCGTCGCTCAGGGTGAAGTTCGCGCCCCAACTGGGGTCGAACTCGAAGTCAGTCGTATCGCCGTCGGGCGTAGTCTGCTTGACGACGGTGATTGTGCCGCCGGCCAGGCAGGTGCCGTCGAGGTTATTGGTGAAGAGCCAGGGGGTGTAGTCGGCATTGGGAGAAACCGCGTTGCCGCTGCCGGGGCCAGCGCCCGATGGGCCAGTGGCGTCCTTCCACCAGTTGCATTCGGCGTTGATAGCCGTCGCGACTGGCGTGCCGAAGACGACGAGGCCGGCCGTGTTCGTGCCGCCAAAGGCATTGCGTTCGATAGTCGTCGTCGCCTCGTCCAGGTTGTTGCCGACGCTCATGGCGACGTCGGTTGTGCCGCCGAAGACGACGTGGTTCACGTCCAGATGGGTCAAGGTCGCCGGGGACGATGCGTAGCTGCCATCGTTGCGCACCTTGATCGTCAGGTCAACGCCCGAGTTAGCGTTGTCGCCCAGCCCGTTGTTGCTGAAGGCCGAGTCCTCGATGGTAATGTTGGTGAAGTTGGCGTACTTCAGGTTGATGTCGATGCCGGCCAGGAAGTTGCCCGCCGTGCTGCCGTTGCCGGTCACGGTCAGACCGGTGAACGTAGCGTTGTTCAACCGCTCGGTGTAAATACCCTTGGCGGTGTTGTTGCTGAACGTCACATCGGTGAAGGTGATGTGATCGAACGTCGGGGCGGGGTTGGTGGCGAAGACATTGACGCCATATTGATTGCCGTCGAAGGTGGTGTTCTCAACGGTAAACCCGTCCAGCCTCGTCGACGTGCCCATCCGGAAGCCGCTCAGGCCGTTGCCGGACAGGTTGGCGTTGATGATCTCCACGTCGGTCACGAGATTCAGGTTTTTGATCTCAATACCGTCGCTGTTGGCGCCGGTCTGGCCGACGGAGGCCACGTTGTCCAGAGTCAGGTAGCTGCCACCGTTCGGGCTATCCAGAGTGATGCCGTCATCGGGCGCGCCGGTGACGCGCAGGTCTTTGATAACCAGCCGATCGGCGGCCGACGCGCCGGAAGCAGTGATGCTTATACCGCGGCCCGTTACCGGGTCGATGAGCGTGTCCACCGCCGGGTTGCTGCCGCTGCCCGCGCCGTCGAGGGTGATCTTCTTGTTGACGATCACGTTTTCAGCGTAGGTTCCGGGCGCGACGATAACGGTACCGCCGGCTGTGACCTGATTGATCGCCGCCTGAATGGTCTTCTTGGCGTCAGCGGCGCTGGCGCCGCCGTTGGCGTCGTTACCGTTGACGGTGTCGGCGTAGCAGGTCGTCGTGCAGGCCGGGTTCGGCTCGAAGTTGGCCGAGACCACGTCCGCGCCAAAGGCCACGACGACGTTATCGACGTAGCCCGTGAACGTCGCGCCCCAGCCGGAGCCGACGCCGGTGTTGACGCCATAGATGTAGGTCGTGCCCGCGCTGAGGTCGGGGGCCACGCAGTCGCCGGGCTGGCCGGTCTGAACAGTGGTCTTCCAGTCGTTGAGCGTGACGCTGAAGTTCTGGATTGTCCGCTCGCAGCCGTCCACGTTGTTGGGGCCGCTGACGTAGCGCATCCAGAAGAAGTCGGTGAACAGGTTTTCCGCCTGCCAGGCGTTGGTCGGCACGGGGTTCATGCCGTTGTAGGTCTGCTCCCAGACCAACATACCAACGTGGTCATCGGTCGTGTCGCCCGGCGTGCTGTTGTCATTGAGGAACAGCAGGCGCAGGACGGGGGCGAAGTGGGCGGCGGTGGTGCTGGACGCGGCGCGATAGAAGTCGTACGACACGCCCGTCAGGTTGGCCAGCGTCCGTGTTGGCACGGGCGGCGTTACCCACGTCTTGGTGAAGTCGGCCTTGTCCTGGCCGTTGGTCACGGTGTTGGTCGTGAACTTGAGCGAGCCGAGGCCGTCGCGCGCGTTGTCGGCGGTGATGCCGACGGTGGCGTTCGTGCGTACATCGGTGGGGCCCCAGCCGTCGGGAGTGGCCGGGGTCACAGTGGTGTTGGCCGCCGCGGCGATCTGCGGCAGGACCAACGCCAGCAGCAGCGCCGCCAGGATGGCGAAGCGGCTGAGGGAGCGAAAGCGAGTACTCATGATCTGTAATTCCTCCCCTATTAGGGAAACCGTTCGGCCGCGCGCCAATGCCGCGGCCACCCGCGGGCCAACCGCCCGTTGGGCCTATGAAAGCGACTGGGCAAATGATAAGAACGCCACGTAGCGCCCGGGTTAGGGCGTGTGGCTTACCGGGTTTGGATTAGGATTCGTCAGAAGGCACGAACCGCCGGCGCGACTGGCTATCGCTCGACCGGCTTAAACTCACTACGACTGGCAACACGACTCGATACCGCTACCTCCTATCCATGCGCCCCTGAATTTGCATGGACAAGCTCTGGTTAGGTCCCTCGTCTTAGGAATATATAATACCTATTGCTCCGCCCTAGTCCTAGTGACAAATGACACCCGACGGCTGTGACAATGGTCATATAGTTGGCGGAGACTGGCGACTGCTGTAAACGGGCAACTTGGCCGGCACACGTGTGCCTTCTTGTCAGCATAGCCAGGTACGCTTACAGTGTACATTACAAAAAGGTGAGAAAACGCCACAAAGGTAGGGGTTAGGGATTAGGGATTAGGGATTAGGGAAGAAGACCCTCTCCCTAACCCTCTCCCGGAGGGCGAGGGGACGGTTAGGGGAGATGTTTGCGGGCGGGGGGAGAAGAAGGCCCTCTCCCTAGCCCTCTCCCAAAGGGAGAGGGGACGGTTAGGGGAGGGTGTTTGCGGGCGGGGAGGGAAGAAGACCCTCTCCCTAACCCTCTCCCAAGGGGAGAGGGGACTAGCGGAAAGCGGTGATGGCGGCGGCCAGTTCGGGGGCGCGCTGGGTGCCGATGAGGACGTGGCGGCCGTCGGCGAGCGTCAACTCCACGCCCTGGTTGCCGCGCACGTTGTAGGCCACCCGCCCGCCCCAGCCGCGGATGCCCCAGCCGCCGAATTCGCCCAGCGGCCGGTAGGTCAGCGGCTCCACGGCGGCAATCTCGCGCTTGTCGATGACCCGCGTGAACAGCGGCGTGAAGCGGATGATGACCGCGTTGGGGCTGACCTCGACCTCCAGACCCAGCAGCAGGAACAACACCGGCAAGCCGATGCCGCACAGCAGCCAGACGAGCAGCACAACCACGTCGGGCGCGGGGCGATTGCCGGCGGGCACGCCACCGACGATCTGCCCCAGGAAGATCCACCACTGCGTGGCGGCCACGCCGAATACCAGCACCATGATCCACCAGACGTCGCGGAATCGTTGCACTTCTCGGAACAGGACGGGGTACGTCGCTTTCATGACAACCTCGCTAGGAGCCGGGCAGAGGGGCGGCCGGGGACGGTAGCGGGCCGGCGGCGGGGGCCGCTTCGCCGCGGGCCGCCGACAGCGCGGCGGCCAGCGCCGCCGGGTCGTTGGAGCCGATGAGGATGAGACGGCCGTCGCGCAACTCCAGTTGCACGCCCTGGCTGGCGGCGACGACGTAGGCGATACGCGTGTTGGATACTTCGCCGATGTTGCGCTGGTTGTAGTCGCCGCGGATGTCGTCGGTGCGCACAGTGACGGCGGCCACGTCGGCGTGGCGCAGCGTGACGCGGGCGCTCATGCCGTTGTTGACCACCAGCCGGTCGGGGAAGACCTCGGTGGTCATGGATAGGCGGCCGTAGGCCAGCGGCAGCAGCACGCCCAGCGGCAGGCCGATGGCCAGCGCCAGCCACGTCGGCAGCGTCATCTGCCCCAGCGGCCGGCCCAGCAGCCCCACCCACACCACCAGCAGCCAGCCGAACAGCGCCCCGACGACGACTAACAAGGTGAACGGCGGCAGATCGCGGTAACGCTGGACTTCGCGGTAGAGTGGTGACATGGCTTCATTATATATGTGGTTGGGCCTGTAGCACAGGATTCTTATCCTGTGCGCTGCTGTGGCACAGGATTCTTATCCTGTGTTCTTGCTTTTTCTACTATGAAGACCACAGGATAAGAATCCTGTGCCACAACAGTCAGTCGGCCAGGGCGGTTGACCGCAGCGGCAGCCGTCCAGCGCGCAGGGTGGCCCGGTGGCGCAAATGGAACAGCAGCCATAGGAGGGTGACAACCAGCGAGATGGTCGCCTGTACAGCCATCACCCCCGGCGCGGCCAGCCCGGCCCGGTCTTGCAGCACGCCCGCGCCCAGCGTCGACAGCGATTGGGTCAGGGTCAGGGCGGCGAACTCGAAGGCGAAGACCCGGCCACGGTAGCGGTCGGGCACAATGGTTTGCAGCAGGGCGGCGGTGAAGACCCACAGCGTGCCCGTACCCACCGTGCGCAATAGCGTCGCCGGCAGCAGCGTGCTCAGCCCGCCGACGAAGGCCAGCGCCGCCGTGCCCACGGTCATGGTGATGAAGCCCAGCGTCGTGCCCAGCACCAGCCGGCGCGGCGCGTCGCCCAGCCAGCGGCGCATCAGCAGCGGCCCCAGCCCCGTGCCCAGGCCGCTGACGACGTAGATGAGGCCCAGCGTCGCCGTGCCGGGGTCGGACACGCCGAAACGCCCGGCGTTGGGCAGGGGGAAGAGGTCGTTGGCGTACTGGATTTCAAGCACGTTGATGGCCCCCCAGGTCAGCGAGCCGCCGGCCTTGGCCAGAGCGATGCCCAGGATGAACGGCTCGCGCAGCACGTAGCGGAAGCCGTCGAGAAAGGCGAAGCGGCTCTGTTGTTGTAGCGCGGGGTGGTATCCGGCCTCTTCTGCCCCTTGTAGCGCGGGATGGTATCCCGCCTCTTCCGCTCGCGGCGAAAGAGGCGGGTTACCAACCCGCCCTACAAGGGCGATCCGCCCAATGACCAGCGCCGACAGCCCAAACGACAGCCCATCGACCACAAACGCCGTCTCCGCCCCGAATAGCGCGGCCACGACGCCGCCCAGAAACGCCCCCAGGGCCAGCATCGTGGACCAGGTCAGGCTATCGAGGGCGTTGGCGGCCACCAGCTCGCCCGGCCGGACGACGTTGGCCAGCAGCGCGCCGCGGGCGGGGGTGAACAGGGCGCTGAGGGCGAACTGAACGATAGTCAGCAGGTAGAAGAGGGGCACGTCGGCGGGTTCGCGCACCAGCAGGAAGCCCAGCACCGTCACGCCGCGCAATACGTCAGAGAGAATGAGAATATGCTTGCGGTTGAAGCGGTCGGCCAGCACGCCGGCGACGGGGCTGACCACGAACAGAGGCAGGAAGCGGGCCAGGAAGAGGCCGCTGAGGGCCAGGCCGCTATCGGTCAGGCGGGTGATCAGTTCGGCGGCGGCGATGACGTTGAACCAGTCGCCCAGTTGCGAGATGACGCTGCCCAGCCAGAGGTAGCGGAAGTTGGGGTTGTGGCGCAGCAGCGCCAGGTACTCGTTCATGGTGGGAGGATTGTCGCCCGGAATGGGAATGTAGCACAGTTCTTATCCGTGCGGGCCGGGGGGGAAACAGGATAAGAATCCTGTTCCACAACGGAAATGTGGCACAGGATTCTTATCCTGTGCTACAGGGGGGATTCGGGCGGCTGTGGGGCCAAAGGCAGTTGCTGCCATACCGGCTCCGTCTCGCCGGTGATGAGCCGCGCTCCTTGCCGGCGGGTGACGTAGTTCCAGCCCCACTGGGTCATCACCTTCAGCTTGTTGTCGAACTCGATCAGGAAGTTGATGTGGACGAAGACCCAGATGAGCCAGGCCGGCAGGCCGCTGAAGTGCAGGCGGCCGATGTCGGCCACGGCGGCGTGGCGGCCGATGACGGCCAGCGTGCCCTTGTCCTTATAGCGGAAGGGCAGCGGGGCCTTGCCAAAGCGGCGGCGGCGCAACACGTCGGCCACAAACTCCCCCTGCTGCATGGCCACCTGGGCCACACCGGGCAGCGGCGCGCCGTCCTGTTCGTAATGGGCCAGGTCGCCGATGACGAAGATGTTGGCGTGGCCGGGCAGCGACAGGGCCGGCCCGACGATGAGGCGGCCGACGCGGTCCTGCTCCGCCCCGGTGCGCTGGGCCACTACGTCGCCCAGCGACGAGGCGCGCACGCCCGCCCCCCACAGGACGGTGTAGGTGGGGATGCGCGTGCTCTGGCCGGCCTTGTCCCTGACGATAACGTGGTCTTCGGCGATGTCGGTCACCAGCACGCCGGTGCGCACCTGGACGCCCAGCCCGGCCAGGGCGCGGGCCGCCGCTTTCGACAGGTCGGGCGGGAAGGCGGTCAGGAGGCGATCCAGTCCTTCGACCAGGATGATGCGCGTCTCGGCCGGGTCGAAGCCGCGGAACTCGCCCGGCAACGTGTGGCGGGCCAGGTCGCCCAGCGCCCCGGCCAGCTCCACGCCCGTTGGCCCGCCGCCGACGATGACGAAGGTCAGCAGGGCGCGGCGGCGCTGCGGGTCGGTTTCGCGCTCGGCGGCCTCGAAGGCCAGCAGGACGCGCCGCCGGATGGTGACGGCGTCTTCGATGGTCTTCAGGCCGGGGGCCAGCGCCTGCCACTCGTCATCGCGGCCGAAGTAGTGGTGGTTGGCCCCGGTGGCGACGACGAGCGTGTCGTAGCCGACCTCGGCCCCGTCCTCCAGCCGCACGACGCCGCGGGCCGGGTCAAGGTCGGTCACCCGGCCGGTCAGCACGCGGGTGTTCTTCTGCCGCTTCAGCACGCCACGCAGGGGGGAGGCGATGTCCTCCGGCGACAGGCCGCCGGTGGCGACCTGATAGAGCAGGGGCTGGAAGAGGTGGAAGTTGCGGCGGTCGATGAGGGTGACGGCCGCCGGGGCGTTGCCCATCGCCTGGGCGGTGTAGAGGCCGCCGAAGCCGCCGCCGACGATGACCACGCGCTCTTTCGTTGTCTGGCTCATGCTGATTCGTCTGGCTCCCCGACCGCCGGCGGCGGCCTACTCCTCTTCGTCGGCCCAGCCCGCGGTGGCGTCGTCGCGCAGGGTGTCGCCGAAGGCCGCGCGATAGGCCACCGGCCAGGTGTCGCGCAGGGCCATATCCAACAGGTAAAGCTCGTTGCGCTGGGCCATGACGTGGACCAGCGACGCGGCCAGTTCGCCGGACAGCGCCCCGTCCAGATCGGCCGGGTCGATGCCGATGTCGAAGGCCAAAGCCTGCACGTCGTCGGCCGTGGCGTTGTCGGCCAGGAAGGCGGCCAGTTCGGCCGTCACCGCGTTCGGTTCTACTTCGTAGCTATTGTCGTTGTCCATTGTCACACTCCGAGGCCATTATAGGCGGGCGGCGTGCCCCCTACAATGGGCGCGGGAGTATTTGTACCCGGATTTATATCTCTGCACGAGTGGTGCGTGGCGGTCACTCGCCGACGACAATCAGTGTGATGCCGCCCAGCGCCGCGTCGTGGTCGCTATTCACTGCCGGGTGGAGCGTCCGCTCTACCCGCCACCGCTTCCGCCCGCGCCTGGCGCAGAGTGGCCCGTCCGGCGCTGGCCCTGCTGCTGGCCCTGTTGGCGCTGCTCGTCCTGCGCCCCGGCCCGGCGGCGGCCGTGTCCGTCTGGAACACCGCGACCATCGACAGCACCGGGAGCGTGGGTCTCTACACCTCGCCGGCGCTGGACGCCGCCGGCCGATTCAGCGGCCCTTCTTCAGCGCCCGGCCCAGGGACTCAACCGCGCCGTCGATGGGTTGCAGGTGGACGGCACGCTGCCGTAAGAAATATCTCACGCAAAGACGCAAAGAACGCCAAGCCCGGAAGCTTCCGGACTTGGCGTTCTTTGCGTGAGATCTTCTTTGCATCCTTAGCGTGAGGTTCTTCCTAGTGCCTTTAGCGCCCGAATCGTCACCCACTTATTCGCCTTGCCCTTGCGACCGAAAGCCACGCCGTCGACCATCTTGCCGTTGTAGTGGTACTCCAGCAGCCAGCGGCCGTCGGCGTCGGCCTTGCTTCGTATGAGGGCCAGGGCGTTGGCCAGCCGCGGGTCGTCGCCGGAGCCTAGCGCCGCCAGCGCCTCGACCACTTGCAGGATGTCGGCCACGTAGAACACCGGGAAGCCGAACTTCCACCAGTTGCCACTGGGCTTGTCGCTATCGGCATGGGGATATTCGCCCGTGGCCGGGTCGATGCTCAGCAGGAACTCCACCCCCTGGCGGATGGCCTCCTCGATGAGCGGCGTCCGGCGGACCGGCGGCAGCTTGCCGAAGGCCAGCATCACCTTCACCCCGCCCCAGGCGCAGGGCAGATTGCCGTTGACGCCGCAGCGGAACAGCGGGCCGGACTTGTAGGCGTAGTAGCGCCGGGGCGTGCTGCGGTCGCCGGCCGGGGCGACGCCCTCGCCCGTCACCGTGCGGGCCATCCACTCGAACGCCCCGTCGAGCCGCGGGTCGTCGATACCCAATTCGAGCAGCGCCGCCAACATGTTGCCTTGCAAGCAGTCGATTGTGCCCGACGGCGCGCCGCTGGGGGCGCAACTGAATTGGCCGGCGGGGGTCAGGCCGTGGTCGAGCAGGTGGGCGGCGGCGCGGCCGATACGCGGGTCGTCGGCGGCCGACGCGCCCACCTGCGCCAGGGCAATGAGCGACCAGACGGCCGAGCGATACTTGGGGCCATAGCCGGAGCCGGGCTTGTCCCAGTAGCCGTCGGGGTGCATGGCGTCGAGGATGGTGGCGATGGGCGGGGCGGTGTGGGCCGCGGCGCGGGCGGCGATTAGCTCCGGGTCGCCGTCCGGCAAGCGCACCACATCGCGCAGAGCCAGATAGCGCGGGCCGGGGTCGGTGGGGTCGAGGAGCCAATTGATTGCGTCCATCTTTAACTCCAGTGCATCGCACTTTCCTGAGTGCGTCGCACTTTCCTCAGTGCGTCGCACTTTCTTGAGTGCGTCGCACTTTCTTGAGTGCGTCGCACTTTCCTCAGTGCGTTGCACCGGGAGAGGAAGAAGGTGCAACGCACTCAAGAAAGTGCGATGCACCAGGAGGGGCGGAAGGTGCAACGCACTCAAGAAAGTGCGATGCACCAGGAGTTAACCCTCCAGCTCCTTTAACATCCTCACCAACCCCTCCGGCAGCCGCCGGTTGGTTACGTAGTCTAGCACGAATTGCCGATACTGCTCGGCCGTGCCGAAGCAGTCGCGGACGAAATCGCGGTCGAGCAATTCCCCATTTCGCAAACCCAGCCACTCCAGGTAGTTCGAGTACGGCCACTCTTCAAGCTCAGTCACGATGCCATGTCGCACGGGGTTGGCGTGGATGTAGCGGCACAGGTGTAGCAGATAGTTTTGACTGTCCACTTTGATCGCGCGAAAAGGGCCTTCAAACAGCGTGCCGCTATGTTCGTAACGAGTGTTGTAAGCCTTGCTATAGGCATTAAAGACGTATTGCGCCAGCAGGCCGGCCGCGGCATCGCCATTCTGCCGCACCAGAATGTGGTAGTGGTTGGACAAGAGACAGTAGGCGATGACGGTCAGGTTTTGTTCGCCGATGACCTTCTTCACCTGGTGTAGAACGTAGACGTAATTGTCGTGCTCGCGGAACAAGGATGCCTTATGAGCGCCGCGGTTGTAGAGATGGTAGTAGTAGCCGGCGGTGAAGTCGGGACGTTTGGCCATGTTCCTATTATATACCAGTGCGTCGCACTTTCTGGAGTGCGTCGCACTTTCTTGGCAAACCTCTCTAGAAGGTGCAACGCACTGCGGAAAGTGCGATGCACCGAGAGGGGAGAAGGTGCAGGGGAGAAGAAGGTGCAACGCACTTCAGAAAGTGCGATGCACCGCAGAGAGGAGCAGCCCAACGGCCGCCCCACCCAGGATCAACCACGTCGAATTGACGCGAAAGCGAATCAGCAGCACGGCCGCGGCCAGCAGCAGCAGCGCCGTGGGCACGTCGACAATCGACTGCCGCGCCAACTCGACCGTCACCGCGGCCATCAGCCCTAGCGAGGCGGCCACCACCCCGTCGAGCAGCGCGCTCAGCCACGGCGAGCGCCTCATGCGCGGGATGAACGGGTTGGTGATGGCCACAAAGACGAAGCCGGGCAGGAAGATGCCCACCGTGGCCAGCACCGCGCCGGGCACGCCGGCCACCTGATAGCCGATGAATGTGGCCGTCGTGAAGACGGGGCCGGGGGTGAACTGGCCGATGGCTACGGCGTCGAGCAGTTGGCCGGAACTGATCCAGCCTAGCCGCTCGACAAACTCCGATTGCAGGAAGGCCACCAGCACGTAGCCGCTGCCGTAGAGGACGGAGCCTATCTTGAGGAAGGAGAGGAAGAGCGTCGTCAGGGTGATGGGCACGGCCGCCTCCTGCGCCAGTCGCGCCGCCCACGCGCCGGGCAGTAAAAGCAGTGTAGGGCGATTTGCCAAATCGCCCCACAGACCGGGTAGTAGCAACAGTCCTGTAGCGCGATTTGCCAAATCGCCCCACAAGCGCCGCCCATTGCGCGCCAGCATCAGCAGCAGCCCGCCGCCGGCCAGCAGCAGCAACTCGTGGACGCCGGCGAAGTAAAGCGCAAACGCCGCCACGGCCACCAGCCCCGGCAGCCACGGCCGGATGGCCGTCCGCCCCAGCCCCCACACCGCTTGCAGGATGACGGCGATGACCACCGGCTCGATGCCGTAGAGCAGCGCCCCGGCGGCCGGGGTCGTGCCGTAGCGGTCGTAGAGGATGGCAATGGCCAGAACGATAACGAAGGCCGGGAAGATGAAGCACACCCCGGCGGCCACCAGCCCCGGCCAGCCGGCGCGCCGGAAGCCGAGGTGGATGGCCGTCTCGGTCGAGTTGGGGCCGGGGATGAGGTTGGCCGCGGCCATCATGTCCAGGAATTCGGCGTCGGTCACCCAGCCCCGCCGGGTCACGACCTCGTCGCGGAACATGGCGATGTGGGCCGCCGGGCCGCCGAACGCGGTCAGACCCAGGCGCAGGAACAGGGCCGCCACTTCGCCGACGGAGCCGCGGGCGGTCGCCTCAGGCTCCGGCGAAGCGCCGGGGAGTGGGCTGTCCGCCGGCAGGGGGTCACTCAAGTGGGGGTCACTCAAGGGCGTAGGCCGTGTTGTGGTGGGCTTGGTAGAGCAAGACATCGTCCGCGCCGGGCAGCCGCAGCATGACCCCGCGGCCGAAACCCAACTCCATCGGCTCGCCGCTGAACTCGGCCCCGCGCGCCGACAATTCGGCCATCGTCGCCGCCAGGTCGTCGCAGATCAGTGAAATGGAGTGGTGGCGCGGGTTGGCGTGCTCGCCGCCCTCAGTGGGGTGAACGCCCATCTCGCTGGGGCCGGTCTTGAAGATCAGCCACTCCGGTTCGCTGTCGGAGTCGGCCACGCAGGGCCAGCGCAGTACGTCACGCAGGAAGGCCCGCGTGGCTGGGGCGTCGTCGGAAAAGATGAGGGTGTGAATCGCGTTGATCATGGTCATTACCTCGACCGTGAGTGTAGCGAACACGGGGCGGTTGGCAAATGGGCTTGGGCAGATTTAGAAGAAAGATGCTCACGCAAAGTCGCAAAACACGCCAAGCTCAGAAATCTGAGCTTGGCGTGCTTTGCGACTTTGCGTGAGCATCTCTTGCTTGACAAGAAGATACTTTGATGTTAAACTATCTCATATCGAAGCAGTAAGAACGTGCGACGCACTTCGGAAAGGGCGACGCACGAGGGAGAGAAGATGCAACTACACGGACTACACCACGTGACGGCGGTGACGGGCAACGTCGTCAACAACCTTGACTTCTACACGCGGGTGCTGGGCTTGCGGCTGGTCAAGAAGTCGGTCAACCAGGACGACACCTCGGCCTACCACCTGTTCTACAGCGACAGCAAGGGCACGCCGGGGCTGGACATGACCTTCTTCGACTGGCCGCGCACCGGGCCGGACCAGCGCGGCACGGACGCCATCGTCAACACGATGTTCCGCGTCGATGGCCGGGCGGCGCTCGACTACTGGGCCGGCCGCTTGCAGGCCAACGGCGTGCCGGCCGAGGATTTGGACACCGTCAACGGCCGCGACGTGCTGCGCTTCGAGGACCCGGAGGGGCAACGGCTGACGCTGGTCGACGACGGCGGCGCGCCGACGGAGATCGAGGTCTGGCCGGGCGCGCCGGGGGTCGAGGTGCCGGCCGAGTTCGCCATTCGCGGCTTCTTCGCCGTGGCCCTCAGCGTGCCGCGGCTGGAGCGCGTCGAGCCGATCCTGACCCGCGTGCTCAACTTCACGGAGAGCTGGCGCGGGCCAAACCCCGACAACGCAGCCGAGGAGCTGATCGTCTACGGCATGGACGGCGGCGGGCCGGGCAAGGAAGTGCATCTGGTCGTGCAACCGGACGCGCCGCGGGCGTGGCTGGGGCGCGGTGGGGTGCACCACGTCGCCTTCCGGCTGCGCGACGACGCCGAACAAGCCGCCTGGAGCACCGCCCTGCTGCAAGCCGGCGTGCGGCATAGCGGCATCATCGACCGCTTCTGGTTCAAGTCGCTCTACTTCCGCATCAGCAACGGCATCCTGTTCGAGCTGGCCACGGACGGGCCGGGCTTTGCCGTGGACGAAGACCCGGCGCACCTGGGCGAGATGCTGGTGTTGCCGCCGTTTTTGGAGTCGCGGCGGGAGAGTATTGAGGCGGGGTTGCGGCCGATTTAACTTCTTGTTGTGGCACAGGATTCTTATCCTGTGCGCCCCCAGGCATAAGCACACAGGATAAGAATCCTGTGCCACAGTAAGAGTTCTGTGCGCCGCACAAACATGCGGCCATAATCACTCTATGAATGCTCTGGACGAATCCAACCCCAACCAACCAGGCGACCTCGTCATCTTCGATGGCGTCTGCAATCTGTGCGAGGCGTCGGTCAACTTCATCATGCGCCACGACAAGGACGGCGTTTTTCGCTTTGTGCCCAGCCAGAGCGAGCTAGGGGGCGTGCTGCAACGGCAGTACCAGATCGACACGGCCGGCCGGGACACGGTCGTGCTGATTCGTGATGGCCAGGTGTTTACGGAAAGCGACGCCGCCGTGCGAATTGCCGCGGGCTTTGATGGGGGGTGGCGGCTGCTGGGGCTGGCGCGCTGGGTTCCGCGCCCGGTGCGCGACTGGGCCTATCGCCGCATCGCTAACAATCGCTACGCCTGGTTTGGGCGCAAGGAGGTGTGCATGATGCCGACGCCTGAACTGCGCGGGCGGTTTTTGGAATCTAGCGCCGATCTGCACGGAGTAGATCGAGGCGGTTGAGTTGGGGCAAGAGTTCGACGCCAAGACGCCAAGACGAAATCTCTTGGCGTCTTGGCGTCTTGGCGTTGGTTTCTGGCCAAGTCGGCGGCTGCCCCAATCACCGCTACGGCCGCCGCCGTGAATCGCCGCTACGGTACCAGAGTTAAATCCAGGATCTCGATCAGCCGACTCGAGCGGGCCACGACCATTGCCTGGCCGTCCGGGGCGAAACTGAAACTGGCGAGACTGCCTAGCTCCAGGGTTTCAATCGGCGCCAGATCGGCCGAGTTCATTATCACAATTGTCCCCTTGGGATTCCCAAGAAACAACTGTCCATCCGGTGTAAAGCCGGTCATGGCGTTGCGTTCCGGCAAGCCGATTTTGGGCGATTGATGGCCTGAGAACTTCTCATACCATACCCGCGACCAATCCGCCGTACTGTAGAGGCTCATGTTCTCGCGGTTATGATAGAACAGCCAGGCGCTGTCCGGCGAGAACGCCACCAGATAGCAGTGCGGGTTGGTTGTCATGAGCGTGTTAACCAGTTCGCCGCCGGTCGACCAGGCGTTCACCGAATTATCGCTGGCATACGAGCCGGTCACGATCGTTTGCCCATTCGGTGCAATCGCCATGCAGGTCACGGTATCCTTATGCGCTTCAAAAGATCCGCGCGCACTGCCATCGGCGGTGTTCCACAGCCGAACCTTGCGGTCGGGCGCGGTCGTGATCAGCGTGGTCTCATCGCCGCTGAAACGAAGGCCGGCGAGCGCTGCCTGGCTGGCGTTGGGGATGGCCGCCAGTAGGCTACCGCTGGTGATGTCGTAAAGCTCGATATCGGATCCGCCCTCGGCATTGGCCACGGCGGCAGCCAGAAGTGGCTTGTTGAGGGCCACCTCGAAGGCAATCACCTCGCCCGGCAGCTCAAAATCGGCCAGAACTGCGCCGTCGGTCGCCTGCAACAGCAGGAAGCGCACGTCCTTATAGACCAGGATTGTTTCTCCGCCTGAGGCATAGACCGCCCCGTCCGGTGAGAAATCCAGGCCGATCTGCAGCACAGAGTTGGGCAGCGGCGTCGCTGTCGGCTTGGGGGTCGGCGTGGCGGCGGAGGTTGGAACCGGCGTCGGCGTCGGCGTCTCCGTGGGCGTGGCCGTGGGCACGGGTGTGTCGGTGGGGCTGGCTGTCGGCGTAGCGGTCGGCAGCTGTGTCGGCTGTTCTGTCGGGATCTGGGTCGGCGCGTTCGTCGACGTTGCAAGCACTTCCGCGGTCTGCTGGCCGCCCGGTGCACAAGCGGCTAGGGTAGCCAGCAAGATGATGACAAGTCCATTAAGTAGACGCGCGGTCATGGTATTGGGTCTCCTTTAATCAGGGGTCAGCCCTACCGCTGGACAAACGTCCGATCAATGTACTCATCCAGCGTCGTCGGCCGCACGCCATACGTCGCCGACGCCTCGGCAATGTCGAGATGATCCTCGTACATCTCCATCATCGTCGCCATGCTGTTAGCCTCTTCGGGCAGGTAGGCGATGGTCGAGCCGGGCGGGGCGTATTGCAGCGGCAGCTCGACGCCCATCCGGCCGCCGACGTGCTCGACGATCTCCGTCCAGGTATGCGACGCCGGGCCACCGAGCATCACCGTCTGGTTGAAAGCCGCCGGATTATCGATCATGGCGATGAAGTAGTCGGCCACGTCCTGCTCCGACATGAAGTTGTGGGCGTGGTCGCCCTGGCCGATAAGCGTGATGGTCTGCTGCATCATCAGCGGGATGCCGACCATCAGACCGATCCAGATTTCCATGAAGATCGACGGCTGGACGATGGTATAGGTCAGCCCGCTGTCCATGAGCGCACCCTCGCAGGCCGCCTTGTGCTGGAATAGGGGCACCGGATGCTCCGGCGACGCGCCCTGGACGGACGCATACAGGAAGCGCTTCACCCCGGCCCGTTTGGCCGCGTCGATCAGGTTCAGCGTTCCTTGCCGATCCACCGTTGCCAATGTGTCCTCGCCGCCACGCTTGACGGCGTTGGCGGTCGAGATAACCGTGTCCACTCCGGCCACGGCGGCCTCGATGGAGGCCTTGTCCTTCAAATCGCCCCAGGCCGGCTGCGCGCCGGCGTCGATGAGCGACTGCACGGTATGGGCCAACCCCTGCTGGGCCATCTGCTCCGACGGCGAATTGTGCCGCACGAAGACGCGCACGTCCTGCCCCTGCTCCAGCAAGCCGCGCACGATGCGGCCGCCCAACGAACCCGTAGCGCCAACGACAAGAATCATGGTTTACTCCTCCTGAGTCTCTTCCGGTCTGGTCGCCAACATCACTTCCAGAGCCCGGATCAAATCCAGCCAATCGCCAAAATTGTACGCTTCGCCATCCGGCAACGACTGAATCTTGCCGCGCCACTGCGGCGGGTCGCCGTCGCGGGTGTCGGCCGCCGGCCATAGGCGTAAGGTGAAGAGGCGCGCGCTTTCGGTCATGGTCTAACCCCAGAGTGGGCAAGGCACGGAGCCTTGCCCACTACTCCCCCGACTGGAACACCCCCCCCCCCCCCCCCCCCCCCCCCCCCCCCCCCCCCCCCCCCCCCCCCCCCCCCCCCCCCCCCCCCCCCCCCCCCCCCCCCCCCCCCCCCCCCCCCCCCCCCCCCCCCCCCCCCCCCCCCCCCCCCCGGCCCCCCCCCGCCCCCCCCCCCCCCCCCCCCCCCCCCCCCCCCCCCCCCCCCCCCGCCCGCCCCCCCCCCCCCCCCCCCCCCCCCCCCCCCCCCGCCCCCCCCCCCCCCCCCCCGGCCCCCCCCCTCCCCCCCCCCCGCGGGCGCGGGGCCGGGGGGCCCGGCCCCCCGCGCCCCCCCCCCCCCCCCCCCCCCCCCGGCGCGGCCCCCCCCCCCCCCCCCCCCCCCCCCCGGCGGGCCCCCCCCCCCCCCCCCCCCCCCCCCGCCCCCGGGCGGGCCGCCCCCCCCCCCCCCCCCCCCGGGCCCGCCCCGCGCCGGGCCGCCCCCCCCCCCCCCCCCCCCCCCCCCCCCCGCCCCCCCCCGGGCCGCCCCCCCCCCCCCCCCCCCCCCCCCCCCCCCCCCCCCCCCGGCCCCCCCCCCCCCCCCCCCCCCCCCCCCCCCCGCCCGCCCCCCCCCCCCCGCCCGCCGGGGGCCCCCCCCCCCCCCCCGGCCGGCCCCCCCGGCCCCCCCCCCCCCCCCCCCCCCCCCCCCCCCCCCCCCCCCCCCCCCCCCCCCCCCCCCCCCCCCCCCCCCGCCGCCCCCCCCCCCCCCCCCCCCCCCCCCCCCCCGGCCCCCCCCCCCCCCCCCCCCCCCCCCCCCCCCCCCCCCCCCCCCCCCCCCCCCCCCCCCCCCCCCCCCCCCCCCCCCCCCGCCCCCCCCCCCCCCCCCCCCCCCCCCCCCCCCCCCCCCCCCCCCCCCCCCCCCCCCCCCCCCCCCCCCCCCCCCCCCCCCCCCCCCCCCCCGCACCCCCACCCCCCCCCCCCCCCCCCCCCCCCCCCCCCCCCCCCCCCCCCCCCCCCCCCCCCCCCCCCCCCCCCCCCCCCCCCCCCCCCCCCCCCCCGGCCCCCCCCCCCCCCCCCCCCCCCCCCCCCCCCCCCCCCCCCCCCCCCCCCCCGGCCCCCCCCCCCCCCCCCCCCCCCCCCCCCCCCACCCCCCCCCCCCCCCCCCCCCCCCCCCCCCCCCCCCCCCCCCCCCCCCCCCCCCCCCCCCCCCCCCCCCCCCCCCCCCCCCGGCCTCTCCGGCCCCCCCGCCCAAACCCCCGCCATGGCACGCCGGTCTGATTCCAGGCGCGTTTGACCCGTTTGATTGCCTTTCGGCTCGATCGGTCTGGCCTGGGCGCTGGAATAGACACAAGCCTACGATAGCAGGCTCTGCGTTCCACCAGCGTTTGTTGGCCAGAGAAAGAGGAGAATTGCCGGAGCTTTTTAGTAGCCGGCTACCAAGCGCAGACCTGACAGGTGGGCGGCCAGTGATACTTCGACAGCATCGAGGCTTGAGGCCGCCCACCTGTCAGGTCTTGAATCAGGTGTAATTCATCCGCTGCGCCGCGGCCAGCGCTTGCGCCAGATGGTTGCCCGCCGCCGCCGCCTGCCCGCCCGCCCAGGCCGCCAGCCCCGCGGCCAGCGGCCCGGCCAAGGCGTCCGGCAGCGCCTGCTGTTCGGGATGGAGCAACGCGCCGGCATGGCCGCTGGCCTCCCCCACCTCATCTCGCTCCAGGGCGATGCCGAGCAGCGGCCAGAGGGCCTGCCACTGCAACGGGTAAGCCTGCTCGAACCGCGCCCACGAGGCCAGCGCCGCCCGCGCCAGCCGCCCGGCCTCGGCCGTCGCCCCGGCCCGCCAGGCCACCCAGGCCAGGCCGGCTTCGGCCGCGCCGATGTAGTTATACATGCGCGCCGGCTCCGCCACCGCCTGACACCGTTGCGCCAGCGCCGCCGCCTCACCGTCGCGCCCCTGGCGGCGGGCAACGGCCAGCAGATAGGCCAGGATGCGCGTCTGCAAGGTCACATTGCCGGTGAGTTCGGACATGGCCAGCGCTTCTCGCAGTTCCACTTCGGCCTGATCGTGTTCACCGTACCAAAGCAGGTTAAACCCATAGGCAAATTGATACTGGGTGCGTTGGTCGAGGTCTGCCCCGGCGGGCAGCGCCTCTAGCGCCGCCCGGGCATAGTCGAGCGCGACCGCCGACGGGCCAAAACGGTTCCTGGTATTCGTCTGCCGGCTCAGGTGACTGAGGAGCGCCGCCCGCTGCTCGGCTGTGCCGTGGCGCGCCACGTCGGATTCGACGGCGCTGATCCGCGACGCCATTGCCTCGGCGCGTTGCCACCAGTAGAGAAGCAAGAGGTGCTCCATTTGGATCTGGCACCACTCCTCCCAAACGGCCGGCCCGTCCCCCTCGGCCGGCGCGCCCAGCACCTCGGCCGCCTTTTCGTAATGAGCCGCCACTTCCTCGAAAGTTCCGTTGCCGCCTTCCACGGTTTTCCCGATCTTGCGGTGCAGCCGCGCCCGGCCGACGCGCTCCTCCGGTGGCGTGTGGGCCAGCGCCGTCTCATACGCGCCGCGCGCCGCCTCATGCTCGGCCAACCAGCGGCGCGAGTCACCGGCCGTCTCGTGCAGCCGGGCCGCTCCGGCCGCGCTCGTGGCGTCGCGGGCGGCCAGCAGCCCCAGCGCCCGTTCCACCAGGGCCAGCCCATCGTGGTGGGCATAGACGCGGCGGGCCACCGCGGCCGCCCGCTCCAGCCAGGCGATGGCCTTCTCCGGCAGTCCGGCGGCCTCGTAATGCCCGCCAATCACGCCGGCGACGCTGTCCAGATCGTCAGCATGGACGGCTTCCAGCGCCGCGGCGATGCGGCCGTGCAGGTGGCGGCGGCGCGTCCGGCTCAGGCCGTCATAGGCCACCTGCCGCAGCTTGTCGTGGCTGAAGTCATAATCCGCCTCGCCCTGCTCGCGGATGAGACGCCGCCGCCAGGCTTCGTCCAGGTGGCTGACAAGCTCGTTCTCCCCCAGGCCGGTCGCCTGGCGCAAGACGTCATAGGAGAAGGCGCGGCCGATCACCGCCGCCGCCTCGATCACCCCTCGCGCGCCGGGCGACAGTTGCCCCAGCCGCGCCTGCAACACCTGGCGCACCCGGCCCGGCAGCGCGTCGGCCGCGCCCGGCTGCTGCCCGCCGGCCGACTCCCGTTGCTCCAGCCCGGCCCGCACCGTCTCGATAATGAAGAGTGGGTGCCCCTCCGTGTCGCGATAGAGCGCGGCGGCGCGTTGCGGATCAACGGCCCGTTCCGCCACCTGCCCGGCCAGCGCCAGGGTCGATTGCTCGCTCAGCGGCCCCAGCGCCACTTCCGTCAGTTGGTCGCCGTAGACCAGCCGGGAGCGCCAGGCGTCCAACTGCGCGCCGTCCGCCTCTTCGCCGCTGCGAAGGGCGGCCACCACCAGCAACTGCGGCCGGTTGGCCTGAATCCGCGGGTCGGTCAGGAGATAGGTCAGCCAATCCAGCGTGTCGCCGTCACTCCATTGCAGGTCATCGATGAAGAGCAGCAGCGCGGAGCGGTGGTCCAGCAAGGCCCGGGCCAGCGCCTCGAACAGATGCAACCGCTGCCACTTCTCCGTGAGCGGCCCCGGCGGCGGCAGGTGGGGGTACTGGCTCAGGATTTCCGGCATAAGTCTGGCCAACTCGCGCCGCCAGGAGTCGGCCAGCGACGGCAGCGGACGCGACCGCAGCCACGTCACCACCGGGGCATAAGCCAACTCGCGGCCGGTGGGGTAACAGCGGGCCGACAGAGCGGCGATGCCCTGCCGCCCGATCCACTCGACCAACTCCTCGGCCAGCCGGCTCTTGCCGATGCCCGCCTCGCCGCTGATGAGGGCCAACTGTGGCCGCGCCGCCGCCCGTCGCCACGCCTGCTGGAGAGCGGCCCACGGCTTGTCGCGCCCCACCAGTGGCACGACCATCCCCCCCGGCAAAGCCGCCGGCGCGCGCTCCTGGTGCAACAGGCGTTGAACCATCTCGCGCACGACCGGCCCCGGCTCAACGTCCAGTTCGCGGCGCAGGACGGTGACGCAGGTGTGGTAGGCGTGCAGCGCCGCGGCTCGGTCGCCGCTCAGGGCACACAGGCGCATCAGGTCGGCGTAAGTCGGTTCGTTGAGCGGGTCGTGGCGCAACAGTTCGCGGGCGAAGCCAATGGCCTCCGGGTATTGCCGGCGGGCTTCGTGCAGGGCGATCAACTGCCGCAGGGCGCGCGCGTGGGCCTGCGCCAGCCGCTCCCGCTCCACCAGCAGCCAATCGCTGTAGCAGCCCGGCAGCAACTCGCCGCCGTAGAGGGCCGTGGCCTGCTGCAACTGTTCGGCCCGCGCGGCGGGATCGGCCGCGCCATCGGCCCGCGCCAGGGCCGTCCTCAAAGGCGATCACGTCCACCTGGCAATGGGAGTCAGGGCGCCACTGCACCGACAGGTCATCGGCCGCCAGAAAACGGCCGGCTTCTGGAATGGCCTGGCGCAGGCGGTGCCAGAGGTGGCGGCCGTTGGTGAGGGCCTGCTTCTCGGTGGAATCGGGCCAGAAGAGGAAAGCGATGGACTGGCGGGGAACGGGCCGGCCGCGGCGCAGAACCAGGTAGACCAGCAACTCCTGTAGGCGCGCCTGATTCATGCCGGTGATGGGTTGCCCGCCCACCGTCATTTGAAAGCTGCCCAGCGACTGGATGGTCAGGACTGGCTCATCCATTTGCGCCATAGCCATGCCTCACCGGCAAACCTTTAGACCGTAAGCACCAGAACCAATACAACGCGACGATCTAATTGTAAGAGAAAAAGCTGTCGTGTCGAAAGTCCACCAACAAAAAGAGGGCGGCCGAACTATCGGCCACCCTCTGAACAATCTGTGTCATCTGCGAAATCTGTGGTTTCTTCTACCCAATTGAAAAAAGGTCTTTTGGCAATGACCTACTCTCCCAGGGAGTCGCCCCCCAAGTACCATCGGCGCTGGCGAGCTTAACTACCGGGTTCGGGATGGGACCGGGTGTACCCTCGCCGCTCAAATCACCAAAAGACCTTGATTCACAAGGTTATGTAGTTGTTAGGGGCGACACCTAGAAACCGAGTTTCTCGGAAGAAACTCGGTTTCTAGCTGAATATGATGAAGGTATCGGACACGTGTCCGAGTCAAAATCGCGAATTCTCCGCACCATATGCAACGTAAGCCCTCGACCATTAGTACGGCTAAGCTGAACACATTACTGCGCTTACACCTGCCGCCTATCAAACTAGTAGTCTTCTAGCGGTCTTATCTCATAAAGAGGAGGGATCTAATCTTGAGACGAGTTTCCCACTTAGATGCTTTCAGCGGTTATCTCTGCCGGACGTAGCTACCCAGCAATGCTCCTGGCAGAACAACTGGCACACTAGAGGTCCGTCCACCCCGGTCCTCTCGTACTAGGGGCAGCTCCTCTCAAATCCCTTACGCCCACAGCGGATAGAGACCGACCTGTCTCACGACGGTCTGAACCCAGCTCACGTACCACTTTAATGGGCGAACAGCCCAACCCTTGGGACCTTATCCAGCCCCAGGATGTGATGAGCCGACATCGAGGTGGCGAACCTGGTCGTCGATATGAACTCTTGGACCAGACTACCCTGTTATCCCCGGAGTAGCTTTTATCCGGTAAGCCACGGCCATTCCACTCTGAACCGTGGGATCACTAAGCCCGACTTTCGTCCCTGCGCGACTTGTAGGTCTTGCAGTCAAGCTCCCTTGTGCCTTTACACTCAACGGCTGGTTTCCATTCAGCCTGAGGGAACCTTTGGGCGCCTCTGTTACGCTTTCGGAGGCGACCGCCCCAGTCAAACTACCCACCAGCCACTGTTCCCATGCCGGATAACGGCGACAGGTTAGAGCCAAGAATAAACCAGGGTGGTATTTCAACGGTGGCTCCACCGAGACTGGCGTCCCAGCTTCAAAGCCTCCCACCTATTCTACACAAGTTTAGCCCTAACTCAATGGCAAGTTGTAGTAAAGCTTCACGGGGTCTTTTTGTCCCGCTGCGGGTCACGTGTATCTTCACACGTCCTTCAATGTTCGCCGAGTCCCTCGTTGAGACAGTGCTCCTCTCATTACGCCATTCGTGCGGGTCGGAACTTACCCGACAAGGAATTTCGCTACCTTAGGACCGTTATAGTTACGGCCGCCGTTCACTGGGGCTTCGGCTCAAAGCTTCGGGTTACCCCTAACCTCTCCCCTTAACCTTCCAGCACTGGGCAGGCGTCAGCCCCTATACTTCGTCTTTCGACTTAGCAGAGACCTGTGTTTTTGTTAAACAGTTGGAAGAGCCATTTCTCTGCGGCCTCCAGCAGCTTTGCCTAAGCTAACCGCCAGAGGCCCCCCTTATTGCGAACGTACGGGGGAAATTTGCCTAATTCCTTAACGAGGGTTCTCTCGCTCCCCTTGGTATATTCTACCCACCTACCAGTGTCGGTTTGCGGTACGGTCACTCAAATCTCGACGCTTAGAAGCTTTTCTAGGCGGCATGGCTCAATCACTTGTGGCTCTAAGGCACCGCCATCACGTTTCGGACTCGGGGTGCGGATTTGCCTACACCCTTCAACGTCCTACGCGTTTGGCACCTCAATCCGTTAAGAGGCTGACCTACCACGCCGCGTCCCTTCATCGCTCCATTTGAGTGGTTCCGGAATATTAACCGGATGTCCATCACCTACGCCTTTCGGCCTCGGCTAAGGCCCGACTAACCCGACGCGGACTGACCTTCCGTCGGAAACCTTAGGTTTACGGGGAACATGGTTCTCACATGTTTTGCGCTACTCATGCCGGCATTCTCACTTCTGTAGGCCGCAGCAGTCCTTTCGGTCTACCTTGTATCTCCTACACAACGCTCTCCTACCACCCTTTCGGGGATCCGTAGCTTCGGTGGTGTGTTTTAGCCCCGTTGAATTTTCCGCGCAAGAGCGTTTGACCAGTGAGCTGTTACGCACTCTTTAAAGGGTGGCTGCTTCTAAGCCAACCTCCTGGCTGTCTAAACACTCTCACATCGTTTCCCACTTAGCACACACTTGGGGACCTTAGCTGACGGTCTGGGCTGTTTCCCTTTCGACTACGAAACTCATCTCACGTAGTCCGACTGCCGCGCTTGGAGTATAGGTATTCGGAGTTTGATTGAGGTTGGTAAGCTTGCGCCCCCTAGCTCATTCAGTGCTCTACCCCCTATACTAAACACGCGACGCTAGCCCTAAAGCTATTTCGGAGAGAACAAGCTATCTCCAAGTTCGTTTGGCATTTCACCCCTACCCACAAGTCATCCCCTAATTTTGCAATATTAGTGAGTTCGGTCCTCCACGAGACATTACTCCCGCTTCAACCTGCTCATGGGTAGCTCACCTGGTTTCGTGTCTAATCCCAGCGACTCAACGCCCTATTCAGACTCGCTTTCGCTGCGGCTCCGCCTGTTTCTGGCTTAACCTTGCCACTGAAATTAACTCGCCGGCTCATTCTCCAAGAGGCACGCCGTCACACATTGACCATGCAAGCATGGCCCATAGTGCTCCGACCGTCTGTAGGCACACGGTTTCAGGTTCTATTTCACTCCCCTAGCCGGGGATCTTTTCACCTTTCCCTCACGGTACTTGTTCACTATCGGTCGTCAATTGTATTTAGCCTTGGGAGGTGGACCTCCCAGATTCCGACAGGGTTAGCGTGCCCCGCCGTACTCAGGTACCCAACGAGAGTCTGTCCAGTTTCGCCTACGGGACTGTCACCCTCTATGGCTCAACTTTCCAGAAGATTCTGCTACCAGACAGATTTGTCACTCTCATGTGTCGGGCCCTACAACCCCACGAGCATATAGCTGTGGTTTGGGCTACTCCCATTTCGCTCGCCACTACTCTGGGAATCATTTCTTTTCCTGGGGTTACTTAGATGTTTCAGTTCACCCCGTTCCCTCTGTAACCCTATGGATTCAGATTACAGTACGAAGGCATTGACCCTTCGTGGGTTTCCCCATTCGGAAATCCTCGGATATAGCGTTCGCACACAACTCCCCGAGGCTTATCGCAGTGTACCACGTCCTTCATCGGCAATTGACGCCAAGGCATCCACCGTGCGCCCTTAGTAGCTTACACATATGATACGGAGAATTCGTGATTCTCACTCGTTTACATTGAATGCACCTATGTGCATACACGTATCCCATGTGTCTTCATCATATTCAGTTTTGAAGGTGCCGGCGAACCGAAGTTCGCCTTGGGCCAACCGAAGTAGGCCCGCCCGTTTCCAGCGTTCGACCGCTGGGCGCCAAGTCGCTCATCGCTGAGCGGCCCGCCGGCCAATTGTCGAACTGGGCTATTTATCTTTAAGGTTCTGCCGGCGCAGGGGACTAAAAAAGCCGGCCCATTGCCGGCTCCTCCACAGGGGCTTGCAATTTGCCACAGGCTCTATTTAGATGTTGCGACCCACGCCGTTCTTACGCAAACGCTTGTCCTCGCTCTGCTTGCAGCCGTTGTGGAGATGAGGAGGCTCGAACTCCTGGCCTCCGCCGTGCAAAGGCGGCGCTCTCCCAACTGAGCTACATCCCCAAAAGAAAAGGTGGGCCTGGTTGGACTCGAACCAACGACCTCTCCCTTATCAGAGGAACGCTCTAACCGGCTGAGCTACAGGCCCGCTTTGGGCACTGCTATTTGGACGGCCCGACCGTGTGGCCGGGCCATCCGGCGTCGCTTGTTAATGGCCTTAACCCCTGAATAGTGACAGAAACAGTCCTGGACTCTGGACTGTGACACTTGCTTGCGCAAGCGATTAACCTGGAGCCGCTTTCGTGAAAGCGTTGGCCTGTCTCACGACAGTGCCGATGCTCCTTAAAAAGGAGGTGATCCAGCCGCACCTTCCGGTACGGCTACCTTGTTACGACTTCGTCCCAGTTACCGACCCCGCCTTGGGCGGCTGCCTCCCCTTGCGGGTTAGCTCACCGACTTCAGGCGTTGCCAACTTCCATGACGTGACGGGCGGTGTGTACAATCCCCGGGAACGTATTCACCGCACTATAGCTGACGCGCGGTTACTAGCAACTCCGACTTCATGCAGGCGAGTTGCAGCCTGCAATCCGAACTGAGACCGGCTTTGAGGGATTGGCTCCGTCTCGCGACTTGGCAACCCATTGTACCGGCCATTGTAGCGTGTGTGTAGCCCAGGACATAAAGGCCATGCTGACTTGACGTCATCCCCACCTTCCTCCCGCTTATCACGGGCAGTCTCGTTAGACACTTGTAACTAACGACGAGGGTTGCGCTCGTTACAGGACTTAACCTGACATCTCACGACACGAGCTGACGACAGCCATGCAGCACCTGTGCTAGCTCCCCGAAGGGTCGTTCCGCTTTCGCTTCACTACCACTAGCATGTCAAACCCTGGTAAGGTTCTTCGTGTAGCCTCGAATTAAACCACACGCTCCGCTGCTTGTGCGGGGACCCGTCAATTCCTTTGAGTTTTAGCCTTGCGGCCGTAGTCCCCAGGCGGTCAACTTAACGCGTTAGCTACAGCACAGAAGGGGTTAATAACCTCCTACGCCTAGTTGACATCGTTTACGGCCAGGAATACCGGGGTTTCTAATCCCGTTCTCTCCCCTGGCTTTCGCATCTCAGCGTCAGGAATGGTCCAGAGAGCCGCTTTCGCCACTGGTGTTCCTCCAGATATCTACGCATTTCACCGCTACACCTGGAATTCCGCTCTCCTCTACCACCCTCCAGCCGACTAGTTTCGAATGACCTCTCCCAGTTAAGCCAGGAGCTTTCACATCCGACTTGATCGACCGCCTACATGCGCTTTACGCCCAGTAAATCCGGATAACGCTTGGCCCCTACGTATTACCGCGGCTGCTGGCACGTAGTTAGCCGGGCCTTATTCCGAGGGTACTGTCCTTTCTCATTCCCTCGAAAAGAAGTTTACAACCCGAAGGCCGTCGTCCTTCACGCGGTGTTGCTGGGTCAGGCTTTCGCCCATTGCCCAATATTCCTAGCTGCTGCTACCCGTAGGCATCTGGTCCGTGTGTCAGTACCAGTGTGGGGGGCCACGCTCTCACGCCCCCTACCCGTCTGAGCCTTGGTAGGCCATTACCCTACCAACTAGCTGATGGGACGCAGGCTCCTCCCGGAGCGCCTGAACTTTAGTTATCGCTTTCCAAACACGATAACATCTGGGGTATTAGCTATCGTTTCCGATAGTTATCCCCCACTCCGGGGCAGATCACCAACGCGTTACTCACCCGTTCGCCACTTTCACCTTGAACGAATCCAAGGATCACGTTCGACTTGCATGCTTTAAGCACACCGCTAGCGTTCATCCTGAGCCAGGATCAAACTCTCCATAAAGGTTTGTTTGAATCCCGTATTTGACTACGAGATTTTAGGTTCTACTCGTTAGTCCAGAATTGAAGGTCTGTTTCTGTCACTATTCAGTTGTTAAAGCCCATGGGGTTCGTCCGTTCCGCCCGCCGGCTTAACTGCCTTAGATAGTCAATCGAGCCGCGAGGCTTGCCCGTGCTCGTTTGTCTGCCTTCAGTTGTTATCCCTTGCGGTCGGCGTCCTTAACCCCACCAGGAATTCCAATTATACACAATCGGATTCCTTTGTCAAGACCCTGCAGACGCGAAATTTCCGGCTTCCTTGCGGAGGCCGTCCCCTTCGCTTTGCTTGTCTTCGGTTGTTTGGGTGTTCCGCTTATTTCGGCGGCGACACCGCACTTGGCTCAACGATTCAGGAGTATAATCGAGGCCTTCCCGTTTGTCAATACCCTTTCGGGAAATTGGTTGACCAATTTTCAAATTGGTCGGCTCAACCTCGTTTTCTCCCTTTTTAACCGCTTGTAGTTGCCTACATGCCCTTAGATACCCTGTCCTACCCCTTCCTTACCCCGATTTTCAAATTGATTCTGAATTTCGTTCGGCCTCTCTTGGGGCCGGGTTGGGGCTGGCCGCTATGGCCGTCACTGACAATGGTAAACTTCTCTGTCCCAGTTATGACGCCGCCGGCCGGGCGCTCCTTACCCCCGCCGCCCGGTGCATCCCACCTTCCCCGGTGGGTTGCACCTTCTCACTGGCCCATCGGCCGCAGAAGGTGCGACGCACTTCAGAAAGTGCGACGCACCAAGAGGCAACAAAAAACGCGCCAGGTCGTCATCCCGGCGCGTTCCTCTGTATGAGCGATTAGCCTGATTTCTAGATAGAAACCAAGTCTCTACATGATATCTAGATCAAGGCGTTCAAGAGCAGCAAACCCTGCTGGGTCGGGTTAGTCTCGATCGGCAGCAGCAGGCCAATGAGCCAGGCAACCACGGCGATGGCGATGGCGGCGATGAGGGCGCCGACGAAGCCGCCGACCTTCATGCCGGGCACGAAGCGGTCGGCGATCATCAGAACTACCGCGGCGACAACGAGGTTAAGGATTGCCCCCAGCCAATTGGCGCCAACGCTAATCTCAAAAACGTCCACGAGCAGCCAGTTGACCAGCCAAGCCACGATGGCGATGACCGCACCGGCGATCAGAGCATCGGTGAAGCTGCTGACCGTCAGGCCCAGGCCCAGACGGCTGACGATGTAGATCACAATGGCATAGACCACGATGGCGATCACAGCACTTAGAATCCAATTCAACATGATTCAATCCTCCAAAACGATAGACAAACAAGGACACAGCCGTCGCGGAAGACCCGCGCGGCCGTCGATGATGCTGCGTTGACTACTGCGGAGTAACGGTTGACGAGACCACCTCCCAGCCTCCCGGCTGCCAACCCGCATGGGCCGACAACCGATTGCGCTGTATCAACCATAATAACACACCCGCGCCACATTGGTTACGCCTTTTTCTCTGGCAACCGGCAAACTGGCGTTCGCAACCAGAGCAACGACCAGATTTCGCTCAATTAATTGCCTGCTATATAATGAAGCCGCGCCTTTCGTAAGCCATTCTGTTCGTTCCCTGTCCGGAGAAAAGCCATGAACCCACCTACCCGTTCTCGCCCTGTGCCGCTGTTGTTCGCCGCCTGCCTGGCCCTGCTGGCCGTGCTGGGCCTGGCCGCCGACGGCCGCGCCGCCAACGACACTAGACTGCCATCCACTCTCGCCTACGCCGATTCTACGGGCAACATCGCCCTCATCTCTGATTCCAACTCGAACCGGCTCACCGAGAACTGGAAGGTCGATAACACCCCTGCCTGGTCTCCCAACGGCCAGCAGTTAGTCTTCGCCCGTCTCTTCGTGACCGGCGACGTCGAGCACGGGCGCGAGCTTTTCCGCATGAACGCCGACGGCAGCGGCCTGCAACGCCTGACCGACAACGACCTGAGCGAATCATGGCCGGCGTGGTCGCCCGACGGCGCGCGCCTGGCCTTTGCCGCCGGCGATCTCTACGTCATGCCCATCGGCGGCGGCGCGCCTCTCCAACTGACCAGCGGCGGATTGAACCCGCAAAATCTCGTCTGGTCGCCCGAGGGCGCGCGGCTGGCCTTCAATAGCTGGCCCTGTCCCGGCCAGGAGGAGTGCGCCGCGGCCGAACTCTACGTCGTCACCGTTCCCGGCGGCCAACTCACCCGCCTGACCAACAACGCCGCCTACGATGGCGACCCCGCCTGGTCACCCGACGGCGCGCGCCTGGTCTATGAGAGCGGCCCGGCCGACTCGACCGACCTCCACCTCATCCCCGCCGCCGGTGGCACTCCCACAGCACTGATGACCACTGCCGCCAACACCGACCCCGCCTGGTCGCCCGACGGCGCATTCATCGCCTATGTGCGGGGAAAGGAGAGCGATTACACTTACTATTCCTTTTACCTGATGATCATCCGGCCCGACGGAAGCAACGCGCGGCAACTCTCCCATCCCGATGAGGTGATCATCAACCCCATCTGGTCGGCCGATAGCCAGTCTGTCATCATCGGCAAGCACGTTACACCCTGCGGCTTGAGCTGTGGCGGGCCTGACTTATATTTCTATCGCATTTCCCTGGCGCCCGACGGCCCGTTTGACCATCTAGGCAGTATCGGCAGCGACTTCGACACAACTTCTTACGCTCTGCCGCTGTCCGCCGACCGCGTTGTCTTCGCCACGGGTAGCTACCTCTATCTACAGCCTCTCTCCCTGAGCGGCCTTAAAGTTCCATTGACCAGCTATATTCCCGTCAACGGCGACCCCACCTGGTCGCCCGACGGCGCGCGCCTGGCCTTCAGCAGCCAGCGCGACTTCAACTACAACATCCACGTCATCGACGCCGACGGCGCGAACCGCCACGCCCTGACCACCCACCCCGGCAACGACTGGAACCCCACCTGGTCGGCCGCCAACCGCATCGCCTTCACCAGCAACCGCGACGGCAACTGGGAACTTTACGGTATAAACGCCGACGGCAGCGGCCAGACCAACCTGACCCGCACCCCCACCATCGCCGAGGCCGACCCCGCCTGGTCGCCCAACGGCCGCCGGCTAGCCTTTGCCCGCCAGGAAGGCGGCAACTGGGACATCTACCTGATGAACGCCGACGGCTCCGGCGTGACCCGGCTGACCAGCCACACCGCCGCCGACCGCACCCCACCTGGTCGCCCGACGGCGCGCGCCTTCTCTTTGAGACCAACCGCGACGGCAACAGCGAAATCTACGTCCTGACCGTGGCCGGCCCGCCGGGCAACGAGACCAACCTGACCACCAGCCCGGACAACGAGAGCCAACCCGCCTGGTCGCCCGACGGCGCGAAGATTGCCTTTAGCGCCGGCGGCCTGTTTATGATGGACGCCGACGGCAACAACCCCCAGCGCCTGGAGGACACCGGCTCCTTCCCCCAGCCCGTCTGGCGGCCGATCATCCGCACGCCCCGCCTCTGGCTGCCGGCAACCAGGGGCTAGGTTCCAGGGACCAGGGGCCAGGGAAGAGTGCTCTTCCCTGGCCCCTGGTCCCTGCTGCTAACGCAAGTCAAACCCATCCATCACCCCCACCAGCCCGGCTTGCTTGGCGTCCCAGAACGGATGCGCCGTATAGGTGGCCAGTGTGGCATCATAGGTCATATGGACAATCGTCCCCGCCTGACCCTTCACGCCGCCGACGTTGAACTTGTTAGCGAAGCTGACGTAGAGATCGTAGTTCGTCGGGTCGTTCGGGGCGTGATAGAGGCCGGTGACGTTCTCGGCCACCATATCGGGCAGGACCGCCTGGTCGCGCAGCCGCATCCAATACCCGGCCGTATTCGCGCCCAGTTCCCACAGATAGGCCACCAGAACGTCGTCGTCGCGCACCGTCAACTCCTGGCCCGTCGCGTCCACCTTGCCGTTGCCTTGCGTGCTGACCAACAACTGGCTCGTGCGTATCGCCAATGCATCGAGCCGCTCGCCCGTCGTGGTCAACTCCATGTCTGAGCCATCGAAGTAAAGCTGCCACGTGCCGGTCGTGTCCTCGCCCAGCGTCGTCGGCGTGAACAGCAAGATGTCCTGCGGCTGGACAGCGCCCACGCCGGGCACGTTCTGCGGCAGCGCCAGCGTCATCAGGATGGTGCCGAACTCGCGGATGGCGAAGTTGTTCATGTTGCGCGTCAGCCCCACGTCCGACCCATCGAAGTAGAGCGACCACGTCTCGGTCGCCACGTCGTAGGCCAGGATGTCGGCCGACGCATAGCGCAGCGCGCCCATCTTGCCCGCGCCGCTCGTGCTGACGTAGATCGTCTGGAAGTCCACGGTCGTGGCCTCGAAGTTGTTGCCGGTTGGCTCTTCCAGTGAGCCGGCCGCAGGGCCACCGTTGGCCTCCACGGGGGCAGCGGCCAGAGCGCCGACCCACAGCAACAGACCGACCATCAGAAAAGTAAGTACAGCCATGCGACTCTTCATGATTTGTATTGTCCTCTCAGTTGGCTTGATTTGCTCCCACAACTATTCCCAATCCCATTGGGAACAGATAGAAACCATAAGAAGAAGGCATCCCAGGAACTTCGACAGTTTCATTATACAACTCTTGCACCTGATCACAATCCCCGCGGCCGTCCCTTTGGCCCATGAACCGCCGACGCCCCCTTGCCGGTCACCCATCGAATCCCCCATTCGACACCCCCTCAATCTATCCTTTGCCACTCCCGCCCGGCGCGGCGCGTCTGCTATGCTGTTGGCAACATTACAGCCCGGTGCGTCGCACTTTCTGAAGTGCGTCGCACCTTCTTTCCCAACTCAAATGCCAAAGAAGGTGCAACCCACTCAAGAAAGTGGGATGCACCCGGCCGGTGCGTCGCACTTTCTGAAGTGCGTCGCACCTTTTTTCCCAACTCAAATGCCAAAGAAGGTGCAACCCACTCCAGAAAGTGGGATGCACCCAGACCGGAGCAATCCAGAAAGTGGGATGCACCTAGACCGGAGAAATCATGTCCGACCCAATCATCCACCTGACCGACCTCCACGCCGCCTACCAGCGCGGCCGGGAGCGCGTCGTCGCCCTCGACGGCGTCAGCCTGACCATCGAGCGCGGCGAGATCTTCGGCCTGCTCGGCCCCAACGGCGCGGGCAAGACGACGCTGCTGTCCATCCTCGAAGGGCTGCTGCGGCCGGAGCGCGGCGCGGCCGTCCTCGACGGCATCGACGTGCTGACCAACCCGCAAGCCGCCAAGGCCCGCCTCGGCGTCCAGCTCCAGCGCTCGGCCCTGCTCGACGACCTGACCGCCGTCGAACTCGTCCGCCTCTACGCCGCCCTCTACGACGTGCGCCTGGGCCGCGCCGACGCCGAACGCCTGCTGGCCGCCTTCGACCTGAGCGCCGAGGCCCACGCCTACGCCCGCCGCCTCTCCGGCGGCCAACAGCAGCGGCTGGCCCTGGCCCTGGCCGTGGCCAACGATCCCCAGGTGGTGTTGCTCGACGAGCCGACCTCGGCCCTCGACCCCGGCGCGCGGCGCGTCGTCTGGGAGATGATCCGCCGCTTCCATAGCGACGGCCGCACTATCCTGCTGACCACCCACGCCATGGAAGAGGCCGAGGCGCTGTGCAGCCGCGTGGCCATCATCCACCACGGCCGCATCGTCGCCTGCGACACCCCGGCGGCGCTCATCGGCCGCATCGACGTGCAGCCGGTCGTCAAGGCTTTGCTCGACCTGCCCCTCGACCGCGTCGCCCCGCTGCCCGGCGTGCGCGCCGCCCGCTACACCGGCGCGCACCTCGAAGTGGAGACGGCCGACCCGCAAGCCACCCTGGCCGCCCTGCACACCCTGGCCGCCGAGCACCACCGCCCCGTCGGCGAAATCGCCATCCGCCCGCCCAACCTCGAGGACGTGTTCCTGAAATTGACCGGACACAGCTTGAGCTAAGCAGGAAGGCTGAAGGACGAAGGATGAACGAAAAGCGTTCTTCATTCATCCTTTATCCTTCATCCTTCATCCATGAGGAAGAAATGTACCGCTTCACCACCTTCACCCGCTCCCTGGCCCTCATCCACCTGCGCAACCGCATGGTTCTGTTCTGGAACCTGCTGTTCCCGGTGATGATGCTGATTCTCTATGGCACGGTCTTCACCCCCGCCGCCACCGGCGCGCCGGAGGACTTCAACTTCATCAACTGGGTCTTGCCCGGCGTGCTGGTCTTCAACGCCCTGGCCTTCGGCCTGCTGACCAGTTCGACGATGATGATGACCATGCGCGAGTTGGGCGTCCTGCGCCGGTTGCAGGCCACGCCCATGCCCGCCGGGCAGCTCATTGGCGCGTATCTGCTGGTCAACGTCACCATCGTCCTGCTGCAAAGCCTGGTCATCATCCTCGTCGCCGTCCTGTTCTTCGACGCCACCGTCACGGCCGCCGGTCTACTGTTGGCCCTGCCCATGCTGCTGGTCGGCATCGTCACCTTCGTCGCCCTGGGCCAAGTGGTCAGCGGCGTGGCTCAGACGGCCGGCATCGCCCTCATCCTGGGGCAGATAGCCTACTGGGCCTTGCTGTTCGTGACCGACATGATCATGCCCCTCGAGGTCATGCCGGCGTGGATTCAGCGCGTGGGCGTCTACTTGCCGTCCTACGCCGTCGTCCAGCTCGTCCGGCCGCCGCTGCTGGAAGGCGCGCTCGACCCCAACCTCGGCCGCAACCTGCTGCTGGCAACCGTCTACATCGTCCTTGCCGGCGTCGCCGCCGCCCGGCTGTTCCGCTGGTCGCCGCGCAGCTAGGTTCCAGACCTGACAGGTTGGCGGAAAACCTGTCAGGTCTGGCCTGTTGCTAATGGTATAATGGTTTGATACTGGGCAACCGTTCGATCGGTGCGGCAGTCGGGGCAACAGCATACTAAGAAATGGCACGCAGATGACGCAGATTTCGCGGATAGACGCAGATAAGAATACTACCCCCACCGACTACAGCCCCATGCGCCCCGGCCTGTTGGAGCGCTGGATCCTCGTCTGGCACATCGTCTACATCGGCGGGCTGCTGGCCGGGCTGGCCTTCGCCTTGTGGGACACGCGCGGCGCGTGGGGCTGGCGCGAGGCGGCCCTGGTTGGGGTCGTCGCCTTGCTCATCGTCGCCTACGCTCGCGCCCTCATCTTCGAAAAGCGCTGGCCCCACCCCCCGTGGTATCTGGCCCTCTATTTCAGCTTCGCCCTGGGCCTGCTGGCGCTGGCTTCCTGGCTCCACCCCATCTTCGTCTACCTCACCGGCATGTTGTTCGGCCAGATGTTCGCCCTTATGCCGCCGGTGCTCATCGTGCCCAGTATCGTCGCCGTCCTGGTCACCATCATCTTGGGCGCCAATGGCTGGCGACTGCCCGCCGACCCGTCGTGGACCACTGCTCTCCTCATCGCCGCCCAGGCCGCACTGGCGCTGCTGCTCTATCTCTACATCTACCACGTCTTCCGCACCAGTTCCGAGCGCGCCCAGTTGGTCAACGACCTGCGCGCCGCCAACGAGCAATTGGCCCGCGCCCAGGCCGAGCAGCAGGAACTCATCGTCCTGCGCGAGCGCGAGCGCATGGCCCGCGACCTCCACGACGGCCTGGGCCACTCCCTCGTCGCCTTATCCGTGCAACTGGAAGCCGTCCAGCGCCTCTACCCCGTCGACCCGGCCCGCGCCTCGGCCCAGATCGACGACATGAAGAAGCTGACCCGCGACAGCATGGCCGAACTGCGCCGCACCCTCGACGCCCTGCGCGCCGCCAGCGAGGAACCGATCGACGATATCCTCGAACGTCTGGCCATCGAAACGTCCACCCGCGCCGGCTTGAAGCTTTCCTGCGCTACCGACCTGGCGCCCGAACTGCCGCCGGCCGTCACCGAAGCCCTGCAACGCGTGGCTCAGGAAGCTCTGGCCAATGTCGAACGCCACGCCGCCGCGTCCAACGTCTTGCTCCTCTTCAACGTCGAGCCTGATGCCGTCGTCCTGACCATCGGCGACGACGGCCGCGGCCTGCCCCCCGACGCCGCATCCCGCCCCGGCCACTACGGCCTGCGCGGGATGCGCGAGCGCGTCGAGAGCCTGGGCGGGACGCTCTCGCTCTCGTCCAACGGCGGCGGCACGACGGTTAAGGCGC
This sequence comes from Candidatus Promineofilum glycogenicum, assembly GCA_016707605.1. Taxonomy (GTDB): domain Bacteria; phylum Chloroflexota; class Anaerolineae; order Promineifilales; family Promineifilaceae; genus Promineifilum; species Promineifilum glycogenicum. The sequence continues at coordinate 75,716 of JADJHJ010000008.1, read as the reverse complement.
GGCTTCCTTTGGGCAGTGGGTCAGTAGGTCAGTTGTCAGTAGGTCAGTAAGTCAGTTGTCAGTCGTTAGTTAAAACGCTTCTTACGCGCCACCCGCCACTCGCCACCCGCCACCATGATTACATTACTTCTCATCGAAGACCAAACCCTCATGCGCCAGGGCCTGCGCACGCTGCTCGACTTGGAGCCGGGCCTGTCGGTCGTCGGCGAGGCGGCCGACGGCCAGAGCGGCGTCCGCCTGGCCCTCGACCTGCGCCCCGACGTGGTGCTCATGGACGTGCAGATGCCCATCCTCAACGGCGTCGAGGCCACCGCCGCCCTGTGCGCCGCCTGGCCCGCCGCCCGCGTCATCATCCTGACTACCTTCGACCGCGACGACTACGTCTTCCAGGCCATCCGCGCCGGGGCGATGGGCTACCTGCTCAAGGACGCCCCGGCCGAAGAGCTGTTCCGCACCATCCGCCGCGTCGCCGCCGGCGAGACGTTCATCCAGCCGGAGATCGCCTCGCGCACCCTGCGCGAACTGCTGCGGCCGCAGCGCTCCCCGCTCGAACCCCTCTCCGACCGCGAGCGCGAAGTGCTGCTGCTGCTGGCCCAGGGGGCGTCAAACAAGGAGATCGCCGACCGCCTGGTCATCAGCGAGGGCACGGTCAAGAACCACGTCTCCAACATCCTGGGCAAGCTCCAGGCCGAGAACCGCACCCAGGCCGCCGAAATTGCCCGCCGCTATGGCCTGATGTAGCACAGGATTCTTATCCTGTGCTCTGCCGGGCCGACACAGGATAAGAATCCTGTGCCACAATCACACAACACACAAGTCTAGTCCTGTGCTCTTCCAAGCCAACACAGGATAAGAATCCTGGGCCACACGTCTTGCGTCTTCTCCCCTTTGCGCTAAAGTCCCCACCGACAACTGACCTACTGACCTACTGACCTACTGACCTACTGACCTACTGACTCACTGAATACTGACCCCCAACAACCGGAGTACCATGACCCCCGAACACGACCGTTCCCTCGCCGCCTACGCCGACCTGATCGTCCGCGTCGGCCTGAACCTGCAACCCGGCCAACGCCTGCTCATCCGCGCCCCACTGGAGACCGCCCCGCTGGCCCGCCACATCGCCGCCCGCGCCTACGACCACGGCGCGCGCCTCGTGGAAGCCGTCTACAGCGACCCCCACCTGCAACTGACCCGCTTCCAGCACGCCCCGGCCGACTCCTTCGAGGAGCACTCCACCTGGCCCGTCACTGCCGGGCTGGAGTACGTCGAGAACGGCCACGCCACCCTGTCGATCACCGGCAGCGACCCCGACCTGTTCAAGGACGTTGACCCGGCGCGCATCGCCGCCGTGCGGCGCACCGAGGGGCGCGTCGCCGCCCCCCTCAGCCGCCTGATCACCGCCGACGCCGTCAACTGGTGCGTCGTCGGCTACGCCACGCCCGCCTGGGCCGCCCGCGTCTTCCCCCAACTCGCGCCCGACGAAGCCCTGGCCGCGCTGTGGGACGCCATCTTCCGCACCGTCCGCCTCGACGCGCCCGACCCGCTGGCCGCCTGGCAGGCCCACACCGCCGAACTGGCGGCGCGCACGGCCCTGCTCAACGAGCGCCAGTACAACGCCCTCCACTTCACCGGCCCCGGCACCGATCTGACCGTCGGCCTGCCGTTCGACCACCGCTGGCTGGGCGGCGCCGCCCCGACGCTCAATGGCATCACCAACGTCGCCAACCTGCCCACCGAAGAGGTCTTCACCGCCCCCGACCGCGCCCGCGTCAACGGCACCGTTCGCGCCACCATGCCGCTCAACCTGGGCGGCAATCTGGTAGAGCAGTTCAGCCTGACCTTTGCCGACGGCCGCGTGACGGACGTGCAGGCCGAGAAGGGCGGGGAGCTACTGCGGGCGCTGATCGAGACGGACGAAGGCGCGGCGCGGCTGGGCGAACTGGCCCTCGTCCCGGCCGACTCGCCCATCTCGCGCAGCGGCATCCTGTTCTACAACACCCTCTTCGACGAGAACGCCGCCAGCCACATCGCCCTTGGCCGCGCCTATGCCAACTGCATCGCCGGCTGCGAAGGGCTAAACGACGCCGACTTCGCCGCTCGCGGCGGCAACAGCAGCATCATCCACGTCGACTTCATGATCGGCTCGGCCGAAATCGACGTCGACGGCCTGACCGACGACGGCGCGGCCGAACCACTGATGCGGGCGGGGGAGTGGGTTAATAAGAGTGACGAGTGACGAGTTCAGACCACTCGTCACTCGTCACTGAGCTTACTGTGCCGGCGGGATACTGACCGTCACATCCGCCGTCGGCGCGCCCTGAGTAATGACCGGCACGCCCTCGGCCGAGGCGAACAGCACCTGGTCACCCAGCAGAATGCGCGCCCCCACGACGTAGCTCTTGGCCGGGTCGATGTTGGCGGGGACATACGGCACTTCAAACGGGATGGGGAACTGCTGCCCCTCCAGCGTGGCCGAGATGGTCACAATCGGGTCGCCCGTCGAACCCGCTTCGCGCAGGTCGATGAACCAGGTCGCCGCCGGGTCCAGCGTCACCGGCGCGTCGGTGGTGATGACGCCGGTGATCAGCCCTTCGTTGCCGCCCGTGCCGCCCGTGCCCTGGGCCGCCAGGGCGATGGACACGTCATTCGTCGGCGCGCCCTGGGTCAACACCGGCAGCGGCGCCGTCGCCGCATAGGTCAGCGTGTTGTTATCGATGATCCGCGCGTCCAGCACGTAGGCCTTGTTGGGGTCAATGTTGGCCGTCGGGTAGCCGATCTCCCAGCCCACCGGCAGCGTCAGCCCGGCCAGGGGGATGTAGGTGAAGGCCAGCGCCGGCGCGTCGGCCAGCATCGGCTCGCGAATCTCCACGTTCAGGTAAGCCGTCGAATCGGCCGGCCAGGTGGCCGTCGCGTCGCCCGTGGCCGTGAAGCGCAGCACGCCGCCGGTCGGGTCGGGCACTTCGCCCACCGGCACGACGATGGCGCTGGCCGGCGCGTTCTGGGTCAGCACGGGAATGGGGGCCAGCGTGGCGTAGAGCAACTGGTTGCCCAGCAGCACCCGCGCCGCCACGGCGTACGTCCGGTCGGCGGCGATGATCGCCGGGTCATAGGGCAACTCGAACGACACCGGGAAGTTCAGCCCGTCCAGCGGCACCTCGATATTGGCCGCCGCCGGCGCATCGGCCAGCATCGGCTCGCGCAGTTCCACCTGCAACACCGCCCCGGCCGGCAACGCCGCCGGCGGGCGCGGCGTCGTCACCGTGCCCATAATCGTCCCCCCGCCCTCGACCGGCGCGCTGACCGTATTCACGATCAGTTCAACGTTGCTTGTCGCCGCGCCGCCGGTCAGCACCGGCACACCCGTGGCCGAAGCGAAGGCGATAGCCCCGTTGACCAGGATGCGGCCGTAGAGCAGATAGGTTCCAGCCGGGTCGATCTGCGCCGCGTCATAGGGCAACTCGAACGGGATAGGCGGCTGCCGCCCTTCGGCATTGACCTGGGTCGTCGCCAGCACCGCCGGCACGCCCGACGACACGTCCTGCAACTCGACCTCGATGACCGCCGTCGGGTCGAGGGCGATCCGCTCCAGATAGGCCACCGTGCCGCTCAGCACGCCCTCGCCCGTCTGGCCCACGACCGGACTGACCAGCACTTCCACGTCGGCCGTCGGCGCGCCGTTGGTGATGACCGGGATGGCCGTCTGCGAGATGTAGCGCAACTGCCCGTCAATGGTGATGCGCGCCTGCACCAGCACCAGCGCGCCGGGGTTGATCTGCGCCGGGTCATAGTTCAGCTCGAACGGGAACGGCACTTGCGCCCCGCCGGCAGTGATCGACTGCGCCGCCAGGACGGTCGCCGCGGCGTCGGCGCGTGAGGCATCGACCAGTTCCACGTCGATGACCGCGTTGTCGGGCAGCGCCGAGCGGTCGAGATAGGTCACTGTGCCGGTGACGGTTCCCGTCCCGGCGCTGTCGGCGATCTCCACGTTTTCGGCCCCCGGCTGGGCCGCGCCGCAGGCCGCCAGGGCGACCAGCAGCAGCGCCAGCAGCGCCATTTTCACCAGATTACCATGTGTTCTCATTGTCGTGCTCCTTCACTTCCTTCTCTCTCGGCCGGTGACCATCGCGCCGGCCGCTAAAGCCCACAAGCTGCCCGTAGTGTAAATCCGACCGCCAGCCGCGGCAAACAGTCTCAGACAACACCACATAGCCGCCGGCTCGCTACCCGCGGCAATCACTCTCCATCACGCGACTCCCCCAAGGAGCGCGACTTGTCGCCGGCCGGGCCGCGCTCTGCGCCTGGCCCGGCCAACGATAGCATTGAGTGGGAGCAAGCACCGCGCCCGCCCCACTTTCACCACTTACTTTTGCCCAAACGCCGCCCGCGTGCCCGGCAAAAAGGCCAGCACCAGGGCCAGAACGGGGGCGATGAACGACCACCACAGCGAATTGAACTCGTTGCCGCCCAACAGGCCGATGACGTTGATGACCAGTGTCACGATGGCAATAACAACGACGAACATCCAGCCGCGCGGGTCGAGCGTGAACAACTGCCGCGCCGTGCCCAGCCAGATGAGAGCCACGACCAGCGACAGAAGGCCGCCCAGCCAGGCCACAGTGAAGAAGCGCAACTGCACCAGCCCAAACAGGCCCGTGCCAAAGAACAGTAGCGCCTCGAGCAACACCAGCAGACCGGCGATCAGCGCAATAACAGCCAGAATCGTAACCGCCAGAGGACGTTTCTTCATGATATGTTCTCCCTATGAAATATGACCAAGACAATTGACGCCGCCCGGTCCAAACCCGTCGGCTACTACAGATGATCATAGCACAAAACGCCCTCTCTATACAGTGATCCGCCGCCCGCCAGGGAGTCATTTGTTGTTACCGTCATTTATTTTTACCTGTTTCAACCGGCAATACTATTCCACGCCGGCAACGGCTATGGTAAAATGGCCCCATATCCCACTAACCCTTCGCTGCCCTCATCCTACCCGCCGCACCATTTAATCGAGGTGATCGTGGCTGTCGACGATCTGCTTGCTTTTGATCCGCAGTCGACCTACGGTGCTATCGCCCTGGACTACGACTACGCCAATACCTACTGCGGCGGCTTTGTCCACCAGCGGGCGCTGGAACTGGCCTGCATCGCCCCCGGCATGAGCGTCCTCGACGCCGCCTGTGGCACGGGTGTGGCCACCCTGGCCGCGGCCGAAAGCGTGCGCCCCGGCGGCCGGGTCGTCGCCGTCGACTTCGCCCCCGAAATGCTGGCCCTGGCCTCCGAGAAAGCCAGCCGCCGCGCCCTGATCAATATCGACTGGCGGCTGGAAGACGTGACCGCCCTCGACCTGCCGCCCGACGCCTTTGACGTCGTCTTCTGTCTGCTGGCCCTCTTCAGCGTAGCCGACATGCCCGCCCTGACCGCCCGGCTGTGGGGCATGGTGCGGCCCGGCGGCCGTCTCATCGTCGTCACCAAGGGCGAGCCGTATCTCGCGCCGCTCTACGACCCGTTCTACGCCGCTGCCCAGACCGCCGCGCCCGACCTCCAGCTCCCCCAACCCTGGCGACGCACCCAGACCCCCGACCGGCTGCGCGCCGTGCTCGACGCCGCCGCCGTTCCGGCCGGCATCAGCCAGGCGACGACCACCGCCCCCCTGAGCGATCCGGCCGACTGGTGGCGCATCGTTCGCGGCACCGGCCTCAGCCGCACCGCGCGCCTGCTCGGCCCCGAAGCCGCCGCCCGCGTCGAGGCCGCCAACCTGCAAACCATCGCCGACCAGAACGTTACAGACCTCACCTCCTCGTTTCTATATGCCGTGGCCCACAAATAAGAGCGGGATACCATCCCGCGCTACAAATAACCGGTATATACTTAGCGTCACCTTCCCCAGGAGTGGCCGATGGATACACCGGATTTGCAGTTGACGATCCGCTACCGCGACAAGACCCACGTCCTGTCTGTCGCCGCCGCGCCCGACCAGCCGTGGGCGCTGGGCCGGGCCGACTTCCAACGCTGGTTCGACCTGCCGGCCGACAGCCTGCTCAGCATCTCCAAGAACCACTTCAGCGTCGTCTTCAGCCACGGCCGCTTCTGGATCGATGAAGATAGCCGCTACGGCACCTTCGTGCGCAACCTCGACGCGCCGGCGCCCCTGCCCTATCGCAAGCGCCGCCACGCCCGGCTGGCCCTCGGCCGCCGCACCGAGCTACGCCTGGTCAACATCAACCGCGCCGACAACACCACCGACGACCTCTACGTCCTCATCGACAACCCCGCCGCCGGCGACACCCTGGCCCTCTTCGTCGATCCGCTGTGGGATCAGTTGTTGCGCCGGCTGGAAAGCGCCCGCGCCGTCCATCTGGTCGGCCTGCCCGGCAGCGGCAAGTGGCACCTGGCCCGCCAACTCATGGCCGAGGACAGCCGCGAGCGAGAGCAGCGCCTGGGCCTCAGCACCCTGCCCATCGCCGTCGACTGCCTGGCCATCGACGCCGGCGACCAGCCGCTGTGGCTGGCCTTCGCCCGGCGGCTGCTGCTGGCCACCGGCGAGGCGGCCGAAGTGGCCGGCTACGCCGACGCCGGGCGGCAACTGGCCGCGCTGCTGGCCCAATTCGACCAGCGCCCGCCGGCTCAGCCCGACGAGACGATGAATGACTTCCAGCGCGCCTTCGAGATCGTCATCAAGAAGACGCTGCAAAGCCCGCTCATCGTCTTGACCAACTTCGACAGCGTCTACAGCGACCTGGAGCCGGCGATGCTCTACTGCCTGAGCCGTTTCCGCAACGAATGGCCCGACGTCAGCGAGCGCATCTATCTGGTCATCACCACCTGGCGGCCGCTCAGCCGTCTGCGCGACGACGCCGGCTCCGACACCGCCGACCGCGAGAGCGACGCCCGCGCCCGCGCCACCGAGGCCAACTTCGTCCGCGACTTCGGCCACATCTTCACCGACGCCACCCTCCACCTCGACCACCGGGCCAACTTTCGCGGTCTGTGGGACTCCGTCACCGCCGGCCGCCCCCTCGACCGGCGCACCGAGGAGCAACTGCTGCGCCTGACCGGGGCCAACCCCGGCCTGCTGCGCGACGTGCTGCGCCGGCGGCAACTGCGCGGCCGTCTCGACGACCCGGCCGCGCTGAGCGACCAACTGGCGGCCGAGGATTGGACCGACCCGCCGCTGCCCACGGCCGACCGCATCTGGCGCGTGTTGCGGCCCGACGAGCGCGACTGCCTGGTCAGCCTGGCCGACGGGCGGCCGATCGACGTCAACCGCGAGCAAGAGCTGGCCCGCCTGGGCCTGCTCGACGCCGACGGCCGCCTCTTCAGCGCCATCTTCGCCGCCAGCGTCGGCCGCTTCCGCGCCGAGGAAGAGCGCCACGAGCGCGGCCTGCGCATCGACGCCGCCAACCGCCGCGTTCTGGTCGACGGCCAGCCCGTCCCCCTGCGCGACGGCCGCGAGATGGACATCCTGCTGGCCCTCTACGAAGGGCGCGGTGACTTCGTCGGCTATCGCGAACTGATCGAAAAGGTCTATGGCCAGCCCGGCCAGCGTTACGACGACGCCCTGATCGCCAACGACAAGGAAGCCCTGCAACGGGCCATCGCCCGCCTGTGTGAGCGCATCGACCCCCAGCGCGCCTACATCACCAACAAGCACGGCGTCGGCTATCGACTGTCGGCGGCCGTCGCCTGATCCCCGCCTGTCCTTTTCCCCCCAATTCCGACAACCGAGCCTTCTTTGCCGACATCCGCCGCCCCGGCCGATGTCGGTCTCTGTCTCATCTCCGGCTCATGTTTTGATCTACCCTGTAGGCAGTTGACAAAACCTACAAGGAGGAACGACATGAACCGGTGGACGCCTGAATACGCGAACAACAGCAACGAGAGCGACTTGCGCATCTTCTCCCGCGCCTGGCGCTGGATGCGCCGGCAACGGCTGACGCGCACCGACCTCGTCCTCATCCTGACCAATGGCGCCTGGCACAAGCGGGGTCGCTTCATCTACTACAGCCTGTATGACCCGTCCCTGAGCGAGCAACAGAAAGAAATCGGTCTGGCCGCCGGGTTGGACGACGTGACGGTGGTCGTCGAGCCGCGCCACGGGCGCATCGTGGCCGTGACCCGCCGCTGGCGGTTGCCGCGGATGCGTCGTCCCCGGCCGCGCGGCTGGACGCCCGCCTTCCGGCTGGCCGTCATGCCCGAGAGCCTGAAGCTGACCCTCCACGCGTGGGAGCGGCTGAACCAGCGCGGCCTGACGCGGGAAGACATTGTCTTTGTCATTCGCCACGGCAAGTGTGTGCATCGGGAAGGGAAGGTTCACTACACCCTGCTCGGCCGGCGCGGGCGCGAGGCGACGCAGGCGCAAGAGGCGCGGCATTGGCAGCGGCTGGACGGCGTCATCATCGTCGTCTGCCCCTATACGACCCAGATCATCACCGCCTTCAACGCCCACGACAACAGCCACCGGCAGTTGCGGCGCAAACCGAAGGAAGGTCGCGGATTGTGGTGGCCGGGTATGGCCACCTACCAGTAGCCCCAGTCGCGTGGGGGTCTGTCGGGAGGGGTCCGCGTGGCCCCTCCCGGCAGCACTTACGCTTTACAGTTCGGTCTCAGGTGGTGTTCCCAACAGGAGGGAAACGATGCTCACGACCACGCTCATGCTCGGTATTGTCGGCGGCGTTCTGTTGGCGGCGTTCTTCGGCCTTTTCCGCCGCCCGGCCGGCGCTCCGGCCCAGGTCGTCACCATCAACACGCCGCCCGCCGCCGCCCGGCCGCCCGGCTGCCTGGCCCGCCTGGGCGGCCTCCTCCGCCTAGTGTTCACCGGCTTCCTGCTCCTCTTCTTCCTGCGGCTCATCCTGCTGTCGTAATTAATCCCCTTCCCCTTGGGAGGGGTTAGGGGAGGGTCTTCTGCCTCGACGGCCGGAACCCCTCTCCCTAACCCTCTCCCAAAGGGCGAGGGACCAAATCCCCCCCGGGGCCGAACCCCTCTCCCTAACCCTCTCCCAAAGGGCGAGGGGACGCCGATCCCCCTCCCCCTGGGAGGGGTTAGGGGAGGGTCTTCCACCTCGGCAGCCGGAACCCCTCTCCCTAACCCTCTCCCAAAGGGCGAGGGGACCAGAGAGGGGACCAGAACCCTCTCCCACGGGGAGAGGGGATGCGATCTCAAATATGTTGTTGACAATACCAAAATAGTGAGTTATCATGCCAATATATTTGGAGAAACAAGAGCAATGCGCAAAATTCTGGAAGCCTGTCCCACCTGCGGCGGCGAGATGGCCGTCAGCGAACTGAGTTGCACCGTCTGCGACACCCTCGTCCGCAGCCGCTACGCCCCCTGCCCCTTTTGCCGCCTGTCGCCCGAAGATCTGGCCTTCATGCTCCTCTTCGTCCGCAGCCGCGGCAACGTCAAGGACATGGAGCGCGAACTGGGCGTGTCTTACTGGACCATCCGCGGCCGGCTCAATGAGGTCATCACCGCGATGGGCCTGAGCGGCGAAGATCAGCCGGCCGAAGAGCCGCCCGCCCCCCTGGAAGCCGAGGCTCCGCCCCCCGCGCCGGAGCGCAAACGCGGCCAAGGCTCGGCCGCCGCCCGCCAGGCCATCCTCGACCGCCTCAACCGCGGCGAGATCACCCCCACCCAGGCCGCCGACCAACTAGCCGCCCTCTGAGGAATTAGGAATTAGGAATTAAGAGGGCGACCACTGGCCTACTGACCAACTGGCCTTCTGACCTACTGACCTACCGACCCACCGACCCACTGACCCACTGAATACTGGACACTGGATACTAAAAATGGCTATCCAACCCGGAGACATCATCATGGAGGAATACGAACCCAATGAACGAGGAACGAATGCAAATCTTGGAAATGCTGGCCGCGGGCAAGATCAACGTGGCCGAAGCGCAGATGTTGCTGGCCGCGCTGGACAAGGCGACCGAGCCGGAGCCGGAAGCGCTGAAGGCGGCGCAACAGTTCGACCCGCGTCCGCCCTCCGGCCCCTTTGGAGCTGGCCCTGGCCCCCTATTTGAGCGGCTGGGCATCCCCCGCCCGCCACGGCCGCCACGGCCGCCGCGCCCACCCCGGCCGCCGCGCCTGCCCGGCCGCGGCCGTCGCGCCGACGTGATCGACCAGGTGCTGCAACTGCGCGCCCACGGCATCAGTGCCGACTACCTGAACCAGATGCGCGCCGCTCTGGGCGACATCAGCCTTGACGACGTGATCGCCCTGGGCATCCACGGCATCCGCCCGGAGTACGTCCAGCGCTGGCGCGACCTGGGCTTCGAACTGGACACCGACCAGGTCGTGGCCTTCGCCATCCACGACGTTAAGCCCGACTACGTCCGCGCCCTGGCCGACGCCGGCTACGACGACCTCTCGGCCGAGGACCTGGTGGCCCTGACCATTCACGGCGTCGACGTGAAGACGCTGACCATGCTGCACGACGCCGGCCTGACCGACCTGTCGGCCGACGACCTGGTGGCCCTGACCATCCACGGCGTTGACGCCGACTTCATCGCCACGATGCGCGAGTTGGGGCTGGGCGAACTGGACGCCGACCAACTGGTGTCGCTCAAGACCCACAACGTCGACGCCGACTTCATCCACGAACTGGCCGACATGGGGCTGCTCGAACCCCACGAGAAGTCGCCCGAATCCATGTAGCACAGGATTCTTATCCTGTGCTCCGGCTGACTGATGTAGCACAGGATTCTTATCCTGTGTCTTCCAGCATCACTGCGACAGAAGACACAGGATAAGAATCCTGTGCTACGGCCGTCCCCCGGCGCGGGCGGTGGGCGGGGGCAGGAGGGTGGCCGTCGGCATCTGTGGCGCGGGCGGGGTGCGCGTCGGCAGAGGGCCGGCCGGCGGCGCGGGGGCGGTGGGCGTGGCGCTGCCGGGCGGCGTCCACAGCGGCGTGGGTGTGGCTGTCGCCGGCACAGCCCCCGGCCAGGCGGCCGTGGCCGTCACCGTGGCCGCACGGGTGGCCGTTTGGTTCGCGCTGCTCGTCGCCGCCCGTTCACTGCTGGCAATGCTCAACGCCCCCGCCTCGCCCAGCGCCGTCACGTAGGCCGACGACACCCAGCCCCGTCCCTGCCCCGGCACGCGCACCTGGAACCACTCGCCGCTGACGTTGGCCGCCAGCGCCTCCAGTTGCGCCCCCGCCCGGCGCGTGACGATGACCGCATACTCCGCGCCCGGCCCGCGCCGGACGTTGGCCCCGCGGGTGCCGACTGCCAGCAACAAGGGGCCGGGGGTGGGCGTGGGGGTGCAGGGGGAGGCGGAAGCGCAGGGGAGCAGGGGGGCGGGGCAGGGGAGATCGGCGGGAGACGAGCAAGACCCTCTCCCCAGCCCTCTCCCGGAGGGCGAGGGGGCGGCGGCGGCGGCCATCTCTTGCGGCGATAGGCGCGGCGACAGGTCGGTGGTTGCGCCGCCCTCCGGCCGCCCGCCAACCCCCACCGATCCCTCGCCCCCGGAGAATACGCCGGCCCCCACGCTCTCCGGGAGAGGGCCGGCCCCCTCGCCCTCCGGGAGAGGGCCGGCTCCCTCGCCCTCCGGGAGAGGGTTGGGGAGAGGGTCTTCCACTCCACATCCCGCCTCACTCGCCGCCGCCCGCACCTCCGTCAAAGCCGTCCCGTCGTTGCTCACAGCCACGAAGTCGGCCGCCGCCGCGCCGCAATCGCCCAGGGCCACGTAGCTATAGCCGCGCGCCAGCCGGTAGACGGCGTCGCTGCCGGCGTCGGGCTGCCCGGCGCTCAGCGCCAGCGCCCGGTCGAAGTGGGCCACGGCGGCGGCGAACTGGCCGTCGTAGTAGTCGAGCAGGCCGTAGCCATAGGCGATGGTCGCCAGCGGTTCGTCTTGCAGCGCCGCCCGGTCGAGGTAACTGCGGGCCGCGGCCCAATCGCGGCGGTTGTAGGCCTCGGCGGCGCGGGCCACCAGCAGGCGCAGATAGTCGGGGTTCAGCCGCTCGGCGGCGTCGAAGTCGGCGCGGGCTTCGTCAGTCCGCCCCAGCGCCGCCCGCGCCTTGCCGCGCTCGGTCAGCAGCACGGCCAGCGTTCGGCGCAGTTCGGCCGTCCCCGCCGCGCCGCCGGCCGCGATCTCCTCTTCGACGGCAGCCACGGCCGCGCCCAGCAGCGTCTCGGCCGCGGCGTACTCCCCCTGGGCGGCGTGGAGCACGCCCAGCAGGAAGCGGCTGAGCACCACCGCCCGGCCGGAGAGACGCAGCGACAGCGCCTCGTGGGGGCCGGTGAAAAGAGCCTCGAAGGAACGGGCCAGGTCGACCGAGACGGGCACGGCGGCATCGACCAGGGTGAACTCGGCCAACAGCCCCGCCGTCGTCTGCGGCAGCCAGCCCCAGACGACCACCGCCGCCCCGGCCTTCTGCCCGGCGGCCACGGCCGCGGCCGTATTACAGACGCGGCCAACGCGCGTCAGTTCCACGCGGCGGCCCAGCCCGGCGGCGGCCAGTTCGCGCGCCAGCGTCTCGTAGACGAGGGCGCTGGCCTCGCGCCCGGCCGGGCCGCGGCGGCAGTCGGCCGTCTCGGCGAACTCGGCTACGGCCACGGTGAGTGGCGCGTGGCCGGTGGCCGGTGGCGGGTAAGAGGCGGCCCCCCATGCGTCGCTTGTCGCCCAGACGCGCCAGAAGAGGAGAGCCGCCAGAGCGAAGACAAGCAGAGTGACGAGTGACGAGCGACGAGTGACGAGTGGCGAGTGGCGGGTGGCGAGTGGCGCAGCATCGGCGGTGCGCTGTTCGGGACTTGCCACTCGCCACTCGCCACTCGCCACTTCCTAATTCCTAATTCCCCCACCCGTCCCGCCCGCGCCATCGCCCGCACCAGTTCGCGGGCGCGGGCGCGCTTGGTCTCGCCGGGCAGGTTGTCGGGGTCAACACCCAGGCGCAGGCAGAGATCGCGCAGGCCGTCGGCGTCGAGGCGGCGGTCGAGGGCGTCGTGGAGCGCGGCCAGGGCGGCCGGCGGCCACTCCAGGGCGGCCCAAGCCACGTCGGGGGCGCGGGCGCTGAGGGCTGCCAACAGATCGGCGGCGCGCCCGCGGGCGGCCAGCGTCGCCGCCAGATCGGCGGGCGCGGCGTTGTGTTCGTTCGCTGCGAGGCCAAGTTCGGCGGCCAGCGCCGCCAACTCATCGGCCGCGAAGCGTGTGGCGATGGTATGGTCCAGTCTCATCGTCGCTAGTCCTGCCGGCGTTACGGCTGCCGGCGGCCGGGCGACCGACTTCCCTACCATCCAGCCTAGCGGCCGAAGATTACGGTGAAAGTTACAGTTGTGGCCCTGGCCGGCAGCGTAGGGGGAACGACGGGCGGCCGATGGATAGCCGTATGAGAAGCGGCTAAATAGTCTTTCACAGGTATTGAATATATATTCAATACCTGTTAATATATATTCAATATCACGCGACACCAGTTTGTGAGTGGAGCTGAGTATAGGACGTGGCGATGCGCCGCGTCGTTGGGCCGGCGTTGTGCCGGCCGCTAGACAGGAGAATCAAATTGACCAAGGTAACGATTATCATTCATGAGGGACGCGGTGGCCGAGGACCGGCCGGCCGCATGGGCCACGGCAGTAGCCACCACGGCCGGCGGCACGCCGGTTGCGGCGCGGCAGAGCAGACGGAAGAGCGCGGCGGCCGGCGAGGCCACCACCACACGGGACGGGCCACCACCGAAGGCCCCGGCCACCGGCACGAACACGGCCGGCGGCACGCCGGCTGCGGCGACACAGCCGAGCAGACCAAGGCGCGCGGCGGCCACCAGGGCGCTGACGGCCCCCGCCACGACCACGAGCAGAGCCGGTTGGCCCTCGCCCCCCACGGCGCGGGTCGCGGCATGGGCCACGGCCCCCACCATCCGCACCAGGAGATGGACAGCGCGGCCGATGAGCAGCGCCAACTTGCCCGCCGGTTGCGCCGGCAGATGCGCCGGATCATGCGCGAAGCGGAAGAGGCCGGCCTCAGCCCGGAGCGCGTCGAGCGGATCATTAAGCGCGAAACGCGTCAGGCTTATCTGTAGGCGTGATGGGTTGATGAAGTCTAGCCAAATAGTGAGGTAGGGGCGGGACAATGCGGCCGCAATGCCATTCTACAAGACCAGTAGCCTCGGCCGCATTGTCCCACCCCTACGCCGGTCATATCGCCCTGTATCCTGCCCCATACGACTGTAGCGCGGGACGACGCCCGCGCTACAATGGGTAGAATTATGAAGATCACCACGCCCAAAGGGTACGTCATCGAACTGACTACCGACGAGGCCGAGGCGCTGTTTCCCGAACTGGTGCACGACCTGCGCCGGCAACTGGGTGGCCCCGAACACGACCACGGCCCCGGACACCGGCACGGCCCCGGCGACGACCGCGACCAGTCGCCGCAGCGCCTCGTGCGCCGCGTCCTGCGCCGCCATCGCATCCCGCCCACCCAACGCGCCCTCTACCGCGCTCTCTACGAGGCCGGCGACGACGGGCTGGACTTCGGCTCGCTGGCCGCGACCGTCGGCCGTTCGGCCGAGGAGTTGAGCGGCGTCCTGGGCGGCCTGGGCCGCCGCGTCAACGCCACCCCCGGCATCGGCGCGCTGCCCGAACCGCCCGGCGTCACCCTGCTCTTCGAGCAAAAGCCCAGCGCCCCGCCCGGCGGCGGCTGGGGCTGGGCCATGCGCCCCGAACTCCGCGCCGCGCTGGAGGAGATGGGGTTGCCGTGGGAAGAGTAATGTAGCACAGGATTCTTATCCTGTGTCTCGGCAGCAGCGCACAGGATAAGAATCCTGTGCTACAGCTACGGCGCGCCGTTCATCTTGACATAAATCTCCGTATCGCCGCTACTTTGGTCGACCCAGGCCACGTAGAGGCGGCCGTCGGGCGCGGCGGCGATGGCCGGGTGGGTCGAATGTCCGGCGTTGTTGCTGATTCCGCCGCCGCTAGCCGACCCCGCGCCGATCTCCCGCCACACGCCGCCGCTCAACTGCCGTCCGTAAATCTCCCCAGCGCTCGCCCCTTCCTGCCATACCACGTAGGGCGTGCCCGATGGGCCGAGCGTCAGGCTTGGCTCCTGCGATTCACCGGGCGTGTTGCTGATGCCGCCGCCGCTGTTGGCCCCCGCGCCGGCGGCCACCCAGGCGCTGCCGTTCCACGTCGCGCCGTAGATCTCCCGCTGGCCGGGCGTGCTGTCATACCACGTCACCAGCGGCGTGTTGCCCGCGCCGATGACCAGCGTGGCCAACTGCGACTGGCCGGGCGTCTGGCTGACGCCGCCGCCCGTCGCACTGTTGCCCAACGGCGTCCAGGCCGCGCCGTCCCAACGCCGCAAGTAGATGTCCTGGCCGTTGTTGTGGGTCTCGGCCCAGGCCACCCACGGCCGCCCCGCCCCGTCGAGAGCCAGCGCCGGCCGCCCCGACCGCCCCGGCGTGTTGCTGATGCCGCCGCCGGCGGCCGAATCGCCCAACGCCACCCAGTCCGCGCCATCCCAACGACGCGCGTAGACTTCATCGTTGCCCGGCCGGGCCTCCACCCAGACAGCGACGGCGCTGCCATCGGCGGCCAGGCGCAGGTCGACCCACGAGGAGTTGCGCGGCGTGTCGCTGATGCCGCCGCCCGTGGCCGACCCCGCGCCGACCTCGGCCCACGTCGTGCCATTCCAGCGCCGTACGTAGATTTCGCGGTTCGCGCCGTCGTGCCAGGCCACCCACGGCCGCCCATCCGCCCCAACGGCCAGCGCCGGGGCCTGTGAATCGCTACCGTTGTTGCTGATGCCGCCGCCCGTGGCCGAGCCGCCTAGCTCGCCCCAGGCGTTGCCGTCCCAACGACGCAGGTAAATCTCGGCGTCGCCGCCGCTGGTGTCGCTCCAGGCCACGTAGACCGCGCCGCCGGTGCCGACGGCGATGGCCGGGGCCAACGAGTCGCCGCTGTTGTTGCTGATGCCGCCGCCACCGGCCGAGCCGGGGCCGACCGGTTCCCATGGCGAGGCTGGGTCGGGCGTGTTCGTCGGCGTGGCGGTCTTCGTCGGGGTGGCCGTCGCCGTCCGGGTAGCCGTGGTCGTCGCGGTGGCCGTTGCCGTCCGGGTAGCCGTGGTTGTCGGCGTGGCCGTCGGGCCGCCGGTCGGCGTCACGGTGGGGGTGTGCTCCGGCGGCGGGGTCAGCGTCGGCGGCGCAGTCGTGGCCGTCGGTGGCGCCGCCGGGTGGCCAATCGAAAACGGGTCATAGAGGTAGCTGAGACCCTGTGACGAGGCGTAGACGGTGACCATCTCGCTTCCCGCGGGCACATCCACCCCCTCGATGACCATCTGCCATACGCCCGGCTGCGGGAAGCTGAGCGTGTACAGTTCATACGCCGCCCCCCTGGCGTGGGTCACGTCCGGGCCGAGGTCGGTCGGGGTAATGATCCGGCCGCCGGGGCCGACCAGCGTCAGTTCGACTTCGCCGTCCGGCCAGCCGACGTAGAACTGGGCCGTGAACTGGTTGGGCATCACATTGGCCCGCAGCGTCCGCTGCTCCCCCTGCGGCACGCGAAGTTGCCCACTGGCGATGGTCGCGCTGTTGGTCAGCCGGGCGCGCATGTCCTGGTACATCTGTCCCAAGAGCGCCGCGTCGGCCAACGATTGGCAACTGTTGGCGCACTGCCCGCCGGTATCCGCGGCGATGCGTTGCATCAGCGCCTGGTCGGCCTGCCCCAACCCGACGGTGTAGATGGGCCAACCGCGCGCCGCGTACTGCCGGTGGCTATTGTCGTCGTAGTCGCCGATGTTGTGCGCGCCATCGGTCAGCAGGATGGCCGCGCGGCCGGCGGTCGAAGTTGCGACCGAAAGGGCGGCGAACCCGACGTTGAGACCGGCGTTGATGTTGGTCGAGCCGCTGGCCCGCACCTGATCGACGGCCGACTTCAGGGTGTTTCTGTTAGCCGCTGACTGGATGAGCGTCACCGGGGCCAAGAGGCGGGCGTCGTCGGCAAAGTCGACCACGCCGATCTCGTCCCCCGGCTGTGCGGCGTCGATAAACGCTTTGGCCGCCTCCAGCCGCAATCCCTGGGGGTCGTTGAGGGTCATGCTGCCGCTGCTGTCGATGATCAGCACAACGCTCAATTGAGCCGCGCCCGACGGCCGGCAGTTGTCTTCGATGATGCTCGTCGCCAGGCGGCTGCCGCTGGCCGTTCGCACGCGGCCGTCGGGGCAGGTCATCGTGCCGTTGTAGTGCGTCGCCCGCGCCACCGTCCAGCCGCCCAGGTTCGTGCCGTCGATGTTGACGAATGCGCCCTGATAGACCACGGCGAAGTGCAGATGGATGCCGCTCGTCTCGCCCTGGCACGACGGATGGCCGACCGGCTCGCCCTGGTCGATGTCGCCGGGCGTCGCCTTCTGCGTCGGCGACAGGTGAGTGTAGTAAGTCGTCCAGCCGTCGCCGTGGTCGATGATGACCGTGCCGTCATCGGCGCTGCCGCGGCGCAGTGTGCCGCCGCGCACGGCGGCGGCATACTCCGGGGCGTACTTCCCGCCCTCGTCGCCGGCCGCGCAGCCGACCGGGCGCAGCGGGGCCACATCGATGGCCGACCAGGGCGCGGGGCAGCCGCCGGGCGCGCCCCAGCGGCAGCCGACGTCGCCGCCGGCATTGTTGTGCGGGCCGCTGTTGTAGTTCCACGTCTCGCCCGCCGTCCAGGGCAGGCGCGCGCCGGGCATCGGCCCGGTCGGCGGGGCCAGGATGAGCTGGCCGCGCAACGGATCGCCGAAGAGGCGAGCGAAGACGGCGGCGAAGTCGGCCGCGTCGGTCGCGGTGGCGGCGCGGCCGGTGGCCGGCAGCGCGGCCAGGGCGGCCGTGGCCGCGTTGGGCATCTGTGGGGCGCGGCCGGGGTCGGCCCGATGGGCGTAGAAGGCGGCGAACAGCGCCCGCGCCGCGCCGTCGAGTTGGGCCGCCAGCCCGGCGTCGGGGTAGCCGAAGAGGCCGTCAATGGCGGCGCGGTCGGCCGCCGGGGCGCTCAGCAGCCCGCCGCGCCACTCCAGCAGGGCCAGCAACACCTGGGGGCTGATGCTGTAGCGGGTGGCTACGTCGCTAATGGTCTCGGCCGCGGTGACGGGCCGGCCGGCAATCGTCTCCTCGTAGCCGGCTAGGCCGCTGTTGGCGGCGCGCAACGCCGCCGCCACGTCGAAGTCGCGGATGGACGGATGGAAGACGAACGCCTCATCCGACAGCAGCGGCGCGACCGGCGCGGCCTGCCCCGCCCCGCCCGCGCTCGGCGCGCCGATGGTCAGGCTCGTGACCGCGACCAGCAGCGACGCGAACAGCAACCCGCCCGCGACGAGCCTCTTGATCCAGCCCGGTGCCGGAGTAGTCATGGCGATATCTCCCCTAGGGGTCATCGGAGTTAACTATGGATGGGTGACGGACCCCTGGCCGCTATGCGGCAACACGCCTAACTTAACAACCCATTCACTCGTTTGTCAAGCAGTTTACAGCGCGGCTGTAGCGTGGCGAAATGAAAACGGCGGGGAGATCGGCTATTCTAATATCAGGCAGCACACAGAGTTTTCTCCTCCTCCAAAATTCTCCGTTTTCCTCCTTGGCTCAGCGCCACCGCCCCCACGGTGGCGTTTTGCCTTTGGGAGAGGGAGAGGGACGCAGAGAAAGCAATAGCTTATCAATCTCTGTGCGTTCCTCTCCTCTTCCTCCGCGGAACTCCGCGTCTTCTCTCCGCGTCTCTCCGCGTCCCTCTTATGCTTTATCGGCAGACGTTCAAAGCCACGTCATCGGCCCACATGGCGGTGATGCCGCCCCAGCCGTCGTTGAAGACGCCGAAGTAGAGCCGCACCGTCTGGCCGCGGAAGGCGCTCAGGTCGTGCTCATAATAGACCCACTGCCCCGGATTCTGGCGCATGAAGCCCAACACCGTCTGCTGCCCCTGGCCGTGCAACAGCAGCACCATCTGCGCGTCGTCGCTCAGTTTGGCCCGCTCGTTCGACGACGTGGGCACTACCGCCGGCGGCGTCAGCGCGGCCACCGGCTCGCTCGTCTGCGGATAGAGCCAGTAGCCCAACTTGGCCGATACCAGCGGCGACGGAATGTGCACCGCCTGCTCTGTCGAAGAGTAGCTGTAGCGGTTGTCGTTGGCGTAGTTGATACCGATACGCATCGAGCGCACGCCGCTATGGCCAAAGCCCCACCAGTAAGCCGCCGGGAACTCATTGGCGTTGATCTGCCAGATGGCGTTCTCCTCGAAGCTGGGGTTGGCGACGAGGTTGGTGCAACCGGTCGGCGTCGGCGAGACCGTTGGTGTCACTGTCGGCGTCGCCGTGGCGGTAGCAGTTGCCGTCGCTGTGGCAGTTGTCGTGGCCGTCGCCGTGACCGTGGCCGTTACGGTGGCTGTAGCGGTCGGCGTTGGTTGAACGAGAGCGAGAGGGTTATATAGGTAGTTGATTCCCTGCGTCGAGGCATAAGCAGTGACTATCTCGCCGCCTGGCGGCGCGACCAGCCCACTGATAGCCATATCCCACACGCCGCGCTCCGGGAAGTTGAGCGTATACAACTCATACGTCGCGCCCTTGGCATGGTCTACGTCAGGGCCAAGGTGGGTCGGGTCGATCACGCGGCCACCGGGGCCGGTCAGGGTCAACTCCATTTCGCTTCCCTGCCAGCCGATGTAGAACTGCGCCGTAAACTGGTTTGGCATTACATTGGCGCTCAGATGGTGCTGTTCGTCCTGCTGCACGAGGAGTTGCGCGTTGGTAATGGTTGTACTGTTGGTGAGCTTGGCGCGCATGTCCTGATAGATCTGCCCTAGCAGCGCCGCGTCGGCCAATGACTGGCAGTTGTTGGCGCACTGGCCGCCTGTGGCCGTGGCAATCCGCTGTAGTAGCGCCTGGTTTGCCTGGCCCAGCCCAATGGTATAGATGGGCCAGTTCTGCGCCGCGTACTGCAGGTGGCTGTCATCGTCATAGGAGCCAACGTTGTGGTCGCCGTCGGTCAGCAAAATGGCCACGCGGTTGGCGGTCGCCCCGTTAGCACCCGAGAGGACCGCGAAGCCACTGTTGAGACCGGCGTTGATATTGGTCAACCCGCCCTCCCGCACGTTGTCGACCGTTGCCTTCAGGCTATCCTTCTCGACCGCCGAGTGAATGATCGTCATGGGCGCCAATGTGCGCGCCGTTGTCTCGAAGTCGACGATACCGATCTCGTCGCCCGGTTGCGCGGCGTCGATGAACGCCTTGGCCGCCTGTACGCGCAGGCGATTGGGGTCGTTGTCGCTCATGCTGCCGGTGCTGTCGATGATGAGCACGACACTGAGATGGGCCGCCGCCTGCGGGCGGCAGTTGTCGTCGATCCGGCTCGTCGCGGGGCGCTTTTTGTCGGCCACCTGGGTACGCCCGTCGGGACAGGTCATCTGGCCATTGTAATGGGTCGTCGGTGTCACCGTCCAGCCGCCCAGGTTCGTGCCGTCGATGTTAACGAACACGCCTTGATAGTTAACAGCAAAGTGGAGGTGGATACCGTACGTTTCTCCCTGGCACGACGGATGCCCAACCACCTCGCCTTTGGTCGATGGGGCCGGGCGCGACTTTATCAGTCGGCGCCAGGTGAGTGTAGTAGGTGCTCCAGCCGTCGCCGTGGTCGATAATAACGTTGCCATCGCTAACGGCACCGTGGGAGACCTGACCACCGCGCACGGCCACGGCCCACTTGTCCGAGTACTTCTCGCCCTCGTCGTTGTCGTTGTCCGGTGTTCCCGGGTCCCTCTTGTCATAAAGACAACCCGTCGGGATCATTGGAGCTACATCGATCGACGACCAGGGCTCGGGGCAGCCGCTGGGCGCGCGCCAGCTACAACCCTCAGTCCCACCATAATAGTTGTGTGGGCCGCTGTTGTAATTCCACGTCTCGCCCGCCGGCCAGGGTAGGCGCGCGCCGGGCATCGGCCCGGTCGGCGGGGCCAGGATGAGCTGGCCGCGCAACGGGTCGCCAAAGAGACGAGCGAAGACGGCGGCGAAGTCGGCCGCGTCGGTCGCGGTGGCGGCGCGGCCGGTGGCCGGCAGCGCGGCCAGAGCCGCCGTGGCCGCGTTGGGTATCTCCGGCGCACGGCTAGGGTCGGCGCGATAGGCATAGAAGGCGTCGAATAGGGCGCGAGCCGCGGTGTCGAGTTGCGCCGCCAAGCCCGGAGTCGTATAGCCGAACGCTTGGTCGATGGTGGCGCGGTCGGTGGCCGTGGCGCTGACCAGTCCGCCGCGCCACTCCAGCAGCGCCAACAGCAGCTTAGGGCTAAGGCTGTACTCGCGAGCAATGGCCTCAACCGTCTCGGCCGCGCCAACGATCTGGCCGTCAATCGTTTCTTCATAGCCGAGCAGGCCGCTATTGGCCGCGTGCAGTGCGTCGGCCACGTTGAAGCCGGCCAGCGAGGGGTGAAAGACGAACGCTTCGTCCGACATCCGCGGCGCGACAGGCGTCGCCTCCTGCCCCCCGGTCGCCCGCGGCGTCCCCCCCACCGCCAACACCCCCACCGCCATCACCCAGGCAACCAGTATCAACCATCTAAACGATGAACGAGAAATGGACATGACTACCCTCCAACCCCATCTAAGCCTGCGGCGGCAAGCTGCGCGCCCGATACAGCTAGGCATCGCCGGACGCCCGGCGACCCGCGCCGAACCGCCGACAGAGAGAACTAACCGCTATGGTAATCAGACGGGGACGGGGCGCAAGTGACGAATGTCATAACAATTAGGGATTAGGGATTAGGTGTTAGGGATTAGGGAAGAGCGCTCCTTCCTAATCCCTAACACCTAATCCCTAATCCCTAATTGCTTTACAATTCCCCAATGTCTTCCTCCCCTTCCGTTCGTCGCGGCACGCTGGTCGGCAGCACGGCCGTGCTCATGTGGGGCGCGCTGGCGACGCTGACCGTCCTCAGCGGCGACATCCCCCCCTTTCAACTGTTGGCGATGGCCTTCACGCTGGCGACGTTCATTGGCCTGCTGCCGGCCTTGTGGCGCGGGTTGGCAACCCGCTCTTCGCGCTATGAGGAGCAGGCAGCGCCGGTTGCCAACCCGGGCTACAAGCTGCCCCTGGCCGTCTGGGCTTTGGGCATCTATGGCCTCTTCGGCTACCACTTCGCCTACTTCATGGCCCTGCGCCTCGCCCCGCCGGTGGCGGCCAATCTGATCAACTACCTCTGGCCGCTGCTCATCGTCCTTTTTGCCGGGCTGCTGCCGGGCGAACGGCTGGGCGGGCGGCAAGTGGTCGGGGCGCTGGCCGGCTTCGGCGGCGCGGCGCTGCTGGTCACCGGCGGCGGCGGGCTGCGCCTCGACGCCCAGTACGCCCCCGGCTACGCCCTGGCTCTGCTCTGCGCCTTCATCTGGTCGAGCTACTCGGTGCTGTCGCGGCGAGTGGGGGCCGTGCCGACGCGGGCAGTAGCCGGCTTCTGCGCCGCCACGGCCGCCCTGGCCCTGGTCTGCCACCTGCTATTCGAGACGACCGTCTGGCCGGTGGGCCGGCAGTGGGCGGCCGTCGTCGCCCTGGGCCTCGGCCCCATCGGCGCGGCCTTCTACACCTGGGACTACGGCGTCAAGCGCGGCAACATCCAGACCCTCGGCGCGCTGGCCTACGGCGCGCCGCTGCTCTCGACGCTGCTCCTCGTCGCTGTCGGCCTGGCCGAGCCATCGTGGACGCTGGCCGCGGCCTGCGCGCTTATTGTGGGAGGGGCGGCATTGGCTAGGGGCTAGGGAAACAGGTTCCAGGTTCCAGGGGCCAGGTTCCAGGGAAGAGCGCTCTTCCCTGGAACCTGGCCCCTGGAACCTGGAACCTACACCTGAGGCAGAAACACGGTAAACGTCGTCCCCTCACCCGCCGCGCTGCTGACGTCAATCCGCCCGCCGTGGGCGACGACGAGCTGGCGGGCGATGGCCAGGCCCAGCCCGGCGCCGGCCGTTCTACCGCGCGCCCGGTCGCCGCGCCAGAAGCGGTCGAAGACGAAGGGCAGATCGGCCGCGGCGATGCCCTCGCCCGTGTCGGCCACGGTCAGTGTCGTCCCACCCGATGCGGCCGTGGCGCTCAGGGTCACGTGGCCGCCGGCCGGCGTGTGGCGCAGCGCGTTGGCCGTCAGATTCGACAGCACCCCCTCCAGCCGGTCGGGATCGACCAACAGGTCGGGCGATTCGTCGTTGGGCGTCACCTTCAGCACCACCCCCGCCTCGGCCGCCGCCCCGGCAAAGCGCGCCGCCACGTCCTCCAGCAAGTCGGCGGCCACCACCGCCCGCCGGTGCAGCGGCAACTGCCCCGCCTCGGCCAGCGACAGCGTCTGCAAGTCGCCCACCAGCCGCGCCAGCCGCCGCGTCTCGTCCAGCGTGGCCTGCAAGTGGGCCGGCGTCGGCTCATAGACGCCGTCGAGCGCCCCCTCCAGATTGCCCTGGATGATCTGCAGCGGCGTGCGCAACTCGTGGGCCACGTCGGCGGTCAGATTGCGCCGCGCCGTCTCCGCCCGCGCCAATTCGGCCGTCATGCGGTTGAAGCGGCGGGCGAAGCGGGCGATGTTGCCGCGGCCGACCTCGCGCACGCGCACCGACAGATCGCCGGCGGCCACGGCGTCGGCCGCGGCCATTAGCTCGGCCAGCGGCGAGCCGACGCGCAGGAAGAAGAAGCCCGCGCTCATCATCACCAGTAACAAAGGCGCGACCAGACAGATCAGCAGCACCACCCCCTCGCCGGCCCCCAGCGTGCCCTGCCCGGCCAGGAAGAAGGCCAGCACGGCCACCGCGACGAGCAACAGGACCAGCAACAACGCGCCGAAGGTGACAAACCCGATCACCCGGCGCATGAAGTAGCGCCGGCGGGCGGTCCAGGCCGCCATCTCTTCCGCGGTCAACCCACCCTCTCGCGCCCCCGGCCCATGCGGCGGCCCACCCCACTGGTGCGGCGACTTGCCCATACCTACTCTCCCGCCGTCAGACGATAGCCGACAGCATAAACGGTTTCGATCAGGCCGGGGTCGCCGCCGGCCACCTCTAATTTGCGCCGCAGGTTCTTCACGTGTGAGTCCACGCTGCGGTCAAAGCCGGGCAGGTCGGCCGCGTCCGGGCCGTGCAGCTCGTCGAGCAGTTGCTCGCGGCTGAGCGTCTGCCCGGCGTGGCGGGCTAGGGCGACCAGCAGGCGAAACTCGTTGGGCGTCAGGCGCAGCGGGCGGCCGTCGAGCACGGCCGTGTGCGCGCCCTCATCCAGCGTCAGCGGCCCGCGCCGCCAACGACGGTTGCCGCCGTCCACGCCCCGTTCGACCGGCGTGCCCACCCGCCGCAGCGCCGCCCGCACCCGCGCCACCAGCACCGCCGGCGAGAACGGCTTGGTCAGATAGTCGTCGGCCCCCAGCTCCAGGCCGACGATCTGGTCGCTGTCCTCGGCCAGCGCGGTCAGCATGAGGATGGGCACGGCCGACTCGGCCCGCAGGCGGCGGCAGACCTCGCGGCCGTCCAGGCCCGGCAGCAGCAGGTCGAGCAGCACCAGGTCGGGCGACTCGCGCCGCGCCGCCGCCAGCCCGCTCACGCCATCCCCGGCCACCAGCACGCGGAAGCCGTTCTTCGCCAGATAGTCCCGCGCCAGCCGGGCGATTTGCGGTTCGTCTTCGATGATTAGGATGAGTTCGTGCATGATTCAATTATAAGGGGCCAGGGGCCAGGGGCCAGGGGCCAGGGGCCAGGGGCCAGAGGCCAGGGGCCAGGGGCCAGGGGCCAGGGGCCAGGGGCCAGGGGCCAGGGGCCAGGGGCCAGGGGCCAGGGGCCAGGGGCCAGGGGCCAGGGGCCAGGGGCCAGGGAAGAGCGCGGCTCTTCCCTGGCCCCTGGAACCTGGAACCTGGCCCCTAAACGTAGGGTTGCTTCTCCGGCCCAATGTCGTCCGGGCGGCTGGGGCCGTGGCCGTGGCCGCCATGCGGGTGATGGAACCCGCGCCCCATCCCTTGTCCCCAGGGCGGCCCGCCGGCGTGGTGGCGTCGCGCGCCGCTGGCGAACAGGAAGGCCAGCACGCCGAGCGCCAGCAGCGCCAGCGGCAGGCCACAGAACATCGCTTCCATTGGGCCTAGCCCCCAATGGGTCATGGCCCGGAAGGCCGCCTCCGGCGCGACCGTCACCGCCTGCCCGTCGCCGGCCGCCAGCAGCGAACCCTGCACAAACCCCTGCCGATAGCCCGCGCCAAACAGCGCCCGCGCCCCGCCGAACAGCAGCCCGCCGATTAGCAGGAAGAACACCAACCGCCGCAAGAAAAACCTGTGAAACATCTATTCGCCTCCGATTTGGTATGCCCACACAATAGCCGCCGATTGTGGCGAAATTGTGGACGGGTCGGGGAGAGATTGGGGAGAAAGAACCTCGCAAAGACGCAAAGCACGCCAAGCTCAGAAAGCTTTCTGAGCTTGGCGTGCTTTGCGTCTTTGCGTGAGACTCCCTCTTCGCTTTGCGTTCTTCGCGTCTTTGCGTGAGAATCCCCCCATGCCCCACCCGGCCTTCGACCAAACCGCCCACCGCCCCTGGCCGCTGCCGCGCGGGCCGTGGCGCTGGCGGCAGTCGTGGCGCGACCTGCTCTTCGCCCACTGGCCCGTGCCGGTGGCCGCCGTGCGCGCGCTCATCCCCGCCGGGCTGGAGGTGGACACCTTCGACGGCGCGACGTGGCTGGGCATCGTGCCCTTCCGCATGGCCGGGGTGATGCTGCGGCCGCTGCCCGACCTGCCGTGGATCTCCGCCTTCCCGGAGTTGAACGTCCGCGTCTACGTCACCCGCGACGGCCGGCCCGGGGTGTGGTTCCTCAGCCTGGACGCGACGCGCCTGCCGGCTGTCATGGCGGCGCGGCTGCTCTTCCATCTGCCATACTACTGGGCCAACATTGACATAACATCGGACGGAGACGGGTTCGGCTATCGCTGTCTGCGCCGTGGCTCTCGCTCGCCAGACGAGGGGACGCCAATCTCCCACCCTCCGAGAGAGGTTAGGGGAGAGCCGGCCGGGACAGGGGGAGAAGACCCTCTCCCTAACCCTCTCCCAGAGGGAGAGGGGACGGACGGACGGGCGATGGTGGTCGCCCGCTACCGCCCCACTTCGCCCGTCTACGCCGCCGCGCCGGGCACGCTGGAGCACTGGCTGACGGAGCGCTACTGCCTCTACGCCGGCTCGCCGCGCGGCGCGCTCTACCGCACCGAAGTCCACCACCACCCCTGGCCACTGCAACGCGCCGCGGCCGACTTCGGCGCCAACACCATCTCCGCCGCCGGCGGCCTGCCCGTCAGCGGCCCGCCGGCCCTCCTCCACTTCGCGCGGCGGCTGGATGTGGTTGTGTGGCAGCCGCAGAAAGTGGACGAGTGACGAGGGCCAGTGGCCAGTAGCGAGTGGCGAGTCAGGAAGAACCGATGAGCGTTCAGGATGGGAGCCAACAGTCTGCCCGGCGGCCGTGGGGGTGTCTGGGGGCGCTGGTGCTGGGGCCGCTGCTGGTGGCGCTGCTGGGCGCGGTCGTCGTGTTTCGCCAAGACCTCTTTCCCGACCAGCCCGCCCCGGAACGCCTGCCGGCCCCACCCGCGGCGGCCGAGCGGCTGGCCGGCGTCAATAGCCCCGGGTTTTTCTATTCGGTCGTCGCCATTGAGGCGGCCGATGGTCTGACCTACTGGTACCAATCCTTCGCCGGCTGGGAGGCGTGGCCGGCCGATTCGGCCGGCGTTGACTGGGCCGCGGGGGGTGACTGCGACCCACGCGCCCGGCGCGAGCTGACCGCCGTCGCCGGGCCGCTCGTCGACTGCGCCAGCGTTCAGGAGACGGGCGAGTGGTGCCCCGGCGCGCTGGCCGCCTATGCCCTGGCCGCCGATGGCTCGCTCTGGCTCCAGCGGCAACCGCGGCCCTGCACCCTGGCCTTCACCACTAGCCTTTGTGGCTGTCTGCCGTTCGCGGCGATAGTAGGCGCGGTGCTGGGGCTGTTTGTTTGGGCGGGCGTGCGGTCGTCGGCTAAAAAGCCGGAGTAGCGCGGTTATTAGCGAGGTAGGGGCGGGACAATGCGGCCGGCGCACCTTGTCTTGCAGAACGGCGTAGATGCCGCATTGTCTCGCCCCTCTTCAAAGATGAAGGAGGAAGGCTGAAGGATGAATACCGGTTCTGGTTTCATCCTTCAGCCCTCATCCTTCATCCTTGGGAGGGGGGCGAGACAACCGGCGACCAACGTTGCGGTTAGTAGACCAGATCCGTCGCGCCGCATTGTCCTGCCCCTACCTCACCTTCATCAACCCGCCGCCTCAACCCGCCCCGAACCCGCCCGCGTCCGTGGCGGCGCGCCCGTCTCCAGCGCCGCCAACAATCGCGCAGTGGCCGCGGCGATCTCGTCCACGGCCGCGGCAAAGGCCGCCTCGTTGGCCCGCGACGGCTTGCCGAAGCCGCTCACTTTGCGCACGTACTGCCGCGCAGCGTCGCGGACTTCGTCGTCCGTGACCGGCGGCGTCAGGTGATAGAGGGTTTTGATGTTGCGACACATGGTTCTAATAGGGATTAGGGATTAGGGATTAGGAGATTCTAGCCGCATCTATTCGTAGAGCGCAATTTACGACCCCTATCCCCTATCCCCTAACCTCTAACCCCTAACCCCTAATCCCTAATCCCTAATCCCTAACCCTCCCTAACCCCTCTCCACCCGATACACCTCCACCTTCCAATCAATCGTCACCCCCGCCGCGCCGACCAGTTGCAGGGCCGGGGCGTTGGCCGGCGGGCCGATGAGCACGGCGCGAAGCTCCGTGCCGGCGTCGGCCGGGACGCGGCCGACGGTCGCGCCGTCGATCAGCCAGCCGGCGGCGGCATCGTGGTAGAAGTGGCACAGCCCGGCCAGCGAGTAGACCACGCCCACCGCCGGCGGGTCGGGCACGCCCAACGCCACCACCCACAGCCCCACCCCGCCCGGCGGCACGACCAGCGGGCGCGGAAACACCACCGTCGCCGCCGCCGCGCCCACCGTGCGGGCCACGCCGCTGTCGTCCACGCCGCCAAAGGCGCTCTCCAGCGGGTCGGCCGCGTCGCCGCGCGCCAGCCGGTGACGCCACCAGTGGGCCACCTGCGTCAGCGCCAGCACGTCCTCCCCGCTCAACCGCCCGCCCCCGCCGGCGGCCGTCCCCTCCTCCCCCTCGCTGCCCGGCAAAACGATCTCCTTCATAATGTCTCCACCCTGTGGCACAGGATTCTTATCCTGTGTCTTCCAGCCCCACAGGATAAGAATCCTGTGCTACATTATCCCCAGACAACCACCCCGCTCTCCCCCTGCCGCTGGGTCAGGATGCGGTTGAGCGCGTTCAGATAGGCCAGCTCGTGCCGCCGCGCGTTGGCCGCCAACTGCCCCATCAGCAGGCTGCCGCCCGTGGGCGCGGCCTGCTCGGCGGCCTGCAACTGCCGCGCCGCGGCGAACAGCACGTAGCCGGCCAGCACGTGCTGATATTCGGCCGGGACGGTCAGCGTATCGTTGACCGTGGCCACGGCCGCGTGCGGTCGCGTGTGGCGCACCAGCAGCGTCTCGCCCGCCGCCGGGTCGAAGCTGAGCAGCAGCGCCGGCGCGGCCGTCAGGTCGTGGCGCGGCAGGAAGTCGTAGGCGTCGCCGCTGACGGCAAAGCGGCGGCTCTTGTACGGCCGCCGCGTCAGAGTGCAGGCCGGTTCGCGCCCCTCCGGGTACTCCACACTGAGCACGGCCGCCGTATCGACCGGCAGCCCATAGCGCCGCGCCCCGGCCACCGCCGTCAGGTGCGTCTCGGCCAGCCGCGGCAGATGCTGGCTAACCTCCCGAATCGCCTCGTTTAGAAACAGCAGCAACTCGGCGTCGCTCCACGTTGGCGTCTCCCCCGCGTCGCCCAGGGCCAGACGGGCCTGAGCGATAAACTCGGCGGCGGTGATTTGCTGGGGCATCGCCGCCCGTGTGCCGGTTCCGGTGTATTCAGGCATAGGTTTCCTCCTTAAGAAAGGGATTAGGGGCTAGGGATTAGGGATTAGGGAAGAACCCCTAATCCCTAATCCCTAGCCCCTAATCCCTGTTTTAGGGCACGATCTCCCAATCCGGGTTACTAAAGTTGTAGCCCGACTTCTGCCGCCAGACGTAGACCGGGCCGGCGTCGAGATAGAACGTCACCCGGCCGTTCTGGTTGGTCCGGCCGCTGGCGAGTACCTGCGTGCCGGCGCTGTCGAGCGTGGCCCATACGTCGGCATCGGCGATGGGCTGGCCCGTGCCGGCTTCGGTCAGGGTGTAGGTGAATTCGGCCGCGCCGCTGCCCGGTGACGCGCCGGACATGGCCGATACTTTGGCATCGAGGCGCTGGCCGACGATCCAACCGGCCTGGCCGGCGTTGTAGCTGCCGGGCAGGGCGGTTTCCCATGGGTCTGCGCCCGCGCCGCCCGCGCCGTTGAGGGCATCGCCGGCGCTGCCCGCGGCGAGATGGCCGGAGAGCGCCTCATCCCAGACAGCATCGGCCACGGCGGCGGCGCTGGGGGCGGCCCCGGCTACGGCGTCGGATACTTCGGCGTCGAGGTAGCGGCCGAAGCTGCCGGCCGTGGTGTGGCCGGACTGGGCCTCATCCCACACCGCGTCGGCGATCTCGGCCGTGGCGTCGGCGTTGAGCGCGGCGGCGGTGATGAGGTTGGCGCTGATCTCGTTGGTGTGCACCTGGAGCGCGTCGGTGTTGGCGATCAGGCTGTCGTAGACGTTGGCCGGCAGGACGACGCAATCCGCCCAGACGGGCAACGCGCCGGCCGTGGACGAGAAGACGCGCAACCGGCCGGCGGTGTTGGTGTCGGTGGCGTTTAACTCCACGCGGTAGTAGCCGTCGCGGTCGTGGCTAATGGCGGTGGCGGAGTTGCGGGCCACGGCCGCGGCCCCGGCTTTGGATAGGTAGGCGGTGATGGTCAGCGCGGTCTCGGCCGTCTTGCCGTCGCTGTCATCGACGAACGGCCCGAGGTAAATGGTGGTTGTGGTGGACTGTTTCAGGTACATGGCTCTCTCCTGAGGTTCCAGGTTCCAGGTTCCAGGGGGAGAACGTTCTTCCCCTGGAACCTGGCCCCTTTCTTCTAGCCTCTCAGCCGGAACTGGTGCATGGTGCGTCGCGGCTGTCCTCCGGCCGAAGGGGCGGTGTAGTCGATGGTCAGTTGTGGGTAGTTGCTGCCGCTGTCGTAGCTGGCGCAGCGGATGGAACTGGCCCCGGAGTTGCCGGTCAGGTAGAAGGCGATGGCGTTGCCGGAGGCCCAGCCGGGCAGGGTGATGGTTTCGGCAACGAGGGCGGCCAGGTCGGGCGAGTTGCGCGCGCCGGCGCCGATGTTGGAGGCGATCCAACTAACGGAGGCGGCGGACTTGGCGCGGTTGGTGACGTGGCCGGCGTCGGTGTTGAAGGTGGCGGGGTTGGCCTCGCCGCTGCTGCGGACGGTCACGTCCGGGTCATCGTAGGTGGCGCTGGTGATGTTGATGGTCAAATAGGCGCTGTTGATGGTCGAGCCGGGCGGGACAGTGACGCCGGCGAAGCGCAGCGCCGTGATCTGAGCCGTACTGTTGGCGTTCAGGACGGTGGCGGTCAGGTTGACGGTGCCGCTCGTTTCCTGGGCGTCGTCGGAGGAGGCGGCGACGGCAGTCGTGAAGGTGGTCATAGTTCCCTCAATCAATTAGGAATTACGAATTAGGAATTAGGAATGCAGAGCCGTCCCCAGCAGCGCCCTCTTCATTCCTAATTCGTAATTCCTAATTCCTAATTCTCAACTGACGTTCCGCTTGCCAATCCCCCGCGCCCCGTTCACCCCCAGGGCAAACTCATCGCGCACCTTGATCGGCAGGATGTCGTTGCTGAACATCAGCCCGCTCGTCTCGCTGACCACGGCGAACAACTCCGGGATGGGGTGGCGGCGGCCGCCCGGCGACTGGCTGTAGCTCATCTGGATGACCGGGAACACCGCCGGATCGACCACGTAGGCCCAGTTGTTGTCGTCGCTCCACTCCGGCACGACCAGCGGGATGGGCCGCGGGTCGGCGAAGCCCCGCCCCAGCGCCTCCGGCGCGTAGGCCGCCGGCATCCCCTCGCCATAGCCCAGGATGCTCAGCGCCGTGTCGTACAACTCCGCCGGAACCAGCAGATAGCGCGGGAAGACGCCCAGCGCCTTGCCGCTGCCCACCTCCGTCTGCTGGAAGCACTCCGCCCGCGCCGCCCGCCAGGCCGTCGCGTCCGTGCCCAGCGCCGTCGTGGCCAGATTGCCGTGGTCGGCGTGGAACAGCGCCTTGCTGTCCTGGGCCAGCGTCGGCCCCACGCCGCTGTTGGCCGTGAACAGCGCCGCCACGGCCGCCGAGCGCGTGCGCACCGCCGCCGCGGCCAGCGCCCGCGGGATGGCCTGCAGTTGCAGGATGTTGCTGTTCTTGATCATCTCGCGGGTGATGCCCACGTAGCCGCCGCGCTTGACGAACGCCGCCGACTCCTTCACGTCGGCCACGCTCAACTCGGTGTAGGCCGCGCCCTCGCTGACCGTCGGCAGATTGCCGATGCCGCCCAACGTGATCCACTTCATCGCCTGCAACGTGCCGTCGTTCGGCTCGGCCGTGCTGATGCGCTCATACCAGCGGTAGTGCTCCAGCGCCTGGAACTGCTGCACGATGACCCGGTTCATGGCGTCCACGGCCAGATTGGGCAGCGTGCTCGTCGTCGCCCCGCTGAACTGGGCGCGGTCGCCGTCGAAGACGCCGCGGAAGTGCACGTCGCCGGTCAGGGCCACGTAGAGGTCGGCGAAGCTGCGCAGATTGGGCGGCGGCTCCGGCGCGTCGGCCGCGCCGAAGAAGAAGCCCACCAACTCGCGCGCCTCGTCCAGCCCGTCGCGCAGGCTGATCCGGTGCGTCGCCCCCTCCCGGTGCGTCGCACTTTCTTGAGTGCGTCGCACCTTCCCCCATCCCGGCCCCACCCCACCCAACTTCACCACCCCCGCCTCGTTCAGCGCCGCCAACTCCGCCCGCGCCCCGGCCACGGCCGCCTCGACCGCCTCATACGACTCATACTCCGCGTCCAGCAAGCGCGCCTGCACCGGCGCGGGCAGCCCCGAAGCGTGAATGACCATGCCCGCCAGCGACCGCTGGCACGCCTCGGCCCAGGCGGCCAGCTTCTCCTCCACCTGCTGCGGCGACAGCGCCGGCCCGTCGGCCGCCTCCCGGCCCGCGCCGCCCGACGGCCGCGCCGGCGTCATCGCCGCCGCCGGCGTCGCCGCCACCAGCCGCACCCGGCGCAACCCCTGCCCCGCCCCGTCGCCCGCTGCGGCCAATGCCAAGGGCGCGCCGTCCTGTTCGCTCACTTCATTCATGTCGTTCAACTCCTTATCGTCATACAACGTGTCCATGTCGCTCCGTTCGCTCCTGTCCATCTCAACCTCTGCACTCCTATGGTCGCTATGCGAAGTCTTGCCTCTATCCGGCGTCGTCTGCCGCTCGGTCTCCCCCGCCGGCAACCACACCGGCCGGCCCGCCGCCATCGGCCCCGCGCCCCACTCCGTCAACGCCATGATCACCTCCTCCCCACCCCTTTCCCCGGCCCGCGCCGCGCCTCCGCGCCCCGGCCGCTCGCCAGAAGACTCACGCAAAGACGCCAGGCTCAAAGAGCTTTTTTCTCTTTGCGTCTTTGCGTGAGACGCTTCTTCCTTTGCGCTCTTTGCCTCCTCCGCGTCCTTTGCGTGAGCTACTTCTCCAACAATTCGACTACTAACGCTGGCCGGAAACATCACCACATCGGCCGACTCGACCATGACGATCCCCGTCACCGTCCGCCCGTCGGCCGCCAGCCGCGGATAGAACACCAGGCTGACGCCCACATCCGGCGGCTCGGCCTCGTCCAGCGTCTGCTCCAGCAGCTCCACCACCGGCCGCGTCGCCGCCGTCTCGTACACACGCAGCCGCCCCACCGCCGCCCCGCCGGCCGCGTCCCACTCGACGCCATCCCACACCCCCAGCAGCCGCCGCAAAGACGGCCGCCCGGCGCTGTGGTCGACAAAGCAGGCCAGCCCGCGGAACAACCCGTCGTCCACCGCCTGCCGCACCGCCTCGGCCGTCATCGTGTAGCGCCCGGCCTCGCCCGTCAACGTCCGCGTCGGCCCGGCGGCGATCAATCTTCCGGTAAACTCTCGTCGCGCCATGTGTCTCCCTTGTGGAGAAGAGCTCTCGCAAAGGCGCTAAGGGGCCAAGGCGCAAAGAAGAATCGCACGCAAAGACGCAAAGTTCGCAAAGCTTTAGAAGCTTTCTTTACTTGGCGTTCTTTGCGTCTTTGCGTGAGCATTTTTTCTTCTCTTCTTTGCGTCCTTTGCTCCTTCGCGCCTTTGCGTGAGCCTCTTCCCCATCAACTCGTAATCTCGTCGATAATCATGTTCGTCACGCCCGGCGACAGCGGTTCGCCGGCGAACTTGAACACCAGCGGCAGCAGTTGGCCGGCCAGCGTCGGCGAGAAGCCGGGCAGCGCCGCCAACAACTGCCCCATCGCCCCGGTCATGCGCTCGGCGGCCAGGGCCAGGCTCTCGTTGTCCTCGCGGCTGATGTCGGGCAAGTCCACGCGGATGACCGACCGATCCGGCCGCCGCCGCGCCCGCCCCAGCGCATAGGCCCGCTCATAGGCCACGGCGCACAGATCAACAACGATGTGCTGCAAGTGGCGCTGCCGCCGCCGCAGCCGCCGCACGGCCGGGTCCTGCATCGCCCCGGCCACGGCGCGGTTGACGTCGCCGCCGTCGCCGTGCCAGTGGGGCGGCTGGCCGCTGCCGGCGCTGATCGCCTGGCGCAGGGCGCGCATGTCGTGTTGCGCGTCCAGCCCGCGCAGGTTGGGGGCCTGCATCTCCCAGCGCTCGCCCTCGTCGTGGACGACGATGCTGCCCGGCTCCGGCGGCGCGCTGTACTGCTCCGCCTTGGCGTTCACCCGCCCGGTGGGCACGGTGACGAACCACAGGAAGGCCCGCGCCGCCCAGTTCAGCCGCACCCGATCCTCCAGCATCCGGCTGTAGCCGCGCAGCCAGGGCAGAATGCTGGCCAGCTCGCTCTCCCCCAGCAGCGCCCCCACCGGCCGGTTGATGCTGTAGTGGAGCATGACGGCGTCGGCCGTGGCGGCGTCGGGGTGGTTGGGCGACAGAAACAGGGTCGTGGCGAAGGGCAGGGGCGCGCCAGCGGGCAGGGGCGCAGGGGAGCGGGGGCGCAGGGGGGAAAGAGCCGCGTCGGTCTGGTTCTCCCCTGCTCCCCCGCCCCCCGGCTCCCCCGCGCTTAGAGAAGAGCGCACCGCGTAGGCGATCTCCCTCTCCCAATCATTCTCCGCCGTCACAATCTCCACCACCTCCGACTTGGGCACGGCGCGGACGTAGCTCATCCCGTCGGCGGCGTTGCGGAAGAGGACGAGGAACAGGTCGCCGGCGCGGCTCAATTCGTCCATCAGCTCCGGCAGGCGCAGCTCCAGCCGGTTCTGCGGGTGCGACCAGAAGGTATCGACGAAGCGGCCGATCTCCCCCGGCGCGACCGGCGTCAGCCCATCGCCCACGGTGTAGTCGGTGATGATGTCGACGATGCGCTTGGCATACGGGTTGGTGCGCCAGGCCAGCAGCGCCTCGTCATACTGCCGCCGCGCGTCGTCGGGCGGCCGATCGCCGCGGCCGAACGGCGCCGGCTGCCCCGACGCGGCCACGGCCGACCACCCCCCCGCCCCATCGCGCAGGTCGGCGGCGGCGGCCAGTTGTCTACGTTGTGTGAGTCGTTGCCACCAGTTCATGCTTTCTCCATGTGCAAGGGGTTGGGGCGGCAACAGGACGGGAGTCGTGTTGCCGCCCCAACCCCCGGCTTTCTCCCTAGCGTCGCACCTTCAAGGCCACATCCTCGGCCGCAATCGCCCCGATCAGGCACAGCAAGATGACGTTGATCGCCTGCCAAACCTCATCGGGGAAACCGGGCACCAGGGTAAACACGACCGTCTGCACCACGGCCACCACCGCCAGCCAGAACTTGCGGCTCTTCCAGAGAACGTCGAATGGGTTTGAGAACATAGAAAGCTCCTTGTTGTGACTTCGCTTGCTCGAACATTTGTTCTGTAGCACAGTCTAACAAAAGAGGATCGGCTCATGCTGGTCGATTTCCGACACTTTTGGCACGAGTTTTCCCGGTGCATCCCGGTGCGTCGCACTTTCTGGAGTGCGTCGCACCTTCTTCTCCCCCCCGCCCCGGTGCGTCGCACTTTCTGGAGTGCGTCGCACCTTCTTCGGCCCGCGCCCAGAAGGTGCAACCCACGGCGGAAAGTGGGATGCACCCAGCGCACCTTCCCCCGCGCCACCCGCCCCGGTGCGTCGCACTTTCTGGAGTGCGTCGCACCTTCTTCGGCCCGCACCCAGAAGGTGCAACCCACTGCGGAAAGTGGGATGCACCCCTCCCCCTGTGCGAAATGACCGATTCCCGCCCCCGTTTTCTGACTAAAACGCCAATTGCCGCCCCCCGGCCGGATCGTGTACTCTTCTGTCCACTCTCCGGCCGCGCGGCCGGGGCAATCGAACGTTAATAGCGCGAGGCGGGCCGGCCCGGCCGGCGGAGCACACGAGGCAGCATGGACAAGACAACCCAGCCCTGGGCGGTAGTGATGCAGTTGCGCGACGGCTCGACCGTCGAACAGGTCTTCGCCACGCGATTCCAGGCGGAATCGTTTCTCTATCTGCTGCCCCTGCTCATGACCACCCAGCCCGACGGCGACGACGTCGCCAGCGCGATTCTCTCCCCCCTGGTCGAGCATCACCCGGCCGCCGCCCTGCCCACGCCCGCCCGCCGGCGCATCGACCACTATCTCCAGTGACACGAAATGACCGACTTCCTCCCCGGCTTCCGCGGCCGTGACCGCTACGGCGGCTACGTCGTCCTGGCCGTCGATGGCGACGACCGCCTCGTCCGCTATGACGACGGCCGCGAGGCGCGCCGCTCGGTCGTCCTGCTGCGGCTGGCCCATCGCAACCGCGAGTTCGACGCCGACCGCGCCCCCGTCGCCCCGCCGCCCGCGCCGCCGCCGCGCCCCCGCCCAAGGCCGCCCGCCAACGCCCCGCCGACGAGCCGTCCTTTTCGCAGGCCGAGATCGAACCCATCATCGCCGGCCTCATCCGCCGCCTGGCCGGCGACCCGCCGCAGTTCGTCACCCACGACGCTCTGGTCGCCGCCCTGCTGGACGACAATGCCGCCCGCCGCCACATCGCCCGCGCCCGCGAGCTTCAGGGCGACGACCGCGCCCCCGCCGCCATCGCCGCCAACATGGTCGCCTGGTTCAGCCAGCGCATCACCGTCGGCAACTCCCCCCACGCCCGCGCCTTCGAGCGCCGCAAGCTCGCCGGCGCCTGGGCTTATCGCCCCCGCTAACAGTTCCATACTAGGGGTTCAGGGTTAGGGGCAGGGAAGAGCCTCTTCCCTGGCCCCCTCCTAATCCCTAATCCCTAACCCTAATTCCTAATTCCTTCTGCTATCATCCCCCCATGAACCAAACCCCCGGCCACCCCCTGCGCCGCCTGTCGCGCTACGCCCGCGCCTACAACGGCCGCATCGTCCGCACCACCCTCTTCTCCATCCTCAACAAAATCTTCGACCTGGCCCCGCCGGTGCTCATCGGCATGGCCGTCGACGTCGTCGTGGCCCGCGAAGACTCCATCCTGGCCCAGTTCGGCCTGGTCGACGTGCGCGACCAGCTCATCGGCGTCGGCCTGCTGACGGCCGTCCTGTGGGGCTTCGAGTCGCTGTTCGACTACCTCAAGGCCGTCGGCTGGCGCAACCTGGCCCAGGACATCCAGCACGACCTGCGCCTGGCCACCTACGACCACGTCCAACGGCTGGACATGGCCTACTTCGAGGAGCAGAGCACCGGCGGCCTCATGTCCGTCCTCAACGACGACGTCAACCAGCTCGAACGCTTCCTCGACATCGGCGCCAACGAGATCATCCAGCTCATCACCACCATCGTCGTCGTCATCGGCGGCTTCCTCATCGCCGCCCCGTCCGTCACCTGGCTGACCGTCGTGCCCATCCCGTTCATCGTCTACGGCTCGCTCAAGTTCCAGCAGCGGCTGGCCCCGCGCTACGCCGCCGTCCGCGAACAGGTCGGCATCCTCAACAGCTTCCTGTCCAACAACCTCAGCGGCATCGCCACCGTCAAGAGCTACACCGCCGAGGCTTACGAAGTCGGGCGCGCCGCCGTCGAGAGCGACCAGTACCGCCGCCGCAACGCCGCCGCCATCCGCCTCAGTTCCGCCTTCGTGCCCATCATTCGCGTCTTCATCATGAGCGGCTTCATCGCCATCATGGTCTTCGGCGGCCTGCTGGTCATCAACGGCCGCCTCAACGTCGGCGTCTACAGCGTCCTCGTCTTCATGACCCAGCGCCTGCTCTGGCCGCTGACCCGCCTGGGCGAAACGCTCGATCTCTACCAGCGGGCCATGGCCTCCACCGGCCGCATCTTCCGCCTGCTCGACACCCAGTCGCGCGTCATCGAGGGCACGGCCGCGCTGCCGGCCCAGCCCCGCGGCCAGGTCGAATTCGAGCACGTCAGCTTCCGCTACCAGTGGCGCGACTACGAGGGCTACAGCGACAACCGCCCCCACGTGCTGCGCGACCTCTCCTTCCACATCCCCGCCGGCACGACGGCGGCCATCGTCGGCCCCACCGGCTCCGGCAAGACGACGGTCATCAAGCTGCTGCTGCGCTTCTACGACGTGGAGTCGGGGCGCATCTGCCTCGACGGCCAGGACATCCGCGACCTGTCATTCGGCCAGTTGCGCGGGGCCATCGGCCTGGTCAGCCAGGACGTCTTCCTCTTCCACGGCAGCGTGCGCGAGAACATCGCCTACGGCACGTTCGACGCCCCGCTCGACGACATCGTCGCCGCCGCCCGCACGGCCGAGGCCCACGACTTCATCATGGAGCTGCCCGACGGCTATGACACCATCGTCGGCGAGCGCGGCCAGAAGCTCTCCGGCGGCCAGCGCCAGCGCATCTCCATCGCCCGCGCCGTGCTGAAGAACCCGCCCGTGCTCATCCTCGACGAGGCCACCTCCTCGGTGGACAACGAGACCGAGGCCGCCATCCAGCGCTCGATGGAGCGCATCTCCCAGGGGCGGACGATGATCGTCATCGCCCACCGCCTGTCCACCGTGCGCAACGCCGACCGCATCTTCGTCCTGGAGAACGGCGAACTGCGCGAGGCCGGAACCCACCACCAACTGGCCACCGCCCACCAGGGCATCTACGCCGCCCTGTGGCGCGTCCAGACCGGCGAGGCGTAAGCAAAAATCTCACGCCAAGACGCACAGAACGCCAAGCAAAGAATTCTTTGCTTGGCGTTCTGTGCGTCTTGGCGTGAGATATTCCCGCTTTGCGCGAGATTATCCCGCCGTCCCTAGCGCGACCGCGTTGCGCCCAACAGGCGCAGAACCGCCATAAAGAGCCAGATGATGGTGACGATCAGCCCGAACGCCCCCTGCCACTCCATGAACTTCGGCGCGCCGGCGGCCGATGCCTGGCGGACGAAGTCGAAGTCGATCGGCAGATTGAGCACCGCGAACAGCACGATCACCGCCGCCACGGCGATGCTCAGCCACGACCCCTGGCCAAACAGGTTTAGCTGGATGCCGAAGAGGGCCAGCAGCAGGTTGACCCCCAGGAAGATACCCACGCCGATGGTGCCGATCATGACCATCGTCCGGTAGCCCTTCGTCACCTTGATCACCCCGAAGGTGTAGAGCGCCCAGGCCGTCACGTAGAGCGACAGCGTAATGAGCGCGGCCTGGATGACGATGCCCGGAAACTGCGCCTCGAAAACGTGGGCCACCATGCCGGTCACAACCCCTTGCACCAGCGAATAGATGATGGCCACGATCCAGATGTAGCGCCCGGCAAAGCGCGACACGAAGCCCAGAGCGATGACCGATATGAAGCTGCCGATGAGCCAGATGAGGTTGACGTCGACGATCACGCCTTCGACGACATTAATGCGCTGCCAGCCGAAAAAGGCCGCGCCCAGAAAGAGTAGAAAGAGGAACCCCGTTTTCAGGTAAGTCCCTGTCGCGGTCATTCCCGTTTCGCCTTTCGCCTCCGCGCGGGCGATCTGCCCCTCAAACGCCTTGGTGCTCAGCGCCGGATTGCGCGTGGTAAAGCTCGATTGCTTGGGTGCTCGTGTCGCGGTGCTCATGTCTACGTCATTCCTCCATGTGTGCTACTTTGCTATGACCTTTTTTCGTAGCCAATTCTAACAGAATGCTCATCGGCTGTATAGAGGCGTTCCCGAGTATTTATACCTTTTTAGGCCCTCTGGCCACCTGGCAGAGCATCTACGCCGGCCTGTGGCGCGTCCAGACCGGCAAAGCGTAAACGAGAATCTCACGCAAAGACGCAAAGAACGCCAAGCTAAGAATCCTTCTGAGCTTGGCGTTCTTTGCGTCTTTGCGTGAGATTTCTTCTTTGCGCCTT
The DNA here is from genome assembly GCA_016707605.1 of Candidatus Promineofilum glycogenicum. Taxonomy (GTDB): domain Bacteria; phylum Chloroflexota; class Anaerolineae; order Promineifilales; family Promineifilaceae; genus Promineifilum; species Promineifilum glycogenicum. The sequence continues at coordinate 36,294 of JADJHJ010000008.1, read as the reverse complement.
TGCGTCTTTGCGTTAAATTCTTTACGTGTCCATCGACCCGCTAATTACCCGCTTCCACGACGCCCTGCCCACCCTCAAGCGCGGCAACTACAACGAGACCGAAGTCCGCGTCCAGTTCATCAACCCCCTGTTCGAGGCCCTGGGCTGGGACATGGCCGACCGCAGCGGCCGCGGCGAAGTCAAGCACGAAGACAAGATCGCCATCGCCGGCAAGGCCAAGGCCCCCGACTACGGCTTCTACCTCGACAACCGCCGCCGCTTCTTCGTCGAGGCCAAGAAGCCGGCCGTCAACCTGGCCGCCGACAGCCACCCCGCCTTCCAGTTGCGCCGCTACGCCTGGACGGCCAAGCTGCCCCTCAGCGTGCTGACCGACTTCGAGGAGTTCGCCGTCTACGACACCCGCGTGCGCCCCCACCCAGGGCGACGCCCCCACCGTGGCCCGCCTGCGCTACTGGCGCTACGACCAGTACGAATCCCAGTGGGCCGACATCGCCGCCCTCTTCGGCCGCGACGCCGTGCTGGCCGGCTCCCTGGAGCAGTTCGCCGCCGCCGAGGGGGGCCGCAAGGGCATCGCCACCGTCGACGCCGACTTCCTGGGCCAGCTCAACGCCTGGCGCGACCGGCTGGCCCACGCCATCGCCGCCCGCAACCCCAGCCTCTCCGGCCGCGACCTCAACTTCGCCGTCCAGCAGACGCTCGACCGCCTCATCTTCCTGCGCATCGCCGAAGACCGGGCCATCGAACCCTACGGCCGCCTGCGCGACCTGACCACCGGCCCCGGCACCTTCGACCGCCTGCTGCGCCTCTTCTTCGCCGCCGACGCCCGCTACAACTCCGGCCTGTTCCACTTCCGCCACGAGCGCCCCGGCGACGCGCCCGACATGGTTTCGCCCCGGCTGACCATTGACGACCAGCCGCTCCAGGAGATCATCCGCGCCCTCTACGAACCGATCAGCCCCTACGAGTTCTCCGTCTTCCCGGCCGACATCCTGGGCCAGGTCTACGAGCAGTTCCTGGGCAACGTCATCCGCCTAGAAACCGAGTTTCTTCCGAGAAACTCGGTTTCTAAACCACCCCCCCCCGCGTCGTCATCGAACAAAAGCCCGAAGTCCGCAAAGCCGGCGGCGTCTACTACACCCCCACCTATATCGTGGACTACATCGTCCGCCAGACCGTCGGCCGCCTGCTGGCCGGCCACACCCCCGACCCCACCGGCCCGGCCGCCCGCCTGCGCGTCCTCGACCCCGCCTGCGGCAGCGGCTCCTTCCTGCTGGGGGCCTACCAGTTCCTGCTCGACTGGCACCTCGACGGCTACCGCCAGAACGTCAAGAAGTGGGCGCGCAAACGGGGCGGCACGCTCGTCCAGACGGCCAACGACGACTACGTCCTGACCCTGGCCGAACGCAAGCGCATCCTGCTCGATAACCTCTACGGCGTCGACATCGACCCCCAGGCGGTGGAAGTCACCAAGCTATCGCTGCTGCTGAAGGTGCTGGAAGGCGCGGCGGCCCAACTGGGGCCACAGGCGGCGCTGCTGGGCGAGCGCGTCCTGCCCGACCTGGACGGCAACGTCAAGTGCGGCAACTCGCTCATTGGGCCGGACTTCTACGACCGGCCGCAGCCGTCGCTATTGGGCGACGACGAGATGCTGCGCGTCAACGCCTTCGACTGGCGGGCCGAGTTCCCGGCGATTATGTCAAATGGCGGGTTTGACGCGGTGATTGGCAACCCGCCCTACGCATAGGCCCTGTGTTAACTAAGAGCGATATCAGTTACTTTTCCGAGCATTATCCAAATATTCCTTCGACATCTGATACCTACATGCTATTTGTAGAGAAATGCTTGGAGCTATCTCAGGGAATGCCAAGTTCGCAAATGATCATACCAAACACATGGACATTGCTATTCAACGCACAGAAGTTCCGTCGCTACCTCTTCGAGAACTACACTATAGAGCAGATAGTCCATTTCAATCATAGAGTCTTTCCGAAAGTAACTGTTGACTGCGAAATTCTTGTAGCGTGCAACGCTCCACCACAAGGAAATGAAGTGGAGATAACTCTCCAAAATCTAGATGATTCGATTAGGTATTCTGTTTTACAAGAAGATTGGATTAAGAAGAATGGAGATATTATCTCGATCCGCCAGACCAGCGAAGCATCCAAGATTGTTAACAAGCTTGAGATACTATCAGTTCGTATGGAGGATATATGCGAAATCAAGAACGGAATTAAGCCCTTCGAGGTTGGTAAAGGTACACCGCCTCAAACGAAGGCCATCGCAAGTAGCAAGCCATTTGTAAGCGATACAAAGGATGATAATTCCTTTGTTCCTCTGCTACGTGGCAGCTTGATCAATCGATATCGAACTCTTTGGAATCGGAACTATTGGGTAAGCTATGGGCCTTGGCTCGCAGCTCCACGTGACCCACATATTCTTCACTGTTCCTAGAAAGATAGTCGTCAGGCAGACAGGTGATAGCCTTATCGCCACGATAATCGACAATACCTACGTCTGCCGAAACAACATGCACATGGTTTTTTGAAGCAGGAGCAGGGCTATTCTCTTGACTACTTACTAGGGATACTGAACTCCCGTCTTATGAATTGGTACTATCAGATTATTAACCCTGAGCAGGGTGAAGCGCTTGCCGAGATTAAGGCAGCGCACCTCTACCGGTTTCCCCATCCGCCTTATCGACCCCACCAACCCCACCGATGTAGCCCAACACGACCGGCTGGTGGCTCTGGTGGGGCAGATGCTCGAGCTCCACCGCCGCGCCGCGACCGAAGCCAACCCGCAGGTGAAGACGGTGGTTCAGCGGCAGATTGACGCCACCGACAAGCAGATCGACCGGCTGGTGTATGGGTTGTATGGGTTGACGGAGGAGGAGGTGGGGATTGTGGAGGGGGCGGGCTGATGGGCTGACTGGCCGCGTTCCAAATGGTTCCGTTTGCGCTATACTACCCACATGGATCGCTTGCCAACCACCATTCCCGCCCACTACGACGGCACGACTATCCAGTTAGACGTGCCCGTCACTCTGGCGCCGAATACCCGGCTGCTGGTCACCATCCTTGACCCGGCCGAAAGCGTCCCCGACCTGGTCTATGCCATGATGTCGGCCTCGGCCGCGTCGCTGGCTCAGGTGTGGGACAACGATGAAGACGCCGTCTATGACGCCTATTGCATCTAGCAACGTGGAGGTCTGGCCATGATCCGCGAAACCGTAGACGTCCGCCAGTTAGCCGAGCGATTGTCGGAACTGCTGTTGGTGGTTGCCGATGGCAATGAGGTCATGCTCGTTCAAGGCGAGAAGCCGGTTGCCCGTTTGCTGCCGCCTGAGCAGACAATTGCCGAGCGCGTACCCGGCCTTCATCGTGGCGAGATATGGATGAGCGATGACTTCGACGCGCCGTTGCCTGATTCATTTTGGAGCGGCGAGGGGTGAAGCTACTGCTCGATACCCACACCTTTCTTTGGTGGGACAGCGAACCGGAGCGTCTATCTCCAACCGTGATGGCCCTCTGTCGCGACCCGGCCAACGCTCTCCTTCTAAGCGTAGCCAGTATTTGGGAGATACAGGTCAAATCACAGTTGGGAAAGCTTGAATTGAAGCGCCCTGTGGCCGAAATCATTCGCGACCAACGTAGGGCCAATCAGTTACGCATACTGCCCATTTGGCTGAAACACGTCTTGACATTGGGCGAATTGCCGAGCCACCATCGCGATCCCTTCGATCGGCTGCTTGTTTGCCAAGCGCGGGTCGAGGGGGCAGTCTTGCTTACCCGTGACCGACTTATCGGCCAGTATGACGTAGACGTTCGATGGTGAAGCAGGATGACCGACGCCTTCAACCTTTTGCTGGCCGACCTCCCTCGCGAAGCCCTGGCCGAATTCAGCCGCCGCAACCGTATCCGCCGGCTGAACCTCTTCGGCTCTGCCTTGCGCGCTGTCGATCTCAACACGCTCGGCTTCCTCAGCCCCTATTTTCGCGACCAGGTCATGACCGAAGTGGAGGACTTGTATGTCGCGCCATGATGCACAATAGCACACGGATGACACAGATCAACGCGGATTTTCGCGGCTAAGAAGTGACCCGTTCTTATCCGCGAAAATCCGCGCCAATCCGCGTCATCCGTGTTCCATTCTTCATCCGCATCCCAATTCGTCCCAATTCGTTGCGATTGCGCTATACTATTCGTGGAGAAACCGCCATGTTGACGCTTGAAATCCACGATCGTACCCTGATCGACAAGGTCACCGACCTGCTCCAGACCCGGTTCGGCGGCGACGCGGAACGGATGCTGGCCGAACTGCTTCACCTCTACGGCGAGCGACTAAGCCGGCTGGACTATAGCGGCCGCCTGCGCTGGCCAACCGACGGGCTTCAGTATCAACAGCAGGCCCGCCATGAATGGCAATGACCTCCTGGATCATCTTCAACCGGCGACCTTACACTGGGACTACGACGAAGAAGCTGATGTCCTCTATCTCTCTGTCGGCGCTCCGCGCCCGGCCGTCGGCATCGACATCGGCGAAGGTCTGGTCGTTCGCTTCGACGAAACCGAGCAAAGCGTCGTTGGCTTGACGGTGATCGGCCTGCGGGCGCGCACACTTCAAGCCCTAACGAACAGTTAAGAGTCGTTGCCCCGCCAATTGGCCGCGCGGCTTACAACCTGACCCATCCTCGTCTCCATTGAACCCACTACCAGCCAACGCTCCCGGCGAACTCCTCGTCGCCATCCTCAATGAACCGCGCGACTACCACTTCGCCCGCGACGAACATTGGTATCGTATCCCCGTTGAAAGTGCGGCGACCCACCTTCACGACCGCTGGCCGCCGCGCCGGCTCGCCTTCTACCAGACGAAGATCTTCGCCGAAGAACGCTACTCCGTCCGCTACTTTGCCGACGTACTGGACATCAGCCGCGTCGGCCGCCGCGAGCTTTTCCCCAACGAACCCGACGGTCGGAAAAGCGGCCGAAACTACTACCGCCTGAGCCTCGGCCCCCTGCAACTCCTGCCCGCGCCCATCTTTAGCCGCCGCGCCCGCCGCATCATCTTCATCCCCAGCACGTGGGACAAGTTCACCGCCGCCCTCGAAATCAACGACCTCTACCACGGCAGCCCTCTCGAAGACCGCCTCTGGGCCGCCCTCAAGCAGCGCAACATCCCCGCCGAGCGCGAAGAGTACCTGACCGCGGGCGAACACAACTATGCCCTCGACTTCGCCGACTACCCCGCCTTCCGGCAGGCCACAGTGGCGCAGGACGACTTACATAAGAGAAGGCTCATCAAGCAGCTATCCGTCCTCGCATTTTTCATTAGATCAGGTATACTAGCCGAAGTTGATATCCGGACCCGAGGTGTGGAATGACACTCACGGGCCTTTTTTGTTTAAAGAGAGAGTAACAATTGTCCAAAAAGATTTACGTAGGTAACTTGTCGTTTCAGGCCACAGAAGACGAACTTCGCGGGATGTTTTCTGAGTTTGGCGCTATCGAGTCCCTGGCCATGATTAACGACCGTGAAACCGGCCGTTTCCGCGGTTTCGCCTTCATTGAAATGGAAGATTCCGCGGCCAATGCCGCCATCAAAGCGCTGAACGGCAAGGAAGTTGAAAGCCGTGAGTTGACTGTTAATGAAGCCCGCCCGCGCGAAGAGCGTCCGGCCGGCGGCGGCAACAGCCGCGGCAGCCGTAGTAGCTGGTAACGAGCGTATCCGTTAGGGTACGTTAAATCGTAACGGGTTGAACAGCCGTCCCGATTTCTATCGGGGCGGCTGTTTTTGTTTCTTACCGTGAGTCGCTGCGGCGCTGGTTGGCGGCGCGTGCCCCGGAAAAGTACAACGCGGGCTACGGACACGGTGGAAACTTCAACGTCGTCCCCGCGTCAATCAAATCGGCCGAGACCAGCCCGTTTAGCCTGACGATCTCCTTCCACAGGACACTCCTCCCACCGGCCGCAATGGACACCGGCACGATCGGCTCGTTGGACTCAGCCGACTTGAGTATCGGCTCAGACGCGCCCTCGCCCCAATCCACCTTGCCATTCCGAACTTCTCCCCGCCTCAGCCTGTGCTCCTGATTGACCCGCCAGAGCGCGCCGTTCATTCCCCCGGTCACCCGCACCGCTTCGCCCTGCGGCAAAGACCACCGGCCACCCTCTATCGCCTTGAAATAGTAAATCTGGCCATCGGCGGCGATGCACCAAATCCGGCCATCCCGCCCCACGTCAACGGTCCTGACACCAGCCATGATTGCCCTCCTGCTGCGGTTCAAGGTATTTCATGAGGGGCGCTGAGCAAAATCCGCCACGCCCGACTGTCGCCCTAGCATAGCCGCCGGCGGGCGCGGCCGTTTCCCGTTTGCGGGCCGCCGATTCCCGCAATCGCCCGGCCGCGTTCCATTCTTAACCCCATCCCAACTCGCCCCATTTGCGCTATACTTGCCCCATGATCGACGCGCCCGCTCGACTGGGGGACAACGTCTCGCCGGAGGCCATCGCCGAATTCAGCCGCCGCAATCGCATTCGCCGGCTGGCTCTCTTCGGCTCCGCCCTCCGCGACGACTTCCGGCCCGACAGTGACCTCGACATCCTGGTCGAGTTTGAGCCGGACGCCCGCATCGGCCTGCGCTTCTTCGCCCTCCAGCGCGAACTGACCGAGCTATTCGGCCGCGCTGTCGATCTCAACACCCCTGGTTTCCTTAGCCCTTACTTCCGCGACCAGGTCATGGCCGAAGCGGAGGACCTCTATTCGTTGGCCGGAATGGAATGACTCTCCTACGATGAAACGTTCTCTTACCCTGCTCCTAACCCTCCTGCTCCTCCTGGCCGCCGGCTGCTCCTCCCCCACCGGCCCCGCCATCGTCGCCGCGCCGGCCACCGCCACCCGCCCACCGGCCACCGCCACGTCTACGCCACCCGCCACTGCCACCGCCACCGCCACCGCGACGCCCACCGCGACCGCCACGGCTACAGCAACCGCCACGCCTACCGTCACCCCCACCCCCGAACACCCGCTCATGATCGAAGTCATGCGCCGCCGCGACTACCCCGGCAGCGAACTGACCCTCGAAGAGACGCTGGAGCCGGGCGAGAACTACGACCGCTACATCGCCTCCTACCTCTCCGACGGCTACAAAATCTACGCCCTGCTGACCGTCCCCTGGGGCGCGCCGCCGCCCACCGGCTGGCCGGTCATCGTCTTCAACCACGGCTGGATTGAACCGTCGGAGTATCGCACCGCGCTGCGTTATGTCGAGTACGTCAACTACCTGGCCCGCAGCGGCTACATCGTCTTCCGCAGCGACTACCGCGGCCACGACCGCAGCGAAGGCGTCGCCAACGGCCCCTACAGCAACCCCGACTACGTCATCGACGTGCTCAACGGCCTGGCCTCGGTCATCACCCACCCCGCGGCCGACCCCGACCGCGTCGGCATGTGGGGCCACTCGATGGGCGGCCACATCACCCTGCGGGCGATGGTCGTCAGCGACCGCATCCGCGCCGGCGTCATCTGGGGCGGCGTCGTCGCCCCCTACCCCGACCTCTTCGCCCGCGGCCTCGTCCCCACCGCTACGCCCGACCCATCCTTCACCCCCACGCCCGCAGGAGGCACACCCCAGCCCACCCGCGGCCCCTCCCGCTGGCGGCGCGGCCTCTTCGGCATCTACGGCACGCCCGAAGAGAACCCCGCCTTCTGGGCCGGCATCTCCTCCAACAGCTACCTGGCCGACATCTCCGGCCCGCTCCAACTCCACCACGCCTACGACGACCCCACCGTGCCCTTCCAGGCCTCCGAAGTGCTGCACAGCCAGATGCAGGCCGCCGGTCAACTGTCGGAGCTATACCTCTACGAAAACGACACCCACGACATCGACAACAACTTCTACACCGCCATGGGCCGCTCGCTGGAGTTCTTTGATCGGTTTGTGAAGGGGAGGGATTAGGGATTAGGGATTAGGGATTAGTGGCCGGTGGCGCGGTGCCTCCCACTTTCCGAAGTGGGTCGCACCTTCCGGCCGATGCCCTAAGAAGGTGCGACGCACCGAAGCGGCTCTGGGTGCCTCCCACTTTCCGAAGTGGGTCGCACCTTCCGGCCGACGCCCCAAGAAGGTGCGACGCACTCCAGAAAGTGCGACGCACCAGGGCGGGTGCATCCCACTTTCCGGAGTGGGTTGCACCTTCCGGCCGATGCCCTAGAAGGTGCGACGCACTCCAGAAAGTGCGACGCACCGAAGCGGCTCTGGGTGCCTCCCACTTTCCGAAGTGGGTCGCACCTTCCGGCCGACGCCCTAAGAAGGTGCGACGCACTCCAGAAAGTGCGACGCACCGAAGCGGCTCTGGGTGCCTCCCACTTTCCGAAGTGGGTCGCACCTTCCGGCCGATGCCCCAAGAAGGTGCGACGCACTCCAGAAAGTGCGACGCACCGAAGCGGCTCTGGGTGCCTCCCACTTTCCGAAGTGGGTCGCACCTTCCGGCCGACGCCCCAAGAAGGTGCGACGCACCGAAGCGGCAAGGCTGCGCCCTCCGCGCAACTGACCTACTGACCTACTGACCTACTGACCTACTGACCTACTTGACCTACTGACCTACTGACCTACCCCCATCCACCACAATCCCCCTCTCCCGCCGATAATCATCCCACCACTGCAAATAGCGCAAGTCCGCCTCCGGCAGCGGAATGCCCTCCCGCTTCAGCGCCGCCACGACCGACTGGGCCACGTGCGACGCCGCGTCGAGGAAGTCCCGCCGCGTCGACTCCGTCCAGAAGCGCAACTCCAGGATGATGTCGGCGTCGGTGAACTCGCGCACGATGATCGTATTGGGCGGCTTGGTCAGCACCCCCGGCGTCTCGGCGATGGCCTGCTTCATGATCTCCATCACCCGCGGCAGATCGTTGTCGTAGCCCAGGGGGAAGACCAGCGAGCCGCGGCGGGTGGGCGTGGCCGTGTTGTTGGTCACGCGCAGGGTGAATAGCTCCGCGTTGGGAACCAGGACAATGCGGCCGTCATACGTCCGAATCTGCGTCGCCCGCAGGTCGATGCCCTCCACCGACCCCTCCGTATCGCCGACGACGATCTCATCCCCCAACTCGAACGGCCGCATGACCAGAATGAGCAGCCCGCTAACGAAGTTGCTCAAAATGTCCTTCAGCGCAAAGCCCAGCGCCAGACTGCTCAGCCCCAGGCCGGTGGCCAGCGCCTGCGGGTCGAAGCCCAGGGCGTTGACGGCGATGATGAAGCCCAGCACCCAAATGGCGTAGTAGACGATCTGGCGGATGAGGTTCTCCGTCGTCCGATCCTGAATGACGATGGCGAACAGGCGCGTCAGCAGCCCGCGCACCAGCCAGGCGATGAGGCCGAACAGAGCCAGGATGAGGAACGTCGCCAGGGCGCGGGGCAAAACGGTGCGCGCCGACTCGGCCAGGCGCACAAAGGCCGCCTCGATGACCACCAGCACCTCCGGCCGCGCCGAGCGCCGGGCGCGGGCGTCGATCAGCGCGTCGTCGATGACACCGGCCCAGCGGTCGGCCAGCTCTTCGACGGAAGTCAGGTTCTCGTCGGCATCGGCGGCGGTCACGGTGACAATGGGCGCGGCGTTGACGGTGATCAGGCGTTCGTCGGTGTCGGTCTCGGCCAGCTCGACGACGGCCGGATTGATGACTTCGGGACTGTCCAGCAGCGCCTCCAGCCGTAACTCGACGCGCCGGGCGCGGGCGGCGGCGTCCAGTTCGCCCGACGGGCCGACGCGGAACAGGGTGCGGCCGTCGAGCCGGACGGGGGCGCGGTCGTCCTCCTGGGCGCGGGCGGCGGGGACAATCACAATGGCGGCCAGCAGAGCGGCCAGTAGAAACAATCGGCGGGCGCGGCTAGCGTTCATGGCCCGGAAGCATAGCACGCTACCGCTACAGAGGGAAGAATGGCACGCTGCGTACTACTTCTTCCGCCCCCACGGCAGCCACTCCGACACCCCGCCGACCATCTCCGTCACGTGGAAGTCGCTCAACGGCCGCGTGCGCCAGTTGAAGCGGATGGTCAGCAACCGGGCCAGGAAGAAGGTGACGATGGTGATCCATGCCCCCTGGGTGCGCGTCAGCGCCGTGTTCTCCACCAACCCCATGTAGAGCAGCGCGCTGAGGATGACCAGCAGCGTGTTGTACTGCCCCGGCCGCAGCAGCTCCGGCGTATCCCCGGCCATCAGGTCGCGCATCAGCCCGCCGCCGACGCCGGAGATGGTGGCGATGAGCACGATGGCCGGCAAATCCAGCCCGCGCGCGCGGGCCAGTTCGCCGCCGATCACGACAAACATCGGCACGCCGGCGGCGTCGATGACCGAGACGATCCTGGGCAACAGCCGGTCGCGGTTCAGCCGGCGGCCGACTACCGTCACCCCGGCCACGGCCGCCAGCAGGACGAAGATGTAGTTGGGGTCGATCAGCACCACCGGCAGCCGTTGCAGAAACAGCCCATCGCGCAACAACCCGCCGCCAAACGACGACACGAAGGCGATGACGAACACGCCCACAACGTCGTACCCCTTGCGCCAGCCGACAATCGCCCCGCTGACGGCCCACAGCAGCAGGGCGAAGTACTCGAAGTAGAGAGGGGGAGTGAAGTTATCCATAGTGAGTGACGAGTGACGAGCGACGAGCGACGAGTTCTGAGTACTCGTCGCTCGTCACTCGTTACTCGTCACTGGAAAGATTTCTGTCCAGTCTACCGCCATATCGACCACCGGCCAACCCTGCGCCTCCGCCTCGGCCAGCAGGCGGCCGGCGCGGCGGTCGTAGGCATACTCGCGGGCGGCGTCGGTGTGGCGAATGACCAGCGGCAGGCGCGCCCCCTCCCCCGCCGCCGTCCAGCGCAGCAGGGCCAGGTCGCCGTCGCTGTTGCCGGCGGCCAGTTGCGGGCGGCGGCCCAATTCGCGCTCCACACAGCGCGGCTTGTCCTCGCCGTCGTGGAAGAAGTCGGGGTGATAGCCGCGCAGCAGCAGCGACGGATCGAGGTGTGACTCGCGCGGCACGAAGTTGCTGCCCAGCACCCGGCCGGGGGCCACGCCGTACAATTCGGCCGACAGCACGCGCACGAAGGCCGCCTCGTCGGCCGTCGTCACCGCCACGGTGAACTCATGGCTTTGCAGCAGGCGGATGAGTTCAACCATCGGCCGGTAGACCAGCCCGCGCACCCCCACGCCGAAGCGCGGATGCCGCCAGCGCCCCGCCCAGTCGCCCACCCAGGCCGCGAAGTCGTCGTCGCTCATCTCGCTGAACGGCACCCCGGCCAGGTCGCCCAGAATCTCGGCCCACTCGCTGCGCTGGAAGATGTTGTCGAAGTCGGCGTGGTCGTTGGTGAACACCGCCCGCAGCGCCCGCCGCGACAGCCCCAGCGGCTCGTGGCGCGCCAACTGGCGATAGCGGGCCAGCAGGGCGTAGATGTGGACCATCAGCGGCTTCTCGCACCACAGCGTGCCGTCGTTGTCGAACACCGCCAGCCGCTCGGCCGGCGGCACGTACCCCGCCCCGCCCGGCTCGGTCACGGCAGCGACGAAGGCCAGGATGTGGTCGCGCAGCGGGCCGGGACGCCAGGCGACGAGTGACGAGTGACGAGCGACGAGTTTGGAGTCGTTCGTCGTTGCGGGTTGGTCGTTCATTGTTGGTCGAGCCGGCCGCCACCCTCTGCCCGCGGAGTGCGCATCCTCAGCTGCGCGCCCGGTTCGCTCGTGCCCGCCCGCATCTGAGGATGCGGACTCCGCCACTCGCCACCCGCCACCCGCCACCCGCCACCCCACCCGGCACTCGCCACCCGCCACCCCCCCCCCCCCCCCCCCGCCACTCGCCACCCGCCACTCGCCACTCGCCACCCGCCACCTGCCACTCGCCACCCGCCACTCGCCACCCCCGCCACTCGTCACTCCGAATAGTCGTCCTCAATCGCGTCCAGCGCCGCCAATGCCGCGTCGTCCGTCTCGTTGGGGCGATAGCGGGTGCTGAACCAGGCATCGAGGATTTCGCGGGCGATGACCTCTGACGTGCGCCGCAGCGACAGGCAAAGGACGTTGGCGTTGTTCCACAGGCGCGCCCCGCGGGCCGTCTCGGCGTCGTCGCACAGCGCGGCGCGAATGCCCGGCACCTTGTTGGCGGCGATGCTGACGCCCGTGCCTGTCCAGCAAAAGAGGACACCCTCGTCGGCCGCGCCCGTGGCCACTGATTCAGCCACGTGGCGGGCCACGACGGGCCAGGCGACAACTTCGGCCGCGCTCCCCTCGGCCAGTGCCCCGGCCAGCTCCACCTCGTGGCCGCGCCGCCGCAACTCGGCGATGACGGCGTCGCTGACGGCCGTCCGTTCGTCGGATCCCATAGAAAGCTTCATCGCTTGCTCTCCCTCGCTATCCGTGCGTCGCACCTTCCGTAGTGCGACGCACGTTTCTGGTTTCTTCGGGGTGCAGCCCCCCCCCCGCACCTTCGGTGCGCGCCCTTCCGAGGGCGCCTCGCCCTCCTGCGTGCTGGTTACTCTCAGAAGGTGCAACGCACTTCAGAAAGTGCGATGCACCGGCGCGCCTCCCCGTGCGACGCACCTTCTTCGGTGCGTCGCACGTTGCTGGTTACTCTTCTCAGAAGGTGCAACGCACTTCAGAAAGTGCGATGCACCGGGGGTTTTCTTTAAGGTTAACTGATTTTGTTATGAGCAGGTCACAACAAAGTCGTGCTCGTTTTTTATGGCTCTCTGCCCTATGGCAACCGATCATGACCGAAGCGCCTCTATTTGGCAAGAAGAAGGTTCCAGGTTCCAGGGGCCAGGGAAGGAGATTCTTCCCTGGCCCCTGGAACCTGGAACCTAACCCCTTTCTCTGCCGCGCCCACTGGATGATCTGGAACCGGTCGAACAGGGTAACGATGACACTGAGCAGCAGGACGAAGAACAGCACGGCCGCCGCGTCCAGGCCGCGCGTGCCGGGCAGGGCGCGGAAGAGGAAGACGGCCGTGCAGTTGGCGGCCAGCACGACGAGGAACTGCCCAATGGCATTGGTCCAGCCCACGCCGCGGCGGGCCAGGGCGTGGCTGAGAGCGGTGGTCAGAGCAACGACGACGGCCGCGCCCAGCACCACCAGCGGCGTGGCCGGCCGCGTGCCCGGCAACATCTGGGCGAAGCTGGCGGTGATGAGGCTGACCAGCAGCAGTTTCTCGGCCAGGTCGCGGTCGACCACGTGCTCGGCCCAGGCGGCGCGGGCGGCGCGCAGGGCGGAGCGGGGAGGCAGCAGGTGGCGAGTGGCGGGTGGCGAGTGGCGAGTGGCGTTGGAAGTCGGGACGGCATCCGATGGTCGGTCGGGGTGCGGACGAGCACGGGCGGCCAGCAGGGCCAGAAAGACGATGACCGCCGCGCCCAGCAGCCCCACACCAACGTAGAGCCACGGCGCGGCGCGAAAGATGTGGCCCCATGGCGTGGCCGGCGACGCGCCGAAGATGGCCGTCTTCAGCACGTCGGTCAAATCCAGCCGGGCGATGTGGAGCCAGTACTCCTGCGGCAGCTTGACCACGATCCAGATGGCCGCTGCGGCGCTGACAACCGTCGTGCGCGCCAGCCGCGGTTCGCGCCGCAGCCGCAGCAGCTCGTACCAGATGAAGTAGTACTCGAAGGTGTTGGGCAGCAGAAAGAGGATCACCCGCCAGTCAAGCCACTCGAACAGGCCGACGCCAACCAGCCGCAGGTAGAACAGCACCCGGCCGACGCGAAAGGCGAAGTCGTCCCCCCAGTTGCGCAGCGTCGACAGGTAGGCGATGGATTGGTAGTACACGTCCAGCGCCTTGTCATAGGCCTGATACCCCTCCAGCGGCAGGCGCGTCAGCCCCTGGAACAACGTCTGATCGACCGCATCCAGCACCAGCGCCGCCAGCACGCCCGGCAACGGAAACCACGGGATGAGCAGCGGCACCAACAACCGCCCCCCGACGACGATGAAAACAACGACCCAGTCCGACTGAGTGATAACAGCCATCGGGTAGCATTCTAGTCCGCTTGCCCCAAGCGCACAACCGCCCCTGTGGCACAGGATTCTTATCCTGTGTCCGGTGTAGCACAGGATTCTTATCCTGTGTCTCCAGATCACAGGATAAGAATCCTGTGCCACATGCTACACTGAGCGACGGAGCAGCGCCCCACGCTCAAAGCGCGACAAGTAGTTGGGCTGGAAGCGGTCGAACAGGGTCACAATCACGCTGAGCAACAGAACGAAGATCGTCGCGTTGAACCAGTTCGTTGTCTCGCGGAACAGCCAGCCAGTCAAAACCACCAGGCCGAAGCCAACGGCCGCCACCGTGACGAAGTGGACAATGCCCGAAGCCACCCGCGTGCCCCGGCGGGCCATAACGTGGCTGAGCGCGGTAATGACGGCGACAAACAGGGCCACGTTGAAGATAATCTGCCCGATGGTGGCCTGGGAAGTCGGCAGCATCTCCGAGAAGATGATCATCAGCAACGAAACGAGAGCGATCTTCTCGAACAGATCGCGGTCGAAGATGCGCGCATCGCGGATGGCCCGGCCGCGCTCCAGGTCGGCCGCCGCCGGTTGGTCGGGATGAGCGTCGGCCCGCAGCCGCAGGGCGTGGTCGGGCCGCGGCAGATTGGCCCGCAGGAGGCGCAGCGCCAGCCACAGCAGCGCCGCCAGCGCCACCACGACGACGCCAATAAGCAGCACGTTCTGCGCCAGCAGCGGCCCCCAGGCCGTCTCCGGCCCGCCGCCCAGCAGCGCCTTGATCGTGTCGGTTGCATCGCGTTGGGCGATGTGGATCCAGTACTCCTGCGGCAGCTTGATGACGATCCAGATGGCCGCCGCGGCCGAGATGACGGCCACGCGGCTGAGCCGGCGCGGGTTCCACCACAGCCGCACGGCCTCGTACCAGATGAAGAAGTACTCGAACGTGTTGGGGAAGAGCAGTAGCAGCGGCCGCAGCCCGGTCAGCTCGAACAGCACCACGCCCACCAGCCGGTAGTAGAGCAGAAAGCGGCTGACGCGGAAGGCGAACAGGTGCGTCCAGTTGCGGAAGGTGCTGACGTAGGCCACGGTCAAATAGTAGATGTCCAGCGCCTTGTCGTAGCTCTGGTAGCCGTCGAGCGGCAGGGTGGTGAAGACCTGGAAGATGGTCTGATCCACGCCGTCGAGCAACAGGCACAGCACAATGGCCGGCAGCGGGTAGAACGGGATGAGCAGCGGCAACAAAAAGCGCGCGCCGACAACGAGAACGAAGACGAGCCAGTCGGTGGGGGAGATGAGGTCCATGATGGCGACATTTTAGCTTGCCTGAGAGATAGGACAAGTAAGAGAGAAGAATGGCACGCTGATGAACGCTGATGGCCCGCAGATTTTCGCTGTAAGACCCTCTGGCAGCGTTCATCAGCGCCAAAATCCGCGTCTATCAGCGTGCCATTCCGCCCCCGTTGCGCTATGATCGCCGTACCTTGACCAGCGCCCAGGAGGGCCGCTATGACCGAGTTGCCTCTCAGCCAGTGGGACATAAGGATGCGCCTGGCCGCCGACCGTATATTGCGCGCCGTTGCCCACCACACAACACCCCAGCAACAGGCCAAGGTGGCCCTGCTGGCCTCGGCCGCCCTGTCGGTGGCCACGGCCGTCGAGCCGAACCTGCCCAATGATCTGATCGTGCTGGAAAAGCTATTCAAAGTAGGAGCCATTAGCGCGCTGCTGAAGGACGTGGCCGAGAACAAGGAGACGTCTGACGCGGCCATCGCCGGGCGCATGGAGGCCCTGCTGCCGCTCGACCGGCTGGACGAACTCGTGACCGGTCAACGTGACTTACTGCGCGCCCTGACCCGCCAGCACGCCTGGCAGCAGCAGATGTTGCGCTTGCAGGAGGCCGACACGACCGCCGGGGCAACGCTACTGGCCGCCTTCGGCGAGGCGACCGGCGATCTGGCCGCCATTCGCGAACAACTGGCCGGTGCGGCGACGGCCGAACAGATCGATCGCCTCCACCGGCTGATTACGACAGACGTGCTGCCGCGCCTGTCGCCGTCCGTTCGCGCCAAGTACAACCTGTCCGGCGACTTCCGCGGCTCGCAGAACTTCTTCGACTCGACGGTCAACGTCCCCTGGTCGCCGCCGCCGCCATACCACCCGCCGCCCCCACCCCCGCCCGACGAACTGCCCGACCCCGGCCCTCTGCCCCCCGGCTCCTACGTCCCCGTCCCCCGCCATGAGCGCTTCACCGGCCGCGGGGCGCAGTTGTTGGAGTTGGCGGCGCTGATGGGAGTGGCGGGTGGCAAGTGGCGAGTGGCGAGTGAAGCGAGTGACGAGCAGCAGACAACAGGCAAAGAGAGAGAAGCGCGCTCCGAACTTGCCACCCGCCACTCGCCACCCGCCACCCGCCCCTCTTCACTAGTAACGAGTCACTCCCCACTCGTCACTATCTCCAGCGGCATCGGCGGCGTCGGCAAGACGGCCCTGGCGACCGAGTTCGCCTACCGCTACGGCCGCTTCTTCCACGGCGTCCACTGGCTGCCGGCCGAGAACCCCGCCGCCATCGACAGCGCCATCGCCGCCTGCGGCCTGAGCATGGCGCTGCACCCGACCTTCGGCGCGCTGCCCCTGCCGCAGCAGGTGGCCCTGGTCGAGCGGGCCTGGGCCGGGCCGGAGGCGCGGCTGATCATCTTCGACAACCTGGAGGACGAGGCGCTGCTGGCGCGGCGGCCGAAGGGGGGCGGGGCGCGCCTGCTGGTGACCAGCCGCCGCGAGCGCTGGGACGACCCGGCCGCCCGCGTGCGCCGGCTGGGGCCGCTGAGCGCGCCGGAGGGGGTGCGGCTGTTGCACCGCCACCTGACCGCGGGCGAAGGGCGGCCGGCGCGAACGGACGTGACCACCGACGAACTGCAAGCCATCGCCGCCGTCCTGGGCGAACTGCCGCTGGCCCTGCGGCTGGCCGGGGCCTACCTGCGCCGCTACCGGCGGGAGAGCGCCGCCGCCTACCTGGCCGCCGTCCAGCGCCCCGACCTGCTGGCCCACCGGTCGCTCGACCCCGGGCCGGGCGAGCGCGGCGTGGCCGCCTCCTTTGCCCTCAGCTTCGACCGCCTGCGCCCGGCCGAGAATGCCCGCGACGCCGCCGCCCTGGCCCTCCTGGCCCGCGCCGCCTGCTTCGCCCCCGGCGAACCGCTGCCGGTCGACCTGCTCCTGGCCACGCTGGAAGCGGCCGATGACGAACTGCCCGACGACGAACCGACGACCGACGACCGACCGCCGACCGCCGAACCTCCCAACGACGCGCCACCCGCCACCCGCCACTCGCCACCCGCCCCCCCTTCCCCTGGAACCTGGCCCCTCCCGAAGACGCGCTGGAACGCCTGCTGGAGTTGGGGCTGCTGGAAGACGTTGACGACAGCGGCGACCGGGTGCGGCTGCACCGGTTGTTGGCGGCGTTTGTGGTGGGGGAGATTGGGCGGGGGGAGAAAGAGAGCTCACGCCAAGGCGCTAAGGGGGAAGAAGGCGCAAAGGAAGAAGTGGGAGTGATGGCCGCGGCGCGGGAGGCAGTGGAGAAGGCGGTTAATTCGCTGGCCTACAGGCAGAACACAGCCGGCGACCCGCGGGCGTTGAGGATGTGGGATGCCCAGTTGCGGCATGTGGTGGACACGGCATTTGAACGCGAGGATGAAACCGTAGCGACACTCTCCACTAATTTCGGCTACTACCTGCGAATGAGCGGCGACCTAGCCGGGGCGCGGCCGTACTACGAGCGCGCCCTGGCCATCCGCGAGCGCGTCCTCGGCCCGGAGCACCCCGGACACGGCGCTGAGCCTCAACAACCTGGGCGCGCTGCTGCAAGCGCAGGGCGACCTGGCCGGGGCGCGGCCGTACTACGAGCGCGCCCTGGCCATCCGCGAGCGCGTCCTCGGCCCGGAGCACCCCGACACGGCGGGGAGCCTCAACAACCTGGGCGGGCTGCTGCAAGCGCAGGGCGACCTGGCCGGGGCGCGGCCGTACTTCGAGCGCGCCCTGGCCATCTGGGAGCGCGTCCTCGGCCCCGAGCATCCCGATACGGCGACGAGCCTCAACAACCTGGGCCTGCTACTGCAAGCGCAGGGCGACCTGGCCGGGGCGCGACCGGTCTACGAGCGCGCCCTGGCCATCTTCGAGCGCGTACTCGGCCCGGAGCACCCCGATACGGCGCTGAGCCTCAACAACCTGGGCTTCCTGCTGCAAGCGCAGGGCGACCTGGCCGGGGCGCGGCCGTACTACGAGCGCGCTCTGACCATCCGCGAGCGCGTTCTCGGCCCGGAGCACCCCGATACGGCGCAAGCCCTCAACAACCTGGGTTACCTGCTGCAAGCGCAGGGCGACCTGGCCGGGGCGCGGCCGTACACCGAGCGTGCCCTGGCCATCCGCGAGCGCGTCCTCGGCCCGGAGCACCCCAACACGGCGCAGAGCCTCAACAACCTGGGCGCCTGCCAGGCGACCTGGCAGGGGCGCTGGCCACCCCGGGCGCTGGCCATTGGGCGCGTCTCGGCCCGAACCACCCGACCCGCGCCCCGCCGACCTGCCTCTGCTCCGACGACGAAGATCGAACACGGATAACACGGATTGACGCGGATTTTCACGGATCAGAATGTTCTTCTCCGTGAGAATCCGCGCCCATCCGCGCCATCCGTGTTCCATTCTTTCCTACCACCCCATGCAGAAGGGGCGTAGGGGCGGGACAATGCGGCCGGCGCTATTGGTCTTGCAGAACGTTGTCGATGCCGCATTGTCTCGCCCCTCTTCAAAGATGAAGGAGGAAGGCTGAAGGATGAATACCGGTTCTGGTTTCATCCTTCAGCCCTCATCCTTCATCCTTGGGAGGAGGGCGAGACAATCGGCGACCAACGTTCTGGTGATTAGGCGAGGTATCGCGCGCCGATTGTCCTGCCCCTACACGTCGTGATCCCACAACAAACTGTCAACCCCGTCGGCTGCCGGCCACTTCTTCATGCTATACTGTCGGCCGGAGAACCGCGATGACCACCCGCCTCATCCGCCTGCTGTTCGCGCTGGTCGCGGCGGCGCTGCTGCCCCTGGCCGCCCGCGCCGCGCCGGATGGCGACCCGTTCGCCGCGCCGTGGGTTGACGTGTGCCTCGACTGCCCGCCGCGCGTCGAGGGGCTGTCCAACCGCAGCGCCGCCCTGGCCCCCGACGGCGCGCTCCACGCCGTCTACGGCAGCGACGCCATCTATCACCTGACCTACAACGGCGGCGCGCCTGTGGTCGAGACGCTGGAGACGACCACCGCGGCCAACGTCACCTTCAGCCCGCCGGTCATGGGCATCGACAACCGCGGTCGCGTCCACGCCCTCTACCTGAAGCTGCTCTTCGAGCCGGTCGACGGCGGCGTGCGCCCCGTGGGCACGCTGCGCTACGCCCGCCAGACGCCCCAGGGCTGGCGGCTGGAGACGCTGCCCTTCACCCCGCGCGACCCGTTCCGCTACGCGATGGCCGTGGCCGCCGACGGCCGCCTCCACGTCAGCGCCCACACCGACGCCGGCACCATCTACGCCACCCGCGACGCCAACGGCTGGTCGGCGGCCCAGCCGTTCGACAACATCATCTTCGAGACGACGCTGACCCTCGACCCGGCCAACCGCCCGGCGGCCTGCTACCCCAACGGCAGCGCCTCGCTGGCCCTGGCCCGCCACGACGGCGCGGCCTGGCAGATCGAGACCATCCCCGCCGCCGCGCGGCCGACCAGCAGTTGCGTCGTCGCCTTCGACGGCGACGGCCGGCCGCACCTGGTCTACCGCGCCGACGAGGGGCTGCTCTACCAGCGGCGCAACGCCACCGGCTGGGCGCGCGAGACCATTGTCGCCGCCACAACTGACGCCCTGCCCGGCTACGCCCCCTCGCTGCGCCTCGATCCCGACGGCCGCCCCCACGTCGCCTTCCACACCCAGGTTCCGCCGCCGCTCCTGCCGCCGGATGAGCCGCCGCGCCTGCCGGTCAGCCGGCTGCACTACGCCACCCGCACCCTGACCGGCTGGAAGGTCGAGACGGTCGACGGCCAGCCCAACGCCCGGCAGGGCACGATGCTGCTGGCCGGCTCCGCCCCCTACGTGCTCTACCGCGACCGGCTGGGCGTGGCCCTGGCCGAGCGGCGCGATGGGCAGTGGGCGGTGCAGCGCCTCCAGCGCAGCGGCGACGTGGGCTACGGCCTCGCTCTGGTGGCCCGCGGCCTGTCGTTCCAGGCCGCCCACAGCGACGCTGAGAACCGGGCCGTCCTTTACGCCAACGGCGGCCCGGCCAACTGGCGCGGGGAGCCGGTTGACCAGCAGCCGCCCGACCTGCTGTCGCCGGCGGCCGGCGTCGACCTGGCCCTGGCCCCCAACGGCGCGCCCCATCTCGTCTACGCCTTGGCAGAACCGCCGGCCGGCTTCACCCATGCCGTGCGCGCCGCCACGGGCTGGCAGCGAACGCCCCTGCCCGGCAACCGCTGCGGGCCATATCGCCTCGTCGCCGGCCCGGCCGGGCGGGTGGGCGTGACCCAACGCCGCTGCGCTCAGGATGGGCTGGAGTACGTCCCCTGGCCGCCGGGCAGCGGGGCGACAGAGCTAATCGACCCGGCGGCGCGCTTCCCCGGCGGGGCGCAGGCGATGGCCGTCGATGGGCAGGGGCGCGTCCACGTGGCCTACACCGCCGCCGGCGCGGGCGGGCGCATCGTCATCCGCCACGCCCGGCGCGGCACAGGCGGCCGCTGGACGCTCCAGACAGTCAGCGAAGGGCCGTTCAACGACGGCACGACCCTCGGCGTCGGGCTGGCGCTGGATGGGGCGGGGCGGCCGTTCGTCGTCTTCAACGACGCCGCGGCCATCGCCGTGGCCACGCAGGGCAGCGGCGGCGCCTGGCAGATCGACCGGCGGCTGGCTGCCGGCGGCGTCGCTGAGCCGAATCCGGGCCTCGCCGTCGACGCCCTCGGCCGCGTCCACGTCCTCTACAACAGCCAGACTGGCGGCGGGCTGGTCTACGGCCGCCGCGACGCCGCCGGCTGGCAAACGACAACCCTCGGCCCCGCCCGCGCCCACCACGCCCTGGCCCTCGACCCGTTCGGCAACCCGGCCGTGGCCTATCGCGACGAGGCCGGCGGCGACGCGCGGCTGGCCTACGTCCCGGCCACCCTCCGCGGCCGGGTCTTCGCCCCCATCATCCGGCGCTAGGCTTGAACGAAAGATCGAACAAGGTTTTTTAGAAGAGAAGGAATCTCACGCAAAGACGCAAAGAACGCCAAGCTAAGAGTTCTTAGCTTGGCGTTCTTTGCGTCTTTGCGTGAGGTTCTCTTTTGATCCTCTGCGCAATGTTCCGCAGGCCAGCAGCGGCGCAGAGGCACATCGGCGCGGTCATGATGAGGCTGTATTGCGGCCACTTGGTCGGCCAGAGCAGGGCGAACAGCAGCCCAATGCCCCACCACAGGACGATCACCCGCCCCCGCCCGTCCCACGCCCGCGCCATCGGCCGCAGCCCGACGACGCCCAACAGCGCAATCAGCGGATCGAGCGGTGTGACGATGATCCCCGGATGCCACATGACCGGCATGGGCGCGACCAGCCACACGAACGGCTGGTACCACGGGTAGCCCGACTGCTGCACGTGGGCGCTCTGCGAGTAGGCGGTGTGGAAGGCCAGCGAGTCGAGCAGGCCGCCGAACGGGTCGGGCCACAGCGCCGGGTTGGCGGCGAAGAAGGCCAGCACCGCCAGCCCGCCCCAGCCCAGCAGCACCAGCAGCCCGCGCGGCCGTCGCTCCGCCGCCAACCGCCATAAGTAGTCGGCGGCCACGGCCAGCCCGGCCACGGCATAGATGTACTTCCCCGCCGCCGTCAGTCCCAGGGCCACGGCCGAGATTGACCAGAAGAACGGCTCACGCAAAGGACGCCAAGGGGGCAAAGAACGCCAAGAAGATTCTTCTTGGCGTTCTTTGCCCCCTTGGCGTCCTTTGCGTGAGCTCTTCCGCGCCATCATATAGCTCAGCACGCACAAGGTCGCCGTGAACATGGGCAGCGCTTCAAGATAGACCTGGGCCGTGTACTTGACCGTGTAGCTATGGACGGCCAGCAGCGCCCCGGCCACCGGGCTGACCAGCGCCAGCAGCAACACGTGCACCACCCCCACCACCGCCGAAGTCCCTCTCGTCCCCTCTCCCCCCGGGAGAGGGTTAGGAGAGGGTCTCCAGTCCCCTCTCCCCCCGGGAGAGGGTTAGGGAGAGGGTCTTCCATCCCCTCCCACAGCGAGGGCGACAAGAGGAAAACCCCACCATAAACCAGCTTCACCAACCCCGGATGCTCCGGCGCGGGGTCAAGCCGCAGCAGGCTCAGATCACCGGCGCGAATGGCCGCGGCATAGACCAGCCCGGCCTCGGTGTAGACCGGCTCATCGAAGTCCACCGGCAGCCGGGCCACAGCCAGCCCGCGCAGGACGGCGGCCAGCAGAACGATAGCCAGAACGAGGACAAGTTTGCGGGCCAGAGGGGACACAATAACATCGCTTAACCAATTACCAGACGACGGCCACGTCATAGCCGCCAAAGTTGGGGTCGGCCGAGAGCAGAGTTAACTTCTCCGTTTGCGCCTGGGCCACAAGCAGGCGGTCGAACGGATCGCGGTGGTGGTGGGGCAGGGCGATGATCGCCCGGCAGTGACGCGGCTCGATGGGCAGCCAGCGGATGTCGTTGAGGGCCATTTCGCGCTCGAACGCCTTTGGCCAGTCGGTGGCCAATTTCATTTTGCCAAGGCTAACCTTGATGCAGATCTCCCAATAGCTGGCGATGCTCAGAAACAGATCATTTTTCGGGTCGAGACACAGGTCATAGAATCGCTCACCGGTCGGTGAGCGATAGATGAACCATAGAAACGTATGGGTATCAAGCAGCAGCCTCATGACATGTACTCTTCGAAGTCATCCAGAGGTGCGTCAAAGTCATCGGCCATATAGAGAATGAAATCGACCGCACCTCCAGCGCGTCGCCGTGGCTGTACTTCCACTACCGGCATTAATCGCACAATCGGCACGTCGTCGCGGGCGATGATCACCTCTTCGCCCGCTTCGGCCAGGCGGATGAGCTTGGAGAGATTGGTCTTGGCCTCATGGATGTTGAATTGCATGAGGCTATCTTAGCTAAGGGGGTTAGCTAAGTCAAGCGGCGGCTGATAAGGCGAGAGACAATCGCCGTAGCTACACCCCCAACTCATCCAGCCAGGCCAGAATGTCCCCCGCCACCCGCTCCCAACCCGCCTCCAGCATCAGATTATGGCCCATGCCCTGGTAAATGGTAGGCGTCACGCCATAGGCGCCGGCGGTGCGTTGCACTTCGTCGGGGGTGAAGATGCCGTCCTCGGCCGCGCCCAGCACTCGCACCGGCACGCGCACCCGCTTCGGCCGCGGCAGCCGGGTCATCATGTCCAAGAAGGCGCGGTAGGACTCGTCCTGTAGCCGGGCGTGGGCGGCGGTGACGATCTCCGGCGGTGTGGTGGGCGAGAAGAGGTGCTCGCGGGCCAGCTCCGGCGTCTCCACCACCGGATAGAGGCTGAGGCGCAGATTGATCTTGGCGAACTGCACCGGATGGCGGCGCAGCACGCGCAGGGCGGTGGCCGTCGCCCCGTTGGTGGGCACCGAGGCCAGCAGCACGGCCGCCGCGGCCGTCGCCCGCTCCAGGTACTTCTGCACCACCAGCCCGCCCATCGAGTGGCCGATGAGCACCGGCGCGGGGCGCAAGCCGCCGGCCACGCCGGCCAGGTCGGCCACGTAGTCGGCGATGGCGTGCCCACGCAGCCCGGCGCGCCCATCGCTGCCGCCGTGGCCGCGCAGGCTGAGGGCCTGGACGGCAAACCCGGCGCGCACAAAGAACGGGATGAAGTTCGCCTCCCAGCACCACGCCCCATGCCACGCGCCGTGGACGAAGACGAGCGGCGTCGGCCGCGTGGCCGTCTCCTGCCCGGCGCTGATGATCTCCAGTTTCATCGATCCTCCCCTTCTCTTGGTGCATCGCACTTTCCGAAGTGCGTTGCACCTTCTTCTCGCCCATCCCGGTGCATCGCACTTTCCGAAGTGCGTTGCACCTTCTTCTCGCCCGCCTCCCGGTGCATCGCACTTTCCGAAGTGCGTCGCACCTTCTTCTCGTGTCCCCCTAAGAACGTGCAACGCACCACAGAAGGTGCGATGCACGGAGAATGCAGGGACTACTCAAACCGCCAGCGCGTCATCGTCGCCAGGTTCATCCCTTCCCAGGCCAACACCAGCCGCGGTTCCACCACCCAGCGGGGCGAGCCTTCCATGCCGTACTTGGCCGCATACAGTCCATCCAATTCGGCCCACTCGGCCGCGCTGAGTTCGTCGTCGGCCAACTGCCGGGCCACGCCCTCGATGATGACCACGTTCTCAGCGTCGGGCGGGTGGACGGCGATGGCCGGGTGGGCGGCCAGGTTGCGCGCCCAGCGCGTCTGCGGGCTGCCGTCGAAGTGGATGCGGTCGCCATGCCACAAGCCCCACAGCGGCGCGACGTGGGGCTGGGGGGCAGTAGGGTCGTCGGTGTCGGCCGTGTTGATCCAGTAGTAGCGCGCCTGGCCCATGCGCTGGCTGACGAATGACCAGTCAAGCTGCGCCGTCGTCGGCAGGCCGTAGCCTTCCAGCGGCTGTGGCGCTTCGGGGGCGGGAATCACAAGCTTGGGCAACATAGGGTCTCCTTACAGGGAAATGGCTCACGCCAAGGCGCAAAGGGGGCCAAGGACGCAAGGAAGCACCTGTCTTCTTCGCGTCTTGGCCCCTTAGCGCCTTGGCGCGAGTCTGCTCATAGCGCCCGCAGGTCGGGCGGTAGAGCGTTGTTGCTGCGAAAGATCTCCAACAATGCCGGGCGATAGGAGGGCAGCACGTCCTGTTGCAGCCAGCGCAGGTCAAGCCAGAAGCCTGGCAGCACGGCCGGCGTATAGCGCCCGGCCTCACCTGGCTCCACCGGCTGCAAGACGCCGGCGTCGTCGCGATCGTGGTCATGAGGTCATTGTAGCATAAGAAATGCACGCCAAGGTGCAAATAAGAAATTCCACGCAAAGACGCAAAGAACGCCAAGCCGGGAAGCTTTCCTGGCTTGGCGTTCTTTGCGTCTTTGCGTGAGATTCTGCTTACGTGAACAACTTCAACTGATACACCGGCCGCTGCCCATCCAGCAACACAAACGGCTCAATGTCCTTCGTCCGCACGCCGATCTGGCGCAGGTCGCCCACCGAGCGCAGCCGGGCGCGGCGGCGGGCGGTGATGATCGCCTCGGCCCCCTTTGGCCCGATGCCCGGCACGCGCAACAGCTCCTCGCGCTCGGCGCGGTTGACCTCCACCGGCGTCTCGCGCAGGTTGGCCTCGGCCCAGGCGCGCTTGGGGTCGGTGTCCAGCGGCAGGCGGCCGTCGGCGTCGAAGGGCATCTCCTCCAGGTCGAAGCCGTAGTCGCGGAAGAGGTACGACGCCTGATAGAGCCGGTGCTGCCGCCATGGGTTCTCGGCCGGCTGGTCGCTCAGAGGGGTGTCTTCGATGGGGCGGAAGGCGGAGAAGTAGGCCCGCTTCAGCCCGGCGGTGCGCGTCAGGTGGTGGGTGACGTTGAGCAACTCCAGGTCGCTCTCGCCCACCGCGCCGACGACGAACTGGGTCGTGGACGACGGCCAGCGCCCCTGCCAGCCCTCGTGCGGCGGCCGTTCGCGGCGAATCTCCTCCATCCAGCGCAATGGCGTCAGCAGCTCCTCGACGAACTGCTTCTTGGGGGCCAGCACGTTCAGCCGCGCCTGGTTCGGCCCCTCCAGGTTGACCGACAGCCGGTTGGCTAACTGCATGGCGCGATAGACCTGGTCGCGCTCTGCGCCGGGCATGATCTTCAGGTGGACGTAGCCGTTGAAGTGGTGCTTGCGGCGCAGGATTTCGACCGCGTCGAGCAGCTTGTCCTGGGCGCGCACGCCGCCGCCGATGATGCCGCTGCTGAGGAACAGCCCTTCGGCCACCCCGGCGCGGCGCATGTCCATAAACGCCTTGGCCATCTCGTCGGGCGAGAAGGTGACGCGGCGGTAGTTGCGCCCGGCGCGGAAGGGGCAATAGGTGCAGTTGCGCTCGCAAGCGCTGGTCAGCAGCGTCTTGAGCAGGGGGATCGTGCCGCCGCCGGGCAGGGCGGCATGGGTGATGCCGAGCGCGTTCTGTTTGGCGGCGGCTTTGCGCTCGGTCGTGTTGCTCGGCAGGCCGCAGGGGAGCGGGGAAGCCGTCCCCTCGCCTCGTGGGAGAGGGTTAGGGAGAGGGCCTTCCTGTGCCCCGCCATACCCGCCCCTGGCCCTTCCCCCAGAGAGAGGAACAGGACGCCCGACCTCTTCCGCCGGCTCCAACCCCATATGCACGGCGATCTCCTGGAGCTTGATCAGGGTGTCCATCGTTCTATTATAGAACAGATGTTCAGAGTGTCAAGAGAGGAAAACAGTTACGAGTGGTTAGGGACTAGTGACTAGTGAAGAAGTGTCAACCGGGGTTGACACTTTGGTGCATCGCACGTCTCGGTGCATCGCCCCCCCTCCCCCCGTGCATGTCTCGGTGCATCGCACTTTCTGAAGTGCGTTGCACCTTCTTAACGGCCGCCCCAGTAACGTGCGACGCACTCCAGAAAGTGCGACGCACGGGGACGAGTTGCACCGGCTGAATCTTGCGCTATTGTTAGCTCCTTAACTCTCCACTCGTCACTCGTCACTCGATGTACATCGGCGACCCCATCACCGTCGAATTCGACCGCCCGCCGCTCTTCAGCAAACGGCCGCACTGCCCCGACCGCTTCACCTGGAACGAGCAGACATTCGCCGTGGCCGAGGTGCTAGGGCAGAACACCGACTTCGGCCGCCGCGGCCGCATGGCTCAGAATATGCAGCCGGAGCACGCCCGCCGCGCCGCGCAACGCGGTTCGTGGGGCGTCGGCCGCTACAGCTTCCGCGTGCGCACCACCGACGGCCGCACCTTCGACATCTACTACGACCGCGCCCCCAAGGACATCGACCACCCCGAAGGGCAGTGGTTCCTGCGCGCCGAGTTGTAGCTGTGGCACAGGATTCTTATCCTGTGCTCTTTCTCGGCAGTGAAGAGCACAGGATAAGAATCCTGTGCTACAACGGAGTGGGTTAGGATTCCCCTAATAGCGGAACTTCTGGCAACAGGCTTTCGTTATAGTACCTATCGACCACCCGGCCGCGGCCAACACCCTTCGCCGCCGGGTCGAAAAGGAAGTGGCATGAAAGGAATCTTGATTATTCTGCTCGTTTTTGGTCTGGCGCTGCTGGCCGCCGTTGGCTTTGCCCTGGTGACGAATCTGGCGTCGTCGGACAGTTCGACGCTGCTACCCACACCCCAGGCCGGCGCGGCCACGCCAACACTGGCCGCCGGCGCGCCGGCCACACAACCCGCCGCACTGACCACTGCCATTCCACCGGCCACGGCTACCCTGCCGGCCGTCGGCGGGGGTGGTGGGGTCGCGGGCGGCTACACCGGCGCCTTCGCCGGCACGCTGACCAGCGACGACGGCAGCACCGCCCCCGTGTCGCTCAACCTGACCCAGAGCGGCACGACCGTTACCGGCGACATCGCCATCGGCGACGGGCTGACCATCGACGGCGGCAACTGCGGCGCGCAGGCCATCCCCGCCGGGGCGCGCTCCGTCAGCGGCCAGACCGACCCGTCCAATCCCAATCACATTGAAGTCAGCGCGGGGTATGAGGTGCAGGGGTTCAACATCACCGCCAACTTGCGGGGCGACCTGTCGCCCGACGGCAACACCCTGACCGGCCAAATCGACCTCAGCCTGCCCTTCCTCTGCGGCCGCAACCCGGTCATCACCGGCTCTCTGGCCCGGCAATAAGAAGAATCTCACGCAAAGACGCCAAGAACGCCAAGCTCAGAAAGATTCTGAGCTTGGCGTTCTTGGCGTCTTTGCGTGAGGTTTCTTCCTACGGAATCGAACCAACCACGTCGATGCCGTCCACCAGTTGGGTCAGGCCGTGGTCGGCGGCTCTCCACAGCGGGCCGCTGAACACACCATTGCTAAAGCTGAACAGTTGCGACGGCCGGATAAGCCCACCATCGCCGGTGAAGTTGCTCTTCACGGTGAAGTAGAGCGTGCTGGCGTTGGCATTGGCGCTCAGGCCCAGATTGTTGTTCTTCTGTAGCCCCTGACTCTGCCCCTCGAAGACCACGTGCCACGTACCGGCCGTGTTCGTGCCCATGCTGGTCATGCAGAAGCCCAGCACGTCCTCGCCGGTGAAGTTGGTGTTGCCGCTGCCGACCGGCACACCGCCGCCGGCGGTGGTGCTGATCAACAGGTAGTAGAGGCAGCCGCTGCCGATGGGCGAAGCGCTGCCGGGCAGCACTTCCAGCCCGTTGATCCGTTCGCCGGTCGTCAGCAGGCCCACGTCGCGGCCGTCGAAGAAGCGGCTCCAGGTCGCCCCGTTGTAGTAGGCGATCTGCTGCGGCTCCATCTTGCCCACGCCGGGCAACGCCTGCGACTGGCGGATGACCACCCAGGCCGAGCGGGCCGCGTCGTTGGCCACGTCAAAGGCGATGATGTCGGCGGAGGCCAACATGCCCGCCGTCGCGCCGTCGAACCACACCGACCAGGCGCTACCGTTCCACTTCAGGATGTCGTTCTTCTGGTAGGTCGGGCCGTTGGTGATGCGACCGCCGGCGGCCGTCACGTAGAGCGCCCCCGCCGGCGCGGGCGCGTTGTAGGTGACCTGATTGTCGGTCGAGGTCGAGGCCGTATTGTTGTTCCCGGCCGCGTCCTGCGCCTTGTTGGCGGCCACAGTGGCGATCACTGTGCCGCTGCCGGTCATGCCGCTGACGGCCACGTTGTAGGTCGTGCCGCCGCCGGTCACGTCAGCCGTCGTCGCCCCGGCCGCGCCGCTCAAGGTCACATCGCCCGTGGCGAAGCCGTTGACCGGCTCGCTGAAGACAACGGTGAAGTTGATCGGGCTGGCGCTGGTCGGGTCGGCCTGGCCGGCGGCCTGGTTGATCGTCACCGTCGGGCCGGTCGTGTCGATGATCCAGGTGTAGGCCGCCGGGGTGGGGTCGGTGTTGCCCAGGCTGTCGATAGCCCGCACCTCAAAGGTATAGCTGCCGTCGGACAGGCCGTTGTAAGTCTGCGGGCTGGTGCAGTCGATCCACAAGCCGGCGTTCACGCGGCACTCGAACGTCACCCCACCCACACCGCCGCCGTCGTTGCCGGTGAAGGTGAACGAGGCGCTGCTGCTGGTCGACGGGTTCGGCGGGTTGCCGGTGATCGTCGTGTCCGGCGCGGTCGCGTCGTAGGTGACCGTATTGTCGGTCGAAGTCGAGGCTTCGTTGTCGTTGCCGGCCCCGTCCTCAGCCACGTTGGCGGCCACGGTGGCGATCACCGTGCCGCTGCCGGTCATGCCGCTGACGGCCACGTTGTAGGTCGTGCCGCTGCCCGTCACGATAGCCGTGGTCGCTCCGGCGGTGCCGCTCAAGGTCACATCGCCGGTGGCAAAGCCGGTCACCGGCTCACTGAAGACGACGGTGAAGTTGATCGGGCTGCTGCCGGTCGGGTCATCCTGCCCGGCGGCCTGATTGATGGTCACCGTCGGCGCGGTTGTGTCCGGCGCGTTGTACGTGACGGTGTTGTCGGTCGAGGTCGAGGCCTCATTGTCGTTGCCGGCCGCATCCTCGGCCTTGTTAGCGGGGACGGTAGCGATCACCGTGCCGCTGCCGGTCATGCCGCTGACGGCCACGTTGTAGGTCGTGCCGCTGCCGGTCACGATGGCCGTGGTCGCCCCGGCCGTGCCGCTCAAGGTCACGTCGCCGGTGGCGAAGCCGGTGACCGGCTCGCTGAAGACGACGGTGAAGTTGATCGGGCTGCTGCCGGTCGGGTCGGCCTGGCCGGACGCCTGGTTGATGGTGACGGTCGGCGCGGTGGTGTCCGGCGCGTTGTAGGTGACGGTGTTGTCAGTTGAGGTCGAGGCCTCGTTGTCGTTGCCGGCCGCGTCGTTGGCAACACCGGCGGCGAGCGTGGCGATCACCGTGCCGCTGCCGGTCATGCCGCTGACGGCCACGTTGTAGGTCGTGCCGCTGCCGGTCACGATGGCCGTGGTCGCCCCGGCCGTGCCGCTCAAGGTCACGTCGCCGGTGGCGAAGCCGGTGACCGGCTCGCTGAAGACGACGGTGAAGTTGATCGGGCTGCTGCCGGTCGGGTCGGCCTGGCCGGCGGCCTGGTTGATGGTCACCGTCGGCGCGGTTGTGTCCGGCGCGTTGTAGGTGACGGTGTTGTCGGTCGAGGTCGAGGCTTCGTTGTCGTTGCCCGCCCCGTCCTCGGCCACGTTGGCGGCCACGCTGGCGATCACCGTGCCGCTGCCGGTCATACCGCTGACGGCCACGTTGTAAGTCGTGCCGCTACCGGTCACAACGGCCGTGGTCGCCCCGGCCGTGCCGCTCAGGGTCACGTCGCCGGTGGCAAAGCCGGTGACCGGTTCGCTGAAGACGACGGTGAAGTTGATTGGGCTGCTGCCGGTCGGGTCAGACTGGCCGGCGGCCTGGTTGATGGTCACCGTCGGCGCGGTGGTGTCCAACTGGCTGTTACTGAAGGTGCAGGTGACGTCGTCACCCGCTTCCAGCGTGACGTTGACCGCGTTGCCGTTCTCTACCGGGCTGCCGCCGTCGCAGGCGATGTCGTCCAGCGACCAGCCATCGGGCACAAGCTCGCTGACGAGATACGTCCCCGGCGCGAGGTCGGTGAAGGGGTGGCTCTGGCCATCGTCCAGCGTCGCGCCCGTCTGGCTGAAGCGCTGCACGCGGTGGTTGCCATATTCGAGCGCATAAACGTCACCGCCGTCGGCCACGGCCAAGGTGACCGGGCCGGAGAGCTGGCCCACACCGCTGCCCTCGCTGCCCCACTGGTCGAGGTAGTTGCCATCGCCATCGAACTTCTGGATGCGATGGGCCAGGAGACCCTCACCGACATAGACGTTGCCCGCGCCGTCCACCGCCACGTCGTAGGGGTAGTTGAACTGGCCGTTGCCGCCGCCCGCGCTGCCCCACTGGTGGAGGTAGACGCCGGCGGTGTCGAACGCCTGGATGCGGTAGTTAAAGGTGTCGCTGACGTAGACGGTCGAGCCAAAAACAGCCACACCATAGGGGTTGTTGAACTGGCCGTTGCCGTTGCCGCTGGTGGGGCCACCCCACTTACCAAGGAAGTTGCCGTTGGCATCGGACTTCTGGATGCGGTTATTGCCCGTGTCGGCGACGTAGAGGTCGCCCGACCCGTCGATGGCCAGCCCGTTGGGGTGGTTGAACTGGCCGTCGCCGGTGCCGCTGGCGGTGCCGCCCCACTTGCCAAGGAAGTTGCCGTTGGCGTCGAACTTCTGGATGCGGTTGTTGTTGGTGTCGGCCACGTAAACGTTGCCGTCGCCGTCAACGACGATACCGTGCGGCAGGTTGAATTCGCCGTCGCTGCTGCCGTTGGTGCCCGCCTTGCACGTTTCACTCGCCAGGCAGATCTCAAAGCCTGTCACGCCGCCAACTTCCACGTCGCGGCCCCACATCAGGATGAAGTTGCCGTCGCCGTCGTACTTCTGCACGCGATAGTCGAAAGTGTCAGCGATGTAGACGTTGCCTGCGGCGTCCAGGGCGATGCCGAACGGGCCGTTGAACTGCCCCTGGCCCACGCCAAGGCTGCCCCACGTATCAACGACGGTCACCGCGCCGGGATCGAGCGTGAACGGGAAGCCCGTCCCGCCGGCCGGGTCGGTCGTCTTGGCGATGGTCAGCGTGGCCGTGGTGGAGACGCAGTCGTCGATGCTATCCGAGCCGGCCGGCGAGGTCGTGCCCAGCGGGCAGGCAGTCTGCTCGATCGCCGCGGTCGTGTCCACGTAGTAGCCGGCGTCGGCCGCCAGGCATGAAATCTGGCCGGCGTTGGGCTGGTAGTAGCCGGGCACGCAGGCGATGGGGGCCACCGCGCCGGGCACGTCGGTGTAGTAGCCGGGGTCGGTGGGGACACAGGCGGCCATGTCGTCGTAGGTTCCCGGCTGGCAGAGGGTATTGGTGAAGACGCACTCGGCCGCCTCGTCCTCGTCCAGCGTCAGCGTGACGCTGCGCCCGCCGGTTTCGCTGCCGGGGGTGCAACTGGTCGTCGTCGCCCAGCCGGGAACGTAGGTCTCATCGATGGTGTACTCGCCCACGGCCTGGTCGCTGTAGGTCGCGCCGCCGCCCGAGGCCGGCAGGTTGAACGGGCCGAGACCGCCGGTGAAGGCCCAGTCGGCCCCCGGCGTGCTGCCGACGACGACCTTGGTGATGGTCAGCTCGCCCGTGGGGGACGTGTCCTGGGTATTGGTGAAGACGCAAGTCACATCCTGCCCGTTGTCCAGGGTCACTTCCACGCTGTTGGCGCCCGTCGCGCCGTTGTCGCAGGCGGCCGTGGCGTCCCAGCCGTCGACGGGCGTCTCGCTGACGGTCAGCGGGGCATAGGGGAAGACGTTGAGCACCGTGGAGCCGCCCCCCGCCGGCAGGTTGAAGATGCCGCTGTAGGGGTCGGTGAAGGCCCAATCGTCGAGGCCGCTGGCGTCGCCGACGACCACTTTCTCAACGGTGATCGTCGTCGTGGCCGGCAGTAGCAGCACGCCGGAGCGCGCCGCTAAGGTCAGCGCCACCTCGCCGCCACTGACGGTGTAGGTGTCGCCGGTGAGCATGTCTTCCAGCGTCGTGCCGTCGACGTAGTAGGCGGCGACGGGCACGGCCGCGGTGTTGGCGCTGCTGCCCGGGTTCAGGGCGACGATGGGTGCGTCATCAATGCCGGGCCGAGCATAGGCGTAGGTGGTGTTATCCGCGCCGGAGCCGGTCGTGTCGCCGGTCAGCAGCGTCTCGAAGACGCCGTCAACGAGGACGGGATACTGCTGCCGAATCTGGGCCAACCGGCTGTAGAACGCCAGCATGTCGGCGTCGGCCGGGCCATAGATGTCGTCGTCGCCCGCCTCGTCGGCCCAGGGGTAGGGCGCGCGGTTATAGGGGTCGTCCTCCGGCCCGTTGGTCACGTGGTTGGCCAGCGAGGGGGAGTCGATGGCCACTTCGTCACCATAGTAGACCATCGGCGCGCCCATGTAGGTGTACTGGAACAGGGCGGCCAGCTTTTGGCGATCCTTGGCCTGCTGCTCCGTCTCGCCCTGAATCTCCATCAGGTAGGGCAGGCGGTTGGTGTCGTGGCTGTCCAGCAGGTTCAGCATGGCCGCCGTGGCTTGGGGCGGGTAGTCCTCGCGCACGGAGCGCAGCGCCCGGTCGAACTGGCTGGGCGTCAGGCTGATGATCTCGTTGTTGCCGTTGTTGTCGTTGTCCTCGAAGCCCGCCTGGCGCACGAAGCCCAGCACGTTCTTGCGGAAGCGGTAGTTCATGACCGAGTCGAGCTGGTCGCCCAGCAGGAAGGCGCTGGCGTCGGGCCAGACCTCGCCCACCAGCGGCCCGTTGGGGGCGTCGGCCTTGGCGTAGGGGCGGAAGTCGCGCCACCAGTTGTGGCTGATCTCGTCGGCCACGTCGAAGCGCCAGCCGTGTACGCCGCGGTCGTACCACGTCTCCATGACGCTATTCGTGTCGCGGTAGATGGTGTCGCGCACCTCGGCGCTGCCGTCTTGCAGCACGGCCAGGCTGTCGTAGCCGAACCAGCCGGTGTAGTCGCCCGTGCCGCAGGGCACGTCGTTGTTGAGGAACTCGAACCAGTCGCGGTACTCTGAGGCCAGCGACTCGCACGCGCCGTCGTTGCCGGGGTAGCGGCCGTAGCGGTCGAAGTAGACGCTGTCGGACGAGGTGTGGTTGAAGACGCCGTCGACAATAAGATACATGTCGCGCGCTTCCAGCGCAGTGATCAGCTCATTGAAGTCGGCCAGCGTGCCCAGCGCCGGGTCAATGGCCATGTAGTCGTCGGTGTCGTAGCGATGGTTGCTGCTGCCGTCGAAGATGGGCGTGGTGTAGATGGTGTCGAAGCCGGCCGCCTTCAGGTAGTCGAGCTTGTCGATTAGCCCTTGCAGGTCGCCGCCGTAGAACTGCGTGCCGTACTCGTTGAAGTAGGGGCCGGGCGTGCGCGGGTCGCCGATGAGCGTGTTCCACGGCTCGCGCAGCAGCACGTCCTGGTCGCCGTAGAATAGCGGGCAGCCGGTCGTGCCCCCGGCGCGGCAGTAGTCGTTGCTGGGGTCGCCGTTGCGGAAGCGGTCGGGGAAGATCTGGTAGACGACGGCGTCCTGCAGCCAGTCGGGCGTCTGGAAGCCGTTGGCGTAGACGGTCAACTGGAAGCCCTCGGCCCCCTGGTTGTCGCCGGCCGCGCCGGTGCCGCCCTGGTTGACGTTGTCGTGGGGGCCGCCGTGGTCGTCGCTGTAGGTGTCCACGTCCAGCCCGTCGGTGATGACGAAGTGGTAGTAGAGAATCGACGGCGTATTGGGCGTGTCGAGCGTTACCGTCCAGATGGCGTAGCCGCCCTGGTCTTCCAGATAGGTCATCGGATGGTCGACTGGGCCGGAGGTGCTGCCCGTCGCCGGGTCATAGGTATAGACGCGCAGATCGACGCCGTCCACGTCCAGCGGAGTGGTTTGGAAGCGCAGCGTCACGTCTGTTCCGGCCGCCACCGCGCCGAAGGGGGCGCGAAAATAGCTGTCGAAGGTGTCGTGATGCAGGCCGTCCCACTGGATGTCGCCGTCGTCAACGGTGTAGTTCCAATTGAAGCCGGTGTGGCCGTAGTTCTGGCTAGACTGGTTGCGGGTGAATAGTTGATACTCGACGGTTGTCCCGTTGGGCTGGGCGGGCAATTCGACCCTCCAGTTAGACGGGTCGGGGCCGCTGGCGTCGTCATACGTGCCATAGTGGTTGGTATAGACGCCATTGATGAGCGTTTCGACGCCGGCCGTTTCGCCCAACGCCGTGTCGCTCTCGATCCAGACGGTGACCGTCTCAGCGCTGGTGGGTGTGGCGGGATGCGGGCGACGTGGTTGCGGTAGGACGCCGCCTCGGCCGACGGCCGCAGCGACACAAGGAGAGCCACAGCCAGAGCAGCCGCGGCCACAACACGGAACAGGTGACGACGAAGGGAACCGGCAGACGCGATCATCGTTGAACCTCAGTGGAGCAGGATATGTGGAACGGTTAAACGCGAAAAGGCAGCACCCACACACGGCGCTGCCCCTTCTTCCCAGCCTAAAGTATACGGATTATTGTTGTAAGATCAAGTAAAAAGTACTGGCAAGAAAGGGGCCAGGTTCCAGGTTCCAGGATGAGAGCTCACGCAAAGGCGCGAAGGGGCAAAGGCGCAAAGAAGAAGGCTTATTCTTCCTTTGCGCCTTTGCCCCTTCGCGCCTTTGCGTGAGCTCTTCTCTCTACGGCAAGTCGCCGACGACGTCGATGCCGTCCACGACCTGGTTCAGCCCATGATCCTTGGCCTTCCACAGCGGCCCGCTGAACGCGCCGCCGCTGAAGCTGAACAGTTCCGACGGCCGCACCAGCCCGCCGTCGCCGGTGAAGGCCTTCTTGGCAGTGAAGTAGAGCGTCGTCGCGTCGTCGTTGGCGCTCAGGCCCAGGTTGTTGTTCTTCTGTAGCCCCTGCGCCTGCCCCTCGAAGACGACGTGCCACACCCCGGCCGTGTTCGCGCCCACGCTGGTCATGCAGAAGCCCAGCACGTCCTCGCCGGTGAAGTTGACGTTGCCGCTGCCGACGGGCACACCGCCGCCGGCGATGGTGCTGATCAGCAGGTAGTGGAGGCAGCCCGTCCCGATGGGCGAGACGCTGCCGGGCAGCACTTCCAGCCCGTTGATCCGTTCGCCGGTCGTCTTCAGACCGACATCGCCGCCATCAAAGAACAGGCTCCACGACGTGCCGTTGTTGGTGACAATCTGGTTGGGCTGCGTCTTGCCCAGGCCGGGCAGCTTGACCGCCTGGCGGATGGCCAGCCAGGCCGCGCCGCTGGCGTCGTCGGCTACGTCGAAGGCGATGATGTCGGCCGTGGCCAGCATGCCCGCGCTCGCGCCGTCGAACCAGACCGACCAGGCGCTGCCGTCCCACTTGAGGATGTCGTTCTTCTGGTAGGCCCCCGCGCCGGGCACGCTGCCGCCGCTGGCCGTCACGTAGAGCGCGCCGGCCGGGGGCAGGTCGATGGTCCAGGTGTAGCCGGCCGGCGTCGGATCGGTGTTGCCCGCCGCGTCGCTGGCCCGCACCTCGAAGGTGTGGGAGCCGTCGCTCAGGCCGGTGTAGCTCTTGGGGCTGCTGCACGCTTCCCACGCGCCGCCGTCGAGGCGGC
>JADJHJ010000007.1 GCA_016707605.1 Candidatus Promineofilum glycogenicum | reverse complement strand
CCCGCCCGGGCCTATGGAAGTTTAACAATTTAATACGGTAACAATCCAACATAGCGCAGCAACGCCGACGAACCGTTGAGAAAGCGGTCGAGGAATGTGCTACCAGGGATTTGGGCAGCCAATCATCGCCAGCCGCGATGGAGACGGGGATGACCTCTTGCTTGGGCCAACGCCAGAGCTTCTCCGATGGGGTTCAGCCAGGAAGCGTAAGTTGGCAGACAAAGCAATTGAATCGGCAGCGTGTCCCGAATGGCTTTCTGTCGCGGTTCGGTGGGCCAATTGTTGGCAGGCAGATTCGGTGGCGTAGTTGCTGAGGCTGGAGACGACAGAGCACGTCAGGGAGAAAATGCACCGGCCAGTTGTCCAGGACAATGGCAATCGTCTCTTTGCGGATAGGCGGCCTGGACTTGGGCGAAGAAATCAGACAAGCAGGCGGTGGTGATGTGGCTGCGCTGGAGGGTAAATGACTTGCCCGGTGATGGCATCCAGAGTGGGCCACTATGGCGAAAGCAGGTATTGGACTATTAGCTGCGCCGCGCCAACGGCTGGGGTTACCCACGGCTTACGCCCAGGACAGTTCCGGCTGGCGGTAGTAAGAGAGCCATCCAGGTAGAGCAAGAAACGCTCCGGCTGCCGCTCGGCCCGATGCCCGATGCTCGTCGATCCAGGCCCGCTTAGCCGATAGTGCGGGTCGGGGCTGTGAAGGTAATCGCGCGCTCGTTTGTAACCAATGCCCAACCGGGCCAGCAAACGCCACGCTCCCCCGGCGCATGCCCCGCAACCAGTCGAACTGGTCGGCAATCACGTGCCAGGTGTCCAACGATGACCAGCATGGCCGAACAGGTGCGGGTCGCGGCGAACGTGCGCACCACGGCCTGGTGGGCCTTCATCGCTCCCGTGCGGGGGAAAAGTTGCCTTGCGGCCTCCCCTGGCTTCACCAGCCAGCCGTCAATCCCGCCGCCCAGATAGCGATTCAGCCAGCGGTAGACCGTATCCGGGTCGCGCGTCTTCAGCACGCCCTGTTTGGCCACCGCATGGGGCGATTGCCCGGCGGCGACCTTCAACAAAGCCGCCGCCTTCTCGCGCACATGGGGTTTGGGATGTCGGTCGCGCTCGCTCCAGCTCTGGCTCGCTGTTCGTCGCTTAGTTCGAGTGTCCGTCGGGCGGCCATGTCGTCACCTCCGGCTACTATCTTATCCCACTACCTGGTATGTTGCCGTATTAAATTGTTAAACTTCATAAGGCGCCGGGCTATTCAACGGCGCCGGCCGAGGCCGGCTTTCAGCGCGCGCGACGCCGTTTCTTAAGGGTCGTTTAGGGCCGTTGTTGGTCGTCCCGCCGTTTCAGCCCAGGTGGACAAGGTGGGAAGCGGTTGACAGGCTGCGCCTCACGCCTCCCCTCAAAAACCCCGCCCCCTGCCCCAAATACCGCTCAACAATCTCCACCGCCCCGGCTACGCCTTGCTCCGCGCCGACTCGCTCGCCAACTTCCACCGCTCGTCTTCGCATAGCCTGATCGGCAATAGCAGTGCAGATCGCCTCGGCCAGATGCTCGGCCGTCAATTCCTCCTGCAAACACCGGCGGCGGCGAGACGCCCAGCCCATGCACCCGGTCGGCCCAGAATGGCTGGTCGCCGAAGAAGGGCACGACCACTTGCGGCCGGCCGGCGCGCAGCGCCCGTGCGTCGTGCCCACGCCGCCGTGGTGGGCGATGGCCGCCATGCGCGGGAAGAAAGCCAGCCGTGGGGCGCGCTGTCGAGCTTCAGCACGTTCGGCGGCAGATCGCCCGCGGCCAGCCCGGCCCAGCCCGACAGCAGCACCGCCCGCTGTCCGCTGCGGGCCACCGCCTCCAGGGCGATGCGCGTCAGCCGTTCCGGGTCGTTGCCGGTCATGCTGCCGAAGCCGACGTAGACCGGCGGCGGCCCGGCGGCCAGGAAGTCGACTAGCTCGGCCGGCGGGCTGTAAGTGTCGTCGTCTAGGAACCAGAAGCCGGGCACAAACAGCGCCTCGCTCCAGTCGCGCGGCTTGGGCAGTAGGGTCGGGCTGTAGCCGTGGACGACGGGCAGCTTACGCAGGAACATGTCGGGGAAGGGGCCGGAGCAGGGGCATGGGCTTCAAGCTCAGCATCTCGCGGCGGATGGCATTGAGCACCGGCCGCAGCCGCAGCCAGATGCGATAGCCGCCGATGGCGTGGGTGGCGTAGTTGTAGATCGCGCCGCCCTGCGCCGGGTGGGGTAGAAGAACGCTGGGGAACTCGCGCGTGGGGTTGATGGGCTGGAGGTAGGCCTGCACGAAGGGCAGCCCCAGCTTCTCGGCGGCGCTAGGCGACGTGAAGGCCACGCCGGAGAAGAGCACCATGTCGCTGGCCGGCGCAGGCGGCCAGCGTGTCGGCCGTGGCCTGGTGCAGCAGGGGGTCGATGAAGCGGTGAAAGCCGCGCAGGAAGTCGCCGCCGTCGCGCCCGGTCTCCACCCAGTCGCGGCCGTGCTCGCGCTGCAAGGCGGCCATCGGGTCCCCCCTCGACCGGCGCGAACTCCAGGCCGTGGCCGCGAATCCAGTCGGCGAAGATGGCGTGTGTGGCCAGCCGGGCAGTGTGGCCGCGGGCTTGCAGGCCGAGACCAAGAGCAATGTAAGGTTGAATGTCGCCGCGCGAGCCGGCGACGAGGGTGAGGTGGGCCATAGTTTTAGAAACCGAGTTTCTTCTGAGAAACCCGGTTTCTAGGTTATACTAGCCCCGCTTGGCCGATGGTCAAACGCAAGAGGCATTATGGACTTCAAAGACAACGTAGTGATCCTGACCGGCGCTTCGACCGGCATTGGCGTGAGGCGATGGCTTATGAGTTGGCCCGGGAAGGGGCGTGCCTGGTGTTGGCGGCGCGCAACGGGCCGGCTGGAGGAGTGGCTGGCGGGCCTGCCGGGCGCGCGGTGGCCGGGCGCTGGTCGCGCCGACCGACGGACCGATGGAGAGGAGTGCCGCGAACTGGTGGAGCGGACGGTGGCCGAGTATGTGCGCCTCGACACGCTGGATCAACAACGCCGGCCTCAGCATGTGGATGAAGCTGGAAGACGTCGAGGACCTTGGCTCGCTGGAGTACATCATGCGCGTGAACTTCTTCGGCAGCCTCTACTGCACCTACTACGCCCCGCCCCACCTGAAGCGCAGCCGCGGCCGTATCTTCCGTGGCCATCGCCAGCGTCGCCGCGCGCACCGGCGCGCCGCGCGTCACCATCCCCACCCGCACCGGCTAATTCCGGCCAGCAAGCACGCTATGGTCGGCTTCTTCGAGTCGCTGCGCATCGAAGTCGAGGACGACGGCATCAGCGTCACCATCTCCTTCCCTGATTTCGTCGCCTCGGTATGCACACCCGCTCGCTGGGGCCGACGGCCAGCCGTTGGGCCACAACCCGCCGTAAGTGGAGCAAGATCTTGATCAGCAGTAGTGCGCCCGGCTGACGCTGGCCGGTGCCGCCGCCCGCAAGCGGCAGGTGAGTCATGTCCAACCGCTCGCGCTTCGGGCGGTGGCTCGCTTCATCGCCCCCGGCGCGGTGGATCGCATTGCCAAGCGGGCTATCGCTAAAGGAAAGTAACCAACGCAAAGAATAAGAGCTAAGACGCAAAGACGCCATCGCAACCCGATGGCGTTTGCGTCTTAGCGTCTTTGCGTTGAACCTTCTACCTACGAAGCGTTGGCCGTGGAGTCGATATACAACTCAACCTCCTCCTCCACATTGGCCACGCTGGGCACGCTGGGGATTGCAGGTCGTAGTCGGTGCGGTTGACGACGGTCGTGGCCGTGCCGGTGAGCTGGGTCTCCGAGACGGCCGTGGCCTCGACGGTGAACGTCGCCGGCTGCGTGATGTCGCGGATGGTCAGGTCGCCGACCAGGGTGAAGGTGATCGTCTCACCCACGGTTGCGCTGGCCGGCAGCCCTTCGACGGCCGTCGGCGTGAAGGTGATGAACTCGAATTGGCCGGTGTCGAGGATTTCGTTGTTGATGGCCCGGTTGCGGAAGTCGTTGTCCGTGACCAGAGTGCGGGCGTTGATCTGGATGACGCCGACCTGGGTCTGCGACAGGTCGGCCAGGTTGACCGACAACTGCCCGGCCACCTGATCGGTTGTGCCGACCACTGTGTTAAGCGCCCCGCGCAGATCTTCATCAATCTCGAAGCGCACCTGTGAGGCGGCCGGAGTCAATGGTAAATACCTGGGCCACGCCTGCCGGCGTCGGCGTCGCGGTCGGCTCTTCGGTGGGGGCACGGTCGTGGCCTCCTCCGTGGCTGGGGCAGCCGTCGGCTCTTCGGCGGCCGGTTCGGTGGCGACTTCCGGCGCGGCCGTCGGCTCGGCCGGCGCGGTGGTCGCTACGCCGGCGGCCTGTGTTTCCAACGGAATCGCCTCCAGCGTCGCGCTGGGCGCTTCGACTTCCTGGAATACACACAAGCCGACAGCAGCACCAGACTCAACAAAACCAACGACAGCGTTACGAAGCTCTTCTTTTTCATGTTTCCTCTCGCTCCTTGTTACACTCTGAAACTAATAGTGGAACAACTAGGTCGTCCTAACCGGACTAGCGTCCCACTTTGCCAAATCAAGATGAATGGGAAGTGAGTGGCAGCTTGCAGGGGGATGAGTATTAAGCCGCCGCGTGGCCGTTGCCGTTGGCCAACGGCAAGGCGATGGTGAAGCGCGCTCCACCGGAGGCCACGTTTTCGACGCCGATCTGCCCGCCGTGGGCCTCGACCAGCGAACGGGCGATGGCCAGCCCCAGCCCCGACGAGCCGTCGTCCACGCGGGCCTTGTCGCCGCGGTAGAAGCGCTCGAAGATGTGGGGCAGGTCGTCGTTGGGAATGCCGGGGCCGTCGTCGGTCACCGACAGCACCACGCGCGGGCCGGCCAACGCCGCGGCTAGTTGGACGTGGCCGCCGTCGGGCGTGTGGCGCAGCGCGTTGCCGACCAGGTTGCCGATTACCTGCACCAGCCGGTCGGGTCGACGGAGATAGCCCGGCGTGGCCTCAGCCGTCACCGACAACTGAATCCCGCGCTCCTCAGCCTGCGGCAGATAGGCGATGGCCGCGTGCTCCAACAGGTCGCCCGGTTGAACGGTGCGGCGCTGGAGGGACAGTTGCCCGGCGTCGGCCAGCGACAGGGTGCGCAAGTCTTCGATGAGCCGGTTGAGGTGTTGCGCCTGGCGGTGCATCGCCCCATAAATCTCCAATGTGCCCGGCAGCTTGTCGTCTTGCAGGGCCTCGGAGTAGCCCAGGATGACACTGAGTGGCGTGCGCAGGTCGTGGGCGATGTCGGCTGTCATCTGCTTGCGCAACTGGGTGGAGCGGGCCAGATCGGCGCTCATGCGGTTGAACGACTGCGCCAACTGGCCGATCTCGTCGGCGGTGCGCACCGGCACCTGGTGGCCCAGGTCGCCCGCGGCCAGGGCCTTCGTGCCGTCGGTCAGTTCGCGCACCGGGCGCGAGATGGTGCTGGCCAATGCCGCCCCCAGCACCAGGGCCAGCAACCCCGCGCCGATGGCGCTGATGAGAATGGCCCGGCTCATGCGGTCGAGGAACGCCGCCTCGGCCGTTTCGCGCAGGTCTTGCGTCTCGGACATATCCAGGAACTGGACGTAGCCGACGACCGCACCTTCGACTTCGATAGGCAAGGGATCGGTGGTCGCCGTCGCGCCACCGTCGTAGTTCATGCTGCCCTTGTAGCCGTCGTCCACCGTCGAGGCGATCACTTCACCGCTGGTATCAGTCAGAATGACCGGCCGGCTGCCGCCCACCGGCCCGCCGCCCCCCGGCCCGCGCCGGCCGCGCAGGATCGACTCTACGCCCGCCCATTCGCCGGCCTCGGTATAGTAGTCGCCGGCGCGGGCGATCACGTCGGCCTGATACTGGTCGACGATGAAGCGGTCGAACTCCAGCAGCGTCTGCCGCCGCACGATGACCGCCACCAGCACGACGCCGGCCAGGCCAACGGCCAGAAAGGCCAGGGCGAGTTTCAGGGTCAGGGAGCGCATGGGCTTAGTTGCCGTTCGGATCGGCCGCCAGGCGGTAGCCGATGCCATAGACGGTCTGGACGTAGCGCGGGTTGCGCGGGTCAGGTTCGATCTTGGTGCGCAGATTGCGGATGTGAACGTCGATGGTGCGCCCGTACCCCTCGTAGGTGTCGCCCTGGAGTTTGTCGAGCAAGTCGAGGCGCGAGAAGACGCGCCCTGGCGAGGCCATCATCGTCGCCAGCAGGTCGAACTCCGAGGGGTTAGCTCGACGGTGCTGCCGTTGGCGGTCACGAGCCGGCTGTCGCGGTCGAGCATCAACTCGCCGGACGCGCAGCAGGGCCGAGGACGCCGCGGCGCTTTTCTCCGCCCGGCGCAACACGGCGCGGATGCGCGCCGTCAGTTCGCGCAGGCTGAAGGGCTGGTCAGGTAGTCGTCGGCGCCCAACTCCAGCCCCAGCACCTTGTCGCTCTCCTCAATCTTGGCTGTCAGGATGATGACCGGCGCGTCGCCGTCACGGCTGTGGGCGGTGATGAACTCGAAGCCGCCCAACTCCGGCATCATCAGGTCGAGCAGGATGAGGTCGGGCCGCTCCTGGCGGGCGACGAACAGCGCCTCGCGGCCGTTGGCCGCCGTCACCACGCGGTACCCTTCCTGGGTCAGATAGCTCTTGACCATCGTCCGCAGGCTTTCCGCATCGTCTACTACCAGGATCGTCTTGCTCATCTCGTTCTACTCGTCAACGGGTTATTCAGAGCTCACGCCAAGGCGCTAAGGGGCAAAGACGCAAAGGAAGAGTTTTTCGCAGTGCGTCTTAGCGTAAAGTTCTTCTTAGCGTCCTTTGCTCCTTCGCGCCTTGGCGTGAGCTTCCTCACCGGGCAGGAATCATCCCGCCCTACGCATCGAAACCAGTATCGGTCGTCGTGTCGTCGCTCTCGAATCGGAGTCAGGCGTCGACGGGGTGCTCCACGAGCTGCCCCGACCGGTGGTGGCCGCGACCACCACCGCCACCGCCGCCGAAGAGGCCGAAGTTGGTATCCTGGGCCAGAACCGCGTCGGCCTGGGCCTGGGTAATGACGCCGTCAGCCACGGCGCGGGCGACGGCCGCCTCATAGGCGGCCTGGACGTTGGTTTGCAGGGTGTCGGCGTCGATGCCCGCGGCGGTCATCAGTTCCGACAGGGATTGGCCGTCGGCCAGCGCGGCCTCCAGCTCCTCGGTCGTGATACCGAGCGCCTCGGCCACCAGGGCCGTCCGGCTGATAGTGTCGCTCAGGGCGTGCTTGCCCAGCATCAGGTCGGCCTGCGCCTGGGTGATGTCGCCGGCGGTGACGGCATCGGCCAGGTAGGCGGCCATAGCTTGGCGGCGGGCGGCCTGAAGCTCTTCGAGGGTGATCCCCAGCGCTTCGGCCAGATACTCATCGTGCGCGCTGCTGCCGTTGCCGCGGCCGAGGAAGCCGTGGTGCAGACCGCGCAGCGACAAGCTATCCGCCTGGGTTGCGTTGTCCTCTGCCTCCGTCTCCGCTTCCGGCGTCGCCGTCTGGGCCAGGACGATGCTGGCCATCAGGCCGATCAGCAAAACGCTCAGGACGGCGACGAGGCAGGAAAGGCCACTTTCGCTTTTTTACCACCATACTGTTTCTCCTTGTCTTCTCCGGGCGCAGGCTCATAGTCGACTGACGCTCGGTTGCCGAATCTTCACTGTCTATAGCATAGCGGTGAATTATTCAGAACTTGAGTTTGGAAGATTGTAAGCGTGAACCGCCTGAGAACAACTGCGCGGGAACGAATTTGCGTCATTTATCGTCCTATGCTCGTAGCCAACCCGTCAGCTACTCATGACCGGCCACAGGGCTATGATTTCGACTCTCAGAAAAATGGAGGTTACTGATGTCGCAACAGATAAAGTTTCTTATCCTGGCTGTTCTCTCGCTGTTCCTGCTAATCGCCTGCCAGCCGACCGGCGAGGTGGGCGTGACGCCTGGTAACCCTGCCGCCCGCGCCAACCGGAAGCGGCCACGACCGCCCCCACGGCGACGACCGAGGCAGCCACGCCCACAACCGAGCCGCCGACGGCCACCCCGCCCGCCACCGACGCGCCGCCCGCCACCCCGATGCGTTCATCATCCAGCTTCAGGCGGCCCTCAGCGCACGGACTTTCCGACCATGCAGACGCTAATGTCGGACCCGTTCACGGTCGGCTTGGCTGTCGGAAGGGGTGCAGTATACGCCGGCCGAAGCCGTGGCGGCCTTTGAGAACGACTTCCGCCCGCCGGCGCGACGCTGGTCTGGGCTGACCCGAACATGGACCCTGGCCCCGCTGCTGGGGGCAGCCGCCGGCCACCTTCCTGGGGCCGGACAAGCTGGTCGTAGCCACGCTGCTGAGTTACGGCTGGGGACAGGACGCCGCCGCGGAGGCGATCCAGTTCATCATCCAGCAGCCGGACGGCGCGTACCGTTGGGACACGATGCTCTACTCCGGCTTTGGCCTGGGCGCGCCGACCGACGCGGTCAGTGTGCTCATCAACGGCGACGAAGCGACGTTCTACAGCGGGCCGGG
The DNA here is from genome assembly GCA_016707605.1 of Candidatus Promineofilum glycogenicum. Classification (GTDB taxonomy): domain Bacteria; phylum Chloroflexota; class Anaerolineae; order Promineifilales; family Promineifilaceae; genus Promineifilum; species Promineifilum glycogenicum. Next base: position 74,423 of record JADJHJ010000007.1, on the reverse strand, counting down.
CGCGAGCTATGAGCCGGTGGCCACCGTCTTCGGCGGGCAAACGGTTCCGGTGCTGGGCGTCAGCGACGATGGCGCGTGGTGGCGGCTCCTGTGCTTCGACGACGCCAATGAGTGGATCGCCTCGTGCTGGGTCTCGGCCGACCCGACAGTGACGACGCCGGCCATGCCGTAGCCGGCCACACCGGGAAGGATGAAGGCGGATAAATGAAGGATGAACACGGCGCTCCCTGTTCATCCTTTATCCCTCAGCCTTCAGCCATGCCGCTAATCCTCTTCGGCAACGACGCCCTTTTGCAGGAACCAGGCCTGGCTGTCGAACAGCGGGGCGTCGCCGTCGAGCAGGTAGCGGCGGGGGATGTAGCGGCCGTCGCTTTGCAAGATATGGCTCTTGGCCGTGTCGCGCAGGCTGACGGCCAGCAGGTTTTCGACCACGTGGCGCTGCATGTCGGGATCGGTGATGGGGAACAGCACCTCCACCCGCCGGTCGAGGTTGCGCGGCATCAGGTCGGCGCTGCCCATGTAGAGGCTGGGGTTGCCCTCGTTGTGGAAGTAGTAGATGCGCGAGTGCTCCAGGAAGCGGCCGATGATGCTCATCACCTGGATGTTGTCGCTGACGCCCGGCACGCCCGGCCGCAGGCCGCAGATGCCGCGAATGATGAGATCGACCTTGGCCCCGGCCTGCGAGGCGCGGTAGAGGTTGCGGATCATCTCGCCGTCGACCAGCGAGTTGCACTTGATGATGATGCGCCCCTTTGGCCCCAGCGCCGTCTCGCGCTTGATGGCCTCGACCAGGCCGCGGCGGATGCTGACCGGGGCGACGAGGAACTTGCGGAACTCCTCCTGGCGCGAGTAGCCGGTCAGGAAGTTGAACAGGTCGCTGGCGTCGGCGGCCAGGTCTTCGTCGCGGCTCAGGAAGCCGGTGTCGGTGTAGAGGCGGGCGGTGGCGCTGTTGTAGTTGCCGCTCGACAGGTGGACGTAGCGGCGAATGCCGTCGCGCTCGCGCCGCACGATGAGCGTCACCTTGCTGTGGGTCTTCAGCCCGATCAGGCCATAGGCCACGTGGACGCCGGCGCTTTCCAGTTCTTGCGCCCAGTGGATGTTGGTCTCCTCGTCGAAGCGCGCCTTTAGCTCGACGACGGCCGCCACCTGCTTGCCGTTGAGGCGGGCCTTCTTCAGCGCCTGCACCACCGGCGGGTTGGAGCCGACGCGGTAGAGGGTGATCTTGATCGCCAGCACGTCGGGGTCGTCGGCCGCCGCTTCCAGCAGGTTGACCACCGGCGTGAAGCTGTCGTAGGGGTGATGGAGCAGGATGTCGCGCTGGCGCAGGACGCTGAACATGCTGCCGGCGATGTTTTGCAGGCTGGGCGGCGTGCGCGGCGTGAAGGGGCGATCCTTCAGCTCCGGCCGCTCCAGCCGGTGCAGCTCCCACAGGCTGCTGAGGCCCAGCGGCCCGTTGGTGGTGTAGACATCGTAGGAGTCCACCTGGAGATTGGCCATCAGCATGTCGCGCACGTCGGCCGGCATGTTGTTGTCAATCTCCAGGCGCACCGCGCTGCCGAAGTGGCGCTGCCGCAGGTTGTCTTCCATCATCAGCAGCAGGTCGTCAGCCTCTTCCTCCTGCAACTCCATGTCGCTGTTGCGCGTCACGCGGAACGGATAGGCGGCGACGATCTTCATGCCCGGGAAGAGCCGGTCAAGGCTGGCGGCGATGACCTCCTCGGCCCAGACGAACTTCTGCACCGCCGGCGTCGAGAGTTGGTCGGGATCGAAACGCTTCAGCGGCACCAGCCGCGACAGTGCCGGCGGCACCTTGACACGGGCGAAATGCAGGTCGCCCGTCTTGGGATCGCGCACCTGCACGGCCAGATTCAGGCTCAGGTTGGAGATGTGGGGGAAGGGGCGGCTGGGGTCGGAGGCCAGCGGCGTCAGCACCGGGAAGATCTCGCGCTCGAAGTAGGCGCGCAGCTTATTGCGCTGCGACTTGCTCAACTCCTCATAGCGCAGCACGTGAATGTTGGTCTCGGCCAGTTGGGCATAGAGCTGCTCGCGCCAGATGGCGTTGGCTTCGGCGAAGAGTTGCGTCAGCGTGCGGTGGACGTTGGCCAACTGCTCGCGCGGCAGCAGCCCGTCGGGCGCGGTGGCCGTGACGCCCAGCCGCAGTTGCTGCTTCAGCCCCGACACGCGTACCATGAAGAATTCGTCCATGTTGCTGTGGAAGATGGCCAGGAACTTGACCCGCTCCAGTAGCGGATGGTCGGCTTGCGTCTCGTGCAACACGCGGCGATTGAATTCGATGTTGCTGAGTTCGCGGTTGATGTAGAGGCTGGGGTCGCGCAGGTCAATCGCCGGCGGCTTGTCGGCGGTTTCTCGGCCGCCTTCTCCGGTTGCTTTTCGGCGGGCGAGCTTTGCGCTTGGTTGGCTTGGGCTGGGCAGTGTCGGTCGGTGTCGTCAGCTTCCATATTGGCCTCTCGCAGCGGGCATATTTAGCGCGGCAGCGGCAAGTGAGCTACTCTCACCGGCTATGCCACCATCGTTATTATACATAATCCTACTGGCTTTGTTAATGACCGGCTGCGCCGCGGGCGCAGCGGATAGCGCCCTCGACGTGGCCATCGCGCCGCCCACGCCGGCCATCACCGGCGCGGCGGCCGTGCCGGCGGCCCAACGCCGCCCCGGCCGGCCCCGGGCGCGCTGCTGCCCACGCCGACCCTGGCCGGCGGCCTGCCCCAGCCGACGCTCGCCGTGGACGTTCTCCAGCCGCCGCGCCCGGCCACGGCCACGCCCGACCCCAGCCTGCGCGGGCGCTACACTCTCAGCGCCGCGCCGGGCGTGCCCGAGGCGCTGCGAACCGCCGCCCAACACGTGGCCACGGCCAACCCGGAACTGTTTACCTGGGTCGAGGGCGGCGCGGCCGACGTGCGCCTGACCGTGGCCGACGGCGAGCCGCTGGCCCAGTGGCTCTACGTGGCCGCCGCGCCCTTCGCCACCGTGGCCGACGAGACGACCTGCCGCGGCCGTCACCGCCGGCTGGGCGGCCGGGCGTCGGACGTGGGCCGGCTGCTGCTCGACGCCGACACGGCCGCCGCCTTCGCTGCGACCTGGGGTACGCCGACGGGGGGCGAGGTCGTCGCCGATGACTTCATCGGCCGCGTCTGGGCCGCCCGGCCGGCGTGGATCATCGTGCCGTTCGACCAGTTGCGGCCGGAGTGGAAGGTACTGCGCCTCGACGGGCGCTCACCGCTGGCCCACGACTTCACCACCGACGGCTACCCGCTGCTCGTGCCCATGACCGTCACCGGCGACGAGGAGGCGGTGGCGGAGTTCCGGCTGCGCTGGGCCGGGCCGGCCACCAACCGCGACCCGGCCAAGCTGACCCGCGTGGCCATGAGCGGCGTGACGGCCCTGGTGCGGGCCACGGCGGCGCAGATGGAGCAGCGCGGCATCCTCTGGCCGGGCGAAGAGGTCGGGCCGGTGTTGCGCGCGGCCGACATCGCCCACATCAGCAACGAGGTGTCCTTCGCCGCCGACTGCCCCTTCCCCGACGCCTACGGCGGCACGACCTTCTGCTCGCGCGACCCGTACTTCGACTTGCTGAAGCAGTTGGGCATCGACGTGATCGAGTTGACCGGCAACCACCTCAACGACTGGGGGCGGGAACCGCTGGCGCGCTCGCTGGACATGTACGCCGCGGCGGGGATGCAGTGGTACGGCGGCGGGCGCGACCTGGCCGACGCCACCCGGCCGCTGGTCATCGACCACAACGGCAACCGCATCGCCTTCGTCGGCTGCAACCCCGTCGGCCCGGCCGGCGACTGGGCGCTGGCCGACGCCGCCGGTTCGCGCCCCTGCGGCCCGGACGTGGCCGCCCAGATCGCCCAACTGCGCGCCGAGGGGCACGTGGTCATCGCCACGCTGCAATACATCGAGCACTACCGCTACGACCCGCCGGCCGACCAGATCGCCGCCTTTGGCGAACTGGCCGCGGCCGGGGCGGCGGCCGTCTCCGGCAGCCAGGGGCACCACGCCCAGGGCTTCGCCTTCGACAACGGCACGTTCATCCACTACGGGCTGGGCAACCTCTTCTTCGACCAGATGGACATGCTGGCCACGCGCCAGGCGTTCGTGGATACCTACGTCATCTACGACGGGCGGCTGCTGAGCGTGGAGTTGTGGACGGGGCTGATCGAGAACTGGGCGAGGCCGCGGTTGATGACGCCCGAAGAACGCGCCGACTTGCTGAACACCGTCTTTGCGGCCAGTGGGTGGTAATCTTGTCCCCTCTCCCCTTGGGAGAGGGCTAGGGAGAGGGCTGCCCTGCCCTGGGAGAGGGTTAGGGAGGGGTTTTTTCTCCCCCCCCCCGGGGGGGGGGGGGGGGGGGGCCCTTTCTCCTCTTGGGTAGGGAGAGGGTCTTGTGTCTTCAACAACCAAACCAACAATCGATCCAATCACCCGCCAACACGCCCGCGAAAACCGCCACCGCCAATCGCCGGCTGAAACCAAGCTCTGGAAAGCCTTGCGCAACCACAACCTGGACGGCTACAAGTTTCGCCGCCAACACCCAATAGGGCCGTATATCGTGGACTTCTACTGCCATGAGGCGAACCTGGTTGTCGAACTGGACGGCCGTTCGCACGCCGCGCAGATGGAATACGATGCCGCACGGACGGCGTGGTTGGAGAGTCAGGGTTGTCGGGTCATTCGGTTTTCAAACGTGCAGGTGAAGCGGGACATTGTGAGTGTGGTGGAGGATTCGGCTGGCTTGTGAGAAGAACCCTCTCCCTAACCCTCTCCCCAGGGCGAGGGAACCAGAACCCTCCCTAACCCTCTCCCCACAGGGGGGGAACCAGAACCCTCCCCTCCTAAAGGGCGAGGGAACCGGAGTAGGAATTAGGCCAAATGTGCTATAATAGGTTGCCGGTTCGCCCAACCGCGACCCGGCCACAGGACAACCGATGACCACCGACCGCTTCGTGATGATCGACGGCCACGCCCTGGCCTACCGCATGTTCTTCGCCCTGCCGCTGGAGTCGTTCACGACCAAGAGCGGCGAGCCGACCAACGCCACCTACGGCTTCACGCGCACCCTGCTCGACCTCATCCTGGCCGACGAGCCGCCGGACTACCTGGCCGTCAGCTTCGACCTGGGCGCGACCTTCCGCGATGACCTCTACGCCGACTACAAGGGCACGCGCGACAAGATGCCCGACGAGTTGGACGTGCAGATCACGCGCATCAAGGAGGTCGTGCGCGCCTTGAATATCCCCATCCTGGAGTGCGAGGGGTACGAGGCCGACGACGTGCTGGGCACCATCGCCCGGCAGATGAACGGCCGCGTGCCCGTCCACATCATTACCGGCGACCGCGACCTGCTGCAACTGGTGGACGACAACACCCGCGTTGAGTTACCCCCGCGCCGCGCCGGCGACAGCGCCGAGGTCTATGACGCCGCGGGCGTCGTCGGCCGCCTGGGTGTGCGGCCCGATCAGGTGGTGGACTTCAAGGCCCTGGTCGGCGACGTCAGCGACAACATCCCCGGCGTGCGCGGCATCGGCGACAAGACGGCCATCAAGCTGCTGGCCGAGTACGGCACGCTGGAAAATCTCTACGCCCACCTGGACGACATCAAGGGCGCATTGCGCCAAAAGCTGGCCGACGGCCGCGCCTCGGCCGACCTCAGCTACCAACTGGCCCGCATCGTCACCGACGCGCCGGTGACGGTCAAGCTGGAGGATTGCCACACCCGCGACTTCAACATCAACGACACTATCGCTCTCTTCCGCGAACTGGAGTTCCGCGGCATGACCAACGCTCTGGTGGCCAAGCTCGGCGCGCCGGAGACGCCGGTGACGGTCACGGCCGACGGCGAGGCGTGGCAGCCGACCGAGGTCGTCGTCGTCCGCGATGAGGCGGCGCTGGCCGATCTGGCGACACGGCTGGCGGCGGCGCAGTGGATCAGCTTCGACGTGGAGACCGACAGCCTGGAGCGGCTGCTGGCCGGGGTCGTCGGCATCTGCCTGGCCGTCGCGCCGCCGGTGGCCTACTACATCCCCATCGGCCACGTCACCGGCGCGGCCCAGGTCGACAGCGGCCAGATGAACCTCTTCGCCGGCGCGGCGCAACCGGCCCCCGGCCAGTTGCCGCTGGCGCGTGTGGTCGAGGCCATCGGCCCGGCCCTGCGCGACCCGGCCATCCCCAAGGTGGCCCACAACGCCAAGTTCGACTGCATGATCCTCAGCCGCCACGGCCTGCCGGTGTCGCCGGTGGCCTTCGACACGATGATCGCCGAGTGGCTGACCGACCCGGCGACGAAGCACAAGGGGCTGAAGGACCTGGCCCGCCACCGGTTGGGGGCGGAGATGACCGACATCGAGGCGCTCATCGGCCGCGGCAAGACGCAGACGACCTTCGCCCAGGTGCCTATCGAGACAGCCGCCCCCTATGGCGCGGCCGACGCCGATATGACGTTGCGCCTGCTGCCGCTGCTGCGGCGCGAACTGGAGGAGAAGGGGCTGACACGGCTGCTCGAACTGGAGATGGACTTGTTGCCGGTCATCATGGACATGGAGCGCGCCGGGGTGCGCATTGACGTGGAGTTCTTCCGCCACATGTCCCAAGACCTGACGGCGGCGCTGCTCAAGCTGGAGCAGACGATCTACGAGATCGCCGGCGAGCCGTTCAACATCAACTCGACCCAGCAACTGAGCGACATCCTGTTCAAGAAGCTGCAACTGCCCCGTGAGGGGCTGAAGAAGATCGCCAGCGGCCACTACTCCACGGCCGCCGACGTGCTGGAGGGGTTGCGCGCGGCCGACACCAGCGGCATCGTCGCCGCTATCATCGAGCATCGCGAGTTGGGCAAGCTGAAAGGAACCTACGTTGATGCCCTGCCGCAACTGATCAACCCCCAGACGGGGCGCATCCACACCAGCTTCAGCCAGATCGGCGCGGTGACGGGGCGGCTGGCCAGCAGCAACCCCAACTTGCAGAACATCCCCATCCGCAGCGAGGTCGGCCAACAACTGCGGCGCGGCTTCATCAGCGAGCCGGGCTGGGTGTTCCTGTCGGCCGACTACTCGCAGGTCGAGTTGCGCATCCTGGCCCACATCAGCCAGGACGAGACGCTGCTCGACGCCTTCCGCAACGACCGCGACATCCACACGACGACGGCCGCCGCCGTCTATGGCATCCCGATGGAGAGCGTGACGCGCAACCAGCGCAACTTCGCCAAGCGGGTCAACTTCGGCCTCATCTACGGCATGAGTTCCTTCCGGCTGGCGCGGGAGAGCGGGCTGACCGCGGGCGAGGCGGAGACGTTCGTCAAGAAGTACTTCGCCCAGTTCCCCGGCGTGGAGCGCTATCTGGAGGAGACGCGGCTGAAGGCGCGCATCGACGGCTACGTGGAGACGCTGTTCGGCCGCCGCCGCTACTTCCCCATCTTCAGGACGGCCATGAGCGCCGCCAACCGCCAGATGGTGATGCGCGCCGAGCGCGAGGCGGTCAACCACCCCATCCAGGGCACGGCGGCCGACATCATCAAGATCGCCATGATCAGGCTGCACGAGCAATTGAAGGAGCGCTTCCAGGCGCGGATGGTGCTCCAGGTGCACGACGAGTTGCTGCTGGAGCTGCCGCGCGAAGAGGTCGAGGCGGTGCGGCCGCTGGTGGTGGAGACGATGTGCGACGCCTTTGAGCTGGACGCGCCGTTGCGGGTGGAGGCGGAGATTGGGGCGAACTGGCTGGAGTTGAAGAGTTAATTCTGAGGCTGGCGCGTACCAGTCGAGGGTCTGGAAGTCAACGGTGACCGCGCCGCCGAAGCTGGCCAGCCAGAGGGCCACACCATCCCCGGCGCAGCCACTTCCCCCTCCCAGAGCAACTCGCGGTTGATGCGGGCCGTGACGCGCGTCCGGCCGTCCTCGTTCTCAACGTCCAGCCAAATCTGTTCCTTGGCGCTTGCAACCCTGTTGTAAACTACGCGCTACAGGCGCGGACGTGGGGCCAGGGCTGCCACGGCAGGAGGGTGAGCGGCTCGTCTTCACCGGTGACCGTCTGCCACACGGCGGCCTGGCCCAGCGGCGAGACGGCCACCGTCAGCGTCGCGTTGTCGCCCAGCGCCAGGCCATAGGCGCTGTCCGTCTCCCCAGTGGCGTGGGCGGCCGTCAGGCGCACCGAGTAGCGCGCCGGTGGGGCCGGCCAGGGCAACGGCTGCGACGCCAGCATCTCGCCGCGGCCGGACAGAGTCAGCGGGCCGGGCCGGTCGCGGCGGGCCAGGGAGCCAAGCGGGCGCGGGTCGAACGCGCCGCTGGCGATGAGGGCCAGCAGCGTGACGGCGACGACCAGCAGGAGCGCCGCCCGAGCCGTAGGGCGCGGCGTGTGGTAGCTGGATTCGGCGGCTGGGGCATCATAGCGCGCTGTTTATAGGCCGGTTGGCCTGGCAGGGCAAGAGAGCGGGCGGTCGGCGCGTCTAGAGAGAGCGGAGTTGCCATCCGACCGAAAAATCGGTAGGATATGGCTTAGCAAGCAGGCCGGGTGATCGCGGTTCCGGTTCGCCGGGATCGAGGAAAGTCCGCACTCCACAGAGCATGGTGCCGGCTAACGGCCGGGCGGGGTGACTCGACGGCAAGTGCAACAGAGAGGCAAATTGCCATAGGGGGCAACCCTTGTGGCGAGGGTGAAACGGTGGTGTAAGAGACCACCGGCGGCGGCAGCGATGTCGCCGGCCAGGCAAACCCCACCAGGAGCAAGGCCAAGCAGGGCGAAAGGCGCTCGTCGCCTACGGGGCTGCTCGTTCCGTCTGACGTCCGGGTAGGCTGCACGAGGTCGCCGGTAACGGCGGCCCCAGAGAGATGATCACCGAGCGTTGGTCCGCCAACGCCTACAGAATGCGGCTTATAGGCCGGCTTGCTAAACTCAGACCTCTGAGGTCTTTGAGGCCTCAGAGGTCTGGAAGAGTAGGAAGGGAAGCGTTCATGACCGTGCGTGTGCTGTTCGTCTGTCTGGGCAATATCTGTCGTTCGCCGATGGCCGAGGCGGTCTTTCCGTCGCATGGTCGACGAGGCCGGGCTGGCGGGCCGGATCGAGGTGGACTCGGCCGGCACCAGCGCCTACCACGTCGGCGAGCCGGCCCACCCCGGCACGCGGCGCGTGTTGGCCCACCACGGCATCCAGTATAGCGGACGTGCTCGCCAGCTCGCCGGCGGTGACGTTACCGGGGAGCCGGTCTACCTGATCGCCATGGACAGCGAGAACGTCGAGGCCTTGCGGCAGCGCTTTGGCGACGCGCCGCGCCTCCACCGGCTGCTCGACTTCGCCGGCCACACCGCCGTCCGCGACGTGCCCGATCCCTACTACGGCGACAACTTCGATTACGTCTACCGCCTGGTCGAAGACGGCTGCCGCGGCCTGCTGAGCGCCATTCGCGCCGATGCCGGCCTATAGATCGCGAGAGTGCCGCGCAGCGGCCAGTCAACGTCACCCCACTTCGCGCCCACGTTACTCATCTTCCCGGCCGGCCGTCCTCTTCGCGAAGACGGCGGTCGGGCCATAGCCAGGAGGAACAGCCAGAATGCCGAGCGTTAGTGAACACGAGGTCATTGTTGTGGGCGCGGGGCCGGGCGGGGCGACGGCGGCCGCCGCCCTGGCGCGAGCCGGGCGCGACGTCCTGCTGCTAGACCGGCACAGCTTCCCCGCGACAAGATTTGCGGCGATGCCGTCTCGCTGGGGCCGTCCGGATCCTCAATGACCTGGGTATGAAAGACCAGATTCTGGCCGCCCGCGACCGGGGGGAGTTCTATCGCCTCGACGGGATGCGCCTCGTCTCGCCCAGCGGCCACACCCTGCACGCCGACTTTCACCGCGGCCCGAACGACGAAGAGTCCTACGTCGCCCCGCGCCTGTTCCTCGATGCCACCATCCAGCAGCACGCCATTGAGTGTGGGGCGTGCTTCCGGCAGGCCGAGGTCAAGGAGCCGCTGCTGGAGGACGGGCGCGTGGCCGGCGTCGTGGCCCGCGAGAACGGCACGACGCGCACCTACCGCGCGCCCGTCGTCATTGGCGCCGACGGGGTGACTTCGGTCATCATGCGCCATCTGCGGCCGGAAGCCGAGCAGCACCGCGACACGCACCGCGCCGTCGCCCTGCGCGCCTACGTCGAGGGCCTGGAGCTTTTTCCCCACAAAGTCGAGTTTTTCCTTTATGACGAAGTGCTGCCCGGCTACGCCTGGATTTTCCCGGCGCGTGACAAAGTGGCCAACATTGGTCTGGGGATGCGCCTGGACGTTTTTCGCCGCCACAAGCGCAATCTGAACCAGATGTTGCACGACTTCCTGGCCATGCCCGACATCCGTGCCCGGCTGACCAACGGCCACACCCTGCGCGACGTGGCCACCTGGCAGCTCAACTTCGGTTCGCAAGAGCGGCTACAACACACCTTTGACGGCGCGCTGCTGGTGGGCGACGCGGCCGGCTTCATCAATCCGTTGACCGGCGGCGGCATCCACAACGCGCTCATCTCCGGCGTGCTGGCAGCGCAGACGGTGGACGAGGCGCTGCGGCGGGGGGACGTGTCGCGCGAGAGCTTATGCGTCTATGAGCAGCGTTGCGACGAAGCGATGTGGTCGGGGATGCGCCGGTCGTTCTTCTATCAGCGCTTTCTGCTGAACTACCCGACGCTCGTCGATTGGCTGATTCGCTTTCTGGGCCGCCACGGCGGCGTGGCCAAGACGTTCGTGTCCAAGCTCTAGCCGAACGTCACGCCGGCGAGGACAGATGGGACAGGATGTGCGACGGCAGGTCGAACACGGAGAGGTTCTTGCTGAAGAAGAGGTCGGCCCCGGCGGCCAGGATCGTCTCGCGCACTTCGGGCCGGTTGTTGGCGGTGTAGATGACGATGCACGGCGGGCGCTCCGGTTGGGCGTGCCGGATGCGCCGGCAGGCCTCGATCCCGTCCATCTCCGGCATCATCACGTCCAGCAAGATGACGTCGGGCACTTCGCGGGCAATACTGTCCAGTGCCTCTTGCCCGCCGGATACGCGCCGCACCGACCAGCCGACGCGCTCAAAGACGATCTGGTAAAGATTGGCCAGCGACAGATTGTCGTCAACGATGAGCACCGAATAGGTCATAGCACACAGCACCCGCATACCTCTCTCACGAGTAGGGGACTGAATAGCCTATTGTACAGCCCCACGGGTGTAGTTGCCAAAATAAAAGCGCCCGCCGGGGGAGCGGGCGCTCGTTGGGGTCAGAGCTTGTGTCGGCCGCGCGGCCGATGAACTGCGAACGCGACTACGTCACTGATGCTTGGGCTTCACGTGCTTGGCCTGTGGGCCTTTACCCTGGTCGATCAGATCGTACTCCACCTTGTCGCCTTCGTAGAGATTGCGATAGCCGTCGCCATCGATAGACGAGTAGTGGACAAATACTTCCTGACCGCCCTCATCGGGGTTGATAAAACCATAGCCTTTCAACCGGCTAAACCACTTAACAATACCCGAGACGCGAAACATGGGTCATTACCTCCAGCGTTACTTCTTACCTATACAGTGTCACCAATGCGCACGCCGTAGACAAAGCACCACTCCCAGGAATGGGAAATGGTGCTTTATCCGTGGCGCGCTACCAATACATAAGCGTGAAACCAAAACTATCAATACAAGCGAGGTTAGAAGCAGGGTAACACACGGGGCGGGCCAGGGTCAACGGGCGCGAACGACATTTCACGCCATCTTCACGCCCTCTGTACGCCTTTTTCAGACAGCCGCAGGAGGCGAGGCGAGAGGCTATCTTGTCTCGCGCAGGGCGGCCTGGAGGAAGACCTCGCGCGCGCCGCTGTCGCGGAAACCGACACTTTCGGCCAACTGGATCGAGGCGGCGTTCTCTTCGGTTACAACGTAGAGCGGCGTTCGGCCGCTGTCGAGCAGGTATTGGCTCAGGGCGGCGACGACGCTGCGCCCCCAGCCCTGCCGCCGGAATTGCGGCCGGGTGTTGACGGCGATCTCGCCAAAGTGGGGCGACTGCCAGTTGAGCGTCGCGTCGGCGGCCACTTCTTCCTGGCCGGTCTGCGACGTGCGAATGGTGAAGCGCGGCAACCCGCCCGGCCCCGTGGAGCGCGTCACCAGCACGTTGACGATCGGCTCGAAGCGGCGCGGGTCGAGGACGTAGAGGCGCAACTGCTCCTCGGACTGCACGTCGAACAGCGCCCGCAGCAGGGGCAGATAGCGCACCGGCGCGCTGAGGATGGCCGGCTGGCCGGAGCCGAGGGCCAGCCGCAGCAGGTCGGCCGCGGCCTGCTGCGCGTTGGGGTCGCGGTCGGTCGGCAGGCGCATCGTCACCAGCGGCCGGAACAGGTCGATCCCGGTGCGCGACAGGGCGACGTAGCCGGTGGGTCGCTGCCCGTCGGCCGCCGGCGGCACAACCAGGGTCGATTTGTCGTCGGGATGGTGGAGCGCATAGTAGGCGGCCATGGCGTCGGCCGGCTCGTTCTCGCGCAGCAGGTGGCGAATGGCTCGCCGCTTGTCCTGGATGCCGGTCATGAGGCGCTCCGCAAGGCGGCCAGGGCGCAATCGATGGCCGTAGCCACACTGCCGGCGACGACCGGCTGCCCGGGCTGGTAGGTCTCGAAACTCTCGCCGACGGCCAGCACGTTGCCATCGACGACCAGGATGGCCGCCGTCGGCACGTCGCGCAGAGCGCCGACCAGAAACAGCGCCGCGCACTCCATCTCCACGGCCAGCACGCGGGCCGCCGACAGGGTGCGATAGTCGGGCGCAGCCGGCGCGGCCACGCCGGCGTAGAAGTTATCGCGCGAGAGGACGATGCCGCGGCGGGCGGCGTGGCCGGTGTCGGTCACGGCGCGGGCCAGGGCCAACGTCAATGCCGGGTCGGCCGCCGCCGGATAGCCGTCGGGGACGGTCTCGCGGCCGTAGCCGGTGTTCTGGACGGCGGCGGTGGCCACGATCAGATCGCCGGCGGCCAAGTCGGGTTGCAGCCCGCCGCACGTGCCGACGCGGATGATGCGTCGCGCGCCGGCGGCGATCAGCTCCTCGAAGGCGATGGCCGCGCCCGGCGCGCCGATGCCGTGGGAGCAGACGGTGATGGGCAGGCCGTCGCTGTGGCCGCGATAGGCGCGGTACTCGCGCCGGTCGCTGAGCAGCGTCGCGCCGTCGAGCCGGGCGGCCACGCGCTCGGCCCGCGCCGGGTCGCCGCAGACGATGACCGACGGGCTGACCTGGCCGATGGGCAGGCCGGTGATGGGGAGTTCGTGTTGGCTCATAGCAGGAAAGGGGCCAGGTTCCAGGGGCCAGGGAGAAGCGCTCTTCCCTGGCCCCTGGAACCTGGCCCCTGGAACCTAATACGCTTCCGGCTGCGGCGGCTTGTTGCCCAGCACGTCCTCAATGGCCGTCATCACGTCGTCGGTCAGCTGCGGCAGCACGTCAAGCGCCTTCAGGTTTTCATGCACCTGTGACACGCGCGACGCGCCCAGGATGACCGTGCTGACGCGCGGGTTGCGCAGACACCAGGCGATGGCCAACTGGCTCATCGTCGCCCCCAGCCCCTCGGCGATGGGCATGAGTTGGCGCACCTTGGCGATCTGCTGCTGCCCGCGCTCGCTCTCGACGTTCTCGCGCACCCACTCATAGCCGGGCAGCGAGGCCCGTGAATCGGCGGGGATGCCGTCGTTGTACTTGCCGGTCAGGATGCCGAAGTAGAGCGGCGAAAAGGTGGTCGTGCCCAGGCCGATGGTGTCATAGAGCGGCGCGAACTCCGCCTCGACCTTCTCGCGGTGGAACATGCTGTATTGCGGCTGCTCCATCGTCGGCGGGATGAGCTGGTACTGCCGGGCCACGCCATAAGCCTCGCTGAGCTGTTGCGCCGACCATTGCGACGTGCCCCAGTAGAGCACCTTGCCCTGGTGGATGAGTTCGGTCATCATGCGCACGACCTCTTCCATCGGCACGTTGATGTCGGGGCGGTGGCAGAAGTAGAGGTCAAGGTACTCCACCTGTAGCCGGCGCAGGGCGTCGTGGCAGGCATCGAAGACGTGCTTGCGGTGCAGCCCGCGCTGCGTCGGCTTGGGGTTATCGACCGATCCCCACATGACCTTGCTGGAGACGATGTAGCTGTCGCGCCGCCAGCCGGCCTTTTGCAGCGCCTCGCCCATGATCGTCTCCGACTGGCCCAGGGCGTAGACCTCGGCGTTGTCGAAGAAGTTCACCCCGGCGTCATAGGCCGCGGTCATGGTCTCCAGCGCCTGTTCGACGCCCATCTGGGTGCTGAACGTCACCCAGGAACCAAAAGACAGGGCGCTGACCGGCAGGCCAGACTTGCCCAGACGACGATACTCCATGTGTTAGACTCCTTGGTGCAGGCGTTGGCCTGCCTGATAGGGGTAAATGTGCGCCCGTTCGCCGGCGCAGATAGCTTCCTGGCGGGCGCGCCAGTAGTCGGCGCTGTAGAGGTCGCGGTGGTGCGTCTCGAATACCTCGCGCAGCGGCCCGCTGAGGCCGAGGAAGTTGGGGAACTCCTCCGGGAAGATGTCGTTGGTGTTGATGTGGAACCACGGCTCGGAGGCCAACTCCTCTTCATAGCGGTCGGTCGGCGGCAGGCGGCGAAAGTTGCACTCTTCCAACAGGCACAGTTCGTCGTAGTCGTAGAAGACGACGCGGCCGTGGCGGGTGACGCCGAAGTTCTTCAGCAGCATGTCGCCGGGGAAGATGTTGCTACAGGCCATATCCTTGATCGCCTGGCCGTAGTCGATGACCGCCGCGCCGGCCGCCGCCTCGCGCGCCTCGCGGACGAAGATGTCCAGCGGGATGACGCGGCGCTGGAAGTAGGCGTGGGCCAGCACAACGGTGTCGTCGCCGATGCACACCGACTGGCTGCAATCGCGCTGCAACGCCTCCAGTAGCTCTTCGGAGAAGAGATCGCGGCTGAACTCCAGATACTCGAACGACTGCGCGTCTACCAGCCGGCCGGCCCGGTCGTGGCGGTAGACCAGGTCATACTTGGCCATGACCTCCTTGCGCGTCGAGTCTTTGGGGTAGTTGAAGTGGTCCTTGATCAGCTTCAGGACGATGTCGTAGCTGGGCATGGTGAAGACGAGCATGACCATGCCGCGCTGGCCGCGGGCGATCTCGAAGCGCTCCTGGGTGTAAGCCAGGTGGTCGAGCAGGTCACGGTATAGCTCCGTCTTGCCGTGCTTGTGATAGCCGATAGAGATGTAGAGTTCGCCGGTGCGCTTGCGCGGCATGATGTTCTTCAGGAAGTGCACCAGGTCATAGGGGCGCTCGACGTCGACGTGGAAGTAGGAGTGGGCGAAGCTGAAGAGGATGCTGACGCTGTCCTCGTCGAGCAGCACGCTATCGACGGTGACACCCTGCGGCGTGTGGAGCAGGGCCAGCGCCAGGGGGATGCTGTGGGAGCCGCTGAACAGGCGGCCGACCAGGTAGGCCCCCATGCCGCGATAGAACGCCGGCTTGATCATCTCCACCCGTTCCACCGTGCGCAGCGTATTGAGCGACTCCAGTTGGGCCTCGATGCGCGCCGCCACCAGGCGAGCGTCTTCGGCCAGGTCGCGGAACGGGACGGCCAGGCGATAGTCGCTCAGGATGGCTGTCACCAGTTCGACCGTCGAGGCATGACGGTTATAAACGCGATAGACGGGCGCTTGCGGCCGGGTGGGCGGCGTCTCGAAGTCGGTGGCCACGAACTCGATCTGGTGATCGACGCCGACGGTGGTGAAGATGCGGCGCGTGACCGAGTTGAAGAACGTCTCGGCCACTTCCCAGTCGTCGCGCCCGGCGATGAGGCCGGAGTAGACGGCCTTCATGCTGGCCCAGATGAGCTTGTTGTCCAGCCGGTCGCCCAGCAGGTCGCGCATGGCCGCCTCGACCAGATCGACGATGCGCCGGTAGAGGCCCAGACGCGCGGCGGCGTCGGCCTGCATCCCGGCCCAGTCCTGCGTCTCGAAGCGTTGCTTGGCCTGGGTGGTGGTGGCCTGAAACTGGTCGTGGAGCGTGACGTAGGCGGTCTGGAGCGTTCCGGCGCCGACGACGGCCAGACGGCTGTCCGTCAGGCGACTCATGGCACGAGTGGCTCCGGCAGCGCCTCGTCGGGCGCGGCGTGGCGGCGGCTCAGGCCGACGAGGATGAGCAGGGCGACAACCAGGGCGGCGATGGCCACCAGCAGGGCGAGATGGTTGTCGGCCGCTGGTTCGGCCACGGCCTCGGTCGCGCGCGTCTCGACGACGACCGGCTCGATGGCCGGCGGCGGCGGCACGGGCAGAGCGTCGACGGGCGTGTCCTTCCAGCGCGCGCCTTCCTCGATGAGCATCACCGGGATGCCGTCGCGGATGGGGTACTTGTAGCCGGTGTCGGCCGACACCAGCCAACTGCCGTGCACCAGTTCCAGCCGGCCGGGGTCCGCGGCGTGGCGGCCCGCCTGCTGAAGCGCCTGCGGATCGCGCAGAATCTCCAGCAAGTCCGGGCTGATGGGCGATAGGGTTTCCTGGGTCTTCTTGGCCATTTGGTTGCCTTCCTTGGCGGGGTAGTGGCCACCTGGCCACGCTATAAGGGGATGATACGCCTGGTTGTTGGCTGCTGTCAAACTGTAGAGCAAGAACTTAACGCCAGGACGCCAGGGCGCAAAGACGCTAAAGAGTCTCTTTGCGCCCTGGCGCCCTGGCGTTAAGTTCTGAAGTTAGGCATCCAACCAGTAAAGACCAGCCGGCTCATCGGCAGTGCTGTAGGCGGACAGCGCCGTCTCCAGACTATCGTAGATGACAATGGGGCTGTGGCCGCCCAGCCAGATGGAGACGTAGTTGCGGTCGGGGTACTCCGCGCCCAACGCCAGCACGTTCGACGCTTCGACTGGCTCCGCGCCGTTGCGGACGATGGCAAAGCGGCGGAACTGGCCGAACAGTTCGCTCTGCGCGGCGCGGAATTCGGGCGCGATCATGGGCAAGGTGCGCCGGACGGCGGCGGCCTCCTGGCTGCGGGCCAGAGTGGCTCCCGCCGCGGCCGTGATGGCGGTGACGGCGGCCGTACTGGCCCCCAATTGGAGCAGGAAGCGGCGGCGGTCGATGCCGGACGGCGGGGCGGGGACGGCCGGCCAGTCGTCGGCGGCCACGGCGGCGGGCGCGGGCCGGGGCATGAGGCGGCCGAGGGCGTAGCTGAGAGCAATACCCCAGGCGATGAACAGCGCGGCCAGCCAGACGACGACTAGCGGCGCGGGCAGAGTTGAGCTACCGACGGCCAGGGCGACGAAGATCATCGGCACGGCCAGCAGCGCGCCGGCGATGATGCCGTCAATCGTGTCAGTTGTCTGGCCGCGGCGGACGGCGTAGGCGTAGAAGACCAGCCCGACGCCGACGGCCAGGGCCACAAACAGCGACAGGCCAAGCAGCCATTGGGTCAATGGCGCGTTCTGGGCGATGTTGCCGCCGTCTATGGGCGTGCTCAGAGTTGTGGCCAGCGATGCCCAGGGAGCAAACCCGGCGCGCACCGGCCAGTCGTACAGGTCGAACGGCGGGAAGGGCAGGCGCAGCAGTTGCGCACCCAGATAGAGCAGGCCCACCAGCGGCGCGGTGAGCAGCAGGATCACGAGCAGGACGACGCCCAGGCCGGGCCGGTCTGTCGCGGGTCTCTGTCGGTTGGGGCGTCGCGCCGTTGTCCGGCGCGGTCGGGGGGGTGTCGTTTCGTCGGCCATAGAGTTTTGTTACTTATAACGCACGTCCATTAAGATTATCCTGAAGGTGGCGTTGTGGGGAAGGACGCTCATTGAGTGGTCAGTCGGTGTCAGTAGTTGTGGTGCCCCGCCACCCTCCTAATTCGTAATTCCCAATTCCCGCAGCGCGGCAATCGCCGTCGGCTCGGACAGCAGCCAGCGGGCCAGTTCGTCGTGGGGCAGGTCGTTGCGCCATTGGCGATAGGTGTCCTGGGGCAGGTCGCGGTAGAAGAGGGCCACGACAACCGGCGCGGGGTCGTCCCAGCGATAGGCGTAGTAGACGGTCGTCAGCACGCCGGGCAGCGCGCCGTTCTTGTAGCCGACGTTGCTGGCCCACGACACGTTGGCCTCGAACTGGTTGGGCCACTCCAGGTAGCGCCGGGCCTGAAAGCTGCTGTCGGCGGTGCTCAGCCCGTTCTGGGCCAGGCGGGCCATCAGCGCGGCATAGGCGCGGGCCGTGCCGCGCGGGGCGAACTCGGCGGCGAAGAAGCGCTGCGTGTCGATGGACGGCCGCCGGTTGCGCTCGCGCCAGGCGGCCTCGGCGGCGCGGAACGTTTCCTGGTTAGCGTAGGCGTCGGCCAACAGGGCCACGTCGCGGCCGTAGGCCGCCGGGTCGTCCAGGTAGGCGGCCAGCGCGGCGCGGTCGTTGGCTTGGGCGCGGCTGTGGTTGGCCATCAGCAGGAACTGGCCCAGGAAGGGGCAGGGGGCGGTATGGCGACTCGCCAAGCCAGTCGTTCCGGCCGGCTCGCCCAGCCCCAGGGCAAGCGCCGTCTCCTCGATGCGCGCCTGACCCAGCCGCAGGTGCAGGTAGTCGGCGGCGGCGTTGGAACTGTGGCGGATCATCATCCACGGCACTTCGGCCAGGGTCACGGCCGGGTTGTCGTCGGGCGAGATGAGCCGCCCCTCTTCGCGCAGTTCAGCGATGGCCCGCCGGTGCGCGCCCAGGTCGAAGTTGGGCAGGTAGAAGCGCTCCAGGTCGGTCAGTGGAACCGTTTCCAGCGAGTTGAGTTCGCCGGCAGCGACGGCTTCGACGTAGGCCACCAGGGTGATGATCTTGGCCACCGAGATGAGCGGCATGGGCGTGTCGGCGTTCCAAAAGATGCCCTCGCTGTCGCGGCCAAGCTGGTAGGCGACGAGGCCAACGGTGTCGGGCGCGTCGAGCAACCGCTCCAGCGCCGGCCAGGCCGCTTCGGGGACGACGGTGCGCAGGGCGGCTTCATCCGTTGCGCCGTTGCGGCGTGGCTGCTCGGGTGGGGCCTCCGGACGGTGGGCGGCAGGGCCGGCAGGCTCAGGCCACAAGGAGGCGAGAGAGGACCAGGGTAGATGGGGGTCGCCGTAGCGTCTATCGGCGCGGTGGCGGTTGCGCCTGCCGCCGCGGCGTCCGCATCCTCAGATGCGGACTCCGTGGTGGGCGGCGGGGGCAGGGTGACGGTCGTCGCCGGCGAGATGGTTGGAGAGGCCACCGGGACGGTGGCGGTCCGGGCGCGGCAGGCAGCGCCGGCGAACAGGGCCAACGTCAGCAGCAGTAAAAGGGTAGCCCGGCCAGACGACCGGCCACAGCGACCGCGTTTAATGCGCCCCCGCCTTGCCCCCCAGCCGCTTGAGGATGATGAGGGTCATGTCGTCGAACTGCGCCGTTTGGCCGGTGTGGTCGCGGATGTTGTCGGTGATCTGGCGCACGATGGCCGGGGCCGGCTGGCGGGCGGCCGTGCGCGCCGCCACTTGCAGCCGCTCCAGGCCGAACTCGTCGAAGTCCTCGTTGAGCGCCTCGGTGACGCCATCGGTGTAGAAGATAATCGTTTCGCCCGGCCGCAGGGCGATGGAGTGGCTCTTCATCTGCACTTCGGGCAGGATGCCCAGAGCCATGCCGTGGCCAAGCAAGGGCTGGAAGTTGCCGTTGGGCTGCATCAGCAGCGGCGGGTTGTGCCCGGCATTGGCGTAGGTGAAGCGCTCCGTGGCCGGGTCCCAGACGCCATAGAACACGGTCACGAACAGGTCGGAGCGCGCCTCGCGGGCGATGATCTCGTTGGCCCGCGCCAGGACGTAAGCCGGGTCGTTGTGGCTGAAGGCCACGGCGCGCAGGATGGTGCGGCTGAGGGCCATGAACAGCGCCGCCGGCACGCCCTTGTCGGCCACGTCGGCGATGGCGATGCCCCACTTGTCATCGTCGAGCGGCAGGAAGTCGTAGAAGTCGCCGCCGACCTGGCGCGCCGCCTGCCAGTAGGTGGCCACCGAGCAGCCGGGGATGCTGGGGCTGCCGTCGGGCAGGAAGCTGGCCTGGATGGTGTGGGCCACGTCCAGCTCCTGCTGCATCCGCGCCCGCTCCGACGACTCCTTGTAGAGCTGGTTGTTGACCACGGCCGTGGCCGCCTGCTGGGCGATGCCGTTGAGGATGTTGATGCGCCGGTTGGAGAAGGGTGTCTGGCCCAGCCGGTCGCGCCGCAGGCCGACGATCTTGGCCCCGACCAGCCGGCCGCGGGCCACCAGCGGGAAGTTGTAGGCCGTGCCCGTGCTTAGCACCGTCTCCAGCCAGCCGGGTACGCGCATGGCGTAGTAGCCGGCGCCCGGCAGGCGCGGCAGGCTAAAGTCCAGCGCCAGTTGCGGCGACATGGCCAGGAACTCGTCGCGGTCGATCTCCAGCGTCTCGACCAGGCCGCGGCCCATGGTGCTGACGCCATAGCTCGGCCCGGCCTGGAAGATCTGCCGCTCCTCGTCCCAGACCAGAATGAAGACGGCATCGACGCCGACCAGCAGCGGCACCAGGCGGACGATGGTGTCGAGAATCTCGTTCAGGTCGGTCAGGCTGTTGACCGCCTCGGCCACTTGCAACAGGGCGGTGTTGACCCAGGCCTCTTCCTGCTGTGCGGCGCGCAGGTAAGCGCTCTCCAGGCCTTGCGCCGTCTGTCGGGCCACGTTCTGCACCAGTTCTTCGCGCCGGATGGCGAAGGAGCCTGGGCCGTTGGCCATGCCGTTGTCCATCTCCAGACAGCCGTCCCCGGCGTCGCCCAAGTCGACCAGCATGACGCCGCGAATGCGCGTCGGGCTGGCCAGCAGCGGATAGAGGCGCAGGCAGGCGCAGCCGGCGGTCCTGGCCGCGCGCAGCCAGTCGGGCGCGTGGGCGGTGGTCAGAGACTGGCGGCCGACGTGGACGGCGTCGAGCGCGCTCCAGTCGCCGATGGCCAGGCGCAGGTCGGCGAAGGCCGGGTCTTCGTGGCCGCCGCGGCCGACGAGGGTCACGCCGGTGTAGGCTTCGGCGTCGTCGTTCCACAGCAGAAAGGCGCACAGGTTGACGCCGACCAGCAGCGGGGCGAGGCGGGCCACGGCGCTGAGCATCTCGTCCCGTTCGTCGTGGCGGCCGATGGTCTCGGCCACCTGAAGTTGGGCGGTGCTGAGCCAGGCCTGTTCCTGCTCGCGGGCCAGTTGGCGCGTCTTGTAGACGGCGCTGGTGACTTCGGCGGCCAGCGTCTCCAGCACGGCCTGCTCGGTGGCCCCGAACGCGCCCACCTGTTGGCTCTGCACGTCAAAGACGCCCAGCAGTTCGTTGTTGACCAGCAGCGGGATGGCGATCTCGGCCTGGGTGTCGGGGTTCAGTTCGGCCGGGATGCCGTCGAGGTGGGCCAGGAAGCGCTCGTCCTCGCGGGTGTTGTTGACGGCCACCGTGCGGCGCGTGGCCGCGGCCGTGCCGATGATGCCCTGGCCGGGCGGCAGGCGCACCGCCCGGGTAGGCCGTTGGCGCGGGCGGCGTCCAGTTCGCCCAGGCTGCTGGCCTGGATGACCACTTCGCGCGTCAGCGGGTCAATGCCGAAGATGGTGACCGGGTGGAAGCCGAAGGTGCTACAGGTCAGATTAACGGTTTGCTGCAATACATCGTCCAGTTCCTCGGCGGCGTTCACCTGGCGGGCGATCTGAGTCACCAGTTCCAGATGGGCGGCGCGGGTGCGCTCCTGAGCGAAGAGGCGGGCGTTGGCGATGGCCGCGGCGGCCTGATTGGCCAGAATGGTCAGCCGGCGCAAGTCCTGGTCGCTGAAGTGGCCGGGGCGGGTGCTCTGGGCGGCGACGATGCCCAAGGTGCGACCGCCGCTGACGAGGGGCAGGAAGAGGGCGGCGCGGGGCGGGTCGTCGCTGTGATAAGCCGGGCGGGCCGGCAGGCGATCCATCTCGCGCTGGAAGTCGCGCACCAGCAACGGCTGCTGCGAATCGCGCACCCAGCCGACCAGGCCGCCGGCCGAGGCGGCATGGTCGTGGGGCGCTTCCAGGTCGAAGCACTGCGGCACGGGCTGGGGGCGGCCGTCGATGGTCCAGTAGCGGATGTCGTAGAAGCCGTCGTCGAACAGGCCGACCTGGAAGGTGCGGTTGTCGATGATCTGCCCGGCCTGCTCGGCGATCAGGTTGCACAGGGCGTCCACGTCCAGTTCGGCGGCGACGATGGCCCGGCCGGCGGCGCTGAGCGCCTCCAGTTCGGCCACGCGCTGCACCAGCCGGCGGCGCGACCGGCGACGGCGGGCGAAAACGGCGGCCAGGACGATGGCCACAAAGGCCAGCACGGCCGACGCGACGAGCAGAACCAGCGTGCCGGGCGGAATTTGGGCGAGGGAGAACATGGCCGGGAGCCAACGGGCGTCGGCGGCGCTACGGTCGGGGTGCTGCGCGCCGCGCGGGCGACGCCGGCCGCCTCAGGAGTGCGCTCCCCGGCGCGCCGGGCCGCGGGCCGCGGCGCAGTCGTCCTGGATGGCGAAGACCTTGTCGAAGCCAACCATGGCGAAGATCTCTTGCAGGCGGGCGTTGAGGCCGCACAGGGTCAGCGTGCCCTGCCCGGCCTTGGCCCGCCGCCAGGCGCTGACCAGGCAGCGCAGCCCGCCGCTGTTGATGTAAGTGGCGTGCGTCAGATCGACGACGAGGGAGTAGTGGCCGTTCTCCAGAAGATCGTTGAGCGTCTCTTCCAGTTTCGGATTCAAGCTCTGGTCGAGCCGGCCGCTGACGCCGATCAGCCAGGTTTCGCTGTGGGGGAGCTTCTCCTGCCAGACACTCATGACTCGTCCTTCTGTAGCTTCTTGACCATGACCAGCCGGTTGCCCTGGCGGTTGTCGCTGCTGTAGGTGACTTCGTCCATCAGATTGCGGATGAAGTGCAGCCCCAGCCCGCCGATCCGCATCTGGTTAGCCAACTCGTCGAGCGGGATGGACTCGCGGCTGATGGCCGGCGGCGGCGGGACGTTGGCCGGGTCGAACGCCTGGCCGTTGTCACGCAGGACGATGGTGAATTCGTCCTCAGCGATCGCATAGCTGATGACGATGTTGCCCGCCCCTTCCTGGCCATAGGCGTGTTCGATGATGTTGGTCGAGGCCTCGTCGCAGCACAACTCCAGATGGAAGATCGTGTCGTCGTCGAAGCCGGCCTCGGCCGCGCCAGCCGCGACGAATTCGCAGATCCGTTTGATCTCGTTATAACGTCCGGGGACGATCAGGACTTGTTCGTGGGCCATGGCGCCGGGCGACGGAACGCCGCCTATGAGCCGCTCAACAGTCACACAGCCGCTTAGAAGTTGCCGACGGCGGCCGTCTCGGTATCGAACACCTTGAAGACAGTGTTGAGGCCGGCCAGGGTCAGTACTTCGGTGACGCGCTCCGACGGGTTGGCCAGCAGCACGTCGCCGCGGCGCTTCTGGCACTCGCGCCACAGGGCGACGATAGCGCGCAAGCCGGCGCTGCTCATGTACTCCACGCCGCTCAGTTCGAGGACGACGTTGTGCTTGCGCCCGGCCACTTCCTTCAGGACGCGGTCGAACTCGGCGGCGTTGCTGCTGTCGATGCGGCCACTGACGCGCACCAACTCGACTCGCTTCAAATCCTCCACCTGAATATCAATCAACGATTCAGCCATTTTCAAATGCCTCCTGCTGTCAATTAAAGACGTTCCACCGGAACGTCTCTACGATCATCGCCTTCCTTGATGAAGCAGGCGGATTATACCATAGGATGAGGACAAAACGTCAATCGTGGGCCGACGTGCTAAGATTGGACGCGCATGACCACCCTGGCTGCCCTGACCGCCGAACTGAAAGCCCGCGCCGTGGGCCTAGGCTTTAACCGCGTCGGCGTCATTCCCGCCGCGCCGGCCCGCCGCCTCGACGCCTACCTGGCGTGGATCGCCGCCGGCCGCCACGGCGAGATGGGCTATATGGCACGCCCCGACCGCGTGGCCCGCCGCCGCGACCTCGACGTCGTCCTGCCCGGCGCGCGGTCGCTGGTCGTCGTTGGCCTCGACTACGCCACCGCGCCGCTGCCGCCCCACATCGCCGCCGATCCGGCGCGCGGCCGCTTCTCCAACTACGCCTGGGGCGCGGACTACCATGAGGTGATGACGCCGCGGTTGGAGGCGT
This sequence comes from Candidatus Promineofilum glycogenicum, assembly GCA_016707605.1. Lineage (GTDB taxonomy): Bacteria > Chloroflexota > Anaerolineae > Promineifilales > Promineifilaceae > Promineifilum > Promineifilum glycogenicum. The sequence goes on along the minus strand of JADJHJ010000007.1, from coordinate 50,322 downwards.
TGGGGGAGTGGTTGGCGACGGAGAGCTGGGGAGCAGGCGCTTCACCCCCTCGCCCCTTGGGAGAGGGCAGGGGAGCGGGCGCTTCACCCCTCGCCCTTCGGGAGAGGGTTGGGGAGAGGGCCAGACAGTACGGACGCGCGTCTACGTTGACACCGGCGCGCTGCTGGAGCGCGACCACGGCGAGACGGCCGGGCTGGGCTTCACCGGCAAGAACACCCTGCTCATCGACCCGCGCTACGGCTCGTGGTTTTTCCTGGGGGTGTTGCTGACGACGTTGCCACTCGATTATGACGCGCCTCTATCCAGCGCCCTCTCCCTAACCCTCTCCCAGGGGGAGAGGGGGGCTGCCCTCTCCCCAACCCTCTCCCAGGGGGAGAGGGAGGCTGCCCTCTCCCCAACCCTCTCCCAGGGGGCGAGGGGGCCGTCCTGTGGCCGCTGCCGGCGTTGTCTGGACGCCTGCCCCACCGCGGCCTTCCCCGCGCCTTACGTCCTCGACGCCCGGCGCTGTGTCTCCTACCTGACCATCGAACTCAAGGGCTGGATTCCGGCCGAACTGCGACCCCTGATGGGCAACTGGGTCTATGGCTGTGACGTGTGCCAGGACGTGTGCCCGTTCAACCGCTTCGCCGCGCCGACGGCCGAGGCCGCCTTCCGGCCCGACACCTGGGACACGGCCGCGCCGCCTTTGCTCGACCTGCTGGCCCTGGACGAGGAGAGCTTTGCCCGCCGCTTCGCCGGCAGCCCGGTGCGGCGCATCGGCCGGGCGCGGCTGGTGCGCAACGCCTGCGTGGCCGCGGGCAACTGGGGCAGCGCGGCGGCCGTGCCCGCCCTAGTGCCTCCTGCTGGCCGACGCCGCGCCCATTGTCCGCGGCCACGCCGCCTGGGCGCTGCGGCGCATCGGGGGGGCAACGGCCCACGCCGCCCTCGCCGCCGTGCAGGCCACCGAAACCGATCCCGCCGTCCGCCGCGAGCTTGTCGGAGAGTAAGAAAATCTCACGCAAAGACGCAAAGAACGCCAAGCTCGAAAGAAGAATCGTCTTTTTGCGCTCTTGGCGTCCTTTGCGTCTTTGCGTGAGATTTTTTAGGCCGCTTCCCGAAAGGCGCGGATGTTGCGCAACGGCGTGGTGGTCATGATGACACAGCCCGTGCCCAGCACCAACCGCCGGCCATCGGTCTGCGCCCGCGCGTCGGCCACTTCGGCCAGCAGGTCGGCCGGCCCCTCGCGGTGGATCGTCCACTGCGACACGCCGCCGCTGGCCGCGCCGGGGAAGGTCGCCAGCCCGTCGCGCAGGCTGATGCCCGTGTCACGGTCGTGCCAGTTGAGCAGCGGCGCGGGGTAGTCGGCGACGAGATCGAACATCACCCGCGAACCGTGCAGGTGAACCATGTTGCACCACAGGTCGGCCGCGCTGGCCAACACGCGCCGGTCGTAGGGGCGGCCGAACGTCTCGAACTCGGCCCGGCTCAGCAGCGGATAGGCGGCGTGCTGCACGGCGTAGTAGATGCCGGCGATGCCCGTGGCTCGCGCGGCGTCGATGAAGGCGATGATGCTCTCGGTTAGCGTCTCCAGACCGCGATGGAAGGCGTCGGGCGCTTCGCGCATATGGCTGAGGGCCAGGGCGTTGCCGGCCAGGTGCTTGGCCATCGACAGGGGGGAGAAGACGGTGGCGATGAACGGCACTTCGTCATGCAGTGCTTCGCCGACGAGGCGCAGCGCCTCGATCTGCGTCGCCAGCGCGCCGCGGCCGGGGTCGGTCGGCCGCAGCGCCTCCCAGTCGGCCGGCTGGGCCACCGGGTAGCGCGTCGTCGTGCGCGTGCCCTCGATGTGGCCCTCCCAGCGGTCTTCCACGCCCCAATCGACGACGGAGTAGCTGCTGGCCGGGCCGACCTTGAGCAGGTCCCAGTCGTAGTCGGCCTGCCACTTCAGGTGGGCGGCGGCCAGGGCAGCGGCGTCCTGGTCGTCGCCCGGCCAGTGCCGCCACAGGGCCACCGGCAGCCGATCCACCGCCTCCCCGGCCAGCGCCGCTTCCAATCTCGTGCGTTTGCTCCAATTTGACATGCTTTGCTCCTGGAGGAACGGCTCACGCAAAGGCGCAAAGCAGCAAAGACGCAAAGAAGAATCTCTTTTCTTCTTTGCGCCTTTGCCGCTTAGCGCCTTTGCGTGAGCTCCTCAACTCATTCCAAAACCTGCACCGGCCCAAGGATGAGCCGGTCGCCGATGAGGTTGCCGGCGGCGTCGGCCATGTGCAGGCGGCGCTGGCCGACCATCTCGTATAGCCCCACCTCGATATAGTACTCCCCCGGCGGCAGATTGTCCGGCAAGACCAGCCGGTAGGGGTCGGTCAGCCGTTGGCCGGGCAGCCACTTGGGAATCCACAGGTGCGTCGGGGCCGAGCCGCCCAGCGGCGTGTAGTCCAGAGCCACCAGCGGCCGGTTGGCGGCGTCGATCAGGTGGACGAAGACGGTGTAGCTCTCCTCGGCCGGGGCCAGGCTCTGCCAGTGCAGCCGCAAGTGTACCGTGTCGCCCGGCCGCGCCGGCAGCGGCTCCGTCCAGACGGCGCTGCGCCGCTGCCCGCCGACGCGCGCCGTGGCCGCCGCCAGCCCCACCCGCTGCCGGAAGTTGGCCAGCAGGCGGCTGTAGTCGAGCGGAGCCTCTTGCCCGGTCACGGTCAGTTCGCCCAGAGCGACTTCCGGCCCGGTGGTGTCGGTACTCAGGTTTCTCAGGGCCACAGCGACCGGATAGACGCCGCCGGGCAGGTCGTGGGGCAGGGCGAAGTCGAAGCGCTCGACGATGACCTCGCCGGGCAGCCATTGGGGTGAGATCAGATGGCTGTCGGTGGTGAACGGGAAGGTCAGTTCACCCACGCGAACGACGGGCGCGACGTAGTCGGTCGTGGCCGCCGGCGCGCGTAGGGCCAGCGTCAGGGGCACGAAGTCGCCGGCGGTCACGTCGCGCTGCGGCAGGTCGTAAGCCATCAGTTCGGCCGCGCCGCCCGCGCCGGCGAGCGGCGTCAGGTCGGGCGGCAGGCTCATCTCGCCTGGCTCCACGACGCGGTAGAACGGCCCATCCGGCCGCAGGCGGAAGCCGGCGTCGACGATCTCGCGCCGGTAGTTGCTCAGGTAGACCGGGCCGCCGGGCAGGGTGTCGAAGACGCTCGCCAGCCACGGCCGGGCGGTGGACACGAGGACGGGGCGCACGTCGGCCGCGTCGGGCCAGCGCTGCTCGACGAACTGGGCGTACCATAGGGGGGTCATGTGCTCCCAGTCGTTGAGCAGGGTGGCTCCCTCGGCCGTGCCGGTGAAGCGGTCGAAGACAACATTCGCATAGTCGGCGGCGGCCGTCTCGTGGCGCAGGGAGATGGCCGGCGCGTTGCGGGCCAGTTGCAGCCCCGGCCCCAACAGGAACAGCGCCGCCGCCAGCAGCGCCAGCGGGAGGCGGGCCAAACGCCAGCGCGCCGCCGTCAGCGCCAGCAGCCCGTAGAGGCCGACGCCGGCCAGCACACTGACGATGACCAGCAGCCCCAGCAGGTAGGCCATGATGTCCTGCGCCCGCAGGCTCATGACGAAGGCGTAGTTGGCGGCGAAGGCCAGGGCGTAGAGGACGCTCAGCTTCCACGGCGGGACGGCCGCGCTATCGGCCGGCCCTAGCCGCCGCGCCAGCAGCGGCCAGGCCAGCCCCAACACGGCCAGGAAGAGCACCGGCAGGGCGAATTGCAGCCGCAGCAGCGAGCCGAAGACGACCGCCCGCGCCGGGGCGTCGGCCAGGCCGAAGTAGGGCAGGCTCTCGCTGAGGCCGCGGGCCAGCACGTGGTCGAGGAAGCCGCCCAGGGTGGTCATCGTCGCCGGGCCGAAGGGGGGCGACATGGCGCTGCGCAGGGGGAAGTAGAGCCAGACGAGCAGGCCGAGGGCGGCGCAGGCGACCATGCCCAGCACCGCCCGCCAATCGCGCCAGAGGCCCGGCCGGACGAGCAGGATGAACACCGCGTAGGCCGGGAAGGAGATGACCGTCAGCGGGTGGTGGGTGACGCCCAGCCCGGCCGAGAGGGAGAAGGCGAACAGCCAGCGCCGGTCGCTGCCCCCGCCCGCGGCCCAGCGCGTCAGCAGGCAGAGGTTGGCGGCCAGGAAGGCGGCGGTGACGATGTGGGGGTTGGCGTGAATGGCGTGCTGCCAGACGTCGGCGGCCAGGCCGAAGGTCAGCGCGGCGAAGACGGCGGCGACCGCGGCCACGTCAAACGGCGGGCGGGCCGTGGCAAAGAGCAGCCGCGCCGCGCCGCGCACCGTGCCGTAGACGAACAGCGCCGCGACCGTGGCCACCACGGCCGACAGCAGGTGCATCCGCGCCGCCACCGCGCCCAGCGGCACGAGCGTCTGGAACAGCTTGCCCAGCAGGGTGTAGAAGGCGTAGCCCGGCGGGTGGGCGATGCCCAGCACGTGGGCGACGAAGGTGTACTCCGTCGGGTCGCCGAAGACGACCGACCGCGCCAGCGTCAGCCCGTAGGCCACCGGCAGGATCAGCAGCAACAGTAGGGCGGGTTGCCAACCCGCCTCTTTTCCCGGCTCTTGGCGTTGTAGCACGGGTTGCCCACCCGCGTCCTGGCGGCGATGACTCATTATGTGATTAGCAGCGCTGGCTATTGCGGCCCAGGAAGGGCAGCAGCAGACGATTCCCGGCCGGCTGTCCCGGCAGAGTGAGCAGCAGGCGGCCGAAGCCATAGCGCGTGTCGGCGCAGGCCGGCCCCTGGTCGACGGCCATCTCCTCCAGGTGGAAGCGGATCGCCGCCGGGTCGAAGGTCGGATAGCGATTGCTGACCAGCGCCGCCGCGCCGGCCACGTGGGGCGTGGCCGCCGAGGTGCCGCTGAAGCCGCGCGGGCCGTAGCTGGCCGTGCTGACCCCGGCGAAGGCGGCGATGTCGGGCTTGAGTTGCCCGCCGGTGGGCGCGCCGCCGGGGCCGTTGGTCGGCCCTTCGGAGCTATAGCTTTCGGCGGCGAAGGGAGTGTTGACGCCGACCGCGCCGACGGTCAGCGCCGCCGGGCACGTCGGCCAGATCGCCCAGGCTCATGGCCGGCACGCGCCGATCCAGCTCGCGGTTGGGCGTGGTCAGGTGGAAGAAGACCGGCCGCGCCCCGCTGATGCGCTGGATGGCGATGCCGTAGATGGCCGGGCCGCCGGTGGTGACGAAGTTCAGGCGCTCCGTCGGCCGCTGGCCGGGCAGTCCCGTCTGCGGGTTGTTGGCCGAGGCAACGACGTCGAAGGCCGTGCCGTTGTAGCGCAGCAGCAGCAGGCGAAAGTCCTGCCGCACCTCCGCCCAGTCGTCCCAACGCAGCGCCGGCGACAGGACGATCCCGGCCGGAATCTGGAAGGCCGAGCCGTTGCCGGGGCCGAAGACGTTGACCTCGACATCAGGCGCATACTCATGGTAGCCGTCCCCATCATCGACCCAGGGGCCGGCCCAGTGCGTCTCGCGGTAGTTGCCGGCGGCCGTGGCCCACAGGATGCCCGCCGCCCGCGCCCGCTCGACCATCGTCGCGAAGCGGCCCGTGCCGTCGCCGGGGGTGACGTTGAGGAAGGTCAGCGAGGTGGAGATGACGTCCACCCCCTGGCTGATGGCGTAGCTGACGGCCTGGTCGAGATCGACGTCGGTGGAAATCTTGATCAGATAGAGTTGGGCCGATGGGGCCATGTCGTGGACGATCTCGGCGCAGGCCGTGCCGTGGGGCGTGGTGGCATCCACTTCGGCGTCGGGTTGGCCGTCGACAAAGTTCTTGACGACGACATTGGCCGGCAGTTCGCTGCCCAGCTTGGCCGTGTACCCCTGGAAGCCGCCGTCGATGATGGCGATGCGCACACCCTGCCCGCGCAGCCCGGCGGCGTGCCAGGCGTTGGCCTGGGCGCGGGCCACGCCTTCAGAGAGGGCATCGGTCTCGGCCAGTTGCGCGTAGTCGGGCGCGCTCAGATAGGCCACCCCGTCGCTATCGGCCACAGCCGTCAGCTCTGCCGGCGGCAGCCAGACTTGTAGCACGTCCGCCAGCGCGCCGGTCACTTCGCCACCGGCGGCGGCCACGGCGGCGCGGGCGGCCTCGTCCCCGCCAGGGGCGACGACGAGGCGGGCCTGGACGCGGCCGTCGCGCAGGCGCAGCCCGTCGGCGGTGATCGCGTCGGCCGAGCGTTTACCATCCGGCTGCGCGGCCAGAGCGGCCAGCGCATCGTCGAGTCGCGGGTGGGTGGGCCGGTCGTCGTCGCGGGGCGCGGCCAGGTCGAGCGAATCCGGCGCGGCTAAATCGAGCGCCACCGGCGCGGCCACGACCGGCCAGGCGTTGGCATCGAACTCAGCCCCGGCCGGCGCGGCACGGCCACCGGTCGCGCCCGATAGGGCCAGCAGCAGCAATAAGAGAGGGACGAACTTCTTCATAGGGTAAGTTTTATCTGAAAAGAGCGGCGGTGGCGGCGGCCCTAACGCCCTCTTTAGCTGGCCAGCAGGCGGTCGTAGATGGCCTCGGTCTCGGCCGCGGCGCGGTCCCAACTGAAGCGCGCCGCCTGGGCCAGCCCCAACTCGCGCCGCCGGGCGTATTCGTCGCCATCACTCAGCAGCCGGGCGATGACGGCGGCCATCTGCTCGCTGTCGGTGGGGTCGAAGTAGGCCGCCGCCGCGCCGCCGACTTCGGGGTGGCTGCTGCTGTCGCTGGCGGCCACGACCTGGCCGCAGGCCATGTGCTCCAGGATGGGCAGGCCGAAGCCTTCGTAGAGGCTGGGCTGGACGGCCAGCGCCGCCGCGCCGATGATGGCCGGCAGGTCTTCGTCGGGAACCCAGCCCAGCGGCCGGACGACCTCGCCCAGCCCCTCGGCGGCGATGCGGGCGAAGAAGTCATCGTCGAGCCAGCCCCGCCCCCCGGCCAGGAGGAGGTGTAAATCTGGAAAGGAACGGCGGAGAATCTGGAAGGCGTCGAGCAGGCGCAGCAGGTTCTTGCGCGGCTCGATGGTGCTGAGGTGGATGAGGAACCGCGGTGGCAGGTGGTAACTGTCGCGGACGGCGGCGATCCGGGCCGGGGGAGCGGGCTGAAAGTGGGTCGCGGCGGCCTCATACACAACCGTCACTTTAGCCGGATCGACGCCGTAGAACTGGACGAGATCGCGCTTGGTTGCCTCCGACACGGCGACGATGGCCGCGGCGCGGGCGCAGTAGAGGGGCATGGCCCGGTTAAGATACCAGTAGTTGAGCGACTTGTGGTACTCCGGGAAGCGCTTGTAGATGAGATCGTGGACGGTCAGCACCGTGGGCGCGCCGCGCAACGGCAGCAGCAGGTGTTCGGTGCTGTGGAACAGCTCGACGCCGGGCACGAGCCGGTCGAAGCCGACGCCGGCCATCTGCCCCAGCAGCACGGCCATGCGCCACGGCTTGTAGCCCCAGCGCACCGAGCGCCGCGGCGCGCCGGCCGGCAGCGAGGCCGGGAAGCGCCCGCCCGCGCCCTGGTTATAGAACAGGGCGTAGCGCTCCGGCCGCCGCGCCAGCAGCGCCCCGGCCAGCCGCTCGCTGTAGCGGCCCAGCCCGGCCTTGCTGTGGACCGCGGCCGAAATATCAATGTAGATCATGAAGAGAGGGAAACCACAGCTTACGCCGATTTCACAGATTGAAGAACTCTTCAATCTGTGAAATCGGCGTAAGCTGTGGTTTCTTATCCGAGTACCCGCCGTGTCAGGACGGCGGCCATTTCGGCGCGGTAGGCGGCGTCGCCGCGGAAGTCGCCGGGGTGAGTGGTGGCGGCGCGGGCGGCCTCGGCCGCGGCGGCGATGCTGGCTTCGTCAATGCCGCCACGCAGCGCCGCCTCGGCCGCCGCCAGCCGCAGCGGGCGCGGGGCAATGCCGGTGGCCGCCAGCCGCGGCGCGCCATCGCGCGGCTGCCACAGGGTGACGGCGACGATGGGTGTGTCGGCCGGCGTGCGGGCCACGCGCTCGGCCACGCCGCGCCCCGCCGGCCAGAAGATGTCGAACTCGGTGATCAGCCCCGGCGGCCGGTCGTCGTCGGCCAGCCAGGCGGCCAGGCTGATCGTCTCCGGCGCGGGCAGGCGCAGGCTGACGGTCGTGCCCAGCGCCAGCAGCGCGGCCAGCAACTCGCTGTCGGGCAGGCGCGAGGCGACGATGCCGCCGACGGTGGCCGCGTGGCGGTAGGTGTTGGGGCCGGCGCGGTGGATGGCATCACCAGCAGGGCCGCGCCCCCTTCGTGCCGGGTCAGCGGGGTCAGGAAGTCGTGGAGGTCGGCCAGGCGCACCATCGCGCCAAGGCGCAGCAGGCGGCCGTCGTCAGCCCAACTCAGCGTGTTGAGGCCGGCATCTTGCAGGTCGACCACGGCGCTGTCGAGACCTTCTTCGGTGGCCAGCAGGGCCGTGCCGCCGGCCAGGGGCACGGTGTTGGGTTGTTGCAGCAGCCGCAGGGCTTCATCGACGCTGCGCGGGCGGTAGTAAGTAGTGGGTTGTTTGGGCATACTCTCCCTCAGGGGATGGATGTGTTACCGATCAGTGCCCTCATCTTAGCCCGCGTGGGGCAATTTGTCATATTGACAGGCCCCGGCCAGGCCTTACAATAGCAACATTAATGCGAGATGAGCGGCCGCTGTAGGTATGCCGGCCGCAACCGGCCGATCGCTTTCGCGTATTGATTTTCAATGGCAGAGCCACAGGATAGTTTTATGCTGTCTGAGGATAAATCTGCCTAATCTGCTAAATCTGCGGATCATCATTCTTTGATTAGAGAGTAAGTCATAATGTTCGAAGCGATTAGCGGCCTGAGCGCCGCCTTTGGCCTGTCCGGCAGCGCCGGGCTGAACGCCTACATCCCGCTGCTGGTGGTCGCCCTGGCGGCGCGGTTCCCCATGAGCGACCCGCTGGTGAAGCTGCAAGCGCCGTTCGACCTGCTGGGCAGTTGGTGGGCCATCGGCCTCATCGCCGTCCTGCTGGTCATCGAGATCGTGGCCGACAAGATACCGGCCATTGACACTGTCAATGACGGCATCCAGACGTTCATCCGCCCGGCGGCGGGGGCCATCCTCTTCGCCGGCAGCGCCAACGTCATCACCGACATCCACCCCATCCTGTCGCTGGGCGCGGGGCTGCTGGTGGCCGGCGGCGTCCATGCCACCAAGGCGGCGGCGCGGCCGGTGGTCACGGTCACTACGGCCGGCGTCGGCAACCCGGTCGTCAGCACCCTGGAGGACATCGTCGCCGTGGTCGTCTCGCTGCTGGCCGTCGTCCTGCCCATCATCGCCGCCGTCATCCTGCTGGTCTTCCTGATCTTTATCATCACCATCGTCCGCCGTTGGCGGCGGCGCCGGATGGTGGTCTAGCCGATCTGACTCTCAGTTGATTCCGGCGGTACGGCCTCGCCTTGGTTCAGCGGTTGGAGGAATCGTGTTCAACAATCATGGGCACTCAAGCTGCGCCGGCCACTTATCAGGAGGCGAGCCAGACGGTGACCGCGGCGTGTGATCGTCGGCGGTGCGTGGCCACCCCGGACGCTGGCTAGCGCCTCGTTTCTGGCCTGGCTGGTCTGGTCGGCGATGTACTTCAGGCCTCTGTTGGCGGGCCCGGCCGCCCTGTGTCGGCCTCGGCCATTCCCTGCGTGGCGCCTTTCTCGCCGGCTGGCGGTCGTCGATCACCAGGTGGCATCCGCGGCGGGTTGACCTCACGGCATGCCCCAGCCGCCCCCGCCCCGCGCCCCCACGCAACGAGCGCCGTTCGCGCCAGTTCGACCAGCTCCCGCAGTGCCTGCCGCGCCGCTTCTCGTTCGTCGTCGCTCAACTCCAGCGCGGCAAACTCGTCCTCATCCAGCACCGCCACCGCGCCGTCGGGCGACACCCATACGTCCAGCGCCAGGTCATCGCTGCTTACGGCGTCGCCGGTGATGGTCGCCGGGCGGGTGACGTTGCAGTACCAGCCCTTCAGCGCCCCGTCGTCGCGGTCGTAGACGGCGAAGACGTTGTACCAGCGGTCGCTGTAGAACGTCTCCACCAGCCGGTCGCCGCGCTTAAAGACGGCGGGGCCAACGAGGGTATCGTCGCGGTTGAAGAACCCTTCCAGGCGGATGCTGCCGGCATCGCGGGCCAGGACGCGGCCGGGGTAGCGCCACACTTCGCGGCCGTGGTGATCGAGTTTGTAGACGATGAGGGTGTCGATCATATTTCTGGTTCCCTCTCCCCTTGGGAGAGGGTTAGGGAGAGGGTCTCGTTGCCCAAGCCTGCCCTCCTGGCCCCTCCCAGGGCGGGGATCAGGCCCTCGCCCTGGGGGTTGGAGAGGGTTTGCCTTGTTGCAGCGTCCGCTGCAAATCGCTCACCGTCGCCCCCAACTCTTGCAGCGTCTTCTGCTGCTGGCCCAGCCGGTCGCGCTCGGCGCGGACGAAGCGGTCGAACGGGGCGATGGTGTCCTCGATACGTTGCGCGCCGCGGCGCATCTCGCGCTCGAACTGCTGCTCCAGATTGCCCACCAGCCGCGTGCGCAACTCTTCCAGCTTCGACGTGAACTCGGCCTTGCTCTTGCGCTTGCGGGCGGGCAGGATGAGCAGCCCCAACGCCGCCGCGGCCACCCCGGCGATGACCCCGGTGAAGTCGAGGAAGGCGGCGTGGGCCACGACGGCGATGATGACGCCGATGCTGGCCCCGACGCCGGCCAGCCCGGCGTTGACCACCGCCTGCCGCGCCGACGCGGCCAACTCGGCCGCCTCGCGCGTCTGGTCGTAGCTCTCCACCGCCTGGCGCGTCGCCCGGCCGATGGAGTCGATCAGCCGCTGCCGATCCCAGGCCAGCGTGCCCTCGCGCGGCGTGTCGCCGACGACGCGGCTCAGGTTGGCGTCGCGCCGCTTGCCCAGGTGGTCGGCCACGGCCGTCCACTGGCGCAAGTCCTGCTGCACCATCCAGTCCACCAGCTCGTTGACGCGGTCTTCGATCTGGCGCGGCGTGTCGGCCACCACTTCGTCCTGGAAGTCCTGCTCCAGTTGCTTGGAGCGCAGCAGGTCGGGGATGCGGCCCAGGCGCAGCCGGTCGTCGAGGAAGTCGTTGCCGCGCTTCTCCATCGACAGCAGCAGATTGTCGATCTCGCCGATGCGCGCCTGGAAGTTGCGCTTCATGTCGTCGTCGTAGTAGACCATCTGGCCGCGGATGTCGTCCAGCAGTTGGCTGTCGCCGGACAGCGTGCTCAGGTCGGCGTTGACGTGGGCCAGTTGCTCGCGGATGAGCCGGCCGCCGACGCCCAGCGGGTTGAGCAGCTTCAGCCGGAAGCGCCCTTCGTCGTCGAGCGTCTCGCGGATGTAGCGCTCCAGCGGCTCGAAGCGGCTCGGCCCCCACTGCTCCGGCTGGCCGCGCTTGGCCGCCTGGGCCAGCCGGGCCGAGACGGGGAAGACGGCGGCCACGTCGCCGATGAGCGTCTGCGCCGCGCCGGTGACGAAGGCCACCACCTGATCGACCTCGGCCGGCCGCAGGATGTCGATCTTGTTGATGACCAGGACGATCTTCTTGCCCCAGTTGCGAATCTGTTCCAGGAAGCCGCGCTCGCTCTCGGTGAAGGGGCGGTCGGCCGAGGTGACGAAGAGAACGAGGTCGCTGCGAGGGATGAACTCGGCCGTCAGCGCCTCGTGCTCGCGCATGATGGCGTTGGTGCCGGGCGTGTCCACGACGGTGATCTTGCTCAGCAGCTCCACCGGCGCGGTCTGCACCCACACGCCATCCTCGCCCGGCCGGCGCTGGGCCGTCTCGCCGTAGCGCAGCAGGTAGATCTGGTCGGTCGTCGGCGTCACGCCCTCCGGCTGGAGCGACTGGCCGAGCAGGGCGTTGATGAAAGCCGACTTGCCGGAGTTGAACTCGCCGGCGATGACCAGCAGGAACAGCTCGTCCAGTTGGCGAATCGAATCGACCAGAGCGGCGCGGCCGGCCGGGTCGGCGGCGCTGTCGGCCAGCGCGTCGCGCAGGCGGCCGAGGGCGTCGCGGGTTTGCTTCAGCAGCGCTTCTTGCGCCTGGGTCAGGATCGCGTCCATGAAGAGAAGAGAACCGCAGATTACGCAGATTCGGTTTTGGGCGGGCGTGTGGTTGCTTGGTAGGTGGAGCCTCGACCAATGGTCGATTATAACGCGGAAGGCGTGAGCGGCCATTGTCTTGTCCCCCGGAGCAAGGTAGCCTATCATACATTCAGCTTTCGCGGTCATTGCGCGTGCTGTCCATGCCAAAGGGGGCTGTGTGACACTCAACAGCGGCGACATCCTCGTCAATCGCTATCGAATCGTCAAGCTCGTCGGCCAGGGCGGCTTCGGGGCGGTCTATCGCGCCTGGGATACGTCGCTGGGCGTGCCCGTGGCGGTCAAGGAGAACCTCGACACCAGCGCCGAGGCGCAGCGCCAGTTCGAGCAGGAGGCGCGCCTGCTGGCCCCCCTGCGCCACCCCAACCTGCCCCGTGTCGGCGACCACTTCTTCCTCCCCAATCAGGGGCAGTACCTGGTCATGGACTTCGTGGAGGGGCAGAGCCTGGAGGCGCTGCTGGCCGAGCGCGGCGGGCCATTGGGCGAGGCCGAGGCGCTGGGCTGGATCGGCCAGGTGTGCGACGCGCTGGAGTACCTCCACACGCGCACGCCGCCCATCATCCACCGTGACATCAAGCCGCAGAACATCATCATCGCCGCCGACGGCCGCGCCGTCCTGGTCGACTTCGGCATCTCCAAGGCCTATGACCCGACGCTGACGACGACGCGCGGCGCGCGGGCCGTGACGCCCGGCTACAGCCCGCCGGAGCAGTACGGCATGGGCAAGACCGACGCCCGCAGCGACGTATACGCCCTGGGGGCGACGCTCTACACGCTGCTGACCGGCGCGCCGCCGCCGGAGAGCGTGGCCCTCATCGCTGGGGGCGAGACCTTGCCGCCCATTCGCCAAGCCAACCCCGGCGTTAACCCGGCGACCGAGGCGGCCGTGGTCGCGGCGATGGCCCTGGCCAGCAGCCAGCGGTTGGGTGGCGCGGGGGAGTTGCGCGCGGCGCTGGCCGGCCGGGCGGTCGCGCCATTGCCGGCGGTGGGGCGGACGGTGGCTCTGCCGGCGGCGGGCGAGCGGCGCGGCGCGCCGGCGTGGGTGTTGGCCGTGGTCGGGCTGGCGGTGGTGGTGATCATTGGCGTGGGGGCATTCAGGCTCCTACGCGACCGGAACGATGGCGCGACGGACGAAGGGACGACGGCGGCCTTTGTTGAGGCCACGGCCACAGTCCAAGTAACGACGACCGCGCCGGCCACCTTGACCACTGTGGCGGCGACAGAACTGCCGCTGGAAGCCGCGACCGTGGCCGCGACCAAGACGGCCAAGCCGACCGTGGCGGCGACCGAACCGCCGGCGGCGACGGCCACGCCGGTCAACCGGCGGGTCGTCACCCTGCCCGGCGGCGCGACGAGCACCCAGGTACTCGCGCCCGCCGGGGCGTTCATGATGGGCGCGGACGATGAGGACAGCGACACCGACGAAGCGCCGATTCACGAAGTGCGCCTCGATGCTTTCTGGCTGGACACTACCGAAGTGACCAACGCCCAGTACGCGGCTTTTGTGGCCGATACGGGCTACGTCACGACCGATGAGTTGGACGGCACAGGTTACACCGTCCTGACCGGCACTTTCGAGGACGTGCGCGGGGCCAATTGGCGGCATCCGCGCGGCCCCAACAGCGACATCGCCGGTCAGGACGACCATCCGGTGACACTGGTCTCCTTTGACGATGCCCGCGCCTATTGCGTCTGGGCCGGCGGCCGGCTGCCGACGGAGGCGGAGTGGGAGTACGCGGCGCGCGGGTCAGGCGACGACCTATCCCTGGGGCGACGTGTTCTCCGACCAGCGGGTCAACTCCTGTGACCGCAACTGCCCCATGGTTGGGCCAGACGACCTGCCGACGGCTATGTCTTCGCCGCCCCGGTGGGGACGTTTGGCGGCGGCCGGAGCTGGGTCGGCGCGGAGGACATGGCCGGCAACGTCTGGGAGTGGACAGCCGACTGGTACGACGAGAGCTACTATGCCCGGTCGCCGGTGGATAACCCCACCGGCCCCAGCAGCCGTGTGGACGAAGACGGCAAGAGCGTGCGCGGCGGGGCGTGGAGTAGCACGGTCCAGGGGGTACGCTCAGCCGTGCGCGTGTCCGTGCGGGCGAGCCGGGGGCACTTTGACGTGGGGACAAGGCCTTCCCGGCCGCGCGACGAGAGTCTCCCGCGCGTTACCTGGCCGGCGCTCTTCGGGCTGGGGGCGGGGGGTCACGGCAGAAGTGCCGCCCGGCGGCCGCCGCTGGAGACTTCGCCATTCCGTGTCAGGCTGTGTCCTTTCCGTGTCCGGGCAGTAGGTTGGGGCAACGGCGGGGCAAGCGGTTTGCCCGTGGGGTGCGCCCGGGACGCTCTTTGAGCGCACACGTGGTGACGATGTCTTTTGTGGGTGTCGCCCCCTTTGGGGGGTTGTGGCCCAAGGCCCCAATCCGCGCGCGCCGCGCGGCGGGGCCCGGTGTTGTGATTTCGTCGAGGGGCGGGGGGGGGGCGCGCCGCGCCTCCCCCCTCCTCCACACCGCGGCCGCCCCCGCGCCGCCCCCCCCCCACCGGGGCCCCCCCCGGGGGGCTGGGGACGACCGACGCCCGCTCCGACATCTCGCCCGGGGCGACGCTGTACGCCCTGTGACGGGGGCGACGCCGGTGGAGAGCGTCAGCCGGCTGGCGGGGCGACGCTGCCGCCGCCGGCGCAGCTGGCGCCGCCGGTGGCCGCGGCCATTCTGCGGGCGATGGGATGGAGCCGAACAACCGCTTCAGGCGGCGCAGGAGTTTGCGCGGGCGCTGGTGTCGCCGGTGGCCGTAGCCGGGCCGGGGCCGGCCCAGCCGGCGTGGGGGCTGTGGTGGCCTGTGGTGTTGGCTTTTCGTCCTCCGGCCGCTGTGGGCGGGACCGGCGGCGACACGGAGAACAACGGCGACGCCACAGCCGGCCCCCCGCCCGGCCGACGCTGACGGCTTGCCGGGAGCTGGCCGCGGCGCGGCCCGGCCGCCTCGGCGGTGGCCGGTGACGCCGACGGTGACGGGCTGAGCAACGATCAGGAGACGACGCTGGCCACCGACCCGGCAGCCCACCCGACGTGGACGGGCTGAAGGACGGCGAGGAGGTGCTCATCTATGCCACCGACCGACCAACCGCGACAGCGACGGCGACTTGCTGACCGACTTTGACCCCCATCAAACCGAACCCGCGGGCCGGGCCCGGGCGACCCCTTGCCGGACGATACGCCGCCCTGACTATGCCGCCGCCCGTGACCCAACGCGCGCGCCCGCGCCGCCCGCCACGCCCACGCTCGCCTGCCCCGGCGCTGGTGGCGTGGCGACGCGGATAACTCCAACTCAACGTGCGTTCGGGGCCGAGCACCGCCAACCCAGTTGTGCGCCGCCTCGACGTGGGGCGGACGATGGAGATTCTAGATGGGCCTGAATGCGACGACGGCCAGCTATGGTACTACATTCGCAGCGAGACCATCCAGCCGCGCGACGGCAGCCAGCCCTATCAGGCCGAGGGGTGGCTGGTGGAAGAGAGTGACGGCGACTACTTTCTCGAACCGGTCGGCTTAAGCACTGTCTGCTGACGATAACGTTAGGAATACACGGTGGCGGTAGATGCTCCAGTTGCCATTGGGTGAGAATCTGACCGGAGGCGTACAACTGAGTCGCCAGCTCTATGCCCACGTAGCGGAAGTGCCACGGCTCGTACTTGAAGCCGGTGATCGCGTAGGAGTTGGCCGGGTAGCTCATGGTGAAGCCGTAGAGATGGGCGTTGTCGCGCAGCCACAGCCCTTCCTGTGTGTTGGCGAAGTCGACGTGGAAGAGGTGGTCGATTTCGGGCGAGCCGAAGTCGACGGTGGTGCCCAGTTGGTGCTCGCTATAGCCGGCCCGCGCGCTCATGATCGCCACCCGCTCGGGGTACTGGCTGTTCCACCACTTCCAGGCCAGGTACTGCACGTCGTAGCTGCGATAACCGGAGAGGATGGATGGCTTCAAGCCGGCGGCGTGCATGGCGTCAATGATCTGCTGTAGCGGGGCGAGAATGATCTGTCGCACTTGATTCTCGATGCCAACTGTGACACTATCACCGAAATAGTCATCGAGAGGAACGAGGTCGGTCGGCGCGTAGCTTTCCGGCAGGGCGAACTGCTGGGTGACAAGGAGTAACAACTCATCGGGCACCGCGCGTTGCGAGCAGGGCAACAGCCCACCGGCAATCTCCGGCGGCAGCACTTGCCGGGTCACGGTCGGCCACAGCGTCGGCGTGGGCGTGGGCAGCGGTGTCGTCGGCGGTGTGGTCGGAACAGCGGTCGGGGTTGGCGTGGCGCTCATGACCTCGGCCGCTGTTGCCGGCGGGGCCAAGGTGGGTTCGGATGGCGGCGATTCAGTGAATGGCGGAGTCGGTTCGGAAGTTGGGCTTGTTGCCGGCCCAGCAACGGTCGGTGTTACGAGCAAGCGTGGTGCTTGCGGTGAGGTTATAACCGTGGGCGAGGGAACGTCAGCGAGAATAGCCTCTATACCTGTAGCCACCGGTGCACAGCCGGCGAGCAGAATACCGGCGAGAATCAGAAGTTGAGCTATGGCCGTAGTCATCAGGGAACCGTGGACTGTCAACTATTAACCGTGAAACGCGAGAGGGTAACTGTACTGCAAACCTGGCCCAGATAACAACCGAATGCGAACGTTTGCTCATTGATGAATAACCCCATGATCGACCTCCACGCCGCCCTCAACCGCCCCACCTATCCCGCCACCGGCCAGCCCCAACTGCTCTACGCCCTGCTGGAGCCACGGCTGCCGGGGCGAGGGGCGTCGGCGCCGGTCAATCTGGGGCTGGTCATCGACGTCAGCGCCTCGATGCGCATCCCGCTGCTGACGCCGGGCCAGTTCGAGGAGTTGGCCGGGCAGGGGTTGGTGCATGAGGTCATCGCCGACGGCATCCCGGTGTGGCAGTTCGAGAACATCACCACCGCCTCGCTGAAGCGCTACCCGCGGCCGATCGACTACGTGGCCGACGCCCTCAAGGTCGTGCTGGAGCAGGCGCGGCCGACCGACCGCCTCTCCCTCGTCGCCTTCGCCGCGCGGGCCGAGACGGTGCTGCCGCTGACCCCCGGCAAGGAGAAGCGGCGGCTGAAGCCCATCATCCAGTCCGTCGGCGCGCTGAACCTGGGCGACGACACCTACATGGGCGCGGGCATGGCCCTCAGCTTCCAGGAGCTTCAGCGCGGGGCCACGCCGGAGTACGCCGCGCGCATGATCCTGCTGACCGACGGCTTCACCCGCGACCACGCCGCCTGCCTGGCCTGGACGGCCCAGGCCGCCGAAGCCGGCTACACCATCAGCACCCTCGGCCTGGGCACGGAGTTCAACGAAGACCTGCTCATCCCCATGGCCGAGCGCACCGGCGGCCGGGCGCACTTTGTGGCCGACCCCGGCCAGTTGCCGGCCATCTTCCGCGCCGAGCTGGCCGCGGCCCAGGCCGTCGGCTTCCGGCGCGCCGAGTTGAAGCTGCACCTGACGCCGGGCGTGGAGTTGCGGCGCATCAGCCGCGTCAAACCCGCCCTGGCCCGCGTCAATCCGGGGCCGAATGCCGGCGGCAGCTACTCCATCCCCCTGGGCGACTTGGAGTGGGGCGCGCCGCCGGCCTTCCTGCTGGAGCTGATTGTCCCGGCGCGGGCGGCGGGCGAGTTCCATCTGGCCCAGGCGTTGCTGAGCAGCGACCCGGTTGGCGCGGGGCGCGAGACGGCGCGGGTCGATCTGGTGGGCAACTTCGTCAGTGGAGCCGCGGCCGACGTGCCCGCCGACGCGCGGGTGATGGGCTACGTCGAGCGTGTCGTGGCCTTCAGCCTGCAAACACGCGCCCTGGAGGAGGCCGCCGCCGGCGACCTGGCCACGGCCACCCGCCGCCTGCACGCCGCCGCCACCCGCCTGCTGGACATGGGCGAGACGAAGCTGGCCCGCGCCTTGCAACAGCAGGCCGAATCGCTGGACAACCGCGCCGAACTAGACGCCACGACCACAAAGCAGCTACAATATGCCACGCGCCAGTTGACGCGTAAGCTGGAGTAGTTCTGACAGGAGGTCATGACCTGCCCCTTCTGCTCCGCCGACAATCGGCCGGGAGCGTCCTTTTGCAGTTCCTGCGGCCGGCCGCTGGATAGTGGTCTGCTGCCGGCGTGCGTTGCCTGCAACGCGGCGCTGCGGCCGGGCGCGCGCTTCTGCCACCGCTGCGGCCAGGAAGTGACCGCCTCCGCGCCGCTGCCCGTTGCGGTCGCCGCCGGCGCCATGTCCGCGGCCGATGCCGGGGCCGTCGTGGCCGAGGCCGCCGACGAACTCGTCTGCCCCGTCTGCGGCCAGGCCAACCGGGCCACGGCCCGCTTCTGTCGCGCCTGTCGCGCGCCGCTGCTGGTCATCTGTGACCACTGTGGCCAGGAGAACCGCGCCACGGCTCGCTTTTGCCGCGCCTGCGGCCTGTCGCTGGCCGGGCCGGTGCATTTGCCGCCGTCGAACGACAGCCACCTGCCGCTGCCGGAGGGCCGGCCGGCGGAGGTCGAGCCGTCGGGCGGCCCCATCCCATCCACCACCCAGCCGCCGCCCCGCCGCTCCATGCCCATTGTCTGCGAGTCGTGCGGCGCGACCATCTATGGCGGGGCGCGCTTCTGCCCCCACTGCGGCAAGACACCCACCTCGCGCCTGCTGGCCGTGGCCGACAAGTTCACCACCGGCCAGATGCCCAGCGGTCAGAAGCTACGCGGCAGCGACGGCGCTGAGTATCTCATTTTGCGCCTCATCGCCCGCGGCGGTATGGGCGCGGTCTACGAGGTCGGCCGGTTGTCCGACGTCACGCGCTGGGCCATGAAGGAGATGAGCGAGACGGCCGTCGCCCGCGGCGACCGGGCCAAGACAGTCGCCCAATTCCGCGAGGAAGCGGAGTTGCTGCGCACGCTGCGCCACGAGAATTTGCCGCGCGTGGCCGACGTCTTCGAGTTCAACAACCGCCACTTTCTAGTTATGGAACTCATCGAGGGGCGAACGCTGGGCGAGATGCTCGACGACCACGGCGGGCCGCTGCCGGAGAAGGACGTTGTCGACTGGGGGGCGCAGTTGTGCCGGGTGCTGGCCTACCTCCACACCCGCAACCCACCCATCATCTACCGCGACCTGAAGCCCGACAACATCATGCTTGACGCGGCCAGCGGGCGAATCAAGCTGATCGATTTCGGCATCGCCCGCCGCTTCAAGGGGGGCAAGCGCAGCGATACGTTCATGCTGGGCACACGCGGCTACGCCGCGCCGGAGCAGTTCGGCAAGGCCGAGAGCGACGCCCGCACCGATCTCTTCGCCCTGGGGGCGACGATCCACCACCTGCTGACGCACGAGAACCCGACCAGCCGCCGGCTGTTCGAGTTCCCGCCGCTGGAAACGTACGCCCATCTGAACCTCTCGCGCCGGACGTGCGAGGCGATCAACGCCGCTTTGCAGCATGGGCCGGACGCTCGCCCGGCCGATGCCGCGGCGCTGTTCAAGGCGCTGACCGGCCGGCCGATGCCGCCGCCGCCGCCGGCCACCGCCCCACCAGGCGGGGTCGTGCCTGCCGCGCCGGCGCAGGAGGGGCGGGCCGCGACACCCCTCACCGGCCGTCTTGACCCGCCGGTGTTGCTCGACCTGGGCACGGCGCGACGGGGCGAGACGCCCAGCGGGTCGCTGCCGGTGGCCGCCGGCGGGGATACGTCGCCGTTGGACGTTCGGCCGCGCGCCGACTGGCTGGCCGCCGCACCGGAGCGGGTGACGCCGGGCAGCGGCCAGGTGACGGTGACGGCCCGCACCGGCCAACTGGCCCTGGGGCGCGAAGATAAGCCGGTCAACTATCGGGTGCGCTTCGTCGTCGATGCCCTGTGGTGGTTCGTGCTGTGGCTCTACAGCGGCCACGCCCGGCTGATCGTGCCCGCGCCGCGCCGCCACGAGGGGGCGGTGCGCGTCGGCCAGCAGGAGATCGCCGTGGCCGTGACCGTTACGCCGACGCCCGGCCAGTTGAGCACCGGCCGCCTGGTCAGCGCCGCCGCCGTGGCCCTGGAGGTGACGGTCGTCGTGTTGGCGCTGGGCTATGCCATCCTGTTACTATAGGCAAGAAAAAATGATGCTCAGATGGACAGAACAGGAGAAGACCTCACGCAAAGATCGCCAAGGACGCCAAGAACGCCAAGATAATCTCTTGGCGCTCTCGGCGATCTTGGCGTGAGGCTCTTAAAAATCTGTGTAATCTGCGTAATCTGCGGTTTCTTCTGAAGGAGTGGGCGATGACGCTTTCGGTCGGACAAGTACTGGAGAATCGCTACCGCATCGTCTCGCTGCTGGGGCAGGGGGGCATGGGCGCGGTCTATCGCGCCTGGGACCTGAACCTGCGCGTGCCCGTGGCCCTGAAGGAGAACCTCGACCTGTCGACCGTGTCGCGCGAGCAGTTCGAGCGCGAGGCGCTGCTGCTGGCCCAACTGAACCACCCCAACCTGCCGCGCGTCACCAACCACTTCACCGTGGCCGGGCAAGGGCAGTACCTGGTGATGGAGTTCATCGACGGGCAGGACTTGCAGCAGGTGCTGGACGCCCGCGGCCGGCTGACCGAGGCCGAAGCGGTGCCGATCATCAGCCAGATCGCCTCGGCCCTGGCCTACCTCCACAGCCGGCCGGAGCCGGTCATCCACCGCGACATCAAGCCGGCCAACATCAAGATCACCAGCGACAACCGGGCGGTGCTGGTCGATTTCGGCATTGCCAAGCAGTTCGCCGCCGACACCAAGACGACGCGCGGGGCGCAGGCGGTGACGCCGGGCTTCTCGCCGCCGGAGCAGTACGGGCTGGGGACGACCGACGCCCGCTCCGACATCTACGCCACGGGGGCGACGCTGTACGCCCTGCTGACGGGGGCGACGCCGGTGGAGAGCGTCAGCCGGCTGGCGGGGGCGACGCTGCCGCCGCCGGCGCAACTGACGCCGCCGGTGGCCGCGGCCATTCTGCGGGCGATGGAGATGGAGCCGAACAACCGCTTCCAGGCGGCGCAGGAGTTTGCGCGGGCGCTGGTGTCGCCGGTGGCCGTAGCCGGGCCGGGGCCGGCCCAGCCGCGCCGGCTGGGGCCGATTGTGGCCGCCGTGGCGTTGGTGGCGCTGCTGGTTGTTGGCTTCTTCGTCCTCCGGCCGCTGCTGGGCGGGAACAACGGCGGCGACACAACGACGACGGAGAACAACGGCGACGCCACAGCCGGCGAGGCCACCGTCGAAGCAGCGGCCGGGGCGACGCTGACGGCCGTGGCTATTGCCGGGAAAGAACTGGCCGCGGCGCAGACCACGGCCACGGCCGCGGCGCTGACGGCCGCGGTGGCCGGTGACGCCGACGGTGACGGGCTGAGCAACGACCAGGAGACGACGCTGGCCACCGACCCCGGCAGTCCTGACACAGACGTGGACGGGCTGAAGGACGGCGACGAGGTGCTCATCTACGCCACCGACCCGACCAACCGCGACAGCGACGGCGACCTGTTGACCGACTTTGACGAGATCAACACCCATCAAACGAACCCGCGGGCCGGGGACAGCGACGGCGACGGCGCGGCCGACGGGCTGGAAGCGGCCCAGGGCACAGACCCGCTGCTGGCCGACGCGCCAGACGAGTCACCCATCGACCCGGCCGAACCCCCGCCGACCGACACACCGCCCCCGTCCCCCGACACCCCAACTCCGCCGCCCGACGAGGAGCCTGCGCCGGAGCTGGTCGAAGAGACCATCGGCTTTTCGGCCGGCGGCGTGCCCATCCGGCTCTACACGCTGGGCGACGGATCGCGGGTCGTCACCCTGGTCGGCGGCATCCACGCCGGCTTCGCCCCGGCGGGCGTGACCGTGGTCGAGCGGGCGATGGCCCACTTCCAGCAGAACCCGGACGAGATTCCCGCCGGCGTGGCGCTGCACTTCATCCCCAACGTGAACCCCGACAGCGACCTCGCGCCGGGCGAACTGGCCGGTCGTATCAACGCCAACGGTGTGGACGTCAACCGCAACTTCGACTGCGACTGGAGCGCCAACGCCACCTGGCGCGGCGGAGCGATCAACGCCGGCGGCGGCCCCTTCTCGGAGCCGGAGGCGAGCGCCCTGCAGGAGTACTTCCTGGACGTGCGCCCGGCGGTGGCTATCTTCTACGACGCCCGCTCGACCGAGGGCTGGGTGTCGCCGGGCGAGTGCGACGGCAGTATCGGCGACACCGAACCGCTGGCCCGCGCCTACGCCACGGCCAGCGGCTACGTCTACCAGATAACCGACCCGATCAACGGCGACGCCAGCAATTGGCTCATCACCCAGGACATCCCGGCCTTCTTCATCCTGCTGCGCGATTACACGGAGTTCAATGAGAGCGCCTGGTCGCGCAATCTCGACGGCATCCGCGACACCATCGCCCTGGCCGGCCGGTAACGCTTATGAATGGCAATCAACTCTCGCGCGCGTTTCCCTGGCTGGCCGGGGCGCTACTGATCATCACCCTGGCCGCGGCCGGCGGGGCGGCCTGGCTGCGCTGGGGCGCGGCGCGGCCGGCCGGCACCGAACCTATCACCGTCGCGACGACCGCAGCCACACCGGCCGCTATGGCCGCGACCACCGAACCCGACCCGCTGCCCTCCCCGGCGGTCTCTTCGACACCCACCGCCACAGGAGAGCCGGCAACGCCACCCGCCACCCGCCCCTCGCCACCCGCCACTTTCACCCCGCTCCCCAGCGAATACGTCGTCCAATCCGGCGATACCCTGGGAGCCATCGCCGCCACCTTCGGCGTGACGGTCGAGGAACTGGTGGCCCTCAACAACCTGGCCAACCCCGACCTGATCGACGTGGGCACGGTGCTGCGCCTGCCACCGGCCGGCGACGCCGCCGAACCATCGCCGTCCCCGGCGGCCTCTGCCTCCGCCCCGTCTCCCGCCGGCGCGACGGCTGACGCCACCTCCGCTTCGTCAACAACCGCCGCGGCCACGACCGCGCCCTCCTCATCCACCCCCGCCGCCGTGGCCACCCTGGGCGTTTCCTACGGCGGCCGGCCCATCGAGCACTACACCTTTGGCGACGGCCCGGCCCACGTGGCCTTCGTCGGGGCCATCCACGGCGGCTACGAGTGGAACACGGCCAATCTGGCCTACGCCATTATCGACTACTTCGAGGGCAACCCGGCGGCCGTGCCCGACGAAATCACGCTCCACATCATCCCCGTAGCCAACCCCGACGGGTTGGCGCGGGTGGCCCCCGGCTGGCAGACCGGCCCCATCCCCACCCCGGCCGGCGTCATCAGCGACACCTTCACCGGCCGCTTCAACGGCCGCGACGTTGACCTCAATCGCAACTGGGACTGCAACTGGCAGCCGACGGGCATCTGGCGCGATCAGGTCGTCAACGCCGGCCGGGCGGTCTTCTCCGAGCCGGAGACGGTCACTCTGCGCGACTTCTTCCTGGAGCAGCCGATGACGGCCGTCGTCTTCTGGCACAGCGCCGCCGGCACGGTGCTGGCCGGCACGTGCGCGCCGGACGGCCACGCGCCATCGCGGGCGCTGGCCGAGGTCTACGCCACGGCCGCCGGCTACCCGCTGCAACTGCCTCTGGGCTACGAGATCAACGGCGACGCCAGCGACTGGCTGACGACCGAAGACATCCCGTCCATCGCCATCGAGTTGACCGACCATAGCGGGATCGAATGGGATCGCAATTTGGCCGGCACGCTGGCTGTGCTGAGGTATTACGCGGCGGCCTGCGCCGACGGCGCGTGTGGGGGCAGCGACCGATGAAGACGTGTTCGGCCTGCGGCGCGGACAACAAGGACACGGCGCTCTTCTGTCGCCGCTGTTCGCACCGCCTGGTGTCCGGCCGCCGCTGCCCCAACTGCGGCCGGACGAACCCGCCCGACGCGCAGTTCTGCAACAAGTGCAGCACTTCGCTTGGCGGGGCGGCCGTCCCCGCGCCGGGTCAGACGGGCCAGCTTACGCCGCAATCGCTGTTGGCCGGGCGCTATCGCATCCTGCGCCGCGTCGGCCAGGGGGGCATGGGCGCGGTCTATCAGGCCGAAGATTTGCGGCTGCTCGGCAAGCAGTGGGCCATCAAGGAGATGAGCGACGCCGCTCTGACCGACGTCGAGCGGGTTGAAGCGCGCCAGGCATTCGGCCGCGAAGCGCTCTTCCTGGCCGCGCTTGCCCATCCCAATCTGCCCAAAGTCACCGACTCCTTCGAGGCCGACGGCAAGCAGTATTTGGTCATGGAGTTCGTGGACGGGCAGACGTTGGAGGAGCTTGTCACCGGCGTGGGCCGGCCGCTGCCGCCGGCTACCGTGCTGGGGTTGGGCGTTGACCTGTGCCTGGTGCTCGACTATTTGCACCGCCAGCAGCCGCCGATCATCTTCCGCGACCTGAAGCCGGCCAATATCATGATCGACCGCGAGGGCACGGTGAAGCTGATCGATTTCGGCATCGCCCGGCTGTTCACTCCCGGCAAGAGCCGCGACACGACCACTCTGGGCACGCCGGGCTACGCCGCGCCGGAGCAGTATGGCAAGGGGCAGACCGACGCCCGCAGCGACCTCTACGCCCTGGGGGCGACGCTCCACTTCCTGTTGACCGCCCGCGACCCGGCCGACGAGCCGTTCAAATTCCCACCGGCGCGACGATTGAACCCGGCTGTACCGGCCGAACTGGAGGCCGTTGTGGCGCGGGCGGTGGCCACCAACGCCGACGAACGCTGGCCGTCGGCGCGCGACATGCGGCGGGCGCTGACCCAGGCCGCGGCCGGGCCGGTGGCAGTCGAGGCGCGACCGGCGGCCGGCCATCATGCCGCCGGAGCCTCGCCGGCGCGGCGGCCGGCGGCGTCGCCGGTGGCCCGGCCGCCCGCGCGCCCCGCGCCCCAACCGGCGCGCCCGCCGGCCCAGCGTGCCCCGTCGCCAACGCCGCGCCCCCCGGCGACGCGCCGCCCCGCCGCGCCGGCCGGTTGGCGCGACAGCGGCTGGTTCTACGCCCTGGTGGTCGTCGTCCTGGGCGGCGTCAACGTCCTGCTGCACGAGTCGGGCCTGTTCGGCGATCTGTTTCCGCTGATCTGGTTCGCGCTCAGCATGTTGGCCGGCTATCTGGTGCGGCAAATCGGGGTCATCGCCCTTACATGGTTGAGCATTCCGCTCTACAATATGGTCGTCGGTCAGGCCAATGAGTTGAGTTGGACGGTGATGGTATCGCTCATTGTGCCCATTGAACTGTTCTTTCTGTGGTCTCGCTACCGCCTCTATACGCCCATCGCCATGCTGTTGGCCGGCGGACTGGGCGTCCTGGGAGCGTGGGTAGTGGCCGATCTGGTGGTCGAAGACGTGGTGCTGATCGGCGCGGCCGTCGCCGTCGGCAGCCTGAGCGCTTATGCAATCGGCCGGTGGCTTGAGTCGGTCATACCGTAGAACGACCGCCGTGGGGCGGCCAGGTTGGGAGATGTGCCCATGAACCAACAAAACGTTACCTGCCCGGTTTGCGGCCTGCCCGCGCGCGTGGGGGCTAAGTTCTGTTCACGCTGTGGCGCTGACCTGGCCACCGGCACGCCCCAACTATCCACCATGCCGGCCCGACCGTCGTTGCCGCCGGGCGACGAAGCGCCGACCGTGCCCCGCGCCGAACCGCGCGCCGACATCTCCGAAGCGCCGACCATCATTCACTCACCGGCAGCGGCATCGGAGTCGGTCACGTTGACCGGGATGCAGGCCGTTCAGCAGCGCGCCCTGCGCCAGAACTCCGGCACGGCCACCCACGCCGGTCTGGTGCGCGACCACAACGAGGACTATGTGGCCAAGCTCGACTACAGCCTCGACCAGAGCGGCGCGGCCGAGCCGATGGGCCTCTACATCGTCGCCGACGGCATGGGCGGCTATCAAGAGGGCGAGAAGGCCAGCCGCGACTCGGTGCGCAAGGCGTTCCGCGACTTCATCGAGGGCCACATCCTGCAAGATTTGCGCGCGCCGACGCGCAAGCTGACGACGCTGCAGCCCAACTCACCTCTTGAAGATACGTTGCGCGGCCTGGTGAGCGATGCTAACCAACTCATCCGCACCATGCGGCAGCAGACCGGCTCCAACCGCGGCACAACCATCACCGCGCTGCTCATCGTCGGCGCCAAGGCGGCCGTGGCCAACGTCGGCGACAGCCGTACCTACCACATGCGCAATGGCGAACTGCGCCAGATCACTCAGGATCACTCCCTCGTCTTCAGCCTCTTTAAAGCCGGGCAGATCACCGAGGAGCAGATCTACAGCCACCCGCAGAAGAACGAGGTCTACCGCTCGCTCGGCGACCGGGAGGACGTGAAGATCGATACCTTCGGCCTTGACATCCAGGCCGGCGACCGCTTTCTGCTGTGTTCCGATGGGCTGTGGGAGATGGTGCGCAACGGGCCGATCGCCGCTATTCTGGCCAGCGCGACCACACCGCAGATGGCCTGCGACCGGCTGGTGGCCACGGCCTTCGACAATGGCGGCGAGGACAACATCAGCGCCGTGGCCGTGTTTCTGGAGTAGCGCCGGCCGGTTTGGCCAGGAGACGTCACCATGTCCGACTACGTGGAGTTCAGCGGGATATTCAACAAGGGCTATCTGCCCCACATGCCCCAGCCGCAACTGCTCTACGCCTACTTCGAGGCGCGGCCGGGCGAAGGCGGGCCGGCGGTGCGCCTGCCGCTCAACTTCAGCCTCGTTCTCGACCGCAGCGGCTCGATGAGCGGCGCGAAGATCAAGCAGTTGCGCGAGGCGGTGCGGACGATGATCGGCCGCCTGGAGCCGGCCGACACCGTTTCCATCGTCGTCTTCAACGCCCACACCGACGTGCTCATCTCGGCCACGACGGCCGAAAACAAGGCCGCGCTGCTGGAGCGCGTCGGCCGGCTGGAGGCGGGCGGCGGCACGACGATGGCCCCGGCCATGCGCGCCGGGCTGGCCGAGATCGCCAAGAACCTCTCGCCGCGCGTCGCCAGCCGGCTGATCGTTCTGACCGACGGCCAGACGACGGGCGAAGAGGACTGCCGCAAGGAGGCCAACCGCGTGGCCGAGGCCGGCGTGCCCCTCATCGGCCTGGGGCTGGGCACCGACTGGAACGAAGACCTGCTGCTCGACGTGGCCCAGCGCACCGGCGAACTGGGCGACGCCTATCTCGTGCGCCAGCCGGACGACGTGGGGCCGATCTTCGACCAGGTCTTCACCCAGATGAAAGTCGTGGCTCAGGAGTTGGCCTTCCGGCTGCTGCTGGTGCAGGGCGTCGAGGCGCGGCGCGTGTGGCAGGTGACGCCGCTGATCAAGGACATCACCTTCGGCGCGGTGCGCGGCCGGACGGTGCTGTTCGGCCTGCCGGAACTGGCCGAGAGCGGCGCGGGCTTTCTGGTGGAGCTGCTCATTCCGCCGCGCAACCCCGGCCAGTACCGCTTCGCTCAGGCGGAGGTGACCTATCAGGTGGCCGGGCGGGCCGGGGCGCAGACGGCGCGGGTCGATCTGACGGCCGAGGTGACGACCGACCCCGTCCTGCCGCGCCAGGTCAACGGCCGGGTGATGAACATCGTCGAGAAGGTGACGGCCTTCAAGCTCCAGACGCAGGCGCTGGACGACGCTGCCCGGCAGGACATCGCCAACGCCACGCGCAAGCTGCGCGCCGCGCACACGATGTTGCTGGAGCAGGGCGAGACGGAGCTGGCCCGCAACGCGCTGGCCGAGGCGCAACGGCTGGAGAGCGGCCAGGGCGTCTCCAGCGAAGGGCGCAAGACGATCAAGCTGAGTAGCAGCAAGACGGTGCGGCTGACGCCATCGGACGAAGACAAGTAACGGATGGCCATCCCTCCGGGGCCGGGGGACGGCGACAGGAGAAACTATGTTAGGGGTGGGCACAGTGCTACAGGGCCGCTACGAGATTCGCGGCCGGTTGGGTCAGGGGGGCATGGGGCTGGTCTATGAGGCCGCCGACAGGCGACTGGGCAACATGTCCGTCGCCGTCAAGGAGATGGACGCCTCGCAGGTCGCGCCGGGCGACCGCCAGTGGACGATCGACGCCTTTCGCGACGAGGCGCAAATTCTGGCCCGGCTCAACCACGTCGGCATCGCCCGCGTCATGGACTACTTCAGCCAGGGGGATTACTCCTACCTGGTCATGGAGTACGTGCCGGGCGAGACGCTGGAAGACGCGCTGGCCCGCGCCCCGCGCGGCTTCGACGAGCGGCAGGCGCTGGCCTGGACGGGGCAACTGGCCGTCGTCCTCGACTACCTGCACCAGCAGAACCCGCCGGTCATCTTCCGCGATCTGAAGCCGGGCAACGTCATGGTGCAGCCCGACGGCGCGCTGAAGCTGATCGACTTCGGCATCGCCCGCCTGTTCAAGCCCGGCCAGACGAAGGACACGGTGCCGCTGGGCACGGCCGGCTATGCCGCGCCGGAGCATTACGGCCGCGCCCAGACCGACGCCCGCAGCGACGTCTACACCCTGGGCGTCGTCGCCCACCAACTGCTGACCGGCTATGACCCGACGCAGACGCCGATGCGCCTGCCGCCGGTGCGCCGGTTGCGGCCGGACGTGTCCCTACAGACAGAGCTGGCCGTGGCCCAGGCGCTGCAACTCGACCCCGACTTGCGCTTTGGCTCGGCCCCGGCGTTGGCGCGGGCGCTGGGAGCGCCGATCTCCACGCCGTTGGGCGCGCGTGTGCTGGATGACCCCGAGCCGCCCTACAAGCGGGAAGACCCGCCGCTGACAGATGAGCCGCAGGCGGGCGGCGCGCCGGGTTGGCTGAAGTGGGCTGTGGGCGGGCTGCTGCTGCTGGCCCTGTTGTTATTGGGCTGGGTGCTGCTGCGCGACCGGTTGGGCGGGAATGGCGAGCCGGGCATCGCCGCCGTCACCGAGGTGGCGACACTTGTTACCCAGGTCGTGACGCCGACACCCGACTCGTCCGTGGTCGAGATCGCCGTCGCCACACCTGACCCCGCCACCGTCATGACTAAAACGGCCACACCCGACACCGCGCCCCAGGCAACCCTGGCCGCGCGCGAGACGGAGGTGGCGGCGACGGCTGTGGCTATCGGCGTGCGGGAGACGGAGATTGCGGCGACGGCCGTTGCCGCCACGGCCAACGTCAGCACGGTCGCCGCGGCCACGGTCGCGGCGCAGCAGGTGGCCGCGCAGATGACGCGCGCGGTGGAGGAGGCGCGGGCGGCGACGGCCGCGGCCGCGCCGGTGGTCTGTTCGCGCGCGCCGCTGAGCCAGTTCGCCAACGAGTACAGCCGCGACCGGCTGGGCTGCCCGAACAACGGCGGCAACGGCAGCGTGTGGATGGCCATGCAGACCTTTGACGGCGGTGTCATGTTCTGGCGTGAAGACAACGATGACATCTACGTCCTTTACAACTCCGGCGGCTGGGCGCGCTTTGACGACGTCTGGCGCGAAGGTGACGCCGAGTTCAGTTGCGGCACGCAGGAAAGCCCGCCGACGCCCAAGCGGGGCTTCGGCCGCATCTGGTGCGACCACAATTCGGTGAGCAACGGCCTGGGCAACGCCCGCGACGCTGAGTGGGGCGCGGCCGGGGCGACACAGGATTTCGAGCGCGGCTCGATCGTTCTGGCCCCCAACGGCCAGACCTACGTGCTTGACAGCGACAATGGCACGTGGCGCTAGGCGGCTCGCGGCGCTCCTGTTGGTGGCTCTGGCGACGCTGAACGCCTGCGCCGGAGCTAACGCTGAGCCACCGGCCGTAGCCATCGTACCGGTGACGGTGATAGTCACAGTCGTGGCCTCGCTGACGCCAATGCCGACTTCGTCGCCTACGGCGGGCAGCGCGGGGGGCAGGGATGGCTACGCCGACGAACCCGGCTTTCATAGAGCCGACGCCTACCGGTGCGAGCGTGCCGCCGACGCCCACATCAGCCGCGCCCCCCAGCCCGCGACCAACCGTCGTCGCCGTACCAACGACGGTAACAGACATCCCGACATTGGCTATCGACACTACACCCACGCAAGCCACTACAACGTCTGACAACACCACCTCAACTGTCACTGCTACAGCCAACCCGCCACCCGCCACTCGCCCCTCGCCACCCGCTCCCGCCACCTCTTCACTCTCCCCCGCGCCTCTGGCCGCGGCCGAGCCGTGGCTTAGCGAGACGACGATCACCATCCCGACCTACGACTACGAGGCCGCCTTCCTGCCCACCGCGCCCGACGACGCCGTCTACCCCTACCCGCGCCTCGATCCGGCGCTCGTCGGCCCGCCCACGCCGCGCACCTACCGGGCCATCGTGCTGCAAAACGGCTTTGTCGCCGTGACCATCCTGCCGGAGTTGGGCGGGCGCGTCTACCGCTGGGTGGACAAGGCCACGGGCGAGAACCTGCTCTACGAGAACCCGGTGGTCAAGCCGACCGGCTGGGGCTATCGCGGCTGGTGGCTGGCGGCGGGCGGCATCGAGTGGGCCTTCCCGGCCAGCGAGCATGGGCTGAACGAGTACCGGCCGTGGACGGCGACGACGGGCACAACCCCCTACGGCCTATCGGTGACGGTCAGCGACGTGGACAGCCGCACGGGTATGGAGGTTGGAGCGACCATCTCGCTCGACGCCGGGCACACCTGGATCACCATGCAGCCCTATGCGCGCAACGGCACAGCCGAGCCTCATCCCTACCAGTTGTGGCTGAACGCGATGCTGGCCCTGAGCGGCAATACCATGTCAGGCCAGACGCGATTCATCATCCCGGCGGCGGAGGTCGTCGTCCACTCCACCGGCGACGGCGGCGCGCCCGGCTCCGGCGCGACGATGGGCTGGCCCAGCCACAACGGCCGCGACATGAGCCTCTACGGCAACTGGACGGGCTATCTGGGCTTCTTTGCGCCCAACGTGGCCCACGGCTTCACCGGCGTCTATGACCTGGCGGCCGATCAGGGCGTTGTGCGCGTCTTCAACCCCGGCTGGCCGGCGGGCACGAAGATCTTCGGCCCGGCCACGCTGCCGCCGTCGCTGTGGACCGACGACGGCAGCAGCTACGTCGAGCTATGGAGCGGGGCGACGAACAGCTTCTGGGCCGACGCCACGCTGGGGCCGGGCGAGACGTTCTCGTGGACGGAGCAGTGGTACCCGGTGAGCGGCCTGGGCGGATTGAGCACCGCCAACCGGGTGGCGGCGCTGCGGCTGGCGGAGGCGGGCGGGGTGGTCGAGGGCACGGTGGCCGTGCCGGCGGCCTTTAGTGGGCGGGCGCAGTTGCTCGTCGGGGAACAGGTTGCCGGCGAGTGGCCGCTGACGATTGTGCCGGGGCAGGTGTTCCGCGCCACGTGGAGCCGCCCGGCCGGCAGCGGCGGCGCGGCTGTGTGGCAACTGGTCAACAGTGATGGGACGATTGTGGCGGAAACCAGGCAGTGAGGGAATGTGGGATATAATGAACGGTTTGCTCGTGGTTAGCCGTTGGCGCCCACCGCGGCGCCAATTCGCGGAATTTGTAGGAGGGCTGTGATTTCCCTTCCGCGCCGCAGCAGACGGAATAACTCGCCAGAGAGAAGGGGCCGTCAGGTGGGCGGCTATCTTCCGGCGTTGCTCGGCGTGCTGCTTCTGGCGGCTGGCTGCAACGGAGCCGACCCTTCGGAAACACCAACGCGCGCGCCGACGGCTGTAGCCCTGGCTCCAACGACCGCCCCAGCAACAGCCGCCGCGCCTGCCACCGCCGCGCCCACCAAGACGCGCCTGCCGGCGCCGACGGCAACCGCCACGCCCCAACCCACCCCCTGCGCCCTGCCCCTCCTGCCCGCCCTCCAACCCGCCTACCTCGACATCGAACTCGGCTGCCCCCTCACCGCCGGCCGTGACCCTCTGGCTACCGCCTACGCCCCCTTCGCGGGCGGCCAGATGCTCTGGCGCGAGGACAACGCCGTTATCTACGTTCTCTACAACGACGGCCGCTGGGCGCAGTACGATGACCTGTGGCGCGAGGGGGACGCGGCGTTCACTTGCGGCGAGCCGACCAACCCGCCCACGCCGGTGCGCGGCTTCGGCCGCGTCTGGTGCGACCAGCCGGCTGTGCGCCGGGGGTTGGGCGCGGCCACGGCGGCCGAGATCGGCGACGCCGGCGGCCAGGCGCAGGACTTCGTGAATGGCATGATCCTGGCCGCGCCCGACGGCTCGCTCTTCGTCCTCATCGGCGAGACGGCCACGTGGCGGCGCGTGTGGTTTGAAGAGTGAAAAGGAAACGTTCATGATCACCTGCCCCAACTGCCAGACCGAAAACCAATCCGGCAAGAAGTTCTGCCGCAATTGCGGCCATCCGCTGCCGGCCGACCCCAGAGCTACACAACTCTCATCGCCCCTGCCCGCCGGCGCGGCGGGGGGTGGGCGGCCGCCCGTTAGTGGCTTTGGCGGCGGGCCGCTGCCCGGCGCGTGCCCCAACTGCGGCACGCCCATCCAGCCCAACGCCCAGTTCTGCCCGGTGTGCGGCCACGCGCTGCGCGGCGGGGTGGCGTCGGGGGTGATGGGCGTGGGCACGCTGATCATGCCCAAGTCGGAGCGGCCGGTGCTGGTCATCAATTGGCCCGGCGGCCAGAAGGACGAGCGCCCGCTGGACAGGCCGGTCATGCGCCTGGGGCGCGCGCCCGATAACGACATCGTCGTCAACTTCCCGACCGTCTCCGGCCACCACTTGCGGCTGGAGAGCGACGGGCAGGCGGGCGAGTTGAAAGTCACCGATCTGGGCAGCACCAACGGCACGCTCCACAACGGCCTGCAGATGCCGGCCAACGCGCCGCGGACGGTCTACGCCGGCGACGTGCTGCGCATCGGCGACCTGACCGGCAACTCGCTCAGCCTGGCGCTGAAGGGGCCGGCCGGCGGCGGCGTGCAGACCCGGCCGCTGGGGATGCAGCAGTTGGCCCAGTTGCAGCAGGCGGTCATCGGCCGCGACGCGGCCTGCGAAGTCCACCTCGATCACCCTTCCGTCTCGCGCCGTCACGCCGAAATACGCCGCCAGCCGGACGGCAGCTTCGTCATCCGCGACCTGGGCAGCGCCAACGGCACGTTCGTCGACGGCCAGCGCGTCGTGGCCTGGATGCCCCTGGCCAAGGGGGCGGTGGTGCAGATCGGCCCCTATAAGCTGGTCTACGACCTGGAGGCCAGGGCGCTGACGACCTCGATGAGCCGCGGCCACCGCCTCGACACGATCAATCTGGGCAAGCAAGTGGGCGGCGGGCGCATGATCCTGACCGACGTGTCGCTGGCCGTGCTGGCCGGCGAGTTCGTGTCGCTGGTCGGCGGCAGCGGCGCGGGCAAGAGCACCCTGCTGCGGGCCATGAACGGCTTCAACCCGGCCACGCAGGGGCAGATGCTCATCGACGGCGAGCAGCTCTACCCCAACCTCGACGCCTACCGGATGATCATGGGCTACGTGCCCCAGGACGACATCATCCACCGCGAGCTAACCGTCGGCAAGGCGCTCTACTACGCTGCCAAGCTGCGCCTGCCCGACGCCGGCAAGGTCGAAATCGAGACACGCACCCGCGAGGTCCTGGAAATGGTGGACATGGGCGCCCACGTCCACAAGCCGGTGCGCGTCCTCAGCGGCGGCCAGCGCAAGCGGGTCAGCATCGCCGTCGAGCTACTGGCCCAGCCCGACCTGCTCTTTCTCGATGAGCCAACCTCCGGCCTCGACCCCGGGCTGGAGAAGAAGATGATGTACGACCTGAACCGGCTGGCCGACCGGGGCAAGACGGTCGTCCTGGTCACCCACGCCACGGCCAACATTGAGCAGTGCGACCACGTCGCCTTCCTGAGCCAGGGCTATCTGTCCTACTACGGCCCGCCCGGCGAGGCGATCCAGTACTTCCAGGCCCAGGACTTCGCCGACATCTACCTGAAGCTGACCCAGGAGGTGAACCCGGCCGAGGGCAAGCCCGCGCCGGACAACTTGCAGGGCGTCTACCCGGCGGTGCAGGCCCGGCTGGCCAGCGCGCCCAAGGCCAAGGACGGCCACGGCGCGCGGCTGGAGTCGGGCGTGCTGTGGGCCGAGCACTACCGCCAGTCGCCGCAGTTCCAGAATTACGTTGCCGCCCGCCAGCAGCAACTTATGCTGGGGGCCTATGGCGCGGTGTCGTCGGGCGACCGGCGGCCGCCGCGCGGCCACGACTCCGGCTTGCGCCAGATTCCCATCCTGGCCCGCCGCCAGATCGATCTCATCCGCAACGACAAGCGCACTTTGTTCATCCTGCTGCTGATGATGCCCATCATCGCCTTGTTGTTCATGATGGTCAGCGGCCAGTACGACATCGTCGGCCGGCCGCAGACGCGCGACGAGATCGCCGCTGACCTGACGCGCGACATCGAAGATCAGATCGCCCAACTGGAAGCCGACGGCGAACTGACCGAGGATCGCGTCAACGACATCAGCGAGGACTACCTGCCCGCCTCCACGGCGCAGCAGCTCATCGTTATGTTTGGCCTGGCCCTGACTCAGGCGGGCACGTTCGGCGCGTCGTATGAGATCGTCAAGGAGCGGGCCATCTTCCGCCGCGAGCGGGCGGTGAACTTGCGCGTCTGGTCCTACGTCATCGCCAAGGCGCTGGTGCTGGGGCTGTTCGCCATCATCCAGGTGGCCAGCGTGCTGCTCATCCTGGGGCTGAAGGTGGACATGGGCTTCGACCCCATCTTCGACATCTTCCCGTCGGGCGGCTTTGAGCTATTCGCCACGCTGCTGCTGGCCGTCTTCGCCAGCATCATGTTCGGCCTGTTCATCTCGGCCATTGTGCCCTCGCCCGACGTGGTGCTCTACATCATCCTCGTCCAGTTGTTCGTGCAGATCATCCTCTCCGGCGCGCTCTTCCCGCTGGGCGACAGCGCCGGGGCCGACATCGCCTCGAAGCTGGTCATCTCCCACTGGACGATGGATGCTCTCGGCTCCTCGGCCGACCTGCCGGGGCTGGATGAGGACAAGAGCGTGGCCTGCTCGGCCACCTGGATGCCGGCCAACGCCCAACTGGGCACGACCGAGCCGACGACGCGCATCGACTGCGTGCCGGCCCCGCTGGGCGACAAGCTGAGCCTCGACTACATTAATAGCGAGCGCCACCTGATGGTCACCTGGCTGGCCCTGCTGGGCATGGCCCTCTTCTGGGGGTTGATGACCATTCTGGTGCAACGACGAAAACAGGTGGATTAGTCGCGTAGCGCGATGGGAGAATCGCGGCGATTCTCCCGAATCGCGCTTCTTGGCTATGGTATACTGTCAGCGAACGATGATCGCCCGAGGATTGGCGGCAGGAGTTTTCGATGACAACCAGTGATATTCAAATAGTGACCGGGCACGCCCCGCCTCGTTTGCCAATGAGCTATGAGGAGTACTATGCCTGGGCCGACGAAGACATCCACGCTGAGTGGGTAGACGGAGAGGTTATCGTTCACATGCCGCCCTTTGACATTCATCAAACCCTGTTGAACTTCCTCAATCGTCTGCTGGCCGAGTACATAGAGTTCGAGGGGCTGGGAGTTGTGTTCATTGCCCCATTCGAGATGCGCTTACCGGCGCAGAAATCGGCGCGACAACCCGACATTCTGGTAATCAGGCGTGAGAATCTCGACCGTCTGAGTCGAGAACGACTGGACGGCCCGGCCGATCTGGTCGTGGAGATCGTGTCCGGAGATAGTGTCCGGCGTGACCGCCAGGAGAAGTATCGCGAGTACCAGGACGCGGGCGTGCCGGAGTACTGGGTGATTGACTCGCGCCCGGGTCGCAACCGCGCTGATTTCTATCGGCTTGACGAAGAGGGACAGTATGCTTTAGTCGGCACAGATGATGACAAGTGGGTGGAATCGGCCGTGTTGCCCGGTTTCCGTCTTCGCCCGTCGTGGCTGTGGCAAGAGAATCTGCCATCGGTGCGTATGGCCCTGTTCGAGCTTCTCTCGTCCGAACAGCGGGACCGCTATCGTCAATCCCTATTCGGCTTTGACGCCTGAATTGGCCTGGGAAAGTAGCCGCAACGCCGCAATAATCTTCCGATCCGTCACCGCAAACGCATACCGCTCCACCTCGTCCAGCGTCACCCAGGCGTGGTCGGCCACGCCGAGGTGCTGCGGCTCGCCGGCCACGTAGGCGGCGTGCAGAGCGTGGAGGGTGATGCGAAAGTGGGTGTAGGCGTGGGCCACTTCCACCAGGAAGTCGCCCGGCGCTATCTCCATCGCCAACTCCTCGCCGATCTCCCGCCGCAGCGCGTCGGCGTGCGTCTCGCCCGGCTCCAGCTTGCCGCCCGGAAACTCCCACAGCCCGCCCAGCAGCCCGGCGTGCGGCCGTTGGGCGATGAGAAACTGCCCCTCGGCCGACGGCCCGCCACCGCGCCAGATGACCCCGGCCACTACGTCGAAATGGGGTGTCCGTTTCCGCGCGGGACGCACCGGCCGCTCCAGTTGCGTCCCTCGCTGCCGGGCCAGGCAGACGGCGGCCAGCGGGCAGATGAGGCAGCGCGGGGCCTGGGGCACGCAGATGAGTTGACCTAACTCCATCAGCGCCTGGTTGAAGTCGCCCGGCCGCGCCGCCGGAACGAGGTCGTCGGCCAACTGCCACAGCCGATGGCGCGTGGCCGTCTGGGTCACGTCCTCGGCCACGTCGAACACCCGGCTCAGGACGCGGATGACGTTGCCGTCGAGCACCGGCGCGCGCACGCCGAAGGCGATGGAGGCCACGGCCCCGGCGGTGTAGCGGCCGACGCCGGGCAGCTTTAGTAGTTCGTCCAGTGTGTCGGGCAGCCGGCCGCCGTGGCCGGCCACAATGCGCCGCGCCGCGGTGTGGAGATTGCGCGCCCGGCTGTAGTAGCCCAGCCCCTCCCAGACTTTCAGCACGTCGTCCAGCGGCGCGCCGGCCAGCGCCTCCACCGTCGGGAAGCGGGCCAGCCAGCGCTCGTAGTAGGGGATGACCGCGGCGATCTGCGTCTGCTGGAGCATCACCTCGGCGATCCAGATGGCGTAGGGATCAGTTGTCCGTCGCCAGGGGAGGTCGGCGCGGGATTTGTCCCACCAGGGGAGTAAGAGTGATGAAAGGGGGGGCAGGGGCTGGACGTGAGTCCAGCCCCTGCCCCCCAACTCATCCACAGACATAGCGCACCACCGGCCGGCTCGTCGCCTCAATCTCCTCCAGATTGGCGGCCATCAGTTCGCCGCGCTGGTGGAGGTACTCGACGTGGGCGCCCGTCTCTTCCAGCGCCAGCAGGACGTGGTAGCTGTCGACGCGGCCGAACAGCTCGCGGCTGATCTCGGCGATGGACTTGGGCGTGCGGCAGATGTCGCTAATCTTGCCCAGCCGCTCGGCGTGGGCGGCACGGATGGCGGCGACACGGGCCGGGATGTCGTCAATCGGCTCCTCGTGGCCGCCCAGCCCCAGCCGCACGCCCGGCAGCGTCTCGACCTTGCCCAACGCCTCCAGGTAGTGGCCCAGCCCCATGTTCAGGGTGATGCTCTCCGGGGCCTGGTGGGGGGTGATGCGCGACAGAACGTGGTCGGCCGTCAGCAGTACGTCGTCCACTTGCAGGCAGACCTGGCCGGGGCAGTGGCCGGGCACGTGGAAGACGCCGAAGCCGCCGACCGTCGGCCGCCCCTCTTCCAGCAGGAATTGCACCGGCGTGGAGCGGTAGTAGGTCTTGGAGAAGAGGTAGACGCTCATCAGCACCTCCCGCTCCTCGGCCGAGACGCCCGCGCCTTCCAGGTACGTCTCCAGCCGGCGATAGGCGAAGACCATGCGCTCCTCATGGTTCGAAAGCACGCGCCGGTCGAGGATGTGGACGCCGATGGGGGCGTTGGTGTACTGGCGCAGGAAGGGCAGGCCGCCGAAGTGGTCGATGTGGCCGTGGGTGATGAGGATCGTGCCCAGGTCGGCCGGGGAGAAGGGGCGGCCGAGGTGCTCGCCGATGGCCGTGAAGCCGGCCAGCAGGTCGGCGTTGGGCCGCTCCATGCCCGAGCCGGTGTCGATCAGCACGTACTGCTGGCCGTCGTCGATGACGTAGATGTTGTTGGTCAAGGTGGGGAACGACCGCACCGGGAAGGAGTAGATCACGCGCCCGGCGTTGGTCTCGAAGCGTTGCAGCGGTTTCATGGTGACTCCCAGAGTCGGGAACCACAGATTTCACAGATTTCACAGATTCAGAGACCTAATCTGTGTAATCTGTGTAATCTGTGGTTTCTTCTTAATCAGGTCACAAGTAGGCCAGTGGCGTCGTAGCGTTCGTAGAGGCGCTCCACGACGACGGCACGCAGGCGTTCGACGGCGGTGTGGATGTCGGCGAACGTGTTATAGAGCGGGGCGATCCCCAGGCGGATGTTATCCGGGCGGCGGAAGTCGGGCAAGACCTGCTGGTCGTGAATCAGGGCCAGGTTGACGCGCAGCCCGTCGGCGTGGCCCAGCGAGACGTGGGAGCCGCGCCGCGCCGGGTCGCGCGGCGAGTTGAGCCGGAAGCCGAGCGGTTCCAGCCGCGCCTGCCAGCGGGCGATGAGGTACTCGCTGAGGCGCAGCGAGCGTTCGCGTAGTCGTTCCATGCCTGCCTCCAGCAGCATCTCGACGCCCGGCTCGACGGCCGACAGCGACAGGATGGGCGGCGTGCCGGTCAGGAAGCGGCCGATGCCCGGCGCGGGGGCGTAGTCGAGGGCGAAGTCGAACGGGTCGCGCCGGCCGATCCAGCCGCTGATGGGGTTGGCCAGCGCCGCTTGCAAGTCGCGCCGGACGTAGAGGAAGGCCGGCGCGCCGGGGCCGCCGTTGAGGTACTTGTAGGTGCAGCCCACGGCCAGGTCGGCCGCCGCGCCGTTCAGGTCTACCGCCACCGCCCCGGCCGAGTGGCTCAGATCCCACAACGCCGGCGCCCCGGCGCGGTGGGCGGCGGCGGTCAGGGCGGCCATGTCGTAGGTGTAGCCGCTCTTGAAGACGGTGTGGGACAGGCTGAGCAGCGCTGTGTCGCCATCCAGCGCCGCCGCCAGCGCCTCGACCGGACCGTGGATGCCGTCGGCCGAGGGCACGACGCGCACGGCACCGCCGGCCAGCCGCGCCGCGCTCTCCAGCACGTAGAGATCGGACGGGAAGTTGAGGTCGTCGGTGACGACAACGCGCCGCTCGGGCCGGGCCAGCAGG
This sequence comes from Candidatus Promineofilum glycogenicum, assembly GCA_016707605.1. Lineage (GTDB taxonomy): Bacteria > Chloroflexota > Anaerolineae > Promineifilales > Promineifilaceae > Promineifilum > Promineifilum glycogenicum. Next base: position 11,164 of record JADJHJ010000007.1, on the reverse strand, counting down.
GCGGCCAGAGCCAGCTTAAACAGATTGACCGAGGTCGAATCGGCCAGCACTACTTCATCGGCCGTCGCGCCCAGCAGTCCGGCCAGCTTGCCGCCGATACGCTGCGGAGCTTCGAACCAGCCCTCGCCCCAGCCGCGCACCAGTCGCTCGCCCCACTCCTCTTCTACAACCGTCGCCAGCCGCCCGGCCGTGGCCCGCGGCAGGCGACCGAGCGAGTTGCCGTCGAGGTAGATCAGCGCCGGGTCGGCGATGACGAAGCGCTCGCGGAAGGCGCTCAGCGGGTCGGCCGCGTCCAGGGCGCGCGCCCCGTCCAGCGTCGCGGGCCAGTCGGCCAACGCCCTACTCCAACGTCCGTAGCACGGCACGCACCGGGCTGCCGTCGCCGTCGATGAGCTTCAGCGGGAAGGCGGCCAGCTCGTAGACGCCATCGGGCACGCCGCTCAGGTCCAACCCCTCCAGGATGAGGATGTTGTTGCGTTGCAGAGCGTGGTGGCCGGCCAGGTCTTTGCTGTCCTGCGGGTCCATCGACGGCGCGTCGGCCCCGTAGAGGATGACGCCGTGCCGGCCTAAATGGTCGGCCAGTTCCGGGCTGGGGTGGACGAAGCCCTGCGGGAAGACGTTGGGATCGGCTTCGCTGTTGGGCGAGTGGATGAGCAGGCGCGGGGCGCGGCCGAGGTCGTAGCCGGCGAAGTCGTCGGGCGTCAGCGGGCCGGACGTCTTGGTGACGGTGACGACCTGCGCCGGCCCCCAATAGACCGACAGATCGACCTTGTCCAGGGTGAGGGCGTCATCCTCGAAGTGGTAGGGGGCGTCAACGTGGGTGCCGGTGTGGGCGCCCATGTTCAGGGCGCTGACGTTGACCGCGCTGCCGTCGGCAATCTTGCCGGTGCGCTGCAACTCAAAGCCCGGGTCGCCCGGCCAGACGGCCATCTCGGCGTGCATCGCGCGGCTGATGTCGTACAGTTTTGCCATATCGTGTTCCTCTCCTGATGGGATTGACTTGAGTATAGAGAGCGCTGGACGTTGGGGCAATAGAACGCGGATGACGCGGAAGAAGGAACCACAGATTACGCAGATTACACAGATTTTCTTTCTGAATCTGTGTAATCTGCGTAATCTGTGGTTCCTATTCTTAATCGGCCGCTTGTGGCACAATAGCGCCCATGAGCAAACAAAGGCGGCACGCCCTGGCCCTGCCGGCCGTCCTGCTGGCCCTGGCGGCGGTGGCTCTGGTCGTTTTGGCTCAGGGGGCCAACCGTGCGCTGGTTCCGGTCATTGTCCTGGGCCAGACGCCCACGCCGACGCCCTCACCCACGCCCACGCCCACGCCGCCGCCGGGCATGGTCGAGGTGCGCGGCGTGTGGGTGACGCGCTTTGACTGGACGCGCTTCAACCAGCCGGCCGACCCGGCGCGCATCGATGCCATCGTCAACAACATCGCCGCCGCCGGCTTCAACGTCGTCTTCTTCCAGGTGCGGGGCACGGCCGACGCCTACTACGCCTCCGGCATCGAGCCGTGGGCGCAACGGGTCAGCGGCGGCACGCTGGGGCAGCCGCCGTCGCCTTACTGGGATCCGCTGGCCTACTTTGTCCAGCGCGCCCACGAGCGGGGGCTGCAACTGCACGCCTACGTTAACGTCTACCCCGTTGGTGACCGGCTGGCCGACAACTCCTGCCCGCCGCCGTTGCGGGTCACGCCGCTGCCGCTCTACTACCGCCTGCAGGACGCCCACGGCGCGACCGACGGCAAGCTCAACGCCGCCCAGTGGACGGCGCTCGATGCTATCTCCTGCGGCGAATACCAGATGGCCTCGCCCGCCTCGGACGTTTTCCGCGCCCATTTCAAGGCCGTCGTGGCCGACCTGGTCAACCGCTACGACGTGGACGGCATCCACCTCGACCGCGTGCGCTACGCCGCCCGCACCACGTCGTGCGACCCGGTCAGTGAGGACGCCTACGGCGGGCCGTGCTTCAGCGGCGCGGCCGGGGCGTATGAGAACTGGCAGCGGCAGCAGATTGATGGGCTGGTGCGCGAGGTGTACAACGATGTCATCGTGCCCAGCGGGCGGGAGGTGTGGCTGTCGGCCGCCGTCTGGCACACCTACATCGACCGCTGGGGCTGGGGCTATAGTCAGGGCTTCCACGACTTCTACCAGGACTCGCAGGGCTGGACGCAGGCCGGCATCATCGACGCCATCTCGCCCATGATCTACTCCGCCAACCCGGAGACGTTCCGGCTGGAGCGCTGGCGGACGCTGGTGGCCGACTTCCAGGCCCATCGCGGCGACCGCTACGTCGTCCCCGGCATCGGCGCCGACCAGCCGTTCAATGAGATTACCGACCGCATCGCCACCGCCCGCGCCCTGGGCACAGCCGGCCACGCCCTGTTCTCCTACACGGCGCTGGAGGCCCACGGCTACTTCGATGAGTTGCGCGCCGGCCCCTACGCCACGCCGGCGGCCGTGCCCGACCTGCCCTGGCGCAACTAGCCGCCGCCGGCCAATGACCCATCACCGATGAGCGACGACCGCTTTGACCGCGCCCGACTGGACGAACTGGCCCACCACGCCGAACTGCGCGAGTACGAATTCGCCTCGGCCGCGCCGGGCGTGGGCGGCTTCGTCGCCCGCTTTCGCGCCGCCTGGAACAGCGTGGCCACCAAGTGGCAGGTGCGCCCGCTGATCGAACAGCAGAGCGCCTTCAACGCCGCTCTGGTCGAATGGTTGGCGCGGCGGCAGATGGGCAAGGGGGCGGCCGGGGAGCGCGACCTGGTGGCCGAGCGCATCGCTCACGACCGGGGAGTGACGGCGCTCAATCGGGACGTGGCTGCCGTCGGCGCGCGGGCGGCGCGGACCCTCTCCCTAACCCTCTCCCAAGGGGAGAGGGAACCAGAGGCCCTCTCTCAAAGGGCGAGGGGACAGCGGGCGGCGCGGCGGTTGCGCCTGGCCTACTTCAGCCCGCTGCCCCCGGCCCGCAGCGGCATCGCCGACTACAGCGCCGAACTGTTGCCCGCGCTGGCCGAGCGGGCCGACGTGACGCTCTTCAGCGACGAGACGGCCGCGCCCGGCGGTTTGCCGCGCCGGCCGCTGGACGCCTTCCCGGCCGAGCGCTGGGCGTTCGACTTGCCACTGTACCAGATGGGCAACAGCGCCCACCACAGCGACATTTACCGGCTGCTATTGCGCTTTCCCGGTGTCACTGTCCTGCACGACTACATCCTGCATCACCTGCTGGCCCATCTGACCCTCGGCGCGGGCCGCTTCGCCGCCTACGCCCGCGAGATGGGCTACGCCCTGGGCGACGAGGCCGCGCCCCTGCTGCGCGACATCCGTAGCGGCCGGGCCGCCAACCCGCTCTACGACGTGGCCCTCAACGAGCGCCTGCTCGACAGCAGCCTGGGTCTCATCGTCCACAGCCAGACGGTGGCCGGCTGGATTCACGCCGCGCGGCCGGCGGCCCGCGTGGCGGTCATTCCCCTTGTGGTGACGCCGCGCCCCGGCCGCTCGCGCCGCGCCGAGTTGGGTCTGCCGCCGGAAGCGCTGCTGCTGGCCAGTGTCGGCCAGGTGACGGCGGCCAAGCAACTGCCGCTGGCCCTGCGCGCTTTTCGGCGGCTGTTGGCCTTTGTGCCCCAGGCGACCTTCCTCATCGTCGGCGAGGTACTGCCTGAAGTGGATTTGGCTGGGACGTTGGCCGAGTTGGGGCTGGGCGAGCGGGTGATTCGCCTGGATTATGTCGAGTCGCTCGACGCCTTTGTGGACTGGGCGGCCACGGCCGACATCGTGCTGAACCTGCGCTACCCGACGCTGGGCGAGACGTCCGGCGCGGCGCTGCGCGTTATGGCCGCCGGCCGGCCGCTGGTCGTCTTCGACCACGGCTGGTATGGCGAACTGCCCGACGACGCGGCGGTCAAAGTACCGCCGCTGGACGAAGAGGCGCTGCTGGCGGCCCTGCTGGAGCTGGCCCGCGACCCGGAGCGGCGGGCGGCGCTGGGGGCGGCGGCGGCCGGCTATGTGGCCGCGCAGTGCGCCCCGGCGGCCGTAGCCGACGCCTACGTGGCGTTCCTGACCGCCGTGGAGCCGGCCGCCTAGCCATGCCCGCCTGGAGCGTCGTCCTCTTGCTGCCGGTGGCGGCGTTGGTTCCCGGCTGGCTGGTCGTGCGCCAGTTCGGCCGCGGCCGGCCGTCGCTACCGCTGGCCTTCGCCGCGCTGTCGCTGGGGCTGGCCGTGCTGGGCTGGGCGGCGCTGCTGCTGGCCGAGGTGGGCCTCTTCTCCATGGGGCGGCTGGCGCTGGTCTGGCTGCTGCTGGTCGGCGCGCTCGTGGCCCTTGACCTGTGGCGAGTCAAAACCGACCGCCGACCGCCGAGCGCTGACCGCCACCCGCCACCCGCCACTCGCTACTTGCCACTCGCCACCAACCCGCTCCCCTGGCCCGAACTCGTCTTCCTGGCCATCTGGGCCGTGGCCGCCGGCTGGCTCTTCTTCCGGCCGCACGAGTACGTGTTGGGCGCGGCCGACGCCGGGGTCTACGTCAGCCTCGGCGCGTCCATCGCCCACGAGGGCCGCATCGTCATCACCGACGAGACGCTGGCCGCGCTCGATCCGGCGCTCATGCCCGCGCTCTTGCGCCCGCTGCCCGACGACCCGGTGGCGGCCTACTACCTGCTGCCCGGCTTCTACGTCATCGGCGCGCCGCCGGGGGAGATCACGCCCCAGTTCTACCCGCTGCACCCGGTGTGGCTGGCCGTGGCCTACGGGCTGGCCGAGGCGACGGCCGCCCCAACGGCCGAGGCCATCCGCGCCGCGCTGCTGCTCAATGGCTTGTGGGCGGCGCTGGGGGCGCTGGCCGTCTACTTCACCGTGCGCCAGTTCGCCGGTTGGCCCGCGGCGGCGCTGGCCCTGGTGGCTCTGTCGCTGACGGCGCTGCAAGTCTGGTTTGCCCGCTACCCGACGACGGAGATGTTGACCCAGTTCGTCCTGTGGAGCGGGCTGTGCGGCCTGGGCCACTGGCTGGGCGGCGACGGGCCGGGCAAGCTGTGGGCGCTGCTGGCCGGGGTGTCGCTGGGGCTGGTCTTCCTGGTGCGGGTGGACATGCTGGTGCTGCTGCCGCTGCTGGCGCTGCTCGTCTTCTGGCTGCTGGCCGGGGGGCGGCGGGCGGCGGCAGCGGGCACGCTGGGCTGGTTCCTCGCGCCGCTGGGGCTGCTGGTGGCCCACTCCTTCGCCCACGCCTGGTTCCAGAGCCGCCCCTACTTCGTCGTCCACTCCGGGCTGGGGCTGCGCCTGCTGCAAGTCAACTGGGCCATCCCCGTGGTGGCCGCGCTGGCCGCGGTCGCCTTCCTGTGGCTGCTGCGGCGGTCGGAGGCGCGCTTTCTGGCCGGCTATGCGCGCTACCGGCGCATGGCCCTGGGGGCGCTCATTGGTGTGACCCTGATCGTCGCCGTCTACGGCTGGTTCGTCCGGCCGGCCATCGGCGCGCCGGTGGCCCGGCAGGACTTTTTCAGCGGCGGCAGCGTGCCCCTGACCGATCACGAGAACTGGCGGCGACTGGGCTGGTATCTGTCGCCGGTGGGGGTGTGGCTGGGCGTGGCCGGAACGTGCCTGCTCATCTGGCGGGCCAACCGGCGCATGGTGATGGTGTTGGCCGTGGGGGCGCTCTTCGCCATGCTCTACCTGTGGAGCTTGCAGGCCAATCCGCACCAGGTCTACGCCATGCGCCGCTTTGTGCCCGCGGCCGTGCCGTTCCTCACCGTGGCTGCGGCGGCGCTGTTGGGGTGGCTGGTCGGGTTGCGGCGGCCGTGGCCGGTGGTGGCCGTGGCCCTGGCCGTGGTCTGGCTGGGCGGGCTGGCTTGGTCGGCGCGCGGCTTTGTCAGCCAGGTCGACCATCGCGGCCTGACGGCGCAACTGGACGCTCTCGACGGGGCTTTCGCGCCCGATTCCGTCCTGCTCTTCCACGACGCCGTGCCCATCGGCGCGGGCGACTTCTTCGGCACGCCGCTCCAGTTCATCTACGGCCACAACGCGTTTGCCCTGCGCGATCCCGACCCGCCCGGCGCGGACTTGGTTCGGGCGGTGGAGATATGGCACAATAGCGGGCGCGCCGTCTACTGGATTGGCGACCCGGCCTGGCTGGATGCCCACGGCTACGAGTACGAGACGAACGTCGTGACGCTCACCAGCCGGCGGCTGGAGGAGAGTTACGAGCATAAGCCGGCGGCGATTTTGGATGATGAGTGGGTGTTGCGGATAGCCCGAATCGCCCCGTAGCACAGGATTCTTAGCCTGTGCCTGTGTGCCGTACTGGCAGCAAAGAGCACAGGATAAGAATCCTGTGCCACAACTAGAGATATGGAGAGATTGGAGTGAGCGAACAACCCGCGTATGAAGCGGCAGTCAACGTTGAAGAGATCATGCAGCAGATCCGGCAGCAGATCATCGCCAAGCGGGCGGCTGTGGGCGTGGCCGCCGGCGGCAGCGACATCGCCGTCACCGGCAAGCGCTTCCCGCCGGAGTTCTACGAGCATCTCTATCAGGCCCGGCTGGCGCTGGACGAGGTGCACGTGCCGGTCTTCGTCAGCAAGTCGGGCGTGCCCATCATCGGCGGGCTGCTCGTCTGGCTGCGGACGAAGCTCCACGAGCTTGTCTCTTATTATGTCAACAAGAGCGCCGAGCGCCAGGTCAGCGCCAGCGAACACCTCCTGCGCGCCCTGAGCCTGCTGGGCAGGAGCTAGAGGAGACAGAAGAAGCTTAACCGCAGATTACGCAGATTACGCAGATTTTCAGAATGCCTTTCTGAAAATCTGCGTAATCTGCGAAATCTGTGGTTTCTTCCTGATCGCCATGACGATCATCACCTTCGTCACCCCCTGGTACGGCCCCGACGCGCCGGGCGGGGCCGAGGCCGAGACGCGGCGGCTGGTCGGCCAGTTGCGGCGCGCCGGCGTGGCCGTCGAGGTGCTGACGACGACGACGCGCGACCTCTACGCCGACTGGGGGCGCGACTACTACCCGGCCGGGGCGACGACCATCGACGGCGTGACCGTGCGCCGCTTCCCGGTGGGGCGGCGCAACCGGGCGGCCTTCGACGCCATCAACGCCCGGCTGATGGCCGGCCGCGCCATTCCGGCCGCCGACGAGCGCGTCTACATCGAGGAGATGATCCGCGTTCCGGCCCTCTACGACTTCATGGCCAATGAGGCGGCCGGGCGGCTCTACGTCTTCATCCCCTACCTGTTCGCCACGACCTACTTCGGGGCGCAGGTCTGCCCGGAGCGCTCGGTAATCATCCCCTGCCTCCACGACGAGAGCTACGCCCGGCTGGGCCTCTACCGCGAGGTGCTGCCGCGCGTTCGGGCGCTGGTCTTCCACACCGCGGCCGAGCAGGCGCTCGCCGACCGCCTCTTCCCCGGCCACGCCGGGCAGATCCGCGAGGTGCTGGGCGAAGGGGTGGACACCGACACGGCGGGCGACGGCGACCGCTTCCGCCACCGTTATGGCCTCGACGGCCCGTTCGTCCTCTACGCCGGGCGGCGCGAGCCGGGCAAAAACACACCGCTGCTGCTCGACTACTGGGCGCGCTACTGGCAAGCGGGCGGCCGGGCGCGCGGCGCGCAATTGGTGCTGCTGGGGCCGGGCGACGTGGCCTTGCCTCCCGACGCCGCCGGCTTCCGATCTTGGCTTTGTGCCCGCCCAGGACAAGCTCGACGCCTACGCCGCGGCCGACGTCTTCTGCCTGCCATCGGTCAACGAGAGCTTCTCCATCGCCCTGATGGAGAGCTGGCTGGCCGAGACGCCGGCCCTCGTCCACGCCGATTGCGCCGTGACCGTGGAGCACTGCCGCCTGGCCAACGGCGGCCTTTACTTTGCCGATTACGACGAGTTCGCCGCCACACTTGATTACCTGTTCGACCACCCGGCCGACGCGGCGCGCATGGGGCAGGGCGGTCGCGCCTACGTCCTGTCGCGCTACCAGTGGCCGACGATTATCCCGCGCTACCGCGACCTGTTCGCCCGCGTTTTGAACTCATGACTTCATTCCAACAACATTCACGCCCCTTACGGGTTCATATTATGACCGCCGGCCTGACCCCCGGCGACGCCGTCAGCAACTACGCCTTCAACCTGGCCCGCCTCTTCCGCCAGTGGGGGGGCAGAGCGACGGTCTACGCCGACTTCATCGCCCCGCAGTTGCAAAGCCGGGCCGAGCCGTCGGCGATGTACCGGCCGACGGGCAACGACCTGCTGTGGTTCCACTACTCCATCTGGTCTGACAACGTCCAGCGGGCGCTGGACAGCCCCGACCTCAAGTTCATGGACTACCACGGCATCTGCCCGCCGCGCCTCTTCGCCGGGCAGAACGCCCACCTGGAGTACCTCTGCCAGCACGGGCTGGAGATGCTGCCGTCACTGGCCGGCCGCTTCACCCAGTACGTCATCCACTCCGAGGACTCGCGCCAAATCCTGCAAGGCCACGGCTTCCCGGCCGAGCGACTGCACAAGATCTTCTACACCTTCGACACGGCCAAGTTCGCCGCCGCCGACGACGCCGAACTGTCAGCCTCGTTGAGCCAACTGGAGTACGTGCTGCTGGTCGGCCGCATCGTGCCGCAGAAGGACATCGGCGCGCTGATCGACATCTTCGCCCGGCTGAGCGCGGCGCGGCCCAACATGGTGCTGATTCTGGCCGGCACGCGCGACCAGACCAAGGGCTACGCCGCCCAACTCGACCGGCAAATCGCCGCCTACGGGCTGGAGAACCGCGTCCTGTTCGCCGGGCAGGTCAACAACCCGGCCGTGCTGGCCGCCCTCTATCGCCACGCGCGGCTGCTATTCGTCACCTCGGAGTGGGAGAGCTTCTGCGTGCCCATCGCCGAGTCGCTCTACTTCGGCGTGCCGGCTGCCGTCCACGACCAGGAGCCGATGGTCGAGGTGGCCGGGCCGGCGGGGCTGGTCTTCGACAAGCGGCGGCCGGACGAGGCGGCGGCGGCCGTGCTGGCCCTGCTCAACGACCCGGCGCGCTACGCCGCGCTGCGCCACGAGGCCACGGCCTGGGCGCAACGCTACAATGACGACGCGCTGGAGCGCAACGTGCTGCGCTTTCTGGGGCAGGCGTTCGAGCTGAACGGAGCATGACCGTCCGCCGCGTGGCCATCGTCGTCCAGCGCTACGGCCTCGAAGTCAACGGCGGAGCCGAGCAGCACGCCCGCTGGCTGGCCGAGCGGCTGGCGGCTACGGCTGATGTGACCGTGCTGACCACCTGCGCCCTCGACTACATCACCTGGGCCAACCACTACCCGGCGGGCGAGGAGACGATCAACGGCGTGCGCGTGCGCCGCTTCCCGGTCGACGCGCCGCGCGACTGGAAGAAGGCCCAGCGGCAGACGCGCCTGGTCACGACGCACCTGCACACGCTGTTCGACGAGGTGGCCTGGGTCAAGGATCAGGGGCCGTTCTCGTCGTCGCTCTTCACAGCCATCCGCCGCGCCTACGAGACGACCGACGCCTTCATCTTCTACACCTTCCACTACGCCACGGCCTATTTCGGCCTGCCCATCGTCTCTGACAAGGCGTTCCTCGTGCCCACGGCCCACGACGACCCATTCATCCACATGGCCCTCTTCCGGCCGCTCTTCCACCTGCCGCGCGGCATCTTCTACCTGACTGAGCCGGAGCGGCTGCTGGTACAGCGGGTGACGCGCAACGACTACGTGCCGAGCACCGTCACCGGCGTTGGCGTGGACATGCCGCTGGACGCCTCGGCCGAGCGCTTCCGGCAGAAGTTTGGCCTGGCCGAGCCGTTTCTGCTCTACGTCGGCCGCATTGACGAGTCGAAGAACGTGCCCGAACTGCTGGACTTCTTCGTCCGCTATCGGGCGACGGCCGATGGGCCGCTGAAGCTGGTGCTGCTGGGCAAGTCGAACATGACGCTGCCCGACCACCCCGACATCGTCCACCTCGGCTTTCTGCCCGATGCCGACAAGCAGGACGCCATCGCCGCCGCGGCGCTGGTCGTGCTGCCCTCGCTCTACGAGAGCCTGTCGATGATCACCCTGGAAGCGTGGGCCGGGGGCACGCCGGTGCTGGTGAACGAACAATGTGAAGTCGTGAAATATCTGTGCCGCCAAAGCAACGCCGGACTATACTACCGCACGCATGACGAGTTCACCGCCACACTCCAGCATCTGCTCGGCTCCGACGCGCTACGGCGGCAAATGGGGCATCAGGGCCGGCAGTTCGTCATGCGCCACTACCGCCCTGAGGTAGTGCTGCAACACTATACCACTTTGCTTGACGCTGCTTGCAGTGCTCGTCCGGGAGCTGCCGCCACTGATCACTGATCACCGGCCACTGGCCACTTTTCCCCGACGTTCTCGGCCGCGTCACAGCCACGGAGTTGACATGACGATTCACTCACGCGCCAGAACGGCCGGGCTATTGGTCCTGGGTCTTCTGGCACTTCTCGTGTCGCTGGTCGGCGCGCAAGACGCGCCGCCACCTACCGATGCCCCCTTGTCCGTTGATGGGCAGGTTGCCCCGAAGTGGTCGATTGCCCTGCCGACGACGTCCTGCTCCTGGTCGGCTTCGGAGCACAACTGCCACGCCAGTTCGCCCGGCGTCGGCGACCTCGACCGCGACGGCCGCCTCGACATCGTGGCCGCCACCAACAACGGCCACGTCGTGGCTGTCTCCGACGGGTCGATCCTGTGGGATCGCGACGTGGCCCCCCTGTTTGGTATGGCCGCCAACAAGCAGAGCTTCGCCTCGTCGCCGGCCATCGGCGATCTGGACGGCGACGGGACGCTGGAAGTCGTCGTTGCCACCAGCGCCCTGTCGTCCGACTGCAAGCCCGGCGCGCTTATCGTTCTCGACAATCAGGGGCGGGTGCGTCCCAACTGGCCCAAGTTGGCCGACGACGAGAAGATTCCGCCCGGTAACTGCCCCGACTCCTTCTTCAGCACACCCGCTCTGGGCGACCTGGACAACAACGGCGATTTGGAGATCGTGATCGGCGGCTTCGACGCCCGCATCTACGCCTATCACCACACCGGCGATCTGGTGGCCGGCTTCCCACCGCCCAGCGCCCTCTACTTCCGCTTCGGCTGGGACAACCTGCGCACGCGGCTGGCCGATACCATCTGGGGGTCGCCGGCCCTGGCCGACGTGACCGGCGAC
>JADJHJ010000006.1 GCA_016707605.1 Candidatus Promineofilum glycogenicum | reverse complement strand
GTGGCGAAGTTGTCGTCCAGCAGCACCATATCCGCCGCTTCCTTGGTCACGTCGGTGCCGGTGATGCCCATCGCTACGCCAATGTCGGCCCGCTTCAGCGCCGGTGAGTCGTTGACGCCATCGCCAGTCATGGCCACGATGTGGCCCTTGCGCTGAAGCATCTCGACGATCTCCAGCTTGTTGGCCGGGGTCACGCGGGCATAGACTGACACATCGTCTACCACCTGCTCTAACTCCTCGTCCGACATGGCGTCGAGCATCCAGGCACGTCCTTGGAAACCCGGCCGACAATGCCCAGGTCGTAGGCGATGGCGAAGCCGTCAACGGATGGTCGCCGGTAATCATGATCGGCCGGATGCCGGCGGCCTTGGCCGTGGCCACGGCGGCCTTGACCTCTGGCCGCGGCGGGTCGATCATGCCCACCAGACCGACGATGGTCAGGTCACGCTCCAGTTGGTCCGTCGGCGCGTCGATCCACTGCACGCCGATGCCCAGGACGCGCATGCCTTTGTCGGCCATCTGCTCGTTGGCGGCGCGCAGCCGCTCGCGCCAGTGATCATCCAGCGGTTGCGGCTCGCCGCCGACCCAGATGGCGCGGCTGATGTCGATCATGCCGTCGACCGCGCCCTTGGTGAAGGCCACGTAGTGCCCATCGGGCCGCAGGCCGCAGGCCTTCAGCCCCTCCAGAGCCTCCGGCAAGTTGTTTGGTTCCACGCGGTGAACGGTGGTCATACGCTTGCGCTCGGAGTCGAACGGCAGTTCGCCCACACGCGGGGCCACTTCCATCAGGGCGCTGCGGCGTACCCCGGCCTGTAGCGCGGCCACAAGGAGCGCGCCCTCGGTCGGGTCGCCGATCACGCCATAGCGGCGGCCGGTCGCCGGATCGGGTAGCAGCGAGGCGTCGTTGCACAGCGCCCCGCCGGCCAAAGCCAGCCCAATGGCCGGCGGCTGCTCGGCCAGTCGAATGGGCGCGTCGCCATTGCCGGCCAGGGCCGGGGCGGGGTGGGTGTGGGCCGTACCGGTCAGTTCCAGGTAGTGGCCGGCCACGTCGATAATGGTCACGGTCATACGGTTCTCGGTCAGCGTGCCCGTCTTGTCGGAGCAGATGACGGTGACCGCGCCCAGCGTCTCGACCGCCGGCAGCTTGCGGATGAGCGAGTTGCGGCGCAGCATCCGTTGCGCGCCGAGGGCCAGCGTCACGGTGACGACCGCCGGCAGCCCTTCGGGCACGACGGCCACGGCCACGCTGACCGCCGTCAGGAACATGTCGCGCGGGTCTTCGCGCAGGGCCACGCCGATGACCATCACCAACCCGGCCACGGCCACGCCCACCAGAGCCAGCAGCTTACCGACGCCGTCGAGCCGCCGCTGGAGTGGGGTCGCCGACTCACCCACGTCCTGGATGAGGGTGGCGATCTGGCCCAGTTCGGTGGCCATGCCCGTGCCGATGACGACGGCCGTGCCGCGACCATAGGTGACGGCCGTGCCCATGTAGCCCAGGTTGACCCGGTCGCCTAGCGGCAGCGACTCGGCCGCCAACGCGTCGGTGCTCTTCTCCACTGCCTCCGACTCGCCGGTCAGCACCGACTCCTGGATGCGCAAGTTGGCGCTCTCCACCAGGCGCACGTCGGCCGGCACGGCGCTGCCCGCCTCCAGCAAGACCACGTCGCCGGGCACCAGCTCGCGGGCGGAAAGCTCGCGCCGCTCGCCGCCGCGCACGACACGCACCACGGGCACGGCCAGCTTCTTCAGGGCCGCCATGGCCTGCTTGGCGCATACTCCTGCACAAAGCCTAGCAGGCCGAACAGGACGACGATGGCGGCGATGGCCACCGTCTCCGTCGTCTTGCCCAACAGGCCGGAGACGACGGCGGCGACCACGAGGATGAGCACCATCGTGCTGGTGAACTGCTGCCACAGGATGCGCAACGGGTGCTTGCCGCCGCGCTCGATCAGCTCGTTGGGGCCAACCTGCTCGCGCCGCCGGGCGGCCTCGTCGTCGCTCAGGCCGCGGTCGGGATCGACGTTCAGTTCGCGCAAGACCGATTCAACGGTCTGGGTGTGCCAAATTGTCATAGTAGGTTCGTTTTGTCTCCGGTGTTGCCGCTACTCGATGGCAGCGGGCCCAGCGCGGACATTATAAAACATAGACAATAGTTAGACAAGTGGAGGAAACCACAGATTTCACCGATTACACAGATTAGGGAAGCTCTCTTTGGGAAATCTGTGAAATCTGTGTAATCTGTGGTTAGCTTCTTATGACCACTTCCGACACAAACCTCGACGCCCTGGTGGCGGCCGTGCTGGGCAGCAGCAAGTACCGCGCCGTCAGCCCCGACCTGGTGCGGGCCGTCGGCGCGCGCGAGTTGGCGGCGCGGCCCACCCTGAAGGCGGCCATCAAGGCCACCAAGAACACCCTCCACCAGGCTGGCGGCGCGTTCACCGACGCGCCCATCGACTACGGCCGCGCCCTGGCCGAGTTGCGCGCGGCGGCGGCAGACGGTGACGAGCTATTCCGCGCCGCCGCCCGCGCCGTCATGGCCCGCCACACCTCCACCCGTGAACGGCTGCCCACCCTGGACGAGTTCTACGCCGCAACGCTGGCCGCCCTGCCGCCGCCGGGGCGCGTCCTCGACGTGGCCTGCGGGCTGAATCCGCTGGCCTGGCCGTGGCTGCCCCTGCGGCCCACGACGGAACTCATCGCCTATGACATCTACGCCGACCAGATCGCCTTTCTCAATGACTTCTTCGCCCTGGCCGGCGTGGCCGGGCGAGCCGAGGTGCGCGATGTCGTCGGCCATCCGCCCGACGAACCGGCCGACCTGGCCCTCGTCCTCAAGACGCTGCCCTGCCTGGAGGCCATCGACCGGCGCGCGCCGGAGCGGCTGCTGGACGCCATTCAGGCCCCGCGGCTGCTGGTCTCCTTCCCGGCCCAGAGCCTCGGCGGGCGGCGCAAGGGCATGGCTGCCCACTACGAGGCCCACTTCCGCCGTCTGCTCGACGCCCGCGGCTGGCCGGCGCAGCGCTTCGTCTTTGACACCGAGTTAGCCTTCCTGGTCCAGAAAGGGTAGAAGAGCTCACGCAAAGGCGCGAAGGCAAAGACGCAAAGAAGAGGCTTTACTTTGCGCCTTTGCCCCTTCGCGCCTTTGCGTGAGCTTCTGCCACTCTTCGGCTACAATAGAGTCAAAGCGCGCAGGGGCAAGCCTATGACAATCGATGAAACAGCCGTAGAGACAGTCGTCACGGCCATTAAGCAATCGAAGAAGTACCGCGACACGAGCGAGGTGACGATCCGCCACCTGGCCGTCGAGGCCGTGGCCACGCACAAGAAGGCCCGCCCGGCGGAGAAGGCCGTTCGCCGCCGGCTACACAGCATCATGGCTCCCTACCTGGGCGACCCCGACTACAGCGCCGCGGCCGAGTTGCTGAATAAGGTATTTGTCGGCGGCGATGAGGCGGCCATCCGCGCCCTCTGCCTCGACCTGATGCACGCCCACCTCTCCACCCGTGAGCGGCTGCCTATCCTCGATACCTTCTACCGCGACATCTTTGCCGTCACCGGCCCGCCCGGCCGCCTGCTCGACATCGCCTGCGGCCTGAACCCGCTGGCCTTCCCGTGGATGGGCCTGCCGGCGCTGGGCACTGACTTCGTGGCCTACGACATCCACGAGCCGCGCGTGGACTTCCTCAACCACTACTTCATCCTGCAAGGGCTGCCGCCGCTGGCCTTCGTGCGCGACGTGGCCCTGCAAGCCCCGGTGGAGAGCGGCGACGTGGCCCTGTTCCTGAAGGAGATGCCGCGCTTCGAGCGCAACTACCCCGGCCGCGGCCGCGCCCTGCTCGACGCGCTCGACGTGCGCTGGCTGGTCGTCTCCTTCCCGACCATCAGCACCCACGGCGGCCGAAATTTGACCAACCGCTACCGCGACTTCTTCCACCAGATCATCGAGGGCAGTGGTTGGCCGGTGACGGAGTTGCTGTTCGACACCGAACTCGTCTTTTGCGCCGAGAAGACCACCGACCACCGACCACCGACCGCCGACGGCAGCTAGACGATTCCGGCGGCGGTCGGCGGTCATCTATCCTATGCACCGCTTCTTCATCTCCCCCAACCAGCTCCACGGCCCCCTCGTTCGCTTCGACGACGACCAGGCCCACCAGATGCGGCGCGTGTTGCGGCTGCGGCCGGGCACGCGCGTGCTGGCCCTCGACGGGCAGGGGTGGCAGTATGAAGTTCAGCTAGAAGAGGTGTCAAATAGCCGCGTCAAAGGCCTGGTCGTGACCAAGTCGGAGGCCATCGGGGAACCGCGCGTCCGGCTGACCCTCTTCCAAAGCCTGCTGCAGCGCGACAAGTTCGAGTGGGTGCTGCAAAAGGGCACCGAGATCGGCGTGGCCGAGTTCGTGCCGGTCATCACCCGCCGATCGCTGGTGCGCGACGCCGATGACGTGGGGGCCAACAAGCTGGAGCGCTGGCGGCGGATCATCAAGGAAGCGGCCGAGCAGTCGGGCCGCGGCGCGCTGCCGACGATCAGCGCGGCCGTGTCGTTGGATGCGGTGTTGGCCGGCCGGCCCTCGCCCGAAGGGCAAGAGAGTCTGGTTCCCTCCCCCTCTGGGGGAGGGTTAGGGAGAGGGTCTTGCGCCCTCCTGGCCTGGGAGGGCGAGACCACCCGCACCCTCCGCCAGGCGTTAGGCCAGACGAACGAAGTGACCGATCTCGCCCTCTTCATCGGCCCGGAGGGCGGTTACGAGACGGCCGAAGTCGAAGCCGCCACCGCTCACGGCGTGACCGCCTTCACGCTCGGCCGCCGCATCCTGCGCACCGAGACGGCGGCCGTCGTCGGCGCGGCGCTGGTGCTCTACGAGTTGGGCGAGATGGCCAGGGCATGAGCGACGAAGCGCGACGCATCGCCGATGAACTGCGCACCGTTGCCGCTTTCGGGCTGAACTTCGCCCAACCCGGCTCGTTCGACGAGGAGCGTTGGCAGCTTGTGCTGGCCGCGTCGGCGCGGCTGGCGGCGCTCAACGGCGACGGCGCGGCCGACGAGTTACTGGCCCGCTACCAGGCCAACCACTTCGAGGTCGGCCCGATGGCCAGCGGCGAGGCGGCCGTCTTCCACAACGGCCGTCTGCTGCTCATTCGCCGCAGTGATGACGGGCTATGGGCGCTGCCCGGCGGCATCACCGACCCCGGCGAGACGCTGGCCCGCACGGCACAGCGCGAACTGTGGGAGGAGGCGGGACTGGTCGGGCGGGTGGTCGAACTGCTGGGCGTCTTCGACTCGCGCCGCTGGCAGAGCCAGAAGCGCATCCACTTCTACCACGCCGTCTTTCGCATCGAGGTCGACGACCCGCAGCCGCGGCCGACGGCCGAGAGCACGGCCGTGGCCTACTTCGCCGAGGACGACCTGCCGACCCTCTCCCCCGGCCACCACCGGCGCGCGCCATTTGTCTTCCAGCAGTTGCGCGGCGAAGCGCCTATTCCGTACTTCGATCCGCCTGATGAATAAATCTATGATCACCGCCAAGACCCAACTCACCGGCCTCCTCGGCTGGCCTATCAGCCACAGCGTCAGCCCGGCCATGCACAACGCCGCCGCCGCCGCGCTGGGCCTCGATTGGGCCTACGTGCCCCTGCCGGTGCGGCCGGAGGCGCTGACGCTGGCTCTGGGCGGGCTGGCGGCGCTGGGCTTGCGCGGCGTCAACGTGACTGTGCCCCATAAGGCGGCCGTGTTGCCCCTACCTCGATGCCGTCTACCCGGTAGCCCGGTCATCGGCGCGGTCAACACCATCGTCGTCGGCGACGGCCGGCTGACCGGCTTCAACACCGACTGGTCGGGCTTCCTGGCCGATTTAGAAGCGCATGGCGTGGCCCTGGGCGGGCGCGACTGCCTGGTGCTGGGCGCGGGCGGCAGCGCGCGGGCGGTGGTCTACGCTCTGGCCACAGCCGGAGGGCGCGTCACCGTGCTGGCCCGGCGGCCGGAGCAGGCGGCGCAACTGGTGCAGGAGTTGGGCGAGGCCTTGCCCGAAGCGAGCCTGACCGCCGGCGCATTGCCGGCCGCGGCCGAGATCGCCGGCGGCGTCTACCATCCGGTCATCGTCAACACCACGCCGCTGGGCATGGCCGGGGCCAACGCCGGCCTGTCGCCCTGGCCCGCCGCGCCGCTGCCGGCCGACGCCTTCGTCTACGACCTGGTCTACAACCCGCCGCTGACGCCGCTGCTGCAACAGGCCCAGGCCGCCGGGGCGCGCGCTGCCAACGGATTGGGGATGCTGGTTAACCAGGCGGCCGAGGCGTTTGAACTGTGGGACCCAACCGCGCCCGACCGCGAGGTCATGCGTCGGGCGGTAGAGTTATGATCCGCAGATTGGGCAGATTGGGCAGATTTTAAGAAGCTCACGCAAAGGCGCTAAGGGGCGAAGGCGCAAAGGAAGAAAAGAAAGTAGCTTCTTACTTTGTACCTTTGCTCTCATGGCGTCATTGCATGAACTTCTTCTTGGCGTCCTTTGCCCCTTAGCACCTTTGCGTGAGCTTCTTGACCATGATCGACCTACTGCTAACCAACGCTCGTGTCTACTACCGTTGACCCCACCCAGCCGTGGGCCGAGGCGGTGGCTGGCCGCGACGGCCGCGTCGTGGCCGTCGGCCGCGCTGCCGACCTCGAAGCCCTGGCCGGCCCGGCCACGCGCCGCATTGACTGCGGCGGCCGTCTCGTCCTCCCCGGCCTGACCGACGCCCACGTCCACACCCTGGCCTACGCCATCCGCCGCCGGCAGGTCAGCCTCTTCGGCCTGACCGACCTGGAAGCCGTGCGCGAGCGGCTGGCCGCGGCCGTGGCCGCCGCCGCGCCGGGCGAGTGGGTCGTGGGCTGGGGCTGGGACAGCAACCGCTGGGACGAGCAGCCGACGGCGGCCCTGCTCGACGTCATCGTGTCCGACCGCCCGGTGGCCCTGGCGCGCATGGACATGCACACCTGGTGGGTCAATAGCCGGGCGCTGGAGATTGCCGGGGTGACGGCCGAGACGCCCGACCCGCCTGACAGCGCCATCGGCCGCGACGACGCCGGGCGGCCGACGGGCCTGTTCAGCGAGTGGAACGCCATCGCCCTCATCGAGCGCCATGTGCCGCAGCCCGACGCGGCCACGCTGGCCGGCTGGCTGGCCGAGACGGTGGCCGAGGCCAACCGGCTGGGGCTGACCGGGCTGCACGACCAGCGCGTGGAGCGCGAGGGGGCGGAGAGCCTGCGGCTCTTCCAGGCGTTGCGGCGCGACGGGCGGCTGACGTTGCGCGTCCATGCCAACGTCGCCGCCGACTTCGTGGCTGAGGCGGCGGCGTTGGGGCTGCAATGCGGCTTCGGCGACGACAACTTGTGGCTGGGGCACGTCAAGGCGTTTGCCGACGGGGCGATGGGGTCGCGCACGGCGGCGATGCTGGCCCCCTACGAGGGCGAGCCGGGCAACAGCGGCATCGTCGTCACATCGACCGACAAACTGTGGCAAACCCTCGTCGCCGCGGGCCAGGCCGGCTTCCCCATGTCGGTTCACGCCATCGGCGACCGGGCGGTGCGCGAGGTGCTGGACGTGATGGGCGAATGGGCGACGGCAAGGGGCGTGACGGCAGTGCTGCCCATGCCGCCGCGCATCGAGCACGTCCAACTCTGCCACCCCGACGACCTGGGGCGGCTGGCCGAGCACGGCATCGTCGCTTCCGTCCAGCCGGTGCATCTGCCGAGCGATTGGCGGACGGCCGACCGCGTCTGGGGCGAGCGGGCGCGCACAGCCTACGCCTTTCGAACGCTGCTCGACCGGGGCACGGCGCTGGCCTTCGGCTCCGACGCGCCGGTCGCGCCGCTCAATCCGCTGCTGGGCATCCACGCCGCCGTGACGCGGCAGGACGAGACGGGCCAGCCGGCCGGCGGCTGGTATCCGGCCGAGCGGCTGACCGTGGCCGAGGCCATCGCGGGCTACACCCTTGGCCCAGCGCGCCTGTCCGGCAAGGCCGACCGGCTCGGCTCCATCACCCCCGGCAAGTACGCCGACTTTGTGGTGCTGTCGGAGAACTTGTTCGAGATCGACCCGGCGGCCATCCCTGGCGTGTCTGTCTGGCTGACAGTGTTCGATGGGCGGGTGGTCTATGACCCTTCCGTGCATCGCACTTTCTGAAGTGCGATGCACGTTCTTCGCTCCAGAAGGTGCGACGCACTTCGGAAAGTGCGACGCACCAGGGTCTATTCGGTCGCGATAAATTCGAACGCGAGCCATCCTATCTGCTCATCGCTTCAATCTTGACCCAGACTCCGCCGTGTAAGGCCCATGGAGTCAATCAGTTGAATTGATTCCATCATCACCGAGCCGATTTGATCGCCGTTATAACCGCTCCCACCACTATCAGGACGGGAACGCCACTGTGGCAAGCTCCTAGCCATATCTTTCCAATGTCTAATGCGGGATCATGGTGACATTCGATTTGCGCCGGCCGCGGCAGCGAGGTCAATAGCTCCGGCAGCGGCGCCGGTGGATACACGGTCGGTTCGGGATCGGCGCAGGCCGGGAGAGTGACGATGAGGAGCAGCATTGCCAGACAGAGAGTGTAACGTTTCACTAGGCTAGGCCCCCGCTCTTTCCAGATTCGGGCCAGCAGCCTCCAGAACGCCTTGGGGCAGGGCGCCGTGGGGCTGCGGAGCTCGACCTTGCGCCAGTCGGCTGGCTTCGGATTTTAACCAGCCTTGTCGAGCGTAACCGAGGAGGCCAGCAAATGGAAAGGCTCAGCAAAGAGGCAAGCGCCACCATGAGCGAATCTGCGGCATGGACTTCGGCACGACCAACAGCGGCATGGCCGTCTACGATGGGCAGGCGGTGGAGGTGCTGCCGCTCGACCCGGCGGCCCCCAACCCGCGTGTGGCCCGCACGGCGCTCTACATCACCAACGAGCAGGCCATCACCATCGGCCGCGCCGCCATCGACCGCTACTACGACCACAACCTCAACCGCCCGGTCAAGATGCAGCGCATCTGGGTGGGCGAGATCGAGGTCATGGCCGACCGCGTCTACTACGTCACCGACGTCTACACCTGGGCCGACGCCCTCTCGCCCGGCCGCCTCTTCCTGTCGATCAAGACCGGCCTGCGCGACGTCAACTACCCCGGCACGGTCATCGGCCAGTTCTACTACTCGCTGGAGACGCTCATCGCCCTCTACCTGACCGTGACCAAGGCGCGGGCGGAGCATCTGCTGGGGCAGGAGATGCGGCAGGTGGTGCTCGGCCGCCCCGTCCACTTCGCCGCCGACGCCGCCGCCGACCGGCTGGCCGAGGCGCGCCTGCTGCACGCCGCCTTCGACGCCGGCTATGAGACGGTCTACCTGCAATATGAGCCGGTGGCCGCGGCCTACAGCTACGCCCTGGAGCTGACCCGGCCGGAGAACGCGCTCGTCTTCGACTTCGGCGGCGGCACGCTGGACATCACCGTCATGCGCCTGGGCGAGGGGCGGCCGCGCGTGCTGGCCACCGGCGGCATCCCCGTGGCCGGCGACGTGTTCGACCAGAAGCTCGTGCGGGCCAAGCTGCCGCGCCACTTCGGCGAGGGCAGCCTCTATGGCCCGCGCCACAAGGCGCTGGCTACGCCGCAGTGGATCTACGACAGCTTCGCCGACTGGCAGGCTATCCTGCAACTCAACAGCGCCCAGAACCGCCAAATCCTGCGCGAGATGGCCCAGACGGCGCAGCGCAAGCACCAGATCGAGGCCCTGCTGGCCCTGGTCGGCAGCAACTACGGCCTGAAGATGTTCGACGTGGTCGAGTCGGCCAAGCGCGCCCTGTCGGACAAGCGCGGCGCGGAGATCTACCTCGACGGCCCCGGCTTCAGCGTGCGCGAGTTCGTCACCCGTCTGGAGTTCGAGGACATCATCCGCGCCGAGACGCGGGCCATCGAGCACCACCTGGAGGAGACGGTGCGCCGGTCGGGCCTGCGGCCGGAGCAGATCGACAGCGTCATCCGCACCGGCGGCTCGGCGCTCATTCCCGCCTTCTACGAGATGCTCGGCCGCCACTTCGGCCAGGCCAAAGTGCGCAGCATCGACGCCTTCAGCAGCGTCACCGCCGGGCTGGGGGTCATCGCCCACCACGTCGAACGGGGCGAGGCCGACCTGCCCGCCCACACCCTGGCTGACTTCGCCATGCTGCCGGAGGCGACCGGCGGGCGGCTGAAGGTGCGGCCGGTGAATCTGGAGTTGCTGCAGCGGCGGATTGTGTTGGAGGAGCAGGGCAGCCGGGGAGCGGGGGAGCAGGGGAGTGCCCTCGTGTTCCTGGGCGAAGCGGTCAGCGAAGGCGAGAGCACGCGGGCCGAGGTGCTGGCCGTCCTGGAAGAAACGACGAACGACGCATCACAAACGACGAACGACGAGCGACGAACGACGAATGAGCACCCTCTTCCCCCTGCTCCCCTGCTTACCCGCTCCCCTGCGCTTCCGCCACTCGCCACTCGCCACCCGCCACGCGCCACCCTGCGCCTCCCCCCCGACGACCAACTACTGCTGATCACCACCCGCTACCGCTTCCTGCTGACGACGGCCCGGCAGTTGATCGAGTTGCGCGGCATTGGCCAGGGCGTCGAGAACCTCTACCGGCTGGCCGGCCGCGAGGCGG
Organism: Candidatus Promineofilum glycogenicum; assembly: GCA_016707605.1. GTDB lineage: Bacteria > Chloroflexota > Anaerolineae > Promineifilales > Promineifilaceae > Promineifilum > Promineifilum glycogenicum. The sequence goes on along the minus strand of JADJHJ010000006.1, from coordinate 425,858 downwards.
TGTGCGCCATCGTCGACTGGACGGCGGCCCGCGAGGCGGAGCGGCTGCTGCTGGTCACCTCGACCGGCTTCGCCCGCGCCTACCCGCTGGAGACGCTGCGGCCGTCCATCGAAGCCCCGGCCCCGTTCCAGTTCGACAGCCCGCTGCCGGGCGTGGTCGTGCTGGCCCAGGGCGTGGCCCGGCGGCAGGACGTGGTCATCGTCACCGAGCGCGGGCGCGGGCTGCGCTGGCCGCTGGCGCGGCTGCCGCTGGTCGGGGCGCAGGCGATCAACTGTGGCCAGGAGGCGGCCTTCGACCGCGTGGCCGCGGCGCGAGCGGTTGACACGGACGGCGAGCTCGTCCTGCTGCTGGCCGACGGCTACGCCCGGCGGCTGCGGGCAGCGGCCGTGGCCGAAGCGCCCAAGGCCAACGCCCACGGCAAGGCGCTGGTGGCGCGGCGGGCGGCGGCGGTGGCCCTGGCCCCGGTCGGGCCGCTGACGGTGGTCACTGACCGGCGGCTGGTGGCGGCCGATGGCGCGACGCTGCCGCTGGAAGAGGGGACGAAGGCGGGGCGGGTGGTGAAGGTGGAGGAAGGGGAGAAGGTTGTGACGGTGGTAAGCCGCTAGGCCCCCGTGCCGCCCGGCGCTGAAGCGACCGGGCTGCTCGGGCAAGGCCCCGGCCGCGGCCGCGCCGGCGCGGGCGCCCACCCCCGCCCCCGCCGCGCGCCGCCGGGCTGTCCGCGCCGCCCCGCAGCCGCCCGGCCGGCCGTGGGCCCGGGACAACCCCGGGCCTCCGGACCAGCATGCTCAGATGCAAGCACGCCTCCGCCGCCAACCAAAACAACCGCTCCCGAATCGAGACCCGGCTCTGCCAGTGGCGGCTGTCCCAGGCCTCGCCGCTGACGTCGTCGCCGCCGTAGAGCAGTTGGCCGAACGTGACGCCGCGGAACTGGGCCACGGCGAAGAAGGCCGCCGCCTCCATCTCCACCGTCAGACAGCCCTCGGCCCGCCGCCGGGCGATGCGCGCCGCCGTCTCGCGGTAGAAGCCGTCGGTCGTCCACGTCTTGCCGGCCACGTAGGCCACGCCGCGGCGGGCCAGCGTCGCCTCGATGGCCGCCACGGCCGCGGCCGACGGCGACACCTCGCGCGATGGCGGCAGGTAGTGGTAGGACGTGCCCTCGTCGCGCACGGCGGCCGTGGGCACGATGACGTGGCCGACGACCAGATCGCGGTTGAGCACCCCCGCCCCGCCGCAGGCGATGAAGCGGCGGCAGCCCAGGGCGATCAGCTCCTCCAGGAACGCCCCGGCCAGCGGCGCGCCGACGCCGGGATGAACCAGGGCCAGCGGCCGGCCGTCGAGTTCCAGCGTGTAGACCGGGTTCGGCCCCATTTCCGACCCCAGCGCATAGACCGGCTGCAAGAGACCGCGTTCGCCCAGCCCGGCGATCACGTCCTGGAAGAAGCACAGGACGCAGTGGGGCGGGATGTCGATGGGCGACAGAAGGCGCGACGGTTCGATCAGCGCTTCGAGCGATGGATCGTGTTCGAGGATGGGGTAGTCGGCGTCAATCATGCGCGTGCGTAGAAACCGAGTTTCTTCTGAGAAACTCGGTTTCTAAAGGGGCTGTAATTCATCCAGCCTGGGCAGCGAGAAGCGGCCGTCACCGTTGGGCGGAAAGGGCGCGGCGCGCACCACGGCATCGAGGTTGAGCGGGCCGTAGATGTGGGGGAAGGCCTGGCCGGTCTCGTAGCAGTCTTCGTAGACCAGTTCGGCCGCCAGCCGCGTCGGGTCGATGACCAGCAACAGCAAGCCCGCCTGCCCGCGAAACATTTCGTTGGCCGGGCCAAGTACCTGCGCCGGGGTGGAGCAGTGGATGAAGCCCTCGGTCATGAGCGTGTCGGCCCGGTAGTCGCCGGAGGCGTGCGCGGCTTCCCATTCCTCGCGCCGGGCGATGTGGAGAATCATGGGCACAAAGTATGACCCGATTGCTGCTACTTGTCCAACTTGTCGCCCGGTGCGTCGCACTTTCCGAAGTGCGTCGCACCTTCTTGGATGCGCCACAGGCTGCACAGGATAAGAATCCTGTGCTACATTGACCCTCTTGACAAAACTACTAACCCGTTTTATATTTATCGTTGTAAATAGCAAACGGGTTAGTAGTTTAATTGAGCAGAGATTATGGGAGTGTCGTAACCGCCCTATGTCCGTCCGCAACGCCATCCTCGGCCTTCTGGCCGACCACCCCCGCCACGGTTACGAGCTGCGCGCCGCCTTTGAGGCGTTGGCCGGCGGCGCGGCGCTGTGGTCGGTGAAGCCGGCCCAGGTCTACACGACCCTGGCGCGGCTGGAAGAGGGCGGGCTGGTGGCCCAGGACAGCGTGGAGCAGGACGGCGGGCCGGAGAAGCACATTTATAGCCTGACGCCCGCCGGGCAGGCGGAGTTGGCCGACTGGTTCGCCAGCGGCGTGCCGGCCGAGCACCAGCGCGACGAGTTCTTCGTCAAGCTGATGCTCAGCCTCTCGACCGAAGTGGCCAGCCCCTACCGCGTGTTGCAGGCCCAGCGCAGCAAGCTCTACCAGGAGTTACACGACCTGACGACGCGCCGCAACCGGGCCGACCCGCGCCGCGAACTGGCGCAGATCTTCCTGCTCGACAAGAGCATCATGCACCTGGAAGCCGACCTGCGCTGGCTCGACCTGATCGAAGCCCGTCTCGACGACATCCGCCGCCAACCGCTGCCCCGGCCAACGCCGCGGCCGCGTGGAAGACCGAAAATAGGAATTAGGAATTCCAGGAATGAAGAGCCTGGCTACAAGGCAAATACTTCGCCCTAATCCCTAGCCCCTGGCCCCTAATCCCTATTCGTAGAGGAGAAATCATGTCATTAATAGCAGCCACCCATCTAAAGAAAGTCTACGGCGTGGGCGAGACGGCCGTGACGGCGCTCAATGGCGTCTCGCTGCAAGTTGAGCCGGGCGAGTTCGTGGCCATCATGGGGCCGAGCGGCTGCGGCAAGTCCACCCTGCTCCATCTGTTGGGCGGGCTGGATCGGCCGACCAGCGGCTCGGTGATGATCGACGGCCATAACCTGTCCGACCTCTCCGACGCTAAACTGACCGAAATCCGCCGCCGCCGCATCGGCTTCATCTTCCAGTTCTTCAACCTCATCCCCGTGCTCAACGCGCTGGAGAATGCCGCCCTGCCCATCACCCTCGACGGCGTGAAGCCGGCCGAGGCCAAGGCGCGGGCGGCCGAATGGCTGGACAAGGTCGGCCTGGAAGGGCGCTCCGACCACCGGCCCGACCAGCTCTCCGGCGGCCAGCAGCAGCGCGTGGCCGTGGCCCGCGCCCTGGTGGCCGACCCGGCCCTGGTGCTGGCCGACGAGCCGACGGGCAACCTCGATACCCACTCCTCGGAGGAGATCGCCGGACTGCTGCGCCAGGTGGCCAACGACTGGGGCCGGGCGGTGGTCATCGTCACCCACGACCCGCGCATCGCCGCCTACGCCGACCGGATCATCTTCCTGAAGGATGGCGCGGTCGTCGACGAAACGGTGCTGGAGCCGCGCGGTAGCAGCAATGGGCGGAATGCGGAGCTTGCCGGTAGGTAGAGCGCTGGCGGCCGCCGACGTGGCCGACCGCCGCAAGAGGCTTGTTCGGTGGTCGCGGTCGGTCGCCACCCCCAACCCCTGAGGCGGACACCATGAACATCCAGCTAACCCTCGCCCGCCGCTATCTGGCCGGGCGCAAACTGCGGACTTTTCTGACCACACTGGCCATCCTCTTCGGCGTGCTGGTCATCGTCGGCATGAACTCGCTGCTGCCGGCCTTCACCCGCGCCTTCCAGAGCAACATCCTGGCCGCCACCGGCAACGTCGACGCGACGATCACCCTGAAGACGGGCGACGCCTTCGACGCCGACGTGGCCGACCGCGTCGCCGGTGTCGAGAACGTGCGCGTCGTCTCCGGCCTGCTCAACCGCACCGTCAACCTGCCGGCCGACTACCTCGACGACGACCCGGCCCTGCCCGATCCCGTCGCGGCCGTGTCGCTGGTGGGCATCACCGTCGACCAGGCCACGGCTCTGCACGCCTACAACGTCGGTGACGGCCGCTTCCTGCAAGAAGGCGACAGTGACGCGGCGGTCATCGCCGAGAGTCTGGCCGAACTGATCGGCGTCGGCGTGGGTGACACACTGACCCTGCCCACCCCGACGGGCGAGACGGCGCTGACCATCGTCGGCCTGCTGCCGCCGCGGCTGCAACTAGGTAACGAGGAAGTGCTGGTCACGCTGGATCAGGCGCAAACGATGCTGGACATGCCCGGCCGCATCAACACCATCGAGGCCAACTTCGACGTTGTCAACGAAGAAGAGCGGGCGGCGGTCGAGCAAGCCATCCTGACCGAGTTGGGCGACGCCTTCCAACTGGGCGGGCTGGCGACCAATGCCGAATTGCTGGCCAACATGGACGTGGCCCAGGCCATCTTCAGCCTGCTGGGCGTGCTGGCCGTGCTCATGGGCGGCTTCATCATCTTCAACACCTTCCGCACCATCGTCGCCGAGCGGCGGCGCGACATCGGCATGTTGCGCGCCTTGGGGGCCGGCCGGCGCACCATCCTGGGCACCTTCCTGGCCGAAGGGCTGATCCAGGGCGTCATCGGCACGGCGCTGGGCATCATCGGCGGCTATGGGCTGGGCCTGCTGGGTGTGGCCGCGCTGGGGCCGGTGCTCAGCGAAATGATGAACGTCGACATCGGCGCGCCCGTCGTCTCGCCGGGGCTGCTCATCGGTAGCGCCATTGTCGGCATCGGCGTCACGCTGGTGGCCGGGCTGCTGCCGGCCATCAGCGCCGGGCGGGTGACGCCGCTGGAGGCGCTGCGGCCGTCGGTCGGCGCGGTGTCGCTGAAGCGGCTGCTGGGCGTCGGCTTCTGGGTCGGCGTGGTGTTCATTGCTCTGGCCGTGGCCGCGCTGCTGACACAGAACATCGCCTTTATCGGCCTGGGCGCGGTGCTGTTCGTCATCGGCCTGATTCTCGTCGCGCCGGCGCTGGTCAACCCCGTCGCCCGCTTCTTCGGCGGCCTGTTGGCCCTCGTCTTCGCCCGCAGCGGCACGGCCCATCTGGCCCAGGGCAACCTGACCCGCCAGCCGTCGCGCGCGGCCATCACGGCCAGCACCATGCTCATCGGCATGTCGATCCTGATCCTGGCCGCGTCGGTCGTCACCAGCGTCACCCAAGGCTTCGGCCAGGTGATGCGCCGCAGCCTGGGCAGCGACTTCATCCTCGTGCCGCCGTCGATTGCCGCCTGGGGCAGCAACGTCGGCGCCGGCGCGGAACTGAGCGACGCCCTGCGCGCCGTGGAGGGCGTCGCGGTTGTCAGCGCCCTACGCTTCGCGCCGACACAGGCCAACGGCGCGGCCGTTTCGCTGCTGGGCATCGACCCGGCCACCTATCCGCAGGTCAGCGGCCTGACCTTCAGCCAGGGGGATGAGTCGGCCTACGACGCTCTGGCCGAAGGGCGCACGGCCATCCTCAGCCCGGCGGCGGCTGTCGCTCTGAGCGCGACCATCGGCGATGAAGTGGAACTGATGACCCCCACCGGGCCGCAGATGTATCGCGTGGTGGGCGTCGGCGGCGACTACCTGAACGCCAAGATCACCACCGTCTACATCTCCCACGACAACATCGCCGCCGACTTCAACCGCACCGAGGACGTGCTGATCCAGGCCAATCTGGTGGAGGGCGCGGACGTGGCCGCGGTCGAGGCGGGGCTGAAGGAGGCCGTGCGCGACTTCCCGCAGTTCCGGCTCATCGCCGGGCAGGAGTACATTGACCAGAATCTGGCTCTCTTCGACTCCATCTTTGCCGCTCTCTACGTGCTGGTGCTCTTCCTGGCCGTGCCGTCGGTCATCGCCATGGTCAACACCCTGGCCATCGGTGTGTTGGAGCGCACCCGCGAGATCGGCATGTTGCGCGCTGTGGGCAGCACGCGCGGCCAGGTGCGCCGCATCGTCCTGGCCGAGGCGCTCATCCTGGCCGCGTTGGGCACGGTCTTCGGCATCGTGGCCGGCCTCTACCTGGGCTACATGGGCGTGGCGGCGATGCAGGCCTTCGGCTACCCGATGGACTACGTCTTCCCGACGACGGGCGTGATCATCGCCCTGGTGGCGGGCATCGTCTTCGGTGTGCTGGCGGCCATCATCCCCGCCCGGCAGGCGTCGCGGCTGGAGATCGTCCAGGCGCTTAGATACGAGTAGGTTTGAAAGAGCTCACGCAAAGGCGCGAAGGGGCAAAGGCGCAAAGGAAGAGAAGATTTGTCTTCTTCTTCCTTTGCGCCTTGGCATCTTCGCGCCTTTGCGTGAGCTTCTTTATCTCGAAGAGTGCCCGTAGCGACGCCAGCGCAGGAGGCGGCGCTCGGCCAGGACGACCAGGCCATAGAGCGACATCGCCATCGTCCCCAGCGTCAGCAGCACCACGAACACCTCATCCGTCTTGAACTGGTAGCGCGCCGTCACCAGCAGATAGCCCAACCCCTGGCTCTTCGGCTGCACGAACTCGCCCACCAGCGCGCCGATGACGGCCAGCGTCGCCCCGACCTTCAGCCCGGCCAGCACCGTCGGCAGTGACGCCGGCATCTCCAGCTTGCGAAAGATCTGACCCCGCGTGGCTCTCAGCGAGTGCATCAGGTCATAGAACTCGCGCGGCACGGAGCGCAGTCCGGCAATGGTGTTGATCAGGATGGGGAAGAAGACGGTCAGCGCCGCCACCAGCACCCGCGACCAGTACCACGACTGCACCCAGATGGTCAGCAGCGGGGCGATGGCGATGACCGGGATGGCCTGCGAGGCGATGAGGTAGGGCGACAGCAGCCGCTCGGCCAGCGGCGACTTGGTCAGCAGATAGCCGAGGGGCATGGCCACCAGCGCGCCCAGCAGCAGGCCGGGGATGACCTCGCTCAACGTCACCAGGGAGTGGCGCGGCAGCCGGCCGTCGCCCACCAGCCGGGCGAAGGCCGCGGCCACGTCGCCCGGGCCGGGCAGGATGAACGGCGGGTAGTCGGCCCAGGTGACGAACAAGTGCCAGAGCAACAGCAGGGCCAGAAACGACACCGTCACCGTCAGCCAGGCCGGGCGCGCGTCGAGCCAGCGCAGCAGCGGGCGGCTCGGCGGCATCTCAGCGCTCGCTCCCGGCCGGGCCGGTCGCGGGCCGCACGATGGCCACGCGGCGAGCGACGCGCTCGATGCGCACCCGGCTGCCGCGGCCGATGGGTTGCCCCGTGGCCGAGCGCGCGCCGAGGTGGATCGTCTCTTCGCCGTCCCGATAAGTCACTTCACCCAGGCCGCTGGCCGGAATGGGGATGACGACCTGCGCCTCGCGGCCGTTGGCGTCGATGGCGATGTCGCTCTCCTCCGCTTGCCGCCGGCTGGGCAGGTAGACCAGGATGATCTCCGCCAGCGCCCCGACGACCAGCCCCGCGCCCAGCGCCCAGGCGAAGCTGGCCGACGGCGACAGGCGAAACACGAGCAAGGCCAGCAGACCAACGCCGCCCGCCACCGCCGCGCCCAGACCGAGCGAGTAAGTCAGCCCCCGGTTAAGCCGGCGGCTGTGAGGCGTGGCTGAGGCCTGGCTGCCGGGCGTGAAGCTACGCAACAGCGACACGATGGCCAGACCGATGAACGCCAGCCCGACGACCAGCGCGCCGCTGTAGATGATCAGCAGGACAGAATGAGAGAGGAAACTGCTCATAACGGGATTATATGTAGCGCGATTTGCCAAATCGCGCCAACACCTGCCCTTGTAGGGCGATTTGGCAAATCGCCCCACAACGACCACGTTTGTGCTATACTACCACGTTGGACTGGCGCCACGAGGCGCCATGAGTCACGTCTACGAGGAGTTAGCAGACATGGGCAAATCGCAACCAAAGCGGCAGGCGCATCACGCGGCCAAGGCAGCCGGCAAGAAGAAGCGCAAGGTCGACTGGACGCGCATCGCTCTGATCATCATCGGCATCATGATCGTCATCAGCATGGTCCTGTCGATGGTTCGTTTCTAGGCCGGATACGCTCGCGAAGAAAAAGAGAAACCGCAGATTGCACAGGTTTCACAGATTGGTCTGCCAATCTGTGAAATCTGTGCCATCTGCGGTTTCTTCTTTATCGGGCGAAGCGCTTCTCGACAATGAACGTCGGCACGGTCGAGCCGCCGCCGGCCGAGACGTTCAGCAGCGGGTCGGTCGAAAGGCGCGTCAGGCAGCCGTCGGTGTACTCGCCGTAGAAGACGAACGGCGCGGTGTCGAGCATCCGGTTGTAGATTTGCAGGCGGCCGTCCACCAGGCTGGGGTACGGCTCGTTGGGAATGCGCACCCGCTCCTGCACCACGTGGGGCGTCTCCAGCGCCGTCTGTACCGCCGCCTCCCAGCCGCTGCTGTTCGTCTGCCAGCCTAGCACAATCCCCCGCCCACCGTAGTCGTCGTTGGGCTTCAACACAAACTGCTCGCGATACTTGTGAATGAACGGGATCAGATCGACCGGTAAGCCGCGATAGGTTGTCGTCCGCTCCTCCACCACGCGCGTCCAGGGGATGTGCTCGCCGATGGCCGCCGCCTCGCGCTCGCTGAACAGCCCGGCGTTGCGCTCGTCGCTGAGCACGGCCAGGCTGGCCTTCTTGTAGAGCAGCTTGCAGGCGAACGGGTTGACCATGCACACGTCGCCGTTGCGCACCGCCTGCACCACCGGCCCGTCGATGCCGCAAATCTCGATCAACTCGGTGATGAGCACGCGCTTGTAGATCAGGTCGATGCGGAACCCTTCGCCATCATACAGAGCGCCGCCGCGATACTCGACGTGGCGCGGGTCAACGATGCGGCACTCTAACCCCTGCGAGTTGAAGTATTGCAGGAACAGCTCGAACTCGCTGCGCGTGGGCACTTCGCCCCAGTCGAGGATGGCGATCTGCGGTTTGGCCGGGGCGGCGCGGCCGGTCGCCCACTCCTTGTAGGCGCTCAGCAGCACGTGGAGCACGCTGTGGCGCGTGGGCACGGGGCGGATGGCGTAGTGGCGCAGGAATTGGCCCATGACCGGCAGGCCGAAGAAGACTTCGTTGAGCACGTCGTTATAGGCCGAGGCCGCCGGCACTTCGGCGTTGTACTCGGTGAACTTCAACTCCAGCGCGTCCCCCTCGGTGATGAAGAAGGAGTCGAGGCGGCTGAGCGGGGCGTGGACGCGGTAGCCGGGATCGACGTGGATGAGCGACTCTTCCCAGTCGAACAGGCCGAACTGGGCGCGAAACTCGCGGTCGGCCACGGCGGCGTGGGAGATCTTCTCGAACGCCGTCAGCAGCGGGCGGATGCCGGCGCGCATGAAGTTGTACTGCTCCGGCGTCAGGAAGCGCGGCCGCAGCACGGTGCACAGCGGCCGGTCGCCGAAGAACAGGCCGCGCGACCGCAACTGATCGTCCAGTTGCGCCTGCGTGTCGTCGGCCATCGTGTCCGTCAGCAGGTCGTGGTAGGTGATGATCGCTTCGGTCAGGGACATAACTCACCCGTTAAACATCTGGCTCCACTTCAACTCCGTCAACTGCGGCCGCGGGTTGTTGGCCCGCTCGATGGCCAGGTCGGCCATGTGGCGCACGCACCACTCGAAGTAGGTCGGCGTCAGCGAGTTGATGTCCATGTCCGGAGCGGGGTTCATGAAGTCGATGGCGTAGGGCACGCCGTCGCGGACGGCAAACTCGACCGTGTTCATGTCGTAGCCCAGAGCGCGCACCAGCTTCAGCGCGTCGGCCACGACCCGCTCGCCCAACTCGGGCGTCATGTGAGCGTGGTCAACGATGTAGCGCCGCCCGTGCGGGTCGTACTTCATCGGCAGCACCTCCTCCTGGCCCAGGCACATGCAGCGCACGTAGTGGTCCCAGCGGATGTACTCCTGCAAGACCATCGTGTGCAGGCCGGACTGGTTGTAGGCGTGCCACAGGTCTTCCTTGGTGTGGCAGATGAACACGTCGCGCCAGCCGCCGCCGTGGGCGTCCTTCAGCACGCAGGGCAGGCCGATATACTCGATCATCCCGTCCCAATCGAACGGGTAGATGAGGTTACGCAGGCTCTCGTCGTGGACGATGCCGGGCACGTAGTCCTTGTTGGGCAACACAATCGTCTTGGGGTGGGCCACGCCGAGACGGGCGGCCAGCGAGGCCTCGAAGAACTTGTCGTCGGCCGTCCACATGAACGGGTTGTTGATGACCGACACTCCTTGCAGCACGGCGTTCTTCAGATAGGAGCGGTAGTAGGGGACTTCGTGCGAGATGCGGTCGATGATGACCGCATACTCGTTCGGCTCGTTCATCTTCGTGCCACCCAGCTTGACGAACTCGGCCGTTACGCCCTCGTTGCGCCGGTTCACCTCATCGATGAACGCCGGCGGAAACGACCACTCGCGGCCGACCATGATGCCTACCTTTTTTGTCATTGCCCTCTCCTCTGAGGGGCCAGGTTCCAGGTTCCAGGGGCCAGGGGAAGATTGTTCTTCCCCTGGCCCCTGGAACCTGGAACCTGGCCCCTACTAATCGTGTCCGCCAATATAAAGCTGAATCATCTGATGCCAATAGGGCCAGTCGTGCGCCCAGCCGTCCCAGAGGCGCAGGGCGTTGCCGATGCCCTTGTTCCACAGGGCGGCCGACAGGCGCTCGCTGCTATAGCGCAGGCTGTCGTCGCGGCCGACGGCCAGGATCACGTCCTGCCGCCGCAGCGCGTCGAGCCGCCCGCCGTCGTGCTCGTTGGGAATGAAGTCGCAGGGGCTGTTGAAGTAGACGTTCTCGTCCTGGTAGCCGTCGGTCCAGCGGCCGACCTCGTAGATGCCGCTCAGGCCGATGGCCCGGCCGACGAGGTGGGGGTGGCGCAGGGCGAAGTTGACGGCATGGTAAGCGCCGAAGCTGGCCCCGATGGTCATGAGGAACGGGTTGTGGTTCTTCTGCTGGGAGAGCGGCAGCACCTCGCGCAGCAGGTAGTTCTCGTACTCGATGTGCCGCCAGACGCGCGCGCCGGGGTGCTTCCAGCGGGCGTACCAGCTTTCGGCGTCGACGCTATCGACGCAGTAGACCTGGAGCCAGCCGCGTTCGATCTGCTCGCCCCAGGTATTCATCATGCCCCGGTCTTCCCATTCGTAATAGCGGCCCATCGACGTGGGGAAGACGAGGACACGCGCCCCGCCCCAGCCGAAGATGAGCAACTCCATATCGCGCCCCAAGGAAGGGCTGTGCCAGCGGTGGTATTCGCGATGCATGGGCCGTCGGTTTTCCTCTCCTGTGATGTCTCACGTAGCCGCGTCGTGCGGTGGCGCGACGGGCGGGGTGATTAGTGGGCGGATTTTAGCATAGGTAGAGCAGGTAGGCATGTAGACTAAAGGATAGAATTCGCGAACTCCCTCAAGATAATGCTAAAGCTCAATTGACTTCGGCCAACACCGTATTGCGCAACACCGTCTGCCCCACAGTGACGCCAATGGCCTGCACCACGCCGTCGAACGGGGCGCGGATTTCGTTCTCCATCTTCATCGCTTCGAGGATGATGAGGGGCTGCCCCGCCGTCACGCTCTCGCCGGGGGCGACGAGGACACGGCTGATGAGACCGGGGATGGGCGCCTTCACGCGGCCGTCGCCGCTGCGCGGCCGGGCGACGCGCTGATTGAGGTCTTGTATCTCCACTGTATGCAGGCCGTCGTAGGCCTTGAGCCACTGTAAGCCGGCATCGAAGCCGATCTCATACGGCCAGCCGTTGACGATCAGCCACTCCATATCAATGACCGTAGCCTCCGGGTGGGGCACGGTCACGGTCAGCGCTTCGCCGTTGACGGTGACCTGGCAGGTGTCGCCGCCCACCGCGCCGAGTTCCACTTCGTAGGCCAGACCGTCTAGCGTTACCAGTAATCGCGTCATCTCATGCTCCTTAGCCTAGTTGGCGGCTGCTGCGGTGCCAGCCGGTGGCCCAGACGTCGGGCGACTGGGGGTTGAACGACTCGCGGCGGCGGGTATAGAGGACGGCCACGGCCGCCGCCAGATCGCGCCGCACGCGCTCGTAGTCCGGCTCGGTCACTTCGGCCGACAGCCGGCTCAGCAGATCGGTACTATAGCGCCCGGCCACGAACGCCGGGTCGCGCAGCACGCGCACCAGCAGCGGCAGGTTGGTCGGCGTGCCCGTCAGCCCCAGGTCTTCCAGGGCGCGGCGCATGCGCGTGACGGCCGCCGGCCGGTCGGCGGCCCAGACCGTCACCTTGGCCACCAGCGGGTCGTAGTGGGGCGGCACGTCGGCCCCGGAGTAGACGTAGGTATCGACGCGCACCTCGGCGCCGCCGGGCAGCCGCACCTGGCGCAGCCGGCCGGGCGTGGGCAGATAGCGGTTGAGCGGGTCTTCAGCCTGCACGCGGCACATGATGGCGTGGCCGCGCCGGACGACGTCCTCCTGCCGGTAGGCCAGCGGCTCGCCCGCCTCCAGGCGAATCTGCTCGCGCACCAGATCGATGCGGCTCACTATCTCGGCCAGCGTATGGGCAATCTGGATGCGCGACTTGATCTCACTGAAGTAGAACCGGCCGGCGTCATCGACCAGAAACTCGACCGTGGCCAGGTTCTCGACCTTGAAGAGTTGCGCCAGGCGCATGGCCGTCGCCAGCAACTCCTCCCGCCGTTGCGGCGTCAGGCACAGCGCCGGCTCCTCTTCGATGATCTTCTGGTTGCTCTGGACGACCGATCCCTCGCGCTCGCCCAGATGGATGAGGTTGCCCTGGCGGTCGGCCACGATCTGCACGCCGACCTGGTGGGCGGGCAGGATGGCCCGTTCGACGTAGAGTTGCTTGTTGCCGTAGACGGCCTGCGTCTCCACCTGCGCCCGGCGCACGGCCTCGGCCAGATGCAGCGCATCGGCCACGACGCGCTCGCCCCGGCCGCGCCCGCCGCGACAGGACTTGAGCACAACCGGGTAGCCGATTTCGGCCGCCGCCTCGCGCAGCGCGTCGAACTCATCCTCGGCGAAGGAGCGCGGCGAGTGGACGACGGTCGGAATGCCCGCCGCCCGCGCCTTTTCCAGCGCGCCGATCTTGTCGCGCAGCGTCTCGACCACCTCGGCCGGCGGCCCGATAAAGGCGATGCCGGCTGCGTCGCAGGCGCGAATGAAGCCGGCGTCCTCGGCCAGATAGCCGTAGCCGGGGTGGATGGCGTCCACGCCGTACTGTTGGGCAATGGCCAGAATCGTCTCCGGCTCCATGTAGCTCTGCGGTCCGGGCAGGGCGACGCACTCGTCGGCCAGTCGCACGTGCAGCGAGCTGCGGTCGCTGGCCTCATAGACGGCCACGGTGTGGATGCCCATCTCGCGACAGGTGCGGATGATGCGCACGGCGATCTCGCCGCGGTTGGCGATGAGGAGTTTGGTGAACATAGGTTCCTTCTCCAGCGCAGGGGGCAGGGGCCAGGGGGCGGGGAGAGGCTCTTCCCCCTGCCCCCAGCCCCCTTGAACCTGCGCCTACATAGGCGAAATACCATGCTTCCGCGCCACGTGCCGCTCGCGCTTCGACATGGTCACTTGCAGCGAACGGATGAGCACGCGGCGCGTCTCGGCCGGGTCGATGACGTCGTCGATCAGCCCGCGGGCGGCGGCGACGTAGGGGTTGTTGAACTTGGCCTGATAGTCATCCACCAGTTCGCGGCGCCTGGCCTCCGGGTCTTCGGCGGCCTGCACGTCGCGGCGGAAGAGAATGTTGACCGCCCCCTCCGCGCCCATGACGGCGATCTCGGCGTTGGGCCAGGCGTAGAGCAGATCGCCGCGCAGCCCCTTGCTGCTCATGACGCAGTAGGCCCCGCCGTAGCTCTTGCGCAGGATGACCAGCAGCTTGGGCACGGTGGCCTCGCTGTAGGCGTAGATCATGCGCGCGCCGTTGCGGATGATGCCGCCCAGCTCCTGGTCGCGGCCGGGCAGGAAGCCGGGCACGTCTTGCAGGGTGATGATGGGCACGTTGTAGGCGTCGCAGATGCGGATGAAGTGGGTGGCCTTGATCGACGCCTTGATGTCGATGCAGCCGGCCAGCACCATCGGCTGGTTGGCGACGATGCCGACGACGTAGCCGTTGAGCCGGGCGAAGCCAACGACCATGTTCTCGGCCCACAACTGGTGCACCTCGAAGAACGCGCCGTCGTCAACGATGCTGCCGATGACCTCGCGCACGTCGTAGGCGTGGTGGGGGTCGGTGGGCACGATCTCCTTTAGCTCCGGGCAGCGCCGCTCCGGGTCGTCGATGGGCGGCACGTAGGGCGGGTCGTCCTGATTGTTGCTGGGCAGGTAGCTGAGCAACTGGCGCACGCGCTCCAGGCAGTCGCGGTCGTCGCCGGTCAGGAAGTGGCAGACGCCGCTCTCCTGGCTGTGCATCATGCCGCCGCCCAGGTCGTCGAAGCTGACGTCTTCCTGCATCACCGAGCGCACCACGTCGGGGCCGGTGATGAACATGTAGCTGTTGGCGGTCATGAAGACGAAGTCGGTCAGGGCCGGGGAGTAGACCGCGCCGCCGGCGCACGGCCCCATGATGACCGACAGTTGCGGCACGACGCCCGACGCCTCGCAGTTGGCGTCGAAGATGCGCGCGTAGCCGCCCAGGCTATCGACGCCTTCCTGGATGCGCGCCCCGCCGCTGTCGTTGATGGCGATGAACGGGCAGCCGTACTTGAGGGCCATCTGCATCGCCTTGACGATCTTGTTGGCGTGCATCTCGCCCAGCGAGCCGCCCATGACGGCCGCGTCCTGCGACGAGGCGAAGACGCGCCGGCCGTTGACCAGGCCAAAGCCGGTGATGACGCCATCGCCCGGCCGCGAGCCTTTGCCGCCGGGGTAGCTCTCATGGCGCGGCAGCACCAGTGTGTCGATCTCGGTAAACGTGCCCGGGTCGAACAGCAGGTCGATGCGCTCGCGGGCTGTCAGCCGGTGCTTGCCGTGCTGCGTGGCCACGTCCTTGGCCGTGCCCGCGCCCAGCGTCCGGCGGGCGTGCAAATCCTGGAGGTATGACTCCATGTCCTTGATCATTCGCTTCTCCTGATCTCCGGCCGCCGCTTGAAATGGGCGGCCGGCGCTTTCTATGGCTCCCCACCGGCAGACACCGGAGGCGCGGGCCAACGGCCGCGCGCCGATTGGGGCTATTGTTCCACAACTCGCGGCCCATGCTTAGTGTCATCCGTCACTTGTTTTCGCGCCGTCTGTCATGTCAGTAGGGATTAGGGATTAGGGATTAGGGGAAGAGCGCTCTTCCCCCGGGCCCCCCCCCCGCGCTGCCCTGCCGCCCCCTATTATCACGCCCATGACCCGCACCATCCTGGCCCTCGACTTCGGCGGCACCAAACTCAGCGCGGCCCTCTTCACCGCACAGGATTCGACGCCAAGACGCGAAGACGCCAAGGCGCAAAGAGACTCTTCTTCTGCGTCTTGGCGTCTTCGCGCCTTGGCGTTGAATTCTTCCCTACGGCTTATCACCCCGGACGGCGCCGACGCGGCCTATGAACTGGCGGCGATGGTGGCCCTGGCCCGCGAACTGCTCGAAGGGCGCGCGCCGGACGCTATCGGCGTCAGCTTCGGCGGGCCGGTGGACTATGCGTCGGGCGTCGTCCGCCTCTCCCACCACGTGCGCGGCTGGGAGAGTGTGCCGCTGCGCGAGCGGCTGGCGGCCGAGTTCGGCTGCCCGGTGGCCGTGGACAACGACGCCAACGTGGCTGCGCTGGGCGAGCACCGCTTCGGCGCGGGGCGCGGCGTGGCCGACCTGATGTACGTGACCGTCAGCACCGGCGTCGGCGGCGGCTGGATTCTGGGTGGGCGGCCGTGGCGCGGCCACGAGGGCCTGGCCGGCGAGATCGGCCACACCGTCGCTGACCCGGCCGGGCCGCTGTGCCTGTGCGGCAAGCGGGGGTGCGTCGAGCGGCTGGCCTCTGGGCCGTATATGGCTGGCGATCTGGCGCAGGAGAGGGACACGGAGAAACGCAGAGGAGCGCAGAGAAACGCGGAGGAAGGAAGGGACACGGAGCTCACGGAGGGGCTAGAGGGACAGGAGAAAGCAAGCACTCCGGCCTCCCCCCCCAGTTCCTCGCGTCCCCTACCTCTCACAGGGCAAGACGTGGCCGAGCGGGCGGCGGCGGGGGACGAGGCGGCGCGGGCGATCCTGCTGCGCGGCGCGTGGGCGTTGGGGGTGGGGCTGGGCAACGCGGCCAATCTGATCAATCCGCAGCGCTTCGTGCTTGGCGGCGGGGTGACGAAGGCGGGCGAGGCGTGGTGGGCCGAAGTCCGGCGGTCGGCGGCCGCCACGGCCCTGCCCGAAGTGCGCTTCGATGTCGTCCCCGCCGCCCTGGGCGACGACGCTCCCCTCTGGGGCGCGCTGGCCCTGGCAGAAGGGTTATCCGCAGATTGGGCAGATTAGGCAGATTTCTCAGAACTCTTTGAATCTGCCTAATCTGCCCAATCTGCGGATCATTCCTTCTTACTCCACCCGACGCGAGCGCAGCCAGGCGATGATCCCGGCCGCGGCCCCGGCGGCGGCGGCGATGATCAGTAGGGCCACGGCCGTCACGCCGGAGCGGTTCTCGGTCGCCGGCTCCTGCTCCGTTGTCTCCAGCCCCGCCGCCTCTTCGGCCGGAGTCGCCTGCGCGACCTCCTCGGTCGGCAGCGGCGCGACGGTCACGACCTCGGCCGTGGCTGTGGCCTCGGCGGCCGGCTCGTCGGTCGGCGCGGCGGTCGGGGCGAGGGTGGCCGTCGGCGCGACGGTCGGTTCGGCCGTCGGTTCGGGCGGGGCCGCCGGCTCCGTGCCCTCGGGCTGCACGAAGACGGCCGTCGTCCGGCCGGGCACGCTGAACGTGCCGGCGGCGGCGTCCCAACTGGCCTCGCGCACCAGGGCGTCGGCCGAAGCCGCCAGCACCGGATGCAGCGCCATCTCGCGCCCCGCCCAATCCGGCGCGGCGAAGGTGATGGCGTCGTTGTCGGCGTTGAAGATGACCACGATGCGGTCGGCGGCCGGGTCGAGGTTGTCGCCCACCGTGTCGGCCAGGCTCATGACGATGACGCCGGGGGTCTGCTCCGGGCCGGTATTGAGGAAGGTCAGGCGGGCCTGCACTTCCTCGGCCGTCGGCAGGCGGAAGAGCGGCGAGCTGGCCCGCAGCGTCGCCATCTCGCGGTAGTGGGCCGCCGCGGCGGCGATGTGCTCCGGCTGCGGCGTCAGGTCGGGGTTGGCCAGCAGTGGGGCCATCACCGGCCACATGCTCTCGTTGTCCCCCGCCAGCGGCAGGCCGCGCCCCCAGTTGGTCGTCTGCCCCGTCCAATCGAGGGCGTTGAACCAGTCGCCGGCGTTGAAGCTGTTGCGGTCGAGCGACTTGGAGCGCAGCAGGTCGTCGCCGGCCTGGAAGAAGGGCACGCCCTGGCTGAGCATGACCAGGCTGTTGCCCAGGTTTTGCATCCGCACGCGCTGGGCCATATCGGCCGACGCCGGAGCCTTGTACTGGATGGCGTCGAACAGCGTCTCGTTGTCGTGCTTGCTGACGTAGACGATGTTCTCCTGCGGGTCGGCGGTGTAGCCGGCGGGCGAGCCGTTGTAGTCCACGTCCGCGCCGGTGACGGTCGCCCCGCTGGCGTCGGTGAAGGTATAGCCGGCCAGATTGCCGGCCAGGCCGACGCGCACCAGGTCGGTCAGGTGCAGCAGTTGCGCCAACTGCGTTTCGGCCGTGCCCTGGTCGGTCTCGTTGGGGTCGGTGTAGAGGCCGGTGATGAAGCCCTGCTCCTGCTGGCCGTCGAACGGGCTGCCGCCGCGGGCGGCGTCGCGCAGCCGGTCGTTGAACGTGCCGATGCCCGTGCCGGCCATGTTGCGCTGGGTGGCGTTGACGCCGCGGGCGTTGCCGGCCACCTCGCCGAAGTCCCAGCCCTCGCCGTAGACGTAGATCGACGGGTCGATCTCGTCCAGCGCGGCGCGCACGGCCAGCATGTCGTCCTTCATGTGGTGGCCCATCAGGTCGAAGCGGAAGGCGTCGATGCCGTACTGCTGCGCCCACAGGCGCACCGAATCGACCATCAGCTTGCGCATCATGGCGTGCTCGGTGGCCGTGTTCTGGCAGCAGGTGCTCGTCTCCACCCGGCCGGAGGCGTTCAGGCGGTGGTAGTAGCCGGGCACGATGCGGTCGAGCACCGACAGGTCGTTCTGGCCGCTGGCGTTGGTGTGGTTGTAGACCACGTCGGCCACGACGCGCAGCCCCATGCCGTTCAGGTTCAGCACCATCTGGCGGTACTCGCGGATGCGGGCCACGCCGTCGGGGTCGGTGCTATAGCTGCCTTCGGGCACGTTGTAGTGCAGCGGGTCGTAGCCCCAGTTGAAGGCGTCGAGGTCGCGCACTTCGGCGATGATCGCCTGCTGCTGGTCGGAGTCGGGCGGCAGGGCGGCCAGTTCGGCCCGCTCCGGCTCGGTGCGCTCGGCCGGGTTCTCGTTGATGGTGGCGATGTCGAACGTCGGCAGCAGGTGCAGGTGGGTCACGCCCGCCTCGGCCAGCCCGGCCAGATGCACCGCCCCGTCCCCCTCAGCAAACGCGCCATACGTGCCGCGCAACTCGGCCGGCACGCTCTCGTCATAGGCGCTGAAGTCGCGCAGGTGCAGTTCGTAGACGACGATGTCCTCCGGCGCGGCCAGGGGCGGCCGTTGCCGCGCGTCCCAGCCCTCCGGCTTCAGGTCGGCGTCGTCGAGGTTGACGATCTGGCTGCGGGTGCTGTTCATCGACAGGCTGACCGAGTACGGGTCGGTCACCAGGTTCGTCTCCACCGCGCCGGTGCTGGGGGCGAAGACGGTCACTTCGTAGAGGTAGTACTGGCGATCCCAATCCGGCTCGCCCACCAGCGTCCAGACGCCGGTGTCGGGGTCGACGCGCATGATCTGCGGGTCGGTTCCTTCCGTCTCCGGGTTGGCGTCGGTGAAGCGCACCAGGCGCACGCGCTGGGCCGTGGGAGCCCAGACGCGCAGGACGGGCACGCCGTCCTCGTAGCTGACGCCCAGCGGGCCGTCGTAGGGGTAAAGGTCGTCGAGCACGCCGGCGATTTGCAGGCCGGTCGCGTCGAGCAGATCCCCACCGCCGGCGGCGCTGACGGCCACCTGCCCCTTCAGGGCGATGCGCGCCGTGCCGGCGCGGCCGGGCAGGTGGAAGACGGCCATGTCGGCCAGGTGGGGGAAGCGGGCGGCCAACTCCTCCGACAGCCCGACCGGGTCATGGGTCAGGGTGATCGGCCGGCCGCTGACGCCGTCCTGGTCGAGCACCAGCGGCTCGCCCGTCTCGGTGAAGTGGAAGGCGTAGGTGTTGTCGGGGCTGACTTCCACGTCCCAGACGATGGTGTCCCAGGCGACCCAGTGCGCCTTGGCCTCGGCCAGGCTGCCGACCTGGCCGGCGCCGCCGACCTGGATGGTCATGATCTTGCTGTCGGAGTTCCACACAAAGGACACCAGCGTGCCGTCCTCGGCCACCGTGAAGGGGATGTTGGCCCCGCCGGGCGCGCCGGCCTCGCCGTAGTTTTCGTCCCAGGTTTGGCCGACGGCCACCTTGGCCTCGTAGGCTCCGGCGGGAATGGCGTCGGTCATGAAGACGTAGGTGCCGTCCCCGTCGGGGTCTTGCAGCCAGGAGCGCAGGCAGTCGGGCGACCACTCGGCCGGGCAGCCGATGTCGTCCTGGAAGCTACCGGCGACGGTGGCGATGGTGCTGCTCACGTCCTCGGTCACCCAACCGGTCTGGGTGGAGAAGAAGAAGGCTACGTCACGCGCCTCTGCGACGACCAGGGGGATGTTGCCGCCGCCCGGCTCGGCGTTCAGGCCGAAGTTGACGTCCCACGTGCCGTTGAGCGCCGCCTTGTACTCGTACTCGCCGGCCGGCAGGGCGAACGTTCCCGTCCACAGGTCGTCGTCGGCGTCGTAGGTTAGGGCCGTGGCCTCACAATCGGGAACCCAATCTTCGTCGCAGCCGGCGACGGATTGGATCGTGCCGGGGACGACGACGAGTTCGGGCGGGGTGCTGACGGCCGGGGCGGGCATGGTTGCCGCGCCGCCGCCGCTCTGCGCCGCGGCCGGGTCGGCGGCGGCCGTGGTCAGCGTGCCCGCCGCCAAATCATAGGCGAAGAGCACACCCTCCCCCTCGGCCACGCTGAAGGCCACGGGGTCACTCGCTGTCGGCTCCGACGTCAGAGCACCGTCGGCGTCGCCTATGGTTTGGGCCACGGCGGCGCTGTAGTCGCCGGCGGGCACGGCGGCCGTCAGGTGTTCGTAGACGCCGTCGCCGTCGGGGTCGATCAATAGGCCGCGCAGACAGTCCGGCGCGTCGGCCGCCGGGCAGCCGATGGCCTCCTGGAAGTCGCCGAAGAGGCTGAGCAGGCTGTGGTTGACGCTGTCGGCCACCCAGCGCGTGTTGTGGTCATACCAGAACGTTACCGGCCCCGTCTCGGCCATTTGCAGGGGGATGTTGGGGCCGTAGTACTCCGCGCCCAGGCCGTAGTTGTCGTCCCACGTGCCGTTGAGGGCCGCCTTGTACTCATACGACCCCGCCTCCAGCACGAACGTGCCCAGCCACAGATCGCTGTCGGCGTCGTAGGTCAGCATCGTCTCTTCGCAGGTCGTGTTCCAGTCGCCGGAGCAGCCCAGAGGCGTCTGGAGCGTGCCGGCGATGGTCACGCTGTCGGGCGGCTCGATGTTCTCCGGGTCGTCGCGCTGGGCCAGGGCGGGCGAATAGACGCCGATGAGCAGCGCCAGTAGCAGCAGCACAATGTAGCGCGGGTTGGCAACCCGCTCTTTCCCGGAATGCGGGATACCATCCCGCGCTACAACACAGAACGGCTGGGGCTTTGATTTCATCACAACTCCCGTGATAATCGTCACTTGTAGCGCGGGATGGTATCCCGCGTCTTCAGGCTGAAGCGAATTCAACACAGATCAAAAGTCATCGCTATTGTTACAAACCTTGCGCCAGATGACCAACGAAATCACCATCGGCGGCGACGCGACTGGTTATGGCGGCGTCTACATCTTGTGGGTGCGGGTGGCCGCGCCGCTGGCGGTGGTCTTCGGCCGCTTCCGGGGCGGCCAGCCCATCGCCGTGCCCGTGGGCGACTACCTCTACGTCGGCTCGGCCCTGGGCAGGCTGGCCGGGCGGCTGCTGCGCCACGCCACACGAAGCGACGGCCGCCCGCCCCACGCCAGCCGCGACGAACTGGTCGGGCGACTGGCCGCGGCCGGGTTGCCGGCGCGACTGCCCACCGACAAGCGGTTGCGCTGGCACGTTGACTATCTGCTCGATGAGCCGGACGCAGAGCTTGTTGGCGTGTGGGCCTGGCGGACGAACGAACCGCTGGAGAGCGTGCTGGCCGAGTGGCTGACCTCTCTGCCAGGTGTCACACCGTTGGCCGCCGGGCTGGGAGCCAGCGACGACCGGGGGCGGACGCATTTGTTGCGAGTGGCCAGTGGCCAGTAGGGCAGTAGGGCAGTAGGTCAGTCGGTCAGTCGGTCAGTAGGTCAGTAGGGCAGTGAAGCGCGGAATGGAACACGGATGACGCGGATGGGCGCGGATGAACGCGGATAAGAAGTGGACGGAAAGTACGGTATAATGAAAGCATGATCAATGGCGTAGTGGCCGATTTCGTGTCGCTGACGGCGCGGGAGTATGAAGACGCGATGGCATTCTATGAACGCGGCTTGCGCTGGCACGCCGAGTTGAGCGCGGCGCGGGCCAAACCGTCCTAACCGGTTGATCGGCCCTGAAGGCCACCATGATAGACAGTCCCATTACTAAAAAGCTACAAGCCTTTGATCGGGCGCTGACTGAGTTGCGCTCCGTCAACGCTATCACCCCGGCCGACCTGGCCGCCGACTGGCAGCGGCAACGGGCCGTGGAGCGCGACGTGCTCATCCTGGTTGACGTGGTGGTCGAACTGTCGCAACGGGTGGCGGGCCACGCGGGCAAGACGCGCCTGCCCAGCGCCGGCGACGCCATTGCCCGTTGCGTGCGGCTGGGGGCGCTGTCGGACGAGGTCAACTACGTCGGCCTCGTCCGGCTGGCCAACTTCCCCGTCTACCGCTACGAGGCCATCGAGGCCGACGTGCTGGTCGAGATCGTCAACGAGCAACTGGACGACTTCGCGCGTTTCCGCAATGAGATCGCGGCTTATCTGGAAAGTCATTGAACATGAAGAGGGGAGGGGGGGGGGGGGGGGGGGGGGGGGGGGGGGGGGGGGGGGGGGCCCCCCCCCCCCCCCCCCCCCCCCCCCCCCCCCCCCCCCCGGCAGCGACGCCCGCCTCGCGCTACGGCTGCGCGCGGCGGGTGTGACCCAACTCGACTTCGGCCCCACGCCCGACCCGGCCCTGGTGGCGCTGGGCGAGGCGCTGTTCTTCGACAAGCTGCTCAGCGGCAACCGCGACATCGCCTGCGCCACCTGCCACCACCCGACGCTGGCCTCGGCCGACGGCCTGCCGCTGTCGTTTGGCACCGGTGGCCGCGGCCTCGGCCCGACACGCGCTCTCGGCCTCGAGCGCCAGCTTGTGCCGCGCAACGCCACCGAGCTGTTCAACCGCGGCTCGCCGGAGTGGACGACGATGTTCTGGGACGGCCGGGTGAGCCAGAGCGCCGCCGATGGCCTGAGCACGCCGGCCGGCGACGCCCTGCCGCCGCTGTTGCAGACGGCGCTGCAAGCCCAGGCGATGTTCCCCGTCACCTCGCGCGACGAGATGCGCGGCCTGGCCGGCGACACCGACGCCAAACGGCCGTTGAACGAAGTGGCCGCGGCCGGCGACACGGAGTTCCTGGTCATCTGGACACGCCTCATGCAGCGCCTGCTGGCCGTGCCCGGCTACGTCGAGCTGTTCCGGGCCGCCTACCCCGACGTGCCGCCGGAGCAACTGGGCTTCGAGCACGCCGCCGTCGCCCTGGCCGCCTACGAGGCCGCCGCCTTCACCTTCCGCGACAGCCCGTGGGATCGCTATCTGGCCGGCGACCGGGCGGCGCTGAGTGACGCGGCCCGGCGCGGCGCGCTGCTGTTCTACGGCGAGGCGGGCTGCGCCCAGTGCCACAGCGGCAACCTGCTGACCGACCAGCAGTTCCACAACATCGGCGTGCCCCAGCTCGGCCCGGGCAAGCTGAGCGACGAGCGGCTCGACCTGGGCCGCTTCCTGGAGACGGGCCGGGCCGCCGACCGCTACGCCTTTCGCACGCCGCCGCTGCGCAACGTGACCCTGACCGCGCCCTACCTGCACAACGGAGCCTACGCCGACCTGCGCGCCGCCGTGCGCCACCACCTGAACCCGGCCGGCTCGCTCCAGATCTACAACGCCACGACGCTGCCCGTCCCCTTCCGCGAAACGGTGCGCGCCGAGCCGGAGGTGGTCACCGACATCCTGGCGACGCTCGACGCCCGTCTGGTCGCGCCGCCGGTGCTGACTGACGCACAGTTGGCCGATGTGATGGCCTTTCTGGCGGCGCTGACCTCGCCCTCGGCCGCTGACCTGAGCGGCCTGACGCCGGCGAGTGTGCCTAGTGGGCTGCCGGTGGGGGATTAGGGCGCGACGTTAGAAACCGAGTTTCTCAGAAGAAACTCGGTTTCTACTCTTTTGCACAAACAAAACAATGCCTTCATAACTCCTGAATAACCGGGCGCTATCATCTCGAAGTTGACCAAACAACCGAGGATGATAGACATGACAACGACAACGAAGACCCATAAGACCAGCCCGGTCAAGACCAACTTTCTGATCGACATCGCCATATTTGTGGCCTTTCTGGTGGCCCTGGAGCCGCACCTGACGGGCATGACCATCCATGAGTGGCTGGGCATCGCCTTCGGCGCGGCCATCGTCGCCCATCTGGTGCTGCATTGGAAGTGGCTGGTAGCGACGACGAAGCGCTTTTTCAGCCGTTTGCCCGGCGCTACCCGCCTTAACTACGTCCTGAACGCGCTGTTCTTCATCAACATGACGGTGCTCATCTTCACCGGGTTGATGATCTCCGAGACGGCGCTGCCGGCACTGGGCATCCGCCTGGGCGAGAGCGGCGGCTTCCAGCGACTGCACACGCTGACGGCCGACTGGGCGCTCTATTTGCTGGCGCTGCACGTGGCCCTGCACTGGCGGTGGATCGTTACTACGACCAATCGCTACGTCGTCCAGCCGCTGCTCCGGCCGTTCCGCAACCGTAGACAACCGCATAATCAACCGGCCGCGGCCCTGTCGCTGCCGGCCCTGGAGGACGCACAATCATGAAACTGTTAGGCAAGATCATTGTGATTCTGGTCGCGGCCCTGATGGTCGCGGGGGCCACGCTGGCCCTGGAGAACAGCGGCGCGCTGAGCAGCCTGACGGGCGGCGGCCCCGGCGGGCGGGGCGAGCGGCCCGAAGGCGCGCCAACCGACGCCGACAGCGCCTTTGCCGCCGGCGAGCGCCCGGAGCGCGGCGGCGACTTCGGCGGCGAAGGCGGGCGCGAGGGCGGCTGGGCCAGCGGCCTGCTGAACGTGGCCCGCAACCTGGGCCTTATCGCCGCTGTCGTCGCCGGGGTGGGGCTACTCGGCTGGCTGGCCGGCCAGGCCACGACCCGGCGCAAGTTGGCTAAGGCGGCAATGCCGCCGGCCAAGGAGGAGATGAAGCTGGACGAAAAAGGGTGACGACGAAAACCAACAGATAGATAGAAACCGAGTTTCGCAGAAGAAACTCGGTTTCTGTTTTCAGGGCTAACGGATGACGCTGGGTACAAAGGCGCGCCACGTCGGCGGGGTAGCCGTCGGCTCCGGCGTGCGCGTCGGGCGGCGGGTGCGCGTGGGGGTATCTGTGGCCGTGGGCGACGGCCCGACAGTCGGCGTCATGGTTGTCGTGGGCGTGGCCGTCATCGTCGGCGTCTGGGTGGGGGTCGTCGTCGGTGTCGCGCTGGGCGTCGGGCTGGCCGTTGGGGTTGCGCTGGGTGTTGGCGTGTCGCTGGGCGTCGCCGAGGCCGTGGCGGTCGCCGTCGCCGTCGGCGTGGCCGCGTCGCAGGCGTTGCGGAAGTTGGCCGCCGTCAACCGCGCCGCACTCATGGAGCGCACCAGGTCGGCGGCGTGGGCCGGGTCGGTCTCGAAGTCCACCCCGGTCGGCTCGCCCAGATACCACACGTCGGGGTTGGCCCACAGATTCACGCGCGGGCAGCCGCCGGGGCAGTCGTAGGACATGATGTCGCGGAACGCGCCGCTGGGCGACTGGTAGCCGTAGGAGTAGGGAAAGAGCACGTCGCTGCCGGCGTGCGCCCGGTCGTGGGCATTGCCCAGGTTGTGGCCCAACTCGTGGGAGAGCGTCAGCGCGCCGCAGGTGAATTCGCCGGGATAGTCCAGGGCGGTCACGCCGAAGGCCGCATCCTTGAAGCCGGGGTCGAGGGCCAACATCTGGTAGGCCAGCCCGCAAGCGCCGTTGCTGCCCTGAGCGACGAGCAGCGAGGACAGATCGGCCCGGTAGAGGTCGCGCGCGGCGTGGATTTCGTCCATTAGACCGTCGTCCGGTCTTTGCAGCGCTCCCAGGTCGGTCGAGATGTTGCCCGACTCGGTATAGTCCACTTCCATGGCCTGCACCAGCCGCCACTGGAAGGGCGCGGCGCTGACCAGATTGGCCGTGTTCATGTCGCTGACGCGCTGGTTGATGAGGGCCAGGATAGCGTCCGTGCCGCCGGTCTCGTCGCGGGCCTGGGTGGTGTAGGCCACGAGCACGTCAATGATCGAGCCGTCGTCCTGGCAGACGGCCGCCTGCGGCGCGGGCGAGTTGCGGCCCGTCGCGTCGCCCGCAGGCAACACCACGTCCGGCCCGGTCGGCTCGCGGGCGGCCGGGTCGAGTTCGTAGACGACGTGGCCGCCGGCCGCGGGGCGAACGACCAGCCACTCGCGCCCCTGCCGGAAAACGCTGCCGGCCAGCGCGTCGCCGCGCACCGAGAGCGTCACCCGGCCATCTACCTCCCCCAGCAGCCGGCCGACCCAGACGAAGCCACCGCCCACCGGCCGCTCGACCCGCTCCAGCGTGGCCGTCAGGGTCAGGCCGTCGAACGGGTTCAGCCGAATCTCGCGCGCCTGGGGCGAGAGGGCGGCCCAGTTGACGTCCACCGCGCGGTGGCGCAGGGCCGGCGCGGGCGGCGACAACGCCCCCGGCGCGGCGCGCGGCAGGAATAGATCGTTGCCGCCGCGGGCCGGCGGCGGCGCGGCCAGCAGGAGCACGACCACCAGAGCGACGACGGCCGCCAGGGCCAGAAGTCGCCCCATACGCGGGCGGGCATTGGATTGGAGAAGGTTCATACTATATTTGTCGGCCGCGGTTTATACAGTCGAGGCGGCCACGCGCCACCTTTTCGCCGCGGACAATCGTACCATACACAGGGCGTAACGCGGCACAAACTCTAGAGGAAGCGGGCACAAGCGGGAAGAGGCTCTCAGTATCCGTTAGGCTCCTTCTCATCTTCGGCGCGGCAACTTGTTGAAACCGCCACAACTTTTGTTATACTGCCCAATGGCTGCCCGAGGACACCCCATTCTCACCCCGGCCCCCAGCCCACCCTTTATCATGAAGCGCTATCCCTGCCTACTCTGCCTGTTGCTTGGCCTGCTCGTTGTCGCCTGCTCGTCCGGCGGGCGAGACGAAGCGCGCCAACCGTCCATCCCGCTGGAGGCCTGCCGCCTGACGGGCGGCGTGGCGGCCCAGTGCGGCGAACTGCTCGTCTACGAAGACCGGGCCGCGGCCGCCGGGCGGCAAATCCCGCTCAACATCGCCGTGTTGCCGGCCACCGGCAGCAGCAACGTCGTCGAGGATGACCCGCTGTTCCTGCTGGCCGGCGGGCCGGGGCAGGCCGCGGTCGAGGCCTACGCCCAGGCCATCTTCCTCTTCGCCGACGTCAACCGCACCCGCGACATCGTCCTGGTCGACCAGCGCGGCACGGGCGAATCGAACGGCCTGAACTGCGAAGTGCTGGAAGACGAGACCCTGCCGGCCGACCTGCCCGACGACGAGCAGATCGCCCTGCTCGACCAGTGCCGCCTCGACCTGAGCGAGCGGGCCGACCTGAGCCTCTACACCACCGACGCCTTCGTGGCCGACCTCGACGACGTGCGCGCCGCGCTGGACTACGACACCATCAATCTCTATGGCGCGTCCTATGGCACGCGAGCGGCGCTGACCTACATGCGCCGTTTCCCGGAGCGGGTGCGCAGCGTCGTCCTCGACGCCGTGGCCGGGCCGGAACTGGTGCTCTTCAAGC
Source organism: Candidatus Promineofilum glycogenicum (assembly GCA_016707605.1). Lineage (GTDB taxonomy): Bacteria > Chloroflexota > Anaerolineae > Promineifilales > Promineifilaceae > Promineifilum > Promineifilum glycogenicum. The sequence continues at coordinate 398,615 of JADJHJ010000006.1, read as the reverse complement.
ACATGCCGCGCGACGGCCAGCGTTCGCTCGACCTGTTGTTCGAGCGTTGCGCCGCCGACGCCGCCTGCAACGAGGCGTTCCCCAACTTCCGCGCCGAGTATGAGGCCGTGCTGGCCCGGCTGGAGACGCCGCAGCGGATTACCGTGGCCGACCCGCTGAGCAACAAGCCGCTCGACTTCGAGCTAGACCGCGACTTCCTGTCGCAACTTGTCTTCAACAGCCTCTACAGCGCCGAGTTCCAGGGCCTGCTGCCGCTGCTGGTGCACCACGCCCACGAGACGGGCGACTATGCGCCGCTCATCGTCCAGGGGTTGGCCATCACCTCCAGCGTCAGCCTCTACCCCGGTTTGCTCTACGCCGTCACCTGCTCCGAGGACGCGCCGCTGATCGAGGCGGCTGAGGCGGCGGCCATCCGTGCCGAGAGTAGCTTCGGCGACTTCAGCGAGCGCTTCACGACGATCTGCGCCAACTGGCCGCGGGCGGTGATCGCCGCCGACTTCCGCGAACCGCTGGCCAGCGACACGCCGGCGCTGCTGCTGAGCGGCGCGGCCGACCCGGTGACGCCGCCGGAGTACGCCGAGCAGGTGGCCGCCGGCCTGTCCAACAGCCGCCACATCGTCCTCCCCGGCTTCGGCCACGGCGTCATCAGCGTCGGCTGTATGCCCAAGGTCGTGGCCGAGTTCATCCGCACCGCCGACCCGGCGGCGCTGGACACGACCTGCCTCGACGAGTTGCAGCCGCCGCCGTTCTTTGTGTCGTTTGCTGGGCCACAGCCTTAAATAGTTGTCAGTTGACAGTTGTTAGTTGTCAGTTAGCGACAACTGACAACTGACAACTGACAACTGACAACTGATTTCTCATGATCCAAGTCACCCACCTCACCAAATCTTTCGGCCCGGTGCAAGCCGTCAGGGACGTGTCCTTCGACGCGCCCGATGGGTTGATCACCGGCCTGCTCGGCCCCAACGGCGCGGGCAAGAGCACGACGATGCGCCTCGTCGCCGGGGCGCTGGAGCCGGATAGCGGCCAGACGACTATCGACGGCTTCGAAACCCACACCCACCGGCTAGAGGCGCAGTCGCGGCTGGGCGTGCTGACCGACGCCCACGGCCTTTACCAGCGCCTGACCGCCCGCGAGAACATCCGCTACTACGGCCGCCTGCGCGGCCTGGGCGGCAAGGAACTGGAGGCGCGCATCGACGAGTTGATCGCCCTGCTCGACATGGCCGACATCGCCAACCGCCAGACAGAGGGCTTCTCCACCGGCGAACAGGGCAAAGTGGCCATCGCCCGCGCCCTCGTCCACCAGCCGCAGAACGTCATGCTGGACGAGCCGACGGCCGGGCTGGACGTGATGAGCACGCGGGCCATGCGCGGCGTCATCCGCAAGCTGCGCGAGGACGGCCGCTGCCTGCTCTTCAGCAGTCACATCATGCAGGAAGTGGCCATGCTGTGCGACAACATCGTCGTCATCGCCGGCGGTCGCGTCGTGGCCCAGGGGTCGCCCGACGAGCTGCGCGCCCGCACCGGGCAGGAGAACCTCGAAGATGCATTCGTGGCCATCATCGGCACGAAGGAGGGGCTGATCTGATGCTCAGGCGACTGTGGACCATCGTCCAAAAGGAGATCATCGATAATCTGCGCGACCGCCGCTCCGTCGGCAACGCGCTGTTCGCCGTGCTCATCAACCCCCTGCTCTACGTCGTGCTCTTCGGCTTCCTGAACCGGACGTTCAGCGAACAGGCGGAGCGGCCCCTGTCGCTGCCCGTGCTGGGCGCGGCCAACGCCCCCAACCTGGTGCAGTTCCTCGACCAGAACAACGTCGATATCACCGAAGCGCCGGCAGACGCCGAAGAGGCGGTGCGGCGCGGCGATCTGGCCGTGGTGCTGGTCATCCCCGACGACTTCGGCGAGTCGTTCACCCGCGGCGCGCCGGCCCAGGTGCGGCTGCTGGTGGACGACTCCAACCAGAGCGGCAGCTTCGCCGCCAGCCGCGCCCAGTCGCTCATCAACCAGTACAGCAACCAGATCGGCAGCCTGCGCCTGCTGGCCCGCGGCATCAGCCCGGCGGTCAGCAACGCCGTGCCGGTCGAATGGGTCAGCACGACGGCGGGCACGGCCGACGGCGTGGACAGCGCTGTGCTCAATCTGCTGCCGGTGGTGATGATGACGGCCGTGTTCTATGGTGGCTTCTACCTGGCCGTGGATGCCACGGCCGGCGAGCGCGAGCGCAAGTCGCTGGAGCCGCTGCTGCTCAACCCCGTGCCGCGCCGCGAGTTCGTCATCGGCAAGTTCCTGGCCGTCTTCGCCTTCACGCTGCTGGCGACCTTCCTGGCGACGGCGCTCTTTCTGGTGCTGCTGGGCATCCCCCAGGTGCAGCAGTTTACCAACATCCAGCTCAACGTCGGCTGGGGCGTGATTTTGGCCGCCGTGGGCCTGATCATCCCCGTGGCCTTCATGGCCGTGGCTCTGGAGATGCTGGTGGCGTCCTATGCCCGCTCGGTGAAGGAGGCGCAGACCTACACCCAACTCATCGCCTTCGCCGGCTTCCTGCCGTCGCTATTCCTGTCGGTGCTGCCCATCCGGCCGCAGGAGTGGATGTACCTGATTCCCACCATCGGCCAACTGTACTTCATCACCGACATGTCGCGCGGCCTGCCGCTGGACACGATGCAGGTGGCCGCGTGCAGCCTGCTAACGGCGGCCATCGGCGCGGCGGCGCTGCTGGCGACGATGCGGCTATATAACCGGGAGCAGATTATCTTGGGCAAGGCGACGGCGTAGGGCGGGTTGGTAACCGTCCCTACAAAGGAGGTGCCTGTGATCTTTCATGGAGCGCCCGTGGCGTAACCCCCCCCCGGCCGGAGGGGAGAGCCGCCACCACGCCACCCCCCCCCCCCCCCCCCCCGCCGGGCGGGGGGGGGCGGCTCCCCCCCCCCCCCCCCCCCCCCCCCCCCGGCCGGCCCGGTCCAGGGGAGGCGGCGCCCGCCCCCCCCGGGGGACCCGGCCGGCCCCCCCCCCCGCCGCCGCCCCCCCCCCCGCCCGCCGGCCCCCCCCACCGCGGGCTCGTCCCCCCCGGGCCCGCGCCCGGGGGGGCTCCGCCCCGCGCCCCCCCCCCGGCGGGGGGGCCTCCCCCCCCCCCCCCCCCCCCGGGTTTCGGGGGGGCGCGCCCCGGGGGGCCCCCCCCGACGGCCGAAGCCCCCGCCCCCCCCCCCCCCCCCCCCCCCCCCCCCCCCCCCCCGAAAACCCCCGCCGGGCCCCCCCCCCCCCTCTTCCCCCACCGCCCGCCCCCCCCCCCCCCCTTTCGAGCACCCCCCCGCGCGAAAAGGTTTGCCCGGGGTTGGTATCAGAGAGAGATTGTCCTATCCCCTCGCCCCCGCGGCTTCCACCTCATCACCCGCGAAGTCGTGGGCCAGATGCCGGAGATCGGCCGCTTCGCCGTCGGCCTGGCCCACCTGTTCATCCGCCACACCTCGGCCGCGCTGGCCCTCAACGAGAACGCCGACCCCACCGTGCGCGCCGACATGGAGGCGTACTTCAACCGCCTGGCCCCGGAGAACGCCCCCTACTACCGCCACACCAGCGAAGGGCCGGACGACATGCCCGCCCACCTGAAGGCCGTCCTGCTGGGCAGCAGCCTGACCATCCCCATCAGCGACGGCCGCCTGGCCCTGGGCACGTGGCAGGGCATCTACCTGTGCGAGCACCGCGACGACGGCGGGCCGCGGCGGCTGGTCGTCACGTTGACCGGCCAGCCGATGTAGCACAGGATAAGAATCGTGTGTCTTCCTGTGGCACAGGATTCTTATCCTGTGTCTTCCCGTATCTTCCCCTAGTCTGAAGAGCACAGGATAAGAATCCTGTGCCACATAGATGCTTGTGCGATCTGTCCCTGCCTGGCAGTGCCCTCTGCATCACCTTGTCTAGTGACATCCCCGCCCGTTCTGCTAGAATCCTCCCCCATGAAAGAACTATCCCGCGTCGTCAGTAGCATTCCCCCATCCGAAACCCTGGCGGTCAGCGATAAGGCCAAGGCCCTCAAAGCTGCCGGATATGATGTCGTCGCCCTGGCCGGCGGCGACCCCGACTTCGACACGCCCGACTACATCACCGCCGCGGCCTTCCAGGCCATCGAGAACGGCGCGACCCATTACCCCGCGCCGATGAAGGGCATCACCCCCCTGCTGGAGGCCATCGCCGCCAAGATGCAGGCCGACAACGGCGTCACCGTCAAGCCGGGCAGCGACATCGTCGTGACGCCGGGCGGCAAGTGGGCGCTCTTCCTGGCCCTGTCGGCCATCCTCAACCCCGGCGACGAGGTGCTCTACCTGGAGCCGGTGTGGGTCTCCTACCCGCCGATGATCGCCCTGGCCGGGGGCACGCCGGTGGCCGTCACCCTGTCGGCCGACGACAACTTCCGCATCACCGCCGACCAGTTGCGCGCCAAGGTCACGCCGCGCACCAAGGCGCTGATGGTCAACTCGCCCAACAACCCCACCGGCCGGGTCATCACCCAGGAAGAGTTGGACGCCATCGTCGCCGTGGCCCTGGAGCACGACCTGTACGTCATCTCCGACGAGATCTACGAGACGGTCATCTTCGACGGGCGCAAGCACCTCTCGCCGGCGGCCGTGGCGGGCATGGCCGAGCGGACGCTGACCATCAACGGCCTGTCGAAGTCCCACGCCATGACCGGCTGGCGGCTGGGTTGGCTGGCCGGGCCGACGCCGATCATGAAGCTGGCGACACAGATGAACAGCCAGACCGTCTCCTCGGCGGCCAACTTCACCATGCACGCCGCCGTGGCCGCGCTGAAGGGGCCGAAGGAAGTGACGCGAGCCATGTGCGCCGAATACCAGCAGCGGCGCGACTTCATGGTTCCCGCCCTCAACGCCATCCCCGGCGTCGAGTGCCTCGACATCGAAGGCGCGTTCTACCTCTTCCCGCGCTTCCCCAACAGCCGGCGCAACAGCGCCGAACTGGCCGAGGCGCTGATCGAGAAGGCGGGCATCGCCTCCGTGCCCGGCGGGGCATTCGGCAAGAGCGGCGAGGGGCACGTGCGCTTCACCATCGCCACGGCCATGAAAGACCTGGAGAAGGCGGTCGAGAAGCTGGCCAAAGTCGCGCACGAAATCTAGGGGCTAGGGATTAGGGATTAGGGATTAGGGGAAGAGCGCTCTTCCCCTAATCCCTCCCTAATCCCTAATCCCTTTCTTCAGTGACTCAAAATCTGGGAGAGGAACTGCCGCGTCCGCTCGTTCTGGGGGTTGGCGAAGAACTCGGTGGGCGTGTTCTGCTCCACGATCAGGCCGCCGTCCATGAAGATGACCCGGTCGGCCACGGTGCGGGCGAAGCCCATCTCGTGCGTCACGGCCAGGACGGTGTAGCCGGAAGTCGCCAGGTCGCGCATCACGTCCAGCACCTCCTTGATCATCTCCGGGTCGAGGGCGCTGGTCGGCTCGTCGAACATCAGGATGAGCGGCTCCATGCACAGCGTTCGGGCGATGGCCACGCGCTGCTGCTGGCCGCCGGAGAGCTGGCCGGGGTACTTGTCGGCCTGCTCCGGGATGCCGACGCGGGCCAGCCAGTGGCGCGCCCGCTCCTCGGCCTTCGGGCGCGGCCACTTGCGCACGTTCATGGGGGCCAGCATGATGTTCTCCAGCACGGTCAGGTGGGGGAAGAGGTTGAACTGCTGGAAGACCATGCCCACTTCGCGCCGGATTTCGGCGATGTTGCGGATGTCGTGGCTGAGGGTGATGCCGTCGACGATGATCTCCCCCTGCTGGTGCTCCTCCAGCCGGTTGATGGTGCGGATGAAGGTCGATTTGCCCGAGCCGGACGGGCCGATAATGACGATCACCTCGCCGCGCTTCACAGTCAGGCTGACGCCGCGCAACGCCTCGAAGTCGCCGTACCACTTGTGTACGTCGCGGCAGATGATGATCTCGTCTGTTTCTGCGGTGGATTTGGTTGTCATGTTGTCAATCCTTAAGAGGAACGCGGAGAGACGCGGAGGAAGACTTCCCCCCCCCCCCCCCCCCCCCCCCCCCGCTCTCCTGCTCTCCTCTTCTTCATCTTTCTCCTACCCCCAGCTGCCGCTCCAGCCGCCGGCTATACGTCGCCATCAGCATGTTGATGGTGAAGTAGATGAGGGCGATGAAGACGTACGGCTCGCGGCGCACGCCTAGCCAGTCGGGTTGGGCCGAAATCAGGTTGGCCACGCCCAGCAACTCGATCAGGGCGACAATGCCCACCAGCGTCGTGTCCTTGTCCAGGGCGATAAACTGGCCGACGATGGCCGGGATGACCGCCCGCAACGCCTGGGGCAGGATAATAATGCGGTACTTGGCGAACGTGCTCAGCCCCAGCGCGTCGGCGGCCTCGTACTGCCCGCGCGGGATGGACTGCAAGCCGCCGCGCACGTTCTCGGCCAGGTAGGCGGCCGAGAACAGGGCCACCGCTGCCATCACGCGCCACGTGCCCAGAATCTCCATCCCCGGCGGCAGGAGGAACGGGAAGATGATGATCGACATGAACAGGATGGTGATCAGCGGCACGCCGCGGATGACCTCGATGTAGGCGGTGCTGAGCAGGGCCACCAGATTGCCGCGAAAGGCGCGGGTGATGAGCAGGGCCGCCGGCAGCAGCAACAGCGGCCATAGCGCCACGATCCGCCCGCCGGTTGTCGTCGCCGCGCGCAGGCCGGGCAACGACTGCGTGACCAGCAGCCAGGCCAGCAGCGCCAGCGACGCCGCCCACACCAGCCAGGCGGGCACGCCCTGGACGCGGCTGCGGCGGCCGAGGGCCAGCACCAGCCCCAGCGGGAACGAGGCCAGAATGCCGAAGACGGCGATGATGAGCGTCAGCAGCAGCCCGCCCCAGGCGATGTCGGGGTTCAGCCGTGGCAGAAACGATCCCTCCCCGCCCAGACCGACCAGCAGGACGAAACTGAGCACGGGCGTCAGCAGCCACAGCAGCGTCAGCCCGCGGCGCAGCGGCGAGCGGCGGAAAACGGCCCGCCCGTAGACGAACCCACTGGCCGCGGCCAGCACGGCCAGCCAGGCCAATAGCGTCCACAGCCGCCAATCCTCCTCGCGCGGGAAGCGAAAGACCATCAGGTTGCGGAAGTTGTCGCCAACCGCGCCCCAGTTGGCTCCCGGCTCTTCGTGGGCGGCCAGTTGGGCCTTGGCCGCGTCGGGGTCGGTGGTGAAGCTGGCCCGCGTCACCGCCCAGCCGAAGAAGCCCCGTCCCAGGCCCAGCAGCACCAGTACCAGCAGGAGGGTCAGCAGGGCGTTGGTCAATGAGTTGTAGAGGTTGTGGCTCAGCCAGAGCGTCGCCGGCGAGTGGCGGCGCGTCAGTTCGGCCGCCGCCGTGGCCACGACAGAGACGCCCCAGACGAGCAGCACAACCAGCGTCGTCAGCGGCGCGTCGGCCAACTGGCTCATGACGACGCGCACGGTGATGTAGGTCAGCAGCAGCAGCCACAGCAGCAGCCACGGCCGGGCCAGGAGGTGCTCGCGCAGGTAGTGGCCGAGGCTGAAGTGGTCGGCCGCTTCGCCGCGCAGCACGGCGCGCACGTTGTGGTAGAGTGTGGCCATTGTTACCTCTCCACCAGGGCGATGCGCCGGTTGTACCAGTTCAGGAAGAACGAGATGACCAGGCTGAACGACAGGTACGCGCCCATGACCAGCAGGAAGACCTGGATGGCCCGGCCCGACTGGTTGAGCGTCGTGTAGGCCGTTGACCACAGGTCGGGATAGCCGACGGCGATGGCCAGGCTGGAGTTCTTGACCAGATTGAGGTACTGGCTGGTCAGGGGCGGGATGATGACCCGCAGCGCCTGGGGCAGGACGACCAGCCGCAGCCGTTGCCCTTCCGACAGACCCAGCGCCCGCGCCGCCTCCGACTGCCCCCGGGGCACGGACAGGATGCCGGCGCGGACGATCTCGGCGATGAACGCGCCGGTGTAGATGACCAGACCGATGAGGATGGCGGCAAAGTTGGGCGACAGCTTCAGCCCGCCGACGAAGTTCAGCCCCTCGATGCGCGGCACGTCCAGCCGCAGCGGCGTCTCCGGCAGGGGGACGATGGCGCTGTTGGGGACGGCCGCCGCCGTCAGCGCCGCGCGGGAGAGGACGAGTAGCCGGCAGTCGCCATCGAGATAGGCGCGAATGGCCTCGTTCGGCCCCGGCGCGCGCTCCACGTCGTAGGGCACGGCGGCGCGGCGCAGCCAGGCGGCGGCGTTGGCCTCGGCCGGCGCGCCTTCTACGGTGCACAGGGTCACGGTGGCCGCCTCGACTTGCTCCGGCGTTAGCTCGCCGGCGGCCACGGCGGCCTCGACCGCGCTCAGGTCATCGACGCCCAACGCAGCCCGCGCCCGCGCTGCCACGTCGGCCGGCGTGGCAATGCCCGCGTCGGCGGCCACCACAAAGCCCTGGTTGCCCGCCCCGGCGGCGGCGGCCACGAACCAGCCGGGCACGGCGAAGAGCAGCAGCATCAGCAGCGCCCACAGTGACCGGCGCGTGTCCCGGCCCAGCCGCCGCTCGCGCCGCCCCAGCAGCCACCACACCACCCCGGCGGCCAGCAACCCCACGCCGATCAGCGCCAGCCAGAGGGTGAACGAGGGCATGAGGGCCACGCCGGGCAGGTTGATGCCCCGCTGGCTGAGGAAAATGGGCAGGCCGAAGGGCTGCGCCGCCTGGCGGATGGACGGCAGGAGCAGGATGACCCCGAAGAAGAGGAAGAAGAGTTGCAGCAGCAGCGGCGTGTTGCGGATGAGGTCGACGTACCAGCGGGCGATGGTGCGGATGAGCCAGTTCGACGACAGGCGGGCGATGCCGGTGGCCGTGCCCAGAATTGTCGCCAGAATGATGCCGAAGAAGCCAACCTTGGCCGTGTTCAGCGCGCCGGCGAGCAGAGCGCGGCCATAGGAGTCGCTAGGGTCGTAGGCAATGACCGTCTCGGCAATCTCGAACTGGGCGTCGAGGCGCAGGAAGTCGAAGGCGCAACGGAAGTTGCTGGAGCCGTCGCGGCAGAGAAGCTGATTTTCGCCCAGCCGGCCCATGTTGCCGGCCACGTTGCGGCCCAGCCCCACCAGCCCGGCCACGACCAGAGTAAAGAAGGCGATCTGGGCCAGCACACCCAGGACGCGGCTATCCCGCCAGAAGGGAATGGACGGCGGGCGGCCGCCTGCATCGGGCGCGATGTCGGTCATGGGCATCGTCTCCGGTTAAGGTTCGTGTCGCCAGGGGGCAAGGCCCGGTTGGCCGGACCTTGCCCCCTGGCCCATGGTCTAACGGAACGGGGGCGAGTAGAGCAACCCGCCGTTGGTGTAGATCTCATTCAATCCGCGCGGCACGTTGAACGGCGTATCCGGCCCCAGGTTGCGGTTGTAGATCTCGCCGTAGTTGCCCACCTGCGAAATCACCTGGTAGCAGAAGTCGTTGCTGAGGCCGAGCGCCAGGCCCAGGTCGCCCGTCTCGCCCAACAGGTTCTGGATGACCGGGTCTTCGCCGCCCAGGAAGGTATCGACGTTGTCGGAGGCGATGCCCAGTTCCTCGGCGTTGATGGTGCAGAAGACCGTCCACTTGACGATGTCGAACCAGTTGTTGTCGCCGTGGCGCACGGCCGGGGCCAGCGGCTCCTTCGACATCGTCTCTTCGAGGATGACGTGGGCCGCCGGGTCCGACAGCAAGACGAGCTGCGAGACGAGGCCCGACTTGTCGGTCGTGAAGCCGTCGCACTGCCCCTGCTCATACGCCTCGCGCGTCGGGTCGGCGCCGTCGAAGACAAGCGGCGTGAAGTCGATGCCGCGGGCGCGGAAGACGTCGGCCAGGTTCTTCTCCGTCGTCGTGCCCGACTGGACGCAGATGGTACCGCCGTCCAGGTCTTCCAGGGTGGTGATGCCGTCGGCGGCGCGGACCATCATGCCCTGGCCGTCATAGAACGTCGTCGGCCCGAACTCCAACCCCAGCGAGGTGTCGCGGCTGATGGTCCAGGTCGTGTTGCGGAAGAGCACGTCCACTTCGCCGGCCTGCAAGACGGGGAAGCGTTCGTTGGCCGTCGTCGGCCGAACTTCGATGGCAGCGGCGTCGCCCAGAACGGCGGTGGCCACGGCCTTGCAGAAGTCGATGTCGAAGCCCTCGAACTCGTTGGTGTCGGGGTTGATGTAGCCGAAGCCGGGCACGGACTGGTTGCCGGCGCAGCGCAGCACGCCGCGGTCGACGACCTGCTGGAACGTCGGCCCGCCGCCGGCGACGGTGGCCACGGTGGGCACGGCCGCCGGGTCAGCGGTGGCGGCGGCTTCGGCGGTGGCTTCGGCCGTCGGCTCGGCGGTGGCCTCGGCCACAGCCTCCTCAGTCGCCTCCTCGGTGGGGGCGACCTCTTCGGCCGTCGGCTCGGCCGCGGTCTCTTCGGTCGGCTGAGCGGCCTCTTCGGCGGTCGGTTGGGCGGCCGGCTCTTCGGTGGCGGCCGGCTCTTCGGCGGCCGTGGTCGCCTCGGCAACGGGGGTAATGCCGGACACGTCCTCACCGCCGCCGCAAGCCACCAATGCCAACAACGCCAGGGCCAGCAGCCCCAGCAACAGGACAGTTTTCACCTTCATGGACTTCCTTCTCCTCTAACCTGCTGACTTCACGTTATATTTGTTAACGAACGGACCAACGACCGCTTCCCTCTGCCCGGTTGTCTCTCCTTCCCGCCGTAAATAGCGGCGCTGACGGCGGGCCGCATGACGACGGACTATTCGATTCATGGGCGGCGCGGTGGCCGCCCCCGGCTTTGGCGTTGTGGCAATGGACGCGCCGGTGGGCTAACCGGCGCGGTTGGCTCTATGTGCCCCTTGGTTCGTGAGTTGGCGGCATACTATAGGGGATGTGGGCGAAAGATGCAAAAAAAGGTTCCAGGTTCCAGGTTCCAGGTTCCAGGGGGAAGAGCGTTCTTCCCCCTGGAACCTATTGATTTACCAGGGTACGATCAGATCGACGCAGATCGCCAGCAGCAGCACCAGCAGGTAGTAGTTCGACGACATGAACAGTTTGCGGGCGTGCGTCTGCGACGGGTCGCGGATGAGCATGATGTTGCGGTAGAAGAGATCGACGGTGATGGCCAGCACCGGCAGGAAGTAGAGCCAGCCCAGCCCCGGCAGCACGACCAGCAGCAAGCTCAGGATGCCGGTCGGCAGGGTGTGGCTCATGACCCACCAAGCGGCGCGCTGCGGCGTCGTCTGCGTCGGCAGCATGGGCACGTCGGCCCGGCTATACTCGTCGCGGTAGAGGATGGCCAGGCTCCAGAAGTGGAAGGGCGTCCACAGGAAGAGGATGGCCGCCAGCACCAGCGCGCCGACGTCGTTCCAGGCCCCGGCGGCGGCGCTGCCGCTGAGGACGGCGGCGCTGCCGGCCGCGCCGCCGATGACGATGTTGAGCAGCGTGCGCGGCTTCAGCCAGATGGTGTAGATACCGACGTAGATGACCGCGCCCAGCAACAGGAAGAAGGCCAGCGGACGGTTGAACGGCAGCACGGCCAGCACCGGGACCAGCACCAGGGCCACGCCGACCAGAGGAACCCAGCGCGGGTCACTGATGTCGCCGTTGACCAGAGGCCGGTGGCGCGTGCGGCCCATCAACCCATCGCGGTTGCGCTCCCAGTACTGGTTGAGCGACGACGCCCCGGCCGCGGCCATGCCGCCTGTGGCCCAGATCAGCAACAGCGCGCCCCAGCCCGGCCAGCCGCCGGCGGCCAGGAACATGCCCGCTGTGGCCGCCATCAGCAGCAGAAAGACGATGCGCAGTTTGAACAGCACCATCAACGTCTGCAAGGTGCTGCGCCAGCCCCTCGTCGCCGCGCGGGTCTCGAATGAACGCTCCGTTGCCTTTGATAACGACATAGCTACTCCGACTTGACTTGACTACACCCACACCCAGACCGCCCTTCCGGCGATCGCGGAATTGTAGCAAGGCTCACGGTGGGCAACAACTATCTACTCTGACCGGATTTTCTTCCTACACGCCTTGACGCTCCCCCGCCCGCGGGCTATAATCCCTTTTCGCGGCTCCGCCAGCCGCTCGTTTTTTGTCGTCTATCGCCCCGGCGCGAATTTGCAGTTGAACCGATTGAAGGAAGTGACATCATGGGTGCTGTTCCCAAGCGAAAAGTCTCGAAGGCCCGCCGCGACAAGCGGCGCGCGCACGACGCGCTTAGCCTCTATCATCTCGTCCCCTGCTCCGACTGTGGTGAGATGAAGCGCGCGCACCACGTCTGCCAGAGTTGCGGCAAGTACAACGGCCGCCAGATCCTCCCCGCCCGCGAAGAGTAAGAAAGACCACCGATTCCAGAAGATTTGCTCACGCCAAGACGCAAAGAACGCGAAGCTAAGAAAGCTTTTTAAGCTTTGCGTTCTTTGCGTCTTGGCGTGAGATACTCTTCACATGTCAACTGCGTTTTTGTTCCCCGGCCAGGGGTCGCAGTTTGTCGGCATGGGCCGCGAACTGTTCGACCGTGCGCCGGCCGCCCGCGCTCTGTTCGATGAGGCCGACGCGCGCCTCGGCTTCGCCCTATCGCGGCTGTGCTTCGACGGGCCGGAAGAGGCGCTGACCGACACGGCCGTCCAGCAGCCGGCGCTGTTCACCACCAGCCTGGCCGCCTGGGCGGTGCTGAACGAGCGGGGGCAGGCCGGCGCCGCCTACGTGGCCGGCCACTCGCTGGGCGAGTTCTCGGCCCTGGCCGCGGCCGGGGCGCTGAGCTTTGGCGAGGGGCTGGCCCTGGTGCAGCGGCGCGGCGAGCTGATGAAGCTGGCCGGCCGGCGGCAGCCGGGGGGCATGGCCGCCATCCTGGGCCTCGACGCCGCGCCGGTGGCCGAGTTGTGCGCCGCGGCGGCGGCCGAGACGGGGCGCTACGTCGGCGTCGCCAACGACAACTGCCCCGGCCAGGTGGTCATCACCGGCGACGAGACGGCCCTGGCGCGGGCGATGGAGCTGCTCAACCAGGCCGGGGCGCGCAAGGTCGTGCGCCTGCCCATCTCCATCGCCGCCCACTCGCCGCTGATGGCCGGCGTGGCCGGCGAGTTCGCCGCCGCCGTGGCCGCCGCGCCGCTGGCCGCGGCGCGCATCCCCGTCGTGGCCAACGTCACCGCCCAACCCATCACCACCCCCGACGAGATCCGCGCCGAACTGACGGCCCAACTGACCGCGCCGGTGCGCTGGACGGAGTCGGTGCGCCAACTCGGCGCGCTGGGGGTGGACGCCTACGTCGAAGTCGGGCCGGGCGACGTGCTGCTGGGCCTGGTCAAGCGCATCGACCGGGCGGCGGCGCGAACCAAGTTCGAGCTTTAGGGATTAGGTGTTAGGGATTAGGGGAAGAGCACTCTTCCCTAATCCCTAACACCTAATCCCTTCTTTGCGTCTTCGCGTCTTTGCGTTAATCTCCCTACCATGTTACTCGAAGGCAAGATCGCCGTCGTCACCGGGGCGTCGCGGGGGATTGGGCGGGCCATCGCCGCGACGCTGGCCGCCGAGGGGGCCACGGTCGTCGTCAACTACCAGGCCAACGCCGCCGCGGCCGAGGAAGTCGTCAGCGCCATCACCGCCGCCGGCGGCCGGGCGCTGGCCGTGGCCGCCGACGTCAGCGACACGGCCGCCGCCGAGGGGCTGATCAAGGCCGCCATCGACGCCTTCGGCCACATCGACATCGTCGTCAACAACGCCGGCACGACGCGCGACACGCTGCTGCTGTCCATGAAGGAGGAGCAGTGGGACGTGGTGCTGGCCACCAACCTGAAGAGCGTCTTCAACGTCTGCAAGGCGGCGGCGCGGCCGATGCTGCGGCGCAAGCAGGGCGGGCGCATCATCAACATCTCCTCCGTCTCCGGCATCGTCGGCCAGCCGGGGCAGACCAACTACGCCGCGTCGAAGGCGGGCATCATCGGCTTCTCCAAGTCGCTGGCCAAGGAGCTTGGCTCGCGCGGCATCACCGTCAACGTCGTCGCCCCCGGCTTTGTGCTGACCGACCTGACGGCCGGGCTGTCGGACGAACTGGTGCAGCAGACGTTGGGCTACATCCCCCTCGGCCGCTGGGGCCAGGCGCAGGAGATCGCCCACGCCGTGGCCTTCCTGGCCTCCGACCGGGCGAGCTACATCACCGGCGAGGTATTGCGGGTGGACGGCGGGATTGGCACGTGAAAGAGGCTTCCAAGGCCTCAGGGCCAGGGGCCAGGGAAGAGCGCTCTTCCCCTGGAACCTGCCCCTGAACCTTTGCTGTTTCCGGAGGCAGTAACATATGAACGAAACACGCGAAAGCATCGGCCGCATCGAAGTCGTGCCGGAGGTGCTGGTGACCATCGCCCGCTACGCCGTGCAGGGCATCGAGGGGGTGCAGCAGTTGGCCCAGGTGCCGGCCGACATGGCCCGCTTCTTCCAGCGCAGCCTGCGGCAGGACGGCGTTCTGTTAGACTTATCGGAAAATAAGGTACGCTTCAATATCTATGTTATAATGGCTCCGCACGTCAATCTGCTGGAGACTAGCCGCGCCATCCAACACGCGGTCTCCGAGGCGATTGACACGATGGTGGGTATTCCGGTCGATGCCGTGAATGTGTTTGTCGAGGACGTTCATTACGATAAAGGCGAAGTGGTATAGACCCGCGGTAGGAACCCGGTCGGTGGCCGCGAGTGGGTTCGCAGAAGGTTAAGAATATGAAAACCAGGCGCCGCGCTCGTCGCGTAACACTCGAAACGCTGTACGAATACGACATCGCCAATCACGATCCAGACGAAGTGCTGGAGCAGCGATTGGAGGCCAGTCCGATGGAGCGCGCGGGCAGCGATTTCGCCGCCAAGCTGGTACATGGCGTCATCGAGTATCAGACGCACATGGACCGCCTCATCGCCCGCTATGCGCCGGAGTGGCCGCTGGATCAGATGGCCGTCATCGACCGCAACGTGTTGCGCATCGCCATGTACGAGTTTTTGGTGACGGACGAGACGCCGGTCAAGGTGGCCATCAACGAGGCGGTGGAGCTGGCCAAGGTCTACGGCAGCGACAGCGCGCCGCGCTTCATCAACGGTGTGCTGGGCACGCTGGCCGACCAACTAGAGGAGTTGAAGCGGGAGGTGCAGCGGGAGGCGGCAGCAGCGGCCGTGGCGGCGTAGGGTAGCGCAATGCCAGACAGAATCGGGAACGGGCTTGCAAGCCCGTTTTTTGTTGCCCGTTGCCACACCTGACAGGTGTTGGAGGCTCGCTACCCGTCATTCACCCCCAACTCCCCCGCCAGCCGCGGGTCCGTGATCTGATAGACCCACACCCGAATCCCGTCCGGGTCGCGCACGGCGAAGGAGCGGTCGCCCCAGGGGTTGTCCTTCAGCCGGCGGACGATGGCCACCCCGGCGGCGGCCAGGGCGTCGTGGGCGGCCTGGGCGTCGGCCACGGCGATGCCCAGCATCAGCCGCTCGCCCACGGCCGCGCCCGGCGCGTCGCCGCCCGGCCGCGCCCCGCGCAGCTCCAGCGTCCGCCCCGGCCCCAGGCTGAGGAGCGCCCCCGGCCCGTGGCCGTCGTCCCAGGCCATCACCCGGCGCAGGCCGAGCAGCGTTTCGTAGAAGTGGAGGCTGGCCGGATAGTCGGCCACGACCAGCATGGCGCGGAATTCGAGGGGGTGAAGCATGGGAACCTATCCTAACCAATCCCAATCCGCCACTCGTCACTCACCTCCCTTTGCAGCGCCTTGAGATAGACGCTGGCTTTGGCAAAGAAGATCAACAACGCCTCGCGGTAAATCTGGAACTGGACAAAGAGCGACGGCGTGAAGCCGTGGCCGCGGTCAATTTGCCGCTGGTGCAGCTCCTCTTCCGAGAACCCCCGCACGACGGCCTCGAATTCGTCATCCAGCGCGCGATACCACGCCTCCAGGCGGGCCACGCTGCCGGCCACTTCCGGCTCCGGGGCGCGATACGACCACTCGTGTTTGAAGGTCTTGAACGACTGGATGTAGTCGTGCTCTACTTCGCCCATCTCGCGGCACAACTCACCCAGGGTCGGATTATCGCCCGGCAGCTTATAGGCCAGGTCGCCATCGGTCAACACCCGTAGCAGGTCGTAGCGCAGGCGTTGGGCTTCATGCAATGGGAACTCGGTTTCGATCAGGCTGTTCATATCCTGCTCCATTGATGATCCGATAGAAACCGAGTTTCTTCCGAGAAACTCGGTTTCTACACTCGGCACATGTGGCACAGGATTCTTATCCTGTGCGCCCCGCCTACACACAGGATAAGAATCCTGTGCCACATTCTGCCCGCCGCCCGCTACCCGCCCCCCGCCCGCGCCAGATTCAACGCCAGCAGCCGCTCCAATATCGCCTCATCGCTCAGCCCCTCCGGCCAGCCGTAGGCCCGCAGCACGGCCGCGTCCAACGCGCGGTGGATGTCGTCCAGCTCCTGGATGTCGGCCGGGCTGACGGAGCGGCGTGTCTCTTTATCGAAGGCCGCGCGGTCGAAGGCCGGGCCTTTGTGCTGGCGGAAGTAGACCAGGCCGTTGTAGAGGTTGGTCAGGGTGCGGGCCTTGATCAGCCGGTCATAGGCCACGTCGAGCGTGCCCGCGGCCGGCGGCGGCGGGTTCAGCCACGCGTCGCGCCACCTCACCAGCGCCCGCGCCCAATGGGCGATGTCGGCCACAAGGCGTCCGTCGGTCGCCCGACCGCCGACCGCCGACCGCCCGCCGCCCTCAGCCACTGAATACTGACCCACTGAATACTGCTTACTTTCTTCCGGCTCCTGCCCCGGCGGCCAGGGGAAGGGGTAGGTCTCGAAGGTGGTGGTGGGGGTGTAGCGCGGGTCGTTGCCCACGCCCAGCCACGTGCCCATGCGTAGCGCCCACAACTCGTGCGGCCGGGAATGGAGGACGCCGAAGAAGTAGTCGTCGTCGCGGGCGATGGCGATTATCTGCGAGTCTGGGAATATCTCTGGTTAAGCCAAACGAAAGTCGATGTTTCGATACTCGTGGCGTGTACCGATATAGCTTGTAAGAGCTGCGCCTTCGCAGCTGGCCTGCTGGCGCATAGTGAAGCCACCATTTCGATCGATACCAGTCCCGCCATCCCTGTCGCGTTGTGCTTTAACATGCTTGACAACATGCCGAATGGCAGGAAGTACTTAGCCGCCTGCTTCCTGTGGTCATCAAGGCCGAAGTCTATGATCCACATATTTCTTGGGCGGCGAGTCAATCCAATCCATTAAACCACGGCCTAAAACATCTGGTTTGACGTCCCTTAGGGTTATCGTTTGCCAAGCATCTTCTGAGCGACCATTCAATGTCAAATGGCCCTTTTGCTTGGTCCCATGAAAGCTAATTTGTTTTTCTGCAAGCGTTTTGCGACGTAGATCAACAAGTGCTAGTTAAGATCAGGGTTGATGAACCCCACATTTTCCATCTAGTGCCTCTGCAGTTCTCGCCATTGTCAAACCCGACCATCGAGACCCGAACAGCCGCCCCATCCAGTACCCAAGGGTTATCACTCCATGCCAGAAAGATGCCGCCGGTTTCCTTGATCCGTTCAAGTACTGCCCGATTTGCTCCGCCACGATCGAATTTGTCGCCAGTAACCCGACCCCTTCAGCATCTTCGGCAATCTGCTTGCCGCGCCTTCTCAAACCAATAGCAAACAAGATCGGACCCGCGACACGGCCCCATAGAGCTGAACAGCTTCCACGTGAGTCCCTAACTCTGCGTATTTTGTTGCCCCCCAAAAACGGCGGATTCCCAATAATCACCTCGGCCGCCGGCCACGCCGGCTCCACCGGCCGCCCCGCCTCGTCGTGGGCCAGGATGGCGTCCATGTGGCGGATGTTGTTCAACGGCCGCAACACCGGGTCGTCCATGGCCGCGAAGCCGTTCTCGTAGCGCCATTGCAAGTAGCCGATCCACACCGTCACCTGGGCCAGCTCGTGGGCATAGTCGTTGATCTCGATGCCGTAGAGCTGCTGCGGCCCGACCGTCAGCGGAATCGGCGGCAGCCCCTTGCGCGCGGCGTAGCTGATGACCTCCTTCTGCAAATCCAGCAGCCGCCGCAGGGCCACGTAGAGGAAGTTGCCGCTGCCGCAGGCGGGGTCGAGGACGCGCACTTCGGCAATCTCCTTGGCGAAGGCTTCTAATCGATGGTCAGGGGAGCGGGGGAGCAGGGGCGCAGGGGAGAGCGTCGTCGGCCGACGCCTCTTCATTCCTAATTCCTAATTCGTAATTCGTAATTCTCCTTACTTCGTCCCACTTGCGCCGCAACGGCTCCATCAGCACCGGCTCGACGATGAGGGCGATGTCGGTTTGGCTGGTGTAGTGCGCCCCCAGTTGGGCGCGCTTGTCCTCGTCGATGATGCGCTCGAACAGCGTGCCGAAGATGGACGGGTCGACGGCCGACCAATCCTGCTGCGCCGCCCGCAGCACCAGCTTGGCCAAATCGGCCGGCAGCGTGGGCACGAAGTCGCTGTCGAACAGCGTGCCGTTGAAGTGGCGCACGGCGAACATGCCGAAGTGGCCGCCGTCGCGCATGGCCGCGAACAGCCCCCGCAACGGGTGGCGCAGGTCGTTGTAGGCCCGCCCCTGGGACTCGACGATGGAGGTGAACAGCCCATCGGGCAGCAGCCCCAGGTCTTCGGCGAAGAGGCAGAACAGCAGGCGGATGAGGAAGTGGGCCCGCTGCTCCGGCGTATAGCTCTCGCCCGTCAGCCGCTGGTGCTGCCGCAGCGCCTCGGCCACGCTCAGGAAGGTGTCGGCCGTGGCCTTGGTGATCGTCTCGCGCGTCTTGTCCGGCTCGAAGCTCTGCGGCTGGAAGAAGACGCGCCGCAGCACGTCCACCCCCGGCCCGGCGGCGATGTCGTCCAGCGTCACCACCGTCTGCACCACCGGCCGGTTGGTGAAGTTGCTGTGGATGTGGATGGCGCGCAGGTCGCTGGTGATCAGCAGCGGCGGGTTGCCCAGCGCCTCGCGGTAGAGCTGGAGCTGCTGGTAGGCCCTGGCCAGATCGGCGTGCGGCCCCTTGTACTCCCAGATAAAGTGGTCGCGGAAGTAGACGTCGGCGAACCCCTTCTGGCCGCCGCGCTTGACGGTGCTGGTCTGGAAGGAGAAGATCGCCCCGGTCGGGTCGTGGGCGGCGGCGTGCTCCGTCGGCGTCGCGTGGCCGACCAGGCGACAGACGTCATCGAAGTGACTGGCGTAGAGGGCGGTTTCCTTTTGTTGCAGGCGTGACCACTTGGCGACGAATTCGGCCGGCTTCATGGGGGGAAATTTAACGCAAAGGCGCAAGGACGCAAAGAAGGGGCCAGGTTCCAGGGGCCAGGGAAGAACGCCGTTCTTCCCTGGCCCCTGGAACCTGGAACCTGGCCCCTTTACCACAGGGTGACGCTAACCCACATCTGTGCTATAATCCCCCAGTTAGTAATCTCACCATGAGCTTAGCACCCCACACGCCCCAGACCCCCGGCGTGCCGGACTGGATGACCGGCGACGAACCGACCCATAGCGGCGGTTCCTTCGCCAGCGTCGAGCCGCCGCACGGTTCGGCGGCCGTACCCCCCTACTCGGTCTACGACGCGCCGGCCTATTACGCCACCGCCCGCAGCACCTATCGCCCCACGGCCGAACAACTGGCCCGCGATGAACTGCGCCTGGCCTGGTGGCGGCGCAACGTCCGCCTGCCGCTGGTCATCGCCACGCTGATCGTCGCCGTCCTGTTCATCGCCCTGATCGTGCTGGCCTTCGCCGGGCCGTGGCTGGGCTTCGACCAGGCCGCGGCGCGGTCGTTCATCACCGGCCTGTCAGGGCTGACCATCATCCTGATCAGCCTGCCGCTGATCGCCGTGATGAGCCTGCTGCCGCTGGTCTACGTCGCCTGGTGGTACAACCGCCGGCAGAAGCGCCAGATGAACCCGGAGACGGGGCCGATGGCCCATCGCAGCCGCGTGCAAACGCTGCTGTGGCAACTGGACAGCCTGCTGGACAAGGCCCAGCGCACGGCCAACGACGGCGGCGCGCGCGCCACCCGGCCGCTCATCGGCCTGCACGCCCGCGCCGACTACTGGCGCGCCTTCGCCCACGCCGTCCGGCGCAACTTCGGCCGAGGCTTTGGGGCTGGATGGATAGAAAGACCTCACGCCAAGGCGCAAAGGAGCAAAGACGCAAGAAGAAAGCTTTTCTTACTTCTCTTCTTGCGTTGCCCCTTAGCGGCTTTGCGTGAGCTTCTTGGAAAAATGGAGAAACCATAATGAGCAAAACCGCCAAAAAGGTCGATGAAACCCTCAACCAGGAACTGGCCGCGATGGAAAACACGAACGACTGGGAAACCCGCGTCGTTGTCGCCGGCGGCATCGTGGGCGCGGTCATCGGCGTGTTGACGTCGTACCTGCTGATTCGCACCTCGAAGGAAGCCCACGCCGGCCCGCCGGCCATCACCACCAGTGACGCCTTCAAAGTCGGCATCACCGCCATCGGTCTGGTGCGCTCCATTGCGGCTCTGGGAGAGAGACAACGCTAAATATGCAAAGGAGCATAACTTATGACCACTGATCCCGGACCGGCCCGACGCGGCCGATCCAGAGGGGCAACCGTGGCGGCCAAACCGCCGGCGGCCAAGCCCAAACGTTCATCGCCCCAATGGCGGCGGATGGACCTTCACCTGCACACCCCCGGCTCCAACGATTATCAGGAGCCGAACATCACCTACCTCGATATTCTGCGCCAGGCCTCGGCCCGCGGGCTGGACATCATCGCCATCACCGACCACAACACCGTCGCCGGCTATGCGGCCATGCAGAAAGAGGTCGAGCAACTGCTGTGGCTGGAAAGCCGCGGCCGCATCGACCCATTGGAGCAGCGCCAACTGGACGAGTACCGGCGCGTGCTCGACAAATTGCTCGTCCTGCCCGGCTTCGAGTTCACCGCCACCTTCGGTTTTCATATTCTGGGCATCTTCCCGCCGGAGACGCCGGTGAGCTATCTGGAGCATCTGCTGCTGACGCTGCGCGTGCCGCCGGCGCTACTGCGCGAAGGCAGCTCGACCGTGGGGGCCACGTCGGACGTATTGACCGCCTACCACGTCATCAACGAGGCCGGCGGGCTGGTCATCGCCGCCCACGTCAACTCCGGCAACGGCGTCATGATGCGCGGCCTCGACTTCGGCGGCCAGACGCGCGTGGCCTATACCCAGGACCCCAACGTCCACGCCCTGGAAGTGACCGACCTGGAGAAGCGCGGCAACCAGACCACGCGCCGCTTCTTCGACGGCAGCAAGCCGGAGTACCCGCGGCCGATGCGCTGCATTCAAGGCTCCGACGCCCACCGCCTCATCCGCGAGTCGGCCGCCTCCCCCTACCTCGGCGTCGGCGACCGCATCACCGAGATTCTGCTCGAAGACCTCTCCTTCGACGCCCTGGCCCGCGTCATCCGCGGCAACGACCACTCTCTGACCCGCCCCTGGCGCGGCACGGCCAAGGCGGTCGACTTCGTGCAACTGGCCCGCGAAGAGGGCGAGTCGCTGGTGCAGGCCTTCCACCCCAGCATCAGCCAGCGCGGCGGCCACCTCGACGCCATCCTGCGCGACATCGGCGCCATGGCCAACACCAACGGCGGCACGCTCTACATCGGCGTGCCGGCCGACCCCAAGGCCAAGCCCGAAGGGGTGCGCGAGACGCCCAAGGCCATCGAGACGCTGCGCGCGGCCATCGCCAAGCGCTTCAGCCCCGAGCCGCCGGCCCAGATCGACAGCCTGCCGACGCAGGGCGCGACCGTCGTGCGCGTCACCGTGATGCCGGGGGCCGACGCGCCCTACGCCCTGGACAGCAACCTGTTCTACGTCCGCGACGAGACGGAGACGACGCTGGCCGTGCGCGACGAGATCGTGCAACTGGTGGAGCGCGGGCTGGCGCGGCGCGCCGGGCAGCCGGCCCCCGTTGTGCCCGTCGCCACTCCCGCCGCGCCCCCGCCCCAGGCCGCCCCGCCGCCCGCGCCCCGCGAGGAGACGCGGCGGCGGTCGTCGCGGTCGGCCGCGTCTACCCCGGCCGAGAAGCCGCCGCCGACATCGACCCCGCCAACGGCCGCGGCGGGGTGGAACGGCCGCGCACCGGCGTGGAGATCGTCGAAAGCCAGGAGCGCGACGGCACGATCTACCACACCCTGCGCGACCTGCGCAGCGGCAACCTGATCAACAACGTCACCCGCTCCTCGGCCCGGCGGCTGTGGCACTACGCCATCACCCAGGCCGAGACCGCCCCGCCCGACATGAGCGCCCAGCAGTGGCGCGGCAACGTGGCCGTGCTGAACCGGCGGCCGAAGGGCAACAGCGCCCTCTACGACCTGATCGTGCGCGACGACGAGGGCATCCACGTCTACTACGGCGTCACCGACAGCGGGCTGAGCGAGGAGTGGCTGGCCCTGGTCGAGGAGCCGCGCCGCGAATGAGGCGGGTCGGCGTGCTGACCATCAGCGACCGCGGCGCGGCGGGTGAGTATGCCGACCGCAGCGGGCCGCTGGCCGCCGAGCGCGTCACGGCGGCCACCGGCTGGGCCATCGAGCGGCAGACGGTCATCGCCGACGACTTCGACACCATCGTGCAGACCTTGCGCGACTGGTGCGACGCCGGGCTGGAGCTGATCCTGACCAGCGGCGGCACCGGCTTCGCCCCGCGCGACGTGACGCCGGAGGCCACGCGGGCGGTCATCGAGCGCGACGCGCCGGGCATCGCCGAGGCGCTGCGGGCGGAGAGCCTGAAGGTGACGCGCCACGCCATGCTGTCGCGGGGCGTGGCCGGTCTGCGCGGCCGGACGCTCATCGTCAATCTGCCCGGCAACCCCAAGGCCGTCGGCGAGAACCTAGACGTGCTCCTGCCGGTGTTGCCCCACGCCCTCGACCTGCTGACCGGCCGCCCCGAAAGCGGCCAAACCCACCGCTCAGTGTAAAAGAGGCTCACGCCAAGGCGCTAAGAGACAAAGGCGCAAAGGAAGATAAGAATAGAACTTGATTTTCTTCCTTGGCGCCTCTTCGCCTTGGCGTGAGCTTTTTAAATCTGCCCAATCTGCGGATAATCCCTGCTCATGTACGAACACAAACTCATCGCCACCAACGGCATTACCCTGCATACGGTTGTGGCCGGGCCGGAGGACGGGCCGCTGGTGCTGCTGCTCCACGGCTTCCCCGAGTTCTGGTACGGCTGGCGGCGGCAGATTCCCGCCCTGGCCGCGGCCGGCTTCCGCGTGTTGGCCCCCGACCAGCGCGGTTACAACCTCAGCGACAAGCCGCGCGACCTGGCCGCCTATCGTCTCGACGAGCTGGCCGCCGACGCTCTGGGACTGATCGACGCCGCCGGGCGGCAGCGGGCGTTCGTCGTCGGCCACGACTGGGGGGCGATGGTCGCCTGGTGGCTGGCCCTGGTCGCGCCGCAACGGCTGGAACGGCTGGCCATCCTCAACGTCCCCCACCCCCACGTCGCCCGCCGCCACCTGACCGGCGACCCGGAGCAGCAGAAGCGCAGCCTCTACGCCGCCTTCTTCCAGTTGCCCTGGCTGCCGGAAGCGGTGCTGCGCGCCGGCGACTGGCGCGTCGCCGAGCAGGCCATGCGCGACAGCAGCCTGCCGGGCGCGTTCAGCGACGACGACATGGCCGAGTATCGCCGCGCCTGGGGGCGGCCGGGGGCGATGACGACGATGCTCAACTGGTATCGCGCCCAACTCCAGCGGCCGATGGACGACTGGCCCGCGCCGCGCGTCACCGTGCCGACGACGATCATCTGGGGCATGAAGGACTTCGCCCTGCGCGACGTGATGGCCGCCGAGAGCGCCGCCGAGTGCGACGAGGCCGAGCTGATCGCGCTGCCCGACAACACCCACTGGGTGCAACACGAAGCGCCCGACCTGGTCAACGAGACGCTCATCACGCGCTTCAAAGAGTAGTCATCCGCAGATTGGGCAGATTCGGCAGATTATGAAGAAGACCTCACGCAAAGATCGCTAAGGACGCCAAGAACGCTAAGAAGAATCTTTTCTTGGCGTCCTTAGCGATCTTTGCGATCTTTGCGTGAGGTTCTTCCTCTTATTCTGAAATCTGCCCAATCTGCCCAATCTGCGGATCACTCCTTCTTCCCCACCCCCAAGCGGCTACAATTGCCCATGCGTACCGACCCCCTGCGCCTGCGCGCCGACCTGCTGTTGCTACTGACGGCCCTCATCTGGGGCTTCGCCTTCGTCGGCCAGCGCACGGGCATGGCCCACGTCGGCCCGTTGGCCTTCAACGCCACCCGCTTCGCCATCGGCGCGCTGGTGCTGCTGCCGCTGATACTCTCCTCCAGGCGGAGTGCGCATCCTCAGATGCGCCCGGCGTCAGCCGCCTCTCCGTCCGCCTCTGAGGCTGCGGACTCCGCCACTCGCCACTCGCCACCCGCCACTCGCCCCTTGCCCCGCCCCCCCGCCCCCCTGCTCCCCGCCGGCCTCCTCGTCGGCTTGTTTCTCTTCGCCGCGGCCACGCTGCAACAGGCGGGCATCATGTTCACCACCGCCGGCAAGGCGGGCTTCATCACCAGCCTCTACGTCGTCATCGTGCCCCTGCTGGGCGTGGCCCTCGGCCAGCGCATCCCGCGGGCGACGTGGCTGGGGGCGCTGCTGGCCGCCGTCGGCCTCTACTTCCTGACCATGCGCCCCGGCGAGTTGCGCATGGCCCCCGGCGA
Source organism: Candidatus Promineofilum glycogenicum (assembly GCA_016707605.1). Taxonomy (GTDB): domain Bacteria; phylum Chloroflexota; class Anaerolineae; order Promineifilales; family Promineifilaceae; genus Promineifilum; species Promineifilum glycogenicum. The sequence continues at coordinate 373,930 of JADJHJ010000006.1, read as the reverse complement.
CCTGCTGGTGCTGGTCGGCGCGCTGCTGTGGGCCGTCCACATGCTGCTGCTCGGCCGCCTCTCGCCCGGCCGCGACCCGGTGCGGCTGGCCTTCGTCCAGTTCATCACCTGCGCCGCGCTGAGCGGGCTGGCCGCGCTGCTGTTCGAGACGACGACGGCCGCCGGCCTGCGCGCCGCCCTGCTGCCCATCCTCTACACCGGCGTCCTGTCCGTCGGCGTCGGCTACACCCTGCAAGTCGCCGGCCAGCGCCACGCCCCCCCGGCCGACACGGCCATCATCCTCAGCCTGGAAGCCGTCTTCGCCGTCCTGGCCGGCTGGCTGCTGCTGGGCGAGCAACTGACCGCCCGCGCCCTGCTCGGCTGCGGGCTAATGCTGGCCGGCATTCTCATCTCGCAATTGATGAGTGACGAATGAACCGGCTCCCTCTCAGTGCATCGCACCTTCCGAGGTGCGTTGCACTTTCTTATTTGGGAGAAGGTGCGACGCACTTCAGAAAGTGCGACGCACCGGCGTCGGAAGAAGGTGCGACGCACTCCAGAAAGTGCGACGCACCCCAACCAGTGATAAACTACACTCCACTGAATACTGACCTACTGAATACTGAATACTGCCCACTATGCTCCCCACCCTAACCCTCAAGGAAAACCGCGACAAACCCGTCCGCCAGCGCCACCCCTGGGTCTTCTCCGGCGCGGTCGAGCGGCTGCGCGGCGAGGCCCAGCCCGGCGACCTGGTCACCGTGGCCGACCACCGCGGCGCGCCCCTGGCCACGGCCTACTACAACCCCAAGTCGCAGATCGTCGCCCGCATCCTCTCCTGGGACCCGGCCGAGGCGATTGACGACGCCTTCTGGCACGGCCGGCTGCGGCGGGCCATCGACGGCCGCGCGGCGCTGGGGCTAATTAGGAATGACGAATTAGGAATTAGGAACGAAGAGGAAGAGGCTCACGCCAAGGACGCCAAGGAAGCCAAGGACGCAGAGGGAGAAGCTTCTTCTTGGCGTCCTTTGCCCCCTTTGCGTCCTTTGCGTGAGCCGTTTGACCCGCCACCCGCCACCCGCCACTCGCCACTGACCACTGCCTTTCGCCTCGTCAACGCCGAAGCCGACGGCATCCCCGGCCTGATCGTCGACCGCTACGGCGACTATCTGGTGATGCAATGCCTGACGTTGGGCATCGACCGGCGCAAGGAGGTGCTGACCGAGCAACTGGTCGCCCTGCTGCGCCCGGCGGGCGTGCTGGAGCGGTCGGACGTGGACGTGCGCGGCAAGGAGGGGCTGAAGCCACTGGTGGAGTTGCGCGCCGGGGAGCCGCCGCCGGCCGAGCTGACCATCCACGAGAACGGCCACGCCTTCCTGGTGGATGTCTGGCGCGGCCACAAGACCGGCTTCTACCTCGACCAGCGCGACAACCGCGCCGTCGCCGGCCGGCCGGTCTACCTGGCCGGGGCCGAGGTGCTCAACGTCTTCGCCTACACCGGCGCGTTTGGCGTCTACGCCGCCGCTGCCGGGGCCGCGCGCGTGACGCAGGTGGACAGCTCGGCCCCTTCGCTAGAAATCGCCGAGCGCAATATGGCCCTCAACGGCTTCGCCCGCCCCGACGACGAGCTGATCGCCGGCGACGCCTTCGAGGTGCTGCGCTACTACCGCGAAGAAGGGCAGCAGTTCGACGCCGTGGTGCTCGACCCGCCCAAGTTCGCCACCAGCCAGGGGCAGGTAGACCGCGCCTGTCGCGGCTACAAGGACCTCAACTGGCTGGCGTTGCGGCTGCTGCGGCCGGGCGGGCTGCTGGTCACCTTCTCCTGCTCCGGGCTGGTCTCGGCCGACCTGTTCCAGAAGGTCGTCTTCGGCGCGGCCGTCGACGCCGGGCGCGACGTGCAGGTGTTGCAGCACCTCGGCCAATCGGCCGACCACCCCGTGCTGCTGGCCTTCCCCGAATCGGCCTACCTGAAGGGGCTGCTGTGTCGGGTGTGGTAGAAGAGAGATGATCCGCAGATTGGGCAGATTTAGCAGATTTGAAGAAGCTCACGCAAAGGCGCCAAGAGGCAAAGGCGCAAAAGAAGAAAGCAAGCTTTTTCTTTCTTTGCGCCTTCGCTCCTTGGCACCTTTGCGTGAGCCTCTTTCTCTTCTTCTGAAATCTGCCCAATCTGCCTAATCTGCGGATGATTCACTCCCAGTATGCAAACCTCAGTCATCATCCCCAGCCTCAACGCCCCCACGCTGGCCCGCGCGCTGGCGGCGGTCATGGCGCAGACGGAGCCGCCGGGCGAGGTCATCGTCGTCGGCCGCGACGAGGCCGGGGCGCTGGCCGCCTTCCCCGCTGTGCGCTTCCTCGACACCGGCGCGCCCGTCTGCGCCGCGCGGGCGCGCAACCTGGGGCTGGCCGCGGCCACGGGCGAGTTGCTGCTGCTGCTCGACGCCGACTGCATCCCCCGCCCCGACTGGCTGGCCGCCCACCGCGCCCGCCACGCCGCCGGGGAGCAGGTCGTCGGCGGCGCGGTGGCCCTGGCCGGGGCCAACTACTGGGCGCAGAGCGATAACGTCTCCATGTTCCACGAGTTCGTGCCGGAGCTGCCGGCCGGGCCGCGCTTCCTGCTGCCAACGCTGAACCTCAGCCTGCGGCGCGAAGTCTTCGCCGCCGTTGGTGGCATGGACGAGTCCTTCCCCGGCGCGGCGGCCGAGGACGCCGACTGGACCATCCGCATCCGTCGCGCCGGCTACCGGCTGTGGTTCGACCCGGCGGCCGTCGTCGCCCACAGCCCGGCGCGCACGGCCTGGGCCGACGTCGTCCGCCACTGGCGCAACCTGGGCCACAACGCCGTCCGTGTCCGGCTGCGCTACGCCGATGAGTTCGGCACGCCGGCCGGGGCGCGGCGGGCGGCGTGGTGGCGGCTGCTGTCGCCGCTCATCGCCGCGCGGGTGACGGCCGGCGTCTACGCCAAGCGGCCCCTGCGCCGCCACTGGCCCAGCCTGCCCGTCGTCTACGCCACCAAGCTGCTCTACTGCCTCGGCGCGGCCCAAAGCATCGATGACGGCTTTGCGACTCTGCCATGAAGAGTATCTCACGCAAAGAACGCAAAGCTTCTGAAGCTTTGCGTTCTTTGCGTCTTTGCGTGAGATACTCTTCAATCTGTGAAATCCGTGTAATCTGTGGTTCCATCTTCTTATGAGTGCCAAGAACGTCACCGTCGTCATCGTTGCCTGGAACCAGGTGCAGAAGACCCTTGACTGCCTGGCAACGGTGGCTGCGCTGAGCACCCCACCCGGCCGCGTGCTGTTGGTGGACAACGGCAGCGAGCCGCCGCTGGCCCCGGCCGTGGCTGCGCGCTTCCCGGCCGTTGAACTGCTGCGCCTGCCCGACAACCGCGGCTTTGCCGGTGGCTACAACGCCGGCATTCGCGCCGCGCTGGAGGGCGGCGCGGCGGCGGTGCTGCTGCTCAACAACGACACCCTGGTGGCCCCCGACGCCCTTGACCGGCTGGCCGAAGCGCTGGCCGCGGACGAGCGCATCGGCCTGGTGACGGCCAAGATCACCTACGCCGCCGACCCCCGGCGCATCTGGACTGTCGGCGCTAACCTCAACGTCTTCCTCGACCTGAAGGACGGCGGGCAGGGGCAGATCGACACCGGCCAGTGGGCCACGCCACGCGACGTTGACTTCGCCCCCTTCTGCGCCATCTTCGTCCGCCGCGCCGTCTTCGAGTCGGTCGGCCTGCTGGACGAGGGCTTCTTTCTGTACTACGAGGACATGGACTACTGCCGCCGCGCCCGGCAGGCCGGCTGGCGGGTGCGGCTGTGCCCGGCGGCCGGCGTGCTGCACGACGTCAGCGCCAGCAGCGGCGGCCGCGACAGCCCCCTGGAGCGCTACTGGATGGCCCAGAGCAGCGGGCGCTACTTCCGCAAGCACGGCCGCGGCCCGCGCCTGCTGCTCATCGTCCCCTTCCGGCTGGCCAGCGCCCTGAAGACGAGCCTGCGGCTGCTGCTGGCCGGCAAGCCGGTGGCCCTGCGCGCCTACTGGGCCGGGCTGTGGGCCGGCTGGCGCACGGGGCGAGCCACGACGCCGCCGCCGGCCTGGCTGCGCGCCGCTGTCGGAGGGGGGCGATGAGCGACCGGCTGGCGCGGGCCGCTCTGGTGGCCCTGCTGCTGCTCAGCTTCGCCCTGCGGCTGCGCGGGCTGGGGCGCGACGGGCTGCACCTGGACGAGGCCGGGCAAGCCTGGGCGGCCACCCAGCCGACGCTGGCCGGCATGTTGGCCATCGAGCGCACCCACGCTATGGCCATGCCGCTCGACTACCTCATCACCCGCGCCACGGCCGGCCTCAGCGACGCCGAGTTCGTCCTGCGCCTGCCCGCGGCGCTATGGGCCACGCTCAACGTCGCCCTGCTCTACGCCCTGACACGCCTGCTGATGGGGCGGCGGACGGAGGCGCTGCTGGCCGCCTTCCTGCTGGCCGTTTCCCCGCTCCACATCGTCTACGCCCAGGTGTTGCGCTTCTACGCCTCCCTGTCGGCCTTCTACGCCCTGGCCTGTCTGCTGCTCTATAGGGCCATTCGCCGGCCAACCAATCGCCGCTGGGTGGCCTACGGCGCGGCGACGCTGGTCGGGGCCTACTTCCACCCGTTCGTACTGACCGCGCCGGTCAACGGCGCGGTCTACTTCCTATTGGCCGGGATAACGCGCCCGGCCAACCGCGTCGCGTTGCGGCGCTTTGTGGCCGCCTCGGCGCTGGCCGGCCTGCTCTTCGTGCCCGGCTTCCTCTTCTTCGGCGCGCACCAGCAGTATGACTTTGCCACCTTCGAGTTCAGCGAGTCGCTGTCGCGGGTCATCCTCAGCGGGCTGGACTGGACAACGACGCTCTACGACACGGCCGGGTCGCTGGCAACGGCCTGGCTGTGGGGCAACGTCGTCTTTGCCGCGCTGGGGCTGCTGCTGCTGCTGGCCCGGCGGCGGGCGCTGCCGCTCAGTCTGGCGCTGGGGGCGGTGGCCAGTGTGGGGCTTATCGTCGCCGCCGTGCTGTCGCGCGGCTACTGGCTGCTGCCGCGCCAACTGCTGCATCTGACGCAAGTGGGCATCTTCCTGGTCGCGGTGGGTATGGTCGGGGCAGCGCGCGGGTTGACGGGCTGGATGGGCGACGCGGGGCGGCGGCGCGCGGCACGGGTGGCGCTGCTGGTGGGGCTGGCCCTGTTCGTGGCCGCGGCGGCGCGGCAGGAGCTAGGGCGCTTCTACGCCACGACCTGGTCGACCGGCCGCGAGGCGGCCGAGGCGCTGCTGGCCCAGCACCGGCCGGGCGCGCCGGTCTACATCATCCCCGGCTACGAGTTGCAGTCGCTCCAGTACTACCTCGACCGGCCCGACGCCACCCCGGCGGGCATCCGCGTGCAGCCGGCGACGGCCGAGGCGTTGGCCGGCATCGTCGCCGCCAACGATGGCCCCATCTTCCTGGCCCTGCTGTCGGGCGGCGCGCCGGAAGAGTTGGCCCCCTACGGCGAGATGGGCTTCGCTGTCGTCTTCGACAACACCGCCCTCAGCGGGCGGCGCTACATGCTGCTATTGCGCGAGGGGTCGGCTCCTTAGCCAGTCCGTGGCTGAAGCAGAAGAGCTCACGCAAAGGACGCCAAGGGAGCAAAGAGCGCAAAGAAGAACTCTTTTGGCGTCCTTTGCTTCCTTAGCGTCCTTTGCGTGAGCTCTTCTACCTCGGCTAGGCCATGACCTCGATGGCCGCCTGCAAGTAGCGCCGCGTGCCGGCCAGCAGCCGGTAGTGGAAGCGATAGGAGCCGGCGAAGTCCTCCAGCGCCCGGAACTCATGCGTCACGCCATAGGCCGAGCCGAGTTCGTCGAACAGGATGACGTCGCCGGGACGCAGTTTGGGGGCCAGCGTGGTCAGCACATAGAGCGTCGAGCTATAGAGGTCGGCGTCGAGGTGGATGACCGTGCGCCGGTCGAGCGGCTGGCGGGCCACGAAGTCGCCCAGCGTGTCCTGGAACAGACCGATCTCCAGGGCCACGCGCGGATCGTCGAAGGTCGGAATCTGGCCGCCGGTGCTGAACGTGCCCGGCGGCAGGCCGACCCAGCCATCGGGCAGGCCGGTGAAGCCGTCGAAGCCGTAGAAGCGGGCGTCAGGAGCGTGGTTGTGGGCCGCCCACCAGCGCAGCGATTCGCCGTGGAAGACGCCGAACTCCAGGTAGTCGATGGTCCCGCCCAGGCCGTGGCGGTCGATGACGTGCTGGTAGAGGTCGAAGCGCGTCGGCAGCGTCGGCGCGGCGGCGTTGGCCCGCGACCAGTGGTAGAAGCGGGCCGTGTAAGTCGCCCGCAGCAGCAGTTCGTCGATTGGCTTGGCCAGCCCGTAGAGCCGGGCCTTCAGCGAGGGCGACCAGGGTTGGGTGTTGGAGTTTGTCGGTATGGATGTCACGTGGCCAATGTTACCATGCCTGCCATCGTAGGGCGATTTGGCAAATCGCCTGCCTGGCAACGGCTAAAGAGGCGGTTTGCCAAGCCGCCCTACGGTGATGCCGGTTGGCGGCGGGCCGCCGTACCCGCTACAATGGCGGTTTGGGAGTAATCACCTATGCGACTGGGACGAGAGGGGCAACTGGCCCTGCTGCCGAAGTGGATCAGCGAGAAGCTGGACGTTCACCTGTGGGAGACCAACCGCTTGCTAGAGCAGGCGCAGCGCGAGTTGCCAACCGGGGCGCGGCTGCTGGACGCCGGCAGCGGCGAGGGGCAGTACCGCCACTACTTTGAGCACACCCGTTACACCGGCGTCGACCTGGCCGTGGGCGACGGGACGTGGGACTACACCGGGCTGGACACCCAGGCCGACCTGTCGCGCCTGCCCTTCGCCGACGATAGCTTCGACGCCGCCGTCTGCTTCCAGGTGTTGGAGCACGTCAACGAACCGGCGCAGGTCATCGCTGAGATCGGCCGCACCCTGCGCCCCGGCGGGCGCTTCTACCTGTCCGCGCCGATGGCCTGGCACCAGCACCAGAAGCCCCACGACTTCTTCCGCTACACCTCCTACGGTTTCACCCACCTGATCGAGAAGGCGGGGATGCGCGTGGTGGAGATGCGGCCCTGGGGCGGCTACTTCTGGTTCCTGTCGTTCAACTTCCAGATGATGCACGACCGCCTCTTCCCGCGCGGCGACAACGACCTGGCCTACCTGCTGAAGCTGCCGCTCATCCTGCCCGTCTACTTCGTCTTCTTCCTGCTGCTGCCGCTGCTGCTGTTCTACCTGGACCGGCTGGACAAGGTGAAAGACCACACGCTGGGCTGGGCCTGCATCGCCGAGAAGCTTCCCCCCGATGAACACCATCCAGCGCCTGCTTAGCAACACGCTTCTGGCGTTTCTGAGCAGCGTCATCGTCAAGGCCGGCAACGCCCTGTTGTTCATCCTCATCGGCCGCCAACTCGGCCCGGCCGCCTCGGGCAGCTTCAGCCTGGCCACGACGTACTTCACCTTCGTCTTCGGCCTGTCGGCGTTGGGGCTGCACGAGGTCATGGTGCGCGAGTTGCCGGCGCGGCGCGACGAGAGCGGGCGCTACCTGGTCAACTACGTGGCCTTGCGGCTGCTGCTGTCGGCCGCCGTCTACGGCCTGCTGCTGCTCGGCCTGCGCCTCTTCGCCCCCTACTCGGCCACGACGACCCAGGTCATCGTCATCCTGTCGCTGGCGGCCATCCCCGAAGCGGTCTTCAGCATGTGCCAGTCGCTGTTCGAGGCCCACGAGCGGCTGCTGACGCCGCTGCTGGCCTCCACGGTCAGCACGGCGCTGAAGCTCGTCGCCGGCTTCTGGCTGCTGGCGCGCGGGGCGGACGTGGCCACTATCGCCTGGGTCGTGCCGTTGGCGTCGCTGCTGAGCTTGCTGATGTTCGCGCCGGGGCTGGCGCGGTTGTTCCGCCGCACGCCCCAGTCAGTGGCGGCGCGGTTCGACCTGGGCTTCCTGCGCCACCACCTGGCGGCCATGCCCAGCTTCTTCGTCATCCAGCTCTTCTCGCTACTCGACTACCAGGCCGACATCCTGCTCATCTCGCTGCTGCTGACCGAGGACGACGTGGGCTACTACGCCGCGGCGCAGACGATCCTGCTGGGCTTCAACCTGCTGCCCGTGGCTGTGCGCACCGCCCTCTACCCGGTCATGAGCCGCTACTACGTCCAGGCGCCGGACAAGCTGGCCGTGCTCAACGACAAGATCAGCCGCTATCTGCTGGCGGCCATCCTGCCCGTGGCGACGGGGGTGACGCTGCTGGCCGGGCCGATCATCGCCCTGGTCTATGGCCCGGCGTTCGACCCGGCCGCGCCCGTGCTCCAGATCGCCATTTGGGCTGTCGTCTGCCTCTTCCTCAACGTGCCCCATTCGCGGCTGGCGCTCATCTATAACCGGCAGCGCGACGCGGCGCTGCTGCTGGGGCTGACGACCGGGTTGAACGTAGCTTTGAACCTGCTGCTCATCCCGCGGGCGGGCATCATCGGCGCGGCCGTGGCCCGGCTGCTGGCCAGCCTGGCCCTGTGGCTGGTGTTCTACGTCTATACCCAGACGCGCCTCACGCCGGTCAGTCTATTGCCGTCGCCCATTCGGCCGCTACTGGCCACGGCGCTGATGGCGTTAGCCGTGTGGCCGTTGCGCGACTGGCCGCTGCCCGTGCCCATCCTCGCCGGCGCGGTGGTTTACGTCGTTGCCGCCCTGCTGCTGAACATTGTGCCCGAAAGCGACCGCGTCTACTGGCGCGAGGCCTTGCGGCGGCGCTAGGGGAGATGGCGGGATACCATCCCGCCCTACAGGGCGTTTACTGGCGCTAATCGGGCCAATTACTCCCCTGAATACTCCAAATGGATGATTGACTAAGGCGCGCCAGGCCTTAGAATGCTATTGTTAGCTAGTCTGGCTGATAAGGTTATCTAGGAGACAACTATGCACAAGAAGATCTTCGTACTCGTCCTGGCTCTGTTGCTGGTCAGCGTCGGCATCGTCTCGGCGCAATCGGGCAACCTGCCGGGTTCCGGCTGGTGGTCTGGGCAGCAGATTCAGAACGTCGGCTCGGCCTCGACCTCCGTGCTGTTCACCGCTTATGATGGCCAGGGTAATGACTTCCCCTGCGGCAATCCGAAGTCCGCGGCCCCCGGCCAATCGGTCAACTTCCTGACCAATTCGGACTGCACCGTGCCGGCGGGCTTCGTCGGCTCGGCTGTCGTCAGCGCCGATCAGCCCATCGCGGCCATCGTCAACGTCGTCAACATGCCCAGCGGTCGCGCGGCCGGCATGTACCGCGGCACCGACGGGGCGGACGTGGCCAACACCATCGCCTTCCCGCTGATGAAGAACAACTACTTCGGCCGCTCGACGACGCTCTACATCCAGAACGCCAGCAGCAGCCTGAACACCGTCACCGTCACCGTGCGGGTTGGCGGCTCGACCCACACCAAGGTGTTCAACAACGTCCCGGCCAGCGCCATGGTCCTCGTCGGCCCGGCCGACGTCAGCCCGGCGATGGGTAACAACACCGCCGGCAGCGCCACCGTCACCGGTACCGGCGCTCTGGCCGGCGCGGCTCTGGAGTACCAGACGGCCGTGGCTCTGGGCAGCAACCTGCACGCCTACACCGCCTTCGGCCCGCAGGACTTCGCGCAGCGCGCCTTCTGCCCGCTCATCCGCAACAACTACGTCCGCCTGAATACGGGTATCCAGGCTCAGAACGTCCACACCGCGGCGCAGAACATCACCATCACCTACTCCTATCGCGTCAACAATCAGGGCGCGGTGCAGACCCGGAGCATCACCAAAGGCCCAGTGGCGGCCGGCGCGGCTGTGACCTTCTTCACCCCGAGCGACGGCCTGCCGGACCGCGCGGTGGGTTCGGCCACCGTCCAGGGCGCTAGCGGCCCCATTGCCGTTATCGTCAACGACGAGACCTTCACCCTGAACCCGAATCGCGTCGCCGCCTATACCTGCTTCCCGGATACGGCCGACACGACCGAGATCGCTCTGCCGCTCTACAAGGAGTTCTACTTCGGCGACACGTCCGGCATCCAGGTGCAGAACGTGGGTAACGCGGCGGCCAACATCACCGCCACCTACTACCCGCCGAGTGGCAACCCGGTCGTCTTCACGCAGAACAACGTGGCCGTTGGCGCCAGCGCGACGTTCTACAGCGTCTCCAACAACTCGCCCGCGCTGCTCCAGACCGCCGGCGGCGTCGTCGTGACCTCCAACCAGCCGATCGTGGCCATCGTCAACGAAGAGCCGGGCACCAAGACCGGCGCTCGTCCCGCCTCGACGCAGGACGCCAAGATCTACGAAGGCTTCAACCAGTAAACCCTACCGGTCAGACGCGGGTTCGCCTCTGACCATCTGAGAAAAAGAGAAGCCACCTTCACCGGTGGCTTCTTTTCTTTCCCGCTTTGGGCTAGAATCGAAACTATGCGTTCACAAACTAAACTCGCCCCGTTTCTTATCGTCTGCCTGCTGGCCGTGGCGTTGCTGGCCGTCGCCTGTGGCGGCGCGGCCACGACGACGACGCCGACCATCGCCGCCACCGAGGCCGCCGGCGGCGCGCTGGCCACGTCGGAATTGACCGCCACCGCCCCGGCCGCGCCGGTCGACGGCAGCTATCCCGCGCCCGTTGCGGAGAGCGCCGGCGCCTATCCGGCCGAAGGCGAAGCGGCCGTGGCCGAGGCCTACCCGCCGCCGGCGGCCGAAGATACCTTTCTGGAGCCGCGCTTCCGCATCGACCAGCCGGTAACAGTGGCTACGACCACCCTGACCGGCCAGGCCCCGCCCAACCTGACCCTGGCCGTTCTCGATGTGACCTACAACGGCGCGCCGCTGGGCATGGGGCAGAGTGACGCCAACGGCGCATTCTCCATCCCCGTCAGCGGCCTGGTGGCCGGCAACCGCATCGGCCTGGCCATCGGCGCGCTGCCGGAAGGCATGGACATCGCCCAGACGGCCGAGATGTACTTCCCCCATCGCGGCGAAGGCTTCCAGAACCTGCCCAACGTCGGCGTCTTCTACGACTCGACGCTGGTGCAGCCCTAAACAACAGGGGCCGGCCGCTAACTCAGCGGCCGGCCTTTCGCCTCTCATGGCCATCTTCGTCGTTGCCCTGCCGCTGCTGCTGCTCATGGCTCTGGCCAATTGGGTGGCGGCGCGAGGCAGCGCCGGGGCGCGGACGGCCTTCCACCTCGGCCTCTTCCTGCTCCACTCCCTGCTCCTGATCGGCGGCATCGTCTGGCGCTGGTTCCCACCGGACGTGGCGGCGCTGTTGGGCGTGGGCGAGTTGCCCATTGACCCGGCCCTCGGCGGCCCGCCGCTCATCGGCATTGGCCTGTGGGGCATGGTAGTCAGCCTGCGGCCGGTGCGGCTGTGGCTGGCGCGGCTGCTGCCGGCGCTCGACGTGGAGTCGGCCGTCCACACCCTGGCCCTGGCCACCATCGGCTATCTGGCCGGCAACGCGGCGCTGACGCTGGCCCCCGGCCTGGAACTGCTGGCCGAGTCAGCCGTGGAGGCGACGCTGCTCGATATTCTGTCCCAGGCGGCCGTGTTCGTCCTGGCGGCGTTCGTCGGCGTGGGCCTTTTCCTGCGTCGCGACGGCGCGGCGGCGGCCGAGCGGCTGGGGCTGCAACGGCCGACCGGCCGCCAACTGCTGACCGGCGTCATCTGGATGGTCTTCTTCGTCTTCTTGCAGGGCTGTGTCAGCGTTACGTGGGTGCTGCTGTCGCCGGATGAGGCGTTACAAGTCAGCGGCCTCAACGAGACGCTACTGGGCAACTTCGACACCGTGGGTGAGTGGTTGCTGTTGGCCGCCGCCGCCGGGTTGAGCGAGGAGTTGCTCTTTCGCGGCGCGCTCCAGCCCATCTTTGGCATCGTGCCGACCTCGCTCATCTTCGCCGTCAGCCACGTGCAGTATGGCCTCAGCCCGGCCACGCTGACCGTCTTCATGCTCAGCGTCGTCCTGGGCATCATCCGCAAGCGCAGCAACACGACCGTGGCCATCCTCGTCCACGGCGGCTACAACTTCACCCTCGGCCTGCTAAGCCTGTTGGCCGTCTACCTGGAACCACTGGTGGGATAAGGGATGAAGGATGAAGGATGAATTCATCCCTCATCCCTCATCCCTCATCCTTGTTAGCGGTTTGCCGTCTATGGACCGTTCTGCTATAATGCTCCTTGCAATCGGGGCATGGCGCAGCTTGGTAGCGCGCTTCAATGGGGTTGAAGAGGTCGTGGGTTCGAGTCCCGCTGCCCCGACCTCACGATCGAGACGCGGCGTCGTTCACCGGCGCGGCGTCTCTTTCTTTGTCAATAGCGGAGTGAGCCTAGCTATGAATAACAAACCGGTCCGCGTTCGCCGCGCGGTGGTGGCCGTCCTGGCCATCGTGGGGTTGCTGCTGGTGGTCGGCGCGGTGGCAACGGAGTTGTTTGGCCTCGACCTGACGCCGGGGTTCGGCGTGCTGCAAACGCTGGCCTTCCTGATGGGCATCACCGCCCTGACCATCGCCGCCTATCTGCTCATGGCCGCCGCCCGCCCGCCGGACGCGCCGCGCTCCTTGCAGGCCGATATCGGCGTGCGGCTGTCGCTGACGGGGCTGGTGTTCAGCTACGTGACCGGCTTCGCCGACCTGATCCGCATCGGCACGCACGTCCAGCCGGAGTTCGAGCGGCCGTTCATCGGCCCGCTGCAATTGGGGGGGCTGGTCGTGGGGCTGCTGCTGCTGTTGAGCGGCATCCTTCTCTACTACACCAGCCGCGGCAAACGGCTGTCGTCCTCGATGGAGTTCATCCTCAACGGCAAGAAGTAGCACAGGATTCTTATCCTGTGTCTTCCCCTAACGCAGCGTGCGCCGGGCCATGCCTGCCGGTCTGGTCAGTCAGCACAGGATTCTTATCCTGTGCTTCCCTAATCCATGCGCCGCACCCCCCCACGCGGCAGAAGTAGCCGGCGTAAGGCGGGTTACTACTGTAGCCCGCTCAACTCAAACGGCTGGCTGAGCAGCGTGAACACGGCCGAGGGTGAGCCGATGGGGCGCTGGTAGGTGACGGCGAATTGCAGCGTCTGGTTGGGGGGAACCGTCCAGGGGAAGGGCGGGTTGGTGGCCAGCAGCAGGTAGTCGGAGCCGGTCGGCGTGCGCAGCGAGATGTCTTCGGGAGCGATGACCAGCGGTTGCGCGCCGACGTTCGTCACCTGCCCGACGATGATCAGGTTGTTCAGGTCGGGCGTGATAGTCGCCTCTTGCAGCGAGATGACGGCGCTCTGGCCGGCGTCGCCGCCGGCGGTGAAGGCCAGCACGGCCTGAATCTCCGTCCCGTCAGGCCCGGTCACGGTCCAGGTCAGGTTGGGGCTGACCAGCCCGGCCGGAATCTGATAGCCGGCCGTGGCGCTGACCGACTGCCCGGCGTTGACGAAGCCGCCCAGCGGCGGGAAGTTGCCCAGCCGGCTGGCGATGGGGTTCAACGCGTACTGGTTGCCGAGTTCGTCAGACAGGGTGAAGCGATAGGCGCTGCTGTCGATGGCCGTCAGGCCCACGTTTTGCACCACGAAGTCGATCAGGAAGAAGCCGAAGCCGGTCGGCGCTTCGGGCCGATTGGTCAGAAAGGAGTTGGCCTGCACGGTGAATTGGGCGTCGCCCAATTGCGCCGTCTCGCCCAGTTGGATGACGTTGCCGCTGGCGCTGGGGTCGGCCGCGGCCACCTCGTAGCGCCCGCGCACCACCAGCCGGTCGGCCTCATCGCCGCCCAGTAGAATCAGGCTGATGCCCGGCGAAAGCTGGCTGAAGACGCTGCGGTCGGCGCTGGGCACGCGGCTGCGGCTGTCGAAGGCGAAGGTGTGGACGGTGCCGCCGCGCGTCGTCACCGTCATCTCGTTGCCGGGGGCCAGCGACTCCAGCAGCGCCCGGTTGGCCTCCGTGTCGGGCAGGCCGAAGACGTAGTTGACGATGGTGCCGACGACCCAGGCGGCATTCTCCTCGCTGATCTCCGGGTTCCACAGGCCATCGACGCCGATGCTCTCCGGCTGGACGAGGCGCTGCTGGTCGAGGACGCCCAGCGTGGCCGGGGCGTCGAGGGTAACGGTGAAGGTGCCGGTGTCGCTGACGCCGACGATGACCGCCTGGTCGCCGGCGGCGGGCGCGGTGGCGTCGGGGAAGGGCGTCGGCTCGCCGGCGGTCACGCCGTCAGTGGTCTGCCCGCCGCCCAGCCGCGGCCGGAGCAGCAGGAAGCCCAGGATGCAGGCGGCCAGCAGCGCGACGACGGCGACGATGGCCAGCAAAAGCAGGGCGGGGTTGGCCGTCAGGCGCTGGAAAGGGCTGCTGGTGGGGGGTTGCGGGTCAGCCGACATAGTTCACTTGCACAGTAGGACGCCGGCGGCGCGTCCTGAGTTCCGCTCCTTACGGAATTCCGATGGGCAGCGGCAGCGGCGCGACGCGCACGCTGATGTTCGACTCGCCTGTGCCCACAATCTGAGTGTAGTTCAGCAGCGGCACTTCGACGCGCACCGCGCCGGTGCTGGGAATGGCCTCGAAGCGCACCGCCCCGGCCTGGTTGGTGTAGCCGAAGGCCAGCAGACGGCCGTTGGTGTTGTCATAGAGGGCCACGGCCACGTCCTGGATGCCCTCGTTGATCTCCGGCGTGAAGTTGAAGTTACTGTCGTAGAAGACGGTCACGTTGACCGTCGCCGTCTGCAACGCGCCGCTGGGCGGCGTGGCCGTCGGCAGCGGCTGAATGGTCACTTCGGGAATGACCACCGGCGACGGCGTCAGCAGTTGCGACAGGTCGAAGGGCGTCGACGTTGGCAGGGGCGTGATGGTCGGGGCGATGATGCCGCCGCCGCCACCCGTCGGCGGCGGCACGAAGGGGGTCGTCGGCGTGGCCGTCGGCGGCACGCTGGACGTGCAGGCCAGGGTGTAGGTGAACTGCGCCGCCTGAGCCACCGGCACAGGGTTGACCGGGCCGACGAGCACGTGGAGCCAGCCGGTGTAGAAAGAAGTAAAAGTTAGCCGGCTGCCGCGGTCGCCCGGCGCTTTGTCGTCGTTGCCCAACTGCGGGTTGAAGTCCTCGCCGTTGGGGCCGAGCATGATCATGTTGGTGTCGGTGACGGCCGATAACTGGTTCGTCTCACAGGTGACGGTGACGCCCGGCTTGACCCAGATACGATAGAAGTCCTGGTCGGGGCCTTCGTTGAAGGGCGGCACGAAGTTGAATGGCCCCGACTGGTTATCGCCGAAGAGGCAGGCGATGTCCAGCCGGCCGTTCGGCTCACAGGTGTCGGAGCCGGTGCGCGTGGGGAACAGAGTCGGCGTCGCCGTCGGCGTCGGCTGCTCCATGGCGTCAATGGCGAAACAGTAGGTACGGTTGGCGGCGTCGGCCGGGCTTTTGTTGACGACGCGGGCGAAGTAGAAGCCGGTCGTGTCGGCCTGGACGACCAGTTGCGAGTGCAGTTCGCCGGCCGGCCCGAAGTCGTCGTTTTCGGCGATGGCCTGGCCGGCCTGGTTATAGACCTTCAGCACGGTGTCGATGCCGGGCGAGAGGTCGCTGGTGGTCAACTGGTAGAAGGTGCCGCTCTTGACGGCGAAGCGGTAGTAGTCCAGGTCGCCCGGCGGCCAGAGGGTCAACTGGCAAATGGCCGTGGCTCCGGGTTGAACCTCATACGCCTCTTCCAGCGCATCGTTCGGTTCGGTCAGGTCAACGAAGATGGGCGTGCCCGTGGAGGTGGTCGGCCGCACGGTGGGTGTGGGCGTGGGGTCGTCGTCGGTGATGATCAGCACCGCCTCGCCGCGGGCCAGCGTGGCCGTGCCCGGCGTCCGCAGCCGCAGGGCCAGGTTGAGTTGGCGCGTGCCCTGGGAGACGGCGTTGTTCAGCAGGGTGACGTTGAACGTCTGTGTGGAAGTCGAGGCGCTGGTGAAGGTCAGTTCGCCGGCTGCGCGCGTATAGTCCACCCCTTCGAGCGCCGTGCCCGGCAGGGTCAGGTACTCGACGACGACGTTATTCTCCGCGCCGGGGGCGGGGGCGGTGTTGATTGTCACCGAGATGGCAACGGTGCCGGCGTTCTCGGCGAAGGTGTAGGTGGCCTGGCCAAAACCAACCTGGGGCAACTGGGCGGGGGCGGCTCCGGTCGAGCGGGGGTGCGAACCGGCCCCCAGATAAGCCAAAGCGACCATCATTCCCAGGAGCAGAAAGGGGAGGTGCTGCCATGTGCGCGGACGTGTCGAGCGTCTTGTCATGTACGTATTGTCTGGCCTCCCGCGCGGCAGTCGGCGCCACCCGGACAGATGGATTATAGGCGCATCGAGGTTCGTGGGCAAATAGAAAGGGCGCGGCCATTGGCTGCTCTCTGCCAATGGTCGCGCCCCCATGCGCTGCTGGCCGCAAGTGGCTATTTAGCCGGCGCGGCCGTTGCCGGGCGCCGTGCCCAGCACTTCGTCCACCAGGCCGTAGTCGCGGGCCTGGACGGCGGTCATGTACAGATCGCGGTCGGTGTCCTTCTGGATGCGCTCGACGGTCTGGCCGGTGTGGTGGCTGAGGATCTGGTTCAGATCGGTGCGCAGGCGCAGAATCTCCTGGGCCTGGATGGCGATGTCGGAGGCCTGGCCGCGCGCGCCGCCGAGGGGCTGGTGCAGATGGACGGTGGCGTTGGGCAGGGCGTAGCGCATGCCCTTCGTGCCCGCCGTCAGCAGGATGGTGCCAAAGCTGGCCGTGAAGCCGACGGCGACGGTGGAGACGGGGCACGACACCTGCTGCATCGTGTCATAAATGGCCATGCCGGAGTAGACCTGGCCGCCGGGCGAGTTGATGTACATGCGGATCGGCTTCGAGTCGTCCTCGCTGGCCAGCCACAACAGTTGGGCGACGATCAGGTTGGCGATCTGATCATTGATCGGCGTGCCGAGGATGATGATGCGCTCCTTCAGCAGAAGCGAAAAGATGTCATAGGCGCGTTCTCCCCGGCCGGTCGACTCGACGACCATCGGGACGAGAGACGTAGGAATGTCGAACATGGCTGCTTCTCCTCAAGCCTTGACGCCGCCGGCGCGGGCGGCCGGCGGCGGGTCATTGTAAAACGCCAATGCGCTTTGGTGATGAGTATAGGCGGCGAGCGTTAGATTACCGTTGTCGCGCTGCGCCTACTCCTCTTCGTCCTCTTCGGCGGCCAGCGTCGCCAGGTCGGGCGCTTCGCCGCTGAATACGGCCCGAATCCGGTCGTAGACCTTGTTGCTCAGCACCGCGCCGCTGATCGTCTCTAACCCCTGGCCGCTGCGATAGTAGTTGCGCAGGCTGTCCTTGACCGCCTCGTTGTCGAAGCGGGCCAGCCGCTCTTCGATCACGGGATCGATGTCGGCCGCCTCGATGCGCAACTTCTCATCGAGAATGAACTGGCGCAGGGCGAGTTGGCGGCGCAACTGGGTCTCGGCGTTCTCGCGGAAGTCCTCGCGCAGCTTCTCCTCCGTCATGCCCTGCAGGTTCAGATAGTCCTGATACTCCCAACCGCTACGCGATAGGCGGGTCTTGAAGTCCTCGATCATGTCGTCTAGGTGGGCCTCGATAGCCGCCGGCGGATAGACCAACTGGGCGCTCTCCAGCAGACGGTCGACCATCTCCTCGATGACGCGCTCCTTTTCGGTGTCCTCGGCCTGCTGGGTCAGCTCTTTGCGCAAGGCTTCGCGCAGTTCTTCGAGCGTCTCGTGCCGGCCGTCCAGCTTGGCCAGTTCGTCATCCAGCGGCGGCAGTTCGCGCCGCTTGACCTCCAGTACGGTCAGGTCGAAGCGCGCCTCGCGCCCGGCGTGCTCCGGCTCCGACTCATACGGGTCGGGGAAGGTGAAGCTGAACTGCTTCTGGTCGCCGGCCGACAGCCCGACGAGATTGGCCACGAAGGGCGTGTCGGGGAAGAGGGTGGTCGGGTCGAGCAACACGTCGAGGCGCTCTTCGTCGAAAAGGTTGTCGTCGGCCACAGCGGCCGGTTCGTCAGTTGTCGCTTCGTCGGCAGCGGCTTCGTCGGCAGTAGCTTCATCGGCAGTGGCTTCGGCTACTGGTTCATCGGCCGGAGTTTCGTCAGCCGTGGCTTCATCAGCCGTGGCTTCGGCCACCGGCGGCCGGCCTACGAGCCAACCGCGACCGCCGAAGGTCATGACGTCCCCCTCGGCCGCCGGCCGGTCGACGGCCTCAACGACCTGGTGGTGGGCCTGCACGTGCTCCAGCGCCTCTTGCAGCGCCTCGTCGGTCACAGTGATTGGGGTCAGCTCCTGCCGCAACTCGCGGTAGTCACCCAGGGCGACGGTCGGAGCCAGCGGCACAGAGAAGGTGAATACCAGCGGCTTGGCCTGGATGTCTTCCAGCGAGGGCTGGGCGTAGGGATCAATGTCGGCCTGGTTGAGGGCCTCCTCGAAGATCGGCTGCACCAGGTCTTCGATGGTCTCGCCCCGCAGCGTATCCTCGCCGATGCGGCGCACGACAACGTCGTAGGGAGCCTTGCCGGGGCGGAAGCCGGGCAACTGGATTTCGCGGCTCAGTTCGCGGGCCTTGGCCTGCATGGCCTTCTGCACGCGGCTCTCGTCGACCTCGATGGTCACCTTCAACTGCCGCACTTCATCTTCAGCGGTGGTAATGGTCAGAGTCACGGAACTTACCTCATGAAAGAAAAAGCGTTGCTGACGCGCAACGCTTTGAGTTGAAAAGTGGGGATGGAGGGACTTGAACCCACACGCCTTGCGGCACATGATTCTAAGTCATGCGCGTCTGCCAGTTCCGCCACATCCCCTTTAGAGCATTGTGATATTATAGCGCAGGTGGCGCGGGCTTGCCAAAGAGAAGCTTATAGCATCGTCAGCCGCCATGCTTTTGTGGCACAGGATTCTTATCCTGTGTCCTGGCCCAAGCGCACAGGGTTCTTATCCTGTGTCCTGGCCCAGCGCACGCTGCCTGTGCTGGCCGAGCGCACAGGATAAGAATCCTGTGCCACATAACTCAAGGAGCCTTTGATGAGTACACTACTGGTCAAGAACGCCCTGGTACTGGCCACAATGGACGACGCGCGGCGGGAGATCGCCGGCGGCGGGCTGTTCGTGCGCGACAACGTCATCGAACAGGTCGGGCCGACGGCCGAGCTGCCGCCCACGGCCGACACCGTCCTCGACCTGCGCGACCACGTCGTCCTGCCCGGCCTGGTCAACACCCACCATCACCTCTACCAAAGCCTGACCCGCGTCATCGCCCAGGACGCCGACCTCTTCACCTGGCTGAAGACGCTCTACCCCATCTGGGCCAATCTGACCGACGAGGCAATCTACGTCAGCACCATCACCGGGCTGGCCGAGCTGGCCCTGTCGGGCTGCACCACCAGCAGCGACCATCTCTACATCTACCCCAACGACTGCACCCTGGACAGCCAGATTCGCGCTGCGGCCGAGCTGGGTGTGCGCTTCCACGCCGCCCGCGGCTCCATGTCGCTGGGCGAGAGCCAGGGCGGGCTGCCGCCCGATCGCGTCACCGAGGATGAGGCGTTCATCCTGCGCGACAGCCGCCGGCTGATCGAGACCTACCACGACGCCGGCCGCCACGCCATGACCCGCGTCGTGCTGGCCCCCTGCTCCCCCTTCTCCGTCACGCCCGACCTGATGCGCGAATCGGCCGCGCTGGCCCGCGCCTACGGCGTGCGGCTGCACACCCACTTGGCGGAGACGATCGAGGAGGAGGCGTTCTGCCTGGAGACGTTCGGGCAGCGTCCTGTCCCCTACGTCGAGTCGCTGGGCTGGACGGGCGACGACGTGTGGCACGCCCATTGCGTCCACATGAGCCACGAGGAGATCGCCCTGTTCGGCCGCACGGGCACCGGCGTGGCCCACTGCCCCAGCAGCAACATGCGCCTGGCCAGCGGCATCTGCTACGTGCTGGACTTGCGGCGGGCGGGCGCGCCGGTGGGGCTGGGCGTTGACGGCTCGGCCAGCAACGACGGCGGCCACCTGCTGGGCGAGGCGCGCCAGGCGATGCTATTGCAGCGCGTCGCCCCCGACCGCTACCTGAGCGAAGCGCCGGGCGGGCGGGGCGGCTTTGCCGGCGCGGCCGGGGCCATGTCGGCCCGCGAGGCGCTGGCGATCGGCACGCGCGGCGGGGCGGCCGTGCTGGGGCGCGACGACATCGGCCAACTGGCCCCCGGTATGAGCGCCGACTTCATCGCCGTGAATCTCAATCGCGTGGCCTACGCCGGGGCGTGGCACGACCCGCTGGCGGCGGTCGTCTTCTGCCACCCGTCGCGGGTGGACTGGTCGGTCATCAACGGCCGGGTCGTCGTGCAAGACGGGCAACTGACCACCGTTGACCTGGAGCCGCATTTGCGCCGCCACAATGCGATTGCGCGGGCGATGGTGGATGGGGAGTGAAGGCCCAGAGACAGACAGAATTCCCGTCGCCCCCCTCTCCCGGGGGCGGGGGGCTTTCTCTGCCCTGGCTCCCTCTCGGCACGATGGCCAGGCCGTCGATAGCCCCGTTATAGCCATTGGCCGGCGCGTTCCAGTAGAGGGAGGCCACGCGGGCCGGGGTTAGTTTTAGCACCTGCTTCTGGTTGCCGGCTACGCCGCCGACGTTGAAGGCGCTGGTCAGCGTCAGGTAGAGGTCGCCGGTGGCCGGGTTGTACCACGCCCCGTTGACGTTTTCGGCGGTCATACCAGTCACCAGCGAGCCGTCGAAGCCGTTGCTCAGGCTCCACGTGCCGGCGGTGTTGTTGCCCAGGCTGCTCGGCTGGAAGGCCAGCAAGTCCTCGTCCTCGCCCGCCACCGTTGCCGCGCCGTTCTTGACCGATGCCTTGCCGGAAGTGCTGATGAGCAGCGTGCCGTCGGGCTTGCGGGCCAGGGCGTCAATGCGTTCGGCGGCGGTAGACAGCAGCACGTCGGAACCGTCGAAGTAGAGCGCGAACGAGCCGGCCGTCGTCGTCCCCATACTGGTGGGCACGAAGCGGGCGATGTCCTGCGTCTCCAGCGTGAAGCGTGCCGCGCCCGTGCCGACGGGGAAGCGCAAGTTGGTGGTCAGCAGCAGCGAACCGTCGGATAGAAACTCGAAGTCGCCGATGCCCTTCGTCCAGCCCACGTCGGAGCCGTCGAAGACCATCGACCACACGCCGGTCAGGCCGTTGTAGGCCAGGATGTCGCCCACGGCATAGGCAATGCCGCCGACCGAGCCGGCGGCGGCGGTCGTGACATAGATCGTCGCCGTCGGCCCGGAGGTGAGGCGCTGGTTGGTGAAGGTGCACGTGACCGTCTCGCCCGCGCCCAGGGCGATGGCCGATGGGCTACTGCCGTCGCTGCACGTGGCGCTGGCCAGCGTCCAGCCGGTGGGCACGCTCTCGCTGACGCTGTAGGTTGCGCCCGACGGCAGGGGGCCGGAGTCGTTGCTGCCGCCGTGGCTCAGCGCAAAGCCGTCGGCGTCATAGCTGGCGCTGAAGGCGAAGGAGCCGGGCGAGTTGGCCGGGTTGGTCACTTTGGCGACGATGATGCGGCCGGTCGGCGCGGCGACGACGTTGACCGTCGCCTCGGCCGCGGCGCTGACCGACGTGCCGCCGGGGCCGCCGGCCGTGGCCGTCAGGGTGTTGCGATGCACCGCGCCGGCCGCGCCGCCGACGTGGGCGGTGAAGGCGCAAGTGTAGCCGTCGCCGGGGGGCAACATTTGCGGCAGGGCGCAGGTGGTGCTCACCAGGGCCGCGTTGCCCGCGTTGGCCACGTTGCCATAGATGGAGTCGCTCAGGGCGGTCAGCGTCACCTCGGCCTGGCCGCTGTTGGTGACGGCCACGGCGAAGGTCACGTTGCCGCCCGGCGTCGTCACCTGGTTGGGCGTCGGCGTCTTGGTCACGGCCAGCTCCAGCCGGGCGTTGACGAAGGCGCACGTGACCGTCTCGCCCGCGCCCAGAGCGATAGCCGCCGGCGCGGAGCCGTCGTCGCACGTGGCGCTGACCTGGGCCCAGCCGGCGGGCAGCGTCTCGGCCACGCTGTAGCTGCCGGGCGTCAGGTCGTTGGCCGTGTTTTGTTGGCCGTCGCCCAGGGTGAAGGCGTCGCCGTAGCTGGGAGTGAAGTTGAACGTCGCCGTCGTGCCGTCGGGTAGCGTCTGCTTGGTGACGACGATGCGGCCGAGTTGGCGATAGCTGATGGCGCAGGTCACCGCGTCGCCCGCCTCGAGGACGATGGCGCTGAGCGGGTCGCCGTTGTCACAGGTGGCGCTGGTCTGCTGCCAGCCGGCGGGCGTGGCCGCGCTCAAGGCGTAGCTACCGGGCGTCAGGTCGAAGGTGCGGCTATCGCCGCCGCCCAGTTGGAACGCTTCGCCCGGTGTCAGGTTGAAGTCGAACAGTTGCGCGGTGTTGGCGGGCGTGGTGGCGTTGGTGACGGTCAGTTGCGTCGCCCGCG
Source organism: Candidatus Promineofilum glycogenicum (assembly GCA_016707605.1). Lineage (GTDB taxonomy): Bacteria > Chloroflexota > Anaerolineae > Promineifilales > Promineifilaceae > Promineifilum > Promineifilum glycogenicum. The sequence goes on along the minus strand of JADJHJ010000006.1, from coordinate 351,562 downwards.
TGCTGTGGAAGGTGCAGGTGACGGTCTCGCCCGGGGCGAGGTCGATGGCGTCCGGCGACGAGCCGTCGTCGCAGATAGCGGTCGTCGTCCAGCCGGCCACGTCGGCCACCGACACGCTGTGGACGCCGGCGGGCAAGACGCCGGATGCGTGCTGCTGGCCGTCGCTCAATTGGAACGGGTCGGGAGTGTAGCTGGCGGTGTAGGTGAAGGCCTGGTTGGCCCCGGCCGGCGTCGTCTCCTGGACGATGATGATCTCGCCCACGTGGGGCAGTTCGTCCAGGCCGATGTCGGGTGAGCCGTGGCCGGTGCGACTATGGCCGAAGAAGTCGGTCAACACCTCGGCCAGCGCCAGCCCGGCGTCGCGGGCGGGCGAGTTGTAGCGCAGGCGGAAGTCGGCCGGGTCGGGCGGCGCGGCCAGAGTCGGCAGCGGCGGGATGCCGTTGACGAACAGCGGATCGCCCACCACCCGACCACTTTCGCTGGGAAACCAGTTGGCCGGCGTCGCGGAGTAGAGGTTGTTGGACACAGTCAGCGATGAGGTATTGGGGAAACCCTGGATCAGCGTTAGCGCGCCGGGGACGGTCTGGACGATCATGTTGTTGACGAACTGTGAATTGGCATAGGAAGCGCCACCGCCGAAGGTGACGTTATCGGCGGCGTCGGGGTCGTCGGCGCGGCTGTTGATGAAGACGTTATGGGCCACCAGCCCATTGTTCAGGCCGCCGCCGGGCCGTTGCGTGGCCACACCGAAGTTCGTGCTGCAACCGGTGACGATGTTGTTGATGATGACCTGCCCCGAACTTGGCGGCGGCATGGGGACGAAATCCTCATCGCGCAGCATCAGGCCAATGCCGGCTCGATAATCGGGTGTGTTTCCTTTGGTCCAGAATTCGCGGTCTTCCGAACAGAAGACGATGTTGCGCTGTACCAGCGGATTGACCGTGTTGTTGAGATAAATGCTGGCGTGGTCGTTGTCGTAGGCAATGTTGTCTTCCAGGGTGATGTTTCGCGTGCGACGACCGGCCACCAGCCCTTCGCCGTAGTTGTTGTAGATGACGTTGCCGCGTCCAATGCTGTCTTCGGCAAACAGGAATGTCAGTGCGCTGCCGCCCACGGGGTCGCCGCTGATGTAGATGTGGCCGTCACGGTCGAGCCAGGCGGCGGTCAGGTCGTCGGGGAAGGGATTGAAGGGGATCTGATTGCCGTCGAAGTACAGCGTCCACGTGCCGGCCAGAGCGTCATAGGCGATGAGGTCTTCGTTACTGAACGTCTGCCCCCCCAGCGTCAGATCGGCGGCGAAGCTCATGAGCTGCCGGCCGTCGGGCGTGCGGTCGAGGGCGTCGATGTTGGCGTCCGCGGGCAGCCCCATGGCGCTTGCCGTCCGTTCTAGAGTGAAGTTGCCGGCGGTGATGACGTTGCCGGCGCTGACGGCCGTGGGCGAAAAGCGCACCAGGTCGCTGGGGCCAATCGTCTGCGACGCGCCGGCGATGGTTAACTGGATGGGCGTGGCGAAGCTCATGACGATGGGCGCGCACTGTGGGCAGGGCAGGCTCTCCGTCGGGATTGAGCCGTCGATCTGAAAGGCGTCGATGACGGTCGTGGTGTCAAGCCCGGCCAGAGCCGCGCCATCGAAGTAGTAGGTCCACTTGTTGGTCGCCGGCTCGAAGAAGAGCAGGTCGCGGCCGGTGTAGTCAAAGGGCTGGCCGCTGGCGCTGAACGCCGCGCTGATGTGCCCCTCGCGCGTGGTGCGCGCCGAGCTGGCATAGATGCGCGCGGTGCGGCCGTCGTCGTTGAACGTCATGGCGATGGCGTTGAGCGCCGAATCGGGCATATCGGCCTCTGCCCCCGTCCAATACGGGTTGTCCCAGAGCAGCTCGGGGTCGAATAGCCAGTCGGTTGGGCCGGCGCCGATCCGTTCACCGCGATAGATGACCGGGACGTGGCGCACCTTGCGCAGATTGCTGTAGACCTGGTTGTTCTCGGCCAGCACGCCGCTGACGAGGCTATTCTCGTCCACGCCGCGCACCAGCAAGCCCAGGTTCCAGTTGTCGTGGATGATGGTGTTGCGGACGATCACATCATTGCCGCCCACCTCCACCCCGCGCGCGCTGGAGTAACGCACCTCGAAGCCGTCGAAGATCGTGCCCTGGCCCATGATCTCTACCAGCGAGCGGAAGCGCATGCTGGCCGAGCCACCGGGCAGCAGCTTCTGGCCGTCGATGATGGGCGACTCGCCCGGGTAGGCCATGATTGTCAAACCCGTCTTGGCGGCGGCGACGGTGATGGTCTCGTTGTAAATGCCACCGCGCACGCAGATCACGGTGTCGTTAGCCGCGGCGTTAATCGCGGCCTGGATCGACCCTCCCGGCTCGACGGTGATCTGACAGGCGTTGGCATCGAGTGGCCCCTGGGCGGAACTGACCCGAGCGCGCGACATAGACCCCAGTGATAGCAGTAACAGAAGAATAACTGTGGAACCGGCACGTTTTGCGCTCATCTCTCACCCTCTTCCCGACACAGGACGATAATCAGCCAGTTTGAGCCTAACCGCCATGACTTACAATCTTCATTACAGCGTCCACTACAATGGCCCAATTGACAGCAAAGGGTCAGGTAGTCGAACTACCTGACCCTTGGCGACCGCGGCGATGGATCATCGCCGCCGGGATAGTGGTGCTGCCGGATGGTCGATTAGCTAGCCGCCGTTCTCTACGGATAGCGGCTCGGTCAGGACACCGAACGTCGTGCTACCGCCAAGCTCATCCGCGCCGATGTCGAGCGCGCCATTGCGCACCGTCTTGAAGAAGTCATCCGTGACCTGCGACAGAGTGGCGCCGCTATCGACAGCCGGCGAGTTGGACTGCAAGGCGTAGCCGGCGGGCGTGGGCAGGGCCGACATCGAGGGCATGGTCGGATTGACCAGTCGCGCATCGGCGACGATGCGCCCCGGCTCGCTGCTCACCCAGCCGTTGGCTGGAGCCTTGGTATAGAGGTTGTTACTCACTGTGAAGCTCGACAGGTCGGGCGTGCCGGTCGCATACTGGACGCGCGCGATCGTCCCGGGCACGGTCTGCACGATCAGGTTATTGCTGAAGCGTGTGTTCTTGAAGGCGGCGCGGCCGTCAAACTCGATGTTGTTGGCCCCGTCGCCACTGACGCTGCGGGCGTTGATGAACGAGTTGTTGGCCACAATGGCGTTGTTCAGCCCGCCGCCGGCGATCTGCGACGAGACGCCAAAGTTCGTGCCACAGCCAACGACGATGTTGTTGACGATCACCTGGCCGGAGCTGGCCGGAGGCTGCGCTTTTTTGAAGCTCTCGTCGCGCAGTTGGAGGCCGGGGCCGGGCTGATAGGTGCCGCCGCTGCCACGCCAGGAGATGGGATCATTGGTGCAAAAGATGAAGTTGCGCCGAATGACCGGGTTGATGCTGTTGACCACGTACAGGTTCGCGCCGCGGTTGTCATAGGTGGTGTTGTCCTCGAGCACGATGTTGCGCGTGAACCGCCCGGCCACCAGTCCCTCGCCATAGTTGTGCGAGACGCGGTTGCCGCGGGCCGTGCTATTCTCGGCCTGGATGAACACCAGAGCGTTGCCGCCGACGGCGCCGTTGATGTTCTTGAGGTTGTTATTGTGGACGATGTTGTTCTCGATCAACACGTTACGGATATTGATGCTCGTGGCGCTGCTGATGAGGATACCGATGCCCCGGTTGTCGCGGACGACCATGTTGCGCACGATCACGTTCGACTTGCTGACCGTGACGCCGCGCGCGGCCGAGTTGCGCACCTCGAAGCCGTCAACGGTGATGTTCTCCCCATCGACCAGGATGAGCGGCGGGGTGCCGTTCTTGGCTGTCACCGCCGGCACCACATACCGGCCGTCGATGATCGCCGTCTCCCCCGGATAGGACATCAGCGTGATGCCCGCGTTCTTGGCTTTCAGCTTGACCTGCTCGCTATAGACGCCGGCGCGCACGCAGACAACCGCGTTGCCGGTGGCCTTGGCCGCCGCCGTTTGAATCGACTGACCGGCATTGACGACCACCGTGCACGGATTGGCATTGGCGATCATCGGCGCCAGGGCGCTATTTGACCCCTGGCCATCATCGGCCAGAACGACGTTGGCCAACAACAGCATGACCAGCGTACTGAACAGAATCCCAAGACGATACGTTTTTGCTCTCATCTCCTGTTTTCACCCCAAATGCGGCGACGCGTCACGACGCTAGGCTGGGATCGCCGCCTGAAGTAGTACGATGTACTACGCGCCAAATATGAGATTTGGTACCAACGGAGAGCCGGTGTGTTCATCGACACCGGTGATAGAATAGGAGCATCAGGGCCAGGGCTAATCGGTCAGTGATGTGAAGGCGGACGTGGGGCGACGACCGCACGGTTTGGCTACCCGACCACTATTCTATTGACCTAGACGTGACGGAGCTTTGCTAGACTACGGCAACACACAAATTACTCAGGAAAGCCGTCACGCTCATTACTTTAGCGGAGAAGTATTACAATGCGCGTTACTATTGCCGGTTTTCTGACCGACCAAACGGGCCGGGCGCTTTTGCAGCGGTTAGGAGCGCGGGCGCTCAGGCCCGTCAGCCGCTCTCTGGGGCCGGGCGAGTCACCGGCCGAGACGCTGGCCCGCGCCTTTCGAGAGAGTACCGGCCTCTACGTATTGCCCGTTCGCCTCGTCGGCCTGTACCTTAGCGGCGGAAATACTCTCACCCTGGCCTTCCGTTGCGCCCTCCGTGGTGGCGAGTTGCCGCCGCCGGCGGGGCAGCCGCCGGCCGGCTTCTTCGACCCCCAGCCCCTGCCGCGCGGCCTCAGCGCCGTCCATCGCCGCCAACTGGACGACGCGCTGCATCACGCCGGCGGGCCGGCGGTCATGGCGCGACTGGGCGGCGGGCGGGGGGCGCGCTGGCGGGGGGCGCGCTGGCGGGGGGAGCGGAGAGTAGACACGGCTGAGGCGGTGGATTGGGCGGCCACGACGCGGCTGGTGGCCTACGACAGTCGCGGCCAAGTCGTCTGGACGCGCAGTGACCCAGCCGGGCCGTGGCGCTTGCCGGCCGCGGCCGTCGGCCCCAACGAAGCGCCGTGGGCGACAGCCGAACAATTGCAACAGACGTTGCGGCTTGACCAAAACGGCCACCGGCCCATCCCCCGGCTCATCACTTTGGCCGCCGCTCGACCCATGCTGACCGTTGTCTTCGTCGCCGCTTTGGTCGAACCCCTTTCCCCGCGCACGCCAGGCGAAAGCGTGAGCTTTGCATCGCCGGACGGGGCACAACAGGGCTTCGATGCCGCCGACCGCGCCCTGGCGGCCGAGGTTCTGGCCGGGCCAGAGGCAACCCTGGTGCGCCTGGAGACTTAGGGCGGGTAGCCTACCCGCCCCACGCTAGGAACGTCGCCGCAAAAACCACTTCTCGATCTCGATGGCGACGAAGGCCAGGCTGCCCAGTGCCGCGGCGATCAGCAGGTCGCGCGGGGCCAGGGGCACAATGCCGAAGAACTGCTCCAGGAACGGCGCGTAGAGCACCCCCAGTTGCAGGACAATGACCAGAACGGCCAGGCCAAACAGGGTCAGGTTCGTCCGCAGCCCCAGCGTGAAGAACGACTCGCGGCTGGAGCGCGAGGCCAGCGCCTGGCCGACCTGCAGAAAGGCCAGCGTGGTGAAGATCATCGTCTGCCAGGTGGCGTCGTCGGGGTTGGCCGGGTCGTGGTAGAGCCAACCCGCCACCAGGGCCACGACGCCGATGATTGCGCCAACCCACAGCACGTGGCCGCCCAACCCTTCGCTGAAGATGCCCGCCGCCGGATCGCGCGGCGGGCGGCGCATGGTGTTGCGCTCGGCCGGCTCCACGCCCAGGCCCAGGCCTAGCAGGCCGTCGGTCAGCAGGTTTAGCCACAGCAGTTGCAGCGGCAGCAGGGCCACGGCTGCCTCCGCCCCCAGCAGCAGCGGCGTCAGCAGCATCACCAGCACCTTGCCGACGTTGCCGGCGATGGAGAACTTGACGAAGCGGCGAATGTTGTCGTAGATGACCCGCCCTTCTTCCACGGCGGCGACGATGGTGGCGAAGTTGTCGTCGAGCAGCACCATGTCCGACGCCTCTTTGGACACGTCGGTGCCGGTGATGCCCATGGCCACGCCGATGTCGGCCCGCTTCAGCGCCGGCGAGTCGTTGACGCCGTCGCCGGTCATGGCCACGATGTGGCCCTTCTTCTGGAGCATCTCGACGATCTCCAGCTTGTTGGCCGGGGTCACACGGGCGTAGATTGAAACCTCGTCCACCACCTGCTCCAGTTCCTCGTCCGACATGGCGTCGAGCATCAGGCCGGTCTTGACGCGCCCGTTGTCGGTGATGCCCAGGTCATAGGCGATGAAGCGCGCCGTCAGCGGGTGGTCGCCGGTGATCATGATCGGCCGGATGCCGGCGGCCCTGGCCGTGGCTACGGCGGCCTTCACTTCCGGCCGCGGCGGGTCGATCATGCCCACCAGGCCGACGATGGTCAGGTCGCGCTCCAGTTCGTCCGTCGGCGCGTCGATCCACTGCACGCCGATGCCCAGGACGCGCATCCCCTTGTCGGCCATCTGCTCGTTGGCGGCGCGCAATCGCTCGCGCCAGGTGTCATCCAACGGCTGCGGCTCGCCGCCGACCCAGATGGCCCGGCTGATGTCGATCATCCCGTCCACCGCGCCCTTGGTGAAGGCGACGTAGTGTTCATCGGGCCGCAGCCCACACGCCTTCAGTCCCAGCAAAGGCTCCGGCAAGTTGTCGGGTTCAACCCGGTGGACGGTGGTCATGCGCTTGCGCTCGGAGTCGAAGGGCAGTTCGGCCACGCGCGGGGCCACGGCCATCAGGGCGCTGCGCCGGACACCGGCCTGTAGCGCGGCGACGAGGAGCGCGCCCTCGGTCGGGTCGCCGATAACGCCGTAGCGTCCGGTCTGCGGGTCGGGCTGGAGCGAGGCGTCGTTGCACAGCGCCCCACCGGCCAGGGCCAGACCAATGGCCGGCGGCTGTTCGGCCAGCCGGATGGGCGGCTCGCGGTCGTCGAGGGCTGGGGCCGGGTGGGCCGTGCCGGTCAGTTCCAGGTAGTGGCCGGCCACGTCGATGACCGTCACCGTCATGCGGTTTTCGGTCAGCGTGCCCGTCTTGTCGGAACAGATGACCGTCACCGCGCCCAGCGTCTCGACCGCGGGTAGCTTGCGGATGAGCGAGTTGCGGCGCAACATCCGCTGCGCGCCCAGGGCCAGCGTCACCGTGACGACCGCCGGCAGCCCTTCGGGCACGACGGCCACGGCCACGCTGACCGCCGTCAGGAACATGTCGCGCGGGTTCTCGCGCAGTAGCACGCCAATGAGCATGACCAGCCCGGCCACGACCACGCCGACCAGGGCCAGCAGCTTGCCGACACCGTCGAGCCGCCGTTGCAGCGGGGTGGACGACTCGTCCACGTTCTGGATGAGGGCGGCGATCTTCCCCAGTTCGGTGGCCATGCCCGTGCCGACGACGACGGCCGTGCCGCGACCATAGGTCACGGCCGTGCCCATGTAGCCCAGGTTGACCCGATCGCCCAGGGGTAGCGATTCGGCGGCCAGAGCATCGGTGTTCTTCTCCACCGCCTCCGACTCGCCGGTCAGCACCGCTTCCTGGATGCGCAGGTTGACGCTCTCCACCAGGCGCACGTCGGCCGGCACGGCGCTGCCCGCCTCCAGCAAAACCACGTCGCCGGGCACAAGCTCGCGGGCCGAGAGTTCGCGCCGCTCGCCGCCGCGCACGACGCGGACGATGGGCACAGCCAGCTTTTTCAGCGCGGCCATGGCCTGCTCGGCGCGGTACTCCTGCACAAAGCCCAGGATGCCGAACAGGATGACGATGGCGGCGATGGCCACCGTCTCCGTCGTCTTGCCCAGCAGGCCGGAGACGACGGCGGCCACGATGAGGATCAGCACCATCGTGCTGGTGAACTGCTGCCACAGGATGCGCAGCGGGTGTTTGCCGCCGCGCTCGATCAGCTCATTGGAGCCATATTGCTCCCGTCGGCGCGCCACTTCGTCGTCGCTTAGCCCGTGGGCCGTGTCTACGTTCAGTTCGCGCAAGACCGCTTCCACGGTCTGAGTGTGCCAAAGTGTCATAGTTGGTTTGTATTGTCTCCAGTGTCGCCGCTGTCGGCACAGAGCGGACATTATAAAATATCGACAATAGTTAGACAAGAGGAAGAAACCACAGATTTCACCGATTACACAGATTAAACATGGGAAATCTGTGTAATCTGTGTAATCTGTGGTTTCTTTTCTGGAAATATGACCACCTCAATCAATGATCTCGACGCCCTGGTGGCGGCCGTGCTGGGCAGCAGCAAGTACCGCGCCATCAGCCCCGACCTGGTGCGGGCCGTCGGCGCGCGCGAACTGGCGGCGCGGCCCAACCTGAAGGCGGCCATCAAAGCCACTAAGAACACGCTCCACCAGGCCGGCGGGGCGTTCACCGACGCGCCCATCGACTACGGCCGCGCCCTGGCCGAGTTGCGCGCGGCGGCGAACAGTGGCGACGCGGCGTTGCGCGCCGCCGGCCGGGCCGTCATGGCCCGCCACACCTCCACCCGCGAGCGGCTGCCCATCCTCGATGAGTTCTACGCCACCACGCTGGCCAACTTGCCGCCGCCGGGGCGCGTCCTCGACGTGGCTTGTGGCCTGAACCCGCTGGCCTGGCCGTGGCTGCCCCTGCCCCCGGCCACCGAACTCATCGCCTACGACATCTACGCCGACCAGATCGCCTTCCTCAACGACTTCTTCGCCCTGGCCGGCGTGCAGGGGCGGGCGGAGGTGCGCGACGTGGTCGGCCGCCCGCCCGACGAGCCGGCCGACCTGGCCCTCATCCTGAAGACGCTGCCCTGCCTGGAGGCGATTGACCGGCGCGCGCCGGAGCGGCTGCTGGACGCCATCGCTGCGCCGTGGCTGCTGGTCTCCTTCCCGGCCCAAAGCCTGGGCGGGCGGCGCAAGGGGATGGCCGCCCACTACGAGGCCCAGTTCCGCCGCCTGCTCGACGCCCGCGGCTGGCCGGCCGAGCGCTTCGTCTTTGCTACCGAGCTGGCCTTCCTGGTTGATAAAAGGTAGAAGAGCTCACGCAAAGGCGCAAAGGGGCAAAGGCGCTAAGGAAGAAAAAAGATTCTTCTTTGCGCCTTTGCCCCTTTGCGCCTTTGCGTGAGCTTCTTCGCCTCTTAAGCTACAATAGAGCCAAAGCGCGAAGGGGCAAGCCTATGACAATCGATGAAACGGCCGTCGAGACAGTCGTCACGGCCATCAAGCAATCGAAAAAGTACCGCGACACCAGCGAAGAGACGATCCGCCAGTTGGCCATCGAGGCTGTGGCCACGCACAAGAAGGCCCGCCCGGCCGAGAAGGCCGTCCGCCGCCGCTTGCACAGCATCATGGCCCCCTACCTGGGCGACCCCGACTACGACGCCGCGGCCGAGCGGCTGAACAAAGTCTTTGTGGACGGTGACGAGGCGGGCATCCGCGCTGCCTGCCTTGATCTGATGCACACCCACCTCTCCACCCGCGAGCGCCTGCCCATTCTCGACGCCTTCTACCGCGACATCTTCGCCGTCACCGGCCCGCCCGGCCGCCTGCTCGACATCGCCTGCGGCCTGAACCCGCTGGCCTTCCCGTGGATGGGGCTGCCGGCGCTGGGCACCGACTTCGTGGCCTACGACATCCACGAGCCGCGCATCACCTTTCTCAACCACTACTTCATCCTGCAAGGGCTGCCGCCGCTGGCCTTCGTCCGCGACGTGGCCTTGCAGACGCCAACGGAAAGCGGCGACGTGGCCCTGTTCCTCAAGGAGATGCCGCGCTTCGAGCGCAACTACCCCGGCCGCGGCCGGGCCTTGCTGGACGGGCTGGACGCGCGCTGGCTGGTCGTCTCCTTCCCGACCATCAGCACCCACGGCGGCCGCAACCTGACCAACCGCTACCGCGACTTCTTCCACCAGATCATCGACGGCACCGGCTGGCCGGTCACGGAGTTGCTGTTCGACACCGAGCTTGTCTTCTGCGCCGACAAGAGGCCAGTTGGTCAGTAAGCCAGTAGGTCAGTAGGTCAGTCATCAACTCACATCGACCACTGACCCACTGACCCACTGACCTACTGACCCACTAGCCCATGCACCGCTTTTTCATCACCCCCGACCAACGCCGCGGCCAGATCGTCCGCTTCGACGACGCACAGACGCACCAGATGCGGCGCGTGTTGCGGCTGCGGCCGGGTGACCGCGTGCTGGCCCTCGATGCCCAGGGATGGCAATACGAGGTGGCGTTGGAAGAGGTGTCGAACAGCCGCGTGACCGGCCTTGTGGCGGCTCAGGCGGCGGCTACGGGCGAACCGCGCGTCCGGCTGACGCTCTTCCAGAGCTTGCTGCAGCGCGACAAGTTCGAGTGGGTGCTGCAAAAAGGGACGGAGATCGGCGTGACCGCGTTCGTGCCGGTCATCACCCGCCGCTCGCTGGTGCGCGATGCCGGCGACGTGGGCGAGAACAAGCTGGAGCGCTGGCGGCGCATCATCAAGGAGGCGGCCGAACAGTCGGGACGTGGGGCGCTGCCGACGATTGGGCCGGCCGTGCCCCTGGCCGTTGCGCTGTCCGGCCTGTTCTCTCCCCAACCCTCTCCCGAAGGGCGAGGGGGTTCTGGTTCCCTCCCCCGCAGGGAGGGTTAGGGAGAGGGAATTTGTGACGCCGGCAACCCGCGCCCTCATAGCCTGGGAAGGCGAACCCGAACGCACCCTACGCCAGGCGTTGGGCGAAACAAACGGCCTGACCGACGTCGCCCTCTTCATCGGCCCGGAAGGGGGCTACGAGGCGGCCGAAGTTGAAGCCGCGGCGGCCCACGGGGCGATTCCGATCACACTCGGCCGGCGCGTGTTGCGCACCGAGACGGCGGCCGTCGTCGGCGCGGCCCTGGTGCTCTACGAACTGGGCGAGATGGGCGCGGCATGAGCGACGAGGCGCGGCAGATTGCCGACGAGTTGCGGGGCGTGGCCGCCTTCGGGCTGAACTTCGCCCGGCCGGGGTCGTTCGACGCCGAGCGTTGGGAGCTGGTGCTGGCCGCGGCGGCGCGGCTGGCGGCGCTCAACGGCGACGGCGCGGCCGGCGATCTGCTGGCCCAGTACCACGCCAACCACTTCGACATCGGCCCGGTGGCCAGCGGCGAGGCGGCCGTCTTCCACAACGGGCGGCTGCTGCTCATTCGCCGCAGCGACGACGGCCTGTGGGCGCTGCCCGGCGGCATCACCGACCCCGGCGAGACGCTGGCCCGCACGGCGCAGCGCGAGCTATGGGAGGAGGCGGGGCTGGCCGGGCGCGTCGTGGAGCTGCTGGGCGTCTTCGACTCGCGCCGCTGGCAGAGCGAGAAGCGCATCCACTTCTACCACGCTGTGTTTCGCATCGAAGTCGACGACCCTCAGCCGCGGCCGACGGCCGAGAGCACGGCCGTGGCCTACTTCGCCGCAGACGAACTGCCGCCCCTCTCCCCTGGCCACCATCTGCGCGCGCCGTTTGTCTTTCGCCAGCTACGGGGCGAAGCGCCGCGGCCTTACTTCGATCCGCCGGATGAATAAGCCTATGATCACCGCCAGAACCCAACTCACCGGCCTGCTCGGCTGGCCCGTCGGCCATAGTGTCAGCCCGGCCATGCACAACGCCGCCGCCGCCGCGCTGGGTCTCGATTGGGTCTACGTGCCCCTGCCCGTGCGGCCGGAGGCGCTGCCGCTGGCGCTGGGCGGGCTGGCGGCGCTGGGCTTTCGCGGCGTCAACGTGACCGTGCCCCACAAGGCGGCCGTGCTGTCCTACCTCGACGCCGTCTACCCCGTGGCCGAGGTCATCGGCGCGGTCAACACCATCGTCGTCGGCGACGGCCGGCTGACCGGCTTCAACACCGACTGGTCGGGCTTCCTGGCCGACCTGGACGATCACGGCCTGGCCCTGGGCGGGCGGGAGTGCGTCGTGCTGGGCGCGGGCGGCAGCGCGCGGGCGGTGGTCTACGCCCTGGCCTCGGTCGGGGCGCGTGTCACCGTGCTGGCCCGAAGGCCGGAGCAGGCGGCGCAACTGGTGGCCGAACTGGGTACGGCCCTGCCCGGCGCGACGCTGACGACCGGCGCGCTGGCGGCGGCGGCCGAGGTCGTTGGCGGCGTCTACCACCCCATCCTCGTCAACACCACGCCACTGGGCATGGCCGGGGCCAACGCCGAGCAATCGCCGTGGCCGGCCGGTGCGCCGCTGCCGGCCGACGCCTTCGTCTACGACCTGGTCTACAACCCGCCGCTGACGCCGCTACTGCGGCAGGCGCAGGCCGCCGGCTGTCGCGTGGCCAATGGGTTGGGGATGCTGGTCAACCAGGCGGCCGAGGCGTTTGAGCTATGGACCAACCACAAGCCCGACCGCGAGGTGATGCGCCGGGCCGTTAGTCTGGAATAATCCGCAGATTGGGCAGATTTGGCAGATTGAAGAGGATGCTCACGCAAAGACGCAAAATACGCCAAGCCAAGAAGGACTCTTGGCTTGGAGTTCTTTGCGTCTTTGCGTGAAACCCTCTTCTTCTTTGCGTCTTTGCCCCTTAGCGCCTTTGCGTGAGCTCCCTTACCATGATCGACTTACTCCTGACCAACGCCCGCGTCTACACCGTTGACCCCGCCCAGCCGTGGGCCGAGGCGGTGGCCTGCCGCGCCGGCCGCATTGTCGCCGTCGGCCGCGCCGCCAGTCTCGACGCGCTGGCCGGCCCGCGCACCCGCCGCGTCGACTGCGGTGGCCGTCTCGTCCTGCCCGGCCTGACCGACGCCCACGTCCACACCCTGGCCTACGCCATCCGCCGCCGGCAGGTCAGTCTCTTCGGTCTGCCCGACCTGGCGGCCGTGGGCCAACGGCTGGCCGCGGCTGTGGCTGCCGCCGCGCCGGGGGAGTGGCTGCTGGGCTGGGGCTGGGACAGCAACCGCTGGGACGCCCAACCGACGGCCGCCCTGCTCGACGCCATCGCCCCGGCCCACCCGGTGGCCCTGGCGCGGATGGACATGCACACCTGGTGGGTCAACAGCCGGGCGCTGGCCATCGCCGGCGTGACGGCCGAGACGCCCGACCCGCCCGACAGCGCCATCGGCCGCGACGCCGCCGGGCGGCCGAACGGCCTGTTCAGCGAGTGGAACGCCATCGCCCTCATCGAGCGCCACGTGCCGCCGCCGGACGCGGCCACGCTGGCCGGCTGGCTGGCCGAGACGGTGGCCGAGGCCAACCGGCTGGGGCTGACCGGCCTCCACGACCAGCGCATGGAGCGCGAGGGGGCGGAGAGCCTGCGTCTGTTCCAGGCGTTGCGGCGCGACGGGCGGCTGACGCTGCGCGTTCACGCCAACGTCGCCGCCGACTATCTGACCGAGGCGGCGGCGCTGGGGCTGCAAAGCGGCTTCGGCGACGACAACCTGTGGCTGGGGCACGTCAAGGCGTTTGCCGATGGGGCGATGGGGTCGCGCACGGCGGCGATGCTGGCTCCCTATGAGGGTGAGCCGGACAACAGCGGTATCGTCGTGACGTCGGCCGACAAGCTGTGGTCAACCATCGTCGCCGTGGGCGAGGCCGGCTTCCCCATGTCGGTACACGCCATCGGCGACCGGGCGGTGCGCGCGGTGCTGGACGTGATGGGCGAATGGGCGACGACGAGAGGGGCGGCGACCCGGCTGCCCATGCCGCAGCGCATCGAGCACGTGCAACTCATCCACCCCGACGACCTGGGGCGGTTAGCCGAACACGGGATTGTCGCCTCTGTCCAGCCGGTGCATTTGTCGAGCGACTGGCGAACGGCCGACCGCGTCTGGGGAGCGCGGGCGCGCACGACCTACGCCTTCCGCGCCCTGCTCGACCGGGGCACGGCCCTGGCCTTCGGCTCCGACGCGCCGGTCGCGCCGCTCAACCCGCTGCTGGGCATCCACGCCGCCGTGACGCGACAGGACGAGGCGGGCGAGCCGGCCGGCGGCTGGTATGCGGCCGAGCGGCTGACGGTGGCTGAAGCTATTGAGGGCTACACCCTCGGCCCGGCGCGCCTGTCGGGCAAGGCCGACCGGCTTGGCTCCATCACGCCGGGCAAGTATGCCGATCTGGTGGTGCTGTCGGAGAACCTGTTTGAGATAGAGCCGGCGGCCATCCCGAACGTGACAGTGTGGCTAACGGCCTTTGATGGACGGGTTGTGTATGAAGAAGAGGAATGATCCGCAGATTGGACAGATTTCAGAAAATCACGCAAAGACGCAAAGAACGCCAAGCTAAGAAAGCTTCTTAAGCTTGGCGTTCTTTGCGTCTTTGCGTGAGCTTCTTCTTACTCCCCCCGCCCAAGAACGATGGTGGCGTTGTGCCCGCCCAGGCCGAAGGCGTTGGACATGACCACGCGCAGGTCGGCCGGGCGGGCGGCGTTGGGCACGTAGTCCAGGTCGCAGGCCGGGTCGGGCTGCTCGTAGTTGATCGTCGGCGGAATACAGCCGTCGCGCAGGGCCAGCAGGCAGATGATCGCCTCCAGCGCCCCGGCCGCGCCCAGCAGGTGGCCGGTCATCGACTTGGTGGAGCTGACCGGCAGGGCGTAGGCGCGCTCGCCGAAGAGGCGCTTGATGGCCGCCGTCTCGGCCCGGTCGTTGAGCGGCGTCGAGGTGCCGTGGGCGTTGATGTAGTCCACGTCGGCCGTCGTCAGCCCGGCGTCGTCGAGCGCGGCGCGCATCGAGGCCGCCGCCCCCTCGCCCGCCTCGCCGGGCATGGTGATGTGGTAGGCGTCGGCGCTGCTGCCGTAGCCCAGCAGTTCGCCATAGACGGTCGCCCCGCGGGCCAGGGCGTGCTCGCGCTCCTCCAGCACCAACAGGGCCGCGCCCTCGCTGACGACGAAGCCGTCGCGCCCGGCGTCGAACGGCCGCGAGGCGCGCTGCGGCTCGTCGTTGCGCGTGCTGATGGCCCCCATGACGCCGAAGCCGGCCAGGCCCAGGGGCAGGATGCACGCCTCGGCCCCGCCGGCCAGCATCACGTCGGCCGCGCCGCGGCGGATGATGGCCGCGGCCTCGCCGATGGCGTTGTTGCCGCTGGCGCAGGCGGTATAGACGGCCAGGTTCGGCCCGCTCAGGCCGTGGGCGATGGAGATGGTCGCCGCCGGTGTGTCGGCCAGCATCATGTGGACGAAGAAGGGGCTGAGGCGGCCCGGCCCGCGGGCGGCCAGCGTCTCGGCCGCCTCGTGGATGGGGTCGAGCGCGCCCATGCCGCTGCCGACGACGACGCCGGTGCGGGCGCGGACGGCCGGGTCGTCGGGCAGCGCAGCGTCGGTGAGGGCGTCCCCGGCCGCGGCTAGGGCCAGTTGCGTCAGGCGGGCCATGCGGCGGGCCTCCTTGCGGCCGAAGCGGGCCACCGGGTCGAAGCCCTTTACTTCACCGGCGATGCGCGTCTCGTAGTCGCTGGCATCGAACAGGGTGATGGGGCCGATGCCGGAGCGGGCGGCGCGGATGGCGGCCCAGGTGGCGGCGGGGTCGTTACCTAGGGGGTTGAGGGTGCCGAGGCCGGTTATGACGATGCGGCGGGGGTCGGGGGTGATCATACTTGGAAGTATAACACGGCGGTACGCAGTCGGGTGCGATGCACTTGGAGTCGCGGCCATCGTGGCCGAGATCATGAACCACGCCGCGCCGGAGGCGATCATCCTGATGCACGATGGCGGCGGCGAGCGCGACCAGGCGTTCGAGGCGCTGTGCGGCTAGGAGATGGCGGCCCGCTTGCGGTAGAATTCGCCCATGACCGACAAGCACCTCAGCCGCCTGGCGTGGCTGGTCACTGCCGCTGGGCTGGCCCTGCTGGCCGGCGCGGTGGGCCTGATCCTGCTGCGTAGCACCGTCCCGCCGCGGCCTGGCGACCAACTGTGGATTAACGACCTCATCGTGACGGCCCCGCTGGCCGTGGCCATCGTCGTCGGCGGCTTCGTGGCTGCGCGCCTGCCGCGCAACCCCTACGGCTGGCTGCTGTTGGCCTTCGGCATCGGCAACGGCGGCATCCAGAGCTTCTCTGTAGAGTACATTCTCGTCAGCGATCAGATCGCGCCGTTGCCACTGACGCCGCTGGCGTTCTACTTCGCCGCCTTTGGCTTCTCCCTGTGGCTGGCGGCTGTGCCGCTGCTCTTTCTGCTTTTCCCCGCCGGGCGGCTGCCGTCGCGCCGCTGGCGATGGCTGGCAGTCGTTGTCGTCTTCGCCTTTCTCGTTCTGGCGTCGCTGATGTGGCTGTCGCCGTCGGCCGTCCTGGTCTCCGTGCCCAGCCCGTTCCACGGCGCCGCCACGCTCAACGGCTGGGCCGATACCCTGACCAGCACGGCCACCTTCCTCATCCTGCTGGCCATCCTGCTCAGCGCCATCTCCGTCCTCGTCCGCGGTCTGCGGGCGCGGGGGCTGGAGCGCCAGCAGTTCAAGTGGCTGGGCCTGGCCTCGGTGGTGATGGTGCTGGCCTTCTTCTTCAATACCGAGTTGGTGCCGTTGCTGCCCGGCCTGCTCGATGCGCTGCTGGAGGCGGCGGCCTTTGCCGGCGTGCCCCTGGCGGTGGGCATCGCCGTCCTGCGCTACCGGCTGTGGGACATCGACGTCATCATCCGCAAGACGGTGCTCTATGGCCTGCTGTCAGCGCTGTTGGCCGTCGTCTTCTACCTGCTGGTCGTCGTCTTGCAGGCGATCTTCACCCAGGTGACCGGCCGGGATTCACCGGCAACCGTCATCCTTTCGACGCTGGCCATCGCCGCACTGTTCACGCCACTGCGCCGGGCCATTCAGGGTGTCATCGACCGCCGCTTCTATCGCCGCAAGTACGACGCCGAGAAGGTGCTGGCTGACTTCGCCGCCACCGCCCGCGACGAGACCGATCTGGACATGCTAACGGCCGAGCTGGCGCGGGTCATCCAGGAAGCGATGCAGCCGGAGTTTGTCGGCGTGTGGTTACTGCCTGCCAGCGGCGCGGGGCAGCAGGGGAGCGTCCCCTTGCCCCTGGGAGCAGGTCAGGGAGAGGGCCTCTCGTCCCCTCGCCCTTTGGGAGAGGGCTAGGGAGAGGGTCTTGCCGCAAAGGAGTAGCAACGACCACCTCTATAAGAGGCCGATGCAAACTTATGAAAGCCGCATGGTATGAAAAACAAGGCAACGCACGCGAGGTGCTTGTTGTCGGCGAGATGGACGACCCACAACCCCAGGCGGGCGAGGTGAGGATTCGCCTGGCTACTCGTTTTTAGCAACGTTAGGGTCTACTTCGTCGGCAGTGATGATGTACCGGCTGAGGCCAAGCTGGAAGCCACGCGCGCCATCAACCAGGCTCTTGAATCGGGCTGGCCGGAGCCGGAGATTGCCGCGCACTTCACGCTGGAGGAGATTGCCCAGGCGCACGAGTTTGTCGAACGACCGGCCAAGCCAGGACGGGTGATCCTGACGATCTGAGGCTCCCGCGCCAGGGCGGCTAAACTGCCCCGACGTGGATGAGCAGGGCGTCGGCGGCCACGTTGTCGCCGGGGACGTGGTAGATGACCTCGACGACGCCGGCGGCCGCGGCGCGGATGGTGTACTCCATCTTCATCGCCTCCAGCTTGACCAGCGGCTGCCCCTCGGCCACGCTCTCACCCACTTCGACCAGCACGGCCAGCACCGTGCCCGGCAGCGGCGCGCGCAAGGAGCCGCCGGCCCCGGCGGCGCGGCTTGGCTCCGGCAGCAGGGGCAGGGCGGTAATGCGCAACGGCCCATCGGCCGTCTGCGCCCACCAGTCGTCGCCGGCCGCGACCAGGACGACGCGCCGCCGCAGGCCGTCGAGGGTCAGGTCGAGGTTGTAGCGCGGGTTGATAACCCGCTCCGCCGCTCGCGGGATACCATCCCGCGCTACAAGTGCAACGGCGCGGGGCGTCTCGTCTGGCGACAGGGCGGCGGTGAAGCAGCCCGGCGCGTGGGGCACGGGGCGCAGGGTCACCTCGGCCGTCTCGTCGCCGACGCGGTAGCGCCGGGGCGGCGGCTGGCCGGGGTTGTTGCGCCAGTAGCCCAATTGGCCGGCGCTCGGCTGCGGCCACTGGGCCAGGGCCACGGCGATGAGGGCCGTGGCCCGCTCTGCCGGCGCGACACTCGGCCGCCAGCCGGGCAGCGACTCTTCCAGGAAGCGGGTGCTGAGCGCGTCCGGGACGACGAAGCCGGGGTGGGCGACGATGGCCCGCAGGTAGGCCAGGTTGGATGTCAGCCCCAGCAGGACGGTATCGGCCAGGGCGCGGCCCAAATGGCGCAGCGCGTCCTCCCGCGTCGGCCCGGCGGCGATGATCTTGGCCAGCAGCGGGTCGTAGTGGCCGCCGATGATGCTGCCGGTGCGGATGCCGTCGTCCACGCGCACGCCCTCGCCCGCCGGCGGCTGCCACAGCAGCACGTCGCCGCCGGTGGGCTGGAAGCCGGCCGCCGGGTCTTCGGCGTAGAGGCGGGCCTCGATAGCGTGGCCGGTGAGCGTAATCTCCTCCTGCGTCCACGGCAGCGCCTCGCCGGCGGCCACGCGCAACTGCCACTCGACCAGGTCGATGCCGGTGACGAGTTCCGTCACCGGGTGCTCGACTTGCAGGCGGGTGTTCATCTCCAGGAAGGTGAAGCGCCCGGCCTCGTCGAGCAGAAACTCGACCGTGCCCGCGCCGCTGTAGCCGACGGCCGCGGCCAGGGCGACGGCCGCCGCGCCCAGCTCGGCCCGCAGAGCGGGCGAGACGACCGGCGAAGGCGACTCCTCGATCACCTTCTGGTGGCGGCGCTGGACGCTGCACTCGCGCTCGCCCAGGTGCAGCACGCGGCCGTGGTTGTCGCCGAAGACCTGCACCTCGACGTGGCGCGGGCGCAGCACGGCCCGCTCCAGCAGCAGGTCGCCGTTGCCAAAGGCCGCCGCCGCCTCGCGCCGCGCCCCGGCCAGCGCCGCGGCCAGTTCCTCCGGCCCGTTCACCAGGCGCATTCCTCGCCCGCCGCCACCGGCCGCGGCCTTGACCATCAGCGGGTAGCCGATGCGCGCCGCTTCGCCGGTCAGCGTCGCCTCGTCCTGCGCCGGGCCGTCGTAGCCGGGCAGGACGGGCAGGCCCAACCCGGCGGCCAGCCGCCGCGCGGCGCGCTTGTCGCCCATGGCGGCGATGGCCTCCGGCGATGGGCCGATGAAGACCAGCCCGGCGGCGGCGCAGGCGCGGGCGAACTCGGCGTTCTCGGCCAGGAAGCCGTAGCCGGGGTGGATGGCGCCGGCCCCGGCGCGGGCGGCGGCGCTGAGGAGGGCGGCGACGTTGAGGTAGGAGTCGGCCGCCGGGGCGGGGCCGAGGCGCACAGCGGCGTCGGCGGCGCGGACGTGGGGGCTATCGGCGTCGGCGTCGGAGTAGACGGCCACGGCGCGGAGGCCCAGCTTGTGGCAGGCGCGGATGATGCGCAGGGCGATCTCGCCGCGGTTGGCGATTAAGAGGGTGTCAAAGCGGCAGGTATTCAACCCGGTTCTCGTACTCTTGGGTAACGCTGGTCCCAGCAATCAGGATCAGGTCGTCGATGATTTGCCCAATGGCCGCCGACTGGGGCACTTCGATGATACCGGCCATGCTCCTACCTGATTGAAGGCGCTGGTAAGCATACTTCGTCATCGTGCTGACGTCGTGGGTCAAGAGAACGCGAGGTTGCTGAGCGGCCCAGTACAGCAGCATCGGGCGCGCCCGCCATAGGCGTATCCTGAACGCGGAGGATATCGAGATTGGGCTGGCGACGCAGAAGACCGCGCACGATGCGGTTATTGAAATCCTCATCGGCGAGGAACTTGATCATGGCCGTTGGGGAGTGAACGCGATCGGCCTACCGCTGCTGCATAGCATCACGGCGCTTGAGCAATTGTTGCCTAAACGCCTGGTACTCCGGCTTGGCTTCAGTCTCGCCCCGCAAGGCTTGCGCTATCTCAGCCCGTTCCGCCACGTACCGATCAATAGCCGCGCGATTGCCCAGATAGTAGGCGATGACAGCATAGATGTCGCTTAAGTTGAGGGCTGGATATTGAGTGACGATCTCCTCGGCCGTATAGCCGTCGTTGAAGGCATAGACAATGGTATCGAGGCGCACGCGGGTATGGCCGACCCGAATGACGCCGTCTTCGTTCTCTGTTAGCGGGATCACCATTGTCTGAGCGAGTTCCATCTATGCCGCCTCCATCAAAATGGCCCTATACAATTATACGCCCTTGCTACTCTTTTAGATAGACCCCACAAACGTATGCCCCACCAACCCATCCTCGCGCGCGAACGCGCCCATCAGCCAGACGCGGCGGATGGTCAGGAAGGGGGAAATGGCGGCGTGGTCTTCGTCGGCCAGTGGCCGGGCGGCGTAGTAGCCGGCGAAGAACGCCTCGCTGCGTTCGGCCGGGGCGTGCATCAGGTTGGCGTTGGACAGGAAGGCGGCGATGTCGTAGGCCCGCCAGCCCGGCCCGCACAGGTCGAAGTTGAAGAAGGTCGGCTCGTTGACCTCGTTGAAGTAGACGCTGCTCTGGTGGAAGTCGCCGCCGATTGGTCCCCAGCGGCCGGGTACCGACGCGCCGGCGTCGATGTAGTCGCGCAACTCTTCGCGCGCTTCCTCGGCCGCCGTCAGCACCAGGTCGAGGTTGGCCGCCCGCTCGTCGGTCCAGTTGCGGCGGATGCGCTCCAGCGGCCGGTCGAGCAGGTAGGCCAGGTCGAGCGGCTTGCGGGCGTGGGGGGTGGCAAAGCTGTCGGAAGCGACGTGGATGCGAGCCATCGTCTCGCCCATGACATAGAGTTGATCGAGGTCCTTCAGCGCCAACGGGTCGCCATAGGCCAGGCTGAACAGAGCGTAGTAGCGCGTCCCCTCCGGCGCGTCGAGCCGGCCCAGGTAGCCGCCGTCGCGCCGCCGGATGGGGTAGGAAACGGGCAACTCGTGTTCGCGCAGGAAGCGCAGCCAGTCGATCTCATAGAGGTAGTCGGACTCGGCGCGGTGGTAGCGGTCGCCTTGCTGGTAGATGCGGAAGGCGTACTGCGTGCCGTCGCCGGCGGTGGTCAGGTAGTGGTCGTTGTCCTGGGTGCGCAGCAGCTTGCTGAACATCCGGCAAGTGACCGGCGCGGCGACGTCGTACTCGGCAGCGATCAACTCGGCCACCGATTCGGCGGCGACGAAGGAGCGGGCGATGCGGATGGGGGTCATGCGGCTTTCCTTGTTAGTTAGTTATCAGTGGGTCAGTAGGTCAGTGGGTCAGTAGGTCAGTAGGTCAGTGGTTCGAACTGTCGTACTGACCTACTGACCTACTGACTGATCTACTGGCTATCGGCCTGGCAAGATATTCTCATACTTCGCGATAATGCCCAACATAATCTCGTCCGCGCCGCCGCCGATGGAGAGCAGGCGGGCGTCGCGGAAGTAGCGGGCCATGGGGTACTCCTCGACGTAGCCCATGCCGCCGTGGAACTGGAGGCAGCTATCGGCCACTTCGCGGGCCAGCCGCCCGGCCTTCAGCTTGGCCATCGAGACCTCTTTGGTCACGTCCTCTCCGGCGACGATCAGCCGCACGCAGTGGTAGTTGAGCTGGCGCAGGGCCTCGACCTCGGTCAGCAGTTCGCATAGCCTAAAGTGGATGACCTGATTGTCGATCAGCGGGCGACCGAAGGTGTGTCGCTCGCGGCAGTAGGCGATGGTCATCCGGATGATCTTCTCCATCCCGGCCGTGGACATCAGGCTGCCGGCCAGCCGCTCGCGCTGGAACTGTTTCATTTGCAGCATGAAGCCCAGCCCCTCCTCGCCGATGCGGTTGGCCTGGGGCACGCGCATGTCCTCAAAGGTCAGGATGGCGGTGTCGCTGGCGTGGTTGCCCAACTTCTCCAGCTTGCGGCTAACGTGGAAGCCGGGCGTGTCGGTGGGCACGACGATCAGCGACATACCGCGAAAGCCGCGTTCGCCGCTGGTGCGGGCCAGCAGGGTCACGAAGTCGGCCTGCGTGCCGTTGGTGATCCACATCTTGCTGCCGTTGATGACGTAGTCGTCGCCGTCGGCCACGGCGCGGGTGCGGATACTGGCCACGTCGCTGCCGGCGTCGGGTTCGCTGACGCCGATGGCCGCCACCTGGTCGCCGGCGATGGCCGGGGCCAGGAAGCGGCGCTTCAACTCGTCGCTGCCGAATTCGGCCAGGGCGGGGGTGGCCATGTCGGTGTGGACGGCGATGCCCATCGGCACGGCGGCGCAGTCGGCCCGGCCCAGTTCCTCCAGCAGCACGGCGCTATACCAGTAGTCCACGCCGCCGCCGCCGTACTCCTCCGGGTAGTTCAGCCCCAGCAGGCCGAGGTTGCCCATCTTCTTGAGCACGTCGCGGGCGGGCCAGATGCGCGCCGCCTCCCACTCTTCGACGTGGGGGTTGATCTCCGTCTCGACGAACCGCCGCACTACCCGCCGGAACGCCTCGTGTTCGGCCGTGAAGTAACTAAACATGGTCTATCTCCCAGAGATATTATCCGCAGATTTAGTAGATTGGGCAGATTAAAAGAGGCTCACGCAAAGGCGCTAAGGGGCAAAGTCGCCAAGAAAGAATAAGCTTTCTTCTTGGTGCCTTTGCCTTTGCGTGAGCGCCTTCTGCCCAATCTGCGGATCATCCCTCTTTAAATCCGGCGACGGACGCGGCCCAGCCGGCGTCGTTGGCCCCCGGCTCGAAGGGCAGGTAGTAGGCCACGCGATCCAGCAGCTCGCCATAGCGGGCGCGAATGAGGCCCGGCAGCGCCGCCCACGGGCCGGTGACGGCGAAGGCGTCGAGCATCTCGTCGGTGATGCGGCCGGGCATCTCGTCCCACTGGCCGGCGCGGGCCATGTGGCCCAATTGGTCGGCGGCGTCCTGCCAGCCGTGTAGCTCCAGCACGGCGCGATAGGCGGGGGTGCTCATGTAGAAGGAAAGCTGTTGCCGCACGTGGGCCTCGGCCGCCCGCGCCTCGGCCGGGTCGTCGGTGGGGATGGCGAAGACGGCGGTGTTGACGGTGAAGTCGGCCCGCGTCCGGCCCGACTTCGCCAGCCCACTCTCGATCTCCGGCAGGGCCACCTCGCGCAGATAGCGGGCGGTGTGCAGGGCGTGGATGTGGACGCCGTCGCAGTGGGAGCCGGCCAGCCGCAACATCTGCTCGTTGACGGCGGCGATGTAGATCGGCGGCGGCGCGTAGTCGATGGGGCCGGGGTCGAAGAAGGGGGTCATCAGCATCAGCTTGAAGAACTCCCCGGCGTAGTCGAGCGGCGCGCCCGTCTGCCAGGTATGCCAGAAGGCGCGGATGGCTTCGATGGTCTCGCGCATTTTGGCTACCGGCTTCTCCCACTTGACGCCGAAGCGCAGCACGTTGTGGGCCTTCACTTGCGGGCCGAGGCCGAGGACGAAGCGGCCTTTAGAGTATCTCTGCAGGTCCCAGGCGGTGTAGGCCAATATCGCCGGGCTGCGTGGGAAGGCCACAGCGATGGCCGTGCCCAGCGTCATGCGCTGGCTGTGCTCGGCGGCCAGGGCCAGGTTGAGGAACGGGTCGCTGTTGGTCTCGGCCACCCAGAAGCCGGCAAATCCCAGGGCTTCGGCGGCGGCGGCGTAGGCGGGCATCTGCTCCAGCTTCGGTTGCAGGAAGGAGACGTCGAACTTCGGGCGCCCCTGAGTGGGGTTTTCCCGCCCGCGGCCCCAACGGAAACCCCCCGGGGCCCTGCGCCCGGGTGGTCCCGGCGCAGCGCAGCCCATGATAGATTACCGGCCAAAGTACTGGTTATCGTGCAGCGCGCCTGGATGGGCGACGACGCCTTCATCACCCTGCGCACCGTCGATAACTTCGTCGCTGGGCGCGGGTTGGTCTACAACGTCGGCGAGCGCGTCCAGAGCTCCCCCCCTGGGGCGCTGGCTCCCCTAGTGCTCCCCACGAGCCGATAGAGGCGTCGTCGGTGCGTCGGCTGTGCTGTGGCTGGCGGCCGGCGGGGCGGCTTGCCTGCGGGCTGACGCTATGGGCGCCCCGTCGACTACAGCCCGCCTTGAAAACGCCTGACCCACTTCCTGGCGGCTTTACGCCAGCCCAGCTCAGGCACGCAAACCCTCCGGCTATCGTTCGTGGCCGCCTGGGCGTGGTCAATCGGGCGGACAGCGGCTTGCGTTTGGCCGACCGGCGCGGAGTCTTCCGCACCGCGCGGGCGGCGACGCCTATGGCGGCGCGTGGGCAGGGCCAAGCCAACATCGACGGCGCGTGTCGCCTGGGCAACAAGGCGGCGTCTACCTGCTGGACCGCGCGCCCGCCCATCCCCGCGTGCCTGGGGCCGGTGAGGGCGCTGCCGGGCTGGTCCCCCGACCGCGCCGCTGTTGTGCAGGTGTTGTCCGCCGGCCGGGCAGATGATCGTCATCCTGGCGTCGTGACGCTGTGACGGCGGCGTGGCCCCGGAGCGAAACCTGATCGCCAACGATCGCCTGCAATACATCGAGAACAGTCTCATCTTTGCCAGCCGGCAAACGTCCATGCCCGGCCATCCATTTCGCTTTGACGGCGTGGAACGGCGGCTGGGCGGTTATCCCACCGCTTTGTGGGGGGCGGTCGGCATGCGCGGCTACTACGCCGGCCCGGGTGTGCGTGTCGTCGACTCTGCCCGGTGGATCCGCTGATTGCCCGCCTGCGACCGTTCACCGCGAGGTCGCGCACCGGCCAGTTCTTGCGCGTCATCCTCGGGCACTGAGACGCTGAGAGGGCGCGAACGCCATCGCCGGGGAGCGGCTGTCCGTCGACGCGCGGCTGGTGGGAGCTTTGCGCCGCTGGCGCGAAATTGCGCTTCAACACCGGCTACTAACGGCTTTGACGAGCAGTACTTTCGCCGCGCCTGGTAACGGTCGATCACGCCCTTGTCACTGCCTTCCGCCCGGCGGGCACGCCGATCGACACCCCTGGACTGACGACCTTCACAGTTGACGGCCTCGACGTCGCCCTGGCCGAGCCGTCGCAGGCCCAGCAGGTGCAGGTGAGCCTCGACGGCAGTACGCGCTATGCGCTGTGGTTCATGCGCGGCGGCGAGGTTCTGGCCCGGGTGTGGCTGGACGATACCGGCGGGCGGTTTGCCGGGCAACTGGTGGTCAATGGGGCCGCCCGCCCCGCCGCCCCCGCCGGCCCGGTGCGCGGAGCATCATCCCGGCCTGGAGCAAGAGCGCCACGTCCTGGGCCATCTGCAACTGCTCGGCCCAGACGAGTAGCCCGATTGCGGCGGGGCGGGGTGGGATCGGCCAGACGGACGGCGGCCATCGCCCCGGCAAACGTACCCCACAGCGACTGGATCAGGTCATAGAACTGCGCGTCCAGCATAATCGCCCTCCCGCACGCGGATCGGCCGCGCCTCAGACGGCCAGGGTGATCGCCCCGGCGACGATGGCCAGCGCGAAGGCGATGACACCGCAGGCGGCCAGGATAGCGATCAGGATGGCGATGGGCAGGATGATGCTGGGGGCGTTTTCGGGGTCCATGGGTTACTCCGGTTGGTGGTTTGGGGGGATTTTACTCTGGATTGGGGTGGGTGCAATGTGCCGTGATTGACATTGCCCTGGGTCACCGCTAACATTGAATTGAGTCGGTGATAGGGTGTAGTTGTGTATATTGAGCGGTTCGCCTGGTTGCCCTCTGTTGTGGATAAGATCCTTGGAAAGCACAATGTGTCGCCTGAGGAGGTTGAAGAAGTCTTTTATGGGCGGCCTATGGTAAGGTTTCACGAGAAGGGTCGAGTACAGGGCGAAAACATGTTCGCGGCGTTTGGGCAAACAGATAGCGGACGTTACTTTATGGATCGCTCTTGCCTCCCAAATTACCTGCAGCTAACGGGTAAGCTGTATCAGACGATGATGAGACATTCGGCCGGAGCTATTGGTGATTGTACCCATAGCGAGTAGTATAAAGGGCGGTTGTCTCCTGCTCGTTACGAAGCGCGGAGCAGCCGCTCCCATTCCAGCCGGATCGTTACGAAACACGCCAGAAGCTAATAGATTTGTCGCCTTACACACCTTGTAAGCGAGTTTGTAAGCTTCGTCCGTATAATGTGTATTAGGGCCGCCTGCTGCTGCTGGGGCGACCCAATGCCCGTCTCTGACCATATCGTGCCTCTCGACCTCACTCGGCGGCGCACTCGGTTGTGGATCGGGCGCCATTCACGTTCCCAATATTCAGTTTGTGGAGGAATGCATTACATGAACCTGCGTTCGCTGCGTCGTTTCCTGCCTGTGCTGCTCCTGGCCGCCATGATGGTGATGCTCATCTTCGCCATCGGTCCGGCCTCGGCCGCGCCAAAGCCCCAAGCTACGACGGTCCCGGTGCAAATCCTGGCCGTCAATGACTTTCACGGCGCGCTGATGCCGCCCGGAACCATCAGCACGCCGTCCGGTAACGTCAATGCCGGTGGCGCGGAGTATCTGGCCACGTGGATCAAGACCATGAAGGCCCAGAATCCTAAGACGGCCGTCGTCTCGGCCGGTGACATGATCGGCGCCACGCCGCTGCTCTCCGCCCTGTTCCACGACGAGCCGGCCGTTGAGGTCTTCAACGAGATCGGCCTCGACTTCAACGCCGTGGGCAACCACGAGTTCGACGAAGGTCTGGCCGAACTGCTGCGTATGCAGAAGGGCGGTTGCCACCCGGTTGATGGCTGCGCCGACGGCGACCCGTTCGAGGGCGCGGACTTCCGCTATCTGGCGGCCAACGTCTTCTACGAAGGCACGAACCGCACCATCTTCCCCGCTTACCGCGTCATGACCTTCTCCGGCGTCAAAGTGGCCTTCATCGGCATGACCCTGGAAGGCACCCCCGGTATCGTCTCCCCGTCGGGCGTTGCCGGCCTGCAGTTCAAGGATGAGGCCGACACCGTCAACCGTCTGGTCGGCGTCTTGAAGAGCAAGGGCATCAAGGCCGTCGTTGTCCTGGTGCATGAGGGCGGCTATCCGGCTGTGGCCACCGAGTACAACGGCTGCTCCGGTATCTCCGGCCCGATCGTCGACATCGTCGAGCGCACGCGCGATGACGTTGACCTGTTCATCACCGGCCACACCCACCAGGCCTACAACTGCGTCATCGACGGCCGCGTCGTGACCAGCGCCGCGTCCAACGGCCGCCTCGTCACCCGCATCAACATGGAAGTCAGCCGCAAGACAAAGGACGTCACGTCGATCTCGGCTGAGAACGTCATCGTGACCCAGGACGTAGCCAAGGACCCGGCCATCACGGCCCTGATCACCAAGTACAACGTCTTCGCCGCGCCGCTGGCCAACCGTATCGTCGGCTCCATCACGGCTGACTTCGTGCGTGGCGCGACCCGCGGCGTCGAGTCGAACATCGGCCGCCTCATCGCTGACGCCATGTTGGACGCGACCGACGATCCTGATAACGGCAACGCTCAGATCGCCTTCATGAACCCCGGCGGTATCCGCGAGGACTTCCTTGTCTCCGACATCTATGGCACAGAAGCGCCGGGTGAAGTGACCTTCGGTGAGATGTTCGCTGTCCAGCCGTTCGGCAATGCGATGGTCACGATGGACATGACCGGCACGCAGATCGATATGGCGCTGGAACAGCAGTGGATCGGCGTCAACCCGGTTCCGGGCAACAAGCTGCTGCAAGTGTCGGAAGGCTTCACCTATAGCTATAGCGCCGCCGACGCGGCGGCGGCCATCGCCAATCCGAGCCAGGCGGGCAACGTTGTCGACATCGCCGACATCATGCTCAATGGTGAGCCGATTGACCCGAACGGCGTCTATCGCGTGACGGTCAACAGCTTCATCGCCGACGGCGGCGACCAGTTCCCTGCGTTCCTCCTGGGCACGAACCGCCTGGGCGGTGCGGTGGACACCGACGCACTCGAGGCGTACTTCCTGGCCCACTCGCCGCTGACGCCGGACCCGGCTCCGCGCATCATCGTTCTGCCGTAACGATTTCCTCCCCCTAGACCTCAGAGGTCTCTGAGACCTCTGAGGTCTAACCTGTAACGAAAGCGCCGGAAGCC
This sequence comes from Candidatus Promineofilum glycogenicum, assembly GCA_016707605.1. Lineage (GTDB taxonomy): Bacteria > Chloroflexota > Anaerolineae > Promineifilales > Promineifilaceae > Promineifilum > Promineifilum glycogenicum. Next base: position 323,543 of record JADJHJ010000006.1, on the reverse strand, counting down.
ACTTGTGGCCTCCGGCGCTTTTTACATCCGAAAGACGCCGTAGCGCGGCGGCCCGGCGCTGAGGTAGTCCACGTTGTGGGCCACCGACAGGCCGACGCTGAGGGCCATGCGCGTGTCGCGCGGGTCGAGGATGCCGTCGTCCCACAGGCGGGCGGTGGCGTAGTAGGGCGACGACTCGGCCTCGAACTTCTGGCGGGTCATCAGTTGCATCATGGCGATCTGGTTGGCGTCGGGCGAGACGCCGCGCTTGCGGGCCTGCTCCGTCTGCACGATGCCCAGCACGCCGGCGGCCTGCTCGCCGCCCATGACGGCCACCCGGCTGTTGGGCCAGGCCCACAGGAAGCGCGGGTCGAGCGCCCGGCCGCACATGGCGTAGTTGCCCGCGCCATAGCTGCCGCCGACGATGACGGTGAACTGCGGCACGGTCGAGGTGGCCACGGCGTTGAGCATCTTGCTGCCGTGCTTGATGATCCCGCCGCGCTCGGCCTGCGCGCCGACCATGAAGCCGGTGATGTTTTGCAGGTAGATCAGCGGCGTGCGCGTCTGGTTGCAGAGCTGGATGAACTGCGCCGCCTTGTTGGCGCTTTCGCCGAACAGGACGCCGTTGTTGCCCAGGATGCCGACCGGCCAGCCGTCGAGATGGGCGTGGCCGCAGACGAGCGTCGCGCCATAGTCGGGCTTGAACTCCAGGAAGCGCGAGCCATCGACCAGCCGGGCGATGATCTCGCGCACGTCGAAGGGGATGCGCGGGTCGGCGGGGATGATGCCCAGCAGTTCGTCGGGGTCGTGGGCCGGCGGCTCCGGCGCGGCGCGGCGGGCCAGGGCGGCGGCCGGCTTGGGCTGCCCCAGTTGGGCCATGATCAGCCGGCCGAGGCGCAGGGCGTCGGCGTCGTCCTCGGCGGTGTAGTCGCTCAGGCCGGAGGTGTGGGCGTGCATCTCCGCCCCGCCCAGCGTCTCGTCGTCGCTCTCCTCGCCGATGGCCATCTTCACCAGCGGCGGCCCGCCCAGATAGACGGCCGCCCGGCCGCGCACCATGACCACGTAGTCGCTCATGCCGGGGATGTAGGCCCCGCCGGCGGTGGACGAGCCGAAGACCAGCGCCACCTGGGGGATGCCGGCGGCCGACAGCCGGGCCTGGTTGGCGAAGGTGCGGCCGCCGAGGATGAACACCTCGTCCTGATAGAGCAGGTTGGCCCCGGCCGACTCGACCAGCGAGATGCACGGCAGCCGGTTCTCGAAGGCGATCTGCTGGGCGCGCAGCGACTTCTGGAGGGTCATGGGGTAGACCGCGCCGCCCTTGACCGTGGCGTCGTTGGCGAAGACGAGGCACTCGACGCCGCTGACCACGCCGATGCCGGTGATCTGCGACCCGCCGGGCGACTCGCCGTTGTACATTCCCTCGGCGGCCAATGGCGAGAGTTCGAGGAAGGGCGTGCCGGGGTCGAGCAGCCACTCGACGCGCTCGCGGGGCAGCAGCTTGCCCGCGGCGCGGAACTTGGCCGCGCCGCGCTCGCCGCCGCCGGCGCGGGCCTTGGCCTGGCGGGCGTTTAGCTCGTCCAATAGGGCGAGCATGGCGGCGCGGTTGGTGGCGTGGTCTTCGGAGCGAGAATTGAGCGACGACCGAAGGCGCATAGCTAAGTGGTCTGACATCGTTTCGCCTGGAAACTCGTAGTCACCTGCAAGGCGGCTTAAGTGATTTAAAGTCGATTTATCTCAATCACTTGCCGACGGGAAACTGCATTAGGTAGAACTTTCGTGGGGACGGTTTTGTGGGCTGAGGAATTAGTCTTGGGTTCCACCATGGGTCACTCGTTGATGCAACCCCCTCGGTAATATCCTTTAGTTCCCAGCCTCTCGCTTCAAGTTGGTTCAGTGCTTTGGCGATGGGCTTGTTTTTTAGATCGGTTGGCAATAGGGAACCTATAGGACGTCCAACGATGAAACCTGTCTCCTCTTGTACCTTTACTACCTTATCTCCTTCTACTTCTAGAGTAACATAGACATGTTGTGGCATTATCCTCCTCCTTCGATATCGGTTTTGCTGTAGTTTTTCAGAATGGTAACAACTCGCTGAAATTGAGGTTCAGTTCCGTATTTCCAAGCGTGGTATTCACGGCGAATTTCCTCTAGCGCTGCCAGGCGGGCAGCCGGCGGCTGGGATACTCCAGGTCGGAACCTTGCTCACTAATGCGCATTTTGCGATAGACAAGGGCGATTTGTCTCTTTTTTCCCATGACTAAACACCATAAGGTTGAATCGCGGCCAGCACTTCAGCTTCCTGCTGCTGAGCGTAATACAAGTCCCACCGAAGCTGCAAGTTCATCCAAAACCCGGCCGACATACCGAAGAAGCGGGCCAGTCGCAGCGCCGTGGCCGGGGTAACGCCGCGCTTGCCGTTGATGATCTCATTGACGCGCTGGTAAGGAACATGGATGGCTTCGGCCAATTCGCGCTGCGTGAGATTCATGGGCGTCAGGAACTCTTCCAGCAACATCTCGCCGGGGTGGGTTGGAGGCCGGTATGTTGGTATGTGTGTCACAACGTATTCCCTACCCTATCAACAGGACTCGGCCGGCGCCAGAGCTATTTCATCCCAAAACTCCTCATGCGTCAGGCCGCCATCTGCTAAGATAGACTGCTTTGACTGTTCGATGATCTCGCTGAATCGTGGCGAACAAGTCAGGATGAGCTGCCCCGGTTCCATTGTCAGTTCTACGCCAGTTCCAGAAATACTTCAGGATGTTGATCGGCAATTCGCAATAGGGACTTAGCCGGGCCACTTGGCTCTCGCCGCCCTTGCTCCCAATCCTGAATCGTTCGCACACTGACCCCCATCAGTCCGGCAAATGCGGCCTGCGACAGCTTAAGTCGCCTTCGTATCTCCTCAGGAGGAGCATGTTGCTTCAATTCGCGCGTCCGCAATCCCTGAATCTCGCCGCGTTTAAATGCTTTGATCTCTCGAATGCCTTCGAGGATTTCAAGCCCAATATCACGTTCAGCCATAGCCAATTTCCTCCGCGATTTGTCTCAAGATATGCGCTTGGATGCTCTCGCGCTCGCTCTTGCTATAGATAGTAAGCAACCAAATCTCGTCCTTTGACACACGCCAATAATAGATTACACGCAGACCGCCGCTCTTGCCGCGGCCGGCCATTGCCCAACGCAGCTTTCTGACACCACCTGTACCATGTACGACTTGGCCCGCATCTGGACGCTCTAGTAGAAACATCTGGAGTCCCAGATACTCATCGTCGGTCAAATAGCCTATGACACGCTTGGTGAAGGCCGAGGTCTCAATGAAGATTATAGAACTATCTCAGTGATTATACGGCATTGCCGTATATCTCGTCAACCGTGTTTGTGATCGTTGTCTACCACCTAAGTAATTGTAGCATCTCCCGCGCTTCGCCCACCGTCGCCACCTCCCCCCCCACTAACCTCACCAACTCCGCCGCTCGCGCCACCAGTTCCCCATTCGACCGCGCCAACTGCCCCGGCGCGACGTAGAGGTTGTCCTCCAGCCCGACGCGGACGTTGCCGCCCAGCGTAATGGCCGCGGCCACCAGCGGCCACTGCCGCGCGCCGATGCCGATGACCTGCCAGTGCGCCCCGGCGGGCAGGTTGTCCACCTGCTGCACCAGGTGGCGGGTCGTGCCGGGGATGCCGCCCAGCACGCCCATGATCAGGCTGAACTGATAGGGCGGGCGCAGCAGCCCCATGTCGATCAGCGGCGCGCTGTTGTGGATGTGGCCGGTGTCGAAGCACTCCATCTCCGGTCGCGTGCCGGCGTCGGTCATGGCCTCCAGAAAGTAGATGATGTCGCCGAACGGGTTGGCGAAGACGTGGTCGTGGTAGAACGCCTTGTTTTTGGCCGAGTAGATGGCGTAGTTCATGCTGCCCATGTTGAGCGCGGCCATGTCGGGGCGCAGGGCGGCGATGTGGGCCACGCGCTCCTCGCGGCCGACGCCGACCGCGCCGGTGCTGTAGTTGATGATTACGTCCGGGCACTCGCGGCGCACGGCGGCGTCGATGCGGGCGTAGGTGTCCACGTCGTAGGCCGGGCGGCCGTCGTCCTGGCGGGCGTGGATGTGGACGATGGCTGCCCCGGCCTCGACGCTGCGCCGCGCCTCGGCGGCGATCTCGTCGGGGGTGTAGGGGATGGCCGGGGATTGGGCGCGGGTGGTCAGGACGCCGGTGAGGGCGGCGGTGAGGATGGTTTTGGTCATAGTGCTGCTCCCTTGGCCTGGATTCATTTACAACCTAACAGCAGTTCAAAACCATCTGAACAGGGGTGATTGATCCAGCCTGTGGGTAATGTTATGGTATCTCCCCAGAGGAGCAAACTATGTCATTCACTATCGATGAACGTCTGCGGCCCCTATATGTTCTTAACATCTATGACGAACACATGCCCCTCGAACAGACCAAACGGCTGTTTGCCGAAGTCGACAAACTGCTGGCCCGCGAGGGGAAGTTTGGGGTGGTGATGCACTACAAATTCGACGAAGCGCACCCCCACGACGATGAGTTCGACAAAGAGTTCGACGGCAACCTCGACGACGACGACGACAAGCACGACCACAAGCACAAACACGAGCCGGGCGCGGCCAAATATCAGAAGGCGTGGCTGACGGCCAACCGGGATCGCTTCGCGCAGAACTGTGTGGGCATTGCCATCGTCAGCGCTAACAGTAAGTACGTCGCCTTCTATGCGCCGCTGGCCAACAAGATCATGAGCCGCATGTATCGCTGCCCCGGCGCGATGTTCGGTGATTTTGACAAGGCTCTGGCATGGGTACAGGTCAGGATGCCCCAACCGGTTGAATGAGCGGTCACAAAGTGGCTTGAATGGCGTCGGCTGCCTGCCGAAAGCCTCCGGTGTCTCGTAACAGTTGCTGTATCTGCCGGGCGCCTTCGGCGTAGGCGCGATTGGCCAGAACTTCCTGCAACGCCTGGCGCAATTGGGCCGGCGTAACGGGTTGGCCTTTCACCTGATCATCAATGAGCAAACCCGCGTTGCGCGCCGTCACCTGGCGAGCGTTCAACAACTGCTCGAATTGATGCGGGATCAGGATGAGCGGTACGCCATAGTACAGACCTTCATGAACACTGTTGATGCCGCCGTGGGTGATGAACACATCGGCAACTTGCAGGACGTCAAGCTGGGGGACAAACGGCCGCACGATAAAGTTGGCTGGAATTGGCCCAAGCTCGGCCATGCTGGCCTGCCGGCCGGCGGAGAGAATGAACTGCGCCGGAAAGTCGGCAAAGGCCTCGAAAGCAGGTGTGGTAGAAGGCCGTATGGGTATGGTGAACCGTGCCCAGGGAAAGATAGACGATCGGTTTCTGTTGCCGCGCGTCCAGGGGGAAATCGTCCGCGTGCGGTTGCGGGTTGATGGAAGGGCCAACAAAGAGAAAGGTATCATCAATCAGGGACGATTTGGGCTGTAACTCTCGCGCTGTAAAGACGATGTTCAATTGGTCGCGCATGGGGAAGAGGGGCTGTTTAGATGGATAAGCCTGCCCGAATCGTTGCCTCAGTCGTCGTCGCTGGCTGAGCAGGGCGGGAAGCTGGGCGAAAAACTGGGTCATCATCGTCACAGTTTCGCGCCGGCTCAGGTTCATGGACGCGAGGTCAAAGACAAAGTGGCCGATTGTGGCGACTCCTTTCAGGCCCAGGGCCTTTGACGCGATCTTGCCCCAAATGGCCAGCGAGTCGAAGACGACCAAGTCGCATCCCTCCTGGGTCAGCACATCCATTGTGAATGGCGCGAGGGCTTCCGTGGCCCGCATCATCAACAAGTGCGGTCGGGAAAGGTTGCCGTCGGCCAGTGCTTGCGAGATGGCCGCGGCCGTCAGGATCGTGGGGGGATAGGCGCGGAAGCGCGCCCCGGTGGCCTCGATTTGGGGGCGGAACTCGTCATTGTTGAGGCACAGCACCTGCTCGCCACGCTGGGCTAACTCCTGCATCAGCGGCAGGACCGGATTCAAGTGCCCGTGGGCCGGCGGCGTTACAAAGAGGATCTTACTCATTCTTGGTTCCCATTGTACTAGCGGTAGTGGATGGGTGCGTTTGCTGGGCAGATGCACTGTTGCTGGGAGCCAATGATAGCCGATTGAGTAGAGGTTTGTAGGTTTATGCGTTGTTGCCGGGCATGGATGTGGACGATTTGTGCTCCCTCCGGCGGGCTGCGCTGCGCCTCGGTGGCGGTCTCGTTGGGGGTTGGGGGATGGGCGGGGATTGGGCGCGGGTGGTTAGGACCTTGGTGAGGATGGGTTTGGACATACCTGCGCTATGAATTCGAGAAACGTGCTAACACGAAATAATATCGCTGACTTAAAACCAGCCTATTCCCTGAAGACAGCAACGTGAAAGACATCAGTTCTCCCTGAAATCAAAGCTGTTGACTCTCTCAGTACGTTCAACTATGATCATATCATAGGAAATACTGTGAATCTCCAAACGAACATTTCTTCAGAACTGTGGGCTGCAGTATCCAACCCCTGAAAGTGAGAATATAAGCACGCAATACTCGGGGCAATTCATCATCTCTAGGGGATCCGCAGGATCAGGTTGATGGTGACGGTGTTGCCTGATTAGTCAAACGCGCTGGGAGAGACACCGGGGCTACGAGTTAACTCCCTTCAATCAGAAAGCGAACGTAGCGTTCAAAAGGCCTGGAGCAATTCCTTCGCGGTATCTACTTGGCAATCCGCAATCCACGAAGTCACGAACAGTTTTCTGATCAGCAACAAGATGCTGAGGCGATCATTCATTTTGTTGATTATCTTCTGAGAGTAATAATTGCTTCTAAAGAATCTTTTACAATTGAATCTTTTTTGGAGGCCGTAACAGATTCGGAATTTGTCGAAACTGAGCGTTACGCCGAGATTCTGATTTCTGAAGTTCCAGCGAACCGTCGTGGCGATGCACTCAGCACTATGAAACTCGAACTTCTATCAATGTTCATCGGGTGCGATTTATTGTTAGCCAGTTGCTCACACTTCTTAACGAAGGCCAACTTGATCAGTACCTAGCCATTGTTTCAAAACAACTAAGGACAACATCTGAACATTTCGCAATCCGTACTTCTATGCAAATGCTACTCGTGGCGAAACTTGCACATACGGATTCAGATGAGCGCAACTATGTTGCCAAGTATTTTTCTCCCTTATTTCCCCGGAATATTTCTTTCTGAAGGTGGTGGTAGACATGCAGTTCGTACCATAGCAACTCAAATACGAAGGGAGGCGATCAAAAATGTGATACAGGCATTAATCTCAACAATCCAGAATTATCCAAATGAATGGCAGTCTCAATTGGCGAAAGCTTGAAAGATTTGACGGACTCGGAAAATCCTGCAGTTTATTAGCGATAGGTACTCCGTTCCTTACAGCTCCTATAACTAACGAGGAAGACGACATACCATTTTAATATATTTGTATATGGTGCCTGTAGTTCCACGAGTGCTGTGTTTTTTAACGAGTTCGTGCATCCATTGAGGTAATGGAGGTAGTGCCTCTTCTTCTGTAGCTAGCCTTTCTCGACGAATACTTTCATATTGGTTATACATGGAAAGGGAATAATCCTTTTCTTGATCGATTCTAGCCTCCAATGCTTTCTTTTCAGATTCCAGTGCTTCCCTTTCAGATCTCGATTTGTTAAGCTCAGTTCTTGCCACATTGGCTCGTGCAGATAGGATTTCCAATGTACCAACAATGCCTGCAAGATCGGTTGCGTCAAACTGTGATCGTTTGACTAAATTGCTGTATTCCATCATATCTTGAACTGAAGCTTCTTTGTTGTCTTCCAGTAGAGCCACTATTTGCCCGTAAAGATTTAGAGCCTTCTCCGCTTGTGAATCACGGTTTGATTGTTTAGCTTGTCTTCTATCCAAGAAAGCTTTGATAATTGCCACTCCTATAGCAAAGGCTCCTTATACCTAAAGTTAAGAATGAGGGATTTTTTGGGGTCAAGGTCAAGGCATAGTTCATCCTATATCTCTTACCTTGCCCTGCTAGCAAACCCATTTTATCTTCCCGTTCGTCCACCCCCTACCATTGGCCCCCATCGCCCTTTGTTCTTCAAACCCCACCTCATCCACCCGCACCCGACAAACCCCCTGCACCGCCGCCTTCAACGCCTCGGCCAGCGCTGCGTGGGAACCCTCTCCCTGGCCCTCTCCCGCGGGGAGAGGGGCGGCCACGCGCAGCGCCAGATGATCCCTCACCCCATCAGGCCGGGTGACGACCGCCTGCACCGCGCCGACGCCCGGCACTTGCGCCGCGGCGAAGCGCAACTGGTTGGGGTGCAGGAACATGCCGCGCACCTTCACCGCTTCGCCGCGCCGGCCGACGAGGATGATCGCCCGCTCGGCCTGGGCGCTCTCGCCCGGCCGCGGGTCGATGTTCATGGCTAAGTCCCCTGTGCCGAAGCGGATGAGCGGGTAGAGGCGGTTGAAGTTGGTGACGACCACCTCGCCCGTCTCCCCGGGGCCGACCGACGCGCCTGTGTCGGGATCGACGACCTGGATGATCGGCTCCGGCAGCAGGCGCATGGCCATGCCCTCGCCGCTGTTCACGGCCAGCACGCCCAGTTCGGCCGTGGCGTAGGTGTTGATGACCTCCAGCCCGTACTGCCCGACGAGGGTCTGGCGCAGCGCGGGCGGCAGCGGCTCGGCCGTCGTCACCGCCCGGCGCAGCTTCAGGGCGACGCCCTTCTCCTCGGCCTTCTGCATCAGGCCTAGCAGGAAGCTGGGCGTGCCGACGAAGCCGGTGGCGTTCAGGTCGCGGGCCATCTGGAGTTGCAGCTCGGTCGGGCCGGTGCCGGCGGGGATGACCGTCGCGCCCAGGCGGGTGAAGGAACCGTCGAACAGGTAGCCGGCCGGCACGAGGTGGTACGACAGGCTGTTGAGGATCACGTCGCCCGCGCCGAAGCCGGCCTCGCGCAGCATGGCCACGGCCACGCCCCAGGCGTGGTCGTCCTCCGTCGGCCCCGGCTCATAGAGCGGGCCGGGGGAGAAGAAGAAGTGGCTGACGGCCGACAGCGGCGCGGCCAACATGCCGCCAAAGGGCGGGTCGGCCTGCTGCCGGGCGATGGCCTCATCCTTGGTGAACACCGGCACGCGGCTCAGGTCGGCCAGCGTCTTGATCTCTTCCGGCCCCACCCCCGCCCCGTCCAGCCGCTCCCGGAACGCCGGCGAATGGTCGTAGGCGTGTTGCACGATCTCTTGTAGGCGCTCTTCCTTCATCGTGTCCTGTTCCTGTGCCGGTTTGATTCGGGCGGCCCCCGATGCCATGTCCGCATCTGAGCGGGCCTGGCCGCTTTTGGCTCGCCACCGGCCATGCCCGCCCCGAGCTAAAGCCACGGGGCTAATCAACAGCGCCCCGTCAACGGGGCTTCAGAACGCGACCGGCGTCTCTTAAGCCGGCCTTGGCCGGCGTCGTTGCGTAGCCCGGTCGCTTTAGCGCCGGGCGGTCGCCGCCATGCCTTCGTACTCGCCACTCGCCACCGCCACCTGCCCCTCTGAACTCGTCACTCACCACTATCCCAGCCACCGCTTCCGCCGCTTATAATGCTTCACGTCGCGATAGCTCTTGCGCTCGCCCACGGCGGTCAGGCCCAGGTAGAACTCCTTGATGTCGGCGTTCTGGGCCAGCGTGGCCGCCGGGCCGTCGAGCACGACGCGGCCGTTCTCCATCACGTAGGCGTAGTCGGCCGTTTGCAGGGCCACGTGGGCGTTCTGCTCGACCAGCAGAATCGACACGCCCGACTCGCGGTTGATGCGGCGGATGATGTCGAAGATGTTCTGCACCAGCATGGGGGCCAGGCCCAGCGACGGCTCATCGAGCAGCATCAGCTTGGGCCGCGACATGAGGGCGCGGCCGATGACCACCATCTGCTGCTCGCCGCCGGACAGGTAGCCGCTGGTGCGCTGGCGGAAGTCGCGCAGGCGGGGGAAGTAGTTGTAGACGCGCTCCAGGTCTTCGCGCAGCACGGCCGCGCCGTCGCGCCGAAAGAGCGCGCCGCTGCGCAGATTCTCCTCGACGGTCAGGTGCTGGAAGAGCGGCCGCCCCTCCAACACCTGGACGATGCCCTGGCGCACGATGTCGTCGGGCGCTTGCCGGTCGAGGCGCTGGCCATCGAACTCGATGTTGCCGCGCGTCACTTCGCCCTGCTGGGTGCGTAGCAGGCCGGAGATGGCCTTGAGCGTCGTGGACTTGCCCGCGCCGTTGGCCCCCAGCAGGGCGACGATCTGCCGCGGCTCCACCGCCAGCGTCACGCCGCGCAGAACCAGGATCACGTCGTTGTAGACGACCTCGATGTTGTTGACCTTGAGCATAAGAAGAAACCACAGATTTCACAGATTACACAGATTTTCAGATGGGGCGTTGGTCGTTGGTCGTTGGTCGTCTGCGACCAACGACCAACGACTACCGACCCATACTTACTCCGGCCGGCGGGCGGGTGTCGGGCAGTTCGAAGAAGTCTTCGATGACCACGAACTCGTAGGTGCCGTCCTCATTGAACTGCACCTGACGGATTTGGGCCATGTTGGGGGCGCGGTCTTCGCCGCCGGCCTGCCAGGTGGCCATGCCGCCGACGTCGATCGTGCCCATGTCCTGCATCGCCTCAAAGACGGTCTGCCCGGTCAGGCCCTCGAAGCCGACCATGTTCATGGCGTGGCGCAGGACGTTGGCCACGCCGAACATCTGGCCGTAGCTGAGCAGGTAGCCGACGTCCTTCTTGGTCTCCGGCAGTTCCGACGCGGCGAAGTCCTCCAGCGCCATCTGCACGCCGGGGTTGTCGGTGTCGTTCCACCAGTAGCTGGGCATGACGCCGTAGTAGCCGTCCATCAGGGCCGCGTTCTCGCCCAGGATGTTGACCACGTCGGTGTTGAGGCTCCAGTTGACGCCGCCGACGACGACCGAGTCCCAGGCTTGCAGCGCGCGCAGCGTGCCGATGACCTGGGCCGGGCCGAAGGAGAGCGACTGGACGTAGATGACGTTGGCCCCGTTGGCCAGCAGGTTCTGCAACTGGCCGGTCACGTCGGCCGTGGGCGAAATCTCCTGCGACTCCAGCGGCAGGACGGTGATGCCCTGCTCCTCGGCGTAGGCCAGGGCGGTTGGCGTCGTCGCCCCCGCGCCGAAGGCGTTGGCCCAGCCGATGACGCCGACGACGATCTCGTCGCCCGCCTCGGCCGGCTTCACGTCGGCCCAGTTCTCCTGCAGCCAGGTCAGGAAGCCGGCGAACTGGTCGGAGTAGATGGGGCCGGTGCCGAAGGTGTAGCCGCCGCGCGGCAGGTAGAACGCTTCGTCGCTCAGGCCGGCGGTGATGTGGGGGATCTGGTCTTCGGTGACGCGCTCCTTCAGAGCGATGGCCGCGCCGCTACCGTAGGTCAGGTGGAGCACGGGGGCCGGCTCTTCGGCGCGATAACGCTCAAAGATGGCGACTTCCTGCTCCGGGTCGTACTGCGAATCCTCCAGCCGCAACTCCATCATGACGCCGCAGACGCCGCCATCGGCGTTGATGCGCTCGACAGCGTCGTTGGAGCCGTTGATGAAGCCGTCGCCCAGAATCTGGGCCAGCGGGCCGGTCAGGCCGGCGGCCTGGTAGATGACGATCGTCTCGCCGTCATACGTCTCGGCGCACTCTTCGGCGGCCATTTCGCCCGTGGCCGCCTCTTCGGTCGGCTCGGCCGTCGGCTCTTCGGTGGCGGCCGGCTCCTCCGTCGGTTCCTCGGTCGGCTCCTCGGCCGCCGGTTCCTCGGTCGGTTCCTCAGCGGCCGGCTCTTCCGTCGGCTCGGCCGCCGGCTCTTCGGTCGGCTCCTCGGCCGGGGCCTCGGTGGCGATGGCCTCCTCGGCCGGCTCGGTCGGCGTGGCCGTCGTGCCGCCGCCGCAGGCGGCCAGCGCCAGCAGCAGCGCCAGCAGCAACCCAATCACAACCCATTTTCCTCTCTTCATCCCACTTTCTCCTTTCTCAACACGCACACCACTTGATAAAACTGCGAGAGACGAACGTCAGGCGTTGGTTGTTGGTCGTTGGTCGTTCGCCCCTCTCTGCCGGCCCGCAACCGTGCGGGCAATGCATTCGTTAGTGAAAGAAGAGCTCACGCCAAGGACGCCAGGAAAGCAAAGGCGCAAAGAAAGAGTTCTTCTTAGCGGTCTTTGCTTCCTTAGCGTCCTTGGCGCGAGCTCTTGCCTCTTCATTCCTGGTTCCTAATTACCGCGCAAACGGCCGCAACCGCCACGCCGCCTTGATCATCTGCCAGCGGTGGGCCAGGCCGCGCGACTCGAAAGATCAGGAAGATCATCAGCACCAGCCCGAAGAAGATCGGCCGGAAGGAGTTCAGCAGGCGCGACTGGATGGCCGGGAACAGTTCGCTCAGGAACTGGCCGGTGACGCGGGCCAGGTCTTGCAGCAGGACGACGGCCGTCACGCCCAGGAACGGCCCCAGGTTGGTGCCCAGCCCGCCGATGACCAGCATCCCCAGCAGGATGATCGACTCCTCCAGGCCGTAGCCGAACTCCGTGCCCACGCCGCGCTGGCTGTGGGCTTTCAATGCTCCGGCCACGCCGGCTAGAAAGGAGGCGAGGAAGAAGGCGCGCAGCTTGTACTGAAAGAGATTGACCCCCAGCAGCTCCGCGGCCAGGTCGTTGTCGCGGATGGAGACGAGGGCGCGGCCGAGGCGCGAGCGGCTGATGTTGAGCACCAGCAGCGTCGTCACGATCAGGGCGGCCAGTGACAGGTAGTAGTACAGTCGCTGCTCGCTGAAGGAGACGCCCAACAGCACCGGCACGGGCACGTCGATGCGGCCGGATGTGCCGCCCAGCAGGTCGGGGAAGGCGTGGCGGCTGAGCCAGGGGATGATGAACTGCGCCGCCAGGGTGGCCATCGCCAGATAGAACCCCTTGACGCGCAGCGACGGCAGACCGAACAGCAGCCCCACCAGCCCCGTGGCCAGCCCGGCCACCAGCACGGCCAGCGGGAAGGGCAGGCCGAGGTGGGTGGTGACCAGGGCCGAGGTGTAACCGCCGACGAGCATGAACGCCGCCTGGCCGAGCGAGATTTGGCCGGTGTAGCCGGTCAGGACGTTGAGGCCCTGGACGGCGATGATGGTGTAGAAGATGGTGTTGGCCGTGCCGACCAGGTAGGCGCTGCCCCACAGCGGCGCGCTGAGGACGACCAGCAGTCCGACGACCAGCCCGGCCCACTGCCACGGCCGCCGCACGACGGCCATGTCCTGTTCGTAACTGCGATCAAAATCCCCCGCCGGTCTCAATGCAGCCATAGATGGCTTCTCTCCCCATATGAAGCGTTTATCATCCGCAGATTAGGCAGATTGGGCAGATTAAGAACCTCAACGCCGGTCAGCGTGGCCAGCAGCACGCCGCCGAGGGTGGCGATGACCCCGGCGATGCCCCACGACAGGCCGAAGATGCGCGGCACGTTGATGCCCACGCTGCGGGCCAGCTCGTGGTCGGCCGAGGTGGCGCGCATGGCCAGGCCGGTGCGCGTATATTGGAAGAAGAGCATGAACAGCAGCGCGGCGACGATGGCCACGACAAACGTGGCCAGCAACGCCTGCTTGAGGATGATGGCATCGTTGAACGCGCCGGGGAACGGGATGGTGATGACGTCGCTGGGCGAGAAAGGCGAGGGGAAGTTGTTCTTGGGCTCGATGCCGAAGACGATGGCCGTCGCGCCTTCCAGGAATTGGGCCAGGCCGAGGGTCATCAGGATGATGGCCAGCAGCGGTTGGCCGGTCATCGGCCGCAGCGCCAGCCGCTCGATGACCAGCCCCAGCCCGGCCATGACGGCGATGGCCAGCGGGATGGCCGCCCAGAGGGGCAGGTTGAAGATCTCTTTGCCATCCTCATTGGCCCCGGCGAACCACCACGTCAGGAACGCGCCGAGCATGACCAGTTGCCCGTGGGAGAAGTTGAACACCTCCGACGAGCGGTAGATGAGGACGATGCCCAGGGCGATGATGGCGATGATGCCGCCGTTGAGCACGCCGGTGACGAATTGTTGGGGGACGAGTTGCCAGTTCATAGGCTCATCACCTTGATCTCCGTTTCGATAAACCCTTCGCTGCCATCCTGATAGCGCACCGGCGCGCGAACGTGGATGGCGTCGTCGCCGCGATACATGGCCTCGATGATGTCGCCGTAGCGCTCGTAGAGGAAGCCGCGGCGCAGCTTGCGCGTGCGGGTCATCTCCGCCTCGTCGGCGTCGAACTCCTTGTGCATCAGCACGAAGCGCCGCAGGCGGGCCGCCGGCGGCAGCGACGCGTTGACCTCTTCGACGGCGCGGCGGATGAGGTCGTAGACCGGCGGCCGTTGCGACAAGTCCACGAACGTCGTGTAGGGGATGCGCTGCTTCTCGGCCCACTGGCCGACGTTCTCGTAGTCGATGATGATCAGCGCCGTGGCAAACTCCCGCGTCTCGCCGCCGACGGCCATCACGTCGCGCACGTAGGGGCTGAACTTCAGCCGCCCCTCGATGAACTGCGGCGAGAAGCGCTCGCCGTTGGCCAGGGTCAGCATGTCCTTGACGCGGTCGAGGTAGATCAGGTGGCCGTCGTCGTCGATGTAGCCGGCGTCGCCGGTGCGGAACCAGCGCTGGCCGTCCTCCTCCAGGATGTCGCGCGCCGTGTTGGCCGGGTCTTTGTAGTAGCCCTGCATGACCATCGGCCCGGCGATCTGAATCTCGCCGTCGGGGGCGATGCGCAGTTCGACCCCCGGCGCGGGCGGGCCGACGCTGGCGAACTTGATGTCGTTGTCGCGGTGGACGGTGGCCCCGCCGGCCACTTCGGTCGAGCCGTAGATCTGCTTCAGGTTGATGCCCAGGGCGTGGAAGAAGCGCATGGCGTCGGGGCTGAGCGACGAGCCGGCGGTGTAGGCCGCCCGCACGCGCGACAGGCCTAACTGGTCGCGCAGCGGGCCGAAGACGAGCCGGTCGCCGACGGCATAGGCCGCCCGCAACCCCGCCCCCGGCTGCTGCCCGCTGAATTTGGCGTCGGCCATGCGGTAGCCGACGGGCAGGAAGCGCTGGTAGAGGGTGCGGTTGAGCCAACTGGCGTCGTTCATGCGCACCTGCACCATTCCCACCAGCGAATCCCACAGCCGGGCGTTGTAGAACAGCATGTCCGGGGCGATCTCGCGGATGTTCTGGCGCACCGTCTCCGGCTCTTCGGGGAAGTTGAGGATCAGCCCGGTGTAGACGTGGGCGGCGATGCCCAGGATCGGCTCGGCGATCCAGCCCAGGGGCAGGAAGCTGAGGTGGTTGTCGGTGTCGTGGCGCGGGTCGACGGTATGGTAGAGGCCGATGGTGCTCAGGATGTTGCCGTGGCTGAGCATGACGCCCTTGGGCAGCCCGGTGGTGCCGGAGGTGTAGCAGAGCATGGCCAGGTCGCCGGCCGCGCCCAACGCCACTTCGGTCTCGAAGCGGTTCGGTTCGGAGGCGATCAGTTCGCGGCCTAACGTCTGGACTTCCTCGAACGGCAGCAGCCACGGCTCGTCGTAGTTCCACAGGCCGCGCTCGTCCCAGTAGATGACGCGGCGCACCTTGGGAATCCTGGCCCGAATCTCCAGCAGCTTGTCGCACTGCTCCTGATCCTTGGCCAGGATAAACGTCGCGTCGCTGTGGTCGATGACGTAGGCCATCTCCGACGGGGTGGCGTCGGTGAACAGGCCAACCTGGGCCGCGCCGATGGCTTGCAGACCGAGGTAGCCCCAGATGTGCTGGCGGTCGTTGTCGCCGACGGTGGCGATGGTGTCGCCGCGCCGCGCCCCCAGGGCGATCAGCCCCATGCCCAACGCGCGCACCTGCTCGTAGGAGTCGGCCCAGGTGAACTCGCGCCAGATGCCGAACTCCTTCTGCCGCAGCGCGACCTTGCCCGCCGGCTGCGTCTGCGCCTGGCGGAGGAAGTGTTGGGGGAGGGTGGTGGCGTCCATAATCAGGGATTAGGGATTAGGGATTAGGGATTAGGGCTGCTAATCCCTAATTCGCTTCTCCCAAATAGGCCTGAATCACCTTCTCATCCTGCTTGATGGCGTCGGGCGGGCCGTCGGCGATGACGCGGCCGAAGTCGAGGACGACCACGCGGTCGGAGATGTCCATGACCAGCCCCATGTCGTGCTCGATGAGGACGATGGTCACGCCGCGCCGCTCGTAGATGTCGAGGATGAAGCGGGCCATGTCCTCCTTCTCTTCCAGGTTCATGCCGGCCATCGGCTCATCGAGCAGCAGCAGGTCGGGCTGCATGGCCAGGGCGCGGCCCAGCTCCACCCGCTTGCGCAGGCCATAGGGCAGCGCGCCGACGACCGCCTTGCGGATGTGGGCGATCTCCAGGAAGTCGATGATCTCCTCGACGACCTGCCGGTGGCGCACCTCCTCGCGCTGCGCCGCGCCCCAGTAGAGCATCGACTGGAGCATGTTCTGCTTCATGTGGATGTGGCGGGCGGCCATGAGGTTGTCGAGCGTGCTCAGGCCGGTGTAGAGGGCGATGTTCTGGAAGGTGCGGGCCAGGCCCAGGGCGGCGATAGAGTCGGTTGGGGTCTGGGTCAGGTCGTGCTGGCCCTTGAAGAGGATGCGCCCTTGCTGCGGCCGATAGAAGCCGCTGATGCAGTTGAGGATGGAGGTCTTGCCCGCGCCGTTGGGGCCGATGATGGCGCGGATTTCGCCGGGGCGCACGTCGAAGCTGACGCCGCTCAAGGCGGCGTTGGCTCCGAAGTGGAGCGATACATCTTCGACACTTAGGATAGCAGCGTTTCTATCCATGCACCCTTTTGGTAAGAGATCGGTGGCTAACCCGCGCGGGAAAGTATCATAGTTGCGTCTCTCTGGCAAGAAATTCGTTAACACTCTTTTTACATCGGTCAATACGGCTTTTCGGCTGGTCTGACAAGCCCAACGCTTTCTGCTACAGTTGGCGACAGACTCAATCCTAATACCAGGATAGCAGGAGAGCTATGTCCGCCACCATTCCCGACTCGCATCTTGACCTGATCGCCGGGCCGGTCTACGCCGTGCTGACGACCATCGCCCCCGATGGCCAGCCGGAGAACACTGTCGTCTGGTGCTCGTGGGACGGCACGCACGTCGTCGTCAACTCGACCGACAAGCGGCGCAAGACGAAGAACGCCGGCCGTAATCCACTGGTGGCCATCACCGCCATCGATCCCAACAACCCGTTGCGCTGGGTCGACGTGCGCGGCTACGTGGAGGAGATCGTGCCCGACCCGGAGTACAAGACGATCAGCGCCCACGCCAAACTCTACTGCGGCGTGGAGGAGTTCTACGGCGGCTACGCGCCCATCGAGCGCAAGGGCACGGAGAACCGCGTCGATCTGCGCATCCGGCCGACGCGGGTCATTACCTATTAAAGAGGAATGATCCGCAGATTGGGCAGATTTAGCAGATTTCAGAAATTTCAATCTGCCAAATCTGCCCAATCTGCGGATCATTCCTCTTCAATCTGTGAAATCTGTGTAATCTGTGGTTGCACCTTCTTATGACCACCGAGAAACCGCCCGACGAACTGGCCCGCGCCATCATCAGCGCCGAGTACGGCTACGTGGCCCAGACCGCCTTCCAGGCCAACGAAGACCGCGCCCGCGCCTGGCAGTACTTCTTCGTCACCTTCGCCACGCTCATCGCCGCCCTGCTCTCGACCCAGGTGGAGGGCATTGACCGGCGGCAGCTCTACCTGACCTTCGTCGTCATCTTCGCCCTGCTGGCCGCGCTGGGGCTGATCACCATCCTGCAACTGGTGCGCCTGCGGCAGGCGTGGCTGGAGAGCGTGCGGGCCATGAACCAGATCAAGGCCCAACTGATCGCCGGCGACCCGGCGCTGGCGGCCTACTTCCGCTGGACGAACGCCACCATCCCTTCGCCGTTCAAGCTGCGCAGCTTCGGCTTCTTGCAGGCGCTGTCGGTGGCCCTGCTGAGCGGGCTAGCCGTCGGCGCGGCGGTGGCCTTCGGCGGGCTGGCGTGGGGGGCGGGGTTGGTGCCGTGGGGGCTAAGCCTGGTCGCGGCGGGGCTAGCCGCGTCGGGCATCCTGGGCCTGGGGTACGTGCGGCCACTACAACAGACCAAGCCCGTTGTCGGCCCGGAGGCCGGACCGCGCTAATCTAGCGGCCGTCCAGAACCCGCTGAACGCACCGGCCAATCGGCCGAATCTGCCCAATCTGCGGGTGATTATTCTGAGGGATTTCCATGAGCGAAATCGTCTATCGGCCACTACTCGCCGCCGAACTCGACCGCCTGGGCGAGATCGACCGCACCGAGTACATCCCCGTCATCTACCGCCAGCAAGGCGACCAGTTGACGGAAGAGCACCACGATTTCAACGTGCCGCCGTGGTCTACCGAAGACGACGGCGAGTATAGCGTGGCCTATCACCGCGCCTTCTGCGAGGGCCATCTGGCCGCCGGCGGCACGGCCCTGGGCGCGTTCGACGGCCAGCGGCTGGTGGGCATCGGCGTCGTCATGCCCCACGTGCGGCCGGGCATCGCCCAGTTGGCCCTGCTCCACGTCAGCGACGGCTACCGGGGGCAGGGCGTCGGCCGCCGCCTGTGCGAACTGATGGACGACATCGCCCGCGCCGCCGGCGACACGTCAATGGTCGTCTCGGCCACGCCGTCGGTCAACACGGTGCAGTTCTACATAGGCCGCGGCTTCGCGCCGACGGCCGAGCCGCTGCCGGAGCTGTATGCGTTGGAGCCGGAAGACATACACCTGAGCAAGCGGCTGTAGTCGGTTGCGTAGGCGCATCCCTCTTGCGACAATCGCCCCCATGCGCACCCTGACCCCGTCCGACATCGTCCGCCGCCGCCGCGAACGGGCGCGACAGGCCAACGGCCGCGGCCCGCGCCTGGCCCGCGCCCTGGCGGTGGCGGCGCTGCTGCTGGCTCTGGCCGCCGTCTTCGCCCCGGCGGCGGCGTTGGCCGGCGGCGCGGCCGGGCTGCTGGCCTTCGTGCGCGACCTGCCCGATGTCGCGGCCCTGCGCGACCTGCCCGCGACCTACGCCCCTTCCCCGGCCACAACCCGCCTCTACGCCTACGACGCGCCCGACGCCGATGGCCTGCGCCAGCCGGTGCTGCTCGATGAGATAGCCGACCCACGGGCGGGCGGCGCGGGCTGGGTGGCGCTGGGCGACCTGCCGCCGGCGGTCATCAGCGCCACGCTGGCCGCCATCGATCCGCTCTACTTCGACCGGCCATCGCTCGACCTGACCGCGGCGGCGGCCGAGTGGGCGCGCACCGGGGCGGTGACGCAGGCGCAATCGCCGCTGCTGGCCGGACTGGTGGCCACTCACCTACGGGCGGAAGACCCTCCCCTAACCCCTCCCGAGGGGAGGGGGATCGGACTCCCCTCTCCCTTGGGAGAGGGGTGGGGAGAGGCTCTGCCACCCGCCGTAGTGCAGGACTGGTTCCTTGGCTGGCAGATCGAAAGCCGCTATGGCCGCGAGCAAGCCCTGGAGTGGACGCTTAACACCACTTACTACGGCCACCTGGCCTACGGCATCGAAGCGGCGGCGCGGGTCTACTTCGGCGTCGGTGCGGCGGAATTGACGCCGGGCCAGGCGGCGCTGCTGGCGGCTGTGGCCCGCGACCCGGCGGCCAACCCGTTCGATGCCCCCGACGCAGCGCGGGCCGGGCAAGTGGCTGTCATCGAGGCGATGGCCCGTGCCGGCTTCCTCTCGGCCAGCGCCGCGGCCGACGCCCTGGCCGAACCGCCGGCCCTGGCCCCGCCGCCGGGCAGCGCCTCGGCCGCGCCCGCCTTCGCCCGGCTGGCCCGCGCCGAACTGGAGCGCGTCCTCGGCCCGGCGCGGCTGGCGCGCGGCGGCTACGTGGTGGAGACGACGCTCGATCTGGCGCGACAGGCGGCGGCCGAGTGCGCCGCCGTGGCCGCTGTGGGTAGTGGCGGCCCAGTGGGTGGCGGCCCGGCCTGCCCGTCGCTCGATCGGCCGGCCGCCGGCGGCCCGACCGCCACCGAGGCCGCCGTTGTCATGCTCGACCCGACTACCGGCGCTATCGTCGCTCTGGCCGCCAATGACCTACCCGCTCGCCCCATTGGCACGCTCGTCCGGCCGTTCATCTACCTGACCGCGCTCAGCCAGGGCTACACCGCGGCCAGCCTGACCACCGACGTCGAGCGCATCTATCTGGAGAACGGCCGCCCGGTCGTGCCCGGCGACGCCGACGGGCAGTATCGCGGCCCGCTGCGGCTGCGTGAGGCGCTGGTCAGCGGGCGCGCCGCCCCGGCGGCCCAGGTGCTCGGCTGGGTGGGCGCGGCGCGGGTGCTGGGCAATGCGCGGGCGTTGGGCGTGGACGTCGGCGCGGCGGCCGAGGGGCTGGCCTTCGCCAACGAGGGCTTCGCCGCCGACCTGCTGAGCCTGTCTCACGCCTTCGCCGCCGTGGCCAACGGCGGCACGCTGGCCGGCGCACCCGGCGACGAACGGCCGCGTCCGGCCACCATCGCCCGCGTGCTCGACGGCCGCGGCGAAGAGGTCTACGCCTTCGCGCCGGACAGCCGCGAGGCGCTCGACCCGGCGCTGGCCTGGCTGCTGAGCGATATGCTGGCGACCGGCGAACCGGCGGCGGTGGCTGCGGGCGCGTCGGCGGCGGGCGGCGACGCTTGGGCCATCGCCTACACGCCGCAAGAAGTGGTTGGCGTCTGGGCGGGCGGCGCGGCCGATGGTGAAAACCCGGCGACCCGCGCGGCGCGGTCGCTGCTGGCCGATACGACCGGCGAAGCGGCGGCGTGGCTGCCGCCGCCGGGGCTGACGGCTGTGGACGTGTGCGCCCTGTCCGGCCTGCTGCCCCGCCGCGACGCCCCGCCCTGCCCGACGGTGCGCGAGTGGTTCGCCGCCGGCACCGCGCCGGCGACGATGGACACGATGACCCGCGAGGTGGCCGTCAACCGCGAAACGGGGCGGCTGGCCACTATCCTGACCCCGCCCAACCTCATCGAGCGGCGCGTCTACACCGTCTATCCGCCCGAGGCGGCGGCCTGGGCGGCGGAGATGGGCCTCGCGCAGCCGCCGACGGAGTACGACACCATTCGTCGCGTGCCGGCGCGGGTGGGTGGGGCGGCCGTGGTCTCGCCGGAACAGTGGACAGCGATCAGTGGCCAGTGGTCAGTGACCGGTAGCGCCGGCGGGGCGGATTTCGCCTATTACCGGCTGGCCTATTTTCCCGGCCTGTTGCCGGAGGGGATGGTCGTGCTGGTGGAGCGGAACGAGACGCCGGTGGCCAACGGCGAGTTGGGTGTGTGGGACACGATGCTGCTGGACGACGGCCTCTATACGCTGCTGCTGACCGTCGTCCGTGCCGATGGGACGTTCGACGAGGTGGCGATTCCGGTGACGGTGGCGAACTAGGCGCTGGTGCATCCCGCTTTCTGAAGTGGGTTGTACCAGCTTATGTGAAAGTAGGGCGGTCTTACTCTTTTGTGGAAGTCTGCTTTTGATCTCCTGAATGAGTTGGAAGATACGATTCTCCTCAGCAGTAGTCAGGTCTTCCTTAACTCCACTTTGCCCTGGCGAACGGTTGCACGAATGGTCATGTAAGTCATAGGTCAACATTCTAGCAGAATCCCGCCGGTTAAGCGCCGGACGCGGTGTTTGCGCCTTTGCGTTGAGTTCCTACACCCGCTCAATAATCGTCGCAATCCCCATCCCCCCCCCCGCGCAGAGGGTGATGAGCGCCGTATTGAGGTCGCGCCGCTCCAGTTCGTCCAGCGCCGTGCCCAGGATCATCGCGCCCGTGGCCCCCAGCGGGTGGCCCAGGGCGATGGCCCCGCCGTTGACGTTGACCCGCTCCGGCCCGTCGGGCAGCCCCATCTCGCGGATGAACTTCAGCACGACCGAGGCGAAGGCTTCGTTGATCTCGAACAGGTCGATGTCGCTGACGGCCATGCCCGCCTTCTTCAGCGCCCGCTGCGAGGCCGGGGCGGGGGCGGTCAGCATGATCGTCGGCTCGTCGCCCAGCAGCGCGGCCGAGACGACCCGCGCCCGCGGACGCAGCCCCAGCGCCGCGCCCTTCTCCTTTGACCCCACCAGCACCAGCGCCGCCCCATCGACGATGCCCGACGAGTTACCGGCGGTGTGGACGTGGTTGATCTCGGTCAACTGCGGGTACTTGCGCAGGGCCACGGCGTCGAAGCCCATCGCGCCCAGGTTGACGAAGGCCGGCTTCAGCGCGCCCAGCCCCTCCAGCGTGGCGTCGGGCCGGGCGTGCTCGTCGCAATCGAGCAGCACGCGGCCGTCGGCGGCGCGGACGGGGACGATGGACTTGAAGTAGCCGTTCTGCTGGGCCACGGCCGCCCGCTGCTGCGAGCGCAGGGCGAACGCGTCCACGTCTTGCCGCGTGAACCCCTCCAGCGAGGCGATCAGGTCGGCGCTGATGCCCTGGGGCACGATGTCGAGTTGGGCCATCACCTCGTAGTCGTCCCACATCGCCCCGCCGTCGCTGCCCATCGGCATGCGCGACATCGACTCGATGCCGCCGGCCACGACCAGCTCCTCCCAGCCGGAGCGCACCTTCATGGCCGCCAGGTTGACCGCTTCCAGCCCGGAGGCGCAGAAGCGGTTGAGTTGCGCGCCGGGCAGGTCGAGGTCCCAGCCGGCGTAGAGCGGCGCGGTGCGGGCGATGTTGCCGCCCTGCTCCTTGACCGGCGTGACGCAGCCGAGCAGCACGTCATCGACTTGCGACGTATCGAGGTCGTGGCGCTGGCGCATCTCGTCGAAGAGCGTCTTCAGCAGGTCGAGCGGCCGAACTTCGTGCAGCGAGCCATTGGCTTTGCCCCGGCCGCGGGGGGTGCGGATGGCGTCGTAGATGTAGGCTTCGGTTGGCATGGTCAACTCTCTTTGTTTGTAGTGGGCTACCGGACATTATAGCACAGAGGACTGCCGGCCTCCGCTATTGATTCCGCCCGGCGACGATCTATAATGGCCCTAAGGAGGAAAGTCCATGAAACCGCGACTGGCCCTGCTGTGGTTTTTCTCATTGCTCTTCCTCATCGTCGCCGGCAGCCAACTATCCGCCGCCGGAACAGCACACGAAGCGAGTATACCACCCGTCCCCCTGCCCTTCTGGCGCAGCGAGACGGCCGCGCCGGGCGTCACCCTGACCGGCCAGGGCGTGCCGAGCATGGCCCTCGACCCGGACGGCCGCCCCCACCTCGTCTACGGCGGCAACCGCCTCTTCCACGCCTGGCGCGACGGCGCGGCGTGGCAGATCGAGACCGTCGACGCCGGCGCCGTGCTGGCCGGGCCGGCCATCGCCATTGACGACGCGGGGGTCATCACCATCGTCGCCTACACCGCCGCCAGCAGCCAGCGCCAGGAATTGGCTGTCTATTCGCGCGCGCCGGGCGGCGCGTGGCAGACGGCGCGAATCTCCGTGCCGTGGATCGCGGAGTACCCGGTGCTGGCCCTGGCCCTGGACAACGACGGACGGCCGCACGTCGTGACAACGGGCAGTATAGCTGACCAGACACCGCTGTTGATCTACGCCCACACCTCGGCGCAGGGCTGGGTCAGCGAGATGCTCGAACTCGAACGCTATGCGATCGGCGAGCTGTCCCTGGCGCTCGACAGTCATGATCAGCCGGTCATTCTCTACGAGATCGACGACGAGATTGACGACGGCCTCGGCCTCGGCAAAATTCTCCACCTGGCCAGGCGTGGCGCAGACGGCTGGACGGACGAGACGATCGCCCACGCCGAGTTCATCACCGGCAAATCGCTGGCGCTGGATGCCACCGATCGGGCGCACGTCGTCTACAACGACCTGTATGCCCGCCGTCTCATCTATCTACGCCAGATCAGTACTGGCTGGCAAACGCTCACGGAGTCGGGCGACAGCTATACACTCAGCCTGGCGCTAGACGCCACAGGCCGGCCTCACGTCGCCTTCACCAATGGGGATGAAGACATCGTCTACGCCGTGCTGGGCGACGAGGGCTGGGAGCGGACGAGGATCCCCATGGTCGGGCATGGCGGGGGCCATAACACCCTGCTGCTGGACGAAACGGGCGTGGCCCACATCTCTACCATGCAGATCAAGCAGAATCTATACTACGCGACGAACCGCGGCGGCGCGTGGTCGGCCATGCCCGTCGCGGGCGAAGACATCGTGGGCGAGAAGCACGCCCTGGCCCTCGACGCCGAAAACCGGCCCTATTTGCTTTACTATCATCCGTCCGCGGGTCAGTTGCGCTGGGCGGCCAAAGAGGGCGATACGTGGTTGACAAGCGCCGTGGCCGACGTCGGCGACTCGCCGCCGAACAGTCTGGAGTTGGCTGTGGCAATCGGGCTGGACGGCGTGGCCCAAATCGCTTACGTGACTGGTGTGGCCAACCAGCTGGTCTTTGGCACGCGACAAGGCAATGGATGGTCACTGGCGCCGGTCACCACCGCCGGGCGCAATCTAGCTTTGGCTGTGGGGCAAGACAACCGGCCGCAGTTGATCCTGATTCAGGACAACCGGCTCGCCTATTGGACGCGGGAAGCGGGCACGTGGCAGAGAGAATGGATCAGCCCGACCGGGGTGGCGGTCTATAACGCTTACCTGGCGCTCGACGGTGACAATAGGCCCCACGTTGTCTATACCTCCGATGATGGTGTGCTGCTGGCCGTGCGTCAGGGGGAAGACGACTGGCAGGCCGAGACGTTGCCGGTGGAGAGTGTGATCGGGATGGCTCTGGGCCCGAATGGGGCGCTCTATCTGCTGCGTTTCACCTCTCGCACTGAGAGCATTAGACCACCGATAACCTACTACACGCTGTGGCTTTCGGAACGAGTCGCGGGCGGGTGGGCCCACCACGCGCTCTACGAGAACACCTTTTTTGTCTGGGAAGATACGCTCTATGACAGTCGCCTGCGGGTCGATGCAGACGGCACGCTCCAGGTTGTGACGCCCAATCCGAGCGACGGGCTAAGCTATTACCGGCGCGAACCGGACGGCCAATGGTTGGGCGAAGACATCACCGGGGTGAGTAGCAGTCTTGACCTGGCCGTGGGCAGCGACGGCCAGCCGCGCGTGAGTCGTCACATGATGCCTGATCTGCGGCTGTACACGCGTGAAATCCTGTGGCTGGAGCATCACGCTCTGTTGCCGGTCGTGCCCAGGTAACTCCCCTGGCGGCGTGGCAGGGCATGGAGGGAGCAACGTCGTTGCTTACTCCATGCCCCTCTTTTTCGTATGTGGTACGATCCGGCGATTCCACCCCCGGAGAACCGCTATGCACTTCAAAACCATCATCGAACCCTTCCGCATCAAGACCGTCGAGCCCATCCGCCAGACCACGCGCGAGGAGCGAGAGCAGTTGCTGCGCGATGCCGGCTACAACCTGTTCCTGCTGCGAGCCGAAGACGTGCTGATCGACCTGCTGACCGACTCCGGCACGGGGGCGATGTCGTCGGGCCAGTGGGCGGGCATGATGCTGGGCGACGAGAGCTACGCCGGGGCTAAGTCATTCTACAAGTTCGAGGCGGCGGCGCGGCGCATCACCGGCTTTAAGCACATCATTCCCACCCACCAGGGGCGGGCGGCCGAGCGCATCCTCTTTGGCTCGCTGCTGCGGCCGGGCGACGTGGTGGCCAACAACACCCACTTCGACACGACGCGGGCCAACGTCGAGTATCGCCACGCCGAGGCCCGCGACATCCCCACGCCCGAGGGGCGCGACCCGGCCCGCATTTTGCCCTTCAAGGGCGACATCGACCTCGACGCGCTGGAGCGCACGCTGACCAAGCACGCCGGCCACGCGCCGCTGGCGATGATCACCGTCACCAACAACTCCGGCGGCGGCCAGCCGGTCAGCATGGCCAACATCCGCGCCGCCGGCGAGATCTGCCGCCGCCACGGCGTGCTGTTCTTCCTCGACGCCTGCCGCTTCGCCGAGAACGCCTGGTTCATCAAGACGCGCGAGGAGGGCTACGCCGACCGCACGCCGCTGGAGATCGCCCAGGAGATGTTCAGCTACGCCGACGGCTGCACGATGAGCGCCAAGAAGGACGGCATGGCCAACATCGGCGGCTTCCTGGCCCTCAACGACGACGCGCTGGCCCAGCGCTGCAAGAACATGCTCATCCTGACCGAGGGCTTCCCCACCTACGGCGGGCTGGCCGGCTATGACCTGGAGGCCATCGCCGTCGGGCTGGAGGAGGTGCTGCACGAGGACTACCTGCAATACCGCATCCGCTCGGTGGCCTATCTGGGCGACATCCTGACGGCCAACGGCGTGCCCATCGTCCAACCCCCTGGGCGGCCACGCCGTCTACATCGACGCGCGGGCCATGCTGCCCCACGTGCCGCAGGGCGAGTATCCCGCCTGGGCGCTGGCGCTGGTGCTCTACCTGGAAGGGGGCATCCGCTCGGTGGAGATCGGCTCGGTGATGTTCGGCCATCAGCCCGACGGCAGCGAGAAGCCGGCGGCGATGGAACTGGTGCGCATGGCCTTCCCGCGCCGCGTCTACACCCAGAGCCACGTCGACTATCTGGCCGAGGTCATCCTCTACGTCAACACCATGAAGGAGCGCATCCGCGGCGTGCGCCTGGTCGAAGCGCCGGAGACGCTGCGCCACTTCACGGCGCGCATGGCCCCGGCGCATGGTTCGCTGCTGGCATTGTAACGCGGGTTGGCAACCCGCTTCTTCAGAAAAGAGCGGGTTGCCAACCCGCGCTACAAGCCAGGAGGAACGACACTCATGAGCAATATCGCCGCCCCGGACGACCTCTCTAGCTGGAAGCTGTGGCTCTACACCAACTTCGACTGCAACCTGCGCTGCGCCTACTGCGTGGCCGAGTCCAGCCCGACCGCGCCGCGCCGGGCGTTGGGGCTGCCGGTCGTCCGGCGCATCGTGGATGAGGCGGTCGCCCTAGGCTTCGGCGACATCTACTTCACCGGCGGCGAGCCGTTCCTGCTCGATGACATCTATGACATGCTGGCCTACGCCGCGCCGCGCCTGCGCACGACGGTGCTGACCAACGGCATGTTGCTGAAGGGGGCGCGGCTGGAGCGACTGCGGGCCGTGGCCCACCCCAACCTGACGGTGCAGGTCAGCCTCGACGGCGGCCAGGCCGAGCACCACGACGCCTGGCGCGGCGCGGGGACGTGGATCAAGACGGTCAAGGGCATCCGCGCCTTGCAAGACGCCGGCTTCCGCGTGCGGCTGGGCACGACGGAGACGCCGGCCAACGCCGCCCACCTGGACGAACTGCGCCAGTTCCGGCGCGGCCTGGGCATCGCCGACGCCGACCACGTCGTCCGGCCGCTGGCCCGCCGCGGCTTCGCCACCGAGGGGGCCGAGGTGTCGGTCGAGACGCTTGTGCCGGAGATGACGGTCACTGCCGACGGCGTCTTCTGGCATCCCCTGGCCTCGCCCAGCAGCGCCGACATGCGCGTGTCGGCCGACATCTTCCCTCTGGCGGCGGCGGTGGAGTGCATCCGCCGCCAGTTGGCCGCGCCGGCCACAGGCCAACCGGCCGAGCGCGAAACCTTCACCTGAGGCTGAACCCACCGGCCTCCGGGAGAGGCCACCACCATGAACATCGAAGCCCTGCGGCGCGAAAGCGCCCCCCTCTGGCCCATCGCCCTGGCCCGCATCGCCATCGGCGGGTTGTGGCTGCTGTCGCTGCGCTGGAAGCTGCCGCCCGACTTCGCCCCCGACGCCGGGCGCGGCCTGCTGGACTACCTGCAACTGGAGGCGCAGTACCCGGCTTTCGCGCTCTACGGCCGCTTCGTCGAAGCGGTCGTCATCCCCAACTTCACCCTCTTCGCCTGGCTCATCTTTCTGGCCGAATTGCTGGTCGGGTTGTCGCTGCTAACCGGGACGCTGACCCGGCTGGGCGCGGCCGTGGGGCTGCTGCTGGCTCTCAATCTGGGCGTGGGCATGTTGGCCGTGCCCAACGAGTGGCCGTGGAGCTACGTCATGCTGGCCATGTTCCACTTCATCTTCCTGATGACCGCCGCCGGACGCGTGCTGGGTGTCGATGCCCTCTTGCGGCGGCGAATGCCGGCCAGATCGACCCTGCGCGTATTGACCTGAGAAGGAAGGGAACTATAGATTAAAGAGTTCATGATCCGCAGATTGGGCAGATTGGGCAGATTTCAGAAGGTAATCCAGGCCTTTCTGAAAATCTGCCGAATCTGCCCAATCTGCGGATAATCTCTCTTCAATCTGTCTATTTAACCCTAACTCTAATGGATATTACCCGTCGCGCCCTGTTCGTGATGGCCAGGCGCCCGACGCCCGGCGCGACCAAGACGCGGCTCTGCCCGCCGCTGTCGCCGGACAAGGCGGCGGCGCTCTATGGCTGCTTCCTGGCCGACGTGATTGACCGTGTGCGCGAGGCGGCCGGGCTGGCGGACAGGCTGATTCCGGGTATCGCCTTCACGCCACCGGACGCCGCTACCAACTTTGCGGCCTTGGCCCCCGGCTTCGAGCTTGTGCCGCAGGTGGGCGCGACGCTGGGTGAGCGGCTGGACGGCGTGCTCAGCGGGGCGTTGGCCCGCGGTTACGGCCAGGTGGCGGCGGTCAACAGCGACAGCCCATCGCTGCCCGTGGCCTATCTAATGCAAGCCTTCGCCGCGCTGGATGATCCGGCGGTGGATGTCGTCCTCGGCCCGTGCGACGACGGCGGCTACTACCTCATCGGCTGGAAGCGGCCCCACCCGGCGTTGGTGCGCGACGTAACCATGTCCGCGGCCGACACGCTGGCCCAAACGCTGGCCGTGGCGGCGCGGGCCGGGCTACGCGTCGCCCTGCTGCCGCCGTGGTACGACGTGGACACCCCGGCCGACCTGACGCGGCTGGCCGCCGACCCCGGCCTGGGCGGCCACACGCGCGCCTTCCTGGCCCGATGAACCCTGTGGCCATCATCATCCCGGCGCTCAACGAGGCCGCGACCCTCGGCGAACTGGTGGCCGAGACGTGGCGGCAGGGTGTGGCCTGGGTCATCGTCGCCGACAACGGCTCGACCGACGGCACGGCCGGCGCGGCGCGGACGGCGGGCGCGGAGGTGGTGAGCGAGCCACGGCGCGGCTACGGCTACGCCTGCGCGGCGGGGGCGGCGCGGGCGCTGGCCCTGGGCGCGGCGACGCTGGTCTTCATGGACGGCGACGGCAGCGCCCGGCCGGCGGAGTTGCCGCGGCTGCTGGCTCCGCTGGCGACGGGCACGGCCGACCTCGTGCTCGGCTCGCGCGTGCTGGGCGGGGCGGAGCGGGGGGCGCTGGCCCCCCACCAGCGCCTCGGCAATGCCCTGTCGGCGGCGCTGATGCGGCGGCTGTACGGGCTGGCCGTGACCGACCTCGGCCCCTACCGCGCCATCCGCGCCGACCTGCTGCGGGCGCTGGACATGCGCGAGATGACCTACGGCTGGCCGACGGAGATGACGGTCAAGGCGGCGCGGCGCGGGGCGCGGGTGGTCGAAGCGCCGGTGTCGTGGGCCAACCGGCGGGGCGGCCGCTCCAAGGTCAGCGGCACGTTGCGTGGCAGTGTGCTGGCCGCGGTCTACATCCTGGGCGTGACACTGCGCTACGCGTGGCCGAAAGAAGTGTTATCCGCAGATTAAGCCGATTGGGCAGATTCTGGACATCTCCTCAATCTTGACATCTTAGAATGTATGTTCTAAGGTATAATTCCCGTAGGCCCAACACGGCTGAAGCTTTACGCAATTGATAAGGAGGTCTCGATGAGCACTACAAACGACACGCCGAAGTCAACCAAAACCGCCGCGGCCGACAAGAAGTCCGACGGTTTCACCGCCGAGGAACGCGCCGCGATGAAGGAGCGCGCCAAAGAGCTGAAGGCGGAGGCGCGCGCCAACAAGAATCGAGCGGACGGGGAAAGCGACCTGCTGTCGAAGATCGCTGAACTGCCGGAGCCGGAGCGCGACCTGGCCACGCGCCTTCATGCGATCATTAAAGACAACGCGCCCGACCTCTTCCCCAAAACCTGGTATGGGATGCCGGCCTATGCCAACAAGGACGGCAAGATCGTATGCTTTTACCAGAGCGCGCAAAAGTTCGACACCCGCTATGGGACATTGGGCTTCAACGACTCGGCCAACCTCGACGACGGCGTTCTGTGGCCGGTCGCCTACGCGGTGAAGGAGATGACGGCCACCGAAGAGACCCGGATCGCCGAACTGATCAAGAAGGCGGTGAGCTGAGGGCCGCTCTCGATCATCTGGTCAACAGGCTACCCGCTTGATGAAGGCGACGGCTTGACCGCTCGCGTGGCGATGTAATTGGGGAAGTATTGACCCAGCCGGTCGTTGTCCTTGCGCGCCTCGAAGAAACCGGTCAGCACGAAGCCGGCGTCGAGTTGGCCGCCGATGTGGTCTTCCAGCGTGTGGCTGAACTCGTAGGGCGCGTTAGGGCCGTAAAGTTTCGTGCGCTCCTCCTCAGTGATGTCAGCGGCGTCGGAGTAGGGCAGGCGGTACTTGAGTTGCAGCACGCCCTCGGTGTCGGCCAGATAGCGGTCGAAGGCGTACTCGATGGGGTTGACCGTGCCCATCAGCAACGCGCCGCCCGGCCGCAGCACGCGGTAGCACTCGCGCCACACCGGGCGGACTTCCGGGGCGAAGATGTTGGACACCGGGTGGAAGATGAGGTCGAACGAGGCGTCGGCAAAGGCGCTCAGGTCGCGCATGTCGCCCTGCACGGTGCGAATAGCCAACCCCTCGCGTTGGGCCACTAATTCGTCCTGCCGCAGTTGAGCGGGCGAGTTGTCAAACACGGTCACGTTGGCCCCGGCGGCGGCCAGGATCGGCCCCTGCTGCCCGCCGCCGGAGGCCAGGCAGAGCACGTCCACGCCGCGCAGATCGGCCGGGAACCAGTCGCGCGGCGTGGGCTTCTCCTCGGTCAGATAGATGGCCCACTCGCCGTCGCGGGCCGCGGCGATCTCGGCCGCCGCCACCGGCGTCGTCCAGCGGTCGCCCTCTTCCACCCAGCGGTTCCACGCCTCGCGGTTGTGGGCCAGTACGTCATTGTGCGAATGGCTAGGTTCGGTCATCGTTTCTCCTTTTCAGGCAAGAATAGCACACCGAACTATTTCCAACCTGTAATCTAGTTGTTAGAATAGCCTCTGGTATCGAACTGGCAGGACGCGGATGCAGGCAACTCGCGCGGGCCAAGTGATGACCGATCTCACCCCATCTTTGCCGACGCCCCCGGGAAGTGCGCCGACGCCTCTGCCCAATTGACCCTATGGAAGTCGAGGAGGAAGAGAAATGGTGATGAAGTCCGTTCGCACAGTCCTTCTGCTCACCCTGTTGCTGGCTCTGGCGTTGGTCGCCTGCGGCGGCCAGACGGCCGAGCCAACCGCCGAGGAGGCCGCTCCGACCGAGGCGGCGGAGGCCCCGGTCGAGGAAGAAGCCGCCCCGGCCGAGGAGGAAGCCCCGGCTGAGGAGGCGATGTCGGCCGATATGGAGGCGCTCGTCGCCGCTGCCCAGGCCGAGGGCATGTTGACGACCATCGCTCTGCCCCGCGACTGGTGCAACTATGGCGAGATGATCGACTCGTTCGCGGCCAAGTATGGCCTCGAAGTCAACGAGCTTGACCCCAACGCCGGCTCGGCCGACGAACTGGAAGCCATCCGCGCCAATCAGGGCAACACCGGCCCGCAAGCGCCGGACGTGATCGACGTTGGCCTGGCCTTTGGTCCGCAGGCCAAGGACGAAGGGCTGCTGCAACCCTACAAGGTCTCGACGTGGGACAGCATTCCCGCCGACGCCAAGGATGCCGACGGCTACTGGTACGGCGACTACTACGGCGTGCTGGCCTTTGCGGTCAACACCGACGTGGTCACGAACGTGCCCCAGGACTGGACTGACCTGCTGAGTGAAGAGTACACTGGTCAGGTCGCTCTGGCCGGCGACCCGCGCCTGTCGAATCAGGCCATCCTGTCGGTCATGGCCGCCAGTATCGCCAGCGGCGGCAGCGCGGCCGACGCCGCGCCGGGCCTGGAGTTCTTCAAGCAGTTGAACGACGCCGGTAACTTTGTCCCCGTCATCGCATTGCCCGGCACTATCGCTCAGGGCGAGACGCCCATCACCATCGCCTGGGACTACAACAACCTGGCCTGGCGCGACAGCCTGGCCGGCAACCCGCCGGTCGAGGTCGTTGTCCCGGCCAGCGGTGTTGTCGCCGGCGTCTACGTCCAGGGCATCAGCGCCTTCGCGCCCCATCCCAACGCCGCCAAGCTGTGGATGGAGTATCTCTACTCGGACGAGGGCCAGAACATCTGGCTGAAGGGCTACTGCCATCCGATCCGCTTCAACGACATGGCTGATCGCGGCGTCATCCCGCAGGAGTTGATGGACGCCCTGCCGCCGGCCGCATCCTACGCCGCCGCCGTCTTCCCCACGCTCGAGGAGCAGGAAGCGTCGAAGGAGACGATCGTGAGCCAGTGGGACACGGTCGTCGGCGCGGACGTGAAGTAAGTAAGAAGTGTTGATCCGCAGATTGGACCGATTGGGCCGATTGAAGAGCCTCTAATTGTGGCTTCCTGAATCTGCCTAATCTGCCCAATCTGCGGATAGCCAATCTGGACTCATGGCGACTGAAACGGTAGCGGTAACGGAGAGCACGCCGCCGGCCCGCCGCGCGCGGGCCGGCGCGGGTCTGTTGACCTGGCTGGGCGTTGTGCCGTTCTTTCTGTTCGCCCTGGCGTTTCTGGTCGCGCCGGCGTCGTACCTGTTCATCGGCAGCTTCCAAACGCTCGACGGGCAGTTCACGCTCGACAACTTCCGCAACCTGAACCAGCCCATCGTCGTCGAGGCCTATAAGAACAGCCTGCAAGTCAGTTTCGCCACGGCGCTGGGCGGCACGATCTTCGGCTTTCTGCTGGCCTATGCCGTCACCCTGGGGCGAGCGGGGCGCGTTCGCTCCGGGCTGCTGACGTTCTCCGGCGTGGCGTCGAACTTTGCCGGCGTGCCGCTGGCCTTCGCCTTCATCGCCACCCTCGGCCGCATCGGCCTGATCACAACGATGCTCAAAGCGGTCGGCATCGACCTCTACCAGCAGGGCTTCTCTCTCTACAGCTTTGCCGGGCTGAGCCTGACTTACATGTACTTCCAGTTCCCGCTGATGATCCTGATCATCACCCCGGCGCTGGAAGGGTTGAAGCGCGAATGGCGCGAGGCGGCCGAGAATTTGGGTGCGAGTTCGGGGCAGTACTGGCGCTACATCGCCTTCCCGGTGCTGCTGCCGTCGCTGCTGGGCACGCTCATCCTGCTCTTCGCCAACGCCTTCGGGGCCTTTGCCACCGCCTTTGCCCTGACCGGCGGGACGATCAACCTGGTCACCATCCTGATCGGCTCGCAGATGCGCGGCGACGTGCTGCGCGATCCCGGCCTGGGCTATGCTTTGGCGGTGGGCATGGTGGCGATCATGGCCGTCTCCATTACGGCCTACACCCTGCTGCAGCGCCGTTCCGAGCGCTGGTTGAAACGCTGACGGGAGCGCATATGAAACGAGGCGCTTTCTGGTCGTGGCTATGGGTTGGTCTGGGCATCGCCTACTTTGCCATCCCGCTCATCGCCACACTTGAGTTCTCGCTGAAGGCGGAACGCGGTCGTTATAGCCTGGCCGCCTACCGGACGGTGCTGAGCGACCCGCAGTTCGCGTCAACGTTCAGCTTCTCGGCGGGCATCGCCATTCTGACGATCCTCTTCAGCCTGCTGCTGATCGTGCCTACGGTCTACTGGGTTCACCTGCGCCTGCCGCAGATCCGCCCGGCGATGGAGTTCGTGGCCTTTCTGCCCTTCGTCCTGCCGGCCATCGTCCTCGTCTTTGGCCTCATTCGCATCTACAGCCGGCCGCCGTTCGCCCTCACCAACTACGTCTGGAGCACGAATCTGCTGCTCGTCGCCGCCTACATGGGCCTGGCGCTGCCCTATATGTACCGCTCGGTGGACACGGGCATGCGCGCCATCGACGTGCGCACGCTGACCGAAGCGGCGCAGAGCCTGGGCGCGGGCTGGCCGACCATCGTCGGCCGCGTCATCTTCCCCAACCTGCGCACGGCGCTGCTCAGCGGCACGTTCCTGACCTTCGCCATTGTCCTGGGCGAGTACACCATCGCCTCCTTCCTGGCCCGGCCCATGTTCGGCCCCTACCTGGCCAACATGGTGCGCAACAAGGCCTATGAGCCGGCGGCGCTCTCCATTATCAGTTTCGCTCTGACCTGGGCGATGATGGGCGGCCTTCAGTGGGTGACGCACCGGACGCCAGGCTCGACGCAAGTGACCACAGGACCGAGATAAATGGCCTTCCTGGAAATCGATCAACTCCACAAGCAGTTCGGCGATCTCCCGGCCGTGTCGGGCTTCGATGTTGACGTGGAACAGGGGGAGTTCCTGTCGTTGCTCGGCCCTAGCGGTTGCGGCAAGACGACGGCCCTGCGCATGATCGCCGGTTTTGAACGGCCGACATCGGGCACCATCCACCTCAACGGTCGCGACATCACCAATCAGCCGCCCAACCGCCGCCACATCGGTATGGTCTTCCAGTCGTACGCCCTGTTTCCCAACATGACCGTGGCCGATAATGTGGGCTTCGGATTGAAACTGAAGGGCATGACCCCGGCCGACGCGCGCCGCCGGGCCGGCGAACTGCTGGAGCTGATCCAGTTGCCGGACAAAGGCGGCAGCTACCCCTATCAACTATCGGGCGGGCAGCAGCAGCGGGTGGCCTTGGCCCGCGCCCTGGCCATCGAGCCGCAGGTGCTGCTGCTCGATGAGCCGCTGTCGGCGCTGGACGCCAAGATACGCGTCGAGTTGCGGGCCGAGATTCGCCGCATCCAGCAGCAACTCCACATCACTACGCTCTACGTGACCCACGACCAGGAAGAGGCCATGTCCCTGTCGGATCGGGTCGTGGTGATGAACAAGGGTTTCATCGAGCAGGTCGGCCCGCCGTTCGAGATCTACAACTATCCCCGGACGGCCTTTGTGGCCCACTTTGTCGGCCAGTTGAACGTGATGCCGGTGCGCGTGGTCGATGCCGCCGCCGGGCGCGTGGCGCTGGGCGAGCAGACCATCATTCTGGAGCCGCCGCTGGCCGCCAATGGGCAGGCGGTGACGCTGGCCGTAAGACCGGAAGAGCTGGAACTCGGCGCGGCCGAGGGGCACAACAACCTGCGCGGCCTGGTCGAGAGCGTCAACTTCCTCGGCTCCATCGTCCGCGTGCGCGTGGCCGTGGACGGCGCGACACTGAGCGCCGACCTGTTCAACGAGCGCCTGCTGACGCTGCCCAAGGCGGGCGAGGCGGTCACGATCAACTTCCCGGCGCATGCGGCGTGGGTGCTTGAAGAGCAGGGGTGACAGAACCTGCCAGGGTTCTGTCACCTCCCAATCACTACTCCGCAAACCCCTGCACGGCGTCGATCTTGCCCTGCTGCACCGCTTCGTCGAGCAGGGCGACCCGGCCGCGCCGCTTGAAGTAGAGCGCGGCGTAGTTGCGCTGGATGGGCGCGCCGTGGAAGAGGTAGTGGCGCAGGCGGGCCGCGCCGTCGCGCGTGTCGACCAACCCCAGGGCGAAGTCAACCAGCCGCGAGGTGGCCAGGTCGTCGTGGGCGCACAGGGCGTGCATGAGCGCGTCCACGTCATGGGCCGCGCCGGAGAGGCCCAGGGCGCGGAAGTGGTCGTAGCGGCCGGTCGGCTGGTTGGTCATCATCTCACCTCAGAAAGAAACCACAGATTTCGCAGATTACACAGATTCAGAAAGAGCCAAACGGGCAACAAAAAAGGCGCGGGGTTGCCGCGCCTTGGTGCTCAGTGGTCTGTCCGTCGTCTGTCACTCAGGCGTGGACGACCCTCCTACGCGGCGGGGCGTGGGTGGGGTGGGCCGACAATCGCTGAGGACGTATGGATTACGGATCATGATGGCTGAAGTCTAGCAGAGCGAGAGTGCGGGCGCAAGTGGCTCAACACTTATTGCAGCGAAACAAAAATCGAAGCCATTAATTCCACTTCCGCAGAACTAGAAGAATTCTAGGGCGAACTCTGTGATTAGTTACTTGCAGTCCGCGGAAACTCAAGGATGACCCACTTGTTCGTGCCGCTGCACCGAGCCGAGTATAGCAATTTGACGCTGTCATCCACCTCCGCCGCCAACACATACAGGGTTGAGTGGGCCATTGCGCCGGGGGCCAAAGCGGAGTTCACGAACCGAAGCGGGTCTACCAGACGGGAAGCCCGGGAAGTGTCCCCCATAGGCTCGGTTGGGGTGAAGGTGTCATCGCTAATCAGCGAAATGGACTCGTAATCGGACAAAAACCCCCCCGGCACATTGCTCTTGCCAGCGTTAGAGCGTGTCATCCGAATAGCTACCAGGTCCAGCGCCTGGAAATCGTAGCCTGACCAGAGATCGCTCGCCCAATACTCCAGTAGTTGTTGCTGGGCCTCTTCCGGGCTACCAGGTATGGTGGTGTTAGGAATGAGGTTCATGTTTTGGCCCATTCTCTGGTTTTCTGCCTGCTTGTCTGCAATAGACTGGAGTTGGTACTCCTCAGGCGTGGCCTTGGGCGCGTCATACCAAGTAACCATGTCAATCGTGTACGTCGTTTCCGACTCGGCCCCACAAATGTCCTTCTGTGAGACCGGTCCAGAGAAGCTTTCGATGATGTTCTCTAGATGACTAAGATCGGCGGGAACTCCAATCCCACCCAGGTCGAACTCATACCGATATGCACTGTCTCCCGGTTCAAACTGGAGGCCGTCCAACTCCTCGGCCGCCGCCGTCACCGGAATCTGACACACCACTTTGACTGGTATGATATACCCAGGGAGAAACATGCTCTGATCGTATAGGTAGTCGTTAGCATAGACGGGCGAGTTGCA
This sequence comes from Candidatus Promineofilum glycogenicum, assembly GCA_016707605.1. Lineage (GTDB taxonomy): Bacteria > Chloroflexota > Anaerolineae > Promineifilales > Promineifilaceae > Promineifilum > Promineifilum glycogenicum. The sequence continues at coordinate 286,676 of JADJHJ010000006.1, read as the reverse complement.
GGAGAAATAGTCGTCATCCCGATCGCGAACATAAGCGAAATCCAAAAATGCCCGGGCATAATTCTCCAACGAATTAACGTCGACTGGCCTCTGAGCAACGTTAGTAATCGTCCAGGTCGTTGAGAGAAAACGGAACCCTTGGGGCGCTTGAACCTCTCTGTCGTACTGATCGGTGGTCGACTGGACGAACTGGGCATCGAGCAAGGTCAAGGCGGCTTCCACCTCGACAAAATACCCTTCTCCTGGGAACACGGTGCCCCCAACGGCGGCCGAGGTGCTGTGCATTGGGGCCGCTGTCGGGGCTGACGTAGCCGAGGGGCCGGCTGTAGCCGTCGCCCCACCACCAAAGTCAAAGACGACAACCCCGTCTTCACCCGGCTCGGCATACTCCACCTCCGGCGACACCTCGATGGTCGTGTCCTCACGCAACTGGGGGATGGGCGTCAGCGGCGTGGCGTTGCCGCTGATGGCCGGTTCGGTCGGTTCGGCCGGCGCGCCCTGGCCCAATGCGGCGGCCACAGTGGCGGCAACCTTGGTCTCGATGCTATCGGCCTCGGCCGCAGAGGATTCGACTGGATCGAGGTCGGCCGAGGACGGTTCGACCTCATCGGGCGAGCCGCAGGCGGCGATGAGCAGACCTAGCATGAACAGTGTGATGAGCAAGCGCTTCATGATCACCTCAAAAGAGATAGGGGCGCGGGTGGGGAACCCAGATCTACTTCGGGGCCAACCGGCTACCGAGTGCGCTGAAGACGGCTATACAAACGATGTAGGTTAAGATGCTCAGGAAGGTGGTCGGCGTAAACAGAACCAGGATATTGATGACCGCGTAGGCGACCATAATTCCATAGAGCGCGCCTACCAACTGCCCACTCCCCTTGCCGCCGCCCTCCGCCCAACCAAAAGCGAGGCCCAGCAGCAGGCCGAGCAGGCCGCTGATGAGCAGGCAGATCCCGGCCACAGTCCAGGGTACGTTACTGATGTCTAATGGGTTGCCACTGGAGAGGCGCATACCGGCCACCGCGCCAACGATGGGCGAAACGAGCAGGCCCGGCGCGAGGGCCAGCCCACAACCGCACCCACCTTCGCCGTCACCGACATCACCGGGCGTCCAGATGCTCAACGTGCCCACGGGCATACCCCAGATGTCGCTGATGTCGATGTCGACTGACGAACCCGTCAGGGCGCTAACCAACGCCATTACGAGGAACGATATCAGCATCGCCGCCACCATCGCGCCGATAAGCCCGATGATGCCGACGAGCGCGCCGCCCAATACGGTGAGAACTGGGCCTTGATTGCCGATGAGCCGGTCAAAGTAGTTGTTGACGGCATAGATGCTGGCGTAGGCGGAGATGCCCCCAATGACGGCTCCGGCGATGCCAAGGAAGATGGCGGCGAGCACGCCGACGATGGCCGCCGTATGGAGCCGGAAGAAGACCCGCCGGGCAAAGAGCAGCGTGATGATGCCCAACGCAGCGACAACAAACGGCAGGGCCTGTCCTATGACCCGCAACTGCGGCTCGATTGACACCAGGATCGTCTCGATTCGGCCGGCTGCTTCTAGAGCCTGCTCTTCAGACACACACGCCGTTAGCAGCAGCGGCAAGAGAAGTGTAGGAAGCCGTAGCCATCGAGCGCGGGGCACGTTTAACTCCTGAAAGCATACCAAGAGAATCGAAATCGAGACGGCTAGTTCGCCGCGACGGTATGGCTGCGGCCGAACATGATCGCGCTGAAGAGCGCCCTAGGTTCGCAAGTGGCGAAAGATAATCTGATCAAAGGTGATATAAGACGCGCTGGCCCCAAACAACGCCGCCAGACAGCCGGGCTTGATCTGGACGTTGACCTTGTCAATGCGGTAGAACTCCCACCCCTGCTGGCCATACTGGTTGATGACAGCCTGTAGCTGGGCCGTGACGTTTTGCGCGTTCTCGACGGAGAAGACGCCACTTTTTAGCTGGCCCACGAACGGCACAACCAGATATTCGAAAGCACTCATGTTTCCCTCCAAGGGCTACCGCCTCAAGCTGCGCGACCGGAACACCCCGGGCAGCATCGCTGGGGATCGGCTCCATCCGCAGTATAGAGTGACTAATCCGCTCCCTCAATAGCTGGAATTCGTCATTCTGCCATAGATGGTGCTGGCCTGCGTCCGGTTCCGCGCGTTCAGCTTGCGCAGGATGCTCTTGACGTGGTTCTGCGCCGTGAAGACGGAGATATACAACTGCGCGGCGATCTCGGCGTCGGTGTGGCCTTCGGTGATCAAGTGCAACACCTGGCGCTCGCGGTCGCTCAGGTTGCTGGAGCGATTGTGGGTCATGACTGATCCCCTCATTTTCGTCAATGACAATTAGCTATATACTACGCTTCCCTGCTGTCGTGCTGTAGTGGAATCGGGCAGTAACCGGATCAAGATCGGACACCCTCAGCCGGAGGTCTGCCAACGGTGGACGTTGACGCCATAACCGCGCCTCTACTCAGCGAAGCGCTGCGCGCCTGGCGGGCGGCCGAGCCGCCGCCGCCCGGCCTGTTGGCGCTGGACATCCTGCGCGGGCCGGCGGCCGCCTCGCCCACCGAGCGCGCCATCCGCCTGCATGACCTGATCGAATCCCTGGTCGTCGCCGAACTGGCCCGCCTGCGCGCCGCCGAAGCCATCGCGCCGTCCGCCGCCGATAGCCGCGTTGGCGTGCTGGCCGCCATCGGCCGCGACTTCGGCCGCCACAACGCCGAACTGGAGGAGTGGAGCGCCGTCTACCACCGCTTTCTGGCCCCGGTCGCGCCCAGCGTCGAAGATCTGGCACGCGCCGCCGCGCTGGACGCGCGCAACTTCCGCCGCCGCGTCGACAACGGCGTCCGGCGTCTCGTCGGCCGGTTGCAACGGCTGGAGATGGCCGAGCACGACCGCCTGCGCCACGCCCGCCGCAGCCGCCACCTGCCGCCGCCGGAGTACACCCACCTGTTCGGCCTGGCCGCAGCGCAGCGCGAAGTGGCCGACCGCCTGCGCCGCGACGACGGCCCCGACTTCCTCAGCATCGAGGGGTTGGGCGGCATGGGCAAGACGGCTCTGGCCCGCGCCGTGGCCTTCGCCCTGGCCGAGACCAGCGACTACGACGGCATCGCCTGGGTCAGCGCCCGCCAGACGTGGCTCAACGACCGTGGGGCCATCGAGACCGCGCCCGACGCGGCTACGTCGCTGGCCGACATCGTCGCCCGGCTGGCGACGCAGTTGGGCTTCGCCGAGTTGGCCGGGCTGAGCGCCGCCGACAAGCTCGACCGGCTGGCCGGCTTCCTGAAGAGCACGCGCCAGTTGATCGTCATCGACAATCTGGAGAGCGTCAGCGACGTGGCCCTGCTGCTGCCGGCGCTGCTGCCGCTGGCCCGGCCGGCGCGCTTCCTGCTGACCAGCCGCCAGACGCTCAGCCACTACCCGGCCGTGGTTCGCTTCCCGGTGCGTCCTCTCTCGCCGGAGGACAGCCGGGCGCTGGTGGCGTCGGAGTTGCGCCGCCGCGGTCGCCCCGGCGCGCTGCCGGCGGCGCAGATGGCCGCGCTTTACGAGGTCGTCGGCGGGACGCCGCTGGCCCTGAAGCTAGTCGCGGCGCAGATGGCCCACTGGCCGCTGCCGGCGCTGCTGGAGAACCTGCGTCGCGCCCGCCACGCCCCGGAGCGCCTCTACACCTTCATCTACCAGCGCGCCTGGCTGGCCCTGGGCGACCCGGCGCGCCAACTGCTGCTCTCCCTGCTGCCGCTGGCCCCCGATGGCGAGGACGTGGCCTGGCTGCGGGCCATGAGCTTCCTGTCGCCCGACGCCTTCGACGAGGCGCTGGGCCAACTGCGCGACTACTCGCTGCTGGAGACGGCCGGGCCGGACGACGCGCCCCGCTACCGCCTCCATCGCCTGACCACAACCTTTCTGCAAACGGAAGTGCTGGCCGCCTGGGGCGACATAGCCGAGGAGGGAGCCGCTTGACCGGGGCCGCGGCTCTCAACTGGAGCGACGAGCGCCGCCGCTGGTCGCAGTTCTACGCTGAACGGTTGGCCGCCCAGTTGCGGCAGGCGGTGGTCCTGCTGGATGGCGTGCCGCCCGACCGCCTGCGCCCCCACTTCGACACCACCCTGTCGCTGCTGAACGCCACCGCCGCCCGCCCCGATTTGGTCGCGCCGTGGCTGGCTCTGGTCGACCGCCTGCACCCGCTGCCGGTGCGCTGGGGGCAGTGGGCGGCCTGGCTGGCCGTCCTGCGGCGGGCGGCGGACAAGGCGGCCGGGACGGGCCAGCCAGGACGGCAGGCGGAGTATCTGGCCTACACCGCTGACTTGCTGCTCAACACCGGCCAGTTGGCCCCGGCGCTGGACATAGCCCAGAAGGCCATGAACCTGGCCCGGCCGGCCGGGGCCGCCTGGCCGCTGGGCGTGGCCGGGGCCGTGGCCGCCGCGGCTCTGCGTGCCATGGCCCGTTATGAAGAGGCGCAAACGCTCATTCACCAGACGAGGGCCGCAATGGAGCGTACTCCGTCGCCAATGCCGCCCGCGCGCGCGGCATTGGCCACCGCGTTGCTCGATCTGGAGCAGATGGACCTGCACCGCGTTTTCAAGCAACTGCCGGCGGCGCTGGCCCTGGGTGAGGCGCTCATCCCCCGCCTGTCGGCTGTCGCCGGGATCGACCCGCATGACCTGGCCAATGCCTACGTGCGCCGGGCGACGATTATCTGGGTCAGCGGCCGGTATGAGGCCGCGGCTAATGACTTGCAGCGCGCGGCGGCCCTCTTCCGTCAGGCGGATGACCCGTTGCAAGCCACGTTTGCCGAGGCCAATCTGGGGACGGTCTATTACAGCATGTCGCGCTATGGGCCGGCCGAGGCGTATAAGCTCGCCGCCATCCGCGCGGCCGAGGAAGTCAACGCGCGGGCGCAACTGGTCAGCGAGTTTGGCGACCTGAGCACAATCTACATCGCCCTGGGTCGCATGGAAGCGGCGCTCGACTATACCAATCGCATGATCGCCCTGGCCGCCGAACTGGGCAACGAGGCCGAATTGAGCCGTGGCCGAGGCAATCGCGGCTATGCCCTGCTGGGCCTTGGCCGTTATGAGGAGGCGCTGGACGACATCCAGTTTGGCCTGAACCTCTACCAACAGCAGGGGCGGCTGGAGGGCACGATCATCACCACGGTCGATCTCATTCTCTATCTACGTGGATTGGGCCACACAGAACAGGCGGCCCAACTGGCGCAGGACAACTATGACGCCGCCTGGCGGGAGACGTTTCCCCACCTCCACATTGTAACGGCGCGTTGCCTGGCCCTGTTTCGGCCGCTGCCTGAACAGGACCAACTCCTGCAGCAAGCCTTAGCGCTGGCGCGTGAACACGGACGGCCGTTGGATGAGGCCGGCTGTCTCTTCTCGCTGTCGGCCCTCGCCACCGATAACGACGAACGCCTGGCGCTCTATCAACAAGGGGTGGCGCTGTTAGAACAGATGGGTTGCCCTGGCTGGCTAGAGGGGCGCTCTCCGGCCGAGCCGCCGCTGCTGCCGATGATCATCTAAGGCAGGAAGGGGCTGCCCATCGCCGTCCGCCGGACGACTGTCAGCGAATCGGCCGCGCCGGGTTGCCGACGACAATGGCGTCGTCGGCCACGTCCTTCGTCACCACCGCCCCCGCGCCGACGATGACCCGGTCGCCGATGGTCACGCCGGGCTGGATGATCGCCCCGCCGCCGATCCAGCAGTCGCGGCCGATGGTGATCGGCTTGGCGTACTCCGGCCCCTTGGCCCGCTCGGCGGCGTCGATGGGGTGGGTGGCGGTGTAGATCTGCACCGCCGGGCCGAACATCGTCCCCGCGCCGATGCGCACCGGACACACGTCGAGCACGACGCAGTTGAAGTTCATGTAGACGCCCGCGCCGGCGTAGATGTTGTAGCCGTAGTCGCAGTAGAATGGCGGCTGGAAGTAGATGGTGGGATCGGCGTTGGGCAGCAGCTCGGCCATGATGGCCCGGTAGGCGGACTCGTCGGCCGGGTCGGCCGTGTTCAGCCGCAACGTCAATTGGCGGGCGCGCCGGCGCTCGGCCACCAGCTCGGGGTCGGCGGCGACGTACAACTCGCCGGCCAGCATCTTCTCTTTTTCGGTAGGCATGAAGAGAAGGAAACCACAGATTACGCAGATTGCACAGATTAAAGAGTTAATCTGTGCAATCTGCGTAATCTGTGGTTTCTCTACTCTTCTCTCTGTTCGACCCGCTCCCAGGCCCAGGTGGCATCCTCGTCGCGGACGGGCGGGACGGGCGGCTGGCTATAGTCGAGGCTCAGGTCATAGCGGGCGCGCTCGTAGAGGGCGTGGAAGATAGTCCCCAGTTCGACCGGCGGCTCTTCGTCGCCGGGCAGCAGGGGCAGGTCGAACGTGGGAATGGCGTCGCGCAGGTTGAACGGGTAGAGCAGGGCGCGCGGCCGTGTCCTGGCCCGGCTGACGAGGATGCGGTAGTCACTCGCCACGCGCCCCGCTTCCGTCGGCATCGGCTCCCCGGCGCGTAGGAGGTCGATCTCGACCAAGTGGGTGCGGCTGCTCAGGATGTGGCGTCGTTTCTCGATATACTCCTCGCGCCCCTTCGCATAGAGCTTGTTGGCCGGGGAGAGAAGCTCCATGACGGTCACGACGCGGCCAGTCGTCACTTCGTGGACTTCCAGATAGTTCTCGCCCACCTCGTCGGGAATCGACAGTACCACCTCGACCACGCCGGCCGCAGCCAGGGGCAGCGCGCGTTGGCGGCCTGATTCACTGGACTATGGACGGCAGCACGGCCAGGTCGGGGCGGCCGACGAACGTCAGGTCATCGGGCGAGAGCAGGTAGGTGCGCCGCTCCAGGCGGACGTAGTACTTGGGGGCAAGGCGAGGCGAAAGAGCGTCGGCGAGAGCCGCGATCAGCCGGTTGTGGACATCCGGCCACAGGGACGGATGCTCCAGATAGGGGTCCATGCCGGGGAAGGGTGAGCGCATGGCCGCATTATACCACAAGCGAAAGCGGCGATTGGTCTGGCGTTAAGCTCGGTGCTTCTCCTGCCGCCAGACGAAGAACGCGAACCCCAGCGTGAACAGCACCGCCATCCCGGCATAGCCCTTCGTCGGCGCGCGGCCGAAGTCGAACTCGGCGCGAAAGATGAGCAGCGTCAGGCAGACGCACACGCCCCACAGCACGGCCAGCCCCCCGGCCAGCCGCACCTCGTCCCAGTCGTGGGCAAAGGCGATAGTTCCGGCCCATACCGCCCAGCCCATGAACCAGGCGGCGATGATGCGCGCGTCGAAGCCGTTGAGATCCCAGGCCCAGCGCAGATCGAGCCACTCCGGGTTGATGATCAGCAGCGCGCCCATCAGGAACATGACGCCGACGAAGAGCAGGATGAAGCGCCGGAACCAGGGCAGGATGGGGCCGCCGCTGGTCAGGTGGGCGTGGCGGGCCTCGTCGCTCCACGGCGCGGCGAAGATCATCGTGATCGGCTCGAAGGTGTAGAAGACGATCCACAGATGGGCCACCAGGAAGCGCCAGTTCATCTCGTCGGCGTGCCACAGCGTGGCCAGCAGCAGCGTGCCGGTGAAGGCCAGATTGCCCCACAGCGTCCAGCGTACGTGGAGCCAGTTGCGGGCCAGGATGAATTGCAGGAAGAAGAAGGTGCGGAAGACGTAGCCCGCGCCGATGAAGACCTGGGCCAGCCGCGGCTCGACCACCCAGGCGAAATGGGTAGGGATGAAGCGCGGGAAGAAGAACATCCACACGGCGAAGGTGGCCGCCAGCAGTACGCCGGCCGCGGCCCACGGGCGCAGGCCGCGGGGGATGGGGACGAATGGGGTCATCGGTGTGGCCTCCTTGTAGAAAGAAGCTCACGCAAAGGACGCCAAGGAAGCAAAGAGCGCCAAGAAGAACTCTTCTTTGCGTCCTTTGCTCCCTTAGCGTCCTTTGCGTGAGCTTCTTCATGCGCTCAATAACTCTACTAGGCCGCCGGCGGTGGCGACGAGCGAACCGCTGACCGACAGGTTGCCCGACCGGCCGGTGACCAGCCACTCGCCCGGCCCGCCGCCGCCCTCGGCCGAGCCGGCCAGGATCGACAGCGTGGCCCCGCCGCCGGGCGGTAGTAGCGCCACGTCGGTGTAGGCGTTGCCGTGCTCCCAGCGGTGGCCGGCGATGGTGACGGTCAGCGGCGCGGCGGTGGCGTTGAGGCAGCGGACAGTCAGGCGCGTCTCGTGGCCGACGACGAGGGCCGGCGTGTTGCCCAGCCCGGCCCGGCCGTTGAGGCATAGCCCCACGCCGGGCAATTCGTGGAAGGCCAGAACGGCGTCGGCCCGCCTGGGCGGCGGCGGCACGGCGGCGAAGCGGGCAAAGGTGTCGCCCGCTTGCCGCACTGGGCGCGGCGGCGCGTCCGGCTCCTGCTCGCCGGGGGCCTGGATGATGAGCACGCCGAACGCGCCGGCGGCGGTGTTGGCCAGGCCGTCCGGCCCGCCGTCGTGGTAGAGCCACGCCCCGGCCGCGGCGCGGTGGGGGCAGCTCCAGCGGTAGGTGAACGACTCGCCCGGGGCGATGCGGTCGCCGCGCCGGCCGCCCTGCGCCGGGTCGGGCGCGGCCAGGGGGAACGCGCCGTTGTGGCCGGCGGCCGACTGCACGCCGTGGGGGTGCAGGCTGTGGACGCGGCCGGCGTCGGCCACGCCGCTGCGCTCGTCCATGTTGCGAAAGTGGACGACGATCTCGTCGGCCACCTTGGCTACCAGCGTCGCGCCGGGGATCGTGCCCTGAGCACTCTCGGGTTCGGTCAGGTCCCACGGGTTGAGCGGGCGGTCGTCGGGCGCGGCCCAGTTGGCGGCGGTGCGGCGGATAACCAGCACGTCGCGGGTCGTGGGGCGGTAGAGTCCGTCGGGGCGTTGGGCCAGCGGCCGGCCGGTCAGCCGGTTGGCCCCCCACGGCGCGGCGTCCCAGGGGTGGTTCTCCAGTTGCAGCCAGTACTCCTTGATTCGCGCCATACTACCTCTTTCCCCTCGCCACCATATTACGCAGGACAGCCGCGCCATTTTGCCTGATGGAGTCGCCATGACCCGGAGAGAGGACTTCGGCATCTAACTCGGCCATTTTAATGAGCGACTCCCACGATTGTTTGTGGTTCAACATCGAATTAGGCCAGCCATAGCAGTGCATCGGCCAGGTGACGAAAGCGTCGCCGGTAATGAGTACGCGTCGCTCCGGCCAGTATAAAACCAGGTGTCCGGGCGTGTGTCCAGGCGTATGCACGACCTGCAAGGGGCCGATCTTATCCCCGTCGCCAATCATGTGATCGACGGCGAGCGGTTCATGCTTGGTGAAGGCCGCCGTTAGCCGGCCGAAGAAGATGATCGGATAGGTTTGAATGGGGGTTAAAACAAAGAAGCTCGGCTCCTGGCGGCCACGATCCCCGGAAATGATGTCCGCCTCCCAGGGGTGGGCGTAGGTTGGCGCGCCGCTCAGGCGCTTCAGCGTGGCCAGCCCGCCCAGGTGACCGCGGTGGGCATGGGTGAGGACGATATGCTTGATATCAGCCGGCGTCTTGCCGATGCGCTTAATTTCGTCAAGGATATCGCCGGCATCGGCATCATAGAGCGTGTCGATGACGATCAACCCGTCGCCGTCGTCGACGATGACCGCTTTACTGAACCCCGCTTTGAGATAGCCCCTTTTGGGGGGAGCGACGTCATAGACACCCGGTGCAATCTCCATATTTATAGTTACTCCTGCGGGGGCGGTGTGGGCGGCAGTGGCTGAGATGGAGTATATGGTAAAGGAGCGTAGGGGTGGTGTCAATGCGTTGGTGTTTCCCTGAGTATACTCGGCAATCACTGGCGAATTCCCCGGATTGGGGGGATAGTAGGCGCTATCCTCTTGTGGGCGGAGCACCCATGAACAAGCAACACCTGGCCGTCATGGCCTTCCACAGCGCGCGGGTCTATGCCGGCGAAGTCGCCATGCGCGCCCGGATTGACGGCCAATGGCAACCCACCACCTACCGCGAAATGGGCGACAGCATTCGCCGCATTGCCCGCGCGCTGCTGGCCCAGGGCGTGCAGCCCGGCGACCGGGTCGGCATCTTCGCCGAGAATCGGCCGGAGTGGTCGCTGGTCGATTTCGCCGTGCTGGCCGTCGGCGGCGTCACTGTGCCCATCTACGCCACCAACACCCGGCCACAGGCGGCCTACATCGTTGACGAGACGGCGGTGGCGATCATCTTCACCGGCGGACAGGCCAACTACGACAAGGCACGGGCCATCGCCGCCGGGCCGACCCCCATCCGCTGCATCGTCGCCTTCGATGACGATACGGCTATCGACGGCGCGGCGTCGTGTCACTTCAGCGGCTTCCTGAAGTCGGGCGCGGACGCGGCCGACGCCGAGATCGACGCCCGGCTGGCGGCGGCCGATTCCGGCGATCTGGCGACGATCATCTACACCAGCGGCACGACCGGCGAGCCGAAGGGGGTCATGCTGACCCACGCCAACCTCTTCCACCAGTTCAAGGCGCTGGACGGCCAGTTCCACGTCGGCCCGGCCGACCGTTCGCTGTGCGTCTTGCCGCTGAGCCACGTCTATGAACGGGCCTGGTCGTTCTTCGTCTTCAAGAGCGGGGCGCAGAACTACTACCTGGCCAACCCCAAGGAGATCATCGCCACGATGGGCGAGGTGCGGCCGACGGTGATGGTCAGCGTGCCGCGGCTGTACGAGAAGATCTACGCCGCGGCCATGTATGGCCTGAGCCAGGGATCGGGCCTGAAGGAGAAGCTGTTCCACTGGTCGGTCGGCGTGGGCAGCCGCTACCAGTACGCGCTGAAGGAGCGTGGTTCGGCCGGGGCGCTGCTCAGCCTGCAACACAAAGTGGCCGACCGGCTGGTGTTGCGCAAGGTGCGGGCGGTGGTCGGCGGGCCGAAGAACTTCTTCTCAGCCGGCGGCGCGCCGCTGGCCCAGGCCATCGAGGAGTTCTTCTTCGCCGCCGGGCTGCTGGTGTGCGAGGGGTATGGCCTGACGGAAACCTCACCGATGGTCACTTGCAACACGCCCACTACCTTTCGCTTCGGCACGGTCGGCAAGCCGATTCCCGACTGCGAGGTGAAGATCGCCACCAATGGCGAGGTTTTGGTCAAAAGCCCCAGCCTGACCCAGGGGTACTACCGCAAGCCGGAGGCGACGGCCGAGGCGTTTCGCGACGGCTGGTTCCACACCGGCGACGTGGGCGAGTTCGACGCCGACGGCTTCCTGCGCATCACCGACCGCATCAAAGACCTGATCATCACCTCCGGCGGCAAGAACGTCGCCCCGCAGAAGATCGAGACGGTCTACGCCCAGGATCACCTGATCGAGCAGTTCATCACCATCGGCGACCGGCGCAAGTACATCAGCGCCCTGATTGTGCCCAACTATGAGGCGCTGGAGGCGCACGCCCAATCGCATGGCATCGCCTATCGGACGCGGGCGGAGTTGGTGAAGACCCCAGCCGCCCACGCGCTATATCAGGCGCGAGTGGACGAGCTATCGCAGGAGTTGGCCCCCTACGAGCAGGTGAAAGCCTTCACGCTCCTGCCGGCCCCCTTTGCGCAGGAGACGGGCGAGTTGACGCCATCGCTGAAGATCAAGCGCCGCGCCGTGGTTGAGAAGTACGCGGCCGAGATTGAGGCGATGTATCCGTAGGGGTAAGCCTTACCGCCGCGGCTGGTTGGCGCGCACGTTGTCCTGGGCCAGCCGCGCCGTCTCGGCGATGCGTTTGGCGCGGGTCTCCGGCCGCTTGGCCGTGGCGATCCAGCCCAGGATGGCGTGGCGGGCCGAGCGGGGGAAGGCGTCGAAGTGGGCGCGGGCGGCGGGGTAGGTAGCGAGGGCGGCGGCCAGATCGTCGGGCACTGCCAGGCTGTCGACATGATCCCATAGCGCCCACGTGCCATCGGCCTGGGCGGCGTCGATCCTGGCCTGCCCGGCGGGGGTCATGCGGCCGTCGGCGATGAGCCGGGCGACGCGCTCCTTGTTGGACCTGGCCCAGACCGACCCGGCCCGTCGCGGCGCGAACCATTGCATGCCCCGCTCCTCGTCCAGCGTCTTGGTGTGGCCGTCGATCCAGCCGAAGCACAGCGCCTCTTCGACGGCCTGCTCATAAGTGAAAGTGGCCTTGCCCGTGGCGCGGCGATAGGTGATGAGCCAGATGCCGTCGGGGCGGGTGTGGTTGGATTGGAGCCAGGCGCGCCAATCGGCGAGGGTATCTGGTTGGATGGAGTTCGGAGGCGGTTGGGTCATATCGGCTCCACCAGTCCCAATTGAATGCGAATGGAGTGCTCTATTCTTTGCCGGTCATCGAACGCCAGCTCGCCCAGCTTATCGCCTAAGAGCGCTTTGCTGACGGTCGTCAACTGATCGGCCATCGCTTTACCCTGTCTGCCATTTAGCGTGACCAGCGCCTCGCTTGGATAGACGCGCTCCACATTGGACGTAAGTGGTATGACTTGCAGCCGATTCAAATTGGCGTTTGAGGCATCGTTGCTGACGATGACTGCGGGACGACGTTTCCTAATCTCTCCGCCAATAGAGGGATCGAAGTTCACCCACCACACTTCACCACGTCGCATCGCCCGTATCTCCTACTGTGGCCTCGACCCACTCCAGCGCCTCGGCCTCTCGCGCTTCGTCCTCGGCCATCTCCTTATAGGCCGCCGCCAGATCGAACGCAGTGACATGCGGCCGAACTAGGTCTTCGATGAAACGACTGATGTGGCGTGGGCCGACGGTGGCGTAGAGTCCGTCGTAGACTTCTTCGTCGATAGTGATAGTCAGCTTCTTTAACATGATGTAACCCGTCCAACTACACGTGTAATACACGTATTATATGACAACTTGGTTGGAACACAACTACTCCCAAATCGCGCCTGGATTTTACAGGACCAACGTCATGAAGGTGCTGTTGGGGTCAGGCTTGTAAGCGCCAAACGGCTCGCAGGTGGTGAACCCGAACGACCGATATAGTTGGTGCGCCGGTGCGAAGAAATCCATTGAGCCAGTCTCCAGACTAAGGCGCGTATAGCCCCGCCGTCGGGCTTCGGCGATGATGTGGCGGAGAATGGCCGAGGCGACGCCCTGGCGCATGTAAGCCTGGGCGGTGCGCATTGACTTGACCTCGCCGTGGTCGGGCGATAGCTCTTTCAACGCGCCGAAGCCGGCCAACGCCGGGCCGTCCCAAATGCTCCAGAAGGTCACGTCCGGCGCGCGCAGCCCATCGAGGTCAAGGGCGTGGCGGCTCTCGGCCGGGGCGGTGGGGGCCAGGGTCGCCAGGTGCTCGCGGAGGAGGGCGAGGACGGCGGGACTGTCTAGGGGGTCTTTGCGGATTTGCCAGGGCATAGGATAGTAAAACCTTCTTTGGTTACTTTACTGTCAGATTGCATCTTGACAAAGCATTTTATCCAAACTACCATAATGGCTATATTAGCTAATTGGACCAATTTGGACGTTATATGAAGACACGTCTCGTTGCCTCAACAGAGGCACAAAATAACTTCGGAAGAGTCCTCGATGATGTAGTCCAGAACGGTACTCGATACATCATTCGCCGTCGAAACACCTCTCAGGCTATTCTGCTGAGTATAGCAGACTTTGAAAGCCTGCTTTCTGGCGATGAAACAGAAAGACACAAGCTGGAAAAAGTGGTCAGAGAACTAAGCCCCAGCTATACCTTTGGAGAGTCAATCGAGGAATAGGTGCAGCCATGACCGGCCCTGCTGCTTTTAAGCTTGATTATCGAGCCGACGAACTGGCACACTCGTTGATCGTCCATGCGGATTGTTTTGAATGGCTGGGGCGCATCTCTGCTGACAGCTTTCATGCAATCGTTACCGACCCACCATATGGCGTAAAAGAATATGACTTCGACCAGATAGAAAAGCGAACCAATGGTAATGGCGGCATCTGGCGAATTCCGCCCTCGTTTGATGGCAGTAATCGCGCCCCTCTGCCAAGATTTACGGCGCTTAATCAGAAAGAGCGGGCCACACTACGCCGCTTCTTCTATGAGTGGGGCAAGTTAGCCGGTCGTGTCCTGTTGCCGGGGGGACACGTCTTCGTTGCCAGCAACGCTTTCCTATCACAGTTAGTCTTCTCGGCGTTGATTGAAAGCGGCTTGGAGTTTCGCGGCGAACTTATCCGGTTAGTACGGACATTTCGCGGCGGCGACCGCCCCAAGAATGCTGAGGATGAATTTCCTGGGGTTTCCACGTTGCCGCGTAGCAGTTATGAGCCGTGGGGGATTTTTAGAAAACCAATACCCGATGGAATGAAAGTTAGCGACTGTCTGCGCACCTATGGAACCGGCGGGTTAAGAAGGATTAGCGCCGAGCAGCCGTTCTCTGATGTCATCGTCAGCGAAAGGACGCCCAGGCATGAGCGGGAGCTCGCCAATCATCCCAGCCTCAAACCACAATCTTTTCTACGGCAGGTAGTGCGCGCGGCGCTTCCTCTTGGAAGCGGTATGGTACTCGATCCATTCATGGGATCAGGCTCTACCATCGCCGCAGCCGAGGCGCAAGGCATTCAAAGCGTTGGCGTAGAACGCTTCGTTGAGTATTACGAAATGAGTAAGCGGGTCATTCCCAAACTGGCAAATCTAGCCACAGAGGCTCAACCTGAGCAACTAGCTTTACTCGATTTGACGTAGGCTTGAAGCCTGGTAAATCCAATTGGCGATCATTTTCTGATAGCCTGAGTCTGTCACGCTGGCCGTGATGGTTCGCCTACTGCCTTCCGAGCGTCCAGAAAAGAGCCAATCATCCTTCGTCAGTTGAGCGCCTAATACCCTCAAGAAGCGAAACGGTTTTGGTTCCAAATCTACAGGGCGGTTGCTATCAAACACAAAGACCATTAGCCAGGCATCTTCAGGGTTATGTCCTTGCCATCCCTTTGAGTATCGCGACGCTTTGATCTCAATGCCCACTGACGTGTGCCGGACAGCGTCATTCGGAAACACTCCCGATGGAATTAGATCGGGATGTCCATTGTGATAACGGTTTTTGACCAGACTTTGGGCATACTTCGGAATTTGCGCCGTCATAAACTCGCCAACAATACTGCTGAAATTGGCGGGCATCAGCATGGATTCAAGTCGTTGCATCTGCTTTGTATAGAGTTGGCTATTGATGAAGCCGAGGAAGGCGAGAAAATCGGCCATCGCCGAGGTGATGTGACCAAGGCTAAGACCGAATGGAAGAGTTGCGGCCTCATTGAAAACGCCGGTATCTAAGTCAACCGGGGTACACGCTTCTAGTTCTGAGTATTCACTCATGCTTCTGTCCGGCCTTCCTCTGAACCAACTCTATCACTACCGAAACACCAACATCGTCAACGCTTCCTCTTCCACGGCCGTCATCCACACGAAGCGATCCCCATACCGCGCGGCAATACGCTGATAGAGAGCGGCTGGGTCGGCGTCGTGGTCGACCAGTTGGCCATCCAGGATGGCGACGTGTTGGCCGAAGTAATCCGCTTTCAACGACGTGTGGAGCGCCACGTAGGCTTCCATCTCGCGGGTCACGGCAGCGTCCTCCGCCTCTGTGGAAATGGCCGCCTCCGCTAGCGGAAGCGCCTCATCGAGCAGTTCGGCAATCAAAGCATCAACCGGCTGGCGGCGAACCCGCGCCAACATCCTGGCCCGATGTACCAACGCTTCGGGAATGGATACCGTGACGTATTCAGCCATAGTCCAATTATACCATATCCCGGACTCTGCCCTGCTAATCCTTGGCTATGGTTGAGAGAGACGCGAGGCGAGAACAGAAACCGCCCGCCGGACCCGGCGAGCGGTTAGTTATGCTTAGGATTTTCCTGAAGCGCGCTCATTCAGGAACATAATCATGTCATAGTCGCCCGGCGACTGGCCGTAGCTGGTTAATAGCGCGGCCGCCTCGCTGCGATGCTGCGTGGCATGGATGATGACATCCAGCAGGATGAGCCACACGGGAAGCTCGCGCACCGCACCGGGGATGACATAGCGCATCGTGCTGTTCAGCGTTGCCTCGGTTAATGTGGCGATGTAAGCCCGCATTTCCCGTTGTTCCGTCAGCCAGCGCGCTTGCAACGCGGCTAACGTCGGCAAAGCGTCTTCGTGAAGCTCGGTCGCGTCATAGGCCGCCTCGTCGGCTAGAGGTTCCTGGTAATAGCCCTGGAGCGTGATCCGCTGTTGCCAGATGTTGTCCAATATGTGGACCATCGTTTCACGCAGCCCGCCGCGCCCGGTTCCGAAGGGGGTTGGAGCGGCGTACTGCTCTGGACTCACCCTGGCGCAGGCTTCCAGGATACGGGCATCGGCCCAGTCATTGAAATCATACAGCAGCTTGATTTCATCAATTTTCATTGTCGTATCTCACCGCCTACTGCCCCCTAGCCCGATACTGCAACGCCTCCGCCAAATGCGCCGCGCCGATCATCTCGCAGCCGGCCAGGTCGGCGATGGTGCGGCCGACCTTCAGCACGCGGTGGAAGCCGCGCGCGCTCAGGTTCATCTGGGCCATGGCGCTCTTCATGAGGCGGCGGCCGACGTCGTCCAGTTCGCAGAACGTCCGCACTTCGCCCGGCCCCATGTCGGCGTTGCTATAGAACGTCGTCCCGACGAAGCGCGCCGCCTGCCGGGCGCGGGCGGCCTCGACGCGTTCGCGCACGGCCGCCGAAGGCTCGCCGCGGTGGGCCGACGACAGCTTCTCGTACTCCACCCGCGGCACGTCCACGTGCAGATCGATGCGGTCCATCAGCGGCCCGCTGACCCGCTTCTGGTAGCGGGTGATCATGCTGTTGGAGCAGGAGCAGGCCCGCGTCGGGTCGCCGTAGTAGCCGCAGGGGCACGGGTTCTGGGCGGCGATGAGCATGAAGTTGGCCGGGTAGGTGACGCTGCCCGTGGCCCGGCTGATGCTCACCTCGCGCGGCATACCCTCCAATGGCTGGCGCAGGACTTCGATCAGCCGTTCGCCGAACTCCGGCAACTCGTCCAGGAACAGCACGCCGCGATGGGCCAGGGAGATTTCGCCCGGCCGCGGCCACTGCCCGCCGCCGACCAGCCCGGCGTAGCTGATGGTGTGGTGGGGCGAGCGGAAGGGGCGGGCGCGGACGAGCGGCGTCTCGGCCGGCAGCATCCCGGCCACGCTGTAGATCTTGGTCACTTCCAGCGCCTCGTCGACGCCCATGCGCGGTAGGATGCTGGGCAAGGCGCGGGCGATGAGCGTCTTGCCGCTGCCCGGCGGGCCGGTCATGAGGGCATTGTGCCCCCCGGCGGCGGCGATCTCCATCGCCCGCTTGACGTGCTCCTGCCCGGCCACGTCGGCGAAGTCGGTGGTGTAGGGCACTTCGGCGTCGAAGGCGGTGCTCAGGTCGATGGTCAGCGGCGGGATGACGCCCAGCCCGGTCAGATGGCCGACCAGTTCGCCCAGGTTGCGCACCGGGATGACCTCGATGTCGGGCATCAGCGCCGCCTCGGCTGCGTCGGGCGCGGGCACGAAGACGCGCTTCAGCCCCTTCTCGCGGGCCATCGCCGCCAGCGGCAGCACGCCCTTGGTGTGGCGGGCCGAGCCGTCGAGCGACAGTTCGCCGAAGAAGAGCGAGTCGTCGAGCTGGTTGTGCCACACCTGTGACGTAGCCGCCAGCATCCCCACGGCGATGGGCAGGTCGTAGGCCGGGCCTTCCTTGCGCAAATCGGCCGGGGCCAGGTTGACGGTGATGCGGTGGAGGGGAAAGTTGAGGCCGCTGTTCTTCACAGCGGCATAGACCCGGTCGCGGCTCTCGCGCACGGCGGCGTCGGGCAGGCCGACCAGCGCGAAGTAGGGCGAACCGTTGACGATATCCACTTCGACGGAGACGAGTTCCGCTTCCAGCCCGACGATGGCAGCGCTGAGTACTTTGGCGAGCATGACTGGATTATAACCTGTGAAACCTTTCACAACAGGTTAATGAAGAAACCACAGATTACACAGATTTCTTCTTGAATCTGTGCAATCTGCGTAATCTGTGGTTTCTTCCCCCCCCCCCCCCCCCCCCCCCCCCCCCCCCCCCCCCCCCCCCCCCCCCCCCCCCCCCCCCCCCCCCCCCCCCCCCCCCCCCCCCCCCCCCCCCCCCCCCCCCCCCCCCCCCCCCCCCCCCCCCCCCCCCCCCCCCCCCCCCCCCCCCCCCCCCCCCCCCCCCCCCCCCCCCCCCCCCCCCCCCCCCCCCCCCCCCCCCCCCCCCCCCCCCCCCCCCCCCCCCCCCCCCCCCCCCCCCCCCCCCCCCCCCCCCCCCCCCCCCCCCCCCCCCCCCCCCCCCCCCCCCCCCCCCCCCCCCCCCCCCCCCCCCCCCCCCCCCCCCCCCCCCCCCCCCCCCCCCCCCCCCCCCCCCCCCCCCCCCCCCCCCCCCCCCCCCCCCCCCCCCCCCCCCCCCCCCCCCCCCCCCCCCCCCCCCCCCCCCCCCCCCCCCCCCCCCCCCCCCCCCCCCCCCCCCCCCCCCCCCCCCCCCCCCCCCCCCCCCCCCCCCCCCCCCCCCCCCCCCCCCCCCCCCCCCCCCCCCCCCCCCCCCCCCCCCCCCCCCCCCCCCCCCCCCCCCCCCCCCCCCCCCCCCCCCCCCCCCCCCCCCCCCCCCCCCCCCCCCCCCCCCCCCCCCCCCCCCCCCCCCCCCCCCCCCCCCCCCCCCCCCCCCCCCCCCCCCCCCCCGGCCCCCCCCCCCCCCCCCCCCCCCCCCCCCCCCCCCCCCCCCCCCCCCCCCCCCCCCCCCCCCCCCCCCCGCCCCCCCCCCCCGGGGGGGGGCCCCCCCCCCCCCGCCGCCCCCCCCCCCTCCCCCCCCCCCCCCCCCCCCCCCCCCCCCCCCCCCCCCCCCCCCCCCCCCCCCCCCCCCCCCCCCCCCCCCCCCCCCCCCCCCCCCCCCCCCCCCCCCCCCCCCCCCCCCCCCCCCCCCCCCCCTCCCCCCCCCCCCCCCCCCCCCCCCCCCCCCCCCCCCCCCCCCCCCCCCCCCCCCCCCCCCCCCCCCCCCCCCGCGCGCCCCCCCCCCCCCCCCCCCCCCCCCCCCCCCCCCCCCCCCCCCCCCCCCCCCCCCCCCCCCCCTCCCTCCCCCCCTCCCCCCCCCCCCCCCCCCCCCCCCCCCCCCCCCCCCCCCCCCGCTCCCCCTCCGCGCGGCCGCTCCCCCCCCACCGGCCCCCGCCCCCCCCCGGCCCCCCCCCCCCCCCCCCCCCCCCCCCCCCCCCCCCCCCCCCCCGCCCCCCTTCTTATCCGTGAAATCCGCGTTCCATTCTTATCCTGCTACAATCAACCCATGATCGAGGAACCGGAAATGAACCAGGCCATCGTCGGCGCGACGCTGACAACGCAGTGGCTCGGCCGCGCCTACCGCTACGCCGCCGAACTCGACTCGACCAACGAGCGGATGAAGCAGTGGGCGGCCGAGGGCGCGCCCCACGGGGCGGTGCTGCTGGCCGATTACCAGTCGGCCGGGCGCGGCCGGCTCGACCGCCGCTGGGACGCGCCGCCGGGCACGTCGCTGCTCCTGTCTGTGCTGCTGCGGCCCGCCGGCTGGCCGGCCGAGCGCGGCGCGTGGCTGACGATGCTGGCCGGGCTGGCCGCGGCCGAGGCCATTGAGGCCGTCGCCGGCGTGCCGGCGCGGCTGAAGTGGCCCAACGACGTGCTGCTTGAGCAGGACGGGGAGTGGCGCAAGGCGGGCGGGTTGCTGCTCGACGCGGCGCTGGAGGGCGACCGGCTGGCGACGGCCATTCTGGGCATCGGCCTCAACGTCAACGTTCCCGCCGGCGCCCTGCTCCCGTTCGCCACGCCGGCCACGAGTTTGCTGGCTGCGGGCGGGCAGCCGGTGGCGCGGCGGGCGCTGCTGGCCGAACTGCTGGCGCGGCTGGAGGCGCACTATGAAGCCGCCAACGCCGGGCTGTCGCCGGCCGCGGCCTGGTCGGCGCGGCTGCTGACGCTGGGGCAGGCGGTGACGGTGACGGCCGCTGGGCCAGCCGCGCCGCTGCTGGGCGTGGCCGAGGCGACCGATGAGTACGGTCGTCTGCTGGTGCGCGACGCCGCCGGCCAGTTGCACACCATCGCCGCCGGCGACGTGACCCTGCGCCCTCGTTGACGGGCCGCTGGCCACGCGCTACACTATGTCAAGTAAAAACGCCGGGAGAGACGCACCATGATCGAGGAAACGGACGAAGTTGTTGTGTATACCGCCCCACGCGGCAAGTGGGACTTCACCGACGCCCAACGGATCATCATCGCCCTGCTGCTGTGGCTCAACATCATCGTCCTGGTCATGGCCGTGCTGGTGGTGCTGGGGCTGCTGTCCTCTTAGACTACGGCACGCAGATGACCTGGGTCATGAAGAGCGTCGTGCTCGACGTGGCCCCGTTGCCCTGTAGCAGCGTGTCCAGGGTGATGCCGCACTGCTGGGCGATGCCGAACCACGACTCCCCCGACTCGACCACGTACGGCCGCCAGCCGTTGCGACAGCACGACGGATCGCCCACCGGCACGCGCAACACCGCCCCCGGCGTCAGCGACGTGGACGAGATGCCGTGCCGGGCCATCAGGGCGATGGACGTGACGTACTGGCGCGAGATGCTGAACAGCGTCTGCCCGGCCTGAACGGTGTGGTTGGTGAAGATGATGCAGGCCGCCAGCGGTTGCGCCGTGGCCGTCGGCGGCGGGGCGGTGGGGATGACCGCCGTTGGCGCGACCGTGACCGGCGGTGCGGCGGTGGCGATGATGGCCGGCGTGCTCGTCGCGAACTGGGTAATGATCTGTCCCCCCGTGCCCAACTCCGACTCGCCCGGCAGCAGAATCAGCGCGACCTCCTTGTTGGGGTCCATCTCGACCATGATCTGATTGCCTTCGATCAGCAGCGGGAACTTGCCGCGCGGAAACTCCGGCCGTCCTTGCAGGTAGGGAATACCCAGGAACAGCCCCACGGCCGCCAGGCCGGCAAAGATGGCTATAATAATCAGGACGGGCCAATTGATCGCGCCGGAACGCTTGGTCGTCGTCGTCATTCTGTCCTCGCGGTCGATAGCGATACGCCTGAGATTATGTTACACTCCGTGCTGTCCGGCGGCAACTACCTCGCTCCGATCCATGCCGATTTGTCTCGCTCTTAGGAGTTATTCCCCATGAGACGCCTGCGACAGCAGTTGGAAGAGATCGAATCCATGAGCCTGGCCCCCTATGGGCTGCGCAGCGCCGCCTCGCGCGGCCGGCAGTACCCGGAGCCGGAGTCGGCCACGCGCACCGCCTTCACCCGCGACCGCGACCGCATCATCCACACCACCGCCTTCCGCCGCCTGATGTACAAGACGCAGGTCTTCGTCTTCTACGAAGGCGACCACTACCGCACCCGGCTGACCCACACCATTGAAGTGGCCCAACTCGGCCGCTCGCTGGCCCGCGGCCTGGGCGGCAACGAAGACCTGGCCGAAGCCATCTGCCTGGCCCACGACCTGGGCCACGCCCCGTTCGGCCACGCCGGCGAGCACTCGCTCAACGCCCTCATGGCCGACCACGGCGGCTTCAACCACAACACCCAGAGCTACCGCATCGTCACCGAGCTGGAGCGGCGCTACCCCGACTTCCCCGGCCTGAACCTGACCTACGAGACGCGCGAGGGGATGCTGAAGCACGAGACCGACTACGACGTCAGCGAGGCCGCGGCCTATGAGCCGGAGAAGCGCGCCTCGCTGGAAGCCCAGATCGCCAACCTGGCCGACGAGATCGCCTACGACGCCCACGACCTGGACGACGGCCTGCGCGCCGGGCTGTTCACGCTGGAAGACCTGGATGAGTTGGCCATCTGGCGTGAACTGTGCGACAGCGCCGGCTGGCAGCCGGGCGCGTCGTTCTCCTCGCTCCACCGCCACGAGATCGTCCGCGAACTTATCGGCCGCTCCGTCACCGACGTGATGAACCAGACGGCCGCCACGCTCGAGGCCGCGGCCATCGACTCGCCGGAGAAGCTCCAGCGCCACCCGACGAACGTGGTCGCCTACTCACCGGCGTTCGGCGAGAAGGTGCGGGCGCTGAAGAGCTTCCTCTTCGCCCGTATGTATCGCCACTACCGGCTGGTGCGGATGCAGACGAAGGCCGAGCGCTTCATCGCCGAACTGTTCGCGGCCTACATGAAGGAGCCGGACATGCTGCCGCGCGAGACGCGGCTGCAACTGGACGAGAACGCCTCGCGCGCCCGCGTCATCGCCGACTACATCGCCGGCATGACCGACCGCTATGCGCTCGATGAGTGGCAGAAGTTGTACGACCCGTATATGCGGGCCTAAACAATCAGAAAAGGAACCACAGATTACACAGATTTCACAGATTCAACTCTTGAATCTGTGAAATCCTGTACTGGTTCTCTTCTCTGCTAGTACCTCAGCAAATCCTCGCCCTCGCCCGGCTTCGCCGCCGCCGCCTCGCCTTCCTTGGCCCAGGCCGACAGTTCAATGGTGAAGCGCTCGAAGTAGCTGGCGTCGGGCAGTTCGGCCGCCGCGCCGTAGTCCATCTCGGTGATCTCGGCGTTGATGATCAGCGTTGCCGTCTCCAGGACGATGGTCTCATTCTCGCGGGCCAGCACCGGCTCCCCCTTGGGGGCCAGCTTGGCCTTCAGCGCGTCGTCGAAGAAGGCGTGGTCGCTCATGATCACCTTGGTGATGGTGCGGATGTCGTTCTTGTCGAACAGCCACACCTCGAAGGCGGTCACGTTCTTGGGCGCGGTCGCGCCAATGGTCTCGGAGATGCCGACGCCGCACTCGCCCAGGAAGTCGCCGTTGGCGTTCTCGATGCTGAAGGCGTCGTCATAGGTGTCGTGGCCGCGGGTGAAGGCCGTGCGGAAGCGGGCGATGGGCACGGCCATCGGCTCGGCGGACAGGGCCACGGTGGCCGGGGCCGCCGCCGCCGCGCTCGCCGCCGCGCCGGAACGCGCCGTGCTGGGCCGCGCCGCGGACTTGGCAACCGGGGCCGGTTGGCCGTACTCCGCTTCGCCGGCCTCCTCGCCCTCCAGCAGCGCCCGCCGCCGGTTCCAGACGTAGAGAATGGCCAGCAGCAGCAAGAAGAGCAGCAGCCCTAGCAGCAGGAGCGGCAGCAGGTTCGACCCGCCGTCGTCAGCCGCGGCTGTATCCTGGCCGGTGATGGCCGTTGCGGCCACGCCGGGCACGGCGGTGCCGCCCGCCGCGGCCAGCCCGGTGCATCCCTGGCCGTTGACGATAGTCGCCGCAGCTACCAGGCGCGCTTGATCGCCGGGATCAGCTGAGGTTTGCGCCAGTTCGCAGGCCAGCGCGTCGCCTCCCCAACCACTCAGGGCCAGGCGTAACTTCTCCTGGTTGGTGTCCCACGAGTAGACTTCGGCCGCGTTGCGGATGAAGATCGCCTGATAATTCTCGACCAGACCTGACGGATCGCTGCCCGTGTACTGCACCGGGAACAGCCCCCAGCCCAGCACCACGAGGCCGATGATCAGCCCTGCGATGAAGGCTACGAGTGCCGCCAAGCCGGGGCGTCGATTGATAATGTCCATTTTTGTCACCTACCTGCTTCTATCCTGTGGATTGGATTTGTCGAACCCGTTCACTCGGTCTGTCCGGCGCGCCCGGCTTTCCGCGCACTTCTCGCCGGCGTCGGCCGCGTGTCCCGGTTCCGCTTCTTAGGCGACATCCCCTCTTCTGTTGCGGCTATCTTACCATAACGCCAGGGAGGATACAACAATCAGCCGTTGCTGTTGGCTATCGCTTCCCCGGCAATCTCAATATCGAGAGAAGTGGCGCCGGAAGCTCAACGCTGGGCCGACGCTCTACCACGGCCGTGGCGGACTCAATGACATCATGACAGCTCCCAAGAACTACCTGATCGACATGGACGGCGTCCTCGTCCGCGGCCGCACGGTTGTGCCCGGCGCGGACGGCTTCATTCAGCAGCTACTCGACCGGCAGGCCGAGTTCCTGGTGCTGACCAACAACCCGCGCTATACCCCGGCCGACCTAGCCTACCGGCTGGGCACGATGGGGCTGCAAGTGCCGTCGGAACGCATCTTCAGCTCGGCCATGGCCACGGCCCAATTCCTGAAGAGCCAGAAGAGCGAGGGCACGGCCTTTGTGTTGGGCGAAAGCGGGCTGACCTCGGCCATCCACAGCATCGGCTACGTCATCACCGACCTGAACCCCGACTACGTGGTGCTGGGCGAGGGCAGCTTCGACCTGGAGCAGTTGACCAAGGCCATCCGCCTCGTCTCGGCCGGGGCGCACTTCATGGCCACCAACCCCGACCCCAGCGGCCCCGGCGACGGCGGCGTTGTGCCCGCCTGCGGCGCAATGGCCGCCTTCATCGAGAAGGCCAGCGGCGTGGCCCCCTACTTCGTCGGCAAGCCCAACCCGCTGATGATGCGCACGGCGCTCAACTACATCGACGTACACTCCGAAGACACGATCATGGTCGGCGACACGATGGCCACCGACATCAAGGGCGGCGTGGAGGCGGGCATGGAGACGATCCTCGTCCTGACCGGCGTCACCCACCGCGAGGACATCGGCCGCTTCCCCTTCCAGCCGACGCGGGTGTATGAGTCGGTGGCGGACATCATCGTTTGAACTACGAACGACGAACGACGAATGAAGAGCGCGCTCTTCATTCGTCGTTCGTCGTTCGTCGTTTGTCTTGACTGGCCTTGTATACTATGACAAGGCCATGACCGAACCCGACCAACCCGCAACCGGCGCGACCGGCGACAAGACCTATCACCTCTCCGGCGACTTCCGCGGGGCGATCGTCAACATCGAGTCGACGTTTGTCGGCGCGGCGGCGGCCCACGACGTGGAGGGGCAGCCGCCCGCGCCCGGCGACCCGCCCTACAAGGGGTTACAGTCGTTCGGCGAGGGCGACGCCGAACACTTCCTGGGGCGCGAACGGCTGACGGCGCGGCTGGTCGGCCGCCTGCGCGACAGCCGCTTTCTGGCCGTCGTCGGCGCGTCGGGCAGCGGCAAGTCGTCGGTCGTGCGCGCCGGCCTCATCCCCGCCCTGCGCCGTGGCCAACCGCTGGCCGACGGCGGCCTGCCCCCGGCCGGCTCCGCCCGCTGGGCCATCCGCTTGCTGACCCCCACCGCCCACCCGCTCGACGCCCTGGCCGTGGCCCTGGCTGGCCCCGACGCCCTGCCCGATGCCGTCTCGGCCCTGGCCGGGCAACTGGCCGCCGGCCCCGGCGCGCTGGCTGCCGCCGCCCGCCAACTGCTGGCCGCCGAGGGCCGCCCGCGCCTGCTGCTGGTCATCGACCAGTTCGAGGAGGTCTTCGCCCTGGCCCGCGACGCGGCCGAGCGGCGGGCGCTGTTCGACAATCTGGTGGCCGCCCTCGACCCGGCCGCCGGCCACCCCATCAGCGTCGTCGTCGCTTTGCGGGCCGACTTCTACGCCCGCTTTGCCGAGCACGACGGCCTGCGCGACCTCATCGCCCAACACCAGGAGTACATCGGGGCCATGAGCCGCGACGAGCTATTCCGGGTCATCGTCGAGCCGGCGGCGCGCGGCAACTGGCAGTTGCAGGAGGGGCTGGTCGAGTTGATGCTCGACGACGTCGGCAGCGAGCCGGGGGCGCTGCCGCTGCTGTCCCACGCCCTGCTGGAGACGTGGCGGCGGCGGCGCGGCCGGACGATGACGCTGTCGGCCTACGCCGAGTCGGGCGGCGTGCGCGGGGCCATCGCCAAGACGGCCGAGACGATCTTCCAGCAGCGCCTGACGCCGGAGCAGCGCCCCATCGCCCGCGCCATCTTCGTCCGCCTGACCGAGTTGGGCGAAAGCGCCGACGAAGGCGCGCCCGACACCCGCCGCCGCGCCCAGTTCAGTGAGCTAATCACCCGCGTCGCCGACCCGCAGATGCTCGACGCCGTGCTGGACATCCTGGTGGACGCCCGCCTGGTCATCACCGGCGTTGTTCCGCCGACCAACACCCAGGTGGTCGAGGTCGCCCACGAGGCGCTCATCCGCGAGTGGCCGACGTTGCGCGCCTGGCTCGACCAGGACCGCGCCGGGCTGATTCGCCACCGGCAGTTGACGCAGGACGTCAACGACTGGCTCAAGCTCGACCGCGACCCCGGCGCGCTCTATCGCGGCGCGCGGCTGGCCCAGACGCTGGAATGGACGGCCGACCCGCCCGACCCGCTCAGCCTGACCGAGACCGAATTCCTCGACGCCAGCCGCGCCGTCGCCGCCCGCGAGGCCCGCGCCCGCACGACGCAACGCGCCCTGGCCATCGGCTCGGTCGTGCTGCTGCTGGTGGCCGTTGTGGCCTCGCTGTGGGCCTTCGGCAATATCTCGCTCCGCCCGCCCGACCAGATGAGCGGCGACTTCAACGTGGCCGTGGCCCAGTTCGCCGTGCTGGACGAGGCCGGGCGGCTGGTGGACGACGACGCCGCCGGCGGGCTGCGCGTGGCCGAGCGCATCGGGGCGACGCTGCAAGCCGAGTTTGCCGGCCGGCCGGAGGTGCAGGTGTGGTTCGACGGCCCGGAACTGGAGCGCGATCACAACGTGACCATCGGCGTCATCGCTCCGCCGCCGGAAGTGACCGACTCAGCCGCGGCATCCGATAGTATCAATGCCGCCGTGGCTGCCACCGTTGCCGCCATACCTGGCGGCGCATCACTCGCCGCGGTAGCTGAGCGACTCAAGGCCGATGTAATCATCCACGGCGACATTCGCCCCACGGGCGCGGCTGACGCGCTGACTCTGCGCTTCTACCTGCGCCCCCAGTTCGAGGCCGACTTCAGCCAGATGGTCGGCTTCCACGAGTTCACGACGCGCATCCCCGTCTTCGATCCGGCCAACCCGCGCGAAGAGGTGTGGCGCGAACTCGACCCGCTGGCCACGGCGCTGGCCTGGGTGACGCAGGGCTTGCGGCTGGAGATTCTGGGCGAGCAGGCGGCGGCGCTGGACGCCTTCGCGCGGGCAGCCGAGTTCGCGCCCGACTCCGACGTGGTGCACTACTTCCTGGGCCAGGAGCAGTTTTACAGCGCCCAGCGCGCGAACAGCGACGAGGCGCAACTGGCGGCGGCCGAGGCGTCCTTCAACGAATCGCTGCGCCTGAACCCTGACAACGCCCGTGCCGGCATCGGCCTGGGCAGCGTGCGCTTCCTGCGCGCCCAACGGCTGCTGAACGAAGCCGAGGCGCGCGGCGAAGGCAGCGACCCGGCGGCGCTGGCGGCGGCGCGTGTCGAAGCTCAGGCCGCGCTCGACGCCTATACCGCCGTGGCCCTGCGCGGCGAGCAGACTGACGTCTACGGCGTGCCTGTGGGTGGCATCGCCCGCGTCGGCCGGGCCATTGCTCTGCGGCTGCTGGGCGAGATAGCCTTCCAGGGCGGCGACCTGGCGGCGGCCGAGGCTTTGATCGATCAGGCCATCGCCGCGCTGGAAGACGACGCCGCCACGCTGGACACGCCCAACGACCCCCGCCTGCCCGCCCAGGCCTATCAGGCGCTAGGATCTATCTATGAATGGAAGGCGTTTCTGCTGGATGAGCGCGGCGAAACCGAAGCAGCCCAATTCGCCCGCAATACGGCGCTGCGCTACTACACCGATTGCGTGCGCCAGGGCGAGGAGTTCCCATTTGACACCTATCTGGTGGAGCGCATCGTCGGCCAGTTGTGCGCGCCGCGCGTGGCTGCGCTGACCCCGGCCGAAGGAGGTGGGTAATGGTGAGCAAGGGCGTATGGATTATTCTGGCCGTGGCACTTCTGCTGGCCGGCTGTGGTGGGAACGAGGGGGCCGAGGAACCGACAATCGCCGCTCCGCCGACGGCCGCCGGCGGCGACGCCGTGGCTACGTCGGTGCAGCAGACGGTGGCGGCCATTGCCGTGGCCCAGACGGTGGCCGCGCTGACCAGCCCGCAGCCGACGCTGGACGCAGCCACGGCCGCCGCGACCGCCATTGAACCGCCGCCGACAGAAGCCGCCACGCCCACCACCGCAGCCGTCGCCCCCAGCCCAACCGCCGCGCCCATCGCCGCCAGCCCCACCGCGGCGGCCGGCCTGTGCCGCGTCATTGGCGGCGTGAACCTGCGCCCCGGCCCCGGCGTGGTCTATAACCCGCCGCTCGCTTCCCTGGGACCGGACACCCAGTTGACGCCGCTGGCTTACGTGCCGGTCGGCTATCCGCAGGGGCCGTGGCTGCTGGCGCAGGTGCAGCCCACCGGCCAACTCGGCTGGGTCAGCGCCCTGCCGCAATACCTGGCCTGCGACAGCGACCCGGCCCTCCTGCCGCCGCCGGACGTCATCCCGCCGACGCCCGTCCCGCCGCCGACGGCCGTGCCGCCCACGCCCACGCGCCCCCTGGCCTCGGCCCCGCCCGACATCGACAACGACGCCCCCGGCGGCAACTTCCCCAGCGACAACGTCCTGGGCGAGGTCATCGTCAACCCGACTTTCCTGTTCCGCATGGACGTGCGCGACCTGACCTTCGGCAATCACGAGGGGGCGGGAATCAACTTCGTCGAGTTCAGCATCACCGGCGACGGCGTGGACTACTTCCGCCGCGAGGGCACGGCCGGTTATTGCGTCTTCGGCGGCGGCGAGCCGACCTGCAACCCGTGGCCGACCGACGACCAGGGGCGCTACACCTGGGGCGAGGGCGGGCCGCTGGTGCAGAACGGCGAGTACTTCGCCTCGATCACCGTCGACGCCCAGCGCGACGACCCGGAGTTTGGCAATAGCTGGAATTGGAACTTCCCTTTCCGGGTGACACTACCTTGAAGAAGTCCACAGATTACACAGATTTCAAAATGATACTTCGCTTGCGGCACCTATTTGGCCTGGCACTCTGCGGATTGGCCTTAGTTCTGGCGGCCTGCGGCGGGGCGGCCGAGAGCGCGCTGCCGCCGCCCGCGGCGACCACGGCCGTCGTGGCCGGGGGCGGCGACGACAGCCCGCCTGACGTGGACAACGACGCCCCGGCCGGCGAGTGCGAGAACACGGCCAACATCCTCAGCCGCGTCGACCGCGCCCCGGCCGCCCTCCTGCGCGCCGTGGCCCTCGACAACCGCGTCGGCAACGACGACGGCGACGGCATCCTCGGCGTGCGCTTCGCCATCATCGGCGACAACCTGGCCTACACCAAGGTCGAAGAGGACGCGCCCTTCTGCATCTTCGGCAGCAACGAGGCCGACTGCGGCACGTGGCCGCGCGACGAGCAGGGGCAGTACACCTGGGGCGCGGGCGGCCCCGTCGTCCAAACCGGCCACTACGACGTCTTTGTCGAAGTCTTCGCCACCCAACCCGACTCGGCCACAGGCAGCGATAGTTGCGATTGGAACTTTGGGATTGAAGTGACTAGTGGTCAGTGACCAGTGGTCAGTGGCCAGTGGCGGGTGGCAAGTGGCCAGTGGCAACCAACGACTGACCTACTGACCTACTGACCTACTGGCCTACTGACCACTGACCTACTGAACACTGACCACTTCCTAGAACAAATGATATAATCCCTCTCCATGACGACCACCTACGTGGCGATCGATTTGGAGACAACCGGGCTGGACCCGGCCCGCGACGCGATTATCGAAGTCGGCGTTGTCACCTTTCGCGGCAACGCCATCGTTGACGAGTTCGAATCGCTGGTCAACCCCCTGCGCGACATTCCTCCCTTCGTCAGCCAGCTAACCGGCATCACCGACGCGATGGTGGCCGACGCGCCCAGCCTCTATAGCCTGCGCGCCCGGCTGAAGTCGAAGCTGGCCGACCACGTCATCGTCGGCCACAACGTCGAGTTCGACCTCGGCTTCCTGCGCGAGTCGAGCCTGGGCATCGGCAACCCGCGCATCGACACGGTGACGCTGGCCTCCAT
This sequence comes from Candidatus Promineofilum glycogenicum, assembly GCA_016707605.1. Classification (GTDB taxonomy): domain Bacteria; phylum Chloroflexota; class Anaerolineae; order Promineifilales; family Promineifilaceae; genus Promineifilum; species Promineifilum glycogenicum. The sequence continues at coordinate 256,859 of JADJHJ010000006.1, read as the reverse complement.
CCTCGTGCCCGAAGCGGGGCGGTTCAATCTGGGGGCGCTGGCCGACTTTCTCAACTTCCCCCCGGCCGAGGGCGGACGCCACCGCGCCCTGGGCGACGCCATCCAGACCGTCGAACTGTTCCTGGCCCTGCGCGAGCGGGCGCTGGCCCTGTCGCTGGTGCAACTGGAGGAGATCGTCGGCGCGGGGCGGCAACTGGGCTGGCCGGAGACGATCTTCTTCGAGGACGTGCTGGCCGAGCGCGCGCGCCACGCCTTTGAGGGCGGCGAGATGCGCGCCCGCGGCCAGTTGCCGCGCCTCTACCGCGCCCCCAAGCTGGAGGGGCAGGCCATCGTCCCGGCCGAGCAGCCCGCGCCGCTGGACACGACCTGGCTGACGTCGCTCATCCAGCCCGGCGGCCACTTCGGCCGCGCCTTTCCCGGCTTCGAGCACCGGCCGCAGCAGGTGGAGATGCTGCACGCCGTGGCCGAGGCGTTCAACGAGGGGCGTCACGTCCTGGTGGAGGCGGGCACGGGCACGGGCAAGAGCCTGGGCTACCTGATGCCGGCCGCCTTCTGGGCCACGGAGAACGGCCGCCGCGTCGTCATCTCCACCAACACCATCAACCTGCAAGACCAGTTGGTCAACAAGGACGTGCCCGCGCTGCGCGACGCGCTGAACCTCGATCTGCGCGTGGCCGTGCGCAAGGGGCGCAGCAACTACCTCTGCACCCGCCTCTTCCAGCAGATGCGCCGCGCCGGGCCGGGCAGCGCCGACGAGATGACCCTCTACGCCCGCATCCTGCTCTGGCTGCCCCACAGCGAGACGGGCGACATGGGCGAGATCATCCTGCGCACGCCGGGCGAGCGGCTGGCCTGGTCGAAGCTCAACGGCGAGAATCCGACCTGCACCGCCGACCAGTGCGCCGCCGAGAACTGCCCCCTCCACGTCGCCCGCCGCCGCGCCGAGCTGGCCCACCTGGTCGTCGTCAACCACTCGCTGCTGCTGGCCGACCTGTCGACCAACGGCATGGTCTTGCCGGAGTACAGCGACCTGATCATCGACGAGGCCCACCATCTGGAGTCGGCCGTCACCGACGGCCTCAGCTTCCGCGCCGACCGCCGCTTCCTGGAGACGATTCTGGAGGAGGCGTCGCGGCCGCGGGCCGGGCTGGTGGCCAACGCCCAGCAGCGCGTCGCCGCCGCCGCCCCGCGCGACAACGCCGCCGCCATTGACGCCCTGGCCGAGCACATGCGCGCCGACGCCCAGGCGGCCATCTTCCAGACACAGGACTTCTTCAGCACCCTCGACTTCTTCCTGCGCAACCAGGAGCGCGAGCGCACCCAGTTCGCCTCGCAACTGCGCCTGACGGCCGGCGTCCGCGCCCAGCCCGACTACCATCTGATCGAAGAGGGCTGGACCGATCTGAACCGGCTCTACGCCGTCATCGCCAAGGACTTTGTGAAGCTGGCCCAGGCCATCGGCGACCTGGGCCACACGGTCGACATCGAGGGTGTGGATGAGTTGCGCGCCGCGCTGCAAAGCAGCGGCCAGATGCTCGAAGAGGCGCGGGCCAACCTGGACGGCCTGATCGCCCAGCCCAACGCCGAGATGATCTACTGGGCCGAGCAGTTCAAGGACAACATCTCCCTCCACGCCGCGCCGCTCCACGTCGGCCCGCTGGTCGATAAGCACATCTTCCAGAGCAAGGAGACGGTCGTGCTGACCTCGGCCACGCTGCGCACCGCCGGCTATGGGCGGGCCGAGTCGACGTTCGACTACCTGCGCGAGCGGCTGCACGCCCACGACGCCGACGAACTGGCCGTCGGTTCGCCGTTCGATTACAAGAACTCGACGCTGCTCTATCTGGTGACCGACATCCCGGAGCCAAACCAGCCCGGCTACCAGCGGATGCTGGAGGCGGCCATCATGGACACGGCGGTGACGCTGGGTGGGCGCACGCTGGCGCTCTTCACGGCCAACAACCACCTCAGCCAGACGGCATCGGCCATCGACAGCCAACTCTCGCGCCACAACATCACCGTGTTGGCCCAAGGGGGAGGGGCGTCGCGCCAGCAGTTGTTGGAGCAGTTCCGGCGCGAGGGCGGGCGGAGCGTGCTGCTGGGCACGCGCTCGTTCTGGGAGGGGGTGGACATTCCCGGCCCGGCCCTGACGGCGCTGCTCATCGCCAAGCTGCCGTTCGACGTGCCCAGCGACCCCATCTTCGCCGCCCGCTCGGAGACGTATGAGAACCCGTTTTACGAGTACTCCATCCCCGAAGCGGTGTTGCGCTTCCGCCAGGGGTTCGGCCGCCTCATCCGCCGCGGCAGCGACGAGGGGATCGTCATCTGCCTCGACAAGCGGCTGCTGACCAAGCGCTACGGCGACCTGTTCCTTCAGGCGCTGCCGACCTGCACCGTCATTCGCCAACGGGCCGACCGGATCGAGGAGTTGGTGACGCGCTGGATGGGGCGGGACCGCAATCGCAAACTGTAGTGACGAGTGACGAGTGACGAGTGACGAGGAGAATTCTTCACTCGTCGTTCGTCACTCGTCACTAACCTGGGGGCCAGGCCTATTGCCCCGGCAGCGTGCCGACGACGTTGAACGTGTTCAGGATGTGGTCCAGCGCGTCCAGGTCGGCTTCGGTGACGGCCTGCACGAGGACGATGACCGAGTAGTTCTGAGCCGCCGGCTCGGCGCCCAGGACGATGATGACGCTGCCCGCGCCGGCGCAGTTGGAGTACTGGTCATAGACGCCGGTGTAGACCGGGTCGGCGTAGTCGAAGCGGCCGTCGTAGGTGCAGTCGGCCGAGAAGTCGAAGAAGTCAACCAGTTCGCCCATGGTGATGTCGCCGAAGTAGGCTCCGGCCAGAATCTGCACGCCGGGCGTGGTGTAGGTGTTGGAGAAGTCGGCCACGCTGGGCGCGGCGATCAACTCGCTGCCCAACACCGAGCCATCATCACTGTCAAGCCAGTTCGAGCCGTCCACGTCGGCCCATTCGGCCGGCACTTCGACGTAGATCGCCTCCGAGTCGTCGGTGATGCCGACGTAGTTCTCGTAGGTGGCCGTGCCGCCGCTGGTCGTCTCTTCGCCGCCTTCGGGCGCGGCGACTTCCTGGGCAAAGGAGAAGGACTGCGACAGCGGGTCGCCGTTCAACTGCCCTTCCAGCACCTCGGAGGTGGCGTAGCGCAGGACTTCGATCGACATGGTGTCGGTGGCGTTGCGGCTGCGCAGGATGTCGCAGTAGTCGGCCATCGTGCCGTCGGTCGATAGCACCAACCCTTCCAGCATGGTGATGATGTCGCCCGCCTCGACGCCCGCTTCGTCGGCCGGAGAGCCGGATTCGACCGAGGCGACCCAGATGCCGGTGATCTCGTCCTCGGTGATGACCGCTTCGCCGTTGACGCCGATGGAGTCCAGGTCGGCGCCGCCGCGCAGTTGCTCGACGACGGAGCGCGCGTCGGAGGCGTTGATGGAGAAGTACTGGTTGACGTCCGACGCGCCGGCGTAGTTGACGCCGACGACCTTGCCGTCCGTTGTCACCAGCGGGCCGCCGGAGTTGCCGGGGTTGATGGTCGCGTCGTGCTCCAGCACCGAGTCGACCGAGGCCCAGCTCGTCTCGCCGCCGGCGTCTTCCTTAGAAATGACGCCACGGGTCAACGTCGGCTCCGGGTCGCCCAGCGGGTAGCCCAGGGCGTAGACCTCGGTGCCCAGCGACGCGGGCGCGGTGTTCCAATCGAGGTAGGGGAAGCCGTCGCCGTCAATGTCGATGACGGCCAGGTCGGAGCACTCCGACACGCCCAGCACGCGGGCGTTGAGCGGCTCCTCGCGCCCCTGAACGTAGACTTGCAGAAAAGCCGCGCCGGTGACGACGTGGTTGTTGGTGACGGCGACGCCCGACGGGTCAATGATGAAGCCCGTCCCGGCGCCGGCGCTGTTGTACTGCATACCGAACTCGGGATCCATGAAGCTGCCTTGGGCGACGATCTGAACGGTGGCGTTGACCGCCTCCTGGAAACTCGCTGCCGCCGCCGGGCCGGTGGGAGCCGTGGCCTCTGGGGCTGTCGTGGCCTGGGCCGCCGTCTCCGGGGCCGTGGTCGGTTGGGTCTCGGCAATGGTCGCGACCGGCTCGACCGTCGCCTCGGCTCCCTCTTCGTCTCCGCCGCAAGCAACCAGGGCCAACGCCAGGAACAGGAGCAGTAAAACGCCAAACATCCGATAACTCTTCACTCGTGCCTCCTTTCGGCTTAAGTTGGTTTTCGGCCGGCCGGTCGCCGGCCATTTGATACAAAAAGCGCCCCCGCTAACTCATTTGAGACGCGCGGGCATTATACTGGAAACAGGTCTTTAGTAACAGTTAAGCAAATGACAGTTGGCGCGAACTTATCGCGGTTCAACGTCGTCTAAGGGGTAAGAACAAGGCGGGAAACGGCCGGCAAAACCGATGGCGCAGCGCGTCAAAAGCTGCGCATAGTCGTCGTTTGGCCTATTGACTTTTGTCTATCGCTTATGTTAGACTGCACCTTTGATCTAGTGGAAGAGGAAGAGGCGCGTGGAGCTTAACCGGCCCGGCGTTTTTATCATGACAGTTGACCGGCTTCATTTGAGTGCTGCTTAAGCGACACGTGCTTTGGGCTGCCGATAGCCGCCTGAGCGAAAGATCAAAGAGACCGTAAGGGATTATTTGCTGATGACTGATCTGAACGATCCATTGTCCGACGAAATGGAAGTCCTCAACGCGCTTCTCAACGAGGGCATCGAACAGCGCTTTCTGACTTATGACCAGATCTTAGAGGCGCTGCCGGAGATTGAGAATAATATCACGCTGCTCGAAACCCTCCTGGAAGAAGCGCAGACGTTGGGGATCGCCATTTATGAGAATGAGGACGACGTGGTGGCCGTGGCCCTTGGCGCGCCCGACGACGAGCCGGACGACGGCCTGATCGAGATAGACATCCCCGAAGAGGCGGTCTATCGGCGGCCGGTGCACGTCCCGTCCCACGACGCGCCCTTGTTCGATCTGAGCAACGTGCCGATCGACGACTCGGTCGGCCTCTACTTCCGCGAGATGGGGCAGCAGCAGTTGCTCTCGGCCGAAGAAGAGGTGCAACTGGCGATGGAGATCGAGGCCGGGCGGGCCGCCGAGGAGCGGCTGGCCGAAGGCGACATTACTGACCTCAACGAGGTCGATCGCCTGGTGAATGCCCGCGAGATCGGCGACGCCGCGCGCGCCCATCTCATCCGCGCCAACACCCGTCTGGTGGTCAGCATCGCCAAGAAGTACCGCGGCCGCGGCCTGCAATTCCTGGACCTGATCCAGGAAGGCAACGTCGGCCTGATGAAGGCGGTCGAGAAGTACGACTATCGCCGCGGCAACCGCTTCAGCACCTATGCCACGTGGTGGATTCGCCAGGCGGTGACGCGGGCGCTGGCCAACCACGGCCGCACCATCCGCATCCCGGCCCACCTGGGCGGGCGCATCAGCAAGCTCTATCAGGTGGCCCAGGAGTTGGAGCAGGAGTACGGTCGCCAGCCGACGGCCGAAGAGATCGCCGAGAACATGGATTTGCCGGCCGACCGCGTGCGCTGGATGTTGCGCACCAGCCGCCAGCCGGTGCACCTGGAGCGGCCGGTGGGCGACGAGTCCGACGCCGAGCTGGGCGACTTCATCGAGGACATCGAGGCTCCGGCCCCGGCCGAGACGGTGGCCCAGACGATGTTGACCGAGGAGATCGGCGACATCCTCGACCAGTTGACGCCGCGCGAGGCGCGCATCCTGCGGCTGCGCTATGGCTTGCAGGACGGCGAGTCGCGCACGCTGAAGGAAGTGGGCGAGATGTTCGGCCTATCGCGCGAGCGCATCCGCCAACTGGAGAAGGAGGCGCTGCGCAAGTTGCGCCACCCGAACTTTGCCGGGCATTTGCGGCAGTACTTGAACTAACCAGTAGGGGCGGGTCTTAGACCCGCCCCTACGCATTAGGCAGCGCGAAGGTCGGGGGGGCGGGTCTTAGACCCGCCTCATTGGGCAGCGGGGGGCGGGTCTAGCCCGCCCCCCCCCCCCCCCCCCCCCCCCCCCACGGGCCACACGAAGGCCATGTCGCCGGGGTGAATGTGGTAATGGGCCGGGCGGCCGAGGCTCATGTCGGTCGGCGTGACCGTGCTGAAGCCGGCAGCGCGCATCTTATCGGCCACGTCCAGCCCGTAGTGGCGCAGGTGGCCGTTGGCGTCCGGCTTGTCCAGCGTCCACGTTTGCTGCTTGTGGTAGTCGCCGGGGATGGTGAAGACGGCCAGCCCGCCCGGCATCAGCACGCGGGCGCACTCGCGCAGCGCGGCGCGGTCGTCGGGAATGTGCTCCAGGACGTGGTTGCACATCAGGAAAGCGAAGCGGTTGTCGGCGAAGGTCAATTGCTGTATATCTTCGCCGGGGAAGTCCACGTCGCTGCGCAGATAGTCGGTCGTCAGCAGCGCGTCGCCCAGCAGCCGGTGCAGGTGGCCAAAGAGGGCGCGCTCCGGGGCGAAGACGAGGCTCGGCCCCGCCGGCCTGTCATGTAGAAGGTCGGGCAGGAGCAGGGCCAGGCCGCGGTGGCGCGAGCGCGAGCCGCAGTTGGGGCAGCCGGAGTTGTGCTGCACCGCCCGCCAGTTGCTCAGCGACAGAAAGGCCGGGCCGCGCCAGCCGCAGCAGGGGCACTCCGCGCCGAAGCGGCCGCCGCGCACCTGGAAGTTCCAGACGTTGGCCGCCAGGCTGCGGGCGTGGTGCAGCCCCGTGCGCACCTGGCCGCGGGCCACGTGGCGCACGACGCGGCCCAATTCCGTCCGTTGCCGGCGCCAGGTGGGGCGGCCCGGCCCCGGTTCGCCGACTGTGTCGGCGGTGGGTGCGTTCTGCGGTTGAATGGAGATGCTCGTCTTCTGAAGCGTCATAGGAGTATCACCGCGATCTGAGGCTATCAGACTCATTATAGTGGCCAACGGACGCCTGTCATCCGCCTGTCGCCAGCTTTTACGCAAACTTCACCGCTGTTTCACAAGCCATTCATACATAATTCGCCTGTCTATGGTAAGTTGATAGGGACACAGAACGCCCACAGTCGCCGGGAAGTAAGCGCATGACGACACAACTCAAACCGCAATCGATCGTAATCGAACCCGCCCACCGCCGGGCGGTTATTGATTGGCGCGAACTGCGCGAATACCGCGACCTGTTCTACTTCCTCATCGACCGCGACATCAAGGTGCTCTACAAGCAAACGGTGCTGGGCTTCGGCTGGGCCATCCTGCGGCCGGTGCTCAGCATGGTCATCTTCACCGTCATCTTCGGCGGCCTGGCCCAGGTGGACAGCGACGGCGTGCCCTACGCCCTGTTCAGCTACGCCGCGCTGGTGCCCTGGCTCTACTTTAGCACGGCGCTGTCGGCCGGGGCGCTCAGCCTGGTTAACAACACCGACATGCTGACCAAGGTCTACTTTCCGCGCCTCATCTTCCCGCTGACACCCGTCTTCTCCAAGCTGGTCGACTTTGCCATCTCTTTTGTGCTCGTCTTTGGCCTGATGGCCTGGTTCCGCGTGCCGCCGACGCCGCGGCTGCTGGCTCTGCCCCTGTTCATCGCCCTGATGATGCTGACCACGGCCGGCATCTCCCTGTGGCTGGCGGCCATGTCGGTGCAGTACCGCGACGTGAAGCACGCCATGCCCTTCCTGACCCAAATCCTGATGTACGCCGCGCCGGTCGTCTGGTCGGCGGCGCTCATCGGCGAGCGCTTCGGGCCGACCGGCCGGCTGCTCTTCGGCCTCTATCCGATGGTCGGCGTCATCGAGGGCTTTCGCGTGGCCCTGCTGAACACCGGCCCCCTGCCCTGGGACATGCTGGGCGTGGGCACGCTTTCGGCCGCGATTATCTTCGTCACCGGTTTATTCTACTTCCGCCGCATGGAAGTGACCTTTGCCGACGTCGCCTAGGCGCGGCGCAACGATGCTATGAAGCTGAGTAGTAACGGACAGGCGAATAGCCATCCTGAACCAGACGCGGCCATCGTCGCCGAGGGGGTGGCCAAGCAGTACCACATCGGCCTGCGCGAGCAGAGCCGCGATACGCTGCTGCAATCGGTCCTGGCCCTGGTCAGCGCGCCGCTGAACAACCTGCGCCAGTTGCGGCGGTTGAGCGACGTCAGCGACGACGACGCGCCGGACGTGCTGTGGGCCTTGCGCGACGTATCGTTCCAGGTCGCCCCCGGCGAAGTAGTGGGGCTGATCGGCCGCAACGGCGCGGGCAAGAGCACCCTGCTGAAGATCCTGTCGCGCATCACCCCGCCGACGCGCGGCCGGGTGACGCTCAACGGCCGCGTCAGCAGCCTGCTGGAAGTCGGCACCGGCTTCCACCCCGAACTGACCGGCCGCGAGAACGTCTACCTCAACGGCACCATTCTCGGCATGCGCAAGGGCGAAGTGGATCGCCGCTTCGACGAGATCGTCGCCTTCTCCGAGGTCGAGAAGTTCATCGACACGCCGGTGAAGCGCTACTCCAGCGGGATGCGCGTGCGGCTGGCCTTCGCCGTCTCGGCCCATCTCCAGTCGGAGATTCTGCTGGTGGACGAGGTGCTGGCCGTGGGCGACGCCGCCTTCCAGGAGAAGTGCCTGCGGGCCATGGACGGCATCGCCCAGACGGGGCGCACCGTGCTGCTGGTCAGCCACAACATGCAGGTCATCCAGCAGCTTTGCGGCCGGGCGCTGCTGTTCGAGGGCGGGCGGTTGGCCGCCGATGGCGCGCCGCCGGCCGTCGTGGCCCAATACCTGAGCCACGCCGCCGCGGCGTCGCTGCCGTCGGCCGTGCGGTTGGGCGACGAGTTGTGCCTCAACCGGCTGAGCGTGACCCAGAACGGCGCGCCGGCCGGCGAGTGGCTCGACCGCGGCCGGCCGTTCGAGATTCATCTCCACTACGACGTGCTGCGGCCGGTGCGCAATCTGCTGCTGGGGTTCAACGTCGTGGCCGGCGACGGGGCCAACCTCTTTCGCACCTACGACATGCTGTCGGCCGGGCTGGGCGAGCGCCAGCCGGGCAGCTATGAGTCGGTCTTGCGCCTACCCGGCGGCGTGCTGCCGTCGGGCCACTACTTCTTCGAGGTCGTGGCCGGCCTCCACCGCCTGCGCTGGCTGAGCAAGGGGGACGTGCGGCTGCGGCTCAATCTGGGCGGCGGGCGCGAGACGGACGTGGACTTCCCCGGCGCGGTCGCCCCGCTGGGCGACTGGACGGTGACGCCCCACGGCGACGCGAGCCACGGGCTGAACGGGAGTAATCGCAGCGATGGCTAAATTCTACTGGCTGGCCCATCAGCGCACCATGGCCGACGGCCGCATGCGCTGGCACGCCGAAGAGGCCGACGAGGCGTTCTGGGCCGACTACTGGGAGTCGAAGGTGAACGCGGCCTACTACCGCGGGGCCGAGGCGCTCGACCTGGCCGCCGACGAACTGGGCCGGCCGCTGCTGGCCGAGATGAGCCGCGACGGCCGCCATCTGGAGGCGGGTTGCGGCGCGGGCTACTGGGTGGCCGCGCTGCGCGCCGCCGGGCTGGACGTGGAGGGCATCGAGTATTCGCGCGAGCTGGTGGCCCTGGTCAACCGCGTCTATCCCCAATTGCCGGTCTGCTATGGCGACGCGCTGGCCCTCGACTGCCCCGACGATACCTACGCCTCCTACCTCTCCTTTGGCGTCGTGGAGCACCGCCAGGCCGGGCCGGAGCCGTTTCTGGCCGAAGCCTACCGTGTGTTGCGGCCGGGCGGCAAGCTGATCATCACCGTGCCCTACCTGGGGCCGCTGCGCCGGGCCAGGGGGCGGTTGGGCCGCTACGAGTCCGCGCCGCCCCGGCCGCCGTTCTTCCAGTATGGCTTCACCGCGGCGGAGTTCGAGTCGTTCGTGCGCGCCGCCGGCTTTGCCGTCAACTACAGCCGGCCGCTCTACATCCATCGCCTGTTGCTGGAAGAGGTCGGGCCATACCGCTGGCTCTATGACCGGCGCGGCAGCGCGGCCTGGCGCGGGCTGGTGCGGCGGCTGGGCGGCGGGCGGGATGGGCATATGTTGCTCACTGTGGCTACGAAGTAGGGATTAGGGATTAGGGACAAGACGGAAATAAAGATGTGCGGCATTTGTGGTGAGTTTCAGTTTGGTGACGGGGCGGGGCGGGACGAGGCGACTGTCGCCCGTCTGAGCGCGCTGATGGCCCGGCGCGGGCCGGACGACGCCGGGCGCTGGCACGATGGCGACCGCGCCTGGCTGGCCTTCCGCCGCCTGGCCATCCTCGACCTGTCGCCCGCCGGCCACCAACCGATGCTGACCCCCGACGGCCGCTTCGCCCTGGTCTTCAACGGTGAGGTCTACAACTACCGCGAGTTGCGCGGCGAGTTGGAGCGGGCCGGCGTCGCCTTCCGCTCCAGCGGCGACACCGAAGTTGTCCTGCACGCCCTGGCCCATTGGGGCACAGCCGCCCTCGACCGCTTCAACGGCATGTTCGCCCTCGGCTTCTACGACCGCCGTGAGCGTCGCCTGCTGCTGGCCCGCGACCACGCCGGCATCAAGCCGCTCTACTACCTACGGGGCGACGGCGGCGTGTTCTTCGCCTCGCAGTACGATCAGATCATGCACCACCCCTGGGCCGCCGGCCGGCCGGTGTCGGCCGATGGGCTGGGGCTTTACCTGCGCCTGGGCTACATCCCCGCGCCCTACGCCCTGCTGGAAGGCACTCATATGTTGCCGGCCGGGGCGTGGTTAAGCGTCGCCGCCGACGGGCGCATCGAGCAGGCGACCTATACCGACTTCCCCGTCTATCGCGCCCCTGACCTGCGCGGCGCGGCGGCCTACGAGGCGGTGAGCGCCGCCGTAAGCGACGCCGTGCGCCGCCAGATGGTCAGCGACGTGCCCCTGGGGGCGTTCCTGTCCGGCGGCATCGACTCGCCGCTGGTCGTGGCCGAGATGCGCGCCGGCGGCCGGCCGGTGCGGGCCTACACCATCGGCGCGGCCGGCGATAGCGCCGACGAATCGGCCGACGCCGCCGCCTACGCCCGCCAACTGGGCGTCGACCACGTGCTGGAGCAGTTCACGCCCGACCGCGCCCTCGACTGGCTCGATACCGTCGTCGGCGCGTGCAGCGAACCGCTGGCCGACCACTCCATCTTCCCCACGCTGCTCGTCTCCCACCTGGCGCGGCGCGACATGACCGTCATGCTCTCCGGCGACGGCGGCGACGAGTTGTTTTGGGGCTACGCCGAGCGGTTCGGCAGCGTGTTGCGCGCCGCCGCCGACTTCCGCGAGCCGTACTGGCAGCGCAGCGCCCGCTGGGGGGCCAAGCGCGCCCTCAACGTCGGCCGGGCGCACGCCAACCTGCGCGCCCGCGACATCGGCGACTGGTATCGCCAGAAGCACACGCGCATCCCCGCCGCCTGGCTGGCGGCCGTGTTCCCTGACGCGCCCGGCTGGCCGGATGGCTTCGACCTGTTCCGCTACGACGGCTGGCGGGCGGACGAGACGGCCCAATGGTTGCGCTGGAACGAGTTTGTCGGCCATCTGGCGATGGTCTTGCTGAAGGTCGACCGGGCCAGCATGGCCAACTCGCTGGAGGTGCGCGTGCCGCTGCTCGACCGCGAGGTGCTGGCCGTGGCCCTGCGGGTCGATTGGCGCTCCTGCCTCGACCTGGCCGGCGGCCTGGGCAAGCTGCCGCTGCGCCACGCGCTGGCCCGCCACGTGCCCGCGCCGACGCTGGCCAAGCGCGGCTTCCAGATACCGATGGCCACCTGGCTGCGCGGGCCGCTGCGCGAGGTTTTCGCCGACACCTTCGCCGGGCGGCGCGAGTTGCTGGGCCAACCGCTCGATGGGGGAGCGTTGGAGCGGATGTTGGCCGAACACGTCAACGGGCGCGCCGATTGGAGTCGCGCCCTGTGGACTATTCTGAGCCTGGCTCTGTGGCATGACCGGCACTTCCGGCCGGCTACGGCGGGCGATCCGGCCGTGGCCGCCGTGACGACTAGTCTTTAGGTAGTGGAGTCCGACAATGATCAAATCAGACTTGGGAACAGTTGGGAGTGGGAACTGGCGGGCGGTGACGGCCTCCGTCTATCGCGCCCTGCGGCCGGCGACCGAAGTCACCCTGCTGGGCGTGCGCTTCCGGGTGCGCAGCGAGGCGCGGCCGAGCGACAGCGGCGACCGCGACTACTTTCTGCTGCAACATCTGGCCCGCGACAAGGGCTGCATTCTCGACGTGGGGGCCAACGTCGGCCTGACGGCGCTGGTCATGGCCGAGGCAATGCGCCCCGACGGCCGCCTGGTCGCCTTCGAGGCGTCGGAGAAGGGCTGCACTCTTATCCGCGACAACGCCGCTCTCAACCAACTGGCCGGGCGCGTCTTGGTCGTCAATGCCCTCATCGCTGAGCGCTCCGGCCTGACCCTCGACTTCTACGGCGACGCGGCCTCCGGCAGCGCCTCGATCATCCCCGGCTACCTGGCGCACCACCGGCCGCTGCGCAAGGTGACGCTGGCTCTGGACGACTTCGTGGCCCAGGAGGAGCTGGCTCCGGACTTCATCAAGATCGACGTGGAAGGGGCCGAGCTGCAGGTGATCGCCGGGCTGGCGCGGACGATGGCCACCGTGCGGCCGCTGCTGTTCGTCGAACTCCACACCTGGAACGACATCACCGTGGCCGGCACGGCGGCGCGCCTGCTGGAGCAACTGGAGCCGCCGGGCTACTGTCTGGTCTACCTGCGTACTAAGTCGGTCGTCACCGACCCGGCCGTCTTCGCCGACCGCGGCCGGTGCCACGTGCTACTCTGCCCGTGCGAGTCGCCGCTGCTGGGCGAGTTGGCGACGTTGCCGACCGAGGGCCTCTAGAGAGCATTGTGAACGCTGGAATGAAGAAGGACGCCATGACCCCGGCCGAGGAGTCGCCCCCGGCGGCGGACGCCCGCTCGGCGCGTTGTCGCCCAATCGTGCGGCTGCTGACGTTGCTACCGGTCATCATACTGGTAGCGACGTTGCTGGCGCGCGGCGGGGAGCTAAACGCAGTGGCGCGGCGTAATTGGGCCAACCGGCCGTTCCTCATTGACGCCATGCGCGTGGCCGCGGGCCGGGCCGTGGCGGTCGGTGGCTTGACGGCCGACAACCCACTGCAGGCGCGGGCGCTGGGCGCAATGGCATACCAGCAGGGCGACATAGAACTGGCCGAGCACTGGCTGCGAAGCGATGTGGCCGGCGACGAGCTGTCCCGCTTCGCCGCCTGCCGGCTGCTTGTGGAACAAGGGCGCGTGGATGAGGCCAAGGCCGTCTGCGGCGGCGCGGCGGCCACCGCGCCCTACTGGCTAAATCAGGGGCTGGCCGCCGACGAGGCCGGACGCGACGACGACGCCATCCTCTACTTTGACCTGGCGCGCGCCGCCGACCCGACGCTGCTGGCCGCCTGGGAGCGGTTGGGCCGCGCCTATTACCACGCCCGGCGTCTGGGCGAGACGGTCGCGGTCTATGAAGGGCTGCTGGCCATTCAGCCCCAACCCCTGGCCGACACGTACTACCAGTTGGGTATGGCTTATCTTACCCTTGGCCGGCTGGACGAAGCCGACGCCGTGCTGCGCACGGGGCTGGATCGCTACCCGTTCCAGCGCGAGCTATACCTGGCACTGGCCGACACGGCCCAGGCTGCCGGCGATCCGCTGGCCGCCGATGGGTGGTATGCCCGCCTGTTGCAGCAGCGGCCGGACGACGCCTACGCCTGGGGGCGGCGCGGTGAGCTGGCCATGCAGCGCGGGCGCGCCCAGGAAGCGGTCGCCCACCTGGAGCGGGCTACCGCCTTGGCCCCGGCGGCGGTGGAGTACTGGCTGAGCCTGGCCACGGCGGCGGCCGACGCCGACGACGCCGCGCGGGCCGTCGTGGCCTATGAGCGGGCGATGGCTCTACGCCCCGACGACGCTGGCGTCCATCTGGCGGCGGCGCGTTTCTTTGCCCACACGGGCCAGACAATCCAGGCCCGCGCCGCCTATGAGCGCGTCCTGGCCCTGGAGCCGGACAACAGCGCCGCCCAGGAAGCGCTGGCCGCGCTGGCCGGCGAGGGAGAGACGCCCTAGACCGGGCAGGAGATGGAACGACCGTGAGCGCACACCTGGGCCAGATGACTATTGCTCCCGTGGCGGAGCAACCCCGGCCGGTCGGCGTCGAATGGATCGGCGACGTGCTGGTGACGTTCGGCGCGACGGCCACGCCGCCCGCCCGCCGCCCCGGCGCGGCCTGGGCGACGACGGACGCTGCCGACGACTGGCGGCTGTGGGAAGCGCCGCTTGCCCCCGACTGGCATGGCGCGCCCATCATCCGCCTGGCGGCGGGCGATTGGTCGGGCTGGCTGCTGGGCGAGCTGTATGGCACGGCATGGCCGGCGGCCGACGCCCTGGCTGGGGTCACCGGCCACGCCTCGCCCAACACGCTCAACGGCCATTTCCTGCTGCTGGCCCACGACGCGGCGGCCGGTGAGTGGCACGTCTGGACCAACCGCCACGCCAGCCTGCACGCCTATTATGCCAGCGATGGCCGGCGCGCGGCGCTGGGCACCTGCTTCCGGGCCACGGCCGGCGCGGCGGCCGGCTCTGACCTCGACTGGGAGGCGCTGACCGGCTTCTTCGGTTTCAGCTTTTGCCCCGCCGACCGCACCTTTTTGCGCGACGTGCGCGTCCTGCGCCCGGCCGGCCACTACCGCTTTGACGGCCGGGGCCGGCTGCTGTCGGCCGAGCGCTACTGGCAGTGGCAGCGGGCGGTTGACGAGCGCCGCTCGCCGGAAGACACACTGGCCGAGTACGCCGAGCGCTTCCAGACGGTGATGGACGACCTGACGGCCAGCGGGCGCGTGGCCGTGCCCATCTCCGGCGGGCTGGATTCGCGCTCGACCGTGGCCGCGATCGGCGTTGACGGCCCGCCCGCGCCGCGCTTGTGGGCCTACGCCTATGGCTACCAGCCCAACTCGATCGAGACGCGGCTGGCGACGCAGGTGGCGGCGGCGCGTGGCCTGCCATTCACCGCCTTCACCATTCGCCCTTACCTCTTCACCAGCCTGCCCCGCGTTCTGGCCGGCGTCGAGGGGTTCCAGGAAGTCACCCTGTCGCGCCAGGCGTCGGTGGCCGAGGCGATCGCCCGCCACAGCGACTATCTGATTGCCGCCCACTGGGGCGACGTGTACCACGACACAATGGGCGTGGCCGCCGATACGCCGGCCGCCAATCTGCCGGCCGTGGCCTACGCCAAGTTCCGCCGCGTCGGCAGCGACTGGCTGTTGCGCCACGTCGCCGCGCCCCACCTGGGCCAGGCTCCCGAAGAATGGTTGCGAGCGACGATCGCCGACGAGTTGGCCCGCCTTGGCCCGCTGGGCGAACCCGACTTCGCCATCAAGGCGCTGAAGATTGATCAGTATGGCCCGCGCTCGGTGTCGGCCTCGCTGCGCATGTTCCAGTCGGCGGCCTTTCCGCGCCTGCCGTTCTACGACACGCGCCTGGTCGACTTCTTCGGCACCGTGCCGACGGAGCTGGTGGCCGGGCGACGGCTACAGATCGCCCATCTACGGCGCTACGCTCCCGATCTGGCCCGCGTGCCCTGGCAGGAGACGGGGCGCGACCTGTTTGACGACGGCGGCTTCAGCGCCGGCCATCTGGCGCGGCGTGCGGCCGGCAAGGCGGCGCGGCTGCTCTCCGGGCAGCGGGTCATCGAGCGCAACTGGGAGGTGCAGTTCCTAAACCCCGCCGGGCAGGCCGGACTGGACGACTGGCTGTTGCGCCCCGGCCGCCGCCTGCACGACCACGTTGACGTGGCCGCCGTCCGCGCCCTGCTGGCCGACTTCCGCCGCGATCCGTGGGGCGACAAGCGCAGTTACGCCGTGAATCTGCTGCTGACGCTGTCGGCCTGGCTCGACTATATGGCCGGGGAGTTGGACGTATGAGCGCCCCTCGCCTGCTCATCCTCGGCCTGAAGTGGCCGCCGGAGACGTTCATCATGCGCCTCATCGATGGGCTGGCCCGCCGCGAGCTGGACGTGACTGTGGCCGTTGACGAGCGCCCCACGGCCGGCCCGGCCCTGCCGCCCAACGTGCGCCTTGTGCGGTTGCCGGGGGTAGTGGGTCGCCGGCTGCGCCGCTCGCCGCTGACCGGCGGCTACGACGCGCTCTACTTCCCGTGGAATACCTCGGCCATCGTCTACCAATCCCTGCTCGATGAAGCGCCGTCGGTCATCAGTTGCCGCGGCTCGCAGATCAACGTCGCCCCGCACAATCCGGAGCGGGCGGCGCTGCGCGAAGGGCTGGCATTGACCTTCGGCAAGGCGACGGCCGTCCATTGCGTCTCGCAGCAAATCCGCGACGAGGCCGCTCGCTATGGCCTGGACCCGCGTAAGGCGGTCGTCATTCGCCCGGCTGTCGATCCCAACCTCTTCCGCCCCGCCCTCCCCCCACCCTCCGAGAGAGGGTCTGACGTCCCTCGCCCTTTGGGAGAGGGTTAGGGAGAGGGTCTTCTTCTCCAGACACCCCCTTCCGCCTCGTCACCACCGGCAGCATCCTGTGGCGCAAAGGGTACGAGTACGCCCTGCTGGCCGTGCGCCAACTGGTCGAGCGCGGCCTACCTGTGCGCTTCGACATCATCGGCGATGGCCCGGAGGGGCAGCGGTTGCTCTACACTATCCACGACCTGGGCCTGCAAGAACACGTCGTCTGGCACGGCCGCCGCGTCCCGCCGCAGTGGTCGGCCGCTTGCAAGCCGCCGACGCCTTCCTACTGACCAGCCTGAGCGAGGGCATCTCCAACGCCGTGCTGGAGGCGATGGCCTGCGGCCTGCCGGTGGTGACGACGGATGTGGACGGCCTGCCCGAGGCGGTCGGCGACGGTGTGGAAGGATTCCTTGTGCCGCCGCGCGACCCAGCAGCCACGGCCGACGCCCTGGCCCGATTGGCCGCGTCGCCCGAACTGCGCCAACGCATGGGCCAGGCCGGCCGCCACCGCGTGCTGGCCGACTTCCGGCTCGACGATCAGGCCGACGCCTTTGCCGGCCTGTTCCGCAAGGTGGCGGCGACATGAGACTGGTGCTGGTCGTGCCGCGCTTCCCGCGCCTGTCGGAGACGTTCATCGTCAGCAAGTTCATCGGCCTGGCCGAGGCCGGCTGGGACGTTCACGTGGTTTGCACCGACACCGACCCGTGGACGCCGTTCCCGCAACTGGCCAACCGGCCGGCATTGCGGCGGCGCGTCCACCGCCAGTGGCCCCACGACAGCGCGGCGCGAGCGGCGCTGCTATGGCTGCCGGCGCTGTTGCTGACCTTGCTGCGCGCGCCACGGGCCACGCTGCGCTACTGGCGGCAGGCTTGGGGCGGCGGCCTGCGCCGGGCGGCGCGGCAGTTCTACCTCGACGCGGCTCTCGTCGCCCTCTCGCCCGATATCGTCCATTTCGAGTTCGGCGCGCTGGCCGCCGGCCGCACCTACCTCAAACGCCGTCTGGGCTGCCGGCTGAGCGTCAGCCTCCGCGGCTACGACCTGAACTACGTCGGCCTGGACGACCCCGACCACTACGCCGCGCTCTGGCGCGACGCCGACGCCATCCACACCCTGGGGCATGATCTGTGGCAGCGGGCGCTGCGGCGCGGCTGCCCGGCCGATAAGCCCCACGCCCTCATCCCGCCGGCCGTGGACGCCGACCGCTTCCGTCCCGCGCCGGCTACGGACGACGCGGCTATCGGCCGCGACCGGCCGCTGCGTCTGCTCAGCGTCGGCCGGCTGGAGTGGAAGAAGGGCTACGAGTATGGCCTGGAGGCGGTAGCGCTGCTGAAGGCGGAGGGCGTGCCGGTGCGCTATCGCATCGTCGGCGGCGGGGCATATTTGGAGCCGCTGGCCTTCGCCCGCCACCGGCTGGGATTGGAGGCCGAGGTGGAGTTTTTGGGGCCGCGCCCGCCGGCCGACGTGCTCGATGAGTTGCGCCGGGCTGACGTCTTCCTGCACCCGGCGGTGTCGGAGGGCTTCGGCAACGCCGTGCTGGAGGCGCAGGCGATGGCCCTGCCCGTAGTGTGCAGCGACGCTGACGGGCTGGCCGAGAACGTGGCCGACGGCCTGACCGGCTTCGTCGCGCCGCGCCGCGACCCGGCGGCGCTGGCTGAGGCGCTGGCCCGGCTGGCGGCCGACGCGGCGCTGCGGCGGCAAATGGGCGCCGCCGGGCGCGAGCGGGCGCAGGCCTGCTTCCGGCCCGCGGCGCAGATCGCCGCCTTTGACCGCTTCTACCGCGAGTCGGCCGGCGGAAATGGGGGAGACGACCATGCGCGTTGATTGCCTGTGGCTCAACAGCAACGGCCGCCCCGCCCCACGCTGGCCCCTGGGCGAAGCGCGCCAGGTAGCGTCCACGCCGGCCGCTCTGGCCCGCGCCGCGGCCGAGCTGGCCCCGCGCGCCGACGCCGTCCTGTTCTGGGACGTGGCCCTGGGCGCGCCCGACGTGGCACTGGTGGCCGACCTGCTGGCCGGGCCGGCCGACGTGTGGCACGCCGGGCTGCGCTTGGGCATGGCCGGGCTGCCGCGGGCCATCGATTTCGTCGATCCGACGTGGCGCTTCAACCGCGACCCCGACCTGGCGCGGCCGGCCACGTCGTGGCGGCTGTCGTGGCGAGCCTGTCTGGTCCGCGCCGAGGTATTGAGTGTCCTGGGCGGTTTGGACGCAAGCTTCGACACCCTGGCCGGCGCGGCGCTGGAGGCCGGCCACCGCTGGATCCGCCACGGGGCGCTGATGGCCTACGTGCCCGACCTGCTGCCGGCCGGCGCGGTCTCGCCGCCGGCCGAGGTGACACCGGCCGACGAGTTTCGCTTCCTGCGCCGGCGCTACGGCCGGATGTGGACCGGCTGGGCGGCCTGGCGGACAGTGCGAAATGGGGCCGGGCTGGCGACCACGCGGCGGGCGCTGGCGGCGTCGCGCGGGGCGGGCGGCGTGCCCGCCCCGGACGTCCTGCACGCCGCCGAGCCGGGCCAGACGCGCCTGGGCGCATCGCCCAGCGTCACCATCCTCATCCCGACGCTCGATCGCTACCCGCACCTGTTCAACCTGCTCGATCAACTGCGCGAGCAGACAGTCCGGCCGCTGGAGATCATCGTCGTTGACCAGACTGAGGCGGCGGCGCGCGACAGCGAATGGCCGGCGCGCTTCGCCGACCTGCCCCTGCGGGTTATCTGGCGCGACACGGCTGGGCAGTGCTCGTCGCGCAACGCCGGGCTGGCCGCCGCCCGGGGCGAGGCGGTGCTGTTCCTTGATGACGACGACGAGGTGCCACCCGATCTTATCGCCCGCCACCTCGACTTTCTGGCTCGCTTTGGCGTCGATGCTTCGTGCGGCGTGGCCGAGGAGGTCGGCGCGGGGGCGCTGCCGGCCGAGTTCCGGCTGGTGCGCGACAGCGACGTCTTTCCGACCAACAACGCCCTGCTGCGGACGGCGGCGCTGGCCGACGCCGGGCTGTTCGACCTGGCCTATGAGCGCGGCGAGCGGGCCGACGGCGACCTGGGCATGCGCCTCTACCTGGCCGGGCGGCGGCTGGCGCTGAACCCGGCGGCGTCGGTGGTGCACCTGCACGCGCCGCGCGGCGGCCTGCGCCAACACAAGGCGCGGGCCATGACCCGCGCCACCGGCCGCCGCGGTCTGCGCCGCCACTTCCTGGCCCCAACCGAGGGCTACCTGTGGAGCCGCTACTACACGCCGGCCCAGGTCCACGAAGCCCTGCTCATCCGCACGGTGGGCACGTTGCGCGGCTCGGAGCGCGGCGTGCGGCGCTGGCTGCGGCTGGCGGCCATGCTGGCCCTCTTGCCCGACACGTGGCGGCAGAACCGGGCGCGACTGGCCGCCGGGCAGGCGCTACTGGCCCGCTACCCGGACATCCCATCCTTCCAACCGGCTCTGGCCGAGGAGTACCAATCGCTATGAGCGTGACCCCCTTTACGCGCGAACCCATCGTCCCCGACAAGGTGACCGGCCTGCCGGAGAACTCGGCCCGCCGCCTGGCCGAGTCCTTTAACCTGCGGGTGATCTTCTTCCTGTTGGTTCATATGCCGCTGGCCTACGCCATCGAAGCGGCTTGGCCGCTGGCCACGGCCCACGCGGCGCTGGTGGCGCTGCTCGGCGTGCGCTGGGCGTGGCTCGGTCGTTCGCGCCGGGTGCTCTATACGATGAGCTACATCGCCGGGGCTGAGGTCTTGTGGCGCATGGGCGAAGCGCGCGTGAATTGGGAGTTCGGCAAGTACGCGCTGGTCCTGGTGGCCGTCGTCGCCCTCCTGAGCGAGTGGCGGCGCGGCGACGCGCGACTGCGCACGGTGATGCCGGTGTTTCTGCTCGTCGCCGCCGTGCCGGGGATAGTCATGTCGGTGCTCGACCTGGGGCCGTCGCTGGCCTTCGACGAGATCAGCTTCAACCTGTCGGCCTACTTCGCCCTGGTGCTGGTCGGGCTGTACCTCTGGGCGCGTCCGATCAATCGCCCGACGGCGGCGCGGGCGTTGCTGGCGTTGATGGCGCCGACGGTGGGCATTCTCTTCCTGGCCGGTTACAGCACCATTGCCAATTTCACCTCCGAATTCGGCCGCGGCTCCAGTTGGACGCGCAGTGGCGACTTCGGGGCCAACCAGGTGGCCAACATGCTCAGCCTGGGCGCGCTGTGCGGCTTCATCCTGCTCATCCTGCTGCCGCGGGCGCGCGCGGCGCGGTTAGTCATCGGCCTACTGACCGTGGCCATGATCATCCAGGGCGTGCTGACCTTCTCTCGCGGCGGCCTTTATAGCCTGGTTCTGGCCGGGTTGGCCTTCGGCCTGCACCTGTGGCGGACGCCGGCGGCCCGCGGTCGGTTTGTGTTGCTGACCGGGGCGCTGACGGCGCTCATCTTCGCCGGCTTTTACCCCTGGCTCGACACCATGTCCGCCGGGGCGGTGACCGAGCGCTTCCAGAGCACCGACTCAACCGGCCGCCTTGAACTGGTACAGTCCGACTGGTTGGCCTTCCAGGAATACCCCATCCTGGGCGCGGGCGTTGGTGGCTCCATGATCTACCACGAGTATTACCTCGGCTATAGCATCGGTACCCACACCGAATTCTCGCGCCTGCTGGGCGAGCATGGCCTGTTCGGCATCGCGATAATGGCGATACTGGGCTGGATGTTGTTGCGGCGCTACCTGGGCAACCCGCCGGGGCTGGGGCGGGCCATGTCGGCGTCGATGGCCGTGTGGGCCTTGTCCATGATGTTCCACAGTGCCACGCGCGTGGCCGCCATCCCGTTCGCCCTGGCGCTGGTGCTGGTAGCCTGGAAGATCGAAGAGGAGCGACAGCCGGCCGAGCCGCAGCCCGCGCCCCTCTTCGGCGCGCGGCCGGGGAGGCTGCGGTGAGCGTCCCTCGCCTGCTGCTGCTCAGCAGCGAGTTTCCGCCCGGCCCGGGCGGCATCGGCACCCACGCCTACCAGTTGGCCCACCACCTGAGCGGCCGCGGCTGGGCGGTGGCGGTGGCCGTGTCGCAGGGGTATGCGCCGCCGGCCGAGCGGGACGCCTTCAACCGGCGGCAGCCGTTCATCGTGCTGCCTCTGGCAGAGCGGGCCGACGGCCGGCTGTGGCCCGTCGCCCGGTTGTGGGGCATCGCCGCCCTCATCCGCGCCGCCCGGCCGCAAGTCGTCGTCGCCAGTGGTCTGCGCTCGCTGTGGCTGGCCTGGGTGCTGCGACCCCTCTTCGGCCTGTCCTACGTGGCTATCGGCCACGGCACGGAGTTCCACAGCGCTTCGGCCGCCGCCCGTGGACTGACGGCACGGGCCATCGCCGGAGCGGCGGCCGTCGTCGCCGTCAGCGACTACACCGCCGACCTCGTGCGCCAGGCCGGCCGGCCCCGCCACCTGGTCGTCATCCCCAACGCCGCCGACGGCGAGCGCTTTCGCCCCGGCCTGGCCACGGACGCGCTGCGGGCGTTCTGGGCGGTCGAGGGGCGGCGCGTCTTGCTGACCGTCGGTCGCGTCTGCGAGCGCAAGGCGCAGGACGTGGTCATTCGCGCCCTGCCGCGGGTGCTGGCCGTCCATCCCGACGTGGTCTACGTCATGGCCGGGCTGCCGGAGAAGCAGGCCGAATACATGGCCCTGGCCGAACAGTTAGGCGTGGGTCACGCCGTGCGCTTCACCGGCCTGGTGGCCGAGGGCGACCTGCCGGCGCTTTACAACCTGGCCGATCTGTTCGTCCTGGTCAGCCGCCAGACGGCGGCGGGCGACGTGGAGGGGTATGGCATCGTAGTGCAGGAGGCGGCGCTATGTGGCGCGCCGGCCGTTGTCAGCCAGGGCTGCGGTCTGACTGAGGCCATCCGCGAAGGCGAGACGGGCGTCAGCGTGCCGCCCGACGACCCGGCGGCCACGGCCGCGGCCCTGATCGCCCTGCTGGACGACGACGCCGCCCGCCGCCGTATGGGCCACCGCGCCCGCGAGTTGGCCGCCTCCGCCACCTGGGCCGAGCGCGTGGCCGATTACGACCGCTTGTTACGTGATGTGGTGGGCGCTGCGGGGGAGCAGGGGGGCGAACCCCCTCGCCCTGTGGGAGAGGGTTGGGGAGAGGGCTGAGGCCGCCACCCGCCCCACGTCTGAGGCTGCGGACTCTGAACTCGTCACTCGTCATTCGTAACTCGTCACTTGCCATGCGTCTACTCATCATCTCCCACACCCCCCACTACCGCGCCGCCGGCCAACTCGTCGGCTGGGGGCCGACCGTGCGCGAACTGGACTATCTGTCGGAACTGTTCGACGAAGTCGTCCACGTCGCCCCGGTCTATGGCGAGGCCGCGCCCGGCAGTGCCCTGCCCTATACGTCGCCGCGACTGCGCCTGCGGCCGGTGGCCCCGGCCGGCGGCGAGACGCTGCGCGCCAAGCTCGACGTGGCCCGACTCTATCCGGCCTACGTCGCAGCCATCCGCGACGAGTTGGGCCGGGCCGACGCCGTCCACGTGCGCTGCCCGGCCAACATCAGTATGCTGGCGCTGGCCCTGTTGCGCGCGGCGCGGCGGCCGGGGCCGCGCTGGGTGAAGTACGCCGGCAACTGGCAGCCCGACGGCGGCGAGCCTTGGTCCTATGCCTTGCAGCGCCGCTGGCTGGCCGCCAACCACCACCGCGGCGTGGTCACGGTCAACGGCCAGTGGCCCGGCCAGCCGGCCCACGTCGTCAGCTTTCACAACCCTTCGCTGACCGACGACGAACTGGTCGCCGGGCGGGCGGCGGCGGCCGGCAAGCGACTATCGTCGCCGCTGGTGCTGCTCACCGTCGGCGCGCTGAACGACTCCAAGGGCACGGGCCGCGCCCTGCAAATCGCTGCCGCCCTACAGCAACGGGGGGTGACCTGCCAGTTGCACGTGCTGGGCGACGGGCCGGATCGGCCGCGCTATGAGGCGTGGGTGGCCGAGCAGGGATTGCGCGGGGTGACGTTCCACGGCTGGGTGTCGCCGGCCGAGGTCGGTCGCTTCGACGCCGCGGCCCACTTCATTCTGCACCCGTCACTGTCCGAGGGGTGGCCCAAGGTGCTGAGCGAGGCCATGGCCTACGGCGCGGTTCCCATCACCAGCGCCGTCTCCAGCATGCCGCAAATCCTGGCCGCGGCCGGCGCGGGGGCCACGCGCCCGCCCGAAGACGTAGCCGGCATGGCCGAGGCGGTCATGGCCTACGCCGGCGACCCCGCCGCCTGGCAGGCAGCCAGCCAGGCGGGCGTGGCTGCCGCGGCCCAGTTCAGCTATCGCCATTATCAAGACGCCGTGCGGCGGCTGTTCGCGCGCGTCTGGGACATCGACTTGCCCGCGCCGCGGCCGGCCGCGCCGCTTTTGTCGCCCCTGCATAGTAATGGACACGTTAAACATTAAGCCACCATCGTTCTCAACTATCGCGCCGGCCAAAGTCGCCCGGCTGCGCCTCTGTTTCGTTGGCCCCATGCTGGGCGTCAATCCCGGCTGGGTCACAAGCCAGGGCGAGATCCTCGCCGGGCTGCTGCATGAGGCCGGCTACCCTGTGCTGGCCACGTCCCACATTCCGGCCCGGCTGCCGCGGCTGGCCGATACGTTGCGCTCGCTGGTCGCCTGGCGCAAGGAGATCGACCTTGTCATCCACCAGGTCTACGGCGGCAACGGATTCGCCATTGCCGACGTGGCCAGCGCGCTGTGTCGCCAACTGGGCCTGCGCCAGGCGGGCGTGTTGCATGGCGGCGCGCTGCCGGAGCTGGCGCAGAAGAAGCAGCGGTTGGTGCGCGGCGTGTTGGGGCGTTTGACCGCTGTCGTCGCGCCGTCGCCCTATCTGGCCCACGTCTTTGGCCAGTTCCCTGAGCTGGCGGCGCGCATCCACGTTATCCCAAACGTGCTGGACATCGAGGCGTACCCGTACCGCCACCGGCCGACCATCGCCCCGCGCCTGCTATGGATGCGCACCTTCCAGGAGCTTTACAACCCCCAGATGGCCGTCGACGCGCTGGTCGAGTTGCGCCAGACGCACCCGGCGGCGACGCTGACGATGGCCGGGCAGGAGAAGGGGCTACAGGCGACGATCATGGCCCACGCCGCGGCGCTGGGGCTGAGCGAGGCGGTGCGCTTCGCCGGCTTCCTCGGCCCGGAGGCCAAGGCGCACGAGTTCGCCGCCCACGACATCTATCTGAACACCAACCACGTCGATAATATGCCCGTTAGCGTGCTGGAGGCAGGGGCGTTCGGGCTGCCGGTAGTGGCCACGGCCGTCGGCGGCATCCCCCACCTGCTGCGCGATGGCCAGACGGGGCTGCTCGTGCCCGATGGCGACGCGACGGCGATGGCTGAAGCGGTGCGCCGCCTGCTGAGCGAGCCGGAACTGGCTGCGGCGCTGTCGGCCAACGGCCGCCGCCTGGCCGAGTCGTGCGGCTGGGCCACGGTACGCGACCAGTGGGCGGTGCTGTTCGATGAGGTGTATCATGCCCGATTGGCTTAAGATCTATCACCGCCTACCCTACCCGGCCAAGGTTCTGGCCGCCGGCGCGCGCGGGCGCTATCTGAGTCGCTGGCGCTATGGCGCGGACGTAGCGGCGCAGGTCGAAGAGATTCTGGCCCGCGATACGTGGACGGCCGGGCAGTGGCACGCCCACACGGAAGAGCGGCTGGCCTTCGTTTTGCAGCGCGCGGCCACCCAGGTTCCCTACTACCGCGAGCAGTGGCAGCACCGCCGCCGCCAGGGCGACCGCGCCGCCTGGGACGTGCTGGCCAACTGGCCGCTATTGACCAAGGACGCGCTGCGCGACAACCCGCGGGCGTTCGTGGCCGACGACTGCGACGTGGCGGCCATGTTCCCCGAGCACACCAGCGGCACGACCGGCAAGCCGCTGGTCGTCTGGCTCAGCCGGCAGACGATTCGCACCTGGTTCGCCTATTCGAGGCCCGCTCGCGCCGCTGGTACGGCGTCGGCCGCGATGACCGCTGGGCCATCGTCGGCGGCAAGCTGGTCGCTCCGGTGGAGCGCCGCAAGCCGCCTTTCTGGGTGTGGAACGGGGCGCTGCACCAGCTCTATTTGTCGGCCTTCCACCTGGCCCCGGACAACATCCCGGCTTACGTGGAGGCCATGAAGCGCCACGAGATCAGCTACCTGCTGGGCTACCCATCGGGCATCTATCGCATCGCCCAGGTGGCGCTGGAGCGCGGGCTGGCCGCGCCGCCGCTGCGGGTGGTCATCGCCAACGCCGAGCCGCTCTGGCCCACCAGCGCCGGGCCATCACCGCGGCGTTTGGCTGCCCGGCGCGCGAGACGTATGGCATGGCCGAGTACGCCGCCGCCGGCAGCGAGTGCCAGCATGGCCGGCTGCACCTCTGGCCGGAGGCGGGCCACGTCGAGGTATTGGCCGACGACGACCGGCCCGCGCCCGTGGGCCAGACGGGGCGTATCGTGCCTACCGGCCTGCTCAACGCCGACATGCCTCTCATCCGCTACGACATCGGCGACCGGGCGGCGTTACTGCCCGACGACGGCTGCGCCTGTGGCCGCACACTGCCGCTCATGAGCAGCGTCGAGGGGCGACACGATGACGCCATCGTCACCCCCGACGGCCGGGCCATCGGCCGCCTCGACCCCGTCTTCAAGGCCGACCTGCCCATCCGCGAGGCGCAGATCATCCAGGAGACGTGGGATCGTATGCGCGTGCGCTTCGTGCCCGCGGCGGCCTATCGCCGCGCCGACGGCGAGGCGCTCGTCGCCCGCATCCGTGACCGCGTGGGGCCGATGGAGTACGTGCTGGAAGAGACGGACGCCATCGCCCGCACCGGCAACGGCAAGTTCCGCGAAGTGCTGTGCCTGGTCGATCCCGAGACGCGGCCGGCGGCCGAGGCGAGGGTTCGATGAGCCGGCGGCGCGAAGGGGCGCTGGTGGCGGCGCTCTTTCTGCTGGCGATGGCCGCCGCGGGGCTGTTCTGGGCCGTGTTGCCGGCCGAGTATCGCCAGAACCAGAGCACCGACTACCTGGCCCACTACGAGCCGGTGGCGCGGGCCATCCTGGCCGGCCGCGGTATCACCGACGAGGCGGGCGAACTGGCCACGCGCTACCCGCCCGGCTTCTCGCTGCTGCTGGCCGGGGCGTGGGGGCTGGGGCGGGCCGTCGGGCTGAGCGACACGGCGGCGCTGCTGGCCTTGCGGCTGCTGTGCGCCGGGCTGGCGGCGTTGTTGCTCTACGGGCTGGCGCGGCTGGTGTGGCCGGCGTGGGCGGCACTGGCCGTGGGCGCGGTGTGGGCCGTCTACCCGTTCGCCCTATGGATCACCAAGCAGCCTAACAGCGAAGTGCCGTTCATTCCCCTCTTTTTTGCCACGCTGCTCGTCTTCTGGCTGGCCGTGTTGCGCCGGCCGCGGGTCTGGCCGCTCTACCTGCTGGCCGGGGCATTGGCCGGGGCGGCCATGTTGGTGCGACCGGCGGCGCTGGGGCTGGGGGTGGTGCTGGCGGTGCTGGTCGTGCTTCTGGCCCGGCCGGTGCGCTGGCCGGCGCGGCTGGGGCTGGCGGCGCTGCTGTTGTTGGGCAACGCGCTGGTCGTCGCGCCGTGGCTGGGGGCGGCCTATGCGGCGACGGGGAAGATCATCCCTCTGAGCAGCGGCGGCACGGTGACGCTGAAGGACGGACTGACCTTCCTGGTGGTGGAAAAGGAGTATCGCCAGGACGTACCCGTGGCCGAGGACGTGGCCGAGCTGATGCGCGCCTACCAAAGCCGCCGGGCCGAGATGACTTCAACCGGGGCGCTGCTGGGCGTCGTCCTCGACGAGGCGCGGCGTGAGCCACTGGCCTTCCTCAAGTTCACGCTGATCAAGGCCGGCCGCAGTTGGTATGGCATCGACAGCCGCACCTTCGAGGGGCCGACGCTGGCCATACAACTCCTCTACCTGGCGCTCATCCTGGGGGCAACGCCGCCGTCTTCTCTTCGGGCGCGCCGCTGGGCATCGCCCGGCTGGGCGACGAACTGCGGCACATGCTGGCCGGCAACTGGCTCATCGTGCTCACCTTCTGGATCATGACGATGACCGCCGTGCCGTTGCTGCGCTATATGCTGCCGTTGATGGGGCCGCTTTTTATCGCCTTGCCGGCGGTGTATTACGCGCTGCGGTCGCGCCTTGTAGGGCGGGTTGGCAACCCGCCTCTTCGGCGTTCGACTACAAACTAAGAGGCGGGTTGCCAACCCGCCCTACAACTAACCCAATCCTCACAGGGCGTTCACGCCTTTTACACGGGGCAATCGCCGCGGCCTCGGTACACTTAGGGCATGGAAGGTGACCCTCTGGTTTCCGTGATCATGCCGGTGCGCAACGAGGCGGCCTACATCGAGCGCAGCCTCGGCGCGGTGCTGGCCCAGGACTACCCGGCCGACTGCCTGGAGATTCTGGTCGTCGATGGGCTGTCGACCGACGGCACGCGCGAGGCGGTGCTGGCCCACGCCGCCCAGCGGCCCGGCCTGCGCCTGCTGGACAACCCGGCCGTCATCGTCCCGCCGGGGTTGAACATCGGCATCCGCCAGGCGCGGGGCGAGATCGTCGTGCGCGTGGACGGCCACTGCGAGATCGCCCCCGACTACGTGCGCCTCTGTGTCGAGCATCTGCTGGCCGGGCACGAAGGCGCGCCGATCGAGGCCGTGGGCGGCCCCATCGAGACGGTGGGCGAGACGGACGAGGCCGCGGCCATCGCCCTGGCCATGAGTTCGTGGTTTGGCGTCGGCGGCTCGGCCTTCCGCACCATCAAGGATCGGCCGCTGCTGGTCGAGACGGTGGCCTTCCCCGCCTATCGCCGGGCGCACGCTGCAGCGCCTCGGCCCGTTCGACGAGGAGCTTGTCCGCAACCAGGACGACGAGTACAACTACCGCCTGCTCAAGAGCGGCGGGCGCATCCTGCTGACGCCCGACATCCGCTCGCGCTACTACAGCCGCAGCAGCCTGCGCTCGCTCTGGCGGCAGTATTATCAGTACGGCTATTGGAAGGTACGCGTGATGCAAAAACACCCGCGACAGATGCGCGCCCGGCAGTTCGCGCCGCCGGCGTTGGTGGCCGGGCTGTTCGGCTCGGCGGCGCTGGGGCTGGTGTGGCGGCCGTTCCGCTGGCTGCTGGGCGCGGTGGTGGCCCTCTATCTGGCGGCCAACGTCGTCGCCTCGCTGTCGCTGGGCCGCGGCACGCGCCGCGCCTGCTGATCATCCACCCCATTCTGCATCTGAGCTATGGCCTGGGCTTTCTGGTCGGCCTGGCCTTCGCGCTTTCCGGCCGCCGGGCCGCGCCGACGGCGACCAGGCCGCTGCCTTCCGCCGTGGCCCCCCCCCGCAACACTCGGGCGCCCGAGGGAGGAGCCGCGCCAGGACGCTGGCCGTGCCCCTGTTCCCCCCACTGGCGCGCGGCCCGGTGGGCCAGCCGGGCCAGGCGCTGGGGGTCAACGTCGAGGCGCTGGCGATGGGCACGCCGGTCGTCGGTGCGCGCGTGGGCGGCATCGGCGAGGCGGTGCGCGACAGTGTGGACGGCTTTTCGTGCCGCCCGAGACCCGGCGCGGCGAGCGCATGGCCGGCTTTGGCCGACCCGGCTGCCGCGCTGGGCGCGGCGCGCCGGGTTTGGAGCGCGCGAACTGGCGGCCTGGGCAGGCCGGTTGGTACGAACACTGGTCGAGAAAAGAGAGGTAAACATGGACGATCCACAGCACGACGAACGACTGAACTTTTCGCGGCGCGAATTTCTACACGGCGCGGGGGCGCTGACGGCCGGGCTGGTGCTGAGCGGTGCGCCGGGGCTGGGGCTGGGGCGGCTGGCCCTATCGCCGCGGGTGCAAGGGACGGGGGTTATCGACGTGACCGCCGCACCCTTCGGCGCGCGGGGCGACGGCGCGACCAACGACCGGGCGGCGTTCCAGGCGGCCATTGACGCCGCCATCCAGCAGCGCAAGCCGCTGTGGATCCCGCAGCCGAGATCGTTCTACCGCATCGAACTTGACGACGCCCACCGCCGCCTCGACGTAGCTGGCCATCTGGCCATCATCGGCGCGGGCCGCACGACCACCCTGGTGCGCTTCAGCATCCCGACGACCGACAAGAGCGAATACTTCTACGCCTTCTACGTCCACAACGGCATCCAGTTCCATATGGCCGAGTTGCGCCTGGAAGAGGATGCCCACGCCGAGGGGTACGAGTTCCAGGGCATTTTCTTCGAGAGCGGCCCGGAAGACCACCCCTGCCTGATCGAGGCGGTGGACATCAACGGCTTTACCAACTGCGTCATCACTACCGCGTCGAGCGCCAGTGGCGGGCAGGGGGAGTTGTTCCTGGCCATTCGCGGCTGCGACTTCACGCCGCAATTGAACTACTGCGTGGCCATGTGGACGGTGGAGCAGGGCCACAAACGGCTGCACGTCTATGACTCCTACTTCCATGACAGCGAGGAGGCCCACCTCGTCTACTGCCATCCGCACAACTCTGTCCACATCGAGAACACGCGCTTCGATGGCACGCCGCATTGGGCCTTCCACTTCCAGGGCACGGCTATCAGCGGCACGCCGGAGTATCAGCGCTTCGTCGGCTGCTGGTTTGGGCCAAACAACGGTCGGGGCATCATCACCCACAGCGGCCCGACGACCCACCCGCGGCCGGAGATCGTCAACTGCCTGTTCGAGGGCAGTAACGCCATCCAGATTCGCTCCGACGTGCTGATCGACGGCTGCTACTTCACCAACGACCGCGACGCGACCAGCAACAGCGCCCTCGTGGCCTCCATCGAGGGCCGCCGTGGGAGGTGACGCTGCGCAACTGTATCTTCGCCCCCAAGCGCGACGTGCTGCCCTACATCGACCTGCGCCTCGACGGGGTGACGGCCACGATCACCAACAGCCAGTTTTACCATCAGGGGTCCGGCGCGATGATCGCTCTGGGGCGCGGACCGGCCAACGCCACGACCATCAGCAACTGCCTGTTCTACGTGCGGCCCGACGCCGCCGCACAGGCCGTCGCCATCGAGATGGACAACGGCCGTACGACAGTCACCAACTGCCGCTTCCACGGCCGCGTGCCCGGCGACCGCGGCCTGATCAGTTGCCTCATCACCAACGGCAGGCTGGCCGCCGACGCCGCGCTGGTGACGACCAGCTGCACCTTCGAGGGCATCACCAGCGGCAGCCTGTTATATGTACGCGAGGGACCGAACAGCAGTTGGCGGGGGCGCATCAGCGGCGGCAACAACCGCATCGGCAACTGGACCAGCTCAGCCCCGCTGCTGGTGGTCGACGTGCCGCAAGCGCCGTTCTATGCCCGGCTGGCGCCCACGCCTGGCCCGGCCCCGCTCGACCTGCTGGCCGCGCCGACGACGGTCGTCAGCAGCAACTACGATACCTATCGCGTGACCGGCACGGCCGACATCGCCACGATCCACTGGTGGAGCGCCGACGGCGCGGCCGACCCGCTCTTCAGCGGCGCGATCAGCCTGGGCGCGGCCACGCCCTTTGCCCTGGTGGCCGGCGGCAACATCCAACTGGCCGGCGGCGCGTCGCGCCGCGACGTGGCCGCCGGGGCGACCGTGCGCCTCTCGTTTGACTCGGCGCAGAGGGTGTGGAGCGAGGTGGTGTAGGGGCAGTAGGTCAGTAGGTCAGTATCCAGTGTTCAGTAGGTCAGTCGAACGCTCTGAATTCGTCGTTCGTCATTCGTAATTCGTCGTCTCGAAATGTCTGAACAGCAGCGCCTTCACCAGGTCTACGCCGCGCGCGCCGAGGCGCATGGGCGGTAGCGCCGCCTATTCGCTGGGCGACCCGGCGCACCTGTTCGCCATTCAGAGCCGCCAGCGGGCGATCCTGCGCCGGTTGCAGCGCGAAGGGCTGTGGCCGCTGGCGGGGCGCGACATCCTGGAAGTCGGCTGCGGGTCGGGCAGGGTGTTGCTGGAGCTGCTGAGCTGTGGGGCCGACGCCGAACGGCTGCACGGCACCGACCTGCTGGCCGACCGTGTCGCCGCCGCTCACCGCCGTCTGCCCCACGTGGCCGTCACCTGCGCCGACGGCGGCCGGCTGCCCTATGGCGACGGCAACGTTCGACCTGCTCCTACAATTCACGGTGTTTTCATCGATTTTGGATAAAGCCCTCTGCTATACTGTCGCTAGCGAGATGCGACGGGTGTTGAAGCCTGATGGCCTGATCCTCTGGTACGACTTCTGGATCAACCCGGTCAACAGAGAGACACACGGGATTCGTCCGCAAGAGGTTCGGGAGTACTTTCCGAATAGCCGGTACTCTTTCGAGCGAATTACCCTGGCGCCGCCGTTGGCCAGCCGCCTCGTGCCCTTGTCGTGGGCCGGGGGCGTTGGCCCTGGAAGCGCTGGGTATTTTCAATACCCACTACCTGGCAGCCATTCGGCCCAATCGGTGAGTTATGAACGAGAGCATCGCCTCGCAGCAAGTGGTCAACGCCAAGCTTCGCGCCGGGCGGGCGATCTGCGGCGCACGATGGACAGCGCCGCGCGGCGGGTGCTCGACATCACGCTCTCCCTGGCGGGTATTCTGCTGCTGGCTCCCGTTTTCGCCCTCCTGGCCGCGCTCATCAAGCACGACTCGCCCGGCCCTATCTTTTACTGGGGCGAGCGCGTCGGCCGCCACGGCCACCCGTTCCGCATCCTCAAGTTCCGTACCATGTACGAGACCAACGCCAGCTATCGCGGCCCGCGCGTCACCGGCCAGGGCGACCCGCGCATCACCCCCTTCGGCCAATGGCTGCGCGACACGAAGCTGAACGAATTGCCCCAACTGTGGAACGTCCTCAAGGGCGACATGAGCCTCGTTGGCCCGCGACCGGAAGACCGCGACTTCGTCCGCCACTGGCCGGCCGACGTGCGCGAGATGCTGCTCTCGGTGCGCCCCGGCATCACCAGCCCGGCGTCCGTCCTCTACCGCGACGAAGAGAGTATGTTGCAGGCCGGCAACGTCGTCGAGCAGTACCTCAAGGTCATCCTGCCCAGCAAGCTGCGGCTTGACCTCATCTACGTCCACCACCGCTCCTTCCTGACCGACCTGGACGTGCTGTTCTGGACGCTGCTGGCCGTCGTGCCGCGGCTGAAGGCGCGCCGCGTGCCGGAGCACCTGCTGTTCTGGGGGCCGCTGGCCCGCTTCATCAGCCGCTACTTCTCCTGGTTCGTCCTCGATAGCCTGGTGGCCTTCGCCGCCGTGGCCGCCACCGGCGTCATCTGGCGCAGCAACGGGCCGCTGGAGCTTGGCCCCGGGCTGGCCGTGGGCGTGGCCCTGGCCATGGCCCTCGGCTTCAGCCTGGTCAACGCCGTGCTGGGCGCGGGGCGCGTCGTCTGGTCGCGGGCCGACGTGGGCGACGCCATGACCCTGGCCGTCTCGTCCGGCCTGACGACGCTCATCCTGCTGGCCGGCAACTGGTTCTGGCAGCCGCGGGCCATCGCCGTGCCCTATCTGGGCCACCGGCTGTTGCCGTCGGCGCTGATCGTGGTCAGCGGCGTGCTGGCGTTTGCCGGTTTCACCTTGCTGCGCTACCGGATGCGCCTCATCACCGGCCTGTCGCAGTACTGGATGAACCTGCGCCGCGAGTCGTCGGCCGTCGGCGAGCGTGTGGTCATCGTCGGCGCGGGCGACGCCGGCAATCTGGCCGTCTACCTGCTGCGCAAGCTGGAGTTGGGCCAGGCGTTCTCCATCATCGGCCTGGTGGACGACGCGCCGCGCAAGCACGGCACGCGCATCGGCGGCCTGCCCGTGCTCGGCCCCACGGCCGACCTGCCCCACCTGGTGCGGCAGCACGACATCGGCCTCATCCTCTTCGCCATCGAGAACATCCGCCCGGCGCAGCGCGAGCGCATCCTGCAAGTCTGCCGCGCTTCCGGCGCGCAGACGGTGGTCTTGCCCGACGTGCTGGAGCCGCTGCGCACGCAGTTGGCCCACCCCCAGCCGGAGCGAGGCCCGACCCCGCCGCTGGCCCCCGGCGGCCCGGAGTTGGACGGCTGGCTGACGCAACTGGACGGCCTGATCGCCGCCGAAGCCTGGGACGCGGTGCGCGAACAGATTCAGGCCCGCCAGCGGCAAGCGCCTGGTCGCCGAGTAGCCGCGCCGGCTGTCCCGCCGCGCTCCCGCCGGGCGACAACACGTAAGGAGTACCAAACCAACATGAGCGAATGGACCGGCAAGCGCGTCCTGGTGACGGGCGCGGGCGGCTTCATCGGCAGTCATCTGACCGAATCCCTGGCGCGGGCCGGGGCCGAGGTGCGCGCCTTTGTGCGCTATAACTCGCGTGGCGACGCCGGGCTGCTGCGCCAGTTGCCGGCCGACGTGCTGGGCGAAGTGGAGATCGTCGCCGGCGATCTGCGCGACGGCGCGGCCGTGGCCCGGGCCGTGGCCGGCTGCGACGTCGTCTTCCATCTGGGGGCGATCATCTCCATCCCCTACTCCTATCAGCACCCGCTGGAGACGGCCGAGACGAACTTCATGGGCACGCTGGCCGTGCTGCTGGCCTGCCGCGAGCATGGCGTCGGCCGGCTGGTGCACACCTCGACCAGCGAGGTCTACGGCACGGCCCAGTTCACGCCGATGGACGAGAGCCACCCGTTGCAAGGGCAGTCGCCCTACTCGGCCAGCAAGATCGGCGCCGATAAGCTGGTGGAGAGCTTCTACCGCTCGTATGACCTGCCGGCGGTGACGGTGCGGCCGTTCAACACCTATGGCCCGCGCCAGTCGGCCCGCGCCGTCATCCCGACCATCATCACCCAGGCCCTGACCGGCGACTGCATCCGCCTGGGCAGCCTGACGACGCGGCGCGACTTCACCTACGTGGCCGACACCGTGGCCGGCTTCCTGCGCGCCGCGCTGGCCGAGGACGTATTGGGCGAAGAGATCAACCTGGGCACGGGCGACGACATCGCCATCGGCGAACTGGCCGAGCGGGTCATCGCCCTCGTCGGCCGCCCGGTGACCATCGCCACCGCTGCCGAGCGCCTGCGGCCGGAGAAGTCGGAGGTGCTGCGCCTGCTGTCGGGCAACGACCGGGCGCGGCGGTTGCTGGGCTGGTCGCCCACCTGGTCGCTCGACGACGGGCTGGCGGCGACGGTCGAATGGACCGTCGCATCTCGATTTCTATCGCGCGGTCAGGCTCGATTTCTATCGGGTTCGGGACCCTGGCGGTCTGGCCTGAGGCAGAATACATCATGAAAGCAGTCATCCTGGCCGGCGGCAAAGGCACGCGCCTGAAGCCCTATACGACCATTCTGCCCAAGCCGCTGATGCCCATCGGCGACATGCCCATTCTGGAGATTCTGCTGCGCCAGATGAAGCGCGCCGGGGTGGACGAGGCGGTGCTGACCGTCGGCCATCTGGCCGAACTGTTGCGCCTCTTCTTCCAGGACGGCCGCCGGCTGGGCCTTGACATCCGCTACAGCTATGAGGACGCGCCGCTGGGCACGGCCGGGCCGCTGTCGCTGGTCGAGGGGCTGGACGACACCTTCCTGGTGTCCAACGGCGACGTGCTGACCACGCTGCCGCTGGCCGAACTGGTGGCCCACCACCGCCGCAGCGGCGCGGCGGCGACCATCGCCATGCACCGCCGCCAGGTCTACATCGACCTGGGCGTCATTCAGCAGAACGACGCCGGCCACGTCACCGGCTACATCGAGAAGCCGACCTACGACTTCATGGTCAGTATGGGCATCTACGTCTTCGAGCCGCGCGTGCTGGCCTTCATCCCCCGCAACGCCTACCTCGACTTTCCCGACCTGGTGAAGCGCCTCATCGCCGCCGGGGAGATCGTCACCGGCTTCCCGTTCGACGGCTACTGGCAAGACCTGGGCCGGGCCGACGACTACGAGCGGGCCATCGAGGACTTCGACCGGCTGCGCGACGCCTTTCTGCCGCCGGAGCCGCCGATCGTCGCGGCCAACGGCTCGGCCGCGCCGCGTCCGGCGGTGGGAGCGTAGCGTCATGGCCGAAGCGAACGGATTGTGGCGCATTCCCCTGGCCGACATCGACCTGGGGCCGGAAGAGGAGGCGGCCGTGCTCGACGTGCTGCGCCGCCGCTGGCTGACGATGGGCGGGGTGACGGCGGCGTTCGAGGCCGACTTCGCCGCCCTGACCGGCGCGGCCCACGCCCTGGCCGTCACCAACTGCACCGCCGCGCTGCACCTGGCCGGGCTGGCCCTGGGCTGGGGGCCGGGTGACGAGGTCATCGTGCCCTCGCTGACCTTCGTGGCCACGGCCAACGCCGTGCGCTACACCGGGGCGACGCCCGTCTTCGCCGACGTGACCAGCGCCGCCGACCCCAGCCTGTCGCCGGCCGACGTGGCGGCGCGCATCACGCCGCGCACGCGGGCGATCATCGTCGTCCACTACGCCGGGCACGCCGCCGACATGGTCGCCCTGCTGGCCCTGGCCGAGCGCCACGGGCTGGACGTGGTCGAAGACGTGGCCCACGCTCCGGGGGCGACGCTCGACGGTCGCGCCCTGGGCGCGTGGGGGCGCGTCGGCTGCTTCAGCTTCTTCGCCAACAAGAACATGACCACCGGCGAGGGGGGCATGGTGACGACGGCCGACGATGACGTGGCGGCGCGGCTGCGGCTGTTGCGCTCCCACGGCATGACGACGCTGACCTGGGACCGCCACCGCGGCCACGCCTTCAGCTACGACGTCGTCGCCCCCGGCTACAACTACCGCATTGACGAGATTCGCGCCGCCATCGGCCGGGCGCAACTGGCCAAGCTGGCCGGCAACAACGCGCGGCGGGCGGTGCTCGATGAGGCCTATCGCGCCCTGCTGCCGGTCGCCGCGCCCGACCTGACGCTGCCCTACGCGACCACCCGCGGCGCGCCCGCCTACCACCTGCGGCCGGTGCTGCTGCCGCCGGGGGCCGACCGGCCGCGCTTCATGGCCGAGATGAAGGCCCGCGGCATCCAGACCAGCATCCACTATCCGCCGGTGCATCGCTTCAGCGCCTACCGGCGCGACGACGGCCCAACCCTGCCCATCACCGACGACGTGGCCGCCCGCGAGGTGACGCTGCCGCTCTATCCGGGTCTGTCGCTGGGCGACGTGGAGGTGGTGGTGGCGGCGGCGGCCGAGGCGCTGGCCGCGGCGCGCCAGACGCAGGTGGCGACCTAGAGATGCGGGCTAATGGGTGGTCAATTCGCGCCGCGCCGCCCATTTTTCACCTCTTTTTTCCTCCTGGATCGGCGCATTCGGTGTAATCTGTAGCGGAAGAAGACTGTCTCAACAGGTAGTAGTGCTATGGAACTTAAGCTTATCTTTCAGTTGATTCGACGCTGGGCGTGGCTGCTGACCATCGGTGTCCTGATCGGCGGTGGCATCGGTTACGTCATCAATATCTACCAGACACCGGAGTACGAGGCTAGGGCCAAGATTCTGGTCATGGAGCCGGTGCGCAACAGCAGCGCCACCACGTCCTCCTCATTGAAGGCCAACAAAGAGATGGCCGACACCTATCTGGAGCTGCTGTTCACCCAACCCATCCTTGACGCCACCAGCCAGAAGGTCGGCGCGACGCTGCGGCCGAACCAGATTCGCGCCGAGCGCGTCGGCGAGACGGGGCTGATGGAGGTCGTCATCCGCGACACCGACCCCGAACGCGCCGCGCTGATGGCTAACACGCTGGTTCAGGTGCTCATCGAGCAGAACGAGGCGCTGCAAACCTCGCGCTTCTCTTCGTCTGAAGAGA
This sequence comes from Candidatus Promineofilum glycogenicum, assembly GCA_016707605.1. Classification (GTDB taxonomy): domain Bacteria; phylum Chloroflexota; class Anaerolineae; order Promineifilales; family Promineifilaceae; genus Promineifilum; species Promineifilum glycogenicum. The sequence goes on along the minus strand of JADJHJ010000006.1, from coordinate 219,718 downwards.
CCTTGCAAGCCCAGGTGGCCGAGATCGAGCAGGAGTTGTCGAACCTGGAGACGCAGATCGAGCAGCGTTCGGAGCAGTCCATCGGCGTGCAGACGCAGGAGATCACCGAGCAGAAGCTCGAACTGGAGCAGCAGATCAACAGCCTTTTGGGCGAGATCACGGTGCTGGAGCAGGACATCGATGATCTGACGCCCAAGGCTGCCGCCGGTCTGTTGCCCGCGCCGCTGACGCTGGAACAGCGCAACCTGATGAATGAGAAGCGCACCCTGCTGGCCCAAAAGCAGTTCCAGCTCGATCTGGCCCAGGACGCCTACACCGAGTTGCTCAACCTGCCGACGGGCGAAGACGCGGTCGTGACCTCGACCGACCTGCGCGACATCGAGCAGGCCAACCTGGATCTGTATCGCCAGCTCTACTCGACGCTGTTGAGCAATTACGAGGCCGTGCGCCTGGCCCGGCTGGAGAATACGCCCAACGTCGTCCAGGTCGAGCGGGCCGCGCCGTCCACGGTGCCCATCCAGGCCGGGCCGCTGCGCTACGTCATCATGGGCGCAGTGCTGGGCTTGCTGGCCACCGGCCTGCTGGCCTTCACGTTGGAGTACATGGACGACACGCTGAAGACGCCCCAGGACGTGGCCAACGTGCTTGGCCTGCCCGTCGTCGGCTACGTCGTCAACGAGTCGGCCATGGAGAAGAGCGAGGGCATGCCCTACGTCACCTCCAGCCCACGCTCGCCCATGGCCGAGACGTTCCGCAGCCTGCGCACCAACCTGGAGTTCGCCAGCGTCGACAAGCCGCTGAAGACGATCCTGATCACCAGCCCCGGCTCCGGCGACGGCAAGACGACCGTGGCCACCAACCTGGCGGCGGTCATGGCCCAGGCCAACAAGCGCGTCATCCTCCTGGAAGGCGACCTGCGCCGGCCGCGCGTCCATCGCGCTCTGGGCATGTCGAACCAGATCGGCCTGAGCGACGTCTTCCGCGGCCAGATGGACATCCGCGACGTGGCCCGCTACTCGAAGGTCAAGGACCTGGCGGCCATCACCAGCGGCAGCCTGCCGCCCAACCCGACCGAACTGCTCGGCTCGGCGCGCATGGCCCAAATCCTGGCCCGGCTGGTCGAATCGGCGTCGGTGGTCATCATCGACAGCCCGCCGTTCGTCGTCTCCGACGCCACGGTGCTGTCGGCCAAGGTGGACGGCGTGTTGCTGGTCATCCAGCCCGGCCGGACGCACGCCGAGGCGGCGCGGGCGATGCTGGCCCAGTTGAATCGCGCCGGGGCGCACGTGGTGGGCGTGGTGCTCAACCGCGTGCCGCGCAAGAACGCCAACTACTACGGCTACTACCGCTACGAAAACGACGCGGTCTACTCCATCGAGAACACGCCGGCCGAACAGCCGGCCGCCGCCGGCGACACCCGTCGCACCGGCAAGGGATTAGCGACAATGTTCAGCGGCAAGCCGGGTAAGATCGGCGAAGAGGTCGTATCCTGACGTCGTACCGGAACTTTGTAACGGAATTGATGTACCATGCAACGTAGCGCTCCCTATCGGCCACCACTCATCCGCCGCCCCAGTGCGGCCGGAAACGCCAGCGGCACGCCCGGCCGTTGCCCGTTCCTGGGCACGCCGGCCGACCCCGGCACTTCGCTGGCGTTTCCCTCCGAGGCCAACCACTGCTTTCGCTCGCGCTTTCCGATACCCATTAGTTCTATCCATCAGGAGAACTACTGCCTATCGCTCCAGTATGAAAGCTGCCCCGTCTATCGGCAGTTCATGACCGAGGGCGAAGCGGCGGCCGTGCCCGCGCTGGCTCTGGCCGGCGCGGCCGTGGCCGCTGAACTGCCCCGCCGCCAGGCAGACAGCGCCGTCTCGTCTATCGCCCCGGCGATGGCCGTGGGCGCGGGCATGGCTCTGGGGGCCGGCCGCGCCGCGCCCGCCTTCCCGGTGGCCGAGCCTAGCTATCCCGACTTCGCCACCGACCCCGGCCCCGAACCGGAGCCGGAGACACAATCATCACGCGTCGAAGGGCGCACGGTGCTGCTCGGCCTGCTGCTGCTGGCGTTGCTGCTGTTGGCCGGCTGGGCCTGGCTGACCTTCCTGAGCGACCGCAATAGCCCGACAATGGCCGTGGGCACGGTTGTGACGCTGCCGACGCTGGCGGCCACGGCCGGCCAGGTTGCCGGTCAGAACGGCGACACGGCGGCCGTCGGCGCGGCGGCTGAAGCGACGGCCACCGCGTTGGCGGCGACGGTCAATGACGCCGCGGCGACGACCGCCGCCGGCGGCGAGGCCGGCGCGGCAGCCGTGGCCGAGGCCGACAGCGTGGCCGCCACGGCCACGGCGCTCTTCGCCGGGGCGGTGGCTACGGCTGAATGCCACGCCCCCGACTGGTGGGTGCTCTACGTGACCCTGGAAGGGGACACTATTCAGGGATTGGCCGCGGCCCGCGGCATTCTGCCCGAAGAACTCATCGTCGCCAACTGCCTGGCCGCCCCCGAAGTCGCGCCGGGCACGCCACTGAGCTTGCCGCCGGTGGGGGTCATCGTCCTGCTGGCCAGCCCGACGCCGATTCCGATGACGCCCACGCCGCCCATGGCCGTCCAGCCGACGCGCCGGCCGCCGCTCGTCCTGCCCATTGCCACCTTCCCGGTGATCATCATCAACCCGACCTCGATGCCGCTGGTGCCGGAACCGGGCGACTCGCTCGACGGGCCGGACGAACCGGGCGAGCGCCCCCCGGCCGTGCGGCCGACAGTTGTGCCGACGACAGGCGCACGGCCAACGTCCACGCCGCCCAGCATCGTCCCGACCGTCGCCCCTACGCGCACGCCGCCATCGTGGTCGACTGTGGAGCCGACGCGCACGCCGCCTGGTTGGGAACCCGAGCCGACACGGACGCCGCCGTCGCCCTAGCCGCGCGACAGCGATAACGGCTGGCCTTGCGCCGCCGACGCCAGCGAACGGGCCGGCCGCACGAGGAGACCATGGACAAGCCGCCGGCCGATGTGCCTGAGTCGCGCGCCTTCCGCCTCAGTCCGGGCCTGCTCGACGCGGTCGTGCTGGCCTTGACCGCGCCCTTTCTGCTGCTGACGAGCTGGGCGCCGCGGCCACTGTCGGTCGCGGCGCTGGCCGTGCTGATCGTGCCGTTCGCCGTGCGCCGGTCGCGCGCTGGCCGGGCCACGCGGCCGACGCCGTTCAACCGGCCGGCGGCTGTGCTGGCGCTCGTTTTTCTGCCCGCGGCCCTGTGGTTAAGCCCCGATCCCTGGGCCACCACCTGGCCGCGCGTCACCACCCTCGCCTGGTCTATCGCCCTGTTCTTCGCCGTGGTTAATTGGCCACCGCCGGTCCGCGCTAAGGGGCGTCGCCCGACGCGGCTCAACGGCCCGACGTGGGCCTTCCTGGCTCTGGGCGGCGGGCTGGCCCTGCTGACGCCGCTGACCATTCGCACGGTGGACAAGCTCTTCTTCCTGCCGTGGGTCGGGCGGCTGGCCGCGCCGCTGGGGCTGGCCAACGGGTTGCCGACCAACGAGGTGGCCGGCGTGCTGACGCTGATCATCCCGCTGGCCGTGGCCCTGGCCGGCGGCGCGCTGTGGACGCGGCAACGGCGGTTGCTGGGGGTGCTACTGCCGCTGGTGGCCCTGCTGCTGCCGGCCTTGCTGCTGACCCAATCGCGCACCGGGCTGACGGCGACGGCGGTGGGCGTCCTGGTGGCCCTCATCGTCGGGGCGCGGCCACGCCGGCAGTGGCTAGGCGTGGAACTGGGTGTGGTGGCGTTGCTGGCGCTGCTCATCGTTCTGTCTCCCCTGCGCGACTGGTTCGTCTTTGCCGGGGCCAACTCCTGGCAGAGCGTCATCGGCCCGCGGCTGGGCATCTGGGGGCAGGCGCTGGACGGCATCCGCGACCATCCGGTGTGGGGCATGGGGCTGGGCGCGTTCGGCGCGCTGGCGCGGCTGGTCTATCCGCTGTCGCCCCCGGCCCAGGCGCTGCCCATCGAGGACGCCCACAACCTCTACCTCCAGACGGCGCTCGACTTCGGCGTGGCCGGGGCGCTGCTGCTCGTCTGGCTGTTGGCGTTGGCCACCGGCGGCGCGCTGGGGCTGGCCCGCGCCCGCCCGGCGCGCTCTCTATCGCGGCTGTGGGCCGCCGGGCTGCTGGGCGCGCTGGCGGCCCACGCCCTCTATAGCCTGACCGATGCCGTGGCTCTGGGCACGCCGGGCGGGGTGGCCTTGTGGTACGTCTTGGGCCTGGTCATGGGCGGCCACGCCGACGCCCACCCCGCCGCGGCGCAGAGCGGGCCGGCCGTGGAGCCGTCCCGGCGCTGGTCGCCGCTGGCCGCCGGGTTGGCCGCCGTGGCTCTGTTGGCCGTGCTGGCCGCCTGGCCGGTCAACCGCGCCGGGCAACTGGCCGGTCAGGCGTTACTGAACGCCGGCCGCGCCGCGCCCGACGCCGCCGCACCGCTGACCGCGGCCCGCTGTCGCGCCGGCTGGTATGAGGGGCTTGTCCACCAGGCTGCCGGCGACCTGCCCCGCCGCGCCGCCGTCTGGGCCGAGCTGTTGGGCTGCGCCCAGGAGTACACCGGTTACATGGCTGTGCTGGCCGCCGACGACGAGGAGTTGGCCCGGCGGGCGCTGGCCACTCAGCCCGACAACCCGGCGGCCCACTTCTGGCTGGCGGCCGTCCTGGCCCCGACGGCCCCCGACGAGGCCATTGCCCTCTATCGCAGCGGCCTGGCCCTCGACCCCGACGACGGGCGACGCTGGCTGCGTCTGGCCGATCTACTCGTCGCCGCCGGCGACGAGACCGGCGCGCTGGAGGAGTTCCTGCAAGCCTGCCACCACGGCGACCCCGGCGCCAACGGCTGCGCCCACGCGGCCGAGATCGTCGCTGCCCGAGGCGACCTGGAGACGGCCATCCGCTACTATCGCCTGTCCAACTGGAGCGAAACGCGGGCGCGGGTGGAGGAGTTGGAGCGGCAGTTAGCGGGGGAGTAGTTGTCAGTGGTCAGTTGTTAGTTGTCAGTTCCGACCGACAACTAACAACTGACCACTGACAACTGTATAATCCCCCCATGGCAATTCTGAACGCAAGCCGCGTGGGGCAATCGTTTGGCGAGTTCGACGTCTTCAGCGGCGTCAGCGTCAGCATCCCCCGCGACGGCAAGATCGGCCTCGTCGGCCCCAACGGCGTGGGCAAGACGACGCTGCTGCTCATCCTGGCCGGGCGGGCGCAACCGTCGGCCGGGCACGTCCACGTGGCCCGCGGCGCGCGCATCGGCTACCTGTCGCAAGAGTCGTCCGACGCCTTCATCGGCGAGGCGGCGGCGCAGACGGTCTACGACGAGATGTTGACCGTTTTCGCCGGGCTGCGGGCGATGGAGGCGCGGCTGCGCGAACTGGAGCAGGCGATGGACTCGGCCGACGCGCTGGACGAGTACAGCCGCCTGCAAACGCAGTACGAGATGGGCGGCGGCTATGGGTACGACACGCGCGTCCGTATGGTGCTGACCGGGCTGGGCTTCGCGCCCGAAAGCTGGGGCCAACCGCTGTCGCAACTGAGCGGCGGCCAGAAGACGCGCGTGCTGCTCGGCCGTCTGCTGCTGGAAGCGCCCGACCTGCTCATCCTCGACGAGCCGACCAACCACCTCGACGTGCAGGCCATCGAATGGCTGGAGAACACGCTCAACACCTGGCCGGGCGCGGTGCTGGTCGTCAGCCACGACCGCTACTTCCTCGACCGCGTAGCCAAGACCGTCTGGGATATGAGCCGCGCCGGGGTGGAGAGCTATCGCGGCAACTACAGCGCCTACCTGACGCAGCGACAGGATCGCTGGGAGCGACTACAGCGCGACTATGAGGCGTTCCAGGAGCGGGCGGCCAAGGAGCTGGACTTCATCCGCCGCAACATCTCCGGCCAGCGCACGCAGATGGCCTGGGGCAAGCTGTCGCGCCTCAGCCGCGAGGTGGAGGCGGTGCGCGTCGGCGGGCTGGGGGCCATCGGCGACCTGAGCAGCAAGGGCTGGAGCCAGGTGGTCAGCGAACTGGACTTGCGGCGGCCGGCGGCCACCCTGGGCGAACTGGAAGCGGCCATCGCCGCCCTGCCCGCGCCGACCCGGCCGCCGGTGGTCAACTTCCGGCTCAACTCCGCCTTCCGCAGCGGCAACATCGTCCTGCGCGCCGCCGATCTGACCGTCGGCTACCCCGGCCGGCCGCTGTTCACTGTGAACGCGCTGGAGTTGCACCGGCTGGAGACGGCGGCGCTCATCGGCCCCAACGGCACGGGCAAGACGACCTTCCTGAAGGTCATCCTTGGCCAACTGGAGCCGCTGGCCGGCAGCCTCTCGCTGGGGGCCAGCCTCCACATCGGCTACTTCGCCCAGGCCCAGGAGGCGCTGAACCCGGCGGCGACGGTGCTCGACGAGTTGCTGCGCCACAAGGACATGCTCATCAGCGAGGCGCGCAACTACCTGGCCCGCTACCTCTTCCGCGGCGACGACGTCTTCAGCCAGGTGGGCACGCTGAGCGGCGGCGAGCGGGCGCGGCTGGCGCTGGCCATCCTGGTGCTGGAGCAGGCCAACTTCCTGCTGCTCGACGAGCCGACCAACCATCTCGACATCGCCTCGCAGGAGATTCTGCAATCGGCGCTGGAAGCATTCGACGGCACGATCCTGCTCGTCACCCACGACCGCTACCTGGTCGACCGGCTGGCCAGCCAAATCTGGGAGTTGAAAGAGGACGAGGCCGGCCGGTCGCGGCTGGAGGTGTTCAGGGGGCCGTATCAGGAGTTCCTGGCGGCGCGGGCGGGCAAGGCCGCGGCCGAGCCATCGCCAACCGTAGCCGCGCCGGCCGCCAACGGTGAGGCCGCCGCGCCCCCCCGGCTGAGCAAGAACGAGCAGCGCCGCCGGGCCGAGACGGTGGCCGGGGTGGAGCGGGGCATCACCGAGACGGAGGCGGCGCTGGCCGCGCTGGGCGAGGCGCTGCAACGAGCGGCAGCGGCCCAGGACTACCCGGAGTTGCAGCGGCTGACGGCCGAGTACGCGGCGGCCGAGGCGCGGCTGGAGTCGCTGTTTGCCGAATGGGAGGCGTTGACGCATGAGCCGGCGGATCATCGGGCTGACGGGTAACATCGCCACGGGCAAGTCGGCCGTCATGCGGCTGGCCGCCGAGCGCGGCGCGCTGACCATCGACGCCGACCGCGTCGTCCACGAACTGCTGGCGGCCGACGCGGCCATCCAGGAGGCGGTCGTGGCCGCCTTCGGGCCGGGCGTGCGCCGCGCCGGCGGCGGCATTGATCGCGTCGCGCTGGGCAGCATCGTTTTCGACGACCCCCAGCGCCTGCGCCAATTGGAAGCCATCCTGCACCCGGCCGTGCGGACAGAGATCGCCCGCCGCGTGCAGACCAGCGACGCGCCGGTCATCGTCATCGAGGCCATCAAGCTACTGGAGGGGCCGCTGGCGGCGCTGTGCGACCAGGTGTGGGTGACGGCCTGCGCCCGCGAGACGCAGATGGCCCGGCTGCGCGTCTGCCGCGGCCTGAGCGAGGCCGACGCCGCGGCGCGCATTGACGCCCAAAGCCCCCAGGCGGACAAGATCGCCCGCGCCGACGTGGTCATCACCACCGATGGGTTGTTGCGGGAGACGGAGGAGCAATTCGTCGCGGCGTGGGGGGTGTGACAACCGGCGGGCCGCCCGCCGGTTGTCACACCCCCACTCTATGCTATAGTAACGACCTCATGCAAGGTATCAAGAACTGGGTCTTCCGCCATTCGAGTCTGGCCGCCTGGATCGTCCTGGCCCTGGGCATGAACGCCATCCTCATCTACGAGGCGCGCGACGTTGGCCTGTTGCCGATGCAATGGTTCTGGCTGCTGCTCATCACGACGCTGGTGGCCGGGGCGTGCATCTGGATCGTCAACTGGGGCGACGACGAGGACGCCGAGCCGCGTGCCACAGCCGAACCGGCCGCCACCACCCCCGACGACGCGCCCCCCGCGGTCTAGGTTCGACTTCCGTATGCTAGACCCCTCGCCGCCGGCGCTGGAACCGCAGCTCTATGAACGGGTCGATGCCCTGCGCCGCGACGTGGCCGACCTGTTCGCCGTCAGCGATACGACGCTCGACTTCCCGGCCAAGGATCACATCCGCTTCCGCGGCCAATTCCTGCGCGACCCGGTCGACTGCTTCGACGAACTGCGCCGCCGCTTTGAGCGCCACGGCTACACGCCGATGACCGATCACGAGGCCGACGGGCGCGTCGCCCTGGTGGCCCTGCCGGTCGTCTTCGCCCAGCACCGCCCGCGCTGGATCATCAATCTCATTCTCCTGCTGTTGACCGTCGCCTCGACGCTCTACGTTGGCGCGTCCTATGGCCTGGAGCCGATGACGCAGTTGAGCGACATCTGGCGCGGCTGGCCCTTCGCCCTCAGCATCCTGCTCATTCTGGGCGCGCACGAGATGGGCCACTACTTCGCCGCCCGCCGCCACAACGTGCCCGTGACGCTGCCTTTCTTCCTGCCCATGCCCTGGTCCTACTTCGGCACGCTGGGGGCGTTCATCCAGTTGCGCGGGCCGGTCAGCAACCGGCGGGCGCTGTTCGACGTGGGCGCGGCCGGGCCGCTGGCCGGGCTGGTCTTCGCCGTGCCGGTGCTGCTCTACGGCCTGGCTACGTCTGACCTGGTGACCAGCGTCCCCGGCACGACGTTCGAGGGTAACTCGCTCCTCTACCTGCTGGCCAAATTGGCCGTCTTCCAGCGCGTTTTGCCTGGCAACGGTGTGGACGTGCTGCTCAATCAGGTCGCCTGGGCCGGCTGGGTGGGGCTGTTCGTCACCGGGCTGAACCTGCTGCCGGTCGGCCAGCTCGACGGCGGCCACGTCGCCTACGCCCTCTTCGGCGAGCGGTCGCGCCGCTTCCTCTGGCCGGTCATTTTTGGTCTGGCGCTCATCGTCCTTCTCTCCTGGCTGCAAGGCGCGCCGGCGCTGACCTGGGGGTTGTGGATCTTCCTGCTGCTGACCTTCGGCCGCGTCCACGCCCGGCCGCTGGAAGACATCACCCCGCTCGACCCCCGTCGCCGCGCCCTGGCCCTCTTCACCCTGGCGCTGTTCTTCCTGTGCTTTGTGCCGCTGCCGCTGGTGGCCGTTGTGCGCTGAGAGGAAGCGCAGGGGAGCAGGGGAGACGGGCCAACTACGAACGACGAACGACGAACTACGAACCACCAACGACCACTGGCAACTGCCAACTAACAACTGACAACTGTCAACTCCCAACTGACAACCGACAACTGCCAACTTCTGTGTTAAAATCCCCCGCTAACCTTATGATAGGCAGGCGGGTATGCGGATCGTAGTTGATGCAATGGGGAGCGATGATCACCCCGGGCCGGACGTGGCCGGGGCGGTCATGGCCGCGCGGGAGTTTGGCGACGCCATCGTCCTGGTGGGCGATCGGCCGCGCGTCGAGGCGGCGCTGGCGGCGCAGGACACGGCCGGGCTGGCCATCGAGGTGCGCCACGCCACCCAGGCCATCGGCATGAAGGACTCCCCTTCGGCCGCCGCGCGCGAGAAGCGCGACTCTTCCATGCACGTGGGGCTGGCTTTGCTGCGCGCCGGCGAGGCCGACGCCTTCGTCAGCGCCGGCAACACCGGGGCCATCCTGGCCGTGGCCACGCTGCGGCAGACGGGCGTCGGCCGCATTCCCGGCGTGTTGCGCCCGGCGCTGGGCGTCGTCTTCCCCATCGAGAGCAAGCCGATGCTCATCGACAACGGGGCCAACGCCGATGCCAAGCCGGAGTACCTGCTCCAGTTCGGCCAGATGGGCAGCGTCTACGTCGAGCGGATGCTGGGCATCGCCCGGCCGCGCGTTGCCCTCATCTCCAACGGCGAGGAGGAGGGCAAGGGCAACCATCTCATCAAGGAGACCATCCCGCTGATGGAAGCCAGCGGCTTGAACTACGTCGGCAACATCGAGCCGAAGGAGTTCGTGCGCGGCGCGGCTGACGTGGGCGTCATCGACGGCTTCACCGGCAACGTCATGATGAAGACGGCCGAGGCCGTGGCCGGCTACATGTCCGACACCATTCGCAAGTACATCATGGCCGGCACGCTGACCAAAATCGGCGGCGCGCTGGCCCGGCCGGCCTTCCAACGCGTGCGTGCCCAACTCGATCCCGACGAAGTCGGCGGCGCGCCACTGTTGGGCGTCAACGGGGTTGTGATTATTGCCCACGGCCGCTCCAACGCCTACGCCATGCGCCAGGCCATCGGTCAGGCGCGGCGCGTCGCCGAGCGCGGCATCGTCGCCGCCATCGCCGAGCGGCTGGGCAATTAAGAGATCAACGCAAGGACGCCAGGACGCTAAGACGCAAAGAAAAGAAAGCCTCTTGGGCTTTGCGCCTTTGCGTCTTAGCGTCTTTGCGTTAAAAGGAAATGACATGAACGAAACATTGTTAGACGCTCGCGGCCGGCCGCGCGTCGTCATCACCGGCCTGGGCATGGTCAGCCCGCTGGGCCACTCGGTCGAGGAGAGCTGGGCCAATCTGCTGGCCGGCGTCTCCGGCATCGGCCGCATCACCCAGTTCGACCCCAGCCCCTTCGCCACCCAGGTCGCCGGCGAGGTCAAGGACTTTAATCCCCGCGACCACATGGACTTCAAGGAGGCGCGGCGCATGTCGCGCGCCTCACAACTGACCGTGGCCGCGGCGCGCATGGCCCTGGCCGACGCCGGGCTGCCGGAGCGCCTGGCCGACCCCGACCGCGCCGGCGTCCATATCGGCACGGCCGTCGGCGGCATCGAGCGCGCCTTCGAGGAGTTCGACGCCTTCCGCGAACGCGGGCCGCGGGGCGTCAGCCCGTTCGCCATGACGATGTTCCTGGCCAACATGCCCTCCCATCACGTCAGCCTGATGACCGGGGCCACGGGGCCGATTGGGGCCACCGTTGCCGCCTGCGCCACGGGCACACAGACCATCGGCGAGGCGGCCGAGACCATCCGCCGCGGCGCGGCCGACGTGATGTTCGCCGGCGGCGTGGAGGGCCTGATCCACCCGGCGGCCATCGCCGGCTTCGGGGCCATGCGCGCCCTGTCCACCCACTACAACGACACGCCGGAGCGGGCCAGCCGGCCGTTCGACAAGGACCGCGATGGCTTCATCCTGGCCGAGGGCGCGGGCATCGTCGTGCTGGAACGGCTGGAGACGGCCCTGGCCCGCGGCGCGCGCATCCACGGCGAAGTGCTGGGCCACGCCTCCTCGTCCGACGCTTACCACGTGGCCGCGCCCGACCCGGAGGCCAAGGGGGCCATTCGGGCGATGCAGTGGGCGCTCGACGATGCCGGGCTGACGCCGGGCGACGTCTCTTACATCAACGCCCACGGCACCAGCACGCCGGTCAACGACGCCACCGAGACGCTGGCTATCAAGCGCCTGTTCGGTGAGCGGGCCTACGAAGTGCCCATCAGCAGTACCAAATCGTCGATGGGACACGCGATGGGCGGGGCGGGGACGATTGAGTCGATCTTTACGACCCTGGCCCTGGCCCGCGGCCTCATCCCGGCGACGTGGAACTACGAGACGCCCGACCCGGAGTGCGATCTGGACTACGTGCCCAACGCGCCGCGCCCGGCCGATATTCACGTGGCCCTCAAGAACTCCTTCGGCCTGGGGGGGCAGAATGCTTGCCTGGTGCTGGGTAAGTTTGGGAATGGCAGCAAGTAAGCGCGGGGGAGCAGGGGGGCAGGGGCGCGGGGGAGAAAGATCACCCCTGCGCCCCCGCTCCTCCGCTCCCCTGCTCAAAGGACATCGACGACACACATTATGATCGTTCTACGTGACGAAAAACGAATTGCTCAACTGGCCCGCATCGGGCAAATTGTCAGCCTGGTCGGGTTATTGGCGCTGGTGGCGGGGTTGTTGTTCATCTTCCTGGGCGAGAACCCCTACCTCTTCCTCTATCAATTAGTGGCGCTGGTCGTCGGCTTCGGCCTGTCGCAAGTGGGCCTCTACCTGTCGCACCGCTACTTGCGCCGGCCGCGGCTGGATCAGGTACTCGACAAGGCCGCCGGCAAGTTCGCCCGCAAGGACGGCCGCCTCTACCACTACCTGCTGCCCGCGTCCCACGTGCTGCTGCTGCCGGTCGGCGTCGTCGTGCTGGTGGCCAAGTATCAGGGTGGCCGAATCACCGCCAAGGGCGACCACTGGACGCAGGGCGGCATCGGCATGAGGCGCTTCTTTGGCCGCGAGGGGCTGGGCAATCCGACGCGCGAGGCTGAGGCCCAGGCGGCCAAGATGGTGGCGATGATCAGGGAGGCCGCCCCCAACGCGGCCGACGTGCCCGTGCTGCCGGTCATCGTCTTCACCACGCCGAACCTCGACAACCTCGACGTGAAGGAGTCGCGCATCCCGGCCACCCACGCCGCCAAGCTGTCGGCCGTGTTGCGCCAGCAGACGCAGGCGCTGAAGCCGCTGCCCAAGGCCGACTACGACGCCCTGCGCGCCGCGTTCGACGCCAAGGCCGCCCATCTCATCGAAGAGACGGTCAATGCCGACGCCGAGTAACGCCACTTCGCCTTCGTGGGGCGACGTGCTGTGGATCGACACCGGCAGCGTCAACGTCTACCTGTGCCGCGACGGCGACGGCTTCACGCTCATTGACGCCGCCATGCCGGGCAAGGCCGACCTGATCTTCGCCCGGTTGGCCGAGTTCGGCGGGCAGCCGGGCGACCTGAAGCGCATTATCATCACCCACGCCGACATGGATCACGCCGGCAGCGCCGCGGCGCTTCAGGCCCGCTCCGGGGCGACGGTCTACGCCGGGGCGGCGACGGCGGCCCTGCTGGCCGAGGGGCGCTCGCCGCGCCACATGCCGCCGCCGGTGCAGTTCATCCTCGATCACTTCGTGCGCTACAAGGCCGTTGATCGCGCGGCCCTACGGCCGATGAGCGAAGGTGACGCGTTGCCGGTGCTGGGCGGGTTGCGCGTGTTGGCCGCGCCGGGCCACACCCTGGAGCAGCACGCGCTCTATAGCCCGACAGCGGGTGTCCTGTTCGCCGGCGACGCCTTAAACACACGCGACGGCCGGCTCCAGACCACGCCGCCGCGCATTACCGCCGACCGGGCGGCGGCCGAACACACCGCCGCGCGGCTGCTACAACTGTCGCCGGTGGTCATTGCCTGCGGCCACGGCGCGCCGCTGGTCGATAACCCGGCCATGATCGCCGACCTGCTCGCCCGACTGCCGGGCTAAAACCAGAGGGAACTATGACCCAACTCAAGCGCGCTCTGCTCGATTCAGAACTGGATGAACTGAATCAATCCATCCTCTCGATGGGCAGCATGGTCGATACCGCCATCGGCACCGCCATCGAGGCCCTGATGTCCGTCGATATTGCCCAGGCCAACGCCGTGATCGCCGGCGACGCGGAGATCAATCGCCTGCGCTTCCACATCGAAGAGCGCGCCTACGTCATTCTGGCCACGCAGCAGCCGATGGCCCGCGACCTGCGGACGGTGATCACCGCCATGCACATGGCTATCGAGTTGGAGCGTATCGGCGACCATGCCGCCGGCATCGCCCGCATCGTCACGCGCCTGGAGGGGATGCCTCTGCCGCCGCTGTTGGTCGAGGCCCAGGTCGAACTGCAAAGCGAGCCGGCCAACGCCGAATCCGATGAACTGTCGAGTGATGGGGCCGACGAGGAGCCGGGTGTCGATGGGATGGTGCTCGATGCAGACGCCCCGCCCAAGCGCCTGAAGCTGTCGCGCATCCCGAAGATGGCCAAGCGCGCGCGCAATATGCTGGAGCGGGCCTTGGCGGCCTATATGGAGCGCGACGCGGACAAGGCCATGGGCATTGTCAAGCGCGACCGCAAGATCAACCGCCAGTATCGCAAGTTCTTTGCCGAAGCGATGGCCGAGTTGAGCCGGGAGAGCGTGGTCGAGATTCCCACCTATCTGCTATGGATCGCCCACAACCTGGAGCGCATCGGCGACCGCACGACCAACATGGCCGAGCGGACCGTGTTCATGGTGACGGCGCAGTATACTGAGGTGATGGAAGAGTATGAGTAGCGGGTGGCGGGTGGCGAGTGGCGAGTGGCGAGTGGCGAGTGATCACCCGCCACTCGCCACTTCCCGTTTGACAACTCACCCTACTCTCATTAGAATTCCAACCCCATAGCCCCAGAGACAGGGCTTTATTTGTTAGGCAGGCATCCTGATGACATCGAGGAGGTGGTGACGGGGACGGGCAGTCAAACGCCATGACGACAAGTTGCTGATTTGCCGTTAGCCGGGCCGCGCGCCCGGCGCATGTAAAGCGAACGCTTTGACATCACGTTGAAAAAGGAATAGAGGAGAGAAGAACGATGAAACGACTGTCTTTGCTGGCCCTACTGGCCCTGATTCTGTCCCTCGCCCTGGTGGCGTGCGGCGGCGGGGCCACGACCGAGACTCCGGTCGAGGAAGCGGTAGCGACCGAGGCTTCGACCGAAGAAGAAGCTCCGGCTGAGGAAGAGGCCGCGACCGAAGAAGCCCCGGCTGAAGAAGAAGCCCCGGCCGAAGAAGAAGCCGCCGGTTCGATGGAATGCACCGACGCCATGGGCTGCGTCACCGTCGCCCCCGGCGACCCGATCGTAATCGCTTCGGCCCTGGTCATCAGCGGCCCGAACATCGAGTTGGGCACCGACTCGCAGCGCGGCATCGAGATCGCCATCTCGATGCGGCCCGAAGTGCTCGGCCACCCGGTCGAGTTGCAGGCTGAAGACGATGGCTGTAGCGCCGAAGGCGGCCAGGCCGCCGGCACGAAGATCGTCGCCAACCCGCAAGTGGTCGGCATCATCGGCACCAGCTGCTCCGGCGCGGGTGTGCCCCTGTCGGCCATCATGTCCGACGCGGGCTACCTGATGATCTCTCCGTCCAACACCTCCCCGGCCCTGACCGACCCGGAGCAGGCCTGGAAGCCCGGCTACTTCCGCACGGCCCACAACGACCTGATCCAGGGCGCGGCGATGGCCACCTTCGCCTTTGAGGAGCTGGGGCTGACCAAGGCCGCGGCCATCCACGACGGCGACCCCTACACCGAAGGTCTGGCCAGCGCCTTCTACGACGCGTTCATCGCCCTGGGCGGCGAGGGCGTCGGCTTCGAGGCCGAGGCCGCCGACGCGACCAACGTCGAGCCGCTGCTGACCTCCATCGCCGCCGCCGAGCCGGAGTTCCTCTTCTACCCCGTCTTCCAGCCGTTGGCCCCGCTGCTGACCAATACGGCCAAGACCGTCACCGGGCTGGAGAATACCGTCCTGGCCGCGGCCGACGGCGTCTTCTCGCCGTCGTTCATCGAGGCCACGCCCGGCACGTCGGAGGGCATGTACCTCTCCGGGCCGGACCTGTCGTTCGACAACGCTTTCTACTCGGAAGAGTTCGTCCCCATGTACCAGGAGATGTTCGGCAGCGAGCCGACCAACGTCTACCACGCCCACGCCTTTGACGCGACCAACATCCTGCTCAACGCCGTCGAGTCGGTCGCCCAGCAGGGTGAGGATGGCACGCTGATCATCGGCCGCCAGGCGCTGCGCGACGCCGTCGCCGCCACCTCCGGCTACGAAGGCGTCACCGGCACGCTGACGTGCAGCGAGTTCGGCGACTGCGCCGACGCCCGCATCGCCGTCAGCAAGGTCGAGAATGGCGAGTTCGTCCCGCAGTGGAGCAACGCTGAGTAACGATCTGATGTGATGGGCCGGCCGGGCGACTGGCCGGCCCATTTTCTTTTGACAGGAGGCTCGTATGACACTGTCGCAACGCCTCAGGGACATCGACTGGATTGACGTCTGGTTGTGGGTCTTTCGCGTCGTCATCATTCTGGGAGTCGTCATCGGCATCACCCGTAAGCTGTTCTTCGGCGCGGGCACGACCTACGACAGCAGCGACTGGATCGACTTCTTCATCTCCGGGCTGTCGCAGGGAGGCCTCTACGCGCTCATCGCCTTGGGCTATACGATGGTCTACGGCGTCCTGTTCATGATCAACTTCGCCCACGGCGAGTTCTTCATGTCCGGGGCGATGGCCTCCACCTACCTCATCGCCAGCACGTTGGCCGCCAGTGGCTTCATCAACGAGCAGCCGATTCTCTACCTTGTCCTGGTGACGGTGGCCGCGGTGCTGACCTCGATGGGCGTCTCGCTGCTGACAGAGCGGATCGCCTACCGGCCGCTGCGCCGCGCGCCGCGCCTCGTGCCGCTCATCACGGCCATCGGTGCGTCCTTCTTCTGGCAATACATCTTCCGCGGCCTGTTCGGCTCGGCGGTCAAGGCGTTCCCCGTGCCGACTATTCTGGAGGGGCGGGTCAACGTCTTCGGCCTCGACTTCCTGAAAGTGCGCCTTATCGTCATCATCGTCTCGATTCTGGCCCTCATTGGCCTTTATCTGTTCGTCCAGAAGACCAAGACGGGCAAGTCGATCCGCGCCGTGGCCGAGGACAAGGACGTGGCGGCGTTGATGGGCATCGACGTCGACCGGGCCATCGCCACCACCTTCGCCATCGGGGCGATGATGGCCGGCATCGCCGCCGTGCTGTGGGGGTTGGTGTTCAAGCAGGTCATCTTCTCGATGGGCTTCGTGCCGGGCATCAAGGCCTTCACCGCCGCCGTGCTGGGCGGCATCGGCAGCATCCCCGGCGCGGCCCTGGGCGGCTTCTTCCTGGGCGTCATCGAAGCCGTCGGCCCGCCGCTCATTTTGGAGGGCCTCGGCGCGCCCGGCGCGCACCAACTCAAAGACGTGACCGCCTTCCTGCTCCTCGTGCTCGTCCTCATCTTCCGCCCCCAGGGCATCATTGGCGAGCGCCTGGCGGAGAAGAAAGCATGAACAGGGGCCAGGTTCCAGGGGCCAGGGGCCAGGGAAGAGCGCTCTTCCCTGGCCCCTGGCCCTGGAACCTGGCCCCTTCTTCGGAGGCATCATGAACACAATCAACTGGCGGCGCGTCATCCAGGTGGGGTTGATCATGGGCGTGGTCGTGCTGATCGCCAGCATCATCGGCATGGTGCAGACGTTCGACGAACGCGACATGATCGCCGGCTTGCTGACGCTGGGCCAACTGCTCCTCTTCGCCCCGGCCTTCTATGGTGGTTTCAGCGTCGCCGGCAAGGACGAGCGCCGCGCGCCGGTGCCGACGCTACTGGCCGGTCTGCTGGCCGGGGCGCTGGCCGCCGTGCCCGTCGTCCTGCTGGTCGCTCTGGCCGGCTTCTGGACGACCATCCGCGACTACTTCGTCAACGTCTCGCCGCAACTCATCGAGATTCTGACCTTCGGCCGCGAGTCCGTGAGCGGCAGCCTGCTCCTGCTGGGCGTCATGGCCGGGCTGGGGCTGCTGGGCGCGGCCATCCATCTGATCCCGCAGCGCGTCCGCCGGCCGTTCATCAACGCCACGATGTTCACGCTGGTCTTCAGCCTCTTCTCTGACGTGCCGCTGAACATCGCCAACCAGTTTTTATCGCGCGACCTCGTCCGGCTGGTTTTCCCCAGCAAGGGGATCACCGTGGTTGCGGCGGTGGTTATCTTCGCCCTGGCCCTGGCCGTCGCCCTGTGGTGGGAGTTCAGTGGCCGGGCGCGCCGGCAACAACAGCAGGCGACCATCACCCCGGAGGCGCGGCGGCGCAATTCACTCATCGTCATGGTCGTGTCGCTGGCGCTGTTGCTGGTCCTGCCGCGCATTCTGGGCATCTTCCTGACCAACGTCGTGGCCCAGGTGGGCACGTTCGTCCTGATGGCCCTGGGCCTCAACATCGTCGTCGGCTTCGCCGGGCTGCTCGACCTGGGCTACGTGGCTTTCTTCGCCGTCGGCGCTTACGTCACGGCCCTGCTGACCTCGACCGGCGACCTGGGATTGGGCGTCAACTTCTGGATCGCCATGCCCATCGGCGTCATCGCCGCCGTGCTGTTCGGCATCGTCCTGGGCATTCCCGTGCTGCGCTTGCGCGGCGACTACCTGGCCATCGTCACCCTGGGCTTCGGCGAGATCATCCGCGTGCTGGTGCGCTCCGACCTGCTGAAGCCGGTCATCGGCGGCGCGCAGGGCATTCTGGACGTGGGCCGGCCCAACTTCGGCTCCTTCACCTTCGTCACGCCGGAGCACTACTACTACCTCATCCTGGCCGGCTGTATGCTGGCCCTGTTCATCGCCTGGCGGCTGCGCGACGGCCGCGCCGGGCGGCAGTGGATGGCCGTGCGCGAGGACGAGGACGTGGCCGAGGCGGTGGGCATCAACCTGGTGGGCACAAAGCTGCTGGCCTTTGCCATCGGCGCGGGCTTCGCCGGGCTGGCGGGGGCCATCTTCGGCTCGCGCGTCGGCTCCGTCTTCCCCAACAGCTTCGAGCTGCTCATCTCCATCAACGTGCTGGCGATCATCATCGTCGGCGGCGTGGGCAGCCTGCCGGGCGTCGTTCTGGGCGCGTTCGTGCTGGTCGGCCTGCCGGAGTTGTTGCGCGAGTTCGTCGAGTTCCGGCTGCTCATCTACGGCATCCTGCTGATCGTCATGATGCTGGTGCGGCCGGAAGGGCTGTGGCCCAGCGCCGTGCGGCGGCGCGAACTGCACGCCGCCGAGACGGATGAGCCGAGCGTGGCCGCGGCCGAAGGGCCGCTGCACGAAGAAGTCCAGCCGCTCGTATAGGGTCAAGGAGGGCACGTCATGGCCAACATCCTGGAAGCAACCAACGTCACCAAGCGCTTCGGCGGCCTTGTGGCCGTCAACCGCCTCGACTTCGCCATTCCTGAAGGGGGCATCGTCAGCATCATTGGCCCCAACGGCGCGGGCAAGACGACCTTTTTCAACTGTATCACCGGCTTCTACCAGATTGACGACGGCGACATCGTCTTCAACGGCACGTCGCTGAAGGGGCGCTCGCCGGACAAGATCACCCGCCTGGGCATCGCCCGCACCTACCAGAACATTCGCCTCTTCGCCTACATGTCGGCCATCGAGAACATCCTGGCCGGCATGGAGCCGCGGCTCAATTCGCCCTGGTTCGGCCCGGTGCTGGGGCTGCCCGGCACGCGAGCCGAGGAGGAGAAGGCGGTGGAAGAAGCGCGCCAACTGCTGCGCTTCGTCGGCCTGCGCGGCAAGGGCGACAGCCTGGCCCGCAACCTGCCCTATGGCGACCAGCGGCGACTGGAGATTGCCCGCGCTCTGGCCGGCAACCCCAGGTTGCTGCTGCTCGACGAGCCGACGGCGGGCATGAACCCACGCGAGACGGCCGAGACGACCGAGTTCATCCGCAATCTGCGTGACGAGATCGGCATCACCATCCTGCTCATCGAGCACGACATGCGCGTCGTCATGGGCATCTCCGAAGACATCACCGTGCTCGACTACGGCGAGAAGATCGCCCAGGGCACGCCGGTGGAAATCCAGGGCAACCCGCGGGTCATCGAAGCCTACCTGGGCCGGGGCGCGGCCGGCGCGGCGCACCTGACGGTTGAATCGGTGGAGGAGCCGGCATGACGACCATGCTCGAACTCAACGACGTACACGCCTACTACGGCAAGATCCACGCCCTGAAGGGCATCTCGCTCAACGTCGCGAAGGGCGAGATCGTCACCCTGATTGGCGGCAACGGCGCGGGCAAGACGACGACGCTGCGCACTATCTGCGCCCTGATGCGGCCGACTAGCGGCGCGGCCATGCTAAACGGCGAAAACCTCAGCAACTACAAGGCCAGCCAGTTGGCGGCCAAAGGCGTGGCCATGGTTCCCGAAGGGCGCGGCGTCTTTTCGCGCATGACCGTGCTGGAGAACCTGGAGATGGGCGCCTATCACCGCAACGACAAGGCGGGCATTCTAGAAGACATCGAGCATATCTACGCCCTCTTCCCGCGGCTGAAGGAGCGGCGGGGGCAGGTGTCGGGCACGCTGTCGGGCGGCGAGCAGCAGATGTTGGCCATGGGCCGGGCGATGATGTCGCGGCCGAGCCTGCTGCTGCTCGATGAGCCGTCGATGGGGCTGGCCCCGGTGCTGGTCGAGGCCATCTTCAGCACCGTCGAGGAGATCAACCGCCAGGGGACGACCATTCTGCTGGTGGAGCAGAACGCGCTGATGGCCCTGCAGATCGCCAGCCGCGGCTACGTCTTGCAGACGGGCGAGATCGTGCTGAGCGACAGCGCCCGGGCGTTGCAGCGCAATGCGATGGTGCAGAAGGTTTACCTGGGTATCGAGTAGCGTTCTGGTTCCCTCCCCCCTTGGGGGAGGGTTAGGAGGGGGCTCTTTCTTGCGCCCCAACCCTCCCCAACCCCCTCCCCCCCCTTGGGGGAGGGTTAGGGAGAGGGTCTTTCTGGCGACGGCACAAGCCCCTCTCCCCAACCCTCTCCCAAAGGGCGAGGGGGTCTGGTTCCCTCTCCCCCTGGGAGAGGGTTAGGGAGAGGGCCTTCATGCAACTCCGCCTCTTCTCCGCCGACGACGTGCGCCGGGCGTTGCCGATGGCCGAAGCCATCGCCGCCGTCAAGGCCGGCTATGTCCAGCTCTCCGCCGGGCGAGCGCAAGCGCCGCTGCGGACGCACCTGAGCGTTGGCGCGGACGACAGCACCCTGGTCATGCCCTTCTTCGCCCCCGATGAGGGTGGCGCGCTGGGGCTGAAGCTCGTCTCCGTGTTCAACAGCAACCCCCCGCGCGATCTGCCGCTCATTCACGCCCTGGTGCTGGTGCTGGACGCGACCACCGGCGCGCCGCTGGCCCTGATCGAGGGCAGCAGCCTGACAGCCATCCGTACCGGCGCGGCCAGCGGCGCGGCCACCGACGCCCTGGCCCGGCCGGAGGCGCGCGTCGTGGCCCTGTTCGGCAGCGGCGTCCAGGCGCGGCGGCAACTGGAGGCGGTCTGCACGGTGCGGCCGATCGAGCGCGTCATGCTCTACAGCCTGAGCGGGGCCGAGCAGTTCGCGGCCGAGATGGCCGGCGCCGGCCCCATTCCCGCCGATATTGTGCTCGCCCCCAGCCCCCGCGCCGCTCTGGCCGAAGCCGACATCGTCTGCACCGCCACCACGTCACGCACGCCGGTCTTCGACGGCCGCGACCTGCGCCCCGGCACACACGTCAACGGCATCGGCTCCTTCACCCCGGAGATGCAGGAGATCGACGCGGCCACAGTGCGGCGGGCGCGGGTCGTCGTCGATTCGCGGGCGGCGGCGCTGGCCGAGGCCGGTGACCTGATCATCCCCCTGCGGGCGGGCGAAATCGACCTTGACCACATCAGCACGGAGTTGGGCGAGGTGCTGGCCGGAACGAAGCCGGGCCGGACGAGCGCCGAGCAGGTCACTTTCTTCAAGTCGGTTGGCGTGGCCGTGCAGGACGCAATGGCCGCCGGGCTGGTCGTGCGCCACGGCGCGGCCCTGGGCCTGGGAAGGGTGGTGAGTCTATGAGCGAGTTGCCGTCCAGCGCGGCGGTCGTCGTCATCGGCGGCGGGGTCATGGGGGCCAGCGCGGCCTATCATCTGGCGTTGCGCGGCGTGCGCGACGTGCTGCTGCTGGAGAGCCAACGCTTCTTTGGCCAGGGGGCGACGGGCAAGTGCGCCGGTGGCATCCGCTACCAGTTCAGCACGGCCATCAACGTCCGCCTGTCGCAACTGAGCCTGCCCATGCTGGCCCGGTTCGAGGCCGAGACGGGGCAGGCCATCGACCTGCGCTACCCCGGCTACCTGCTGCTGGCCACGACCGAGGGCAACGTGGCCGAGTTCCGGCGCAACGTGGCCCTGCAACACAGTCTGGGCGTGCCCACGGAGTGGCTGAGTGGCGACGAGGTGCGGCGGCGCGTACCCCAACTGGCCGCCGGCGACGTGCTGGCCGCCACCTACCACGCCGGCGACGGGTTGGCCGACCCCAACGGCGTCGTCGCCGGCTACATCAGCGCCGGCCGCCGGCTGGGCGTGCGGGCCTACACCGACGCGCCGGTGACGGGCATCGAGATCGAAGCCGGGCGCGTCGTCGCCGTGCAGACGCCGCTGGGCCGCGTGGCCACGGAGATGGTCGTCAATGCCGCCGGGCCGTGGGCGGGCGTGGTGGGACAGATGGCCGGCGTGGACTTGCCCATCGTCGCCGTGCGGCGGCAGATGTTGACCACGACGGCGCTGCCGGAGTTGGCGGCCGACTTCCCGTTCGTTATCGACTTCGCCCGCAGCCTCTACTTCCACCGCGAGGGGGACGGCGTCCTGACCGGCATGTCCAACCCCGGCCAGGCTGTGGGCTTCGATGAGAGCGTCGATGACGATTGGGAACTGACTCACCTGGAGGCGGCCGTGGCCCGGCTGCCGCTGCTGGCGCGGGCCGGCCGGCGGGCGCATTGGGCCGGGCTGTATGAGGTGACGCCCGACGCCCCCCCGATCATCGGCCGCGTGCCGGAGCCGGACGGCTTGGTCGTCGTCAGCGGCTTCTCCGGCCACGGCTTCATGCACGGGCCAATCGCCGGGCTGCTGGTCAGCGAGATCGTGCTCGACGGGCGGGCGCACACGCTCGACATCGACCAGCTGGGCTACGAGCGCTTCGCCGCGAGGCGGTTGGTCACTGAGTACAACGTCATCTAGCCGGGGAGTCACAACCTATGCGCATCGCCATCATCGCCCTGGGCAGCCGGGGGGACGTGCAGCCCTACGTCGCTCTGGGCGTGGGCCTGAAAGCCGCCGGCCACGCCGTGCGGTTGGTCACCCACGAGAACTTCGCGCCCCTGGCCGCCGCACATGGGCTGGAGGCTCGCACCGTCCGCGGCGACGTGCAGGCCGTGGCCGAGAGCGAGGAGATGCGCGCGCTGCTGGCCAAGGGCAACTTCCTGGCCATTACACGGCGCACGGCCCAGGAGGCCAGGCAGGTGATGCACCATTGGGCCGAGGACGGCCTGGGCGTGCCGGGGGGTCGAACTGATCGTGGCCGGGGTCGGCGGCTTGTTCATCGGCCTGGCCCTGGCCGAGAAGCTGGATGTGCCGTTCATGCAGGCTTACCTGGTGCCCTTTACGCCGACGAGCGAGTTCCCCGGCGTGCTGCTGCCGGTGGCGCTGCCGCGGTTGGGCGGCGGCTTCAACCGCCTGTCGCACCGGCTGGTGCGGCAGGTGATGTGGCAGGGTTCGCGCGCGGCCGACAACGTGGCGCGGCGACAGGTGTTCGATCTGCCCCTGCGCCGCTGGTCGGCCCGTTTGGCAGCGAGCGGTTGCGACGGTTGCCGGTGCTGTATGGCTTCAGTTCGGCTGTCGTGCCGCGGCCGGCCGATTGGGACGCGAACACCCACGTCACCGGCTACTGGTTTCTCGATTCGGCCGCCGGCTGGACGCCGCCGCCGGCGCTGGCCGCCTTCCTGGACGACGGCCCGCCGCCGGTCTACGTCGGCTTCGGCAGCATGGCCAGCCGCGAACCGGAGGCGACAGCCGACCTTGTCCTGAGCGCGTTGGCCGCGACGGGGCAGCGCGCCGTCATGCTGTCGGGCTGGGCCGGGTTGCGGGCCGACCGGCTGCCGCCATCGGTGATGATGGTCGACAGTGTTCCCCACGCCTGGCTCTTCCCGCGGGTGGCGGCCGTCGTCCACCACGGCGGCGCGGGCACGACCGCCGCCGGTCTGCGGGCCGGCGTGCCCTCCATCCTCATCCCGTTCTTCGGCGATCAGGGGTTCTGGGCCGAGCGGGTGAGGGCGCTGGGTGTTGGGACAGAACCTATCCCGCGCCCGAAATTGACCGCCGAGCGGCTGGCCACGGCGATACAACAGTCTGTGGCGGACGAGGCGCTGCGGCGGCGCGCCGCCGAACTCGGCGCGACCATCCGCGCCGAAGACGGCGTCGGCCGGGCCGTCACGATCTTCCATGCCCTCTCTGAATCTGTGTAATCTGAGAAATCTGCGGTTTCCCCTTCTGGCCCCCGGCGGGGACGGCTATACTTGGCTCGCGGCCGTCGCTTGGTCGCCCAATGAGGTTTCCCCATGATGCTGCCCACACGCTTACGTCTCGAAACCGAGTTTCTTCTGAGAAACTCGGTTTCTACCGAAAAGAGGAACGCGGAGAAACGCGGAGGTGGCGCGGAGAGACGCGGAGGAAGAAGGCAGTTCTCCGCATTCCTCCGCGTCTTCCCTCTGTGTTTCTCCGCGTTCCTCTTGCTCTTTCTGGTCGCCTGCGCGGGTGAGGAGGAGCCGACGGTCGATACCCTGCCCGAACCAACTGTGGCCGTCGCGCCGACGGCCGACCTGCCCATCCCGCCCGACAGCGAACTGCTGGTCATCGCCACCGACGCGCCGCTGCCGCCCTTCAGCGACTTCGACGCCTTCGGCAACGTCGTCGGTTTCAACGCCGCCGTCATCGAGGCCGTCGCCGGCCGCGCCGGGATGGAGTACGAGTTCGTCGTCACCCCCAGCGACGGCGTGCTGGACAGCATTGCCGCCGGTTCGGCGCGCGACTTCGACGCCGTCATGTCGGCCCTGACCATCCCCGACACGCCGCCGGAGGGCATCGCCTTCACCCAGCCCTATCTGGAGGCGGGGCAGGTCATCTTAGCCTTGGTGAACGAAACTACCATCAACGGCGCGGCCGACATCCAGCCGGGCACGGCCGTCGGCGTGCTGGCCGATAGCCCCGGCAGCGACGCCGCCGCGGCGCTGGGTATCGCCGCGAGCGACCTCTATAGCCAGTATGAGCGGCCGAGCCAACTGGTGCAGGCGCTGATTGACGAGGTGGTGCAAGTCATCATCCTCGACAGCTACACGGCTGAGTACTTCGCCGACACCTTCCCGGAGCAGTTGCGCATCGCCGGCGGGGAGGGGCGGGCGGCGTGGCTCGATGAGCGCGCCTACGGCATCGCCGTGGCCGCCGACAATAGCGAACTACTCGAGGCGCTAAACGGCGCGCTCGACGCGCTGCGCGCCGACGGCACGCTCAACCAACTGGCCCTGACCTGGCTCATCCCCGAAGCCAACGCCGCGGCGGCGGTCGATCCCGGCGAGTCGCGCGTGGGCACGCCGACGACGGAGTTGTTCGTCGGCGTCGTCGGCCAGTTCAGCGACATGGACCCGGCCAGCCTGACGGCCGACTTCATCGGCTGGGAGATCAAGAACAACACCATGAGCGGCCTCTACCGCTTCAACGCCGACAGCCAGTTGGAGCCGCTGCTGGCGTCGGCGCTGCCGTCCGTCTCCGAAGACAAGCTGGAGTACACCATCCCGCTGCGCTCCGGGTTGCGCTTCCCCGATGGCAGCGAGTTCACCGCCGATGACGTGAAGTGGTCGCTCAACCGCGCCGGGGGGCTGGGCAACTTCCTGGTCAACACCTATCTGAAGGACAGCAACGCCGACAACTTCGCCGATGAGGACGCGGTGCAGGTGATCGACCCCATGACGGTCAAGATCATCGTCAAGGAGCCGACGGCGGCCTTCCCGGCCATCCTGACCGCGCCGCCCTTCTTCCCCATCAGCAGCGACTGCTTCAGCGACGCCGGCGACCCCGGCAGCACCTGCGGCGGCATCGGGCCGTACACCATCGTCAACTGGGCGCTCAACGACCGCATGCGCCTGCGGGCCAACCCCGACTGGCCGGGCGAACCGGCCCCGGCCTTCGAGAACATCACCGTCAAGTTCTACCCCGACGCCACGGCCATGCGCCGCTCGCTGGTCGAGTTCCGTTCGGTCGACCTGGCCTGGACGGGGCTGCCCTACCAGGACTTTATCGAACTGTCGGCGCTGGACAGCGACGGCAACGGCCCCGACTATACCGCCTGGGTGGGGCCGTCGACGTTCAAGAGCTACATCATCTTTGAGCAGACGACCGCGCCGTGGGACAGCGAGCGGGTGCGGCAGGCGGCGGCGCTGGCCCTCGACCGCGAGGCGCTGGCGGCCGTCTTCGCCGGGGCGCGCTTGCCGCTGCTCAGCCCCGTGCCCGACGACGTGCCCGGCCATCTGGCGACGATGCCCGCCCGCGACCTGGATCGGGCGCGCGAGTTGCTGCGGCAGGAGGGGTACACGGCCGAGGAGCCGCTGCCCATCATCCTGTGGTTCGTCAACGACGGCCGCTACAGCGCCGTCGAGGAGACCTACGCCAACACCATCAAGGCCCAACTGGAGGAGACGGGCGTCTTCCAGGTCGAAGTGGCCGGCGCGGGCTGGGACGAGTTCCGGTTGCAGATCTCGCAGTGCGCCTACCCGGCCTACCTGCTGGGCTGGCCGTCGCCGGGGCAGCCGACGAGCTATCTGGACGCGACCAGTTGGACCGACTTCTTCGTCACCAACACCAACCGCGTCTTCTGCTCCAACTACGAGAGCGAGGAGATGACGGAGCTGGTGGCCGCGGCGCGGGCGGAGCTGGACGATGGGGCGCGGCTGGAAGCCTATGGCGCGATTCAGCAGCTATGGGCCGAGGAGCTGCCGACGCTGCCGCTGACCCAGGAGCCGCGCCGGGCCATTTCCCTACCCACCATCGACGGCGTGCGCGTCGATGCGTGGGGGATGATGCATTATGAGTGGCTGCGGAAGAGTGAGTAGTGGGTCAGTAGGTCAGTGGGTCAGTGACGTCAACTGATAACTGACCTACTGACCCACTGATCTACTGACCTACTGCTTACTCTCCGCCCGACGGGCGCGGCGGCCGACGAGGCGCTCCGTGCCGTTGAGGACGCGGCGGATGTTGGGGCGCAAGGCCCAGGTGACGACCAGGCCGGCGACAATGCTGCCGGTCAGGTAGGCCAGGGTGGCGTCAATGCCCAGGGCGTAACGGATGGCAAAGATGGTGATGGTGACGGCGGCCATGCTGAGGGAGGCGACCGAGGCCATGCCCACGAAGTAGAGCATCCCGCCCATGACCAGAAAGGCGATGGGGAAGATCCACGGCCAGATGGCCGCCGACCAGCCGACGTTCGGCCCCGTGCCCGCGCCGCCGCCGAAGCGCAGGAAGATCGACCAGTTGTGGCCGACGACGGCCAGGACGCCGGCCACGGCCACGGCCCACGGCAGCAGCGCCGGGCTGAGCGCGTCGCCCAGCAGCCAGCGCGTCAGCCAGACGGCCGCCGCGCCCTTGAGCACGTCGCTGAATGAGGTCAGCACGCCCACGCCCAGCCCGGCGGCGCGGAAGGAGTTGGTGCCGCCCGTCCGGCCGCTGCCGATCTTGGTCAGGTCTTCGCCCTTGAATAGGCGGACGTAGATGTAGCCGAAGGGGACAGAGCCACACAGATAGCCGATCAGGCCGGCCAGAAGGAAGTAAATGATTTGCATCGTTGCGCTCCCGATAGCCGGGTGTGAGATTACACTAGTAAAACCCGCCCGCGGCCCCTTCGTTGCTCAAGAGATATGATCCGCAGATTGGGCAGATTAGGCAGATTGAAGACTCACCAAAGGTTCCTCTTAATCTGCCCAATCTGCCGAATCTGCGGATCATTTCTCTTCCCACGCGACCTCGGCCACCACCCCGTCGATGATGGTGAAGGCCCGCACGCCGGGCCGGGCGCGGTTGGCCAGGGAGATGATGAGCTGCACCGCGTCGGGGTAGTAGGCGTTGGCCACGTCGGTGATGGACGGCCGCGCCGGGCCGCTGGGGTGGGAGTGGTAGATGGCGATTAGCTCCAGCCCTTCCGCCTCCATCGCCAGCATGGCCTTGATCTGTTGCAGCGGCTCCATCTCGAACGCCACCGGGCTGTGGCGCACGTTCTCGACCGGGTAGAGCCGCGCCGCCCGGCCGTCCAGCCCACCGATCAGCCCGCACGCCTCCTCCGGCCACAGGCCGGCGACGTGGGTCAGCATCTCGTCTAGCAGGGCGTGGGGTAGGATCAAGGCGGCCATAAGAGAATGAACCACAGATTACACAGATTTCACAGATTCAAGAAAATTAATCCGCAGATTTGGCAGATTTAGCAGATTTCAGAAGAGAATTGAGTTTCTTTTGAATCTGCCGAATCTGCCAAATCTGCGGATCATTTCTCTTCAATCTGTGAAATCTGTGGTTTCTTTCTATCCGCCCGCGGCCACGCCCTGGATGCCACCCTCGGTCAGGGCGCTGACGTCGAGCAGTTGGTCGGCTTCCTCGGCCGTCACGTACCCCTTCTCGACCACCACCTCGCGCACCGTGCGGTTGGTCGCCAGCGCTTCCTTGGCCACTTCGGCCCCCTTCTGGTAGCCGATGACCGGATTGAGCGCCGTCACCAGGATGGCGTTCTTGGCCAGCCAGCCGGTGGCCTTCTCGGCGTTGGCGGTGATGCCCACCAGGCAGTTGTCGATGAACGAGTTGACGGCGTTGATGATGACGTCCATGCTCTGGAACAGGTTGTAGGCGATGATGGGCATCATCACGTTCAGTTCCAGTTGCCCCGCCTGCCCGGCCAGCATGACCGTCAGGTCGTTGCCCTGCACCTGGAACATGGCCATGTTCATCATCTCGGCCAGCACCGGGTTGACCTTGCCGGGCATGATCGACGAGCCGGGCTGCACCGGGGGCAGGCGAATCTCGTCCAGGCCGGTCGTCGGGCCGGAGGCCAGCAGGCGGAAGTCGTTGGCGATACGGGTCAGGTCGCCGGCCAGGGTGCGCAACGCGCCGCTGAAGTGAACGGCGTCGGCCATGCTCTGCATCGACTCGAACAGGTCATCGCTCTCGTAGAGGGTCAGGCCGCTCAGGCGGCTGAGGGTCTGGATCATGCGCGCGTGGTATTCGGGGTGGGCGTTCAGGCCGGTGCCGGTGGCCGTGCCGCCGATGCCCAGCCGGCGCAGCCCCTCGGCCGCCTCGCGGATCTTCTCCGTGTCGCGCTCGATGGCCCGCGCGTAGGCCCCGAACTCCTGCCCCAGCCGCACGGGCACGGCGTCTTGCAGGTGCGTCCGGCCGCTCTTGATGATGCCGTCGAACTCGGCCGACTTGGCCCGCAGCCCGGCGGCCAGCCGCGCCAGCGTCGCCAGTAGCTCATCCAGCCGCCACAGCGCCCCCAGGCGGATGGCCGTGGGGATGGTGTCGTTGGTCGATTGGGCCATGTTGACGTGGTCGTTGGGGTTGACGGGCTTGCCCTTCTCTGCCAGGCCAAAGCCGAGCAGTTCGTTGGCCCGGTTGGCGATGACCTCGTTGAGGTTCATGTTGTGGCTGGTTCCGGCCCCGGCCTGGATGGGGTCGACGACGAACTGGTCGGCCCACCGTCCGGCGATCACCTCGTCGGCGGCGGTCATGATCGCCCCGGCCATGTCGGCCGCGGCGATGGCGCGGTCGCCGGCGGTCTTGTCGGTGAACAGGCCCAGGTCGCGGTTGACTTCGGCCGCGGCGCGCTTGATCAGGGCCATCGACCAGACGAAGGCCGGGTAGGGGCGCAGGCCGGTGATGGGGAAGTTGTGGATGGCGCGCTGGGTCTGCGCGCCCCAGTAGGCCCCGGCCGGCACGCGCACTTCGCCCAGAGAGTCCTTTTCGATGCGATAGTCGTCACTCATGTGTTCCTCCGCAAAGCAAAAAACCGGATCAACCAACCAGGGTCACAGGTCAGTCGAGCCGGTTAAGGGTCGGTTCGTCGATGGCAGGCGTGCTTCTGTAGGGGGCAGGTCACAGACCCGCCCCTACATGGCACAACACGGTAGGGGCGGGTCTCAGACCCGCCCCTACACAGCCTACATATTGAGCGCGTCGTAGCCGGGGCCTTCGGAGTAGAAGGCGTAGTTCGGCGGGATGTCCTCGGTCAGGTCCAACTGCTCGCCGCCGGCCAGTTGCTTGGCGTTCATGACGGTGACGTTGTGGCCGTCGATGACGCCGGAGAAGGGCACGCCGTCGGGCAGCAGTTCCTTGGTGTTGGCGATCCAGACGCCGGCCTTGGCCACGTAGTCGAACGGCACTTCCTCTTCGGGGAAGATGGCCTCATAGGGGCACTCAGGCACGCAGGCGCCGCAGTCGATGCAGGTGTCGGGGTCGATGTAGAGCCAGGGCCATTCCGGTTCGGGCTTGCCGAGAACCATACATTCGACCGGGCACACTTCGACACAGGCGGTGTCGCGCAGGCAGAGTCGGGTAACGATGTGGGTCATGTATCTCTCCTTGACATAATTTTTCCGCCCGGTCGGAGAACCCGGCCGAAGCGGGTCAGATGATGACTATTTAGCCGCGGCGTATTTCTGGGCCACGGCGTCCCAGTTGACGACGTTCCACCAGGCCGTGATGTAGTCGGGCCGGCGGTTCTGGTAGTTGAGGTAGTAGGCGTGCTCCCAGACGTCGAGGCCGAGGATGGGGGTGTTGCCCTCCATGAGCGGCGTGTCCTGGTTGGGGGTCGAGCCGATGGCCAGCTTGCCGTCTTGGCCGACGTAGAGCCAGCCCCAGCCGGAGCCGAAGCGGGTGGTGGCGGCCTTGGCGAACTGCTCTTTGAAGGCGGAGAAGCTGCCGAAGGCGTCGGCGATGGCTGTGGCCAGCTCGCCGGTCGGTTCGCCGCCGGCGCCGGGGGACATGATCTCCCAGAACAGGTTGTGGTTCGCATAGCCGCCGCCATTATTGCGGACGGCAGTGCGGATGGCTTCGGGGACGGCGTTCAGGTCGCCAAGCAAGGCCTCGATGCTCTTGCCGGCCAGATCGGGCTGGCCTTCCAGCGCCGAGTTAAGGTTGTTGGTGTAGGCCGCGTGGTGCTTATCGTGATGGATGCTCATCGTACGAGCGTCGATGTGGGGTTCCAGAGCATCTTCGGGATAGGGAAGCGAGGGTAGTTCAAACGCCATAACTTACTCCTTATTGGGTAGGTTCCGTCCGCCGGGACGCCCGGCGGAGCAGGGGAGCCAATTCGGATTCTAGCGCACTCTTGGTTGTTGTCAAAACAGAAGACGGCTTAAGTCAGAAGAAATGGCACGCTGATAAACGCTGATCAAGACGCTGATTTTCGCGGTCGGAGTGCGGCGGCCGCGAAAATCAGCGTCTTGATCAGCGTGCCATTTCTTAGGCGACCTCGTTACTGCTCGCTCAGCACCTGAAACACAAACGTCCCTTCATTGTGAAACAGCAGCGCCATCCCCGGATTGCGGCTCAGTTCAGCCGGGTCGAGCGGGCCGCCGCGCTGCCCGGCGTAGACGTGGGTCACGCCCTGCGCGCGCAGCCAGTCGGCCGCCGCCGGGTCGCTCCAATCCTCGTGCCGCATGGCCGACTCGTTGAAGGCGCGCACCTGGGTGAAGAGGTTGGCGTCGTAGATGTGGTCGACCGGCGGTGTGGTCGCCGCGCGGCCGGTCAGGGGCAGCAGCCACGCCCCGCCGTCGCTGCCGGCCCAGGTGACGCCCAGCCATTGCCAGGCGTTGACGGCCACGCGGGCGTCGGCCGGCAGGTTGTCGCCCATCCACGCCAGGGCGGGCACGTCTTGCGGCCGGGCCAGGATGGTCTGCGGGTTGAGGATGTTGGCCTGTTGCCGCGCGCCGAAGACGGCCGCCAGGCCGATGGCCAGCCCGGCCAGGACGGCCACCAGCCCGCGGACGAGCGACGGCAGGCGCGTTGGGCCGGCCGGCCGCGGCGCGCTCTCCAGCCGGCGCAATCCACCCTCTACCCAGCGCCACAACTCGACCAGGGCGACGCCGATCAGCAGACTGAGCGGCAGAAAGAGGGTGATGTACATGCTATTCAAGTTCACCACCAGCGTCTCCGGCAGGCCCAGCCGCTCGCCGGCCAGCAGGACGAACAGCGCCGCCACCCAGACCAGCAACAGCAGCGGGAAGGTGGCCCAGCGCCGCCGGTAAAACGCGGCCACGAGCACGATGAGCACGGCGTCGGCGGCCAGCCCCAGATAGATGCGCTCCCAGCCGGTCGTGACGTAGCCCATGGGGAAGTCGTTGTAACCCGCCTGCGATTGGCCGAGCGTGTCCAGCGGGTTGGTGGCCGCCAGCAGAGCGACGACGCGGGGCATGACGAGCAGCAGGGCCAGCCCCGCGGCCATCAACAGCGGGCCGAGGGCGGTCGCCGGGCCGCGGCCACGGGTGCGAACCAGGCGCAATAGTTGGCCCGCGCCGAACAGCGCCGCGAAGGGCAGATAGAACAGGAAGACGCGGAAGTGGACGAGGAACAGCCCGGCGGCCAGCACGCCCACCAGCGGCCAGAGGCGCGCCCAGCCGCGGCCGAGCCGCCACGTCAGGGCCAGCAGGACGGGCATGATGAGCATGGCCGTCAACTGGGTCATGCGCCCCCAGGTGGCGTAGTAGCCGGGGAAGAAGAAGGGCAGGGCGACGAGAAAGGCGGCCAGCAGCCCCACCGACCGCCGCCCGGTGGCCAGCCGGCCGGCGGCGTAGACGGCCAACGGCATCAGCCCGTTGAGCAACTGGCCCAGCGTCAGCAGCAGCCCCGGCAGCGGCCAGCCGGTCATCAGGGCCAGCCCGGCCGATAGGCTGTGGAAGCCGAAGTGATAGGGAAAGCCCTCGACCGGCAAATAGGGCGCGTAGCCGTCGGGCGCGCGGCCGGTCTCCACCATCACGGCGGTGATGAGGGCGTGGCGGCTGGAATCGACCCACGGCGGGAAGGCCTGGTCGCGGACGGCGATGAAGCGGACGGCGAGAGAGACGACGACAAGGGCGAAGAGGAGCAGGGGGACGAGTGGCGCGTGGCGAGTGGCGGGTGGCGGAGTTGTAGCGCGGGTTGGCAACCCGCTCTTAGCAGTCAACCATCGCCGGGCAACCAGCGCCGCCACGCCCAGCCAGCCAACAGCCACCACAACCCACAGCGCCACCCCCGACCAGCGCCCGCCGAGCAGCGACAGCCACAACCACAGCAGCGGCCAGACGGCGATGCCCAGGGCCAGGGCCGCGCCCAGCCAGGTGGCCCCGTCCCAGCGGCGCGGCCGGAAGAGCAGCAGCAGCCACACGCCGGGCAGCGGCAGCAGCAGCGCCGCCGCCAGCAGGCGCAGCGCGTCGTGGCGTAACGGGGCGACGGCCGCGCCCAGAGCGTCGCCCCAGGTGAGGGCGTACTGGGTGACGAAGCGCAGGTCGGCTGCGGGCAAGGGCGATTGGCCGTCCGTCCCCCCGGCGGCCGACAGCTCGCCGCCGCCGTAAGCATCGAGCGAGTAGGCCCAGACAGAGACGGGGTTGGCTTCGCTGCCGCTGAGGCGCAGGACGTAGCGGCGGCCGGCGGAGTGGCGCTGGGCGGGGAAGCTGAACGAAACGGGCTGGTTGTGGGTCAGCGTGACCGTGGCCAGGGTTTGCTCGGCCACGCGCGTCTCGCCGTCCCATAGCTCCAGGGTGAAGGTGCTGTCATCGCCCGGCTGAAGCTCGCCATAGCGGGCCAGGAGCAGGTTGATCTGCGTCAGGCCGTGGCGGTTGGGGACGAAGCTCTGCTCGATGACCGCCGCCCCGCGCGGCGGCGGCGGAGCGATGTCCAGTCGCCCCTGGGCCACGTCGTCATCGATCACCGCGCCGCACAACACCTGGAAGTTGCACGCCCCCAGCCGCGCCGTCACGATGAGCGTGACGACCACGGCCGCCGCTGCCAGCGCCGCCAGCACACCGTAACGCCCCCCCACGCCCATTCGCCAACCCGCCTTCTCGGCGGCGATGCCCTGTGTCGTATCCATGCCGGATGCCTGCCCTCCTAACCTCACTACAACCTATGAGTAAAATGACCCAATTACCCCCAGGATGAAACAGCAAATGGAACCGTAATGTTCATTGTAAGCTAATCACCCTACACTAGATTTTGACGGACTTCCCTCCTTGCAAGTGGCGTCACGAACGATTTTGTCCCTCCTTCCTTCTCCCCCCTGAAGCGTGACGCCACTTCTCCTTTTTTTAGCCGGCCACTGGCTATGCCGGGTATTATAGACTAAATCGGCCGCGCGACTGCTGCACTTTCTTTTTGATTGCTCCATATCTTATTGACTCCCATCGGCGACGAGACCGACTAACACTCTTGAACCAGCGCCCCACAAACGAGAAGAGGCAGCCCAAGGAGCTGGCTGACTCTTCTGCGGCGAGACAATTATGGAATGTAATGAGCGCCCGCAGCTACTCCTCGTCCAACTGAATATCCCGAAATAAGCGCTTCTTCCCACGTACGACCACATCGACAAGTACGCGGTGGTTAACCATTGGTCCTACTATATCGTCAATTGGATCGCCCGCGCGTTCAACATGGATAGTGGCTCCGTCATTGCTGTGGACTTCAAGCCAATCCTTATCCAGATGAACAGCCCTCAACACACCGATGATGCGCTCGAATTGGGTGTCTAATGACCCTTTAGTAGCCCGTGTAACACGTTCCCAAGCTGATCCCCGGAGCGGGATTCTGGTCCCATGACTACTGCTCCTGCTCCACGATCATCGCCCGGACTCATTTCCAGTCGCTTATAGCTCTTGCCTGTGGGGGCCAGGTTGCGCGTCATTCTCAAGAACGTCTTGCGGTAGTCAGTATCCTGAACAACCCTTTTATGTGCCCTCTGGGTCTGCGCCTGCTCCGCGCAATCTCCCAAAACCTGGCCGAAATCTCGTCCTCGTCTCGATTTCCGGGAAACAGCGATAACTGCTGACTCTGTTCAATGCGCACGGCGAATTGGTAGCTACCCGGCGAAGCCTGCAACAGCCACGGAACGGAACCGTTCCTGAATCTCAGCGCTTGGCTGGCCAACGCTTTAGCGCGACGTTCGGGAGTAATTCAATTACGCGATAGAAAATATTACGGATTTCATCTACCTTACGATGCACCAAGTCCAGCGGCGCAGCGCCAAATAACACCTCTCCCCCACTTAGTGAGATCAAGACATCCCTCTTGCCAAAGCTGATGCCGAGTTCACGGAATTGCTGTTCACCCCACGCCGACTGCAGAATGGTTCTTAACTCCGTTCTGGCAAAGCCTGGCAGTTTGCTGCTTCCCAACCACTGCAAAGCTAGTTGCTCAACCTCATCGAATGCTTCTGCTTTAGCCACAGCGCAGCCGTGCTAACTACAGTAATCCCAACGGTACGCGTTTTCGTAGGATCAAGTTCCCTCAGCGCTCGCGCTTCCTCGACCGCCGCCGATCGGTATAGTTGCCGGCCGGCCGTCCCCCGGCAGATACCTCTACCTGGGCTCAAGTTGTTCGGTGCGGTGAGTGGGGCGTCGCTCCAACTCATGATCCGCCTTGCTCTACCGCTTGTAGTAACATCAATTTCCCTGAAATCCGACTACAACAGCTATTGCTGGTAGATTACTCTTACCGCCTTTGGCCTGTTTGACTTTCTCCTGAAGTCGTTTTCTCACTTCTGCCTCGTCCAGACGAGTTCCCGAAACCTCAAGCCGAAAGGTATCCTCCAAATCCTCCGCTGGATGGCCTAAAGGAGCCAAATAGTAGTCCGCCCCTGTCCTCGTTTCTGCCCTCCTGACCGCGTACCATCCGAAGTGAGGTCGGATGCAGCAATGGCAAAGAGATATGCTCCATCACGTGTCGCATCATCTTTATTCGCCCAAGCTCCACGACACCGTTCATCTGACGCCATCCAGGTCACGAGCGCATAGTGCTCAGTTCGGTTGTTGTCAAAGCGAAACCTCTGTGGGGATTCATGAAACAGATCGAGAATAACTCTCGCTGCTTCCAAGTAGCTCTGTGCTAGGGCTGGCGTAAGCCCCAGTCGAGGATCCGGCATGTTCTCAATTGGGAGGTCTAGCAATTCCATAACATCCACCGCTTAAATGGCAGCCAAGACAACGATTCACATGCCACCCTCAATTATTTAATCCTGCCTCAGCCAAACTGACTGCCTGACGGGCTGCAGCTCGTGCCGTATCCATGTTAGCCCCCTCGTCTGATGCAGTCGGGCCACCCTCAGGCTTCCCAGCAGCTAGCCAATTGACGCAATTGGTATACGCAATCTGGATGTCTGTACTGTCCAGAACCGCCTCGCGCGCCAACCTATAGTTGATATTTGCCCCAATCATCCGGCTAGAGAATAGCGCATCGTCAAACGTCGGCAATTTGCGAATTGTGTCTAAGTTCACAACCACACTATCACCTCAACTCGTGCGAACACGCAAGGTAGCCAGTTCCCGTTCCCCCCAGACCGCTGTATAGCCTATCCCCCAAGGTCTTCATGTTTCTAAGAGCGCTCAACAACTGCCCTGCCTTAATGTCGGCCGCGCTTGGCGTCCCCGTCGCCGTTGGCTCCGGCGTGCTCGTGACCGTCGGCGGAGGCTCTCCGTAGACGTCATTGTCGGCTCTGGCGTCGCTGACGGGGTAACCGTTAGCGACGCCGTCACTGTTGGCGTCGCTGTCCGAGTAGCCGTTGGTTCAGCCGTCAAAGTGGCCGCAATTCCCGTCGAGACAGCCTCCTCAACCGCCGCCACAAACACCTGCGTGCTCGCAACATAGGTGCCGGCCAAATCTTCAGCCGACGAGCCAGCCTGACATCCCACCATCAAAAATCCTAGAACAACGAGTAGAGTCAATTCCCAAACGCCCATTGAAAAGCTCCCGTGAACGCAAAAGGCCGAGCACAACCTCGCGCCTCGGCCTCTCTCAAATAGCCAACAAAGCGAACTTGTGGCGCCAGCTGGATTTGAACCAGCGACCTAGGGCTTATGAGTCCCCCGCTCTACCACTGAGCTATAGCGCCAATGACAGGCTGAATTATAGCACGCGCTCGTCCAGCGACAAGCCCGACGGGCCGGGCGCGCCCTCTTCGACGATGGGATCGCCCTCGAAGCGCGCCGTGGGGCCGGGGCGAATGGGCCGGCCGAAGCGGGTGGCGTAGAGCTTGATGAACTCCGCCCCCAGCAGCAGCAGATTGGCCGAGAAGAAGACCCACACCAGCAGGACGACCAGCGACCCGGCCGCGCCGTAGGCCGAGCCGGTGCCGCTGAAGTCCAGGAAGAGGGTCAGCAGGTAGCGTCCAAACTGGAACAGCAGGGTGGCCAGCAGCGCGCCCGGCCAGACGTCGCGCCAGCGAACGCGGGCGTCGGGCAGCAGCTTGTAGCTGAGGGCGAACGTCACGAAGGTTAGAACGGGTACGATGATGCGACTCAGCGACGGCAGCGCTTCGGCCAGTTCGGGGAAGAAGACGGCCAGACGGCTTTGGGCCAGGGCCAGCACGGTATCGACCAGCACGGTGGCGCTGAGCATGAAGCCGAAGAGGAAGACCATCAGGAACGGGATGGCCCGCGAGCGCACCATGTGGAGATAGTCGCGCGTGCCCCGCGGCCGGCGCGGCACAAGGCCCCAGAGGATGTTGACCGAGTTCTTGATCTGGTTGAAGATGCCGCCCGCGCCGAAGAGCAGGCCGACGAGACTGACGACGGTGACTGTGCCGGCGCTGGATTGGTCGTTGAGCGCGACGAGCAGCTCTTCCAGGAAGCCGCCCAGGTCCGGGCCGACGATCATTTGGAGTTGAATGACGATCTGGTCGCTGGCTTCCGAGCGGCCGATGAAGAAGCCGGCCACGGTGACGACGAAGACCAGCAGCGGGGCCAGCGAGAAGACGGTGTAGTAGGCCAGCCCGGCGGCGTAGATCGTCGCCCGGTCTTGCAGGAAGGCGGCGACGGTGTCGCGCAGGAGGATGAGAACGCTTTTGATCGTTTGCATGATTTTTTGTAGGGCGGGTTGGCAACCCGCCTCTTCCGGCTTGACCGAGTCAAGATGCGGGTTGGCAACCCGCGCTACAACCAGGATGCGGGTTAGCAACCCGCGTTACAATAGCGCCCGGCGCAGGTCGGCGATCAGGTCAGCGGCGTGCTCGATGCCGACCGACAGCCGCACCAGCCCGGCGGGCACGGCGAACCCGGCGGCCAGCGCCTCCGCCCCGCCGACCGAGGCGTGGGTCATGGCCGCCGGCAGTTCGATGAGCGACTCGACGCCGCCCAGCGATTCGGCCAGGGTGAACAGGCGCGTGCGCAGGGCCACGGCCCGCGCCGCCGCCTCGCCGCCGCGCAGGGTGAACGACACCATGCCGCCCGGCCCGCTCATCTGCCGCCGGGCCAGGTCGTATTGCGGGTGGCTCTCCAGGCCGGGGTAGATGACCTCTGCGACGGCCGGGTGATCTTCCAGGAAGCGGGCCACGGCCGCGGCGTTGTCGCAGTGGGCGCGCAGCCGCAGGCCGAGGGTGCGGATGCCGCGCAGGGTCAGGAAGCAGTCCATCGGCCCGGGCACGGCCCCGACGGCGTTTTGCAGGAACTTGAGCCGGTCATAGGCCGCGGCGTCGTTGGTGACGATGGCCCCGCCAACGACGTCGGAGTGGCCGGCGATGTACTTGGTCGTGCTGTGGACGGCGAAGTCGGCTCCTAGGGCCAGCGGCTGTTGCAGTGCGGGCGAGGCGAAGGTGTTGTCCACGGCCACCTGCGCCCCGGCGGCGTGGGCGGCGGCGCTGATGGCGGCGATGTCGGCCAGGCGCAGCGTCGGGTTGGTCGGCGACTCCAGCCAGACGAGGCGCGCCGGTTCGCGGGCCAGTTCGGCGGCCACGGCGGCCGTGTCGCTGGTGTCGACGAAGGTGAAGCGCACGCCGGTGATCGCCAGCACTTTGTCGAACAGGCGGAACGTGCCGCCGTAGAGGTCGTTGCCGCAGACGACGCGCTGGCCGGGAGCGACGAGGCGCAGCAGGGTGTCGATGGCGGCCATGCCGGAGGCGAAGGCCAGTCCGAAGCGCCCGCCCTCCAGCGCGGCCAGCGCCGTTTGCAGCGCGGTGCGCGTCGGGTTGTCGCTGCGGGCGTAGTCGTAGCCGCGGTGCTCGTTGATGCCCGTCTGGGCGTAGGTGGAGGTCTGGTAGATGGGGGTGATGACCGCGCCGGTGGCCGGGTCGGGTTCCATCCCGGCGTGGACGGCGCGGGTGTTGAAGTGGGTGGCGCTGTCGTCGGTTGGCTGCACGTGAGTTTTCTCCTGGTTACTTTCCGCGGGCGCGTATTGTATCATAGGTCGTGGCAAGAACTTTATGGATTGAAGAGGAATGATCCGCAGATTGGGCAGATTCGGCAGATTTTCAGAAAGAAGAAAAACCTTCCTTTTGCTTCTGAAATCTGCCGAATCTGCCCAATCTGCGGATCATTCCTCTTCGTGAGGTAGCCAATGAACGAAAATCGGCCGAGCAGAGGCCGGCGGCTCTTGATGGCGGCGCTGGTCGTGGGGCTGGCGGCCGTGGCGCTGGCGGTGTTGATTCCCGACCACCCGACGGCCGACCTGGGCGGCACGGCGTGGACGCTGGTGGCCTATGGCCCGGCCGGCGCGCCCATTGCCGCCGAGGCCCCGGCGTCGATCACCTTCGAGGCCAACGGCCGCTTCTCCGGCTTCGA
Source organism: Candidatus Promineofilum glycogenicum (assembly GCA_016707605.1). Classification (GTDB taxonomy): domain Bacteria; phylum Chloroflexota; class Anaerolineae; order Promineifilales; family Promineifilaceae; genus Promineifilum; species Promineifilum glycogenicum. The sequence goes on along the minus strand of JADJHJ010000006.1, from coordinate 180,595 downwards.
CGGTTGCAACCGGTTCTTCGGCAACTTTCGCGCCGGGGACGGGCAGTGGGAGATCGTGGACGGCGAAGTGGCCCGCACGCTGGCCGAATGCGACACCGAAAGCCCGGCAGGGGCGCAAGGCGCTTTCTTCCGGGCGCGCCTGACCGACGGTAACTATACCAAAAGGGCCGATCGGCTGACGCTGTGGTTCGCTGATGGGCAGATGGCCGCGTTTGTCGCCGCGCCGTAGCATGATGTGGCACAGGTTTCTTAACCTGTGGCTTGGGCTTATTGTTTAGTGGGAGCACAGGATAAGAATCCTGTGCTACACCATAGCACAGGTTAAGAAACCTGTGCTATGGCCGAACAGGGTACAATGGGGGTGTGAGCGCACTGATGTCATCATCGACGAGAGGGCTTGCGGCACGGGCCGTGGCGGGGGCCGTGGCCGCCACCGCCTGGTTCGTGGCCGGGCTGGCTGTGTCGCGGTTGCTGTATGAGTGGCGCTTCCCGCAGTGGGCGGCGCTGGGGCGGCCGGGGGCGGCGCTGGTCTTGGGAGTACTGGCGGCAGCGGTTGGGCTGGCGGTGTGGCGTTGGCGCGGGGCGGTGGTTGTGGCGGCGCTGCCGCTGCTGCTCAATCTGCTCTGGCTGGTCGATCCGGCCGTTGACCTGGCCCGCGGGCGCTTCCTCTTCGCCGCCGGCTGGTGGGCGGCGGCCGTTGTCGCGGCGTGGTGGCGCGTGGGCGACGACGCGCGGCGCTGGCGGCGGCTCGGCCCGCTGTTCGTGGCCGCGGCGCTGCTGCCCGTTTACCTGTTAACGATGTCGTCGGCCGTCGGCCGGGCGGACACGTTCGAGTTTCAGGTCGTCGCCCCGCAACTGGGCATCGCCCACCCGACCGGCTATCCGCTCTACCTGCTGCTGGGCAAGCTGTTCTCGCTGCTGCCGCTGGGCACGGTCGCCTGGCGGCTCAACTTTGCCTCGGCCGTCTATGCCACGCTGGCCGCGGTGGTCGTCTTCCGGCTGGCGCTCGACCTGTTGCGGCGGCCGTTGGCGGCGCTGGTCGGCGCGGTGGCTTTGGGCTTCGTTCCGGTCTATTGGAGCCAGGCCGTCGTGGCCGAGGTCTACACCTTACACGCCCTGCTCGTGGCCGTGGCGCTGTGGCTCATGGTGCGACTGGTGGTGGATGATGCCACCCGCCACCCGCCACCCGCCACTCGCCACTCGCCATCTCAACGCCGCAAACAAGTTGTCGCCCTGGCCTTCGTCATCGGCCTGGGGCTGACCAACCACGTGACCAGCATCTTCCTGCTGCCGCCGGCGCTGCTGGCCGTGGCCCTGCGGCTGCTCCACGACCGGCGCAGCGGCCGGCGCGACCTGACGGTGCGTCCGCTGATGCGCATGGTTCCCGTGGCCATTGCCTTTGCCGCGCCGCTGCTGCTCTACGCCTACCTGCCCTTGCGCTGGCGGGCGGTCAACGGCGAGGCGATGGGCGCGGCGCGCTTCGTCGAGTGGGTGGCCGGCGGGCGCTTCCAGGGGGCGCTGCAACTGATGGCCTGGCTGCGCGACCCGACGCGCTGGGCCATCGTCGGCCGGCTGCTGCTCGACGCCTGGGGCTGGCTGCTGCTGGCTGTGGCGTTGGTGGGGCTGGTATGGCTGCTGTGGCGAGAGTGGCGGGCGGGGGTAGTGCTGGCGCTGGCGGGGGGCGGCTTCGCCTTCTATGCCCTCAACTACTACGTGCCCGATCTGGCCGTGTTCCTCATTCCGACTCACGTTGTGGTGGCAGTGTTGGTGGCGGCGGGGGTGGCAGGGGTGTTGGATGGCGGGGAGAAGAGCTCACGCAAAGGCGCAAAGGGGCGAAGGACGCAAAGAAGAGAATTTCTTGGCGTCCTTCGCTCGCATTGCGCCTTTGCGTGAGCCCTTGATCGTGGCGATTATTTTCTTACTGGTCTTGCTGCCGGTTCTGGCCGCGGTTGGCGGTCGGTGGTCAGCGGTCGATCAGTCGGCCGACGATGGCGGCGAGCCGTGGGCGCGGGGGGTGCTGGCGTTGCCGCTGGCGCGCGGCGCGGCCGTGCTGGCCGACAGCGAGAAGATCGCCCCGCTCTACTATTTACAGCAGATCGAGGGGCTGCGGCCTGATCTGGACATCATGGTTCTGCCCGACGAGGCCGCCTACCGCGCTGAACTGGATGCGCGGCTGGCGGCGGGGCAGGCGGTCTACCTGGCCCGCTATCTGCCAGGGCTGGCCGGGGTCTATCACTTGCGGTCGCTGGGGCCGCTGGTCGAGGTGAGCCGGGAGCCGCTGGCGGCGCTGCCCGCCGGGGCGACGGCGTCCGACCTTGAGGCCGGGCCGCTGCGGCTGTTGGGCTACACGGTGGAGCCGGTGGCCGCCGTGGACGCGGGCGCGGCTGGGCTGACGTTGGTCTGGACGCCGGCGCGGCCGTTGGCGGCGGGGGAGGCATCGCCGGTGGTCTACCTGCGCTGGGCCGATGGCCGGCGTCCCGCCGGCCATCCCGTCGTGGCCGGGCGGCATCCGGTGGCCGACAGCTACCCGGTCAACGCCTGGCGGGAGGAGGAGGTCGTCGTGGACTTCCACCTGTTGCTGTTGCCGGACGGCTGCGAAGAGGCGACGGGCTGCCCGCTGGCTATCGAGGTAGCGGTCGCGCCGCGCTTTATGGCGACAAGCGATCTCGTCTGGCAGACGGTGGCCGCCGTGCCCGTCGCGCCGCGGCCGGGGCCGGTGGGCACGCCGCAGCGGGCGCTGTTCGACGGCTTCGCCCTGGATGGCGTTGGCTTCCCGGCCGCAGCCCGGCCCGCAGCGCCGCTGTCTCTGCGTTATAGCGGCCACGGCCCGGCGGCGGCGCTAGAGTTCCTGGTCGTGCCCACTCACGCCGTGAATAGCATCATCGGCGGCAGCGACGCGCGGCCGGCTGTCACCGTTAGCCAATCGACCGCCTTCGCCTCTGAGGTGGAAGGAGCAACCGAGGCGGGGGCGAATGTGCTCATCGCTCTGGGTCGTGGCGAGCCGCGGGCGGTATGCGGCTGGCTGCGGCGGCCGACGACGGGCTGTGTCGTGGCCGAGGTGGCGGTCAGCGGCGCGCCATTGCCGGAGGGGGCGGTCAACTTCGCCGACCGGATCGCCCTGCTCGACGTGACCGTGGACGCGGCGCGGCTGACGCCGGGCGGCCAACTGCCGGTGACGCTGACGTGGCAGGGGTTGGCCGAGATGGACGCCGACTACACGGTGTTCGTGCAGGTGCTCGACGCGGCCGACCGCATCGTGGGGCAGGTGGACGCCTGGCCGGTGCAGGGAACGTTCCCGACGAGCCAGTGGACGCCGGGTGAGACCGTTAGTGATCCCTATCTCGTCCAACTGAGCGCCGACTTGCCGCCGGGGGACTATCGGCTGCACGTGGGGCTGTACTTGCTGGCGACGTTGGAGCGGTTGGTGGTCGTGGACGAGAGCGGGGCGGCGGTGGATGACAAGGTGGAAGTGCCCATCGTCAGCCCGTCGCCGTAGTCCGCCGCGCCAAAGGAGAGTGACCTGATGGAGAGAGCGATAGTCGGCTTCGATCAGGACGAGTTGGGGGATTGGCGAGCCATCCTGGCCTGCGGCCACCGCCAGCACGTGCGGCACAACCCGCCGCTGGTCGAGCGGCCGTGGGTGCTGACGGAAGAGGGGCGCAGTCGCTTCCTGGGCGTGGCGCTGGAGTGCAAGGCGTGCGACGAGGGCGAGCCGGTGAGTGACGCCATGATCACACCCGACGCGCTGGAAGCCGTCTACCGGCAATTTCACACCGACCTGGTTCGCTTCATCCGGCCGCGCGTGGCCGATCCTGGCATGGTCGAGGGCATCGTGCAGGACGTGTGCTTTCATATTCATGCTCAGGCCAGTGACCTGGACGAGAGCGACCATCTGGCGAGTTGGCTTTCCCAGATCGTCCACAAGGTGATAGACAACCGAGACCGCCACGCTGACCAGCCGGCGGACTTGTCGACGGCCGATGACCGAGAGGCCGCGGCCCCTTTGGCAGAGGCAGTCAAAGGGCTGGTTGCCTGTCTGCCGGGGTCATATCGGCAGGCGGTCGTCATGGCTGAATACCAGGGCTTACGGCCGCCAGCGATGGCCGAGCGGCTGGACATTTCACCATCGGAGGCGGAGGCCAGAGTCCGGCGCGGGCGGGAGATGCTGAACGAGGCGTTATTGGATTGGTGTCACTTTGAGGCTGAGCGGCAGGGGTGGGTGTTGCCTCGGCGGAGTGCTCAGTAAACTGTGTCACTGTGGGGCGAAGGTGCAACGCACTTCAGAAAGTGCGTCGCACCCTGTTCAAGGGGAGGGGAATTTCGGGAATCTGGCCGACAGGTGTGGCCCGCATGGCCGCCTCGGCTTCCGGCGGCAAAGTCATTAGTGTCCGCGCTGTGTCGCGGGCGCGGGCGGGGTCGCGGGCGATGATGGCCGCGACGCGGGCGTCGATTAGATGGCGTTCGTGGGCGATGAACTCCTCGGCCGTCAGATCGCCTTCCTCCCACGAACGTGGCGCGCGCAGACTCAGCAGCGGCTCGGCCAGCAACGTCCACACCGCGTTGTGGGTGGCGGTGAAGATGGCCCTGTAGAGGGCGCGGAAGGCGGCCATGACTTGCGCGCGCTCGGCCGGCGACAGGTGGCCGCGGCCCCAACTATCCCGTGTGACTTGGGCAAAGGTGACGTGGTAAACCTCCGCCAGCCGGCCGATCTCAGCCACTTCCTCATCCGTCGCTTGCCGCGCGGCCTCGGCCTGTACTTCGGGCAGCACCATCTGCTCGAAGCGCTCCACGTCCCAGGCCGTGGCCCCGGCGCGGCGCAACGCCAGTAGCAGGGCGTCGCTAAAGGCGGCCACGGGCGAGCCGGTGACGAAGACGCCGCGGCCGTGCTGCGCCTCCACCAGCCCGCGGGCGGCCAGCATCCGCGTCCCATCGCGCACGACGGCGCGGCTGACGCCGAACTGCGCCGCCAGTTCCGGTTCGGTCGGCAGCGCTTCGCCCGCCGCCCAGCGCCCGGCCAGGATGGCTTCCTTGAGTGTGTCGGCCAGTTGCTCGGCCAGTGTTTGGCGCTTAAGGTTGTTGGAGAAGTTGTTCGCTTCCACGGTCGCCCTCGGCCCGGTCACGCCGGGCATCCAGTATCAGGTAGGGAACCAATGATACCACGGTCAGCGCCCCGGCGATGAGCCAGGCGGCGGGAATGGAGACGCGTTCGGCCACCGCCCCCAGAACCGCCCCGCCCAGGAAGCTGCCCAGGTAAGAGGCCAACGACTGCACCGAGAGCATGGCCGAGCGCCGTTCGGCCGGAATCTCGGCGTTGAGCAGCGCGGCGTGGGGCGAGAGGCCGACGCCGCCCATCAGGTAGGCCAGCCAGAAGAAGCCGGCGGCGGGAATGAGCGCTCCGGCCACGGCCAGGGCCAGAATAGACGCGCCCTCTAGCAAACGCGACAGAGCGCCGACCAGCGCGTGACGGCCGCCCAGCCCCCGCGACAGGCGGCCGGCCAGCAAGTTGCCCCCCATCGCCGCCACAAAACTACCAGCCATGATGACACCTAGCAAGGGCGTTGGCGCGGCGCTACCGGTTGCGCCCGCCAGCCCGGCAAAGTGCGGCTGCCACAGCGCTTCGAGGCTGATGACGGCCAGACCGGCGACGAACGAGGCCGACATGAGCAGCAGCAGGCGCGGGTTGGCCCGGCTGAGCTGGGCGGCATCGCCCACCAGCCCCGGCACGGCGCGGAAGCCGGCGCCAGTCTCTGCCACGAGCCGGCCATGCCACGGTCTGCCGGCGCCTCGTTCGTGGATAAGCACGGCGACGGCGACAACCAGCAGTAGCTTCACAATCAACGCGGCGACAATAGGGATAGCCAACGGCGTCAGGACGGCCGTGCCATCAGGCGGCAGTGCGGTGAAGAGGCGGGGCAGCAGGCCGCCAAGCAGCGTGCCCAGGCCGAGGGCCAGCAGGGACACAGTTTCGGCTCCGGCCAGGGCGGGTTGGAGATCGATAGTAGGGTCGGCGGCCTGGAGGGCGTCAACAAACCAGGCGTCGAGCGCGCCGGACGACAGGGCGCGACTGACGCCGTAGAGGATCATCGCCAGCAATAGGGTAGGGAAGGAGAAGGCGAACAGGAAGGCCAGGTTGTAGAGCGCGGCCAGGGCGAAAGCCAGCAGGGCGACACGCTTGCGGCCGACGGCATCGGCCAGGCCACCGGTCGGCACTTCCAGGGCGACGATGGTCAGCGAGTAGACGCCCAACGCCAGACCGACCTCGGCCAGCCCAATGCCACGCGCCTGGGCCAGCAGCACGGAGAGCGAGAGCGGCAAGGACGTGGCGAACCAGACCAGAAAGAGGATGGTGTAATAGCGACGGCGGATAGAATTTGTGGTCAACGATTTATTCATCAGGTCATATGATGACATGATGAGATAATAACATGTCGGCGGTTGGTTTGTCAAGTGCGATGTACCCGCGTGTAGCGCGGGTTGGCAACCCGCAGGCAGCGCAGAAGGTGCAACGCACTTCAGAAAGTGCGATGCACCCGGGCGAGGAGGGTAGCGATGGCGACGGGGGAGCAGTAATCGTCGGCTGTCGCGTCAACGTCGATGATGGGTGTGGTGGTGATGCCGGCCAGCCACTCGGCAATGTACCCCTCCATCAGCGCCAGGTCGGCGCGCCGGGCGATCTCCAGCGGGCGGCCGCGGCGGGCGTAGCGCGCTTCGACCACGGCCAGCGGCGCGGTCAGGTGCAAAATGAGATCGGGCGGGCCGAGCAGGGCGCGCAGGCTGTCATAGAGCCGGGCGCAGAGGGCGAAGGCGGCGGCGTCGAGGTAGCCGCGGGCGTGGAAGAGGCGGGTGAAGGCGTGGAAGTCGAGGTCGAGGCCGCCGTCGATCAGCCCCGGCAGCGGCCCGGCCCGCAGCGCCCGCTCCTGCTCGGCGCGCAGCAGCAGGTAGTCGATCTGGTTGGCCAGGGCATAGCGCGGCGGGTCGGCGGCCATGAGGGCCTGGAACGGCCGCTCGGCGTGCTGCTCCAGGCCGGTGGCGAAAGGCCGGACGGCACTGAGCGCGGCGCACAGGGTCGTCTTGCCCACACCCGAATTGCCGACGACAACGATGATCTCGCCCATCAAGAAGCTCACGCAAAGGACGCCAAGGGGGCAAAGAGCGCCAAGAAGAAATGCTCACGCAAGGACGCAAAGAACGCAAAGCTTAAGAGGCTTTCTTGACTTTGCGTTCTTTGCGTGAGCATATTCTCTTCAATCTGTGAAATCTGCGTAATCGGTGGTTTCAAAAAGCCGCGGGTGCAGCCTCGACGAAGGTGAACGCGCCGTAGCCGACGACGCGGTCGGGCGGGCCGCCGGTGTCGCCGGAGTGGCGCAGGTCAACGGCCGCCGCGGTCATGGCGTGGCGGCGCGCCGCCAGCAGCAGCCCGGCGATGGCCGCAAGGCCGCAGGCGGCGTCGTCGCGCAGCCCCCGCGTGTCCAGGGCGACGACGGCCGCCGCCGTCTCGTCGTCCAGCCGGCGCGCCGTGCGGCCGTCGTGGTAGTGGCTCAGGTCGGAGCTGATGACGATGCGCGTCTCCGGCCCGTCCCACAGCCGTTCCAGCACCGCGGCCACCTCCTCCGGCGCGGCGTCGCCGACCAGCAGGGGCACGATGGTGAAGTCGGGGAAGAGCGTTTGCAGGAAGGGCAGTTGCACCTCCAGGCAGTGCTCCGGCCGGTGGGCGATGTCGTCGACTTCGACGCCGGGCAGCGCCAGGGCGGCGGCGCAGGCCTCCTCGTCCACGGGCACGCGGCCGAGCGGCGTGTCGAAGGCGGGCGCGCTGCTGAGGGCCAGACCGCGCACCGGCGCGAAGTGGGCCGGGCCGAGCAGGATGAAGCGGCGGATGGGCACGTCGCTGCACGCCAGATGGACGTAGGCCGAGGCGGCGATGGGGCCGGAGTAGACGTAGCCGGCGTGGGGGGCGATGATGGCCTTGACCAGCGGCGGGTCGAGGCAGTCCTCCGGCGCGGCGGCGGCGTTGAGGTACTGCTTCACCTGGGCTTCCAAGCGCTCGGCTTCGGCGGGGTAGAAGCGGCCGGCGACGGCGGGGGGGCGGGGTTGGGAAATGGGCATAGTGGTCTCCTCTAACGGCAGGGGAGCGGGGGAGCAGGGGGCGGGGGGAAAGAGATGCGCCGTGTGATCGGCCGCTCCTGTGTCGTCTACTATAGTATAATACAAATGCAATCGTTTAGGTTGTGACGCGCGGGTGCCGGGGAGCAGGGTGCGCTGCCCCCTGCTCCCCTGCGCCAGGGAATAACGCTATGATCCAACCAATCACCGGCACCAAAACGACCCACTACCACCCTCTGCCCGACGGCCGGGTGCAGTGCGACGTCTGCCCGCGGGCGTGCAAGCTCCACGACGGCCAGCGCGGGCTGTGCTTTGTGCGCGGCGCGGCCGGCGGCGCGGTTCTGCTGACTACCTACGGCCGCTCCAGCGGCTTCTGCGTCGATCCCATCGAGAAGAAGCCGCTCAACCACTTCCTGCCCGGCACGCCCATCCTGTCCTTCGGCACGGCCGGCTGCAATCTGGCCTGCAAGTTCTGCCAGAACTGGGACATCAGCAAGTCGCGCGAGTGGGACACGCTGGCCGACCAGGCCGCGCCGGAGACAATCGCCCGCGCCGCGCAGCGCCTCGGCTGCCGCAGCGTGGCCTTCACCTACAACGATCCGGTCATCTTCATGGAGTACGCCATCGACGTGGCCGACGCCTGCCACGAACTGGGCATCAAGTCGGTGGCCGTGACCGCCGGCTACATCAACGACGCGCCGCGGCGGGAGTTCTTCGCCCACATGGACGCGGCCAACGTCGATCTGAAGGGGTTCACGGAGGCGTTCTACCGCGACGTGTGCGCCGGGGAGCTGGCCCCGGTGCTGGACACGCTGCGCTATCTGAAGCACGAGACGAGCGTCTGGTTCGAGTTGACGACGCTGCTCATCCCCGGCCTGAACGACAGCGATAAGGAACTCGACGCCATGACCCGCTGGGTGGTCGATGAGCTGGGGCCGGACGTGCCCATGCACTTCACCGCCTTCCACCCCGACTACAAGCTGCTCGACCGGCCGCCGACGCCGGCGACGACGCTCAGCCGGGCGCGCACCATCGCCCTGTCCAACGGCGTGCGCTACGCCTACACCGGCAACGTCCACGACGAGGCCGGCGGCAGTACGCGCTGTCATGCCTGCGGCGAGACGCTCATCGGCCGCGACTGGTATACGCTGACGGCCTGGAACCTGACCGACGACGGCCATTGCCGCCGCTGTGGCACAGCCTGTGCCGGGGTGTTCGATGGGCCGCCCGGCCAGTGGGGCGCGCGACGGCTGCCGGTGCGCTTAGGGGCTTAGATCACTTATCCCGATTCTTCTTGCCATCCAGTCGTAGCGTGCCGGACTCATCCCGGTGGGTGCCGGTCGTCTGGCGCACTTCAAACTCAGGCCCCTTGAGAATGACGTGGGCGAGCGCCCGGGCGTGGCCGGTTCCCAGGCCGTAGTCGCTCTTCAGCCAGGCCAGAATCTCCTTGTGCTGCGTCAGATTCTTTTCCCTGGCCATGTCAACGAACTCCTGGGGTGTCTTGCCGGTCAGTTCTTCGGCTTTATCCAGATAGGCTTGAAACGACATCGTTATCCGTTCTCCGTTCAGGCTGCTAGAATTGAGTCAAAGAGCTTTTCGCCACCGCAGCATTATAGCATGACTCTGCGGTCTTCTCTCCACCAACTCAACTATGCCGAAGCGAAAAGGCCGGTGGGACGCCGGCAACCCTGTGGTGTGGCGACGCAATACGCGGGCGGCGTGGCGCGATACGCTGGTGCTGCTGCGCCAGTTCGCCTGGCCGCTGGCGCTGTTCGTCGCCGTGCTGGTCGGCGGCGGGCTGCTCTACTACGCCCTGGCCGCCACTGCCGGGCAGCCGGTGGACGGGCCGGTCGAGTCCATCTACGGCGTGCTGGAGATGATCTTCCTGCAACCGCTGGGCGAGTTCCCCGACGTGTGGTATCTGCAACTGTTCTACTTCGTCATGCCCGTTGTCGGCATCGGCATTCTGGCCTTCGGGCTGGCCGACTTCGGGCGGCTGTTCTTCAATCGCCGCGCGCGGCGCAAGGAGTGGGAGATGGCTGTCGCCTCGACCTTTAATCGCCACGTCGTCCTCGTCGGCCTGGGCCATCTGGGCTTCCGCGTCATGCAGGAGTTGGTGGAGCGCGGGCAGGACGTGGTCGTCATCGAGCAGAACCCCAAGCCCAATCTGGCCGACGAGGCGCGGCGGCTGAACGTGCCGGTGATTCAGGACGACGGGCAGCGGCAGGAGACGTTGATGGGCGCGGCCGTGGCCCGGGCGCGGGCCATCGTCCTCTGCACCCAGAACGACGTGCTCAACCTGCAGGTCGCCTTCCTGGCCCGGCGGCTGAACCCCGACATCGAGGTGGTCATGCGCATCTTCGACGACCAGTTCGCCGAGGAGGTGGCGCGGCAGTTCGGCTATCGGGCGATGAGCGCCACGGGCATGGCCGCGCCGACCTTCGCCGCCGCGGCCACGGGCATGGACATCGCCCGGCCGATCACCATCGAGGGGCAGGCGTTCAGCCTGTGCAGCCTGACCGTCGGCCGCGGCTCGCGGCTGGATGGGCTGTCGGTGGGCGAGGTGGAGCGCGACTATGACGTCAGCGTGGTGCTGCTGCGGCGGGATGGGGCGTCGGACTACCACCCGGCGGCCGACGGCTGTCTGGCCGAGGGCGACGTGGTGGCCGTGCTGGGCAGCCCGGAGCCGATCAGCCGCCTGGCGCGGGCCAACAACCCATGAGAAACCACAGATTACGCAGATTTCACAGATTGAAGAATGATCATCCGCAGATTAGGCAGATTGGGCAGATTTCAGAACACAGAAATCCTCTCTTTCTGAAAATCTGCCCAATCTGCGGATTATTTCTCTGAATCTGTGAAATCTGCGTAATCTGTGGTTTCTTCTTTCTTACGCCTGCACGCTGAATTCAAGCGTCTGGCTCAGTTCGTCGTTGAGGTACAGTTCGACGCGGTACGTGCCCGGCGGCCATTGGGTGTCGGAGACGAGGTCGAAGGTCAACGTACCGCTGCCGGAGGTCAGTGTGGCCTCGTCGATGAGCGTGTTGGCCGGGGCCACGTCGCCCACGTCCACGGCGTACCACACGGCGCGGACGGTCGTGTCGTCGGGGGCGTTGGCCAGTTCGACGATCAGGTAGAACGTGTCAGTGGGGGTGAAGACGGTGGTCGGCTCAGTGCCGGCTTCGTCGCGGGCCAGGACGGCGCTGCCGATGTTGGCCGTGCTGGCGCTGAATTCGCAGGCGACCAGCAGCAGAGCGAACACGGCGCTGAGGAAAAGTAAAAGCGAACGTCGGACTCTCATTCTCGCTCCTCATACCTTGGCCGCCGGGACTGGAGTCGCAGGCGAATCAGGACGCCTGCCCGCCGGCCGGGCGGAGCGATGAGAGGTCGGCTGGCCGGGGACAATGATAGCCCGATGGTGTGGCTGGGCAACTGTCTGTCCTGTGAGGGTACGGGTTAGTGGAAAAAGAGCTCACGCAAAGGACGCCAAGGGAGCTAAGGTGCAAAGGAAGAAGGTTATTCTTTCTTGGCGTCCTGGCCCCTGGCGTCCCCTCCTCCCGTAATCGAGGCCTATCGCGCGCCCCTTGCTATCGCCGCTGTCTTGTTGTATCATTTCAACAATACAGGTAGAAACTGAGTTTCTAGCAACCGAGTAGAAACCGAGTTTCTCAGAAGAAACTCGGTTTCTAACGTAACGGATGGCGGCGAGAAGCGTGTGACACAGGCGATTGACATCAAGGGCCTACGCGACGGACTTCTCATCCGGGTGAAAGACCACCCGGACGTGGCCGTTGTCGAGGCGCTGGGCGAGGAGTTGGCGCGCAAGCGGGAGTTCCTGGTCGGCAGCCGCATCGCTGTGGACGTCGGCCGCCGTGAACTGGACGACGCCCAACTAACGGCGCTGCACCACCTCTTCGAGTCGCCACGAGTTGACCCTGTGGGCCGTGCTGGCCGAGGACGCGGCCACGCGCGAGGCGGCCCGCCGCGCCGGGCTGGCCACGCGCCTCTCCGGCAGCGCCACCGACCTGGAGGGCAAGGCGTTGGCTGGCCCGGCCAACGGCAGCGAGCCGGCGACGGCCAAAGAGCCGCCGGCGGCCAACGCTCTGCTGCTGCGCGAGACGGTGCGCTCCGGCCGGTCGGTGTGGCACGACGGCCACGTGGTGATTGTGGGCGACGTCAACCCCGGCGCGGAGGTCATGGCCGCGGGCAGCGTCATTGTCTGGGGGCGGCTGCGCGGCCTCGTCCATGCCGGGGCGCTGGGCGACGCGACGGCCGTCATCTGCGCCCTGGAGCTGAACCCGACCCAACTGCGCATCGCCGACCACATCGCCGTGGCCCCCGACAGCGGCCCCGGCCGCGCCCCGGAGCAGGCGGCGATTCGCGAGGGGCAGATTGTGGCCGAGCCGTGGACGCATCGCACTTTCTGAAGTGCATTGCACCTTCTTGTAGGAACAGGTGCAACGCACTCCAGAAAGTGCGATGCACCCACAACGTAGCTGCCATCAAGTAGCGCACGAGTAGAAACCGAGTTTCTTCTGAGAAACTCGGTTTCTAGAGTAGCTTAGCGAGGCGATATGAGTGCACAAGTATTGACAGTTACTTCGGGCAAGGGCGGGGTGGGCAAGACGACGGTGACGGCCAATCTGGCTACGGCGCTGGCCATGCTGGGCAAGCGCGTCACGGCCATCGACGCCGACATCGGCCTGCGCAACCTCGACGTGGTCATGGGGCTGGAGAACCGCATCGTCTATGACCTGGTCGACGTGGTCGAGGGGCGCTGCCGGCTGCGGCAGGCGATGATCAAGGACAAGCGCCAGCCGGAGCTGTACCTCATCCCCGCCGCCCAGACGCGCGACAAGACGGCCGTCAGCCCGTCGGACATGGTGCTCATCTGCGACCAGTTGCGGCAGGAGATGGACTACGTCGTCATCGACTCGCCGGCGGGCATCGAGCGCGGCTTCCGCAACGCCGTAGCCCCGGCCGACAAGGTGCTCATCGTCACCAACCCGGAGGTGTCGGCCGTGCGCGACGCCGACCGCATCATCGGCCTGATCGAAGCCGAGGAGAAGGGGCCGGGCCAGCTCATCATCAACCGCCTGAAGCCGACGATGGTCAGCCGCGGCGACATGCTGTCGGTCGAGGACGTGCTCGACATTCTGGCCGTGGAGCTGCTGGGCGTCATCCCCGAAGACGAGCGCATTCTGGTGGCCAGCAATCAGGGCTTGCCGCTGGTGATGCACGGGCTGAACGGCAGCAGCGCCGGCGAGGCGTTCCGCCACGTGGCCCGGCGGCTGGACGGGGAGAGCGTGCCCTTCATGGACCTGACCGCCCGGCCGACCTTCATGAGCCGGCTGCGCACCTTCATGGTAGGCAAATAAGAGAGATGGAACCACAGATTACGCAGATTACACAGGGGTGCAGTGGGAGTTAGGGTACAGAAGACACTGGCTTAAAATTGCCATGCCATGATCTGTTTCTACCTCTTAAGGAGCGAGGCATGAGTTGGCTCGATCGATTGCTCGGCAGAAACGAAACCAGCGGCCAGGTGGCCAAGCAGCGCTTGCAGATGGTGCTCATCCACGACCGCGCCGACCTGCCGCCGGGGCTGCTGGAGAAGATCAAGGACGACATCATCCAGGTCATCGCCAAACACACGGCCATTGACACGGCCAACGTCCTCGTCCACCTGGAGCAGGACACGCACGAGAACCGGCTGATCGCCGAAGTGCCGCTGCTGGCCGGCCGCCGCAATGGTAGGGGCTAGGGAATAGGGACCAGGTTCCAGGGGCCAGGGAAGAGCGCTCTTCCCTGGCCCCTGGAACCTGGAACCTGGTCCCTATTCCTGTGAAATCGGTGAAATCTGTGGTTTCTCGCCGCTCTTGCGGGCACAATGGACGGTTATGCTCAGCAAGACCTCTGTCTGGCGCTACTTTGATGTCTGGCTGTTGGCGGCCGTGCTGCTGCTGACGGCCTATGGCATCCTGATGATCCGCAGCGCCATCACCGGCGCGCCCGCCTTCGCCACCTACCCGCAGCAACAACTCATCTGGGCCGTGCTGGGGACGATCATCCTGCTGGTCGTGGCCGCCATCGACTACCGCGTGCTGACCTCCGGCCACTGGTACCTCTACGCCGGGCTGGTGCTGCTGCTGGTGGCGGTCATCGTCACCGGGCAGGTGAACAACGACGCCCGGCGCTGGATTCAGATCACCCCCTCGTTCCAGATTCAGCCGTCGGAGTTCGGCCGCATCTTCATCACCGTCACCTTCGCCCAATTCCTGGCCAGCCGGCGGCATCTGATCGGCCGCTTCTCCAACACCCTGCTGACGCTGGCCTACTTCGCCGTGCCGGTGGGGCTAATCTTCATCCAGCCCAACCTGGGCATGACCCTGCTGTTCATGTTCATCTGGTTCATCATGATCTGGCTGGCCGGGCTGAAGATGTCCCACTTCCTGGGGCTGATCCTGATCGGCGTGCTGGTCGGCGTGGCCGTCTTCCCGTTCCTGGCCGACTATCAGAAGGATCGCGTCACGACCTTTCTGAACCCGGAGGAGGCCAACCAGGACGACGTGTTCAACGTCGACCAGGCGGAGATCAGCATCGGCAGCGGCGGGCTGTGGGGCAAGGGGTATTTGCAGGGCACGCAGAGCCAGTTGGGCTTTCTGCGCGCCCAGCACACCGACTTCATCTTCTCCGTCATCACCGAGGAGATGGGGTTGATCCTCGGCTCGACGCTGGTGCTGGGGCTGATGGGCTTCATCCTGATCCGCATTCTGCGGGCCGCCTCGCGCAGCCCCGACCCGGCGGGCAAGCTCATCTGCGGCGGCATTGCCGCCATCCTGTTCTTCCAGACGGCGGTCAACGTGGGCATGAACGTGCGCCTGCTGCCCGTGGCCGGCCTGACGCTACCATTCGTCAGCTACGGCGGCAGCTCGCTCATCACCCTGTTTCTGGCCATTGGGGTGGTGGAGTCGGTGTTGATGCGGCAGAGGAAGCAGGAGTTTGGGTAAGAGAAGTTGTCAGTTGTCAGTAAGCAGTATTCAGTGTTCAGTAGGCCAGTTCGGGCTAACATCTGACAGGTGTTGCATGATGAGGTGTAAAGCATGTTGAGGACGCTTGAAGGAACCCTAGACCCCGAAGGGACCGTTCGCTTCCGCGAGTCGGTGCAATTGACACGGCCGCAGCGCGTCCTGGTGACGCTGCTTGAAGATGACACGTTGCCCGCCAGTGAACCCGGCAGCGTCGACCAGTTGCTGTCTCTGTTGGCCACACCAGTGTTTAGCGGGCGGCCATATGGCATGGCCAAAGAGTTGGAAGCCACAGTACAGAGTAACCGGTCGGCGTGGGATGAGTGATGGCACTTATCTACCTGGACAGCAGTATCGTCATTTACCTCGTAGAACGACATCCTCTCTAGGTTGCCAAGATAGAGGACGCTCTGGCGAAGGCGGCCGGGGCTACTCTGGTAACCTCTCGGCTTGTTGATCTGGAAGTGCTGGTCAAGCCATTGCAGGAAGGCCGAGAAGAAACAGCGGCGCTCTATCGCCAGTTCTTGAGCGCCACGCGACAATTGCCAATCACCGATACCACATTCGACCAGGCCCTGTCGTTGCGCGTCGCTTACCGGTTGAAGACGCCTGACGCTCTCCATCTGGCTTTGGCCCGGCAGTATGGTTGCGAACGGTTTTGGACGAACGACGAGCGGTTAGCCAGGGCCGCGATTGGGCTTCAAATCGACGTGCTTGTGTAAGCGAGAACTTTCACCTCTCTGTTGCCCGAGGCGCGGCTTGAGTGGTAGGCTGCCGTCCACTTCTCGTTCATCATTCCTCTGTAGCGCTATGGGGCGGGGCGGGGTGGTAGGCTGGGGGCGCAAGTCCACGACAGCGGCCAGGCCCACTGGACGGGGCGCATCACCAAGGCCGGGCGGCGCGACATCCGGCGGGTGATGGTTGACGCCGCCGCGCACGCGGTGCAGATGAAGGGCCACTGGCGCGACGTCTACGAACGCCTCAAGCCCCGGCTGGGCCGGCCCAAGGCGCTGGTGGCCGTGGCTCGCAAGCTGCTCATCGCCGTCTGGCACGTGCTGACCGGGGCGACCGCCGACCGCTTCGCCGCGGATGAGCAAGTCGCGTGCTCGTTCTTCGCTCTGGCCTACAAGCTGCAAGTCCGCAATCTGCCTGATGGGATGGGCGCTTTGCAATTCACGCGGTATCATCTGGATAGGCTGGGCATCGGGCAGGAACTGACCCACTTCGCTGGGGCAGCAAGACGTATAAGTTGCCGCCGTCGCGGTTGGCTGGCTAACGTTTGACTGGTTGTTAAGGTGCTGGGGATAACTGAATACAAACGAGGAGCCGCGTGGCGGAGGAGCAGACTCGTGTCCAGTTAGCCTTCCCCAAGATGGTCAGCCATGATTCTATCGATCTGTTGCACTAGCTCGTTGAAGTCAGAAACTGAAATTGTGTCTGAACCGATCACCGCACTGAATATGATCACGAATTCTTCGTACTGGGCCATATACTTACACAAGATATGTTGCACAGTAGTGGGAAGGGATGAATAGACAAGCGGGAAGGCTTGTTGAGAATGGTTAAGCCAAACCAGCCGCTAGAGCACGTCGGGTGATGCGCGGGTTGACCAAAGCGATGACCGCTCGGACGGTGCTATCACTTAAGGTTAGGTCGTGACGAAAGCGGTGGAAAAGGGCTTTGAAATGACGCAACTCACATATCGTGTTCTCCACAGCCATGCGCTGACGCGGTTGGCGGTCTGTCCTAAATTGTGTGTAAACACCTTTCTGAGATGGCGGAGCCATCATAGCGCAAACCGACCCTCAAACCGAATCGCCAACTGATTCAGAATCTTGGCCCAGTCGCGGATGGGTGCTGTCCACTGGCGGGTGATACGCTGGGTGGCCAGATACATCAACTTGCGGGCCGCCTCGGGCGTGGGGAAGGCGGCCTTGGTCTTCATCACCTTGCGTAACTGGCGGTGGTAGCTCTCCACGCTGTTGGTGGTGTAGATGATGCGTCGAATCTCGGCTGGATAGTCGAAGAAGGTGGACACTTCAGGCCAGTTGGTCTGCCAGCAACGGACGGCCATAGGGTACTTCGTTCCCCAGCGCTGGTCGAGCTGGGCCAGGTTGGACTCGGCCTCGTCCCGTGTGGCCGCCTGATAGACCTGCTTCAGGTCGGCGACGAACGCCTTGTGGTCTTTCCAGGAGACGTATTTCAGGCTGCTGCGAATCTGGTGGATGACACAGCGCTGCACCTGGGTCTGGGGGAACACAGCCCGGATGGCCTCGCTGAAGCCGTTCAGCCCGTCGACGCAGGCCAGGAAGATATCGGCCACGCCCCGGTTCTGCAGGTCGGTCAGGACGCTCAACCAGAAGTTGGCCCCTTCGCCACCGTCGCCGAGCCAGTGGCCCAGGATGTCGCGCTGGCCCTCCATATCCACGCCCAGGACGTTGTAGACAGCGGTGTTGGCGACCCGGCCTTCCCGCCGCAGCTTGATATGGATGGCGTCCAGGTAGACGATGGGATAGATGCGCGCCAGCGGCCGGCTCTGCCACGCCTCCACCAGCGGCCACACCTTCTCAGTGATGGTGCTAACCGTCGCCGCCGAGATGTCGACGCCGTACAGCTCGGCCAGCGTCCCGGCGATGTCGCGGGTTGACAGCCCGCGAGCGTACATGGTCAGTATCTTCTCCTCCAACTCGTTGGTGTTGCCGGCGTACTTGGCCAGTATCTGCGGCTCGAATTCGCCGTTCCGGTCGCGTGGCACTTGAACGGTCGCTTCCCCGGTGGAGGTGCGCACCCTCTTGGCGTAACGTCCGTTGCGGTTGTTGCCCGAGTTGCGACCAGCCGCTTCATACGGCTCGTAACCCAGGTGCTCGGTCAACTCCCCCTCCAGCATCTGTTCCAAGGTCGAGGCAAAGAGCTTGGCGAATACCCCTTCCTTGCCGAAGAAGTCGTCCATCGACTGAACCTTGGCCAGTTCAGCCTGCACTTCCTCCGCCGTTGGCATATACTCCTGCGGTGATTGCGGTTTCTTCTGTTTGGTCATGGTGTAACCTCCAGCCGCTCGCGCGGCTATACTCTAGTCGTTTTCTGGTTACACACAATTTCGGACACTACCCGGTTGGCCCACCGTTCGGCTTCGCAGCGGGCGGCGGGCGCCGCCAGGCGGGCCGTGTGACCCCCCCCACCCCCCCCCCCCCCCCCCCCCCCCCCAAGCCCCCCCCCCCCCCCCCCCGAAACCCCCCCCCCCCCCCCCCCGCCGAAAGCCCCCCGGGCCCGCGGGCCCCCCCGGGAAAAGTACCCCCGCCCCCCCGAACCCCCCCCTGCTGGTTGACCATGATGCCCGTCTTGCGCGTATGGGCCTTCTGCTTGCCCGAGTAGTGGTCGTTCTGGGTCTGTGTCGTCGATGGCCGTTCAATGCGTTGCTCCATGACCACCCGCCCGCCCGCCCCCCCCCCGGCGCCCCCCGCCCCCCCCCCCCCCCCCCCCCCCCCCCCCCCCCCCGCCCCCCCCCCCCCCCCCCCCCCCCCCCCCCCCCCCCCCCCCCCCCCCCCCCCCCCCCCCCCCCGGCGGGGGCCGGGGGGGGTGCCCCCCCCCCCCCCCCCCCCAGTTTCTCCTGTGGGGGCCCCGCGCCCCCCCGCCCCCCCCCCCCCGGGGTGTGCCCCCCGGCCCCCGGGGGTGGTCCCCCCCCCCCCCCCCCTCCTGGGGGGGCCCGGCCCGGCCCGCCCCCCTCTCTCGCCCCCCCCCCCGGGCGGCCCCCCCCCCCGCCCCCCGGGGGGGACCCCCCCCCCCTAATCCCCCCTCGGGCTAAAGACCCCCCGGGGCGCCCGGGCGGGGGGGGGGGGCCCCCCCCGGGCCGTTCTCCCTTTCCCGGGATTGCCCCCCCTTGGTTAACTCGTCTTGACTTACTGTGCAACAATTCAACACAAGCTGTTCTCCAGCAATATTGTTTATCGCGCAAGCAACTCGGTATTGTCCTGGAAAGGCCGGTTCGTATGTAAGATCGGGGTGAGTAGACCACGTCCCAGTAATTGCGATACTGTTGTCATTGAATTCGGAGCGCATTTTGTCCTCATACCAGTTCGCCGCTCTACCTCCGCCCCGGAAAACAAGTACAAAGTGATCGGCAATGACGCGATCTTGCAGATCACTTTGCTCCACAAAACCCACCTGACGATCGGAGTTCTTCATTTCCGAACCCAAATACTGCAACACTGACCGGAACAACTTGGGTCGCTTCCAGTTCTGAGGGACCATTTCCGGCGTCAAGAGCAGATCCTCAGCGGTGAAACCTCTACTTGGGTGGCCGAATCCCGAACAACTAACCAAAAAACGCGCTAAGGACTAGCGTCGTAGTAGTCATGATCCTATTGCCGATACGAATCCTGTCCATTGTCGCCTCACTTTAGTTCCGGAATGGGAGAGGTCTGGATATAATCATTCAACGCCGCGGCTAGACTATCCCTCGTCAGTTTGCTCGGATCATCTCCGTACAATTCAAAAAGGTAGGAACCAAAGCCGATTGCCCAGGCATCGAATTCCTGATCTCCCCAGCCAGGAGGGTAGCTGTTGTAGTTTCTAAGCCAATGCAACAGGCCATTCTCGACTTGTGCGACCCCGGCTCCCAACTGGAGATACCCTTTCCCCATACCAATAGCACGGCCTATGTATCCGTAAAAAACATTGGCAACGACTTGATAGTTGAGATGCTTACCTCCTAGGAGGATTTCGTTGTTGCTATCACGTATCCCAGGGAACTCTTAGGTCGGTTTTAAAGTCCCAAATTGCACCGGTAGCAACGTGCCTTGCCCACATGGCCGAGGCACCTGGAACGTCTCCCTCTCGCCATGTGGATTGTATTGTCTGAAAAGCCTCGCTGTTTGGTGCTGCTCAGTTGATAGGCCAGCCAGTCTGTCACGTCATTACCTGAAGGAGGAGGGAGTAACTCGGTCATCGACAAGAAGGTCGCCTTGAACGGCTAGGCTGACTACTTCAGAAGTAGCGTTGAGCGTGTTCTGCCAGAACCCACAAAGCACCTTTGCTGCCCATGACGTACATACAGCGTGCCCGCTAGGGTCAACAAACTTGACAGGATTGTTATATCCGTGTGGGACACACAACACCGCATTCCCCACGACAACCGGCGCGGGACGCCGCGCCGTTGCCGGCCGGGGCATCTTGCGGCATCCTCTGTCCGGCTGACCGGGCAGGGACGCCGCTCCGGGTGCGCGACGTCTGGGATCGGTCGAGTATAGTTATGAGACGCGGCTGGCTTCCGGGCCGCCGCCAAGCTCGTTCACGTGTGTGACCGCCCTGCTCGTGTTTGTCCGCCTGAGAAGACGACGACGGTCGTCAAGCTCGTAGGAATGTGTGAAGTCGCCACCCCGAACGGGCTGCCCCGGCCGGCTTGATGCGGTTCATCAAGTCTATGGCAGGCGTGTTGCCTGCGCTGGAGGTGTCCCATGTCTGCTTCTTCTCCGCCCATCGCCCGCTACATCGGCCTGGACGTGCACAAGCACTACCTGGTCGCCTATGGCGTCGACCGCGACCAGCACCCGGTCTATGGCCCGCGCCGGGTCGAGTACGCCGACCTGGAGGCGTGGCTGGCCCGCGACCTGCGCCCCAGCGACGCCGTGGCCCTGGAGATGACCACCAACACCTGGCAGATGGTCGACCTGCTGGCGCCAATCGTCGGCTCGGTGACGGTCGTCCACCCGCCGGAGGTCAAGGCCATCGTCAAGGCGCGGGTGATGACCGACAAGAAGGCCGCCCGCATCCTGGCCCAACTGCCGGGCATCGGCCTGGTGGCGGCTATGACCCTGCTGGGGGCCATCGGCGACATCACGCGTTTCCCGACGGCGACGCAACTGGTCGGCTACGCCGGGCTGGGGGCGCAAGTCCACGACAGCGGCCAGGCCCACTGGTCGGGGCGCATCACCAAGGCCGGACGGCGCGACATCCGGCGGGTGATGGTTGACGCGGCCTCGCACGCCGTCCAGATGAAGGGGCACTGGCGGGAGGTCTACGAGCGCCTGAAGCCCCGTCTGGGCCGGCCCAAGGCGCTGGTGGCCGTGGCTCGCAAGCTGCTCATCGCCGTCTGGCACGTGCTGACCGGGGCCACCGCCGACCGCTTCGCCACGCCGGAGCAGGTGGCCGCGGCGTTCTATGCCCTGGCCTACAAGATGGGCGTGCGCAACCTGCCCGGCGGCGTCGGCGCGCGGCAGTTTGTGCGTGACCAGCTGGACCGGCTGGGCCTGGGCGGCGACATCACCCATATCCCGTGGGGCAGCAAGCGGTTTAGGTTGCCGCCGTCCAGGGTTGGTGAATCAGCCGGCTAGGCATCAGTTTCGGTTGTAAAGGTACGGCTCAAGTCGATAGCGCGAGAGTCAACCGGGTGCCGGAGGTTGTCATTTGCAACCACAGGTTGACGGGTCAGGAGACTCGTTAGGTGTGCGCACACACTAGCCGCATATCTCGCCGTGGGCGCAAATTTTATCGGAGGAACCAGAACAATTAGACCGCCGCAAGAAGGTTAGGCACACAACTAAATTTCTACCCACTCAACATATGGCGGCAGCGCCTCCGTACTAACTATCTCTAAAATGAGTCCTATAGCTACGTCTGATGGTATCGTTTGGCTTATCAAAACAGGAGTGATTGTCCCACCAGCATCAAACTCAATTTCCAAATCTTCATCAAGAGCAGTGGTTTCTTGCGCAATAAGATAAGGAGGCTCATGCTCTTTGCCGGAATATTGGACACAACTTCGAGTTGCACCAATTCCTACTGTAAGCTCGTTACCTTGACGAAGTACGATATTAATGGAAAATTGGCTCATCGAGACGTAATCTTTGAAGGAATGATTCTAGGCTGGCTAAGTCTTCTGCGTCCATATAGATTTGTTCGCCTACTTTGGTACCGCCGAGAAACTCAATAAGCAACTCACTCATGGTTAGTCCTCCAGGATTGGATGATCACTTTTACAGAGACATTATTTGTAGCTAACAGGGGGGGGGGCGCCCCCCCCCCCCCCGGGGGGGGCCGGGGGCGGGGGGGCCCGCCCGGGGGGGCCCGCCGGGGGCCCCCTCCGGGGGGCCGGCCGCCGGCGGGGGGGCGGGCGGCCCGCAACCGTTCTGGTCTCGATCTTCTGCAAACCGAGGTCTTGGCGCTCAAGAATTATAGCGATTTTATGTACTCGCTGTATTACCAGCGTCCCCCAACATACAGTTTTTGAAATCCATTAGGCCCAATCACATTCAATCGAGCACCAGGTGGCAACATTCTAGGCAAGAGCCTATCACAACTGGGGCAGGGAACATTGTTTATGTACAATGTCGCTCTAGTCCAGCCATGATTAACCATCAAGGCTGCTACGTGGCCCTCAACGTGTGTTTGTGTAATGGCGTCAAATCCTCGAGAGCCTCTTGGAATGGTTGCGGCTGGCCCATTCTGTCCACTAACAACAGGAATAGGTGGCTCATCATCAAGGACTAGGAGTCCATGGGTTTTATCACGGGTTCTGGTGCGGGTGGGCAGATGTCCTAGATATTCCTCTCCGTCACTAGCTTTGTCAAAACTGGCGTCAGCCACAGAAGCAAAAAGAAGGGTCTTGACAAGCAAGTCAGCGTCACTTGCTATCGGGTACCAACTATCTCGGCCGTGTTTCATGAACGAGACGGTGTCCACAAGCGCTTGTGAGACAATCTCGTTGATGGAAGCCCCATCTGCCTGGCCTAAGGGCAGGATGTAGTTATACAGTTCAAGGAATATTTGCCCTTGAGGATTGCTAGCTGGGTCATTGAAGTCAATATGATCCAGCAAAGAGCTGACGAAGTTGGCTCCCCAGTTATCGGCATCCGATAGGCAGCCTTCGAAGACCCCATCACAACCCGAAGTTGCCATGTGGCCGGAGGGGTCGGTATAATTGACAGGGTTGTTGAAGGAATGTTGCCTACCTCATTGTAGGCATAGGTGTAGTTGTAGTTGGCTGTGCTTGCCCCCGACAGCTCGGCCGTCTTCAGCCGGTTCAATGCGTCGTAGCCGAAACTGTAAGTTCCTGCATTGGCGTTGGTGACGACCAGGCCCTTCAGGTTGCCCACGCTGTCGTAGGTCGTGTAGCTGTAGTCGGGGTAGCTGTCGGCTGTCCCGCCGTGGCCGATTCGCTGCAGCCGGCCGAAGTTGACCTCTGTATTGTAGTAGGTGAAACTGGTGTCCGGCGCGCCGCCATCGCGGCTGATAAGCGCCAATTGCCCACGCTCGTTATAGGTCACGTTGTCGATGAGCAGTGGCGTGCTGCCCACTGTCAGCGTGTTCTCTCCTTCCTGATCGTAGCCGACGTTGATCGTTTCCGCCGTCGTCGCGTTGGACAGTTTGTACTGTGTTGGCCGGTCGAGAGCGTCATAGAGCGTCACCTCATAGGTGAACGTCTGCCCATTGACCTTGCGCGTCTGCTTACTCAGACGACCCTGCGCGTCATAGGTGAAGGCGTCGTTGTTTTGCCCTGGTGCGCTGCCCCAACTCACCTGCGTCACTCGGCCCACGTTGTGGGCGGCGGCCGATTGGCCATAGGTGTAGCTGGCCAGGTGGTTGGTATCAGGCGTGGGCGGGGAGAGGGGGCAGGCATCGCCGGGCGTGGCGTCAACCACGCGCCGCGTCAGCCGGTTCAGGTTGTCATAGTAAAAGCAGATGACCTGGCCGGCGGCGTCAGTCTGACGGCTCAGGTTCCCGGCATCGTCGTAGCCATACGTCCACAAGCCCATGTCGGCGTCGGACATCCATGCCTTGCGCCCCAGCGGGACGTAGCTCATCAACGTCTGGCGCAGCGCCGCGGCCGTCTGGCCATTGCTGGCCGCGCTCGTCATCACCCCGACCAGTTCATCGAGCGCGCTATAGGTATAGCGCGTGTCGGCGTAAGGGGCGTAGGTTGTGGGCTTGCCGGCCGTCCAGGTGTCGCCGCTATACTCGCGCGCCAGCACCAGCCGTCCGAATACGTCGCTGAACCGCATCGTCAGGTGGTTGTTGCCGTCGTAGACCAGCGGCCGCAGGAAGCCGTCGTAAGTGTAGCTTGTCGTGAGGTTGTTGGCGTCCTTCACCGAGGCGACCAGCCAGGGGAAAGTTGTGTCGTAGCCAATGGTCTGCGTCTGGTCCTGGATGTCCGTGGCGTGGGTCGTGATCGTCTCCGGCAGCCCCAGGGCGGTGTAGGTTGTGGTCGTCGTGTTGCGAACTTTCTCGGTACTGACGTAGGTCGTCGTCGAACTGAGGTCGCTGAACGTCGTCACCACGCTGGGCAGGCCGTTGGCATGGTACTCCCGCTTCTCCGTGGCGTAGTAATCGGCCATTCCCCGTGGCGACCAACGCAGAATATACGTCAGCAGCCCGCGAGCGTCCAGCGCCTTGTCGCCCGGAAAGGCCGCGCCGGCATAGCGGTAGAGCGTCTCGGCCTTCTTCGGCCCGGCGCAGTCACCGCCTTTCACCGTCTCCCGCTCCGGCCGGTTGATGAGCCAGATCGAGTCCTCTGCCTTACTGACGTAGGCGTACTCCGTGCAACGGTACGGGTTATCGGCCTCATCCTTCTCCAGCTTCGTCTTCAACACTCCATAGCTGCCAGCCGGCGGGTTGAGCGGGTAGTAGGTGTAGACGATGCTGCTCTTGAGTTGCGTGCCCGCCGGGTTCAGGGTATGGGTTTCTGACGCCAGTTGGTCGTCTACATAATTACCGTCGGGGCTGGCGACCGATTGCCAACTGTACTCGTCTTTAGCCAGGACCGTGCTATTCGACGGGTCAAGCTGCCGCTGGGCGCTGACCTTGCCCAACAACAGATAGTTGGCGTTGATGAAGTCCGTTTCCGTTTGGACCAACGTTCTCCACGTTGAGCCGTCCCATTCCTGCGTCTTGACCGTCGCCTTGTTGAAGCCAACCAGCGTCTCGCTGGGCTGCTGTGTGCCCATGTGACAGCCACTGCCGGCGGTGTCGAAACAAGCCGTCGCCCCGGTGTGGTCATAGACGACGCGCGATTGGCCTTTGCTGTCCACGTCGCGCTTGCGGACTACGCCATCCCACGTCTCAACGTATTGGACTAGCTGCCAGTCGCGGTACGGCTCATACCCCAGTAGCGTCACCCCACCATAGCCGTTGTCGACTTGTGTCAGCAGCTTCACACAGTCGTCCTCGTCCTCATCGTACTCGTCGCAACCATCATGGATGATGCGGCTGTAACTGAAGCTTTGCGCCGGCAGCGTCTTGCCGTCCGAGCCGCTGTGATAAATATGGGTCAGCATCCAAAACTGTGTACTCACCGACCAGGGGGCAAAGCCGTGACTATTGCCGGTGTAGAAAAAGGTATAGGTGCTGGCCGGCGCGTTCGTGTTGCCGTTCTGAATGACCTTGATCTGCGTCGGCCGTAAGAGGCCGGCGGTCATCGCCATCTTTTGCTTGCGCACGCCGTCGTTGATCGGCTCATTGGTGAAGCTAATGACCGTCTTGGCCGCGCCCCCGCTGAAAGCTATAGCGTATCTCCTTGACCGCCGTATCAACTTCGCTACACTCAAATTCCCCCACGTGGCCGGTATCCTGCCGGTTCTGCCCTCTGTCCTGAGACCCGTTGGCTACCTTTCCGCAAGCGGTGTCGTAGACGTATTCAACCCTATTGCCATGCACGTCTACGATGCTGTTGAGCTTCCAGTTGTAGGGAGAGAAGCGATCGTTGCGCGGCTGGGCCGTATTGCGCGCCTCCTCCACCGGCCAGATCACTTGTTCGGCGTCCTCTGTGCGGCCAAAGGTATAGGTCGTGCCGTCGGCTGTGCGCACCAGCCAGTACTCGCCGCTGACGTTGGGGATGCTCAGGTCGGCCGCGTACAAGATAAACAACTCCGGCGAACCAATCGCCTTGTACGTGCCATAACGACCGGCGGTGTCGAGGGGATTCAGATAGTAGTTCATCCCGTTGAGCACCAGCGTGAAGGCGTTCTTGTCGAGGCCGGTGTTGCCCTGCGTCCCACCCAGGTCGTCGTTGTACATGCGGCCGCTGCTGCCGTTGTTGATCTGCGCCTGCGGCAAGCCCCAGCCCGCGCCGAACCCCTGGCTCATGGCCGGGTAGGTCTGCCCCTCGGCCGCCCGGCTGCTATAGCTGAGCGTCAGGTCGGGCGTCAGCCCGCCGATGCCCGGCGGCAGTTCGATGGGGTAGCTGTAGGTCGCCGAACCGCTGTAGGCCGACGCCCCCGGTGGATTGTATTCCAGCCGCCACAGCTCAGGGTCGGTCGCCGCCTGGACGGCGGCCGGCTCGGTTGTGGTGAACGCCAGCGTGCCCGCCGCTGGGTCGAAGGCCGATTCGACCGTCGTCCAATTCTCGTCGGCCGTCGGAGCGGTGGAGACGGTCGGGGCGGGGGCCGTGGGGTCGTCACTTTTCAGGTCGCCCAGGGCCAGCGTGACGGCCACCGGCGCGTCGAAGGACGCTTCCGGCGCGCCGCCGACCGTGGCCGTCAGCGTGAACAGCAGCAGCCGGCCGCGCTCCTTGCGCTGCTGGCGATACAACTCTTCTAACTGAAAGGTCAGTTGCGCGTCCTGCTCGTTCCAGCCCGGCGGGAAGACCATGCGGACGCGACCATTGGCAAAGGCTACTTCGCCGCCCGCCGCCGGCGCGGTGGCCGTCTCCTGTGGCGCGCGCGGCACCAGCAGGTCAACCCGCTCGCGCGCCGGCTTGGCGTCGTCGCCCGTCGCGCCGACGAAGAACCGCAGATAGCCGGAGCGGGGCATGGCCGCCACGCGCAGCCGCGCCGCCACCGTCCGGCTCTCGCCCGCCGCCAGCGCGCCCAACGTCACCCATCCCCCGTCGGCCGGCTCGATCCATTCCACTCCGCGCTCCTGGGGCAAATAGAGCAGCACGTTCTCCACCGGCTCGGCCATCGGGTTGGCCACGACGATGGTCAGCGCCGCCTCGTCACCCAGGGCCAGCGGGCCGACCGGCGCGTCTACCGTCAGAACCAGGCGTTTGCTAGGCGCGGCGGCCGGCACAGACGTGGCTGTAGTCGCCTGTGACGAGGCCGAAACCAGCAGGGGCGTGAAGAGAAGAACGAACGCGAAGACGAACAGCGACCGACAGGCTAACCGGGTCATTGCGGCTCCGCTAAGCATTTGCGCCATCCAGCGGGCGGCGCAGGGGGAATGCTTACGAGCAGTTTAGATCATATTGCCCCAAAAAAACATAAGTATTAATCGCCAACGATCTATAGTTTTAGTACTGTCTCCGCGTTTTGTCCCTGCCCTGCCCAAAACGCCCCTTTTCTGCTATTCTTCCACATCAGGTTCCAGGGACCAGGTTCCAGGGGCCAGGTGACGAGTTCGGAGATACGAGATACGACATACGAGTTCGGAGTGGCCAGTGGCGACCAACAACCACTGACCTACTGACCTACTGACCTACTGACCTACTGACCTACTGACCTACTGACCTACTGCTTACTGACAACTGCTAACTGACAACTATGGTACGAGTCCGCTTCGCCCCCAGCCCCACCGGCTACCTCCACATCGGTGGGGCGCGCACCGCGCTGTATAACTGGATGTTCGCCCGCCGGCACGGCGGCCAGTTCATCCTGCGCATCGAAGACACCGACCAGAAGCGCACCGTCAAGGGGGCCATCGAGGCCATCATGGACGGGCTGCGCTGGCTGGGCCTCGATTGGGACGAAGGCCCCGACGTGGGCGGCCCCTATGGCCCCTACATCCAGAGCCGGCGCGCCGCCCTCTACCGCGAGTGGGCCGATTGGCTGCTGGATAACGGCTATGCCTACAAGTGCTTCTGCACCGCCGACGAGTTGAAGGAACGGCGGGCGGCGGCCAAGGCGGCGCGGGGCGACCAGAGCTACGACCGCCGCTGCCGGATGCTGTCGGCCGCCGAAGTGGCCGCGCGCGAGGCCGGCGGGCTGCCCTACGTCGTGCGCTTCAAGGCCCCCACCGAAGGCGCGACGGTCATCCCCGACGTGATCCGCGGCGACATCACCGTGCCCAACAGCCAGATCGCCGACGCCGTGCTGCTGAAGTCCGACGGCCTGCCCACCTACCACCTGGCCAACGTCGTCGATGACCACTTCATGGAAATCAGCCACATCCTGCGCGCCGACGAGTGGATCAGCAGCGCGCCGCTGCACCTGAACCTCTACGCCGCCCTGGGCTGGGCGCACCCCATCTACGCCCACCTGCCGCTGGTGCTGAACCCCAGCGGCAAGGGCAAGCTGAGCAAGCGGGCCCAGGCGTTCGACGACCAGGGGCGGCAGGTGCTGGTCAAGGTCGAGGAGTTCCGCGACGCCGGCTATCTGCCGCAGGCGCTCAACAACTTCCTGGCCAACGTCGGCTGGTCGTTCGGCGGCGACCGCGAGATCTTCCCCATCGAGGAGGCCATCCCGCGCTTCGCCATCGAGGACATCAACCCCGCGCCGACGCGCCTGCCCTATGACAAGCTCGACTGGCTGACCGGGCAGTGGATACAGATGATGGAGCCGCTGGCGCTGGCCCGCGCCGTGCGGCCGGTGCTGGCGCGGCAGGGGCACGAGGTCGGGGCCGAAGCCCTCCTGGCCGTGGCCCCGGCGCTGAAGGTGCGGCTGAAGAAGCTGACCGACGCCGAGGCGTTTCTGCGCTTTCTGTGGGACGATGAGACCGGAGGATTCGCCGCGCCGGCGGCCGACCGGCTGGTGAGCGCCAAGCTCCCGGCCGACGCGGCCCGGCGCGGTTTGCAGGCGGCCCGCGACCTGATCGCCGCCGCGCAACCGCTGGACGTGGCGACGCTCAGCGCCGGGCTGACGGCTATCGGCGAGAGCGTGACGGCCAACGGCAAGGCCGGGCCGTTCCTGGGGGCGCTGCGGCTGGCTGTGACCGGGCAGGACGTGTCGCCGCCGGTGTACGAGTCCATCGTCGCCCTCGGCCGCGCCCGCGCCCTGGCCCGGCTTGATAGTGTGATTGCAAAGATAGAAGAATAGGAACCACAGATTACACAGATGACACAGATTTGAAGAATAGTTATCCGCAGATTTGGCAGATTGGGCAGATTTTCCGAAAGAAGGGAATTGATTTCTGAATCTGCCAAATCTGCTTAATCTGCGGATCAACACCTCTTAATCTGTGAAATCTGTGTAATCTGTGGTTAAGAAAAAGACCATGACAGACACAACTACACCAACCCCGTCCAACTTCATTCGGACGATCATTGACGAGGACAACGCCAGCGGCAAGTACGCCGGGCAGGTCCACACCCGCTTCCCGCCGGAGCCGAACGGCTACCTCCACATCGGCCACGCCAAGTCGATCAACCTCAACTACGGCCTGGCCCAGGACTACAACGGCCTGTTCAACCTGCGCTTCGACGACACCAACCCGGAGAAGGAGGAGCAGGAGTACATCGACGCCATCATGGAAGACGCCGCCTGGCTGGGGGCGCAGTGGGACGGCCGCCTCTTCCACGCCAGCGACTACTTCGAGCAGCTCTACGACTGGGCCGAACAGCTCATCCGCGATGGCAAGGCCTACGTCGATGACCTGAGCGCCGACGAGATCCGCGAGTATCGCGGCACGCTGACCGAGCCGGGGCGCAACAGCCCCTACCGCGACCGCACGGTGGACGAGAACCTCGACCTCTTCCGCCGCATGCGCGCCGGGGAGTTCGCCGAAGGGTCGCGCGTGCTGCGGGCCAAGATCGACATGGCCTCGCCCTTCTTCGTGCTGCGCGACCCGGTCATGTACCGCATCCTCCACGCGCCCCACCCGCGCACCGGCAACGCCTGGCACATCTACCCCACCTACGACTGGGCCCACGGCCAGAGCGACTCCATCGAGGGCATCACCCACTCCATCTGCACCCTGGAGTTCGAGAACAACCGCCGCCTCTACGACTGGTTCCAGGAGGCGCTGGGCATCCGCCGCTCGCAGCAGATCGAGTTCGCCCGGCTCAACCTGACCTACACCGTCATGAGCAAGCGCAAGATGATCAGGCTGGTGCAGGAGGGGCACGTCAGCGGCTGGGACGACCCGCGCTTCTGGACGCTGCGCGGCCTGCGCCGCCGCGGCTACACGCCGGAGGCCATCCGCGCCTTCACCGAGATGATCGGCGTCAGCAAGGCCAACAGCGTGGTCGACATGGCCATGCTGGAGCACGCCGTGCGCGAAGACCTGAACGCGCGCACGCCGCGGGTCATGGCCGTGCTGGAGCCGCTGAAGGTGGTCATCGAGAACTACCCCAAGAAGCAGGAAGAGACGTTCGACGTGCCCTACTATAAGCAGGACAAGACGCGCACCGAGTCGCGGCCGTTGCCCTTCTCGCGCGAGATCTACATCGAGCGCGACGACTTCATGGAGGAGCCGGTCAAGGGCTTCACGCGGCTGGCCCCGGAGACGGAGGTGCGGCTGATGAGCGCCTACTACATCGCCTGCACCGGCGTGGTGAAGGACGCCGCCGGGCGCATCGTCGAGTTGCGCGCCGTCTATGACCCGGCCACGCGCGGCGGCACGTCGACCGACGGCCGCAAGGTGAAGGGCACGCTGCACTGGGTGTCGGCCGAGCACGCCATCCCGGCCGAGGTGCGCCTCTACGACAACCTGTTCGCCAAGCCCTTCCCGGAAGAGAACGGCGAGAACTTCCTGGACAACCTGAACCCCGACTCGCTGCGGGTCATGGACGCGCTGGTGGAGCCGAGCCTGGCCACCGCCCAGCCCGGCGACAAGTTCCAGTTCGTCCGCGACGGGTACTTCGTCGTCGACCCCGACACCCGGCCCGACATGCTGGTGTTCAACCGGACGGTGGGGCTGAAGGACACCTGGCGACCGTAGCGTCGGGCGGGTTGGCAACCCGCCCTACAGGCGCGAAACGAAACGGCCGGGCGCAAAGCCCGGCCGTTGTGCTATGTGCGTGTTAATGGCGCTACTGCCGAGCGATCAGTTGGATCTGTAACTGAGCGCCAACCGCTTGAGCATAGGCGCGCAGTGTGGAAAGACGCACGTCCCCGGCATGATTCTCGATGCGGGAGATGGCTGACTTCTGTGTCCCCAACTGCCGTGCAACCTGCTCCTGAGTCAGACCGGCTGCTTCCCGCGCCTGCCGCAAGATGACGCCAATCTTGAACTCGCCATAGCCGGCTTCAAAGCCCTCGGCGAAATCCGGGTCGTGGGCGGTTCGTTGGCTGATGTATTCTTGTAAGTCGCTCATCACGATCCTCTCCGTAGCAGATAATCCCGCTTGCGCTGTTCGGCCAACGCCAGTTCACGTGCTGGTGTCTTCTGCGTCTTTTTGGCGAACCCATTCGTTAGGACGACTAACTTGCCACCATCAAAGAAACCGAGAAGTCGAAAGGCATCATTGCCTGCCTGAATCCGCACTTCCCATAAGTCGCTGGTTCCGTCCATTTTCTTGAAGTACTGTGCGGGTATTTGTGGTAGCTCCTCGATCAACCGCAGAACCCAAACCACTTTCTGCGCTTGTTTGCCGTTGAGTGAGTCGAGGAACTCCTTAACAGGACTTGCGCCTCGTGCTGTGCGGTAGAATACGATGGTGCGCATAGGTTAACATAGATGTGAACATAATGCAAGGTTTGAAACCACTGGTTGACATGCTACATCAGCCCTACTATTACCGGGCATTATAGTGGAAGCCAGCCTATCTTGTATAGATCGGCATTGACTGATGTCGAATACTTCAGTAGTCGGGCGGTTCGCTGCATCGGGTACGAGCGCGGCGGGTTGAAGAACCCGCCGCGACCGGCTGATCAATCGTGATGACTTATTCCCAGTCCACTTCCTCTGTGCGATGGAAGTTCACCCCCATCGCCTCCCACCGCGCCCCATGCGCCGCCAATCGCGGCCGATACCCCTCCCAATCCCGCCCGGCGGCCGACCAGCCCAACTCGGCCACGCCCGGCAGCCGTGGGAAGAGCATGAACTCGACGTCGTCAATCGTCGTCAACGTCTCGGCCCACAGCGCCGCCTCGACGCCTAGCAGGGAATCCTCGCTCACGCCCGGCAGTTGCGTCTCTGGCTGCCAGTCGTAGGCGGTGCGCACACTAATCTTCCCGGCCCAGACCAGGCCCAGCGGCGTCGCCTCGTCGTACTTCATGTCCAGATAGACGCGCGGCGCGGGGGAGAGAATGACTTTGGCTCCCTGCGCGGCGGCGGCGGCGGCGTGGCCGGGCGCCCAGTGTTGGGCTACGGCCGTCGGCGACAGATGCGCCTGCCCGATCTCCTCCCAGCCGACCACGCGCTTGCCGTGGCCGGCGACGATGGCCGCCACCCGCTCGATGAAGCGCACGTAGTCAGCCTTGTCCGTGGCCAGCGCCTCGTCGCCGCCGATGTGGAGGTAGTCGCCGGGCGTCAGCGCCGCCAGCTCGCCGATCACGTCGTCGATGAACCGGTAGGTGATCTCCTTGTCGATGGCCAGGCTGCTGAAACCGACCTCGATGCCGGTGTAGGGCGGGCGGGGCTGGTCGTCGGCGTTCAACTCGGCGTAGGCGGCCAGGGCGGCGTTGGTGTGGCCGGGCATGTCGATCTCCGGCACGACGGTGACGTAGCGGGCCGCGGCGTAGGCCACGATCTCGGCGTAGTCGGCCTGCGTATAGTAGCCGCCGGGCCAGGCGCGACCGTCGGCGGTCGTCACCGCCGTCTGCCCGCCAACGCGGGCCAGCTCCGGCCACGACTTGATCTCGATCCGCCAGCCCTGGTCGTCGGCCAGATGCAGGTGCAGCCGGTTGAGCTTGTAAGCCGCGGCCAGGTCGATGACCCGCTTCACGTCGGCCACGCCGAAGAAGTGGCGGGCCACGTCGAGCATCAGGCCGCGCCAGACGAAGCGCGGCGTGTCGCGAATCATGCCGGCGGGCAGCGGCCACGGGCCGGGCTGCGGCGTGGCGCTTTCAATGGCCGGCGGCAGCAGTTGGCGCAACGTCTGCCCGCCGTAGAAGAGGCCGGCCGGTTGGTGGGCGGTTAGCCTAACCGTGTCGGGGGTGATGTGGAGGGTATAGCCCTCGTCCCCTAATGAACTGTCGGCCGGGTCGAGGGCCAGCGAGAAAAGCCGGCCGGAAATCGGTGGGCCATCGGCGGGGCGCACGGGCAACGGGTAGCCGGTGGCCGGGCGAAGGTGCGCGGCCAGTAGCTCAGCGATGGCGGTCACTTCGGCCGTGGCCGGGTTAGCGGCAATGGTCGTATCGGCCGTCAGCAGAAAGACGCCATCGGCCGGCTGGACGGACGTGGGCAGGGGGATTAACTGGTTCATCGTAGCGCGATTCTCCCGAACCGCGCGCGATTCGGGAGAATCGCGCTACAAGACGATCTTATCCGCAGATTAGGCAGATTTAGCAGATTTCAGAATTCGACTCGCTCTGCTTTCTGAAATCTGCCCAATCTGCCCAATCTGCGGATGATCACTCTTCAATCTGTGTAATCTGCGTAATCTGCGGTTGCTTTCTCTTACGGCGTGACGAGGTTGATGATCCCGCTCGTGCCGTCGGCCAGGGTGTAGGTCAACTGGCCGCTGGTGATGGCGTTGTTGACCGCCGGCTGCGTCCAGCGGTAGCCGTTCGTCCCTTGCAGCGCGGCCAGGAAAGCGATCTCCTGCTCCATGACGCCGGCGGCGGTGCAGGCCATCATCGTGCTGGCCAGCGGGCCGACGGTGAAGAAGCCGCCCTGGGGAATCAGGCTGCCGGCGAAGCTGTTGCAGCCGGAGTTGCCGCTGACGGCCAGCGTCGCCTCGTCGAAGGTGACGGTGATCGTCGTCCCGGCGACAACGGGTTGTTCCGCCCCGGCCGGCCCGAAGGAGACGACACGGAACGGCAGGCCCGACGCGCCGCCGGTCACGGTGCTGCCCGGCGGGGGAACAACGGTGACGCCGCCCGCGCCGGCCGGCACAAAGCGCATCGTGCCGCCGCCGCCCAGTTGGCTGATGAACAGTTCATCCCCCTGGAAGAAGTGGGTGGCCGCGGCGCTGAGCTGCTGCACGAACACCTGGTCTTGCGAGTCGGGGCAGAAGGCCATCGTCGACGCGCCGGGGATGATCGACAGGGAGCCGCCGGCCACGGTGTACTGGGCCATGACCATGTTGCAGTCGGCCTGGATGCTGGCCGTGCCGTCGGCGGCGAAGGTGATGGTGTAGCGGCTGGGGTCGGCCACGGTCAGCGTTTGCGTGCCGGCGATGGTGCCCACCCACTGCCACGTGCGGCCGACCAGCGAACTGGGCAGCGCCGGCGTGGCCACGGTCGGCAGATTGTCGGCGTTGACCGCATCGACAAAGGCCGCCGCCACCCACACCCGGCCGTCGGGCATACCCGGCGCTTCGACGACATACCAGGCGCGATCCTGGCTGATGCCGATCAGCGTGCCGCTTTCGCCCAGCGGGGCCGCGCCGACGCTGGGGAAGTTGGTGCCGGGGCCGGTGCGCAGGAAGATGCCGTCGGGGGCGTTGACCGTGCCCGTCGGCTCGCTCGTCTCCGGCGCGGGCAGATCGACCGTCGGCAGTTCGCCGAAGTGCATCGTGCCGCTGTCGGCCATCAGATCGATGAAGAGGTCGCCTTCCTGGAAGAAGTAGAGGGCCGCGCCGCTCAACTGCTGCGTGAAGAGGTCGGCCTGCGAATCCTCCGGGCAGGCGACGAGCGTCGACGGGCCGAGGGTCAGGCTGATGGCGCTGCCGTCGGCCGTGACCTGGGCAACGACAGCGTTGCAGTCGGCGGTGATGGCCGCCGTGCCGTCTTCCAGGAACTCGATGGTGTAGCGGGTGGAGTCGGCCACGGCGACCGGCTCGGTGGCCGTGATCGTGCCCAGCCACTGCCAGACCTTGCCGACCAGGGCGGCGTCGACCATGCCAGTCGGGGCCGTCTCGGTGGTGGCCTCGGCGTCGGCGCGATAGGTGTCAGTTGTGCCGTCGGCCCAGACGATGACCAGCACGGCCCCGTCTGCCTCGATGCTGTACTGCGCCGCGGCCGGGAACGTGGCCATCATCTCATCGAAGAGGGAGTCCTCGGGGCAGAGCGCCATGCTGGTCATGCCCAGTTCCATCATCAGGCTGCCGTCGCCGGGCGTCGTGTAGCTGCCGCTGCCGCGGTTGCAGTCGAGTTGGGCGAAGAACGTGCCGTCATCGTTGAAGATGAGGTTGTACTCGCTGGGGTTGGGCACGTCGATGGGGGTGGTCGCGCCGCCGTTGGCGTCGCGCCGCTCCCAGAACCACAGCGTATTGGTCAGCGCCGGGTCGGCCGTGTGGGCCAGGGGGGTGGTCTCCGACGGTTCCTCGACCGTTGGGGCCGATTCGTCGGTGGTCGCGGCCGGTTCTTCAACGGCCGGGGCTTCGGTCGGCAACGTCTCCACGGCCCCTTCGACCGTGGGTTGCGTTTCCGTGGCCGGGGCCTGGCGACAGGCCGCCAGAGCGACCAGCAGCACCAGACTCAGCAGAATGGCTAGACGTTTCATCGTTGTTCATCTCCTCTTGCAATGTGTTCAGCAACGTGCCGCGCACGACGCGCGGCTTTATCGGGAGCCAGGCTCTCTATAAGATTAACGTCTAATGGCAATGAGGGGTTTCGCCCGGGCCGGCTACTTAAGTGGCGCTCATCTGCGGCTCATGTAGCTAGTGAGTCGTGCCTGACCAACGGGGCGGAGCGAATTGGGATTGGCGACAATGAGCCGAAGTTGCCTATTCGCGACGCGGCCCAAGGTAATCCTCAAGCCGCAGTTCATCGTTAATGCTGCCTTTGTCGGGGTCCCAGATGATCATCGTCCGGCTGCGACTGATTTCGAACTTGAGCCGGTCTTCCGCTGGGGCGTTGTAGACTGTGGGTATCCACCACAATGGTATGGACAGGATACGGCCGTCGGTGAGATCGAGGTGAATGTGGCTGTCATCGAAACGCACATCATGGATAGCGGCCTGATGGGGGAAGGTATACTCGGAGGCGGGATAGGCAATGGCGTACCGCTTAACGGTGAGATCTGCCTCAACTGCCTTTACCTTTGAAGTCATTCCATTGCTCCAGTAAGTAAGCCTGATTTTCCTCGATAATTTTTAGCGCTTGTCGTAATTCACGCTGCCGTAGAACCCGGCCAGTTCTCGCAACTTCTATCTCTGGCTCCAGCCATATCTTGGCATCGTTGGTGTCATCCTGACTGCCTTTCCCAATGTGAACGCTGGCGCGGTTCTCATATAAGGCATCATAGCTATGAAACCAGAAGATTAGCGGCCCGGCAATCAATATCTTTGGACTCATATAGCGCCCCTATTATAACATAGCAACCAGGTGTAAAGTCGGGCGGGTAGCTAATTCAAGTGCGTCCAGATACGCCAGCGCCTCGTTTGCCGTTTCGCCGCACATCTCTCCGCTCGGCCGCAGTTGAACACAGACCACCGGCCGCTCCGGCAGTCCAAACAGCCGGCAGCGATTGTCGTCGGTCAGTTGGACGCAGCGCACCCCGGCCGGCTTGCCGCCGGGCATGCCGGGAATGGGCGAGGAGATCGACGGGGCAATGCAGCACGCGCCGCAGCCGGGGCGACAGTCGAAGGCAGGCGGGGTCACTCCGTCTCGGAACCCTGGCCAAGCAGCTCGGCCACCATGTCCTCATACTCCGGTTTGGAGATGATGCCCTGCTTGAGCAACCAGTCAAAGCGGCTCAGCTCCCGTTGGGGCAGTTCGGGATCGATGATCCGGAAGTACTTGTGGCGGAAGTAGCGCTTCTTGGTCTCTTCCATCTCCTTGAGAAAGCCCAGCAGTTCGTCGCGCGATTGATTATTGGTCAGGAAGTAGAGCGATTTGCCGCCCTCCAGACCGAGCACCAGGTAGCTGCGCCGCCGCCACAGGTAGAAGCCGAAGAAGATAACCGCGGCAATGGCCCACAGCGGCGCCCAACGCATCAATAACTCGTAGCCCAACGCATAGGCCACAAAGCCCACCAGGGCAAAGATGCCGAAGCTGAGGGCCATATTGTACAAGAACCCATTCCGCGTGGACACGCGGCGCGTTTCCGTCGTCAGGTCTTCGTAGCGAACGAAGACCTCTGCATCCCCGTTGGAATCCTTATAGAAGACGCGAATCCGTTCCTTTTCCAGGTAGAACTCACGACGCTCGCTCAGGTAACGCTGCTTGAGGAAGGAGGGCGAGGAGTTGCTCATGTGGCTGAGGTCTCCATGATGCTGACAATACACACGTTAGCCCCAAATTGGCCGGCTACACGGCAAATTGTAGCCGCGGGAGGGGTTGGCGACAAACGGGACAGCGACTAAATGGCATCACCCGGCCGGTTATACTTCACCTCATCCAGCCGGATGTCGCCATAGGTCAGCAACCCTTCCGGCAACTGCCAACTGACCAGGCCGCGTGTTGGCAGATTCAGCCCTTCGTGGACGCCATACGCTTCATTGACCGTGATCCAGGGCAGATAGACATAGTCCCCCTTCACCTCGCGGTAGCGCATGGTCTCGAAGCGCGTCGGCCGCCCCAGGTCGTCGAAGAACATGCGCCCGCCGACCGTGCGCCCCTGGTCGGTGAACGATACGTCGGCGGCTTTGTCATCTACCGGCGACCAATGGATACTGTCGCTCAGATAAGCCGTCGGCAACCAACCGATCTCGCTGAGATAACGCATCTGCGCGCCGAAGCTTAGCTTCTCGCTGCGGTCGTCGAAGAGTGTAACCAGCCCGGCCAGCTTGCCGAACATGTGCCCCTGACCGTTCTGATAGGTGTCGCGCGCGCTCATGAGCGGCAGCCCGTACAGCTTGAACCGGGCGTTCCATCTCAGGCCGGGCGGATCCACGGTGAAGATCTGGTGGGCCTTCAATGGCATCCAGGGCTTGTCTAAGCCTAACCGAAAGAGGCCCGACTGTTTCACGTAGGCCGTGCGAATCCACGGCCGGCCGACGACGCCGGTCCAGTTCATGTAGCGGCGCACCGGCTCCGGCAGGCCGTCGAGCATATCAGCAGTTACGACTTCTGGTTGGTTCATGGAATACTCTCTATCAGGTATGATACTGAGGTCTATGAACGCCGCCAACCCGCACCCGCCGACGCCTGATGTGGTCGAGCGCATTAGCTCGCTGACTGATCCGATTGAGCGCAACCGGCAGATCACCCAGGCCTATCACGAACTGGCCGTGGCCATCGCCCGACTGCTGCCCGGCGGGGCCAACTGGTGCGCCGTGGCCACCTGGGCCTCGCGCCAGGCGGGGCAGACCATCCGCCGCGAAGACCTGCGGCGGACGTTCGAGCGGCTGTTGGCCGACTCGGCGGACGTCGAGGCCGCGGCCGGCGAACTGGCGGCTGAGGCGGGCGGGCCGGAGAGCCTGCTCGGCGCGGCCGAGGCCCTGCGCGACGCGCTCAGCCCGGCAGCGGCTTTCGCGCGGACGGCCGACGCCGTGGCCCACGGCAACCGCAAGGTGTTCGCCGAGATCGGGCTGGCCTTTGCTCGCTTCCTGGAGTTGTTCGCCGACGGCCCGCCCGACGCCGCCGCGCTGGACGCCTTCCATGATACCTTGCGCCCCGGCGACCCGCCCGATGGACAGGGGCTGCTGCGCCGCGCCTTCGCCCACTACGCCGCCGCGCTGAGCGCCACGGGCAAGGCGCGGGCCGAGTTGCTGCTGCTGGCCAATCTGGAGATCGGCTTCCATGAGCAGACGCGCTTGCAGCCCGACATCCGCGCGGCGATGGACGCGCCGGTCTACGAGCCGGCCGCGCTGCGCCGCCGTCTGGTGGACGAGCTACTGCCCGACGCCGGCGGGCGGCTGCGGCAGGCCGTGCTGCGGCTGGGCGGGGAGGCCGCGCCGCTGCTGGCCGCCTGCGACCGGCTGGCCGACGAGGCCCAGCGCCTCGGCCGCCAGGCCATCACCGCCGCGCTGATGACGCTGGAGTTGCCCGGCGGGCGGGTGTTGCGGCTGGGGCGCGACCTGACCGGCGACTACCCGGCCGCGCTGCGGACGTTGGCCAACCCCGACCTGCGCGCGCTGCTGGCCGGGGTGGACACGACGCCCGACAGCCCGCGGGGCACGGGCGGCCGCGACTGGAGCGACCTGCCCGGCCGGATGCACTTCATCGCCGACCTCTTCCGCGCCTACCATGACGACGTATCGCTTTACGATCCTCCTTTCGCCGATTAAGAAGAAACCACAGATTCCACAGATTCCACAGATTCAGAGAAAGAATCTGTGAAATCTGTGGAATCTGTGGTTTCTTCCTTCTTAAATCTCTTTGCGAAAGTGTCGCTCGACCTCTTCATAGCCCAACGCCTCATGCGCCGCCGGGCTGAGGGGATAGAACGGGGTTGTGTCGGAGGCCATCTCGCGGCAGCCGGCGGCCCGCGCCCACGCCTCGCCCCTCTCCACCAGCGCCCGGCCCAGGCCCAGCCCGCGCGCGTCGGGATCGACGTACCATGCTTCCATATAGCCGATGCGGTCGCTCTCGCAGCCGGGAGCCGACTCGTGGATCGACACCTCGACCAGCCCGCACAGCCCGCCTTCGGGTCGCACAGCGACGAAAGCGGCCATCAACGTCGGCAAGGGGTAGCCGGCCAGGAAGGTATCGACTTCCCCGCCTTCCTTCTCCGGCGGAGAGTCCGGCCACAGCGCCAGCCGCAGCCGCAGCCACTCGCCCCGATCCCCCGCCTCAACCGCGCGAATCACCATGTCACCGCCTCTCTTACCAACGACCGCCGACCGCCGATCACCGACCACTGACCTACTGACCTACTGACCTACTGACCACTGATCACCGCCAGCTTCCGCACCGTCGTAATACTGCGCACCGTCGCCGGCATCCCCAGCGCCCGCTCCAGCGTCGCCCCGGCGAAGTTCGTCTCCGACTGCTGCG
Organism: Candidatus Promineofilum glycogenicum; assembly: GCA_016707605.1. GTDB lineage: Bacteria > Chloroflexota > Anaerolineae > Promineifilales > Promineifilaceae > Promineifilum > Promineifilum glycogenicum. Next base: position 140,673 of record JADJHJ010000006.1, on the reverse strand, counting down.
TCCGGCGCAACCAGTAGACCTCGCGGCCGTGGATGGCGAAGTCATCGCTGGCGCGGCGGTAGGCCATTAGTCGCGCTGTGGCCGCCGGGTCAGGTTCCTGCTTTAGGAAGGCAACCATCAGCCCGAAGGCGGCGCCCAATTGATCCTTGGCGAAAGGCTGATGGGCAGCTACGGCGGCTAACTGGGCCGGGGAGCGCAGAAAAGTGGCGACCTCGAAGCCCAGCGCGTCGCGCAGATGGGCTTCGATGCGCTTCTCCAGCGCCTCGGCCGCGTCGCCGGCGTCGAAGAGGACGTTGCCGCTGGCGATAAACGTGGCCACGTTGACCAGGCCCATCTCGGCCAACAGCGCCCGCAGCCTGCCCATTTTGAGGGAGCGGCCGGTGATGTTGATGGCTCGCAGGAAGGCGATGTGGCGGGTCATAGGGTATTAGCCTCGCCCTGCCGCTCACCCCATCACCACGGCAATCGCCAAGCCGTCATACCCCTTACTGCCGACTGTCTGCAACACCACGGCGCTCAGCCGCGGGTCGGCGGCCAGCCGTTCGTTGAAGCGGGCCGCGCCCAGGGCGTTGGCGTCGTCGCCGGGGTCGAGGATGCGCCCCTGGCGCACAACGTTGTCGGCGATGAGCAGCGCCCCCGGCCGGGCCAGCGGCAGCGACCCCTCCAGGTAGGCGACGTAGCTGAGCTTGTCGGCGTCGATGAAGATCAGGTCGAACGGTTCCACGCCCTCGGCCGCCAGGTGGGCCAAGGACTCGGCCGCCGGGCCGACGCGCACCTCCACCCGCTCGGCCAGCCCGGCGCGGGCGATGTTGGCCCGCGCCACGCCGGCGTGGAGCGGGTTGAGTTCCAGCGTGACCAGCCGCCCGTCGGCCGGCAACGCCCGCGCCAGGCAGATGGCGCTGTAGCCGCCCAGCGTACCGATCTCCAGAATGCGCCGCGCGCCGACGGCCCGCGCCAGCACCGTCAGCAGCTTGCCCTGCGCCGGCGAGACGGCGATCTCCGGCAGCCCGGCGGCGGCGCTGTCGGCCAGGGCGGCCGATAGCGCCGGGTCGTCGGGCAGGAACAGGTTCTCGATGGCGTCGTCAACGGCTGTCCACAGTTCTGATGTCATTGATTACCCCGCGTTCCAGATCGCCCGGTCTTCGATCTCCCAGGCGTGGTCGAGCACGTGCCAGGCCACGTAGCGGACGAAGAAGCGCGGCGGCCAGATCTGGCCGCCGCGCGGGCCTTGCGCCGGCAGTTCACCGCGCATCCCGGCGGCCAGGGCGTCGAGCATCTCTTGCCGGATGACGGCGTGCTCTTCGACCGGATCGGTGATGCCCTTGGGCCGCTTGCGGCCCAGCCGAGACAGGTAGCCGCCGTCGGCCCCGCGCACGTGGCTGACGATGTCGTCCAGGTCACGCCCGCCGCCGCGCGGCCCCTTGCGCAGGGCCACGCCGACGGCCGACTCGGCGGCGGCGTCGAACGCCTGCCAGATGGCGTCCAGGATGGCCGTCGAGCGCGCCAACTCGGCGGCGTCGAACGGCCGGCTGTCGGCCTCGGGCGTGGCCAGCGGCGCGCCGAAGTCGGTGCCGCTGCTGCCCGGCAGCCGCTCGACGATGGTGAAGTCGTCGGTCGCGGCCGGCGCGGCGAAGGGCAGATCGGCGGCGGCCATAGCCAGGGCGTAGCGCGGGCCGTAGTCGAGCAGCGCGGCCACGGCCGCCGCCTCGTCGCGGCCGCCGCGACACCAGCCGGGCCAGTCGAGGGCTGCGGCGATGACTCGCTTCTGGCCGATTTCGCAGTAGATGGGTGTCATTTCTTGCCTCATTGTATCGCTTCAGGCGGTCAGCGTCTTCTCGATGCGCCGGTCGGGCACGAGCCACACCAGGGCGACGAGCACGAACAGCGCGTAGGATGCCCACGGCCACACAAAAGCCAGCGGCAGGGCAGCCACGTAGGCGATGACCGACGCCTTGCCCTTGATGTCGCGGCCGAGGGCTGTGGCCAGGGGCGAGTCGGCTTCGTGCAACGGTCTCAGGGTCATGGTCATCAGGTTATAGGCGACGGCGGCCATCAGCAGCACCAGACCGTAGAGCGCCACCGGCCAGGCAGCCAGAACGTTTTGGCCCATCCAGGCCGTGACAAATGGCACGAGCGACAGCCAGAACAGCAGATGCAGGTTGGCCCACAGGACGCGGCCGTCGACCCGGCGCACGACCTGGAACAGGTGATGGTGGTTGTTCCAGTAGATGCCGACGTAGATGAAGCTCAGGATGTAGCCGAGGAACTTAGGCAGCAGCGGACGCAGCGCCCCCAACTCAACGCCCGCGGGCGGTGAAAGCTCCAGCACCATGATGGTGATGATGATGGCCATCACGCCATCGCTGAACGCCTCTAACCGTCCTTTACTCATGCGTCTCCGGGTAGCGCCGATTGGAAGCTCATCGCCAGCCCGCCCGCCGCGCGCCCAGCTTATCCAGGTGTTGCGCAAATGCCTCGGCCTGCTCGGACACGGTCACAAAACGGATCGCCAATAGTTCCATGATTTCCTCTCTCCTTGTGATACGCAGAAGAGGCAACCACAGATTACGCAGAGTTCACGGATTCAAAGAGCAATCTGTAAAATCTGCGTAATCTGTGGTTTCTATCTTCATAAAGGCACGCTGACCGGCCCGTCGGGGGTGAAGCTGGTGATGATCGGCGGCACGCGCCACTGATCACTCGATTCGTATAGTCGTTGGATGGGGTCGAAGCCGGCCGCGTCGCCGCCGCTCAGCGCGGCCATCTCGTCCAGCGCGGCCAGGTCGGCGGCGCTCAGCGCCTCGTCGCCGCCCTCGACGTAGACCAGCCCCCAGCTATCCCACGGCAGCAACTCCATCTTGTTCAGCGCGGCCACGTCGCGCACCAGGTTGCCGCGCACGAACCACAGGCCGCTCATGTCGTGGATGCCGAACGTCTCCGGGTCGGCCTGCCCGGCGCGGCACAGTTGCCAGGCGTGGCCGCCGGTGATGAACTGGTCGCGCGGCACGTCCAGCGGGTCGAAGGGTAGATGCAGGACATCGCTCTGCAGGGCGTCCATCTGGGCATCGGTCAGCACCCAGCGCCCCTGGGCGGCGTTCCAGTATTCGCCCACCCAGTGGTCTTCGTAGTGGCCCGGCTCGAAGTAGCGGCCGAAGCCACAGCGGGCGCGGGCGGGCACGCCCTGGTGGCGCAGCAGGCCGACCAGCAGCAGCGTGAAGTCGCGGCAGTTGCCGACGAGACGCTTGTCTGGATCGCGCGGCTCGGTCAGCGGGCGTGGGTCGAGTTCGACGATGCGCTCCAGTTTGGCCGACAGCGGCCGAATCTGCACCTCACTCGACCGCGCCTCGTCCAGTTCCAGCCCGTAGCGCCTGGCCCAGAAGACGTGGACGAGCAACCCCTGGACGACGCGCGCCAATTGGCCCACGTCGGTTGGCAGGCCGTTGAGCAGCGCGGCCATTGCGCCCGGCTCGGTCAGGGGGCCGGGCGTGGCATAGAACTCAAGCGGATCGGTCATGTCAGCTCCATCACCACCTCGTCGATCTCGGCCCGGCGGGCGTTGGCGTAGCCGCGATCCGTGCCAATGCGGACGAAGCCGCACTTCTCAAGGACGCGGATCGACGCGACGTTATCGGCCGCGGCGCGACCGCGCAGGGGGCGGCGGCTGTCCACTTGCAGAAAGGCCTGCAGCGCGGCGGTGGCGATGCCCCGGCCCCAATAGTCGCGGCCGAGCCAGTAGGTGACCTCTGTGCCCATGTCGCCAATGAAGCTTGACACGTGGCCGGCCGGCTGCCCTTCCACTTCGACGGTGCGCATGACGATGGATGGGTCGCCCAGCAGCCGGCGCCAGTGAGCGTCGAAGGCGGCGCGGTCGTCGGGGTCTTCCGTCGTGAAGGCGGCCATGTGGACGCCCAGCGGGTCGCGCTGGTGCTCGAAGAAGGTGGGCAGGTCGCTCGCGGCCACGGGACGTAACTGCATATTGTCCATTATAGAAGTTTCAGTCCACCGGCAGCGGCGGCCCCAGCAGGGTCATGCCATGCGCCTGCCACAGAGCTGGATCGGGCCGCGGCATGGCGTCGGCCGGAGTCACGGCGCGAAAGAACGCCTCCATGCGCCCGGCGGGGTAGAAGGCGACCAGGATACGGCCGCGCCCGTCGCCGGCGCAGGCCCAGACGTGGGGCACGCGCCGCGGGGCCAGCAGCGAGTCGCCCGCCCGCAACGTCAAGCGTGCATCGCCCACTTCCATCAGGAATTCCCCGGCGACGATGTAGAACCACTCGTCCTGGTCGTGGTGCAGGTGGCGCGCCGGCCCGCCCCGGGCGTGGAACACGTTCTCCAGCACCAGCGGGCCGTCGCCCTGGGGCGAAGTGACCTTGAAGTGGATCGTACTGACGCCCAGGCTACGGCTCTCGCCAAAGCGGTCTTCGCCGCTGGGAACGTAGATCAACTCAGTGTTGCTCATTTACCTCCGTCTTTGTGTTCGCGGGCTGTCAAATGCCCGGGCCACACCCACCCGATAGTGCCGGCCAGACTTCGGCCTAGCCTTGGGGTGGGTTGACCTGGGCGTTGATCACGGCCAGGCGGGCCAACAGTTCGACCATCTGGCCGAACTGCTGCGGCGTAGGGGCCAGAGCCGGGGTGATGTCAGCCCGGTAGCGCAGCGTCTGCTCGCCACGGCTGTATTGCACCGGCGGCAGATGGAAGTGCTGCGGCGGCTGACCGAAAGGGGCGACCAGGTCAGTGACCCCCGCGGCGGCCAGCGCCGCCTGCAACGCGCCGTCCTTGGTCTCAACGCGCCACCCGGATTGGCCGACGCCCAGCACGCTGCGGCGATAGTCCACGGCCCAGTTGTGCCGGCCCGGCACCCCGGTCAGGGCCACGTCGAAGTAGTTGTATTTGACGCCGGTACTCGTGCTATCGGTGGTGCTCTCGTTGATGTTGGGGGCCAGCTTGGCCACCACTGGCCGCCCCTGGTACGTGCCGCTGAGCCAGCTACTCGTGCCGCCGCCGCCGTCGCCGACGACCTTGCCGTTGACCAGGCCGACCAGCGGCCCCCAGGCGTTGGTTAGCCGGGCGTTCTTGAACTTGTAGATGAAGTAGCCCGCCACGAAGATGAACACGAGGAAGGGGACCAGAACAATAGCCCCCAAGAGCGTATCCGACATCCGAATAACCTCCCGTGGTCGGACGTTGCTGACCAACGCCGCCATAGCCGCAACCCATCTCTTCAGCCCAGGCCATTCTTACTCCAGCGGCTTGCGGTAGGACAGCCAGGTGCTTTCGACCACAAAGCCGCACGCGGCATAGAGCCGCGTCGCCCCCGACAGGTTCTCGGAATCGACGTTGAGCGCCGCTTGGGTCATGCCCCGCGCCTTCAGGGTGCGCAGGCTTTCGGCGATCATCGCCCGCGCCAGACCACGCCGCCGGTAGGGGCGGCGCACGCCAATGGTTTCGGTGTAGCCGCGTTGCCGGCCGTATTTCTCGTTCTCGACGGTGTCGATAAACGTCTGCACTTCACCGGCAATCTCGTCCGTGGCGATGTCCCAGGCCACCTGCCACAGTTCCGGCTGGAAGGTGGCCGGGTCGTTGCGCCACATCTCATAGTGCGAGTCGGGCCACGGGCTGTAGCCCCAATGGTCGCGGAAGGCGTCTTTGGTCGCGTCCCAGATGGGCCGGGTGTGCTCCGGCAGGACGGGCCGCAACTCCAGGCCGGGCGGCATGGGGAAGTCGGGGATAGGCTGGCCCAGGTCGCGCACCATGACGTTGAAGTAGCGCGCCACGTGATAGCCTTCGCTTTCCAGCAGGGCAATGCGGCCGGCGGCGTGTTGCGAAGCGCCGAGCGCGAACAGCTTGGGCGCGTCGGCCGGGTGGCCGGCGGCCACCTGACGCAGGCGCGCCTCGGCCCAGCGCAGCATGGCCCGGCGCAAGCCATGCCCGCGCCAGGCCGGCACCACGGCCAGTTCGATGGGGTAGCGGTAGCCGCCCGTCTCTTCGCGCTGCCATTCGCCGCTCACGTAGCCGATCATCTCGCCGTCGACCTCGGCGATGACCAGGTCCTGGGCCGGGTCCCAGTTTTCCGGGTGCTGGAAATAGTGGGTCGTGCCCTCCAGCGTCTCTTGCCATTCGCGGCCGTCGGCTTCGGCGCTGGCGTTGTTCGTCGTGGTGAGCGCGGCAAAGTCGGCCGGGCCGCGGAAGCGACGGAAGACCAGGCCAGGTATGGCCAAAGCGCCGGCCAGAGTCACGTTGTCACGAATGTCAGTTTGCATAGGTTCCTGCTTCTCCTGCCGGGAGCTAAGGCCAGGCAACCGGCGCGTCGAGAGGCTTGCGGTAGGCGACATAGGTTTCATCGACCACAAAACCGCACGCCTCGTAGAGCCGCATCGCGCCGGTCAGGCTCTCCGCGTCCACGTTGAGCGCCGACTCGGTCATGCCGTGGGCCTTCAGGGTGCGCAGGCTTGCAGCGATCATCGCCCGCGCCAGGCCGCGCCGCCGGTAGGACCGCCGCACGCTGATGCCCTCGGTGTAGCCACGGCGGCGGGCAAACTTCTCGTTCTCCCGCGCGTCGATGTAGGTCTGAATCTGACCGGCGATCTCATCCCTTTCTACATCCCAGGCGACCTGCCACAGCGCCGGCATGAACTGGACGGGTTCCTTCAGCCAGCGCTCGTACTCCTCTTCCGACCACGGCGAATAGCCCCAGTGGTCACGGAAGGCTTCGTGCGATGCGTCCCAGATCGGCCGGTACTGTTCCGGCCGGACGGGCCGTAGCTCCAGGCCGGGCGGCAGGGGGAAGTCGGGAATCGGCTCGGCCAACGAGCGTACCATCTTGTAGAAGTAGCGGTCAGGGCGATAGCCCTCGCTCTCCAGCAGAGCTACCAGGCCGGCGGCTACCTGCGGCGCGCCGGTGGTGTAGACCTTGGGCGCGCCGGCCGGATGGTCGGCGGCTACCTGTCGCAGCCGCGCCTCGGCCCAGCGCAGCATGGCCCGGCGCACACCGTGGCCGCGCCAGGCCGGGACCAGACCCAGGGCGAAGGCGTAGCTATAGAGACCGGTCGCCTCGCGCAGCCACTGGCCGCGCACAAAGCCGATGATCTCGCCGTGGCCCTCGGCAATAACTATATCGGTGGCCAGATCGCAGTTTTCCAGGTGCTCGTATTGGACAGCGACGTCTTCAGCCCCGGCCACCCAGTCGTTACCGTCGGCCTCGCGGCTGGCGTTGCCGGCGGCGGCCAGCCCGGCGTAGTCGGCCGGGCCGCGGAAGTGGCGGAAGACGAGGCCGGGCAGCGCCGGCGCGCCGGCCACGGCAATGGTATCTTCACTCTCGACTTGCATGTGACTCTCTTCCAGCAGAGGTGAGCGCCCGACGCGAACTGGGCTATCCACTGGCACGGATCACATCATAAGGAAGCGGCTGCGGCCTGTCAAGAGGGAATGTTTGAATGTGTTATGTAGGGGCGGGTCTCAGACCCGCCCCTACGACAGGCGGGGTGTTGTCGCGGGCGGGTCTCAGACCCGCCCCTACGACGGTGGGGTGTTATTGCGGGCGGGTCTCAGACCCGCCCCTACCGATCAACCTGCGTGGCGATCCACCACGTCGTGCCGCCGGGGTCGATCACGCCGGCGCGCCGGTCGGCGTCGTCCTTCTTCACCGGCTCCTGCACTGACGTGGCCTCGGCGGCCAGCGCCCGCTGATAGGTAGCGTCCACGTCGGGCACGTAGACGTGGACGTTGGCGGGCACGGCCGGCCAGTTGGGGGAGCCGTCGGCCAACATCACAACGGTGTCGTCGATCCGCACTTCAGCGTGCATAACTGTCCCATCGGGATTGTCAAAGCGGCGCAACTCGACGCCATCGAAGACGCTCTTCAGGAATTCAATCGTGTCGTTCGCGCCAGCGACAATGAGATAGGGCGCGACGCTAGTGTACCCATCCGGCTTATAGATTTGGTTCATGGTGTTGTTGGCCTGGCAATGATCCGCAGATTTAGCAGATTAGGCAGATTTGAAGAGCACCTACCGAAGATTCTCTTCTTCTGAAAATCTGCCCAATCTGCCCAATCTGCGGATAACGTACTCTTCAATCTTTGGAATCTGCGTAATCTGTGGTTGGCCTATCCCCCGGCAATCGCGCCGATGATGCGGAACGGCTCCTTGCCGGCGGCCACGGCTTCGGGCAAGGGCGCGTCGGGCGACTCGAGCGACAGATCTTCGACCCCGACAAAGAAGCGCAGGAACGCTCGCCGCTGGCCCGTAGCGTAGTCGCGGATGGTGCCGCGCAGCATCGGGTAGCGGGCCTCCAGCGCGTCGAGCAGCGCCCGCTGCGTGGCTGGCCCGTTAACCTCGACCGTCACTTCCGCACCCGTCTTGGCCAGGGTGCGCAGATGGTGGGGAATGATGACGCGGATCACGGCAGCGCCTGCACCTCGACCGACAGCACGGCCGGCAGATCGTGGACGATGGTCTGCCAGGTGTCGCCGCCGTCGGCGCTGGCGTAGACCTGGCCGCCGGTCGTGCCGAAGTAGATGCCGCACGGGTCGAGCGTGTCCACGCTCATGGCGTCGCGCAGGACGTTGACGTAGCAGTTTTCCTGCGGCAGGCCGTTGGTCAGCGCCTCCCACTCGTTGCCGCCGTTGCGGCTGCGATAGACGCGCAGCTTGCCCTCCGGCGGGTAGTGCTCCGAGTCGCTCTTGATGGGCACGACGTAGATCGTCTCCGGCTCGTGGGCGTGCACGTCGATGACAAAGCCGAAGTCGCTGGGCAGGTTGCCGCTGACTTCGTGCCAGTTGTCGCCGGCGTCGTCGCTGCGCAGTACGTCCCAATGTTTCTGCATGAACAACGTGTTGGGGCGCGATGGGTGCATGGCGATGCGGTGGACGCAGTGGCCCACCTCGGCGTTGGCGTCGGGGATGTATTCGGAGTGGAGGCCGCGGTTGATGGGCTTCCACGTCTGGCCGCCGTCGTCGCTCCGGAAAGCGCCCGCGGCCGAGATGGCGACGAAGATGCGGTCGGGGTTAACCGGGTCGAGAACGATGGTGTGGAGGCAGAAGCCGCCGCCGCCAGTCTGCCAGATGCCGGCTGTGTCGTGCTGGCGCAGGCCGGGCAATTCCTGCCACGTCTGCCCGCCGTCGCTGGAGCGGAAGATGGCCGCGTCTTCGACGCCGGCGTAGACCGTGTCTGGGTCGTTGAGCGACGGCTCAAAGTGCCAGACGCGTTTGAAGTCCCACGGGTGAGGCGTGTCGTCGTACCACTGGTGTGTGCCCGTCCGGCCGACGTAGGTGAACTCGTTGCCGACGGTCGTCCACGTCTGGCCGCCGTCGTCGGAGCGATGGACGACCTGGCCAAACCAATCGCTGGCCTGCGAGGCGTAGATGCGGTTGGGGTCGGCCGGCGACCCTTTCAGATGATAAATCTCCAACCCCCCAAAGTGCGGTCCATCGACGTGCCATTGCTGGCGCTTCTCGTCCGATGTCAGAATAAACGCGCCTTTCCGTGTGCCGACCAAAACTCGTACGCCGCTCATGTGTCACTCCTATCTGCGGGGGTATTAGTGCCTGGGGCCAGGCTTGTTAAGTCGCGCCCTCTCTACTATGGGCTGATATAGAATAGAACAAACATTCTACTCTGTCAACCGGCAAACTGGCTATTAAATATCCGGCCCCGGCAGCCTGTTCATGCCCAGAATCAGCGAGACCTCGCCGCCGTGGTGGAGGTCGTGCTCCAGCACGTGGTAGATAACCCAACTGCGCGAGACGTCAACCGTTTGGCCGTCATACTCGTCGGGGAAGAGCATGGCGCACTCTGCGGGTGTCCAGCGCAGTATTCGGGATTCGATGAAGGCCCACGTCTCGTCAAGGCCCTGCGCCAGTTCGGCCCCGTTGCGCGCCGGCGACTCGCGCTGGCCCCACTCCATGTAGGCGTCCATGGCTTCGTCGCTGTCCTGCAGCGTGGCGCTGAACCAGCCGGCGCGGACACTGATGATATGCTGCACAATCTGTTCCAGCGGCCACATGTGCGGCGCGGGTTGCAGCCGGAGCTGCTCGGCCGTTAGCGGCGCGACGGCCGCCCGCAGCTTGGCGTTGTACCCCTGCCAATTCTCATAGATCACATCGAGCGTCGATTGTTCTGGCTGCATATCTTTCTCCTTGCTTACGAATGCGTTCATTGTAGCATGAAATTGGGGCATTCCTTCACTCGATTTGGAACAAAAGTTCTAGGAGTTGGGAGCAACACGAACCCTTCTACGGAGAAACCACTTAGCGAACGTAGAGCCGGTAGCCCCAGCGCTCGATCTCCAGCCGGGTCTCGCCGTCAAGGGTCATCGGCTCGCCACTAAAGAAGTCGCTGTAGTCGCCGTGGTGCAGCGCCTCGTCGAAGGTGACGACCTGCGGCCGGTCGCAGAAGTTGAACACGGCGAAGACGCCGTCGCGCTCGTTCCGGCGCACGAAGCTGAGCACCTGGGCTGGGGCGTTGTTGGGCGCGTTGACCATGCGCGCCCCCCAGGCGGCGTTCCACAGGGCGGTGTTGTCGCGCTTCAGGGCGAAGAGGCGGGCGTAGAGGTCGCCTAAGGGGTGCGGCCGCCAGTCGATGGGGTCGCGCTCGAAGAAGGCCAGCCGCCGCTCGTTGCCCGCCTCCTGGCCGTTGTAGATGAGCGGCATCCCCTCGCTGACGACCGACAGGACGATGGCCGCCTCCAGCGCCTCGCCGAACTGCTCGAACTCCGTGCCCTCCCAGGCGTTCTTGTCGTGGTTGCTGACGAACAACATGCGCATGATGTCGCGCGGGTAGGCCTTCTCGTTCCACGAGTAGTAGACGCGCAGGGCGTTCACGTCCGCCTGACCCACGGCGATCTTATGGACGACGTCGTTCCAGTGCCAGGCGTAGGTCATGTCGAAGGCCGCGGTGTGGAGGTCGCGCGCCTCCCACTCAGCCAGCATGAAGACGGGCTTGACCGCCTCCATTTCGCGGCGCGCGGTGTCCCAGAAGTCAGTCGGCACGAAGCCGGCCACATCGCAGCGGAAGCCGTCCACGTCTACCTCGCGCACCCACCAGACCATCGCCTCAGTCATGTACTGGCGGAGGCCCGGCTGATCGAAGTCGAGGTCGATGATGTCGGCCCAGTCCCACCACACCGTCGGACTGAAGTCGCCCTTCCAGTCGCGGGTGTACCACTCCGGGTGCTCGGTCGTCAGGTTACAGTCCCAGGCGGAGTGATTAGCCACCCAGTCGAGGATGACGCGCAGGCCCAGCTCGTGGGCGGCGCGGACGAACTGCTTCAGGTCGTCGAGCGTGCCGAACTCCGGGTTGACGCCGTAGTAGTCCTTGACTGAGTAGGGGCTGCCCAGCGTGCCCTTGCGGTTGACTTCGCCGATGGGGTGGATGGGCATGAGCCAGACGATGCCCACGCCCAGGTCGCGCAAGCGCGGCAACTGCAACTCGGCGGCGCGGAAGGTGCCCTCCGGCGTAAACTGGCGGGTGTTGATCTGGTAGATGGTAGCGTTCTTGCTCCACTCGGGGTGGGTCAGGTGGACGAGGGGGAGGGGGTCATAGGCGGTCATGGGGCGCTAGATTACTTGCTGGCGGCCCAATTGACCACTGTTAGATAGATTGTCAACCCGATAATCGCTATACTACTGATCAGGGCGTAAAGGGGACGCCATGCTTTCCTGGCGTACTTTGCGCCCCTGGCGCGAGACTCTTCAAGGAGGCATCATGGAAACGCTCGATCTCCGCACTCAGTACAAGCATCTCTACAAGCCGTCGGCCAAAAAGGTTGTCCTGGTCGACGTGCCGCCGCTCCAGTTCGCCATGCTCGACGGCATCATCCCCGCCGGCCAGCGCGTGGGCGACTCGCCCGACTTCGCCGAGGCGATGAACGCTCTCTACGGCATCAGCTACACGCTCAAGTTCATGTTCAAGAAGCGGGCCGAAAACCCAATTGACTACCCGGTGATGGCCCTCGAGGCGCTGTGGCAGACTGAGTCGGGCATCTTCAACCCCGACGTGCGCGAAACGTGGCGCTACACGGCCATGATCATGCAGCCCGACATCATCACCCCGGAAGTGTTCGAGGAGGGGCGGGCGCAACTGCTGCAGAAGCACCCCGGCCCCGGCCCGGCGCGGCTGCGGCTGGAGCCGTTCCACGAGGGGCGGGCCATCCAGGTCATGCACATCGGCCCCTATGCCACCGAGATGGCCACCATCGGCCGCATGGACGAATTCGCCCAGGCCAACGGGCTGACGCTCCACGGCCGCCACCACGAGATCTACCTCGGCGACCCCCGCCGCGCCGACCCGGAGAAGTTGAAGACGGTGTTGCGGCATCCGGTTTTGTAGTTGCCGTACCCGCGGAGGGCGCATCCTCAGGTGCGCCCTCCGCGATTGTGTAGAGAGGCTTATCATAAGTGCCGAAACCGATCTGCAAGCGCCACGCATGGCCCGCATGGAGCATTGGCTCATCCGTTGTGAAAGTTGCGGAACCATAGACCATACCCACTGTATCAGCGACCTTGGTAGTTATGGTCGGGGAATTGGGCGTACGTGTTTTGGCGAGTTAGCTGAGTTCAGCGCTTGGGAAGATTCCGTCTTCGACGAACTCTTGGGAATTGTAAGGACGTTTGCGATCAAAGGCGTCCCAAAACTTCGACAGTGTTTTAATAAGGTGATGAGCCTGGTCGCGGACCCTGCGCCTTCCGGCGAACGATACACGTTCGTTGGCCGGCTCTGTTGTCGCCAGTGTGGATCAAGCGCCGACTGGTACAAGCCCGGCGAACCAGACGTTGAGGATATTCCTCTGCCCTTAGTTACACACCGCGAATGGGAACGTCTCAATCTTGAGGATAAGACGAAGATGGTTGAGGCGGCGCTGTATTCATACGGCTGTATCTAAAGCTATTTCATAGAGAGACTTGCCATGCAACGCGAAGCCGTCCAGCTTCTTTTCGACTACAACGCCTGGGCCAATGAACGGATTCTGGCGGCGGCCGAGGGGTTGAGCGAGGCGCAGTACAACGCCGACGTGCCCGGCCTGAGCCACGGCAGCATTCGCGCCACGTTTGTCCACGCGCTGGGGGCGGAGATCATCTGGCGGCGGCGCTGTCTGGAGGGGGTCTCGCCGACGACGCTGCTGCCGGCGGCCGAGGTGCCGACGTTCGCGGCCCTACGCCAGCGGTGGACGGTCGAGGATATAACGTTGCGCGCCGGGCTGGCCCGGCTGACCGATGACGCGCTGGCCGCGCCGCTGGCCTACACGACGACGCGCGGCACGCCGATGCAGGATACGCTGTGGCAGGTGCTCGTTCACGTGCTCAACCACGGCACGCAGCACCGCGCCGAGGTCGCCGTGGCCCTGACCGCGTTCGGCCGCTCGCCGGGGGACGTGGATTTGATCGTGTATTTGCGGGAGAAGTAGTGGCCAGTAGGTCAGTAGGTCAGTAGGTCAGTATCCAGTAGGCCAGTCAGAAGAAACGTCTGAACCCGCCATGCCCTTCGGACTGAGCTACTGGATACTGGCCTACTGAATACTAACCCCTCTCCCCGGCTCCCCGGCTCCCCTGCGCTTCCAGCCAAGCCGCCACATAAGCGATCACCCCCGCGCTGTCGTCGGCCTCAAACCAGGCGATGCGCGAGTCGTCGGCGCGAAACCAGGTCGCTTGCTGGCGGGCGAAGCGGTGGGTCTCGAACTTGATGCGGGCCACGGCTTCGTCCAGCGTCGTCTCGCCGGCCAGGTGGGCCAGTAGTTGGCGATAGCCCAGGCCGGAGAGGGGCGGCGCATCGGCGTAGCCCGCGTCGGCCAGCCGGCGCACCTCATCCAGCAGGCCGGCGGCCATCATCTCAGCCACGCGGGTGTCAATGCGGGCATAGAGCGCGGCGCGGTCGCGGTGTAACCCGACGATACGCACGTCATACGGCGGCGGCGTCTTGCCCTGGAGTTCGGAGATGGGCCGGCCGCTGACCAGCGTCACTTCCAGCGCCCGCACCACGCGGCGGACGTTGCGCGGGTCGATGCGCGCCGCCGCCGCCGGGTCGAGCGCCGCCAGCCAGCGCGCCGCCTCCGCCCCGCCCAGCCGCTCCAGCGCCGCCCGCAGCGCCGGCCGCGGCCCAACCTCCGGGATGCCCCAGCCCTCGACCACGGCCATGACGTACTGCCCTGTGCCGCCGACCAGGATGGGCAGCCGGCCGCGGGCCAGCACGTCGTCAATGGCCGCGCCGGCCAACCGCCGGTACTGCCCCAGGCTGACCGTCTCATCCGGGCCGGCGATGTCGATCAGGTGGTGGGGCGCGACGGTGCGCTCAGCGGCCGTGGGCTTGGCCGTGCCGATGTCCAGGCCGCGGTAGAACAGGCGCGAGTCGGCCGAGACGATCTCGCCGCGGAAGCGTTGGGCCAGGCCCAGCGACAGGGCCGTCTTGCCCACGGCCGTCGGCCCGACCAGCGCCAGCAGCGGGCGCGACTCAAGGCTCATAAGCGGCCAGTGGGTCGGGGCGTGGCGCGTGGCGTTCGGCTTGCGCCCAGATGAGTTCGGCGGCGTCGTAGGCGGCGCGCGGCCGGCCCAGAGCGCGGGCGCAGGCGGCCATCTCGGCCAGCGGGCGCCCGTTGTCGGCCAGGGCGCGGCGCAACGCCTCGGCCAGCGCGGCCGGGTTACTTACCCGCACGCCCGCGCCGTGGGCCACAACGTAGTCGGCGTTGCCGCGCTCGTGCATCGGCGTGCACTGGATGATGAACGGCGGGCAACCGGCGGCCAGCGCCTCGGCCAGGGTCAGCCCGCCGGCCTTGGTGATGACGGCATCGGCCGCGCCCAGCCACAGCGGCAACTCGGTCACGTAGCCGTAGAGGTGGGCCGGCACGCGCCAGTCGATAGCCCGCACCTCATCCAGCAGATCGGCGTCGTCCCCGGTGACGACGATCACCTGAATGGGCAACTCGGCCTCGTTCAGAGCGCGCAGAAAGGCGGTGAACTCCTGTACGCGACGGCTGCCCACGGCCAGCACCGTCGGCCGTTCGGCGTCCCAGCCGTTGGCGGCGCGCAACGCGGCCCGCGCCGGCTGCTCGCTCAGCCGTAAGTCGATGGGGATGCCGGTCACGTGGACGCGCTCGGCCGGGATGCCGCGCCGCGCGGCCAGCGCCGCCGCCTCGGCCGTCGGCACCAGGTAGCGATCGACCTCGCGCCGGAACCACAGGCGTTGCAGGCGGGCCAGATCGGTGACGAGGACGACCAGCGGCCACGTCGCGCCCTCGCGGCGGCGATAGGTGGCCAGCAGGTAGACGAACACCGGGTGGGTGGTGACGACCACGTCGGGTTGCGCCCGCGCCAGCACGCGGCCGATCGGCTCGGTCAGCGTCAGTACCTCCATGCGCTCCATCAGGCGCGTCGGCAGCGTCGTGTTGGCCAGGCCGTGGCCCAGGCGATAGAGGGCCGGGGCGAAGCGGACGACGCGGTTGAAGTCCGACTGGCTGTTGCGCAGCGCCGCGGGCACGCCCGGCTCGTCGAGGGGATTGACCAGCAGGGGGCGGCAGAGCGCGCCGTAGCGCTGCTCCAGCGCGGCCACCGTCGCCAGCGCCGCCTGCCGGTGGCCCAGCCCGGCGTCGTTGGTCAGCACAAGAATGTTGCGACTGTCGTTCATGTGGTCTCTAAGAAGGGGAAACCACAGATTACGCAGATTTCACAGATTAGCAGATCAAATCTGTGAAATCTGTGTAATCTGTGGTTTCTTTCTTCATACCCCTCACCAACCTAGGACCGCGTTGGGAATGTGCTCGCAGCGCAGGAGGAGGCCGCGCGCGTCCAGTTCGACGGCCACCAGGTCGATGCGCCAGTTCACGTCGTTCAGTTCATTCTCATAGCAGTACTGCTCGCCCAACTGGAGCAGCTTGGCCGCCTTGCGCGGCGTCAGGGCCTCTTCCGGCGCGCCGTACTCCCGGCCGCGCCTCGTCTTCACCTCTACGAAAACAAAGGTCTCCCCGTCGCGGGCCACCAGGTCGATCTCGCCCGCGGCGCAGCGCCAGTTGCGGGCCACGATGGTATAGCCGTGGGCCTCCAGGTGGGTGGCGGCCACGCCTTCGCCCCAGCGGCCGAGGCGCTGGCGGGGGGCCGACGGACGCTCACTCATCGTGCTCCTTGCGCCCGGCCAGAATGCCGGCCGGCCACCAGCGGCGCGCGCCATCGTCGGCGTCGTCCGACGGCCGCACGAGCTGGGCCAACTGGTCGAGCAGCCCGGCCCACATCTCGGTGCGGCGCGACCAGCGGCCGTGCGGGTCGTCGCGGGTCAGGTCAGGCCGCGTTGCCAGCAGCGATTCGTACAGGTCAACGGTCAGGCCGACGGTGCGGCCGATGTCGAAGCGGCGGCTGGCCTCGCGCGCGGCCTCGCCCATTGCCCGGGCGCGCGCCGGGTCGGCGGCCAGGGCGACGATGGCCGCCGACAATCCGTCGACCGTGGTCGTCGTCAGCCCGGTGACGCCCGGCTCAACCGTGTCGCTGATGCCCGGCGACTGCACCGCGGCGATGGGCTTGCCGGCGGCCATCGCCTCGATGATGGTCAGCGGGTGGACTTCGCTGGTCGAGGCGGTGACGAAGGCGTCGGCCGTGGCCAGCCAGTCGCCCACCTCGTCGAAGGGCACGACGCCGCGGAAGTGGACGCAGCCGCCGAGTTGGAGTTCGGCCGCCCGTTGGCGCAACTCCTCCTCCTGCGGCCCCTTGCCGATAATCGCCAGGTGCAGCCCCGGCATCACCTGGCAGGCCAGGGCCATCTGTTCCAGCAGGGCCAGCACGTTCTTCTCGCTCGACAGGCGGCCGACGTAGAGCAGTAGAAAGGCGTCGTCGGGCAGGCCGAAGTCGTTCTTGGCCCGTGGCCGGCGCGGTTGCAGGAACGGCTCCAGTTCGATACCGTTCTCTATGACGACCAAGGGCGCGTGCACGCCGAAATCGGCCAGCAGTTGGCGGACGCTCTCCGATGGGGCGATGACCGTGTCGGCCAGGCCGGTGAATTCGGGCCATATCTGGCGCATGATGGCGTCGGCCGCCGGTTGGGGCAGCGGCGTATAGGCCCCGGTGTAGAGGTCGTAGCGGGTGTGGTTGGTGTAGACGATGGGGCAGCGGGCGTAGCGGTGGGCCATCTCCACGCTCATCAGCAGGTGGTGGCAGTGGACGACGTCCATCTCCGTCAGCAGCATCTGCGCCTCGCGGCTGTAGCGCAGGCCGACGAAGTAGCCATAGTCGCCCAGCCGGAAGCCGGGCGAGCGGACGATGCGCGCCGCGCCGTCGCCCTCCTGTTCGTCGCCCAGGGTGAAGATGGTGACTTCGTGCCCCAACGCCTCCAGGTGTTGCTTATAGAGCGTCACCATGCGCACCGCGCCGTTGATGACCGTGGGGTCATACGTGGCCGAGACCATTCCGATGCGCATTGTCCCTCCCTTCAACTGTGCTGGACGTTTGGCGGTTGATTAGCCTGGTGAGTTTTCCCGGAGTTGAAGCTGGTACTGCCGCACCAGCCAGTCGGTGTTGCGTATCTTCGTCGCCAATTCGGCCGCCAGATTGCGCATCAGCTTGAAGCCCAGCACGGGGTAGGTCTCGCCCAGACGCATGAGCTGGTCGCGGCGCAGGCGCAGCAGCAGCGTGTCGTCGCGGCTGACGCGGATGGTGGCCGAGCGCACGCCCTGATCGACCAGAGCCACTTCGCCGACGATCTGCCCCTGGCGCAACTCGGTCAGCACCACCGGCGCGACCTGCTGCTGGGCCGCGTCGCCGACCGCGCCGGGGTTGACCAGCACCTCGACGCCGCCGCGGCCGATGATGTACATCTCATCCGAGGCCTCGTTCTCGCTCAGCACGACGTGGCCGCGGCTGTAGGTGACGGGTGTGCACAGCGCGGCCACCAGCGTCAACTGCGCGTCGCTGAAGTTGTCGAAGATCTCGGTCGTGGCCAGGATGGTGCGGATGCTGGGCTGCATATGATGCCCCCTACGGCTCGTTGGCCTGCCGGCCGTAGACGACGCTCATGCCGCGCACCCGGCCCAGCAGCCACTCCAGCAGGGCGATGACGGCCATGAACAGCAGGTCAACGGCGATAGCGATACTCAGGGCGATGGCCAGATAGCCGAACAGCGTCGCCACCGGCCGGGCCAGACCATCGAGCACGTCGCTGCCGCGAGTCAGGAAGGCCGCGGCGATGGTCAGCGCGCCCATCCACAGCAGGAAGGCCGGCCAGGCGTGGCGGTCGGACTTGCTGGGCAGCATGGCGTTGCCGATGGCGAAGAGCAGGTAGAGCCAGACGAAGAAGTTGGGTGTGGCGATGAACGCGGCCAGAGCGTCGGCCAGGGTGCTGATGTCACCCGTCTGCACGGCATCGGCCAGGGCGGTCACGGCGAAGACGCGATAGCCGATGAGCAGGATGACCGCCGTGCCGGCGATGAGCGGCGCGGCCCCGATGAAGCTCTCGCGGAAGGGGCCGAGGGTGCGCCCTTTGTAGTACTCGACGTAGCCCAACTGTAACGTCCCGTCCGGCTGGCGGCGCGGCAACAGCGACACGCCGCCGGTGCGCACGCCCGTCAGCGTCGCCGCCAGCCAGTGGCTCGCCTCGTGCAGAAAGACGCCGGGGAACAGGACGACCGCGTAGACGATCACGGCCCACTCCGGCCGGCCGGTCAGCAGCAGGCTGACGCCGTGCAGGTGGGCGTGAATCCAGCGCTGCAGGAAGACCAGCACGACCAGAGCGACGGCCGCGGCCAGGAACAGCATCAACGGGTCGTTCATGGTGTTTCTGAAGAAAGACCACACATTCACGATTTTCCAGACCGACCCAAGCGGGGGGGCCGCTGGCGGTTTTTTTTTTTTCGCGACGGCTCCTCGGACGAGCTTGATGAACGTCGGCTTGAGCGACGCCCCGCCGACGAGCGCGCCGTCGATGTCGGGCTGGCCCATGTAGTCGGCGATGTTGTCCTCGGTGACGCTGCCGCCGTACTGGATGCGGATGGCCTGGGCCGCGTCGTCGCCGAACAGGTCGGTCAGCACGTCGCGCACGCTGGCGCGGATGATGTCCTCGGCCTGCTGGGCGCTGGCCGACAGGCCGGTGCCGATGGCCCAGATCGGCTCGTAGGCGACGACGCAAGTGGCCGCCTGCTCCGGGGTCAGGTTGGCGAAGGCCGCCCGCACCTGGCCGCTGACGAAGGCCTGGGTCTCGCCGGCCTGGTTCTGGGCCAGACTCTCGCCGACGCAGACGATGGGCGTCAGGCCGTGGGCCAGCGCGGCGAAGATCTTCTTGTTGACGCCTTCGTCCGTCTCGCCGAACAGGGCGCGGCGCTCGGAGTGGCCGAGGATGACGTAGCGGCAGAGGCCCTGGAGCATGGCCGGGGAGACTTCGCCGGTGTAGGCGCCGCTGGTCTCGTAGTACATGTTCTGCGCGCCGACGCCGATCCGGGTCCCGGCCAGAGCCTGGGCCACGGCGGGGATGGCGATGAAGGGCGGGCAGACGGCGATGTCAATGCCGTCAATGGCGTTCAGTTCGGGGGCGATCTCGGTCACAAAGGCCACGGCGGCGTCGGCCGTCTTGTTCATCTTCCAGTTGCCGGCAACGAATGGGGTACGCATGATGTGTTGGTCACTTCCTTAGGGTTGGGCGCGCCGGGTTGGCGAAGGGGCAGCGTCGGCGCGTCAATTCGCTTGACTGGCGACGATTATAAGAGAGGCGGGGCGGATGGGCAATTGAAGAGGAGAGGAACGCAGAGAAACGCGTCCCTCTCCTCCTGGCCCTTACTCGGCATGAGCCTGGGCGGCGTACTCTTCGGGCTTGATGGAGATGACCTGGCTGGAGCTGTCGGGCTGCATACTGACGCCATAGAGCGTGTGGGCCGCCTGCACGGTGCCGCGGTTGTGGGTGATGAGGATGAACTGCGTGTGGTGGCTCAACTCGGTCAGCAGGTCGCGGAAGCGGGTGACGTTGGCCTCGTCCAGCGCGGCGTCGACCTCGTCGAGGACGCAGAAGGGGGGCGGCGACACGCGCAGCAGGGCGAAGATGAGCGCCGCGGCCGTCAGCGACCGCTCGCCGCCCGACAGCAGGGCCAACCCCTGCTCGCGCCGGTTGGGCAGCCGGGCGATGATCTCCACGCCGCTGGTCGTCGGGTCGTCGGGGTCGGTCATGGCCAGCCTTCCGGAGCCGCCGCCGAACAGTTGGCGGAACGTCTGGTCGAAGATGCCGTTGACCTGCTCGACCGTCTTGGCGAAGGCGGCCGAGGTCAACTGGTCCAATTCGGCGATGACCGCCCGCAGCCGGGCGTCGGTCTCGCTCAGGTCGCCCACCTGCTGGGTCATGAACTCGTAGCGCTCCTCGGTGGTCGCCAGTTCGGCCGGGGCGTCGGGGTTGATCGGCCCCATGCGCTGCAACTGGCCGCGGAAGTGGTGGATATTCTCCTCAATATCCGCCGGCAGTTCGGCCACGGCCGGCAGTTCGGCCACGACCTCGCGCATGGGCAGCGGCGTTGCCCCCGTCTGCTCGGCGTCGTAGCTGAGAGCCACCAGACCCAGATCGGCGCGGATGCGCTCCTGCAGGGCCTCGATCTGGTTCTCGTGCTGGGTCAGCCGCAGATGGGTCTGGGTCAGTTGCGTCTCCAGCTCGTGGGCGTGGCGCTGGCGCGGATTCAGGTCGATCTGTAAGCGGGCCAGCAGCACGCGGTCGGCCTCGATGGCCGCCAGCAGCGGAGCCAGGGCCGCCTCGACTTCGGCCAGTTGGCGCTCGGCCACCACCAGCGCCGCCTCGTCTTCCTCGTTCGTCTCGGCCAGTTGGGCGCGCAGCCCGTCGATGCGCCGGCGCAGGCGGTCGAGTTGGCCGTCGGCCTGGTTCAGCGTCGCCCGGCGGCTGTCGACGACCGCCTGCCGCCCGGCCAGGATGGTCTGCGCCGCGGCCAGCGCCTGCCGCAAGCTCTGTTGTTGCTGCTCAGCCTCGCCCACGGGCAGATCGGCCAGTTGGGCGCGGGCTTCGGTCAGGGCGGTGTCGGTGGCCGCGGCCTGCTCCGTCTGGCGGGCCAAGGCGGCTTCGGTCTGGGCGATGCGCGTCTGAAGCTGCCGGGTCGTCGCCTCGCGCTCGGCGCGGCGGCGGGCGGCGAAGTCGCGCTGCTGGCGAGCGCGGTCGAGTTGGCCGCGGGCCTGCGTCAGCCGGGCGGCGGCCTCGCTCTCCAGGCGGCTCAGGCGGCGCTCTTCCTGGGCGCGGCCGTCCACGCCCTCCTGCAGTGCGTCAATGGCCGCGGCCCGTTCGGCGGCGGCGGCCTCGGCCGCCGCCAGCGCCGCCCGCACGCTCTCCAAAGCGGCTGTGGCCTCGCGGCGGCGGCTCTCGCGGGCCAGCAGATCGCCGGCCGCGCCGCCATTGACTTCGACCAGGCCGCCGCTGTGGACGACCACGCCATCGGGCGCGACGGCGGCGAAGCCCGGCGGCCAGTCGTGGGCCAGACGATAGGCGGCGGCGGCGTCTTCAACCAGCAGCAGCCGGCCGAGCAACTGCCCGACCAGCGGCGCGGCGGCTTCGTCGTACGCCACCCGGTCGCCGGCCCAGCCGATAACGCCCGGCTGCCCGTCCACGGCTGGGCGCTGGCCGGTGGGCGGTGCGTCGGCGGCCAGCAGCATCAGGCGCGTCTCGCCGTCGTCGCCGCGGCGAGCGCGGCGGGCGTCGTCCACGGCCCGCCACAGGCTGTCGGCGTCGGTCACCAGCCAGGCGGCCAGCCGCTCGCCCAGCGCGGCGGTGACGGCCGTCTCGTGGGCCGGGGGAATGCGCAACAGCCCGGCCAACTGGCCGACGACCCGCGCCGCGTCGAGGGGAATGGCCCGCTGGCGCTGCCGGTCGAGCAGGGCGACACGCTCCTCCTGCCGGGCCAGCTCCTGGCGGCGGCGGTTGAGGTCGCTGTCGGCGTCGTGGGCGGCGCGGCGCAACTCCTTCAGGCGGCCGATCTCCGCCCCGCGGCCGCGGCTCTCACTTTCGCGCGCCGTCTGCCACTGGGTCACGGCGGCGCGAGCCTCGGCGGCGACGGTCTCCAGTTGGGCCAGTTCGGCGGTGTCGGCTTCGTTCTCGTCGGCAGGCAGCGCGTCGGCCGGGGCCTGCTCGGCCAGCCGCTCGCGCAGTTGGGCCAGTTGCCCCTGGGCCTGGGCCAGCGCCGTCTGGGCCTGCCACGCCTCGGCCTCCAGCCGGCCGACGGCGGCGCGGCGGCGGGCGATCTCGGCCCGTTGCCCCTCGAAGGCGGCGCGAAACTCGGTCAGGGCCAAGCCGTGGCTTTGTAGCTCGTTTTGCGCCGCCAGCAAGTCGGCCGTGGCCGCCTCGATGGCCTCATGCGCGGCGGCGGCCTGGGCCTCCAGCAGCGGGCGCTCGGCTTCGGCCTCGGCCAACTGCCGCTCCAGCGCGGCGCGGCGCTCGCGGGCCACGGCCTGGCGGCGGTGGGCGGCCTCGGTCTGCTGGCGCAGTTGGTCGCGCGTGGCTTGGTGTTGGCCGGCGGCGCGCTGCGCCTCGGCCAGCCGCCGCTGCGCCTCGTCGATGCGGCTCTGGTGGGCCAGTAGGGCGTCGCGGGCGGCCGTCCAGGCCGTCGTCGCCGCGTCGGCGGCCTGGCGGGCGGCGCGCAGATCGCCCTTGGCCTGCTCCCACTTGTAGCCGTACCAGACGCGCAGCAGTTCGCGCAGGTCGGCCGAGATCTGCTCGAAGTTGCGCGTCCGCGTCGCCTGTCGCCGCAGCGAGGCCAGGCGCGGGCGCAACTCCTCCAGGATGTCCTGCACGCGCTGGAGGTTGCGCTGCGTCTCCTCCAGCCGGCGCAGTGTTTCGGCCCGCCGCGTCTTGTAGTGGGTGATGCCGGCCGCCTCCTCGAACAGCGCCCGTCGCTCGTCGGAGCGCAGCGAGAGGGCCTGGTCGACGAGTCCCTGGCCGACGATGGTGTAGGTGCGCTCGGCCAGGCCGCTGGTGGCCAGCAGGTCGGCCACGTCCTTCAGGCGCACGTGGCGGCCGTTGATCAGGTACTCGTTGTCGCCGGAGCGGAAGGCGCGGCGGGTGATCTCGACCTCGCTGAAGTCGATGGGCAGCCAGCCGTCGCTGTTGTCGAGGGTGATGGTCGCCTGGGCCATGCCGGCGCGCGCGCGCTGCTGGCTGCCGGCGAAGATCATGTCGGCCGAGCGCCGGGCGCGCAAGGTGCTGTAGCTCTGCTCGCCCAGCACCCAGCGCAGCGCGTCGGCGATGTTGCTCTTGCCGCTGCCGTTCGGCCCGACGATGGCCGTGATGCCGTCGTCAAACACGAACTCCGTGCGCGAGGCGAACGTCTTGTACCCCTGGAGGCTGAGTTTCTGGAGCTTCATTCTCTAACCAGGCATGACAACCGGCGGGCCGTCGTCTTGCGAATGTGCCGCCCCCCCACCCCCCCCCCCCCCCCCCCCCCCCCCCCCCGCCGCCCGGGCGCCGCCACACCTCCGCAGGTATGAGACCGCCGGCCGCCTACCTGTCAGGTCACAATGGACGACTGAAAGGCGCTGCCGGCCGGGTCGGTTCGCGTGTGGGCAAGACCATTTATATAATACTTGGTGTGGCCAAGGCAAACGTTAGCCGCCAGGCGTTAGTGGAGGCCATTGCCGGTCTCGAATCGCAACGCGGCCCCGGCGACCGGGCGCTGGAGCGGGCGATTGAGACGGCGCTGTCGGCCCTCCGCGACAAGCTGGCGGAACTCCAATCGAACCCCGACGACCAGCAGCAGCGGCAACTGGCCGTTCTGGTGGCCGATCTGTCCGGGTTCACGGCTCTGTCGGAGCGGATGGACGCCGAGAAGGTGCGCGACGCGCTGAACGCCATGTGGCGCGTGCTCGACGCCGTCATTTTGGCCCACGGCGGGCGCATCGATCAACACGCCGGCGACAGCCTGCTGGCCCTCTTTGGCCTACCTCAGCCGCAGGCGGGCGACGCCGTCCGCGCCTTGCGCGCCGCCCTGACGTTGCAGGCCGAGTTGGCGTTGTTTAACGAGCGCGTGCGACGGGCGGCGAGTGAGCGGGGCAGCGCCCCTCCCCCCCCCCCCCCCCCCCCCCCCCCCCCCCCGCCCCCCCCCCCCCCCCCCCCCCCCCCCCCCCCCCCCGTCAGGCCCCCCCCCCCCCCCCCCCCCCCCCCCCCGCCCCCCCCCCCCCCCCCCCCCCCGGGGCGAGGGGGTGGCCTGGGCCGCCGACTGGCCCGGCCCGGCCATGCGCGTCGGCGTCCACAGCGGGCCGGTCTACTTCGCCCGCGCCGCCGGCAGCGCCCGGCTGACGGCCGTGGGCGAGACGATCGCCGTCGCCCGCCGGCTGGAGCACGCCGCGCCGGACGGGCAGGTGTTGGCCTCGGCCGCCGTCCAGCGCCAGGCGGGGGCGCAACTCCAGTTTGCCGCCGCGCCGGAAGGCGTCGTCGCCGCCGCCGGCCGCGCCGACGAAGCCATCTATCTGGCCACCGGCGAGCGGCCCGACCAGTCGACCTTCGCCCCGGCGCTCATCGCCGGGCAGGTGACGCGCCTCATCGGCCGCGACGAGCCGCTCGACCAGTTGGAGAACGCCCTCCAGGCGACGATCGACAGCGGCACGCCGCAGATCGTCACCCTGTTGGGCGCGCCCGGCGCGGGCAAGTCGCGCCTGGTGCACGCGTTTGAGGCGCGGGCGCGGCTGCTGACGGGCGGGCCGGGCCTGTGGCGCGCCGACGGGCGGCTGTTTGCCGCCGAGGCGCCCTACGCTCTGGTGCGCGATCTGCTATTGCGCCGCTTTGGCATCCGCCCGCAGCACAGCCACCACATTGTCGAGGACCGGATTCGCCGCGCGTTGGACACCCTCGACCGGCCGGAGCGCGGCCCGCGCCGACTATCGGCCACCGGCCCGCTCAACTCGACCGTGACCCTGCTGATGCAACTGCTGGACGCGCGCGCCGCGGCCCACCTGACGCTCGATGACGTGCAGCCGATGGTCGCCCGCCTGCTGGGGGCCATCGCCGCTGCCGGCCCGGCCATCGTCCTCCTCGAAGACGTCCATCGCGCCGACCGCCACTCGCTGGAACTGGTCGACCGGTTGGCGCAGGCGGGCGGGGAGCTGCCGGTGCTCTTCCTGGCCGTGGCTCCCGTGGCCGACGGCGCGCCGCTCGATCTGCCCTGGCTGGGCCAGACCGACGACCCGTTCTCGCCCGTCAGCCGGCTGGTCGTGGCCCCGCTATCGCCTGTGGACAGCCGCCTGATGGCCACCGACATCCTCAGCCAGGTCACCGCGCCGCCGATGCGTCTGCTCGACCTCATTGTGGCCGAGTCGGGCGGCAATCCGCTCTACATCGAGGCGTTCATTCGCCTGCTGATGGAGCGCGGGGTCATCGCCGTGGGCGAGCGGCGCGGCGTGGACATGGCTGAGGCGGAGCGGATGCGGCTGCCGGCCGGTCTGGTCAAGCTGATCGAGACGCGGCTGCTGGCCCTGTCGGCGGCCGAGCAGGCGGTGTTGCCGGTGGCGGCCGTCGTAGGGCCGTTGTTCTGGGACATGGCCCTGATGGACACGCGCGCGCCGCTGCTGGGCGATCTGAGCGAGGCGGAGATCGAGGGCGCGCTATTGGGGCTGGAGTTGCGGCGCTTCATCGTCCGCGACACGACCTACAGCTTCGGCGCAACCCAAGCCTATCGCTTCCGGCGCGAGTTGGGCTATGAGGTGGCCTACCACAGCCTGCCGCCGGCGGCGCGAGCGGGGCAACATCGCCGCGTGGCCCAATGGCTGCTGGCCAATCAGAACGACGGCCGCTTCCAGGCCTGGTTCCCCGTCGAGCAGATGATCGCCCGCCATTTGGCCGCTGCCGAGCCGCCGCCGGCCGCCCGCCCGGAACATGCCACCCGCCTGCCCACGCCGGCCGAAACGTGAGCCACCGATGTTGACCCGCGACCAACTCCACGAGGCTATCACTCAGTTCTCCGGCCAGCGCGCGCGCTTCGGCGACGCGGCTGAGACGGTGCTCAGCGTGCTCCAGGAGCGGCTGGCGGCGCTGCCGGCCGAGCCGACCGCGACGGCCGCCCCGTCGCGCCGGTCGGGGGAGCAGCGCAAGCAAGTCACCGTCCTCTTCGCGGCCATCGACGGCTTCACCCGCCTGGCTGGAGCCACCCACAACACCGAACGCCTGCGCCAGATCGACCTGCTGTGGCGGCAACTGGACGAGACGATCTTCGCCCACGGCGGCATCGTCGATAAGCACATGGGCGACGTGGTCATGGGCATCTTCGGCGTGCCCGCGGCGCGCGAGAACGACCCGGAGCGGGCCGTGCGCTGCGCCATCGCCATGCGCGAACTGGCCGGCGAGGCGCTGGCGACGCTAAGCAGCGCCGCCACGCCGCCGGATAAGCGGCGCGACCTGGTCATCCGCATCGGCCTCAACACCGGGCCGGTCTCGCTGGGGCAGGTCGGCTCCGACGCCGGGCAGACGGCCATCGGCGACACGGTCAACGTCGCCAGCCGGCTGAAGGAGGCCGCGGCCGAGGGCGGCGTCTACGTGGCCCACGACACCTACCGCCTGGTGAGCCACCTCTTCCGCGTCGAGCCGCTGGGATCGGTGGCCGTCAAAGGGCGGCAGATGCCGGTGACCGCCTATCGCGTCGTCGGTTCGCGGCCGCGCGTCTTCTTCCCCGGCGGCGACGGGCTGGAGGGAGTGCGCGTGCCGATGATCGGCCGCGATGCCGAGATGGCCGTGTTGCAGACGGCCATGCGCGACACCGCCCAGACCGGCCGCGGCCGGTTGATCACCGTCGTGGGCGAGGCCGGCGTGGGCAAGTCGCGCCTGGTGGGTGAGTTCAGCCGTTGGCTGGAAAGCTTTCCCATCAAGGCCGCGCTGTTCCAGGGGCGTACCGACCAGCGGCTCATGGAAGTGCCCTACGGCCTGCTGCGCGATCTGGTTGTCGATCACTTCCGCATCGAAGAGGGGGATGGAGCCAGGCAGATCGAGGCCAAGCTGGCCGGCGCGCTGGCGGCGCTGGGGCGGGGGCGTGGGGCGCGGCCGGGGGCCGACCGCGGCGGTATGGCCGAGCGGGCGCGGCTCATCGCCCAACTGGTCGGCCTGGCCACCCCGCCCGACGACGACGCCAGCGCGCCCGAACGCGCGGCGCGGCGCGAGCGGGCGGTCGAGGCGCTGCTGGCCTACTTCGTGGCCGTCGCCCGGCGCGCGGCGGCGACGCTGTTCATCCTGGAGGACATCCACTGGGCCGACGACGACTCGCTGGCCCTGCTGGAGCGTCTGTCGGCGCAGACGACCGGCGCGCCGGTGTTGATGATCTGTCTGGCCCGCCCGCTGCTGTTCGAGCGGTGGCCGGAGTGGGGCGCGGAGAGCGCCGCGCCGGCGCGGCTGCCGCTGGCCCCGCTGACCGAGGCCGACAGCCGCGCCCTGGTGCTGCAAATCCTGCGCAAGTTGCCCGACATTCCCCCGGCGCTGCTGGAGCTGATCGTCCGTTCGGCGGCCGGCAACCCGTTCTACGTCGAGGAGTTGGTGCGCGTGCTGATCGAGGACGGCATCATCGTCCCCGGCGAGGGGGAGTGGCAGCTCCGGCCGCGCGAGCTGACGCGGTTGCGCGTGCCGGCGACGCTGACCGGCGTGTTGCAGGCCCGCCTCGACCGCCTGCCGGAGCTGGAACGGCTGACGTTGCAGCAGGCGGCCGTCGTCGGCGACGAGTTTTGGGACAGCGCCGTGCAGCAGATCAACGACGCGGCGCGCAACCCGTTCGCGCCCGAACAGATCGCCGCCGCGCTGCAAGCCCTGGAGCGGCGCGACATGATCCACCGCACGCCGTCGCCCGGCTTCGGCGGCAGCCAGGCCTACCTGTTCAAGCACGCCGTGCTGCGCGAAGTGGCTTACGAGAGCGTCCTGCTGCGCGACCGGCCGGGCTACCACTTGCAGGCCGCGCGCTGGCTGGAGGCGCAGAGCGGCGAGCGGCTGGCCGAGTACGCCGCGCCCATCGCCCAGCACCACGAGCGCGCCGGCCAGCCGGCCCAGGCGGCGCAACTGTACGAACTGGCCGCGCGGCGGGCGGCCGAGCAGTATAAGCCGGGCAGCGCCATCGACACCTATCGCAAGGCGCTGGAACTGCTGAAGGAGTTGCCGCAGTTCCTCGACCTGCGGCTGAACGTACAGGAGCGGCTGGGCCGGGTGTTGCAGTTGCGCGGGCGGCTGGTGGAGGCGCTCTACACCTACCACGCCATGCAGCGCATCGCTGAGTTGGACGGCAACTTGCAGGGGCAGGCGCGGGCCGAATACGCTCTGGCCGCCGTGCTGCGCGAGTTGGGCGACCACGAGAGCGCCCTGGCCGCCGCGGCGCGGGCCGAGCAACTGGCGCGGCTGAGTGGGGCAGAGATCGAGTGGGCGCGGGCGCTGCGGCTGCGGGCCGAGGCGGCGGCGCAACTGGCACGGCCCGACGAGGCGCGCCAGGCGGCAGCGGCGGCCGTGGAGCGCGCCCGGCTGCTCGACGCGCCGCGCGAACTGGCCCGCGCCCTGGCCCTGCGCGCCGCCCTGGACGAAGCGGAGGCCGACGCGGCGACGACCGAACTGGCCGCGCTGGCCGCTGCCCGCGAGGAGCGCGGCGCGCCCGACGAGGCGGCCGAGGCGTGGACGTGGCTGGGCGAGACCCAGCTGCGGCGCGGCGACGTGGCCGCGGCCGAGACGACGCTGGGCCGGGCGCTGGCGCTGCGGCGGGCGGCGGGCGATCTGGACGGCGCGGCCGAGGCGTTGCGGCTGCTGGGGCTGGCCGTCTGTCGCGCCGGGCGGGCCGAGGCCGCCGTGGCCCATCTGGAGGAGGCCGGGGCGCTGGCCGAGACGACCGGCAACCGCTACCTGCGCCTGCTCTGCCGGCTGGCGCTGGCCGAGGCGCTGCTGGCCCGCGATCGGGCTGAGGCGGCCGAGGCGACGCTGCGCGGGGTCATCGCCGCCGCCGAGGACACCCAGCGGTTGGGCACCTGGCTCTATCTGGACGAGGCTTACGCCCTGTTGGCCCGCGTTCTGCGCCGCCAGGGGCGCAGCGACGAGGCCACCTGGCGCGCCGGCCGCCGCTGACCCGCCGCCCGGCCGCCGGGCAATCGTCGCTTTCGTCCGTTGGCGGCTGTGGTATACTTGCGCCCGTTAGTTGGTAGTTGATAGTTGGCAGTTGATAGTTGTCAGTGGTTAGTTGAGATTGTGATCAACGAATAACGATCAACAACCCTCTGCTACTGACAACCGACAACCGACAACTGACAACTAGTCCGGTTCGAGCACGCTCTTGGAACTCTTCGACACATTACTGGAACGCCTGGCCCTCATCCGCATCGTCGATGTCATTGACATTCTGCTCGTCACCCTGATCATCTTCGGCGTGCTGATGCTCATCCGCGGCACGCGCGCGGTGCAGTTGTTGCGCGGCTTGCTGGTGCTGACGGCCATCATCTTCGTTCTGGCCCAGATTTTCGAGTTGCGTGGCTTCACCTGGCTAGTGGACAACATGCTGCCCGTGTTGCTGCTGGCCATCCCGGTCATCTTCCAGCCAGAGTTGCGCCGGGCGCTGGAGCAGCTAGGGCTGGCCGGGCGCTACCTGCGCTTCTTCCGCCGCGACGAGATCAACCCCGTCGTCATGACCTTCAAGGATGCCGCGCTGCGCCTCTCGCAGCGCCGCCACGGCGCGCTGGTCGTCTTTGAGCAGGACACGGGGCTACAGGAGTACGTCGACACCGGCGTCAAGCTCGACGCCACGCCCTCGCCGGAGCTGTTCCTGACCATCTTCAACAAGCACACCGAACTGCACGACGGCGCGATCATCGTCCGCGGCGACCGGCTGGCGGCCGCCGCCTGCGTGCTGCCCCTGTCCACCAGCAGCCTGTCCGACCGGCAGATGGGGCTGCGCCACCGCGCCGCGCTGGGCATTAGCGAGGTCAGCGATGCCGTGGCCGTGGTCGTGTCAGAGGAGACGGGCCAGGTGTCCATCGCCCACAACGGCCGCATCCTACGCCGCCAGGAGATCGCCCGGCTGGATAGCATCCTCCACGCCCTGCTGACCGGCCCGCGCCAACCCATTCTGGGGAGGGAGTCACGTGAACCGCGCGGGTGACATTCTGACCACCATCGGCTCCTTTCTGCTGGCGCTCGTCCTGGCCATTGCCATCTGGACCAACGCCTCGCAGGCCCAAGACCCGGTGCAGACGCGCTTCCTGGAGGTGCCGCTGGAGTTCGTCGGCTTGCCGTCTGGAGCGGTGATGGTCGACGCCGACCCGCGCCAACAGGTGCAGATTCGTCTGGAGGGGCCGGACTCCGTCTTACAGGCGCTGACGCCGGAGGATTTCGCGGCCACGGCCGACCTGAGCGACGTGCCGTCGGGCGAGACGGTGTCGGTCGAGATCGTTGTCACCGGCAGCCGGCCGGGCGCGACCATCTCCTTCATCACGCCGGAAGCGATCGACGTGCTGCTGGAGCAGCAGGTGACGCGCGACGTGCCGGTGGAGTTGGACCTGCGCGGCGCGGTTGCCCGCGGCCACAACCAGGGCGAGCCGCTGCTCGATCCGCCCACCATCCGTGTCTCCGGGCCGGAAAGCCTCGTCAGCGAACTCGACTTCGCCCTGGTGACGGTCTTCCTCAACAGCACGGCCGAGACGCTGGTCGAAACGTCGCAGCCCATCTTCTATGATCGCTCCGGCCGCGTGGCCAGCGTCACCGGCCTGACCCTGAGCCGCGATGAGGTGACGGTGACGGTTCCGGTCGAGGAAGCGGCCGGTTTCGCCGACAAGCTGGTGACGGTCGTCTGGACCGGCGAGCCGGCCCCCGGCTATCGCCTGCTCAGCGTCACCGCCAACCCGCCCAGCGTGTTGGTAGAGGGTCGCCCGGCGCTGGTAAACCTGCTGTCGAGCGTACGGACGGAGCCGATCGACATCAACGGCCTGACGCAGACGTGGGAGCAGGCGGCTGTGCTCGACCTGGCCGAGGGCGTCACCGTCGACCCGGAGCAGATCGTGACTGTCACCATCGAGATCGAGCCGATCCTGACGACCAGCACCTTCATCCGCGTGCCGGAGCGGCGCGGGCTGCGCAGCGGCTTCATGGCCACCGTGGAGCCGGCGCAGGTGCGCGTGGTCATCTTCGGGCCGCTGCCGGTGCTCGACACCCTGGCCGAGAGCGACGTGCGGGTCATCCTCGACCTGTTCGGCCTGGGGGCGGGGACGTACTCCATCGAGCCGGACGTGATCGTGCCCGACCGCGGCATCGAGATTCGCTCCATCCAGCCGTCGGCCGTGTCCGTCACCATCGCCCCGGAAGAGGCGCGGGCCACGGCCACGCCAACCGGAGGCGCGGTCACCACCGCCGCCGCGGTTGGCCTGGCCACCCCCACCCGTCAGGCGATCAGCCGCCCGGCGTTCTGCACTCAATCGGCCGGCGCGCTCGACGCGGCGCTGCCGTCCATCTGCCTCAGGAGACAAGAATCGCAATGAGTCGAAAGGCGCTGGTGGCCCTGGTCGGTCGCCCCAACGTGGGCAAGTCGACGCTGTTCAACCGCATCATTGGCCGCCGGCTGGCGGTCGTTTCCGACGTGGCCGGCACGACGCGCGACCGGCTCTATGCCGATGCCGAGTGGGGCGGCGCGCTCTTTACCGTCGTCGACACCGGCGGCATCGAGATCACTGAGGGGCGGGCCACCGCGCCGCTGTCGGAGGATTCGGAGCAGTTCCTGCCCCTGATCCGGCAGCAAGCGGCGGTGGCTATGGAGGATGCCGACGTGATCGTCCAGGTCGTGGACGGGCAGTCGGGCATCACCGCCGCCGACCGCGAAGTGGCCGACATTCTGCGCCAGACGAAAAAACCGGTCATCGTCGCCGCCAACAAGCTGGAGTCATCGAAGTTGTGGGACACGGCCTACGAGTTCTACGAACTGGGCCTGGGCGAAGTCATCGCTATCTCTGGCCTGCACGGCTCCGGCACGGGCGATCTGCTCGACGCCATCGTATCGGCCATGCCGCCCTTCGACCCGGCCGAGGAGGTCGAGGATGAGTCGACCCGCATCGCCATCCTGGGGCGGCCGAACGTGGGCAAGTCGACGCTGCTGAACAGGCTGGTCGGCGAGGAGCGGGTCATCGTCAGCCCCATCGCCGGGACGACGCGCGACGCCATTGACGAGAAGCTGCGCTGGCACGGCCAGGAGTTTACGCTGATCGACACGGCCGGCATCCGGCGGCGGGGCAAGATCGATCCCGGCGTGGAGAAGTACAGCGTCTTGCGGGCGCTGAAGACGCTGCGGCGGGCCGACGTGGCTTTGCTGCTGATTGACGGCGAAGAGGGGGTCACGGCGCAAGACGCCCACATCGGCGGAATGCTGACCGATGAGAACGTCGGCGTCATCGTTCTGGTCAACAAGTGGGACATCGTGGAGAAGGACGCCTACACCATGCCCACCTATGAGAAGACGGTGCGCGGCGAGCTGGCCTTCCTGAGCTACGCGCCGCTGCTGTTCATCTCGGCCGAGACGGGGCAGCGGCTGAACAAGATCTTCCCGACCGTGCTGGAGGTGCAGGCGGCGCGGCAACAGCGCGTGGGCACGGGGGAACTCAACGACCTGCTGCGCGACATCATCGCCAACCACCCGCCGCCGACCAAGGCGGGCACGCAACTGAAGTTCTATTACGCCACGCAGGTGGCCGTCAAGCCGCCGACGTTCGTCTTCTTCGTCAACCGGCCGGAGATGATCCACTTCGGCTACGAGCGCTACATCGAGAACCGCATCCGCGAGAAGTTCCCCTTCACGGGCACGCCCATCCGGCTGCTGTTCCGCGGGCGCAACGCGGAAAAGAAGTAGGCTCCCGGCCGCGGCTCAGGGCAGGACGAACAGATAGGCCGACGCACCCGGTTCCTGGATGATCTCGGCCGCGCCGAAGCCCTGCTCATAGAGGAAGTTGATCAGCAGCGCCTCTTCGCTGGCCCCGCCTTCGTGATAGACGTGGGAGAAGAGCAGCCAGACGCGCCCCCCTTCGGCCACCAACTCGTCCATAGCCTGGAAGTAGGGCATCCAGTCTTCGCGCGACCGCTCCAGGATGATGATGTCCTCGTCGGCGAAGGCGTGGCGCGTGCGGTAGTACTTGAAGGGCAGGGAGGAGCCGTAGTAGACGACGAGGCGGTCGCCTTCTTGCCAGGCGTCGGCCACGCGGGCCAGCGCCGGGCGCAACTCCTCTTTGTATTGCGGCGCGCGCAGCAGATCGGCCGCCTGGAGCAGCGGCGAGGCCAGCAGGACGACCACCAGGGCGTAGGCCGGCAGCCGCCCCAACGGACGCAGGCGGCGATAGAGATCGGCCGTGCCCTCGGCCACCAGCAAGGCCACGAGCGGCGTGGTGAAGAGCAGCAGCCGGTCGGCAAACGGGTAGAGGCGCAGCGCCGCGGCCAGAAACGTCAGGCCAATGGGCAGCAGCAGCACCGCCACCAGCCCGCGGTCGCGGCGCGCCAGGGACACGATGCCGGCGGCGGCGGCCACCAGGGCCACGGCCGACAGTTGCAGGGTGAAGGTCGTCAGATCGTTGAGCTTGAACCACCACCAGCGGGCAAACTCCACCAAAGGCAGCGGCGCGGGCACGAAGCCGCTGCTCCAGAAGTCGAGTAGCGCGGCCTCGCTGGTCAGCGTCGTAAGCGACAGGAGGGCCAGGGCAACGACGGAAGCCCCCCAGACCAGCCCGACGACCGCCAGCGCCCCCGCCGGCCCCCGCCCCCACGAAGGCCACCAGCCCAACGGCGGCCAGCATGAACAGGGCGGGGTGGGCCAGCCAGATGAGCACCGTGCCGGCCAGCGCGCCGGCCGCGACGCGCGCCGCCGTCAGCGGCCGGCGCAGATAGAAGAAGAGCGCCAGCGCCACCACCGCCACCAGTACGTCGAGACTGTACTGCTTTAGCTCATTGCTGTAGGAGATGAGCGGCGGCGCGAAGGCCAGGATGGCGATGGCCAGCGCCGCCGGCCATTCATCGAGCAGGCGGCGGGCCAGCAGGGCGAACAGCAGCAGCGCGGCCACCCCGGCCAGCAGCGACACGGCGCGCAGCATCCGCTCGCTCGGCCCGCCGAGGACGACGGCCAGCCGCACCAGCCACAGATAGCCGATGGGCGCGCCTTGCAGATAGTCGAGCGGGCGCAGTAGTTCGGCGGCGCTGCGTTGGATGATGTTGAGGCCCAGCGCGGCCTCATCCACCCACAGCGAGCGGCCGGCGGCGAACTGCCGCAGGCGAATCACCACCCCTAAGCCGAGTGACAGGGCCATCAGAACGCGCGGCCAGGCGATGACGTGGCGCGGCGCGCCGGCTGACTGTTTGACGTTGACCATAGTTATCCTGATGGCGGCGTGGCAACCGCCCGCAGCGCCATCGCCATCTGGCGGCCGAGGGCGGCAACGGTGTGTTCGGCGCGGTAGCGGGCGTGGCCGGCGGCGGCGATAGCTTCGCGCAGCGCCGGGTTGGCTTGTAACTCGCTCAGCCCCGCGGCCAGCGCTGCCGGGCTGTTGCGTTCGATGAGGTAGATTTCGCGCCGGTCGGCCAGCGCGGCGCGGATGGTCGGCGAGTCGCCGCTGATGACCGGCCGGCCCATCGCCAGCCCTTCCCAGACCTTATTCTGCACGGTGAAGTTGGCCTGGCGCGTCGTGCCGAAGACGCCCAGGCAGACGTGGGCCGTGGCCAGCCCGTCGAGCAACTCGTCCTGGCTGACGAAGCCGTGGAAGGTGACGTTGGGCAGGGCCAATTCGACCGCCTGCCGCACGATGCGTTCCTTCTCTGGTCCGCTGCCGTAGAAGTGGAAGCAGACGTCGGGCCGCTCGCGCAGCAGGGCCGCCGCGCCCAGGATGGCGTCCATACCGTGCGACGGCAGGTAGCCGCCGTGGTAGGTGACGCGAAAGTGGTCGTCGGGCGGGCGCAACGGGCGGGGGTGGAAGACGCTCTCGTCCGCGCCGTGGGGCACGTAGCGAAAGCGCTCGCGCGGCAGGCCGTACTTGTCGGCGATGTAGCCGCCATACTCGGCGTTCTCGGCGATGAGCAGGTCGGGCCGGCGCAGGCCGCCGCGCTCCAGCCGGAAGAGCAGGGCGCCGGTGGCCGGGTGGGCGGCGACGAGGCCACGCTCCTCGGCCACCAGATGCAGCGACATGAGGATGTCGAGGGCCACGGGCTTGCCGCGGCCGTGGGCCAGACGGCGGCCGAGGTAGGCGTCGAACTGGCCGGGGTAGCCGATGAGCATCACGTCGTAGTCGGGCGCGGCGGCGTGGGCGCGAATGAGGCGGCGGTAGGCGGCGGCGACGCGCCCCCAGAAGCGCGGGTTGCGCCAGCCGCCGCTGGCCTGCTGCACGCGATCCTCGATGCCGTGCCACAGCGGCGCGTGGCAGACGTGGACGGCCACGTCCGGCTGGGCTTGCAGCCCCTTGAGGATGATCTGGTTGCGCGTGTAGCCGGCGCGATAGGTGCCAAAGTAGCAGACGCGCAACGGCCGCGCCGGGCCGGTCGCGTCCCTCAGTGGTGGATTCATCGCCGCCATTATAGCAGCGGGCGGCGGCCCCGGTACAATTGCGGCATGATCCTCGTCACCGGCGCTTCGGGCTTCATCGGCCGCTCCCTGACCCGCGTGCTCGACCATGCCGGCCGGCCGTGGCGCGCCTATACCGGCCGGTTGAGCGACGCGGAGACGCTGCGCGCCGAGTTGGAGGGGGTGACGACGGTCATCCACCTGGCCGGGGCCGAGGCGCGCGGCAACCGGCGGCTGCTGCAAGTCGTGGATGTGACGGGCACGCAGCGGCTCATCGAGGAGGCGCGGCGGGCGGGGGTGGGGCGGCTCATCGTGCCCAGCCGGCTGAACGCCGACCCGCACGCCATTCACCCCTTGCTCCGGGCTAAAGGGGAGGTCGAGCGGCTGGTGGCGCGTGGCGGCATCCCCTACACCATTGTGCGCACGGCGACGCTGTTCGGCCGCGACGATCGCTTCAGCGAGCTTATCCTCAGCCTGGCCATCTGGAGTTGGCCGGTGGTCTGGCTGCCCGGCGGTGGCAAGACGCCGCTGCAGCCGTTATGGGTGGAGGATTACGCCTACTGCCTGGTGAGCGCGCTCGACCGGCCGGATTTGGTCGGCCGGACGGTGGCCGTGGCCGGGGCGGAGCGGCTCAGCTACCGCGACATCGTCCGCGCCATCCTGGCCATCTCCGGCCGGCAGCGCATTCTGTTGCCCTTGCCGGTCAAGCTGGTCCGGCGCTTGTCGCTGTTCTTGTTGGGCTGGTGGCATTGGCCACCGGCCGGTCGCTTCTTCATGGATCGTTTCTCCGCGCCGGAGGTGACCGACCTGGACGCGACGCAGCACCTGTTCGCCCTGCACCCGGCGCGCTTCGGCGAGACGATCACCTATCTGAACCGGCGGGGGCTGCGCTGGCGGCTGTTTAGAAGGTAAGAAGGGTAATCCGCTCAATCTGCGGATCATTCCTCTTCATCTTTGGAGGGCGAAGACGGCCGTCTTCGCCCTCAGATTCGGCCACACGCCAACGCGGCGCGCGCCAGCCAGGTAGATCGCCTGCCCGACGGCCATGCCTTGCCGGCGGCAGAAGTCGGCGAAGTCGGCCGCGGTCAACGCTTGCCAGCGGGGGATGTCGTGCCACGGCTGCGGCAGGTCGGGCGCGGCGGGGATGCGGCCGCGGGCCAGCAGCTCCAGCCGGCAGCGCCAGTAGCCCCAGTTGGGGAAGCTGACGATGGCCCGGCGGCCGACGCGCAGCATCTCGCCCAGCACCCACGTCGGATCATCGAGGTACTGCAACGTCTGGGCCAGGATGACGCAGTCGAAGCTGCCGTCGGGGTAGTCGGCCAGCCCCTCTTGCAAGCTCCCCTGGCGCACGCTGAGGCCGCGCCGCACGCAGGCCAGCACGCCCGCCTCGCTCAGTTCGATGCCCCGGCCGCGCACACTCTTCTCGCGTCTCAGGTAGTCGAGCAAGGCCCCGTCGCCGCAGCCCAGATCGAGCGCGGTGGCCCCCTGGGGGACGAGGCCGGCGATGGCGTGGAGGTCGGGGCGGAGGGGGGACATAGTGGCTTACCGACTTACGGCATGGCGATCTGTTCCTCTTCCGAAAGCCGGTCAAGGAAGCCGGCCAGCAGGCGGGTCATGGTGTCCACTTCGAGCAGGAAGGCGTCGTGGCCCCAGGTGCTTTCGATGTCGAGATAGGTCACGTCGGCCCCCACGGCGTGGAGGGCGCGCACCAGTTCCTTGCTGTGGTACGACGGGTAGAGCCAATCGCTGGTGAAGCTGACCACCAGGAACTTGACCGCCGCGGCCTCGACAAAGGCGGCGGCCAGCGAGCCGGTCGGCTGGCTCAGGTCGAAGTAGTCCATCGCCTTGGTGACGTAGAGGTAGCTGTTGGCGTCGAAGCGGCGGGTGAAGGCGTTGCCGTTGTACTTCAGGTAGCTCTCGACGGCGAACTCGGTCTGGAACTCGTAGCCGTACTGCTCGCGCGTTTGCAGGCGGCGGCCGAACTTCTGCTGCATGGAGGCGTCGCTCAGGTAGGTGATGTGGCCGACCATGCGGGCCACGGCCAGCCCGGCGTCGGGCCGCTTGCCGTTGGCGTAGTACTCGCCGTTGTTCCAGGCCGGGTCGGCGTAGATGGCCTGGCGGCCGACCTCGCTGAAGGCGATCAGCATGGGGCTGTGGCGGGCCGTTGTCGCCAGCGGGATGGCGGCGCGCAGGCGGTGGGGGTGGTGGGCGGCCCACTCCAGCACCTGCATCCCGCCCATCGAGCCGCCGGCGGCGCACAGCAGCCGTTCGATGCCCAGATGGTCGAGCAGGTGGGTTTGCGCTCGCACCATGTCGCCGACGGTGACGACGGGGAAGCTAAGGCCATAGGGCGCGCCGCCGGCCGGGTCGATGCTGGCCGGGCCGCTGCTGCCGTAGCAACTGCCCAGCACGTTGCTACAGATGACGTAGTAGCGGTCGGTGTCGAACGCCTTGCCGGGGCCGATGCAGTCGTCCCACCAGCCGGGGTGGGGGTCGTCGGGGGCGTGGCGGCCGGCGGCGTGGGCGCTGCCGCTCAGGGCGTGGAGGATGAGGATGGCGTTGCTGCGGTCGGCGTTCAGGCGGCCGTAGGTCTCGTAGGCCAGCGTCACCGGCCCCAGCGTCGCGCCGCTCTCCAGTTGGAACGGTTCGTCCTGGGCAAAGGTGAAAGAACAAGGGCTTACGAGATCGATGTTGTGTGACATGATGGCGGATGGCGAGTGGCGGGTGGCGGGTGGCGAACGACTCGCCACTCGCCACCCGCCACTCGCCACGACTTCTTAACCGAGCGCCTGCTCCAAATCCCAGAGAATATCCTCGATGTCTTCCAGCCCGACGCTGAGGCGGACGAAGTCGGGGGTGACGCCGGCGGTCAGCATCTCCTCGCCGCTGAGCTGGCTGTGGGTCGTGCTGGCCGGGTGGATGGCCAGGCTGCGGGCGTCGCCGACGTTGGCCAGGTGGCTGAACAACTGGAGCTTGTCGATGAACGCCTGCCCGGCTTCGCGCCCGCCCTGGATGCCGAAGCCGAGGATGGCCCCCGGCCCCTTGGGCAGAATCTTCTTGGCCCGCTCGTGGTCGCCGTGGCTGCTCAGGCCGGGATAGCAGACCCAGGTCACTTGCGGGTGGTTCTCCAGGAACTCGGCCACGCGCTGGGCGTTGGCCACGTGGCGGTCCATGCGCAGGCTGAGCGTCTCGATGCCCTGGATGGTCAGCCAGCTATTGATCGGCGCCTGGCACGCGCCCAGGTCGCGCAGGACTTGGACGCGGGCCTTGAGGATGAAGGCCGGCGCGCCCAGGTCGGCGTAGACCAGGCCGTGGTAGGACGGGTCGGGCGTGGTGAAGTTGGCGAAACGGCCGCTGCGCCAGTCGAAGTTACCGGCGTCGATGATGACGCCGCCGATGGACGTGCCGTGGCCGCCGATGAACTTGGTCGTGCTGTGGACGACGATGTTGGCCCCCCACTCGAACGGCCGGCACAGGTAGGGCGTGGCGAAGGTGTTGTCGATCACCAGCGGCAGGCCGTGGTCGCGGGCGATGGCCGACACTTCCTCGAACGGGAAGACGCTGATGTCGGGGTTGCCCAGCGTCTCGCCGTAGATGAGCTTGGTGTTGGGCCGGATAGCCTCGGCGAACCCGTCCGGGTTGGAGGGATCGACGAAGGTCACGTCGATGCCCAGGCGGGGGAAGGTGTAGTTGAACTGGTTATACGTGCCGCCATAGAGCCGGCTGCTGCTGACGATGTGGTCGCCCGCCTCGCAGATGGTCAGGATGGCCATCGTCTGCGCCGCGTGGCCGCTGCTGGCCGCCAACGCGCCGACGCCGCCCTCCAGGCTGGCCAGCCGCTGCTCCAGCACGTCGGTCGTCGGGTTCATGATGCGCGTGTAGATGTTGCCGAACTCCTTCAGCGCGAACAGATTGGCCGCGTGTTCGGTGTT
This sequence comes from Candidatus Promineofilum glycogenicum, assembly GCA_016707605.1. Taxonomy (GTDB): domain Bacteria; phylum Chloroflexota; class Anaerolineae; order Promineifilales; family Promineifilaceae; genus Promineifilum; species Promineifilum glycogenicum. The sequence continues at coordinate 101,293 of JADJHJ010000006.1, read as the reverse complement.
CTGGAACTGGTAGCTGGTCGTCTGATAGATGGGCACGGCCCGGCTGCCGGTCGTGGGGTCGGGCGTCTGCCCGGCGTGCAACTGGCGCGTGTTGAACCCGAAAGTCCGTTCGTTGGTCGTCATGCGTATTTTTCTCCTTGAGGATCAAAAAGACCCCGGCATCTATTGAGGCCAGAGGGTCCGACTTAGGCAGGTATTCCGGGTATGTCGCGTGGCGGGATTGCGCGGGCCGATCCCTGTCGCTCTCATCTTCCAGAATCGTCTGCCGGAATTGGCACCCTGCCGATCGGACGGATCCCTGCCGTCCGGTCCGGGTTGCCGAGGTTTCTTCGGGCCGGTCCCTCCACCTCTCTGGATAAAAGTGACAGTATGCAGTTGTTGGCGGGAACTATAGCCGAAAGGGGCGGCGGCTGTCAAGCGGTCAATGTGCCCAATATCAGTGGGGGAGTGTTGTGAAGTTGTAGTGGGCGGCGCTCCCTCGCCCTGTGGGAGAGGGTTGGGGAGAGGGCCGGCGGCGCTCCCTCGCCCTGTGGGAGAGGGTTGGGGAGAGGGCGGGCGCGGCGCATCTAAGGATGCGCCCTCCGCAGACTAACGACCACTGAGCCACTGACCTACTGAATACTGACCCACTGAATACTGACCTACTCCTCCCGCAATAACACCCGCAGCGCCTCAATCAACGCCGCCACGTCTTCGGCCGTGTTGTAAGCCTGAATGGACACCCGAATAAACGGCCGGTCGTTCCAGCGCGTGCAGGGGATTTCGACGCGGTAGTCGTCGAGCAGCCGCCGCTTCAGGGCTACGATGTCGGTCGCCGCGGGCAGGGCGGCCACGCCCATCTGATGATAGAAGCTGTGGTCGGGGTAGACCGACGGCCGGCCGGTCAGCGCGGCAATGCCATCCAGCGCCTCACCGAGCAGTTGGTGACACGTCTGTCGCACGGCCGGCCAATCGTGCTCGGCCTGGAAGCGGATGGCCGCCGGGACGCTCAGGTAGGCCGAGTAGTCGATGGTTCCCAGCCATTGCAGATAGTCCAGGAAGCGCGAACCGTAGGACATCTCTGGCTCGGCCGCCCAGCCCCAGCCGACGACCAGCGGCTCGATCAGCTCCTGAGCCTCGCGCCGGGCGTAGAGGAAGGCCGCGCCCTTGGGGCTGCTCAGCCACTTGTGGCAGTTGCCGGTGTAGAAGTCGGCGCCAATGGCCGGCAGGTCGAGGTCGATCTGGCCGGGGGCGTGGGCGCCGTCGATGAGGGTCAGGATGCCGGCGGCGCGGGCGCGGGCGCAGATCGCGGCTATTGGCAGACGCACGGCCGTGGGCGAGGTGAGGTGGCTCAGGAAGATGACCCGCGTGCGCGGCGTGACGCCCTGCCAGAACTGCGCCACGAGATCATCGTCGCCGGTCAGCGGCAGGGGCACGGGCTGATGCCGCAGGGTGAAGCCGCGCTCGCGGCTGAGGTAGCGCCACACCCGGTCGCACGCGCCATACTCGTGGTCGGTGGTCAGCACCTCATCGCCCGCGCCCAGGCGCAGCGAGCGGGCGACGACGTTGACGCCGAAGGTGGCGTTGGGGATGTAGACCAGGTCGGCGGCGTCGGCGCGCAGAGTGTCGCCCAGCACCCGCCGCGCCTCGGCCAGGTGGCCGGCCAGTTCCGTGCCCAGAAAGCGCACCGGCTGCCACTCCAGCCGGCGCTGCCACGCCTGATAGGCCTCGAAGACCGGCCGCGGCGTCGCGCCGAAGGAGCCGTGGTTGAGAAAGATGACGTCGGGATCGAGCAGGTAGAGGGAGCGCAGGGGGTTCATGATGGCTGGTTACGCCGGCGATGGCGCGGGCAAGTGGATTGGCGTGCCGGCGGGTCGTTGCGCGACGAGCCGGCTAACCGTCTACCGTAGGAGCATAGCGGAATCAGCGTGTTTGGCAACGGTCAGAGCAGTTTCCCGTGCTTCTACCTTGGCCCAGAGAGACGGCGCGCCAGGGTACAGAGTCGGCCTATATCCGAGGTACAGAGCCGCAGAGTACTGTTCTCAGTGCCGATTTATGCGCAAACTGTGCTTCATTTCTATACCGGACGCAGGGGCAACGCGCCGGCCGGCCGGTTAAGATAGGAGTTATGAATTGAAGCGGATTGGCCAGGGCTACATTGGGTAGCGTCGGCGCAGTCCAACTCGTAGAGGAGCAAACAGTGTTGAGTTCGCAGGCGGTCGTTATTGACCAGGACGGCGAGCGGGGTGTCATCAGCGCCCACGATCCACAGAGTCGGACGTATGAGGTCGAACACGAGGGTCAAACCTTTATTGTGCCGACCGACGTGCTGACCACGTTGGGACAAAGCTACTTCTCATTGCCCACCAGCTTTAAGGCGTTAGCGCGACACGAGATGGTGGCGGGCGAGGATGCGCTGGTTGTCCCCGTTGTCGAAGAGTCGCTGGCGCTGAGCAAACGGACGTTGGACCGTGGCGCAGTGCGCGTCCACGTGACGGTGGGCGAGCGCGAAGTGGTGGTCGATGAGCCGTTGGCCGAAGACCACGTGACCGTTGAACGGGTGGCGATCAATCAACCGATTGACAAACCGGTTCGGCCGCGTGTCGAGGGCGACACGACCGTCATCCCCGTGATGAAGGAAGTGTTGCTGGTCCGTAAGCAGTTGATGCTGGTCGAGGAAGTCCGCCTAACGAAGACACGCGTCGAGGTGCGCCGGCCGCAGACCGTCACCCTCCGTACGGAGGCGGCGCAGGTCGAGCGGGTGGATGGCCCGGACGCCATTGCTCCGAACGAGAGCCAGGTACAGTAAGGAGAAAGTAAAATGAAAACGATTGTTGGTTTGTATGATGACATTACGACGGCCCGCCGGGTCGTTGAAGAGCTGGCCAATGCCGGCTTCGAGCGCGGCAACATTAGTTTGGTTGCCAATAATAGCGTGACTGGCGCGACCGGCACCACCGGCGCGACCGGCGGCGACGGCGAGGCGATGGCCGAAGGCGCGGCCGGCGGGGCTTTGGTCGGTGGCGCGCTGGGCGGCCTGGGTGGGCTGCTGTTGGGTTTGGGCGCGCTGGCCATTCCGGGCATTGGCCCAGTCATCGCCGCCGGGCCGATTGTGGCCGGTCTGACCGGCGCGGGCATCGGCGCGGCCGTCGGTGGGCTGGCCGGCGCGCTGGTCAACTGGGGCGTGCCCGAGGAAGAGGCCGAGTTCTACACCGAGGGCGTTCGCCGCGGCGGCACGCTCGTCGCCGTGAAGTCGGACGAGAACATGGTTAATGAGGCGTTGCGCATCATGAACCATTACGGCCCGGTGGACGTGCGCGAGCGCTCCAGCACGTGGCGTTCCGAGGGCTGGACGGGTATGAGTGCCGACACTTATGCTGACACGACCACCACCCGCGCGACGACGACGCCGATGACGACCGGCACGCGCACCGACACGCGCCACGTGGAGAACGAAGCGGCGATTCCCATCGTCGAAGAGGAACTGCGCGTTGGCAAGCGCGAGGTAGAGAAGGGTGGCGTGCGCGTTCACAGCTACCTGGAAGAGAAGCCGGTGCAGGAGAGCGTGGAGTTGCGCGAGGAGAACGTCTACGTCGAGCGCCGTCCGGTTGATCGCGCCGTAGACCCGGCGACCGTCGACGCCTTCCAGGAGCGCACCTATGAAGTCCGCGAGCGGGCCGAGCAGGTCGTCGCCGACAAGCAGGCCCGCGTGGTCGAGGAAGTGGTCGTCGGCAAGAAGGTCGACACCCATACCGAGACCGTCTCCGACACGATCCGCCGCACGCGGGTGGACGTGGAGCAGATGGGCAACGGCGGTAGCGACTCCGACACGCGCTTCCGCAGCCACTTCGACCAGACCTATGGCAATCGCGGTTACGCCTTCAGCCGCTATCAGCCCGCCTATACCTATGGCGCAGGGCTGGCCGGCGAGACGCGCTTCCACGGCCGCGACTGGAACAGCATCGAGACGGACGTCCGCCGCGACTGGGAGAGCCGCAACAGCGGGCCGTGGGAAGAGTTTAAGGACGCCGTGCGCTACGGTTGGGAGAATGTGAAGGACGCCGTGCGCGACATGGGCTAACCTATGTCTGGCGGTGGTCGTCGGTTCCGGCCGGCGGCCATAAGTAAGTAACAAGAGCGCGAGCATGGTCTCGCGCTCTTGTTTTGCTTGGCGCAGTCGATTGACGAAAGCGCGCTCAACGGCCTACAATCTGAAATGTGTCCTGCCGGCGAACATAGGAGAGAGCACATGACCAAAAAGAAGCGAGGCGGTCTGCTGGATAGCATCGGCGACCTGATCGAAGACAGTTTGAAGGGGCTGGCCCAACAGGAGCCGGATCAGCCGGCCGGCGGCGCGCCGCAGCCGATTACGCGGCGCGTGTCGCTCATCGTCCACAACCCGCGCGTGCCCAGCGCCGGCAACGAGCGGCTGAACAAGGTGCTGGGCTGGAATGACCCGGCCCCGCTGGTGCAGGGCTACATCGACGATCTGCACGAGTGCAGCCGCGGCTACGTCACCTATAAAGTGGTCGAAACCCGCACCGTCAACCGCTTTCCGCGCAAGGCCGACGGCTTCACCTACAAGGCCGACGACTTCGTGAATGCCTGGCGCACACGACAGGGGTTCCACCAGCCCGACGCGGTCGATTACGACGCCCTGCTCGACGAGTTCGACATGATCCAGAAGGTCGACGCCGACAAGGTCGATGAGTTCTGGCTGTTCGCCTTCCCCTATGCCGGCTACTACGAGTCGATCATGGCCGGGCCGGGGGCGTTCTGGTGCAACGCGCCGCCGCTGACCCAGACGGCCCACGCCGGCCGCCGCTTCGTCATCATGGGCTTCAACTACCAGCGCGGCGTGGGCGAGATGCTGGAAAACTTTGGCCACCGCGCCGAGTCGATCATGAAGCACGCCTTCCGCAACAAGCGCGGCGATGACAACCTCTGGGAGCGCTTCATCCGCCACGAGTTCAAGAACCCCGGCCAGGCCGAAGTCGGCTGGATGCACTACGCGCCCAATAGCGAGCGCGACTACGATTGGGGCAACAAGCGCAAGGTGTCGAGCCGCTGGCGGACGTGGCAGAACTTCCCCGATCTGCGCGGCGAGGCGCAGACGGTGGACTGCAACGACTGGGGCAACGGCGACATCCGGCTGCACCACAAGTGGTGGTTCAACCTGCTGCCCCACGTCGAGGGCGCGGCCGACGGCATCGCCTACAACTGGTGGAAGTACATCGTCGATCCGAACACGGTGACGTGGTAAGAGGGGAGCGAAATGAACAATACGGCTGTGCGTCTACTTATCCTGATCGGAGCAGTTTTGATCATCGGGCTGCTGGGCTGGTGGCTGTTCGCGCGCGATGGCGGCAGTGTGGACGTGGAACCGACGGCCGGCGCGGGCGAGACGCCTGTCAGTGAGTGCCCCCAGGCCACGCCGGAGTTCTTCACCGTCGAGCCGGTCACGTCGCCGACCGACCAGTTGACCCAGGCCATCACCGTCGATCTGGGCAATGGCGAGACGATCACCGTCACCACCGAATCGGGCACGTTCACCGCCCCCTTCGACACCTTCCCCAAGGTCATCACCATCGACCTGCTGCCCAACACCACCCACAACCTGACCGTCGAGGGCAAGGTGCGCGAGGTCGTCCAGGGGGATTGCACCTATGGCGGCTATGTGTTGAGCACGACGACGGATCGCAACGGCGCGCCGCTCGTCATTGAACAGACGGGAGAGTAGTGAGTCAGTAGGTCAGTAGGTCAGTTCGTCACTGACCTACTGACCTACTGACCTACTGAATACTTCCCCACCAACTACCACTCCGTCAGCTTCCACACCTCCGGCTGCCAATCGCCCGCTTCAAGGCCGATCTCGGCATAGATGGTGACGGCCGCCTTCAGGCTGGCCATCGCCTCCTCCTCGCGGCCGGCGCGGTGCAGCAGGTCAGCGCGATGGTTGTAGAGCGCCGCCTCGTGGTGGCGGTCGCCCTGCTGCACGCCAAGCGCCAGGGCCTGCTCCAGCAGCCCCAGCGCGGCGTCGATGTCGCCTGTCGTCGCCCGCAGGCGGGCCAGGTTGTTGAGCGCGGCGACGCGGGCCGAGGGCGTGCCGGCCGCTTCGGCCAAAGCCAGACTGCGCGCCAGGTGGGTCTGAGCGGCGGCGTACTCCCCCTCCTGCCGGGCCAGGATGCCCAGCGCGTTGTGACCCTGCGCCTCGGCTTCGGCGTCGCCGGCGCTTTGGGCCAGGGCCAGCGCCTCCTGGGCCAGTTCGCGGGCGCGGGCCAGGTCGCCGCCGCGATAGGCGACGCGGCTGCGGTCGCCGGTCAGCCGGGCCAGTTCGGTCGCCGCGTCGGCCGTCCGGTACTGGTCGAGCGCGGCGCAGAAGTGGCTGTCGGCCAGTTCCCATTGGCCGCGCCGCTCGTGCAACTGCCCCAGCTTGTGCTCCAGGCGGCCCAGCGCGGCCGGCTCGGCCTGAGCCGCGGCTGACTCATAGGCGCGCAGAGCGGCGCTGTACTCGCCCATCAGGGTGCGCAGGTCGCCCTGGGCTTCGTAGAGCGTAGCGGTGGCCGGGTGGCCCAGCGCCAGCGCCGTTTGATAGTGCTCCAGCGCCTCGCGGTGGGCATAGAGGGCGCGGGCATAGTCGCCGGCGCGGCGGTAGAAGTCGGCCGCCGCCGCGTCGTGGCCGCCCCGCCGGTAGTGGTAGGCGATGAGGCTGGCGGCGCTGTCCTTCGCGCCGCGCGTCGGGGTTTGCAGCGCGGCGGCGACGCGCCGGTGGAGTAGCCGCCGCCGCGCCAGATTCGTTTCGTCGTAGACCAGCGCGCGCAACTGCTGGTGGCTGAAGTCGTAGCGCGGCTCGTCCCAGTCGCCACGGGGCGTGTGGTTGGCCTCGCGGATGAGGCCGCGCTCCAGCAGCCGCTCCAGCCCGCTGACCACCTCCTCCTCGCTGCGCCCGCTGGCTTCCAACAGGCTGGCGTAGTCGAACGAGCCGCCGATGACTGCCGCCGTCTGGAGCAGTTGCAACTCGGCCGGGTCGGCCAGGGCCAGCCGCCCGGCCAGCAGGTCGCGCACCGAGGGCGGCATCGTCCAGTTGTCGGGCCGGCCGGCCAGGGCGTTCAGGTACTCGACGACGAAGTAGGGCAGCCCCTCCGTCTCGCGGTAGAGACGGTCGGTGATGTCGGTGGCCTGCGCCCGCAGGCGTTCGTCGTCGGCCACCAGGCTCAGCACGTCCGACGGCCGCCAGCGGGTCAGCGGGATAAGGCGGCCGGTTCCGGCGCGCTGGGCTTCGGTCAACAGGCGACGCAGGCGGGGGGCGCTGCCGGCCTCGCTCCAGGCGACAACGAGCAGCACGGGCAGGTCGTTCAGCCGCCGGGCCAGGTAAGCCAGCAGGTCGAGCGAAGCGGCGTCGGCCCAGTGCACGTCGTCGAAGAAGAGCACGCCGGGAACCGCGCCGGACAGGAGATGGCAAATGACCTCGCTGACCCCGGCGAAGAAGCGGGCCTGCGCGCCGGGGCCGGGCGGATCGGCACGGGGTGGGGTAGCGCTCCCCTCGGCCCACTCCGGCGTCAGGCGCAGCGCCTCGCCGCGCCACTGGGCGGGCACGGTCGCCAACCGCGCCGCGCCGTCGGGCTGGCGGGCCAGGGCGCGCAGGGCGGCGGCGAAAGGGGCGTAGGCCAGGTCGGCTTCGCCTTCATAGCAGGTGGCGGCCACGGCCGTCGCCCCGCCGGCGCGGGCGTGGGCCAGAAAGCTCTCCACCAGGCGCGTCTTGCCGATGCCCGCCTCGCCGGTAATGGCCAGCAGCCGGCCGGTCGCGCCCACATCGGCATAAGCCTGCCGCAGCGCATCCCAGGCCGAGTCGCGGCCGATGAGGGGCGGCGTGGCGGGAGCGGGCGGGGCGGGCGCGGGCAGGGGTGGGGCGCTGGCGGGCACGATGCGCCCTTCCTGGATGGCTTCGTAGAGGGCGGTCGTTTCCGGCAGGGGGCCGACGCCAAGCTCCTCATCGAGCACGCGCACCGCCTCGCGGTACTGGCGCAGGGCGGCGTCGCGCGCGCCGGTGGCGGCGTGGAGTTGCATGAGCCAGCGATGGGCCTCTTCGCGTAGCGGATCGGCGGCCAACCAGTGCCGGGCGTAGTCGATGGCGCGGGCGGGGTCGCCGGCAGCGTGGTGGGCGCGCACCAGCCCGGCCAGGGCCGTCGTCAGCAGCCGGCGCAGGTGCTCGGCCGTGGCCAGTTGCCAGTCGTCGAACTCGGCGCTGTCGCGCAGGGAGAAGCCGCTCAGGAACGTGTCGCGGTAGAGAGCCACGGCCGCGGCCAATCGCTCGCGGCAGCCGGCGCACAGGTCGGCCGCGTCGTGGCTGTGGTGGGCCACGGCGCTGATGGCTGTCTCGAACTCCGTCGCGTCGCACCACAACGCATCTTTATTGACCCCCAGACTGTCGCGGGTGACGTAGAGGGGCAGATCGCCGACGGCCGCCTTGAGCGACGACAGCGTGCGGCGCAGGGCGGCGCGGGCGTGGGCGTCGTCCATCTCCGGCCAGAGCAGGGCGGCCAGGGTGTCGCGCGTGTGGAAGCGGCCGGTGACGGCCAGATAGGCCAGCAGGGCCGTCGCCTTGCGCGTGTCCGGCTCAAGAGTTTGGCCGTCGCGTTCGAGGTGGGGGGAGCCGAGAAGAAACAGATGGAGTGGCATGTTTCGTCTCCATTTTAACATGCTTTCAAGTTTCGTAACGATCAGGAGACGATCCCCTGCTATTCTGTCCACCAAGGGCATAATAGGAGATAGGGTGATGACGGAGAGAACGAGTTTCGTAACGCAGCGGAAACGGGCCATCGGCGATGTGGTTGTGGATGGCCTGCTGTCGGGCTTGCTGGCCGGGGCGGTGATGGGCGTCTTTCTGGTGGTCGTGGGATTGATCGGCGGGGTGGGGCCGGGGCAGACGCTCGGCCGCTTCGACCCCGCCGGTAGCGGCGAACCGCTGACCGGGGGGCTGATGCACCTGGCCGTGGCCGGGCTGTATGGCGTAGGATTGGCCCTGATTCTGCATTTCCTGACCAGGCGCGGCGTAGACTGGCGGCGCTACGGCTGGCTGTTGGGCGTAGTCTATGGGTTGGTGGTGTGGGTGGTGGCCCGGTTTGTGCTGCTGCCCGGATTGGGGATTGCCCTAGCCGACATCTCGCCGGCGCAATTCGTCCCGGCTCACCTGGTTTATGGCGCGGTATTGGGCTACGCACTGGGGCGACATCAACCGGCATAAGTCAAGGGCGGCGCTGCCTATTTTGTCTCGTGGTGGGCGACCCTCGCCGGCCGCGACGCTGGAGAGTGACCACAATGGATAACGGCGCGACACAGCTATCAGGACAGAACGAACGGCGTTTCGACCGCGCGGCTATGCTCTCGCTGGCCTTTGCCTTGCTGATCCTGTTGACCAGCACCGCCCAGCTTGTCTACCGCTACTTTTTGCCGACGGACGGCTGGCTGTTCACGGCCGACGACCTGGGGGCGGCCGACTTGCTGTACTACGCCGATCTGGTCGGCGCGCCGTCGGGCCTGATGGTCAACGACATGGTTGTCGGTATCGAGGGAACGCCGCTGGGCGATATCCCGCAGGGCGAGACGCCGACGTTCTGGTCGGCCGGCAATGTGGTGGGCTATGATATCAGACGAAACGATGAGCCGATGGCCGTCGATGTCACCATCGTTCACTGGACGCTGGGGTCTGTTCTTACAGGCTTGACGCACCCCCTCTCGCGGCTCATCGAGTTTCTGGGCTCCATCACGCTGGTGGGCATGGGCTTCCTGGCCTTTCTCAAACGACCGGCCGACCCGGCGGCGCGAGCGTTGCTCATCTTTGTCGCGGTCATCGGCGCGCAAGCGATCAGCGCCTTGCTGCCCGATGGCCTGTCAACCAGCTTTGACCCGTTTGGCTCAGTTTTGTCGGGCTTCTTTAGCTACGCGATCTTCGGCGTCCTGCTGGCGCCGGCCTTGCTGTCCTTCACCTTGGTCTTTCCACGGCCGAAACCGATTATTCTGCGTCATCCCTGGCTGGTCTATGGGCCATTTCTGGTGGGCGCACTGATTCTCGTGGCCCTGGTCACGACCGACGCCTGGCAGCCCGGCTGGATTGGCACGCTGCTGATGCTGCTGGCATCGCTGGTCAGCCTGGGCCACAGCGTCCTGACCATGCGCGACAGCGTCAGCCGCGCCCAGTTGCTGTGGGCCTTTGGCGGCCTGGCGCTGGGCATCGCGCTCTTCTTGTTCAACTTCCCGGCGGCGTTCGGCTGGGTGGGTGAGGCGGCCTATGCGTTCACTGTCGTCGCCAGTCTGGGCATTCCGGTGATGGGGCTGGGCCTGACGATGGCCGTGCTGCGCTATCGTCTGTTCGACATCGAGGTGCTCATTCGCCGGACGACGGCCTATGCCATCCTGACGGCGCTGTTGGCGCTGGTCTACTTCGGCAGCGTGGTTGTGTTGCAGCGCTTCCTGACACCGCTCACCGGCAACACCGCGCCGGCCGTCGTCCTGTCCACCCTGCTCATCGCCGCGCTCTTTCTGCCGCTGCGCCGCCGGGTGCAGGACATCATTGATCGGCGCTTCTTCCGCCGCAAGTACGATGCCGAGAAGGTGCTGGCCCGCTTCGCCGCCACCGCCCGCGACGAGACCGACCTGGATGCCCTGACGGCCGAACTGGCGCGGGTCATCCAGGAGACGATGCAGCCGGAGCATGTGTCGGTGTGGGTGCGGCCGGTGGAGGATCTAGAAACAGAGCGTGCCTCAGTTTAGCAATCGAAGCTGTGGGAGCGTTGCCTCAGCCGCATTGTAGAGCCGACGATCGGCCGTCCACACTTCGCACTCCATCAATTCACCCAGGGCCAGATAAATGGCGTCATAGACAGTGGGGCGGTTCAATCGCGTAGCAACCAGCCAGCCTTGTTCGATCAGGCTTGGCGGATGGAGCAGGGTGATGTCCTGCGCCAGAAAAGCGGCCAAGGCTTTTTCACCCGCCTGGGAGCTAATAGTCTTGCGGTAGATGTTGTTTCGCAAGACGGATACAACCTCAAACACCAGGTGAAAAGGGGCGACTATCTCGTAGTCATTGGCGATCCACTCTGACCAGTGCGCCACGGCCTGGGGACTGTCTGGCTCATCGAGCAGGAGCTTTAGCACAAAGCTGGCATCAACGCAGATCTGCTTCATGCGTGCGTCCCTCTCGCAGTTCATGCAGCGTTTCGGTCGAGTCAGGCATGGGCTGACCGTGACGTTCCGCTCGAATTTGAGCGCGTGCCTCATCAGCCAGGGCCAGCGCCGCCAGGCGCTGCTGCTGGACGTTGTGTGGTACGCTCATCGCCTCCAGTCGCGCCAGATCATCCATGCCTACCCAGGCCATGACCGGTTTCCCATGTCGCTCAACAACCACTCTTTGGCCTTGGTATGCCACGCGATTCATCCACTCGGCAAAGTGGGTCTTGGCCTCAACAACGTTAATAACATCACTCATAGATCGCCTCAGCTCATAATGTACTGTATGACCTAATTATACCGTAGAGGCGCAGTTGGAACAATCGTTCGGAAGTGACATGCAATTCTACGACCTGTAACGTTTATCAGACGCCACTGTAGACCGTTTTACAGAAATAGCCTTGCTTGTGCGCTTGCTTCGTAACGCCTAGCAGACGATCCCCGGCTATGCTGCCTTCAGTGATGACACAGGGTTGCCATCATAAATCCTGGAGACCCATTTGAAAGGAGCGTTGAAAGATGATGTGGAATCGTAAGTTGCGGCGCATAGGGTCGGTGGCGAGTGTGTTAATGCTCGTGGTGCTGGTGCTGGGCGCGTGCACGATGATGGGCGGCGGGGAAGCGGCGGTCGAAGAAGCGGCCGGCGACATTCCTGAAGTGATGATCGAAATGGGCGATGCCGGCCCCACTATCGCCGCGGAAGTGCCGTCCGGTGTGGTGGCTTTCAACACCGCGGTGGCGCCGGATGCGGGCCTGGCGCGGCTCAATGAGGGTGCGACCCTGGAGCAATTGAACGAGGCGCTGGGCCAGCCGGACCCGACGGCCGCCCTGGCCCTGGTCTCGCTCTTGGGCGGAGCCAGCAATACGGCCGATGGCAAGGTCATCGTTGACCTGAAGCCTGGCCGGCACGTCCTGATAAACTTCCCGGAGGACGGGCCGCCCACCGTGGCCCCCTTCACCGCCGGCGAGCCGAGCGGCGCGACCGCCCCCACGGCCGACGTGGTGGTTGACCTGGTTGACTTCAACTTCGCCATCCCGGCCGAGATCGAGGCCGGGCCGAAGGTGTGGCAGATTAGCAACAAGGGCGAGCAGTGGCACGAGATGGCCATCGTCAAGCTGAGCGAGGGGGCGACGGTCGATGACGTGCTGGCGATGTTGCAGTCGGAAGAGGAGACGGAAGGCCCGCCGCCCTTCGAGGACATCGCCTTCTGGGCGCCCAACAGCCCCGGCGAGACGGGCTACGTGACCTGGGACCTGCCGGCGGGCGAGTACACGGTTATCTGCTTCCTGCCCGACCTGGCCGGCGACTTCAGCGCCCACGCGGCGCACGGCATGGTGGCGACGTTGATGGTGACGGAGTAAGCATCCAGGGCTGCGATTGGCGTAGAGTTCAACGCAAGGCGCGCCAGGACCCAGAGACGATTTCTACGCCGAGAAGGTTTCTTCTGTGCCTTTGCGCGTCGGAGCTGGCGTCTTGGCGGTAATGGCCGCTTTGGCTCTAATGGACGAAAATGAGATTAGCCGCTGTATCGTTGCCGCAGCCATAGAGGTTCACCGTACTCTGGGCGGCCCCGGGCTTCTGGAGAGCGTATATGAAGAGGCGCTTTGTTGGGAGTTAACGTCCAGGGGATTGCATGTGGAGCGACAGCTTTCGGTGCCCGTTTTTTACAAGGGTCGCATACTGGCAGCACCTCTTCGACTGGATATGCTTGTCGCAGATAAGGTTATTGTTGAGGTCAAAGCGACGGTTGAACACAATCTGGTCTTTTGAAAGCCAGGCGCTTACCCGCTTGCGACTGACCGGTGATAAGCTCCGCTCTAGTTATCAACTTTGGGCAGCGCGTTGTCAAAGACGGAATCTCACCGCGTTGTCAACGGTTTGTACGGGAACATCGTGTTCACGGCCCGACTCTTCACACGAACTCATATCCTGGCGTCTTAGCGTCCTTGCGTCTTGGCGTTAAATTCCATTGAATTGAGGAGTACCATGTACGATGTCCTGGTAATCGGCGGCGGGCCGGCCGGTGTCACCGCCGCTCTGCGCGCCCGTGAACTGGGGGCCAGTGTGGCCCTGGTCGAGCGTCACCGGCTGGGCGGCACGTGCACCAACGACGGCTGTGTGCCGACGCGCGTCCTGGCCCACGCCGCGCGGCTGATGCGCGAAACGGCCCAGCACGAGGCTTATGGCCTCATCGGCCCCCGCCCCGAAGTCGACTTCGCCCGTCTCATGGGTCACACGCTGCAAGTCGTCGAGGGCATCCACACCAAGAAGCAGATGCTCAAGCATCTGGAAAGCTCCGGCGTGGAGGTCTACGTCGGCGTGGGCACGGCGCGCTTCGTCGATTCCCACACCGTCGCGCTGGGCGATGGCCGGCAGTTGAGCGCCGAGCGGTTCATCCTGTGCGTCGGCGGCCACGCCCGACGGCTGCCCTTCCCCGGCGCGGAGCACGCGCTGACCCACGGCGACTTGTGGAACCTGCGCCAACTGCCGCAGCGGCTGGCTGTTGTCGGCGGGGCGGCCACCGGCTGCCAACTGGCGGCGATCATGAACACCTTCGGGTCGCAGGTGACGCTGCTCGACGTAGCTCCCCACATCCTGCCCATCGAGGACGCCGCCGTGACCGAGGCGCTGACCAAAGCCTTCACCGACCGGGGTATCACCATTGTCAGCGGCATGAGTGGCGTCGAGCGCGTGGAGAAGACGGGCGATGGCCTGAAGCTCAGCTACAAGCGCGACGACGAAGTGCACGTGATCGAGGTCGATGCCGTCATCGTGGCCGTCGGCTGGCCGGGCAACGTCGACGATCTAAACCTGGAGGCGGCCGGCGTGCGCGTCGAGCGCAACTATATCGCCGTCGACGATACGCTGCGCACCAGCGCCGGCCACATCTTCGCCGCCGGCGACATCAACGGGCGCATGATGCTGGTGCAGAGCGCCGGCTACGAGGCCCGCATCGCCGCCGAGAACGCCGTGGCCCACGGCCGCGACGGCGAGCCGAGCGAGTACTGCTCCCAGATCGTCCCCCACGGCGGCTTCACCGACCCGGAGTACGGCAGCGTCGGACTAACGGAGAAGGCGGCGCGCGAGAAGGGGCATGACGTGGTTGTCGCTCTGGCATCCTACATCAACATGGATCGCGCGGTCATTGACGACCGCACCGAGGGGTTCTGCAAGCTCATCGTTGACCGCCAGTCGCACCTGATTCTGGGCGGCCACGTCGTCGGCGAGCAGGCAGTCGAGATCGTGCAGCTCATCAGCGCGGTCATGGCCGGCGAGATGTCGGTCGAGGCCCTGGCCGCCCTGGAGCTGTCCTATCCCACCTACGTAGCCATCGTCGGTCTGGCCGCCCGTCGCGCCGTCCACTACCTGGGGCTGATGAAGCTGGCTCCGGAGTTCCGCGAGATGGGGCCGCACTACGCCGCTGAATGGGAGCGGCGCGACCCGACGACGGCCGCGGCCACGCCGATTGACACCCGGACGGACGGTTCGTAACGTTTGTTGGCTACTTTCTGGCGCTATTGGCCTGTCTGAGCGCGGGTTCGTAACGATCAGGAGACGATCATCGGCTACGATAGGGGCACTATGACGACACGAGCATTGTGGCGAAATCGATCTCGACCGCAAGAAACGCCGGACACGCCGCCCGTCAAGCCGCCGGTCGCGCCCGCGCCGGTCGCGCCGGTCGTGCCGCTCGACATCCCAGCCGGCGACCCGCTGCTGGCCCACTTGCAGGCCAACCAGAGCGGCGTGATCGACGTTGAGCGCCTGGCCCTGGATTCGCCCGGCGTGCGCGCGTTGCGCGCGGCGGGCGTTCGGCTGGCGCTGCCGCTGGTCAGCCAGGGGGAGCTGGTCGGGCTGATCAACCTCGGCCAGCGCCTGAGCGAGCAGGACTACTCCTCCGACGACCGGCGGCTGCTGGGCAACCTGGCTACGCAGGCCGCGCCGGCCGTGCGCGTGGCCCAACTGGTGCGCCAGCAGCAGTTGGAGGCGTTGGAGCGGCAGCGCATCGAGCAGGAGTTGCGCGTCGCCCGGCTCATCCAGCAGTTCCTGTTGCCCAAGGAAGTGCCGGCCGTGGCCGGCTGGGAGGTGGCGGCCTACTATCAGCCGGCGCGGGCCGTGGGCGGCGACTTCTATGACTTCATCCACTTCCCCGACGGCCGCATCGGCTTCGTCATCGGCGACGTGACCGACAAGGGCGTGCCCGCGGCGCTGGTGATGGCCACGACGCGCACCCTGTTGCGGACGACGGCCGAGCAACTCGTCGCCCCCGGCGCGGTGCTGGAGCGGACGAACAACCTGTTGGTCGAGAACATCCCGCCCAAGATGTTCGTCACCTGTCTCTACGCCCTCCTTGACCCAGCCAGCGGCCATCTGACCTTCGCCAACGCCGGCCACGACGTGCCCTATCGCCGCACGGCCGAGGGTGTGGTCGAGTTGCGGGCGCGGGGGATGCCGCTGGGCTTGCTGCCGGGGATGCAGTATGAGCAGCACGAGACGACGCTGCGGCCGGGCGAGTGTGTGCTGCTCTACAGCGACGGCCTGGTGGAAGCCCACAGCCCGACGCGCGAGATGTTCGGCTTCCCGCGCCTACAGGCGCTCATGGCCGAGCCGACCGACGGGAACCTGGTGCCCTTCCTGCTCGATCGGTTGCGCGACTTCACCGGCCCGGCCTGGGAGCAGGAGGACGACGTGACCATGGTGCTACTGAGCGCGCACGGCGACGGCGGCCCCGGCGACGGCCGCGAGGTACTGGCCCGTTTCGAGTTGCCCAGCCGGCCGGGCAACGAACGCCGGGCGATGGAGCAAGTGGCCGAGGTGGTCGCGCCGCTGGGCCTGCCGCAGATCAAGCTCGACCGGCTGAAGACGGCCGTGGCCGAGGCGACCATGAACGGCATGGAGCACGGCAACAAGTACGACGAGGCCATTCCGGTATTGATCGAGGTGGCCCGCGAGGGCGATGACCTGACGGTCAGCATCACCGACCGCGGCCTGAAGCAACCCATCCCCGAAGCCGAGCCGCCCGACCTGACGGCCAAGCTGGCCGGGCAGCAGTCGCCGCGCGGCTGGGGGCTGTTCCTCATCCAGAATATGGTCGATGAGATGCACGTGACCACCGACGACGTGCACCACACCGTGAAACTGGTCGTTCATCTTATCGCCGGAGGGCAACGTGGATCCACAGAGTAACTCCTTTCGCGTCGCCGTGCGCCGCCGCGACGGCCTGTCCGTGCTCGATCTCTTCGGCGACATCGACGGCTTTGCCGACGCCGCGCTGGACACGGCCTATAGCGAGGCGGAAACCCACGACACGCCGGCCATCATGCTCAACTTCGCCAACGTCGGCTACATCAACTCGACCGGCATCGCCCTCATCGTCGGCCTGTTGGCCCGCGCGCGCAAGAACCACCGGCGGTTGGTGACGTGCGGCCTGAGCGAGCACTACCGCGAGATCTTCAACATTACGCGCCTCTCCGACTTCATGACCGTCTTTGCCGACGAGGAGAGCGCCCTACGGGAAGTCGTCGCCGCGGCTTGAGAGAAACCATCCGCAGATTGGGCAGATTGGGCAGATTTCCAGAGAGTAACATGGGCGATCTATTACATCAATCGGTTCCCGATCGTGGTGATGAGCGGAGGAAAGCACGAGAATGAGCGTGAGCGCAAGCCAACCGAATATCCAGATGCATGTGCGGCAGGAAGATGGCGTCGGCGTCATTGCCATCCAGGGCGAGATGACCGGCTTCGCCGAAGAGGCGCTGATGAACGCCTATAATGAGGCCAGCGACGGGGCCTGTCCGGTCGTCCTGCTCGACTTCTCCGGCCTGGAGTACATGAACAGCACCGGCATCGGCTTGCTGGTGACGCTGCTGATCCGCGCTCAACGCCAGAGCCAGCGGCTGCTGGCCTGTGGTCTGAGCGAGCACTACCGGCAGATCTTCGACCTGACGCGGCTGAACGAGGCCATTGGCCTCTACGACTCGCAGGCCGAAGCGCTGGCGGCCGTGGCCGCTGGGTGAGGCTTAGCTTAAGATTGGGGGGAGTGATTCGCCGCTGGGCCGGCGGCGGCTATGATCTTGGGCATGAGTGAATCTCCAGTCGATCCTTCGACTGCGGACGGCAAACTACCCAGCCCCGACACCCCACCGGACGCGATCAACCTGAACGTCGGCGGCCGGGAATTGGCCGGCCCCAATCGTGGCTTTGGCCAACTGTGGCGCAAGGTCTATCGCGTGCGCCTGGTGGGGGCCGACCATTCACCGGAAGACGTCATCCGCCGCTGGAAAGTGCGCTTCTCCGACTACTGGCCCGAAGGCAGCGACTTCTACGGCTCGCGCCCGCGCATTGAGCCGGGCGAAGTGGCGGTCATCAACCTGGAAGGGCCAGGCGGCGCGCCGCTGGCCACCGGCGTGGCCGTCATCCACGCCGACGACCGCTCCTTTGCCTTCATGACTCCCCAGGGCCACATCTTCGCCGGAACCATCACCTTCAGCGCCTTTCGCGGCGATGACGGCCGCGCCCCCGGCGTCACCGTCGCCCAGATCGAATCGATCATCCGCGCCGGCGACCCGCTGTTCGAGATTGGCGCGCGGCTGGGCATCATCCACCGGCGCGAGGATACGTTCTGGCAGCAGACGTTAACCCGGCTGGCGGCCGACTTCAGCGTGCACGGCCAGCCGGTCGAGATGGAGAGCACGCTGCTCGACCGGCGCGTGCGCTGGCGGGCCGCGCCCAACGTCTGGCACAACTCGGCCATTCGGACGACACTCTATCTGCCGATTCACGCCCTGCGGCGGCTGCTGGGCAAACCGAAGAGGAGCAAGGATTCCGATGGCTGAGGCGACTCAATACGACGCGGTCGTCGTCGGTTCCGGGCCGAACGGCCTGGCGGCGGCGATCACCCTGGCGCGGGCCGGGCGTTCGGTGCTGGTGCTGGAGGGCAAGGAGGTCATCGGCGGGGGGATGCGGACAATGGAGTACACCTTGCCCGGCTTCCACCACGATGTCTGCTCGGCCGTCCACCCCCTGGGCGTCGGGTCGCCCTTCTTCCGCGATCTGTCGCTGGCCGAATATGGGTTGGAGTGGGTCTTCCCCGATCTGCCGCTAGTCCACCTGCTGGACGACCGCGCCGTGGCCTTGCACCGTTCGCTGGACGAGACGGCTGACGGGTTGGGGCGCGACGGCGAAGCGTACCGCCGCCTCTTCGCGCCGCTGGTCAGGCAGTGGAGCGCGCTGCTCGACGTGTTTCTGGGGCCGCTGGGGTTGCCGCGGCGGCCGTTGATGATGGCTCGCTTCGGCTTGCGGGCTGTCCAGCCGGCGACGATGCTGGCCGGGCGGACGTTCGATAGTGAGGAGGCGCGGGCGCTATTTGCCGGGATGGCCGCCCATATCACTGTGCCGCTGAATCAACTGACGACAGCCGCCGGCGGGCTAATGCTCGGCCTGGTGGCCCACGCCATTGGCTGGCCCTTTGCCCGTGGCGGATCGCAGAGCATCGCCACGGCATTGGCCGCCCACTTGCGCAGCTTGGGCGGCGAGATTCAGACCGGCGTCTGGGTGCGCTCGCTGAGCGACATCCCCCCGGCGCGGGTCATCCTGTTTGACGTGACGCCGCGTGACCTGCTGAGCATCGCCGGCGACGCGCTGCCGGCCGGCTATCGGCGCCGGCTGGCCGGCTACCGCCACGGCCAGGGGGTGTTCAAGATCGACTGGGCGCTGTCGGCTCCCGTGCCGTGGCGCGAGGAGGTTGCCCGGCGCGCCGGCACACTCCACATCGGCGGGACGCTGGGCCAAATCGCCGCCGGTGAGAAGGCGGTGTGGGACAGCCACGTGCCGGACCCGCCCTACGTCCTCTTCGCCCAGCCGTCTCTATTTGACCCCAGCCGCGCGCCGGACGGCCACCACACAGCCTGGGCCTACTGCCACGTGCCGCGCGGCTCGACGCTGGACATGACCGCGGCCATCGAGCGCGAGATCGAGCGCCACGCCCCCGGCTTCGGCGACTGCATTCTGGCCCGCCACACCATCAGCGCCGCCGAATACGAGAGCTATAACCCCAACTACATCGGCGGCGACATCAACGCCGGCGTCCAGGACTGGCGGCAGCTCTTCACCCGCCCCGTGGCCCGGCTCGACCCCTATAGCACCCCCAACCCGCGCCTCTTCCTGTGCTCGGCGGCCACGCCGCCCGGCGGCGGTGTGCATGGCATGTGCGGCTATCACGCCGCCCGCTCGGCCCTGCGCCGCCTGACCTAGTGGTCAATACCCCGCCCCGGCGTGAAAAAGCAGAGAGAAGCGACCGCCCAATGGTGACGATTGCCGCCGATTACGCTATGCTTGGGCAGGGAAAAAGGATTTAGCGTAGCAACGACGGTCAGGAAGGGTACAGGCGTCGTCGGTGACGCGGCGCGAAGTTGCTGTGGGGCGGCGCGCTGCCAGCGGGCGATGCCTGCGACCGGCATGGTTGAGGCGTGGCCACGGGGAGAGACGTGTTGGCCGACCGGGAAGGGTTTGGCGGTCGCCTATCGCGCCCGGAACTGTTGGACTTGCTGGGCGAAGGCAAAGATGTGTCCGGCGCCAATCTGGCCGGTATCTCGCTGGTAGGCCTCGACCTGTCCGGCGCGTCATTGCGCGGGGCCGACCTGACCGACGCTGACCTGTCGCGGGCCAATCTGAGCGGGGCGGTGCTGAGCGGGGCGAAGCTGGCGCGGGCCTGCCTGTCGCTGGCCAATCTGGCCGACGCCGATCTACGCCAGTGCCACCTGGAGCGCGCCGTGCTGCAGGAGGCCGACCTGCGCCGGGCCAGGATGCTATGGGTGGATATGCGCTCGGCCGACGCGCGGCTGGCTAACTTGACCGAGGCCGACATGCGTGGCGCGCGCCTCAGCAGCGCCGACTTCCGCCGCGCTGTGCTCAGCGGGGCCGACCTGGGCGAAGCGCTGCTATGGGACACCCATCTGGAGAAAGCCATCTTGCAAGAGGCGCGTCTGGTCGGGGCCGACCTGAGCCGCGCCCACTTCGCCGGGGCCATCCTCTGGCGCGCCGACCTGAGCGGGGCCAACGTCATTGACGCCGACTTCAGCGGCGTCGATTTGCGCCAGACGAACATCACCCGCGAGCAACTGGTCAGGGCCGGTTCGCTGCACGGGGCGCAGTACCAGGGGGACGAAAGCTTGCGGCTGCGGCTGCTGCGCGGCCTGCCGCCGCGCAAGCGCCGGTCTTGAAGTCAAGAAACGGGGTTGCTCCTTAGCCGGAGCAACCCCGTTTGGTTTTAGAAGCTACGGCGTGGCCGGGCCGGGCACGGGCAAGAAGGGCATGTAGGACATGAACTGCGCGTCGATGCGCAGCACCTGCCCCATACCGTTGCCCTGCGCGGCCCAGGTGGTCACGTACAAGGAACCATCTTCGCCGATAGCCACGCCGCCGGGCATGAACAGCTTGTCAGCCAGAACCGCCTGGCTGCCGTCAGCGCTCACACGGATGAGCGAGCCGTTGGGGTTATTGGCGAGCAGCCCGTTGGAGGTGATCTCCACCACATATAGCGTGCCATCTTCGGCGAAGGCGATGTCGACGATGTTGGTGAAGCCCGAGGCGTAAACCTCCGGCTCTTCCCCCTCCTCGATACGGTAGACGTTGGCTCCGCCGACCGGGAAGGGGAAGCCGGTCAACTGCCCGACGTAGATGGCTCCGTCTGGGCCGACGTCAACGCTGGTGGGCACGGCCTGCATCGGGATCATGTCACCGGGGCTAAACGGGTCTTCGACCATGCGCGGCGGGAAGACGGCCACTGTCGTGATCGTCCCGTCGTCGGCCACGTGGAGCAGGGCATTGGCTCCGGCGTCGGCCACCAGGTAGCCGCCGTCAACGCGCTCGATGGCGTAGGGATTGCTGTCGATTTCGCCCCCGTCAGGGTTCTCGGCCGCCTCGTAGGCGGCGATGTCGATCTCGTTCGTCCACGTGCCATCGGCGGCGACCTGCACCAACTGGCCCAGGTTCTCGACCAGGGGGCCGAACGGGCCGGCCGGGTCGCGCATGGCCGGATCCATCCCCAGACCCAGGATCACCATCAGGTTGCCCTCAGCGTCCCAGGCGATGTCGTGCGGGCCGGTGGTGTCCGAGCCGTCTTCGAGCGCCAGTGACGTCAGGTCGTCGACCAGTTGTTCCTGCACGCCGCTGTCGACCACGGTCACGGCGCCGGTCGCGCCGATACAACGCGAGCTTTGCCCCGTCCCCCCGCCGACGCAGGTGTCGCCGCCGCTGCCGGCTTCGGCCACGTAGAGCGCGCCGCCGGTGGCAAAGTCCAGATGGCGCGGGCTGAAGAGACCCGTGGCGACGATGTCGTACTGCGCGGCCTGCGGCGCTTCCTGCGCGGTGGCCAGCGCCGCCAACAGGACGACGATCAGCAGGGCGCTCACGAGCGCCAATTCGCGTGTTCGCTTCGAATTCATATGGCCTCCAATCGTGGGAAGTGATTGTCCGCAAGGCAAGTTTTCGCGGGATATCCGCCCATCTAGTCAAATCGGGGAGGTAAGTGAGTTGACGAGGAAGGCCGGTGACGGACGGCCTACAGTCTAATGGCTTGCCGTAGCGCTGTCAACATTGTGCTTTTCGGCACAAGCCGGCGGGCCACACTTGCCCTCTGTGGCGCGGGGCGTACAATCGCCGGCCTGGGTCACCGCGGGAGAAGCGACATGGCCAACCACCAACTACACTTGACCGAACGCGACGTGGCCATGCTGGCCGGGGAGATGGGCGCGGCGACGCAGATGGCCATGCGCATCCTGGCGGCGATGGCCGGCGTCTATGGCGCGGAAAGCCTGCTCGACATCGAATCGGCCCACATCGACGGCTGCCTCTACCACGGCCTCTCCGGGCTGGAGTTCGCCGAGCGGCTGGTGAGTGGCGGCGGGCGCGTGGCCGTGCCGACGACGCTCAACGTCGGGGCGATGGACCTGATCCACCCGGAGGTGTTTCGCGGCACGACGCAGGTCGGGCAGTGGGCGACGCGGCTGATGGAGGCGTATCAGGCGATGGGCTGCCGGCCGACGTTCACCTGTGCGCCCTACCAGGCCATGCACCGCCCGGCTCTGGGGGCGCAGATCGCCTGGGCGGAGAGCAACGCCATCGTCTTCGCCAACTCGGTGCTGGGGGCGCGCACCAACCGCTACGGCGACTTCATCGACATCTGCTGCGCCATCACCGGCCGCGCGCCGGACGTGGGGCTGCACCAGACGGCGAACCGGCGCGGGCAATTGCTCTTCCGGCTGCGCGACATCCCGGCGCGACTGTTGGCCGAGGACGTGCTGTTCCCGGTGCTGGGCTACTGGCTGGGGGCGCGAACGGGGACGAAGATTCCGGTGATCGACGGCCTGTTGCCGCAGACGACCGAAGACCAACTCAAGGCGCTGGGCGCGGCGGCGGCCTCGTCGGGCGGGGTGGCGCTGTTTCACGCCGTAGGTGTGACGCCGGAAGCGCCGACATTGGACGCGGCTTTTCAGGGGCAGCCGCCGGAGGGCGTCGTCGAGGTGACGCTCGACGACCTGAAGTCCGCGCTGGGCGTCCTCTCCACCGCGCCCGATGGGCCGATTGACGTGGTGGCCCTGGGCAGCCCCCACTTCTCTCTGGACGAGTTCGCCCGGCTGCTGCCGCTGGTGGAGGCCCACCCGCCGCGGCCGGCGGTGGAGTTCATCGTCTGCACCCACCGGCTGGCGCTGGCGGCGCTGCAACAGCGCGGCTGGCTGGCGCGGTTGCGGGCGGCGGGTGTGCAGGTCATCGTCGATACTTGCGTCGTCGTCACGCCCATCGTCCGCGCGCGGGGCGGGGTGCTGATGACCAACTCCGGCAAGTTCGCCCACTACGCGCCGGGCAACATCGGCTTGCAGGTGGTTTATGGCAGTCTGGAGGAGTGTGTGCGGTCGGCGGCGGGGGGCGTGGTCTGGCGCGATGATGGTTTGTGGGCCGGGGAGCAGGGGGGTGGGGGAGTGGGGGAGAGTGGCCAGTATTCAGTAGGTCAGTATCCAGTAGGTCAGTATTCAGTAGGTCAGTATTCAGTAGGCCAGTTGGAAGAGCCTTCTGAACTCGTCACTCGTCACTCGTCGCTCGTCACTGCGGAACCCGCCACCCGCTCCTCGCCACCCGCCACTCCCTCTGAACTGAATACTGACCCCCTGAATACTGCCTTAGTCCTCGACTCCCCCCTCAGCCTCTGGGGCGGGCTGGAGCCGACGACGGGCGACATCATTGACCAGCGCCACCCGCAGTGTGGCGCGAACGTGACCGGGCGGGTGCTGGTGATGCCGGTGGGCAAAGGTAGCAGCAGCGCCAGCAGTATTCTGCTGGAGGCGGCGCGGCTGGGCACGGCCCCGGCGGCCATCGTCCTGGCGGAGATGGACGGGATATTGGCCTTGGGCGCGGCCGTGGCGCGGGAGATGTATGGGGTGGAGGTGCCGGTGGTGGTGGCCGGCGAGTCATATGGCCGGATTCGGGATGGTGGACAGGTCGACGTTAGCCCGGACGGAGCGATAGAATTGGTGCTTTAGTGGCAACCTGGTGATGCCATTGGCAAGCGTGGGTCTTACCGACCTAACCTTCGATTTTAGCCAGAAGCTCGAAATCATCGCTGAAGGGATTGAGGAATCGCACTCCCTCAATCGTACTGCCCACGTTGAAATCTTCACTTAGAATGACCGGGATTTGGTTGAGCTTGGCCGTTGCCCATATGAGCGCGTCCCAGAAGCTGAACTGATGTTGTTGAACGCCTCGTGCTGCCTCAAGAATGATAGGGGCTGTAACATTAATAATCGTCCAACTCTGCTCGAGATTCTGAAGCCGTTCATAGGCTTCGTCTGCGGTCAATTGCTCCTTGAGCCGTCGCGTAACAGCATTGTAGAACTCGACCAAGACCTGTGTGCTGATGGCGCCCACGCCGCTGAAAGGTATTTGTCGCAGGAGGGCTAGAGCGCGCACTTGCTTTGCCGGTTCCGAGCGGTCGTAGGCATAGACGAGTACGTTCGTGTCGACGAGAAAATTAACGGTCATAGAGATCGTCTCGTTTCCATGTCCGGCCGCCGGCCACTGGGCCTTTAGCTATCCACTGCTCGATGAACGCCAACTCCCGTTCCCAGGCAGACAGATCGCGTGGGCGGTCGGGAATAGTATTAAGCCGTGAACTAAGTGCCCGACGCATGATCTCCGCTTCAGATAGGCCGGTCGCATTGGAAATCCGTTTTAGCTGGATTTCCTGTATTGGATCAAGATAGATTTGCTTGCGGATTTTTGTCGTCATAGAACAAGCCTTTCATAATATACGTTGGATTATACATTACAACCCAGCTTTGTCTATGTCTTTCTGAGCGTCATTACTCTCTATCGACCGCAGCCACACCCTAACCGTCTCCGGCTGCATCGTCGCCTCAATAACCCGCACCAGTTCGCCCAGCAGCGCGTCGAGGTCGGTCTCGTCACGGGCGGTGGCGGCGAAGGCTTGCAGCGTCTTCGCGGCGTCGTAGCGGGTGCGGTTGAAGCGGCGGTCAATGGCGTCTTGCACGCGGCGGCGGACGGGCAGGAAGAGGGTGGCGATGAGCAGCGTCGAGAGAATGACGGTTGGGTTTGAGTCGAAGTCGGTCAGGCGGCCGAATAGGCTTTGCAGCACGACGATGCTGGCGAAGTAGACCAACGCCAGCAGGCCGGTGATGAGGGCGTAGGTCGTCGTGCGGCGGATGATGACGTCGATGTCAAAGAGGCGATAGCGCAGGATGGCCACAGCGATGGCCAGGGGGATGGTCAGCGAAAGGAGGTTGGTGACCACGCCATACCACGTGCTGCTCACATTTTCGACCAGCATCATCCCTACGAATAGCGCCCCGGCAAAGAGTAGCCACTTCATCTGCTCGCGCTCGATGCCGCGGGCGCGCCGGAAGCGCACGGCCAGGCCCAGCACGGCGGCAGCCATCGTTGCGAACATCGCCGCTGTGAAGAAGATGAAAGTGGCCTCACCGGGTGCAGACAGGAAGCCGACCGGGTTGGGTATTTGGCTCAGGCCCAGGGCCGGGTCGCCCGCGTCGAGCGTCGCGCCGAAGCCCAGCAGAATAATCAGCGTCAGATAGACGCTCAGAATGGCGGCCAACACCCAACGCCAGCGCGGCGAGAGTAGCCGCCCGGTGGGGTAGAACAGCAGCAGCAGAACGAGGGCCACGTAGGGCAGCATCCACAGCCATTGCGCCAGCCACAGCGCCGCCATTGTGCCCGGCCACGGCGTTGCGGCGACGAAACTTAGATTGGCATACTGTTCGAGGAACGCGACGAGGCTGAGACTGACTCCCGCGCCCAGCATGATCCAACTGACGCCATTGTCGCCGCGCCGCAGGGCCAGGAACGCGCCGATCAGCGTCATGACTACCCCGATCAGCAAGTAGCTGAAGTCGTTGGCTAACTCAGCGAAGGGCTGCGGCGCGGCGTGCCGCTGGCCCCAGCGCAGCAGCCACCCGCTGCCGGCCGTGGCCAGCAGGGCCAGGGCGGCGGCGGCCCAGACCAGAGCGGCCTTCCACCTGGATGTCATGGGCCTAGTATAGCGGGGGATCGTCTGCTGAACGTTACGAAACGATGTCGGTTTCTGGCGGAAGGGCGGTTTTTGAGAATCGTGGGCAGCGTGCTAGTATGTTAGCACAATAGAGTAGTGCGAATTTGCCCTGGAGTTGGAGATAACAAAGAAATAAACGCCGACGCTGGAGGCAACGAATAATGATGAACACGATATGGGCTGTTGTTCGTGACGGGAAAATCCTACCTGAAGAACCTGTTGACTTACGAGACGGTCAACGGGTACTGATCACCGTTATTTCAGAAGAGGACCAAACCTTCTGGCTAGATGCTGCCCGTAGCTCTCTCGATGCCATCTGGGATAACGAGGAGGACGACATCTATGCCGAATTACTTGCGGCATGAGATCATACTCGTTCACTACCCCTTCTCCGACCTATCCGGCGGTAAAGTTAGACCAGCAGCGATTATTAGTCCTGTTCACCCCTCTGAGGATGTGATCGTCGTCGCGCTGACAAGTCGCATCGCGCGGCTTTTACCAGGAGAGTTCGTTCTCAACGATTGGAAAGAAGCCAAGCTCAACGTGCCCAGCGCTGTCAAACGCGGCATCTATACAGTTAATAGTTCTTTGATCATTCGCGCAGTTGGCAAGCTTAGCGCATCCGATCAGAAGAAATTAGACAGGTCCCTTCGCCAGTGGCTTGGATTGTAAGATGACGATGGAAAACCCGCTACGCTAACTTTGCTTATACGATCGCCTCAAACGCCAGATAGGCCCGCCTCTTTTCCCCTTCGCCGCGCTCGACGAACGTCGCCCGCAGCGGTCGCCCGATCCAAGCCATATCCGGCCGCGCCGCGTCCAGCCCTAGAATCTGGGCGCTGATGCGCGGCCCCTCTGCCAGTTCGACCACTCCGGCCACGTAGGGCTTCTTGCGGTCGTAGCCGGCGGCGATCATGGCCGACGTGCCAATGTAGACCGAGGTGAACGCCGCCAGCGTCCCCCGGCCCGACAGCTCTACCCACTCCATATCATCGCCGTGGGTGGCCGGGTCGATCGGCCGCGGCGGGGCGAACACCTCGCCCGTCGCTTTATTGCGCGACCCCATCAACCGCCCCTCGTTCATATACGCCTGAAACGACGCCAACGTAAACGGCCGCTCCGCCGTGGTTGCCTTGTCTGTCATGGTTCAACTCTCGTAAAAGAATAAAGAACCTCACGCAAAGATGGCCAAGACCACCAAGGACGCAAAAGATTTATTCTACTTGGCATTTTGCGACCTTGCCCCGCCGCCCTGACCTACTGACCTACTGACCTACTGATTACTGGATACTGTCTACTGCTTACTGCCTACCGCCGCTCATACACATGCACCACACACGTCTGCCCCGTCCCGCCCACGTTGTGGGTCAGGGCCAGGTCAACGTCGCGCTCGACCTGCCGCTCGCCGGCCGCGCCGCGCATCTGCTTCCACACCTCGACCACCTGGGCCGTGCCCGACGCGCCGACGGGGTGGCCCTTCGACTTCAGCCCGCCGGAGGTGTTGACCGGCTTCGGCCCGTGGCGGCTGGTCAGCCCCTCTTCGGCCGCCTCGTGCCCCGTGCCCGGAGCGAAGAAGCCCAGGTCTTCGGTGGCGATGATTTCGGCGATGGTGAAGCAGTCGTGGACTTCGGCGATCTTGATGTCGCCGGCGGTGACGCCGGCCATCTCGTAGGCTTGCCGGGCCGCGGCCCCGGCGGCGCGCAGGGCGGTCAGCTCCGGCCGGTCGTGCAGGGCGGAGGTGTCGCTGGCCTGGCCCGTGCCGATGACGTAGAGCGGGGCGTCGCTGAAGCGGCGGGCGATCTCTTCGCTGACCAGCAGCACCGCCGCCGCGCCGTCGGTGACGGGCGAGCAGTCGAATAGCCGCAGCGGCCAGGCGATGGGCGGGTTGGCCCCGTCGTCGTGGAGGAAGTCCATCTCCGTCTGCCACTCGGGCACGGGCAGCCCCTTCTGCTGCGCCTTGGCGATGCGTCCGGCCATCAGGTCGGCGATGCGGGCGCGGAACTGGGCCTTGGGGTTCAGCGCGCCGTTGTCGTGGTTCTTGATACCCACGCGCAATAGGGCGTCGGCCGACGCGCCATAGCGGTGCATGTAGGCCGTGGCCATGGCGGCGTAGAAGCCGGGGAAGGTGAAGCCGGCCGGAATCTCGAACGACACGTCGCCGGCCGTGGCCAGCGCGTCGGTGACGCCGCTGATGGGCAGGTTGCTCATCTTCTCGATGCCGCCGACGAGCACCACGTCATAGAGGCCGGAGGCGACGGCCAGAATCCCCTGGCGCAGGGCCACGCCGCCGCTGGCGCAGGCGTCCTCGACGCGCGTGGCCGGCCGCGGGGCCAGCCCCACCCAGTCGGCCATGATCGGCGCGGTGTGGCCCTGCCCCTCGAACAGGTCGCTGCTGTAGTTGCCGATGTAGACGGCCTCGATGTCGTTGGGGTCCAGGCCGCGGTCGACCGAGGCGCGCATGTCCTGGAAGGCTTCGACGAATAAGTCGCGGGTGGTCTTCTCCGGGAAGGAGCCGAACTGGCTCATCCCCGTCCCGACCACGGCGACGCCGCGGTTGAGCTTCTTCATGTCGATCTCCTTAAGAGGCATAACCACAGATTACGCAGATTACAAGAACCCTCACCGGCGAGTTCTTGTAATCTGTGAAATCTGCGTAATCTGTGGTTCCTTCTTCATGGGTTACTGTTTCAGTCGCCAATCGAGCGCGGTGTGGCGTTGGGCGACGGGGTTGGTGCGGACGGCGATCTGGATGGCCCGGCGCGTGCCGACCAGGATGACCAGCCGCCGCGCCCGCGTGATGGCCGTGTATAGCAGATTGCGCTGGAGCATCATATAGTGCTGCACCACCACCGGCATGACGACACATGGATACTCCGACCCCTGCGACTTGTGGACGCTGACGGCGTAGGCGTGGATCAGCTCGTCGGCCTCCAGAAAGTCATAGACCACCGGCGCGCCGTCGATGGCCACGGTCAGCGTCTGACCAATAATGTCGATGGCCGTCACGCGCCCGATGTCCCCATTATAGACGCTTTTGTCGTAGTTGTTGACTGTTTGCATCACCTTGTCGCCGACGCGGAAGGTGCGGCCGCCCAGGCGGCGCTCCGGCTGGCGGCCGGGCGGGTTGAGCGTTTCCTGGAGCAACTGGTTCAGCCGGCTGACGCCCGCCTGCCCGTTGTACATCGGCGCCAGCACCTGGATGTCGTCG
Source organism: Candidatus Promineofilum glycogenicum (assembly GCA_016707605.1). Taxonomy (GTDB): domain Bacteria; phylum Chloroflexota; class Anaerolineae; order Promineifilales; family Promineifilaceae; genus Promineifilum; species Promineifilum glycogenicum. The sequence goes on along the minus strand of JADJHJ010000006.1, from coordinate 72,304 downwards.
AACGGGTCGAGGCCGAACTTGGCCGGGGCGCGCCGGGCGACGATGTCGACTAGCAGGTCGGCCGTCTCCTCCGGCTCTTCCTTGACGAACAGGTAGAAGTCAGAGGCCCCTGGCCCCTGGTCGGTCTCCGGCATCAACCCCTGATTGATGCGATGGGCATTGCGGATGATGAGCGAGCCGGCCGCCTGGCGGAAGATCGTCTCCAGCCGGATGACGGCGGCCACGTCGGAGGCGATCAGATCGCGCAACACGTCGCCCGCGCCGACCGACGGCAGTTGATCCACATCGCCGACGAGCAGCAGGTGGCTGGCCGAGTCGATGGCTTTGAGCAGGTTGTAGGCCAGCACCAGGTCGAGCATCGACGCCTCGTCAATGATGACCAGGTCGGCGTCGATAGGGTTGTGGTCGTTGCGGCCGAAGCCTTCGCCCGGCTTGAACTCCAGCAGGCGGTGGATGGTCTTGGCCTCGCGGCCGGTGGCCTCGGTCACGCGCTTGGCCGCCCGGCCGGTGGGCGAGGCCAGGACGTAGGAGTGGCCGGCGGCGTCGAGGGTGTTGAGCAGGTTGTTGATGGTCGTCGTCTTGCCCGTGCCCGGCCCGCCGGTCAGGATGGTCAGCTTGTGGCTCAGCGCCGCGTTGACCGCCTGCTGTTGTTGCGCGGTCAGCGCCGCCGCCGTCCCCGGTTCTTTATTCCTAATTCCTAATTCGTAATTCCTAATTTTTGCCAGCCGGCTGGTAGGATGCTCCACCACCCGCCGCACCTGCCGCGTCAGCCCCGTCTCGGAGAAGTAGAGGGCGGGTAGATAGATGGCTTGTTCTTCTCGCAGGGTGGCGGGTGGCGAGTGGCGAGTGGCGGGGTCGGAGAGGTCGTAGCTAATGGGTCGTTGGTCATTGGTCGTTGGTGGTTCTTCACTCACCACTCGCCTCTCGCCACCCGCCACGTTTTTCTTGCTACTCGCCACCCGCCCCTCGCCACCCGCCACTTGAATTGTCTCGCGGCGCACGAGTTCGCTGTTCTCCAATGCTTCCAATACAGCCGTGACGCGCTCGGCCGGAACTTGCAGGATGTCGGCCGCCGCCGGCTCCAGTTCGGCCTGCGGCGCGTAGACGTGGCCGTCGTCGGCCATCTTGCTCAGCGTGTAGTGGATGCCGGCCTCGATGCGCGCCGGGTCGTCGAACGGCAGGCCGAGGGCCTGGGCGATCTTGTCGGCCGTCTTGAAGCCGATGCCGTGGATGTCCTGCACCAGCCGGTAGGGGGTGGACTGGACGACGGCCAGCGACTGGTCGCCATACTGCTTGTAGATCTTCACCGCCAGATGGGTGCTGATGCCGTGGCTGTGGAGAAAGACCATCACGTCCTTGATGGCCCGCTGCTCCTGCCAGGCCTTGATGATGTTGTCCACCCGCTTCTGGCCGATGCCCAGCACCTCGCGCAGCCGCTCCGGCTGGTCGTCGATCACGTCCAGCGTCTCGGCCCCGAAGCGGTTGACGATGCGTTCGGCCATCACCTTGCCCACGCCGCGCACCATGCCCGAACCGAGGTAGCGCTTGATGCCCTCGGCCGTGGCCGGGACGGACTGCTCGCACACTTCGACCTGGAACTGGCGGCCGTGCTTGGGGTGGTTGAGCCACTGGCCGGTCAGCTTCAGCCACTCGCCGGGGTTGAGCGCCGGCAGGTTGCCGACGACGGTGATGAACTGGTCGGCGTACTTGCCGTGGGCGTAGGGCAGCATGCCGCGGCTGTCCGGCTTCAGGCGCAGGACGGTGTAGCCGCTCTCTTCGTTGTAGAAGGTGATGCGCTCTACGGAGCCGGTAAGCTGTTGCGGGCCTTCCATTGCCGCAATTTTACCCCATTTCGCCGCCCTGACCGAAGTCGGATAGAGTTCCTCTCAGGTGCGTCGCACTTTCCGAAGTGCGTCGCACCTTTCTGGGGCGACAGTTCAAGAAGGTGCAACCCACTCCAGAAAGTGGGATGCACCGGGAGCATCATGTTCACCGCACTCACCCAACCCTGGCAACGCACCTGGCTCATCGCCCTGCTCGTTCTATGGGCCGTGCTGCTCTTTGGCGGCTTCTTCCTTGGCGAAGGCGACCGACGCATGCCGGCCTGGACGCGCATGGCGTCATCGGCGACGCTGGTTGTAGCCGCGTTCGAGTTGGTACGCCTTCAGCCGCGGCGGGCCGGCGGCCAACTACTCCCTGCTCATTGCCATCGGCATGACCTTCGGCTTCGTCGGCGATCTGGCGCTGGCCGGCTGGCTGCCCGGCGGCCGCAACGTCATCGGCGGCATCGCCTCGTTTGGCATCGGCCACATCTTCTACATCGTCGCCTTCCTGCGCTACAGCAGCGCGGCCGGGCTGGATGATTCGCGGCGCTGGCTCGTCCTGGCCGTCTGGCTGCTGGTCGGCCTCATCGGCTGGTACTTTGTCGTTCTACGCGGCGCGGCGCGGCCGGCGAAGGCGTGACGGTCATCCACTGGATCGCCTTGCCCTACGCGCTGCTGCTGGCGACGACGGCCGGGCTGGCCACGGGGCTGGCCCTGGCCGAAGGGCGGCTTGCGCCCCTGGCGCTGGGAACGGCCCTCTTCCTGCTCAGCGACCTCATCCTGGCCGGGGAGATGTTCAGCGGCCTGTCGTTCCCGCTCATCGACGACGTTATCTGGCTGACCTATGGCCCGGCGCAGATGCTCATCGTCTACTCGGTGGCCGCTGTCCTGTCCCGAAGATAGCAACCGCAGATTAAGAGTGATCATCCGCAGATTTGCAGATTACGCAGTAGCACAACCAAAATCTCTTTTTTTTTTTCTAAACTCCCCCCCCTCTCTGCGGGTCTTTCTCTGCTAATCTGTGAAATCTGCGTAATCTGTGGTTTCATTCTCCCCAAACCCTCAACCATCATCGAACAGGAGAAAGCATCATGACCGACGAACTCGACCCCCTTGCCCCGCCCGACCCGGAGACGGTCGAAGCGGCGATGACCGCGGCCTACGTGGCCCACCAGTTGACCCGCGGCCACGGCGCGCTGCACCTGGCCGAGCGGCGCGCGTCCATGAGCGACCTGGAGTCGGCCGCCGGCGTCAATGACCTGATGCAGGGCGCGGACATGCTGGCCGCCTCGGACGACATCACCACCATGAGCGCCGTCGTCCACGCCCTCAACGAGGAAGACCTGGAGGATGTGATCGAGATCGGGGCCATCTCCGGCGAGTTGGCCGTCCTGAGCGACGTGCTGGCAGCGATGGCGTTCGATACCATGTCGGAGTTCCTGCTCAGCCGCAGCCAACGCCTGCGCGAGCTGGCCGTGGACAACATCCTGCGCTATGGGGCCGTGCGCGCCTTGTCGGAGTCGCTGCACGAGACGAGCGCCACCGTCGGCGCGCTGGGCGAAGAGGAGGTGGCCGAGGGCGAGGCGCGGCTTGACCTGGCCGAGGCTGCGGCGGCCAACAGCCAGGCGCTGGCCGAGGCGGGCGAGGCGATGATCGCCGAAGGGTTGGCGACGTTGGCTGCGGCGCAGGGGGCGTTGGACGCCGAGGCGCACCTAGCCGAGGAGTGTCCTCACGCAGACAGGCCGCTCAGAGACCTCCTGAGCTGTACTTGCGTCTTCCTCCAACTGGACTGTAGTCCACCTAGAGTATGTTTTCCTCTTGACAGGGCCAACACCTTTGCTATACTTCCGCCATCGTTTTGTTCAAGTTTGTGATAGAAATTCGACAGGTTGAGTGACTCGTATGTGGCAACATTGCAGGTGTCTTAAGCGGGGGTAGCCACACCACCGCGAGCCTGAGTCCAGGCTGATCGGCGAAGCCACGCTTCGCCCTCGACGGTGGCGGCAACCCTCGCGCGTAACGACCCGTTACACGCGCTCCCGAGGGAGACTGCGACCGTTTTTTCGTGCCCGCTTTCCGGCGGGCCGAACAGCACACAGCGACTTAGGACACCTGTATGATTGCGACACGAGACAACCTGACCGACCTGCGCCCCCACTCCTTTGCCGCGCCGCGGTTGGACACAACCCGGCCGGAAGACCTCATCGGCAACACCCCCCTGCTGCGGCTAGACCGCGCCGCGGCGGCCTTCGCCCTGTCCACGCGCGTGACGCTGCTGGCCAAGGCCGAGTGGGTCAACCCCGGCGGCTCGGTCAAGGATCGCGCCGCGCGCCACATCATCCACGAGGCGGAGCGGCGCGGCCTGTTGCGCCCCGGCATGACCCTGCTCGACGCCACCTCCGGCAACACCGGCATCGCCTACGCCATGCTCGGCGCGGCCCGCGGCTACCGGGTGAAGCTGGCCGTGCCGGAGAACGTCAGCCCGGAGCGGCTGGCTATCTTGCGCGCCTACGGGGCCGAACTCGTCCTGACCGACCCGCTGGACGGCAGCGATGGGGCCATTCTGGAGGCGCGCCGCATCGCCGCCGCCGACCCGACCGTCTACTACGCCGACCAGTATAACAACCCGGCTAACTGGCAGGCCCACTATCTGACCACGGCCGAGGAGATCTGGCGGCAGACGGACGGCACGATCAGCCACTTCGTGGCCGGGCTGGGCACCAGCGGCACGTTTACCGGCGTGACGCGCCGCCTGCGGGAACTGAACTCGGCCGTGGCTTGCGTCTCTGCCCAGCCCGACAGCCCGTTCAACGGTCTGGAAGGGTGGAAGCACATGGCTACGGCCATTGTGCCCGGCATCTACGACGCGGCCCTGGCCGACGGCAACGTGACCGTGCGCACCGAGGAGGCCCACGCGATGGCCCGCTTCCTGGCGCGGCACGAGGGGATCCTCGTTGGCGTGTCGGCGGCGGCGGCCGTCGTCGCCGCGCTAAGCGTGGCCCGCGAACTGGACGAGGGCGTCGTCGTCACGGTGCTGCCCGACAGCGGCTATAAGTATTTGAGCGAGCGGTTCTGGCTGGAGTAGTTTCTTGTCGTTCGTCGTTCGTCGTTGGTCACCAACGACGAACGACGAACGACGAACGACGAACATGCTAAAGCTAACCAAGGAACTCCACAATGAAATCAAAGTCCACGGCGCGGCCAGCTACCCGCATGAGGGGTGCGGCCTGCTGCTGGGGCACAGCGACGGCGAGAGCAACGTTGTCGTCGCCGCCCGGCCGCTGCCCAACGTTTGGCCGGTGGCGAACGAAAAGCCGGAGCGCTTTCGCATCGACCCGGCCGACTGGCGCGACGTGGAGCTTGAGGCGATGGATGAGGGGCTGGACGTGGTCGGCATCTTCCACAGCCACCCCGACCACCCGCCGGTGGCTTCGCCGCGCGACGTGGCCTGGGCGGCCTTCGCCGGCTACTCCTACCTGATTACTCAGGTCGTGGCCGGCACGCCGGGGCTGAGCCGTTCGTGGCAACTGTTGCCGGATCGCTCCGGCTTCGTGGAGGAACCAATAGAGGAAGAATGACCTCACGCAAAGGCGCAAGACGCCAAGGACGCAAAGCAAGCTCTTCTTGGCGCTCTTTGCGTCCTTTGCGCCTTTGCGTGAGGTTCTTAGGAGAAAGAATGACAACGATTCGGATTCCAACCCCCCTGCGCCCCTACACCGGGGGCAACAGCGCCGTGGCGGTCAGCGGCGCGACCGTCGGCGAGGCGCTGGCCGACCTGACGCGCCTGCACCCGCAACTGCGCCCGCACCTCTACGACGGCGAGGAGCTACGCAGCTTCGTCAACGTCTACCTGAACAAGGAGGACGTGCGCGGGCTGCAAGGGGCGCAGACGGCCGTGGCCGCGGCCGATACACTGATGATTATCCCGTCGATTGCCGGGGGATAAGAGAGAAGAAACCACCGATTACGCAGATTTCACAGATTAGTACCTGGTCGTTGGTCGTTGGTCGTTAGTGACCGGCGACTAACGACTACACACGAGGTCAACCGTGGAAATAACAACCCGCAAGGTGGATCACTCGGCGCTGAAGGTCAATCAGGCGTTTATTATTGCCTTTCTCGTTTTGGGGTTCGTGCTCAACTCCGTCTGGCTGGTGGGGTTCGTGGCTGCGGTGATGCTGCTGGGCACGGCCGTGCCGGCGCTGTCGCTGTTCAAGGGCATCTATAGCCGCCTGCTGCGGCCGGCCGGCCTGGTGAAGCCCAACGTCATCACCGACAACCCGGAACCGCACCGCTTTGCGCAGGGGTTCGGCGGCGTCGTGCTGCTGGGGGCCATCGCCGCGCTGCTGGCCGGGGCGGCGACGCTGGGCTGGGCGCTGGTCGGGCTGGTCATCGTGCTGGCGGCGCTGAACCTGTTCCTGGGCTTCTGCGCCGGCTGCTTCGTCTACTACCAACTGAGCAAGCTAGGCGTGCCCGGCTTCGACCGGCGGCCGATCGGGCAGGGGGGGTAGAGCCATGTTGGAGCGCCTGACTCTCGTTCTCGTCCTGGCCGCGGCCGGCGTGGCGGCCTATGCCCTGCTGCGGCAACTCCACATGCGCCGGATGCAGTCGACCGCCGCCGGGCGGCCGGCGTTGCTCTACTTCCGCAGCGACACCTGCGCCGTCTGCCCGGCGCAGGGGCGCTACGTGGATGAAGTAGCGGCGCAGTGGAGCGATGTGACCATCGAGCGGATCGACGCCACGCGCGACCCGGAGACGGCGGCGCGCTACCGCGTGTTCAGCCTGCCGACGACGGTGCTCGTCGACGGCCGCGGCCAGGTGCGCCACGTCAACTACGGCCTGACCGACGCCCACAAACTCGGCCGCCAACTGGCCCAACTTGTCGATTCAGAAGAGAATGATCCGCAGATTGGGCAGATTGGGCAGATTTTCGGAAGAAGCAATTGAATTATTCTGTTCTGAAATCTGCCAAATCTGCCAAATCTGCGGACTATAAATGCTTTCGGGGACTATCATGACTATTCGTGAACTGATTGACCCGGCCGCGCTGGCCGACGTGAGCCTGTCGCACGAGGAGATCAAGCGCTACAGTCGCCATCTGATCATGCCCGAAGTCGGCATGAGCGGGCAGAAGCGGCTGAAGGCGGCGGCGCGTCCTGCTCATCGGCGCGGGCGGCCTGGGTTCGCCGCTGGCGATGTATCTGGCCGCGGCCGGCGTCGGCCGCCTGGGCCTGGTGGACTACGACACCGTCGATTACTCCAACCTGCAACGGCAGATCATCCACGGCACGAAGGACGTGGGGCGGCTGAAGCTGGCGAGCGCCAAAGAGCGCATCCTCGACATCAACCCCCACGTGCAGGTGGACACCTACGAAGTGCCGCTGACCTCGGCCAACGCCCTGGAGCTATTCGCGCCCTACGACATCATCATCGACGGCACCGACAACTTCCCGACGCGCTATCTGACCAACGACGCCTGCGTGCTGCTGGGCAAGCCCAACGTCTACGGCAGCATCTTCCGCTTCGAGGGGCAGGCGTCGGTCTTCTACGCCAAAGAAGGGCCGTGCTACCGCTGCCTCTTCCCGGAGCCGCCGCCGCCGGGCCTCGTGCCCAGTTGTGCCGAGGGCGGGGTGCTGGGCGTGCTGCCGGGCACGGTGGGGGCCATCCAGGCCACCGAGGCGATCAAGCTCATCCTGGGTGTGGGCGAGCCGCTCATCGGCCGCCTGCTGCTCTACGACGCGACGACGATGACCTTCGACGAGGTGCGGCTGCGCAAGAACCCCAACTGCCCGGTCTGCGGCGAGAACCCGACGCTGACCGAACTGATCGACTACGAGCAGTTCTGCGGCGTGCCCGCCCACGACCACAGCCCGTTCGCCGGGGCGGAGAACGGCGCGACCATCCCGACCATCACGCCGCGCGAGCTGAAGGCGCGGCTGGACGCCGGCGACGACCTGATGATCCTCGACGTGCGCGAGCCGCACGAGTGGGAGATCAGCAACCTGGGCAATCTGGGCGCGGTGCTCATCCCCCGCGGGCAACTGCTGGAGCATCTGGGCGAGCTGGACACGGCGAAGGAGATCGTCGTCCACTGCCAGATGGGCGGACGCAGCGCCCAGGCCGTGCGCGAGCTACAGGGGCATGGCTATCGCAAGCTGTATAACCTGGCGGGGGGGATCAATAAGTGGGCGATTGACGTGGATCGGAGTTTGCCGGTTTACTGAGCAGTCTTCAGTAAGCAGTATACAGCGTTCAGTAAACAGTAAGAGCGCCTGGCGGGGATGGTCAGGTGCCTTTTGTTATTGATGAATTTATGGCTGACGGCCACGTTCGTACGGGACTTTGACGGCAATCTCGCTCATAGGATAATGGCGAAGGTTGCGCGTATAAAGGGTGCTTCTGGTTGCTTACGCAGTTGCCGCAATCAAAGCGTCACCAAGGTCAAGGCGGTGTTGTCGCCCATATTGATTGAGAAAAGCCCCGGCGATACGAGCTATAGGTTCATCCGCCGGATAGATGCGGAACAAGGACAGCAGAGCATTTGTGTCTTCCTCTTCGCCGGGGCGCATACCGGCAAGTAACTCGCTTACGGTGGCTATGGAAATGAGCAAGGGTTCGCCATGCAGCAGCGCCTCGCGCACAAATGCCGTAGCATCGGCATTACCGTGAAAGTGGTCTATCAGGATGTCGGTGTCAACGATCATGTCATGAATCCGTCAGGTCGTTCAGGCGGCGGCTCAGCCGAAGTTGATTCACGTATTCGACACCGTCACTCGGTACATCCTCCCGGTTTCGCCAAAGGCCCGCGGTACGGTGTAAGATGTCGTCTATTACTTCAGAGAGAGGGCGCTGATCAATTGGGGTTAGCACTAACTCGCCGTCCGCACCGACCGTAACAGCGTATCGCTGGCCAACCACGATATGGGGGCGCACCTCTTCGGGCAACAGGACACTATAACTGGATTCTACTATCGTGTCTGCCATACCTAACCTCTTAACCAGAATTATACACCAAGATCTCAGAAGTTTCCGATGATTGTCCCCTCGCCCTCCGGGAGAGGGTCAGGGAGAGGGTTTTCTCTCCGCCGCAGACCCTCCCATAGGGCGGGGGATCGGGCTATACTCGCCCCATGAAATACGGCTTTGTTCTACCAAGTGGTGACGCGCGGACGGCGGCCGACATGGCCCGTGCTGCGGAGGAGGCGGGTTGGGACGCCTTCTTTGTCTGGGAACCGGTGTGGGGAGTGGATGCCTGGGTGTGCCTGGCGGCGGCGGCGATGGTCACGCAGCGCATCCGGCTGGGGACGATGCTGACGCCGCTATCGCGGATGCGGCCGTGGAAGCTGGCCGGCGAGACGGCCACGCTCGACAACCTGTCCGGCGGCCGGGTTATCCTCGCCGTCGGCCTGGGCGCGCCGGAGACGGGCTTCGCCGAGTTCGGCGAAGTGACCGACCGCAAGACGCGCGCCGAGCTGATGGACGAAGGGCTGGACATCCTGACCGGCCTGTGGCGCGGCCAGCCGTTCAGCTACGACGGTAAGCACTATCAGGTAAAGCCAACCGAGTTCATGCCGCCCGCGCCGCCCGTCCAGCAGCCGCGCATCCCCATCTGGGTCGTCGGCGCGTGGCAGCGGCCGAAGTCGCTGGCCCGCGTCCTGCGTTACGATGGCATCCTGCCCAACCCCCTGACGCCCGAAGGGGAGCACCGGCCGCTGACGCCCGACGACGTGCGAGAGATCGCCGCCTACGTGGCCGCCAACCGGACGGCAACGACGCCGTTCGACATTGTGGCCGAGGGGGCGACGCCGGGCGACCGGCCGGACGAGGCGGCGGCCACCATCCGCGAGTGGGCCGCGGCCGGGGCGACGTGGTGGATCGAGGCGCTTTGGAACGCAGAAAGCCCAGAAGCCGTGTGGCGGCGCGTTGCGCAGGGGCCGCCGCGACTATCTTGATGAGTAATAAGGGGTGAGCGAATCTATGAACCCAGTGGAACGTGTTGTACAAGCGTTTGCCGACCATTTCGACGGGCGACCGGCGTTCATTGTGCAAGCTCCCGGCCGGGTTAATCTGATCGGCGAGCACACCGACTACAACGACGGCTTCTGCCTGCCGATGGCCATTGACCGGGCGACGTGGATCGCCCTGCGCCCCCGCGACGGCACGGTGAGCGTCCAGGCGCTGGACATGAACGACGCGCTCACGTTCGGCCTGGACGCGCTGCCGCGCGACACCGCCGCCTGGGGCCGCTACGTGACCGGCGTGGCCTGGGCGCTGCAAGAGAATGGCTACACCCTGTCCGGCTGGGAAGGGGTGCTGCGCGGCGACGTGCCCATCGGCTCCGGCCTGTCGTCGTCGGCGGCGCTGGAGTTGGCCGTGGCGCGGGCGTTCGCCGCCGTGTCGGGCTTCGCCTGGGACGCCCGGCGCATGGCCCAGATCGGCCAGCAGACCGAGAACCGGTGGCTGGGGTTGCAGACGGGCATCATGGACCAACTCATCTCGGCCAACGGCGTCGCCGGCCACGCGCTGCTGATGGACTGCCGCGCGCTGTCGCTGTCGCCCGTGCCGCTTCCACCGGGGACGGCCGTCGTCGTCATGGACACGAAAACCCCGCGCGGCCTGGTGAACTCGGCCTACAACCAGCGCCGGGCGGAGTGCGAGCGGGCGGCCGAGGTGCTGGGCGTGCCCGCCCTGCGCGACGCCAGCCCCGCCGATCTGGAGCGAGCGGCCGACCGTCTGGACGCTGTCGTCTTCCGCCGGGCGCGCCACGTCATCACCGAGAACGAGCGCACGTTGCGCGCGGCCGGAGCGATGGGCGCCGGCGACGCCGACGAACTAGGCCGGCTGATGAACGCCAGCCACGACAGCCTGCGCGACGACTACGAGGTGACTTCCCACACGCTGGACACGATGGTCAACAGCGCCCGGCGGCAAGGCGGCTGCCTGGGGGCGCGCATGACCGGCGCGGGCTTCGGCGGCTGCGCCATCGCCCTGGTGCGCGAGGCGGACGTGGCCCCGTTTATGGCCAACGTCGCGCGCGAATATGAGCAGAGTACCCATCTGACGCCCGACCTTTTTGTCGCCCGACCGGCGGCCGGGGCGGGGCTGGTGGAGCCGGCCGCATGACGCCGGCTATCGGGTTCGACGAACTGCATGACGAACTGCGCGGCTGCCGCCGCTGCCTGGAGGAGGGGTACTGGATCGCGCCGGGGCCGGTGTTCAGCCGCGGGGCGGGGGCGGGGCTGATGCTCATCGGCCAGGCGCCGGGGCCGACCGAGGCCATCGTTAAGCGGCCGTTCAACGCCGGCAGCGGCAAGCGCCTGTTCAAGTGGCTGGCCGAGGCGGGTTGGGACGAGGCGGAGTTCCGGGCCACGGCCTACATGACAGCCATCACCAAGTGCTACCCCGGCCGCAGCGACAGTGGCAAGGGGGATCGTGTGGCCACGCCCTTCGAGCAGGCCCTCTGCCGGCCGTGGCTGGAGCAGGAGTTGCGCCTGGTCAATCCGCGGCTGCTCATCCTCGTTGGCGGGCTGGCCATCAAGCTGCTCTATCCGGCAACTATGCGCCTGGATGAGATCATCGGCACGGCGGCCTACTTCCCGCCGGAGGTGGCCGATCCGCTCAACTTCGATCTGAGCCAGGCAAAGATAGTGGCGAGTGGCGAGTGGCGGGTGGCGGGTGAAGAAGCTAAGCCCGTGACTCGCCACTCGCCACTCGCCACCCGCCACGGCCGCTTTGTCGTTCCGCTGCCCCACCCGTCCGGCGCGAGCCTGTGGCCCAACAAGCCGGAGAATCAGGTGCTCATATCGCGGGCGATGGCCCTCTTGCGCGAGATTCGGGAGATTGAAAGATGATTAACTGAGAATCCAGCCAGGAGCCTTTCAAGACTACCATAGAGTCTTAGTCAAGGTAGATTCTGTGATCTTTAAGTCCATTGTTAAGACAGTTACTTCGTCATTGTAGAGTTGACGCACATGCAAGGCTGTTGCCACAATAAGCGCATCATGGATATCGAGACTGGCCGGTAAGTGGGCGATGGTAGGGATGTCGAGCGGGGCAACTGTGTAGTTGGCTGATGCAGTCACAGCACTTAAAACTTCTGCAAAGGAGACTGGTACACGTTTCCGATCAGCAATGTGCTTTACTTCTGCAAGAACTATAGTTGGCACAATGAGGTTTGCCTGTGGATCCTGGATCACATCTCGCGCCCGTTTGCTCAGGCGCTTGTCCTTTGCCAGAAACCAAACCAGCGCATGCGTATCGAGTACATATCTCATTCTAGATTCTCGGGTATTTTCAGCCGAGCGTCATACAAATCTTCGTCGGTAATTTCAACGCTTGCCCAAGCGCCATACAAAGAAGCAAATGTAGGCGTCGTCTGACCAGGCTCTATTTCCAGAGCTTGTTGAAGGACGCTCATCTCGTGTTGCAGCCAGTTCATCTGAAGCTGCAACAAACTGAGCCGCTCCCGAATCTGATCAACACTTATAACTGTATTGTTCTGCATGGCACTTCCTCGAAAGCCAGCCTGGTCATAGCACTGAGTTCATTATACCGTAGACTACTTATTTCCAATACCGGTCAATCGTTTTCCGGCGGCGGGAATTGTGCGGCATCCAATGGCGTTTGCTGCGGCAGCGCCGGCGCGCTGAAGGTTGTGTCCAGGCTGAGGGCCAGCATGTTGTCGATCAGCTCGCGCACCTGGCCATTGAGCGGCAGCAGCGTGTCTTCCAGCTTGCCCAGGTTCCAGATGGCCGCGCCCTTGATCTGCGGGTAGGCGGCGTAGAGGCGGGCGGCCCAGGTCACGTCCTCCATCGCCGGCGGTTCGGCCGGGATGTGGTCGTAGCTCCAGCCCCACTCGGTGATGAGTACCGTCGGCCGGGCGATGCCGTGCCGGTCGGCCACGCGGAACAGGTCGAGGAAGCGGCCGACCTTGTGCGGGTAGTCGTCGCCGATGTCGTCCGAGGTGTAGCTGTACTCGTGCAGGGCGATGGCCAGTTGGTCGGGGTTGGCGGCGATGAGGCGCAGTAGCTCCAGCATGGCCGGCGACTCCCAGTCGCTCGGCTCCGGCTCGCCCGAGGCCCAGCCGAAGGCCGCCCAGCGCTGGCCGTCGCGCAGCGCCAGTTGCGCCGTGCGCAGGGCGAACTGGGCCAGCCACTCGGAGCGCGTCTTGTCCAGCTCGTTCATCGTCTCCAGCCAGACGACGGATGGGTCTAGCTCCGGCGGCCAGATGGCCTTTTCTAACTCCCAATACGTCTCGGCGGCCAGAATGGGGTCGAGGTTGTAGTCGGGCACGTCGTAGCGCGTGGAGCGATAGACGAGGGTGTGCTCTACGCCGCTGACCTTCATCAGTTCCTGGGCCTTGTAGAGCGGTTCGGCGTTGTCGACGCTCTTCAGGAAGAAGGGCACGCCCTCGGCGTCGAGCCGACGCATGTAGCCGTCGAGCTGGTCGCTCTCTTCCAGGAAGGTGACGTGGAAGCCGATCTTGTTGTAGACCAGCATCTCGTCGCGGGCGGCCAGTTCGGCGGCCACGGCGTCGAAGTCGACCACGGCGATGGGTGTGGGCGAAGCGCCAGGCGGGACGGTCGGCGCGGTCGTGGCCGTGGGCGATGGCGCAGTGGTAGGCGTAGCGGTCGGCGGCTCAGGGGTGGCCGTCGGCAACTCCGCGCCCTGACCGATGTAGGGAACGTAGATGGCGTCGGTCGAGGCGGGCAGTTCGGCAACGGCCGTCGCGCCGGGGTCGCCGGCCGGCAATGCGCCCTCGGTTGTCGCCGCCGGGTAGCCGGTCGGTAGCTCGGCGGTGGGCGTGGCCGCTGGGTAGCCGGTCGGCAACTCGCCGGTGGCGGTCGGCAATGCGCCGATGGCGGTGGGGTCAGTTGGCGCGGCCGGGAAGGTGGCCGTGGCCGCCACGTCGGGCGGCGCGCCGCCGCAGGCGGCCAGCAGCAGCGCCGCCAGGCCAAGCCAGACGACGCACCAGTTGCGGAGAAGGGGAGTGTTGTGGTTCATCATAAATGAAGGCGCGGTTGGTCGCCGCGCCGCCACTCATCTTACCCGCGCCGCCGCCCCCCGCAACCGCCGCTCATGCCTGGCTCATGCCCTTAAGAGGAACACGGAGTTACACAGAGGAGCACAGAGGGACACGGAGTAAGAGGGACACAGAGATACGCAGAGGAGCGCAGAGAGACGAGAGGGTCTTTCCTCTGCGTCTCTCTGCGCTCCTCTGCGTCCCTCAGCGTTCCTCTTCACTCCCTCCCGACAAGGAAACGCAAGGGAACATGGACGCGCGCCTGCCAGGCGTCTTCGTTGTGGGCCGCGCCGGGGAAGACGAGCGTCTGCCAGTTGTCGCCGTGCGTATAGCCGGCGGCGGCCAGCAGCGCGTCGACCTGGGCCTGGATGGGCGGGTACAGCGTGTCGATGGTCGTCGTGCCGTAGTCGAAGTAGAGGCGGTGGCCGGCCGGGTCGGGCAGCCGGTCGCGCAGGTAGGGGACGATGACCCCTTCGACGGCCGGCCAGTGGGTGGAGACGCAGCCCGCGCCGCCGAACACGTCGGGGTATTCACAGAGCGCGTAGAGCGAGATGAGGCCGCCCATGCTGGAACCCATGACGAAGGTGTCGTCGCGGCCGGGGCGCGTGCGGTAGGTGGCGTCGATGAACGGCTTGAGTTCGTGGACGAGGAAGGCCAGATAGTCGTCCGACAGCGGTGGCCCGCCCATGCCGGCCAGGACGCGTTGCCGGGCAGTCTCGGACAGGGTGAGGAACGGCCGCGCCGGGCGATACTCCAGCACGCGCCGGGCGGGGATGGTCCACACGCCGACGATGATCGCCGGGCGGGCCTCGCCGGCGGCTATCAGCCGGGCCAGGGCGTGCTGCACCTCCCAGGCCGCGCCATAGGCGCAGTCGGCGGCGTGGAAGCAGTTCTGGCCGTCGTGCATGGTGAGGACGGGGTAGCGGTCGTGGCCGGCGTCATAGCCGGGCGGCAACCAGACCTCGACGTGGCGCGGCGGGACGTGGCGCGAAGGGAAGTTCTCGTGACGGATCATAGTGCGCTCTAAAGAAGAATGGAACCACAGATTACACGGATTACACAGATTGCCCAGAAGAAACCGCAGATTACGCAGATTACGCAGATTGAATATAATGAGCTAGAAACAGCTAGAAACCGAGTTTCTTCTGAGAAACTCGGTTTCTAAAGTCGAAAATCTGCGTAATCTGTGGTTTCATCCTCTGCTATGGAAGTTCAGTTCGCGGTTGCCAAGGTCACCAAGTGGGCCACCAGCGAGAGCGGCGATACGCTGGAGATGATCGAGCGGCCGCACGGTGGTCTGTCGATGGTGCTGGTCGACGGCCAGCGCAGCGGCAAGAGCGCCAAGGTCATCAGCAACATCGTCGCCCGCAAGGCGGTGCAGTTGCTCAGCGAGGGGGTGCGCGACGGCGCGGCGGCGCGGGCGGCCCACGACTACCTCTACACCAATCGCGGCGGCAAGGTGTCGGCCACGCTCAACATCATCTCCGTCGACATCCGCACCCGGACGCTGGTCATCAGCCGCAACAACGAGTCGCCGGTGCTGGTGCACACCGCCGCCGACGGCTTCTACTTGCTCGACGAGCCATCGGTGGCCGTCGGCGTCCACCGCAACACCAAGCCGGTCATCGCCGAGATTCCCATCGAGGTCAACACGCTGGTGGTGGCCTTCACCGACGGGCTGCGCCACGCCGGGACGCTGAGCGGGCGGGGCGCGGCCTATGACCCCGACGCGGCCTTCCGGCGCATGGTCGGCGCGGGGCGCTGCGAGGCGCGCGACCTGTGCGACCAACTGCTGGCCGAGGCGCTGGCGATGGACAACGGCCGCGCCCGCGACGACATCAGCGTCATGGCCGTCGCGGTGCTGGAGAGCCGGGAGGGGGATGAGGTGCGGCGGCTGAGTGGGCGGCTGATTTTGTAGTGACGAGTGACGAGTGACGAGTGACGAGTAAGGCAGAAGAGGCTCACGCAAAGGACGCTAAGGTAGCAAAGAACGCCAAGAAGATTTTCTTGCTCCCTTGGAGTCCTTTGCGTGAGCCTCTTCTCTGACCTACTGACCTACTGAATACTGCTTACTGATGACTCTCCCCCCTGCTCCCCCGCTCCCCCGCTCCCCTGCTCTCCGCATAGCCGTCGTCGGCCCCTGCGCCAGCGGCAAGAGCACGCTGACGGCCGCGCTGCGGGCGGCGGGCTACGAGGCGCGGATGCCGGCGCAGGAGCACTCCTACGTGCCCGACATGTGGCGACGGCTGGTCGATCCCGACGTGCTGATCTACCTCGACATCAGCTACGAGGCGCTGCTGGAACGACGGCCGCACTTTGGCGAGCGGGCGTATCTGGAGCGGGGAGAAGGCGCGGCTGGCGCACGCGCGGGAACATGCCGATCTGGTGATCGATACGAGCGAGTTGGCGGCTGAGGAAGTGCGAGAGCGGGTGCTGGAAGTGCTGCGAATGAAGAGTCCCAGGACGACCTAACTTGATCACTCCTGGCGAAACGAGAAAACGACTTGCATCATTGTCTCTTGTGCCTCCAGAAACTCTTCATGGGTGCCGGTTACGCTGCCAAAATGGATGCCCACGTTCTCGTGGGGATTTAGCATGGTGAACTCGCCGTGCCAGGTTCCACTGTCACGTTCGGACAGCCAAAAAGTATCGCCGACCATCTGCACGTTGCCGATGATGAGGCTTTCTATATTGCTTTCAACATCGTAATCACCCACGCCGGTCACGCCGCAGGGGACGGTGTACTTGCCGACGCTATCCTCCGACGGCACGAAGGTGATGAAGGTGGTCTTGTAGGTCACCGTCACGCAGAGGTTGTCAGGATACCGGGCCTCGAGTTCGGCCTGGTACTCCTCGGCGGTCACGTTTTCCGGCAACTCGTTCGTTGGGAAGCCGGTGACGCCCTGGATGCTTATTCTCGCGTCCGGCGGGTAGCTGAAGCTGTAGCCCAGAAACTTGTTTTCATAGATGAGCCAGCCGGGTACGACGCTGGAGGTGGGGACGGGCGTGGGTGTCGGCCGGCGCGTCAACGTTGGCGGCACGACAGTGATCACGGCCGTTGGCTCCAGGTTAGACGGGGCGGCTGGAGAATTTGGGCGAGACGTGGCCGGGGCGGTCGGTATGGCCGGTTGGGTTGGCGGCGGCGATGAAAGTAACGAAGGTGGCGGGGTTGAGGTGTGGGTCACTGTGTCGCCGACGGCTGCTGTTGTCGTAGGGGCTGAGGCGAGGTCTGCGTCGGGCCGCGTCGCGTCTTGACCGGCGCAGGCCGCACTGCTGATGGCCGTCGCCAGCATCAGCACGGCAAAGTATGAACGAGCGCTCGCAAAAAGCAATCTTATACTTGAGCTATGCATGATTCTTTATCCTTCGCCCGTTTGAGGCGGAAAAAAGCGAAACGAGGCCACAATTTGCAGCAACATCTCGCGTATCTCGTTGAACTCCTGCTCGCTCACTTCCGGCTGCCCGCTCCTGGTCGCCCCTATTTTGTGGATGCCGAAATCAATGCGCAGGCTGTCGTTGACGTCGAGTAGTATGTAGAATTCTTCCTCCAACTGGTCGGTTTCCCATATATACAGTCTGTAACCGCCGGCTGTATACGGCCGGCCGTCGATCATGATGTCTTCCTCCCAATTCTCGATGGTGTAATCGCCGATACCGGTGATGCCGCATGGCGAGGCGTAGAGGGACAGCGTTTCGTCCATAGGCCCCACGGTCACGAAACCCGTCTTGTAGCCTACCCCTACGCAGAGGTTGTTGGGGGTGACCGTTTCCTCCCATGCTAAGTACTCCCGGCGTGTCGTAACGTTCTCCGGCGGTATTTCGGTAGTGCCGTGGTGGCCGATTGTCCCCTCCGGCGGGTAGCTGAAGCTGTAGCCCAGGAACTTGTTTTCATAGGTGAGCCAGCCGGGCACGATACTTGAGGTGGGGACGGGCGTGGGCGTCGGTGAGGGCGTTGGCGGTGTGGCGGTGGGTGTCGCTGTTGGCTCAAGGCCAGACGGGGAAGCCGGGTCTCCACTGCCCGCGGCCAATGGCGTGGCGCGTGGGGGCGTTTCGGCCGGCGGCCTGGGTGTGGGCGATGGCGCTAAGCGGGTGGCCGTAGCTGTTGCCGCCGGGGGCGTGGCGGCCTGAGCGATGACGACGGTTGGGGCGAGCGTGGCGGCTGGAGCTGTCGTCGGGCTAACCTCTTGGCGCGCCGCTGTCGTGCAACCGATAAGACCGCAAAGTAGGAGCGACAAGAGGCCGGTAGGAAGACAGCGCATTGCTGATTGCGCGCTTCGGCTGATTGACATGGCTCATCCCTCTTTGGCAACCTCATGGTTTAGTGTGCAACTAACAACATGATATGACGTCACTTCGATGGATCAAGTGACGAATATCACGTGAGAGGCCCTTAGCTGTCACATATGGGTATAGAATTTGTAAGGCCACCTAGTTGCTAAAATGACATAGGCCTTGGCGGAGCGGGTCACGTCAACTGCGCCCTGCTAACAAAAGCCCTTCATTACGGCGAGGGGTTTGGGGTGCGAAAGAGGGGCAAACAGAACGCCACCAGCGCGGCCAGGAACGCTAACAGAATACCGCAGATAAAGATAAGCAGCGGTGTTTGACCCGGCGTGAAGTCCCAGACCCAGTAGCTCCCATCCTCCAGCAGAGCAACGTGGCCCTCGTACAGCATGTGTGAACCGAACAGCATCTCGGAATAGCGGGCGCAGGAGACAACAGCCCCTGGCGGAGCGCCTAACCAGTAGCCGTTTTGGCTACTATAGCGCGGCGAGACAGTTAGTTCGGCCCCATCACTGTTTTGGCTCAACTCCGCCGCCGCGGCCCAACACGTTGCGCCGCCGGCCGCGCCGCGCCAATACCCGCCATCGGCCGCGGCCAGGTAAACGGCCGGCCCCTGCGGCGGCATCCCCTCCGGCCAATCGATCGACACTTGGACCAACTCGCCCGCCCCGTCCGGCGGCGTACCGAGCGGTTGCCAGCCAACAATGGCGCCTGTCCCATATAAATTGGCAAACCCATAAGCGGCCAGTAGTACAAGCCCACCGATGCCCAAGCTAATAAGCAGTCGTCGCACCATTGTCGGCACCCCAATTGCAAAGTAGTTGTTAAATCGCTCCCGTGCCAGACAAAGATCATACTACATATTGAAGGAGGGACACGGAGAAAATATCTTTCTCCGTGTTCCTCTTTCCTGACTAGGCCTCCCGTCCCCCCGTCCCATGCGTCTGCCCTACCACGCCAGTCGCCTCGCTGGCCTCATACAGCGCCCCTTCCGGGTTGCGCGGCGGCTCGTCGTACTGCATGCGGCCGGTCTGCATGGCGCCCATCTTGTCGCCCAGCGCGGGCATGAACTTGGCCAGCAGCGTGTCCATCTTCGACACCGGGCCGACCTTGACGAAGCGCTCCGGGTCGGTGGCCGACTTCAGGATGGCCTCGGCCACCTGCCACGGCTCGATCATCGGCGAGGGCAGCTTCGGCTCCTTGTCCATGTAGTTGAGGGCGTGTTGGGGGAAGGGGGTGTCCACGGCCTGGGGCTGGATGAGGACGACCGACACGGGGGCCTTGTCCACCTCCTCGACCTCGATGCGCAGGGCGTCGTTGAACCCCTTGACGGCGTGCTTGGTCGCGCCATACATGCCTTGCAGCGGCACCGACCCCTCCGAGACTTCGCTGCCCAGGTTGATCAACGTCCCGCCGTTCTGCTTCAGGTAGGGCAGGGCGATCAGCGAACCGTTGACCACGCTCCAGAAGTTCACGTCAAACAGGCGGCGGGCGTCGGCCTCGCTCGTCTCGTCCAGCCGGCCGAACATGCCGATGCCGGCGTTGTTGATCCAGGTGTCGATGCGGCCGAAGCGCTCTACGGCGGCGCGGGCCAGCGCTTCCAGTTGGCCGCGGTCGGTCACGTCGCAGGGCACGGCGATGGCCTGGCCGCCCTGGGCGTTGATCTCCTGCGCCAGTTGGTCCAGCGCCTCATCGCTGCGCGCGGCCAGCACCAGCCTGGCCCCGCGCTCGGCGGCCATGACGGCCGTGGCCAGGCCGATGCCGCTGCTGGCCCCGGTGAGGACGATGACTTGTTCGTCAAGCGGTTTGAGATGGTGACTCATTGTTGCTCCTTGTGCCTCGAAGGCGGTTAGTTGGGTTACTTCAAGGCTACCGAAGGAGCGAGGATAGACAACGGCGGATCGGCGCGAACTGTGGTTGCCGCCCTTCACCACTCTAAACAAAAAAGCCCCCTCATGTGAGGGGGCTTTTCGATGTGTGCCAGAAAGAAAGGAACCGCAGATTACGCAGATTTAAAGAGAAATCTGCGTAATCTATGGTTTCTTCCTATCTTAGAAGTCCATATCGCCCATGCCACCACCCGGCGGCATAGACGGGGCCTTCTTGTCTTCGGGGATGTCGGTCACCAGGGCTTCGGTGGTCAGGATCATGGCCGCGATGCTGGCCGCATTCTCCAGCGCGCCGCGGGTGACCTTGGCCGGGTCGATGATGCCGGCCTTGACCATGTTGAGGTACTCGCCGGTCATGACGTTGTAGCCCAACTGCGGGTCGCCCTTCTCGTCCTGCATGCGGCGGACGTTCTGGATGATGACGTCGCCATTCATGCCGGCGTTCTCGGCGATCTTGCGCATCGGCGCTTCGAGGGCCACGCGCAGGATGTTGACGCCGGTGGTGATGTCGCCGGCCGGGGTCTGCACGTCGTCCAGCGCGGGCAGGGCGTTCAGCAGGGCCACGCCGCCGCCGGGCACGATGCCCTCTTCCACGGCCGCGCGCGTCGCGCTCAGCGCGTCCTCGACGCGGTGCTTCTTTTCCTTCAGCTCGACCTCGGTCGCCGCGCCGACGCGGATGATGGCCACGCCGCCGCTCAGCTTCGCCAGGCGCTCCTGCAGCTTCTCCTTGTCATAGTCGGAGGTGCTGCGGTCGATCTCGACCTTGATCTGCTCGACCCGGCCGTTGATCTGCGCCTCGTCGCCCTTGCCGTCGACGATGGTCGTGTCGTCCTTGGTGCTGACGACCTTGCCGGCGCGACCCAGATCGCTGATCTGGACGGTGTCCAGCTTGCGGCCCATCTCTTCGGTGATGACCTGGCCGCCGGTCAGGGTGGCGATGTCCTGGAGCATGGCCTTGCGGCGGTCGCCAAAGCCGGGGGCCTTGATGGCCAGGGCGTTGATCATGCCGCGCAGCTTGTTGAGCACCAGCGTCGCCAGCGCCTCGCCGTCCACGTCCTCGGCGATGATGACCAGGTTCTTGCGGCCGATCTGCACCAGCTTCTCCAGCACGGGGATGATGTCCTGGGCGCTGCTGATCTTCTTGTCGTGGATCAGGATGTAGGCGTCTTCGATGACGGCTTCCATCGTGTCGGCGTCGGTGATGAAGTAGGCGCTGATGTAGCCGCGGTCGAACTGCATGCCCTCGACGTACTCGGTCTCGAACTCCAGCGCCTTCGACTCTTCGACGGTGATGACGCCGTTGTTGCCGACCTTATCCATGACCGTGGCGATCAGCTTGCCGATCTCCGGGTCCTGGGCCGAGATGGAGGCCACCGAGGCGATCTCCTCGTGGCTGTCGATGGAGATGGCCATGCTGCGGATCTTGTTGGCCAGCGCCTGCGTGCCGATCTCGATGCCCTGCTTCAGCAGCATCGGGTTGGCCCCGGCGGCGACGTTCTTCAGCCCTTCGTGGACCATGTGCTGGGCCAGGACGGTGGCGGTGGTGGTGCCGTCGCCGGCGATGTCGTTGGTTTTGATGGCCGCTTCTTTGAACAGCTGCGCGCCCATATTCTCATAGGGGTCGTCCAGCTCGATCTCCTTGGCCACGGTCACGCCGTCGTGGGTGATGGTCGGCGCGCCGAACTTCTTGTCGATGGCGACGTTGCGCCCCTTGGGGCCGAGGGTGGTGGAGACAGCCGTCGCCACCGTGTCGATGCCGCGCTTCAGCTTGCGGCGAGCGTCTTCCGAAAAAATGAGTTGCTTCGCGGTCATTGCGTCAATTCTCCGTGTGAATTAGTTCTCGAGGATCGCCAGAACGTCCGATTCCTTCAGAATCAGCACCTTCTTGTCGTCGATCTTGACTTCCGTGCCGCCATACTTGGCGTAGAGGACGATGTCGCCCACTTCCACATCCATCGCGATGCGCTTGCCGTCTTCGTCGCGGCGGCCGGGGCCGACGGCGAGGACTTCGCCTTCCTGCGGCTTCTCTTTGGCCGTTTCCGGCAGCACCAGGCCGGAGGCCGTGGTGGATTCGCGCTCTTTGGGTTCGACGACCAGGCGATCGCCAAGCGGCTTGAGTTTCATAGCCATGTTACACACTCTCCTAATCCAAACGTATTTCGATTGTTAGGTTCCACAGATGGGAGCTTGTACGGATTAGCACTCGCGCAGAGGGAGTGCTAATCAACAGCCTGCATTCTAGCAGCGGGCCAGGGGGTTGTCAAGGGGATTTTAGCAGTCTGGCCGCAAGAGTGCCAGAAGAAGTTATTAGTTATTAGTGACTAGTTACTAGTAACTAGTCACTAATAACTAACTTACTGATCACTACCCAGCGTCGCCCGCCGGCACTCCAGCAGCCCTTCGTTGGCACTGGCGACGGTCAGTTCGTTGGTCGTCGCGTCGAGCACCTGCTCGAAGAGGGGCACGGCCAGGGGGCATTCGTTCAGGTCGCGGCGGATGTAGGCCGTGGCCAGCATGTTGAAGAAGCGGGCGTTCAGGTCGGTGGCCCGACCATAGAGGGTGACGGCCGCTTCCAGCGCCTCAACGGCGTCGTTGTAGTTGTTCTGCTGGAAGTAAGCCTCGCCCAACCGCCCCTGAGCGCGGGCCATGTTGGGGTTGAGGCGTGTCGCCTCCAGCGCGTTCTGCTCGGCCAGCGGCGTATCGCCCAGTTGCAGGTACATGTAGGCCCGACCGTCGAACGCTACGGCGTTGTCGGGGTCAACGGCCAGCGCGTCCTCGAAGCTCAGCAGCGCGTCGGAGATGCTGCCCGTGCCGTAGTAGTTGTAGGCCAGGCCGATGTGGAGATCGGGGTCGGTTGGGTCAGCTTCCAGCCCCAGCATGTACTGCTCCATCGCCTCCGTGTAAAGCCCCTGATAGGTGAACACGGTGGCCATGTAGTAGCGGGCGATGGGGTTGTCCGGCTCGATGCGCACGGCGTCGTCGGCAAAGAGTTGGGCCTGTTCGTACTTCTCCGGGTCGCCCTGCAGAACCGTACCGCCGGCGGCGTAGGCCAGGGCGGTGGCGTTGTTGGGGTCAATGCTGATCGCCTTGCGCGCCGCCTGGGCCGCGTTGGCGTATTGCAGGTTGGCGGCATTGTCGTCGCCCCGGTCGCCCAGCCGGTCGCCCTCGGCCAGATAGGCCGCCGCCGCCGCCGTCCAGACCTCGGCGTTCTCCGGGTCGAGCACCGTCGCCTGCTCGGCGCGCTCCACGGCCCGCTCCGATTCGTTTTCACGCACCAGCAGATCGATGAGCTGGATGTAGAACCGGGGATTGGAGGGGTCGCTCTGGATGGCCTGGTCGTAGAAGGCGATGGCCTCGTCGTTGGCCCCGTCGTCGCGGCTCAATTCGGCCAGAACGGCGAACTCGGTGGCCGAGCGCGTCGGCTCGGCCGTCGGCGTGGGCACGATGGCGTTGCGCACCTCCTCGGCATTCTGGATGACGTAGAGACTGACGGCGATGCCGAAGATGACAAATATCACCAGCAGGCAGGATGGGCCGCGGCGCGGGTAGCGGGGTGGTTTGCGTTCGATAATCATGGCGATGGGCCGTTGCGGCGTTGGTCAACCACGCATCATAGCAGCGGCCGGGTGGGGCGGCAATGGGTGCTCAGCGCGGGCTAAGCAAGTGATTGGAGTGACCTGGTTGCTCAGTCACCTCGTCACTGGTCACTGCCCACTGCGCCACTGCGCCCGACGCAAGCGCCACCACACCCCCTCAGGATAGCCCACCATCTTGGCCACGTCGCCCACGAGGCGAATAATGGGGATGAGGGCGAAGGCGCGGGCGCGGGCCGGCGGTCGCCAGCCCCAGGTGTTGGCCCACAGCCGCTCGGCCGGGCGGCGCGAATAGGCCCCGATGCCCAGCAGCAGCAGCAGCCAGCCGACGAACCGCTCGCGCCAGATGGCGCGTAGGATCAGCGGCAGACCGATCAGGTAGGTGGCATAGCGGATGGCGTGGCGGCGCGGCCAGAGGTTGGCTTTGCCGTCGCCGCGGGCGTAGGCGTGGTACTGGCGGTAGAAGGCGCGCAAGCTGGGCCGAGGCCGGAAGTAGGCCACCGCTTCAGGGGCGAAGGCGAAGGGGCCGAAGCGTTCGCGCAGAGCCTTGTCGAAGACCAGGTCTTCGCTGTGCTCCAGCCACTCTGGATAGCCGCCGACGGCCGCCCAGGCGCTTTTGCGAAAGGCCACCGAGCGGCTCGACGGCAGAAACGCCTGCGGGTCAACGTCTTCGCGCGCCGGCAGCACCGTAGACCCCATGACGACCTCGAAATCGGTGAAGGGATCGGCCTCGAACCAGCCGCTGACGACCTGCACGCCTTCGTCGGCGAAGGGCAGCAACAGCTCCTCCAGCCAGGTGGGCGAGAGGACGACGCCGGCGTCGGTGGCGGCGATGACGTCGCCGGTAGCGGCGGCGATGGCCCGGTTGCGCCCCTGGCTGATGTTGCTGCCGGGGGCGACGACCACGCGCAGCGTCAGCCACCGGCTGTACTCGTCCAGGATGGCCAGTGTGGCGTCGGTCGAGCCGCCGTCACAGATGACGACTTCGTCCGGCGGGCGGGTTTGGTCAAGGATCGAGTCGAGCAGCGGCCGGAGCGCCTCGCCCTCGTTCTTGACCGTAGCGACGATTGAGACCTTCATGTTACACTCTAGGGTAAGGAACACTGCGCGGCGCGTTTCGTTGCACGCCGCGACACAATTGCCGCGGCGCGTCATCTGGCGCTAAGGAAGAGCTGATCCCTCATGAATGTCGAAGGTCTGTTGGAGTTGTTGCTACACGGCAACCAGTTGAAGCGCACGGCGCGCACCGGCTGGGTACAGCGCGGCGTCCCTCTGCCGGAGAACGTCGCCGCGCACACGTTTGGCGTCGTCTACGCCGCGCTGCTGCTGGCCGAGTTGGTCGAGCGGCCAATTGACCTGGCCGCGGCCCTGGCAATGGCCGCGCTCCACGACTTGCCGGAGGGGCTGACGACCGACATCCCCACCCCCGCCTGGCGCTTTCTGCCCAGCGGATCGAAGACGACGGCCGAGCGGCAGGCAATGACCCAGATCGCCGGCGAGACGCCCACCGGCCGCCGCCTGCTGGCCTGGTGGGAGGAGTTGCTGGCCAACGAGACGGCCGAGGCGCAACTCGTCCACGATGCCGACAAGCTCGACCAGTATCTCCAGGCCACCATCTACGAGCAGCAGACCGGCAACCGCGCCCTGCAGGAGTTCTGGCTGGTGGCCCATCGCTTCTACTACCCGCAGGCGCAGGCGGTGTATGATGAGTTGGTGAGGCGGCGGGGCAGTGTTCAGTATTCAGTAGGCCAGTAGGTCAGTAGGCCAGTAGGTCAGTACACAGCTACGTTCTACTGAATAGACTGACCTACTGACCACTGACCTACTGAATACTGAGTACTATCTGACTCCCATTGTCAACCCCCGCTCCTTCTGGCAGAATACGACCCGGCTTATGCAGAAACAACATCGCCTTCTGTCCTTATTGCTAATCGCGGTTGCCGTCTTCGCTCTGGCCCAGCCCATCGCCCTGATGGCCCAGACCCAGCCCACGCCGACGCTGGCCGCGCCGGCGACCACGCCGCCTGCATCCACGCCGGGACAGCCCGCTTCCACGCCGGCCGCGTCCACAGCCACACCCGACCCCGCCGCACCGCCCGTGCCGCGCGTCCACGTGGTGCAGGAGGGCGAGAACCTGACGACCATCGCCACCGACTATGGCGTGACGGTCGAGGACATCCTGGCCATCAACAATCTGGCCAACGGCGACCTGTTGCAACTGGGTCAGGAGTTGATCATCCCCGGCGGCACGGGCGAGGCCATCGCCACCGTCTACACCATCGGCGCGGGCGACACGCTGGCCGAAGTGGCGGCCATCTTCAACACCACCCTGGCCGACGTGGTGGCCACCAACCGGCTGATTGCCAATGAGTTGCCGCTCATCGTCGGCCAGACCGTGCCCGTCGTCAGCCGCACCGGCTCGGCCACGCCGCGCCCGGCCACGGGCCGCCCCTACCTGGTCGCCGCCGGCGAGACGCTGCTGACCATCGCCGCGGCCCACAACCTGACCCCGGCGGCGCTGGCCGCGGCCAACGGGCTGACCGGCCGCGCCGTCTTCCCCGGCCAACGGCTGCGCATTCCCGATGAGACGGCCGTCTATCGCCACCTGCCGGAAGGCTGGCTCGACGTGCGCGTCGCCCCGACCGCCCCCGGCCAGGGCGCGACCGTAGCCATCACCGTCGCCAACCTGCTGCCGGGCACGCCCGCCGGCCGCCTGGGCGAACAGCCGCTCACCTTCGCCCCGTCCGGCGATGGTTATGCCGCCCTCGTCGGCCTCGATGCCTTCGCCGAGCCGGGCCTCTACGACCTGGAGATCAGCGGCGGCGACGAGCGCGGGCTGTGGCAGCCGTTGCGTATGCGCCTGCCGGTGACGGCCACGGCCTACGACACCCAGTACGTCACCGTCGGCGAGGCGCTCGACGGTCTGCTCGACCCGGCCGTGCGGGCTACGGAGGACGAATTCCTGCACGGCATCTTCGCCGTGTTCGACGAGACGCAGCACTGGGACAGCGTGTTCACAGTACCCGGTGACGACGACCGTCATCTCCGCCGGCTATGGCGGTCGCCGCTCCTACAACGATGGGCCGATTGAGATCTACCACACCGGCCTCGACATCGCCGCGCCCCAGGGTCAGACGGTCAGCGCCCCGGCGGCCGGCGTCGTGGCCTTCAGCGACCTGCTGGAGTTGCGCGGCGGCGTCATCATCATCGACCACGGCCGCGGCGTCATGACCGGCTACTACCACTTGTCGGAGCGGCTGGTGAATGTTGGTGACACCGTGACGGCCGGGCAGCCCATCGGCCGCGTTGGTTCGACCGGGCTATCCAGTGGCGCGCACCTGCATTGGGACTTGCGCATTATGGATGTGCCTGTCGATCCACTGCCCTGGACGCAACAGGTATTTCCCTAGATCGGACGTGGCACAGGATTCTTATCCTGTGTCCGGGTCGAAGACACAGGATAAGAATCCTGTGCTACAGGCTGACAGCCGTTTCCTTAAGGTTGTCTGAGACCGCGTCGGCTGATACAATACGCCAC
Source organism: Candidatus Promineofilum glycogenicum (assembly GCA_016707605.1). Taxonomy (GTDB): domain Bacteria; phylum Chloroflexota; class Anaerolineae; order Promineifilales; family Promineifilaceae; genus Promineifilum; species Promineifilum glycogenicum. Next base: position 45,155 of record JADJHJ010000006.1, on the reverse strand, counting down.
ATCGACTAGGCCTCGGCCACAGGAGTACGCGGTGAATCAGACTCAGATTCAGTCAACGGAGCAGTGGGAATCGGGTTTCTCGCTCTCCGACACTGACCTCGAGCAAATCTACAACCACTTTCTCGAAACAGAAAAGCCCCAGACTGCCGCCGAGCTGGCCGGCCTTGTCATCCGTTCGCGCGTCCGCGAGCAGGCTTCGGAGTTGCGCCGGCTCATGGCCGACAGCACTATCTATCAGCCGCAGCGCAGCTACACCGTCGGCGAAGAGGTCATTTTCCCGGCGCTGAAGCTGGCCAAGGGCAAGGTGATCCAGGTGCGGCCGGGCTACAACCCGGAGTATGGCGACTTCAACGTCATCACCGTCAACATCAAGGGCAAACCGCGCGAGTTTGTGGCCGACTATACGCCGGCCCACGCGCTCAACAACAGCAACGGCGGCGCGCTGACCGAGCAGATTGCCGGCGACGCCGAGGTGATTCAGGCGGCCCACGGCGCGACGGTGGCGGCACGCATTGCCGCCTCGCTGGCCAAACGCGATGACTTTATCAGCATCGGCCAGGAGTGGTTCGTTAAGTCGCTCATGTCCGACGTCAACATCGGCCACCTGCATCTGACCGAGGCCATTCTCGACATGAGCGACGGCGGGCCGCTGACAACGGCCGAAATTCTGCCCCAACTCGACCTGGACCCGGGCATCGACCCCGGGGTGCAGGAGTTTTCCCTGACCTATCACCTGTTGCGCGACGGCCGCTTTGACGACGTGGCCGGCGAGGGTTCGGCGCACTGGTTCCTGCGGCGCATGGAACCGGATAGCGTGCAGACGACGCCGGACCGCCTGGTCTATCAGCCGGTGGCCTTTGACCGCGGGCTGCTCTCGCCGCAACAGATCGCCCTGGAGCAGGAACTCGACGATGAGTGGTCGGACCTGCCCCCCGCCGCGCCGACGACGCCGATCATTCTGGCTCTGTCCTATCCCCACCGCTGGGCGGGCACGCTGCCGATCAATTCGCGGACGCAGGTGCTCTTCGACACCGGCCATTCGCCGCGGCGGCGCATCGTCTTCATCGATGACGAGACGAATGAGTCCATCGTCGGTTGGGTGGTGGCCGAGGGGCGCTACGTGGTCGGCCTGTCCAACTGGTACAAGGACAACATGATCCCCGTCGGCGGCTTTTTGCACCTGCGACCGGGGCCGGAGCCGGGCACGGTGCTGCTGGGCTACGACCGGCGGCGGTCACAGCGCGAGTGGGTGCGTCTGGCGGCGGTGAAGGACAACAAGCTCCAGTTTGAACTGATGCGCCGCTCTATCCCCTGCGCCTACGATGACCTGCTGATCGTCGGCACGGACGTGGTGGCGGCGGTGGACGCCCACGCCAAGCGCGCGACGTCGATGCAATTGTCGGTCGGCGCGCTGCTGAGCGAGGTCTTCCCGTCGCTGGCCGGCCTGACGCCGCAGAACACCGTCCACGCCAAGACGCTCTATAGCGCCATCAATATGCTGCGGCGCGTGCCGCCGGGGCCGATCTTCGCCGAACTGACGCGCAACCCGGCCTTCAAGTCCGTCGGCGACCACTACTGGCAGTACGAGTAACCGCCCGGCGCGGCCCCGCGGCCCCTGCCCGCGGCCAGCGCTGGTGAATGAGGAGATAGGTAGCTTTGTCCAGCTATCCGCGGCCAACGATCAAGACGGCTCACCTGCGACGGGTGACGCCGGAGACGCGCTTCTACATCGACTACGGCTGGTGGGATGAGGGCCACCTGGACCTGCGCACCTATTTGCTGGCCCGGCTGGCGCTGGGCGCCGAGGGTAGCTCCGAATTGCCCGCCGAGCGGGTTGACCTGGTTGACGCCAAGACGGGCGAGGTGCGGCAGGTCGATGCCTTCCAGTATCTCGTCCAGAACTACTTCAGCCGCCACGGCAACGATCTGGCCACGCAAGGCTCGGTGGTGGATGCCGTCTTCAGCGTGCTGTTGGCCAACGGCAATCAGCCGATGACCATCCGCGAGATCGCCGAGCGAGTACAGCGGCCGAGCGAACTGCTGGTGAAGACCTTCGGTGGGTCGCAGATCTACCACGGCATCCGGCCGCTGTTCGACGAGGATTAACATGTGGCACAGGTTTCTTAACCTGTGTCCCTTGGTGGCATAGGTTTCTTAACCTGTGCTCTGACTTAAACACGTTTGAAGACACAGGTTAAGAAACCTGTGCCACACATGAACGTCCAGGTTCGTCTCTACGGTGCGCTGCGTCGCTACCGCCCGGCTGACGCACCCGGCGAAGCCCACACGCCCTTCGCCGCTCCCTTGCCGCCGGCGGCCACCGTCGATACCCTGCTGGCCCAGTTGGGTATCCCCGATGGCCTGGCCAGCGCGGCGGCGGTCAACGATGAGGCGGTGGAGACCGACCACCCCCTAAGTGACGGCGACCGCGTCAGCCTCTTCCCTCATTCGGCCGGCGGTTGACGCCACCCCCCGCAACCCATAGAATTAGCTTAAGCATTCGCCCCCGTAGCTCAATTGGACAGAGCGTCGGCCTTCTAAGCCGAATGTTGCAGGTTCGAGCCCTGCCGGGGGCATCTGGAGTGACGAGTTACGAGCGACGAGTGACGAGTTTAGAAGTGGCGAGTGGCGGGTGGCGGGTGGCGAGCTGGTCGTCCGCAAGCCTCTCTTCTTCTGACTGATCTACTGGATACTGACCTACTGACCACTGACCACTGACCACTGACCACTTCCCGTACCCTATGACGATCAAAATCTACACGGTAGCTGAGATGGTGGCCGTCGAGAAGGCGGCCGACGCGGCCGGCCTTGCCTACGCCCAGATGATGGAGACCGCCGGCCGGCGCGTGGCCGATGCTGTGCAGCAGCGCCACGACGTGGCCGAGCGGTCGGTGCTGGTGCTGGTCGGGCCGGGCAACAACGGCGGCGACGGGCTGGTGGCCGGGCGCTACCTGGCCGAGGCCGGGGCTGTGGTCGCCTTCTACCTGGTGAAGCCGCGCGACGTGGCCGACGACGAGAACCTGGCCCGCGTCGAGGAGATGGGGCTGGAGGTGCTGCTGGCCGACTATGACCAGCGCTTCCGCGTCCTGCGCCACCGCCTGCGCGTCACCGACATCATCATCGACGCCCTGCTGGGCACGGGCGTCACTCGGCCAATCGAAGGACAACTGGCGACCATCATGGAGCAGGTCGGGGCGGCCATTGCCGAGAAGCGCCGCGCCGCCGCGCCGTCGCAACCGCCGCTGCTGAGTGTGGCCGCGCCGCCGGCCGTGCCCGACGACGCCCCGGCCTGGGACGAGGAGCGCCCGCGGCAGCCGATCATCGTCGCCGTCGACTGCCCCAGCGGCATGAACTGCGACAGCGGCGCGCTCGACCCGCTGGCCGTCAGCGCCGACCTGACTGTGACCTTTGCCGGGCCGAAGCGCGGCCACTTCCGCTTCCCCGGCGCGGCGGCCTGCGGCGAACTGGTCGTGGCCGACATCGACATCGACCCGCAGTTGCCGGCCGTCAGCGGCGTAGCCCTGGAGCTGGCCACGGCCGACCTGGCCCGCGCCCTGCTGCCCGCTCGCCCGCCCGACGGCCACAAAGGCACCTTCGGCACGGCGCTCATCGCCGCCGGCTCCATCCGCTACTGGGGCGCGCCGGCCCTGGCCGCCCGCGGCGCGTTCCGCGGCGGGGCGGGGATGGTGACGCTGGCCGTGCCGCAGCGCCTGCGCCCGGCATTGGCCGGCCAATTCCCGGAGGCGACCTACCCGGCCGTCACCGACACCGACACGCTGGGCGTGGCCACGGCCAATCTGCTGCTCGGTTCGCTAAGCCGCTATGGCGCGCTGCTGGTCGGGCCGGGGCTGGGCGAGGCGGCGTCGTTTATGACCGCCCTGCTCGACGGATTGCGCAGCACGGCCGACGGCGGCATCCTGGCTGACGATGTGACTGCTCCACCGCTGATCGTTGACGCCGACGGGCTGAACCTGCTGGCGCAGATGCCCGGTTGGCCCACGCGGCTGCCGCCCAACACCATCCTGACGCCCCATCCGGGCGAGATGGCCCGGCTGGTCGGCCGGCCGCTGTCGGCCGTGCGCGACGAGGAGCGGGTGGAGTTGGCCCGCGAGTGTGCCGCGGCCTGGGGCCACGTCGTGCTGCTCAAAGGGGCCTACACCGTCGTCGCCGCGCCCCCCGATTCTGTGTCGGGCGATGGCCGGGCGACGCTGCTGCCCTTCGCCAACCCGCTGCTGGCCGTGGGCGGCAGCGGCGACGTGCTGGGCGGGGTCATCGTCGGCCTGCTGGCCCAGGGGGTGAAGCCCTACGAGGCCGCCGTGCTGGGCGGCTATCTCCACGGCGCGGCCGGCCAACTGGCGGCCGACTACTGGGGCAACGCCGGGCTGCTGGCCAGCGAGTTGGCCGATTGGGTGTCGCACGTGCGGCGGGCGCTGGTGTAGGGCGATTTGCCAATTCGCCCCACAAGGGCCATTGCCAAAGCGTGGCAGTCGTGCTATAGTTTCCATTCGGCCCGCCCTGCGGGTCTTAACTACGCAACACAAACTCCCGGCCTGGCCGGATGCCCGACTAAGTCGGGTGGGCAGAAGACGGTCCGTCCGATCGGGCCGTTGTTTTTTCCGCTCATTGGAGAACAGAGAGATGTCGGACCTACTACTGAAAGCATTTGACAACGAGAAGGCGGCCAACCTGCCCACGGTGCAGATCGGCGACAACGTGACCGTCTACGTGCGCATCAACGTTGGCGACAAGAACGAGCGCGTGCAGATGGTGCGCGGCACGATCATTCGCGTGCGCAACGCCGGCAACAACGCCAACTTCACCGTGCGGCGTATCGCCTCCAACGGCATCGGCGTGGAGCGCACCTTCCTGGCCAGCTCGCCGCGCATCGAGAAGATCGACATTCACAACCACAGCCACGTCCGCCGCGCGCGCCTCTACTTCCTGCGCGAGCGCACCGGCAAGGCGACCCGTCTGCGCAGCAAGCGCGTTTACGACCAGCAGCGTTAATCCGTCGCGCCTCACCGTTGCCGTCGATGGACGCAGGGGGAGGACAGGCGTTCGAGACCAGGTGAAAGATGACCTCTTTCACCTTTTTTGTTTTGGCCACCCGTCAGCCTGATTCCACACCAGAACCCCTATGACCACCACCCACCGGCCGCTCATCGGCCTGACCACCTATCGCAAGACCGCCGCGCAGACCAAGCCGGTAGCCCTCTATGCCCTCATGCCGTCCTATGTCGAGGCGGTCATCGCCGCCGGCGGCGTGCCGCTGCTCATCCCGCTGGGGCTGGACGAGGACGCGCTGCGCACGCTGCTGGCCCGGCTCGACGGCCTGCTGTTGACCGGCGGCGGCGACATCGCCGGCGACCACTATGGCAGCGCCCACCCCGACTTCATCTTCGACGTTGACCCCGACCGCGACCGGGTCGAGCTGTTCCTGGCCCGCGAGGCGATTGCCGGTGACGTGCCGCTGCTGGCTATCTGTCGCGGCCACCAGATTCTCAACGTGGCTCTGGGCGGCTCGCTCTATGAGGACGTGCTGCGGCTGATGCCGACGGCCATCAAGCACGACTACTGGGGCGAATACCCGCGCAACCTGCTGGCCCACGAGGTGACGGTGTGCGCCGATAGCCTGCTGGCCCGCCAATTGGGCCGGACGACGGCGCGCGTCAACAGCCTGCACCATCAGGGCGTGCGCGACCTGGCCCCCGGTTTGGTGGCCTCGGCCCACGCGCCCGACGGGCTGATCGAGGGCCTGGAAGCGCCCGGCCGGCGCTACGCCCTGGGCGTCCAGTGGCACCCGGAGAACCTCATCCACGACGCGCCGCCGATGCTGGCGCTGTTCGAGGGATTGGTGGAGGCGGCGGCCGATGGGCGCTGAGTTGCCGGCTTCCGAGCCGCCCGCTTCCGAGCCGCTCACGCCTGTCGGCCGCGCCCTGGCCGCGCTGGGCGTGCCCTTGCGCGAGTTCCGCCACCCTGGCCCGGTCACGTCGCTGGAGCAGGCGGCCGAGGAGCGCGGGCAGCGGCCGTCCCAGGTCGTGCGCTCCATCCTCTTCCGGCTGGCGGCCGAGGAGTACGCCATGGTGCTGGTGGCCGGGCCGCAGCAGGTGGACTGGAAGGCGCTGCGCCGCCACATGGGCCAGTCGCGCCTGACGACGGCCTCGGCCGACGAGGTGAGGGCCGTCACCGGCTATGAGATTGGCGCGGTGTCGCCCTTCGGCCTGCCCCGGCCGGTGCGGGTGCTGCTCGACGCCAGCGTGTTGGGCGAGGCTGAGGTATCGCTCGGCTCCGGCGAGCGCGGGACGACGGTCATCCTCAGCACGGCCGACCTGCTGCGCGCCCTGGGCGATTTCGAGCAGGTTTGCGTTACTTAGAAAGGAGCTCACGCAAAGGCGCTAAGGGGCCAAGACGCAAAGAAGAAAAGAAGGAGCTTTTTCTTCTTATTCTTCCTTAGCGCCTTTGCCCCTTAGCGCCTTTGCGTGAGCTTTTTTCCCCCGACCTAAACCTCCAACAAGGCCAGCAAGCTCCGTAACTGGGCCACGACTTCCTCACGCCCACCGTCGTTGCGGATGACGAAGTGAGGGTGCTGCGGCGGCTCGAAGAAGGCGGCGATGCGTTGCGCATACTCTACCGTGACCGGGTTGCCGCCGTGGGCCAGCCGGGCCAGCCGCACGGCCTCATCCGCCTCCACCAGCACGAAGACCACGTCCGGGGAAGGCGGCGGCCATCTGCGCGCGGTGGCGCTCCTTGAACGTCGCCTGGCAGAAGGCCAGGTCGGCGTGGTCGCGGCGCAGGGCGGCAATGCGCTCCACCAGGGCGGCGTAGAAGCGGTCGCGCATGGGGTCGGTGAACGGCCGCCCCTCGCGCACGGCGTCGCGCAACTCGTCGGTCAGGTCGAGGTCGCCGTCGTAGAAGGTATAGCCGAACGCCTCGGCCAATACCTCTCCCACGTAGTTCTTCCCCGCTGCCGGCAGACCGAATAAGTAGAGGAACACAGGCGTCTCCAGATTAGGGGCCAGGTTCCAGGTTCCAGGGGCCAGGGGAAGAGTGCTCTTCCCCTGGCCTCTGGAACCTGGAACCTGGCCCCTTCTTCCTCAAGGTAAAGACTCACACACGAACCCATCCCCGCCGCCGTCGAGGTTGTGGACGTCGCGGTTCTGCGTGTCGAAGCAGTACTCGAAGCACGTCTGCGCCTCGGCCTGGGTGTCGAAGTCGCGGCAGTTGTAGAGGTTGCGGTCGCAGTCGCACGGGCCGGTGGCGGCGTCGCCCCACATGCCCGCGCCGGCTTCGCGGGCCTCGGCCTGCAACTGCTTCAGGTTCTCCGTCTGGGCCACGTCGGGCGGGAACGTCACCAGGCGGCCCATGCCGGCGCTGATGATAGCGGCGTTGACGAACGTGCCGTCGTCGAGATAGACGTAGCGCAACAGGCGGCCGTACTGATCCGTTTCGCTGACGTCGCGCACCAGCGTGACCGTCTGCCCCGCCACCAGGTCGCGGTTGAAGTCGAACGCCGCCTGATAGAACGGCTCTTCGCGCTCCGGGGTGTCCACGCCGATGTAGCGCAGGCGGTAGGCGCGGCCGTCCAGCTCGACCTCGATGGTGTCGCCGTCGAAGACGTAGGTCACTGCGACGCGGTCGCCGTCGGGTGGGGCGTCGGGCTGAACTGTTGGCGGGCGGTTGGCCGCGGCGCGCGTGGGCGGCGCAGTCGTCGGTTCGTCGCCGGGCGCGCCGGCGCAGGCGGCCAGGAGCAGCAGGAGGAGCAAAGACGCGATGAGGCGGATGAGCCGGGGCAGGTGGGTGGTCGCGATGGGGTTCATGAGGACGAATCGTAGCTTGATTTGGCTGCGGTGTCACGATGTAAGAATGGCACGCTGCTTGGCGCTGATTGCAACGCTGATGAACACTGAAAAAGCCTGAGACTGTAGGAGATAGTGGTTTATCTCTTGCTTACTAGCACGGTTGAGCTATATTCAAGCCATGAATACTCACTTCTTGAGTAATGCTCCGGAAGCGTTGGCTACCGGCGCCCTGGCCCTGCTGGGCTTCGTCCGCCGGCAGCCCAGCCACGGCTACGACATCTACCGCCAACTGACGCAATCGCCGGAGTTGCGCCCCGTCTGGCGTATGAAGCAGAGCCGGCTGTATGCGTTGCTGGCGCGGCTGGAGGAGGCGGGGTTGCTGACCGCCACCAGCGAGCCGTCTGACGGCCGCCCGCCGCGCAAGGTGTTTCACCTGACCGAAGCCGGCGCAGTGGCCTTTGCCGAGTGGCTGACGCAGCCGGTGGCCCAGCCGCGCGACATCCGGCTGGAGTTCATGCTCAAGCTCTACTTCGCCCTGCAAGATGGGGGCGAGACGGCGGCGCGGCTGGTCGAGCGGCAGCGGGCGGTATGCGCCGGGTGGCTGGTAGACAAGGAGAGCGCGGCCGACGCGCCGTTCGCCCGCGCCGTGACGGCCTATCGCCGCGCCCACGTGCGGGCCATCGGCGAGTGGCTGGACGAGCTGCAACCATAACGCGATTCTCAGGCGTAAACACGGACAGGCGTAGGGGCGGGACAATGCGGCCGATGCTATTTATCTTGAAGAACGTTGCCGATGCCGCATTGTCTCGCCCCTCTTCAAAGATGAAGGAGGAAGGCTGAAGGATAATACCGGTTCTGGTTTCACCCTTCAGCCCTCATCCTTCATCCTTGGGAGGAGGGCGAGACAATCGGCGACCAACGTTCTGGTGATCAGACCAGGGGCCTCGCGCCGATTGGCCCACCCTACGCATCATCATTCGCAAAACGGCCGGGGAACGGCGCTACAACAATCAGGATTGGAGGAAAACAGCATGATTACTGACGAACGAAAGCGTACCTGGCGACTGATTAGTAGCATTGGCCTGCTGCTGTTGCTCCTGCTCGGCTGCCAACCGGCGGGGGGCGAGACGGCCGCGCCGACGGAGGTGAGCGCCGTCACCGGAGCCACAGCCGCGCCAGAGGCCGCCACCCTCAACGTCTTCGCCGCCGCCTCGCTGAGCGACGCCTTCAACGAGATCGGCGCGGCCTTCAGCGCGGCCAACCCCGGCGCGACGGTCGTCTTCAACTTCGCCGGCTCCAACCAGTTGGCGACGCAGATCACCGAGGGCGCGCCGGCCGACGTCTTCGCCAGCGCCAACGCGGCGCAGATGGAAGTGGCCGTCGCGTCGGGCCGCATCGACGCCGGCGCGGCGCAGCAGTTCGTCACCAACCGGCTGGTCGTGGTCACCCCGGCCGACAACCCGGCGGGCATCACCACCCTGCAAGACCTGGCCACGCCCGACACGCTGCTCGTCCTGGCCGCCGAGGAAGTGCCGGTCGGCCGCTACTCGCTGGAGTTCCTCGACCTGGCGGCGGCCGACGCGGCGTTCGACAGCGGCTTCAAGGAGGCGGTGCTGGCCAACGTCGTCTCCTATGAGGAGAACGTGCGCAGCGTGCTCAACAAGGTGGCCCTGGGCGAGGCCGACGCGGGCATCGTCTACACCAGCGACCTGGTCGGCGTCGAGGGGGTGACCGCGTTGGAGATTCCCGACGCGCTCAACGTCGTGGCCCAGTACCCCATCGCCCCGCTGAACGACAGCGCCCAGCCCGAACTGGCGGCGGCCTTTGTCGAGTGGGTGCTGAGTGATGCGGGGCAGGCCATCCTGGGCAACTATGGCTTCGGGCCGTCCTCTGGTCAATAAAGAGGGGAAGAAATCTCACGCAAAGACGCAAAGAACGCAAAGTTTCTTAAGCTTTGCGTTCTTTGCGTCTTTGCGTGAGATTTCTTTCTTCCCAAGGGAGACATCATCGGTGAGAGCACTCTTTGGCAGCAAGGCGACACGGCGGCCGCCCGTCCGGCACAGGCCAGAGCCGTGGTGGGCGCTGTCCCTGCCGCTGCTGGCCTTTCTGGCCCTGCCGCTGCTGGGGCTGCTGTTCTATAGCTCGCCGGAGGAGCTATGGGCCAATCTGGCCCGGCCGGAGGTGCGCACGGCCGTCGGCCTGAGCCTGCGCACGAGCACCTGGGCGACGCTGGCCGCGGTGCTGCTGGGCACGCCGCTGGCCTATCTGCTGGCGCGGCGGGAGTTTCGCGGCCGGCTGCTGCTGGATAACCTCATCGACCTGCCCATCGTCCTGCCGCCGGCGGTGGCCGGGCTGGCGCTGCTGCTGGTGTTCGGCCGCCGCGGCTGGGTCGGCGCGCCGCTCGACGCGCTGGGGCTGCGCATCACCTTCACCCAGTTGGCCGTGGTCATGGCCCAGACGTTCATCGCCGTGCCCCTGTTCGTGCGCGCCGCGGTCATCGGCTTCGCGGCGGTGGAGCCGGAGCTGGAGGACGCGGCGGCCATTGACGGGGCCAACGGCTGGCAGGTGTTCCGGCGCATCAGCCTGCCGCTGGCGCGGCGCTCGCTGCTGACCGGCGTGGCCCTGGCCTGGGCGCGGGCGCTGGGCGAGTTCGGGGCGACGATCATCTTCGCCGGCAACTTCCCCGGCCGCACGCAGACGATGCCGCTGGCGATCTATCTGGGGTTTGAGATGGAGTTGGGGGTGGCGGTGGGGTTGTCGGTGATATTGGTGGGGTGTTCGTTTGTGGTGTTGTTGCTGATCAAGCTAGTCTTTGGCAGGGCGATATGGCGGAATAGTAGGCCATAGATGAGTCAAACGGCCTGCTCGTCTCTGTACATCTATGCAATTTGACTTGACACCCATCAGTATGTGGATAAACTGGGACAACAGTATCGCATTTATAGAAGGGAGCGTTTGCAGTAGCATCAGATTGTCCTTGCGGTTCTTTCTTTTACCCCCCTCGGTATGCGTCGATCCAGGACTTCCTGCCTCACTGTGACGGCCTAAATATCAGAACACCAGTCGAAAGTCACGTCGCGGATTTTGGCCCACGGTTTAGGCCTGACTAGGGCTGATGAACTTTCATCTTCCGTCACCACTACCTGAAGAAGCGAGTGGGCAGCAGCCGGCTCCCTGCTTTTCAACGGGGACGAAATGCAAGTGTTGTAGGAAATTGACAAGAACGCGTTGTACTCAGATCGTTTCTTGTTTCTATCGGCACAAGTTATCGTCATTGTTAGAGCAGAGCAACAGCAAGAAGCATTAAGACCAAGGCTGCTTTACGCCCAAAAGTGATGGGGCCGCGGACATTCTGATGTTTATGAAACTCCCTCATCCTTCATGCGCTTGTGACAAAGGAAGTACATTATGACGATTCTCATAGTAATCGCGCTACTTGCCGCTCTTGCAGGGTTCTTTTTCGTTCTCGTTGGAGATCAGGCTATGGTCACCTGGAGTCTAGGCATTGCTTTATTAACTGCGATGCTTGCAAGGATTGCCCAGGCACGCGCACAGCATGATGAGTTGGTGAAGGTGCTGGAAAAGAAACCCCAAAATGCTACGGTGACTGTTGACAACTGATTTGCTCTATACCAGGTTGTGTGTTGAAACTGTGACTGCTAATTATGCGTTGCAAGCCCATAGAACACTGTATTCTGTAGCGTCGGTCAGATAGGTGTTCTGCTTGCTCCAATCTGAAAGTTCTCAGGAGTCTTCATCGTGAAACGTATTCTACCTTTTCTGTTCATGTCTCTTGCCATTTTCTCGGCGTGCGCTGGCACGTTGCCCGAGTCACTGATTGCTACCGGTGTTGCATCTACTGTGGAAGCCCAGGCTATACCAAGCGCGACATCCACCGTGCAGTCGGAATTGGCAGGACTTTGCATTGTTCAAGCCGAAGACTACCTTGAAACTATTATGGTGCTATTTGAGCAATGGCAAGAAACAGTCATATCACCGACCGATATGGCCGCTGATGCTCTATCTGGGCAGGTGCTCGAGCTCCAACAAATCAGCGATGAGGTAGGCGACTTAGTACCACCTCACCAATGTGCTGGTATGCTGGGTGTTACGCTGTATGCCCATACGTCTTCCACTATCGAGGCATATCAACTCCATATTGACGGTGCTTCTCGAATCAGATGTTAGCACAGCCCTAGACGACGCCACTTTCTGGGTTGCAGGGAATTCAACAAGGAGCTAGGCAGAATAGTAGAGGAGGCAGAAAAGGCTATACCATAACGTTCCATAGATAGATTGATGGTCATAGTTTCTGGCAAGTTACCCCTTCTATGATTCAATTTCTCTAAGCGCGTTATAGCCTGGGGACGTTCGTCCTTTGCAAGCCAGATTCAATCCAGGCGATGAGTCTGGCATAATTTGTACTACAGGACGATTGGTAAATGACGACCTGCCGCAACGCCGGCAATGGCCATGGTTGGTCTGGGGCACGTTGCTTCGTCTATTTGCGTGTGGGGTATCGGTTGATGACGAAGCCAGGCAAGGGCCCTAGGTAGCATCCGCGTTGCTGCAACGCATAATCAATCTCAGCCCTCCGCCATTGCGGGTTAGGTGTGACATGACTTGAAAGAGCTGGGAGTGGACGCATGCTGAATGCCAAGTTGCCAACGTCATTGGTTCAACGAAAGGGTGATAGCCCCGGTTGGTGGTGGTATCGAGTGCCTTTGATATTGAGCCTCGAACTTCAGAAAGATATAGAGGAAACACTCCAGGAATGATGAGCAGACGAACTCCGGTAGCGTCGCCTGAAAACCCACAGTAGAGTAACGGACAATGACTTTTATAGCGCAGATTTGTATATCATGTCGACGGCTTCTTTCGCGGCGAATTGGACTACTCGGGCTATCAGACCATCTACATGGCTACATTTTCAATACAAGCTATAAAGCCCGGAAGCCCTTTATTTGGCCAATGCCGGACCAATTGAAGATGCAGATGCCTTCATCGATCTCGATGCATCGACCGGAGCAGATGAATGGCAATTCTGTATAACCGAAACCCATAGGACGAGAAACGATTGACTAGGTTGAAAACCTAAAGCCCGGCGTATCAGGCCACTCTGTTGTTAACGCCCGGCGTTAAGCAATTACCGCCATGACTTGGCCATGGCAGGCGTGAACAAAGAAACTGGTTTCTCAGATGCCTTTCTAACGGCACCTAAACTCGTCACTCTTTGCCCTTAAGTCCCGAATCACCTACGCTACACATCCAGGTTCCTAACCTCACTCGCATGCGTCGTAATAAACCGCCGCCGCGGCGCGACTTCGTCGCCCATCAGCATGTCGAACGTCCGGTCGGCCACCACGGCGTCTTCGACCGTCACTTGCAGCAGCGTGCGCACGTTGGGGTCCATCGTCGTCTCCCATAGCTGCTCGGCGTTCATCTCGCCCAGACCCTTGTAGCGCTGCATACTGTACTTCTCGCCGTTCAGCCGCTTCAGCAGCGTCTCGCGCTCGGCTTCGGTGTAGGCGTAGCTGATCTCTTTGCCGTGCTTGACGGCGTAGAGCGGCGGCTGGGCGATGTAGAGGTGGCCGTTCTCGATCAGCGACGGCATGTAGCGGAAGAAGAAGGTCAGCAGCAGCGTGCGGATGTGGCTGCCGTCCACGTCGGCGTCGGTCATGATGATCGTCCGGCCGTAGCGCAGGTTGCCCAGGTCGAACGACTCGCCGATGCCCGTGCCCAACGCCGAGATGAGCGCCTTGACCTCGTTGTTGCCCAGGATTTTGTCCAGCCGGGCGCGCTCGGTGTTGAGGATCTTGCCGCGCAGGGGCAGAATGGCCTGGAAGTGGCGGTCGCGCCCCTGCTTGGCCGTGCCGCCGGCGCTCTCGCCCTCGACGATGTAGAGCTCGCAGCGCGCCGGCTCGCGCTCGGAGCAGTCGGCCAGCTTGCCCGGCAGGGTCAGGCTGTCCAGCGCGCTCTTGCGCATGACCAGGTCGCGGGCCGCCTTGGCCGCGTCGCGGGCGCGGGAGCTGGTCAGGCAGCGGTCGATGATGCGCTTGGCTTCGCGCGGGTTCTCGTCCAGGAAGTTGGCCAGCGCCTCGCCCAGCACGGCCGAGACCAGCCCGGCCACCTCGGCGTTCATCAGCTTGACCTTCGTCTGGCTCTCGAACTGCGGGTCGGGGTGCTTCACGCTGACCACCAGCGTCACCCCCTCGCGCGTGTCGTCGGAGGAGAAGTTCTTGTCCTTCTCCTTCAGGAAGTTGTTCTTGCGGGCGTAGTTGTTGATGACGCGGGTCAGCGCCGTGCGCGCGCCGGTCAGGTGCGTGCCGCCGTCGGGGGTGTTGATGGTGTTGGCGAAGGCGTACTCGGAGATGGCCACGCCGTCGGTGTACTGCATCGCCACCTCAACGTCGATGTTCTCCAACTCCTTGCGCACGTGTACCGGCTCGTGGAGCACCTTGCGGTTGCGGTTCAGGTAGCGCACGAAGGAGCGCACGCCGCCCTCGAAGTAGAAGCTCATCTCCCGCGCCGGCGAAACGCGCTCGTCGCTCAGGCGGATGAACACGCCGCTGGTGACGAAAGCCATCTCGCGGAAGCGATTGGCGAACATCTCGAAGCGGTACTCGTGGTCTTCGGTGAAGATCGTCTCGTCGGCCTTGAAGGTCGTGGTCGTGCCCGTCTCTTCGCCCTTCTTCAGGTCGCGCAGGCGCAGGACGGGCGTCATGGGCACGCCGCGCTCGTAGCGCTGCTTCCAGACCGCCCCGTCGCGCCGCACGGTCACTTCCATCCACTCCGACAGGGCGTTGACCGCCGCCGCGCCGACGCCGTGCAGACCGCCGGACACCTTGTAGGCGGCGTTGTCGAACTTGCCGCCGGAGTGGAGGCTGGTGTGGACGACCTGCAGGGCCGACACCTTCTCCGTCGGGTGCTCGGCCACGGGGATGCCGTAGCCGTTGTCGCTGACGCTGACGCTGGAGTCGGGGTGAATGGTGACCTCGATGCGGTCGCAGCGCCCGGCCAGCGCCTCGTCGATGGAGTTATCGACGATCTCGTTGGTCAGGTGGTGGAAGGCCTTCACGTCCGTGCCGCCGACGTACATGCCGGGGCGGCGGCGAACGGCCTCCAGGCCCTTCAGGACCTGGATATTACCGGCGTCGTAGTGGGTGGCCGCCAGGGCCTCGCTTTGTTTGGTCTTACTGGTCATAGGTCACTACTTAAGAATCTAAACCACAGATTACGCAGATTACACAGATTCGGAAAGAGCCTCACGCAAAGAACGCGAAGGGCGCAAAGTATAAATCTTCATTTTGCGTTCTTTGCGTCCTCCGCGTTCTTTGCGTGAGGGCCTGTCCCAATCTGCCTAATCTGCCCAATCTGCGGATCATTACTCTTCAATCTGCGTAATCTGCGGTTTCTGCTCGATCTGCCGCAGATAGGCGACAAAGCGGTCGCGGTAGAATATGAACAGGGCCACGGTCAGGGCGGTGACGATGTAGGCGTGGGCCAGAATGTTGATCGTCGTCACCCACGTGCCGGAGTCGGCCGTCAACAGGACGTAGCTCAGCAGTTGCCGCGCCAGCAGCACCACGGCCAGCAGCCCCAGCGCCGTCGGCAGGTTCTGCCGGAAGAGGCGCACACTGTCGGTGATGACGTAAGGGAAGCGGCGCGGGTTGAGCAGCATCCCCTGCGGCGTGTAGCTGAGGAACATCAGCAGCCACATGATCAGCACCACCGCGCCGAACAGGACGAAGACAGCGACAGCCTGGCTGAGCAGGGTCAGGAAGCCGGCCAGCAGAGCGACAGGGATGGTGATGACCAACACCAGCAGCACGGCCAGAGCCAGCAGGGCCACCAGCCGCAGCCAGGTGTGGACGGTGCGGCGGACGAAGCGCGCCGCGCCGAGCGGCGGCATGGCCGTCGTCGCCGCCAGCGAACGGCGCATGGCGTAGGCGATCAGGTTATAGAACACGGCCGTCAGCAGCAGCCCACCCAGCGTGAACACCACCAGCCAGCCCAGCCACGCCCCCAGCCCGCCGCCGTCGATGATCGCCGGGGCGATGGGCGTCTTCTCCGGCATCGGCCCGGCCATCAGCGCCGGCACGCCCAGCAGCGACACGCTCAGGTAGGCGAAGTGGTTGACGCGGCCGGCGGCCTCGGTCAGCGCATTCACGTCCAGCGCCAGCACGTCGGTTGGCAACTGGGCCACGCTGGTGGCGATCAGGTTTTCGATGAGCGCGCGGAAGCTCAGCCGCGGCCCGATCCAGAGAAAGAGATCGAGCGCGGCCGGGATGACCATCAGCCACAGGTAACGAGTCGTCAACTCGAAACCGGCCGAAAGGGTCGAAAAGACGCCGGGGAGCGCCGTGGTTTGGCCTTGCTTCTGCACCATGATAACAGGCCGATTATATCTCAAATGTTCTATAGAGGCGAACGGGGAGTGGGGAGCGAAGAGAGAAAAAGGGTGCAAAGTCGAGATGGCTTTGTACCCTTGCGTGTTTACGCCGCAGTGAGGAATTAACCTCCGCCCAACCTCTTATCTCATCTTGTGTTGGAGCGGTCGACGAACGGCAGGAACAACCGGTGGGCCACGGTGGCGGTGCCGAAGGGGCCTTCCTGATCGATGGCCTGACCAAACTCGTTGTCGCCCCAGCAGTGGGCCGCGCCGCTGGGTGTCAGGGCGCAGGTGTGTTCCCATCCAGCGCCCACCAGGGTAAAGGGGCCGGGCTGGTCGGCGTTCTGGCCGTCCCTGTTGTCGCCCCAGCAGTCGACCGCGCCGGAGGGCTTCACGGCGCAGGTGTGGGTACGGCCGGCGCTGATCTGCACGAAGGGGCCGGGCTGATCGGCCGCCTGGCCTTTGCTGTTGTCGCCCCAGCAGTCGACCGCGCCGGAGGGCTTCAGGCCGCAGCTATGGAGGCCGCCGGCGCTGACCTGGGTGAAGGGGCCGGGCTGATCGGCCGCCTGGCCTTTGCTGTTGTCGCCCCAGCAGTCGACCGCGCCGGAGGATTTCAGGGCGCAGTTGTGGCCGAGGCCGACGCTGAGCTGGGTGAAGGGGCCGGGCTGGTCGGCCGCCTGGCCGCTGTTGTTGCGGCCCCAGCAGTCAACCGCGCCGGTCGGCATCAGGGCACAGGTGTGAACGTTACCGGCGCCGAGCGCGGCGAAGGGGCCGGGCTGGTCGGCCGCCTGACCCTGGCTGTTATCGCCCCAGCAGTCAGCCGCGCCGGTTGGCTTCAGGCCGCAGGCGTGGGTGGCTCCGGCGCTGACCTGGGTGAACGGCCCGGTCTGGTCGGCGGCCTGGCCGGCGTCGTTGTCGCCCCAGCAGTCGGCCTGGCCGGAGGGGGTCAGGGCACAGTTACTGGTCGCGCCGGCGGCCAGGGCCTTGCTCAGCCCCGTCGGGCGATAGGGGCCATAGGGGCCGGTCTGGCCGGCCGCCTGGCCGTGGCTGTCGTTGCCCCAGCATTCGGCTCTGCCGTTCGGTGTCAGGGCGCAGGTGTGGTACCAGCCGCTGGCGACCTGCATATAGGGGCCGGACCGGTTCTCGGCCTGGCCGGCTTCATTGAAGCCCCAGCACTGGAGCGCGCCATCGGGCGTCAGGCCGCAGTTGTGGTACTCCCCGGCGCTGATCTGGACGAAGGGGCCGGGCATGTCGCCGCCCTGGCCGTTGCTGTTCAGGCCCCAGCAGTCGGCGACGCCGTTGGGCGTTAGCGCGCAGGTATGCTCGAAGCCGGCGCTAACCTGGGTAAAGGGGCCACCGTGATAATCGGCCTGGCCGTGGTTGCTGCGGCCCCAGCACTCGACTGCGCCGGACGGCGCCAGGCCGCAGGTGTGACCCGCGCCGGCGCTGATCTGGACGAAGGGGCCGGGCTGGTGGACGGCCTGATGGTTGCCGTTGTCACCCCAGCAAACGACCTCGCCGGTGGGCGTTAGGCCACAGCTATGGGTGCGCCCGGCGCTGACCTGGGTGAACGGCCCGGCCTTGCCTTCTGACTGGCCGTGGGTGTTGTCGCCCCAGCAAACGGCCGCGCCACCCGGCGTCAGACCGCAGGTGTGGGCCACGCCGACGCTCATCTGGATGTAAGGGCCGGGGCCGTCGGCTGCCTGGCCGCCGCCATTGTTGCCCCAGCAGTCGATCGTGCCATTGGGCTGCAGACCGCAGGTGTGTTGGTAGCCGGCGCCGAGGATCTCCGCGCGGCGTGGACTGCGATGGGCACCGTAAGGCCCGGTCTGGTTGGTGGCCTGCCCCTGGCTGTTGTCGCCCCAGCATTCGGCGGCACCGTTGGGTTTCAGGGCGCAGGTTTGGGTATAGCCGCTGCCGACCTGCATATAGGGGCCGGTCATGCTGGCCGCTTGGCCGAATTCATTGTAGCCCCAGCACTGGACCGCGCCGTCGGGCGTCAGGGCGCAGTTGTGGTAATCACCGGCGCTGAGTTGCACAAACGGCCCGGGCTGGCCGGCGCCCTGGCCGTTGCTGTTCAGGCCCCAGCAGTCGGCGGCGCCATTGGACGTCAGGGCACAGGTATGCTCGAAGCCGGTGCTGACCTGGGTAAAGGGGCCACCGTGATAGTCGGCTTGGCCGTGATTGCTGCGGCCCCAGCACTGGACTGCGCCGGAGGGCAACAGGCCGCAGGTGTGACTCATGCCGGCGCTGAGCTGGACGAAGGGACCCGTCGGGTCGGCTGCCTGGCCGTCGCTGTTGTTACCCCAGCAGACGGCTGTGCCCGCTGGCGTCAGGCCACAGGTGTGGGTGTTGCCGGCGCTGATTTGATAGAACGGCCCGGTTTTGTCTTCCGACTGGCCGTAGGTGTTATCGCCCCAGCAATCGGCCGCACCATCAGGCGTCAGGCCGCAGGTGTGGGCCACGCCGACGCTCATCTGGATGTAGGGGCCGAACTGTGCGGCTGCCTGGCCGTTGCTATTGCTGCCCCAGCAGTGGATCGCCCCGCTGGGCTGCAAACCGCAGCTATGCTGGTAGCCTGCGCCGAGGATCTCCGCCCGCCGTGGGGTGAGGTGGGGGCCAAAGGGGCCGTTCTGGTTGGTCGCCTGGCCCTGGCTATTATCACCCCAGCACTCCGCCTTGCCGTTCGGCTTCAGGCCGCAAGTGTGGGTATAACCGCTGCTGACCTGAGTGAAGGGGCCGGTCGGGCCGGTGGCCTGGCCCTGGTCGTTGTAGCCCCAGCACTCGAGCGTGCCATTAGCCGTCAGGGCGCAGTTATGATAGTCGCCGGCACTAAGCTGCACGAACGGCCCGGGCCGGCCGCCGCCCTGGCCGTGGCTGTCCAGGCCCCAGCAGACGGCCCCGCCGGTGGGCGTCAGGGCACAGGTGTGTTCGAAGCCGGCACTGACCTGGGTGAAGGGGCCGGTGTGGGACTCGGCCTGGCCGTGGTTGCTGCGGCCCCAGCACTGGACTGCGCCGGACGGCGCCAGGCCACAGGTGTGACCCGCGCCGGCGCTAATCTGGACGAAGGGGCCAGTCTGGCCGGCCGCCTGGCCGTCGCCGTTGTCGCCCCAGCACACGGCTGCGCCTGTTGGCGTCAGGCCGCAATTATGGGTGCGCCCGGCGCTGACCTGGGTGAACGGCCCGGCCTTGTCCTCCGACTGACCGTGGGAGTTGTCGCCCCAGCAGTCGGCCGCGCCGTTGGGTGTCAGACCGCAGGTGTGGGCGATGCCGACGCTCATCTGGATGTAGGGCCCGAGCTGGGCGGCTGCCTGGCCGTTGCTGTTGCTGCCCCAGCAGTGGATCGCCCCGCTGGGCTGCAAGCCGCAGCTATGCTGGTAACCGGTACCGAGGATCTCCGCCCGTCTGGGCGTGCGATGTGGACCGTAAGGGCCGGTCTGGCCGGCCGCCTGGCCGTGGCTGCTGTTACCCCAGCAGTCGACCGCGCCGTTTGGCTTCAGGGCGCAGGTGTGGTACCAGCCGCTGGCGACCTGCGTGTAGGGGCCGGTCACGTTGACTGCCTGGCCGGCTTCATTGAAGCCCCAGCACTGGAGCGCGCCGTCGGGCGTCAGGCCGCAGTTGTGGTACTCACCGGCGCTGAGTTGGACGAACGGCCCGGTCATGTTGCTGCCCTGGCCGTGGCTGTTCAGGCCCCAGCATTCGGCGGCGCCGTTGGGGGTTAGCGCGCAGGTGTGGTCATAGCCGGCGCTGACCTGGGTGTAGGGGCCGGCCCTTATCCCGGTCTGGACGTTGCTGCCCCAGCACTCGACCGCGCCGGACGGCAGCAGACCGCAGGTGTGGCTCCCGCCGGCGCTGAGTTGGACGAAGGGGCCGGGCTTGCTGGCCGCCTGGCCGTCGCCGTTGTCGCCCCAGCAAACAGCCGCGCCGTCGGGCGTCAGGCCGCAACTGTGGGTGCGCCCGGCGCTGACCTGGGTAAACGGCCCGGCCTTGTCTTGCGACTGGCCCTTGCTGTTGTCACCCCAGCAGTCGGCCTTGCCTTCGGGCGTCAGTCCGCAGCTGTGGACGACGCCGACGCTCATCTGGATGAAGGGGCCGAACAGATCAGCCGCCTGGCCGTTGCTGTTGTTGCCCCAGCAGTCGACGGCCCCGCTCGGTTGCAGGCCGCAGGTGTGCTGGTAGCCCGCGCCGAGAATTTCCGTGGCTATGTCGGTCGCGGGTGTCCGCGGGACGTAGCGGTAGCCGGGGATCCAGTTGGTACCGTTATACTCATAAGCCCCGACATCGGGCGCTGCGCCGATCACTTCGGCGTTTACGCCTGCGCAGCTTTGCCCTTTATCGATGAGGGCGCTGGCACCGGGCCGGGGCCGGAAGTCAGGGTTGCCGAGGATCTCCCAGCCGTTGGCGGCCGATACATCGAAGACAGGATTGACCAGGTCGTCCTGGCCTTGTCCATCCTTGGCCTCGTTAAGCGAGAGATAGTACTTGATGTTGAACACCTTGAGCCGGCGTGGATTCACCTCCTGGCTGGCCAACGGGGAATCCGCATTGATCCAGTAGGGGTAGTTGGGATGAACACAAGTGCTCGTGATCGTGCTATTGGGGTTCTGAGTATGGGTGCACTCGCCAACGCCCTCGAAATAGCGCAGCGCCTGATCGAAATCGCAGCTACAGTAGGCCATCTCGCCGATGTCCTGGTAGTAATCCTTCGGGTTCCCGCCCGGAGGCACACTTACCCGATCGTGGACAAGGGTGTTGTTGCAGAACAGGTGGTTTTCGTGGGGCGTGTTGGCCGCGATTCCGCCATATTGTCCTAGTTCGATGAATACATTGTGATGGACAAGAGTGTTGCGTATTCCATTGTCCAGGTAGATTCCCAGGTTCATCCCGATGGGCTGTTCAGGTTTGACGACCTGGATCCAGTTATAGGCCATCTCCGTGCCCTGCAAGTCTTTGCCGAACGCGTAAATAGCGCCGTTATCGGTGGTGAGGATCGCCGCGCTATACAGCAGGTTATGGATAAGCTTGCAGTTAGCGCATTCGGTCAACGTCGACGATATCCCGCCCACTTTTGAAGAGTGTCGAGTGAGTGAGTTTGTTCCCGGACCCTTTGAAGTAGGCGGCGCTGACGCTACCGCCCATATAGCCAAAGTCGTGAATGAGGCAGTTATCAACGGTATTGTTATTGCCGACGATGGACATAGCACTGGCCGCGCTATAGGCGATCGTCGAATTGCTAACGGTGAAGTTGTTACCTCTCAGGTAGACGCCAGTGATGCCGGCCTGGAAAACGGCGATGCCGCTGATGGTCTGTTTTTGCCGAAAGGCGAAGTGAGTTCCATATAGGATGCTCACGTTGTCCAGAACGTTGTTGTTCCCTTCAAGCCATACTTGGCCGCCGAAGAAGTCGATGTTGCGGAACGTGAGGTTGCTGGCCAACGCTTTCACAATCCAGGTTCGCCGCCTGAATTCGACCTGCTGAGCATCTGGGTGGACACCGTTGGGGGGCCGGTAGTACAGCTTGCCGCTGGTTCTGTCGTAATGCCACTCATTGTCCATATCGACAGCGCTTCGGCCGCCGATGAGCACGCCCTCCCCGATATTACCTGACCAATCGTATCGTCATACCTGTCGTCCGTCAGGCTCAACTTGACTTGACCGGGGACGGATGACTCGATGACCCCCATATTCATATTCCATACGTTATTTTCGTTGGGAACCGGCCCCATAGATACAAGCCGTCCCACGCATAGTCGGCGTCCAGGCCGGCCATGTTGACGGACACATAGTGGTTGGGTTGTTTGGCCATCGGCGCAAACTGCTGGTTAAATGGGTCACTGGCGTCGCAAGGCAGCGGTTTCCCCTGGCAGATGTCTGGTTCACGCGCCTGCATCGCCATTTTGCCTTTCACGAAGACCTGGTACTGCTCCGGTGGTAGAGTAGCCGCGTCCGGAGCGGTGACGTTGGCCCAATAAACGCCTTGGTCGGGGCCTGACCAATTGGTCACCTCCACGGCACCTGAGACGGTAACCTTCTCGCCGGGCAAGGCGACAAAGATGACACGCTGGCCGGCCGACGAAGGCACATTCATGTTAATGAACTCGCGATAGGTTCCCCCCGCGATATAGACGGTGAGATTGGATGCAGCGTTGGCAGCCAGGTCGGCCTCGACCGCCCCAACGGCACGGCTAATCGTCTTAAACGGCTGCGCCTGAGTTCCGGGCCAGCTATCATTACCTAGTGGATTGCTGACGTAATAGTTTCTTGGTTCGAGAGCCGCGGGCTGCTCCAGCGATTGCGAAAGCGCGGCTACGTCTCCCACCAAATCGTCAGCGCTTGCCTGTAATTGAGGCACTCCTTCCAGTAAACCGATCACACCAACCAGTACCAGCAGTATAACCACTGCCCGCACCAGTGTTGCTTTGTACGATGTATTCACGATTGTCCTCTATGTACGTTCAGGGCCAAACAGGCGACAACTGTTGAGCTTGTTGGCTCCTACAAGCATGCCTGGTCTAGGATCACCATCTGCCGCTGGGGAATCCACGAATCGGTGTGTAACAATAAGCTTCCCTCCCTGGCTAACCACTCCCTACCAGCCAGCCAATTTCTCTCTAAAAGGCACAACGTGACGGCGCGGACCAGGCCAGAGAAACGCGAAACGGCCGCGCTGAACCAGCCGCGGCCTCTCTGATCCCGTATACTCCACATGTTGTTGACCTCGATGGGCCAGGTACTGCGTAGAATGGCTCCCTTTGACTTCCCGATCGAGCGTAGCAGCCTCTCTCTACCTGCGCCCCGACGCGGCCGAGAGATCGGTCGTAGTTACAGTATACAACTCATCAGCGACCCAGTATAGTGACGTTCGTCATGAGTATTAACACAGGACAGCATAAACAATAAACGTAGGCGTAATTACAGGGTGTCGCCCTCGTCTGTAGCCGGCGTTCGCGTCAAATGGCTCGCCGCGTTGGCCAGGGCTTACGGCAACGCATCCGCCCTTACCCGCAACACCTGCCCATCCACCGTGCCCACGAACAGGAACGGCGCGGCGGCGAAGTCGGGCGGCAGGGCGACGGCCGTCGGCCGGTAGCGCCCGGCCTCGTCGGCCGCCGTGGCGGCCCAGATGCTGCTCATGCCGTCGTAGGAGGCGACGATCGTCCGCTGGTGCAGCAGGAAGACGGGGCGGGTTTCGTCGGGCATCGTGACGGCCACGGCCAGTTGCACCGGCGCAGCCGAGGTCTCCATGACGCCGGCCCACGACAGCCCGCCGTCGAGCGAACGGGCGAACTTGCCCCCGGCGGTGAAGGCGTAGAGCGCCGGCGCCGGCCCACTGGAGGGCGCGGCCGACAGCAGCAGCAGCGTCTCGGCGTTGGGCGTCGGCCCGACCGGCGTCCACGTCTCGCCGTCGTCGGAGCGCAGCAGTTGGCCGGCCCGCGCGCCGAAGAGATCGAGCCGTGGGCCGGCGGCGTCGAGTATGGCCAGCCGGTCGAGCGGTTGTGCCATCGCCCGCCACGTCCGCCCACCGTCGCGCGAGCGGTACAGCGCGCCGTCGTCCAGCAGGGCGAAGAGCGTCTGGTCAGCGCCATAGGTGGGCGAGGGCAGCAGGGCGCGGACAACGCCGGCCGGAAAGGGTGACTCGGCCGCCGTCCAGGAGCGCCCGCCGTCGACGGAGCGCAGCACCGTTGTTGGCTCGGCCGTGGCGGCGAAGAGCAGCGAGTCGTGGGCGTAGTCGGGCGAGAAGGCGGCGGCGGTCACTGTCTGGCACGCGCCGGCCGTGGGCGTCGTCGCCGGCTGCCAGCCAACGGCCGGATCGAGCAGGACGAACAGCCCCCCACCGGCCGCGGCGCACTCGTTCTCCACCAGAGCCAGCATGGTATTGTCGTTGTGCCAGTTGGGCGACAGGGCCAGCCACGTCACCGGCGCGGCGGGCAGGGCCGACGGCGCGGCCAGCGGCGGCGATTGGGCGTCGAACAGGTTGGCCGCCGGCCACAGGCTGAGCCGGCCGGAGGGACTGACAAAGTAGAGTTGGTCGTGGCCGCTGTCGTAGGCGGCCAGCGCGCTGCCGGCCAGCAGGGGCACGGCCGTCTCGCTGCGCACCACCCGCCCATTGGGTGCGATGACGCGCAGCGTTTCGCCCAGCGCCTCGTAGATGACGCCCCGCCCGCCATCGACGGCGATGCCCGTCGGCGGGCCGATGAAGTCGGCGTTGGTCTCCGCCCACTGCGCCGCCCCGTCCCAGGCCCAGTACGCCGTTGGCCCCAGCCGCGAGACGGACGCGCCGAAGAGCTGGCCGTCGTGGGGCGCGAACTGGGAGCGGATGTCCACGTCGTGGCGGCCAAGCTCGGTTAGCTCCTGGCCGTCGTAGGCGACGAGAGTCATCGACACCCAGGGGATGCAGTTGTAAGAGATGAACGACAGGTAGAGGCGGCTGGCGGCCGGGTCATAGGCCGTCTGGTAGATGGGCGCGTCGCCGGCCGGTTCGTCGCAGACGGTGTGGGCGACGGTTAGCGGCGTGGCTTCGAGGATGGCCGCGGTGGCCGGGTCGATGGTGTAGACCGTCGCCGCGCGGAAGGCGTAGACCAGGCCCGTCTCGGCGTCGATCTGCGGCGCGGGCGGGCCGTCCTGCGCCGGCAGGGCGACGACGGCGGCCACTTCGCCCGTCGTGGCGTCGAGCAGCGACACCCCCTGACGACCGCCATCGACCACCAGCCGGTTGCGCGCCGCGTCCAGGGCCAGTTGGCCGAGCGTGTCCCAGGCGGCCAGCAGGCGGCCGTCGGCGGCGTCGAGCACCAGTAGCTTCGGCTGGCCATTGACCTGGCCGGTGGCGTAGAGGCGGCCGGCGCGGCTGTCCACGTGCAGCGGGGAGAGGATGGCGATCTGCGGCGCGCCGGCGGGGGGGACGCCGGTCGCCGTGGGCAGGGGCACGGCCGACTCAGAGCGAACAACCGGCCCGCCGCCCGGCCGCAGC
Source organism: Candidatus Promineofilum glycogenicum (assembly GCA_016707605.1). GTDB lineage: Bacteria > Chloroflexota > Anaerolineae > Promineifilales > Promineifilaceae > Promineifilum > Promineifilum glycogenicum. The sequence continues at coordinate 19,996 of JADJHJ010000006.1, read as the reverse complement.
AGGGAGCAGGCGGAAAGCGACAGGAGGACGATGAGCGCCAGACTGCCGTGCAGTCGCTTCATAACTCATAGTATAAACGAAAAGCGGCGAAGAAAAATAGAGAGGGACGCAGAGAGACGCGGAGGAGCGCAGAGAGACGCAGAGAATAAGATTTCTTCCTCTGCGTTTCTCCGCGTCCCCTCTGCGTTTCTCCGCGTCCCTCTTCTCTCTTATGGCAGGAAGCGCCAGGTCTGGAGGACCATGTTGAACAACTCCTCCATCTGCGCATAGACCTCGCTCTGCGCCAGGTCGGCCGGGACAAAGGTCAAGCGGTACAGCTTGTCGTTGTGGACAGCCAGCAACACCCGGCCCACGTCCTGCCCGGGCACGCCGTCGAGCCGCTCGGCCACCTCGTAGCCCAACGTATCGCCGAAGGTGCGCTGGATGCCCATGTCGGCCGGGAACTCGGCCAGCAGCGCATCGGCCGCCTCGGCCGCCGTCTGCCCGCCGGCGTCGGTCACTTCGATCATCAGCTTCGGCTGGGCCACGTCCATCATCGAGCCGACGAACAGGTTGGCGTTGGTCGCGCTCGGCTCCTCATAGCTGAAGTCGGCCGGCAGGAGCGCGCAGAAGCCGAACGTGTCGCTGGTGATGGCCTGCTGCTCCGACCTGGGCGTCACGCACTCGTCCGCGGCCGTCACCGTCTCGCTGACGGGCATGAAGGTAAAGGAGTCGAGAATGCCCTGCATGAAGCCATCGATGGCCGTGGTGTCGGCCGGGTCGATAGGCGTGAAGTAGATGTGATAGAGGCGCTCCTCGTAGGTGAAGATCACCTGGCGGTTGATGTCCTGGCCGGGCACGTCGTCGAGCACGACCGCCGGCTGCCCGGCCACGGTCGTCTCCGAGCGCGCGATCTCGAAGCCCTCAAACGAGGTGACGATGTCGTCGGCGAAGCTCGCCGCCGTCACGCCGTCGCCGGTGATGACGCGGATGTTGGCCCGCGGCTCGATCGTGTTCAGCAGGCTGCCGATAACCAGATTGACCTCGTCGGCGTTGGGCCGCTCGACCTTGTGGGTGGCCGGGTAGAGCAGGCAGTAGCCGTGCTGCGGGTTGCGTAGCAGGTAGGTGTCGTCGCTGGCCGTCGGGCAGGCGGCGGCTTCGGCCGGGGCCTCGGTTGTGGCCGGCGCTTCCGTCGGCGCGGGCGCGTCGGTGGCCTCCGGCGCGGTTGTCTCGGTCGCGGCCGGAGCATCGGCCGTGGGTTCCTGCGATCCCCCTGTCGGGCTGCAGGCGGCGATGAGAAGGGCGAATACCAATAGGGCCAGCCAGTACACGGATTTGCGATTCACGTCTTGAACTACTCCTTCTCAATTTGATTGATAAGCACGGTTTGTGTCGCGCGGCGCGAATCTTAGCACGCCGTGCGCCAACCGGCGTTACTTTAGTCGATTTCTCAGCCTGGGGGTGTCACTTAATTAACTCCCAGTGAGCTTTGTTTTTGACTGGCGCACAATCGCGCTATGCTAGACTAATGCGGTAATGCTCAGACCGTTGACCCCAAAATGTCACCTAATTATTACTTTTGCGGCCGACAAATGATATACTTCCCTTTCCGGCGCGTCTCGTCGGGAGTGCAGTTGCGTCAGCCCAATCAGGAGTAAAACATGGCCGATATCCAGGCAACCGCCAATCGGATCGTTGAGAACGTCGAGCGTGTCATCGTCGGCAAGCGGCAGTCGGTGCAAACGACCGTGCTGGGCTTGCTGTGCCAGGGCCACATCCTCATCGAGGACGTGCCCGGCGTGGGCAAGACGGTGCTGGCCAAGTCGCTGGCCAAGTCGGTCGGCTGCATCTTCCAGCGCATCCAGTTCACGCCCGACATGCTGCCCAGCGACGTGACCGGCGTCTCCGTCTTCAACCAGGGCACGCGCGAGTTCGAGTTTCGCCCCGGCCCCATCCACGCCCAGATCGTCCTGGTCGACGAGATCAACCGCGCCACGCCCAAGACGCAGTCGGCGCTGCTGGAGGCGATGGAGGAGCGCCAGGTGACGGTCGATGGCCACACCTACCCGCTGGAACCGCCGTTCATGGTGCTGGCCACGCAGAACCCGATCGAGTACGAGGGCACCTTCCCCCTGCCCGAAGCCCAACTCGACCGCTTCATGTTGCGCATCCGCCTGGGCTACCCGAGCAAGGACGAGGAGATCGAAATCCTCGACCGGCAGCAGCACCGCCACCCGGTCAACTCGCTGCAACAGGTCGTCGACGTGGACGAGTTGATGGCGGCGCAGGAGGCGGTCAGGGACATCTACGTCGATCCGCTGGTGAAGGAGTACATCGTCAACATCGTGCGCCAGACGCGCGAGCACCCCGACGTCTACCTCGGCTCCAGTTCGCGCGGGGCGCTGGCCATCTACCGGCTGGGGCAGGCGCGGGCGGCGCTGCTCGGCCGCGACTACGTGCTGCCCGACGACGTGAAGGCGCTGGCCGGCCCGGCGCTGGGCCATCGCATCATCGTCGGCCCGGCGGCGCGCATCAAGGACATCGAGCCGGAGCAGATCGTTATGGACCTGCTGGACAACATGGCCGTCCCCGGCGCGCAGGTCGGGCGGCAACGGGCGCGCGTCTAATGAGCGGCTTTCTGGGGCAGCGGCGCACGGTCGTCTTTGTCCTGGCCCTGGTGGCCTTTGTCGCCGGCCTGATCACCGGCCGCGACTTGCTGTTCACGCTGGCCTATCTCCTGGGCCTGCTGCTCATCCTGTCGTTCGTCTGGGCCTGGGTCAACCTCAACGGCGTCCACCTGTCGCGGGTGACGCGCGTGCGCCGCACGCAGGTCGGCCGGCCGCTGGAGGAGCGCTTCAACGTCCGCAACACGACCTTCCTGCCCAAGCTGTGGCTGGAGGTGCGCGACTACTCGACGCTGCCGTTCCACTACTCCAGCCACGTCGTCAACGGGCTGGGGGCGCGGCAGAGCTATAGCTGGCGGGTGACGACCATCTGCCAGCAGCGCGGACGCTACCAGCTCGGCCCCATCCGCCTGCGCACCAGCGACCCGTTTGGCCTCTTCCCGCTGGAGCGCGACCTGACGCCGACCAGCAACGTCGTCGTCTTCCCCATGACCTTCCCCATCCACCAGTTCGCCCTGCCCGTCGGCATCCTGCCCGGCGGCGACGCGCTGCGGCGGCGCACCCACACCATCACCACCAACGCCTCCGGCGTGCGCGACTATGAGCCGGGCGACAGCTTCAACCGCATCCACTGGCGCAGCACGGCGCGGCGCGACCGGCTGGTGGTCAAGGAGTTCGAGCTTGACCCGCTGGCCGACATCTGGGTTGTGCCCGACATGTCCGTCTATGGCCACGTGACGCCGCGCAAGGGGGCCATCCCCGCGCCCCCGCCGCCGGGCGACATGCCCGCCTGGCTGAAGATGCAGGAGTTCCGCCTGACCGAATCGACCGAGGAGTACACCGTCTCCATTGCCGCCTCGGTGGCCCAGTTCTTTCTGCGGCGCGACCGGGCGGTGGGGATGCTGGCCTATGGGCAGTCGAACGAAATCCTGCAACCCGACCGGGGCGAGCGGCAATTCAACCGCATCCTGGAAACGCTGGCCGTGTTGCGCGCCCAGGGGGACGTGCCCCTGGCCGACATGCTCCACGCCGAATCCCACCTCTTCCCGCGCGGCTCGACGATCATCGCCGTGACGCCCCTGGCCCGCGAGGAGTGGTCGCTGGCGGCGCGGCAATTGACGCGCCGTGGGTTGCGCGTCGTGACTATCCTGGTCAACCCGGCGTCGTTCCACGGCCGCACTTCGGCCGAACCACTCTACCAACTCCTGCGCGGCAGCGGGCAGGTGGCCTACCTGGTCAACAACGGCGACGACCTGACGTCGGCGCTGAGCCGGGGGGCGACACAGGCGGGGTACTTTACGGTGTAGAGAAAGAAAACCTCACGCAAAGACGCAAAGAACGCCAAGCTCAGAATGTTTCTGAGCTTGGCGTTCTTTGCGTCTTGCGTGAGATTGCTTCTTACAGGGCGATAGTGAGCGGGATAGATTCAACCGCGGCTGGTCGGTGGTCGGCGGTCTTGCCCGACATGCTCCACGGCCCGGTGTGGGTCACCTGGACGGGCACCAGTTGGCCGCGCAGGTCGCGGGCGTCGTCGAAGAAGACGAGCTTGTTGTGCGGCGTGCGGCCGCGCCAGCGCCCCTTGTCACGATCTTCCACCAGCACCTCGACCGTCTGCCCCAGATAGCGGCGCATCTTCTCCGTCGAAACCTCTTTCTGCAAGCTCTCGATCAGATGGAAGCGGCGGCGCTTCTCCTCGTCGCTCACGTCGTCGGCCATGCGCCGGGCGCTGACCGTGCCCGGCCGCGGGCTATAGCGGGCCAGGTGCAGCTTGTCCAGCCGCAGCTCGGCCAGGATGTCGTAGGTGGCCTGGAACTGGGCCGCCGTCTCGCCGGGGAAGCCGACGATGATGTCGCAGTGGATGGCGGCGTCGGGAATGACCTCGCGCACGCGGTGGATGAGGTCGCGGTACTGCTCGCGGGTGTAGCCGCGCTTCATCGCCTCCAGCACGTCGTTGTCGCCGGCCTGGATGGGCACTTCGATCTGCGGCATCACCTTGGGCAGATCGGCCACGGCGCGCAGGATGCGGTCGGTCATGTAGTTGGGGTGGCTGGTCAGGAAGCGGATGCGCTCCAGCCCGTCCACGTCGTTGACGACACGCAACAGGTCGGCCAAATCCGGGCCGTCGCCAACGTCAGTGCCGTAGCGGTCGACGATCTGCCCCAGCAGCACGACCTCTTTGACGCCCGCGGCCACCAGCCCACGCACCTCGGCCACGATCTCGCCCACCGGCCGGCTGCGCTCCCGGCCGCGCTTCTGCGGGATGATGCAGAAGGTGCAGGCGTGGGAGCAGCCGTAGACGACGGCGACTGGCGCAGAGATGCCAGGCCGCCCAGGGGAGGGGGGAAGGGGAGCAGGGAAACTCTCCCCTGCCCCGCCCCTCCCCTGCGCTTGGAAGAGGGTCTTCATCCATCAACGCATGCCGCGCCGCCGTCTCGGCCAGCTCCAGCGCATAGTCGCTATCCTGCGTCAGATGGCTGACCAGCGGCAGCCCGTCGGTCGAAGGCTCCATGAACACGTCCACGAACGGGAAGCGCTGCGTCAGCGCCTCGTTGCCGCGCACGCCGACGACGCAGCCCATGACGGCCACGGTCATCTCCGGCCGGCGGGCCTTCAACGGCCGCAGGCTTTGCAGCTTGTGGTACGCCTTGTCCTCCGACTGCTGCCGGACGGTGCACGTCTCCAGCACGACCACGTCGGCGTCCTCGGCGCGGGGCGTGGGGCGATAGCCGAGCTTTTCCAGCTCGACCGCCACCCGCCGCGCGTCGGCGTAGTTCATCTGACAGCCGGTGATCCAGAAGTGATAGGTCTTGCTCATGATCGGCAGGATTCTACAGACCTCTGAGGTTTGCCGCAAACCTCAGAGGTCTAGCCCAGCCACGCCACCGACGTACACGCCCCCTGGTTGTGCCGCAACAGCCGCACGCCGCCGCGGTCGGGGTCGATCAGGCCGATGAGGTTCTCGTCGAGAGCCACGGCCAGCAGGCCGTCGGGCGTCCAGTCATAGACGACCGACGGCAGGAAGTAGGGCAGGCGGGCCAGCAGGGGGAACGTACGGTTGGCGGCGATGTCGTGCAGCAGCATGGGGGCCAGGTTGCTGTCCGGGTCGTTGGGCTGGTAGCCGGTTCCGGTCAGCACCAGGTAGCGACCGTCGGGCGAGAAGCCGAGCGAGTGGTTGAAGTCGGCCGGCAGCGTCAGGCGCAGCTCCGGCCGGCCCGTGGCTATGTCATAGAGAAACACAAACGCCTCATCATCGAGGCTGTCGCGGGCGACGATAAACAGCTTGTCCGGCCACTGCGGGTTGGTGGTCACGTAGGCCAGCGTCATCCGCCGCAGTTGTTCGTCGGGCAGGAACTGCTCCAGGTCGGAGCCGAGCAAGATCGTCTGTGGCGTCAGGTCGTCAACCGTGGCCAGGACGATCTCTAGCTCGTCGGCCCGGTCGGTGTCCGCCTCGTTTACACGACGGATGAAGCCGAACGTTTCGTCATCGAGCCAGAACGGGGAGTAGCCCACGCCCACGTCGATGAGCGATGCAGCGTCCTCCGCGTAACCGGAACCGATGGCGATGGGCCGCTGCACGAAAGGTTCGGATGAGTCGAGCAGCACCGTGCGGCCATTGACAAGCAGGAGCGGGGTGGGGTAAGTCCTGCCATCACCGCTATAGAGCGCCCGACCGCTGTTGGGCGACCAGTAGGGAATGCCGGCCAGGCGCGTCGCGGCGCAGTTGCCCACGCAGGTGCGCAGGTCAACCATCAGAACGCGTGTATCCCCCTCGTCGGGATCGAACGTATAAACGAGCAACTGCGTGCCCGTTGGATCCGTCTGGCCCATCGACACGGCCGACTCCCCGGTGTTGGCGTCAGAGACGAACACGGTCGAAATGTCGCCGTCGCGCCAGACGCGCGTCCGCCACGCCTCGCTGGCCAGGGCGAACTCCTGCAAGAGCATCTGCTCCCGGCCCGGCAGCGGCGTCATCCAGATAAAGCCTTCGAGTTCGTATAACTCGGTCCACGCGTCGGCCGCCGGCTCATAGCGCAGCAGCCGCGACGTTTCCGGCGCTTCCGATTCGCCCGGCGCGGTGCAGACGAGATAGAGTGTCTCGTCTGGGGCAATGGGTTGCGCCTCGGTCTCGGCCTCGGCCGCCCGTTGCAGGGCGTAGAGCCAGAACGCCTGGGTCACGTCAGCCGGCACAGGGCGGCCGTCCGTGGCGCTGTCGAGCACTCGGCGGGCGAACTGGTTGAAGCCGCGGGCGCGATCCAGCCGCCGTTGCAACTCGGCCGCCGGACGGCCGCCGCCGCTGTGGAGCAGGAAGTCAATAGCCACGCGTGTCCGCCACAGGCTATCGTCGTCGACCACGGCCGGCGACTCGTCGCTCATGAGCGACCCCAGCCCGGCCAGCGTTGTGCGTTCGTCGAGCACGCGGCGATAGTCGGCCGCGCCCACCGGCCACGCTTCGGCCAGCCCCAGTTGGCTGAACTGGTAATCGAGCAACAGCGCAAAGTAGACCGCCGCCTCGCAGCAGTCCCAGCCGACGGTCTGGGCGATGGCCGCGCCGAGGACGTGGCGGGCGTAGCCGTCGCGCAGCGCGGCGTAGCCCGCCTCCTGCTGCATCGCGTCGCCCGCCGGCAGCCCGACCAGCGATGGGGCGGGCAACTCCAGGATGTTGGCTGTCGTGCGCGCCCGGCGCAGCCCGCCCAGCGGCGTCGACAGGTCGGCCAGTGCCTGTGGGTCGGTGTCGAGGCGGACGGTCAGGTAGAAGTCGGCTGAGCAGTCGATCTCCTCCAGCATGGCGCACATTCTGGCGATGGCCGCGTCGAAGTCGTCGGCCAGACGGATGGCCACGTCGGCATCGCGCTGGGGATAGATGAGGCTCAGCCGGTCGCCCTCGACCGTCTGCCATTCGCCCCAGAACTCGTCCACGTTCAGCGGCGGGGCCATGAGCCAGCGCCGGTCGCCGCGGCGGAAAACGGTCGTCTGTTGCAGGACGACCGTTTGTCCATCGCCGGTCGTGTAGGGCTGGTCAACGGTGACAACGGCCTCGCTGAAATCGGGCGAAAGAACGATGTCGGCCGGGTGGGCGGCGGCGTCCGGCTCCTCGTCCGGCGCGGGCAGAATGGCCGGCAGCGAGCCTTCGACCGGGGAGAGACCGAACGGGGCGCGGTCGGCGAAGAGGCCGCCGTCGAACACGGCCAACTCGCCCGCCGTCCAGGCCGGGTCGCGGCCGGAGAGGAAGGAGCGAAAGACCTCGGCGTCCCCTCGACGGCGGCGCGCTGCACCAGATTGTGGCTGGCGATGACGTCGGTACGCACAGCTTGCATCGTCTCGTCAATGCGCCGGTCGACGCGCCACCACACCAGCGCGCCCACGGCCAGCAGTAGCGTGCCGATGACCGCCAGCAGCCGCCAGGGCGGGCGGCGCGGCGGGGTGGCCGGTTGCTTCTCAATCGGATCGTCCCAGCCGGCATGTTCGCGCCGGTCGTCTTCTTCCGTTTGCCAGTCGAAATTGGCCGACATGTGTTTATTTCGTCCCTTTATCCGTACCCACAGCGCGACCGCCGGGACCGCGTCGGGTAGGAACAGAGAGCCTGGTCAATCAGTGAAGCGCGGCCGAGTCCAGGCCGCGTTCGGCGGCGTAGCGCAGGAAGTCGCGCTCGAAGTCGGCTTGTGAGCCGTAGAGACCACCGGTGACCCGCGACAGCCAGTCCCAGTAGTCCATTTCGGTGCCGTTGAGCAGCAGCCGTTGCATCTCCACCGGGGCGACACTGCTATGAGCGATGAGGAAGTCGACCAGGGTGTAGACCAGCCATTGCTCGTCGGCCGTCACCGTGTCGCGCCGCCAAAGGTCTTCAACGGCCCGCAACAGTTCCGGCTGGCGGGCCAGTCGCTCATACTCGGCCGCGCCCACCGGCCAGGGCTGCAACCCCAACCGATAGAGTTGGGCGTCGAGCAACGCGCCGTAGAACAGGGCGTCGTCACAGCACTGCCAGCCGCTGGAATTGGCCGCGGCGGCGCTGACGACGCGCGCGGCGTAGACACGGGACAGGGCACGCCGGCCGGCGTCGTCGATTGGCCGGCCGAAGAGCGTCGGCGTGGGCATGACGATCTCGCTGCCGCCGGTCCAGGTGCCCGCGGGGCGGTCGTAGGCGATGAACGACGCCGGGTTGGTCGAAAGGACGAGGTGCAGTTCGGCGCACGCATCTGCGAGATCGCGGCAAAACTCGGCCAGGGCCGCATCCAGGTCGCGGGCCAGCGGCTCGACCACGTCGGCGTCGCGGGCAGGGTAGGTCACGCGCACGTAGCGCCCGCCGACGGTGGCCGTCTCGCCCCAGAACGCGTCGTCGGGCGGGGCGAACAGCCAGCGGTCCGGCCCCAGGCGATAGACGACCGTCTGTTGCAGGGTGATTGTCTCCGTCAGCCCGTTGCCCACGGCCAGCTCATACGTCTGCGGCCGCGTCAACTCGGCCGAGCGCAGATCGGGGGCCAGGGTGACGGTCGGCGAGACGGGTTCGCCTGCTGTCAGGGCCAGCCCGAAGGCTAAGCGGTTGACCAGGTTGCCGTGACGGGCCACGTCCTGCTGCGCTTCGGCCCAGGCCCGGTCGCGGCCGGAGAGGAAGCTGACGAACAGTTCGCCGTCGCCGCGCTGGGCGGCGTCGAGGATGGCGGCGTGGCTGGCGGCGACTTCGGTCGACAGCCGCGCCTCGGCCCGCGCCGCCCGCCGATCCAGTTGCCAGTAGCCAGCCGGCAGAGCCAGCACCACCAGCGTGACGATGGCCAGCCGGGAACAGCAGCCGCCGGGCGCGACGGGGCGGCGCGACGGGCGCCTCCGCCGGCTCCGGCCCGCCGAACAGCGCCTCATTGAGCGGCGGCAGGTCGGCGGGGCGTCGCCCGCTGCGGCGCGTCTCGCGCTCGTCCCATTCGCGGTCGTCGGTCTGCCAGTCGAAGGACATAGTGTTAGGGATTAGAGGTTAGGGATTAGGGATTAGGGAAGAGCGCTCTTCCCTAATCCCTAATCCCTAATCCCTAACTCCATAAAGGTGACGATAAGCGTTAAACCCTTCATAGATGCGCTCGATGTAGAGGCGCGTCTCGGTGAAGTCCACCGTGTCGAAGAAGCGGTCGTGGTCGCCGCCGGCCGTTTCGTACCAGCGGGCGGCGTTGCCCGGTCCGGCGTTGTAGGCGGCCAGGGCGGCGTGGACGTGGCCGTCGAAGGCCCGCAACTGCTCGCTCAGGTAGAACGCGCCGAAGTTGAGACCGACGTAGGGCTTGAACAGGTCTTCGTTGGTGAAGTCGGGCCAGGCCAGCCGTTGGGCGATCCACGCCCCGGTGTCGGGGATAACCTGGCTAAGCCCCTGGGCGGCGGCGCTGGAGCGGGCGATGCTCTCGAACAGGCTCTCCTGGCGCACCAGGGCGAACTGGAGGCGCGGGTCATAGCCGTAACGCTCGGCCAGGGGCAGGATGAGGTCGGCGTAGTGGGCGGGGTAGGCCAGCCGGCCCAGGAAGCGCGGCGCGTCGAAGACCGTGGCCCCCACCTGGTGCAGCAGCGACGCCGCGGCGACGATGGACGAGCGAAAGAGGCCCAACTCCTGGAAGTAGAGGGCCAGCTGGTAGTTGGCCACCGGGTCATCGGCGTAGGCTTCGCGCACCGTCTCCAACTCCGCCTTGCCCGCCTCGTGCAGCCCCAGTTGCCACAGCTTCTCGCCGATGAGCCGCCCCGGTTCGGCGGCCAGCCCGGCCGACAGCGCCCCCAGCGCTTCGGGCGGCACAACGCCGGCGGCCACCAGCCGCTCGCGCAGCCACGTTTCGGCCGCGGCCTGACCTTCGGCGGGGTCATCGGGCAGAACCATCTCGCCCGTGGCGCTGAACGGCTCGTCCCGGCGGCAAAGTCGATGGCCCGCAGGGCGAAGTAGTTGCTGGGCGTCAGCGTGGCAATCTGTGGCCGCAACGCTTCCAGGGCGAAATCCGTCGCCTCCCCCGTGCGCCAGCCTCAGCATGGAACGGGCCGCCCAGCGTTTTCATTGGCCGGGTACTGTTCGACCAGGCGCTGCCAGATGGCGCCGGATCCGGTCGCGTTGTCACGGTTGCCGCTCAGGGCGGTCAATTCCCCCGCGCGATAGAGGGCGGCGGCGGGGGGGTGCCGGCCAAGCCAGGAAGCACCGGCCATGGCCCGCACGCCCTCCCGTCGGCCCGTCCCCCCCGCCCCCCCCCCCCCCCCCCCCCCCGCCCCCTGCCCGGGCGGTGTCGGCCAGTTGCGCCGCCGTCCACATGACCGACGCCGTCTCGTCGGCGTCGGGATACTCGGTGACAAACACGTCGTAGGCCGCCAGCGCCTCATCCACCCGCCCGGCCCGGCTCAGCATCTCCCCCCGCTCGAACAGCGCCCGCGCCGGTTCGTGGGCGGCGAAGGCGTCCAGTTCGGCCAGGGCGCTGGTCAGATCGCCCAACTCCTCGTAGCTCCAGGCCAGGAAGAGGTGGGCATCCTGGGGATAGGTCTCCGGGTCGGCGGCGATGGCCCGCAGCAGGGCATCAATGCCCAACTGGTAGACGCCGGCGTAGTAGTTGACGATGCCGCGCTGGTACTCATCCACCGGCACGCCCGCTTCGACCAGGGCCACCAGGGCGGCGTGGCTGTCGGCGGCGCGCGGGTAGTCGGTGATGGCCGTCAGGAAGCGGGCCTGGGCGGCCTCGACGTTGCCCGCCTGCTGCTCGGCCAGCCCGGCCAGGTAGGTCATCTGCCCCTTCGTCGCCTCGGTGCGGGCGATGTCGTGGATGGCGTCGTACTGGGCGATGGCCGCGGCCGTGTCGCCTCGCTCCAGCAGCAGCCCGGCCAGCCGGCCGCGGTTCTCCACGGCCACAAAGCGCTGCGCCGCGCCGGCTGTGGCTGCTTCCAGAGCGGTGATGGCCGCGTTGGTGTCGCCCAGGGCCTGGTGGGCGTCGGCAATGCGCGGCTGGACGTAGGCGGCCATGTCGGGGTTGGCCTCGGCGTAGGCGCGGAAGGCCTCGATGGCCCCGGCGTGGTCGCCCAGCGCCGCCCGCGCCCGGCCCAGGGTGAAGGCGGCCACGTCGGGGATGTCCACCGGCGCGACCAGTGAGTCGGCGGTCGCCGGAGCGGCGGCCTCCGGCTCCTGCAAGAGCGCCTCCAGGGCCTCGGCCGCGGCGGCGAAATCGCCGTCGTTGAACAGAGCCACAGCGTGACCCAACCGGGCCTCGGCCGCGGCGCGGTCGCTCAGCCCGCCGACGTCGGTCGCGGCGCGGAAGGCGGCGGCGGCGGTGGTGTGGTCGCCTTCGGCCGCCGCCTGCTGGCCCAGGGTCAGAAGTTCGGGCGCGGTGGCGTCGGGCGGCAGGGATCGAGCGTGACCGCCGGCGGCTGGCTGCCCGGCGCGGCCAGGGTGGGCGTCGGCAGCAGGCCCGGCGTCACGCCCACGGGCGCGGCGCGATCAGCGACGGGCGTCCCGACCCCGGTCGCGCCGCGACAGGCGGCCGACCACAGGCCCATGACAACCACCAGGAGCAGCGCCAGACGGGCGCGGCGGCTAGAGCGTGCCACGATCCTCCGGCGGCGCGATGGGCGTCCACTCCTCTTCGGGCAGTTCGGTCGTCTGGGGCGCGGGCAGTTCGGTCGTCGCCGGCGCGGGCAGGGTGGCGATGACGGCCGTGGGCGTGTCACCGGTCAGAACCCGGGCCTGTTTGGCGATGGGCACGCGGCGGGCCGGGTCGCGCCGCCCGGTCAGCAGCTCCCAGCCCAGGTAGAGCGGCGCGAGTTGCGACAGGGCCAGGAAGACGAGGACGACGATGGCCCCCAGGCGTAGCATCTCTAGTTGTTGGTCGATGTCGGCATCCACGCGCTCGATAGTGGCGCTCAACTGGTCGGCCAGGGCCAGGTACTGGTCAATGAGCGGCAGCACTTCGCCGACGCGGTTGTTAATGACGGCCAGATTGTCCGAGGCGGCCTGCAGGTCGGTGGCCAGCGCGTCCAGGTTGGCGCTGGTCGTTTGCAGGTCGGTCTCCAGGCCGCGCATACTCTCCGGCAGGCCGTCGAGGCTGGCCCGGAAGCCGCGCAGGGTGTCGTCGAAGGGCACGGCCGGGGCGTAGTCGATGCCCAGGTCGAACTGGAGCGGGATGGAGCCGCCAAAGGGCAGGTTGATGGTGCGGTCGATGCCGATGGAGCTAAGGGTGCGCAGCGTGCCGTCGATGACCCCGGCGACCTCGATCATGTTGGGCAGCGCGTTCTGGATGCCCTCGACCGCTTCCGGCACTTCCTGGGTCACGACGACGCCGACGTTGTCGATGAGCGGCCGGCTGTCGGCCACGGTGAGCGAGGCGTTGGCTGTGGCGGCGACGGCCGTGCCCAGCCCGCCGTTGACGTCGCTGAAGGTGTCGCGCGACAGGGTGAGGGTGTTGCGGGCCGTGGCCAGGCTTTGCGAGGCCAGGGCCAGATTGTCGCGAATGCCCGCGCCCAGGTCGGCCAGGGCGTCGCCGACGGTGTAGGCGGCGTAAATGCTGCCGCCGAAGATGACCAGCGCGGTCAGGAGGATGATGAGGCCGAGGATGCGTCTGATGATCATGCGGGTCGCTCCGGGTTAATGGCGGTCAGGGCTGGAACACCGTCCCTGTCATGCCTTCGTATTCTAATCCACGTAGCGCCTCTTGGACAGTGGCGCGGGTGATGCCGCCCCCTGTTTCCTCAGCCTGCGCTAAGGCGGCCCAGAGAAGGGCGAAGGCGTCGTAGGTCGGCCCGGCGTAGGGGCCGGGCGTTTCGTCGAACGGGGTGATGCCCTCGTAGGCGGCGACGAAGGCGGGCGGCAGGGCGGCCGGGTCGGCGGCGGCGAAGGGAGGCGCGCCGGCGGGCAGGAGCGGCAGGCCGGTATTCGCATAGACCTCGCTCGCGGCGGCGGTGGTCGCCGGCAGGTAGTGGCCGACGACGGCGACGACGGCCGGATCGACGGCCAGGGCCGCGGCCGACTGCGCCGCCAGCTCCGGGTCGCCGCGGTCGTCCAGGGCGACCACGGCCAGGCGATAGCCCCCAATGCCGCCGGCGGCGTTGGCCTCGCGCACGGCCAGCCGCGCGGCGTAGATGGCATCGTAGCCCACAGCCCGCGCGCGCCCCTCGAACGGGGCGACGAGGCCAATCTTGACCACCGGCTTAACCGACGCGCAGCCGGACAGTATCATGAGAAGAGCAAAGAGGAGACGCGGAGAGAAGACGAGGAGACGCGGAGGAAGAAAACCTGTTTCTTCCTCCGCGTCTCTCCGTGCTTCTCTGCGTTTCTCCGCGTTCCTCTTTCCTGTGCAACTCTTCTCTTCCTCCGCGTCTCTCCGCGCTTCTCTGCGTTTCTCCGCGTTCCTCTTTTCTTATTGGCAGCGGGCGACGTTGGCCAGGTGTTCGTCATAGGTGACGCTGAAGGCGTGGGCGCCAAGGGTGGCGGCGGTGCAGTCGACGACGAAGAAGAGGTAGTCCACGTCGGCCGGGTTGGCCACGGCCAGCAGCGAGGCCAGGCTGGGATTGCTGATGGGGCCGGGGGGCAGGCCGGGGATGAGGTAGGTGTTGTAGGGCGAGTTGACCTGCAAATCCGCGGCCGACAGCGGCGACTTCCACCACGTCCCATCCACGAAGCCCAGCGCATACTGCACCGTCGGGTCGGCCTGCAAGGGCATCCCCGCCGCCAGCCGGTTGAGGAAGACGGCGGCCATCAGCGGCTTCTCCTCGGCCAGCGCCGCCTCCTTCTCGATGATCGAGGCCAGAATGACCGCGTCGCGCAGCGACAGGCCCAGCGTGCCGTAAGCCTGGCGCATGGCCGGCGTCACCTGCGCGTCGAAGCGGGCCAGCATCAGATCGACCAGGGCGGCGGCCGTCGTGTCGTCGCCAATCGTGTAGCGGTCGGGGAAGAGATACCCCTCCAGCGACGCGCCGTCGGGCAGCGACGACAGGAAGCCGTAGTTGCCGTTCAGCCCATTGCGCGAGGCGACGATCTGTTGGAACGCCGCGGCATCGATCTGCGCCGCGCCGACGACGCCCAGGTAGTTGGCCATCTCCTCGCTGCGCCAGCCGGGCAGGAAGCTCAACTCCAGCGTGCGCGAGCGGCCGGAGCCGAGCGCCTCGGCCAACTCCGGGATGGTCGCCTGCGGGTCGAGCCGGTACTCGCCGGCCACCAGCCCGCTGTCGAGGCCGTAGTAGCTCAGGTAGTTGAGGAACAGATCGCTATCGTTCAGCAGCCCGGCGGCGCGCAGGTTCTCGGCGATGGTCGCCGCGCCCTGGCCGGGGGCGATGGTGAAGTCGACCGGCCCGGCCCCACTGCCGGCCGGCCCGTCCAACTCGGCGGCGCGCTGCGACAGGTAAAGCTCCAGGTAGGCGCGGCGGACGGGGCTGAGGGCGGGGTTCACGTCCGGGTCGGCGCTGCGCGCCAGGCCACGCCACAGCACCAGCCCGGCGGCCACCAGCGCGGCCAGCACGACCAGGACAACGAGGAGCCACGTCAGACAGCCGGCGCTCGACCGGCGGCGTTCGCGCCGCGCCTCACTCGTCATTAGGCGTCACTCCGCGCTGGGCGTCGAGGTAGGATTGCAGGATGACGGCCGCGGCCACGGCATCGACCCGCTCGCGCAGCTTCTTGCCGCGCCGCCCCTGGGCGCGCAGGGCGGCCTGGGCCTCGACGGTGCTCAGGCTCTCGTCCCAGAAGGCGATGGGCACGGGCAGCCGCTCGGCCAGGTCGGCGGCGTAGTCGCGCACCCAGGCGGCGCGCTCCCCCTCCCGGCCGCCGAGGGTGATGGGCAGGCCGACGACCAGCAGCGTCACGCCGTTCTCGGCGATGAGGTGGGTGTAGCGGGCCACGTCCTCCAGCCGCGACTTGCGCGTCAGGACGCTGTGGGCGCTGGCGATGGTGCGCGTCGGGTCGCTGAGGGCGACGCCGATGCGCTTTTCGCCGAGGTCTAGCGCCATGACCCGGCCGTAGGGCTTGTTGGGTGTGTCGTTGGTCATAGGTTCCGGGCGCGGGTCGCGCCGCGCTCATTATCCCATGAGACGATCAAATGCGCCGAATGGTTGCCCTACGATTGCGCTACTAAGAAGAAGAAACCACAGATTACGCAGATTACACAGATTTTCGAAATCTGCGTAATCTGCGAATCTGGGGCCTTCCTCACTAGGCCAAGTCAACAGTGATGCGCGGGGCGCGGGGCAGGCGGCCGAACCAGGCCCAGCCAGCCGGGCCACCCGAGTCGAGCGTGGGCGGCTCGGCCAGGGGAAGGGCGTCCAGCGCTGGCGGCAGCCTCGCCCAGCCGCTGCCCGGCCAGTTGCGCCGCCAGCGCCGCCGGGTCGAGTTGCGCCCGGCCGGTAGCCTGGGCCGTGACCAGCAGCCGGCCGGGCGCGCGGCCGGCTTCCAGTTGCGTCGTCAGCGTGGCCGGGTCGAGCGCGTAGCCGGCGGGCAGGGCGCGGGCCAGTTGGGGGAAGGCCAGCCGGTGCACGTCGGCCGCGGCCACGGCCAGCCCGGTCAACTCGGCTGCCAGCGTCAGGCGGGTGTCGCCGCCGCCGGTCGTAAACGCCTCCTCGCTGACAGTCACCTGTGTCGCGCCGGGTACAAGCTCCTCGCCGGGGGCCAGGCGCCCCGCCAGCCGGTCGGCCGCGCCGGCGTTCAGGGCCTGCAGGGCCAGGGCGCGTACCTGCTGCCGGGCGGCGGCGTTGGTTCCCGGCCCAGTCGCCTCCCAGGTCAGGCCCAGTTGCACCGCCCGGGCCGGGATGGCCGGGGCGGCAAAGTCGGTGGCGGCCAGCGCCGGGTCGGCGGTCACTTCGACGATGGCCTGGGCCGGCTGGCTGGTCGGGCGGAGGGTGATGGTGGCGCGGGGCAGGAAGTAAAGAGCGGCGGCCAGAGGTAGGGCGGCAAAAAGGGCGACAGCCAGCAGCAAAAACAGGGCGCGCGCCAGGCTGCGGGAACGGCCGAACGTCGCGATAGCGCCAGGGTGATCGGGGATGGGGCCGGGCGGGAAGCCCAGCCGCTCGGCCCGCCGCCGGCCGCGCCACCAGCCGGGGCGGTAGTGCTCGGCCAGAGCCAGCGAGGAGAAGGCGGGCAGGCCCACGGCGCGCGCCCGGCGGGCCAGGTCGCGGTCGGTGGTGACGAGGCCGACTTCCAGCCGCTCGCGGTCGGCCAGGCGGCGCAGCAGCGGCAGATCGACGCCGCCGCGCAACGCCCCGCCGCGCGGATGCCCCCGGCACGACGAGAACGACCCGCCCGCGCCCGCCGTTCAGCAGGCGGTGGCGCAGGGAGTAGAACGTCTCGGCCGTGTCCAGTTCAATGACGCGCATGAAGAGGGATTATCCGCAGATTGGGCAGATTGGGCAGATTAAGAGGCTCACGAAAGAAGAGAGCCAAAGAAAACTTACTGAAGCTTGGCGCACTTCGTCTTGCTTTGTTCTCTTTGCGAATCTGCTTAATCTGCCCAATCTGCGGATCGTTACTCTTTCAAAGTCGTTTCGACCAGGGAGCGCACGGTGTCGAGCGCCTCGGCCAGCTTCTCCGGGTTGCGGCCGCCGGCCTGGGCCATGTCCGCCCGGCCGCCGCCGCCGCCGCCGACCACCTTGGCCACCTCGCGCACGATGTCGCCCGCCTTCAGGCCGCGGGCGATCAGGTCCTCGGTCACGGCAGCGACGATGAGCGGCTTGCCGTCCTTGACCGTGCCCAGCACGGCCGCGCCCGACTTGACCCGGTCGCGGAACCAGTCGGCCATCTCGCGCAGCCGGTCGGGGTCGCCCCCGTCCACCTGGGCCGCCAGCACGCGCGCGCCCTTGATCTCCATGATGCCGCCCAGCAGCATCTCGAAGTCGGCCCGCGCCAGGCGGCGCTGCGCCTGCTCCAGTTGGCGCTCCTGCGCCCGGTCGTGCTCCAGCAGCGCCTCCAGCCGCGTCTCGATCTCGCCCACCGGCGTGTTGAGCCGCCCGGCCAGCTTGTCGAGCAGGGCCAGGCGGCGGCTGACGAACTCATACGCCCCGCGGCCGGTGACGGCCTCGACGCGGCGGGTGTTGGCCCCCACGGCCGATTCGCTGACGAAGCGGAACAGGCCAATCTCGCCCGTCTCGTTGACGTGCAGGCCGCCGCACAACTCGTAGCTATAGGGGGACGAATCCCCATTGCCGCCGACGGTGATGGTGCGCACGATGTCGCCGTACTTCTCGCCGAACAGGGCCATCGCCCCGGCGGCGATGGCCTCTTTCTGGCCCATGTAGGCGACGTTGACCGGCTGGTTGGCCAGCACGGCTTCGTTGACGGCGCGCTCGATGCGGCCGAGCGTCTCGCGGTCGATGGCGCTGTCGTGGGTGAAGTCGAAGCGCAGCCGGTCGGGGGCGACCAGCGACCCGGCCTGCACGACGTGGTTGCCCAGGTGGGCGCGCAACTCGCGGTGCAGCAGGTGGGTGGCGGTGTGGTTGCGGCGGATGTCGGCCCGGCGCTCGCGGTCGACTTCCAGATGGACGATCTGGCCTACCTTGAACTCGCCGCCGGCCACTTCGCCGATGTGGACGATGAGGCCGGGCACGGGCCGGCGCACGTCGTTGACCTGCACTTCGCCGCCGAAGGCGTTGCGAACGCGGCCGGTGTCGCTGACCTCGCCGCCGGCCTCGACGTAGAACGGTGTGGCCGCGGTGACGATCTCGACCGGCTGCCCGGCGCGGGCCACTTCGACCGGCCGGCCGTCGCTGATAAGGCCGAGGATGGTCGACTCCAGCGCCGCGCCGGTGTAGGGGTCGTAGTCCACGCCGCTGTCGTCCAGTTGGCCGGTATTGACCAGCGAATGGAGCATGTCGCCGTAGACGCTCTGGCCGACGACGTAGTTGGCGAACGCGCCGCTGCCGCTGGCCAGGGCGTGCTGCTCGCGGGCGGCGGTGTAGCCGGCCTCGTCCACGGTCATGCCGTGCTGCTCTTGCGCCACGTCGCGGGTCAGTTCCAGCGGCAGGCCGTGGGTGGCGTAGAGGGCGAAGGCCACGTCGCCGGGCACGACCGTCTGGCCGCGGCGGTGCAGGTCGTCGAGGATGCGGTCGAGTTGCAGCAGGCCGCTATCGAGGGTGCGGTTGAAGCGCGTCTCTTCGCGCTCCAGGGTGTAGAGGATGAGGTCGCGCCGCAGCCGCAGTTCGGGGTAGGCCTCGCCCATCTGGTCGATGTAGACCTGGGCCACCTGGCCGAGGAAGGGCTGATGGAAGCCGATCTTGCGGCCGAAGCGCGCCGCGCGGCGGATGATCATGCGCAGGACGTAGCCCGCGCCGGTGTTGCCCGGCTGCACGCCGTCGGCGATGAGGAAGGTGGCCGCCCGGCCGTGGTCGGCGATGACGCGGTAGCCGACGTACTGCTCCGCCCGCTGCGCGTCGCTGTCGCCCAATAGCTCCTGGACGCGGGCCAGAACGGGGGTAAAGAGGTCGGTCTCGTAGTTGCTCTCCACGCCCTGGATGACGCGCACCAGCCGCTCCATGCCCATGCCGGTGTCGACCGACGGGTGGGGCAGGGGCACGAGCGAGCCGTCCGTCTGGCGCTCGAACTGCATGAAGACGAGGTTCCAGACCTCGACGTAGCCGGGGATGGCGTCGTTGTTGACGCCGGCGGGGGTGATGTCGGCCATGTCGCCGGAGTAGTAGTGAATCTCCGAGCACGGGCCGCAGGGGCCGATGTCGCCCATCTCCCAGAAGTTGTCCTCTTTGCCGAAGCGCAGGATGCGGTCGGCGGGCAGGTAGCGCTGCCACAGTTCGGCGGCGTCGTCGTCGTCGGTGTAGACGGTGGCGAAGAGGCGCTCGGGCTCCAGCTTCATGACACCGGTCAGGAACGTCCAGCCGAAGTCAATCGCCTCGCGCTTGAAGTAGTCGCCGAAGGAGAAGTTGCCCAGCATCTCGAAGAAGGTGTGGTGGCGCGACGAGGGGCCGACGTTCTCCAGGTCGTTCTGCTTGCCCTGGACGCGCATGACCTTCTGGGCCGTGGTGGCCCGCTTATAGGGGCGCTTCTCCTTGCCCAGGAAGACGTCGACGAACTGGTTCATGCCGGCGTTGGTGAACAGCAGCGTCGGGTTGTCGCGCTGGGGCAGCGGGGCGCTGGGGACGATCTCGTGCTTGAGTTCGTTAAAGTAGTCGAGAAAAGCCTGTCGAATTTCGTTACTGGTTGTCGGTCTCATGGTTGCTCCGGGTGGATTTTAGCAGAATCAAGTGTGGCTGCCGATGGTGGGCAGGGGAGCAGGGGGGCAGGGGAGCGGGGGTGATCGCTTTCACCCCTCCCCCCCTGCTCCCCCGCGAGCCAGTCGCACGTTCATAATCACCACCTCTTTCCACCAACAAAAAACCGCCAGACTGTTTCACTCAGTCTGGCGGTTGCCGATTCGCTGAAGTTGTGTTCGCGTCAAGCAACGATTCCGACCAGACTGGCTGTCTGGGCGGCG
>JADJHJ010000005.1 GCA_016707605.1 Candidatus Promineofilum glycogenicum | reverse complement strand
AGCGCCGGCGCAGCCGGCAAGGAAGAGCGCTTTGCCGTCGAGGCGATTGCCCCTTGGGTAACCGAGCAGCGGGTGACGTACCTGGTCGTGCGCTTTCGTCCGCTGTTTGACATGACGCCCGACGAATTCTACGAACTTTGCGGACTTAATCCCGATCACCAACGTTGAACTCACCGCTGCAGGGAGAGATTGTGTTTATGTCCCCCCTCAGGATCAGCTACAGGTGCTCGTAACTTAAGCGTTGCTGCTCCCCTATGGCATTGGGCTAAGGACAATAAAGAAGGCCTGGCCTGCGATTCGTCAGCCGGGTTTGTTCTACCCAATAAAGCCGTACGCTCACCAGACGCTTCCTGGGTGCGCCATGAGCGGCTGGCGAACCTGACGCCACAACAGCGCGAGCGGTTCGTACCTCTGTGCCCCGACTTCGTCGTTGAGGTCTCCTTCACCCTGGCGACCCTACCTTCCGCGACAGCCTTCAGGAGCTGAGATGGAGGGTATAAGCCAACGGCGCGCAGCTGGGCTGGCTGCTCGTCCAGGCGACGCGCCATGTCGCGATCCCCGCCCCGGCGAACCTGTTGCCACGCTGCTGAAAAACGCGAACTTCCATTTCCGGCGATCACGTCCCCTGCGGCTTTACTCACCAATCTCGGCCCGGTCTGGGAGCAGGAACTGTAAGGGACGCGAACTACGAGCTAGAACTCGGGTGGCGGAAGGTGGCGGGTGGCAGGAAGTAGACCAAAGACCAGCCACTGACCTACTGACCTCACTGACCTACTGACCTGACCCTGGCTGACCTACTGACTTACTGGGCACTGCACACTGGACACTGCACACTGCACACTGGCCACTGGCTACTGACACGACTAACTCCATGCACGACATCCTCATTTCTACGGCACGATCTATGATGGCAGCGGCGGCCTCGTCCTACGTGAAGCGACATTGCCATCGGCGGCACGGCCACCGTATCACCGGGATAGGGCGGGTGCGGACGACGCCGCCCGGCAGACCATCGACGCCCGGCGGGCTGGCCGTCGCGCCCGGCTTCATCAATATGATGTGCTGGGCCAACGCCTCGCTCATCCACGACGGCTACTCGCAGTCCGACATCCGCCAGGGCGTCACGCTGGAGATTCTAGGCGAGGGCTGGTCGATGGGGCCGCTCAACGACGAACTGAAAGCGTACATGAAGGAGCGGCAGGGCGACATCCGCTACGACATCGAATGGACGACGTTGCGCCAATATCTGGAGTTTCTCGTCCGGCGCGGCGTGTCGTGCAACGTGGCTTCGTTCGTCGGCGCGGGCGGCGTGCGGGCCAGCGTGCTGGGCTTCGCCGACCGGCGGCCGAACAGCGAGGCTGGCGCGCATGGAGGCGCTGGTGCGGCAGGCGATGGTCGAGGGCGCGGTCGGGCTGTCGGCGGCGCTCATCTACGCCCCCGATAGCTACGCCGACACGGCCGAACTCATCGCCCTGGCCCGCGCCGCGGCCGAGTACGACGGCCTCTTCGCCGCCCATCTGCGCAGCGAGGGGGAGACGTTCCTGGAGGCGCTGGACGAGTTCCTGACCATCGTCGCCAGGCAGGCATTCGCGGCGAAATCTACCACCTGAAGGCCAGCGGGCGGGGCAACTGGCCTAAGCTGGCGACGGTCATCGAGCGAGTCGAGGCGGCGCGGGCGGCGGGGCTGCCGGTGACGGCCGATATGTACACCTATCACGCCAGTTCCACCGGCCTGGATGCGATGATGCCCGGCTGGGTGCAGGAGGGGGGCCACCGGGCCTGGGTAGAGCGGCTGCGCGACCCGGCCGTGCGCGAACGGCTGCGGCGCGAGATCGCTCTGCCCAGCGCCGACTGGGAGAACAGCTACCACGAGGCGGGCGACGCCTCGAAAGTACTATGCGTCAGCTTCAAGAACGACGCCCTCAAGCCGCTAACCGGCAAGTCACTGGCCGAGATCGCCGCCCTGCGTGGGGCCGATCCGATTGACACGGCCATGGATCTGGTCATCGAGGACGATAGCCGCGTGGGCTGCGTCTACTTCACCATGAGCGAAGAGAACGTGCGGCGGCAGATCGGCCTGCCGTGGGTCAGCTTCTGCTCCGACTCGGCCTCTCTGGCCCCGGAGGGCGTCTTCCTGCGCTCCAACCCCCACCCGCGGGCCTACGGCAGCTTCGCCCGGCTGCTGGGTATGTACGTCCGCGACGAGGGAATCATTCCGCTGGAAGAGGCAGTGCGGCGGCTGGCGGCGCTGCCGGCCGACAACCTGCGCCTGGCGCGGCGCGGGCGTCTTCTGCCCGGCCACCACGCCGACGTGGTGGTGTTCGCCCCGGCGACGATCCAGGATCACGCCACCTTCGACCGGCCGCACCAGTACGCCACCGGCGTGCGCGACGTGCTGGTCAACGGCGTGGCCGTGCTGCGCGACGGCGACCACACCGGGGCCACGCCGGGGCGGGTCGTGGATGGGCCGGGAAGAAGATAAACCACAGATTACACAGATTTCACCGATTGAAGAATTGGTTTTCCGCAGATTAGGCAGATTGGGCAGATTTTCAGAAAGAAGCAATTTCCTTCTGAAATCTGCCCAATCTGCCTAATCTGCGGATCATTTCTCTTCAAATCTGCGAAATCTGTGTAATCCGTGGTTTCTTTCCTAGAAGAAAGCGCTGACTCCCTGATACAGGAACACCGCGCCGAAGATGAGCGACATGGCGATGACGATGGGGTCGTTGTAGCGTTTCATCCAGGCGGCCAGTGAGGCAAGCAGGCTCTTGGCCCGCTGGGGCATGAGCAGCCGAATCAGAATGGGGACGAGCAGCAATGACTGCGCCAGCAGAACGAACAGCAGAAACATCCATGTGCTGGCCGGCTGGCCCAACTGCGCTTCGCCGATAGTGCTGATGGCCCCCAGGATGAAGACCCACAGTTTGGGGCCGATGAGGACGAACCCCGCGCCAAACAGCAACGCCTTCGCCGGCGTAATGCTCTCAAGCATCGTCAGCCACTTGGGCGGCGGCGCGTCCGGGATCCGGCTCCTTGGCCCACGTGTTGTAGGCGGTGATGAGCAGCAGCAAGCCCAGCACTGTCAGCACCGTAGCCTTCACCACGCTGGAGCTATCGGCATCGGCCGGGTCGCCGCTGCCGCCGGTCAGCACCAGGCCGAACAGCACCCCCTGAGCCAGCCGCGCCACGGTCATGCCCAGCACGAAAGCGATGGCCTTCAGCGGGCCGCGCCGCTCGCTGGTCAGCAACAGCGTGACGACGATGATTTGCAGCGGCACGATGGCGCTGCCGATGATGAACGGGAGAAGGGAGGCGAGGGTTGAGTTCATTGTTTACACCTGTGACCTTGCAACCCACACTATAGCATATAAACAAAGAAACCGAGTTTCTTCTGAGAAACTCGGTTTCTAAGCTGGAGCTATTTGTCTGCTCAGCGCCCGGCCGCGCCGGCAGCCACGTAAGTCTCAATCGCCCGGCTGAGGAACGCCGGCAGGTCGGGGTGGAGAGTGGCGAAGAAGGCGCTGAACTCCGGCTGCGCGGCGTAGGCCTGACCCAGCCCGCGCAGAATGTCGGGCGTCGGCTCGTAGAAGGCGCGCAGGTTGTCGTGCCAGCGGGCGACGACGGCCTGCACCTCGGCGGCGGCCGGGTCGCGGCCCAGCAGGGCGACCATGTCCTGATAGATTTGCCCGCCCTCGCGCTGGATGCGCGCCTTGTCCTCGGCGGTGTAGCTCTTCCAGCGCCGGCTCGATTCGGCTACCACTTTGGGGTCGTACATCTCGGCCGCCTCCTTCTCATAGCGGGCCTGCGTCTCTTCGTCGAAGCCCGCGAACAGGTCTTGTGTTGTCATTTCGATCTCTCCTTTCAGGTGCCGTAGCGTCCTGTCGATGGTGTGAATGAGGTGTTGCAGACGGCCGGCCCGCGCCGACAGGGCCGCCCGATGGCGCACCAGTGCCGCCGCCGTCTCGAACTCCGGTGCATCCAGCACAGCGCGGATGGCGCTTAGTTCCATACCCATCTCGCCGTAGAACAAGATCTGCTGGAGGCGCAGCGCGGCCTTGTCGTCGTAGTAGCGGTAGCCGTTGTCATCGCCGACGGCCGACGGCCGCAGCAGGCCGATGGCGTCGTAGTGGCGCAGTGTGCGTGACGTCACCCCGGCCAGGTCGGCCAGTTGTTTGACGGTGTAGGTCGCCTGGTTGCCGTTGGCGGTGCGGGTCATTGTCTGTTTCCTCAATCCACGCCGGATAATAAACTATGACGTTGCGTCAATGTCAAGGGGCAATTCGTAACCGGCATTGGAATTCGATAGATGGTTAGACGACCAGTGAATTGATCGGTATAATAGTTATTGAAATAACCATTTCGTGGGCGGAGGTACTCATGACACGTTCGGTATCGGCAACGGAAGCCAAAGCAAAACTGGGCGACTTGATGAAATGGGCGGTGAAGACAGGTGACGACGTGATTATTCAAAGTCGCGGCTATCCGCAGGTCGTCATTGTGCCGTTCAAGGAGTATGAAGAGATTCAGGCGCTGAAAGAGCGCGCGCGGCGGGCGGCGGCGGTGGCGCGGCTGCTGAACTTGCCCGCGAGGTACAGGCTCAGAACGAGGCTATAACCGTTGAAGAGGCTGATGCCATCGCCGACGAGATCACCAGGACAGCAATCGATCAGCTGATTGCTAAAGGTGTAGTCAAGTTCGAGCGCGATGATGAGTCATGAGGGTCCTACTCGACACCAATGTCTTCATTAGCCATCTGCTATCGCCTGGACGCGGTGGTTCTATCCAGGCGATCATGGAGGCGCTTCTAGCGGAACGGTTCACTCTACTTTTGCCTGATGAGGTACTTGATGAACTGACTGAAACCGTCATGAATAAGCCACACCTGGCCAACAAAATTAACTCACAACAACTTGGCGTCTTGCGAACCATATTGAGCGAGTTGGCCGAGAGTGTAGCGCCCATAGAAGGAGCTATTCCAGCCATTGGAAGGGACCGCAAAGACGACTACCTAATTGCCTACGCCGTAATTGGTGAAGCTGACTATCTCGTGACCGGCGACAAGGACTTGCTCGTTCTGGAGCAAATCGCCGGCGTCGCTATCGTCACCCCGGCCGACTTTGCCGACTTGCTCACTTGACAGCCAGCCTTTCTCAGAGATACTCCCCGCGCCAGTACTTTACTGTTGTCAGGACAATCGAATTAGAAGAGGGGTGCGATGAGTCCGTCGTTTCAGATCACCATTGGTATGCTGCCGGCGCGTGTGCCGCTGGCTATCCTCGATGTGCGGGGGGAGATCGACGCGCAGACAGGCCCGCAGTTGGAGGCGGCCGCGGCCGAGGCCCAACGCCAGGGGGCGCGCCACCTTGTGCTCGATCTATCGGGCGTATCGTTCATGGGCAGCGCCGGCATGCGCGCCCTGATCGCCATCGATGAGATGTTGCGCGCCCAGACAGGGCAGGCCGGTCAGGGCGAAGGCCAGACCACCGCCACCGCCAGCTTCAAGTCACCCTACCTGAAACTCCTCAGCCCGCCCTCCGCCGTGGCCCGCACACTCAGGATTTCCGGTTTCGAGATGATCTTCAACATCTTCAGCGACCGGCAGGCGGCGCTGGATTCGTTTGGCGAACCCGACGGAGGGAGCGCCACGGCCATGGACGACCAGCCGGCAACGATCTTTGCCTTTGATCCCGCCGCGGCTGACGAGGCTCTGGCCGCGCTGCAAGGCAAACGCTTCCTGATCGTCATGGGCAGCTACCCCGGCAAGCGGTTCATGTACGAGCGCGCGCGGCAGTTGGGAGCCAGGCTGGTCGTGCTCGATGGCCCCGGCCACTGGACGCAGGCCGAAGTCGGGGGGCTGTTCGAGCAGTTCATCGAGGTCGACCTGCAACCGGAGGATAGTCTGGACGACCGGGCGCTGGCGGCCGTGCGCCGGAGCAACTTGGAGTTCGACGGCGTGGCCACGTTCGAGGAGTTCGCCGGGCCACTGACAGCGCTGTTGGCCCAGGGGTTGAAACGAGCCGGCCACCCGTTCCTGTCGGCCGCCTATTGCCGCGACAAGACCCTGACCCGCGAGGTGTGCATCGAGGCGGGCATTCCCTCGCCCCGTTTCTATCGCATCCGCGCCGCCGATGATCTGGCCGCCGCCGCGGCCCACGTCGGCTTTCCGGCCGTGCTCAAGCCCGTCTCCGGGGCCAGTTCCGTTTCCACCTATCGCGTTGACGACGAAGACCAGTTGGCGCGGCGTTACGCGCAGACGATGGACGCCGTTCGCGGCCACTTGAAGGCCAGCGGCGTGCATAGCAACGATGAAGAGGAGTTGATCTGGGCCAAGGGCTTCGACATGACATTGGAGCAGTTCCTCGACGGTGAGGAGTTTGACGTGGACTGTCTCCTGTCGCGCGGCGCGGTGGCCTATGCCGCCGTCGGCCGCGACTTGCCGCAACCGTATCTGCGCGAGATTGGGTATGGGGCGTGGACCTGGTCGGTTACTACTTGTTGACCCGCCTGGGCTTGCCCATCCAGCCGAAGAAAGCCGCCCAGCCGTTGACTTGCATTGCCACGTCCGACCTGCCTTGTCCCATCTCCGGTGTCATTGAGCACGCCACCTTTCTGGCTGGCGTTGACGATCCCCACGTCATTCTCACGCGAGTCTATGTGACGGCCAGCCAGACGGTCATCGGCCCGGACCGCGGCGTGCCGGATACACTGGGCGAGATCTTCGTCACCGCCGGCTCCATTGCCGAGGCGAGCGCAATTCTGGATGGGTTGTTGGCTGAGATACAATTCCCCATCGTCCCCGCCTGAGGTCGAAAACGAGCACTTGATATCACTGGAGGAAGTAATGAGCGAGCAAATTCCCGTCGAACGACTGACCCATACCCTGTTTGGCCTGTTGATCGAAGCGTTCGAGAGCGTCTACGGCATCTTTCTCGATAGGGGCACGTCGCTATTCGAGACGCTGGCCGACATCACCGCCGAGGAGGCGTCGCGGGCCACCAGCGGCCGTTGCGCCACGTTGGCGGCGCAGGTCAACCACGTGCGCTTCTACCTGGACGTGATGGAGGAGTACATGCTGGCGAAGCGCACCGAGCAGGCCGATTGGGCTTCCAGTTGGCAGGTGGGCGCGGTGACGGAGGAGGAGTGGGCGCGGCTGAAGGCGGAGTTACAGACTAGCTACCGCCGCGTCCGGGCGACGATGGAGGGGTTCGACTCGTGGGACGATGACAACCGCGTCGGCGGGGCGTTGGCCGTGGTCGTGCACACGGCGCACCATTTGGGGGAGATTCGGCAGATGTTGTGTGGAATCCGGCCTGAGTTAGCGCCGTGGAATAATGGGTAAGTAGCGAATTCGTACTCGCTTTTGCTGCACTGACATAAGTGCGCCACTGTCCAGTTCACTGCTGCGTTCCGACAGTAGTACTTGCAGCAACACCACAAGCGCTTCAGCGCGCAGACCTTCGATTCTGATACGTACTACAGACGGTTTGTCTGCGCCGGACAAAGCTAATAACGCGTGAAAGTCGGCATCAAGCGTGACAACGACACGCCCCTGTTGCCGGGCTAGGTCGATGAGCGTTGCATCATCGGCCGTGGCCAGACCAACCTCACCTGTGTGAATGGTATCTTGTATTCTTAACCTTCATCCCGAACAGTTCTAAGGTACAGCTCGATGGTATCGATTGGTCGGCGGCCCATGTTGCGATAGCCTTGATGGGGCCGCTCCGTGTTGTAGGTGACCAGCCATTGGTCGAAGTCGGTCTGTAAATGCTCGACACTCTCGTAGAACGTCGTTCGGAAGGCGATGCGAAAGAACTCATCCAGAGCCGTGCGGTTGAAGCGCTCGATGAAGCCGTTGGTCTGCGGCGAGCGCACCTTAGTGCGGCGGTGCTCGATGTCATTGAGAGCCAGGTAGAGTTCATACGGATGAGCTTCAGTGCCACAGAACTCACGCCCATTGTCGGTCAGGATGGCCTTGAGGGGCAAGTCATGCGCCTGGTAGAAGGGCAGGACGTCGTTGTGAACCACCAGTGCCGCCGCCTCTGGCTGCTTGCTGGTGTGGAGGTAGCCGAAAGCATAGCTGCTGAAGGTGTCGACCACGGCGTGGAGATAGACCTTGCCCACGCCCTTCAGTCGTCCGACGTAGAAGGTATCCTGACAGAGCAGCTCTCCCGGCCGGCTGCTCTCGACATGCCGTTCTCGGAAAGAGGGATTGGCCTTCTCCAACCAGACGACCTGCTGGGGAGTCAGTTCGATCGCCTCTTGCAGCGCCCGGGCCTCCAGCTTGAGGAGGCGCTCATACCGGCTGCCCATCTCGTGCTTGTTGAGGATGCCCTGGATCGTCGGCGCGCTGACACTGATGCCTTCCAGCAGCAACCGGTCATGCAACCAGTTACAGCCGCGGGTCGGATTCTCCATACTCACCGCCAAAAGCCTGTCGACGACCTCCGGCGGTGTAGTTTGCGGATGGGTCTGGTGAATAGGCGGCAGGTCTTTCAAACCAACCATCCCATGCGTCTGAAAGCGCCGCTTGTACTCGTAGAACTGGGTCCGCGACACGCCTCGTTGCCGGCAAGCCTCGGCGACGTTCCCCAGACCCTGGGCCAATTCCAGCAGGCTCAACCGCTGTTGGGCTATCTTGGTCTCAGCATTCATCACTTGCTTCCTCCAGTTGATGGTCTATGTTAAGAATACCAACTGTTCGGAAAGAAGGCTAAGAGTACATGTTACCAGTTCATCCCGGCGAGGTTCTGGCAGAAGAGTTCCTCAAGCCAATGGCCCTCAGCCAAAATCGTCTCGCCCTGGATATCCGCGTCCCCGCCCGCCGCATCAACGAGATCGTCCACGGCAAGCGCCGCATCTCGCCCGACACCGCGCTGCGCCTGGCCCGCTACTTCGATATGTCGCCGCAGTTCTGGCTGGAATTGCAAATGGACTACGATCTAGACGTGGCTGAGGATGAGCTGGCCGAGCAGATCAGTCGCGAGGTGCAGGTCTATTCCGCTGCCTAAGTCGCGCCGCCTCGCCACACTGCCCGCGCCAGCAGCCCCAACGCCAGCAACAACACCCCCAGGGCCACGACCTGCATCACGTGGAACCCGTTGACCAGCGCCGCGTTCTCGCGCCAGGCGTCCACCAGCAGCCGCCCACCGGCATAGACCGCCGCCGCCCACAGGAACGGCCGCCCTGCCGCGCCGCGCAGCCGGGGGGAAGTCGCCGCCCACCACACGCCCAGCGCCGCCACCCCCGCCAGTGCTTCGTATAGCTGCACCGCGTGCCGCCGCACGCCGAAGACGGTGATGCCCCAGGGCATACTTGTCAGCGAACCGTAGCCCGCGCCGCCCAGGAAGTCGGCCAGACTGACGGCGATGAGGAAGAGCAGCAGGCCGGGGGCCAGCGCGTCGAGCGCCGGCCACAACGACAGCCGCCGCCAGCGGCCGTAGAAGAACGCCGCCGCCGCGCCGATGAGCGCCCCGCCGGCGGCGTTGTAGCCGGTGGTCAGCGGCCAGACGATGCCCAGCAGGTTGTCGTCGTAGGACGGCCAGTGGAGCAGCACAAAGACCAGCCGCGCGCCGACAAAGCCGGCCAGCACGGCCGTCGTGGCCAGGGCGTAGTGGCGCTCGGCGTCCAGCCCCAGCCGCCGCGCCGCCCGATCCACGGCGAACAGCGCCAGCCAGACGCCGAGCAGGTAGACCAGCGGGCCGGTGGGCAGGGCGAGGGGGCCGAGGTTTAGGAAGGGGAGCATGGTCAGTGGGTCAGTGGGTCAGTGGGTCAGTGGGTCAGTGGGTCAGTGGGTCAGTGGGTCAGTGGGTCAGTGGGTCAGTGGGTCAGTGGGTCAGTTTTCAGTACTGACATGACCTGACTGGCTTACTGACCTACTGCTTACTGGCCTACTAGCTTCTCGATGCGTTCCTCCAACACCGCCCGGCTCATCGTGCCGACGAGGACTTCGCGGACGATGCCGTTGGCGTCGATGAAGACGGTGGTGGGCAGGTTGAGGATGCCGTAGAGGTGGTTGATAGTCATCTCCTCGTCGACCAGCAGCGGGTAGCTCAGGCCGTGGTTGCGGGCGTAGGCGGCGATGGTCGCGCCCGACTCGGCCTGATTGACGCCCAGCACGGCCACGTCGTCGCCGTAGAGTTGGGCGGCGGCCTCGAAGTGGGGCATCTCGACGCGGCAGGGCGGGCACCAGGTGGCCCAGAAGTTGAGCACTACGGGTGTGCCGCCGTTGGCGTTGAAGTCGCTCAGGGTGAAGTTTGCGCCGTCGTGGGTCTGGGCGGTGAAGTCGGGGGCCAGCGCGCCGACGTAGGGCGCGGTCGTCAGCGCGATGGGCTGGTTGTCGGCCTCCGTCTCGCGCGACAGGACGATCCAACCGCCACCCAAGAGGGCGACCAGGACAATGAGGGCCAGCCACTCCAGCCTTTCGCGCTTCATAGATTTAGGAAGAAGAAAAGAAACCACAGATTACGCAGATTTCACAGATTCAAGAATTTGAATCTGTGAAATCTGTGTAATCTGTGGTTTCTCCTGTATATCGGGTGTGCCGGTCAGGTCGTAGGTCATGGCCCCGTCGATGCGGATGGGCACGATCTCGCCCAGGGGCAGCTCGCCGGGGATGAGCACCAGGCCGTCGATCTCCGGCGCGTCGCGGTAGGTGCGGCCGACGCTCAGCCCGTCGCCGTGGCCGTCGATGAGCACCGGCAACGCGGCCGACCTGCGCCTGATTGCGGGCCAGGGAGATGCCCTGCTGAATCTCCATCAACTCGGCCTGTCGCGCCACTTTCACCGCCTCATCCACCTGCGGCGCGACGGTGGCCGAGGGGGTCGAGGCCTCGTAGGAGTAGGTGAACGCGCCGACGCGGTCGAAGCGCAGGTCGCGCACGAACGTCTTCAGCCCGTCGAACTCCTCGTCCGTCTCGCCGGGGTAGCCGACGATGAACGTGGTGCGGATGGCGATGTCGGGCATGGCCGCGCGCAGCTTCTCGACCGTGCCGTAGACCCACTCGATGTTGGCCGGGCGGCGCATGCGCTTCAGCGTCTCGCGGTGGCCGTGTTGCAGCGGGATGTCGAGGTAGGGCAGGATTTGCGGCGTGGTGGCCATCGTCTCGATCAGTTCGTCGGTGACGTAGCCGGGGTAGGCGTACATCAGACGAATCCAGGGGATGTCGGGCGCGGCGGCGGCGATCTGTCGCAGCAGCGCCGACAGGCCGTTCTTCATCCCCAGGTCGTGGCCGTAGTCGGTCGTGTCCTGCGAGATGATGAGCAGTTCGCGGATGCCGGCCTCTTGCAGGCGCACCGCTTCGGCGACGATGGCTTCCGGCGGGCGGCTGACGTGAGTGCCCTTGATCTGGGGGATGGCGCAGAAGGCGCACGGCCGGCGGCAGCCGTCGGCGATCTTCAGGTAGGCGCTGGCCCCTGGACGGCGACGCGCAACACGCCATGCTCGTCGCGGCCGACAGTGGCGGCCTCATCGGGCAGATGATAGAGCGGCTCGGGGTGCTTGCGGCGGCGCAGTTCGCGCACAAAGGGCACGATGTCCATCCAGCGCCGCGTGCCGATGACGCCGTCGATGCCCGGAACCCACTCGACGACCTCGTTGCCGTAGCGCTGGGCCATGCAGCCGGCGGCGATGAGCAACTGGTTCGGCCCCTTCAGCGCCGCCAGTTCGCGCAGCGCGCCGACCGACTCCTGCCGCGCGCTCTCGATGAAGCCGCAGGTGTTGACGATGAGTACGCCGGCGTCGTCGGGGTCGTCGGCCGCGTCGAACCCGGCCCGCAACAACAGGTCGGCCATGCTGTTGGAGTCAACCGTGTTTTTGCTGCAACCGAGGCTGAGGAGGAAGAACTGTTTTTTGTGTTGGGCCATGCGTTGTAACGCGGGTTGGCAACCCGCTATCCGAATAGCGGGTTGCCAACCCGCGCTACATTACTGTGTCGTTCGCCAGACCTCTTCGTGGCTTTCGCCGCGCCCGCCCAGCCGGCCCAGGGCCACGTCGTTGACCGTGGCGAAGACGCCGATGGCATTGCCGGTGACGACTTTGGCCTCTTGCTGGGCCGTCCATTCATAGGTGTCGTTGGCCCGGGCGATGCCGCTGAAGACGACGCTGCCGTCGACCGTCACTTCCATCCACGTCCGCTCCAGGATTTCCAGCTTGAGACGGATCTCGTCCAGCGTGGCTGGCAGTGGCGGGCGGGTGGGGGTGGCCGTGGCTACGCCGCCGGGTTGTTGCGGCCGGTGTTGATGATCGGCTGCTCGGTGCCGTCGACGGTCATGCTCGACTCGCCCGTTGGGGCGGGGGTCGGCGGGAGGGGTGGCCGTGGCGCCGGTCACTTCGGCGACCACGTCGCGCATGGCGGCGCTGACTTCCTCGACGGCGTTGCCCTCTTCGCCGCGGCCGAACAGGATGGGAATGAAGCGATTGGCGATCAGGGCCAGGGCGATGACCAGGGCGACGATGATGACGATCTGCAACATGCCGCCCGAGCCGCCGCTGCTGCCACGCCATAGCTGCTCTTGCCGTTGACCTCCATGTTGACGGGGTCAAAGAACGGCTGATCCTGGCGTTCGACCAGCGGGTTGTCGGGCGTGATCTCGTGCGGCTCGGCCACCGGCGGCGGAGCGTCCTGTCCCTGCCCGGTGGCGTAGCGGGTCAGCAGCGGTTGTGGGTCCAGTCCCAGGAAACGGGCGTAGTTGCGCAGGAAGCCGCGGACGTGTACGGCCGTCGGCAGGGCGCTATACTGCCCGTTTTCCAGGGCCGTCAGGTAGCGCGCATTGATCCGCGTCTTGGCCTGTGCTTCTTCAAGCGACAGGCCCTTGTTTTCGCGGGCTTCGCGCAATATGTGACCGATCTCGTCCATGAAGGCGTCGATCGTTCCTTCCGGCAGCCGCGGGGCAGCCGCCGGTCAGCGGCTTGCGCCGCCTCTAGGCTTCGACTTCCTCTTCGGCAAACTCTTCGGCCTCTTCCGCCCAACAACTGCGGTTCGCGTCCGCCGGCGCAGCGGCCGGCGCGGCGCAGCGCGCCTTCCGGCTGGACGACGACCAGAAACTCCGGGTGGTGATCGCCGCTCAGGCGCACCGAGATGTGGTGCTCGCCCAACTGGCGCAGCGGTTCGCCGCCGACCTTACGGCGGTCGATCTCCGTGCCCAGCTTCTCGTTGAGCTTGTCGGCGATCTGGGCCGTGGTGATCGAGCCATAGAGCTTGCCGGTGTCGCCAGCGCGGGCGGTGAAGGTCAGCTTAACGGCGCGGATCTTCTCCGACAGCAGGTCATGCTCGGCGCGCAACTCGGCGCGACGAGCCTCGGCGCGCTTGCGCCAGGCCTCGGCTTGCTTCATCACGTCCGGCGTGGCCTTCACGGCCAGCCCCTTGGGCAGCAGGAAGTTGCGGCCGAAGCCGTTGGCCACAGTGTGGACCTCGCCGGCATAGCCCAGATTGTCAACGTCTTCTCTTAACAACACTTTCATTGAACCAGACTCCTCAATAGAAGCAGTGCCCGTCCGGGGCAACTTGAATGACGCTTGCCGGCCGCGACTGCGAGATGGTCACATAATTTGTAAAGCAATCGATTATGGTAGCAAAAAGACGGCCGTTTGGCAAACTCGGCCGGGTTCCGGGCGCCGCAATCCCCACCGCCTGTTTCTGCAATACCCGGCTGGTTGCCCACGCCGGCCACTTGGCCGGCGTCGCCATCGTCAGCCGCGCTTGGCCGGGTCAGCAAGGCGTTCATTCCCCCGCCTGTGGCAGCCCCATTTGCCGGAGGATAACACGTAATGACCGATGAGACCCCGCACATTCCCGAAACGCTGGCTCAATACCTGACCGAGAACCAGGACCCCGCCCAGGTGGCCAAAATCTACGAGAAGGTCAGCCAACTGCTGACGCGCGGCGAGCAGGTGATCTACATCGCCGTCCAGAAGGCGCTGACCTATGACCCCACGCCGGAGATCGTCGTGCTGACCAACCGGCGCTTCATGCACTATCAGCAGAACCTGATGGGCAGCGCCCAGTTCACCGACTACATCTGGCGCGAATTGAAGGAAGCCAAGCTGGAAGAAGGGGTCATGCGGGCCACGCTGACCCTCTTCGCGGCCAACGGCGAGACGCTGCGCATCGACAACCTGGTCAAGGAGCAGGCCCGCCGCCTCTATGCAATCGCCCAGGAGATGGAAGAGAACGTGCGCGAGGAACTGCGCCTGCGGGCCATGGAGGAGAAGCGGGCCGAGGCCGGCGGCGTCTACCTGCCGGGCATGATGGGCGCGATGGGCGCCGGCTCGACCGCCGCCCCGGCTGACGAACCGCTCCAGGCGTTGAGCAAGCTCAAGCAACTGATGGAGGCGGGGCTGATCTCGGCCGAGGAGTTCGAGGCCAAGAAGAAAGAGATTCTGGCCCGTCTGTAAGAGCGACACAGAGAGACGCGGAGAAGCGCAGAGAGACGCGGAGATCAGAACGTTCTGATCTCCGCGTCTCTCTGCGCTCTCCGCGTCTCTCGGCGTTCCTCTTACTCTGCTCGCCGCAGCCGCCGCGCGCCGAAGACGACCAGGATCAGCGCCATCCCGACGGCGGCGATGCTCCAGGCGTCGAGGCCCGTCTCCGGCAGGGTGACCGGCGGGGTAGGGGTGGCCGTGGGCGTGGGCGGCGTCTGGGGATGGCCGTGCCGGTGGCGGTGCGGCAGCGGCGTGCGGATCGTCGGCTCTACCCGTCGGGGTGGCCGTGGCGTTCAGGGGGGCGTCGGCGTGGCCGTGGCGCGTTGGGTCGGGGGTCAGCGTCGGCGTGGCCGTGCCCGGTAGCGCCGTGGCCGTGGCCGTGGCGGACGGTGTGGCGGTGGCCGTCGGCAGGGGCGTCTCGGTTGCCGTCGCGGTCGATGTGGCCGTGGGTGGCAGCGTCGTGGCCGTGGGCGTGGCCGTGCTGGTGGGCGGCGTTGTGGCCGTTGGTGTCGTGGCGTGGCTGCCGTGGCGGCCGCGTCGGTGTGGGCGTGCCGGGCAGGCTGGGCGTTGCGCCGCCGACGGGCGTGGGCGAGGCCGCGCCAACCGTCGGCTCGTGGGCAGCGCCGGGCGTATCCGCACGGGGCGCGGATAGTCGGCCGGCGGCAGCGTGGCTTCGGCGCGGGCGGGTAGCCGGACCTGAGCCGCGACGCCTCCGGCGCGTCCGGGGAGCCGCCGCCGGCTTCTTCGCCGCCGCCGCCAAGGGGGCGGGGTAGGCGTGGCCGTCGCCTGGTCGGGCGACGCCGGGGGCGCGCCGGGCGTTGGCGACGTGTCGGCGCTGGTCGGCTCCATTGTCACGCCGAGAACGACGACGGTGGGGATGGTCGTGGCCGTGGCGTCGCCGGTCGTGGCCGCGTTGGTCGCTTGCGGCCGTCGCGCCGGGCGCTGGGCTGGGCGTGGCCGTCGCCGCGCCGCGGGTCGTAGTGGCCCTGGTCGGCGTCGCGCCGCCTTCAGCCGTGGCCTCGGCCGTGGCATCGGCGGCGGCCGGGGTGGCCGTTTCCGACGTAGTTTGCATCGCGGCCGTGGTCGCTTCGGCGGCCAGCGTCGGGTCGGCGGCCAGGGCGGCCGTGGTGGCCGTGGCCGCGGCGGGGTCGCTTTCGTTCGCTTCGCTAGCCGCGGCGGTTGTCGCCTGGGCGGCCAACGTCGGGTCGGCGGCCAGGGCGATGGACTCACCTTCGCTGGCGGCTGTCTCTCCATCGTCGGCGACGGCGTTAGCGTCGGTCGGACCTCGACCTCCCGGCGCGGCTCGTCGCGTCCGCTTCCATCGCCTGCACCGTCCGGGTGATCATGTCGTTGGTGGCCAGGATTTGGGCGTTCTGCGTCTCGATGGCGGCGATCTCGCCCGTCCGGCTGCCGGCGCGGTCGAATAGCAGATAGCCGACGGTGAACAGGGACAGGAGGCAACGTGCCGGTCAGCAATGAGGCCGTAATCAGGAATGTCCGGTTGTTGGCGTCCGCCGGCGGGTAATTGTTCCCCGCGTCGTTAGCGCGTTCGTTTTCGTTGCCGCTTGTCTCATCCGCAGCCATATCGCCCGCTCCTCGATATTCCGTTGGCACGACGGGGGGCTGTAGGTAGCGTCGGCAGTCCTGGTCTAGGAAGTCGCCATGCCCACTTTTAGCCATGCGTCCCGTCTTGCCACGCCGGTCAACTTGACGTAACATAACGCGAGCGTCAGTATAACATGTTTGACAAGGGGTGTAAAGCGAACATCATGCGCGTCAAAGTCATCATCAATCCACGTTCGGGCACGGGGCGGGCGCGCGAACAGACCGGCCTGATCGACACCCCTGGGCCATCGCTACGGCGAACTCGACATCGTGCCCACCCAGCGGCCGGGCCACGCCACCGAGCTGGCCGCCGCCGCCGCCGGAGAAGGGTATGACCTGGTGGCCGCGGCCGGCGGCGACGGCACGGTCAACGAGGTCGTCAACGGCCTGGTGGGCGCGGGCGAACGGGCGTCGCTGCCAATGGGCATCATTCCCATCGGCTCCGGCAATGACTTGGCCTTCGGGCTGGGCATCCGCGAGACGCCGGAAGAGGCTGTCCAACGTATCTTTCACCGGCCGGCCGCGGGCCATTGACCTGGCCCGCGTGACCGACGACCGCGGCCAAAGCCGGGTGTTCCAGAACAACCTGGGCATCGGCTTCGACGCCATCGTCGTCATGCGCACCGAGACGATCAGCCGCATCCAGGGCTTTCTGATGTACCTGACGGCCGTGCTGCAAACCATCGCCTTCTACTACGACACGCCCTACATGGAGATGACCTTCGACGACCGGGCGGTGAACCAACGGGCCCTGTTCCTCTATGCCGGGGTCGGCCCGCGCGGCGGCGGCGGCTTCCGATGACGCCCGACGCCAAGTGGGACGATAATCTGATCGACACCTGTGGGCCAACCCCATCGGCCGTCTGACCATGCTCTGCATGTTGACGCGGGTCATGAAGGGCACGCACGTCACCTCACGCCACGTGACCATGCGCCAGAGCCGCCAAATCACGGCCTGGTCCTCTTCGCCCATGCCCATCTACGTTGACGGCGAGATGTTCGCCTACCCACGCGACAACGTCCACCAGGTGACCGTTACCAGCCTGCCGGCGGCGGTGCAGGTGATGGTCTAGATAGGATAGAGCTTTATGCGAACGCTGGAACAGGCTTTGCTGGACCACGATCTCATTGTTCTGCGCGTCATCGCCGAATGGCTGGAACTCGACCTGACCGGGGCCGACAAGGCCGAGTCGGTCGAACAGCTAGCGGCGGCGCTGGCGACGGCCGACTTGCAGGAACAACTCGATTATATGGAGCCGGAGGAGACGGCGGCCCTGGCCGAGCTCGTCCGGCAGGGCGGGCGCGCCCCGGTGGCCGTCTTCAGCCGCGACCACGGCGAGGTACGCGAGATGGGGCCGGGGCGGCTGGAGCGGGAAGAGCCGTGGCTCGACCCCATCAGCCCGGCCGAGGCGCTGTGGTATCGCGGCTTTCTCTATCGCGGCTTCGACCAGACGAATGAGGGCGCGCTGGAGTTCTACTACCTGCCGCACGAACTGCTGGCCAAGCTGGCCCCGGCGTCGGCCGGCGTTGTGCGCGAGTCGCCGGCGACGACGACCTTGGAGCCGGTCGACGCGCCGGAGCAGACCCGCCCGCCGCTCGACGACGCCGTGGACGACCTGACGACGCTGCTGGCCCTGGCCCAGCGCACCGGCTTGCAGCCCGACCGCCTGCCCGACCTGCACGGCCTGCTGATGAACCCCGACCGCGACCGGCGCTCGCTGTTGCTGACGCTGGCCACGGAGATGTCGCTGCTGCGCCGCACGGAAGAGCGGCTGCGGCCGACGCGCGCCGCCCTCGACTGGCTGCAGCGCAGCCGCGAGGCCCAACTGCGCGCCCTGGTCGACGCCTGGAGCCGCAGCATGTGGAACGAACTGCGCCATACGCCGGGCCTCATCGCCGACGGCGAGGTGGCAGAACGACCCGCTGCTGGCGCGCACGGCGCTGATGGACGTGCTGCCGGCCGATGAGCGCTAGTACCGGCTGGCCGACGTAGGTGGCCGTGGTACGCCAGAGCGATCCGACTTCCAGCGGCCGGACGGCAACTACGAGACGTGGTATCTGCGCGACGCCGAGACGCGCGAATACCTGAGCGGCTTCGCGGAGTGGGAGCGAGTCGAGGGCGGCTGCTGCGCCACCTCATCCAGGGGCCGCTCTACTGGCTGGGTATGGTCGAACTGTCGGCGGCGACGGACGCGGCGCGGGCGGCCTACCGGCTGGCCCCGCGCGCCCTGGCCTGGCTGGGTGACGAGCCGCCGCCGGCCGACGAGGTGCGCGTGCCGCTGATCGTCCAGCCGGAGGGGGCGCTGCTGGTTCCCCACAAACGCCAGCCGCCACGAGCGCTTCCAGGCGCCGCGCATCGCCGACCCGGAGCCGTTCACGCCCGGCAAGCCCTACCGCTACCGTATCGTGCCGTCGTCGCTGGCTCAGGCGCGAGCAGGCATCGAGCCGGAGCGGATGCTGAAGTTCTGGAGACGGCCAGCGGCCGGCCCCGCCCACCAGCGTTCGCCGCGGCATCACCCGCTGGGCGGAGCACGGCGTGGAGGGGCGGCTCCAGTCGTCGTCGTCCCTGCGCGTCGGGGACGCGGCCATCCTGAGAACGCTTGCGCACCAACCTTCAAGACGCGCGACTATCCTACCGAGAGCCTGGGTGAGCTGGCCGTCGTCATCCGCGCCAGGCAGTGGGAGGCGTTCCGGCAGGCGGTGGCGGGGTTGGTTGTTGCTGGATGTGGAGGTGGAGAGTTAGAAGTATCCAGTATTCAGTAGATCAGTATTCAGTAGATCAGTATTCAGTAGATCAGTTACATACTCGCTGGACACTGGACACAGGACACTGTGATGACCGACGACCCCAACACCCCGACTTCTGGGAGTCCAACCACGCGCGCGGGCCGCAGCGTTGGGAGTTGGGCGGGCGACGCCGGTGTTCCAGCGGCTGGCCGAGAGCGCGAGTTTGCGCCGGGGCGGATGATCGTGCCCGGCGCGGGGCTGGGCGATGACGCGCGACTCTTCGCCCGCCACGGCTTCCAGGTGACGGCCGTCGACTTCGCCCCCACGGCGGCGCAGGCCATGCGCGCCCGCCAGGCCTCGGCCGCGCCCATCGTCATCCTCCAGGCCGACTGGTTCACCCTGCCGGCGGTGCTGCGCGGCGTGTTCGACTACGTGCTGGAGTACGTCTTCCCGTGGGGGCCATCGACCCGGCGCGGCGTGAGGCGTATGCCGACGTGGTGGCTGGGTTGTTGCGGCCGGGCGGCCGGTTCATCGGCTCGTTGGGGCCAATCGGCGCGCCCCCCGGCGGCCCGCCCTTCGCCGTCCAGCCCGACGACATCATCGCCCTGCTGGCCGCCCGTGGCCTCTCCCTCCTGCGCCGCGAATGGCCGCCGGACTCTGTTCCGCAGCGGCGGGGGGTGGAGGAGTTGGTGGTGATGGAACTTAAGAGTAGGCCGGTTTTTGCCAGGTCAGTACGTCAGTACCCACACCTCGTGGTAGCGCCTCGACCTGACCTACTGACCCACTGACCCACTGGGCCTATTGACCTATTCCCGCCTCGCCCACCACGATCGGGGCCGCTCGCCATCTACGTCGAAGCGCGTGTCGGTCGTAGTCGCCCCAGCAAGCCCAGCAGGCGGAACCGGTCAGGCCGAAGAGCAGATCGTACTGGTGGGGGTAGCAGGTGGTAGCGCAGTGTGACGCGGGTGGCGTCGTCGTCGCGCCTGCTCGTCTCGTAGGCCAGGTCACGTCTCCGCCTGCTCGCCGGGGACGGATTCATAGGCCGTGAACTGGCGGGATCGTCTCGCCCAGCGCCGGGTCGCAACTCATCTTCCAATACAAAGTCAAGGTCATCGCCGAAAGCTGGCGCCGACAGGCCAGCGGGTGATCCACGTCGGTGACCAGCCGCGTACCCCGGCCGCAGCAACGGGCGTAGCCGGCGTAGTCGCCGCGGCGGCCGTTTCGTCCAGGTGCAAGAAGGTGTTGTGCAGCCAAGTAGGCCAGCGCGAACGGCTCCGGCCCCGGCAGCGCCAGCGAACGCACGTCCCCTCCACCAGCCGCACCCGCCCGCTTGCACCTCGGCCGGCTCGCCGGGCCAGCGGCACCTCGCCAGGGCCAGCATCTCCGGCGAGTTATCCACGCCGGTGACGGCACTACCGCGCGGGCCAGGGCACGAAGCGCCCCGGCCGCTGCCGCAGTCCAGCTCCAGGCCGCCGTTTCGTCGGCTGCCTGGCAGCAGCAAGGGGATGTCGTCGAGAAGCGTCTTGCTGGCTGGGATCGTAGAAGCGCGCGATGGCGTCGTAGGTCAGATTCATGATTGTGTTCCGCTGGCGTGGTCTCCCGTTGAAGCGCGGCGGGCGCTTCTAGGCGAAGGCGCCCATCGCCCTCGATGTGGATCTGCCGAGGGCCACAGGTTGATGAACAGTTGCGCCTCCAGCCGGTTGGTGTCGGCCGGGGCGATGGGCCGCGGCGTGGGCCAGCGTTTTGAGGGCGGCCAGGGCGCGGCGCGGGCAGGCGCAGGTAACTCCGCCGCCCAGGACGCGGCGGCGTCGAGCCTGTTCTCGCCTGGCGCGGCCAGGCGATGGACGAGGCCCAGCGCCTGCGCTTCGGCGGCGTCGAAGGTGCGGCCGGTCAGCAGTAGTTCGGTGGCCCGGCTCTGGCCGACGAGGGCCACCAGCGCCCCGCGCGCCCAGCCGGTCGTCAGGCCGTTGTGCACCTGGCGAAAGGCGAAGCGTGCCCCCGGCGCGGCCAGCCGCAGATCGCAGGCGGTCAGGATTTCGCAACCGCCGCCGATGGCGTCGCCGTTGACGGCGGCGATGACCGGGCAGGGCAGAGCGACGAGGTCGTCAAGGGCGGCGCTCATGACGCGGTTGAGCCGCTCACCGGCGGCCGCCTCCGGGTGGTTGGCCAACTCTTCAGTTCGCCGCCGGAGACGAACGCCTGGCCCGCGCCGGTAATAATGATACCCCCGCGCGTCGGCCGCCCGCGCCGCAGCCACGGCCTGGGCAAACCCTTCCTGGGTGCTCCAGGTCAGGGCATTGCGCCCCTGGCGGTTGACGCGCAATGGGGCGACGTCGCGGCATTGACGCCGAACTCGATGCTGCGACTCGCCTGGGCGCAACGATACCAGAAACCGGGCC
>JADJHJ010000004.1 GCA_016707605.1 Candidatus Promineofilum glycogenicum | reverse complement strand
CCACGTTCCTCGCTGGCGTAACCCGGCGGGATGGCAGAGCGGACGATTGCAGCGGTCTTGAAAACCGCAGTGGGCGCAAGTTCACCGGGGTTCGAATCCCTCTCCTCCGCCTGTTGACAACCGAACGACACGCTTCGCCCGCGACTGGGGGGGGCCAGAGAGGTCGAATGGGGCCGCCTGCTAAGCGGTTGCCGTGATAAACCGGTCGCGGTCTGGAATCCCATCCTCCCGGCAGCTTGATAGAACACACCCTGCTTGATGAAAACCAGCAGCAGTATTGCTGTTGGTTTTCGTTTTCGCCACCCCGTTGCTCGAAATATCTCTGCCCCCGCATCCAGCCCATATGGGTATTTGGGTCTCATCCTGGTTGACACTGAGCCTGGTCGCATAAAATACATACCGTAAGTTAGGTATGTAAATGTCAACGTATCGTGAAGCTTGAGCGTGAAGAGTATGGTAAGTAACCAAGATACGCTTAAACAGTCTGACGGTGTTTCCGGTCCACCTTCCTGGGGAAGGGCGACTGATTTGCCTATTGAACCCGCTCAGATCTATCAGCCGCTTCCAGCAGGAGTACGACGATGCGGCGGCGTTCTCGCTGGGCAACAAGAGCGTCCTCATCAGGCCACCCCGAAGACATCGGGACCGCGTTCTGCTGGAGACTGGCAAGGCCTTCGGCAGTTCAGCCCCACGCCCTGCGCACGGTTCGGGGCAACGGTCTGGTTACTAGCGAGGGGATTTCTGGAGCGCTAGCGCAAGCTGGCCGCGCCCGCCTTCACCACCAGTCGATCAAGCAGTACGCCGATCAGATGGTCGACTATACTGGGGACATAAGGCCACCCGGTATGACGGGCCGTCCGCGACGTACATCAGAGATGATGACCCTGACGTAACGCATCATCTCGCGTTAGTGTTGTTCGACACCGACGTGGTCGACAGCACCAGCGAGGCCAGCTGGTCTTCCGACGCCATGATGCGCGTCATCGCTGCCGACATGGGGCTGGAGATGCTCCTGCCCCGCTTCATCCCCACCCCCGGCGCGCACGCAGATGGCCTGGGGCGGCCACCATCAACGAACTGCTGCTGGCGATCATCGACGAGCGCCGCGTCGGAAGGCAGCGACCGCGACGACCTGCTGACCATGCTGATGGCCGCGCGCGACGACGAGAGGCAGCTGATGAGTACTGCGCAACTGCTCGACGAGATCCGCACTCCATCTGGCCGGCTACGAGACCACGTGGCCACGGCGCTGTCGTGGGCCCGGCATCTGCCTCCTCCCAACTCGACGCCCACGCCAAGTTGGAAGCCGAGGGACGAGGCGCTGGCCGGGCGGACGCCGATTGCCGACGACGTGCCCCAGTTGCGCTTTGCTAACGCCGCCATCAGAGAGATCCTGCGCCGCTATCCGGTCGCCTGGGTCAATACGCAGCGTCGCTTTGAGGACGTGGCGATCCGTGGCTGCCATATCGCCAAAGATACGGCCATCTGGCTCAGCCCCTGGCTCGTCCACCGCGATGCTCGCTGGTACGACGAACCGGGACGCCTTTGTGCCCGAACGCTGGCTTAAGCGACAAAGCCGAACTGCCGCCGTTCCCGGCCTATCTGCCGCTTCTGGCGGGTTCCCACATCCGCATCGGCAATGGGTTGCTGATGATGGAAGCGGAGCGATCCAGGGCTCACCATCGCTCAAGCAGTTCCGGATCGACGTGCTGCCCGGCCACCCAGTGGAGATCGAGTTGATGGGCACGCTGCGCCCTAAGCATGGCCGCGGTCACGCGTCAGAGAACGGGCGTTGAGGTGGAAGAGGTATTCGCGGTCTGAGTTGAACCGGCGGCCGACGTCAGTAGTCAGGTCTTTTCAGTAGTCACCCACGAACGTTCGTGGATGCCCGTGAGTGCGCATCCTCGGATGCGCTTGGTTGACCCGTCCGCATCTGGAGGATGCGGACTCCGCGCCCTTGACTGCTGAAACTCCTGCGTCAATAGTGGAGTAATGGGCCATGTGCCCTGTTATGATGAGGTCGCCAGCAGTGCCAGGTGGCAAGCAACACGCAGTGATTGTTGTCACTAGGGTGAGGCCAGCGACTGGGCCGGTTGCCGGCGGTTGAGTGGCCTATGTGCCGGACAAGAAGAAGCGATGAAGACGCGGGAGGCCGTGCTGAGGGCCACGGCCCATCTTATATGTTCGCCTGGGCATCGGCGCTTTCACCATTGAGGCCGTCGCCCACGAGGCCGGCGTGACCAAAGGGGGCGCGCTGCACCACTTCCCGTCCGGCAGGAAGCGCTGACGGCCTACCTGATCGACCAGGTGACGGAGGTCTTCAATTCACGCCTGGAAGCGAACTGGCTGCGGAAGCGCCGGGCTGACCGGCGCTGGCTGCGGGCCTACATTCGCACCATCTTCTCCGTGCAGTAGAAGACATCGACCTTGATTCCCGCCTTAGAGCTGGGCCGTCGTTGCTGATCAGTCGCACGCCTGATCAACTGCGGCGCGGCTTCGAGTAGAGCCAACGGCGGGCCGTTGAGGACGGCATCGACCCGACCCTGGCGACCATCACATCCGGCTGGCCGTGGACGGCGTGGTCTTCTCCCGGGCGTTGAACTCTTACGTGCCGGACGGCGACTAGCCAGACGATCTCTGAAGAGCTGATTCGCTTGACGGGTCTTAGCGCCTTGGTAGATTTCAGCGCCGGATAAGAAATTTGACCGTGTAGCGGTGAAAGCTTGCCTGCACGGGTTTGCGGTATATTTCGTGATGTTACGCCCCTCTAGCTCAGTGGACTGAGCGCCACGCTACGAACGTGGAAGTCGGGAGTTCGACTCTCTCCAGGCGCACAGAGGATTT
The DNA here is from genome assembly GCA_016707605.1 of Candidatus Promineofilum glycogenicum. Classification (GTDB taxonomy): domain Bacteria; phylum Chloroflexota; class Anaerolineae; order Promineifilales; family Promineifilaceae; genus Promineifilum; species Promineifilum glycogenicum. The sequence continues at coordinate 25,940 of JADJHJ010000004.1, read as the reverse complement.
GTGATGTCTTTCGTTCGGAGAAGCTCCTGCTAATGGCAGGGCTTCGGTTTATGGGGGCCAGAACGAGTTGAAGCGTTGCGCCCCACTGTCAACATCGAAACCCCTTGAGGAGTTCGCCTTCACAACAAAGTCCTCGGTACGCGCCAGAAGCAGTGCCGCGACTGCATGCGGCGCTTCAATCAGGCAAGCTACAACAAGCGCAAAGAGGAGTATCGGGCCGACATTTACCGCAACCGCGAGCGGCGACGCCAGGAGGCGCGGCAGTTCGTCTGGGAATACTTGTCCACCCACCCGTGTGTTGACTGCGGCGAAAGCGATCCCACCGTATTGGAGTTCGATCATCTGAATGCCGCCGAGAAACGCAAGGATGTCTCGGAGTTGGCCGGAGGTCGCTACTCGCTGGAGACAATTGCCGAGGAGATCGCCAAGTGCGTGGTTCGTTGCGCCAATTGTCACCGCCGCAAGACCGCTCGTGATCGCGGCTGGTTTGCCGGTAGACAGGAGCGCGGCGGCGCTTGACATGGGCTTCAGAAACAGCTGAACCACGTCGGACATACAGCCATGAGAACCCCGCCGGCAAGAGTGCCGCTTTACTATCAGGACTTCTTTCAGGGCGTTCGGAGCAGGAGTGCCGCCTGATCAAGGCCAACGCCCGCTCGCCACAGTGGCAGCCCAAAGACTGCGCCAACTGCCCCGTGCCCGACATCCTGGCCGCCAACAGCAACCCAATCTGGTGCTGGAGGCGACGGTCAAGCCGGGCATCCTGGGCATCGGCCGCCACGTGGAGGTGCGCGCCTTCTGCAGCCGCCACCTGATCGATGTGGAAAAGCCCGAAGTCGGCTGCCCCCAGTGCGCCGCCGAACGCCCCGGCCTGCGGGAACTGTTCGGCGATCTATGAGAAACCACAGATTACACAGATTTCCAGAATAGTTATCCGCAGATTTGGCAGATTGGGCAGATTTCAGAATAGCGAGTTCTGAAATCTGCCCAATCTGCCAAATCTGCGGATAACCCTTCTTAATCTGTGTCATCCGCGTAATCTGTGGTTACACTTCTCCCACAATGACCGCAACGATACAAGCCGTCCTCCTGGACCTCGACGACACCTTGCTGGGCAACAACACGGCCGAGTTCATGAAGCGCTACTTCGCCCTGCTGGGAGGTATGCCCGGCCGGTCATGGACAACGAGACCTTCCTGCCCCATCTCATCCAGGCCACCCAGGCGGCCATCCGCAACACCGACCCGGCCCACACCAACGCCGACGTGTTCTGGGCCAACTTCGAGGCCCTGACCGGCGGCCGGCGGGCCGAGCTGGAGCCGTTCTTCAGCCGCTTCTACGAGACGGAGTTCGTCCAACTGCAACAGGCGACGATAGTCCGCCCGGCGGCCAGTCCCTTGGTGCGCGCCGCCTTCGCCCGCGGGCTGGCCGTCATCATCGCCACCAACCCGCTCTTCCCGGCCACGGCCATCGAGCAGTGGCTCGCTTGGGCCGGCGTGCCGGTCGATGAGTACCCCTATGCGCTGGTGACGACCTACGAGAACATGCACGCCGCCAAGCCCCAGCCCGCCTACTACCGCGAAATCCTGGCCGCCATCGACTGCCCGCCCGACCGCGCCCTGATGGTCGGCGACGACTGGAAGAACGACATCGCCCCGGCGGCAGCCGTCGGCCTCCACACCTTCTGGATCGCCCCATCGACGCCGAGCCGCCCGACCGGACACTGCTCAACGGCCAGGGGTCGCTCGACGTGCTGGCCGAGATGGTGGCCGGCGGCTGGCTGGAGCGCCTCGGCCGCCCGGCCTGATCGCCATGCTGCCCCCGCGCACCATGCTCAACCCGCCGCCCGTCGGCGAACTGCTGACCGAACTGGCCGCCTTTGGCGAGCGCGTCGTCCGCCTGCTGGGCGACGCGACGGCCGACTGGTCGCGTCGCCCGGCCGAAGGGGAGTGGTCGCTGACGGAGATCGCCTGCCACTTGCGCGACGTGGAGCGCGAAGTGCACCAGGCGCGCTTCAACGCCCTGCTGGAAGACGACAGCGCCTTCCTGCCCGGCGTCGATGCTGATGAGTGGGCCGTGACGCGCAACTATCAGGCGCAGACGGCTGCGCCGCCGCCGCGGACTTCGTTGCCGCCCGCGCCGAAAGCATCGCCCGGCTAACCCCTGCTGCCGCTCGATGTCTGGAGCGCCAGGGGCAACACACCTCTTCGGCCCCACGTCGCTGCACGAGTTGGTCTATCTGGCGGTGCAGCATGATTGGGTGCATGGGGGCAGATGGAGGGGCTGGTTAGTGGTCAGTAGGTCAGTGTGCAGTAGTTGCGCGAAAAGGCGGCGGCCTTGTTGAAGGTCGCCGCCGGACAATCGCCCCATGCGGTGGCCAAACAGGGCGTGCTGAAGGCGCGCGACCCGGATACGGTCTACCGCTGGCTGAATCGCTATCTGGCCGGCGGGATTGACGGCTGGCTGGTGAAGGTGGGGCGAGGCCGTAAGGCGGCTTTTTTCCCCCCAGTACAAGAGTGATGAAGAGGCCCACCAGGCCCTTGTGAACACAGTGCGTCGCGACCCGCACCTGTTCGGCCATGCTGGTCATCGTTGGACACTGGCCATGATTGCCGACCAGTTCGACTGGTTGCGGGGGCATGCGCCGGGGAGCGTATGGCGTTTGCTGGCCCGGTTGGGCATTGGTTACAAACGAGCGCGCGATTACCTTCACAGCCCCGACCCGCACTATCAGGCCAAGCGGGCCTGGATCGACGAGCATCGGGCACGGGCCGAGCGGCAGCCGGAGCGTTTCCCCTTGCTCTACCTGGATGAGCTCTCTTACTACCGCCAGCCGGAACTGTCCTGGGCGTATGAAGCCGTGGGTCACGCCCAGCCGTTGGCGCGGCGCAGCTATGCGTCCAATACCTGCTTTCGCCTTGTGGCCACTCTGGATGCCATCACCGGGCAAGTCATTTACCTCCAGCGCAGCCACATCACCACCGCCTGCTTGTCTGATTTCTTCGCCCAAGTCCAGGCCGCCTATCCAGGCAGAGACGATTGCCATTGTCCTGACAACTGGCCGGTGCATTTTCACCCTGACGTGCTCTGTCGTCTCCAGCCTCAGCAACTTCCCACCGAACCGCGACAGAAAGCCATTCGGGACACGCTGCCGATTCAATTGCTTTGTCTGCCGACTTACGCTTCCTGGCTGAACCCCATCGAGAAGCTCTGGCGTTGGCTCAAGCAAGAGGTCATCCGTCTCCATCGCTGTGCCGATGATTGGCCCAGGCTCAAATCCCTGGTAGCCACATTCCTCGACCGCTTTCTCAACGGTTCGTCGGCGTTGCTGCGCTATGTTGGCTTGTTACCGTATTAAATTGTTAAACTTCATCAGCCGGTTTCGTGTGGCAGCGGCGGGTTTGAACCCGCCGGGTGGCCAGCCAGCGATGCCCGCAACCGTTCAGCCGCCGCCAAGCTTCGTTCGTCGCCGAAGATGGCGTGGTGGCGTTTGTAGTAGGCCAGTTCGCTGCACTCACGGTAGCGGCGTCCGCTGCGCCGCCAGGCGTCCGGTCCCTCGCGCAGGAGCAGCCCCAGCCGCCGCCGGTTGCGCCCGGCGGCCGAGCGCACCAGGTCGTACTCGTCGGCCGTCAGCGTCCCCAGCGCCACCTCGTCGGACAGATAGCGCCGCATCCACTGCCGCTCCTGATAGAGCACCAGGACGATAATCACGGCGGTGATGGTCACGCCGCCCCAGTCGAACGTCAGCCCGGCCAGGAAGCCGAGGGGGGAGTTGGTGAACATGGCCACGTTGTGCAGGGCGTGGAGGGTGATGGCCGCGCCCAGGCCCAGCAGCGGAGCCAGCCAGCGCACCGGCCGGCTGGGGCTGAGCTTCGCCGCGGCGATGCCCAGGCCGGTCAGCGACGTATAGAGGGCGTGGCTGAGGCCGAAGACGACGCCGCGCATGACCACCGTGCCGTTCCACACCGCCTGGCCGCCCTCCTCGAAGGCCGTCACGTAGTAGAGCACGTTCTCGACCATGGCGAAGCCCATGCCGACCATCGCCCCGTAGATAAGGCCGTCGAGCGGGCTATCGAGTTCGTGCCGCCACAGGAAGAGGATGAGGAACAGGATGAGCGCCTTGGCCGTCTCCTCGATGATGGGAGCGATGAAGCCGCCCGACACCAGATCGGCCGGGCCGCTGTCGAGCAGTAGGTAAAACGGCATACTGAGTAGGGTGTTGAAGATCAGGGCTAGAATGGCCGCCGGAATAGCTCCCCACAGAAAGGCCGCCGACAGCAGCCACCACGGCTCCTTCTCGTAGCGGTCGACCCAGTAGATCAGCCCGACGTAGAGAGCCACGGGCGCGGCGGCCGCCAGCAGCGACAGCAGCAGTACGTTGCCGGCCGTCACGCCCCCACCCCGTCACACCATCCACATGTTATAATTGGCATAGAGGAATGATTATACCTTGCATCCGGGAGGAACAACGATGACCGAAGAGCTGGACCCGGCGGCCATCATGGGTACGTCGAATGAAGCGGTTATGCGGGCCACCGGCAAGTCGTGGGCCGAGTGGCTGGCCCTGCTCGACGCCGCCGGCGGGCGCGAGATGAACCACAAGCAGCTCGTGGCCCACTTGCAGGCCCACACCGACGTCTCCAGTTGGTGGCAACAGCAGGTGACCGTCGGCTATGAGCAGAGCCGCGGCCTGCGGGCCAAACACGAGATGGCCGACGGCTACCAGATCAGCCGCAGCCGCACCGTGGCCGCGCCGGCCGCGGCCGTCTATGACGCCTGGGCCGACGAGGCTACCCGCGCCCGCTGGCTGCCCGACGCCGCCTTTACCGTGCGCAAAGCCACGCCGCCCAAATCGTTGCGACTGACCTGGGAAGATGGCACGTCAGTCGAGGTTGCCCCTAACCGACAAGGGGGAGCGGACGACGGTCACGGTGCAGCACAACAAGCTGGCCGACGCCGCGGCGGCTGAGCGGATGAAGGGGTATTGGGCCGAGGCGTTGACCCGTCTGGGCGATCACGTGACTGGTGACGGCTGACCATCGCCCGGAGGGAATGGGATTGGGGGCGTCGGGACGCGGGGGATGACCCGTGCACCCAGGACAGCGCGACGGAGTCCGGTTGTATTGCCATAGCGCGCATGATTGGCCCAACCGCGCGCGCTGGCGTCCACTTGGGCCAGCGTGATCTCCCGGCGCGCATACTGGCCCAGCAGCGCCGCGAACCGCCGCTGGTAGGCCACGCCCACGCGGCGCTTCAGCGCGCGACACTTAGGATAGACGACAAAGCCGAGGAACGGAATGCCTTCGCCCACCGGTCGAGGATGAGCAGCCGGGTGAATGACAAGACGCAGCCCGGCCAGACGGCCGGCGATTGCCGCCCGCCAGGCCCAAAGCGTCGCCTTGTCCGGCGCGAACAGAAGAAAGTCGTCCACGTAGCGCAGATAGGCTTGGCAGCGTAGTTCGCGCTTGACGAAGTGGTCGAATGGGTTCAGGTAGACGTTGGCCCAAAATTGGCTTGTCAAATTGCCGATGGGCAGGCCACGCGACCGCAACGCCGCCAGCAAATCATCACCGGAGAAGTAGACCATCTCGTACATGTCGGCCAGCACACCCACACCGCTGTTCAGAATCAGATCGATCAGGCCCAGAGTCTCCGGGCAGGCGATCCGGCGCGCCAGTTGGGCGCGTAAGATGGCGTGGTCTATGCTGGGAAAGAACTGCCGCACGTCGCATTGCAGCACGTAGGGATAGCGGCGGGCGAACCGCTGGCAGCGATCCAGCGCGCGGTGGGTGCCCTTGCCGGCGCGGTTGGCGTAGCTGTCGGCGATGAAGCTCTGCTCGAAGATCGGCTCGATCAGATTGCACAACGCATGGTGGACGACACGGTCGCGGAAGGGCGCGGCGCTGATCAGCCGGCGCTTCGATTCGTGGATGAAGAAGCTTGTGTAGGGGCCGGGGCGGTAAGTGTGGTTGAGCAGTTCGGTCCGCAGTTGATGCAGGTTGTCTTCCAGCCGGTGCTCAAAGGCGGCCACGTTGGGCTGGCCGCGCTTGCCCTGGGCCGCCCGATGGTAGGCCAGGAGCAGGTTATCCCAGGAGGCGATTTGGACGTACATGACGTGCGAGACCTGTCAGGTCTTGAAACGCAAGCTGGCCCCGCGCCAGGGACGAACCCAGGGCGCGGGGCCGTTGGTATATGCCCGGCCGTTGTAGAGCGATTTGGCAAATCGCCCCACAGCGGCGCGGCCGGGAACAGGCCCCGCCATTTTTCTGCCTCGGCCCGGAAGGGCGAACCCCGCCGGGCAGTTCCGTCAGGGCGAAAAGCGTGGCGACCAGGGCGCGCAACCCGTTGTTGTCGTTCCTGTTGTTCGGATTGTTCCTGTTGCGCTGCGCGCACCGGCGCTGGACGCCCCCACAACTGCGGACCCCGAAGAGCCGCTGGTTGTCAAACTTATGACACCTTCTTCCAACCACCTAGGAGGCGCCCGATCTCAACCGTCATGCCCGACACGTGCTCATACTGCCCGCCTGATAACCAGCCCCAGGCCACGGCCAGCCGGATATAGAGTCGCACCCGGCTCAACGCCTCGTCGGCCCGCTCCAGCCGTTCCAGCCGCGCCGCGCCCCGCCGGATGTTGGCTTCCTCCAGCCGCTCGCGCAAGTCAAAGGCCGAATCGAGCAGGCGGCGGGTGAAATCGTGACGATGCGCCCGTGGAAAGTGATTCGTGGCCGGCAACAGCCAGGTCAGGAAGTCGTACGTGCGGCTGAAGATCGGCATCTCCTCGGCGGTCATGGGGCCAGCATAGAACATCCCGCGCCTTTTTGTCAGGTGTCATTGATCATCATTTCGTCATCCGAATCGGTGATCGATTGCTGACTTATGCCACTTGACAGCCGCGATCGATCAGAGTTTCAGAGTTCAGAGCCGATCAGAGTTCAGAGGTGTCCGGATGGGGCGACCAGCACGCGGCAACCGCAGTTGTCGTACCTGAAGTACGGATTGCTCCTGTAGCGCTGCGCGCACCGGCACGAGGCGAGATTCCACGCATAGGAGCCTCCCCTAATCACACGCGACTCATAGTCACCCGCGCCGAGATGCTCGCGCCTCTCGTCCGGGACGTAAGGATACTCAAAGTCGTACAGGCTGCGCGTCCACTCCCACACCGTTCCGGCCATCTCCTCGCAGCCGTAGGGACTCGCGCCGTGGGGGAAGAGGCCGGCGGCACTGGTGCTGTTGATGGTGCTTTCCGTCGTGTTGGCGCGGCGCGGCCCGCCCGCCCCCGTCCACGGGTGGCGGCGCGTCTCGTCCGGGTTTTTCTTCATCTCCGGCGCGGCGACCGCCCACGCGCCGGCCGCCCGAACGACCGCCGCGGCCGGGATCGTCAGCCCGCCGCGCGCCGCCTTCTCCCACTCCGCCTCCGACGGCAGCCGCGCCTCCCAGCCGCGCGGCAGCGCGCCGCTCGCCCGCCAGCGCGCCGTCAGCCAGCGGGCAAAGGCCAGGGCTTCGTACCAGGTGATGCCGACGACGGGGTGGTTGGGCAGGGTGTAGGGGCGGCCGTAGTCATAGGGCTGGGAACGGGTTATTTCCCAGTCGGTAATCTCACCCTTCTTCCAGCGCCCGGCATTGGCCGCCTCGCGCCAGTAGTCGGGGTTGTCGTAGCCGCCGTCATCGGCGAAGGCCGCGAACTGGGCGTTGGTCACCGGGTAGCGGCCCAGCCAGTAGGCGCCGGTCAGGTAGTCGTTGGTGTGCAACTCCTTATCCTCGCCCATCCGGAACGGCCCGCCGGGCACGAGGCAGAACTGCATGGCGTCGACGGTCATGACCTCCGCCCGGTCGTCGCCCAGGTCGGCCAGGGCGCGCCCGGCGGCGGCGCGTTCCACGTCGGGCAGCGCCGGGTGGGCCAGCAGCGCCTTCTGCCAGCGGCGGACGCGCTCGACCTTGGGGGTGTTGCCGGCGCTGACCCGGGCCAGATCGGCCGATTCCAGCAGCACCTGGCCGGCCAGCAGCGCGCCGCGGGCGGCGGGCGCGTCTTCGGCTGCGCCGCCCGCTTCCGGCCCGTCGGGGCACAGTTCGTCGACCATCAACCAGACGGTGCCCTTGCCGCCGCGCGTGCGCTTGGCCGCCGCCAGCAGCGTTACCTCGCGCCAGCGGTTCAGGTCGGCGCAGACCAGACCGGCGATGGTCTCTTCGGGGTTGTCGAGGTCGGTCAGATGACAGGCGGCCAGATACTCCTGGAAGGTGCGGTGGGGGAAGGTGTAGACGCCCACGCCGTGGGGCACGAGCAGCCCGGCGCGGTGGCTGAGGTACTCCACCAGCAGCCTGGGCTTCAAATCGGGATCATCGCTCAAGGCCATCAGGCCATCAACGATCTCTTTCTGGGCGATGTTGGCCGTGCCGGCCAGTTCGGGCTGGCGGCTGTGGGCGGTGAAGGCCAGTTCGTTGAGCCACTCGCGCACCCGGTCGCGGTCGACGTTGAGCCATTCGGCCAGGCTGGGCTGCTGGTTGATGGGTTTGCCCTGCGCGTCGCGGACGATGCGCTGTCGCTCCCACCAGTCAAGGAGCATATTGACCGACTCGTGATACAGTTCCTCGCGCTTGTCGGGCAGGACGCCGCCGTGCCAGGCGTGAAGGCTGGCCATCAGCGTCAGCAGCAGCGGCCGTTCGGCCAGGTCGCGCAGCCGCTCGCTGCCGTCGATGGCCCGGCGCAACTCGGCCGCCTTGCCGCGGGCGTCGTCGGCCGGCCAGTCGCGCAGTCCGCCGATGTGGTCATACCAGCGGGCGATGAAGCGCCGCATTTGGCCGTCGCCGAAAGGCGCCAGCGTGCTCTCGGCGAAGTGTGGCAGCTTCCAATCCTGCTTCTGGTAGGCGTAGGTGCGACTGGTGACCAGGATACGGCAACGAGAGAAGGCGGCGGCGAAGCCCTCGATGACCTGCTTGATCTGTTTGCGGCGGCTGTCGGCCTCCGGCACCTCGTCCAGGCCGTCGAGGATGAGCAGGCCGCCGCGCTGGCGCAGTTCCCGGCGCAGAAGAGGGGCGAATTCGCCGAGGGACGCGGCCGTCAGGCGCGTTCAGATAGCGCCAAAGGGTCTCGGCGTCGGCTTTCTGCCCGGCCGGGGGCAGTCCCGTGGCGGCGAAATCGCGCAAGACGACCAGCACGGGCAGCAGCGGGCCGTGGCCCCAGGGCTGGCGCTCCTGTTCGTCGTTGCCGTCGTTGTCGGGCAGGGGCGCGGTCAACAGGTCGAGGTTGGCCGCCGGGTCGGCCAGGGCCTCGCCGCTCAGGCACAGGGCGGCGAAGCCGGCGAAGGTGCTCTTGCCACTGCCGGGGTCGCCCATGAGCACCAGGCGGGGGTGGCGGTTCAGTTCTTCGACGGCCGAGCGAGCCAGCCGCCGCTCGCGGCCGGCCTGGCCGGCGCCAGGCTCGCCCATTCGCTCGTCGCGCGGCGTCGCGGTCAACAGCGCGGTGTAGACCGCGGCCAGTTCCAGGCGCGTCTCGGCGTCACCCTTGGCCTGGGGATCGACGCCGCCGAGGGTCAGGAAGCTCGTCGTCTGGAAGACGTAGTGCATATAGGCGTGGTGCAGGACGTCCGTATCGGGCTTGCTCTCGTCGCCCGTGCCGATGGTCACCGGGCCGTGGAAGACGTTGTCGCGAATCTCGTGGCCGTGGACGGTCTTGGTGCCGGCCTGAATGTCGCGGGCGGCCGAAACGCTACCGAAGAACACCGCCCCGCCGCCGGTCAGCAACTTGTCGATGGTCGTCAGATTGCCCAGTTGGCCCGCGTCGCGCCGCAGGGCGGCGGCGAAGGTCGGCCGCTCGGCCTCGTCCAGCGCGGCGGCGGCGGCGGGCAGGGCGTCCAACCGTTCGACGATGGCGTCGAGGGCGTCGCGCAGCGCGGCGTCGCCCGCCCCCGCCGCCGCCCAGGCGATGACCTCGGCCTCGCTCGGCCGGTCGTCCTGTTTCGTCCAGGCCTCGATGCGCGAGGCGATCAGGTTACTGCCGACGCCCGCGCCGATCCCGAACAGCGCCCCCATGACGCGCCACGCCTCGCCGGTCGTCACCGCCTGCTCGACGGCCGGCCACAGCGCCAGCCCGGCCAGCGTGCTGTAGGCGACGTAGGGCACGTCGCGACCGGCGGCCACCCTCATCCGGTGGCCCAGCTCGCCCAGCTTCTGCGCCGCCCGCGCCCGCCACGTCTCTGGCGTGAACTCGCTCATCACAACCTCCCTTGCCGGCGCACCCGCCGACCATAGCGCCGATTATAAGAGTAGGAAGGGCTCACGCGAAAGCGCAAAGCTTAAGAAGCTTTCTTCTCTTTGCGTACTTTGCGTCTTTGCGCGAGATCATCTTTTTCTTCTTTGCGCCTTTGCCCCTTCGCGCCTTGGCGTGAGCCTCTTACGGCCCGACCGTGATTAAGTCCTTCATGGCCGCGAACTTGCCCTCGCCGATGCCCGGCACGTCCATGATCGCCTCGATGGTGGCGAACGGCCCGTTGGCCTCGCGGTGGGCGATGATGTTGGCAGCCATCGTCGGGCCGATGCCGGGCAGCATCTCCAAATCGGCCTGCGTGGCCAGGTTGATGTCGATCAGCCCGGCTATGGTTACGCCGCCCATGCGGCTCGCGCCGGGGTCGGCGGTGGCCACCGGGGCGCTGACCGGCGGCGGCGTGGGCGCGCCCTCGACCCGCGCCGGGACGTAGATCTGCATCCCGTCGGCCAGCGGCCCGGCCAGGTTGATGGCCACCGGGTCGGCGTCGGCGCTCAGGCCGCCCGCGGCGCGCACGGCGTCATCCACGATGCTGCCCGCCGGCAGGGTGTAGACGGCCGGGTTGACGACCGCGCCGCTGACGTAGACGCGCAGGGGGCCGGGCGTGGCCGTCGGCGCGGGGGTCGGCGGCGGCGGTGGCGTGGCCGTTGGCGCGGGCGGGATGATCTCGATACCTTGTGGCTCGGCCGCGCCGCGCACGTTGGCCAGCGCGTAACCGGCCCCCAACAACAAGACAGCGGCAACGATCCCACCGATCAGTAGTGACCAGTTGAGTTTCATGGCTCACTCCATAGAATAGCGCCCTCTCCCCAACCCTCTCCCGGAGGGCGAGGGGGTTTTGCTGATCCCCCGCCCCCTGGGAGGGGTTAGGGGAGGGTCGGCAATGGCTGCCCTCTCCCCAACCCTCTCCCAAAGGGCGAGGGGGCAAGAACCCTCTGCCCTGCCCTTCTACACACTAATACAACAAATCAATAAACGTCCCCACATCCATCGAGCCGAAGTAGCCATCTAGGTCCACGTCGGCCAGGGCCGCGCTGAGGCGCTCGCGGTCGTAGGGCACGCCCATCAGGTGGGCCTCCAGTTCGGCCACGTCGCGCCGGCCGCTGAAGTCGCCGAAGAGGCGAATGGCCCGCACGCGCCCCCTCGTCCACGTCGATGCGCGCGTCGATCTTGCCCGCCGGGAAGCGGGCGCTCTTCTGGACGTTGAATTGCGGCGAGCGGCCGTAGTTCCAGCTCCACAGCCGGTAGCGCCGCTCGGCGATGTCCTCGATGGCCAACCAGTCGGCTCCGGTCAGGTCATAGGTGCGGATCGTCTCGCCGCCGAAGATGCCGCGCAGCAGAGCCGCCCGCAGGTCGGCCAGGGTCATGTCGCGCGGCAGCAGTTCGCGGATGTTGGCCACGGCGCTGCGCACGGAGTGGACGGCCTTCGACTCGATCTGCATCCGCCGCGGGTTGATGGCCCGCAGCATCTCGCCCAGGTCGGTGTCGAACAGCAGCGTGCCGTGGCTGAACATGCGCCGGGTAGAGGCGTACTGAGCATTGCCGGAGATTTTGCGCCCCTCGACGAGGATGTCGCTCCGGCCGCGCAACTCGGCCGGCACGCCCAGCGAGCGCAGCACGCTGACCACCGGCCCGGTGAAGCGGGCGAAGTCGTTGAGATGCTCCTTGCCATTGGTGACGAAGCTGAAGTTGAGGTTGCCCAGGTCGTGGTAGACCGCGCCGCCACCCGACAGCCGCCGCACGACGTGGATGCCGTGGGTGTTGACGTAGTCGGGGTCGATCTCCTCCAGCGTGTTCTGGTTGCGGCCGATGATGACCGACGGCTCGTTGACGTAGAACAGGAGCAGCGGCTCGTCGCTCTCGACGTGGCGCAATAGATACTCCTCGAACGCCAGATTCAGCCGCGGATCGTGGATGTCGCTGTTGTCAACGTAACGCATGTTCTCCATCCTATCACGCCAGCGGGAAGATGGCGACGAGCAGCCAGCCGAAGAAGAGGGCATTGCCGATGGCGTAGCTCCACGGCCGGTCGATGGCCGCGCCGGCCAGGCTCATGCCGGCCAGAACGGCGGGGATGACCGGCATCAGCAAGGTGACGAAGCCCAGACCGGGCGCAACGACCACCGTCAGCAGCAGACCGGCGACGATGACCGCCGTCTGGAAGAGCCACCAGCCGGCGCGTTGCCGCGCCGAAGCGCCCTGTTGGGCCAGTCCGGCGGCCAGCAGCCAGGGCAGCGCGGCCACGGCCGCCGGCAGCCAAAGGGCGAACCGCTCCGGCGTCAGCCACCACGGCAGCCACACCCGGCCGGCCATGACGCCGAAAGCCAGCGTCAGGACGGCGAAGAGAACGAGGCCCCACAGCGCGTCGCGCCCCGCCGGCCACGGCGGCCGGAAGCCCAGCAGCAGCCACACTACCCCCAGCGCGCCGAACCACAGCGCCAGCGCCCCGCCGACCAGCACCCCGCCCAGCCCACTAATGTCGCCGAAGCGGCCCAGCGCGGCCAGCAACAGCACCGCCGCCAGTGCGCCCAGCGGCAGCCCCAGCCACGGCCACGGCGCGCGGCGGCGGACGGCCGCCGGCGCGGCGGCCGGGAAGAGCGGGGCCGCGGCCGTCACCAACAGCAGCCAGCCGGCCAAATGGGCCACGTACCAGACGACCCGCCGGTCGGGCGCGTGTCGCCGCCGGCCGGTCGAAGGTGATTCAGCCAGTCGAGCGCCGCCTGGTGGGCCACGCCGCTGAAGAGAATGGTGATGTGCTCCACGTTGGGCGTCGACCATCGCCCGGCGCGCCCGCCGGCCAGGTCGTCGTTGGCCCCGCCGGCGCGGGCCAGCAGGTCGCGGCCGTTGGCGGCGAAGCGCGGCTCCAGCGTGCCGGCCATGAGCAGCAGGTTGCGCGGCGACTGCGGCGACACCTCGGCCCCGGTGGGCGAGACGGCGATCGTGGCCCGGTAGCGCTCGGCGTCGGCGATGGCCGCGCTCATCACCGCGCCGCTGCCCATCGAGTGGCCGAGCAGGGCCACGCGCGCCGGATCGATCTCCGGCTGGGCGATCAGGGCGACGTAGGCGGCATCGAGGTTGCGTGGCAGGCTGTTGTCGTCGAGCCGGACGCGGGCCGAGCCGTGGCCGTCGAAGTCGAGCAGCATGACGCCGTAGCCGGCGCGGGCCAGTGGTTGGCCGAAGCCGAGCATGAACGGCGTCGAGCCGGAGAAGCCGTGGGCGATGATGACGCCGGGGACACCGGTCGCGTCCGCCGGGGCCAGGAAGCGTAGCGGCTCGCCGTTCGCGCCGCTGAGCCGGCGGCTGTCCAGCCCGCGCCCCGCCCCCAGCAGCCCCCACCAGGCAAGCAGGATGAGCAGCAGAGCGACGGCGGCCAGGGCCAGGCGGCGGGGGGCAAGGCGAGCGAGCAATGAGGAACGATGGGGCGGCGATGACACGGCCCCTAATCATGCCGCGCCGTGCCGCGCGTCCACAGATAAAGGCCAATAACTGACCTGACGGGTGGGCCACCCACCTGTCAGGTCTAACAAAATGTGCTATCCTCTGCCCGTGCCGACGCGGACGAATCGACCTGGATGCTGTGCTGGCGCTTCATGGCTTCACCGGCCATTGCTGCTGGCCGAGGCGGTGCGGCGCGGCCATCGGCCGGTGCTGGCCGGGCGCAACGCGGCCAAGCTGGCGGCGCTGGCGACCCAGTATGACCTCGACTGGCTGGCGCTCGATCTCGACTACGCCGAACGCCTGAACAAGACGATTGAGCGCTTCACGCTGGTCTTCCACGCCGCCGGGCCGTTTATCCACACCAGCGAGCCGATGGTGCGCGCCTGTCTGGCCGGGCAGACCCACTACCTGGACATCACCGGCGAGTTGCCCGTCTTCGAGGCCACCTTCGCCCGCGATGCGAGTGCCCGCGCCCCGGCGTCGTCTCATGTCCGGCGCGGGCTGTGACATCGTCCCAGCGACTGCCTGGCCCGCCACGTGGCCGACCGCGTCCCCGGCGCGACCCACCTGGAGACGGCGCTGGTGGCCCTGGCCGATCTGTCGTCGGGCACGGTTATGTCGGCTCCGGTCAACGCCAACCGCTATCCCGGCGGCAGCCTGACGCGGCGCGACGGCCGCCTCGCGCCCGCCGCTGGGCAAGGGGCGGCGCCAGGTGCGCTCAGCGACGGCCGCGTCCGCGACGGGACGCCTTCCTGGGGCGAGTCTCGTCACCGCCTATCACACCACCGGCATCGGCAACATCACCACCTATCTGGCCCTGCCGCGGCTGCCGGGGATGGGGCTGCTGGCCCGCCCGGCGCTGAAGGTGCTGGGCCAGGGCGCGGTGCAACGGCTGGCCGACCGGGCGGCGACGTGGATGTTCGAGGGGCCGGACGAGGAGGCGCAACACCAGGGGCGCACCTACCTCTGGGCGCGGGCCAGCGGGCCGGACGGCGCGGCAGGCCCTGGCTGGAGACGGGCGAGGTTCTATCGCTTCACCGCGTTGGCCGCGGTGCGCCTGGTCGAGCGCGTGCTGGCCGCGGGCAAGCGTGACGAGCCGCCGTTGGCCGGGGCGCTGACGCCGGCCGGCGCGTTCGGGGCCGACTTCGTGCTCGACATCGAGGGCGTGCGGCGCTTCGATGCGCTGCCTTGAGAAGAGAACGATCCGCAGATTAGGCAGATTGGGCAGATTTCAGAGAAAGAAGCTCACGTCAAGTCGCATAGGGTGCAAAGCGCGCCAAGAAGAACAAGTATGCTTGGCGTCTTTGCCCCTTAGCGCCTTTGGCGTGGAGCTCTTGATCTGCCCAATCTGCCCAATCTGCGGATTATTACTCTTCTTTCAAGGCGCGGGCGTCGGCGTGCGGTAGGGGGCGGTGACGATCTCCAGCGTCGTCACCTGCCCATCGCTCACCTCGACCGTCCGCCGATACTCCTCCCCCTGCACCTCGACAAACACCGTATAGCGCCCCTCGGCCACCGGGCCAAAGACGAAGTTCTCGCCCAGCGCCGGGTCGGGGCGAATGAGGTGGTCGGGGTCGTCGAGGTACGTCCAGGTGTTGAGCAACGCGCCGTCCTTGTCGATCAGCGTCACCGTGACCCCCTGCCAAGCGCTGCCCTCAGGCTCCACCAGCCGCCCGGCAATGACCCCGCTGCCCGACCACGGCTCCAGCCACAGCAGCGGGTTGCGCGTTGCCCCGAACCTGGCCGTACCAGTCGCAGCGCCAGCCGAACAGCTCATCCAGATCGTCGCGGGCCAGCACGACCGTGCCGTCGCCCGCGGCCACGGCCAAGGCGTCGTCCTCGTCGGCCATGTCCAGACCGTTGTGCAGCAGGTAGCGCCCGCTGCCGTCGGAGCCGTAGGGGTAGCCGGCGTTGCGCCCGGCGGTGGGCAGCGGGTTGACCAGCGACAGCGGAGGCAGCACGGCGGTGGCGTCCGGCGTCGGCCAGGGGTCGGCCGTCAGGGTGTAGGCGGCGTAGTCGGGCTTGACGGGCCAGGGGTCGGGAGCAGGGCAGGCCGACGGCCGGGTCGGGTGTCGGTGTCGGTGGGGGGGTGGGCGAGGGCGGGCGTGGCCGTGGACAACGGGGGTGGCGGTGGCGGTGGGCGCAGCCGTCCCGGTGGCTGCGTCGGCCGCGGCGAGGGCGGCGCGGGCGGCGTGGCCAGGGTCGGCGGTGGGCGACGAGGCCGCCGGCCGCAGCGGCTCAGCAGGCCGGCGTTGGGACAGTCTGGGCAACCGCCCCGCGCGGCGCAGGCGGACAAAGCAGCAAGGCGAAGCAGGTGGGCGCTCCGGCAGGCGGCCTATTCGTGAAGCGCATGGCGGCCGATTCTTCCGTCGCGCGCGCCCGGCGTCAACTGCTGTCTGGCAAACGCCGGGCATTAAATTGCCCTACTCCTACTTCCTCTATCATGCCGTCCACGGGCACCCATGACCGCCCTGACCCTGACCCAAGCACCACTCCCACACCTTCGGCGCCTGCCCGCGCCGCTTCTACTTGCGCTACCTGGCCCGCGTGCCCTGGCCGGAAAGCGCCGCTGGGCGTGGCCCAGGAGGCGGCCTACGAGCGCGGCCGGCGCTTCCACCGCCGCGTCGAGCGCCACTTCCTCCGGCCTGCCCATTGACGACGCGGCGAAGCCGACCCCGACGCTCAACAACTGGTGGACGACCTTTCGCAACAGCAGGGCCAGGCCTGCCCCCCGGCCGCCGCTTCGTCGAGGCCGGGCTGACCGTGCCCATCGGCCTGCCCGGCACTTCCTGACCGGCCGCTTCGACCTGCTGGTCGTCGGCGCGGACGAGCGGCGGCCGGCCGGCGGCCCACGTCTTCGACTGGAAGACGGGCGACCCGCGCCCGCTGGCCCGCCTGCGCGCCGCCTGGCAGACGCGCGTCTACCTGGCTGTGCTGGCCCAGGGGGGCGCGGCGCTGGCCCCGGAGATGGCCGAGGCGTTCGCCCCCGACCGGCTGAGCTTCACCTACTGGTACGCCGCCGAACCCGACCGGCCGCGCGTCATCGCCTATGACGCCGCCGCCCACCGCCGCAACTGGGCCGAACTGGAGGGCATGGCGGCCGAGATCGACCGGCAACTGGCCGCCGGGACGGCAAACGCCTGGCCGCTGACCGACGACCTGGCCGAGTGCCGCCACTGCGCCTACCAGGCCCGGACCAGGCTGGCGCCGGCAGGCCGTGCTGGAAGCGCCGGACGAGGACGAACCGCCGCTGGACGAGTGGCTGGAGCCGCAGTGGGGATGAGGGGCGGGTGGCGAGTGGCGGGTGGCGAGTGACCGGCGAACCGAATGCGTCCTGAAGAGTTCCACTTTCTGCTAAGCCCTGATGGTCAGGCCGCCCTGGCCGAACTGACCGCCGCCCCGCCGACGCCCGATAGCCACATGGCCGTCGCCGCCCACTGGCGCGAGCGGCTGGGGCCGGAGCGCTCTCAGGCGGCGCTGGAGACGGCGTTGCTGCGGCAGCGGGCGGCGCGCAAGTTCGCCCGCGCCGCGGAGATGTTCTTCACCCGCGCCGGGCTGGAGCAGGCCACGGCCGAGCCGCTGGCCGCCCACCGCGCGGCGCGCTTCGCCGCCGCCGGAGCGCGTGGTGGCCGACCTGGGCTGCGGCATCGGCGGCGACGCGCTGGCCCTGGCCGCGACCGGCGCGGCCGTGGCCGGCGTTGACCTGGACCTCGTGCGCCTGATGATGGCCGCGGCCAACGCTGACGCCTATGGCCTGGCCGAGCGCTTCCTGCCCATCCAGGCCGACCTGCGCCAACTGCCGCCGCTGCCGGTCGAGGCCTTCTTCTTCGACCCCGCCCGCCGCGCCGGTGGCCGCGGCGGGCGCGCCGAGCCGCCGCCTGCGCTCGGCCACGACTATCAGCCGCCGCTCAGCCTCATCGACGCCTGGCGGCCGGTCGTGCCCGCGGTGCGGTCAAGGTCAGCCCCGGCGTTGACTACGCCGAACTGCCGGTGGGGGTCGAGGCGGAGTTCGTGTCGTTGGCCGGCGACGTGAAGGAAGCGGTGCTGTGGTACGGCGAGTTGCGCACGGCGGCGCGGCGGGCGACGCTGCTGCCCGGCGGGCACACGTTTACCGGCGACAGGGGTGAGGTCGCGCCCGTCGCCGCGCCACGCGGCTACCTCTAAGAGCCGGATGGCGCCGTCATTCGCGCCCACCTGGTGGGCCAACTGGCCGCGCGACTGGGGGCGACGCTAATCGACCCGACCATCGCCTATCTGACGGCCGACGCGCCCGCGCCCTTCGCCCGCGCCTACGCCGTGAGGACGCTTTCCCGTTTCCAACTCAAACGCCTGCGCGGCTATCTGCGCGAGCGCAGCGTGGGCCAGGTGACCATTAAAAGAGGCTCGCCGCTGGAGCCTGACGCCCTGCGGCAAGCGGCTTGCGCCTGCCCGGCGAATGAGGCAGTGCTGTTCCTGACCCAGGTGGCCAGGCCGCCAGTCACCTCATTGGGAGGCCAGTTCAGGGACCGGGTTCAGGGAAGAGGTAGCGCTCTTCCCTGCGCACCTATTCTTCAGGCCCTGGCCCTATCTTCTGCGGCAGCCGACTTCCAGCGCGTGGCACATGCCCCGCGCCAGCCAGCCGGCATCCGCGTCCGGCGCGGGGTTCAGCATCTTCAGCTGCACCGGCTCGACGCCGGCCCGTGATAGTAGAGCACCTCCACGTAGACCGCCGGGAAGGTGATGTCGATGTCGTGGAACCAGCCGCTATCCTTCCAGCCGTCATCCGCCTCCCAGCCGACCAGGTAGTGGCCGCCAATCTCCTGGGCGATGTAGAGGCCGCGCCGGGCTTCCTGGCCGCTGACGTCGAAGTTGATGCGCAGGCAGGCCGGTAGCCGCGGCGTCTTGGTCGCCGTGGGACTGGGCGACGGCGTGACGGTGGCCATGTCGGGCGCGGCCGTCGGCGTCATGGGTGGCGGGGTGCTGGTCGGCGTCGTCGTGACCGTGGCCGTCATGGTCGGTGTGGCGATGAGCGTGCTGGTCAGCGTGGCCGTGGGCGACAGGGTCATCGTCGGCGTTAGCGTGGGCGTCGGCGTGAAGGTCGGCTCCAGCGTGGGGGTGAGCGTCGGCGTCACCGACGGCGTCAGAGTGACCTTCTTCTCGCACACGTTGAGAAACATGCCAATGCTGTCATTGGCGATGTAGCCGAGCGTGCCGTCGCGCGGGATGATGAACCGGCCGCGCGTCGTCAACCCCCTGGCCCATGGCGTAGATGATCCCGCCGTCGAGCGTGAAGTAGTTGATGCGTTCGTCTTCATCGTCGTCAATCGTCGCAAAATCGATGACACACCCCTTCTGCACCGGGCCGACGACGGTCGTGTTTTGGTTCTCGGCTGCCGGGGCATCGAAATCGCCCAGAACTGACCACACGCGCTCGCCTTCGCGGGCGGTATATTCCGGGCCGGGCATGGTGACAAAGCTGAACGGATGCCGCGCCTTGACGATGAAGTTGTAACCCTCCCCGACACTGAAGCTTCCGCCCTCTCCCAAAAACGACAGCGCCGGTACGTCGCCATCCGCCTGGACTTGCCAGGCCTGCATCAGTGCCAGGACGACCAAGCCGACACCCAGTAACATTGTAACAATAGTAACTACCCGTACGTTTACTGCTTCATGTTACTACCTCGAAACTGTGACGGACCCGCTATACATTTCTAAGTTTAAGGGTTAGCAGGGTAGCCATTTAGAATAAGAATTATACAATAAAGTTGTAAAGCAGTTTACAGACACGTGAAGGGCAAGGGAATTAGGCAGGCGTCGTAATGCAAATTGTAATGCCACTGCAGGCCAGGTAGTATCGCCACTGAGGTGTTACAGCTCCTTTCCTTTCGCTCGTAGACAAACAACTGAAATATAGGACAATTTGCCTTGATATTCACGAACGTCTACTGCTATCTCAAGGTCAAGAACGCGCGGGCAATGGCGGAACGAAATAGATGGATGTTATGACAAATCGGACTCCAACCTATAACCCGAAGGCCGTCGTCCGGGAGACGGGCCTGAAGCCCGATACCTTGCGGGCCTGGGAGCGGCGCTACGGCGTCCCCGAACCGGATCGCAGCGGCGGCGGCCATCGCCTCTATTCGCAACAGGACATCAATACCCTGAAATGGCTGCTGGCGCGCCAGCGTGAGGGCATGAGCATCAGCCGCGCCGTCAGCCTGTGGCGCAGCCTGAGCGAAGAGGGGGCAAGACCCGTTCCACGCCCACCCCCCGGTGCAGCAACCATGAGCCGCCGGTCGATCGCCTATCGCCGGCCACCCGTCGAGGTGGGCAGCGCCATTGCCGGACTGCGCCAGGCGTGGATCGACGCCTGTCGGCCTTTGACGAGCAGCGGGCCGAAACGATTCTCAATCAGGCCTTCTCCTACTTTTCCCCGGAGACGTCTGCTTTGACCTGTTGCAGAAGGGGCTGGTGAGATCGGCAACGGCTGGTATGAGGGCGCGTGTCGGTGCAACAGGAGCACTTGACCTCAGCCCTGGCCATGCGCCGGCTCGATTCGCTGTTGGCGGCTACCCGCCGCCGCGGCTCCGGCCGCATCATCGGCTGCCCGCCCGGCGAAAGCCACACTTTCAGCCCGATGATGGTTACGTTGCTGCTGCGGCGGCGCGGTTGGGACGTGATCTATCTGGGGGCCGACGTGCCCACTAACCGGCTCCAGGCCACCATCGACCGCACCCAGCCCGACCTGGTCGTCTTCTCCGCCCACCTGCTGGACACAGCCGCCTCCCTGCTGGACACGGCCTACTATCTGCGACATCGATCGCTCGTTGGGCTACGGCGGCTACGCCTTCGGCATTTTGCCCGACTCAGACGGCGCATTCCCGGCCACTTCCTGGGGCTTCGATCTGCGGCGAGACGCCTCAGCTCATCGAGAACATCATTCTCCATCGCGCCATCCGCGCCGCCGGTCAGGCCAGTCCCGGAGGCGTATCAGCAACCTGGGCCTACTTCCGCGAGCGCTCTGGACTCATCGAGGCCCACATCTGGCATGAGATGGCCTCATCGGCGGGCCATCAGCGGCCGATGATTGAAGCCAGCCGCCCGGCTGACGGGCAACATCCTGTCGGCGCTCAAACTGGGCGACCTGGACTTAAGTGGCCACAACCTGCAATGGCTGGAAGGGATGATGAGCAGCCACAACCTGCCCCCACCGTGCTGGTGCAGCTTCCTGCAAGCGTACCACAGCGCCGCCGCGCATCACCTGGACGCGCCGGCCGGCGAACCGATTGTCAACTGGCTGGCCAAAGTCGTGGGCCGCGAAGTGCGAGGCCCGCCAAGGCCCAGTTCAATGCATCACTACTGGCCGCGGCGGTGAGATTTCCAGGAGCCAATTTGAGCGAAGCCCAAAAACAAAAAGGGGGGGGGGGCGCACTCTCATCACCGGCGGCACGCGGCCAGGCGTCATCGGCCGCCACCTGGCCGCCGAACTGGTCGCCGCCGGTCACGAAGTCATTGCCCTGAGCCGCAACCCGTCGCAACAGTCGCCCATCCCCGGCGTCCTCGTCGCGGGCTGGGACGCGCGCACGGCCAAGGGTTGGGGCCACCTGGCCGACGGCGCCTTCGCCATTATCCAACCTGGCCGGCGAGACCATCGGCGCTTCGACCGTCATCCCCCTGCCCGGCACCTGGTCGCCGGAGCGCAAGCAGCGCATTAAAGAGAGCCGCCGCCATGCCGGCGAGGCAGTGGTCGCCGCCGTCGCCGCCGCCGGCGTCAAGCCGCAGGTCGTCGTCCAGATGTCGGGCATCGACTACTACCCCAACGGCAACACCGTCGCATGACCGAGGAGGCGGCGCGGGCGGCAGTTCCTGGCCGACGTGGTGGCCGACTACTGGGAGCCGGCCACGGAGCCGGTAGAGGCGCTGGGCGTGCGGCGCGTCGTCGCCCGCACCGCCCCGCTGTTGCACCCGGAGACCGGCCCGCTGCCGGCGTCGCTACTGCAATTCAAGCTCTTCGCCGGCGGGCGGCTGGGCAGCGGCCGGCAGTGGCTATCCTGGATTCACATGGCCGACACCGTGCGCGCCCTGCGCTTTCTGGCCGAGAACGAGGCCGCGGCCGGCGTCTACAACCTGGCCTCGCCCAACCCGGTCACCAACGCCGAATTCACCCGCGTGCTGAGCCGGGTCATGCGCCGCCCGGCCTTTATTCCCGTGCCCGAGTTCGCCCTCAAGCTGGCGCTGGGCGAGGTGTCGGCCCTGGTGCTGGAGGGGCGGCCGGTCAGTGTGGCCAAGCTCCAGGGGTTGGGCTTCACCTTCCGCTTCCCGACGCTGGAAGCGGCTCTGCGCGACATTCTGGACAAGTGAGACGCGCCGGCCGATGAGTGATACCGTCCTGTGGTGGCTGCGGCGCGACTTGCGGCTGGCCGACAACGATGCCCTGGCCGCGGCCCTGGCCGGCAGGCGGCGCGTCATACCCGTCTTCATCCTCGACCCGGTCTTGCTCGACGGCCCGCGCAGCGACCCGGCGCACCGCCTTCCTGCTGGGCGGGCTGCGCGCGCTGGATGCCGATTTGCGCGCCCGCGGCAGCCGGCTCGTCGTGCGCCGCCGGCGCCGCCGGCGACGCCTGGCTCGCCTGTTGGCCGAGACAGGGGCGACGGCCATCTACGCCGAAGACGACCACTCCCCCTACGCCCACCACCGCGATGACGCCGTGCAGTTCGACCTGCCGCTGCGCCTCGCCGGCAGTTCGACGCCGTCCGCCCACCGGGGACGATCCTAAAAGCCAACGGCGCGCCCTACACCGTCTTCACCCCCTTCAGCCGCGCCTGGCTGGCCCTGCCCCCTGCCCGACGCCGGCGACTTGCGCCCCGCGCCGACCGCCCTGCCCGACCCGGCGACGTGGCCCGGCGAGGCCATTCCCGACGCGCCCGCCCTGCCGCCCGGCGTGCCCTTTCCGCCCAGCGAAGCCAGGCCGCGCCGGTTGCAGCGCTTCGTGGACGAGGCCATCGCCGCCTATGACGCCACGCGCGACCGCGTCGACCTCGACGGCACATCGCGCCTGTCGCCCTACCTGCGCTTGGGGATGCTCGCCCCGCGCGCCGCTGTCGTCGCCGCCCTATCGGCCGGGCGCGACGCGGGCGCGGCCCGCTGGCTCAACGAACTCATCTGGCGCGACTTCTACATCCACATCCTGGAGCACTTCCCCCACGTGGCCCGGCAGAGCTTCCAGCCCGCCCGGCGCGATGTGGCCTGGCGCAACGACCCGGCGGAGTTCGCCGCCTGGCGCGACGGGCGGACGGGCTACCCCATCGTCGATGCCGCCATGCGCCAGATGCTCGCCGGCGGCTGGATGCACAACCGGGCGCGGATGATCGTCGCCTCGTTTCTGGTGAAAGACCTGCTGATCGATTGGCGCTGGGGGGAGCAGTGGTTCATGCGCTGCCTGGTCGATGGCGACCCGGCGGCCAACAATGGCGGCTGGCAGTGGACGGCCGGCACAGGAACCGACGCCGCCCCCTACTTCCGCATCTTCAACCCGGTGACGCAGGGGCGGAAGTTCGACCCCGATGGTGACTACGTGCGTCGCTGGCTGCCGCAGGTTGCCGGTGTGCCCGGCCCGGCCGTCCATGAGCCGTGGCGGCTGAGCGCCGCCGCGCAGCAGGCGGCCGGCTTCGTCCTCGGCCGCGACTACCCCCACCCCATCGTCGACCACGCCGCCGCCCGCGAACGCGCCCTGGCTGTCTACGGCCGAACGGTAGCCCAGGTCTTATCAGTAGTCGCCCACGAACCTTTGTGGGCATTGCCCTGTGGAGTGCGCATCCTCAGATGCGCCTCGCTGGCCCGTCCGCATCTGAGGATGCGGACTCCGCGCTTCTTGACTACTGAAAGCTCTAGGGGGTAGCCATCAATGGTTGACCCACGCCGCGAGTCGCCTACAATCGCCGTCGTCTTAGCCACACGAGATATGGAGAAAACGCACATGACCCGCGATCCCGACATCGAACTGACCGCCAACGGCCGCGCCACGCGCGGCTACCTGGCCCGGCCTGCCGGCGATGGCCCCTGGCCGGGCGTCGTCGTCATCCAGGAGTGGTGGGGGCTGAATGACAACATCCGCGACATCGCCGACCGCGTGGCCGGCGAGGGATTTGTCGCCCTGGCCCCCGACCTGTACTACGGCCAGACGGCCCAGGAGCCGGACGAGGCGCGCAAGCTGGCTATGGCTTTGGAGTATCCCGACGCCCTGGGTGTCATCCAGGCCGCCGTCGACCACCTGATCGCTCTGGACGCCGTCGCGCCGAAGCGGGTCGGCCTGGTCGGCTTTTGCATGGGCGGCGGGCTGGCCTGGCATGGCGCGGCGCACCTGTCCGGCGTCGGCGCGAGCGTGCCCTGCTATGGCGGCGGGCCGGAGATGTCGCCCGACGAGGCGGTGCGGATCGCTGCGCCGGTGCTGGCCATCTATGGCGGAGAGGATCGCGGTGTGTCGCCCGAAGTAGCCCGGCAGAGGGCGGCGCTGATGGACGCCGCCGGCGTAGCGCACGAGACGGTCATCTATCGGCGCGCAACACGCCTTCATGGGCGACCGCCGGCCGGTCTATGACCCGCAAGCGGGGACGCCTGGCGGCGCATCTTCGCCTTCTTCCGCGAATCTCTCGGTAAAACAAAACGACGGGGCCGGTCGGAAAACCGACCGGCCCGCCTCACCGCGAACAGACAAGACCAAGCGCTAGACTAAGACCGCAGCGCCATTGGGCGCGACGCGAGATCATGTTCCAGATAAACAGGACGATGACCGCGCCGACCAGAGCCACCAGGAAGCTGCCGATATTCCACTCGAAGTTCATACCGTTGCCGGTCAGGAACCCACTAGAGCCGCGCGCCGCCGACGAAAGCGCCGACGATGCCGACCACGATGTTGCCCAACAGCCCTTGCTGCGCGTTGCGGCCGGTGATGATGCTGGCTGCCCAACCGACGATAGCGCCGCCGATGATCCAACCGAAGACCAAGAATTGTGCCCATTTTTCCTCCTCTTTTCGCTATCTGACGATACACAAACTCAAAAATGTCCGCGGTTAACAACAACGACATCATATAGGAGATGAAGCGGCTAAGGAATATGCCCTGGGCATATCTTTACCGGAAACCAACCCGCGCGACCAAAGGGTCGCGCGGGTTGGATCTACCCCAAGGACGGAAATGGGGATGAATGTGTCTCGGCCGGTTCAGTCAGTCGCCAGGGCCAACTCTTCGATGGCCTTCTTCCTGCGTTTCCGGCCAGGGCGACGGCGCTCTTGTTGCTGCAACGCGCGCGTCTCTTCGACCAGCCTGACCCGCTCTTCCTCAAGACAGGCCGGAGTATCTCTGCGTTGCGCTTTCTCTGCTCCTCCGTCAAGACCACCTTCTTCTTGGACATCCTCAGTCAACTCCTTTCAGGAGGTATAAAGACATTAACGGCAGGGCTGCCAGAGGGGCAGACAACGTCAGGCAACCGCGCCGCATTGAGGGTTATGTTAAGTACAACATGAACGACGCAGCGAACGCGAGGCAGACAGCCGGCGACACCGGCATAAAGGGCACAGAAGTTGGTGGGGCAGAGGCCCCTTCGCGTCGCGCTGGGCAGCGCAACCGACGCCGTAAGTGGACGACACTTTGCTACGTCTATGCACGATGCTAACCACGAATCCTTCGCGTCATGGCTCCTGGGCGATTGGGCTGCGGTCAGCGGCGGCGGCAACCGCTCATTCTCACCGCCAGGTTGCTAACCGGCGCTCCCGCCAATCGTCAGGCGCTCTTACTCTGACGACATTCTATCACGAACCGCAATGATCTTCCAGTGGGATTTTTCACGGGAACTTTTCAGTTCCCGCGCCACGAACGGCGGCTGGGTGTGGTAGAATCAATTGGCGCCAAACCTTTGCCCATGTTCATCTGGCTGGTTGCGGGGCGCGCCGGCGCTAACCACATCGGCCCTCCGGCGTGTTGGCTCGACCAGGCCGCCAACGCGTCTGCCGTGCCCGCCGGGGCGGTTCTGCTCGATACGTTCTTTCGCTTCTCTGAGCAGCGGCCTGGCGCAAGCCAACGGCCCACGGGCGTCGCCATCGCCGATCCCGAACTGTGGCACAACACCCCTGCACCTGACTCACACTGCCTCGCTTCCGGCGGCCGGTCGCCGTCTACGCCGCGCCGGGGCGGAGCCGGCCGCGACCCCTACCACCCGCCATCCGCATGGCGCGGTGGAGTTCAGCGGACCCGCTGGCCGCGGCGCG
>JADJHJ010000003.1 GCA_016707605.1 Candidatus Promineofilum glycogenicum | reverse complement strand
GCCTTCTCCGCGTCCAAATTGAGAACGCTCCGGCGATTGAAGTCATACAGCGGTATGACAGTGAAGAAACTTTCTTCTATTGCGATCCGCCCTATGCCCATGATTCGCGAACAGATGTCAAGGCTTACCGCTACGAAATGAAGAACCATGAGCACAGGAAGCTGGCGGATGTGTTACACAATGTCAAAGGAAAGGTAGCAATTTCAGGGTACCATAGCGAGCTAATGGACAAGCTCTACAGTGATTGGAGGTGCATCGAATCAAATCCAAAAAAGGCACATTCGACGAACACCCGCGCCGACACTGTCAAACAGGAACGCGTTGAAGTGTTGTGGGTCAACTACGCATTGCCGACATCGCCAGAGCAGGACACACCCGAATGTCAGATCCAGCAGACATCCTTGATGCCGCTTTTCAAAGAGCCACTATAAACCTCAATCATTCGCTGGTGGCCGACTCAAGAATCAGAGATAACGTAGAATACGTGGCGGGGAACGTAGCCAATAAGGCTGGCGTTCGCTTGTTGATGGCTTGTCTCTTAGCGAAGATCCATAACCCCTCCGTTGACGTCAGAAAGCCTTATACAAAGATAGGTGGCGTTGATTCATTCTCAGGGCGCAAGTACGATGAAAACTATGTGACGGACTTCATTAACTTGCATTCCTTACCCTGCAATTCCACATCAGCCTTTCTGACTCCGGCATTTCGGAATCGCAATGCGCCGCTTGTGCCAGGACTAGAGCTCGAAGGCCGACCAGCGCAGCTTTACGTCGACGTACTCCAATTGCTTGATGACGTTCATCACAAACGGGTCGAACCTGAGAGCCTGCTGGCTGAGATTATCCGCTGGCTGCTCATCAACAGAAATGAGCAGCAACAACGAATCGAATCGCTGCTAAGGGTTTTGAGAACGACACAAGATGCGATCCCCCTTTCCTCGGAAGCGATAGTTAGTCTGGTCGAAAAACACATGACTCTCAAGGGCACAAGTCGCCTTCCTGTGCTCATCGTTGCCGCCGCATATCAAGCCGCCGGGCCCTATCTGGGAGAGCGAACACTTCCTCTGCAAGCCCACAACGCGGCTGACATACAAACCGGCGCTCTTGGAGACGTAGAGATTATGCTGGCTGATGATAGCCAGGTCGTCACCAGTTATGAGATGAAGGATCGACGTGTTTCCAGAGGAGATATCGATCGCGCTTTGCAGAAGCTGGAGAAAAGCAAGATACGAGTTGACAACTATATTTTCGTTACAACAGACCGGATCGATGAGAATGTGCAGGAGTATGCTCGATCACTTTACGCTCAGACAGACGGAATCGAGTTCATTATTCTGGACTGCATCGGGTTCCTGCGGCATTACTTACATCTTTTTCATAGGCATCGCGCTGTATTTCTCGAAGCCTATCAATCACTGATTTTAGCCGAACCATCAAGCTCAGTAAGTCAGGCAGTCAAGGAAGCCTTTCTTTCGATGCGACAAGTGGCCGAAGAGGGATGATCGGGAAGTATGCTGACCAACAAAGTCGTCGTCACCGAAAAATACGACCGCCACGGCTGGCCCTCCGTCGACCGTCCCGACCTGCCGCCGCCCGCCGGCTGGAGCCTGGCCCTCGTCAACTCGGTCAACCTCATCCACCACCACGAGCTATCGCCCGATGGGCAGCAGGTGGCCTTCGTCTGGGAGCGCGACGGCCGCTCCGACATCTTCGTCCAGCCTGTCGCCGGCGGCTGGCCGCGGCGCGTCTCGCCCGACCGCGGCCGGACGATCTACTGGTGGGACAGCCCACCGCGCTGGTCGCCCGACGGTCAATGGCTGGCCTTCAGCCACGGCGGCCACGTCTGTGTCGCTCCGGCCGACGGCCGCGGCCTGCCCCGCGCCGTCAGCGACTTCGCCGCCGCGGCCTGGTCGCCCGTCTGGTTGCCCGACAGCCACGGCCTGATCGTCAACGTCCAGCGGCGCGACGCCTTCAGCCTGCTGTTGACCGACCGCGAAGGGGCGTGGCCGCGCCCCCTGGCCGACGACAACGGCGGCGACAACGGCGAAGCTGCGCCCTCGCCCGATGGGCAGCGCGTGGCCTACATCCACCGCCCGCTCGACGACCTGAACCGCTGGGACTTGCGGCTCGTTGACCTGACGACCGGGCAGACGGCGACGCTCTACGGGCAGCCGAAGGAGAAGGCCTGGTCGCCGCGCTGGTCGCCGGATGGGGAGAAGTTGTACTTCCTGTCGCAACAGAGCGGCTGGACGGAAGTGTGGGCCGTGCGGCCGGACGGCGAAGGGCTGCGGCAAGTGACACGCTTCAGCCGCGACGTGGCGGAGTTCGCCATTTCGCCCGACGGGGCGCGACTGGCCGTCACTGCCTATCGCGACGGGGACGTGGACTTGCTGCTGGTCGAGGCGACGACGGGTGAGGCGCGGGCGCTGCGGCCGGCGGGCGGCTGCTACGCCGCGCCGCACTGGTCGCCCGATGGTCGCTTCCTGACGGTCGAGTACGAAGACGCCACCCGGCCGCCCGACATCTACCGCGTCGCCGTTGACGAACGTAGGGCGATTTGGCAAATCGCCCCACAACCGCAGGTGGCCGATAGCGGGACGATGACGCCGCTGACCTTCTCCAAACCGCCCGCGCTCGATGCGCTCAACCTGGTCACGCCCCAGCACGTCACCTACCGCAGCTACGACGGCCTGGAGATTCCCGCCCTCTTGTGGCTCCCTCCCCTGTGGGGAGGGTGCGGTCCGGGGAGGGTCTTTCCCCCGCCATCGTCCGCCCCCACGGCGGCCCGGCCGACCACTATCTGAACCAGTGGGACGGCCTGGCCCAATACTTCCTGGCCAAGGGCTACACCTTCCTGACGCCCAACTTCCGCGGCAGCACCGGCTACGGCCGCGCCTTTGAGCACGCCAACTACCACGACTGGGGCGTGGGCGACACGCAGGACGTGTTGCACGGGGCGCGCTTCCTGCACACACAGGGCGTCGACCCGGCGCGCATCGGCATCCTCGGCAGCAGCTACGGCGGCTACATGGTCGCCTGCTGCCTGGCCCGCGACCCGGACACTCTCTTCGCCTGTGGCGTCAGCAAGTACGGCGACGCCAACGTGTATTCGTCGTGGGCGCAGTGCGAGCGGACGACGCGCCACTACACCGAGATGATGCTCGGCCACCCGCGCCACAACTGGCCCGTTTACCGCGCCGCCTCGCCGGTGCACGAGATGGCCAACGTCCGCGCGCCCGTCCTGCTCATCCACGGCCTGGAGGACGACGTCGTGCCGCCGCAGGCCAGCGAGGAGTGGGCCGAGGCGCTGCGCCGCCACGACAAGACGTTCGAGTACGTCACCTACGCCGGCGAGCCGCACGGCTTTCTGCGCTACGAGACGGAGATGGACTGGATGCGGCGGACGGAGCGGTTTTTTGACTGGTACTTGCACGTGTAGGGGCGGGTCTAAGACCCGCCCCAGAAGATGCGCGGCCTGGTGGTAGGGGCGGGTCTCAGACCCGCCCCTACAATGTGGCTACGTCCGGCCGAACTGCCGCGCCAGGGCCGCCGCCGACAGGTGAATCAGTGTCGGCCGCCCGTGGGGGCAGGTGTGGGGTGTCTCGCACAGTTCCAGTTGGGCGATGAGCGCCTCCATCTCCTCGCGGCTGAGCGTCTGCCCGGCCTTCACCGCCGCCGACTTGCACACCCGCCGCAGCGCCAGCGCCTCCAACTGCGCTTGCAGCGGCGTGGCCGCGCTCTCCAGGTCGGCCACGACGGCCGACAGCGCCGCCGCCGGATCGGCCCGGCCCAACAGCGCCGGCACGGCCCGCACCTGGAACGCGCCCGGCCCAAACGGCTCTACGTCGAAGCCCAGCCCGGCCAGCAGCGCGGCGTGCTCCTCCACCAGATCGGCCTGCGAGGGGGACAGGTAGACCGTGGCCGGGGCCACCAGCCCCTGCGACGCCACCTGCCGCTGCCGCCACTGGGCCAGCAGTTGCTCGAAGAGGATTCGCTCGTGGGCGGCGTGCTGGTCGATAAGATACAGTCCCTCCGGCCCCTCGGCGATGATGTAGGCCGCGCCCACCTGGCCAACGACGCGCATGATGGGCAGGCGCGATTCGGCCGAGGCCGGCGGCGCGGCCGACGGCGCGCCCGTCTCGCCCTCGGCCGCGTCCGGCGCGGGCGGCCGCAACTGCCAGGGAATATCCAACTGCGCCGCCGGCCGCTCCCCATCATCGTCCCGCGACTCAAACCCCGGCCGGTCGCCACCCGCCACCCGCCACCCGCCACCGGCCGACCACTGACCACTGACCACTGACCACTGACCACTGATGCCTCGCCCCGGCGTCGTCCCCAGCAGCACCGCCCGCACCTCGCGCTGCACGGCGCTGAACATCGCCCCCTCGTCACGGAAGCGCACCTCGACCTTGGCCGGGTGAACGTTCACGTCCACGTCCTCCGGCGGCAGGTCGAGGAAGAGCAGGCCCAGCGGGTAGCGACCGACGGGCAACAGGGTGTGGTAGGCCTGGACGACGGCGAAGGTCAGGCGGTTGTCGCGCACCGCCCGGCCGTTGACGAACAACTGAATGTGATTGCGGTTGCCCCAGTTAAGCGCCGGGTCGCTGACGTAGCCGCGCACGCGCACCGGCCGCTCGTCCGTCTCGTCCGGGGCGACGGGCAGGAGTTGGCGCACCGTCTCCGGCCCGTAGACGGCCAGCAGCACGTCGGCCGTCTGCCCGTTGCCCGTCGTCTGGAAGGTGACGCGGTTGTCGTGGCTCAGGCGGAAGCGAATGGCCGGGTAGGCCAGGGCGTAGCGGGTGACGAACTCGTCGATCAGCCGCTTCTCGGTGGTGATGCTCTTCAGGAACTTGAGCCGGGCGGGGACGTTGTAGAACAGGTTCTCGACGGCGATGACCGTGCCCGCCGGCGCGCCGACCGCTTCGCGGGTGACGACGTGGCCGCCGTCGAGGACGAGGCGCGTGCCGGTGGTCGCCTCGCGCCCCCGGCTGACGACCGTCACCTGGCTGACGGCGGCGATGGCCGCCAGCGCCTCGCCGCGAAAGCCGAGGGTGCGGATGGCGTGCAGGTCGTCGGCCGTGTTCAGCTTCGACGTGGCGTGGCGCAGGAAGGCGGTCTCGATCTCGGCCGCGTCGATGCCGCTGCCGTTGTCGGCCACCTGGATGAGCTGCCGCCCGCCGCCGCGGATGTCGATGGTGATGGCCGTCGCCCCGGCGTCGATGCTGTTCTCGACCAGCTCCTTGACGACCGACGACGGCCGCTCGACCACCTCGCCGGCGGCGATCTGCGACGCCAGTTGATCGGACAACACATGGATCATGGCCTGATTTTACCAGAAAGGGGAAATAGGACGCGATGACGCGGATTTTCGCGGATAAGAATCTGTACTTATCCGTGAAAATCCGCGTCGATCCGTGTCCGTGTTCTATGGTTCGATGTTGACCAGGGCGGTCATGCCCCAGCGCAGGGGCAGGTCGGGCGCGTCGTCGAGGGCGATGCGCACGCGGTAGGTGACGTCGCCGAGGGTGACTTCGGGCACGCGGCCGACGTCGACCACCGTGCCGCGCAACGTCTCGCCCGGCAGCGCGTCGAGCGTCACCTCGACCGGCTGGCCGACTTCGACGTGGACTACGTCCAACTCCACCAGGTCGGTCGTCTCCACCACCCAGCCACCGCCACCCAGTTGAGCCACGGCCATGCCCGGCGCGACCAGTTCACCCACTTCGGGCAACAACTCGCTGACCGTCCCGGCGAAGGGCGCGCTGAGGGTCAGGCGGGCCAGGGCGTGGCGGGCCTCTTCAACGTCGGCCGTGGCCCTCTGCACACCGGCCTCGGCCTGGGCCACAGCCGCGGCGGCGCGCTCGACGGCCGTGGCCGCCGTCCGCACCCCGACTTCAGCCCGCGCCACGCCGATCTCGGCCAGGCGAACCTGCTCCGGCCGCGCTCCGGCCAGCAGCAGGTCGCGTTGCGCCTCGGCCACGGCCTGCTGGGCGGCGGCGGCGCTGACCGCGGCGGCGGCGGCGCGCTGTTGGGCGTCGGTGGCCCCGGCGCGGGCCTCGTCCAGCGCCAGTTGGGCGGCGGCGGCGTTGGCCTCGGCCGCCGCCAGTTGGGCGCGGGCGTTCTCCTCCGGCGCCCCCAGCAGGGGGCAGACCTCGGAGCCGTCGGGCAGGGTGACGCAGGTGGTCAGGATGGTGTCGTAGGCGTCTTGCAGGGCGGTCAGTTGGGCCTGGGCGGCGGCCAGTTGCGCCTCGGCGGCGCGCACGGCGGCGTCGCTGACGTCGAGCGTCGCGTCGCGCTCGGCCGCGGCCTGGGCCACGCCGGCGGCGGCGGCGGCCACGTTGCGCTCGGCGGCGGCCCGTTGCTCCGGCCGCGGCCCGGCCTGGGTCAGCGCCAGTTGGGCCTCGGCGGCGACCAGCGCGGCGTCGACCGTCGTCTGCTGCGCTTTGGCCACGGTCAGCCCCGCCTGCGCCGCGGCCAGCCCGGCCTCGGCCGCCGCCAGCCCGGCCTCGGTCTGGGCCACGGCCGCTTCGACCGCCGTGGAGTCAAGGCGGAGCAGCGATTCGCCCGCCGCCACCGTCTGCCCTTCGACGGCAGTGACTTCGGCCACCGTGCCGCCGGTCTGGAAGGCCAGAGCCGCCGCTTGGCCGGGCCGCAGCACGCCCTCGGCGGCAATGGCGTCGGCGTCCCCACTAGCCACGGCTGCCGGCGCGCCGACCGTAGCTTCCGGCCCGATGGCGGCGAAGACGGTCATGCCCCAGCGCAGCGGCGCGTCGGCTACGTCGTCCAGGCGGATGGTGACCCGGTAGGTCGTGTCGCCGCGCACTTCGCGGGCGACGGCGGCGATGTCGTTGACCGCGCCGCTCAGAGCAATCTCCGGCAGAGCGTCGGCCCGCGCCGCCGCCGGCGCGCCGACGGCCACGGCGGCCACGTCGAGTTCGGTCAGGTCGGTCGTCTCCACCTGCCAGCCGGAGAAGTCGGCCACCACTGCCGCGGGCACACCGGCCGCGGCCACTTCGCCCACGGCGACGGTGACATCGGCCACGGTTCCGGCGAAGGGCGCGGTCAGGGTGCGGTCGTCGAGTGCCGTTTGGGCCGCGGCCACGGCCGCCTCGGCCGCCGCCTCTTGGGCCGTGGCCTGTTGCGCGGCGGAGTCGGCCGATTGCAGTTGCGCCTCGGCCTCGGCCAGCGCCGCCCGCGCGCCGCTCAGCCCAGCCTCGGCGATGGCCACCTGCTCCGTGCGCCCACCGGCCAGTAGCAGATCGCGTTCGGCCGCGGCGGCGTCGCGCTGGGCCGTGGCCGCGGCCACGCCGCCGGCCACGGCCTGCCGCTGGGGGGCGGTCGCGCCGCCGGCCACCTCGGCCAGGGCCACGCGGGCGGCCTCGATGCCAACCAGCGCGGCGTTGTAGTCGCGCTCGGCCTGGGCCAGGGCGTCGGCGTCTTGTTCCTCGCGGTTGCGTTCCTCTTCCAGCCGCAAGCGAGGGGCGATGGCCCGCGCCTCGGCGGCGCGCAGTTCGGCCTCGGCGGCGCGGACGCGCGAATCGGCCGCGCCCGCCAGCACGGCCGCCTGGGCGGCGGTGGCCTGGCTCACGCGGGCCTCAGCCAGAGCCACGCTGGCCTCGGCCAGGGCGATCTCTTCGGCGCGCGGTTCGGCCTGGGCCAGCGCCAACTCGACCTCGGCCGCCTCGACGCTCAGGGCAGCGGACCCAACCGCCGCCCCGGCCGCGTGCTGCCCGGCTTCGGCCGCGGCCAGATTGGCCCGCGCCTGGGCCAGCGCCGCCTGGGCGCGCTGGAGCGCCAACTGCTGGTCGGCGTCGTCCAGGCGCACGAGCGGCTGCCCGGCGGCGACGCTCTCTCCCTCGGCGGCGACGATTGCGGTGACGACGCCCGGCGCGGCAAAGGCCAGCGCGGCGTGGCGCAGGGGGACGAGTTGCCCTTCGGCCGAGACCGCGCCTTCGCCGGTCGTGCCCTGGCGGTCAGTTGCCGTCGCGCCGGCCGGAATCGCCGTGGCCGCAACGGCTGACTCTTCGGCGACTGGTTGGATGAAGAACTGCCGGTAGACCAGCACGCCGCCGGCCAGCAACAAGACGATTACCAGCGCCCCAATGAGTCCGCGTTTCCAGGTCATTCGACACTCCCCCCCCCCACCCCCCCCCCCCCCCCCCCCCCCGCCCCCCCCCCCCCCCCCGCGCCCCCCCCGCGGAGGGGCGCAGCGGCCCCCCCCCGGGCCCCCGGCAACACCCCCCAAAACCCCCCCCCCCCCCCCCCGCCGGGGCCGCGCGGGGGGGGGGGGGGGGGGGGGGGCCCCGGGCGGCGGCCCGGGGGGGGGGGGGGGGGGGGGGGGGGGGGGCGGGGGGGGGGGGGGGGGGGGCGGGGGGGGGGGGGGGGGCCGCGGGCCGCCCCCCCGGGCCCGGGGGGGGGGGGGGGGCGGGGGGGGGCGGGGGGCGGGGGGGGGGCGGGGGGGGCCCGGCCGGGGCCGGGGGGCCGGGGGGGGGGGGGGGGGGCGGGGGGGGCGGGGGGGGGGGGGGCGGGGCCGGGGGGCCCCGGGCGGGGGGGGGGGGGGCCCGGCCCGCGGGGGGGGGGGGGCGGCCGGGGGCGGGGGGCCCGCGGGGGGGGCGGGGGGGGGGGGGGGGGGGCGCCCGGCGCCCGGGGGGGGGGGGCCCGCGGGCGGGGGGGGGCCGCCCCGGGGGGCCCCCCCCGGCCCCCGGGGGGCGCGCCGGCGGGGGGCCGCCGGCCCCGCCCGCGGCGGCCGGCGGGGGGGGGGGGGGGGGGCGGGGCGGGCGGGGGGCGGGCCCCCCCCCCCCCCGCGGGGCCCCCGGGGGGGGGGGGGGGGGGGGGGGGGGGGGGGGGGGGGGGGGGGCGGCGGGGGGGGGGGCGCCCCGGGGGGGGGGCGCGCCGCGGCCGGGGGGGGGGGGGGCGGGGGGCGGGGGGCCGCCCCGCCCCCCCGGGGGGGGGGCGGGGGCCCGGCCGGGGGGGGGGCGGGGGGGCCCGGGGGGGCCGGCCCCGGCCCCGCCCGCCGGCGGCGGCGGGGGGGGGGGGGGGGGGGGGGGGGGGGGCGGCGCCCGGGGGGGGGGGGCGGGCCGGCGGGGGGGGGGGGGGGGGGGGGGGGGGGGGGGGGGGGGGGGGGGGGGGGCGCCCGGGCGGGGGGGGGGGGGGGCCCGGGCCCCGGGGGGGGGGGGGGGGCGCGGGGGGGGGGGCGCCGGCCCCGCGGGGCCGGGGGGGGCCCGGGGGCCCCCGCGGGGCCCCCCGCCCGGGGGGCCGGCGGGCCGGCGGGGGGGCCGGGGCGGCCCGGGCGGGCCCCGGCCCGGGCGGGGGCCCCCGGCCGCCCGCCCCCCGGGGGGGGGGCGGCGCCCGCGCCGCGCCGGGGCGGGGGGGGGGGGGGGGGGGGGGGCGCGGGCCCCCCCCCGGCCCCCGGCCGCGCGGCCGGGCGGGCCGGGGGGGGGGGGGGGGGGGGGGGGGGGGCGGCGGGCCGGGGGGGCGCCGCCGGGCCCAGCCGCCCCCCCCGGGCCCGGGGGGGGGGGGGGGCCGGCCCCCGGCCCCCCCCGCCCCCCGGGGCGCGCGGGCCGGCCCCCCGCCCGGGGCCGGCCGGGGGGGGGGCCCCGGGGGGCCCCCCGGGGGGGGCCCCCCCCCCCGCCCCCCCCCCCCCCCCCCCCCGGCCCCGGGGGGGGGGCGGGGCGCCGCGGGGGGGGGGGGGGGGCGGGGGGGGCGGCGCGGGGGGCGCCGGGCGGCCCCGGGCGGGGGGCGGGCGCGGGGGGGGGGGCCGCCGGGGGGGCGGCCCGCCCGGGGGGGGGGGGGGGGGGCGCGGCGGGGGGGGGGGCGGGGGGGGGCGGCCGGGGGCGGCGCCGCCCCGGCCGCCCCGGGCCCGCCGGGTGGGGGGGGGGGGGTTGGGGGCCAAGGCGGTTAGGGGGGCGGCCCGGGGGGGCGGCCCCCCCCGGCCCCGGCCCGGGGGGGGCCGGGGAACCCGGGGCCGGGGGGACCCACCCCACCCACCCCCCCCCCCCCGCCGGCCCCGGCGCGGCGGGGCCCCCCACAGCCCCCCCCCCCGGGGGGGGGCGGGGCCCCCGGGGCGGGCCCCGGGGGGGGGCCCCCCCCCCCCCCCCCGCCCCCCCCCCCGGCGGCGGGGGGCCCCCCCCCCCGGCCCCGGGGGGCCGCCGGCCGGCCCCCGCCCCCCCCCCCCGGCCCCCCCCCCCGCCCCCCCCGCGGGGCCGCCCCCCCCCCCCCGGGCCGGGTTTTGGGGGCGCGGCCGGCGCCCCGCGAAAACGTTGTTGCCGATGCCGAAGACGTTGGCCGGGTCAACCCCTTCCTTCACCTCGCGCAACAGCTCCACGCTGGCCGGCGTCAACGTCTGGGCGATGAAGTCGCGGCGCAGCTTGCCGATGCCGTGGTGGTGGGAGATGGAGCCGCCGTGGGCCATGATCGTCTCGCGCATGGCGTGCTCGATCTCGGCGAAGATGCGGTCGGGCGCGTCGGCCCCCTTGGCCGAGAAGCCGTGGGTAAAGTAGATGCAGACGCCGGTGTGGTAGAGCTGGGTGATGCGCGGCGAGACGTAGGCGTTGCCGGGCAGGCCGAACTCGCGGTGCATGGCGTAGGCCCGCTCGGCCACGGCGTCGCACACTTCCTGGATGCGGCTCCAGGGGACGGTCGTCTCGTAGGTCTCGCCGATGATGTGGTAGTCGGTCAGGAAGTCGCGGATGTAGGCGATGGCGTAGGTCAGCATGTAGCCGCGCTGGCCGTTGTGCGCCCCGCCCGATACCCCGCCGTGGCGCGCGGCGGCGCGCTTGATGGCCGCGGCCTGGTACTCGACCTCCTCGGCCGTGCCCTCCATGACGATGGTCGCGGCGACGAGTTCGTGCGGGTCGAAGCCCTTGATGGAGAAGAGGAACGTCTTCTGCACCCGGCTCATCAGCTTCTCGCTGCTGCTCGGCCGCGCCTTGAGCGCCTGGCCAAAGCGGAACTGCACGTTGTCTACCAGGCGAATACTGGCCGGCAGCACGCCCGCCTGCGACAAGTCATAGAGGAAGGCCGTGCCCGTCTGGAAGTCGCTGAAGACGTAGGAGGCGTAACGCTTCACGTCGGGCAGCTTGTGGATGCGGATGACGGCGCGGGTGATGATGCCCAGGTTGCCCTCGCTGCCGAAGGCGACCTGCTTCGGCTCGATGCCCATCGAGACGCGGGGCATGGCCATGCTGTGCTCGATGACGCCGCTGGGCGTCACCAGGGTGACGTTCTCGACGATGTCCTCGATGTTGCCGTAGCGGTTCTTCTTCATGCCGCTGGCGTTGGTGGCGATCCAGCCGCCGAGGGTGGACAATTCGACGCTGTCCGGCTCGTGGCCACAGGTGAAGCCCTCGGCCGCCAGCCGCTCTTCCAGATGGGAGCCGAGGATGCCGGCCTGGACGCCGGCGCGGAAGTTCTCGCGGTCGATCCACTCGATGGCGTCCATGCGACGCATGTCGACCGAGACGATGGTGCGCGTCTCGTCGGCCGGCAGCTTCAGGGCGCAACTGACGCTCGTCCCGCCGCCATAGGGCACGAGGCAGACGTCGTGGGCCGCGGCCAGGGTGATGAGCTTCTCCACGTCGGTCTGTGACTCCGGGTAGAAGACGAGATCGACGACGCGTTCGAGGTGGGTGTAGAGCACCTGGTAGACCTCGTCGGCCGTGGTCTGGCCGTGGCTGTGCAGCAGGCGCTCGCGGCGGTCGGTAGTGTATTGCTTGGCAGGGAAGTTGGCGGCCAGCGCGGCGTCGAAGGCGACGTTGCGCCGCGGCTCCGGCACGGGCTTGTCGGCGCGCTCCGGCTTGACGTCGTTCAGATCGAGGCGCACACCCAGCATCTCCTCGATGAAGGGGATGAAGTCGGGCATATCGTAGCCGCTGACGGCGTAGCGGTTGCCGGTCACTTTGACCGAGCGGTCGGGGTTGACGACGAAACGGGTGTCCTTGTAGCCCCAGCGGTGGCCCCAGGTAGTTTCGTCCAGCGCGCCCGCGGCTTTGTTCAGGGATTTATCGGCCATTCAATGACTCCATGTGGTGCAATGATGGGGCATTATGCGCCAATCACCGCCGGGCGGCAAACCAGGCCGAGGAGAGGGACGCGGAGAAACGCGGAGGAGCGCGGAGAGACGCGGAGGAAGAATTTCCTCCCTTCTCTCCCCCCCCCCCCCCCCCCCCCCCCCCCCCCCCGCCTCTCCGGGTCCCCTTTTTCCTCGTTTTTGATCTGCCCAATCGGCCCAATCGGCGGATAATGTCCCCATGTCCACTCACATGACCCCCGACGAGTTCCGCCGCCACGGCAAAGAGCTGATCGACTGGATCGCCGACTACTACGAGCACATCGAGCAGTACCCGGTGCTGTCGCCGGTCGCGCCGGGCAGCGTCCGCGCCGCCCTGCCGCCCGCGCCGCCGGAGCAGGGCGAGCCGTTCGCGGCCATGATGCGCGACGTGGACGCGATCATCCTGCCCGGCATCACCCACTGGCAGTCGCCCAACTTCTTCGCCTACTTCCCGGCCAACGCCTCCTTCCCGTCCATCCTGGGCGAGTTGCTGTCGGCCGGGCTGGGGGTGCAGGGGATGTTGTGGCAGACCAGCCCGGCCTGCACCGAGTTGGAGACCCACGTCCTCGACTGGCTGGTGGGAATGCTGGGGCTGCCGGAGCGGTTCCTGTCCAGCGGCCCCGGCGGCGGCGTGATTCAGGACACGGCCAGCAGCGCGGTGTTGGCGGCGATGGTGGCGGCGCGGGAACGAATTAGGAATTACGAATGGGGGGCGGCCCCCCGAACAGAGCGGCGGAACCACCGAGCGGCTGCGCGCCTATACGTCGACTCAGGCGCACTCGTCGGTGGCCAAGGCGATGGGGATTGCCGGGGTTGGGCGGGACAACTTGCGGGCGGTGGCCGTGGATGGCGACTTCGCTATGCGGCCCGACGACCTGCGGCGGCAGATGGTGGCCGACCGCGCCGCCGGGCTGTTGCCCTTCTTCGTCGTGGCTACTATCGGCACAACGTCATCGACCGCCCTCGATCCCATCCGGGCCATCGGCGAGGTGTGCCGCGAGTTCGGCGTCTGGCTCCACGTGGACGGGGCCATGGCCGGCACGGCCGCCCTGTGCCCGGAGTTCCGCCACATCCAGGACGGGCTGGAGCTGGCCGACAGCTACGCCTTCAACCCCCACAAGTGGATGTTCACCAACTTCGACTGC
Organism: Candidatus Promineofilum glycogenicum; assembly: GCA_016707605.1. Lineage (GTDB taxonomy): Bacteria > Chloroflexota > Anaerolineae > Promineifilales > Promineifilaceae > Promineifilum > Promineifilum glycogenicum. Next base: position 656,997 of record JADJHJ010000003.1, on the reverse strand, counting down.
GACTGCCTGTGGGTGGCCGACCGGGCGGCGCTGATTCGCGCCCTGAGCATCCTGCCGGAGTACCTGAAGAACGCGGCCACGGCCGCCGGGGCGGTCATCGACTACCGCGACTGGCACGTACAACTCGGCCGCCGCTTCCGGGCGCTAAAGCTGTGGTTTGTCATCCGCCACTACGGCGTGGAGGGGTTGCGCGCCCACGTGCGCGAGCACGTGCGGCTGGGGCAGCAGTTCGCCGCGTGGGTGGCGGCCGACCCGGCGTTCGAACTGGCCGCGCCCGCGCCGCTCAACCTGGTCTGCTTCCGCCTGCGCGAAGGGGGCGACGAGGCCAACCGGGCGCTACTGGAGCGGCTGAACGCCTCCGGCAAGCTGTATCTGACCCACACCGTGCTGGATGGTCGTTACACACTGCGGATGTCGATTGGGGGGACGTTGACGGAGGAGCGCCACGTGCTGGCAGCCTGGAAGGAAATCACGCATGAAGAATGATGAACGACGAATGAAGAAAGCCTTCGACCACCGTTTTGTAAAGTTGGATACATTCCATTTAACGGCTCTGCCATTATAATAGCCGTGTAGCCGCGGCTTTGCCGCGAGGTCACGGCCAGCCCGGCACACATCTGGGCCACGGGCCGCGACCGGAAACACGAATCCAAGTAGGAGAAACATCATGCCCAAGAGTGGTGACAAGAAAAAGGGAACCGACAAGAACAAGCCGAAGAAGAGCATCAAGGAAAAGCAGGAGCAGAAAAAGCAGAAGAAACAGTAGAATGGGTCAGGCTAAGCAGTGCCGCGCGAGGCGGCGATGGCCGGCGGGTCCTGGTGTGTGGGGCGCGCCGGCTTTTTTGCTTAATGATAGGGCTTGCGCAGTTGAAAGAAGTGAATAGCGCGGTTGAGCCAAGTAAGCGCGAATAGCGTCACGGATGATGCGAGCTTTAGCCTCGTAATACGACACACCTACTGTCGAAGGCCACCAACTCCGGCCGGAAACCCCGCTCGTGGGCGCAAGCGACCTTAGTGAAAGAGCGTGGAGTCCTCATCCTGAGATGCGGACGGATAATCAAGGCGCATCTCTGGACGGCTACTCCGCCTGGCTGGTTTGGCGCGCGCAGAGTAGCTGGATATTGTCGGCGCGAAGAGACGTCCCGCCCCGTGCGTAGGGGATGATGTGGTCAAAGTGGAGATTATTGGTCGCGCCGCATTGGACGCAACGACCACCATCGCGTTTCCAAACCTCTAGCTTGACGCTGGAGGGGATGACGCGAGAGTTATCCAAGTCGTCAGTGCCCTTATCATCCTCAAGCGAGTCGTCCACCGCCGCAACTAGTTTGAACTTGAATACATTGCGTCGACCATCGCTTTCGACCCACGAATCGACCAGGTGGAAGAGGCCGTTATATGACCAGATACCGTCGCGTATCTTTTCATAGACGCGCACGCGCGCCGGCGGCGATTGGTTCGCCTTATAGCGCCGCACGGCTTCTTCAAACCTGCCGTTTTCGGTCAAGGTTCCGCGAAAGGAAGCACGCGGCTGATCCATAAATTTAGGATCGGCCTGACCAGCCCGCGCCGGTTCATCGTGTCCTTCATACACCAATGTCGCGCCGTCATCTTCGATGCGGTCGCGATAGGGCGCGTTAGCGCGGCGCGACATGAGGATTATCGAGTAGTCGCCACCAGCGCGGAAGTTCATACCGCGCTGGAGGCTGAGACCCTCACGCTGGCACATGTTAAGGTAGGAGAGGATCTCGTTAGCCATGCAGGTATCAAGAAGGTGCGACGCACTCCAGAAAGTGCGTCACCCCCGCCGCCTACTTACCGATTCCGCCCATACTTCTCATGACTGCTAACCCAGTCCGACGAAGAGATGGCCGCCCCCAGCGAGATTTCCCCGGCCAGCACCACCCCGGCGATGATCTCGGCCAGCTTGTTGACCTTGCCCTTGCCCACGCAGCCCAGCACGCGCAGGCACTCCTGCTGCGTGGCCAGCCCCGTGCCGCCGCCGTAGGTGGCGATGATCAGCGACGGGATGGTGAACGACAGGTACAGATCCTTCTCCGGCGTCAACTCCGAGTAGATGATGCCCGCCGACGACTCTGACACGTTGGCCACGTCCTGCCCGGTGGCGATGAATATGGCCGTGATGCCGTTGGCCGAGTGCGCGCCGTTGTTGTTGGCCCCGCTGAGGATGGAGCCGACGTTGGCGATGCCGGCGTGGTAGAACAGGTTCTCCGGCTCCACGCGCATGTGCTGGATGAGCACGTCGCGCTTGATCGTCGCCTCGGCCACCACCCGCTTGCCGCGCGTGCGCATGACGTTGACCTGTGACGCCTTCTTGTCCGTGGCCAGGTTCGACTCCAGGTAGAAGTGGCGCACGTTGGGGTAGTGGTCGAGAATCCAGCTACAGGCGGCGAAGGTCGCCCGGCCGACCATGTTCTGCCCGGCGGCGTCGCCGGTGCTGAAGTTGAAGCGCAGATAGGCCAGCTTGCTGGCCAGGTAGTAGTCGATGTACTGCAGCTTGGCCACGCTGGAGGTCGCCTCGGCCTGCTCGCGGACGTCGGCCATGTTGGCCTCCACCCAGCGCACAAAGCGGCTGGCCTCGCGGGCGTTGTCGAAGACGAACACCGGCGCGCGCTGCATCGAGTCGCCGATGACCGTGCAGGTGACGCCGCCGGACAGATTGAGGATCTTCATCCCCCGGTTGTAGCTGGCGATGAGCGTGCCTTCCGTCGTGGCCATCGGGACGAAGAAGTCGCCCTGGGCGTGCTCGCCGTTGATGGTGATCGGCCCGGCGAAACCGAGCGGAATCTGGGCCACGCCGGTGAAGTGCTCGGCGTTGCCGGCCACCATGTGGGGGTCGAAGGAGTAGTGCGCCGTGTGCTCCAGCTTGGCCCCGGTCTGCTCCTCTACGAAGCGCTGGCGGGCCTTGATGGCGCTGTCGCTGTAGTCGTCGGTCTTGTCGCGGGGGATGTGGATGGTCTTCGGCCGCTCCTCGGTGATGGCGTCATCGACCTTCAGCTTCAGCTTGCCGAACTGCTGCGACTCGAAGCGCACCTCGATCTCGTGTTTGCCGATGGGCAGCGGGTCGATGGCGGCGACGATCTCCAGCGTCCGGCGCAGCGGGAAATCGATCGGCTGGGTGGCCAACTGCCCCGGGGTCAGCGTCGTGCCGTCCTCCAGGCGGACAAAGATGGAGTCGGCCGGAACCTCGTAGCCGTCAAACTTGAGGCCGGTCAGGCCGGTGAAGGTGGCGTCGCTGAGCCGGTTTTTGACCGAGAACTGGACGCCGTCGTCGGTGTTGCGCAAACTGCCGAAGGTGTGCAACTGCTTCAGCAATAAGCTGGGAATCGCCAGGGCCATGATTACCTCCTGTGTAGTGACGAGTTACGAGTGACGAGTGACGAGTTCAGAGGCGCACGTGGAGCGCTCTATATCGCCCTTGTCGGTCACATTTGTGGGCGGGAGTTTAGCGGGATTGGGGGAAATGACCACAAGTGACAGGGTCCAGACGCAAAGACCGCCAAGAATACTCTTTAGCTTGGCGTTTCTTTGCGTCCTGGCCGGGCGCCCACAGCGCGGGCTTCTGGCCCGTCAACGCTGGAACGTCGTGGTCACTAGTGCGCGGTCACCCGTGTCCGACGCGGGCGCGGTCGCCATCCACGCCGGGCGCGGCCTGATCGCCAGCCCGGTCCGCTCGGCAACGCTCATCACATCCGTCGTCAACCGGTCGAGCACATCGATCGACAGCGTGCCGGGGCCGGTCGTGGTCAGGTCGAGCGCCACCTCATCGGCGCGGCCAATCACCAGGAAGGTGTACTCCGTCGGCTGCATCCCGCCGAGATCGAGCGCCCTTCCGTCGAAGGTGATGCCCGACAGCGGCGCGGAAGACCTTAGCACCAACCGCGTCAACCCCGCCTCGGGCGGCCGGGACACGACCAGCCGCGTGGCTTCGGCCGGCCCTGCGGCGGCGATAGTGGTGTGCGGCAGGGCCAAGACGGGCGCGGCCGCGCGCAATGCCGGATAGGGCGTTTCGCTGCGCGTCAGCAACCACGGGTCGAACGTCGTCGCCTCTGCTCCGGCGGCGAAGAACTGGCTCGTCCACGCGTCGAGCTGCTGCCGGACGCCGCGCCCGGCGCGGGAGTCGTTGAACGTCACCCAATGGGCCTCGTTCTGACCGGGGTGCAGGTCATAAACGACGGTGTTGAACCACGGGCGCTCGGTCGAAGGGCGGCTGAGCGCGGGAGCGGCGAACAGAGTCAGCGACAGCACCGCAAGGGCCAGGGCCACCAAGCCCCAACGGCGCCAGGCGGCCGGCCGCCGCGCCGATCCGGCCATGCTCTCAACCGCCAGCAGCGCGATCATCAACGCCGGCAGACAGAACACCACCGGCAGCGCGGCCATCGGCAAGCCCATCATCGCTTCGGCCCGGCCGGTGTAAACCCATAGCCATGATGCCGCCGGCGCGGTCACGAGCAGAGCCACGGCCGCCGCGGCCACCGGCGGCAGCGCGCGCCGCCACTCGCTGCCGGGCAGCAGCGCCACCAGCAGCCCCGCGAGAGCACCGATGAGCAGCGGCCAGACGAAGAGGTAGCTCAGGCCGGGCAGGGCCACGGCCGTCAGCAACGCCAGCAACGCCCACCACACCAGCCAACCACCCAGCAGTTCCAGCGCCGTGAACCGGCGCAGGACAGCCCGCCAGGCGGCGGCCACAGCCAACCCCAAACCCAGCGCGGCGGCCAGATAGAACCCGGAGCCCCACCAGCCACCGGCGGTGAAGTTGTGCAAACCGGGCGACAGCAGGCGCACCAGCCACCACACGAGCGAAACCGTCAAGATGGCGGTGATCAGGATCGGCAGCCAGGCGGCAAACGCCGCCAGCAGCGCCCGACCCGACATCTGCCCGCGCCGCAGGCCGACGACAAGCCACGCCAGCAGCAACACGGCGGCCACGACCGCCAGCGGCAGCGCCAGCCGGCTCGAATAGCGAGCCACGATCCCCGGCGCAAGGGGGAAGATGACCAGATTCGGTTCCTGGGGGAGATTGTCGAGTGGTCTGTCGCCAAAGTGGCGGGTCATCGCCAGGGCGAAGTCGCCCATCCCTTGCAGGCTGCGCGGGTCGAGCACGCCGGTGCTGTCAGCCGTGGAGTGGTAGTTGGCCACCGTTTCCAGCGACAGGTAGATGAAGGCCAGCCCCGGCGCGCCCTCGACAAAGGCGTCGAGGTCGGAGCCGGTGTTGCCGGCCACCGTCCACATGAAGTCATTGAGGAATGAACTGGCCAGGGGATAGCGTGTACCCTCACCCAATGCGGCCAGCGCCTCACCAGTGATCGCCCCGGAGTCGGGACCACTGATGTAGAGCAACGGCGCGCCGTCGCTGCCCAGCCCTTCGAAGACGAGCGACAGACCCACGTCGGCCGCCCAGGGGTGATCGCGCATGAAGCCGGTTGCCCCGGCCACGCCGATCTCCTCGGCGTCGGTGAACAGGAAGATGACATCATTGCGCAACGGCTGGCCGGCGCCGGCCGCGGCGACCACGGCCCTTAGCGTCTCCAGCACGGTAGCCGTGCACATGGCGCAATCGCTGGCCCCGCTCGAGCTGGAGACGGAGTCGTAGTGGCCGGAGACGAGCAGCGCCTTGCCGCCGGGGTCGGCGCCGGGCACGCGCACCAGGACGTTCTCGACCGCCATTACGTGCGTTTCCGGGAAGCCAGGTGTGTGGCGGAACACATGGCTTGACTGGATCGCCGGTGACAATCCCAGGGCGGCGATCTCGGTCAGCAGATAGTCTCGGACGGCGGCGTTGGCCGCAGAGCCGACGGGATGAGGTTCCGCGGCCAGCACGCGCAAGGGAACCATGGCCCGCTCGGCGGAGAACACCAGCGGCGACGCCTCGGCCGGCACCACTTCGGGCACGGCGCTCAGCGAAGACAGGCTCAGCCAGATGATGGCGGCGAACAGAGCCAGAAGTGACAGGACAGCCAGAGCACTTCGGTTGCGCAAGCGCGCCCGGGCCGGCGAACCGGCCGTCGCGCCGCGGTTGGACTTCCGGGCAACGGATGATGGCGTGGTCACGAACAACTCTCCCCCGGCTGCGGTGGTGGGCGCTACGCGGCGAGGATGGCCCGCAGATACCCCAGATGCTCCTCGTAATGCTCGTAGGTGTCACCGATGATCCAGCCGATAATGGGCCGATCGGCCGAACGTCCCCCGCCTTCCCCATACTCCGCGTAAGGACGCTGCAAATCGGCATCGCTCAGCGGGGCCAGCGCATCAAGCATAGTCTGATGAGCCTCGCGGAGAGCAGCTAACGCCTCGGTCGCCGGCCGCTCACGATTGCGCTGGTAGACCAGATCGTTGACCTGATCCATTGTCAGATTATACCACTCTTCCGGCGTGATCTCCATCCCTTGGAACCGCGAACGGCGGGTGAGCAGCCAGGCGATCCCCCGCTCCCAGGCCGCCAGGTGAAACAGGTGATCCTTGATCGCCCAACCCTCCGGGCCGGGATGTTCCAGCTGTAGCCCATCCAGCCCGGCCACCGTTTGTTCAAGGGCCTCATAGCCGGCCGCGATCCGATCCATCAACTCCGTCTTGCTGATCTGTTCCGTCATCGTTTCACTCCATCTCATTCGTTGATAGTTGTTCCTCAGAAAGAGGAACGCTGAGAAACGCGAGGCCGACGAGGAGATTTTCTTCCTCTGCGTCCCTCTGCGCCCCTCCGCGTCTCTCCGCGTCCCTCTCCTCTTCCATTTCTACCGCCTCAGTCGCGCAATCAACACCGGCGGGAACTCGCTATAGTTGCCGCTCCATGACGTCTGCTTCTCCGGCTGGTGGCCGGGCGGGAAGGCGGCCTCCTCCAGCGCGTCGAGGACAAAGCCGGCGCTCAGGAACGGCATGAGCAAGTCGCCCAACGGCCGGTGGAAGTACGGCTGCGGCTCCGGCTGGCCGCGGATGGCGATGCCCTCGGCCGTGAACGGCGTCAGGTAGCGCGACAGGCGCAGGCCATAGCGCGTCGTGAAGCGCCGGCCGTCGTCGTACCCCTCGGCCACGTGCGTGGCGTGCAGTCCGTTGAAGCAGGGGTGCATGACCGAAAAGACGAAGCGCCCGCCCGGCCGCAGCAGCCGCGCCAGCCCGGCGGCCAGCGGGGCGATATCGGCCATGTCGAACAGGGCCATGTTGCACAGCGCCGCGTCGTGTTGCCCTTCGCCCAGCGCCAGCAGCGCGGCCAGGTCGGTCGCGTCCACAACGTGGTAGGCGATGCGCCCGGCCTGGGCCGCCGAACGGGCGCGGGCGCGGGCGATGAGCGGCGCGGCGAAGTCGAACGCCGTCACCCGCGCGCCCAACTCAGCCAGCCGCAGCGCATACAGCCCGTTGCCGCAGGCCACATCAAGCACGCGCTCGCCCGGCCGCGCGTCGAGCAGCCGTGCCGTCCCCGGCCAGACGAGTAAATTGACAAAGTCGTTGCCCGCCGCGCCCATGTAGTCGTCCCAATGGGCCGCGTTCGCCTCCCACGCCCGCCGCGCCGCGTCGTTAGTTGACATACGCTCTCCAGTCAAGAGGAACGCGGAGAAACGCAGAGGGACGCTCCGTTCCTCTTCTCTCTTCTCTACTTCTACTCATTCCGCTGGTCCCACAGTTGGCGCGTCATCTGGATATGGCCGGTGTGGATGCCCGTGTGCTCCAGGGCGTGGAGCAGCGCCCAGCCGACGCTATGGGTTTCGTCCTTCTGGCCCATTGTGCGCGTCTCGCCCAGGCCGGCCGGGTCCAACTCGCCCAGCACCTCACCGGCGAAATCGACCGCCGCCCGCAGCCGCCCCATCAGTTCGGCCGCGTCCACGTCGCGCGTCTCGAACTCCGCCGCCCGCACCCGCCCCGACGGCCGGCCGCCGGCCACGTCGCCCACCCAGTAGCGCAGCGCCCCGGCGGTGTGGGTCAGCAGCACGGTGACCGAGTTCATGTCCGGCGCCGGCTTCCAGTCCAGCGCCTCGGCCGGCAAATCGGCCACGGCCGCCTCGATGGCCCTGTACAACGTCTCGAATCGCTCCTGCATGTCGCTGAATAGTTGTTGCATGGTCGCTACTCCTGTTATGACCGCCGACCACCGACCGCCGACCGCAGCCAGAAACCTGAGGAGCCAACCACCCGCGCACTTCCTTCTTGCGGCGGTCGGCCGTCAGCCGTCGGCGGTCGGCCTAAAGTGGCTCCGACATCGGCCGCATCCCAATCAGGAACACGCGCACCTTCGGCGGCTGGGTCACGGCGAAGAGGACGGCCTCGGCCACGTCCTTGGCGTCCATCATCGCCTCGAGCGACGGGTCGCCGGGCGTGCGACCGGTGCCAAAGGCGAAGTGCGTGCCCACGCCGCCGGGGGCGACGACGCTGACCTTGACCCCCTGCTCGCGCGTCTCGTAGTCGAGCGCCTGGGCGAAGCCCATCTGGGCGAACTTGGTGGCGCAGTAGACGCTTTCGTTGGGCAGCCCCTTCAGCCCGGCCACGGACGAGACGAAGACCACCCAGCCCTGCCGCCGCTCCAGCATCCCCGGCAGGAAGGCCGAGGTGCACAGGAAGCTGCTGCGCATGTTGGTGTTCATCATCCAGTCGTAGTCGGCCGCCGATAGAGCACTGAGCGGCCCATACTTGCCGACGCCGGCGTTGTTGACCAGGATGTCGGCCCGGCCGAAGCGCGCCAGCGTCGCCTCGCGCAGCCGGGCCACGTCCTCTTCGCGGGTCAGGTCGGCGGCCACCGGCAGCGCCGCCACGTCCATCCGCGCCAGCCGCTCGGCCAGCGCAGCCAACTCGTCCCCCGTTCGCGCCGTCACCACCACGTCGGCCCCGGCCTGAGCCAGCGTCAGCGCCGTGGCCTCGCCGATGCCCCGGCTGGCCCCGGTCACTACGGCTACTTTGCCCTTCAGTAGTTCGCCCATCGTCTCCCTCACTAAGAGAGTAACCACAGATTTCGCAGATTACCCAGATTGCTTTGCTCGATGCACATTATAACAGCTTGCACCAAGCATCCGATGGACATTCGTTGAAATCATATTCCCCTGGCGTCTCTGCGTCTTTGCGCCTTGGCGTTGAATTCTATACCTACCGGTTGCCCGTCGCACCCGCCTGCGGTATAAGTCCAATCCCGGCCCCGCGCCGTTTGTCCTAACGGAGACCGCTATGGAACACACCCCCGCCCGCCCGCCCGGCCGTCCCCCGGCCCACACCCGCGCCTACGTCGTCCTGCTGCTGGGGCTGTTGGGCATGGCCTTCTCCGGCATCTTCGTCAGTTTGGCCGGCGCGCCGGGGGCGGTGGCCGGCTTCTACCGCATGGGCGTGGCCACGGCCTTGCTCGTCGTGCCCTTCGGCCGCGGCATTGCCCGCGACGGCCGCCCCGCCCGCCGCGAGACGCTCATCGCCATCCTGGCCGGGCTGTTCTTCGCCGGCGACCTGTTCTTCTGGAACACCGGCATCCTCATCAGCGGGGCGACGAACCCGACGCTGATGGGCAACACCGCGCCCATCTGGGTCGGCCTGGGGGCGATGTTGTTTTTCGGCGAACGGCCGGGCCGCCTCTTCTGGGTCGGGCTGGCGGTGGCCATCGGCGGCGCGGCGGTCATTCTAGGGGTGGACGCGCTCAACGACGTCGGCCTGGGCACCTTCTTTGGCATCCTGTCGGGCATGTTCTACGGCGGCTACTTCCTTGTCGTCCAGCGCAGCCGGCAGCGGCTCAACACGCTGACCTCGTTCTGGCTGTCGGCCGCCGGCTCGGCCGTGGCCCTGGCCCTCATCGCCCGCGTCCTGGGCCAGCCGCTGACCGGCTACTCGCCGCGCGCCTACCTCTACCTCATCGCCCTGGGTCTGTTCGTCCAGGTGGGCGGGCAAATGGCTGTGGCCTACGCTCTGGGCTATCTGCCGGCGTCGCTCGTCTCGCCCACACTGCTGCTCCAGCCGGTGCTGACCGGGCTGCTGGCCGTGCCCATCCTGGGCGAACAGCTCTCGGCGGTGCAGATCATTGGCGGGGCGGCGGTGCTGGCCGGCATCTACGTCGTCCACCGCAGCCGCACTGACCTGACCCGCCCCACTGCGTCAGCCGTCGAAGCCGGGGAAGAGCCGCCCGGCCAGCTCATCGAGGCCGGACAGCTCGCGCCGGGCGTCGTCGGGCAGGACGCCGGCGATGATGTGCGCGCCGAAGCGGTGGAGTAGGGTGCAGGCCAGCAGCCGGCGGCGGTCGGGCAACCCGGCCGCGCCATCGGGATCATAGCCGGTCAGAAAGGCGCGCAAGAGCGCCGCGTCTTGCCCACAGAAGCCGAAGAAGAGCGCCACCCATTCGTAGGTCGGGTCGCCCACCTCCGCGTCGGCCCAGTCGATCAGCCCCGTCAACCGCCACTCGTCGCCCTGGCGCGATACCAGCGCGTGATCCTGAGTCAGGTCGGCGTGCAGCAGCCGCGGCTCGCTGGCGAACCAATCCGTCTCCGGCAGCAGCGCCTCGGCCTCGGATGCGACCCGTTCGGGCAGCATAGCCCGCAACGCCGCCGGGGCTTCGGCCAGGCGCGTGGCCACGAGGCGCGGCCAGGCGTCCACCGGCGGCCAGCCGAGGCCGGGCCGGATGGGTGTGTCGTGGACGCACCGGACGCGCTCGCCCAGCGTGTGGGCGACGGCCAACTGCTGCTTGCGGGGCATGGCCGCCCGCGCGTCGCGCCAGGCCGCGCCGGGCAGGAACGAAGTCACCAGATAGGGCCAGTCGATCCGGTCGCGCAGCACGCCATCGGCCAGCAAGCGCGGCATCTCCGGCAGGCGACCTTGCAGCAGCCGATAGACGGCCCGCTCGCGCGCGAAGTCGCCGGCCACCATGGGCGGGAAGAGCTTGATGACCGCCGCCTCGTTGACGATGAACACGGCACACGTGCCGGGGAAGCCGGCGGTCAGCGAGGCCACGCGGGCCACGCCGGTGCGCGCCGCCAACGATGGCTCTTCCGTCCACAGCCGCGCGATGGCCGGCCGCCACAGGTCGGCATCGGTGAAGATGGCCGACCAGTCGGCCCAATCGCGGATGGCGGGCAGGAGTGGTGTTGTCATGCGTTTTGGCGGGCTGCGGCCCACTCCCTATAATTGCCTCAGGAATCAACAACGGCAAATTGTTGCGTTATTCGCTTGCACCCCTCCGCGGGGGCAGGGGCCAGGGCCCCCCCCCCATTTGTCTTGCAGAACGTTGTAGATGCCGCATTGTCTCCCCCTGCGGGGGTGGTATCCCGCGTCATGCAGCGGCAGGGACACCATTCCCCCAAACCGGGCCAACCAACCCCCCCCCACCTCCCTTGAACAAGGTGTTTTGCGCCGATTGTCCCGCCCCTACGCACGCCTATATTAACAGGATAACTATGAACACCCAATCCCTTCTCGAACGCCTCAACATCCGATCAGTCAACCCCGGCGTCTGCACCGGCCCCGACGGCTGGCTCGACAGCGGCGCGCCGCCGCTCGTCTCGCTCAACCCGACGACGGCCGAACCGCTGGCGCAAGTCGTCCCGGCTACGCCAGAGGCGGTCGAAAAGGTCATCGCTGCCGCGCGGGCCGGCTTCGAGGCGTGGCGGCAACTGCCCGCGCCGCGCCGCGGCCTGGTCGTGCGCGATCTGGGCGCGGCCGTGCGCGAATCGCTGGAGCCGCTGGGCGAACTCATCACCCTGGAGATGGGCAAGATTCGCGCCGAGGGCATCGGCGAAGTGCAGGAGATGATCGACATCTGCGACTTCGCCGTCGGCCTGTCGCGCCAGCTCTACGGGCTGACCATGCCCAGCGAGCGGCCGGGCCACCGCATGGCCGAGCAGTGGCACCCCCTCGGCCCCATCGGCGTCATCACCGCCTTCAACTTCCCCATCGCCGTCTGGTCGTGGAACGCAGCCATCGCTGCCGTCTGCGGCGACACCGTCGTCTGGAAGCCGTCGGAGCTGACGCCGCTGACGGCCGTGGCCATGCAACACATCGCCAATCGCGTCATGGCCGACCACGGGCTGAGCGGCGTCTTCACCCTGGCCGTGGGTGGCCCGGACGTGGGCCGCCAACTGGTGGCCGACGAGCGGCTGCCGCTCATCTCCTTCACCGGCTCCACGGCCACCGGGCGGGCCGTGGCTCAGGCCGTGGCCGCCCGCCTCGGCCGCACCATCCTGGAACTGGGCGGCAACAACGCCATCGTCGTCGCCGCCGACGCCGACCTCGACCTGGCGACGCGGGCCATCGTCTTCGGCGCGGTGGGCACGGCCGGGCAGCGCTGCACCTCCACGCGGCGCATCATTGTCGAGCGCCCGGTGGCCGGCGAACTCATTGCCCGCCTGACTCGCGCCTACGCCCAGATTCGCCCCGGCGACCCGCTGGCCGCGGGCACGCTGCTGGGGCCGCTGGTGACGGACGCGGCCGTGGGCGGCATGGCCGCGGCCGTGGCCCAGGCCGTGGCCGACGGCGGCGAGGTGCTCTTCGGCGGCCAGGCGCGGCCCGACGTCGGCCCGCAGTTCGTGGAGCCGACGCTCATCCGTATGCCGGCCCAGACGGCCGTCGTCCGCCGCGAGACGTTCGCGCCCATCCTCTACGTCCTCGAATACGACACCCTCGACGAGGCCATTCGCCTGCACAACGACGTGCCGCAGGGCCTCTCCAGCGCCATCTTCACCGACAGCGTCCGCACCGCCGAGGCGTTCCTGGCGGCCACCGGTTCCGACTGCGGCATCGCCAACGTCAACATCGGCACGTCGGGGGCGGAGATCGGCGGCGCGTTCGGCGGCGAGAAGGAGACGGGCGGCGGCCGCGAGTCCGGCTCCGACGCCTGGAAGGCCTATATGCGCCGGCAGACGAACACCATCAACTGGAGCAAGGATCTGCCGCTGGCTCAGGGCATCGTCTTCGAAGGTTTGTAGGGCGGGTTGGCAACCCACCTCTTCGCCGTCGTAGGGCGGGCGATTTACCAAATCGCCCTACATTGGCCCACCGGTGGTGTCTGCCCATCGGGTAGGCTATCATTCATGCCGTCCCGAGATTGCACGAGGCTGTCCGTTGCTCAGAGACTCGATCCTGTTCCGCCTGCGCCCGCGCCATCTGGCGCGCTATCGCCGCATCGCCGAGGTGATGGCTCGCCACGGCTTTGGCGCGGTGCTGGCCCAACTGGGGCTGGCCGACCGGCTCAACATCCCGCGCCGGTTGCTGCGGCGCGGCGTCGAGGAGTCGGAGCGCGTGCCCCCGGCGGTGCGCCTGCGGCTGGCGCTGGAGGAGCTTGGCCCGACGTTCATCAAGCTGGGCCAGATCGCCAGCACGCGGCCGGAAATCCTGCCGCCGGCGGTGCTGGCCGAGTTGAACAACTTGCAGGACAACGTGCCGCCCGACCCGTGGGAGACGATCCTACCGCTGATCGAGGCTGAGTTGGGCCGGCCGCTGCCGGAGATCTTCGCCGCCTTCGACCCCACGCCCATCGCCTCGGCCTCGCTGGCCCAGGTCTACCCGGCGCTGCTGCCCGACGGCACGCACGTGGTGGTCAAGGTGCAGCGGCCGGGCGTCGAGCGCCTGATCGACACCGACCTCCACATCCTCAGCGACATCGCCCACCTGGTGCGCGAGCGGCTGCCCGGCTTCATGCCCTTCGACCCGGTGGAGATGGCCGAAGAGTTCGCCAACGCCCTGCGCGAAGAGCTGGACTATCGCCGCGAGGGGCGCAACGCCGACCGCTTCCGCGAGAACTTCGCGGACGAAGAGTACATCTACGTGCCGCGCGTCTACTGGGAACTTACGACGCGCCGCCTGATGGTGCAGGAGCGGCTGCGCGGCATCAAGATCGACGATCTGGCCGCCCTCGACGCCGCCGGCCTCGACCGCCACCGCATCGCCATGCACGCCTCGCGCCTCATCATCAAGGAAGTGCTGGACGACGGCTTCTTCCACGCCGACCCCCACCCCGGCAACATGCTCATCCTGCCCGGCGAAGTCATCGGCCTGATCGACTTCGGCACGGTCGGCTTTCTGGACGAGCGCGACAAGGCCAACCTCATCCGCCTCTACATCGCCATCATCCAGTTCGACGCGCCCTCGGCCGTCAGCCAGCTCATCCGCATGGGCATCGCCGACCCGACCGTGGACGAGATCGGCCTGGAGCGCGATCTGCGGCGGCTGCTGCGGCGCTACAAGGGGTTGCCTCTCAAGGACATCTCGGCCAGCGAGCTACTGGCCGAAATCCAGCCCATCATCTACGAGTACCGCCTGCGCGTGCCCAGCGACTACTGGCTGCTCATCAAGACGTTGGTCGTCATGGAGGGCGTCGGCAAGCAGGTCGCGCCGGACTTCGACGTATTCGACGTGTCCGGCCCTTACGTGCGCCGCTTTCTGATTCAACTGGCGCTGCCGACTAGCTGGGGACCGGATGCACTGCGCAGCCTGGGCGGCTGGGCGGGCTTCATCAACGACCTGCCCAACCAGACCGGCCGGCTGCTAAGCCGCATCGAGCGCGGCCAACTGGAGTTGCGCATCGTCGATCCGGCTACCGACAGGCTGGCTCGTCAGGTCAACACCGTCGCCAACCGCGTCATCCAGGCCATCCTGCTCGGCTCGCTGACCATCGGCCTGGCCCTGCTGCTGCCCAGCCTCGATTTGACCTGGCCGTGGGGGCTGCTGACGTGGATCACCGTGCTCGGTTTCGCCGCGGTCATGGTGCTGACGCTCTGGCTGCTGTGGTCCATCTGGCGCTCCGGGCGAAGATTGTAAGAGAAAGAAACCACAGATTACGCAGATTTCTCTCTGAATAAATCTGTGTAATCTGCGAAATCTGTGGTTTCTTCTGAGGAAAAGCCGTATGCAGAAACGCGATATCATGGTCAGGCAGGTCAGCCGGACGTTCGCGCTGTCGATTGAACAGTTGCCGCCGCTGTTGCGCGACGCCGTCTCCGTCGCCTACCTGATGTTTCGCATCGCCGACGGCATCGAAGACCACGAGGCCATGCCGCCGGAGCGCAAGATCGCTCTGCTGGAGGAGTGGGCGGCCGTGCTGGAGGGGCGCATTCCGGCCGAGCGGCTGGCCCGTCGCGTGGATGATCTGGACGCCACCGACCCGGAAGTGGAAGTCATCCGCGAGACGACGCAGGTGCTCGACTGGTTGCGCGCCCTGCCCGCGCCTTTCCAGGCGCCGATCGTGGCTCACGTCCACGCCACGACGTGCGGCATGGCCCGCTGGCAACAGCACGGCCCGTATGTTGAGGACGAGGCCGCCCTCGACGACTACATGCACGAAGTCGCCGGCCGCGTCGGCTATCTGGTGACCGACCTGTTCGCCCTCTATTCGCCGGCGATCATGGATCGGCGCGAGATGCTCATGCCCCTGTCGCGCGAGTGCGGTCTGGCGCTGCAAACGGTCAACGTCGTCCGCGGCATTCGCAAGGACTATGAGCGCGGCTGGGTGTTCGTGCCCCAAACTTACCTGTCCAGGATGGGCCTGACGCGGGCGACGCTGCTGGAGCCGGCGAGCGAACCGCAAGCGCTGGCCGTCGTCGCCCTGCTGGCCGACAAGGCCGACCGCCACCTGGCCAGCGGCCTGAACTACATCACCACCTTCCCACGCTCGGAGCACAGCTTGCGGCTGGCCCTCATCTGGCCGTTCCTCTTCGCCGCGCGCACGCTGGCCCTCAGCCGCAACAATCCCAACGTCCTGCGCAGCGAAGCCAAGATGACCCGGACCGAAATCGGCCGCATCGTGGCCGAGTCGAAGTTGCTGGGCTGGTCGAACGGCTGGCTGGCCCGCGCCTATGCCCGGCTGGCCCAACCGCCCGTATCGGATCAAGAGAGAGAACCACAGATTTCACAGATTCCACAGATTTTTTAGGCGAATCTGTGAAATCTGTGAAATCTGTGGTTCCGATCTTTGTGAGAGGGGAGACTGTTTGTCATGGACGAAAGCCACCAACCTGTTGCTGCGACCGATCCGCCGCCCGCGCCGCGGCGGCCGACGCTATCGGAGCTGGCCCTGGGCGGGGCGCTAATCGTCAGCGACAACGTCGCCGCCCGGCTGGAGATCGCCGCCGAGCCGGCCGAGCTGCCGCGCACGCTGGAGTCGGTGCTGCGCCCGGCGGCCGAGTGGGACCCGCCCGATCCCCTGACCACGGCCCGCCACACGGCCGTCGGCCTGCTGACTGACGCGCGCGCCTCAGCCGGGCGCGGCGGCCGTCTGCTGAATGAGACAACCGATGCTCTAGGCCGCACGCTCGACCGCGCCAGCCGTCCCCTGCGCCGCAGCCGCCTGTTGCGGCCGGTGCGCGTCCGCTTCCAGCGCTACCAGGCGCGCGGCGAGGCCATCGTCAAGGGCTGGACCGCGACCGGCCGGCGCGAAGAGGCGCGCAGCCGGGCCGTGGCCGAGGTGTCGCTGGGCGGCCTGATGCAGCGGTCGGTGTCCGACCTGACGCAGAACGAGGGCGTCCAGGTGCTGGTGCAGCAGGTCGTCCAGAGCCAGAGCACCGGGCTGATCGAGGAGATCATCGAGGAGATTCGTGAGCGGCTGGTGAGCCTCGACGTGTCGTTGGCGCGGCGCACCCAGCGCGCCGCTTTGGGCGAGACACCGCCCTTCCGCGCCGACTATCTGCGCCGCCGCCCGGCGCTGGCCCCTCTGCCCGGCGTCGAGCACACGCTGGCCGGCCACTACGCCGGTTTCGCCAGCCGTCTGGTGGCGCTGCTGCTCGACCTCTCACTGCTGATGGTCGCTCTGTCGCTGGCGACAACGTTCATCAACGCCCTGCTGAGCCTGTTCAACGTCGAGGCGCTGCTCGGCCGCTTCATCCCCGCCGGTGGGCTGCCGGCGGCTACCGGCGCGGCCGTGACCGGCGTCGTCGGCACGCTCATGATCATCAGCTATGGCGTCATCGGCTGGAACCTGAACGGTCAGACGGTCGGCGGGCTGCTGGTGGGTGTGCGCGTGGTGCGCGGCGACGGGCGGCGGCTGTCGTTCGGCCGGGCCGTGCTGCGCATGATCGGCAGTTACGTCTCCGGGCTGGCCCTGTTCGTCGGCTTCCTGTGGGCGCTGTTCGACCGGCGGCGGCAGGGGTGGCACGACAAGCTGGCCGGCAGCGTCGTCGTCTACGACTGGCCGGCCGTGCCCGACGAGTCGTTTCTGCGCGAGGAGTTGAGCGTCAGCGGGGTGTTGCCTTGGCAGCAGCGCGGGCCTTGATGCGGCTTCCGGCGGGCGCGCAGCAAGGCCCGTTGACGGGCCGTTGTTGGATAGCCCCGCGGCTTATGAACTTTAGCAAACTAAACGGCCGAGCCGCGAAACGACCATGAGTGGCGTAGGGGCCAGTCAACCGGGTTGGACGTGGCTGGGAAACGAGCGGCTTTCTCTCCCGGTTGACTGTCAACGACGCGCCAACCAAACTACGGCTTTCAAGGAGTTGACTATGCGAATGGCATCCGCTTTCATGGCCGTTGCGCTGGGGCTGTTGGCTTGTGCATCGCCAAATCGCCAAAGCCCTCTGCCACAGGGCCAGGGGACGCAGAACCCTTTCCCTGGCCCTCTCCCAGGGAGAGGGGACAAGAGGCCCTCTCCTAACCCTCTCCCAGAGGGAGAGGGGACAAGAGGCCCTCTGGTACAGGGCGAGGAGGCCGTCTCCCCTGCTCCCCCGCTCCCCCGCTCCCCTGCTCTCCTCCCCTGCCCCCTCTTCCCGCCCGACAACATCTGGAACACGCCCATTGACATGCTGCCGCGCCACCCGCTGTCGGACGATTACGTGGACGCCATCGGCCGCGACGCCGAGTTCCACGCCGACTTCGGCTCCGGCATCTGGCCGCCGGAGGATGGCGGGCCAATCGGCATCCCCTACGTCGTCGTGCCCGCCGGCCAGCCCGGCGTATCGGTCAGCTTCACTTACGATGACGAGAGCGACCCCGGCCCCTACCCCGTCCCACCCGACGCGCCCATCGAGGGCGGCCCGCAGAGCGACGGCGACCGCCACATCCTGATCGTTCAGGAAGGGACGTGCCGCCTCTATGAGTTGTACGACGCCTGGCCGCGCGACGACGGCGGCTGGGACGCGGGGTCGGGGGCTATCTACGACCTGCGCAGCCACGCCCTGCGCCCGGCCGGCTGGACTTCGGCCGACGCCGCCGGGCTGCCCATCCTGCCCGGCCTGGTGCGCTACGACGAGGTGCTGGCCGGGGAGATCGGCCACGCCCTGCGCTTCACCGCGCCCGACACGCAGCGGGCGTTCGTCTGGCCGGCGCGCCACTTCGCCTCTGACCTGACCGAGACGCGCTACCCGCCGATGGGCCAGCGCTTCCGGCTGCGGGCCGACTTCGACCTGAGCGGCTTCGCGCCGGAGGTACAGGTCATCCTGCGGGCCATGCAGCGCTACGGCATCATCCTGGCCGACAACGGCTCGCCGTGGTACGTCTCCGGCGCGCCCGATGAGCGTTGGAACAACGACGTGCTGCACCAGCTCGACCGGCTGACCGGCGACGACTTCGAGGCGGTGGACGTGTCGTCGCTGATGCTCGACCCCGATTCGGGCCAAGTGGCCACGCGCGACGAGGCGACCTACCTGCCGGCCGTCGTCGCCCGGCGCTAACGGCCCCAACGCCAAACGGCGGGCCGCGCTCCGGTCAATCCAAAGCGCGTCCCGCCGGTCAACGCGCGCCTACGGCCAGGGGCTTAACCCCTACGGCAGATCGATGTGCATACTGCGCAAGGCGTAGCTCCAGCCGTCGTCCGGGCCGTGCCAGTAGGGCAAGACCGCGTAACCACCGCCGCTGGGTCGCAGGATGATGATGTCGCTCGAACTGCCGGCCACACCGCCGACGTTGAAGCTGCCGGGGATGGAGATGTGCAGGTCGCCGTTCAGCGGGTTGTAGTAGATGCCGCCTACGTCTTCTTTGACCAGCCCGGGCACGTCCGAACCATCCAGATAGAGCGCGAACGTGCCGGTCGTGTTCGCCCCTAGCGTCGTCGGGTCAAAGACGAGGATGTCTTCGTCGCGCCCAGCCAGAGTATTGTTGGCCGCGTCCTTGACGGAGAAGCTACCCTTGGTGCTCAATAACAAGCGGCCGTCGGGCAATAGTTCGAGGGCGTCCAGATTCTCGCTCTTGGCGGCCAGCCCCACGTCGGAGCCATCGAAATAGACGCTCCAGGTTCCGGTGGTCGTCTCGCCCAACGAGGTCGGGCAGAACTTCAGAATGTCGTTGGGCTTGATGAAGCCCAGGCCGAGCTTCTTCTCGTTGCCGTCAAAGCTCACCAGCAGACAGCCGCCCGGCTCGAAGGTGAAGCCGGTCAGGTTGGTGGAGACGTTCACGTCCTCACCCTCGAAGAACTTCGACCACGTGCCCGTGTCCCGATCCAGGGCCATCACGTCCACGTCGGTGAAGGGAATGCCGGCGACCTGGCCGTGGCTGTTGGTGCCGACGAAGATGTCATTGACGCTGCCGCACAGACTGCCGGCCAGATCGCTGCTGGCCAGCCAGGGGGCGAAGAGCACGTGGCTGCTAACCGCGTCGCCCGCGCCGGGGCCGACGCCGCTCGGCCCAGTGGCCGATCCCCACCAGTTGCAGATAGCCGCGGCGGCGTTGGCCGGGCCGGAGCGCACGCCGAAGGCGCTGTTGCCGGCGATGCTGTTGCGGACGAGAGCGAGGCCGTTGGCCGCCGGCAGCCCGCCGAACACGCCGCCGACCTCGTCGTAGACG
This sequence comes from Candidatus Promineofilum glycogenicum, assembly GCA_016707605.1. Taxonomy (GTDB): domain Bacteria; phylum Chloroflexota; class Anaerolineae; order Promineifilales; family Promineifilaceae; genus Promineifilum; species Promineifilum glycogenicum. The sequence continues at coordinate 637,332 of JADJHJ010000003.1, read as the reverse complement.
GTGACGCCGTTGACGAAGCCGCTGATGGTGTTGGTCGTGAGTTCGACGGCATCGCCGGCGGCGATGGCCCCGAACTGGGTCGAATTGGACGCCAGGTAGACGCCGCTATTGGCCGGCTCGCCGCCGTTGTTGGCGACGCCGCCGCCATCGAATTGATTGTCGGTGATGGTCACGTTGGTCAACCCACCGCTCAGCTTCAAGGCATGGGCGGCCGTGGCCGCGCCCAGCGCGCCGCTGTGGGTAATGGCGTTGTTATCCACGGTGATCGCGGCGTGCGTCTGCCCGGCGGCCAGGCCAACGTCGAACGTCGCGCCGGCAATGCCCAGGAGGTCAACCGCCTGATTGACGCTGTTGCCCTCGATGACCAGCGGCGCGTCGAGAGCGGTGTTAGTGATGTCTACCAGAATCGCCGCGTCGCCCAGGTCGGTCAGCACGTTGTTGCGAATTGTTACCTGGCCGATGGGGTCGGCGCCGGCCGCGGCGGTGACGAAAAGGATGCCCCGGCCGCCGCCGCTGAAGGTCGAATGCTCGATAATAGCATCGTAGACGTTGCCGAGTTGCAGGGCGTGGACGGCGTTGCCCTCGAACGTACCGCCATCGATCCGCAGACCGGAAAGATAGCCGGCGCTGCCGGCCGACTGGGTGTAGGCGCTCTGGCCGTTGTTGCGGAAGATGGTGTCGGTGATGGTAAAGCCGTCAATGCGCGCCGTGCTGGCCGAACGGATGCCGTGGGCGGCGTTGTCCTCGAAGAGGCTGTGGCGCACCACCAGATCGACGATGGTCGTGTCGTTGTGCAGTTCGATGCCGCGGCCGGCGTTGTTGAGGAAGTGCACCGTGTCGAAGGTGGCGTTGGCGACCGTGCTGCCGCTCTTCCAGATTTGCACTCCCCACAGGGGGACGCCGTCCTCGATGGGCACGTCGCGAATGGTCAGATCGCGGACGGTGACGTCGCTGGTGCGGATTTCCAGGATGCCGAGACGGCCGCCCAGCGTCCATTCGGTCAACGGGTCGTACGTCAGGATAGTATCCGCGCCGGCCCCGGCCAGCGTCAGTGCTTTGGAAATGATGACGTGCTGGTTGCCCGGCCCGGTGTAGGTTCCGGCGGCCAGATGAATGGTGTCGCCGGCGGTGGCCTGGGCCACAGCGTAGGCGATGGTCAGACAAGGCGTGGCGACGTTGGCGCAGTCGCCGCTGTCGCTGCCGGCGGGGTTTACGTAGCGGTCGCCGGCGGCCATGACCGGCACGCCGCGCCCCAGGGCGAGCAGCAGCCCCAGCAGACAAAGGAATCCAATACCGAACAGCGAATAACGATACGTGGTAGCTGTCATGGCTCCATTACCTCTCTTACCCACGAACCCAATACGACTCTCGTTGCTCCAATACGGACCGGCCGCCCCTTGTAGCGCGGGATGGTATCCCGCGTCTTGGGCAGTGCAGAACGCGGGATACCATCCCGCGCTACAAGGGCGACAGGTAGACGGGCACACCGGATATAGGTGTCCTACCTTAGATGATAGGTAATAGGGCTTACAGCGTGTCTTACGGTGCGCTGTCGTTACCGGAGGTTATTGCCCGCGAACGGCGGGTAAATACCACGTATAGAACGGGCGACGGGTCGCTGTGGCCGTGGGCGTGTTTGTTGCTGTGGCGGTGGCCGTGGCCGTCGGGGTGTAGGTCGCCGTGGCCGTAGCCGTCGGGGTGTGGGTCGCCGTGGCGGTGGCCGTCGCCGTGGCGGTCGCTGTGGCCGTCGGGGTGAATGTCGCGGTCGGCGTTTCCGTTGGCGTGGCCGTCGGCGTTTCCGTGGGTGTCGCCGTGGGCGTTTCAGTCGGCGTGGCCGTGGGTGTCGCGGTGGGGGTGGGCGTGTCGGTCGGCGCGCTGGTCGGCGAGGGGGAGGGCGTGGGCGTGGCCGGGCGCTGCTCCGTTGGGCCGACGGCCGCCGCCAGCGGTTTGTAGGCCGCGTGGACAACCGGCGCGACGGCCTCCAGTTCGGTCTCGTCCACCAACCCGATGGTCATCTGCCGGCCCGTGCCGGTCAGGAAGCGGCCGTTGCCGTTGCGGCCGAAGCCGAGGATGGTCATCTGGCCCAGATCGTCGGGCGTGTAGGAGTCGATGATCTCGTCTTCTTCATGGTGGATGGCGTAGAAGGAGCGTCCGAGCGCCGGGTCAGCGAAGGTGACCCACTCCTCGCCCGGCAAGTCGCCCGTCCAGCTCTCGCCGGCGGTAATGGTCGCGCCGTCGGAGCGCACCACCAGGTCGGTGGCCAATTCCAGGTTGCCGCCGGGCGTGCCTTCATAGAGGAACCAGTAAGGCTTGCCGGCAGCCACCTTCAGCACCGTCAGCCGGGCGTAGTCGGGATAGATTTCCCACTGCGTCGTCCACAGCGTGTCGAGCGTGACGGAGCGAATGGTGGCCTTCAGCGGGCCGCGCCGGGTGTAGCCGCTATCGACCGTCGCCCGGCCGGGGTGGAAGTGGCCGCCGTCGTTGGGGTGAACCATGTTGGGCACGCCGCGGAAGTCGCCCGCGCCCTTGGGAGCGGGGTTCCAGCCAATCCAGTCCTTTTCATCCACGTCAATCAGCGAGGCGAAGCCGCCGCCCGTCTTGTGGTAGTAGTAGATACCGTCGTCGTTGGCGATGCGGAACGTCTCATAGCCGAAGGCGTCGGTGATGGTGGTCGCGTTGACGCGGTTGGGGAAGTCCACTGCCGCGTGGTCGCTGCCGATGACGTCGAAGTAGACGTCGTAGTGGCGCGTCTCGTCGGCGGCCGTTGCCCCGGTCAACAGGATGAGCAGCGTGCCGGCGGCGTTGCTCGACGGGTTGTAGTTGGCGGCGCGGTCGAACTGGAAGGGCACGGCGTCGTCGATGACCGTCGTCCCGTCCACCTCCAGCACACGCAGCGAATCGGGGTCGAAGCGGCTGCCCTCGCCCACCTGGTCGAGCAGGTCGGTAAAGTTGATGGCCACGTCGGCCACCTTCTCTTCGCGCGCGTAGCCGGCGGCGCTGACGGTGACGGCGGCGCGGTAAGCCCAGGCCGCATCCCACCAGCCGGCGTTGGGCGGCGCGGCCTCGCTCGACTGCCAGGCCAGGGCCGGCAGCAGAAGGGCCAGGGTGATGACGACAATGAGGGCAGCGCGTTTGCTCATAACAGTCCTGTCCAGATGGGAGCGCGGTTCGGACGAGTGGCCCGAACCGCGCTCGCTGGCGGCGATGATGTTTTAGGTTTAGGGGATGTCAATCGCGTCGAAGGCGGGCAAGCCGAACGACGTGGCATTCCAGAAGAGGCTATAGGTGCAGGTGGTGTTCAGAGCGCCCAGGCTGCCCGGCGTGCAGATGAAGACGTCGGCCGCCGTGCCGCTGACGCCGCCGACGTTGAAGTTATCCAGCAGGCTCAGGTAGATGTCGCCGTTGGCCGCCACCGACGCGCCGACGACGTCCTCGGCCGTCAGCCCGGCGTTGTGCGAGCCGTCGAAGACCAGCGTCCAGACGCCGGCGTCGAAGCGCGCCAAGTCTTCGTCGCCGCCCTTGCTGATGCCCGGTACCGTGAAGCCGCCAAACGTGCTCAACAGCAGCTTGCCCGTCTCATCGAAGGCGATGGCGTCCACGTCTTCGGCGTTGGTCGACAGGCCGTGGGCCGAGCCATCGAAGTAGAGCGTGAAGTCAGTCCCGTCGTAGGCCACCACGTCGGAGTCGTCCACCTTACCGGCGATGCCCGGCACGGTCGTCGGGGCCAGCAGGCTGAAGTAGGTGATGCCGTCCTTCAGGGCGATGGCGTCCAGATTGGCCGCCGAGGGTAGGCCGGCGTCCGTGCCGTCGAAGACCGTGGCCACCTCGCAGGTCGAGGCGTCGTAGCTGATAATATCCTCGTCGCTCATCACGACGCCATTGACCGTCTTCGTCACCTTGGGGCTGAAGAGGATGGTGTAGGGCTGGCTGTCACAGATGGGGCCGGGTTCATCGTCGCCGTCGTCGTTGGCCCCGGTGATGGCCAGCGGCTTGTAGGCCGCGTTGACCACCGGCCGCACGGCGTTGACGGTCGTCTCGTCCACGAAGCCGAGGGTGAACTGGCGCGGCAGGCCGGTCAGTTGGCGCTGGTTGCCGTTGCGGCCGAAGCCGAAGATGGTCATATCCGTGCCGTCGGCGTAGTAGCCGTCCACCTTCGTATCTTCCTGGTGGTGGATGAGAAAGAGCGAGCGGTCGAGGCCCTGGTCGGTGACGAAAACCCACTCGTCGCCGGTGATGTCGGTCGTCCACGTGCCGGAGGCGGGGATGCTGTCGCCGTTGGAGCGCGTCAGGCGGTCGCTGCCGGGCTGCAACTGGCCGCCGGGCACGCCTTCATACAGGAACCAGTAGTTGGCGGCGACCTTCAGCACAGTCATGCGCGCGTAGTCGGGGAAGATGTCCCACTGCACCTGCCAGGCGTTGTTGTTGCTGCCGGAGCGGAAGGTGGCCCGCAACGGGCCGTCATGGACGACGGTGGTGGTGACGCCGGTGCGGCCGGGGTGGAAGTAGCCGCCGTCGTTAGGGTGAACCATATTGGGAATACCGCGGAAGTTGCCCGCGCCCTGGGGGGTGGTGTTCCAGTTGATCCAGTCGTTGTTGTCGGCGTCCAGCAGCGTGGCGAAACCGCCGCCCGGCTTGTGGTAGAAGTACTCCACGCCGCCGGCAACGACGCGCACGCTCTGATAGCCCTTGTGGCCGACGCTGTCGGTCAGGCCGACGAGGTCGGTGAAGGCCGGCGCGGTGAAGCCACTGCCGGCCACGTCGAAGCGCACCTGGTAGCGGCGCGTCTCGTTGGCCGCGGTGCTGCCGGTCATCAGGAAGACCAGCGTGCCCCGCGCCCGGTTGGCGGCATGGTAGTTGCCGGCGCGGTCGAACTGGAAGGGCACGTCGGCGTCAATCACGTCGTCGTTGGCGTCAATCTCGTGAACGCGGATGGAGTCGGGGTCAAGCGCGCCGGAGCCGCCCTCGCCGGCGATGAGCGGCGTGAAGTTCAACGTCACCTCGACGACCTTGTTCTGGCGGGCGAAGCCGTCAGCATCGACCGTAATCAGGTGTTGGAACTGCGGCTCGGCCTGGGCCAATGCCGCACGGCGGGGCGCACCGGCGAAGGCGGCCACCAACAGGATCATCAGTAGGGCCAGACTGCCGGCGCGCGGCAATCTGGTTGCAGTCAACCGACCCAAACGGAACATAGAACAACCTCGTTTGTATATACGGCCAATGATGACGGAACAACCATCCTTGCCGTGGTGGTATATTGTCCCCGCGCACTTAAGAGCGAGCTTAAGTCGCGGTAACAGTCCGGTAACAAAGAAAGAGCGGCGTCGGGAGGACGCCGCTCTTTCATCTTATCTCAAGCGCGTGGATCAGGCGTTAGCCGGCTACGGCAGATCGCCGTCCACGTGCAGGCCGTCGACCATCTTCGTCAGCCCGTTGGCCGGAGCCGAGAAGAAGGGGCCGCTGAACTGGCCGCTAGCCATGTCGTACTTATAGACCATCGAGTGGCCGCCCGTCGCGCTATCGACGTTGAACGCCTTGTTCGTGGTGAAGTAGAGCGTCTGGCCGTCGTCGCTGGCGGAGATGCTGGTGATGGCGTTGGGCTTCACACCCTCGGCCTTGCCGTCCAGCAGCTTGTGCCACTTGCCGGCCGTCGTGCTGCCCAGTTGGGTGGCGCAGAAGCCGAGCACATCCTCGCCGCTGATCTTCAGTTGCGTGCCGTCGTAGTTGGTCACCTTGCCGTTACCGGCCGGGCTGATCAGGTAGTAGGCCACGCACGAACCGCCGGCCGCGGCCTTCACCGCCGCCGGAGCCAGGGCCGGGTCCAGCTCGTGCAGACCGTCGATCTTCTCATTCGTCAACTGCGTCAGGCCCACGTCCTGGCCGTCGAAGACCAGCGAGAAGGCGCTGCCGTCCCAGCGGACGATGTCCATGCCGTCGACCTTGCCGGGGATGCCCGGCACGACGCGCGCATTCTGGGCGAAGGCGATCAACACCTCATCGCCCACTTCGGGGATGTAGAAGGCGTTGATGTTGTGCTGAGCGTTCTTGGCGACCAGGCCGGCGTCCGAGCCGTCGAACCAGACCGACCAGGCGCTGCCGTCCCACTTCAGGATGTCTTCGCTGCCGTAGCTGAGCGCGCCGACAGTGCCGGCGGCCGAGGTGCTGACGTAGATATCCGTCGGGGCGACGGGCACGACGTAGGTCACGGTGTTGTCGGTCGAGGTCGAGGCGGCGTTGCCGTTGCCGGCCGCGTCCTCGGCCACGTTGGCGGCGACGGTGGCGATCACCGTGCCGTCATTGGTCATGCCGCTGACGGCCACGTTGTAGGTCGTGCCGCTGCCGGTCACGATAGCCGTCGTCGCCCCGGCCGTGCCGCTCAAGGTCACGTCGGCGTCAGTGAAGCCGGTGACCGGTTCGCTGAAGACGACGGTGAAGTTGATTGGGCTGGCGCTGGTCGGGTCGGCCTGGCCGGCGGCCTGGTTGATAGTCACCGTCGGCGCGGTCGTATCCGGCGCGTTGTAGGTGACGGTGTTGTCGGTCGAGGTCGAGGCGGCGTTGTCGTTGCCGAGCGCGTCCTCAGCCACGTTGGCGGCGATGGTGGCGATCACCGTGCCGCTGCCGGTCATGCCGCTGACGGCCACGTTGTAGGTCGTGCCGCTGCCGGTCACAACGGCCGTGGTCGCCCCGGCCGTGCCGCTCAGGGTCACATCGGCGTCATTGAAGCCAGTGACCGGTTCGCTAAAGACAACGGTGAAGTTGATCGGGCTGCTGCCGGTCGGGTCGGCCTGGCCGGCGGCCTGGTTGATGGTCACGGTCGGGCCAGTGGTGTCGATGACCCAGGTGTAGCTGGCCGGGGTCGGGTCGGTGTTGTTGGCGGCGTCGATGGCCCGCACCTCGAAGGTGTGGCTGCCGTCGGTCAGACCGCCGTAGGTCACCTGGTTGCCGTCGCAATCCGTCCAGCCAGTGCCGTCGAGCTGGCACTCAAACTGATTGCCACCCTCGCTGCTGGTGTACTGGAAGAACGCGCTGTTGCTGTTCGACGGGTTGGTCGGGTTGTTGGTGATCGTCGTGTTCGGCGCGGTGGTGTCCGGCGGCGGGGTCAGATTCAGGCCGATGAGCGCCGCGTCGTGGTCAGAGGAGCGGTAGGGGTTGTCCTCGTACAGCGCTTCCTGGGCCGGCGGCTTGAACGTCGTGTCATAGTCGACCACGTCCGGCTCGTCGGAGTTGATGTGCCACTCCGTCGCGCCCGTCACCTGGGACGCCAGGCTGTTGATGGCCAGAGCGTGATCCAGGTAGCCCGCCTGTCCATCGAAGGTGTAGGAGTAGGCGTAGAGGCCCTCGTACTGGGCGATCAGGTTGACGTAGTCGTCACTGGTGTTGGCGGTGTCGTCCGCACCCAGCTTGATGGCGTCGATCGGGTCTTCCATCGCATAGGAGTTGAGGTCACCCATGATCAGGAAGTCGGGATCGCCGCTGCCGGTCGGGTCGGTGGCCAACCAGTCGACCAGGGCCTGGGCCGCCGCCAGACGGGTTTGGTTACAGTTACCTTGGCCGTCGCCGATGTCGGGATCGCCGCTGCAGGCCGAACCCTTGGACTTGAGGTGGTTGACGGCCACAGTGAAGCGCGCGCCGGTGCCCACTTCCTCGAAGGTCTGGGCCAGGGCCGGGCGATTGTTGCTGGCGAAACGCGGGTCATCGCTGCTATCCAGCGTCTGGTAAGCGCCAACGGGCGTTACCGCAGCCGGCTTGTAGATGAGGCCGACGCGGATGGCGTCCGTGCCAATCACGCCGGTGTCGATGTAGGCGTAGGTTCCCGCGCCGAGCATGGCGTTCAGGCCGGCGACGATGCCGTTGGTCGGATCGCCTAGCGGCTCGACGCCGGTCGTGTTCTCGATCTCGTTCAGGCCGATGACGTCGGCGTCCAGCCCGGCCAGCGCCTCCAGCAGCTTGTCGCGCTGGCGGGTGAACTCGGTCGGCTGGTCGAAGTCATGGCCGCGGCACTCCAAGTTTTGGGACGGGCCGCAATCGTTGTCCAGCGGGTTGCTGCTGGGGTAGTCGGGGGTGATGAAGAAGTTGAGCGTGTTCATCGCCGCCACGGTCAGCGAGCCGCCGACCGCGTCGGGCGAGGCCGGGCGCGGGTTGACCGCGGTGTAGTCGGCCGGGGCGGTGGGATGGACGCGGTAGAGGCTGAAGCCATAACCCAATACGCCGGTGGTGTTGGCCACCTGGTCGCCGCCGCGGAACATGTTGCTCAGGCTGAACGGGTTGCCGTTCGGGTGGCGCAGGACGGCCGGGTTGGAGCCGGCCTGGTTGTCGTCCAGCGTGATGCGGCGCACGGCGTTCTCGGCCGCGCGGGCAATGGCCGGCGCGCCCGGCTCCACAACAGAGGTCGGCGTGTGCGGCCGATCCTCGCCCGCCAGCGGCAGGGCCAGGACGACCTCGCCGAACTGGTCGTAGTTGAAGTACTCGGCAATGACCAGCGTCTGCGGGAAGCGCACCAACATGCCTTCGTAGCGCTCCGGGTCGGTCGTGCTAGCGAAGGGCATGGTGACGTCAATGGGCGTCACGCTACCGTCGCCACAGTCAACGATGTTGGCCGCAGGCACGACGGAGTCATTGGCGTTGGAGCCGTTCAGGGTCGTCTGGCCGAACTGCTCGCGGGCATAGGCAGTCACGTGGACCGAGTCGCCGGCGCTGACCGTGTTGTCGGTTGCGCCGGTGACGACAAAGATGCCGTCCGACGTAGCCGTGTCGCCATCGCCGGCCGCGTCCTGGATGTAGAAGCCCAGGATGCCGGCGCTGGTCTGGAAGTCGCCAACGACGATGCCCTCGGTAACAACGTTACCGGTGATGGCCGCCGTCGCGCCACTGCCCTGAATGTCATAGATGGGCGTGAACGGCTGGTCGCAGACGGGCACGAGGCTAATGATGGTGAAGTCGAAGCTGAAGTCGGCGGCCAGGTTGCCCGGCGGGTCGGTCGCGTCCTGGTCTTCCACCTGGGCGTCGTCGATCGTCACCGTGACCGTCTCGCCGTTGGTGAAGTCGGTGTGGGGCAGAGTGAAGGTCAGGTTGTCGGTGGTGGTCGGGGTCAGGGCCTGCGGGCCGCTGCTGCTGCCGAGAACCGAAATGGTGCCGCTGATCACCACCGTCTCGCTGAAGGTGATGGTGATGTTGGTGTTGGCGGCCACGTTGGTGGCGTTGTCGGTCGGGCTGGTGGCGGTGACGGAGGGGGCGGTGTCAGTTGGGCCGCCGCCGCAGACGTTCAGCGCCGTGGCCGTGTTACGCGGGTTGGGCGTACCGTTGGCGAAATCGGTGCTGTTGTTGTCGGTTTCGGTGCAACCGTTGCCGGCCCGTTCGTGTCGCGCCGTGACGGTAAGGTCGTGGTTGTTGGCGCAGTCTCGGAACAGTTAGTCGCCGGCCCAAAGCCAACGAGGTCAACCACGTTCGTACTTGGGCAGCTGGTGCCACTGGTAATGACAGTAGTCGTGCTCATCAAGGCGATCTTACCGGCGCTGCCACTCATATTAATGCCGCCGGTAGTATCGGCCGTCGGCAAGGCAACTCCATTGGCGCCACCACTGGCCAACTGGACCAGGTAGTACTGACCTGCTTGCACAGTTACATTGGGCAAGTCAACCTTATTGGACCAACTTGTTCCGGCACTCGACGCATACTGAAGTGACCAGCCATTGAGACTAACCGGGGTAGTGCCACGGTTAAAAAGCTCAACGAAGTCGTTAGTATAAGTCGCACCGCCATTGCCGCCACCGCCATAAACCTGGCTGATGACGACACCGGTCGAAAGGGCCGAAGAGGCCGGCGCCTGTCGCGCGGCAAACGCGACCAGGGCTAGGATAAATAAGGGAAACAGGCGTGTGAAGATGCGGGTTCGAGACATGGGCGAACGTTCTCCAGAAGCAGAATGGTAAATCAGCCAGGCGCGGCCCGGCAGCGGACGTGAAATCCCTCGTTCCGTTCCCCCAAACGGAACCGTTCGTCCATAGTGTACCAGACTTCGGCCCAAAAAGTCTAGGTAGAACTGCTTGTTTTGGTTAGCATTCGGTAAACAAAGTCCTGGTGGGATTCAAGAGGAACGAGGAGAGACGCAGAGAAGCGCGGAGGAACGCCGAGAAAGAGGGAGATAAACACGGAGGAAACCGAGATGGGACACAGAGGCACAGATAGGAAAGAACCTTCCTCGGCGTCTCTCTGCGCTCCTTTGCATCTCTCTGCGTCGCTCTCTCTTTCTCTGTTCCCTCCGTGTTCCTCTTGCCCACAAAGTGGGACTCCCCACCCGCTATGCTATACTCCCCGCCATGTACGATCAGGTCATCGACGGGCTGCGGCAGGCGTATGACAACTCGGCCGAGGAGCGCGACGCCGGTAACGCCGGCAGACTGACTCCCTGGAAGGTAGCCACGCGGGCCGACTTCCTGTCCCTGTTGCAAGCCGAGGGCAAGCGCAGCCTGCTGGAGATCGGCGGCGGGCCGGGCCACTTTGCCGCCTTCTTCCGCGACGCCGCCCTCGACGTGGTTATGACCGACCTCTCACCGGCGATGGTGCGGCTGGCCCAGGCCAAAGGGCTGGACGCGCGGGTAATGGACTTCCTGAGCCTCGACTTCCCGCCGGCCGCCTTCGACGCCGTCTTCGCCCTCAACTGCCTGCTCCACGTGCCCTCGGCTGACCTGCCGCGCGTCCTGGCCGCCATTCACCGCGTCTTGCGGCCGGGCGGGCTGTTCTTCTACGGCGTCTATGGCGGCCATTCCTTTGAGGGCATCTGGCCCGAAGACCACCATGAGCCAAAACGCTACTTCGTCTTCTACCCCGACGACGAGTTGCGGCGGCGCGTGGCCGGGCTGTTCGACGAGGTGTCGTTCCGGGCCATCCCGGTCGAAGGGGAGACCGAGTCGCACTTCCAGGAATTGATCTTGCGGCCCAAGGAGCCGGCCTGATGTACGTCATCGGCGACATCCACGGCCAGTTCGACAAGGCGACGGTCGTGCTGTGCGAGGCGGGGCTGATCGACGCCGGCGGCGGCTGGACGGGCGGGGCGGCCACGCTGTGGTTCATGGGCGACTACTTCGACCGCGGCCCCGACGGCATCGCCGCCATCGACCTCGTCCGCCGCTTGCAGGGCGAGGCCGCCGCCGCCGGGGGGCGCGTCGGGGCGCTGCTGGGCAACCACGACGTGCTGATTCTGGCCGCGCAACGCTTCGGCGACGCGCCCAGCGGCGGGCCGGGCGGCACGTTCCTGGCCAGTTGGCAGCGCAACGGCGGCGAGGCGAGCGACCTGGCCGGGCTGGACGGCGACCGGCTGGCCTGGCTGCGCTCCCTGCCGGCCATGGCCCGCGAGGGCGACTGGCTGCTGGCCCACGCCGACGCGACGTTCTATCAGGTCTACGGCCGCACCATCGGCGAGGTCAACCGGTCCATCCGCCGCATCCTGCACAGCGACGACGCCGCCGACTGGGACCTGTTGCTCGACTACTTCTCGCAGCGCCGCGCCTTTCAGGACGCCGAGCGCGGCCCGGCGCGGGTGCAGCGCTTTCTGGCCCTCTATGGCGGCCGGCGCTTCGTCCACGGCCACACGCCCATCGGCAAACTGACCGGCCAGAAGCCGGCGGCCGTCAGCGCCCCCCATACCTATGCCGGTGGACTGGCGGTGGACGTGGACGCGGGCATGTATATGGGTGGACGCGGCTTTGTCGCGCAGCTATCTGAAGCGATTTATCGGTAAAGAAGAATGGCACGCTGATGACGCTGATTTACGCTGTCAGAATCTTTCTTATCTGCGTTCATCAGCCCAATCAGCGTCATCAGCGTGCTAATCTTAAGTTCATCGCCGCCAACGTCGTTGCCAACAAAACAAGTCTAGTGGGAGAGTGAACATGGCACGAACGGAACAGCCCGACGGTCGCGTCGGCAATAACGGCGAAATCAAGAGTGTTAAGGGGCGCGCCGACGAAAAGCGCAAGCTGTCGGAACGCATCGCCGACGCGCTGACCCTGGGCTTCGGCAGCATGGCCTTTCTCGTCCTCAACGTCGTCTGGTTTATCGTCTGGATCGTCATCAACGTCGGCCTCATTCCCGGCATCGAGCCGTTCGACCCCTTCCCGTTCGGCTTCCTGACGATGGTCGTCTCGCTGGAGGCGATCGCCCTGGCCATCATCGTCCTGATGTCGCAGAACCGCGCGGCCAAGATCGCCGACCTGCGCGAGGAAGTGGACTTGCAGGTCGATATGATGGCCGAGCAGGAGTTGACCAAGCTGCTGCAAATGGTGACCATGCTGGCCGAAAAGCAGGGCATCGACCTGCGGCACGACGAGGAGTTGCAGGAGATGGTGCAGCCGTCCGACCACTCGCAGATCGAGCAGGCGCTGGAGCAGGAGGTGGGCTGATGCGCGTGGCCATCTTCTCCGACGTTCACGGCAATCTGACCGGGCTGGAGGCAGTGCTGGCCGACATCGAGACGCAGCGGCCCGACCTTGTCATCTTCGCCGGCGACCTGTGCCTGATGGGGCCGCGGCCGGCGGAGTGCCTGCGGCGCGTGCGCGCGCTCCGGCTGCCGGCGGTCATGGGCAACACCGACGAGTGGACGGCCGGCGCGGGCGCGCCGCCGGAGCGGATGGGCGACATGCTGCGCTGGACGCGCCCCCAATTGACTGACGACGAGCGCGCCTGGCTGGGCGGCCTGCCCTTCGGCCTGACTGTCTCGCCCACGGCCGACCCGGCCAACGACCTGCGCATCGTCCACGCCAACCCGCGCGACCTTAACGCCATCATCTTCCCGTCCGAGACGCACCAGACGGCCTACTGGAGCGCCGTGCGGCAGAGCGACGCCGAACTGGAGCCGCTGCTGGGCGGGCTGACGGCGGCCGTGCTGGCCTTCGGCCATCTGCACATTCCCAACCAGCGCCGTTGGGGCAACTTGTCGCTGGTCAACGTCGCCTCGGTCAGTATGCCCGGCGACGGCGACGCGCGGGCCAAGTACGCCCTGCTGACGTGGGCCGCTGGGCAGTGGTCGGCCGAACACCGCCGCGTGGACTACGATACCGCCGCCGAAGCTTCCGCCTTCCGCGAGCGACGGCCGCCCAACTGGCAAGAGGCGGCGGCCGCGCTGGAGGCGGAGGGGCATTATTATCCGCAGCGGGTTTAGTGGCCAGTGGCCAGTATTCAGTAGGTCAGTAGGTCAGTAGGTCAGTGGTCAGTGGTCGTTCGTTGCGCGACCAACGACTAACCACCAACAATCAACAACAACCAAAGGAAACCATGTCACAAGAGAAGAAAGAGGCAATCAAAGAGAAGCTGACCGCCGTGCGCGAGGAGACGGTGCGCGTGCTGGAAGGGTTCACGGAAGAGCAGTGGAACGCGCCGGTCTACTCCGATGAGGGGGCCGAGTGGCGCGTCATCGACGTGGTGCGCCACGTGGCCGACTCAGAACGGGGCATGACGGCCCTCATGGCCCAGTTCCAGGCCGGCGGCGAGGGCGTGCCGGCCGACTTCGACCTGCAGCGCTGGAACCGGCGCGTCGTGGCCAAGCTACAGGACAAAGGCCCGGCCGATCTGCTGGCCGGCATGGCCGCCAACCGCCAGGCCCTCTTGGCCTTCATCGACACTCTGGCCGACGACGACTGGCCCAAGAAGGGCCGCCACGCCAGCCTCCACATCTTGACCATTGAGCAGGTGTGCCACCTGATTGCCGATCATGAGCGCACGCACATTGCCGAAATAGGGGCTAGGTTCCAGGTTCCAGGGGCCAGGGAAGAGCGCTCTTCCCTGGCCCCTGGAACCTGGAACCTGGCCCCTGGAACCTACATCTTCACCGGCGTATCCCGCCGCCGATTGTACAGGCTCTTGACGATGCCCGACGGAACCCACGCCCCCTCGACGAAGTCGAAGGTTGGCGTCTGCTCCGGGTAGAGTTCGTGCTCGCGCAGCAGTTGGACGAAGTCGGGGTCGAGGTCGCCATAGCCCAACTCGCTGCGCACGTTGCGGTAGTAGTTGTAGTGGTTGAAGAAGTGCTTGTTCTCGACGCCATAGGCGACAAAGACGGAGTACTTCGGGCCGGTGATGTAGCTGCCGGAGTGGATGGTGCGCGGGTCGAAGATGACGCAGTCGCCCGGCTCGGTTGGAATCCAGTCGGCATTGGAGATGGCCATCTGAATCTTGGGCGAGAGGTAGTTGGCCGCGCCCAGCCACTTGAGCCAGCGCTCTTTGCGCTTGGTCGCCCCAGACACCGGCCCCTGTGGGCGGCTGGTGGCTGCCGGGGATGAAGCCCAGCCGCGAGTTGCTCTCGGCGAAGGTTTGCAGGTAGATGCCGCAACGCACCAACTTGTACGGCTCCTGTGACTCGTCCCAATCCGGCCCGACGCCAAACTCGCGGTTGACGCTGTCGCGGTGCCACGAGATGGCCGAGAAGCCGACGTGGATGTCGTTGTGCTGCAAGAAGCGCACGTTGGGATCGACGACGTTGCGGACGATGTTGACCAGCCGCTCGTTAATGACTACCGGCCAGAAGTCGCGCGACTTGACCACGCCGTCGGGCAGCGTCCACGACGACCCGCCGGAGCCGCGGCCCGTTCCCTTCCACGCCTCGCCCCCCTGCATCATGCCCGAGCGGGTGATGCCGGAGACGGCCTCCATGCGACTGATGTAGTAGTCCACCTCGTCCGGGGTCAGAAGGCCGCGCACGATGGTGTAGCCCGTCGTGTCGATCTCGCGCCGCATCGCCTGATAGTCCATGCCACCTACCTCCATATCGCTCTCCTTCCTTGACTGTTGTTAATGCCACGAGCACCGCCGCTCGCGTGGCAAAGTGTAGCGCGATGGGGGGGAATTGTCAGTGGTATTTATGGGGGATTCCGGGCAGGTCAGAGATTGCCCCGCCGCGCCTGTTCCCGCTCAATGGCCTCGAACAGCGCCCGGAAGTTGCCCTTGCCGAAGCCGCGCGAGCCGCGGCGCTCGATGATCTCAAAGAACAGCGTCGGCCGGTCGCCCACCGGGCGGGTAAAGATCTGCAACAGATACCCCTCTTCGTCGCGGTCGACCAGGATGCCCAGATCGGCCAGCGCCTCCACCGGCTCGGCGATGGGGCCAATCCGCGCCGTCAGTTCGTCGTAGTAGGCTGCCGGCACGCGCAGGAACTCGATCCCGTTGTCGCGCAATTGGCGCACCGTGCCGATGATGTCGCCCGTGGCGCAGGCGATGTGCTGGACGCCGGGGCCGTGGTAGTAGTCCAGGTACTCCTGAATCTGCGACTTGCGCTGGCCCTCGGCCGGCTCGTTGATAGGAAACTTAACCTTGCCCGTGCCGTCCTGCATCACCTTCGACATCAGGGCCGAGTACTCGGTAGTGATGTCGGCGTCGTCGAAGTGGACGAGCTGGCTGAAGCCCATCGTCTGGGCGAAGAACGCCACCCAGCGATTCATGGCCCCCAACTCGACGTTGCCGACGATGTGGTCGATGGCCGCCAGCCCGACGCCCGCCCCCGGTTGTTCGCCGCCGCGGGACTCATAGCCGGGGGCGAACGGCCCGCGGTAGCCGGCGCGGTCGACGAACTTGATCAGCGTATCGCCGTAGGCGCGGATAGCGGCAAAGCGCAGCACACCGTGGTCGTCGGCCGCCTCGGTCGGCGGGATGGCCCCGGTCGCGCCGCGGGCGGTCGTCGCCCGGTAGGCGGCGCCGGCGTCGGGCACGCGCAGGGCGATGACGGCCACGCCGTCGCCGTGCAGTTGAACGTGGCGGGCGATGGGATCATCGGGGCCGAGAGCGGCGGTCAGCACCAGGCGAATCTCCCCCTGGGCCATGACGTAGGACGCGGCGCGGCGGTTGCCCGTCTCCAGGCCGCTGACGGCCACGGGGGCGAAGCCGAAGCCGGTCTGGTAGAAGTGCGCCGCCTGCCTGGCGTTGCCGCAATAGAGTTCGAGGTGGTCAATGCCCTGGATCGGCAGGAAGTCGTCGGTCATGGCGGGTCTCCTTGCGTTTCGGTTGTCAGGCGTAGTATGGTGCGGTAGCTGGCGCAGTATACGTTTCTCGAAGCGCGGCGGAAAGTGACCGGCAGGACATTAAGCGCCGCCTCATCCCTTTCTCGGCGCAATCAGCTATACTTGCGCCAATCTTATGCGTCGCCTTGCCTGTTTGCTCCTGCTCCTGCTTCTGGCATCGGCCGCCTGTGGCGCGCGCGGGGTCGGTTCGCCCACGCCCTTCCCGACGCCGGCGGCCACGCCCTCGGCCACGGCCGCCGGGCCGATCACCCTGACCGTGACTGAGTTGGCCGCCGCGCCCGGCCTCTACGTGGACGCCGTCGTCCAGGTCAGCGGCCTCTTCCGCAAGCAGCCCATCCTGGTCTGCGACAGCGAGCCGCACCCCTCGCCGGCCACCTGGGGGCTGGCCGAGGCCGGTCTGGTGGCCCCGGCCGGCGGCTATGACCAGCAGGTGCGCGGCCTGCTGCCCGAAGGACTGTTCATGACCGTTGAAGGGCGCTGGCGGCGCTGGGAGGGGCTGGTCGGCTGCGGCAAGCAGGCCGCGACCAGAGAGGTCTGGTATCTGGACGTGGCCCGCGTCCTGTCGCCCAGCCCGCTGGTGCAGGTGACGTTGACCCCCGGCGCGCCCGGCACGGCTGTGGCCGAGGTTTCGCCGACGCCCTCCGGTGAGGAACTAGTGCCGACCGAGGACCCATCCCTCTTCCCCACCCCGCTGCCGGAAGAGTTGACGCCCACGCCCGACTTCGCCGCCGAGCCGACCGACGAGTTCGACGACGTTCCCGAAGAGCCATTCCCCACCGAGCCATTCCCACCGACGGAAGAAGCTGAGCCTATCGGCGGCGTCTCGCCCACGGCCACGACGTCGGGCACGACGTCGGGCACAACCACGCCCGGCGCGAGCGGCACACCGACCATCACCGGCACGCCGCCCACGGCCACGCCAACCGTCACCGGCACGCCGCCCACGGCCACCCCGACCGTCCCCGGCGGGTCGGGCGGCGTCGACGCCAAGGGCGACCTGCGCGATCTGGAAGGGGATTTCGTCACTTCCAACGTCGCCGCCGGGCGCACCGACAGTTGGGACATGGAGATCTTTGAGGAAGAGGACTTCACTCTCTACGTCATCGCCGCCGCGCCGGCCGACGTGGTGGTCACGCTCCTGAAGGATGGCCAGACCATCGTCAACCGCCAGAACACGGCCGCGCCCGGCTTGCCGGAGATCATCCCCGGGCCGACCGACGCGACCGAGGGCCTCTATGAGCTGCACGTGTCCGTCCAGAACGGCACAGCCACCGACTACGCCGTTCTGCTCAACACCGACTTCGATCTCCCCTACAGCGTCAGCGGCATGCTCGCGCCCACCCTGCCGCACACCGGCGTGCAGCTACCGCGCGATCTCACCCACGTCTGGTTCTTCCACGCCGAAGTGGGCGACCAGGTGACGATCCTCCTCGATCCGTCCGGCGGCGACGTGTACATTGACCTCTATGAGCCGGATGGTGTCAACATGGAGAGCATTGACGAAGGGTTTGACGGTGAATCGGAGACGCTCCAGTGGTCGGTCACAGTGACGGGCCTCCATGCCGTCTTCGTCGCCGAGTATGAAGGGGCGACCATCAGCTACGACCTGACCATGACGGTGCAATAACGCCATCCCGGCCCAATCTAACTCCTCTCTTAGACAACGGCGCTATGCTGGCCGGAGATGGACGAACCCCTGCGGCTCATCGTACTGGCCGATGACCCATTGGCCCGCGCCGGACTGGCGGCGCTGCTGGCCAACCTGCCCGGCTGCCGCGTCGTCGCCCAGGGCAGCGCCGCCCTGCTGGCCGACGCCGCTGACGGCGAACTGGACCCGGCCGACGTCGTCGTCTGGGATGCCGGCTGGGACGCCGCCAACGAGCGCGAAGAGCGGCTCGGTCTGGCCCTGCCCGTGCTGGCCCTGGTTCCCGACGAGGAGAGCGCCGCCGCGGCCTGGGCGCTGGGCGGCCGGGGCGTGATCGGCCGGGCGGCCGACGAGGAGCAACTGCTGGCCGCCGTCCGCGCCGTGGCCGCCGGGCTGCACGTCTTCGCCCCGGCCCTGGCCCGCGCCCTGCTCCAGGACGGCCCGACCGACCCCACTGCCCCGCCGGTCGACCTGACCCCACGCGAGAGCCAGGTATTGGCCCTGGTGGCCGAGGGGCTGACCAACAAGGCCATCGCCCAACGCCTGGCCATCAGCGACCACACCGTCAAGTTCCACGTCAACGCCATCCTGGGCAAGCTAAACGCCCAGAGCCGCACCGACGCCGTCGTGCGCGCCACGCGCCAGGGCCTCATTTCGCTATAACCCCCTGCCCATCCGGTTAGGTTGCCTCCCCATCGAACGGGCGATTCGACCATTGGTCGGCTGCGCTATGCTTCACTTAGTGGCGATACATAGAAGCGGACACAGAGCATAACTCTCTCTTTCTCTGTGAACCTCCGTGTCTTCTCTGTGTCCCTCTGTGTTCCTCTTATCAACACACAAGGAGAACTGTTATGTCTGAAGCATTTCAAACCCTATCCGACGGCCTGGCCGGGGCCGTCGCCGCCGCCGGGCCGTCCATCGTCCGCGTCGAGGCCCGCCGCCACACGCCGGGCAGCGGCATTCTCTGGTCGGCCGACGGCCTGATCGTCACCGCCAACCACGTCGTGCGGCGCGACGACAACATCACCGTCGGCCTGAGCGACGGGCAGACGGCGGCGGCCACGCTCGTCGGCCGCGACCCGACGACCGACCTGGCCGTGCTGCAAGTCAGCGGCGCGACCGGCCAGCCGTTGGCCCGCGCCGAAGAGGCGGAGATGAGCGTCGGCCACATCGTGCTGGCTCTGGGCCGGCCCGGCCGCACGGTGCAGGCCACGCTGGGCGTCGTCAGCGCCCTGGGCGACGGCTGGCGCACGCCGATGGGCGGGCAGATCGACCGCTATCTGGCCACCGACGTGGTCATGTACCCCGGCTTCTCCGGCGGGCCACTGGTGGGGGCCAACGGCCGGCTGCTGGGGCTGAACACGTCCGGGCTGGACCAGGGCGTCAGCCTGGCCATCCCCGCGGCCACGCTCGACCGCGTCGTCGAGGCGTTGCGCTCGCATGGCCGGGTGCGGCGCGGCTATCTGGGCGTCAGCACGCAACGCGTGCGCCTGCCCGAAGGCGCGGCGGCCGCCGCCGGGCAGAAAAGCGGCCTGCTGGTCGTCGCCGTAGAGAGCGGCAGCCCGGCCGAGGCCGCCGGCCTGACCCTGGGCGACACGCTGCTGGCTATCAGTGGCAAGGCCATCCAGACTCACGAAGACCTGTTGGCCGCGCTGTCGGGCGACGTCGTCGGCCAGAAGGAAGTCACCCGCGTCCTGCGCGGCGGGCAGGTGCAGGAGTTGGCGGTCAAAATCGGCGAACGCGATGGTAACTGGAGAAACTCACGCAAAGACGCAAGAAGGCCAAGGCCTAAGGAAGAACTTTCTTCTTGGCGCTTTGCCCCCGCGCCTTTGCGTGAGCTCTCTCTTAGAACACGCGGCGGAGGGTGACGAAGCGGCTGCCGCCTTCGATGAGCGTGACCCGGGCGCGATAGAGGCCGCCGCCGAGGGCCAGGTCTTGCTCGACGCGGCCGTTGCTGTCGGCCGCGCTCGGCTCAGCCACCATGCGCACCACGTCCACGTGGCTGATGAGGTCCATGATCGGCCGGCCGATGACGTTGTCGGCCGGCATGGTGAACAGAGCGCGCGCCGCGGCGTTGAGCACCAGCAGCCGGAAGTCCTCGTCCACGACGATAACCGCGTCCTCGATCTGCTCCACCACCTCGCTCAGCACCGTCCGCTCGCGGGCCAGGCCGTGGAACATGTTGGCGTTGTTGATGGCGATGGTGGCGTAGCCGCCCAGGGCGGAGAGGGCGCGGGTGTCGTTGCTGTCAAATGACGAGTTCTTCACCTGATTGGTGACGCCCAGCACGCCGATGGGCTTGTTCTGGAGGATGAGCGGCACGTAGATGAGGGACTTGACCAACAGCGCGGTGTGGGTGCGCTTCCACTGCGAGTCGGCCCCGATGGCGATGGCCCGCTTGGTCTGGAGCACCTTGCCGGCCAGGCTGTCGGTGACGCGCTTGCGCATCGAGCGCGCCTTGGTGTCCAGGTTCTTGGAGGCGCGGATGTAGAGTTCGCCGCGCTCCTCGTCCAGCAGCATCAGCGACCCCTCTTCCGCGCCGACGACGTAGACGGCCGCCTCGACCACCCGCTGCAACACCTCTTCCAGATCGAGCGACGACGACACCGACTTGCCCACACCATAGAGGACGTTCAACTCCTGCGCCCGCCGCTGCAACTGGGCGTTGCTCTCCATCAGTTGCTCGACCAACTGGTCGCGCTCCTTCTGCAGGCGGTTCTCGCGCAGCGCCTTGTCGACCGACTCGCTCAGCTCATCGGCGTCGATGGGCTTGATGATGTAGTCCTTGATGCCCAGGCGAAAGGCACGCACGGCCGTGTCTTCCGACCCCTCGCCGGTGATCAGGATGGCCGGGATGTCGATATTGCGTTCGTGCAGCTTTTGCAGGACTTGCAGACCGGTCAGGCCGGGCATCTGCTGATCGGTGATCATCAGATCCGGCTCCTTGGCAATGGCCAGCTCCAGCCCCATGAGGCCGTCGGAGGCGGTCAGCACCTCGAAGCCCTTCGGCCGCAGGATGTTTTCGACTAGAAAGTCGCGGATGTCCGCAGAGTCGTCAATAACCAGTACTCGTTCGTACATAGGCTTGGATACCTGTCAGACTAATGGGAAAGCCACTCAATATTACTACTGCCCTAATACCCAGGCAACTGACGTGCTTCCTCTTGCCGCCGGCCGGTGTCTGATATAGCATGATCCCGATGATCAACGGCTTCTCTTCCCTTCCCGCGCGTCGATTGGCCCGCGCGCTGGTCGCCGGCGGGCTGGCGGCGCTGCTGGCCCTGGCCGCCTGTCGCCCGGCCGACGAGGCTCCGGCGGCCGGCGGCACGGCCGAGGCTGAAGCGCCGGGCATCGTCACGCGCCTCGTCGAGCAGATCACCTTTGTCACCCGCACGCCCGACCCCGCCCAGCCGCCGCCCGTGGCCGAAGACCCGGTCGAGCTTGACGTCAGCCTCAGCGGCGAGCTACCCGACCTGGACCCGCGGCGGGCAGAGAGCGAAGCGCAACTCGACCTGGCCCAAAACCTCTTTGTCGGGCTGACCAACTTCAACCCGGAGACGAGCGTCATCGAGCCGGAACTGGCCACCAGTTGGGAGACGAGCGCCGACGGCCGCACCTGGACGTTCCACCTGCGCGACGACGTCTTCTGGCTGCGCGCCGCCAGCCCTCTGCCGGCCAGCGACGTGCCGGTGTCGGCCGAACCTCTGCGCCCCGTCACCGCCGAGGACGTGGTCTACACCGTCCAGCGCCTCTGCGCGCGTGACGTTGAGTCGGCTCTGGCCTTCGCCCTGTTCCTCATCGACGGCTGCGAGCGCGCCTTTACAACGCTGGAGCCGACCGATGCCGACCGGGCGGCGGTCGGCATCCGCGCTGTGGACGCGACCACGCTGGCGATCGACTTGACCCAGCCGGCCGGCTACTTCCTGACGTTAACCAGTATGCCCATCTTCCAGCCCGTGCCGCGCGAACTGGTGGAAGAGTTGGGCGACGAGTGGCTCAACGCCGCCGGCGACTTCGGCCTGGGCTGGCAGACGCCGGAAAATCTCGTCACCAGCGGCCCCTTCGTGGTCGAGCCGACGACCATCACCTCGCAAAGCCTGACGCTGCACCGCAACCCTGTCTGGCCGCTGACGCCGCCGGGCAACGTGGACACCATCAACGTCGTCTTTCTGGAAGAAGAACAAGATGCCTTCGAGATGTGGCAGGAGCGCGGCCTCGACATCGCCCCGCTGCCGACGGCCGAGCGCGAGGCGCTGGTGGCGCGCACGCCGGAGAAGATGCGCGTCATCCCCGACGAAGTGCTGTTCTACATCGGCTTCAACTTCGACAGCCAGACGTTCCGCGAGCCGGAAGTGCGCCGCGCCTTCAGCGCGGCCATTGACCGGCAGCGCCTGGTGGACGAACTCTACGACGGCAACGCCCTGGCCATGCGCCACGCCACCGTGCCGGGGGTCGTGGCCTCCATCCCGGTGGGCGAAGTGGGCGTCGGCTATAGCCCCGACTACGCGCGGGAGCAGATAGCCGCCAGCACGTTTCGCAGTTGCAAGACGATGGGCACGATCACCTTTCGCGTCAGCTCAGCCGACCTGTCATTGCGCCAGGCGGAGTTGATTCGCGACATGTGGATCGAAGAGTTGGGCTGCCTGCCGGAGACGATCACCATCGAGCAGGTGCAGTTCGGCGCGCTGCTGGCCGGCACGCGCCCCGACGCCACCGGCCGGCCCGACATGTGGGAGCTGGCCTGGGCGCCGACCTTCCCCGATGCCCACAACCTGCTGGGCGACCTGCTCCACTGCGAGGACAGCGAGAACCGCCAGAACCGCCCCTGCGCCGAGGCCGACACGCTCTTGCGCCGGGCGGCCACGGCCGTCGATCCCACCGAACGGGCCGCGCTCTACCGCCAGGTGGAAGGGCTGTTCTTCAGCGAGACGGGCGACTTCCCCATCGCCCCACTCTACATCCGCGCCCGGGCCTGGGTGGCCCACGACTGGGCCGACTTCACGCCCGTGGCCTTTGGCGGCCAGCAGTGGGATCGCATCACCCTCGACGCCACCCTCAAGGAACTGGAGCGCAGCCGCTAGATGGACGCCGCCGCACGCGAGGAGTTCGCCGGCTGGGCGGCGGCGCTGGGCGCGCCCCTGTCGCCGGCGCAACTGGCCCAGTTCGCCGCCTACGAGGCGCTGCTGCTGGCCTGGAATGAGCGCATCGCCCTGACCTCCATCCGCGAGCCGCGCCAACTGCGCATTCGCCACTTCCTCGACGCGCTCAGTTGCGCCGCGGCCACCGGGCCGCTGGACGGTCGCCGCCTCATCGACGTGGGCAGCGGCGCGGGTTTGCCCGGTCTGCCGCTGAAGATTCTCTACCCCGATCTGCGGCTGACGCTGGTCGACAGCGTAGCCAAGAAGGCCCGCTTTCTGGAGTTGGTGGCCGCCGAGTTGGGCCTGAGTGACGTAACGGTCATCGCCGACCGGGCCGAGGTGCTGGGCCAGGACGCGGCCCACCGTGAGGGCTACGACTGGGCCACGGCCCGGGCCGTGGCTGAGTTACGCGTCCTGGTGGAGTTGCTGCTGCCGCTGGTGCGCGTCGGCGGGCGGGCGCTGGCCCAGAAGGGGGACAGCGCCGCCGAGGAACTAACCGCCGCCGCCCCGGCCATCGCCGCCCTTGGCGGCGGCGCGTCGCAACTTATTCCCGTCCGCCTGCCGGAGACGGAAGCCACTCATACCCTGATCACAATCGACAAGGCCGCCGCCACCGACCCGCGCTATCCGCGGCGGGTGGGCGTGCCGGCGAAGCGACCTCTTTAGGGATTAGGTGTTAGGGATTAGGGATTAGGGAAGAGCGCTCTTCCCTAATCCCTAATCCCTAACACCTAATCCCTGCTTACCCGCCCCTCGCGCACGGCCAGCACTGTCGCCTCGGCCAGAAAGTCGGCCGTAAACAGGCCGGGGTCGGTCGAGGTCAGAATGGCCTGGGCTGTGCCCTTGCCGCGCACCTGTTCGACGACGTGGGCCAGCAGCGCCGCCCGCCGGTGCTGGTCAAGCTCGGCGCTGACCTCGTCCAACAACAAGATGGGCGTATCATTCGTCGTGGCCTTCATCCAGCCGATCTCGGCCAGCTTCAGGGCCAGAATGGCGGTGCGCACCTGGCCGCGCGAGCCGAACTGCCCCAGGTTCTTGCCGTTGACGACGATGGCCCAGTCGTCGCGGTGGGGGCCAACGGTCGACGCGCCGCGGGCCAGGTCGGCCGGACGCGCCGCGGCCAACTCGGCGGCGAAGCGCTCGGCGATGGCCGCCGGGGTGGCATTGGCCTGTAACCAGTCACCATCGCGCAGCAGTTGATCGGAGTTGGCGCGGCCGGCGTCCCCCTGGCGGCCGTTGGCCGCCCAGCCGGGCAGATAGCCGAGGCGCAGCGACTCCTTGCCGCCGATGAGGTCCTGGAAGTAGATGTCCTGGGCCAGCCGCGCCATCTCGGTGACAAAGACGGCCCGCCGTTGCAGCACGCGGCTGCCCGGCTCGATGAGCTTCTCGGTCAGGATTTGCAGCACGTCGGCCGCGCCCCGCGTCTGCCCCTCGGCCATGCGCCGCAGCAGGGCATTGCGCTGCTCCAGCACCTTGTTGTAGGTGGACAGGTTGCGGCAGTAGTCGGCGTCCACCTGGCAGAGGGTGATGTTGAGGTAGCGGCGGCGGTTGGCCGGCGGCCCGGTGGCCAGGTCAACGTCTTCCGGCAGAAAGAGCACCACGCGCAGGTGGCCCAGCAGGTCCATCAGCCGCACCTTGCCGCGATTGACCAGCGCCTCGCGCCGGAAGCTCCCCTGGCCGTTCAGCGCCCATGCGCCGCGCTCCTCGACGATGAGCCGCATCTCCAGGTGGCGCGGGCCGTCGGGGCGCAGCACGTCGGCCACCAGACGGCCGACGACCACCGGGTCATCCGTCTGCATCGCGTCCCAATTGATGAGTTGCTGATCCTGGCTGGCGTGGGGCGAGCGCGTCGTGGCCAGAAAGTAGATCGCCTCCAACAGATTCGTCTTGCCCTGGGCGTTGTCGCCGTGGAGCAGCACGACGCCGCCCGGCAGGTCAAGCTCCAGTCGGGCGTAGTTGCGGAAGTTGGTCAGCGATAGCCGGCGCACCTGCATGGGCGCAAAGATAGGACGAATCGGGCCGATTGACAAGCATGCAACTGCAACACCTGACAGGTGTTGCAGTAAGCCCTGGCCTTAGACCGTTTGCGGCGGCCCGGCCCGCGTGTTATTCTCAACCAGGCTGCGGCCGGCCGTTGTCGCCGCGGCGGGAGTTCGACTGCCTTATGGACGAACATGACGACCCCACCTATTCACCGTTGCGGACGGCGCTGACCGTCCTGCTGATCATCCTCGTGCCGCTGGTCATCGGCGTCTTCCTGGCCAACCGCCTGTTGCCCCGGCCGCAGATCGGCGTCGTGCGCCTGAGCTACGACATCGGCAGCCTGAGCACCTACGAGATCGCCGAGCAGTTGCGTGTCGCCCGCGAGAACCCGGCCATCCAGGCCGTCGTCGTCATCATCAACAGCCCCGGCGGCTCGGCCGCCTTCAGCGAGGAGCTGTTCCTCGACGTGCTGGACACGCGCCGCGAACTGCCTGTCGTCGCCTCGATTGACCTGGTGGCGGCCAGCGGCGCGTACTACATGGCCGCCGCGGCCAACGAGATCTACGCCAAGCCCACCTCGGCCGTCGGCAGCGTCGGCGTCATCGCCTCGTTGCCCGGCGACGTGTTCATCGAAGAAGACCTGCTGACGACCGGCCCCTACAAGGCGTTCGGCGGCACGCGCGACGGCTACGTGCGCCAGATCGAGCGCGCCAAGCTGGCCTTTCTAGACGCGGTGCAGGTCGGCCGCGGCGACCGCCTGACCATCGACCCCCAAACGCTGTCGCGGGCCGAGGTCTACACCGGTGTCCAGGCGATGGAGTTCGGCCTCATCGACGGCCTGGCCTCCAGCGAGGCGGCGCTGCGGCGGGCGGCCGAACTGGCCGGCCTGCGCGACTTCGAGACGGTGGAGCTTTACCCGCTGACCTTCGACACCGACTTCATCCCCCTGGCTGAAGTCCGCTACCAGCCGCAGCCCATTGACGAGGCGCGCCTGTGGGCCGCGCCAACGAACCTGGCCCCCGGCCTCTACTATCGCTACGTCGAGCCGAGCGCGGGGCGCTGACCGATTGCCCGCCAGAGTCCGCCCACAGGAGCAATATGCGAAAAGCCGCCCTCACCGTCGTCATCTTCCTGGCGCTACTGGCCGCGCCGCTGGTGGTGCGCACCTTCCAATACTACCGCCCCCTGGCCGACGCGCCGCCCACGCCGCCGGCCTACACCGGGGCCGACATCGCCGCCGTGCCCACCCCGGCGGCCGGCGAGTTCGAGGACGCGCCGGCCATTAGCCGCACCGCCAGCGCCACGGCCACGGGCATCGTCATTCTCGACCAGGCCCACGGCAACCAGTTCACCCGCGAGGAGCTGGCCACGCTCGACGGTCTGCTGGCGGCGCGCGGGCTGGAACTCCGGCCGCTGACCGAGGGGGAGTTGGCCGGCGCGCTGCCCCCGGCGGCCGCGCTGGTGGTCATCGCCCCGGTGCGTGGCTACGCGGCGGCCGACGCCCAGGCGGTGCGCGATTTCGTCGCCCGCGGCGGTCGCGTCCTGCTGGTGGGCGATCCGACGCGCTACAACGTCGAGTTCGATGAGACCGACATCTTCGCCCTGCCGGTCATCGAGACGGCCCAGGTGCCGCTGAACGACCTGGCCAACGCCTTCGACATCACCTTCCGCGGCGACTACCTCTACAACACCGTGGCCAACGAGGGCAACTTCCGCAACATCCTGCTAGATGAGAGCGGCCTGGGCGAGGGTGCGCTGACCGACGGTCTGGCGCAACTGGCGCTCTACAGCAGCCACTCGCTGCAACTGGGGCCGACGGCCGCGCCGCTGCTGTCGGCCGACGAGGATACCTGGTCGTCGGCCACCGACCGGCCCGGTGGGCTGACCCTGGCCGCGCTCAGCCCGGCCGAAAGCGACGCCGGGCAGGTGCTGGCCGTCGGCGACGTCCACTTCCTGTTGGAGCCGTACAACACCGTCTACGACAACGGCGCTTTCGCCGCGCGCGTGGCCGACTTTCTGGCCGGCGGCGCGACCGACGGCGGGCTGGCCGGCTTCCCGTACTTCCTCGACTCGCCCGTTGAACTGACCTATAGCGAAGACCCCGACCTGGGGCCGGACGCCTTCGACGACGTCATCGCCCTGCAAGCCGCCTTCCGCGACGCCGGGCTGTCGCTGGCCCTGGCCGACGAGCCGGCCGGCGACCGCGATACGCTCACCCTGGGGCTGTACAACCGGGCCGACGATGTGGCCGATCTACTGGACGCGGCCGGTATTGACCTGACCATTACCCCGGCCGTCCCCGCCAACACCGGCGCCACGCCGCCGGCCAACGCCGTCCGCCTCGTCAAATCCCCTCTGGGCGACGTGGCCATGGCCGGCACGGCGCTCATTCTGCTGGCCGAAGAGGGCCAGCGGCAGCAGGTCGTCGTCCTGGCCGCCAGCGGCGACGGGTTGGAGAGCGCCGTGGCCCGGCTGCGCGGCGCGGCGGGGGGGACGGGGGCCGACCTCTCCGGCTGCCTGCTACAAGACAACCTGGCCCTCTGCCCAACCGGCATCAGCGACGAGCCGGTCGAGTACGAACTCGTCACCAGCGGCCCGGCCGACGCGCCGCCGGCGCAACCAGACGATGACGATGAGCCTGACCGGCCCGAGAACGGCCAGCAGCCGGCCGGCGAGCCGGTCGATCAGGGCGAGATCGAGCTGGGCGAGACGAAAAGCGCCGAACTGGCCGACGACGAGGCCCACGCCTGGACGTTTGCCGGCGGCCCGGCAACGATTGACATCACTGTCGATGCCGACACCGACCTGGACGCGGTCGTAGAACTCTATAACCCTAACGGGACGCTGATGGCCAACACCGACTCAGCCTTTGCCGGTGGGGTCGAGGAGTTGCGCGGCATCGAGATTCCCGACGACGGCGCGTATCGTATCGTCGTCCGCGACTTCTTCAACGACGGCGGCAACTATGAGCTGGCCGTGGCCGCCGGCGAACCGGCGCAGGACGACGAGCCGCAGACCGGCGGCAACCGCGTGTTTATCTTCGCCGACGACGACGGCGAGCCGCTGACCGACGGCTTCACCAGCGCGGCGCGGCTGGGTGAGTTGCTGGCCGGAGCATATGAGGTCACGACCTGGTCGGCGGCCGACGACGGCCCGCTGTCCGAAAGCGCCTTGCAGGGCATTGACGTGTTCATCTGGGAGTCGGGCGACTATCGCGACGAGGCCGGCCCGCCGGCGGCGGAGTTAGGGATCATCCTGGCTTACGTCGATGCCGGCGGCGACCTGCTTATCAGCGGCTTATCCCCGGCCGTGCTGGGCGCGGTCGAGACGGCCCCCCTGGGCGCGGCGCGCATCGCTACCAACGACCCGGTGCTGAGCGAGGGGTTCAGCGACGGCCAGCCGCTGGAGTTCGACCAGAGCTACCCCGTGGCCGTGCCCGCCGACGCCGACGCGGGGGCGAGCGACTACGTCTTCCTGACCCGTGGCCCGAACGAGGACGAGGCCGGCGCGGTCGTCGGCGGCGGCGAAGTGGCCGCCAACGACCAGCGCACCATCTTCCTGCTGGCCCCGCTGGCCGGGCTGAGCGAAGCCAATAGCGCGCAACTGCTGAACAACATCATGGCCTGGCTGCGTTCCTGATTAGAAAAGAAATAGGAACCACAGATTTCACAGATTTCACAGATTGAAGAGGTATCATCCGCAGATTGAGCAGATTAGGCAGATTTTCAGAAGCAAATCGATCTCTTCTTAAAATCTGCCCAATCTGCCCAATCTGCGGATCGCAATTCTTAAATCTGTGTAATCTGTGTAATCTGTGGTTAGAAAAAGCCTGATGAATTCGCCCGATATCATTTTGATCGTTCTGGACACACAGCGGGCCGACCGGCTGGGCTGCTACGGCCACACGCGGCCGATCACCCCCAACCTCGACCGCTTTGCCGCCGGCGGGGCGCTGTTCGAGCAGGCCGTCTCGCCCGCCCAGTGGACCATCCCCAGCCACGCCTCGCTCTTCACCGGCCTCTACCCCACAGCCCACGGCGTCACCCAGTCGTCGCACAGCATCGGCAGCGGCCGGCCCCACCTGGCCCAGGTGTTGCGCCAACTGGGCTACGAGACGGTCGGCTTCTGTAACAACCCGCTGGTGGGCGTACTCAACAACGGCTTCAAGCGCGGCTTTGGCGCGTTTTACAACTACGGCGGGGCCTTCCCCAGCCTGCCGCGCAACTCCAACCCGTGGCCCTGGCCCATGAACCGCGTCGCCGAGGCCTACACCCAGTTCCTGCGCCGCATCTCCTATCCTATCCAGAACTTCTTTGGCCAATCCGACCTGGCCTTCCGCGTCTCCCTCCACGCCTTCCTGACCCCGTTGTGGTCGAAGATGGCCAACTTCAAGGGGCAGAACGAACGCTCGGTCGATGACGTGGTGACCTTTCTGGAGGAGCGCGAAACGGCCGAGAGCGACCGGCCGCTCTTCCTCTTCCTCAACCTGATGGAGACCCACCTGCCCTTCTGGCCGCCGGGCGAGTTCATCGACCGCGTCGCGCCCTACTTCCGCGACAGCAAGGAGGCGCGCACCATCCTGCGCACCTGGAACCGCGAGGCGTACCGCTGGGCCGCGCCGCTGGCCGAGCCACTGGGCGAACTGGAGTCGCGGGTGCTCAACGACATCTACGACGCCGAGGTGGCCTATCAGGACGACTACCTGGGCCGCCTGTTCGACGGGCTGGCGCGGCGCAACCACGCCCGCGACACGCTGACGATCATCGTCGCCGACCACGGCGACGGCCTGGGCGACCACGGCTACTTCGGCCACGCCTTCGTCGCCTACGAGGAGCTGGTCCACGTGCCGCTCATCGCCCACTGGCCGGCGCGGCTGGCGGCCGAGACGCGCGTCGCCACGCCGGTCAGCACCCGCCGCATCTTCCACACCCTGCTCGACGCCGCCGCGCCGACGCCGGAGCTGGCCGCGGTCGTTGACGAGGTGCTGGCCGACGACGCGCCCAACGTCCGCCGCCTGTCGCTGCGCCACACACTGAACGGCCGTGACCCGGAGCAGGCCACGGCCTTCAGCGAGGTCTACCCGCCCCTCAACTTCGTCAAGGCCATCGAGAGCCGCCAGCCCGACCTGCTGCGCGACTTCCGCTGCCTGTCCAACCGGCGCGCCGTCGTGCGCCCGGCCAGCGCCGACGCGCCGTCGGCCGCGCCGCTGAAGCTTATCCACGTCGATGACACGCCCGACGAGCTATTCGACCTGGCCGCCGACCCGCAAGAACAGGCCAACCTGCTGGCGCAACGGCCGGCGACCGTCGCCGCGCTGGATCGCGCCCTCGGCCAGATGGCCCAGCGCGTGGCCCGCGAGCGCGACGCCCAGCCGGCCGGCGCGGCGGTCGACCTGGACAGCGACGAGTTGCTGCAACAGCGGTTGCGCGGCTTGGGCTATCTGGAATAATTCACTATCTTCTCGGTTCAATGGGTGAGACATGTTAGACGGTATTCAGATTGACCCGGTCGCCTTCACTATTCCCATCGGCGACGGGTTCCCGATTTACTGGTATGGCATCCTCGTGACGCTGGGCATCGCCATCGGCGTCTGGTGGGGTGCGCGCGAGATCGCCAAGCGCAATCAGAACGTTGACGAGTTCTTCAACGGCCTGATCCTGGTCATCTTCAGCGGCTACGCCTTCGCCCGGCTGACCTACGTCACGCTGGAGGCGTTCGCCGGACGCGGCGCTCAGTTCCAGACGTTCCTGGACCTGATCAACATCCGTTCCGGCGGCATCAACATTCTGGGCGGCTTCATCGGCGCGGCCTTTGTCGGCTGGCTGTTCATTCGCTGGCGCGGCCTCAACTTCTGGCACTACGCCGACGTGGCCGGCCCGGCGGTGCTCATCGCCCAGGCCATCGGCCGCTGGGGCAACTTCATCAACCAGGAGCTGTATGGCCCGCCGACGACGCGGCCGTGGGGCATCCTCATCGACGCCGACCACCGCCTGGCGCAATACTCCGACCTGACCCAGTTCCCGCTGGACACGCGCTTCCACCCGACCTTCCTCTACGAGTCGATCTGGCTGCTGCTGGGCTTCATCGTCCTGGTGGCGCTCAACAGCCGCAACCGCGACAAGTGGCGGCCGGGCACGCTCTTCGGCCTGTTCCTCATCTGGTGGGGGGCCGGGCGGGCCGTGCTGGAGTTCTTCCGGCCTGACCAGGTGACCATCGGCGATTCGCCCATCACCTACTCCTTCCTGATGGCCGTGGCCCTGGTGCTGGGCGGCCTGTGGGTCATCTTCAAGCGCAACAACCGCGCGCCGGAGATTTTCAGCCGTCGCCGCCGTCGGCCGGTGAAGCCGAAGCCTCGTCGGAGTCAGTAACACGAGGTTAGCTTATTAGAGCGGCAGGGGAGCAGGTGTAATGAGATTACACCTGCTCCCCTGCCCTTTTACCCGATGGTGAGGAGAGCAACCGATGCAATTCGCGGACGAATATGGCGATCTGGCGCTGACGTTTGATGACGTGTTACTGGCGCCGGGCTACTCGGACGTGCTGCCGGCGACGACCGATCTGCGTACCCGCCTCATCGGCGACATTCACCTCAGCATTCCCGTCATCTCGGCGGCGATGGACACCGTCACCGAAGCGCCGCTGGCCATCGCTCTGGCCCGGTTGGGCGGCATCGGCGTCATCCACCGCAACCTGACGCCCGAAGAGCAGGCCGAGGAAGTGGACAAGGTCAAGCGCTCCGAGTCGGGCATGATCGTCGATCCGCTGACGCTGCGGCCCGACGACACGCTGGCCGCGGCCGAAGCGCTGATGAGCCGCTACCACATCTCCGGCATTCCCATCACCGACGAACGACGGCCGCCTCGTCGGCATCCTGACCAACCGCGACACGCGCTTTGTGGAACCCGGGCCACAGCCCATCGCCGACTTCATGACCAGCGATAGCCTGATCACTGCCCCCGTCGGCACGAGCCTGGAGGAGGCCAAGGCCATCCTCCACCGCCACCGCATCGAGAAGCTGCCCCTGGTCGACCGCGAGGGGCGGCTGAAGGGGCTGATCACGGTCAAGGACATCCTCAAGAAGATCGACTACCCCGCCGGGGCGGTGGACGAGCGCGGCCGGCTGCTGTGCGCCGCGGCCCTGGGCGTGGGCGACAAGGCGCTGGAGCGGCTCGACTGCCTGGTGGAAGCCGGCGTGGACGTGGCGGCCATCGACACCGCCCACGGCCACACCCGCGCCGTGCTCGACACCATCCGCGCCGCCCGCCGCCGCCACCCGCGTCTGCCGATCATGGCCGGCAACGTCGTGGACGGGGCCGGGGCGCGGGCGCTGGTCGAGGCCGGGGCCGGGGCGATCAAGGTCGGCATCGGCGCGGGGTCGATCTGCACGACGCGCATCGTGGCCGGGGCGGGCGTGCCGCAAATCTCGGCCATCGCCGCCGTGGCCGCCGCCGGCCGCGAGTTGGGCGTGCCGATCATCGCCGACGGCGGCGTCAAGTACAGCGGCGACATCGTCAAGGCGCTGGCCGCCGGGGCCGACGCGGTCATGCTCGGCTCGCTGCTGGCCGGGCTGGAGGAAAGCCCGGGCGAGATCATCCTCTACGAAGGGCGGCGCTACAAGGTCTATCGCGGCATGGGCAGCATGGGCGCGATGCAGGGCTACGGGGCCGACCGCTATGGCAGCGGTATCGCCGGTGGCAACGCCGGCCCGGCCGGCGGCCAGGTGCGCGACAAGCTGGTGCCGGAGGGCGTCGAGGGGCAGGTTCCCTTCCGCGGCCAGTTGCGCGACGTGGTCTATCAGATGATGGGCGGCGTGCGCTCCGGCATGGGCTACGTCGGCGCGGCCGACCTGGCCGAGTTGCGCGCCAAGGCCCGCTTCGTGCGCATCAGCAACGCCGGCCTGCTCGAAAGCCACCCCCACGGCGTGCTCGTCACCAAGGAAGCGCCCAATTATCAGGCGCGAAGATAGGGATTAGGGGCTAGGGATTAGGGAAGAGTGCTCTTCCCTAATCCCTAATCCCTAGCCCCTAATCCCTAACCCCTAACCAATGAACAAGGGCATCCTCTACGCCGCCGGCGCCTACGTCATGTGGGGGCTGCTACCGCTGTACTGGAAGGCGCTCCTCGACGTGCCCTCGTCGCAGATCGTCGCCCACCGCCTGGTCTGGTCGCTAGTCTTTGTCGGCCTGGTGCTGACAGCGCGCCGCAACTGGAGCTGGCTGCCCAAGGCCATCCGCCGGCCGCGCGTCCTGCTGATCTTCGCCCTGTCCGGCACGCTGCTGACCATCAACTGGCTGGTCTACATCTGGGGCGTCAACGCCGGCTTCATTGTCGAGACCAGCCTGGGCTACTTCATCAACCCGCTGGTCAACGTGCTTCTGGGCTACGTGTTCCTGAAGGAGCGAATGCGCCCCGTGCAGTGGGCCGCGCTGGCCGTCGCCCTGGCCGGGGTGCTCTACCTGACGTTTAGTTACGGCGCGTTCCCGTGGATCGCCCTGACGCTGGCCTTCAGCTTCGGCCTGTACGGGTTGATCCGCAAGACGGCGTCACTCAACTCGGCCGAAGGGTTGTTTGTGGAGACGGCGGCCCTGTTCCTGCCCGCCCTGGGTTTCCTGTTGTTCCACGAACTGCGCGGCACGGGCGCGTTGGGGCACGTGAACGCGACGACGACGCTACTGCTCATCGGCGCGGGCGCGGCGACGAGCATCCCCCTGATCCTGTTCGCCGCCGGGGCGCGGCGCGTCACTCTGACCACGCTGGGCCTGCTGCAATACATCGCCCCGACGATGCAGTTCCTCATCGGCGTGCTGATCTACGGTGAGCCGTTCGGCGTGGGGCGGGTAGTTGGCTTTGGGTTGATCTGGTTGGCGTTGGTGCTGTATACGGTTGAGAGCCTCATCATGCGCCGGCGTCATACGTTGGCGGCGCAGACATGAGACAGCTATCGCGGATGGTCTCGTTCCTGCTATAATGGCGCGCATGGTCACTGTTGAATCGATTGACCTGATCACAACCAACCCCGACGTGCGCGGTGGGCGGCCCTGTGTTGCCGGAACCGGCCTGCGGGTGATTGATGTGGTCATGGCGACTATCTTTCACGGGCGCTCTCCCGGTGAAATCGCCTCGGATTACGATGTCTCCTTGGCTGAGGTCCACGCGGCATTGGCTTACTACTACCAGCACAAAGCCGCTCTAGACCTCGATATTCGCGAACAAATAGACCGCGCACAAGCATACAAGCAACAAGCTCTTGGCAGCCAACACGCTTCGCTTCTACCTTGATGAGAATCTGCCGGTCGAGATCGCGCGCCAGTTACAGCTTCGCGGTATAGAGGCCGTCACCGTCCGCGACCTGCGACGATTGGGGGACTCCGATCCCAACCACCTCCTTCGCGCCACAACAATGGAGATGGTGCTCTGCACCAACGACACCGACTACATTGCTCTGGCCGCGGCTGGTCAGCAGCACAACGGAATCGTCATAGGTCAGCAGGATGTCCACTATATCGGGGCCTGGGTTCGCCATCTGGAACTCATGCACGCCATCTACTCTCCACAAGAAATGCGAAACCACATTGAGTATCTGTGATTCGTGATGGATGCTGGCTGGCCTATGAACCGATTGGACCACAACACCTACCAATCCCCTTTCACCTGGCGCTACAGCAGCGACGCCATGCGCTACCTCTGGTCGGAGGTCTACAAGCGGCGGCTGATGCGGCGGGTGTGGGTGGCGCTGGCCGAGGCGCAGCACATCGCCGGGCTGGTCTCGGCCGAGCAACTGGCCGACCTGGAGGCCCACGCCGACGAGGTCAACGTCGCCCGCGCCCTGGAGATCGAGCGGGAGACGCGCCACGACGTGGTGGCCGAGATTCGCGCCTACGCCGAGCAGTGCCCCGTCGGCGGCGGCATCATCCATTGGGGAGCCACCAGCGCCGACATCACCGACAACGTCGACGTTCTGCGCCAGCGCGAGGCGGCGCGGCTGCTGGCCGAGGGGCTGCGGCGGCTGCTGCTGGCCTTCGCCCGGCGCATCGACGAGACGGCCGACCTGCCCGTCATGGCCCACACCCACATCCAGCCGGCCGAGCCGACGACCCTCGGCTACCGGCTGGCGATGTATGCCCAGGACTTG
This sequence comes from Candidatus Promineofilum glycogenicum, assembly GCA_016707605.1. Taxonomy (GTDB): domain Bacteria; phylum Chloroflexota; class Anaerolineae; order Promineifilales; family Promineifilaceae; genus Promineifilum; species Promineifilum glycogenicum. Next base: position 602,430 of record JADJHJ010000003.1, on the reverse strand, counting down.
CACGAGGACGAGCGCCAACTAGCCGCCCTGCTGGCCGACCTGCGCGGCAAGGGGCTGAAGGGCGCGGTCGGCACGCAGGCGGGCTTCGTCGAGCTGCTGCAAGGCACGAACATGAGCGCCGCGCAACTGGAAGAGCTGGTCATGGCCCGCCTCGACCTGCCCTGCTTCGCCGTGGCCGGGCAGACCTACAGCCGGCAGCAGGACTTGCGCCTGATGGGTGTGCTGGCCGGCATCGCCTCGTCTTTACATAAGTTCGCGCTCGACTTCCGCGTGCTGATGTCGCCCCCCTTCGGCGAGTGGGCCGAGCCGTTCGGCCGCCGTCAGGTCGGCTCGTCGGCCATGCCCTTCAAGCGCAACCCCATCAACGCCGAGAACCTCTGCTCGCTGGCCCGCTTCGTGGCCGCGCAGACGGCCGTGGCCTGGGACAACGCCAGCCAGTCCATTCTGGAGCGCAGCCTCGACGACAGCGCCAACCGCCGCCTCTTCCTGCCGGAGAGCTTCCTGGCCGTGGACGAGATGCTGCGCCGGGCGGCGGCGCTGGTGGAGGGGATGACCTTCGACCGCGAGCAGATGGCCCGCAACTTGGCCCGCTACGGCCCGTTCGCGGCCACCGAGCGGGTGCTCATGGCCGCCGTGCGCGCCGGGGCCGACCGGCAACTGGCTCACGAATGGCTACGCGAAGCGAGTCTGCAAGCCTGGGAGGCTATCCGGCAGGACGCGCCCAACCCTCTGGTCGAACTCGTCGCCGCCGACACGCGCCTGGCCGCCTTCCTGCCGGCCGACGAGGTGCGGACGCTGATGGACGCCGGCGGCTACGTGGGTACGGCCGCCGAACGGGCGCGGGCGCTGACTGCGGTCGTCCGGATGGCTTCGCCGGCCTGAGCAGATAACCGGCCAGCGAGGCATGTCTTACGCTGCGCGCATTCGTACCACGCTCCCTGACAGTCGATCATAGAGTGTTTGCTTGCTGTTGCTCAGCCACAGCGCAACCAAATTAGCTCCTACAAGGAGCCAAACGACAGCTAATCCCACGTCCCAAAGGGGCACATGGGCCGGGTCGACGGCAAAGCGTACGCCCCAAATGCAAGTGTGGGCTAGTTCCCAAGGAACAAACTTAAGCAAGCTACGGGCCAAGGAGCGAGTCAGGTTAAGCCGCCGTCCTTCGCGGTCGGTTACGACAAGCCCCATCCTTCTCTTTCCCAGCGTTGCCTGCTTTGTCGAGGACTCAAAGAGAGCGAAGTACAATGTGATCGGTAGAGTAAGCACCACGATCACAATTAGCTGGCTGGACCAATGCTTTCCAAAGGCCCGTCCAACGAGCGCAGGTGCAAGACGAGTCAAAATAAAGCCGACGGCTGTTAGCACCGCGATGTAGATGAACATCACAATGTAGTCCAGCGCAAAGGCTGACAATCGGGCGCGAAAGCCAGCGGCATTCAACGGTGGCACGGTCATGTCCCATTCTCTGACCATACAGACAAGCAGTGGCGCTTAGGATATATGCTTTGAATTAGTCTTTAATGTATACAAGAACTCATAAGTATGGGCGCTACCCTGAATATGAATCGACATTGTCCCTGATAATCCAGACAATTCATTACTGCCCGAGTCGGGCACAACGTTGATTGTCAGTTGCCCGTCGCCGCGCGTCATCACGCCGGTGTGCTGCAAGGTGAACGCGCCCTGGCGGCCGTGGAGTGTGCCGCTGACCCGCTCCAGGGCCACGTAGGCCGCCGAGCCTTCCACGCCGGTCATAGCGCTGAGCATCTCGCCGGCGCTGGTGGCCGTCAGGTCGCCGTGGAACTGCTTGTCGATACTCAATCGGCCCAGGCCCCAATCGCCGGTGGCCGGCTGGGGGCTGAGGTTTACGTCAAATGTGCCGCTAGCGTGGTATTCCATATGCTTATTCTACCGCGCGGCGGAGAAAAATGGCACAGAAGAATGGCACGCTGATGACGCTGATGTGGCGCTCATTGGCGCTGCCAAGCAAGAATTGGTTCTTATCAGCGAAAATCGGCGTCATCAGCCTGCCATTCTCAGGTGCCGAATCGCTCCGTCAAGGTTAACGCGCGCTCGCTGCTCCAAAGCAGCAACAAAGGTGGCGGTATAGTAGATACGCGGTCGCGCCAGAAACCCGGCCAAAACCCGCGCCCGTTCGCGCCGGAAGACGTCTTCAGGAACCCAGGCGTACTCGCGCCGGATGGCCGCGTCGTAGGCCGCGAACGCCGCCGGCTCCGCGCCGAGGATAGCCAGGTCGATGTCGCAGACCAGCGCCGCGTCGCCGCTCAGTTCGGTCACCCGGTGCGCCGTCAGCCGGATGAGTTCGGCTACACGCTCGGCGGCCTCTGCCGTGCCGCCAAGCGCCCGCAGCGCCTCGCTTGCCAGCGCGGCCGACTGCTCTTCGTTGTCCGCCCGGCGCGGGTCATAGACGGCGTCGTGGAACCAGAGAGCCAGTTCGACCTCGTCGGGATGGGCCAGCAGCGACCGAATCTCGTCCAGCCAACGCAGGCAGCCGGCCACGTGATCGAGGGTGTGATAGGCACGGTGCGGCTGGCTGTAGCGGGCGAGCAGGTCGAAGTAGATGGCGTCAACCGTCGCGCCCATCCCGCCCGGCCAGAGCGCCCGCCAGCGCCGGAGCAGCGCGTCCTCGTCGCTCATGCGCAGAAGGCCGCCGCCGTGGCCAGATACACGTCGGCGCAACGCTGCACGCTGGCCAGATCGACCCACTCCTCGGCCGCGTGCGCCCCCGCCCCCAGCGGCCCGAACAGCACCGTCGGAATGCCGGCGGCGTGGAGCGAGGCGGCGTCGGTCCAGAACGAGACGCCCGTCGGCTCGACCGGCTTGCCCAGCACCCCGGCCGCCGCCTGTTGAACGGCGGCAAAATGGCCGCGTCGGCCGGCGTCTCCAGCGGCGAGCGCACCAGGTCGCGGCGGACGGTTGACTTGAAGGCGGGATCGGCCGCCGCCAGCCCATCAACGATGGCCCGCAGTTCAGCCTCGGCCGTGTCGCCCGTCTCGCCCGGCAGCGTGCGCCGCTCGATGGCCAGCGTGCAGCGGTCGGGGTAGGTCGACCACTCGCCGCCGCCCTGGATGGTCGAGGCGTGAACCGATGGCGGGCCGAGCAGCGGATGGGGCGGGCGTTGGGCCAACTCGGCCGCCAGCCGCTCCAGCCCGGTCAGAACGCCGCCCATTTTGGCGATGGCGTCCACGCCTAGATGCGGGCGCGAACCGTGGGCGGCCACGCCCTGCGTCTCGACTTCCAGCCAGACGAACCCCTTGTGGGCCACAACCAGTTGCAGTTCGGTCGGCTCGGCGACGATGGCCCCGTCGGCGCGAACCCGTTCGGCCACGGCCAGCGTGCCCAGCCCGGCGTACTCCTCGTCCATGACGGCGGTCACGATGACGTCGCCGCGTAGATTGAGGCGCGCGGCCTCGGCCGCGGCAATCAGACACGCCGCCATACCGCCCTTCATGTCATACGCGCCGCGGCCGTAGAGCTTGCCGCCCTCAACCCGCGGCCGGAATGGTTGGCTCATGCCCGCCACGCCGACGGTGTCGATGTGGCCGTTGAGCAGCAGCGAGCGGCCGCCGCCCGCGCCGCGGGCGATGGCGACGACGTTGGGCCGGCCGGGCCGCACCTCCGCGACGTGGACTTCCAGCCCGGCGGCGCGCAGCCAGTCGGCGATGAAGGCGGCGATGGCCGCCTCGCCGGCCGCGCCGGGGACGAGGTCGGGGTTGATGGAGTCGATGGCGACGAGATCGCTCAGAAGTTGTTCGAGTCGGGTCATGGCCGCACCCCCGGTGCGAACAACAGGCGCAACTCTTTGGCCCAGGCGCGAATGGCGTCCCAGTCGCGGTGGTCGCCCTCCGACCAGACGCCGAGGCGCACGCTGACGCTGAAATTGACCTTGGCCCGCCACGATGGTAGCTGGCTAATGTCCAGCGCCCCGGCGAACAGTCCTTCGCGGGCCGTCGGCACCAGGTCGCGCACCGGCTGAAGCCACTGGCGCACCTCCTCGTGATGCGGGTCGCCGGGCATGGCCAGCGTCATGCACACCAGGAAGGCGGCGAAGGGGCGGCGGATGAGTTCCGGCCGGTGGTCGCGCACCCACGCCAGGGCGTCGGGCAGCCATTGCGCGCCGTTGATGGCGCTGCCGGCGACGACGGCGCGGTAGGGCGCGAGGTCGGATACGTCGTGCATCGGCCGCACGTCCACCGCCAGCCCGCCCTCCGCCAGCGTCTCGCCGATGACCTCGGCCACGCCGGCCGTTGTGCCGGTGCGAGTCGCGTAGGCGACCAATATCCTGTCGGGCATAGGGCCTTCTCCTGATACAAAAAGAGTCCGCAGATTACACAGATTTCACAGATTCTTGAACGAGAATCTGCGAAATCTGCGTAATCTGTGGTTCTCTTCTAAATGTTCAGCGGTTCGATATTCGGCCGGAAGTCCAGGGCGGTGATCATCTCGCTCAACTCGGCGTCAGTCAGCTTCCGCCCCTGGCCACTGACGGCCACCAGCATGGCCTCCATCATGTTCGTGCCGAAGGAGCGCCCCTCCAGCCGCGGCGTGGTCGTCACCAGATAGCGCACGCCGGCGGCGCGGAAGGCGGCCACGTCGGCGGCGGTCGTCGTGTTGGTGCAGATGATCTTGCCGTCCAGCCGGGCGGGCATGAAGCGCTTGATGAAGTGGCAGTCGCCGGCGATGACCGTGGCCCACTCGTACCACTGGCCGAACTTGGGCGTGTTCTTCTCCTGCTTCTCGCCGGTCGGGTAGAGCCACGCGAACGGCAGGCGGCTGACGACGGGCAGGATGATCGCGGCCACGCGCTTGATAGCCGCCGCCGAGCGCAGCGGCAGCGGCAGCCCCAGCCCAAACATCAGATCGCCGAAGACGCCCTCGTAGCCGTTGTCCATGAAGGACATGCTCATGCCCCAGCGGTCGGCGCCGCTGGTCATCAGTACGCGACGGGGAGACAAGGCGTGGCCAATGTGGGCGTCCATGTAGGGCGCGACCTGCCGCTCCAGGGTGTTCTTCAGGCCGGAGCCGTCCACCACCGGCGTGCGCCGGACGCCGCGAACGAGCGGGGCGACGGAGTGGAGGGTGTAGTACTTCTCGTCCACGGTCAGCCCCAGGTCGGTGCCGCCGACGCCGAAGGCATCCACCTGGCCGTCCAATTCGCTATAGAGCGCGGCGGCGCGGGCCATGTCGCCGTCGGTGCCGATGCGCTGGATGCACACCCGCTGGCCGAGCAGGTCGAGTTCGACGGTGGAGTCGCGTTTGGAGGATCCGAGGCTGATGCTGACGGCGCGTTTCATGATGGGCTCTCTAGTCGACGAGCGCCTGGTAGATTTATAAACAGGGTGCTCTTCGAGATAGTTCTGTCCGCGCTCATCGGTATACTTCGCGCCGATGTTTGACACGGAACACCGTTACTATGTGTCGTTCATCGTCAATCTCATAGAGAATGCGGTAGATGCCGACACGGAAGCTGAAATCCGTTCGTCCTTGAAGTCGCTTGGAGCCAGGGGGACGCGGGTTACTCTCTAATTCATCAATATGGCGGCTGACGAGTTCAGCGTACTCTTTTGGGAGGGAAGCAATATCCTTCAGTGCCGGACGGGTAACACGTAGTTCATACATCAAGCCCCTCGGCACGTAATATAGACTTAGCCTCACGCCAGGAAACAGTCTCCACCGCCGCGTCACGAAGGTGATGGATCTCTTCGGCGTCTTCCAAGTCCTCTAACAACGGCAATAATTCTTCCCAGAGTTCATAGTCAAACACCACCGCTTTCCTCTGCCCTTGGGAATCTACTAGAAATTCTGCCTTCTGCAGCATTTCTAAAACAGTCATAGTACTCTCCTTTTATACTGGGCGACACCTGGAGATCGTGCTCTTTCAGTATAACAGTAGACGAATGCGAACGCACTGCATGCTAAGCAACTTACTCTCAGTGTCATAACCCTTCCGTGCGGTAGGGAGCTTTGCCGTCTATGTCGCCCACGTATACCGGCAGCCGCGCGTGGCCGAGCAGTTGGCGGATGGCCATGTTTTCGCCGGTGTGGTACCAGGCGTGATAGATGACCCGCTGGAGCAGGTTGCCGTGGGCCGGGGGTGATTTTGGGAAAGCCCTACGCGGCGATGGCGTAGGCCTCAGCGATCCAGCGGCGCACGTCGTCGTCAATCTCGTCCGGCGCGCGCAACTCCAGGTGGTGCATAAAGCGGCCCGGCGCCGGCTCGACGATCTCCTTCCAGCGCGGCGAGGCGTCGCGGCGGCGCAGGGCGACGGACAGGACGAGCGGGGCGTGGCCGGGGCCGAGGTAGCGGTCGGGCATCCAGGCCCAGGCGAAGGCGATGCGGCGGCGAAAGCTGACCTGGCTCTTGCCGACGCGCAACTCGACCGGGCCGAGAGCCTCGACGGCCTGCCGCAGAGCGTCAAAGATCGGCCGCGCGGCTTCGTAGCCGGTGAAGAAGTCTGAGATCGGATCGCCTATCGAATCAGACATTACCGATTCACTCCGCAAACATCTCGCTCAGTATAGCTAACACCCGGCTCCCCGTCGCCTCGTCTATCCGGCCCAGCCGGCTCGTCAGGCGGGACTTATCGACGGTCCGAATCTGATCGAGCACTATCTGACCCTCCTTCCCTTGAAAGACGCAGGCGACGCGGGTTGGATAAGCTTGTCCCTTCGTGGTCATCGGCGCAACGATGACGGTGCGAATCCAGCGATTCATCTCATCTGGCGAGATGACAAGGCAAGGCCGCGTTTTGTTGATCTCTGAGCCTTGCGTCGGATCGAGTTCGATGAGATAGACGTCAAACCGCTTGATCACCATTCCCACTCGTCCCCGTCCCACTCGTTCACAAGCGGCATATCGGCGTCAAGCAACGCGTCATCGCCTCGCTCAGCCATCGTCTGGAACGCCTCACTCCAGCCGTAACGAGCACCCTGGACAGGGCGAATCGTAATGACGTCCTGCCCAAGCTCCAGCTCTACCTCATCGCCGAGATGAGCTTGTTCCAGAAGCAGCTTCGGAATCCGTATACCGTGCGAATTGCCAATCTTGATGATGCGTGAGCGTACGACATTAGCCATAGAATGTACCCTCCGGCGAAGTATGCACATTGTAATTACCTTGCTGAGTTTGTCAAACTTCTGCCTTTGACAATAGCATCGTATCCGATCACGCTTATAATACAGCCCTCATCATGGCCCACATGAACAAGGTGGACACCCCGGTACTCCGTTTGCTCGACGCCCAGGGCGTGGCCTACGTCCTGCTGCCCCATAGCGAACCGGTGTTCACCGTGGCCGCGGCCGCCGCCCAGCGCGGCGTCGTGGCCGAGGAGATGGTCAAATCCATCCTGCTACGCGAGAGTCGCAGCGACCGCTACACGATGGCCTGCGTCCTCGGCCCAGCCCGGCTCGACCATCGCGCCGTCCGCGCCGCCCTGGGCGAGGGCTGGGGGCGGCTGACCTTCGCCGGTGACGACGAAATCCTGGCCGTCACCGGCTACCCTCGCGGCGCGGTCAACCCCCTCTGCCTGCCCGACCACGTGCCGGTCATCTTCGACTCGGCCATCGCCCACTGCCGCCGCGTCAACATCAGCACCGGCGACCCCATGGCCGGCCTGGAACTCGACCCGGCCGACCTCATCCGCCTGGCCGGCGCGCGCCTGGCTCATATCGCCGAAGAAATCAACGCAGGGGCGGGAGCCGAGCAAGGAAAGCCTCGCGCCCTGCTGCCCCTGGAAATCTTCCGCGTCCTGGATCTGAACGGCTTGGCGTTGAACTCTACACAAGGAGAACCAACATGGGCCTACCGCAGCGAGTGGAATACCTGATCATCGGCGCGGGCGTGCATGGGCTTTCGACGGCCTATCACCTCAGCAAGTATCTCAAGGCCAAGGGCCAGGGTTCGGGCGCGGACGTGCTGGTCATCGAGAAGAGCAGCATCGCCGCCGGCGCGTCGGGCGTGGCCTGCGGCAACGTGCGCTGCAACTACTACCAGGAGCCGATGACCCGGCTGATGATGCACTGCATGGACGTGTGGGAGTCCGACCCCGACACCTACGCCTACAACTCCGTCGGCTACCTGACCGCCTCCTTCGAGCCGATGCGCGCCGGGCTGGAGACGATCTACGAGCGCCACCAGCAACTCGGCTACCCCTCGACGCTGGTGACGGGCAAGGCCGAGGTCAAGAAGTACATGCAGGGCGTCTTCCACGACTGGCAGGCCGAAGAGCTGACGGCCGTGCTGCACGAGCACCGCGGCGGCCACGCCTGGAGCCGGCAGGCCATCCACGGCCTGGCCATCAAGGCCGAGCGCGAGGACGCGCGCATCATTACCGGCCCGGCCGTCACCGGCTTTCGCTTCAACAGCGCCGGCGAGGTGACGACGGTCGAGACTGACTACGGCGCCATCGAGGTCGGCCACGTCATCGTCGCCGTCGGGCCGTGGATCAAGAACCTGTGGCAGATGCTGGAGCTGCCGCCGGCCGTGCCCAACCCGCGCAACCCATCAGAGCAGGTCGATCTGTGGCGCTTCCTGGCCTTGCAGGAGGGCGAGATCGACGTCGACCCGCTGCTCCACATCACCAACGACGGCCAGCGCCCGCCGCTGGTGCACGTGGACAGCGACGTGCCGCTCTACAGCGAGGACGGCCGCCTCGTCTGGGATCAGCCGTGGGGCATCTACTTCAAGCGCGACAAGCACGCTGTGCAGGGTGGGGCCGTGCCGATTGACCTGGGCACCGAGGCGGCCATCGACCCCTACGGCTCGCGCAGCCCGCACTACTGCGTGGACGACAACTTCTACGACCTGTGGGTGGCCTCGCTGGCCCACTGCATGAAGCGCTTCGAGGGGCAGCGCCGCTTCGCCTCGACCAAGCCGTCGGGCGGCGTGGGCGCGTTCTCGGCCGACAACTTCCCCGTCTTCGACTTCATGCAGCCCAACGTCTACGTCATTGCCGACTCCAACCACGGCTTCAAGATGATCGGCGTCGGCGAGCAGGTGGCGCGCGTGCTGACCGGCGAGACGAGCGAACTGCTGGCCCCGTTCGCCTACGGCCGCTTCGCCCAGCAAAAGACGCTGCCCAAGTCCAACGCGCCCTTCCCGTGGATGTAGAAATGTTCAACGCAAAGACGCCAAGGCGCAAAGACGCCAAGTAAGTGCTCTTCCTGGCGTCTTTGCGCCTTGGCGTCTTTGCGTTAAGAATGGGGTAACTATGAGTCAGAACGCAGACATCATCATAATCGGCGGCGGGGTCATCGGCTGTAGCACGGCCTACAACCTGGCCCGGCTGGGCGCGGGGCGGGTGGCGCTGCTGGAGCGGGGCGACATCTGCTCCGGCGGCACGGCCAAGTCGTGCGCCATCGTCCGCACCCACTACTCCATCGAGACGAACCTCAACCACGCCGTCGAGAGCCTGAAGATCTTCCGTGACTTCGACCAGATCATCGGCGGCGACGCCGGCTGGCAGCGCACCGGCTACCTCATCCTCGGCCCGGAGGCCCACCGCGCGCCGATGCTGGCGGTCTTCGCCCGGCAGAACGCGCGCGGCATCGACACCCGCGTCCTGTCGCCGGCAGAGGCGGCCGAGATGCACCCCCTGCTCAACTTCAGCGACGCCGAAGTCATCGGCTACGACTCGCAGGCGGGCTACGCCGACCCCTATTTAACGACGACCAGCTACGCCCGCCGCGCCAAAGAGTTGGGCGTGGCCATCCACACCGACGCGACCGTCACCGGGCTGCGCGCCGCCGGCGGCCTGACCACCGTGGCCACCAGTCGCGGCGACTTCACCGCGCCCCACGTCGTGCTGGCTGCCGGGCCGTGGACGAACCGGCTGGCCGCCGACCTGGGCCTGTCCTTCCCCTACGAGATCAGCCGCCACAAGGTCATCACCCTGAAGATCGCCCGCCCCTACGAGAAGACGTGGCCCATCGTCAAAGACCTGACCACGCCGGACAAAATCTACTTCCGCCCCGACAGTGGCGGCGTCGTGCTCATCGGCACCGGCGATCACGGCGACCCCATCGACGACGCCGACACGCTGACCGACGCCATCGACGAGGCGCATCTGGAGCGCATCGGCAACCTGATCGCCCACCGCATGCCCCCCTTCGCCGACGCCCAGTACGTCGCCGGCTGGACGGGGCCATACGACATCGCCGCCGACTGGAACCCCATCGTCGGCGCGGTTCCCGGCTACGACGGGCTGTACGTCGCCGTCGGCTTCAGCGGCCACGGCTTCAAGCTGGCCCCGACCATCGGCGAGGCGCTGGCGCAGACGATCCTGGGCCAGGAAGTGCGCGTGCCCATCGCCGACTACGGCCTCGACCGCTTCGCCGCCGGCCACGCCCTGCATGGCGCGTACGGCATCGGCTCTATCTCCTAAGACAACCAACCCCAAAAACCGAGAGCCCCCCGGGTAGATTGGGCGGTTTAGACCTCAGAACATCTCTTTAATCTGCCCAATCTGCCCAATCTGCGGATCATTCCGCTTAGGACGCTTTATTCGCTATCATTGAACCATGACCAACCCCATCGCCAACTATCTCATGCCCGGTAACGTCCGTTTCGGCTTCGGCGCGGTCAATTTGACCGGGCAGGAGGCCGCCCGGCTAGGCGCGACCCACGCCTTCATCATCACCGACCCCGGCGTCGTCGCCGCCGGGCTGGTCGAGCCGGTCGTCGCCGCGCTGTCGGCCGCCGGCGTCGCCCACACGCTCTACACCCACTGCCCGCCCAACCCCGACATCGACTCGGTTGACGCCGCCGCGGCCGCCTTCCGCGCCGCCGGGGCCGACCTGCTCATCGGCCTGGGCGGCGGCAGCCCCCTCGACGGGGCCAAGGCCGCGCGCGAAGTGCTGGGCGGGCCGCCGGAGGCCAGCGTTGGCGAGTACGCCCTGATGCTGCGCGACAAGGCCCGCCCCATGCCCCTGGTGCGCGACATGCCACCGATGATCGCCATCCCGACCACGGCCGGCACAGGGGCCGAGGTCACGCCCTGGGCCGTGCTGACCGACCTGAGCAACCAGCAGAAGAAGAGCGTCGGCGGGGCGAACTGCATTCCCAACGTGGCCCTGATTGACCCGGGGCTGACGCTGGGCCTGCCGCCGCACCTGACCGCGGCCACGGGCATGGACGCCCTGTCGCACTGCATCGAGGCCTACGTCTCGACCAACACCGCGCCCAGCGCCCTCGACCCGATGATTCTGCACGGCATCAACCTCATCGGCCGCTATCTGCCGACAGCCGTGGCCCACCCCGGCCACCACGAAGCGCGAGAACGTCATGCTCGGGGCGATGATCGGCGGCATCGCCATTAGCTCGCGCTGGCTCGGCGCGGCCCACGCCCTGGCCCACCAGCTTTCGACCTTTGCCAACGTCCACCACGGCCTGGCCTGCTCGCTGATGCTGCCGCACCAGATGGCCTTCAGTCTGCCGGCGGCCATCGAACGGTACGGCCGCATCGCCGCCGCGCTCGACCCATCGCTGGTCGCCGTCACCGACCACCAGGCGGCCGAATACGCCGTGGATAGCGTCTGCCGGCTGGTCGAAGCCGTCGGCCTGCCCACCCGCCTGCGCGACGTGGGCGTGACCGAGGCGATGATTCCCGAACTGACCAAACACGCTCGCGTTGACCTGAACTGGGCCACCAACCCGCGGCCGGTCAGCGAGGAAGACCTGGAGGCGATGTATCGGGCGGCATTTTAGAAGCAACCACAGATTGCGCAGATTTCACAGCTTAGGTTTTGGAACTGTGTCGTACCGTTGATCCCTGAGTGGTCGCTACGATGAAGGTCGACCAGATCGCGCCGTATGAGCGACAAGCCGCGGCGCCCCCCGGCCCCGCGCCCTGGCCCCCCCGCCGCCCGCCTGGGCCTCCCGGCGCGTGGCCGCCGCCGTGCGCGCCGCCCTTTCGCCTGGGCCTGCCGCCCCCCGGCGCGCGACGCCCACCGGCTGCCGGCGCGCCCGCGCGCCCCGCCGCCCGCCGCCGCCGCGCCCCCCCCTCTTCGCCCTGCTCGACGCCGTGGCCGACCTCTACGACAGCGAGGCGACGCTGCGGGCGCTGCTGACCCATCGCGTCGCGCCGCGCGTGAACTGGCTGGTCGGCCGCGAGCCGGTGCTGCTGTTGCGGCCCGACTTCCAACTTGTGCCCGACGACGACGGCTATCGCCTGGTGGCCACCGAACTGGAGATCTGCCCCGCCGCCCAGGGCTTCGCCCACGCCATGCAGGTCGGCTACGGCCTGGCGACCGACCTGGCCGACGCCTTCGTTCGCCTGTTGCGCGGCCGGCCGCTGCTCATCGTCGCCACAGCCCAGTGGGGCGAATTCCTGTTCGAGCAACTGGCCTTTTGCCGCGCCCTGGCCGAGCGCGGCGCGACGGCCCACGTTCTGCTCGACCGGCCGCCGGCCGCCCTCGCCAGCGAGGTGGCCACGGGGCGGCGCTGGGTTCCGCCGCTGTTCGGCGTGGCCACCCGGCCGCCGGGATGGGACACGGACGTGCCGGGCCGTCTGGCTGCGCATGGCCTGGACGCCCATCTTTGGCCAGGCGAGGCGTGGCCGGAGACGGTTGGCGACGCGGTCGTCTTCCGCTTCGGCTACTTCGACTGCTTCGACGCCGGCGCCATTCGCGCCTTCGTGCGCTGGCAGGCGGCCGGCGCGACCTTTCTCAACCCGCCCATCACCTACCTGGAGAGCAAGAGCGTGCTGGCCGCGGCCCACCTGCCCGCCGTGCGCCAACGTCTGAGCGCCACGCCGGGCGTGCTGGCCACGCTCGACCGCTGTCTGCCGGAGACACGGCTGTTGACGGCCGAGGTGCTGCCGGCGTTGCTCGATGAGCGCCAGCAGTGGGTCATCAAATACGCCGGCTTCGACGGCGACAACCGGGCCTGGGGCGGGCGGAGTGTGCGCTTTGGCGGCGACTGTTCAGCCGATGCCTGGCTCTCGTCGCTATGCGAAGCCATCGAACTCCCCTGGCCCGTCGTCGCCCAACGCCTTGTGCCATCCGAACGAGTGGACATCAACTACTATGACGCCTACGACAACGTGCGCCGCCTGCCCCGCGCCCACACGCGCCTGCGCAGCTTCCTGCTGCGCGACGGTGGCGATGTCCTGGCCGCCGGCACGCATCTGACTGCTTGCGCCGCGCCGCCGGTATCCGAAGCGACCGATGCCGTCCAGACTCCGGTTATCATTGATTAGAAGAGGATTTATCCGCAGATTGGGCAGATTGGGCAGATTTCCCGGAAGACGTGCAGGAGGAAACCGATGACCGAAAGAACCCGCCGCCGCGAACGACCGAAGCACTTCGACCACACCTCATCACGCCAGCCGCCCGGCCTGCGCGGTGGGCGCTATCGCCCGCTCGATGACGCCGACGTGGCCCGCATCCACGACGCCTCGCTGTCGGTGCTGGAGCGCACCGGGGTCAGGATCGTCGCCTCGGAGTGCCGCGACATTCTGGCCGCGGCCGGGGCGACGGTCGACGCCGCCAACGACCGCGTCTACATCCCGCGCCGCCTGGTCGAAGCGGCGTTGCGCGCAGCCAACCGCAACGTCACGCTCCACAGCCGCGACGGCCGCTTCGACCTCGACCTGCGCTCCCGGCGCGTCCATCTGGGCACGGGCGGCGCGGCGGTGCTGGTGCTCGATCTGGAGAGCGGCCGGGCGCGCGAGTCCACTCTGCGCGACCTGTACGACATCGGCCGCCTGGTGGACACGCTCGACAACACCCACTTCTATCTGCGCCCCGTCGTCGCCCGCGACGTGGATAGCGACCTCATCGACGTCAACACCTTCTACGCCGCGCTGGCCGGCACAACCAAGCACGTCATGGGCGGCTGCTACTTCCCCAGCAAGGTGGCCGAACTGAAGCGGCTGGCGGTGACCATCGCCGGCGACGAAGAGACGTTCCTGGCCCGGCCGTTCATGTCGCTCAACCTGTGCTACAGCGTCAGCCCGTTGCGCTTCGCCGAAGAGACGACGGAGACGCTGACCGCCGCCGTGCGCGCCGGCTTCCCGGTGGCCCTCGTCTCCGCGCCGCTGGCCGGAGCCACCGCGCCCGCCTCGCTGGTCGGCACGCTGGTGCAGGTGATGGCCGAGACGCTGGCCGGGCTGACCTACGTCCAACTGTTGCGGCCCGGCCACCCGCTGCTGATGGGCAACCTGCCGCTGGTGGCCGATCTGCGCAGCGGCAACATGGTCGGCGGCAACGCCGAACTGGCCCTGATGAACGCCGCCGCGGCCCAAATCTGCCAGAGCTACGAACTGCCCATCTACAACTCCTGTGGCCTGACCGAGAGCAAGATACCCGACGCGCAGGCCGGTTTCGAGAAGGGGCTGACCGTAGCCGTCACCGCGTTGGCCGGCTGCGAGTTCAACCACCACGCCTCCGGAATGCTGGAGTCGATGCTGTGCGTGGCCTATGAGCAGTACGTCATCGACGACGACATCAACGGCACGGCCATGCGGCTGGTGCGGGGGATCGAGGTGACGGAGGAGGCGCTGTCGCTGGACGTGATCGATGAGGTCTGTCGTGGTGAAGGGCACTACCTGGGCCACCCGCAGACGCTGGAACTGATGAACCGCGAGTACTACTACCCGCACACGGCCGACCGCCGCACGCGCCAGGATTGGGAGAAGGACGGCAGCCCCGACATGCGCGAGTTGGCTCGGCGGCGGGCGCGCGCCGTGCTGCGCGACCACTTCCCGCCCGGCTTCGCGCCCGAAGTGGACGCCCGGCTGCGCGAGAGCTTCCCTATCGCCCTGCTGCCGGCGGTCATGCGGCCGGGGAGTTATCCTTAAGAGCCGCCACGGCCTCGCCCGCGGCGCGTTGCCGCCGCACCCAGGTCGCAAAGCCGTCGCTGAAGGGGCGGAAACCATTGCCATCGGCGATAACCAGCCCGCGGTTGGCCAGGAGGCGCAGTTGTCGCGCCGCCATGCCGTCGGCCGACTTGGTGGGCAGCGTCGGGTAGTGGCTCTGGGCCAATGGCGACAGCGAATCCCATAGCTCCTGCCAATGAGGCGCGGCGGCGGCCTGGAAGCGCCGCCACGCTTCGGCCTGCGAGTACGACCGGGACAGCGCCTCGAAGAGATACAACCCGGCCAGGTGCAGATAGAACGGGTGCGGCCCGGCCTGGGCCAGCAGTTCGTCGGCCGCCTCGTCGGGCACGACCAGGCCGGCGCGCTCGGCCGGCGCGGTCAGCAGCGCCCGCGCCGCGGCGGCGTCGAGCAGCCCCACGTCACCCCGCCGGAACAGCTCGTAGAAGCGCGAGCGGTAGCCGGCTTGGGCCAGCAGTTCGACCGGAGCGACGTGAGCCGTGACCGCGAAGCCGACCACCCCGGCGCGGCCCAGCGCCAGCCAGGCGTCGAGCAGGTCGTCGCCGAAGATGCCCGGCCGCCAGAGCAACTGCTCCAACTCATCGAGGAACAATAGCGGGCGGAAGCCGGCGGCGTGGAGTTTGCCCGCGGCAGTGGTGAACTCGGCCAGGGTGCGTACCACGGCGCTGTTGCCCGGCTTTACCTGCGCCCACCACTGTGCCCAGATCGCGTTCAGCAGCCCCGGCAGCGTGTGCAGGGCCGGGTCTTTCATGTCCACGTAGGCGGCCAGTTGTGGCTCGGCCACCTGGCGCGCGGCGTGGGCCAGCAGCGACGACGCCCCGAACGTCCGCGCGGCGACGATGGCCACGTGCCAGCCGTCAGCCAGTTGCTCCTGGATGAACGTCTGCTCGGCCTTGCGGCCGAAGAACATCGCCTCATCGCCGACCATGCGGCCGGGGGTGTAAGGGTTGGGCGCGGCTGGAGGCGGCTCTTCGGCCGGCCCAGCCGGCGCGGTCGTGTCGTCCTCGGCGGGCAAGATAAGCGTCTGCATGGGGTCTTTGGCTGGGGCGTCGGCCTGGGCCGCGGCGCGGCCGGGCGCGTCGCCCGCCGTCGGCCAGCGCCAGGTGACGCCCGACTCCATGCCCTGCCCCGCGCCGCCCACCTGATCGAGCCAGGCCAGTTGCGGATCGTTGGCGACGAAGAGGTTGGCCACGGCCGCCGCCAGATCGGGCCGCAGGGCGACGAGGGCCTCGGCCAGCCCGGCGTCGCGCCCCTGGCGGCCGACGTAGCCCAGAAATTCGCGCGCCCGGTCGCGCTTGGTGCGCCCCGGAAACGCGCCGAACGTCACCGCGAACTGCCGGCTCAGTTCGGTCAGTTCGGCCTCACTCAACGACGAATCAAGAATGTCCAACCACTGCATTCGGTCCATAATCAAACTTCCCAGACCGAGTATAGCGCCGATGGTTTTCGTTTGCCCATCAACTCAATTAGCGTAGGATCAACGGGTGAGACGAGGTGGTTCCCTGATGCGAGCAACACCCCGCCTTAACTCATTCGGCTCCTGAGCCTGCGTCCACCGCTTGCCCGGCCGCGGCCCACCAGCCTTTCAACGCAAGGAGAGTCATGTCTACCTTCCAATCATTTCCGAGCAACTTTGTGTGGGGCGCGGCGACGGCCTCTTACCAGATCGAGGGCGCCTGGGACGAGGACGGCAAAGGGGAGTCGATCTGGGATCGCTTCACCCACACGCCGGGCCACGTCTTCGAGGGGCACACCGGCGACGTCGCCTGCGACCACTACCACCGCTGGCCGCAAGACATCGAACTGATGAAGTCGCTCGGCCTGCGCGCCTACCGCTTCTCCATCGCCTGGCCGCGCATCCTGCCCGACGGCCGCGGCCGGGTCAATCAGGCCGGGCTGGAGTTCTACAGCCGGCTGGTTGACGGCCTGCTGGCGGCCGGCATCACCCCCTTCGTCACCCTCTACCACTGGGATCTGCCACAAGCCCTCCAGGATGCCGGCGGCTGGCCGGCGCGGGCCACGGCCGAGGCGTTCGTCGAGTACGCCGGCGTGGTCAGCGCCGCCCTGGGCGACCGGGTCAAGAACTGGATCACCCACAACGAGCCGTGGTGCGTCAGCATTCTGAGCCACCAGATCGGCGCTCACGCCCCCGGCCTGCGCGACACAGAGGCCGCCCTGCGCGCCGCCCACCACGTGCTGCTGTCCCACGGCTGGGCCGTGCCCGTCATCCGCGCCAACAGCCCCGACGCCGAGGTGGGCATCACGCTCAACTTCGAGTGGATCGACCCCGCCTGCCGCAGCGCCGCCGACGCCCGCATGGCCCGCGAGGCCGACGGCCGCTTCAACCGCTGGTTCCTCGACCCGCTCTACGGCCGCCACTACCCGGCCGACGCCGTGGCCGGCTACGCCGCCGCCCTGCCCAATGGGCTGGACTTCGTGCTGCCCGGCGACCTGGACGCCATCGCCGCGCCGACCGACTTCCTGGGCCTCAACTACTACTCCCGCCGCGTGGCCCGCGACGAAGAGGCGGCCGACAACCTGCCCCAGGAGATCTTAGCCGACCGGCCGCGCACCGAGATGGGCTGGGAGGAGTACCCGGAGGGGCTATACGGCCTGCTCAACTGGCTGCACTTCGGCTATCGCCCGCCCAAGCTCTACGTCACCGAGAACGGGGCCAGCTTCGGCAACGGCCCGGACGCCGCCGGCCGCGTAGCCGACACCCGTCGCCTCAACTATCTGCGCGACCACTTCAGCGCCGCCCGCCAGGCCATGAACAACGGCGTACCCCTGGCCGGCTACTTCGTCTGGTCGCTGATGGACAACTTTGAGTGGGCCGAGGGGTACCGGCAGCGCTTCGGCATCGTTTGGGTGGACTACGAGACGCAGCAGCGCATCCCCAAGGATAGCGCCCTGTGGTACCGCGACGTCATCGCCGCCAACGGCTTCGAGGCACAACCAGACTAATGATCGACGCCAACACCGCCGCCCTGCCCGAACCCACGCCGGAGCGCCGCCAGCGCCCCGGCGCGGCCTTTGCCGTCCTGCTGGCGCTGTGGATCGTCGCCGTCGTCGCGCCGCTGGTCTTCGTGCTGTGGGCCGGGGAGCAGTTCGACATGGCCACAGGCGGGGACGACTGGCGCATTAGCTGGATCGTCGCCCAACTCTACGTGGCCGCGGTTGTCGGGCTGCCGGCGTGGGTCGCCGGACGGCTGAGCGTCGTCCCGCGCTATCGGTCGACCTTTGGCGTGTGGCTGCTGGCGGCCGTGTTCGCCGTGTGCCTCCTGCCGGCGCGGCTGGCCGGGCCGGCGGAGGCGCAGTTGGCGGCCCTGCTCCAGATCGCCGGGCTGCTGCTCTACTTGCTGCTGCTGGCCGCGTTGCGGCGTGGCGGCGGCCGGCTGGCGCGGCCGGGCGGCTGGCCGCTGGCCGTGGCCGGCGGAGCGCTGCTGGCCCTGCCCTGGGTCGCCTGGGGCGCGCTTGGCTCGCCGCTCGATACGGCGCTCAACCTGGTCGCCGCGCTGCTCTTCGGCCTGGCCGCGGCGCTGACGCTGGAGCACAAGCTGCTGCCCGTCCTGCGCGAAGACGACACCCTCAGCCCCAGCCATCGCCGCCTGCTGGGCGGGTTGGCCGTGGCCGGGCTGCTGGCGGTCCTGGGCGGCGCGTTCGGCGTCAACGGCCAGCAACTCATCCTGGTCGTCGTGTTGCCCGGGCTGGGCTGGGCCGTGGCCCGGTTGGGGCTGGCGCGTGACGGCTGGGCGGCGGCGGCGCTGCTGGCCGGTTTGGCCGTGGCCGCGCCGCTACTGCTGTTCGACCCCGACGAGTTGAGTCTGCTGCTCAACCTCGGCGGGCGCGACGTGGGCTATTACGCCGTCATGGCCACGCTGCTGGGCGCGCTGATCGGCGGCCTGCTGAGTCTGACGGCGCTGATCGGGCCGCGCGGGCCGGGCCGGCGGGCGGCAGCGCTCGTGGCCCTGGCGGCCGTCGCTGCGGTAGTCGCGGTCTACTTCCTCGTCGGCCAGATGGGCTGGCATGGCGAGCGGCTGTACGTCATTATGCGCGATCAGGCCAACGTCGCCGCTGCTGTGGCCATCGAGAATCCCGTCGAGCGGCGGACGGTCGTCTACGGCCTGCTGACCCACCACGCCAACGCCACCCAGGTCGACCTGCGCCGCACGCTCGACCGCTTCGGCGTGGCCTACCGCCCCTACTACCTGGTCAATGCCATCGAAGTGGACGGCGGGCCGCTGTGGCGCTGGTGGCTGGCGCGGCGGCCGGAGGTGGAGCGGGTGCTGGTCAGCCCGGAGTTGCGGCCGCTGCCCGCGCCATCGCCGGCGACCAGCGGTACGGCCGACGCACCGGAGATGGCGCTCTGGTCGCAGGGGCGCATCTACGCGCCGCGCGTCTGGCGCGAGTTGGGCATCACCGGCGCGGGCATCGTCGTCGGCCAGAGCGACTCCGGGGCCGACGGGGTGCACCCCGAACTGCGCGACCAGTACCGCGGCAACACCGCCAACGGCCCGGCCGGCGACGACTACAACTGGCTCGACCCGTGGAACGGCACGGCCGCGCCGACCGACAGCGTCGGCCACGGCACGCACACGCTGGGCACGGCCGTCGGCCAAAACGTCGGCGTGGCCCCCGACGCGACCTGGATCGCCTGCGTCAACCTGCCGCGCAACCTGGGCAACCCGCCGCGCTATCTCGACTGCCTCCAGTTTTTGCTGGCCCCCTTCCCCCAAGCGGGCGACGCGCTGGCCGACGGCCGCCCCGAACTCGGCGCGCACGTGCTCAACAACTCCTGGGGCTGCCCGCCGCAAGAGGGGTGCGACCCCGACGCGCTGCTGCCGGCCGTCCGCGCGCTGCGGGCCGCGGGCGTCTTCGTCGTCGCCTCGGCCGGCAACAACGGCCCGTCCTGCGAGAGCATCGACAGCCCGCCGGCCCACTACGATGAGGTCTTCACCGTGGGCGCGACCGACGAGGCCAACACCGTGGCCAACTTCAGCAGCCGCGGCCCGGTCAGCGCCGACGGCAGCGGCCGGACGAAGCCCGACATCGCCGCCCCCGGCGTGGGCATCCTGTCGGCCTACCCCGGCGGCGGGTACGAGTACAACGACGGCACGTCGATGGCCGGGCCGCACGTCGTCGGCGTCGTGGCCCTGATGTGGTCGGCCAACCCGGCCCTCATCGGCGACATCGACCGCACCGAGCAGATCCTCATCGAGACGGCGCAGAAAACCGACCATTACGCCGTCTCGCCCACCTGCGGCGACCTCAGCGCGCGCCCCAACAACTTCGTCGGCTACGGCGTTGTCAACGCCTTCGCCGCGGTCGAGATGGCGCTGGCCGAGCCATAGGCCAGGGAGGCACAAGCCCATGATGGGTGGCATACACGGCCGGATTCTGCACATCGACCTGACCACGGGCCAGACGCGCGTCGAAACGCCGCCGGAAGAGCTGTACCGCCTGCTCGTCGGCGGGCGGGCGCTGGTGGCCTACCTGCTGCTGCGCGATCTGCCGCCGCGCACCGACCCGCTCGGCCCGGCCAACCGCCTCATCTTTGCCCCCGGCATTATGCAGGGCACGAATTTACCCGGCTCCGGGCGGCACGGCGTGGGCGGCAAGTCGCCACTGACCGGGGCGCTGGCCAGTTCCGAGGCCGGCGGCTGGTGGGGGCACGAGTTCAAGCGCACCGGCTACGACGCGCTGGTCATCACCGGCCGGGCGGCATCGCCGGTCTATCTGGCCATCCGCGACCTGCACGTCGAGATTCGCCCCGCCGGCCACCTGTGGGGCCAACTGACCCACCCCGTCGAGGAAGCCATCCGCGCCGAACTGGGCGACGGGCGCGGGCGCGTGGCCCAGATCGGCCCGGCGGGCGAGAACGGCGTGCGCTTCGCGGCCATCATGCACGACGTCAACCGCGCCGCCGGGCGCAACGGGCTGGGGGCGCTGATGGGGTCGAAGAATCTCAAGGCGGTGGCCGTGCGCGGCACGACAGCCGTGCCCGTGGCCGACCGCCGGCCGGTGACAGCCACGGCCAAGTGGCTGGGCAGCAACTACAAAGAACTGGTCGCCTGGGCCGCGGCGGGCATCGGCCGCGGCACGCAGGACTCGCTGGCCCACTGGGCCTACGTCGGCGGACTGCCGATCAGGAACTTCAGCGAACCGGTCTTCGACGACGCCCCCTTGCTCAGCGGCGAGCGCAACTACGCCATGTTCCTGCAAGAGCGCGACACCTGCCAGGCCTGCCCCATCACCTGCAAACAGGTCTTCGCCCACGACAGCGACAACCCGTACCAGAAGCTGCGGCCGGAGTACGGCGGGCCGGAGTACGAGGCGATGGCCGCCCTCGGCCCGACGTGCGGCGTCAGCGACAACCTGGCCGTCTGCAAGGCCAACGAGCTGTGCAACGCCCACGGGCTGGACGCCATCTCCACCGGCGCGTCTATCGGCTTCGTCATGGAGTGCTTCGAGCGCGGCATCCTGAGCGCGGCCGACACCGGCGGCCTCGAGTTCCGCTGGGGCGACGCCGATCTGCTCGTCCGCGCCGTGGAGATGATCGCCCGGCGCGAGGGGTTTGGCGCGGTCATGGCCGAGGGCGTGGCCCGCATGAGCGCCCGCTTCGGCCCGGCCACGGAGCCGTTCAATCTGACGGTCAAGGGGCAGGAGTTGCCCATGCACGAGCCGCGGCTGAAGCACGTCCTGGGTGTGGGCTACGCCGTGGCCCCCGTCGGCGCGGATCACATGATGAACGTCCACGACACCGACTTCACCTACGACGGCGACGGGCTGCGGCGGGTCAACCTGGCCCTGCCGCCGGAGCAGCAGGTCGGCCCGCTGCCGGCACAGTCGATCAGCGAGGCGAAGCTGCGCGTCTTCTATAACGAACTGAACTGGATGCACTTCCAGGACTGCGCCGTCAACTGCCACTTCTACCCCTACGACTACGCCCAGTTCGCCGCCGTGCTCAGCGGCGTCACCGGCCACGCGTACACACTGCACGACATCCTGGCCGTCGGCGAGCGGGCGCAGACGTTGGCCCGGCTGTTCAACCTGCGCGAGGGGTTCACCGCCGACGACGACAAGCTGCCCCGCCGCGTCCGCCGCGCCTTCAGCAGCGGGCCGATAGCCGGCAAGGCCCTTAGTGACGCCGAGTTCGAGTGGGCCAAACGGCGCTACTACGAGATGATGGGCTGGGATGGGCAGACGGGTGTGCCCTCGGCCGCGGCCCTCGCCCGCCTGGGCCTGGACGGGTTATTAAGAGTAGTAACCACGGCTTAAAGAAGGACGCTCACGCAAAGGCGCTAAGAGGCAGAGGCGCAAAGGAAGAGAGAAGGATAGCTTTTCTTTCTTCCTTTGCGCCTTTGCTCCTTGGGGCCTTTGCGTGAGCTCTTCAATCTGCCCAATCTGCCCAATCTGCGGATGAAATTTCTTAATCTGTGAAATCTGCGTAATCTGCGGTTTCTTCTCTTATATCAACTCGATAACCGTCGCCTCGCCCTGGCCAACGCCGACGCAGAGAGTGGCCAGGCCGTAGCGCATGGGTTGGCCGGCGTCGCGGCGGCGCTTCATCTCGTGCAGCAGCGTCGTCAGGATGCGCGCCCCGGAGCAGCCCAGCGGGTGGCCCAGGGCGATGGCCCCGCCATTGACGTTGACGAGCGCCGGCGACAGGCCCAACTCACGTATGACGGCCAGCGATTGCACGGCGAACGCCTCGTTCAACTCGACCAGGTCGATGTCACTGAGCGCCAGTCCGGCGCGGGCCAGCACCTTGCGCGTCGCCGGCACGGGGCCGAGGCCCATCGTGCGCGGGTCGACCCCGGCGGCGGCCGACCCGACCCAGCGCGCCAGCGGCCGCAGCCCCAGCGCCGCCGCCCGCTCGGCCGACATCAGCAGCAGCGCCGCCGCGCCGTCGTTCAGGCCGCTGGCGTTGCCGGCCGTCACCGTGCCGCCGGCGCGGAAGGCGGGCTTCAGTTTGGCCAGCGTCTCGGCGCTGGTGTCCAGGGCGTAGCCGTCGGCCGTCTTCTTGATGCGCGGGTGCTCGTCAGTGTCGAAGACGATGGGGTCGCCCTTGCGCTGCGGGAAGACGACGGGCACGATCTCCGCGCGGAAGCGCCCGGCGTTGATCGCCTCCAGCGCCCGCTGCTGGCTCTCCAGGGCGAAGGCGTCCTGCTCTTCGCGGCTGATGACGCCGCCGGTAACTCCGCCGTCGCAACTCATCTGATAGATGTTCTCGGCCGTCTCGCCCATCGCCTCCAGCGGGAAGAGCGCTCTCCATCTTCGGGTTGGGGTAGCGCCAGCCCAGGGTTGTGTCATAGGCGGTGACGTTGCCCGACGGGCCGAAGGGGCGGCTGTTCTTGGGCAGCGAGTAGGGGGCACGGGTCATGGACTCGACGCCGCCGGCGATGTAGACCTCGCCCTCACCGGCGGCAATGGCCCGCGCCGCCTGGTTGACGGCGTTCAGGCCGCTGGCGCACAGGCGGTTCAGCGTCACGCCGCCGACGCTGTGGGGCAGACCGGCCAGCAGCGCGGCCATGCGGGCCACGTTGCGGTTGTCCTCGCCGGCCTGGTTGGCGCAGCCGAAGTACACCTCTTCCACTTCGTGGGGGTCGATGCCCGTCCGGGCGACGATCTCCCTGATGACCAGCGCGGCCAGGTCGTCGGGCCGCACGTCGGACAGCGCGCCGGCGTGGCGGCCGATGGCCGTGCGCACGCCGTCGATGATGACTACTTCTTGCATGATGGGCCTCATAGTGGCGCGAGCGGTCGGGTTTGTGGCCGCGACCGGCGCGTTAATTTGGCCCGATTGTACCTCTTATGGCCGCGTAAATCAGCGCCTTCCGCGTCATCTGCGTGCCATTCTTCCTGGATGCGGTTGCTCGACAGCAAAAACCCCCGGTCAGATCATGGCCGGGGGCTTATGGTTCAGACGGCCCAGTAGGTTCGGGGCGCGATGTGTTCAGGGAGCCAGCACCGCGTCACGTCCCGACCGGCCCAGGTGCGCCTACGGACCCCAGGCACGGATATGCGCCACGTCCACGAACGTGCCGCGATCAACGATACTGCCATCGCTGAAGAAGAGGAAACCAAAGTACACTTGTGGCTCGTCTAGGGCATCGGCGAGGTAGGGATTGGTGCGCGAGTCCACCTTGACCAAACGCCACGTATTGTTGGTGGAGCCGGTGTGGTAATCGCAGTACAGGGTCACATTGTTGGGCGAGACGCACCACAAGAAGAAGTCATAGCCGAATTCGGTGTCGTTCATGTACTGGAAGCGGGCCTGCACACGACGCGCGCCCTGCAAATCCATCTCGTGGAACGCGCCCGACAGCATCCAGTTGTCGTAGTAGGGATTCAAGAAGGGATCGTTGTTATAGCCGGCCGAGTAAAGGCTACGGATACCGCGCTTGGCCTTGTAGGTGGTGGAGTCCCAACCCACGGGGTTGAGAAGTTCAAAGAAATCCCAGGCGGCCAGGGAGCCTTCGAAGCTGTCATTCAGCAGGCCGTAAACAGCGTTTGGCTGAATCCCCTGGGCCGACGGCCGGGGAGCGTTCGCGCCGGGGGCGAGCACGCGAGGGCCTTTCGCCGACGGCCCAAGCTGCGCGTCAAGCTGCGGGCCAATGGGCTTACTCAGGTCGAGGATGACCTTGCCCGTCCCCTGGGGCTTGGCCTGGCTCTGAGCCATCGCCAGCGCCGGAACCAGCGCCACCAGAAGCAACACGATCACCAACACCAACAGTTTCGGTTTCATCGCTTTGTCTCGTTCTCTCGGAAGTTCACAATTGGCACGAAATAGAGGGTGAGATGGAGTCACGCTCACAGAGCGCTTTGGGAAGCATCCCGGTCAAGGCATACGTATTCTCCTTTCCGCGCTGGCCGTCTTATTGAGCGAGCAAAAATCGTACTGGCACGACGCGCTGGAGTAGCAGATTCCGAAGCCCCCGGCCAGGTCATGGCCGGGGGCTGTCGTTCAGAGTTTGCCGGCGGACTGGCGGCGCACCCGCGCTCTGGTCAATGACCGTTCGCGCACGTCACGCCCCTGGCCGCCCGAGAAGCCTGGACTACGGGCCCCAGGCGCGGACACGCATCGCGTCCACGAAGGTGCCGCGGTCGACGATGATGAAGTCGCTCTCGAAGATGAACCCGAAGTAGGCGAACGGCTCATCGAGCAAGTCCGACATGATGGGGCTGCTCCTCGAGTCCAGGTTTACCAGACGCCAGGTGTTGTTGGTCGAGCCGGTGTGGTACTGGCACAGGAAGGTGAAGCCGTCGTCGGAACTGCACCAGTAGAAGTAGTCGTAGCCGTACTCGGTGTCGCTCAGGTACTGGAAGCGGGCATTCACCCGACGCGCCCCCTGCAAGTCCATCCCGTAGAACGCGTAGGACTCCATGTCGTTGTCATAGTAGGGGTTGAAGAAGGGGTCGTTCAAGTAGCCGGCCGAGTAGAGGCTCTGCTGGCCGCGCTTGGCCTTATAATAGGTCGAATCCCAGCCGACCGGGCTGGCGCCTAGTTCAGCAAAGTCAAAGCCGTCCGCGTTGCCGCTTGTGGAGGGCCATTCCGGCGCCTCAAAGCCCGTATTCAGCAGGGCGTAGACGGCATTCGGCTGAATGCCGTTGCTGCTGTTGCGAGGACCCCACGCACTGGGCGCGTTGACATCGCGCGGCCCACGCGAGGAGACGCCGATCTGCGCATCGAGTTGCGGGCCGATGGGCTGGCGGATGTCAATCGTGACCATCCCCATTTTCTGCGGCTTGGCCTGGCCCTTAGCCATCGCCAGCGCCGGAACCAACGCTACCAGAAGCAGTACTACTAGCAAAACTACTGTTTTCGGTTTCATCGCTTTGTCCCGTTCTCTTGGTAGTTATCTATTCGCACGAAAGTAGAGGCAAACATGGAGGCACGCTCACAGAGCGCTCTAGGGGACATCCCATCAAGGCATACGATTCCTCCCTGCCCCGCCAACATACGAGAAAGATGGCCAGGGCTAACTGGACACGCTAACGTTAGAGTCACGCGTAAGCAGTAGAATGGGTATGAGGCAGCTATGTTGCAGATGGAACGACGAAACCCAACTCCGGCGCTTATGAATAGGGTAATCTGCCGTCGTTTGGCTGTCAATCGGCTATCAGGCCCGGACATCAATCACAAACTTCAGTCACTTGATGTAATTTGACCGAATTTTAGTTGTGCGTATCAACTAAATTGCTGTAGGTAAAATGAAACAACCCCCGGCCATTATCTGGCCGGGGGTTGTCATTCAGTTCTGCCACGAATCAGGGTGCGCCGGCGTTCGGTCAACGACCTTTCGCCCGTCACGCCCCGATTGCTCAGAGGTGGTTAGTTGCTGGGCGACGGGCCCCAAACGCGGATGCGCAGCGCGTCCACGAAGGTGCCGCGGTCGACGATGCTGAAGTCGCTCTCGAAGACGAAGGCCCAGTAAGCGAACGGCGAGTCGAGCATATCGGCCATGATGGGGCTGGTGCGCGAGTCGAGCTGCACCAGACGCCACTTGTCGTTGGTGGAGC
This sequence comes from Candidatus Promineofilum glycogenicum, assembly GCA_016707605.1. Lineage (GTDB taxonomy): Bacteria > Chloroflexota > Anaerolineae > Promineifilales > Promineifilaceae > Promineifilum > Promineifilum glycogenicum. The sequence continues at coordinate 576,052 of JADJHJ010000003.1, read as the reverse complement.
CGGTGTGGTACTCGCAGGTGAAGTTGAAGCCGTCAGGCGAACCGCACCAGTAGAAGGTGTCGAAGAAGAACTCCGTGTCGTTCAGGTACTGGAAGCGGACCGTGGCCCGACGCGCGCCTTGCAGGTCCATTCCGTACATGGCCCAGGAGAACATGTCGTTGTCATAGAAGGGGTTGGTGTACGGATCGTTCCACCAACCGGCCGAATAGAGGCTCCGCTGGCCGCGCTTGGCCATGTAATCGGTAGAATCCCAACCCACCGGGCTGAGGCCGAGTTCATAAAACTCCCAACCGGCCAGGCTGCCTTCAAAGCCTTCGTTCAGCAGCGCGTAGACGGCATTCGGCTGAATGCTGGCGCCGCCACGGAGCGCAGCCGAGGTCAGCGCGCCGGCCGTGCGGGGGCCGCGCGCGGAGACGCCAAGCTGGGCGTCAAGCTGCGGGCCGATGGGCTGCCGGATGTCAATCTTGACCGTGCCCGTCTTCTCCGGCTTGGCCTGGCCCTTGGCCATCGCCAGCGCCGGGATCATGGCCACCAGAAGGAGCACAACTACCACAACCACCATTTTCGGTTTCATCGCTTTGTCCTATCTCTCTCTAGTTGGTCTATCTATCTGAAGTTAAGTCGCGGCAAATCATGGGGTACGCTCGCAGAGCGTCTTGGGGTTCGATTCAGTATTCCTATTCCTCCCTTGCTCCCGCTAAAATGAGAAACCAGTGCAGCAGCCAGACCGGCAAAATACGCTGCTTTGAAATACTCTCTCAGACAACAAGCGATGTAGGATTTTGTGTAGTATTGCCGAGAGCTATTTCCACGAGATTCGTCCATCGTAATGAATAGCGTGCGCTATGTCAATCGGCTATAGCGCCCTGTCGTTTTTCACTGTCTCAGATCGTGCTGAGTATAATGGCTCAGCCCTTATCACCCGATAGCATCAAGCCATCAGATGGCGCTGTCCAGCCGCCAGAGAACCGGGAGCGATATACAAGACAGCAGGCAAGGGTATTACCCCACCAGCGCCGGCATATTCAATTGAGTCAGCGGACTTCCTGAAACGCTACCCCCACTGCCCGTAAGCGATTGTCACAGGCATCTCCTTCGCTACTGGGGGAAGACTCTTTACCTACCGTGACCATTAGTCTAATAGACATTTCTACAGATGTCAATAATAAACAATGTTTTGTTTGCAATCAATTCTGGCAGAGCAATGCACGCCCACGGCAACAGACATATTCCCTTACGGCATACGTAGATGTGCTTCTACGGCCCGCTTGATGACTCCCCCGGCCACCAACTGCCGCGCGGCCTCGATGTGGGGCGAGAGGGGCGTGTCGGCGTCCAGGAACGGGATGCGCTCGCGGATGAGGCGATAGGCCACGGCCGTGCCCGCCCCCAGGCAGCCGGCGTCCAGCCCCGTCGCCCGGCAGCGGAAGTCCACCCCCTGCGCCGCCAGCAGCAGCTCGATGCCGACGATGGTCTCGACGTGCTCGACGATCTGCCCCGCCTGGCGCACGGCCGCCGCGCCCATGCTGACGTGGTCTTCGACGTTGGCGCTGGTCGGGATGCTGTCGCTGCTGGCCGGGTGGGCCAGCACCTTGTTCTCCGAAGCCAGCGCGGCGGCGGTGTACTGGGCCATCATCAGCCCGCTCTCCAGCCCGCCGCGGTCGGTCAGGAACATGGGCAGCACGCCGCCGTTGCTGTCGGCGTCCACCAGCCGGGCGCAGCGCCGCTCGCTCATGTTGCCCAGGTCGGTCAGGGCCAGCGCGGCGTAGTCCATAGCCAGGGCCACCGGCTCGCCGTGGAAGTTGCCGGCGGAGATGACGTCGATCGTCCCGTCGTCGGCGACGAAGATGATCGGGTTGTCGTTGACCGTGTTGAGTTCGATGTCGATCACCCACTTGGCGTAGGCGATGGCGTCGCGCACCGCGCCGTGGACCTGGGGCACGCAGCGCAGGGTGTAGGCGTCCTGCACGTGGCGCGGGTCGTCGCGCCGCACGAGTTGGCTGCCGTCGAGGATGCGGCGCAGGAAGTCGGCGCAGTTGATCTGGCGCGGGTGGGGGCGCAGGGCGTGGACGCGGGCGTCGTAGGCGCGGTCGGTGCCGTGCAGCGCCTCCAGCGACAGGCAGGCGGCGATGTCGGCGGTCAGCACCAGGTTGATGGCCCGCCGCGTGAACAGCGCGCCCATGCCGACCATCTGCGCCGTGCCGTTGAGCAGGGCCAGCCCCTCTTTGGCCTCCAGTTCCACCGGCCGCAGTCCGGCGGCGGCCAGCGCCGCGCCGCCGTCCATGAGTTGCCCGCCGACGCGCGCCTCCCCCTCGCCTACCACCACCAGCGCCAGATGGGCCAGCGGGGCCAGATCGCCGCTGGCCCCCAGCGAGCCCTGGGCCGGGATGCGCGGGGTGACGCCGGCGTTGAGCATATCCAGCAGCAGTTGCACCACCGCCGGGCGCACGCCGGAGTAGCCCAGGGCCAGCGTGTTGGCCCGCGCCACCATCATCGCCCGCACCGCCGCCTCCGGCAGATCCGGCCCGACGCCGACGGCGTGGCTGCGCACCAGGTTGAGTTGCAACTGGCGCACTTCGTCGGCCGACACCACGCGATCCTTGAAGCGGCCGAAGCCGGTGGTGATGCCGTAGACGACGCGCCCCTCGGCCACGAGCTGCTCGACGGCCGCCCGCGAGCGCGTCATGGCCGGCACAGCCGCCGGGTCAAGGCCGACAGGGCGGCCGTCGGCCACCGCTACCACATCGTCTACGTTCAACTGATCGCCGGAGAGGAGAAGAGTGTCCATGAAGGGATTGTAGCAGGGGTGGTCATGGCGGGATAGAATCCCGCCATGACCACCCTCCCTCCGGCTGGCGGCCGATCATCGGCCACGAGTGGGCCGTGCGCCTGCTCAGCAACGCCGTGGCCCACGGTCGCGTCGGCCACGCCTACCTGTTCACCGGCCCCGACCACATCGGCAAGATGACCCTGGCCCGCACCTTCGCCGCGGCGCTCAACTGCGAGGCCGCGCCGGCCGAGCGCCCCTGCGGCCACTGCCGCGCCTGCCAGCTCATCGCCGCCGACAAGCATCCCGACGTGCGCGTCGTCGTGCCGGAGGTCAGCGAGCGGGGCACGCCGTCGATCAAGATCGACGCCGTGCGCCAGTTGCAGCAAGACCTCAGCCTGTCGGCCTACGAGGGGCGCTACAAGATCGCCCTGCTGCGCCGCTTCGACACGGCCAACCTCAACGCCGCCAACGCCTTCCTGAAGACGCTGGAAGAGCCGCCGGCCCACGTCATCCTGCTGCTGACCGCCGCCGACAGCGACAGCGTCTTGCCGACGATCAACTCGCGCTGCCGCACGCTGGGGCTGCGCCCGCTGGCCACGCCGCTCATCGAGGAGGCGCTGATGACGCGCTTCGGCGTGGCGCCCAACGAGGCCAACTTGCTGGCCCATCTGGCCGACGGCCGCCTGGGCTGGGCCGTGGACGCCCACCGCCACGAAGCGCCGCTCCAGCAGCGCGAGGCCCACCTGACCACGCTCCAGCAGGCGCTGGGCGGCACGCTGGTGGCCCGCTTCGCCCTGGCCGAGACGCTGGCGCGCAAGGCCGACACGCTGCCGCCGCTGCTGCGGACGTGGCTCAGTTGGTGGCGCGACCTGGCCCTGCTGGCCTATGGCCCGCGGCGCGACGACGCCATCAGCAATATCGACCGGGTGGAGCAGTTGCACCAGTTGGCCGGGCAGTGGCCGCGGCCCAAGGTGCTGGCGTCGCTGCAACAGACGGAGGCGGCGCTGCGCCAACTGGCCCAGAACGGCAACGCGCGGCTGGTGCTGGAAAACGTCCTGCTGACTTATCCACAGGCATGAAGAGAGAAGAAACCGCAGATTACGCAGATTTCACAGATTAGGTTCTGAGAATCTGTGAAATCTGTGGTTTCTTTCTTCCAAACGGAGATGCTCATGAGTAATCGTGATACCAGACTGGCCATCAGCGCCGCGCCGTCGGCGGTGGGCGGGGCGGCGGCGCTGCTGGTTGTGTTCAGCTTGTTGGGGCGGCGCGTCTTCGGGCTGCGGCCGGGGCCGGCGCTGGCCGGCGGCGCGCTGGCCACGGCGCTGCACTTCGTCTCCGAGCTGTGGCACCAGAGCGGCCACGCCCGCGCCGCCGCCCAAACCGGCTACCCGATGAGCGGCGTCCGTTTGTGGGGGGTGTTGGGCACGTCCCTCTATCCGCCCGACGAGCCGGAGTTGCCGAGCGAGGTGCACGCCCGGCGGGCGCTGGGCGGGCCGCGGGCCAGCGCCTGGTTCGCCGCGGTCGGCGGGCTGGTGGCCCTGGCGACGCGGCCCATCGGCGGCATCGCCCACATGGTCAGCAGCCTGTTCGCCCTGGAGAACCTGCTCGTCTTCAGCGCCGGCGCGTTGGTTCCCCTGCCCTTCATGGAAACGGACGGCACGACGCTGCGCCGCCATCGCCAGCCCCGCCGCCAGCACACGGTCGTCGTTCAGGAGTAGGAGCCGCCATGTCCACCGCCACCCCCTCGCTCGATGCGCTGCTGGCCTTCGCCCTCGACGCCGCCTGGCAGGCCGGGCGCGTCACCCTGGGTTACTACCAGACCGGCCTGGCCGCCGAGCGCAAGGCCGACAACTCGCCCGTCACCCTGGCCGACCGGCAGGCCGAGCAGAAGTTGCGCGAACTCATCACCGCCGCCTGGCCCGACCATGCCCTCATCGGCGAGGAGTACGGCCAACAGCCCGGCCGCGGCGACAGTGGCTACACCTGGATCATCGACCCCATTGACGGCACGAAGTCGTTTATCAGCGGCGTGCCGTTCTACGCTGTGCTGCTGGCGCTGGTGAAGGACGACCAGCCGCAACTGGGCGTCATCCACTTCCCGGCGCTCAACGAGATGGTCTATGCCCGGCGCGGCGGCGGCTGCTACTGGAACGGCCGCCCGGCGCGCGTCTCGTCCGTCAGCCGCCTGGCCGACGCCGTGCTGCTGGCCAGCGACCTCGACACCTTCGCCCGCTTCAACCGCCAGGACGCCTTCCAGCGGCTCATCGACGCCACCTACTTCCAGCGCACCTGGGGCGACGCCTACGGCTACGCCCTGGTGGCCACCGGCCGGGCGGAGATCATGCTCGATCCGGTCATGGCCCTCTGGGACTGCGGCCCGCTGCAAGTCATCCTGGAGGAGGCCGGCGGCACGTTCACCGACTGGCGCGGCACGCCGACCATCTTCGGCGGCGAGGCCGTGGCCACCAACGGGGCGCTGTTCGCGCCGGTCATGGATCTTCTGGGTGTCTGACCGCCGGTGGGCGGCCCGCCGGCGGTCGGACGCTCCCCACGTTGGCGGCGCGGCGGGCTGTGCTACAATCGGCGACTGACATTATGGAGCAAACCTCCGATAGTGGGCCGTCGTCCGACGCCGAGCGGCGGCACAATCCGCGACAAGCTTTCCCTCGCCCATCCGGCCCCGCCGCGCCCCTGACGGCGGGCGAGCGCACCGGCAACCGGCTGCGCGACGTTTCGTGGCGCGCGGTCGCCCGCGAGGCGGCCTGCGTCGCTCTGCTGGCCCTGGTTGCGGTCGTCTTCTTCTGGCCGGTGGTCAGCGGCCGGGCGTGGTTGCCCAGCGGCGGCGGCGACTCGGTGTCGTTCCTCTTCCCCATGTACCGCTTCGCCGCCGCCAGCCTGCGCGACGGCGTCATCCCCTTCTGGAACCCGCACCAGTACGCCGGCGCGCCCTTCCTGGCCGACAATCAGTCGGGCATCTTCTACCCGTTTAACCTGCTGCTCTTCTTCCTCTGGCCCGGCTTCTCCTACCGCGGCATCGAGGCGCTGGTCGTCTGGCACTTCTTCTTCGCCGGGGCGGCCATGTACGCCTGCCTGCGCCTGCTGCGGCCGGAGATTCCCCTCGGCCGGCCGGCGGCGCTGCTGGGCGCGCTGGCCTTCATGCTGTCCGACGTCTTCATCACCCACATCGGCAACCTGAACCTCATCGCCGTCGCCGCCTGGCTGCCGCTGGCCTTTCTGGGGCTGCATCGGGCCATCTTCGCCGCGCGGCCGTTGCGCCGCGTGGCCTGGGCGGCGGCCGGCGGGGCGGCGCTGGGCACGGCCACGCTGGCCGGGCACGGGCAGATGACCTTCCTCGTGGCCCTCTTCCTGGGCAGCTACGCGCTCTATCAGACCGTCGCCACGCGCCGCGGCCGGCCGCTGTTGCTGCTGGCTTTGTTGGGGGGGTGGCCGTGGCTCTGGCCGGGGTCAGCCTCTTCCCCGCCGCCGGCACGCTCAGCCAGACGCTACGCGCCGAGTTCGACTACGCCCGCAGCACCAACTACGCCCTGCCGCCGGCGGCGCTGCTAGGTCTCTTCGCGCCCGACTTTTACGGTCGCGGCAGCGCCTTCTGGGGCGACTGGCTGCGCGTCGAAGTCGGCTACGCCGGCGTGTTGACGTGGCTGCTGGCCGCGGCGGCCATCGCCCTGCGCCCGCGACGCCAGACGCTCTTCTTCGTCCTGGCCGGGCTGCTCTTCCTGCTGCTGGCCCTCGGCCCGGCCACGCCGCTCTACCCAACGCTGGCCCGCCTGCTGCCGGTCATCCCGTTCCAGGTTCCGGCGCGCTTCGTGCTGCTGCTCGGCTTCTGCCTGGCGGTGCTGGCGGCGCTGGGGCTGGAGGCTTTGCTTGAACGGGGAGCGTCATGGCCGGCCGGGCGGGTGCGTGCCTGCTCGTCGGCGCAGCCGTCGGGCTGGCCGCCGTACTCGCCATCCTGCTCCTGACGCGGTCGCGCCTGGCCCCGCTCCAGCCGGAGCACGCGGCCCAGATGACGCGGGCGACGCTGGTCTTCGGTGGGCTGGCGGTGGCCGGCTGGCTGCTGCTGGCTGCCGGACTGCGCCGGCGGCGGCCGGGTGCGGCCGTCGCCGCGTTGGCTCTGGCCCTGCTCTTCGCCGATCTCTACGGTCTGGGCCGCGCCGTGGAGATCGACTGGAACGACCCGACGCCCGGTTTCGCCGCCGGCACGCCCGGCCTGGCCTTCCTCCACGCCGACCCCGGCCTGCACCGCCTCGACATCGCCACCGGGGCGTGGCAGCCCAACATGCCGATGATCGAGCGCCTCTATGCCGCCCGCGGCGTCTATAACCCGCTGGAACTGGCCAACTACAACGTCTACATGGGCGCGGTCGGTTTTCGCGGCTCGCCGCAGTACAACGTCCTGGGCGTCAAGTACGTCATCGGCGGCAAGAACGACCCGCCCGGCGACACGACCTTCCTCGTGCCCGTCTTCGACGCCGACCCGAACGTGACCATCTACCTCAACACCCTGGCCCTGCCGCGAGCGATGGTGCTATTCAACACCGAGATGGTGCGCGACCACGACGCCGCCTTCGCCGCCACCCACAGCGAGGCATTCGACCCGGCGCGCGTCGTCGTGCTGGAGAGCGGTCGCGCCCTGTCGCAAGAGCCGGGCCAGGCGACGCTCGAGATCGTTCGCTACGGGCCGAACGAAGTCGCCTTCGCCGTCACGGCCGACCGCCCGGCCTACTTCTTCCTGAGCGACGTGTACCATCCCGACTGGCGAGCCACGGTCGACGGCCGGCCGGCCGTCATCGACGTGGCCAACTACGCCTTTCGCGGGGTCTACATCGAGCCGGGCCGACACGAGGTCGTCATGCGCTTTACGCCGTCGGGCTGGGTGGCCGGGCTGGCCGCCACGCTCATTGCGCTTGTCGCTCTCGTCGCCCTGGCTATTATCACCGTCAGGTCTTATGGCGCGCCGGCCCGCTCCCACGAGCCGACCACGCCCGATTCATCGGAGGAGAGAAACCAATGAGAGACAGAGTAAGCGCCGAATGGGCGCAGACACGCCGGGCGGGATTGACCCTGTTCGTCGGCTGCGCGCTGTTGCTGCTGGCCGCCTGCACCGGCGGCGGGCAGGAAGCGATCGCCACGGCCACCGTCGCCCCCGTCGAAGCCACGCTGGCCCCGGCGACAGCCAGCCGACACGCGGCCAGGCCGTCGTTGACAGCATCGACGTGCTGATCATGGAGTCGTTTCCCGTCCAGGTGAGTGTCACCGCGCTGGGCAACCTGCCCGACGGCTGCACCCAGATCGATGAGGTCATCAGCCAGCGCACGGACAACGCCTTCCGCGTAGCTATCACCACGCTGCGGCAGCCGTCGGCCGCCTGCACCCAGGCCCTCGTGCCCTTCGAGGAGAGCGTGCCGCTCGACGTGGCCGGGCTGCCCGCCGGAACGTATGAGGTGACGGTCAACGGTGTCAGCGACTCGTTCACGCTGGACGTGGACAACGCCCTGCCCGAAGAAGAGGCCACGGAGGGCACGACGGGCGCGGGCGCGGCCGTCTCGCCGGGCATCAGCGGCTTCGTCTGGCACGACCTGTGCGCCCAGACGGGCGCAACCGTCGACCCCGCCGCTACCCCGGCCACGGGGTGCGTGGCCGCCCCCGGCGGCACGACGCTCCAGGCCAACGGTGTGCTCGACACCGGCGAACCGGGCATCCCCGGCGTGACCATCAACCTCTTTGCCGGCGACTGCACCGCCGCCGCGCCGGGCGACGAGATCGTGACCACGACCGACGAGTCGGGCGCGTTTCGCTTTGAAGACCTCAGCCCCGACACCTACTGCGTCTTCCTGGACACGGCCACCGAGGCCAACCTGGCCGTGCTGGAAGAGGGCACCATCACCTTCCCGCTCAGCAACGGCGTGCCGACCAACAGCATCACCGTGACGCTGGAAGAGGGCGCGGCGCTGGAGGACGTCGACTTCGGCTTCGACTTCCGCTTCCTGCCGGTGGCCGCGGCCCCGACCGATTGCACCAACAGCTTCGAGTTCCTGCTCGACCTGACCGTGCCCGACGACACCGTCTTCCCGCCTGGCGGGGAGTTCGAGGCGGCCTGGCGACTGCGCAACAACGGCACCTGCCCGTGGGACGACTACGCCCTGGCCTTCGTCAATGGCGACGCGATGGGCATCACCGGCACCGTGCCCATCGAGGACACCGTGGCCCCCGGCCAGGAGGCCGACGTCTCCGTGACCCTGACCGCGCCGGCGACGCCGGGAACCTATCGCAGCAACTGGCAGTTGGCCGACGCCGATGGGACGGTGTTCGGCATCAACGGCCAGGCCGAAGATGCCTTCTGGGTACAGATTGTCGTCGAAGAGGGGGCCGAGGCCGCCGGCCCGCCCGCCCCCGGCTCGGCGTCCATCAGCGGCGTCGTGTGGGACGACCTGTGCACGCTGACCAACAACGTTGCCTCGCGCAGCTGCGTGGAGACGGAGGAGGGCAGCGGCTTCTTCCGCGGCAACGGCACGTTCGACACCAACGAGGTTGGGCTGCCGGGCATCACCGTCGTGCTCGGCCAGGGCGCGTGCCCACCGGGCGGTATCATCGCCGTCGCCGACCGGCTGGCCACGGCCACCACCGACGAGAACGGCCTCTACACCTTCGAGGGGCTGGACGCCGACATCTACTGCGTCTCCATCGACGCCCTCAGCCCGGAGAACGTTGACCTGCTCATCCCCGGCAACTGGACGTGGCCCGCGCCGGGCACCGGCCGCCAGGGCATTCGCCTGGCCGGCGGCGAACAGCGCGAGGCGGTCGACTTCGGCTGGGACTTCCAGGAGTAGCCACCACCGTCGCAGGTGGGGCAGACGAATCTGTCTGCCCCACCCGTAGGCGACTGTAAGCGGCGTCGTAAGTGAGCCGGCCTACCATCGAGATTGGTGGGAATTCACCGTCGGAGTTAGGAGTAGTGAGTACAATCGAGCCGATCCCCTGGCGCGGTTTCCGCGCCGTCGATAAGTTGTTGTTCATCTTCTTGCCGCTGCTGGCCGTGGCGGTCATCGCCTTGCCGTTCCTTGATGCGTTCTTCCTGCGTCGCCTGGCGCGGCTGACGGGGGCGCGGTCGCTGGTCAACTGGCTGTCCGCCGGCGGCACGTGGGTCGTTGCCGCGGGCATCTTGCTGGCCCTGGCGCTGTTCGTGCTCTGGCGACGCCGCCAGTTGGTCAACGACAAAGCGCTGTGGGCCGGGACAGGCTGCCCGGAGTGCGCCGAGCAGGAGTTGGTGCGCGTCTCGCGGCGCTTCGGCGACCGCTTCTACAGCCTGGCCGCCGTGCCCGCCTATCGCTACGCCTGCCGCAACTGCACCTGGCGCGGGCTGCGCGTCGGCCGCCGCGAGCACTCGCTGGAGCACGAGGCGGAACTGGAAGCCGCCTTGCTACGCTTTGACCCTCTGGCGGTCAGCACTGGTGGCGACGCGACGGCCGCCCAACCGTTGGACGACTCCACGTACCTCGATGCCGGCGACGTGGCCACCCCAGCCTATGCCAACGGCCGGGCCGACGACGAGAGCGACGAAGCGCTGGAGGAGATGGAGTGGATCTGGCCGCGGCCGACGGGCACAGATCAGGTTTAATGGCTGCCTGCCTGACCTGCGACCTGGTGCGCCGCCGCGACGAGGGCCAGGCCCCTTTGTGGGACAGCATTCAGCGCACCGCCCACTGGGATCTCGTCCACAGCTACAACACCTCGCTGCCCGGCTGGCTGGTGCTGGTGGCCCGGCGGCACGTGGCGGCGATTGACGAGCTGAGCGACGCGGAAGCGGCCGAGTTGGGCGTGCTGCTGCGGCGCGTCTCGGCCGCGTTGCGCGCCGTCACCGGCTGCGCCAAGACCTACGTCGTCCAGTTCGCCGAACAGGCCGAGCACCCCCACGTCCACTTCCACGTCATCCCGCGTATGACCGACCAGCCGGCCGAGCGCCGCGGGCCGGGCGTCTTCGGCTACCTCGGCGTGCCGGAAGCGGAGCGGGTTGGCGAGGAACAGATGAACGCCATCGCCGCCGCCATACGCGAGTTTCTGGCGGCGTAACGCGATTCTCCCGAATCGCGTTCCTACCAAATCTATAGCACGCTTCTCGCGAATCGCGCTACGCGGCCCTATTGACCTCTCAGGCGAGGCTGAATGAGTCGGCCCATTGCGCACAGGCTGACTTGGCTTACAGCCATGACTGTGCTAAAGGCCGCTGGGCTCGAACGTGAGCGCAACCAGTGCGACCTGCGCCTTAACCCTTATCGGTAATGGGTGGAGAGCTAAATCCAAAACCCAGGTAAGGAGACAGGACAATGAAGCGTAGACAGTGCGCTACGGGTGCTCGGTTTCTGGCAGCCGGCCTTCGTCGCGCCCAATGGGTCTGGCCCCCGAACGGGAAGGCAGGCATTGCCCCAACGGAACGCAGTTCACCTATCGGGCATTGTCGAGGCAGCCGGCGGCCGGCCGGGGGCTGAGCCCCCGAGGCCGGGGGGACGCCGGGGCCTACGCTTTCGGTGACGCGTGAACCCAACGCCGGCATCCGGCTCAAGGTGCCGAACGAGGGCGGGCTGCGCATTGGGCCGAGCGCGAACTATAGCCTGGTCATCAGCGACACAGTCGGCTCTGACGGCATTCGAGTGCTTGACACAGGCGATGATGCCATTCAACTTGGTTCCGACCCGGCCAACTCCAACTACGGCGTCTATATTCCTAGTCCCGGTGTGAACACATATGGCCTGTGGCCCAACACGGCCAACGCCAGCGGCGAGTGGGCGCTCTATACGCTTGACAATATCGAGGCCGGCAACGTGGTCGCCAACGCCTTTTCTCTGGGCCGCGTCGGGAACAACCCCTGGAGGCCGGGGAGTGTCCCGTCCGGCGCGGCGAGGCTTGCCCGCGGTCGCCGCCGCTGGTGCAACAGGCCGATCAGGCCACGCACAGCGCGTCATGGCGCGCGAAAGGCGCTGTGGGCGCCGGAGGACAGGGCCTGCCCGGCCCGGAGGAGTCGGCTGATCTGTGCCGTGAACGCCGCCGGCAGTCGATTGCCGCGGGCAGCGTCTCACCGCCTGATCTGGGAGGGCCGGGCGCGCGCCGCAGACCCGCCAACTGGACGGCTGACCATCCCCGCGGCATTGCCCTGGCGGCTCCCGTGGCCGGTCAGGACACCATCCCGGTCTTCGTCACGTTGCGGTAGGAGAACAACATGAACACGAAAATAAATCGGCGCGTGCTGGTTCTCCTGCTCGCCGGCCTGCTCGTTCTGACCGGCTGGGCCTTGGCGGTGGCGTCGGATGACCTGGCCGACAGCCTCTCCGTCGCGTGGTGGACGGTTGACGGCGGCGGCGGCCGGAGCAGCGGCGGCGCTTACACCCTGCAAGCGTCTCTCAGCGCTCCTCCGCGTTTCTCCGCGCCCCTCTCTCTGACCTACCAGCGCGCCTGGTGCTCCTCCGCGAAGCCGACCAGGTCGCGAATCTCCAGCGTTGCGCCGTCGTCCAGCACCGCCCACCCATTGTAGCGCCCAAACATCTGATGCACCTCGCTGCGAATGACGGCCAAATTCGTCCGCGCCACGCGCTCGTAGAACGGGGTGAAGGTCAGGTCGAGCCGTCCAGCGTCGTCGCGGAAGCGCCACGGCCGCCTGTACTCGCCGGAGGTGTAGTCAAAGCCCACGTCGCCCAGCTTATGGACGCGGCCGTCCAGAATCACCGCGTTCTCCGTCGCCCGGCTCAGGTCGCCGAAGCCGCGGCCCAGGTTCAGCCCCATCGTTCGCCCATCCGGCAAAAAGCCCGACGCGCTGGCCCAGTTCCAGAAGCTCTGGTACTCCCACACGCCCCGCCCCCAGTCGAGCGAACCGAGGCAGGTGTCGGGCCGCAACTCCTCGACCTCGCCGCCATGCGCCACCCGCCCCTCGGCCGGCAGGCAGTTGATCTTGGTGTTGTAGTAGAAGCGCCGCGCGCCGATGGGAATGACGATGGTCATCGACTCGTGGCCGGGCGGGACAGCCAGGCGGATGTCGGCGTCAATGCCCAACCCGCCGTGAAAGCCGGGCCACTCGACGCGAACGTGGCGCGCCGCCGGCTCGGCCGTGAAGCGTAGCGACGCTTTGGCGTTGGCGAAGACAGTCTCGCCCTCTGAGCTACCGCGCGGCAGCCGCACGCCGCGGGCCAGCGGGATGACCAGCCCTTCCTCGTGCAACTCCCCTCGCTCAAAGTCGAGGGTGTAGACGAAGACGTTGGCCGCGTAGCCAAGGTCGGCGATGGTGGCCGAGAAGAAGCGGCGCGGGCTGAAGACGGCGTAGTAGTCCCAGCGCTTCAGGCGAAAGCGCTGCAACGGGCGCAGGGCGTAGAAGCGGGCGTTCTCCAGATTGGCGTCGAGCAGCGGTTGGCGCGACCAGCCGACCTGGGCCGGTCGGCCGTGGGCATCGAGCAGGGGGCCGGATTGGGTGAGTTCTGTCTGCATGTGCTATCCTATGGCGCACTTCGATTAGACCACCTTGCCGTGGCGTGGTGGCCGGCCGCGCCCCGCTGCGGGTGCGACGCACTTAAGAAAGTGCGACGCACCCGGTTCGTTAAGGCTGCGGCGGCGGCCCGGCGTCGGCCGGGATCGGTTCGCCATCGGGGATGCTCCGCAAAATGGCACAGGGGAGGAAGTGAACGTCCCGCCAGACGTAGCCGCGGTCGGTGAAGGTAGCGATGGTGTCGATCCAGCGCTTCTCGCCGTCGTCAAGCAAGTAAATGTGCGGGCTTTGGGCGCACTTCAGCAGAATGGGGTCGGGATACTCAAACACGATCTGCTGCACGGCCGTCGGCAACGCCTCGACCGCGCTCCGGTCGATGCCGAACAGCCACGGCAGAGCCAGGATCATTACCAGCGTCCAGACGGCGTAGGCCACCGTGGCGGCGCTGAAGGCGCGCTGCAGGGCGTGGAGCCACTCGGCCGGCTTGGCTCGCGCCTGTAGGAGCAGTAACAACGCGAGCAAGCCGATGTTGACCACGTTCCAGCCGATGAAGGCCAGCCGGTTGGGCGTCAGGCGGTCGAGAGCGGTGCGATAGACGATGGCCGCCAGGGCGTAGAGGCTGACGACGAGGGCCAGGGCGGCCACGGCAATGATCGCCAGCCGTAGCCAGCGCGCCACCCGCGGCGAGGTTTCGGCCAGGCTGACCGGCGTCGCCCCCGCCAGCAGGGCGATGACGGCGAACAGCATGCCGTTGTAGATGATCAGCACGTCGCGGTTGTCGAACGGCTCGCGGAAGTTGAACGGGATGAAGGCCAGGTAGACGACCAGCACCAGCAGCGTCAGCGGCAGCAGGACGCGCATCAGCAGGGCCACCAGCTTGCTCAGCCCCTCGTCGAACGCCTGCCCGGCCGGCGAAGCGGCGGCATTGTAGATGACGGCCACGGCCACCACCGGAATCAGCCCGCCACCGCCGGCGATGAACAGGCGCATGACCAGCTCCGGTAATTGAACTTGCAACGCCTCGAACAAGCCGACGGTGATCCCGGTGAACAAACCGCCGGCGATGACGAACAAACCGCCCATGATAAACACTTCAAGCGACTTGATCAGGAAGGCGAAGCGATTGGCGGGGTCGCGGTGCTCGGCAATGAGAAACGCGCCCACACCCGCCCAGGCCAGCAAGGGCAGGTGCATGGCCATCAGGGTCAGGTACTGCTCCTGAAACGGCCGCGTGCCCAGCCGGGGATAGAGCCACAGCACGTAGGCCGCGGCGGCCAGCAGGGCAACACCAATGAGGGCGGCCAGTTGCCATCTTCGCCGGCCGGCGGCCGTCAGGTAGGCCAGCACAAAGACGGCGGCGATGGGCGCGACCAGCAGCAGCAGCGTGGGTAGAGAGAATGTCGCCGGCCCTTGACCAAACCCGGCGATCTCGATCGCGTAGCGCGAGTCATCCGAAAGCCACCAGAACAGCAGCCCGTTCAACACCGCCAGCGGGATGACCCAGCCCCATTTGACGAACGTGCCCCTGGCCTGGGCGGCGGCGTAGTGGAGGCGGTAGTACCAGGCGGCATAGAGGCGATCCTCCGGGGCGGCGGCTCGCCGGTTGTCAATGGCCTGCCTGAAGGCTTCGCCCTGACCGGCTTTCAATGCTACCTGATAAGCCTGCTCCAGTTGCTCCGGGTCATTGGCCAGAGTGCCGACTACTTCATAGTTGGACATCGCAGTTACCTCATTTCCGGCTTTCAGACACGCCGGCCGTTTGGCCGGCAATACCGGGCTATGCGCGGGCCGCACGGTTCAAGCGCCGGCGGCTGCTTCAGATAGCCAATGTCTTGGCCGCTGTCTCTGGCCAGCGGAAGCGCGCCAGATTGGCGTAACCCCTGGCGATCAGGTCATCGCGTAACGGGTCATCGGCGGTCAGCCGTTGCAAGCCTTCGGCCAGCGCCGCCGTGTCCAGCGGATCGACCAGCAGCGCCGCGTCGCCGGCCACCTCCGGCAGCGAACTGGTGTTGGCGCACAGCACCGGCGCGCCGCACGCCCCCGCCTCCAGCACCGGGAAGCCGAAGCCCTCGTAGAGCGACGGGAAGACCAGCGCCGCCGCCCCGGAGAGCAGCGCCGCCTTGTCGGCTTCGTCCACGTAGCCGGGCAGCACGACGTGGGCCTGCACCGCCGGCGGCAGGGCGCGCACGGCTTCCAGCAGCGGCGCGGCCAGCCAGCCGGCCCGCCCGGCCAGGACAAGTGAATAGCCGTCTTTATGTAAACTAGAGAGAGCGAAGGCTTCGACCAGACGAACGAGGTTCTTGCGCGGCTGGAGCGTGCCCAGATAGAGCAGATAGGGCGAGTGGACACCGTATTTGGCGGCTGCGGCGTGAATGGCCGCCGGGTCGTCCACACGCCGCAGGTCGGGATCGGCTCCCGGATAGACCACGGCGATCCTGGCCGGGGCAGTGGCGTATAGGGCCGTCAGGTCGCCGGCCGTCGCTTGCGAGTCGGCAATGACCCGCCGGGCGACGCGGGCGTTGTGGCGCGTGCTCCAGCGCAGGTAGGCCAGTTGGCGGCGCGGGTGGGCGGCCGGGAAGCGCTCGTAGCCCAGGTCGTGGACGGTGGCCACGGACGGGCAGCGGATGCCGATGGGGATGACGTGGGCCGGGGTGAAGAACACGTCCGGCGGACGGCTCCGCAGTTCGTGCCCCAGCCGGGCGTGCGTCCACATGCGCCGCAGGGGGATGACGGTCGGGATCACGTGGGACGCCGCCGGAAAGAGATCGGGCGCGGGCGCTTCGTTGAAGTACAGCCGCAACGTGTGGCCACGCTCGGCCGCCAGAGGGATGAGGGCGCGAATGAGGTGTAGCGCATACGCCTCCGTCCCCGTCCGCTGCCCCGTCGCCGCCCGGCTGGCGTCAATGCCGATGATCATAAGATATGGAACCACAGATTACACAGATTAAGAGAGTTGATCCGCAGATTGGGCAGATTAGGCAGATTATGGAGCTCGCCTTTCAAATCTGTGAAATCTGCGTAATCTGTGGTTTCTTAGTCGTCGCCGCAGGGGGCGCGGATGGTCAGGTAGTCCTCGGCCGCCCAGCCCTCTTCGCCGCCCACCTCGCGCACCTTGCGCCAGACGAAGCCGCCCGCCTCCACCGGCGCGTCGTCCAGCACCGTCAGCAGCGTCCCCTCGGCCAGGATGACCAGCTCGTTGCCCTGCGGCGCGTCGCGCAGATAGATGCCGCTGCCGCTGGTGCCCTCGACGACCGCCCGGCAGACGACCGTCGTCGGCGTGATCGTCGGCTGCGGCGTGGTCGAGGTGGCCGTGGCCGTCGGCGGGAACTGCTCGAACGTTAGCGTCGGCGTGGTGACCAGCGGGCCGGGCGTGCCTTCGGCCGCCCCCTCGGCCCCCTCCTCCGGCGGCAGCGCGGCCTCGACCAACTGCTGCCGCTGGTAGTAGAGCAGGCCCAGCGTGCCCGAGTAGAGCAGCGCGGCCACGACCAGCGTGAACGCCGCCCGGCGCAGGATGATCTCCCGCTCCAGGGTGTAGAAGCGCGCCCCGCCGCGGCGGATGTTGCGGTAGGTCAGGAACGTCGCCGCCAGCGCCCCGGCGAAGAGCAGAATGGGCAGGAACAGGCCGCTCATGACGCCTCTAACCCCAGGTCGGCGGCCGACAGCGGCCCGGCGCGCAACACAACCGGCCGCTCGCTGGTGCAATCGACGACCGTCGAGGCCACGCCGCCCGGCGATAGCCCGTCGTCGAGCACCGCCGCCACCCGCCCGCCGAGCGCGGCCAGGGCCTCATCGGCCGAGAGGGCCGGCGGCTGGCCGGAAAGGTTGGCGCTGGTGGTCGCCACCGCCCCGCCCGCGGCGCGGATGAGGGCGCGGGCCACGGCGTGGTCGGGCACGCGCACAGCCACGGTGTCGTCGGCCGACAGGTTGGGCGGCAGCCCGGCCGGCGCGGCACAACGAGCGTCAGCGGCCCCGGCCAGAAGTGGGCCATCAGCGCCGCCGCCGCGGGCGGGATGATGCCGGCGACGTGGGCCACGTCGGCCACGTCGCCCAGTAGCACAGGGATGCCCTTCTCCGCCGGGCGTCCCTTGGCCGTGTAAAGCAGTTCAATGGCCGTCGCGTCGGACGGCAAAACGCCGACGCCGTAGACGGTGTCGGTCGGAAAGACGACCGGCAGGCCGCGCCGCAGCAGGTCGGCGGCCGTGGCGATGGCCGCCGGGTCGGCCGCGTCCAGCCGCAGGGTGCTCATCTGTTCACTATGCGCAGTCATGGCTACGTGTATGGTTATCCCTGGCTCGGCTCGGTCTCAATGACGACGAGGCGGTCGTGCCCGGCGAAGTCGGGCCGGACGGCGATCCGCGCCGCCGGGAAGGCCGCCCGTGCCAACGCCGCCGCCGCCGCTCCCTGCCGCCAGCCGATCTCCAGCAAGACGAGGCCGCCGGGCCGCAGGCGCTCGGCCGCCTGGGGCAAGAGGGCGCGGATCGCGTCCAGGCCGTCCGTCCCCCCGTCCAGAGCCAGAGCCGGCTCGTAGGATTTTACTCCATCGGGCAGCGCCGTCCACTCCTGGCGGGTCACGTAGGGCAGGTTGGCGGCGATCAGGTCGAGGCCGGGGCCGAAGGCGGCCAGCAGATCGCCGCGCACCAGGGCCACCCGGCCGGGGGCCAGCCGTTCGGCGTTGCTCCGGGCCACGGCCAGCGCCGCCGCCGACACGTCCACGGCGGCGACCTCGGCCGCCGGCAGATGGCGGGCCAGCGTCACGGCGATGCAGCCGCTGCCCGTGCCCACGTCGGCGACGCGCAGCCGCCCCCGCCCCCGCGCCCAGCCGATGGCCGCCTCGACCAGTTGCTCCGTCTCCGGCCGGGGGATGAGCACGGCGGGCGAGACGGCGAACGTCTGGCCATAGAAAGGGGCGCGGCCGGTGAGATAGGGGATGGGTTCATCGGCCGCGGCGCGGGCCAGTAGTTGGGCGAAGGCGGCGGCCTGTTCGGCCGATAGTAGTTCGTCGTCGTGGGCCACCAGGTAGGCGTGGTCGCGGCCCAGCGCGTGGGCCAGCAGCAGCCGGGCGTCGAGCGCGGGCGAGGGGGAGCAGTGGAGTTGGGCGCGGCCGTCGCGCCACGCCTGGCGGATGGTGATCATAAAAGCAGACGGCGGCCACTCTGGCCACCGTCTGCTGATTGTACCGGATGGGAACCACAGATTACACAGATTTCACAGATTTCCAGAGAACTTTCTGATAATCTGTGAAATCTGTGTGCTCTGTGGTTTCTTTCTTCCTAGGCAAAGGCAGCTTCGCCGACGGGGATGTAGCCGCGCTCTTCCAGGTAGGACAGAATGCGCTGAGCGCTCTCGGCCGGGGTCTCCTGGTCGGTGTGGATGTGGATCTCCGGGTTGGTCGGGGCCTCGAACGGGTCGGAGATGCCGGTGAAGTTCTTGATCTCGCCGGCGATGGCCTTCTTGTACATGCCCTTCACGTCGCGGTCCATGACCACGTTCAGCGGCGCGTCGATGAAGACCTCCATGAAGTTGGTCGTGCCGGCCCGCACCATGTCGCGGACGCCCTGGTAGGGGGAGATGAAGGAGCAGACGCAGCCGACGCCGTTGCGCGACAGCAGCTTGGCGACGAAGGAGACGCGCTCGATGTTCTTGTCGCGGTCTTCCTTGCTAAAGCCCAGGTCGCGGGTCAGGCTCTCGCGCACCACGTCGCCGTCCAGCCGCTCGAACTTGCAGCCGCGGGACTGCAACTCCTTTTCCAGCAGCAGGGCGATGGTCGTCTTGCCGGCCCCCGACAGGCCGGTCATCCACAGAACGTAGCCGGGGTATTCTTCATGGGTCATGATGAGTTTAGTTCCTCGTGTTAGTAAGTTGTCAGTTGTCAGTTGTCAGTTGTCAGTGACCAGTAACGACCACTGGCAACTGACAACTGTCAACTAGCTCTTGTGTCCGTTGCCGTTGCCATTGCCGTTGCGGGCATCCTCGGTGCGGACAAAGCCTTGCTCGATGAGCATGTTCAGGACAACACGCGCGTTCTCTTCGGGCGAGTGGTCCAGCGTCTCGATGGTGATCTCCGGGTGCTGCGGCACTTCATACGGGTCGTCGATGCCGGTGAAGCCGACGATCTCGCCGCGGCGGGCGCGGGCATAGAGGCCCTTGGTGTCGCGCTGCTCGGCCACTTCCAGCGGCGTATCGACAAAAATCTCGATGTAGTTCTCCGAGCCAATCATGTTGCGCACTTCGTTGCGCGTGGCGCGGTAGGGGCTGGCCGCGGCGCAGATAACGATGCCGCCGTGGCGGACGATCTCCGCGGCCACGAAGCCGATGCGGCGCACGTGGTCGTCGCGGTCTTCCTTGCTGAAGCCCAGGCCCTCGGAGAAGTGGGTGCGGACGACGTCGCCGTCCAGCAGGGTCACGTTGCGGCCAAACTCCTGCAACAGCGTCGTCAGCACGCCGGCCGTGGTCGACTTGCCGGCGTTGTGCAGGCCGGTGAACCAGACGCAGACGCCCTGCCGGTGGCGCGGCGGGTAGGTCTCGGCCAGAATCTCGGCCACTTCCGGCCGCGTGAACCACTCCGGCAGTTGCCGGCCGACTTGCAAGTACTGCTCGCGCACCTGCGTGCCGGAGATGGAGGCCGTCTTGGTCTCCTTGCTGACCTTGTGGACTTCCTCGTAGCGGTCTTCTTCGGGCAGATAAACGAGCATCTGGAAGGGCACCGCGCCCACGCCCAACTCTTCGGCGTGCTGCTCAACGATCTCCTGCGCGTCATACGGGCCATAGAACGGCTTGCCGGTCGAGTCGTTGCCGGGGCCGGCGTGGTCGCGGCCGACGATCAGGAAGTTCGCGCCGTGGTTGCGGCGGATGATGGCGTGCCACAGCGCCTCGCGCGGGCCGCCCATGCGCATGGCCAGCGGCAGCAGCGACAGCAGGATGCGATCGGGGTCGTAGTAGTGCTGGGCCAGCGCCTTGTAGGTGCGCACGCGGGTGAAGTGATCGACGTCGCCGGGCTTGGTCATGCCGACGACCGGGTGCAGCAACAGCACGCCGTCCTTCTCCATCGTCGCCCGCTTGGTCAGTTCCTCGTGCACGCGGTGCAGCGGGTTGCGGGTCTGGAAGGCGATGACGTTAGCGTGGCCGGCGCGCTCCAGCTTGGCCCGCGTCTCGGCCGGGGTGAAGCGCATTGCCTTGAAGTCGTAGTGCGTCGGCAGTTGCAGCACGCGCATGGGGCCGGAGACGTAGTACTTGCCCCAGTTGTGCATCTCGGCCACGATGGGGTGGCGCAGGTCGAGCGTGCCGAACGCCTTCTGGGCGACCTCTTCCAGGTCCCAGGCGTACACTTCTTCGACGTTGAGGATGGCCAGCAGTTCGTTGGCAGGGCTACGCAGGGCGATGTCGCGGCCGATCTTCAGTTGGGCCGCGTCTTCCTCATCTACCGGCAAGGGCACGGGGATGGGGAACAGATAGCCGTTGGTCAGACGCATCGTGTCGAGGACGCTCTGGTGGTCGGCCTGGCTCATGAAGCGGTCGAGCGGCGAGAAGCCACCAGTGGCCAACAACTCCAGGTCGCACGCGGCCCGCTCGGAGATACGAATCGACGGCAGCGTGTTGGCGTAGGCGCGCAACTCGGCCCGCTCCGCTTCGGGAACCATCAGGTCCACCAGCGTGCCGCCATAGGGGGTAATCAAAGTGGTCTTTTCAGCCGTAGCTAACAACGTTCACGACTCCTTGCGCGCCAAGCGAGTCGCATTGACCCAACCGCGCGCCGTTCTTGATTGTACAGTTTCTTATCAGCAAACCACTCAACGCCAAGCGTCCGCTTACCCGCCTCTTGTTCGCTTCGCACACAGCAAGGGGCCACCGGCTGATGTCGGTGGCGCGGACGGCTGTTTGCTTTTAACACGGTACGACTGCCTGAAGGCGGGGAAAGCCGCGCAAGCGGTGACAACTCGACTCTTTTTCCGGTAACGTTCTGTGTTTGCCTAGGGTGTAATCTAGCGGATGTATCTTACAAAGAAGATTAACGTTTGGCAGACAAGGCTAAAGCGGCATGATCGTCGCCTCATCAACGGCGACGGCGACCGCCTCCACCGCCCCGCGCGACAGTTCGCGCACGGCGTCGGCGAAGGCCTCGAACTGCTCGGCGCGGAAGCGGATGGTCAGGGTGATGGCCCCGGCGAACTCCTCATCCAGCATCAGCCCGCCGTGGGCCGCCGCCAGCAGCCGCAGCCGCTCCAGCAGCGGGTAGGGCGCTTCGACGAGGGCCGTCACCGTAGCCACCTTGGCCGCTCGCGGCAGCGCGACCAGCGCCGCCCGCGCCGCGTCGCCATAGGCCCGCACCAGCCCGCCCGTGCCCAGCTTCGTGCCGCCGAAGTAGCGCGTGACGACCAGGGCCACGTCGCCCAGGCCGCTGCCCTGCAAGACGGCCAGCATCGGCCGCCCGGCTGTGCCCGACGGCTCGCCGTCGTCGTGGCAGTGGGCGACGGTCGCCGCGCCGTGGCCGATGACGTAGGCCGGGACGTTGTGGCTGGCGTCGGCGAACTCGGCCCGCACGCGGCCGACGAACGCCCGCGCCTCGTCCACGCTGAAGGCCGGGGCGATGGTGGCGATGAAGCGCGAGTTGACGACGGTCAATTCGACGCGCGTCTCGGCCGCCGGAATGAGTCGCAGGATGTCCACAACTGTATTGTATGCCCGCGGCGGCGATTGTCATGCTCGGCGCATGACATTCATCACTCTTTACTTTGTCCCCGCCTTTATGCTATGATGTCATTGAAGCCACCGCAACGGCAGAGCGTCGTGAGTCAAACTATTTGAGTTACGACCGGCACACTTGGACTCGGCGGTCCCGTGGGATCGCCCCAGTGGCCGAAATTGAGTGGGGAATGGCTGCACTCCACACGTTCGCCCGGGCGGTGGCCTTACCTTGTGGCCAATCGGCCTTCTCCATCCCTCCTTACCTCATGAAAACCATCCTGCTCAGCATCAACTATGGTCTGATGATCCTCATGCCGATCATCGTCGCCCTGTTCATCCGCCGCCGCACGGCCGCGCCGTGGCGCCTATGGCTCATCGGCGCGGTGACCTTCGTCGCCTCGCAAGTGCTCCACATCCCGTTCAACGCCCTCGTCCAGCGCTCCGGGCTGCTGCCGACCGATACATCGCTGATGACCAACCTGCTGCTCTATGCCGCCTTTCTGGGCCTTTCGGCCGGGGTGTTCGAGGAGACGGCCCGCTATCTGACCTATCGCTTCTGGGCCAAGGACGCCCGCTCCTGGTCGCGCGGCCTGATGCTCGGCGCGGGCCACGGCGGCATCGAAGCCATTCTGCTCGGCCTGCTGGGGGTGGTCAACTTCGTGGCTCTGCTGGCTGCGGTCAACAACGAAACGGCCCTGAGCGCCCTGCCGGCCGAGCAGCGCGAACTGGTGACCGGCGCGCTGGCTCAGATTCTGGACACGCCCACGCCGATGCTGCTGCTGGGCGCGGTGGAGCGGCTGTTCGCCATCACCGCCCACCTGGCCATGTCGCTGCTGGTGTTGCAGGTCTTCCTGCGCCGCAACATCGCCTGGCTGTTTGCCTCCATCGGCTTTCACACGTTGCTGAATATGGTTGCCGTCGTCGCCGCGGCGCGGCTCAACCCTTACGCCACCGAAGGCATCATCGGCCTGTTCGCCCTGCTGGCCCTGTTCATCATCCTCCGCCTGCGCACACCGGAGCCGGCCGCCGCGCCAGAGCCGGAGCCATTGCCGCTCCCAGCCGATGCCGCCGCGCTCGACCTGCGCCCGACGGACGACGCCCTTGACCGTAGCCGGTACAGTTAGGGATTAGGTGATAGGGATTAGGATTAGGGAAGAGCGCTCTTCCCTAATCCCTATCACCTAATCCCTAGTCCACGCGCCGCAGCGCCAAAGCATTAAGCAAGTCGAAGAAGAAGAGAAAACCCCCTTGCAGGACGATGCCCAGGCCACGGCCGCGCCAGCGAGCGTCGGTGGCGCCGCGATTGCGCATCACCCGCCGGCCGCCCAGGATGTAGAGCACGTCCAGCCCCGTATTGACCCACAGCAGGCGCGACAGCGTCCGCTTCCGCGCCGCCGTTTCCACGAGCATGTTGGCCTGCGCCGGCGGCCGCCGCGCGACGAGGGCGATAATCGCGTTGATCACCCCCCAGCCGGCGTACTGCTCCCCCACGCCGCGTCGCAAGGGATCGTCACCCCGCCACAGAACCAGCCCCGTGCCAATGCTGGCCGCCGCCCAACCCAGCAACAGACTGGTCAATCGCCGCTGAAAGCGCCATAACTCCATCGATAACCTCCGGGCCACTATTATTCTCCGACTGATATTGTAGCGCGGGATGGTATCCCGCGTCCCGCCGCCGTTAAGACGCGGGTTGCCAACCCGCGCTACAACTGTGGTACAGTCCGCTCTACGAGGTCGCCAAGATGGACACCCTGGAATCGAGCATCTCCCCCCGCCGCGCCACGCTGCTGGCCCGCCTGGCCGCCGAGCGCAGCAATCTGCTGCAACAACTGGAGGGCGTCGGCGAGACGGCGCTAGCCCGCGACCTGGTCTACGAAGGCTGGTCGCTGCCGGCCATGCTGGGCCACATCGCCTATTGGGACGCTTTCGCCGCCGACCGGCTGGCCAAACTGGCCGACGGCCGCCGCGACGACATCCAGCCCCTCGCCGTGGGCGAAGACACCCTCGACGCCCGCAACGCTGCCTTGCGCCAGCGTTTTGCCGCGCTGCCTTTCGCCCAGGCCGTGGCCATGTGCCAGAAGGAGCGGCGCGGCCTGTTGCTGGCCCTCAGCCGGTTGTCCGAAGACGCGCTCTTTCGTCGCGTTCGCCTGCGACCGGGTTGGCAAGCGACGCCGGCCAGTTGGGCCGGCGCGCCCTACGTCCACGACGCCCAACACAGCGCCGACCTCGCCCGCTGGCGGGCCAACTACCCGCCCAATGACTTGGCGCTGCGCGTCATCCACCGCGCCCTGCTCCGGCCGCTGCTCGGTCTGTCGCGGGCCGAGTTTCTGGCCCTGGCCGCGCTCATCCCGTCCGGCGAGCGGGAGGCACGGCCCATCGAAGGGGAGTGGACGCTCAAGCAGGTGCTCGGCCACCTGAGCGACTACGAGCGGCTGGGCGTCGTCGCCCTACGCCAGGTGGCCGCCAGGCGCGAACCGGCCTATGAGCGGACGATTGAGGAGTTCGAGGCGTTCAACGCCGAGCGCGGGCTGGTCTGGGCCGTCTTGCCCTGGGCGGAGGTGTGGGCGCAGTTCATCGCCACGCGGCGGGCGCTGCTGGAAGTGGCCCTGGGGCTGGACAACACGGCCCTGACCCAGCCGTTCACCGCTCCCTGGTTGAGCACGACCACCGCTTGCGGCTATCTGCTGGATATGGCCGGCCACGAGCAGGAACACGCCGACGCGCTGCGGCCGGTGCTGGGCCTGCCCGCGCTGCCGCGCCGCCTCAACCGGGGTGCTGCATGAGCCGGAGCGCCGGCGGCCGGTTCCTCAGCCAGTAGAACAGGGCCAGCCCCACGGCCGTCAGCCCGCCCGCCCCGGCGAAGACCAGCCACGGCAGCGCCGGCGCGCCGCGGGCCGCGGCTACGTCAACCAGTGTGCCGCCCAGGATGTGGCCCAGACCGCCGCCGACGGCCATCGCCAGGGAGTTGACGCCGAAGTACGCCCCCCGCGCCCGGTCGTCCGACATCTCGGCCGTCACCGTCTGCGCGTTGGGCATGGCCAGCACCGTGCCCAGCGAGAAGAAGAACAGCCCGCCGTAGAAGGCGACCAGCCCGTGCCCCAGGCCGATGAGACCCATGCCCAGAGCCATGCTGACCACGCCCAGGATGATCGTGGCCATTGGTTGGAAGTGGCGCTCGGTCAGGCGCAGCGCCGGCGCTTGCAGCACAATGGCCAGCACGGCGCTGACGGTGAACATCAGCCCGACGCTGCTGTCCTGCCCGGTCAGGGCGCGAATCTCCAGCGGCATGGCGATGGACAGTTGCACCCACATGAACCAGAAGCCCATGAGGAGCAGGGTGAAGATGACGAACGGCCGGTCGCCGGCGGCCAGCCGCAGCCCGGCGCGCACTGTCTGCGGCTCGCTGCACACGCTGATGGGCGGCAGGAAGAGCAGGGTGACGACGAAGGCCACGGCGAAGAAGGCCGCCGAGGCCAGCCCGACCATCTGGAAGTCGAAGCGGATCAGATAGGCTCCGATGAGCGGGCCGATGGTGCGGGCCACGTTTTGCAGGATGCCCAGACGGCCGTAGACGGCCGTCAGTTCCTCTTCCGGGGCCAGCGTGGCCAGTGTGGCCCGGATGGGCGCGTCGAACAGCGCCCCGCCCAACGCCGCCAGCAGCCCCGACAGCAAGAGGAGCCAGGGCACAGTGGCGAAGCCCATCACGACGAAGCTGACGGCGCGGATGAGCACGCCGAACAGGATGAGCCGCCGCGGGCCGAAGCGGTCGGCCAGCGCCCCGCCGAAGATGGTCAGCCCTTGCTGGGCGAACTGGCGCACGGCCAGCACCAGCCCGATGAACGCCGCCGCCCAGCCCAGCCGATCCACGTAGTGAACCGACAGCAGCGGGATGATCAGGAAGAAGCCCGCGTTCATGAGAAACCACACCGCCAGCACGGTGCGCAGCCCCCGCGCGCGGGCGCGCGGCGACAGATCGTTGACAGCTACTTGGTGCATAAAATCCTAACTGGTGCATTAAGAGGCCAGGCCCAGGCCGGGGCCGGGAAGGCACGCTTCCCGGCCCCGCCCCGGAACCTGGACCTCTTCTAGGGGCAGAGCACGTTGTCGATGTCCTGCCACGTGTTGGCCTGGCTAGAGGAGGCCGTCGAGGGGTAGCTGGCCAGGTCGCCGGTGTAGAGCACCTGGGCCATCAGGCCGAACGGATCGGACAGCGCGCCCAACTCGGCCACGGCGTCGATCTGCATCTCCACCACCCACTGGCCGTTGCCCGGCTCGCCGACGGCCGCCGTCCAGTTGCTGCTGGTGTAGTTGGAGTTCCACTCCTGGCCATCGGCGTTGCTGCCGACGCCGGCCCACAGCAGCCGCGTGCCGTCGCGCGCCACCTGGAAGAAGCGGTCGGCCGTGTCGCCGTCGCCGCCGTTGTTGGTCGTGTCGATGTAGAGCCGCACCGAGTCGGTCGGTTCGCTGGCCGCGTCGTTGATCAGGAAGCCCAGGAAGAGCCGCCCGGCGTCGCGCACGGCATAGACGCGCACAATCCGCGCGTCGCCGCTGACGGTCGGCTGGAAGGTGAACGTCGGCTGGGCCGGCCACTCCCCGGCCGACAACACGCCGTCGATGACCGGCGCGGCCGGAATGCAGACCAACCCCGGCAGCGCCGGCGGGGCAATGGTCGGCGTAGCCGTGGCCGGGACGACGGTGGACGTGGCCGTCGCCGGCGGCGTCCACGTGGCCGTAACCGAGGGGATGGGCGTCCACGTCGGCGTGGCCGTCGCCGCGGCGACGGTCGGGATGGGCGTCCAGGTGGCCGTGGGCGGCGGCGACGTCGGATTGGGCGTCGGGGGCGTGGCCGTCGGCGGGTTGGGAACCAGCGGGTCGGTGCTCTGCGCCACCTCCAGCCCATCGGCAATGCGGTCGCCGTCGGTGTCGTTGGCGCGCGGGTTGGTCTTATAGGTGTTGACCTCGTCAAAGTCGCCCAGCAGGTCGTTGTCGCTGTCGCGGACTTTCGGGTCAGTCGTGTAGATCAGCACCTCGTCGCCATCTTTCAGCCCGTCGGAGTCGCTGTCGGCGTTGTTGGGGTCGATGCCCAACGCCGTCTCCTGTGAATTGGTCAGGCCGTCGAGGTCGGTGTCGCCTTCCACAATCGCCGTCCCGGCCACTTGCGTCGCTGCGCCGCTCTGCGTGGCTACGACGACAGTCTGGATGAAGGCCGCCGCGGTCTGCGTCGCCCCAATCTGATCGATCGAGATGGTCGGCGTGGCCGTCGGCGCTTCGCCGATGCCCAGAAAGCGCCCCCAGTTCGACGCCAGGGCCAGCCCGGCCAGCACGCAACCGAAGACGAGCAGGCCCAGCAGCAGATAAAGCCACGGCGTGGGAATGATCGACCGGGCGATGGCCTCGCCCGGCAACACCTGGCGCGCCGACGGCCCGGCCGAGACCTCGACCTCAAACGGGTAGGCGTCTTCCTCGCCAAAGAGGTTCGTCTCGCGCATCTCCAGCACCAACTCGACGTTGGCCGTCTGATTGGGCTGCAAGGCGATGCCCTCGCGCTCGCCGCGGAAGCGGACGAACTGCTGCAAGTCGCGCCCGACGACGTTGAACGACGCCGCGGCGTTGCCCGTATTGTGGATCGTCACCACCGTCCGGCCCGGCAGCCGCACCTCGGTCGGGTTCATGTCGGCTTCAAAGGCCACGAACGCCCCCACAGTCAGCGAGGCCGTGGCCCCCACGCGGGCGTCGGGGTAGCGCTGCGATTTGATGTCGATGCGCAACCGCTGCCGCCCCGAAGGCGTGCCGCGGCGGCGTGGGGCCGAAATGGCGAAGGGGATGGAGACAGTCTGTCGCGGCGGCACGACGACGAACGACTCCGGCACTTCGACCCAGGCGGGGTCGATGCCCTGCACGCTCAGCGTCACCCGGTCTTCCTGGTCGCCGCGGTTCTCCACGTCGACTTTGACCTCGACGCGCTGGCCCGGGTCGGCGACGATCTTGTCGCGGGCCATGTGGATGGCCAGCGGCGCGGGCGGGCGCGACGGCGCGGGTGTGGTCTGCTCCGCGACCGGCGTGCCCGGCGGAGACGATTGCATTAATCCCGATGAAGATGACACGCGCGCCAAGGTCGTGCCGGCCGGTAGTCCAGGCGTAATGGGCGCGGAGATGGGCGTCCCCTTATCCTCCGGCATCAACGGCGCTTCCGGCCCCTGCAAGATCATCTCGTATGGCCCGATGCGTAACACCGAGCCGACCGTCAGCGGCGTCGGCTCTTCCGGCCGCAAGCGGTGCTCGTTCAGCCACGTGCCGTTGACGCCGCCCAGGTCGACCACTTCCCAGCCCAGCGAGGTCGCCTGGAGGCGCGTGTGGTGGCGCGAGACGCCGTCGGCCGGCAGGACGATGTCGTTGTCCAGATTGCGGCCCAGAGTGACCACGGCCCGCGTCAGAGGCACGAGGCTGTCGGCGTGGCCGGGGGTGCGGATTTGCAGCTCGAAGCCGACCGGCGGCTCGGCCACCTGGTCGAGAATGTCCAACTCCTGGTGCAGCATGACCCGCGTCGGCAGCCCCTCCAGGGCGACAAAGGCGCTACGCAGCGCGTCGGCCATCTCCGCCCCGGTGGCGAAGCGCTGGTCGGGCCTCTTGGACATGGCCTTGGTCAGCAGCGTATCGATGATGGGCGGCACTTCGGGGCGCAAACTGCTGGCGATGGCCGGCTGGAGGTTGTTATGGTGGGCAGTGATGGCTTCCGATAGCGTCTGGAAGGTGAAGGGTAGCTTGTTGGCCACCAGTTCGTAGAGGACGATGCCCAGCGAATATAGGTCGGAACGCCCGTCCAGCTCTCGCCCCTCGCACTGCTCCGGCGACATGTAGGTCGGCGTGCCGACGGTCGCCCCGCTCTGGGTCAGGCTAGTGCCCTCTTGCAGCTTCACCAGGCCGAAGTCGGTCAGCAGAGCGCGGAAGGGCTGCGCGCCGGCCTCGTCGGGCCGGCTCAGCCGCTTGAGGATGATGTTGCCCGGCTTCACGTCGCGGTGGATGATCTTGCGCCGGTGGGCGTAGTCGAGCGCCTCGGCGATCTGGATGCCGATTTGCAGGCATTGGGCCAGCGGCAGGTACTTCTGCAAGCGTTGCAGGCGGCGCAGGTGATCGCGCAGGCTACCGCCGTCCACGTACTCCATGGCGATGAACAGCCCCAACTCCGAATCGCCAAAGTCATAAACGCGCACGATGGATGGGTGGTCGAGTTGCGCCGACGTGCGCGCCTCCTGCACCAGCCGGGCGCGAAACTCCTCCTGGCGGGCGAAGTGGCTGTGCATCAGCTTGATCGCCACTTGCCGCTCCAGGTTGAGATCGGCGGCGCGATAGACCGTGCCCATACCGCCGTCGCCCAGCAGGGCGTCGAGGCGGTAGCGCTTATTCAGGGTTTGACCGATGAGGTTGGTCATCCACTCCTCCACAACGAACAGCCGGCGCGGCCGAACTTAGCTTTGCGCCAGCACGCTTTCCAACCCACTCAGCAATACCCGTACATCGTTGGCGTCAATCCAGTAATGAGTCACGGCCCGGAAGCCGCGCGGGCCGTTGGTTCCCAGCCAGACGTTGGCCGTCTCGCGCAGCCGGTCGGCCACCTGCTCCGACGACAACGCCACGTCGTCGGCCAGTTCAAAGAAGACCATGTTGGTGCGCACCATGTCCACGTTGACGCGCGCGCCGGGCAGTTGCGCCAGCCCCTCGGCCAGCAGCCGGGCGTGGGCGTGGTCGTCGGCCAGGCGCTCGATCATCTCGTTCAGGGCGACGATGCCGGCCGCGGCCAGAATGCCCGCCTGGCGCATGCCGCCGCCGAGAATCTTGCGCGCCCGGCGGGCGTGGTGGATGAAGTCGGCCGAGCCGCACAACACCGAGCCGACCGGCGCGCACAGCCCCTTGCTGAGGCAGAACGTCACCGAATCGACGTGGCGCGTTAGCTCCGCGGCGTCGATGTTCTGGGCCACGGCCGCGTTGAACAGCCGCGCGCCGTCCATGTGCAGCGCCAGCCCGTACCGCCGGGCCACGGCGGCGATGGACGCCAGATACTCCGGCGGCAGCGGGTAGCCGTGCTTGCCGCCATAGCTATTCTCCAGCAGCACCAGGCGGCTGCGCGCCACGTGGGGGTCGTCCCAGCGTATGGCGTCCTCGACCGCGCCGGGGGCCATACGGCCGATGGCGTCGGTCGGCAGCGGGTGGGGCATCACCCCGCCCAGCGCAGCCATGCCGCCCGCTTCCCAGCAGAAGACGTGGCTGTCTTCACCCAGAATGGCCTCGTCACCCCGCCCGGCGTGGGCCAGCACGGCGGCCAGATTGCCCATCGTGCCGCTGCTGACGAACAGCCCGGCCTCTTTGCCGACGCGGGCCGCGGCCAGCGCTTCCAATTCGTTGACGGTCGGGTCTTCGCCGTAGACGTCGTCGCCCACGCGCGCGCTGGCCATTGCCTCGCGCATCGCCGGCGTCGGCCAACTGACGGTGTCCGACCGGAAGTCGATTCTATCCATAGTTCGGTTAGTTTACGTCAACCTGAGGGCATTGTGTAGGGCGATTTGGCAAATCGCCCTGTCAGGGGAAGACGGTAGTTGGCGATTCGGGAGAATCGCTCTACGGGAAGAGGCGATTTGGCAAATCGCCCTACGGAAAGAGGTCGCTCAGCGGCACGCCCGGCCGGCCAAAGAGCGCCATCGGAGCCGCCGCGGGCACGAGCAGCCGCAGCGCCCGCGGCCGAATCTCGGCCGTCAGCGGCGTGTGTCCGGCCGTCTCGCCGTCGCGCTGGCAGGGCATCCGCGGCTGCGTCTCCACCACCACCCGCTTGCCGACCAGTTTCAGCACGCCCGGATCCCACTCCTGCAAGTTGAGCGTGACGCCGGTCAGATAGCGGGCCATCAGGCCGACGCGCGTCGGCATCAGCCGCGCCGAGAACTCCCCAGCGCGAAACAACCACACCTCCAGATAGCCGTCATCGAGCACGGCGTCGCTGCTCAATTGCAGCCAGCCCCCGGCGTAGAGGCGGCAGTTGCTGATGACGATGAGCAGCCAATCCCCTTCAACTGTCTGATTGTCCACCTTGACCACGGCGTTCATGGCCGGCAGGCGGTGGAGCACGGACAGCGCCTGGATGCTGTAGCCGACCGGGCCGAGCCGCTTCGACCACGTCGGCCGCGGCTCCAGATGCTGCACCAGATAGCCATCGGCGCCGATGCCCGCCCACAGCAGGGCGTGGCCGGCCCAGCCGCGCGTCTGCACGTAGTTGAGGTCAACCCACTGCACGCCCGCCCAGCAGCGCCGTCGCTGCCTCGACCGGCGCGTTCGGCTCCAAGAGTTGCAGGCGGGGCAAGCGAAGTTCGCGGGCCAGGGCGTTGGCCGTGCCCATCGGCAGCGGGGCCAGCGCCGTCTCGCTGCCGGCCAGCCCGTCGGCCACCTGGCCCAGCGTGCCGTCACCGCCGGCGGCCAGCACCACACCAACCCCGGCCGCGGCCGCGGCGCGGGCCAACTCGGTGGCGTGGCCGGGGCCGCGCGTCGCCTGCAATGCCACGCGCCAGCCGGCGGCGCGCCAGACGTCGGCCGCCGGCTCGACTTTGGTCAGCCCGGTGAGTTGCCCGGCGCGCGGGTTGTAGATCAGCGTGGCGTACTTCATGTGTGGCTCGGCGCTCGGCGCGCCAACAGGCTACGGCTCATAGCGACTCAGTCCGCCATACGTGGCTACCCAAACGGCCCCATCGGGGGCCACGACCACATCCAGCACCCAATTGTCGGCCAGACCGTCGGCGGTTGTCAAATGCGACCACTGGCCGCCGCTGAAGCGCACCAGGCCGCGATGCTCATAGGTCGAGCCGCCCAGCCACAAGTCGAGATCGGGGCCAACGGCCAGCACGGTCGTCGTGTCGATGTTGGGCGTGCTCAGGCTCAGATCGAGCGGCAGACGGCTCCAGGCATCGTCGCCGCCGCTGGGGCGGTAGCGCAACAGCCACGGCTGGCGGTCGTCGGCAAACCATAGTTCGCCGTTGGGCGACAAGGCCAGTCTTTGGATGTCACCGGTCAGTTCGCGCGTTGGCTCCGCCCCGTCGCCCAGGCGCAGGACACCCTCCCCGTCCACCGCCAGCCAGACGTCGCCCTGCCGGTCGCGCAGCGCGTCGTTGACCCAGGCCGACGGCTCCACGGCGGCGAAGCGGCAACTGTCACCCACCGGCTCCACCGCCACCCGGCCCGTCTTGATACCCAGCCACAGCCGCCCCTCTGTGGCCGCCAGTGCCGTCACCTCGGCGGCCAGTGTGGCGTTGGGGATGTACACCTGCCACTCCGTCGCCGTCAGGCGGGAGACGCCGCCGCCGTCCGTCGCCGCCCACAGTTCGCCCGTGTCGCGGTAGAGCAGAGCGGTGATAGGCGGGCGAATCTGCGCCCACTCCGCCGGCCGCTCCCGCTCGTCAGTCAGCCCGGTGAAGTCGCGGCCGGTGTAGAGTCCCAGCCCACCGCCGTCGGTACCCAGGACGATGCCGCCGTCGGCACGGGGCAGCAGGGTATTGACGCTGCCCCACCACTCCGGCGCGCGCGGCGGGGCGTAGTAGCTGCGCCACGCCCGCCCATCCCAAACGGCCGCGCCGACGTTGGTGGCCACCCACAGGCGGCCGTCCGGGGCCAGGCTGATGTCTGTCGTGAGGCGCGCAAAGGGCAGCGGCAGTTCCAGCGTCACCGTGGGCGCGGCGACGTCGTCGCCATTGAAGACGTAGATCGCCTCGTGGCCGGCGACGTAGACGCGGCCGTCCGGGCCAAAGGCGATGGGGTCGAACGGAACCACCCCCGGCCAGGCGTCGGTGGCAATGTCCGGCGCATGGAAACGGCCCACCTCCTCGCCCAACCCGGCCGGCCCCAGCTCGAAGACGGCCACCGCCGCCCGGTCGGAACGCGACGGCTCCGGCGCGCCGGGTTGCAGGCTTTCCACGACCTCCGGCAAGGTCGCGCCGTCGGCGGACAGTCCGGCCAGCCACAGGCGGCCGTCCGGGGCCGCGCCCAGCTGCTGCGGCTCCAGCCTCAGATTGTCACTGGTATACCACGACCACGTCTGGCCATCATAGATGCCCACCGAAGCGCGCACGTTGTCTCGTACTACGGCCACGAGTTGACCGGCGGCGGTAAAGTCCATCTGGACGACATACATCGTGGGCGCAGGAAGCGGCACAATCGTCCACGCCGCCCCATCATAGAAGCGCAACCGATCGGATCGGCCCGGCTCCTCGGCCACCCACAATTCGCCCGTCGGCGCGACGGCCAGGGCAGTCACCGGCGTCCCACTCTGACCCGGCGTGGGCGTCTCGGCCGGCTGCCAGCTTTGCCCATCGAACCGAACCAGTCCGGTCGTCGTGCCGGCCCAGACGCTATCGTCGGCCCAGGCCAGCGCCCGAATGTAGCCCACCGGCAGCCCTTTGGCGAAGCTCGCCAATGACCAGCGCCCCTCGTGCAGCCGCTCCAGGCCGGCGCTGGTAGCGAGCCACACGTCGCCGTCAGGCGCGGCCAGAATACGCAGGACACTGCGGCCGGCCAACTGCTCGGCGGCCACGTCGCGGTTGGGGTGGGCCACCCAGCGCGCGCCGTCGAAGGTGACGATCTCGATCTGACCCTCGTCGCCGCTGGTCGCCGCCCAGACGCGGCCGTCATCGCCCGCGCCGATGGCCGTCACGTCAATGCTCGGCAGCCCCTCAGCGGGAGTGAAGACCGTCCACACGCCATCGTAGCGCAGCGCGCCGTCGGGCGTGGCCAGCCACACGGCGTCGCCGGTGGCCGCCAGATCGCGCACGGTCGTCGGCAGCGGCGGGGCGACGCGTCTCCCGTCCTGGTCAACGCGGAACAGTTCGCGGCCGTCGTAGGCCCACAGCGCGCCGCCGGAAGCGACGGCCAGAGCGACGGCCGGGGCGTCGCTGACGACCCGCCACGCGCCGTCATAGCGGGCGATGCCCCGCGCCGTGGCCGCCCAGACAGTGTCGCCGTGGGCGACCACGGCGGTGATGGCATCGTCAGGCAGCCCGTCGCGCCGGTCGAACGTCCGCCAGTTGACGCCGTCGCTGCGGCTGACGCCGGTGGCCGTGGCGAACCATAGGGCGTCAGGCGTCTGGGCGGCGTCGATGATCGCGGCGCTGGTCGGCGCGGCGGTGGGGCAGGTGAGCGTCTGCCAGCCGTCCGCGCCATAGCGCGCCAGGCCGCGCAGGGGCGTGTCGAAGGCGGCCCACAGCGCGCCATCGGGGGCCACGGCCAGGGCGCGCGTGTCGATGGTGGGCAGGCCATCGGCCACGCCGAATGACTGCCAGCGGCCGTCGAAGCGGGCCATGCCTGACACCGAGGACAGCCACAGCGCCCGGCCGTCGTGGGCCAGGTCGGTTAGGACGTTGGCCGGCAGATCCGACGGCCCGGCCAGTTCCGACCACTGCCCGCCCGCCAGCCGTCGCACGCTGTCGCCCACCCCGGCCCACAGCGCGCCGCTGTCGTCCAGGAGTAGCGCGCCATTGGCCGCCCACCTGGCGAGGCGCGGGCCGGTGTCGATCAGTTCGCGGTCGCCCGACAGAGGATCGAGCCGCCTGATCGGCTCTTCGCCGGCATAGGCGACGTAGACCGCGCCGTCAGACGCGGCAGCCAGGCCGGGAACGCGATAGGCCAGCAGCCTTTCGGACGGGGCAGCGGACGCGAAGGGGGTCACCGTATCGCCGTCAAAGCGCACCAACTCGGCCTCCGTCGCGCCCCAGACAGCGCCATCGCTGCCGGCGTCCAGGGCGAGATGGGCAGCTGGCATCGTTGAAAGGCCGTGGGCAAAGGCACCCATCGCTCCCCTCCAGCCGCACCAGGCCGCCCGACGTGGCCACCCACAGCCGGTTGGCGCTGTCGACGGCCAGGGCGTAGACCATGTCGCCGGGCAGCGCCGCGAAGAGGCCGCTACTACGGTAAACACGCCACCCCTGGCCGTCGTAGCGGGCCAGTCCTGACCCCGTACCCGCCCAGACCAGCCCATCGCGGTCGACGACGACCTCAGAGACGGCATCTTCAGGCAGGCCATCGGCCGTCGTGAAGCTCTGCCAGGCGCGGCCGTCATAGCGGCTCAGCCCGCCGGCCGTGCCGGCCCACACCGCGCCGTCGGGGCCAATGGCCACGCTGTGAACGCGATTGGCGGCCAGGCCGTGCTCCGTGGCGAAGCGGACGGATGCGCCCGCGCCGTCCCAGACGACCAGGCCGCCGTCGGTGGCCGCCCATAGCAGGCCGTCGCTGAGAGCCAGGTCATTGATCGGCCCGGTGTGGGTATAGCTCGTCCACTGCGGCCGGGTGACGACGGGCGTGGGCAACGCGGTGAAGCGCACGGGCGCGGCGGGCGTGGAGGTTCGGCCGAAGAGCGGCAGCGCCACCAGCAGCCGCGACGCCAGCACGCAGGCGGCCACGACCACCAGTAGCCCACCCACCAGCAGCAGCGCCCCAACCGGCCGCGAGAACCCCAATCGCCTCATGCTCTGAATTGTAGGGCCACGCCCCCGCCCCGGCGAACTGGCGCGTCACCGCTTTACCGCCCGCTCATCAGCCCCCGCGTGCTATGCTACAATTGACACGCCGAACGGCAAACAAAATCTGTGAAATCTGTGGTTTCTTCTCCGGAGCACCATGACCGACCAGGAACGCGAAATCTGGACCTTTCTCGACCGCCATCTGCGCAGCATCTTCACCCAGGACTCGGCCGCCTATCGGGCGACGACCGGCGAAGACCTGTCGCTCTACGAGTGGTGGGTCACCCCCCACCGCCAGGACGGCCTCGACTTCCACTTCTTCATGATCGACCACAGTTGGGCCGGCAAGGGGTTGGACTTCCGCTACGACCTGCTGGAGCCGCGGCTGCAACTCTACGGCGACACGGCCATTGTCAGCTACACCTTCATGGTGACCACCGCCGGCGAGACGGGCATCCGCCACGCGACCCACAACGAGAGCCGCGTGCTGGTGCGGCGCGATGGACAGTGGCAGGTCGTCCACGTCCACAAGTCGCCGGCCTGGAAAGCGCCGCGACAGGAGGGGTGAAAGATTTCCTCGTCCGGCGCGTTAGATAAGCATGACGCACGCTGACGAAGCCACGCTGGCCCAACGGGCCGGCCAGGACCCGGCGGCCTTCGCCGTCCTCTACGACCGCTACGTCGAACGCATCTACGGCTACGTCGCCCGGCAGGTGGAGGACACGGCCGTCGCCCAGGACGTCACCGCGGCGACGTTCGAGAAGGCCCTGCGCCACATCCGGCGCTATCGCCCCGGCGAGACGGGGCTGGCCCCCTGGCTCTACACCATCGCCCGCCACGAGATCGCCCAGCACTACCGGCGCGGCCGGTTCGCCGTGCCGTGGCATGGGCGCGACGACGATGGCGAGGAGGAGTTACCCACTGTCGAACGCCAGAACGGACGGCCGATCGAGTCGCTGCTGCTGGCCGGCGAGCGCGACGGCGCGCTCCACGCCGCCCTGCGCCGGCTGGGCGCGGCCGACCGCGACCTGTTGACCCTGCGCTTCCTGGAAGAGTTGCCGACGGAGGACGTGGCCGCCATTTTGGGCTGCTCGCGGGCCAACGTCTACGTGCGCCTGCATCGTGCTCTGGCCCGCCTGCGCGGGCAACTGGAACGCGCCGAAGCGGCGAAGGAGATGTCCCGATGAGCAACGAACAAGAGCGGCAATGGGCGGATCGACTGGAAGTGGGCGCGGAGGACGACGAGTTGCTGGCGTTGGCCGCGCGGCTGC
Source organism: Candidatus Promineofilum glycogenicum (assembly GCA_016707605.1). Lineage (GTDB taxonomy): Bacteria > Chloroflexota > Anaerolineae > Promineifilales > Promineifilaceae > Promineifilum > Promineifilum glycogenicum. The sequence continues at coordinate 539,359 of JADJHJ010000003.1, read as the reverse complement.
GGCGGGCCGGGCAGGCGACACGCCCCACGCCGCCGCTGGCCTTTCAGCAGCAGTTGCGGCGCGACTTGCTCAACCAGCACGCCGCCGCGCCAGAGCCTGGCGCAAGCCTATGGCGCTGGGCCGGGTCATTGGCGGCCGTGGCCTTGCTGGCGGTCGTCGTCGGGCTGATGTGGTTCTCCCTCAGCAGCGCCGGTCGCTCCACCTTCGGCGGCTCTCCACCACCCGCCTATCAGCTTCTCGAACACACCGTCAGCATGGCAGCGCCACCGGGCGGCGCGGCCAACCCGCCCGGCGACTCGCTAGCGCCAGACGTGATTCTCGTGGTGGACACCCGCTGGAGCCTGCCGCCCGAAGCCGGTGAGGTCATGGCCTTCGTCCACTTGCTGGACGCCAACGGCCAGGTCATTGCCCAGGCGGACGCCCCGTTACAGCCCACGGTAATCGAGGCTGCGGCTGAGGGGCAAGCGACGGCCACCGCCTCGCTGACCGTTACGGCCGACATGGCCGCCAACGCCTATAAGTTAGTAGCCGGTCTGTACGACCCGGCCACAGGCGCTCGCCTACCCCTCGGCAGCGATGGGGCGACGACAGTAAGGCTGGGCGAGGTTCCTGTTGCTCAGCCAATCGAGACGACGGCTGCGGAAGGGCCAGCCCCCCTGCCGCCGCCGGAAGGGAGCGCCCGTCTGGAAACGTCCAGTACCAACGCGTCCGACGGCCTGACGCCCGGTGCGACGTTGGAGTTCAGCGGGAGTTGGCACATTCCCACCGGCCTGGCCGCGGGCACGGACGTGATGGCCTTTCTCCATCTCCGCAATGAGGCCGGCGAGACGGTCGCTCAGGCTGACGGGGCACTGACGATGGAGGGTGTGACCGCTTTGACCCCGACGGACGACGCGGCCGAGGCGGGAGCCTGGCTCTTCCATCTGCCCCTTGTGCTGCCCGACGACTTACCGCCCGGCGACTACCTGCTGGTCACGGGGTTGGTCGGCGCGAATGGGCAGCACCTACCCGTGGTTGATCTGGCCGTCAGCACGGAAATCGTCATCGGACCGGTCACAATCGGCCGGCCAGAACACACTGACCCGAAAATCACCGTCCTGGCCGTGTCGCCGGCGGCGGGCGCGGTTCTCAGTGGCACGCAGCCAATCACCTTCAACGTGCGGCTGGCCTACAACGCCGTCTCCCCGCCGGCCCTGCTGGAGATCAGGATCGCCGAAACGGTGGGCGAGAACGGCCGCGGCGTGGCCACGGCGCAGGTCACACTGGACAGCACCAGCGGCGAGATCACCGTCCCGGTCGTGCTGCACCCGGCCCAGGAGTTGAACGCCCCGGCCAAGTTGGGCCTGTGGCTCCAGCTTCGCGCCGACGCCGCAGCGCCGCCACAACTGGTCGCCTGGCCGGAGGGCTACCGCTGGCGCTACAACCCATAAAAGCAAACAGCCGGTCGGCTGAGGGGTGACAGTTATCACTCATTCCTCAGCCGACCGGCCTGTTTTCTCAACTGGCTATGCGAAGAGCTATCTCGATTAAGCCTTCGGCATGATCACCCACAGCAGCAGGTAGATCAGGATGCCGGGAATGCCGCCCGGCAGCATCATCAGCAGGAAGGCCAGCCGGAACCAGTTCGGGCTGATGCCGAAGAAGTCGCCTAGGCCGCCGCAGACGCCGGCGAACATACCGTTTTGCCGGCGAAGTTGTTTGCTGTCACTCATCTCTTTCATCGTCTCACTACTCCCCGCGAGACTCGTAGTCTCGCGCTAATGTTTGTAACCTCTCAAGACACAGTACGCAGTAGTGCCGCGTGAGTTGCTCTGCCGCCGTGTTCAGCAAGGGTTTTCCCCCCCCCCCTCCCTGCCTCCCCCCCCCCCGGCCGACGCCCCCCCCCCCTCCCCCCCGCCGCCCGCTGCCGGCGGGGTGGCCGTTGGTTTTCGTTGGGCGAGCGGGGGGGGGGGGGGGCGGGGGGGGGCCGGGACGCCCCCCCCGGCCCCCCCGGGCGCGGGCCCGGGGCCCCCGGGCCCCCCCCCGCCGGGGGCGGCGCGGCCGGCCCGCCCACGCCCGCCCGGGGGGGGGAGCGGGGGCCGGCCCCCCGCCCCGGGGCCCCCGCCCGGGGCGGCCCGGGCGGGGCCCCCGCCGGGCGGCCCCCGGGGGGGGGGGGGCCGAACGGGGGCGGGGCGCGCCGCGCCGGGCGGGGGCGGCGCGGCCGCGGCCCCGCCCCGGGCGTGGGTGCGTCCCCCCCTCCCCGGCGGGCTTCGCCCACGTCGCCGCCCTGGCGCATCCCCGCCTGGCCGGGCTGCCCTCGGCCCCCCACCACCCCCACCCTGGGACGGCCAACACCCCCCCGTTTGAGCGAGTGATCGGGTTGGCGATTGAAAACTGGGAGGTGGCGTAGTGCGATTCTCCCGAATCGTGCCCGCGATTCAGAGAATCGCGTTACGACAGGCGCAAATGCTCCATCAACATCGTCATAAACCGCAGGTTATGCACCGTCGCCAGCCGGAAGTAGAGGTTGTCATTGAGCTTGAAGAGGTGGTGTAGATAGCCCAGCGAGTAGCGGCGGCAGGTGGGGCAATCGCAGTGGGACGACACCGGCCCGGCGGCCTTGACGTGCTTGTCGTCGCCGGGGTAGACGTAGCCGAACCAGTCGGCGCCGACCAGCGGCGCGGCGGCCGGGTCGCGGCGGAAGGTGTAGAGGCGGCCGTGGCGGGCGTCGCGGGTGGGCATGGTGCTGTCGAACAGTTCGTAGCCCAGGCCAACGCAGGCCGCTACGCTCGGCGGATGGCCGACGCCCAGGGCGTGGACGGGGAACTGGCGCGGCACCAGTTCGCGCACCGTGGCCAGCATCTCCGTCAGCAACTGCCCCTGGCTATCGAGCGGCCAGCCGCCATAGCCGTAGGCGTCGAAGCCGATGTCCAGCAGCGCCGCGGCGCACTCCTGCCGCAGTTCGCGCGACAGCCCGCCCTGGACGACGCCCATCAGCCGCGGCCGTTGCGCCTCCTCCAGCCGCTTCTGCTCCACCAGCCGCAAGTAGGCCCGCTTGCACTCCGCCGCCCAGCGGATCGTCCGCCGCACCGACTCGGCCTGCGCCGCCGGCGGGTCGTCCGGCCCGGTGCAGTCGTCGAGGCAGATGAGCATGTCGGAGCCGTAGCCGAACTGGAGCTGGATGCTCTTCTCCGGCGTCAGTTGGTACTTGCGGTCGCCGCCCGGCCGGAAGGTCGCGCCGCGGTCGGTGATGCTGCCGCTCTTGGGGTTCTGCCGGATGAGGGAGTATACTTGGAAGCCGCCGGAGTCGGTGAAGATGGGGCCGCGCCAGCCGGCCATGCGGTGCAGGCCGCCGAGGGCCTGAATGGTGGACGTGCCCGGCCGCTGCATCAGGTGGTAGACGTTCATCTGCACGGCGCGCACCCCGGCCGCCTCCAGATCGTCGGCCGAGACGGCGCGCACCACGCCCTGCGTGCCGTCGGGCAGGAAGGCCGGCAGCGGCAAGTCGCCGTGGGGTAGTTGCAGCGTCGCCAGATTCGAGTTCATTAGAGAGTAAACTCCAATTGAAGAAAGAGAAGAGGGACGCGGAGAAACGCGGAGGTGACGCAGAGAGACGCAGAGGAAGATATTGCTTCTCTCTGCGTCTCTCTGCTTCTCCGCGTCCCTCTGCGTCCCTCTTCCCAAATTAACATGAAGCGCCTGCCTCAATCACCGCCACCCGCCTTCCTGGCCAAGATGCGTTCGCTCTTGCCGCCGGATGAGTACGACGCCTTTGTAGCCGCCTATGACCGGCCGCCGGTGGGCGGGCTGCGGGTCAACACGCTCAAAATCGCGCCCGTTGAGTTTACCACCCTCGCGCCGTTCTCGCTTGCCCCGCTGGGCGACTGGGAGCCGGCAGCCTTCAGCGTAGCCGACGACAGCCGCCCCGGCCGCCACCCCTACCACGACGCCGGCCTCTACTACCTGCAAGACCCATCGGCCATGACCGCCGCCGTCGCCCTGGCCCCCGCGCCGGGCGAACTCGTCCTCGACCTGGCCGCCGCGCCGGGGGGCAAGGCGACGCACCTGGCCGCGCGGATGGGCGCGCCGACGACGGGTGGTGGCTCCCCACTGCGGCGCGCCCTGGCCGACGACAGCCTGCTCGTCGCCAACGACGTTCACGCCGGCCGCGCCCGCCTGCTGGCCGACAACCTGGCCCGCTGGGGCGCGGTCAACGTGCTGGTGACCCACGAGGAGCCGGAGCGGCTGGCGGCGGCGTTCGGGCCGGTGTTCGACCGCGTGCTCATCGACGCCCCCTGCTCCGGCGAAGCGATGTTCCGCCGCCTGGAGAGCGTCGAGTGGAGCGAAAGCATCGTCGCCGCCTGCGCCCGGCGGCAGCGCGGCGTGCTGGCCGTCGCCCCCGACCTGGTGCGGCCCGGCGGCCGTCTGCTCTACGCCACCTGCGCCTTCTCGCCGGAGGAGAACGAGGCGGTCGTGGGCGACTTTCTGGCCGGGCGGGCGACTTTGGCCTCATCGACTCGCCACCCATCGCCGGAGCCGACCGCGGCCGGCCGGAGTGGGTAGGCGAAGCGGCAACCGATCCGACCATCGCCGCCCAACTGACCCGCGCCGTCCGCCTCTGGCCCCACCGCTTCCCCGGCGAGGGCCACTTTCTGGCCCTGATGACCCGCGCCGGGGAGCCGGACGGCGGCGAACCCGCGCCGTTCCAGCGCCGCCCGCCGACGGCCGCCCAACTGCGCCTCTGGCGCGAGTTCGCCACGGCCACGCTGACTATCGAACTGCCGGAGGAGCGGCTCCACGTCCACGGCGACCGCCTCACCCTGCTGCCGCGCCGGGCTATCGACCCCGGGCGGCTGCACCTCATCCGCTACGGCCTGCCCCTGGGCGAAATGAGGTCGGGCCACTTCCGGCCCGGCCACGATCTGGCGCTCTGTCTGAATGACGGCGACGCCCGCGCCGTGCGCTGGGCGGCCGGCGACCCGCGCCTGGCCGTCTATCTGTCCGGCGGCGATCTGCCGGCGACCGACCTGCCGCCCGGCCCCGACGGCTGGACGCTGGTAACGGTAGACGGCTTCGGTCTGGGCTGGGGCAAGCGCGCCGGCGGGCGGCTGAAGAACCACTTTCCCCGCGGGCAGCGCCGCGCCGCATGGAGCTAGGGATCCAGGGCCAGGGAAGAGCGCTCTTCCCTAATCCCTAATCCCTAATCCCTAATTTAGAGGCGAACGATGCTGGCCACAGCGCCGTTCTTGATGGCGTTGCGCGTGTCCACGATCAGCGGCGCGGTCGCGCCGATCCAGGTCCAGTCATAGGCGCTGTGATCGGTGACGACGACCACGCAGTCGGCCGCGGCCAGCCCCTCGGCCGTCAGCGGCGACGCATCCAGATCGATGCCCTCGCGCCGCAGCGAGGCGACGTAGGGATCATGGTAGCTAACCTCGGCCCCGCGCTGCCGCAGGAGGTGAATCACGTCCAGCGCCGGGCTTTCGCGCACGTCGCCCACGTCGCGCTTGTAGGCCACACCCAGCACCAGGACGCGGCTGCCATTGACCGCCTTGCGCCGGGCGTTCAGCGCGTCGGCCACCTTGCTGACCACGTAGTCGGGCATATGGCTGTTGACCTCGGCCGCCAGTTCAATGAAGCGGGCGGTGTAGTTGAGTGTGCGCAGCTTCCAGCTCAGGTAGTGGGGGTCGATGGGGATGCAGTGGCCGCCCAGGCCCGGCCCCGGGCGGAAGGGCATGAAGCCGTAGGGCTTGGTCGCCGCCGCGCCGACCACCTCCCAGACGTTCAGCCCCAGCCGGTCGCACATCAGGGCCACTTCGTTGACCAGGCCGATGTTGACGGCGCGGAAGGTGTTCTCCAGCAGCTTGACCATCTCGGCCGTGGCCGTGCTGGACACGGGCACGGGGTGGTCGACGACGGTGGCATAGAGGGCCACGGCCACCTCCAAACAGTCGGGCGTCACGCCGCCGATGACCTTGGGCGTGGTGCGCACAGTGAAGTCGGTGCGGCCGGGGTCGATGCGCTCCGGCGAAAAGGCCAGGAAGAAGTCGCGGCCGACTTCCAGCCCGTCGCGCCCCAGGCGCGGCAGGACGATCTCGTCCGTCGTGCCCGGATAGGTGGTGCTCTCCAAAACGATGAGTTGCCCGCCGTCGGCCGGCATGTGAGTGGCGATGCACTCGGTGGCGTCAACGATGTAGGAGATGTCGGGGTCTTTGGTCTTGCGCAGCGGCGTCGGCACGCAGATGGAGATGGCGTCCACCTCGGCCAGCGTGGCGTAGTCGGTGCTCACGCTGAACAGACCGGCGTCCGCCAGCGCGGCGATCACGTCCGCCGGCACGTCCTCGACGTAGCTCTCGCCCCGTTGCAGCGCAGCGATCTTGCGGCTGTCCAGATCGACGCCGACGACGCTGAACCCTTCCTGAGCGAAGGCCACGGCCAGCGGCAGGCCGACGTAGCCCAGGCCGACGATGCCAATCTGCGCCTCGCGGTTGGCGATGCGCTCCAGTAGTTGTTGCTTGTGCTCCATGCTCGTTCCTTGCCCCGGCACGGGGGACTTCGATGCGGTTGACGGTCTTACCGGCGCGGTCGCCCAAGTCGGCCGTGGCGGCGTTCTAGAGGTTATGATACCGCAAGATAACCCAAATCGAACGCCGGGCGGCGCGGATTTCACGCGATTTTCGAGCGGCGGCGCGGCTAACCGGCCAGGCGCGCCGCCAGAGCAGTCAGCAGACCGGGGAACAGCCCCAGCAGCGCCGCCAGCCCCAGCAGGATCAGGGCCGCGATCCGCTCGCCTACTTGTAGCGCGGGCAGGCTACCCGCCTCCCCCGCCACATCCCCCTCACTGCTCGGCGAGACTCGCCACAACGCCCACGCCGCCACGCCCAGCGCCATCAGCACCACCGCCGCCGCCCACGGCCAGGCCGCGCCCAGCAGCGACAGTTGCGCCCAACGCCCGGCGAAGCCTGGCGTCAGCGGCAGGCCCAGCAGCGACAGACAGCCGTAGAGCAGCAACACCGTCCGCAGCCGCCCCGCTTGCCCGGCGTCGCTCGCCGGCCAACTAAGCCCCAGAGCGATCAGCAGCAGGCTTAGCGTCCGGCCGATAAGCGCCGCCAGAGCCACGGCCAGCCCGGCCGCGCCGGGGGCCAGCGCCGCCAGCGTCAGCCCGCCGGCATCGAGCAGCAGCGCCCCGCCCAGCACGCCACGCCAGGTCCGCTCGCGGCTCATGAGAAAAGCGGCCAGCAGCGCCGACAGCACGGCGCTGCCGCGCAGGGCGGTCTGGAACTCGGCCGCGGCGCGGGCGGTCGGGGCCAGATCGAGCAGGCCGAACAGCAGGGCCACGACGACGACCGGCCCCATCCCCAACGCCAGGGCCAACGCTCCCGGCGGCGACCAGTGGGCCAAACCCCGCAGGGCGACGTGGAACGGGAAGCCGCCCAGCAACAGCAGCGTCGCCAGCAGCAGGACCAAGGGCAGGGCCGCGCCGCTCGCTTGCCCTGCTGCCTGCGCCCAGGCGACCCACAGTAGCAGTAGCAACCCCAGCACGCCCAGCAAGAAGGCCCGCCACGCCGCCCCGGCCGCCTCACTCCGCCCGCCGTAGAGCGCGCCGGCCAACAGCCCCAGGGCCACGGCCAGCAGCGCCAGGGCCAACCCCGGTGGGGCGATCAGCAGCGCCGCGGCCAGCGGCGACAGGGCGGCCAGCGCCGAGGCCGCAAACGACGGCGACACCGGCCGGAACCAGTGCAGCACCAGCAGCCCGCCCACCAACACGTAGACGAGCAGCAGCAGGCCGCGGGCGAGGGGTGTCAGGGTCAGCGTCCGGCCAAAGACGGTGGCCGTCGGGTCGCCGGGCAGGCTCATGGCCAACACGACCAGCGCCGCCAGCGCGGCCACGCCGACGAGACCCACGGCCGCAGCCACCCGCCGCCAACGCCCGACAACCAGCGCCACAACGGCCGCCACCCAGGGCAGAATCAGCAGGACGAAAGGCAACCTACTTTCCACGCCAGTCCAATCCTGTGCCCAACACCGCGCCGCGCGCCATGCGCCCTTCTATAATCTGTGTCATCGGTGTAATCTGTGGTTTCTCCCTCTTACTCCCGCACACCCACCGGCCGGCGCCACGCCTGAGCCAGATAGGCCACGACCAAAGCCACGGTCAGTTGCAGAACGATCAGGGCCACGACCATGATCAGCGACGGATCAACCAGGCTATAGAACAGCACGAAGCCGGCCAGGAAGAGCAGCAGGCCGATGCCCGCCGGCAGTGGGTCGGCTGACACGGTCAGCCCCACCAGTCCCAGCCCGCCCAATCCAAAGATAGCCGCCTCCAGGTAAGCTTGTTCCGCCGGGACAAAGCTCAACAGCGTCCCCGGCGTTCGCGCCAGCCACAGCCCGCCCAGCAGCGCCACCGCCGCCAACGCCAGCCGCAGCAGCGCCCGGTCGGTGAAGGCCAGTGGGCCGATTGTCCGCCATCCGGCCCTGTCCAGGCGCGCCGACTCGCCGCCGGAGGTAGCTGACGACCGGCTCCTGCGCGTTTGCGCGCCGGTGATGGTCATAATGATGGCGATGACGACGCCGGTCAGGAGGTAGACGACGGCCAGCCGCGGGTCGAGCACGTCGAACAGCAGCAGGCCGCCGGCCAGGTAAACTAGTAGCAGGGCCGGGAAGGCCAGCGGCGCGAAGGGGACGAGCGCCGCCTCGGCCGGCGCCCGGCGACGCAGCAGGCCGATCTCCCACACGACGACAGCCACGGCCGCCGCCAGCAGGGCGATGACCACCGCCGGCTCCCCGCGCAGCGGGGCCAGACGGTCGAGAAGATCGAAGATGGTCGGGAATTCCATGATCAGCGGCCGATCCAAAATAGTAGCAGCAGCAAAGCCAGCAGGAACAGCAGGCCGTTCTCCCCTTCCAGGATGGCCGCCGCGTCGGCCAGAGCCGCGGCCACACTCACACCAACCCGTCGGGCCGGCGGGCCAACCCTGGCCACAACGCGCTCGCCAACGGCCGCCGGCGCAACCGATTCGCGCAGCAAGCCGCCCAACGCGCCCAGCCCCGGCACAAAGCGACCCAAGGCCACACCGGCGAGGGCGGGCAGAGCCAGCGCCACCCACACCAGCGGCGACACAGCCAGGAGCGACGGGGCAATCTGAATGAGCGCCAACGCGGCCAGCACCGCCGGCAGCGCGCCCAGCCATAGCGCCCGCCCGCCGGCCGGCGCGCCGGCGTCGCCCGGCCGCGCCGCCTGATAGACGACGGCCAGCCACAGGCTCAGCAGCGCCGCCGTCACAATTAGTAGCACCACGCCGCCCGGCAGCCACGTCGCGTAGAGCCGCGACAGCGCGCCAAAGCCAACCGTTGGCGGCAGCCCGGCCAGGGCCAGATAAACGAGGCCCAGCGGCAACAGGCGCGGCAGACGACCGGGGAGAGTGGCCGTTGCGGTCACAGGTAATAGTGACACCACCGCCGGGGCGAACACGGCCAGACGCACGGCCGACAACAGGGCCGCTTCCCCGCCCCACACCCCGGCGACGAGAGCCAATCCACCCAGCGCCAGAGCCAACGCCCGCGCCAAACCAGCAGGGTCACGCTCGCCCAGGCGCGCCAGTCCGGCGAGAAGCGCCAACAGCCCGGCGGCCGTCGCCGCGGCCGTGACCCCAGGCGACAGCGCGCCGCCGCGCACAACCGGCACGAAGAGAGCCGCTGCCATGACTACCGGAAGTCCGGCCATCAGACGTGTAGGGCGGGATGCCATCCCGCCCCCCAACGGCCAGAAGCTGAGCAAGGTAGCCGCCCCCAGAGCGAACAGAGCCGCCCACGCCCCACCCACGCTCGCCGCCCACAACAGCAGCACAACCACTAGTAAAACAGCGGCCGGCCAACCAGAAACGCCATTGCCGGCGCGCCAGGCCACCAACAGCCAGACGACGGCGAACAGCGCCACCGCCCCGACCCGCGTCCGGTCGTCGCCCGCCCACAGCGCCGGCAGCGCCGCAGCGGCCAGAGCGAAGGCCGCGGCCAGCGGGGCAGCCGGGGAGGTGTCGGCGGAGCGGCCGATGAGTATTTGGGCGACGGCCACCACCAGCAGCCAGAGGACAATGCCGGATAGTGTCCAGGCGTCCGCGCCGGAGCGCAGCACGAACCAGACCAGGAGTGCCAACAGGGGAACGGCGACAGCCACGGCGGGCAGCAGCGGCGAACGGCCGAACGACGCGACCGGCGCGCCGACGGCCGAGGGCAAAGGCCGCGCGGCGAAGGCCAAAATCGCGGCGCCCGCCAGCAGCAGACTGAGCAAAGCGATGGGTAACAACGACATCAAAGGGGGGATTCTAGACCCGTCCTGGCAACGAGGCAAAGCGGGAACGGAATTTCTCAGATGGAAAGATGTAAGACAGGTAGGGGCGGGTCTGAGACCCGCCCCTACGCGATGTTCGGGGTAGGGGCGGGTCGAGGCGATGTCGGGGTAGGTCTCGACCCGACCAGCATGTGGTCGAACTCGCGCGGCGCGGCCTCGAAGGGGGGCGGGGCCGGGGCGCGCTCGGCCCGTTCCAGCGCCTCCAGGATGACCGGCAGGCGGCGGCGGGCCGCTTCTTCGCCCAGGGCGATGAACTGCTCATAGTGGGCGAAGTGGAAGTAGGAGCGGCGCTCCATGTGGGGCACGATCAGGCAGTCGCACTCCGTCTCGCCCTGGCCGGCGTGGCGCACCAGCGTCTCGATGGCGGCGATGCCCTGGCCGAGGGGGCCGAGGAAGGGGCGCAGGGCGGGCATGAACACGTCCACGCCGATGACGTAGTCCGCACCAAGCATCCGGGCCACGTCGGCGGGGATGTTGTCGGTGATGCCGCCATCGACCAGCATGTGGCCGTCCAGTTCGACCGGCGGCGCGAAGCCGGGCACGGAGCAACTGGCGCGGATGGCCGTGCACAGGCGGCCGCGCCACAATACGACGCGCTCACCGGTGACGAGGTCGCTGGCCACGGCGGCGAACGGGATGGCCAGGTCACGCACGTCGAACTCGCCGATCTTGTCCTCGACCCAGCGTTCCAGCCGCTGGAAGGTGACCAGGCCGTTGGCGGAGAGAAGCGGGCGCGACACGCTCCACCAACCGGTGCGCGCCGCGTTGGCCTTCAACTCATCCACGCTCAGCCCGGCGCAGTAAGATGCGCCGATGATCGCCCCCATGCTCGTGCCGGCCACGCAGTCGATGGGTACGCCGGCCTCTTCCAGCACGGAGATCACGCCGATGTGAGCCAGCCCGCGGGCCACGCCCCCGCCGAGCGCCAACCCCACGCGCAAACGACCATTGCTACTGCTCATGGCCCTTTCCCTCGCGGCCTAAAGAAACCACAGATTACGCAGATTTCACAGATTACAGATAGCGTCATCTGTGTAATCTGCGTAATCTGTGGTTACCATTCTTCCAGCCTTACTGCGGCCACTCCGTATCGACTTTCATGGCGCAGGCGACCAGTTCGGTGGCCGCCTTGGGCGACTTGAGGACGGTCATCATATTGCCCTTCAGCTTGAGTTGGCCGGATATGATGCCGCGGATGGGATCGACCTTCTTCTCCATCACCTTGCGCCATACGTCGAGCGGCGCGCGCAACTCGAAGGCAACCGGCTTAGAGGCGGGATTCTCCACCAGGTAAGCGTCGCGCGCCTTGCCGTGCCAGAGGTCGAGATAGAGATAGGTGTCATGCGGCATCGCCGGCCCGGCGCTGGTGATGAAGTAGAAGTCGCCTTCCCAGTGCGCGGCGGCTTTGGCATAGGCCTCGCTGTTGTTGACCTCGTGCATCAGCGCCTTGGCCCACTCATCGGTCGCGAACTTGATCCCCATGTCGTGCTCTCCCGTCTGCGTGTTGTGATTACGAATGTCAATTTGCGGTGAGAATAGGATAGCACACCTGATTCCTAATTCCCAATTCCTTATTCCTAATTTCCTTTAAACTCCGCCCGCCGCCGCATCATGAAGGCCTGCGCCCCCTCCATAAAGTCCTGCGTGCCGAATAGCTGGCTTTGCGCCCAGCCCTCCAGCATCAACCCGCGGTCGATGTCGGCCAGGCCGTCGATGACTCGCTTGGCCATGCCCACAGCCAGCGGCGCGGCGGCGGCGATCTCGGCCGCCAGGGCGTCACCGGCCGCCACCAACCCCTCGCGGGCCACAACGCCGTTGACAATGCCCCAGCGCTCCGCCTGCGCCGCGTCGATGCGCCGGCCGGTGAAGATCAGCTCCTTGGCCCGCGCCGGACCGACGAGGCGCGTCAGCCGCGTCGTGCCGCCCACGTCGGGGATGATGCCCAGCAGCGTCTCCGGCAGGCCCAGCGCCGTGCCCTCGGCCGCCAGTCGCAGGTCGCAGGCCAGCGCCAGCTCCAGCGCCAGCCCCAGGCAGTGGCCGTGTAGCAGGGCGATGGTCGGCAGTTCCAGCCGCTCCAGCCGGTTGAGCACGCCCTGGAACTCGTCGGTGATGGAGCGCATGCGCTGTTGCCAATGGGGGCCGTGGCTCTCGGCCAGGCCAAGCAGGGTGCTGACGTCGATGCCGGCCGAGAAGCTCTCCCCCGCGCCGCGGATCAGCACGGCGCGCAGGCCGGGCGTGCGGTTGGCCCGCGTCACGGCTTCGTCGAACTGCCGGAACATCTCGGCGTTGATGGCGTTGCGCTTCTCCGGGCGGTTGAGGACGATCTCGAAAGTGGTGTCGCGTTGCTGAGTAATGACTAGTTCGCTCATGGCTGCCTCCACGGCGGATTATCCCACAAGAAGAGAGGAAACCCACGCCAGGATTTCAACGCAAAGGCGCAAGGACGCAGAGACGCCAAGAAGGGTTCTTTTCTTGGCGTCTCTGCGTCCTTGCGCCTTTGCGTTGAGTTCAGTCGCTATTTGAGATCGTAGCTGAACGGCGCGAACGAGATCGGGATCAGCTTGATGTGCTGTTTGGCGAACGGGATGCCGATGATGGTGATGGCCAGCAGCCCCGCGCCGACCAGGTGGGCGATGGCGATCTCCCAGCCGAACAGCACGATCCAGATGACGTTGAACAGCAGCGGCAGGAAGCCGTCGCCGCGCTCGCGCGGCACGACGGTCTTGCCGAACGGGGCCAGCGTGGCCACGCCGATGCTGATAACCCGCAGACCAAAGGGAATGCCGATGATGGTCAGGCATAGCACCAGACCGCCCAGAATGTAGCCCATGCCGGCGAAAAAACCGCCGAAGATCAACCAGATGAGATTGCCTAAAAAGCTCATGTTATCCTTGTTACATTGATTCCGAATCTGGAATCCAGAGAGCTATACGCAGGCGCGGTCGAAATGTTTCACTGCCCGGCGGCCAATTGCTCGCCCAGCCAGCCGATGATCAGAGCGGTCAACTCCGGTTCGGCGGCGAACATATTCGTGCCGTGGCCGGCGTAGTCATACAGCTGCACCGTCGCGCCATCGACCGCCTCGGCCAGAGCGCGCACGCTGTCGGCCGAGTAAGCGTCGTCCTCGCTGGCGATCAGCAGCAGCGGGCGGTCGCCATAGATGGCCAACGGATCTTCGGTTGTCACCCCGCGATAGTCAAGCCCCGGCGACAGCAGCACGACCGCGCCCACGTCCGGCCGTTCCGCGCCCAGTCGCAGGGCCATATTGGCCCCGATGCTGGCCCCGACGACGGCCGTGCGCGTCGCGTCCACCGTGTCGCGGGCGGTGAAGTCGTCCCAGACGCGACCCAGGTCGTCGGCGGCCAGCGTCCAATCCTGTGTGCCGCCCGTCTCGCCGTGGCCGCGCATGTCCACGGCCAGCACGGCGTAGCCGGCTGCCACCAGGTCGGCGGCCAGCCCCACCTCGCCCCAGACCGTCCGGTCGTCGCCCAGCATGTGGAGCAGGATGACGCCGGGATCGGCCCCGCTGGTCAGCGGTGACAGCAACGTGGCCCGGATGGGCAGGCCATCGGCGGCCTCGATGGTCACCTGCTCCGCGAAGCCGGCTGGCGCGTCGCCGGTTGGTTCGGCAATCGTCGTCGCCGCTGCCGCTGGAGTGGCGGTTGAGGCGGATTCGGCCGAAGTCTGGGTCACATCAACCACGTTTGGCGGCCCAATTACCCCGCCGCAGGCTGCGAGGGTCAGAGCCAACAGGAGCAGGATGCTCAACTTCATCATGCCACCTCCATGTATCGTGCGTCGCACCTATTATAGCGACAATCAGCCCGTTTTCGCCTGGCGCGGCGATGGTCTATAATGCCCCACCATGAGCAACACCCACACGCCGACCGACACGCAGACCGGACAGGAGCGCATCGCCGCCGCCTTTGCCGCGGCGCGGGCGCGGGGCACGGCCGCCCTGATGCCCTACTACACCCTCGGCTACCCCGACCGGGCCACCTCGCTCGACATCGTGGCCGCCATCGCCGCCGACAGCGACCTACTGGAGTTGGGCGTGCCCTTCAGCGACCCGCTGGCCGACGGGCCGACCATCCAGCACAGCACGCAGGTGTCGCTGGAGGGCGGCACGACGCTGGCCGGCTGCCTCGACATGCTGCGCGAACTGCGCCGGCGAGGCGTGGCCGCGCCGGTGCTGCTCTTCGGCTACGTCAACCCGTTCCTGGCCTATGGTCTGCCGGCGCTGGCCCGTGACGCCCGCGCCGCCGGGGCGCAGGGCTTCATCGTGCCTGACCTGCCGCCGGAAGAGGCGGCCGACTTCGAGGCCGCGGCCGAAGCTGAGGGGCTGGCCCTCATCCACTTCCTGGCCCCCACCAGCAGCGCCCACCGCATCGAAGCCGTCACCAGCCGCGCCCGCGGCTTCATCTACCTGGTCAGCGTCGCCGGCGTCACCGGGGCGCGGGCCGGGCTGCACGCCGACCTGGCCGGCTTCATCGGCCGCGTCCGCGCCCGCACCCAGACGCCACTGGCCGTCGGCTTTGGCATCAGCACACCAGAGCAGGCGGCGACCGTCGGCCGCCTGGCCGATGGGGTCATCGTTGGCAGCGCGCTCATCAATGCCGTTGACGCCGCCGACGACAAACCAGCCGCTGCTGCCCGCTTCGTCCATTCGCTAAAGAATTAACGCAAAGACGCCAGGACGCAAAGACGCAAAGAAGAGTTTTTCTTTGCGTCTTTGCGTCCTGGCGTCTTTGCGTTAACTTCTTTGGATGACAAATAGACTCGCTCACGAAGCCAGCCCGTACCTTCGCCAGCACGCTGAGAACCCCGTAGATTGGTATCCTTGGGGTGACGAGGCGCTGCGGGCGGCGCGCGAGCAGGATAAGCCGATCCTGCTCAGCATCGGCTATGCCGCCTGCCACTGGTGCCACGTCATGGCCCACGAGTCGTTCGAGGACGCGGCGACGGCCGAGCTGATGAACCGCCACTTCATCAACATCAAGGTCGATCCGCGAGGAGCGGCCCGACCTGGACAGCATCTACATGAGCGCCGTCGTCGCCCTGACCGGCCAGGGTGGCTGGCCGATGACCGTGGCCCTGACGCCCGACGGCCGCCCCTTCTTCGGCGGCACCTACTACCCGCCCACGCCACGCCACGGCCTGCCCGCCTTCCGCCAGGTGTTGCTGGCCCTGGCCGAGGCGTGGCAGGAGCGGCGCGGCGACGTGGAGGGCAGCGCCGGCGAGATCGCCGACCACCTGCGGCAGACGGCGCTGGCCGAGGCGTTGGGCGGCGGCGGGGCGCTCAGCGACGACTTGCTCGACCAGGCGCTCAACGGCCTATTGCGCAGCTTCGACTCGCGGCTGGGCGGCTTCGGCCGCGCCCCCAAGTTCCCGCCGTCGATGACGCTGGAGTTCCTGCTGCGTGTCTATGCGCAACGGGGCGAACCCATGTCGCTCCACATGGCCGAGCACACGCTGACGAAGATGGCCCACGGCGGCATCTACGACCAGTTGGGCGGCGGCTTCGCCCGCTACTCCACCGATGAACGCTGGCTCGTGCCCCACTTCGAGAAGATGCTCTACGACAACGCCCTGCTGGCCCGCGTCTATCTCCACGCCTGGCAGGTGACGGGCAAGCCGCTCTACCGGCGCGTGGTCGAGGAGACGCTCGACTTCGTGATGCGCGAGATGCGCCACGACGGCGGCGGCTTCTACAGCAGCTATGACGCCGACAGCGAGGGTGAAGAGGGCAAGTTCTACGTCTGGACGGCCGGCGAGATTCGCGCCGCGCTGGGCGATGATGCGGCGGGGTTCATGGCCACCTATGACGTCAGCGAGACAGGCAATTGGGAGGGGCACAACATCCTCCACCTGCCCAGTGGGGCAGACGAGGATCAGGTAGCCGAGATGGCCGCGGCGCGCCGTACCCTGTTCGACATCCGCGCCGGCCGCGTGCCGCCGGGGCTGGACGACAAGGTGCTGACCGCCTGGAACGGGCTGATGCTGGCCGCCTTCGCCGAGGCCGGGCGGGTGCTGGATCGGCCGGACTACACCGCCGCGGCCGTGGCCAACGCCGAGTTCCTGCACGCCACCATGCGCCGCGCTGACGGCCGCCTGTTGCGCTCCTGGCAGGCCGCGGCCGGCGACGCCCGCTACAACGCCTATCTGGAGGACTACGCCTTCCTGGCCGACGGGCTGCTGGCGCTGTACGAGACGACGTTTGAGCCGCGCTGGTTCGCCTGGGCGCGCGAGCTGGCCGACCTGATGCTGGCCCACTTCGCCGACCCGGCCGGCGGCTTCTTCGACACGTCCGACGACCACGAGGCGCTGCTCCACCGGCCCAAGGACGTGCAGGACAACGCCACGCCCAGCGGCAACGGCATGGCCGCCCACGTCCTGCTGCGGCTGGGGCTGTTCACCGGCGAGGGGCGCTACTGGGACACGGCCGAGCGAATGGTGGCCGGCCTCTACGAGCCGATGGCCCGCTACCCGACCGCCTTCGCCCACTGGCTGGGCGCGGCGGCGTTCATCCTGGGCGAGCCGCAGGAACTGGCCGTCGTGGGCGACCCGGCGGCGGCCGGCACGCGGGCGCTGCTCGACGTGGCCCAGCGCGCCTACCGGCCCAACCTGGTCGTCGCCGCCGGCGAGGGCGCGGCGGCCGAGGTCGTGCCCCTGCTGGCCAACCGCGAACGGCTGGACGGCCAGGCCGCGGCCTACGTCTGCCGGCGCTTCGTTTGCCGGCGGCCGGTGAGTGACCCGGTGGCGCTGGCCGAGCAATTGGGCAGCAAGCAGTAAGCCACGTGTAGAAGAACCTCACGCAAAGCTCGCCAAGGACGCCAAGGACGCCAAGAAGACATTTTTTCTCTTAGCGTCCTTGGCGATCTTTGCGTGAGGTCTTTCTTTCAGAAGTGCGTCATGCACCACGGTCGCTGACCGGCGCGGAAAAAGCGGTCAACCAGCGGCACGGCCGCCGGGTTGGATATAGAGACCAGGCCGTAGCCATACAGCCGGGCGAAGTCAATCGCGCCGACGACCAGCGACGAGAAGTTGGACACGTCCAGGCCGATCTCGACTTCGGCCGGGACGCCTTCCACCAGCTCCGCCCGACCATCCGTGACCCGCAACACATAGCGCCCGGCGTTCGCCGGCAGGAAGGAGTCGCTGAGCGTCAAGCCCAGCGTCGTTGTCGCCCCCCCGAAGTCATGGTCGCGCAGCACGTCGAACAGCCGCGGCGTGTCAATGACCCGGTACATGATGCCCGCGCCCTGCGTGTTCGTCTCGTGCCACAGCCCGGCCAGCAGGTTGCCCGTGCCGTCGCGCGGGTCGGGCAGCAGGAAGTGGAAGGTGTCGTCCTGCGTCTCGTAGATGACGCGCTGCACCTGGTCGGCCTGGGTGCGCAGAAAGCCCAACAGAGCCGATAGCGTCGTCGCGTCGTCGTAGACCATCGTGCGCACGTAGAGGTCGTTGGCCAGCCAGTTGTCGCCCGCAGCCGGGTCGAAGCGGAAGAGCAGGTAGCCGCGCACCCGCTGGCCGTCGCGGACGCCGACGAGGCGCATGGCCGGGTCGGTGAAGAGGCTATCGAGCACGTGGGGCGGCAGTTGCAGCAGGCCGTTGGTGCGAAGGCGGAAGCGTTCGTAGCAGTCGCCCACGGCCGCCTTGTCGTCGGCGCTGAGGAACTCAACCCGCGCCTTGGGCCGGGCGGGCAGTGCATTGGGGGGAAAGCTGTAGCGGTTGAGCTTGACGCCGAAGCCAAAGCCCATGCGGTGGTAGAAGTCGGGCCGGAAGGGGTAGAGGGCGGTCAGGGGCGCGCCCTTGTCGCGGTAGTGGTCGAGGAAGAAGCGGATCATGTCGGCGGCGACGCGCTCCTTCTTGTATCGTAAATCGACGGCCACGCCGCCGACGCCGCCGACGAGCGCGTCCGTCTCGTGCAGCCGCATGGTGAAGTCATAGAAGCGCATGACGCCGATGAGCCGCCCGGCCTCGTAGACGCCGAAGAAGTGGACGATCGGCTCCTTCATCACCCGCGCCAGCCGCTCCAGCATCCGCGTCCGCTCCTCCGGCCCGCTGACCTTCATGCCGGGGAAGGCCTCGACGGTGATGCGCAGAAGCTCGTCCAGTTCGTTCTCTTCTACTTCGCGTATGGTTCTCATATTTGTCCTCTAAAAAGAGCGCACGCAAAGGCGCGAAGGGGCAAAGGCGCAAAGAAGAGAAGAGATCTCACGCAAAGACGCAAAGTACGCCAAGCTTCAGAAAGGTTCTGAAGCTTGGCGTACTTTGCGTCTTTGCGTGAGGCCTTCTTCGCGCCTTTGCGTGAGCTTCTGCCCATCTCGTGTAGAATTGTGCCCATGAAAAGCCTCTTCCAGAAACTAACCCGGTCGGGCGACGACCAGTTTATCACGATCGTCTCCGGCCTGCCCCGTTCGGGCACGTCCATGATGATGAAGATGATCGACGCCGGCGGCATCCCGCCGCTGACCGACGAGTTACGCGCGGCCGACGAAGACAACCCCAAGGGGTACTATGAGTTCGAGCGCGTCAAGCAGATGGACAAGGGCGACGTCGCCTGGGTTGCCGAGGCGCGCGGCAAGGCGGTCAAGGTCATCTCCGCCCTGCTGAAGCACCTGCCGGCCGACGAACAGTATCGCGTTATCTTCATTCGCCGCAACATCGACGAAATCCTGGCCTCGCAACGCAAGATGCTCATCCACCGCGGCGAGGACCCGGACAAGCAGGACGACGCCACGATGAAGGTGCTGTTCGAGAAGCACGTGCGCGGCGTCGAGGAGTGGCTGGCCGGGCGGCGCAACGTGCGCACGCTCTACGTCCATTACAGCGACATGCTGGGCGACCCCCGGCCGCAGATCGAGCGCGTCAACGCCTTCCTGGGCGGCAAGCTGGACACGCAGCGCATGGGTGAGGTCGTCGACCCCCAACTCTATCGCAACCGGGCCTGACATCTGGCCGCTTGCCGGCACGAACAACAATGCATGCTGCGATCTCCGCCAGACTGAGTTCCCCGGCCAGGAGGGCGATGCCGCCTCTACTGGTGACAGCCCTCTTTCTCTTTCTCTATCTGCTCTTCCCAGATCACATCCGACCGGCTGACGCAATGTGGGCGCCCCATGTGGTCGCCAGCGCCATCTACGACGGCGATCTTTACCTGGATGAGTACCAGACCTCGATCTATCAATATGATTCCTTTGCCGTTCACGAACTCGACGACCACTTGATCAGCTTCTTCCCGGTGGGCGGCCCACTGCTGACCATCCCGCAGATGATTGTCCTCGACGCCGTCCTGCCGGCTCTACGCGGCA
Source organism: Candidatus Promineofilum glycogenicum (assembly GCA_016707605.1). Taxonomy (GTDB): domain Bacteria; phylum Chloroflexota; class Anaerolineae; order Promineifilales; family Promineifilaceae; genus Promineifilum; species Promineifilum glycogenicum. Next base: position 519,718 of record JADJHJ010000003.1, on the reverse strand, counting down.
CGACGCTTCAGGCATATCTTGTCGAACACTCACCACACGATCCTTTAGTGTATGAGCTGCAGCTCATCAACGCCTCGCTGATCATGGCCGTGTCGGCGGCGATCATGTACCTGATTGGGCGCGAGTACCTGCGTGCGCCCTACGCTCTGCTGCTAACTACCGCGTATGCTCTGGGCACGCCGGCCTACTCCACCGCCAGCCGCGCCCTGTGGCAACATGGCCCTTCAATGCTCCTGCTGTCGCTGGCCTTGCTGCTGCTCGTGCGCGCCCGCCGGCAACCGGCCGCGGTTGCCTTTGTCGCTCTGCCGTTGGGTCTGGCCTATATCGTCCGGCCGACCAACAGCGTCTCGGTAGCCGTCATCAGCCTGTATGTGCTGTTCGTCTACCGCTCCTACTTCGTGCGCTATGTGCTGTTGGGGCTGCTTGTCGCATTGTTATTCGTAGGGCTAAATCTGGCCGTCTACCATATGGTATTGCCGCCTTACTTTTCCGCCGCCCGCCTCGGCTCGGCTACGCTTGGCGAAGCCCTACTGGGCAACCTCGTCAGCCCTTCGCGGGGTGTGCTCACCCACTCGCCTATCCTGTTGCTGGCCCCGGTGGGCGTTTTCCTTAAAGTGCGGCGCGGCCAATGGGAATCTCTCGACTGGACGCTGGCCCTCATCATTGTCTTGCACTGGCTCGTCATCTCCGCCTTCCCCCACTGGTGGGCGGGTTACTCGTTCGGCCCGCGCTTCTTCGCCGATGTCATGCCCTACGCGGCCTACTTTCTGATTCCCGTGTTGAGCCTGGCCCAGGCGGGCACACGCCGAGCCACCGCGCTGACCGGGGCCTACGTCCTGCTGCTTATCCCGTCCATCGCCATCCATCATCATGGGGCAACGTCGTTGGCCGTCTGGGGCTGGAACGCCACTCCGGCAAATATCGATGAGCAGCCCAACCGTCTGTGGGACTGGGCCGATCCGCAGGTCATGCGGGGTATTGGATCGCGGCTACTGGTCGTCACACCGGAGACGTTGGCGGTGGATGTGGGCACGAACCCGGCCAAGACGGCGCTCCAGTTTGGCGTAATAAGCGACGGTCTGGTGGACGTTACGCTATACCTGCCCGCCCGTGTAACGCTAGACCTGGAGACGGCAGAGCTGTTCCACATGAACCCGCTTCCTGGCGGAGGCCAGGCCGGCCGGCTGCGCACGCCCATTAGCGCGATCGATCTACTTCGCCTCGATCTTTTGGTGGATACAGCCAACCTGACTCATGCCCAGGCTTTTCCGGCCATCCAGCTTATCGCCCGCGATGAAATGGGGCGGGAGGAGACGGTGGTCATTCCGCTATTCGCCGGCGAGGCGGGGGCGGGGCAACCGTCGGCTGTGGTCATGCAGTGCGCGTCCGGCCGCGGTGGATTGGAGGCCTATCTTGGCCCTGGTTGGCACGACGAGGAGATGCTCGGCGACGCGACCTGGCGCTGGGCCACTTCGCCCGCCTACCTATTCGTGCGTTCGGACACGCGGCAAACCCTTTCCGTAAGCCTGGCTATTTCCAATCTCCACGATGCCGAAGCGCCCGATGGGTTGGGCCAAACGGGCGTCATGAATGTGTCGCTGCCGGATGGCCAAAAGATCGCCCTCGCGGCCCAGACCGGGCAGCCATTGGGCGTGGAAGCGGCCGTTGAGAAGGGATGGAATACGTTTGTCTTTGACCTGGAAGCGGGCAACTTCAAGCCGTCCGATCTTACGCCGGGACACTTCGATACACGTGACCTGAGCTTCGCGCTGGATCAGATCATCGTCGCGGGAGCCTGCGCCGCGCCCACTGGTTAGCCGACGTGCAGGCCCGCGGCCAGTTGCCCGCCGTCGATGACGAACGTCGCGCCGGTGGTGTAGCTGCTGGCGGCCGAGGCTAGATAGAGAGCGATGCCGGTCATCTCCTCCGGCGCGGCCATGCGCTGTTGAGGCACGGCGTGGATGAGCCGGTCGTGAATGGCCTCTGTGCTCCACAACACCTGACTGAACTTGGTCTTGACGAAGCCCGGCGCGATGGCGTTGACCTGGATGTTGTCGGCGGCCAGTTCGGCGGCCAGCACTTCGGTCATCATCAGCACCGCCGCCTTGCTGACGCAGTAGACGCCCATCATCGGCTGCGGCTCCAGCCCGGCCACCGAAGCGACGTTAACGATCTTGCCCCCGCCGCGGGCGCGCATGGCCGGCACGGCGGCCTTGGCCATGCGGAAGTAGCCCTTCACGTTCACGTCAAGGATTTTGTCCCAGTGGCTGTCCTCGGCCGACAGGAATGGGCCGAAGTGGGGGTTGGTGGCGGCGTTGTTGACCAGGATGTCGAGGCCGCCGAAGTGGGCCACGGTCTGTTCCACCAGCGCCGCCGCCGCTTCCGGCTCGCCGGTGTGGGCGGCAATGCCCAGCGCCTCGCCGCCGTGCCGCCGCACGACCTCCGCGGCCTCGTCCACCGCCGACTGCTTGCGACTGGCCACCACCACCCGCGCCCCGGCCACGGCGTAGGCCTCGGCGATGGCCAACCCGATGCCCCGCGTCCCGCCGGTGATCAGCGCCACCTTGCCCGTCAAATCGAAGTTCGCTCCCACCGTCATGATAACTCTCCTGGCTGTTGAACCTTGCCGACCGCTGAACGCGCATCTGAGGATGCGCGCTCCACACTTTCGCCCAAAAACAGCGCGCCGGACAACCTGCCCGGCGCACTGACCACTGACCCACTGAATACTGACCTACTGTCTACTGCCCTATGGCCCCGCCGTCCCATCCGCCGGGTCTACGCGCTGGAAGTAGCTGTGCGGGTCAGACGTATGCACCCAGACCCACAAGTCATTGGGCGCGTTCTCCGACCAAAAGTAGACCCACTCGGCATCGCGCAGGGGCATGTTGACGCAGCCGTGGCTGTGCTTGTAGCCGAAGCGGTCGTGCCAATACGCGCCGTGGAGGGCGATGTCAACGTTGAAGTACATCGTGTGCGGCACGTCCTCAACGACGTAGTAGTCCACCTTGCCTTCGGCGCCCGACATATTGGCCGCCATGTGCCGATCCCAGACCTGGAACAGCCCCTCGTAGGTCGGCCAGCGATTGAGGCCGGAAGAGACGAGGCCGGCGTAGACCATACGGTCGCCCTCATAGGCCACGAAGTTCTGCTCGTACAGGTCGACCTCGACCCAGTACTCGTTCTCGCCCACTTCGGCCGGGCGCGGGTTGACCTCGATGATGCTCAGGTACGTCTGGCGCATCCAGCGCTCCTGGCCGATGTCGTACCAGATCCAGCCCTGGTCATCGACAACGGCGTCGTAGACCTCGACAAAGGTGTAGCGCGGCAGCTTGATGGCCGTGGCGCTCGGCTCCGCGCCGGGCGACTCGCTGTAGGCGAAGTCGACCAGCATCCAGCCAAACGGCCGCTCCGGCTGGGTCAGCACTTCGACGCCGGTGAAGTCCGACTGCGACTTCAGGGTAATATCCTCGCCGCGCACCCACTCACCCAGGTCGATCATGTACCACAGCCGCCCTTCCTCATTGTTGTTGGCCGTGTCTTCGATGGTGTGGAACAGGAAGCCATCGCCGGCGTTGCGGACGATGGGGCTGTTCATGTTCGGCTCGGCGTAGACGTTGATGTTGTCGGCCAGCTTGCCGAACTTCAGGCCGGGCAGAATGCTATCGTGCAGCTTGACCGGCTTGCCAAACGACGACGGCGGCGGATTGGTATCACAGACGTAGCCGATGTCGTTGGAGACGATGTAGCAACTGGCGGCGGCGAGCGTCCGGTCGCTCCACAGGAGCAGCGCGGCGGCGGTCGCCAGAAGAACAGTGACAAAGCGGATTCGACTCATAAGGGCAGTACCGTAAACGATAACGAGTTGATTATTGGCGGGCATTGTAGCATATTGTCGCCATGTGGCAACCGGCCCGACTTTGGAAGCGAGGCGCATTCAGCCGATCGTAATGACCCTGAGGACCACATCGCTAAACGTTTGAGCCGACCGCGCGAACTAGCCACGGCTCCTGGCACGCGAGATTATTCCAACACAAGTATGGGCCTGTTCCACTTTATATTCGCTAAGTGGGGCTTGTATTATTCGTTTGAGCTTAATGAGGCCGAGATTGAGCACCGCAACTCCAGCACAGAGACTTACAACGAGGCGATCCAGGCAGCCACCTCTCGCAATTTCAACGTCGACGGCCTCTACGAGATGATCCTGAGACCGCTCGCCATTCAGGCTTCGGCTAACCCAGGCAACGGCCGGTGGCCCGTCGGTATGCCGGAGTACTTTCCATACGGAACACCGGCCCGCACGTACTCGTCGCGGACCAGTAATACAGGGGCACTACTGAACGACGGAACCCTGCATGCCGCAGCGGGAGGGCTGTACATCTCGGCTAAGAACCTGGCCACGTTCATTTCCAGCGTGAACTCCGGACCGTTCCTCACCTCGGAGCAACGCGAGCTCATGATCAATAGCGATCCGGCGGACGACCTGATGGGGTTCTGGACCAGGTCAGGCGAGGGTGGCCGTTGCTTCACACACAACGGCGAGCGCAATGGTTCGCACGCACAGGTCTTGATCTTTCCCAATCGCTTCAGTGTCGTGTTCGTCGCGAATTCACCGGACGATAGCGCGCACCCCCAACAGGCCTTGATTTCGGCTTATGGCGCCGCGCATGCATAGGCCGTCCATCCATGCGTGCCAGAAGATTCTGGGCTTACTATGGTGAAGAGTTTGTTAGCCAGGGCTTTGACCTGAAAATGGTCACGGGGGCGGCCAGCGGAAACACCCACCGTTATGCCGCAGTCTGGCGAAAGTAGTTTTAACTCGATAAGGGGGTCGGCCGTCTTGTGTGGATGCCGGCGGCAGCCATAGACGCACGATGTTCAAATATAGGATGGGAAATAACGATGCAACCTGCAAGTCGTTTGATCCAATTGATCCTAATAGTTAGCGGGATGCTCCTATTGACAACCGCCACCCTATTTGGCCGGGGCGTGAATGACATCAATCGCCTCTTTGCCAACGATCGTTTTGTGGCCGGCTCGCCCAACCCAAACTCCCCACTGGGAACCAATCTGGGCTTAGTGACGGACTTTTCAAACCAACTGCCTTTTGTTGATGCCTTCAAAATGGCCCGAACCTGGATCCCTCACTGTGTTGATACGGGTCCTAATCAAGACCCAGGCTGCAATCATAACAATGCCTGGAATACTGGGGAAGCCGACTCAATTGAGGTCGATGAAAACGGCTGGGTCACCGCTCTGCCCGCGCCTGAGGACGGACCGGTATTCACTTATGTTGGCACAGTTTTGTTGTTGGGTGATGCCGGAGGTCTTAACCATTTGGCCGGACAGTATATTGTTCTTTATGAGGGCGAAGGGACGATTGAATACGGCGACGGGGCCAGCAAAGTTGAAGCTGCCTCAAGCCCAGGCCGTGACGTGGGGCGAGCGTGCCCTGGCGCTGGCCGTGCGCCTGGGGGCTGAGGACGTCACGGTACATGCCCTCAACAACATCGGCAGTGCTCGAAACCATGTGCATGAATTCGATCCGCCGCGTGGCCTGGAGCTACTGCGCGACAGCCTGCGCCGCGCCCTCGCCCTGGGCCTGGCCCACGATGCCTGCCGGGCTTACTTTAATTTAGGGGAAGACCTGGTCGGCTTGTGCCGCTACGCCGAGGCGCGGGCTGTGTTCGAGGAGCTATACGTCTACTCCCAGCGTGTCCAGGCCCAGATCTTCCCGGGCGGGGCGTTCCGACGCCTCGCGGCGCTGGATTGGTCCTGCGGAAGGTGGGCGGAGGTCCTCGACCGCTGGCCGGCGCTGCTCAAATTGTCAACGGGCGTATGGGGCGTGTGGGCGGCCAGGTTGGTCGGGCGTATCTACAATGACCTGGGGCGGATAGAGATGGCGCGCCTGGAGATGGAGCGCACCCTGCCGCGCGTCCTGAAATGGGGAGAGGTTCAGATCATCGTGCCGCACCTGGAGCAGTTAGCCCGCGCCTACGCCGCTCTGGGAGCAGAAGCTGAGGCCGGCCAGACGATCCAGCATTTCCTGGACTTAATCGATCGCAGCCCCTATCTGGATTGGAGCTGCACCATGGCGGTCATCTTTGCCTGTTCCTGGTATACCACGCGCCCGGAGACGCTTGCGGCCGCCCACGCCTGCCTGCCGCGCCTGGAACGCGCCCACAGCCAGTTTCATACCCTGGAGAGCGAGGCCGCTTTAGCGGAAGGCCAGGGGATCATCGCCCTGGCCGAAGGTGCGTCGCCCACGGCCACGCATCATTTTCGTCAGGCCGCGGCGGCCTGGGAAGCTCTCGGCCGTCCCTATGACCAGGCCCGGGCGCTCAAGAGCCTGGGATCTGCGCTGCACGCCTGGCATACACAGCACCCACAGGCTGGCCCCGTGGATTCATATTTGTCCTCCGCGCGGCCGGCTTTGGCGCAGGCTTTGGCCATCCTCGACTCCCTGGCAGCCCAGGTGAGCGACCCTGTCCTCAAAACGTCGTTTCTCGGTTCCCAACTCTACCGGGAAGTTCGCCAGGCTCAAGCTCGTCTCGACGCCCGTTTTCCTAAAACGGCTTGAACATCATGAGCCACAGAATGACGGTGATGCCGCCGAAGCCGATAACGGCCAGGGCGATGGCCGGCGCTATTGGGCCGATGCAATGGGCGGCAGCGAGCTCAAGTAGAGCCACAACGCTTCTAACTCCACGTCGGTCATCTCGCGCGTCAGCGTCCAGGGCATCATGGCCGGGTCCAGCTCCTTGCCCTCCGGGGTGACGCCGGTGCGCAAGGTGTGGACGAAGCCATCCAGCGTCCAGCCGCTCAGGTGGCCGCTGGGCGTCAGGTCGGCCGACGGCAGGGCGTCGGGCGGCTGACCGGGAATCGGGCCACCGCCCAGGTTGGCCTGATGGCAGCCGGTGCAGGAGGCGGCCAGGTACGCGCCGTACTCAACCGAAGCCCGCGCCGGAACACTGGCCGGGGCCACGGCCATATGATCGACGACTTCCGCCGGCAGCAGGGTTGGGAACTGCCCAGCGACGAATAGCGTGCGCCCCATCAACCCAAACTTTGGCTCGGGGAAGTCGCGGTTGACGGGCGCGACTGACTCCAGATAGGCGACGAGCTGGCCCAACTGCTCATCGCTGATGCCGGAAAACTCATAGCTGGGCATGATGACCAGGCTGCGGCCGTCCGCGCCGATGCCGTGGCGGATGGCCCGCACCCAGTCTTCCACGGCGTAGCCGGCCGTGGCGCTGCCCTCGCCGCCGGTCAGATTCGCAGCATGAACTGTCGCCAGCATCGGCTCGTCAATGAAGGCCTGTCCGCCCAGATCGGCGCCGTGACACTCCGTACAGCCGCGAATCGTCGCCAGCCGCTGCCCCTCGGCCAGACTGGCCGCGTCGGTCGGCAGGATCAGCGGGGCGACGGCGATATCGTAGGTCTTGTCAATGCGTCGTTCACTGGCAATAGCCACAAACAGAACCGCCACCGCCACCAGGCCAACCAGCACGGCCACCACCACCCCCAACCACTTCAGCAATCGTCTCAAGGCGAGCCTCCCTACGTGTCAGACTGAGTTCATTGGGAGGGATTATAGCGGGCGGCAAGCGGGCTGTATGTAGCGCAGGTTACTGCCCGGACATCAAAAGGGCTTCATCGCCGACCCACAGGGCGCGAATGTTAGCCAATCAATAAGGAGCGCACGCGCGGCCGTCACCCCAACCCGGCTTCGCGGGCGCGAATGGCCGCCTGTGTGCGGTCAGCGACCTGGAGCTTGTTGAAGATGTTAGAAGCGTGGTTGCGAACGGTTTTGAGGCTGATGACCAGCTCGTCGGCGATCTCGGCGTTGGAGCGGCCGCGGGCGATGCGGGCCAAAATCTCGCGCTCCCGCTCGGTCAGGTCGGGGAAGGTTGCCACCTGGGGCAAGGCCCGTCCGGCGGCGAAGTAATCCATCAGCCGGGCGGCGATGGTCGGACTGAAGATCGCCTCCCCCTGGGCCACGGCCTGCAAGGCCCGAGCGATCTCCCCCTCTTCGGCGTCCTTCAGCACGTAGCCGCGCGCGCCGACCTTGAGGGCGGTAAAGACGGATTCGTCATCCTCGAACAGCGTCACAACCAGGATGCGCGCCTCGGGCCACGCCTGCACCAGGCGGCGAATGGCCGCCAGCCCGCCCCCCTCCGGCATCTGCAGGTCCATCAGGATCACGTCAGGCCGCAGGGCCAGGGCCATCTCGACCGCCGCCGCGCCGTTGGTCGCCTCGCCGACGACGGCTGTCTCCGGCAGCGAATTGAGCAACGTCCGCAACCCCTTACGAAACATCGGATGATCGTCAGCGATGAGCACTTGAAGCGGCATGGTCCTGGCCTCCTTCCACCGGCAGGACGGCGCGCACGACGGTGCCGCCCGTCGGCGCGCGCGCCACACTGAAACGACCGCCCAGTTCTACAGCGCGCTCGCGCATCGAACGCAAGCCCAGCCCACCGACGCGCCCCTCGGTGAAGCCCAGGCCGTCGTCACTGACTTCAAGGTGTAGCCCGTGCTCCAGACGCAGCGACACGACGGCGCAGTGGGCGTTGGCGTGGTGAACGACGTTCGTCAGCGCCTCCTGGATGATGCGGTAGGCAGCAACCTCAACGGCCGCAGGCAGGGTTGGCAAATTGTCCGGCGCGTCCACCCGCACCTGCAAGCCGGCCGGCGCGTCACCCACCGCGCCGTCACGCCGTCCGATCTTGCCCGCCAGAGCGTGAATGGCTGGAATGAGTCCCAGATCGTCCAGCGCCGGCGGCCGTAGCTCGTGGACAACCCGGCGAATATCCTCGATGGTGGCCCGAATATCGCCCTGCATTTCGTCCAATAGCCGCTCGGCCGCCGCCGGATCGCTGCGCACCAGACGGCGCAGCACGCCCGCCTCCAGGTGCAGCGAGGCCAGCGCCGGCCCCAGCCCGTCGTGCAGGTCGCGGCGCAGGCGGCGGCGCTCCTCCTCGCGGCTGCTGACGAGTTGTTGGCGTGAGTGTTGCAGGTCAGATGTCAACTTGGCATTGTAGACCGCCGCGCCGGCCTGGCGGGCGATGTTCTCTAATAGCTGCTGGTCAGCCGCGGCGAATTCCTCATCGCCACTGCGGTGGGCTACCAGCAGGCGGCCGACGATTTCGCCCTGATGGGTCAGGGGCAGCGTCACCGGATCGGCCACAGGCTGGCCGTAAGTCGCGGCCAACGGGCGTCTCTCGCCGCCGCCCACCTGGAGAGCGACGTAGGGCAGGCGCAGGGCGTGGGCCACCGTTTCGACGATGGTCGGATAGAGCGTTTCCGGAGCCAGGGTTTGTTCGAGCCGCTGACCCAGTTGGGCCAACACTTCAATCGGCTCGTCGCGTTGGCCGTAGAGGAGACGGTTCACGCCGCGCTGCAGCCGGGAGCGAATGGGCTGAAAGAGCACAGCCACCAAACCTGTTGCCAGCAAGGCCAGTAGCCAACTCCCCTGAGACTGAAAAAAGACGCCGATCGCGCCCACTACCAGCGCGTAGATCAAAAACACCACGCCGGTCATCATGGCGTAGACCAGGGTGCGGTTGATGATGACGTCGACGTCGTACAGCCGGTGGCGCACGATAGCCACTGTCGCCGCCGCGGCAATGCCCAGTGTCATCACATCCGTCACGATGATGCTCAGTTCCACGGCCAACGGGTCCGCGAGGTTCCAAAAGAACGACGCCCACAGGAAGAAGGCCCCGCCGGCCAGGACAACGACCACGGCATAGGCCAGCCATTTGATCTGCGCCCGCTCCTGGCCGCGCGAATGCCGGTAGCGGGCCACAACGGCGACCATCGAGCCGAAAATGCCGACGGCCAGCAAGATGATACTGACAGTCAACATACCATCGAGGAACCGTTCCGCGCCCGCGATGCCGAAGGGGTTATGGATTATGCCCCACTCAGGTCGAGGACTGGGGTGCGTGGCCAGCACCAACATGAGCGATACCAGGCCCAGCCCGGCGGCCCAGCCGACCATGCGCCAGCGCGGCGAAGGCAGACGGCCGTCGGGAAAGAGCAGAAAGACGAACGTCACCGGCAGGAGTTGGGCCGGCAACCAGACCCAGTTGTTCAACCACTGCCCCCACTCAGCCAAAACCAGGGCCAGGGACGCAGGCCCAATCAGCGCGTACTGCTGCGCGCTGGTTGCCAGCGCGGCCAGCACGTAAGACGAACCGCCGATTAGAAAGATGAAGCCGATCGGGTTGCGCGGCCGGCGGGTGGCCACAGTCGCGCCTAGTCCGGCGTAGACGACGGATAGCAAAGGGTTCAACGCCTGATGCGACAGAAAAGCGGTCGCGTCGCCCGTGCGGGCCACATACCAGACGGCCAACGCCAGGTTCAGCAGCATCAGCGCCAGGATAACCGCCGCCCAGACGCGCGCCCACTGCGTCGAGCGCGCCCTGGCGGCGGTTCGCGTTGTCCTTTCGGGAGCATAGAGTGACGAGAGTTGTTCAGCTTCGCGCATAGTGCCCGGCCATTATAGCATGGGGGTTCCAGTCTCGGATCGCCTCGGGAATGATTCGCTCTAGAACGGCTTGAACATCATCAGCCACAGAATGATAGCGATCCCGCCGAAGCCAATGACTGTCAGTGACAGGGCCGGGGAAGCGGCCAACAAAGCCTGTATTTCCTCGATTGGGGCCGGTTCGGCTGCCGGGTGCTCTTTCCGGCCGTCGAACCAGGGCATGCCTAGCGCCTGCCGCAGCCGGCTGTAGCGTCGCGTACCGATGAAGAACATGCCGACGATGATGCCGATGAGCAGCGCCAGCGACAGCCATAACCAGCCCTGGCCCCACCAATCGCCCATGAAGCCGGCGACGACGCCACTGATCAACAGGACAAGCAGCGAGCCGTAGAACACCCCGACGACTGCGCCATTGGCATTGATCTCCAGCCAGGCGCGAGCCGTCGCCGGGTCGCGCTGGCTCTCAACCGCCAGGCGACCACGCTCGAAACGCCGTGGACAGTCAGAAAGCTCAGCGTCGCCAGAACGTGAAGATAAACCATCCAGGAATACATGAGCGCGACTCCTCTAGCCGGAACTCTAGCTAAGACTGTTCCACACCAGCGCCAGCAGGACAACCTGCACGACGCCACCTATTGGCCCAAACGGCAGTGCAAACGCATACCAAAAAACCGCGCTGAGGCCGAGAAGTATGATCTCCAATATCGCCCCGTCCAGACGCGCCTGCCACAGCCAGTAAGCGGCCAACAGCTTCAGAGCGCTGACCACAACGAACACGATCCCGGTGACGATCACGGTTTCTATACCAAGCGCCTCAATTGGGCCGCTCAGTAGCCTGATGCCACCGACCGTCGGCAAGCTCCGGTGGGTGAGGGCGTACTTCAGCACCGGCAGGACGCCCAAGGCCCATCCCAGGGCGTCGATAACGACCACAATCGTGAGGGCGGTGACGAGGGGGGATTTCATGTTGACCTCACATAGCGGTTAGCCGGCCGGCGAGGCCGGCGGCAGGCTCTGCAAATAGAGCCACAACGCTTCCAGTTCCACGTCGGTCATCTGCGCGGCGATGGGCCAGGGCATGACGGCCGGGTCGAGCACCTTCCCTTCCGGGGTCGTGCCGCCGCGCAGCGCGGTCTTGAAGTCGTCCAGCGTCCAGTGGCCCAGGTTGCCGGCGGGCGTCAGGTTGGCCGATTGCGGATCACCGGGCGCGCTGCCGGGCACGACGCCGCCGGCCAGATTCGGCTGGTGGCAGCCGGTGCAGGTCGTCGAGAGATAAGCGCCATACTCGGCCGACGCCTCGGCCGGCACGCTGGCGACGTGGGCCACGTCGTGGTCGACCAACTCGGCCGGCATCAGGGGCAACTGGCCGGCGAGGTACAGGGCGCGCCCCAACGGCTTGAGAACGGGTTCGGCCGGCACGCGATCGACCGGGGGCGCAGTCCGCAAGTGGGCGATCATCTGCGCCACTTGCTCGTCGCTCAACCCGGCGTACTCATAGCTGGGCATGATCATCAGCCCATGTCCGTCGGGGCCGACGCCGTGGCGGATGGCCCGCTCCCAATCGCCGACGGTGTAGGCGGCCGTGGCGCTGCCCTGGCCGCTCGTCAGGTTAGCCGTGGCAAAAGTACCCAGCATCGGGTCGTCGATCAGCACCTGGCCGCCGAGGTCGGGCGTGTGGCAATCGGTACAGCCGCGCATGGTGACCAGCCGCTGCCCCTCGGCCAGACTGGCGGCGTCGATCGGCAGGGTCAACACCTCGTCGGCGATGGCGTAGGTCTTGGCGATGCGTCGTTCGCTAATGATGTAACCCGTCAGGGCAGCCACGACCACCACGCCGGCCAATCCGGCCAGCACGATACCAGCCCACTTGAGTACCCTTCTCATCTTGTCCCTCCTCTCATCGAGAGTGGCCTAGACAATCAACATCGACAGTCCGCCGCCCAGATCAAACGGCAACCTCTGCCAGGAATCGCCATAATCGGCTGTATGCCATACGTCCCCGTAGGTTGTCCCTACGTAGAGATGGCCGGGCGACTCCGGAACCGTAACCAGCGCTCGCGGCATTTGGCTCATCGGGTGAGGTTCCCAACCGATCGGCTGCCAGTCGGCCCCGGCTGAGGCGCGATAGAGATACGACTCAACGTCCCGCCCATACGCCTGGCGTGGGCCGGGGGCCAGGGCCACATACCAGACCTCCGGCCGCTGCGGGTCGGCGGCGCAGACGACCCCATAGTGACGGGCCAACCCGGCCCGCGGCTGGCTCCACGTCCGGCCGCCGTCGCGGCTGAGGGCTGCTCCGCCACCTGTTCCCCCGGCTTCATAGAGCCACCGACCGTCACGTGCGTGGAACCTGGGCGCGTGGCAGTCGCGTATGGCGCCGGGCCGATGGGCCGACCAGGTGCGGCCGCCGTCGTCGCTGCGCACCACCGCGCCGAACTCGATGCCCGCCAGAACGACATCCGGCGCGTCGGGCGAGATGGCCAGGTCATTGACGTAGGCCCGGAACGGCGCTTCGGCCGGCGAGAACCACCACCAGCGGTGGGGGACGCGCCGGAAGCCGTCCAGCTCGGCCCAACTCCGGCCGCCGTCGGTCGTCTTATAGACGGCCGCCGGCTTCACACCGGCATAGACCACCCGCGGATCATGCGGACTGACGGCAATCGACTTGACTATTTGGCCGGCCAATCCAAGTTGCGCCCAACTCCGGCCGCGGTCGTCTGAGCGATAGATGCCATTGCCCTGCGTACCGGCATAGACGGTGTCGGGATGGCCGGGATCGGCGGCCAGCGTCACCGCCGCCAGGCCGGCCAGGACAGTCTCAACCGCCCAACTTCCATGTTCATCGCACGCGGCGCGCACAACTCGACCGTCGTTAATGGCCAGGAAAACCGGGGAGTGACTGCTGTCCTGTCTACTGTTCATCGTCCACACCATTCAACCTGGATGACCCAGTCAACACGCGTATTCGGTGAATCTGTCCCCTCTGTGGTTGGGCCGGGCTAGTCTGCGGCTATGCTCTCCGGCCGCGCCAGTTGCGCCTCTACCACCTCACGCGAGCGCACGAGAGCTGTCGCCTGCCGGGCCAGCGCCAGGCCGAGGGCGAAGTCGGCCAGGGCCAGCGCCGGGTGGTGCTGACAACACCGGCCTGAGGCGCGCATGAGATGAGCAGTCGGCCTGCAAGACGTAGACGGCGAACAGCAGCCACGTCAGCCGCTTCATTCGTCCGGGCAGCTTGCCCAGGTACATCGTCACCAGCATGACCAGTAGCGGCGCGGCCAGCAGATGACCCAGGCTCATGTGGTTGGTCCACGGCCACTGCCGGGCCACAACCGTCATTCCGGCGAAGAAGACCTGCGTGAGTACTCCGACTACAAACAACCAGGCAAACAACCAGTAAATGGTTCGCGAAACTCTCATGGGATGACCTCCAAATTATCACTCGTTCGCCATTGACGTGCCTTTGCCCATTAGACAGCCCCCGCCGCGGTGGCGACGGTCCACCGGCCTGATAGGATGATGCGCCCCACCAGGATGAACCAGAAGGGCAGGCCGGCATAGCTGATAGCCGCCAGAATGGCGAAGGCGTAGAAGACCGGGCTGACAACGGTCGCGCCAGTCGATTGCCCTCCAAGAGAAGTCAGGACAGACGCCACGTTACCAGCGCGCAGCACGGCCATTAGGGCCAACGTCGGCGCGATGGCCAGCAACAGCCCGCTCCACGCTGCGCCCCGTGGCAGCGTGCCGGCCGATAGCCCCAACGCCGCGTTGATCAGCAGCCAGACGCCGATCAGGCCAAAGCCGCCGATACCCGGCAGCAGCGATTGCTCGAAGCTGATGCGGCCGAGGACCAGCAGTGCGCAGCCAACGGCTGTGGCGAAGAAGCCGGCCAGACCGGCCAGCATGGCGAAGGCGCTGAGCGCGGCGTGCTCGGCCGCGTGGAGGCGATAGAGGGCCACGATCAGCGGCGTCAGCAGCAGCGCGATGGGAATGGAGAGAATGTCGTTCAGCGTCCCGAACGGCTCGCCGACGACGAACAACAACATGAGCGAGACGAAACTGACGACCCCGACCACCCCGCCGACAAGCGCCGTCCAGCCGACCAACTGCGGGTTTGACGTAGTCATGTGCCGATCACCTCAGAGCCTAGACTGCGAACGTATCTATAGACACAGTATAAGCGGCGCGGCGGGCGGCCGTCATGAGGCGCGGGTCATCATTCGGGCGGGAAGTACACCTGGGTTGCAACCGGGACAAACTCCCGATTGAAAGGAGAGTTAACGCCATGATGCCAGGATGCAAGGACATCAGAAACAAACCTCACGCAAAGACGCAAAGGACGCAAAGCTCAGAAAAGATTCTGAGCTTTGCGTCCTTTGCGTCTTTGCGTGAGAACTTCTTTGCGCCTTTGCGTGAGCTTCTCTATGCGCGTAGAAGTCCGGTCAATTCATCCACCGCCACCACCCGCCGCTCGCTCTCGCTGCGCCGCTTCACCTCGGCCCCGCCCGCCTCCAGGCTGCGGGATGAAACGGTGACGCGCCAGGGGATGCCGATCAGGTCGGCGTCCTTGAACTTGACGCCCGCGCCCAGGCCGTCGCGGTCGTCGTAGAGCACCTCGAAGCCGGCGGCCGTCAGCTCGGCGTAGACCGCTTCGGCCTTGGCCTTCGTGCCGTCGCCTTCCTTGCCCACGTGAACAAGGTGCACCTGGTAGGGCGCGACGCTGTCGGGCCAGACGATGCCGTCCTTGTCGTTGTGCAGTTCGACGACCACGGCCATCAGCCGGTCGAGGCCGATGCCGTAGCTGCCCATGTAGATCAGTTGCGGCTGGCCGTTCTCGTCCAGATAGGTCGCGTTGACCGCGGCGCTGTAGCGCGTGCCCAGCTTGAAGCAGTGGCCGACCTCGATGGCCTTTTTGGCCTCCAGATGTCCATTGCCGCAGACGGCGCAGCGGTGGCCGGTGGCAGCCTCGGCGATGTCGGCCACCTTGCTGACGGTGAAGTCGCGGCCGAAGTTGGCCCCGGTGTAGTGGTACGGTTCCTCGTTGGCCCCGACGACGTAGTTGCCGCCGTACTCAATCGACTCATCGGCCACGACCATCACGCCATCTGCGGCCATATCTTTGGCCGGAGTCAGGCCGATGCCCGACGCGTAGCCGGGCACAGCACCGATGGCGCGAATCTCGGCCTCGGTCGCCGCGCGCAGGAAGCCGCCGCCCAGGGCGTTGACCAGCTTGGTATCGACGATGTTGAGGTCGCCGCGCACCAGGGCAAAGACCAGCCGCCCCTCGCCCGGCTTCTCCGCGTAGCGCGGACGCCACCAGTAGAAGACAGCCTTGATCGTCTGGCTGGTGGGCACGCCAACGAAGGCGGCCACGTCGGCGATGGTCTTGCAGTCGGGCGTCTCGACCTTCACCAGTTCGGCCAGTTGGGCCGGCTTCTCCCCCTCGCGCACGAAGAGAGCCGCCTCGACGTTGGCGGCGTAGTCGCAGTTGTCGCAGGCGATGAAGGTGTCCTCCCCCTGCGGGTGGGGCACGGTGAACTCCTGCGACGTCTTGCCGCCCATCGCGCCGACGTCGGCGTTGATGGCCACGGTCGGCACGCCGCAGCGGTTGAAGACGTTGAAGTAGGCCTGGATCATGGACGGGTAGTACTCGTCCAGCGCCGCCTCGCCGCGGTCGAGGGTGTAGGCGTCCTTCATAATGAATTCGCGCAGGCGAATCAGGCCGGCGCGCGGCCGGGGTTCGTCGCGGAACTTCTTGCTGATGTGGTAGACCATCTTCGGCAGGTCGCGGTAGCTCTCGATGTCGCGCAGGGCCAGATCGACGACGATCTCCTCGTGCGTGGCCGACAGGGCGTAGTCGCGGCCACTGTTGCCCTTTAGCTTGAAGAGTACGTCCACCGTGTTCCAGCGGCCGGTGGCTTCCCACAGGGCGGCCGGGTGGAGGTTGGGCATCCACATCTCCTGGCCGCCGATGGCGTCCATCTCTTCGGCCAGAATGCGCCAGATCTTGCGGATGACGCGGTAGCCGAGGGGCATGAAGGTATAGATACCCGCGCCGGTGGGGCGGATGAAGTTGGCGCGGATGAGGAGTTGGTGGCTGGCGAGTTCGGCCTCCGCCGGGGCCTCGCGCAGGGTTTTGCCGAAGGATTGGGAGAGTCGCATGAGGCTGCTGGCCCGTCAAAGGGTTTAATTGAGACTTCGCTTGTAACCTGTGAACCTATCCACAGTATCGCCGTTACCAGTCGTGTATTTGCATCCTCTGTGGATAGCACAGCCATCTGTATCAGTATTGGAGGTAAATCATGGTTACAGTTGAAGTAACAAATGCGAACGGACGGACTTGTGAAGTGCACATTTCCTGGGGTATGACCCATTCACGCGGGCTGACGGATTCAAGAGGGCGTATCAGCTTCGACGTATCCCCCGGTAGCGGCAAGATTCTCGTGGACGGTAAGGAGGTTTTTCAGGGTCAAATCAACAATACCGTTTACGTTCAGAAGAGATAAGCGCTGCTTAGAGTGGCGTGGTGTTACCCCTGTAGCTCTTCTGAATTAACGCGAGAGCGAGATAGCCTGCCGAGTCTGCGCACACAACACTGGTCTCTGGCTCCTGGCCATCTCGCTCTCACAATCCTCTGGCTAACCCCGACAATCGTCACAAGACAACTAGTTCACCAACACATAAGCAATCCGCCCCTCGATGCTCGCCTGCCCGGCCGCGCGAGCCACAGAGATGCGATGATGCCCATCACGGACGTAGTAGCCATCGGCTGCCTGAATCAGTTCCACCGGCGGCATCGAAGCTCCGCGGCGAATGGCGGCGGCGATGTTGATCCAGCGGTCGCGGGTGTTGTCGTTCAACGGGTGAAAGTCGCTATCGAAGTCACTCGCCCGCCCCTCGCTGCCGACGATCTGCGACAGGGGGACGTTGACGACGCCGGCTCGCTCGCGCCGGGCGGCGGGCCGTGGTCGCGTCCACTGCCGGCAGATGGCGCAGGCTGCTAGGCTTACCCGCCAGCCTGTGGCCCAGAGCGTGCAGTTTGCCCCACAGCAGGGCACTTTCAAAAGCAGCGCTCGCTTCGTAGCGGTCGGCCAACGGGTTCTGCTGCCCGAAGCCGTTTTGCGCGATTGTGGTCATCTCCAGACTGTTGAACATCTCGCTTCTCCTGAATGCCTGATAATCACAGTCTA
Source organism: Candidatus Promineofilum glycogenicum (assembly GCA_016707605.1). Classification (GTDB taxonomy): domain Bacteria; phylum Chloroflexota; class Anaerolineae; order Promineifilales; family Promineifilaceae; genus Promineifilum; species Promineifilum glycogenicum. The sequence goes on along the minus strand of JADJHJ010000003.1, from coordinate 502,036 downwards.
GAGCGCAGCCGTTAGCACGCCGTCGCCAATCCATCGCTTGGCCGTGTCCTGCCGTTAGCACAATCGGCCCGATCGTTAGCAGCCGCAATCCTGTATAATGGAGGGCTATGGCGCGACTAGAGCTTTCGGTCCTGGGCACATTTCACGTTACTCTCGACGGCCGTCCGGTTACGCGCTTCCGCTCCAACAACAACCGCGGCCTGCTGGTCTATCTGGCGTTGAACGGCGAACGGGCCATCCCCCGTGATGTGCTGGCCGCCCTCTTCTGGCCCGACCAGACCACCGACGCCGCCTACAACAATCTGCGCCAGGCGCTCTACCAACTGCGGCAACTGCTGGACGACACAGCCGACGCCGATGCCCCTTACCTGATAGTCACGCGCCAGACGGTGCAGTTCAACTGCGCCAGTGACCACACACTGGATGTCACCCGCTTCCTGCGAGCGGTCGAGGCGAGCGACCTCGACGCAGCGGTGGCCCACTACGCCGGCGAGCTTTTGCCCGGCTTCACCTGCGATAGCCTGGAGTTCGAGGCGTGGCTTAGGCTGGAGCGCGAACGGCTGCACCAGTTAGCCCTGGAAGCGCTGTTTGAGGCGGCCCAGGATCACCTGACCGCCGGCCGGCTGGACAGGGCGCAGGCCCACGCCCGCCGCCAACTGGCCCTGGAACCGTGGCGCGAACCCGCTCACCGCCAACTGATGCAAGCCTTCGCCCTGGCCGGCGACCGGGCCGCCGCGCTGGCGCAATACGAGACCTGTCGGAGTTTGCTGTGGGAGGAATTAGGCGTTGAACCGGCCCCGGAGACGGTCGCCCTGCGCGACGCGATCGCCGCCGGGCGCTATGGGCCGGTGGCCACTGACGAGGTCGTCCGGCCACCACAGCCTCGCCGCCACAACTTGCCGGCTGACCTGACGCCGTTCCTCGGCCGCGAGATCGAACTGGCGGCCATCAGCCGCCTGCTGACCCATGACGAGCAGCGCCTGGTAACCATTGTCGGGCCGGGCGGCATGGGCAAAACGCGCCTGGCGCTGGCCGTGGGGGCGGCGCTGTTGGATCAGTATGAGGATGGCGTTTACTTCGTTGATCTGGCACCGCTGACCCACGCGGCCGACATTCCCCAGGCCATTGCTGTGGCTCTTGGCTACCAGGCGCCGGACCGCTCAGCGCCACTGGAACCTCAGCTTCTGGCGGCCCTGAATCAGCGTCAACTGCTCCTTATCCTGGATAACTTTGAGCACCTGTTGGACGGGGCAACGCTCGTCAGCGCTATGCTCCTGGCCTGCCCGCGCCTGTCGGTGCTGGCAACCTCGCGCGAACGACTGCACCTGACCGGCGAGAGCCGCTATGAACTGGGCGGGCTGGACTTTCCCGGTGAGGTCTCGGTCGAAGTCGCCCTGAGCTACACCGCCGTACAACTCTTCGTCGAGAGCGGACGCCGCGCCCGGCCCGGCTTCACCCTGACCGCAGACAACGTTGCCGACGTCGCCCGCATCTGCGACCAGGTACAGGGCATGCCGTTGGCCCTGGTACTGGCCGCCGCCTGGCTAGAGCTGCTGAGTCCGGCGGAGATCGCCGCTGAGATTGCGCGCGGGCTGGACTTCCTGGCCGCCGAGCTGGGTGATCTACCCGTGCGCCAGCGCAGCATGCACGCCGTCTTCGACTGCACCTGGCAACTGTTGTCGCCCGAAGAACGCACTGTTGTGGCTACGCTCAGCGTATTTCACGGCGGTTTCTCGCGTGACGCCGCCGAGCAGATCTCCGGCGCTAATCTACGCGTCCTGCTAAGCCTGGTCAATCAATCGCTCTTGCAACGCCGGCCCGACGGGCGCTTCGCGATGCATGAGCTTCTGCGTCAGTTCGCCGCCACCCAACGCCGGGAAAGCCTGCGTAGTGAGGAGGCCGAACTGGCACACACGCACTACTTCGCTCGCCTGGTGAAGACAGAGCTAGACCGATTGCACGACTACGCGCCGGTACACCTGCCCGAACGCGTGGCCGGTGACGCCGAGAATCTCTATCGAGCCTGGTTCTATGCCATAGACCACGGCCTGGCTGAGGAAGCGGCTGACCTGTCGGGCGGTCTCTACGCTCTGGCCAACCTGCAAGGCCTGCAGGCAGAGACATTCTTCGACGACGGTTTGCAGGCGTTGGCGCGTGGTGGCGTCGCCCAGACCAGCCCAGCCATGCTACGCCTGCGCCTCATCGCCCTCATCTGGTCAGAGGGGTTCCGTGTTGCCTCAGCCGTTAAGGAGGATCTTCTCGCCTTCCTGCCCACCGTCTTACAACACGGTGACCCGGAGATAGTGTTTTATCTATACTGTCTGCTGGTTCTCACGTGTGGCTGGACCGACGATCCAGAAGCACTGGCCTGGGCTGAAAGAGCCGCCGAAGTTGCGCGCGCTCAGCAGGATGAACGCACCGAGGTCATTGCCGCGGCTTACGCCGATAATGCCCGTGTCATCCTGGGGCTGAGCCAGCCGGATACTCGATCTCGGCTGGAGGGCTATCTCACTTATCTGGAAGCGACAAGCGCACCTGGCAGCTTGATCTTCGAGATACTGGGGTCTTTGCAGAATGAATCGCTGGTCTATGGAGATTTCGAGCTGGCTCTGGCCTATGGCAACCGGCTGCTGAATATTGCCAAAGGTACTCGCAACATGTATGGCATCAGTGTTGCCGGTTACAGTCTGGCCAACACCTGTGTTCGGTTGGGGCGGCCGGCCCAGGCAGCGCGTCACTTGCTGGACGTACTCGATTGGCACGCGGCCGTCGCCAGAGTGTGGCAGACGCTTGGTTGCCTGATGAGCATTTGCACGTTTCCCCAGACCCTGGGACATACCGAAGAAGCGGTGACCGTTCTGTCCATGGTCTATCACCATCCACAGGCAATCAGCCGTATCCGCGATCAGATTGACGCCGCCCGCCCGCGGTTGCAGGCCGACATGGGCGTCACGGCGTTTGCCGTGGCCTGGGAGAGGGGCCGGGGCCTCAGCTTCGAAGTCGGGCTGGCTCTGGTGCGCGCCGCGCTGCTGGACGAGGCACAAAGCCTATTAGGGGAAGAACCTCGCCTGGAAACGCAAAGCCCGGGCAATGAACAGAGAATATAGGCTCTTCTTTGAGTCCTGGCATTTACCATGCTTCAGATTCACAGGCACGTAAGAGTGCACACCAAGAAAAAATGATGGTATAATTTACCTATCCCACTTTTCCAAGGAGACAGGAAATGGTCAATAGCCGACTCAGATTTACCATTGTTCTCAGTACCCTTTTCCTCTTTCTTCTCATCGCCGTGCCCGGCCTGGTAAAAGCCGAGACACCCACGGGCGATTTGCCGCCCGACACGCAGTTCTTCGTGCCCAGGGCCAGCGCTTTGGCCAGGGGGCACATCAACGCCCTGCACAATAACGGCCAGCGGGCCGACGCCCGGCTGCTGCGGGCCATGACCCAGACGCCCCAGGCGGTGTGGTTCACCGAACCCCGGCCGACGCGCGTGCAAGAGGAGGTCCGGCGCACTGTCAGACAGGCCAACGCCCAGGGCGCCATCCCTGTCCTGGTGGCCTACAACCTCCCCTTCCGCGACTGCGCCCAGTTCTCGGCCGGCGGAGCCACGTCGGTGCAGCAGTACATGACCTGGATTGACAACTTCGCCGCGGGCATCGGCAACCTCAACGCCATCGTCATCCTGGAGCCTGATGGGTTGGGCATCATCCCCTGGTACAAGCAGTTCCGTGGCCTGCCCAGCGAAGGGGGCTACGAGTGGTGCCAGCCGGCCGAGGCCGACGAGGCCACAGCCGCCGACGACCGCTTTGCCATGCTCAACTACGCCGTAGACACCCTGAAGGCGCGGCCGAACGTGCGCGTCTACCTCGACGGCACCCATAGCGCCTGGCTGGGTGCGGGCGACACGGCCCACCGTCTGGTTCAGGCCGGCGTCCTGCGCGCCGACGGTTTCTTCCTGAACGTCTCCAACTACGTTGAGACCGAGCGTCTGGAGAAGTATGGCGCGTGGGTCTCCAAGTGCATCTGGTTTGGCGGCGATTCCGCGTCCTGGGGCTACAACCACTACGATTGGTGCGCCAGCCAGTACTACCCGGCCAACCCCAACGACTTCTCCACCTGGGTGCTGACCGATCAGTGGTACGCCGACAACGTCGAGAGCCAGGGCGCATACCCCGGCGAAGAAGCGCTGGCCGGTTTCGTCATTGACACCAGCCGTAACGGCCAGGGGCCGTGGACGCCGACGGTTAGCTACCCCGACCCGCAGGTGTGGTGCAATCCGCCCGGGCGTGGCGTGGGGTTGCGGCCGACGGCCGACACGGGCAATGCCCTCATTGACGCCTTGCTGTGGATCAAAATCCCTGGCGAGTCTGACGGCGAGTGCACCCGCGGCCTTGGCCCGGCGGGCACGACGGTTGACCCGGAGTGGGGCGTCATCGACCCGGCAGCCGGGGTGTGGTTCCGACAGATGGCCCTGGAACTGGCGCAGAACGCCAACCCACCGCTCATTCCTTAAGAGAATTGGCTCCCTAGCGCCAAGACGCTAAGAATTGCCCACGCCAAGACGCAAAGAACGCCAAGTTCAGAAAGCTTTCTGAACTTGGCGTTCTTTGCGTCTTGGCGTGAGGATTTTTTGCGCTATATCTCTAAGATGACCTTGCCGATGTTGCGGTTCTCCAGCACGTAGGCGTGGGCCGCCTGGGCCTCGGCGATGGGGAAGACGCGGTCGATGATCGGCCGCAGCCGCCCGTCGGCCAGCTTCGGCCACACCTGCTCCTCGAACCGGCGCGTGATGGCGATCTTCTCCGCCGCCGGCCGGCCGCGCAGCGTCGAGCCGATGATGCGCAGCCGCCGCCCCAGCACGCGGCCCATGTCCAACTCCCCCTTGCTGCCGCCCAGATTGGCGATGTTGACCAACCGGCCGAACGGCTTCAGCAGGGCGATGTTGCGTGCCAGATAGCCGCCGCCGACGGGGTCGAGAATGACGTCCACCCCCGCGCCGTCCGTCGCGGCCATGATCTCGGCCACGAAATCCGCTTCCTTGTAGTTGACGGCCAGCTCCGCGCCCAACTCCCGGCAGCGCGCGACCTTCTCGGCGCTGCCGGCGGTAGCCAGGGCCAACGCCCCGGCGTCAACCGCCAGTTGGATGGCCGCCGTGCCCACGCCGCTGGCCCCGGCGTGGATGAGCGCCGTCTCGCCCGCCTTCAGCCCGCCCTCGTCGAACAGGTTGATGAAGGCCGTGTACCACACTTCGGGCACGGCCGCGCCCTGGGCAAACGACCAGTCGGCCGGCAGCCGCAGCAGCATCCCCGCCGGCACTGTCACCCGCTCGGCGTAGCCGCCGCCGGGCAGCAGGGCGCACACCCGGTCGCCCGTGCCGAAAGTCTGTACTGCCGCGCCCACCTCGCGCACCACGCCGGCCATCTCCAGCCCCAGAATGGCGCTGGCCCCGAAGGGCGGCGGGTAGTGGCCGCGCGCCTGCCACAAGTCGGCCCGGTTGACGGCCGCCGCGCGCACGTCCACCAGCACCTCGTCCGGCCCGCAGACCGGCTCGTCCGCCTCGTCCCACACCAGCGTCGGGCTGTCCTTCTCGCCTTGTACTTGGATCGCTTTCATAGGGAAGAATCTAACGCAAGGACGCAAAGACGCAAGGAAGATATCACACGCAAAGACGCCAAGTACGCCAAGCTCAGAAAGCATTCTGAGCTTGGCGTACTTGGCGTCTTTGCGTGAGGTTTTCTTCGCGTCTTTGCGTCCTGGCGTCTTTGCGTTAAATTCCCACATTAGGAGAGCATCCATGACCCAACGCGAGTCCTACACCGTCGAAGTGGCCGGCCTGGTGCGCCACTTCCCCCTTTTTGAAGTCGCCCCCGGCGTGCGCATCGCCGTGTTCAACATGCTGGGCGACACCTACGTCGTCAAGGCGTCGGCCGCGGCGCTGGCCGAACGGCTGCGCGACGTGCGCGCCGAGGTGCTGCTGACGGCCGAGGCCAAGAGCATCCCCCTCATCTACGAGATGAGCGCCCTGATGGGCCTGCCCTACGTCGTCTTGCGCAAGGCGTACAAGAGCTACATGGGCCAGGCCATCAGCGCCGAGACGGTCTCCATCACCACCGGCGCGCCGCAGACGCTCTATCTGGACGAGAAAGATCGTGAACTGATCCGCGACAAGCGAGTTATCGTCGTCGATGACGTCATCAGCACCGGCAGCACGCTCAACGGCATGGAGAAGCTGGTGCTGAAAGCCGGCGGCCACGTGGCCCAGGTGGCGGCCATCTTCACCGAAGGGGAGGATGACTGGTCGCGGGTTGTCGCGCTGGCTAACCTGCCTGTCTTCAAGGATTAGGTTCCAGGGGCCAGGTTCCAGGGGCCAGGGGAAGAGCGTTCTTCCCCTGGCCCCTGGAACCTGGCCCCTAACCCCTCTCTTCCCATGGACGCCGCCACCCTGACCATCTTCAACCACCTCTTCGCCTCCGTGGCCGAAGAGATGGGGGTGACGCTCGGCCGCGCCGCCTATAGCCCCAACATCAAGGAACGGCTCGACTACAGTTGCGCCGTCTTTTTGGGCGGGGAACGGCCGGCGCTGCTGGCCCAGGCGGCCCACATCCCCGTCCATCTGGGGGCCATGCCCGCCTCCGTTCGCGCCGCCGTCGCCCGCTGCGCCCCCCTCCGCCCCGGCGACGTGGTCATCCTCAATGACCCGTATCAGGGGGGGAATCATTTGCCGGATATTACGTTGGTATCGCCGGTGTTCGTCGGCGGCGCGGGGGAGCAGGGGAGCGGGGGAGCGGGGGTGGAAGAAGCGATGTCTGGCGGCGCGTTCCCCCCTGCTCCCCCGCTCCCCCGCCCCCCTGCCTTCTTGGTCGCCAGCCGCGCCCACCACGCCGACGTCGGCGGCATGTCGCCCGGTTCAATGCCGCTGTCGACGGAGTTGTATCAGGAAGGGATCATCATCCCGCCGATCAAGCTGGTCGAGGGCGGCGTGCGCAACGAGGCGGTGTGGGAGCTCATATTGCGCAACGTGCGCACGCCGTGGGAGCGCGACGGCGACCTGGCGGCGCAACTGGCCGCCCACGCCACCGGCGCGCAACGGCTGCAGGAGATCGTCGGCCGCTACGGCCTGCCGGAAACGCTGCGCCAGGCAGAGACCTCATCGCCTACGCCGAGACGTTGACCCGCGCCGCCATCGCCCGCATCCCTGACGGCACCTACCGCTTCGAGGACGCGCTGGACGACGACGGTCAGGGGGATACGAATCGCCCCGACGCAGCCGTGCCCATTCGCGCCGCCATCACCGTGGCCGGCGACACGCTGACGGTCGACTTCACCGGCACGGCCGCCGCCGTGGCCGGCAACCTCAACGCCGTGCCGGCCATCGTCGAGTCGGCCGTCGTCTACTGCCTGCGTTGCGTGGCCCTGGCCCTGTTGGGCGAACTGCCCATGAACCAGGGCGTCTTTGCCCCGCTGACCGTCCTCATCCCGCCCGGCTCCCTGCTCGACCCACGCCCGCCCCATGCCGTGGCTGCCGGCAACGTCGAGACGGCGCAGCGGGTGGTGGACGTCGTCTTTGGCGCGCTGGCCGCCGCCCTGCCCGACCTCATCCCGGCGGCGTCGCAGGGGACGATGAACAACCTTACTTTTGGAGGTTCCAGGGACCAGGGGCCAGGGGCCAGGGAAGAGGGTTTTGCCCTGGAACCTGGAACCTTGAACCTGGCCCCTACGTTCGCTTACTACGAGACCGTCGGCGGCGGCGCGGGGGCCGGGCCGGCGGGCGACGGCGCGTCGGGCGTCCACGTCCACATGAGCAACACGCGCAACACGCCGGTCGAGGCGCTGGAGATGGCCTACCCCATCCGCGTCGAAGCGTATAGCCTGCGGCGCGGCTCCGGCGGCGGCGGCCGGCACCGCGGCGGCGAGGGCCTCGTCCGCGCCATCCGCTTCCTGGCCCCGGCCACGGCCACCCTGACCGGCGAACGCCGCCGTCTCGCCCCCTACGGCCTGGCCGGCGGGGAGCCGGGCGCGCCCGGCCGCAACACGCTCATCCGCGACGGCGCGTCGGCCGACCTGCCCGGCAAAGTTACCCTCTCTATTCAGCCCGGCGACGTTATTCACATCGAGACACCGGGGGGCGGAGGGTGGGGCAGTGGTCGGTAGGTCAGTGGGGCAGTGGTTCAGTGACTCAGTGGGTCAGTACCTACTGATCCACTAAATACTCCCCCACGATCCCCCTCTCCCCCGCCTCATCCTCCACCTCGCTATCCAGCCGCGCGTCCAGCAGACGGACGAGAATGCGCGTGTAGAGCGGGCCGGGGGGCAAGCCCAGGGCGCGCAAATCATTGCCGGTCAGCGTCGGGCGGACGTGCCGCCACTCGGCCATGAAGCGGTCGAGCCAGATGCTTATCCGTGGCGACACGTCCAGCATCCGCGCCGTCAGCAGTGTGCGCGGGGCAAAGCGCGCCACGGTGCGGACGACGGCGCTCGGCCGCGCGTCGTCGGGCAGCGCGGCCAGGGCCGGCAACAGGTCGGCCAGGGCCAACAGGTGCTCCAGCGTCGCCTTGCGCACCCGCAGGCGGCGGGCGACCTCCTCCGGCACGGGCGGGGCAAAGGGGGCCAGCCAGACGGCGAAGTAGTAGAACACAACTGGCCCGGCGCGATACGTCTCGCCCCACAGCGGGTCGTCGGCAAAGGACGGGATGCGCTCGAAGACGGCCGCCGTCTCCGCTCGCCACGACAGATCGGGGGCCAGATGGGCCAGCACACCCAGCTCATCCAGGCGGCTCATGACCCGCACCGGATCGGCCTCGGCCAGGGCCAGCTCGATCTCATTGCGGATGCGCTCACCGGTCACACGGTCGAGCATGGGCAGAGCGTCGTCGATCAGTTCGGCCGTGCCCGGCTCGATGGCGAAGCCCAGGCGCTGCTCCAGCCGCACGGCGCGCAGGATGCGCGTCGGGTCGTCGATGAAGCTCAGGCTGTGGAGCACGCGGACCAGGCCCCGCCGCAAGTCGCGCCGGCCGCCGTAGAAGTCGAGCAGTTGCCCCAGGTAGGCCCCGTCAAGGCGCACGGCCAAAGTGTTGATGGTGAAGTCGCGCCGGTGCAGGTCGAGCTTGATCGACCCCGGCTCCACGTCGGGCAGGGCCGTCGGCCGGCTGTAGAACTCCTTGCGCGCCGTCACGAAGTCGATCTGCCCCGGCGCGGCCACTTGTGGCGTTTCGGCCGCGTCCGGCTCGCCCGGCCCCTCGCCGGCCGCGGCAGCGATGGCGGCGTAGATTCCCAGGGATAAGTCCCACTTGGCCGTGCCGAAGCGCTCGTGGCTGTGCAACTGGCCGCCGAAGCGGTCGCGCAACGACGCCACCAGGGCAATGGCGTCCCCCTCGACGACGATGTCGAGGTCGGTCGGCGGCTGGCCCAGCAGCAGGTCGCGCACCAGGCCGCCGACGAAGTAGATGGGCATCTTCAATTGCGCCGCCGTCTCGCTAACCACCAGCACCAGCGCCCATAGCTCCGGGGCCAAAGCGCGGGCCAGCACGTCGCGCAGATCGCCCGTGGGCCACCCGCCCGGCGCTTCGGGCAGCGGCTTCAGCAACACGTTGAGCAGATCGGTGCGGGTGACGATGCCGATCGGCCGCTCGCCGTCCACACCTTCGCCGGCTTCGGGCAGCACCGGAATCTGTCCCCAGCCGCCGGCGGCCATGAGTTCCTGCACCCGCTCGATGGAGTCCGACGGGCGCACGACACTCGTCCCGGCGCGCATGATACGGCTGACCGGCTGGCCGCCCATCTCGTGGCTCATGGCCCGGTCGACCGCCCGCCGCGTCACCAGGCCGACGACCCGCCCCTGGCGCTCGTCCACCACCGGGTAGCCCTCGTGGCCGTGCTTCTGCATCAGCGCGGCCACCTCGCTGACGGCTATCGTCGTCGGCACAGTCAGCACGCCGTGGGACATGACCGCGGCCACGCGCATCGTCGGCTGGACGGCGCGGGGCAGCAGGGCGCGCACGCGTTTGGCCACGTCCGGCAGCCGCCCGCCGACGATCATCGCCGCCGCCGCCCGGCTGTGGCCGCCGCCGCCCAGTTCGCGGGCCACCAGCCCGGCATCGACCTCATCGACCGAACTGCGGGCCACCAGTTGCACGCCGTCGCCCAATTGCACCAGGACGAACAGGCCGTCGGGGGTCAGCGTCTCGCGCAGGCGGTGGGCCACGGACGAGATTTCGTCGTCGAAGCCGGACGGGGCGACGGCCGCGGCCAGGGCGATCGGCCGCTCCTCGATGCGCTCCCACTGCACCTGGCGCAGCAGCAGGTCATAGAGCTGCTGCTGCGCCTCTGACAGGGCCACGTTGAGGAAGCGGCGGGCGACGCTCAGTTGCGCCCCCTGCTCCACCAGCCAGGCCGCGGCGCGCACGTCGCGGGCCGTCGTCGTGTCATAGGTCAGGCCGCCAGTGTCCTCATAGATGCCCAGCAGCAGCAGCGTCGCCTCTTCGGCGGCCAGCACCAGGCCGTGGCTTTGCAGGCGCTCCACCAGCAGCGTGGCCGTGGCCCCCACCGCCTCAACCTCATACGTCCAGCCCGGCTTGGGCGGCTGGCCCATGTGGTGGTCGATGACGTGGACGGTCGGCTGGGGCGAGAGGCCGCGCACGTTGGCCAACGTCTGGGTATCGACCAGAATGACCCGCTCCACGAGCCGCCGCCGCCAATCCTCGGCGCGCACAAAGGGCAGCGCGTCCCAGTAGAGGTTGAGGAACTGCTGCACGTTGCGGTTCAGATGGCGCGGTAAGAGGGGCACGGCCGCCGGATGGAGCTTCCACGCGCCCAGCAATGAGGCTACGGCGTCGAAATCCGTCTTCTCGTGGGTCAAAATGAGCACCATGAGGGAATTATACATGATTGCCGAGAGGCGGGCCGGATTAGGGGACTATGCGTATTGACGACAGACGAACATTTGTGCTATTCTATATCCGAGATAGAACAGACGTTCTATCATCGGCATAGGTGGCGCTCAGCCGCTCCAAATCAGAGAAGAGGGAAAAGCGAGATGTTAAAGGATACCGGCAGTTTGAAAGACATTCAGTTCACCGGCCAGGGCGGAGCCATCTCGCGCAAGATGGTCATCGCCATCCTCCTGGGCGTGGCGCTCATCGCCTTCGAGATCTTCAACTTCGACACAACCCAGTATGCCCTGACCAACCTGCTGGGCGAAGTGCGCTTTGTCGGCGTTCTGTGGGCGTCGATTCTGGCCGTGGCCTTCTGCGCCATCGACTTCGCCGGGCTGGTGCGCATCTTCACGCCGCAGCGCGGCGCTGAGGAGCCGCGCGCGGTGTGGTTCCTGACCGGGGCGTGGTTCCTGGGCACCATCGCCAACGCCGTCATGACCTGGTGGGCGGTGTCGCTGACGCTGCTGGGGCACGAGTTCGGCAACGAAGTGCTCAGCCGCGAGATGCTGCTGCGCTACGTGCCCATCTTCGTGGCCATGCTGGTGTGGCTGACGCGCATCCTGTTCATCGGCGCGTTCTCGATGGCCGGCGAGGAGATCTTCGACCAGACCCGCGCCAATGCCGGCGAGGCCAAGCCCGCGACGCGTCCGTCTCCCGACGCGCCCGCCCCGGCCCGCGCCGCTCAGCCGCCCGCGTCGCGCCCGGCGGCCACGCCCGCCGCGCCGAAGCCGCGCACGGCCGCCCCCGCCCGCCCGGCGGCGCCGAACGTGACGACGGCCGTGACCTACGAGCCGGTGGACGACCCCATCGTCGGCCCGCCGCCCGCGCCCAAGACCAGCCCTAACGGCCCCACGCGCCCCACGTCGCGCATCCAGCAGCGCCCGCCGATGCCCGGCAGTGGCGTCCAGCGCGCCCCGGGCAATATGCACGCCCAGGGCAAAAACCGCTCCTAGGTCGAGCGGCGGCGGCCTGACAAACCTATATTGGCCGCGCCTATCGCGCGGCCTTACTCATTGGTTGCCCGAACGCTTGTTGTTGGAAAACAGGACGGCGATAAACTATGACCGCATATCAGGACACCTATCTCTACCCGGTGGATACGCCCTTGACCGAGCCGGACGATGATCCCATCTACCACTGGCCGCGGTCGGCCGTCGCTAATGATCCGATGGCTGCCGTGCAGCAGCGCATGATGCTGGTGCTGGGCGGAGCGTTGGCCTTTATCGTCCTCTTCGCCATGTGGGCCATTCGCAACGGCGGACTGAGCGACGCGACGGCCGGCACGACAGCCGGCGACCCCGCCGCGGCCGAGCCGGCCCAGGAGCAGCCCGCGCCGGAAGCCGCCGCCCCCGTGGCCGTCGTGGGCGGCATAGCCCCGCTCTTCACGCGTGAGATTCAGCACTGGGCGCCGCAGATCGTGACCTGGGCGGCGGCTTACGGCATCGATCCCAACATGGCGGCGACGGTGATGCAGATCGAGTCTTGTGGCGATCCCAATGCCGAGTCCAGCGCCGGGGCGCAGGGGCTTTTCCAGGTCATGCCCTTCCACTTCAGCGCGGGCGAGGTCATGCAGGACCCCGACACCAACGCCAACCGCGGCATGGCCTATCTGGCCCAAGGGATGGAAATGACCGGCGGCGACACCGGCCTGACCTTCGCCGGCTACAACGGCGGCCACGGCACAGCGGCCAAGGGCTGGGACGCCTGGCCCAATGAGACGCAGCGCTACTACACCTGGAGCACCGGCATCTATGAAGACGCCGTGGCCGGCGCGAGCAGCAGCGACACGCTCGACCAGTGGCTGGCCGCCGGCGGCGCGGGGCTTTGCCAGCAGGCGGCGGCGCGCATTGGCCTCCAGTAACACTCGGTGCGTCGCACCTTCTTGAGTGCGACGCACCTTCTGACCGGCGCTACCTCCATCCAAGAAGGTGCGACGCACTTCAGAAAGTGCGACGCACCAGGTATACTCCGGCTCATGGACTCCCTTGACGCGCGCAACTACGATCGGGGTATGTGGACGCTGGAGCGGCTCAGTCTGCGACGCCTACGGCGGCCGTTGCTGGCCGCGGCGCGCGGCAACGTGCTGGAGATCGGCGCGGGCACGGGGGCCAACCTGCCGCTCTATGAGCCTGGCTTGCCCGTCGTGGCGGTCGAACTACGGCCGGAGCGCCTGGCCGCGGCGGCGCGCAAGGCGCGGGTTGCCGGTCACACTAACGTGACGGTTGCCGCAGCCAACGCCCACGACCTGCCCTTCCCCGTCGCATCGTTCGACACCGTCGTCGGCACGCTCGTCTTTTGCAGCATCGCCGATCCGCCGGCCGCGCTGGCCGAGATTCGGCGCGTGCTGCGGCCGGGCGGCCAACTGCTGCTGCTGGAGCACGTGCGCGGCCAGACGCCCCTGACGCGCCGACTGACCGACTGGCTGCACCCACTGTGGTTGGCGCTGCAAGGGGAGTGCCACCTGAACCGCGAAACGGCGGCGACGGTGGCCTCGGCCGGCTTTCGGGTGGCGCGGGTTGAAAGCCACGGCCGTGGCCTGTTGCAAATCATCCACGCCACCGCGCCGTAGGGCAGGATCATTCCTACCCGTCTACCAAAACAGCAGCGCCACCCCACCCAGCGCGATCACCGTCCCCGCCAACCCGCGCGGGCTGACGCGCTGCCGGAAGAGCGCATACTCCACGGGAATGAGAATCACCGGCGGCAGCGCCATCAGCGTTGAGGCGATGCCCAGCCGCGCGTTCTGCACGGCGATGAGCGACAGCCAGATGCCCAGGAACGGCCCGACGAACGACGCGGCGACGATGGCCCGCAAGGCGCGCCGGTCGCCCCACTGCCGGACGGTGTGGCCGGCCTGCCCGCGCAGCGCCGCCACACCCCAAACGATGCCCGCGCCTATGGCTATGCGAATGAGCGTCGCCGACAGCGCCGGAAAGTCGTCTACCAGAGCGTAGCGCGCCGTCACCAGATTGGCCACCTGCCCCAACGCGCCCAACAGACCAAACAGCAGCCCGCGCCGGTAGACGCGCCGGTCGGCCAGCCGTGGGTCAGTCTGCCCCTCGGTGACGACCCAGCCCACGCCGGCCACGGCCAGAGTGATGCCGATCAATTCGAGGTTCGTCACCGCCTCGCCGAAAAGCAGCCAGCCGAACAGGGCGCTGAAGATGGGCACGGTCGCCATCAGCAGCATGGCCAGTCGTGGCCCGATGAGCACGTAGGCGCGAAAGAGAAAGGCGTCGCCCAGCACCAGCCCCAACACGCTGGAGACGGCCAGCCAGCCCCAGCGGAACGGCTCAACGCCGGTCGGGAAGAACGCGCCCTCCAGCGCACGGTGAGCCACCAGCAGAAACAGGCAGGCCAACAGCAGCCGGCTGCGATTGACCACCTCGGAGCCGACGCGCCGCCCGCTATAGCTGATGAAGATGGCCGTGAACGACCAGCAGACGGCCGTCGCCAGCGCCGCCACTTCGCCCCACATCATCGGCCGCCCCCCGGCATCAAGTCAACCACGGCGGCTGCTGCTCCTCCAGGTAAAGCGTCGTGCCCGCCACCCGCGCCGCCAGACAGCGCCGCACACGCCGCCGCAGCCGCCGGTTGAGCAACGTCAATGCGTCGGTGGTCGGTAGAAAGCGATACTCGCTCAACTCCTTCTCCGGCAGGCGAATGGCGGCGATCTCTTCGTCCGGCAGCACGCCGCCATCGAAGATGAAGCTCAGGCTTTCAGTGCGTTGCTTGGTCTCACCGGCGAAGTCGACGCAGAGCAGGCGCAACGGCCGCCGCGTCAATCCCAACTCTTCGCTTACTTCGCGGATGCAGGCCGCCAGCGGCGACTCGTTGGCGTTGACCGCCCCGCCCGGTATCTCCCAGCCATCCTTATAGGTCGGCTTGACAATGAGCAGCCGTTGCGACTTGTCGAAGAAGAGGCAGCCGGCGGAGACGCGCTTCTTGGGCAGCGACTGTTGATACGCTTTGCGATTCACTCGGTCGGCCATGCGTTTCTCCTGAACCGGTCGCTGATCTGGCGGATGTGGGCCGGGGTGGTGCGGCAGCAACCGCCGATGAGCGCCGCGCCCAGCTTGCGCCATTCGCGGCTGAAGGTGCCGAACTCGGCCGGAACCGACTCACCCCGCCAGCGCCGGGCAACCGGGTCGTAGCTCTCGCCGGAGTTGGGGTAGACGACAACCGGCATGTCGGTCACAGCGCTGATGGCGCGAATGAGGTCGGGGATGAGGCGCGGCGGCGTGCAGTTGACGCCAACGGCGGCCACACCCGGCCGCCCGGCCAGATAAGTGGCGCACTCGGCGATGGGGGTGCCGTCGCTGATGTGCGCGCCGTCGCGGCAAGTGAAGCTGAACCAGGCCCATGCGCCCGCCGTTTGGGCCAACAGATCGGCCTGTGCCCGCGCCTCGGCGAAAGAGGGGATCGTCTCGCAGGCCAGCAGATCGGCTCCGCTACTCGCCAGCAGCGCCCAGCGTTCGCGATGGAATTCCAGCAACCCGGCCTCATTGAGGTCATAGTCGCCAATGTACTCAGAGCCGTCGGCCAAATAGGCCCCATACGGCCCGACGCTGGCCGCCACCAGCGGGCGCAGCCGTCGCCGGTGCGGCCCGGCGGCCCAGAAGGCGTCGCGGGCCTCGGCCGCCAGCGTCACCGACCGGCGGATGAGCGCCCGCGCGTCCTCGTCGCTCAGCCCGCGGGCCATGAAGCCGGGCACAGTCGCCTGGTAGCTGGCGCTGGTGCAACAGTCGGCCCCGGCCCAGAAGTAATCGAGATGCACCTGGCGGATGAGCGCCGGGTCATCGGCCAGCAGCCGCGCCGACCACAGGGCATCGCTCAGATCGGCCCCGCGCCGCTCCAGCTCCGTGGCCAGCCCGCCGTCGAGCACCAGCGCGCCCTGCCGCTCGATGAAGGGCGTGATCGGGTTCATCATAGACGGAAGCTAACCACAGATTACGCAGATTTCACAGATTGAAGAGCAGTCATCCGCAGATTTGGCAGATTGGGCAGATTTCCGGAAAGAAGAATTGATCTTTCTGGTTCCTAAATCTGCCCAATCTGCCCAATCTGCGGATCATTTCCTCTTAATCTGTGGTTCCTTTCTTATCCCAATGGAATCACGTGCGACGGCCGCCTGGGGAAGAGGGCGCGCAGTAGAACGCGAGTTGTGGCGTCGCGGGAGTAGCAGTCAACGAAAGCCGCGTTGAGTTCATCGTAGCTGCGAAAGCCAAATAGCAGTTGCAGAAAGGTCAGATCGGGGAAGTTGGCGTCGCCATGCTCCAACCGCTCATACTCGTAGCCGTCGGTGACTTCCTTCAGCCGGCCGTCCTCCCAAACCATCACGAACCGGCTACGATAGAGATTGATCTTGCTGATGCCCGTATGCCCGGCCATAACGCTGCCCGCCAGTTGCCGCTCCAGCGCCGGGGCGATGTGGCGCAGGAAGGCGGGGATGTCGGGCACGCGCACGTACCAGCTATAGGGCCGGATCTGCTTCTCCAGTTCCGGTTCCAGCGCCTCGTAGATGGGGTGGGCCTGCCCCAGATTAAAAGTCAGGTTGGTCAACTGTTTGTCGGCGGCCCGGCCCGGGTTCAAGGCTGCGGCCTCTTGGCGCAGATAGCGCAGCAGGAAGCGGCCGACCGCCCGCCACGAATGCCCCGGCCGCACGCCCAGCTCGGTGATTTCGATAGCCGTGCCGAACGGATCGTAGCTTACGTAGCCGACAATCTTGTCGTCCGACGTCTGGATTATCTTCAGCTTCAGTGTCCAGATCGACTCCGGGTGAGAACCGAACATCTCATAGCGCCACTGCTCCGGGCTGCGCAGGCGGGAGATGAGGCTGTGGCCGAGATGGGCCAGGTATAGCTCTTGCAGCAACGGAATGTCGTCGGCCGTCGCCGGGCGCAGGTGGTAAGGCTCCGTCTCCACCTTCTCATCGTTGCCCGGCCGCGCCCAAAAGAGCTGGCGGCTGCCGCCCAGGTCGAGGCCCATCTCGTAGCCGAACTGGCGGTAGTACCAGGGGATGCCGGTGATGGCCTGCACCAGTTCGCCGCGCGCGGCGCTCTTGCGGTGGATGACCGTCATCTGTTCGCGCACCAGACCGCGGCGGCGATACTCCGGCAGCGTGGCCACCAACTCCGGGCGGCCGACGGCGAACGGGATGCCGTCGTAGGCCCACGTCTGCGAGATGAGGTTGAGCGAGGAGACGATGCGGCCGTCGGCGTCGGTCACTACGGTGAAATCATCGGCCTTGGTCGTCGGGTGGTCGCCACGCATCAAGTCGTGGGTCCAGTGGTAGAGAAACTTTTCCTCGCCGGGCGGGTCGGAGTGCATGGCCAGGTTGAATTGGGCCACCGCCTCGGCGTCATCGGGCGTGGCCCAGCGCAACGTCAGACTGTCGCCCAGGTCGCGGGGCAAACCAAACGTGTCTTCAGGTGTCATAGCAAGTTACTCCAGAGTAGGGTCATTATACGGAATCTGTGTCATCTGCGTAATCTGTGGTTCGTTCTTCTGAAATCTGCCCAATCTGCCTAATCTGCGGATCAATACCTCTTTTTAAGTCACACTCAGCCTACGCCCTCCTTTGTAAGACATTCATTGGAAAGCCCTCACCCGCGTTGACTTCCTGCACCAATAGGCCAGAATGATGCGTAGTTAGTACTGTGCGGATAATAAGGAACCATAAACATGATCGAATTCGTCACTGACTACTGGCTGGCCATCGCGCCGGTCCTCTTAACGGGATTCTATCTGCTGGGTGTCCTGAAGCGGCTGCGCGCTGAGCAAAGCGCCCGCCAACCGGCCCCGGCGACTATCGAGATCGAGAGGCGATAACGTAAAACCATGTTCTATCTAGACCCGCTTTACCTGATTCTGGCCCTGCCGGGCCTCCTATTGGGTTTGTGGGCGCAAATGCGCGTCAAGGGCACCTTCAACAAGTATGCCCGGGTGCGCACGGCACGTAACCTGACCGGCGCGGAAATCGCCCGTCACTTGCTGGACAACCAGGGGCTTCAGGACGTGCGCGTCGAGGAGACGCAGGGCTTTCTGAGCGACCACTATGACCCGCGCACGCGCGTGTTGCGCCTCAGCCCCGACGTTTACCGGACGCCGAGCGTGGCCGCGGCCGGCGTGGCCGCCCACGAGATGGGCCACGCCCTGCAGCACTCGGCCGGCTACGCGCCGCTCCAGATTCGCAGCGCCATCGTGCCCGTCGTCCAGTTCGGCAGCAGCCTGGCTCCCATTCTGATTCTGATCGGCTTGCTGCTGCGCTTCACGCCGCTGGCCTGGGTTGGCGTCATCCTCTTCGCCGGGGCGGTCGTGTTCTCGCTCGTCACCCTGCCGGTCGAGTTCGACGCCAGCCGCCGGGCCAAGGCGCTCCTGACCCAAAGCGGCATCGTGACTCACGAAGAGGCGGGCGGCGTCAGTGCCGTGCTCAACGCCGCCGGCTGGACCTACGTCGCCGCGGCCATCGCCGCCATCGGGCAGTTGCTCTACTACGTGTTGCTGCTGACCGGCGGCTCGCGGCGCGACTAGCGCCGGCTGTCCTCGGTAGAACTCAAGGCGGCGATCCTCACCGGGATCGTCGCCTTTTTATTTGCCCATCCCTCTCAGCCTTCAATCAGTGGCAATATATAGACCGTTCGTTATAATTCGAGCAACTATTGAGTCAGGACGATTGAGGATGGAAGACAATGGAACCGACCGCAAAAACATTGGCGATCTTTGGCGCGACGGGGCGCGCCGGTAAGCATCTGGTGCAGCAGGCGTTGGAGCGCGGCTACTGCGTCCGCGCCCTGGCCCGCGATCCCGGCAAGCTCGCGCTGCAACACGAGCGACTCCTGATCGTCCAGGGCAGCCTGAGAGACGCCGCCCGCGTCGAGCAGGTCGTTGCCGGGGCCGACGCGGTGCTCAGTGTGCTCGGCCCGACCAGCAACGAGCCGACGTTCGAGATCAGCCAGGGCACGACGACGATCATCAAGGCCATGAAGCAGCACGGCATCAAGCGGCTGATCATCTCCGCCGGAGCGGGCGTCGGCGATCCGGGCGACACGCCGAGGCTGTTCAATAAGCTGATCAACGTAGCGCTCAAAGCCACGGCCCGCAACGTCTACGAGGACATGGTCAAGACGGTGGCCCTGGTGCGCGAGAGCGGGCTGGAGTGGACGGTGGTGCGCGTGCCGCGGCTGATGGACACGCCCAGGACCGGCAAGGTTCGCGTGGGCATGGTCGGCCAGGGCACCGGGGCCAACCTCAGCCGGGCCGACATGGCCGAGTTCATGCTCCAGCAGGTGGACGACGGCCGCTACCTGCGCCAGGCTCCGGTCATCAGTAATTAAGAAGGTTCCAGGTTCCAGGGGCCAGGGGAAGAGCGCTCTTCCCCTGGCCCCTGGCCCCTGGAACCTTTCCTACTGCTAAAGAAGCGCCTGCGCCTGAGCAATTGCCCCTAGCACGCCGGCGCGGTTGCCCAGCCCCGGCGGCACGATGTAGGCGTCGATGTTGTCCAGAATGGCCGGCGACTGGACGTAGCCGTTGAGGTAGGCCTGCACCTTGCGCCGCACCAGGGGGAAGAGCTGCGGCTGCTCCATGACCCCGCCGCCCAGAATGATGCGCTGCGGCGAGAGGGTGCAGATGAAGGTTTGCAGGGCCAGGGCCAGGTAGTGGGCTTCCAGCTCCCACGCCGGATGGTCGGCCGGCAACTCATACGCCGGCCGCCCCCAGCGCTCGCCGATGGCCGGGCCGGAAGCCATGCCCTCCAGGCAGTCGCCGTGGAACGGGCAGCGCCCTTTGTAGGGGTCGGCCGCCCAGTCGTGGGGCAGGGCGATGTGGCCGAACTCCGGGTGCACCAGGCCGTGCAGCAGCTTGCCGTTGACCAGCCCGCCGCCGCCGATGCCCGTGCCGATGGTCAGGTAGATGAAGGTATCCAACCCCTGCGCCGCGCCCCAGCGCCACTCGCCCAGGCCGGCGATGTTGACGTCGGTGTCGAAGCCGACGGGCGCGCCCAGCCCCCGGCCGATGGCCCCGGCCACGTCAGCGCCGGCCCAACCGGGCTTGGGCGTGCTGGTAATGCGACCGAAGGTCGGCGACGCCGGGTCGGGGTCCAGCGGGCCGAAGGCGGCGATGCCGACGGCGGCCACGGGGCCGTAGCGCCCCGCCTGCTCACGGAAGAAAGCCAGGGCACGGCCGATGGTTTCGTCGGGCGTGGTTGTCGGGAAGCGTGCTTCGGCCCGCACGTCGTCCGGCCCCGTGCCCACGGCGCAGACGAACTTCGTCCCCCCCGCTTCAATCCCGCCCACATATGCGTCGTTCATGTGATGCTCTCCCAGAGACTCACGCAAAGGCGCTAAGGAGCAAAGGCGCAAAGAAGAAAGAAATACAGCTTTTGGCTTTGCGTCTTTGCCCCTTAGCGCCTTTGCGTGAGTTCTTTTCCCTAATTCAGCCTCCGGCGTGAGCCAGAGGGCTTCGTACCCCTCCAGCGTGATGCCCGGCGCGCTGTCGATTTGGCGGCCGGTCAGGCGGTCGACCTGCCGCCCGCCGAAGACCATCTCATGCAGCCGGTAGCCGGGAACCGTCTGCGGCCGGTCGCTGAAGTTGGCCAGCGCCAGCACCCGGCCGCGCGGGCTGTCGCGCAACAGGCCGAAGACCGCCTCGTTGTGGGTCCAGACGGCGAACGTGCCCGCCTGGGCGTGCAGCGCCGCCGTGTCGCGCCGCGCCGCCAGCATCTCGCCCAGGCCGCGGTAGATGCGTCCGGTCACCGTCCACCAGTCGTGGCGCGCCTCGGCCCGCGCCCAATCCATGCGCGGCCGGTGCATCCAGCGGTTGTCGCCGGCCAGGTTGGGGTCGTCCAAATAGCCGGCGTCGTTTAGCAAGCCTAACTCGTCACCCATGTACAGCAGCGGGATGCCGCCGTAGGCGAAGATGAGGTTGTAGACCAGTAGAATACGGCGGATGGCCGCCTCGGCCGCCCGCGCGTCCTCCCCCGCCAGCGCCCGCTCCAGCCCGGCCAACGAAGCGCACGAGCCGCTGATGCGCCGGTCGTTGGTCTTGGGGTTGAACTGGAAGGTCGCCCCGCGGGCGAAGGCGTCGGGGAAGCGTCCGCTGTAGAAGTCGCTCAGGAAGGCGCGGTGGCCGTAGCCGCTCAGGCCGACCTCGGCCGCGTCCTCGTCGGTGACGGCCCAGCCGATGTCATCGTGGCAGCGCACGTAGGTGATCCACGCCGCGCCCGATGGGATGGGCGGCATGTTTTGCAGCGCCCGCGTCAGCAGGGCCACGCGCCCCTCGGCCAGCGCGCTCCACAGCAGCACCATGAAGACGTTGTGGTAGGCCAGCTCGCACTCCTTGTTCGTCGCCTCGCCGCGCCCCAGATAGGGGATGAGCTTGGGCGGCGAGACGATGGCCTCGGCCTTCAGCAGCAGCCCCGGCGCGGCGATGCGGCTGAGGGCGCGCCACGCTTGCAGAATGAAGTGCGCTTCGGGCTGGTTCTGGCTGTCCGTGCCCAGCCGCTTCCACATGAAGGCCACCGCGTCGAGGCGCAGCACCTCCACCCCCTGATTGGCCAGATAGAGGATGATGTCGAGCATCTCAGCCAGCACGGCCGGGTTGGCGTAGTTCAGATCCCACTGATACTCGTTGAACGTCGTCCACACCCAGCGGTCGAACTCCGGGTAGTGGGTGAAGTTGCCCGGCGCGAAGTCGGGGAAGACCTCCGGCAGGGTGCGCTCATAGGCGTCGGGTTCCGTCCGGTCGGGGTACATCAGGTAGTAGGCCTGATAGGTTGGGTCGCCGGCCGCGGCGCGACGCGCCCACTCGTGCTCCTTGGCCGTGTGGTTGCAGACCAGATCAATGCACAGGCTGATCCCCTCGGCCCGCAGCCGCGCGGCCAAATCGGACAGGTCAACCATCGTGCCCAGGGTCGGGTTGACGGCGCGATAGTCGGCCACGGCATAGCCGCCATCGTTCGGGCCTTGGCGCGGGGCCAGCAGGGGCATCAGGTGCAGATAGGTGACGCCCAACTCGGTCAGATAGGGGATGCGCTCGGCCACGCCGCGCAAATCGCCGGCGAAGCGGTCGGCGTAGGCCACGTAGCCCAGCATGTCCGGCTGCTGGAACCAGTCGGGCTGGCTCTGGCGGCGCTGGTCGAGCAGGCGCAACTCGGCCGGGCGGGCGGCGTAGCCGGCGGCAACGATGGCCAGCAGGCGGCGGGCGCAGTCATCGAAGTCGGGCCGGTCGCCGTAGAGGCGGCGCAACGGCCGCAGCACGTCGGGCCAATAAAGCTCCAGCCGGGCGCGAAAGATGTCGCGCTCCAGCGACGTCAGCCCCGCCAGCGGCCCGGCCAGCAGGTCTTCAATGGACGGTATTTCGTTCATCGATGTCATCTGTTTTGCGGAGAGTAACCAAAGACTAAAGAGACATGATCCGCAGATTAGGCAGATTCGGCAGATTACAGAAGCGGAGCACCTTCTCTTTCTTTCTCCTGAAATCTGCTAAATCTGCCCAATCTGCGGATTATTCCTCTTCAATCATGCCACTAGCCAGTGGGCGGAAAAGGACGCCAGTGGGATGGGCTGGCCGGCCGGGTAGACTCGCCCCTCGCGCGCCAGCAGGTCGCGCACGTCGGTCAGCGGCGTGATGCCTGGTCGCGGGCTGTCGCTCAGGTTGAACAGGCACAGCACCGGCGGCCCGTCCTCGGTCGTGCGCTGGAAGGCCAACACGGCCGCGTCGTCCGTCTCCACCCACTCCAGCGCGCCGGAGCGCAACGCCGGCTGCGCCTGCCGCGTGGCCAACAGGAAGCGCGTCAGGGCCAGAATCGAATCCGGGTCGTTCTCCTGCACGGCAACATTGAGCGTCCGATAATCGTAGGGCGGCTCGTCAATGACCGGCAAATAGGTGCGCTCGGCCGCGGAGAAGCCGGCGTTCTTGTCGGCCGACCACTGCATCGGCGTGCGACAGCCGTGGCGGTCGGGCAGCCAGATGTCGTCGCCCATGCCGATCTCGTCGCCGTAGTACAGGATGGGCGTGCCCGGCAGGGACAGGAAGAGGGCGTTGAGCGCCAGCCAGCGCCGCCGGTCGTTGTCCAGCAGCGGCATCAGCCGGCGGCGAATGCCCAGGTTGAGGCGCATGCGCGGCTCCGGCGCGTACTGCTCCCACATCCACTGCCGCTCCTCCGGCGTCACCATCTCCAGCGTCAGCTCGTCGTGGTTGCGCAGGAAGGTCATCCACTGCGTGCCGGGCGGGATGGGCGGCGTGCGACTCAGGATGTCGATGATGGGCATCTTGTCGCCGCGCTTCAGGGCCATGTAGAGGCGCGGCATGATGGGGAAGTGGAAGCAGACGTGAAACTCGTCGCCGTCGCCAAAGTAGGGCAGCAGGTCTTCGGGCCACTGGTTGGCCTCGGCGATGAGGACGCGGCCGGGGTACTCCTCGTCCAGCAGGCGACGCACTTTCTTCAGAAAGACGTGGGTCTCCGGCAAGTTCTCGCAGTTCGTGCCCTCGCGCTCGTACAGGTAGGGCACGGCGTCGGCGCGGAAGCCGTCGATGCCCAGGTCGAGCCAGAAGCGCAGCACGCGCAGCATTTCGTCGTGGACGGCCGGGCAGTCGTAGTTCAGGTCGGGCTGGCTGCTGTAGAAGCGATGCCAGAAGTACTGCCCGGCGACTTCGTCGTAGGTCCAGTTCGATGGCTCCACGTCGAGGAAGATAATGCGCGACTCGCTATACTTGTCGGGCGTGTCGCTCCAGACGAAGTAGTCGCGGTAGGGCGAGTTGCGGTCGGCGCGGGCGGCCTGGAACCAGGGGTGGTCGATGGAGCAGTGGTTCATTACCACGTCGATGACGACGCGCAGGCCGCGCGCGTGGGCGGCGTCGAGGAAGGCTTTGAAGTCGTCGAGTGTGCCGAAGTCGGGGTGGATGCCGGTGTAATCGGCGATGTCGTAGCCGTCATCGCGCAGGGGCGAGGGGTACATCGGCTGCACCCAGATGCAATCGACGCCGAGCGACTTGATGTGGTCGAGTTTGGTGATGGCCCCCCGGAAGTCGCCGTTGCCGTCGCCGTCACTGTCGCGATAGGCGCGGATGTTCAGCTCGAAGAAGACGGCATCATGAAACCATGCCTTCGGTTCTGTCACAATCGTTTCTCCTGATACGGGCGGAAGAGAATTTATCCGCAGATTTAGCAGATGAAGCCGATTATAAGAAAAGAAACCACAGATTACACAGATTTCACAGATTCAAGAATAGTTCTTCTAATCTGTGAAATCTGTGTAATCTGTGGTTCCCTCTTCTTCAATCAGCCGAATTTGCCCAATCCGCGGATGAACTATCCTTTGACAGAGCCGGCCAACAGGCCACGCACAAAGAAGCGCTGCAAGCTGAAGAAGACGATCAGCGGCAGCAGCATCGTGATGAACGCGCCGGCCGTCAGCAAGTGCCAGTCGTTGCCGCGCGAACCGACGATGTCGGCCAGGCGCTGGGTGATGACCTTCGACTCCGGGTTGCCGCCCAGGAAGATGAGAGCCACCAGGTAGTCGTTCCATACCCACAGGAACTGGAAGATGGCGAACGAGGCCAGCGCCGGCACCGACAGCGGCAGAATCAGCCGCCGGAAGACGGTGAAGTGCGACGCGCCGTCGATGAACGCCGACTCCAGCGTCTCGCGCGGCAGGCCGCTGATGTAGTTGAACAGCAGGTAGGTCGCCAGCGGCAAGCCAAAGCCGGTGTGGGCCAGCCACATGGCCAGGAACGTGCCGTTGATCTCCAGCCCGCGGAAGTCGCCCAGGATGGGGACGAGGGCCAACTGGAGCGGCACGACCAGCAGAGCGACGACGATGATGAACAGCAACCGCCGTCCGGGGAAACGCATCCAGGCGAAGCCATAGGCGGCAAAGGCGGCCACCAGAATGGGGATGACCGTCGCCGGCACAGCCACGGCCAGACTATTCAGGAAGGCGCTGACGAAGTCGTCGCCGGGGATGACCTCCACCGTGCCGTCGGCGCGGGTGTACTCAAAATCCTTGCCGGCCAATACCTGTTGGTAGTTGGCCAGGGAGAAGTCCCAATCGACAGTCCAATTCTGCTCCTGGACTTCGATGCGGCCATTGCGGCGGTTGCCGATCCAGACGTAGTAGCGGCCGTCGGGAGCGCGGTAGCCTTCGCGCATCTCTTCAAACGTGGTTTCCCCGCCGCCAATAGCCATCGGGCCGGTGGCATCAAGGCCCAACTCGTCGGGGTCGAGCGGCTCCCCAACAATCTCGAAGGCCCGATGAGGCAGGATGTTCCACCAGCCCGAAGACTGGATCGCCTCGCGCGAGCGGAAGCTGGACACAAACAGGCCGATGGTCGGCACAGTCCAGAACAGGACGATCAGTAGCAGCGCGCCGTTGACCACCAGGCTGCCGAAGCGGCGTTGTCGTTGTAAGCTACCCATGTTAGAACGCCTCCTGTTCGCGGAACTGCCGCAGGTTGTAGATCATGACCGGTACGATGGCGATGAGCAGGACGATGGCGATGGCTGAGCCGTAACCGGAGTTGCGCGCGGTAAACGACTGCCTGTAGAACTGGGTGGCGATCACGTCGGTGCCGAACTGACCGCCGGTCATGACCCAGACGACGTCGAAGATCTTCAGGGTGAAGATGACCACCGTCGTACTGACGGTAATGATGGTACCCATGATGTAGGGAACCATGATGCGGAAGAAGATCTGCACCTCATTCGCGCCGTCCACGCGCCCGGCCTCCATCAAGTCGGCGGGAATGCCCTTGAGCGCGGCCGAGAAGAGCACCATGGCGTAGCCGGTCTGGAGCCAGATGACGATCACAATGAGGAACAGGTTGTTCCACGGCGCGATGTCGGTCCAGGCCGGGAAGGGTTGCGGGTTGCCGCCGGCGGCAACAACGAGGGCGTTCAGCAGGCCAATCTGTTGGCCATCGACCGGCCGCACTTCGTAGATAAAGTTCCAGATGACGCCCGCGCCGACGAAGGAGATGGCCATCGGCAGGAAGATGGCCGATTTGCCCAGCCGCTCGAAGCGGCTGCGGTCAGCCAATACGGCGATGAGCAGGCCGAAGATGACCGTCAGCGTCGCGCCGAAGACGATCCACATAATATTGTTGCGGAACGCTTCGCGCATCAGGCGGTCAGTGAAGACGGCCACGTAGTTATCGAGGCCAACGAAGCGTTCGCCCAGGGCGGCAAAGCTGCCGCCGAGGTCACTCCAGTTGAGCCAGTCGCGGGGCGGGCCGTCGCGGCCGAAGAGGCTCAGCCAGAAGGTGCGCAGCACCGGTATGGCCAGGAACCACAGCAGCATGGCCGCCGCCGGGCCGACGAAGACGAATGGCTGGAGTCGCGCGCGCCAGGGGTCGCCCATGCGCTCGACGATCCAGTTGAAGATCCAGTAAAGTGCGGCCACGCCGCCGACGCCCCAGACGATGGCCACCAGGACGATGAGCCACTTGGGAGCCGCGCTTTCCCGCAGAAAAATGAAGCCCCAATACATCACCGCAAAAGCGGCGGCCAGAATGGCAATGGGCAGAGCGATGCGTAGGATGAGGGTCAGGAGTTGGGCGCCCAGGCCGGTACCCTTCCTGACCGGGGTCAGCTTCGATTTGCATGCGCTACGTCCTCCTTGTGCCGGACTAGAAACCGAGTTTCTTCCGAGAAACTCGGTTTCTAATCCAGTGGTAACCGAGTCTCGCGGACGAGACTCGGTTTCCGGTTACAGCAACGGTTACTCAGTCGGCCAAGAGGCGTCGATTTCGGCCAGAACTGTCTCCAGGTCGGCCGCGCCGCTCACGTAGTCGGTCATGCCCTTCCAGAACGAACCGCCGCCGACTTCGCCGGGCATCAGGTCTGAGCCGTCGAAGCGGAAGCTGGTCGCCTGGGCCACGAGTTCGGCGATGCCGCGCTCCAGGTCGACGCCGTACATCTCCGGCGTGGCCGTCTGGTGCGCCGCCAGCGCGCCGCCCGTCTCCAGCCAACCGCTGGCCGACTCGGGCGTGGTGAAGTACTCCATGACGGCCCGCACTTCGGGCCGGTCATTGAACATGGCCATGATGTCGCCGGCGACGAGGAACGGACGGCCGTAGGCCTCGTCGATGGGCGGCAGGTAGAAGAAGTCGTAGTCAACGCCCGCTTCCGACCCTTCGGGGAAGAAGCCGGTGATGAAGTTGCCCTGCTTGTGCAGCCAGCAGCCGGGCGGGTCTTCGAACATCGGGGCCGGGCTGTCGCCAAAGTTGGTGCTGACAATCGCGTCCGTACCGCCGAAGACGAAGTCTTCGTTGAACCAGATCTCACTCCAGGCCTCGATGGCCGCGGTGATCTCCGGCGAGGAGAACGGCAGCTCGCCGCGCACCCAGGCGTCGTAGTTCTCCAGCGACGTGGTGCGCAACACGGTCTCTTCCGTCCAGTCCGTGGCCGGCCAGCCGGTGGCCGCGCCGGACTCGATGCCGATGCACCACGCCGGGTCGCCGTCATCGGCGATCTGCTGCGTCAGAGCGATCAGCTCGTCCCACGTCTCGGGAACTTCGTAGCCGGCGGCATCGAAGTCATCCTTCGGATACCACACCAGGCTCTTGCCGTTGAAGCGATGGAAGACGCCGGCCTCGATCGGGCCGTCGGGGCCTTCGATCGTGGCCATGTCGCGCCAGCTCTGGTTGTACTGTTGCGCCAACCACTCATCGGACAGGAACGTGCTGACGTCCACCACGTACCCCTGGCGGACGAAGGTCGCCAGCAGGCCGGGCTGCGGGAAGTCGGCGATGTCGGGGGCGTCACCGGCCTCAACGCGGACGCCGATGGAACCTTCGAACTCCTTGCCGCCGATGTACTGCATGTCGATGCCCGTGGCCTCCTCGAAGGCGACGAGCCCCTGCTCAAACTTGACCGTGTCGGCGTCGGCGAAGGGGCCGTCAACCGTCACGACCGTGCCGCTGAAGTCACCGGCCATCGCCTGCTCCATGAAGCCGCCGGCGATCATGGCCATAGCCTCACCAGCCGGCTCCTCGGCCGCTTCCTCAGCCGCCTCTTCTTCCTGAGCCTGGCCGGCTACGCCTTCGGGCCACGAAGCATCGATCTCGGGCAGAATCTGATCGAGATCGGCCGCGCCGCTCACGTAGTCGGTCATGCCCTTCCAGAACGAGCCGCCGCCGACTTCGCCGGGCATCAGGTCAGAGCCGTCGAAGCGGAAGCTGGTGGCCTGCGACACGAGTTCGGCGATGCCGCGCTCCAGGTCAACGCCGTACATCTCCGGCGTGGCCGTCTGGTGCGCGGCCAACGCGCCGCCCGTCTCCAGCCAGCCGCTGGCCGACTCGGGCGTGGTGAAGTATTCCATCAACGCCCGCACTTCGGGCCGGTCGTTGAACATGGCCATGATGTCGCCGGCGACGAGGAACGGACGGCCGTAAGCCTCGTCGATGGGCGGCAGGTAGAAGAAGTCGTAATCAACGCCCGCTTCCGACCCTTCGGGGAAGAAGCCGGTGATGAAGTTGCCCTGCTTGTGCAGCCAGCAGCCGGGCGGGTCTTCGAACATCGGGGCCGGGCTGTCGCCAAAGTTGGTGCTGACGATGCCGTCCGTGCCGCCGAAGACGAAGTCTTCATTGAACCAGATCTCGGCCCAGGCCTCGATGGCCGTGCGGATTTCGGGGCTATCGAAGGGCAGCGTGCCCTCGACCCAGGCGTCGTAGTTCTCCAGCGAGGTCGTGCGCAGCACGGTCTCTTCGGTCCAGTCGGTGGCCGGCCAGCCGGTGGCCGCGCCGGACTCGATGCCGATGCACCACGCCGGGTCGCCGTCGTCGGCGATCTGCTGCGTCAGGGCCAGCAGTTCATCCCACGTCTCCGGCACGGTGTAGCCGGCGGCGTCGAAGTCATCCTTCGGATACCACACCAGGCTCTTGCCGTTGAAGCGATGGAAGACGCCGGCCATGATCGGGCCGTCGGCGCCGTCAATCGTGGCCATCTGTAGCCACGACGGGTTGTACTGCTGATTGAGCCAGCCCTCGTCGAGGAAGGTCGAAACGTCCACGACGTACCCCTGGCGGACGAACGTCGCCAGCAGGCCGGGCTGCGGGAAGTCGGCGATGTCGGGGGCGTCACCGGCTTCCACGCGGACGCCGATCGAACCCTCGAACTCCTTGCCGCCGATGTACTGCACGTCGATGCCGGTGGCCTCCTCGAAGGCGACGACCGACTGCTCGAACTTGACCGTGTCGGCGTCGGCGAAGGGGCCGTCAACCGTCACGACCGTACCGGCGTACTCACCGGCCACGGCCGCTTCCAGCGCGCCGCCGGCCATCATCGGGAAGGCCATCTCGCCGGTTTCGGCCGGGGCTTCCTCTTCGGCCGGGGCTTCTTCCTCGGCCGGGGCCTCGGTCTCTTCGGGGGCCGCTTCTTCGGTCGGCGCTTCGACGGCGGCTTCGGTGGGGGTGGCCTCCTGCGCGCCGCCGCCACAGGCCACCAGGACCAGCATCAGCGCCAGCAACAGGCTCAACAACGTAAATCGTCCAAACTTAGACATTGTGTTCTTTTCCTCCCAGAAAAGTGACAATTAGCCAGCCGGTCTCCGGCAAGAGACTCAGCTTCCTCACATTGAAACAAACGTTCATACTCACCGTACATCCTCAATAGGCAACCTCCGCGTTCAGATCGATGGTCGCGACGTTGGCCGTCGTCGACCGAATCACCAGTTCTGTCGGCTGGACGATGTGGCGCGGCCCAACCGCGGGCGATGCCACGCCATCATCGCTGTCCATGCACTCCAGGAGCAGTTCCGCGCCGCGCGCGCCGGACTCATGCAGCGGCTGGCGCACGGTCGTCAGACGAAAGTATTGGGCGATCTCGACGTCGTCGAAACCGATGACCGACAGTTGGCCGGGCACGTCGAGGCCGCGCTGCTGGGCCGCCTCCAGCACACCGAAGGCCATCGTGTCGCTGTAGGCGAAGACGGCCGTCGGCGGCTCCGGCAGGTCGAGCAGTTCGTGGGTCATGTGCCGCGCCTCGCGCCAGCCGTACTTGCCCTGGCGGTGGTACTCCGGGCAGAAGGGGATACCGGCTTCGTCCAGCGCCGCGCGATAGCCCTGGTAGCGGTCGTTGATGGGCTGGAATTTGAGCGGGTTCTGGTCGAGCGTCTCACCGATGTAGGCGATGCGACGGTGGCCGAGGTCGATCAAGTACTGCACGGCCGTGCGCGTCCCGGCCACGTCATCGATCTGCACCGTGGGCAGGGCGGGGTGGTAGGCATCGATGAGCACGGCCGGCACGCCCAGCGCGGCAAACTGCCGCACCTCATCGTCGTCGGGGGTCAGGGAGAGGATGAGCAAGCCGTCCAGCCGTTCGCCGCGCGGCACGGCGCGCAGGCACTCATCCCGCCGGGCGACGGTCTCCACGTTGTAGAGGATGAGATCATAGCCGGAGGTAGACAGCACGTTCTCGATTCCTTGCAGGCGCTCGACGTAGGAGCGGCGGGTGAAAAAGGGTGCGATGACGGCCACGGCCATTGACTTGCCGCGCGACAGGCGGCGGGCCACGGCGCTAGGCGAGTAGTCGAGTTCAGCGATAGCCGCCAACACACGGTGGCGCGTCTCGTCACTGACCAGCGGGCTTTCGTTCAGGACGCGCGAGACGGTGGCGATGCCAACCCCGGCTCGTTTGGCCACGTCCCGAATCGTCACAGTCGCCATAGCCCACCTTGTTTACTTTGCCTACCGGTTTGGCAGACCCAGGCAGCATGGAACCGGTTCCAATTGGGCAAACTATACAAGAAAGGCCAGGGGTTGTCAATCAATGTGCCTCAGGCACTACAACTTACGTGCGCACCTGACGTATAATGATTTGTAGGGCGGGTTGGCAACCCGCCTTCCGAGCGAAAAAGGCGGGTTGCCAACCCGCCCTACAAGTGAAGGCAGGGTAATGCTAGTGGCTGACGATAAAGAGAAATCCAAGATCAGTTCGATGTTGAGTTCGAGCTTCCTGGGCGACCTGATGAACCAGATCAAGCTCGTCTACTATCTGGTGCGCGATCGGGACGTGCCCATCTACCTGAAGGTGCTGCCCTTCCTGGGCGTGCTCTACGTGCTGTTCCCCATCGACCTCATCACCGACATCATCCCCGTGCTGGGGCAGATCGACGACCTGATGATCCTGACCATCGGGGCCAAGGTGTTCATCGAGATGGCTCCGGCGCAGGTCGTGGCCAAGTACATGGCCCAGATGCGCGGGGAAGGGCCGGCCATCGTCGAAGGCACGGCCTCGGACGTAGCCAAAGAGGTCAAGCTCATCGAGGGCGAGAGCAGCGAGAAGTAGGAAGAGAGCTCACGCAAAGACGCAAAGAACGCTAAGCTCAGAAGATTTCTGAGCTTAGCGTTCTTTGCGTCTTTGCGTGAGACCTATCTTCTGAGCAGCCGCGGCAGGGCGCGGGTTTCGCGGATGTCGAGGGCGAAGACGGCCGCCGTATAAGCCAGCACCCCGGCCGCGCCGCCGGCCAGCACCGCCGGCAGCCAGGCCAGCGTCCCCGTTCCGGCAGTCACACTCCCCACCGCCCACGCCGCCCCATAGGCCGCCAACCCCGTCAGTAGCGCCGCCAGCAGCGACTTAGCCGCGCTGCGCGCCACCGGCCCGCCCGATACCCCACCGATCTGCCGCCGCACGACGACGATCATCAGCGCCGTATGCACGACGTGCTTCACCGCGTCGGCCACCATCAGACTGAGCAGCCCCAGCGAGCGCAGCAGCAGCAGAGCCACAGCCGAATAAACCACGATGCTGATAAACCCCACCAGCGCCGGCCGCCAGGTGTCCTTGCGGGCGTAGCTGGCGAAGACGAGCATCTGGTCGGCGGCGGCAAAGGGCATCCCGGCCAGGTAGACGCGCAACACCAGAGCCGTCGTGGCCGTGTCGGCGGCAGTGAAGGCCCCGTGCTGGAAGAGCAGGCCGATGATGGCCGGGGCCAGGGCGAATAGGCCGGCCGTGGCCGGCAGAATCAGGGCCAGCACCAGCCGCAAGCCGTCGGACAGCGTGGCCCGGAAGGCGGACAGGTCGGCCGCCTGCCGCGACAGCGTCGGCAGCGTGGCGATGGACAGCGCCGTGACGACCAGCCCCAGTGGGAACTGGTAGAGCGTCGTGGCGTAGTTCATGTAGTTGAGGCTCTGGTCGCCGGTGCGGATGGCCAGGTTGTAGCTGAGCATGATGGCGATCTGGTTGACGACCAGACCGGCCAGGATGGGGATGTAGAGGCGGATGATGCGGCGCAGGGCCGGGTGGCGGAAGTTCAGCGTCGGCCGCAGCCGGGCGTCGCGCAGCGCCGGCAACTGCAACACCACTTGCAACACCGAACCGAGCAGCAGCCCCCACACCAGCCCGGTCACCTCGCGCGTGATCAGCGCGGCGACGACGATGGCCCCGTTGAAGGCCGCGCCGATGAAGGCCGGGATGGTGAAGCGCTTCAGGGCGTAGAGCGCGCCGGTCAGGATGCTGGCGATGCCCAGGAAGAGGACGGCCGGCGTCGTCATGCGGATGAGGCTGATGCTGACCGCCGACAGCTCCGGCTCGGTGAAGTTGAGCGCGCCGACCAGCCAGGCCACCTGCGGCGCGAATAACTCCACAATGGCTACAACGGCCAGCAGCACCAGGGTGGCCAGGCTGAGCACCATGCTGAGCACGCGCCACAGTTCGTCGCGGCGCTCGCGCTCGGCGTAGTCGCTGAAGACGGGCACGAGGGAGGAGTTGACCATGCCGCCGATGATCAGGTCGAACAGGCCGGTGGGCACGTAGGCCGCAGCCTGGAAGGCGGCCAGCAGCGGCGTCGTGCCGAAGAGGTTGGCCTTGACCATCTCCCGCGCCAGGCCCAGCACGCGGCTGGCAACGTTGCCCACGGCCAGCACGGCGGCGGCGCGGACGATGCCGCGGTTTTCGGCGTCCTGCGGTTGAGCGTCGGTCTGGTCGTAGGGGCGGGTCTGAGACCCGCCCCTACCTTCCGGCACGCCATCATCGGGCGCGGGCACAATTGTCGGAAACCCCTCCGGCGTGGTGGGGTCGGGGATTTGCTCCATGTAGGGCTAGTCTAGCCCAATGGGTGGGGGGCGCAATGGGCAGAGCGGAGGACCGGTGATGCCGGCAATCTCCAGGTCATTAGGATTCTCGCGAGCGAAACTCACGAAGTTGTGGTTACGGCAAGGGTTGATTCCGCCTGCTCCAGCAGTCTGGTCAGCCGTTCCAGGCTACTCGTCACCAACGGCGGTGGTGCCTCCATCCCCTCAACGATCTCCCTCACCTGTAGCTGCCGTGCCTTGAGGTCTGAAATCTCGCCGGCCGCGCCGGAAACGGCACGGCGAGTAACCAGGCGACTCCAAAGAATCTGGCAGACGACTGACAAGGGGGGTGCAATAATGAGGCCCACAAGCCCAAAAGTATCGGCCAAAGCCATGAGGATGACGACAGTGAGAATAGGATTATAGTGCCCGCGTCTGAAGAGGCGCGGTTCAACCCATAGCTTCAAGGCCGCCAGGACTGCGATCGTAAACAGGACTGTGAAAAGAGTGAGATGGACGCTGGTCAGCAAGCCCACCAGCAGGGGCGCGATGACGGCCACAGCTACCCCTACCATCGGGATCAGCAGTGCCAGAGCGCCGATCAGCGCCAGCAGTGTCGGATATGGCGATCCGAGTGCCCAATAGCCCAGACCGAGCACAAGACCAGCCAGAACGCTGCGGATGGCCGCATTGCGGATGTAAGCGCCGAGTTCCGGCTCGGTCGTCCGCCAGATGTCGCGCACGCGCGCGCGCCCGCCGACCGGCAGCAGCGAGAGCCACAGCCGTTCGAAATGAACCTGATCGACGCTCCAATAGATGCTCAGAAACAGGATGACCAGAGCGGCGCTCACGACACTGATGATGTTCTGCGTGAACCCAAACAGCGTCGGCAGTACAAGCTGCCCTTGATCGCCGGCCAACGCGCCGAAGAGCGCACTCGGCGCCGGCAACCGCTCGTCGAGTACCTCTTGAAAAGCTGTTCCTACCAACCATTCCGGTTGCTGCCATTCATCCTGAACCGATACCTGACCGGCCAGACGCTGTACGTCGCCGGCCGCTTCGGCCGCGCTCAGAACAAGCAGAACGGAGAACCCGCCCAGAATCATCAGGAAGAATAGGAGCAGACCCAGACGCCTGACCCGGCTGCGCTCTGTCAGGCGCTTGGCCAGAGGACGTATCGCCGCAGCCAGCGCCAGGGAGAACAGGACATAGACAAAGACGAGGCGGAACTGCCACAAGAGCAGTACTCCCAATGCGGTAACCATGACAGCCATACCGAATAGGATCAGTTGCCTGGTCATGATGTGCCTGTCCCGCTGCTCTGGGCCAGCAACGCGTCAAGGTCGACGGTGACGGACTCGATCTCGTCCATCAGTTGATCGATCTGTTTAACTGTCTGGCTTGAACCTGACTTCTTGAGCCGCGCCTGCTTGCGCAAGTCCTGGGCCAGGTCTTGCGCCTCATAGCGCAATCGGCCGGCCAGGTCACGGCCTGTCGGTATCTCCGGCTCCAGCGCTCCGGGGCGAAAGACGTAGCGGTCGAGCAGCAACTGGATAATGGCCGCCGTGGGAATGGCCATGAGCGCGCCGGGAACTCCCAGCAGCGAGCTAAAGGCAAATATCGCTAACAGCGATACGAATGGATTGACGCCCACCGCTTTGCGCATGACGCGCGGCACCAGCAGGCTGTTCTCTAACTGCTGGATAATCAAAGTCACAACGATCACCCACACCAGCTTGTCCGGCCCCAGGGACAAGGCGACCAAGCCGGCCGGAACGGCCCCCAACAACGGCCCGACGAGGGGAACGGCTTCCATCAGCCCGGCTACAAGCGCCAGGACCAGGACGTAGGGCAAGCCGATGGCCCAATAGGCGGCCAGCGCCATGCCGCCTACGGCCAGCATCAGGACGCCCTGTCCGGCGATATAGGCGCTGACTTTGGTTTCGATGGCCCCCATAAGCTCCTGAGTGCTCTCGCGACTGTCTTTGGGCAGGAGCAAGACCAGCGACCTGACGTAGCGCGGCCCGTCCAGTGTCCAGTAGAAGGCGATCAGCAGGATGGCTACGGCTGTCAGGAACGCCTGCGAGGCCGAGCCGATGTACCCCAGGGCCTGGCCGGCTATGTCCAGTATCTCCTGTCCCGATTGCCGCAACGGCGATTGGTCGGGTAACAGACTGGCCGCGAAGAGGTCACCCAGGCGGCCGATCAACGGGTTCGGGTTGTCGACCAGCCAAGCGCTCGCCGTCTGGAGATAGCCGGGCGTCGCGGCCACAATCGTGGTCGTCTGGGTCACTATCAGAGGCACTACCAGCACCCCGAAGCCGACGATCAGGGCCAGCAGCAGGAGATAGATGAGGATGACTGCGACATTGCCCGGCAGGCCGCGCCGTTGCAGAGCGCTAACGGCGGGCCGGAGGATCGTGCCCAACAGAAGGGCGACAAACAAGGTAAAGACGACCTGGCTAAAGCGGTAAAGCAGCCAGAAGCTCAGCCCGAGACACGCGAAGACGAGCGTGGCCCACACGACCCGCCAGAACGTCCACGTCATGCGAGGAGAGAAGGCGACGTCCGACATTTCAATCTCCAGCCGGCTCCCTGGCTTCGTCGGCGGCGGCAATGGTTCGCCCGCCATCATCGACCCAAACCATGACGGCCCGCCGGTCAAAAAGAGCGACACGCTCAGCCACTTGCTTTTCCACGGCCTTTTTCTCTCTCAACCAGTACAGGAAATCCTCTGTTGTTTGATAGGTGCAGGAAATGGCGATGCGTTGTTGGTTCAGCTTATCCTCCAGATTCACTCGTAAGGCCATTGCATTGCACGATCAATAAGTCGCGGCCACGGTTATCCGGGCCACGGTGGTTCGGGAACGCCATGCAGAAACGCCACAGTCACGACCTTTTCTTCAAGTGGAATGCACCTGGCTCAGGACCCGTTGACGGCCGCTTTTCCGGCTTCGAGGACGGGCGACCAGCGCTCTTTCTGGTGGTCGACCATGTCCACGCCGCGTTGTTGCAACGCCTCGGCCTGATCGTGAATGCCGGACGTGATGTCGTG
The DNA here is from genome assembly GCA_016707605.1 of Candidatus Promineofilum glycogenicum. Classification (GTDB taxonomy): domain Bacteria; phylum Chloroflexota; class Anaerolineae; order Promineifilales; family Promineifilaceae; genus Promineifilum; species Promineifilum glycogenicum. Next base: position 466,042 of record JADJHJ010000003.1, on the reverse strand, counting down.
GGCCTTGCCTCGCACCTGGTCTACGGTGTCATCAACGGCATCGGTCGTCTTCAGGCGTATATCCCGGCTCTTGCGCTGGATCTGCTTGCGGGTCCTGACGCCCGACTGCGGCGCTAACAGCAGCATCACCAGTGCGCCGATCAGCGCGCCGATCAGGCTGCCCAGCAGCATCCCGGCCACAAAGTAGCCCGGGTTACGGTTGTCATATTGGAGTTCTAAATCGGTACCATTCATCTCAGTTGCCTCTCAAATCTTGTCGTCAAGTTGGTTCAGCCGGCCCGCGCAGCATTCGGCTAAATCAGCGGGCTAAGGTTGCCGATCGTATGCACGCGGGTCTGGCGGCGAACGCCACGTCAGCGGCTATTCCGGGAAGATGCCGGGTTGCTCCGCGCCTTTCTTCTTGTCCTTCTTGTCCCGTTTCTTTTCCTTCAGCGTTTTCGCCGGCTTATTCTTGTCCGTACCTTTCTTTTTGTTCTTGGTCTTAGCCATAATTGTTTCTCCTACGTGTGTTTGCAAAGTGTGATCAGAGGCAGCCAACAGATGGTTCGGCTGAGCTGCCTCTAACCACTTCAGGTTTACTGGGCGATCTCGTCCCCGGACGCACCGAATCGGCTGACGCCGGGCCGTCTGCCAGAGTGTGTAGACCACCGGCATGTGGAGGTCTAGCAGTACCAAACGAAGGGCCGAACGCACTTCCGGTTGGCTGTCGGCCAAAAATACACGAGTCATGTGTTAATCGTACTCCGACCAGCTTCTGATATCATCCCCTGGATGGGGAGTATTGCTATCCCCCAACCGGGGGAGAGGCATCAGTCAGCGACCCACCAAGCTGGTAACAGACAACAAGAAGCCTGATCTCCTTGGAAATCCGACTTCTTGTCTAACCATCAAGGTTACATTCGTCGTCCTCTATCTGCGGAGGATTCTCGCCTCACTCTCTGGGCGGTTAGTTGACTTGACGTTCGTTTCAATTGACCTCGCAGGCATAGTACGCGGTCACGCCAACCATAGCCCCTGAATCCCCGTTCGGGGTCGGCGACACCAGGTCCAGCACGATTTCGTCGGTGCCGGCCGGAATGTTCAGCGAAAACGTGACGATGTTGAGCAGGTTGCCGTGCGACGGCCCGATGGGGCTGACCGTCTGCGGCGTCGCGCCGTCGGCCGAGACAGTCAACTGCAGCGGGCGATTGTCTTTATCGTTCTCGACAAGCGCTACCTGGACAACGATCGTGACCGCTGCCAGCGGCGCGGGAATCGCCATCCGGTACTGCTGCTCGGCAATCCAGCCCTTAGCGACTTCATAGTAAACGTGGTTTTGGTTACTCTCGTCCAGGGCCAGCGGGTCGAAGACGTTGACGTAGGGTTGCTGGGTGTGATATGTCGGGTACAGGAGGAACGCGCGCGGGATGTGACCCTTGGTGCCGGAGGTCTGGAGGAACCAACGGCCGCGAATGTTGGCTGCCGGCTGGAGGTCGGCGCCATACCAGAAGGTTGCCCACTGGCGATAGGCCGGGCTGGTCAGGTTGTTAACCTGATTGTAGGTGTTATTGGGATAGATAAACCGCACATACTTCGCTGCCCCGTTCTGCTCCCCCGCCAACTGCCCGTAGAGCGAATCTACGGTCTGCCAGTTGGGGATGGCCAGAGTGACAACGTTCTTGTGGGCGGTATCGCTGCCCATTCCCACGCCGAGGATGGTGGTGCGCTGGTAATCGGCCGCGCCTTGGATGCAGATGCTGGGCGGCGCCGGCTCCTGCGTATTGGTGAAGATACAGGTCACGGTGTCCCCGGCTGTCAACTGCACGGCGACAGCGCCATTGGGCAGGTTAATCGTCCACGTGCTGCCGTCGCCCGAAGAGCAGACGATGCTCGTCAGGTCCCAACCCGTGGGCACGTTCTCGGCGATGTCATACAGGCCCGCGATCAGATCGCCGGAGTCGTCGGTCTGGCCGTCGGACAGAGCGAAGCTGCCATAGTCGGCGATGAAGCTGAAGCTCGTCGCGTTGCCATCGGGGAGGGTCTGCTTCTCGACGATGATGTTGCCCGGATCGGACGGCGGCAGCTGCGTCATATTGAACACGCAGCTCACAGTGTCGCCGGCCGCCAACTGCACTTGAACGGAACTGTCAGGCAAGTTAACGATCCACGTGCTGCCGCCGGCCGAAGTGCAGACGATGCTCGTCAACTCCCAACCCGGGGGCACAGTCGCGTCAATGAGGTATTGGCCGGCGGCCAGGTTGCCGGAGTCGTTGGTCTCGCCGTCGGACAGCATGAAGTTGGCGTAGGCGGCGCTGAAGTTGAAGTCCACCGTGCTGCCGTCGGGGAGGGTTTGCGCCTCGATGACGATGTTGCCCGGTTCAGGCGGCTGAACGCCACAGTTTGTCGGCAGAGAGACCCGATTGGTGTCTAGAGTCACCGCCGCGGTTTGCGCCAGAAGCCGGCCGGACACGGTGGCGCCGGTCAGGGCGCTAATGTTGGCCAGCGCCAGGATGTTGCCCTGGAACGCCGTGGTTGTGTTAAGCGTCGCGGAGCTGCCGACGCGCCAGAACACGTTACAAGCGTTGCCACCATTGATGATGAGCACGGACGAGGCGGAGGCGGTAACGAGCGTGCTTTTGATGTTGAAGACCCAGACCGCGTTCGGGTCGCCCGCGGCATCCAGGGTGAGGATGCCCGTGATGGCCGCCGAGGACGGAAAACAGTGGACGCCCGGCGCCAACGTCGAGCCGCCGATGTTGGCGATCAATGGATGCGTGAAGTCACAGGCCTGACCGGACAGCGCGGTATAGGCTGTCGCGGCGTCGGCCTGAGCCTGCAAGGCGACAGCATCGGCCGCATGTTGCGTGCCTATCACTGTGCCTGGCCCTCCCGGTGTGCTCGGAAAGAAACCGACGATCGCCGATCCGGGCGCAACACCCAGATCGCCGGTGATGAGGCTAGGCCCCGTGTTGGTCACGGTCGAACCCCCAGGACGGCAAAGCTCCCCGCTGTACCCAGGGATGGGGCAGTAGCCACAGCCTGCGAGACATGAGCGCTCACCAGGAGCGCCATGGCCATTAGAAGGACGGCCATTAGAAAGACGACCCCCTTCCTCGGTCTATCTATGAACGTTTTGTCAGTCACTTCGCATCTTCCTTAACGGGTTTGCCCGTCTCTAATCCTACATCCTGCATGCGTAATACTGGCCGCGACAGTTTAGGAGCTGTGTTGGCTCGGGATTATGGTCAGGAGTATGCCGTTCATAACTGAGTGTCCAGGCAGCCTCGGTCAATCCGAAGCCCCTTGCGCTGCCTGTTTCGCCGATAGAAACTCTTGCCAGGCGTCATTGAACACGGGAATGTGTCGCGCATCGACCATTTTTATGACGATGTCCACCCAATTGTGGTGTTCGTCCACGACGCGCCTGGAGGGTGTAGATTCAGGCCCGCTCATACTGGGAATGCGCGCCAATTCGCCGATCTCGTCTTGCCGCGACTGCTGCTCTTTGAGCCACACGTCGAATCTCAGAGTCATCTATGTCACCTCGCTTCACCGCGGTGCCTTTGCCCGCGCGTTTCCCGCACCTGTCACGTAATCACATGGCGCCCGTTTTGCTGGCTCAACGTCAGGGTCCTGGCCGCGCTGTTCAGTTGGTGCCCAATCTCCCAACCGGTAATGCTGTTCTTCAAGTAGATGTCATAGCGCTCCAACTCAGCCGGTAGAGTGCCGCTCTCGCCCGGCCCGACCACACAGGTGCCGGCCAGCGAGCGTCCGTCGTATAGTTGCATCTGGACCCTGAGTTCGGCCATGTTGTGAAACACGATCTCTGTCGCGACCATCTTCATTCCCTCGCACCCGTGCCAGGATACCCAGGGCGGGCCGGTCTGGTATTCCCACCTTACTGCATCGGTGTACTGTATTCGCCTGACAGATGGAATAGGGGTACAGGATGATCGTATCCCGAACGCCAGCCGGTCACATCGGCTTGTCAGGGGATATGAGGCTCCCCCAGTTGGGGGATTCGCGCCGGCGGGAGGGAGGCGGAGAGCTGGTGTAGCCTTTGCGGGCTAAGCGAGGTTCAGTTGATGACGTGATGGCGCACAGCCAGGGCTACCGCTTCCGTGCGGCCGGCGACGCCGAATTTGGTCAGGATATGGCTGACGTGGGACTTGATCGTCGAGGGACTGACACCCAACTCGGCGGCGATCTCGCTGTTGTTGAGACCGGTCACCATCAGGGCCAGCACTTCCCGCTCGCGCACCGTCAGGTCATAGCCCAGGGCCGATGGTTTGACGGTGGTGTGGATCAGGGCCTGGGCGGCCGCCGGGGAGAGGGTCGAGCGGCCGGCGTGCGCGGCGCGGATAGCGTTGGCCAGCTCATCGGCCGATACGTCCTTGAGCAGATAGCTGATGGCTCCGGCCCGCAACACACTCTGAACCCGGCCTTCTTCGTTGAAGCTGGTCAGGGCGATTACCTTGACCGTCGGATACTTTTGTCGAATGAGGCGGGTCGTCTCCACGCCATCCATGCCCGGCATGACCAGGTCCATCAGCACTACATCGGGCATGAGTCGGCCGCATAACTGGATAGCCGCTTCGCCCGTCGCCGCCTCGCCGGCCAGCAACAAGTCGTCGAACGCTTTCAAAAAGGTAGCCAGCCCGCGACGCACCATCGTATGATCGTCAACGAGCAGGACCCGAACGGGCGGCGAGGCGGTCATCATGTTTGCTGCTCCAGGGCCGCCGGCCAGCGGACGGCCACTTCCGTGCCCTGACCCGGCTCACTCCAGATGGTCAGCGCGGCGCCGGCGGCTGTAGCCCGCTCCTGCATGATGTTTAGCCCATAGTGGCCGGGCGGTACTTGTCCGGGGTCGAAGCCACGGCCGTCGTCTCGGATCGACAGCGCGACTGTTCCATGATCGTATTGCAGATGGATGAGCACCTGTTCAGCTCCGGAGTGTTTGGCGATGTTGTTCAGGGCTTCCTGGCACAGGCGGTAGAGGATGATCTGCACTTCAGACGGCAAGGCGTCGTGGCCGGTCACAGCCACAGTAACCGGTATGTTCGTCCGGCCCGTAAACGCGTCGCCTAGCAGGTGCACCAGGTCCTCCAGTTCGCTATCGCTCAGTTCCAGCGGCTGTAACTCCACCAGCAGCCCGCGCATCTCGGCCAGCGCCCCGCGCGTCAACCGGCGCAAATCCTCCAGCGCCGCCTGCACCTCGGCCGGATGCTGCTCCCACAGGCGCGGCAACACTTCAGCAATCAGGCTGGCTGAGAAGAGCGACTGGTTGACGGCATCGTGCAGGTTTCGCGCCAGGCGCCGGCGTTCTTCCAGCGTGGCCAACGTTCGCGCCTGTTCATACACCTGCACCCACGCGCTGACGTCACGGACGACACTCAGCAGGCACGGTCGATCCCGATAGAGGCAGCTCGTGCCGTGGATCTCAGCGGTGAACGGCGTACCGTCCCGCCGCACGTGAACGACCGTCGCCTCGACCACGTTGCCGGCCTGAACCGTTTTAGCCCACTCGTCGAAATGGGCATCACCATCGGACGGCATGAAGGCGCGTGGGTGCAAACCAATAAACTCTTCACGAGCATAGCCGTATAGGACGTAGGCCGCCGGATTGGCCTCGACCACTAGGCCGGTTTCCAAATCCTGAAGGATCAGCCCATCAGCAGCGGCCTCAAAGAGGCGTCGATAGGGCTGCTCCATGTCTTCGTTGGGCAAGGAGCACTCCTGATTGCGGAACCGCGCGGCGGGGCGAACCGACCGGCGAAGTCATTGGACTTTATGACCTATGACGAGAATTGTACCTCACCGGAGGCGTAATCAGTAACGCTTCGTCAAGCCCGACGTGGATCACCTGTTCACGTTCGCTTTCCATCATCTTATTAACCTGTTCAGCATTATTCCTTATGGCCGAAGCATCCACAGATTTCACAGATGACGCCGATTCCTCAAACCCAAATCTGTGAAATCTGTGTAATCTGTGGTTCCTTCTTTATAATCTCCCCATGTACGACCAAGCCAAGCTCGCCCAACTAGCCGAAGCCCGCGACCGCTGGGAGGAGACCACCCTCCACCAGACGCTCGCTCGCGCCCCGGAGCGCCGCGACGACTTCATGACCACCTCCAGCGAACCCATCCGCCGCCTCTATACGCCGCTGGACGTGGCCGACCTCGACTACCTCGACGACCTGGGCCACCCCGGCGAATATCCGTTCACCCGCAGCGTCCACAGCACCCTCTATCGCGGCAAGCCGTGGACGATGCGCATGTTCGCCGGCTTCGGCAGCGCCGAGGAGACCAACGCCCGCTACAAGTACCTGCTGGGCCAGGGCAACATGGGCCTGTCGGTGGCCTTCGACCTGCCGACGCTGATGGGCTACGACACCGACGCGCCCCAGGCGCTGGGCGAGTTCGGCAAGTGCGGCGTGGCCATCAGTAGCCTGCGCGACATGGAGATTCTGTTCGACGGCATCCCCCTGGACAAGGTGACGACTAGCATGACCATCAACGGCCCGGCGGCCGTCATTTGGGCCATGTACATCGCCGCGGCCGAGAAGCAGGGCGTGCCCATGAGCCAACTGGGCGGCACGCTGCAAAACGACATCCTTAAGGAGTATCAGGCCCAGAAGGAGTACCTCTTCCCGCCCGAACCCTCCATGCGCCTGGTCATCGACACCATCGAGTTCGGCACGCGCCACATGCCCCTGTGGAACACCATCTCCATCAGCGGCTACCACATCCGCGAGGCCGGTTCGACGGCGGCGCAAGAGCTGGCCTTCACCCTGGGCAACGGGCTGGAGTACGTCCGCTGGGGCGTGGCCCGCGGGCTGGACGTGGACGAGTTCGCGCCGCGCCTCAGCTTCTTCTTCAACTGCCACAACGACTTCTTCGAGGAGATCGCCAAGTTCCGCGCCGCCCGCCGCATCTGGGCGCGGGAGATGCGCGAGACGTTCGGGGCCAAGAACCCACGCTCCTGGCTGTGCCGCTTCCACACCCAGACGGCCGGCGTGTCGCTGACCGCCCAGCAGCCGGAGAACAACGTTGTCCGCGTCGCCATCCAGGCGTTGGCCGCCGTGCTGGGCGGCACGCAAAGCCTGCACACCAACAGCATGGACGAGGCCCTGGCCCTGCCCAGCGAGGAGGCGGTGACGGTCGCCCTGCGCACGCAGCAGATCATCGCCGAGGAGAGCGGCGTGGTCAACACGGTCGATCCGCTGGCCGGGTCGTTCTTTGTGGAGCACGAGACGAACAAAATCGAAGCCCAAGTCTACGACTACTGGCAGCAGGTGGACGAGATCGGCGGCGTCTTGCCGGCCATCGACAGCGGCTTCTATCAAACAGAGATTTCGCTGGCCGCCTACCGCTACCAGCGCGAGATCGACGCCGGCCGCCGCAACATCGTCGGCGTCAACGCCTACGCCGACCCCGACGAGCAGTTGCGCATCCCCATCCTGAAGATGGACCCGCGCGGCTATGAGCGGCAGGTCGGCCGCCTGGCCGCCATCCGCGCCGAGCGCGACAACGAGCAGGTGGCCGTGGCGCTGTCGGCCCTGCGCGAGGCCGCTGCCGGCGACGCCAATACCATGCCCGCCATCCTCGACGCCGTCCGCGCCTACGCCACCCTGGGCGAGATCACCGACGTGTTCCGCGAGGTGTTTGGGACGTACGAAGAGCCGACGTGGATTTAGGGATTAGGTGTTAGGGATTAGGGAAGAGCGCTCTTCCCTAATCCCTAATCCCTAATCCCTAAGAAGGCAACTCCCCCGGCGCGGGGTGCTCGCCGGGGGAGTTGTGCTAACTAGGCGTGATCAACCAGGGACTGCTTACCAGCTCGACACGTCAATCGCGTCCAGGTTCCAGTTCCAGCCGTAGTCCGGTCCGTTCCAGGACAGGTTCCTCCAAGTGGGCGGGTTGGTCGGATAGAGCGAGAAGATCTGCTTCTGGTTGACGGCATGACCAGCGATGACGCCGGTTCCCTGAATCACGTAGTAGCCTGCGTCCAGATGCAGATTGTAATCGAAGCCGATAACATCCTCCGCGCCCAGCCCGGCGATGAGGGAGTTGTCGAAGAAAGGCTTCCACAGGCCGAATCCGTTCAATGCCTCCTTGCAGAAGACATCTTCATCGGCCGCCTTAAGGATTCCGCCACCAACCTTATTGACTGCGGCTGCGCCGACTGTGCTGACCGGATAGCCATCGCAATGGAGAGCGCCCGATACCGGACCGCGCGTCCAGTCAGCGATGGCATCCAGCTTCTCGCCAGCGGTCGTCAGGTCATTGTTTGCACCGATTAGGTAGCGAGACATTGAACCTTGCGTATACCCACCATACCTGCCCGGCTGGAAGCGGACGATATCCTGGGACTTGGCGACGATAGTCGTCCCCGGCAACGTCACATCAACCGAGAAGCCGATGAGCAGATCGGCGCTATTATTCATCGTCGCGATCTTGTCGATGTTCTTGGTGGTGCCCAGGTCGGAAATGTCCAGGAACATCACCCAACGGGTGACCGAGCCGGCACCGGCTGTCGTGTGGGCCAGAATGTCGCCAGCCTGGAAGGGGATGCCCTGAATGGTCTTGGTGCCCAGGCCGGCCGGGTGAGCACTGACCAGGATCATCCGGGTCACGATCAGGTTATAGACGTAGTTAGCGCCACCGGCGTTGTTGCCGTACTCCTCAACTTTGACGTAATACCACCCAGAGCGAAGTTTGAAGTAGTACAACGAGTCGGTGGTGTCCGTGTCGTCGTTGGTGCCCTTCGCGGTGCCGTTGCTGTCAAAAAGGGTTACCACCGTGTCGAGTGGCGAGCCGATGCTAACGGCGTCGAGGTTGATCAGAACTTCTTGTGCGCCATCTGGATAGGTTGGCCCCTCTGGGTTCTCAACGAAAAACTTGAAGTAGTCAACATCGCCGACCGCACCAATGGCGCCGGCCATTACGTCTTGAAGAGCCATGACGTCGGCCGCCGCGGTGTTGTTGTTCGGCTCCGACTCATTGAGGTTCGCCTCCAAAGGCGTCGGCGACTCGCTCAACTCCGTTACGGCCGGCAGCGGTGCTTTCCCCGCCGGCTCCTGCCCCTGCGCCACCACCGCCGTCATGCCCGGCAGCGCGGCCAGCAGAAACAGCACGATTAACAATCGTCCCCAATGCTTCTTACTCATGGCTTGTGGCTCCTTACTGATAGGGAAACGGACGATCGCCCAAGACGATCGAGAGGGGTAGTGATCATCTTGCCTGTTAGCTCCCTGCCAGGCAACGGACTGGTTTGAAGTTCCCCCTACCTAATACTATAGGCAAGTGGGCCAGAAATATCATCTGAGGAATGTCATAAACCTCACATGACAGGCGTCATAAGGCATTAGGCATTTTTATTACATTTACCTACGTATTGAAACGTAATGAGTAAATACCTACATAGATAATAGTCTATTGCAAGCCTTTTCTCTGGGATGGTGGCGCGCAACGAATGGGCGTTGGTCTGTCCAGTTGCCCACCACGCGCGGCCTGCTACAATCCTTTCCCGTATGCAAATCGCCTTCACTGTCCTGAAGCTGCTCGTCGTCCTTGTCTTCCTGGCCAAGTTCCTGCGCCGCCCGTCGCTGGTGTGGGGCATTGGTCTATTGACGGTGACGACGGCCGTCCTGCTCGACACCCTCCTGGGCACATTCGACCGCGACGCGCTGCTGGCCGAGATGGGCTTCTTCTTCTACGTCATCGCCGGGGCGCTGCTGGCCGGGTCGGCGGCGTGGTTCTGGGGGGTGGTGCGGCCGCTGCTGCCCGGCGGTGCGGGAGTAACCTCGGCCGCGCGTCAAGACCCTCTCCCTAACCCTCTCCCCCAGGGCGAGGGAACAAGAGGCCCTCTCCCTAACCCTCTCCCACAGGGCGAGGGAACAAGAGGCCCTCTCCCTAACCCTCTCCCACGGGGCGAGGGAACAAGAAGCCCTCTCCCACGGGGCGAGGGAACCATCTCCCCCGCTCCCCTGCCCCCCCGCTCCCCTGCGCCTGCGCCGGTGATTCCCCCACCGCGCCCGGCCGACCACGAAGACGGCTACGCCGTCGCCGGCTACGACCGGCAGATGCTCTACGAAGAGATCCGCCACCGCTTCAGCCACGATGACCTGCAAGACCTGATGTTCGACCTGGACGTGAACGAGCTTGACGTGGTTGTGCCCGGCCAGACCAACGACGAACTCATCGTCCGCGTCATGGACGCCGCCGACGACAGCGGCCAGACCGGCGCCGTGGCCCTGGCCGTCGAGCGCATCCTGACCCCGCCGCCGCCCGAATACCTGCCCCGCCCGGAAAAGCTCAGCGTCGAGTCGCCGCGCACCGTCATCCGCCACTACCTACTGGCCCACTACAGCGTGGAACAGTTGCAGCAGTTGGCCGCCGACCTGGGCATCGACTGGGAGCAACTGGACGCCGGGACGAAGAAGGACAAGACCCGCGCCCTGCTGCTCTACCTCTACCGCCGCAACCGCCTGGCCGACCTGCTGCACGCCATTCAGGCGCGGGAGTAGCGGGTGGCGAGTGGCGGGTGGCGCGTCACGGATCGTGGGGCAATATGGCGTTCAAAAGCTATGAGGAGTGGCTGTCCGGGGTTCCATCTCGGATTAGTGGTGATCCTCTGTGGGAATTTGAGACATATCGGCGAGCTTCGTTTCTGGCCGATCTCGTTTGGTTTGACGCCGAGAAGTTGTTGCACGATCCGCGCGGGCGGGGCATCGCTTGGCAGATAGTCGATAGCGCCGGATCGGTTGCGGCCAATATCGAAGAGGGCTACGGTCGCGGCTTTGGCAAAGATTACGCACGATTCCTGCGGATTGCCTTAGGCTCGGCACGAGAGACCAAAGGCTGGTACTTTCGCGCCCGCCATGTCTTCGATGATCAGGTCATTCACCACCGCCTTGGCCTGATCGACGAGATCATCTCTAGCTTGATCGTCGTCTCCAACCAACAACGTCGCGAATCATAATCATCTGTTAATCGCCCCCCACCACTCGCCCCCCGCCCCCTGCCACTCGCCCCCCCCCCCACCACTCGCCCCCGCCCCCTGCCACTCGCCCCCGCCACTCGCCCCCGCCACTCGCCACTCGCCCCCCGCCCTCGCCCCCGCCCTCGCCCCCGCCCCCGCCCCCGCCCCCGCCACTCGCCCCCGCCACTCGCCACTCGCCCCCCGCCACTCGCCCCCGCCCCCCGCCCCCAAAACTCATCCTTAAAATTTCGTCCCCGTCCTATACATAAATAGCCCTATGCGCTATACTTTGGGCAATTGTGGGAAAAAGTGGGGCGTTGTGGGACAAGCAGGCACGCCAACCCACCATTTTCCTGCTAGAATGGGACAATGCGAACGTATGTTCTAATGGCAGGCAGGGATGTTCTTAGGCGAGTTTCGACACACGATTGACGAGAAGGGACGGCTGACGATCCCGGCCAAGTTCCGCGGCCAACTGGCTGCCGGCATGGTCGTCACCCGCGGCTTCGACCGCAACCTCATGGCCTACGACCTTCAGGGCTGGGAGGAGCTGGCCGAGCGCGTCAAAGCTCTGCCCATCAGCGACCCCGGCGCGCGCGAGTTCCGCCGCCGCGTCTTCTCCGGAGCCATCGACCTCATCCCCGACCGCCAGGGGCGCGTTCTGCTGCCCCCCTACCTGCGCGAATTTGCCGGCATCGACGCCGAAGTCGTCATCGCCGGCATGTATAACCATCTGGAAATCTGGAACGCCGACGACTGGACGCCGGTGCGCGAAGCCAGCGAAGGCGATGATGGACGGTGGGACAACCTGGGCATCTGAGCCTGGCGAGGAAAGTATGAGATGGGCGAGTCGACACGCCACATTCCTACCATCGCCGGAGCCGCCGACGCTCCGCCCCACGTCCCCGTTCTTTACAATGAGGTCATGGACGCCCTGCGGCCCGCGTCCGGCAGGGCTTACCTCGACGGCACGCTCGGCGCGGGCGGCCACGCCGCGGGGCTACTGGACGCCTCCGCGCCCGACGGCCGCCTGCTCGGCTTCGACCGCGACCCGGCAGCGGTGGCCTTCGCCGCCCAACGGCTGGCGGGGTTTGGCGACCGCGCCGTGCTGGTCGCGTCCAGCTTCGGCGACATGGCCGATGTGGCTCCAGCCCACGGCTTTGAGTCAGTTGACGGTGTTCTGCTCGATTTGGGGCTGTCGTCGCGCCAATTGGACGACGCCGGGCGGGGCTTCTCGTTCTTGCACGACGGCCCGCTCGATATGCGGTTCGACGCCCGTAGCGGGCCGACAGCCGCCGATTTGATTAACAACCTGAGCGCGGAAGAGTTGGCCGACATCTTCTTCCGCTACGGCGAGGAACAGCAGAGCCGGCGCATTGCCCGGCTCATTGTCGCTCACCGGCCGATGCAAACGACGGCCGAGCTGGCGACGCTGATCGAGCGCGAGGCGCGCCGCAGCGGCCGGCCGGGCCGCCACCCGGCCACGAAGGTGTTCCAGGCGCTGCGCATCGCCGTCAACGGCGAGTTGGACGAGATCGCCCGCGGTCTGCGCGGCGCGGTCGAGCTGTTGCGCCCCGGCGGCCGGCTGGCCGTCATCAGCTTCCACTCGTTGGAAGATCGGCTGGTGAAGCAGTTCCTGCGCGACAGCAGCCGCGAATGCGTCTGCCCGCCGCGGCAGCCGGTGTGCACCTGCGGCGCGCAACCGGCGTTGCGCCTGGTGGCCCGCAAGGCGATCAAGGCCACGGCCGAAGAGATAGCCGCCAACCCGCGCAGCCGCAGCGCCCGCCTCCGTGTGGCGGAACGAATTGGAAATTAGAATTAAGAATTAGGAATTAAGAGTGGCGAGTGGCCAGTGGCCAGTGGCGAGTACCTAGCGACTAACGACTGACAACTGACAACTGACAACTGACAACTGACAACTGACAACTGACAACTGACAACTGACCTACTGACCACTAAAATGATGGCCAATCCCGAACAAAAACCCCGTCCCAAGCCCCGCCAGGCGCGGGAGCTGGCCCGACGCCTCGGTGTGCTGACCGAAGCTCAGGCCGCGGCCGGCTGGGGGGTCATCGTCGTCCTGGGCGCGTTGCTGGGGGCCATCTATCTCAATCAGGCCAGCAAGATCGCCACCATCGGCCGCCGCGTCCAGATCGAGCAGAACGAACTGGACGAGGTCAAACGGGCCAACGCCGAGCTGGAGCAACAGATCGCCGCGGCGCAGTCGCTGGAACGGCTGGACACGAAGGCGCGGCAACTGGGCTTCGTGCCCTCCACCCCGGCCGACATCGACTACATCGTCGTGCCCGAATACCCGACGGAGAGCGTCGGCCCATCGGCCGTCGCCGAAGACGCCACCCCGGCCACGCCGCCCGCGCCGCCGGAAACGATGTGGCAGGCCGTCGCCCTGGCCGTCCGCGACCTGGGCATCGACCTGACGCGAGGAGAAACTCGTGAACAGTAGCCAGATACGACGCATGTGGACGGTCGCTATCGGCATGGGCCTGGTGCTCGGCGTCATCATCCTGCGCCTCTTTGTCTTCCAGGTCGTCAACGGCGAAGAGTGGAAAGAGGTCGTCATCGAGAACCTGGCCGTCACCGACGCGCCGGAGCGCGGCGTCATCTATGACCACAACGGGGCTGTGCTGGCCGTTGACGAATGGGACTATCGCCTGGGCGTCTCCCCCAGCATCCTGACCGACGCCGAAGAACTGGCCACCGAACTGTCCCCCGTCTTGCAAGTTCCACGCGGCCAACTGCTGGAGCAAATGGAGTCGTCGCAGCTCTACGTCGTCCTGGCCGCGCGCATCTCGTCGGAGACGGCCGACGCCATCCGCCAGCTGGAGTATGGCGACGAAGTCCAACTCGACCCCCTGCCCCGCCGCTTCTATCCGCAGGGCAACCTCATGTGCCACGTGCTGGGCTTCGTCGACTTCGACGGCATCGGCGGCGCGGGCGTCGAGGGGTACTACCAGGGCGAGTTGGCCGGCGAGGCCGCCAGCGCCACCGTGCCCATCTCCCCTCTCCAGCGACAGACGACCGTCATCGCCCGCGAAGGGGCCGACCTGACGCTAACCATCGACCGCAGCGTGCAATATACCGTCGAGCGCCATCTGAAAGAGGCTCTGGCCGAGCATGGCGCGGTCAGCGGCTCCATCATCGTCATGGACCCGCGCACCGGAGCCATCATCGCCATGGCCGCCGAGCCGTGCTACTCGGCCAACAACTTCTTCGAGACCGAGGAGTCGCTGTTCTACAATCCGCTGGTCACCGCTGTCTATGAACCCGGCTCGGTCATGAAGCTGGTCACGATGGCCGCCGCGCTCGACTCCGGCACCGTCACCCCGGCCACGACCTACAACGACACCGGGGCCATCGCCGTCGGCGGCCACGTCAGCTACAACTGGGACCGCGGCGCCTACGGCACGGTGGACATGACCAGCCTATTGGCCCACTCGCTCAACGTCGGCGCGGCCACCATCGCCACCTGGATGGGGCCGACGACCTTCTACGACTACTTCCAGCGCTTCGGCTTCGGCAAGCCGACGGGCATTGACCTTTTTGCCGAGGAGCCGGGGCTGATGCCTCTGCCCGGCAGCGGCGAATGGCAGGAGTCATTTATCGCCACCAACTCCTATGGGCAGGCGCTGGCCGTCACGCCACTCCAGATGATCTCCGCCATCTCCGCCCTGGCCAACAACGGCTACCTGATGCAGCCCTACGTCGTGGCCGAAGTGCGCGACGAGAACGGCGTCCACCGCCACGAGCCGACCGTGCTCAGCCAGGCTATTAAGCCGGAGACGGCGGCCATCATGACCACTATGGCCGTCACCGCCGTGCAGCAGGAGGTGCAGGAAGCGCTGGTCGAGGGGTACACCGTGGCCGGCAAGACGGGCACGGCCCAGATCGCCGAGCCGTTCGGCTACCACCCGACCGACACCATCGGCTCCTTCATCGGCTGGCTGCCGGCCGACGACCCGGAGATCGTCGTCTTCGTCAAGCTCGACCGGCCGCAGAGCGCCCCCTGGGGTTCCATGACCGCCGCGCCCGTCTTCTCCAAGCTGGCCAAGGAACTCGTCGTCCTGCTCGACATCCCGCCGGATGAGATTCGGCTGGGGGCGCTGGCCAGCAATTAGGGATTAGGGATTAGGGATTAGGGATTAGGGATTAGAGCCCAGAACTAACGACCAACGACTATCAACTGACAACTGACAACTGACAACTGACAACTGACAACTGACAACTGACAACTGACAACTGACAACTGACAACTGACAACTGACAACTGACCTACTAATGCTTACCCTGGGCCACATCCTGGCGACACTGACCAACTACCGAGCAACCGGCAACGAACCGGCGGTGGCCGCGTTCGTGGT
Organism: Candidatus Promineofilum glycogenicum; assembly: GCA_016707605.1. GTDB lineage: Bacteria > Chloroflexota > Anaerolineae > Promineifilales > Promineifilaceae > Promineifilum > Promineifilum glycogenicum. The sequence continues at coordinate 450,697 of JADJHJ010000003.1, read as the reverse complement.
CGACAGCCGCGAGGCCGGGCCGGGGTCAGTCTTCGTCGCCTTTGCCGGCGAGCACGCCGACGGCCACGCCTTCGTCGCCGACGCCTTCGGCCGCGGGGCCATCGCCGCCCTGGTCGAGCGTGCCCCCGGCGGCGACTGGCCTGTCATCGACGCTCGCCAGCCAGAGCAGGTTCCAGGTTCCAGGGGCCAGGGGCCAGGGGAAGAACGCTCTGCCCTGGCCTCTGGAACCTGGCCCCTGGCCCCTTCTTCCCGCCCCGTGGTCATTCTCGTCGACGACACCCTGCGCGCCCTGCAAGCCCTGGCCGGCGCCTGGCGCGCCCGCTTCGATGTGCGCGTCATCGGCATCACCGGCAGCGTCGGCAAAACCTCCACCAAGGAGTTGACCGCCGCCGTCCTGAGCCAACGCTACCGCACGCTCAAGTCCATCGGCAACCAGAACAACGAGATCGGCGTGCCCCTGACACTGCTGAACCTGCGCCCGGCGCACCAGCGGGCGGTCATCGAGATGGGCATGTACGCCCCGGGGGAGATCGACCTGCTGTGCGGGTTGGCCCGGCCCCACATTGGCGTCGTCACCATGATCGGCCCCGTCCACATGGAGCGGCTCGGCTCGCTGGAGGCCATCGTCGCCGCCAAGCGCGAGTTGGTCGCCGCCCTGCCCGAAGACGGCGCGGCCGTGCTGAACATGGACGACCCGCGGGTAATGAGCATGGCCGGCCACACCCGCGCCCGCGTCTTCACCTACGGCCTCGACCCGGCGGCCGACCTGTGGGCCGACAACATCGACTCGATGGGGCTGTCCGGGGTGCGCTTCACGCTGCACCACCAGGGCGAGAGCCTCAACGTGCGCGTGCCCCTGCTGGGCCGCCACAGCGTCCACACCGCGCTGCGGGCGGCGGCCGTCGGCCTGTTCGAAGGACTGCGCTGGGATGAGATCGTCGCCGGTCTGAACACCGGCACGGCCCAGATGCGCCTCGTCGTCAGCGACGGGCCGCGCGGCTCGGTGATCATTGACGACACCTACAACTCCAGCCCCGACTCGGCCCTGGCGGCGCTCAACCTGCTGGCCGACCTGCCGGGCCGCCACATCGCCGTGCTGGGCGACATGCTGGAGTTGGGCCGGGCCGAAAAGCAGGCCCACCGCGTCGTCGGCCGCCGCGCCGCCGACGTGGCCGACCTGGTCATCGCCGTCGGCCCGCGCGCCCGCACCATCGGCGCGGAGGCCCTGGCCCTGGGTATGCCCACCGACCGCGTCCATCTGGTGGACGACGCGCCGGCGGCCGTGCCCATTCTCGAAAGTATCATCCAGGCCGGCGACGTCGTCCTGGTCAAGGGGTCGTTGGGGATGCGCATGGATCGCATCGTCACCGCCCTGGGGAGAATCGACTGATGGGCCTGGCACTAACCGTGGCCGGCGCCACCTTTCTCCTGGCCGTCATCTGGGGCGCGCCGCTCATCGAGCTGATGCGCCGGCTGCGGCTGGGCAAGAACATTCGCATCGACGGACCGGCGACCCATGCCGCCAAGATGGGCACGCCGGCTATGGGAGGCGTCCTGATCGTCGCCTGGACGGTGCTGGTCAGTTTGGTGATCAACGTGGTGCAGTTTGTGCAAGCGCTGGAAATTGCCGAAAGCGTGGTCATCCCCCTGGGAGTCATGGTAGCCTACTCTATCCTCGGAGGTATCGACGACTACCAGGGGTTCCGCCTACGACCAGGCGAAGGCATGCGCGCGCGCGTCAAACTGGGCTTCCAACTGGTCATCGCCCTGGCCGCCGCCATCCTGCTCTACTGGATGGTGAACGACCGGCACGGCTGGATCGCCGTGCCGACCGTGCCCGTCCTGCTCGACATCGGCCTCCTCTACATTCCAGTGGCCGTCATTCTAATCACGGGGTCCGCCAACGCCGTGAATCTGACTGACGGCCTGGATGGCCTATCGGGCCTCATCTCGGCCACCGCCTTCGTCGCCTATGGCATCATCGCCTTTCTACAGGATCAGCAGTTTCTGGTCGTGTTCAGCTTCATCGTGATCGGCGCGACCTTCGGCTTCCTGTGGTATAACGCCAAACCGGCGCAGATGTTCATGGGCGACGTGGGCGCGCAGGCCCTCGGCGCGGCCCTGGGCGTGCTGGCCCTGATGACCAACCAGTGGTTCATCTTCCCGATCATCATCGCCATCCCGGTAGCCACGACGCTATCGACGACACTGCAAGTGCTCTACTTCAAGGCCACCGGCGGCAAGCGGCTGTTCAAGATGGCCCCGCTGCACCATCACTTCGAGTTGATCGGCTGGAGCGAGACGCAGATCGTCCAGCGCTGGTGGCTGATCGCCATGTTGACGGCGATGATCGGCATCGCCCTGGCTCTGGTATGAGAAAGAATATGCTCACGCAAAGCCGCAAAGCACGCAAAGAACCAAAGCTTAAACTCTTAAGCTTTGCGTCTTTGCGTCTTTGCGTGAGATCTGGATTGCTATGGATGCGCTAAACGGCAAGCGACTGGTAATTCTCGGCATGGCCCGGCAAGGGACGGCCCTGGCGCGCTTTGCCGTGGGCGCGGGGGCGTCCGTCACCCTGTCGGACCTGCGGTCGCCCGCGGCCCTGGCCGAGGCCCAGGCCGCGCTGGCCGACCTGCCCGCCGGCCGGCTGCGCTTCGTGCTGGGCGAGCATCCGACGACGCTGCTCGACGACTGCGACCTGCTGGCCATCAGCGGCGGCGTGTCCATCGACTCGCCGCTGGTCGTCGAGGCCCAACGGCGCGGCATCCCCCTGACCAACGACTCGCTGGAGTTCGCCCGCCGCGCCCCCGCCCCGCTGATCGGCATCACCGGCTCGGCCGGCAAGACGACGACGACCTCGCTGGTCGGCTGCATAGGCCAACTGGCCGGCCGCCGCACCTGGGTTGGTGGCAACATCGGCCGCCCGCCACTGACCGACCTGGCCGCGATGTCGCCCGACGACCTGATCATCATGGAGCTGTCCAGCTTCCAACTGGAGCTTTGGGACGGCCTTAGCCCCGACATCGCCACGGTGCTCAACATCACCCCCAACCATCTCGACCGGCACAAGACGATGGATCGCTACACCGCGGCCAAGCTCAACATCCTGCGCTTCCAGGGGCCGGACGGCGTGGCCGTGCTCTCAGCCGACGACCCCGGCGCGCTGGCCACACGGGAGTACGCGCGCGGTCGCCTGCGGCTGTTCAGCCGCCGCGAGCCGGTGGACGATGGCGCTTACGTCGCCGACAGCCACATCTGGCTGAGCGGGCCGGGCGGCCGGCGCGCCCTGTGCCCCGTGTCGGCCATTCGCCTGCGCGGCGGCCACAACGTGCTCAACAGCCTGGCCGCGGCGGCGCTGGCCGAAGCAGTCGGCGTGCCCGACGCGGCCATCGTCGAGGGGCTGCGCACCTTCGCCGGCGTGCCCCATCGCCTGGAGATGGTGCGCGAAGTGGACGGCGTCAAATACATCAACGACTCCATCGCCACCGCCCCGGAGCGCGCCCTGGCCGCCCTGGCCGCCTACGACGAGCCGATCATCCTGTTGGCCGGCGGGCGCGACAAGGAGATGGTCTGGGACGAGTGGGCGCGGCAAGTGGCCCAGCGGGTGAAGCGCGTCGTCCTGTTCGGCGAGTTGGCGGGGCCGCTGGCCGCGCGCCTGAGCGGCGCGCCGGTGACGCGCGTGGACACGCTGGCCGAGGCCGTCTACGTGGCCCAGACCGAGGCCGCTACGGGCGACATCGTCCTGCTGTCGCCCGGCGGCACGAGCTTTGATAGCTACAACGACTTCGCCGAGCGCGGCGAGCACTTCCGGCTACTGGTGAAAGACCTGGCGTAGCGTGATTCCCCGGAATCGCGCTCCAAGAGGGGGCGGTTCGAGAGAATCGCTCTACGGGAGAGAAGGATGGCCACAATCAACGTCGTGAAAAAGCGCAGCGAACCCCTTCTGGCGGGGCGCAATAAGTACGCGGTTGACTACTGGCTGCTGCTGGGCACGGCCGCCCTGCTCGTCGTCGGCTTCCTCATGGTCTACAGCACGACCTTCGACCTGGGTCTGCGCTTCAAGGACAACCCGACCTACTACATGACCCGCCAGGTCGGGGCCATCGTCCTGGGCGTCGCCGCCATCGCCATCATGATGCAGTTCGACTACCACGCCCTGCGCATCGTCTCCGTGCCCCTCATCGTCGTGACCATCGTCCTGCTGGTCTTCCTGCTCTTCTTCGGCCAGGTGGACTACGGCGCGGCGCGGGCGCTGTCGCAAGGCTCTTACCAACCCTCGGAGCTGGCCAAACTGGCGACGATTCTCTACATCGCCCACTGGCTCCACTCCAAAGGCGACCGCATCAAGCAGGTCAACTACGGCCTGCTGCCGTTCTCGATCATCACCGGTACCATGTTCAGCCTGATCGTCCTCCAGCCGGCCCTCAGCACGGCCATTCTCGTCGGGCTGATCAGCTTCACGCTCTTCTTTGTGGCCGGGGCCGATCTGAAGCAGGTGCTGCTGGTCGGGGCCATCGCCGGCGGCGTCGTTGCCCTGATGATGACCGTCTTGCCCCACGCCGCCCAGCGCGTCACCGACTACCGTGCCGCGCTGGCCGACCCGTTCCAGGCCAGCTACCAGGTGCGCCAGGCCCTCGGCGCGCTGGCCCAGGGCGGCCTGTTCGGCGTCGGGCTGGGCCAGGGAGTGCAGAAGTTCGGCGCGCTGCCGCTGGCCCACACCGACGGCGTCTTCGCCATCGTCGGCGAAGAGATGGGGCTATTCGGCGCGCTGGGGGTCATCGGGCTGCTGGTCTTTTTGGCCTATCGCGGCTTTCGCGTGGCCACGCGCGCCCGCGACACCTACGGCTTTCTGCTGGCCGTCGGCGTCACCGTCTGGATCGCCTATCAGGCGCTCATCAATCTGGCGGTCATCACGTCGGTCATTCCCTTCACGGGCATGCCCCTGCCGTTTCTCAGTTACGGCGGCTCTTCGATGCTGATCACGCTGATCGGCATCGGTATTTTGTTGAATGTCTCGCGCGACGCCGTCCGGACCACTCCGGTGGCCCGGCCCCAGCCCGACGCCCGCTCCAGCGAGCGGGGTTCGGGGCGTCTGCGCCATTAGCAAGTGAATTACGATGCGATTACTGGTTTGCGCCGGTGGCACGGGTGGCGGCATCTACCCGGCTCTGGCCGCGGTGGCGGAACTGCGGCGGCTGGGGGTGGCGGATGACGATATTTTGTGGATCGGCGCGCAAGGTGAAATGGAAGAGACACTGGTTCCACGAGCCGGACTGCGGCTAGAGACGATTCCCGCCGGGCCAATCGTCGGCGTGCCGCTCCTGACACGGGCGCGCAACGCCGGGCGCATGGCCCGCGGCTTCGGCGCGGCCCTGGGCCACGTGCGGCGCTTCCGGCCGGCGGCGCTGTTCATGACCGGCGGCTACGTTGCCGCGCCGGTGGCCGCCGCCGCCCGCGCCCGCGGCGTGCCCATCGTCGTCTACCTGCCCGACGTGGAACCGGGCAGCACCATCCGCGCCGTCATGCCCCTGGCGCGGCGCGTGGCCTGCACCAGCGACGGCTCGCGCGCCTTCGTGCCGGCGCACAAGATGGTCGTCACCGGCTACCCCGTGCGGCCGGAGATTCGCGCCGCCCGCCGCCTCAGCCGCGAACAGGCGCTGGCCCGCTTCGATTTGCGCCCCGGCCGGCCGACGCTGTTCGTCTTCGGCGGCAGCCGCGGCGCGCGGGCCATCAACCGCGCCCTCATGGCCGCCCTGCCCGCGCTGCTGGCCGAAGCGCAGGTCATCCACGTCAGCGGCACGCTCACCTGGCCCGAAGTCGAGGCCAACGCCGCCGCGCTGCCGGACGAACTGCGCGCCTTCTATCGCCCCTACCCCTATCTGCACGAGGAGATGGGGCCGGCCTTCCGCGCCGCCGACCTGGTTGTGGCCCGCGCCGGGGCCAGTATGCTCGGCGAAAGCCCGGCCTTTGGCCTGCCGTCGCTGCTGGTGCCGCTGACCTTCGCCTGGCGCTACCAGAAGGTCAACGCCGACTACCTGACCGAGCGCGGCGCGGCCGTGCAACTGACCGACGACACGCTGCCAACAGAGCTGTTACCGACAGTGCGCGCTCTGCTGGGCGACCCCGACCGGCTGGCGGCGATGGCCGCCGCCGCCGCCGCGCTCGACCGGCCCGCCGCCGCCACCGATCTGGCCCGGCTCATTCTGGCCGAGGGTGGCGCGACGCTACCGTCCGGCTCTTCGCCCGCCATCGTCTCTCCTCAGGAGGAGACATTATGTTAAGCCTGACCACCGCGTTCTGGATCATGGTCTTGTTGTTCGCCCTCGTCGGCTCGATGCGCGGCTGGACGAAAGAGGTCGTCGTCACGTCATCGATTATCCTGGCTCTGTTCACCCTCAACCAGTTCTTCAGCACCGTCTTCGTCTTCGTCGGCTGGGATAACAACATCACCCCACCACCGGAGTTGCGCCGCTGGCAGTTCATCGTCATGTCCAGCTTCCTGCTGGCCATCTCCTTCTTCGGCTACCAGGGGCCGGCCATCGCCCGCAGCCGCGTTGGCGACCGGCTGAACCGGCGCGACAACTTGCAGGACAAGGTGCTGGGCTTCCTGGTCGGCGCGCTAAACGGCTGGCTCATCGTCGGCTCCATCTGGTCGTTCCTGGAGTTCAAGGTTCTCTCAGCCAGCAACTGGGTGCGCTACACGCCCGACGTGGCCTACCCGTTCAACGTCATCAACATCACCCGCCCCGCTCCGGAGCTGGCGCCGATCATCGACAATCTGCCCATCCCCGTCCTGACGTCGTCGCCCTACATCCTGCCGCTGCTGCTGGTGGGGGTGTTCTTGTTTGTGCTGGTCGTCCTTCTTTAATTAGGAATTCAGAGTGGCGAGTGGCGAGTGGCGAGTAGCAAACGACCAACGACTATCAACTGACAACTGACAACTGACAACTGACAACTGACAACTGACAACTGGACAAAGATGACTAAAGACGTAGAGCTAAGACCCGGAATGCGCATCCACTTGGTGGGCATCGGCGGGGCCGGCATATCGGCCATCGCTCGCGTGCTACTGGGGCGCGGCTTCCAGGTCAGCGGCTCCGACATGCAGGCCAACGCCCAGACGGCCGCCCTGGCCGCCGAGGGCGCGCGCGTCTTCGTCGGCCACGACGCCGCCCACCTCGACGACGCCGAACTGCTGGTCATCTCCTCGGCCGTGCCCCAGTCGAACCCCGAATGGGCCGCCGCCCGCCAGCGCGGCCTGCCCGTCCTGAAGCGCGCCGACCTGCTCGGCCAGCTCATGCGCGGCTCAATCGGCATCGCCGTGGCCGGAACCCACGGCAAGACCACCACCACCGGCATGATCGCCCATATCCTGCTCGAAGCCGGGCTGGACCCAACGGTCATTCTCGGCGGCACGCTGCCCGAACTGGACGACAACTCGCCGGCCCCCAACGGCCGCTACGGCGCCGGGCCGCACTTCGTCATCGAGGCCGACGAGTACGACTACATGTTCCTTGGCCTGCGGCCCGAAATCGCCGTCATCACCAACGTTGAGCACGACCACCCCGACCTGTTCCCCACGGCCGAGGCCTACCGCGCCGCCTTCCTCCGCTTTGCCGAACTCCTGCCCGACGAGGGGCGGCTGATCGTCTGCGCCGACGACCCCGGCGCGGTCGATCTCCTCGACGAACTGAGCGCCGCCGGGCTGGCCGTCACCACTTACGGCCTGGGCGACCTGCCGCGGGCCGAGACGCCCAACGTCCGCGCCCTCGACCCGCGCCCCAACCAGTTGGGCGGCTCCGACTTCATCGTTGAGGTCGACGGCCGGACGATTGGCCTGGCCCGGCTGCGCCTGCCCGGCCTGCACAACGTGCGCAACGCCCTGGCGGCCATCATCGTCGGCCTCGACCTACAACTCGACTTCGCCCGCGTCTGCCGGGCGCTGGCCGGCTTCGGCGGCGTCCAGCGGCGCTTCCAGCTTGTCGGCGAGGTCGGCGGCGTGACCGTCATCGACGACTACGCCCACCACCCGACCGAGATCCGGGCCACGCTGGCCGCCGCCCGCCAGCGCTACCCCGGCCGGCGCCTGTGGGCCGTCTGGCAGCCGCACACGTATAGCCGCACGCGCCTGCTGGCCGACGAATTCGCCCGCAGCTTCGACGTCGCCGACCGCGTCATCGCTCTGGACATCTACCGCAGTCGCGAGGCCGAAGACCCCGAAGTCAGCGCCGCCGACGTGGTTGGCCGCATGGCCCACCCGCAGGCCATCCACATCCCTGAGCGGCGCGCGGCGGCCGACTACCTGCTGGAGCGGGTCAACCCCGGCGACGTGATCCTGACCCTGGGCGCGGGCGACGGCGACGCGGTCGGTCGCTGGCTATTGGACGAGTTGCCCCGGCAAAGAGGAGTGACGAGATAACCCGGCTTATGAAACTCATGACGACGCTCCACACGGTAGAGAGATTGCGCGCCCTGTTCGGCGACCGCCTGGCCATCAGCGAACCGCTGGCCCGCCATACGACGGCCCGCGTCGGCGGCCCGGCCGAGCTGTTTCTGACCGCCGCCTCGGCCGACGAACTTCTCGCCGCCGTCGAAGTGGCTTACGCCGCCGGGCTGTCCTACTTCGTCCTCGGCGGCGGCTCCAACATTCTGATCGCCGACACCGGCATCAGCGGCCTGGTCGTGCTCAACCGCGCCCGCAAGGTCAGCTTCCGCCACAGCGGCGCGGGCGTCGTCTGCGTGGCCGAGTCGGGGGCCAACCTTTCGGCCCTGGCCCGCCAGTGCATCAGCCGCGGGCTGGGCGGGCTGGAGTGGGCCATCGGCGTACCCGGCACGATTGGCGGCGCGGTGGTCGGCAATGCCGGCGCCCACGGCTCCGACATGGAAGCGACGCTGCTGGCGGCGACCGTCTGGGAACCAGGCTTCGGCGTGCGCGTCTACAACCGCGAGGACATGGCCTATGCCTATCGCAGCAGCGTGCTGAAGCGCGACATGGCCCCTGGCCGGGCGCGGCGCGTCGTCCTGTCGGCCGAGTTGCGCCTGACGCCGGAGGCGGTCGACGTGCTGACCGCCCGCGCCGAAGGCTTCACCGCCCACCGCAAGGAGCGCCAGCCGGGCGGGGCCAGCACCGGCTCCATGTTCAAGAACCCGGAGAACTTCTACGCCGGCTATCTGATCGACACCGCCGGCCTGAAGGGCTTCCGCGTCGGCGACGCGGTCATCTCCGAGAAGCACGCCAACTTCTTCATCAACGACGGCGAAGCCACGGCCGAAGACATCCGCGGCCTCATCGCCGAAGCCTGGAACAGCGTCCGCGAACAGTTCGGCATTGAAATGGAACTGGAAGTGGAACTGGTCGGGGATTGGGCCTTTGAATGAACTACGAATTACGAACTACGAACTACGAACCAAGAGTGGCGAGTGGCGAGTGGCGAGTGGCGAACGACCACTGACCTACTGACCTACTGACCTACTGACCTACTGGATACTGGATACTGACTACTAACTCATGACACCATCCAAACTCCGCATCGGCGTCCTCTTCGGCGGCCGTTCCGGCGAGCACGAAGTCTCGCTGCGCTCGGCGCGCTCGGTGATGGCCGCGCTCGACCCCGACCGCTACGAGGTCGTGCCCATCGGCATCACCAAGGACGGCCGCTGGCTGGCCGGCGACGCCATGGCCGCGCTGAGCGAGGGGGCCGCCGCCCAACCGGCGACGCTGCTGCCCGAACCGGCGGCCGGCAAAGACGCCCCGGCCTCGGCCCTGCTGGCGCTCGACCAGCACGAGGACGCCGCGCCCAGCCTGTCGGTCATCGCCGAGTTGGACGTGATCTTCCCCGTTCTCCACGGCCCCTTCGGTGAGGACGGTACGGTGCAGGGCTTGCTGGAGTTGGCCGGGCTGCCCTACGTGGGCGCGGGCGTCGTCGGCTCGGCCGTGGGCATGGACAAGGCTATCTTCAAGCACGTCATGGCCGCCAACGGCGTGCCCGTATTGCCCTGGCGGCTGTTCAGCGGCAGCCAGTGGCGGCGCAACCCGGACGCGGTGCTCGACGCCGTCGAGGCCGCCCTGCCCTACCCCGTCTTCACCAAGCCGGCCAACCTCGGCTCCAGCGTCGGCATCAGCAAGTGCCGCGACCGGGCCGAGTTGCGCGCCGGGCTGGACGAGGCGGCGCGCTTCGACCGGCGCATCGTCGTCGAGCAAGGCATCGACCGCGCCCGCGAGTTGGAAGTGGCCGTGCTGGGCAACGACGAGCCGCAGGCCAGCGTCGTCGGCGAGGTTCGGCCGCGGCGCGAGTTCTATGACTACGTGGCCAAGTACCTGCTGCCGCCCGGCTCCGAAGAAGAGTCGGAACTGATCATCCCCGCCCCACTGGAGCCGGCGCTGTCCGAAGCCATCCGCGCCCTGGCCGTGCGCGCCTACCGGGCCATTGACGCCGCCGGGCTGGGCCGCGTCGATCTGCTGCTGGACGACCACAGCGGCGACATCTACCTGAACGAAATCAACACCCTACCCGGCTTCACCAGCATCTCCATGTACCCGAAGCTGTGGGCGGCCAGCGGCCTGAGCTATAGCCAACTGCTCGACCGGCTCATCGAACTGGCCCTGGAGCGTCAACAGGAGAAGAGCGACCTGACGACCTCCATCGACCCCACGGCCCTGAGCGACCGTAGCGCGATTCTCCCGAATCGCGCCTCCCCAACGGCCCCGCAGCCGGTCGAAGGAGTAACGGCATGAAACTGCGTAAAGAGCAACCCAAGCCGCGCCTGCGCAAGCAACCGGCCATGCGCCGCATCAACACCGCCACGGCCGCGCCGCTGCCCGACCTGTCCAAGCCCGAGGTGCGCTCGGCCCGCAAGACGGCCGAGAAGCGCAAGCGGCGCAACAGCCAGCAGCGCATCCGCCGCCCGTTGGCCGGGGTGATGGGCGTCATCCTGAATACGCGCTGGATTAGCCTGGCCGTGCTGGGGCTGTGCGCCTATGCGCTGTTCCTTATCGGCGGCGACGAAGGTTTCTATCTGAACTACATCCCCGTGGAGGGCGCGGCGTCGCTGGACATCAACCACGTCGTGGCCGAGAGCGGGCTGGCCGGCCGCCACATCTTCGCCGCCGACCCACAGGAAGCGGCCGACCACCTGGGCCAGATGGGCGGCGTCATCACCGCCACGGTCACGCTGCATTGGCCCAACGACGTCAGCATCATCCTGCGCGAGAAGCCGCCGCTGGCTACCTGGCAGGAGGGCGACGAGTCCTACTGGATCGACGAAGATGGCGGCCTGTCGCCGGCCCGCGCCCAGACGGTGGGGCTGCTCAATATCATCTCGGAAGTGATGAGCGACGAGTTACGAGCGACGAGTGAAGAGGCGGAAGTTACTAGTGATGAGTTATTAGGGACTAGTGAAGAAGAGCAAGCGGTCAGCGATGAGGAGTTGACGGGCGACGAAGAGCAAGCGGCCGGCGACGACCAATCAACGACGGACGAGTCGGCGGCCCAGGTCGCCTTTGTGCCGCGCGAGGTGCTGGAAGGGGCGCTGCAACTGCGGGAGTTGCGGCCCAACATCGAGCAACTCTACTACCAGCCGTCGGGCGGGCTGAGCTATCAGGACGGGCGCGGCTGGCGGGCCTACTTTGGCACCGGCGGTGACATGCACCAGAAGCTGGCCGTCTACGAAACCGTGGTAGCCAGACTGATGGAGCGCGGCATCCGGCCGCAGTACATCAGCGTCAGCAACCAGCACAAGCCTTACTATCGGGCCGTGCAGTAGTGTGGGTAGAGCGCGGGTTGCCTATCCGCGAGGGAAGAAGCGCATGGAGGACATCGTTTTCGGAATCGACATCGGCACAACCAAAATCTGTGCCCTGGTGGGCGCGGTGCGCAACCGCGAGCTACAGATCATCGGCCTGGGCGTCCAGCCATCGAGCGGGATGCGCAAGGGGATGATCGTCGACGTGCCGTCGGCGGCCGTGGCTCTGGCCCGCGCGGTGGAGGCGGCCGAAGAAACGTCCGGCTACCGGCTCTCGCAGGCCGTGGTCAGCATCGCCGGCGAACACATCGGCTCGACCAACAACAGCGGCATGGTGGCCATCGGCAGCAGCGGCCGGGGCGGCAATGACGCGGGTGTGACCGCGGCCGACATTGACCGCGCCCTGGAGACGGCCCAGGCCATCCCCGTGCCCCACAACCGCCAGATCATCCACCTGATCCCGCGCCACTACACCATTGACGACCACGCCGGAGTGCGCCAGCCGCTGGGGATGCACGGCTTCCGGCTGGAGGTGGAGGCCCACATCGTCACCGCGGCCACGACGGCGCTGCAAAATCTCCAGCACTGCGCCGGCAGCGTCGGCATCAGCGCCGAGGAGACGGTGCTCAACGCCCTGGCCTCGGCCGAGGCGGTGCTGGAGCCGGCCGAGCGGGAGATGGGCGTGCTCATCGCCGACATCGGCGGCGGCACGACCGACCTGGCCCTCTACAAACAGGGCACGGTCTGGCACACCCACGTCATCCCCATCGGCGGCTACCACATCACCAACGACATCGCCATCGGCCTGCGCGCGCCCCACGAGGCGGCCGAGAAGGTCAAGATTCAGTACGGCGACTGTCGTCCGGCGGAGATCGACCCCGACTTCGTCTTCACCGTCGAGCCGTTCGGCGGCGAGAAGATTCAGGTCGGCCGGCAAGACCTGGCCCAGGTCATCGAGGCTCGCGTCGAGGAGATCTTCCACCTGATCCTCAAGGACATCCAGCAGTCGGGCTACGACGAGCTGCTGCCGGCCGGCATTGTGCTGACCGGCGGCACGGCGCTGCTGCGCGGCATCACCGACGTTGCCGAGCGCGTGCTCAATGTGCCCGCCCGGGTGGCCACGCCCAAGAACCTGGTTGGCCTTGTCGATTCCCTGCACAGCCCGGCCTACGCCACCAGCGTCGGCCTGCTGCGGTGGGCCAGCATGGATCACCATCGGTATCAGGCCCGTCCGGGCCTTCTGTCCGGCCACGGCTCCGGCGAATGGAGCCGGCGGGTGGGCAACCTTATCAGGACATTGTTGCCGGATTAAGGGGTTCCGGCGGCGGGGCAACAGCCCGGCCACCGGCGCGATTCTCGCAGATCGCGCCGGCCAGCATGACAGCCTTACCGTTAGTAGTTTACAGATAGAGGGGTTATAGAGACATGAACGTGGATTACAGAGGAAGGGATGCACAGCGGATGCCGGCCACCGAAGGCTCGGCTCTGATTCGAGTTGTCGGCGTGGGCGGGGGCGGCAGCAATGCCGTAAACCGCATGATCAATGAGAACATTGCCGGGGTCGAGTTTGTGGCCGTCAACACCGACCAGCAGGCGCTGTTGGGCAGCCTCGCGCCGGTGCGCATCGCCATCGGCGAGCGGACGACGCGCGGCCTCGGCTCCGGCGGCGACCCGGAGACGGGCGCGCGCGCGGCCGAGGAGTCGCTGGAGGAGCTGCGCCACACGCTGACCGGCTCCGACATGGTCTTCGTGACCGCCGGCATGGGCGGCGGCACGGGCACGGGCGCAACGCCCATCGTCGCCCACGCCGCGCGCGAGGCCGGAGCGCTGACCATCGGCGTCGTCACCCGCCCGTTCACCTTCGAGGGTTCGCAGCGCGGGCGCTCGGCTGAAACGGGCATCGAGCAGCTCAAGGAGCACGTCGACACGCTGATCGTCATCCCCAACGACCGCCTGTTGGAGACGGCCGACAAGCGCATGTCGCTGGTCGACTCCTTCCGCATGGCCGACGACATCCTGCGCCAGGGCATCCAGGGCATCAGCGAACTGATCACCGTCCCCGGCCTGATCAACCTCGACTTTGCCGACGTGAAGACCATCATGTCGATGGGCGGCGCGGCGCTGATGGCCGTGGGCGAAGGCTCCGGCGACGAGCGCGCCCGCGACGCGGCCACGCAAGCCCTGTCGAGCCGGCTGCTGGACGTGACCATCGACGGCGCGCGCGGCATTCTGTTCAACGTCACCGGCGGCCCGGACATGACGCTGTACGAGATCAACCAGGCCGCGGCCATCATCCGCGAGACGGCCCACCCGGACGTGAACCTCATCTTCGGCGCGGTCATCGACGAGAAGATGACGAACAAGATTCGCATCACCGTCATCGCCACCGGCTTCGAGCACACGATGCCCATGCGCCAGATGACGACGGCCACCGCCGCCCAGACGCAGCGCCTGATGCCCAACCGGCCGCCGGCGCGCGAATCCGTCTCGGTCGGCGCGCCCGCCAGCCAGGCGCCCACCGCGCGGCCCCAGCCGCAGCAGCAAACGCGCCAGCAGCAGGAGGCCTACCGGTTCAACGATCTGGAAGTACCGGCGTTCTTGCGTAAACGGCAATAACGCCGCGGCCCAACGCGGGCCAGGGCATTGCCGTGCGCCGGCTCCGTGGTAGAATCTGATCGATAGCATATATTGGGGTATTGGCCCAGGATATCCCTTGCCAGCCCAATATATGCCGTCTGTCCGATCAGCATTCATCCACGGAGGGCAGGACTATGCGATGTCCGTATTGCAACTATGAGAAGACGCACGTCATTGACACCAGCCACGACCGGCGGGGCGGCACGCGCCGCCGGCGGGTGTGCGAGTCGTGCGACCAACGCTTTACATCTTACGAGCGGCCGATTCTGGCCACGCCGTTGCTCATCAAGAAAGACGGCACGCGCGAGGAGTTCTCGCGCGAGAAGTTATTGGGCGGCATCCGCGTCGCCTGCGCCAAGCGGCCGATCTCGGCCGCCGACATCGAGCGCATGGCCGGCGAGATCGAGGCCGAGTTGCAGCGCATGGGTCAGGAAGAGGTCAAGAGCCGCATCGTCGGCGACATGGTCATTCGCAAGCTGAAGGAGCTTGACCTGGTCGCCTACGTGCGCTACGCCATCGTCTACCTGCGCCTGGACGACCTGACCTCGATTCGCGGCGAGATCGACCGCCTGTTAACCGAACAGTAGCACGAGTCCATTCAACGACACCGGCCCCCGGCCGTGTCTCTATCCCCCCTGAGAAAGCCCTGCCCCCGCAGGGCTTTCGAGGGTCTTCTTGTCCCCTCGCCCCTTGGGAGAGGGCTAGGGAGAGGGTTCCCCCGGACTCGCAAACGCCCACCCCCGAAAATCCCCCGGACAACTATCGCTATCCCGCCAATATGGCCGCCGCTCCAACGTCCTCTCCGGCGCAACGAGCAACCCACAGCCGACCACCCCGCCGTGATAGCCGCTGCCATACGTCACCACGTCCACCAGCCCATCCCAGCGAATCAACAGCACCTCATCGCCGGCGTTGCCCAACTGGAACAGCGCCGCCGGATCGCCCCAGGCCGGGTCGTCAATCAGGTCGGGCACGGCCGGGTCGCTGTTGACGATCTCGAACTGCGGTTCGGCGTCGAACGCCTCGCGGAAGGCGACGGCGCTCAACGTTACGACCACCACCCCGCCGGGCGGCACGACCACGCCGGGCGGAAAGTGGCGCATGTCCTCGAAGTCGAGCGCCGAGACGGCGTCGCCCAGCGCGTAGCCGGTCAGGTCGATGGGCGCGCCGGTCGGGTTGACCAGTTCGACAAACTCCGCCTCGTCCGGCCCCGGTGAGTCGTAGACGATCTCGCTGATGAGCAAATGGCCGGCCGCGCCCTGATAGCCGGCCAGCGTCAGCGGCAGGAGCGCCGTCTGGGGCGTGTCGCCGGCGAAGAGGCCGGCCAGATAGGTGTAGGCCCCGTCCGACTGCACCTGCAGGGCCAGTTCGCGGTTGCCCTTGTGCGACACCTCCGTGCCGTTGATGCTGCCAACGTGGATCGTGCCGCGGCCGTCAATCCGGGCCAGCACCATCTTGTTGTGGATGCCCAGCCCGGTGGGGTTGCCCGTCCGGCAGCGCAGCCGCAGCCCCTCGCGCCCGGCCACCTGGGTCACGTAGGCGCACGTCGCGGCATTGCCCACGGCGCTGCCGGCGTCGTCGAAGAAGCTATCGAGCAGTAGCGAGACAGACGCGCCGCGCCGGGCCGCGTCGAGCGCCGCCTCCAGCCGCGGATTGGGATCGGCCGTCGCGTTGCTGTTGGTCCCCCCACAGTGGGGGCGCTCGTTGAGTTGCTCGAACAGCAACGTATCCCCCTCCCCCGCCCGGCCAATCAGCCCCAGCAAGCCATCGCCCGCCCGCAGACTGTTCTCCGGCGACTGGATGATCTCGAAGCGATGGACGCCGAAGAAGGCCGCCGGCTCCGGGAAGCGCACGGTGTAGGAGATGCCGCCGGTGGTGAGAATGGGCGTGAAGCCGGGCGGCGGCGCGCCGTAAACCGGGTCGGCCGCCGACCAGCGGCGCAGGTCGGCGTGGGCCGCGTCCAGATCGTCGGCGAAGACGGCCGCCAGATGGGCGGCCACGGCGCGGGCGTCGGTGATGAGCACCACGCCGCGCCGCCCCCACGTGCCGTCGCTCTTGTCGTCGTCGGGCAGGCTATCGGGGCTGAAGTTCTCGCTGCTGACGGCGGCGATGCGGTCGTCGATGATCACGTATTTGGCGTGCAGGTAGCGGTAGCGGCTGTGGACTTGCCGCCCGTCGTCGCCGGCCATGAACCAGCACGCCCCGCCGCCGGCCGTGATCAGCCCGCAGATGTAGCGCTCCTGGTCGCTCAGCCCGCCCGGCGGCGCGCCCTCCAGCAGCGCCGTCACGGCCACGCCCCGCCGCGCCGCCCGCGCCAGCGCCTCGCCCAGAGCGGCGTTCTCCAGCGTCAGCGACGAAAGGCGAATGGACGACGTTGCGCCGTCAATGAGCCGGACGACGGCGGCATAGGCGTTGTCGGGGGCCACGGCCACGGTCAGCGTCGCCGTGGCGGTGATGACGACCGGCGCGGCGAAGCGCTCGGCCGACCAGCCGGGGTAGCGCACCTTGCGCCCGGCGATGGGGTCGGCGGTCATCTGCGCCCAGTCGGCGGCCGTGTCGCTATCGGCAACAGGTCTGCCTGTTGCTTCGTCGCGCCGCCGGAAGAGGATCTGCCCCTCGGCGGCGAACACACTGCTGACGCGGTAAGGGGCCAGCGCCGGGCCGAACCAGCCATCGCGGGCCGTGTCGCCCCCAACGTACACCAGCGCGTCGGCCGTCGCCCCCGTCGCGTCCTGCAAAACAACCTCGTCGCCGCTGTTGCTATAGCCCGGCCAGGGGGCAAGCACCATGTCGGCGTCGTGGCCGAACTGGAAGCGGAAAGCGGCGGCGTCGCGGGCCAGCCAGATGGCCGCACCGGGGGCCAGCGCCGTGCCGCCGGGCAGCGTCGCCGCCGTCGCCCCGTCGCCCAGCCGCCAGCCGCCGAGGTTGACCGTCGTCGCGCCGGCGTTGACCAGGCGCACGGCCTCGTCGGCGTCGTTGAGGGCGTAGCCGTCGTAAAGGACGCTGTCGATGAGGATGGGGGACGAGAGGTTTGCCGCCGCGGTCGTCGGCGCGCCGGACAGTGCGTTGGCCCACAGCACGGCGCCAACAACAGCAAACCCAACACTAAGACATAAAGCGAAAAGCCGAGAGTGACGGTTCACGGAATTTGATGGTGCTGCCATAGTGAACCCGGCATCTGGGTGTAGCTCCCTCGCGGGGATGACTTTCTAATGCTTGCGATAGACATCCTCATGTGCCCCAATATAGCGATGGACACAGATGCGCTCGCCTGTCTGAAGATCCTCTTCAAAGTGGAAAGTCCACCGATACTTGCGTGTAATCCGCCCTGACCAAACGCCCGGATAGCCTTCCAACCGCTCGATGGACAAACCGGGGTGCGACATGTTATCCTAGAAAAGGCGGAAGGCGCGTTTGGCCTGCTCCTGTATCTCCGGCGGCAACGCCTGATACGCCGCCACAAAGCGGGGCGTCCGGCGATGTTTCACGAGGGCGACTCTAGACTCAGGATAAACTCTTCGATCGTGTCGAACGTCTCAAAGCGGCCCGAAGCCAAATCGTCCTCTACTTCTCGCTCGGCCGCCTGCCACTCCGGCGACCAAAACCACTCCTGTCCGGACTTGCCCTCCACCGGCCGGACGATAATGTCCAACTCGCGGCCGGCAAATAGCGTCTTGAGCGCCTCGATCAACGATTCGTCCAGTTCATCAGCCTTGGCGCGGTAAATAGTCAACATCGTCTCACCTCAGTCGAGCGTCTTAGCCGCCATTGTACTCGATTGTGAAGCCGCCAGTACAGCATACAATACCCCCGCCGCAAACCGGATCACAATGTGCCGCCCATGCCGCACGCTCGGCCGATCCAGTTGAGCATCGTGCCACTCTTCGGCCGCGGCCAGCCACTCCGTCCGCCCGTTGACCTCAATCGCGTAGGGTCGCCCCCAATCGGCCGTGCCGCGCATGAAGTTGAACGCCCGCCGCGCCGTCCAGCCGGTCGAGAGGGCGAAGTCAGCGTCAGTCGGCGCGGGCTGGGTGCTGCCACCTGACCCTTGCGGCTGCCGGCTGACGACGCCCGCGCCCAACTCGTCCAGCACGCCGCGCAACAGTCCCAGCCCGGCCAGGGCCAGCGTTCGCTCCGCTTCCGGGCCGCTGAGGCCGTCGGGTAAGGGTACGGTCGTCTGGGCGGCGATGTCGCCCGTGTCCAGCCCCTCATCCATGAAGTGGACGGTCGTCCCCGTCGGCGAGCCGTCGCGCAGTTGCCGGAAGAGCGGCTGCGGCCCGCGATAGAGCGGCAGCAGCGATGGGTGCAGGTTGAGGAAGCCCAGCCGGGGCACAGCCAGCGCCGCCGGCGGGATGCGGCGGGTGAAGCAGGCCACCACGGCCACGTCGGGCGCGAAGGCGCGCAGTGCGGCCAGGGCGTCGGGGTGGTCGAAGTCGGCCACGGCCAGCACGGGCAAGCCGCGCGACCAGGTCAGGGCCAACAGGTCGGTCGGTTCGCCCAATGACAGAGTTGGGATGGCAGGCGGGGATAGGTGCGCCACGGGCGGCGCGAGATTGGGCAACAGGTGGGGCACGGCCGCCGCCGGCACAACCACCCCGGCCACGTCGCGCCCATCATCCAGCAGTCCGCGCAATACCACGGCCGACACCCCCGCCGGCAGGCCAAAGAAGAGGAGGCGCATGAGGAGAATTATAGAATTAGGAATTGGGAATTACGAATTAGGGATGAAGAGGGGCGGGTGGCGGAGTCCGCATCCTCAGATGCGGGCTCCGCCACCCGCCCTGTTTGCGACATCAACCGTAACGACTTATTATAGGCTGGAGAAGAAGGTGCGAGGCACTTCAGAAAGTGCCAGGCACCATGAGGTGAAATATGGCCCGCGAGACGAAGACGTTGACCGTGGTGCAGTGCGCCAAGTTGGGCGCGGAGTTGCCGGCGCTCGAAAGGCCGCCCTTCCCCGGCAAGCTGGGGCAGCGCGTCTATGACGAGATTTCCAAGTACGCCTACAGCCTGTGGCAAGACCAGGCGCGGCTGATCATCAACCACTACGGGCTGAATATGGCCGACCCGCGCTCGCAGGAGTTCCTGTTCGAGCAGATGGAGTCCTTTCTATTCGAGGAGGGGCGGCCCGAAGCGGCCGAGGCGCCGGTGGCCGGGGGCAAGGGCGGCCCGGCCCGCAAGTAAGCATGGTCGCCGCGCCCGACGACGTCCTGCTGCTGGCCTGCTATGAACTGGGCCACCAACCGCTGAGCCTGGCCTGGCCGGCGGCCGTCTTGCGGCGGGCGGGCGTCGGCGTTACGGCCGTTGACCTGGCCGTCGACTCCCTTCCCGCGCGACGCGGCGGCCCGCGCCCGCTTCGTCGCCATCAGCGTGCCCATGCACACGGCGCTGCGCCTGGGTGTGCGCGCCGCCCAGGACGTGCGCGCCCTCAATCCCGACGCCCACATCTGCTTCTACGGCCTCTACGCCTGGCTCAACGCCGACTACCTGCTGGCGACGGTGGCCGATTCGGTATTGGCCGGGGAGGTCGAGGAGGAGTTGGCCGCGTGGGTGGCGGGTGGCGGGTGGCGAGTGGCGGGTGGCCAGTCCCCCCCCCTTGGGGAGGGGAGGGCAGTGTTCTAGACCCTCTCCCTAACCCTCTCCCACAGGGCGAGGGGATAAGAAGCCCTCTCCCTAACCCTCTCCCAAGGGGCGGGGGGACAAGCAGCCCTCTCCCAAAGGGCCAGGGGACTAAAGACCAACGACCCCGCCCCATCCTGACCCGCCTCTCTTTGCCCACACCCGACCGCGCCGGCCTGCCATCGCTCGACCGCTACGCCCGCTACGTGGACGGCGGCGTGGCGCGGCTGGCCGGCTACGTCGAGGCCAGCCGCGGCTGCCTGCATACCTGCCGCCACTGCCCGGTCGTGCCCGTCTATGGCGGGCGCTTCTTCGTCGTCCCGGCCGAGACGGTGCTGGCCGACGTGCGCCAGCAGGTGGCCGCCGGGGCGGAGCACATCACCTTCGGCGACCCCGACTTCCTCAACGGCCCCGGCCACGCCCTGAAGATCGCCCGCGCCCTGCACGCCGAATTCCCGCGCCTGACGTTCGACTTCACCACCAAGGTCGAACACATCCAGCAGCACCGCGCCCTCTTCCCGGAACTGCGCGCGCTGGGGGCCAGCTTCGTCATCTCCGCCTTCGAGAGCGTGTCGGACACGGTGCTGACGCGCCTGGGCAAAGGGCACACCGCGGCCGACCTCGACGACGCCCTGGCCGTGCTGGCCGGCGCGGGCCTGCCCGTCCAACCCACCTGGCTGCCCTTCACCCCCTGGACGACGCTCGACGACTACCTGGCGCTGTTGGCCTGGATTCGCCGCCGCGACCTCATGGCCCACGTCCCGGCCGTGCAGCTTTCCATCCGCCTGCTCGTGCCGCCGGGCAGCGCCCTGCTGAGCGAGCCGGACGCGGCCGACTGGCTTGGCCCGCTCGACGCGGCTAACTTCACCTGGCAGTGGCGCAACCCCGACCCCTGCGTGGACGAGTTGCAGCGGCGCGTGGCCGCCATCGCCGAGGCGGGCGGCGACGCCGACACCGCCTTCGCCGCCATCGAGCGCCTGGCCTATGGCCTGGCCGGCCGGCGCGCCCCCGTCACTCCACCGCGCACTCACGCCCACCCCGCCCCACCGCGCCTGACCGAAGACTGGTTCTGCTGAGCAGAGCCGACGGCCGATCAGTTTGATCGGCGTAAGTAGAAGGGGTCGTTGGTGGTTGGTCGTTGGTCGCCCACCAACGACCAACCACCAATGACCACGGAATACTATGAAAAAGCTACTCCTCTTTCTGGCTCTGATCCTGGCGACTCTGCTGGCGGTCGGGGCGGCAAAGGCCAACGCCACGGCGGCCTGGATGTCCAAGGCCGACCCGGCGCTGTTGGCCGAGACGGCTGGCGGCGCGACGGCCGAGTTCCTCGTCGTCCTCGACGCGCAGGGCGACCTGAGCGGCGCGGCGCGGCTGGGCGACAAGGTCGCCCGTGGGCAGTACGTCTACGCGACGCTGACCGCCGTCGCCGCGCGCACCCAGGCCCCCCTGCGCGCCCTGCTCGATGCCCGCGGCGCAACCTACCGCGCCTATTGGGTGACTAATATGATCTGGGTGCGCGGCGACCGCGGCCTGGTGCAAACGCTGGCCGCCCGGCCGGAGGTGTCCTACGTCTATGCGAACACCGCCCAGCGTGTGGCCCTGCCCGGACCGGCGGTGGCCGCGCCACGCGCCGCGCGCGAAGGCATCGAGTGGAACATCGAACTCGTCAACGCGCCGCAAGTCTGGGCCGCCGGCGTCACCGGCCAGGGGGTCGTCATCGGCGGCCAGGACACCGGCTACGACTGGGAGCATGAGGCGCTGCAGGCGCAGTATCGCGGCTGGGACGGCAGCACCGCCGACCACGACTACAACTGGCACGACGCCATCCACAAGAACGACCCCCACACCGGCTCCGGCAACCCCTGTGGCTTCAACTCGGCCGTGCCCTGCGACGACCAGGGGCATGGTACGCACACCATGGGCACGATGGTCGGCGAGACCGCCACCCGCCAGATCGGCATGGCCCCCGGCGCGCGCTGGATCGGCTGCCGCAACATGGAACAGGGCTGGGGCACGCCGGCCACCTATACCGAGTGTTACGAGTGGTTCATCGCCCCCTATCCCATCGGCGGCAACCCCATGACCGACGGCGATCCGGCCCGCGCGCCGCACGTCATCAATAACTCCTGGTCCTGTCTGGAAGTCGAGGGCTGCACGGCCGATGACGTGCTCCTGGCTGTGGTCGAAGCGGTGCGTGCCGCGGGCATCGTCACCGTCCACTCGGCCGGCAATACCGGCAGCAGTTGCGGCTCGGTCGAGAACCCGGCGGCGATCTATGATGCGTCCTTCACCGTTGGCGCGACGAATGAGGAGGACAACATCGCCGGCTTCAGCAGCCGTGGCCCAGTGCTGGCCGATGGCAGCGCGCGGCGCAAGCCGGATATTGTCGCCCCCGGCACCGGCGTCGAGTCCAGCTATCCGGGCGGCTATGCCTCGCTTAGCGGCACGAGCATGGCCGCGCCGCACGTGGCCGGGCTGGTCGCCCTGCTCATCTCGGCCGAGCCATCACTGGCCGGTGACGTGGACGCGCTGGAGACGGCCATCACCCAGACGGCGCTGCATTTAACGTCCGATGAAGGCTGCGGCGGCGACACCCCGACCAGCGTGCCCAACAACGTCTACGGCTGGGGCCGCATTGATGCTCTGGCAGCCTATGAGTCGCTGTCAGAGGTTGAACCGGCGTTTGAAGTGCTAATGCCTATGACAATTAGGAATTAGGAATTACGAATTAGGAATGAAGAGAAGACTTGAACAACCCTCTTCATTCCTAATTCCTAATTCCTAATTTCTCATTTCCCCCTTCCCCGCTACAATTGGAGGCCAACAACGACACAGAGGGGAGACGACTCATGCACTGTTTGATCATCGCCGGCGGCACCGTCCGGCCGGAGGACGCACTGTATCCATACACCCACGGCCGGCCCAAGGCGCTCATCGACATGGGCGGGCGGACGATGCTGGAGCGGGTCGTCGGCGCGCTGCAAGCGTCGCGCCAGGTGGAGGACGTGCTCGTCGTCGGCCTCGACGCGGCGGCGACGGCCGGCCTGCGCTTCGCCCGGCCGGTCGAGTTCCTGCCCGACCAGGGCAGCATGGTCGGCAATATGCTGGCCGGCTGCGCCTGGTTTCAGGCCCACCGGCCCGACGCGGCGGCCATCCTCGGCTGCTCGGCCGACATCCCGGCCATCACCCCGGCCATCGTCGACGCCTTCATCGACGCCTGCCGGCCGTGGGACAAGGCCATCTACTACAACTTCGTCAGCCGCGAGACGCTGGAGAGTCGCTTCCCCAACTCCAACCGCACCTACTCCAAGCTGAACGACATGGAAGTGGCCGGCGGCGATATGATCGTCGTCCATCCCGAGGTGGCCGAGCGCAACCGGGCGTTGATCGAGATGCTCACCGGGGCGCGCAAACAGCCGTGGCGCATCGCCCGCATCGTCGGGCTGCCGTTCCTGTTGAAGTTCCTGTTCCGGCGGGTGACGTTCGCCGACATCGAGGCCGTGGCCGGCCGCATCCTCGGCGCGCCGGCCAAGGTCGTGCTCGGCGGCCCGGCCGAACTGGCCATGGACGCCGACAAGCCCTACCAGGTCGACATGCTGCGCGCCGAGTTCGCGCCGTAAGATCATGAACAACAAGTACATCGCCATCGAGGGCGTCATCGGCGTCGGCAAGACGACGCTGACCCGCCTGCTGCAACCGCGCTACGACGCCAGCATCCTGCTGGAAGTGGTCGAAGACAACCCGTTCCTGCCCAAGTTCTACGGCGACCGGGAGCGCTACGCCTTCCAGACGCAGATCTTCTTCCTGCTCAGCCGCTATCACCAGCAGTACCAGGCCATCCCCGCCGCCCTGCGGCGCGGCGCGCTCATCTCCGACTACACCTTCGCCAAGGATGAGCTGTTCGCCTGGCTGAACCTGAAGGACGACGAACTGGCCATGTACGGCCGCGTCCACGCCGCGCTGGGCGAGAAGATCCCCCGCCCCGACCTGATCGTCTACCTGCGCGCCGACCACGACGTGCTCATGCGCCGCATCGCCCTGCGCGACCGGCCCTTCGAGCGCGACATGGATCCCGACTATATCCGCGAGTTGGCCGCCGCCTACGACGCCTGGCTGTCGCGCCTGACCGACATTCCCGTCCTGACCATCGACACCAACGACCTGGACTACCTTTCGCGCACCGAAGACCTCGACCGCGTGGTCGAGATGATCGCCGCGGCGCTGGAGAAGGCCGCCCCGGCCGGCGCGCCGGAGACCCAACTGCGGGCGCTGCAACAGGGGCGCGTGGCCGCCTTCCAGCAGTTCCACCGCGAGCGCGAAGCGACCAACGGCGCGGCCGTCAATCCGCTGGATCCATTACTTGCTGCTGGTGGAAGAGGTGGGCGAACTGGCCACGGCCCTGCGGCGTGTGACCGCCGACAGCCGTCGGCCGTCGGCCGGCGGCGCGGCCGTGGCCCTCGACGAGGCCATCGCCGCCCACCGCCCGGCGCTGCGCGAGGAGCTGGCCGACCTGCTGGCCCACTTGCTGAAGCTGGCCAACGACACCGGCATCGACCTGGAGCAAGCCTATCTGGACAAGATGCGGCTGCAACTGGCCGCCGCGCCCCGCAGCGACGCGCCCCATGCTGACTAGCCCCGGCGACCGCGTCACCGACTACGACTACGACCTGCCGGAAGCGCTCATCGCCCAGCGGCCGGTCGAGCCGCGCGACGCCAGCCGCCTGCTGCACCTCGACCGCGCCAGCGGGAGCGTGGCCCACCGCCACTTCCGCGACCTGGGCGACTTCCTGCGCCCCGGCGACATCCTCGTCGCCAACGACACGCGCGTGCTGCCGGCCCGCCTCTTCGCCCGCAAGCCGACCGGCGGACGAGTCGAACTGCTGCTGCTGGAGCGGCGCGGCGAAGACACGTGGGCGGCGCTGGTCGGCGGGCGCGGCGTGGCCGAGGGGCTGACGCTGGCCGTGCTCGACCACGCCGGGCAGCCGGCCGGCGTCACGGCCACGGTCGTCGCCACCGGCCCGGAGGCGCAACGGCTGCTGCGCTTCAGCGCCCCGGTCGAGACGTGGATCGAGGCTCTCGGCTACACCCCTCTGCCGCCCTACATCCACGAGACGCTCGACGACCCGGAGCGCTATCAGACCGTCTACGCCCGCCCGGCCGGCTCGGCCGCCGCGCCGACGGCCGGGCTGCACTTCACGCCCGACCTGCTACTGGCCCTGCGCCAGCGCGGCGTGCTGTTCGAGACGGTGACGCTCCACGTCGGGCTGGACACGTTCAAGCCGGTGGCCGTCGAGGCGGTGGGCGACCACGTCATCCACAGCGAGTGGGCGCGCCTGTCGGCCGACGCGGCGCAGCGCATCAACGAAGCTCACCTGGCCGGCGGGCGCATCGTCGCCGTGGGCACGACGACGGCCCGCGTGCTGGAGACGGCCGCCCTGCGCTCGGCGGGCATCACCGGCAGCCTGCAAACCATCAGCGCCCGCGACGCCGCCGGGGAGACGAGCAACATCTGCCCCTGGCGGCCGGTGGCCGCCTTCGAGGGGCCGACCGACCTGTTCATCTACCCCGGCTACCGCTTCCGCGCTGTGGCCGCGCTGCTGACCAACTTCCACTTGCCCCGCTCCAGCCTGCTGATGCTGGTGTCGGCCTTCGCCGGGCGCGAGGCGGTGCTGGCCGCCTACCGCGCCGCCGTGGCCGAGCGCTATCGCTTCTACTCGTTCGGCGACGCGATGCTGATTTTGTAGGGCGGGTTGCCAACCCGCGCTACAAACGGCACACTACGGGGCATGAGCAGCCCGCCCACGCCCGAACCCGACACTATCCTCATCGTTGACGACGAGCCTTCCGTCGTCGAAGTCGTCGCCCTCTACTTGCAACGCGAGGGCTTCCACGTGCGCACGGCCCGCGACGGGGCCGAGGCGCTGCTGGCGCTGAGTGGCGAGCGCCCGGCGCTGGTCATCCTCGACGTGATGCTGCCCCATATCGACGGCCTGAGCATCCTGCGCCGGCTGCGCCAGAACCCGGCCGGCAACGTGCCGGTCATCCTGCTGACGGCCCGCGGGCAGGAGGTGGATCGCATCGCTGGGCTGGACCTGGGGGCCGACGACTACGTGACCAAACCCTTTTCGCCGGCCGAACTGGTGTCGCGGGTGCGCGCCGTGCTGCGCCGGGCGGCGGCCCCGGCCCTCGGCCAGAGCGACGCGCCCATCATCCACGGCGAGCTGCGCCTCGACCCCGGCGCGCGCGAAGTCACGTTGCGCGGCCGGCCGGTGGAACTGACGGCGACCGAGTTTAACCTGTTGTGGTTCCTGGCCGCCCACCCACGGCAGGTCTTCCGGCGCGACAAGCTGCTGGCCGAGGTCTGGGGCTACGCCGACTACCTCGATCCATCGACCGTCACCGTCCACATCCGCCGCCTGCGGGAGAAGATCGAGCGCGACCCGGCCAAACCGGCCTGGCTGCAAACGGTGTGGGGCGTCGGCTATAAGTTCGATCCGGAGGGGGAATGAACGACTCAAACGCCATGCCGCGCCGGGCCGTCGCCGGTTGGTTCGGCCGCGCCCCGTGGCGCATCCTGCTCATCGGCGTGGCCCTGGCCCTGGTCGTGGCCACGGCCCTTTTCTACGGCCTCATGGCCCCGGGGCCGGGCGATCTGGCCCTGCTGGCGGCGACGTTGGGCGTGGCCAGCGTCCTGGCCGTGGGGCTGGGCTACCTGCTCTACCGGCGCGGCTGGGTGCGCTCGTCGTCGCTGATGGTCACGCTGATGGCGACCTACCTGTGGGCGGGGCTGGTGACGCTACTGCCGGTGTGGCTGCTCCAGCGGCAGATGTTCTTCAATGCCCACGACCTGGCCCTCAGCGGCGTCCTGCTGCTCTTCGCGGCCATCGTCGCCACCGCCTACGGTCTGTTTGTGGCTGCCGGGCTGACCGAAGGGCTGCACCAGACGACCGCCGCCGCCGACCGCCTGGCGGCCGGCGATGTGGCGGCGCGCGTGCCCGTCGCCGGGCGCGACGAGGTGGCCCGCCTGGGCCAGTCGTTCAACGCCATGGCCGACCAACTTCAGGCCGCGGCCGACCGCCGGCGCGAGGCGGAGTCGTTGCGCCGCAACCTCGTCGCCTGGACTTCCCACGACCTGCGCACGCCGCTGACGGCCATCCGCGTCCGCGTCGAGGCGCTGCACGACGGGCTGGTGAGTGACCCGGCCGAGGCGCGGCGCTACGTGGCCGCCATGCGCACTGACGTGATGGCCCTCGATAGCCTGCTCGATGACCTGTTCGAGTTGGCCCAATTGGACGCCGGCGGGCCGGCGGCGGCGCGCCAGCCGCACGCCCCGGCCGACCTGGTGGCCGATTGCCTGGAGCGGTTCGCGCCCCTGGCCGAGCAGCGCGGTGTGACCTTGGCGGGTGAAGTCGCGGCCGGCCTGCCCGCCGTGGCCGCCCAGCCGGGCAAGATCGAGCGCGTGCTGGGCAACCTGGTCGGTAACGCCCTGCGCCACACGCCGCCCGGCGGCCGGGTCACTGTCGGCGCGGACGTTGCGCCGGAAGGCGTCGTCTTCGTTGTCGCCGACACTGGCCCCGGCTTCAGCCCGGCCGATCTGGCGCATGGCTTCGAGCAGTTCTATCGCGGCGAGGCGGCGCGCAGTCGGGCCACGGGCGGGGCGGGATTGGGGCTGGCCATCGCCCGCGGCATTGTGGAGGCCCACGGCGGGCGCATCTGGGCCGAGAACCGGGCCGAGGGGGGCGCGCAGGTCAGTTTTCTGCTGCCACGCATTTTGCAGGGGCGGGTCTGAGACCCGCCCCTGCCATGGCCCATATCGATGCGTAGGGGCGGGTCTCAGACCCGCCCCTACCACCGTCGGGCCGCTAACCCGAAACTAACGCGCCGCGACTACAATATCAGGTGGTTTGTCACAATCGCCTTTAGCGGCTAGAATTACTGATTGACAAGGTGCGCCCCCGGCGCGACCGAGGTTACGACAGATGCCATTGTATACCTATCGATGCAACGAAAACGGCCACGAATTCCAGGCGCGGCAGCGCATGGTGGATGATCCGCTGACCGAGTGCCCGGTATGCGGCGGGCCGGTGCGGCGCGTGGTCACTTCCGTGGGCGTGGTCTTCAAGGGTAGTGGCTTCTACGTGACCGACAACCGCTCGAGCGGCGCTAACGGCAAGAGCACCAAGTCGAAGAGCAAGGACGGCAAAGAGGGCGGCGCTTCGTCGGACAGCAGTTCCACGTCCGAAGGCGACGCCAAGTCCGAGGCCGGCAGCAGCGCGGCGACCCAGAGTTCGTCCGCGCCGGCCGAGTCATGAAGTAAGAGCTGACAGGTGGGCGGCCAATCAGGCTCATATCGGCTATGAGACCAATGGCCGCCCACCTGTCAGGTCTTTGCTACCTCAGGCGATCAGATCTGGAATCCTCGCGTCCCGGTGATCACCTTCTGGCTATAATCCAGCACGAACCCCTGGAGCTTGTCCGTCAGTTCCGTCCACTCATCCGTCTGCACGACGCGCAACATGTCGTCGGTGGAGTCCATCACCCCTTCGGCCATCTTCTGTTCGCACGTGCCGTAGGCCGTGTACCATACCTGGATGTCGTTGATGCCCAGCTTGTTCATGGATGGGATGAGTTCATGCACCAGGAACTCGAAGTACTCCGACTCCATCTCCTGGCGCACGTTCCAGCGCATGATCACCTTTGCAGACATAGCCAACTCCGCGCCGCTGTCCGGGGCTAACCGGCCGGCATTTGCTCCTTGTGCGCCAAAATGATGACTTCTGTCTCCTGCGGCAGGCTGTCGGCGTTGGTCAGCTTGAGACTGGCCTCGCGTTTGGCTTCGCTGACGCCCATCTCCTTCAGGAACTTGTCCAGCGGCTCCAGCGGGGTGGTCAGGCCGGG
Source organism: Candidatus Promineofilum glycogenicum (assembly GCA_016707605.1). Lineage (GTDB taxonomy): Bacteria > Chloroflexota > Anaerolineae > Promineifilales > Promineifilaceae > Promineifilum > Promineifilum glycogenicum. The sequence continues at coordinate 421,798 of JADJHJ010000003.1, read as the reverse complement.
CAACTGGTAGTGCATGGGCACGATGATGTTCGGCTCCAGCATCGACACCAGTTCGGCCGCCCCGGCGGCGTTGAGGCTGCTGCCCGCGCCGACGGGAACCAGCAGCACGTTGACCAGTTCCAGGTCTTCGATCTGCTTCTGCGACGGCACGTCGCCGATGTCGCCCAGATGGGCGATGGTCAGGCCGTTGTAGTTGAACAGGTAGACGATGTTGTTGAACTTGCCCGTCTTGCTGGGCGTGGCGATGCCGGTGATGAAGACGCCGCCGATCTCGTACTCGCCGGGGCCGTCGAGCCGGTGCTCATGGCCGCTGACGCCGTGGAGGTAGTTGTGGCCGGGGGCGTCGTGGCTGATGGTGACGACGTCGGACTTCAGCTTCAACTCGCTCAGCCCGATGGCCGGCGCGAAGGGGTCGGTGACAATTGTGGCCAGCTTGCGTTCCGTGATGCGGAAGCAACTCATGCCATACCAGGTGATTTCCATGCGCGATGCTCCTCTGCTGGCCGGCGCGTTCGTGGGAATGCGCCGACAACTCCGTTATTATAGCTCATGGCTCACTTGCCTCAAAACGTTCCCGACGCGCCCGACCGGCGGGCGCTGGCGATAGGCGGCGGGCGGGTCGCTACCGTTGGCGGGCTACGCTTCACCCTGCCGGCCGGGGTCAGCGGCTACGCCGACGCCCAGATCGACGACTACGGCAGCCCACGCCCGCCCGGCGCGCCCCGCTTCGCCCACCGGCCAGGCGTGGCCCTGTCGTTGCGCGCCCGCTTCTCCCACCCGGCCAATGAACTGCGCGGCACGGCCGGCTTCGGCTTCTGGAACGCGCCCTATGGCGACCCGACGACGCGCCGCCCGGCGCTGCCGGCCGCGGCCTGGTTCTTCTTCGCCTCGCCCCCCAATGACCTGCCCTTCGCGCCGGAGCCGGGCCACGGCTGGTTCGCGGCGACGATCGACGCCACCACGCCCCGCGCCCTGGCGATGATCCCTCTGGCCCCGCCCATCCTGCTGCTCAACCAGTTCGCGCCGCTGCGCCGCCGCCTGTGGCCGGCCGTCCGCCGCCGCCTGAGCATCGCTGCCGCGCCGCTGGCCGTCGATCTGCGTGATTGGCACGACTACCGGCTGGCGTGGCGGCATGACGGCTGCCGCTTCCGGGTCGACGGCGCGACCGTCCTGACCACGCCCGCCGCCCCACGCGGCCCGCTGGGCTTCGTCTGCTGGCTCGACAATCAGTACCTCGTGCTGACACCGCGCGGCCGGTTCCGCGCCGGGGTGCTGCCCGTGGCACAGGAGCAGTGGTTGGAGGTTGCTGACCTGATGATTGACATCGCCCATCCTTTTCTCTAGAATGCTCACACGCGTTCTCTCATCATAGCCGGCATCGGGCCAACCAAGTTGCTAACTGGAGGTGCAGTCATGCCCAGCAAACTCGGCCCCCACTTCATCGGTACGCCCGGACTGCCCCGTTGGGTGGAGGCCGGCGCGCGCGTCTTCAAGTTCGACCCCACCAGCCTGGGAGCCAGCGGCCAGATACCGCCCGGCCCGCTGGTCGTCGGCAAGCTCGACCAGCGCGAAGACCGTCTGAACCTGACCGACTGGAAGGCGTACATGAACGGCGGCGGTCGCCCGGCCGAGGTCGCCGCCCACCGCTTCAACGTCCAGCGCACCATCTTTGTCGGCGGCAACAAGCCGCGCGTCGACCGCTACCTAGTCAACCCGCGCATCGACGTCTGGGAGGACGACAACGAAGTCGTGCCCGACAACCCCGACGAGGCGCGCTGGTACGCCGACTACTGCATCGCCATGATGGGCCTCTACGAGGCCATCGGCCGCCGCCGGGCCAACTTCTGCTTCGCCGTGGGCACGCCCGACATTCGCCCCGGCGACGCGGCCGACGTCTGGCCCCACCTGCTGCCGGCCATTCGCCACGCCCGCGCCCACGGCCACTATCTGGCCCTGCATGAGTACATGGGCTACGAGGCCGACCTGGGCGTGGGCTGGAAGCAGATCGACGCCCAGCGCGCGCCGCTGCGCCGCTGGCACGGCCGCCGCGACGCCGCCGGCCAGCCCGACGAGTCCTACCCCTACGGCTACGTCGCTCTGCGCTACCGGCTCATCTACGACACCTACCTGCGCCCGGCCGGCCTGGCCGACACGCCGCTGCTCATCACCGAGTGCGGCTGCGACAGCGTCGAGACCGTCACCCCGGCCGGCGGCGGCGTCGGCACGTGGACGGAGCAGCGCGCCTATTGGAGCGAGCGCGGCCTCAACCCCGACGAGACCTACGCCCGGATGCTCCAGTGGTACGACCAGCGCCTGCGGCAAGACCCGTTTATCCGCGGGGCAATGATCTTCACCGTCGGCTCGGTCGGCATCTGGGCCAAGTGGGACATCGCCGGGACGGCCGCCGAAGACCACATCTTGCGCTACATCAGCGCCGAACGCGACAAGAAAGACCAACCCGTGCTTGAGACGCCGGCCCCCAAGGAGGCTCGCCCCATGCCCGACACGCCCACCCCCATCGCCCCCGTCACCCCCATTGCCCCAATCCCGCCCGTTGCTCCGGTCGCCCCACCGGCCAACACCGCCGAGGCTGCCGGCTTTGCCGCCGACACCGACCTCGACCGCGTGCCGGCCGGCGCGTCTTTCCGCGCCACGTGGACCTTCCGCAACAGCGGCCAGAGCACGTGGGGCGGCGACTACCGCCTGGTCTACGCCGACACGCCCCACCCGGAAACGACGGCCAACGCCCGCTCGACGCTGGGCGCGGCCAACGGCTACACCCTGGCCGAGTTGGGCGCGTCGCCCGTCCGGCCGGGCGAGACGGTGGCCCTGACGTTGACCTTCCACGCCCCGGCCCCGGTCGGAACCTACGCCACCAACTGGCAACTGGCCGCGCCCGACGGCGCGCGCTTCGGCCCCGTCCGCTGGCTGCGGGCGGTCGTCGTCGCCGTGGCCGAGGCGGCAACGTTGCGCTACGACGTGCTCAGCTTTACCAACACCGCCGGCGACTTCAACAACCTCCAGCCCGGCCGCCAGTTCAGCGGCGTCTGGACGCTGCGCAACAGCGGCAACCGCGCCTGGGATGGCGACTTCCGCGTGACCATCCTCGACCGCTCGCTGCCGGAGACGGCCGACGCGCCGCGCGACCGCCTGGGGGCCAAGCCGATCAGCACCCTGCGGCAACTGGCGGGCCGCGAGCGCGTGGCCCCGGGCGAGACGGTGGAAATCCGCCTCGACCTGGTCGCGCCGACCGCGCCGGGGGTCTACGCCCTGCACTGGCAACTGGAGAGTGGCGCGGGCGAGGCGTTCGGCGGCGTGCGCTGGCTGCGCATCAGCGTCGTCGGCACGGCCGAACCGCTGCGGCCCCAGCCGGCGGCCGCCCCCGTCCAGTTCGGCATGAACGTCAACCCCGAAGTCCACGGCCTGGACGCCGACCGGCTGGCCGGGCTGGGCTGGGTGCGCTTCGTCTTCTTTGCCTCGCGCCTCAACCTCAGCCCGGAGGAGGCCTACCAGCGCCGCTACCGGGGATGGATTCAGACCTACGCCGCGGCGGGCATCAAGTCGCTGATCATCCTTCACCAGGATACCGAGTGGGGCAACGCGCCGTGGGACAACGGCGGCTGGGAGCAGTACGCCGAGACGTTCGCCAAGGCGTGCGGCCGGGTCGCCGCCGCCTGCGCCGAGTTCGGCGACTGCGTGGCCTACCAGATCTTCAACGAGCAGGATAGCGGCCCGGACAACAAGTCGGCCATCGGCATTGCCCCGGAGAACTACGCCATCGTCCTCGACCGGGCGCAGGAGGCCATCCGTCGCGCCCACCCCGGCGCGGTGGTCATCTTTGGCGGGCTGAACACCGGCCCGGAGAACGGCATCCGCTACACCCGCGCCGTGCAGGCCCGGCTGGGCGGCCGGCTGCCGGTGGACGCGCTGGCCATTCACCCCTACGGCCGCTTCGTGCGCACCGTCATGTTCAACTTCGGCTCCATCGGCAAGCTGAGCGACTCGCTCGACCGCTTCCGCGACGCCTTCCCCGACAAGCCAATCTGGATCACCGAGGTCGGCGTGGCCGCCGACAGCCACATCGGCCCGGAGCACTATCGCAACATCGGCATCTACGTGCGCGAGGTCGTGGACGAACTCGTCGACAACTACGCCGGAACCGTGCCGGTGCTCATCTGGTTCGCCTGGACGGATCGGATGCGCAACTCCGGCATCCTGACCGCCGAGGGCCAGCCCAAGGCCGACATCTTCGACGCTTTCCGCCACATGATCGCCCGCGGCAAGGAGATCCCGGAGGGGCTGGAGTCGCTGGCCGGGCTGGAGGCACTCAATCAGTCCAAGGCCGACTTCGTCTCCTTTGCCACCACGCTGGCCAACCACAACGCCGTGCCCGCCGGGACGACCTTCACCAACCGCTGGCGCTTCCGCAACGGCGGGGCGACGACCTGGGGGCCGGGCTTCCGCCTGGTCTACGTCCCCGACGGGGCCAACAGTGACCCGATGATGGCCCAGACCTCCTTAGACCTGGCCGCCGTGGCCTCGCAGATGCCCGTCCCGCCGCACGTGGAGACGGAGATCGCCCTGACCTTGACCGCGCCGGCGCAGTTCGGCCGCGCCTATCGCAGCCGTTGGCAACTGCGCGACGCCGACGACGTCGCCTTCGGCCACCTCTACGCCGAGATCACCGTCATTCCCGCCCCGCCGCCGCCGACCGCCCGGCGCGCGGGCATGACCTTCCTGCGCGATCAGACGGTGCCCGACGGCTCGCCGACCGTGGCCGGGACGGACTTCCACAAGCAGTGGGCCGTGCGCAACAGCGGCGAGCGCCATTGGGGCAGCGGCTTCCGGCTGGTCTTCGTCCAGGGGGACGTGCAGATGGCCCGCGGCGTATCGGCCCACATCGTGCCCGAGGCCGCGCCGGGCGACGAGGTCATCCTCTCTGTGCCCATGAGCGCCCCGGCAGCGCAGAACGGCGCGCCGACGCCCTACAACAGCCTGTGGCGCTTGCAAGACGACCGCGGCGCGTTCTTCGGCGACCCCATCTGGGCCAAGATCGTGGCCACGCCCGGCGGCAACGCGGTGGACGGCCAACCGACCGGCGGCACGCCTCTCAGCCGGCTGCTCAACGATCCGTCGGCCTGGTACTCCCAACTCGACGCGCGTTGGGCCAAGACGGCCGTCGGCCACGGCCAGCAGCGCATCGAGTCGTGGGGCTGTCTGATGAGTTGCATGGCCATGGCCCTGACCGCCTACGGCCACCGCCTCAATCCGCTGGAACTCAACGACCGCCTGAAGACAGAGGGCGACAACGGCTTCCGCGGCGGCAACATCCAGTTCATCGGGCCGACCTTCGTCCTGAAGGGCTTGCGGCAGGGCAACAACAAGCGCACCTTCGAGTCGCCGGTGCTCGACTCAACGACCTACGACGCCGAAGACCAACTGGCGCGCATTGACCGCAATCTGGCTGCCGGGGCCATCGTCCTGGCCCAGGTGGACACGCGGCCCAACGACGGCCTCTACAACTCCAACATCGAGCAGCACTGGGTCATCATCGTCAAGCGCACGCCCGACGGCGGCGACTACCTCATCCTCGACCCGGTTGTGCCCGCCGACCAGGTGCGCGACCAGCCGCGCTCGCTGATGCTGAAGTACGGCGACCGCAAAGCCAACCGCAGCAACGACGAGAATTTGCGGCAGGCAATTAAGTCGACGCTCGTGTATTACATGTGAGCGAGTGGCGGGTGGCGGGTGGCGGGTGGCGAGTGGCGAGTGGCGGGTGGCGAGTGGCGGGTGGCGAGTGGCGCCACTCGCCACCCGCCACCCGCCACCCGCCACTCGTCCCGCTTGCCCTGACCTTCACTCCATGCTATACTTCTCCCACGTTCCCTCGCTGGCGTAACCTGGAGGGATGGCAGAGCGGACGATTGCAGCGGTCTTGAAAACCGCAGTGGGCGCAAGTTCACCGGGGGTTCGAATCCCTCTCCCTCCGCCTGTTGACAACCGAGCGCGACACGCTTCGCCCATGACTGGGGAGGTGCCAGAGAGGTCGATTGGGGCCGCCTGCTAAGCGGTTACCGGGATAAAACTCGGTCATGGGTTCGAATCCCATCCTCCCCGCAGCTTGGATAGAACACACTCCGTTTGATGAAAACCAGCAGCAGTATTGCTGCTGGTTTTCGTTTTGCCACCCCGTTGCTCGAAATATCTCTTGCCCCTGCATCCAGCCCATATAAGTACTTGGCTCATCCTGGTTGACACTCGAGCCTGGTCGCATAAAATACATACCGTACGTTTGGTATGTAAATGTCAACGATCATGAGGTTTGGAGCGAAGAGCATGGCAAGTAACCAAGATACGCTTAAACAGCCCGACGGTGTTTCCGGTCTACCCTTCCTGGGGAACATGACCGATTTTGCCCACAACCCGCTCAGATTCATCAGCCGTCTCCAGCAGGAGTACGGCGATGTGGCGGCGTTCTCGCTGCTGGGCAACAAGAGCGTCCTCATCAGCCACCCCGAAGACATCGACCGCGTTCTGCTGGAGACCGGCAAGGCCTTCGGCAAGTTCAAGCCCCCCCACGCCCTGCGCACGGTTCTGGGCAACGGTCTGGTTACTAGCGAGGGGGATTTCTGGAAGCGCCAGCGCAAGTTGGCCGCGCCCGCCTTTCACCACCAGTCGATCAAGCAGTACGCCGATCAGATGGTCGACTACACCGGGGACATGCTGGCCACCTGGTACGACGGCGCCGTCCGCGACGTACATCAGGAGATGATGACGCTGACGCAACGCATCATCATGAAAGTGCTGTTCGACGCCGACGTGGCCGACAGCACCAGCGAGGCCAGCCAGGCCTTCGACGCCATGATGCGCGGCATCGCCGCCGACATGGGGCTGGAGATGCTCCTGCCCCGCTTCATCCCCACCCCGGCGCGCACGCAGATGGTCAAGGGCGTGGCCACCATCAACGAACTGCTGCTGGCGATCATCGACGAGCGCCGCGCCGAAGGCAGCGACCGCGACGACCTGCTGACCATGCTGATGGCCGCGCGCGACGACGAGGGGCAGCCGATGAGCACCACGCAACTGCTGGATGAAATCCGCACCCTCTATCTAGCCGGCCACGAGACCACGGCCACGACGCTGTCGTGGGCCTGGCATCTGCTCTCCTCCCACCCCGACGCCTACGCCAAGTTGGAAGCCGAGGTGGACGAGGTGCTGGCCGGGCGGACGCCGACGGCCGACGACGTGCCCCAGTTGCGCTTTGCCAACGCTGTCATCAAAGAGAGCCTGCGCTGCTATCCGGTCGCCTGGGTCACGCAGCGCGTCGCTTTGGAGGACGTGGCGATCCGTGGCTACCATATCGCCAAAGATACGGCCATCTGGCTCAGCCCCTGGCTCGTCCACCGCGACCCCCGCTGGTACGACGAACCGGACGCCTTTGTGCCCGAACGCTGGCTGAAGGACAAAGCCGAATTGCCGCCGCGCCCGGCCTATCTGCCGTTTGGCGGCGGGCCCCACATCTGCATCGGCAATGGGCTGGCGATGATGGAAGCGGTGCTGATCCTGGCCACCATCGCCCAGCAGTTCCGCATCGCCGTGCTGCCCGGCCACCCAGTGGAGATCGAGTTGATGGGCACGCTGCGCCCCAAGCATGGGCTGCGGTCACGCGTCAGCGAACGGGTCGTTGAGCCGGAAGAGGTATTCGCGGTCTGAGTTGAACCGGGCGGCCGACAATAGTCAGGTCTTTTCAGTAGTCACCCACGAACGTTCGTGGATATGCCCGTGGAGTGCGCATCCTCAGATGCGCCTCGCTGGTCCGTCCGCATCTGAGGATGCGGACTCCGCGCTCCTTGACTGCTGAAAACCCCTGCGTCAATAGTGGAGTAATAGGCCACGTCTATGTTATGATGAGGGCGCCAGCAGTGTCAGGTGGCAAGCAACACGCAGTGATTGTTGTCACCAGGGTTGAGGCCAGCGACCAGGCCGGTTGCCGGCGGTTGGAGGTGCCCATGCGCCGGACAAAAGAAGAGGCGATGAAGACGCGGGAGGCCGTGCTGAGGGCCACGGCCCATCTCATTGTTCGCCTGGGCATCGGCGCTTTCACCATTGAGGCCGTCGCCCACGAGGCGGGCGTGACCAAAGGGGGCGTGCTGCACCACTTCCCGTCCAAGGAAGCGCTGACGGCCGGCCTGATCGAGCAGGTGACGGAGGTCTTCAATTCACGCCTGGAAGCGGAACTGGCCGCGGAAGCGCCGGGGCAGCCGGGGCGCTGGCTGCGGGCCTACATTCGCACCATCTTCTCCGTGCAGTACGAAGACATCAACCTGATTCCCGCCCTGGCTGCGGCCGTCGCCGCCGATCATCGCACGCTCGATCAACTGCGGCGCGGCTTCGAGCAGAGCCAACGGGCGGCCGTTGAGGACGGCATTGACCCAACGCTGGCGACCCTCATACGGCTGGCCGTGGACGGTGTGGTCTTTACCCGGGCGTTGAACCTTTACGTGTTGGACGGCGCGACTAGCCAGACGATCTCCGAAGAGCTGATTCGCTTGACGGGTCTTAGCGGCTCACAGATTTCAGCCGGATAAGAAATTTGATCGGGTGACGTCGAAAGCTTGCCAAGTGCACGGGTTTGGGGTATATTTCGTGATGTTACGCGCCTGTAGCTCAGTGGACTAGAGCGCCACGCTACGAACGTGGAAGTCGGGAGTTCGACTCTCTCCAGGCGCACAGAGTGGATTTGTGATGTATTTCGTTCGAGAAGCTCCTGCTAATGGCAGGGCTTCTTTTGTTTATGGGGGCCAGGTGAACGAGCAGAAGCGTTGCGCCCACTGTCAACAACTGAAACCCCTTGAGGAGTTCGCCTTTCACAACAAAGTCCTCGGTACGCGCCAGAAGCAGTGCCGCGACTGCATGCGGCGCTTCAATCAGGCAAGCTACAACAAGCGCAAAGAGGAGTATCGGGCCGACATTTACCGCAACCGCGAGCGGCGACGCCAGGAAGCGCGGCAGTTCGTCTGGGAGTACTTGTTCACCCACCCGTGTGTTGACTGCGGCGAAAGCGATCCCATCGTATTGGAGTTCGATCATCTGAATGCTGCCGACAAACGCAAGGATGTCTCAGAGTTAGCCGGGGGCCGCTACTCGCTGGAGACAATCGCCGACGAGATGGCCAAGTGCGTGGTTCGTTGCGCCAATTGTCATCGCCGCAAGACCGCTCGTGATCGCGGCTGGTTTGCCGGTAGACAGGGGCGCGGCGGCGCTTGACATGGGCTTCAGAAACAGCTAGAACCACGTCGGACAAACAATATGAGAACCCCCGCCGGCAAAGAGTGCCGCTTCTACTATCAGGACTTCTTCCGCGGCCGTTCGGAGCAGGAGTGCCGCCTGATCAAGGCCAACGCCCGCTCGCCACAGTGGCAGCCCAAGGACTGCGCCAACTGCCCCGTGCCCGACATCCTGGCCGCCAACAGCAACCCCAACCTGGTGCTGGAGGCCACGGTCAAGCCGGGCATCCTGGGCATCGGCCGCCACGTGGAGGTGCGCGCCTTCTGCAGCCGCCACCTGATCGATGTGGAAAAGCCCGAAGTCGGCTGCCCCCAGTGCGCCGCCGAACGCCCCGGCCTGCGGGAACTGTTCGGCGATCTATGAGAAACCACAGATTACACAGATTTCCCGAGGTGTTCTGGGCCAACTTCGAGTCCCTGACCGGCGGCCGGCGGGTTGAGCTGGAGCCGTTCTTCAGCCGCTTCTACGAGACGGAGTTCGTCCAACTGCAACAGGCGACGATGGTCCGCCCGGCGGCCGTCCACCTGGTGCGCGCCGCCTTCGCCCGCGGGCTGGCCGTCGTCATCGCCACCAACCCGCTCTTCCCCACCACAGCCATCGAGCAGCGCCTGGCCTGGGCCGGCGTGCCGGTGGACGAGTACCCCTACGCCCTGGTGACGACCTACGAGAACATGCATGCCGCCAAGCCCCAGCCCGCCTACTACCGCGAAATCCTGGCCGCCATCGACTGCCCGCCCGACCGCGCCCTGATGGTCGGCGACGACTGGAAGAACGACATCGCCCCGGCGGCGCCGTCGGCCTCCACACCTTCTGGATCGCCCCGGTCGACGCCGAGCCGCCCGACCGGACACTGCTCAACGGCCAGGGGTCGCTCGACGTGCTGGCCGAGATGGTGGCCGGCGGCTGGCTGGAGCGCCTCGGCCGCCCGGCCTGATCGCCATGCTGCCCCCGCGCACCATGCTCAACCCGCCGCCCGTCGGCGAACTGCTGGCCGAACTGGCCGCCTTTGGCGAGCGCGTCGTCCGCCTGCTGGCCGACGCGACGGTCGACTGGTCGCATCGCCCGGCCGCGGGGGAGTGGTCGCTGACGGAGATCGCCTGCCACTTGCGCGACGTGGAGCGCGAAGTGCACCAGGCGCGCTTCAACGCCCTGCTGGAAGACGACAGCGCCTTCCTGCCCGGCGTCGATGCTGATGAGTGGGCCGTGACGCGCAACTATCAGGCGCAGGACGGCCGCGCCGCCGCCGCGGACTTCGTTGCCGCCCGCGCCGAAAGCATCGCCCGGCTAACCCCGCTGCCGCTCGATGTCTGGGAGCGCCAGGGGCAACACACCTTCTTCGGCCCCACGTCGCTGCACGAGTTGGTCTATCTGGCGGTGCAGCATGATTGGGTGCATGGGGGGCAGATGGAGGGGCTGGTTAGTGGTCAGTAGGTCAGTGTGCAGTAGGTCAGTAGGTCAGTGTGCAGTTTCCAGTATCCAGTAGGTCAATTGAGTTTGAACTGGCTTCAGCCGGTTTCGTGTGGCAGCGGCGGGTTTGAACCCGCCGGGTGGCCAGCCAGCGATGCCCGCAACCGTTCAGCCGCCGCCAAGCTTCGTTCGTCGCCGAAGATGGCGTGGTGGCGTTTGTAGTAGGCCAGTTCGCTGCACTCGCGGTAGCGGCGTCCGCTGCGCCGCCAGGCGTCCGGCCCTTCGCGCAGCAGCAGCCCCAGCCGCCGCCGGTTGCGCCCGGCGGCCGAGCGCACCAGGTCGTACTCGTCGGCCGTCAGCGTCCCCAGCGCCACCTCGTCGGCCAGATAGCGCCGCATCCACTGCCGCTCCTGATAGAGCACCAGGGTAATGATCACCGCGGTTATCGTCATGCCGCCCCAGTCAAACGTCAGCCCGGCCAGCAGGCCGAGGGGGGAGTTGGTGAACATGGCCACGTTGTGCAGGGCGTGGAGGGTGATGGCCGCGCCCAGGCCCAGCAGCGGAGCCAGCCAGCGCACCGGCCGGCTGGGGCTGAGCTTCGCCGCGGCAATGCCCAGGCCGGTCAGCGACGTGTAGAGGGCATGGCTGAGGCCGAAGACGACGCCGCGCATGACGACCGTGCCGTTCCACACCGCCTGACCACCCTCCTCAAAGGCCGTGACGTAGTAGAGCACGTTCTCGACCATGGCGAAGCCCATGCCGACCATCGCCCCGTAGATAAGGCCGTCGAGCGGGCTATCGAGTTCGTGCCGCCACAGGAAGAGGATGAGGAACAGGATGAGCGCCTTGGCCGTCTCCTCGATGATGGGAGCGATGAAGCCGCCCGACACCAGATCGGCCGGGCCGCTATCGAGCAGCAGATAGAACGGCATACTGAGTAGGGTGTTGAAGATCAGGGCTAGAATGGCCGCCGGAATGGCCCCCCACAGGAAGGCCGCCGACAGCAGCCACCACGGCTCCTTCTCGTAGCGGTCGGCCCAGTAGATCAGCCCGACGTAGAGCGCCACGGGCGCGGCGGCGGCCAGCAGCGACAGCAGCAGTACGTTGCCGGCCGTCACGCCCCCACCCCGTCACACCATCCACATGTTATAATTGGCATAGAGGGATGATTATACCTTGCATCCGGGAGGAACAACGATGACCGAAGAGCTGGACCCGGCGGCCATCATGGGTACGTCGAATGAAGCGGTTATGCGGGCCACCGGCCAAGTCGTGGGCCGAGTGGCTGGCCTCTGCTCGACGCCGCCGGCGGGCGCGAGATGAACCACAAGCAGCTCGTGGCCCACTTGCAGGCCCACACCGAGATCTCCAGTTGGTGGCAACAGCAGGTGACCGTCGGCTATGAGCAGAGCCGCGGCCTGCGGGCCAAACACGAGATGGCCGACGGCTACCAGATCAGCCGCAGCCGCACAGTGGCCGCGCCAATCGCGGCCGTCTATGACGCCTGGGCCGACGAGGCCACCCGCGCCCGCTGGCTGCCCGACGCCGCCTTTACCGTGCGCAAAGCCACGCCGCCCAAATCGTTGCGACTGACCTGGGAAGATGGCACGTCAGTCGAGGTTGCCCTAACCGACAAGGGGGAGCGGACGACGGTCACGGTGCAGCACAACAAGCTGGCCGATGCCGCGGCGGCTGAGCAGATGAAGGGGTATTGGGCCGCGGCGTTGGGGCGGCTGGCCGGCCTCTGGTAAAATAGCTGGCAAATGGCTGAACGTCTGCCCAACGATGGCCCGTCAGCACGACGACTCTGATCGACCTCGCCCTGGCGCGGTCCCGGCCGGGCGCGGGCAGCAGCCATCTTCATGTACAGGAGAACCGCGGTGCAAACTTTCCCCGACCTGCGCCCCATCTTGCAGGGTATTGATTGGCTGGTTGTCGGCGCTGTGGCCGCCCGCGCCTACATGCCGGAGCGGGCCACGCAAGACCTCAACATCCTGGTGCGGGCCGCCGACGAAACACGCGTGGCCGCGCGACTGGAGGCGGCCGGCTATGAGCGCGTGGCCGAACTGGGCATCCCCGGTGCGGCCTTTGCCCGAGTGGGCGAGCCGGAGATTGACGTACTGTTGGGCGATCAGCCCTGGCTCAACGAGGCGTTGGCCGCGCCGGGGCAGGACCCGGCCGGCTTCCCCGTTCCAGCCTTGCCCTACCTCACGCTGATGAAGCTGGCCGCCGGGCGGGCGCGCGACGTGGCCGACGTGGCGACGATGCTTGGCTGGGCCGACGACGACACCCTCGCCGCCGTCCGCGACCCCTTCGACCCCTAAAGCCCGGCCGACCTGCCCGACCTGGAATCGCTCATCTACCTCGGCCGCCGCGAAAGAGAATAAAAGGATCTCCGCAAAGACGCAAAGAACGCAAAGCTAAAGATGATTTCTTCGCTTTGCGCACTTTGCGTCTTTGCGTGAGATCACTTTTTCTTCTTGGCGTCTTTGCCCCTTCGCGCCTTTGCGTGAGCTCTACGGCCCGACGGTGATTAAGTCCTTCATGGCCGCGAACTTGCCCTCGCCGATGCCCGGCACGTCCATGATCGCCTCGATGGTGGCGAACGGCCCGTTGGCCTCGCGGTGGGCGATGATGTTGGCGGCCGTCGTCGGGCCGATGCCGGGCAGCATCTCCAGGTCGGCCTGCGTGGCCAGGTTGATGTCGATCAGCCCGGCTATCGTCACGCCGCCCATGCGGCTCGCGCCGGGGTCGGCCGTGGCCACCGGGGCGCTGACCGGCGGCGGCGTGGGCGCGCCCTCGACCCGCGCCGGGACGTAGATCTGCATCCCGTCGGCCAGCGGCCCGGCCAGGTTGATGGCCACCGGGTCGGCGTCGGCGCTCAGGCCGCCCGCGGCGCGCACGGCGTCGTCAACGATGCTGCCCGGCGGCAGGGTGTAGACGGCCGGGTTGACCACCGCGCCGCTGACGTAGACGCGCAGGGGGCCGGGCGAGGCCGTCGGCGCGGTCGGTCGGCGGCGGCGGCGTGGCCGTTGGCGCGGGCGGGATGATCTCGATACCTTGTGGTTCGGCCGCGCCGCGCACGTTGGCCAGCGTAACCGGCCCCCAGCAACAGGACAGCGGCAACGATCCCACCGATCGAGTGACCAGTTGAGTTTCATGGCTCACTCCACAGAATAGCGCCCTCTCCCCCAACCCCTCTCCCGGAGGGCGAGGGGTTTTGACCTGATCCCCCGCCCCCTGGGAGGGCGAGGGGCAGGTGCCCTCTCCCCAACCCTCTCCCAAAGGGCGAGGGGCAAGAACCCTCTGCCCTGCCCTTCTCCCCACCCTAATACAGCAAATCAATAAACGTCCCCACATCCATCGCCCCAAAGTAATCATTCAACTCCACATCGGCCAGGGCCGCGCCGAGGCGTTCGCGGTCGTAGGGCACGCCCATCAGGTGGGCCTCCAGTTCGGCCACGTCGCGCCGGCCGCTGAAGTCGCCGAAGAGGCGAATGGCCCGCACGCGCCCCTCGTCCACGTCGATGCGCGCGTCGATCTTGCCCGCCGGGAAGCGGGCGCTCTTCTGGACGTTGAATTGCGGCGAGCGGCCGTAGTTCCAGCTCCACAGCCGGTAGCGCCGCTCGGCGATGTCCTCGATGGCCAACCAGTCGGCTCCGGTCAGGTCATAGGTGCGAACCGTCTCGCCGCCGAAGATGCCGTGCAGCAGCGCCGTCCGCAGGTCGGCCAGCGTCATGTCGCGCGGCAGCAGCTCGCGGATGTTGGCCACGGCGCTGCGCACGGAGTGGACGGCCTTCGACTCGATCTGCATCCGCCGCGGGTTGATGGCCCGCAGCATCTCGCCCAGGTCGGTGTCGAACAGCAGCGTGCCGTGGCTGAACATGCGCCGGGTAGAGGCGTACTGCAGCATTGCCGGAGATTTTGCGCCCCTCGACGAGGATGTCGCTCCGGCCGCGCAACTCGGCCGGCACGCCCAGCGAGCGCAGCGCGTCCACCACCGGCCCGGTGAAGCGGGCGAAGTCGTTGAGGTGCTCCTTGCCGTTGGTGACGAAGCTGAAGTTGAGGTTGCCCAGGTCGTGGTAGACCGCGCCGCCGCCCGACAACCGCCGCACGACGTGGATGCCGTGGGCGTTGACGTAGTCGGGGTCGATCTCCTCCAGGGTGTTCTGGTTGCGGCCGATGATGACCGACGGCTCGTTGACGTAGAACAGAAGCAGCGGCTCGTCGCTCTCGACGTGGCGCAACAGGTACTCCTCGAACGCCAGATTCAGCCGCGGATCGTGAATGTCACTGTTGTCAACGTAAAGCATGTTCTCCATCCTATCACGCCAGCGGGAAGATGGCGACGAGCAGCCAGCCGAAGAAGAGGGCGTTGCCGATGGCGTAGCTCCACGGCCGGTCGATGGCCGCGCCGGCCAGGCTCATGCCGGCCAGAACGGCCGGGATGACCGGCATCAGCAAGGTGACGAAGCCCAGGCCGGGCGCAACGACCACTGTCAGCAGCAGACCGGCGACGATAACCACCGTCTGCCACAGCCACCAGCCGGCGCGCCGCCGCGCCGAAGCGCCGTGTTGGGCCAGCCCGGCGGCCAGCAGCCAGGGCAACGCGCAGACGGCCGCCGGCAGCCAGCGCGCCAGCCGCTCCGGCGTCAGCCACCACGGCAGCCACACCCGGTCGGCCATGACGCCGAAGGCCAGCGTCAGGACGGCGAAGAGGACGAGGCCCCACAGCGCATCGCGCCCGGCCGGCCGCGGCGGCCGGAAGCCGAGCAACAGCCACACTACCCCCAGCGCGCCGAACCACAGCGCCAGCGCCCCGCCGACCAGCACCCCGCCCAGCCCACTAATGTCGCCGAAGCGGCCCAGCGCGGCCAGCAGCAGCGCCGCCGCCAGTGCGCCCAGCGGCAGCCCCAGCCACGGCCACGGCGCGCGGCGGCGGACGGCCGCCGGCGCGGCGGCCGGGAAGAGCGGGGCCGCGGCCGTCACCAACAGCAGCCAGCCGGCCAAATGGGCCACGTACCAGACGACCCGCCGGTCGGGCGCGGCCGTGGCCGCCGGCCGGTCGAAGGTGCGGTTCAGCCAGTCGAGCGCCGCCTGGTGGGCCACGCCGCTGAAGAGAATGGTGATGTGCTCCACGTTGGGCACGTCGACCATCGCCCGGCCGCGCCCGCCGGCCAGGTCGTCGTTGGCCCCGCCGGCGCGGGCCAGCAGGTCGCGGCCGTTGGCGGCAAAGCGCGGCTCCAGCGTGCCGGCCATCAACAGCAGGTTGCGCGGCGACTGCGGCGAGACGGCCGCCCCGGTGGGCGAGACGGCGACCGTGGCCCGGTAGCGGTCGGCGTCGGCGATGGCCGCGCTCATCACCGCGCCGCTGCCCATCGAGTGGCCCAGCAGGGCCACGCGCGCCGGGTCAATCTCCGGCTGGGCGATCAGGGCGGCGTAGGCGGCGTCGAGGTTGCGTTGCAGGCTGTTGTCGTCGAGGCGGACGCGGGCCGAGCCGTGGCCGTCGAAGTCGAGCAGCATGACGCCGTAGCCGGCGCGGGCCAGAATCTGGCCGAAGCCGAGCATGAACGGCGTCGAGCCGGAGAAGCCGTGGGCGATGATGACGCCGGGGACGCCGGTCGCGTCCGCCGGGGCCAGGAAGCGTAGCGGCTCGCCGTTCGCGCCGCTGAGCCGGCGGCTCTCTAGCCCGCGCCCCGCCCCCAGCAGCCCCCACCAGGCAAGCAGGATGAGCAGCAGAGCGACGGCGGCCAGGGCCAGGCGGCGGGGGGCAAGGCGAGCGAGCAATGAGGAACGATGGGGCGGCGATGACATGGCCCCTAATCATATGCCGCGCCGTGCCGCGCGTCCACAGATAAAGGCCAATGACTTGACCTGACAGGTGGGGCCGCCCACCTGTCAGGTCTAGCAAAGTGTGCTATCCTCTGCCCGTGCCGACGCGGACGAAATCGACCTGGATGCTCTATGGCGCCTATGGCTTCACCGGGCGGCTGCTGCTGGCCGAGGCGGTGCGGCGCGGCCACCGGCCGGTGCTGGCCGGGCGCAACGCGGCCAAGCTGGCGGCCCTGGCCACGCAGTATGACCTCGACTGGCTGGCCCTCGACCTGGACTACGCCGAGCGGCTCAACAAGACGATTGAGCGCTTCACGCTGGTCTTCCACGCCGCCGGGCCGTTTATCCACACCAGCGAGCCGATGGTGCGCGCCTGTCTGGCCGGGCAGACCCACTACCTGGACATCACCGGCGAGTTGCCCGTCTTCGAGGCCACCTTCGCCCGCGACGCCGAGGCCCGCGCCCGCGGCGTCGTCCTCATGTCCGGCGCGGGCTATGACATCGTCCCCAGCGACTGCCTGGCCCGCCACGTGGCCGACCGCGTCCCCGGCGCGACCCACCTGGAGACGGCGCTGGTGGCCCTGGCCGATCTGTCGTCGGGCACGGTCAAGTCGGCTCTGGTCAACGCCAACCGCTATCCCGGCGGCAGCCTGACGCGGCGCGACGGCCGCCTCGCGCCCACGCCGCTGGGCAAGGGGCGGCGCAAGGTGCGCTTCAGCGACGGCCGCGTCCGCGACGTGACGCCCTTCCCCTGGGGCGATCTCGTCACCGCTTACCACACGACCGGCATCGCCAACATCACCAGCTATCTGGCCCTGCCGCGGCTGCCGGGTATGGGGCTGCTGGCCCGCCCGGCGCTGAAGGTAATGGGGCTGGGCGCGGCGCAAAAGGTGGCCGACCGGGCGGCGACGTGGCTGTTCACCGGGCCGGACGAAGAGGCGCAACGCCAGGGGCGCACCTACCTCTGGGCGCGGGCCAGCGGGCCGGACGGCGCGGCCGAGGCCTGGCTGGAGACGGGCGAGGTCTATCGCTTCACGGCGTTGGCCGGCGTGCGCCTGGTCGAGCGCGTGCTGGCCGCCGGCAAGCGCGCCGCGCCGCCGCTGGCCGGGGCGCTGACGCCGGCCGGCGCGTTCGGGGCCGACTTCGTCCTCGACATCGAGGGCGTGCGGCGGTTCGATGCGCTGCCTTGAGAAGAGAACGATCCGCAGATTAGGCAGATTGGGCAGATTTCAGAGAAAGAAGCTCACGTCAAGTCGCATAGGGTGCAAAGCGCGCCAAGAAGAACAAGTATGCTTGGCGTCTTTGCCCCTTAGCGCCTTGGCGTGAGCTCTTTAATCTGCCCAATCTGCCCAATCTGCGGATTATTTACTCTTCTTTCAAGGCGCGGGCGTTGGCGTGCGATAGGGGGCGGTGACGATCTCCAGCGTCGTCACTTCGCCATCGCGCACCTCGACCGGCTGCCGGTACTCCTCCCCCTGTAACTCGACAAACACCGTATAGCGCCCTTCAGCCACCGGGCCGAAGACGAAGTTCTCGCCCAGCGCCGGGTCGGGGCGAATGAGGTGGTCGGGGTCGTCGAGGTACGTCCAGGTGTTGAGCAACGCGCCATCCTTGTCGATCAGCGTCACCGTGACCCCCTGCCAGGCGCGGCCGTCGGGGTCGACCAGCCGCCCGGCAATGACCCCGCTGCCCGACCACGGCTCCAGCCACAGCAGCGGGTTGCGCGTCGCCCCGAAGGTGTTGGCCCCCACGCGCACCTCCAGGTGCAGATGGGCCACCGTGGCCACGCCGGCCGTGCCCTCGCGGGCCAGCGGCTCGCCGCGGGCCACGCGCTGCCCCTCGACCACCTGCACGTCGCGCACGTGGCCGAAGAGGACGTAGACCGGCTGCCCGTCGTGGCTCTCGTCCAGCCGCAGGACGACGATCTGGCCGTACCAGTCGCAGCGCCAGCCGAACAGCTCATCGATGTCGTCGCGGGCCAGCACGATCTCGCCGTCGCCCGCGGCCACGGCCAGCGCGTCCTCCTCGTCGGCCATGTCCAGCCCGTTGTGCAGCAGGTAGCGCCCGCTGCCATCGGAGCCGTAGGGGTAGCCGGCATTGCGCCCGGCGGTGGGCAGCGGGTTGGCCAGCGACAGGGGCGGCGGCGCGGCAGCGGGGTCGGGCGTGGGCCAGGGGTCGGCCGTCAGCGCGTAGGCGGCGTAGTCGGGCTTGACCGGCCAGGGGTCGGGGCAGGGCAGGCCGACGGCCGGGTCGGGTGTCGGCGTCGGTGGGGTGGTGGGCGAGGGGACGGGCGTGGCCGTGGACAACGCGGTGGCGGTGGCGGTGGGCGCGGCCGTCCCGGTGGCCGTCGGCCGCGGCGAGGGCAGAGCGGGCGGCGTGGCCGAGGGTACGGCGGTGGGCGACGAGGCCGCCGGGACAGCGGCGGTCCGGGCTGGCGTTGGGACAGTCTGGGCAACCGGCGCGGCGCAGGCGGACAAAAGCAGCAGGGCGAGCAGGTGGGCGGCCGGCAGGCGCGGCCGATTCGTGAAGCGCATGGCGGCCGATTCTCCGTCGCGCCGCGCCCGGCGTCAACTGCTGTTGGCAAACGCCAAGAATTGCCCGCTACCCTAACTTCCTCTATCATGCCGTCCACACCCATGACCGCCCTGACCCTGACCCAAGCCCACTTCTACACCTTCCGCGCCTGCCCGCGCCGCTTCTACTTGCGCTACCTGGCCCGCGTGCCCTGGCCGGAAGCGCCGCTGGGCGTGGCCCAGGAGGAGGCCTACGAACGCGGCCACCGCTTCCACCGCCGCGTCGAGCGCCACTTCCTCGGCCTGCCCATTGACGACGCGGTCGAAGCCGACCCGACGCTCAACAACTGGTGGACGATCTTTCGCACCCAAGGGCCGGCCCTGCCCGCCGGCCGCCGCTTCGTCGAGGCCGGGCTGACCGTGCCCATCGGCCGGCACTTCCTGACCGGCCGCTTCGACCTGCTGATCGTCGGCGCGGACGAAGAGCGGCCGGCCGGCGGCCCACGTCTTCGACTGGAAGACGGGCGACCCGCGCCCGCTGGCCCGCCTGCGCGCCGCCTGGCAGACGCGCGTCTACCTGGCTGTGCTGGCCCAGGGGGGCGCGGCGCTGCTGCCGGAAGCGGCCGAGGCCTTCGCCCCCGACCGGCTGAGCTTCACCTACTGGTACGCCGCCGACCCCGACCAGCCGCGCGTCATCGCCTATGACGCCGCCGCCCACCGCCGCAACTGGGCCGAACTGGAGGGCATGGTGGCCGAGATCGACCGGCTGATGGCCGCCGGGACGGCCGACGCCTGGCCGCTGACCGACGACCTGGCCGAGTGCCGCCGCTGCGCCTACCAGGCCCTGACCGGGCGGCTGAGCGCCGGCGAGGCCGTGCTGGAAGCGCCGGACGAGGACGAACCGCCGCTGGACGAGTGGCTGGAGCCGCAGTGGGGATGAGGGGCGGGTGGCGAGTGGCGGGTGGCGAGTGACCGGCGAACCGAATGCGTCCTGAAGAGTTCCACTTTCTGCTAAGCCCTGATGGTCAGGCCGCCCTGGCCGAACTGGCCGCCGCCCCGCCGGCACCCGATAGCCACATGGCCGTCGCCGCCCGCTGGCGCGAACGGCTGGGGCCGGAGCGCGCCCAGGCGGCGCTGGAGACGGCGTTGCTGCGGCAGCGGGCGGCCGGCAAGTTCGCCCGCGCCGCGGAGATGTTCTTCACCCGCGACGGACTGGAGCAGGCCACGGCCGAGCCGGTGGCCGCCCACCGCGCGGCGCGCTTCGCCGCCGCCGGCGCGCGCACCGTGGCCGACCTGGGCTGCGGCATCGGCGGCGACGCGCTGGCCCTGGCCGCGGCCGGCGTGGCCGTGGCCGGCGTAGACCGCGACCTCGTGCGCCTGATGATGGCCGCGGCCAACGCCGACGCCTATGGCCTGGCCGAGCGCTTCCTGCCCATCCAGGCCGACCTGCGCCACCTGCCGCCGCTGCCGGCCGAGGCGTTCTTCTTCGACCCCGCCCGCCGCGCCGGTGGCGGGGCGCGGGGCGCGCCGAGCCGCCGCCTGCACTCCGTGGCCGACTATCAGCCGCCGCTCAGCCTCATCGACGCCTGGCGGCCGGTCGTGCCCCGCGGCGCGGTCAAGGTTAGCCCCGGCATCGACTACGCCGAGTTGCCGCCGGGCGTCGAGGCGGAGTTCGTCTCGCTGGGCGGCGAGGTGAAGGAGGCGGTGCTGTGGTACGGCGAGTTGCGCACAGCGGCGCGGCGGGCCACGCTACTGCCCGGCGGCCATACGCTTAGCGGCGACAACGATGAGGTCGCGCCCGTCGCCGCGCCACAGGCCTACCTCTACGAGCCGGATGGCGCAGTCATTCGCGCCCACCTGGTCGGCCTGCTGGCCGGGCAACTGGAGGCGGCGCTGATCGACCCGCAGATCGCCTATCTGACCGCCGACGCCCTCCGCCCCACGCCCTTCGCCCGCGCCTACGCCATTGACGACGCTTTCCCGTTCCAACTCAAACGACTGCGCGCCTATCTGCGCCAACGGGGCGTGGGGCAGGTGACGATCAAAAAAAGAGGCTCGCCGCTGGAGCCTGACGCCCTACGGCAAGCCTTACGCCTGCGCGGCGACAATGAGGCGGTGCTGTTCCTGACTCAGGTGGCGGGCCGCCACACCGTACTAATAGGGGCCAGGTTCCAGGGGCCAGGTTCCAGGGAAGAGTAGCGCTCTTCCCTGGAACCTGGCCCCTAGCCCCCCCTTCTTCTACGGCCAGCCCACTTCCAGCGCGTGACACATGCCCCGCGCCACCCAGCCGGCATCCACGTCCGGCGCGGGGTTGAGCATCTTCATCCGCACCGGCTCGGCCCCCGGCCCGTGGTAGTAGAGCACTTCCACGTAGACCGCCGGGAAGGTGATGTCGATGCCGTGGAACCAGCCGCTATCCTTCCAGCCGTCGTCGGCCTCCCAGCCGGCCAGGAAGTGGCCGCCGACCTCCTGGGCGATGTAGAGGCCGCGCCGGGCTTCCTGCCCGCTGACGTCGAAGTTGATGCGCAGGCAGGCCGGCAGCCGCGGCTCCTTGGTCGCCGTGGGGCTGGGCGAGGGCGTGGCGGTGGCCATGTCGGGCGCGGCCGTCGGCGTCATGGGTGGCGGGGTACTGGTCGGCGTCGTCGTCACCGTGGCCGTCATGGTTGGCGTGGCGATGAGCGTACCTGGTCAGCGTGGCCGTGGGCGATAGAGTCATCGTCGGCGTGAACGTAGGCGAGGGCGTGAACGTCGGCTCCAGCGTGGCCGTCGGCGTGACGGTCATCGTCGGCGTCAGCGTGACCTTCTTCTCGCACACGTTGAGAAACATGCCAATGCTGTCATTGGCGATGTAGCCGAGCGTGCCGTCGCGCGGGATATAGAACCGGCCGCGCGTCGTCAACCCCTGGCCCATGGCGTAGATGATCCCGCCGTCGAGCGTGAAGTAGTTGATGCGTTCGTCTTCGTCGTCGTCGATCGTGGCAAAGTCGATGACGCACCCCTTCTGCACCGGGCCGACGACGGTCGTGTTTTGGTTCTCGGCCGCCGGGGCATCGAAATCGCCCAGAACTGACCACACGCGCTCGCCTTCGCGGGCGGTATATTCCGGGCCGGGCATGGTGATGAAGTGATACGGATGCCGCGCCTTGACGATAAAGTTGTATCCCTCGCCGACACTGTAGCTGCCGCCTTCTCCCAAAAACGACAACGCCGGTACATCGCCATCGGCCTGCACTTGCCAGACCTGCATCAGTGTCAAAACCGCCAGACCCACCCCCAATACCATTGTAACAATGGTAACTACCCGTACTGCGTACTGCTTCATGTTGCTACCTCGAAACTGTGACGGACCCGCTATACATTTCTAAGTGTAAAGGGCCAGAGGTAGCCATTTGGGTAGTTTGCTACAATAAAAGTGTAAAGCAGTTTACATAGCCGTGAAGCGCAAGGGAAAAAAGACAGGGGTTGTAATGCAAATTGTAACACTGCCGGCCAGAGTAGTATCCCCCACTCACTTTACAGCTCACTTCCTTTCTTAGATAAACTAAACGAAATATGGACAATTCCTTGATATTCACGAACGTCTATGCTATGCTCTAGGTCAAGAACGCGCGGACAATGGCGGAAGAAATAGATGGTTAGTGATCGGACTCCAACTTATAACTTAAAGGCCGTCGTCCAGGAGACAGGCCTGAAACCGGATACGCTGCGGGCCTGGGAGCGGCGCTACGGCATCCCCGAACCGGATCGCAGCGGCGGCGGCCATCGCCTCTATTCGCAACACGACATCAATACCCTGAAGTGGCTGCTGGCCCGCCAGGATGAAGGGTTGAGCATCAGCCGCGCCGTGGCCCTGTGGCACAGCCTGACCGACGAGGGGCGCGACCCGTTGCACGTCTACCCGGTGCAGCCCCACGGAGCCGGTCGTCGCCGCTTGCCCGGCCCCCGTCGAGATGGGCAGCGCCATTGCCGGCTTGCGCCAGGCCTGGATCGAGGCCTGCCTGGCCTTTGATGAGCGGCGGGCCGAAACGATCCTCAATCAGGCCTTCTCCTTCTACTCGCCCGAAGACGTCTGCTTCGACCTGTTGCAGAAGGGGTTGGTGGAGATCGGCGACGGCTGGTATGAGGGGCGCGTGTCGGTGCAACAGGAGCACTTTACCTCAGCCCTGGCCATGCGCCGGCTCGATTCGCTGCTGGCGGCCACACCGCCGCCGACGCGCGCCGGCCGCATCCTCGTCGGCTGCCCGCCGGGCGAGAGCCACACCTTCAGCCCGCTGATGGTCAGCTTCCTGCTGCGGCGGCGCGGTTGGGACGTGATCTATCTGGGGGCCGACGTGCCCACTAACCGGCTCCAGGCCACCATCGACCGCACCCAGCCCGACCTGGTCGTCTTCTCCGCCCACCTGCTGGACACGGCCGCCTCCCTGCTGGACGTGGCCTACTATCTGCGCGACATCGATCTCTCGTTGGGCTACAGCGGCTACGCCTTCGGCGTTTTGCCCGAACTGAGCCGGCGCATTCCCGGCCACTTCCTCGGCTTCGATCTGCGTCAGACGCCTCAACTCATCGAGAATATCATTCTCAATCGCCCATCCGCGCCGCCGGTCGAGCCGGTCGCGGAGGCGTATCAGCAAGCCTGGGCCTACTTCCGCGAGCGCTCTGGACCTGATCGAGGCCCACATCTGGCAGGAGATGGCCGCATCGGCGGCCATCAGCGGCATGGCCGAAGCCAACCGCCGGCTGACGGGCAGCATCCTGTCGGCGCTCAAACTGGGCGACCTGGACTTCATTGGCCCCAACCTGCAATGGCTGGAAGGGATGATGATCAACCACAACCTGCCCCCCACCGTGCTGTGCAGCTTCCTGAAAGCGTACCACAGCGCCGCCGCGCAACATCTGGACGCGCCGGCCGGCGAGCCGATTGTCAACTGGCTGGCCAAAGTCGTGGCCGAGTGCGAGGCCGCCACGGCGCAGTTGGCCGATCACTACTGGCCGGCCGAGTGAATTCCCCAGGAGCCAATATGAGCAAGCGCACTCTTATCACCGGCGGCACGGGCATCATCGGCCGCCACCTGGCCGCCGAACTGGTCGCTGCCGGTCACGAAGTCATTGCCCTGAGCCGCAACCCGTCGCAACAGTCGCCCATCCCCGGCGTCCTCGTCGCGGGCTGGGACGCGCGCACGGCCAAGGGTTGGGGCCACCTGGCCGACGGCGCCTTCGCCATTATCAACCTGGCCGGCGAGACCATCGGCGCTTCGACCGTCATCCCCCTGCCCGGCACCTGGTCGCCGGAGCGCAAGCAGCGCATTAAAGAGAGCCGCCGCCATGCCGGCGAGGCAGTGGTCGCCGCCGTCGCCGCCGCCGGCGTCAAGCCGCAGGTCGTCGTCCAGATGTCGGGCATCGACTACTACCCCAACGGCAACACCGTCATGACCGAGGAGAGCCGGCGCGGGCGGCAGTTCCTGGCCGACGTGGTGGCCGACTACTGGGAGCCGGCCACAGAGCCGGTAGAGGCGCTGGGCGTGCGGCGCGTCGTCGCCCGCACCGCCCCGCTGTTGCACCCGGAGACCGGCCCGCTGCCGGCGTCGCTACTGCAATTCAAGCTCTTCGCCGGCGGGCGGCTGGGCAGCGGCCGGCAGTGGCTGTCCTGGATTCCCATGGCCGACACGGTGCGCGCCCTGCGCTTCCTGGCCGAGAACGAGGCCGCGGCCGGCATCTACAACCTGGCCTCGCCCAACCCGGTCACCAACGCCGAATTCACCCGCGTGCTGAGCCGGGTCATGCGCCGCCCGGCGCTCATCCCCGTGCCCGAATTCGCCCTCAAGCTGCTGCTGGGCGAGGTGTCGGCCCTGGTGCTGGAGGGGCGGCCGGTCAGCGTGGCCAAACTCCAGGGGTTGGGCTTCACCTTCCGTTTCCCGACGCTGGAAACGGCCTTGCGCGACATTCTGGACAAGTGAGACGCGCCGGCCGATGAGTGATACCGTCCTGTGGTGGCTGCGGCGCGACTTGCGGCTGGCCGACAACGATGCCCTGGCCGCGGCCCTGGCCGGCGGGCGGCGCGTCGTACCCGTCTTCATCCTCGACCCGGTCTTGCTCGACGGCCCGCGCAGCAGCCCGACGCGCACCGCCTTCCTGCTGGGCGGGCTGCGCGCGCTGGATGCCGATTTGCGCGCCCGCGGCAGCCGGCTGGTCGTGCGCCGCGGCCGTCCGGCGGCCGAGCTGGCCCGCCTGCTGGCCGAGACGGGAGCGACGGCCATCTACGCCGAGGACGACCACTCCCCCTACGCCCACCGCCGCGACGACGCCGTGCAGTTCGACCTGCCATTGCGCCTCGTCGGCAGTTCGGCCGTCCGCCCACCGGGGACGATCCTGAAAGCCAACGGCGCGCCCTACACCGTCTTCACCCCCTTCAGCCGCGCCTGGCTGGCCCAACCGCTACCCGATCCGGCCGAGTTGCGCCCCGCGCCGGCCGCCCTGCCCGACCCCGGCGACGTGGCCGGCGAGCCAATCCCCGACGCGCCCGCCCTGCCGCCCGGCGTGCCCTTTCCGCCCGGCGAAGCCGAAGCCCAACGCCGGTTGCAGCGCTTCCTGGACGAGGCCATCGCCGCCTACGACGACACCCGCGACCGCGTCGACCTGGACGGCACGTCGCGCCTGTCGCCCTATCTGCGCTTTGGCATGGTTGCGCCGCGCGCCGCTGTCGTCACCGCCCTATCGGCCCGGACGCGGCCCAGGGGGCGGGCCCGGCTGGCTCAACGAACTCATCTGGCGCGACTTCTTACGTCCACATCCTGTAGCACTTCCCCACGTGGCCCGGCAGAGCTTCCGCCCGGCCGGCGCGCATGGCCTGGCGCAACGACCCGGCGGAGTTCGCCGCCTGGCGCGACGGGCGGACGGGCTACCCCATCGTCGATGCCGCCATGCGCCAGATGCTCGCCGGCGGCTGGATGCACAACCGGGCGCGGATGATCGTCGCCTCGTTTCTGGTGAAAGACCTGCTGATCGACTGGCGCTGGGGCGAGCGTTGGTTCATGCGCAATTGGTCGACGGCGACCCGGCGGCCAACAACGGCGGCTGGCAGTGGACGGCCGGCACAGGCACCGACGCCGCGCCCTACTTCCGCATCTTCAACCCGGTGACGCAGGGGCGCAAGTTCGACCCCGATGGCGACTACGTGCGCCGCTGGCTGCCGGAATTGGCCGGCGTGCCCGGCCCGGCCGTCCATGAGCCGTGGCGGCTGAGCGCCGCCGCGCAGCAGGCGGCCGGCTTCGTCCTCGGCCGCATACCCCTCCCCATTGTCGACCACGCCGCCCCCGCGCCCTGGCCGGCCAGGTGCGGCGTGTCGCCCAGAACCTTGTGGTGCGCCTCTGGCCCTTTGGGCCCGGAGTCCGCTCTTGACACAAAGCGGGTGACCCCGTCGCCTACATCGCCCGCTACCACTAGGAGAAAACGCACATGACCCGCGATCCCGACATCGAACTGACCGCCAACGGCCGCGCCACGCGCGGCTACCTGGCCCGGCCTGCCGGCGACGGCCCGTGGCCGGGCGTCGTCGTCATCCAGGAGTGGTGGGGGCTGAATGACAACATCCGCGACATCGCCGACAAGGTGGCCGGCGAAGGGTTCGTCGCCCTGGCCCCCGACCTCTACTACGGCCAGGTAGCCCAGGAGCCGGACGAGGCGCGCAAGCTGGCGATGGCCCTGGAGTATCCCGACGCCCTGGGTGTCATCCAGGCCGCCGTCGACCATCTGATCGCTCTGGACGCTGTCGCGCCGAAGCGGGTCGGCCTGGTCGGCTTTTGCATGGGCGGCGGGCTGGCCTGGCATGGCGCGGCGCACCTGTCCGGCGTCGGCGCGAGCGTGCCCTGCTATGGCGGCGGGCCGGAGATGTCGCCCGATGACGCGGCGCGGATCGCCGTGCCGGTGTTAGCTATCTACGGCGAAGAAGATCGCGGCGTGTCGCCCGAAGTGGCCCGGCAGAGGGCGGCGCTGATGGACGCCGCCGGCGTAGCGCACGAGACGGTCATCTATCCCGGCGCGCAACACGCCTTCATGAACGACCGCCGGCCGGTCTATGACCCGGAAGCGGCCGAGGACGCCTGGCGGCGCATCTTCGCCTTCTTCCGCGAATCTCTCCGGTAAAACAAAACGACGGGGCCGGTCGGAAAACCGACCGGCCCCGCCATCACCGCGAACAGACAAGACAAAAGCGCTAGACTAAGACCGCAGCGCCATTAGGCGCGACGCGAGATCATGTTCCAGATAAACAGGACGATGACCGCGCCGACCAGGGCCACCAGGAAGCTGCCGATATTCCACTCGAAGTTCATGCCGTTGCCGGTCAGGAACCCATAGAGCGCGCCGCCGACGAAAGCGCCGACGATGCCGGCCACGATGTTGCCCAACAGCCCTTGCTGCGCGTTGCGGCCGGTGATGATGCTGGCTACCCAACCGACGATAGCGCCGCCGATGATCCAACCCAGAAGACCAAGAATTGTACCCATTTTTTCACTCCTCTTTTCACTATCGGACGATACACAAGCTCAAAATGTTCGCGGTTAACAACAACGACATCATAGAGGAGATGAAGCGGCTAAGGAATATGCCCTGGGCATATCTTTGCCCAGAAACCAACCCCGCGCGACCAAGAAGGTCGCGCGGGTTGAGTCTATGCCGGAAAAGACGGAAAGAAATGGGGATGAATGTGGCTGGCGGCCGGTTCAGTCCGTAGCCAGGGCCAAGTCTTCGATGGCCTTCTTCCTGCGCTTCCGGCCGGGGCGACGGCGCTCTTGCTGCTGCAACGCGCGCGTCTCTTCGACCAGCCGGACCCGCTCTTCTTCAAGCCGGGCCAGTATCTCTGCGTTGCGCTTTCTCTGCTCCTCCGTCAAGACCACCTTCTTCTTGGACATCCTCAGTCAACTCCTTTCATGAGGTATAAAGACATTAACGGCAGGGCTGCCAGAGGGGCAGACAGCGTCAGGCAACCGCGCCGCATTGAGGGTTATGTTAAGTACAACATGAACGACGCAGCGAACGCGAGGCAGACAGCCGGCGACACCGGCATAAAGGGCACAGAAGTTGGTGGGGCAGAGGCCCCTTCGCGTCGCGCTGGGCAGCGCAACCGACGCCGTAAGTGGACGACACTTTGCTACGTGTATGCACGATGCTAACCACGAATCCTTCGCGCGTCATGGCTCCTGGGCGATTGGGCTACGGTGAGCGGCGGCAGCAGACCGCTCCATTCTCACCGCCGGGTTACTCGCTCCGGCGCTCCGGCCAATCGTCAGGCGCTCTTACTCTGACGACATTCTATCACAAACCGCAATGATCTTCCAGTGGGATTTTTCACGGGAACTTTTCAGTTCCGCGCCACGAACGGCGGCTGGGTGTGGTAGAATCAATTGGCCATGACAACGCCCATGTTCATCTGGCTGGGCGCGGGGCGCGCCCGGCGCTACCACATCGGCCCGCCGGCGTGTTGGCTCGACCAGGCCGCCAACGCCGGTCTGCCCGTGCCCGCCGGGGCCGTTCTGCTCGATACGTTCTTTCGCTTCTCTCTGAGCAGCGGCCTGGCGCAAGCCAACGGCCACGGCGTCGCCATCGCCGATGCCGAACTGTGGCACAACACGCTGCACGATAGCGCCCACCTGCCCCGCTTCCGGCGGCCGGTTGACGTCTACGCCGCCGCCGGGGCGGAGCCGGCGCGACCCTGCCCACCGCCATCCGCGGCGCGGTGGAGTTCAATGACCCGCTGGCCGCGGCGCGGGCTATCGAAGCCGTCTGGTCGAGCGCGGCTGAGAATGAATCGCTACGCCGTGACGCGCTCATCGTCGAAACCGTCGCCGCCACGACCGCCGGCATGGCCACAACCATCGTCGGCGCGCCCGACGACCAGATCACGCTCAGCGCCACGCCCGACACGCCCTTCGCCCTGCCCCAGTTGAGCGGCCGTGGCCGCCCCGCCCCGGATCAGCCGCCCTACGCCCGCCGCCTGCAACAACTACTGCGCGGCGCGCGCCGTACGTTCGGCCCCGGCGCGTGGCGCATCGCCTGGGCCGACGATGGGCAGATATGCTGGCTGGTGCTGGCCGCCGCGCTGGAGTCGCTCGGCTAAACCGCCCGTGAATACAAGGAATTTAGCTATGAAACACGTCCTCATCTGCCTCTGCATCGTTCTGCTCATCGGACTGGCGGCTTGCGACACGGCCGTGTCGCCGTTGGCGACGCTGGCCCCCACGGCCGCCGCGCCCGAACAAGAGATCGGTGCGGCTTCATCCCCGGCCGCCACCACCGGCGCACCGGCGGCCACGACCGAGTTACCGGCGGCCACGGCCGAAGCCCAGAGCACGGCCGACGTCCTACCGGCTACCCTCGCCCTAACCGAGACGACTCCTCTCACCGCTACACCAACCCCGGAGCCGTCGCCCACGCCCGCGCCGCCGCCGGTCTACACTTTCGAGATCGTCAACACCTATCCCCACGACCCCGAAGCCTTTACGCAGGGGCTGGTCATTACCGATGAAGGTCTATACGAAGGGACAGGCCGTTGGGGGGAGTCGACCATCCGCGAGGTCATGCTGGAGACGGGCGCAGTCGTCCGCCGCCACGACCTCGGCCCACAGTACTTCGGCGAAGGCATCACCATCTTCGATGACCGCATCTACCAACTCACCTGGCAAGAGGGCGCCGGCTTCATCTATGACCGGGCCACGTTCGAGGAGGTGCAGACGTTCACTTACCCGCACGAAGGCTGGGGCATCACCCACGACGGCGCGCGCCTCATCGTCAGCGACGGCACGGCCACGATCCGCTTCTGGGACCCGGCCACGCTGGCAGAGACGGGGCGCATCACCGTCCGCGACCACCTGGGGCCGGTCAACCGTCTCAACGAACTGGAGTACGTCGACGGCGAAATCTGGGCCAACGTCTGGCTGACCGACCTGATTGTGCGCATCGACCCGGCCACGGGCGACGTGCTGGGCGTCATCGACCTGACCGGGCTGCTGGACCAGAGCACCCTGACCCAGCCGGCCGACGTGCTCAACGGCATCGCCCACGACCCGGCCACGGGCCGGCTGTTCGTGACCGGCAAGCTGTGGCCGGCGCTGTATGAGATTCGCATTGTGCCGGGGTCGTAGCGCGATTCTCCCGAATCGCGCTACGGTTATTGAACCGGGGTCATGTTCATGGTATAATAAGAACTTACGTTCTACCCCATCGCCACCCGCAACTCCCATCCGTCACCAAGGAGAGCTATGCCTGACTTTCAACTGGTATCCGACTTCGCGGCCACGGGCGACCAGCCGTCCGCCATCGAGGGGCTGGTAGCCGGCATGAACCGCGGCGACAAGTTCCAGACGTTGCTGGGCGCGACGGGCACGGGCAAGACGTTCACCATCGCCAACATCATCCAGCAGACGCAACGGCCGACGATTATCCTGGCCCACAACAAGACGCTGGCCGCGCAACTCTACTCCGAGTTCCGCGACTTCTTCCCCCACAACGCTGTCTCCTTCTTCGTCAGCTACTACGACTACTACCAGCCGGAAGCCTACGTCCCGCGCCACGACCTCTTCATCGAGAAAGAGACGCAGATCAACGACGAGCTTGACCGCCTGCGCCTGCAAGCGATGGCCACGCTGAAGAGCCGCAAGGACGTCATCATCGTCGCCTCGGTGTCGTGCATCTACGGTATCGGCAACCCGGAGGCGTGGGGCAACGTCATCATCGAGCTGGAGCGCGGCGGCCAGTATCGCCGCAACACCCTGTTGCGCCACCTGGTGGACATCCACTACGACCGCAACGACATGGATCTGCGGCGCGGCACGTTCCGCGTGCGCGGCGACACGCTTCAGGTCTACCCCGCCTACGCCGAGACGGCCTACCTGGTCGAGTTCTGGGGCGACACCGTCGAGCGCATCGCCGAGTTCGAGCCGCTGACCGGCGAGGTGCTGCTGGAGCACACCCGCGTCTCCATCTACCCGGCGCGCGAGTTCATCACCGACGAGGAGAAGCTGGCCCGGGCCATCAACGACATCGAGACGGAACTGACCGAGCGCATCGCCTTCTACAAGAACGAGAAGCGCTTCCTGGAGGCGCAACGCATCGAGCAGCGGGTCATGTACGACCTGGAGATGCTGCGCGAGGTCGGCTTCACGCCCGGCATCGAGAACTACAGCCGCCACCTCGACCAGCGCCCGGCCGGCTCCCGCCCCTGGACGCTGCTCGACTACTTCCCGGCCGACTACCTGATGGTCATCGACGAGAGCCACATGACCGTGCCCCAGGTGCGCGGCATGTGGGCCGGCGACCAGAGCCGCAAGAGCATCCTGGTCGACTACGGCTTCCGCCTGCCCAGCGCCATGGACAACCGGCCGCTCAACTTCGCCGGAGTTCGAGGGCCTGCTCAACCAGGTCATCTTCACCAGCGCCACGCCGGCCGAGTTCGAGCTAAGTCACTCGGCCCAGGTCGTGCAGCAGATCATCCGGCCGACGGGCATCATCGATCCCGAAGTCGAGGTGCGACCGGTGCGCGGCCAGGTGGACGATCTCATCGGCGAGGTCAACCGCCGCATCGCCAACGGCCAGCGCGTGCTGGTGACGACGCTGACCAAGCGCATGGCCGAAGACCTGAGCGACTACCTGCTGGAGATGGGCATCAAAGTCCACTACCTGCACTCCGAAGTGGCCACGCTGGAGCGTACCGAGATTCTGCGCGACCTGCGGCTGGGCGTCTATGACGTGGTCGTGGGCATCAACCTGTTGCGCGAGGGGCTGGACT
The DNA here is from genome assembly GCA_016707605.1 of Candidatus Promineofilum glycogenicum. Lineage (GTDB taxonomy): Bacteria > Chloroflexota > Anaerolineae > Promineifilales > Promineifilaceae > Promineifilum > Promineifilum glycogenicum. The sequence goes on along the minus strand of JADJHJ010000003.1, from coordinate 389,980 downwards.
TGCCGGAGGTGTCGCTGGTGGCCATCCTCGACGCCGACAAGGAGGGCTTCCTGCGCAGCGAGACGGCGCTGACCCAGACCATCGGCCGCGCCGCCCGCCACATCGACGGCAAGGTCATCATGTACGCCGACAACATGACCGACTCGATGCGCGGGGCGATCAACACCACCAACCAGCGCCGCGCCATCCAGCAGGCGTACAACGAGGCCCACGGCATCGAGCCGCGCAGCATCGTCAAGGCCGTCCACACCCTGACCGACGAGCTGACCGCCCAGCGCGAGATGGCCCGCGGCGAGGGCGCGCCGGCCATCGCCGAGGGCAAGGGCGGCTACGTGACCGCCGCCGACCTGCCCAAGGCCGAACTGGCCAAGATCATCAGCGAGTTGGAGAAGCAGATGAAGCAGGCGGCGCAACAACTGGAGTTCGAGCGGGCGGCCGTGCTGCGCGACCAGGTCATGGAGATGCGCCAGATCATGGTCCTCAAGGAAGCCGGCGGCCGGAGCGACATCCCGGAGTGGGAGCGGATGCGGTTGTTGGATAAGGCGGGGGTTGAGTATGAAGTAGGTCAGTAGCCAGTGGTCAGTGTCCGGTACTGGACCTGACAGCTGACCCACTGACCCACTGAATACTGCTTACTGCCCTACTGTTCCACCAAATGCGCCACCGTCACCCCCGGCCCCCCCTCGCCGTCCTTGCCCTCTTCCCAGGCGCGGACGTGGCGGTTTTGGGTTAGCTCCTCGCGCACGGCTTCGCGCAGCCGGCCGGTGCCCTTGCCGTGGATGATGCGCACGAACGGCAGGCGGGCCAGGAAGGCCGAGTCAATGTAGCGGATGAGCCGCTCGATGCCGTCTTCGACGCGCACGCCGCGGATGTCCAACTCCATGCCCGGCGACGGGTGCAGCGAGACCACTTCGACTGCCCGCTCCTCCACCGGCCGCCCCTTCAACTCCAGGTCGTCATAGCCGGCGCGCATTTGCAGGCGGCCGACGGCCACCATCACCTCGCTCTTGCCGATGGCGATGACCTCGCCGTTGACGTTGAGCGAGCGCACGCGCACCGTGTCGCCCACTTGCAGCGAGCGGCGCTTGCCTTTGGTCGTGTCCGCCGGCTCCAGCACTTCGGGGGCCAGCACCGCCTGCTGCTCCGTCTCCAGGTCGGCCACCTGCTTGCTCAGCCGCTTGACGGCGTTGAGCGAGGCCGCGTCGCGCAGCTTCGACCGCGCCTGGCGAATCTCCGCCTGCATCAACTCGATCTGCCGCGTCATCTCCTGCCGCGTCTCGGCCAGAATGCGCTGCCGCTCGACCTCGATCTCGTCAATGCGCTGCCGCAGCCGGTCGCGCTCATTCTCCGCCTGCCGCAGCGCCAGCCGCGTCTGCGCCTCTTCCGACTCCATCTTCTCGCGCAGGGTGTAGATGGAGTCGAGCAGGTCTTCGGCCTGGTGGCTGTCGGCGCTGACCTGGCGCATGGCGTCATCGAGAATGGTGCTGTCCAGCCCCAACCGCCGGGCAATGGCGAAGGCGTTGGAGCGGCCGGGCAGACCGATGGTCATCTCGTAGGTCGGCGACAGCGTCTCCATGTCGAACAGCAGCGAGGCGTTGGTCGCCCCCGGTGTCTGGCTGGCGTAGACCTTCAGTTCCGGGAAGTGGGTGGCTACGAAGGTCGTCGCTCCCTTATCGCGCAGGAAGTTGACCACCGCCTGGGCCAGGGCCGCGCCCTCCGTCGGGTCGGTGCCGGAGCCAAGCTCGTCGAGCAGCACCAGCGAGCGTTCGTCTACGTGGGCCAGGATGCGCACGATGTTGGTCATGTGGGCCGAGAAGGTGGACAGGCTCTGCTCGATCGACTGCTCGTCGCCGATGTCGGCGAAGACGTTGTCGAAGACGGTCAGCCGCGCCTCGTTGGCCGGCACGTGCAGCCCGGCCTGGGCCATCACAACCATCAGCCCCATCGTCTTCAGGCTGACCGTCTTGCCGCCGGTGTTGGGGCCGGTGATGAGGACGATGAACACGTCCTCGTCCAGCGTCAGGTTAGTGGGCACGACGGTCGCCGGGTTGAGCAGCGGGTGGCGGGCGGCCTTGATCCACACCGTTGAGCCGGGATGCAGGTCGCGCGGCGGCGGCGTCCACTTGTCGCGCTCGTTGCCGTGGCGCGGCGGGCGGGCTTGCGACGCCTCGCGCCAGGGGAGGAAGGTCGGCTCCACGCCGCGGATGGCCAGGGCGTAGTTGGCGCGGGCGAAGATGAGGTCGAGTTCGGCCAGGCGATCCACGACGCGCTTGATGCTCTCACCCTGCTCGGCCACCTTCTCCGACAACACGCGCAGGATACGCTGAATCTCCTCCTGCTCCTGCATCAGCAGGCCGCGATACTCGTTGTTCAGCTCGACCGTGGCCAGCGGCTCCACCCACAACGTCGCGCCGCTGCCGCTCTGGTCGTGGACGATGCCCTTCAGCCGCCCCTTGGCGTCGGCGCGCAGGGGGATGACGTAGCGTCCGCCGCGCTGGGTGATGATCGCCTCCTGCAAATACTGGGCCATGCTGCTGTTGAGGATGCGTTGCAGCCGGTCCTGGATGCGGCCGTGGACGGCGCGCTGCTCCTGGCGCATCTTGGCCAGGCGCGGGCTGGCGCTGTCCAGCACCTCGCCGCGCTCGTCAATGGTGCTGCTGATGGCGCTGACCAGGCCGCGACACTCCTCGATCAGCACGGCGATGGCCGCCAGATTGGGCACGCGATCCTCCAGGCGCAGCAGTTGCCGCCGCAGGTTGCGCCCGGCGACGATGCTGGCCTGGATGGCCAGCAAGTCCTCGGCCGGCAGCGTGAAGCCGCGCAGGGCGTTGTCGGCCGCCCGGCGCACGTCGCGCGCGCTGCCGATGGTCACGCCGCTGTCGGTCTCGAACAGCGACACCGCCTCGCGCGTCTCGGCCTGCCACTCGCGGGCCTGCTCCAGTTCCGTCGTCGGCTGCATGGCCAGGGCCAGTTCGCGGCCACCGCTAAAGTTAGTATGCCCGGCCACCAGTTCGCGTATCTTGTCGAATTCCAATATCGTCAGTGACTTCTGATCTAGCATTGTACTATGCCTAATAAGGCTGAAGGATGAGGGATGAGGGATGAATCATCCCTCATCCCTCATCCTTCATTCTTATCACTCGTCGGTTGTCAAACGCGCCAAGTTGCTATACTATCCGCCCGCCTATGAGTACGCAAAGCCAACCGGCGATTCGGTTGCAGAAGGTCAGCAAACGCTTTGCGTTTACGCCGGATACCCCCCAATCGGTGCTGGAATCGGTCATTTCGGTCGTCTCGCGCCGCCGCGCCAAGGCGCAAGACCTGTGGGCCGTGCGCGACGTAACCTTCGACATCGAGCCGGGCCGCTGCGTGGGCATCATCGGCCGCAACGGCAGCGGCAAGAGCAGCCTGCTCAAGCTTATCGCCCGCATCATCCAGCCCACGACGGGCCAGATCGAAGTGCGTGGCCGGGTCAGCGCCCTGCTCGAACTGGGCGCCGGCTTCCACCAGGACCTGACCGGCCGCGAGAACATCTACCTCAACGCCTCCGTCCTCGGCCTAAACCGGCAGCAGACCGAAGGACTGTTCGACGAGATCGTCGCCTTCTCCGAACTGGGCCGCTTCATCGACATGCCGGTCAAGCACTACTCCTCCGGCATGTACATGCGCCTCGGCTTCAGCGTGGCCATCCACGTCCGGCCCGACATCCTGATCGTGGATGAGATTCTGGCCGTGGGCGACCAGACCTTCCAGGCCAAGTGCATGGACCGGATCATGGAGATGAAGCGCGCCGGGGTGACGATCCTGTTCATCAGCCACGACCTGTCCACCATCGGCAACCTGTGCAGCGACGTCATCTGGCTCGACCGTGGGCGCGTGCGCCAGGTCGGCCCGGCCGAGCAAGTCCTGGCCCAATACCGCGACCACCTTTTCCAGCGCGTCGGCGAGCAGCTCAACTTCGAGAACGACGCCGGCGGCTTCCGGCGCTGGGGGTCGCGCCAGATCGAGATCACCGGCGTGCGCCTGCTGGACGACGACGGCCGCGAGTCGACCATCTTCCACACCGGCGACAGCCTGCGCGTCGAGATCGCCTACGCCGCCCACGAACCGGTCACTGAGCCGGAGTTCGGCCTGGCCCTCTATCGCCACGACGGGCTGCACATCGCCGGCCCTAACACGCGCGTCGGCGGGCTGGAGATGGGCGTGGTCGAGGGCAGCGGCGTCGTCTGCTACGTCATCGAGCAACTGCCGTTCCTGCCCGGCCGCTACCAGATCTCGGCGGCCATCCACGACAGCGTCCGGCCCCACGCCTATGACTTCCACGAGGAGGCCTACGCCTTCCGCATCGTCGAAGGGGGCACGCGCGAGAAAGAGGGGCTGCTGGCCCTGTCGGCCGAGTGGGAATGGTACTCTTTACCTGTAGACGAATCGTTCGAGATGGCATATCCTCCCGCGGAGCCGGCCTGACAACAGGCCTTGACCACCTCAATCCGGCGGCCCGCCGCCGTCCGCGGCTTTCCGCGCCCATCCCCTGGGCCGCCGCGAGATCAAACAATAAAGCGAGGTAGTAAAAACAAGATGAAGAGGAGCAACGTGAAAACCTTGTTCGCCGGGCTTGTGGCTGGGTTGGCCATTTTGGTACTGGCCCTCCACGCCCTGGCGTCGGGGGCCGAGTCGGATCGCCTGTCAGCGGCCCGCGCCGCCGCGCCGGCCGCGCAAGATGACAGCCCCCAGGCCGAAGACGACACCCTGGCGGCGACCAACTGCCGCTATGGCGTCGGCTTTGTGCCCAGCCTGCCCGCCTCTCTGTCGTGGATTCCCACGCTCGACGCGGGTTGGTACGTCAACTTCAGCGCCAGCACCTATGGCGTCAACGTCCGCAGCGCCACCTTCGCCCCCGTCATCCGCGTTCGGCAGGAGATTCTGGCCGGCGGCGTGCGCACGGACAACTACACCGTCTTCCCACCCCTGACCTACTCCTACCGCGACCTTCAGGGGCGCGTGCAAGACGGCGTCGGCTCGCTGGTCAGCAAGAACCGCGGCCACTACTGGCTCATCGGCAACGAGGTGGACGTCAACAACTTCGTCCAGGACAACACGATGCCGCAGGTCTACGCGCGGGCCTACCACGAGATCTACGACTACATCAAGAGGACCGACCCGACGGCCAAGGTGGCCATCGCCGGCCTGTCGATGATGACCCCCGGCCGGTTGAATTACCTGTCCATCGTCTGGGACACCTACCAGACCCTCTACGGCCAGCCAATGCCGGTTGACATCTGGAACATGCACCTCTACGTTCTGGAAGAGCGCAACCCGGCTGAGCCAAACAACGAGTACGGCGACGGCAAGATCGCCCTGGGCACCGACCCGGCGCTGGCCAAGTGGTCGTCGCAGGGCTTCGCCGACCGCTGCCCGGCCCCGGGCGACGCCTCGGCCGACCCGCGCCCCGACGTTCACTGCCGCTCCGAGCATGACAGCGTGCGTATCTTCCGCGACCAGGTCTACGAAATGCGCCGGTGGATGGCGGCCCGCGGCCAGCAAAACAAGCCGCTCATCATCTCCGAGTTCGGCCTGCTCTATCCCTACGTGCTGGATGCCAACGGCCAGTACTTCCTGAAGGACGAGCACGGCCGGCCGTTCGACCCGACGCGCGTGACCAAGTACCTGCGCGATACGATCACCTTCCTGGAGACGGCCAAAGACCCGAGCCTGGGCTATCCGGCCGACGGCAACCGGCTAGTGCAGCAGTGGCTATGGTTTAGCATCGTCACCGGGCCGGAGACTTCCGGCGGTTCCAGCAACCTGATCAAGTGGACTACTTTCCAGAACGCCACCCCCGGCGACCCGGCGCAACTGACCACGATGGGCCAGGCGTTCCAGCAGATGGCCAACTCCAGCGACAACTGGCGAAACCTGGTCGGCGGCGCGGCGCGCAACGTCGTCACGCTGGCCCGCCGCCAGGACAACAAGGGCGCGGCGCTGCTGACGGCCACTTTCCGCAACAGCGGCACGCTCAGCGTCATCCAACCGATCAAGGTGACGTTTTACTCCAACCAGGCGCTGACGCAGGAGATCGGCTCCGTCGTCTATGACCCCAGCACGCGCGGCGCGGTGGCCGGTTGCAGTTGGGGCGGCCGCAACGGCGAGCAGGCGTCAATCATGTGGAACAATCTGGCCCCCGGAACCTACCAGTATTGGGCCAAGATCGACACCCTCAACGCCGTGGGCGAGACGGTGGAAACCGACAACGTGACCACGGCCGGCCGGGTGACCGTTCGCCCGTATGGCACCTTCGTGCCCCTGACCAGCCGGCAGTAAGTATCGTTCCCTTCGCGCCCCAAGTGGACGAAACAGACGGGGTCTGGCAGAATTGGCTGCCGGACTCCGTTTTTCTTATGTGGACCGACGCGCGACAAGCCACGGCCTGGGCCTTCGTCTGGCTGCTCCTGGTGACGGCCGGCTTCGTGCTGCTGCGCCGCCCCCGGCCGGGCGGCCGGCGCTGGCCGAGTTGGCCGCTGATCCTGCTGGTGGCCGCTCTCGTCCGCCTGCCGCCGGCGCTGTGGCTGCCGTTGGGGGCGACGTTCGACATCGACTCCTACCGCCTGGTCACCGACGCCCTGCTGAGTGGGCAAGAGGTCTACGTCGCCGCCGTCGGCCGCCACCCCTACCTGCCCTTCCAGATGTACGTCATGGGCGCGATGGCCGCCCTGGCGACGGCCACGGGCCTGCCCTACGTCGTGGCCATCAAGCTGCCGGCCGTGCTGGCCGACGTGGCCCTGACCGGCCTCATCTACCGCATGGTTGTCGACGGAGGCGCGGGCCGCCGCCAGGGGCGCGATTGGGCCGCCTATCTGGCCCTGCTCTACGCCCTCAACCCGGTCAGCCTGCTCGTCTCGTCTTACCACGGCCAGTTCGAGGCCATCACCCTGCTGCTGCTGGCGGCCAGCCTGTGGCTCTTTGAGCGGCGGCGCGCCGGAGCGTCGGGCGCGGCGCTGGGGCTGGCCATTCTCAACAAAACGTGGCCGATCGCCTTTCTGCCGGTCGTACTCATGCGCCTGAGCAGTTGGCGGGCGCGCCTCGGCTACGCGGCGCTGGCCGTCGCCATCCCGGCCCTGGCCGTCGTCGCTTATCTGCTGGCCTACGACGCCAGCCCCGCGCCGATGCTCGGCCGCGCCCTGACCCATCGCGGCAACCCCGGCTATTGGGGGCCGAGCGCCGTGCTCGTGCCCGCCGCCGCCCTCCGGCCGGCCCTGCAACCGCTGGCCGGCGCGCTGGTGGCGCTGCGCAACTGGCTATTGCTGGCCGCCGTGCTCCTCAGCCTGTGGTGGACGCAGCGCCAATCGGCCCGCGACGCCTGGCTGACCCTGCTGCTGAGCGTCTTCGCCGTCACCGTCGGTTTCGGCATCCAATGGCTGGTGTGGCTGGTTCCTTTTGGCCTGCTGGTTGGGCAAGATCGCCGGCTGCGCCTCTATTCGCTGGCCGCGGCGCTGATGCTGACCATCCACCTCTACGGGCTGCACATGGTTCCCTGGCTGGCCGACTGGTTCCCGGCGGCGACTGTCGATTGGCTCATCCGGCTGAGCGCCTTGCCGGCCTGGGGCGTGGTCGTCGTCTGGCTGGCGGCGCGGCTGCGGGCGGCGCGGGTGGCCACACCGGCCGCTACGCCGCGCGAGGAAGTGGCCGCCGAGCGATGAACGACAACCGCCTCACCTTCACCGCCGTCGTCCTCAACTGGAACGGCCGCGCCTACCTGGAGTCGTGCCTGACGGCGCTGCTGGCCCAGGCGTACCCGGTCGAGCGCGTCGTGCTGGTGGACAACGGCTCGACCGATGACTCCGTGCCCTTCGTCCGCGGGCGCTTTCCATCGGTCGAGGTGCTGGCCAATGGCGGCAACGTCGGCTTCGCCGCCGGCAACAACGTGGCCCTGCGCGACCTCTCGTCCGACTGCGCCCTGCTGCTCAACCCCGACGTCATTCTCTCCCCCGGCTGTGTCGCCGCCCTGGCGGCCACGCTGGCCGCCGACCCGACCATCGCCATCGCCGGCTGCAAGCTGTGGTACCCCGACGGCCAGACGCTGCAACACGCCGGCGGCGCCATCACCCGGCCGCAGGCCATGCCCACCCACTACGGCGTCGGCGAGCGCGACACGGGCCAGTGCGACACGCCGCGCGACGTGGCCTACGTCATCGGCGCGGCGGCGGCCGTGCGGCGGGCGGCGCTGGCGCGCATCGGCCTCTTCGACGAGGGGTACTTCCTGTACTACGAGGACAGCGATCTGTGCGCCCGGGCGCGGGCGGCCGGCTATCGCGTCGTCTACGAGCCGCGGGCGACGGCCATTCACGTCGAATCGGCCGTGGCCGTGCGCGGCAGCTTCAGCTACTTCCAGCGCTTCCACAGCGGGCGCTGGCGCTATCTGCTCAAGCAGTTCAGCGCCGCCGAGCTACTGGACGAAACAGTGCCGGCCGAGATGGCCTGGCTGGAGCGCATCGACGCCGACGAGCGGCGGGCCGTGGCTCTGGCCTACGTGGCCACGCGCCACGCCCTGCCCGACATCCGCCACGCCCGCGGCGCGGCCGACCCGCTGCCGGATGAGACGTGGGCGGCGCTGGAAGCGGCGCTGGACGACTTGCGCCGGCGCGCCCGGCAAGACGCCTTCGACGGCGCGGCGCTGGCCCGGCTGGCCGCGGCGGCGGTGGTGGAGGAGCGGCCGTTCGTCTCCACCGCGCCCCTCCTCGGCCCGCTCATCGCCCGCTTCCGCGCCGCCTGGAACGACGTCGCCTCGCGCTGGTACGTCCACCACGTCGTGGAGCAGCAGAACGCCTTCAACGCCCTGGCCGTGCGCCAACTGGAGACCTACGAGTTGGAGTTGCGCGAGCAGTTGGCGCTGCTGGAGGAGCAGGTCGTGGAGCAGGAGGAGTTGCGCCGCCGCGTGCAGGAGTTGGCGGCGCAGGTGGCCGAGCTGCGGCGGTCTTTGCTCAAAATTCAAGAATAAATCATCCGCAGATTGGGCAGATTAGGCAGATTTAAGAACCGGAATGTGGTCTCTTAAATCTGCCTAATCTGCCCAATCTGCGGATCATCACTCTGAATCTGTCCGGCCCGCCGGCCGCGCACGGAGTTGATGAGCCAGACGCGCTCGGCGCGGGCCAGGTCGTCGGGCGTCAGCGTCCGCTCGGCAATCGCGCCCTCGGCCAGCAGGCGCGCCCGCAGTGTGCCCGCCAGCAGCCCGGCGCTGACCGGCGGCGTCCACAGCCCGCCGTCCATCTCCAGCACCACGTTCGACGTCGTCGCCTCGGTCAATTCGCCACGCTCGTTCCATAGGAGCACCTCGTCGCAGTCGGGGCGCGCGGCGCGAGCGGCGTCGTAGGCGGCGCGGCGCGTCGTCTTGTGGTAGAGCCACACGTCGCCCGAATCCACCGCGGCCGTGGCCAGCCCCACCCGCAACGGCTCCGGCTGCGCCCCTTCGGCCAGCGGGCGGGCCTCGGCCTGCACCTCGCCGCGCGGCCCGACCAGCAGCCGCACCTTGCCGGCCTCGCTCAGCCCGGCGGCCAGCGCGTCCAGCCGCCGCTCCACCTCGACCAAATCAACAGGATAGCCAAAGTACTCGCCCGAATCGGCCAGCCGCCGCAGGTGCTCGGCGCGCAAGACGTAGCCCTCGCCCGGCGTCCACAACAGCGACTCCAGCAGGTGGAACGGCGGCATGGGCGGGGCGCTGAGCACCCGCGCCTTCAGGCGGCACTCCTCGAACTCGGCCGCGGCGTCGGAGTCCCACACCACGCCGCTGCCGACGTGGTAGACGGCCGCGCCGCGCTGCCGGTCGATGACCGCCGTGCGGATGGCGACGTTGAACTGCGCCCGGCGGCCGGGCAGGACGACGCCGATGGCCCCGGTGTAGACGCCGCGCGGCCCCACTTCCAACTCGCGTAAAAGTTCCATCGTCCGCTTCTTGGGCGCGCCGGTGATGGAGGCGCAGGGGAAGGCCGCGGCCAGCACGTCGGCCAATGGCGCATCGCTGAGGGCGGTGACGGTGGAGGTCATTTGCAGCAGCGTCGGGTAGCGCTCGACGGCGAACAACTCCGGCACGGCCACGCTGCCGACGCGGGCCACGCGGCCGAGGTCGTTGCGGATCATGTCCACGATCATGACGTTCTCGGCGCGGTTCTTCTCCGAGGCGCGCAGCCACTCGATTTGCGCCCGGTCGCCGGCGGCCGTCAGGCCGCGGTGGGCCGTGCCCTTCATCGGCCGTGACTCCAGCCGCGCCCCGTCGCGCCGGAAGAACAACTCCGGCGAGGCCGAGCAGATGACGAAGCGCCCCAGGTCGAGATACGCGCCGTAGTTGGCTCGTTGCGCCGCGCTGAGGGCGGCGAAGAGGGTCAATGGCTCGCCGGCGAAGTCGGCCCGCAGGGGGAAGGTGAAGTTGGCCTGGTAGGTGTCGCCGCGGGCGATGGCCGCCTTGATGCGGTCGAGGGCGGCGGCGTAGGCGGGGAAGTCGAGGGCCGGCTGCCACGCGCCGAAGCGGTAGTCGCCGCCGGGCGCGGGCGGCTCCACCTCCTCGCGTCGCCGGAAGAGACCGAACCACAGCAGCGGCGGGCCGTCCGGCTCCGGCGGGTGGACGCTCAGGCCATAAGCCGCCGCCGCCTCATAGGCCAGGTAGCCGGCGGCCAGCAGCCCGCCCCCCTCGACCGCTTGCTCAACCTCGCGGATAGCAGCGGCCACCTGGTCGGGCTGTCGAGCCACGATGGCCCTCTCAAACCCTTCAAATGACCACCAGCGTCCGTATTCTTGCAGGATGACCACAGGCGCAGCGCTCAACTCGTTCATGGTCATGGGTCGTTGGTTTCGTTGGCCGCTGGTTGCTCGCAACGTTATTAGGGGCGAAACACGCGCTACAGGCAACGGCGTTCTTTTCGCCTAATCCCTAATCCCTAGCCCCTAGCCCCTAATTCGGCCCCTTAACCTTCTCCCCCTGCCCCAACTCCACCGACCGCTGGTAGGCGGCCCAGATGGCGCGGGAGAGGACGGTGCGCAGGCCGCCTTTCTCCAGGTGGTAGAGGGCCGCGGCCGTCGTGCCGCCGGGCGAGGTGACCTGGTTGCGCAGTTCGGCCACGTGCTTGCCCGACTGGGCGGCGTACTCCAGCGAGCCGCGCATCGTCTGGAAGACCAACTGCTCTGACACGCGGCGCGAGAAGCCCAGATGCACCCCGGCGTCGACCAGGGCCTCCATGAACATGAAGATGTAGGCCGGGCCGGTGCCGCTGAGGGCGGTGGCCATGTCGAGATAGCCCTCATCGCCGACGAACAGCTCCACGCCCAGCGCGCCGAGAATGGCCTGAGCCTGGGCGCGCTGCTCGGTCGTCACCTCCGGCGTGGCCGTCCACACGGTCATACCCTCGCCGATCTGGGCCGGGGTGTTGGGCATGGCCCGCACGACGGCGGCGTGGGCCACGCCGTCAGCCAGCTTGCGGATGGGCGTGCCGGCCAGGATCGACAGCAGCAAGTCCTGCCGCCGCAGGTGGCCGCGGATGCCGGGCATGACTTCGGCCAGGTTTTGCGGCTTGATGGACAGGACGATGACCTGCCCGGCCTCGGCCGCCTCTGAGTTGCTGCCGGTGACGCGAATGCCGTAGCGCCCATGCAGGTCGTCCAGCCGCTCAGCCATCGGGTCGGCGGCGATGATCTGCTCCGGGGCGACGATGTCGCGCGTGATCAGCCCGCGAATCATCGCCTCGCCCATGATGCCGCTGCCGATGAAGGCTACACTCTGGTCTGTAAACATGGTGTCCTCCTTGGAAGAAGGATTATCCGCAGATTGGGCAGATTGGGCAGATTTCAGAAGACCTCTTGAAATCTGAATCTGCGGATCCTCTCTTCTACCGCCAAGCCCTCGCGGCGCAGGGTGACGGCGGCCAGTTGGGCGTGATCGATTTCGACGCCCAGGCCCGGCCCGTTGGGCACGGTGATGGTGCTGTCCTCGCGGTTGAGGGTGAAGGGCGCGGTGATGTCTTGTGCGTAGTAGCGGTCGGTGGCCGAGATGTCTCCGGGCAGGGTGAAGCCGGGCAGGGCGGCCAGGGCCAGTTGCGCGGCGCGGCCGACGCCCGTCTCCAGCATCCCGCCCACCCACAGCGGCATCCCCGCCGCGCGGCACAGGTCGTGGATGCGCCGCGCCTCCGTCCAGCCGGCCACGCGTGACGGCTTGACGTTGATGATGTCGCACGCGCCCAGGGCCAGGGCGTAGCGGGCGTGGTCGGCCGAGTGGATGCTCTCGTCCAGGCACAACGGCGTGGCGATGAGCGGGCGCAACCGGCTGTGGTCGTAGATGTCTTCGTAGCCGAGCGGCTGCTCCAGCATCAGCAGGTTCAAGTCGTCCATCGCCTGGAAGGTGGCCGCGTCCTCCAGCCGGAAGGCGGAGTTGGCGTCGAGCATGATCGGCAGGTCGGGGAAGGCGGCGCGGGCGGCGCGGGCCAACTCTACGTCGTGGCCGGGCTTGATCTTCAGCTTGATGCGCCGGTAGCCCTGATCGACGTACTCGCCGATGACCTCGACCGTGCGGGCGAGGCTGGGCTGGATGCCGATACTGACGCCGACCTTGACTCGCGGGCGCGCCCCCTCGGCGTAGGGCCGGGCCAGCAGCGCCGCCAGCGACACCCCCTCGCGCTGCGCGGCCACGTCCCACACCGCCTGGTCGAGCGCGGCCTTGGCCAGCGGGTGGCCGCGCACGAACGACAGCGCCGGGGCCAGCGCCTCCGGCCCGGCCAGCGACTGGCCGACCAGGGCGGGGATGAGGAAGTCGCTCAGGATGTGCCAGGCCGTGCCGACCGTCTCGTAGGAGTAGCCGGGGTCGTTGGTGGCCACGCACTCGCCCCAGCCGGTCAGACCATCGGCGTGGATGGCCACGAGCAGGCAGTCGCGCTGCTGCTGCGGCCCAAAGCTGGTGACGAACGGGCTGACGAGCCACTGGCTGATGTGGTAGAGGTCGATGCGCTCGATGTTCATTGGTTATGAGTCTCCATGTGTCAGGAGGTAGTAGCTGCGCGACCGCCCGGCCGCGTCGTCGTGTGACACGAAGTCGGTGACGAGGAAGCCGGAGTCGAACATGCCCTCGAAGACGTCGCGGGTGTGGGCGCGCCAGCGTTGGGCCAGGGCGAACTCCTGCCGTTTGATGGCCTGGAAGTTGGTTGGAATCTCGACCAGTATGAGGTTACTCGGCTGGCTGACGGTGTTGAGCGGCGGCACGGGCAAGCCGGCGGCGTTGAACTCGGCCTCGTTGACCAACAGCGCCCCGCCGGCCAGCAGCCCCTCCAGGCGCAACGGCCGCCACGGGCGCGTCGCCCGCGCCTCGGCGCGGTGGCTGGTCACCCACCATTCGACCTCGAAGCGGTCGGTTTGCAGCCCGGCGTTGAGGCCGCTCATGTCGCCGTGGAAGTGGCGCAGGTAGTTGTGGCAGACCGCGCCCAGCTTGCCGATGTTGAAGCGGCCGTTGCGGCTCTCCAGCGGGTCGTAGGTCCAGGTGATGAGCCGCACGCCGATGCGCAGGCAGAAGTCGCGCTGGGCCATCTTCAGCCGGAAGCCGACGTTCTGGTGCTGGTACTCCGGCAGCACGCCGGCGATGACCGAGTACATCTTCAGGCGCGCCGCGGCCACCTGGTCGATGCGGCCGGGCGTGTGCTGCGTGCCCAGGATGCCGAAGGTGAAGCCAACCAGCCGCGGCCCGTCGAACGCGCCCAACAGCGCCGCGCCGCTGTGGTGCATGGCGTGCAGGGCGTGGCCGGGAATGATCTCCAGGTCGGGCATGCCCCAGGTGGCGCGCTGAATCTCTTCGGCGGCGAGGTACTCGGCGTTGGTCTCTAGCTCGCGAATGATGATGTCGGACATTCGAGAAATTCTATCTGATTAGGGGGAGAGGAACACGGAGTTACACAGAGAAGAGGAGAGGGACACAGAGAAGCGCGGAGGGGCGCAGAGAGACGCAGAGAAAAGGCTTTCTCAGCGTCTCTCTGCGCTCCTCCGCGTCTCTCAGCGTTCCTCTCTAGCTTCCAAACAACAGGCCGACGATGCCGCCCAGGGCCAGGAACGCGCCATAGGGCAGCAGCGCCCCCCGCCCGGCGCGGCCCGACAGGAGCCACACCGCCGCCCCGCCCCCGGCCAACAGCACCCCCAGCAACAGCGCCCAGCCCGCCGCCGGCCAGCCGACCACCGCCGCCACCAGCGCCGCCAGTTTCACGTCGCCCATGCCCAGCGCCCCCGGCCCATAGAGCCGCCGGCCCAGAGCGTAGAGGCCGAGGAAGACGACGAAGGCCAAAGCCGCCGCCAGCCCCGCGGCAATCGGCGCAATACTCAGAGTCACCGCTGCCACTAGCGCCGGCAAGACAATCACGTTGGGCAGCCGCCGCTGCTCCCAATCCACCACGGCCAGCAGGACGAGCACGGCGGCGAACAGCATGGCCGGCAGCGGCCCGCGCGGGTCGCCGCCGCGCCCGGCCAGATAGACGAAGAGCAGCGGCAAGGCGGCCAGCACGGCCGTCTGTCGCCGCGGGTGGCGCGTCAGGCCACACGCCGCCGGTGTGGGACTGAGCCAGCAGTCGGCGGCGCGGTTGACCAGCGCGGCGGCGAAGAGGCCCAGCAGGGCGGTTAGAGCAGTTGGCATGGCGACGGATTATAGCCGCCCGTTTTACCGTCGCATCCTTTACAGACGCCGCGCACAGGCTATCATTGCCGGTCAAGAAGCTGCACCCAACCCATTGAAGAGGAGAACCGAATGAACCGCGCCGCCCGCATCCTGCTCATCATCCTTGGCGTCCTGCTCGCCCTGATCCTCGTGCTGGCCCTGGCCGGCGCGTCCGTCGCCCGCGGCCCGTTCCCCGACGTGGACGGCGAAAAGACAGTCGCCCTGCCCGACGAATGCGCCGCGGCCGACGCCGGCGACTCGGCCGCCCTGTGCGTCGCCCTGACCGGCCACGGCCTGAGCGCCCCCGTCCACGTCTACCGCGACGACTACGGCATCCCCCACATCTACGCCGAGAACAGCGACGACCTGTTCTTCGCCCAGGGGTACGTCCACGCCCAGGATCGCATGTGGCAGATGGAGTTCTGGCGGCACATCAGCCAGGGGCGCGTGTCGGAGATCGTCGGCGAGCCGGGGCTGGAGAACGACAAGTTCATCCGCACCAGCGGTTGGAACCGCATCGCCGCGGCCAACACCGCCTACTATGAGCAGGAGTTGCCCGAAGCGATGGCCGCCCTGGACGCCTACGCCGCCGGCGTCAACGCCTACCTGGTCGAGAACAAGGACGACCTGGCCCTCAGCCAGCGCATCCTCGGCCTCGTCGGCGAGCCGTGGGAGATCGAACCGTGGCAGCCGGTGCACTCCATCGGCTGGGGCGTGGTCATGGCCTGGGACCTGGGCGGCAACTGGGAGGACGAACTGACCCGCGCCCGCCTCTACGCGACGCTGGGCCAGGAGGCGACGGACGAGCTGGTTCCCGGCTACCCGTTCGACAGCCGGCCGGTCATCGCCCCCACGTCGCAACTGATCACCGCCGCGGCGGGCCAGACCACCACGGCCGCCGCCCCGGCCATTGACTGGACGCGCGTCTCGACCCAGCTCATCGGCCGCCCGCCGGGCGCGCTGGGCAGCGGCCCGCTGCTGGGCAGCAACAACTGGGTCGTCGGCGGCCAGCACACCGCCTCGGGCCTGCCCCTGCTGGCCAACGACCCCCACCTGGGCATTCAGATGCCGTCGATCTGGTATCAGGTCGGGCTGCACGCGCCGGGCTGGGACGTGACCGGCTTCAGCTTCGCCGGCATCCCCGGCGTCGTCGTCGGCCACAACGAGCGCATCGCCTGGGGTGTCACCAACGTCGGCCCGGACGTGCAGGACCTCTACATCGAGCGCGTCAACCCCGACAACCCTGACCAGTACGAGTACATGGGCGAGTGGCGCGACTTCAACGTCATCGAAGAGGTCATCAAGGTCAACGGCGGCGAAGACGTGGTGCTGAGCGTGCGCGAGACGCTCCACGGCCCGGTCATCAGCGACGTACTGGAAGAGCAGCCCGACGTGCTGGCCCTGCGCTGGACGGCCGCCGGTGGCCCATCGCGTATTCTGCAATCCGTCCTGCGCATCAACCAGGCCCAGAACTACGAGGAGTTCCGCGAGGCGTTGCGCTTCTGGGACATCCCGTCGCAGAACTTCGTCTACGCCGACGTGGACGGCAACATCGGCTACCAGATGCCCAGCCTCATTCCCATTCGCGCCAACGGCCAGGGCATGGTTCCCGTGCCCGGCTGGACGGGCGAGTACGAGTGGGACGAGTACATCCCGTTCGAGGAGTTGCCGGCCCTCTATAACCCGGAGCAGGGCTACATCGTCACCGCCAACCACGCCGCCGTGGACGAAGCGTACCCTTACTTTGTCGCCCGCGACTGGGCCAGCGGCGACCGCGGCCAGCGCATCACCGACATGATCGAAGCGGCCATCGCCGAAGGGCCGATTGACGCCGATGACTTCGGCCGCATCCACTCCGACAGCTACTCGTTGCGCGCCGCCAGCTTCGTGCCACTGCTGGCCGGGCTGAGCAGCGACGACGCCGCCGTGCAGCAGGCGCTCGATACCCTGGCTGCCTGGGATTACCAGGAGCGGCGCGACAGCGTCGGCGCGTCGCTGTTCGAGATCTTCTACATGCGCCTGGCCCACAACGTGCTGGCCGACGACGTGGGCGAGGAGAACATCTCCGATGCCTACAGCACCATCTATTTCCACCAACTGGCGCAGGACGCCGCCGCCCGCTGGTGGGACGACGCCACCACGCCCGCAGCAGAGAGCCGCGAGGACATTCTGCTGCGCTCATTGACCGAGGCTGTGGCCTGGCTCAACGAAAACCTGGGCGGCGACATGGACGAGTGGACGTGGGGCCGGCTGCACACGGCCACCTTCGCCAGCACGCCGCTGGGCGAGAGCGGCATCGGCCCCATCGAGTCGCTGGTCAACCGCGGCCCCTTCCCGGCCGACGGCGGCAGCGACCTGGTCAACGCCAACAACTGGAGTTGGGAAGCGCCGGCCCTGGTCAGGTCGCACCCATCCATGCGCATGATCGTGGACATGAGCGACTTCGACGCCTCGCGCTGGGTCATCCCCACCGGCCAGAGCGGCCACCCGTTCAACGCCCACTACGACGACCAGATCGAGTTGTGGCTCAACGGCGAGTACCTGCCGATGCGCAGCAGCCAGGCCGCAGTAGAAGCCGCGGCCATCGACCACCTGGTGCTACAGCCATAGGGAAGGAAGAGGAACACGGAGAAGAGGAGAGGGACGCGGAGAGACGCAGAGGAGCGCTGAGAGACGCTGAGAAAGTCTCTGCCCTCCGCGTTTCTCTGCGCTCCTCTGCGTCTCTCTGCGTCCCTCTCTATCACCACACACAAGGAGTACCCATCATGGTCACCATACCCATCCACCACGAAACCAATGACGCCGACTTCCGCCAACTGAGCGACTTTGTCGTGGCCGAGATGCGGCGGCTGAGCGTGCCCGGCGTCGCTGTTGGGCTGATCCACGACGGCCGCGAGCACCTGGCCGGCTTCGGCGTCACCAGCGTCGAGAACCCCCTGCCGGTCACGGCCGACACCCTGTTCCAGATCGGCTCCACCACCAAGACGATCACCGGCACCATCGTCATGCGCCTCATCGAGCAGGGATTGATCGACCTCGACGCGCCGGTGAAGAGCTACCTGCCCGAACTGACCCTGCAAGACAAGGCGGCCGAGGCCAGCGTCACCACCCGCCACCTGCTGACCCACATGGGCGGCTGGCTGGGCGACTTCTTCCGCGAGACGGGCAGCGGCGACGACGCCCTGGCCCGCTACGTGGCCGAGATGGCCGGCCTGCCCCAGGTCGTGCCCGCCGGCGCGGTCTGGTCTTACAACAACGCCGGCTTCGGCCTGGCCGGGCGGCTCATCGAAGTCGTGTCCGGCCAGCCGTATGAGGCCGTGGCCCAGGCGATGGTGCTCGACCCGCTGGGCATGGACAACTCCTTCTTCTTCCCGGCCGACGTCATCTCGCGCCGCTTCGCCGTCGGCCACCGCCTGGACGAGAAGGACGGCGTGGTGGTCGAGCGGCCGTGGGCGCTGGCCCGCTCGGCCCACGCCGTCGGCGGCCTGTGCTCCAGCGCCCGCGATCAGATGCGCTACGCCCGCTTCCACCTGGGCGACGGCGCGACGGCGAGCGGCGAGCGCCTGCTGTCGGCGGCGACAATGGCCGCCATGCAGTCCCCGTGCTGCGACGCCAATCTCGGCCGGCAGATGGGGCTGAGTTGGATTCTGAAGGAGATGGGCGGCGAGCGGGTCGTCATGCACGGCGGGGCGACCAACGGCCAACTGTCGGCCTTCCTCATGGTTCCGGCGCGCGGCTTCGCCCTGACGGTGCTGACCAACGCCGACGAGGGGTCGATGCTCCACGACGAGGTTGTGCGCTGGGCGCTGGGCCACTATCTGGGGCTGGTCGAACCGGCGACGACGCACCTGACGCTGGACGCGGCGGCGCTCAACGAGTATCTGGGCACGTACACGGCGCGACTGGGCGATCTGGAGCTATACCTGGATGGCGAACAACTGATGGCTCGCCACACTCCCCACGGCGGCTTCCCCGACGTGGACTCGCCCCCCTCGCCCGCGCCGCCGCCCAGCCGGTTGGCCTTCTTCGCCCCCGATTGCCTGATCGCCCTCGACCCGCCGCTGATCAACATGAAGGCCGAGTTCCTGCGCGACGCCGCCGGGCGCATCGAGTGGCTGCGGACGAGCCGGTTGCATCGGAGGCAGTAGGTCAGTAGGTCAGTGAGTCAGTAGGTCAGTCAGTCAGCTTTCACTTCAGTTACTGACCTACTGACCTACTGACCTACTGACTCACTGACCTACTGACTGACTGACCTACTGCTTACGGATAAGCCGGCGGCTCCCACCCCGCCTGGAAGCGGGCGACGAACTGTTGCACGCCGTCAGGGATGGGGAAGGCGCTGCGGGTGATGTAGTCGTACATCACCTGCACCGTCTTGCCATAGGCCACCAGGCGGCCGTCCTCGCCCTGCACGCGATAGAGCATATCGAAGCTCTTGGTGCCGAAGCGGGAGACGCCGGCGCCGATGTGCAGAACCTCGGTCAACAGGGCCGGCGATTTGTAGGTGCAACTGGCATCGACGAGGATGAGCGGCAGGTCGAGCAGTTCCGTGCCCAGCAGGCCGCTGCGCATGACCTCGCCCAGGTACTTGATGCGCACCGTCTCGAAGTAGGCGAAGAAGACGGCATTGTTGACGAAACCCATGGCGTCGATGTCGCGGAAGGCGACTTCGAGGCTGATCTCATAGGGATAGGTGGTCTGGGTCATGCTACATCGGGTAATGGGGCTGGGTGGTATGTGACTAACGCGCATTCTAGCACGTTTCTCTGGCGCTGGAAATCGATGTGAGTCTACTCCACGGCCAGCGTCGCCTCAACCGTCAACGGCTGCCCGTCGCGCAGCAACGTCAGCGTCACCGGGTCGCCAACCAGCTTGTTGAGTTCCAGATACTCCAGAAGCGCGTTCCAGTCGGCGATCTCGCGTCCGTCCAGGTGGGTGATGATGTCGCCGCCGGCCAGCACGCGCCGGTTGCCGACGATGACCTCCTGTTGCGCGCCGCGCACGCCGGCGGCGTCGGCCGGGCCGCCGCGCCCCAGTTGGGCCACCAGCACCCCCCGCTCCACCGGCAGCCCCAGCGCCTCGGCCAGCGCGGCGCTGATCGAGTAGCCTAGCAGCCCCAGCGTCGCGTGCGGGTAGCGCCCCTCGCTGACCAGCACGGGCACGACCCGCCGCAGCGTGTCCACCGGCACGGCAAAGCCGATCCCCTCCGCCCCTTCCTGGATGGCGGTGTTGATGCCGATGACCTCGCCGCGCGAGTTGAGCAGCGGGCCGCCGGAGTTGCCGGGGTTGATGGCGGCGTCGGTCTGGATGACGTTGAAGATGTAGTCGCCGGTCTCCGTTTCCAGCGGCCGGCCCAGGGCGCTGACGACGCCGGTGGTCAGCGTCCGGTCGAGACCGAACGGGTTGCCGATGGCGATGGCCCGCTGGCCGACGCGGATGGCCTCGGCCGCGCCCAGGGCCAGCGGTTGCAGCGGCGTGGCCGCCGGATCGACGCGCAACACGGCCAGATCGTTGCGCGGGTCTACGCCGACGACTTCGGCCTCCACCTGGCTCTCGTCGGAGAAGATGACCTCGATGCGCGTGGCGTCCTCGACGACGTGGTAGTTGGTGACGATGTGGCCGGCGTCGTCCCAGACGAAGCCGGAGCCGGTGCCCTCGCTGGCTAGCGGCCCGAAGAAGAAGTCCATCGTGACGACTTCCGAGGCGACGTGGACGACCGACGGCCCGACGCGCTCGTAGAGGTTGGTGATCAGTTGCTCCTCGATGTCGATGGGCAGCAGGTCGGCGTCGGAGAGGGGCGTGGGCGTGGCGACGATAACCAGTGGCGTCGGGGTAGACAGGGGCGCGGTGGCCGTTGGCGCAGTGCCGGCCGGGTCAAGGCGACAGGCGGTCAGCGCCAGCAAGGCCACAACGAACAGCAAAGGTTGATGGATGCGTTTGAGCATAAGCGCCGAATGGGTCGCCGCGTGAAGGCCCTACAACAGCCGGTCGGCAAACGCGGGCAACGCCGCCACGCCGCCGGTGTGCCAAAACAGCACGCGCTGGCCGCGGGTGAACGCCCCCCAGCGGATCAGGTCGATCAGCCCGCCCATCGCCCGGCCGGTGTAGACCGGGTCGAGCAGGATGCCCTCCAGTTGGCCGACGAGCTTGATGGCCTCGCGCTCCGTCTCGCCCACGCGGGCATACCCCTCGCCCAGATAGTCGTCGTTGACATCGATGCGGTCGGCCAGCGACACACTATCGAGGCCCAGGTGGGTGGCGGTGGCTGTGGTCAGCGCCGCCACCTGGGTGCGCAGCGCGTCGGCCGGGTGATCGACGCTGATGCCCAGCGCCGCGCCGCGATAGCCGTAGACGTGCGCCCCCAGGGTGATGCCCGCCTGCGTGCCGCCGCTGCTGCTGGCGAAGACGATGAAGTCGACGTTCAGCCGCTCGGCCTCCAACTGGCCCATCAGTTCGCGCATGGCCAGCACGTAGCCGGTCGCGCCGATGACGTTGGAGCCGCCAAGGGGGATGAGGTAGGGCCGGCGGCCGAGCGAGCGCAACTCGGCCTGCACGGCGGCGATGGCCTCGCTGCAATCGCGGCCGTCGTTCCAGTAGACGTGAGCGCCGAGCAGGTGGTCGAGCAGCAGGTTGCCTGTAGTCGCCTCCGGCTTGCTGCCGCGCAGCACGAGGCTGCACCCCAGGCCGAAGCGGGCGGCGGCAGCGGCCGTCTGGCGGCAGTGGTTACTCTGCGGCGCGCCGGTCGTCACCAGATGGTCGCTACCCTGGGCCAGCGCGTCGGCCACCAGGAACTCCAGCTTGCGCGTCTTGTTGCCGCCGGTGGCCAGCCCGGTCTGGTCGTCGCGCTTGATCCACAGCTCCGGCCCGCCCAGATGGCGCGACAGGCGCTCCAGGCGTTCGATGGGCGTCGGCAGATAGGCGATGGGCACGCGGGCGGGGAATTTGGGGTCCATAGGCATCCTGGAGTCGGGGGCGCGGCAGTGCGCCAACGAATTGACCGGTATTGTAGCCCATTTGCGCCGGCTGTCTATTTGGGGTATAGCCGTCTCTATGACCCATAGCTTTGACACGCTGGCCGAGGATGACGTCCTGACCCGGAGCCGCTTCCACTTTCTGCTAAAAGCCTTCTACGCGCCCGCCGGCTGGCCCACCTGGCTGGTCGGGCTGGCTGGGGCGGGGCTGGCCGCGGCCGTCGGCGCACTGTGGTGGCTGCCGGCGCGCGAGGCGCTGTTGGCCGTGGCCGTGGGCGGCGTGCTACTGGCGTTCTTCGCCGCCGATGCCCTGCTGCTCCAGGAGCTGCCACGCCGCCGGGTCTCCTTCGGCCCCTGGCAGGGACAGATCGCCGCCCTGGCCCTGCCGCGGACGGCGGTGGCCATTGGCCTGGGCCTGGCCGGCTTCTGGCTGGGCTGGCCGACGGCCTTGCTGCTGCTCATCGCCGCGCAGTTGGCCGGCCTGCTGGTTCTCTACCGCGCCGCGCTCGGTGAGCCGAGCCGGCTCGGATTGAGCCACTTGACCATCAGCAGCGAACGCCTGCCGCCCGGCGCGCCGCCCATTCGCATCCTCCACGTCGGCGACATCCATCTGGAGCGGCTGAGCGTGCGCGAGGCGCAACTGCTGGAGTTGGTCAAGGCGACGGAGCCTGACCTGATATTACTGACCGGCGATTATGTCAATTTATCTAACAACGTAGACCCGGAAACCCATGCCCAGGTGCGCCGGTTGCTGGGCCAACTCCACGCTCACTACGGAATCTTCGCCGTCCTGGGTACGCCGCCGGTCGATCTCCATGCGGTCATCCCGCCCCTGTTCGACGGCCTGCCGGCGCGCCTGCTGCGCGACGAGGCGGTGGCGGTAACGCTCAGCCGCGGGCGCTGCCTGACGCTGCTCGGCCTCGACTGCCACCACGACATCGCCCGCGACACGGCCACGCTCGACCGCGTGCTGGCCGCCGCGCCGGACGCCGGGCCGCGGGTGCTGCTCTACCACTCGCCGGAATTGATGCTGGCAGCCGCCAAACGGGGCATCGACCTCTATCTCTGTGGCCACACCCACGGCGGGCAGGTGCGGCTGCCGCTCATTGGCCCGCTGCTAACGGCGTCGCAGCTCGGCCGCCGCTTCGTCATGGGCCACTACACCCTTGGCCGGACGCACCTCTACGTCACCCGCGGCATCGGCTTCGAGGGGCTGGCCGCGCCGCGGGTGCGTTTGCTCTGCCCGCCGGAGGTGACGCTGGTGGAAGTGAGTGGGAAGCAGTAAGCAGTAAACAGTAAACAGTATCCAGTATCCAGTAGGTCAGTACCCACTGAACTATTGAGTACTGAATACTGGATACTACTTCAACGACGACCACACCTCCAACTTGCTCTTCACCCGCCGGATGACCTCATTGGTGAACTGGTCGGTGGCGCTGGAGCCGGTCAGGTCGGCCGTGCGCACGCCGTCGTAGACCGCCTCCAGCGTGGCCTCATAGATGGCCCGGCTGGCCGTTTTCAGCTCCTTCTCGTCCATGTGGCCCAGCAGCCCGGCGGCGGCCAGGATCATGGCCATCGGGTTGGCCACGTTCTTGCCCTCCAGGCTGGGGGCCGTGCCGTGGGGCGCTTCGGCCATAACGCAGTCGATGACGCCGTCCTGGTTGAGCGAGATGACCATCGACTCCGACCCGGCAATGGAGCCGAACATCTGCAAGACCAGGTCGGACAGCAGGTCGCCGTCGCGGTTGAGCGAGGGGATGACCAGCGGCTCGCCGCTGGTGGTGATGAGCAGGGCCATCGTGGCGTCGATGAGCTGCGGTTCGTAGCGCACGTCGGGGTGACGGGCGGCGGCGGCGTCCATCTCCTCCTTGAACAGCCCTTCGTAGACCGGGCTGACGGTGTACTTCGGCCCGCCGAAGACCTTGGCCCCGTTCTCCTTGGCGTGCTGGAAGGCGAACTCGGCCACGGCGCGGCAGACCCAGCGCGAGATCTTCTCGGTGCGAAAGGCGTACTCGCCCAGGCTGCCCGGCTCGCCCTCGCGCCACTCGCGCGCGCCATAGGCGTCGTCGCGGGCCATGCGCACGATGCTGATCGGGGCGTAGATGCCGCCGACGGGGCGCACGCCGGGGATGCGCCGGCCGGTGCGCAGGATGATCTCGGCGTCCATCACGTCGCGCAGGATGGCGTTGGGGCTGCCCACGTCGCCGGCCTTCTCCGGCGTGATCGTGGCCGCCTTCAGGCCGACGCGATACTGGCGGATGGCCCGCCCGGCCTCGTAGACGACCTGGTTGTTCGTCGCCCGCCGGTTGGCCAGGGTCAGGTCGAAGCGCAGGAACTCCAACGGATAGCGGATCACGTCCTGCTGGAGCACGCGCAGCGACTCCTCCAGCAACTCCTGTCCCGTCTGGTCGCCATCCAACACCACAATCGTTCGGCTCATGTTCTCTCCTCCAACTATCCCCGGATTCGGAAGATCTCACGCAAAGACGCAAAGTACGCCAAGCGAAGAAAGGTTTCTTCGCTTGGCGTACTTTGCGTCTTTGCGTGAGCATTTCTTTCTTTAACCAGGCATTTCACTCGACGCTCGCCCGCGGCGGGAGCGCAGCCTGTTCAGGTAGCGCGGGATGGCCTGCGTATAGAGGCGGTAGAGCAGCGGCCGCGGCGTGTAGTCCCACGCGCCGATGAAGCGCACCACCTCGCCGTTGAACCCGGCCTTAAACCGCCACACGCCCCACAGCCGGTCGCTCTCGTCGAACACATCCGGCGCGCCCCAGAAGTCGTAGACTTTGGCCCCCTGCGCCCGCGCCCAGCGGATCGCCTCCCACTGCAACAGATGGTTGGGCATCCGCTCGCGGGCCTCGTCGCGCGACGCGCCGTACATGTAGATAACCCGGTCGGCGAAACGCACCAGGATGACCGCGGCGACGGGCCGCCCCTCGACCTCGGCCAGCAGCGGGTGGGCCAGCCCGGCCTCCATGAGCGCCGTCCAGCCGTCGAGGTAGTAGGCCGTCGGCCGCGTCGTAAAGCCGTCGCGCGCGCCCGTCTCCGCGTACATGGCAGCGATGGCCGGCAGGTCAGCCGTCGTGCCCGGCCGCACGCTGACCCCCTTGCGCTCGGCCAGGCGAATGTTGTAGCGCGTCTTCTGCTTCATGGCCGCCAGCAGTTGCTCCTCGCTGCTTTCCAGCGGCAACTCGACGGTGTTGCGGAACTGAATCTGCTCGGCCGACGGCCGCCAGCCGCGGGCCGACAGGTCGCGCATGACCGCCGCGCCCAGCGGCGACACGCGCTCGTCCTCCAGCCCCCAGCTTTGCACCACCTCCGGGTCGATCTTGATGAAGATGGCCCGCTCGCGCCGCGCCAGTTGCTCCAGTTGGGCCAGGACGTGGCGGCGCAGCGTGGCGTCGGCGTAGTCGAGGGCCGGCCCTTTGGGCACGTAGAGGACGCAGTAGGGCGTGCGTGGCAGGTTGCGGCGCAGGACGTGGGCCGCGGCCGTCGCTTCCCAGCCGTTGCCGCCCACGGACAACGTCAGCGGCAGCGACCGCCAGCCCCAGCGCGCCTTGAACTGCCCCCAGGCCCAGCTTTGCAGGGCGTGGGCATAGGGCAGCCGGGCCAGAGCCTGGTCCCAGGTGGCGCGCGACTCTTCGCGCTTGAACGTCGCCGCGCGGGCGGCCGTCTTGTTCGTAATGGAAGCCATAGAGGAAAGAAGATTAACGCAAGGGCGCGAGGACGCAAAGAGCAACAGTTTGTTGAGCCTGGTCACGCTTCTGTTACAATCCCGCCTCAATCGATTTCACCGTGGAGGGTTGCATGAATTCCGTCCTGAAGCGCATCGAGCACTTTACTGGGCTAGGCCCCATCTTGCTCATCTTTGCAATTTTCGTCCCGCTGGCCATCTTCTTTGAGTTCACCCACGCCAGTCCGACGCTCATCCTGCTGGCTTCGGCGTTAGCCATCATTCCTCTGGCCGGCATGATCGGCGAGGGCACCGAGGCGCTGGCCGAAAAGGTGGGCCAGCGCGCCGGCGGCCTGCTCAACGCCACGCTGGGCAACGCCGCCGAACTCATCATCGCCATCGTCGCCTTGCGTCAGGGACTTGTCGATCTGGTGCTGGCCTCCATCACCGGCTCCATCCTGGGCAACCTGCTACTGGTGCTGGGCCTGGCCCTGTTGGCCGGCGGCATCAAACATGGCGTGCAGAAGTTCAACGCGGCCAATGCCGGCATCGACGCCACGCTGCTGGTGCTGTCGGTGTTCGCCCTGGCCATCCCGTCGTTCTTCAATCAGGCTCTGGAGCCGGATCACCAGCGGGTCGAGTTTGTGAGCATCGGCGTGGCCGTGGCCATTCTGGTCATGTATGGTCTGACCATCCTCTACTCCTTCACCTCCGGCACGACCGCCGAGGCTGAGGCCCACGCCGCCCACCCGGTCGCGGGGACACCAGGCGCCACAGTACCCGATCCCGTGACCCGCGAGGCGCATGCCCCCCTGGGCTGGAGCACCGCCCATGCGCTGATCGTTCTGGTCGTGGCCGTTGGGTTCATCGCCCTGCTGTCGGAGTTCCTCGTCGGCGCGGTCGAGCCGGTGACCGAAGCGCTGGGGTTGAGCGAGTTCTTTCTAGGCGTTATCCTCATCCCCCTGGTTGGCAACGCCGCCGAGCACTTTGTCGCCGTCCAGGTGGCGATGAAGAACAAGATGGATTTGAGTCTGAGCATCGCCATCGGTTCCAGCTTGCAGATCGCCCTCTTTGTCGCGCCGCTGCTGGTGTTCATCAGTCTGGCGCTGGGCAACCCGATGCCGCTGGAGTTCACGTCCTATGAGGTGTTGGCCGTCGCCGCAGCCGCCCTCATCGCCGCGTTCGTCTCTCTCGACGGCAAGAGCATCTGGCTGGAAGGGGCGATGTTGCTGGTGCTCTACGTGATTCTGGCGGTGGCCTTTTTCTTCCTGTAGGGGCGAGTATTTGACCCGATCCTGCAAACGCCCTTATGTGGGGGCGGGTCTTAGACCCGCCCCTACGAGCCACGCCCGCGCCGCCAGGCGTAGAGCCGGTGCAGCAGGCCGTTATAGACCCGGTCGGCCGCGCCCACCGTCCGCCGCACCTGGCCGCCGAAGCCGCGCTTGAAGCGGTAGACCGGCCACAGCCCGTCCTGCCGGTCGGTGAAGCCCGCCTCCAACTCCGCCTCGTCGGCGTCGGGCACGCCCCACAGGTCGTACTCCACACAGCCGCGCGCCCTGGCCCAGCGCAGCCCGGCCCACTGCGCGGCGTAGGCCGGCATCCGCGCCCGCTCCTCGTCGCTCGACGCGCCGTAGAGATAGGCCGCCCGGTCGCCGCAAGTGAAGACCATCACCCCGGCCAGCGCCCGCCCCTCGTACTCGGCCAGCAGCAGGGCCGCGTTCTGCGGCGCGAATAGCTCCAGGGCGGCGCGGTAGTACTCCGGCTGGTGGATGCCGAAGCCGTCGCGCTGGCCGGTGGCGTGCATCAGGCGGATGAAGGCCGGCAGGTCGGCGGCCGTGCCCAGGCGCGTCGTCACGCCCTTCTTCTCCGCCAGCCGCACGTTGTAGCGCGTCTTCTGCTTCATGGCCGCCAGGATGTCCTCTTCCGACGGCCGCAGGTCGATGACGATGGTACGCGGCGGCTGGATGGTGTCGGGCGAGGGGACGCAGCCGTGCCGCCGGTAGAGCGCCTCCCACTCGGCCGCCGGCCACTCGTCCTGCCACAGCCGCGGCTCCATCTTCAGCAGCCCCGCGCCGCGCCGGTAGGCGGCCTGGTCGATCTGGTTGAGCAGCACGGCCACCTGCTCGTCGTCGTGCCAATCGACCAGCGGGCCATGGGGCACGTAGGCCATCTTGACCACGCCCATCGCCAGCGAGCGGAAGAGCACCTGCGCCCCGGCCACAAGGCGGCCGTCGCGCCGCATCCAGACGCGCTCCGATGTCCAGCCGAAGCGGTTCTTCAGTCGCGCCCAGTTCGTCGTCTGCAACAGGCTGCCGTGGGGGTGGGCGGCGACGAAGGCGTCCCACTCGGCATCGGTTTCGCTGTAGGGCTGTTCGCCCAGTTCGAGCATCCTTGAGACCATAGAGGAGGGATTATACCCGCGTTCGCCATCCGGGGGCGATGTGCTACAATGCCCTCAGCCACAAGCGGGAGGCGCGATGAGCCAGGCACGAGTACTCTACGACTTGCAGCAGATCGACACCGAGATTCGGACGAAGAAGCAGCGGCTGGGCGAAGTGCTGCGCTTGCAGAAGGAGCCGCCGGCGCTGGTGGCGGCGCGCGAGGCGGCCCAAGCGGCCGAGGACGAGTTGCACCGCTGGCGCGCCCGCCACAACGATCTGACGCTGGAGATCGCCGGCGTGACCGACAAGGCCACGCGCTCTGAGGAACGGCTCTACTCCGGCGTCGTCAAGAACCCCAAGGAACTCAACGACCTGCAACACGAGGTCGAGGCGCTCGGCCGCCGCCGGGCGACGCTGGAAGACGAGGCGCTGAATGTCATGATGACCGTTGACGAGCGGCGGACGGTCGAACGGGCGGCGACGGCCGAGGTCGAGCGCCTGGCCGGGGAGTTCAACGCCGCGGTCGCCACGCTGAAGGTCGAACAGCAGAGTCTGGGCGTGCACCTGAGCAAGCTGATCGAGAAGCGCGGCCGGCAAGCGACCCTGGCTCAGCCGGCGGCGCTGAAGAGCTACGACCAGTTGATCCAGGAGAAGCGCGGGCTGGCCGTGGCCGGCCTGCGTGGCAGCAAGTGCCAGGCCTGCCAGATGACCCTCGCCGGCAGCACCGTCCGCGCCGCCGCCGAGGGCAAGCTCGTCCGCTGCGACAGCTGCGGCCGCATCCTCTGCCCCCTCTAGGAACACTCCCAGGAACAGAAGAAAGGAACCACAGATTAAAGAGAAGTCATCCGCAGATTGGGCAGATTGGGCAGATTTCAGAAGCCCTTGAGAGATTCTGAAATCTGCCCAATCTGCCCAATCTGCGGATGATTCATTCTTCTGCCAACCATCCTTGCTCGCCTTACTGCGCCAAACGGTTAGCCCTACTGTAAGATAAGCAGGCTAATCTGAAATCTGTGAAATCTGCGTAATCTGTGGTTTCGATCTCTTCTTCCGAGGTGCAAGCGATGCGTATTCTCGTCACCGGCGGCGCGGGCTACATCGGCAGCCACACGGCGCTGGAACTACTGGCGGCGGGCCACGACGTGGTCGTCGTCGATAACCTGATCAACAGCCGCGAAGAGGCGTTGCAGCGGGTCATGGAGTTGGCCGGTCGGCCGTTGGCCTTCCACCGCGTCGATCTACTCGATCGGGCGGCGCTTGACGCCGTCTTTGCCGCCGCGCCCATCGACGCCGTCATCCACTTCGCCGCGCTCAAGGCCGTCGGCGAGTCGGTCGCCCAGCCGTTGCGCTACTACCACAACAACGTCACCGGCACGCTGACGCTGCTCCAGGCGATGGACGCCCACGACGTGCGCCGGCTGGTGTTCAGTTCGTCGGCCACGGTCTATGGCGACCCGCAGCAGATGCCCATCACCGAGGACGCGCCGCTGTCGGCCGTCAACCCCTACGGCCACACCAAGCTCATCGCCGAGGACATCCTGCGCGACCTCTACCGCGCCGACCCGCGCTGGGACATCGCCCTGCTGCGCTACTTCAACCCCGTCGGCGCGCACCCCAGCGGCCGCATCGGCGAAGACCCCAACGGCATCCCCAACAACCTGGTGCCCTACATCGCCCAGGTGGCCGTCGGCCGCCTGCCCTACCTGCGCGTCTTCGGCGACGGCTACCCGACGCCCGACGGCACCGGCGTGCGCGACTACATCCACGTCGTCGATCTGGCCCAGGGGCATCTGCGCGCCCTGACCAAGCTGAGCGAGCGCCCCGGCCTGATCACCTACAACCTGGGCACCGGCCGCGGCTACAGCGTGCTGGAGGTCGTGGCCGCCTTCGAGCGCGCCTGCGGCCGGCCCATCCCGGTGCAGATTCACCCGCCCCGCCCCGGCGACGCGGCCATCTGCTACGCCGACCCGTCGCGGGCGGCGCGCGAACTGGCCTGGGTGGCCGAGAACGACCTGGACGACATGATGGCCGATACGTGGCGTTGGCAGGCGGGGAATCCTAATGGGTATGGGGAGTAAGCAGTAGGTCAGTAGGTCAGTAGGCCAGTAGGTCAGTATTCAGCGACCCCGGTCACTCACTGACCCACTGACCCACTGACCCACTGACCTACTGACCCACTGACCTACTGCTTACTGAATACTGGACACTGATCACCTGCCCCAAAATCGCCACCGCAATCTCCTCCGGCGTCTGTGCGCCGATGTCGAGGCCGATGGGGGCGTGGATGCGGGCCAGTTGGGCGGCGCTGAAGCCCTCGGCCGCCAGTCGTTCGCGGCGCGCGGCGTGGGTCTTGCGGCTGCCCAGCGCGCCGATGTAGAAGGCGTCGCTGCTGAGGGCGGCCCGCAGCGCCGGGTCGTCGATCTTGGGGTCGTGGCTCAGGGTGACGACGGCCGAATCAGCCGTCAGCGGCTCCTCGGCCAGCGCCTTGTCCGGCCAGGCCTGCACCAGCCGATCCACCTCCGGGAAGCGGGCCGCGCTGCCGAAGGCCCGCCGCGGGTCGATGACCACCGTCCGGTAGCCCAGCACCCGCGCCAGCCGCGCCAGCGCCACGGCGATGTGCGCCCCGCCGACCATGACCAGCGCCGGCGACGGGCGGATGGGGTCGATGAACAGTTCAAGGCCCTGGGCCGTGGTGATGCGCTGGGCGTGACGGGCGGCGTTGGCTTGAGTCACGATGTCCGCGTCCAGCGCTACGGCCAATGAGCCGGCCACGACCGGCCCGCGTTCGACAGTCGCCTTGCGTCCCAGCCACTCCTCCGGCCCGGCAACAGCTGTCAGCAGCGCCCCGCTCGTCCCGGCCTCGATCCAGCGCCGGGCAGCCTCGTAGGCGGCCACGTCCAGCCGCTCCACGAACACCTCGATCGTCCCGCCGCAGGCCAGGCCCACGCTCCAGGCCGTCTCGTCGGCCACGCCGAAGCGCAGCAGGCGGGGACGGCCGTCGGCCAGCACCTCGCCGCCGGCCTCGATGACCGCGCCCTCGACGCAGCCGCCGCTGACCGAGCCGCTGATGGCCGCCCCGCCGGCGGTGAAGGCCAGCTTGGCCCCCGCCTTGCGCGGCGCGGAACCCCACGTTGTGAGGACCGTCGCCAAAGCGATGTCGGTTTCCCCGTCGGCCAGCCAGCGGGCGATGTCGTCAATGACTTCTCTCATCTTGACAAGAATCTAGCCCAAAGAAGAAATCAACGCAAAGGCGCAAAGACGCAAAGAAAGAGACTCACGCCAAGACGCAAAGTACGCCAAGCTTAGAAATTTCTGAGCTTGGCGTACTTTGCGTCTTTGGGTGAGATTCTTCTTAATTTGCGTTTGCGTCTTGGCGTCTTTGCGTTAAGTTCTTTTCATCCACAAGCCGAGGTGAACGTATGACTGACAAGCAACTCGAAGTCGCGACGCTGGGCGGGGGCTGTTTCTGGTGTCTCGATGCCGTCTACCGCGACGTGGCCGGCGTGGAGCGGGTCGTCTCCGGCTATGCCGGCGGCCACGTGCCCAACCCGACCTATGAGCAGGTGTGCGGCAAGCGCACCGGCCACGCCGAGGTCGTCCAGGTGTGGTATGACCCGGCGGTCATCCGCTACGAGGACATCCTGACCATCTTCTGGCGCATCCACGACCCGACGACGCGTGACCGGCAGGGCAACGACGTCGGCCCGCAGTACCGCTCGATCATCCTGTATCACGACGTGGCGCAGCGGGCGGCGGCCGAGCAGACGCGCGACCAGGCCGTGACCGAAGGCGTCTGGCGCGACCCCATCGTGACCGAGATCGTCCCGTTGGAGACGTTCTACGAGGCCGAAGAGTACCACCAGGACTACTTCGCCCAGAACCCGTACCAGCCGTACTGCGTCTACGTGGTCGATCCCAAGGTGCGCAAGTTCCGCAAGTCGTTCCAGGATAAGCTGAAGCAAGCGGCCTAAGAGAAGAAACCGCAGATTACACCCATTACGCCGATTTCAGAAGATCATTCTGAAATCGGCGTAATCGGCGTAATCTGCGGTTTCTTTTCTTCTGCATCGAAGTCGGGTAGGTCACTCTCGACATTGCGCACACCGGGGAAGAGATAGGCCAACACACTCATCAGGCTGCCCATCGTCGCCGTGCCGACGAACATCAGGGCCATGCCCGCGCCCGGCCCCACGCCGACCAGCGGCCCAAAGACCGGAGCCAGCGTGCCGCCGGCGGCCATCGCCGGCTCCAGCCAGCCGTCGGCGATGATCCCGGCCAGCAGGTAGCCAAAGGGGAAGAGGGCCAGCCGCAGCATCCCGTCGGTGGCGAAGACGCGCCCCTGCACTGCCGGCGCGACTTTGGCCTGCCAGATGGCGCTGCGCGAGCCGAGCAGGATGGGGATGAAGACGGCCGCGGCCACCGCAGCGATCATCCACACAACGACGCCACGCCCCACGGCAAACAGGAAGTCACCCAACAGGAACGAAAGCGCCGTGGCGATCAGCACGCCGTGGATCTTGCGCCGCGGCCCGCCCCAGGTCGCCATAAGCAGCCCGCCCACCAGCCCGGCCGCGCCCAACGCCCCCTGCACCAGCCCCAGCGCCACCTCATCGCCGCCCGTGCGGGCCAGGATCATGGCCGGCAAGACGCCGAAGTAGGTCAGCGCGGCGAAGAAGTTAACGACGGTGAAGTGCAGCGTCAGCCCCAGCAGCCCCGGCCGCCGGCGGATG
Organism: Candidatus Promineofilum glycogenicum; assembly: GCA_016707605.1. Taxonomy (GTDB): domain Bacteria; phylum Chloroflexota; class Anaerolineae; order Promineifilales; family Promineifilaceae; genus Promineifilum; species Promineifilum glycogenicum. The sequence goes on along the minus strand of JADJHJ010000003.1, from coordinate 357,557 downwards.
TAGTCGAAGCCAAAGCGCATCTCGCGCCAAAAGTGGGGCGCTTCGTCCTGTTGGCCGCGAACGTCGGGCACGCGAATGACGATCAGCGTCAGCACCGCCGCCAGAAACGTCACCACATCCACAATCAGCACCGCGCCGATGCCGACCGCGGCGATGACCACCCCGCCCAGAAAGGGGGCGAGGATGCGCGCGCCGTCATCGGCCATCGAACGCAGACCGCCGGCCCGCCCGTATAGCTCCTTGGGCAGCAGCACCGTGCTGGCCGCACTATAGGCCGGAACCTGGAAGGCGTCGAGCGCGGCGGTGAGCGCCTCGACGACGTAGAGATGCCAGATGGCTAAATCGCCGGTGAAGAACAGGACGATCAGCGCCGCCGTGACGATGCCCGAACCCAGGTCGGACAGCAGCATCACTTTGCGCCGGTCCAGCCGGTCGACCCACACCCCGGCCACCGGGCTGAGCAGCACGTAGGGCAGGAAGCCGAAGAAGCCCAGCAGAGCCACGGTCGTCACCGCGCCCGTCTGCTCATAGGCCCAGATGAGCAGGGCGAAGCGCGTCATGGCCGTGCCGACGCGCGAGACGAACTGCCCCAGCCAGATGATCAGGAAGGTGCGCACACCGGGGTTGCTTAGGAGTGACTGTCGTTGGTTAGTCGTCATGGAGTCGGCGGATTGTATCCAATCGGCCCCGTTGACGCCGCCCACTAATGGATTACAATGACTGGCATGGCTGTCCGTTAAGAGGCTGGAAGGGCGCGCCATTCATCGGAGCCACGGTTGGCGACGAACGCCCATTCCGGCGCATCAGTTCACCCGTCACAAGACGCCGGTCGCCCGACCGGCACGACGAGAAGGAAGGAGCACATGACACAAGAGACAATGACAACGCGGCGGCGCGCGCTGGCCGTCTGGGTCGGCGTGATCGGTCTGGTTGTCCTGGCCGGGCTATGGCTGCGGCCGGGCGACACGGCCGCGCGGGCCGGCTCGCCGCCGCCCGATCAGCCGCAATTCACCGGCCAGACCGTCAGCGAGAGCTTCCCGGTGGCCGCGCTCATCGACCGGCCGGCGGCCCAAGCCCCGGCCGCGGCCACCGATTGGCTGATCCTGCTGGACGAAGATTGGGAAGACGGCTTCAACAGCACCGTCTGGACGACTATCGACCGCAACGGCCCGACCAGCGGCGAGTACAAGTGGGCCGACCGCGCCGTGGACAACCCGCTCAACAGCGGCCAGCGCGTCGCCTGGTCTATCGGCGGCGGGGACAACGGCCAGGCGCTCAACCCGGCCGACGGCGGCTATCCCGGCGGCGTGGACTCGTGGCTCATCTATGGCCCCTTCAGCCTGTCGGGCGCGCGGGACGCCGAGCTAAGCTTCAACTACTCGTTCGAGGCCGACGCCGGCGACACCTTCAGCGTTCTCCTCTCCACCGACGGCTCCAACTGGGCCGGCCAGCAGAACAACAACGGCGGCGCCGGCGCGTGGGAGGCCAAGAACTACGCCCTCGATGCCTACGCCGGCGAGCCGGTCGTCTATCTGGCCTTCCGCTTCGCCAGCGACGCCAGCGGCGACCCCAACAAGAGCGGCGCGTGGGTCGACGACATCGCCATGCGCGGCAACTTTGGCAGCCGGCTCTATCTGCCCCACATCCAGCTCCAGCCGACGACCACGCCGACGGCCACAGCCACCCCGCCGCCGACCCCCACGCCCACGGCCACTTTGCCCGCCGGTCGCTTCGAAGACAACTTCGGCCAGGGCATTGGCAACTGGGCGGCGCGCCGCTCCAATAACGGCGCGGCCTTCACTGTCGGCCATCGCGACGACGCCGACGGCGGCCGCCAGGGGGCGCTGGAGTTGACCATGAGCAACACCAACAGCTACGTCATCGTCTCGCCGTTGGTTCCGGCCAAGCAACCGCCTTACAACATCGAGTTCACGGCCAAGCTGAAGGAGACCGAGGACCAGCAGATGTATGGCCTCGTCTTCGGCGCGAACTACAACGGCGGGGCGTGCAACGCGCCGGCGTCGGCCAACTGCTTCACCAGCTACTATGAGCTACGCGTCCAGTATCGCGATGTGGGCGGCAAGCAGTTCCAGGAGTTGAAGCTGGTGCGCGTGGACGGCCACGATGCTAACGGCAACCCGACCAGCCAGATCATTCAGGACTGGATCAAGGGCGGCAACATCGGCCCGGATGAGTGGGCGGAGATGGACGTCTACGTGCGCGACGACGGCCGCATTACCCTCTACTGGAACGGCAAGTACATAGCCGAAGTGAACGACAGCACGCTCATCGACCAGCCGTATTTCGGTATGATGCTCATCACCCGCGAGAACGGCAACGCGCGGGTGAAGTACGATCAGATCAAGATCGACTAAACATGTAGCGCGGGTTGGCAACCCGCCTCTTCTGCCTGTGGAAGCTGAAGAGGCGGGTTAGCAACCCGCGCTACAAGGCGGCGGGTTGCCAACCCGCCCTACATCTCTTTGTCGCGCAGGTGGGGGTAGAGCAATACGTCGCGCAGGGTGCGGCCGTCGGTGAGCAGCAGCGCCAGCCGGTCGACGCCCATGCCGAAGCCACCGTTGGGCGGCATCCCGTAGCGCATCGCCCGCAGGTAATCCTCGTCAATCGGGTTGCGCTCCTCGTCGTCCTTGGTAAAGGTCGCCTGTAGCTCCTCGAAACGCCGGCGCTGCTCCAGCGGGTCGTTGAGTTCGGTGAAGGCGTTGCCCATCTCCATGCCACCGATGAAGAACTCGAAGCGCTCTACGTGTAGCGGGTCGCCGGGCACGCCCTTGGCCAGGGGGGAGATGTCGCGCGGGTAGTCGAGGATGAACGTCGGCTGGATGAGGCGTGGCTCAACGAAGTCGCCCAGCAGGCCGTCGATCAGCTTGCCCCACGGCGCGCCGGGTGGGGCCTCGCCGCCGATGCCCTTGATGGCCGCGGCCAGCGCCGGCGCGTCGGGGTAGTCCATGTAGTCGATCTCGGCGAACTGCCTGATGGCGTCGCGCATCGTCAGCCGCTGCCAGGGCGCGGCCAGGTCGATGGTCTGGTCGCGGAAGGTGATGGTCGTCGTGCCCAGCGTCTCGCGGGCGGCGGTGGCGATCATGCGCTCGGTGAACGCCATCACGTCGCGGTAGTCCCAGTAGGCGGCGTAGAACTCCAACTGGGTGAACTCCGGGTTGTGCTTGAAGCTGACGCCCTCGTTGCGGAAGTCGCGGCCGATCTCGTACACCCGCTCATAGCCGCCAACCAGCAGCCGCTTCAGGTACAGCTCGAAGGAGATGCGCAGGAATAGCTCTTGCTTGAGCTGGTTGTGGTAGGTTGTGAACGGCCGCGCCGCCGCGCCGCCATAGAGCGGTTGCAGGATGGGCGTCTCGACCTCCAGGAAGCCGTTGTCGTCCATGAAGCGGCGCAGGGCGCTGACCAGTCGCGCCCGGGCGCGGAAGATGTCGCGCACTTCGGGGTTGACGGCCAGGTCGGCGTAGCGCTGGCGGTAGCGCTCCTCCAGGTCGGCGAAGGCGCTATAGCGCACGAGCTGCCCATCCACCTCCTGCTCCTTGGCCACCGGCAGCGGGCTGATGGCTTTGCTGAGCAGTTGCCAGGCGCGGACGTGGAGGCTGATCTCGCCGGCGCGCGTGCGGAACATCTCGCCCGTGGCCTGCACGAAGTCGCCCAAATCGAGCAGCTTCTTGAAGTGGGCGTGGCCCTCCTCGCCCACGTCGTCGCGCCGCAGGAAGAGTTGCAGCCGCCCCGACTCGTCGGCCACGTCGGCGAAGACCGACTTGCCCATGTCGCGGATGCTCATCAGCCGGCCGCAGACGGTGGCCACGACGGCTTCCCCCTCCGGGGCGGCCTCGAAGGCGGCCACGGCGGCGGCCGTGGTGTGGCTGCGCTCGGCGCGCAGGGGGTAGGGGTCAATGCCCGCCTCGCGCAAACGGCCCAACTTCTCCAATCGCTGCTCTTCCAGGGGGCTGGGTTGCCAACTCATGTCATACTCCTCAGAGGGAATCAACGCAAAGACGCAAAGACGCAAAGAAATTTATTCTCTTTGCGCCTTTGCGTCTTTGCGCCTTTGCGTTCAGTTCTTCGCGTTTGGGCTTATTCGACCCGCAACACCTGGAACTCGGTGACGCCGCGCGGCGCATTGACGCGCACGGTTTCGCCCACCTTGACGCCCAGAAGGACCTTGCCCAGCGGGCTTTCGTTGGAGATGCGCCCCTCGACCGGGTTGGCCTCCAGCGCACCGACCAACTGGTAGCGCTCTTCCTCGGCCGTGCCCACTTCGGTGACGGTGATCCAGTCGCCGAGCTTGACCCGATCGTGGGGAGCCATGTCCTCGTCAATCAACTGGTAGTTATTGAGGATGTCTTCGAGTTCCTGGATGCGCCCTTCCAGAAAGGCTTGCTCATTGCGGGCCGCTTCCAGTTCAGCATTGTCAACGAAATCGTCATCCTGGCCGTCTTCAAAAGCGCGGTGCAGCCGGTCGGCCACTTCCTCCCGCCCTTTCGTCCGCAGATGTTCCAGTTCCTTCGTCAACCGCTCCAATCCTTCGGCGGTCAGCAGTGTAGGTTTCCTTGACAACATACGTCTTGTTCCTAATACAAGGCAAAGACCGCTGCTGCCAGCGGTCAACCTCTCAGTTAGATAAGCGCCATAGTATAGCAGGTACGTCCGGCTTGTAAAGAGTCAATTGGTACCGCCCGCGCGTCACCGACGCCTATAGGGCGTGGGCGGGCGCGGGGCGGCGCGCCGGCTGGTGACCGTTCTCGCCGTGGGCCGCGTCGGCGGCGTGGGCGCGCAGCAGCGGCCCGCCGACGGGCAGATAGTCATAGCCGGCCGCCACCAGGGTGTCGTAGTCGGGGATCATCCGCCGGCCGTCCATGACCAGATAGGGCGGCTTCACCGTCGTCTGGATGGTGTGGGCCAGGCCGCGGAACTCCTCCCAGTCGGTCGAGATGTACAGCGCGTCGCTGCCGCTCATCGCCTCCTGGGCCGTCGAGTGATAGCTGATGCGCTCAAAGAGGTGGTTCTTGTCCGGGTTGAACCAGTTGCGGCGCGCCTCGTCGGCCGCCAGCGGGTCGTAGGCGCGAATGGTGCCCACGCCGCGGGAGAGCAGCGACTCGACGACGCGCAGCGCGGCCGAGTCGCGCATGTCGTTGGTGCGCTTCTTGAACGACAGCCCCAGCAGGGCCACCGTCTTGTGGTTGAAGTTGAAGTGCGCTTCGTGGACGGCGCGGTCGATCAGGTAGGTCTTCTGATACTCGTTGATGCTGTAGACCGCCTGCAGCAGGTCGGTCGAGCGGCCGGCGTGGTTCAGCTGGTAGATGAGCGACTGGATGTCCTTGCCAAAGCAACTGCCGCCCGCGCCGTTGCTGACGTAGGAACCCCACGTGCTGATGCGCGCGTCGGCTGTCACGCCGATCTTCAGGTCTTCCATGCGGATGTTGGGCAGCGCCTCGGCCAGCCGCGCGCCGACCCCGTTCCAGAAGGAGATGTAGGTCAGCAGCAGCGTGTTGCTCATGTACTTGATGGCCTCGGCCGTCTCCGGCGTCGTCTCCAGGTAGCGGATGCGCACGTGGTTGACGAACTGCGAGTAGAGGCGGCGCAGGATGTGGAAGTCCTCGGCCGTGTCGGCCCCAACGACGACGCGATCCGGCCGGCGCGACCCTTCGACGGCGTTGCCCTGGGCCAGAAACTCCGGGTTAGAGGCCACGCCGACGTTCTCCACGCCGTGGTCGCCCATGACCGACTCCAGCAGGCGGGCCGTGCCGATGGGCACGGTGCTCTTGTTGACCAGCACGACGCGCTGCTGGTCTGGCGCTGGGCCAGCAGCCCGGCCAGGTGGTGGGCGGCGTCGAGGTAGTAGGTCATGTCCGTCGAGCCGTCGCGCTTGGGCGGGGTGTTGATGCAGAAGAAGAAGGCGTCGGTCCCTTCGACCACGTTGGAGATGTCGGTGGTGAAGAACAGATAGCGATTGAGGTTTTCGGCCACGATGTCGGCCAGGCCGGGTTCGTTCACGTAGCGTTCGATGGCCTCGGCCTCGCCGGTCTGATAGGCGGCGATGCGCGCTGCGTCGATGTCGTAGGCGTAGACTTCGTGGCCGTACTCCGAAAGGACGGCCGCGTGCGGTAGACCCACAAACCCGGTGCCAATTACAACGATTTTCATTTTTCTAGGCTCCTTACAGCCGGTTGCAGCCGGCGCGGCCGGCTGCAACCGGCGCACCGCACTTAGTGGTATTCTAGCGCCTGTCCGGCCGCCATCCAAGTCAGGCAGCCGACGATCGCTCGCCGCCTGGCCTCTGTCCGGCCGACGCGGCATCGGCCAGCAGCAGCCCCGCGGCCCGCCGGCCGATCTCGACGGCGTAGTTCGTGCCCCGATCCCAGGGGTAGACCTGGCTCATGCTGGCGAAGTAGAGGCCGGGCAGGGGCGTGCGCAGGTCGGGAATGGCCCGCGAGTGGTTGAGGCCGGGCACGGGCTGGGCGTAGCGGGCGCGGAAGAGCCAGCTACGGCGCACCCACTCCGGCCGGAAGTCGGGGTTGAAGCGGTGGAGCACGCCGACGAACAGCCGCTCCAGCTCCGCCTGGCTCATCGTCATGTAGGGGTGGTCGGGCGTCACGTAGTCGCCACAGTAGATGATGTGGTCGCCGCCGTAGTGGCTGCGGTCGATGTAGTTGGTGTGCTCCACCAGGGCCAGAAAGGGCACGCCGCCGGCCTTGTCGGCCGAGGTGGCCGGGATGTTGAGCCAGTAAGTGCCGCCATCGCCCAGCAGCGACTGCTTCAGGGCCAGCGTCATGACCACCGCGCCCATGCTCTTCAGTTCCAGGATTTGCCGCAGGTAGTCGCCGGCCAGATCGGGGGCCAGCCGGGCCAGCAGCGCCGGCGAAGTCGTGACCAGCGCGGCGTCGTAGCGTTCCGTCGTGTCCCCGGCGGTCACGGCCAGGCCGCCGCCGTCGGGGCGGATGCTCTGCGCCGGGCAGTTGAGGCGGATGTCGCCGCCTAACTCGCGCACGACGGCCGTCAATCGATCAACGAACGCCTGGAAGCCGCCCTCGAAGTAGCCCAGCCGGGGCTGCGCACGTGGAGCCGCGCCCACATCCAGGCCATGTTGACTTCCTCATAGTACGGCCCGAACTTGCCGATGAGCAGCGGCCGCCAGACCATCTCGTAAATCTTGTCGCCATAGGCACGGCGCAGCCAGGCGTCGGCCGTGTGCTGCTCCAACTGCCGCCACGGCTTGGTGAAACGCAGGTAGGCGCTGACCAGGCCGAAGCGGGCCACGTCCAGCGGGTTGAAGCCGGGGAAGGTGATCCAGCGCAGGGGCGAGTCGAAGGGCACAATACGGTCGTCGTAGATGACCGAGGTCGTCGGCCGGGGGAAGAAGAGCTTGTCGCGGAAGCCGATCTCTTCGACCAGGCCGATGATGGCCCGGTCGGAGGTAAACAGGTGGTGGTAGAACTTCTCCAGCGGCCACTCCCAACGTTCGTCGCGGAAGCCGGTGGCCAGGCCGCCGGTCTGGCTGTCGCCCTCCAGCAGGGTGACGCTGTGGCCGGCGCGCAACAGGTCGTAGGCGGCCGACAGGCCGGCGATGCCGGCGCCGATGATCGCAATGTTCATCGATCATCTCCTTCCGAGAGCAGGGGAGCAGGGGAGCCGGGAAGCAGGGGGGAGCCGATCTCCCCGGCTCCCCCGCCTCCCGGCTCCCCGGCTCCAGCGACAGCCCGCCCAATATCCGCCCAACCCAACTGGATACGGATCATGTAGTAGATGCCCAGCAGGGTGATGGGCAGCCACAGGGCGGCGTGGAGGGTCAGGGTGTAGGCCGTGGCCACGGCCGGGTCGACGCCGTAGAGCGTCAGCACGGCGATGCCCGGCCCGTCGAACGTGCCGATGTAGCCGGGGGCCGAGGGCAGCGTGGTGGCCAGATTGACGACGCCGTTCATGAGCATCAGGGCGAAGAACGACACGCTGAAGTCGAAGGCGTGCATGACAAACCAGTACTTGACCGTCTCCAGCAGCCAGATGACGACCGAAGTCAGGAAGATCATGACCAGATTGCGCGGATCGCGCAGACAGAGCAGCCCTTCCACAAAGCGCTCGGCGAAGCCCAGCAGCGGCGCGCGCAGCCGGTGGGGCACGAAGCGGCCGATGAACCACTCCGCCAGGCGCAGGAAGCGCGCCGGCACGGCGGCCACGGCGAAGAAGACCAGCAGCGCGCCGAAAAACAACACGCTGCCCAGAATGACGACGAAGCGGATGCTGTCGCTGGGCAAGGGGGCGAAGGGCAGGGCGACGAAGACGAACAGCAGCATCACCAGCCCGTCAAAGACGCGCTCGACGATGATCGTCGCCAGGCTGCTGCTGACCGACACCCCTTCCCGCTGGCGCAGGACGACGGCGCGCAGCACCTCGCCCGCCCGGAACGGGTAGACGTTGTTGCCCATGTAGCCGATGACGACCACGGGGAAGAGGCGGCGCAGCGAAATCTGCTTGATGGGGCGCAGCAGGTAGTCCCAGCGCCAGGTGCGCGCCCAGACGGCCAGGAAGTAGACGGCGATGCTGGGGATGAGCCAGACGTAGTCGGCCGAGCGCAGGCTAAGCCACACGTCGGGCAGGTGCAGCCCGCGCAGGGCCAGCCAAATAAAGACGGCGCTGATGAGCACGCCGACGAACAAGCGCAGGTATTTCGATTTCAACCGCGTGAACCTCACTCACCTGATACACCGGTATCGGGGAAATGTCGCAATTGTAGCATGGGACGGTGATTAGTGGTCAGTGGCCCGTGGTTACCGACCACTGGCCACTGACCACTTGCAATCAACGCCGAATCGTCTATAATCCAATCTGTTCGGGGTGTGGCGCAGTCTGGTAGCGCGCTTCGTTCGGGTCGAAGAGGTCGCCGGTTCGAGTCCGGCCACCCCGACAGTCACATAGCCGCGCGGCCTTCAGGGGCCGCGCGGTTTTCGTTACTCCAGCGTGGCGATGAGGGCGGCCAAATCCTCGCCGCTGAAGACGTACTCCGTGCGGCAGAATTGGCAAGTGACGACCGCTTCCCCCTCGCTGTCCAGCAGCGCCTGCAACTCCTCGCGCCCCAGCGACACCAAGGCCGACTCCGTCCGCTCGCGGCTGCAATCGCACTCGAAGCGCAACGGGTACTTCGACAGCAACTTGTGGTTGATGCCGGCGAAGACCTCGTCCAGAATCGCTTCCGGCTTCTGCCCCTCGGCCAACATAGCCGTCACCGGCGGCATCTCCTGCAAGCGTTCCTTCAGTTGCGCGACCACCGCCGGGTCATAGGGCGGCAGGGGCTGGATGAGGATGCCTCCCGCGGCGGCCACCGAGCCGTCGGGGTTCAGCGACACGCCGACTTCGAGCGCCGACGGCACCTGATCCGACTGCTCCAGGAAGTAAGTCAGGTCGCCGCTGATGTCGCTGGTGGCCAGGTGAACCGTCCCCTCGGCCAGTTCGACCAGCAGCAGGTCGCGCACGACGGTCAGCAGTCCGGCGCGGCCGATGGCCCCCGGCACGTCGAAGTCGCCGTCAACCAGGGGCAACTCCACTTCCGGCTCGGCCACGTAGCCGCGCACGCGCCCCTTGGCGTCGGCCTCGACGACGATCTTGCGTAGCGGGCCGGTTCCTTCCCACTTGATGGCCACGCGCTGGCCGACTTTGAGCAGGCCACTCATCAGCGCCGCTGCCGTCAGCGCCCGGCCGAGGGCGACGGCGGCCGTTGGCGATGCGCCGTGGCGCTGGCGCGCCTCTTCGACAAGATGGGTCGTCGCTGCCGCATAGCCCCGCACACCGTCGTCGGTGGCCAGGGCAAGGTACATGTAGTCTTTCACGGGTCTCCTCTTGGTCAGTATTCAGTGGGCCAGTGTCCAGTATTCAGTGTCCAGTGTCCAGTATCCAGTATTCAGTAGGTCAGTAGGTCAGTTGGGTCAGTAGGTCAGTCCTCAGTATTGTACAAGTTTCTCAATACTGACCTACTGAATACTGACCTACTGAATACTGGCCTACTGAATACTGGACACTGGCCCACTGAGTACCGAATTACGGTAGAATAACCTCACCTATGAACCAACGCTGGGAATCAGTGGCGGAGATGATCCGGCGCGTCGGCAGCGGGCGCGGGCGGCGGCTGACGGGGCTGTACGCCATCGAGGGCACGCGGCTGGTGGAGCGGGCGCTGCGGGCGGGAGCGCGGCCGGAGTCAGTGCTGGTCGCCGCGCAGTTGGCGGCCACACCCGACTCCCGCCATGCGGCCCTGTTCGATGCGCTGCGGGCGGTGGGCTGTCCCGCCGTCGTCGCGCCCGATGGCGTGGTGGCCGAATTGACCGAGGGGCGCGACCTGGGGCGCGTTCTGGCGCTGTTGCGCCTGCCGCCGCCGGCGACGTTGGACGCGCTACTTGGTCTTCAAAGCCCTCTCCCCAACCCTCTCCCGGAGGGCGAGGGGGTCAGCGGCCCTCTCCCCAACCCTCTCCCAAGGGGCGAGGGGGTCAGCGGCCCCCCTGCTCCCCTGCTCCCCCGCTCCCCTGCGCTCTTCCTGGCGGCGATCGACATCACCGACCCCGGCAACGTCGGCGCGCTGACGCGGACGGCCCACGCCGCCGGGGCAACGGCCCTGCTGGTGGCCGGGGCCAGTGATCCCTTCCACCCGCGGGCCACGCGCACCAGCCGCGGCAGCATCTTCCGCCTGCCCATCGTCGCCTACGACACCGCCGCGGCGCTGCTGGTCGATCTGTGCCGCTGGGGCGTGGTCGCCGTGGCTACGTCGGCCGCCGGCGGCGTCGCCCTGCCCGACCTGCTGCGGCCGGCCGGGCCGTTGGCCGTGCTGATGGGCAACGAGGCGCAGGGGTTGCCGCCGGAGGTGGCCGCGGCCGTGGACGTGTGTGTGACCATCCCCATGGCCCCCGGCGTTGACTCCTACTCGGTCAACGCCGCGGCGGCCATCGTGCTCTACGAATTGCAGCGCCGACAGAAACAAGTGTCACAACCATGAACGCCGGCAACGACCTGATTTCCCGCGCCTACGAGTCGGAGGCCGACTACGACCTGATGCGCCGCCTGCTGCTGGAAAGTCTGGCCCGCAGCGGCCCGCCGGTCTACGCCACCATCGGCAACCGGCTCGCCGCCTCTATGAAGCGACCGGTTTTACTCTGCTGGATATTGACTACGCCTGGAAGTTACCGGCCGAAGGAGTTTCATGACCTCCGAACTGGACCGCTGGCTCTCGCCACAGATTCGCACCGAACTTGAGCAACGGTATTACGCCGCAGTCAACCGTCGCGCCCGCTTCGAGGAACTGGCCCGCGACCCGACTTTCTTCGCCGCACTGCGCACGGGCGAGTCGCACGTCGGCCTCTTCTCAGATCACGGCGTCGTCCATGCCCGCGACGTGGCCTTTCAACTCCTGCGGGTGCTGGAGCGCGTCCACGGTCTGCTCATTCCCCAGCGCCCGGCCTGGCGTCAGGCGTGGATGCAGGGGTATGGCACTCTATTGGCCTACATTCACGACATCGGCATGATCGACTTCTCGGCCTTTGGCCGGGCCATGCACCCCGAGTTCGCCGCCCAATCGCTTTTCAGCGCCGAGATGGACGACATCATTGCGATCATCTGGGGCGAGAACTGCGCCAACCTGGCCTGGCGGCTGGTGCAACTGGCAGCCGAAGGCATGCTCATCCAGCCGCCGCAAACCGTGCTGCGCGAACTGCTGGCTCTGGCCGTGGGGCACAGCAAGGCCAAAGTGCCCGTTGAACTGCTGAACGACCGGCCCGCCCTACGGCGGCGGCTGGTTGAAATCCTCGCCACCGATCTCCATACCCTCTACTATCTCCAACGCGCCGACCGGGCGCGTCAGAAGCTATCGGCCGCGCAACAGGCGGGCGATGACGCCGGGATAGCCCGCGCCGCGACCGCGCTGGCGGCGGCCGAAAACGAGCTGAAGACCCAGCCGGCCGACCCGCGCCGCGCCATCCGACCGCCGGACGAGAACGCCTTCGCCTGGCTGGTGGCGGAGCATCCGGCGGCGCGCCAGATGGCCGACGACGCGCTGGACACGGTGCGCGCCCTGCGCGCCGCCGATGCCCTGCGCCAGCGCGGGCTAGTGCTGAAGACATCCGGCGGCTATGAGATGTTCATCAGCCGGATTTCGGGCCGGGCAGTCTACTCCTTCCAACTGGACGACGGGCGTTTCCTCCTGCTCGAAGCGCTCGATCCGATCAGCGCCGGCGAAGCCATCATCGCCGCCAGCGAACTGGACGCCGACGGCAACTTGCGCATCGCCTTTCACCGCGGCGCCTTCGACTCGCCGCAAGCCACCGACCACGCCGTGGCCGCCGCGGCGCAGGTCATTACCGACATCGCCCAGGACGCTCTGGCCAGCTTCTGCCGGCCGCCGGGCGACGGCGCTGAGGGACTCAAGCCCGCCGACGCCACCCAGATTCTTCTGGAAGAGGCCGACGACTCAGCCGAATTTGTGGCCCTCATCCGCCGGCGCCTGCTGGCCGATGACCCCGCCCTGGGCCGGCGCGTGCGCCTCGTCCCCTCGTTGCGCGAGGCGTCTGACCGCGAGCGCGCCCTCTACCTGGCCGGCGCGCCGGTCGAGTGGGATCGACCGGCGCGGCAGGTGCTGCTGCAACGCCTGCGCCAGACCGGCCAGCTCTGCGACCGCATCGATCTCGACCGGGCTTTTGAAGACGTGCGCACCGTCTCGCTACACTCCGGGGAGATACTGCTTGACGCCGGCGCGCCGGCCGCCTTCGTCTACATCGCCCTCGACGAGGGCCTGCGCATCATGCCCCTGGGCGGCTACGACGCCGTTCCGGCCCGCCCCTGGACGCCGCTGGGCGTCACCGGCGTCATTCGCGGCGCGGCGCGCAACGCGACCATCATCGCCGAGCGGCCCTTGTCCGTTCTCATGATCCCTAGAGGGGTTTATCTGCGCGAGTGGTATAGCGCCCACTCCCCGGAGACGTTCCTGGCGGCCCTGGAAACGCCCGACGCTCTCTAGCGTGTGGCCTAGCCATGTGCGTCGCAGTGGTGGTCTTGTGCCTGGCGCAACGCTCTTCTCTTTGCGCCATCGCGCCCTTGCGCTAAGATAGAAATGACCTGGCCGGACCGCCGATGGCCTACACCTTTGGTTACGGAGGCAGTTAACATGGACATCACCAGTTGGCGCGAAACGGGAGCGGTTCCGATAACCGTTCTGCAACTCAAGGGCGACCTGGTCGCGGAGGAACCACTGACAACCCGCGCGCGCGCGGCCTTCGCCGACGGCGCGCGCAACATCGTCCTCGATCTGGGCGACGTACCCTACATCAGCAGCGCCGGGCTGCGGGCCATCCATACCGTCTACATGCTGCTGCGCGACGCCGATACCGGTGAGCAGCCCACCGCCCAAAGCATCGCCAGCGGCCGCTACAAGTCGCCCCATCTCAAGCTGGTCAAGCCGTCGAAGAATGGTCTGAAGGCCCTCTCCACCGCCGGGTATGACATGTTCCTCGACATCCACGACAGCATTGCCGCCGCCGTGGCCTCATTCACATGAAATCCCTGACCATCCGCCACGACACCGCGCAGGTGCGCGACCTCAACGACATGCGCGACTTTCTGGAGCAGGCCGTCCTGACTCTGGGCGGCAGCGACGACGACGCCGGCGACCTGGTGCTGGCCGTCAATGAGGCCGTCACCAACGTCTTGCTCCACGGCTATGATGGCCGGCCCGGCCCGGTCACGATTTGCGTCGAAGTTGTCAACAACGACCTGCGCGTTGTCCTGACTGACAGCGCGCCCCCCTTCGACCCGACGCGCGTATCGCCGCCGGACATCTTCCTGCCCCTGGAGGATCGGCCGCTGGGCGGGCTGGGCGTCCACATGATGCGCCAATTGACCGATGAGTTGCTCTATCGCCCCCTGACCGACGGCAACGAGCTTATCTTCGTCAAGCGCGGCGCGCTGGCCCGCGCCGAGGCCTAGCCGCCGCAACAACATATGGCCGCCAAACCTCTCCCCGCACCTCTGCTGTCATCCCGCGAGATGGCCTGGTTCGCCACCGAAGAGCGCCTGCACCTGCCGGCCGGCGCGACGGTCATTCGCGAAGGCGAGCCGGGCGATACGATGTTCGTCCTGGTGCAGGGTGAACTGTCGGTCACCGTGAAGGGCAAGCCCATCGACTACCTGCTGCCCGGCTCGGTGCTGGGCGAGATGGCCATGCTCGACTCCCGCTCGCGCAGCGCCACGGCGGTCGCCGTCAGCGCGGTCGAACTCGTGCGCTTCGACCGGGCGCGCTTTCTGGAACTGGTCCGCCAGCGGCCTGAGTTCGCAGCCCACATCATGAACATCATGTCGGTACGCACGCGCCGGCTGATGGAGGAAGAGGTCAAGCGGCAGCGGATGGAGGAGGAGCTGGTCATCGGCCGCCGCATCCAGCTCAGCCTGTTGCCGCGCGGCTGCCCCCAGGTGACCGGCTATCAGTTTGCCGCCGGCTATCGCGCCGCGCACGAGGTGGGCGGCGACCTCTACGACTTCATCGTGCCGACGAACGATCCATCGACAGTCCATCTGGTTATCGCTGACGTGACCGGCAAAGGCGTGCCCGCGGCGCTCTACATGGCCGTCAGCCGCACGCTACTCCATAGCTACGCCTGCGACGGCTATAGCCCCGGCGAGGCACTGCGCCGGGTCAACGACTTCATCCGGCAGGACGCCGCCTCACCGCTGCTACTCAGCGCCTTCTACGCCGTGCTCGACGCCGACATTGGGCGGCTGACCTACGCCAACGCCGGCCACAACGCGCCCATCCACCTGCGCGCGGCCACGGGCGAGATGGAACTGTTGCAATCGCGCGGCCTGCTGCTGGGCGCATTCGCTACCTTTCTGCCCGACGAACAAACGTGTTCGCTGGAGCCAGGCGACTTCGTCGTCTTCTTCACCGACGGCATCACCGAGGCGCGCAATGGCGACGGCGGCTTTTTCGACGACGAGGGGCTGGAAGCCGTCGTGCGGTCGCAATCGTGGTCGAGCGCCGAAGAACTGGTGTCGGCCATTGTCAGCGCCGTCGACACCTTCGCCGCCGGCGCGGCCCAGGCCGATGACTTCACCGTCGTCGTTCTCCAGCGCCTGCCGCCCGCCTGATCCCACCCGCCCCGTGCGTTCCACTTTCCGCAATGGGACGCACGTTTCTCCTATTCGCGCCGCACTGGTGACACTTGTCATACCAATTTCATGGCAAACGTCACTCCGCAACCTGGCCCATCGATGTTAAGCTCACCATGAGATTGGCATCAACGGGCCATCGAATCACATGCACGAGCTAGCAGTTACAGAGAGCATCCTGGAAATTGCCCTGCGCCACGGCGGCGAGGCCGGCGCGCAACGCATTACCGACCTGCACCTGGTCATCGGCGAGCTTTCGACCATCATTGACGAATCGGTCCAGTTCTACTGGGACATCGTCAGCGAAGGCACACCGGCCGCCGGGGCCACGCTCCACTTCCGCCGCGTGCCCGCCCAATTGACCTGCCAGACGTGCGGCCACAGCTACAGCCCGCGCCAAAGCCTGCCCTGCCCCGCCTGCGGCAGCGAAGATATCGCCATCACCGCCGGCGAGGAGTTTAATCTGGAAGCGATTGATGTAGAGCAGTATCCAGTAGGCAGTAGGTCAGTAACTCAGAACGACCGACCAACGACAACTGACCCACTGACCCACTGACCTACTGACCTACTGAATACTGGATACTGAACACTGACACACATGACCCAACGAGTCCCCGTAATAGAACGCATCCTGGGCGCCAACGACCGCCTGGCGGCCGACAACCGCGCCCGGCTAGACGCCGCCGGCGTCTTCAGCCTCAACTTCCTGGCCTCGCCCGGCGCGGGCAAGACCAGCCTGGTCGAGCAGACGGTCAGCCGTTTGGCCGGCCGCCTGCGCCTGGCGGTCATCGACGGCGACATCGCCACCAGCATCGACGCCGACCGGGCCGCGGCCGCCGGGGCCACGGCGGTGCAGATCAACACCGGCGGCGAGTGTCACCTCGATGCCGTCATGCTGCAAGGGGCGCTGGAGCAACTCGACCTGTCGGCCATCGATCTGCTCATCGTCGAGAACGTCGGCAACCTCATCTGCCCGGCCAACTTCGCCCTGGGCACGCACAAGAGCATCCTCGTCGCCTCCATTCCCGAAGGGGACGACAAGCCCTACAAGTACCCCGGCACCTATCGCGGCGTCGACGCGCTGGTCATCAACAAGATCGACCTGCTGCCCTACGTCAAGTTCGACATGGACTACTTCCGCCGCGGCGTGGCCGCGCTCAACCCCGGCCTGGTCACCTTCCCCCTCTCCTGCCGCACCGGCGAGGGGCTGGAGGCGTGGCTCGACTGGGTGACGGCTTGCGTGCGTATGAAATAAAACATGAGAACCACAGATTACACAGATTTCACAGATTTCTGTTCTGAGAATCGGTGAAATCTGTGTAATCTGTGGTTCCTTCTCTTCTTCAAGCATGGACACACAGACCATCGCCGAAGCGCAGGGGCTGCGCCTCCATATCACCGGCGTCGTCCAGGGTGTGGGCTTCCGGCCGTTTGTCTACGGCCTGGCCCGGCGCCTGGGGCTGGCCGGTTGGGTGCGCAACACGTCGGCCGGCGTCGACATCGAAGCCGACGGCCCGGCGGCGGCGCTGGACGCCTTTCTGACCGCCCTGCGCGACGAGCTGCCGCCGCTGGCGCGCATCGACAGCCTGAGCGCCGCGCCGCGCCCGGCTGATGGCTACACCACCTTCGACATCCGCGAGTCGCGGGCCGAGGCCAACGCCTTCCAGCCCATCTCGCCCGACGTGGCCGTTTGCGACGACTGCCGGCGCGAGCTGTTCGACCCGGCCGACCGGCGCTACCGCTACCCGTTCATCAACTGCACCAACTGCGGCCCGCGCTTCACCATCATCCGCGACATCCCCTACGACCGGCCGCTGACGACGATGGCCGGCTTCCCGCTCTGCCCCGACTGCGCCGCCGAGTACGCCGACCCGCTCGACCGCCGCTTCCACGCCCAGCCCGTCGCCTGCCCCGTCTGCGGGCCGCGGCTGTGGCTGGAGCGGCCGGAGGACGCCAGCGAACAGGCCAGCGGCGAAGACGCGCTGCAAGCCACACGCGCCCTACTACGCGGTGGGGCTATCGTCGCCGTCAAGGGGCTGGGTGGCTTCCACCTGGCCTGCGACGCGACCAACGACACGGCCGTGGCCGAACTGCGCCGCCGCAAGCTGCGCGTCGGCAAGCCGTTCGCCGTCATGCTGCCCGACCTGGCCGCCGCCCGCCGCCACTGCCTGCTGTCGCCGGCCGAAGAGGAGCTGCTTCTGTCGCGGGCGCGGCCGATCGTCGTCGTCCGCCGCCGCGCCTGACTCGCCCATCGCCACCGCCGTCGCCCCGGCCCAAAACACCATCGGCATCATGCTGCCCTATACGCCGCTGCACCACCTGCTACTGGAGCGCGGGCCTGGCTTCCCCGAAGCGCTGGTGATGACCAGCGGCAATTTGAGTGAAGAGCCGATCGTTACCGCCAACGAGACGGCCCGCGAGCGACTGGCCGGGCTGGCCGATGCTTTCCTGATGCACGACCGCGACATCCAGACGCGCTGCGACGACTCGGTGGTGCGGGTGGTAGAAGAAGAAACCACAGATTTCGCAGATTACGCAGATTTTTCAGAGGAGAGGCACGATTCTGATGTCGTGACCAGAACGGGCAGTCGGAGCCATACGCTGCCCTTGCGCCGGTCGCGGGGGTATGCGCCCTATCCGGTGCGGCTGCCGTGGAGCGGGCCGCCGCTGCTGGCCGCCGGGGCGGAGCTGAAGAACACCTTCTGCCTGACCCGCGACGACTACGCCTTCCTGAGCCACCACATCGGCGACCTGGAGAACTACGAGACGCTGCTGGCCTTCGAGGAGGGCGTGGCTCACATGGAGCGGCTGTTCCGCGTGCGGCCGGAGGCGCTGGCCTACGACCTGCACCCCGACTACCTGGCCACGCGCTACGCGCTGGAGCGGGCGGCGCGCGAGGGGCTGCCGATCGTCGGCGTCCAGCACCATCACGCCCACGTCGCCGCCGGCATGGCCGAGCATGGCCTGCCGCGCGACGCCACGGTCATCGGCGTGGCCTTCGACGGCACCGGCTACGGCGACGACGGGGCGATCTGGGGGGGCGAGTTCCTCGTGGCCGGCTATGGCGGCTATGAGCGCGCGGCCCATCTGCGCTACGTGCCCCTGCCCGGCGGCGACCGCGCCGTGCGCGAACCGTGGCGCGTGGCCCTGGCCTGGCTGGCCGCGGCCGGGCTGCCGTGGGACGACGACCTGCCGGCCGTGGCCCACGCTCGTACTCTTGACGGCCCTGATCGCCTGAGCGCCCTGGGCCACCAACTGGCGACCGGCCTCAACAGTCCGCCCACGTCGAGCATGGGCCGCCTGTTCGACGCCGCCGCGGCCCTGTCCGGCGTGCGTCAGGCCGTCACCTATGAGGCGCAGGCGGCCATCGAGTTCGAGGCCGCGGCCGACCCCGATGAGACGGCCGCTTACGAGTTCGACATCCACTGGCCTCCCGGCGTTGCGCCGGCTCCGGTCAGCAACAATGGCGCGCGCGCGGCCAATTCGCCCCTACTGGGCAGCAGTAAGGCGACCGAACCCAAGCCTGCTTCCATCTTGTCTTTGGACTATGCGAAGAGGGTTGGCGAGACGCCGGCGGGCCTCATTGACCCCGCCCCCGTCTTCGCCGCCCTGTTGGCCGACGGACGCGCCGGGCTGCCCCTCGGCCGCCGCGCCGCCCGCTTCCACAACGGCGTCGCCCTGCTGACCCGCGACGTCTGCCGCCGCCTGCGCGACGCCCACGGCCTTAACGACGTGGTGCTCAGCGGCGGCGTGTGGCAGAACGTTACCTTGTTGCGGCGCGCCCTGGCCCTGCTGCGCGCCGACGGCTTCACCGTCTACACCCACCGCCTCGTCCCGCCCAATGATGGCGGGTTGGCGTTGGGGCAGGCAGTAATTGGGAATTACGAATTAGGAATTAAGAGTGGCGGGTGGCGAGTGGCAAGTGGCGTAGGAAAGCGACTAACGACTGACCACTGACCCACTGACCCACTGACCTACTGACCACTGGTCACTGGCCACTAATAAAGGATAACCATGTGCCTAGGCGTTCCCGGAAAAATCATCGACATCTATGAGGCCGACGGCCTGCGGATGGGCCGCATCGACTTCGGCGGCACCGTGCGCGAGGCGTGTCTGGCCTACGTGCCCCAGGCGGCCGTCGGCGACTACACCGTCATCCACGTCGGCTTCGCCATCAGCCAGCTCAGCGAAGAGGAGGCCCAGGCGACGCTCGACACCCTGCGCGAGATCGCCGACCTCGAAGAGGAACTTGGGCCAGAGGTATGATCACGGACTAAGAGTATTGATCCGCAGATTGGGCAGATTAGGCAGATTTTGCCAGAAGAGAATTCTTTTAATCTGCCCAATCTGCGGATCAATACTCTTTATTCTGTGGACTCTTGAGGAACTGCATATGAAGTACGTCACAGAGTACCGCGACGCCGAGTTGGTCGGGGCGACGATCCGCGAGATCGGCCGCACCGTCGGGCGACAGAAGTCGCCCGTGGGTCATCATGGAGATCTGCGGCGGCCAGACCCACGCCATCGTCCGCCACGGCATCGACCAACTGCTGCCGCCGCAGATCGAGCTTGTCCACGGCCCCGGCTGCCCGGTGTGCGTCACGCCGCTGGAGCTGATCGACAAGGCGCTCGACATCGCCGCCCGGCCCAACGTCATCTTCACCTCCTATGGCGACATGCTGCGCGTGCCCGGCACGGGGCGCGACCTCTTCTCCGTCCGCGCCGCCGGCGGCGACGTGCGCGTCGTCTACTCCCCCCTCGACGCGGTCAAGATCGCCCAGGCCAACCCCGACAAGCAGGTCGTCTTCTTCGCCATCGGCTTTGAGACGACCGCCCCGGCCAACGCCATGAGCGTCGTTCAGGCGCGGGCGCTGGGGCTGAAGAACTACAGCGTCCTCGTCTCCCACGTCTGCGTGCCGCCGGCCATGCACGCCATCCTCGGTTCGCCCCACAACCGCGTGCAGGGCTTTCTGGCCGCCGGCCACGTCTGCGCCGTCATGGGCTACTGGGAGTACCCGCCCATCGCCGCCCAGTACGGCGTGCCCATCGTCGTCACCGGCTTCGAGCCGCTGGACGTGGCCCAGGGCATTCTGGCCACCGTGCGCCAACTGGAGGCCGGGCGGCACGAGGTCGAGAACGCCTACGGCCGCGCCGTCACCTTCGAGGGCAACATCCCCGCCCAGCGCGTCCTCGAGCAGGTCTTCGAGGTGCGCGACCGGCAGTGGCGCGGCATCGGCCTCATCCCGGCCAGCGGTTGGGGCTTGCGGGCCGAGTACGCCGAGTTCGACGCCGAGCGGCGCTGGGACGTCAGCGACATCCACCCGCAGGAGTCGCCGCTGTGCATCGCCGGGCAAATCCTGCAAGGGCTGAAGAAGCCCCACGACTGCCCCGCCTTTGGCATCCAGTGCACACCGGAGTCGCCGCTGGGGGCGACGATGGTCTCGTCCGAAGGGGCGTGCGCGGCGTACTATCGCTATGGAAGACACCTGTCGAGCGACGAGTTACGAGTGACGAGTGACGAGTTCAGAACCGCGCCGCACTCGCCCACTCTTCACTCGTCACCCGTCACTCGTCACTCGTCACTACCATGACCAACTCCACTGTAAACCTAGAAGGCCCCGTCTGCCCCATCCCCCTGCGCCACGACGAGAAGATCGTCATGGGCCACGGCAGCGGCGGGCGGATGAGCCACGAACTCATCGGCCGCCTCTTCCAGACGCCGTTCGCCAACCCGGCCCTGGCCGCGGGCGACGACGCCGGGGTAGTGGCCGTGGCCACCGACCGGCTGGCCGTCAGCACCGACTCCCACGTCGTCTGGCCGCTCGTCTTCCCCGGCGGCGACATTGGCCGGCTGGCCGTCTGTGGCACGGTCAACGACCTGGCCATGATGGGCGCGACGCCGCGCTATCTAACGGCCGGCTTCATCCTCGAAGAGGGGCTGGACGTGGCTCTGCTGGCTGAGGTGGTGCTGTCGATGCAGGCCGCGGCGGCCGAGGCGGGGGTGCAGATCGTCGCCGGCGACACCAAGGTCGTCCAGCGCGGCAAGGCTGACGGGCTTTACATCAACACCGCCGGCGTGGGCGAACTGCCGCCCGGCCGGGCTATCGGCGGGGCGCGGGCGCAGGCCGGCGACGTGGTCATCCTCTCCGGCCCCATCGGCGACCACGGCATCGCTGTGCTGGGCGCGCGCGGCGAATTGGGCTTTGAGGCCGACGTGGTCAGCGACGTGGCCCCGCTCAACGGATTGGTCGCCGCGCTGCTGGCCGCCGGCGGCGAGGCCGTCCACGTGTTGCGCGACCCCACCCGCGGCGGCGTGGCCACGACGCTGAACGAGATCGCCCGGCAGTCGGGCGTGGCCGTGGTGCTCGACGAGCGGGCCATCCCCGTGCGGCCGCCGGTCGTCGCCGCCTGCGAGATGCTGGGCTTCGATCCGCTCTACGTGGCCAACGAGGGCAAGCTGCTGGCCTTCGTCGCCGCCGAGGCCGCGCCGGCCGTGCTGGCGGCCATGCGGGCCACGCGCTACGGCGAAGAGGCGGTGGTCGTCGGCCGCGTGCAGGCCGCGCCCGCCGGCCGCGTCCTGCTGCGCACGGCCATCGGCAGCACCCGCGTCGTGGATATGCTGGCCGGGGAGATGTTGCCGCGCATCTGCTAAGGCATTGCTTTTGTCAGCCCACACATCGGGCCTATAATCGCCGGTCAGTGATGCTAGATTCTTCGTTCCAGGCCGGCAAACCATGACAAACCCTGGCTACGCCAATCCATAACATGTCCCGCCAGGCGCGTTTGCTGGCCCTGTTCAACGTCCGGCCGGACGAGAGTCGCCTGGTCATATGGACGCTTGGCTTCGCGTTGTTGCTCAATGGCGCCGGCGTGCTGACTCGCACCGCCGCCTATGCCCTCTTTCTGCAAGAGTTCTCCGGCGACGACCTGCCCTACACCTACATCGGCCTGAGCCTGGTCGGCCCCCTCATCACGCTGGCCTATCTCCGTCTCAACAGTCGCGCCTCCCTGGCGGTGGCGACAATGGCCGGGGTCACGTCGTTGCTGGTCACGTTGCTCGCGGTCCGGCTGGCGCTGCAATCGCCGCTCAGGAGCGCGGCCGTGTTCAGCCTGCCGATCCTCTCCGGTGTCGCCGTCACGTTGGCCATGACCATCTACTGGAACCTGCTCGGCCGCCTCTTCACCCTTCAACAGGCCAAGCGGCTGTTCAACCTGCTCAACTCCGGCGAACAGGCGGCGGTGCTGATCGGCGGCCTGCTGGTGCCGGCGCTGGTGGCCTGGGTCGGCACGCCCAACCTGCTGCTGGTCGGCGCGGTCTTGCTGGCCGGTGGTTGGCTGATCCTGTTCATGCTCGGCCGCCGTTACCGCGACCTGCTGGCGGCCGATGACGGGCCGCGCGACCGGGCCGCCCCACCGCCGGCGCGGATTCCGCGCGGTCGCTACGTCCGCCTCCTGTTCGGCCTCTTTGGCGTCTACATGATTGGCGCCTACGTGGTCAACAACCTCTTCTACGTCCAGGCGCAGGCTCAATTTGGCGACACCGACGCCCTGGCCGGCTTCCTGGGCCTCTTCCTGGCCATGACCGGCGGGTTGAGCCTCGTGCTGCAACTGACACTGACCTCGCGCCTGCTGGAACGCTATGGGGTGGGTTTCTTTCTACTGCTGACGCCCGTCGCCGTGTCGCTCTTCAGCGTCCCATTGGCCGCGTTGAGCGCCCTTTCGGCCGCCGCTCTGCCGCTCTTCGTCCTGGCCGCTCTGGCCCACTTCTTTCGCATCGTGTTCGACGCCGCCGACACCGCGGCACTCAACGTGCTCTACCAGCCGTTGCCCGCGCTGGTTCGCACGCGGGTCCAGACTCTCATCGACGGCGTGCTTTACCCCGTGTCTATCGGCGCGGCGGGCGTCCTGCTGCTCCTGCTGATCAATGTCGCGGGGTTGAACCAGACTCAGCTAGCCCTCGTCCTGTTGGCGATACTGGCTCTCTGGCTGGCTTTGGCGGTGGGGGTGGGGCGCGAATACCCGCGGCAGGTGCAGCAAGCGCTGCGCAAGCGGTTGTTCCGGGCGCAGGATGAGCTTGTCCTGGACTCGGTGAACACGGCCGAAATCGAGCGCGTCCTGCGCGATCCCAATCCCGCCTCTGTCCTCTATGCCCTTGACCTGCTGCAAGAGGCCGAGGTCGGGCAGATGCCGGTCTACCTGGCGCAACTGCTGGCCCACCCGGCGGCGTTGGTGCGCGCTGAGAGCGCGGCATGGATCGAGCGCCTGGCCCTGAGCGAGTTGTTACCGAGCGTCGCCGCTCGTTTGCCGCAAGAGCCGGACATCGCCGTTCGCGCCGCGCTGCAACGGACGCTGGCCCGGCTGGGCGACGCCGCCGCGGCTGAAGCGCTGTGGGCCGGGCTGAGCGCGGTCGAGCCGCTCGTCCAACGCGAAACGCTGGTCGGCCTGCTGCGGCGCGCTGACGGGATCGGCCGCGACGAGGCGGCGCACCGGTTGACAGTGGGGGCCATGTCGGCCGACCCTGCGCTGCGGGCCAACGCGGCTACGGCGCTGGGCGCGCTTTACGAAGTCCACAGTCTGTCACTGTGGGACCGCCTACTGCGCGACCATGATCGCAGCGTCCGCCACACCGCGCTGGATGCTGCCGGTCAGAACGGCGCGCCGGCGCTGTGGCCGGTCGTTCTTGGCCGGCTGGATGCGCCACAGGACGCCGCCGCGGCGGCCGATGCCTTTGTCGCCATCGGCCAACCGGCGCTGCCGTTTCTGCTGACCACTCTCAACACCGCGCCGACCGACCGCGCGCGTCGCCTGCGGGTGATCAAGACCATCGGGCGCATCGGCGGCGGCGACGCGGCAGCCGGCCTGCGGCAACAATTGCCTCATCCCGATTTCGATACCCAGGCTCAACTGCTGCAATCGCTTTGTCGTTGCGGCTTTCGGATGACGCCCAAGCAACTGGAGGCCGGCATCGTGCCTGACGTGGAGCGGACGGCCTGGCTGTTGAGCGCCTGGGCCGAACTGGATCGCCGTCCACCGGCGGCATCGTTGGGGGCAGCCACCGCGGTGCGCCTGCTGGCGACGGCGCTGGAGCAGGCCGTCGCCGTTCAGCGCCAAAACATCCTGACCTGGCTGGCCTTCGCCTATGACACGCGCCTGATGCGCCAGGTGCAGTTCAATCTGGGCCTGTCACCCGACGAGCGGTCGACGCGCGAACAGATCGCCTACGCCGCCGAAGTCATCGAACTGCACGTCGCCGCGCCGGTGCGCGACTGGATCAGACCCGTCGTCAGCGCCGAAGCGCCGGCCGTGCGTCTCCGGGGGCTGGCGGCGCGCTTCCGCCCACCACGCGCCGACAACCCGGCGCGCCTGGCGGCCATCATCGCCGGCGACGAGGCGTGGCTGCCGCCCTGGGTGCGCGCCTGTGCGATTCACCTGGCCGGCTTCGAGGATTCCCACGACCTCCGCGCCGAGGTCGCCGCCGCGTTGCCCTCGCCCCATCCGCTCGTCGCCGCGTCAGCCGACGGCGCTCGGTCGAGTGATGAGAATGCCCCAGGCGACACCTCAGGAGTAAAGCCCATGCTCACGACTATCGAGAAGGTAATCCTGCTGAAGTCAGTCGAATTCTTCACCGGAACGCCGGACAGCGTGCTGGCGCAAGTGGCCGAGCTGATAGAGGAAGTCAGCGTCGCGGCCGGCGACGTCATCATCGCCCGCGGCGATGCGGGCGATTCAATGTACGTGGTCGCCCAGGGCCTGTTGCGCGTACACGTGGACGACGTCACGCTGGCCTGGATTCTGGAGACCGACGTAGTGGGCGAGTTGGCGCTGCTCGACGGCGCGCCGCGCTCGGCGTCGGTGACGGCGGTACAAGACGGGCTACTGCTGCGGTTGGGGCGCGAGGCTTACCATGAACTACTGGAAGACCACGCCGACATCGGCCGCCGCACCCTGCAACTGATGGCCCAGCGCCTGCGCCTGGCCAACGCCCAACTGAGCGCCCTGAGCACGCCCTTGGCGCCCCCCTGATTGACCGCCGCCGAGTGAAACCAGGCCCGCCAGGCCAGCCCAGCGCCAAGCTCAGCGCCATCAGCCCCAGCCCCGCCCCAGCCAGCGCCCCCGCCCCAATCCACCACGGCCATTGGCCCAGCACCCAGACGATCTGCGCCGCCGTGTACTCCGGCCCGTGGCCGTGCAGCCCCGTCTTGAGCGACATCAGTAGCAGCACCGCCGGCCCCAGCGCCGCGCCCCAGGCCAATCCCGTCGCCGCGCCCAGCGCCACGAGCCGCCCCACCGGCAGCGTCTGCCCGCCCAACGCCCGCGCCGCCAGCCACAGCGCCAGCAGCGCCAGCCCCCACCCGGCCAGCAGCCCATCGCGCAGCAAACTCGCCTCCAGCCGCGTCCACACCAGGGCGTAGAGGCCCCACAACAACGTCGCCGCCGGCAGATAGGGAATGCGAGAGGGGATTTTCACAACTGTCTGCTAGAATGGGATTCAAAGAGAAGAGAACCGCAGATTTCACAGATTACGCAGATTACAAGACCTCTGAAATCTGTGTAATCTGCGTAATCTGTGGTTTCTTCTTCCAAATCTCCAGACATCCGTTGACTATGAGGAGAATCCATGACCGCTGATCCTATCAAAGAGGCGCTCCATCGTCTGCCCTACGGCTTCTACAGCATTACTTCGCGCAATGGGAATGAAGTTAACGCCATGGTCGGCAACTGGCTGACCCAAGTCTCGTTCGAGCCGCGCCTGCTGCTGTTCGCCCTGTCGAAGATCGCCTACACCCATGAGGTCGTGTCGGCCGGCGGCGTCTTCGCCGTCAACATCTTCAACAAGGAGGACGACGCCGTCATCCGCCAGTTGACCAAGGCGCGGGCCAAGAAGCCGGACAAGATGGCCGGCGTGGCCTGGACGCCCGGCCCGGCCACCGGCTGCCCGGTGCTGGAGGGCGCGGCGGCGGTCATCGAGTGCCGCGTAGTCCACTTGCTCGACACCGGCGGCGACCACGACCTGCTCGTCGGCGAGGTGGTCAACGCCCTTATCCTCAAAGAGGGCAACGCCGACACAACGCTGACGCTGCCGGATTTGAAGTGGAATTACGCGGGCTGAGCTGCCTGTAGCACAGGATTCTTATCCTGTGCTTTCCAGGCAGACCACAGGATAAGAATCCTGTGCCACTAGGGAGCGCCAGGCGTCGCCGTCGGCAACAAATAATATCCCTTCGGCACTTCCTGCTGATAGGGCGCGGCCGGCGGCGGGGTCTCGGACGTAAACTGAATGTCGCTGAAGCCCAACCCACCTAACAGGTTGCGCATGTAGGTCTGGGCATTGAGATTGGCCCGGCCCAGGATGTCGCTGCTCATGGCTGCCTCGCGGATGGACGCCTCGGCCGCCTGGCGCACGCGCGTCTCCAGCTCCGGGTCGGCCCGCGTCAGCAGCCCCGTGTCGCGGTCGGCCACGTAGGAGCGGTCGTTGTCCAGCACAGGGATGTCGGCGAATATCTCCGCCTCCGGCAGATGAACCAGCACCGTATCGGGGTCAACAACCACGATGTCGGCCGCCGTCATGCGGCTGAAGTCCACCCCGGCGTAGAGCTTGCCGTAGGCGACGAAGATCATCGACTCGCCCAGCAGCGCGCCTATCAGCCCGTCCTGCTCCGAATCGGCAGTGACGACCTTCTCCATCTCGTACGACGCCGTCTCGAGGCGGGCCAGGTCGTTGATCTGGTGCACGATGGTCGCCGGGTCGGGCAGGATGACCGGCGTGGCCGGCACGAGCAACTGCCGCACGCGATCGGTGATCGGCTCGACGGCCGACGCTGCGCCCTCGGCCGTCTCATTGACCGTCAGCACCAGCCGTCCCACCGCGCAAGCCAGGAACACCATCGCTACAACCAACAGCGCCACCAGGCCAAGCAGTACTGTGCGCGCGCGGGAGCGCTTCCGCGGCTCGGCGGTCAACTCGTCCAATTCGTCCGACTCTTCTTCATTCGTCATCTTGCTCACGATCCAACCTCGACGCGGCCCAACTGCCTTCACTTAGGCAGACTATACCCGATCTGCGTATACAGAACCTTAACACTCTACGCGATGCGCCCGCCGGGGTCGCAGTGGCCGGCCGGCGCTCACCGACCGCTCACTTGCCCCGCGGCGACGATCGGGGACAATTGCCCCCATGGTCGTCGCCACCTGTGTCATCAGCCTGGAGTTGGGGGACGTGCAGTCGCTCAAAGAGAAGCGCAGTATCCTCCGTTCCATCATCGCCCGTCTGCGGCAGGAGTTCAACCTGTCGGTGGCCGAAGTAGATAGCCATGACTCCTGGGGGCTGGCGGTCATCGGCCTGGCCGCCGTCGGCAACGACAAGGGCTACGTCCACGGTCTGATGGAGAAGGCCGTGGCCTGGATCACCGAGCACCGCCCCGACGTGCCCATCGGCGACTACAGCATCGAGTTCATCTAACCCATGCGCCATCTTCTCCCCCTCCTCTGGCTGGCGGCGCTGCTGCTGCGCCCCGCGGCGCAAGACGGCGGCCTGTCGCTCAGCGCCCGCGCCGGCTTCGACGGGCTGTACAAGGAGATGGACGCCGTGCCCGTCTTCGTCAGCGCCCGCAACGACGGCCCGCCCATCGAGGGCGAGATTCGCATCGCCGTAGACAGCATGTCCGGTGGCCCTGTCGTCTACAGCGCCCCCGTCTCGCTGCCCACCGGCTCCGACAAGCGCGTGGCCCTCTATATCGACGTCCTGACCTTTACCGGCGACCTGAACGTCCAACTGGTCAGCGACGAGACGGTCGTGGCCACGGCCGATTCCAACCCGCTGATAATGACCATGCGTCACCACCTGCTCTACGGCGTCATCACCTCCGACCCCGGCGGGCTGGCCTTCCTGGAGACCGTGAGCGGCAGCCGAACCGACGCCGACGTGGCCTTCCTCGACCTGGCCGACCTGCCCGACGTGTCCATCGCCTGGCGGGCGCTCGACGTGCTGGTGCTCGACGACGTGGACACCAGCCGCCTGACCGCCGGGCAACTGACGGCGCTGCGGGCCTGGGTGGAGAACGGCGGCCAACTGGTCGTCACCGGCGGGCCGGGCGGCCCCAAGACGGCCGCCGCCGTGGCCGACCTGCTGCCGGTGACCGTCGGCGGCGTGGAGTCGGCCGATGACCTGCCCGCCCTGAGCGCCTTTGGTGGGGTGGCGTTCAACGCGCCCGGCCCCTATACGCTGACCGGCAGTTCGCTGCGCGCCGGCGAACTGCTCATCCACCAGGACGGCCTGCCTATCCTGGCCCACACCCCGCTCGGTCTGGGCGGCGTCACCTTCCTGGCCCTCGACCCCAAGCTGGCCCCGCTGGCCGGCTGGAGGGGGCACGCCGCCGTGTGGGAGAGCATCGCCGCGCTGACCTCCACCCCCGGCCCATACGCCAACGGCATCCAGGATGGCTACGCGGCGACGCAGGCCGCCTCATCCATACCCGGTCTGCGCCTGCCGTCGGTCGGTCAACTGCTGCTGTTCCTGTTCGTCTACACGCTGGTCATCGGGCCGATCAACTTCCTGGTGCTGCGCCGGCTGCGGCGGCGCGAACTGGCCTGGGTGACCATCCCGGTGCTGGTGCTGCTCTTCAGCGCCATCACCTTCTTCACCAGCTTTCGCAGTCGCGGCGGCGCGGTGCTGCAGAACGAGATGAGCGTCGCTTACGGCTCGGTCGAGGCTGAGCGCGTGCGGACGCAGAGCATCGTCGGCCTCTACTCGCCGCGCCGCGGCCGCTACGACCTGTCGCTGCCCTACGACACGACCGCTTTCCCCCTGACCGGGCAGTTCGGGTCAGTCGGCCTGGTGAGCAATCTGGCGGCCATCGTCCGCGCCGGCGACCTGACGCTGCGCGAGGTGCGCGCCGACACGGGCGAAGTGGTGGCCTTCCTGGTGGATGCCCACCGGCCGCGCCCGCCCCTCTCGGCCACGGCCCGGCTGGTGGACGACGGCCGCGCCGTGGCCGTGACCGTCCGCAACGATGGCGCGTTGACGCTGGAGAACGCCGTTCTGCTCTATGGCGATCAACAGCGGCAACTGGACGACCTGGCGCCGGGCGCGGCGCGCGAGGCGCAACTGCCCGTGACCGTGCTGGGGCCGCCGGGGGCCACGCCGACGCCCGACCCATACATGCCTTCGGCCGTCCTCGTGCCCAGCCCGCTCATCAACGACCCGACCTACATCCTGGGCACGCCCGACTACTTCAGCGACCCGAATGTGTACGCGCGCTGGCAACTGGTGCAATCGCTCTACAACTACTCCGATACCAGTCCAGTGCAACAGACCGACCCCACCCAATCCATCATCCTGGCCGGCTGGCTGCCCGATAGCGACCAGCCCATTGACCTGGGCGACGTGGCGACAACGCGCTCGGCCGCCACCCTCGTCTTGCTGGAGGTTCCGGTGCGCTAATGGCCGCGTTGATCGAACTCCAGGGCATCACCAAGCGCTACGGCGACCTGACGGCCGTCGAAGACCTGACCCTCAGCATCGAGGAAGGGGCCGTCTTCGGCTTCATCGGCCCCAACGGCGCGGGCAAGACGACGACGATGCGCATCCTGACCACGCTGCTGCGGCCGACGTCGGGCCAGGCGTGGGTCGCCGGCCACTCCGTCGCCGCCGACCCAAAGGCCGTCCGCCGCGCCATCGGCTACATGCCCGACTTCTTTGGCGTCTACGACGACATGAAGGTCTGGGAGTACCTCGACTTCTTCGCCGCCTGCTACGACATCCCCGCCGCCACGCGGAAGGGCATGATCGACGACTTGCTGGCCCTGGTCGACCTGGGGCCGAAGCGCGACGCCTACGTCGAGACGCTCAGCCGGGGCATGAAGCAGCGCCTCTGCCTGGCGCGCACGCTGACCCACGACCCGCAGGTGCTCATCCTCGACGAGCCGGCCAGTGGCCTTGACCCGCGGGCGCGGATCGAGATGCGCGAGCTGCTGCGCGCCCTGCAAGGCATGGGCAAGACGATCTTCTTCTCATCCCACATCCTGTCCGAAGTGGCCGACATCTGCACCCAGATCGGCATCATCGAGCACGGCCGGCTGGTGGCCGCGGGCAGCGTGGCCGAGATGATCGGCGGGCTGCGCGCCCATCGCGCCGTGACGGTGCGCCTTGTGCCCGGCGCGGCCGACGTGGCCGAGATCGCCCTCTGGTTGCGCGGCCGGCCGGGCGTGGCCGCCGTGGCCGAGCCGGCCGAGGGCGAGGCCCATACGTTGCGCCTCGACTTCAGCGGCGACGACGCCGCGCTGAGCGCCTTGCTGGCCTACATAGTCGGCCGCGGCTTACCCGTCGTTGCCTTCGGTGAGGAGCACGGCGACCTGGAAGATGTGTTCATGCAAGTCACGCAACGCGCGGAGGCTGCGTAATGGCCGACCGATCCGTTAACAGTAGTCCGATCGCTCAATCTGACAGCGGTCGGCGGTCGGCCGTCAGTGGTCTGCTCACTAACCCGGTTACAGTCAAAGAACTCCGCAGCCGGATGCGCGGGCGGCGGGCGTTCGCTGTGCTGACGCTCTACCTGCTCATTCTCAGCGGCGTCATCACCGTCGTCTATCTGGCCTACAGCGGCAACGTCGCCGGGCCGGGCAGCAGCGCGGCGCGCACGGCCGGCAAGGGGCTGTTCGCCGCCGTGCTGGCCGTGCAGGTCTTTCTGGTAGCCTTCATCGGCCCGACCTTCACCGCCGGGGCCATCAGCGGCGAGCGCGAGCGGCAGACGTTCGACCTGCTGCGGACGACGCTGCTGTCGGCCGAGTCGTTCGTCCTGGGCAAGCTCATCTCCGCCCTCAGCTACGTCTTCCTGCTGGTGCTGGTCTCCATCCCCCTGCAAAGTATCGCCTTTCTGCTGGGCGGCCTGTCGCTGACCGAACTGGTCATCTCACAACTACTCATCCTCGTCGCCGCTGTGGCCTACGCCCTCTACGGCCTGTGGTGCTCGGCGGCCATGCGCACGACGCTGGCGGCCACGGTGACGACCTTCGCCGGGATGCTGTTCGTCACCTTCGGCACGCCATTGCTGGCCGGCATGGTCACCGTACTGGGCACGACCTTCACCATCGGGCGGGTGATCAATCCCCTCTTCGAGGCGCTGGCCCTCTACGGCGGCCTGACCGCCGCGGCAACCAACCTGCCGGCGACGCTCATCCTCAGCGAGTCCATCTTTCTGAGCGAAGACGCCATTTTCGGCTTCACGCAGTCCACCGCCACGGGAACGATCTGGCTCTTCTCCCCCTGGCCGCTGTTCATCCTGTTCCACCTCCTGGCCGCCGTGGCCCTCTACATACTGATCGTGCGCCGCGTCCGGCGGGTGAGCGACGTATGACGCCCGACGACGACTTTCGCGCCCTGGGGACTTACCTCGGCCAATGGGACGCCCGGCGGCGACAGACGACGCTGTGGGCCTGGCTGCCGCGAGCCGTGGCCGCGGCGCTGCTGGTCGGGCTGGTCGTGGCCCTGGCCGCCCGCGCCCGGCCGCTGCTGGCGGCGGCCGAGATCGCCCTGCTGGCCGCGGCGCTCGTCCTCGTCGCTGCGGCAGCCACGGCCGTGGCAGTCCTGGCCCAACGGCGCTCATTGGCCGAACGGGCGCGCTTCGCCGACCGCCGCTTCGGCCTGCGCGAGCGGGCCACGACCGCCGTCGAAATCCACGCCGGGCAGCACGACGTGCCCCCGGCGCTGGCCGCCCGGCAACTGGGCGACGCCCTGGCCGCGGCCAAAGCCGTAGACGTGCAGCGGCAGTTGCCCCTGACCACGCGCCCGGCGGAGTGGCTGCCGGCGCTGGCCGCGCTGCTGGCGTTGGCCCTGGCGCTGTGGCTGCCCAACCCACAGGCGGCGCTGCTGGCCCGGCAGCGCGCCGTGGCCGCGGCCGTGGGGCAACAGGCGGCGGCGCTGGCCGAACTGTCGGAGCAGATCGCCGCCGACGAAAGCCTCACGCCGGAGCAGCGCGACGCCCTGCAACAACCACTGGAAGAGGCGCTGACGACGCTCAACGAGCCGGGCGTCAGCCAGGCCGAGGCGCTGGCGGCGCTGTCGGAAGCCGAGACCGAGTTGCGCGAACTGGGGCAGACGTTCGACCACGCCGCGGTCAGCGCCAGCGTGGCCGCTGCGGCCGACGCCCTCAGCCGTAGCGCGGCAGCCGGCGAGTTGGCCGAGGCGCTGCAAGAGGCTGAGACCGCCCAGGCTGCCACAGCCGCCGGCGAACTGGCCGACGCCCTGCCCCAACTGGACGACGCGGCGCGGCAGGAACTGGCCGAAAGTCTGGCCGAAGCCGCCGCCGCGCTGGCCGCGACCGACGCGGCCCTGGCCGAACAGCTCGACCGCGCCGCCGAGGCGCTGGCCCAGGACGACACCGCCGGGGCGCAAGAGGCGTTGCGCGAGGCGGCCCAAGGGTTGAACGAGGCGGCCCAGGCGGGGGCGGCGGCCGAGCGGGCGGCGCAGACGGCCGGCGAACTGGGCGCGGCGCGGCAGCAAGTGGCCGCCGCCGGCGCGACGGCGACGACGGAGCAGGCCCAGGCGGGCCAGGAAGGCGCGGCCGGCGAGACCGGGCAACAGGGCGAAGGCGCCGCCGGGCAGTCGGGCGGCGCGGGCCAGGCAGGCGACACCGGGCCAGAGGGCGGCGCGGGCCAGACGACCGGCGGCGAGGGGCAGGGCAGCGCCACCGGCGGCCCCAGCGCCGGCGGCGGCCACGTCGAGAACGTCTTTGTGCCCGCCCCAGTGGATTTGAGCGGAGAAGGGCAGAACGTGGAGCTAGAGGTGCAATGCCTCAGCGACCCGGCCGCCTGTGGCCCGCCCGGCCAGCCACTGCCCAGCGACCCCAGCCGCCCCACCGGCGGCAGCGTCGTGCCCTTCGACCAGGTCTTCGGCGACTACCGCGACGCGGCCTTCGAGGCGTTGCCCGGCAGCGGCATCCCGCCGGGGCTGCAAGGGCTGGTGCGCGACTACTTCTCTGCCCTGGAGCCATAAGAGCGATACAGAGGAGCACAGAGGGACACAGAGAAGGACACTTTCTTTCTCTGTGTCCCTCTGTGCTCCTCTGTGTAACTCTGTGTTCCTCTCCTCTTAAAGTCGAGCGACTTGCGCCAGGTCGCGGGCGAACGTGGCTTTGCCGCCGTGGCTGGGGTGGCGGACGGGCGCGGCGAGGATGCCCCAGCGGCCGAGCGCCACGCGCGCCTTGTTGCCCACGGCGACCACCCGCGCCACCACGAACAGCGCCAGTAGTTCGCGCACGGCCCACTCACCGGCGGCCACTTCGCCGGCCGTCGGTGGGCGGTTGCCGTCGGCGCGGCCGGGCGGGTGGGGGTGGAAGGGGCAGGCGTTCCATAGTAGGGGCAGGCAGCCCAGGTCGACCAGCGTGGCCCAGACGATGGTGGCCGTGGCCTCGCGCGTCGTGGCTGGTGCGTCGTCCAGCCGGAAGCCGGCCGCCGCGCCGAACAGGCCGAAGGGGGACGGCTCACCCAGCAGGATGGCCGGGCTGGTGAAGGGCACGCCGCTGACGCCGCAGCCGCGATAGCCGGGCGCTTCGCCGACCAGCAACATGGTCGGCCGCCGCGCCGCCATGCGCGTCAGGTAGAGGGCCAGGTTGTCGCGCCGGGCCGCCGCCGGGCCATCGCCGGCGTAGGGGTTGATCGCGTCGCGCGGCGCGGGCGCGCCCGCCAGCCGCTCGACGAAGGCGCGATAAACGTCCACGAGGGAAAAGAAATCCGCAGATTCCGCAGATTTCGCCGATTACATGAAGTAATCTGCGAAATCTGCGTAATCTGCGGTTCTAACTCTTAGTACCGGAGAATGGCCCCGATGCGCCCGGCGTCTTCGAGCGCCAGGTTGTCGGCGATGATCTCGACGTGGCCACCCTGGGCCACGGTGGCCGCCACGGCGGTGTCAACCACGTCCTCGACCTCGGCCAGTTCGTTCTCAGCCAATGGGCTGCGGGCCAGATTCGAGACGACGAAGCCCGACGCCTCATCGATGTAACCGTGGTAGCGGAAGCCGTCGCTGATGATGAGCGCCTCGACGCGCTTGTCGCTGACGGCCTGCAACACGTCATCGAGACCAACGACGGCGTTGGCGCCCATCGCCTGGAGGTTGATCAGCCGCTCGACCAGTTCGGCCTCGCGCTCGGCGTTGGCCTGGCGCAGCAGCTCCAACGCCCGGCGGCGCACTTCCGTCTCGCCCATGTCCTTGTCCACGGCGAACGAGCCGGCCAGGCAGCTCTGCAACTGCTTGGGCAGCATCTCGCGGAACTGGGCCAGCGTCTCGTTGGTGCCGCCCAGGAACAGCCGGCGGATGGGGCGCGTGGCGTAGAAGCGGCCGGCGGCCGCGGCGCAGTCGCGCAGGTTGCGCGCCGCCACCTCTTCCTCGTGGTCGCCGCCGCCGGGGCCGCTCGTGCCGCCGCCGCCGCGCCGACCGACGGCCGACGACCCGCCGCCGCGCTTCACCTTGCGCACTTCCTCGCCGGTGAACTCCTCCGTCGCCTGCGGTTCGCCCAGGTGGTACGCATAGAAACGGCCGCTGACGCGATCGACGACGATCACGCCGAAGTGGGCGTAGTGGTCCAGAAAGTGGGCCAGCGGCTTCACGTAGGGGCGCGGCCCCAGACGAATCCGGTTGCGAAAGGCGACCGGCGAGGGGTAGGAGCGGAAGAACTCGCCGCCCTGGCCGCAGAACAGGGCCAGGCCCGGTTTCGACCAGTCATAGCCCAGGTCCAGGTAGCGCTCAATGGTCTGCGCCTCTTTCTCATGCTGCGGCTGAACCTCTTTCAGCAAGCCGCGGGCCATCAGCTTGATCGCCTCGGTCGACTGGCGCGCGCTGTCGGTGTCCAGGTAGACACTGATAACGCCATCGCCGTTGCCCTCATAGGTCAGCAACTCTTGCATATCGTCCTGGCTAAACATGGAATCCTCCTACGTTGGGGCCGGGTCTGCCGGGCAAGCCAATCGGCAGCCGGCGCAGTGGGTAAAGCGCCCGACTTTCGGCCGCGAGCCTAGGGCCGTTGGCCGAGGGTCAGGGGTACGTCGAGCTGTTGTCCGTCGCGAATAAGCGTCAGGGTGATGGTCTGGCCGACCTCCGTATTGAACACGAGGAAGCTGATCAGTTCGTCCGGGTTGTTGATGGGCCGGCCGTCGGCGGCGATGATCAGGTCGCCGCCGGGTAGTAGTTCGTTCAGATTGGTGACGCCGCTGGGGCGCAGACCGGCGGCGGCGGCCGGCGAGTCGGAGGTCACATCGGTCACGTAAGCGCCCGTCACCTGGGGCAGCCCCAGCGCCGCCTGGGTGGCCAGGTCGAGCGCCGACATGCGCACGCCCATATAGGTGTACTGGTAAGCGCCGTCGGCAATGAGCGCCGGAATGATGCGCCGCACGGCGTTGACGGGGATGGAGAAGCCGACGCCGGAGTTGGTGCCGGTGCTGGTGCTGATGGCGCTGTTGACGCCGACGACCTCGCCGGCCAGATTCAGCAGCGGCCCGCCGGAGTTGCCGGGGTTGATGGCCGCGTCGGTCTGGATGACCTGCGGCAGCGAGTAGCGCCCGCCCCCCTCGGCGATGCGGTCGGAGGTCAGCGTGCGCCCCAGGCCGCTGACGATGCCCAGCGACAGCGACCCGGCCTCGGCGAACGGGTTGCCGATGGCCACGACGAACTGGCCGACGCGGACGTTGTCGGAGTCGCCCAGAATGAGCGGCTGCACACCCGCCGGCATGTCGGCCACGCGAATGACCCCCAGGTCGCTGTCCACGTCGGTGCCGACGGTCTCAGCCGCGCGGCGCTCCCCGCTAGGGAAGGCCACCTCCAGCCGGGCCGCGCCGCTGACGACGTGGTTGTTGGTGACAATGTGGCCCTCGTTGTCATAGAGGAAGCCGGTTCCGGTGCCGATCAGGTTGTCCACTTCGTCGTAGATGAAGATGTGAACGACGGACGGGTTGACGCGCTCATAGAGGGCGATCAGGTCGGCCTCCAGGTCGGTGGTGATAGGCGCACCCTGGCTGACGATGGCCGGCGCGGTGGCGGCGGGCAACTGGGCGGTGATGGTGGCCACGGCCTGGGCCACCAGAGCGGCCTGGTCGGGCGTGGCCGCGGCCGTCCCTTCCTCTTCGGGCGAACCGCCGGAAATCGAGCAGGCCAAAGCGGACAGGGCAAGCAGAACAACGAGGAACAGGAGGGGCAAACGAGGAAAGCGGTACATTGATAAGGTCACCAGGTGCAGAACCGAAGACCACAGACGAACTTCTGGGTCACAGGATAACTCTATTCTAGAGTCCCCGCCCATCACAAGTCAAGTAACAGCGATGACCACTTACGGAGTTATCAGCCGGGTTGCGTCTTGGTCGGTTCACACGACGAACCAAGACCTTAAGCAAACGGGCGCGCCGCCCCTCACCGGAACGTCGCGCCCGCTTATTCTACACTTAGCCGCTAATCCGCCGGCTCAATACAGGAACATCGGCTTGCCCAATACGTGGCGCACCTTCGGCCGGTAGTTGGCCACGTCGTACAACTCGTCCACGTCGACGCGCTTCACGCCGCTGGTGACCATGCTCATGGCCACGTGGGTATAGGCGCCGTCGCGCAGGGCGACCATGCGGCCGCTGCTGCCGGCGACGAGGAGATCGACCGCCAGGTGGGCGTAGTTCGTGCCCACCATCAGGTCGAGCGCGTCCGGCGCGCCGGAACGCATCAGATAGCCCAGCTTCTGGCTGATGATGTTCTCACCGGTCAGCTGCTTCAGCGCGTCGCCGGTGATGTCGCCGATGCCGCCCAGCTTGCGGTGGCCATAGGCGTCGGCCTCACCGAACTCCACGATCGCGCCGCCCGACAGGTGCGCGCCTTCGCTGACCGTCACCATGGCGTAGTTGCTGGGGTTGGTCTTCTTGTCGTCCATGACCAGCCGGGCCAGCTTCTCCGGGTCGAACGGCACTTCGGAGATGAGCGCCCGGTCGACGCCGGCCAGGTAGGAGCTGATGAGGCTCGTCTCGCCCGAATTCCGGCCGAACAACTCGATGACGGCGATGCGCTCATGCGAGCCGGCGCTGGTGCGCAACTGGTGGATGAACTGGACGCTGCGGGTGACGGCCGTGCTGAAGCCGATGCAGTAGTCGGTGCCGTAGACGTCGTTGTCCATCGTCTTGGGAATGGCCACAACGGGGAAGCCCTCGCGGTGCAGCCGCTCGCCATAGCTGAGCGTGTCGTCGCCGCCGATGGGGATCAGCCGGTCGATCTTCAGGTGCTCCAGGTTCTTCAAGACGTGGGGCGTAAAGTCGCGGGTGGACTTGTCGGCCGCCTCGGCTTCAGGGTGCTCCGGGTCCTTCAGGAAGTCGGGCACGTCATTGGGCTTCACCTTGCCAGGGTTGGTGCGGCTGGTGTGCAGCATCGTGCCGCCGGTGCGGTCGATGGTGCGCACGGAAGCGTTGGTCAGGGGGATGATGTACTGCTCGATGGTCGTCGGGTCGTCGCGGTTGACCATGAGCAGCCCGCCCCAGCCGCGGCGGATGCCGACGACTTCGTGGCCCGCGTCCACGGCGCGATTGACCACAGCCTTGATCGATGGGTTCAGGCCGGGCACGTCGCCGCCGCCTGTCAGAATACCGATTCTCATGACACTGTCTCCTCGTTGATGAGATGAATGATTGCTTGTCTATGTCTTAGAAACCGAGTTTCTCAGAAGAAACTCGGTTTCTAGTTATTAGCCGCGATACCCTTGGCCGCGCATCGACGGGCCGGGCAGAGCCAGGACGCGGGCGATGGGCCGCAGGTCCATCCACCACTGCTTCAGCGGCCGGCTGTGCTGGTAGTCCATCTGGCGCGGCACGTCCTCCAGGCTGGTGTAACGAATGTCGCCCTGAATCTGGCCGATGCAGGCGCCGGACGATTCGCGATTGTTGATCGCCTGTTCCAGGAAGTCAATGCAGCGCACGGCCAGCCGCGTGGCAAAGATGCGGTCGAACGGCGATGGCGTGCCGCCCTGCTGCAAGTGGCCCAGGATGGCTTCGCGCACGTCGAACAGGTCGCCGCCCTCTTCCTCGAACAGGGTGCGCATGAAGTGGGTGGAGTAGACCTCGTTGGCCTTCTCGTTGCGGATGATCAGACCCAGCCGCTTGCCGTGCTGGAAGGCGTGCTTGAACTCCTCGACGTCTTCCACGAGGTCGCGCATGGTGACGCCGGCTTCGTGCAGGTAGAACCGCTCCGCGCCGGTGGCCAGCGCGCCCATCAGGGCCAGATAGCCGCAGTAGTAGCCCATGACCTCGACGATGAAGGCGCGTTGCGAGGCGACGGCCGACTGCTTGATCTTGTCCACGGCCGAGACGATGCTATTCAGCGCCGTGTCGGCCCCCACGCTCAACTCCGTGCCCGGCAGGTTGTTGTTGATCGTCGCCGGCAGGCAGATCATGGGGATGTCGAAGGCCGGGTAGTTGTGGCGCTGGCCGTGCAGTTCCAGGATCGACTGGTAGCCCGACCAGCCGCCGACCATCAGGATGCCGTCAATCTTCTGCTCTTCCAGATGGCGGGCTATGGCGTACAGGTCGCGCCCCTTGGGGACGGCGCGGTTGGTGCCCAACTCCGAGCCACCGCGGCCGGCCCAGCCGTTGACGCTCATCCAGTTCAACTCCTCGATCTCGCCGTTGACCAGACCGCGGAAGGCGTTGCGCACACCCAGGATGGTGTGGCCGCGGTCGATGCCGATGCGCACCGCGGCGCGCACGGCGGTGTTCATGCCCGGCGCGGGGCCGCCGCCGTGCACGATGGCCAGGCGCAGCCGGCGCTGGTCGGGCGCCGGTTCATGGGGCAGCGCCCGCACCAGCGTGCGCACAACGCGGAACGACTCGGCGAACGACTGCCCGCGCAGGGCCAGCGCTTCGTCAAAGTTCTTGGCGGCCACGGCGTCGGCCACGGCCTTGGTCTTGGCCAGGGCTACGTCGAGCCGGGTGCGCGTCAACTTGTTGCCCTGCATGCCGACGATGAGCGGCTCGCCATTGGGGTCCATGGACGTGATGGCCTCGATGGCTTCCGCACCCAGCATCGTGCTCAGATTGCGGTCGAAGGCGCTGGGCGCGCCGCCGCGCTGGACGTGGCCCAGCACGGTGATGCGCGCGTCTTCGCCCAGACGATCTTCCAGCACCTTCTTGACGTGCTCGGTGGTGATCTCCTTGCCGTTGCGGTCGGTCGCGCCTTCGGCAACGATGACCATGATGTCGCGCCGGCCTACCTCGCGGCCGTGCAGCAGCGCCTCGCACATCTTCGACTCCCAGTCGTCCACGTCGGGCGGCGATTCGGGGATGAGCACCCAGTCCGCGCCGGAGGCCATGGCGCTCATCAGCGCCAGGTAGCCGCAGTGGCGGCCCATGACCTCGACGACGAAGGTGCGCTGGTGGCTGGCGGCCGTGCTGCTGATGGCGTCGGTGGCCTCGATGATGCGGTGCAGCGCCGTGTCGGCCCCGGTGGTGATGTCGGAGCCGAACATGTCGTTGTCGATAGAGCCGATAATGCCGACGACGGCCAGCGACTTGGCGCGCTCGGCGGCGTTCTTGCTGACGCGGCCGGTTTCGACCAACTCTTGCACCAGGCCCGTCCACTCGCGCTTCAAGATGTCGGCCCCGGTCAGGCTGCCGTCGCCGCCGATGACGACCAGCCCTTCGATCTCGTGCAGCAGCAGGTTGTGGACGGCGCGCAGCCGGCCGGCGCGCTCGCGAAACTCCTTGCAGCGGGCCGAGCCGATGATCGTGCCGCCGAGGTGGAGGATGCCGCCCACGTCGCCCCAGGTCATGGGCTTGATGCGGCTGCCGCCCTCGACCATGCCGGAGTAGCCTTCATAGATGGCGAAGACCTCCAGCCCGCGCTCCAGCCCCGTTCGCACCACGGCGCGCAAGGCGGCGTTCATGCCCTGGGCGTCGCCGCCGCTCGTAAATACAGCGATTCTTTTCATATCGGATGTTCCATGCTCATCTGCGTCGTTGTTCGCCAGGTAGCGCCGGAATACGCTGCGCGGTCGTGCATTGGGCGCTTCGTTGCGTGTGAGCGGCAGTGTGTTTGGTTGGCCGCTTCAGCGCCCATTGAGCGCGGCTGTCAGCGTGCAGTGGTCCTAGTAATGTGGGGTGTGGGAAGTACCAAGTGGAATAGTACTAGGATCGCCGCAGGAGGCAAGGCTTTTAGCGCGACGTTAACACGCCGCGGCCCAGTAGCCGCCCCGCCGCGAGTCAGCTAAAATCGGCCCCGTAGCGTCCTCGTAGCTCAAAGGATAGAGTAATCGCCTCCTAAGCGATCGATCCCGGTTCGAGTCCGGGCGGGGACAAGAGAATTAGGGGCTAGGGATTAGAGCGTACTTTCTGGATCTATATCAACGACCCACGGCCGCGGCACGTGCAGGTCGTCGAGCAGGCGGTGGGGGTCGGGGGAGTAGATGACGATGTGCCAGCGGTAGCGGCCGTCGAGCCGGGTGAAGAAGGCCGGCGTCGGGCCGAGGATCTCCGTCGCCGCCAGCGCCCGCTCGCGCACCGCCGCCGCCAGCACCCGCGCCATATCCTCGGCCATGCGCTTGGCCCGGTCGTTCACCGGATCGGCCACCAGCAGCCGGGCCAGGCGCCGGAAGGGGGGCAGCGCCCGCTGGGTGCGGAAGCGAATCTCCTCGACGTAGAAGCCGGCGTAGTCGTGTTCGGCCGCCGAGCGGATGGCGTAGTGCTCCGGCTGATAGGTCTGGATGATGACCCGCCCGCCCAGCAGACCGCGCCCCGCCCGCCCCGCCACCTGGGCCAACACCTGGAAGACGCGCTCGCCGGTGTTGTGGTCGGGCAGGCCCAGCGAGATGTCGGCCGAGATGACGCCGACCAGGGTCACAAACGGCAAGTCCAGCCCCTTGGCGATCATCTGCGTGCCGACGAGGATGTCGGTCTTGCGCTCGATGAACCCGGCCAGCAGCGCCTCGTGGGAGCCTTCCTCGGCCGTCGTGTCGCGGTCCCAGCGAATGAGCCGCGCCTCCGGCCAGCGCGCCGCGACCAGTTCGGCCAGCTTCTCCGTGCCCAGGCCGAAGAAACGAATGCGCTCCGAGCCGCATTTGGGGCAGACGGGCGGGTTCGGCTCGCGCCGGCCGCACTGGTGGCAGACGAGCAGCAGTTGCGACTGGTGGTAGGTCAGCGGCACGCCACAGCGCGGGCAGTTCATCACGTGGCCGCAGTCGCGGCAGTTGACGAAGGTCGACGTGCCGCGCCGGTTCAGGAACAGGATGCACTGCTCGCCGCGGGCCAGCGTCTCCGTCACCGCCGCGTCGAGCGCCCGGCTGAAGACGGCCCGGTTGCCGGCGCGCAACTCCTGGCGCATGTCCACCACCTGGATGGGCGGCAGGGGAATGGTGAGGGCATCGTCGAGCTTCATGATGTCGTCCGGCAGCGCCGGATCAGAGGGCGGGGGGGCAGGGGGGCGGGGGAGCAGGGGGCGGAAGCGTCGTCCATCAGCCCCGCGGCCTGTTGCTCAAATGGTTGATAGTGGCTGGCGACGCCCAGCCGCTGGGCTTGGGCCGTGATGCGCCGGCGGTGGCCCATGATGCGCCGCGGCAGCTCCAGCAGTTGGTAGCGGCCGGAGCGGGCGCGGTGGTAGGTGACTACGTCGGGCGTGGCGCTGCCCAGGATGATCGTTGCCCCGGTGAAGCCGGCCAGGGCGATAGCCGCGTCGCGGGCGTGGTAGTAGGGCGCGGGCACGGGCGGCGTCTGCTTATAGCTGGCGTCGTGCTCCTCGTCAACGATGATGACGCCCAGGTTGGGCAGCGGCGCGAAGAGGGCGCTGCGCGGGCCGATGGCGATGTCGAACAGCCCTTGCCGCGCCCGCCGCCAGGTGTCGTAGCGCTCGCCATCGCTGAGGGCGCTGTGGAGCACGGCCACGCGGCCGGGGAAGCGCGCGGCAAAGCGGCGCACCGTCTGCGGCGTCAGGGCGATCTCCGGCACCAGGACGATGGCCTGCTGCCCCCGCTCCAGGGCGTAGTCGATGGCCCGCATGTAGATTTCCGTCTTGCCGCTGCCCGTCACGCCGTGCAGCAGGAAGGGCGTGGCCGCGTCCATCGGGTCGCTGGAATCCTGATCCGCCGGTTCCCCGGCGTCATCGCCGCCCTCTTCGCCCCACCCGCCGTCCTCATCATCCCACTCGTCGCCATCCTCCCCCTCGATCATCGCCACTTTGATCCGCCCCCACACCCGCGCCTGGTCGAGCGTCAACTCCGGCGGCTCGGCCGGGGCGAAGTCGCGGTCGGCCAGCGAGTCGCGCCAGACCTCGGCCGCCTTCAGCGCCACCAGGTCAAGCTCGGCCAGCCGCCGCAGGTGCTTCAGCGTCGCCGCCGTCTGAGCGTAGACGTCGCTGATGGCCACCGGCCGCGCCTCGCGGGTCAGCAATTCGAGCACGTCGCCATAGACCGCGGCGCTGCGCAGCCGCAGGATGTGGCGATAGGCCACGCGGCGGGGAATGACCAGGCTGACCGTGGCCGGCAGCGGCTCCAGGCGGGCCAGCCCGTCGTCGAGCAGCGCGGCCAGCGTCGCCGGCGGCAATTCATCGGGGGCGATGGGCAGCCGCGCCCAGGCCGCCCGCAGCGGCGCGGGCACGTCCTTGCGCCGCACGCCGGGCACGGGCAGGGCCACCGTCTGCGCCGGCAGGCGGGCGATCAACCCCTCGTCGGCCAGGGCGACCAGGTGCTTGACCTCGGCCCCGGTCGCCGCGCGCACCTCGGCCTCGCTCGGCAGCGGGTCGGCCAGCGTCGCCAGGTGGTGCAGCACGTCGGCGGCCTTGCTGGCCCGGCCCAGTTGCGGCGCGGCGGCCTGGATGCGCGGCCAGCCGGCGGTCAGTTCCACCAGGCGCACCTGCTTGGGCTTGGCGCGCGGCGGGTCGAGCACCGAGGCGCGGCGCAGGATGCCGCGCTTGACCAGTTGCGTCGCCGCCGCCTGCCACTCGCTCTTCTTCATGACCCGGCCGATCTGCCGCCCGCGCTGGTCGCCCCGCTCGCGCAGC
The DNA here is from genome assembly GCA_016707605.1 of Candidatus Promineofilum glycogenicum. Classification (GTDB taxonomy): domain Bacteria; phylum Chloroflexota; class Anaerolineae; order Promineifilales; family Promineifilaceae; genus Promineifilum; species Promineifilum glycogenicum. Next base: position 314,407 of record JADJHJ010000003.1, on the reverse strand, counting down.
AGGTCGATGAGGCGGCGCTGGTTTTCGGTCAGCGGCCCCGCGCCGTCCCAGCGCGGGTTGATGTCGTAAGTCACGTCGGCCCAGCGCGTCAGGCCGGGCGGCAGCAGCAGGCGGAAGCAGGCGTTGAGCGGGGCCAGGTAGCGGCGGCTGAGCCAGCGGGCCAGGTCGATCTGCCACGGCCACAGCACCGGCTCGGGGTCGATGAGGCCGATGATGGGCTTGGTCTCCTCCACCGGGGCGCTGTCGGCGAAGGCGACGACGATGCCCTGGGCCAGGCGGCGGCCGAACTCCACCTCCACCAGATGGCCGACGCGCAATTCCGCGCGCAAGTCGGCCGGGATGTGGTAGTGGTAGGCGTCGGCCAGAGCGACTTCGACGTTGACGACGACTTCGGCGAAAGGGGCAGAGTCCATACTGTGTATTGTATCTCAAAGGTCAAATAAGAACATGTGTTCTGATTGCGTGAGATGAAGCTACCAAACCAAGCTATTGGCTTACGAACGGCTGTGCTATACTTTGCTAAGGGTCTGTGGCTTCTAGGTATTACGATATGGCTGAACGCACAAAATATCAGCGCACCGTTAAAGAACTTGAGCAAGTCGCATCGAAGTTTTGGCCAGACGAGTTATCCGCTCTCGAAGCGAATCTTAGCGTTATACCCTTGCTCCTGAAGACTCAGGAGCAGTTTCTGAATATAATCGGGATCGAAACGCCTAATCTAGAAAGTCTGTTTGCCATTCTGGAATCCGCAACCCTGCCAGCTAACCTCTTCCTAAAGCACCTTGTAATTTTGGCTGACTTTGGTGGAGAGATGCTTCAGCGCGTTGGGAGAGAGTTCGCCATTCTATTTCCTCAAGGCGAATTGCGCTATCGTTGGCGCGGGGAACAGCGCTCCTATTTCTTCAAGACGTTGCCACATTCGAAGCTGAATAACAAAACACTGGGAATTGATGGAAAGCAGCTATTGGTATCGAGGCCATTGTCTGACCTACAGAGGGATACGGCCGCCATTCTTCTCTTTGGCAGTTCGATTGACGAGCCGAACTCTTAGCATCGCCTCGGCACTTTCCAGGTGCGAGATAGGTGAATATTTGGGAAGGCCCGATGAACTTTCCGCGTTCGTAAAGCAGAGGTACATTTGGGTCAGTCGGATCACGTCTGGGGCGAAAACTAATAATCTAGGCCAGATCGCACAGCGGTTCGTAGCCGAGTATCTCAGAGAGAAGCTAACCGGCACTGACATCGATATACATATTTCAGGCCGATTACCGGGTGTGACCCATACAGATGCAAGCACCGGGCGATTAACCTCGTTCGATCTGGTGGCCACAAACGGTACAAACTACGTTGCTATCGAGGTCAGTTTCCAAGTCACAACTAATAGCGTTATTGAAAGAAAGGCGGGACAAGCCCGAGCCCGTTACGAGCAGGTCGTGAAAGCTGGTCATAAGATCGCCTACGTTCTTGATGGGTCGGGTAACTTCCAGCGAGAAACAGCCTTACGTGTCATTTGCGCACATAGCCATTGCACTGTTGCCTTTTCCCGTCCTGAGCTTGATCTGTTGGCTCAATTTCTAAAAGAGGAACTGACTTAAGTAGACAGCTATGACGCACTTTTCTGAGCAGAGTCAGCCGCTTTCAATTCATGAAATAGCTCCCGCGACTCATGAAGAGCTTTTTCAAGCTGTCGATGGCTTGAACGAGGTCATTGCTGTGCGTTTGCCAGCTATCACTTCCACTAATGACTATAAATGCTCATTGCAGGGGTGTGGCGAACTAATAGCCGAGATAGCCAGGCGTTTAGGCTCACAGGCAACCTTGGTCGTTCTGGGCGAGATAGTAGACTTGGTTCGGGTGCTGGAAAATTTGGAACCTAGCACGCGCTATCAACATTGGGTCGCCATTCGGCGAACCGTAGCTGTTGGGAACGATAACCGGCGTATACCTAACGAGCACTTTGGCCTGCTAATCTTAACCCGCTATTCGCAGTCCCTGCGTCACACAAAGACACGTATTGCCTACACTTATTGTCCCACGTGCGATAAGACTACCAAAGACTACGGAGGCAAAAAGCATACTTATCATGAGGGCGGGACACTGTTATCGGATGTGTGGCGAGACATTCGAGTTGACTTGGCCGATGATCTTGAACCTGTCTTCACAAGGCTGGCAGACCTCTTTGGCCTAGAACCCTATAAACAACTATTAGTAATCGATCTGGCTAGGTTATATCTCCTTCGCATTCCAGCCCCACTGGGCTTTGTTGAGTTTGATGAGAATTCGCTGCCACAGGAGTTGATCAACACAGTTATTAACGCGGATTGCTTAGAGACCCTCAGACAAATACCGACAGGTTCAGTGGACTTCGCCTTTACCGATCCTCCCTACAATCTAGGCAAGAGCTATTCCGGCTATAGTGACGACCTCAAGATCAAGGACTACTTTGATTGGTGTGACAAATGGATTACTGAACTAGGGCGGGTCCTTAAACCCGGTCGCACTCTAGCCCTGTTAAACATACCTCTGTGGGCAGTGCGACACTTCCTGCATATGGAGTCAATTCTGAGTTTTCAGAATTGGATCGTTTGGGATGCTCTGGCTTATCCGGTGCGGCTTATCATGCCAGCACACTACACCATCCTTTGCTTTAGCAAAGGCGAATCCCGTTTGTTGCCCGGACTTGTAGGAGAATCAGAAGCATCTAGGCACCAGAGCGCGCCAAGAACTTTCAATACTCTTCGACCACTGGCAGACAATTATTGCCTAAGAGCCGACTGTGTGGGGAGTCGAATCGCGTTGCGCGTTGATGATCGCGCGCCTCTTACTGACCTATGGGGTGATATTCATAGGCTAAAGCATAACAGCAGAAGGGTTGATCATCCGACCCAACTACCACCGCATTTAATGTATAGATTAATCTCCATTTTCAGCAAGCCTGGAGAAGTGGTGATTGACTGCTTTAACGGCTCAGGCACAACCACCTTAACAGCGCATCAATTGCACCGAAGATATATTGGCATTGATTCTTCAGAAAAATACTGCGAGATGGCCTTAGAGAGACATCTTGAAGTACGGAATGGTATAGACCCGTTTCGTAAAGTAGAAAGGGTCTTGAGCAGCAAGAATAGTCCTGTCCCTCGCCTAAAGAAACAAGTCTACAAGGTTCCGAAAAAGACCCTTCAACTCGAAGTCAAACGGATCGCTGCCTTGCTAGGCCACGTTCCATCGCGTGACGAGCTAATTGGGCACACGACGTATCCTATCGAATACTATGATCAGTACTTTGTCAGTTGGGGCGAAGTCACTGCGGCAGCGCGTACGACCGGTATGTCGGAAAGGAGATCGAACGGAGAGACCGAGACCCCGGCAACTGTTACACAGCTTAGACTACTCGAAAAGCCCGAAACCGATCAGTACTCAACGAAATAGACCACGACCTTTTCCAAATTCCCTTATCTCAGATCGGTTTCTTAGCCGCCGTTTCCAGCAATCGGAGCACACGTGAAACTCGTCACCTACCTCTATGATAATCGTCTTACCCCCGGCCTCCTCCACAATGACGCCATCATCGATCTCTCGTCTATTGCCCCGGACATCCTAACCCTCATCGACAACGGCCCGGAAGCCCTGGCCCGCGCGCGGGAGTACGCCGCAACCGCCCCCGCCACCTTGCCCTTGGCCAACGCCCGCCTCCTCTCCCCCATCCCCACCCCGCGCCGCAACGTCATCTGCCTGGGCAAGAACTACGCCGAACACGCCCGCGAGTCGTATGAGGCCCGCGGCGAACAGGTGCCGACCGAGTCCCCGGTCGCTACGACCGAGTACCCGGTCATCTTCACCAAGGCCACCACCAGCGTCAACGGCCCCTACGACGACATCCCGGTCGATGACGCCATCTCGGCCCAGATGGACTATGAGGCCGAGCTGGCCTTCATCATCGGCCGCCCCGCCCGCCGCGTCGCCCGCGCCGAGGCCATGTCCCACGTCTTCGGCTACACCATCCTCAACGACGTGACCGCCCGCGACCTGCAAACGGCCCACAAGCAGTTCCACGTCGGCAAGAGCCTCGACGGCTGCTGCCCCATCGGGCCGTGGATCGTCACCGCCGACGCCATCGCCGACCCCCACGCCCTGCGCATCACCTGCCACGTCAACGGCGAACTGCGCCAGGACAGCGCCGGCGAGACGATGACCTTCGACATCCCGACGATTATCGAAATCCTGTCACGCACCATGACCCTGCTGCCGGGCGACATCATCGCCACCGGCACACCCAGCGGCGTCGGCTTCGCCCGCAAGCCGCCCGTCTTCCTGCGCCCCGGTGACGTGGTCGAGTGCGCCATTGAGGGGATTGGGACGATTCGCAACAAGATCAGGGATTAGGTGTTAGGGATTAGGGATTAGGGAAGAGCGCTCTTCCCTAATCCCTAATCCCTAACACCTAGCCCCTTTCCCCGGACATTGACATAGTCTTGCCACTTGATATAATTAGAGTTTGGCTGAGTGGGTTAGGGTTGGACGGCAAGAGAACAAATGAAACCGTAAGAAGCGACTCGTGCGTATTTCTGGAGGTTTCCCTTTGCGCCTCAAAAAAGCTTCGTGCCTTTGGCATTAGCGCGCCGCCCGGCACTGTCCGTGATGGATAGCGTCTGTCTGACTCGGCCACCTGTTGCGACCCGTCGCCAGGAAAGGCCGAGTTTTTTATTGTTGAATCGTAAACCTGTAACCCGCCGAAACATAAGCCGGTTTAGGACTTAGTTATGTCTGACGAATCGATGAATTCCCTGCAAGACCTGTTGGACCAGCACAGCTACGACATGCCGCAGGCGGGCGACATCCGCACCGGCGTGATCGTCGCCATCACCCCGCAAGGCCTGATCATTGACCTGGGCCTGAAACGGGACGGCATTGTACCGCAATCCGATCTGGCCCAACTGGAACCTGAAGAACGTGAAGCGCTGAAGGTCAACGATGAAGTGCCGGTCTACGTCGTCCAGACGGAAGACCCCGAGGCGCTCGTCGTCTCCATTCGCCTGGCGCGGCTGAACCAGGACTGGATCGAGGCTGAGGCGCTGTTGGCCAGCGGCCAGATCTTCGAGGGCGAAGTCATCGGTTACAACAAGGGCGGCGTCATCGTCCCCTACGGCCGCATCCGTGGCTTCGTGCCCATCTCCCACCTGAGTGACGTCACCCCCGGCATGGGCGAGCGCCGCCGCCAGCAGCGGCTGGCCCGCCTGCGCGGCGAGCAGATCGGCGTCAAGATCATCGAGGTCGACCGCCAGCGCCACCGCCTGGTCATGTCGCAGCGCGAGGCGCAAAAGGAGTGGGAGGAGAAGAAGCGCGGCGAGCTGATGGAGACGCTGCAACCGGGCGACGTGCGCACCGGCCGCGTCAGCGGGATGCGCGATTTCGGCGCGTTCGTTGACCTGGGCGGGGCCGACGGCCTGGTGCACATCTCCGAGCTGTCGTGGCACCGCATCGACCATCCGCGCGAAGTCGTCAAGTTGGGCGACGAGGTCGAGGTCTACGTGCTGGGCGTCGACCAGGAGTCGGGCCGCATCAGCCTGAGCCGCAAGAAGCTGCTGCCCAACCCGTGGGACACCGTGGCCCAGCGTTACAACCAGAATCAACTGATCGAGGGCAAGGTCACGCGCATCCTCGACTACGGCGCGTTCGCCGAGATCGAGCCGGGCGTCGAAGGGCTGCTGCACGTCTCGCAACTGTCGCGCAACCCGGTCGAAGACCCGCGCGCCGTCGTCAAGGAAGGCGAAGTCCACCTGCTGCGCATCGTCAGCATCGACCAGAAGCGCCAGCGCATCGGCCTGAGCCTGAAGGCGGTCACGCCGACGGAGCAGATCGAGTGGATGGCCCAGAAGGAACTGGCCGAGGCTCTGCGGCGCGAGGAAGAAGAGGCCAACGCCGCCGCCCGCGGCCCGGCCCACCGCCAGGAGCAACCCGCGCCGGAAGCGCTGCCGGAGCCGGCTGAGGCCGAGGCCGAGACGCCTGAACCGGACGTGGCCGGCGTGCCCGTCAGCGAAACGGCGGTAGAAGAAGCCGCGGCAGCCGTGGCCGAAGCGTCGCCGGCTGAGGAGCCGGTCGAAGAAGCGCCGGCTGTTGAGGCTGTTGACGCCTCCGCCCCGGTGGCCGACGAGGCCACGACCGAAGAAGCGTGGCGGCCGGCTGACGAGGCGACGGCCGAAGAGAGTGCGCCGGAAGAAGCGCCGGTCGCCGAAGAGTTCGAGTTGCCGGCCGAGGCTGAGTTGGCCGAGGCGGCCGAAGCCGTCGATGAAGCCATCGAAGAGGCCGCGGCCGAAGTAGATGAGTTACCCGCCGCCGATGAAGCCATTGAAGAGGTGGCCGCCGAGGTAGCCGAACTGCCCGCCCCGGCCGACCTGGCCGAAGCGGAGATGCGGGTCGATGAGGCTGTGGCCGAAGCGACGACGGTGGCGGATGAGGTGGCCGAAGAAGAGGCCGCCGAGTTGCCGGCCGACGAAGTGGCCGCGGAAGAAGAATCCGAGTTGCCGGCCGGCATCGAAGATGTGCCCACGCCGGCCGACGAGGCTATCGCCGAGGGCGAAGCCGCGATGGCCGAACAGGCCGACGAAGCCGCTGAAGAATCCACCGATGACGCCCCCGCCGAGACGGCGTAATCGTTTGTTCGTTCATATCATCTAGTGAGTTGAGTATTCAGTTTGCCGCACTTGTAAGGAGTCTATGGCTAGTAAAGAAGATAAGTTAGAGGTCGAAGGCACGGTCATCGAGCTACTGCCCAACACGCAGTTCATGGTCGAGTTGGACAACGGCCACAAGGTGTTGTCCTATCTCTCCGGGCGGATGCGCAAGCACTACATCCGCATCCTGTTGGGCGACCGCGTGCGCGTGGAGATGACCCCCTACGACCTGGAGCGCGGGCGCATCACCTACCGCTACCGTCGCAACGTGCCGACGGCCGAAGTTTAGCGCCTCCGCGACTGTGCGCCCGTCTCGCCGCCGGCCCGGTTAGCCGCGCGGCCGGCCGTCACTGCCGATGGCCGGCCACGTAGGTCACCCAATCGCCGGCGGAGATGATGCGGCGCACCTGCCCCCCGGCGGCGGCCAGCGCCGCTTCCACGTCCGGCCCCTGCTCGTCGATGATCCCGCTCAGGATCAAGTAGCCGTCAGGGGCCACAGCGCCCAACAGCCCGCTTTCACCCAACAACCGAATGATGACCGGGGCCAGAATGTTGGCCACGACGATGTCCCACGTCGCCTGCCCGGTCTCGGCCGCCGTGCTGTCCAGTTCACCGCGCCAGACGTGAATGCGCTCGGCCACGCCGTTCTGCGCCGCGTTCTCCTGGGTAGCCCGCACGGCCAGCGCGTCGGTGTCAAAGGCGGCGATAGTCGTCGCCCCCAGCCGGGCGGCGGCGATGGCCAGAATGCCCGACCCTGTGCCCGCGTCGAGCACGGTCATGCCCGGCTGCACCAGGTCTTCCAGCGCCCGCAGACAGCTCTGCGTCGTCGGGTGCAGCCCCGTGCCGAAGGCCATACCGGGGTCGAGCACCAGCGTCACGTCGTCGGGCCGGGCGTCGTCGTCCGGCTCGGCGGCCAGCCACGTCGGCCGGATGCGCAGCCGCCGCCCCAGCCGGAAGGGGCGGTAGTGCTCCTTCCAGGCGTTGGCCCAATCCTCGTCGCGTAGTTCGCGGAAGACGGGCGGTGGCAGCGGGTAGAGGCGGCCGAGGTGATAGAGCACCTCTTCGATGCGCCGCCGCAACTCCGGCGTGTCGTCGTCCTCCGGCACGTAGATTTTGACCGCCACCCCCGGCTCCAGCGCCTCCGGGTCGAGGTTGGTCTCGTCGCCGCGCTGCTCCAGCACGACGCTCTCTTGATAAGCAAAAGGCCGCAGCATCTCGGCCACGGCCTCCGCTCCTTCACCATCGGTCTGAACGCTGATTTCCAGCCAGTACATAGGGGTTTATCCGAACAGGTCGCCCAGCGCGTCCTTTAGTTGGCCCAGAATGCCCTTGTCCTTCTGGGGCACGACGTCCTTGCCCAGCGTGCGTGATAGCTCCTGGAACAAGTCGCGCTGCTCGGCTGATAGGTGCTTGGGAATGACCACTTGCAGGATGACGAGTTGGTCGCCACGGCCGACGTTGGCCCCGCGCCCGGTGCGGTCGAGCTTGGGCACGCCCAGCCCGCGCAGCCGGAACTCCTTGCCCGACTGTGTGCCCGCCGGCACGGTCAGCGCCGACTCGCCATCCACCGTGGGCACGGTGATTTCGTCGCCCAGCGCCGCCTGAGCGACGTTGATTTGTAGCACCAGCAGGATGTCGTCGCCACGGCGCTGGAAGTACTCGTGCGGGGCGACGGTCAGCACGACGAACAGGTTGCCGGCCGGCCCGCCATCCAGCCCCGCGCCCCCCTCGCCGGTCAGGCGAATCTGCGTCTCGCTATCGACGCCGGGCGGAACCTTGACCTTCTTGGTCACGGTGCGCTCGATCAGCTTGCGGCCGTTGCACTCGTGGCACAGATTGGGGATCAGTTCGCCCGTGCCGTTGCAGGTGGTGCAGGTGGCGACGTTGACGAACTGGCCCAGGATCGACTGCTGCACGCGGCGCACTTCGCCCGTGCCGTTGCAGGTCGTGCAGGCGATGGGGCGCGTGCCCGGCTCCGCGCCGATGCCGCCGCAGGTGGCGCACGTCTCCGGCCGGCGATACTCGATCTCGCGCTCCGCGCCGAAGATAGCCTCCTCGAAGGTGATGGTCAGATCGTAGCGCAAGTCAGCGCCACGCCGCGGGCCGCGCCGCCGCCGGCCGCGCCCCCCCCCGGCCCCACTGAAGGAGCCGAAGAACTCCTCGAAGATGTCGGCGAAGCCACCGAAGCCCTGCTCATAGCCGCCGAAACCGCCGTTGCCAACGCCGGCGTGGCCGAAACGGTCGTAGGCCGCGCGCTTGTCGTCGTCCGACAGCACCTCGTAGGCCTCGCTGATCTCCTTGAAGCGCTCCGACGCCGCCGGATCGGGGTTCACGTCCGGGTGATACTGGCGCGCCAGCCGGCGGTACTGCTTCTTGAGTTCGTCTTTGGTTACCGTCCGGGAGACTTCCAGGACTTCGTAGTAGTCGCGTTTTGCAGCCATAAGATTAGGGCCGGGGATTAGGGGTTCAGGGGCCAGGGAAGAATGTTCTTCCCCTGGCCCCTGGAACCTGGCCCCTAAACCATTGCGTCGCTGAACTCGCCTTCAACCACGTCCTCATCGGCGCGGCCGTCGGTCGGGCCGGCGGCGTCGGGGCCGGGCTGGGTCTCGCCCTGCTGGTACATGGCCGCGCCGGCCTGCTGCAACGCCTGCTGCAAACGCTCGGCGGCGCTGGTCATGCCCGCCGGGTCGCCGCCGGCCATGGCCGACTTGACGGCGTCGATCTCGGCCTGCACCGCGGCGCGGCTCGGCTCCGGCATCTTGTCGCCGTTGTCGCGCAGGAACTTCTCCGCGCCATAGACGGCCGTGTCGGCCACGTTGCGCGCCTCCACGTCCTGCTTGCGGCGCACGTCCTCGGCGGCGTGGCTCTCCGCGTCCTTCACCATGCGCTCGACCTCCTCCTTGGCCAGGCCGCTGGAGGGGATGATCTGCATCGCCTGCTGGCGGTTGGTGGCTTTGTCGCGGGCGCTGACGTTGAGGATGCCGTTGGCGTCGATGTCGAAGGTCACTTCGATCTGCGGCACGCCGCGCGGCGCGGGCGGGATGCCCATCGAGGATGAAGCGGCCCAGGCTCTTGTTGTCGTTGGCCATCGGCCGCTCGCCCTGCACGACGTGGATTTCGACCTGCGTCTGCCCATCGGCGGCGGTCGAGAAGACCTGCTGCTTCTTGGTCGGGATGGTCGTGTTGCGCTCGATGAGCGCCGTGGCCACGCCGCCCAGCGTCTCGATGCCCAGCGTCAGCGGCGTCACGTCGAGCAGCACCACTTCCTTCACGTCGCCGCCCAGCACGCCGGCCTGGATGGCCGCGCCCAGGGCCACGACCTCGTCGGGGTTGACGCCCTTGTGCGGCTCGCGGCCGAAGAACTTGCGCACCGCCTCCTGGATAGCCGGCATACGCGTCATGCCGCCGACCAGGATGACCTCGGTGATCTTATCAGTGCTGACGCCGGCGTCCTTCAGCGCCTTGCGGCACGGCTCGATGGAGCGCTGCACCAAATCTTCGGTCAGTTGCTCCAGCTTGGCCCGCGTCACGGTCAGGTTCAGGTGCTTCGGCCCGGTGGCGTCGGCGGTGATGAAGGGCAGATTCAACTCGCTCTGCATCGTCGTCGACAGCTCGATCTTGGCCTTCTCGGCCGCCTCGCGCAGCCGCTGTAACGCCTGCCTGTCGTTGCGCAGGTCGATGCCTTCCTGCATCTTGAACTGGTCGGCGGCCCAGTCGATCACCCGCTGGTCGAAGTCGTCGCCGCCCAGGAAGGTGTCGCCGTTGGTCGACTTGACCTCGAAGACGCCGTCGCCCACCTCCAGGATGGAGATGTCGAACGTGCCGCCGCCCAGGTCATAGACGGCGATCAGCTCTTCGGCCTTGCTGCCCAGCCCATAGGCCAGCGACGAGGCCGTCGGCTCGTTGATGATGCGCAGCACTTCCAGCCCGGCGATCTTGCCCGCGTCCTTGGTGGCCTGGCGCTGGCTGTCGTTGAAGTAGGCCGGCACGGTGATGACCGCCTGCGTCACCGTCTGGCCCAGATAGGCCTCGGCGTCGGTCTTGATCTTTTGCAGGATCATGGCCGAAATCTCCGGCGGGGAGTATTCGCGGCCGTTCATGACCACGCGAATGTCGCCGTTGGGCGCGTCGTGGACCTCGTAGGGCACGTAGCCCTTGGCCCGCTGCACTTCGGGGTCGCTGTACTTGCGGCCCATGAAGCGCTTCACAGAGAAGACGGTGTTCTGCGAATTGATGACTCCCTGCCGCTTGGCCACCTGCCCGACCAGCCGCTCGCCCGTCTTGGGGTTCACCGCCACCACCGAAGGGAACAGCCGGCTGCCTTCGGAGCTGGGGATGACGACCGGCTCGCCCCCTTCCATGACGGCGACAACGGAGTTCGTTGTGCCCAGATCAATACCGATTATCTTTGCCATGTCTTTAGTCCTTAAGAATGAAACCACGATTGTCTGTGTAATCTGTGGTTCCTGCCTTTCTTACTCCGCCACCATGACCAGCGACGGCCGGATGACCCGGTCGCCAATGCGGTAGCCGCGGCGCATCTCGCGGGCCACAAGACCGCTGTCGTAGTCGTTCGACGGTTCCTGGCCCAGCGCCTCGTGCATGTTGGGGTCGAACGGCGCGCCCACGGCCGCAATCGGCTCCACGTTCATCTCTTCCAGAACGGAGAGCATCTTGCGATAGACGAGGCCAACGCCGGCCAGCCACGGGTCGGCCTGGATGCCGGCCGGGGCAGTGCCCAGGGCGCGCTCGAAGTCGTCGAGCAGCGGCACCAGCTTGGCCACCAGGTCGGCGTTGGCGTTGGCGTAAGCCTCGGCCCGCTGCTTATCGAAGCGCTTGCGGGCGTTGGCGAATTCGGCCTGCGTGCGCTGCCAGCCGTCCAGATTGCGCGCCGCCTCAGCCCGCGCTGCGACCAGCTCGTCTTCGGCCGTGGCCACGACCGCCTCGGCAGCCATGCCGGCCGACTCCAACGCTTCGTCGGCCGTCTCCGCCGCGTCGTCTTTCACCCACTCATCATTCGTCACGGTCACCACCCACCTCGATTAAGTCCAGAGCGTCACCCTGTGCGTCGGGCGGAGCCTGGACAAAGTACTTATAGACAAAGCCGCTCATCAAGTCCGCTACGTAACGGACGGCGGCCACGTTGCGGTCATAGGGCATGCGCGTCGGGCCGACGACGGCGACGGTGCCATAGAAGCTGTCGCTGACGCCGTAGCGCGACAGGATCATGGTGCAATCGCGCAACTCCTCCCAACGGCCGTCGCCGCCGATGACCACCTGCACGCCCTCGCTGCCCTGGGCCTGCGTCTCCGACAGGACCGAGGCCAGCAACGTGCGCTCTTCCAGCACGCGAATGGCCTGGCGCGTACCCTCGTCGTCGAGGATGTTGACCAGGCCGTCGCGGTAAATGTCGTTGATTGCGCCGTAGTCGGCCCGCCGCAGGATGTCGACCACCAGCCGCGCCACCTCGTCCTCCAGCGTGCCCAGATGGGCGCTCGCCTTGCGGGCCATAATCTCGTCGGCGTCCAGGTCGACGAAGACGGCGTTGAGCCGGTCGGCGGCGGCGCTCAGCCGGGCCTGCGACAGCGGCTCGGCCAGGGTCAACATCTGCTGCTTCACCTCGCCGCCGAACAGGACGACGATCATCAGCACCAGACGCCCCTGGGTGGCGATGAGTTGGATGTGCTTAAAGCGGTTGGCGCGGGTCTGCGGCGCGGTGACGAAGCTGGCGCTGCGCGCCGTGCGGGCCAGAATGGCCGCGGAGAGGCGCATCCACTGCTCTAGCTCCAGCCGCGCCTGGTGAAACTGGTGGCGGATCATCTCCCGCTCGTGCAGCGGCAGATGGAACTCGCCCAGTAGCTTCTGGACGAAGTAACGGTAGCCTGTCTCGGTAGGGATGCGTCCGGCTGAGGTATGCAACTGAGCTACGTAGCCCAACTCGCCCAACAGGGCCAGGTCGTTGCGCACGGTGGCCGAGCTAAAGTCCAGCCCGAACTCCTCCACCAGCGCCTTCGAGCCGACCGGTTTGCCCGACTCGATGTAGCTGTGGACCACCATCGCCAGGATGCGCTCCTGTCGTTCGGAGAGTGGATGGAATTCGGTCATCTGTCGATACAGTCGAAACCGGGTGGTGGGCCGCGGCCCGCTGGCACCCGGTTGTTGCGCCTTCTGTCTCCGCCACCCGTCTTAGCACTCGCCTAATGGGAGTGCTAAACAGGGCAAAATGATCATAACATGGCGACGGATCAGCGTCAATAAGAAGGGCGTTAGAACAGGGGTTAGGTGTCAGGGATTAGGGATTAGGGAAGAGCGTGCTTCCCTAATCCCTAATCCCTGACACCTAATCCCTAATAGCGAGGCTCATCCCCATGCGGCGTCACAATCTGCCACAGGGTGCGCAGGAGAATCTTGGTGTCGAGGAGGATGGACCAGTTCTCGGAGTACCACAGGTCGTACTTGGTGCGTTCGCTGATGGAACTGTCGCCGCGCAGGCCATTGACTTGCGCCCAGCCGGTCATGCCGCCCTTCTCGCGGTGGCGATCCATGTAGCGCGGCACGTAGCGGCGGAACTGCTCGACGTAGTAGGCCTGCTCCGGCCGCGGCCCCACCAGGCTCATCTCGCCCAGCCAGACGTTGATCAGGTTGGGCAGCTCGTCCATTTCCAACCGGCGTAGCCACGTGCCCAGGCGCGTCTGCCGCGGGTCGTCCTTCACCGTCCAGCCCGGGCCATCCTTCTCGGCGTCGGTGCGCATGGAGCGGAACTTGATCATCATGAACTCGCGGCCGTCCAGCCCCATGCGCGGCTGCACGAAGAAGACCGGCCCCGGCGATTCGAGCTTGATGGCCAGCGCCGTCAGGATCATCAACGGCGACAGGGCGATCAGACCGATGGTCGCGCCGATGAAGTCGATCAGCCGCTTGAGCGTCAGCAGGTAGCCGCGCAGGGCGTAGTCGCGCACCGACAGCAACGGCAGCCCACCCAGGTCGTCGATGCCGGCGTGGGTGGTGACGTACTGGAACAGGTCAGGGAAGACCTTGATGCTGACCCGGCCGCGCTCGCAGTAGGAGATGACGTGCAACATCTCGCGGTGCCCCTTCTCCGGCATGGCGATGATAACCTCATCGACGTGGTACTCGTTGATCAGGTCGGGCAGGTCTTCCGGCTGGCCCAGCACGGGAAAGCCGAGGATTTCGGTGTGGCGCTCCTCGCCGTTGACGATGCCCACCAGATCGTAGCCCAGGTCGGGCGACCAGACGATGCGTTGCAGGATCATCCGCGCCGTGTCGCCCGTGCCGACGATGATCACCCGGTCTTTGCCGATGCCGCGGTCTTGCAGCCGCTTGCGCACCCAGTTGTGAAGAACGCGGCCGACGGTCAGCAGGACGATGGTCAGCAACCAGTCGTAGACCATCATCGCCCGCGGATAGTCGAGGATGGCCTGGTTGTTGCGGAGGATGAGCGTCGCCACGGCCAGGGCGAGCAACATGCCGACGGAGACGCTGATGAAGACGTAGTAGATCTGGTCGATGCGCGAAACGGAGCGGGGAATGTAGTACTGGCGATTGAGAAACAGCACCGCGATGATCGTGATTAACTGGATGACGAACAGCCCGGCGTAGTTGACCAGCGGCACCTGGTTGGTCAGCGGGTCGGGCCAGGCGATGCTGATGCGCAGCCAATAGGCCAGCCCAAAGGCGATGGCGATCAGCAACGAATCGAGGATGACCAGCGAAACGGTGTAGAGGGTGCGGATGCGCTGGGTGGTCATATCAAGCCGGGGATTCTAGCAGAGCCGCCGCAATGTTCAAGCGGCCTGGCGATCATCGATTGTCTGTCTGCATTGTATGCCGCGCGGGCATCATTTACCTGACGCAAACCCGCTTGTAGTTAGGCGTTTTAGCGCCGTTCTGCCAAGGCTGCGGTGGATTAGTACTCCTCCACCGGCAGCGCGACCTTGGCCTGCTCGACGTGCCGCAGGATCGACTCCGCGCCGCTGACGGCCGTGTCGCCCTGTGTGCCCAGCATGGCCGCCAGTTCGCGCACGCGTCCGGTTGTGTCCAGGGCGTCGACGTGGGTCGTCGTCCGGCCGCCGGCCACGGCCTTGCTAACGTGGAAGTGGGCGTCGCCATAGCCGGCCAACTGTGGCAGGTGGGTGACGACGATGACCTGATGGTCGGCCTCGGCGGCCAGCCCCCACAGCTTGCGGCCGACGATGTCGCCCACGCGCCCGCCGATGCCCTGGTCGATCTCGTCGAAGATGAGCGTCGGCGTCTCGTCCACCTGGGCCAGGGCCGTCTTCAGGGCCAGCATCAGCCGCGCCGTCTCGCCGCCGCTGGCGACCTTGGCCATCGGCTTGGGCGGCTCGCCGGGGTTGGCCGAGATGAGGAACTCGACGCGGTCGATGCCCGTCTGGTCGAAGGCCAGGCGCTGCTGATCCTCGCCCGACCCCACGTAGCAGCCATCGGCCGCCGGCTGGGTCAGAAACTCCACAGCAAAGCGCGCCCCTTCCATCTTCAGATCGCCCAGGTGCAACTCGGCTGCCGCCGACAGGCGCTCGGCCGCGGCGCGGCGCTTGGCCGACAGTTCGGCGGCCAGGCGGCCGATGAGGCGCAGGAAGCGCTCGCGCTGCTCTTCCAACTCGGCCGTGCGCACTTCGCTGTTCTCCAGCGTCTTCAGTTCGGCCTCGGCCCGCGCCTGGGCGGCCAGCAGCCCGGCGATGTCGGCCTCGTTGTACTTGCGCTTCAGGCTGTTGATCGCCTCCAGCCGCGCCTCGACGCTGTTCAGCCGGCGGGGGTCGAACTCCAGCGCGTCAAGGTAGTCCTGCACGTCGCCGGCCAGTTCGTTGAGTTGGAAGCTCAGCCCTTGCAGCGCCTCCAGCGATGCCTCGCGCGTGTCGTCGAGCTTAGCCAGTTGGGTCAGGGCGTGTTCCACCCGGCCCAGCAGATCGAGCACCGCCGGCCGGTCGTCGTCAATCGTCGTCAGCAGGGCCACGGCCTCGGCGGCGTGGCGGCCCAACTGCTCGGCGTTGGCCAACCGCACGCGCTCGACACGCAGCGCCTCTTCCTCGTCCGGCTGGGGGGCGAGCGCGCGAATCTCCTCGGCCTTGAATTGCAGCATCTCCATGCGCTGCGTCAGGTCGCGCTGGCTGCGGCGCAGCTCGTCCAGTTCGCGCTGCACCGTGTGCAACCGGCGCACCTCGGCCGCCAGCGCCTCGCGCTCGGCCACCAGCCCGCCGAAGGCGTCGAGCAGCGGCAGATGGGCGCGCGGGCGCAGCAGCGACAGGTGCTCCCCCTGGCCGTGGATGTCGATCAGCGGGTCGGCCACCTGGCGCAGGACGGCCAGGCTGACGGTGCGCCCATTGACGCGGCAGATGTTGCGCCCGTTGGCCCGCAGTTCGCGGGCCAGGACGACGAACTCGTCGCCGTCCTCATCCAGCCCCTCGCCCTCCAGAACGGGGCGCAAAGCGTCGCGCAACGCCGGGTGAAGGCGGAAGGCGGCCTCGACGTAGGCGGCGTCGCTGCCGGCGCGCACGGCCGTCGTGTCGGCCCGCCCGCCCAGCACCAGCGTCACCGCGTCGAGGATGATAGACTTACCCGCGCCCGTCTCGCCGGTCAGGACGTTGAAACCGGGGTTGAAGTCCAGTTGTATCTGGTCGATAATCGCGAAGTTGCGAACGATAAGTTCCGTTAGCATGACCCCTCGATTTTACCTCATTTGCCAGTAAGCTGCACCGCCGGCGACGAACAGGAAGATACCCAGGCCTAGCATGGCGAAAAGGTTCATCCCGCCCAGCAGGAGCAGCAACACAGCGGGCAGGGTTACGCCCAAGACCATCATGGCCACCACCAGGCCGGGTAGATAGCGCCCCCGCCGCCCGCCGATGGCCCGCTTGGTAATGCGGCCGATGAAGCCACCGACCGCGCCGCTGACAAAGAAGACGATCAGGAAGAAGAAGAAGCTGCCGACAAAAAAGCGAATAAGCAGATAGCCAACGAGCAAGCTAATGGGCAGCGAGACGAGCGCGGCGATGAGGTAATCTAGCGGCCGGCTGTTGTAAAAGGCGTCCTCGGCCTGCCGCTGGCATTCGGGGCAGATGTAGCCGACGGGCGTCTTCCGGGCGCAACTGATGCAGATGGGCCGGTTGCAGTTGTAGCAGCGCAACGAGGTCAGGCGCTCCGGGTGGCGGTAGCAGGTCAGCGTGTACGTCGCTTCCTCGACCGGCGCGGCGGGCGCGGTCTCTTCGGCCACACTGACGGTGCTGGGGCGCGTCTCCTCGGCCGGCGGCTCCAGCGCGGCCAGGGCGGCAGCGGCCTCCGGCGGCACGGGGCGGCCGTCGAGCACGGCCAGCCCGGCCACGGCCGCCGGGCTTTCCGGCGCAAGCTCCAGCGCCCGCTCATAGGCGGCGCGCTTCTGGCCGGCGTCGCCGGCCACGCGGGCCAGGCCCAGCCAGCCCTCTTCGGCCTCCGGCGCTTCGTCGACGATCTGGCGATACATCATCTCCGCCGCGGCGTTCTTGCCGTAGTTGGCGTTGCGCTCGGCCTGGGCCAGCAGCGCGCGCAATCGTGGGTCTCTGATTTGTGTCATCTATATTTGATTAGTCCGCAGCTTGGGCAGATTCTAAGAAGCTCACGCAAAGGCGCGAAGGGCCAAAGGTGCAAAGATGAAAAGAGTCTTCGCTTTGCGATCTGTGCCCCTTTGCGCCTTTGCGCGAGCTGTTGTTCCCTAATAATCTGCCTAATCTGCGGATGATACCTCTTAAATCTGTGAAATCCGTGTAATCTGTGGTTTCTTCTAAGGACGCGGCGCGGGGATGAGATGGGGCCAACTGAAGCCCAGTCGCCCCATCAGCCGGCGATAGAAGAAGCCCGGGCTTTCCACCCGCGCGAAGAGGCACGGCCGCTCGTGCTTGGTGATCAGCACCTCGTCGCCGTTCTCCACGGCCACGCTCTTCTGCCCGTCGGCGGTCAGGAACGCCTCGTGGCTCATCTCCACCTGGATACCGATGCGCGCGTTCTCGTGCAGCACCAGCGGCCGGTTGAGGCTCAGATGGGCGGCGACGGGCACGACGACGAAGTTCTGCAACTGCGGCGGCAGCAGCGGCCCGCCGGCGGCCATGGCGTAGGCCGTCGAGCCGGTCGGCGTGGCCACGATGAGGGCGTCGGCGATGTAGGTCGTCACCAGGTCGTCGTCGACGCGCAGGTGCAGGCGAATGACCCGCGCCTGCGCGCCGCGGCCGATGGTCACTTCGTTGAGGGCCATGAACGGCTGGACGAGCGTGCCGCCGCGCCACAGTTCGGCGTGGAGCAGCAGCCGCCGCTCCAGCCAGTGCTCGCCGCGCAGCACGCGCTCCAGCTTGTCCGGCCAGTCGTCGGGCGTGGCTTCGCTCAGGAAGCCGACGCGGCCGACGTTGATGCCGAAGATGGGTACGTCGTAAGGAACCGTCCAGCGGGCGGCGCGCAGCGTCGAGCCGTCGCCGCCCAGCACGATCACCAGCGCCGTCTCGTTCAGCGGCGCGGCCAGCGGCTCGTCGTCCCACGGCGCGGCCGTCCACGAGGCCACGCCGCGCTCCGCCAGCCAGCGCTTCAACTCTTCGCCCAGAGCGGTGGATTCGGGGATGCGGGGCTGTTGGAGGATGCCGATCAGGGTCATAGTGAGACTTAGTTGGTTGGACTGCCGACCGCCGACCGCTGACCGCCGACCGCCAGCGGAAGCGATCTGGCAGTCGTCGTCCTTTTGGCGCAGCGGCCGGCGGTCATGGGTCGGCGGGCCATCTCAAGCGGCGGTTGGCGGTCGGCCGCCGGCGGTCTGCTCCTGGAGCCAGGGGACGAGGTCGGCCAGCGGAACGCGCGTTTGTTCGCCACCGGCCAGGGGGCGGACGGTCACGAGGCCCTGGGCCAGTTCGTCTTCGCCGATGATGAGCACGAAGCGCGCGCCGTGGTGGTCGGCCTCGCGCATCTGGCTCTTCAGGCTGCGACCACGACGGGCAAAAGCCACCCGCGCGCCGATGCCCGCCGCCCGCAGGCGGAAGGCCAGTTGCGCGGCGGCCGTCTTGGTCGCCCCGCCGAAGTGGGCCAGATAGACCGGCGGCGGTGGCGCGGCCGGTGGCTCCACGCCCTGCTCCTTCATGCCCAGCACAATGCGCTCGATGCCGCTGCCGAAGCCGACGCCGGGCGTGGCCGGGCCGCCGATGTCCTCGGCCAGCCCGTCGTAGCGCCCGCCGCCGCACAGCGCCGCCTGCGCGCCGATGCCCTCCTGCCACACCTCGAAGACCGTCTTGGTGTAGTAGTCGATGCCGCGCACCAGGCGGAAGTTGATGGTGTAGGTCTGGTCGAGTGCGTCCAGCAGGCCGCGCACGTCGGCGAAGTGCTCCTGGCAATCGTCGCACAGGTGGTCGGCGATCTGCGGCGCGTCGGCCAGCAGTTCGGCCATACCCGGCTCTTTGCTGTCGAGCACGCGTAGCGGGTTCTTCGTCAGCCGCTCCTTGTCGATGGCCGCCAGCCGGTCGCGGTGCTGGTCGAGATAGGCCACCAGCTTCTCGATGTAGCCCGGCTTGCAGACGGGGCAGCCGGTGCTGTTGAGCTGGAACGTCAGGCCCTTGAACCCCAACTCGCGGTAGAGGCTCATGGCCAGCATCATCACTTCGACGTCGGCCGCCGGGTCGTCCTCGCCCATGATCTCGGCGTTGAACTGGCTGTGCTGGCGCAGGCGGCCGGCCTGGGGACGCTCGCGGCGGAAGCTGGGGCCGATGGTGTAGAGCTTCACCGGCGGCGTCCAGTTGCTCAGGCCGTTCTGGATGTAGGCGCGCATGAAGCCGGCGGTGAACTCCGGCCGCAGGGTGATGCGCGAGCCGTCGGCCTCGGCCAGGGTGTACATCTCCTTCTGGACGAAGAAGTCCGACCCCTGCCCCACGCCCCGGACGAACAACTCCTCGAACTCGATGATCGGCAGGTCGATGCGCTGGAAGCCGAAGCGCCGGGCCAGGCTCTCGGCCGCGGCAGTGATCGCGTCCCAATAGCGGCGCTCGTCCGGCAGCACGTCTTGCATGCCGGTGACACGCTGGATTTGTTTGGTCATGGGGGCAATTATAGCCGGGGATAGGGGTTAGGGGCTAGGGGTTAGGGATTAGGGATTAGGGATTAGGGAGAAGAGGTTAGTATTCAGTGGAGCGTTCTGAACCCGTCACTCGTCGCTCGTCGCTCGTCACTCGTAACCAGTCACTTGCTTGTCACACGAATGGCGCAAGCCACAGGCGGCGCAGCGGCGGGGGTCGTCGTGGTCGGGGTCGGGGTCGTCTTCGGCGCGGGCGGCGCGCATCTCGTCCAGCAGGTCGAGCAGGTCGGCTTCCAGGTCGTCGGTGTAGTCGATGGCGAACGCCTGGTCGCGGTATTGCAGGATGCCGTAGGGCGGGCGCACGCCGAAGTTCTCCTCGACCAGCAGGCAGTAGGCGGCCAACTGGAGCACCTGCCCTTCGTGGGGCCGGGCCGGGGCGCGCGACGACTTGACCTCGACGGGAATGATCGCGCCGTCGTCGGCCTCCACCAGATAGTCGGGTTTGCCCACCAGGCGCAGATCGGCGGCGTGGAGCACGTCGTTGTTGGCCCGCCACGTCTCGGTGTCGGTGTAGAAGACGCGGCCGTCGGGCAGCCCGCTCTCCTGCCGCATCCGCCGCCCGGCCACCCACAGCGCCGCGGCGACGAAGAGCAGGAACAGCACGATCAGTAACGGCAGGCCACCCAGGAACATGATGATTATCTCTCGGTGCATCGCACTTTCCCAGTGCGTTGCACCTTCTTGCCCACGCGCCCGGAACGCCTCCCGGTGCATCGCACTTTCCGCAGTGCGATGCACCTTCTTGCCCACGCGCCCGGAACGTGCGACGCACCCCGGAAGGTGCGACGCACGGGGTCTAGGTCGTCAGTAAACGAAACACCAGCGCGGCGATGGCGCAGAACAGGGCCACGTAGGCCACGCGCTGCGCCCAGATGGAGCGGCGCACCAGGCGGCCGTGCTGCTCGTGGTGGCGCGTGCCGGCCTGCAACTGGGCCGTGTTGGTCGGCCTGGCCCCGCGCACCCGCCGCAGCCACCACGCCCGCCGGCAGTAGACGTAATCACCAATTTCGCTGGCCCGAATCCAGGAGTAGCTCATACGTTCTATTTTATGGATAATAGGGGGGTGAGTCAAGATAGTGGTCAGTGGGAGAGGGTTCCTGCCCCCTCGCCCTCCGGGAGAGGGTTGGGGAGAGGGGATTGTGTCTCTCAGCCCGGGTTGGCCTTGCGCTCCTCGGCCGCATACCGGTTGAGCAGCGCGCCAAAGAGCAGGATGACACTACTGACGTAGGTCCACATCAGAAAGGCGATGATAGCCCCAACCGAGCCATAGATCAGGTTGGAAGTGGAGAGATAGCGCCCGATGAATAGCAAAAATAGTTGTTTGGCCGCCTGCCACAGCACGCCGGCCAGAATGGCCCCGGGCAATACGTCGCGCCAGGTCAGACGGACGTGGGGCATGAAACGATACAGGACGCCGAAGAGAACGACATTCAGAAAAGCGGCCCAGAAGCGATCGGTATACGGCCCAATGCGGCTCAATCGCTCCGGCAGCAGGCTGTTGACGATGGTCAACGCCGGCCCTTCGACCATCGTTGCCACCATCAGGAGACCGGCGACGAGCAGCACCGTCAACACCGCCAACGTGCGGTGCCGCCACACCGAGCGGCGGTGGTTGATGTCCGCGCCCCAAATGCGGTCCATCGCCCGCGTGATGACGTTGAAGGCGCTGGAGGCCGACCACACCAGGGCCAACGCCGCCAGCCCCGTCACCGGGCCACGGGCCTGCACCAGATTCTGGAGATTGGCCCCCAGCAGTGTATCCAGCCCCGGCACGACAAACTCCAACTCGGCCACGATGCGCGTCTCGGCCAGCACCGGATCGAGCCAGTTGCTGGCCAGAGCGACGGCCAGCAGGGCCAATGGGAAGACGGAGAACAGGGTGAAGAAGCCGATGGACGAAGCCACCAGTTGCGACTCCGGCGCGGTCGCCAGCTGTATGGCGCGCAGCGACAGCCGCCCCCAGCGGGCCAGCGCGCCGCCCCACGCCGCGGCCGTCTCGCCGATCCGCCCCGCCGCCAGATGCCCCGGCTCCGGGGATAGGTTACTCATTTCGTTGTCGTCAGCCATGATTGCGACCGGAGTATAGTCCCATGACCCCCATCCTACAATACCGCCTTCGCCGCCCCACATACCAGCTTTGAGGATTCACCATGAGCGTGTTACCATTGACCTCTATGAACCGGCCCACATCCCTGCGCGAGTTCCGCTGGCGCATCGCTCCCGAAGTACCGGCTGACTCCCCTCTATGGTCGGCCGGCGACACCGTGCATCCGGTTCTGGGACGCATTCTCCACAACCGCGGCCTGACCCAGCCGTCCCAGGCGCAGGCGTTTCTGGCCCACCACTACCTGCTCTCGCGCGACCCGTTTCAACTGGCCGACATGGACCGCGCCGCGGATCGCGTCGTCCGCGCCCTGCGCACCGGCGAGACCATCGCCATCTATGGCGACTTCGACGCCGACGGCGTGACCGCCACCGTTCTGCTGACCGAGGCGCTGCGGGCGATGGCCGACGAGCGCCGCCTGGTCGTGCCCTACATCCCCGACCGGGTGGATGAGGGCTACGGCCTGAACCTCGACGCGCTGACGGCGCTGCGCGGCAAGGGGGTCGATCTGGTCATCAGCGTCGACTGCGGCATCCGCTCGCCCATCGAAGCGGCCCACGCCCGCGCCATCGGCCTGGACCTGATCATTACCGACCACCACAGCCTGGGGCGCGAACTGCCGCCGGCGGTGGCCGTCATCAACCCCAAGCGCGACGACTCCACCTACCCGGAGCGGATGCTGGCCGGGGTGGGCATCGCCTTCAAGCTGGCCCAGGCGGTGCGGCTGGCCATGCCGGAGCGGGCCGATTGGGACGAGACCAACCTGCTCGACCTGGTGTCCATCGGCACTGTGGCCGACCTGGCCCCGCTGCTGGGCGAGAACCGCAAGCTGGTGGCCGAGGGGCTGGCCGTGCTCAACGAGGTGCGCCGGCCGGGCCTGGCCGCGCTGCTGGCCGTCAGCGGCCTGCAACCCAAGCAACTGACGGCCGAGAGCATCGGCTTCGGCCTGGGGCCGCGCATCAACGCCGCCGGCCGCCTGGCCCACGCCTACGACGCGGCCAAGCTGCTCATCGCTTCCAACAGCCAGACGGCGCAGGCCCAGGCCAAGTTGCTGGACGAACTGAACCGCAAGCGGCAAAGCCTGACCCGCCAGTTGAGCGCCCGCGCCGAGCAGATGGTCGACCCCGGCGCGCCGATCATCATCGCCGCCGACCCCGACTTCCAGTCGGGCGTCGTCGGCCTGGTCGCCAGCCGGCTGGCCGAGAAGCACTACCGGCCGACGATCATCATGGAGCACGGCGAGCACGAAAGCCGCGGCTCCTGCCGCTCCATCCCCGAATTCCACATCACCGACGCCCTCGACGAAGTGGCCGACCTGCTGGTGCGCCACGGCGGCCACGCCCAGGCGGCGGGCTTCACCATCTGCAACGAAGACCTGCCCGAGTTCACCGAGCGCATTACGGCCATCGCCGCCGACCGGCTGGCCGGGCTGGAGCTACTACCGGCGCTGGCAATCGACGCCGAGTTGCCGCTGGGCCAGGTGGATTGGGCGCTACAGGAGACGCTGGCCCGCCTGGAGCCAACCGGCTACAGCAACCCCGCGCCGCTGCTGCTCAGCCGCGGGGCGCAGATCGTCGGCCACCGCGCCGTCGGCAGCGACGGCAGCCACCTGCAACTGCACCTGGTGGACGGCCGGGCCAACGGCAACGCCCCCGGCAACAGCCGCTACGGCCGCCCCGCCCCCCAGCAAGCCCTGCCGGCCATCGCCTTTCGCCAGGCGCAGTGGGCCGGCTGCCTGCCGCCGCTGGTCGACATCGCCTACCGCATCGGCGTCAACCACTGGCAGGGCACAACGAGCCTGCAACTGGTCATCGAGGACATGCGGCCGACGGAAATGGAGAGTATCAACGTATGACGATTCTGGTCACCGGCGCGGCCGGTTTCATCGGCAGCCATCTGGCCGAGCGCCTGCTGCGCCGTGGCGACACGGTCATCGGCCTCGACAACTTCAACGACTACTATGACCCGGCGCGCAAGCGGGCCAACGAGCGGCGGCTGTGCGCCTACGACAACTTCCGCATGGTCGAGGCCGACGTGCGCGACCGGGAAGCCCTCCTGCGCCTGTTCGCCGCGGAACGACATCCAGGCCGTGGCCCACCTGGCGGCGATGGCCGGCGTGCGCGACGCCATGAAGTACCCCGACCTGTACGTCAACGTTGACCTGAACGGCACGCAGAATGTGCTCGACGCGGCGCGGGCCGTTGGCGGCGTGGGCAACTTCGTCCTGGCCTCGACTTCGTCCGTCTACGGCAACACGACGCAAATCCCGTTTGTGGAGACCGACCCCTGCGACCGGCCGCTGCAACCCTACGCCGCGGCCAAGCGGGCGGCCGAAATCCTGGGCTACACCTATCACTACCTGTTCGGGCAGAACTTCACCGTCCTGCGCTTCTTCACCGTCTACGGCCCCAACGGCCGGCCGGACATGATGGCCTATCTGCTGGCCGACAGCGTCGCCAAAGGGCGCGAGATTCCGCTCTACGACGGCGGCCAGATGTACCGCGACTGGACGTTTGTCGATGACACCGTGTCGGGCATTGTCGCCGCGCTCGACCGGCCGCTGGGCTATGAGATCATCAACCTTGGCCGCGGGGAGCCGGTGCTGCTGGCCGACTTCGTGGGCATGATGGAGCAGTTGAGCGGGCGCAAGGCCAACCTTGTGCCCACGCCGCGGCTGGCGGCCGACTTCGTGCGCAACGAGGCCGACATCAGCAAGGCCCGCCGCCTGTTGGATTACAATCCGCAAGTGTCGGTCGCCGAAGGCGTGCGCCGTTTCTGGGAGTGGTACCGCGAGCATGACGTCCGAGAGAACTAACTTCGCCGCGCCCGACGAGGCGCTGCCGCCGTTTCATTGGGTCGCCAACGAAGCCGCCTGGCGGGCCTGCCTGGCCGCGCTGCGGGCCGCGCCCCGGCTGGCCATCGACCTGGAAGCCAACAGCATGTACGCCTACACCGAGCGGGCGTGCCTCATCCAGATTTCCACCGCCGACGCCGACTTCATCCTCGACCCATTGGCCGACCTCGACCTGAGCGGCCTGGGCGACATCATCGCCGACCCGGCGGTGGAGAAGGTCTTCCACGCCGCCGAGTATGATCTCATCCTGCTGCGGCGCGACTACGACTGGCATCTGCACAACCTGTTCGACACGATGTGGGCGGCGCGCATTCTGGGCTACAAGCAGTTCGGGCTGGCCGGCATGTTGGAGGGGGCGTTTGGCCTGCGGTTGAGCAAGCGCTTCCAGAAGGCCAACTGGTGCCACCGGCCGCTGTCGGCCGGCGAGCTGGCCTACGCCCAGAAGGACACCCACTACCTGCTGGCCCTGCGCGACCGGCTGGCGGCCGAGCTGGAGGCGCGCGGGCTGCTGGCCGAGGCGCTGGAGACGTTCGCCGAGCAGTCGCGGGTCAAGATGCCCCACAACGGCTTCGACCCCGATGCCTTCTGGAACATCAATGGCGTCTTCGACCTGGCTCCGGCGCAACAGGCGGCGCTGAAGGCGCTCTACGTCTACCGCGACCGCGAGGCGCGCCGCCGCAATGCGCCCCACTTCAAGGTGCTGAGCGACCAGACCTTGATGGAACTGGCTACGCGGCTGCCGGCGCGGCTGAGCGAGATGGACGCCATCCACGGCATGACCATTGGCCAGCAGCAGCGCTACGGCCGGCCCATCCTGGGCCTCATCGCCGAGGCGCGCCAGGCCCCCGCGCCGCAACCGCCCCCCCGCCCGCCGCGCCTGCCCGACGCCGTGCTCATCCGTTACGACAAGCTGCACCGCTGGCGCAAGGCGCGCGCCCAGGCCCGCGGCGTCGAGTCAGACGTGATCATCAGCCGCGACGCCCTGTGGGCCATCGCCCAGGCCAACCCGCGCACGCTCGACGAACTGGCCGCCCTCAACGCGCTGGGGCCGTACCGGCTGGGGCAGTATGGCGAGGAAATAGTCAGACAATTAGGGGCCAGGGGCTAGGGGCCAGGGGCCAGGGAGGAGCACTCTTCCCTGGCCCCTGGCCCCTGGCCCCTGGCCCCTCGAAAAAGGAGTTGCCACCCATGGAAATCACCTTCTACGGCGCGGCCCGCACCGTCACCGGCTCGCAGCACATGCTGGAGATCAACGGCCGCCGCATCCTGCTCGACTGCGGTCTCTACCAGGGGCCGCGCGAGGAGAGCACCGACCGCAACCGCCACCTGCCCTTCGACGCCAGCACGGTGGACACGCTCATCCTCTCCCACGCCCACATCGACCACAGCGGCAACATCCCCAGCCTGGTGCGCAACGGCTTTCGCGGCGACATCATCGCCACCTCGGCCACGCGCGACCTGTGCAGCATCATGCTGCGCGACAGCGCCAAGATTCAGGAGTCGGACGTGGCCTACCTGAACAAGAAGCGCCGCCGCGACAACCTGCCGCCGCTGGAACCGATCTACACCACGGCCGACGCCCTGGCCAGCCTGAAGCAGTTCATCGGCATCAGCTACGAGCGACCCTACCTGGTCGCGCCGGGCATCACCCTGACCTTCTATGACGCCGGGCACGTACTCGGTTCGGCGCTGGTCGTGCTCGATGTGGCCGACGCCGGCCACGGCCAACCGGCGCGCGTCGTCTTCACCGGCGACCTGGGGCGCGCCAACCGGCCCATCCTCAACGACCCTATCTTCCTGGACAAAGCCGACGTGCTGATCATGGAGAGCACCTACGGCGACCGCGAGCACCCCGACGACGAGGACACCGACCACCGGCTGGAGGGCATCATCCGCGACACGGTGAAGGCCGGCGGCAAGGTCATCGTGCCCGCCTTCGCCATCGGCCGCACCCAGGAGCTTGTCTATCGCCTCAACAACCTGGTCGAGCGGCGCGACCTGCCGCCCAACCTCCAGGTCTACGTCGATAGCCCGCTGGCCATTGACGCCACGGCCGTCTTCCGCGCCCACCCCGAAGCCTACGACGCCGACATCGCCGACGTGCTCGTGTCCGACCGCGACCGCGACCCGTTCGGCTTCGCCATGATGCGCTACACGCGCTCGCCGGAGGAGTCGAAGGAGCTAAACTTCCTGCGCAACCCGGCGGTCATCATCAGCGCCAGCGGCATGGCCGAGACGGGGCGCATCCTCCACCACCTGAAGAACAACATCGAAGACCCGCGCAGCACGGTGCTCATCACCGGCTTCCAGGCCCCGGAGACGCTCGGCCGCCGCCTGGTGGACGGGCACAAGCGGGTGAAGATCTTCGGCGAGGATTACGACGTGCGCGCCCGCGTGGTGTCGCTCAACGGGTTGAGCGGCCACGCCGACCGCTCGGAGCTACTGGCCTGGGCCAAACGCCTGCAGCCGCCGCCGGCCCACACCTTCCTCGTCCACGGCGAACCGGACGCCGCCTTCGCCCTGGCCGACAGCCTGCGCGTGCAACTGGGCTTCGGCAACGTCCACGTGCCGGAGATGGGACAAAACTTCAGCCTTTAAAGGGATGAGGGAAGGATGAAGGAGGAGGGATGAAGGATGATTCATCCCTCCTCCTTCATCCCTCATCCCTCATCCCTCATCCCTACGAGATCACGCCCAGTTCGCGCCCGACTTTGCTGAACGTCTCCAGGGCGATCTCGATGTCGCTGTGGTTGTGGGCGGCCGAGTTCATGACCCGGATGCGCGCCTTGCCCTGGGCCACGGTCGGGTAGCCGATGGCCATGGCGAACACGCCCTCCTCGAACAGGCGGCGGCTGAACTGCTGGGCCACCTTGGCCTCGCCCAGCATGACCGGCACGATGGGCGTCTGGCTGAAGCCGGTGTTGAAGCCCAGCGCCTGCATCTCGCGCCGGAACAGGTCGGCGTTCGACCACAGCCGGTCGATCAGTTCGGTCGATTCGCTCAGGATGGCCACCGCCTCGATGCAGGCCGCGGCGTCGGGCGCGGTCATGGCGCTGCTGAACAGGAACGGCCGCCCGCGCTGGCGCAGCCACTCGATGATGATCCCCTTGCCGGCCACCAGCCCGCCGACGACGCCAAACGCCTTGCTCAGTGTGCCGACCTCGACATCCACCCGGCCATGCAGCCCGAAGTGGTCGACGATGCCCCGCCCACCGCGGCCGAGCACGCCCTCGCCGTGGGCGTCGTCAACCATCAGCATGATGCCATGCTCCTCGGCCACGTCGCAGATGGCGTCCAGCGGGGCGATGTCGCCGTCCATGCTGAAGACGCCGTCGGTGATGATCAGCCGCCGCCGGTAGTCGGCACGGTTGGCGATCTGGCGGCGCAGGTCGTCCACGTCGGCGTGGGCGTAGCGCACCGTCTCGGCCCGGCTCAGCCGGCAGCCGTCGATGATGCTGGCGTGGTTGAGTTCGTCGGAGAAGATCAGGTCGCCGGGGCCGACCAGGGCGGGAATGGTGGCCAGATTGGCCGTGAAGCCGCTCTGGAGGGCGATGCAGGCGTCGGCGTGCTTGAACTCCGCCAGCCGCTGCTCCAGCTCGATGTGGAGCGACATCGTGCCGGCGATGCTGCGCACCGCGCCGGGGCCGACGCCATACTGGTCGATGGCCCGCTGGGCGGCGGCGCGCACGCGGGGGTGGTTGGCCAGCCCCAGGTAGTTGTTGGCGCAGAAGTTGAGCAGCCGCCGGCCGTCGATGGTCACCCAGGCGTCCATCGGCGAGTCGAGGGTGCGGATGTTGTTGTAGAGGCCGGCGGCCTTCAGGTTGTCGATCTCCGCCTGGAGCCAGGCGGTTGTTCCGTCTTGCATGGTGTCACTCCCTGATAGGAAAAGCAACCACAGATTTCACAGATTTCACAGATTTAACAAAACGAGTGCGGTTTGTCGACATTCCGCCGACAAGCTCCGATTCAGCCCATCATTAACCGATCCTTAACAGGCGGCAATTGACGATTAGGCTCCCTCTCAGGTATACTCCCGAACGTATGAGCAGAGAAGCCCTACTAGAGGAGCCGGTGCTCATTCTGAATGTGACGTTTGAACCCATACACGTCTGCAGCACGAAGCGGGCTCTGGCTCTGGTACTTTCCGGTAAAGCTGAGATCGTGGTGAATGGTCGGGGGACCATTCGCAGTGCTGTCGCATCGTTCGAAATCCCCTCGGTCATCAAGCTCAGCCACATGGTGCGCCGGCCGCGGGCGCGGGTGGCGCTGTCGAAGCGCGAGATTCTGCGCCGCGACGATTACACCTGCCAGTACTGCGGCCGCCGGATGCGCACCCTGACCCTCGACCACGTTGTGCCCCGCCGCTATGGCGGGCCGCACACCTGGACCAACCTCGTCGCCGCCTGTTCGCCCTGCAACCGGCGCAAGGGGGGCAAGATGCCGGCCGAGGCGGAGATGGTCCTGCGCCGCCTGCCCTACGAACCCAGCCCCACGGCCGCCTACCGCTTCGGCACCCACCTGGAGCAGCGGCAGGAGTGGGCGCAGTTTATCGAAGGCTGGTAAATCGAACTACGAATTACAATCGACGAACTACGAATAAAGAAGATGCTTCTTCATTCGTAGTTCGTCGTTCGTAATTCGTAGTTCTTTCTGGTTAGTTCGATGATGCGCTCCAGGCCGGCGTCGATCACTTCCACCAGGTTTTCGTACATCCGCTGATACTCATGGGCCGGGCCGCCGTAGGGGTCGGGGATGTTGTAGTTGCGGCCGATCATCTCGGTCAGCATGAACACCTTGTGGGCCTGGGCCGGGAACTCGGCCCGCAGCGCCTCGGCGTGGCCGTCCTCCATCGTCAGCGCCAGGTCGGCGTCGCGCAGATGGCCTTCCTCGACCATCGTCGCCCGGTGGTCGGTGATGTTGAAGCCGTGGCGGCCCATGACTTCGACGCTGTAGCGCGAGGCCGGGCGCGCCGCCATCGCCCACGTGCCGGCCGAGCCGACCGTCCAGTCGGTTAGCCCGCGCTGCCGCAGCCGGTCGCGCAGCAGCGCCGCGGCCACCGGCGAGCGGCAGATGTTGGCCGTACAGATAACCAGAATCCGCGCCATAGTTGTCGCCCTATCAGCCCATTTCGGGCTGGAGCAAGCCAAAGGTGCCGTCGCGGCGACGGTAGAGGACGTTCACGGCGTCATCCTCGACGTTGAAGAAGACGTAGAAGTCGTGGCCCAGCAACTCCATCTGATCGATGGCTTCCTCGGCCGACATGGGGTGGAGGGCAAAGCGCTTGTGGCGGACGATGGCGTGGTCTTCCTCCTCATACGTCTCTTCGGGGATGGGCAGCGGCTCGCCCATCTCGACTTCCTCCCTGCCGCGCGTCCTGGTGCGGTTCTTGCCCCGATAGCGCTCGATCTGCCGGTAGAGCTTGTCCACCACGGCGTCGATGGCGGCGAACATGTCGCTATTGCGCTCTTCGGCGCGCAGGATGGTGCCGCGCTCGTCGCGGATGGTGATCTCGGCCACGTGGCGCTGGACGGCGCTGCGCGTGTTCTCCATCGCCAGTTCGACCTGGATGCTGGAGAGCGTGGGCAGATAGCGGTCGAGACGCGCCGTCTTCTTCTCCACGTAGTCGCGCAGGCGCTGGGTGACTTCCATGTTGTTCGAGAGGATTTGCAGTTCCATTTGACCTCTACTCCTTAGACGAAAAAGGTTGCGTGGTGGGCAGGCCCGCCGGCCACAATCGTCGTGTCTGGGATGCTCATTATCCCATGACTAGGACACACGCGCCAAGCAATAGGCCGAAACCGAGGCGGCCCCGACCGCCAGCAGCGCCGCGGCGGCGGCGGTCATCGTCGCCCCGGTGGTCAACACGTCGTCAATCAGCAGAATGGCCCGGCCGGCCACCTCTTCGGCCGCGGCGTCGAAAGCGCCCTGGACGTTGGCGGCGCGCGCCTCCGGCCCCAGCCCGACTTGCGGCGCGGTGTGGCGCGTGCGCCGCAGGGCGGTCGCGCTGCAGGCCACGCCCACGGCCTCGGCCAGCGGCCGGGCCAGTAGCTCCGACTGATTGTAGCCGCGGCGACGGCGGCGGCGCGGGTGCAGCGGAATGGGTACGATCAGGTCGGGCGCTGGCCGCCACGCCGGCCAGCCGGCGATCAGCGCCCCGGCCAGCGGCCGGGCCAGGGCGAACTGCCCCTCGTACTTCAGACGATGGATGAGGCGGCTGGTCGGCTCGGCGTAGCGCAACGGGGCGCGCATCTGGACCAGCGGCGGCGGCGCGGCGCGGCAGTCGCGACAGAGGGCGGTCGCTCCTTCACCAGTCAGCGCTCGACCGCAACAGCGACAGATCGCCCCGGCCACCGGCTGCATTCGCGCCGCGCAGGCCGGGCACAGCAGCACACCGACCCAGCCGCAGCCGGCGCAGACGGGCGGGAAGAGGACATCCAGGCAAAACGTCCCCGCGCGTCGCCACAGAGCGCCGGACGGCTGGAACGCAAGCGGACGGTTCACGATTGGGAGTTGGACAGTTCGGCGACGACGGCCTCCAGCAGTTGCCGCTTCTCGCCGCGGTTCAAGACAATGCCGCGCTCGGCCAGCAGATCCCCCAGCCGGTCGTGGACGAACGGCCGGATGGCGGCGCGGTCGCTCACGTCCAGGGCCGGATCGCGCAGGGCCAGAAGTTGGCGGCAGAGTTGATTTTTCAGTTCCGTAAAGGCATCGCGCGCG
Organism: Candidatus Promineofilum glycogenicum; assembly: GCA_016707605.1. Taxonomy (GTDB): domain Bacteria; phylum Chloroflexota; class Anaerolineae; order Promineifilales; family Promineifilaceae; genus Promineifilum; species Promineifilum glycogenicum. Next base: position 282,950 of record JADJHJ010000003.1, on the reverse strand, counting down.
CCGACGGCCGGTGAATCGCGGCGCACGCGAATCTCACTCAGTTCTTGTTCGGCCTTCTTTCCGTTGTTGTGTGTCGTGTTGTCTGTCAAGGCCTATGCTCCAATACACCCACCACGGCCGTTGACACTTGGTCAACTGCCGGTGATCTGCTGCAACCACTCACCGGCGCTGCTGAGCCATTCGCTAATGAACGGCCCGAGCAGAGCCAGGATGGCGATCACCACGACCGCCACCAGGACGAGCACCAAAGCGTACTCTACCAGCCCCTGACCCTCATCGCCTTTAAAGCGCATCCGTTCATTCCTCCGCGGCGAGCCACTCACTCGCCCTTATTCGCCGGCCGCCGCTGGCGGCAGTGGCGTCTCCAGGCGCACCCAGCCATGCCGCAAAGCGTAGACGGCCGCCTGCGTGCGGTCGTCGACGCGCAACTTGCGCAACACGGCGGTCATGTGGTTCTTGACCGTCTGCTCGCTGATCGTCAGGCGCTGGGCGATCTCTTTATTGCTGGCGCCGCGCGTCACAAACTCCAGAATCTCCATCTCGCGCGGCGAGAGGGGCGTGTAGGTGCCGCTGGGCTGCTCTTCGGTCGGATAGGCGTTATAGCGCGCGGCCCGTTGCTGGAACCAGGCGCCAATCTCTTCGTCGGTCAACACCTGATTGTTGACAACGTAGTTGCCGTCGAAGACGGCATGGATCGTGTTGAGCAGCCCATCCGGCGGCACGTCCTTGGCGCAATAGGCGACCGCGCCCAGCCGCAAGGCGTGATAGACCTGTTCGGCGTCGTCATAGCCGGTCAGAATAATGACCTTCGTCTCCGGCAACTGGCCCACGATGCGACGCGTCACCTGCAAGCCGTTGGCGTTGGGCAGGTTGACGTCCATCAAGACGATGTCGGGCTGGTGCTCGCCGGCCAGATAGACGGCCGTCTCGCCGTCGGCCGCCTGCCCTACGACGGTCATAGCCGAGTCAGTCTCCAGGACATCGACAAGTCCCTGCCTGAACAGCGGATGGTCATCTACGATAAGTAGCTTAATTGGCTCCATTGTCTCGTGTCTTCCCTTAACCGCCTTTGCTCATTTCAGTATAGCACGAACGCGGCCAACATTCTACCGGGCTAATGCGCCCGGCGGCCGATGCACGTCATCAGGTCGCCGGTGTTAATCGGGATGGCGGCGGCGTGCAAGCCCAGCCCTTCGACGGCCGCCCGCGCCGCCCGGCCCAGCCCGGCGTGCAGCCCGGCCACACGCGACGCCAGGTAGCCCAGCCGCAGATAGCGCCCCTGCGCCCCCTGCCAGACGACCTCAAAGCCGTGAGCGGCCATCATGGCCGGCAACGTGCGCCGGTCGAAGTAGTAGAGGTGCATATCCATCAGCCACGGCCAGCGCGGGCCCATGAGCCGGGCCAGCGGCGAGCCGATGTCCATCGTGTGGGCCACCAGCCAGCCGCCCGGCCGCAACAGCCGCCGGGCGCGCTCCAACTCGGCCGCCGGGTCCGACAGATGCTCGATGACGTCCCACAGCGTCACCACGTCGAACGACTCGGCCGGCAGATCGACCGAGGCCAGCGTGCCGGCGTGGACGGCCAGACCGCGCCGGCGCGCCTCGGCCGACGCCCAGGCTGACGGCTCGACCCCTGCGCGCGCCAGCCGGCGGCGGCGGCCACTTCGACGAAAACGCCGATGTAGGCCCCCACGTCCAGCAGGGCGCGGCCGTCGGCCGGGCCGACGATGCGCTCGATCTGCCGCAAATGGTGGCGGAAGGTCAGTTCGCGGCCGTGGCGCTCTTCGACGTAGGTCTCATCTTCGACGGCGGTGTAGGCGTCGAGCACGGTGCCGGTCGGCCAGCGCGGGTTGGCGTAGACCAGCCCACAGTGGCAGCACTCGACGATTTGCGGGTGGTGGCCATAGCCGGCGTGCGTGCACCGGAAAGCGTCCACGTGCAACGCGTCCGATTCTGCGGTGGCCGGGAAGCGCACGCGGTACTCATCCCGACCGCACAGATTACAGTTGACGGTGATCATTACCTATGAGGGGGGCAACGGAGATGGCCGGCCGGCGCGGTTCGCCACCCCGCAGCCGGCGCAGGAACAAGCGAAAGACGGTGTACTGGGCCTTGAAGATCTCCTGGCGCGAGATCTTGGTCGTCCCGCGGCGGCGATCCTCGAAGATGATCGGCACTTCGCCGATCTGCCAGCCGCGTCGCTGGCAGAGAAAGAGCATCTCGACCAGGAAGGAGTAGCCGCTGGAGAAGATCTCGTCCAACGGAATGGAGAGCAGCACCTCGCGGCGGTAGAGGCGAAAGCCGGCCGTCGCGTCGCGCGCCCGTAGCCCCAGCAGCGTCCGCGCGAGCAAGTTGGCCCCACGGCTGAGCAGGATGCGCTGCCAGCTACAGTGGCGCGTGCCGCCGCCGGGCACGTAGCGCGAGCCGATGACGACGTGGACGCGCTGGCTCAGGGCGATCATGTCGGGGATGTAGCGCGGGTTGTGGCTGAAGTCGGCGTCCATCGTCAGCACGCGCTCGGCCCCCACCTCATGGAGGGCCTTCTTGAACCCGGCGATGTAGGCCGTGCCCAGCCCCAGCTTGGCCGGGCGATGGACGACGACGACGCGCCCCGGCTGCCGTTGCGCCCACTCATCGGCCAGCGCGCCCGTGCCGTCGGGCGAGTTGTCATCGACCACCACCGCACCCAAATGCACCGGCAGAGCCAGCAGTTGGCTCAACAGGTCATCCAGGTTATCGGCTTCGTTGTAGGTGGGAACAATGACGAACGTATCGATGGGCATGAACGGCGCTCCAAGGAGGAATTGTAACGGCTTGGGCGGGATGGGGCAAAGGCGGCCGTAGAAACCGAGTTTCTTCTGAGAAACTCGGTTTCTAACGTAGAATACACCCATGCGCATCGGCATTCTCTCCCGCAATCCCACGCTCTACAGCACGCGCCGGCTGGCCCAGGCCATCTGGGCGCGCGGCCATCAGGCCCAGATCATCGACACAACCTCGGTCGCCGTCCACTTGGGCGCGGCCGACGCCCCGCCCGGCGCGACCCACCTGCTGATCGGCGGCGACATGGGGCTGGCGGCCACAACGCCGCTGCCGCCGCTCGACGCGGTCATCCCGCGCATCGGCACGTCGGTGACGTTCTACGGCCTGGCCGTCGTGCGCCAGTTCGAGGCCGCCGGCGTCTTCACCCCCGCCTCGGCCGACGCCATCGCCCGCTCGCGCGACAAGCTCCACAGCTTGCAGGTGATGGCTCAGGCCGGGCTGCCCATCCCGCGCACGGCTGTCGTTGCTCGGCCGGAGGCGCTCTTCGCCGCGGTCAATGCCGTCGGCGGGCTGCCGGCGGTGGTCAAGCTCATTCGCGGCACACAGGGGCGGGGCGTCCTGTTGGCCCACCACCTGGCGACCATCTCGGCCATGTTGCAGCGGGCGGAGGAGTTGAACCAGCAAGCGGTCATCCAGGAGTACGTGGCCGAGGCCGCCGGGCGCGATCTGCGGGTCATCGTCGTCGGCAACCGGCCGGTGGCGGCCATGGAGCGGCGCGCGCCGGACGGCGACTTCCGCGCCAACCTGCACCAGGGGGGCACGGCCGTGCCCGTCACGCTCGACCGGGCGACGGCGGCGCTGGCCGTGGCCGCCGCCCGCGCCCACGGGCTGGCCGTGGCCGGGGTTGACCTGCTGCTGTCGCGGCGCGGGCCGCTGCTGCTGGAGGTGAACTCGTCGCCGGGGCTGGAGGGGATCGAGAAGGCCACCGGCGTGGGCGTGGCCGAGGCGATTGTCGAGTACGTGGAGACCAACGCCCGCCGGAAGAGATAAGATAAAGAAACCGCAGATTACGCAGATTTCACAGATTACGAAAAGAAATCTGTGAGATCTGCGTAATCTGCGGTTTCTTCTTAGTGTATAACCTGTTGAGCGACTTTGCGGCCCTTCTTCTCAATGATGTTGGCCGGGGTCAGTTTGCTGTCGCCGTGTTGGCCGACCTCCAGCCAGTGGCAGGCGGCGAAGTGGCCGCCGCCATAGTCCTTGAAGGGCGGCTCCTCCTGGTGGCAGAGATCGAAGGCCAACGGGCAGCGGGTGTGGAAGCGGCAACCCGATGGCGGGTTGAGCGGGCTGGGCACGTCCCCTTCCAACAGGATGCGCTGGCGCTTGACCGTCGGGTCGGGCACGGGGATGGCCGACATGAGCGCCTGGGTGTAGGGGTGCAGCGGGTCGGCGTAGAGCAGGTCGCGCGGGGCCATCTCGACCATCTTGCCCAGGTACATGACGCCGACGCGCTCGCTGAAGTGCTCGACGACGCTCAGGTTGTGGGCGATGAACAGGTAGGTCAGGCCAAAGTCGCGCTGTAGCTGGCGCAGGATGTTGAGCACCTGGGCCTGAATGGACACGTCGAGGGCCGACACCGGCTCGTCGCAGACGATGAACTTGGGCTGGAGCGCCAACGCGCGGGCGATGCCGATGCGCTGCCGCTGGCCGCCGGAGAACTCATGCGGGTAGCGGCGGGCGTGCTCGGCGCGCATACCGACGCGGGTCAGCATCTCGGCCACGATCTCGTAGCGCTCCTGGCCGCCCTTGTTGGTGTGGACGCGCAGCCCCTCGCTGATGCTCTCGCCGATGGGCAGGCGCGGATCGAGCGAGGAGTACGGGTCCTGGAAGATGATCTGCATATCGCGGCGCAACTTCTTCAGGTCGCCGCCCTCGATGTCGAAGACGTTGCGGCCGTCGAAGAGCACTTCGCCGGAGGTGTGGGGGATGAGGCGCAGGATGGTGCGGCCGACCGTCGTCTTGCCGCAGCCCGACTCGCCCACCAGGCCGAACGTCTCCCCCTCATTGATGAAGAAGCTGACGTCATCCACAGCCTTGACCCAGGCCTTGACGCGCTGGAGCAGCCCGGCGCGCACCGGGAAGTGCTTGACCAGGTTGTTGACCTCGATCAGCTTCTTGCGTTCCGGCGGCGCGGGCGTGCTCTGGTTGTGGCTTGCTTGTTCGACCATCCGCTTCTCCACTATCGTTGACGGCCGGCGGGCGTTGCCGCGGCGCGTCCCGTTAACCCCTACTCATACAGCCAGCAGCGCACCGTATGGTTGGGGGCAATCGTCTTGAGCGCCGGCTCTTCCTTGTCGCAAATCTCCAGATTGTGCTGGATGCGCGCTGTGCAGCGCGGCCAGAACTTGCAACCCGTCGGCAGATCGACCAGGTTAGGCACCGAGCCGGGGATGGTCGTCAGCGGCTTGTCGGCGTGGCCCAGGATGGGCGTCGAGCCGATGAGGGCCACCGTGTAGGGGTGTTTGGGCGTCTTGAACAACTCGACCACCGGAGCCTGCTCCACGATCCGCCCGGCGTACATGACGTTCACCCAGTCGCACATCTCGGCCACTACGCCCAGATCGTGGGTGATGAGGATGATGGCCGTGTCCATCTTCGTGCGCAGGTTGCGCATCAGGTCGAGGATTTGGGCCTGGATGGTCACGTCGAGGGCGGTCGTCGGCTCGTCGGCGATGAGCAGTTCCGGCACACAGGCCAGGGCCATGGCGATCATGACGCGCTGGGCCATGCCACCCGATAGCTCGTGGGGGAAGGCCTTGATGCGCGACTCAGGGTCGGGCACGCCGACCATCGTCAACAACTCGATGGCCCGCCGCTCGCCCACTTCCTTGCCCACGTCCTGGTGGATTTGCAGCACCTCGGACAACTGATCGCCGACGCGGAAGACGGGGTTCAGGCTGCTCTGCGGCTGCTGGAAGATCATCGAGACGCGGTTGCCGCGGATGTTGACCATGCGCGACTCGGGCAAGGCCACCAGGTCTTCGTTATCGAAGATGATCTGCCCTTCGACAATGCGGCCGGGTTGGGCGATGAGCCGCATGATCGACAGCGACGTGACGCTCTTGCCGCAGCCCGACTCGCCCACCAGGCCGACGACTTCGCCGCGGCGGACGCTGAAGTTGATGCCGTCCACGGCATGGACCACCCCGCCCTCAGTGAAGAACTGGGTACGCAGGTTTTTGATGTCCAGTAGGACGTTGTTGCCGTTGTCCACGATAGAGTCGCTCCCCTTGGCCGGCCGTCGTTAGCGGTCGTCGTACTCATCGTATTCGTCGCGCGACTTCTTGCGCACATCGCCCACGTGCATGGCCACGCCGATGACGGCCAGGAAGATGCCGACTGTCGAAGCGCCATAAGCCAGAAAGTTCAAGGTGAACGTTGACGGCAAGTAGCGCAAGACGATCAGGAACGGCAAAACCGCGCCGATGATAACCAGGACTAGACCGACAGCGATAAGGCGATTAAACGGCATTGTTGACGCTAATGCTCTCCAGATTAGTTGCCTGTACTTCCGGGTCGTAGAGCCAGCAATTGACCAGGTGGCGCGGGCTGACCTCGAAGTTGGGCGGGTCCTTCACGTCGCACAGCCCGGGCATGAAGTGCGGGCAGCGCGGATGGAAGCGACAGGCCGGCGGCGGGTTGACCAGACTCGGCGGCTCACCCTTGGGTATCTCACGATAGACCAGCGCATTGTCGGCGTTCGGGTCGGACGAGGCATCGAGCAGGGCATGGGTGTAAGGGTGTTTGGGATCGTCCAACAGGTCTTCCATGCGCGCGAACTCGATCACCTCGCCGGCATACATCACGAAGATGAACTCAGAGAAGTAGCGCACCGTGGATAGGTCGTGGGTGATGTAGATGACGGCCAGGTTGTGGCTCTCCTGCAACTTGCGCAGCAGGCGCAGGATTTCGACGCGCACCGAGGCATCGAGCATCGACACCGGCTCGTCGGCCACCAGCAGCTTCGGGTTCATGACCATCGCCCGGGCGATGACCACGCGCTGCTGCTGCCCGCCGCTGAGCATGTGGGGGTACTTGGGCAGCACCTCGTTGATCGGCGTCAGCTTGACCTCTTCCAGAATCTTGGCGATGCGCCGCCGGCGCTCTTCCTTGTCGGTGACGCCGTTGATCATCAGCGGCTCTTCCAGGATGCGCTCGATGGTCATGAAGGGTGGCAGCGCGCCGAACGGGTCCTGCTGGATGTAGCCGATCTTGGACCGGTACTGGCGCAACTCTTCGCCCTTGGTAGCCGACAACGAGGTGTCGTCGAAGACGACGTCACCCTTCGTAGGAATGTTCAGCCCCAGGATGGTCTTCATCAGGCTCGACTTGCCGCAGCCGCTTTCACCGACGCAGGCGATGGCTTCGCCCTGCGCCAGGTCGAAAGTGATGCCGTCCACGGCGCGAACGTAGCCGGCATGGCCAAAGCCAAACCGCTTTAGTTCGTACCAGACGTGCAGGTCCTTGATCTGTAGGAGGGCCTGGCCGTTGGTATGCGAAATCTCCATGTGACCATTGTCGTTGTTCATGCTACCACCTGGTATTCCGGTCGGCTCATCTGGATGGCGTCATCGTAGAGCCAGCACCGCACCTGGCGGTCACCTTCCTCGATGAACATCGGCGGCGCTTCGTCACATTTGTCGAAGCGCTTGGGGCAACGGTCCTTGAAGCGGCAGCCCGTGGGCGGGTTGAGCAGGCTGGGCGGCTGGCCGGTGATGAACTCCGGCTCAATCGTCTCGCGCAGCCGGGGCACGCTGGCCATCAGGGCATGGGAGTAGGGATGCAGCGGCTTGGTGAAGAAGCGGCGCGCGTCGCCCACCTCGACGATCTGCCCGGCGTACATGACGGCCACGTTGTCGGCCAGCTCGCTGGAGGTGGCGATGTCGTGGGTGATGAGGATGAAGCTGGTCTCCAGCTCCTTCTTCATCCGCTTCATCAGGTTCATGATGCTGGCCTGGGTCAGCACGTCGAGGGCCGAGGTCGGCTCGTCGAGGATGACCACGTCGGGCAGCGTCACCAGGGCCATGGCCAGCGCCGAACGCTGGCGCATGCCGCCGCTCAACTCAAAGGCGTAGCGATGCAGGAAGTCGATGGGCACACCGACGTGCTCCAGCATGCGCACGGCGCTCTTCGTGGCGTCCTCTTTGGTCATGTTCATATGCACGATGGCCGGCTCCGACACCTGATCGCCGATGCGCATGACCGGATTCAGCGCGTTCATGGCCGCCTGGGGCACCATCGAGATGCGCCGCCAACGGATCTCCTTGCGGAAGCTCTCGTCGTTGAGCAGCATGATGTTCTGGTCGTGCAGCCAGACCTCGCCATCATAGGTTCCGGCATTGCGCGGCAACAGGCGCAGGATGGCCTTGGCCAGCGAACTCTTGCCGCAGCCCGACTCGCCGATGATGACCGTGGCCTCGTTCTTGCGCAGGTCGAAGTCGACGCCGTCCACGGCCTGGACAGGGCCGCGGCGCGTCTGGAAGTACAGACGCAGGTTTCTAGCCCGCAATACGGTTTCGTTTGGTTGGTCCATTGCTTACACTTCGCGCAGTCTAGGATTGAAAACACGGTCCAGGGCGAAGCCCACCATGGCAAAGCCCAGGCCGGCGATCATCAGCAACACCGAGGGCTGGAGAATCCAGTAGTAGTAGCCGTTGAACAGCGCCCCCTGGGTGGCGGCATCGTTGATCAACTTACCCCACGTCGGCAGGACGGGGTCGCCCAGACCCAGCACCGCCAGCGACGCCTCCAGGAACACGAAGCCGGGAACCAGCGTCACGATGGCGGGAATGACCAGGGGCAGGATGCGCGGCACCAGGTAGCGGAAGACGATGCGCATATTGCCCGCGCCATAAGCGCGCGCGGCGTCGATGTAGGGCGACTCCTTGACTTGCAGGAAGATGGCCCGGTACTGCTTGATCTGGATGCCGAAGATGCTGAGCAGGATGACCAGCCCCAGCATGATCCAGATACTGCGCGAGTAGAGTGTGCCGACCATGATCAGGATGGGCAGGAGGGGAATGATCGAATTCACCTCGGTGATGCGCTGGATGGCCGCGTCGAGCCAGCCGCCGTACCAGACGCCCACGGCAGCGATGACCATGGTGATGACCGTCGTGGCCAGGGCGGCCAGCAGGCCGAAAGCCATGGCGATCGGCGTGCCCCACAGCAGGGCTACCGACAGGTCGCGCCGCTGATGGTCGGTGCCGGCGACGCCGTGCACCTCGCCATAGCTGACGAAGGCCAGGTCAAGCTCCGACTCCGGCTCGAACAGCAGGCCGATAGAGTCCAGCCGGTAGGTTCCGGGGAGGACTTGCAGCCCTTCCTGGGCCGGGTCATCGAACAGGCCGTGGACCACCGACACGCCGTCGATGCCCGTCTCGCGCTCCAGGCGGCGCTGCAAGCGGTCGTCCTGATTGAAACGGAAGGAGGTATTGCTACTGACGGCGAACTCGCCGACCCGGATCTCGCGGCCATCGGGCGTAATCCAGATCATCTCGACGAAAGGCTCTTTGGAGTCGTAGCGGGCGTTGGCGAAGACAGTTAGCTCCGGCGGAAAGGTGTCATAGGGGAAATCGAACTCGAAGGAGAAGCGAGCCTCGCGGGTGTCGGCCGAAAGGTCGGAGATGGTCACATTGCCGTCCCCTTCGACGCTGTCGAGAATGATGGTATTGGACACGTCGGTGCTGGTGAACCAGTTCTGCCAGGCCGGGGCGGCGTTGCGGGGGTAGCGCCCCCAGATATCTTCGCCGCCGCGCCAGAGGCGGATGGCCTCGTTGTAGGGCATGATGAAGGGCGTCACGACGGAGACGATGACCAGCAAAGCGATAATGATCAGGCCGATGACGGCCGTCGGATAGCTCCTCAACTGGCGGAAGCGTTCGAGCAAGGTTTTCATTGTTTCGGCCCTCCCCCACCAACACGCACGCGCGGGTCGACCAGCGCATAGATGAAGTCCAGCAGGAAGACGGTCAGAGCCAACAGGTAGGCGTAGATGACCACGTTGGCCACAATGACCGGTGTGTCAAACGCGCCGATGGCCCGCGCGTAGAGCTGGCCGATGCCCGGCCAGTTGAAGACGGTCTCGGTGATGATGGCTCCGGTCCACAGGGTGATGAGCGTCAGGGCGAAGCTGGTGATGATGTTGGGCAGCGTCGGCCGCAGGATGTAGCGCCGCTCGATCATGCCGTCCGGCAAGCCCTTGGCCTTGGCCATCTCGACGTAGTCCTCGCTGGCGTAGATCAGGAAGAACGTGCGCCAGTTGTAGGTGGTCAGGAAGATGGCCGACAGCAGCCAGGCCGAGACGGGCAGGATCATGTGCTGCAACAGGCTCAGGGCGTAGTCGAGCGGGTTGTCCGGCGGCGGCGCGCCGACCATGCCGCCGAAGGGCAACACGCCCAGCAGCGCGGCGAAGATCAGGATGAGGAAGATGCCGTAGAACCAGGGTGGGGCCGACGAGGTCGGCGCCATAGCCAGCACCGCCTTGTCGGCGAAACTGCCGTAGCGCCGCGACAGACTCAGCCCGGCGAACAGAGCGATGAAAAACAAGAGCAGATTGGCTGTACCAAAGAGCACTAGAGTGGATGGCAGCCGCTCCAGGATGATGTTCCTGACCATGCGCGAGCCGCTGTCACTGGTCAACTGCTGGGCATAGCCCAGGTTGAGCGTCATGGCATCGCGCAAGTATTCGAAGCTGCGCAAGATGAAGGGACGGTCGAGACCGTAGCGCTTGGCCTCCAACTCGACGCGATCATTGATGTAGGCGATGCGTTCTTCGGTGGCCATGGCCCTGAAGACCGGGTCGGCCGTGGCGGTCAGCGCGACGTTCTCGCGAATGGTCGCCATGCGGATGTTGTCGACCTCGCCGCCCATGTTGGCGACGAAGATTGTGATATAGACGCCGATGGCGACGGTAACGACCAGGGCTACCAGTTTCAGCAGCGTATAGCGCAACAGGCGAACAAGGCTTTGCGTCCGCGCCTTGCGGGCTGTCGCCTCGATCGATTCGACGTCTACCTCGGCGTTGATATTGAAGTCGCCAGTGACAGTAGCCACAGTCTCACCTCATTTCGTTCCGCGCGTAATACCCCATGATAGCAAGTAGGAGGAGGTGACTCGAAAGTCACCTCCCCTACTTTAGGCCTTAATCATGGATTTTAGCACAGCCGGATGACTGTGCTACCGGTAAGACACTGATAGCTACGGAGCGGTCACGAACTCGTAGCTGGCCAGGGTGGGGATGGCCACCAGCTTGGAGACGGCCACGATGTCCAGGCGGTTGGAGCCTTCGGCCAGAGCGCCGGTGACGTCGGAGCCGAGCACCACTTGCCAGACACCGTCTTCCACACCTTCGGCCGCGCCCTGGGCCACCAACGCGCCCGTGGCGTCGAACACCAGGTAGTTGATGGCTTCGATGTCGTCCATCGGGTAGGGGCCATCGAAGACGTCGACGAAGACGTCGAAGGCGGCTTCCTCACCGATGGTGACGCGCGCCGGGCCGTCAATCTCGACCACCGGCGAAGCCGGGGCGGCGAAGCCGGCGAAACGGCTGGCCAGGTCGGGATGGGCCGCGTAATGGGTCAGAACGGCCTGCCCCTCGACCGGGAAGACACCCGAGAGGAAGTATGGGCCGGTGCTGATCATGTAGTGGCCGTAGCGGCGAGCGAACTCGGCCAGGTTGGTGTAGCGGGCCGCCGCGTCTTCAGCGGTGATGTACTCGCCCAGGGTCGGCGCGTAGGGGATGAACGACTCTTCCGTGGCCGAGATCAGCTCACCAGCCAGAACGTCCAGCGACGGGCCGGCGATCAGGTTGGTCTGCTCGATCTCGTTGGCCGCGGCCTTGTCGGCCGTGAAGGCGAAGCCGCCGTTGCCCTCGCCGCGCAGCATCAGGGCCATGTTGTGCCAGGCCGCGTCGGAGAAGTCATAGGCGGCCGCCGGCCACCAGGACTGCACGGCGTTCTCGGCATCCAGCGCGCCCACGTCGGTCCAGGTCTCGATGACCAGCGGATCGGTGGAGGCGATGCGCACGGCCTTGAAGGAGGCCACGAACGAATCGCGGCCCGGAACCAGCGCTTCGTCGTAGTACGCGCTGGCCGGGTCGCCCAGGTCGAAGGCGGTGATCATGGGTATGATGAAGTCAGCCACGCTCATCGGGCTGCCATCGTGCCAGGTCACCGTGCTGAACAGGTCAGCCGGGTAGTAAACGGTCGACTTCACCAGAGCGGTCTGCGTCTCGGTGAAGACGTCGGCGGCGGTCAGGAAGACCTGATTGGTGGCGTCCCAGCCGGCCCAGGCGTCGTCGGGCACGACGACTTCGGGCTCGAAGGCCAGGGTGACCCAGTCGGACTGCACGCTCATCGGGTAGCCTTCGCGAACCGTCATCTCGGCCCGCTCGACGCGGCCGAGAATGCCGACACCGGTGTTGGGGTCGGTGTAGATGCCCAGGTCGCTGATGCCGCGCAGGACCATCTGGTCGAAGACCCAGTTGGAGCCGGCGATCGGGTTCCACGGCTCGGTGAAGACACTGGGCAGGCCAATGTTCATCGAACCACCGACTTCGTCGGCGAAGCGGATCGTCTTGGACCACAGCGCCGTACCGCTGACACCGGCGGCCAGGTCAGTCGTCACCGACACTTCGTTGCGGAAGGGCACGAGGGTTGTGCGGCTGGTGATCCAGTTGCGGGTGGCGTACTCCTCCGACAGCGTGAGCGCAGTGCGGATCAACTCGGTCCGCTCCTCGATGGAGGCAAAGTCGTTGTTGTAGATCTTCCGCGAGGCTTCGTCCAGCTCGGGCACCGGGGCGTAGAGCGCCCACAGCGGCCAGGGCAGAACGCGGTTGGTGTAGTACTGCTCGAAAGCTGACTCCGAGCCGCGGTCGATCTGCGTCTGGCTCCAGGCGCCGGTGTAGAGGTGCCACTCGCACAGGGTCGGGTCGCCGGCATTCCAGATGGGGCTGAGTTCGCCCGAGGTGCGCTCAACGCGCTCGACGGTGAAGCCCAACTCTTCCAGTTGCGTGGCGATGTAGCCGCCGATGGCCAGACGGGTGTCCTCGGAGCGGATGAGGAACTGCAGGACAATCGGCTCACCGTTGAAGGTCCAGACGTCGTTTTCGAGCGTCGCGCCCATCGCTTCCATTTCGGCGGTGATGATCTCGCGGGCCGTTTCCAGGTTATAGGCGTTCTGCGCCTCGATGGCCCGGATCTCGGCGGCGAAGCGGGCGCGGTCGGCGCTGGCTTCGGCAATCGTCGTGAACTTGGGCACGGCCATGCCGTTGTAGAGTTCCTGAGCGACGTAGTTGCGGTCGATGGCGTAGTTCATCGCCACGCGGATCGTCTGGTTGACGAACGGGTTGAACTGAGCTTCGTCCTGGCACGTGGCGAGGTTGAACAGCAGTTCGTCAAAGAGACCGTACTGGGTGCGGGTCTGGATGGCGTCGGACTCCATGGCCTGGATGGCCGCTTCGCCGGCGATGTCGTCGGCGTACATGTGCAGGTCACCGGCTTCCAGACGGGCCACGGCCGAGTTCGAGTCCGGCTCCTGGACGATGACGATCGTATCGAGCCAGCCACCGGTGCGCGAGGCTTCTTCTTCGGCGTTGGGGTCAACTTCGACCTCGACGACGCGGGTGACCTCGACTTCCTCGGGGTCGGTCTCGACGACGCGCGTTACTTCAACGACTTCGGGTTCTTGCTCAACAACTTCCGTCTCCGTGACGACGCGGGTGACTTCGACAACGGTCTCCGTTCCCCCGGTGCAGGCGACGAGCATCAGGCTACCAATCAATACCAACAGGGCGACGAGCGCCCAGCTTTTCTTCGACATGTTAGGTTTGTCCTCCACTAACGGTTGTCACGCGGCGAATCTTGGTCCCGGATTTACCAGCAAGCACATCCGGGTATGGTTCAACCGCCGTCTTCTCTCTCCAAACTTGGCTGCTCAACAAGGGCAACCTTACGGCGTTTCAGGCAGACGCATCACCCCCTTATCTCAGGCTGACCACTGAAAACGAAACACAGCCGGACGCCCGCGCAAGCGCGGTCCGGCTGTGATAGGCTTACTTACCGGGCAATCCCGTCGTTGTCGTTCACAATGTTCAGGCGCATCGAAATGATAGAACGCTTAAAACTGTAAACTACATTATAGTTACCGTCCGGCTGCATGTCAAATAGGTGGCAAATGAGGGGCGAATTTGGTAACGAATGGGTGACATTTGTAGTCTCGTCTCTCCAAACATCCCCATACTACTGAGCCAGATCATACTCGTAGATGTTGTATAGCTCCGAGTTTTGGGTCGCATCGAGGCTAAAGTTCAGCACCTCCGGCCGCGCCGCGGCCACCTTCAAGCTCAGGAAAAGCGGCAAGGTGGGCAATTCCTCGGAGAAAATGCGCTGCGCGGCCATGTGGCTCCCGACGTACTCCGGCGTGCCGGGCAGCGAGCCGAGCGCCGTCTGGCAGGCAGCATCGTAGGCGGCGTTGGCCCAGCCGGTGTTGTTCTGGTTGTCGCCGCCCCAGCCGGTGTAGGGCGCGCCCGTGGCCGCGAACACCTCGCCCAGCGGGCCGGGCACGCGCGAACCCAGGTAGAGGTCGCAGGGCGGCCGCACGCCGGTCAGCCAGGCGAACAGGCCCAGATCGTAGCGGCGACCGAACAACACCCCCTCCGGCCCACCGGCAAACCACTCGCCCGCCGGCAAGTAGTACAGGGCCACGTCGATGCCACAGGCGGCCATGTTCTCGCGGAACAACTGCGTCACGCGCAGGCGCAGGGCGTTGCCGGCCGTCGTGCCCAGCGTCGGGGCCAGGCGCGCCCCGCCGGGGTCGAGCCGGAAGCCGTCGGCGTCGCGCCGGTCATAGCCGGCCTCGTCCAGCAGGGCGTTGCCGGCGTCGGGGTCATAGGGCCACTCGGTGACGCCCTCGGCCGGATAGAGCGGGTGCACGGCGGGCACGTAGGTGTGGATGACCTCCGAACGGCCGTAGAGGATGTCATCGACCATGCTCTGCCGGTCGGTGCAGAGCATCATCGCCTGCCGCACGCGGGCGTCCTCAAACCAGTCCGGGCGCGCCTCGGCGGCGTCGCCAAAGGGGTTGACGTTGAAGTCGATGTGCTGGAAGGTCGTGCCGGTCTGGAAGTACGGGATCAGGATGCCCGATGCCTCGGCTTCCAGAAGGATGGGCGCGGTGTCGGCGCTCAGGCCGTCCTGCGTGCCGACGTCGCATTGCCCGTTGAGCAGTTGGGCCACCAACTGATCGGTGTCGGGGATGAACTTGAAGGTGACGCGGTCGAGATAGGGCAGCCCCTCGCCGGCGCGGTAGTAATGCTCGTTGCGCCGCAGGCGGATACTTTCGCCGGGCGTCCACTGCTGGATGACGAACGGGCCGTCGCCGACGGGCAGCCGGTTAGACTCATCGGCCGTCATCAATTCGGCGGCGCTGAACTCGCCCCACAGGTGCTCCGGCAGCGGCTGCCAGAAGTTGAGGAAGTAGGTGCTGTCGGTGAAGCCCGGCAGGCCTGTCCAGCGCAGACTCAACGCGCCGGTGGTCTCATAGGCGGCGGTGCGTTCGATGACGTACTTGGGCGCGGTTGTGGCCGGGTCGGCGGCCAGGTTGAAGCTGTAGACCGAGTCGGCGGCGCTGACCGGTGTGCCTTCGGACCAGATGGTCGGCTGCATGGTGAACTCCACTACCATTTGGCTCGTGGGGACGGGCACGCCGTCGAAAGTTACCGTCTGGCCATCGGCGTTGAGGATCGTGTCGCCCAGCGCCAGCGGCCCAACGCTGTCGTCGGCGCGGCGCACCACGTCCCCCTCAGCCACTTCCACGGTGTTAACCACCGCGTCGCCATCGGCCAGGCTGGGAATCTTCTCCAGCCCGTCGGCCTGATAGTCGTAGGACAGATTGGTGATGTAGTTGGTGTAGAGGGCGTGGCGGATGGCGGCGGCGGTCAGCATCGTCTCGCCATAGAGGTAGAGCGTGGCCGGCTCCTGGGCCATGCAGATCGTCAACTCCTTGGGCCGGGCGGGCGCGGCCGGTTGGGTCGCCGGCAGTTCGACGACCTGGGTGACGACGCGGGTGACTTCGACCGGTGGCAGATCCTCGGAGCGGCAGGCAGCCAGGCTAACGGCCAAGGCGAGAGCGATGAGGGCGATGAGCGCCGTGGGTTTGTTCGACATGGGTGTGATTATAGTAGGTGGGCCGGGGGCTGTCAGATCGGGAGTCAACGCCCCCATAGACAAAAAAGGCCGGGGCCGCCCAGAAGGCAGCTCCGGCTGTGGTGGGAGATGGCGGGAATCGAACCCGCGTCCGAAAAATTCGACCTCCAGACGTCTACAAGCTTAGTCGATCTATTTAGGCTTCGCGGTCGGGCGCCCCGATCAACTGGGTCAGCCGGCGCTAGTCGATGGCCCCCGAAAGGGCGTCTCTAGCCGCGCCTATCGGCATCGGCGCGGAGCACGTCGGTCGGTATGTCGCCCACGCTGGCCAGACCGACGAAAAGGCTCAGGTGAACGGGTTCCTTGTTTAGGGGAACATCTTGGCCCTTCTTAGGCTACTTTAGGCAGCCATCGGAAGAGCGCTGTACGCATTTGTGCGGTTGGCACTTATGCGGTGCTTCTAGTTTTACGAGATATAAAGCGTGCTCGGCTTGCAATCCAGGGCCAGCCTTCCCCGTCGAAGCCTGTCATCCCCGAATGAGCATAGTATACCACGGCCCGCTCTTAGAGTCTATTGGATTGGTATAAGAGCTCACGCAAAGGCGCTAAGGGGCAAAGACGCAAAGAAGAAAGCAAAGAATTTTCTTCTCTTACTTTGCGCCTTAGCCCCTTAGCGCCTTTGCGTGAGCTCTTACCCCTTTCGCCAACGCGCCCGCACCGCCCGCGCCGCTTGCCGAATGGGGTTGCCCAGCGGGCTGTTGGCCGCGGCGACGATGGCCCGGTACTTGGCCCCCGGCACGACGATGACCCGCCCGCTGCCCAGCGCCGCCAGCGACTCGGCCACCACGTCGCGCGCCGGCATCCACAGCGGCGCGGGAATCTGCCCGCGGTCGAAGTTCTGATAGTCGCCCACGTCGTGGAACTCGGTCGTCGTGAAGCCGGGGCAGAGCGCCTGGACAGCGACGCCCGTGCCGCGCAGTTCGGCGGCCAGCGCCTCGCTGAAGGCGTTGAGATAGGCCTTGGTCGCGCCGTAGTTGGCCCCGCCGGCCGAGGGGAAGAAGGCGGCGATGGACGAGACGTTGATGATCGCCCCGCCGCCGCGGGCGATCATGCCCGGCGCGGCGGCGCGGCACAGCGTGACCGTGGCCAGCACGTGGACGCGGATCATGTCCAGCGTGCGCTCCAGCTCCACCTCAATGAACTCGCCGCGCGTGCCGAAGCCGGCGTTGTTGACCAGCAGGGCCAGGTCGTCGGCCGTGGCCAGGGCGCCGGCCAGCGCGGCCACGTCGGCCTCGTCGGCCAGGTCGGCCGGCCACGCCTCGGCGCGGATGCCGTGGGCGGCGCTCAGTTCGTCGGCCAGCGTCCGCAGCCGATCCTCGCGCCGGGCCACGAGGGTCAGGTCGAAGCCGGCCGCGGCCAGTTGCCGGGCGAACTCCTCGCCGATGCCGGCCGACGCGCCGGTGATGACCGCCCGGCCGCGCGGCAGGGGGATGGGGCGCGGCGCGTTGGCGCGGGCCGCCGCGCCAACGCGCCGCGCAGCAACGAACGCGCCGGCCGCGGCCAGGCCGGCCAGGGCTACTTTTCTGCCCCAATGGGATGTTGTTTTGCTGTTGCTCATTGTATTCCTTGTCTGAGTGCCCTCTCCCCAACCCTCTCCCGGAGGGCGAGGGGGCGGAAGTCGCCCTCCCCTGCTCCCCCGCTCCCCTGCTCTGAAAGTCCTAGCGAACGATCAACCCATGAATATGCTCCACCGCCCGCCCTACGTCCTCGGCCGCCACCACCAGACTGATGCTGCACTCCGACGACCCCTGGGCGATGGCGATGACGTTGACCCGATGCTGGCCCAGGGCGCTGAAGACGCGCCCGGCGATGCCCGGCGTGGTCTGGATGCCCGCGCCGACGATGGTGACGATGGCCACGGCGTCGCGCAGCCAGACGCGCTCGATGTCGCGGCGCTGCAACTCGGCGGCGAACTCGGCCTCCAGCCCGGCGACTACAGCGGGCGCCGACGCCTCGGGCACGATGAAGCAGATGGACTGCTCCGACGACGCCTGGGTGATGAGCAGCACGCTCACGTCGAGCCGGGCCACGGCCCCGAACGTCCGCGCGGCGATGCCGGGCACGCCGATCATCCCCTTGCCCTCGACGTTGATCATGGCCACGCCCTTGATGGCCGTCACCGCCTTCAGCGCGCCGTTCAACTCCGGCGCTTCGTCCACGATGACCGTGCCGGGGTGGGTGGGGTTAAAGGTGTTCTTGATGCGCAGGGGAATGCCGTTCTCCACGCAGGGCCGCATCGTCTTGGGGTGCAGCACTCTGGCCCCGTAGTAGGCCAATTCGGAGACCTCGCGGTAGGTCAGCGTGGGAATCGACACCGCGCCGGGAACCAGCCGCGGGTCGGCCGACATGACGCCGTCCACGTCGGTCCAAATCCACACCTCATCGGCGTCCACCGCCTGGCCCAGAATGGCGGCGCTGAAGTCGGAGCCGCCGCGGCCGAGCGTGGTCGTCACGCCGTCGGTCGTCGCGCCGATGAAGCCGGTGACGATGGGAATGGCGCCGCGCTCCAGCAGCGTTCCCAGGCGGGCGGTGGTGCGGGCGCGGGTCTCGGCCGTCAGCGGGTTGGCGCTCTGGAAGTTGGCGTCGGTGACGATCAGTTCCGTGGCGTCAATGGCCTCGGCCTCGTAGCCCAACTCGCGCAGATAGGCGGCCAGAATGCGCACGCTCATCTGCTCACCCATGCCGCTGATGGCGTCCAGGGCGCGCGGCGTCAGTTCGCCCAGCACGTTGACCGCGCCGCACAGGCTGGCGTAGCGGCTGACAAAGCGCTCCATCTCGGCCAGGACGACCTGGCGCTCCCCTTCGGGCGACAGCAGGCCGTCGATAGCCTCGTAGTGGATGTCGCGCAGTTGGCGGGCCAGGCGGCGATAGGTGTCGCCGTCCCCCTGATAGGCGGTGTGCGCCCCTTGCAGCAGCAGGTCGGTCACCTTGACCGGCTTCGACCCCATGGCCGAGGCGATAGCGGCCACGTCGCCCCAGGTATCGCGCGCTTGCAGGATGAGGTCGGCCGTCTCGCGCATGGCCTCCGCGCTGCCGACCGACGTCCCGCCGAATTTCATCACCAGTGCCATACTTCTTTGTCCTCGCAAACCAAATTGACGGGCGAGTATAGCGCCGAAGAATAAGAAACCACAGATTACGCCGATTACACAGATTGAAAGAAAAATCTGTGTAATCGGCGTAATCTGTGGTTTCTCTCTCTATAAGGAAACGGCCGGTCTCTTGCGAGACCGGCCGTTTCGTGCTTTTCTGGCGGCAGGAGATTGGAAACGTAAGTCTTACGCCAGAAGAAAGCCAAAAGAAGTGCGCCGGCGCGGCGCGGCCGTTCTACCAGTACGGGAAGAGGATTCCAACGGTCGCGCCGCTCCGGTTGTGCCGGTAAGCCACAGGTGTTAGGAACCCTTGATAACGATCTCTTCCTCGTCGAACGCGTTGGCCTTGGCGGCCACGGCCGGCTCTTGGGGCATGATCAGGGCCAGGACCACGTAGGCCAGCAGGCCGATGCCGTTCCACAGCGTCAGCAGCGCCATCACCAGCCGGACGATGACCGGGTCGATGTTCAGGTAGTGGGCCAAACCGGCGCAGACGCCGAACAGCATCTTATCATCACGGGAACGAACGAGTCGCTTGTCATTCATCTCTTAGTACCTCCGGGATTCGTTATCCGTTATTCTGTCAGCCTATACGCACCGTTCTCAGGCGGGTTGCGCCAAGAAGTAACCACAGATTACGCCGATTCCACAGATTTTTCTGAAACCTGTGGAATCGGCGCAATCTGTGGTTGCTCCTTCTTATCCACCGCGGCTTATCTGACTTTGTGCTACACTCCGCGGCGAACGGCCGCGACGGGCGGCCGGAAGGAGTAGTTACCTGGTGAAGCGACACGTCCTGATTACAGCACCCATCCCCGACCCGCTGCTGGAGCGCATCGCCGCCGCCTCGGCCGACGTGGTCATCGAGCGCGACACGCTGCCCAAAGAGGGTTGGCCGGAGGGGCGCGTCAACGAGGCGGAAGTCCACTACACGACCGACCGCATCCTGCGGCCAGAGCAGGCCCCCAATCTGCGCTGGGTGCAGAGCCACTGGGCGGGCATCAACAACCTGATCGATACGCCGCTGTGGCAGAGCGACCTGCTGCTGACGACGACCAGCGGCATCCACGCCCCCAATATGGGCCAGTACGTGCTGGCGCAGATGTTGGCCTGGGCCAATCGCGTGCCGCGCTGGCTGCGCGCCCAGAGCGAGGGCAACTGGCCACAGGGGCGGCGCGAGGCGTTCACGCCCGACGAGCTGGCCGGGCGCACGCTGGGCATCATTGGCTACGGCAGCATCGGCCGCGAGGTGGCCCGGCTGGCGCGGGCGTTCAACATGACCATCCTGGTCACCAAGCGCGACGCCCGCCGCGTGGCCGACACCGGCTACACCCTGCCCGGCTTCGGCGACCCGGCCGGCGAGCTGCCGACGCGCATCTATCCCGCCGAGGCGCTGCGCTCCGTCGTCGGCCAGTGCGACTACGTGGTCATCACCCTGCCCCTGACGCCGCGCACGCGCCACCTGTTCGACGAAAGCGTGTTCCAGGCGATGAAGCCCAGCGCTTACGTGATCAACGTCGGCCGCGGCCCGGTCATCGACGAGCGCGCCCTCATCCGCGCCCTGCAACGCGGCTGGATCGCCGGCGCGGGGCTGGACGTGTTCGAGACGGAGCCGCTGCCGGCCGACAGCCCGCTGTGGGACATGCAGAACGTCATCGTGACGCCCCACGTCAGCGGCATGACGGCCCACTACGACGAGCGCGCCGTCAATCTCTTCGTGGCCAATCTGCGCCGCTATCTGGCCGGCGAGACGTTGATCAATTTGGTGGATCGGGAAGAGGGATATTAGAAGTGACGAGTGACGAGCGACGAGTGACGAGTGACGAGTTCTAAGACTCGTCACTCGTCACTCGTCACTAGTCGGCCAGGTCTTTCACGTCCTCGGCGGCCACGGCGGCCACGGCCTCGGCCGGGCGCGGCTGGTGGATGACGACGCGCGTCGTCACGTGCTCCACCACCTCGCGCGTACCCTTGACGTTCAGTTGGTCGAACAGGAACTCGAACTGCTCCTGCAACACCAGGCCCAGCTCTTCCAGCTTGGCCGCGTCCATGTTCCACCACTGCTCCTTGAAGGGGCCGATGGCCCGCTTGCGGGCGGAGTAGAGGCTCTGCTCGTCCGTCTTGCCCGGCTTCCACTCGTCCTTGTGGTTCTCGCGCAGGTAGGCGTAGGCCTCTTCGACCATCTCCTTGGGCAGGTAGTCGAAGACGATGTTCTGGAAGTTGGTGGCCAGATGGATTTCGACCGTGCCGATCTCCGGGAACTTGTTGAAGGCCGACGGCGGCAGGGTCGAAGCGCCGTGCTGCACCGCGCCGCCCAGGCCGTAGGAGTCGCGGGCCACGCGGCTCAGCTCGCGCAGGGTGTCGAAGTCGACCTTCACCTGGGCCAGCGTGCCGTCGGGCAGCACCACGCCGCCGTGGCTCGTGCCCGTCTGCACCGAAATCTTGGAGATGCCGGGGATGCCGCCGGCGGCGCTGTCGGGCAGCACGCGGCGGTAGCCTTGCATGAAGGCGTCCAGTTCCTCGACGGTCGAGTTCTTGTGGCCCACCTCGCCGATCTCGCCGCCCAGGGAGACGGTGATGCCCTGCGGCTCGATGCTGCGGACGTAGGCGGTCAGTTCGGCGCACAGGGTGTAGTTGGTGTGCTGCTGCTCGTCGAGCGTCGGGTAGCTCAGGTCGACCAGCGTCGAGGTGTCGATGTCGATGTTGTAGAAGCCGGCGGCGACGGCCTCGACCATCAGGTCCTTGACGGCCTGCACTTCGGCGTCGGGGCTGCTCTTGTAGCGGCTGGCCGAAATCTGGAAGTGGTCGCCCTGGATGAAGACCGGGCCGCGAAACCCTTCCTTGATGGCCGCGGCCAGGACGCTGGTGGTGTACTCCATCGGCCGCTGGCCGGTGTAGCCGATCTCCGAGCGGGCGATCTCGAACAGCATCGCGCCGACGTTGTGCTTGTTGGCGGCGCGGAAGACGGCCCGCGACGAGTTGTAGTTCATGGCCCGGATGTTCATGGCCGGGACGGTGAACGTCGTCGGCACGTCGCCGCGGCCGATGGCCATGTAGAGCTGGTGGATCGACGCCAGGTAGATGCCCAAACTCTGGGCAACTTCCCAGATGATCCAGCGGGCCGTGTCGCGGACGATGCCTTCGCCGAAGACGGCCGTCTGGATCAGGCCGTCGATCTTGTCGCGCAGGGCCGCCTCGTCGCGCACGGTGACGATGTCGCCGTCAACGGTGACCACGCCGTCCAGGTGGCGCAGCAATTCATCAAGTGACTTTGCCTTCATGCTCAAATCTCCTTATCGGTACTGTGAAATCGCGGCGCAGGTGGCCGCCGGTGGTATGGCCGCCGCGCCGCTGCGGGCGCGCGACCAAATGGGTTGCAGGGTGCGTTGGCCGATTCAACCGAGCCTAAGCGTATCATACTCCAAGGGGCAACGTCACGACAATCGTCACCTCTTGGCCGGATAAATGTCACCCCTTGATAGAAGAAACCGCAGATTGCGCAGCTTTCAGAAGAGGAGGCCTCGCAAAGGCGCTGAGCAAGCCAAAAAAGAATAAGCTTTCTCTGCGCCTGCCTGCCTCCAATCTGCGGATCACCCTTTCTTAATCGGTGAAATCTGTGTAATCTGTGGTTTCTCTATGACCCGCAGAATCGTCATCAAGTTCGGCACCAGCGTCCTGACCGGCGGCACGCCGCGGCTGGATCAGGCCCACATGGTGGAGTTGGCCCGCCAGTGCGCCGCGTTGCAAGCCGCCGGCCACGAGGTCATCGTCTGCACCTCGGGGGCCATCGCCGTCGGCCGCGAGCGGCTGGGCCACCCCGACCTGCCGCCGACGCTGGCCAACAAGCAGATGCTGGCCGCCGTCGGCCAGACGCGGCTGATGCAGATGTGGGAGCACTTCTTCGCCATCTACGGCCTGTTCGTCGGCCAACTGCTGCTGACGCGGGCCGACGTGGAGAACCGGCGGCGCTTCCTCAACGCCCGCGACGCGCTGCATACCCTGCTGGCCCATCGCGTCGTCCCCGTCATCAACGAAAACGACGCCGTAGCCACGGAGGAAATTCGCCTGGGCGACAATGACACCCTCTCCGCCCTGGTGGCCATTCTGGCCGAAGCCGACCTGCTGCTGCTGCTGACCGACCAGCCGGGCCTGTTCACCGCCGACCCGCAGACCGACCCGGCGGCGACGCTCATCCCCGAAGTGCGCCACATCGACGCCACGCTGCGCGACGCGGCCGGCGACAGCGCCTCCGGGCTGGGCGTGGGCGGCATGTCGACCAAGCTGCGCGCCGCCGACGTGGCCCGCCGCGCCGGCACGGAGGTGGTCATCGCCGCCGGTCGCCTGCCCAACGTCATCGCCCGCGCCGCCGCCGGCGAGGCCGTGGGCACGCGCTTCCCGCCGCTGGAGCAGCCGGTGGAGAGCCGCAAGCGCTGGATATTGGCCGGGCCGCGGCCGGCCGGGGCGCTGCTGGTGGACGGCGGCGCGGCCGAGGCGCTGGCCCGCGGCGGCAAGTCGCTGCTGCCGGCCGGCATCACCACCGTCGAGGGGGAGTTCGACCGCGGCGACACGGTGCTCATCCTCGACCCGGCGCGGCAGGAGTTGGCCCGCGGCATCACCCGCTACGACAGCGGCGACCTGCGGCGCATCGCCGGCTGCCGCTCGGGCGAGATCATCGACCGGCTGGGCTACGCCTATGGCGCGGTCGTCGTCCATCGCAACGACCTGATCTTATTGTAGGGAAGGATGGCATCCCGCCTCTGCAATCGCCCGGAGGCGGAATACCATCCCCCGCTACAACTCGGAGTGACTTATGACCGACCTCAACGCCATAGGCATCGCCGCCCGCGCCGCCAGCCGCCAACTGGCGACGCTGACCACCGCTCGCAAGAACGACGCCCTGCGGGCCATCGCCGACGAGTTGGAGGCACGCGGCGGCGCGGCGCTGGAAGCCAACACCCACGACATCGCCGACGCCCGCGCCGCCGGCCAGAGCGCGGCCATCCTCGACCGGCTGCTGCTGGACGAGCGGCGGCTGGCGGCGCTGGCCGCCGACACGCGCCGCGTGGCCGGCCTGCCCGACCCGGTGGGCGAGGAGTTGGAGAGCCGGCTGCTGCCCAACGGGATACGCCTCGTCCGCCGCCGCACGCCCATCGGCGTCATCGGCGTCATCTACGAGGCCCGCCCCAACGTGACCATCGACATCGCCACGCTGTGCCTGAAGACGGGCAACGCCGCCATCCTGCGCGGCGGCCGGGAGACGCTGCGCACCAACCTGGCCCTGGTGGACGTGATTCAGGCGGCGCTGACCCGCTGCGGCCTGCCACCGGCGGCGGTGCAGGCCATCGCCGACCCCGACCGCGCGCTGGTGACCGAACTGCTGCGCCTCGACCGCTACGTGGACATGATCATCCCCCGCGGCGGCGCGGCGCTGCACCGCCTGTGCCGCCAGGAGAGCCGCATCCCGGTCATCACCGGCGGGCTGGGCATCTGCCACATCTACGTCGACGAGAGCGCCGACCTGGCGCGGGCGGTGGACATCATCGAGAACGCCAAGGTGCAGCGGCCGAGCGTCTGCAACGCCCTCGACACGCTACTCGTCCATCCGGCGGTGGCGGCGCGGCTGCTGCCGGCGGTGGCGCGGCGGCTGGCCGGGCACGGGGTGGAGTTGCGGGCGGCCGAGAACGCGCTGCCCTTCTTGAGCGAAGCGGAAGCCGGCGGCGCGCGCGTCGTCCCCGCCGGGCCGGACGACTTCGATACGGAGTGGATGGCTCTCATCCTGGGCGTCAAGCTCGTCGGCGGGCTGGACGAGGCCATCGACCACATCCAGGCCCACAGCACCGAGCACACCGACGTCATCCTGACCAACGACCTGGGCCACGCCACGCGCTTCGTGAACGAGGTCACGTCGTCGGCCGTCTTCGTCAACGCCAGCACGCGCTTCAACGACGGCGGCCAGTTCGGCCTGGGCGCGGAAGTAGCCGTCAGCACCCAGAAGCTCCACGCCCGCGGCCCGATGGGGCTGGAGGCGCTGACGACGTATAAGTGGATTGGGTATGGGAGTGGGCAGGTGAGGGAGTAGCGGGTGGCGAGTGGGTGGCGAGCCCGCCCGGCCCTAAAGCGGCCGGGCTACTTAACAACGCCGGCCAAGGCCGGCTTAAGACAGAGGGCGACCCGCCGGCGCCTTAAGGCCCCTTGAGGGGCCGTTGGAATAACCCCCCGGCTCCGGCGGGGCGCGGCGCCGAAAAACGCCCCCCGGCCATCCCCCGCCCCCACCCCCCCCCCCCCCCAAAAAGTTTAACAAAATAATACCGCCAAAAACCCAGGTAGTGGGATAAGATAGTAGCCGGAGGTGACGACATGGCCGCCCGACGGACACTCGAACTAAGCGACGAACAGCGAGCCGAGCTGGAGCGAGCGCGCGACCGACATCCCAAACCCCATGTGCGCGAGAAGGCGGCGGCTTTGTTGAAGGTCGCCGCCGGGCAATCGCCCCATGCGGTGGCCAAACAGGGCGTGCTGAAGACGCGCGACCCGGATACGGTCTACCGCTGGCTGAATCGCTATCTGGCCGGCGGGATTGACGGCTGGCTGGTGAAGCCAGGGCGAGGCCGCAAGGCAGCTTTTTTCCCCCCAGCACGGGAGCGATGAAGAGGCCCACCAGGCCGTGGTGCACACGGTTCGCCGCGACCCGCACCTGTTCGGCCATGCTCGTCATCGTTGGACACTGGCCATGATTGCCGACCAGTTCGACTGGTTGCGGGGGCATGCGCCGGGGAGCGTATGGCGTTTGCTGGCCCGGTTGGGCATTGGTTACAAACGAGCGCGCGATTACCTTCACAGCCCCGACCCGCACTATCAGGCAAAGCGGGCCTGGATCGACGAGCATCGGGCACGGGCCGAGCGGCAGCCGGAGCGTTTCCCCTTGCTCTACCTGGATGAGCTCTCTTACTACCGCCAGCCGGAACTGTCCTGGGCGTATGAAGCCGTGGGTCACCCCCAGCCGTTGGCGCGGCGCAGCTATGCGTCCAATACCTGCTTTCGCCTTGTGGCCACTCTGGATGCCATCACCGGGCAAGTCATTTACCTCCAGCGCAGCCACATCACCACCGCCTGCTTGTCTGATTTCTTCGCCCAAGTCCAGGCCGCCTATCCGCAGGCAGAGACGATTGCCATTGTCCTGGACAACTGGCCGGTGCATTTTCACCCTGACGTGCTCTGTCGTCTCCAGCCTCAGCAACTTCCCTGGCCACCGCGTCTGCCCAGCAATTGGCCCACCGAACCGCGACAGAAAGCCATTCGGGACACGCTGCCGATTCAATTGCTTTGTCTGCCGACTTACGCTTCCTGGCTGAACCCCATCGAGAAGCTCTGGCGTTGGCTCAAGCAAGAGGTCATCCGTCTCCATCGCTGTGCCGATGATTGGCCCAGGCTCAAATCCCTGGTAGCCACATTCCTCGACCGCTTTCTCAACGGTTCGTCGGCGTTGCTGCGCTATGTTGGCTTGTTACCGTATTAAATTGTTAAACTTCATTAGCCCGGGGCGGACGCAGCCGAACAGGCATACTTAGCAATTTGAACACACACCCTAGGACGTGTATGCAAACCGTGCCAAAGGTCTGATCGACCCGTCCGCCCGGGCCTGAAGGCACCGGGCTAATCAACGACGCCGGCCGAGGCCGGCTCAAGAAGGGGCGGCCGCGCTCTAAAGGCCCGTTCAGGGGCCGCTGTTGAGTAGCCCCGTGGCTTCAGCCCGGGGCGGACGCAGCCGAACAGGCATACTTAGCAATTTGCATACACACCCTAGTGGTTAGGGACTAGTAAAAACGAACGGCCGGACTCAACGCGAGTCCGGCCGTTTCGTTTTGTAGGTCGGGTTGGCAACCCGCCAGCGCGGCCTAAGCCTTAACCCCGCGCACCTGGTCGAGCAGCATGTTAGTGATGTCGTCCGGCGGCTGGGTCAGCGAGCCTTCCTGGAAGTGGAAGAAGCTGCGCAGCGGCAGGTCCATCAGGAAGCTGATCAGGTCCATCGAATCGTCGTTGGAGCCGTTCTCGCTAAACAGGCCGCCCTTGCGCATCAGTTCGTTGAAGATCGGCTCCAGGATGGGCCGGCCGATGGGGTCGTCGAACCAGGCGCGGATGGTCGATTCGTCGTGGAGAATGGTCGCCAACTCCATCGTGCATTGCAGCACGACGGTCGCCTGGCAGCGGATGTCGGCCGACGACGCGCCAACGAGGATGTCGAACTGTCCATCTTCGGTGATCCATTGGTGGCGCGCCGGGTCATAGTAGGCAAAGGCGCGCTCGTCGAGTTGAATGGCCACGGTCTTCGTCTCGCCCGGCTGCAGCGATACCTTGGCGAAGCCCTTCAGTTCCTTGTAGGGCCGCACCAGCCGCGATTCGCGGTCGTGGACGTAGACCTGCACGATCTCCTGGCCGGCCACCGCCCCGGTGTTGGTCACGTCCACCGACACCATGACGCCCTGCACGTCCTTGAACTCCTCATCCGAGACGCGCATGTTGTCGTAGGCGAAGGTGGTGTAGCTCAGCCCGTAGCCGAAGGGGAACTGCACCGGCAGTTCCTTGGCGTCGTAGTAGCGGTAGCCGATGAACAACCCCTCGCCATAACGCACCACGCCGTTTTCGCCGGGGAAGTTGAGGTGGGCCGGCGTGTCCGCCAGGCGCAACGGGTAGGTCTCGGCCAGCTTGCCGGCCGGGTTGACGCGGCCGAACAGCACGTCGGCGATGGCCCCGCCGCCCGCCTGGCCCATCATCCACCCCTCCAGCACCGCCGCCGTGCCGCCAATCCACTCGCCCATCGCCAGCGGCGCGCCGTTGTTGAGGATGACAACGGTGTTGGGCTGCACGGCCGTCACCGCCTGAATCAGCGCCACCTGCTGCGCGGTCAGGTCCAAGTCGGGCCGGTCATACCCCTCCGACTCCTTGTAAGACGGCAGGGCGATGTAGAGCAAAGCCACATCGGCCGTCTGGGCGATGGCCACGGCCTGCTCGATCAGGGCCGGGTCGCGGCTGTCGTCCTTGGGATACCCCTCGGCGAAGCTCAGTTCGGCATTGCCGGCCAGCTTTTGCAGTTCGTTGAAGGGCACGTCGACCTGGGTCGGGTTGATGTGGGAGCTGCCGCCGCCCTGGAAGTGGGCCTCCATCGCCGCGCGGCCGATGACAGCGACGTGCTGCGGGTTCTGCAGGGGGAGGAGGCCGTTGTTCTTCAGCAGCACTATCGTCTCGGCCGAAATCTTGCGCGCCAGGACGTGGTGGGCCGCGGCGTCGAACTCGCCCCCCTTGGGCGTCTGGGCCGCGCGGCAGACGATAGTCAGAATGCGCCGCACCGCCTCATCGAGCACCGCCTCGTCCAGATCGCCGTTGCGCACCGCCTCGATGACGGCATCGACGCGCGTCGGCTTGGGGCCGGGCATCTCCAGGTCTAGCCCGGCACACAGCGCGGCCACGCGATTGTGCACCGCGCCCCAGTCGGAGACGACGAAGCCCTCGAAGCCCCACTCGTTCTTGAGGATGTCGGTCAGCAGTTGGTGATGTTCGGAGCCGAAAGTGCCGTTGATGCGGTTGTAGGAGCACATGACCGTCCACGGCCTGGCCTTTTTGACGGCCATCTCGAACGCCGGCAGATAGATCTCGCGCAGGGTGCGCTCATCCACCTCGGCGCTAATCGAAAAGCGCTCGTACTCCTGATTGTTAGCGGCATAGTGCTTGAGCGACGTGCCGACGCCCTGGCTCTGAATGCCCTCGATGAGCGCGGCGGCCATTGTGCCCGCCAGGTAGGGGTCTTCGGCGAAGTACTCGAAGTTACGGCCGCACAGCGGCGAGCGCTTCATGTTGGCCCCGGGGCCGAGAATGACGTCAACGTCCAGGGCAATGGCCTCTTCGGCCAGGGCCTGCCCCATCTCGTGCAATAGCTCCACGTCCCAACTGGAAGCCAGGGCGGAGGCGGTGGGGAAGCAGGTGGCCGGCAGGCTCTTGTTAGCCATCGAGTAGACGTCGGCCACGCGGCGAAGCCCGTGGGGGCCGTCGGAGACCAACAGCCGCGGCACGCCAAGACGTTGAATGGGCGTGGTCGTCCAGGCGCTTTCCCCGGTGCAGAGCGCCGCTTTTTCTTCCAGGGTCATTTGGGCAACAAGAGATTGAATGCTAGACATGACAGGCTCCTTTCTTAGCTGCAAAAGACGTTGGTTTCACGGCCGTGTAAGAAGATGATGCTGCGTTTGTCGTGAAACCTGCCTCCTCCATTCTTTTCAATGAGTTCACGCCGCTCGATGCGGCTGGAAGGATTCGTAGACCGAGCGCAGGCGCAGGGCATCCTGGCCTGCGCCACGCTCCAGCCCGCCGGCAGCGGGCAGGTGATGGTAGCCACGCGCCCGGCCGGCAGGTCGAAGTAGTTGTCGCTAAAGACCACGTCCGCGCCGTCGAGTTCAAGCTCCACCAAGCGGGCCAGCGAACGGCCGCACAACTCGACGCGCAGTTGCCCACCGTCGCCGGAACAGGTCGCCGTCAGTTGCGGATCGACCAGGGCCAGATGCTTGGTGGGGACGAAGAAAGCCGTCTGCCGGGCCAGCGGGCCGTCGGGCGACCACAACTCGGCTACGAAGACGAGTTCGCGCCGGTTGTCGCCGGTCACGTAGCCGGCCAGGTCGAAGCTGTTGACCGGCGTCGTGGCCAGCGGCGCGGCCCGCAGCGGCTCTTCGCCGCCGGCCAGCGGCGTGCCGTCCAGCGTCTCCAGCGACCAACGCACCAGACCCTCCCAGGAGTCGCGCCGGTCGCTGGTGACGTAGACGCCGAAGCGCGGCGGCGCGTCCTCAATGGACAGCAGCAGCGGCGCATAGAAGCGGCGGGCGGCGTAGTGCAGCGCCTTCCAGCGGCCGAAGTAGTCCACACTCGACCACGACGCCACCGGCCAGCAGTCATTCAACTGCCAGTAGAGCGTGCCCGCCACCCGGTCGCGCTGGCGTCGCCAATGCTCCACGCCGTAGCGGATGCCCTCGGCCTGCAAGACCATACTCAGGTAGACTAGCGACGAGAACTCCTGCGGCAGGCGGAAGGTGTCGAGCATTTGGCCGACCATCAGGCTGTTGCCGCTGGCATTCTTCTGGTGCTGCTCCATGACGTAGGAGGTCATGTTCCAGTCGGCCTCGTCGGCGTAGGTGCGAATGGTGGCCAGCGGCGGCAACGCCTGGAAGCCGAACTCGCTCATGAAGCGCGGGTACTGGTTGCGGTAGGCGGTGAAGGGCTGGCGGCCGTGCCACACGTCCCAGTAGTGGGCGTCCCCCTGCTGCTGGCCGTTGGGAGCCGCGAAGGGCGTGTCGGAGGAGGGGGAGCTGGGCCAGTAGGCTGTGTCCGGGTCGGCGGCGGCGCACCAGGCGGGCAGCGTGTGGTGGAAGAAGCGGTCGTAGGCCACCTTCAGGGCGTCGAGTTCGGGCTGCGCCCGCCAGCCCCAATCGACCCAACCCCACTCCATCTCGTTGTTGCCGCACCACAGGGCCAGGCTGGCCCGATGGCGCAGACGGCGCACGTTCTCCTCCACCTCAGCGCGGACGTTCTCCAGGAAGGTGGGTTCGTCCAGCGGGTAGACACTGCACGAGAAGATGAAATCCTGCCACACCAGAATGCCGTAGCGGTCGCACAAATCGTAGAAGCGCTCCTCCTCATAGAAGCCGCCGCCCCAGACGCGCAGCATGTTGTGGTGCGTCTCGGCCGCGGCGCGGATCAGCGTCTCTAAATAGTCATCGCTGATGCGCGTGGGGAAGGAGTCGGCCGGAATCCAGTTCGACCCCTTGGCAAAGATGGGCACGCCGTTGACGACGAACTGGAAGGAGCGGCCCCACTGGTCAGCCTCCTGGCGCAACTCGACGGTGCGCAGCCCCACCTGATAGTCGCGCCGATCCACCTCGACCTCGCCCCGCCACAGGCTGACGACGATACGATAGAGCGGCTGCGCGCCATAGCCGTTGGGCCACCACAGTTGCGGCTGGGGAATGGGCAGGCTCAGGTCGGCCGGCTGGGCGGCCGAGGCGGCGGCCTCAACCGTCCACGTTTCGCCGTCGGGGGCGATGACGCGCAGCCGGGCGGTCAGCGGCTCGCCGGCCGGCTGCTCGACCGCGACCGCGGCCGACAGGCGCACCGCGCCATCGGCGTGGCTCTGGCGCAGGTGAACGTCGCTCAGGGCCGCGCCGTCATCCCCTTCCAGCCGCAGCCCCTTCCAGATGCCGACCGGCGGCAGTTGCGGCCCCCAGTCCCAACCGAACTGGCAGGGAGCTTTGCGCAGGTGCGGCCCGCCGGCAATGGCCTGGGAGACGCCGGGCAGGGGGCGCTGGGCCTGCTGCTCGCTGACGTACTGCACCGGCGAGGCGAAGGCGATGAGCAGTTCGTTGTCCTCGGCCAGCAGCGGCTTGACCTCCCAGCGGTAGCGGCGAAACATGTTATCGGCCAGGCCCAGGACGCGGCCGTTCAGGCTGACCGTGGCCAGCGTGTCCAGCCCATCGCACACCAGCCAGACGCGCGGCTGCTCGCGCAACTCGGCGTCGGCGGTAAAGCGGCTGCGATACTCCCAATCGGCCTCGGCTACCCAGGCCACGCGCCGTTCATTGTCGCCCACGAACGGGTCGGGGATGCAGCCCAGAGCCAGCAGATCGGTGTGGACGCCGCCCGGAACCGTGGCCGGCGACCAGTCGGCCGTGTCCGCCTGACGAAACTCCCAGTTGCCTGTCAAAGATTGCGTTTTCATCAATGAACTCTCTCGACCTCAACGGCCGCCCAGACGTCCCGTAGCGCCCGGTAGTCCAGGAGAATAATGCCCTCGGCCTGCACGATCTCCCTGGCCTGCGGCGAGATCAGGAAGTCGAAATCCGTCTGGCGGACGTGGTTGCCCTGCGGCTCAATGGTCAGCAGTTCGGGGGTGTCGAGGCCGGGGTGGACCGCCCACTCGCTCAGGCCGGCGGGCAGATGACGCAGCAAGTCGGCGTAAGCAGCGGCCTTGGTGGTCGGGTCGACCAGGTAGCTATCCAGAAAGCCGCTGTCGTTGGCCGGCAGGCCCAGACTTTGCACGCGGGTGATGTGGGAGGGGACGACGGCACGCAGCGCCAGGCCGTACTCGCGCGCCAGCCGCAGCATCACCTCATAAACATTGTCCCAGCCCTGAAGGCGCAGGCAGTGCCAATCGAGATGCGTCGGCCGCAGCCCGGCGCTCAGCACCGTCTCAATCTGCGCCCGGAACTCCATCTCCAGTTGCGTCAAATCCGCCTGGGCCAGAAAGGGCTGCATCTGGTCGAAGTTGTAGAAGTCGCCTTGCGGGTTGATGAGCGTGGGAACCATGCCGCGCGGGGCGATTGGCCCCCAGCGGTAATCCTCCCAATCGGCGATGACGGTCAGGTGTACGCCGAAGGGAATCTCCGGGTGCTCGGCCAGGAAGCGCATAGCGTGGCGCGCCCAGGGGCAGGGGGTCATCAGCGTCGTCGAGCGGACAATGCCTTCCTGCAAGGCGCGCATGACGGCGGCGTTGACTGCGTGGCACATGCCGAAGTCGTCGGCGTTGATGATCAGCAGCCGCGCGTCGTCGGGGTAGCCCAGCAGGCGGTTGGTCAGGCTAGGCGACATGCGCTGTCTCCTCCGCGGCCCGCGGCGTCATCGCCAGCCGGTACAGGCCCAACAGAGTCAGGAAGAGAGCCACCAGGACGATGGGCACGACCTCCAGCGAGAAGCGACGGGCCAGCACGCCGATCAGGCTGGGGATGAGCGACGCGCCCAGCCCGGTGACGGCCATCTGCATACCGATGGTGTTGGCCGCCAGGTGGACGCCGACGCGCTGGCTGGTGCCGGAGATGAGCGCCGGGAAGATGGGGGCGATGGCAAAGCCCACCACAACCACGGCGATCAGGTTGGCCATCGGGAACGGGTTCCACCACAGCAGCAGCGCCCCCGACAGCGCCAATGCCAGACTACCCACAACCAGCGTGTTGATGCCGATGCGCTTGGCGTAGAGGCCGGCCAGAATGCGGCCGACGGTGAACATGGCCCAATAGCTGCCGGTCAGCAGGCCGGCCAGCCGCGGCTCGATGCCGCGCGATTCGGTCAGCAGGCTGTAGGCCCAGATGCCCAGCGAAACCTCGGCCCCCACGTAGAGCAGGAACAGGGCCACACTCAGCCAGACGCGCGGCTGGCGCACCGTCTCGCCCATCGGCGTCTTATAGTCGGTCAGCTTCTTTTCCTGCGGCCCTTCGGTGGCCGGCCGGCGTTGATCGCTCCACCACGACAGGGTGAAGACAAAGGCCAGGGCCATCAGGAATTGGAAGCCGCCGACGAGGCGATAGCCCAGCCGCCAGGAGTCGAACGTGGTCAGGGCGGTGGTGATGATGATCGGGCCAAGGGTGATGCCGATGCCATAGCTGGCGTGCAGCCATTGCACCAGCCCCTCGCCGAAGTGGGCGGCGGCGTAGGTGTTCATGCCGGCGTCGACGGCCCCCGCGCCCAGGCCGGCCACAACGCCCAACGAGACCATCATCCACCACGTCGGCACGAAGGTGTAGCCGACGAGCGCCGCGCCGGTCAGCATACAGCTAACGGCCAGCACCTGCCCCACGCCGAAGCGCCCCACCAGCGTCCCGCTGAGAAAGCTGGAGGTCATGTAGCCGACGACCGCGGCGATGAGCAACATGCCCACGGCGTCGAGCGGCACGCCAAAGTCCACGCGCATGGTCGGCCAGGCGATGCCCAACAGGCCATCGGGCATGCCCAGGGCGATAAAAGCGGCGTAGGCCAGGAGAACGGGGCCAAGCCGCACGACGGTTTTCGAACTGCTGAGTGTGTTCAAGGTTAAGTTACGCGCGCCACAGGGCGGCGCGCCCCAGTTGGATTCACAACCTCACTACCGGAGGGCCTATACAGTGGATAGGTCCCACTCCTCGCGGATTTTCGGCACGTCGCTGATCAGCCGCTTGGTATACGGCTCTTGCGGATTCAAGATCACCTCATCGGCCGTGCCGCTTTCGACAATTCGGCCGCGCTCCATGATGTAGACGGAGTCGGACACGTAGAACGCCAGGCCGATGTCGTGGGTGATGAAGATGGGCGTCATGCCGATCTCGTTGCGCAAGTCCAGCAGCGCGTCCAGGATGGTCGAGCGGGAGCAGGCGTCGATCATCGACGTCGGCTCGTCGGCCAGCAGAATCTTCGGCTTCAGCAGGAAGATGCGGGCGATCATGAGGCGCTGCTGCTGGCCGCCGGACAGCTCGAAGGGGTACTTGTTGGTCAGCTCCTCGAACTTCAGGTTGACGAAGCGGCAGGCCTCGATCATCATTTCTGTCTTTTCGTCGCGGGACAGGCTGCCGCCGCCGCGCATACGAATGCAGTCCAGCAGCACGGTGTCGATCTTGTTGAAGATGTTGTAGGACGAGAACGGGTCCTGGAAGATGGCCTGGATGCTGCGCCAATACTCCTTCTTCTTGCGGTGGGAGCTGAGGTCGCGCTTCTGGCCCTGGAAGAAGACGTCGCCCGAGGTCTGGTTGATCAGCCCCAGCAGCATCTTGGCCAGGGTGGTCTTGCCGCTGCCCGATTCGCCGACGATGGAGATGATCTCGCCCTCGTGGAAGGTGAAGTCCACGTTATCGACGGCGACGGTCTTCTTGCGGCCGAGGCCGAAGACTTTGGTCAGTCCCACTCCCTGCAAACAGGGTTTTCTTTCATTTAGCATGGCTGGCGTATACCTCCCGGGCATGGGCCTCGCTCAACTCTTCGGGCGACAAAACGCAACGGTAGGCGCGCCCGCCGGCGACTTCGCGCAGCGGGATGGTCTGCGCCCGGCAGATGGGCATGACGTACTTGCAGCGGTCGGCAAAGCGACAGCCGGACGGCGGGTTCTTGAGATTGGGCGGCACGCCGGGAATGGCCAACAGCTTCACGTCGCGCAGCCCCGCCTCCGGCACCATGATCGAACCCATGAGGCCCTGGGAGTAGGGGTGAAGTGGGGTCAGCACCACTTCTTTTGAACTGCCCTTCTCCACGATCTGCCCGGCGTACATGACCATGATGTCGTCGGTCACGTTGTAGAGCAGCGGCAACTCGTGGGTGATGAAGATCATCGACTTGATGTAGCCGCCGTCCATCAAGCGCCGCAACATCTTGATGACCATCTTCTGCGAGGTGACGTCGAGCGCCGACGAGGGTTCGTCGGCGATGAGCACCTGCGGCGACAGGATGACGGAGATGGCGATGACTGTGCGCTGCTTCATGCCACCCGACAACTCGACCGGGTACTTGTTTAGCACCTCCTCCGGCAGACCCACGGCCTGGAAGAACCCTTCGGCCGTCTCGCGCACCTCTTTCTTCGACATGTGCATCTTGTGCGCGTCGAACACGTCCTCGATGAAGCGAATCACCTTCTGCGTGGGGTTCAGCGCGTTCATCGCCGCCTGGGGGATGTAGGCGATGTCGTTGCCCAGCACGGTGCGGCGCACGTCATCGGGGGCCATGCCGGTGATGGTGCGGCCGTTGATGATGATGTCGCCGCTGGTGTAGTGCAGCGGCGGGAAGTAGTAGCCCATCAGGCTGAGCGCCAGCGTCGACTTGCCGCAGCCGGATTCGCCGGCAATGCCCAGCGACTTGCCCTCTTCGACCTGGAGCGAGACGTGATCCACGGCGTAGATGTTGTCCCCAAACCGGGTGACGTACTTCGTGGTCAGTTCGTTGACGTCTAGAATGACTTCGCCCATCGGTTGCACCTAGTCCCTTAGCGCCGGATTGAATACCTGATCCATGCCGGTATTCATCAGGTTCAGCGAGAAAGCGATCAGCGCGATCACCAGAATCACCGGGAAGTAGGCCCACCATTTGCCCAGGATGTGGGCCTGGTAGATCAAGGCCCAGTTCATCATCAAGCCCAGCGTGGCCTCCTCGGTCGTCCGCGGGCCAAGACCCAGGACCGACAACTGCGCCTCGGCCAGGATGCCGGCGGAGATCTGCAGAATGAGGGCCATAACCACGTAGGAGGCGATGTAGGGCAGGATGTCGCGCGAGATGATGTGGACGATGGAGTGGCCGGACAGCTTCGACAGGTTGACGTGATCGCGGTTGCGCAGCGAGATCACCTGGGCGCGCACGGCGCGCGCCGTCCACACCCACGAGGTCAGGCCGATGACCACGGCGATGACGAACGGGCCGCGCCGCTCCTGACCGATGCTGAACGAGATCAGGATCAGCAGCACAAAGCCGGGGATGACGATAAACAGGTTGGTGATAAACGAGATCACATCGTCCACGATGCCGCCCATGTAGCCGGAGACAAGGCCCAGCACCAGACCGATGAACGTGGCAATGATCCCGGCCACGAAGCCGATGCGCAGCGAGACCGCTGTGGCCGAGACTAGTTCGGTCAGCACGTCGCGGCCGAAGTTGTCCGTCCCCAACGGCAGGAGGCGCACGTTGGCCACCTCGCGGACGTTGACGTACTGCGTCGGCTCCACCGTCCCCGTCTCTTCCAGCGCGCCCGTCTCCGGATTGCTGGCGGCCAGGGTGACACCCTCGGTCGAGAGAAGCACCTGGAGCGACTTGTTGAGCCGGATGTAGTAGTTGCGGTCGGCGTTGGTCATGCCGGCAACGTTCGCCGTGGAGTCGTAGTTGTTGACCCACAGCCCCAGGAGGCTCTCCGTATTGGCGATGTCGATCTCCCCATCGGCTACGCCCGCCCCTACCAGCCACTCGCGGATGGCCTCGCGGTCCTCGTCGTTCAGCCGGCCGGCGATGCGTTTGGCCGCCGCGTCGTCGAGCATGATTGTATAGGCGGGCGAACTGACACTGTCAAAGACGTTGACGTAGATCCCCGGCGGGAAGAAGGTTCCCTGGCCGATGATGGAGAGCGGGTGATCGGTGATGAGCAGGGGATAGATGATAACCGTCAGCATAATCGCCATAAAGATGACGAATCCGGTCACGAACTTACCGGAGCGGAAGACCTGTCGTAGCATGTGTTTCATGGCAGCACCTTCCTTTTTATTAGTCCGCCTGGGCGGCCTTGATACGCGGGTCCAGGAAGCCGTAGAGCAACTCCACCCCGAAGTTGGCCGTCAGCACCATGATGGTGATGATCAGCGTCGTAGCGGAGATGAGCGGGTAGTCCTGGCCCAGTACGGCGGTTAGAATGGTGGAGCCCAGGCCCGGATAGCTGAAGATGACCTCGGCCACCAGCGCGCCGCCGACCATCGTGCCCAGCGCCAACGCCAGGCCGGTGATCTGCGGCAGCATGGCGTTGCGAAAGACGTAGCGCACGATCTTGTTGTCCTTGATGCCCATGAAGCGGCTGTACTTGACGTAGTCAGCGTTCAGCTCATAGATCGACATCGAGCGCATACCAATCGCCTGGCCGCCGATGGTGATGATGACCAGCGACCAGAACGGGAGCTGGTAATGGACGATGACCGACCAGATGAAAGTCAAGCTCAGATTGGGGATGAGGTCGAAGCCGTAGCCGCCGGAGGTGGGAAACCAGCGCAACGAGACGGCGAAGAAGACCAGCAAGATCACGGCCATGCCAAAGGCGGGCAAGCTGCTGAAGAAGAGGCTGACCGGCAGCAAAACGCGGTCGAAGTTGCCGCGGCGATAGGCGGCCAGCGCCCCCAGCGCGTTGCCCAGAATCCAGCCAACGAGGATGGCCGGTAGTTGCAGGCCGAGAGTCCAGAAGATGGACGAGCGCAGAACGTCGGCCACTGTGCGCGGATACTGGCTGATCGAGTAGCCGAAGTCGCCGCGCAGGGCGTTGCGCACGTAGAGGACGAACTGCTCGGGAATGGACTTGTTGGTGCCGAACAGCTCGGTGTACTGCTCATAGATGGCCTGAACGCCGGAGGTGTTGCTCATACCCTGAGCCATGCGGGAGACGATGGCCGCCACCGGGTCGCCGGGCATCAGGCGCGGCAGGGTGAAGTTCAGGACAAAGGCCACAGCCAGTGTCACGAAGAACCAGATCACTTTCTTACCGAAGTAGAGGCGATATCCTTTCAACCTAGCACCTCCCCGCAAAACAGACTTTTGTTCAATGGGAAACGAATGGGTCGGATCAGGCTCTAGACTCCACCGCAACGGAGGCCCGCCGCGATGGTCGTCCGGTCAAAACAGCCATGCCCCATTGCGGGGCATGGCTGTTGGGTCTAGCTCAAGGGTTAGGGATTCACCAGCTCCAGGTTATAGAGGCCGGCGATGCTCCAACCATCGGTCAGGTTGAGCGGCGGGACGGGCGGCTCGGTGCCGTCGCCCTCGTGCGGGAAGTTCGTCCACACGCTCTCGTTCACAGTGTGGAACGATTGCGGGCGGTACATCAGCGTGAAGGAGGGCACGTCGGTCAGGTAAATCTCGACCAGGTCGGTGTACATCTCGTTCAGCGCTGCCGTATCAGTCTCGGCCGGGATGGCCTGGATGATGGCGTCGGCGTCGGGATTGACATACTGACCCCAGTTGCCGTTCCAGTTGCTGGCCATGCCGATGAACTCGGAGCTCATCAGCTTGCGGATGCGGCCCCAGGGCTGCGTCGGGCCGGCGCCGTCGCTCCACATCATGAAGATGTCGTAATCTTCGGGCAGCGGGGCGTCGGACTTGGTGACGACGGTCTGATAGACCGACCACTCGGGGAAGTTGGTGGTGATGTCGATGCCGATCTCGGCGCCGGCGGCGGCGACCACTTCGATGGCCGCCTGCCAGTCGGACCAGCCGTTGGGGCAGGTGGCGACGTAGCTGAGGTTCTCGCCGTTGTATTCGCGAATGCCGTCGCCGTCGGTGTCGACGATGCCGGCCTCATCGAGCAGCGCGTTGGCGCCTTCGATGTCGTTGCCGGCCCATTGCAGGTCGGCCACGGCCGCGTGGTCAAACGTAGCCTGCTCGCCAGGGGTCGGGTTCATCAGCGACCGCGGAACCTGGTCGAAGGTAGCCGACTGATCGGTCATGGCGTTGGCGATGATCGTCGGGTAATCGACAGCCATAGCGATGGCCTTGCGGACGGCAACCTGATCCAGACCGGGGGATTCCAGATTGAAGAAAGCGGTCGGCAGGCTGGCGCCGATGCCGTAGGGGGCTTCGGGCAGATAGGTGGAGATGGGCAGATTGTCCTCAAGCCAGAAAGCCTGGACGTTGGAGTTGAACTGCTGGCTGACGTCCACCTCACCGGCCTGCAGGGCGGTCGTGCCGGCGGCGTTGTCCTTGAAGATCACGTGGGCCAGATACTTGGGCACAGGCAGCTTGCCCCACATGGAGGCGTCCTGACCCCAGTAGTTCTCGTCGCGCACGTAGACGACCTTGCTGTCATCGGCGAAGTACTTGCCGTAGGGGCCGCTGTAGGCGACGTCTTCGGCCGGGTCGGCCAACAGGGCGACGGGGTCGCCGCCGACGCGCTCGATCAGGGTCTCAGTCCACGCCTTCTGGATGACGTAGTTG
Source organism: Candidatus Promineofilum glycogenicum (assembly GCA_016707605.1). Taxonomy (GTDB): domain Bacteria; phylum Chloroflexota; class Anaerolineae; order Promineifilales; family Promineifilaceae; genus Promineifilum; species Promineifilum glycogenicum. The sequence goes on along the minus strand of JADJHJ010000003.1, from coordinate 243,395 downwards.
CTGCTCACGTAAGCGGCCACCAGCATCGGGTTGAGGGCGGCGCCTTCTTCGTTCAGCGTGGCCTTGACGACGACGGTCTGGGCGTCGACAGCTTCGATGTCTTCAATGAACTCGATGTTAGCCGCGCCGGTGGGGGTGTTGTACGTCACGTGGGTGTCCCAGGTGAAGGCGACGTCTTCGGCCGTCACCGGCGTGCCATCGCTCCAATGGGCGGCGGGCTTGATCTTGAAGGTGAGCTCGGTGCGCGCTTCGTTCCACTCGAACGGGCCGTCGGCCAGCAACGGATACACCTGACCGTCAAGCATGTTGTACAGATAGGGCGTTTCAAACATGATGACGCGGGCGTTGTCCTGCTGGGCAATGGCCATGGCGTTGTTGTTGCTGCTGGAATAGGGGTTCCAACCGACAACGGCGCCCCACTGCTGCCCATTCGAGTACAGGGTCTCGTTGCGCGGCAGAGTGTTGGGGTCGGCCGCGGTCTCTTCTTCGGCCGGCGCAGCCTCTTCCTCGGCCGGGGCGGCCTCTTCGGTCGGCGCAGCCTCTTCCTCGACCGGCGCGGCCTCTTCTTCGACCGGCGCAGCCTCTTCCTCGACCGGCGCGGCCTCTTCTTCGACCGGCGCGGTCTCCGCTGTGGCTTCTACCTCAACCGGCGTCGTCCCGCCACAGGCCACCAGACCCAGGCTAAAGACGAGCAGCAGGGCGAGAAGGACAGACAGCAGACCAAACTTATGCTTCATTGTTTACCTCTCCTCACTTGGAATAATGCTTGCGGTAGCAGGCGATCCAGGACATCTCTTCCCAATCGATCCACCGCAAAACGTGATGGATGTCGGTGATTGACCACAACGGCCAATCATCTCTGCCTATTGGTCAAAAGTACTGGAAAAGACGGCTTTTGTACATATCGTTTTTGGATGATTTCAACAAAACGACGGGTTAGAGCTTGGGAGACATTTCACATATAGACAGACAAAATCGTTAATTAGTTACCCAAATTAACGAACCCAAGTTATACTTGGGTAACTCTCACTTCGATCTATCTCATCCAATGAGGGATCAAACGCGACCCCACACGCATGAGAGGCTAAACGGAACCGCCATGAAGCCGACGATTAAAGATGGTGTTCTGTGGACGGAAGAGCAGGAAATTGCCCTCTCGCCGCCGATCCAACCCGATACACCCCAATGGAACGAGTGGCTCGTCAGTCACCGGCAGTTTCAGTTCAACGGCGCGGCCGGCCACTTCTCGGCCCGCCGCGAGAACCGCAACGGCTGCGACTACTGGTACGCCTACCGGCGGCGCGACGGCATTTTGCACAAAGCCTACCTGGGCAAAGCGGCCGATCTGACTCTCGACCGGCTCGAAGAGGTTGCCGCCACACTGGGCGGGCGAACGGTGCTGAGCCAACTGGCCCTGACGACCGGCGTACCGGCGGCCGGCGAGAACTGGAGCGCCACGACTTCCTTCTCCACTCGCGCCAAGTTCCGGCCGCCCACTCTGCCGCCGGCGCTCATCACCCGCCCCCGCCTGACCAGCCAGCTCAGCACACCGGTCACGTTCATCTCCGCCCCCGGCGGCTTCGGCAAGAGCACGATGCTCAACGCCTGGCGACAGGAGTGCGGCATGCCCGTGGCCTGGGCGGCGCTGGACAGCGACGACGACCATCTGCTGCGCTTCTGGCCCAGCGTCATCATGGCCCTGCAAACGGTGCAGCCGGGGCTGGGGCAGAAGCTGATGCCCTTCTTGCAGCGCTCCTCTTCCATCACCCCGGCCGAAATCGCCGGCCGCCTGACGGATGAGATGGCGGCTTTGGAGGGCGCGCGCCTCGGTCTGGTGCTGGACGACTTTCACCACATTAAACAGGCCGACATCCACGCTTCGATGCAAGTCTGGCTGGAACAACTGCCGCCGGGCATACAGATCATCATCTCCGGTCGCACGCGCCCGCCGCTGGCTCTGGGTCGTCTGCGGGCTATGGGACTGGTGACGGAACTGGAACTGGAAGACCTGCGCTTCACCCTATCGGAGGGCATCGCCTTCTTGCAGCAGCACATCGCCGACGAGCCGCTGGCCTATGGCGACATGGAGGCTCTGGTGAGACGCACCGGCGGCTGGGTGGTTGGCCTGAAGCTGGCCGTGCTGGCCCTCAGCAAACAAGCCGACCGTCGCCACGCCATCGACACCTTCAGCGGCGCCCACATCTTCCTGCGCGAATACTTCATGGAGACGGCCCTGCGCCACCGCCCCGAGGCGGTGCAGACCTTCCTGCTCAAGACTTCCATCCTGAAACAGTTGACCGGCGGCCTGTGCGACGCGCTGACCGGGCAGACGGACGGAGATGAGATGCTGACCCGCCTGTGGCGCGAGAATCTGTTCATCATCCGCACCGAAGACCAGGCCTGGTACCGCTATCACGATCTCTTCGCCGAGATGCTGCGCAACCAGCTCCAGCGCGAGTTTCCCGATGCCATCGCCGATCTACACCGCCGGGCGGCGGCCTGGTACGTGGCCCAGAACATGTCGGCCGACGCGGTGCATCACCTGTTGTTCATCAAGGATTGGGAGACGGCGGCCGAAGTCATCGAGGACATCGGGCTGCGCGAACTGGCCGAGTCGGGCGAGGACTCGCGCCTGTTGCGCTGGGTGCAGCAACTGCCGGAGAGTGTGATGCAGCACCACACGACCCTGTTGTTCGTCTATCTGCGCCTGGCCAACCTGGCCCTGCCCCGCGACGAAGTGAACCGTTTCCTGCTACGCATCGAACAAAGCCTGGCGGCCAAGGAGCCGGGCGAGCTGACGCCCAGCGAGCGGGACGTGCTGGACGAAGTGCGCCAGATCGGGCAGCGGCTGGCCCGGGGGCCAAAGCCCGCCCGGGGGCGTGGCGTGCCCCACCTGCCGCCGGGCAAGATACCCGACCCGCGCTGGAAGCTGCTCGACGCCCTGCTGGTCACCGAGGCGTTCAACCAGCCGAAAACGGAAGAGGTCGCTGCGCGCGTGCGCGAGATCTATGAGCAAGCGCGGGCCGAGGGCAATCTCTTCGCCATCATCTTCGCCGGCGCCGACCTGTCCAATCGCGCCCTGTTGCGCGGCCACCTGCGACAGAGCGAGAAGCTGGCCTACCAGGTGTTGCAGCAGGCGCTCCTCCAGCGTGGACGCCTGCCGGAACCGGCCAGCATTCCCCTGTCGATCCTTAGCCAGGTCTGTCTGGCGCGCAATGAGCTGGCCCAGGCCCACCAACTGCTCGACCGCGCCCTGGCCGTTGACCCCAACCCCACCAGCTCCAACATGCCACTAACCATCGCCATCATCCGCGCCCGCATCCAGTCGGCCGAAGGACACCACGACGAAGCCCAGGCCACCCTCCAGGCCGCGCGTACCCTCCAGGCGGTGCGCCCCTCCGGCGCGTGGCGCGACCAGGATTTGGCGGCTTATGAGGCCCGCTTCTGTGTGCGCCAGGGCCACTGCCTGGACGCCCGGCAACTGCTGAAGGCAGCGGAAACGGACGAACCGCACTCGCTCTCGGAACTGGTGCAGGCCGAGATCATGCTACAGCGGCAGGAGATGGAGGCCGCCGAGCCGATCCTGGCCCAGTTCGTGGCCCAATACCCCGACGGGTTGCCCATGGAATCCAGCCTCGGCGCGCGGGTGATGTTGGCCCAGGCGCTGTTCGCCCAGCACAAGATGAATCAGGCGCGGCGCGTGCTGGCCGAGGCGGTGCAACTGGCCGCGCCGGAGGGATTCATCCGGCCATTCCTCGACTATGGCCGGCCGCTCGTCCCCCTGCTGGCGCTGATGCGGCACAACCAAAGCTCCACCACCACGGCAGCGCGGTTCATCGACGAGGTGTTGGCGGAGTTGGGCTACGATGCCGACAGCCCGCAGTTGCAGCCGCAAGAGGGGCTGCAATCGCTGGCGGCGGCCGTCTCCATTACCAGCCGCGAGCAGGACGTGCTGAGGCTGTTGAGCGAGGGGCGTTCTAATAGCGACATCGCCGCAGCGCTGTGCATCTCGCCGGGCACGGTGAAGACCCACCTGACCAACATCTACGCCAAGCTGGACGCCAAGAGCCGCGTCCAGGCCATTGCCGAAGCGCAGGCGCTCAAGCTCATATGAGACACAAAAAGAGCGGTGTGAGATGAGATACTTAATCGGAGTTGCCGCGGCGCTGGCCCTGGCCCTGGTGGCCTGTGGCGGCGCGACGGCCGACCCACCCACCGCACCTCCCGGCCCGCAACAGATCGTCGGCGCGACGGAGCTATTGCCGTTCGACGCGACGACATTCCCCGCCGGCGACGGCCCGGCGGTGGGCGGCGTGTGTGTGGCCTCGGCCGTCGTGCCCGGCGCTTACCGCTGCGAACTGGACGGCGGCGGCGCGGATGAGCCGTGCTTCGCCCTGGGCGGCACGCGCCTCGTCTGTGGCCCCAACCCCGTCGCCGGCAACTATCGGGCGCTGGTCAGCCCGTCAGCGGCGCTACCGGCGGTAGCGCCGCCGCCGCCCGAAGATCGGCTGGAGTTCTTTGTGGCCCTGCGCGACGGCCCGACCTGCGCCATCCGCACCGGGCCGGAGCCGGTCATCGTCGGCGGCGCGGCGGCCACGTTCGACTGCGACGCACCCTACACCTATCTGACGACCCTTGACAAGTCCGGGCCGACGTGGCGGGCGATGCTGAGCACGCTCGACCCGGCCACGGGCGCGGCGTCAGGGACGTTGATGGAGGTGGCGCGGGCGTGGGTGCCCTGAGTAGTTGGCAGTTGTTAGCTAACAGTTGTCAGTAATGGCGAAGAGAGGTGGGCCAGGCTGGAGCCGGAGGCGAACATTCAAAAACTTCCGGTTGTGATCGCGCCAACACGCTCGTAATTCACGATAATGACACCCTTGGGGGAGACTTTGCTCTCCGTCACCTTGAACGCCACCGGGATAGCGCCATCGACAAACAACCGTTTCCCACTGCCCAACGTCAGTGGATAGATCTTGAGCCATAACTCATCGACCAAATCATGCCTGAGCAGCGTCTGAATGAGATTTCCACTGCCGTAAACATGCAAATCCGGCCCGGGCTGCTGCTTGAGTTTGATGACTTTTTCCGCAACGTCGCCGCCTAAAAACACGGTGGGCTGCCATTCGGCCGAACTCATGGTATTCGAGGCGATGTACTTGGTCGCTGTATTGACACCCGGCCATATGTCCGCATGGTGTGGCCAGTACGGCGCCCAAATGTCGAAGGTCTTGCGCCCTATTAACAGATCGAACGGCATGTCCATCTCCCTCCTTATGACTGCTCCAAGAACAGCCTCGGAGTAGGGAGCTATCCACCCGCCATAGGCGAAGCCATCACTGGTATCCTCCTCTGGCCCGCCCATTGCTTGCAAGACACCATCAAGAGTGATGTGGGAGACGACAATAACTTTTCTCATGGCTAAGTTCCTTCAACATCTGGCGACTTTTAGGGTGGGAAGATAGCACAGATGTTCGTGTCATCAAAACATGCTCTAGGCGCGGAGGGCGTCAACGGCGCGGACGAGGTGCAGGACGCGCTCGCCCAGCAGGTGGACGATGACGCGATGGAAGGCGTGGGCCGCGGCCGGGTCTTCGCGCTCGAGACGGGCCAGCTCGGCCTGGGTCAGCACGTAGACCACCGTCGGCCGGTCGGCGACGACGGTCGCGCTGCGCCGCGTGCCCAGGTAGAAGCCCAATTCGCCCACCGTCCGCCCGCCGCGCATCGTCTCCAGCCGCAATGGTTCGCGCCCCGGCTGCTCCAACTGCGCCGTCACCTGCCCCGACTCGATGAAGTACATCACGTCGGGTTCGTCGTCCTGGTGAATCAGGGTCGCGCCGGCCGGCACGTCACGCCGCGCCAGATGGTTGACCAGGCGGGTCGTGGCCTCGCCGGGGACGATGGCCTGTAAGTAGTTGTCCAACGGCTGTTCGTTGATGCTCTCGACCATGAGGCATAGCTGGTCTTCGACCCACTCCGCGGCGTGGTCGAGATCGGCGGTGAAGCCCAGCACGTCCGGCTCCTCGCGCAAGCCGCCCTGGGCGAACTGTGCCCGCAGGGCCGGCGACAGACCGGCGAAGGTCAGCGTGAAGCCATTGTCATGGGCCAGTTGGCGCAACTTGTCGAAGCTGAGCAGGGCGGTCGAATCGAGGCCGATGACCTGACGAAAATCGAGCACCACGTGGCGCGTCGGCGTGTGGCGCACGCGGACGCGTACCCCCTCCAGCAAACCATAGGCCGTGCCGAAGAAGATGAAGCCCTGAAGTTGCAGGTAGTAGGCCTGTTGGCCGACGTCGGCCAGCAGGGCGCGGGCCTGGGCGCTGCGGGTGACGCGGCTGGCAAAGCTGCGGCCGTCCAGTTCGTGCTTGACGACGCTTGACCGGCTATAGCTGACGACGAACATCACCACCGCGGCGATGACGCCGACGACAACCCCCTGTAGAAAGCCCACGCCGGCGATGATGACCAGAATGCCCACCACGATGGCGTAGTCGATGCGCGGCAGCCGTCGGGCCGCGACCACCACCCACTCCCACAGCAGCGACAGCCCCAGGTAGGCCAGCAGCGCGCCGAAGATCATTTTGGGCAGAAGGCCCAGCGCCGCGCCGCCAAACAGCAGGGCGACGCCGACGACGACGCCGACGAGGAGGCCACCCAACCGGCTGGTAACGCCCAGGCGGGCGTTGAGCATGGTCAGGCTCAGCGCGTGGTAGCCGACGAACCCGCCGCCCAGGCCGGCGACCAGGTTAGCCCAGCCCGCGCTGCGCATCTCGCGGTTGAGATCGAGGTCGCGGCGGAGCGACAGTTCCAGCCCGGTGGCGTTGAGCAGCAGGGCGATGGCGCTGATGCCCACCGCGGCCAGCAGGTTTGGCGCCTGGGGCCAGACAGCCGACCAGTCGACTTGTGACCATTCGGCCGGGCCGACTGGCTGCAACAGGCTGCTGGCCGGGAACGGCCCCAGCAGCCAGCCTCCGGCGCTCAGTTCGGCCACCGGCGCGCCACTCAGATAGACGGCCACGTAGAAGAGAAGCAGGACGCCGAGGATGGCCGCCGGCAGGAACAGGTAGTGGCGCACGCGACCGGCCAGAAAGAGGATGAGCGCCCCGGCCAAAACGCCGGGCAGCCAACGGAGTAGCGCCGGCGTGGCCAGCAGGTCGCCCAGACCGGCAAAGGTGAACGGCCGGCCGGCCATGATGCCCACGCCGCCGATGAGGAGCAGCCAGCCCGTGCCGGCCAGAAAGCCGCCGATGACCGGGTAGGGCAGGAAACGTACCAGCCCCGTTAGCCGGAAGTGGCCCAGAAACAGAAACACCAGCCCGGCGGCGAGGGTCGTGAGGGCGATGACTACAGCCACCGTAGCGAATTGCGCCTCCGGGGCAACGGCGGCGGCCACGGCCGTGGCGGCCAGGGCGACAATGGCGGCGGGCACACTCTGGCTGGCGCTGATAGAGACGCTAAGCGAGCTGAGCAGGGTGACGATGACGACCCCGACCGTAGCCGAGAAGAGAGCCAGGCCGATGCCGCGCGCGAGATAGGGCGACAGATCGCCGCTGAAGACCAGCGCGGCGAAGGAAACGGCCAGGGCCACTTCCAGCGCCCCATTCAGCACGCCGCTGATCAGGGCCGGAACCAGCCGCCGCGGCTGCAACTCCGCCCGGAGTCGCTCACCCGGACTGCCCGCAGTCGCACCATCCACCTTTGCCGTCGCCATACTGCTCGCTCCGGCCCGGCCCCCGTCTTTTGTCGCGTATCGGATTATGGGGGAAAGTTGGCGCGGGGCAACTACTAGAGCACGCGGGCGACAAAGTAGCCGTCGATCACTCCGTCAGATGCCCCGGCAGTTGCCCGGAGATGGCCGACAACGCCCGCTGCCACGAGTCGCGCTCCGCGCCGAACGGCTCCTTTTGGAAGCGGTAGTCGCTCTTGCGCAGGAACTCCTCTAACTCGTCGTTGAGCCGGCTCCAGATGGCCCGCTGGGCGGCGACCAACGGCGTCGGCGCGGCGCCGGCGCGGGCCAACACGTCGCGGAAGTGGGGCAGGCACAGCCCGTCCGACGCCTCGTAGGCGGCCAGCAGGGCGCTGCCCGGCCGGGCCTGGCGCAGCAGGGTGTCGGCGTAGTGCCCGCCAAAGGTGGCCTCCTGGGCGCAGACCGGGCAGGGCGTCTGCGGACTGAGCGTCGCGGCCAGCGTCCGGCTGCCCCCTGCCCCGCCCAGCAGCCCCCGCAGGCGCGAGCCGGACGCCGCCTCGCCGCTGTCGAGCTGGCGCAGCAAGACCTTGAGCACGCCCTGCATCATCGTCGCCGTGCCCAGCGCGCTGCCGGTGCGCACCAGCAGCGGCGCGTGTCGCCGGCACAGGCCGCGCGCCGCGTTCAGCTCCTCGCGCACCTTCACGTCGTTGACGCTCTCGAACAGAATGGCGTCGATCAGCCGGTCGGCGATGTCGTCGAGCAGGCGACAGAAGGCGCAGCCGGGTTGGGCCAGGGCGGTCACGATCTCGTCCAGGTAAGGGGTTCGTTGGGTCATGGTTCTCGCCGCGAGCTTCGCCGACTTGCCGGGCGAAATCTCTGTTCGCGATCATAGCATAGTGTAGAATTCTAGAAACCGAGTTTCTCAGAAGAAACTCGGTTTCTATAGCACCATCGAAACGGAATACGAACATGGTCGAACAATCGAAGCCCTTCATTTATCTACTCGTCGGCCTGGCCAGCGTCTTCATCATCATCTCCGGCATCCAGGATTTGGCCTTCATCCTCAACCCGATCCTGCTGTCGGTCGTCATCACCATCGCCCTCATCCCCGTGCCCGGCTGGTTTGCCCGGCGCGGCGTGCCCGGCTGGCTGTCGCTGGTGCTGACGTTTGTGATCGTTCTGGGCTTCATCGGCCTAGTGCTACTGCTGGTCTTCTTCGGGCTGGCGCAGTTGGCCGAGGTGCTGCCGTCCATTCAGGCCGGTGTGACCGCCGAAGGGGAACTGGTGGACGTCGTGCCCAGCACCGTCTTTGGCTATCGCCTGGAGGAGATTCGCGATGCCGTAACGGCGTTCCTGACCAGCGAACGCTTGACCGGCCTGGCCACGCGCTTCCTCTCCATCCTCTTCACCACCGTCTCGCAAGCCTTCCTGGTCATGCTGATCTTCGCCTTCATGCTCAGCGCCGCCCTGTCGCTGCCTAGCAGCGCCCGGCTGGGCTTGCAAACCGATTCGCCGCTGATCAAGCAAGCCGCGGCGCTGACCGAAAACGTGCGCCGCTACGTGACGCTGACCACCAGCCTCAACCTGCTGGCCGGCATCGGCAACACCATTCTGCTGCTGGCGCTGGGCATTGGGCCGGCGGTGCTGTGGGGCTTGCTGTCGTGGTTCATGGGCTACATTCCGGCCGTCGGCTTCTGGGTGGCCATGCTGCCGCCGCTGGCGCTGGCCTTCGTCGAACACGGCTTCTCCGGGGCGCTGGTCGTCTTCATCGGCTACACGCTCATCAACGGCACAATCGAGAACATCGTCAAGCCGCGGCGAATGGGCCAGAACTTGAAGATTTCGCCCGTCGTCGTTGTCATCTCGCTGTTCATCTGGGGCTGGCTGCTGGGCGTGGTCGGGGCCATTCTGTCGACGCCGCTGACACTGCTCATTCTGAGTGTGCTGGAGTTGTTCGAGGGCACACGTTGGGTGGCCGTCCTGCTGCGGACAACGGGCACGGGCGAGGAGAGCGCCGTCAGCGAGCGACAGGCGGCCGTCGGCCGCGTGCGGGGGATGTGGGAGCGGGGGGTGGCAGCGGTCCGCAATACGACCGGCTTGTAAACTGCCCTCTCCCTAACCCTCTCCCAAAGGGCGAGGGGACAGGTCGGCTTAGTCGGCAACGCGACGGGTTTGTTCCACCAACCCCTCCAGCCGGTCGAGCAGGCTACCGATCTCCGGCGCGGGCGGCTCGCCCATCGCCTGCTGGCCGTTGTAGGTGGCGTGGACGACATCGAGCCGCTTCTCCAGGGCGTCGATCTGCGGCAGGGCGCTGGGCGGCCGTTGCATGAGCCGGATAACGTGGCTGCCGACGATCTGCAAGGCCACGGCCAGAGGCGGGGCGATGACGAAGCCGACCAGCCCATACGCCTCGACCAGCAGCAGCACCACCAGCACGATCAGCAACCCGCTGAACTGGTCGCGGCGAAAGAAGCGCGGCTCGACGACGAACTCCAGAAAGGCCAGCACGGCAGCCGTAATCACCAGAGCCAGCAGCGCCGTCTGGAAGCCCGAAGCCGAGGCCAGCCCGGCCAGAAAGGCCACCCCCGCGGCGAAGACGAAGCCGGCCATCGGGATGAGCCAGGCCAGCCCGGCCAGCAGCGCCGCCAGTATGGGGTAGTCCAGCCCCAGCAGCCGATAGCTGACGGCCAGCAACCCGATCGCCAGGACGGCCTGCACCAACTCGCTGCGCAGGTAGTCGCCCACGCTGGCCTCGGTTGTCTGCCAGATGCTGCGCGCCTGGATGCGCTTGCCGGCCGGCAACAGCGACAGCCACAGCCGCTCGAAGTGCGCCCGGTCGGTGCTCCAGTAGAGGCTCAGCACAATGATGATCACCAGCGCCGCCACCAGCGCGACCACGTTCTGCCCCACGCCAAAGACGACGCGCAGGATCGACAGCCCCGACGGCCCGGCCATGACCTCCGGCAACTGATCCGGCGGCGGCAGACGCTGGATGATGGCCTGGGCCACGCCGCTATCGCTGTTGTCCCACTGCTGATAGGTGAAGTCGTAGAGGATGACGAGATAGTTGCTGAGCAGCCTCAACTCGTCCAGCAGCGGGCCGCCAAGGAAGAACAGCGTCAGCCCCACGACCAGGAACAGCCCCAGATAGACCAGCAGCCACGACAGCGACACCGACAGGCCGCGCGAAGTCAGGTAGTCGGCGCTGGGGCGCAGCGCCGCGGCCAGCATCAACGACAGCAGCAGCAGAATGAGCACGCTGCGGAACTGCCACAGCAGGATGAGCGCCGCCACGGTGACGGCGATGATGAGCACGTAGAGCGCCAGCCGTTTCATGATGCCTCCACGCCGTTGCGGGCCTGGCCCAGCAGCTTGTCGAGGTCAAGGGCGATGGCCTCGATAGTGTCCTCCAGATGCTCCGCGCCCGGTTCGTCGCTGCCGTCGGCCGGCGTGCTCTCGCGCTGGCGCAACACCTTGCGCACGTCTTCGACAAGCTCTTGCGTCTGATAGCGCAGCAGGCCGATCTGGTCGCGCTCGCCGGTCGTCTCCGTCTGCGGTGTGTTGCTCAGCATGTAGCGCTCCAGCAGGAGCTGGATGATGGCCGTCAGCGGCAGAGCGATCAGCGCCCCCAGCACGCCGAACAGCGTGCCGAAGGCGGTCATGGCCACCAGCGTCACCAGCGGCCGCATGCCCAACGTCCGCTTCATCACCCGCGGCCCGAAGACGTTGGCCTCCAACTGATGAATGACCAGCGAGGCGACGACCACCCACAGCGCCGTTCCGGGCGAAACGGACAAGGCGATGATCATCGAGGGAATGGCCCCGATGAGCGGCCCGATGACGGGAATGAACTCCATCAGGGCCACGACGAGCGCCAGAACCAGGGCGTAGGGCACGCCGATGATCCAGTAGGCCACCAGCGACAGCGTGCCGATGATGGCGCTGAGCAGCAGTTGGCCGGAGACGTAGCCACCGACGCGCCCCTCGATCTCCGTCACCAGGTCGCGCGTCGTCTCGCGCCGGTTGAGCGGCAGCAGGGCGATGGCCGAGCGCTTGATGCGTTCCGATTCAATGGTCCAGAAGAAGGCCACGAAGAAGATGGCCAGGGTCTTGTAGAAGCCGCCGGCCACGACGCCCACCGTCTGCCACAGTTGGTCGAAGGGCGATTCGGCCACCTCGACGCCGCCGCTCTCGGTGGGGGCGGCGGGCACATTGCCGGGCAGACCGGGCTGGGCCGGCAGTACCTCGGCCAGCCGCCGCAATAGCAGATTGGACGATTCGATCATCCATTCGCGCAATCCGGCGTAGGCATCGGAGAGTTGCGCGCCGATGCTGGCCGCCTGTTCGGCCACCAGCGGCGCGCCGAAACGCACGAACAGCCCCAGAACGACGGCCAGCAGAGTGAACAGCAGCAGCACCGACACGCCGGCCGGCAGCCCGCGCCGCTGGAGCCAGGCCACCACCGGCTGGAGGGCGGTGCTGATGATGACCCCGGCGATCAGAATCAGGATGACCTGATGGAAGCGGAAGACCATCCACACCGACACCGCCACCAAACCGACGACCAGGGTGGCCGTCACCAACTGCCGGACGGAGAGTTGGGGCAACTCCAGAGCGGGTCTATGGTCGAGCATAAGGCGTGCTCCGGCGAACTGGGGCGCGACGGTGGGCTACTGGCGGGCCATGACGCGGCCGAGCAGCCACCAGTCGAGCAGGAACAACACGAGCGCGAAGCCAAACAGCGCGCCCAGCAGTATGATACTCGGAAACTGCCCGCGTAGCATCACCGCCTGCAAAAGATTGATGCCATACGTCACCGGCAGCGACCACGACACGACCCGCACCGGCTCCCACAGCCGGTAGAGGGCCAGGAAGAAGCCGCTGAAGAAGATGCTGGCCAGCAGCAGGATCATGGCGTACTGGATGGCCTGGCTGTCGGTGCGGGCCAGCAGCGACAGGAAGAAGCCCAGGCTGAGCGAGGCGCACAACAGGGCGAAGACGACCAGCGCATAGTGGCTCCAGTCGCCCAGCATGGGCACGCCCAGCACGAAGACGACCAGCAGCGTCAACACGGCCCCAATCGTCGCCGTCAGGATCAGATAGCCCAGAAACTTGCCGATGAGCGTCTGGAAAGCCGACACCGGCGAGGCGCGAAATAGCTCAATCGGCCCGTCCTGCCGCTCGCGGACGATGGACAGCCCGGCCAGCGTGACGGCGATGTGCTGCAACAGCAGGGCGATGACCGCCGGCACGAAGAAATCAGTCGGCCCCAGATTGACGTCGGTGATGCTCAGCGTCTCGCTGCGAAAGGGGGAGATGAGCACCTGCGAATCGAGGCCCTGGTACTCGCTCAGCAGGCCGTCCACCTCAGCCAGATCGCTCTCGATGGCCGCCGCCGTGGCCGCGCGCTCGCCGGCCGGCGTGGCGCTGTCGCCCAGCGTCGCCGCGCTCACCTGCATCCCTTGCAGCCGCGCCGGCAACGTCTCCTGGCCCAGCGTGTTTTCGACGCCCGACAGCAGCGCCAGGCCGGAGCCGGCGGCCACGGCCAGCAGGCCCAGTTCGCTGTCGAGTTGCCCGGCGGCGGTCGTGGCCGCGGCATCGTCGCCGGCTTCCAGCGCCAGGCGCGTCGTCGTCGCCGCCTGCCGCGCCGTGGCGATGCGCTCCTGCAGGGCGCGCGCCTCGACCTTGCCCTGGTCGGCGGCGGTCAGCAACACCTGGCGGTTGATCTCCTCGATGTAGTTGCGCCCCAGAATCTCGACGTAGGTCTGCTCGTAGGGGTCGATCTCGTAGTGGTAGAGCTGGAAGGTGGCCTGCTCGTTGTTGCCCAGTTGTGTCATCGGGTCGGGCGGCACGACGACGACCAGATCCACCTCGCGCTGACGCAGCCGCCGGTCGGCCTCGGCCGCGTCGGCGATGACGCCCTGTGGGTCGATCTGCGCGCCCAGTCGCGTGGCATAGTCCTCCACGCTGGGGCGCATGGGGCTTTCGTCGGGCACGACGAACAGCGTGCGCAGCGGCCGGATCTGCTCGCGATAGCCGATGCCGAACAGCAACAGGATCAGAAACGGCCCCAGGATGAGCGACACGACCAGCCGCGGCTGGCGCAGGACGTTGAGAATCTCCTTGCGCACGAAGGCGAAGATGCGAATGAAGTATTGAACGATGCTACGCATGGACGCCTCCCGCTTGCCGCGCCGCTTCCTGCTCCAGCAGCATGACGAAGACCTCATCGAAGGCGGGACTATATTCGCCGGCTTCGGTCACAGTCACGCCGCGCTCATCCATCCAGCTCATCACCGCCGGCAGGGCCGTGCCGGCGTCGTCCACGACCAGTTGCAGCGACAGGTCGGGGTTGACCGTCACCTGTCGTTCGCGCACAAACGGCGCGGCGCGCAACTCGGTCAACTGGTTGTAGTCGAGCAGCCGCTCCGGCTTGATGCGCAGTACGTGGCCGCCCAGCGCCCGGCTGCGCAGCCCGTCGGGCGTATCGACCATCAGCAGCCGCCCGTCGGCCATGACGCCCACGTAGTCGCAGTAGGCCGCCTCGCCGACGTACTGCGTCGTGACGAACAGCGTGCGCCCCTGCTCCTTCAACTGGCCGAAGTGGCCCCAGAACTTGCTGCGCAAGATCGGGTCGATGCCCGCCGTCGGCTCGTCGAGGAAGATGAGTTCCGGGTCGTGGACGAGGGCCGCGGCCAGGCTGAGGCGCTGGCGCATGCCGCCGGAGATGTTGCGGGCGCGCTTGCCCTCGTGGCCGGTCAACTCCACCAGGTCGAGCAGGGCGCGCAGCCGGTCGTGGCGGCGCAACGGCACGCCGTAGAGCGAGGCGGCGAAGTTGACGTTTTCCCACACCGTCAGATCGGGGTACATGACGAACACCTGGGGCATGTAGCCGATGCGCTGGCGGTCGGCGGTGGTGAAGTGGTCGGGCGAGCGGCCCAGCACCTCGACCACGCCGCCAGTGGCGGCGTAGATGCCCAGCATCAGGCGCATGGTCGTCGTCTTGCCGCAGCCGCTGGGGCCGATGAAGCCGAAGATCGAGCCGCGCGGGATCGCCATTGTGACGCGGTCAACGACAACGTCGTCGTCGAAGCGCTTGGTCAGTTCGTGGGTGCGAATGACCACCCCATTTTGTTGGGCCAATACGTCGCTGGGTGGCGTCATGGGCCGTCCTCCTCGTGTCCGGCCGGATTTATCGGCGGCCGGCATCAATGCTCCGCGTCCCTATACAACCGGAAACCCTTCCCCGGGCGAATCGGGGAAGGGTTCGGGTATAGCGGATCCAAAATAAACGTTACGGTACTTACGCGCTGCGGTTGCTGTTGCGGTCGAAAAAGTCGTTGACTTCCATCTCCGCCTTTTCGCGCTCCCAGCCATACCGCTCTTGCACCAGGCCAATCACTTCGTCCTTATGGCCGCTGATCTGCTCCAGATCATCGTCCGTCAACTTGCCCCACTGCTGCTTCACTTGGCCTTTCAACTGCTTCCACATACCGCCCAAAATATCGTCATTCATACACACTCTCCTCTTGTCAGCCTGCCGTCCTTCTCCCGGAAACGATGCCGCCGAATGGCGCATCGGGTTTACCTAACCAGTACAGATGTTTACGATGTTGACACTATACGTTGTGGAGCCGTGGTTCTCAATGTGCCGTGGGTACAAATCAGTGATACAGCCGCCGGTATGGCCTACTCCACGCGCAACATCAGCACGCCACCCACCTGCGTCACCTGGACGCCTTCCACCAGACCGGCCGCGTCACCAACGGTGTCGTGACACAGCGACAGGGGCAAGGGAGCATCCAGCAACGTATCGCCGGCCGTCTCGACCCGGCAGACACGCACGCTATCGCCACTGACGAAGACGATGTCGCTCAGTCCAATACGCCCCGTGGAGGAGCCGATCTTGCGGCCGGCGGTTGCCGAATGGGCGTCAGTTGGCTGCCGAGCGGGCAAGACAAAGGGGCGAACGCGCTTCATGATCTCACTTACTCCCGTGTGGCCCGGTTGACCGCGTCAAGCAATTGGCGATAGGTGTCCGGGCTGCGCAGCCAGAGCAGCGTCGCCGCGCCGATGATCAGGGCCACGACCACGCCCAGCAGGGCCAGTCCGCGATGCCCCTTGCGGCCGGTCATCTCGTTGGCCGCGTCGGCCACAATAGCCGGCAGGGCGGGATCGATGCCCTTCAGGTCGTTGAGAAAGCCGTCGATCTCGCCGCGGGCGGTCTGGCGCGTCTGGCCGTACTCCTTTTGGAGAGAGTCTACGACCCGCTCGATCTGCTGGCGCACGCCGTCGGCGGCCTCGTCCAGCGGGCTATCGTCTTTGCGGTCGCCCCGCAACGCATCCAGCGCGCCGCGGGCCAGTTGTTCAATTGATTCCTTATCGAGGGATGCCATCGTTGTTACCATTCCTGGGCGGCCGGGCTAGGGTGCGCCGGCGGCCCAGCTTCAAGGTAACACACGGGGCCAGGGGTTCACAATGTGCCGTGGGTATAATATGTAGCACAGGATTCTTATCCTGTGCGCTCCCCGCGCTCACGGCAGCGGTGTCTTTCGTGCAGCTTCAAGCCACAGGTTAAGAAACCTGTGCCACATGGGGAGATGCTAACAACTACCCCCGCACAAAGTAGATAATGGCCACAGCTACACCGATAATGACTACCACCCGCCGCAGCGTCGCCGGCGGCACGCGCCCGGCCAGCCGCCCACCCAGCGCCCCGCCGATCAGCGCGCCGACGGCCATCACCGCCGCCACCGACCAGATGACCCGCCCGGAGAAGACGAAGAACAGCGCCGCCGTCAGGTTGGTCACAAAGCCCACCATCTGCTTCAGCCCGTTCAGCCGCGTCAGCGTGTCGTCGATCACCAGGGCCAGCACGGCCAGGACGATGACGCTCAGCCCCGCGCCGAAGTAGCCGCCATAGACAGCGGCCAGGAACACCGGCAATGCTGCCCACGCCTCATTGAAAGAGGCAGGGGAGACCACCCCCTCGCCCTTTGGGAGAGGGTCTCTGGTTCCCTCCCCCCTCGGGGGAGGGTTAGGGAGAGGGTCTTCTCCCCCCTGCGCTTTAGCCACTCTCCCCATCAGCCACCGCTTCAACGGCTCCTGCACCGCCAGCAGCAGCGAGGCCAGCAGAATCAGGAAGGGCACCAACTGGCGAAAGAGCTTCTCGTCGGTGCGCAACAGCAAAAAGCCGCCGACCAACCCGCCCAGCGCCGCCGGTAGCAGCAGCCACAGCCGCCGCCGCTGCGACAACACTTCCTCTTTCTGGGCGAACGTCGCCCCCAGATAGCCGGGCAGCAGGGCGACAGTGTTGGTGACGTTGGCGGCCACGGCGGGGATGCCCATCGCCGTCAGGGCCGGGAAGGTGATGAGCGTGCCGCCGCCGGCCAGCGCGTTGATGGCCCCGGCGGCCACAGCGGCCAGGGCGACGAGCAGGTATTGCAAAGGCTCCAGTTGCATAAGTGTACATTAGCAGGAAACGATGGAAGATCGAATGATCCGCAGATTTAGCAGATTGGGCAGATTTAGGAACCTCACGCAAAGATCGCTAAGGACGCAAAGAACGCCAAGAAAGAGTCTTCTTGGCGTTCTTTACGCTCTTTGCATGAGGTCTTCTGGGATAATCTGCCCAATCTGCCCAATCTGCGGATTATTTCTCCCCAGCCGCGGCCTGTTGCAGGAAGTGGGCCACGGCCTCGGCCGAGTCCAGGGCCAGCGCTTCGGCGGCGATGCGCTGGGCTTCGGCCAAGGGGAAGCGGCGCACCGCCTCTTTGACGGCCGGGATGGCCGGGGCGCTCATGCTCAACTCGTCCAGCCCCAGGCCGACCAGCACCGGCGCGGCCAGGGGATTGCCGGCCAGTTCGCCGCACATGCCGATCCAGATGCCGGCGGCATGGGCGGCCGTGGCGGCGTCGCGCACCATCCGCAGCACGGCCGGCTGCAGGGCGCTGGCCAGTTCGGCCACGCGGGCGTTGCCCCGGTCGGCGGCCATGACGTACTGGGTCAGGTCGTTGGTGCCGATGCTGAAGAAGTCCACCTGGCGCGCCAACTGGTCGGCCACGGCCACGGCCGAGGGCACTTCGATCATGATGCCCACTTCCAGGCCCTCATCGAAGGGCACGCCCGCGGCGCGCAACTCTGCCTGCGCCGCGGCCAGCATGGCCCGCGCGGCGCGCACTTCGGCCGGCGCACCGATCATCGGCAGCATCAGCTTGACGTGGCGCGGCCCGTCCTCCGGGGCCGAGGCGCGCAGGATGGCCCGCAGTTGGGGCATGAACACGTCCGGCCGCTCCAGGCAGAAGCGGATGGCCCGCCAGCCGAGGAACGGGTTGGCCTCGTCGCCCAGGTCGAGGTAGGGCAGCGGCTTGTCGCCGCCCACATCGAGGGTGCGGATGATGAGCGGCCGGCCGCCGGCGGCCCGCGCCGCGCGGCGATAGGCCTCGAACTGCTCCTCCTCGCTGGGCGCGGTCGTCCGATCCATGAACAGGAACTCGGTGCGGAACAGGCCGACACCCTCCGCGCCGAACTCCAGCGCCGGGGCCACATCGTTGGGACTGCCGACGTTGGCGGCGATCTCCACCCGGCGGCCGTCGGGGGTGACGGCTGCGCCCTGTCCGGCGGCCTTGGCCCGGCGCTGGCCATCGAGCCAGGCCGCGCGCCGCGCCGTTAGCTCCGCCACCTGGGCCTCGTCCGGCCGCCGCCAGAGCAGCCCGGCGTGGCCATCGACGGCCACGCGCTGCCCCTCGGCCACCTGCCACACGGCGTGGCCCAGCCCGACCACGGCCGGGATGCCCAGCGCGCGGGCCAGAATGGCGCTGTGGGCCGTGGCCCCGCCCAACTCGGTGCAGACGGCCAGCACGCGCGTCCGGTCGAGGCGGGCCGTGTCCGACGGCGTCAGATCGGCGGCGATGAGGATGGCCGGGGCGGCGAAGTCGAGCGACGGCGGCTGGACGCCCATCAGGCCGCGCAGCACGCGCTGGGCCACGTCCTCCACGTCGGCGGCGCGGGCGCGCATGTAGTCGTCGGCCATGTCGCGGTAGGTGGCGGCCATCGCCGCTGTCTCTTGCTGCCAGGCGGCTTCGGCGTTGACCTTCTCGGCGTAGATGCGGTCGCGGGTGGCCTCGACCAGCAGCGGGTCTTGCAGGAACAGCAGGTGGGCCTCGAAAATGGCCGCCTCGTCCGCCCCGACCTGGGCCACGGCGCGGCGGTGGAGGGCGGCGATCTCGTCGCGGGCCACGGCCACGGCGTCCTGCAAGCGCCGCCACTCGCCGGCGGTGTCCTCAATGAGCCGGGCGACGACTTGTGGCGGCCGCGGCCGGTAGAGCGCCACCGGGCCGACAGCCACGCCGGGGGAAGCGGGGATGCCTTTCAGGAGGTCAGTTGTCAGTGGGTCAGTATTCAGTAGGTCAGTGGTGAGTAGGTCAGTCGCGGTGCGTTCTCCCCCGCTCCCCCGCTCCCCCGCTCCCCTGCTCCCCTGCGCCTCTTCCCTATCACCAAAGTTATCATCGGCCAGCGCTTGCAGGGCGGCCAGGGCGGCGGCGGCGTCGGGGCCGGCGGCGCGGACGGTGATGGCGTCCCCCTGGCGCACGCCCAACGTCGCCACCTGGTTGATGCTCTTGGCGTTGGCGCGGCGGCCTTCGCGAACGAGGTGCACGTCGGCGGCAAAGCGGCCGGCCGTGCTGACAAAGCGCGCCGCCGGCCGGGCGTGCAGCCCCAGCCGATTGCGCACGGTCAACACGATCTCCTGCTCTGGCCCCTGCTCCCCCGCTCCCCTGCTCCCCTGCGCTTCAGGCGCAAGAGCCGGCGCGCCACCCATGTGCTCGATCTTGACCCCCAACGCACTCTCCGCCTCGGCCATCACCTGCGCCGCCGATGCGCCGACAGAGGCCTGCACCGCCGCGGCCAGCGCGCCCTCGACCAGTGGCGCGGGGCAGAGGAAGACCTTCGGCCGCTGCTCGTCGGCCAGAAACTCCAGGGCCATCTCGGCGCTCAGCAGGGCGCTGCCCAGGTCCATCAGCACCACCACGCCGTCGTCGCTGTAGACGGACTCAATGGCCGCCAGCACCTTCATGGCGTCGGTGCCGATGGGGTTGTCGGGGTCGTCAATGCCGCCGGCGGCGGCCATACGCACCGCCCCCTGCGTCATCTGCTCGGCCAACTCGCGCACGCCCTCGGCCAACTTTGCGCTATGCGAAACGAATACCAGACCGACCATCATTGCACCCCGGACAACGATCGACTTCGTGAACTGTGTCCAGCACCGCCGCCGTCAGCGCCGCCGGCGGCCCGGCCCGAAAGCCCGTCGCCCCACAGCGACAGGCGTACCAGCCCAGCGCCAGGTCGTCGTAGGCGCGCACCGGCCGCGCCAGATCGATGCCCTCGACGCCCATGCCCCAACGGGCGTTGGTGATCAGCCACCGGCAGCCCGCGGCGACCAGCTTGCGCCGGTAGAGGGCGAAGTGGGCGCAGTGGCGCATCAGCAGCACGGCGGCGTCGAGGCCGGGCGGGAAAGGCCAGTCGCGGGCATCGGCGCAGACCAGGCGCACGTTGCCCGGCGCGCCCCCGACTAGCAACTCCGGCCGCCGCTCGACGGCGTAGACCAGCCGCGCCCGCGCCGCCAGCCGCCGGGCGAAGCGCAAATCGCCGGCGCCGATGTCGAGCACGACCGCGCCCGGCGGCACAAGCGCCAGGGCCGCGGCGTAGGTGTCCTCGTCGTAGGCCGCCCACGTCCCCTCCCAGTCGATCATGGTTTCACTTTGAACAGTGGCAGTGGGGTGCAGGTCCCCACTGACTTACTGACCTACTGTCCTACTGTCCTACTGTCCTACTGAATACTGTCCTACTAAATACTGTCCACCGCTACCGCCGCAAAAAGTAATAACTAATGACGAAGTAACCCAGAATAGCCAGCGCAAAGCCGCCGGCCCACAGGTAGGCAGCGTTGCCGACGCGCGGCAGCATGAAATAGACGACGAAGATGAACATCAGCACGGTGATCAGCGCCGTGCGAATCCAGTACCAGCGCCAGTTGGGTGGGCGGCCGGCGGGCGGGGGCGGAGTGGTGTTTTTCTTAGCCATAACGCTCTAGCCGGCCAACCGTTGCAACGCCACGGCCAGCCACAAGCCGTAGCCGATGGCCACCGCGCCGAAGAAGACCAGGCCCCAGTTGACCAGCCGCAACGTGCCGGCGCTCGGCCGCAGGTCAATGATGATCGCCCGCACGCCCAGCAGGGCGTGGACGACGCCCAGGATGACGAACAAGACCTCGATGACGAACACGACCGGATTGGCGACGTATTCGAGCACCTGCTGGTAGTTACGCAATCCGCCCTCGACAATGAAGTGATGGGCGATCATGTGCGCGCCGAGGATAAATACCAGGAACAGGCCGGAGAAGGCCTGCACCAACCAGAGCGAGCCGGAGCGGTCGCGCCGGGTGGCCATCTCCTCCAGCGTGCGCCGCGACATTGTGCTTTGCATAGAATAACTCCTATCCGGTAAAGATGAGCACCGCGCCGACGACGAACAACACCAGGGCGATGCCGACCAGCACGTAGAACAGCGTCTTGTGCCGCGCGTGGCCGACGCCCATGCCGACCAGAGCCACGCGGATGCCGTTGGCCATGTGGTAGACTACGCCGAACAGCAACACCACGTCGAGCAACAGGAAGAGCGGGTGCTTGGCCAGGGCCACGAAGCTATCCCAACTCTCCGGCCCGCGCACCAGCAGGCTGAGCACGGACAGATGCAGGAACAGGTAGATGGTCAGGCCGACGGCCGTCAGGCGGTTGAGGGCGAAGGCCAGCGTGCTCATGCTGCGCCCGCGCACGTCGAACCAGGAGCGCAGCGGCGCTTTCGGCCGCACCGGGTCGGTGGTGGGTTGGATGTCGTCCATAAATCCTCTCTCTAGTGACGAGTGACGAGTTCAGAGCGCTCGTCACTCGTCGCTCGTCACTCGTCACTATCTTCCAAAGAGTCTGCGGAACTTCCGCTTGGTCAATTCGCGGCGCAGCGACATGATCTTGTCGCCGGGGAAGACGCCCGACGGGCAGGCCTCGTTGCACTCGTAGGCCACGTGGCAGCGCCAGCAGCCGTTCTGGCTGTCCACCCAGTCGAGCAGCGGCTTGGCGTCCAGCCCGCGCGGCTCCTCGACCACGCGCCAGGCCGCGGCCAGCGCCGCCGGGCCGAGGTAGGTCGGGTCGGTGCCCATGATGGGGCAGGCCGAGACGCACAGGTTGCACTCGATGCAGTTCTCGCAGCGCATGTAGGCCTCAAGCCCCTCGGCCACGTCGGCCTCATCGAGGAACTCGCTCTCGCGCATCAGCGGCATCCCGGCCGAGTTGAAGCGGTCGTAGAACGGCCCCATGTCCACTACCAGGTCGCTGATGACCGGCATGTTGCGCATCGGCTCGACCACGACGGTGGACGTGTTCAGGTCGAACACCTTGACGACACAGCCCAGCTCCTCGCGGCCGTTGATGCGCATCCCGCACGTGCCGCAACTGGCGTGGTGGCAGGAGTGGCGCATGATGAGCGTGCCGTCCTGGTCGCGCCGGATGTCTTGCAGGGCGACCAGCACGGTGGTGTTCTCGTCGCAGCGCACGCGGAACGTCTGGTAGGCCGGCGCGGCCCCGCCCTGCTTATAGCGAAAGACCTTGAAATCGATGTCGCGTTCCACCATAGTGATACCTCTGAATTGACTGCCGACCGCTGACGACCGACCGCCAAAAGACCTTAGAACCGAGAACACGCCGATCACCAGACCATACACTCCCTAGCGGCGGTCCGCGGTCGGCCGTCAGCGGTCAGACATAGTACGCCGTGTGCGGCAGCAGCACGAACTCCCGCGTCTGGCAGGGCTTCGCCAGCCCCAGCTTGGCGCAGACGACGTTGGCCGTCGTCTCGGCCATGCCGCGCAGGGTGGTCGCCTTGCCGCCGGTGATGGTCACGAACCCCTCGACGTTCTCGTCAATGTGGTCGAAGCACTTGAAGGTGCGGCTCAGTTCGCGGCCGGTGTCGGCCCCGCGCGGGCCGATGAGCGGCCGGGCGGCCGACCAGGCGGCGCGGAACTTGGCCGTGCGCACGGCGGGGATCAGCTCTGAGCCGAAGTGAATCATCATCTGGATGTGGTCTTCGGGCAGCCCCAGATTGTCGGGGTCTTCCACGACCCACGAGCTGGTGCCGATGACCGACAGGGCGCGCTGGGGCACGATGATGTCGCCGTCGCCGCTGGCGTGCAGCCGGTTGATGACCATGTTCGACAGGCGGCCATAGACGGCCAGCATGACGCCCGGCGACGGCCGGATGGGCACGTCGACGCCGACCATCGCCCCGATGCGCCCGCTCCACGCCCCGCCGGCGTTGATGAAAATGTCGCCGCCGATCTCGTATTCTTTATTAGAAGTATGGTCGCGCACGCGGATGGCGCTGACGGCGTTGCCACGGCGCACGAAGTCGACCACCTCGGTGTAGGGCTTGATGGTCGCGCCGTTGTGTTTGGCCGTGGCGAAGAAGCGCAGGGGCATGCGCATGGCGTCCATTGTCGCGTCGGGAACCTGGACGCCTAGCTTGATGGCCGGGTTGACGTTCGGCTCGCGGGCCAGCACCTCGGTGTGGGTCAGCCGGCGCACGGGAATGCCGCACTCCTGACAAGACTCGATAAATTCACTGCTATAGGCTACTTCTTCATCGGTAATGGCTACGAACAGGCCATCGTTGAGTTCAAATGAGCCGGGGGCGATGCGGCGCAGGATGGTGTTCTCCTCGATACACTCCACGGCCGACTCCTTGTCCTTCACGGCGTAGCGCGCGCCGCTGTGGAGCAGGCCGTGGTGGCGGCCGGTCGTGCCCGACGTCAGTTCGCCGCGCTCGATCAGCGTGACCTTCATCCCGCGCAGGGTCAGGTCGTGGGCCACGGCCGCCCCCGTGCCGCCGCCGCCGATGATTACCGCATGAAATGGCCCCATCTCTCCCTCGCTACCGTTGCAATCAAGAATTCAACGCAAAGGCGCTAAGACGCAAAGACGCAAAGAGTTTTTTCCCCTGGCGTCCTGGCGTCTTTGCGTCTTTGCGTTGAATCCCTCGCGTCTAACGACTACTCAACCCAGTCGAACGTCCGGGTGACGGCCTTCTTCCACATCCGATAGTTCTCGGTCGAGGCCTTGCTGTCCGGGTCCGGGGTCCAGGTCTTGGCCATGGCCCAGTTGTTGCGGATGTCGTCCTCGTTCTGCCAGAAGCCGACGGCCAGACCGGCGGCATAGGCCGCGCCGAGGGCCGTCGTCTCCGCCACCTGCGGCCGGATGACCGGCACGCCGAGCACGTCAGCCTGGAACTGCATCAGGGTGTCGTTGTAGACCATGCCGCCATCGACCTTCAGGGCGGTCAACGGCACGCCGGAGTCGGCGTTCATGGCGTCCAGCACCTCGCGGGTCTGGTAGGCGGTGGCCTCCAGCGCGGCGCGGGCGATGTGGCCCTTGTTGACGTAGCGGGTCAGGCCGACGATGGCCCCGCGGGCGTCGGACTTCCAGTAGGGGGCGAACAGGCCGGAGAAGGCGGGCACGAAGTAGACGCCGCCGTTGTCCTCCACCTGCATGGCGTAGTCCTCGATGTGCTTGCTGTAATCGAAGAACTTCAGGTTGTCGCGCAGCCACTGGACGAGCGCGCCGGTGATGGCGATGGAGCCTTCCAGAGCGTAGACGGCCGGCTTGTCGCCGAACTTGTAGCACAGGGTCGTCAGCAGGCCGTTCTTCGACGGGACGATCTCCGTGCCGGTGTTCATGATCATGAAGCAGCCGGTGCCATAGGTGTTCTTGGCCTCGCCGGGGCTGAGGGCCGCCTGGCCGACCGTCGCCGCCTGCTGGTCGCCCAGGTCGCCGGAGACGGGGATGCGCCCGCCGAACGGGCCGTCGGCCTTGGTGTGGCCATAGACGGCCGAGGAGGGCATGATCTTGGGCAACATGCTGAGGGGCACGCCCATGATGTCGGCGACCTCTTTGTCCCAGTCGAGCGTCTTGAGGTTCATCAACATCGTGCGGCTGGCGTTGGTGACGTCGGTGATGTGGACGCCGCCGTTGGGGCCGCCGGTCAGCCACCAGATGACCCAGGTGTCGATGTTGCCGAAGACGGCATCGCCACGCTCGGCGGCGGCCTTGGCTTCGGGCACGTTGTCCAGAATCCAGCGCACCTTGGGGCCGGAGAAGTAGGTCGCCAGCGGCAGGCCGACCTTGTCGCGGAAGCGCCCCTGGCCGACGTTGCCTTCGAACTGCTTGATGAGCTTGTCGGTGCGCGTGTCCTGCCAGACGATGGCATTGTAGTAGGGCTTGCCCGTCTTCTTGTCCCAGACGACCGTCGTCTCGCGCTGGTTGGTGATGCCGACGGCGGCGATGTCATTGGCAGTGATCTTGGCGGCCTTCAACGCGCCCTTGATCACGTCCTGGGTGCGCGCCCAGATCTCCATCGCGTCGTGCTCGACCCAGCCGGCCTGGGGATAGATCTGCTTGTGTTCCAACTGGTGCATGCCGACCGGCAGCCCGTGGTGGTTGAAGATCATGCAACGGGTACTGGTCGTACCCTGGTCTACGGCAGCTACGTAATCAGCCATTGCTTGTGTTCTCCTTGCGAAATCAGTTGTCAGTTGGCAGTTGTCAGTAGTCAGTTGCCAGTGGTCGTTGGTCGTTGGTTGCCATCGTGGCGACCAACGACCGACCGCGCAACTGTAACCCAACTCATCTTCACAGCACTCCCAGCAGCGCATTCAGGATCAGGTGCGACGACGTGGCGCCGGGGTCCTGATGGCCGATGCTGCGCTCGCCGAGATAGCTGGCGCGGCCCTTGCGGGCTTGCAGCGGGATGGTGTCCTTCATGCCCTGCTCGGCGGCGGCCACGGCTGCGGCCACGGCGGCCGGCAACTCCTGGCCGTCGGCCACGGCCTGCTTCAGCGCGGCCAACGCCGGCAGCAGGGCGTCGACCATGGTCTTGTCGCCCGGCTGGGCGCGACCGCGCTGGATAATGCCGTCGACCGCGCCTTGCAGGACGTTGATCAGGTCGCCGGCGTCTAACTCTTCCTTGGCATCGGCGGCCATGCCGCCGCGCATGTAGAACGTGCCATAGAGCGGGCCGCTGGCCCCGCCGACGCTGGAGATGAGGGTCATCCCCACCGTCTTCAGGATGTTGCCGATGTCCTTGTCGGCCACCGTCGGCAGCTTCTCCATCACTTTCTTGAAGCCGCGATCCATGTTGGTGCCGTGGTCGGCGTCGCCGATGGCCGAGTCGAGATCGGTCAGATAGCCCTTGTTCGCTGCCAGCACGGCCGCCGTCGCCTCCAGCCAGCGAACGACTTGCTCTTTGGTCACTGTGCTCATGCGTGCCTCTCTCAGTTGTCAGTTGTTAGTTGTCAGTTGTCAGTAGCACAATGCAGCATACTGAATATTCTGCTACTGACAACTATCAACTTCTTCAGACTCCCCAACGCAACCCCGGCGTCTTCACCGGCGCGTCCCAGAACTTGAGGATCTCGTCGTCGGCCTTCAGCAGGGTGATGGACATGCCGGCCATCTCCAGCGAGGTGATGTAGGGGCCGATCAGGTTGCGGACGATCTCGATGCCCTCGGCGGCGCAGACCTCGGCCAGCTTGCGATAGACGGCGTATAGCTCCGACACGGGCGTGCCGCCCATGCTGTTGACGAAGGCGATGACCTTGTCGCCGCGCTTGAACGGCTCGTCGACCAGTTCCTTGTCCACCCACTGGCCGTCCACCAGTTCGCGGACGGTGCGGCTATAGGCCTTGTCGTGGATGATCTCCTTGGCCATCATGTCGGTGAGCTCGTCGGCCGGAATCAGCTTCATGCGCTTCTGGCCCGGCTCGCCGTGGATGCCGATGCCGAACTCCATCTCATCATCGCCCATCTCGAAGATGGGCTTGCCGGCGGCGGGCACGGTGCAGGAGGTCAGGGCCATGCCCATGCTGCGGCCGTAGCTGTTGGCCTTGCGGGCCAGGTCGGCGCACTGCTCCAGGTTGTAGCCGGCCTCGGCCGCCGCGCCGACGATCTTCTCGACCAGGACGGTCGTGCCGACGCCGCGCCGCCCGGCGGTGTAGAGGCTGTCCTTCACGGCCACGTCGTCGTCGATGAGGATGTTCTGGACGGGGATACCCTCGGCGTAAGCCATATCGGCGGCCATCTCGAAGTTGAGCACGTCGCCGGTGTAGTTCTTGACCAGGAAGAGGACGCCCGCGCCACTGTTGACGGCCTGGGCGGCCTCATACATCTGGTCGGGCGTGGGCGAGGTGAAGACCGCGCCGGGGCAGGCCGCGTCGAGCATGCCCATGCCGACGAAGCCGCCGTGCATCGGCTCGTGGCCGCTGCCGCCGCCGGAGATGATGGCCACCTTGCCGGCCACCGGCGCGTCGGCGCGGTAGACGTAGTCCGGCTCGTAGTGCACTTTGATCAGGTCAGGGTGGGCGGCGGCCATGCCCTCCAGTTGCTCCTTGACCACGTCGGGAACGGCATTGATCAGTTTTTTCATGGGTTCTCCTGATGGCTGCGGGTCGGTTGAAGCTCCCCGCGCCGGGCGGGGAGCTTCGTGCCGGAATAAGGAGGACTAGAGAGCGCCCCAGCCGAGGACGTTCCACAGCACGCCGGCGATGACGGCGCCGATGATGGGGCCGACGACCGGAATCCAGGAGTAGCCCCAGTCGGAGCTGCCCTTGCCGGGGATGGGCAGAAGGAAGTGGGCGATGCGCGGGCCGAGGTCACGGGCGGGGTTGATGGCGTAACCCGTGGGGCCGCCCAGCGACAGGCCGATGGCCCACACCAGGAAGGCCACCGGGATGATGCCCAGCGCGCCCATGTTGACGGCCGTGGCCGTGCCGTCGGGATCCATCACCGTGCCGCGAATGGCCAGGATGCCGAACATCAGGACGAACGTGCCGATGATTTCGGTCACCAGGTTCCAGACCGTGTTGCGGATGGCCGGGCCGGTCGAGAAGACGGCCAGCTTGGCGCCCGGGTCGGGCGTCGCGCCCCAGTGCTGGAAGTAGGCCAGCCAGACGAGGACGGCGCCGATGAAGGCGCCGATCATCTGGGCGATGATGTACATGGGCACGTCGCCCCAACTGAAGCCGCCACCGACAGCCAGGCCGATGGTGACGGCCGGGTTCAGGTGCGCGCCGCTGACGACGGCCGACGCATAAGCGCCGACGAAGACGGCCAAGGCCCAGGCCGTGGTGATGACGATCCAGCCGCCGCTGTTGCCCTTGGTCTTGCCCAGGACAACGTTGGCTACCACGCCATCGCCCAACAGGATGAGCAGCATGGTGCCGATAAGTTCGCCGACAAATGGACTAGTCATTGTTTTCTCCTTAGCTCAAAATGTGATTCAGAAACGGCAAACGTTTATGAAATGTGGGATCAACGTTTCTGTTGAAGTCGCGGGGAAAACGGTGGGTTCACTGACTCGATAAGCTAACCTCCTCGTCCATTAGCCGGCCGGGCGCTTGACGGTCGGGCAGCCCGAAGCGGGCCGCACCGGCAAGCCAACGACAAGCCGCGCATAAGCAGGACAAGACAGCAGTAACGGACTTCGTGGGGTCATGCGTTTAGACAGTATGACCACAGTGCAGGCAGCAGCATTGTGCAAAACACACTAAGTTACATGATAAGAGGGAGATGAGTGGAGGTCAAGCAGTGGGGTGAAAATGTTTCAATACGAAACGTGCGCCCGGCGACAGTGTTTCATAATGAAACTATCGGTTGCATGCAGCGGGGATTTACCTGAACGTCTCCGGCTCAATATCAAGCGCCTTCATCTTCCGCCACAGCGTCGACCGCCCGATGCCCAGCAGCCGGGCCATCTCCGTCACCCGCCCGTGGCAGGCCCAGCCGGCGCGCAGGATGGCCTCGCGCTCCGCCTCGCCGACGGAGATGACCGGTCGGGCCAGCGGATAGTGGCCGCTCAGTACGCGGCCGTCGCGCACCGCCTCCGGCAAATCGGCCGGGCGAATGACTCCGTCGCGGCACTGGCTCATGGCCCGCTCCAGCACGCTCTCCAGCTCGCGCACGTTGCCCGGCCACGGGTAGCGCGACAGGCTCACCACGGCCTCGTCCTCGATCCACATCGCCCGGCTCTCGCGCGCCGTCTGCCGGGCCAGGAAGCGCTCGGCCAGCAGGGGGATGTCCTCCACCCGCTCGCGCAGGGCCGGCACGTCGATCTTGAAGACGCCGAAGCGATAGTAGAGGTGCGACAGGAAGCTGCCCTGGGCCACCAGGTCTTCCAGGTTGGCCGTCGTCGTGGCGATGATGCGCGCATCGACCGGGATGGGCGTCGAGCCGCCCAGCCGCGTCACGTGGCGCGTCTCGATGACGTGCAGCAGCGCCGCCTGAAGCTCCAGCGACAGGTTCTCGATCTGGTCCAGCAGCAGCGTGCCCCCCTCGGCCAGCTCGAACTTGCTCGGCTGGCCGCGGGTGTTGGTGTCCTGCTCGTGGCCCAGTATCTCGCGCGGCATCAGTTCGTGGGGGATGGCCTGGCAGTTGATGTCGACGAACGGCCGCCCGGCGCGCGGCCCGTCGTTGTGGATGGCGCGGGCCAGCAGGTTCTTGCCCACCCCACCCTCGCCGCGCACCAGCACCGGGGCCAGCCCGCGCGCCGCCGTCCGCGCCTGGCGCACGACGCGGCGCATGGCGGCCGAGTCGGCCTGCACGTCCTCGATGGTCAGCGTCGTCTGCGCCCCGTACTGCTGCTGGGCGATCTGGCGCACGTGCTCGATGGGGCTGAGCAGGGCGACATAGCTGACCGGCAGCGGCCCGGCCTCATAGATCGGCCGCAGGGTCAGCATACAGCGCACCCCGCCGCCGGCCGTGGGCAGGGTCAGTTCCACGTCGGCCAGCTCATCCCCCTGCTCGATGGCTTCGCGCACCTCGCCCGGCAGGGCCAGCACGTCGGCCAGCGCCCGGCCGACGGCGGCGCGGGCGTTGATCTGCAACATCTCGCCCGCCTGGGCGTTCACCTGGCGAATCTCGCCCTGCTGGTCCCAGACGATGACCCCCTCGGTGATCGCCCCGACGATGGTGTTGACCTCGCTCAGGTGCTGGTTGGCCTCTTCCAGCGACCAGTTGGCCTGCAACTGGTTGCCGACGGCCCGCGCCGCGGCCATGACCAGGGCCAGGGTGTGGGACGTGGCCGTCTCGACCGAGCCGACCATGCCCAACACGCCGATGATCCGGCCGCGCACGTCGTGGATGGGCGCGCCGGCGGTGACGATGCCGTGCAACACGCGGAAGTAGTGCTCCGCGCCGACGATCTGGACGGCCGTCGCCTCTTGCAACACCAGGCCCAGCGCGTTCGTGCCCGCCGTGCCCTCCGACCAGTACGTTCCCTCGCGGAAGCCCAGCGCGCCGGCTTTGCCCAGGGCGTGGGCGTCGCCGCCGGTGGCCAGGATGCAGCCCGCGCCGTCGGTCAGCACGATGGCGTAGTCACTGCTTTCGGTGAACTGGTAGATGTCCTCGATGAAGGGCGTGGCGATGGTGATCAGCTCTTGCTGGCCGCGGACGATGGACGCCAGAGCGGTAGGGTTGATCGGCGACGGCCGGAACTCGGCCAGCGGATTGGCGCGAACGATGCAGCGCCGCCACGAGCGCACCACCGCCGGATCGATCAGCGCGGCGTCCTCCGCGCCGATGCGCCCCGTCTCGGTGAAGGTGCGCCAGATGCGGGTGATGGTGTCGGTTGGGACTTTGAAGCCGGTCGGTAGCATGGTCAGTAGGCCAGTTTGTCAGTAGGTCAGTAGGTCAGTAGGTCAGTCTGACGCACTGACCTACTGACTTACTGACCTACTGACCTACTTCTCGTATTACCCGCAGCATCGCCTCATGAACCACCCCATTGCTGGCCACGACGTGCATCTGGCGGGCGAAGCCGAGGGGGCGGCCGTCGATGAGGGTCACGCAGCCGCCCGCCTCCTGCACCAGCAGGATGCCGGCGGCGATGTCCCAGGCGTTGACCTTGAACTCCCAGTAGCCATCGAGCCGCCCGGCGGCGACGTAGGCCATGTCCAGCGCCGCCGAACCGGCCCGCCGCAGCCCGAAGGCGCGCTTGATGAAGCGGGCCACGTAAGCGCCGTTGTCCAGTGGGCTGGTGTGGACGTCATAGGGAAAGCCGGTGGCCAGCAGGCTGCCGACCAGCTCGGCCGCGGCGCTGACGCGCAGCGGGCGCGCGCCGGCCGGGCCGCTGACGGTCGCCCCTTGCCCGGCGGCGGCGCTGAAGCACTCGTCGCGCGTCGGGTCATAGATGACGCCGACCAGCGGGCGCTGCCCCTCGTAGAGGGCCAGCGAGACGCAGAAGACGGGGAAGCCGTGGGCGTAGTTGCTGGTTCCGTCCAGCGGGTCGATGATCCAGGTGTAGGGCTGGTCGCCGGTCTCGTCGGTGCCCTCTTCGCCCAACAGGCCGTGGCCGGGAAAGGCGGCGCGCAGCCGGTCGGTGATGAGCGTCTCGGCCGCGCGGTCGAACTGGGTGACGAAGTCGACGGCCGAGCTTTTGGTTTCGATCTGCTTCTCGCGGCCGAAGCCGTCGAGCAGCAAGGCCCCCGCCTCGCGGGCGATGGCTATAGCGGTGTCGCGGATTGAGTTGAGGTCCATAGCTGGCCCCAACTATAACCCGCCCGCCCGCGCGGCGCACCCGTCCGTCGCCCCCGCCCTTCGTGCGTCGCACTTTCTTGAGTGCGTCGCACGTTCGGAAAGGCCCCTCTCCCGGCTGCCCCGCAACCCACTCCAGAGAGTGGGATGCACCCGCCGTGCGTCGCACGTTCTGGCTGCCCCCCCAAGGTGCAACCACTCCAGAAAGTGGGATGCACCGGCCAGCCGTGCTATCCTTCAGGCAACGCGCTACGGGAGCATTCTCTATGAAAATCGCAGTCATCGGCGGCGGCTCCACCTATACCCCGGAACTGGTCAACGGCTTTCTGGCCCGCGCCAACCGGCTGGCGCTGCGCGAGTTGTGGCTGATGGACATCGACCCGGCACGGCTGGCTGTCGTCGGCGGCTTCGCCCAACGCATGGCCGCCGCGGCCGGCGCGCCGTTCCGCGTCGTGCTCAGCGACGACCGGCGGGCGGCCATCGCCGGCGCGAGCTACGTCGTCACCCAGTTTCGCGTCGGCATGATGCCCGCCCGGCGCGGCGACGAGTACCTGGGCCAGCGCCACGGCCTCATCGGCCAGGAGACGACCGGCGTCGGCGGCATGGCCAAGGCGCTGCGCACCATTCCCGTGCTGCTCGACATCGCCGCCGACATCCGCGCCACCGCCCCCGGCGCGCTGCTGGCCAACTTCACCAATCCGGCCGGGCTGGTGACCGAGGCGCTGAGCCGCTACGCGCCCGACGTGCCGGCCGTCGGCGTCTGCAACGTGGGCATCACCGCCCACATGCGCCTGCTGGATGAGCTGGAGCGGCTGACCGGCCGGCGGGTGGAACCGGAGCGGGCGCGGCTGAACACGCTGGGCCTCAACCACCTGACCTGGCATCGCGGCTTCACGGTCGATGGCGAGGAGTTGTGGCCGAGCATCATGGCCGCGGCCGTGGAGCGCGCCCGAACCGAGTCGCAGCCGGAGTGGGACGCTGACACGCTGGCGACGCTGGGCATGATCCCCAACTACTATCTGCAATACTTTTACTACACCGCCCACAAGCTGGCCGAGCAGGCGCAGTGGCCGCCGTCGCGGGCCGAGCAGGTGATGGCCATCGAGGACGACCTGCTGCGCCAGTACGCCGACCCGGCCCTGACCGCGCCGCCGGCCGACCTGATGAAGCGCGGCGGGGCCTACTACTCGACGCTGGCGACGCAACTCATCGACAGCCACGCCAACGACCGCGGCGAGGTGCACGTGGTCAACACGCGCAACAATGGCGCGGTGGCCGAGTGGCCGGCCGACTGGGTGCTGGAACTGCCGGCGCGCGTCGACCGGGCGGGCGTCCACCCGTTGCCGGCCGCGCCGCTGCCGCCGGCCGTGTTCGGGCTGTTGGCCCAGGTGAAGATGTACGAACTGCTGACCGTCGAGGCCGCCGTCCACGGCGACCGCCGCGCCGCCCACCAGGCGTTGCTGGCCCACCCGCTCGGCCCGGCCGCCGACCGCGTGGCGGCCGTGCTGGACGATATGCTGATGACGAATCGGCAGTGGCTGCCGCAGTTCGAGTGACGAGTGACGAGTGACGAGTGACGAGTCCACAGCGCCACTCGCCACTTGCCACACCAGGAGCCTATGACCCCCAACCCCTTGCTCAAGAAACTTGGTTTCTCGGACAATGATCGCGTCGTCATCATCCACGTCGACGACGTCGGCATGTGCCACGCCTCCTTGCAGGCTTTCGCCGACCTGTGGGACGCGGGGACGATCTCCAGCGGCGCGGTGATGACCCCTTGCCCGTGGTTCCCGGCCACGGCCGCCTGGGCGCGCGGCCACCCCGAAGTCGACCTGGGCGTCCACGGCACGGTCAACGCCGAGTGGGACGGCTACCGCTGGGGGCCGGTCAGCACCCGCGACCGGGCCACGGGGCTGATGGACGCCGACGGCTACTTCCACGCCCGCGAGACGGGCACGTGGGCCGCGGCCAACCCGGCGGCGGTGCAGGCCGAGATCGTGGCTCAGGTGGAGCAAGCCCTGGCCGCCGGACTTGACGTGACCCACCTCGACACCCACATGGGAACCATCACCCACCCGCGCTTTATCGGCGGCTACCTGCAAACGCTGATGGGCTACCGCCTGCCGGGGCTGATCCCGCGCCTGACGGCCGAGCAGTTCCTGGCCCAGGGCATCGCCGACGACGCGGCCACGGCCGGGCAGTTCGCCGCCACCGTCCGCGCCCTGGAGGAGAACGGCTTCCCCCTGCTCGACGCCATCGACTACCTGCCGCTCGACGACCCGGCCGACCAGATCGCCCTGGCCAAACACAAGCTGAGCGCCCTGCCGCCCGGCGTCAGCCACTTCCTGATGCACCCGGCGGTGGACACACCCGAACTGCGGGCCATCGCCCCCGACTGGCCCAGCCGCGTGGCTAACTACGAAGCGTTCATCAGCCGCGACATCCGCGACTTCCTGCGCGCCGGCGGCATTCAGGTCATCGGCTACAGGCCTTTGCGCGAATTGATGCGTCAACAAGGTTCCAGGGGCCAGGGGAGGGACAGGGAAGAGGGCTCTTCCTCCGCCCCCCTGCCTAATCCCTAATCCCTAATCCCTAACCATGTCCCCCTACTATCTAGGCCTCGACGTCGGCTCCAGCAAAACCCACGCCCTCATCGCCGACGCGGCGGGGCGCTGCCGCGGCTTCGGCGCAGCCGGGGCGGGCAACTACCAGACCGTCGGCTACGACGGCCTGGCGCGGGCGATGGCCGATGCCTTCGCCGCCGCGGCGCGGATGGCCGGGGTGGGCGCGGCCGATATCGCCGGGGCGGGCTTCGGCGTGGCCGGCCACGACTGGCCGGCCGACCGCCCGCCGCACCTGGAGGCTATCGCCACCCTCGGCCTGGGCTGCCCGTTCGAGTTGGTCAACGACGCCATCAACGGCCTGCTGGCGGGCACGACGGCCGGCTGGGGGGTCAACGTCACCGCCGGATCATCCAACAACTGCCGCGGCCGCGACCGCGCCGGGCGCGAGGGGCGTATCGTCGGCAACGGCGCGCCCTTCGGCGAGTATGGCGGCGCGGCCGAGATCGTCGCCCGCGGCCTGCAGGCGGTCAACCACGCCTGGATTCGCCGCGGCCCGCCAACGGTCCTGACCGGCATCTATCTGGCGGCCACGGGCGCGCGCGACGCGATGGATTTGATGGAGGGGCTGTCGTTCGACCGCTACCATCTGCGCGGCGAATTGGCCATCGAGGTCTTTCGCGCCGCCGTGGCGGGGGACGACGTGGCCGCCGGCATCGTGCACTGGGCGGGCGAGGAGTTGGGCTGGCTGGCCGTGGCCGTCATCCGCCAATTGGAATTGCAGGACGAAGCCGTGGAGGTCGTCCAGTCGGGCAGCATCTTCGACGGCGGGCCGCGGCTGAGCGAGGCGATGGCCGCCGTCGTGCTGCGCCACGCCCCCCGCGCCCGGCTCGTCCGGCTGCGCACCCTGCCCGTCGTCGGCGCGACGCTGCTGGGCCTGTCGGCCGCCGGCCAAGACGCCTACGCCGTTCGGGATACGCTTATCGCCACGCTGCCGGAAGTGGCAGGTTCCAAGATAATCAATTGTTAAACGCTAATACCCATCCAATAGAAATTTGGTAAGCTTTAACTATACGGGATCGCGCGTTGCGCGATCCCACTGATGGTATGACTATAACACAACCGACTGGCCGCTCGCGTCGCCTGAGCCAGCACCTTAACCCGGTCAATAGTCGGTTGCTCTGGCGGGAGTAGTGCGATATGGACGAACAACCGAACGAGAATCGCCCCAATATCCCCACCTGGGTCTGGATTCTGACTATCTTTGCCGTGATCCTGGGGCTGCAACTGTGGCTCAGCGGCCGTTTCAGCGGCCCGGAGCAGATCACCCTCCAGGAGATCGCCGACTTCATCCGCGAAGACAAGGTCGAGCAACTGGTCGTCAGCGGCGACCGGATACAGGTCACGCTGGACGACGGCCGCAGCTTCGGCGCGGTCAAGTCCACCTCCGACAGCCTGATCGAGACCTTCCAGTACTACGGCATCACCGCCGAAGACCTCAACGATAACCTGGTCGTCCAGGACAACTCGATGTGGAACACGCTGCTCAGCCTGGCCTTCACCGTCGGCCCGGTGCTGCTGCTGCTGTGGTTCTTCACCCGCGGCTTCCGGCAGATGCAGGGCGGCGGCGGCAACAACATCTTCGGCTTCGGCCGCAGCCGGGCGCGCAACCTGACCGACGCCAACCGGCCGACCGTCACCTTTGACGACGTGGCCGGCGTGGAAGAGGCCAAGCTGGAGCTGGCCGAGGTCGTCCAGTTCCTGCGCGAGCCGGAGAAGTTCGTCCAGGTCGGCGCGCGCATCCCCAAGGGCGTGCTGATGGTCGGGCCGCCGGGCACGGGCAAGACGCTGTTGGCCCGCGCCGTGGCCGGCGAGGCGGGCGTGCCCTTCTTCCACATCTCCGGCTCGGAGTTCGTGGAGATGTTCGTCGGCGTCGGCGCCAGCCGCGTCCGCGACCTGTTCGAGAAGGCCAAGCAGGCCGCGCCCTCCATCGTCTTTGTCGACGAGATCGACGCCGTCGGCCGCCAGCGCGGCGCGGGGCTGGGCGGCGGCCACGACGAGCGCGAGCAGACGCTCAACCAGATTCTGGTCGAGATGGACGGCTTCGACAACGAGACCAACGTCATCGTCATCGCCGCCACCAACCGGGCCGACATCCTCGACCCGGCCCTGCTGCGCCCCGGCCGCTTCGACCGCAAGGTGTTCGTCGATTTGCCCGACGTCGCCGGGCGCGAGAAGATTCTGGCCGTCCACGCTCGCGGCAAGCCCATCGCCAGCGACGTTATCTTTAAGGAGATTTCGCGCCTGACGGCCGGCTTCTCCGGGGCCGACCTGGAGAACCTGATCAACGAGGCGGCCATCTTCGCCGCGCGGCGCAGCAAGCGCACCATCGGCCTGCTGGAGTTCCAGGACGCTTTCGACCGCGTCGTCATGGGGCCGGAGCGCCAGAGTCGCGTGATGAGCGAGGACGACAAGATGACTGTGGCCTACCATGAGGCGGGTCACGCCGTCGTCAGCTTCTACCTGACCAACACCGACCCGGTGCAGAAGATCACCATCGTCCCCCGTGGGCGGGCCGGCGGCTTTGTCATGTCCCTGCCCGAAGACCGCGCCGTCCACAGCCGCGAGTTCTTCGAGGACCAGATCGCCATGGCCCTGGGCGGGCGGGCGGCCGAGGAGCACTTCTTCGGCCGCGTGACCACCGGCGCGGCGGCCGACTTGCAGCAGGCCACCCGCCTGGCGCGGGCGATGGTCATGGAGTACGGCATGTCCGACCGGCTGGGGCTGCCCACCTACGGCGGCGGCTCCGGCAGCCCGTTCGTCGGCCGGGAGATGGGCTGGTTTGGTAGCGGGCGCGACTACAGCGAGGAAGCGGCGCAGACGATTGACGCCGAAGTGAAGCGCCTGCTGGAAGAGAATTACAACCGCGCCCGCACCATCATCGACCAGAACCGCGACCGCATGGTCCATCTGGCGACGACGCTCATCGACGTGGAGACGCTCGACCGGGCGGCGTTCGAGAAGCTGATGAACGAGCTTCAGCCCAGCAACGGGCAGGTTCCCGCGCCCGTCGCCCCGCCTACGGCCGCGCCGGCCGCCGGTCTGCCGCCCGCGCCGCAGCAGCCGCTGCCCAACCCGCGCCCGGCGGCGGCCGATTAGACGATTTAGCACGTTCACGTCTGGTGGGGGCGGGTCTGAGACCCGCCCCTACGATAGTCGACATTGTTGTTGTAGGGGCGGGTCTGAGACCCGCCCCTATGATAGTCGACATTGTTGTTGTAGGGGCGGGTCTGAGACCCGCCCCTATGATAGTCGACATTGTTGTTGTAGGGGCGGGTCTGAGACCCGCCCCTACGTTATAAGGACTACCCATGAGCGACCCCCACGACACCATCATCCCAGAGTTGTCGGGCAACGTCCTGACCGTCAGCCTCAACCGCCCCGACCTGCACAACGCCCTCAGCCCGGCCATCGTCGTCGCCCTGACCGAGTTGTTCACCGACCTGCCCCGGCGCGACGACGTGCGCGTCGTCGTGCTGACCGGCCGCGGCCGTTCCTTCTGCGCCGGGGCCGACCTGGCGGCCATGCGCGCCGCGGCCGACTTCACCTTCGACCAGAACGTGGCCGACGGCCGGGCCATCTTCGACCTGATGCTGGCCATCGACCGCTGCCCCCAGCCGGTCGTCGGCCGCGTCAACGGCCCGGCCATCGGCGGCGGCGTCGGCCTGGTCAGTTGTTGCGACATCGTCGTGGCCGTCGAGCGGGCCGTGTTCGCCTTCAGCGAGGCGCGGCTGGGCATCGTCCCGGCCGTCATCTCCCCCTTCGTGCTGGCCAAGATCGGCCCCGGCGCGGCCCGCGAGCTGTTTCTGACCGGCGAGCGCTTCGACGCCCGCCGCGCCCAGGCCATCGGCCTCGTCCACCACGTCGTGGCCGAGGAGGAGCTGGACGCGGCCGTGGCCGAGCGCGTGGGCCAACTGCTCCAGGCCGCGCCCGGCGCGCAGACGACGGTCAAGGAACTGATCCACACCGTCGCCTTTCGCCCCAAGGAGAGCACCCGCGATTACACCGCCGAGACCATCGCCCGCCGCCGCGCCAGCGACGAGGGGCGCGAAGGGATGAGCGCGTTTTTGGAGAAGCGCAAGCCGTGGTGGCAAGAGTAGAAGACAGGGGCTAGGGATTAGGGATTAGGGTGCCTTCCTAATCCTTCCTAATCCCAACCCCCTAATCCCTAACTCCCATGAAGCTCGCCGTCCTCTCCGACATCCACGCCAACTGGCCGGCGCTGGCGGCCACGATGGCCGATGTGGACGCCTGGCGGCCTGACCTCGTCCTGGTCAACGGCGACGTGGTCAACAGCGGGCCGAGCAACGTCGCCTGTTGGGAGGCGGTGCGGCAACGGGCCGCGGCCGACGGCTGGGTTCTCCTGCGCGGCAACCACGAGGAGTATGTCGCCGAGTGGCTGGAGTATGCCGGCCCGCGCCACGGCCCGGCCTATGACCTCATCCGCCTCAGCGAGTGGACTTACCGCCAGCTGGATGACCCGGCCGCGGCGATGGCGATGGCCGCGCTGCCGGAGCGCTGGCAGTGGGCCGCGCCCGACGGCTCGCGCCTGGTGGCCATGCACGCCTCGCCGCTGGGCAACCGCGCCGGAATCTATCCCTTCACCAGCGACGACGAAGCGCGGCGCAAGATCGTCCCCGGCGCGGCCGTCTTCCTGACCGCCCACACCCACGTGCCCCACCAACGGCTGCTCGACGGCACGCAGGTCGTCAACACCGGCTCCATCGGCCTGCCCGGCGATGGCGACGGCCGGGCGTCCTATGGCCGCGTCACCTGGGAGCGGCGGCGCGGCTGGCGGGCGGAGATCGTCCGCGTGGCCTACGACCGCGCCGCGGCCGAGCGCGACTTCTTCGACTCCGGCTTCCTGGCCGAAGCCGGGCCGGAAGCGGAGATGGCCCTGGTCGAGTTCCGCGCTGCCCGCGACGCGCGCACCCGCTGGCGGGCTATCTATGGCGATAGCGTCCGCCGCGGCGAATTGACCCTGGGCGAAACGATCCGCCTTTTCCTGGACGAGACGGAGTTTCGGCCGTTTGCCCTGGCCACCACCGGAGGCTAGACGACCGGATAGATGGGCGACCAGCGGGCCTGTTTCGACCATTGCCTAGGGGTTGTCAGGGCAAGTCTGTGGCCTCGCCATCGCCCCTTCTCCACCGCAAATAACCCATTTCAACGTCAAGCAACTCATCTGGCTCTTATCTGGCCTCTCTGGTTTGGGTCAAAACGGCGGCATTTTGGGGGCACATCTGCCTGAAGGGCCGTGGCCGATCTACCCAACCCTTGCTATCTGCCGCGCGGCTACTTATAATATGGACGAATCTGGAAGAGGAATTGTTTGAGTAGTCTCAACCTGTTGCTGTCCGGTACGATACTTCCCTGGCTACTAGGGTTGCTGCTGGTGTTCGCCACGATAGCATTACTGCTGTCAGTAAAGCTGTGGCGGGCCACCAAGCGGTCGCCCTATTTTTTCATGCGCCAGCAAGCTGCCAAGCGGATGCAGTCCTATCTGTCTATCTGTTTGGTGCTGGTCATGTTGGCGGCCGGGGTGGGCTTCTATGGTTGGCGGAGTCCGGCCGACGGCACGCTGCGCATGGCCCTCATCACCGACGCCAAGCCGGTCTCGGCCGACATCCAGGAGCTATTCAGCCAGCCCTCGACGGCCGAACTGGCGGCTGAGCAGGCCGACATGGCCTCGGCCCAGAGCGGCGGCGTGGCCAACTTCCTGCTCAACAGCGACTCGGCCGCCGCCCTGTCGCCCGAACTCCCCGCCGCCTACGACCGCTTTGACCCCCAGGCCGAACTATTGCCCACCACCGAACTGGGCGACGTCACCCTCTCCAACGCCGTCACCGACGAATACGAAGCCATTAGCCCCACCGACGTGTTCGGCGAAGGCTTCTACACTCTCTACGCCACCTTCTCCTATGACGACATGGTTGACGGGCTGGAGTGGGCCTGGGTGTGGCGGCACAACGGCCAGGTGATCGATGGCGGCAACGAACTGTGGGCCTATGGCGACGACGGCCCCGGCTACATCTTCCTCAGCCCCGAAGAGGGGTTCCAGGAAGGGCGCTACTCGCTGGAAATCTGGGTCAACGGTGAACTGCTGGGCCAGGCCGCAGCTAACATGAACGACGCCGCTGCCGCCGCGGGCAACTAACCCCCGCACTTCCATTCCCGCTCCACCCTACCGGCCAACAGGCCGGTTTTTTGTTCCCTCTCGTCTTGTCCCCTCGCCCCCTCGCCCCCTGGGAGAGGGTTAGGGAGAGGGTCTTCTCACCCGTCGCATCACCATCCCCACCACCTGCCGCAACTCCTCCACCCGCAGCAGCCAGCAAACCGCTAGATAGGCCAACCCACCCGCGGCCGACCCGACCAGCGCCCGCGCCCACACCGCGCTTGCCCGCAACACCGCCAGCGCGCCAACGATGGCCGCGCCCATGACCGCCGCCGCCACGCCCATGCGCGCCGTGCCCGACAGCAGCGCCCGCCCCTCCAGCCCGCCCAGCCGCCGCCGCAACAGCCACAACAGCACGCCGACCTCCAGCACGTTCGACAGACTGAAGCCCAGCGCCAGCCCGCCCAACGGCCGCCAGCCCAACGCCGGGAAGACCGCATCGCGGAACCACAGGCTCAGCCCCCACATGACGGCGATTTGCACCCCCCCGGCCAGCACCGGCGTCAACGTGTCGCTCAGGGCGTAGAAGCCGCGCGCCACCACCTCCAGCGCCGTCAGGGCCACCAGCCCGACGGCGTAGAAGCGCAGCGCCGCGGCCACCAGCGCCGTCGCCTCGGCGTCGAACAGGCCGCGCTCGTAGAGGACGGTCACGTACGGCTCGGCCAGCAGCGCCAGCAGCACCGTCGCCGGCAGCCCCAGGAAGAGCACCAGCCGCAGCGAGTCGGCCAGGATGGCCCGCATCTCGCGGTGGGCGGCGCGGGCGGCCAGCGCGGCCAGCGTCGGAAAGGCGGCAATGCCCAGCGCCTGCCCCAGAATGCCCTGCGGCATGATGAGGATACGAAAGGCGGCGTTGAGCGCCGGCAGCGTGCCCAGGATCATCGTCCCGGTCAGGAAAAGAATGACGAACTTGTTGACCTCGCTGAACGATAGCCCCAGCACGCGCGGGGCCATCAGGCGCAACACCTGGCGCACGCCGGGATCGCGCAACGTCAGCAGCGGGCTATAGTGGGCGCGCTGGCCGCGCAGGCCGGGCAGTTGCACCAGCAGATGCCCCAGCGCGCCGGCGACCGTGCCCCACGTCAGCCCCCAGGCCGTGGCCGAGGGCGCGCCGCCGCCCATCATCGCCCCGGCCACGCCGCCGGCGATGATGCCGACGTTGTAGACCGACGGGGCCAGGGCCGGCAACAGGAAGTGCTGCCGGGCGTTCAGCGCGGCCATGATGATACCGCTGACGCCGAAGATGATCGGCGACAGGAGCATGACGCGCATCAGGGCCACCGTCAGCGGCAGCAGCGCCGGCTGCTGGGCGATGTTGTCGGCGTAGAAGAAGGTGACGAACGGCGCGGCGAAGATCATCACCAGGACGGAGATGAGCGTCGTGGCCACTGTGACCAGATTGACGACGGCCGAGAACAGCCGCCAGCTACCCGCCTCGTCGTCGCGCCCCAGATAGGCGGCGAAGGTGGGGATGAAAGCCGAGCCGATGGCTCCGCCGGCGACGATGAGGAAGATCGCCTCCGGGAAGCGGCTGGCGATGTCGAAGGCCGTGGCTTCCAGCGTTGTAACGCCCAGGTACTGGCGCACAACGATCTCGCGCCCCAGGCCCAGCACGCGGCTCAGCAGCGCCAGCGCCGCCACCAACCCCGCGGCGCGAAAGACGCGACTGCGGCCACTATCCG
Organism: Candidatus Promineofilum glycogenicum; assembly: GCA_016707605.1. Lineage (GTDB taxonomy): Bacteria > Chloroflexota > Anaerolineae > Promineifilales > Promineifilaceae > Promineifilum > Promineifilum glycogenicum. The sequence goes on along the minus strand of JADJHJ010000003.1, from coordinate 201,609 downwards.
TAGATGCCGTGTCGGATGGGCGGTTTTCTCTCTCAGTCAATCGATCGCGCTCCCTAAAATGAAGCCGTCATTTCACCGGCTGGAATCGGACAGAAATACTTAAGAAGCTACCTCGCTTCAATGGTATCCTATCATCGGCGTAGATTAACAACCAATGGAGTAGACAAAGATGGGAAACATGTTGGGCCTACAAACAACGCACACGAGCAATGGAGGTACATCGAAACCCGTGAACATCATCAAGGTATCGGCCCGCTCTCGCACGGCGGCCGTCGCCGGCGCCATTGCCGGCGTCATGCGCGAGTCTCAGCACGCCGAAGTGCAGGCCATTGGCGCCGGCGCCGTCAACCAGGCGGTGAAGGCCATCGTCATTGCCAAAGGCTACCTGGCTGAGGAAGGCGTTCACATCACCTGCGTCCCCTCGTTTGTCGACGTCGACATCGATGCCCAGGAGCGCACCGCCATTCGCTTCGTCATCGAGCCGAATGGGTGATCTTCCAGACTCGCTTTACTTAGGGGCGCGGCCAGTCGGCCGCGCCCCTTTTTTATTGGGCGCGCCGTCCAACCAACCGCCGCCCCACTAACCCCGCCGCCAGCAAGAGACCCAGACCGATCAGAATCAGTCCGGCGTTGTCGCCCACGCTCCACTGCGCCGGCGGCGTGTCCAGGGTGGACGGCGGCGGGATAGCAACGCCGTCCGCGGCCGCAGCAGAGGTTGGCGTCGCGGTGGCCGTCGGCGGCAATGTGGCGACAACGGCGGTAGTCGTAGCCGCGACTGTCGCCGTCGCTGAGGGGGCAGCCGTCGCCGTGGCTGAGGGGCGCGGCGTGGCCGTCGGCTCCGGGGCCAACGCTGTCGCCGTGGAAGCCGCCTGGCGGGTGGCCGCGCGGCCGGTGGGTACGGCCGCGCGGGTGGCCGCGGCGTCGCGCGTGGCCGCCAGTTGGGCCGCGCGCGCCGGGGCGTTCTCCTGGATGAGATAGTAGGTCGTGCCGCCGATCATGCAGTAGTCGGCGATGGTCTGCCGGCACAGCGCGCCGGGTAGTTCGACGGTGAAATAGCCGTCCTCGGCCTCGATCTCCTCGCGCCCGCCCCACATGCTCACCCATTCGGCCGTGTCGGCCGTGGCCGGCACGCGCACCGTCTGGCTGTCGGGTAGGCGGGCGAATAGCACCGTTGTCGTCTGGCCCGGCTGCGTCAGCCGCACCTGCCCCACCGCGTCCCAGCGCTGGCGCTCGGCGGCAGTCACGTCGCCCAGCAGACGGATGGCCACGCGGTAAGTGTCGAAGGCCGGGCGGCGGCTCTCGTCCCAGCGCATCAGGCCGAACGGCTCCGGGTTGGCGACGCGGTCGCCGGCCGTGTCCTTCAGCTTGTAGACGGCCACGCGCTCCGCCCCGGCGCTGAGGGCCGCGGCCAACGCCTGGGGAATGAACGCCGCCTGCTCGCCCAGCGACACGGCCAGCGTCCAGTTGGGCACCACCCAGTAAGGGTCGTTCATCGGCGGCGCGTTGGTCTCCACCAGCCAGATCGGCTTGTCCAGGCCGTGGTCGGCCATGACCTGCCGGAAGGCGTAGAGGACGTTGTAGACGGCGTTGGGCTGGAAGTAGAGGTGGGCCGTGGCCGCGTCGAAGTAGAAGTCGTTGGCTGCGGCGTCCGGGTCGGCGGCCAGCACGTCGAGGAAGCGGTCGAAGTAGCCGGGGTCCCAGAAGTAGGTGAACGCCCCCAGGTGGATGACGGCGTCGGGGTTGGCCTCTTTGGCCGCCAGATAGGCCACGCGCTGCAACTGGGCGAACTGCTCGATGTCGCCATCCCAGGTGTGGCCGGGCGCGTCGGGGTCGTCGATGTCCGGCTCGTTCCAGATAATCCAGCGGTCGATGCGCCCGGCGTAGCGGCCGACGGCCTCGGCCACGAAGACGCCCCAGGTGTTGTCGGGGTCGCCGGCCGGCAGCGATAGACCGCGCGGCAGCCCCCGCCGGTCGCGCGCCCAATCGGGGATGCCGATGAGCAGGCCGACGACCTCGCGCCCGGCGGCCAGCTCGGCGTCCAGCGCTTCGTCGTCCAGCGGCGGCTCCCACTGCGCCGGCCCGTCGGGCTGCACCTCGGCCCACTGGAAGCGCGCCCGCGTCCAGGTCGCGCCCAGGCGGTCGGCCGCGGCCGGGTCTTCAAAGCTCTCGATGACGCCAAAGCGTCTGTCGCCAGAGCGTTCGACGCCGGTCTGGCGGGTCGGCTCCGGCGTGGGAGTGCGCTGGGCCTGGGCCGGGCGGGCCACGGCCAGCGCCGCCAATAGCAATAACAGGCTACAGAGGACGCGCCCGAGGCGCGCGGCGATGTCGTTTGTCATGAATCAATCCCCTCGTATATGGCGAGGGCTGCCAAGTCGTCCATCGTGGCCTACCAGGTCGTTAAGCCACGGCGACCAATGTAAAAACTGTAGTGTATGGCGACCGGTGGCAAGACGGCAAACAATTGTATGCTACAATTCCCCTATCTCGGAGAAGGACACCATCGTCATATGCGCACTTACCGACTTGCCCTCATCGGATTTGGCAACGTAGGCCAGGGTTTGGCAACCATCCTGCGCGACTACGGCCCGACTATCGCCGCCCAGCACGGCGCGGACTATCGCATCGTCGCCGTCAACACCGTCCGCAAGGGGCGCGTCTACAACCCTGAAGGGCTTGACCCCGGCCAGTTGCTGCAGAACTGTGGCGTGAACCAGCGCCTCGACGACATCCCCGCCCCCTACACCGGCTGGACTGTCGAACAGGTCATCCGCGAGAGCAACGCCGAGGTGATCATCGAGATGACCGCCAGCGATCTGCTGACCGGCCAGCCGGCGACCGACTACATCCGCGCCGCCATCGCTCAGGATCGCCACGTCATCACCACCAACAAGGGGCCGGTGGGCCTGTTCTACCCGGAGCTGTCGGCGATGGCCGCCGAGCGCGGCGTGCATTTGGGCGTCGAGGGCACGGTGATGGGCGGCACGCCGGTGCTGCGCGTCGGCCGCGAACTGCTGGCCGCGGCCGGCGTCGAGCGCATCCAGGGCATCCTCAACGGCACGACCAACTACATCCTGACGCGCATGGCCGAGGGCGAGTCGTATGAGGCGGCGCTGCGCGAGGCGCAGAAGAAGGGCTACGCCGAGGCCAACCCGTCGGCCGACGTGGACGGCTACGACGCGGCGATCAAGATCGTCATCCTGACCAACCTGCTGCTGGGCATCCCGCTGAAGCTGGAGAACGTCGAGCGCGAGGGCATCGGCAATCTGACCACCCGCGACATCGTTCGCGCCCAGCAGGTGGGCGAGGTGTGGAAGCTGGTCGCCTGGGTGGAGCGCACGCCCGACATGGTCAAGGCAGCGGTGCGCCCCATCCGCCTGCCGGCGACCCACCCGCTGGCCGGCATCTCCGGCGCGACCAACGCCGTGACCTTCGTCACCAAGCTGCTGGGCGAAGTGACCATCGTCGGGCCGGGCGCGGGGCGGGTCGAGACGGGCTACGCCGTCCTGTCGGACCTGCTCGAGATCCACCATCGGCTCAACGGATAGACAGTGACTAGTTACTAGTGACTAGTTACTAGTTACTGTAGACTAGTAATTAGTAACTAGTAACTTTCTTCCTCTTGACACCCCAACAGCGGGCGCTATAATAACATATATTGACACACGTCAATATGTAAGCCCATGACAGACTCAGTAGACTTCGCCAAGGCTATGGCCGATGAGAACCGGCAGCGCGTGATGCGCCTGCTCTGTTGCCGCTGGCTGTGCGTCAACGACATTGTGGCCGAGATGAGCAACGTCAGCCAGCCGACTGTGTCCCACCATCTGGGCATTCTGCGCGAGGCCGGTCTGGTGCACGCGCGGCGCGAGGGCAAGCAGGTGTTCTACTCGCTCAATCAGGACGAGGTGGCCGTGTGCTGTGGGCGGCTGATGCGTAACTTCGCGCCCGAACTCGCCCCAACCGTCGCGGAAGCCTGAACATAGCCTGGGCGCTTTTTTTTGCGTCGATACATTGATATACATCAATATGAGGAGCGTAAGATGAACGTAAATGTGGACACTATCCAACCGGTAGACAGCCAGGCCGTGCGCCAGGCGGTGCAGGAGCACTATGCCGCGGTCGTCAGCGGCAGTAGCACCTGTTGCGGTGACGACGCCTGTTGCGGCACAAGCAACACGGCGGCCGTTGACGTGACGCTCGATTCGCTCTACGGCGATCTCTACACCGCCGACACCAGTTGGCTGCCGGCCGACGTGACTGACCTGTCGCTGGGCTGCGGCGACCCGATCACCCTGGCCGGTCTGCAACCGGGCCAGACGGTGCTCGACCTCGGCTCCGGCGGCGGCATCGACTGCTTCATGGCCGCGCGCCAGGTGGGGCCGGCGGGGCGCGTCATCGGCGTGGACATGACGCCGGCGATGCTGGCCAAGGCCGAGCGCAACCGGGCCAAGGTGGGGCTGGACAACGTGGAGTTCCGCCAGGGGTACATCGAGGCGCTGCCGGTGGCCAGCGACACGGTGGACGTGATCCTGTCCAACTGCGTCATTAACCTCAGCCCCGACAAGGCGGCCGTCTTCCGCGAGGCGTATCGCGTCCTGCGGCCGGGCGGGCGGCTGGCGGTGTCGGACATGGTAACGCGCGGCCACTTCGCGCCCGAGGAGCGGGCCGATCTGTCGGCCTGGGCCGGTTGCATCAGCGGCGCGGAGGACGTAGCCGGCTACGTGGCGGCCATGCGCGCCGCGGGCTTCAGCGAGGTGTCGGTGGTGGACAAGGCCGAGCCGGGGGTAGAACTGGCTGCCTCGCTGCCGGAGAGCGGCCCGGCGCAGTTGTTCAGCGCGCGAGTGACGGCCGTGAAGAAATAAGAGTAATCTCACGCAAAGACGCAAAGAACGCCAAGCTAAGAAAGCTTCTTAAGCTTGGCGTTCTTTGCGTCTTTGCGTGAGATTCTGCTTATTCCCTAGAAGGGGATGTCGTCTTCTTCGTGAGCGGCCTGCTTGCCGCCGCCGCCAGAAGCTCGGGCGGGTTCGTCTTCAAAATTAGTGCCGCCACCACCACCTTCGCGGCTGCCCAGGAAGCGAACCACCTCCGCTGTCATATCAAAACGATGGCCCGCGTGCCTGTCCTTGCAGTACAGACGCTGGGGCCTCCAGTTTGTGGATCAGGACGCAGATGCCCTTCGATCAGCACCATACGCCCCTTGCTCAGGTATTGATTGGCTGTTTCCGCCTGTCGCCCAAGCCCCAGACCACGTGGAACCACATCGTTTCCTGAACCTTGGTTGGCCCGTCGCTTATCAGTCCAACGACGGTCGGTAGCCACGTTAAAACTTGTCATGGCCGTACCATCAGGCATGTAGCGCATCTCCGGGTCCTTGCCCAAGCGCCCCACAATCACGAGTTTTTGATACATTTGCGTTTCTCCTTAAGTCGTGCCTTGCGCTAACCGGCCGGGAGTCCCTAAGCCGCCAAGGCAAATCATAACATCAACTACGCAAACGTTCCATTTGTTGCGTATCTACAACATAGTATAGCACAGTTGTTCTAAAATGCAAGCCCCGGGCCCGGAAGATCTTCATGACGAAGAGTGCCACGTCTCCAGAGCGGGAGAGGACCGGCGATCAGGCTGGCCGTTCAGGGCGGCACACCTTTAGCGTAGCTTTTCGGTGCTATAACTATCTCTATGAACTCTGCCGCCCCCCACCCCGAACTGCCTGCCTACCTGGCCCACCACTGGCCCGCCTATCTTGACCTGCTGCACCAGATGGTGCTCATCAACAGCTTCACCCTCAACCCCGGCGGGGTCAACCGCCTGGGGACGCTGACGGCCGAGCGCTTCGCCGAGTTGGGCTTCGAGGCCGAGGCGGTGCCGGCCGAGGGCTTTCGCTATGGCAAGCATCTGCTGTTGAGCCGGCCCGCGACTCGGGAGAATCACGCGTCGGGCGGCGCGCCGACCATCGGCCTCATCTCCCACCTGGACACGGTCTACCCGGAGATCGAGGAGCAGGCCAACGACTTTCACTTCCGCATCGCCGGCGACCGCATCTACGGCCCCGGCACGGTGGACATCAAGGGCGGCACGGTGCTCATCTACATGGTGCTCGACGGCCTGCGCCGCTTCTTCCCCGACGTGTTCGACGGCGTCAACTGGCTCATTCTGCTCAACGCCGCCGAGGAGGTGCTGGCCCGCGACTTCGGCGAGCTGGCCCGGGCGCGGCTGGATGGGGCGCGGGCGGCGCTGGTGTTCGAGGGCGGCGACGTGAAGGACGGCCGCTACCAGTTCGTCGCCGCCCGCAAGGGCATGGCCCGCTACCACATCGAGGTCGAGGGGCGCGGCAGCCACGCCGGAGCCAGCCACAAGCGCGGGGCCAACGCCATCGTCCAACTGGCCGACGTCATTCGCGCCGTGGCCGACCTGACCGACTATGAGCGCGGCCTGACCTTCAACGTCGGCACGGTCATGGGCGGCACGGTCATCAACCGCGTGCCCCACCAGGCGGCGGCCAGCGTGGAGATGCGCGCCTATGACCCGGCGGTGTTCGAGGACGGCGTGGCGCGGATGCTGGCCCTGAGCGACCTGTGCACCGTGCGCAGCGCCACGGACGGCTACCCTTGCCAGGTGCGCGTCAATCTGGAAGGGCGCTGGCAGCCGTGGCCGCGTAACGCGCGGACGCAGGGGTTATTCGACGTTTGGGCGGCGGCGGCCGAGGAAATGGGGCTGGGAACGGTCGCCCTCCAGTCGCGCGGCGGGCTGAGCGATGGCAACTGGCTGTGGGATTTGCTGCCGACGATTGACGGGCTGGGGCCGGAGGGGGACAACGCCCACTCCTCCGAGCGCAGCGACGACGGCAGCAAGGACCAGGAGTACGTGCTGGCCTCGTCGTTCGTGCCCAAGGCGCTGCTCAACATCGCCGCCATCGTCCGGCTGGCATCATAAATCGCTCACGCCAAGGCGCTAAGGCGCAAAGAAGAGAAGAGGATGCTCACGCCAAGACGCAAAGTACGCCAAGCTTAAGAAGCTTGGCGTACTTTGCGTCTTGGCGTGAGATTTCTTTCAAACTGGAGAATCCTATGGACTGGGACACATTGCTCGCCGATTGCGTCGCCTTTGCCCAACGCCTCATCCGCACGCCCAGTATGCCCGGCGAGGAGGCGGCGCTGGCGGCGCTGGTGGCCGAGGAGTTGCGCGCGCTGGGCTATGATGAGGTGTGGGGCGACGAGGCCGGCAACGTCTACGGTCGCCTCCACGGCGCGGATCGCTCCCTGCCGGCCCTCGTCCTCAACACCCACCTCGACCACGTTGACCCCGGCGACCCGTCGCTGTGGCCCACCCCCCCCTTCGCGGCCGAGATCGCCGGCGACCGCCTCGTCGGCCGCGGCGCGTGCGACATCAAGGGGCCGCTGGCGGCGCAGGTCTACGCCGGGGCGGCGCTGCGGCGGGCGGGCCAACGGCCGCGGCGCGACGTGGTCTTCTGCGGCGTGGTGCAGGAGGAGGTCGGCGGCGCGGGGGCCATCTACTGGGCCGAGCACCTCGACTACCCGGTGGAGTTGATCGTGCTGGGCGAGCCGTCGGGCAACACCCTGGCGCTGGGCCATCGCGGCATCCTGGAGCTGTGGCTGACGTTCCACGGCCGCTCCGTCCACGCCAGCGCCCCGGAGCGCGGCCGGAACCCCAACTACGCCCTGGCCGCCTTCCTGATGCAACTGGAGGCGGCTGTGGCCGCGCTGCCGGCCCATCCCATCCTTGGTCCCACGTCCGTCGCTCCGACCATCGTCAAGGTGGATACGACCAGCGGCAACGTCACCCCGGCCTGGACGCGCGTGTTGCTCGACTTCCGCACGGCCACGGAGAGCGTCAACAGCCTGCGCGATCTGATCGACCGGCTGGCCGGGGATGCGCCCCACTCGCTGTCCTACGCGGAAGGGCTGGCCCCGCTGGCCGGCTCCGACGCGCTGCTGGCCGGCTTCTACACCCCGCCCGACAGCCCGCTGGTAACGCGGGCGGCGGCGGCCATCGGGCGGGGCATGGGCCGCGCCCCGGAGTTGACCCGCTACCGCTTCGCCACCGACGGCCGCCACTTCGCCCCCCACGGCCTGCCCGTCGTCGGCTACGCGCCCGGCGAAGAGCACATGGCCCACACCGCCGGCGAGAGCATTCCGTTGGCGCAGGTGGGGGAGAATTTGCAGGGGCTGGTGGCGTTACTGCGCGAGTTCTGAGATTCGCAGGGCGCGGGGGCAGGGGGCAGTGGAGAAAGGCACCCCTGCCCGTCCCCTGCTCCCCTGCGCCCCTTGACGCCCGCCCCCACATCAACTACTCTACCCCCCATGCCCCAGATAGACTCACTCGACCGTGGTGGATCGCAGCAGCGCGACAGCCTCAGCCATCAGGCCATCGAGGACTACGTCAAGACCATCTACGCCCTGGCCCAGGAGGAAAGCCCGGTTTCCACCTCGCGCGTGGCCGCGGCGCGTCTGGTCAAGCCCGCCTCGGCCACCAGTATGCTCCAGCGGTTGGCCAGGCTGGGGCTGGTCAACTACGAGAAGCACTACGGCGCGACGCTGACCCCCGCCGGCGACAAGCTGGCCCTGGAGGTCATTCGCCACCACCGGCTGCTGGAACTCTATCTGATGGAGGCACTGGGCTTTCGCTGGGACGAGGTACACGAGCAGGCCGACGTGCTGGAGCACGTCATCAGCGAGAAGCTGGAGGAGCGCATCGCCGCGGCGCTCAACTACCCGATCTTCGACCCCCACGGCGATCCCATCCCCGCTCTGGACGGCTCGATGGCCGTGGTCGATACCACGGCCCTGTCGGACGTGCCGGCCGGCGGGCGGGCGCGGGTGTCGCGCATCCCCGACGACTCCAACAGCGAACTGCTGCGCTATCTGGCCGGGTTGGGGCTGGTGCCGGGGGCGGAGGTCGTAGTGGCCGAGGTCGCGCCGTTCCTTGGCCCGCTGACTATCGAAGTCGCCGGCGCGCGCCAGGCCATTGGGCGGAATCTGGCGGATTTGATACTGGTGATCAGTATTCAGTAGGTCAGTGGTCGGAGTCAGAACGCCTCTGACCTGCCCCCCGTCGCTGCTGCCCAAAACAAAACGTTTCACCGCGCCTGGGGTGAAACGTTGTCTGGCCGCTACAAATTGGGATGAGCGATGATTTCGCCCCCGCCATGCCGTGAATGCTCTATTGTGTGAACCTGCTCGCGCAGGTGGGAATTTTGTCTCGAGGTCCTCTGCCTGGCCTTGCGGCTACTACATCCCCTCTTTCGTATCACTAATTCCCGTAGAAAACTAAGTGGCTCAACGCCAGATACACTCTCGTACACAGCAGGGTACGCAGATACTAGCATACACCCGCCCAACAGGCAATAGGACTTTAGCAACAATCAATGGCGGGATCAGATACTTAGCCGGCGGATGGCGGCGACGAGTTCCGGCGGCGCTTTGTGGCGGGTAATGGGGTTCAGCCACACGGCCGGCTGGCCCGTCCAGCGCCAGACGACGCCGCTCAAGCGCCCGTAGGCGCGCAGGAAGTCGGCCGCGCTCTCATAGCCGCGGCGGGTGAAGAAGTCGTCGGCCTTGCGCTCGGCCAACTGGCGCAGCGTCGTCGCCGCGGCCGGCACGTCGGCTTCGGCGATCTGCCCTTCGGCGCTCAGCCACAGCAGATTGACAAAGCTGGGCGGCATCTGTTTGACCTTGTCGACCAGCACGTAGACCAACCGGGCGGCGCGCGCCTCTGGGTCGGCATCGGTCTCGGCAGCGCGCAGGCGGCGCACCTCAACGTTGAACGGGGTGTGGGTCTTGAAGGTGACGGTGAAGTCGGGGCCGCGCTGCTTGGCGGCGGCGTACTTCTCGTATTCGATGGCGAAGCGCTCCTCGCCCAGAAGCAGCGCCGCCACCTCCAGTTCGGCGCGCACGTCGCGCAGCCCATCCGCGTCCTGCGCGTGGCGCAGCTTGGCGCGAATCTTGCCGCGGTAGGTCTCGGCAAAGGCAGCAAAGCGCCGCGACCCCCGCAGCCAGCCGTCGAACTCCGCCCGCAGCGCCCCGTGCCGGCCGGCGAAAAGGTCGTCAAGGAGGGGGTCGAGGGCGGGCATGGAGTGGGGGTGTGCCAGTGGTCGGGTGGCGGTGGTGGTCGTTGGCGCTGCCATTCTGCTGACCCCTGACCCACTGACCTACTGAATACTGACTCACGACAACAACCTGACCCGGCCCGGCAACACCCGATAGCGCACCACCTCGGCCGCTTCGGCGAAGATTTCGCCGTCGGAGTGGAGGGGTGTGCCCGGCCGGCTGGTCAGTTCGATAGAGGTCACGCGGGTAAACGTGACCGCCGGGTGGTGGATGTGCTCGCCGCGCATCAGCTTGAGCAGGATGGACATGACCTGCCCCTTCGACACCTGCGGCGCGAAGACCATATCCAGCAGGCCGTCGTCGAGCAGCGCGCCGGGGGCCATCATGAAGCCGCCGGTGCGCGGGCTGTTGCAGACCGACAGCAGGTAGGCCGGCCCGTCGTAGCCGCCGCCGTCCCAGGTCAGGGCCATCTGCCACGGCTTGAGCTTGACCAGCGCCCGCAGCAGGGCGACGATGTAGCGCACCTCGCCCGACAGGCGCTTCATCTTGATGTTCTCCAGCGTTACCATCGGCTCCATCGCCGCGGCGCTGTTGTTGATGAAGAAGCGCTCGTTGACCTGCCCGGCGTCGATGAGCCGCGTCCGCCCGGCGGCGATGACCCGCACCGCGCCCTCGGTGGTCGGCGGCAGCCCGGCCATCAGGTTGAAGTCGTTGGCCGTGCCCAGCGGCACGATGCCGAAGGGCACGGTCGGCCCGTCGCCGGCGGCGCGCAGCAGGCCGTTGATGACCTCGTTGATCGTCCCGTCCCCCCCGGCGGCGACAACGGCGTCGTAGCCATCGCGGGCCGCCGCTTCGGCCAGGGCGTCGCCGTGGCGCGGCCCGTCGGTGGGGGTCAGGTCGCAGTCGACGCCGGCGGCGCGGAAGGCGTCGGCCGTGGCTCCGGCCTGCGCCCCGGCCCGCCAGCGGTTGGCGTAGGGGTTGAGAATGACTTTAACGCGCATGGCTGTCCTTATTAGTGGTTTCTTTCTTCATCTCCCCCGGCCGGTTGGTGATGATGCCATGCACCCCCAGGCGGATGAGGCGGCGCGCTTCGGCCGGGTCGTCGACAGTCCAGGCGTTGACGCGCAGCCCGCGCCGCCGCGCCCAGGCCATGAGCGCCTCGTCTACCAGGGGGTATTGGGGGTGGTCGGCCGCGGCGCGCAGCAGGGCGTGGGCCAGGCGCGTGGCCCGGCGCTCGCGCAGCAGGGCCACGGGCACGCCGGCGGGCATAGCGCGTTGCGCGGCGTGGACGGTGAAGGGGCTGAAGGAGGAGATGAGCACCCGGTCGGCCACGTTGTGGGCGGCGATGACGCGGGCCACGGCCGCCGCCAGCCCACCGTCGCTCAGCCCCAGCGCCTTCAGTTCGACGTTGTAGAGCGCGCGCCGGCCCAGCAGGGCGAATACGTCATCGAGGGTGGGGATGGGGTGGTCGCCGGCGATGGACAGCAATTGCAACTCGGCCAGCGTCAGGTCGCTGACGCGGCCGGCGCCGTCACAGGTGCGATCCACGGTGTCGTCGTGCATGACCACCGGCACGCCGTCGGCGCACAGTTGCACGTCCAACTCGACGCCATCGGCCCCCTGCTCCAGCGCCAGGGCGAAGGCGGCCAGCGTGTTCTCCGGCGCGTCGGCGCTGGCCCCGCGGTGGCCGATGATGAGCGGGCGGTCGGCTGTCAGCCAGGACATATAGGGATTAGGGATTAGGATTGGTTGGGGGGACTTCATCATCCTAATCCCTAACCCCTAATCCCTAACTGACTAAACGGTGTGGACTTTGATGAGGTTCGTCTGCCCCGACTTGCCGAAGGGCACGCCGCCGGTGATGACCACGCGCCGCCCCGGCTCCAGCCCGTGCGGCGCACGGCCTGGATGGTCTGCTCCAGCATGGCGTCGGTGTCCTGGAAGTCGGGCACGAGCAGCGTCTCGACGCCCCAGACGAGGGCCAGCCGCCGCTGGGTGTGGGCCGAGGGGGAGACGGCCAGGATGGGGCTGCGCGGCCGGAAGCGGGCCACTTGCTGCGCCGTCCAGCCGCTGAGCGTGGTGCTGACGATGGCCGCCGCGCCGATCTCTTCGGCGATGGCGCAACTGGCGTCGCTGATGGCCTCGGTGATGTTGCCCTCGAAGTGGGGCACCAGGTGGCTGCGCCGCCACTGGTCATAGGGGAAGGCGCGCTCCATGATCTCGGCGATCTGCTTCATCATCAGCACGGCCTCGACCGGGTACTTGCCGGTGGCCGTCTCGCCGGAGAGCATGACCGCGTCGGAGCCGTCGAGGATGGCGTTGGCCACGTCGCTGGCCTCGGCCCGCGTCGGCCGTGGGTGCTCGACCATCGATTGCAGCATCTGCGTGGCGGTGATGACCGGCTTGCCGACGTCGTTGCAGGCGGCGATGATGCGCTTTTGCAGCAGCGGCAGCTCCTGCGGCGGCATCTCGATGCCCAGATCGCCGCGGGCGACCATCATGCCGTCGGCCGCGTCGCGAATGGCGATCAGGTTGTCGATGGCCTCGCTCTTCTCGATCTTGGCGATGATGGGAATCTGACGCGGGCGGTGGGCCATCAGCGAGCGCAACTCCTCCACGTCGTAGGCCGTGCGCACGAAGGACAGGGCGATGTAGTCGAAGTCCAGGTCGCAAATCAGCACCAGGTCTTCGCGGTCCTTGTCCGACAGACAGGAGATGGGCAGGTCGGTGCCCGGCGCGTTGATGCCCTTGCGCGATTCGAGCAGGCCGGCGACGGTGACGATGACGCGCAACGTGTCGCCGCGCTTCTCGGCCACGGTGAACTCGACCTCGCCGTCGCCGATGACCAGGCGGCTGCCCGGCTGCACGGCGGCGATGAGGTCGGGGTGGGGCAGGTGGATCATGGCCGGCTGGCCGGGGTGGGGCGTCAGGGTTAGTTCGTCGCCGGGCGAGAGCATCATGCCGCCGGCCTTGACCGTGCCCAGCCGAATCTTCGGCCCCTGCAAGTCGCCCAGGATGGCCAGCGCTTTGCCTTCGTCGCGGGCGACCTGGCGCAGCATCTCCACCGTTGTGGTGTGCGTGGCGTGGTCACCGTGGGAGAAGTTGACGCGGGCGACGGTCATGCCCGCGGCCAACATGCGGCGGATGGTTTCGCTGTGGGCCGAACCTGGCCCGATGGTGGCGACGATCTTGGTGCGAGCCATAGCGTTTCCGGGAGGCGCGGCCCTAGCCGGCCGGTTCGAGGGTGATGCGAATCTCGTCGTTGTCGAGCCGCCGCGCCAGGACGCGAATGGACTCACTGGTGGCGAACGTCTCTTCCAGCCATTCGTGCACCTGGGGGCCGAGCACCAGCCGCGCCTGGTCGTCGGGCTGCAAGCGCCAGACGCTGCTGTGGCGGTCTTGCCGGCCGCCGAAGACGACGGTCACGTCGCGCGTCTCCGAGCGGCTGCTGCTGGCGAAGAAGGGCCAGTGGGCCGGGGTCAGATTGATGAAGCCGCGCCGGATGTGCAGCGGCTTCAGGTCGGCGACGTAGCTGAAGCTGTCGGCCATGGCCTTGATGCTGCCGGTGATGGTCGGCTCGCCGGCGGGGGTCTCTTCGACCGGCTCGGCCGGGCGCGCGGCGCGGGCCTTGGCCGTGCGCGCGGCGCGGGCCTTCTTCGGTTTGCGCCCGGTGAACAGGCGCAGCGTCGGCATGAGGGCCACAACCAGTTCGGCGGCGATCTCGAGCACGGTCAGGCCCATCGCCGCCACGCGCTCCGACGGCAGGCGCAGGCTCAGATAGACCGGCGTCACCCACTTGTCCTCCTCGGTCAGATAGGCAGCGCGCTCGAATATCTCGCGCGCCTGCTCTTCGGTGAGGTTGTTGACGCTGTCTTTGTAGAGGTCAAGGTGGTGGGCGCGTTCGCCCGCTTCGGCGTCGATCTGCATCTGTTGCACGCGCAGCGTCCACGATGGGTCGAGCTGGGTCAGCACGTGGTGGGCGGCAACGGGGTCTTTGTTGACGGCGGCCAGCCCCTTGGAGAGCAGGTTCTGGCCGACCATCCCCAGTTGCACCTCCAGGCTCATCGGCCGGGCATTGAAGGCGATGAACGCCTCTTTGTCAAATGGATCGGCCGTGGCCAGATAGACGTTCTGATTCTCGGCGCTCAGGCCAAACGCCGGCAGGTCGTCGCGCGCGTCGGCCGGCAGACGAAGGTAGAGCGACTCGATGAACAACTGTAACTGCGACAGGGCGTACTTGAGGGCGTTTTCTTCCCCCGCCCAGCCGAACGCCGAAAAGACGGGCATGGTTAGGCCGGTAAACTCTTTGGATGCTTGCATAGGTCAAACTCAGGTGAACAAACCGCGCGTCGGGCCAGTGGAGGCGCTGGACCTGCCTGCGAGGATACTTCGGCTCTTTGCTAAAGGCTGATACTAGCTTAGCCGCGCCAAATGTCAAGCTTACTTGATCCGGTGGCCGCCGTCTTCGTTGTTGAACAGCCAGGCCACGACCGCGCCGATCTCGATGGTCTCCGGCAGATAGGTCTTCATCGTCACCGACGACGTGCCGCGGGTGTGGAGCATGTGCTTGGTGCGCTGCATGCGCTCGAAGCGCTCTTGCCACAGGCGGAAGTTGCCGGGCCGCAGGTCAACCCAGCCCTTGGCCGCCCAGGCGTCGATCTGGGCGCGGTCGGCGTCGATCTCGCGGTAGATGCTCTCCGGGATGTTGAGGCGCGGGCCGCGGATGAGGCAGTCGCCGGCCGGGGTCAGGATGGGCACGCCGATGGAGATGATGGTCGTGCGCAGGATTTCGTCGTGGCGCAGGTAGTCGAACAGCGTCCGGGCGATCTCCTCCGGCGCGGCGGCCAGCACGGCGTCGAGCGTGCCGTAGTTGCGCTTCAGCAGGTGGGCCTCGTAGAGCAGCTTCGACAGTTGCGGCGGGCCAAGCTGCCCCAGGGCGACGCTGTGGCTGCCCGTCTCCTCCTCGATGCGCGCCAGCTTGTCGAGCGCCGTCTGCCGCAACACGCCGGCGCGATAGCTGGGGTTGAGCAGGCTGCTGTCGATGCCGGCGATGACGTCGTAGCCGGTGTTGCTGCCCTTGATCTCCAGCAGCGCCTGCTGGGCGATCTCCTCCGGGGTGATGAACTCCATCTGGTCGGGGTGGGTGATGGTCTCGAACTCGCCGCGGGCGAAGAAGCCGTTTTCGCCGGTGTCGACGCCGGCCATGTGCAGCTTGTCCAGCCGTTCGTACTGGTTCTCGTCGCCGCGCAGCAGCAGGCGCGGGCCGAGCGGCTGCTCCTGGCTCTGGTAGCGCATCTGCGGCCGGCCGCGCAGCTTGACCGACTTGTAGGCCACGCGCCGGTAGCCGATCATCGCCGCCGGCTTTAGCTCCTTCACCAAGGGGCCGTCGGGCGTGCGGGCCATCAGGAACATCAGCCCGGTGTGGGCGAAGCCGACGGCCGTCTTGCTCATCAGCTTGAAGCTCGGCCGGTCTTCGCTGTGGGTGTAGGGGATGTTGAGGCCCATGCCGCCCGTGCCCGTCGTGCCGATCTTCAGGTAGAGGCGCGTGCCCACTTCCGACATGGCGCGGTGGATGACCTGCACGTGGCGGATGAGTTGCGGCAGCGATTGGGAGATGAGCAGCGCGCTGACGTTCTGCTCCAGTTCGCGCCCCAGGTCGTTGAGAGCGGTCAGGTCCTGGTGATCGACGATCTGCGCCAGTTGGTTCAGCAGGTCGTGGGCCTGCTTGCTGAGGCTCTCGATGTCCTGGTAGCTGATGGCCGTGGCGGTGTTGATGCAGTCGACGACGACGTTGGGGCGGTAGCGGCGGATGAGTTGCGATAGGCCGGAGCGGGCATAGGCGTCGTCGAGCGCGCCGAAGAGGTCCTGGTAGAGGCTGTCGCGCCGGGCGCGGGTGCTCATCAGGCGGCGGCGGTTCTCCTCCATGAACTCGTCGCGCACGAAGACGTCGCCCCACGCGCCGACGAAGTCGACGTTGCAGAACTCGCGCCGGGCGTCGCGCAGGAATTCGCGCACCTCGCCGCGGTAGAGGCTGGCGACGACGATGCGCTCCGGCTCCAGTTCGCGGGCGATCTCGCGGACGATCTGCGAGCCGACGAGGCCGGCGCCGCCGAGGACGAGAATCGTGCGGTCACTGTTCATGGGACTCCTGTCTTAGGAGATCTGATCCGCAGATTAGGCAGATTGGGCAGATTTCAGAAACATACGAAGAGATTTCTGAAATCTGCCCAATCTGCCTAATCTGCGGATCGATACTCTTCAATCTGTTTAATCGTTGATTCCATTCTCTCAAACGCCTTCCACTGCACCGCCAGCGTCACCGCCCCAAACTCCTCTGTCTCCCACACAAACGTTCGCGGCCCGCTGTCGCAGAAGCCGCGGAACTCCTTGAGCATCATCGCCTCCAGCAGCACGTCGCGGTCTTGCGGCACTACGTCGAGCACGGCGTCGGAGCAGAGGACGATCAGCTTGCGCCGCGGCCGGGTGGTGGCCACGTTGAAGCGGTTGCTGCTGAGCAGGAAGGCGGCCTCGGCCTCGGCGTACTCCTCGTCGGCCACGCCATAGGACACCACCACCACGTCGCGCTCCTGACCTTGCAGCTTGTCCACCGTATCGACCAGGGGCAGCGGCCGGTCGGCCGTGCCGAAGCCGCGAGCGGCCAGCGCGGCGCGGATGGCCGCGTTCTGCGCCCGGTGGGGCGAGAGGACGGCGAAGCCATCGGCGGCAAATAGAAGGTGGGGGATGAGGCCGGCGTCCGTCATCCCTCCTCCTTCATCCGCCCCGACCGGGGCTGGACCAGGATCTGCCGCCAGCCGCGCGGCGATGCGGGCTGCCAGGTCGGCCTCCAGCGGGTTGCGGGCGGTGAAGCCGGCCGGCGCGGCGTAGCGCACCAGCACCACCGGCCGGTCGGGGTGGAGCATGAAGTCGATGGGGTCGTCGCTGTCGGCCGGCAGCGGCGGGTCGGTGGTGATGCGGATGCCCTCCTGTTGCGAGAAGAAGCGATCCTCGTAGAGCATTCGCGCCGGATAGTCGGTCAGCGGCTTGTTCATGCGGAAGTTCTCTTCCAACTGGAAGATCGTCCGCGCGTCGAAGCCCGGTTCCGCCAGCGCCCGCTCTTCGATGCGCTGGCGCATGTAGGCGAAGACGGACGTCAGCATGTGGGCGTGCTCGTCGGGGTAGTCGCCGTGGATGATGGGCGGCAACTGGCGGTCGTCGCCGGCCAGGATGACCGCGCCGTCGGGTTTGGCGGCGCTGAAGGCGATGAGCGCCTCGGGCAGCTTCATCTGTGACGCCTCGTCGATGAGCGTCACGTCGAACCACGGCTGCACCGTGTCGCCGGCGGCCTGCATGGCGTTGTAGACGCCCCACACCGTGCTGCCGGCGATGAGGCAGCGCGTGTCACCATTCAGCAGAGCATTCAACTCTTGCTGCCCCACGCGGGCCACGTCGGCCGGCAGGCGGTCGTCGGCGGCGTGGGGCTGGTTGCCCATCACCTTGACCACGGCCGTGCCCGCGTCGCTCAGCCCGTAGCCGCGCAGCAGGTCGCTGACCTTGTTCAACACGTTGTTGATGGCGTAGTGGGTGAAGGCGGTGACGAGGATGCGCACCGGCCGGCCGCTCTGCCGCGCGGCCAGGACGTAGCCCAGCAGCAGGTGGCCGAGCATGTAGGTCTTGCCCGTGCCCGGCGGCCCCCAGATGAGGCTGAGCGGGGCGGCCGGCACGCCGCGGAAGGCGCGCGACTGGGCCGCGGTCAGGAAGCGGGCCGCGCCGCCGCGGGTGGCGTAGCCGGCCAACGCGCCTTCCACCGCCGCCGCGTCGCCGATGATCGGCCGCCAGCCGGACGTGGCCCCCGTGGATGTCCAGCAGTTCGTGGACGTGGCGGGCCAGGTCCGGGTTCTGGCGCAGCCGGTCGAGCACGTTCAGCACCTTGGCCGTGTTGTAGTCCACGAACAGCTTGTCCAGCGTGTGGACGGCCGACAGATCGACGTTCTCGCGGAACTTGGCCACGCCCTGGTCGGGGCGCAGGCAGACGCGCGGCGGGTCGGCCCGCAGGTCGTAATCGACCAGAGTCACCTTGTAGTTCTGATGCCGCCAGCGGGAGGAGTTGAACAGTTGGCCGTCGATCTCGCTGACCAGCCGCTCCGGCGCGTCCTGCGGCGTCAGCACCAGGTCGAACTCGCCGCGCTCGAACTTGACGTCGCGGGCGGCGCGGTCGAAGGTGAACCACAGGCCGCCGTCGGTCGTGTCGGCCCCGTCGATGTAGCGCAGGCCGCCGATGCACTCGAAGCGGGCCATGCGGTCGGCCACGGGCAGGGTGTGGAGGTGCTTGACGGCCAGCTCGGCCTGCGACGTTTCCAGCATGGCGAAGACGCGCAACGCCTCCAACGTCTGGAAGCCCAGCGGATCGAAGGCGTTGTAGAGGCGGAACGGCTCCTTGCGCAGCAGCAGGCTATCGCGGTAGTCGCGCTTGAGCCAGTGGACGACGGCGTCGGTGGCCCGCAGCTTGTCGCGCACGGCGCGCTCGATGCGGCGGCGCACCTCGTCCGGGGCGACGGCCGTGGCCGGGTCGCGCGGGTTGGGCAGGAAGCTCTGGCCGCGCCAGACGTCGTGGATGCGCTCGAAGGCGACCTGGTTCGTGCCGCGCCAGACGAAGCCGGTCGGCGGGCGGAAGGCGTAGGGGCGGCGGCCGTCGGGGCCGGACGGAATGAGTTCGGTGACGCTGCGCAGGTCGTAGACGTAGGGCGCGGGCAGGGCCACCAGTTGGCGCAGGGCGCTGACCAGCACCGTGCCGGGGATGGTGCGGAAGGAGTCGGCGTCGGGCAGAACCGACTCCGGCGGGAAGAGGCGCACCAGGGTGTAGAGTTCGGCCAGCAGCGCCGGCTCGGCCCCGAACAGGTGGCGCTCGACCAGCTTCTTCAGCACGGTCAGGTCGAAGGCGTCGAAGACGTAGAAGTGGAGGCGCTTCTGGCGGCGGCGGTTTTCGCGCCAGACCTGGGACTGCGCTTCCTTCAGGGCCGCTTTGGCGCTCTTCTCGCCGGCCTGGAGTTGTTGGCGGCGCTCGATGAGCGGCTGGTGGTCGGGCTTGTTGGCGTACAGGCGGGGGTAGGCGGCCCGCAGTTCGGCCAGTTGGGCGGTGACGTCGTCCAGCGCCCGGCGAGCGACGGCCACTTCCGGCGTCTCGGCCTCTTCCAGTTGCGCGGCCAGGGCGGCGTTCTCGGCATCGACGCGCAGCAGCAGGCCGTTCAACTGGCGCAGGAAGGCCAGCAGCATTTGCGCTTCGGCGTCGGGATTGGTCAGCGGGTCGTCGAGCAGGAAGACGTGTTCTGTGCCGCGGGGACGGCTGGCGCTGGGAGAGGGGCCAGGTTCCAGGTTCCAGGTTCCAGGGGCAGAACGCTCTTCCCTGGCCCCTGGCCCCTTCTCGTCGTCCGTCCACTCCACCGTCTTCAGCCCCAGGGCAAAGCAAGTATTGGTGACCGGGTCCTGCTCGGCGCTGAGGATGACGCGCACGCTCTCCCAGGCGGGGATGGTCAGCGACAGGCCGTGGAGGGGGCGGGGGCGGCCGTCGTCCAGCGCCCGGCTGACGGCCACGTAGCGGCCCAGGTTGACCGACAGATCGTGGCCGGCGGCGCGCAGCCGCTCCCAGCGCGGGTCGTCGTCGCTCAGCCGGGCCAGTTCGCGGTGGTTGGGGATGCCGGCGCGCACCAGCCGCCGCTTCGACTCCGAGGTCATGTAGGCCACGCGCGACAGGTCGCGCCCGGCGTCGGCCTCGGCGCGGCAACTGTCGTTGTACTGGCACATGGGGCAGCCGAGGTTGACGTGGTAGTGGGCCTCGGTGGCCGGGGTTTGCAGCAGGGGCGTGGCCCGGAAGCGCAGGAAGTCCTCGATGGCCAGACGGTAGGGGGCCAGCCGGAACTCATCCGGCCCCTGGCGGGCGTAGATGACGCCCCATTCGGTGTCCACCGTATAGGCGTCGTCCAGCCCCACGGCGTGGAGGGCCTCTTCCAGCAGGAAGGTGTAGAAGGCGACCTGGATGAAGTGCTCGTGGCGGGCCGACTGGCTGGCCTTGAAGTCCCAGACGCGCAGCAAGCGGCGGCCGCCGGCCGTGGGCACGACCTCCAGCAGGTCGGGCCGGGCCGTGCCGACGCGGACGAACGCCGGGTTGAGGCCGAAGCGGGCCAGAAAGTGGCCGGCCCGGGCGGGGAACTCATCGAGATTGAGGAAGATCTGGGCGGCGAAGCGCGGCGGCGACGGGCGGCGCAGCACATCGGCCAGGTCGGGCAGGGGCAGCGGGCGGACGGTACGGCGGCCGTGGGCGTCCTCCTCAAAGCCCATGTGGTAGACCTGATCGGGGCCGTAGTCGCTCTGGAGCTGCTCCAGGCGGCCGACCTCGAAGGCGTCGCCGGCCGACATGAGCAGGGCGATGCCGGGGCGGCTGTGGAAGCGGGGCGACTGGGGACACGTTCCAGCCGATGCCGGCGCGGCCGCGGTCGGGCTGCTCGACGCTCTCCCAGCGGTACTGGCGGTCGCAGCGGTGCTTGAAGTAGGAAGCGATGGTGGAGGGGCTTAGGCGATACTTTTGGTTCATGGCGCGCCCCTAGTTTATCGCGGATGGGGGAGAAAGGAACCACAGATTACGCAGATTTCACAGATTAGAAGCGCTCACGCCAAGGCGCTAAGGGGCGAAGGCGCAAAGAAGAAAAGAAAGCTTGGCCTTCTCTTCCTTGGCGCCTTAGCTCCTTATGCGCCTTGGCGTGAGCGCCTTACACAAAAGGGGCCAGGGACTCTGGAAGAACCCTCTTCCCTAATCCCTAGCCCCTAACACCTAATCCCTGTTTGTGGGCGATAGAAGACTCGAACTTCTGACCTCTACGATGTCAACGTAGCGCTCTAACCAACTGAGCTAATCGCCCGATGCCAGAGTGAATTATAGCAGGGTTGGGCGGGGCGTCAACAGGCGATCCTTCGTGCGGTAGGGGCGGGTCTGAGACCCGCCGGGGCGGGTCTGAGACCCGCCGGGGCGGGTCTGGGACCCGCCGGGGCGGGTCTGAGACCCGCCCCTACTGCCGCAACTTGCGTCGTAAGGTGGGGGGGGTATCATATTGAAACCCCTTGCCGTGGTGTCACGCCGATGAGTTCCGGGCCAAAGGACAAGCAGGTCGTCTCTAAACAGCGCGTTGCCGATCATGGTGAAGTCTACACCGGCGCGCGCGAAGTCAACGCCATGCTCGACCTCGTGCGCCAGGAGACGGAGCGCATCGACTCCCGCTTTCTGGAACCGGCCTGCGGCACGGGCAACTTCCTGGCCGAAATTCTGGCCCGCAAGCTGGGCGTCGTCGAGACCCGCTACGCCGGCAGCCAGATCGAGTGGGAACGCTACGCCGTGCTGGCCGCCGGTTCGGTCTACGGTATCGACATTTTGGCCGACAACGTGGCCGCCTGCCGCGAACGCCTCTTCACCCTGTTCGACCGGGCCTACACCGGCCGCTACAAACGCCGGGCGAAGGACGAGGTACGTGCTGTGGTGCGTTTTGTCCTGGGCCGCAACATCATCCACGGCGACGCCCTGACGCTAAAGAGCGTGGGCGAGAACCGGCAACCCATCGTCTTCTCCGAATGGTCGCTGGTGACGGGCAGCCTGTTCAAGCGGCGCGACTTCGCCTTCCACGAACTCATCCACCGCGCCAACCTGAAGCAACTGCCCCTCTACGCCGAATCCGGGCGCGAGGCGTTTATCCCTGAGCCGGTGGCCGAGTTTCCGTTGACGCACTTTCTGAAGCTGGCTGAGGCCTGAAATTAGGGAATGACGGGTTGCGGGCGCCGTGCTATCGCCGGAGCGTATGACCGCGAGACAAACCGATCACCGCGGCGAAGACGGCTGGATTGACGATTGCCCCCTCGCCAGGCGATTCGGCGCGCGAAGACCACTCGAGCCACTGAGCCACTGAAGCGCTTGAGGAGGACAACTGCCCGTTCCGCCAGAGACGTTACCATGCTGTGCCATGACAAGCTCGGCCCACAACCCCGACCGTGCTGAGACCTGCTTGCCCAACTCTGAGCACCCGACGGCAGGTCTTCACCCCGCCGGCGCTGGCCAACCGCATGCTCGACCTGCTGCCCGCTTCGCTCTGGCGCGACCCCGAGGCCCGCTTTCTGGACCCGGCCACCAAATCGGGCGTCTTCCTGCGCGAGATCGCCCGGCGGCTGATGGACGGGTTGGCCGAGGCCATCCCCGACGCCCAGGCCCGCCGCGACCATATCTTCGGCCGCCAGCTCTACGGGCTGGCCATCACCGATCTGACCGCCCTGCTGGCGCGCCGCTCGCTCTACTGCTCCAAGACGGCCAACGGCAAGTACTCGGTGGCCACGGGCTTGCGCGGCGAGCAGGGCAACATCCTGTTCGAGCGCATTGAGCACACCTGGAAGAACGGCAAGTGCGTCCATTGCGGGGCCAGTGAAAGCGAATACGCCCGTGGCGCGGCGCTGGAGACCCATGCTTACACGTTCATCCATATGGACAAGCCGGAGGAGGTTCTGGGCATGAAGTTTGACGTGATTATTGGCAATCCGCCGTACCAGTTGAGCGACGGCGGGTTTGGCCGCAGCGCCTCGCCTATCTATCACCGAGCATCTGGCAGTTCTCCGCCGTACTGTCGCCGCCCTTGCTCCACGCGGAGACGTGGTCGGCGTCCATTTCGTTGAGCCTATAGATTCGGCTCTTGTTCGGGGTGTCCCCAATCGCGCAGAGCGGACAGTTGGACACGCCCTTTTTCTCGGCCGCTTGCGTCTGCCTAGTGTAGGCGACTTGCTTGACCCGGTCATCGAACACCCGAACCGCCAACAACTTCTTGTCTACCGAGCCGCCCAGGAGATACTCAAAGATGCCTTTGCGACTCGTCACCTCCAGCGGATCGGCGGTGAGCCTTCTCACCTCGTCGGACATCTTCTTCGGATCGTAGGACTTGCCGTGGTACGCCTCGTACAGCCGTCCCCACTCCAGGCCGCGCATTTCCGGGAGAACGTCGGTAAACACGGTTGAAACCCAGTCGATCACGCTGTTGAAGTAGGTCTTCAGCCCCTTGATGTTGTCGTCGTGGCGATGCGCGCTCATGTAGTCGCCGATCTCGCCCTTGCTCACCCAGTCCAGCGCCCGCTCCAGGAACTCCTGCCGGTTGGCGCTGCCCTTGATGTACGCGCTCCATTTCTGGATGTTCGCGTTCTGGCTGTTGCTGAACTCGGCCTTGGCAAGCGTCACGAACGGCCCGGAGTAGATGGCGTTCAAGAGCTCTTGGGAGTTGAGAGGCACGCCTGCGATGTTGATCGTTTCAAACCACTGCTTGATCTCGCTCTCCGTGCCCTCGCACTCGTAGATCAGCAATTTCGAGTCCCGAATCTCGGCTTGTTGGTCGGCGGGCAGGCTGTCGAAGTTCTTCGGATTGCCGTTATCCATGATCGCGAATTTGTTGGTAACGAACCGTCCAATACTGGTGATACGTTGCTGGCCGTCCAATACCTCGAACCTGTTCTCGCCGACTTTGTTGAAAGGGGTCAGCCCAGCGGATAGCCCTTGAGCAGCGAGTGGATGACCGCCTGCTCTTTGCTGCCACCCTTTTCCGCATAGATGTAATTGCGCTGGTACTCCGGCTGGATGGTGAGCCTTCCGCCCAGCCCGAACAGCCCCTTGCCCTCCAATTGGTTGTACACAAACCCATCGCAGATGTCGGCGACGGTGATGTCGGTTCTCAGGGTGGTCTTCACTTATTCGTCCCTCCTGCGGGCCGGGTGCGGCGGTGACGGATGAAGATTCGCTTGCGCCACGCCCTTGCCGCCATCTTGATATAACTGGCAGTTGGATCCTTCTTGATAGCCGCCTGATCTCACCCAGTCGTCACTTCTGCCCTTCCCTGGCGCCGAGCTGCCTGCTTCTTATGAGCTCGTCACCAACAGCCAGCTTCGCTCGTTCCCAGATTTCGAACTGTTCGGGGTTGTACTTGTCAAGAAAAGTGATCGGGACGCCAATCGCCCCTTCGTAGTCGCTAGGGATCGCGTCGGTGAAGGGCACCTCTCGATCGCGTCGTAGTTGTCGTACTGGTCGTAGGCCGCCTTTCCCCTGATCTCGTTGTCTTGCTGAACTTCAGAGTTGTCCGCCATGGTCGCGGGCAAGGCTTGGTGGCGGCGGCCGTGGTCAGGTTTGTGAACCCCAGCAACCGTTGCGCGCCATTTCCGACGTGCCTCGTCATTCCCGGCTTGGGCGGAACCCATATCGGCGGGCATGCTGAAATAGAGCGTTTCCATTCAGTCTCCTGTCACCCCGAGCCACAGCGTTGTCCTTGATGAGCGGGAAGATTTCCTTAGGGCATGATTGGCGTTCTTGGGGCGATGATCAGAACTTCTTCGCGTACTCCATGAGCTGGGCCACATACTCGCGGAAGAGGGAGAAGGGCGGGTTGGTGACGACGATGTCGGCCTCTTTCAGGAGCGCGACGCACTCAGGGCTGCGGAAGTCGCCGCCGGGGTACTTGTCGTCGCCTTGCAACGCTGTCCGGGCGGCCTTGTTGCGCTTGAGGAAAAGCTCGACGTCGGTCACGTTGGCCGCGCCGTCGCCGTCCTCGTCTTTCACCCGGTCGAGGATGACGGCCAGTGACTTGGGCTTCCGGCGCTTGCTATTCCCCTCGTCGTATTCCGGGAATAGGGCAAGCTGCCCGGCGATGGGCGAGCCGTCGTAGCTGGTGGTGATGAGCTTCTTGAGGCCGAGTTTGTTGAAGTTGGCGGCGAAGTACTTGAAGTTGCCGCCCGTCTACGAGGCGATGGGCGACCCGCTGCGGACGAAGACGATCACCCTCTCCTGCGGCAAGCTGACCACCGGCGTCACCGTGCGGCCGTGGACGGGCATCTTCATGCTGCGCAAGCTGTCGACGCCGGAGACCTACTCTAGGCCGCCTTCGCGTCCAGTCGCCGTGGACGTCGCACCCCGACGGGCTCAGCCCAACGAGGAGCAGACTCGGGGAGGAGTGCCACGGCGTCGACTGGCCTCCGACCGGGGGTTGCGACAGATCGTCGATCGCAGCCGCCTGAACGCTACCGATGGCAACCCGGAAGCAGGCGGCGAGCCATAGGCTTCCTGCCCGTCAGGCCTACGACGGCAGCTACATGCGCCAGGTGAACGCGGCCGACATCCTCGACATCGCCACCAGCGGCACGACGGCCACGCTGCTGGCCCGCCGTTGGGAGAGCGCCCTGCTGGTCAACGTGGACAACAACACCCTGCGGCGGTTGATGGACAACAAGGCGGCGATGGACGCGCTCATGGGCATCGAGGGTTCCGCAGCCTGAACCAGGATATCGAGACGATCATCAACAAGTCCGAGGCGGTGAAGAAGGCCAAGCGGGCGGCCAACGAACGCGATCTGACGGCCGACGAACGGAAAGAGTTGACGGCCGAGGAGAAGGAGTACAAGAGTCTGCGCAAGCAGATTCAGGAGAAGCTGATCAAGTTCGCCACCCGCGTGCCGGTGTTCATGTATCTGACCGACTACCGCGAGCGCACGCTGAAGGACGTCATCACCCAACTGGAGCCGGAGCTGTTCAAGCGCGTGACCGGGCTGGACGTGAAGGATTTCGAGCTGCTGGTCAGTCTGGGCGTCTTCAACAGCGGCCTGATGAACGATGCCGTCTATAAGTTCAAGCGGTATGAGGACAGCAGTCTGGAGTATACGGGCGTGAACAAGCACGAGGGCGAAACCCACGTCGGTGGTTACGATACGGTCGTCACCGTGGAGGAGTATCGGGAGGCGTTTGAGAACATACCTGCCTGAATAGAACACGGATAACACGGATGAGAAGCAGGATTCTTATCCGTGTTCATCCGCACCGATGCACGTTTTATTTCCTCCGCCATTGACAGCATACTCAAAACGCGAGTATAATTCAGAAAATCAGAAATTCGGAGAGCAGCCATGCTTTATGAGGATCGACCCTACGCCATTCAAGTGCGCCAGCGGGGACAGGTAACGATTCCCCGCCGGCTGCGCGAGTCACTGGCCATTGAAGAGGGCGACACCCTGACCGTCTTCCAGGCGGGGGATGCGCTCCTGCTCGCGCCGCGTCCACTTCAGACGCCACAGTTGATCGATCGGATGGCCGATATGCTGGATGAAAGTGGCGTAACGCTGGCTGACCTGTTGGCCGACTTGCCTCGTATCCGCGAGGAGATCTATCGCGAGCGCTATCAGACGAATCAGGAGGAGTGAGCCATGCGCCGCGTCTTCTGCGACGCCAACGTTCTGATCGCCGGAGCCGCGTCGCGTAGTGGGGCCAGCCGAGCCGTGATCATGATGGCCGAGGCCGGCCTGTTCCGCATGGTTGTGTCGCGCCAGGTGCTCGATGAGGCAGAGCGGAACCTGCGCCGCAAGCTACCCCACGGATTGCCCGTCTTGGCTGAAATACTGGGACACGTCCATCTAGAAATTGTGGACGATCCCTCGCCTCAATCGTTCGCGCGTTGGCTGGATTGCATCGAAGATAAAGATGCCCCGCTTGTGGAGGCGGCCGTCACCGCCAACATTGACTACCTGCTTACGCTCAACAGCCGTGACTTCACAGCCGCAGTTGCCGCCCGCTCGGGATTGACATTTCTGACCCCGGCACAGTTCGTCGAGCGCCTACGAGAGATCGTAACCGAAGGACTGTAGAAACAGCCCCTACTGCCACGGAAACGCCGTCCCCTCAATCCCATAGTAAGCCTCCACCACCCGCCGGAACAGCGGCGCGGCGGCCTCCGACCCTTCGCCGGTGTGCTCCAGCACGATGGCGATGGCCAGTTCCGGCGCGTCCACGGCGCGACCGTCGGGGGCGGTGAACGGTTCGGCCGGGGCGTAGCCGACGAACCAGGCGTGGGGCAGGCCGGGCGGCGCTTCGGCCGTGCCCGTCTTGCCGGCCACGGGCACGGCGAAGTTGCCGAAGCGGTGGGTGGCCGTGCCGCTGCCGGCGTGGGTCACGTCCCACAGCGCGCCGCGCAGCACCTCCAGTTGGTCGGCGGCCAGCGGCAGCGTGCCGATGACCTCCGTTGGCGGCTTCTCCTCCGGCGCGTCGCCGCCCGCGCCGATGCGGTCGACCAGCGTCGGCCGGTAGAGCGTGCCGCCGTTGGCGATGGCGGCCACGACGTTGGCCATTTGCAGCGGCGTCACCTGCACGTACCCCTGGCCGATGGCCATGTTGACCGCGTCGCCGGTGGCCCAGCCCTCGCCCGTCTCGGCCATCTTCCACTCCGGGTCGGGGATGAGGCCGCTGGCCTCGGCCACGCCCTGGATGCCCGTCGGCTGCCCCAGCCCGAACGCCTTGGCGATGCGCGGGAAGAGGGTGTTGTCGGCCCCGTCGATGGTGTAGCCGACGTCGTAGAAGCAGGTGTTGCAGGAGACGACGATGGCCTGGCGCAGGCTGATCGTGCCGTGGCCGCCGCTGAGCCAGTCGGTCTTGGTGAACGCCTCGCCCAGCCGGCTCCACGCGCCGGTGCTGGTGTAGCGGCTGTCGGCGGTGTAGAGGCCGCTGTTGAGCGCCGCGGCGTAGGTGATCAGCTTGAAGGTCGAACCGCTGGGGTAGGCCCCCTGCGTGGCCCGGTTCAGCAACGGCTGGCCGGGGTCGTTGAGCAGCGCGCCGATGGCATCGCCGCGTCGTCGCGCAGCGGGTTGAACGCCTGCGGGTCGTAGCTGGGGTAGGTGGCCATGGCCCGCACCGCGCCGCTCTGCGGATCGAGGACGACGATGGCCCCGTACTCGGCCGCCGGGTGGGTGGCGATGGCGTCGGCCAACGCCTGCTCCACCGCGGCCTGGAAGTCGAGGTCGATGGTGGTGTAGATGCTGCGGGCCACTTCCGGCTCGCGGTCTTGCAGCAGTTCGACGACGTTGCCGGCGCTGTCGATGACGCTCAGGATGCCGCCGCGCGTGCCGTTGAGGTACTCCTCGCCCCACGCCTCCAGCCCGGCCAGGCCGACCAGCTCGTCGCCGCGGTAGCCGCGGGCCTTGTAGTCGGCCAGCTCCTCGGCCGGAATCTGGCCCAGGTAGCCGATGACGTGGGCGGCCGAGTCGCTCTCGGAGTAGAGGCGCGACGGCTTGCGGTCGGGCGTGGTCAGCCCCTGGCCCAGGTACGGCTCCAGCGCCAGGGCGTGGGCCTGCAACGTCTCCTCGCTGACCAGGCCGACGGGCACGTACCAGTCGGGCAGGGCGTTGGCGTACTTGGCCTGGATGCGGTCGGCGGTCGTGTTCAGCGTGGCGCTGAGGACGGCCAGCAGCCCCGGCTCGTCGGCGATCTGGCCGGGGACGACGCCCAGCTCGTAGGCCGTGCCCTGGTAGGCCAGCGCCTGCCCGTCGCGGTCGTAGATGTTGCCGCGCGACGGGATGCGCAACTCCAGCGCCAGCCGGTTGCCGCCGGCCAGTTCGGGCAGGATCAGCCCCTCGTCCCAGACCACGCCCCAGCGCCCGCCCTCATAGGCCAGGCGCATGGTGTGGTCGCGGATGATGTCGCCGACGACGGCCGAGGCGAGGGTGACGCGGACGCTGAACTCGGCCGTGTCCCCCTCCTGCAACTGGGCCAGCGGTTGGATGTGGACGCCCTCGATGGAGGCGGTGTCCATCGTCTCGGCGTAGCGCTCGACGAAGGCGACGCTGTCGACGACGGCCTGGCTGCTGGGGGCCAGCAGGCTGTACATGCCCAGGTAGTCGCCCGCCTCCCAGGCGCGGTAGAAGGCGCGGGCGTAGCCGCCGGCGTCGTCGGTGATGGGCGCGTCGGTCGGCTGCGGCGTCAGGGCCAGGTCGGCCGGGTCGGGCGTGGCCGGCGCTTCGGCGCGCGAGTCGGCGGGGACGAAGGAGCCGCAGGCGGGGAGGGCGGCGGTTAGCAGCAACAGAACGATGAGCAACAGGGTGCCGGATTTGTGTGTCATGGGCGTATGGGTTGACGGATTTCCAGAGGGATTATAGCCGGGATGGGCCGGGTTGCCGTGTTGAAGTTAGGGTGAGTTAATGTAAAGAATGGGCGGGCGATGATAAAATGTAGACGATAGCGATGCGGAAAGAAATGGCACGCTGAATTTCGCTGATTGCTTCGCTGATTTTCGCTGTCTTTGCTCTTGAGCAGCGTTTCTCAGCGTCTTACTTCAGCGTCCATCAGCGTGCCATTCTGGAGATCGAGTCAGTAAGGAGGCTTGAGGCCATGGACTGGAAACTGGAAGTCGTCATCGTGCCTGTATCCGACATCGACCGGGCGCGCCATTTCTACGAGACGCAGGTCGGCTTTGTCGTCGATCACGACACGCGCATGGGCGAGAACGTGCGCATTGTGCAGTTGACGCCGCCCGGCTCCGGCTGCTCCATCGTCATCGGCCTGGGCATGGGCAACGACATGCCGCCGGGGTCGCTGAAGGGGCTGCAACTGGTGGTCGATGACGTGGACGCGGCCCACGCCCAACTGACGGCCGGCGGCGTGGCTGTCAGCCCGGTGGTGCACTTTGAGGGGGCGGAGCAGGTCGAGGGGCGCGGCGGGCCGTGGAACTCGTTCGTGTTCTTCAGCGACCCGGATGGGAATTCGTGGGCGGTGCAGGAGCGGCCGGGACGGGATTGAAGTAGCGAGGGCGTAGTTTGTAGTGTCCGCGTGGAAGACATCGCAGACCCAACGATGCGGGAGATTCGCTACCTGGATAAGTTGATCGATGAGCTGGCCAGGGGCAAGGCGATGGGGAAGATTTTGCGGGAGTAAGCGGAGGATTATTACATCCATGAGAGAAGTTCAAGCTCACGCCAGAACAATCCGCCAGTTGCTCGGCGGCACGAAGTACGCGATTGACTACTATCAGCGAGAATACAAGTGGCAAAGCAAGCAAATCGCCGAACTCCTCGACGACCTGAGCGCCCGATTTCTCGAAAGTTATGATTCGTCGCACGACCGCAGTGCGGTGGCAGGCTACGGCAACTACTTCCTTGGCTCCATCATCATCAGTGAAAAGGAAGGCCGGAAGTATATCGTTGATGGGCAACAGCGACTCACCTCGCTAACGTTACTGCTCATCCACCTCCATCGCTTGCTCGACGATCCCGAACAGAAAGGCCAGATAGCGGACCTCATCTTCTCGCAGAAGTATGGCTTGAAGTCGTTCAACCTCGACGTTGATGAGCGCACCGCGGTCATGGAAGCTCTATACAACGGCCAGCATTTTGAGGAGAACGGGCAATCGGAATCGGTTAGCAACGTCCTCAATCGCTATCGGGACATCGAGGGTCAGTTTCCAGGGGGGCTAACGGGGCACGCCCTGCCGTTCTTCGTTGACTGGCTCATCGAAAACGTGCACCTGGTCGAGATCACGGCCTACTCCGACGACGACGCCTACGCCATTTTCGAGACGATGAACGATCGCGGTCTGGCGTTAACGCCCACCGATATGTTGAAAGGGTATCTACTGGCCAACATTACCGACCCGCAACAGCGCAACAACGCCAATAATCTGTGGAAAAAACGCGCGGCCGAACTCAAGGAATACGGCCGCGAGGAAGACGCCGATGCCATCAAGTCCTGGTTGCGCAGCCAGTTTGCCGAAAGCATCCGCGAACGCAGGAAGGGAGCCACGCCGCAGGACTTCGACCGCATTGGCACAGAGTTCCATCGTTGGGTGCGCGAAAACGATCAAAGGTTGGGGCTAGAGGGCAATAGCAGGAATTTCGCGGCCTTCATCGAGCGCGATTTCGCTTTCTATAGCCACTGGTACCAGCGGTTGCGCCGGGCAGCCTATGAGATGACTCCAGGTTTGGAGTTTGTCTACTACAACGCCGGTTTGAACTTCACCCTTCAATATCCGGTGCTGCTGGCCCCGCTGCACCTCGATGACCCGGAGGCGGAAGCGCTGCGCAAGCTGGCCATCGTCGGCACTTACCTGGACATTCTCATTGCCCGCCGCATCTGGAATTGGCGCTCCATCGACTACTCAACGATGCAATACGCCATGTTTATCGTCATGCGCGATATACGAGGCAAGGGCGCTGCGGAAGTCGCGCAACTGCTCTCGGAACGGCTGGCGTCGGAGCAGGAAACCTTCGCCACCAATGACCGCTTCTACCTCACAGGCACAAACGGTGGGCGGGTACACATTCTGCTGGCGCGAATGACTGAGTATGTCGAAAAGGAGTCAGGGCTGCCGTCGCGTTACATGGAGTACGTGAACGCCAGAGGCAACCTGCGGCACGAAGTGGAGCATATCTGGGCCAGCCACCCGGAGCGACACCTGGATGAGTTCCCCTTCAGCGGCGATTTTCAGGCGCATAGGAACCGGATTGGCGGGTTGCTTCTGCTGCCGAAAGCGTTCAACGCCAGCTATAACGACTTGCCGTATAGCGACAAGCGAGACCATTATCTGAAGCAAAACCTGCTGGCGCAGAGCTTGCACGAGTTGGCGTATGAACGGAATCCGGGGTTTCTGGCCTTCGTCAAGCGCAGCGGACTCCCCTTCAAACCGCATCACGAGTTTCGTAAAGCGGATCTCGACGAAAGGCAGGTTCTCTATCAGCAAATCGCCGAACGGCTTTGGGATCCGGCGCGGCTGGAACAGCAATTGAAATGATACTAGAAACCGAGTTTCTAAGAAGAAACTCGGTTTCTATCGTCTATATATGGATCGCCTGCCCCTCCACCCCATGCGCCGCCTCCATCAACGCTTCGCTCAGCGTCGGGTGGGCGTGGACGTTGCGGGCGATCTCTTCGGCCGTCAGTTCGTTGTTGTGGGCCAGCGTCAGCTCCGGCAGTAGCTCGGTCACGTCTGGGCCGACCAGGTGCGCGCCCAGGATTTCGCCGTAGCGGGCGTCGCTGATGATCTTGATGAACCCCTCTTTCTCGCCCAGCCCCAGCGACTTGCCGTTGGCCACGAACGGGAACTGGCCGACCTTGACCTCGTAGCCCGCTTCCTTGGCCCCGGCCTCGGTGTAGCCGAAGCTGGCCACCTGCGGCTGGCTGTAGGTGCAGCGCGGCATCATGCGGAAGTCGAGCGACATCGTGTGATGGCCGGCGATGGTCTCGGCGGCGACGAGGCCCATGGCCGAGGCGACGTGGGCCAGCCGGTAGTCGGTGGCCACGTCGCCGATGGCGTAGATGCCGGGCACGTTGGTGCGCATGTGGCCGTCGATGGCGATGTTCTTGCGCTCGGTCAGCTGCACGCCGGCCGCTTCCAGCCCGATGCCCTCGGTGTTGGGCAGGAAGTTGATGGCCACCATGCACTGCTCGGCCTCCAGCGGTTGCCCGCCCTCGACCTGACGCGCACGCCGCCGTCGGTCTTCTCGATGCCCGTCACTTTGGCGTTGGTCTGGAACTTGACGCCCAGCTTCTTGTAGGCCTTCTCCAGCGTCTCGCTGACTTCCGGCTCCTCGTTGGGCAGCAGGTGGGGCATCATCTCCAGGATGGTCACGTCCACGCCGTAGTTGACCCAGACGTAGGCGAACTCGACGCCGATGGCCCCGCCGCCGATGATGACCACCGACTTGGGCGGGTTCTCGGCCAGGATGGCCGGGATGTAGGAGATGACCTTCTTCTCGTCGAACTCGACGCCGGGGAAGGGGCGCGGCCGCGCGCCGGTGGCGATGATGATGTTCTTAGCGTCTAATGTCGCTTCCTTGCCGTCGTTGAGCTTGACCGCCATCGTGTTCGGCCCGGTCAGCGTGCCCGTGCCGTCGTAGACGTCGATCTTGTTCTTCTTCATCAGGAAGCTGATGCCCTTCACCAGCCGGTCGGACACCTGGCGGCTGCGCTTGAAGGCCGCCGGGTAGTCGAGCTTCAGGTTGTCGAAGCTGAAGCCGAACTCCTTGGCCCGGTGTTGCAACGTGTGGGCCACTTCGGCGTTCTTCAGCAGGGCCTTGGTGGGGATGCAGCCGATGTTGAGGCAGACGCCGCCCATGTACTGCCGCTCGACCACGGCCGTGCGCAAGCCCAGTTGCGCCGCCCGAATCGCCGCCACGTAGCCCCCCGGCCCCGCGCCCAGCACTACAACGTCGTATTGATCTGCCATAGTAAAACTCCCTTTGCACAAGTGACGAGTGACGAGTGATGAGTGACGAGTTCAGAGCGCGCTCTTCGACTCGTCACTCGTCGCTCGTCACTCGTCGCTGAGTTGATAAAGCTCCACCAGCACGCCGCCGGTGCTCTTCGGGTGGACGAAGGCGTACTGTCGGCCGCCGTGCCCTACCTGTGGTTGCTCGTTGATGAGCTGGACGTTATGGGCGCGCAGTTGCTCCATGGTGGCGTCGATGTCATCGACCTCGAAGCACATGTGGTGGATGCCGGGGCCGCGCTTCTCCAGGAAGCGGGCCACGCCGGTGTCGGCCACGGTCGGCTTCAGCAACTCGACGTTGCTCTCGCCGATGGGCAGGAAGGCCACGTCCACGCCCTCGGCCGGCACCGCCTCGCGGCCGCCGACCTTCAGCCCCAGCGCGCCCTCCCAGAAAGCCAACGCGCCCTCCAGATCGGGCACGATGATGGCGATGTGGTTGATGTTCTTGATCATAGGAAGACCTCAAAGAACCAAAGAAACCACAGATTACGCAGATTCCACAGATTGAAGAAGAATAATCCGCAGATTCGGCCGATTATCGAAGAGTTTCTGAAAATCTGCCGAATCTGCCGAATCTGCGGACTCTAATCTGTGAAATCTGCGTAATCTGTGGTTACGTTTCTTATCTCAGCAGGTCGGCGACGACGGCGCGCTCTTCGCGCAGTTCGTCCTGGGTGAGGGCGATCTTCTCCTTGGCGAAGTCGGTCCACTTCAGCCCCTGGACGATGTGGTAGCCGCCCTGGCCGTCGCTGACCACGGGGAAGGAGAACATCAGCCCCTCGTCAATGCCATAGCTGCCGTCGGACGGGACGACGGCCGAGAACCAGTCCCCCTCCGGCGTCTGGTGCAGGAAGCTGCGCACGTGGTCGAGGGCGGCGTTGGCGGCCGACATGGCCGACGACAGGCCGCGGGCGGCGATGATGGCCGCGCCGCGCTTCTGCACCGTCTCGATGAACGGGCCGCGCAGCCAGTCGTGGTCGGTGATGACGGTCATGGCCGGGTGGCCGTTGACGCGGGCGTTCTCGAAGTCGGGGTACTGCGTGGCGCTGTGGTTGCCCCAGATGGCCACGTTGGTCACCGAAGTGACGGGCACGCCCGCCTTCTGGGCCAGTTGGGCCGCGGCGCGGTTCTGGTCGAGGCGGGTCAGGGCGCTGAAGCGCTCGCGGGGCACGTCGCCGGCGTTGTTCATGGCGATCAGGGCGTTGGTGTTGGCCGGGTTGCCGACGACCAGCACGCGCACGTCGTTGGCGGCCACTTCGCTGATCGCCTGCCCCTGGCCGACGAAGATGGGGCCGTTGACCTTGATCAGGTCGCCGCGCTCCATGCCCTTCGACCGCGGCCGTGAGCCGATGAGCAGCGCCCAGTTGACGCCATCGAAGGCCACGCGCGGGTCGTCGCTGATGACGACGTTATCGAGCAGAGGGAAGGCGCAGTCGTCGAGTTCCATGACGACGCCTTCGAGCGCGCCCAACGCCTGGGGAATCTCCAGCAGGTGCAGGGACACGCGCGTGTCCGGGCCAAACACTTCGCCATTGGCCAGGCGGGGGAGAATGGAGTAGCCGATCTGACCGGCCGCTCCGGTGACGGCGACTTTGACGTGCTTCGACATGGTAACTTCTCCTTGGGTTATGCCTATTGAGAGGCAAGGCTCGTGCTGTTAAGCGCGGCCGGTCGCGCCGGCGCGGCTTGGGCAGGGTGGTATGGGGGTATTATCGGTTGTTTTGGGCGGGACGGCAATGAGAAGCGCAGGGGCAGGAGCGGGGAGTGGAAAGCACCGTACCCCTTTTATGCTCAGCTAGGGGAGGTTATCCAGGTCGTTCAAGTCCTTTCAGCAGATACTCAACACCCTTCTCGTTGAGCAATCTCAAGAACTCTTTGAAGTCGAGCGGTAGCGTGATGTCCATAGTTGATGCGGCGGAGAAGTTCAACGTGTTGCAGTCGCTCGACCGGTGTGCGGCTATGCCAATACGCCCGGTCGTCCGGCTCATCGGTCAGCGCGGTCACGGTCAGCACAGTTCTATCGACACGAAGTACCGGTAGCGATTGCGATTCCATATACGACCATTATATCACGTCTGTCTACACAGATGCCCTGCTCCCCCGAGGCAATCCCTCTTCCTAACCCTCTCCCAAAGGGCGAGGGGATGCGCCTCTCTGCCTAACGACCTCATACACCAACAACGCCGTCGCTGCCGACAGATTCAGGCTGTCCACCTGCCCGGCCATGGGGATGCGCAGGCGCACGTCGGCCGCGCTCAGCCACGTCTCGCTCAGCCCCCACGCCTCGCTGCCCATGACCACCGCCACCGGCCCGGTGAAGTCGGCGGCGGTGTAGAGTGTGTCGGCCGCCGGCGTGGTAGCCACGATGGCGATGCCCTGCCGCCGCAGCCAGGCGATGGCCTCGTCGGCCGGGGCGGCGACGGTGGGCACGGTGAAGTACGCCCCCAGGCTGGCGCGGATGACGTTGGGGTTATGGGGGTCGGTGCCGGTAGAAACCGAGTTTCCGGTAGAAACCGAGTTTCTCGGAAGAAACTCGGTTTCTAAGAGCGTCGGCACAATGAGCGCGTCCACCCCGGCGGCGTCGGCCGTGCGCAGCACCGCGCCCAGGTTGCCCGGCTTCTCCGCCTCCTCCACGACGACCACGAACGGCGCGGCGCGGAAGGTCAGCGCGTCGAGCGACGGGTTGGGGTAGGCGATGACCAGCAGCAGCCCGCCGCTGTGGCCGCGGTAGGCCAGCTTCTCGAAGACGGGCGGGGTGACGTAGAACAGTTCGGTCAGGCCCGTGCCGGCCAAGGCGACCAGACGGCGGGCGGCCGCTTCCGCCTCCGGCCCGGCGATGAGTTCGGGGCAGACGTAGGCCTCCACCGGAGCGACGCCGCCCCCCAACGCCAGCCCCACCTCGCGCACGCCCTCGACGACGGTGCGGCGGGTGGCGTCGCGGGTGCGGCGGTCGGCCAGGCGGACGACGGACTTGATGTGGGGGTTGGTGGGGCTGGTGATGGAGGTCATTCAGTGCTGGGCGAGCCGGCGACTAGGTAGCGGCTCAGGTTCTCAAGTAGTCGCCGGTGACGATCAAGTGAAATCGAGCCGATGCTGCCAATGAGCCTGCTCTGGGGGATGACCGCCAGGAACCCAAGCCGGATAAGCGACTCGGCCACTAACCCACTCAGAGCAAAGTCGTCATCCTGGGCGGACACGATCTCATCAAGGCCGGCAACTTTCTGGTGAAGCTGCGTGCTAATGCCACAGACAAGCGCGTCGCCATAGGGTGGCATTGCCCGCAGAAAGAGAGCCGGACGATTCTTGACCCGTTCGTCCGCCTGAGGGATCGGGGTCAGAACAATATCACCCTCCTTCATAGGCGGGGTTCGGCTCCTTGATTGCGGTCAGTTCATACTCTGGCTCGTCGTCACTGTAGGCCGCGTTGAGTCCTTTGGTGGCAAATCTCAGCCAGGCGATCTGTTCGGCATCCGGCTCAGGGATGACGGTAACCAATAGTCGCGCATTAGGCTGAAGTTCAATCGGGTCGTCGAGCAGGATTTGCTCACCGTCAAAATGGGCGCGCAAGACAATCATTTCCATTGGACTGTCCTTTGGCTCGGGCACTCTGGCACGAGTTCGGGTAGGGTTCGAGTGTCCATAGGCGATTCCGTGTTGTCAGGAGCTAGTATACCATAGGATTGTGGGGGTTGGTGGGGGTGGGATGGCGCTACTCAAACCGCCCCGGATACCCCCGAATCACCGCCCGCAACACCTCCTTGCCGTCCGCGCCGGTGACCCGCCCGGCCAGCCGCACCCAGCCGCGCTCGTTGACCTCGACGATCTCGGCCTCGGCCGTCACCGTGTCGCCGATGTAGACCGGGCCGAGGAACTCGAACGACATCTCGGTGGCCAGGAAGGCCCACAGGCCGCCGAGATGGGTCAGCAGGCTGGCCGTCAGCAGGCCGGGGACGATGCGGCGGCCGAACTGGGTCTGGGCCACGTAGCTGTCGTCGGTGTGGTAGGGGTTCACGTCCCACGTCACGCCGATGAACAGCGCCGCGTCGGCCTCGGTCAGCGTGCGCGTGAAAGCGGCCTTCTCGCCGACGCGGATGGCGCGGGGGATGCGATGGGGGAGGATGGGGGTAGGCATTACATCACCTTTTTGCCAGACCTCAGAGGTCTCAGAAGACCTCTGAGGTCTAACGCTCACATCACCTTCGTAACCTCCAACCCCAGCCCGTCCGCATTGGCCGCGGCCAACGCCTCTGGGCTGCCCAACACCACCACGTCGGCCGCCGCGTTGAACTGCTCCAGCGTGTCGCCCAGGGCGTGGAAGTCGGCCACGGTCGTGCCCAACACCTGGTCGCGGTAGGCTTGCAGGCTCTCGTCCGTCTCGTTGGCCAGATAGCGCGCCAGCGAGGTGTAGCCCTTGGCGTCGGGCAACTGGTAGGCGTCGATGGCCCCGATGGCCCCGACGATGGCCGGGGTCAGGGCGGCGTCGCTCAGTTCGATGCCGCGCAGGAAGCCGGCCACGCCGTCGTAGGCGCGCAGCGTGCCGCTCAGGTTCGGGTCGCGGTAGGAGAGGAAGGTCAGCGCCCCGGCGTTGGGGCTGAACGTGGCGAACGCGCCGTAGGCCCCGCCCTGGATGCGCACCTTCTGCAACAGGTAGTCGCTGCGCAGCAGGTTGGTGATGACGGCCATCGAGCCGTGGCGGCTGTAGCCCAGGTCGTAGAGGTTGGCCCCCTTGGCGACGTAGTTGACGGCCGAGGGAAATGATAGCCCTTCGCGTGGCGGCAATTGGGCAGGGGCGCGGGGGAGCAGGGGTGCAGGGGAGAAAGAGGCGTCGGCCGACGTCTCTTCTCCCCCCTGCGCCCCCGCTCCCCTGCGCCCTTGCGCTTCAATGGGCAATTCCGCCAGGAACGCCTCCAGCGTCGGCGCCAACGCCCCATAGCCCGCCTCATCCACGGTCACGTTGGCGATGACGCCGGCGCGATCGACGAGCGCCGCCCGCACCCGCTCCAGCCGGGCCAGCACGCTCGGCCAATCGCTGTCCACCTCTTCGGCCAGCCGCCGCAGGAAGAGGAGCTGGCTGACACCGCTGAGCGTCTCTTCGATGGCGAAGGCGGGGTGCAGGTGGGCGCGCAGGCGGGTGTTGGCCACGATGTGGCCGGCCGGCGACAGTTGCGCCTCGGCCCCGGCCTTGGCCTCCAGCACCATCTGGCGGAAGCGCTCCTGGTTGTCCAGCCGCACCGTCAGCAGCACGTCGCGCAGGATGTCGAGCATCGCCGGGGCCTGGGCGGTGGTGGCCTTGCCTCTCAGCATCAGGTAAGTGGCCAGTGGCCCACCACCAGGTTCCAGGTTCCAGGTTCCAGGTTCCAGGGAAGAGCGTTCTTCCCCTGGCCCCTGGCCCCTGGTCCCTGGCCCCTGTCTTACGGGCACGACAAGCGTCGTCGGATAGATGCCCCCCGTCGTCCGCCCAATGCGCTGCGACAGGCGCACGAAGTCCTCGGCCGCCGTGCCCATCTCCACCAGGGCGCGGCCGAAGAGGGGGGCGAAGGGCAGCAGGTCGGCCGGCAGGGCGCTCAGGTCGAGGCCCAGGTCGAGGTAGACGATGCCGTTGGTGAACAGGTCGTGGTAAAGGATAGGGATAGAAACCGAGTTACTCCGAAGAAACTCGGTTTCTAGCGGAATCGGCTTGTGGCGCGGCTCCAGGTCGGCGCGGCGCAGGCTGGGCAGCAGGGCGACGACCTCCGGCGGGTCGGGCGTCTCCTGGCGGCGGCGCAACTCGGCCGCCCGCCATGACCGCCCCCGCCTCGTCGGGCGACAGGGCGGCGCGGGCCGCGGCCAGCCGTTCGGCTTCGGCCGCCTCCTGCCGCCGGGCCAGGTCGGCGTCGGGTTCCAGGATGACCGTCACGCGGTGGGGGTTGTCCAGCAGGTAGCGGCGGATGAGGCCGCTGAGGTGGCCGGGTCGGCGGCCAGGGCGTCCTTGAACGCCGCCAGCGGGGCCTCGAAGGCCAGCGGGGCCAGCGGGTCGCGGCCGTGGAGCCAGGTGCTGAGGGCGCGCAGCAGCAGGGCCAGCCCGCGCGGCGCGCGGCCGGTGTTGTTCTCGCGCAACTGGAACTCGATGGTGTTGACCGCGGCGGCGATCATGGCCGGGTCGATGCCGTCGCCGGCCAGTTGGGCCAGCGTGTCGAGGATGAGCGGCTCGACCTTGCCGGCGTCGGCCACGGCCACGCCTTTTAACCCGGCCGAGAAGGTCGTCTGCCGGGTGTAGGTGCTGAAGCCGCCCAACACCTCTTCGCCCAGGCCGCTGTCGATGAGCGTCTTGCGCAGCGGCGAGGCGGGCGTGTCCACCAGGCAGTCGGACAGGACGCTGAGGGCCATGACCAGCGCCGGGTCGTCGTACTCCGGCAGCAGCCAGTTGACCTCGACGAAGGCCCGCGGCGCGGCCCCGTCGCCGTCGCCGTTGGCGCTGTAGGGGTGACGCACTTGCCGCGGGGCGTCGAACACCGGTTGCAGGGCCACGGCGCTGTCCACCGCCGCCCGCTCGAACGGGGCCAGGTAGGCGTCCATGCGCCGCAGCCGCTCCTGCGGGTCGTCGTCGCCGTAGAAGTAGAGCAGGGCGTTGGATGGGTGGTAGTAGGCCTGGTAGAAGGCGCTGAACTGCTCGTAGGTCAGGTCGGGGATGGCCGCCGGGTCGCCGCCGCTATCGACGCCATAGGTGTTGTCGGGGAAGAGGGCGCGGCGGCTGGTGCGGTCGAGCAGGTTGTCGGGCGAGGAGTAGGCGCCCTTCATCTCGTTGAAGACGACGCCCTTGAAGGTCAGCGGGCCGTCGGCCGCGTCCAGTTCGTAGTGCCACCCCTCCTGGGCCAGCTTCTCCGGCGTCATCAGCGGGTGGAAGACGGCGTCGGCGTAGACGTCGAGCAGGTTGTAGAAGTCCTGCAGGTTGGTGCTGGCCGCCGGGTAGACCGTCTTGTCGGGGAAGGTCATGGCGTTGATGTACGTCGCCAGCGAGCCTTTGACCATCTCGAAGAACGGGTCTTTCAGCGGGTACTTCTCCGACCCGGCCAGCACGACGTGCTCCAGGATGTGGGGCAGGCCGGTGGAGTCGGCCGGCGGGGTGCGAAAGGTGATGCCGAAGACCTTGTTCTCGTCGTCGTTCTCCAGCGACAGCAGTTCCGCCCCCGTCCGCGCGTGCCGATAGAGCCGGGCGCGGGTGTTCAGTTCGGGGACGGTCGTCTCGCGGACAAACTCAAAGCCATGTATCAGGGTCATGTCCTACTCCTTGGGAAAAGAGCTCACGCAAAGGCGCTAAGGAAGCAAAGGGCGCAAAGAAGAAAAGGGCTAAAGCTTTATTCTTCTTTGCGCCTTTGCGTCTTTGCCCGTTGGCGATTTCATGCCGTCATGTTCAGGAAGTTTTGCAGAATGCGCTTGCCGTGCTCGGTCAGGATGCTCTCCGGGTGGAACTGGACGCCGACGACGGGGTACTCGCGGTGTTGCAGCCCCATCACCTCGCCGTCGCGGGTGAAGGCGGTCACGGCCAGCGCCTCCGGCAGCGGCTCCTCGACGATGAGCGAGTGGTAGCGCGTGGCCGTGAACGGGCTGGGCACGCCGTTGAACAAGCCCTGCCCGTTGTGGTAGACGCTCGACGTTTTGCCGTGCATCAGCCGCGGCGCGCGCGACACCACCCCGCCATAGACCTGGCCCATGCACTGGTGGCCCAGGCAGACGCCGAGGATGGGCGTCGTCGGCCCCAGGCGGCGGATGACCTCGTTGGAGATGCCGCCGTCGTCGGGCGTGCCCGGGCCGGGGCTGATGACGATGTGGTCGGGCCGCAGCGCGGCGATCTCGTCCACGGTGATCTCGTCGTTGCGCGCCACCCGCAACTCCGCCCCCAACTCGCCCAGGTATTGGACGAGGTTGTAGGTGAAGGAATCGTAGTTGTCGATCACTAGTACCACTGTTGCCTCCAGCGAGCAGGTTCCAGGGGCCAGGGGCTAGGGAAGAGCGCTCTTCCCTAGCCCCTAACCCCTAGCCCCTAGAACCTTTATTCCATCGCAATCACCACAATCTGAAACGCCGCCGCGCCGCCGTTGGCTTCGCGGATTTTGATCGAATAGGTCGCCGTGCCCAGGGGCAGGACGTAGGCCGTCTCCGCGCCGCCCGCGCCGCCGTAGTTGGCCGTGGTCAGCAGGGCGTTGTCGGCGCCGATCACGTCGAGGGCCAGGTCAGACTGGTCGGTCGGGTCGGCCACGACGATGATCGGCCGCGCCCCGCGCGAGGTGACGCTGTAGACCTTCTCCGTGCCCGCGGCCAGCGTGTCGGCCTGCTGGATGACCACGCCGGGCGCGGGCGTCGTCAGGTCGAACAGGTGGGCGGCGAAGTTGCCCTCGCCCGACGCGGCGCGGACGACGAAGGTGAACAGCCCATCGCTCTCCGGGCTGAGCACCAGAATCTCCGGCCGCCCGGCCAGAGCGTTGTCGGCCGTGCCCAGGGCCACACCCTCCGGCGTCGTCTGCCCGCTCAGGTCGCCGCTGTAGGCGGCCACGGCCACGTCGAGCATGTTCTCCGGCTCGACGAAGAGGATGATCGGCGCAAAGCGCCGCCCCTGCACCAGATAGCTCATCGCCCCGCCGGCGGCCAGCGTCGAGCCGTCCACCTGACCGGGGGCGAAGAGGTTGCCCGACGGGGCGGCGGTGGGCGAGGCCGCGTCGGTGGGCGGCTGGGCGGCTGTGGGCGACGGGGCAGCCGTGGCCGGTTCGTCCGTCGGCGGTTCGTCGGTCGGTGGTTCGGCCGTGGCTGGTTCGTCCGTCGGCGGCTCGTCGGTCGCCTCTGGCGCGACGGTGGATAGCGCCTCGGCCGTGGCCGTGGCGAAGACGGTCGTCGCCGCGGTGGCGTCGGTGATGGGCGTCGGCAGGAGCAGCGCCTCGGTGGCCGCCGCGGTGGGC
The DNA here is from genome assembly GCA_016707605.1 of Candidatus Promineofilum glycogenicum. Taxonomy (GTDB): domain Bacteria; phylum Chloroflexota; class Anaerolineae; order Promineifilales; family Promineifilaceae; genus Promineifilum; species Promineifilum glycogenicum. The sequence continues at coordinate 159,541 of JADJHJ010000003.1, read as the reverse complement.
GGCGGCGGCAGGGTGGCGTCGTCCGTGGCGGGCGCGCGGTCACAGCCGGCCAGGATCGCCAGCGCCACGGCCAGTGTCAGCAATAGAGCGTGTCGTTTCATCTTAACCCCTATGTCAACGGCCGGGCGACTTTGCCACGGCCGACGCTCTATTGTAATCGACAAACCTGTCTGCCCCATGAGATGATCGTCCCACTCGTCGCACTTTCCTGAGTGCGTCGCACTTTCTTGAGTGCGTCGCACTTTCTTTATCACCCACGCCACCCGGAAGGTGCAACCCACTCCAGAAAGTGGGATGCACCCGCCCTGGTGCGTCGCACTTTCTGGAGTGCGTCGCACCTTCTTTATCACCCACGCCACCCGGAAGGTGCAACCCACTCCAGAAAGTGGGATGCACCGGGAAAGGTGCAACCCACTCCGGAAAGTGGGATGCACCGGGAAAGGTGCAACCCCTCGAAAGGGATGCACCCACTTCAGAAAGTGGGATGCACCGGGACGAGACCCATGATTTGTTTCATCTCGTCCACCTTCGGCTGCGAGACCTCGCGCGCCCGCGCCGCGCCCGCGGCCAGCACGTGGTCAAGCTCGCCGCTGTCGGCCATTAGTTCGGCGTGGCGGGCCTGAATCGGCCGCAGCGCCTCGATGACCACCTCGGCCACGCGCACCTTCAGGTCGCCGTAGCCGCGGGCGCTGGCAAAGTCGGCCTCCACCGCCGCCCTGTCCTGCCCCGTCACGGCCTGGTAGATGCCCAGCAGGTTGTTGACGCCGGCCTTGTCCGGGTCGTCGGCGAAGCGAATCTCGCGGCCGGAGTCGGTGACGGCGCGCTTGAAGACGTAGAGAATCTCGTCCGGGCTGTCGAGCAGCTTCACGGCGTGGCCGCGCTTGTCGGCCAGGCTCTTGGACATCTTGACCGTCGGGTCGTCCAGCCCCATGACGCGCGCGGCGACTTTGGCGATGACCGGCTGGGGGATGACGAAGAACTCCGTCTCGTAGAGGGCGTTGAAGCGCTGGGCGATGTCGCGGGTCAACTCGACGTGCTGCTTCTGGTCTTCGCCCACCGGCACCTCGTCGGCGTCGTAGAAGAGGATGTCGCCGGCCATCAGCACCGGGTAGTCGAGCAGGCCGGTCAGCACGCTCTCCTGGCGGGCCGACTTGTCCTTGAACTGGGTCATGCGTTGCAGCCAGCCCAGCGGGGTGATGCAGTTGAGCAGCCAGCACCCCTCGGCGTGGGCCGTCACGTGGCTCTGGATGAAGACGGTGCTCTGCTGCGGGTCGATGCCGCAGGCCAGCAGCAGGGCGGCCATCGAGCGCGTCTCGTGGCGCAACTGCGCCGGGTCCTGGGGCACGGTCAGGCTGTGCAAGTCAACGACGCAGAAGAAGTTGGTCTTGTCGGCCTGTTCGGCCGCCCAGCGCCGGATGGCCCCCAGGTAGTTGCCCAGGTGGGTGTTGCCGGTGGGCTGGATGCCGCTGAATACTCGTTTTTTGGTCATTGTGAGGCTCCTTAAGGCAGGGATTAGGGGTTAGGGATTAGGGATTAGGGGAAGAGGTTCTTCCCCTAATCCCTAATCCCTAATCCCTAGTCCCTATAACGTCCCCTCTTCCGCCCTCGCCACCGCCACCAACAGGGCGCTGGCCTTGTTGACGCTCTCCTGGTACTCGGCCGCCGGGTCGCTGTCGGCGACGATGCCGCCGCCGGCCTGGACGTAGACGCGGTCGCCCTGCATGACCATCGTGCGGATGGCGATGCAGGTGTCCATGCTGCCGTCGTAGCTGAAGTAGCCCACCGCCCCGGCGTAGAGGCCGCGGCGCTGCCCCTCCAGCTCCTCGATGATCTCCATCGCCCGCACCTTGGGCGCGCCGCTGACGGTGCCGGCCGGGAAGGTGGCCCGCATCAGGTCGTAGGCGTCCAGCCCCGGCCGGATGCGCCCTTCGACGTGGCTGACGATGTGCATCACGTGGCTGTAGCGCTCGATGGTCATCAGGTCGCGGACGTGGACGGAGCCGTATTCGCAGACGCGGCCGATGTCGTTGCGCCCCAGGTCGACCAGCATGACGTGCTCGGCGCGCTCCTTGGGGTCGGCCAGCAGTTCGGCGGCCAGGGCCGCGTCTTCGGCCGGGCTGCTGCCGCGGCGGCGCGTGCCGGCGATGGGCCGCACGGTGGCCACGCCGTCCTCCAGCCGCACGTGCATCTCCGGCGACGCGCCGATGACCTGCAAGTCGAGCGGCGCGAAGTTGAAGTAGAACATGTAGGGCGACGGGTTGAGCATCCGCAGGGCGCGATAGACGGCGAACGGGTGGGCGCTGGTGTGGCGGCTGAAGCGCTGGCTGAGCACGACCTGGAAGATGTCGCCGGCGGCGATGTGCTCCTTGGCCTGGCGCACCATCGCCTCGTACCGCTCTACGGTCACGTTGGAGCGCGTCGCCAGCCCGTTGCCGTGGGTGGCGCCCCAGCGGCGGCTGGGCACGGCCGGCAGCGGCCGCAGCAGCTTCTCGGCCAGCCGGTCGATGCGTTGCAGGGCGTCCACGTAGGCCGCCTCCACGTCGCCGCCCTCCTCGACGTGGGCGTTGGCCAGCAGGATGAGGCGGTGGCGGGCGTGGTCGAAGACGACGACGGTATCGACCAGCAGGAAGAGGGCGTCGGGGTAGGGGCGGGTCTCAGACCCGCCCGTACCAAGTGGCGCGGCCGTCTGCGGCAGCCGCTCGAAGAAGCGCACCACGTCGTAGCCGAAGTAGCCGACCGCGCCGCCGCTGAGGCGCGGCAGGCCGGGCACGGCCGCCGCCCGGTAGCGGCCCAACTCGGCCCGCAGGGCGTCGAGGATGTCGCCGGCCGGTTCGCCGGCGGGGACGCCGGCGAACCCATCGCCGATGCGGGTGATGGTCTCGCCATGCAGTTCGATGCGCCGGTGGATGCCGACGCCGACGAACGAGTAGCGGCCGACCTGCTCGCCGCCCTCGACCGATTCCAGCAGGAAGGACGCGCCCGGCTCCTCCATCAGCTTCAGGTAGACGGAGACGGGCGTCTCCAGGTCGGCGGCGAATTCGCGCGTGACCGGGATGAGATTAGCCGGCCCCCGCGCCAGGGCGCGGAAGGCGTCGAGGGTGGGGGTGTAGGTGGTCATAGTTGTCAGTTGACAGTTGACAGTTGTTAGTTGGCAGTTGTCCGGCAATCTCCTGCTGACAACTGCCAACTGACAACTGTCAACTATCCCACTTGCGGCAAATGATGCAGCGCCTCCGCCACGGCCGCGGCCGGGTAGTCGTAATCCTCCAGATTGCCCTTCAGGTAGCTGTCGTAGGCCCCCATGTCGAAGTGGCCGTGGCCGCTCAGGTTGAAGGCGATGACCTTCTTCTCGCCGCTCTGCTTGCAGGCCAGCGCCTCTTCGATGGCCACGGCGATGGCGTGGGTGGACTCCGGCGCGGGGATGATGCCCTCGGCGCGCAGGAAGGCCAACCCGGCCTTGAACGTGTCCAGTTGGCGCACGGCGCGCGCTTCGACGTGGCCGCCGTTGACCAGGGCGCTGACCTGCGGCGACATGCCGTGGTAGCGCAGGCCGCCGGCGTGGATGCCCGGCGGGATGAAGGTGTGGCCCAGGGTGTACATCTTGACGATGGGGGCCATCTGGGCCGTGTCGCCGTAGTCGAAGGTGTAGCTGCCCTTGGTCAGGCTGGGCGAGGCGGTCGGCTCGGCGGCGATGACGCGGGTCGTCTTGCCCTCGGTCAGGTTCTTGTGGATGAACGGGAAGGTGAAGCCGGCGAAGTTGGAGCCGCCGCCGGTGCAGCCGATGAGCACATCGGGGTATTCGCCGGCCATCTCGAACTGCTCCAGCGCCTCCAGGCCGATGACCGTCTGATGCAGCAGGACGTGGTTGAGCACCGAGCCGAGGCTGTACTTCTTGGCCCCGCCGGAGGTGGCCGCGGCCTCGACCGCCTCGGAGATGGCGATGCCCAGCGAGCCGGGCGCGTCGGGGTCGTTGGCCAGCAGTTGGCGGCCGTAGTGGGTGTTGTCGCTGGGGCTGGCGAAGACGCGCGCGCCGTAGCTCTCCATGATCACCCGGCGGTAGGGCTTCTGGTGGAACGACTCCTTGACCATGTAGACCTCCAGCTCCATGCCGAAGAAGTCGCAGGCCATGGCCAGGGCCGAACCCCACTGCCCCGCGCCGGTCTCGGTCGTCAGCGCCTTGGTGCCCTCCTGCTTGTTGTAGAACGCCTGGGGCACGGCCGTGTTGGGCTTGTGGCTGCCGACGGGGCTGACGCCTTCGTACTTGAAGTAGATGTGGGCCGGCGTGTCCAGCGCCCGCTCCAGCCGCACGGCGCGCAGGAAGGGGGTCGGCCGCCACATGCGGTACACGTCGCGCACCGGCTCCGGTATCTCGATGTAGCGCTCGGTGCTGATCTCCTGCATGATCAGGCCCATGGGGAAGAGGACGCCCAGGAAGTCGGGCGTCACCGGCTCCAGCGTGCCGGGGTGGAGCACGGGCGCGGGCGGCGTGGGCATGTCGGCGTTGATGTTGTACCACGCCTTCGGCAGCCGGCTGTCGTCGAGAATGAATTTCGTCTGCTCAGTCATGATCGTCCTCCTGTTCTCTTCAGGGTGGTTGGTCGTTGGCCACCAACGACCAACCACCCAAATAAAAACGCCCTCGTCCCTGTCTCAGGACGAGAGCGTCAAATCTCCCGTGGTGCCACCCTGCTTAAGCCGCGTCGCGGCTTCACTCTGGTCGGCCCTCTTCAAGTTGTCAGTTGATAGTTGTCAGTCAAGAGTCTGACTGAATACTGTATACTGACCTACTGAATACTGGCAGGCCCTGGCCCTGATAACGGAGGCCACTCCGACCGGCGCTACTAGTCACTCTCTTCGCCCCGGCGACTCCTCGGTCCATTCGCCCGCCGCGCCTGCCGTTGACCTTTCAGCCGTTGGGTCAACTCTCTGCCGGCTCGCTGTGCGGGGTACTCGTCCGAATCACAGTCGTTGTCTATTCGATTATGGCGGGCAGTTTAGCATGGGGGTGGGTGGGTGTCAAGTGGCCTGGTCGCCACGAGCCGCGGCGTCGAGCACCGTTACACCAACCAACTCCTCTTGCCGATAGCGCAACAGAATGCCGTCATCGGTCATCACCGAGTCGTCGGCGTCCTGGGGGCGGCGAAAGCTGATGTAGAGCACATCGGCGTCGCGGTCATAATCGACCCAAAAGCGCTCCTGGGGAAAGCCCACCAGTTTGGGGATGGCTTGTAAGACAGATTCAGGAACTATCGCTTCCATATCGCCTTCTTTCGGTCAACTACACCGGCAAAATAAGCGGTAATGATAAACCCATCAGATAAGCTCATTTCGCGGTAGATAACCATTAGGTAACGGTCACGTCCATAGCCTCGCACAGCAATGACTGAACCGCGGTAGCCCGGCAGAATTAGGTCAGGGTCTTCCACGACCCGTAGTACGTCGTCGTAGTAACCAGCAAGATCGTCGTGGTTTTCGACGATATGAAACCAGCGTTCGGCAGTTAACCGGATCGGTACGCCCCGAACAGAGTAGACGACATCCATAAACGCTTATCTCTTCCCCTCTATTCTACTGTAAAATGGGTATAGTTGTGAAGCGTCAGGCAAACGCATTCATACCTACTAAGATTAGGGAGGGACGGACTATGCAATTTCAACCCTTGGAAAATGCCAGCCCGCTAGAAATCATCTATTCTGGCGAACGACTTGATCTGTATACGTTAGGCATCTTTCAACTACAGATGCAGGATGTCATTGATAAAGTGACGTTAGGCTTACTATCGCAAGCGGGACTCATCGAGCCCACATGGCGGCGGGCCAAGTACCTTCCTAGGACAGCATTCCCTGCTTCCGACCGATTCATTCGTGCTGAAATTAGAGAGTTGGGGGCTGGTTCATTGACTGAAGCGGTGACTTTTGCTGTGGCAACTGTAGTAGCTGATCCCAATGTAATTGCCATACTCCAAGATTTGGCAGCTAATGTTGTCTGGGCAATTGGAGTTAGCGGCGTGCGCGGTATCCGCAACAGGTTACACCGTTCTCCAAACGACTTCCGTTGGTTTGGCCGAGATGATGATCCTCTCGAAATAGGCCCGAATTTGCGTCCTATACTCGTTGCACTTGCTGAGAACAACCAGCTGCGCCGGGCAGAGCTACGATTTAAGGGCCGCACTCGACACGGTGAAGAAGTGGAAGCCGAGATTATTATCGAAGGTGGCGAAAGGCCAAGATAACCAGTTAGCCCGCACCGGCTGGCTGGAGGCAGTCAAGCGCGGCCGTTCTTGGACGACCATCCGCGCCGCCCCGACCGCTGCCAGCAATCACCCGATCGCTTCTAACCATGCGTGATATCCTACACACCCATGCGACGGCTTCTCATTCACCTTCTCTTAGCCTGTCTACCCCTGTTCGCCGTGGCCTGCGTGACGCTGTCCACAACCCCACCCACGTCGGTTATCCCCACTGCCACGGCGCAACTCCCGGTCCCACCCACACCGATTGTGCTGACGCAGATGGCCGAGGCCACTGCGCTGCCGGCCGCCGCGACCACCAGCCCATCGCCACCCGCTACCCGCCACTCGCCACCCAACGCCACCCCCCATCTCCTGGCCGGCGTCACCATCGACGGCCTGCGCGCCCGCGACTACCCCGGCGGGCCGGTCGAACGTCTGGCCACGCTGGAGACGACCGAGGTCTACACCCGCTACCACATCGCCTACCCCAGCGACGGCCTGCGCGTGACGGGCATCATGCAGGTTCCGGCCGGGGCGGGGCCGTTCCCGGTCATCATCCTCAACCACGGCTACCACGAGCGGGCCGGCTACTGGCCGGGGTCGGGCACGTGGCTGGCGGCCGAGTTCCTCAACCGCCGTGGCTACCTGACCGTGGCCCCCGACTATCGCAGTTGGGGCGCGTCGGCGTGGGGGCCGAGCCTCTTCCACACCGGCCTGCTGGCCGACGTGCTGAACCTCATCGGCGCGCTGGCCACCGTGCCGGAGGCCGACGTGACGCGGCTGGGCATGTGGGGGCACTCGATGGGCGGCGGCATCACCACCAAGGCGCTGACCGTCGATCCGCGCATCCGCGCCGCCGTCCTCTACGCGGCCAACAGCGCCGACGACGCCGACCTGATCGCCCGCTGGGGGCCGGGCTGCCTGCCGGGGGAGACGCAGTATACGACGAAGTGCAACCCGGCCGAGGTCATCCTGCCCGACCTACCGCCGGCGATCGTGGCCGCCTATCTGAGCGCCGCGGCCGACCCGGCCATGCTGCAACAGATCGCCCCCATCCACCACCTCGACCGCGTTAGCGCGCCGGTGCAGATCCACATCGGCGCGGCCGACGGCGCGGAGGTCAACGCCACCCCGCCGGAGTGGTCAACGAAGCTCCACGAGGCGTTGCTGGCGGCGGGCAAATCATCGGAGCTTTTCGTCTACGAGGGGCAGGGGCATCTGTTCGCCGGGGCGGCGTGGACGGAAATGATGGGGCGGGCGGGGGACTTCTTTGATGCGCACGTGAAGTGATGGCTGCTCTACTTTGGGTAGCGTGCCATTTGCGCCAAAGTGGTCTTAATCCCTCTTAGGGAAACCATCCTCTTCGGACTGGCCTTCACGCCAAAGGGGGAAACCCTCGTGAAATTTAACGTCTTAATCCCTCTTAGGGAAACCATCCTCTTCGGACAGTACTTATCCACAGCCCTTCTTTTCGCTGCCGTTTGGCTTTGATCGCTGCCGTTCACCGCCGCTTGACCATCATTTTAACGCTTTTCGAGGGTTCCCGTCAATCATTTGATTTTTGTACTATTTTAATCTCGCTCTCATGTTTTGGTGAGCGTGCCGGTGCTCGCTTTTCACCATCAATTGCGCTCAATCGCCCTCAATCGTCGTTTCCGAGGGTCAGACGGCGAATGACCCCTGATTGCCACTCATAACGCCAGTCGAGACCGGCCCAAGACGTGTCCGCGCCTCTGAAGGCCGTTGACAGGCCGCCGTTGACCAACACCGCCGCTTTCGTCCGGGGCGGCTCTGGCCGGCCCAGGCGTCACCGGAGCGACCGTAGCCCACGAGCTCCGCACCAAGAAACTTGGTTTCCAGCACCGCGTATAGTAAAGTGGACTGACTGCTACAATGTATCTCTATCGCCCCCATCGGAGCACCCCATGCCCATCCAACTGACCGCCGCCCAGGTCTGGGAAACCATCGAAAAGGAACTCTTCGCCGTCGTCGGCATGGTCAACGCCGCCGGCGAGGCGAGGACGGCCGGGCTGGTCTATATCGTCCGCGAGCGCAAGCTCTTCATTGCCACCGGGCGCGACACGTGGAAGGCGCGTCACATGGCCGCCAACCCCCACGTCTCGGTGACCATCCCCATCGCCAAACGCGTGCCGATCATGCCCTGGCTGAAGATCCCGCAGGCGACGATCACCTTTCAGGGCACGGCGCGGGTCTTCCCGGCGGCCGAGGCATCGCCGGAACTGCTGCGGGCCATTCTCATGCACAAGGCCGACGACCGCGAGATGGTCGCCGGCTCGTGCATTGTCGAGATCACTCCCGTGGGTGAGTTCGTCACCTACGGCGTGGGCATCCGCCTGATGGACATGCGCGAACCGGCGAAGGCCCGCGGCCGCGCGCCGGTCCTGTAGGGCGGGTTGGCAACCCGCGCTACAAGCTCAGAAAAATAGACCCTCGGTCTATTGACTCCATCCCTCTGGCTGCCGTACGCTTGGGTCAGGCGTCTGGCCGTTGGCTACCCTTGCCCTTTTACCCGACGGTGAGGCGCTCCATTCTAAGCAGCCGGCCGCCCCGCCGGTATCAAAGGAGAAGAAACCCCATGACCCGTTCCAATATCGCCGCTCTAGTCGCCGGTCTGCTCGCCCTGGTGGGCCTGGCTCTGGGCGCCTATGGCCTGTATCGTTCGGCCAACGCCCAAAACCAGATGACGACCCTGCAGGCCACCCTGGCCGCCGATGCAGAGACCAACCAGGTAGTGCTCGACCGTCTGGGCATCGCCACGCTGCAACCGGCGCAGGCCACCGACGCGGCCAACGTCGCCCGCGACCCGGCCGACGTGCCCCCGCCCATCACCCGCACCGCGCCGACGACCGTCCAGGTGACGCTGACGGCCAGAGAGGTGACGGCCGAACTGGCCGACGGCACGACCTACGCCTTCTGGACGTTCGACGGCACCGTGCCCGGCCCGATGGTGCGCGTCATGGAGGGCGACACAGTCGAGTTCACCCTGGTCAACGACCTGTCCAGCGTCAACGGCCACAACATCGACTTCCACGCCGTCAACGGCCCCGGCGGCGGCGCGGAAGTGACCAACGTCGCCCCCGGCGAGACGGCGACCTTCACCTGGAAGGCGCTGCACGCCGGGGCGTTCGTCTACCACTGCGCCTTCCCGCCGCCCATGCACCACATCGCCCAGGGCATGTATGGCGCGATTGTCGTCGAGCCGGTCGGCGGGCTGCCGCCGGTGGACCGCGAGTTCTACATCATGCAGGGCGACTGGTACACCGCCGGCCGGCTGGGCAACCAGGGGCATCAGACCTTCAGCAACGAGAAGGCCCTGGCCGAGTTGCCGGAGTACTACACCTTCAACGGCCACGTCCAGGCCCTGACCGAGCTATATCCGTTGCAGGCCGAGGTCGGCGAGACGGTGCGCGTCTTCTTCGGCGTCGGCGGGCCGAACAAAGGCTCCAACTTCCACATCATCGGCGAAGTGTTCGACCGCGTCTACTCCGGCTCTGACGAGACGTTCACGGCCAACGAAGAGGCGTGGTACGTGCCGCCCGGCTCCGTCTCCACGTTCGAGATGTTCCTCGACGTGCCGGGTTCGTACACCATCGTTGACCACGCCCTCTATCGGGTGCAGAAGGGCGCGGTGGGCGTGCTCCAGGTCAGCGGTGATCCTGACCCGACCGTCTTCGATGCGCCGGAACTGGACAACGAGTAGACGCCGCACGGGCCAAGACGTTGCCCGAGCCGGCCCAGGAAGCAAAAAGGGCGGAACCGACAGCGGTTCCGCCCTTTTTCTAGGTCGTGTTGTTGGAAACTAGGCCTGCTTCTTCAGCACGGGCAGCCCGTTCTTCGACTCAGCGACCTGATAGCCGGACGGGACCGCGTCCAACGCGCCCTGCCCCGGCTCCTTGGCAAAGAAGTACAACGTCTGGGTGCGACCGCCCTTCAACTCCACGTTGCGGGAGTGTAGGAAGTAGGTCTTACCCTTGCTATTCTTGAACTGGTACGCCATTTGTAACTCTCCTTTCTATACAAAATCGTGCGCTCGACACTCACTCCCCCCAATCGGGAAAGGGCGCTCGGCCGGCGGTGGGGCGTTCCCCCGTCCGGCGTTCGCACACGTGTTCTACGGACTTTACCACAGGACGCCTTACAGAGAGAAGTTTCTGAGAAAAGACTAAAGCACAGAGATAGTGTGCGCCCGGAACCAGGCGGCCATCGCGTCCGGCGTTTGCCGGCCGTTGACCACGGCGAAGGTGAAGCGCTCCAGTTCGGCGTTGTCGGCCGTCAGCCGATAGCCGTTGCGCAGCAGCAGTAGCGCCGCGGCGATAATCCCCGTCCGCTTGTTGCCGTCGAGAAATGGGTGGTTGAGAACCAGCGATTGCATCAGCGCCGCCGCCTGGGCGAACAGGTCGGGGTATAGCTCTTCGCCGCCGAACGCCGCCCGCGGCCGGGCCACGGCCGACGCCAGCAGCCCCACGTCGCGCAGCAGGTGGTCGCCGCCCGTCTCGTCGGTCAGCCGGGCGTGGATGAACAGCACCTGCTGGGGGCTGAGGTGGCGGGTCATCGCGCCAGCGCCACCAGCGCCGGGCGGTAGTGGGCGATGAAGGCGTCCAGTTGCCGGGCGAATTCGGGGTCAACGTCGTCCAAATCCACCCCGGCCGGCGCGATAAGCATCTGTCGCCCATCGGGCGCGAACGCTACGGCCACTTCGCTGCCTTCGTGGAGGCCAAGCCGTTCAATCGCCTCGTCGGGCAGGAGGACGGCCAGGCCATCACCGGTTCTAACTACCAATTGCACCATATCAACCCTTGGGCTTACATATCCGATGAAAAACCCTGGTAAGTGGCATATCCAATGATACTGCCCATATGTTACAATAGTATCATCCGTTTCTATCTAATACGGGTAGCATCGAATACGCGAGAGAAATAAATGACACTTGATGGTATTCAATTTGTGACGGATGTATCGGGCAAGCGCAAGGCCGTTGTGCTGGACCTGGAGCGCTATGGGGAGCTGTGGGAAGACATATACGACATCCTCGTTGCGCGTGAACGCGAAGACGAACCGCGAGAGTCGTTGGAAGAAGTCAAGCGGTTGCTGATCGCTGACGGAAAGCTCGATGAGTGAATATCGCATTACGTTCCTACGGTCAGCCCGGAAGGAACTTGCCAGTCTTGATAAGCGCACGGTGTCCAGAATACTCAGCAAGATCGAGAGCCTTTCTAAACAACCCTACCCGCTCGGCAATCGCAAACTAGAGGGCACAGATGACCTGTGGCGTATCCGCGTCGGCGATTATCGCGTGGTCTACCGCATCCTCCATGAGCAACTTGTGGTCGAAATAGTAAGCGTCCGGCACCGCCGGGATGCTTATCGCCCTTAAGCTTGCCAGTGAAAGCGTTCAGCTCTATGGTCTAGTACCGCCTCTTGGCGGAGCACCGCCCGGCCCACCCCCGTTGCCGTCCGCCCCACCCACGTTGGCATCCGACAGATCGAGGCCAATGTTGAACGTCGTGGCATACCCCTCGGCCGTCTGGCTCACGTCGAGCAGCAGCAGGTCGTTGTAGATGCCGTCCTCGCTGTTGAAGGTGTTGCGCTGCCCCCTGGCGGCGTAGGGCGGCTGGGCGAGCACCTGGTCGTTGAGCGCCTCGTCGAAGAACAGTTGCGACGTGAACTCATACGCCTGGTCGGCCGTGGCGTTCGTCCGCACCTTGAAGTGGATGTGGACGGTGCGGCCGGAGTACCAGCCGGGGTAGATGGTCGTGAACTGGGCGCGGCCGCTGCCGTCGGTCGTCTGATAGCCGCGCAGGAACTGCTGGCTGGAGGTGTCGAAGCCGGGGTCGGAGACAGCCGAGTAGACGCCCAGCGCGTCGCAGTGCCACACGTCCACCACCGCCCCGGCCAGCGGCGTGCAGACGTTGTTGCCCACCTGGGACACAACGAAGGCCAACGACAGCAGCGCCCCCTCGCTGACCGCGCCGCTGGTGGGGTCGGGGCGAATGTCGCTGCGGTTGAGCTGCGTGTCCACGAAGTACGGCCCCTCGGTCAGCTCCGGCCGGACGACGCAGTCGGGCACGGCGGTCAGGTTGCTTGTCTCGGCCGTGGCCATCTCGGCCGTCAACTCGGCCTGGACGGTCGGCGCGGCGGTGACGGCGGCCACCGTCTGCCCCTCGATGCCCGGTGTGGCCGTGGCCGCCCCAGTCGTGGCCGCGCCCGCCGTCGTAGCCGTGGCCGCCTGGCCCGTTGTGTCCGGCCCACAGCCGACCAGCATCGCCGCGCCCAGCGCGCCCAGCAGCTTGAGCATCTCGCGCCGGGTCAGCAGCGTGCCGACCTGTTGATCGTCGTTGTCCATGCTTGTGCTCCTTCTCCGATTAGTGGCCGATGCCGGCGCAAGGCCGGCGGCGTCTGGGAGCATTGTAATGGGGCCGGCGGCCGGTTGGATAGGGCCTTTTGTACGCTCTTTTGGCTGAGGGTTTCCCCTGTATACTTCGGGGATGAGGGCTACTCTGGAGATTTTGCTCGTCTTTGGGCTGCCGCTGCTACTGGTCGCCACTTTGGCGATCAGCGCCACGCGGCAGCGCCACCAACGCTATGACATCTTCCTGGCCCGCGAACGAGAGGCCGAGCCGCGCGAGTCGTTAGAGGACGTCAGACGGATGCTGATTGCTGACGGCAAGCTTGATGAGTGAGCGCAGTTCAAGGAGCGCAGAGTCCGCATCCTCAGATGCGGACGGGTAAGCGGAGCGCATCTGAGCATGCGCACTCCACGGGTCATGTCCACGAACGTGCGTGAGCGACCATAGAAAAGCCCTGCGCGAGTGAGGTTTTGACTTGCTGGTAGCCTAGCTTCGGTTGGCTCAGCGCGGCCCACGCGCCGACCAAAGCAGCAGCAGCAGAAAGGCCAGCACGGCCAGCCCGACCATCACCCAGGCCACCGTGGGCGGGACGAGGACAGAGTGGGCCAGCGGGTCGCCCTCCTGAGCCAGTGCGGGCAGGGCCGTCAGCAGCAGGGCCAGAGTCGTCAACAGGATCACTGGGAATCGTCGCATGGGTTTGCTCTCCGTTTTGGCGCCGGTGTGGGGGCGCAGTTGAGAGTTGGATTATAGCCCGGATTGGGGAGAGGTGTAGGGCTGACTGGCTGTCAGAGGCCCTTTCCCTAACCCTCTCCCGGAGGGCGAGGGGGCAGTGCCCTCTCCCCAACCCTCTACCAAAGGGCGAGGGAGCAGCACCCTCTCCCCAGCCCTCTCCCGGAGGGCGAGGGGGGCGGCAAGCGCGCAACAATGCTTAAGTGTTTCTACAGTTGTCGCCCCGGCTTTTACGCCGTATACTTTGGATGTTAACCGTGGTTAATCTTTCGGCGGTCGAGGCGTAGATGGAGCACGTAGAAACGACCGAAAGCCTGGAAATCCATGGTCTGATCCCCGAACCGGCGGCCGAGTGGCATCGTTTGCTGCGCTTCGTCGGCTTTGGCCCGGCGGACAAGGCGGCCATGTCTCGCACCGTCGAGCCGTTGCTGGCGCGCGCCAACGAGATGGTCGTCGGCACCTATGACCACCTGCTGTCCGTGCCGGAGACGGCCGCTGTGCTGGGCTGGGAGAGCGGCGCGGACGAAGAGCACCTGGCCGAGCGCCGCCGCTTCTTCGCCGTCTGGCTGGCCCGCGTGCTGGGCATGGACACCAGCGACGAGTTCGCCGCCTATCTCTTCCGCGCCGGCAAGTACCACGCCGCCCACGGCCCGCGCCACATCCACGTTCCACCCGCCTACGTCACCACGTCCATCGGCCTGATGGGCGCGGCCTTTGCCCGCGCCCTGGGCGAGTCGGGCCTGCCCGGCGCGGTCATCGCCCCGGCGCTGGCCGGCTGGAACAAGTTCCTGTCGGTGCAGTTGCACCTGATGGACATGGGCTATCGCGCCGCGATTGAGTTCGACCGCGGCGAGTTCCCGGTCGGCTTCGCCCTCTTCGGCCGCCTGCGCCTGGTCGCCGGGCAACGAACGCTGACGGCCAACGCCGCCCCCGGCGAGACGATGGAAAGTCTGTTGCGCCGCTTCTTCAACTACCTGCCGGAGTTGCGCGCCGACTGCCTGCGCCCCGTCTGGCATTCGCACGAGAAGGACGACTCGGCCTGGGTCGAGGTCTACGAGAGTTACGTCCCCGCGCCGGGCGGCTGGCGCTTCCTGTTGAACGGCCGCAACGCGGCCTACGACGGCGGTTTCGCCGCGGCGATTCAGCCCCATGATACGATCAGCATCTTCCCCCCCGGCCGTTAGCCAACCCATCATCGAGGAGGTGAACGCCCCACCCATTGAAAACCTGACAACAACCCCCCACATTGCGGAATTCGCTGGAACACTTCATACCCTGCTTTGGGAAAGGATGAGGGAAATGGAACTCGGTGGTTATGCAGACAATGTCGCCCACGTCGATCTGACGTCGGGCAGTGTGGAATACAAGGGCATCCCCGAAGAGTGGGCGCGCAAGTACATTGGCGCGCGCGGTCTGGGGGTGCGCTACGTCTTTGAGGCCGGCCCAACGGTCGAACCGTTGTCGCCCGATAACATCCTGTGCTTCATGAATGGCCCGCTGACTGGGACGGCGGCCAACATGAGCGGCCGGATGGCTATCGTAACCAAGTCGCCCCTGACCGGAACCGTGACCGACAGCCACCACGGCGGTTGGTCGGCGGCCCGCCTGCGCTGGGCCGGCTTCGACGGCTTGATCTTCAAGGGCAAGGCCGACACGCCGGTCTACGCCTACATCGAGGATGGCAAAGTAGAACTGCGCGACGCCTCGGCCGTCTGGGGCATGAGCGTCCACGAGACGGTCAAGCACTTCCAGGCCCAATTTGGCGAGAAGGACCTGACCGTCATCACCATCGGCCCGGCGGGCGAGCACCTCGTGCGCTTCGCCAGTTGGGTCAACGAGAACGACCGGGCCAGCGGCCGTGGCGGCACGGGCTGCGTCGGCGGCGCGAAGAACCTGAAGGCCGTGGTCATCAAGGCCAAGAAGGTGCTGCCCAAGCCGGCCAACAAGGAGGCCTGGAAGAAGGCCCACGACCGCGCTCTGGCCGTCATCATGGACGAGGCCAACATCACCAGCCCGCGCAAGGGCGGCCTGTCGCTCTATGGCACCAACGTGCTGATGAACATCACCAACACGATGGGCGCGCTGCCGTCGTGGAACGGCCGGGTGACCGGCTACGGTGACGAGTGCGAGAACCTGAGCGGCGAACACGTCTACGACCACATCCTGGTCAACAACCCCACCTGCCACGCCTGCCCCGTGGCCTGCAAGAAAGAGGTCGAGCTGAAGGACGGCATGTACAAGGGGTTGCGCATGGAGAGCGTTGAGTACGAGTCGGCCTGGGCGCTGGGCGCCAACTCCGGCCACCACGACATCAACGCCGTGGTCAAGATGATCGACCAGTGCAACGACTACGGCATGGACACGATCGAGTTGGGCAACGCCTTCTCGACCTACATGGAGATCGCCGAGAAGGGCTATCTCAACGGCCATCCGCCGTTGGCCTGGGGCGACTGGCCGAAGATGATCGAGTTGACCGAGATGATCGCCTATCGCCAGGGCGTGGGCGACGCGCTGGCCGAAGGGCCGGCGCGCTTTGCCGCCAACCTTGGCCATCCTGAAGTGTCGAACACCGTCAAGGGCCAGGCCATCCCGGCCTATGACCCGCGCGGCATCAAGGGCATGGGCATCGCCTACGCCACCAGCAACCGCGGCGCGTGCCACCTGCGGGCCTATACGCCGGCGGCCGAGCTTAACATCATGCCCTTCCAATCCCTGAAGGCCGACCCGCTGGAGTGGGACGGCAAGGGCAAGCTGGTCAAGGCGTTCCAGGACATCCACGCCTTCTCCGACAGCCTCGACCTGTGCAAGTTCAGCGCCTTCGCCCAGGGCGTGGAGGAGTACACCCAGCAGTACGCCGCCTTCGTCGGCCTGCCGGAGTTCACCGTCGATGACATGCTGAAGACCGGCGAGCGCATCTATAACCTGGAGCGCTACTACAACAACCTGGCCGGCTTTGCCGAGGGCAGCGACTACCTGCCCCACCGCTTCACCCATGAGGCCTCGACCGAGCCGGGCAATCTGGGCCACGTCTGCGAACTGGACCTGATGCTGGCCGAGTACTACGGCGCGCGCGGCTGGAAGGACGGGGTGGTGACGGATTGGAAGTTGCAGGAACTGGAAGTGATCTAAACGGCAACCTGTGGCCTAACCAGCCACCGTTGTAGATCACAAAGGGCGCTGTTACCTTGAAGGTAACGGCGCCCTTTGCTTCTCAAGTGGCGCGGTCATTAAGCAGGAAGGATGCCGAAGCCTCGCCGGAGGCTATAATCTGTCCATGTCCGGTTCGGCCGCGTCCGACGCCCTCCTGCTCCGCTTGCGTAGCCTGCCGTTTTTCAGCGGCCTCGACAACGATACCCTGGCCGAGTTGGCGCGCGCCGCACGCCGGCGGGAGTACCGCGCCGGTGAGGTTATTGTCCTGGAAGGGGAGGCCCAGCCCGGCCTGTACTTCCTCGAAACGGGCTACGTCAAGGTCGTCAAGAGCGCACCGACCGGTCGCGAGCAGACCCTGCGAGTCCTCGAGCCGGATGACACCTTCAACGAGATCGGCGTCTTTTCCCGCCGGCCCAACCCGGCCACGGCCATTGCCCTGGAGCCGAGCGCCGTCTGGCTCATCCCTCGCGACACGTTAACCGGCCTGCTGCGCGAGCGGCCCGACTTCGCCCAAAGCGTTATCGAGCGCATGGCTGAACGGATGCTGTTTCTCGTCGGGCTAGTCAGCGACCTGTCGCTCCGGCCGGTGACCGGGCGGATGGCGCGACTATTGCTGGAAGGGGCTGTCGATGACATCGTCGCCCGGCCGCGCTGGTTTACCCAGGCTGAGTTAGCCTCGCGCCTTGGTACAGTCCCGGACGTTGTCCAGCGCGCGCTACGCGCTCTGGAAGCAGATGGTGTGATCACGGTCGACCGGGCGCAGATCCGCATTCTCGACCGCCCCACGCTTGAACAACTCGCCAATCCCGCCGAAACCCGACAAAAGTCGGCGACAGGATCCTAGGGGTGGTTATCCTGCCTCCATCAATCAGTGTTTGGGCAGATGAAGGAGAGATGACCATGACCACGTTGAAAGCCAACACGCGGCCAGTCCCGGCGACCGGCCAATGGATTATTCTCGGAGCGCTTGCGGCAATGCTGGCAGCGGCCGCTGTACTCACCGTCCTGGCCCTCGCTGTTGCCTTCTGGCCCGACATCGCTCTCTTCAAGCCGCTGGACAGCTATGCCCGCGCGACGCTGTTCACCATCATCCCCGCCTTCGTCGCCACCGGGCTGTTTGCCTGGCTTGCCCACCACCGCGCTGCGCCGGAGCGAACGTTTCTGCGCATCGCTGCCGTCGTCCTGCTGCTCAGCTTCATCCCCGACTATTTGCTGCCTGTGCCCCATAGAACCATCCTTGCCAGCAGCATCGCCGCCTTCCTGCACCTCATCGCAGCGACGGTCATCATCGCCGTCCTGGTCGGGGGTTACCGGCGCTTCAGCCGGTGAGCGAAATGGAACAGGGGGATTGGTGGCTCAAAACTTAGGCATCTCACCAGAGACAGTGCCCACCAGCCGGCTCATGGTCAGTGGCCGTCTCAGCATAGACGGAGCGCTGGAGCTTATGGAGTTGCGGCGTGGCATGATGGTGGCTGCGCCGCCGGCGAGCCTGTCGGGACAGTCGCCGGCGTGCTGATCTGGCAAGACACAGAGCAGCCAACCCACCTTCTTCTCAGTTGTGACTTGGCCTCGGGCAGCTACCGGCTACTCCCGGTTGAGGAGGTGGCGGGCATCGAGAACGAGGCCGTCCGGCTGCGACTGACGGCATCCGACGTGGCCACCTTGCCGCGTCACGGCCCCGGATTGACACTTTCTTGAGAAAAAAAAACATCTCTCCCGGCGCTCCTTCTCCCCGGCCCCCCTCCGCCGCACCCGTCCGGCGGGCGTGTCCTCCCCTCCCTTTACCAGTCGGTGCGGCGTGCCGCTCCTTTTCGGGCGGGCCCGCTCGTTGCTTTCGCGTCCCTCGCCTGGGAAACACGGAGTCACCATGTTCTTTCTTTACTTTCTGATGTCGGCTCTCTTCGTCCTCATGGCGATCCTGGCCGCGGTGGACTCGTCGCTGGCCAGTCTGAACCTGCTGCCGTGGTTCAACGGCCTGCGCTGGGTGCGCGTCCACCTGATCACGCTGGGGGCGATGACCCAGGCGATCTTCGGTGCGTTGCCACTCCTGACGGCCCTCCACTTCAACCGACCGCGACCATCATTTCGCTGGGCCACGTGGCTGTCGCTCAACGCCGGGCTGCTCACGCTGCTCATTGGCATCCCCATCGTCAATGGCACGTTGATCTTCGCCGGCGGCTCGCTCATTTTCACCGCCACGGCCCTGCTCATCGGCCAACTGATAGGGATGCGACCTGCTGCTACGGAACAGCGCCGCGCCGCCTCGCCCGGCCGCCCCTTTTACATTGCCGGGCTGAGCTTCTTCCTGCTGGGCATCGTCATCGGCACTGGGCTGTGGTTCGGGTGGGGCGAGGCGCTGCGCATCCGCACCCCCCTGGAGGCCCACATCCACGCCAACAACTGGGGGCTGATGGCCCTCGTCTTCGCCGGGCTGATCATCGACACCTACCCGCGCTGGGCGGGGCGATCATTGGCCTGGCCGCGCTCACTTCCGGCCATCTTCTGGCTCCTGGTTCTTGGCGCGCTGGGGCTGGTGTTGGGGCCGTGGTTCCAGTCGAGCGCCTTCACCGTGCCCGGTCTGGTCATGCACCTGGCGGGCACCTTCTGGCTCCTGCTGAATGCCATTCTCCCCCTGCATGGCCACCGGGCCATCTGGTCCGCACCGGGTATCTGGCACCTGTTGACCTCTTACTTCTGGATCATCGCCCCCGTGATGATGGCCCCACTCATCCTGTTGGGTGTCGCGGGCATCCCTGGCCCCACCATCGAGCAGAACGCGCCCCAGGCGTTGATTTACGGTTGGGTCTTCCAGTTCGGGTTCGCCATGCTGCCCTTCCTCTTCCGGCGCACCTTTGCGCCCCATGAGCCGGCCCGGCTGGGGGGCAACTGGTTCAGCCTGATCGCGGCCAATCTGGGCGGGTTGTTCCTGTGGGCCAGTATCTTCAGCGAGCCGCTGCACGCCGTACTTCACGGTACCGCCTACGCCTTATGGGCGGCGGCGGCTGTGCCCGTGGCGCTGGAGTTGTGGGGCATCATCAGCCGCGGGCTGGCGCGATTGGACGAGGCCGGGCAGCAGACCAACAGCGCGGCCGATTGAGCATGACGGCGGCCACAATGGGCTTCTCTGTGTCTCCCCTGCCCCCTACCCAACTAAGGACAGGCGATAACCCCCTGCGCCCACAGGCACCCCCCACAGGCCGGCATCGGGTTATCGAAGCAGTCGGTCAGGTTGTCGCGCGACATCTCGCAGCCGCCGCAGTAGGAGCAGGGCGCGAAGGCGAAGCGGTGGACGCGCTCGCGGTACTCCACGTACTCCGGGTCGAGCCACAGGTCGCTCAGATCGCGCTCCCGAATGTTGCCGATGAGATGGCGATAGGACACGCGCTCATAGCCGCGCAGGTAGCCGGTGTGGGTGTGCAGCAGCGGCGCGCACGGGCTGACGCTGCCGTCCCAGCCGACGATCATCGAGCCGCTCTCGATGAAGGTGCAGACGTCGTTCGATAGCCCCAGGTTTGTCCCGGCCAGCACCACGTTGTAGCCGCTGTTGAGCGCGGCGCGGAATGGCTCGGTCGTCAACTCGTTCAGGTCCATCTTGGGCAGAATCAGCCGTCGCAACCAGGGGGAGGGCGAATAGGTGATGGAGCGCAGCGCGCCGTCGTAGAGCGTCTCGTCGCTCATCTGGGCCGTGTGTGGCAGCAGGTTGCTGACGTGGAAGTGCATCACCCCCAACCGCTTGCCCAGCGCCAGCAGCTCCGGCAGATCGCCGATGTTGCGCTTCATGGCCACGAAGGCGATGCCGATCTCCGGCACGGGATGGTGGGCGGGGCGGCGCAGGCGGCGGAAGCGGCGCAGATTCTCCAGCACGCGCGGCAACTCCGCGCCCAGGCGCACGTCGGCGTAGCTCTCCGGCCGCGCGCCGTCAATCGACACCCACAGCACGTCCAGCCCGGCGTCGATGAGTTCCCGCGCCCGCTTCTCGGTCAGCAGCGTGCCGTTGGTGATCATCTCTGTCCGGCAGCCCAAAGCGCTGACGCGGGCGATCATGGTGGCGATACGGCCGTGGCTCAGCGGCTCGCCGATGCCGCTGAACATCACCGACGGCGGCGCGGGCAGCGCGGCCAGCCCGGCAACGATGCGCTCGAAGGTCTCGGCGGCCATGAAGCCCGTCTCCACCTGCCAGTTGTTGCGCATACAGGTCAGGCAGTCGATGTTGCACCAGTTGGTCGGCTCGATGTAGAGCTTGGCCAGATGGGTGACGGGGCGGTGCATCCGCACGGTGTTGCTGTCCAGGTCGAGGCGCACCCGCGCCCCCGGCCGCAGGCCGTAGCGCGCGGCCACCTCCGGCTCCAGCACCAGCCGCCCCTGCGCGTCGACTTCGGCCCAGTGGGTTTTGATTTCGCTCATGGAACTTATGCTCCCGTGTAGGGCGATTTGGCAAATCGCCTCACGCCCCGGCGCGCATCGTCTTGCGGTCCAACCCTGGCCGCAGTTGGGCCAGGGTCTCGGCCTCGCCGTGCAGGTCGAGTTGTACCCGGCCGATGCGCAACGAGCCGATGGCCTGGTCGGGCAGCTTCAGCAGTTCGGCCCGCCAGCCATCGCCGGCGATGATCGTCTCGCTCTCGGCCACGCCGCCCAGCTCCTCCAGGTACTCGCGCAGGAGCCACAAGGGAATGGCGTGGACGAACGTCTGGGTGATCACATTCCGCCTTGTAGCGCGGGTTGGCAACCCGCCGCCGCGACTCGTCTCACCCGCAGCCGCCACCGACGGCCGGGAAAAAGTTAACGGTGTCGCTCGCCCGCACCGGACTGTCCATCTGATCCAGCAGGTAGGTCACGCCGCGGCCGTTGATGAACATGTGGCAGTGGCCCAGCAGCTTGCCGTCCTCATCGGCCAACATGCCGATCATGGCCGGGTACTGGGTCACAACCGCGTCGAGCACCCCTTGCGCCGTCACGCCGTCGGGCAGATCGAACTCAATTGTTTTCTGTCCAGTCACCTGGCGAAGGGTGGCGAAGAAGTTGACTTTCATAGGCGTATCCGGCTCTCTTCCGGCTGTAATAGTGACGTTACAGACCGCACAAGGCTGACGAAGGCGCGCGGTTACGGAAGCCTCTCGAACCCATAATCATCGAAGTGAGCGTCAAACGAAAAAACGTGACGGATGCCGAGTGTTCTCATCGTCGTCATAGCGCTACAGTCAACCAGGCTCAGTTGCCGACGGTTTGCCGCCAGTAGGGCCGTGACCGCTTGCTGGTGATCGGTCTCATCCAGCCAGATAACGACGAGGCGACGCATGGCATCTTCCTGAAGCGCGCGCACTGCCTCAAGGCCGAAGCGACGTTGGAGCAAGGCCGTCGTTTCGACGATCACGTAATTGTTGCAGATGAGTCGCTCTCCCTGATTGATCAAATCCTGCCACAGTTCAGCGGCCTCCTGATGAAACTGATCGCCACGACTGAGCACAGCCAGAAACGCAGAGGTGTCGACAAAGGTGGTCACGACTCATATGCCTCTTCAAGATAGCGATCGTGCTCGGCCGCCAGATCGGGTGGGCCGTCAAAACGACCAACGATGGATAAGGCGCGCAACCGCGACTCTTCACTATCGAGGAGCGGGACTGTCGCCAACAGGGCATCAACACTCATGCGAATGAGTTCGGCCACCGAATGACCTTCGGCCGCCGCCAGTTGCTTTAGTTTTCGGGCCTGTTCATCCGTCAACTGGATTTGTGTCCTAACCATTTGACACCATCGCGATAACAGAAGTGATGATATGATAACACAAGAATATAGCTGTGTTCAACTCATAATGCCGCTGCCCGCTGCCGCCGCGCCCAACTCTGCGTCAACCGGTCAAGCACAATGGCCAGGGCCACGATGGCCAGCCCTGCCTCCACGCCGCGCCCCGTCTCGTTGCGCGCCAGGCCGATGACCGTCTCCAGCCCCAGCCCGCCGCCGCCCACCAGCCCGGCGATGATGACCATCGACAGCACCATCATGATCGTCTGGTTGACCCCGGCCAGAATCGACGGCAGAGCCAGCGGCAACTGCACCTTCAGCAGCGTTTGCCACTCCGTCGAGCCGAAGCTGCGCGCCGCCTCCACCGTCTCGCCGTGCACGCCGCGGAGGCCCAGGTTGGTCAGCCGCACCGCCGGCGGCAGGGCGTAGATGACCGAGGCGATGATGCCCGGCACGCGGCCGATGTTGAACAGCATGATCACCGGCACCAGGTAGACGAAGGGCGGGATGGTTTGCAGGAAGTCGAGCAGCGGCCGCAGGGCCATCTCGAAGCGGTCGCTGCGCGCGGCCAGCACGCCCAGCGGCACACCCAACCCCACGGCCATGCCCACGGCGACGATGACCTGCCCCAGCGTATCCATTGCCAACTCCCACATCCCCAGCAGGCCGATGAACACCAGGGCCAGCGCCGCGAACACCGCCAGCCGCCAGTTGCCCAGAGCCAGCGCCGCCAGCGCGAACAGGGCCACAACCGCCACCCACGGCAGCCACTCCTGCAATACGTCGCGCAGGAAGTTGAGGCCGTAGATGGTGATGAAGTCGCTCAGCGGCCCCGTGCCCAGCGGCGTGTTGCCGATCTGATACAGGTTGTCGCGCGCCCAGGCCACGGCCGCGTCCACAGGGCCGTGGAGCGGCACGTACCACGCCTCCGGAAACGGCCCAACGCCGGCGGCGCGGCCGGCCACCAGCACGACCAGAAGCAGGGCGAGGCTGCCGAGAAGATAAGCGTGCCGGTCACACCAGGCGCGAACGGCCGATCGTGGTGTAGGGGCGGGTCTCAGACCCGCCCCTACGTGGGTCGGCTGGTCGGTGTGGGCGGGTCTCAGACCCGCCCCTACAGTCACCATCGGCCCCAGGGCCGCCGCCGTCCCGGCGGCCACCACTCCCAACGCCCCCTCCCCCACCCACGCCAGCCCCGCCAACCCCGCCTCGAACCGCCGCGCCCAGCCGTGCCGCGCCCAACTCTCCGGCAATAAGCGGAATTGCCCCGGCCGCGCCGCCGCCCGCCCCTGCCGCGTCAGCGCGTCGCTCAGCCGGTCGAGCAGCACGGCCAGGGCGACGATGGCCAGCCCCGCCTCCAGCGCCCGGCCGACCTCCAGCCGTTGCAGTGACACCAGCACCTCGCGCCCCAGCCCGCCCGCGCCGATGAGGGCGGCGATGACGACGATGCCCAGGGCGGCCATGATCGTCTGGTTGACGCCGGCCATGATCGTCGGCATGGCCAGGGGAATCTGCACCTTGAAGAGCGTCTGCCGGGCGGTGGAGCCGAAGCTGTGGGCCGCCTCGACCGCCGCCGGGTCTACCTCGCGGATGCCCAGGTTGGTCAGGCGGATGGCCGGCGGCAGGGCGAAGATGACCGTGGCCACCACCGCCGGCACGCGGGCCACGCCGAAGAAGAGCAGCACGGGAATGAGATAGACGAAGGCGGGCATCGTCTGCATGGCGTCGAGCAACGGGCGCAGCGCGGCGTCGAAGCGGTCGTGGCGGGCGGCGACGATGCCCAGGGGGATGCCCAGCAGCAGGGCGATGGCCACGGCCACGCCCATCAGGGCCAGCGTCTGCATACTCTCCGCCCACAGCCCCATCCAGCCCATGAACAACACGCCCACCAGGGCCAGCAGCCCCAGCCGCAGCCCATCCAGCCGCGCGCCGAGCAGAAAGAAACCTAGCGCCAGCACCGGCCACGGCAACCACAGCAGCGCCCCCTCCACTCCACGCAGCGCGGCGTCGATAGCGTCGCTGAGCGGGTCGAAGAAGAGGCGGAACATGGGGTGGGTCAGGCGGTTGCCGATGACCCAATCCTGGAAGCCGTCGATGGCGTCGCGCAGATGGAGGTTCCAGGCGGCGGGGAAGTCGCGCAGGCCGGTCGGGGTTAGGGTGATCAGAGCCAGCAGCAGGAGGACGGCGGCCAGCACGGCCGCGCCCAGCAGCAGCGGCCGGCGAGTGGGCCGCGCGGATTGAACGCTAACGCTCCCTGCGCTCATGCCTCTTCTTGTAGCGCGGGTTGGCAACCCGCTCCTCATTTTTACGAACCAAAGACGCGGGTTACGAACCCGCGCTACAAGGCTACGCGCCGGCCAGGGCCGACATCAACCCCGGCCGGTCGACCCAGCCGAGCGTCTGCTCGTTCTCGTCCACCACGCGCAGCCGGCCCAGCCCGGCGGCCGTCAGCGGGATGAGCGCGTCGAGGCGGGTGTCGGCGCGGACGGCCGGCGCGTCGGCCGGGTCGGCGGCCGTGGCCGGGCGCATGATGGCCGCGGCGGTCAGCACCCGCGCCCGCGGCACGTCCTTGACGAATTCGCGCACGTAGTCATCGGCCGGCTGGGTGACGATCTGCGCCGGCGTGCCCACCTGGACGAACGCGCCGTCCTTCATGATGCAGATGTGGTTGCCGATCTTCAGCGCCTCCAGGAAGTCGTGGGTGATGAAGACGATCGTCTTCTGCACCATCTTTTGCAGGTTGAGCAGCTCGTCCTGCATCTCGCGGCGGATGAGCGGGTCGAGGGCGCTGAACGGCTCGTCGCACAGCAGGTAGTCGGGGTCAACAGCCAGCGCCCGCGCCAGGCCGACGCGCTGCTGCATGCCGCCGCTCAGGTTGCCGGGGTAGTGGTTCTCCCAGCCCTTCAGGCCGACCAGTTGCAACACCTGGGCCGCCTTCTCCAGCCGGTCGGCGCGCTTGATGCCCTGAATCTCCAGCCCATAGGCCACGTTGTCAATGATGCGCCGGTGGGGGAAGAGGCCGAAGTGCTGGAAGACCATGCTCATCTTGTGGCGGCGCAGGGCGCGCAACTGCGCGTCGTCCATACGGCACACGTCCGCGCCATCGACCCACACCTCGCCCGACGTCGGCTCGATCAGGCGCGAGATGCAGCGGACGAGGGTGCTCTTGCCGCTGCCGGACAGGCCCATGATGACAAATATCTCGCCGCGGCGCACGTCGAACGAAGCGTCCTTGACGGCCACGACGTGGCCCGTCTGGGCCAGCACGTCGGCCTTAGACGCCGCCGGGTCGAGGTCGTTGCGTATGAGGGCCGCGCGTGGGCCAAAGATCTTCCAGACGTGGCGGACGGAGATGGCGGGGGCGGCGTCCATGGGCTGTGGCGTCAGGCGGCGTCGTAGGCCTGCCGCAGCCAGGCCAGCAACTCGGCGTCGATCTCGTCGGGAGCGCCGACGCGCACGCGATGGGTGACCATGCTGTTCCAAGAGCCGGCGGGGGTGAGCCGGTCAGTCGGTTCGATACCCTTGAGCTTGAGACCCACATCGAGACGGGCGGCCGTCGCCGGGTCGACGATGGCGAACTTCTTGCCTTTGCGCACCAGGCTGATGTAGGTTGTCGTGGGCGCCACTCTGAAATCGTTCCCAAACCCACTGACATAAGCAATGATGGCGTCATACGACGCGCGCCAGTGGGCCTTGTTGCCCGAAAAACGGGCGGTGACCTTCTCGTCCGTGCTCATCTCCGGCTGGCCGGCGGTGACGACGATGTGGGCAACGAGGTTGGCGTGGCCATCGTCCAGACCGTAGGCTGACTTCAGCCAGGCTTTGACATCGCGGAAGGTGGTCAGGCCGCGTTCGGCGGCCAGCGCCTGGAACGCCTCCGGGGAGTTACCCGTCTTGGCCTGTATCTTGTCCAGGTGGGCTTGAATGGTCATGTCCCCTCGTCGGCTGCGGCCGCCGCGCTCAGTTGCTCCAGCCGGGCCAGCATGATGCGCTCCAGATCGGCCGGATAGGGGATGCCGTTAGCCTCGGCCAGCGGCACGGCCAACTCCCGGTAGAAGTCCACAATGACCGCCGCCGCCTGCCGCATGGCCGCCGCCTCCTGGGGGCAGAACGTCTCGCGCAGGGCGACCAGTTCTTCGACGGGCAGGGCCTTGTCGATCTTAAAGGTGGGATCTTCACCCACCTCGGAATCGGCCAGATTGTGGCGCAGGCGGGCCAGGTTCAGACAGATACGGCGCAACACTTCCAACTGGCCATAGGCCCACCACAGTTGGCCGCGGCTCATGGCGGTGATGAAGTGGGACAGGTCGTGCCAGAACCACATGATCTGGCGGCGCAGGGTATCGGCCGGCGGCGTGGGCGGCGCGGCCTCATAGGGCGAGGCGCGCGCCAGCAGGCCATGCTTGTCCAGCAGGCTCCAGTGCGGCTCGTCGATCAGTTGCCCGACGCGACTTTCGGGGATGAAGCTGAGTTCCACTTCCGCGCCGTCGGGCAGGATGAGGAAGAGCACGTCGGGCAGGTCGAACGCTTCCAGGAAGAGCGGCTCGCCCAGTTGGTGGGCAAAAGTACGGCAGCCGGCGGCGAAGTCGTCGTAGGTGTCGTCGGCCGTTACGAGGAACAGGTCGAGGTCGGAGTGGGCGTCGGCCGCGCCGCGGGCGTAGGAGCCGACGAGGAAGGCCGCTGTGACGCGCTCATCGGCCCGGCAGGCGGCGACGAAGCGGTCGATGACCGCCTGAAGGTGCGGCGGCGGCAATCCCTGAGCGTCCATTGAGAGGCGATACTATATCGACCTCTGAGGTTTGCGGCAAACCTCAGAGGTCGATATAGGGCCGCAGGCGCGGCAGCCAACGCGGGACGTTGGCCTTATAAGTCAGATAGCTCTCGCCGAAGCGTTTGAGCAACCCCGGCTCTTCGGAGGCGATGAAGTAGAAGTGATTGACGACGAAGAAGAAGAGGGCCAGCGCGCCGGTCAGCGCCGAACCGCGCAGCAGGGCCAGCCCGGCCACCATGAACAGCACGCTGCTGATCATCGGGTTGCGCACGTGGCGGTAGGGGCCGGCCACGACGAGGCGCTGCGTCGGGTCCCAGGGCATGATCGTCCCCCGGCCGCGGCGGGCGAAGAGGGTCACGCACCACACGAACAGGGCCAGCCCGGCCAGCACCACCGCCACACCCAGCAGCCGCGCCGGCCACACCCACGACGCGCCGGCCGGCCAACGGGTGTCGTAAGCGGCCAGGACGGTGCGGATGAGCCACAGGGGGATGACCCCGACGACAATTATCGGGGCGATAAGGCTGGCGAGGAAGCGGGGGAGGGAGGGGGACATCAGACCATTATATGACTTCGCCCCGGCCTAACAACTCTCACTCGGATTAGCCAGGGAACCTTCCCACCCCCGCGCGCGTCTTCCTGATAGACCCAACCGTTCAGGAGGAACGCCATGAAGAAGAGTCTGCTGTTGCTGGTGTTGTTCGTACTGCTGGCCGCGCTGGCCGTCCCGGCGGCGCGGGCGCAGGATCAGATTCCGCAGCCGCGCATCACCGAGGTGCCGGTCATCCCGCCGCCCATTGACGAGCCGATCTGCATCGACTTCTGCCCGCCGCCCGTCTGGAACATGGACGGGCTGGAGATTCCCTATCAGCGCGTCAGCGTGACCATCGCCGATCAGGTGGCCACGACCCACGTTGAGCAGCTCTTCCGCAACCCTAACGACTGGCTGCTGGAAGGAACCTACTACTTCCCCCTGCCGCCCGGCGCGGCCGTCAGCCAACTGACCATGTGGGTCGATGGCGTGCCCATCGAGGCCAAGCTGCTGGGCAAGGACGAGGCGCGCGCCATCTATGACGCCATCGTGCGCCAGTTGCGCGACCCGGCCCTGCTGGAGTACGTCGGCCAGGACGCCATCCAGGCCAACGTCTTCCCCATCCCGCCGGGCGACGAGCGGCGGATCGAGATCGAGTACACCACGCTGCTGACGGCCGACAACGGCGCGTTCCGCTACGTCTACCCCCAGTCGGCCGGCATCTATAGCGACACGCCGCCGGCGCAGCAGAGCATCCGCGTCGAACTGGCGTCCAACGAGGCCATCCGCACCCTCTACTCGCCCAGCCACCGCGTCAGCCTCAGCCGGCCGGACGACTTCCACGCCACCGCCGGCTTCGAGGCCACCAGCCCGGCGCTGGACGACTTCGAGCTGTACTACACCGTCTCGCCGGAGGAGATCGGCCTGAACCTGCTGAGTTACCAGGCGGCCGGCGAGGACGGCTTCTTCGTCCTGCTCGTCGCGCCGGGCATTGCGCCGGGCGAGGTGGTGGCCAGGGACGTGATTCTCGTCCTCGATACGTCGGGCAGCATGGAGGGCGAGAAGATCGTCCAGGCCCGCCAGGCGGCGCGCTACGTGGTCGAGCACCTGAACCCCGACGACCGCTTCGCCATCGTGCCTTTCAACACGACCGTCAACCGCTACGCCCCGACGCTTCTGCCGGCCGGCGAGTCGGCCGCGGCGGCGACCTACGTCGATGGCCTCATCGCCGCCGGCGGCACCAACATCAGCGGCGCGCTGCTGGAGGCGGCGGCGCTGGTGGGGCCGGAGCGGCCGACGACTATCCTGTTCATGACCGACGGCCTGGCCACCGAGGGCATCACCGAAACCTCGCTGCTGCTGGAGAACGTGGCCGCCGCCCTGCCGGACAACGCCCGCCTGTTCGCCTTTGGCGTCGGCGACGACGTGGACACGACGTTGCTGGACACGCTGGCCCAGAACCACCGCGGCATGACGACCTACGTCCGCCCCGGCCAGGCCATCGACGAGGCCGTCAGCGCCTTCTACGCCCGCGTCGGCGCGCCGGTGCTGACCGACATCGCCATCGACTACGGCGGCGTGGCCGTGCAGGAGGTCTACCCGGTGGAACTGCCCGACCTGTTCGCCGGGGCGCAACTGGTCGTCGCCGGGCGCTACCGCGCGGGCGGCCCAACGACCATCACCCTCAGCGGCACGACCAACGGCCGGCCGCAGAGCTTCACCTACGCCGACCAGACCTTCCGCACCGATGGCGGCGAGGCGTTCATCCCCCGCCTGTGGGCCACGCGGGCCATCGGCCACCTGATGCAGCAGATCCGGCTGCGCGGCGAAGACCCGGAGCTGGTGCAGAGCATCGTGTCGCTCAGCACGCGCTACGGCATCATCACCCCCTACACCAGCTTCCTCATCGAGGAGGACGACATCCTCGCCCGGACGGGGGACGTGATCCTGGAAGAAGCGGCGGCCGAACTGGCCTTGCCGCCCGCGGTCAGCGGCGCGGAGGCGGTGGAGCGGGCGGCGACCGAGGGCGACCTGGCTATGGCCGCGGCCCCGCTGGCGATGGCGACGGTGGCGGTGATGGACGGCGGCGCGCCGGGCGCGGCCGTGGCCGAAGTCGCGGTGCAGGTGGCCGGCGAGCGGACGTTCTTCCGGCGCGGCGGCGTGTGGGTCGATAGCGCCTATGACGCCGCGACGGGCGAGCCGGCGGTCATCCCGTTCGCGTCCGATGCCTACTTTGAGCTGCTGAGCGCCCGGCCGGAACTGGGCGCGGCGCTGGCGCTGGGCGAGGAGGTGCTGGTCGTCGTGGATGGCGCGCCCTATCGCATCACCGCCGAAGGTAGCGCCACGACCGAGGGCGCGGTGACGCTGCCGGCAACGACGCCGGACAGCGGCCAGCCCATCGCCCAGAGCGAGGTCACGCCCGCGCCGTTCGAGACACCCGTTGACGGCGAAACCACGCCCAGCGGGGGCGTCGAGGCGTTTGGGGTGGGCATCCCCGGTTGCGCGTCGGCGCTGTTGCTGCCGCTGCTGGTGCTGGGGGGGCTGGGCGCGTCGCGGCGGCGGCGCGACTAGACAGAAAGAATGGCACGCTGATGGACGCTGAAAAGAGCGCTGATTTTCGCTGACAAGAAGTGCGACTTCTTATCAGCGAAAATCAGCGTCTAGCTCAGCGTTAATCTGCGTGCCATTCTTCTGTCCATCGTCCCACGATCCATTATAATGGCACCTCATGCCGGGACTAGATGAACCTACACCCCCCGTGGCCGCCGCGCGCCCGCCGCGCCGCCGCCTGCCCCTCTTCTGGCTCGAATGGGCCATCCTGATCGCCGTCATCACCCTCTACAGCCGCGCCGCGCTGCTCGACTTCGACCCCCACCAGTTGGCCCAGACGGCCGAGCAGAACGAGAGCGCCACCCTGCCCATCCTGGCCGAGATCGGGCTGCGCCGCTACGGCGAGATTCCCCTGTGGAACCCCTACATGCTGACCGGCTTCCCCCTGGCCGGCGACCCGGTCAGCCACTTCTGGAACCCGGTGGCCACCGCGCCCGTCCTGCTGTGGGGCGGCGTCAACGGCATGAAGGTCTCGCTCTATCTGTCGCTGCTCATCGCCGGCTTCGGGCAGTGGTTCCTGGCCCACGTCTTCGGCGCGCGCGGCCTCTTCCGGCTGTGGGCCGGGCTGCTGTTGGCCCTGTCGGGCGGGCTGGCCTTGCTGCTGTGGCTGGGCTGGTACGAGTTGCTGGTCGGCGTGGCCTGGTTTCCGTGGTGCTTTGGGCTGCTCTGGGTGGCGCTGCGGCGGCGCGACCGGTTGTCGCTGGTGTTGACGGCGCTGGCGGTGACGATGGTCATCACCGCCGGCGGCGGCTACTACCCGCTCTACCTGGCCGTCTGCCTGGCGGTGCTGACCCTGGCCGCGCTGGCGCGGGCCGAACGGGGCCGCCGTCGGGCGGTGCTCGGCCGCGCCCTGGCCGTGGCCGCGCTGGCCGCCGGGCTGTCGGCCGTCTACCTGGTTCCTCTGGCCGACGGCCTGCGCTACACCGCCCGCGACGCGCCGCCCGACCCGCATCAGGCCACGTCGCAACCGCTGCTCTACGCCCTGTTCAACTACGTCGTGGCCGACCACGCCTGGTTCCGGGCCGACGTGCTGAACAAGGGCGTCGGCTGGGGCTGGTTCTACATCGGCGCGCTGCCGCTGCTGGCCCTGGCCCTCACGCCGTGGGTCTTGGCCCGCCATCGGCAACAGCGGGGCGACGTGCTGACCCTGCTGGCGCTGCTGCTGGTGCTGCTGCTATGGCAGGCCAGCCGCTACCCGCCGGTAAGCCTGCTCTACGACTGGCTGCCCTTCCTCAACACCTTCCGCTTCCCCAACCGGCTGCTCATCGTCGCCACCATCCCCCTGGTGACGCTGGCGGCGCTGACCCTGCAAGCGCTGGTCGTCTGGGCACGCACTGAGCTTGGGCGTCGCCGCCAGACAGGGGCCGGGCCGCGCGTCGCGGCCTGGCTGGTGGTCATGCTGCCGGCGGCGCTGCTGCTGGGCGGGACGATAGCCGACGTTTATCGCGTCAACCAGCCCTTCGCCACCAACCCCCACCCGCGCAACAGCGTGGCCCGCGGCGCGCTGACCTGGCTGCGGCGCGAAGACCCCAGCCTCTACTACACCAACATCGGCGGCACGGCGGTCTACTGGGATTGGGCCGCCTACGCCTATGAGCTGGAAATGCCCATGCTCAACTTCCGCTACAACCGGCGCGTGCGTTCGATGGATGCGCAGTACGGCGCGAACTCCCCCTTCAACGCCCAGCCCAAGTACGTTCTGGCCGTCTCCGAACACCAGCCGCCAGAGCCGGCGACGCTGCTGACGTCGTTCAACGGCGTCAACCTGTGGCGGCGCGACGACGCCCTGCCCTTCGCCTTCGCCGCCGACCCCGACGGGCCGATCACCTGGCAGACGGTGGCCGGGCAGCCGGCGCGCCTCGACGGCCCCAACCGCGTCGTCGTCACGGCCGACGTCAACGCCACCGGCCGCCGGCTGGTCGTCCTGGTCAGCGACTACCCCGGCTGGCAGCTATGGGTCGATGGCCGGCGGGCGGCGGTGGAGCCGCTCAACGGCTATCTGGGGGCGGCGCTGCGGCCGGGGGCGCATACCTATGAGTTCGTCTTCCGGCCGGCCGGCGCGTTCGTGGGCATGGCGATCAGTGGGGTGGCCCTGGCGCTGTGCGTCGGGCTGATCATCAAGAGATAGAACGCGAAATCCGTGTTCCATTCTTCTGTTCCGCGGCAAAAAGCGCGGCCGTGGTAGAATAACGGCCAATTCCAGCCATTGGCGGCACTTCTCATGAGCGACGCGCAACAACTCTCCCTCGACCTGGGCAAGCCCCACCGCAACCACGGCCTCTTCTCCGATCACTATCTGGAAGAAATCCTGCGCCGCGACCCGGCGTGGGCGGCGGCGCAACCGCGCGCGGCGGCGCTGCTGGCCTTTCTGCGCGACCTCCACGCCCGCGAGGCGGCCCAACTGCCGGCCTACAGCGAGGCCCAACTGGAGGAGCGCTGGCTGAAGCCCATCCTCGGTCAACTGGGCCACGTCTGGGAGTCGCAGGCGACCGTGCCCGGGCTGGAAGGGGCCATCAAGAAGCCCGACTACGTCTTCTTCGCCGACGAGGCGACGCGCATGGCCGCCGTAGCCGCCCAGCGCAGCGACGAGTACGCCCGCCGCGCCCTGGCCGTGGGCGAGGTGAAGGCCTGGCCGGTCAACCTCAGCCGCCGGGTGGCCAACGCGCCGACCTTCGACAACAGCAACCCCATGTTCCAGATCGACTACTACCTGAAGTCGACCGGCGTCGCCTGGGGCATCATCAGCAATGGCCGCCTCTGGCGTCTGGTGCAACGCGACAGCAGCCACCGCCTCGACGCCTACTTCGAACTCGACCTGCTGGACGCGCTGAACGCGGCCGACGAGAAGGCCGCCCTGGCCGTGGCCAACTACTTCGTCGTCTTCTTCGGCCAGCCCGCCTTCCGGCCCGGCGACGACGGCGCGGTCTTCCTGGACGAGGTGCTGCGCGGCAGCCGCACCTATGCCGTAGCCCTGGAGAGCGACCTGCGCGACAACGCCTACAAGGCGCTGGAGCAGCTCATCACCGGCTTCTTTGCCCCGGCGGCCAACGGGCTGGACGCCAACAGCCCGGCCGACCGCGACGCCGTCTATCGCAACAGCCTGCTGCTGCTCTACCGGCTGCTGTTCCTGTTCTACGGCGAGAGCCGCGGCCTGCTGCCCATGCGCAACCCGGCCTACGCCGAGCGCAGTCTGTCGGCCCTGGCCCGCGCGGCGGCCGTCCGGGTGGATAACCACACCGTCGACGCGCTGCCGGCCACCGCCAGCGGGCGCTGGGGGCAACTGAACGAACTGTTCACGGTCATCAACGGCGACGACGCCGCGCTGAATGCGTCGCTGGGCGTGCCGCGCTACAACGGCGGCCTCTTTGACCCCCAGCGCCACCCCTTTCTGGCGCAGAAGTTCGTCGGCGAACAGCACCTCGTCCGCGCTCTCGACTATCTGGCCCGGCGGCGCAAGACGGACAACGGCCGCGACCTGGGCTATGAGGCCGTCGACTATCGCACCCTGGGCGTGCGCCAACTGGGTTCCATCTATGAGGGGCTGCTGGAGTACCGGGTCAGTCTGGCCGTGGAACCGATGGTCACCGTGCGCAAGGGGGGCAAGGAGACGTGGCTGCCGGCCCGCGAACGCGGCCAGGCCAAGAGCATCGAGACGCGCCAACCGGGCCAGCTCTATCTGGCCACCGACAAGGGCGAGCGCAAGGCCACCGGGTCGTACTACACACCGGACACTATAGTCAAGTACATCGTGGAGCAGACGTTGGGGCCGTTGGTGGAGGAGGCGTGGAAGCAAGCGACGAGGGGCGAGGGGCGAGGGGCGAGTGAAGAGAAGACGGCCGCAGTGGGGCGGCGGTTTGCGGCGGGGGTGCTGGCGCTGAACGTGCTCGACCCGGCCATGGGGTCGGGCCACTTTCTGGTGGAGGCGACTAACTTTCTGGCGCGGGCGCTGGTCGAACGCGCCGTCGCCGGCCCGGCCGACGACCCGCCACTCGCCACCGGCCACCCGTCCGCATCTGAGGATGCGGACTCCGCGACGGTGAACAATGTCCTCGCCCCCCGCCACGCGCCACCCGCCACGGCCGAAAGCGAAATCACCACCTGGCGGCGGCGCGTGGTGGAGGCGTGCATCTATGGCGTGGACAAGAACGAGTTGGCCGTGGAGCTGGCCAAGCTGAGCCTGTGGCTGGAGACGGCCGCCGCCGACAAGCCGCTGAGCTTCCTCGACCACCACTTGCGCCACGGCGATAGCCTGATCGGGGCCTGGCTGCGCGATCTGGACAAAGCCCCCTCGCCCTCCGGGAGAGGGCTGGGGAGAGGGCGCGGGGGAGCCGGGGGGCCGGAGAGCCGGGGGGCAGAAGAGATGCTCTTCGACGAGTCGGCCTTCACCACCAACGCCGGGCAGGCGGTGGGCGGGGCGGCGGCCATCGAGGCGATGCTGACCGAAGACCTGGAGGCCGTCCACGCCAAGGAGCGCATCTTCCGCGACTTCCACGACAACACCCTCGGCCGCTGGCGTCGCCTGGCCGACGTGTGGGTCAGCGCCTACTTCGGCAACGCCATGAGCGCCGCCGAGTACGCCGACTTGGCCCGGCGCATCCAGGGCCGCCCGGCGACGCTGAGCGACGAGCAGGCCGCCCGCTACCTGGCGCACCCGGCCGTCGTCGCCAACGACTACTTCCACTGGGAACTGGAGTTCCCGGAGGTCTTCTTCGACAAGTATGGGCGGCCGAAGGGGGACGGGGCGGGGTTTGATGCGGTGATTGGGAATCCGCCGTATGTGAGTGCGTGGTCCATGACAACACATGATAGAGAAGTCCGCAGTGTTATTGAGGCTTTAGCCGAAGACCCGCGCGTGTTGGGAGCTCATTGGGATTTATACATACCCTTTTTGCTACGAGCGTTTAATGTTTGTCGGTCGATGAGTTTCTTCTCTTTTATTCTTCCCAATCCATTCTCCAGAGAGAAATATGCAGTAGAGATGCGTAGATTCTTACTAGAGAATTCTTGTATCACCCGATTGCTTTCCTTTGGGGAGGCGAATGTATTTGATGAAGTGTCTCGACAAACTCTAGTTCTGGTAGTTCAAAAAGCTGTGCCAGACCTGACAACAGCAATCATTTCTGTGGATAGTGGAGAGGTGCTCGCAGAGGGTAAACATATCTCTCCCCTACGTTACACAGTACAACAATCCCTCTTTTATGGCTTACCCGGCTCACAATTGAGACATGAAGCTTCTAGTGCGCATTTTGAACTTCTACAGAGAATGGACAAAGTATCTATTCGTCTTGGAAATATTTGTTATGTCAATTATGGCGCACAGGTTTCGAGTAAGCAGCCAGGTGCATATGTCAAAGCTGATGTGGTTTCAGAAGTCCCTTTTGGCAATTCCAAGCGTTTCTTTGAAGGGAGAGACCTTGATCGCTATTTCGTAGGTTGGGGGGGATTACACCTCGACTATCGTCCTGATACCATGTACGGGCCAAGGTCTGAAGAGCTTTTCAAAAGCCCGAAGCTTGTATTCCGCAAAATTTCGGGGCCTTCTGACACGTTGCTTGTTGGGTTTGATGATCAGGGTTACTACTGCGATGACGGGCTCGTACTTGCAGTACACTATGCTTCTGTCAAAGGAGGCAAACTCCGTGAAGAATTTGAGGGCTTTGACCTAACTCGTGATCCTTACGCGCTGGAGTATTGCCTTGCTTTGAGCGCATCCAAGCTTATGAGCTTCTATTATGGGTTTCGTTTTGCAACAGGGAGCTTGCAAGGTTCTTATTCAATATCCTCAACACGTAAGAAACCTGCCAATCTATAGAGTAGCGTTTAACGAGAGCCATAGAGGCGATTGGTGTTTTCAAGACCGAGGCACAATTGAGTGGTACATGGAAAGAAGTGTTAGGCGCGTGTCTGAGGAGGTTTCGCACAATCGCCTGAACTTGTCCACGATCTCCTGCCTATCTTGCCAGACAAATGCTCTCCATGCACAAAGAAGTCCGTTCCCACACGGCCAACTTCTGGACCGACCTCGAAGGCGTCACCACCCCCACCACCTTCCGCCAACTGCGCGACAAGGGCAAGCAGGCCGCCGGGCTGGCCGCCGACCCGGCCCTGGCCCCCTTCGTCAGCGCCGCCAGCAAAAGCACGCGCAGCCTCGATGAGGCCCTGGCCTGGGACGAGGCGGCGTTCAAGGGGTTCGTCCGCGCCCTGGCCGGGCCGGTGGACAGGCTCAGCGCCCTGCTGAAAGTCTACGAACGCTACGCCCCCGGCTACCGCGACCTGACCGAGCGCATCGCCCGCACCGACCGCCTCATCGACCAGATCGTCTACAAGCTCTACGGCCTGACCGACGACGAGATCGCCATCGTCGAGGGGCGGACGGCGTAGAGACGTTGCGCCGGAACGTCTCTACAGCCGCCCCGCCATCGACCCCGCGTAGCCCGTCAACTCGATATACCCCTCGGCCGAGACGGGCGCGCCGTCGCGGGTGCCCTCGAACGCCACCGCCCCCTCCCAGTAGACCGTGGAGACGTTGAGTTCCTGGTTGGCCATCTGCGGCCGGCCGCGCAACTCCAGCCCCACCGAGGGCACGCTGATGCGCCAGCCGGCCGGGTACTCGCCGCCGCTGGTGGGGCTGGTCCAGGTGTCGGTCACTTCCAGCGTCCAGTCGCCCTGGGTCAGGTGGGTCAGCGTGCCGTCGGGGGCGACGTAGGTTCCGGCGTTGTAGGGGCGGGTCTGAGACCCGCCCCTACCATCGTCGCCCGCACCACTGCGAATCTCGAACAGCATCAGCGCCCCGCCGTCGTCCATCTGCAACGACACCCAATCCCAGCCGACCGCGCCCTCGCTCAGAGCGCTGGTGCTCCACTCGTGATCCTTCCAGGCCAGCCCGGTCACGTCGAAGCGCTCGCCGCCGACGGCCACCGTGCCCGCCGCCCGCTGGCCGATGAGCGAGTAGTAGTAGGAGGCGTTGCCACGCTCCGGCCCTTTCTGGCTCAGCCCGCCGTCGCCGTGGAGGACGGGCGGGCGCGTCTCGGTCAACAGCAGGTCGAGGGCCACGTTGCCCGTAGCCACGTCGCCCGTCTGCGCCCGCAGCCGCACCTGCCCCGGCGCGACCTGCTCCACCGACCAATCCTCCAGCCAGACGCGGTACGGCTCGGCCGTGGCCCCGGCCAGCCCGGCCGCGCCGCGGCTGAAGCGCTCGGCCGGGTAGAAGGCGTCGGCGGCGATGTCGCTGATGGTGAAGTGAGCCAGATAGACCTGCTCCGTCCGCCAGGAAGAGGATTGATCCGCAGATTGGGCAGATTGGGCAGATTCAGAAGAGCCTCTTAAATCTGCCGAATCTGCCAAATCTGCGGATAACACGTCTTCCGGCGTCAGGGCGCGGCGGAAGATGGTGAACTGGAAGCCGAAGGGGCGGCCGTCGGCGGTTTGCAGGTTGCCGGTGTAGTACCACCACTCCGTCTGGTAGTCGTCGTGCGGGCCCAGGTCGCGCGGGAAGGCGATGGCGTTTGGCTCGGTGGCCCGCGCAAACCCCTCGCCTGACCCGGCCGGCGGCAGCGCCTCCAGCGACGCCGCCGGCGGCGCGGCGTCTCGCGCCCACAACGGCCGCCCGACCACCAGCCCGACAACGACCAGTCCAATGATGCCGATAACCCACCACAGTCGCTTCATATTTGTCCTGAAAGAGCTCACGCAAAGGCGCAAAGGGGCCAAGGCGCTAAGAAGCAAAGAATGCAAGGTTCTTTTCTTCTTAGCGTCCTTTGCTTCCTTGGCGTCCTTTGCGTGAGCTTCTTACTCCTCGCGTATAGCCGACGCGATCTCCATGTTGCCGACGCGAATCGACGGGTAGACCCCGGCCAGCAGCGCCGCGCCGACGGCCACCAGCAGCGCCTGAATGAAGTACTCCGGCCGCAAGTCCATCGTCAACGTCCAGCCGAAGGAGCGCACGTTGATGACGTAGACCAGAATCCAGGCCAGAGCATAGCCCACCGGCAGGGCCATCAGCCCGGCCGTCGCCCCCATCAGCCCCGTCTCCAGCAGCGTCAGCCCCCACAGTTGCCGCCGGGTCATGCCCGTGGCCCGCAGCGTGCCCAACTCGCGCGCCCGCTCCAGTTGCAGGCTCAGCAGCGCGCTCAGCACGCCGATGAAGGCCACAATGATCGCCAGCAGCCGCAGGGCCGAGGTGATGGCGAACGTCCGGTCGAAGATCTCCAGCGAGCCGCGCCGCAGGGCCTCGTTCGACTGCACCAGCACGTCCGACCGCCCGGCGAACCGGGCCGCCAGCGCCGCCGTCACTTCGTCCACCGGCTGCCCCGGCTCCACGAACAGGCCGACGGCCGACACCCGCGCGTCGTCCCACAGCGTGCGGTAGGTGGCGTCGCCGATGAAGACGCTGCCCTGGTCGGAGGAGTAGTCGTAGAAGACGGCCAGCACCGGAAAGTCGCGCGGGCCGCCGGCCGTGGGCAGGGTGATGTCCGGCGGCGGCGTGGGCAGGTTCTCCTTCAGGGCCAGCGCCTCGCTGATGATGACCCCCTCACCGGCCATCAACGCCGGCCAGGGGTCGTCGCCCAGATCGGGGCGCACCCAGGCGTAGGGGCGGTTGCCGTTACTCACGTCGCCATCGACGGCCACCAGTTGCACCAGGCGGCCGAACTGCGGCAACTGCACCTGCACCGTGTGGGACGAGACGGCGCGGGCCACGCCCGGCCACGTCCGCGCCGTGGCCACGGCGTCGGCGGCCAGCGCGCCGATGACGCGGTTGGCCGTCACGTTGGGCGGCGAGACGTAGATGTCGGCCTGCAACGTCTGGTCGAGCCACTCGATGACCGTGCCGCGGAAGGAGCCGACCATGATCGACACGCCGACGATGACCGACACGGCGGTCATGAGCGCGGCCACGGCGATGGAGGTGCGGCTGAGGGAGCGGATGATGTCGCGCGGGGCCAGGCGGCCGAGCGCGCCCAGCAGCCGGC
The DNA here is from genome assembly GCA_016707605.1 of Candidatus Promineofilum glycogenicum. Lineage (GTDB taxonomy): Bacteria > Chloroflexota > Anaerolineae > Promineifilales > Promineifilaceae > Promineifilum > Promineifilum glycogenicum. The sequence goes on along the minus strand of JADJHJ010000003.1, from coordinate 120,441 downwards.
CGGTCAGCGGGGCGACGAGACGCATGAAGACGTCCGTCAGCGGCGGGGCCAGCAGCGCCGCGGCGATGAGCACGGCGAACAGCCCGGCGAAGGCGGTGAACAGCCCGCCGCCGCGCAGCCACAGCAGCGCCGCCCCGGCCAGCGTCAGCGCCGCCCAGGCCACCACCAGCCACGGCAGCAGGCGGCGGATGCGGCTCTCCAGCGTCGAGCGGCGCAGCGTGCTCTGGGGCGCAGTGCGCGCCGCCTCGATGGCCGGCACAATGGCCGCCAGCAGCGCCGCGCCGACGCCCACGGCCAACCCGCGGATCAGCGACGACGGCGGCACGCTGACCCCCTGGACGTTGACCGCGAACCAGAAGTCGTTGATCGTCTGGGTGATGAGGCCGACGACGCCGCGGCCCAGCAGCACCCCCAGCCCCAACCCCAGCAGCGAGCCGAGCAGGGCCAGCAGCACCGCCTCGCCCAGAATGAGGGCGAACAGTTGCCCGCCCGTCGCCCCCAACATGCGCAGGACGGCGAAGAGCGGCCGGCGCTGGATGACGCTGAACGTCACCGTGTTGTAGATGAGGAACATGCCCACGACCAGGGCCAGCAGGCTCAGCGCCGACAGGTTGAACTCGAAGGCGGCGGTCATCTGCTGCACCGCGTTCTGGCGGGCGGCGGCCGTCTCGATGCTGGCGTCGGGCGGCAGCAGGGCGGCGATGGGGGCCAGCGCCGCTTCGTCGTCGGCGATGAGGTCGATGTGGCTCAGACGGCCGCGCAGGTCGAGCATCTCCTGGGCCGAGGCGATGTCGGTGAAGACGATGCCGCCCAGGGCGCGGCGGCTGACGTCGTCGGCCGGGCGCAGCAGGCCGACGACGCGGGCCGCTATCTCGCGCCCGGCGACGTTGACGGTCAGCGTGTCGCCCAGGGCTATGCCGGCCTCGGCCGCGGCGTCGGCGGAGATAATGAGGCTGTTCGGCTCGGTCAGGAAGGTGGTCAGGGCGCTGGCGTCGAGGCTCCCGCCATTGGCCCCGCCGGCGGCCGGGGCGAAGTAGTCGCGGAAGGGCGGCTCGGCGAACGGGTCGATGCCCACCAGGCGCAGCGGCTGGCCGCTCAGTTCCGGCACGCCGACGTAGCCCTCGACCACCGGCGCGGCGGGCGAGAAGCCGGCGGCGACGCGGATGTCGCGGTAGACGGCCTCGTCCAGCCCGGTCGGCCCGCCGGCGACGCGGTGGGTGGCCTTGCCGGTGATGGCGTCGGTGGACAGGGCAAACGCCCGCCGCGCCGAGCCGTTGGCCAGGTCAATCGAGACCATCATGGCCACGCCGATGGCCACGCCGACGATGAACAGCAGGTATTGCAGCGGGTGGCGGCGGGCGCGCCGCCAGGCCAGGCGGTAGAGGGGGGTGTTGGGTCGTCAGTGGTCGTATTCAGTGGAGTGGTCGGTCCGGAGGTGGGGGGAACTGACCAACCGGCTCGCTGACCTACTAATCACTCCACCAAGCGTCCATCATGCAACTGCAACACCCGGTCGGCCCGTGGGGCGATGTCGGGGTTGTGGGTAGCCATGAGCAAGGTGCGGCCGGCGTCGCGGGTCAGCTCCAGCAGCAGGGCCAGCACGCGCTCGCCCGTCTCGTCGTCGAGGTTGCCCGTCGGCTCGTCGGCCAGCACCAGCAGCGGGTCGTGGGCCAGGGCGCGGGCGATGGCCACGCGCTGCTGCTCGCCGCCGGAGAGCTTGTCGGGGTGGGCGTCGCGCCGGTCGGCCAGGCCCACGCGGTCGAGCAGGCGCAGCGCCGTCGGCTCCAACTCGCGCCGCGCCCGCCCGGCCAACTCCTGCGGCAAGGTCACGTTCTCCAGCACGGTCAGCGTCGGGATGAGGTTGAAGAACTGGAAGACGAAGCCGATGTGGTCGCGGCGGAAGAGGGTGCGGTCGCGCTCGTTCAGGGCGGTGATGCGCGTGCCCAGGACGGAGACGTGCCCCTCGCTGGGCCGGTCGATGCCGCTGATGAGGTTGAGCAGCGTGCTCTTGCCGCTGCCGCTGTGGCCCAGCAGGACGACGAACTGGCCGCGGTCGAACTGGTAATCCACCTTGTCCAGCACCACCCGCTGCCGGCCGCCTTCCTCAAACGCCTTGCACAATCCTTCCAGGCGGACGACGGGCGGGGCAGTCTCGCCCGGCGCGCCTTCGCCAACCATTGCCTCTCGCACCCGTTCTTTGATCATCGCCATCTGACCTCGCTGACAAGTATAGTGTGCCAAAAAGCACAAGGCAAGCGAAACATAGACAAAAGGTGGACAATGCTAATATTGACGATGGGTGCATCCCACTTTCTGGAGTGGGTTGCACCTTCCGGGGTAGCCGTAAGAAGGTGCGACGCACCGGGGTGCATCCCACTTTCTGGAGTGGGTTGCACCTTCTGGGGATGAGCCGCAAGAAGGTGCGACGCACTCAAGAAAGTGCGACGCACCGGGAAAGGTGACGCACCGGCGGCGTTGACCTGGGGCGCTCATCTCTGCTATCGTATGAGCAGCAATCGACGCGAAGGAGGATGAGCATGAGACTCCAGAGACATTCATGGCTTGGACGTAGTGGCGTTGTTCTGCGGTGGCTCTTGCCGGCGGCCGTCGTGCTCTGCGGCATCGCCCTGCTCATCCAGCCCGTCGCCCCGCGCATCGCCGTGGGCGAGGCGGAGAAGGTCGGCAGCGGCCGTTCGCTGGCCGGGCAACTGACGGTCGAGAGCCAGCCGTCCGCTTCCGGCCGCAACGCCGGCTTCGACCGCGCCCGGCTGTGGAGCGAGTTCGACGACTGGGAGCCGGCCATCGCCGCGGACCCGTCGAGCGACTTCGTCTACCAGCTCACCACCCGCTACGATGGCCCGCCGGCCTGCCCCGACTGCGCCCTGCCGGTCATCGTCTTCCGCCGCTCGGCCGACGGCGGCGCGACGTGGGAGCCGGATCGCCCCCTCATCGCCACCCGCCGCACGCAGAACGACCCGATGATCGAAGTGGCCGACGACGGCACGCTCTTCGTCGCCTGGCTCAACGCCTACAACCCCGGCGTGCGCTTCATGAAATCCACCGACCGGGGCGACACCTGGTCGACGCCGGTCAACGTCATCGACCTGTTCTACCGCCGCCGCTGGTCCGACCGGCCGGTGCTGGCCGTCTCGGCCGACGGCGTCCACGTCTACATCGCCTTCAACGCCAGCCACAGCTACGTCGTCGCCTCCCACGATGGCGGGGCGACGTGGGGCCGGCCGGTGCGCACCAACGACGACAAACGCTACTGGTTCCACTCCGCCGGGGCCGTCGCGCCCGACGGCGCGGTCTACTTCGGCGCAGTGGACTACAGCCAGAGCTACCACGGCGAGTCGCACATCAGCGTCCTGCGCTCGGCCGACGGCGGGGCGACGTGGCAGACGATCCCGCTGGACGTATCGGCCGAGATGCCCCTGTGCGACTGGGCCGCCGGCTGCTACTTCGGCTTTCTCGGCCCGTCCATCGGCCTGGCCGTCGATGGGCGCGGCGCGCTGCTGGCCGCCTACCACGCCGGGGCCGCGCCGGGCGAGCCGCAGCGGATGTACGTCCGCCGTTCGGCCGACGGGCTGACGTGGGAGCCGCGCCAGGCGCTATCGGCCGAGACGCTGGAGCACAACGCCTTCCCGGCCGTGACCGCCGGGCCGCGGCCGGGCGACTTCCGCGTCGCCTGGCAGGGCAGCTTCGACGGCCGGCCCGACGCCTGGAACACCTGGTACCGGCGTTCGACCGACGGCGGCCGGACGTGGGACCGCCCGGCGCGGCTGTCGGACGTAGCCACCGGCGCGCCCTACCACCACACCGGCGGCTATCTCTTCCCCTATGGCGACTACATGGAGATGGCCGTCGACCGCCGCGGGCGCAGCCACGTCATCTGGGGCGAGGGGATGAGCTACGTGGGGCCGGGGGGACGTGGATGCGCGGGGAGGTAGGGGCGGTATACGGTCGGTCAGTAGGTCAGTGACGGGCGGCGCCGGCCCCCTCGCCCTTTGGGAGAGGGCTGGGGAGAGGGGTATCGGGTGGTGCGGAGTGCGCATCTGGTGCGCCCTGAGCGTTGAAGAGCTCAGGCGTGGGGCCGACAGTGCCCGCCCCGGGGCCGCCCCCCCCGCCCCCCCCCCCCCCCGCCCCTCAAAGCGCCTCGAGGCGTTAAACAACGGCCCGCAGACGTTCCACAAACTCACTGAGGATCATCGCCGTCGCCCCCCACACCTTATACTCGCCCACCACAAAGAACGGCACCGCCATGCGCAGGCCGCGTAGCTCCCACTCCTCCTCGGCCCGCGTGGTCGGGTCGAGCAGCAGGCTTAGCGGCGTCTCGATGATGGCCGCCACCTCGCGGGTGTGGGGGGCGAAAACGGGCCGGCCGCCGGCGTGGAAGCCGACGAACGGGTGCACCTCGTAATCCGACGGCAGGACGTAGAGCGTCGTCAATTCGCCCAGCAGTTCCACGGCCGCCGGCGGCACGCCGATCTCCTCCTCCGTCTCGCGCAGGGCGGTCATGGCCAGCGTTTCCGGCGGCTCGTGGCGGCCGCCGGGGCACGACACCTGGCCGGAGTGGATGCCGTCGTAGGTCGGCCGCAGCGTCAGCACCAGGTGCAGCTCGTCGTCGACGCAGTAGAGCAGCAGCAGCACGCCGCCCAGCCGCGGCGTTGTGCCCAGTGCTGCCGGTCGCTGGCGCGGGCGCAAGGCGGGGGCCATCAGCAGTTGCGCCCCCTCGCCGTCGAAGCCGGGCAGGGCCAGCGCGGCGCGGACGTGATCCAGCGTGCAGGGTATCATGGAAGAATGGCACGCAGATTAACGCTGATAAGGACGCTGATTCTCGCGGATAAGAAGGAATCCCTTCTTATCTGCGTCAATCCGTGTCATCCGCGTTCGATTCTGGCGCGTTCGATTCTGGGTTCGATTCTTTATTCAGGTCGCGGAAGCTGTAGCCCGCGCCGCGTTCGGAGACGATGTAACGGCCGCGCGACTTGTCCTTCTTGTCCTCGATCTTGCGCCGCAGCCGGTGCAGGTGGACGTGCAGCCGATCCTCGAACACCGGCTCCATCGGCCACAGGCGGCGCAGGATGTAGTCGGTGGGCACGGTCTGGCCGGCCTTGCGCATGAGGATGTAGAGCAGCTTCGTCTCCGTCGGCGTCAGCGCCTCGCTCTTGCCGTCCACAATGGCCGCGCGGTTGGGGAAGTCGATGAGCAGCCGCTCGTCGATGCGCGTCTTCGGCTCCAGGTCATAGGCGAACTCGCCGATGCGCCGCAGCACGCGCCGCACGCGGGCCACCAGTTCGCCGGGGCTGAACGGCTTGACGATGTAGTCCTCGGCGTGCTCCTCCAGCCCTTCGACGACCGTCGTCTCGTGGTTGACAGCCGTCAGCATGATGATCGGCAGGTCGCTATACTGGTGAACGCGATGGGCGAACTCGAAGCCGCTGATGCCGGGCATATGCAGGTCAACGATGGCCAGGTCGGGCAGACCAACCGACTCGATGTGGTCGAGCGCCTCCTCGCCCGACAGGGCGGTGATGACACGGAAGCCGGCATCGCGCAGGGTGACTTCCACCAGGCGCAGGGTGTAGGCGTTGTCGTCTACGGCCAGAATGCGTTGTTGTCGTGTGGTTTGTTCGGTCATGGTTTTCGTTGGGCGATTTGGCAAATCGCCCTACAGCCCTAGCACGACGCCAAACCGCCCCGTCCGTCCCTTCTCCGCGCGGTGGGAGAAGAACAGGTCGGTGCGGCAGGCGGTGCAATACTCCGCCAGTTCGACGTGGCGCACGCCGGCGTTCAGCAGGTTGCGGCGGTTGGCTTCGGGGAGGTCGAAATGGCGGTGGGTGGTGGGGGGTGAGTGGCGGGTGGCGAGTGGCGTTGGTCGGTGGCCAATGGCTCTGAACTCGTCACTCGTCACGCGTAACTCGTCACTCATGGGTCGCAGCAGGTCATCCGGTTGGGCGAAGGCCGCGGTCACGGCGTCGATGACGATCTCGCCCACTTCGTAGCAGCAGGGGCCGATGCACGGGCCGACGGCGGCCAGCAACTCGGCCGGGTCGCTGCCGAACTGCGCCTGCATGGCCCGCACCAGCGCCCCCGGCAAGTCGGCCACCGCCCCCTTCCAACCGGCGTGGCCCAGACCGATGGCGCGATGAACGGGGTCGTAGAGCAGGATGGGGGCGCAGTCGGCGAAACTCATGGTCAGGACGCAGCCGGGCTGGTCGGTGATGAGGCCGTCAACGTGGTGAACCCAGGTGCCGTTCTCGGCCGTCGTCACGCGGGCGACGGTCGCGCCGTGCACCAGGTGGGCGTGGACGACGGTGTCGGTGTCGCGGCCGAAGAGGCCGTAGGCGCGCCGCCGGTTGGCGTAGACGCGCTCGCGCTCGTCGGCCACGGCCATGCTCAGGTTGAGCGAGTCGAACGGCGCGACGCTGACCCCGCCGCGGCGCGAGAAGACGGCGTGGCGCAGGTGGCCGTTGGGCAGCCCGTCGAAGCGGAAGGCGAGCAGGTCGTCGTGTGAATAACTTTTCATAGCCATGGATAGCCATAGAAACCGAGTTTCTCGGAAGAAACTCGGTTTCTAAATCTACTCCAAACGGGGCGCGCTCACAAATCGGATGGGGGGAAGAAACCACAGATTACACGGATTTCACAGATTAGAAGAGGAGTTATCCGCAGATTGGGCAGATTGGGCAGATTTGCAGAAGAAGAATTGATTTCTTATTCTTGAAATCTGCCCAATCTGCTTAATCTGCGGATTATTTCTCTTCCTTCTCAACGCACATCAACGTGCCATTCTTCTCTGGTCGGCTACAATCTGCCGAATCTGCCCAATCTGCGGATCATCAATAAGGAATCTATGACCCAACTGCGCACCTTTGAAGTTCCGACTGTCATGAAGCACGGCCTGGGGGCCATTGGCTCGCTGGCCGACGAAGTCAAGTCGCTGGGCCTAAAGCGGCCGCTGCTCGTCACCGACCCCGGCTGCGTCCGCGCCGGGCTGCTGGAGCGGGCCGCTGTGCCGCTGAAGGCGGGCAACGTGGCGTACGTCGTCTTCGACCGCGTGGCCGCCAACCCCGGCATCGCCCTGGTGGACGAAGGCGCGGCCGTCTACGCTGCCGAGGGCTGCGACGGGCTGATCGGCCTGGGCGGCGGCAGCGCCATGGACACGGCCAAGGCCATCGGCGTCGTGGCGTCCAACGGCGGCTCGATTCTCGATTATGAGTGGGCCGACCCGCAGCCGATCCGGCGGCGCATCCCGCCGACCATCTGTGTGCCGACGACGGCGGGCACGGGCAGCGAGGTGACGCTGTGGGCGGTCATCACCGACCCGGCGCGGCAGATCAAGTTCAACGTCGGCGGCGCGGCCGAGATCGGGGCCTGGGTGGCGCTCATCGACCCGCTGCTGACCGTCGGCCTGCCCGCGCCGGTGACGGCGGCCACGGGCATGGACGCGCTGGCCCACGCCATCGAGTGCTACACCTGCGCCTACGCCCAGCCCTTTGCCGACGCCGTGGCCCTGCTGGCGATGGAGTACGTCGGCCAGTATCTGCGCGTGGCCTATGCCCAGGGGGGCAACGTCGAGGCGCGCTACAAGATGAGCATGGCGGCCATGCTGGGCGGCATGGCCTATGGCAAGGAGAGCGCCGGGGCGGCCCACGCCATGAGCCAGTCGGCCGGCGGCGTCCACGACGTGCCCCACGGGGCGCTGACGGCGCGCGTGTTGGGGCCGGTGATGGAGTACAACTACTTGGGCGAGCCGCACAAGTTCGCCCGCATCGCCCAGGCGTTGGGCGAAGACGTGCGCGGGCTGTCGGTGTGGCAGGCGGCCGAGCGGGCCTGCGCGGCCGTCAACCGGCTCATCGAGGACGTGGAGATACCGACGATGCCGGCGATGGGCTTCAGCGAGGACGAAATTCCGATGCTGGCGCGGATCGCCTTTGAGGACCCGCAGACGGTGGGGAACCCGCGGGATTTGACGGAGGAGGCGTATCGGGGGATTTATGGGCGGGCGTTTGAGAGGGGAAAGTAGCAGGTGACAAGTGGCGGTTAACTCTGACAAGCCCACCCGCTGGAAAGCGGACATCGCCCAGTCGGTGGATATGTATAACGAATGGTTCATGGCCTTCGCCCCGGAAGCGTTTCGCGCGACGCGCATTCAGACGGCGGCCGACGTAGAAGCTACTCTTCGCCTGACCGGCAACATGACCGACATCCGTCCGACGATTATGCAGCAGCATCCAGAGATACTGCCAACGCTTCGCATGTCCACCTGCCCACCGCTGGCGGTCGACCGGCTTATTGGACTGGCTGGGGTCTCCAGTCATATCGTCAAGAGTATGGAACTTCGCAAGCGGTTGCCCTTGCGCATGAACCCCGTGGATATTGAGGAGGCTTTAGCCAGGATAGGGCGCATAATTCAGGCGATGGTCGACCCCGACATCTTCGTCTGGATAGGACGGGCGCAGCCGCCGACGGACGTCGAGATTCATCGTGCAGCGACGATTATCGCCGACAGATTGTGTGGGTCGGTCGCCAATCCGATTATTCGCAACGCCCAGGAAAGGCGTCAGCTCGCCACTATCAAGGCGTGGCTTGAAGCTCGTGGATACTCACAATCAGCTTCAGGCGATAGCCGCGAATTCGATGCTCTGCCGCCCGGAACTTTTGCGTTTCACAAGAACGTCTCCGTTATGCTGGCGGGCGGCGTGCGCAGGGTCACGATTCCCATCGATGTGGTTGTCATGCCGAAGAAGGCCCGCTACCAGGATTTGCCGCTGCTCCTTGAAGCAAAATCGGCCGGCGACTTTACCAATACAAACAAGCGCCGCAAGGAGGAAGCGATGAAAATGGCGCTGCTGCGCGCGAACTATGGCGAGAGTGTTCAGTTCAACCTCTTTCTGTGCGGCTACTTCGACAGCGGGTATTTAGGCTATGAGGCGGCAGAAGGTATTGATTGGGTGTGGGAACATCGCATCGATGATTTGGCCCTCTTCGGGTTATAATGAACGGTATGCTCGACGTTCTTGAGGAACAGCGCCTTATCCTTCAGGCAGAACTCGATTCCCGGAAAACACAGAGCGAGCGAAACCGCCTGGGTCAGTTCGCTACGCCGACCAATCTGGCGACTGAGATTCTTAAGTACGCCGCAACTCTTGTCCCCAATGACACCGCGGTGTCATTTCTTGACCCGGCCATTGGAACCGGCGCGTTCTATTCGGCGCTGCGACAGGTTTTCCCAGAAAGTCGCATCAAGGAAGCACTTGGCTTTGAGATCGATGCTCACTATGGAGAACCGGCAACACAACTGTGGAGGCAAGCCGGTTTAGTCATCAAGCCAGACGACTTCACCCTGGAGCCACCTGCACCGCGTTTCGATCTTGTCATCTGCAATCCGCCCTACGTTCGTCATCACCACCTGCAGAACGGAGAAAAGGCCCGTTTGCAGGCTCGCACTTTGAGCGCGAGCAAGATGAAGCTAAGCGGGTTAGCCGGGCTTTACAGCCATTTTCTTGGGCTGGCTCATGCCTGGATGACCGATGGGGCCGTTGCCGGTTGGCTCATCCCGAGCGAGTTCATGGATGTCAACTACGGCCGGGCCATCAAGCACTACCTGCTCAACCAGGTCACGCTTCTCCATATACATCGCTTTGATCCGAGCGACGTGCAATTTGCTGATGCTCTTGTGTCGTCGGCCATCGTATGGTTCAGAAACACTCCTCCACCAGAAAAGCACAGCGTAACTTTTAGCTTAGGCGGCACACTGCTTAGTCCCCAGTTGTCGCGGGATATTCCAGCTAAGTCGCTTGCTCGTGCGCCAAAGTGGACACGCTTCCCGGTATCTGAAACGGTGAGACAAAAGACAACCACTGTTCTCTCAGATTTCTTTCGCATCAAACGTGGACTTGTAACCGGCGATAATCACTACTTCGTGCTGACCGCCTCCGAAATTACCGAACGCAGACTGCCGATAGAACTCTTTCGACCTATTCTCCCTAGTCCGCGCTACCTGCCGGATGATGAAATTTTGGCCGACGAGGATGGACTACCTTTGCTGAAGCACCAGCTGTTTCTCTTGGACACAAGGCTTAGTGAGGAACAGATTCAGGAACGCTATCCCCACCTTTCGGCCTATCTACAAATTGGCAAATCGGCCCAAGTCCACGAACGCTACATTTGCCGCCATCGATCTCCGTGGTACTCGCAAGAGACTCGACCGCCAGCCCCAATCGTCTGTACTTATCTGGGACGCAGCGACGGTAAGAGCGGCCGGCCGTTTCGGTTCATCCTCAATCACTCCGACGCCACTGTTGCCAATGTCTACCTGGCCATGTATCCAACAGCTCGTTTGGCTTGCGCATTGAGGGCTGATTCGACCTTGCTGCGACGCATTTGGCTAACCCTAAACAGGATTGCGCCAGAGCAGCTTCTTGGCGAGGGCCGTGTCTATGGCGGTGGGCTTCACAAACTTGAGCCTAACGAGTTGGCCAATGTGGACGCCACATCGATTGCCGAATTAGTACCGGGATCTGAACGGGCAATGAGCGCGACACAGTTGAGTCTCTTCTAAACGAACGGTGCGCATGATGACCGAAACATCATTTGGTGACCAACACTCCCGTCCCACACTAGACGAATTCAAACACATCTGCCACACCGAACTCCACTGGCTGGTCACCGAGTACGGCTTTCGTGAGGTTGCGGCAGACGCGGCGCAGTCCGACAACCCGTTCCGCGTGCTGTTCGTCCGCGATGACCTGACTGTTGACATCGAAGGCATTAACTACGGCTCACACGTGATGTTCCGTATCCGCGACCGGCACGGCCGCTCCATCGGCGTGAACAACCTCGATCCGGCCTTTGTACCGTCTAACAAGCCGCATAAATGGGTCGAGGTAGGTCAGGCAGTCGAGATCGCCCACGACGCCCGCCGGCTGCGCGCGCTGGGCACGCCGCTGCTCGAAGGCGACCTGTCCGTCTTCGATGCCGCCATCGCCCGCGTCGACGCCGTGCGCGCCGCCTATGCGAGTCGCCAGCAATTCGGTGTCGCCGTCGAGAAGGCTGTCGCCGCCTTTCGCCTGGAGCAATGGCCGCGGGTCATTGAACTACTGGAACCTCACGAGGCGGCGCTTTCGCCGCGCATGGCCCGCAAGCTGGCCACCGCCCGCCAACACGCGGCCGCGTCTCCTTAGCGCGCCTTGTTCCATCCCCCACCCCGCTATACAATCCCCTTACAATTCAAACACAACCGCGGCCACAATGGCCGGCACCACTACGCAGTGACGCTCTGAACTCGTCACTCGTCACTCGTCATTCGTCACTACCCATGAGCATCTTCGACAAAATCGACAAAGTCGTCGATCGCTACAACGAAATCGAACAGCAGATGGCCGACCCCGACGTGTTGGCCGACCACGTCCGCGTGACCGAGCTGGCCCAGGAGCGCACCGAGATGGGCGACCTGGTGGAGACCTACCGCGCCTATCGCCAGCGCGATGAGCAGTTGGCCCAGGCCCGCGAACTGGCCGCGGCCGAAGAGGATGAGGAGATGGCCGCCCTGGCCGCTGAGGAGGTCGAGGGGCTGTCGGCCGAACTCGAACAACTGACCGCCCGCCTACGCTCCCTGCTCATCCCCCGCGATCCCCGCGACGACCGCAACGTCTTCATCGAAATCCGCGCCGGCGCGGGCGGCGACGAGGCCGGCATCTTCGCCGGTGACCTGCTGCGCATGTATACCCGCTACGCCGAGCAGCGCCGCTGGAAGACGGAGATCGTCGACGAGAGCGAAACGGGCATCGGCGGCTACAAGGAGGTCATTCTGGCCGTCAAGGGCAAGGGGGCCTACTCGCGGCTGAAGTTCGAGCGGCGTCCATCGCGTGCAGCGTGTGCCGCAAACGGAGTCACAGGGGCGCATCCACACCAGCACGGCCACGGTGGCCGTCATGCCCGAACTGGACGACGTCGACATCACCCTCGACGAGCGCGATCTGGTCATCACCGCCGAGTTCTCCTCCGGCCCCGGCGGCCAGCACATGCAGAAGAACGCCACGGCCGCCCGCGTCGTGTACAAGCCGACGGGCATGTTCGTCAAGATTCAGTCCGAGCGCAGCCTGACGCAGAACAAGCGGCTGGCGATGGCTATCATCCAGGCCCGGTTGCAGGAGATGGAGCAGGACAAGCAGAGCGCGGCCGTGGCCGCCGAGCGCAAGGCCCAGGTGGGCAGCGGCGACCGCAGCGAGAAGATTCGCACCTACAACTACCCCCAGTCGCGCGTCACCGACCACCGCGTCGGCTTCACCAGCTACAACCTGCCGGTGGTCATGGACGGCGACCTCGACCCGTTTATTGACGCGCTGGCGTTGGCGGATGAAACGGAGAAGTTGGCGGCAGCGACGGAGTAATCAGTAGGTCAGTAGGTCAGTAGGTCAGTACACAGACCGCCAATAACTGCTTACTTGACCCACTGACCCACTGACCCACTGACCCACTGACCCACTGACCTACTGACCACTTCTGCATGAGGAAAGCATGACCGAGCTTGTCTACCAGCCCAAGGGCCTGTATTTTGAAGACTTCGAGATCGGCGTGAAGCTGCGCACGGCCGGCCGGACGATCACCGAGGCCGACATCGTCACTTTCGCCGGGCTGTCGGGCGATTTCAACCAGATTCACACCAACGCCGAATACGCCGCGGCCGACACCTTCGGCCGGCGCGTGGCCCACGGCCTGCTCGTCCAGTCCATCGCCACCGGGCTGGCCGTGCAATCGGGCGTCATCGAGGGCACGGTGCTGGCCTTTCGCGAGTTGGATGCCAAGTTCAGCCTGCCGGTCTACATCGGCGACACCGTCCACGTCGAGATCGAGATCGTCGACAAGAAGCCCTTCCCGCGGCTGCGCGGCGGCAACGTGGTCATGAAGTACGCCGTCGTCAACCAGAGCGGCCAGGCAACCCAGCGCGGCAACTGGACGATGTTGGTCAAGAGTCGAGAGGAATGAAGATGGCTCACGCAAAGACGCAAAGTACGCCAAGCGAAGAAAGCTTTCTTCGCTTGGCGTACTTTGCGTCTTTGCGTGAGCCATCTCTTTTTTATCTGCCGAATCTGCCCAATCTGCGGATAACTTTCTGGAACCAACCGCCCGGCCACGGCGTCAAGTAGGCGATATGCAAGACGACAAAGACCGCCAGGCAGACGAAGAACCGACCGGCCAGGAGCGCCGCTCTGCGCCGCTGCAACCCAGCACCCGCCACACCCCGCCGCCGGGCGAGCCGGAGACCATCTCCCTGCTCGACCTGATGGGCCAGTCGCCGGCCGACGCAGATCGGCTGCCGGCCGCGCCGCCGACGGCCGAACTGCCGCCGCTGGCCGTCACCGTTCCGCCCGAAAGCGACCAGGCCACGCCCACAGCCACCATTCACCCGCCGTCCGGCCAGACGCCGCCCAGCCAGGGGCGCACCGAGCGCCCGCTGACTCAGGGGCAGTGGAACGCGCCGGAGTCCACGCCGACGGTCGACGACACCGAGGCGACGCGGGTGCAGCCGCGCGTGGCCTTCCCCGGCGCGACGCAGCAGCAGCCGCGGCCGAGGACGGATGACCGCCGACCGCCGACCGCCGACCACCCCGCCCCGACCGGCGATGAACAAACGCGCGTCCGGCCGCGACCGCAACAGCCGCCCGTGGCCCCGCCGCAACAACCGCCCTATCAGCAGCGCCAACAACCGCCGCCGGCCGCGCCGCGCCCAGCCCAGCCGCAAGCGCCGCAACAACAGGGCTATCCGCCGCAGCAATGGCAGCAACAGCAACAACAACAACAAGCAGCAACAGCAACAGCCACAACAACAGCGCCAGCAGCAGCAACAACAGCGCCAACAGGCCGCCACTCGCCACTCGCCACCCGCCCCCCATCCAACGCCCCCCCCCGTCGTCTCGCACGCTAAGCGCCCCATGACCGCCGGCCGCATCGCCCGCGGCCTGCTCATCGCGCTGATGATCTTCGTCGTCGGCACATTCCTGTTGGCCAGCACGGCCGCCGTCGGCTACAGCCTCGTCGCCCGCGACCTGCCGCGGCCGTCGGAGTTGCGCGGCCAGGCCAGCACGTTCGAGACGGCGCGCATCTATGACCGCAACGGCCAACTGCTCTACGCCCTGGCCGACCCCAACGCCGGCAACCGCACCTACGTGCCGCTCGACCGCATCTCGCCCCTGCTCATCCAGGCCACCATCGCCACCGAGGACAAGCGCTTCTATGAGAACCCCGGCTTCGACGTGCTGGCCCTCACCCGCGCCGTGGTCACGGCCGCGCGCGAACAGCAGGCCGTCGCCGGAACCAGCACCATCACGCAACAGTTGGTGCGCGCCGTGCTGCTGGACGAGGACGAGCGCACCGAGCGCAGCTACCGCCGCAAGGTGCGCGAGATCATCCTGGCCGCCGAAATCTCGCGTACTTACGAGAAGAACGAGATTCTCGAGCTGTACCTGAACGAAATTTACTACGGCAACCTGGCCTATGGCATCGAAGCCGCGGCCAACACCTACTTCAACAAGTCGGCCGCCGACCTGACGCTGGCCGAGGCGTCCGTATTGGCCGGGCTGCCCCAGGCCCCGGCTCTGTGGGACCCCTACACCGCGCCCGACAAGGCCCTCGGCCGCCAGCGCGAAGTGCTCAGCCTGATGGTCTCCAACGGGGACGTTACGCTGGAGGAGGCCCAGGCGGCGCTGAACGACATGGCCGCCCGCGTCTACACCCTGGAGCGGCCGACCGTCACCATCCGCCACCCGCACTTCACCTTCACCGTCTTGCAGCAGGCCGAAGAGCTGCTGGGCGCGCAGTCGATCTATCGCGGCGGCCTTAGCATCCAGACGACGCTCGACCCCGACGCGCAGCGCATCGCCGAAGAGGTCGTGGCCGCCAACCGCGAGTCGCTGGCCAATGGCGGGGCCAACAACGCCGCTCTGGTCGCCCTGCAACCGCAGACGGGTGAGATTCTGGCCATGGTCGGCAGCGCCGACTTCAACGACGAGGCCATCAGCGGCCAGGTCAACATGGCCCTGGCCCCGCGCCAGGCCGGTTCGTCCATCAAGCCGCTGGTCTACCTGTCGGCCTTCGAGCGCGGCTGGACGCCGGCCACGCTGCTGTGGGACGTGCGCACCGAGTTCCCCGACGGCACGAACCCGGCCTACATCCCCAAGAACTTCGACGACGAGTTCCACGGCCCGCTGCGCGTTCGCCCGGCGCTGGCCAACTCCTACAACATCCCGGCCGTCAAGGCGCTGGAGTTTGTCGGCGTCTGCGACTTCATCGTCAACATGCAGAAGGTCGGCCTGACCAGCCTGCAAGATGGCGGCTGCGCCGAAGTGGGCCAGCCGCGCGAGCATGGCCTGGCCCTGGCTCTGGGCGGCGGCGAGATTCCACCGCTGGAGATGGCCGGGGCGTTCGGCGCGCTGGCCAACGGCGGCCTCTACACCTCGCCCTACGCCATCCGCCGCATCGAAGACCGGCAGGGCAACGTGCTCTATGACGTGGGCATCGCCGGCGCGACCACCAGCGCGACGACCGTCCAGAGCGTGCGCGCCGAGCACGCCTACCTGCTGACCAGCATCCTGAGCGACAACAACGCCCGCCTGGCCGAGTTCGGCCAGGACAACCTGCTCAACATCCCCGGCTATCAGGTGGCGGTCAAGACGGGCACGTCGGGCACGACGGCCGGCGACGTGCGTGACGGCTGGACCATCGGCTACGCGCCGCAGGCCCTGGCCGCGGTGTGGATCGGCAACACCGACAACCAGCCCATCGCCGCCGGGCAGTCGGGCTACCGGCTGGCCGCGCCCATCTGGAACCAGTTTATGACCCAATACCTGGCCGGCAAGGAGGCGCTGGGCTTCCCGCGGCCGGCGGGCGTTGTCGAGCGCGAGATCTGCGCCGACACGGGCATCGCCGTCAGCGCCACCACCCCCTGCGCCCAGCGCCTGGTCGAGGTGTTCGCCGGCGACCAGCCGCCGCTGGACGAGTCGCAGGGCGTCAGCCGCGTCTCGCTCGACCTGTGGACGGGGCTGCGGGCCAACGAGTTCTGCAACGACGCCGTCTACGAGGCGACGTTTGGCGGCGGCATCCCGGTCAACGGCCGGCCGGAGGTGCTGGAGCGCGAGCGGGCGCTGGCCCAGCAGTGGATTCAGACGGCCGGGCAGGGCTGGTCGGGGCAGAGCAGCGGCGGTCTGTCGCTGGGCACGCCGCCGACGGAGAGCTGCGACGGCAACACCCCCCGGCCGCGGGCCGAGATCACCCGCCCGCGCGAGGAGGGCGACATGCCCGATCGCCAGGCGGTGCAAATCCTCGGCTCGGCTCTGGGGCCTAACTTCGCCGGCTATCAGGTGGAGTATGGGCTGGGCGAAAACCCCGGCGGCTGGGGGCTGGTGCAGGAGCGCCGGCCGGAGGCAGTGCAGGACGGCCTGCTGGCGGTGTGGGACACGACGCAGATCGACTACAGCGGCCCGGTGACCATCCGCGTCATCGTCTTCGGCCCCGACAACCCCAACACGCCGGAGAACGACCCGGTGACGAAAGAAGGGCGGACGGTGGTCAACCTGGTGCAGCCGACGGCCACGCCGACCGAGACACCGACCGAGACGCCGACGCCGACCGCCACCGGCACGTCCATGCCCACGGCCACGCCGACCCTGCCGCCCACGGCGACCCTGCCCGCCACGGCCGCGCCGACGCTGCCGCCCACGGCCACAGCGACCCTGCCGGCCGTGGTTGCGCCGACCGAGACGCCCAGCCCCACGGCGACCCAGGAAGGCGTGCCGACGGAAAGCCTGCCTTCGTCCACGCCGGTGCCGGCGGATGAGTCTCAGCCGGGGGGGACGCCTTATCCGTAGCGCCTTATTCGGTGGTGATTTCGGTCACGTGGGCTGGCCCGTTTAAGGTTACGGCTAACTCATTCAGCACATCGCGGCCAAGGAGAGCCTCATCGTCAGTCGAAATAGCAACGGCGAATATGCCGCGTATGATTCGGTCGCCAATGTAGATTTTCGTCAGATAGCGATCGACCTGCCGCGAAGCGCCGGTAACGCCTCTCATGCGCACCGTGTCCCTTAGGATTGCGCCGGATGCGATGAGTGCCGAACGCGGCAGGGCTGTGCCGTCAGAGCCGGAATCAACAATCACCTTGACGCGTTGACGTTGATGATTGGCCTCATACCCTTCTATTTCGATCTCAACAACAGGTAGGGCCGGGGAGATAGTTTCGTCGTAGGGATATGTTAGTTGATTCACCGTCTCGCTCATGAGGCCAACAAGCGGGGGGAACGGAACTGTAGAATCACTTCTGGAGTATCTTCTACTCTCCGCTGCAAAACGATCTCATCGGGAAAGCGCGCCAACGTTCGCTCCAACAAGACTTCAGCGTCCTGATCATGATCCACGAGTTGGCCCTGGAAGATAGCCACGTACTGGCCCTTATACCGCTCTCGTAACTCAGGGTGCAGACGGTGATAGGCTTCAATTTCGCGCAACATGGCCGGGCGGCGTGGGTCGATTGGGAACGGATCGCGTTCCTCATCTTGATCTTCGTTGAGGCCAGCCAATTGCCCACGCCTGGCTAGAAGGAACTCAACGAAATCGCGCACCGACTCCTGAACATCCGGCGGCAACGCCTCAACCAGTTCGGACAGAGGTCTATCTGCTGCTATCATGGCCCTATTATAGCATAAGGCCCGCCCCGCGAGAGAAGCGTGCTACAACTCGCAGCCCGCCTCCCCACCAAACCCCACCACTGCCGGCAACACCCCCACCGGCCGCCGGCCAACTTCCATGCCCAGCGGCGGCCGCTCCGCCCCCTCCAGCCGCCGCAGCGCCCCGGCCTCGTAGCGGTAGGTGTCGGCGGCGCTGCTGAACAGCAGCGTGTCGATGTCCCCCAGCGGCGACACCCAGCCGATCTGCCCCGATGGCGCGTCGGCCTGGTAGAAGGAGCGCTCGACCGTGCCATCGGCGGCCAGCCAGTGCACCTGCCGCCCGTGCCGCGGGTCGTCGTCGCCCACGGGCAGGCTGTCGCCGACGACCAGCAGCCGCGCCCCGGCCGCGTCCCACACCAGCCCGCGCCCCAACTCCACCCCGGCCAGCTTCGGCAGCCGCACTTGCCGCGCCTCGCCGTCCATATCGACGATGCCCACCCAGCCCTCATCGGCCTCACTGTAGGTGTAGGGCTGCGGCGGCGCGCTGACGTTGCGCACGCCATAGGCCAGCCGCCGGCCGTCGGGCGACAGAGCCAGGGCGTTGATCTGGCCGACTGGCTCCGTGTGGGCCGTCAGTTGCTCCCGGCCGCCGCCCGCCGGGTCGGCGCGGTAGACTTGCCGGATGCCCGCCGCGTCGAAGTCGGTGTAGAGCAGCCACGTGGCGTCGGCCCAGAGCAGCGCCGCCGGGTGGCCGCCGCCGTTGCCCGTCAGCAAGAAGCGCTCGAACGGCGGACTGAGGCGCACCACCTCCACGTCGCGCCGCGCCGCGCCGCCGCCGGCCGCCGCGCCCGATTCGACCACGTGGGCCAGCCAGGCGCGGTCGGGCGAGAGTTGCGTGTCCTGCGCGCCGCCCACCTCGGCCGCCGCGTCCGGCGTCCAGACGACGTTGCCGCGCAGGTCGAACAGGCGCCCGTCGACGTAGAGGCCGCAGCCGCCGCCGAACCAGCTGACCGTGCCGGGGGTGATACCCAAAGTGCTGGGCAGGTCGCGGTAAACTCCCGTGGCCGTGTCGAACAGGCCCAGGGAGGTGTCTTCGTAGCTGTCCTCGACGGTGAAGGCGATGACCGGGCCGGTCAGCGGCGCGTCGGATGAGACAGCCGGGGGGGCAGAGGTCGGCAAAACGGCGGCAGTCGTGACCGTGGCCGAGGTTGCCAGGGCAGCCGTCGCAGCGCCGGTGGGCACGACGACGGCCGGCTCAGCCGAGCCGCCGCATGCCCCTAACAAGAGTACAAGAGCGACAAAGGCTAATGTGATTCGCATGAAAACTATCTCCTGAGAAGCGTCATTTGCGTCACCGGCTGCTGGCGGCGGGTTGAAGAACCCGCCGCTAGCAAAGAAGTGCGTTTCAACGCACTTTCGCGCTAGCGGTGGATTTTTGCAGTTATACAAAATAATGACGTGTAGGGGCGGGAAAATCGGCGCGGGACACCTGGTCTAATGACCGAAACGTGGGTCGCCGATTGTCTCGCCCTCCTCCCAAGGATGAAGGATGAGGGCTGAAGGATGAAACCAGAACCGGTATTCATCCTTCAGCCTTCCTCCTTCATCCTTGAAGAGGGGCGAGACAATGCGGCATCTATACCGTTCTGCAAGACAAGGTACCTCGGCCGCATTGTCCCGCCCCCACACGTGATTGAATTGTAAATACGCAACAATCCACCGCGGCCCAGCCGGGGCGAAATGTCGCTTAATTTGTTAACGCCCTACAATTCACCGTGCCCAACCAGGCCAGCGCGCCGGCTGAGACGTTAGTCGGCCCCACTCTGATGGTATGGCGGCCACCGCCAATCAGACCTGTAGCGCCCTCAACTGCCCCGGCGCGGCCTCCCGAATCAGTGCCCGCGCCAGCACCCACGTCGGGTCAATCAGCGGCAGGCCGTCATACGCCCCCGCCGCGAAGGCCAGCGGCAGCTCCGTGCAGCCCAGCACCACTGCCTCGGCCCCCTGCGCCCGCAGGGCCACGACGCCCCGCGCCAGGTCGGCCCGCGCCCGCGCCGTGACGCGCCCGGCCGACTTGATGCCGTGCGCGGGATCGTAGATAGCGGCGTGGATCGTCTCCTGCCGCGCCGCGTCGGGGGCGACGACGCGCAGGCCACGCTGCTCCAGCAGTTGCGGATAGAGCCGGGCGCGCCACGTGCCGGTGGTGGAGAGGACGCCGACCGTCCGCAGGCCGGGGAGGTGGGTGGCCAAGTGGTCGGCCGTCTCGTCGAGCATGTGTAGCAGGCGCAAGGGCGACGTGAACCCGGCCACGCCGTCGCGGATGACGTCGAAGATGGCCGGGGCGTGGGCGGTGTTGCAGGGGATGGCCGCCACCGTCGCGCCCATTGCCGCCAGCAGGCGCAACTGGGCTACGATAGCATGGGCCGGGTTCTCCGCCACCTGGCCCAGCAGGTACTTCGTCCGGTCGGCGATGGGGCCGGGCCAGGAGAGGCTGAGGACGGGCAGGTGCTCCTGATCGCGCCCGGCCACGGTCTGGGCGACGATCTTGGCCTGCAAATCCAGCCCGGCCAGCGGCCCGACGCCGCCGACGATGCCTATGATGGCCGGCTGAGGAGTTGGCTGTTGGCTCGCGGTTGGCGGTGACATTTCTCTCTCGCTAGATTACACTCGATAACCTAAAAGCCTATCACGCCAAGGGAGCCACACCAAACCGATGACTGAATCTCTCAGCCCTACGTCGCTTGTCTTGCCATTGCCAGTCGAGGCGTGGGTCGAGCGACGGGATAACGACATCCTGATCCACTGGACACCCGACGAGCCGCTACTGGATGTCTACGCCGGGACAGCCCCGGACGCCATCGGCGGCGAACCGCTGCCGGTGACGATTGACGCCGCGGGCAAGCAGGCGGCTATCGCCGCTCTGCCGGGTGCGAGTCGCGTCTTCTACGCCCTTGACTTCGGCCACCGCCGCCTCGTCACCGCCGAGCGCACCCTGCACCTATCCGGCGGCGTCAACTTCCGCGACGTGGGCGGCTACCGCACGGCCGACGGCCGCGCCGTGCGCTGGGGGCAAATCTACCGCGCCGGTTCGCTGGCCGAACTGAGCGACGACGACCTGGCCGCGCTGGGCGTGCTGGGGTTGCGGCTGGTGTGCGACCTGCGCTCGGCCGACGAGCTGGCCCGCCAGGCCGACCGCCTGCCGCCCGGCGCGAGCCACACCCACCAGCCCATCGCCGGCGAGGTCGGCCGCCTGCGCCGCGTCGTCGCCCTCTATCGCAAACGCCACCGCCTGCAAGAGCTATTGGAGCAGATCTATCGCCTCATGCTCGACCAGAACGGGCCGGTCTTCGCCGGCGTGCTGCGCCTGGCGGCCGACCCGGCCAACCGGCCGCTGGTCATCCACTGCACGGCCGGCAAGGACCGCACCGGGCTGGCCGTGGCCTTGCTGCTGCTGGCCCTGGGCGTGCCGGAAGAGACGGTCGTGGCCGACTACACCCTCAGCAACCACGCCTTCGCCGTGCTGGCCGGGCGGATGCGGCCGGAGATGGCCCGACTGTACTCGTTTGGCTTCAACGAAGCGCAACTCCGGCCGCTGCTGCTGGCCGAAGCACGCACCCTGCGCAACGCCCTGGCCGATTTACGTCGCCGCTACGGCTCGCTCGACTGGTACTTCCAGCGCGCCGGCCTCGGTGACGACACCCTCGATGCCTTGCGGGCTGAATTGCTTACCGGGCAGTGGGTCAGTCAGTAGGTCAGTAGGCCAGTAGGCCAGTTCAGAACGCTTGACTGACCTACTGACCCACTGACCCACTGACCTACTGATCTACTGACTCACTGATCTACTGTATACTTCCCCCATGACCTACCCCCGCTTCCGCAAAGTGCTGATCGCCAACCGCGGCGAGATCGCCCGCCGCGTCATTCGCGCCTGCCACGAGTTGGGCATCCGCGCCGTGGCCGTCTACTCCGACGTGGACGAGCGCGCCCCGTGGGTGCGCGAGGCCGACGAAGCCTACCCGTTACACGGCAGCACCGCGGCCGACACCTACCTCAACCGCGACAAGCTGCTGACCATCGCCACCAACAGCAACGCCGACGCCATCCACCCCGGCTACGGCTTCCTGAGCGAGAACGCCGACTTCGCCGCCGCCTGCGCCCGGGCCGGCTTCGTCTTCATCGGCCCGCCGCCGGCGGCCATGCGCGCCCTGGGCAGCAAGGCCGCCGCCCGCGCCATTGCGGAGCACCATGGCGTGCCCGTTGTGCCCGGCGTCGATGGACTGGATAAGAGCGACGACGAACTGGCCGCGGCGGCCGCGGCCATCGGCTACCCGGTGTTGATCAAGGCCAGCGCCGGCGGCGGCGGCAAGGGGATGCGCGTGGTGCATGAGCCGGCCCAGTTGCGCGACGCCCTGCAAGCGGCGCGACAGGAGGCGCAATCGGCCTTCGGCGACCCCCACGTGCTGCTGGAGAAGTACTTCACCGAGATCCACCACGTCGAGGTGCAGGTGTTGGGCGACCTCCACGGCAACCTGCTGCACCTCTACGAGCGCGAGTGCTCCGTCCAGCGCCGCCACCAGAAGATTATCGAGGAAAGCCCGGCCCCAATCATTGGCGGCGACGCAGCACGGCGCGAGGCTATCTGCGCGGCGGCCGTGCACCTGGCCGCCGCCGCCGGCTACAGCAACGCCGGCACGGTCGAGTTCATCGTCGACGGCGCGGGCGGCTTCTACTTCCTGGAGATGAACACGCGGCTCCAGGTGGAGCACCCCATCACCGAGGCCGTGACCGGCATCGACCTGGTCAACTGGCAGTTGCGCGTCGCCGCCGGCGAGCCGCTGCCCTTCGCCCAGAGCGACATCCGGCCGCGCGGCCACGCCATCGAGGCCCGCGTCTACGCCGAAGACCCGGCGCTGGGCTTCCTGCCGTCCATCGGCCAGATCGCCCTCTACGCCCCGCCCGCCGGCCCCGGCGTGCGCGTCGATGACGGTATCGAGAGCGGCTCAGCCGTCTCGCCATACTATGATCCGATGCTGGCCAAGGTCATCGCCGGGGGGCAGGACCGCGCCGAGGCCATCCGCAAGCTCGACCGCGCCCTGCGCGAGACGGTCGTGCTGGGCGTAACGACCAACATCCCCTACCTGCGGGCCATCCTGGCCCACCCGGCGTTCGTGGCCGGCCACACCAGCACCAACTTCCTGGCCGAGCACCTGCCCGATTGGTCGCCGCCGGCCGAGGCAAGCGCCGCCGAGTGGGTGGCGGCGGCGGTGTGGGAGGAGTTAGGGCGGACGGCCGATAGCGGAGTCGGCAACGCCGGTCAGGCAACGGCCGATGGGCGGACGAGCTATGATCCGTGGGCGACGGCGGTGGGGTGGCGGAATGTGGGTGGATGAGGCAGAATAGGGACCCCTATGATTACAGAGGGCAAAGCGCGGTCTCAGGAACAGGATGCGCGGGAGGTACTCTACTCGCTGACGGCTGCCCTGCGTGAGCAACTGGGTAGCCGACTCATTGCGCTCGTTCTTTTCGGATCGCGTGCGCGTGGGGATTCTGAAGACAGCAGTGATTGGGATTTTCTCCTTATCGCTGAGGATTTGCCACGAAAAGTGTTTGAGCGCCATATCTATGTAAAGGGCTTGTTGCCACATTCCTGGCGCGCGGTCGCCAGTATCCTGGCCAAGACACCGAAGGAGTTCGAGGCTTCGCTTCAAACGGTCTATCTGGACATCGCTACGGACGGGATTGTTCTATACGACAAGGGGCGGTATGTTGGCGCCAGGCTGGCACAGATTAGGCGGCAACTGCAATCAACTGGTCTGCACCGAACGCGACAGGGGCGCGAAATGCAATGGCGTTGGAAGTCCACGCCGCGGACCGACTGGTCTTTTGAATGGGACGACAGCCTGCTATGAACAAGAGCGAACAGGTTGACTACCTGCTTCGCCTGGCCCGTGGATTCCTAGACGAAGCAAGTCAGGACATTGGCCTGGCTCGCTGGCGCTCAGCGATGGATAATGCTCAACTGAGCGTAGAGAATGCCGCCAAGGCTGCGCTGGCCATACTCGGCCCAGTGGGTCGCACTCATTTCCCGGCCAGCCTTCTACGCGATTCGATCACTGACAAGTCCTGGAATGATGAACGCTTGCCGTTGATCGAGCGTCTGGCAGCGATGACGGAACTGCTCGGCTTTGATGTACATATGCAGACAGACTACGGCGATGAGGCGGGGGCTGACTCCGTGGGAACTATTCGACGAAGACGATGCGTTGAAGGCCGTTGAGATTGCCAGAGAAGCTGTTCAGTTGATGAGCACAATCGTTCACGAGAACAATTAAATGAATCTACAACTGGCCTAAGCCGTCCGGTGTGTAGCACCTTCTCCACCGCCAATATAAAACGTGCGACGCACCTCAAAAGGTGCATCGCACGCACATGTAGCTGTCAACGCTGTCGCTTAGACCGAGCGTTTGTTCTTGGGCAGGAAGTACGCCCGCCGGCCGACGCGAACGTAGGGGTAGCGATTGCGGATGCGGCTGTTGAAGAAGCGCCCCTTGGAATCCGCTTCCTGTAGATCGGCGAACACCACCCACGGCACGCCGTAGTAGCGATAGACGCGTTCGTTCTGAAATTCAACTTCCAACGTCTGGGTGGCCGAGTCGAAGCCAACGGCCGCCAGACTGGCAGATGTAACCGGATTCTTATTCATGCTGACCTCCGTTGAGCATCGCGGGCCAATTGATGTGACGACCCGCATCACTGTATTATAGCCGATTTGGGGTCAGAATTGGATTAGAAAATGGTACAAATGTTCTGAT
Organism: Candidatus Promineofilum glycogenicum; assembly: GCA_016707605.1. GTDB lineage: Bacteria > Chloroflexota > Anaerolineae > Promineifilales > Promineifilaceae > Promineifilum > Promineifilum glycogenicum. Next base: position 95,963 of record JADJHJ010000003.1, on the reverse strand, counting down.
TCTCTCTATGGAGGACAGCCGCCCTCCGCCCCGGGCTAAAGCCGCGGGGCTACTCAACAACGGCCCCTGAAGGGGCCTTAAGAGCGAGGCGAGACGCTTGCTGAAGCCGGCCTCGGCCGGCGCTGTGGTGTAGCCCGGCGCCTTTAGGTCCGGGCGGACGTGGTCGAATAGATCGACCGGTTGACCAGGAAGCCCCGGCTGTCCTGTCGCCCCAATCTGCGCCCTCCGCCCCGGGCTAAAGCCGCGGGTCCACAACGGCCCTGAAGGGGCCTGCGGCGCTTGCTGAAGCCCGGCCGGCGCTGGGTGCCCGCCGCAATAGATCGACCGGTTGACCAGGAAGCCCCGGCTGTCCTGTCGCCCCAATCTGCGCCCTCCGCCCCGGGCTAAAGCCGCGGGGCTATTCAACAACGGCCCCTGAAGGGACCTTAAGAGCGAGGCGAGACGCTTGCTGAAGCCGGCCTCGGCCGGCGCTGTGGCGTAGCCCGGCGCCTTTAGGTCCGGGCGGACGTGGCGGAGTCGAGAGTCTGGCTCAACCTCCCCCACTCTTCGATGGTCAACGTCTCCGCCCGCCGCCGCCCGTCAATCCCCGCCCCGGCCAGCGCCGCGGCGATCTCGTCGTCGCTCAGCCCCAACTGCCGCAGATTGTTCTTCAACTGCTTGCGCTTCTCGCTGAACCCGGCGCGGACGAGGCGGAAGAAGCGTTCCTCTTCGGTGTCTGTTGACGATGAGGCAGGGAAGCGGGGGAGCAGGGGAGCAGGGGAGGCGGCTCTCTCGTCGTATGGGAGAGGGCTGGGCAGAGGGTCTTGCGCCGCGTTCCCCCCCGCTCCCCCGCCCCCCTGCTCCCCTGCCCAACTACCAAGGTGTCGCGGATCCACATCAATCCTCACCACCGCCGAATCCACCTCCGGCCGCGGCCAGAACGCGCCCGCCTTGACCGTTGACACCAGCCGCGCCCGGCCATAGTACTGCACACTGACCGCCAGCAGGCTCATCTCCGGCGGCCGGGCCGTCAGCCGGTCGGCCACCTCGCGCTGCACGGTCAGCACCAGGCGGCGCGGCCGCGGCCGCCCGCCCAGCAGGTGGCGCAGGATGGCCCCGGTGATGTAGTAGGGCACGTTGGCCACGACGACGTAGGGCGCGGCGAACCAGTCGGCCGGGTCGAGTTGCAGCACGTCGCCATGGACCAGCTCCACGTTGCCCAGCCCGCCCAGCTCGCTCTCCAGCACCGGCAGCAGCCGCCCATCCAGCTCCACCGCCACCACCCGCCGCGCCGCCCGCGCCAGCACCCGCGTCAGCGCCCCCAGCCCCGGCCCGACCTCCAGCACCTCGTCGTCCGGCGACAGCTCGGCCGCGGCCACAATCCGCCCCAGCAGCCCCTCGTCGTGCAGGAAGTTCTGGCCGAGGCTCTTCTTCGGCTCGATGTGATAGCGATCCAGCAGTTGTTTGGGGTGCATGGGGAGAGTAGTATTCAGTATTCAGTAGGTCAGTAGGGTCAGTAGGTCAGTAGGTCAGTAGGTCAGTCTGGCCCACTGACCTACTGGCTTACTGGCTTACTGGCCTACTGACCAACTGGCCTACTGACATCACGGCAACAACCACCGAATCTCCTCCGCCGCCGGCGGCTGACCGAGGTAGTAGACGTCCACCGTGCCGCGCCACGACTTCAGCGCCCCCTCGTCGTAGCCCAAATCAATGAACCGCCCCTTGATGCCGCCGCCCGTGTCGCCGGCGTAGGCCACGCCGTAGCCGGGCACGAAAACGTAACTCTTGAACGGCACGACCGTCGGGTCGATGGCCACGACGCCGAAGCCGGCCTGCGCGCCGCTGGCGGTGATGCCGTAGGCAGGATCGCCCGGCTCCTTGCCCGACGAGGCCGCGGTGTAGGACGTGACGCGCATCGTCACCTTGCGCCAGTACTCCACCGGCCCCTCCGGCGTGTCGATGACGCGCACGACGATCTGCGTCCCGTAGCGAATGACGTGGTTGACGGGGGCGACGGTGACGATCTCGCCGTCGGGCGCGCGCGACACCTCGACGCCGTTCTCCTGCCGCACGCGCGTCCGCCGCTGGAGCACGCCGGGGCTGCCGGCCGACGCCTCCAGGATGGTGTCGATCTCCATGTCGGCCGCCGGCTCATAGACCGTCTGGAAGTCGATGGCCACGTCCTCGGTGTCGATGCGCTCGGTGACGCGCACGACCTCGATGGCGTCGCCCGGCGCAACGGTGGCGTCGAACGGCGGGCGGGTGTAGTCCAGCGGTCCCAGGGCGATGCCGTTGTCGGCCAGCACCTGCCCAACGACCGTCGAGCCGCTGTGGGCCTCGACCGTCTGGCCGTCGGCGGTGATGCGGTAGGGCGCGGCGCGGGCGATGACGATGGTCAGGTCGGGCGTCAGGGCCGTCTCGCGCGGCGGGATTACGCTGTCCAGCGCGGCCAGGTTGATACCCGCCTCGACCAGCGCCTCGCCCACAGTCAGCGCCGTCGTGCGCAGGGCGCGGCGGTTGGCCCCGTCTTCGATGATGACGGTCTTGTAGGGGTCTACCGCCAGGTGTTGGGGTAAGGGATGGGTTTCCGGCGCGGCCACCGGCTGCCCATCGGCCAGCAGGCGCGCGCCGGGCGGCAGGCTCAGCCCGATCTCGCCCAGGAAGCCGGCCAGGGTCGTCTGCTGGGTGTGGTAGGTCGTGGCGCTGTCGAGGGTCAGGACGGTCACCTCGGCCGCGCGGTCGATGGCGATGGGCGTGGCCGGGTGGGCCGGGGCCGCCAGGGCGGGCGAGACGCTGTCGGCTTCGCCGAGCGTTACCCCGGCCGCGGCCAGTACGTCACCGACAGTTTCATGCTGACCATCGACCAGAACAGACGTCTCGCCGTCCAGAATGGTGTAGGGCACGGCCGGGGTCACAACCCCTTCAGTCGCCCGGCAGCCGCTTACTGCCAGCAGCGCCAGCAACAGGGCTACTCCAATTGTCTTGATTCGTGGGGTTCTATCCGGGGCTGCTGTCAACTGATAACTGACAACTGACAACTTCTTAATAACCACCAGTCACTAAAAGAGAATGTGCCCATGAGGCCGATGACCCACCAGGTAATCCTGGGCACCCGGAAGAGACGTCTTAGTGCTGCTTCCTTCCGGACCTGACACGGTTCAACGGCTTCCGCCGCCAGGGACCCAGTAGGTCACCGGCTTCATGGGCACATTCTTGTTAACGGGTCAATGATAGCCCATTACGGGGAGAAACCACAGATTTCACAGATTACACAGATTTCAAGATGTGGTCAGTGGCCAGTTAAGACCAAATCTGTGAAATCTGCGTAATCTGTGGCTGCTTTCTTAATTCCACGCACCGAGCATCTCCGGCCCGCGGTCGAGTTCCCAGGGGTAGATGATGTAAGCGTCGCTGACGGCGGCGTAGTAGGTCGGCGCATAGCCGGGGTAGAGCGAGTACGACGGCTTGTAGTGCAGGACGCAGATCTCCGGGATGCCGCCGGCGGCGTCAATACGGTTGGCCACGGTGACGCTGTTGCGCCCCTTCGTCCACACGTCATCGACGACCAGCACCCGCCGGCCACGCAACACGTCATCGTCGGGGAACTGGAGGAACTCCGGGATGGCGTACTTGACCATCTCCGGCTGCATCCCCGGAAAGTCGGACGGGAAGCGCACCGAGGCCGTCAGGATGTAGGTGATGTCCAGCGCCTCGGCCAACATGCCGCCGGGCACAATGCCGCCGCGGGTGATCATCACCAGGGAATCGAATCGCCCGCGAATTTGGGGCACAAGGTAGTCGATCAGCTTATCGACGTCTGACCAGGTAAGCACTTCGCGCCGCATTGTCCACTCCTCGTCGTTGCTAACTGGTTATGCTACCCCCATACCGGGAGTGTGTCAATTTCAGAGGTATCATCCGCAGATTTGGCAGATTAGGCAGATTCAAGAGAACCTGCTGAGTTCGGTAGCTTTCTGAAATCTGCCCAATCTGCCCAATCTGCGGATCAACCCTTCTTCCGCTCCGGGAAGCGCGTCAGGACGGTGGCCGCGTCGGGCATGGGCAGGCGGCCGCCCAGGTCGGCGCGCTCCACACCCTTGATCGGCCGCGTCCCGCCGCCGAGCTGATAGACGTAGAGCGCCGCGCCCGGCTCGGTCAGGCTCTCCGGCACGATGGCCTGGCCCAGCAGATACCCCTCGCTGTCGATGGCGCAACTGGTCACGTGGCCGACGACCTTGCCGCGCCGATCCAGCACCGGGTCGCCCGACTCCGGCCGGCGCACGCCCTTATCGTTCATGCGGAAGCGCACCAGGCCGCGGTCGCGCGTCGCCTCGTGGCGCACGAAGGCGTCGCGGCCGATGAAGAACGGCTTATACGGCTTGACGAAGCTGCCAAAGCCGGCGTCGGCCGGGTTGAGGCCCAGCGCCCCGGCCATCTCGTGGCCATAGAGCGGCAAGCCCGCCTCCGTGCGCGTGCTGTCGCGCGCGGCCAGGCCGCAGGGCTTCACGCCCAGGCTCTCGCCCGCCGCCAGCAGCGCGTTCCACAGATCGACGGCGCGGTCGGGGTGGATGAACAGTTCATAGGCCACGCGCTCGCCGGTGTAGCCGGTGCGCGAGAGGATCAGGTCGAAGCCGCCGGGGTTGGCGCGCATGACGCCGGCCCAGGGCAGCGCCTTCAGCCGTTTGGCGAAGGCCGCGTCGCCGCCGGCCAGGGCGATGAGCGTGTCGGCCGCGCGCGGCCCCTGCAGGGCGATGTCCACCCGGCAGTCGGCCCCGTGGCGCGGGTCGCGCAGGTCGCGCAACTCGGCCGGGTGCGCCACGCGCGCCCACGGCCGCTTCTCGTCGATGAGCACCCGCCCCTCGTTGACGGCATTGAGCCAGGCCCAATCCTTGTCGTTGTTGCTGGCGTTGACGACGACCAGGTACACCTCCGGCTCGACGCGGTAGACCATCAGGTCGTCCACCACCGAGCCATCGGGCAGCAGGAAGTGGCTGTACTGCGACTCGCCCACGGCCAGCGCGGCCACGTCGTTGCCCGTCACCAGGTTGAGGAACTCCAGCGCGTGCGGCCCGCGGGCGTCCAACACGCCCATGTGGGTCACGTCGAACAGGCCGGCCGTCTGGCGCACGGCGGCGTGCTCCTCGCCGACGCTGGTGTACCAGACGGGCATGTCGTAGCCGGCGAAGGGCACCATGCGCGCCCCCAGCGCGCGGTGGGTCTCGTTCAGCCGCGTCGTCAGCAGCGGCGGGTCGGCCGGCTCCTCCCAGTGGAAGGGGGGCAGCGCGTCGCCGGCCGCCGGACGGCGTTCGTGGCCGATGAAGTACGGTTTGCTGTCGGCGTAGCGCGCCCCGGCCGGCTCTTCGGCTGCGCCCACGGCGGCAGCGACGCGGGAGACGAGATTGCCGATGGCCGCGCTCGGCGTCGCCGGCACGACCTGGGCCACGATGGGGCCGGGCAGCCGGGCGAAGACGTCGTCGAATTGGGCGTAGCCGTCGGATAGGGCCTGTAGCCACTCGGCGGCCTCGGCCGCGGCAGCGTTGTCAGCGAAGTGGAGGCTGTAGCCGTCGGCCGTCCGCGCCAGCGTAGCGTCGAGGTCGATGCCGGGGCCGAAGAGGTGCGTCGGCTGCGCTTCGCCGGCGGTGCGCAACGCGCCCACGTCGCTGGTCAGGGCGTAGTTGAGGAAGGCCGGCGTGTCTTCGCCGCGCAGGCTGACCACCGTGCCGGCCGCCGGGGCCGGCGCGCCGCGCAACTCGCGCACGATCTGCCGCGCCCGCTTCAGCGCCGGGTACTCCACCCGCGCCCGCGACAGCTCCTTGCCCCCCTTGCCGTCCACTCGGTAGGGGGTGCAGCCGTGGAGCACGGTGGCGATGGCTTCGGCCAGGCGATCCACCTCGGCCGGGCCGAAGCCGAGCTGGCTGATCCACACTGTGCCCAGCCGCAGGCCGGTGGACGAGAACGCGCCCACGTCGCCGGGGATGGTGTTGCGGTTGACGACGATACCGGCCACGTCGAGGATGCGCGAGGCCATGTCGCCGGACAGGTGCACGCCGTCGCGGCTGACGCTCTTGGTGTCGATGAGCAGCAGGTGGTTGTCGCTGCCGCCGCCGACGATGCGGATGCCGCGCGCTTGCAGCCCCTGGGCCAGCGCGGCGGCGTTGTCGACGATGCGCTGTTGCAGGGCGCGGAACTGCTCCGTGCGCGCCAGCTTCAGGGCCACGGCCAGGGCGGCGATGGTGTTCAGGTGCGGCCCGCCCTGCTCGCCGGGGAAGACGGCGCGATCCAGCTTGCGGGCGATGTCGCGCTTGTGGGTCATCAGCATCGCCCCGCGCGGGCCGCAGAGGCTCTTGTGGGTGGTGGTCGAGACCACGTCGGCGATGCCGATGGGGCTGGGGTGGACGCCGGCGGCCACCAGGCCGGAGATGTGGGCGATGTCGGCCAGCAGGTAGGCCCCCACCTTGTCGGCGATTTCGCGGAAGCGCCGCCAGTCGATGATGTGCGGGTAGGCGGAGTAGCCGGCGACGATGATGCGCGGCCGGTGCTCCAGCGCCAGGGCCTCGATGGCGTCGTAGTCCAGCGCCTCCGTCTGCTCATCGACAAAGTAGGGCACACCCTTATAGACCTTGCCGGAGCGGTTGACCGGCGCGCCGTGGGTCAGGTGGCCGCCGTCGTTGAGGTTCAGGCCCAGAATGGTATCGCCCGGCTGGATCAGGGCGGTGTAGACGGCGCTGTTGGCCGGCGCGCCGCTGAGGGGCTGGACGTTGACGAAGAGGCTATTGGGGCTGATGCCGTTGGCGGCGAAAAGCTCGGCCGCCCGCCGCCGGGCCAGCGCCTCCAGCGTGTCGGCGTACTCCACACCCTTGTAATAGCGTGGGTCGCTGTAGCGCCGATAGTGGGCCAGCTCCATGTCCAGGTCCAGGATTTCGGCCTCGGTCTGCTGGCGGCTCTCCTCGCGCGGGTAGCCCTCGGCGTAGATGTTGCCAAAGGCGCTGGTCAGCGCCTCGCCGACCGCCTCCGGGGCCTCGCTCTCGCTGGCGATCAGGATGATCGTCGTCGCCTGGCGCTGTTCTTCGCGCGCCAACAGATGCGCCAAATCGGGGTCCAGTTCGGCCACCGGCCCGCGAAAGATGAAATCGTCACTCATCGTTGTGCCTCCGCTGAGATCGCGCGCCAGGCCGGGTAGGGCGATAGCGAAACCACCGGCGTAACCGGGGAGTGGCGGCGCGACGGCTGTCTGTTAAGGGGAAATGTGGAACGGTGGGGGTTTGTTAGAGCCTTACCGTTGGCGAGATTGTAGCACATGGTTTAGCAGGGGCAATTATCGGGTGGTGGAGCGAGCCTGCACTCGCTCCACCACCCCTGCTATAATCCTGGTATGCACGATGATACTCAAACGCTCGCCCACGCCCGAATCGGCATCCTCGGCCTGGGGCTGATGGGCGGGTCACTGGCCCTGGCCCTGCGCGGGCGCGTGGCCTACCTGCTGGGCATCGAGCGGCAGGTCGTCGCCCGCCAGATGGCCCTGCGCCAGGGGATCGTCGATGAGGCCCTGGAGGAGTTGACCGCCGGCGCCCCGCCGCTTGACCTGCTGGTGCTGGCCACGCCGCTGCGGGTCATTCTGGACACCCTCGGCCGCCTACCCGTGCTGCGGCCGGGCGGCTGCGCCGTGGTCGACCTGGGCAGCACCAAGCGCGCCGTCGTCGCTGCCATGAGCGCCCTGCCGGAGGCGTTCGCCGCCGTCGGCGGCCACCCGATGTGCGGCAAGGAGACGGCCGGGCTGGCCGCGGCCGACGGCGACCTCTATCGCGGGCAGACGTTCGTGCTCTGCCGCGTGCCGCGCCCCGCGCCCCAGGCCGCGGCCGAGTCGTTGGCCCTGGCCCTGGTGGCCGCCATCGGCGCGCGCCCGCTGTGGCTCGACGCCGCCGACCACGACCGCCTGGTGGCCGCCGTCAGCCACCTGCCGGCCGTCGTCGCCGCGGCGCTGATGCGCGGCGCGACCGACGAGCGGCAGTGGACGGTCAGCGCCTCCGGCTTCCGTGACGCCGCCCGGCTGGCCGGCAGCGACCCGCGCATGATGCTCGACATCCTGTTGACCAATCGCGAAGCCGTCCTGGCCGCCCTGCGCGACTACCAGACCGACCTGGCGGGGTTCGCGGCGGCGCTGGAACGGGAGGACGCGGCGGCCCTGGCCGAATGGCTGGCCGCGGCGCAGGTGGCCCATGCGGCCTACCGGCGCTACAAGTCGGGCGAGCATCTAATGTAGCGCGGGTTGGCAACCCGCCTCTTCGCGCCACAAGAGGCGGGTTAGCAACCCGCGCTACAAGCGGAGCCATTGCCGGATCGCCATCCGCTGCTATAATGCCCCGTGCGCCATTCGCAAGGCTACTGAGTTCATGACATCAGATCCACGTCGACCCCGTCGTAATTCCGGCGTCCGCCTGCCGGCCTGGGCCTTACTCCTGCTGCTCGCGCTGGGCCTGCTCGTGCTGGGCCTCAGTTCGGTGTGGCTGTTCCGCACCGTGCGCGGCCTGGCCGCAACCACGGACGGTATCGGCGTGCCGGTCTTTGACGACGCCGCGACGGCCCAGCCCGGCCAGAGCGCGCCCATCGTCGTCCAGGGCACGCCGATCACCGACTCCGGCAGCGTCGCCCCCGAAGCCATCCCCGACTGGACGGGCACGCAGCGCGTCAACATCCTCCTGCTGGGCGTTGACCTGCGCTGCGAAGAGGAGGGGCCGACCCACAGCGACACCATCATCGTCGCCACCATCGACCCGCTCAGCCAGTCGATGGCCATGCTGTCGCTGCCGCGCGACCTGTGGGTGGAGATTCCCAACTACGGTGTCAACCGCATCAACCAGGCCTACTTCTGGGGCCAGGCGGACGAATACCCCGGCGGCGGGCCGCAGCTGGCGGCCGAGACGGTCGAGGCGTTCCTGGGCATTCCCATCGACTACTACGTCGCCGTCGACTTCCAGGCCGTCATCGACTTCGTTGACCTGATGGGCGGCGTCGTCATCGAGGTGCCGGAACGCATCGACGACCAGAGCTACCCCGATAACTGCTATGGCTATGACCCGTTCACCATCGAGGCCGGCCAGCAGCGGCTCGACGGCGTCACGGCGCTGAAGTACGCCCGCACCCGGGCCACCTTCGGCGGCGACGTTGACCGCGCCGGGCGGCAGCAACAGGTCATCAACGCCGTGCGGCAGCAGGCAACCCAGTTGGACAACCTGCCGCAACTGCTCTTCAGCGCGCCGCAACTGTGGCAGTCCTACCAGTCACACGTGACGACCAATCTGTCATTCGACGAGGCGCTGCAACTGGCCAATCTGGTGCGCAGTATGCCCGGCGAGAACATCCGCAACGTCGTCCTCGACTACAGCTACGTCTACAACGACACCACCTTCGACGGCCAGCAGGTGCTCGTGCCGGTGCGCGAGAAGATCCGCGTCCTGCGCGACGAGGTCTTCGCGCCGCCGGTCGTGCCCACGCCGGCCATCGAGGCCCTGCCGACGGCCATCACCGTCGAGGACGCCCGCGTGGCCATCTTCAACGGCACGCCGACCTTCGGCCTGGCCTCCGAAACCCAGACCTACCTGCTGAGCCAGAACGTCAACGTGACCGAGATCGGCAACGCTGACTCGGCCACCTACACCACCACGCAGATCATCGACTACGGTTCGCACCCCGGCACGGTGCAGTACCTCATCCGCCTGATGAACATCCCGCCCCTGAACGTCAGCACGGGCAGTAACCCGGCCGGCGACTTCGACGTTCTGGTTATCCTGGGGAGCGACTGGCAAATCCCATAGACGGCCGCCCCCATGCAGAAGCGCGACCTGCCCCTTCTGGTCTTCGGCCTTCTCATCACCGCGGTCGCCGCCTGTCGCTCGCCAACTGATTTTCCCGCGTCCAACGACGCGACGACGCTCGAACCGGAGTTGGCTGAGACGGGCGTGGCCGCCCGGCCGACGACCGCGCCGCTTGATGAAGCCATCGCCACAGATACACCCACCCTGCCCTTGCCCACGCCGGCCGACGACCGCCAGACGCTCGGTAGCGACCGCGCCGGGCTGGCGCTGCTCATCCCGCCCGGCTGGGTCAACCTGAGCGACCAGCTCGACATCCCGGCGATGGACAACCGGCTGGGCATCAACCTCGTCTTCGCCGCCGACTCCGAGCGGACGGGGCGCAGCCTGCTGGCGGGCAAGGCGTTCAGCGCCGGGGCCTACGTCGCCGGCCTGGTCGTGACGCCAACCGATCCGGCGGCCGACCCGGCCACGGCGCTCATCGACCTGATAACCGCCGCCGCGCCGACGGCCGTGCGCCTGACGTCCGTCGCGCCCGTCACCTCAGCCAATGACGTTAGCGGCGTGGCCGTTGAGGTGGCCGACGGACCGATTGGCCTCAACGCCGCCGCGCCCAACGACCTGCGCACCCGTGTGGTGCTCTTCACCCCACCGGCCGCGGACGGCGAAGCGCCGTCGTGGATCGTCCTGCTGCTGAGCGCCTCGACCGACCGTTGGTCGCAGTTCGCGGCCGAGTTCGACCGGATGCTGGCCTCGACGCGTGTGGCCGGCGTGCGCCCCGGCGTCGCCGCCCAGGAGGGCAACGTCGTCGTCCGCGGCCAGCTGGCCGGCGAGCGCGCCGAGGCCGCGGCGACGCTGGAGCCGGCGGTCAACGACCTGTGGACGTTCACCATCGACGACAGCCGCTACGTCAGCCTCTTCCTGAGCGCCGATGAGCCGCCGCTCGACCCGGCGCTGACCCTGCTCGGCCCCGACCGCCGGCCCATCGCTCGTGTCGACAACGGCTACGCCGGCGTCACTGAGTCGATCACCGACCTGTGGCTGACCCAGCCGGGCGTCTACATCGTCGAGGTCAGCGACTTTTACGGCGCGCCGGGCGGCTACACCCTATCGCTCAGCCAGTCGGCCCAGCCGCAGTACAGCGGCGGCGGCCCGCTCGGCTTCGGCCAGGCATTGCAAGGGGTGTTGCCGCCCGGCGGCCGGCAGCAATGGGTCTTCGAGGCCACGGCCGGCCAGCGGGTCAGCATCGTCGTTGAGCCGGGGGCGACTAACTTCGATGCCGTCCTCGACCTCTATGGCCCGGATGGGCAACGCCTGGTGGCCCTAGACGAGGGCTTCAGCGGCGACCCGGAGGTGCTGTCGGCCTTCCAACTGGCGGCGACGGGCGAGTACGCCGTTCTGGTGCACAGCTTCTCGCCTCAGGGCGGCCCCTACACCATCTCGCTGGACGAGGGCGACCAGCCCATCGCCAACTTCTACGACGCCGGCGACCTGGCCTACGGCGACGTGCGCCCGGAGTCGTTGCAGCCGAACGAGGCCCACGCCTGGTTCTTCCAGGGGCAGGGCGGCGACCACATTCTCGTCCGCGTAACGCCGCTCGGCCCTGGCCTCGACCCCGACGTGTGGCTGCTCGACGCCAATCTGGAGCGCGTGGCCGCCGTGGACGCCTTTGCCGCCGGCGAGCCGGAGACGATCGAGTTGACGCTGACCGCCGACGGGCAGTACCTCGTCCTCGTCCGCGACTTTGCCGGCCAGCCGGGCGACTACGAGATCGCCCTCGGCGCCGCGCCCATCGCCACGCCGGAGAACGCCGGCGCGTTGAACTATGGCGACAGCCTCATCGGCGCGATCAAACCCGACACGGCCGTGGCCTGGTCGTTCAACGCCCAGGCCGGCGACGTGATCGACCTGACGGCCACGCCGGGCGAGTCGAGCAGCGACCTGGTTGTGCAGCTCCAGGGGCCGGACGGGCTGACCGTGCTGGCAGTGGACGATGCCTCGGCCGGCATGGCCGAGTCCATCCGCGCCTTCATCGTGCCCACCGCCGGCGCGTGGCGCGTCGTCCTGCGCGAATACTTCGGCCAAACCGCCAGCTACCGCCTCGCCCTCGCCCGCGCCCGCTGAGGAACGACGGCCGACGGCCGACTGCTGACCACAAACCACAGCCCAACGACTACTGACCTACTGACCTACTGACCTACTGACCTACTGACCACTGATGCCCCACCTAACCGCCATCATCCTGACCAAAAACGAAGCCCGCCACGTGGCTGAGTGCGTCGCCAGCCTGCGCTGGGCCGACCGGGTGTTGGTCTTCGACTCGCTCAGCGACGACGACACGGTGGCCCTGGCCCGCGCCGCCGGGGCCGACGTGGCCCAACGGCCGTTCGACAACTACGCCGCCCAGCGCAACGCCGCGCTGGAGGCCGTGGCGACCCATTGGGTCGCTACCGACTGGGTCTTCTTCGTCGACGCCGACGAGCGCGGTACGCCGGCGCTGGCCGAGGAGATACGCCGCGTCATCGCCGAACGACCGGAGAATGGTTGGTACGTGCCGCGCCACAACGTCATCTTCGGCCGCCTGACGCTGGGCGCGGGCTGGTATCCCGACTACCAGTTCCGCCTGCTGCGCCACGGCCGCGCCCGCTACGTGCGGCCGGTGCACGAACTGGGCGAGGTCGACGGCGCGGTCGGCTATCTGGCGAACCCGCTCCTCCACTACAACTACCGCGACGTGGCCCACTTCCACGCCAAGCAGCGCGCCTACGTGGAGCACGACGCGGGCATCCTGAAGTCGCAGGGCATCCGCCCCAGGCCGCGCAACTACGTCCTGCAACCGCTGCGGCAGTTCATCTGGCGCTTCGTCACGCTCAAGGGGTATAGCGACGGCCTGCACGGCCTGCGCCTGAGCCTCTATATGGCTTACTACGAGTGGCGCAAGTATTGGCGGCTGGGGGAGTTGTGGCGCGAGTAAAGCGCCCTCTCCCCAACCCTCCCCCACAGGGGGAGGGAGCCAGATCCCCTCGCCCCCTGGGAGAGGGTTAGGGAGAGGGTCTTGTCCCCTCGCCCCCTGGGAGAGGGTTAGGGAGAGGGTCTTATGACCACACCAATCGAAGTCGATTGCACCTTCGACACCGCCGGCCGTGTCCGCGTCCGTCGCATCCGCCTGGGGCGGCCGTGGCAGCCGGTCGAGCAGGGCCGCCAGTGGGCCGACGCCGACGGCCGCCACGTCCTCATCATGCTGCCCGCCGGCGTCCACGAACTGCTGTTGCGGGCCGATACGCTGGCCTGGGAGTTGCGCGAGTTGCCCGGCCGGGCCGTGGTATAATGTGCTCGTGGGCCGTATGCCCACGCGGAGGATTCCCATGTCGTCACCATTCCCGGGAATGGATCCCTATCTAGAAGGCGATATGTGGCAAGAGTTTCATGGGACTCTGGCCCACTCCATTCGTCAACAACTGCTGGCGATATTGCCCCCGAGGTACGTTGCCTTGCTGTCAAAGCGCTACGTCCTCTACAGTCCGTCAGTGAGTCTGTTGGACCTGCCGGATGAAACGCGCGTCATCTACCCCGACGTCCACGTTGCCGAGACCCCATCGCGCGTAGCCGAGGCGGCTGTGGTCTACGGCACGCACACCAACACACCACCATCCACCCAATTACCAAGCTTTATGGCTGAGGAAGTGCCGCTGCTGAGCATCGAGGTACAGGACGTGGCCAGCCGGCGCTTGGTAACGGCCATCGAGATCCTCTCGCCGGTGAACAAGGTGGGCCTCGGCTGGGCGGAATATGAGACGAAACGGCGCGACCTGCTCATGCGGCCCGTTCATCTACTGGAGCTTGACCTGCTGCGGCGCGGCCGGCGCATTACGCTGGACGGCAAGTTGCCGCCGGCCGACTACTACGCCTACCTTAGCCGCTTTACTCACCGTCCCTACACCGACGTTTGGGCCATCGGCCTGCGCGATCGGCTGCCGGTGCTGCCCGTGCCCCTGTTGCCGCCGGACGAGGACGTGTTGCTCGATCTGCAACGGGCGGCCGATGCCTGCTACGACCTTGTCCACTACGAACGCCTGCTGGATTACACTACCGCCCCACCGCCGCCACCGTTGAGCGAGGCGGATGCGCTGTGGCTGGCGGAGCAATTGAAGGCGCGCTAGGCGTCCGCTACCAACCCGGCCGGAGGGCCATGAGACGGCTATCGTCTATCGCACTGGCGATAACTGTGGCGCTGGCCTTACTGCTGGCGATACTGTCAATCCTGAATGCGGGCCGTCCACTGTCAGCGTGGGCGGCCGACATCGCGGCGCGTGCCTACTTGCCGTTCGCACAGACGGCTACACCAGCCACGCCGGCCGGCAGCTACAACTGCTACGAATACGAGTTCGGCATGGTCTGGTACTCCGAGGTGATCACACTGAACGCCGATGGAAGCAGCGTCTACGACTACGACCCGCCCTATCTGACCACCATGACCGGAACCTGGACCTATACCCCCTCCATTCTCGAAGTCCAGATGACTAACTTTCGTTGGCCGACCGCCACCTATGAAGCGCCCGACCGCCTGTGGGCCAGCGAATACCTGCCGGGGCCAGATTTCGAGATCGCCCTGGAGTGTAGCCGCCGCTAGTTTAGCCCGGAGCCAGCCCAGGTAGGATGCGCCACAGGGCGAAGAGGGCGATCCCAATCAGCAAGCCGGCCAGCCCCACCGGCAACAGCCACTCAGCCGTGTAGGGCGATTTGGCAAATCGCCCCACAAGCGCCCGTAGCCAGTAGTTCAACCCGGCCACGAAGCCGACGGCGATGGGAATGAGCGCGGGGTAGAGGTAGCGCCCCTGGTGCTGGACGAAGGTCAGGTTGTAGGCGATGTGCAGGCCGAGAGTTAGCAGGAACGTCAGGCCCAGGACGAGTGACGAGCGACGAGTGACGAGTGACGAGTGAGGCGGGTGGCGGGTGGCGGGTGGCGGGTGGCGGAGTCCGCATCCTCAGATGCGGAACGGGCGGCGTGCTCCTGGCTTCGGTGAGCCGGAGAACCCTCTCCCCAGCCCTCTCCCATAGGGCGAGGGGGTTTGCTCCCCTGCGTTGAAGAACCCTCTCCCCAACCCTCTCCCATAGGGCGAGGGGGTTTGCTCCCTTGCGCTTGAACGACGGCCAGCAGCAACCCCAGCGCCGCCACCCCCGTCAAGGCCAGCAGCCCGCCCACCATCCACCCCGGCAGCGGCGCGGCCATCCAGCCGAACTGGCCCCAGAAGCTGACGAACGTCGTGCGGGCGAAGCGGCCGAGCGTGCCGGCCAGGCCGTACTGCGCCAGCCATTCGGCCGTGCGCGGCTGGCCGACGACGACCGCGTCGTGGGCCGCCTTGCCGATCACGTCCACGCCGCCGTAGACGGTCACATTGCGCCCCCACCACAGCAAACCGATCAGCAGCGCCGGAACAAAGACGAGCAGCAAAGACCTGACAAGTTGCATCGACCTGACAGGTCGCGGCAACCTGTCAGGTCGGGGCCAATAGTGAACGAGCAAGAATACGCCCACCACCGGAGCCATCAGATACGCCTGCCCTTTGGTCAGAAAGCCCGCGCCGAGCAGCAGACCGAGGGCCAGCAGGCGACGGCTCGCTCTCCCTCCCTCCGGGGGAGCATCCGGCCAGGGCGTCACCAGCAGGGCCAGAATCGCGGCGATGATCAGTTCGCTCAGGGCGTCGTTGTTGACCGAGCCGAGGATGGCCAGGTGTTGCGGCAGGAAGGCGACGAAGGCGGCCACGGCCAGCGCCGGGGCGACGCGGCCGAACACCGCCCGCCCCACCACGTAGGCCAGGGCCACCACCCCCGCCCCCAGCGCCACCGACAGCAGCCGCATGGCCGTCAGCGAGCCGCCGGTCAACCTGTAGACCGGCGCTTGCAGCAGGTAGTAGAGCGGCGGCTGCCAATCTTCATAGGTGATGCCGTCCACCGGGTAAGCCGGGGCGAACTCCGCGCCGACGATCTGGCTCAGATAGCTCTGGTCCCAGTCGCCCGGCTCGATAACCGGCAGTTGCCCCCCGACCAGTTGGCGGACGTAGTTATAGTGCGCCGGTTCGTCGGGGGCCTGCCAGGGGGGCGTGCGCACGGCGAATAACGCGCCCAGCACCAGATAGGCCGACAGCAGCAACCCCAGCGACGCGGATTCCAGCCGGCGCTGACCCTCCGACGGATGCGTCCCTTCTTTTGAAATCGGCGTAATCGGTGAAATCTGTGGTTACTCCCTCTTACACCCCGGCTGTGGCCCCGCCGCGCCGGTCATCGCCGGCCGCCCACAGCGCGCCGTCGTCGCCACAGGCCACGCTGTGCGCCCCGCCGAAGTAGATGCTGCGCGCCGCCCAGCGGTTGACGCGGTAGCCCATCGCTTCCAGTTCATCGACGGCCCGCGCGTCATAGCCCACTTCGCATTGGAGCACGTCACCGTCGAGGTGGACGCGGGCGCGATTGACCGCCTCGCCCAGCGGCAGCCGGTAGTCGAGCAGGTTGCTCAGCGTTTGCAGGATGGCGCTGCGGATGCGGGCGCTGCCGCCGCTGCCGACGACGAGCCGCGGCCGGCCGTTGTGCAGGATGACCGCCGGCGTCATCATCGTCGGGATGCGCCGCCCGGCCGGGCGCACGTGGAAGCCCTGCGGGTGCAAATCCTCCTCGCCCAGCATGTTGTTGGGGATGTAGCCCGTGCCGCCGACGACGTAGCCGGCCGACTCGCCGGCCGTCGTCGTCAGCCCCACGGCCAGGCCGTCGGCGTCCATGACGCTCAGGTGGCTGGTGTTCGACGGGCCGGGCGGCTCGGCGGCGATGGGCGAGGGCTGACGGTCGGCCAGCGCGGCGCGCACCTCGTCGCGATAGCGGTCGATGAGGCGTTCGTCCAGCAGCCGGGCCGTGGCCTCGTCGCCGGGCGACGCCTCCAGCCAGCCGTCCCACTGCGCCCGGGCGCGGGTGGTGGCCGCCATGACCTCGACCAGCAGTTGCAGGTGGGCGGCCGAGCCGTGGGGGCGCTCGGCCACGCCGAAGGCCGACAGCAGACGCAGCGTGAACGCCGTCAGCACGCCCCCGGCCGAGCATAGCGGCGGCAGCAGCACTTCGTGGTCGCGGTAGGGCAGGCGGATGGGCGTCGGGCGCAGGACTTCGTAGCTCTCCAGGTCGGCCGCCGTCAGCAGGCCGCCGCGCGCCGCCTGGTCGGCCAGCAGGGCGCGGGCCAGCGGGCCGCTGCGAGCGTACTCCGCCCCGGCGCGGGCCAGCGCGGCCAGCGTCTCGGCCAGGTCGGCGATGTGCAGCCGCTCGCCGGGCCGGATGACGTGGCCGGCAGGGGCGAAGACGCGGCGGATGCCCTCGGTGTGGGTGTAGAGCGGGGCCAGCAGGGCGCAGGTGTCGGCCTGGAAGGGAGCCAGGGCCACGCCGTCGCGGGCCAGGCGGATGGCCGGCTCCAGCAGGTCGGTCAGCGGCAGGCGGCCGTAGTCGGCGGCCAGGCGGCACAGCCCGGCGACGTTGCCCGGCACGGCCACCGAGCCGCGGCCGAGGTAGAAGCGCTGCGTGGCCGCGCCGAAGTCGATGACCACCGCCTCGAAGTCGAGCGGTTCCGGCCGCGCCCCGCCCAGACCGGGCATGACGCTGAAGAAGTCATAGACCCGCGACAGGCCGGTGCGGGCGTCGTAGAGCTGGGCGATGCCGCTGCCGCCCAGGTGGACGACGCCGGCCTCGGCAATGAATGAGGCGAAGGCGGCGGCCACGGCGGCGTCCACGGCGTTGCCGCCCCGGCGCAGCATCGCCGCGCCCGCGGCGGCTGTCTCTTTGTCTCCGGCGGCGATGACTCCGGTGGTCATGATATTCCCCTATGCGCCACAAGCGTTCTAACCTGGGTTTGTTTCTTCGAGGTTTTCTCGCCACTCGTTGAGCCAATTCATGGCCTGCTGGTACTTCGACGCTGGCAGTTGCTTATAACCTGTAATGCCAAACTTTCTGTATAACTCCCCATAGATCGCCCCGTACTCGTTGTGCCCACTCTTTTTGCCCAGCTTCAAAGCTACAGTCTTGACCGCCTGACTAATCTGGCTGGCCTGGTCTGGGGTGACAAAGCGGCCGGGGTCGCCGATTGTTGACTCCAATTGTTCTAGTCGTTCTTCATGCTGATCGAGTCGGGACTCCAATATAAGTTGATGCCGGGCCAATTTAGCTAATGCCTGAAAGGTTCTATAGGCCTGGGCAGCAGGGGAATCAGTTCGTAGCAAAGCCTCAAAATCAGTATCAGGACTCAATCGACCTTCCTGAAAAGCCTCAGCCAGAACCTGATAACATTCCTTTTTGTAACGGATTATCTTGTCTCTAATATCCTCTCGCACTCGCCCAGCGCTCAGGCCAAATAAGAAACCGCTGATGTAATCAAGCGGTAGACAGAGCATGGTACGGTGTTGCTCTTGACCCTGCGTGTTCGTAACGAACACAGAGATATTTGTGGCTACCGTTGACAGAACCTCGTCACGGTTAATCCGGTTTTGCTGAGAGGACCAGGAAACTCCCAACAGGTCACAGATAGGGCGGACAGGAACGTAAACAGTACCGTCTTTTGCCCGCACAGCTACGATCTCGTCACCGTAGAATTCAACTGTCTTCTGCTCAATTATCGAAAGAGACCTATCCATAAGGGTAATTCTACTATGTAGGCGACAAATCTCGGAATACTTCTCTGTGATTAGATTACAACTTCTCTACCCGGCCACTTGACAAGGGCGCGGCAAGTGATAAACCATACAGCTATGGACACCCTGCGCGAACTGCTGCCCTTCCTCATCCCCATCATCCTGCTGCAACTGGCGCTCATCGTCGTGGCCCTCCTTGACCTGGCGCGGCGGCCGAAGGTCAACGGCCCGCGTTGGCTGTGGGTCGTGGTCATCATCTTCATCAACTTCATCGGCCCGGTCGCCTACTTCCTGGTCGGCCGACAGGAGGAGTAGGTGACGACGCAAGCCGACCTGTCAGGTGTCGCCGCTGCCGCAGCGATGACACCTGACAGGTCAACACCCGCCATCCGCACCGCGGGCCTTAGCCGCCGCTATGGCGACGTGCAGGCCGTGCGCGACCTCGACCTCGTCGTGCCCACCGGCGCTGTCTTCGGCTTCCTGGGGCGCAACGGCGCGGGCAAGACAACGACCATCCGCCTCATCACCGGCCTGGCTCGGCCCGACGCCGGGCGGGCCTGGGTCGGCGGCGTGCCCAGCAGCGACGGCGACGGCCGCGCCGCGCCCCTCTTCGGCTATCTGCCGCAGGAGCCGGCCTTCTACGGCTGGCTGACCGCGGCCGAGACGCTCGACCACGCCGCCCGCCTCTTCCGCCTCCCCGCCGCCGAGCGCCGCCAGCGGGCCGACGAACTGTTGCGACTGGTCGGGCTGAGCGACGCCGCCCGGCGGCGCGTCGGCGGCTTCTCCGGCGGCATGAAGCAGCGGCTGGGGCTGGCCGCGGCGCTCATCCACCGGCCACAGGTGCTCATCCTCGACGAGCCGATGGCCGGCCTCGACCCCGCCGGGCGGCGCGACGCGCTGGACCTGATCGACGCCCTGCGCCAGCACGTCACCGTCTTCTTTTCTACCCACATCCTGGCCGACGTGGAGCGCGTCTGCGACATGGTCGGCATCCTGCACGAGGGGCAACTGATCGAAGTGGCCGGGCGGGCGGAGCTACTGGCCCGTTACACGACCAACGTGGCCGTCGTCGAAGCGCGGGCCGACGCCGCCGAGCGGCTGCCGGCGCTGGCCGCCGCGCTGGCGGGTCAGCCGTGGGTGGCGGGTGTGGTCATCGACGGCGCGGCGCTGCGTGTCACGGCCACCGATGCCGACGTGGGGCAGACGGCGCTGCTGCCGCTGGTCGCCGCCCACAACCTGCCCATTGTGCGCCTGGAATGGGCGCGGCCCGACCTGGAAGAGATCTTCCTGAGCCGCACCGGGGAGGGGGCGTCATGAGTCTGGCCTACGTCGCTGCCGTGTCGCTCATGCTGGCTGTGCCGCTGCTGCTGGCCATCACCCTGCGCCGCCGCTTTCGCGCACCGTGGCTGCTGTGGTCGGCCGGGGCCATCGCCTTCTTCCTGTCACAATTCATCCACCTGCCACTCAACAATCTGCTGGCCGACGTCGGTCTCATCGGCCCCATCGGCCCTGACGCGCCGAACCTGTTGCGCACGGTGGTCGTTCTCGGCCTCTCCGCAGGGCTATGCGAAGGGTTGCTGCGCCTGCTCACCTTCTGGTGGCTCAACCGGCGCGGCCTGGTCGAGCACTGGTCGGGCGCGGTCATGGTCGGCCTGGGCCACGGCGGCTTCGAGGCGATGATCCTCGGCGCGATGACCGCTCTCTCGGCCGCCGCCCTGCTGGCTCTGCGCGGCGCTGACCTGACCGCCCTGAACCTGCCCACCGACCAACTGGCCGCCCTGCAAACGCAACTGGCCGCCTTCGAGGGGTCGCCGCTGCGGGCGGCGCTGCCGTTCGTCGAGCGGCTGCTGGCGATGGCGCTGCACGTGGCCGTGTCGCTGCTGGTCTGGCTGGCCTTCCGCCGCCGCCAACCGCTCTACGCCGTGGCCGGCATTCTCTACCACGCCCTGCTCGATGCCACGGCCGTCTACGCCGCCCAATTCATCGCCAACCCGTGGCTGCTGGAGGGCGTCGTGCTGCTGCTGGCTCTGCCGGCGCTGGCGCTGATCGTCTGGAGCTACCGGCGGCTGGGCGCGGCGGAGCCGCCCAACCGACCGCCGCCTCTGCGCGCTGAGTGGGGCGTCTACCTGGCCCTGCTGCGCAAGGAGCTGCTGGAGCAGTGGCGGACGCGCAAGGTCATCGTCGTTGGGGCCGTCTTCCTGCTCTTTGGTCTGACCTCGCCACTGCTGGCCCGTTTCGTGACCGAGATTCTCAGGAGTGTGCCCGGCGCGGAGCAGTTCGCCGGCCTCGTGCCGGAGCCGAAAGCGGCCGACGCCGTGGCCCAATACATCGAGAACATCACCCAGTTCGGCTTCATCCTGGCCCTGCTGCTGGCGATGGGCCTCATCGCCGGGGAGAAGGAGCGCGGCACGGCGGCGATGGCTCTCAGCCGGCCCGCGCCGCGCTGGGCGTTCGTGCTCAGCAAGTTCGACGCCCTGGCGCTGGTCTTCCTGCCGGCGCTCCTGCTGGCTGGCCTGGGCGCGGGCTACTACACCAATCTGCTGTTCGATCCGGGGTTGGCCCTCGGCCCGTTCCTGCTGGGCAACGTGCTGCTGTGGCTGTGGCTGCTGGCCATCGTCGCCGCCGTGCTGCTGGGCAGCGCCCTGGGCCGCACGCCGCTCATCGGCGCGGGGCTGGGGCTGCTGTTCAGCGTGGTCCTGCTCATCGGTGGCGCGTTCCCGCAGGCGGCGGGGCTGCTGCCGGGCGGGCTGGTAAGCTGGGCGGGGCAACTGGGCCTGCCCGCGGCGACCGACACCGGGGCTACAACCGGCGGCTGGGGCGCGCTGGCCGGGACGCTGGTGATGATCGCCTTCTGTCTGGTAACGGCTATCGGCGTGGTGGAGCGACAGGAGGTCTAGACAGCGCGGGCCAGCACCTTGACTTCGCGGTCGATACGCTCGCCATGCTCCCGCTCGGCCACTTCCAGATCATAGCGATAGTGTAGACATTCGATTTCCTGGGCTATGGTATAATGACCCGGTAGGCGAGTTTGCTTGACGACTTCAGGAGAAGCACCAATGGCCGATACCGTGACAATGCCCACCGGTCTCCCCACGGCGCTGCGGTTCCGTCCGCTCTATGCCATGACGCCGGATGAGTTCTACGCGTTCTGCCAGCAGAATCCCGACATGCGGGCGGAGCTTAGCGCTGAAGGAGAGGTTGTTTTCATATCACCCGCAGGGGGTCTATCAAGTGCGGTCAATGCACTCGTTATCGGAGCCTTGATTCGCTGGGCACAGCTAGACGGCCAGGGCGTCGTGTTTGATTCATCGGCCGGTTTCATCTTGCCTAACGGCGCTGTGCGCTCACCGGACGCCGCCTGGGTGCGTCGCCCGCGGCTGGCGAAGCTGCCGGCCCGGCAGCGCGAGCGGTTTCTGCCCCTCTGCCCGGAGTTTGTCGTCGAGATCGCCTCGCCCAGCGACCGGCTGGTAGAGCTGCAAGCCAAGATGGACGAGTACATGGCCAACGGCGCGGAGTTAGGCTGGTTGATCAAACCGGCTAGCCGCGGCGTCACCGTCTATCGCCCTGGCGAGCCGGCCCAGCACGTGGCCGGCGCTGACAGCATTGACGCCGGGTCGCTCTTGCCCGGCTTTAGCCTCGATCTGCTTCCCATCTGGCAACCCTTTGCCTAAGAAGAATCGCACGCCAAGACGCCAAGAACGCCAAGCCCGGATTGACTTCTGAGCTTGGCGTTCTTGGCGTCTTGGTGTGTGATTAACTCCGCACTTTAGCATTTATCCGTAGTGCATCAAGCGTCACCCACTTGCTCGCCCGATTGCGCTTCTCAATCGGCCACGTGCGCGAGACGGAGCCGCACAGCCAGCGCCCTCGCTCGTCTTGTTGAGCCAACACCAACTGCCAGAGCGTGTCGAACCGCGGGTCTGTGGCGTAGCCATGCGCCGTCAGCGCCCGCAGCGCGCTGAGCAAGTCCCAGCCGCGCGGCACGCCGAAGGTCAGCCAACGCTTGTGCTCCCCGGCGAAGTCGTAGGGGGCGTCGAGCAGGGCGCCGGCCAGGCGGGCCACAACGCGCGCCGACTCGGCCGAACGCATGTCGGCCGGCAGCACGGCCAGCCCGTTCAGCGCGGCGATGGCCGCCCACAGGCAGGGGCGGTGGCCGTAGCGGCCACAATCGAGGGCGTCGTCGGTGGCCATGTCGCCGATGAGAAAGGCGAACGCCGCCCGCACGCGCAGATCGCCGGCCAGGCCAAAGTAAACGAGGAAGGGCAGGTGCTCGCCGGTGGTGCAGGGGAAGATGCCGCTGCGCCGCGTGGCGACCATCGAGAAGCCGCCCGTCTCGTGCTGGCAGGCGCGCAGGAAGGCGTCAGCGCCGGCGGCCGTCCGTTCGTCCGGGGTGACGCCCAGCACGTGGAGCACACTCAGCACCCCCAGCGTGCCCTCGGCGGTGTAGGGCTTGGTCGCGTCACCCCAATGGCCGGCCGGCTGTTGCCGGGCGAACAGTTCGCGCACCAGCGGTTGCTCGCCAATCGCTGCCCGCGCGGCCAGTACGTCACTGTCGTCGGCCGGGCGACCGAGCACGTCGCGTAGCGTCCAGTAGCGGACGGAGGGGTCGGCCGGCTCCAGTAGCCAGGGGAGCGGGTCGGCGTTTAGAAGTTCATGCGCATGGGGCATGGTAGCTCCGGTATGTGAATGCGTTAGACAAATACCGCCGCCGACACGCCAAACCGCTCCGCCAACGCCCGTATCTGGCGCACATTCAGCTCTCGCTTGCCGCTCAGAATCTCCGAGACGACGCCTTGCGAGCCGACTTCGGGCAGGTCGGACTGGCGCAGGTCGTGTTATTGATCATATTGTCTGTGGGTATTTTCGTCAAAACCAATACCCCTTGACTGTTCCTGACTTGAGTCGTAAAGTGGCAGTAATCTAGGCACAGAGGTACATCGAATGGACTGGCAAGAATATGTAGTTATTGATCCGAATATCTGTCATGGCCAGGCATGTATCAAAGGGACACGCATCATGCTTGCAGTCGTACTCGATAACCTCGCGGCCGGGCTGTCAGTGGATGACATTCTGAAGAGCTACCCATCATTGACGCTAGAAGCAGTACGGGCAACTATCAGTTATGCCGCCGACTTGGTACGCGAACGAGTGGTAGCTTTGCCGGCGTGATGCGCTTCAAGATCGATGAGAACCTACCTGCTGAGGCCAGGGAAGTCCTCCGCCAAGCAGGATTTGACG
Source organism: Candidatus Promineofilum glycogenicum (assembly GCA_016707605.1). Taxonomy (GTDB): domain Bacteria; phylum Chloroflexota; class Anaerolineae; order Promineifilales; family Promineifilaceae; genus Promineifilum; species Promineifilum glycogenicum. The sequence continues at coordinate 72,280 of JADJHJ010000003.1, read as the reverse complement.
CTGCTACTGTCGCCGATGAGGGCCTTGCCGGCAGTCCAGATGAGGGTATTGCTGCTATCTGTCGCCGCGAAGACCGAGTGATTATCACTCTAGACCTGGGATTTGCCGATATTCGCGTTTATCCACCACAAGATTATGCCGGACTCATCGTTCTTCGTTTGATGCGCCAGGATCGAGCGACGGTACTGCGCATAGTTGAGCGCCTGATCCCTGCCCTTGACAACGAACTATTGGAAAAGCGCCTGTGGATAGTCGACGAAAGACGCATCCGGATTCGCGGATAGCCTCTTTACACCTCTAGAATCATATCTAGCAAGAATCGCTGCCGTATTGCCACGTATTGGTTATTCTTCCCACTACCATGACCTACACCCAAGCCCTCCTCCCCCGTCTCGCCCTGCAGCGCGACGCCATGGTCGAACTGCTCTCGTCCCTCGTCCTGGCCGAGTCGCCGTCTGACGCGCCGCAGACGCAGGCCGGCCCGCAGGCCATCCTGCGCGCCCAGTTCGCCCAACTGGGCTACGCCGTGGCGCACACGCCCGGCGCGCGCACCGGCGGCTATCTCATCGCCCGCGCGCCCAACCCGGACGGCCGCCCCACCCAACTCCTTCTCGGCCACTGTGACACCGTCTGGCCCGTGGGCACGCTGGCGGAGATGCCGCTGGTCGTTGAAGGGGACGTGCTGCGCGGGCCGGGCAGCTACGACATGAAGGCCGGGCTGGTGCAGGGTCTCTTCGCCCTGCGCGCCCTGCAAGAACTGGGGCTGGAGCCGCCGCTGGCCCCCGTCTTCCTGGTCAACAGCGACGAGGAGATCGGCAGCATCGAGTCGCGCGCGGCCATCGAGCAACTGGCCGGCGAAGCGGCGCGGGCGCTCATCCTGGAGCCGGCCGGCCCCGGCGGCCAACTGAAGACGCAGCGCAAGGGGCTGGGCGACTTCGAGATCGTCGTCCACGGCCGCGCCGCCCACGCCGGCAACGAGCCGGAGAAGGGCGTCAGCGCCATCCTGGGCATGATGGACGTGATCCAGACGCTCCACGCCCTCAACGACTACCCCCGCGGCGTGACGGTCAACGTCGGCGTCATCAGCGGCGGGCTGCGCGGCAACGTCGTGCCGCCAGAGTGCCGGGCGACGGTCGACGTGCGGGCGACGACGATGGCCGACGCCGCCCGGCTGGAGGAGACGATCCGCGCCCTGGTCGCCCCGCCGGGCACGACGCTGACCGTGACCGGCGGCTTCGAGCGCGGCCCGCTGGAGCGCACGCCGCGCAACGTCGCCCTGTGGCAACTGGCCCGGCAGGTCGGGGCGGAGATGGGGCTGGCGCTGGAGGAAACGGCCGTCGGCGGCGGCTCCGACGGCAACCTGACCAGCGCCTACACCGCCACCCTCGACGGCCTCGGCCCCGTCGGCGACGGCGCCCACGCCCGCCACGAGCACGTCGTCATCGCCAAGATGGTCGAACGCGCCGCGCTCCTGGCCGGGCTGCTGCTGAGACCTTAAGAATAAGAAACCATAGATTACGCAGATTTCACAGATTACAACAAGTAATCTGTGAAATCTGCGTAATCTGTGGACTCCTTTCTTGAATCTGCCCAATCTGCCAAATCTGCGGATAATCCCTCTTATGACCCGCCTGACCTGGGAACCGATCACGCTGCACTTCCGCACCCCCTTTCGCGTCAGCTATGGCACGAGCGAGACGCGCCGCGCCCACTGGCTGCGCCTGGCCGATGACGAGGGCTGGGGCGAGGGCACCATCCCGCCCTACTATGGCATCAGCGACGCCAGTATGGCCGCCGTCTGGGACGCCGCCGCCCGCCGCACCGACCCCTTCCCCGACGACCCGGCCGCCGTCGCCGCCTGGCTGGCCGCCGACCCGGCCATCGCCGCCGGTCCGGCTCCGGCCCGCGCCGCGCTCGACCTGGCCCTGCACGACCGCCTCGGCCGCCGCGCCGGGCTGCCGCTCCACGCCCTGCTGGGCCTGCCCGCGCCGCGCCCGCTGCCGACCTCGTTCACGCTGGGCATCGACGAGCCGGAGGTGATGGCCCAACAGGCGGCCGAACTGGTCGGCCGGTCGGTCATCAAGCTGAAGCTGGGCGCGACCGACGGGCGCGACGCCGACCGCGTGGCCGCCGTCCGCGCCGCCCGCCCCGACGCCACGCTCTACGTGGACGCCAACGCCGGCTGGTCGCCCGAAGCGGCCGTCGGCCACATCGAGCGGCTGGCCGCGCTGGGCGTGGCCCTCATCGAGCAGCCGGTGGCCAAGGACGACATCGCCGGCATGGGCTTCGTCCAGCGCCACGTGGCCGTGCCGGTGGTGGCCGACGAGTCGTTGCAGACGCTGGCCGACGTGGATCGGCTGGCCGCGGCCGGCGTGGGCGGCATCAACCTGAAGCTGATGAAGGTCGGCGGGTTGGGGCCGGGGCTGGCCGTGCTGCGGCGGGCGCGCGAACTGGGTATGGGCGTCATGCTCGGCTGCATGATCGAGACGGCCGTCGGCGCGACGGCCATGGCCCACCTGATGGGGCTGGCCGACTGGCTCGACCTGGACGCGCCCTGGCTGGTGGCCGATGACCCGTTCGACGGGCTGACCTACGACGACGCCGGCCGCGTCCACGTGCCCGACCGGCCCGGCATCGGCGTCGTAAGACAAGAAGAATCTCACGCAAAGACGCAAAGAACGCCAAGCTCAGAATTCTGAGCTTGGCGTTCTTTGCGTCTTTGCGTGAGATCTTTTCCTTCAAGGATAAGTGACATGGACGAGCAACTATTGACCGCGTTGGCCGAGGCGTGCGCGCCGTTTGGCGATGGGCGGTTCCACGTGTGTGAGTTGACGATTGTGCCCGGCGACGGCCGCCTCTGCCTGGAAGGGCGCGTGCTCGACCAGGCCGCGCTGGCCACCGTGCTGGCCCATCTGCGCCAGAGCGTGCCGGATGCGCACTGGGACGCCGAGGGGGTGCGCGTGCTGCGCAGGCCGGCGGCGCGGCCGATGACCGTGGCCACCAATCTGACCGGCCTGCAAGGCCAGCCGTCGTGGCTGGGCGAGCAGCAGAGCCAGCCGCGGGCCGGGGCGGCGGTCGAGGTGCTGGAGGAGGACGGCCGTTGGGTCTTCGTCCGCCTGACTGACGGCTACCTGGGCTGGATGTACCGCGACTACCTGCGCCCCGAACCCGCCCCGGCGGCGACGCACCAGGTCGCCGCGCCCTTCACTCTGCTCCACGCCGCACCCAACTACATGGCCCCGGTCGTCACCCGCCTTTTCGCCGGCACGCCGGTGGCCGTCGAGCCGGGCGAGAACGGCTGGGCGCGGGTGGACAGCGCCGCCGGGCAGGGGTACGCCGACCCGATGGACCTGCGGGCGCTGGCCGATGATCGGCCGCTGGACGCCCGCCGCCGCCACCTGGCCCACCACGACGCCTTCCAATTTGTCGGCGTGCCCTACCTGTGGGGCGGGACGAGCGTCCACGGCATCGACTGCTCCGGCTACGCCCAGTTGCTCCACCGGCTGGCCGGCGTGGACATCCCGCGCGACGCCGACGTGCAGTTCGCCGCCGGGCGGCCGGTCGAGCCGCCGTTCGCGCCGGGCGATCTGCTCTACTTCGGCGCGCCGGGCGACCACCGCGCCGTCAGCCACGTCGGCGTCAGCCTGGGGCCGGAGATCGACCCGACCGGCTGGACGATGATCCACAGCAGCCGGTCGCGCAATGGGGTGTATGTGGATGATGTGCAGGCGGTGGCGTCGTTGCGGGAGAGGTTTTTGGGTGGGCGGCGGTTTCTGGTTTGAGCGGCCAGCCAATGTTGTCTGCAACTTGATATATTCTTGACAAGGCGTACGCTATAACGTACCATCAAGTAAACATGGTATCATACGTTGGTGAATATGATGACTACTCTAACTGTAACCGAAGCCCGCGCAAGTCTTTATAAACTGCTGGACGAGGTAGCCGAAACACACGAGCCGATTCTAATCACGGGCAAGCGCGCGAACGCTGTACTGATCTCTGAAGATGACTGGCGGGCGATCGAGGAAACTATTTATCTACTTGGCATTCCGGGAATGCGTGAATCGATCATTGAAGGGCTAAATACACCCGTAGATGAATGCACTGACGAGGTAGAATGGTAACCGCGTGGCGCATTGTCTTCACCAAACAAGCCCAGAAGGATGCCAAGAAACTCAGCGCTTCTAACTTGCGGCCCAAAGCGGAAGCACTTTTAGCCTTGCTCCGCGAGGACCCATACCGAACCCCGCCCCCTTTCGAAAAGCTCGTGGGCGATCTGACAGGCGCATACTCGCGCCGAATCAATGTGCAGCACAGACTAGTCTATCAAATACTGGATGAGGAAAAGGTTGTTAAGGTCTTACGCATGTGGACGCACTACGAGTAACCTTATCTAGCGTCCATGCGGATTCAACGCCGCGTTCAACCCGTCCCCCAGCAGATTCCAGCCCACCCCGAACAGAATCAGCGCCAGCGACACGGGCACGAACGTCCACCAGTAGGAGAACGGGTTGCCGTTCAGGCCGATGACGAACTCGCGGCTGCTGACCAGCATCGTCCCCCAGGCCACGTTGCCGCCGAAGCCAATGAAGATGAAGGCCGAGGCCAGAATGACCATGCCGCCCACGTCGCGCGCGGCCAGAACGATGGCCGGGGCGATGGTGTTGGGCAGCACGTGACGCCAGATGACCCGGCGGCTCGTCGCGCCCATCGCCTCGGCCGCGCGCACGTAGTCCATCTCCTTCACCCGTCGCGCCTGGGCGTTCATCAGCCGCGCGTAGGGCATCCACGAGAACAGGATGAAGGCGATCATGATCGGGTCGATGCGCGCCCGGTAGAGGAACCCTTCCCAGCCGGTCAGGGCCAGCGGGTCGCCGAACGGGTTGTAGATGTTGCCGAAGAAGGCGCGCTGGATGACCCACACCCCGGCGATGACCGGGAAGGCCAGGAAGGCGTCGGTGACGCGCATGGCCAACAGGTTCGACAGGCCGCCGGCGTAACCGCTGACGATGCCCACGGCAATGCCGATGAACGCCGTCGCCAGCGTGACGACCAGCCCGAAGCGCAGCGCCGAACGCGCGCCCCAGACGAGGGTGTAGTACACGTCCCACTGGAAGGAGGCGTCCTGGCCGGGGGCGATGCCATATTGGGGCATGTTCTGAATCTGCGGCGTCGTGCCCAGCGGCAGGCCCGGCCCCGGTGGTTCCGGCTGGCGCGAGAACGACTGGCTGACGTTCATGAACGGCCAAGGGTCGTCGGGGTTGAGCGGCGGGGCCAGGACGGGGGCCAGCAGCGCCAGCAGGCCAAAGGCCAGTACCAGGGTCAGGCCGAGGATCGTGGAGCGGCGGCGGAGGAAGCGGCGGGGTAGCATAGTGATTAGTGGTTAGTGGGGCAGTATCCAGTAGGTCAGTGGGTCAGTGGGTCAGTGGGTCAGTGGGTCAGTTAATGGCAACTGTCAACTGTCAACTGACAACTACAACTCAAGGCCATCCTCGCGCAGGCGGGGGTCGAGGACGGCGCGTAGCAGGTCGAAGAGCAGGATGATGGGCAGCACCAGCAGGACGCTGAACACGGCGAAGCCCATCACCAGCGGCGCGTCGGGGGCGACGAAGAAACCTTTGGTAATCAGTTCCGAGAGGCCGTTAAAGTCGAAGACGGATTCAACGATGTAGACGCCGGTGACGAGACCGGCGGCCGACAGGATCATGGCCGTCAGCGCCGGGCCGGCGGCGTTGGGGAAGGCGTGTCGCCACTCCAGTCGGCGCTCCTTAAGCCCCTTGGCCCGCGCCGTCAGCAGGTAGTCCTTCGTCTGCTCCTCGATCATCGCCACCCGTGTGACGCGGCTAATCGTCGCCCAGTAGAGCAGGCTCAGGGTGAAGACCGGCAGCACCAGCCGGCGCAGGGCATCGCCGACCACGTCCAGCCGGCCGTTGAGCAGGCCGTCGAAGGTCAGGAAGCCGGTGATGGTGCGGAAGTCGGTGGTCGTCATCGACAATTCATAGATGCCAGTGCGGCCGGGCGGGAACCAGCCCAGCCCAACGTAGAAGATCGATAGCAGGAACAGGCCCAGGATGAACGGTGGGACAGACGTGGCGGCAAACGCCGCCAGCCGGTAGCCGCGGTCGAAGCGGCCGTTGGCCCGCCAGCCCGACAGCACGCCGCTGACCAAGGCGACGGGAACCATGACGGCGATGGCGTAGAACGTCAGCTCGGCCGTCACCGGCAAGCGCCTCTTCAGCAGCGGCAACACGTCGCCCTTGAACGTCGGACTCCAGCCCCAATCGCCGCGCAGCAGGTCGCCCAGCCAGCGCGCGTACTGCACCGGGTAGGGGTCGTTCAGCCCGTGCTCCTCGATGAGCCGGTTCATCAGGTTCTGGAACTCCTGCTCCGTCAGCGGCGGCGTGCGCGGCGGAATGTAGAGTTGCGCTCGCTCCTCGGCCGGGGCCAACATGATGATGCCATAGAGCGCGGCGGTGATGATCAGCAGCGTCACCGGCAGGGCCAGCAGGCGGAGGGTGAGTTGTTTGAGGAGTGGGGGCATGGGGCAGTTGTCAGTTGTCAGTTGTCAGTTGTCAGTTGGCAGTGCTGGGCTACTGATAACTGACAACTAACAACTAACAACTACTCTTCCATACACTCCGTCAACACCGCCGGCGACACACCTATGATCCAGCACTGCGCGACGATGGTGTCGCCGGTGACACGCATCAGGGTGGTGTTGCCCCATTGCGCCAGGCGCTCGGTGGTCGGTTGTGGGCCGAAGGCGGCGCGGCGCTCGGCCAGCCAGGCGGCGGCCGCGTCGCTGGCGTGCAGGATGCAGCCGCGGCACTCCTCCGGCAGCGGCTGGCCCGTTACCTGGCTGAGAAGGCCGGTAGTGAAAGCCGGTTCGGCGTCGTAGCAGAACGTCAGTTGGTCGTTGATGACCCGGCAATGAATCCACGCCCCGTTGTCGAAGATAGCGGCGACGATGACGGTTGAAGTCGCCCCGTTGATATCGGCGATGCCCAGCGTGAAGGGGCCGTCGATGCGATCCTGCACCGGCCGCAATGACAGCAGGCCGGTGCCGGCCACGCCGGGCACGTCGCGCAAATCGCCCTCGATGGTCTGCGCCTCCAGGATGGCGCGGTGGGTGATCTGGGCCGCCAACGCCGCGGGGTTGGCGATGACACTGTTCGTGGCCGTGGCGATCAGGAAGACAATGGGCAGCGGCAGCAGCAGCGTCACCCATATCCGCCCGCTGGGCAGCCAACCGTGACGCATGTCCTGTACCAGCCCCTCCAGGCGGTGGTTCTGCAACAGGCCCAGCACGCCCAGCACCAGGAAGATGAGCACCCCACCCAGGAGCAGGCCGCTGGTCGTGCCGCCCAGGGTACTGGGGAAGAGCTGCCGGCCAAAGAAACGCGGATCGGCCAGCCAGACGACGATCGAACGGCCAATAAAAGGCACGTAGCCAATGGCCAGCATGGCCACCACGCCGGCCGCCAGCCACAGCAGCACCGTCACCACCGTGTTGGCCATGCGCGCGCCGAGCCAGCCGACGAGGCCGCCCAGCAGGGTCATAAACAGCACGCCCAGCAGCAGCGCCGGCACAGCCAACGGCAGCGGCAGCCGGGCGACGCGAATCATCTCCAGCCCCCACGCCCCCAGCCCCAACGCCAGGCCGATGAGCAGCCCGTTGAGCAGCCCCAGCCGGCGATAGGCGGGCAGGGTGTGGTGTTCGGGCGCGTTCAGGTCTAGTTCGAACGGCCGCGCCTCAGCCATAGTACAAAACCTCCCAGAGCAATCAGCACAGCCACGCCGCCGGCCAGCAATAGGAGCGCCACAATGCTCATGCCACCCCCCGCGGGCCGGGCCACGATTGCCGGTGTCGCCGTCGCCACGGGCAAAGAGACGAGCGAACCAGGGATAGGGTACTCCTTCAGGTTATCGGTTGTCAACGTGCGACCGTCCCACAGCCCGTTGCCGCGAGCCACGTGGGCGGTGATGGCCAGATACTCCTCCGGCGTCAGGTCGCCGGGGAAAAAGTAGGGCATGGCCACGCTGACGTAGCGGTAAACGCTGTCGAGCGTCGGGAACTTGACCAGCGCGCCGTCGCCGATGACGGCGGGGACGGCCGTCGGCAGTTGGAACTCCTGCTTATATGGGTTGGGGCCGTGGCAGCCGCTATTCCAGCAGTACTGGTCTTCGGGCGGGTATTGGGCGCGCCAGTCGTCGGTCAGCCCCTGGCCCACGTCGCCGTGACAGGGTTGGCAGTGGAGCCAGTAGAGTTGCGCCCCTTCGTCGGCCTGGTTGGGCGACGCGACGGTCGGCGGCGGGGCCAGCCGGTCGGGTGTGGGCGTCGCGCCGGGCGGGGGCGTGACCTCCTCCGGCAGCGCGTCCTGTGGGCCGCCGTGCTCCACTTGCTGGGCCGCGGTGGGGGCTAATAGGGCCAGGAAGACCACGGCGGCGATGAGAACAGCGGTCGCGCCGCTGATGAGTTTACGGGACATGGTTTGTTGTAGCGCGGGTTGGTAACCCGCGTCTTGAAGAGCGGGTTGCCAACCCGCGCTACAAAAAGAGGCGGGCTGCTTTGTCGCGCCCGCCTCCTGATTATTTCGCTGCGCGTCTGGTCACTGACCTACTGGCCTACTGACCAACTGACCACTAACTAACTACGCCTTCTTCCCCCGCAGCTTCGGGTCAAGAATGTCGCGCAGCGCGTCGCCGATCAGGTTCCAGCCCAACCCGTAGAGCAACAGGGCCACGCCGGGGAAGACGATGATGTACCAGTAGACATCGAGCGTCAGGATCCACGAGCGGGCAAAGCTGACGATCTGCCCCCAGTCGGCGAACCCTTCCGGCAGGCCGATGCCCAGGAAGCTGAGCGCGGCGAACGACAGCACCACCGCGCCCATGTTGAGCGAGATGCGCACCAGCGTCGGGAACATGGCGTTGGGGATGACGTGGGTTAGCATCAGGTGCGAGTCCTTGGCCCCGCTGGCCCGCGCGGCCAGCACGTAGTCGCGCTCCTTGGTGGCCAGGATGTCGCCGCGCAACTGGCGGGCGTAGCCCGTCCAGCCAAAGATGATGAGGGCGACTGTGGCCGGCCAGACGCTGCGACCAAACATCGGCGTCAGCAGCGAGGCCAGGATCAGCGCCCCGGTGATGAAGGGAAAGGCGACAAACACCTCCACCACGCGCATCAGGATCTCATCGACCCAGCCGCCGTAGAACCCGGCGAAGGTGCCCACCAGCACGCCCAGGAGTGTCGTGGCAAACGTGACGACGAAGCTGGCGAAGAACGCCGTGCGCGCGCCCCAGACGAAGCCGTACCAGATGTCATACTGGCCGCTGGTCGTGCCCATGAGGTGGACCCACTGTTCCTGGCGCGGCCAGACGTTGCGATACCACCACGGCACGCTCATCGGCGAGTTCTTGTTCCAGACGCTCATCGGCGGCTGTGGTTCGGCCTTGAAGCCGTCACGGGGGATCTGCATCCGCGGCCAGTTCTCGTTAGGCGGCGGAGCCAGCACCGGCGCAAACAGGGCCAACATCGCAAACAGAAACACCAGGACAATGCCCGTCACCGACAGCGGATTGGTGATGATGCCGCGGATCAGGCGCGCCCACTCCGGCCCGACCGCTTTCTCCAGGCGGGTCATCTCGCGCAGTTCCCCGGCGTCGTTGGCCCCCGGCCTCAGGACTACAGGATCGCTTACTGTCGTCATCGCTTACTCTCCTTTGGGAAGAAGAGGCAACCACAGATTACACAGATTTCACAGATTATTTCTCTTAATCTGTGAAATCTGTGTAATCTGTGGTTCCATCTCTTAGCTCAGCCGGACGCGGGGGTCCAGAACGGCGTACATGATATCGACGATCAGGTTGGCCGCCACCAGCAGCACGGCGCTGAACAGGGCGTAGCCGAGCATCGACAGCACGTCGAGGCTGACCGCCGCCGCCGCCGCCCACGAGCCGATGCCGGGGTAGTCGAACACCGTTTCGGTGATGACCACCCCACCCATCAGCCCGGCCAGCGTCAGCCCGGCGACGGTGATGACCGGGATGAGCGCGTTGCGGCGGATGTGGCGATTGGTGATCATCTTCTCCGGCAGCCCCTTGGCGCGGGCGGTGGTCACGTAGTCCTGGCGCATCTCTTCCAGCATGGCCGAGCGGGTGATCTTCAGCAGCAGGGCCACTTCCACGACCATCAGCGTCGTTACCGGCATAATCAGATGGCGCAGGGCGTCGAGGAAGATGTCGGGGCGCAGATTCAGCAGCGAGTCGATGGTCATCATGCGCGTGTACTGGGTGAAGCCGGGCTTGATGACTTCCTGCGAGAAGCCGGTCGAAAGCTGGCCGGGCTGGAACCAGTCGAGGCGGGCGTAGAAGACCAGCAGCAGCAGCAAGGCGAAGACGAAGGTCGGGAACGACCAGCCGATGATGGCGAAGACGCGGGCCACCTGGTCAAAGAGCTTGTTGTGGTTGAGCGCCGCCTTCACGCCCAACCAGATGCCAAACGCAATGACAGGCACCATCGCCCAGAGCGCAAGCTCCAGCGTGGCCGGCATCCGGCGGATCAGCACGTCAATGACCGGCTCGCGGCCGCTGCGCGAATAGCCCAGGTCGCCGCGCAGCACGCCGCCGACACGCTCGCCGGTGTTGCCGTCCACCGTGCCCACCAGCCAGTTCCAGTACTGGACGTAGAACGGCTTGTCCAGGCCGTAGCGGACGATGATGGCGTCCACCTGGCGGTCGGTCTTGGGGATGTCGCGCACGTAGAGGGCCGACCGCTCCACCGGGCCAAGCACCTGCAACATGCTGAAGATCAGCAGGGTGACGCCGAACAGGATGAGCGGCAAAATCAAGAGACGACGAATGATATACGCAGTCATACGATCTTTCTCCCGTCTGTCTAAGCTGGGCGACGGGCTGGCCCGCCGCCGTCTCTCGGTCTCTTTCTAAATGTAAGGCGATTTGGCAAATCGCCCTACAGACCCACTGCAGCAGGCGGCTCAAGGCTCCTAACGGGGGAGCCAGAAGCCCTGAGGCGCTCGTTCCAGTGGGGGCAGGTCTGAGACCTGCCCCTACCCAATAATACGATGTAGGGACAGGTCTAAGACCTGCCCCTACACAACGGTTAAGCTTACTCGCCGGTCAGCGACATACCGTAGTAGTACGTGCCGGGGTTCGCCGCGTTATAGTACCAGCCGTTCACCCACCGCTGTTCGTAGCGGGCGCCGGTGGCCTGGGCCAGGATGACACTGATGGTGTCATCGTAGAACTGCTGCTGGATGTCGAAGTACATCTGCTCGCGCACCGCCGGATCACTCTCGACCACGGCCGCCGAAGCCAACTCTTCGTACTTGGCGGTGATGTCGTCGGGCAGGCCCTGCCGGCCGCCGAACGTGCCGTAGGTGTAGGGCTGAATCCAGTTGTGCGGGTCGTGGATGTCCTCAACCCAGCCGCTGATGGAAATCGGCAACTGCGCGGCGCGGAAGGCGTTCAGGAACGTCGGCCACGGCAGACCGATGGTCTCGATCTGGTACAGCGGGTTGATGGCCGCCAGCTCGGACTGCCAGATCTCGCCGACCGTCTGACGGGTCGTATTGCCGGTGTTGAAGGCGATCTGGAAGCGGAAGCCGGTCTCCGGCAACACGCCACCCCAGGCCGTCTCCAGGTGCGCGGCGCACTCTTCGGGGTTGTACTCGTACATCGGGCCGTCCGGGTTGTAGCCCAGCATGTTGAGGATGATGGGGCCGTTGTTGCGGACGCCTTCGCCGATCAGGGCTTCGGAGATGTAGGTGTCATAGTCGAAGCACTTGGCGAACGCCTTGCGCACGTCCGGGTCGCTGAAGAAGTCATTGGGAATGCCGTTGCCGTCCAACTGGCCGGAGCCGATGTAGGGCGACTCGGGGGCGACGTTCCAGGTCAGGAACGCGTCGGTGCGGCTGGTGCTCTCCAGGTCGTCCCACTTGCGCAGCGGGGCGTCCGGGGTCTCGGTCGGGGTGCAGGTGCCGTCGGCCAGGCAGACTTCGGCGACGAACGGCTCAACCTGGGCGCGCTGGTCAATGTTGACCGTCACGCTGGCGGCGTCGCCGGCCTGCAGGGAGGCAAAGCGGGTGCCGAACTCATCAACCAGACGGATAATGACCGTCTCCAGCGGGGCGATGCCCGACGGGCCGCCTTCCCAGGCCGCGTCGCCTTCGGCGCGCCAGTAGTTGGGGTTGGCCACCAGGACGTGCTCTTCGCCGGGGGTCCAGTGGTCGAGCATGTAGGGGCCGGTGCCGTTGGTGACAGCCGTCAGCTTGCTGTTCTCGGTGCCGGGGGCGTAGAAGTTCTGCCAGGTGGCGCAGTCGCCATCCCAGTCGCCCTGCTCAGTCGCCCATTGCTGATCGAGCACGCTGCCCCAGGTGCCGGCCAGGGTGGCCAGCAGCGGGCCCCACGGCTGGGCCAGGTTGAAGGTCACGGTGCCGGCGGCGTCGTCGGCGACGATAGCGGCCTTCACCTTCTCGCAGGTCGCCAGCAGTTCTTCCGGCGTGGCGCCGGACTGCAGGGCCTCGGGGTCGCCGCCAAAGGCGCCTTCCTGGATTTCCTGAGTCACGTCACCACTGCTGTAGCCCAAAATCGGCTCCAGCAACAGCCACTGCGGGCCGTTGGGGTCGCTCTGCAACAGGCCGCGCTGGAAGCTGTAGGCCACGTCGCTGGGGGTCAGGTCGTTGCCGTTGTGGAAGGTGACGCCCTCGCGAATGTTGAAGGTATAGGTCATGCCGTCTTCAGAGATGCCGCCGTTGTCCAACGAGGGGACTTCGGTGGCCAACATCGGGATGTAGGTCGTCGGGTCCGGGCCGTTGTACCAGATCAGCGTCTCATAGATGTTCATGATCGGCGTGTTGCTGGCCGTGTCGTAGCCCAGGGCCGGGTCCAGCGTGCCGATGTCGCCAAAGGTCAGGGCGACGTAGGTTGTGGGGTCGGGAGCGGCCATCGAGACTTCCTCGACCGGTTCGGGCGTCGCCGTGACGACGACTTCCTCGACCTCGGTGACGATCGACGTGACCACCACTTCCTGGCCTTCTTCGGTAATCGTCTCGGTGACGACGCGCGTCACTTCGACCACCTGCGTCTGTGGCTGGCAAGCTACCAGTCCGAGGGCCACCACCAGCAATAGTGCCAGCAGCAGGCCGATGCGATTCTTCGTAAACATGTTTCGTGTCTCCTCCATCTTCAAATGGGTTCAGCGATTGATGATCGGTGCGCCAGCAACGCTCCGACCACTTCCGGTCGTTGACTCAATCTCTCCGTGTCGATCGTTCGATAAGCTCCTCCTCGCCGGCCGATTGGGCCGTGCGGTTGAATCATCGCGCCGGGCCGGGCTTGATTCCTAATTCCTAATTCCTAATTCCTAACTTCTCCGGTGGTGGCAGGCCGCATGGTGGCAGGCCACCACGCCGGGCCGGCCGCCGTGCCCAGATCGCGAAACACCGGGTCCTCCTGGCGGCACACGTCGGTGGCATAGGCGCACCGCGGGTGGAAGCGACAGCCGGACGGCGGGTTGGCCGGGCTGGGCACGTCCCCTTCCAGGATGATCCGCTGCCGTCGCCCTTCCTTGTCCGGGTCGGGCACGGGAATGGCCGAGAGCAGCGCCTGGGTATAGGGGTGCAACGGATGGTCATAGACCTCGTTGCGCGAGCTAAGCTCGACGATGCGGCCGAGATACATCACCGCGACCCGGTCGCTGATATAGCGCACCATAGACAGGTCGTGGGCGATGAACAGGTAGGTGAGGCCCAGCTCTTGCTTCAGGTCGTCGAGCATGTTGACGACCTGGGCCTGAATGGACACGTCGAGGGCCGAGATCGGCTCGTCGGCGACGATGAACGACGGGTTCGTCGCCAGGGCGCGGGCCACGCCGATGCGCTGCCGCTGGCCGCCGGAGAACTCGTGCGGGTAGCGGTTGACGAAGTAGGGGTTGAGGCCGACGACGCGCAGCAACTCCTGGACGCGCTCCTTGCGGCCGGCGCTGTCGCCCACACCGTGGATAGCCAGCGGCTCACTGATGATGTTGCCAACCGTCATGCGCGGGTTCAGCGAGGCGTAGGGGTCCTGGAAGATCATCTGCATGTGGCGGCGCGTCTTGCGGATGTCGTTGCGACCCATCTCGGTCAATTCGCGGTCGGCGAACTTCACCGTGCCGGCCGTCGGCTCCTCCAACTGGAGGATGCTGCGGCCGGCGGTCGACTTGCCGCAGCCGCTCTCGCCCACCAGGCCCAGCGTCTCGCCCTGGTAGATGTCGAAGCTGATGCCATCGACGGCCTTGATGTGGCCGACCGTGCGGCGCAGAACGCCGCGGCGGATGGGGAAGTACTTCTTCAGGTCACGAACCTGGACAAGGACTTTGCGGCCGAGCGCGTCGGTGGGGGCGAACTGGGGCGCGGGGCTGGGGGCGGGGGTCACGATGGTCGAGGTTTCGGTGGTCATAGCGGCGCCTCCGCCAGAGCAGCGATGGCATCAACGGCGATCTCTTTGCTGTAATCGACGATGCGCAGGCCGTTGAAGATCTCCTCGGCCCGCCAGCAGGCCGAAGTGTGATCTTTGCTGATGGGCAGCAGCGGCGGGTTCTCTTCCCAGCAGCGCTCGATGTTGTAGCGGCAGCGCGGCGCAAAGGGGCAGTAGGTCGGTTCGCGTAAGAGGTCCGGCGGCAGGCCCTTGATGGGGATGAGTCGCTCCTTGCGCCGGGCGTCGATCTTGGGCAGCGATTCCAGCAGGCCGACGGTGTAGGGGTGGGCCGTCTCTTTATAGAGGGCGCGCACTGGGGCTAGTTCGACGATGAAGCCGGAGTACATGACGGCGATCTTGTCCACCATGCCGGCGATGACGCCCAGATCGTGGGTGATCCAGATGATGGCCATGCCCAACTGCTGCTTCAGCCGCAGCACCAGGTCAACGATCTGGGCCTGGATGGTCACGTCGAGGGCGGTGGTCGGTTCGTCGGCGATGAGGAGCGAGGGGTTGCAGGACAGGGCCATGGCGATGCCGATGCGCTGCCGCTGGCCGCCGGAGAACTGATGGGGGTAGTCCTTCAACCGGTCGGCGGCGTTGGGCAGACCGACCATCGTCAGCAGTTCGGCCGCCCGCTCGTTGGCCTGCTCCTGCTTCATACCCAGGTGCATGATCAGCGCCTCGGTCATCTGCACCCCGACGGTCAGCACCGGATTGAGCGAGGTCATCGGGTCCTGGAAGATCATCGCCATCTCCCGGCCCCGCACGCGGCGCATTTCGGCCGCGGAGAGTTGCAGCAGGTCGCGGTCGCCAAAGATGACCGTGCCGGCTTCGACTTTGCCCGGCGGCGAAGGGATGATGCCCATCATCGACTTCATGGCCACGGACTTGCCCGACCCGCTTTCGCCGACGATTGCCATTGACTCGCCTTCGCCAAGGTCGAAGGTGATCCCGTTGACGGCATGCACGATGCCGTCCTCGGTATAGAACCTGGTCGTGAGGTTAGTGACTTCGAGTAATTTAGCCATCGTATCCCCGTATGCGCTGGAAATGTTCAGGAGTCATAACTGCCTTCCTGGGCCACAGACAGATCTGCGAGCGATTATGCAACCACTCCAATCGGACAGATTAGAATGGGGTGAATAATAGCGCAAAACAGTTTGCTGCCAAGAAAGCAACATACCCCTAGTGGCTACTATGCCGCACCGAGTTGGGAATCGTGACCGAACGGCAACACATAGACGCTTCGCAGTATAACATTGTGTAAGGCTGGTGGCAAGACAGTGACAAATTAGTGGTCAGTAGGTCAGGGGTGGGAGTAGTCGTGGGTCAGTAAGTCGCGTGGCGATTAGACTGACCTACTGACCTGTCGCGCTGACCACTGAATCTGATTCCTGACCAAAGCTCCCTCTCCTGTTGCTGGCAGGAGAGGGAGCGGGCGGGCAACGGGCTAATTAGCATTCATCGGTGGGTCACCCAATTGAAGAGAGAGGGACACAAAGTTTATTGCGCGGGCGTCAGCGAATAGGCGTAGTAGTCGCGCCCAAACGCGCCCACGCGGTAGTAGTAGCCGTTGACCCAGCGCTGGGTGTACCACGGCGCATCGCGCTGCAACAGGTAGACCTGCGGCACGGAGTCATAGGTCAACTGCTGCAACTCGGCATACATCTCTTCGCGCACGGCCGGGTCAGATTCGAGGGCCGCGGCGGTGATGATGTCGCGGTACTGCGTCAGCAACTCATCGGGAATCTGGGCGTTGGTGGCGTAGGTGCCGATCAGGTACGGCTGCACCCAGTTGTGCGGGTCGTGGATGTCTTCCTGCCAGCCCTGGATGGCGATGGGCACCTGGGAGGCGCGCACCGAGCGCAACAGGGTCGGCCACGGCAGGCCGACGACTTCGACCTGGTACAGCGGGTTGATGGCCCCGAACTCCGCTTGCAGGATTTCGGCAATCGTCTGGCGGGTCGTGTTGCCGGTGTTGAAGCCGATCTGGAAGCGGAAGCCCGTCTCCGGCAGCACACCGTCCCAGGCCGCTTCCAGATGGGCGGCGCAGGCTTCGGGGTCATACTCGTACATCGGGCCATCGTCGTTATAGCCGAGCATGCCCTTGATGATCGTGCCGTTGTTGCGCACACCCTGGCCCAGCAGCACTTCCTCGTTGTAGACCTCGTAGTTGAAGCAGGTGGCCAGCGCCTTGCGCACGTTGATGTCGGAGAAGAAGTTCAACGGGATGCCGTTGCCGTCCAGCGCGCCGCTGCCCACGTAGGGCGAACCTTCGGCGATGTTGAACGTCGGGAAGATGTCGGTGCGGTTAACGCCCGGCCGGTTGACGTACTTCACGAACTGCCCTTCCGGGTTCTCCGGGTTCGGCTCGCACTCGAACGTCTGCGCGTCGCAGATGACGCCCACCAGCGGATCGACCTGAACCTCGTGTTCCGGGTTAACCTGGACGTACTCGGCGTCGCCGGCCTGGAAGGTGGCCAGGCGTGTGCCCCACTCGTCGACCACGCTGTAGATGACCGTCTTCAGCGCCGCCGGGCCATAGGGGCCGCCTTCCCACTTGGGCGTCTCTTCCGTCCGCCAGTAGTCTTCAAAGGCGGTCAGGACGATCTCTTCGCCGGGCGTCCAGTGGTCGAGCATGAACGGGCCGGTGCCGTTGATGATCGGCGTCAGCTCCGAGTTCTCGGTGCCGGGGGCGTACCAGTTCTGCCAGGTGGCGCAGTCGCCATCCCACGCGCCCTGCTCCACGGCCCACTCCATATCCAGCACCGACCCCCAGGTGGAGGTCAGCGTGGCCAGGAACGGCCCCCAGGGCACGGCCAGGTTGAAGGTCACGGTTCCGGCGTCGTCGTCGGCCACCACGGCGGCCTTGACCGACTCGCAGACGGCGACCAGCGTCTCGGCCTCGAGCGCCTGCACCGCCGCCAGGTCGCCGATCAGAGCGCCTTCGGGGTCAATGGCCTCGGTGATGTCGCCGGTGGCGAAGCCCATGATTGGCTCCATCAGCAACCACTGCGGGCTGTTGGGGTCGCTTTGCAGCAGGCCGCGCTGGAAGCTGTAGGCCACGTCGTGGGGTTCCAGCGTGCCGCCGGCGTGGAAGGTAACGCCTTCGCGGATCTGGAAGGTGTAGGTGCGGCCGTCTTCGGAGATGCCGCCGTTGTCCAGGCTGGGCACTTCGACGGCCAGCGCGGGCACAAAGTCGGTCGGGCTGATGTGGTCGTAGATGATCAGCGGCTCCATGACGTTCTGGATGACGTTGCCGCCGGAGGTCTCATAGCCCAGCGCCGGGTCGAGCGAGTCCGGCTCGCCGAACGACACTTCGCGCCAGACGGTCGGGTCGGCCGCGCCGGCCGGGGCCATCGCCTCGGGCGTCGACGTCACGACCACTTCCTGCATCTCGGTGACGATGCGCGTCACTTCGACCGCTTCTCCCTCTTGCGTGACCGTCTCGGTGACAACGCGGGTCACTTCGATCACCTGCGCCTGCGGCTGGCAGGCGACGAGGGCGGCGGCCACCACCAGCAGCAGGGCCACCCACAGAGCAACTCTATTCCGCTTCAACATGTCGAGTCTCCTCTCACTTGGCATTTAGACAATCTCTTCTTAGCGCGGTGTGGTAAAGTTAAGGTCATTGCTGGTTATTGGTAGGACTATCACCTCCTCTAACCGCCCACCGGACTCATGACGCCACGGTTTCCGCCTTGCGTCATGGTGTGCGGGGTTGAACAATCTGGCGACAGTATACAACGGTGTCACTGCGGTGTCAATATGGTGACATTATAGGGTCATAACAGGGACACCGAACGAGAGGTCACTCACATGAAACAAATTCTGGTCATCCATAGTGGCGAAGGCAGCGAGACAAACGACTATCGCTTTATGGAGCACGACCTACGGCTGCGACGGGTCGGCTGCGGCGGCGACGCCGAACGGGCGCGGGCGCTCATTGCGGAACATGACGGCCGCTTCGACGCCATCGCCGTCGAAGGCATGCCCGCCGCGCTGGAACTGGGCGACGCCCGCCGCCCCCACGCCCTCGGCGCGACGCTGGCCTCTGCCGCCACGCAGACGCCGGTCGTTGACGGCGCCGGCATTCGCGCCGGGCTGGAGCGCTGGGGCGTCATCCTGGCCGACCGCGCCCAGCCGGGCATCTTCGGCCAGAAGCGCGTTCTGATGGTTCCCGGCCTGAACCACGGCGGGCTGGCCGGGGCGCTGGAGCGGCGCGCCGCCGACCTGCGCTACGCCGACCCGTTCATCTACTTCGCCCTGCCGTCCGTGCCCCTGGTCGGCGGGCGCAGCACGTTGGGCCAGGCCGCCGGGCCGACGCTCGACCAGTTGAAGGACGCCCCCTTCCACCGCATCCAGCCCCTGCCGGGCGAGCCGGGCACGCCCCGCGACGCCGACTCGTTCGCCTGGGCCGACATCCTGGCCGGCGACGTGGGGGCCATCCGCCGCTACGCCCCGGCCGAACTGAAGCGCAAGACGGTCGTCGTCGAGTGGGCCACCGAGGACGACCTGGCCGACCTGCGCCGGCGCGGCGTCAGCATCGTCGTCACGATGATGCCGGCGCTGGACGGCCGCGGCGAGCTGGGCCGCTGGTCGGCGGCGACCATCGAGGCCATCATGGTTGCCCTGCGCCCCGACCCCGACGCGCCGCTGACCGAGGACACCTACCTCGACCTGATGGCCGACCTCGACTGGACGCCGGCCGTGCGCTACCTGCAGCCGGAAGAGGCGGGCATCAACCGCTTCGCCTTCGTCATCCACCCCTGAGCCTGCGCTTCATCCACAACCACAAGGCGTTCCGCTGGACGAAGTACCTGCCCGACGACCTGGTCGAGGCCGTGGCCGCCTACATACAGCCCATGTACCTGTCGCGCATCACCGGCGGCGTCTCGCCCACCACCGGCCAGCGCATCGAGGGGCATCTCATCTCGTTGGGGGCCACGCCGCGGCAGATGATGAACCACGGCGAACGCTTCACCTACGACCGGCTCAACAAGGCGGCGCGCATCGCCGAGCGCAAGGGGGCGCGCATCATGGGCCTGGGCGCGTTCACCAGCGTCGTCGGCGACGCGGGCATCACCGTGGCCCACGAGGCCGACATCGCCATCACCAGCGGCAACAGCCTGACCGTGGCCGCCACGCTGGAGGCGGCCAAGCAGGCCGTGGTCAAGATGGGCGCGACCGACCTGACCAAGGGCAAGGTGATGATCATCGGCGCGACCGGCTCCATCGGCTCCGTCTGCTCGCGCCTGCTGGCCCAGGCCATCTACGACGTCGTCCTCGTCTCCATCGAGCCGGAGCGGCTGATCGAACTGAAGCGCACCATCCAGCAGGAGACGCCCGGCGCGACCGTCACCATCGCCACGCGGGCCGGCGAGTACCTGAGCCAGTGCGACCTGATCGTCACCGCCACCTCGGCCTTCGGCCAGCGCATCGTCGACATCACCAAATGCAAGCCGGGGGCGGTCATCTGCGACGTGGCCCGGCCGCCGGACATCAGCCGCGAAGAGGCGGCGCTGCGGCCCGACGTGCTGGTGATCGAGAGCGGCGAGGTGCTCATCCCCGGCGAGATCGACTTCGGCTACGACATCGGTCTGCCCACAAGGGCACGGCCTACGCCTGTCTGGCCGAGACGGCGCTGCTGGCGATGGAGGGGCGCTTCGAGGATTACACCCTGGGGCGCAACATCAGCATGGAGCGCGTCAAGGAGATCTATCGCCTGTTCAAGAAGCACGACTTCCGCATCGCCGGGCTGCGCTCGCACGACGAGTTTGTGACCGAGGAGATGGTGGCCGAGAAGCGCGCCCTGGCCGACAGGTTGCGCGCCGACGCCGCCCTCTTCGCCCGCACGCAGCAGGCAGCGGCCGACAAGCTGGCGACGATGCCGGCCACCTCCAAGGGCGTCAAGACCAGGCGCGGCGGCGCCCTGCCGTGGGTCGGCGGGGCCGCCGCCGCCGCCGCCGGCGTCGGCGCTCTCGTCCTGGCCCGCCGCCGCAAGTAAGAAAAGTCTCACGCAAAGACGCAAAGAACGCCAAGCTCAGAATTCTGAGCTTGGCGTTCTTTGCGTCTTTGCGTGAGACTCGCTTCTTTTTCACGCCTATTTGACGTAACCTCTCCCCCGCGCGTGGCAAAATACATGGCGAGGGTCGTCTGCGGAACTGCCGGCGACCCCTGCCTGCTTAGGGCGGCCGACTGTACGCGCGACCCCACAACACCAAAACCACTCGGCGGCGATCCTGGCCCGGCCACGAACCGGCCCGGGGCGCGGCCGGCCACACCCATTGGAGGGGTAACTCATCATGCGAAGCATTGTCGAGCGAGTGAAAAGCCTCAAGGCGACGAGGCTCAAGGTCGTGCTGCCGTTGGCGCTGCTGGCCCTGTTTGTCGGCGTTCTGGGCCGGGCCGCGGCTCAGGACGACGAAGTCATTCCCACCTTCACCATCGAGAACGTCGTCGTCGATGGCAGCGTCACCATCCTGGCCCAGAACTTCCCGCCCAATCAGGAGTTCGTCGTCACGATGGGGCCGGGCGGCACGTTGGGCATCGGCGGCACGCCGGTGGCCATCACCAACTCCGGCCTGCTGGGGGCGTTCTCGGCCACCTACCCCATCCCGCCCACCCTCGTCGGCGCGCGCCAGATCGCCATCCGCCTGGAAAGCCCGCAGGGGTACTTCAGCTACAACTGGTTCTGGAACAACCTGGCCGAGCCGGCGCCGACGCCTATCCCGACCATCTCCATCGAGAGCGTCATCCCCGACGAATCGGTGACCATTCGCACCCACAACTTCCCGGCCAACCGCACCTTCGTGGCGCTGCTGGGCCACATGGGCACGCTGGGCATTGACGGCACGCCGGTGGGCACGTTCAACTCCGGCCTGGGCGGCTCGATGACGGTCACCTTGCCCATCCCGGTGCTGCTCAAGGGGCTGGAGCGCATCGCCGTGCGCACCGAGGCCACGCCGTTCTACGCCTACAACTGGTTCGATAACCCGGTCGCGCCATTGCCGACGCCGACGTTCGGCGTCTGCGGCGTGGTGCGTGATGAGTTTGTGGTCATCCGCACCGACGGCAACTTTCCGGCCAACCGCGACTTCGCGGTGATGCTCAACGGCATGGGCACGCTGGGCATGAACGGCACGGTGGTCGGCGGCTTCAACTCCGGCCCGGCGGGCAGCGTCGTCGTCGGCTCGTTCCCCATCCCGTCGAACCTGCGCGGCCTGGACCAGATCGCCATCCGCGCCGAGGAAGTGGGCGGGCCGTTCTTTAGCTTCAACTACTTCGATAATCAGACGGCCGTCTACTGCACGCCGTAGACACCGATCCCCCGCCCTTTGGGAGGGGTTAGGGGAGGGTCTTCTGCTGTCGTGGCGCTAAGACCCTCTCCAACCCTCTCCCACCAAGAACCAGACCCTCTCCCTAACCCTCGCCCGCGGACAACACTACGATCCCGCCCGCCCCGGCCACAATCGCCTCGGCCGCCATGCCCAGGAAGAGGCCATGCTCCACCACGCCCGGCCGGGCGCGGATGAGGCGGGCCGTCTCGTGGGGGTCGCTTAGCCCGGCGAAGTGGCAGTCGAGGATGACGTTGCCCTCGTCGGTGACGAACGGCTGCCCGTCGCGCTGCCGCTCGACCACCCGCGCCCCCAGCGAGGCCAGATAGTCGCCCACCGGCCGCCGGGCGAAAGGCACAACCTCGACCGGCACGGGCGCGCGCGTCGCCAGTTGGGCCACGCGCTTGCTCTCGTCGGCGACGATGACCAGCCGGCGCGAGGCCGCGGCGACGATCTTCTCGCGCAGCAGCGCCCCGCCCAGCCCCTTGATCAGGTTCAGCGCCGGGTCGATCTCGTCCGCGCCGTCGATGGTGATGTCCACCACCGGGTGTTCGTCCAGCCCCGCCAGGGGCACGCCGCAGTGCTCGGCCTCGCGGGCGGTCACCTCGGCCGTGGGGATGCCGACGACGCGCTCCAGTTGCCCGGCGGCCAGCAGCGCGCCGATGCGCCGGACGGCGTAGACGGCCGTGCTGCCCGTGCCCAGCCCGACGACCATGCCCGACCGCACGTATGCCACCGCCCGCTCGGCCGCCTGCCGCTTCAACGTCTCGCTATCAGCCACGTCTCTCTCCTAAGCAGCTCACGCAAAGGCGCTAAGGGGCAAAGGCGCAAAGAAGAATAAGCTTTTTGGCGTCTGCTCTTCTAATCTGTGAAATCTGTGTAATCTGTGGTTTCTTATTCTGCCTCTGTCATCCGCCACGCCCGCAGCACCTCGGCCACGCTCCACGCCTGGGCGGTGCAGCCGCGGGGGGTGAAGGGCGCGTCCCCCTCGAAGATCTCGCTGATGCTGCCCACGCCGTGGTCATTCAGGTGTTGCAGCAGCGGGGCCACGTAGCTGCGCGCCGCGGCGGCATCGCCATAGACGCGCAGATGGGCGGCCACGAACGGCCCGATGAGCCAGCCCCAGGCCGTGCCCTGATGGTAGGCCCCATCGCGCTTGCGCCGGTCGCCGCCGTAGCGGCCGATGTAGGCCTTGTCGTCGGGCGACAGGGAGCGCAGGCCGTGGGCGGTCAACAGGTGGCGGCCGCAGGCGTCGACGACGGAGCGCTGCCGCTCGGCCGTCAGCGGGCTGTGGGGCAGGGAGACGGCCAGCAGTTGGTTGGGCCGCAGGCTGCCGTCGTTGCCGGCCGGGGCGTCGGGGATGGCGCGGCCATCCCCGATGGCCGGAGCGTCGAGCACGTCGTAGCAGTAGCCCAGCGGCGCGTTCCAGAAGCGCGCGAAGCCCGTCTGTGCCCGGTCGGCCAACTCGGCGTAGCGGCCGGCATCCTCGCCCAACTGCCCGGCGAACGCCTCCATGATGCGCAGGGCGTTGTACCACAGCGCATTGATCTCCACCGGCTTGCCGGTGCGCGGCGTGACGACCCACTCATCCACCTTGGCGTCCATCCACGTCAGTTGCACCCCCGCCTCGCCGGCGTAGAGCAGGGCGTCGGCCTCGTCCATGTGGATGTGATAACGCGTGCCGCGGATGTGCCAGTCGATGATATCGGCCAGCACCGGGAACAGTTCGCGGGCCAGGGCCGTGTCGCCGGTGGCCTTCACGTACTCGTGCAGGGCGACGAAGTACCACAGCGTCGCGTCGACGGTGTTGTACTCCGGCGTCTCGCCCACGTCGGGGAAGCGGTTGGGCAACATGCCCTGGTCGACGAACTGGGCGTAGGTGCGCAGGATGCGGGCGGCCACCTCCGGCCGGCCGGTGGTCAGCGTCAGCCCCGGCAGGGCGATCATCGTGTCGCGCCCCCAATCGCTGAACCACGGGTAGCCGGCGATGATCGACTGGCCGTCGGGGTCGGCCGCCGTCGGCCGGCGGACGACGAACTGGTCGGCGGCCAGCACCAGGTGGCGCAGGGCGTCCTGTTGCCGGGCGCTGGCCGCCGGCCCGCCAAGATCGCCGGCCCGCTCCAGCAGGGCCGCTTCGTGGGCCTGTCGGTCGCCATAGGCCACAACGCTGTCGAGGTTGGGCGCGGCCTCGGTGCTGGCGACGATGGCGAAGCTCTCGCCCGGCCGCAGCGTCACCTTTAGCTGGGCCAGGTAGAGGTGGTCTTCGGTCACGTCGCGCTGGCCGCGAAACTCCTCCACGGCCAGGAAGAAGTCCTCGTACCAATCGGAGCGCGTGCTGAACGTGGCCCGGTCGCTGAACAGGTAGAACGGCCGCGCGCCGTCGAACATGGTGATCTTTAGGCCCTGATCGACATCCTCCACATCGGGCGACCAATCGTTGATGATGGTCGTGCTGTGATAGTCGCGGTAGTTGCCCAGGGCCTTGATAGTCAGCCCCATCGGCCCGGTGGCGCGGGCCAGGCGGTACTGGATGTAGGTCGTGTTGGCCCCCGGCTGCATCCAGATGCGCTTTTCCAGCAGGCCGTTGGCGATGGCGTAGGTCCAGACCGGCGTCGTGCCCTCCAGGTGGAAGCGGTTGAGGTGGTGGTGGCCGTTGCCCTCCACGGTGCCGTCTTCCCAGCGGTTGAGGTAGAGCGGGGTCAGACGGCCGCTGTCGGGGTAGATGCCGTCGTATTCGGCCGTCTCGTCCAGCTTGGCCAGCAGCAGGGTGCGGCCCAGCGGCGGCTCCAGCGCGGCCATCAGCAGGCCGTGGTAGCGCCGCGAGAGGACGTTGGCCAGCGTGCCGCTGGCGTAGCCGCCGATGCCGTTGGTGACCAGCCACTCGCGTTTGGAGACCACCGATAAATCGCCACACACCTCGCGGCCGAAGTCGATTGCCATGCGTTGTTACTCCCTCGAATAATCGGCGGATACTATAGCGGGAAATGGGGGATTGCGCACTGTCTGAAGCGCAGGGGGGCAGGGGGGCGGGGGAGCAGGGGGCAGCCGTGCATCGCACTTTCCGCAGTGCGTTGCACCTTCCTGACAGGCCGCCCAGCCGCCAAGAACGTGCGACGCATCCCAGAAGGTGCGACGCACGGAGAGTCTTGATAAAATGCACCCATGTCCCGTGCGCGCGTTTACCTTACTTTGTCCTTCCTGTTCACCCTGTTGCTGGCCGCCTGCGGCGACTCCGGCGCGGAAGAGGCGGCGGCCACCATTGCCCCGGTCGACGCCGCGCCCACGGCCGTCGCCCTGCGGCCGACACCGACGCTGGCCCCGTCGCCGACAGCCGCCTCCGCCCTGCCGACCAAGACGCCCACCCCACGGGCGACACAGCCGCCGCTGTCGGCCCTCGTGCCCGACGAGACGGCCACGCCCACGGCCGAGGCGACAGCCACGGCCGAAGCCTCGCCCACGACCGACCCGGCCCAGGCGCAGCAGTTCTCCTGGTCGGGCGGCTACTCCTTCTGGCCGCCGCCCGGCTACGAGATGCAGACCAACGGCGGCCAGACGCTCTTCACCGGCCCAGAGGGCGTGCTGGCCCTGGCCGGCGGGCCGGAGCAGAACAGCAGCCGCCCGCCGGAGCAGGCCATGGCCGAGGCGCTGGCGGCCATCAACGGCTCGATGGGCGCGTCGCTGCAAACGGGGGCGCCCTTCCCGGTGACGGTCGGCGGCGCGCCGGGCGTGGGGGCCGACCTGTCGGGCACGACGCCGCAGGGGGCGGTGCTCGGCCGCCTGGTGACGGTGCGGCCCAACCCGGGGCAACTCTTCTACGCCTTCGGCGTCAGCCCGTCGGAGCTGTGGACGGCGCGCGACGCGGCCCGCTTCCAGCGGCTGCTGCGCGACGTGGGCTTCTTCCCACTGGGGTCGCAGTTCGGCTGCCCGCGCTCGCTCGACCCGACCTACGGCTTCTCGCCCGACAACCCTATCCGCATCGGCGGCGGCGAGGGCGCGCCGGCGCGCGAGGCGGCCTACCTGGGGGCGCTGGTGGCCGCCAACGGGCAGGCCGTGCCCTTCCAGCCGGCCGGCAGCCAGCCGCACGGCGACCGGACGCTCAACGTCTACACCATTCCCGGAGCCGAGGGCGCGGCCGGGCTGCTCTACTTCGACCCCAGCGTCTACGAGTCGCTCTTCGCGCCGGTGGGGTTCGGCTGCGTGGGGGCGATTCCGGTCGGCGCACCATAAAGAGCAGAAACCACAGATTACGCAGATTTCACAGATTCCCCCCGGCCCATGCTTTAACCAAAAAAAAACTTTTTTTTTTTCTAAAAATCTCCCCCCCCCCCCAACCCCCCGAAAACCCCTCTTATAATCTGTGAAATCTGTGTAATCTGTGGTTTCCTTCTTCACCATGTCCGAGTTACCGACACCCGCCTACGTGACCGAGGTCATCGCCCGGCTGCGGCGGGCGCACCCGGACGCCCACTGCGCCCTCGACTACGAGACGCCGCTGCAACTGCTGGCCGCGGTCATCCTGTCGGCCCAATGCACCGACGAGCGGGTGAACCTGACCACGCCGGCCCTCTTCGCCCGCTACCCGACGGCCGAGGCGCTGGCCGCGGCCGACCCGGCCGAACTGGAGGCCATCGTCCGGCCCACCGGCTTCTATCGCAACAAGGCCCGCTTTCTGCGCCAGGCGGCGGCGCGGCTGCTGGCCGAGTATGGCGGCGAAGTGCCGCCGCAGATGGACGCGCTGCTGTCGCTGCCCGGCGTGGCCCGCAAGACGGCCAACGTCGTCCGCGGCGAAATCTACGGCCTGGCCGACGGCATCACCGTCGATACCCACGTCAAGCGCCTGTCGGCCCGGCTGGGGCTGACGACGAAGACCGACCCGGTGAAGGTCGAGCGCGACCTGATGGCCGTCATCCCGCGCGAAAGCTGGATCGAGATCGCCCACCTGCTCATCTGGCACGGCCGCCGCGTCTGCACCGCCCGCAAGCCCAACTGCCCGGCGTGTCCGCTCAATGATATTTGTCCGTCTTCGGTTGTCAGTTGGTCAGTTGTCAGTAGCCGGCTCGAACTGTCAACCCCCACAACCCCCGCAACTGACAACTAACAACTGACAACTGACAACTGACAACTTCTCTTGCCCTACTTCAACTACTCCCTCCACGCCACCGACGCCGCCGCGGCTTCCTTTTGGGAGCGGCGGGCGTTCGTCAACGCCTGGTGGGCCATCGGGCGGGACGATGAGCGCTGGACGCCGCCACATTACGGCGCGTTTCGGCGCGACTTGAACCCGCGCCACAACGCCCACCTGGCCCGGCTAGGCGCGGCCCTCGTCCACGTCGAGGCGCTCTATCGCACCGGCGTGCGCCGCGCCCGCACCGATCAGCAGGAGATACCGCTGACGAGCGTCCTGGAGAAGCCCCTGGCCGCGGCCGTGGCCCTGTTCGACCCGCGCCGCGGCGACGACACGGCCTATCTGAGCGCGCTCAAGCTGGCCGACGACGCCGAGGCGTTCGAGCGGCTGTACGACCATTTGGCGGAGGCGCTATCGGACGCGGGCCTCAGCCGGCTGGTCGGCCCGGTCGGCCTGTCGCCCCATCTCGGCCGCGGCCTGCTGGTCGATTCGTGGGACGCCTGGCCGCCGCAACACACGCCGACTAACCCGCCCTACTTGCCGGAGTTGCTGGAGCGGCGGGCGCGGGTGGGGCAAGTGGGGCGGTTGTATGAGGTCGCGGTGGGCGAAGAGTCCGTCGCGGCCGCGGCGGCCCAACCCTTTGACGTGGGGCGATTGGCGGGGGAGCTACGGCCGCTGCTGGCGGCGGCGGTGGACGACAGTGGCGGCTTTGCGCCGCCGGACGCGGCCGAGGCGGCCTACCTGCTGCGAGCCAGCGGGCCGGGGGCGTTCGGTGGGCTGGCCGAGGTGGGCGGCGCGCCGGTTGGCTTTGTCCTGCTGGCCCCTGACGCTGCCGGGCGACTGCGAGCGACGCGGGGCGGGCGGCCGTTGTGGGGGCGGGCGGCGCTGGCGCTGGGCGGCGCGCGGCCGGCGAGCGCCGGGCGGTTGCTGTTCGGCGGCGTGTTGCCGGCCTGGCGCGGGCGGGGTGTGGGGTCGGGGCTGTGGGCCTGGGCGCTGGCCGCGGCCCGGTCGCGCGGCTGGCGGACGTTGACGATTGGGCCGCTGTGGTCGCCGCGCCGCCGGCAATCGCCCGTCAGCGATAGCCCTAGCCAATCAACTGCGGCAGCGTTCTTGCTCGGCCGCGGCGCGCTGGCCCGGCAGACGTACCACCTCTATGAGTGGTCGTTCTGAGCGCTCCACACCCCGGCCACAAACCGCCCCACTTCTTCCCCCAGCGACCACATGACCCGCAGGCCCTGGTCGTGTAGCTCCATCACCCCCTGCGCCGCCAGTTGCTCCAGCGCCGCCTTGGCCGCCGAGCGCGAAAGCTGGCAGGCCAGGCCGATGCGACGCGTCGTCGCCGGCAGCGGCAGCAAGCCCATCGTCAGAAGAATCTTCAGTTGGTTGCCCGACAGATGTCGCACCAGGGTCTCCAGGTTCAACGGGGTGATCAGGCACGTAGTGGTCATCGTCTCCTTCCTTCTGAAGCCGGTCAGGTCAACCCCCTCCGGCAGCAGCGTCTCCGGCAGGCCAAACTGGTGCAGCGTCGTCTGGTAGAGGGGCGAGTGGGCGAAGTAGAGCGCGGCGTCGAGCCGTTGCACCGGGTCATCGCCGAAGTAGTCGACGACGGACTGACGCAGGATGGCCAGCAGCAGGCGCTGCTCCGGCAGCAGTTTGGGTGAGATGTCGAGATCGAGCAGATATTGCAGTCGCGCTTGCAGGGCTGTGTCGCTGTCGCGGTCGTGTTGGTTCATGGTGCTCCTGTTGCCGCTCAGGCGTTCCGGCCAATCGGCCGAACGGCTGCGACCACTGTAGCAAGAAACAGAACATTAGTGCTATACTTTTTTCGACACATTTGTAGGGCGGCGATCAATCTGTCCTACAGCGGCCAACACGTTGCCGGCGGCCCTTCTCCCCTTACTCTCCCTACCCCAACGAACCATCACGCTCTGACCTCTCACCCTCCCGCCCCCGGAGGCACGTTGCCGGCGGCCCTCTCCCCAACCCTCTCCCAAAGGGCGAGGGGGTGCTACACGTTGCCGGCGGCCCTCTCCCCAACCCTCTCCCCCAAAGGGCGAGGGGGTCTACACGTTGCCGGCGGCCCTCACTTGTGAGCGAGGAAGGGTAGTAACATGACCTTTGGCGTCGGCTGTGTTTGGGTTCGGCAACCGGCGGTGTGGCGACAGATCGCCGCGATCACGTGGGATCGGCCATCGCGCCGGTTGCTTTCAGCTTCCTTCTCCGTTCGTTAATCAGAACATCAGTTCTAATCACGGATTGGTAGTGTAGCACGAAGGGGCGTGAAGGATGCGTGAATTTTCGGGTGGTGGGTGGCCGGCGGCGGAGTCCGCATCCTTACATGCGGACGGCTGAGGACGGGGCCGCATCTGAGGATGCGCACTCTGCGTGGCGGAGAAGCGCAAAGGGGGCAGTCACGCCGTAACTGCCCCCCTTGCTCTGGAAGAAGAGAAGAACTCACTATCAACCGGGAACTGGCACAACCGGTAGCGCCCCTACCTAACCAACTTGCACCTCAACCCGATGCCAGGCGTTGTTCATATACCCCTTGTAGTTCCACGTCTCGCCCACGTCGGCCGGCTGGGTGTAGCCGCCGCTGTCGATGGCGCGGGCGACGAGCGTCTGGCGGCCCGGCGCTAACTGCACCGTCGCCGACCAGAGCTGCCACGCCCACTGGCGATGGACGCCGCGCAGCGCCGCTTCCGTCCACGTCTGCCCGCCGTCGGCCGACACCTCGATGCGCTCCACCAGCCGGCCGCCCTGCCCTACGGCGTAGCCGCTGACCGTCACCGGCCCGGCCGGCAACACCGCGCCCGCCTCCGGCACGCAGATGGCCGCGCTGACGAACAACTCATCCAGCATCCGGCCCGCGCCCTCGACGACCGTCGTCGCATCTACGTCGGGCGGGAAGTGCTGATAGGCCACGGCCTGGAAGTAGTTGTCCGACGGCTCGGCTTGCAGTGTGATCTCGCCCAGCCACTTGACGCTGCGCGCGCCGATGGCGCCGGGCACAACCAGCCGCAGCGGCGCGCCATGCAGCGGCGTCAGCGGCGCGCCGTTCATCTCGTCGGCCAGCAGCACTTCCGGGCCGAGCGCCTTGTCCAGCGGGATGGACGCGCCAAAGCCAAAGCGCCGGCCGCGCCGCTCGACCTCATCCAGCCCGGTAAAGGCCACGTGGGCCGCGCCGGGG
The DNA here is from genome assembly GCA_016707605.1 of Candidatus Promineofilum glycogenicum. GTDB lineage: Bacteria > Chloroflexota > Anaerolineae > Promineifilales > Promineifilaceae > Promineifilum > Promineifilum glycogenicum. The sequence goes on along the minus strand of JADJHJ010000003.1, from coordinate 42,153 downwards.
CGGATGCCGGCCAACTCCAGCACGTGGCCCAGGCTGACGCCACCCCACTCCCCCTGGCTGATCGCCTCCAGGTCCCACGGCACTTCGCCGGGGATGTCGCGCAGGGCCAGCATCTCGCGCCGCCGGTTGCCGGCGCACTGCACCACCGCGGCCACGGTCTGGCGCGGGAGGCGGCGCAGGTCGGCCAGCGACAGCGACAGCGGCCCGCCCTGGCCGCCGCGGACGGTCAGGCGGTAGGCGGCGGCGTCCAGTTCGGGAACCGTGCCGTGGTTACGGACGAAGAAGAGATCGGTCGGCGTCAGCCACTGCCGGCCGAGCAGTCGCGGCGGCGGCCCGGCGTTGAACGGCTCGGCCGTGCGCACGATCATCTCAGGATGTTTGTCACTTTGCGCGACGCCCGGTCGCGGCAGCACAGCGGACATGTCTGGTACTCCGTCCTGCGGGTCATGAGCCGCAGTATAATGGGATTGGGTCACAAGACGGTTGTAACACGGTAACGAAAAGGTAACGAGTGCAACGACCCGATCTTAAGGCGGTTTGATAACTTTAACCGATAGGCTACTCAATTAGGAAATAGGAACTAGCAGTGACGAGCGACGAACGACAAGTGACGCGTGAAGAACGCGCTCTGAACTCGTCACTCGTCGTTCGTCACTCGTCACTCGAACTGAGGGAACCATGACTTTGGGATTTATCGCCGACCTGCATAACCACACCACCGCCTCCGACGGTGAGTATTCGCCGACGGAACTGGTCGCCCACGCCGCCGCGCTGGGGCTGCGCGCCGTGGGCGTAACCGACCACGACACCCTGAACGGGCTGGACGAAGCGCTGGCCGCCGGCGACGCCGCCGGCATCCGCGTCGTGCCCGGCGTCGAGGTGTCGTTGCGCTTCAAGCGGCCCTACTTCACCGGCACGCTCCACTACCTGCTCTACATCCCCTACGACCTGCTGGAAGACGCCCGCTTCCGCCGCGAGGCCGAGGCGATCTTCAGCCAGGGGCGCGGCGGCGGGCTGGTGCGGGCGCGCGTGGCGGCCATCAACGCCGAGTTCGGCCCGGCCGGGGCCACGCCGCTGCTGACGCGCGACCTGACGGCCGAGGAGATCGAGGCCCTGGCCGATAACGTCACCCGCCGCCACTTCGCCCTGGCCCTGGCCAACAACCACGGGCTGAACAAGGAGCAGGTCAACCTGCTCATCGGCAACGACAGCCGCGCCTACATCCCGTCGGGCATCGACCCGGCGACGCTGACGCCGCTGCTGAGCGCCTACCCGCAACTGGTGCGCGTCTTCGCCCACCCCGCCGCCGGCTCCTACCCCGGCGAGAGCCTTTACAACGAGGTGCTGCCGCCCATCGAGGTCGTCGAAATCCTCATGCCGGAGTTCCTGGACGAGGACTTGCTGGGGCTGGACGGGCTGGAAGTGCAGTACCCCGGCCACGTGCAGGAGCACCGCGAACTGATGGCCGCCTGGGCCGAGCAGTACGACCTGATCCAGACCGGCGGCTCCGATTGCCACGACCGCGTCAACCGGCCGCTGGGTGTGGCTGGTGTGGGGGAGGATGAGTTGGAGGTGCTAACGTCGCTGTTGGGGGAACCGTTGCGGGTTTCCTAAACGACAACTGATTGTCAGAAGAAGCAACCACAGATTACGCAGATTACACAGATTCAAGAGTTGAATCTGTGTAATCTGCGTAATCTGTGGTTGCTTTTCGATTACAATTAACTGGCAGCAGTATCGTGAGAGGTACGAGCAATGGCTAAAAAATTGACCAACACGCCGCCGGATGTCGTAGAACGCAACATTACCCTCGTGGGGCAGATCACGCAGTACTTGCTCGACCACCCGGAGATCTTCGCGTCACTGCCAGACGAGTTTGAACTTGTGGTGTTACCGGAGGACGACCCGGAAATTCGTCAGCATAATCTGGAACTGCTGGACGAGGTTGGAACTAGCAAACCGATCGTCTTTGCCCGCGTTCATGCCCAACAGGACGCAGATCGGCCGCGACCCAGGCCGAGCCTCTTTGTGCCGTTAGCGACGGCCACGCTATAGACAAAACGGGGCGACCAAGTGGTCGCCCCTTTTTTTTACGGTTATAGCGAGTTATCGTTTTATCCCGCCACAGCCGCCTGGTAAATGACCGGCCGGTACCGCGGTTGGGGGACGGGTTTGCCCTCGGCCTCAGCCGCCTCGATCCACGCTGCTTTAGCCATCTCGACTTCACGCAGTGCCTCAGCCGGCGTTCCGCCGAAGGCCGAGCACGCTTCCAGATCGGGAATATCGGCAATATAGCCGCCATCCTCTTCGCTATAGAAGATATTGATGTGGTAGTCGCGCATTACTCCTCCAGCGTCAAATCATTCCGCTCAACAAGTTTAAGAAACTGACGCACCTAATAAGGCTTGGCCTTCCCGCCGACGTTCTGAAGATTCACCAATTCCCGCACGGCTGCGTGCGCAAAGATAGGGTGGCTACCGTTGACTCTCGACAAACGAAATCCAAACGCCTCTGCTATCGCAACCATGTCGCTAAATGCGACATTCTGAGGATTAGCGAGAATCCGCTGTAATAGCTTTCGTTTTCTCATTGACCTTACCATTCTATAACAAATGCAGGCTCTGAGGTCATTCACATGTTGAACAGCGACATTGCCTTATCTTCTTGCCATAAGACATATGTTCGCTTATCATCCCCGCCCATGACCGCCCCGCTCGTTCTTACTCCCCAGGAAGCCCGCCGCCTGGCCGTCATCGCCCAACAACTGGAAGCGCCGCGGCCGAACCCCACCAAGGCCGACCTCCTGGCCACCATCGCCCGCATCACCTGCCTGCAAATCGATCCCATCAACGTCGTCGCCCGCACGCAACTGCTCGTCCCCTTCAGCCGCCTCGGCCCCTATGATCCGGCCGACCTGGAAGCGCTGCTCTGGGAAGACCGGGCGCTGTTCGAGTACTGGGCCCACGCCGCCTCCATCGTCCTGGCCGACGACTTCGCCATCTTCCAGCCCCAGATGCGCGAGCGGGAAGTGGCCGGCGGCGTCTGGCGGCAGCGCGTGCGCGACTGGCAGGCGGCCAACCGCTCCTTCCAGCAAGCCCTGCTCGACGAACTGGCGCGGCGCGGGCCGCTCTACGCCGAGGAGATCGAGAGCCGCGCCGTCGTGCCCTGGCCCTACCCCAGCAATTGGGGCAGCGGCGATGACGTGGGCATCATGCTGGAGGTTCTGTGGCTGCGCGGCTACGTCACCGTCACCCGGCGACGGGGCAACGGCTTTGGCCTGAAGAAACAGTGGGGGCTGATGGCGCATCAGGTGGGCGACCGCGTCCACGAGCCGCCGGCCGACCGCCACGCCCTCGTCCGCCGCGCCGCCGAGCGCGCTCTGCTGGCCCTCGGCCCGGCCCGCCTGCGCGACGTGCGCCGCTACTTCACCCGCCACAACTACCCCGGCCTGGCCCAGGTATTGGCCGAACTGCGGGCCGAGGGCGTCACCGTGCCCGTTATCATCCGCGACGACGGCGGCGACTGGCCCGGCCCGTGGCATCTCCACCGCGACCTGCTGCCCGAACTGGAGCGCGCCCAACGAGGCGAGTGGCAGCCGCAGACCGTCCTCCTCTCCCCGTTCGATAACCTCATCGCCGACCGCGACCGCACCGAACTGCTGTTCAACTTCTTCTACCGCAGCGAAATCTACACCCCGGCCGCCAAGCGCGTCTACGGCTACTACGTCATGCCCATCCTCCACGGCGAACGGATCATCGGCCGCGTTGACCCCCGGATGAACCGCCAAGAGGGGCGACTGACGGTCAATGCCGTGCATTGGGAGCCGGGCGTTGAGCCGGACAAGGGAACTCGGATATCTGTCGAGCAAGCAGTTGTTGCGTTGGCAAACTTTCTTGGCGCAGAGTCAATCCAGTATCCACTGTCCCAGTGAGAAGAAGTGGTGGTTGATCGCACCGCTCACATGGCGTATCATTTTCCCATGATTACCACCGTTACCACGAAGAATATGGTTACCATACCAGCTGAAGTAGGGCGGGCGCTGGGTATCAAGCCCGGATGGCGGTTAGAATGGATTCCCAACGCTGAACGGAACGAAATCGTCGTGCGCGTTATTCCTGACCGGGGGGAACTGGGGCGACGGCTTTTGGGCAGTGGGCGGAAGTTTAGTCCAGAACGAGATAGCGTCGCCGAACTGATCGCCGAACGTGCAACGGCAGAGTGACCCTATGCGCTACCTTTTAGATACAACCGCCCTGCTGGCGCACTACCGGCAAGAGCTAGGCTGGGAAGCGGTCCAGGCGCTCCTGGAGGACACAGCCGCCGAGATTACGCTGGCCAGCCCAAGCATCGCCGAATTCTCGCGGCGCATGCACGATCTGGGGGCAGATGATAGCGCGATACAAGACATTCTGGATGAATATCGCCTGCTCTTTGACGACGTGGTAGCGATAGATGGTTCAACGGCGACGGCTGCTTATCGGCTCTCCCGACAGGCCGTCAGTCACATCCCTCTCACCGACTCACTCATCGCCGCCGCGGCCCAGATGGATAGCGCCGTGCTGGTTCATCGTGACCAGCACATGGCGGCCATTCCATCCGAGGTTGTGAAGCAACAGATACTTGGCTAAGCTTTAAGCTGGCCGGCTCCAGTTATCTTTGATGTTCACCTGGCCCGAAGCCACCCTCATGCGCTTGCTGGCCGCGGCCGGCATCTTTCTCGTGGCCGCCGTTTATTTGCGCGGCTGGCGGCGCTTGCCGCGGCCGGCGCTGCCCCCTGGCCCCGGCCGGGCCACCGACCCCGCCTCGACCCGCGCCCTGCTCCTCTGCCTGGGCGGGCTGGCTCTGCTGGCCGTGGCCTTCATCTCGCCCCTGGGCTATCTGGCCACGCAGTACTTCAGCGCCCGCATCGTCCAGCACATGCTCGTCGTCGCCTCCGTGCCCAGCCTGCTCATGTTCGCCAACCCCGCGCCGGCCCTCGTCTACGGCCTGCCCGCCCGCGCCCGCGAGGCCACGCTGGCCGCGCTGCGTCGGCCGGCCGACGCCGCCTCCGGCCGCCTGCGCCGCGCCCTCCACTGGGCCACCGCCCCCGGCGTCACCCTGCTGGCCTTCCTGAGCGTCTGCTGGTTCTGGTATGACCCCGCCATCCACAACGCCACCCTGCGCCACGGCTGGCTCCACGCCGTCGAGTTGCTCAGCCTGTTCGGCGTCGGCCTGCTCAACTGGTGGCACATCACCGCCGCCTGGCCCCAGACCCACGCCGCCATGCACCCCTTGGTGCGCATCGTCTACGCCTTCGTCAGCATCTGGCCGGTCAAGCTGGTCGGGCTGGTGCTGCTCTTCTTCCCCGACATGGGCTACGCCTACCCGGCCGGTTTCCAACTCAGCGGGCTGGACATCAATGACACCAACTTCGGGGCGATGATCGCCTGGATCGTCAGCGGGCTGGCCTATGCCGTGGCCGCCGTCGCCCTGGCCCGGCAGTGGTTGGGTTCCGAAGCCGACAAGCCCGCCCTGCCCGAATCGGCCTGGGCCACCGACGAATCCATGAACGTCCCCGGCCTGAAACGGTAAGGAAGGAACCACAGATTACGCAGATTTCACAGATTCAAGAGATAATCTGTGAAATCTGCGTAATCTGTGGTTTCTTTCTTACTCTTCGCAACTAACGTCCGGCGCCGTCGCCTCACCCCAGCGGCGGACGAACTCCTCGCGATAGAGGCGGCCGATGGCCGGGTCGGCAATGGCGATGACGTTCTCGTCGTTGCTGTCGGCGGCGTTGTCGGAGAAGTTCATCGAGCCGGTGATGACCACGAAGTCGTCGATGATGACCACCTTGTGGTGGAACGTGCCCGGGTTGCCGTCCTGGCGCACCTCCAGCCCGTCGCAGAACATGGCCGGCATCTCGCTGTAGGCCGTCTCGCTGCCGCGCACCTCGAAGATGCCCTGCACCACCACGCCCTCGGCCGCCCGCCGGCGCATGATCTCCCCCAACTCGTCCTGCGTGAACGAGAAGGCCATAAAGCGAATGCTCTCGTTGGCCAGCCCCACCAGTTGCACCAGGCTGTCGAACGGCTCATCCTCCGGCGCGAAGCGGATGGTGATGGGCAGGCCGCCGGCCGTCTGCACCGTCTGGCCGTTGACGTTGGACGGCGAGCGCGGCCCGAACTGCCCGCCCCACATCTCCTCGAACTCGCGGGCGTAGACGGCCACCGCCGCCGGCGAAGCCAGCACGACGACGTTGTTGTTGTTGCGGAATACGTCGTTGGTCGTCAGGTTCATCGACCCCGTCCACAGGATGCGGTCGTCGATGAGGATGAACTTGTTGTGCATGAAGGCCGAGCGCAGGTCGTCGCGCACTGGGATGCCCGCCGCCTCCAGCAGGGCGAACTGGCCGCGCCCCTCTTCGCCGTCGGCGTCGCGGCCGTTCTCGTCGTCGGTGATCCAGCGCACGGCCACGCCGCGCTCGTGGGCGCGGATGAGGGCTTCGGCCACCGGCGTCAGGTTCGTCTCGAATACGGCCAAATCGATGCTGCTTTGCGCGGCGTCGATATAGCCGATCAACTTGTCGATGATGTACTGCCCGTTGGCTTGCTCGCCGCGCGCGCCGGGGCTGAACAGCACCGCCCACGCGCCGGCGTCGTAGCCGATGTCGCGCGGCAAGTGGCCGGGCGGCGTGGGCAGGGCCGGCGCGGGGATGCCGGTGGCCGGGACGGGCGTCGGGGCAACGGGCGGCGCGGGCGACGAGACGGGCAGCGTGGGGGCAAACGGCGGCGAAGTGAGGGGGCCGATGGTCGACAGCGGCGTGCCCCGGGCCGGGGTGGGCGGCGAGCCACCCACGTCCAGCAGCGGCGGCAGGCTGTTGCAGGCGCTCAGCAACGCCAGCAGGAGAAGCGCCAATAAGGCGCGCGCCCTAGCGCGCGGCGGCATCGGCGTCCGTCCCCGCTTCCGGGCGCACCTGGGCTTCAACGAAGGCGCGTAGCCCGGCGATCTGCTCCGCCGGCCGCCCGGCATCGGCCGCCCAGCGGGCCAGCGCCCGGCCCACCACGTCGCGCCCCGGCGCGCGGTAGCGGCGGCCGTAGACCACGTCGGCCTGGCGCAAGGCATCGGCCAGCGGCGTCTCGCCCGGCGGCGGCGGGTCGCCGGCGGCGCGGGCGACGCTCATCATCAGATGGCGCGCGGCGCGCACGCGGGTCTGTAACACATCCTCGGCCGCGGCGTCGTCCAGGCCCTCTGTCTCGGCCACGATGGCGCGCCCCATCGCCGCGCCCCACTCGGTCAGCGCCGCGGCGGCGGCCGTGCCCAGCCCGGCGGTCAGCTTGTCGTTGCCGCGCAGCCCGCCGATGATACGCTCGCGGCGCTGGGCCAGAGGGGTGAAGGACAGGTCGGCCGCGGCGCGTTCCGGTGGTTCGTTCTGGGCCGCGGCGGCCTGGGCCATCATCCACTGCGCCGCCGGCGGCAGATCGGCCGGGTCTATGGGTTCCGGGGGGTCAAAAGGCGGCTTGTCGGGCATCTTGGCGCTCCTAATGGGCGAACGGATGGTCTAGTTATTAGCCCCATTGTACGCCAACGTTGGGCAGGAGCAAGAAGAGGGGCCAGGTTCCAGGGGCCAGGGGAAGAGCGCTCTTCCCCTGGCCCCTGGAACCTGGCCCCTGCTTTGCGATCTTTGCGTGAGACTTCTTCTCTTATCCCGGCCAGGCCACTTCCAGCGCGTGGCAGCGCCCGCGGGCCAGCCAGCCGTAGGTCGTGCCCGGGGCCGGGTTCAGGATGGTCATCTCCACCGGCGGCGAGCCATCGCCCTTGACCCAGAAGACCTGCACGTAGACGGCCGGGAAGGTGATGTCCAGATCGCGCACCCAGCCGCTATCCATCCAGCCCTCTTCGGCCCACCAGGTCGCCAGGACGTGGCCGCCCACTTCCTGCACCACGTAGGTGCCGCGCCGCGCCGAGTCGGGGCCGACCTCGAAGTTGATCCGCAAGCAGGCGGGCAGCCGCGGGGTGTCGGGTTCCGGCGTGGCCGTCGGCGTGGCCGTGCTCTCGTTCGGGTCGGGCGGCGTCGTCGGCGTGGCCGAAGGCGTCGGCGTCAAGGTGATCGTGGGCGTCGCCGTCGGCGTCGTCGGCGTGATCGTTTGCGTAGCCGTGACCGTCGGCTCCAGAGTGGCGGTGGCCGTCGGCGGCAGCGTGCCGGTGGCGGTGGCCGTGGGTGTCGCCGTCGTTTCCGTGGTCGGCGTGGCCGTGGGCGTCGACGTCAAGGTTGGCGTCAGCGTCAACGTCGGCGTCAGCGTCAGCGTCGGCGTGAAGGTTGGCGTGATGGTCGGCGTCAGCGTCGGCGTGGCCGTCTCGGTCGGCGTCGTCGTCGGCGTCAGCGTCACCTTGTCGCGGCAGACGCGAATGACCAGGCCCACGCTGTCGTTGGCGGTGAAGATCAACTCGCCGTCGATGGGTACGATGAACGAGCCATACGTCACCATGCCCTGAGCCACGGTGTAGACCTTGGTGGAGTTAACGCTGAAGTGGTTGATACGCTCGTCCACGTCGTCGTCGATCTGCACAAACTGAACGACGCAGCCGGCCGTCACCGGGCCGAAGCTCTCGACGGAGTGGTAGGGGTAGACGCCATCATCGGGCACGAAGCTGAAGCTCCAGACGCGCTCGCCCGGTAGGGCGGTGTAGGTCGGGCCAGGTTCGTTCTTGTAGTTGTTGCGCCGATACTTGATGACGAAGGTGTGGTCGGGCTCGATGGTGAACGTAGCCGGGCCTTCGCCCAGGAAAGTTACGTCCGGCAGCAAATCTACCTCTTGCCGCGGTACGCCGCCCATTCCCCCCGACGGCCCGATCACGCTCACCCAGGCGACGGCGAGCAGGGCGATGAATCCCAGGAATCCAATAAACTGCTTCACTACATGCCTCCTGCCCGTGGAACTTCGACGACGGACACATCCGGGCATACCGCTACTATAGTCCCAGATAGACTTTTCGTTTGTTACCTGGTTTACAATTACTTACCAACACAGTGTATGTTACGCGGGGATTCTTACAATGAAGCTGACGTGAAATTTGGGGGAATAGAGCCTTCAACAAGGTAAAAAAATCAAAACGGGGGAGTTGCGGCCGCACAACTCCCCCGTTTGGTTAACCCACCTATGCGTCTTTCGACACAAAGAGCTAAGCCGACCGCAGGCGGAAGGCCATGAAGATGGTTCCAATACCGCCGATGATGGCGAAGATGCCGATGATAAGCGGCAGCGAGGCGATGCCGATCAGGGTGTTGCTAAGCAGGATCACACCGAAGATGAGGTTGATGATGCCCAGCAAACCGATGCCCCAGCCCGCGCCACGCAGGGCCTGGACGAGATGGACGATGCCCATGAGCAGCGCCTGGATGCCCAGAAACACGATGACCGTGAAGCCCAGGATCAACGCGCCGGCCACCGGGGTCATGATAAGGTAGTAACCGGCCCACAGGCCGATGAGACCGCCGATGAGCTTCCAGCCCCAGGCGGAGCGATCGATAAAGATGCTGACGATCTCGAAAATCCCGCCCACGAACCAGAAGAGACCGAGGATGCGCGTCAGGCGCAGGGTGGTCTCAATCGGACTGGTAAGAAGCAGAACGCCGACGATCAGTAGAGCGATGCCCTCGATGAGCGGAATCCACCAGGGCATGGCCCTTTTTTGTTCAGAGAAGGCTGAAGCAGCAGTAGCCATAGTATGAGATGCCTCCAAGAATTAATAGGTCAATTGACGGTCGATAAAGCGGCCTAATCGCGTAGTATAATCCCCTTCAAGAGAAAGACAAGCATCAGCCGTGCCGGCGCTCGCGCGGCAGCTTCATCTTGGCGTCGATGAACTCCGTATGGCTGAGCTTCAGCCCCAGGGCGACGAGCCGGATCTGCTCGATCTCCTCGAACGTGGCCGCGCCGTCGGCCGCGGCCACGCCGAATAGCGCATCCAGGAAGCGCAGGCGCTCCTCGGCCGTCGTCACCTCGGCGAACTCGCGCACCAGACGATAGAAATCCAGTGGCTCGCCGCCGCTCAGGGCGACCTCCACGACCAGCGCCGCCGACGCTTCGGGCAGCGACCAGGCATCGCGCAACGTGGCCACCATCGCCGCTCGCTCTTCGTCGGCCACGCCGTCGACCACCCCGGCCACCAGCGCCAGCAGCCCGCCGGCCAGCCCCAGCCGCCGCAGTTCGGCGTCGCTGACGTCCCAGACGACGCCCTCGGCCGCCAGCCGTTGCCGCAGCCGGTAGTAGACCCGGTTGCGCACGAAGTCGTTGAGATACTTCTCGCGGTTGGGCGCGCCGGCCGTGGCCTCCGCCCGGCGGCCGATGAGCAGCCGCGACAGCGACCCCCACAGCCCCACGTCGGCCGACTCCAGCGCCGCCCGCGCCTCGGCCACCACTGCTTGCTCGCGCTCGGCCACGACGCCGTCGGCGTTGACCATCTCATCCAGCTTGCTCAGCGCCAGTTCGCGTTGGTCGGCGCTGCTGATCTGCGCCCGCAACTCGGCCACGAGACGCTCGCGTTCGGCGGCCTCGACCGGCGCGTCGAGATAGATCGCCAGCTCTTCCCACTGGCGGGCGTGGACTTCGGGCAGCCGCCACAGCAGGTCCTTAAGCGAAAGCTCTTCATCTTCGCTGATCTGGCCGTCGGCCCAGGCAGCGGCGATGAGGACTTTGGCGAGAGAGATGATCGTATCCGGGTTGGGGGTGGGGGTCATTGTTGTGTAGTTCCTTCTGAGCGCAGGGGAGCGGGGGAGCAGGGGTGATAAGAATCACCCCCGCGGTCGGCTCAGCGAAGCAACGCCTGTCGCAACGCTTCCTCATCCTCGATCGACAACGAGGTGTGGTAGACCGTGCCCTGATACGGCTCCAGGGCGGCGATGGCCGCGTCGGGTTCGTCGTCGCGCAGCAGGAAGAACAGGGCCGACGAATTGGGCGGCATGGCTTCCTCCACGTCCTTCATGAACCCCTTGTCCACGCCCATCTGGGCCAGCGAACCCATCAGCGCCCCGCCGACCAGGCCGACGAGCATACTGCCGATCGGCCCGCCGAAGATGAAGCCGATGAGCAGCCCCAGCATCCCGCCGCCCAGCGCGCCGACCTTGACGCCGGTATCTACTTCGTTGTGGACCTGGATGCGGCCGTGGTCATCCTTGACGACGACGGCCGAGTCGTCCAGATTCAGTTGTCCCTGATGCTCGACCTCGCTCAATGCGTGACGCACACGCTCCGCCTCGTGCGAACCGGCAAAGGTAATGGCTACGATAGTGGACATAGTGTTGACCTCCTGTGTAATGACAATGCTTTAAAGGGCATGGGGGCAGGGGTAATAGGAATCACCCCTGCCCCCATGCACTCTTACTTCACCGGCAACGGCTTCACCTTCCAAATCTCCTCGGCATACTGGCGCATGGCCCGGTCGGAGGAGAAGAAGCCACAGCGGGCGGCGTTGAGGATGGACGAGCGCGTCCACGCTTCCTCGTCGCGGAAGGCGCGGTCGACCTGCTTCTGGCAATCGACGTAGGCGCGGTAGTCGGCCAGCACCATGAACTCGTCGCGGTCGAGCAGCGAGCTGACGATGGGCGCGAACAGCGACGGGTCGCCGTCGGCGAACTCTCCGGCGGCGATCTGATCGATGGCCCGGCGCAGTTCGTCGTCGGCCTCGTAGTAGTCACGAGCGCGATAGCCGGCGGCGCGCAGAGCGCCCACCTCCTCGACGCGCAGGCCGAACAGGAAGAAGTTCTCCGCGCCGACGCGCTCCAGGATTTCGATGTTGGCCCCGTCGTAAGTGCCGATGGTCAGCGCGCCGTTGAGGGCCAGCTTCATGTTACCCGTGCCCGACGCCTCCTTGCCGGCCAGCGAGATCTGCTCCGACAGGTTGGCCGCCGGGTAGATCGCCTCGCCCAGCGTCACGTTGAAGTTGGGCAGGAAGGCCACCTTCAGCCGGTCGGCGGCCAGCGGGTCGGCGTTGATCGTCGCGCCAATGGAGTTGATCAGCTTGATGATCAGCTTGGCCATGTAGTAGCCGGGCGCGGCCTTGGCCCCGAAGATGAACGTCCGCGGCACGATGTCGAGCGCCGGGTCGTCGCGCAGCCGGTTGTAGAGGGTGACGATGTGCAGCGCCTTCAGCATCTGCCGCTTGTACTCGTGCAGCCGCTTGACCATCACGTCGTACAGCGAATCGGGATTGACGGTGACGCCGGCCAGGTTGCCGATGATCCGGGCCAGGTCGGTCTTGTTGGCCGTCTTCACCGCCCGCCACGCGGCGCGGAATTCGGCGTCGTCGGCCTTCGGCTCCAGCTTGGCCAATTGGTCCAGGTCGCGCAGCCAGCCGTCGCCGATCTGCTCGGTGACCAGCGCCGACAGACGCGGGTTCGATTGGCGGATGAAGCGGCGCGGGGTGACGCCGTTGGTCTTGTTGTTGAACTTGTGCGGCCAGAGGGCGTAGAAGTCGCCGAAGACGCGCTCCTTCAGCAGTTCCGAGTGCAACTCGGCCACACCATTGACCGAAAAGCTGCCGACGACGGCCAGGTGGGCCATGCGTACCTGCCGCTCGTGCCCGTCTTCGATCAGTGACATGCGGCCCAGGCGGCCGTAGTCCTGCGGAAAGCGCACGCTGACCTCGGCCAGAAAGCGGCGGTTGATCTCATAGATGATCTCCATGTGGCGCGGCAGCAGGCGCTCGAACAGGTGCACCGGCCACTTCTCCAGCGCTTCGGGCATCAGCGTGTGGCAGGTGTAGGCGAAGGTGCGGCGGGTGATGTCCCAGGCCTGATACCAGCCCAGCCCGAACTCGTCCATCAGCAGGCGCATCAATTCGGGGATGGCCACGACGGGGTGGGTGTCGTTGAGCTGGATGACGACCTTGTCGGCAAACGCCTCGATCGGGTTGCCGCAGCGCTGGAAGCGCTGCAAGATGTCGCGCAGGGAGCAGGCGACGAAGAAGTACTGCTGCCGCAGGCGCAACTCGCGCCCCTGGGGGGTGTTGTCGTTGGGGTAGAGCACCTTGGAGATGTTCTCGCTGTGCACCTTGTGCTCGACGGCGCTGGCGTAGTCGCCGGTGTCGAACAGGCGGAAGTCGAACTCGCGCGTGGCCCGCGCCCGCCAGAGGCGCAGGAAGTTGACCGTCGTCGTGCCATAGCCGGGCACGAGCATGTGGTATGGCTCGCCCATGACCTGCTCGCCCGGCCGCCACTCGACGTGTAGCCGCCCCTTGTCGTCCTTGTGCTGCGCGGTGTGGCCGCCGAAGCCGACGGGGATCATGTCGTCGGGCTGGGCGAACTCCCACGGAAAGTCGAGCAGCAGCCACTCGTCGGGCTGCTCCACCTGCGCCCCGTCGTGGAACTCCTGGCGGAAGATGCCGTACTCATAGCGGATGCCGTAGCCGACGGCGGGGATGTCGAGCGTAGCCAGCGAGTCGAGGAAGCAGGCCGCCAGCCGCCCCAGGCCGCCATTGCCCAGCCCCGGTTCTTCGTCAATGGCCAGCAGGTCTTGCAGCGGGAAGTTACTGCCCTCCATCGCCGCGGCGGCGATGTCGGCCGTGTCGCTGTAGAGCATGTTCTGTTGCAACTGGCGGCCCAGCAAGTACTCGGCCGACAGGTAGTAGACCATCCGCGGATTCACCGCGTAGCGCATGTCCACCGTGCGGCGGAAGCGCTCCACCAGGTGGTTGCGCACCGTGCGCGACAGGGCCATGTAGATGTCGTAGGCGCTGGCCGACTGGACGTTGGCCCCGCGCGAGTAGTAGAGGTTGTTAACGATGTTCTGCCGGAACGCTTCCGGGGTTCGCCCGGTGCGCTCGGCGGTCGGTTGTTGAATTTCCATTCAATCTCTCCAATCAGCCCGGCGCGCTGCCGGGCCAGATCGATCAGGGTGTTGGGTTCGCGGTTGGGGGAACGCGCTGGCAAAACTACGCGCACGGCGGCTCCCACCTGGCGCGAACATGTAGCCTGATTGTACCAGTTATTGGAGCTAAGTGTCATCACCCAGACCTGACAGGCCCCGTGTCAGCGAACATCTGCGTTTAATCTCCGTCATCAGCGTGCGATTCTTCTCCCCATTCTTGCACATTGATTCTCTCTCCGTTAGCATAACCGCGCTTGGAAACAGTGCCGGGAGGGCAGATGGCAACGACCGAGATCGATCAACTAAAGACCGGCATGGCCGCCCTGGAGGCGCAACGGGCCATCCTGGGTGACGCCATCGTCGATTCGGCCCTCGGCCCCATGCGCGAGAAGCTGGCCGCGCTGGAGGCGCAGAGCCGCGCCGACCAGCAGCGCAAGCAGGCCACCGTCCTGTTTGCCGACGTCTCCGGCTTCACGGCCATGTCGGAGACGATGGACGCCGAAGAGGTGGCCGGGGTGATGAATGACCTGTGGGCGGCCGTCGACCGGGCCATCACCGAACAGGGCGGCCACATCGACAAGCACATCGGCGACGCCGTCATGGCCCTGTGGGGCGCGGACACGGCCCGCGAGGACGACCCGGAGCGGGCGGTGCGGGCCGCCCTGGCCATGCAGGCGGCCATCGGCTTCTTCTGCGAGACGCGCGGCGCGGCCCTGGCCATGCGCATCGGCATCAACACCGGGCCGGTCGTCCTCGGCGCGGTGGGCACGACGGGCGAGTTCACGGCCATGGGCGACGCGGTGAATCTCGCCTCGCGCCTCGAACACGCCGCGCCGGTCGGTGGGGTGCTTATCGGCCACGACACCTACCGCCTGGTGCGCGGCATCTTCGACGTGGAGCCGCAAGCGCCGCTGGCGGTCAAGGGCAAGGCCGAACCGGTGCAGACCTACGTCGTCGTGCGGGCCAAGCCGCGCGCCTTCCGCATGGCCACGCGCGGGGTCGAGGGCATCGAGACGCGCATGGTCGGCCGCGACCGCGAGTTAGGCACGTTACAGGATGCCTATCTCGACGCCTTCGAGTCGACTGAGACGCGCGTCGCCACCGTCGTCGGCGAGGCGGGCGTGGGCAAGAGCCGCCTGCTCTACGAGTTCGACAACTGGCTGGAGCTGCGGCCGGAGCACATCTTCTACTACAAGGGGCGCTCGACGCCCAACACCCAGAACGTGCCCTACAGCCTCTTCCGCGACCTGTTCGCCAACCGCTTCGAGATTCTGGAGAGCGACCCCATCGCCGTGGCCCTGGACAAGTTCCGGCAGGGCATGGCCGGGGTGCTGGAGCCCGACCTGGCCGACGTGGTCGGCCACTGGCTGGGCTTTGACTTCTCGTCCAGCGAAGCGGTGCAGCGCCTGCTGGGCGACTCCGGCCTGATGCAGTCGGCGCGGGCCTTCCTGGTGCGCTACCTCCGCGCCCTGGCGAACGACGGCCCGACGGTCACCCCCCCCGGGACCCCCCCGGGCCCCGACCCGCTCGACCTGGCGGCCTATCTGGCGACGGCCATCCCGGAGGCGCAACTGCTCATCGTCGCCGTGACCCGGCCCAGCCTCTTCGAGCGCCGGCCGAACTGGGGCGAGGGGCAGGCCGCCTTCCGCCGCATCCCCCTGACGCCGCTGTCCAAACGCACCAGCCGGGCGCTGGTGGACGAGATTCTCAAACGGGTGGAACAGGTCCCCGACAGCCTGCGCGACCTCATCACCGACGCCGCCGAGGGCAATCCGTTTTACGTCGAAGAGATGGTGAAGATGTTGATTGAGCAGGGGGTGATTGAGCGCGACGCTACAACCATCCCCACCGACGCGCCCCCTGTAGGGGCGGGTCTAAGACCCGCCCCTACCCCCACCGACGCGCCCCTTGTAGGGGCGGGTCTGAGACCCGCCCCTACCCCCACCGACGCGCCCCTTGTAGGGGCGGGTCTGAGACCCGCCCCTACCTCCATTGACGCGCCCCTTGTAGGGGCGGGTCTAAGACCCGCCCCTACCCCCATTGACGCCCCTTGTAGGGGCGGGTCTGAGACCCGCCCCTACCACCCCAACCACGGGCCAGCAGTCCTGGCGGGTGCGGACGGACAAACTGGCCACGCTCAAAGTCCCGCCGACGCTGACGGCGCTGTTGCAGGCGCGGCTGGACGGCTTGCCGCGGCCGGAGCGCGAGGCGCTGCAGCGGGCGTCGGTCGTCGGGCGGCTGTTCTGGGACGACGCCGTGGCCGACCTGCTGGAGATCGAGCGGGAGGCTGTCGGCCCGGTACTCGAATCCGTGCGCGGCCGGGAGCTCATCTTCCGCCGCGAGCACTCGGCCTTCGCCGGGGCAGGGGAGTACATCTTCAAGCACGCCCTGCTGCGCGACGTGGCCTACGAGACGGTGCTGCTGAAGCGGCGGGCCGCCTACCACAGCCGCGCCGCCCGCTGGCTGGAAAGCCATGCCGGCGAGCGGCGCGAGGAGTATCTGACCGTCATCGCCGAGCACTACATCCAGGCCGGCGAAGGGCTGCGGGCGGCCGGCCTGCTGCAGCAGTCAGGGCTGGAGGCAATCCAGGTCGGCGCGTGGCCGGTGGCGCGGGCGGCACTGGAGCGGGCGTTGGCCCTGCGAGAGGCGGCCGGCGAGACGGACAGCCCGGCCGTCACGGCGGCGCTGGTTGGCTTAGGCCGGGCGTGTACCAACCTGGGCGATTCCGCGGCGGCCGGGGCGGCGCTGGAGCGCGGTCTGGCCGGGGCGCGCGCCGCCGGCGACCGCGCCGCCGAGGCTGAGGCGCTGGCCGGGCTGGCATTTAACGCCTTACAGCGCGGCGACTACGACCGCGCCTGGGCGCTGGCCGAGGCGGCGCTGCCGCTGGGCCGCGCCCTCGGCGGCCGGCTGCTGGCCATGACCCAGTCGCGGGCGGCCAACGTGTTGTGGATCACGGGCGACCTGGACGCCGCCGAGCGCCACGCCGCCGCAGCCCTGGCGGCCGGCCGCGCCACCGGCGATCTCGGCCTTGAGGCTGGTGCACTGAATGCCCTGGGCGGCATCGCCTCCGATCGTCGCGAACTGGAGCGGGCGCGGGAGTTCCATACCCTGAGCCTGGAGTTGGCCCGCCGGGCCAACCGCCTGTCCAGCGAGGCCATCGTACTTGGCAACCTCGGCGACATCGCCTACCAGCTCGGCGACTATGCCGCGGCGCGGGCCTACGGCCAGTCGGCCCGTGAGCGGTTTCAGGAACTGGGCCAATTACCGGGCATGGTGATCGCACTCGGCAACGTAGCCCAGGCCGACCTGAAGCTGGGCGACGCCGGCGCCGCCCGCCGCAGCGCGCGCGAGGCGCTACTGCTGGCCCGCTCGCTCGGCAGCCTGCCCGACATTCTCTGGGCTGTGTACCTCTTCGGCCAGATTCTGGCCGAGACGGGCCAGGAGGCGCGGGCGCTGGCCCTCTACGGCCTGGCCCGCGCCCACCCGGCGTTGGAAAACCAGACGCGGCTAGAGATCGACGAGGAGATCGTCAGGCTGAAACTGCCGGACGACGAGGTCGCGGCCGGGCTGGCCGCCGGGGCGGGGCTGGAGTTGGAGGCGGTAGTGGAGGAAATATTGGCAGGCAAGTGGTAGGGCCATCAGGCCGTCCGGTTGACGTCCCCGGCTTCGTTCCTATCAAGCCGAAGCGCGGCCGGCCACTATGGGAGAATCGGGCCATCGCCGGCCGGGTCGTCATCCAACGCAGCCCGCAGGCGCGCTTCCTGGTCGGCGGGCAGGTTGGAGCGCAGAACGGTGGCGTCGAAGGCGGCCAGTTGCGCCATCACCGCCGGCTCGTCCCAGCCGTCGATGAGCAAAAAGAGAGCCGATTGGCCGGGGCCGACCGCCTCGCCCACCTGACGAATGAAGTCGTCGTCAATGCCGATGTCGGTGAAGCGGCCGGCCAGCGCCCCGGCGGCCGCGCCCACCGCCAGACCCAGCCAGGGCGAGAGGAAGACCAGCCCCACCAGCGCCCCCCACACCGCCCCGCCCAGCGCGCCCACGCCGACGAGGTTGGTCGCCTGTTGCAGCCGCACCTTGCCGTCCGGCCCGCGCTCGACGACGGCCGCGTCGCCCAACTCGATGATCTCCTGCCGCCGCAGTTCGTCCAGCGCCTCGCGCATGGCGTAGGCGCCGTCGGGGGTGGGCAGGGCGAAGACGATCAACTGGGACATGGTGAGTGACGAGTGACGAGTGACGAGTGACGAGTTTAGAGACTCGTCACTCGTCACTCGTCGCTCGTTACTATCCCCGGCCAGGGCTTGCGTGGACTGAATAATCGCCTGTCGCGCCAGGTCGAACCACGCGCCGGGCAGCAGGCCCAGCAGCAGCGTGGCCACGGCGGCGACGACCACGGCCGCGACCAGCGCCGGGCGCAGCGACAGCTCCCGCTCGCCGTCATACATGTACATCAGGAAGACGACGCGCAGGTAGTAGTAGCCGGAGATGACGCTGGTGACGACGCCGATGAGCGTCAGCCACAGCAGGTTGGCCTCGATGGCCGTGCGGAAGACGAAGAACTTGGCCGCGAAGCCGCCCGTCGGCGGGATGCCGGTCAGCGACAGCATGAAGAAGGCCATGCAGATGGCGATCCACGGGTAGCGCTTGCCCAGCCCCTTGTAGTCGTCGAGCAGCACCCCTTCCTGCTCGCGCTGCTCCAGGGCCACGACCACGGCGAACGCGCCCAGGTTGGTGAAGGCGTAGGCGAAGAGGTAGAAGATCGCCGCGCTGATGCCGTCGGGGTTGGCGGCGCTGGCGGCCACGGCGATGAGGATGTAGCCGGCGTGGGCGATGCTGCTGTAGCCGAGCATGCGCTTGATGTTGGGCTGCACGATGGCCAGCAGATTGCCGACGATGAGCGTCAGCGCGGCCATGACCGAGATGGCCGTCGTCCACGTCTCGCCCAGCGCCGGCAGCGCGGCGATGAGGATGCGCAACAGGGCCGCGAAGCCGCCGACCTTGGAGCCGACGGACATGAAGGCCGTCACCACCGTGGGCGAGCCTTCATACACATCGGGCGTCCACATGTGGAAGGGCACGGCGGCGATCTTGAAGCCGAAGCCGACCAGAATCAGCGCCGCCCCGGCCACCAGCAGCAGCGACATGCCGGCCATGCCGCCGGCGGCGCTGACGGCCGCGACGATGCCCGGCAGCGCCGTCGTCCCCGTCGCTCCGTAGACCAGAGCGATGCCGTAGACCAGGATGGCCGACGAGAACGCGCCCAGCACGAAGTACTTCATGGCGCTCTCTTCCGAGTCCACCCGCGGCCAGGCCAGCCCGGCCATAATGTAGAGCGGGATGGACAGCAGTTCCAGGGCCATGAAGATGAGGATGAGGTCGTTGGCCATGCCCATCAGCATCATGCCGCTGAGGGACAGGAGCATGAGGATGTAGAACTCCGGCCGGTCGTGGCCGGTGCGCCGCAGATAGTCGACCGACAGCAGGACGGTCAGGATGCCGGTGATGGCCAGGATGACGTTGAAGGCCACGGCGAAGTTGTCGGCCAGCAGCATCGGGTGGCCGCCGGGCGGTGTAAAGGCCGACCGGCCGCTGTTCCACAGGAAGGCCGACGTGATCAGCCCGCCAAACAGGCCGATCATGGCCAGCACCGGCGCGGCGCGGGTCACGCGCTCGTCATGCCACAGCAGGTCAAGCAGCATGATGACCATGCCCGCCCCGGCCACCAGTAGCAACGGCAGCAGCACCAGAATGTCGATTGTAGGCGCTTGAAAGTCCATGTCCCCACCTTCTTAGGGGTTAGGGATTAGGGATTAGGGATTAGGGAAGAGCACTCTTCCCTAATCCCTAATCCCTGATCCCTAGTCCCTTTCTTTGCGCAGCCAGACGCGATTGCTATGAAACGTGCTTTGCCCGGCGAAGTCGCCCAGGGCGTCGGAAGTTGTCCAGTTGACGTTGCGGGGCGCGCCGCGGCCGTCGCCGTGCTTGCTCCAGCGCCCCTTGGCCGCGGCCACCACGCCCGGCCGCACCCCGTCGGTGACGACCGCCCGCAGCGTGACCGCGCCGCGCCCGTTCTCGACGACGACCAGGTCGCCGTGGGCGATGCCGCGCGCCGCCGCGTCGGCCGGGTGAATCTCCACCGTCGCCGCCCCTTCGCCCCGGAGCTGGCTCCGGCCGTTGCCGAAGCTGCTGGTCACGAAGTGGTGGGCCGCGGGGGTGATCAAGTCCAACGGCTCATCCCCTTGCACCGCTCGCCAGCGTCGCGACGGTTGCTCGCGGTTGCCTTCCGGCTCCCGCTCCGGCAAAGGCTCGCCGTCGTCCCAGACGCCGCTGTAGTTCGGCAGCGGGTCGTGCCCTTCGGCCGCCAATCGAGCCGAGTATAGCTCCACTTGGCCGCTGGGAGTAGGAAAGCGACCATCGGCAAAGGGCGCTTCCGGCCCAATCTGGAGCGCCACCTGCCCCTCGGTCTTCAGCCGGGCCAGGGTCACGTCGCGCAGGAAGGGGGAGCGGGCGGCCGTGGCCGTCAGCACCTCGTCGATGACCGCCTCGGCGTCCTGCCGCAGCCACGGCTCAGCGAAACCCATCTCGGCCGCCAGCCGGCGCATCACGTCCCAGTTGCTCAGGCTCTGGCCCAGCGGCGGGATGGCCGGATGGTTGTAGCGCAGCAGGGTGTGGCCGTAGGCTTTGTGCAGGTCGGTCTGCTCCAGGTTCGACGTGGCCGGCAGGACGATGTCGGCGTAGTCGGCCGTGTCGGTCAGGAAAAGCTCGTGGACGACAGTAAACAGGTCGTCGCGCATAAGCCCCTGCGCCACCAACCCGGCATTGGGGGCAATGGCCGCCGGATTGCTGGCGAAGACGTAGAGGCTCATGATCGGCGGGTCGCTGACTTCGCCCAGCAGCGCCGCGCCCAGGCGATTCATATTGACCACCCGACCCGGCGGCGGGCACTCGGCCCACTTGTTGATCGCCGCGCCGTCCCACTGGAGATAGCCGCTGGTGCTATAGGCCAGCCCGCCGCCGCGCATGCCATACTGCCCGATGAGGGCCGGCAGGGCGCAGATGGCCCGCGTCGTCTGGCCGCCCATCGGGTTGCGTTGCAGCCCGTCGGCGATCTTGATCAGGCTGGGGGTGTGGGTGGCGTAGAGCCGGGCCAGCCGCACCACGTCCTCGACCGGCAGGCCGCAGATGGCGGCCACGCGCTGCGGCGGGAAGTCGGCGATGCGCGCCCGCAGCTCCGGCCAGCCGACGGTGTGGGCCGCCAGCCAGGCTTCGTCGTGCAACCCTTCGTTAACGATGACGTGGGCCAGGCCCAGAGCCAGCGCGCCGTCGGTTCCCGGCCGCGGGGCGACGTGCCAGTCGGCCGTGCGCGCCGTGCGCGTCCGTTTGGGGTCAATGACGACGACGACACAACCGCGGCGCTGGGCGTCCTTAAGATAGGGCATGAAGTGGGGCGCGGTGCTGGCCGGGTTGTGGCCCCAGATGAAGATGGCCTGGCTGTGGGCGGTGTCGGCGTAGGGCACGGCCCAACGCGCCCCCAGCGTGCGCTCCACGGCGTACTGCGCCGCGTCGCCGCAGATGGCCCGCTCCAACTGGCTGGCCCCCAGACGGTTCCAGAAGCGGCCGTTGCTGACGGCCATCTGCACCAGCCCCAGCGTGCCGCTGTAGCTGTAGGGCAGGATCGCCTCGGCCCCGTACTCCGCGATGATTCCCCGCCAGCGGTCGCCGATCTCGCCGATAGCCTCGTCCCAACTGATGGGCGCGAACTGCCCCGCCCCCTTCGGCCCCACGCGGCGCAGCGGCGTCGTCAGCCGGTCGGGGTGGTAGACGTGCTCCAGATAGGGGCGCACCTTGCCGCACAGCCAGCCGTCGGTGATGGGGTGGTCGGGGTCGCCGCGAAAGCCGACGGCGCGGCCGTCCACTACCTCGACGAGCGTACCACAGGTGTCAGGGCAGTCGTGGGGGCAGGCGCCGCGGACGAGAGCGGTGTCCGCGGGAGCAACGGGCGTGTCGGTCAGCAGCGTTGGGTCGGTCAAGAGTCAGACCTCACAGGTGGCCGCGCCGGGCGGTCGCGCCGGGTGACTAATGGCGATTATGACGGAAAATGAGAGTGGCGTCAATTTGAAGAATTGCCTCAAATTGCCCCTTGACTTAGAGTAAACTCTAAGTGCTACACTATCTCCAAGAGGTGACACGATGAAGATCGCCGAAGTCAGCCAACGCTATGGCCTGTCGTCCGACACGCTGCGCTACTACGAACGGATCGGGCTGTTGCCGCCGGTCAACCGCGCTGAGAGCGGCATCCGCGATTACAACGATCTGGACGTGCGGCGGGTCGAATTCATCAAGTGCATGCGCAGCGCCGGGCTGCCCATCGAAGTACTGACCGCGTACATCGCCCTGGTGCAACGGGGCGATGACACCATCCCGGCCCGCAAGGCGATCCTGAAGGAGCAGCGGGAGTTGCTGGCAGCCCGCATGAACGAGATGCAGAAGACATTGGACGTACTGGATCGCAAGATCGCCATCTACGAAAACGCCGTGCTGACGCGCGAGCAAGACCTGCTCTAAACACGCAAGGAAAGGAGTTCAATCATGGAAACACGCATACTTGGCAACGGGGGTCTGGAAGTCTCGGCCATTGGCCTGGGCTGCATGGGCATGAGCCAGAGCTATGGCCTGCCGGGCGACAAGGGCGAGATGATCGCTCTGATCCGCCACGCCGTCGATCGCGGCGTGACCTTCTTCGACACGGCCGAAATCTACGGCCCGTTCGTCAACGAAGAGCTGGTCGGCGAAGCGCTGGCCCCCGTGCGCGACCAGGTGGTCATCGCCACCAAGTTCGGCTTCGGCCGCGACCCCAACGGCCGGCCGGGGCTGAGCGCCGTCAACAGCCAGCCGGCGCACATCAAGCAGGCCGTCGAGGGTTCGCTCAAGCGCCTGGGGGTGGAGGTCATCGACCTGCTCTACCAGCACCGGGTCGACCCCAACGTGCCCATCGAGGACGTGGCCGGGGCCGTGAAAGAACTGATCGCGGAGGGCAAGGTCAAGCACTTCGGCATGTCGGAGGCGGGGGCGCAAACCATCCGCCGCGCCCACGCCGTCCAGCCGGTGGCCGCTGTGCAGAGCGAGTACTCGCTGTGGTTCCGCCGGCCGGAAGAAGAGGTGCTGCCCACGCTGGAAGAGCTGGGCATCGGCTTCGTGCCCTTCAGCCCGCTGGGCAAGGGGTTCCTGACGGGCGCTATCGACGCCAACACACAGTTCACCAGCAACGACTTCCGCAACATCATCCCCCGCTTCACCCCCGAGGCGCGCCAGGCGAACCAGGTGTTCGTTGACTGGCTGCGCGGCTTGGCCGAGAGTAAGGGGGCGACGCCGGCCCAAATCGCCCTCGCCTGGCTGCTGGCCCAGAAGCCGTGGATGGCGCCGATTCCAGGCACAACCAAGTTGACGCGACTCGAAGAGAACATTGGCGCGGCCGACATCGAACTGACGGCCGACGATCTGCGCGACATCGAAAGCGCCGTGTCACAGATCGAGGTGCAGGGCGCGCGCTATCCCGAAGCGCTCGAACAGCGCACCTACCTCTAGGCGATGCTTCGCCGGTGGTGGCGGCGGTTTCTTCAACCCGCCGCCGCCACCCCTTCAGATAGACTAAGGAATACACGAAATGGACATCAAACGCTGCGGTTCCCAACCTTCGGGCCACGGCCCGGCTGCCTACTTCACCGGCGCGGTGCGCGTCGATCCCCTGAATGACGCGCCCGACCCGGCCCGCGTGTCCGTGGCCGCCGTCACCTTCGAGCCGGGGGCGCGCACCGCCTGGCACACCCACCCCCTGGGCCAGACGCTGGTCGTCACCGCCGGCTGCGGCCGGGCGCAACGCTGGGGCGGGCCGGTGGAGGAGATTCGCCCCGGTGACGTGGTCTGGATTCCACCCGGCGAGAAGCACTGGCACGGCGCCGCACCGACGACGGGCATGAGCCACCTCTCCATCGTCGAAAAGCGCGACGGCCAGTCGGCCGACTGGCTGGAGAAGGTCAGCGACGCGCAGTACCTGGGTGAAGCGGGTTAATGATGCACTTTGACAAATAAACCCGGATACCGTCTCGCACCGACGGATCAATCCGTCGGCTGCTAAGCCAAACGCGTTGAAACGCGTTGCCGGAGTGAAATACCGCTCTTCAACCGGTTTCAACCGGTTTCGCGTGACAGCGGCGGGTTTGAACCCGCCGGAGGAAAGACCCATGAATCAATGGACAAGCGACGAGTTAACCCGCATTGGCGCGGCCGAAGAACTGGAGATCGCCACGCTAAGACCGGACGGCACGCGGCGCAAGCTGGTGACCATCTGGGTCGTGCGCGTCGGGGATGCGTTGTACGTGCGCTCCTATCGCGGGCGCGGCAGCGCCTGGTTCCGCGCCGCGCTGGCGCGCCCGGAGGGTCGCATCTGGGCCGGCGCGGTGGAGAAGGACGTTGCCTGGGTCGAGGTAGACGACCCGGACACCCAGGCCCACATTGACGCCGCCTACGGCGCGAAGTATCGCCGCTACGGCGCGGGCTACATCGAGACTATGGTTTCCCCCGCGGTGCGAGCGGCGACGCTGCGGCTTATACCGGCCTAGCCAAATAGCCCAGTTCCCGCCCGGCGACCGTCGAAAACAGGGGCCTCAACTGGGCTATACTGTGTAGAGGAAAACGCCGGAGGAAGCAAGCCATGCAGACTCACCAGCCGAGTAACGGCAGCATAGCCGGCGCGGCGCGCCTCGCCGCCATGATTGGGCTGTTGCTGGCCCTGGTCGCCTGCGCCCCGCCACCAGCGGCTCCGTCCGCCACCGCAGCGGCAACCGCAACCACCGCCGCCCCGCCGGAGGTAACTGCCACCGACGCGCCCACGACCACGCCTGCAACAGTACGCGCCACCCGCCACTCGCCACTCGCCACGCCGCTCGTCCTGTCGCCCGACGACTGCCCCGCCCCGGTCGAGACCTACCGCAACGAAGTCCTGGGCATCGCCATCCCCGTGCCCGCCGGGCTGACCGTCCACGAGCCACAGTACCTTTTCAGCGACTACGGCGTGTCGCTGGCCGGGGCGGGCGAGTCCGCGCCCTTCCAGGCGCACTGGCTCTACCAACGAGCGCCGGAGGACCTGGAGGCGATAGTAGAAGAGCAACTGGCCCAACTGGCCGACCTGCCCACCCGGCGCGCGCCGGTCGTCGTGGCCGGGGTCGAGGGGGTCATGCTGTGGCCCGTGCCCGGCGAGGTGGCCAATACGGCCATCTATCTGCGGGTGGACGGGCGGCTCTTCCGGCTGCTCTACGCCAACGAGTCGCTCGACGACGCCGGGC
Organism: Candidatus Promineofilum glycogenicum; assembly: GCA_016707605.1. Classification (GTDB taxonomy): domain Bacteria; phylum Chloroflexota; class Anaerolineae; order Promineifilales; family Promineifilaceae; genus Promineifilum; species Promineifilum glycogenicum. The sequence continues at coordinate 16,967 of JADJHJ010000003.1, read as the reverse complement.
GCTGCCTGCTGGCTGGACTGAGCTTCTTCCCGCCGACGCAGACGCTGGCCGAGCTACACCTGCCAACGGATACCGGCGTTCCGGCCGTCGCCTCGCCCGTCTTCCCGACCGCTACCCTGCCGGCCGACCCGACCGCCTGGGCCACCTACCCCACCTACCACAACGAAACCTACGGCTTCTCCTTCCGCTACCCGGACGGCCGCTGGACGGTCATCGAGCCTACCGCCGACAACCCCCATCGGCTATCGCTGGCCTACCACGAACTGGGCATCGCCCTGCGCATTGGCGTGGCGCGCGTGGGCGAGGAGGCCGAGCTGCAACTGTACGGCGGCCGGGCCGGGGAGTTCGTGCCGCTGGATGAGGTTGTGTTCTTGGGCGAGCCGATCAGCGCGTCGGCGCTGGTGTACCAGGGCGTGACGTGGTCGGTGCATTACAACGACACCAGGCCCATCGCCCGCGGCGACCTACTGTTCAGCCTGGGCCTGATCAGCAACCGGACAATTGAGCAGGGGGCGACGATACCGGACGAGGTGCAGGCGGAGACCAACCGGATCATCGAGACGTTCGCGCTGGATGGGCCTTGAAAGAAGAGAGGAAACCGCAGATTGCACAGGCTTGCGATTGGCCTCGATCAATCCGTAATGTGTGACCAGTTCTCACCCTCCGATGAACATTGCCTCCTACAAGTCTGTAGGCGGCAGGCCCAAGTAACGCGGCTCATCGAACTCTACCCACGCGCAAGGAACCCGTCCCACAAACAGGGTAGCCCTATGGGTAGGGCGCTCCGGCCGGCCCTATCATAGCCAATTTGCACAATTTCTCGCAGTTGCCTGTACCAAGGAGCATTGCCTCCAAACGCGAGCGATTACCGGTCTACCATCATCCAGACACCTTTCCAACATCGACCGCGGAATCCGGTCAACTAGGTGACTTCGATGGTCTCCAGCTCCTGCGGGCAAACACATGCCCCAGGCAGCGGCGCCGACGTTGGCATTGTCTTCGAGGGAGAGGAGCTTTGTTGAGGCTCAGTCGCCCGTCTGTCCGTTTGCGCCAAGATCCGAGCGCCCTGCGACGGGACAGGAAACGGGCACGCGCCACGAGACACCGTGTCTGCCACGCGATTGGGCGGCTCCCGTGTAGAGTCAGCGATCCGCGCGACAAGCCGTAAAGCGATGACGGGCGTTGGCGACACGATCTCCGCCCCAGGTGTAGGTCCAGGCCGAAGGCCCCCTGTGGCGGGCTGATCGTTTCTCATCAGGCACAGTAACCTTTGGATACCCCTATTAAGCATGGATAGGACAGACTCGACCCCGCCTAATCTTCCAAATTCCGCGAGTAATCCCCTTCCCCCGCCTTCCGCGTCGCCTCCCCCGCCAGCCGGGCAAACGGCCGCTGCTGCACAATCGTCTGGTCGGGCAGCAGTTGCACGAAGTTGAAGGCCGGCATGGCGTCGTGGTCGGCCCTGATCATCTCCTCGCTGGGCCAGGTGGTGAAGCCGGCGAAGGTGCTGGCCACGGCGCAGTAGAAGATGCCGTCGCGGATGATCTGGGTCGAATTGTGGATGTGGCCGAAGAAGACGCCGCGCAGTCGCCCCCGCGCCGGCAACAGCGCCCGGTGCATCTCCTCGCCGTTGTAGATGAGCATGTTGGCATCCATCCACGGCGAGTTGAGGCGCACGGCCGGGTAGTGGGTGAAGAGGGTCAGCGGCGGGCCGTCGGGCGTGGCCTCGGCGCGCAGCACGTCGAGTTGTTGCGGCGAGAGCAGGCCGCGCGGGTCGATCTCGTCCGGGCCGCGGGCGTCGAGCACCAGGAAGCGGTGGCCGCGCACGGTGAAGGTGTAGGACAGCGTGCCCGTGTCCGGCTGGCAATCCTCTTTCGGCCCCATTGGCATGTAGCGATGGATGTCGGCCGAGGTGTCGTGGTTGCCCGTGGCGTAGTAGATGGGCGCGTCCAGGGCGCTGAAGACCTCGGCCGCCAGCCGGTAGGCCTCTTCCGTCGGGTGCGTCGCCACGTCGCCGGTGTGGATCACGAAGTCGGGCCGCACCGGCAGCCGGTTGATCATCTCCACCACGTGCCGCGCGTAGGGCAGCGACCGATGCCCCTGCCGCGAGTACTCCCGCGTCGGGCCAAAGTGGGTGTCGCTGAGGTGGATGAAGGTGACGGGGGGCATGGGATTAGGGGCTAGGGGCCAGGTTCCAGGGGCCAGGGAAGAGTGCTCTTCCCTGGCCCCTGGAACCTGGCCCCTGGAACCTATCTGCCGAGGGCCACAACCGCGTTACTAATATCCGCCACCAACGCACTGACGCTACTATCCATCAGGTGGAAGTAGAGGCTAGGGGCAATGCCGATCCAGAAGATGAACAGCAGGAAGGAGAGCATGATGGCCAACTCGCCGCGGTTCATCTCGCGCAGCCCCTTCACCTGTGGCGTCTCGGCCGGCCCCATGAACACCCGCTGGAACATCCACAGCAGGTAGACGGCGGCCAGGATGACGCCGGTGGTGGCGAAGGCGGTGAAGATCCACGGCCGGGGGGCCAGCGACTCCGCGCCCATCGAGCCGAGCAGGATGGTGAACTCGCCCACGAAGCCGTTCAGCCCCGGCAGGCCCATGCTCGACAGGACGACGATGAGCGACAGGACGCTGAACACCGGCATGATCTTCCACACCCCGCCATAGGCGGCCATGTCGCGGGTGTGGGTCTGCTCATAGAGCACGCCGACCAGGAAGAACAGCGCGCCCGTGCTCAGGCCGTGGTTCACGCCTTGCAGGATCGCCCCCTGAATGCCGGCGGCGTTGAGCGAGAAGATGCCCAGCGTCACAAAGCCCAGGTGGCTGATGGAGGAGTAGGCCACCAGCTTCTTCACGTCCTTCTGGGCGAAGGAGACGACCGCGCCGTAGATGATGCCGATGATGGCCAGCACGGCGATGAACGGCGCATACTTGTACGACGCCTCCGGGAAGAGGGGCAGGTTGAAGCGGATCAGGCCGTAGGTGCCCATCTTCAGCAGCACGCCGGCCAGGATGATCGAGCCGGCCGTCGGCGCTTCGGTGTGGGCATCGGGCAGCCAGGAGTGGAACGGGAAGATGGGAACCTTCACGGCGAAGGCCAGGAAGAAGCCGATGAACAGCAGGTTCTGTGCCCCGGCGAAGGCCGCCCGCCCGGCGATCAGGTCGGGCAGGGCGAACGTGCCGTTGGTGATGCCCATGTAGAGGATGGCCAGCAGCATCAGCAGCGAGGCGGCCATCGTGTACAGGAAGAACTTGATCGAGGCGTAGACCCGCCGCGCCCCGCCCCAGATGCCGATCAGGAAGTACATCGGCACCAGGGTGAACTCCCAGAAGATGTAGAACAGGAACAGATCCTGGGCCAGGAACACGCCCATCATACCCATCTCCAGCAGCAGGATGAAGATGTAGAACTGCTTCACCTGCGTATGGATGGCGTTCCACGTCGAGGCGATGGCCAGCATGGAGATGAACGAGGTCAGCAGCACCATCAGGATGCTCAGCCCGTCCACCGCCAGAAAGTACTGGATGCCCCATGAGGGAATCCAGTCAAAGCGGTCGATCATCTGTAAGCCGGCCACGGCGGGGTCATAGCGCATCAGGATGAGCAGCGTTCCCAGGAAGGTGACGACCGAGGTGGCCACGGCGATACCCCGGACGAGGTTCTCCGAGCCGCGTTTGGGCGGGTTCGTCAGCAGAATCGCCAGCACGCCGACCAGCGGCAGGAAGGTGACTATCGTGAGTAACCAGTTCATAATGACTCCAGGGAACGCGGGGTTCCTCTACTTTCTTTGCGTCCTTTGCTTCTTTGCGCCTTTGCGTGAGCTCTTAGCCCGCCATCCAGATGAAGTAGACCAGCAACCCCACCGCGCCCAACAGCACGGCCAGGGCGTAGGTGCGGGCGTAGCCGGTCTGCGTCAGGCGCAGGCCGCGGGCCAGGCGCTGCGTCGTCTTGCCCGCGCCATTCACCAGCCCGTCCACGCCCTGCGCGTCGAGCACGTTGGCCGAGAACTCCGCCCCGGTGATAAAGATGTCGCGGATCAACCGGTCGTGGACGAAGTCGTGCCAGAAGGCCCAGTCCACCTTGTCGGCCAGCCAGACCGAGAAGCGATTGAACAGGGGCACGAACCCCTTCATGTACAACGAGTTGAGCGGCAGCGCGGCCCACCACCAGATGGGCGTGCGCTGCAGGCGGTCGGGTTCGCGATAGGTGCGCGGCCGGCCGCGATAGACCAGATAGCCCAGAATCAGCCCGCCCACCGCCAGCGCCGTCGAGATGCCCGCCACCAGCAGCGACAGGTAGACCGGCGTCTTGGGCATGGACAGGATGCCCTCTTCGGTCAGCTCGAACGAGGCGATGGAGTGCTCCAGCCACTGCTCCAGCATCAGGAAGATGCCCGCGGCGTGGTCGTGGTTGGCCTCGGCCATGGCCGCGGTCAGGTAGGGCAGGTTGAGCAGCCCGCCGAAGATGGTCAGCGCGGCCAGCACGATGAGCGGCGTGGTCATGATGCGCGGGCTTTCGGCGGCGTGCTCGGCCGCCGCGTGGCGCGGCCGGCCGAAGAAGACCATGATGAGCTGCCGGGCGACGTAGAAGGCCGTGCCCAGCGCGGCCACGCCAGGATGATGAAGATCGGCAGGGCGTAGGTCTGGTCGTGGAGCAGAATCTCGTCCTTCGACCAGAAGCCGGCCAGCGGCAGAATGCCCGCCAGCGCCAGCGAGCCGATCAGGTAGACGATGAACGTCGTCGGCATCCGGTGGCGCAGCCCGCCCATGTAGCGCATGTCCTGCGGGTCGAAGCCATCGTCGTCGGCGTTGCCATGCACCTGATTGGCGTCGCTCTCGGCCGCCAAATGTGGCACAGGATTCTTATCCTGCCCGGCCTGCCGCTCCCGGCCCAGGATAAGCCCTGTGCCCCATGGTGCATGAGCCACATGATGATGCCCATGCTCCATCCCATGAATGACCGAGCCGGAGCCGAGGAACAGCAGCGCCTTGAAGAAGGCGTGGGTGACCAGGTGGAACATGGCCGCGACGTAGGCCCCGGAGCCGGCGGCGGCGACCATGAAGCCAAGCTGGCTGACGGTCGAATAGGCCAGCACCTTCTTGATGTCGTTCTGGCTGAAGGCGATCAGCCCGGCGAAGAGGGCCGTCAGCGCCCCGACCCAGGCCACCAGGTCGGGCGTGGAGATGAGGCCCAGGATGGTCGCGCCGCTGGTACGGACGATCTCGTAGAGGACGTTGCTGCGGACGAGCAGGTAGACGCCGGCCGTGACCATCGTCGCGGCATGGATGAGGGCCGAGACGGGCGTCGGGCCGGCCATGGCGTCGGGCAGCCAGGTGTAGAGGGGAATCTGGGCCGACTTGCCGGCCACGCCCAGCAGGAAGAGGGCCGTCACCGCCGTCAGCACCGCCGGCAGCGGCACGCTCAGCCCGCCGAACTGCACCACGTGGCCCGCCTCGAACAGCTCCACCGCCCCGGCGAAGACGCCCTGATAGTCCAGCGTGCCGAACGTCCAGAACAGCAGGATCATGGCCAGGATGACGCCGAAGTCGCCGATGCGGTTCATCACCATCGCTTTGCGCCCGGCGTTGGCGTTGGCCGGCACGCCGTTCTTGTCCAGCCGGTCCCACCAGAAGCTGATCAGCAGGTAGGAGCACAGGCCCACGCCTTCCCAGCCGACGAACATCACCAGGTAGCTGCTGCCGCTGACCAGAATCAGCATGAAAAAGATGAACAGGTTCAGGTAGGTGAAGAAGCGGCTGAAGTTCGGGTCGCCGTGCATGTAGCCGATGGCGTAGATGTGGATCAGCGAGCCGACGCCCGTCACCACCAGCATCATCGTCACCGACAGCGTGTCGATCTGCATCGCCCAGTTGACCAGAAAGCCGGCGCTGGGGATGTTGATCCAGTTGAACAGCGGCACGACGGTGGCGTGGAAGTCGTGGGCCAGCAGGCTGAGAAACAGCGTGACCGAGACGGCGAACGCGCCGAGGGTCATGAAGCTGGCCAGCCAGCCGGTCAGCCGCTCGCCGCCGGCCCGGTTGGCGTCCACAAACCGCCGCCCGAACAGCCCGTTGAACAGCAGGCCCAGCACCGGCAGAATCAGTATGAGTGGAGCGAGACCGAATGTATTCATAAATGCTCCCGAACTACGAACGACGAACTACGAACGACGACCTGCGCTCTTCATTCGTAGTTCGTCGTTCGTCGTTTTCTCATCCCTTTAACAAGTTAATCTCATCAATATTGATGCTCTTCTTCGTGCGGAAGATGGCCACGATCAGGGCCAGGCCGACGGCGACTTCGGCCGCGGCGACGGTGATGACGAAGAAGACCAGCACCTGCCCATCCAGATCGCCCAGATGGCGGGCGAAGGCGACGAAGAGCAGGTTGGCGCTGTTGAGCATCAGTTCGACCGACATGAACAGGATGATGGCGTTGCGGCGCAGCAGCACGCCCAGCGCGCCGATGACGAACAGGATGCCGCTGAGGGCGATGTACCAATTAATGGTGACGGCGCTAGGCATTTTCCCCTCCGCGCTTCTTGGTGTGGCCAAAGATGACGACGCCGGCGATGGCCGCCAGCAGCAGCACGCCCGTCACCTGGAACGGCAACACGTAGGACTGGAACAACTCCATGCCCAGGGCTTGCGGGCTGGCGTCGAGCGCCGCCCCGGCCGTCGCGGCCGTTCCGCCCACCCCCAGGCCACCCTGGAACAGCAGATAGCCGACGACGCCGATCAGCACCAGCGCCAGAGCCAGGGCCGTGTAGCGGTGGAGGCGCTCCGGCCCGCGCACGTCGTCGGCCGCGCTGCGCAGCCGCTCCGCGCCCAGCAGCATGATGACGAACAGGAACAGGACGACGATGGCCCCGGCGTAGACGGTGATCTGCACCATGGCGATGAACGGCGCATTGAGGGCCAGGTAGAAGATGGCCACGGTGATGAAGTTGAGCACCAGGTAGAGCGCCGAATGGACGGCGTTGTGGCTCAACAACATCCCCAGCGCCGCGGCCACGGCCACGGCGGCCAGGAGGATGAAGGGTATGGGATGTATCACTTTGGGTTTTCCATGTCCGGGATCGACCGGTCGAACGTGCCCGGCTCGGTCGTCTGCGGCGTGGCGATGCCGCGCTCCGGCACGGCCGTCAGCAGCATCTCCTTGGTATAGATCGAGCTGGCCCGGTCGTAGAAGCTCAACTCGTAGCGGTCTTCCAGGACGATGGCCTCCGTCGGGCAGGCGTCTTCGCAGTAGCCGCAGAAGATGCAGCGCATCATGTTGATCTCGTAGACGCGGGCATAGCGCTCGCCGGGCGAGTAGCGCTCCTCGTTGGTGTTCTCGGCCGCCTCGACGAAGATGGCGTCGGCCGGGCAGGCGGCGGCGCACAGCGAACAGCCGATGCAGCGCTCCAGCCCGTTGTCATAGCGCTTCAGCTCGTGCCGCCCCTTGAACCGCTGGCGCACCGGCCGCTGGACCTCCGGGTACTGGATGGTCACCGGCGGCATGAACATGTGCTTCAGCGTCGTGCCCATGCCTTTGAGAATCTCACCGATCATGCGTGTCTCCTCAGAGAGACCAGGGGCCAGGTTCCAGGTTCCAGGGGCCAGGGAAGAGTTTCTTCCCCTGACCCCTGGAACCTGGAACCTGGAACCTAGCCAATAAAGAATCCTCGAATCGTCTCCAGCAGCGGCGCCAGCGTCCCTTCCTCGGCCATGACGATCAGCACGGCGGTGATGATGAAGTTGAGCACGGCGATGGGCAGCAGCCCCTTCCAGCCGAAGCCCATGAGCTGGTCATAGCGTAGGCGCGGCAGCGACGCCCGAATCCAGATCATCAGGAACAGGCAGCCAATGATCTTGGCGATGATGTAGATGAAGCCCAGCCACGGGAAGCGATCCACGAACGGCCCGCCATAGCCGCCCAGGAAGAAGGTGGCGAAGATGGCGCTCAGCGAGATCATCTTCATGTACTCGGCCATGAAGAACATGCCGAAGCGCATCCCGGCGTACTCGACGTTGAACCCGGCCGATAGCTCCTGCTCCGCTTCCAGCAAATCGAACGGGGCGCGCTGGAGTTCGGCCAGGGCGGCGATGAAGAAGACGATGGCCGCCAATGGCTGGATGAAGGCGAACCAGAACGGCCGCTGGGCCTCGACGATCTCGCCCAGGTTCATCGAGTTGGCCATCATGATCGGGATGAGGACGATGATGCCCAGGGCCAGCTCATAGCTGATCATCTGGGCCGAGGCGCGAATGCCGCCCAGGATGGCGTACTTGCTGTTCGACGCCCAGCCGGCCAGGATGATGCCGTAGACGCTGATGGAGGTGATGGCCAGAATGAACAGCACGCCGACGTTGATGCCCGGCGCGATGGCGAAGTAGGGCGTGAAGCGCCACGGGCCAAGGCGGAAGGCCGGCGCCCAGGGAATGACGGCCAGGATGAGGATGGCCGGGATGACGGCCAGCATCGGGGCCAGGTTGTAGGTGATCTTGTCCACCTTGGCCGGCGTCGGGTCTTCCTTCATGAACAGCTTCACGGCGTCGGCCGCCGGCTGCATGAAGCCGCCCAGGAAGCGCTTCTCGCCGCCGCGCCAGGGCACGGGGATGTAGCCGGCGCGGTTGGGGCCGACGCGGTGCTGCAGCCGGGCCAGCACCTTGCGCTCCAGCAGCGTCGTATAGGCAAAGCCGGTGATGACGGCAAAGCTGATGATGAAGCCGATGATTAAGGCTCGAATTGCGATTGCACCTGGAGTCATAAACTACTCCTATTGTAGCGCGGGATGGTATCCCGCCTCTTCCACCACGACCGAACGCACCGTCGCCTGTCGCGGGCTACCATCCCGCGCGACAACAACGCCGCTCAACAGCGCCAACCCACCCGGCGCGTCCTCATCCAGTTCAACCACGGCCCCGCTCGCCTGCCCAGCGGCGGCCACGGCCACCGCGTCGCCGTCACCGACCAGCAGCGCGGCGGCGTCGTCGGGATTCAGGTGCAGCGTCGGCCGGGCCAGCCGGTCGCGCAACACGGGCGTCAGGTTGATGAGCGTCCCCGGCGTATAGAGGGCGCGCACCGGCAGAACGTTGACCGCGCCGACGCGCGGCGGGTTGGCCGCCGCCGGGGTGTCGGCCGGCAGGTCGTAGCTCTCCACCGCGCCGCTCTCGGCCGCCGCGGCCGTCTGCTGGCCGAGGCCCTGATGGTTGTCATAGGCCGTGCCGCCGTAGTACAGGTCGCTGCCGCCGACGACGGGCCACTGCTCCGTCACCTGGGCCAGCGTGCGGTAGTCCATGCCGGCGTATTGCGGCACGGCGGCGGCAAGCTCCTTGAAGACGAGGCTGGCGGCGAAGGGCGGCTTGCCCAGCCCGACGCGCTCGCCCAGTTGGGCCAGAATCTGCCAGTCGGGGCGCGCCTGGCCCATGGCCGGGATGGCCGGGTAGAAGCGCTGCACGCGCCGCTCGCCGTTGGTGAACGTCCCCTCGCGCTCGGCCCAGCTCTGGGCCGGCAGCACGACGTCGGCCAGTTTGGCCGTCTCGGTCAGGAACAGCTCCTGGACGACGAGGAAGGACAACTGGCCGCGGCCGTCCATCAGCCCGTCGCCCACCGGGTCGGCCCCCAGGGCGAAGAGCGCCCGCACCCGGCCATCGGCGGCGGCGGCGTAAATCTCGTCGGCGTTCAGCCCGGCGCTGGGCGCGGCGCTATGGCCGGGGCCGAGGGCGGGGTGGATGCCCATGTCGCGCGCGCCCTGGTTGTTGGCGTGGCGGCCGACGGCCACCAGGCCGTTGTTGGGCCGCCCGGCGAAGGGGAGCGCGTCGTCGCCGCGCTTCACCAGCAGCAGGTTGGCCAGCAGCCGGGCCAGCGTGTCGCTCTGGTCGTAGCTCAGCCCTTCCGCGCCGTAGAAGACGACCAGGTTGTTGGCCTCCATCAGCGCGTTGGCCGTGGCCTGGGCGGCGTCGGCCGGCTGGTCGCCGGTGTCGACGCGGGCCAGGGCCAGCAGTTCGCGCACGGCGGGCAGGGCCGCGCCGGCGTCGTAGTGGCGCACGAAGCGGGCGAACTTGTCCAGCCGCGTCGGCCGGGCGTTGAGCACCACCAGCGTCGCGCCGCGCTCGGCGGCCTGCTTGACGCGCAGCCACCACAGCGGCGCTTCCTGGTGCAAATCGGTGGCGACGACGAGAATGGCGTCGCCGCGGCCGAGGTCTTTCAGGTTGCTGCCGCGGCTGAGGCCCACGCGGGCCACCACGTCCGCCCCGGCCAGCCGCCGCTCGGCCAGGTCAAGGTTGCCGCTGCCCAACCCCTGGCGCAAGAGGCGCTGGAAGAGGAAGTAGTCCTCGTTGCTCAGCCGGTCGCCGGCCACACCGGCTACGGCGTCCTTGTTCTGCTGCAAGCGCCCGGCCACGAAGTCGAGGGCGTCGTCCCACGACACCGGCTCCAGCCGGCCGTCGCGCCGCACGAGAGGCTGTGTCAGCCGCGCCGGGTCGTCGGCGTAGTGATGGACGAAGCGCCCCTTGTCGCAGATCCAGATTTCGTTGACCCACTCGTTCTGGCGGGGCATGATGCGCTTGATGACGTTGCGCCCGCCGCTGATCGCCTCGCGCCGGGTGCTCATGGTCGTGTTGCAGCCGACGGGGCAGTGGGGGCAGATGGAGGCGACGGGGTTCAGCTCCCACGGCCGCGCCCCGAAGCGGAAGTCGGCGCTGGTCAGCGCGCCGACGGGGCAGATGTCGGTCGTGTTGCCGCTCCAGATGCTATCGAAGCCCGGCTCGGAGAAGGTGACGATCTCCAGCCGGCGGCCGCGGTTGTGGAAGCCGATGACCGGGTCGTCGACGATCTCGGCCTGGAAGCGGGTGCAGCGGGCGCACTGGATGCAGCGCTCGCGGTCGAGGTAGATGACCTCGCCCAGCGGCACGTGCTTGGCCAGCTTCAGCTTCTCGGTGAAGACCATGCGGCTCTCGTCGCGGCCGTAGGCCATGGTCAGGTTTTGCAGCGGGCACTCGCCGCCCTTGTCGCAGATGGGGCAGTCGAGGGGGTGGCTGGTCAGCAGGAACTCGATGATGTCCTCGCGGGCGTCGGTCACGGGCACGGTGTTGGTGCGCACGACCATGCCCTCGCTGACGGTCACGGTGCAGCCGGTCTGCAACCCCTTGCCGAAGTTGAGGCGGGGGGAGCCGTCGGCGTTCAGCGCCGGCTGGCCGGTGGCGCGGTCGATGACCGGCACGCCGATCTCCACCAGGCACATGCGGCACATGCCGACGGGAGCCAGCTTGGGATGGTAGCAGAACACCGGGATGTCGATGTCGACTTTCTTGGCGGCATCCACGACCAGCGTCCCCTTGGGGACGGCCAGGGCTACGCCGTCGATTGTCAGGTTGACCAGATCACTCATGTGATTCCTCTTCAACGTCTTTGCGGTCGGCAAACCACTCAGCCAGCGGCAGCGTCAGGCCGGGAAAGAGGGCCGGGGCAAATGTCTCGGCCGCCGTCTGATTGACCAGATAGCCTTCGGCGGTGTGCCGGTACTCGGTGATGAGCAGCGGTTCGGTTTCCACCAGCCAGTACCAGGGCACGCCGGCCTGCTGATAGGCGCGCAACTTCTGCGAGCGGTCGCGCCGGGCCGTAGAGGGGGAAACGACCTCCACCACCAGATCGGGCGAACCCTGAATGGCAACGTCATCGTCATTGGCAAAGCGCGACATATTCTCGGCCAGCAAGAAGCTTAAGTCGGGAATGTAAATGCGCGTGGGAGACAGCACAACTTCAACTTCGGACCAGACATCGCCGATGGGTTGCCTGGTCAAATACTGATCCAGGGCAACCAGCAGTTTCTTGATGATTGCTTGATGAATACGACGCGGCCGAGGCATCTCAATGAGTTCCCCCTCCTCCAGTTCATAATACGGTGGGCCTTCGGGCAGGCGTCGAAACTCCGTCTGTGTCCAGCGGCGCTCAATAATCAGCGGAGATGTTACAGCCTGTGTAGCCATTTCGAGTGACGGGTTACGAGTGACGAGTGACGAGTTCAGAGCGTCTTCTTACTGTCTTTCTGACCTACTGACCTACTGTCTTACTGACCTACTGACCCACTCCTCAGCGCCCCACCATCGCCACCGGCACGCTCTCCCGCGCTGCCTGCTGGGCGGCCGTGCTGACCTTGGCCTTGTACTCCGGCAGGAAGTGGCGGATGGACGACAGCACCGGGCTGGTGGCGAACTCGCCCAGGGCGCACAGGCACTTGCCGGTCATGTTGTTGGCCACGCTCTCCAGCAGCTTGATGTCGGCCTCCGTGCCGTGGCCGTCGTAGATGCGGTGGAGAACCTTCTCCATCCAGAACGTGCCCTCGCGGCAGGGGGTGCACTTGCCGCACGACTCGTGGCGGAAGAAGTGGATCATCTTCAGCGCCGCCCAGACCATGTCGGTCGTCTCGTCCATGACGATGACCGAGGCCGAGCCCATGACCGAGCGGAAAGGGGTCAGGCCGTCGTAGCTGCAGGCGGCGTCGAGGGCGTCCTCGGTGATGATCGGGCCGCTGCCGCCGCTGGGCAGGATGGCCTTGAACGCCTTGCCGTCCTTCATGCCGCCGGCCATCGCCAGCAGTTCGCGGTAGGTCGTGCCCAGGGGCACTTCGTAGTTGCCGGGGGTGGTGACGTGGCCGCTGATGCAGACGATCTTGTTGCCGGGGCTGTCCTCGGTGCCGGTGGACTTGAACCAGTCCGGCCCGTTGACCAGGATGCCGGGCACGTTGGCCAGCGTCTCGGTGTTGTTGACCACCGTCGGCTTGCGATATAGCCCTTCGACGGCCGGGAAGGGCGGCTTCGACCACGGCTGGCCCAGGTTGCCGGCCAGCGACTCGATCAGCGCCGTCTCTTCGCCGCAGATGTAGGCCCCCGCGCCGAAGTGGGTGTAGAACTCGATGTCCACGTCGCTGCCCATGATGCCGCGGCCGACGATGCCCGCCTCGCGGCACTCGCGCAGCGCCTCCTCGAAGGCCCAGGCGGCGTCCATGTACTCGCCGCGGATGTAGTTGAACACCAGCCGCGAGTTGACGGCGTAGGCGGCGATGAGCGCGCCTTCGATGACCTGGTGGGGGTTGCGCTCGATCAGTTCGCGGTCCTTGAACGTGCCCGTCTCCGACTCGTCGGTGTTGATCAGGACGTAGGTCTCCGGGGCGTTCTTGGGGATGAAGCTCCACTTCAGGCCGGTGGGGAAGCCGGCCCCGCCACGGCCGCGCAGGTTGGAGGCCTTGACCACGTCGATCACCTCGGCGCGGGTCATGCCCAGCGCCTTCTTCAGCCCGTCATAGCCGCCGTTCCTGCGGTAGACGTCCAGCTTGTGGAGGTCTTCGATGTCCCGATGTCGCAGCAGTACGTGTGCCATACTCTTTCTCTTCATGTAGCACAGGATTCTTATCCTGTGCCGTGCGCAAGGCGGGGCACAGGATAAGAATCCTGTGCTACATTCGTACAAGACACAGGTTAAGAAACCTGTGCCACATAGCCGATGATGCGCTCGACGACGGACGGTTCGGGGTCGGCGGCGGCTTTGGCGCGCAGTTCGGCGATGAGGGCCTCGAACTTGCTCTCGTCGAGGTTCTCGTAGAACTTCAGGTTGCACTGGAGCATCGGCGCGCGGTCGCAGCCGCCGAGGCACATGACCGTCTTGAGCGTGAACAGGCCGTCGTTGGTCGTGCCCTCCACCGGGATGTCGAGCTTGCGCGAGGCCATGTCCACGAACTCGTCCGCGCCGCGCAGGGCGCAGGCCAGGTCGTTGCAGACCTCCAGCACGTAGCGGCCGACCGGCTCTTCGTAGAACAGCGAGTAGAAGCCGGCCAGCGACAGGACGTGGGTGGCGTCGACGCCGACGATGTCGGCCACTTCGCGCATGGCCTCTTCGCTCAGGTAGCCGTATTCGCTCTGCGCCAGGTGCATCAGGTGCAGCACGGCCGACTTCCGCTGCGGGAAGCGGGCCAGGAGGGCGTCGATCTCGGTGGCGTATTTGTCTCTTAGCACGGTCTTCTCCAGTTGTCAGTTATCAGTTGTCAGTTGTCAGCAAGAGCGCGCTGACAACTGGCAACTGACAACTGATAACTATCTGTCGATTTCGCCCAGCACAATATCAATCGACCCAATCACCGACACCAGGTCGGCCACGAAGCGATTTTTGGCCATGAGCGGCAGGGAGGCCAGGTTGACGTAGGACGGGCCGCGGAAGTGGACGCGGGCCGGTTTGTTGCCGCCGTCGCCGCGCAGGTAGCAGCCGATCTCCCCACGGGGGGATTCGATGACGTGGTAGACGTAGCCGGCCGGGGCGCAGAAACCCTCCGTCCACAGCTTGAAGTGGTGGATGACGGCCTCCATGCTGCGGCCCAGTTCGGCCCGCGGCGGCGGCACGATCTTGTGGTTGTCGATGTTGACCGGGCCGGGCTTCAGCCGGTCGAGCGCCTGGCGGACGATGCTCAGGCTCTCGCGAAACTCGCGCATCCGGCAGCGGTAGCGGGCGTAGACGTCGCCCTCCTGCTCCACGGGCACGGCGAAGTCGTACTGCTCATAGCCGCCGTAGGGCATGTCGCGCCGGTTGTCCCAGTCGACGCCGGAGCCGCGCATACTCGGCCCGCTGAGGCCCCAGGCGACGGCCTGCTCGCCGCTGATGACGCCGACGTCCTTGGTGCGGGCCAGGAAGATGGGGTTGCGGTCGAGCAGGGCTTCGTAGTCGGCGATCTTGGCCGGGAAGAAGTCGAGGAAGTGGCGCACGGCGGGCACGAACTCGTCGGGCACGTCGCGCCACAGGCCGCCGGGGCGGTAGTAGCTGACCATCATGCGCTGGCCGGCGACCATCTCGTAGATGTCGAGCAGGTATTCGCGCTCGCGGAAGCAGTAGAGGAAGACCGACATGGCCGCCAGGTCGAGGGCGTGGGTTCCCAGCCAGACGAGGTGGCTGCTGATGCGCGACAGTTCGGCCAGGATGATGCGGATGGTCTGGGCGCGGGGGGTGATGTCGATGCCCAGCAGCTTCTCGATGGCCATGATGTAGGCCATGTTGTTGGTCATCGGCGACAGGTAGTCCATGCGGTCGGTCATGACCAGCGCCTGCAGGTAGCGCTTGGACTCCATGTTCTTCTCGATGCCGGTATGGAGGAAGCCGATGTCGGGGGCGAGGTTGACGACCGTCTCGCCGTCCAGTTCCACCAGCAGGCGCAGCACGCCGTGGGTGCTGGGGTGTTGCGGCCCCATGCTGAGGAGCATGTGCTCTTCGGCGTCGAGAATCTCCATCCCCGTGCCGACCTTGGCGCGGAGTTCTTCGACGGTCAATTCCTGGATGTTGTCGCGGGCCGGTGTTCGTACTAGTCCCATGGCAAACTCCCTTTCATCAGGGGTTAGGTGCCGGGGCCAGGGAAGACCTCTTCCTGAACCTGAACCCGAACCTGGACCACTACTTTGGCATACGGCTTCTTGGCGTCAATCTCCCGCCAGTTGAACGAGAACTGCACCTCTTCGTAGCCGAGGGGGTAGTCCTTGCGCAGGGGGTGGCCCTGCCAGTCTTCGGGCAGGAAGAGGCGGCGCAGGCTGCCGTTGCCGGCGAAGCGCACGCCCATCAGGTCATAGACCTCCATCTCCAGCCAGGTGGCGATGGGCCACAGTTCGGCCAGCGTCTCCGGGCCGTCGTCGGGGTCTTCGACCCAGACGCGGACGCGCAGCCGGTGCTTGTTGGGCATCGACAGCAGGTGGTAGCTGACGGCGAAGCGCGGGTAGTCGGGCAGGTAGTCGTCGGCCACCACGTCGGACAGGAAGTCGTAGCGCAGGGCCGGGTCGTCGCGCAGCAGGCGGCAAACGTCCTTCAGCCGCGCCTTGGGGACGACAATCGTCCGCTCGCCGCGAAAGTCCCGCGCCTCCTCGACCACGCCGGGGAGGTTTTCGTTGATGATCTTGACGACCAGTTCGTCGTGGGTCATGGCAACTCCGAGGGGCCAGGGGCCAGGTTCCAGGGGCCAGGGAAGAACGCTCTTCCCTGGCCCCTGGAACCTGGAACCTGGAACCTAATTCCACTTATCCAGCTTCTCCCCCCGAATGCTCTCATGCAGCGTCATGATGCCGTTGATGAGCGCCTCCGGGCGGGGGGGGCAGCCGGCGACGTAGACATCGACGGGGACGATCTCATCGACGCCCTGGACGATGGCGTAGTTGTTGAACACGCCGCCGCACGAGGCGCAGTCGCCCATGGCGATGACCCACTTGGGGTAGGGCATCTGGTCATAGAGGCGGCGGATGACGGGGGCCATCTTGCGGCTGACGCGGCCGGCGACGATCATCAGGTCCGACTGGCGCGGCGACGGCCGATTCAACTCCATGCCGAAGCGCGAGGCGTCGTAGTTGGCCGCCTGCGAGGACATCATTTCGATGGCGCAGCAGGCCAGGCCGAAGAGCAGCGGCCACATGGCGTTCGTCCGGCCCCAGTTGACGACGTCCTCCAATCGGTACGTCACCACCCCCAGATTGCCCAGCTTTTGCTCAATTCCCATTGAGAACTCCTTTCCAGGGGTGGCCCTATCTGCCCCCCCTACTCCCATTCGAGGACGCCCTTGCGCCAGACCCACAGGTCGCCGAGGATGAACATGACCATGAAGACGAGCATCATGGCCAGTCCGAAGTAGCCCAGGTTGCGGAAGGTGACCGCCCAGGGCACCAGCAGGATGATGTCCACGTCGAACAGGATGAAGAGCACGGCGATGCGATAGAACTTGACCGGCAGGCGGCGCTGGGCCTCGCCAATGGGCGTCATGCCCGACTCGTAGGGCATCAGCGCCCGCTTCCCCAACCGCTTCGGCCCCAGGCTCAATGACAGGATGGGCAGCAGCAGGGCGAAGAAGAGAGCAATGCCCAGCAGGACGGCGATGGGGATGTATTGGACGAGGTTCGGTTCCATAACACTCCAATTATCTTCGCTTGCCGCCGCCGCGCCACCATAACGGGTCAAT
>JADJHJ010000002.1 GCA_016707605.1 Candidatus Promineofilum glycogenicum | reverse complement strand
CGCTGCTCGTTGTTGGTCGACCAGGCCTGAATGACCCCGCCCCCCCGCGCGCCGCGGCAGCACTTCTCCACAACTTCTCCGCACCATGCCCGAAACGTGCCCGATGAACACCCCGGCTTCGGCTCCATCAGCCAGCGCGACAACTCGCCGCGCAAGGCCGGCGCACCTTCTCCAGAATGATGACGACCATCAGCTCCTTCCTCCCGCCTCGTCCGGCGACCCGTGGGGCCGGCAGGGCCGGATCGCTGTCGAAGTCGGCCGCCACCCGCCCGCCGCCGGCCGCCCGGCGACCTGCAACAGCGCGTCGATGTCGGGCAACACCCGATCCAGCAGCCGCGTCTCGCCGAATTGCTCCCGGCACAGCCGCCGCACCTCGTGCTCGGCGTGCAGCCGGCGCTCGGCCACCGCCTGGAAAGCCAGCGGGATCGTCACCTCCACCTTGTACAGGTCGGCAATGTCGTAGACAAACGACAACTGCTTGCCGGTGTGGATGAAGCCCAGCGCCGGCGAATAGCCGCCGGAGATGATAGCCGCATGGCACAACCCATTGAGCAGCCCGTTGGCCGCCGACAGCGCCCGGTTGATCGGATCGCCCCGCCCCCAATCCGCGCGGTCATAGCGCCGCCCGCCACGCCACGCCATACTCGCGCGACGCCCGCGCATACGCCTCGCGCACGCGCACGCCCTCCATCCCCCGCACCTGCGGCAGCGACAGGTCGGGCGGCAGCTGGCTCGGCGAAGCGGAAGCGGTACATGCCGGCCGATCACCGCCATCCGCCAGGCCGGGTCGCAGGCCAGCTCCGCCTGGCGCAGCAGGTGGGACGCCCGCCGCGTCTCGCCGCTGCCCTGGGCATAGAAGCGCGTCGCGTCTTCCCCGGTCCAGATGACCGTGCAGCCGTTGTCGGCCAGCGCCTTCACCGCCGCGTGGGTGATGCTCGTGCCCGGCCCCAGGAACAGCACCGATAGATCGGCGATGGGCACGCGGGCCGTGCCGTCCTCGCGGAACAGCTCGATGGCCTTCTGCTTCTGATTCAACACCGCGTGCTCGACGTAGAGATAGCTCACACTGTCGCGCAACTTTGGCAACTCATGTAAATCGCGCATGATACATTACCCCTCCAATACATCGGCCTGGGCCCGGCCCGGCCGGGCCCCAGAACAAGCAGCCACACACATCGTGAACCTTTTCCAATTGTTAAGGTGCGCTGGCCGGCGGTCGCCGCCGGACTCCGGCTCCTCGCCCCTGGGAGGGGGTTAGGAGGGGTCCCGCCCCCCCGGGGGGGGCCCCCCCCCCCCCCCCTCCCCCCCCGGGGGGCGAGGGGACGCTGATCAGGCCGGGGCCAACGACAGCAGGCCGCAGCCAAACCCCTTGGCGCTGCCGATGCCCGCCCGCAACGTGGCCGTGAACACATCGGGATCAGCCACCTGCAAGACGCCATCGAACTGCACCACGTGCAGCTCCACGTGATGGCGCTTGTCCGCCTGCGGGTCTTGCCTCGTCAGGCCGAACTCGCGCCCCGGCTCGGCCACGCGCACGTCGGTCGGGCGGATAAGAAAGCCGCCCGCCTCCGCCTTGCGCCCCAGCCAGTCCAGTTGCTTCTCCTCGCGGGCAATGGCCACCCGCCGGCCCTGCTTCTGGCCGTCCCGTTTTTGCTTTACCGTTGGGTTGGCCCGCAGCCGGAAGCGCAGCAACTGCCCCGCCCGAAAGTCTAACTCGACGCGCTTCACGGCCGGATTGGGAATGGGATCGAACGGGTCGGCCGGCAACAGATAGCCCGCCGGCAGCCCGCCCCAATCCGGCGCCGTCTGCGACTGGACCAGCAGCACCGGCCGCCCGGCGCGGTCCTCGTCCAGCCGGAACAGCACCCGCTCCCCTCCGGCAGCTTTGGCGGAAGCCGCTCATGACCGTGCGGTGGAGTTCGTAGACGTTGGCCAACTCGCGGCGGGCGCGGCGGTTATCATGGTTGAGAACCAATCGAGATAGGTGGACGTTGATCATGCCATGTTCTCCCTGTTTCTGGCGAACAGTGGGCGAAAGGGTGGTACTTCGTCCAGGAATGTCTGCCTATATCGGCGATAGGTGAAGCGACGTCTATCTCTCTCAAAAGAGAGAGGGCTATCCTTGCGCATTTCAGAGCCGTCTCGATCCTCTATCACCATTCGTAGACGTCGTTTGCCGACGACTAGGTTTTGATGCTCTGCGCTGGAACTACCTAGCCAGGGGATAGGCCGTCAGGCTTTCTTCCAACGATTGATGTTGAAAACCATCCGGCAGGTAGACTGGTCGCGCTGGCGGACAGGCTTTGCGCCCCAAACAGAGCATCCAACGAGGATTGGCCAGAGCGCTTTGAAGAGTTTCCAATAGCTCCTGCTCGCCTGTCAGCCCCACCAGGAACATAGCATCAGTCAGGTAATAGCGATTGGAAATGATAGTGCCTTTACCCACGCTTTCACCGTCAGCCTGGCAGATGACCCCTGATAGGGATCGGCCGCTCCTTGCCCGGCCGTGTGGAAGTCACGCAAAATCTGCCCTTCGCGATCGACGCGGACGCCCATGATCAAGCTATCTAAGGCGCGGGTTGTATGCGTGTCCGTGCGTGGCCGCCCCAGGGCGGCGCACAGCAGGCCGACAATGCCGCTCTTGGATGGATCACGCCCGGTGTCGCGCACGGTAAAATTGCTCTGTGTGCCCCATGCCTGCATGGGGGCCACGCATTGCAGCAGTAAGGTTGGCATGAGCTTATTCCTGTGGCAGAGCATTGACGATGGTGTTGACCCAATCGGAATACTTCTCCTGCCGATAGCTGGCCAGGTGGTTGAGCGCGTCCCTGTGCTTTTCCATCACGTAGACAGCCACCGCTTCCGGCCGACTGTCATCATAAAATGAAGTCAGATCGTGCCAATAGGCATCAAGCGCCTGAATGGAGGGCGCGATATAGCCCGTCTCCGGCTCGCGGGTTGCCCTGACCGGCGTCTCGAAGGCGTTGACCAAGTTCCAGCATTTGCCGTCTTGGCGGGCCACGGCCATAGCCAAATTGATACAGTTTTGAGCCGCGAACGCGTTTTGCTTGCCGGTGGGAATGGCGGTCATGGCGGAGCGTAGAAAGCCCTCAACTGTCCGCCTGGCCAGGTCAATGTCCTTGAGGTTCTCCACCAATTGTCGCCAATCGATCCGCAGGTAGCGGTAGTAACAGGCTGAGTTGAAGCTGGTGAAGCCGACCATGTCGGCGCCGGCTGTGTCATCCGGTTTGAGGTGATCCATCGCCGTGTAATAGTCCATTTCCATCCGCACGCTGTGGGTTGAGAGGGCGTGGGCAACCTGGCAAGCGGCATCAATGTTAGTCTCCGGTTTGGCGGCCAACATGCGACCGAAGAGGGCTATATCGGGCGCGCTGGTACGCTTTTCCGTCTGCCTTATCAGCTGCTTGACCAGATCATCAATGACCTTCTCCTTAGGTTTCTCTTCGGTCACTTCACGCAAGGCGACGTCCCAATTCTGATCTAGTTGTTGAGCCATCCAGCTAAATTCCGTGTCACTCAGATAGATCAAAACACTGGTCTTATTCTGTTGCTTGCCATCCATTTTCCCAGCATAGACTTTGGCAAACGCGGTCGCAACCTTCATGGCCCCTTCACTGTCTCGCCCTTTCTTTTCCAGCCTTTCGGTGATCTCCCCGGCCATACGTTTGGTACGCTGACCGACAGGCACAGCGGTCTTTTCTGCGAATACCGGCTCGCGGCGAATGGCGGCTTTGAAGGCTTGCGAGGAGATGCGGGCGCGGCGATGACCGCCAAAGATGGCGTCCTTGGGGCTGCCGGTGTCGTCGCGGTTCAGATTCGCAGGGGCGAAACTTTGCAGTAGATGCAGTTCGATAAACATGTTCACGACAAGGTCTCCTTATTTTCAATCTGTTGACTGGTTTGTTCTGTGATTCTGGCTTTGTGCCGCCAAAAGTTGGTAGCCCACTCTTCCTGAACTCGTGGACGCCGATCGTCGTTTCCCCATGCGCGGATGTCCCAAAACAACTGCTCCCAATTGATGGCGATGGTGGCTTCTGACTGTCCGTGCAGAAAGGCGATGGCCTGGCGCAAATGGTAATGCAGGTCTTGAGGATGGGCGGTAAGCAGCGCATTGAAGCGGCGCTCGATAGAATCGCCGGCTTCCTGATTTTGCCTGACGACTTCGGCGAAGTGAGAACCCATGTTGAGGTAAGACTTATCACCATAAATGGGTTCTTTGGAACCGGAGTGATAGCGGGCGAACAGGGCGGCAACCAGGTAGTAGGTCTCCTTTTCCCATCCCCTGGCATCAGCGGCAAAGGGGGCCAAATGCCGGTGCATGTAGGGGGCCAGATGGGGAAACTCTTGCAGCCCGCGCCGCAGTTCGGCCATGACGGCTCGCTCTTCGCCGGTTTCTCGCCGGCCCCATGCTTTCAGTTGGTCGATGAAGTCGGTCACGTTGCTCATACTTTCACCTCCTTGCCGAGCATCTGCTCGAGTTGATACCGCAAGTATCCTCGCCCCTCAACGACAGCGCGGTGGGCGCGGTCGGACTCATGGGCATA
Source organism: Candidatus Promineofilum glycogenicum (assembly GCA_016707605.1). Classification (GTDB taxonomy): domain Bacteria; phylum Chloroflexota; class Anaerolineae; order Promineifilales; family Promineifilaceae; genus Promineifilum; species Promineifilum glycogenicum. The sequence goes on along the minus strand of JADJHJ010000002.1, from coordinate 80,549 downwards.
CTCTTTGGCTTTGTCAAACGCGCCCTTCGCCGCCGCGCGGACTCGCTCTCGCCACCAGTTCACTACTTGGTCACCATCCTGGTCTGCCAAGCGGACGATAAACTCCTGGAAGGGTACATCTAAGGCCGACCAGAAGTAGATGTCGGCTTCGGTGTGGATGATCCATCCCGGCTTTTTCAGTTGGCCTTTCTCCCAACGGCCAATAATCTCCTCCTTGACGGCACTTGGGTATTTCATCCCGATGGATACCATCATTCTGTACGTTGATTCTCAGGTCCTCCCATTTGTAGTTATCGGCTGACGCTTGGAGAAGATACATGCCGGTCATGCAAAGGGACTTAGATAAAAACCCTGAAGCCTTTTCCGCTTCTTGCAGAGCATCACGTAACAGGTTACGCAATGCCTCATCAACCAAATAGCGTAGTGAGAACGGGAATCGTTCTTCTCTTAGATACTCAACCTTTCCCTTGTTTTTGCTCAACCCCATTGCTTTACATCTATAAGCTAGATGAGGCTTGATAACCTGTTGTTCAACTAACTGATGCAGCCAGTTGAATGCCAACGGCGGCCAGGAGGTTGTTTCACGCCCCATTCTCATTCGGGCAAAAAGGGCATAGCTATTTGCCCATAGGCTCTTACTTTCCTCAAATGAGAGCGGTCTGAAACCGTTCTCGAATTTTTCGTTCCTCAGGTTGAGCTTCATCGGATCCATCAAGGCTTTCGCAATTCTCAAGCCGCCACCGAACTTCACCTCACTTACTACCAATTGGTCATTGCGCTTTTCGGGAAGAGCAAAACCTGCTGATTTTGCCAAGTGAGCAAATCCAGATAGCCTAACGGAAGCCGTTTTTCGCGCCAAATGGGTCATCGATTTCCCAAGAGGAGCGTCGATTTCCCAATCAGGTAACGAAATCCGCCAGTCTCGTCAGGATAAGGAAGCAGATTAGGAATAACGTCTCCTTTAAGGTGTCCCCCTGCACGAAAAAAGACAACTCCTTTGACCATGGGGCATCGCTTAACATACCTCTATCGCCACCCGAACCCAAAGGCCTGAACTGTTATCAGATCTCGTGCCGCTTCCTGCCGCAGATAACGCCTATCCCCTTGCGTCGTTGTCATGGTCAAACAGAGGATTATGACGGAAACCTGTTGCCATATTTGAGGCTGGTGATTGTTTGGTGCTACTCGGCTGTCATCGCTATCACTCTGATAGAACCGTCGTCCAGTCGCAAATAGGTCGAACCGATGGCGCCATTCATCCAGATAGGCATTGATGCGATCCATATCCCAGGTTAGGCTGCGCCACATCTCCTGCCAGACAGCGAAGTCATCGGCCGCAGGCCGGTAGACGCGCAGCAGGATGGCAATGAGCAGGCGGTATAGGGCAGCCGTCTGCGGCGGCGTATCCCCGGCAATATCGTACAGGGCGTGACTCTCGGCCAACGTTTCGCAAGCCGAGCGTTTGGCTCAGACGCAGTTCATAGGATTTTCCATTGTTGGCAAAGCGATATATACCTCCTACGAAAATAACGGGCCGGGTATAGCGCAGAACAGGATGTTTGCGCCAAGCCGAAGGGACGGAATCCCCTTGCGGGCTGAAATGGTGGATAAGCGTCCAGTTTTGCACCGTGATGCTATTCTGCCATAGCTCCCGCGCACGATCAGGCGTCAGCGATGCGTGGTGATCAAAGGTAGGCCCATCGTCATCGGGGGTAAGTCGGACGCCATTTTTAGCTTGGAAGAGGCAGACTAGGGTGATGCCAGGGGCAATATCGCGGGTTTTGGCTTGAAAGGTTTCATGCACGGCCGGGTTATCTTCTTCCAGCCCTAGGATGGTCTGGCTAAGCAGGCGATAGTCGTCTGGGGGCATGATGAGCGGTCGTTTGGCCTTGCTGCCCTGTACGCGCTGATCTAGTTGCATTTTTTGATAAGCGGTTTGCAGAGTGCTTTGCCATGCCGGATCATCGTCATGACCGGCATCTGTGTAGACGGATTCAATAAGCTCAGCGGTTTCTTTGGGAATCGTCAGTTCGCTTCGTTCATGGATCTGCCGATAGGTCTGTAGCAGCAAATACCGCTCGTAAATCAATTCGTCCACGCCAAAAGTGGGCAGGCCATCTACTAAATCGGGCGGCGTGATCGTCAGCCGCCGAGGGTGGTGACGGCTTTCATTTCGCAGCGCATGTCGGTGCAGGCGGCCGGCGCGCTGCAAGAGCAGGTCAATAGGGGCCAAATCGGTTACCATCACATCGAAGTCCAGGTCCAGACTCTGTTCGATGACCTGGGTGGCCACGACGATGGCTCTTTCGTGTGGTTTGGGCCGCTGGTCGCCGTTCTCTTTATCGGGCTTGCCGAACTTAGCCAGCACGTCCGCCTCTATTGGCGCACGCCAGGCAAAAGGGAAGCGGGCATGGAAAAGAATGAGATTCTCTTTTTTGATATCGAGAAGGGGTGCGCCATCCGTCCCAGTGTGGCGTCGTGCATGATCCAGCAGTTTAAAGATAGCCTGGGCGCGCTTCACGGTGTTGCAGATAACAGCCGCGCAGCCTCCGTCGGCTAATTCGGTTCGCAAGAAATCCAAAATAGCTTCTGGAGAGTTGTTGCTCAGCCAATTGAGGTGCAGAGTTTCGTCAGCGGGTTTGGTCAAGGGGATGGTTTGAGGCGGTCGCTGAGGGTGGGCAATCGTCAAGGCCGGATAAGGCAGAGGGTTCTCCGGGTCGGGGAGTAAGTCTTGCCCAGTATAGGCCTTGACCAATTTTTGTCGCGTGGCGGTTGGCAAAGTCGCTGAAAGCATGATAACTGAGGTGCCAATTGCTCTGAGCCACTTTAGCAATCGCTCAAATAGTGTGGACATGTAAGCATCATAAGCATGAACTTCGTCGAAGATTAGAACCTTATGGCTGAGGCCCAGCAGGCGGACGAAAAAGTGTCGGGTTTGCAATATGCCGAGTAGAGTCTGATCCACTGTGCCGACGCCAAAGGGGGCCAGTAGCGTCTGCTTACTCTTTTCCACAAACCAACTCATGGCTACCACGCGGCTTGCTTCATCATCGCCAACCTCGTTTAGCCGCATGTTAGCTTGCTTGTGGTCGAACATGGCATTGCCGTGCGCCAGGGGAATGTTGATCAAATCATCCGGGTAATTGTGGGCCAGAAATTGCTGAGTACGGTCATACATTTGATTGCTGGTAGCCTGGGTAGGCATGGCGATATAAAAACCGCGCCCGTTATGCTTTTGTAGCCAGGCATCGGTCAGGTACTGGGCGATCTCCGTTTTGCCAATCCCGGTGGGAGCCTCAACGATGAGCAGGGTGGACGTGGGTGCATCGAGAGCCGCATCAATGATCTCTTGCTGAACGGTGTGGGGTTTATCAAAGTTAAGATAAGCATAGGCTTGGGAGAAGTCACGCACAACGCCAGTGGGTTGCCAACCAAGCCAGCCCAGTCTCTTGAGAGCGTCCTCGGCGGCAGGAATGGCCGTTTCTGTGGTATATTTCCCTGCCTCAATGACATCACCCTTCAATTCAAAATAGCGCGCATTTGAACCGACCCAGTCAGCAACAGAAGTAAGACCTGAAAGCAGAGTGAGCAGTGTATTGAGGTCATAGGGAGTAAATTCGGTCGTGATCGGAGGTGGAGTGAAGACAGAGCGCGTCTCCCGATACAAGTCACGGCGCATCTGATCCCACAATGGGAACGCGCTATCGTTGATCCCCTCAGTGGCATAGGGACCAGGCCAATTGCCGTGATGTCCCCCTAACGCAACGCTGATTTTTTGAGCGAATGAATTGTCATAGCCTTCATTCTCCATCAGTAGCTTAGATAATGCCCAAGTAGTAACAGTGGCATGTGGACATTGCTGGGTAGCCGAGTTGTAATGCCAGGGTTCAACAAGAGTGCCAACTTCCTTGAATTTATCCCGCAGCCAATCCGGCGCGTATTTATTCTGATAAGCAGGACTGGCTTTCCCCAGATCATGCAGAGCCGCCACAAAAGCTACAAACTGCCCTGCCTCAACAACAGTGGTGCCAAGTAAATCGGCCATTTGTTGGCGAAAGCTGAGTGTGAAGACCTGTTGCCACATAGCATGGGCAACCGTGCCTACATCAAGGAGATGGTAGAGCAACAAATGAATCCGATCGCGATTCTGGCGATCAGTTTTAGCGTAGAGCCACTGGTAAGGCATTCTCTGGGCATTATGCTTCGCCTGATCCAATTCAGCCGTATATCCCGATATACTGGTCATTTTTGTTTTACCTCTTTGGATTTCACTATCTCTATGAGTAGCTTGCCATCTGCCCTACAAACAGTATAGAGCACAAACGCAACGAATTACGCCACAGAATAGCCTGCCCGGGCGGGGGACCGCCCGCGCGGCCCGCGCGGGCGCGGCCGCGGGCCTGCGGCGGCCGCGCGGCCGGGAGCCGGTCGCCAATGGGTATGAGGTTGATCACGTCATCAACTGATAAATGACACGTTTTTTGCGGCTGGCCCGCCACAGGCACAGACGGTCCGAGCGATAAGCCCTATCCCTGTGCCGGCGTGGCCATCATCAAGACCCACTCAAAGTCTTTGGCGCAAAAGGCGCCTGGCAAGAGCAGCGCATAAGACCATGCGATTGCGTAAGGCGCTACGTCGCGGGCCAGTGTTCCGGCGCGCCTCGGTCGAGTATGGCGCGTATCTGGCGACAGGATACCGAGTTCGCCGATCAGGAATAAAACACGGATCGCGCGGATTGACGCGGATGAACGCGGCTAAGACCTTTTCTTATCCGCGAAATCCGCGAAAATCCGTGTCATCCGTGTTCTACTTCGAGACAACAACCCATGAACCAAAAGCCCTGGTCCGAACTCTCTCAATCCCTGGTCGCCGTGGCGATGGGCCGCCAGCCGGCCGACCTGGTTATCTGCAACGGCCGCTGGGTCAACGTCCACAGCGGCGAGATTCTGCCCGGCACCGACGTGGCCATCTATGGCGGGCGCGTCGCCTTCGTCGGCCCCAACGCCAGCCACTGCATCGGCCCCAACACGCGCATCATCGAGGCCAAGCAGCGCTATCTCGTCCCCGGCCTGTGCGACGCCCACATGCACGTCGAGAGCGGCATGGTCACCGTGACCGAGTTCGCCCGCGCCGTCATCCCCCACGGCACGACGAGCATGTTCATCGACCCGCACGAGATCGCCAACGTGCTCGGCCTGCCCGGCGTGCGCCTGATGCACGACGAGGCGGCCACGCTGCCGATCAACATCTTCGTCGAGATGCCCAGTTGCGTGCCCAGCGCGCCGGGGCTGGAGACGCCCGGCGCGAGCATCGGCCCCGAGGAAGTGGCCGAGGCCATGACCTGGCCGGGCATTATCGGCCTGGGGGAGATGATGAACTTCCCCGGTGTCTTCACCGGCGACGACAGGATGCACGCCGAGATGGCGGCGACGATGCGCGCCGGCAAGGTCATCGGCGGCCACTACGCCGCGCCCGACCTCGGCCGACCTTTCCACGGCTACGTGGCCGGCGGCGCGGCCGACGACCACGAGGGCACGCGGGTCGAGGACGCCGTGGCCCGTGTACGCCAGGGGATGCGGGCCATGTTGCGCTACGGCTCGGCCTGGCACGACGTGGCGGCGCAGATCAAGGCCGTCACCGAGCTGGGGCTGGACAGCCGCAACTTCATCCTCTGCACCGACGACTCCCACTCCGGCACGCTGGTCGGCGAGGGGCACATGGACCGCGTCGTGCGCCACGCCATCGCCGGCGGGCTGCGGCCGATGACGGCCATCCAGATGGCCACGCTCAACACGGCCCAGCACTTTGGCCTGGAGCGGGAGATCGGCAGCATCACTCCCGGCCGCCGCGCCGACATCGTCATCACCAGCGACCTGGCCGCGCTGCCCATCGAGATGGTCATCGCTGGGGGCGAGGTGCTGGCCGAGAAGGGGCGCATTCTGATCGACATCCCGCCCTATAGCTACCCCGATTTCGCGCTGGGCACGGTCAGGCTGGGGAAGCAGCTTCAAGCCAGTGCTTTTGATGTCTCTGCGCCAGAGAGCAGGGGAGCGGGGGAGCGGGGGAGCGGGGGAGATAAGAGCGTCGCGGATGGCGGCTCTTCTTCACCCCTGCCCCCCCGCTCTTGCCGCGTGCGAGTGATCGGTGTGGTAGAAAACCAAGCGCCGACAAAGGCACTAGAGGCGACGCTGCCGGTGGTGGACGGGCTGATTCAGCCGGACACGGTACAGGACGTATGCCGGATTGCGCTCGTGGAGCGCCACCGGGCGACGGGCGGGGTGGTCAACGGCTTCGTCGGCGGCTTCGGCTTCAACGTGCCCTGCGCCGTGGCCAGCACCGTGGCCCACGACAGCCACCACATGATCGTCGTCGGCACGGACGCGGCCGACATGGCCCGCGCCGCCAACCGGCTGGGCGAGGTCGGCGGCGGGGTGGTGGTGTTCAAGGAGGGCAGGAGATCGCCCTGGTGGAACTGCCCATCGCCGGGCTGATGAGCAACGAGCGGGCCGAAGTCGTGGCCGCCAAGGCCGAGCGGATGGTGGCGGCGTTCGGCGAGTGCGGCTGCACGCTGAACAACGCCTACATGCAGTTGAGCCTGCTGGCGTTGGTGGTGATACCGGAGTTGCGGATTTCGGATTTGGGGGTTGTGGATGTTAGGCGGTTTGAGGTGGTGGGGTTACAAGTTGAATAATCGAGATTCTTAAGGGTCTGAGATACGACTTAGCCAGTGATATAATAACTTGGTAGACAGGCTGGCCCGTATCAGGAGGTTGGCGTGTACAATCGTATCTTGCGCCAGATGCGTGAAAAGGTTCGATTGCGACAATACGTTATGACGGCCCATGCCGAAGAAGAGATGAACGATGACGGGTTCACCATCTTTGACATTGAACGTGCCATCCTAACGGGCGAAATAGTCGAGCGTCAAACAGATCATCAATCGACCGAATGCAAGTACTTGATTGCTGGTCGCTCGGCTCATGACGAACTCCTAACAGTGGTTGCCAAGCTTGGGCCAACGCAGAAGTTGGTCATCATTACAGTCTATCGGACTGATTAGCATGAACGAATTACAGATTGGCGAGTTAGTTTGTGACATCTGTGGCAAGCCAGGTGCCAGGATTCGTCACATGTCTCGAAGCTATGGGAAGGGGGACGATCTACTAGTTATCGAGAACGTCCCGGTGGTTAGCTGCCCGAATTGTGGCGACAGCTACCTGACGGCCGAAACGCTCTATGAGATCGAGCGTATCAAGCTCCATCGGCAGGCGATGGCCGAAGAGCGTCCGGTGCCGGTGGCCGTGTTCGCTTGACTCTGCGTGCATAGTGTGACATGACACAAACGCTGTCATGAGAATCTCACCCGACCTTCGCAAATCTCAACTCCTTGACGGCTTGGAACAAGCCAGAAATGGCTTCCTCGACGAACTCTCTTCCCTGCCGCCTGAAAAGCGCAGCGAGGTCTTCCTTGGAACCTGGAGCGCTCATGATCTCGTGGCCCACCTGATCGGCTGGGACTTTGCCAACATCCAGGCTGCCAGGGACATCCTGGCCGATCAACTGCCCCACTTTTACGCCCATCACGATCACGACTGGCGGACGTACAATGCCGAACTCGTCCGCGAGTACGGCAAGGAGAACTGGCACGAACTGCTGGCCGACGTGGCCAACTCTTGCCACGAACTGATCGCCTTTTTCGGCACGATCCCGGCCGAAGAGTTCGATAGAGATCGCGGCCTTCGCTTTCGCGGCTATAAGGTGACAATCGCCCGCCTGCTCGAGGCCGATGCCAAAGATGTAACAAACCATGCCGCGCAAGTCGCGGCCTTCAAGCAACAGGGGCTGCCCTCCGGCTCTCGCGTGTAATGATACCGCTGCCCATGCAACCGGACACTACCTTCCTAATCTCCCATCGCCTCTACACCCACCGCCTCATCGGCCCCCAATTCCCCGACCCCGCCGCCGTCGTTGCCCACTTTGGCGCGGTGCAGGGGCAGGACACCATCTACTCCCTGTGGGCGTTGGGCCTGCGCGTGGCCGGGGCGACGGAGGCCGTCATTGAGCAGGCCATCGCCGACCGCCAACTCGTGCGCACCTGGCCGATGCGCCTGACGCTCCACTACGTCACCGCCGCCGACGCGCGCTGGATCGTCAAGCTCAACGCTGAGCGCACGTTGCGCGGCGCGGCCCGCCGCCTGCGCGAGTTGGAGCTGGACGAGGCGACGTTCGCCCGCAGCCGCCGGGCCATCGAAAGCGCGCTGGCCGGCGGCGAACCGCTGCCCCGCCCGGCGCTCTACGCCGCGCTGGAGGCGGCCGGCGTCTCGCCCGCCGGGCAGCGCGGCTACTACCTGATGTGGTACCACGCCAACGAGGGGCTGATCGCCATCGGCCCGCGGCAGGACAAGCAGCAGACGGTCGTCCTGCTCGACGCCTGGCTGCCGCCGGCGCCGGAGCGGACGCGCGACGAGGCTCTGGCCGAACTGGCCTGGCGCTACTTTCGCAGCCACGGCCCGGCGCTGGCCAAGGACTTCATCTGGTGGTCGGGGCTGGCCGCGGCCGAGGCGCGGGCCGGGCTGGAGATGGCCAAATCGCGGCTGGCGTCGGAGTCGGTCAGCAAGGAGACGCTCTGGTTTGCCCCGCCGCTTATCACTGAGGCGATACCCGCGCCGGTGGCCCATCTGCTGCCCTACGTGGACGAGTACATCGTGGCCTACCGCGACCGCGACGCCATCCAGCCGCCGGCGTACAATGCCCTGGTCGATTCGGGCAACGTTATCTTCCATCCGCCACTGCTGATCGACGGGCGCGTGGCGGGCATCTGGACGCGGAAGTTGAAGAAGGACAGGGTGATGATTGCGCCAACGTTGTTCCGGCCGCTGGCCGCCGGTGAGGGGGACGCTCTGGCGACGGCGGCTGATCGGCTCGGCTCTTTTCTGGGGCTGACGGCTGAGTTAGCGTTGGTTGACAGCGAGAAGCCAATCGCCCCATAATGTTGCCACGAGATTGGGACGTTTGAATGGAGGTGGCTGCGATGAAGGTTCAGTGGCCAAGCCAGGCGGCAGGTGTTGGGGAGTGGGTAGCCGCTCTGATCGGCGCGGTCAACTGCGTCCTGGTGTCGGCTATCTTTGCTCAGTCCCAGGGCGATCTTTTCCCGTTCCCCGGCCTCTACTTCGTGCAGCTCGCGCTGGTGGGCGTGCTCGTGCTGGCGTTCGTGGTGGCTCGGTCGCGCCCGAAGACGCGTTGGCCGGCGCTACCCTGGGTGGCGGCGGGGATCATGTTGGCGTTTGTCGTTCTGGGCGGGTTCAGTATCGGCCCGTTTCTGATTCCGGCGTTCCTGGCCTTTTTAGTGACGGGGGTTTTGGTTGACGTACAAACTGGCGCGGCGTTGGCGCGACATATTGGCCTGTTGATCGTGGCCGCGGTGATTCAAGGGGCGTTAATGGCGCTGGCGATTCTCATCACTTGAGCAATTGGCTGACTTTAAGCGGTGAGGGAGATTTGGCGCGTCGTCAATACGTCAGTCGCCAAGAGCGAGCGTACTAGTTCGGGATGCACAGTCAGGAGCGCGCGCGTGCTGCCATCAGGGTTAACAAACTCAACTTCATAGGCCAACTCAGGTGAGTCGTACACCTCTACGATCGTGCCCAGGTCGCCGGCTAGTACCTGTTGTTCCAGCAAATCGACAGTAATAATGACTGTATCTAAGAGAGCAATAGATTGATTGTTCATGGATTTCTCCTAACGACGTTGTGCCGGTTCAATCGTAACCAGGTCAGCATAATCATTTCCGGGGCGAATAATCCAGACTGTTGTCACCCAACGGCGCTCTCCATTTGGCCCGTGAAGTAGAGCTGTGATCGTATACTTTTGCCCATATTCTGTAGCCTTCCCCTTGTCGGCGTGCTGACTCAAGTGCTGTGTCCGAATGTCGTGTTCGAGTTCGCGCCAACGTTCAGCCGCATAGCCAATCTGGGCGAAGAAGGCCGCCTTATATCGGCCTGTATCATGACCAAAGTCAAGCGCATAGTCATGTAACTTGCGCGGATCGATCTGAGCACTCTCCGCATTTGGCAACAATGTGATCACGAAGCTATTTTACCACGGGTAGTCCCTTGACAACCCGAACATCCGGTCTATCCTATGCCTATCTTTTCTCAGGAGGCCAATCGAATGAGCAGCGTCGACGAGGCAACCCAAACCCAACTTCGCAACATCGAGGCCCAGACGGGCCACAGCCTGGATGAACTAATCGCCGCAGCCGAAGCCCTCTACGACGCCTACCAACTCGACGCGCTGCCAGCGGCGCTGCGCCGCAACAGCCTCGACTATTACTACCTCAGCATCTATCCCTCGCTGGGCGAGATGCGCCCCTTGGCCGAAGAGAACGCGCCGCCCTACCCGGCGACAGTGCGAAACGCCTACGTCCACATCCCGTTCTGCTCTGGCGTGTGTGACTTTTGCAGCTACTACCTGGTCGCCATCAGCCCAAGGCGGCGGGCGGCCGTGGCCCGCTACCTGGAGCGCGTCGCCGCCGAGTTCGACCATCACGCCCGCCACACGACGCTTGACCTGACGACCCTCTACGTCGGCGGCGGCACGCCCAGCCTCATCCCGCCCGACGCGCTGGAGCGCTTCCTGGCCCATCTGCGCCAGCGCGGCTACCTGAACCCGGCGGCGCTGGGCACGCTGGAGCTGCACCCGGAGTTATTCGTCGACGAGGAGGCCGCCGTCGCCTTCCTGCGCGTTCTGCGCCACTATGGCATCGGCCGGGTCAGCGTCGGCTATCAGGCGTCAGACGACGACCTACTGCGGGCCACCAAGCGGCGGCACGCCTCCGGCTTCCTGGCCGGGGCGATGGCCTTGCTGCGGGCCGAGGGGTTCACCGTGAACCTTGACCTGATGTACGGCCTGGTTGGGCAGCCGGCCGCGGCCTGGGCGACGACGCTGGCCGACGCCGTGGCCGCCGCGCCCGATTCGATCAGCACCTACTTCCTGTTCGTCGATCGCGGCACGGGGCTGTACGAGCGCGTGCGGCGCGGCGCGGTGGCCTTGCCAACCCACCGCGCGGCGCAGACGCAGCACATCATGGCCCAACTCTACTTGGAGGCCCACGGCTACTACGAGCTGCCCAACGACTTCTGGGCGCGCGGGGTCGTTGACCCGGCCACGTTCCGGCCGGAGCGACTGCCGTCGGCGGCGGTCACGCTGCCGGTGGGGCCGGGGGCCTACGGCTACTATGGCGGCGCGCAGGTGGCCAACGTTTTTGACCTGGCTGAGTACGAGCGGCGGGCGGATGCCGGGCAGTCGCCCCTCTGGCGCGGCTACCGGCTCAACGCCGATGAAGCTTTCCATCGCGACGTGATGTTTGCCCTGAAGAACGACCCCTTTATCGATTGTTCTCTGTTCCGCGCCGCCTATAATAGAAGCCCACTGGAACGGTTCGCGGATCGGTTCGCGCGGCTGGAGGAGTTAGGGCTGGTGGCAATCGCGGGTGATCACATACGTCTGACGGCCAAGGGGCGGCTGTGCGTCGAGGAGATCGCCGCCCTGTTTCGCCACCCGGCCATAGCCCCGGCGGCCGACGCGGCCCACCCGCTGCTGCAAAAGCACAACTTCGCCCCGACCTATCCAGTGGCGGGGTGGTAAGAAGGTGGAACCACAGATTAAGATCAATGATCCGCAGATTTGGCAGATTGGGCAGATTTTTAGAAAGACACCCTTCTTTCTTCAAATCTGCCCAATCTGCCCAATCTGCGGATAATCCTTCTTGAAATCTGTGGTTTCTTCTCTGGAGGATTAACTATGATCGAGCGCGCGCGTGTGCTCATCGCCAAACCGGGCCTGGACGGCCACGACCGCGGGGCCAAAGTGACCGCTCGCGCCCTGCGCGACGCGGGCATGGAGGTCATCTACACCGGCCTGCGCCAGACGCCGGAGATGGTCGTCGAGGCGGCGTTGCAAGAGGACGTGGACGCCATCGGCCTCAGCATCCTCTCCGGCGCCCACATGCCGCTGATGGTCCGTGTTCTGGAGCTGCTGGCCGCCAACGAGATGAGCGACGTGCCCGTCTTCCTGGGCGGCATCATCCCCGACGAGGACGCCGACCGGCTGCGCGAGATGGGCGTCACGGCCGTATTCGGCCCCGGGGCCAGCCTCGACGACGTGATCGCCGCCTTCCGCACCGCCATCGCCGCCCGCCGGGCGGGCAACTAGCGGCGGCCGGCCCCAATAAAACCCATGTCGGCCACGCTGCGGCGTCTTTTCAATATCCAGTCCGGCGAAGGGCAGTTGACCTTCCTGCTTTTCGCCGAGATGTTCTTGCTGGGCATCGGCTTTAACTTCGTCGAGACGGCCGTCTTCCCTCTATTCCTGACCGAGTTCAGCGCGGCGACGCTGCCCTATCTCTACATCATCAACGGCGTCGTCGTTGCCCTGCTATCGACACTCTACCTGCGCCTCGGTACCCAGGGCCTGCTGCTGCTGCCCGGCTTCCTGATGGCGCTGTCCTTCGCCTACTGGTTGGCGCTGACGTTGGGCGGCGGCCGGCCGGTCACCTTCGTCTTGCCCGTCCTCTTCCAGGTCGCCGTCAGCTTCGGCCAGGTCGGCTTCTGGACGATGGCCGCGCGGCTGCTGACGTTGCGCCAGTCGAAGCGCCTCTTCGGGCCGATTGGCGCGGGCATGTGGGTGGCCATTGTGCTGACCGGCTTCCTCATCCCGGCCATCGTCCGCGCCATCGGCACGGTTAACCTGCTGCTGCTGGCCAGCGTCGGGTTCGCCGCCGCGCTGGCCTTGCTGTGGGCCATCATCGGCCGCTACCGGGGCGCGCTGAACGTGGTCGAAGAGGCGGCCGGCTCCGGCGGCACGACAAGCTCGTTGGGCAAGCACCTGCGCAACCCCTACGTCCTGCTGATGTTCGGCCTGACCATCGCCGCCTGGCTGTCGTTCTTCTTCATAGACAACATCTTCTACAACCGCATCAGCGCCCGCTTCCCCGACCCGGCCGAACTGGCCGGCTTCATGGGTCTCTATCTGGCCGGGCTGGGCATCTTTACCCTGATCAACAACAGCTTCGTGGCCGGGCCACTGATTGCCCGCTTCGGCGTGCGCGGCGGGTTGTTCATCCTGCCGGCGCTGCTGTTCGTCGTCACGTTGGCCTTCAGCGTCGTCGGCGCGGGCTGGGGACTGGTTCCGCTGCTCTTCTGGCTGGCCACGCTCAACCGCGTCTTCGATCTGGGTTTCATGTTCTCCGTCGACCAGACGGCCCAGTCCATTCTCTATCAGCCGTTGCCCGCGAGCGTGCGGGCGCGCATCCAGACCATCGACAACGGCATCGTGCGCATGGCTGCCGTGGGGCTGGCCGGCGTGCTGTTGCTGCTGCTCAACCGGACGCCGTCGTTCACTGTCGTCCATCTGGGCTTCGTCTTGCTGGCCATCCTCGTCGCCTGGCTGGTGGTGGCCGGGCTGACGGCGCGGGCTTACCCGCGGGCGCTGACGGCGGCGCTGTCCCGGCGGCGACTGACCGGCGCGGCCGTCAACCTCGACGACAGCGACAGCGTCCGCGTGCTGACCGAGACGCTACGCAATCCGCGCCCCGGCCCGGCGCTCTACGCTCTGGGGCTGCTGGCCGAGAGCCGGCCGGAGGCGCTGGCCGGGGCGCTGCCCGACCTGTTGGCCCACCCCGCGTCCGTGGTGCGGCGCGAGGCGCTGGGCCACATCGAGCGCCGCGGCGTAGGTGATCCACTTGCCGTGGCCGCCGCGGCCGAGAACGACCCCGACCCGCTGGCGCGCGGCGCGGCCTGGCGGGCGCTGGCCGCCGTTGGCGGGCCGGAAGCCGAAGCGGCGCTGCTGGCCCGGCTGGGCGACGCCGCGCCGGAGACGCGCCTGGGGGCGCTGGTCGGCCTGCGACGCCACGGCTCGCCGGCGGCGCGGGCGCAGGCTGATGCCGCGCTGGCCGCCCTGGTCGCCTCGGTCGACCGCGCCGAGCGGCGGCTGGCCGTTCGCGCTCTGGAAGCCGCGGCCGGGGAGGATTGCGCCCTGTTGGCGCGGCTGCTGAACGACGCTGATAGCGACGTGCGCCGCGCGGCGCTGACGGCCGCCGGCCATGCGTCGTGCGCCGACTTGTGGCCGCTGGTCGTGGCCGCTCTGGAGCGGCGGGCTACGCAGACGGCGGCCGTCGGCGCGCTCGTTGCCGGGGGCGAGGCGGCCTTGCCGACGATGAGCGCCGCGTTTGATCGGGCCGAACTGCCCGTGGAGATGGGCATCGGGCTGGCGCGGGCCGCCGGGCGCATCGGCAAGCGGGCCGTGGCCCTGCTGGCCGGCCAGCTCGACCGGCCCAGCGACGCCGTGCGCACTGAAGTGCTGCTGGCCCTGGCCCACGCCGGCTATCGCGCCACGGGCGCGGCGGCCGACGTCGTGCGCCGCCAGATCGCCGCCGAGACGGCCCACGCCGCCTGGCTGCTGGCCGGGCTGCGCGACTGCCTGGACGTGGCCGAGTTGGCCTATCTGCGGCGTGTGCTGGCGGATCAGTTCGCCGCCGCGCGCGACCGCGTCTACCTGCTGCTGTCGTTCCTGTTCGATCCGGCGGCCATGCGCGACGTGCGCGAGGCGTTGGGCCGCGGCCGGCGCGCCTCGGATACGCGCCGCGCCTACGCCCTGGAAATCCTCGATCTGCGCCTGCCGGCCGATCTGAAGGCGCTGGTCATGCCCCTGTCGGAAGAGCTACCGGCCGCGGAACGACTGCAACGGCTGGGCGCGGCCTACGACCGGCCCGCGCTGCCGGCCACAGCGCGCGTGGCCGACATGGCTCAGGGCAACGGCTACGCCAACCGCTGGCTCCAGGCGGTGCAACTCTTTGCCGTCGGGCAACTGGTTTGCACCGCGCCGGAGTTGCCCGACCTGCTGGCCCGCTATCGGACCGACGCCGATCCCGTCCTGCGCGAGACGGCCGCCTGGACGACCGCCCGCCTCGGCCTGGCCGCGGCCGGCGCCCCGCCTACCGGAGAGAGACCTATGCTGACCACCATCGAAAAGGTGATCCTTCTCAAGGACGCCGAGCTATTTGCCGAAACGCCCGACGAGTTGCTGGCCGAGGTGGCCGGGCTGCTGACCGAGGTGGAGTTGCCGGCCGGGCAGGCGGTTTTTCAGAAGGGCGAGTCGGGCGACTCGCTCTACATCGTTGTCAGCGGCCGGGTGCGCGTTCACGACGGTGACTACACGCTCAACGTCCTGGGCGAGTCGGAGGTCTTCGGCGAGATGGCCCTGCTGGAGCCGGAGCCGCGCATGGCCAGCGTGACGGCCGAGACGGACGCGCTGCTGCTGCGCCTCGACGGCGAGCCGTTCTTCGAGTTGCTGGATACCCGCAGCGAGGTGGCGCGAGGCATCATCCGCGTCCTCTCGCGCCGATTGCGGCAGCGGGCGCAGGAGGTAGCCGCTCTGCGCGGCGGCCCGGCGGCGTAGGGCAGGTCTTAAAGTGACGGCTGGCAACCAGGAAAGCCTTGCCTGCGGCGCGGCGCGGCGGCGATCTGGTACAATTCCTCGTCATTTCGCATGTCGCCCGGCCCGGCCGGGCGTCATGCCTGTGGAGTAAACGATTATGGAGAAACCGGGCCGAAACGATCCCTGCTACTGCGGCAGCGGCAAGAAGTATAAGCAGTGCCACATGGCCGCCGACCTGGCCGCCGAACAGGAGCAGCGCACCTGGGCCGACGCCGCCCGCGCGTTGCGGGTTGACCTGTTGGAGTTCGCCGAGAGCGAGCGCTTCGATGAGACGGCCGACGCCGCCGCGGCGCACTACTGGAACGACTACTACAATGCCGAGACGCTGCCCCTGATGAGCGCCAGTGAGGCCGAGCGCTACCTGGACTGGCTGGCCTTCGATCACGTTTTACCCTCCGGCGAGCGTCTGGTGGAGCTTTACCGCGCCGAACAGGGGGCAGGGATGCCCGCGCCGCGGCGCGAGTTGCTCGACCGCTGGGTGGCTGCCGGGCCGATGAGCGGCTACGAGCTGCTGGGCTACGAGCGGCAGACGCTGCGCCTGCGCGAGATGGCGTCGGGCGGCGAGTTCGACGTCTTCGAGCCGGCCGGCCACGGTGACGCGCCGCTGGGAGCGATCATCCTCGGCCGCCTCGTGCCCGTCCACGATCATCTGGAGTTCTTCTCCCTGCCGGCCTACATCCCGCCCGACGAGATGGCCGACCTGGCCGACAAGCTGAGTGCCGCCCAGGCCGCCGACGGCGACGCCGGCTTCCTGCGCCGCCACAACGTGCTCTTCATCCATCACGCGCTGGAGCAGGCCAAACTGGCCGGACGGCCGCCGGTGGCCCGCCTCGACCCACGCCACTCGCCCGACGGCGTGCAGCGGCGCGCCCGGCACGAGCGGGTGCGCGTGAAAGGCCCTAACAGCCGCGCTGAAACCGTGCCCCACATGGCCCAGACGCGGCGCAAGGCGATTTAAGCGAGGCGCAATGTCGTCACCCAGCAAGTTGATCGTCCATTCCCAGACCACGCCGCTACAGGGCGCGATTACCGTGCCGGGCGACAAGTCGATTAGCCACCGCGCCGTGCTGCTGGCCGCGCTGGCCGATGGCGTCAGCGTCATTCGCAACTGGCTGCCCGCCGGCGATACGCTGGCGACGCTAGAGGTCGTGCGCGCCCTGGGCGTCAGCGTCGAAATGGACGAGCATCACCCTAACTCCTGGGACTTGCGCGTCGACGGCCGCGGCCTGCGCGGGCTGCGGCGGCCGGCCGGGCCGCTCAACTGCCGCAACGCCGGCACCGCCATTCGCTTGCTGGCCGGGGTCATGGCCGGGCAGTCGTTCCCGTCGGTGCTTGACGGCAGCGAGCAGTTGCGCAAGCGGCCGATGGGCCGGGTGACGGAGCCGCTGCAACAGATGGGGGCCGACATCAAGGCCGACAACGGCCACGCGCCGCTGCACCTGCGTCCCGCGCCGCTGCATGGCCTGGCCTATCGCCTGCCCGTAGCCAGCGCCCAGGTGAAGAGCGCCCTGCTGCTGGCCGGGCTGTATACCGCCGAAGGAGTGCGCGTCCACCAGCCCGGCCCAGCCCGCGACCACACCGAGCGGATGCTGATGGCGATGGGCGCGGTCGTCACGACGCAGGACGGCTGGGTGACGCTAAGTGATGAACCGTTTGGCGGTCGCCGCCTGCTGCCGCTCGATATGACCGTGCCCGGCGACTTCTCCTCGGCCGCGTTCCCGCTGGTGGCGGCGGCCATTGTGCCCCATTCGCAGATCACCATTCGCGGCGTGGGCCTCAACGAGACGCGCATCGGCCTGCTGCAAGTGCTACGGGCGATGGGCGCCGACGTGCGCGTCGGCAACCAGCAGATGACCGGCGGCGAGCTGGCCGCCGATCTGAGCGTGGGCTTTGCCGAACTGCACGCCGTGGACGTGGATGGGCCGACAGTCGTGCGGGCCATTGACGAGTTCCCGGTCTGGGCCGTGGCCGCCACACAGGCCGCCGGGCGCAGCACCGTGCGCGACGCGGCCGAGTTGCGGGTCAAGGAAGTAGACCGTATCGCCGTGCTGGTCGGCGAGTTGCGCCGGCTGAGCGCCCAGCTCGACGAGCACGAGGATGGCTTCACCGTCCACGGGCCGACGCGCCTGAGGGGGGCCAGCGTGGACAGCCACGACGATCACCGCCTGGGCATGGCTCTGGCCGTGGCCGGGCTGGCGGCCACGGAGCCGACGATCATCCACGACGCGGCCTGCGTGGCCGACAGCTTTCCCGGCTTTGTCGAGACGATGCGCCAACTGGGCGCGGCGATGGAGTGGGTCGAACCAATCTAGAAAGAGGAAGAGAACCACCGATTACACAGATTTCACAGATTTTCTTAGGAATCTGTGAAATCTGTGTAATCTGTGGTTCCTTCTCTTCGGAGTCTTCGTGCTTTACCTGGTGGCGACGCCCATCGGCAACCTCGGCGACATCAGCTTGCGGGCGCTGGAGGTATTGCGCGCCGTCGATGCCGTGGCCAGCGAGGACACGCGCAAGACGGGCCTGCTGCTGAAGCACTTCGACATCAAGAAGCCGCAGATCGCCTTCCACGAGCACAACGAAGACCGCGCCGGGCCGCGCATCATGGCCCTGTTGCAGGCCGGGCAGTCGGTGGCCGTCGTCTCCAACGCCGGCACGCCGGGCGTGGCCGACCCCGGCTTCACCCTCGTCCGCCGGGCCATTGAGCTTGACCTGCCGGTGACGATGATCCCCGGCGCGTCGGCGCTGGTCATGGCCCTCGTCCTGTCCGGCCTGCCGTCGCACAGCTTCACCTTTCGCGGCTTCGCGCCGCGCAAGAGCGGCAAGCGGCAGAGCTTCCTGGCCGTCGACCGCGATTCGCCCCACACGCTGATCTTCTACGAGTCGCCCCATCGCCTGGCCGATTTCCTGGCCGACGCCCTGGCCGTCTACGGCGACCGGCCGGCGGCCATCTGCAACGAACTGACCAAGCTATTCGAGTCCGTCCGCCGCGGCACGCTGTCGGAACTCATCGCCGGGCTGGCCGGGGCGGAGGCGCGGGGGGAGTATGTGGTGGTGATTGGGGGAGTGGGCAGTATGTCAGTGGGTCAGTAGTTCAGTGGGTCAGTGGGTCAGTGGCGCAGTGACCACTGAATACTGACCTACTGACCCACTCACCACTCTTCACTTGTGGTACGGCTCCCCGTGGACAATCGTGAACGCCCGGTAGAGCTGTTCCAGCAGCACCACGCGGGCCAGTTCGTGGGGTAGGGTCAGGCGGGAGAGGGCCAGGCGCTCGTGGGCGGCGGCGATGGTGGCCGGGTCGAAGCCGACCGGGCCGCCGATGAGGAAGGCCAGTTGGCCGTACTGCTCCAGTTGATTCTGTAGCCAGGCGGCCAGTTCGGGGCTGCTATGTTGCCGCCCTTCGGCCGTCATCAGCACCAGCCGCGCCCCACGCGGCGCGGCGGCCAGCAGTTGCTCCCCTTCGCGGGCCGCGGCCACGGCGTCGGGCAACGCCCGGCCGACCACGTCCTTGACCTCGACCAGTTGGAAGTCGGTGTAGCGACGCAGGCGGCGGGCGTACTCGTCCTGCGCCGCCTGCCAGTGGGGTTCGCGCAGCCGGCCGACGGCGGCGACGGTCAGATGGCCGATGGCGCGGGGCATGGGCGCGGCCGGGCTAGTTCAGGCGGCTGAGCAGCAGCCACTTGGCCCACGTGGCCGGCAGATAGAGCGGGGCGATGCCGAGAGCGCGGTCGTAGCAGGCCAGGGCGCGGTAGGGCTGGTTTAGCTCTTCGTAGGCGCGGCCGAGATTGACGTAGGGGAACTGCGGCGTGTCGTAGCGCGGCGCGGCCGTGGCCCGCTCCAGCCAGGGCACGGCCTCCTCGTAGCGATCCATCTCGATCAGGTAAGCGCCGATGTCGTTGTACGGGTTGCCGAAGGTCGGGTCGAGGGCGATGGCCTTCTCGCACTCGGCGATGGCCTCGTCGTAGCGGTCCATCAGGCTGTAGGCCCAGCCGAGGAAGGTGTGGGCCTCCGGCGTGGGGTAGACGGCCAGCGAGCGCCGGTAGAGGGCGATGGCGTCGCCCAGTTCGCCGTGCATCTGGTGGCGCTGGGCGCGGTCGGTCAGAATTTGCGCCTGTTCGCGCATGATGTCTTGTTCTTCCATGATGACAGGGAGTGTAACACCCGGCGGGCGGCGATTCAAGCGGGCGCAGAATAATCTCACGTGTGGCTGAGGCGCAGCAGCAGGGCCAGCACGCCCACGGCCAGCCCCGCCAGCAGGGCCAGCTTCAGCAGCGGCGAGGCGACCAGCACGGCCGCCAGCCCAAACACCAGGGCCACGCCGTAGTAGCCCAGGACGATGCGCGGCGTGGGCAGGCCGCTGTCGGACAGGCGGAAGTGCAGGTGGCCGCGGTCGCCGCTCATCGGGTGGCGGCCGTGGCGCAGGCGCGAGACGATCTGCCAGGCCACGTCGATGATGGGCACGGCCAGCACCAGCAGCGCCGTGGACAGCTTGGCCGGGGCCAGAATCGACAGCGTCGCCACCTGGTAGCCCAGGAAGTAGGCCCCGGCCGAGCCGAGGAAGATGCGCGCCGGCGAGAAGTTGAACGGCAGGAAGCCCAGCAGCGCCCCGGCCAGGGCCAGCGGGAACAGGGGCACGGTCGTCTGCTGCAAGCGCCAACTGTGGTAGGCGAAGAAGGCCGCGGCGATGAGGCACACTCCGGCGGCCAGCCCGTCCAGCCCGTCGAGGAAGTTGATGGCGTTGATCATGCCGATGATCCAGAACGTCGTGAACAGCAGGGCCAGCGGACGCCAGATCGCCACCAGTTGCCCCTCGACGCTGAACAGCGGCAGCGCCTGCCATAGCGTCGCGCCGGGCAGGGGGTTGGTGAAGACCTCGATGAAGATGATGTGGGCGATGGCCACCAGCGCGCCGAGCAGTTGGATGAGCAGTTGCGCCCAGGGCGGCAGATCGTAGCGGTCGTCCAGCAGCCCACCGATGACCACCACCAGACTGCCCAGCACCACGCCGCGCAGCCGCAGGGCGTCGTCGGGATTATCGGGCGGCAGCAGCGCGTAGGTCAGGGCCACGCCGGCGGCCCAGCCAACGGCCACGGCCAGCCCGCCCAGCTTGGGGATGCGGCCGTGGTGCAGCCGACGGCCGCCCGGCTCGGCGACGATGCCCAGCCGAAAGGACAGACGGGAAGCGAGAGGCGTGGCGACGAGGGCGGCGACGGCCGACGCCAGGGCGACGATGAGGTAGACCATGCTACCCCGTGCCGAACTGCCGGTCGCCGGCGTCGCCCAGGCCGGGGACGATGTAGCCGATGTCGTTGAGCCGTTCGTCCACGTGGGCGACGTGGATGTCCACGTCGGGGTGCGCCCCCTGTAGCCGGGCGATGCCCTCCGGCGCGGCCAGGATGCCGACGAACTTGATCCGCTCCGCGCCCCACTTCTTGAGGATGTCAACCGTGGCCACGGCCGAGCCGCCGGTGGCCAGCATCGGGTCGAGCACCAGGCAGACCTGCACCGTGGGCATGGTCGGCAGCTTGTTGTAGTAGGAGACGGGCTTCAGCGTGCGCTCGTCGCGGTAGAGGCCGATGTGCCACACCTCCGCGCCGGGCATCATCTCCCAGATACCCTCGACCATGCCCAGCCCGGCGCGCAGCACGGGAACCAGGCCGACCTTGTGCTTGATCTCCACCCCCTCGGCGCGGCCCATGGGCGTGTCCACGGCCAATGGTTGGGTCGTCAGGTCGGTCGTGGCCTCATAGCACAGGAGCAGGGAGATTTCGCGGATCAGTTCGCGGAACTTCTTCGGTTTGGTGGCGCTGTTGCGCATCAGGGTCAGCTTGTGCTTGACAAGCGGGTGGCGGGATTCGTAGACCATACTGGGCTTCTCCGTTGATTGGCATGATTGTAGCCCAGGGCGGCCGGGGATGGAAACGAGAAGACCCCTGAGGTTGGCCGCCAACCTCAGAGGTCTTAACTTTCAAACAGCGGCCGCATCTCCAGCCGCTCCACCTGGGCGCGCATGGCTTCGTCGGCGATTGGCCCGGTATAGCGCGCCGCCGCGTCCAGCACGCGGGGCAGGACGTGGATGTCGCCGACGGTGTTGATGAAGAGGTGCGGCCGGCCGAGAACCCATTGCACCGCCGTATCAATCGCCTCCTGGTCTTCCAGCGGCTTGTACCACGTGGCCCGCGTGTGCGGCTCGTGGCCCCAGGGGGTGTGGACGATGGACTTGATCGTCTGGATGGCCACGTTGCGCTCGCGGCAAACGGCGTACAGCGCCTCGAAGTCGGCGCGATAGGCCTCGTTCTGCATCATGGTGTAGCTGTAGGGCAGCAGCACCGAGTCGAAGTCGAAGCGCTCCAGCGCCCGCCGGTGGGTCGCGGCCACCGTCCAGCCGTGGCCGGTGATGCCGATGTAGCGCACCAGCCCTTCCTCCCGCGCCGCAATCGCCGCCTCCAGCGCGCCACCCGGGCCGAGGGCGACTTCCCACTCCTGCGGATCGACCAGGTGGTGAAGCTGGATCAGGTCAACCTGATCGACCTGTAGCCGCTCCAGCGAGCGGCGAATCTCCTCCAGCGCGGGGCCGGCGGTGCGCTGGCCCGTCTTGGTCGCCAGGAAGAACGGCCGGCCGTTGCGCCGGATCCAATCGCCCAGCCGCAACTCGGCGTCGCCGTAGCTGGCGGCGGTGTCGACGTGGTTGATGCCGTAGCTGAGGGCCACGTCCATGGTGGCGTCGGCTTCGGCTTGTGTTACGTCGGAGAAGGCGGCCGCGCCGAGGAGGAGGCGGGTGCTGGGGTGGGCGGTGCGGCCGAAGGGGAATTGTTCGATCGGGTTCATTGTTATTACCTATTTTGGAGTCTTGCTGGCGGACAGTTTGCCAGCTTGTCGATCCGGCGCTTACATCTCATTTACATGCACAATGGCCGACTACGCGTGCTCACCAATCGAAAGTTTAAAGTCGCTGTACACCTTTTCCATCCAACTGCTAAACGACCATGCCCTCGACTGTTAGAATCTCTACATTAGCCTTGCGAGGTCTCTCTCCGCCGTCGTTGTCGACGTTGCCACGTGCAGCAAGATACGCTCTATCACCTTCGCCATCTCCGCCATAGGAAACGCATGCCCAACGCCGTCCAGCCACACCCCCTCAGCGTCAGGAATAGTCGCCACTAACTTTTTGGCGTGCTCGAGTGGTATCAACAGATCGTCCGTGCCATGAATCACCAGCGTCGGGACATTAAGCGTACTCAACCTCTCATAGCGTGAGCCGGAGTTAGAGATCGCCGTCAGATGTTGCCGCATGGCCTGAAGGTTGATGCCGCGACGGTGGCGCAGATCGTACGTCACCACCTCAGCCAACGCCTGCACGTCCAGGCCTTCGGTGCCGAGGAACGCGATTTGCTTGGCGATGCGCTCCTTGATCAGGTTTCGCTCCCCACCTTTGAGCCTGTATTTCAGCAACGGTAAGCCCTTGCTCAGGCTATCAATGAAGTACCGCGACGACGTTTGGGGCAGGTCGGGATCGTCAACGTGGCCCGACGTCATCATGAGCGTCAGCGAGGCGACACGGTCGGGGGCCTGAATGGCGGCTTCTTGCGCCACCATGCCCCCCATCGACAAGCCGACAAGGTGCGCCCGTCCTGTCTGTGTTGCATTTAGAACGGCAATGGCATCCCCAGCCATATCAGCGAGGGTATAGGGCTGTTGTCTTGACCAGCCCTTCACCCAGTCCGACATCCCCGTGCCCCGGTGGTCATAGCGAATGACGTGATAGCCGGCGTCGACCAACGTCCGAACAAAGCTAGGCGGCCACATCAGGCAGTCGCCGCCCATGCCCATGAGCAGCAGGATGCTGCCCTGCGGCGTCCCTTCCGGCAGGATGCTCTCGTACCAGATTTGGATGCTACCCGACGTTGCCAGGCCCGTCTCGCCACGCAAGTAATCGCGCAGATCGCTCGCCAGGACGTCGTCAATGACCGCATCCGTATCGGGCGGCAGCGTTGGGCCAAAGGCTTTTTTCACGCGCTGCAACATCGCCAAACAGACACCTCACTCTTAAGATCTCACAATCACAAAAGAAGGGGGGGGTGGCGCCCGCCCTTCGTTACGCATACTCCTCAATCGGAATACAAACACAAAACAGATTCCGATCCCCATACACGTTGTCAATCCGGCTGCTGAACGGCCAGACCTTGCCGCGCCGCACCCACTCGGCCGGGTAGGCGGCCTGTTCGCGGCTGTAGGGGCGGTCCCATTCGGCGGCGGTGACGACTTCGGCCGTGTGCGGGGCGTGCTTCAGCGGGTTGTTGTCGTGATCCATGCGCCCTTCCTCGATCTCGCGAATCTCTTCGCGAATCTTGATCATGGCGTCAATGAACCGATCCAGTTCGGCCAGCGACTCGCTCTCCGTCGGCTCGATCATCAGCGTGCCCGGCACCGGGAACGACAGCGTCGGCGCGTGGAAGCCGAAGTCCATCAGCCGCTTGGTGATGTCCTCGGCCGTCACGCCGGCGGTGTCCTTCAGGTGGCGCGGGTCGACGATGCACTCGTGGGCCACGCGGCCGTTGACGCCGCGGTAGAGCACCGGGTAGTGCGGCTCCAGCTTCTCGGCGATGTAGTTGGCGTTCAGGATGGCGATCTCGGTGGCCACCTGCAAGCCCCACTCGCCCATCATGGCGATGTAGGCGTAGGGGATGGGCAGGATCATGGCGCTGCCCCAGGGGGCGGCCGAGACCGTGCCCAGCGCCTCTTCGCCGCCCACGCCGGGCACAACCGGGTGGTTGGGCAGGTAGGGCGTCAGGTGCTCGGCCACGCAGATGGGGCCGACGCCGGGGCCGCCGCCGCCGTGGGGGATGGTGAACGTCTTGTGCAGGTTCAGGTGCAGCACGTCCGGCCCGAAGTCGCCCGGCCGGGCCACGCCGACCAGGGCGTTCATGTTGGCCCCGTCCATGTAGACCTGGCCGCCGTTGTCGTGGACGATCTTGCAGATGTCGCGGATGGTCTGCTCATAGACGCCGTGGGTCGAGGGGTAGGTGATCATCAGCGCCGCCAGCCGGTCGCGGTGCTGCTCGGCCTTGGCCCGCAGGTCGTCCACGTCGACGTTGCCGTGGTCATCGGTGGCCACGACGACGACTTCCATGCCCGCCAGCGCCGCGCTGGCCGGGTTCGTGCCGTGGGCGCTGGCCGGGATGAGGCAGACGTGGCGGTCGCCCTGGCCGCGGGCGATCTGGTAGGCGCGGATGGTCAACATGCCGGTGTACTCGCCCTGCGCCCCGGAGTTGGGTTGCAAGGAGCAGCCGGCGAAGCCGGTGATCTCCGTCAGCCACTTCTCCAGCCGGCGGAACAGTTCGGCGTACCCCTGGGCCTGATCCAGCGGCGCGAACGGGTGCAGGTGGGCGAAGCCGGGCAGGGTGATGGACAGCATCTCGGCCGCGGCGTTGAGCTTCATCGTGCACGAGCCGAGGGGGATCATCGAGTGCACCAGCGAGATGTCGCGGTTCTCCAGCCGCTTGATGTAGCGCATCATCTCCGTCTCCGACAGGTAGCTGTTGAAGACGGGGTGGGTCAGGAAGTCGCTGCGGCGCTGGAACGGCGCGTCGTAGTCGAGGCGAACCTCGTCGGCCAGGGCCTCGATGTCGATCTCGCCCGCCGCCGCGCCGAAGACGGCCAATAGCTTCTCCAACTCTTCGACGGTCACGGCCTCATCGAGCGAGATGCCCACGCCGGTGTCGCCGGTGTAGCGCAGGTTGATGCCGTTGCCCTCGGCCGCGCCGCGAATCTGGGCCAGGTTGCGCCGGCCGCGGTTGACGGTCAGGGTGTCGAAGACGTCGGCCGAACCGGCGTTGACCTGGTAGCCCATCTGGCGCAGGCCCGCGGCCAGCACGCCGGTCAGCAGCCGCACGCGCGTGGCGATGCGCCGCAGGCCGACGGGGCCGTGGTAGGTGGCGTACATGGCGGCGATGACGGCCAGCAGCACCTGCGCCGTGCAGATGTTGCTGGTGGCCTTCTCGCGGCGGATGTGCTGCTCGCGGGTGGTCAGCGTCAGCCGGTAGCCCTTCTTGCCGTTGGCATCGACCGACACGCCGCACAGGCGGCCGGCCATGATGCGCTTGTGCTCGTCCTTGGTGGCGAAGAAGGCGGCGTGCGGCCCGCCGTAGCCCATCGGCACGCCGAAGCGCTGGCTGCTGCCCAGACGCCACGTCGGCCCCCCACTCGCCCGGCGGGGTTAAGAGCACCAGAGCCAGCAGGTCGGTGGCGGCGACGACCAGCGCGCCGGCGGCGTGGGATTTCTCGGCGAAGGCGCGGTAGTCGTGGATGTCGCCGTTGGTGGCCGGGTACTGCACCAGCACGCCGAAGGTCGGCTCGGCGAAGTCGTACTCCTCGTGAGAGCCGACGACGACCTTGATGCCCAGCGGTTCGGCGCGGGTGCGGATGACGGCGATGGTCTGCGGGTGGACGAGTTCGGAGACGAAGAAGACGTTGGCGTGGGAGTTGCGCGGCCGGGCGCGCTGGCAGAGGGTCATGGCCTCGGCCGCCGCCGTGCCCTCGTCCAGCAGCGAGGCGTTGGCGATCTCCATGCCGGTCAGGTCGGTGACCATCGTCTGGAAGTTGATCAGCGCCTCCAGCCGGCCCTGGGAGATTTCGGGCTGGTAGGGGGTGTAGGCGGTGTACCAGCCGGGGTTCTCCAGCACGTTGCGCTGGATGACGGGCGGCATGATGGTGTCGTAGTAGCCCATGCCGATGTAGGAGCGGTAGACCTTGTTGCGGCCGGCCAGTTCGCGCAGTTCGTCCAGCACGGCCTGCTCGCTACGCGGCGGGTCGAGGTGGAGGTAGCCGTCCATGCGGATGGCTTCGGGCACGGCCTGGGCCATGAGTTCTTCGAGCGAGTTGGCCCCGACGACGCGCAGCATGTGGGTGACGTCGTGGCTGCGCGGGCCGATGTGGCGCTTGACGAAGCGGTCGGCGGGCATGAGCAGATCGCGGTTGCTCAGTTGCGGCGCGCCGTTGTCGCTCTGCTTTTCGTCGTGGGCCTCGATGATGTCCTGCCAGTTGGCGCGGGGGGAGAGTGTGGTCATATGGGTCTCCGAGGGAGAGTGAATTAGGAATGACGAATTAGGAATTAGGAATGAAAAGAGCGCGACATGGCCCTCTTTTCTTCATTCCCAATTCGCAATTCCCAATTGCCTAGTGTTCGCGGGTATCCAGGTATTGCGTGTAGGCGTCGGCGTCCATCAGGTCTTGCAGTTGGCCGACGTCGCTGATGAGGATTTTGACCAGCCAGTTGCCGAAAGGATCGCTGTTGAGCGATTCGGGCGAGTCGACAACGCTGTCGTTGACCTCGGTCACTTCGCCGGCGACGGGCATCAGCAGGTCGGACGCGGCCTTGACCGACTCGACCACGCCGAACGCCTGCCCCTGGTCGAACTTGTCGCCGACGCTGGGCAACTCGACGTAGACGATGTCGGACAGCGAGTCCTGCGCATAGTCACTGAGGCCAACAAGGGCGTAGGAGCCGTCAATCTGTAGCCACTCGTCAGTGCGGGCGTAGCGGCGGTCGTGCATTACTTTGTGAGCCATTTCAATTCTCCTTCAATGGACTGTTGTGACCTGGTTGTGTGCCGGCCAAGCGAAAAGAGGACACCGGGCAAGGCCGCCTGGGGTTCAGGTCGATCTTGCCGGTGTCCTCTGTCATGGACCTGAGAGATTCACGGCGACGAGTGTGCTCGTCCGCTTGCCCCTTCGGTGGTGGTCATGTGGCACAGGATTCTTATCCTGTGTCTTGGCGCACAGGATAAGAATCCTGTGCCACATGACCAATCGCTTTCCAGAAGAAACCCGGCCGCTCGGTCCCTTGTGCCTGAGAGATTCCCAAACGAGTCTTCTCGTTCGCTTGCCCCTTCGGCGACTCCGTGGGGAGTGCTCTCCCGGGCGGCCGTGTGCGTCTTATTGCGTTGGCAACGACGACTCTATTGTAGTGGGTAGGGGGGTGGCGTCAAGCGGAAGAATGGCGCACATGAATGAACGTAACTTGCGACACAGCTTGGCGCGATATTCATGTTATCCTTTCTGAGTTCACCTAATCGAGCGTAGTCTCATAGGAGAGTTAGCAATGCGTGAATTACTGGAGTTGACCGCCGAACGAGCGATTGCCTATCTAGAGGGTTTGCCGGAGCGCCCGGTTGCCCCATCGGCCGCGGCCGTGGCCGGGCTGAGTGTGCTGGACGAGCCGCTGCCGGAGCGGCCGACGCCGCCCGAAGACGTCATCCGCCAACTGGACGAGGTCTGCTCCCCGGCGACGATGGCCATGGCCGGGCCGCGCTTCTTCGGCTTCATCATCGGCGGCTCGCTGCCGGTGGCGCTGGCCGCTAACTGGCTGGCCGGGGCGTGGGACCAGAACTCGGCCCTCTACAACGTCACCCCGGCTACGGCCCAACTGGAGCGGGTGGCGCTGGGCTGGCTGTTGGAGCTATTCGGCCTGCCGCCGACGTGCGGCGGCGGCTTCGTCACCGGGGCGACGGTGGCCAACTTCACCGCCCTGGCCGCGGCGCGCCACGGCGTGTTGGCCCGCGCCGGCTGGGACGTGGAGGCCGATGGGCTGATTGGCGCGCCGCCGGTGACGGTCGTCGTCGGCGAGGAGGCCCACTCGACGCTGTTCAAGGCGCTGGGGCTGGTGGGGCTGGGGCGCAAGCGGGTGGTGCGCGTGCCGGCCGACCGGCAGGGGCGGCTGCGGGCCGACGCGCTGCCGCGGCTGTCCGGCCCGACCATCGTCTGCGCCCAGGCGGGCAATCTCCACTCCGGCGCTTATGACCCGCTGCCGGCCATTTGCGACTGGGCCCACGCCGCCGATGCCTGGGTCCACGTCGATGGCGCGTTCGGGCTGTGGGCGGCGGCCGTGCCGGCGCTGGCGGAGCTTACGGTCGGGCTGGCCGGGGCCGACTCATGGGCCACCGATTTCCACAAGTGGCTCAACACGCCCTACGACAGCGGCCTGGCCATTGTCCGCGACGCCGACGCGCTGCGGGCGGCGATGGCCATTACCGCCGACTATCTGCCGACCGACAGCCTCATCCGCAACCCGTCGGACTTCGCGCCGGAGCTATCGCGGCGGGCGCGAGGGGTGGAGGTGTGGGCGGCGCTGCGGGCGCTGGGCCGCGAGGGAGTCATCGACCTGATCGAGCGCACCCGTCGCCATGCCCGGCGCTTTGCCGAAGGGCTAAGTGCCGCCGGCTACGAAGTGCTGAATGACGTCGTGCTCAATCAGGTCGTCGTCACGTTCGGCGACGCCGAGAAGACGGCGCGGGTCGTGGCCGCCATCCAGGCCGACGGCACCTGCTGGGCCGGCCCGACGGTGTGGCAGGGGCGGGCGGCGATGCGGATTAGTGTGTCGTCGTGGGCGACGACGGAGGAGGATGTGGAGAGGAGTTTAGCGGCGATGGTTCACGCGGCAACAATGGAGGAGTAGCAATAACTCACACGGTATTTGCGAATTGCTATTTAGAGCTAGATAAATACGTGGCAATGTGCTAATATAGGTGCTATCAATGTACCGAGTCCTGTTTTCAAAGGAAGCTCAGCGATCGCTGTTAAGTCTTCCAAGGCCGTTAGCGGCTAGAATTCGTGAGAAGCTGACCGTTGTGTCAGACGACCCCTATGCACACCATAACAACGTGACAAAGCTTCAAAACCGTCCTGGCTACCGGCTACGCGTTGGCGACTGGCGTGTGATCTACGAAATTCGGGGTGACGAATTGGTAATTTTGGTGGTTAAGATCGCCCCACGTGGAGAAGTGTACCGATGAGTGTGCAGCTAATTTTGAAAGAAGGGCAGCCTGAGTACGCTGTGCTTCCCTATGACGTATACTTGCGCTTGGTTGAAGATGCTGAGATGCTGGCCGATGTTCGTGACTACGATGAGGCGATGGAGCGGATCGCTGCGGGCGAGGAACTGGTTCCGGCTGAGGTAGTCTACGCGCTTCTTGACGGCGGGAACCCAATTCGGATCTGGCGCGAGCATCGTGGAATGAGTCAGAGCGAATTAGCGACAAGGGCGGGCATCAGCGCGTCGTACTTGTCGCAACTGGAGTCGGGCAAGCGAGACGGGACGATGGATGTGCTTCAGGGTATTGCCGTTGCGCTGGGTGTTGTTCTGGATGATCTCGTTGGGCGATCCTAACTCAAATTAACGTCTTTGTAACGCGCCTGTATATGCGAGCACCTTATACTTTATTTAGCGTTACTTTCTGCCTGCTTTAAGGATAGTGCTGAGCTAATTTATAGGGCCGAAATAGTTTGGTGACTGTTGTCCCTTACGCTCTTAATGAGCCGTTTCCTCTATTCAAATCGTGAAGCTTCCAACAAAACATAGTAGGCAAGTGACCAGCGTAGCGCTGTAATGGTGTATATAACAATGTCGCAGCTCACTTCCCAATCAACAAGTCGTGATAATCGTATTGGTTGCATTGTTAATCTTATAGCCTTGTGGGTAGCTATTGCAGCCTTAGCTTGGCAGATTATGTCAAGTCGATCGGACTTAGCAGCGATAGAAACTCATCTCAACAACCAGGCAATTCAAATAGCTTTGATTGATGAGGGCATAGACGTTGGACGAGAACAACTTGCCGTTGCAATTGAGCAGCTGACAGTTATGGCTGCTCTTTCAGACACACAAGAGCAACAAGTAGGCACCCCATCACTAGCTGATAGCGAGTTGATACCAACAGCAACAGTTCTTGCTGAAGAGGCGGGGCGCCTTGAAGCCACACGACAAGCTATTGAGACTAGACAACGGGAATTACAGGCTACTCAAACCGCTGTTGCAGGACAAAGTACATCGCTAAACCTCCCGAGCCAACGCCAACTTTTGATCCGAGCCAGGAAATCGTGAACTTCCCGGGGAACTTCCTGTCTGAGTATAACATCCCAATTCCACCAAGCACCTCATTGGAAATTGTAGTCAACGATGGGGAAGTGCATGCAGTCACAGCCGGCACTATTGAGGTTAAAGGGATTGGTTTGCCTGGTGGCGGAGACCGAGTCTCTGTTGTTATACTTCTGCCGTCAGCAACTTACAATGTGACCAGATTAAATCCTGGCTGGAATTGGCACGGGGCATTCCATTTGAGCGAGTGGAAGCCTTTAGCTGATGCCTTGGCCGCACAGCAACGGAGACCGGGCACATGCTCAGATGGTGATGGGTGTTCCATGATCGATGTTTTAGTAGTTGGACCTAACGGAGTAATTTGTAATACTAACGACCCGGCCCCTCCAAGTGTTAGTTGCTCGCGTTAGCACAGGAATCTAGTTATCATGCTGCAAAAGGCCATCCGCACAACTGTAACTGTTGAACCAGGTGGGCAGGTTGTTATCACGCATCCTTTGCTCCTACCTGGACAGACAGTTGAGGTTTTGATCTTGCTTCAACCCAAACCAGATGAGCCTTATCAATCAGCCATCGACATCCTCAATTCGCTTCCAGGTCACCAGTTGTTCAAATCAGCCGCAGAAGTCGATCAGTACTTGCGCGAGGACCGTGACTCATGGGATAGTTGATCTCATCCCATGATCAACTATCCAACCATTTCTAACTCGGTCGAGGTTCTCCGCCCGACGCAAGTCGAGATTGACCTCTCCCGCCTAACCGCCAACTACCACGCCCTCCAACGCCACGTCTCCCCCGCGGCGGTCATGCCCATCCTCAAGGCCAACGCCTACGGCCACGGCCTGGTCGAGGTGGCGCGGCATTTGCAGTCGCTGGGCGCGCCCTATCTGGGCGTGGCCTTTCTGGAGGAGGGCATCCTGCTGCGCGAGGCGGGGGTGACGACGCCCATCCTGGTGCTGGGCGGCATCATCGGCAATCAGGTGCCGCTGTTCCTGGCCCATGACCTGACGCTGACCGCCTCGTCCATCGAGAAGCTGGGCCAGATCGAGGCCGCGGCGCGGGCGATGGGTGTGCGGGCCAAGGTTCACCTGAAGATCGACACCGGCATGGAGCGCATCGGCGTCCACTACTATAGTGCGGAAGCACTATTAGAAGCGTCGCTGGCCTGCACCCACTTCGAGGTCGAGGGCATCTTCTCCCACTTCGCCAACGCCGACGCCGCCGACCCGGCCTACTCCCAACTCCAACTCGACCGCTTCCACGGCGTGCTGGAGTTCTACGCCCGCCGCGGCCTGCCCCCGCCGCCGCTGCGCCACATGGCCAACAGCGCCGCCCTGGCCCGCTTCCCCGCCGCCCACTTCGACATGGTGCGCGCCGGGCTGCTGCTCTATGGCGTCTACCCGTCGGCGGCCGTGCCGCGGGCAATCCCCGTCCGGCCGGCGCTCAGTTGGAAGTCGCGCGTCGTCTACTTCAAGGTCGTCCAGCCCCACCACCCGGTCAGCTACGGCTCCACCTGGCAGAGCGACCACCCGGTGCGCCTGGTCACCGTGCCCGTCGGCTATGGCGACGGCTACTTCCGCGCCCTGTCCAACCGGGCCGAGGTCATCATCCGCGGCCGGCGCTACCCCGTCGTCGGCAACGTCTGCATGGATCAGTTCATGGTCAACATCGAGTGGCAGACGGCCTACAACGGCGACGAGGTGATCCTGCTGGGCGAGGTGGAGGGCGGGGCGGCCGTCACCGTCGAGGAACTGGCCGATTGGGCCGGCACGGTGCCGTGGGAAATCCTGACCAACATCAACACCCGCGTGCCACGGGTCTATCGAGAGGAATAGCTCACGCAAAGGCGCTAAGGGGCAAAGAACGCTAAGAAGATCTCACGCAAAGACGCAAAGTACGCCAAGCTTAAGAAGCTTTCTTAGCTTGGCGTACTTTGCGTCTTTGCGTGAGATCTTCTCTATCTTTGCGCCTTTGCCCCTTAGCGCCTTTGCGTGAGCTCTCTTCTTGACGCCCGCGCGCGATTATGGGTAAATTCAATCCAACTCAACACAGCACGGGAGCCTGACACAAATGGACGCGACGATTACGCTACAGGATGGAATGCACTTTATGGCCGTGCCGCCCAGCGGCATGGTCGTCCACATGGATAGCCAGCCGGAGACGGGCCAGCGGCAGGGGGCCAGCCCGATGGAACTGCTGCTCGTCAGCCTCGGCGGCTGCACCGGCATGGACGTCATCTCCATCCTGCGCAAGAAACGCCAGAACGTGACCGGCTTCGAGTTGCGCGTCCACGGCGACCGTTCGACCGACCATCCCAAGGTGTTCACCGCCTTCACCATCGAGTACGTCGTCCGCGGCGTGGGCATCGATCCCGCGGCCGTGGCCCGCGCCGTTGAGCTGTCGGTCGAGAACTACTGCTCTGTCCACGCCATGCTGCACAAGGCGGCCGATATTAAGACGGTCATCACGATTATCCAGGAGTAGTCAGTAGGTCAGTGAGTCAGTAGGTCAGTATGTCAGTGGCACATGACGCAACCACTGACTACTGACCTACTGACCTACTGACCCACTGACCCACTGACAACTATGGACCTACAAGAACTACTCACCCGCGACGGCGACCAGATCGTCGCCGAGGCCAGCGCGGCGCTGACGCGCTCGCAACTGGCCCACTATTCCGAGGCGGGCCACGCCGTGGGGCAGGAGCGGCTGGCCCGGCTGTTCCAGTTGACCGCCCAGGGCATCGCCGACCGCAACCTGGTGCCGGTGATGGAGTACATGGCCGAGGTGGCCGACGACCGCTTCCATGCCGGCTATGCCATCCGCGAGGTGCAGATCGCCATCAACGTCCTGGAAGAGGCGATCTGGAACCACATCGTCGTCAACGTGCCGCCCGACGAACTGGCCCGCGCCCTGGGGCTGGTCAGCACGGTGCTGGGCGCGGCCAAGGACTCATTGGCCCGGGCCTACGTCTCGCTGGCCAGCCAGACCAAAGCGCCCTCGCTCGACCTCTCCGCCCTCTTCAAAGGCGAGACGGCCGGATAAAGAGGAAGAAACCACAGATTACACAGATTTCACAGATTAGATCTTCTAATCTGTGAAATCTGTGTAATCTGTGGTTCCTTTCCGCCGGGACCACATGCTACGCTTCCTGCGCAACACGCTGCACCCGGCGCGCTATCATGGGCGGCTGCATGGTCAACGGCCGCCCTTCTTCGAGGGCTGGTACTTCAAGGTCGTCGACGCCACCGCGCGCCATCGCTTGGCCTTCATCCCCGGCATCTTCTGGAGCGGCCGGCCGCACTCGTTCGTCCAGGTCAACGACGGCGAGCGAGCCGCCGCCCACTACAACGAGTACCCCGTCGAGGCGTTCTGGGCCGCCGAAGACCGCTTCGAAGTCCACGTCGGCCCCAACCGCTTCACGCACAACGAGATGACCCTGCTCATCGACCGGCCGGAGCAGCAGGTGGCCGGCACGCTGCGTTTCGGCGGCCTGTCGCCCTGGCCGGTCACGCTGACCGCGCCGGGTATCATGGGCTGGTACGCCTGGGTGCCGTTCATGGAGTGCTACCACGGCGTCCTCAGCCTCGACCACACCATCTACGGCGCGCTGACCATCGACGGGCAGGAGATCGACTTCAGCGGCGGCCGGGGCTACATCGAGAAGGATTGGGGGCGGGGCTTTCCCGAAGCGTGGATCTGGTTGCAGACCAACCACTTCGACCAGTCGCCCGGCACGAGCCTGACCGCCTCCATCGCCATCATCCCCTGGGTGCGCACCGCCTTCCCCGGCTTCATCATCGGCCTGTGGCACGACGGCCGCCTCTACCGCTTCGCCACCTACACCGGCGCGAAGACGGAGCGGCTGGCCGTCACTGAGCACACCATCGAGTGGGTCGTCGGCAACCGCGACCACCGGCTGGAGATGTTTGTCACCCAGGGTGGGGATAGCACCTTCGGCCTGCTGAAAGGGCCGGACACGTTCGAGATGGGCAAGCGCGTGGCCGAGTCGCTGTCGGCCACGGCCCACGTCCGCCTGACCGACCGCCCCACCGGCCGCGTCCTCTTTGAAGACACCGGCCGCCACGCCGGGCTGGAAGTCCACGAGGTGGAGGCGCGGCTGCTTAAGATGATCAAGTAGAGGCCGGTAGGTCAGGTCAGCCGTAACGTCATCCTGACCTACTGACCTACTGACCTACTGAATACTGAATACTGACCTACTGAACACTGACAATGCTTCCCCAACTCCTCTGGGCCACTCTCGCCTTCTTCGCCGGCGCGCTGCCGATTTCGGTGTGGGTCGGCCGTCTGGCGGCGCGGCGCGACATCCGTGAAGTGGGCGACGCCAACCCCGGTTCGACCAACGTATTGCGCGTGGCCGGGCCGGGCTGGTTCGTCCTGGCGATGGCGCTTGATATTAGCAAGGCCGCCGCGCCGGTGGGGTTGGCCTACCAGATCTTCGGCTGGCGCGGCTGGCCTATGGCCCTCATCGCCATGGCCCCGCCGCTGGGCCACGCCTTCTCGCCCTTCCTGGGCGGCAAAGGGGGCAAGGCCATTGCGCCGGTGTTCGGGGTCATGATTGGGCTGACCATTTGGACGACGCCGCTAGTGGCGGTGGCGTCGGTCATCCTCTATCTGCGGCTGCTGCGGCCCAACGGCTGGGCGGTGGTTCTGGCGTTGCTGACCGTTCTGGTCTATCTGCTCGCTTTCCGGCCCGACCGGCTGCTCATCGCCGTCACCACTGGCCAACTGGCGCTGCTGGCCTATACCCACCGCGCCGACCTCGCCCGCCGCCCCGCCCTGCGCTTCGCCCGCTCAAAGTAGGAAGAATCTCACGCAAAGACGCAAAGTACGCCAAGCTGCTTAAGCTTGGCGTTCTTTGCGTCTTTGCGTGAGATTCTTTTCTCTCTAGGCCGTGATGACGGCCAGAGCATAAGCCCCGACGAGCATGAGGAACAGCCCCAGCGTGACGTAGCCCGCCGATGAGGGAAAGCCCGGCCCGCGGGCGATGTAGACCAGGCGCGGCGGCAGAAAGAGCAGCAGCAGCCCGGCGAAGATCAGCGGCAGCCACAACGTCGTTTCGCCAACGAGAGGGCGCGCCTGGGCGCTGAGCAGCAGCAGCATGGCGTTGGCCGCCAGCAGGCCCAGCGTCGCCGCGGCCGTCCAACGCGGGCTGCCCGGCGGCAGGCTCGGCCGCACGGTGAAGCCCAGCACCAGCACGTAGAGGGCCGAGAAGCCCAGCCACGCGCCGGGGCCAAAGACGAAGTACGACGCCGAGCCGCCCTCGCCCAGGTCGCGCGTGTCCACCTGGAGGCCGGAACGGAAGAAGCCCAGTTGCCAGGCGATGGCCAGGCTCATGATCGCGGCGAAGGCCACGGCCAGGGCCACGCGCCAATTGCGCTGCGCCCATTCGCCGTCGCCGCCGTCCATCGGCCGCAGGCGGCGCAGCCAGAAGACACCGGCGCAGAACACGACGAACCCACCGCTGAGTAGCAGGGCGTTGACGCCGCCCGGCGTGCCCAGGCGCTCGGCCAGCGGCGGGAAGAGGACGAACATGGCGACAAGCCCGGCGGCATCGGCCAACAGCGCGGGCAGGATGGCAGTGAACAGTGACGGCTGAGGCTTCATAACCACCTATGTGTAGCCCGATTTGCCCGATTGCGCCACAAGCAGCGCGGTTTGTGGCGCGGCGCGACGTTGCCCTTGTTGACAGCCGCTCACCAGCGCCTATAATTCACCCTACCGCTCTGGGCAAAACCCATTGGTTTCCTCGCCCCACCTTTTGCCCAGCGGCATTGATGTCCGTCGATGCCCACGGCGCTCGGCTGCGGCCGACCCGTGCGGCGCTCTTCAGGGGTGTAACGGTTAGGACGTATGAGTCAGCAGCAGGGAAGGGATACGCAGGCCGATCCGCAAGTTGACGACGGCTATTGGTCGGCTCTGTTTCGGATGGAGGATTCTTTCGACGTTAACGGGGCCGCCGCGGTTGAAACGACCGCGCCGCCGGCCGAGGCCGAACCGGACATTGAGGAAGCGTCCGTGCCGGCGCGCCCACCCTCGGCCGCCGCCCTGGTCAGCGACCCCTGGCACGCGGCCCAGGAGACGATGGAAGCCGACCGCTTGCTGCGCCTGCGCGTCGTCGGCCACAATAAGGGCGGTTTGCTCGTCTACTGGAACGGCATCCAGGGCTTTGTACCTGCCTCGCAACTGGTCGACTTTCCCCAGTTCCACGTCCCCCGCGAACGGCTGCAAGCGCTGGCCGGCTGGCAGGATCGTGAGTTGAACCTCAAGATCATCGAGGTCAACCGCGGCAACAGCCGCCTCATCCTCTCCGAGCGGGCGACGCTGGTTGCCGCCGAGCAGCGCGAGGTGTTGCTGCTGGGCGTGCGGCCGGGCGAAAAGCGCCAGGGCACGGTGACGAACCTGACCGACTTCGGCGCGTTCGTCGACCTGGGCGGCCTGGAGGGGCTTATCCACATCTCCGAAATCTCCTGGAGCCGGGTCATTCACCCCAGCGCCGTGCTGCGCCCCGGCCAGCAGGTGCAGGTGCTGGTGCTCAGCGTGGACAAGAGCGCCGAGCGCGTAGCCTTGAGCATGAAACAACTGCACACCGACCCGTGGCAAGACGTGGAAAGTCGCTATCAGCCCGGCCAACTGGTGCGTGGCGTGGTCGGCAACGTCACCACCTACGGCGCGTTCGTCATCCTGGAGGAAGAGCTGGAAGGCCTCATCCACATCTCCGAGTTGGCCGAAGGGATGTTCCTGCACCCGCGTGACGTAGTGCGGTCGGGCCAGGAGGTGACGGCGCGCGTGCTCAGCGTGGACGGCCGCCACAAGCGCCTGGCCCTGTCGTTGCGCGCCGTGGGCAAGGACGCCCCGGCCTAGCCGGAGCCGGCCGATGGCCCGCGGCGATCCCCCCGCCAGCAAGCCGCCGAAGCGCGGCGCCAATGAACCACCGCCGCCCGCGCCCCAGTCGTGGGATGAGCGCCTGATCGACGGCCTCGCTGCCCGCCGTCTCGAAGTGGGCGGCGTCCTTCTCTTCCTGCTGGCCGTCATTACCCTCCTGGCTTTGATCGACTTGACCAATGCCGGCTGGCTCGCCTGGTGGACGCGGCTGCTGCGTCAGGTCTTTGGCTGGGGGGCCTTTGCCGTCTGTCTTTTCCTGGCGGCTGTGGGGTTACGCGTGGCCCTCGGCCGCGTACGCCGCCTCTTTGGCCTCAGCGCGGGGCGCATCACCGGCCTGGTCATCCTGGTCGTTGTCCTCATGGCCCTGAGCCATCTTGTCGGCGGCTACAGCCTGGCCGACGCTTTCGCCGGGCGTGGTGGCGGCCTGATCGGCTGGGCGCTGTCGGAACCGCTGTTCGACTTCCTTGGCCCGTTTCTGGCCGGTCTGGTCTATCTGGCCCTGTTCTTTTGGATCGCCATGCTGCTCACCGGCCGGACGTGGGAAGACCTGCGGCAGGGGTTGGAGCGGGCCTCGGCCGCCCTGGGCGCGTGGGCCGACCGCCTTGATCCCGACCACATTGACGTGGTTGGCCATGCCGACGTGGGTGGTGAACGCGCTATCCCTGTCGCTCCCCGTTCGTCTGCCTTGCCCGCCGCCGGCCCGCTTGTCGCCCCGCCGGAGATGGACGACGAGGACGGCCCGCGCCGCCGCGACCCGCGCCTGCCGCGGCTGGCTGTGCTGGAGCGCGGCGAGGCGTCGGCGCAATCGGCCGATGAGATCGAGTGGAAGAGCCGCCGCATCGAGGAGACGCTGCTCGACTTCGGCCTGCCGGCGCGCGTGGTCGAGGTGCGGCGCGGCCCGGCGGTGACGCAGTTCGGCGTCGAGCCGGGTTACGTGGAGCGCCCCGGCCCGGATGGCGAGCCGAAGCAGCAGAAGGTGCGCGTCGGCCAGATCGCCGCCCTGCAACGCGACCTGACGCTGGCCCTGGCCGTGTCGCGGCTGCGCGTTGAGGCCCCCGTGCCCGGCCGTAGCGTCGTCGGCATCGAAGTGCCCAACGCCGAATCGAGCGTCGTCCGGCTGCGCAACATTCTGGAGTCGCCCGGCTTTGCCCGGCTCAACTCGTCACTGGGCGTGGCCCTGGGCCGCGACGTAGCCGGCGCGCCGGTCATGACCGACCTGGCCAAACTGCCCCACTTGCTCATTGCCGGGACGACCGGCTCCGGCAAGTCGGTGTGCATCAACGCCTTCATCGCCTGCCTGGTGTTCAATAACACGCCGGAGCAGTTGCAACTGGTCATGATCGACCCCAAGAAGGTCGAGTTGGTGCGCTTCAACGGCCTGCCGCACCTGATCGGCCACGTCGAAGTGGACGCCGACCGGGCCGTAGGCGTCCTGCGCTGGCTGACGTCGGAGATGGACCGCCGCTACGAGCTGTTCGAGACGGTCAGCGCGCGCAACATCAGCGGCTACAACCGCAAGGCCGGGCGGGGCAAGAAGCTGCCCTATCTGGCCGTCTTCATTGACGAGCTGGCCGACCTGATGCACATGTACCCCGGCGACGTGGAGCGCAACCTCTGCCGGCTGGCGCAGATGGCCCGGGCGACGGGCATCCACCTGGTCGTGGCCACGCAGCGGCCATCGACCGACGTCATCACCGGCCTGATCAAAGCCAACTTCCCCGCCCGGCTGTCCTTCGCCGTCGCCTCCGGCACCGACTCGCGCGTCATCCTCGACACCGTCGGCGCGGAGAACCTGCTCGGCCGCGGCGACATGCTCTACCAGGCCCCCGACGCCGGCGCGCCGGCCCGCGTCCAGGGCGTCTACGTCACCGACATGGAGATCGAGCGGCTGGTGGAGCATTGGCGGGCGGCCACGCCCGACCATGCGCCCACGCCGCCCCCGTGGGAGCCGCTCATCGCCCGCTACGCCCTGCTGGATGAGACGGACAGCTTGTTGGAGGCGGCCGTCGAACTGGCCAAGAAGCACGAGCAGTTGTCGGTGTCGTTCTTGCAGCGCCGCCTGCGCCTCGGCTACCCCCGCGCGGCGCGGCTGATGGAGCACCTGTACGAGATGGGCCTGGTGGACGACCCGCAGAGCGGCGGCAAGACGCGGCGCAGCCTGGTGGACGACGAGAACGACGACCCCATCGGCAACTACCTGGCCGACGAAGAGTAGGGCGATTTGGTAAATCGCCTGCTGTGGTCGAATGGGCGGTTTGCCAAACCTCCCTACGGGACGTGATATAATCCAACGTTATGGGTACATTCTTTCGCAATCAACGCAACTTCACCCGTTTCGCCTGGCTCACCCTGGGCTTTCTCATTCTCGTCATCTTGTGGGGCGCATTCGTCCGCGCCACCGGCTCCGGCGCGGGCTGCGGCAACCATTGGCCGCTGTGCAACGGCGTCGTCGTGCCGCGCGCGGCGCGGATCGAGACGCTGATCGAGTTCGCCCACCGTGTCAGCAGCGCCCTGTCGGGGCTGATGGTGCTGGCCCTGTGGGTATGGGCCTTCCGGCTCTACCCCAAGCGCCACGTCGTGCGGCTAGGGGCGACGTTGTCGCTGGTGTTCATCATCACCGAGGGCCTGCTCGGCGCGGGGCTGGTGCTGTTCGAGTGGGTGGCCACCAACGCCTCGGTCGGCCGGGCCATTTCGATGGCTTTGCATCTGGTCAACACCTACCTGCTGCTGGCCGCGGTGACGATGACCGCCTGGTGGGCCAATGAGGCCATGCTAGGCCGCGAGCGCCCGTTGCGCCTGCGCGGCCAGGGGCGGGTCGGCTGGCTGGTGGGCGGGGGGCTGTTTCTGCTCCTCTTCCTGGGCGTCAGCGGCGCGGTGACGGCGCTGGGTGATACGCTCTTCCCGGCCGGCTCGCTGACCGAGGGCATTGCCCAGGACTTCCTGCCGACGGCCCACTTCCTGGTGCGCCTGCGCGTCTATCACCCGCTGGTGGCCATCGTCACCGGCATTTATCTGGCCCTGGCCGGCCGGGCCGTGGCCGCCGAACGGCCGCAGCAGGGGACGCCCCGCCTGGCCCGCGCCCTCATCGGCATCGTTGCTATCCAGCTAGTGGCCGGATTCGTCAACGTCATCTTGCTGGCCCCGGTGTGGATGCAGATCGTCCACCTGCTGCTGGCCGACGTGATGTGGATCGTCGCCATCCTCCTCGGCGCGACGGCGCTGACACAAAAAGAAGTGGAACCACAGATTACACAGGTTACACCGATTGCCTCTGGTAATCTGTGAAATCTGCGTAATCTGTGGTTTCTTCTGTAGAGAACCTATGACGAACTGGTACATCGGCACGATGGGCTTCGGCTATCGCGACTGGCAGGGGACGTTCTACCCCGACAAGCTGCCCAAGGCGCAGCAGTTGGCCCACTACGCCGCGCGCTTCAACGCCCTGGAGATGGACTCCACCTTCTATGGCACGCCCAAGGCCGATACCGTGGCCCGCTGGCGGGCGACCGTGCCCGATGGCTTCGTCTTCTGCCCCAAGGCCCCGCGCGAAATCACCCACGACCTGCGGCTGGCCGGCGCGGCCGAAGACGTGCTGGCCCTGTTCGTTGAGACGATGCTGACTCTGGGCGACCGCCTTGGCCCCATCCTGCTCCAGTTCCCGCCCGACTTCGCCGCCGCCGAGCGCGACGCGCTGGCCGCCTTCCTGCCGCGGCTGCCCGGCGCGGCGCGCTTCGCCATCGAGTTGCGCCACCGCTCGTGGTGGAGCGACGAGACGGCCGGCCTGCTGCGCGCCCACGCCGTCTGCTGGGCCGCCGCCGACT
Organism: Candidatus Promineofilum glycogenicum; assembly: GCA_016707605.1. Classification (GTDB taxonomy): domain Bacteria; phylum Chloroflexota; class Anaerolineae; order Promineifilales; family Promineifilaceae; genus Promineifilum; species Promineifilum glycogenicum. The sequence continues at coordinate 39,455 of JADJHJ010000002.1, read as the reverse complement.
ACATCTACCTGCCTAAAGAGATACGGCGCACGGCCGACTTCCTCTACCTGCGCCTGCTGGGCCGCCACGGCCAGTTCGACGTGAAGACCCACGAGCGGCTGGACAAGACGGACGAGCTACGGGCCTGGCGCGATAAGGCCGCTGCCCATCAGACGGGCGATGACCCGGTGGACGCGGTCTACGCCTTCTTCAACGATGACTACGCCGGCCACGCCCCAGCCACGGCCAACCGCCTGCGAGCGCTGCTGGGGATGGAAGTCGAAGAGGGGCCGCCGCAGCAGGGGCGACTCTTCTAAATAGAAAAGGGACACAGAGGAAATCCTTTTCCTCTGTGTCCCTCCGTGTTCCTCTTAAGGCTCTAGGCTACACCAGGCCCACTGGGCGGGTAGTAGCCGGCGGCCTTGCTGCCCGGCAGCTTGGCCGCGATCTGGCCGTAGAGGTGGCCGGTGACGAACTGGATGTACGGCCCCGACGCCAGGCCAATGAGCGCGGCGGCGATCCAGCCCAGGCAGGGCACGATTGATATTACGCCGGTCACGACAGTGATCGCCAGCACCGCCACCACTGACACCAGGAAGGCAATCAGGATGTCAGCCATGTTTCCGCGGATGATGTCGAATACCTCGCTGAAGCGGAACAGCGAGCCAAACTCGTCCGTCCGGGCATACTGGATGAGCAGCGCCGGGGTCAGGAACAGGAAGGCGATCACCGTCAGCAAGACCAGGCAGGCCATTAGCAGCCCGGCGCCCGTGGTTGCCGCCGCGACCATATCGCCACTGGAATCAAGCACACTGCCCAACCCGCCGGTAACAGCGCCGACAATGGTGAGCAGCAGAATCATGGGCAACGCCCAGATCAACTGGCCCACGGTGACGAAGAAGCCGTCCCGCAACAGGTTGCCCCAATCCATCCACTCCGGCAACCGGTCGTCATCGCCACCCATCACCTGCCGGACAAGCTTAACCAGGTAGCCTTGCAGGATGAGAGCCGGGACGATGAGGAAGGACAGAACTGACATCACCGCGCCGATCAGCAGCTTGCTAATCCACTGTTTGTCGTTGAGTACAAAACGAAAAGCCTTATTGACGTCCATCGAATGATTCTCCTTTGCTTTAAGGGCTATTGACTATTACGCAGTCGAACGACAGGGGTTGCAATATGCCACAGTGTAATGACTAAGAGACTGCGCGTCAACGGCCTGGCCTGTATCAATTGCTGGACGATCCGTTGGACAGGATGACCAAATCGCCCGCCGGCGCGGCTCATGCTAGAATGACCGGCATGGCCCGAGTCATCTTCATGGGCACGCCGGAGTTCGCCGTGCCCGTCCTGCAAACCCTGATCGCCACACAGACGGTCGTCGGCGTCGTCTGCCAGCCCGACAAGCCGGCCGGCCGCGGCCGGCAACTCCGGCCGCCGCCGGTCAAGCTGGCCGCCGAGGCGGCCGGCATCCCCGTCTACCAACCCAAATCGCTGCGCCGCGAAGAGGCCGCCGCGCCGTTGCATGAGTGGCGGCCGGACGTCATCGTCGTCGCCGCCTTCGGCCAGATTCTCCGCCCGCACGTGCTTGACCTGCCGCCGCGCGGCTGCCTCAACGTCCACGCCTCACTGCTGCCGCGCTGGCGCGGCGCGTCGCCCATCCAGCACGCCCTGCTGGCCGGCGACGCCACGACCGGCGTGACCCTGATGCGCATGGACGAAGGGCTGGACACCGGGCCGATGTACGTCCAGGAGGCGCTGGCCATCAGCCCGGACGAGACGGCGGCCACGCTCCACGACCGCCTGGCGGCGCTGGGGGGCGACATGCTGCGCCGCCATCTGGACGACATTCTGGCCGGACGCATCGCGCCCACGCCCCAGCCGGAAGTGGGTGTCACCTACGCCCCGCTTATCGCCAAGGACGCCGGCCGGCTCGACTGGACACGCGACGCCGCCGAACTAGACCGGCTGGCGCGGGCCATGACCCCCTGGCCGGGCGCGTTTACGGCGTGGGGCGACGAGACGCTCAAGGTGCTGCGCGCCCGGCCGGCCGTCGCCGCGCTGCCCGACGGCCCGCCCGGCCTGGTGGCGCGGACGGCCGAGGGGATCGTCGTTCGCGCCGGCCGCGGCGGGCTGCGCCTCGACGAGGTACAGTTGGCCGGTAAGCGGGCCATGCCGGCCGAAGAGTTCGCCCGCGGCCGGCCGGAGTTCGCCGGCAGCGTTCTAGGCGCGGGTCAGGAGTAAGCCCAGGGCCGGGCGGAGCGGGCGCGATGGATATTGTGGTCTATGGGGCGGGGGCGATTGGCGGCTATCTGGGCGGGCGGCTGGCGCTGGCCGGCCACGCCGTGACGCTGGTGACGCGCTCGGCGGCGGCCGAGGCGCTCAACGCCGGCGGCCTGAGCATCACCCAGGACGGCCAGACGCAGGTCGCGCCGCTGCGCGCCGTCGGCCGGCTGGCCGAGGCGTTCGACGGCCCACCGCCGGGGCTGGTTGTGCTGGGCATGAAGGCCTATGACCTGGCCGCGGCGGTGGCCGAACTGGCCGCCGTCTGCCCGCGCCCGGCGATGGTGCTGACGACCCAGAACGGCATCGGCATCGAGGAGATCGTCGCCGCGCCCTTCGGCGCGGAGCGCGTCCTGGCCGGGTCGATCACCATTCCCATCCGCCGCCTCAGCCCGACCGGCGTGGCCGTGGAGCGGGCCGGGCGCGGGCTGGCTCTGGCCCCGATGCTGCCCGGCCAATCGGCGACCGGGTGGGTGGCGCTCTTCGCCGCCGCCGGCATTCGCGCCGGCAGCCTGCCCGACTATCGGGCGATGAAGTGGTCGAAGGTGTTCCTCAACGTCATGGGTAACGCCACCTCGGCCATCCTCAACCGGCCGCCGGCCGAGCTATACCGGCGCGACGACATCTTCGACCTGGAGATGCGCATGTTGCGCGAAATCCTGGCCGTCATGAAGCGGCTGGGGCTGCACGTCGTCAACTTGCCGACCGCCTCGGTGCGCCCGCTGGCGGCCACGCTGGCCTATGCGCCGCGCTTCCTGCGGCGGCTGGTCTTCACCCAGGTCATCGTCCACGGCCGCGGCCACAAGATGCCGTCGTTCCACATCGACCTGGCCGGCGGCAAGGGGCGCAGCGAGGTGGTGTTCCACAATGGGGCTGTCGCCGCCGCCGGACGCGCCTGCGGCGTGGCCGCGCCGGTCAACGCCACACTCAACGACGTGCTGCTGCGGTTGACGGGCGACGAGGCGGCGCGGGCCGAGTTCGACGGCCGCCCGGAGCGGCTGCTGGCCGAAGTGGTGCGTACTGAGCAGAGAGGATAACGTGAGCGAAAACGAGACACGCGAGCGACAGTTGCGCCAGGAGATCATCCGCGTCGGTCAATTGATGTACGCGCGCGGCTTGCTGTGCGGCTTCGAGGGCAATTTGTCGGCCAGGCTGGACGGCGAGCGGCTGCTCATTACGCCGTCGGGGCTGCACAAGGGGCTGATGCGCGAGGAGCAGTTGTTGGTGGTTGATCTGGACGGGCGTGTGTTGGTCGCGGCCACGGACGGGGCGCGCCCGTTGCGGCCGACGAGCGAACTGCCGATGCACCTGGAGGCCTATCGCCGCCGGCCGGACGTGGCCGCCGTCGTCCACGCCCATCCGCCCATCACCGTCGCCCTGTCCATCGCCGGCGTGCCGATGGATACGCCGCTGCTGCCGGAGGTCATCGTCCTGCTGGGCCTCATCCCAACGACCGCCTACGCCATGTCGTCGAGCGACGAGGGGGCGGCGGCCATCCGCGACCTCATCGCCGAGCACGACGCCCTCATCTTGCAGCGCCACGGCACGCTGACCGTCGGGACGACGCTGACCGAGGCCTTCATGCGCCTGGAGACGGTCGAGCAGAACGCCCGCATCCACTTCATGCTGGCCCAACTGGCGGCCGAGCGACCACTGCCCGCGGCCGAACTGGCCAAGCTGTTGCGGCTGCGCCGCGCGATGGGCCTGGAGCGGCCGGGCGATGCCGCGACGTTCCAGGCCCAGTGGGGCGTGGGGCCGGACTAGGGCACCAGGCCGCCCAGCGACCCGGCCGCGTCGCGCTTTGACTCGGTGATCATTGTGTCGACCTGGTCCTGACCCAATCCGGAGTCCTGCGCGCCCTGTTGCGTCTGGGCCAGTGTGGCGTCGGTCGCGCCACAGATGCCTTGCAGCGCGGCGGCGGCGGCGGCGGCGTCCATCTGGCCGCCCGACCACTGCGCCAACAAGGCGCTCAGCGACGCCTGATCGGTCTGCAAGCTGCCCAGTAGCAGGCCCAGGCCGGGCGTGTTGAGCAGCCCGCCCAACTGCTGCTGCGCCGATTGCAGCACGCTACCTATGCCAATCAACCCGGCCGGCACCGCCAGCGCCCCCAGCCCGCCCTGCTGGCCGGCCTGGGCCAGTCCTTGCAGGGTGGCGCAGATGGTCTGGTTGAGTACGGCCACGCCGATCACGCTCTGCCACACCCCCATTGCGCCCGCGGCCTGACCGGCGGCGGCGGCCGTAGCCGCGCCAGGATCTTGTTGCCCCTGCCCGCTCTGGTCAGCGGCGGTGGTGGCGGTGGTGGTGGCGGTGGTGGGCGTCGCGGCGATGGTCTCGGTCGGCAGCGGCGCGACCGTCGCCGTGGGCAGCAGTGTGCTGGTCGGCGGCGGGGCGGACGTGTTGGTGACGACCACTATCGGTGCGGCCGTCGGCAGTGTGGCCGGCGTGGCCGTGGCGATTTCGCCCCCTTCCTCGTCGCCGCGACAGGCGACCAGCCCAACGACCAGCAGCAACAACACGGTTAGTAGACGCAGATGACGACTCATGACTCTAAACCCTCCTTGTTCATGGCGGCCAAAAGGCCAAGAGCAAACCAAAAGACGAGCGCCGGCTTCGCGCCCAGCACCAGCGCGTCGGCCAGCCCAAAGACGTGGAGCGCGACCAGCCCGGCCAGCAGCCCCAGGCTGACGGGACGAAAGCCGGGGTCGCGGCGGGCGACGCGCCAGCCAACGGCCGCGGCGACAAACAGTACGGCCACGTAGGCCACCAGGCCGGGCAAGCCCACGTCCAGCGCCGTTTGCAGAAAGATGTTGTGGGCGTGGCCCATGTCATAGTCGGGCCAGATGGGCAGCGGGTAGAGGCGAAAGGCCACCTGCCGGAACGCCCCCAGGCCCACGCCGGTGAATGGGAAGTCGCCAATGGCCGTCACCGCCCAGGGCCACATCTTCCGTCGCAGGTCGAGCGTGGCCAGCGTGCCTAGCGCCGTCTCCTCCGGCGGATTCAACCACAACTCCCACAGCGTGCCCGGCCCAATCCATAATACGCCGGCCACGACGACCAGCGCGCCGGCCAGGGCGATCCACCGCAAGGCGCGCCGCGCCCGCGACGGCGGCAGAACGGCCGCCCAGAGGAGCAGCAACACGTATAGCCCGGCGATGGCGGCGATCCAGCCACCGCGCGACTGGGTGAGGATCAGGATGGCGACGACCAGCAGGGCGACCAGCGCCGGCGCCAGCCGCCACAGGGGCGCGGCCAGCCGCCGCGGTGGCGCGGCCAGCAGCGAAACTAGCAACGGCAAGAACAGGCCGATGAGCGCCGCCAACTGGTTGGGATGGGTGGCCAGCCGGTCAAGGCCGGACAGAGGCAGGTTGCGAAACGGATTGGCCGCGACGAGAAAGGGAATCTTGGGCAGTTCGCGCAGGTTGGCGATGCCGGTCAGGCTGAAGCCCAAACAGATGAGCAGTAGCAACACGACGGCGACGCCGATGTGACCGCGGCGGCCGGCGGCGATGACCACAAAGCGCCACACGGCCAATCCCAGCACCACCCCGGTCGCCTTAGACAAGGTGTCGGCTGGATCGGCCGAGGCCAGGACGCCAACAGCCAGCGCCAGACAGAACAGCAGCAGGGTCAGGTTAAACGGCGTGCGCGGCAGCAGCGTGCGGTCGATGACCAGGCCTAGAAGCCAGACAGCGGCCAGCGCTGCCAGGGCGACGGCCGTTGCCACGGGGAACAGATCGGGGAACAGCAGCCAGGGCGCGGCAAACAGCAGGGCGATTCCCTCCAGGATCACCAGCGGGCGGGTAGCGCGCCGCGCATCTTGCTCTCGGTGTGGCCGCTCGGCCAGCGTAGTCACATGGACTCGTCCTGTCAGACAGCCGGCGCGCCGGGGGTTAGTAGGCGCCCTTGCCGCGCACGACAACCCACGGCGTCTTCAGCAGGATGTAGATGTCCATCCACAACGAGTAGTTCTGGACGTAGTAAAGGTCTTCCTCGGTGTGCAGGTGCAACGGCTTGTCGGCCCGGCCGTTGATCTGCCACCAGCCGGTCATGCCCTGGGGCACGGCCAGCCGCTTGTGCTGCCACGGTTCATACTGGCCGACCAGCCAGGGCAATTCCGGCCGCGGGCCAACGAGGCTCATGTCGCCCTTCCAGACGTTGAGCAGTTGCGGCAGTTCGTCGAGGCTGGTGTGGCGCAGGAAGCGGCCGACGCGCGTCACACGCGGGTCGTCGGCTTTCTTGAACAGCACTTGGCCTTCTTCGTTCACTTCGTTAACCGTATCTTGCATCTTCTCCGCGCCGACGACCATCGAGCGGAATTTGTACATGGAGAAGAGACGGCCGTTTTCGCCCACGCGCTGCTGGCGGAAGATGATCGGCCCCTTGGAGTCCAGGCGGATGAGGAGGACGATGATCGCCATCGGCAGCAGAGCGATGGACAGCAGGATGCTCGACAACACCAGATCGAACATGCGCTTGACGAGGCGCTGCACGTCGTTGAGCGCGGGGTCGCGTAGATTAATCATGGGCAGGCCACCAAAGTCGTCAACCGAGGCGCGATAGAGGGCCAGACTAAAGTAGTCGGGGACGACGCGCACGTGAACGGGCAAATCATGGAGGGCCAGCACCAGTTCATTGATCTGCGGATAGTCACGCTGGGGCAGGGCGATGACGACGTCGTCGATGCGGCCGGTCTGAACGACCTCGCGCACGTCTTCGAGCGGGCCAAGGACGTGCATGACGAAGGCCCCGTCTTCGTCAGTGTTATCGGGCGCCTCGTCCAGATAGCCGGAGAGATTCAGGCCCATCGAACGGTACTCCTGGATCATTTGGCCGACCCGCTGGCCGACTTCGCCCGCGCCGACGATGAGGACGCGCCGCTCGCCGGCGGGCATGCGGCCGATGCGGAACAGCACCCGGGCCAGGATGCGCCAACTCGCCAGGAACAGCAGATCAAGCCCCAGGAAGAGCAGGAAGACCCAGCGCGAGAAGTCACGTTGGGCCAGGTAGAGCAGCCCGGCGAAGAGCAGCGCCGAGGAAAGCGTGGCCACAGCGACGATCTGTAGCTCGTCAATGGCCTTATAGATCCGTTTGGGATCATAGACCGACAACACCAGAAACGTGATGCCCCAGATGATGGGCACCGCTAAATAGGTATAAGGCGCGATGGTGGCCGGGCCACGGAGGTTGGTGAGTGAAGTGGGAATGTAGCGTACCAGATAGGTGGCCAACACTAGCGCCACCAGCGTTAGCAAGATATCCAGCACAATTGAAAAAATAGCGTAGTTTACGCCAAAGCGCCTCAACATAATCGTCCCCTTCCTTCACTCCTCTGGCCCACACGTGTCGGGCGCGCGTCCACTGGGCTGGCGTCCGCTCAACAGGTCTCTGCACCATAGCGCGCTTAACCTGGCATTGTGATGTCGATCTATGTTGTTTCCACCAGGCAGTTGTGAAAATGGGTGCAATTCACGCAATTATAACGAGTGCACTAGAGAGGGCCAAGTCGCGGCGGTGACAAATAGGCAATTCTTCTCATTATCAGCAAAGGTACCGCCATGCAAGCACGCCCGGCCTGGCTAATTTAGAGAGTAGGATGGGGGCGATGACGCCGCCGGCTCAGTCGCGTGCGTACGACCCGCCCCAGGAAGAGGGGATTGCCGACCAAGTAGCGCCGCCACAGGCGTTGCGGCTCGATGAGTAGCCGGCCCAACCACTCCAGACCGTTGTCGGTCATCCAGCGCGGCGCGCGCTGGAGTTCGCCCGACATGTAGTCGAACACCGCGCCGCCGGTCAGGGCGATGTTGACGTTGAGGCAGTCCCAATTTTCGCACAGCCAGCGCTCTTGGAGCGGCATGCCCATGCCCACCAGGAGGATGTTGGGCCGCGCGGCGTTGATACGCTCGATGACTGCCCGGTTCTCGGGGTGGTCGAGTGTCCGGTCGAAGTAGCCGTGCTGCACGCCGGCGATCTTCAGGCCGGGGTAATGGGCCGTCAGACGGTCGGCCGCCGCCTGGGCCACGCCGGGCCGCGCGCCCAGGAAGTAGAGCGAGATGTCGCTCCGCGCGGCGAAGTCGGCCAGTTGCCACATCCAATCGGCGTAGGTGATGCGTTCCGGGATGTGGTGGCCCAGCAAGCGCGCGCCGACGATGACGCCGACGCCATCGCAAAAGACGATCTCGACCTGATTCAGATAGTCGCGCAGCCAGCGGTGTTCGACGGCCAGGTTCAGGCCGTGGGCGTTGACGTGTAGCACCCGCGCCTGCTCGCCACGGGCGATCACGTCGGCCAACTGTTCGTGAAGCTCGTCAACAGTCAGGGGGTGGACGGGCACGCCCAGGATGTCAATGGCTGGTGGCAAGGTCGTCATACGGTTGATCATGCATAAACTGGGCTGCGGCCACCAGCAGGGCGATGAAAAGCCACAGCAGGACAAAGGTTGTTGTGTCTACGTTGGGGTCGTTGAGCAGGCTGTTGACCACAGCGGTGACGAAGAACCAGCGGCCATAACGCAATAGCGCCCCCGCGGGCTGGGCCGGTGGGCCGATGGGCCGCGTCGTACGCCAGACCGACCAGTAGAGGCCCAGCAGGGACAGCAGCCCCAGTAATCCCTGGCGGTAGAGGGCAGCAAAGTATTCGCTGTGCGACCCGGCGGGCAAATCCAGCCCCTCCACGTCGCGCTCGGTGCCCCAGCCGAACAGCGGGCGCTCCAGAAAGCCGGCAATCGTCGCCTCGTAGACGCCGAAGCGGCTGGTATAGCTGCCTTCGCCGCGGGCGAAGACGAACGCGTCCACAGCCTCAATAGCCCCACCGATGAGGCCGCTACCCGGGCCGGGGGCGGCAAGCTCCACCGTGGCGGCCAGGGCCAGCAGCCAGATGGCCGCCGCCAGAGCCAGCGCGCCCAGAACCTTGATAGCCCGCTGACGCAGGGAGTAGAACACCACAAAGAGTAATGCGCCGCCCAGCAGACTGAGCAGGGCCACGCGCCCAGTGGTGTAGACCAGATTGATCAGTAGCAAGACGATGCCCAGAACCACCAGCACTCGCCGCCAGCCGTGGCAGCGCGTCAGCTTATAGAACAGAAAGGGGATGGCATAGACCAGCGCACTGGAGTAGTGATTACTGAACAGGAAGAAGGAGTTCAGCCGATAGAACAGCTCCAGGCCGGTGAACCACCCGAACTCGCCCAGCGCGCGAAAGGCGATGGCCCGGCCGTAGCTGGTGGCCAGCACTGCTTCGGGCATCACGCGCCCGGCCAGCGAGAGGAAGGTGGGTCGCCACACGCCCAACACGCCCAGCAGCCCCACCGTGCCGGCGATCAGCACCGCCAGTAGCGCCGCGTCGAGCAGGCGCTCGATGGCCGGCCAGGTGCGGGCGCGATTAGAAACGATGAGCAACAGGAGGAAGCCGCCGGCAAACGCGCCGAAGTTGCGCCAGAAGGTCAGCCAGCGCTCGGCCTCGACGATGAACAGCCCGGAGATGGCGATAATCACCAGGAAGAGGGCAAACCAGCGCAGTGGCCCATTCAGCCGCAGTTGCCACCGCTGGAGGTGGAGCATCTTCAGCGCGGCCAGGCCGAAGATCGCCGGCCAGATGAACTGCTCCACGCCCAGCCACCACCACACCGGCAGCAGGATCACCGCCCAGCGCACGTCGAACAGCGGGTCCGTCTCCAGAAACGGCAGCACCAGCCGGCGCGGCGCGGGCGTGGTGGGCGTGGTGGCGGGTGAAGACGTGGTCATGGCAACACGGGGTCGGGATGAACGGCGGCCGATGTCATTGGCGGCTAAGGCGCGGTGACGGGCGCGGGCTGGCGCGCGTCCAGCACCTGACGAAAGTACTCTTCGATGTCGTCAATGCGCCGCTCGTTGCTGTTGGCTTCGGCGCAGGCGATGCGTGCCGCGCGCCGAGCGGGCGGCTCATGAACTGCCTCGGCGATCTTGGCCAGGAACTCCGACTCTCCTTCGCATAGATATAACAAATCGGCGTACTGTTCCAGCGCGGTCAGGCCACTGACGACCATCGGCTTGCCCGTGGCCATACACTCAAATATCTTGGCCGGCATCACGCCCTCATTGTGGACGGAGCGCACGTAGGGCAAGAGCAACACGTCAACGTCGCGCAGCAGCTCCGGCAGCTCCCCCTGGGGCACGGGGGGAATCATCTCGGTGTCGGCGGCGAAGCCTTCCAGGGGTGTGCGCACCGGGCCGATGAGACGCAGCCGGTAGCGGTGGCTGACGGCGCGCAGTAGATCGATGTCGGCGCTGATGCCGATCGTGCCGAAGTAGGCGCACAGGGGACGCGCCGGCGGCTCGGCCGGTGTGTGGCGGGCGCGGGCGAACAACTCCACGTCGACCACGTGGGCCATGAGGATCACGTTGTCGGCCCAGACCGCGTTGCGGGCGTAGTTGACCGGCGAATCCGTCCAGACCATGTCCACCGCGCCGGCCAACTCCGCTTCGCGGAAGTGGCCGGTGCTGGTGTAGGGATCGTGATCCCAGTCGTTGACGCAGTGGTAGAACGTGGCGTCCGGTCGCAGTTGCGCCATCAGGGCCAGCGAAGCGGGCAGGGGCAGATAGTTGATGACGATCAACGGCTGGGTGGCGTCGCGGCGCAGGGTGTCGGCGATGCGCGGCACGAAGAGGCGGCGGTTCAGGCTTTGCAGCAGTGGGCTGGTGTCGGGCAGCAGCCGCGGCGAGATCAGTTCGACCCCCGGCGCGAGCGGCTGGTAGCAGTTGCCGGCCGTCTCGCTATGGCCGACCAGCCGCCCCCAGACGCGGCCCAACTCCGACAGCGCCGGCCAGCGCTTGGGCAGCGGCTCGACGAAGCGCACGTCATAGCCGCGCTCGGCCAGGCCCCGGGCAAAGCTGTGCTCCAGTTGCCAGGTGAAGTGCCAGTGCACCATCGAGATGAAAACAACCGTTCCTTTCATCAGCTTACCCTGTTGGGCTAACCTCCACCGGAGTGTGTTCGTCGGGCTGGCGGTGGCCGTCGCGCCGGTAGCCATAGCGCCGCAACAGCGGCCAGGTCGCGGCGGTGACGAGGCGGCGGTCGGCTGGGCGCAGCGCCCGTTGCCAGGCGTCATCCAGTCTAAGCCGCATGCCCCCCGCCTTGAACTTCATCGGGTTGCCGCCTACGGTGTGGGTTTCGCGCCGCAGGTAGACTTCGCCATCCGGCCCGATGAAGCTCAGATCGGCCTGGGGCAGCCCCATGAAGTCGGCCGCCCGTCGCAGCGTAGCCAGCGGATCGGCAATGAGATCTTCGTAGCGTAGGCGCAGGTAGCCGTCGGCGCGACCGCGGGCGGCCTCGGTCAGCGTGTTGCGCACCATCCAGTCGGCGGCGGCCTTGCCCGGCGAAAAGGTGGGCATATACTCTTCGCGGCCGACGATGTCGGGCCGGACAATGCGCTTCATCCAGGAGTAGGCCACGGCCCGGCTGTCGCGCACCAAATGCAGCAGGCGCAGGCGCACGTCCGCCATCTGTGTCAGGAGGTAAAGCGTCGAAACGTCCTTGGACGAGTCCACAATGATGCCGGCGTGGCCCACGTCGTGAAACGCTTCATATAGGCGGCGCAAGGCGGCGGTGTAGGCGGCCTGGTGGTGGGCGTACGTCTTGCCGGCCAAAGCCGGAACGAGCATCTGGGGCACGTAACGAATGCGGTCCGCTTGTTGCCGCAAACTCATCACGGCCTCAAACCCGCCGGCGTCGAACGCGAAGCCGGCGCGTTCGATCACGGCGCGCCAGTGGTCGCACTCGGTCAGCACCCGGCCGCAGCCGCAACGGGCCGTGGTCGGGTCTTCGCGCCACAGATGGCGCGCTTCGCCGACGGCCACGCATTGCGGCAGTTGCCCCAAAAGGCGTTCCAGCAGCGTGCTGCCGCTGCGCCCGGCCCCGGCGATGTAGAGAACGTCGATCACCTGGCCCTCACGCGCCGCATCAGAAGAGCGATAAAGTCCCGGTCTTCTGGATCGAGACCGAGAAGAATGAGCAATCCAAAGAACCCGGCCACGGCCACGGTCGCGGTCAGCAACAAGTTGGCCAGTGACGACAGGCCCAGCAACCGCACGCCCAGCAACAGGACGGCCGTAGCCAGCCCGGCCGCGATGCCTTTCAGGTAACGCCGGTCATAAGGCCACAGGTCCAGGCTGTGTTTTACGATCAAGAGACTGATGGTAAACAAGCCGCCAACCGTCGTCGCCGTAGCAATCGCCGCGCCGATCATCCCCCAACGGGGCACAAGGGTCAAGTTCAGCGCCAGGTTGGCCACCAGGACGACGAGGCTCAGCCGAAACCAGGCCGTCTGGTGGCCGGTCATGATCAGGATGGTGCCGGTGGCCCCGGTGGCGATGTTGACGAACTGGCCGACGGTCAGGATGAGCAGCGTCGTCGCCCCGCCGACGAAGGCCGCGCCAAAGGTGACGCGCATGACGTCTTCGGCGGCAAAGAGGATGACCAGCACCAGCGGTGCGATGCAGTAGATGCCCCACTTGGTGTTGACCCGGTATAACTCCTCCAGTTGCCCCATATCCTTCTTGTGGAACTGGTCGGCGATCATCGGCATGAGGATCATGTTGAAGGCGCTGAGGATGGCGGCCAGGATGATGGCGATCTGCGCTGCTGCCTGATAGATGCCCACCTCGGCCGAGGGCCAGTAGAAGCCCAGGAACAGGCGGTCGGCGCGGCTGACGATGACGCCGGAGATGTCGGCCAGTGAAGTCGGCACGGAGAAGGCGAGCATCTGGCGCGGTGTGACGGCCGGGCGCGACGGCGCGCGGAACGCCGCCCGAAACAGACGTCGCACGAAGTAGAGCGCCAAAGCCAGCGCGGCGACGTAGGACAAGACCGTGGAGACGACTGCGCCCATCAACTGCCAACCCAACAGGTATAGCAGCGCAAAGAGAACGATGTTGAGAATGGATTGGACGATCTCCTCCGCGGCAATCGAGTACTGCATCCGCTGCGAGATGCGCGTGGCGTTGGCGGCCACGCGTAGCGCGCCCATGAACGGCAGCATCAGCGTGAAGACGCGGAAGGCGGTGGTAAACTCCGGCTCGTCGAATACGTCGGTCATGAGCCACGGCGCGGCCAGGAAGAGAACCAGCGTGACAAGACAGCCGATGAGGAAGCTTGCGCCGATGGTGCGCGTCAGGACACTTCGTAGCCCGCCTTCATCTTGTCGCCAGAAGCGCGCGCCGAAGTGCAACACGCCGTTCTGCAGGCCCAACGGCAGCAGAATACCGATGCTGCGCAGGAGATTCCAGCCCAGGGCATAGAGGCCGAACGCCTCCAGACCCAGCAGGCGGGCCAGGGCGACCTGCTTGACAAACTCCAGGCCGCGCCCCAGCACGACGCCTACTAGCGAGATGCCCGCGCCCACGGCCAGCCGGTTGACGCTGGAGTTGCCGTCGGCCGACGGCTTGACCTCTGTCTTAAGGGCCATCCCCCCCCATCAGTTGGTCGAGCTGCTGCCGCGCCGTGGCGTCGTCGGGGTCGAGTTCCAGCACGCGCTGCAAGAGCGGGATCGCCCGGTCGGCCTGCCCGGCTTCGGCGTAGATGCCGCCCAGGAACAGGTAGGCCCATTTGTCATCGGGTTGCAAGGTGATGGCGTGATTCAGGAAGGCGGTGGCCTGCGTTGCGTCGCCGGCCACGTACCAACTCAGCCGGCCGCTGTGGACGTTGGCCCAGTAGTGGTTGGGCCACGCGGCGGCCGCCTGGCGATAGGCGTCGAGGGCCGCCGCCGTCTGGCCCAGCTTGTCGAGCGCCTCGGCCCGGCCCAGGTGCGCCTGAAGCCGGTCGTCGGCGACGATGAAGGCGTCGCGCCGCAGAGCGTCCTCGAAGTGGCTCAGAGCGGCGGCCCAATCGGGCGGGGCCGCGTTCTTGGCCAATTCGCCCAGCCGGGTCAGGATGTTGCTGGGGCCGAAGCGGGCGTGGCGCGCGGCGGCCAGCGCTTGCTGGTACGCCTCCGTGGCCGCCACGTCGCCCAGTTGGGCTGAGGCGCGGGCCACTTCGTACCAGGCGTCGCCGTCGTGGGGGTCTAGCCGGACGGCCAGCCGGTGCCAGTCGCGGGCCGCGGCCCAATCGCCGGCCGACTCCGCCTGATAGCCCCACAGAGTCACCTCGGCCGCGCCGCCGTCGATCTGCTGCCAGGCGGCCAGAGCGTCGTCGTCGCGCGCCGCCGTCATGGCCGCCAGCCCCAGGCCGCGCCAGGCGCGTTGGCCGACGACGGGTGACTCGCTGACATCGGCCAGTTGGGCCGTGGCGCGTTCCAACTCGGCCGGCTCGCCCCCCGCCAGGCCGCGGTTTAAGTGCCAGGAGCCGGCGTTGGCCCGCGCGCGCGCGGGCAGGGCCGCCAGCGCCGGCAGCGCCGCGACCAGCGCCAGCAGTAACAGCGCCCAGATCGCCAGGTGGTTGGCTCGCGCTGTTGGGCGCCGTTCGGTAGTCATAGGGGAGCGCTTGCCCGGCCGGACGCGACGCAGCCGGGCCAAAGGGTCGCTAAGCGGCGTGACGCGCCCCGCCGCGCCACCAGGTTAGAAACAGGACCAACAAAATACTGGGAATGAGAGCGGCCAGAGACAGCAGCGACACCAGAGCCAGTAAATTAGGCCGCGCCGGCTTATCGGGCACGACGGCGTGGCCGGCCACGCGCGCCAGGGTCTCGCCCGCGGCCACGCGCTCCTCGTCGATCTTGCGCGCGACGATGACGTGCGTCTCCTGGGCCACTTCCTGGGCGCTCAGCAGGCGTTCGCCTTGGTTGAACAGTTGTTGCTTCTCGGTTTGCAGGGCGAAGATGGGCGCGGCCAGGCTCTCCAATTGCGTCTGGTTGTCGGTCAGCGCGGCCTCGACCGAAACGCGCAGGGCTTCAAGCTGCTGTAGCAGTTCGGCCCGCAGTGTCGTAGACAATTGGGCGTCGGCGCCAATGTTGATCTGGAACTGGGGCGCGACCGGCGTTGCCTGTGTCGTTTCGTAGGCGCGCAACTGCACCGTCAGGGCCGACAGTTGATCACTCAGGGTAACGACGTCGGTGGTGTTGTTCTCCAGTTGCCGGCGCAGCAGTTGAATGTCGGCCAGCACGCGCCGATAGCGGCTCTCGTCGGCCAGCAGGGCGCGTTGCCGGTCGGTCAGAGCCATTAACTCATTATCCACGATGCCCTGGCGGTTGGTGGTTTGGAACGCAACCAGCGCGTCGTCGGCGGCGCGCAACTCCTGGCTGGCTTGCTGCAACTGATCGTCGAAGTACGCCACCCCACCGCGGCCAAAGAGCGTCTCGATGGTGATGACGAACTCCTCGGCCCAGATGTTGGCCAGGGCCGCGGCCACCTCCGGGTCCTCATCGGTGACCACCAGCCGCACCAGACGATTGTCGGCCGAGGTCGTGAGCGTCGTCATATCCCGCACCTGGGCCAGGGTGGCGATGCGCCCGTCGGTCAGTTCGATAGCATGGGCCAGGACGCGGTTCAACAGGTCGCTGCTCTTGGCCAGTTCCGGGTAGACGGTCAGATTCTGCATCGAGCGCATCGTCGTCGTGATGCGCGCGTCAAATTGGAGTTGCTCCGTTGGTTCGGGAACGGTCAGCAGGGCGATGGCCTCATAGTCGTTGCTCATCAAGTAGATGGCGACAGCGATTACAATGGCCAGCACGACGGCTCCCCCGATGAGCCAGAGGTAGCGACCCAAAGCCGCCAGATAGGGCCGCAAGTCGACGGTCTCTTCCATGATGCCTCCAGGGGTTAGCTTACCCAACCAGCGATGTTATCCGAGGCGGGGGGATCGGGCAAATCGGCGCGAGTCGGCCGCGAACGGGCCACCAGGGCGGCGACAAGCCCGGCCAGCAACGCACTGCGCAAATCCAGCAGTGGATGGGGCGCGGGCTGGAGCAACCCCAGCAACCAGAAGCCCAGCCACAACGCGGTTAGCGGCGCAAACCGGCCCAGCGCGCCACGTCGCGCCACCGGAGCCAACAGCAACCACAGCCACACCAGCGCGCCGGCCACGCCCAACTCGGCCGCCAGCCACAGCGGCACGTTGTGGACGACCTCGGCCCAGGCGTCATAGCGCCGCGCGGCGGGCAAATACTGCCCCAGGCCGACGCCGGTCAGCGGTTGCTCCGCCACCAGCCGGAGGGCGATGCCCGTATCCCGTTGGCGCTCCCACAGCGAGCGGCTCTCGACCGGCGTCTCCAGTTCGGCCGTCCGGCCGACGATGACATCGCCATAGACGGCCAGCAGCAGCGCGCCGGTCAGGGCCAGCGCCAGCCATGTCGCGCGACCAGGAGCCGCGCGATGGCGCGCCGTGCCGCCACGCGCCAGGGCGGGCAGGGCGTTGATGGCCAGCCCCAGAGCGAAGCACACCGCCGCCCAGCGGGCCAGCGTGGCGAACAGAGCGGCAAAACCGACGACGGTGACGAGTAGGGCGATGGCTTTCTGCCGTCCGGTGGGTGGCCGGCCGAGCACAGGCAGCATAAGCAACAGCGGCGCCAGGGAGCCGGCCAGGACGTTGGGATGGGCTGTCAGCCCATAGGCGCGCAGCCAGCGCGCGCTGCCGCGCATGACAACGCTGATGCCCGGTGTGGCCGGGTCAAGCGGTAACTCGCCGAGGAAGCGCAGGCCCAGGTCGCGCTGGGCGATGAACTGGCCGAGGGCCACCGTCGCTTGCAGCAGGACGGCAGCGGCAACGATGGGGAACAGGGGCGGCCGTTCGTTGACCGTATACAGGTAGACCCACGCCAGATGGCTTACGACCAAAGCCAGGCGCAGCCCGCTGCCGACCGGACAACCGCCGCCGCACTGCCACGCCAGGCTGAGCACGCCCAGCCCGACCAGGGCCAGCAGCGGCCAGACGGCGCGATTGGGTCGCCAGACCAGGGCGCGCCGCCGCCCCGACAGCGCCCGCGCCGCCAGCCACGCCGCGGCCGACAGGGGCGGCAACAGACTGACGACCCCCACCCCGGCCCAATCGCCGCCCGACGTGGGCAACTGCCACAGTGGCCACCAGGCCAGCGGGCCGCCGGATGTAGCCTGGCTGTTGGCCCCCAGCAGCAAGACCAGATAGAGGCTAAAAGTGATCTGGGCCAGGCGCGCCAGTACGCCGGCCGGACGCGAGCGCGCCGCGAGCGAGGCCTTGGTTGTTTTCAGGCCCGTGTCGCCTCCGGGCAAACGGCCGGCAACTGATGCTCCGCCAGCACCGCCGGGTAGAGCTGTTGCGCGTGGCGAAACAGGTCGGCCAGGGCCAACGCCTTCCACACCGGCCCCTTCATATCGAGCAGATCGCTGCCAACGGCTTTACCCAGCCGGATGGCCCCCAGCAGCAGGCAGTGCAGCGTGTCGGCGGTCAGGCCGATCTCAATGGTCGGCTTGACCTCGTTGGGGCCATAGCGCACGGCCACCGGCGCGCGGCGGGCGTCGATGGTGATCGAGGCCGCCGGCGCGACACAATCGAAACGGATGGCCAACGAGGACTTGAGCAGCGCGTTGGCCGCCTTGGGGTCGTGCCCTTCAATGGCGGCGAAGAGCTGCTCGAAGCAGGCGTAGAGTTGCTTGTCGCTGGCGTAGATGGGCATGTTACGACTGCGACTCACCGCTGTGGCTCAAGCGCTGCTTGAGTTGCTCGGCCTGGAATTGCAGCGAGTAGTTGACCATGTACCACACCCCCTTCCACGTGTCCGGGTCGAGCAGGTCTTCGCGCGATGCCCCCTGGAGCGTGCCCAGGATTTGCTTGGCGAACTCCGGCGTCACCCGGTCAAGGCCCGCCTTGCCCATCTGCCACAGGCGGCCGGGCTGGATCGGCTCGGGCACGACCTGGTTGATGGCCCCACTAACCTTGCCCCGCACCTGCTCGGCCTGGAAGCGGGCCGAGTAGGTCATCATGTAGGCCAGCCCCTTCCAGGTGTCCAGGTCGAGCAAATCCTCGGCCGACATGCCCTGGAAGTTGCGCAGCACGTCCAGTTGCATCTCCGGCGTCAGCTTCTGCACGTTGTCGCGCACCGTCGTCAGCAGCCGCAGCGGCGAATAGGCGGCGCTCTCGCTGCCCGACTTGGCCTGCACCATCTGCTCCAGTTCGGCGACCCGCGCGTTGAGGCTCTCCACGAGTTGGCGCAGTTGTTCGGCCTCGTCGGGCGCGGCGGCGTCTGTATCGGACGCGGGCGCAAAGGCGGCCAGCCCCTGTTCGCGGAACTTGCGCACGATGTAGCCGACCTGACCCTCAGTCAGGTCGTGGGCGGCGGCGGCTTCGGCCTGGCTGTGGCCATCGGCCACGGCCAGCAGCGCCGCGGCGCGGCGGCCGTCAATATCCTGGCCTGTCGCCAATTGTTGTAGTGCCGGTCGCGCCTCGTCGGCGACGAGCATGTCGATGTTAGTCATAGCGTCTCCCTCTATTTGGCTCATTGGTTCCCGCACGCTCTCCATTATATCGGAACTCTGTATCTCATGTACTTGATCGACCCGGCAATTGGCGGCAAGATGGGGGCATTACCGCGACCTTTGCACCACGGACGTTTGCGCCGTCATCGCGGTTGACAGTCCGCAAAGGCATATGCTATATTGCATGAATAATGCGTTGCGTCATGGCGTGGGCCACCTGGCCCAACGCCGGCGCGGGATCGGTCGGTGGCAGGAGCAGCGGTCATGACGAATCAGGCAGAGATAAGCGAAGAAACGGCGGAAGCGGGCAACGCCTTGCTGAGCGGGCTGCGACGGGTCTTGATGGCCGGGGTCGGCGCGGTAGCCCTGACCCAGGAGCAGATCGAGGACTTCGTCGGCAAGCTGGTCGAGCGGGGCGAAATTGCCGATGGCGATGCGCGCAAGCTGGTCGGTGACGTGATCGAACGGCGCAAGCGGATGCTCCAGGATGGCGGCAAACGGGCCGAGGAAAGCATGGACCGGCGGATTGAAGGGCTGCTGACCCGCATGAACATCCCCACCAAGAGCGAGATCGAGACGCTGAGCGAGAAGATCAGCGTGCTAAGCCGCAAGGTCGATGAGCTAAAGGACTGGGACGGCCAGTAGTCTTTGTGACGCTAGTGCTGCTTGGAGAGATAGAGGAGGGGAGAGCATCTTCATAGCAAGACTCTCCCTTTTTGGTCAAGCGTGAGTGGCGGCTTTGGCGTCCTGGCCGTTCGCGCATATAATGAGTTGTCTTTTTCAACGCCTTGACTGGGGACGACGACATGCCCGTTATCAAACGCTATCCTAACCGCAAGCTATACGACACCGAGGCCAAGCGTTACATTACGCTGAACGAGATTGCTGCGCGCATTCGCGCCGGCGATGAGATCGTCGTCACCGATCACGCCACCGATGAAGACCTGACCGCCGTCGTGCTGACGCAGATCATCTTCGAGCAGGAGAAGGCCCAGCGTGGCTTTCTGCCCAAGTCGGTGCTGACCAACCTGGTGCGCGCCGGCGGCGACACGCTGAGCACCCTGCGCCGCGGGCTGACCCTGCCCCTCGACCTATGGCACCACGTTGACGAAGAGATTGACCGTCGGGTGCAGATGCTCATTAGCAAGGGGGATTTGGCCCGCGAAGAGGGGCAGAAGCTGCGCGACAAGCTGCTGTCGCCCATGTTTAGAGCGCCCGACGCGGCCGGCCCGGACCTGGAGCAACTGCTGAATGACCATGGTGTGCCCACGCGCGGCGATTTGGAGCGGCTGCACGCCCAAATCGACGCCCTCTCCGCCAAGCTGGAGAGCCTGACCGGCCCGGAAGATGGCGATACGCAGTCGCAATGAGTCGCCGCCAACCTATGGGGAGCCTCGCGTTTTCAACGTCCACTGCACCGCGCGATGATCACGCTTAACGGCATTGTCCACCGCCAGTTCTTCTTCCCGGCCGATCCGCTGACAACGCTGATCTACTTCAGCGATCTGAGCCGCATCGCCTTTCATCTGCCCCACATCAACGTCGTCGAGAGCTACACCGACAACCGGGTGCGCATTCGCTATCAGACGGTCGAGTTGGGGGCCTACACCATCAACATCTATTGCGACCTGGATTTGACCGTTGACGTGGCCGGCTACGTCATCCAGATCGATCCGCTGGCCGGCTGCCCGGAGGTGGAGGGCGACGCAACGCTGAACGCCACCACCGGCTACGGCTTCTACACCAGCACCGCCCGCCTGACTCCAGTCGAAGACGACGGCACGAACATCGACTATCACTTTCATTTTGAGTCGAAGCTGCAACGGCCGCGCGGCCTGCGCATGATGCCCAGACGCATTGTCGATCGCATCGCCCAGAGCATCTCCCTCGGTCGAGTTCAGGAGATCGCCGAGGGCTTCATGGAGAGCGCCATCGAAGCCTTTCCCGCGTGGTATGCCGAGCAGAAGCGCACCTTGACCAGCGACTGGCTGGCGGCGCGCAACGGCACTACCCCGGCGGCCGAGGCGCGCAAGCACAGTTGAGGAGACAACCAGAGATGAAACTGGCCGGCCGACACACCTTTGCCGCGGGCCGCGAAGTGGTCTGGGGCGTGCTCTATGACCCCGTTGTCCTGGCCGACATCTTGCCCGGCGTCGCGTCGTTCGAGGCGGTGGCCTCGAACGAGTACCGCGTCACGCTGCCCTTGCGCGTCGGGCAGGTGGTCGACCGCTTCGCCGGCACGCTGTGGCTGGAGCACGTCGTGCCCTTCACCGGCTTCGACTTTCGCGCCGACGGCGAAAGCCCCGACGGGCTGGCCAATGCCCACGGCCGCGTCTATCTGGAAGACGCCGCCGAGGGGGGCACGTCGCTGTGCTATGAGGCCGAGATCGAAGTCGGCGGCCGTCTGTCGAGCGTCAGCGGCCGGCTGCTGGAAACCACCGCCCGCGCCTTTGCCCGCCGCTGCCTGGAGGGGCTGGAGCGGCAGGTGGACATGCGCACCCGCATCTACACCTCGTTGGCCGCGCCCGTCCCACCGCCCACGCCGACCGGCGCGACTATCAGCCGGCTGGCCGGCCTGCGGCGCGGGGCGACGCTGCTGGGCATCCTGCTGGCTGTCGTTTTCTTGCTGCGCGGCCTCGACCGGCGGCGCACGCAAAGCCTTGCCCAGCAGGTGGCCGAGATATTGGCCCAGCCCCAGCCGGCGGCCCGGCCCGACGGCGACACCGCCGAGTCTTCGTGAGCGACGGCGGGGCACAGCCGGCCCTTAGCCCCTTGCCGGACGGCCCGGTGGGGGTGATGGATTCGGGCGTCGGCGGCCTGTCGGTGCTGCGCCATCTGCGGGCCGAGTTGCCGGCCGAGGATTGCCTCTACTTCGCCGACCAGGCCCACATCCCCTATGGGCCGCGCCCGGCGGAGCAGGTTTTCGCCTTCACCGCGGCCATCACTCGTTTCCTGCTGGCCCGCCACACCAAGCTCGTCGTCGTCGCCTGTAACACGGCTACCACGGCCGCTCTCGACCGGCTGCGGCAGACCTTCCCCGATCTGCCCTTCGTCGGCATGGAGCCGGCCGTCAAGCCCGCCGCGGCCCAGACGCGCAGCGGCGTCGTTGGCGTGCTGGCCACGCCGGGCACGCTCAGCAGCGATCGCTACGCCAGCCTGATGGCTCGCTTCGCCGCCAACGTGCGCGTTTTGGAAGACCCCTGCCTGGGCCTGGTGCAACTGATCGAAGCCGGCGCGTCGCAGTCGGCCGAGACGCGCACCCTGCTGGAGCGCGCTGTCGCGCCGATGCTGGCCGCCGGGGCCGATACGCTCGTCCTGGGCTGCACCCACTACCCGTTCATCCGGCCGCTGCTGGAGGAGATAGCCGGCCCAGACGTGACGATCATCGACCCCGCGCCGGCAGTTGCCCGCCACACGCGCAATGTGCTACAACAACGTGGCCGGCTGGCCCCGGAGACGCGGGCCGGCGTGCTGCGCTGCTACACAACCGGCGACGCGGCGCGGATGGCGGCGCTGACGGCCGACCTGCTGGGCGTCGGCTGCCCCGTCCGGGCTGTGCGCTGGCAAGACCGACCATGAGACGACGCAACCCCGCTCGCTGGCGGGCCATCGAAGCCCGGTTGAGCCGTGAAAGCACCATCTGGCTGGCCACGGTTCGCGGCGACGGCCGGCCGCATCTCGTTCCCCTGTGGTACGTCTGGCTCGACGAGCGGCTCTACGTCTGCACCGGTAGCGCCACGCAGAAGTTCACCAACCTCATCCAGAACCAGAACGTCGCCCTGGCCCTGCCCGACGCGGCCAACGTCATCGTCATCGAAGGCGAGGCCCACACCGCGACCAGGGGGCAAATCGACGGCCTGGCCGAGCACTTCTACCACAAGTATGAGTGGGACTTTCGCTATGACGAGACGGCCGACTGGCGGCTGATCGAGATCACCCCGTTCAAGATCATGGCCTGGGGCGACGGCTACGACGGCGAGGAGGGCATTCGCGTACTGTAGAGTAGGCTATAGACGGCCGTGGATCGTTCATCGCATTGTCAGGTTCATGGCCTATATTTACGCGAATCCAATCATCGCCGGCTATACTGATGCTTTGGTGCAACCCACCACCACAAGGAACTAAGTAATGATGCGATTTGATCGTTTTACGGAACGGGCCCAGGATGCCGCCGCGCGAGCCTATGAGATCGTCCAGCGCTACGGCCACTCCCAGGTCGACACCGAACACGTATTCCTGGCGCTGTTGGAGCAACAAGACGGCGCCGTACCCCAGATTCTGGCCGCGCTGAACACCGATACGGCGCTGCTGCAAGAGCGACTCGACCGCGAGCTGCGCGCCAGCCCGCGCGTTTCGGTCTATGGCGGCGGCGTGGGTCAGGTCTACTACACCCCACGCATCCGCACCGTGCTGGAACTGTCACAGGGCGAGGCCACCCGCCTGAAGGATGAGTTCATTTCCACCGAACACATCTTCCTGGCCATCCTGAGCGAGCGCAACACGCCATCGGCGCGCATCGTGCAGGAGTTGGGTATCACCCGCGACGCCGTGCTGGCCACCATCCAGGAGTTGCGCGGCGGCCAGCGGGTGACCAACCGCCAGGCCGAAAGCCGCTACCGCACGCTGGAGAAGTACAGCCGCGACCTGACGCAGATGGCCCGCGACGGCCGTCTCGACCCGGTCATCGGCCGCGACTCCGAAATCCTGCGCGTCATCCAGGTGCTCAGCCGCCGCACCAAGAACAACCCCGTCCTCATCGGCGAGGCGGGCGTCGGCAAGACGGCCATCGTCGAAGGGCTGGCGCAGAAGATCATCGTCAGCGACGTGCCGGAGAACCTGCTCAACAAGCGCGTTGTGGCCCTCGACCTGGGGGCGATGATCGCCGGCAGCCGCTTCCGCGGCGAGTTCGAGGAGCGGCTGAAGGCGGCGATGGAAGAGATTCAGCGCGCCCAGGGGGAGATCATTCTCTTCATTGACGAGCTACACACCGTCGTCGGCGCGGGTTCGGCCCAGGGGGCGATGGACGCCAGCAACATGATGAAGCCGGCCCTGGCTCGGGGTGAGTTGCAGTGCGTCGGCGCGACGACGCTGGACGAGTATCGCCAGTACGTCGAGCGCGACTCCGCTCTGGAGCGCCGCTTCGCCCCGGTGTTCGTCGACGAGCCGAGCCTGGACGAGACGATCGAGATGCTGCGCGGCCTGCGCGACCGCTACGAGGCTCACCACAACGTGCAGTACTCCGACGCGGCCATCGTCGCCGCGGCCAAGCTGTCGTCGCGCTACGTCACCGACCGCCGCCTGCCCGACAAGGCCATCGACCTGATGGACGAGGCCGCGGCCAAGTTGCGCGTGGCCCTGCACACCCTGCCGCCGGAACTGAAGACGCTCAAGACGGAGATCGACAAGTTGCTGGCCGGCGAGGAAGAGGCCAGCGCCGCCCGCGACTACGAGCGGGCGCAGGTCAGCAAGGCTGAGCGCTTGCGGCTGGAGACGGAGTTCAACGCCCGGCGCGACGCCTGGCGCGGTGAGCAGCGGTTGGACGAGATCGTGGATGAGCGCGACGTGGCCGAGGTCATCGCCTCGTGGACGGGCATCCCCATCTCGCAGATGATGGAGACTGAGGCCCAGAAGCTACTGCACATGGAGGATCGCCTGCACGAGCGCATTGTCGGCCAGGAGCGGGCCATCGCCGCGCTGGCCGATGCTATTCGCCGCAGCCGCTCCGGGATGAGCGACCCGCGCCGGCCCATCGGCTCCTTCATCTTCCTGGGCAGCTCCGGCGTCGGCAAGACGGAGCTGGCCAAGGCGCTGGCCGAGTTTCTCTTTGACGACGAAGAGGCGCTCATCCGCGTCGACATGAGCGAGTACCGCGAGCAGCACACCGTCAGCCGCCTCTTCGGCGCGCCGCCGGGCTACGTCGGCTATGAGCAGGGCGGGCAGCTCACCGAGCAGGTGCGCCGCCGGCCGTACTCGGTGGTGCTGTTTGACGAGATCGAGAAGGCCCACCCCGACGTGTGGAACTCGCTATTGCAACTGCTGGACGATGGCCGTTTGACCGACGGCCAGGGGCGCGTGGTCAACTTCCGCAACGCCGTCATCGTCATGACCAGCAACGTCGGCACCTCGTTCGTCAAGCGCTCTGGGGCGCTGGGCTTTGCCGGCATGGCCGCCGCCGAGCGCGAGGATCACAAGCGCATCGAGGAGGCCCTGAAGCAGACCTTCCGGCCGGAGTTCATCAACCGCATTGACGAGATCATCATCTTCGAGCCGCTGTCGGAGGCGGACGTGGTCGAGATCGTCAAGCTCCAGGTGAAGGACGTGCAACTGCGGCTGGCCGAGCAGGGCAACCTGAGCATCGAGTTGACCGAGCCGGCGCAGCGCTGGCTGGCGCAACAGGGGTTCGATAAGGACTTCGGCGCGCGTCCGCTCAAGCGGGCCATCCAGCGCTACGTCGAAAGCCCGCTGTCGGTGCGCCTGCTGCGCGGCGAGTTCAAGAGTGGCGACCGCGTGCGCATTGACGTGGTCGACGACCAGTTGGACTTCCTCCTCCTGGAAAGCGGCCCCGTGCCGCAGCCGGTCGAAGAGTTGATCGAGGCCGCTTAAAGTAGAAAGAAACCACAGATTACACAGATTTCACAGATTCATTCTTAAATCTGCGAAATCTGTGTAATCTGTGGTTTCTTACTTCTTTAGTCTCCCCAACGTTGTTGCCGTTGGCGTTTGACGGTGCTGCGGCGCTTCTTGTCGTCGAGGCGCTGCTGGCGGGCGCGACGGCTGGGGCGGGTGGGGCGGCGCTCGGCCTGCTCCACCAGCGCCGCGGCCAGCACCGACTGGAGCCGCGCCACGGCCGTCTCGCGGTTCTGCCACTGGCTGCGCGACTCCTGTACGTCAATGTGGAGCACGCCGCGCCGGTCGAGCCGCGACGCCAGGCGGTCGAGCAGCCGCGCCCGCGTGGCTTCGTCCAGGCTGGGCGAGCCGGCCACGTCGAACAGCAGCGTCACCCGCGTGGCCGTCTTGTTGACGTGCTGGCCGCCGGGGCCGCCGCCGGTGGTGAAGCGAAACTGTAGCTCGGCCGCCGGCAGAGCCAACTGTTCGTTGATCAGGATTAGATCAGCTTCTTCCATAATGAAATGACTGGGCCGCGACGTAGGACGATCACGGCCCTTATGCTAGGATTATCAACCATGCTCCAGCGCGTGACAACGGCGGAACGATCCTTTGTCCACATCTTCTTCCTGGACGGCGTCGGTTTGGGTGGGCCGGACGCGACGGCCAACCCGTTCGCTGCGGCGCGACTGCCCAACCTGACCGGCCTGCTGGGCGCGGACTGGTTCCTGGCCGAGCGCGGGCCGATTATCGCGCCACGAGCGTCGCTGATCCCGACCGATGCCACCTTGGGCCTGCCCGGCCGGCCGCAGAGCGCCACCGGCCAGGCGACGATCCTCACCGGGCGCAACGTGCCCGCCCTGGTCGGCGAACACTACGGCCCCAAGCCCAACGGCGCGGTGGCCGAGGTCATTCGCGCCGGGACGCTGTTCAGCGAGGTTGTGGCTGCCGGCGGTCATGCGGCGCTGATCACCCCTTATCCGGCGGGCTACTTCGCTGCCGTCGCGAGCGGCAAGCGGCTGCTGTCGGCCGTGCCCCTGGCGGCGACCGCGGCCGGACTGTCGCTACTGAACGCCGGCGACCTGCGCGCCGGGCGGGCCGTCAGCCCCGACTTCACCGCCCAGGGCTGGCGCGACCATCTCGGCTACAGCGACGTGCCCGTCCTCTCGCCGGACGAGGCCGGCCGGCGCATCGCCGCCATCGCCACAAGTTACGAGTTCAGCTTCTTCGAGCATTGGCCGACGGATCAGATCGGCCATCGTGGCGGGCTGGACGAGGCCGTGGCCCACCTGGAGCTGATCGACGCCGTGGTGGGCGGGCTGCTGGCCGAATGGGATGACGCCCACGGCCTGCTCATCCTGACCAGTGACCACGGCAACCTGGAGGAGAAGGGGCACCGCCAGCACACGCGCAACGCCGTGCCGACGATCCTGGTCGGCCGCGACCACGCCGCCCACGCCGCGACCATCCACGACCTGACCGACATCGCCCCCGTCGTCCGCCGCGCACTTAAGCTGCCGTCGATAGAAGAGATATGATCCGCAGATTAGGCAGATTAGGCAGATTGTAAGAGAGTGCTTGATTGCTCTTGCTTCTTAAATCTGCCCAATCTGCTTAATCTGCGGATAAATAGTTCCTGGAGAATCAAATGCCTGTTTCGTCGGAGAGTTTTCGCGACGTGATGCGTCACTTCCCATCGGGCGTGACCATCGTCACCATCCAGTCGCCCGCGGCCGAGGTCGTCCACGGCCTGACCGTATCCTCGTTCGCCTCTGTCTCGCCGGAGCCGCCGCTGGTGCTGGTGTCGATTGACCATCGGGCGACGGCCTACACCTTGCTGGAGGCGGCCGGAGCCAGCTTCGCCGTCAACATTCTGGGCCACGATCAGATGGAGTTGTCCAACCGCTTTGCCTGGCTGAAGGATGAAGACCGCTTTGGGGCCGGGGAGTGGACGACGGCCGCCACCGGCGCGCCCATCCTGAGCGACGCCCTGGCCTGGCTGGACTGCACCGTCTACTCCCGCTTCTCGGCCGGCACACACACCATCTACATCGGCGAAGTGCAGGCCAGCGGCGTGGCCCGGCCGGACGTGAAACCACTGCTCTACTGGAACCGCGGCTACCGCCAATTGGCGAAGTAAAAAGCGTGCGTGCGTCGCACTTTCTGAGTGCCGCACTTCTGCAACGTAGCTGCGGCCCAGTTCCGAAGTGGCTGCACCGTAGATCGGCTGCGGCCTAGTCAGGATCGACCGGCGGGGTCGCGCCGTCCACTTCGTTGCCTTCCAGCTCTTCCAGCCCCACGGCCATCAGATAGCCGCGGGCGCGTTCGGTCAGCGGGTAGCGGTTAACCAGCTTCCAGAAGCGCTTGCCGTGGTTGCCTTCGATCAGGTGGGCCAACTCGTGGACGAGAACGTAGTCGCGCACCCAGACGGGCATAGTGGCCAGCCGGTGGCTGAGGCGAATGGTGCCGTCTTCGGGCGTGCAACTGCCGAAGCGGCTGTTCTGGTTGGTGACGTAGCGCACCGACCGCCAGCGCAACTGGCCGCCGAAGTACTTGCGGTTCAACTCCTGGGCCCGCTTCTCCAGCAGTTCGTCCGATAGCGACGCCGAGCGATTGCGCTTGCGCAGGCGGCGGCGCAGACCATCGATGATGGGAGCCAGATCGGCGTCGCTCAACCCCTCCGGGGCGCGGATGATGAGCGTGCCCGCTTCGAGCCGGGCGCTGACAGTCTTGCGCCGCTGGGCGCTGCGAATGATTTCGATCGGCCACTCCTCTTCAGTGGCGTCGCTCATCTTGCTCCCTTGCGGTTCGCCGATTGTAACACTCCGCAGAAGTGGGACAACCGAAAGCGAGAAGAGGAAACCACAGATCACCGATTTCAGTGGATTGCAAAGCGAACATCGTGGAATCTGCGTCATCTGTGGTTTCTTTTTCTTAGCAGCGTCAATCCGCGTCATCTGTGTTCAATTCTGCCGGCCGGTGGTGGGCATACTCTTCGGGCCGGTCGAGGTCGTGCAGAACGGCCTCGCTGTCCACGGCGACGGCCAGCACGTCATCGGCGTGGCGGCCCAGCAACGCGCGCGGCGCGGCCTCCGGCGGCAGGGCCAGCAGTTCGGCGAAGTAGCGACGGTCGATGAGAACAGGGTTGCCGCGGCGCTCGCCGACATAGGGGGCGACGAGGCCGGCTGGAGAGGCGGCATAGGCGGTCAGAAGGTGGTCGAGCGTCTCCGGCCCGACCATCGGCTGATCGCCTAGGACGACGAGGATGGCTTCGGTGGCGGGGGGAGGCGACAACCGCCTCCACCTCTTCCCGCTCATGCCCGGTGACAACAATGACATCACTGACGACCGAAGCGCGCACATTGTCCAGCGTCCGGCCCAGTACGGTCGACTCGCCCCAGGGCAGCAGCATCTTGTTGCGTCCCATGCGCCGCGACTCGCCGGCGGCCAGTACAACGGCCGTCACCCGCCGCCACACCTCGCGCACCGGCGCGGCCGTTCGCGCCGCGCCGAGCACAACGCGATCCACCCGCGGCTCGCCCAGCATCAGCCGCGCCGCGGCCCGCGCTGCGTCCAGCCGCGCCTCGCTCTCCACCTTGTTCAGGAACACCACCACCCGCGCCCCGTGGGGCACGCCCTTCAGTCCGCCTTCGGGATGGGTCAACAGCTGCGCCAGGCCCGCGGGGTGTCAGCCACTCCTCCCTGAGCGTCAGACCTCCTACCCTCCCGGAGGGCGAGGGCGGCGCCTCTCCTAACCCTCTCCCAAGGGGCGAGGGGACGCTCTCCTGCTCTTCATTCCTAATTCCTAATTCGTAATTCCTAATTCTCTTCACAATTTCCGCCCGGTGCGCCACCTCAGCGAGCGGCCCTTCCAGCGCGTCCAGCCCGGCGACCGGCACGACGAGCGTTGTCTCCGGCGGGATGACCGGCTCGTGCTCGGCTGGGGCTTTCACCGGGCGCATGCGCGAGCCGTCGGCCTCGACCACCACGGCGTCCACGTCAGGCCGGGCCAGCAGGCGGGCGGGCAGGTCGGGGGCCACGCCGCGCGCCTTGTCGCCGTCCACGTGGCCGACGACGAGGCAGCGGCCGTGGGCGTCCAGCAGCTCCCCCAGCCGGGAGAGGTCATCGGCGTAGACAACGGCCGGGGCCAGCCGCATCTGCGCGGCAAAGATGCGCGTGGTGGTGGTGATGACGACGCGACCGGGCAACGACTCGGCCAGGGCGAACAGCAGGCTCGTCTTGCCGCCGCCGCCGACGAAGGCGACCAACCCGGGCCACGGCCAGGGCCCAGGGCGGCCGGCAGTGTCCATTGCCGTTCGGTCACGATGTGGGCGACCGTCCGAACGCCGGCGCGAACTGAGCCAGGAAGTCGTTGACTAGTTGGCGATAGGCGTCAAAGTCGGTCAGGATGTCGCGGGCGTGGGGCGCGCCCCAGTCGGTCAGGTGCAGCACGGTCCGGCTGGGGTCGCTGTTGGCGTAGATGTCCTCGGAGTGGGTGGAGAAGGTGTACTCGTCGGTCAGGGAGTGGATGAGCAGGATGGGCATCTGCGCCTCGGCCACGGTTCGCTCCGGGGCGACGGCCTGCACGTCGAAGTCGGCGCGCAACTCGGCGACAGCCAGAGCGCCGGGCAGCACGATTGGCGCGAGCGTGGGGAACATCTGCCGCGCCTGATAGCCCACGATCTCTTCCATCTCGCTGTAGGCTGAGTCGGCGGCGACGAAGGCCAGGTCGGGGGCCAGTGGGGCCAGTTGCAGCGCCGTGGCCGCGCCATAAGACACGCCAAACACGCCGATCTGCGACCGCTCCAGCCCGGCCCGTTGGCCGAACCAGTCAAGCGCGACCAGGGCGTCCTGCTTCTCGTAGAAGCCAAAGGTGTGGAAGGCGGGGCTGCTGTCGCCGTGGCCGCGGTGGTCGTAGGCCAGGATATCGCAGCCGCGCTCCCAGAATAGCGGCGCCCAGTTGAGGGCGTGGTAGCGCGTGCCGGTGAAGCCGTGGAGGAAGAGCAGGCCGCAGCCGGCGTCGGCCGGGTTGTCGAAGTACCAGCCGGCCAACGTTACCTCACCTGTGTCGATCCGCACCTCTTCCGGCTCCGGTAACCCGGTAGTGGCCGGCGTGTCGCCCTCGGCTCGCGCCTCGGCGATGGTTTCGGTTGGCCCGTTGAGCAGGATTTCGGAGAAGTACCAACTGGCCCCTGCCGTAGACCAGGACCAGCAAGACAACGATGACCGGAGGACAATCCACAACCCTTTGCGTCGCATTTATTCCCCAAAGAACCCACAGATTACACAGATTTCACAGATTTCAGAGCGTTGCCGAGCGTTGTCCTGAGCGTTTGTATCCGTTCGATAGGTTTGCGGCTTTAGAGAATACGCAAATCGCCAGAACAAAAATCTGTGAAATCTGCGTAATCTGTGGTTTCCCGTCTTCAAGGAGTTGGCAAACCAAAGTCGGGCACGTACTGAGCCAGGAACGCCTCGAACAATTCCTGGTAGGCGGCGAAGTCGGTGCCGATGTCGGCGGCGTGGGACGAGCCCCAGTCGTTGACGTGCAGCACCGTGCGGCTCTGGTCGCTATTGGCGAAAATAGCCTCGGAGTGGGTGTAGGGTGTGAAGTCGTCGGTGCGCGAGTGGATGAGCAGGATGGGCATCTGCGCCTCGGCGATGGCCGTTTCTGGCGACACGTCGGCCGGGTCGAAGCCGGCCCGTAAGCCGGCGATCCACAGCGCGCCGGGTGTCAGCACGCCGCCCAGCGCCGGCCCCAGCAACTCCGTGGCGCGATGGTCAATAATGGCCGAAATGCTGCTATAGGATGAATCGGCCAGGACGAACGGCGCTTCGGGGATCAGCGGCGCGAGTTGCAGCGCCGTGGCCGCGCCAAAGGAGACGCCGCCAACGCCAATGCGCGACGGGTCGAGGCCGGCGTGCTGGGCGAACCAATCCCGCGCCGCCAGGGCTTCTGTTTTCTCATGGTAGCCGTAGGAGAGGAGCGCGGGCGTGCTGTCGCCGTGACCGCGGTGGTCATAGGCCAGCACATCGCAGCCGCGCGACCAGAACAGCGGCGCCCAGTAGAGCGCCTCATAGCGCGAACCGGTGAAGCCGTGCATGAACATCACGCCGCAGTTGGCGTCGGCGGGGTTGTCGAAGTACCAGCCGCTTAGCGTTATCTCGCCGGTGTTAATGGCGATCTCTTCCGGCTCCGGCAGGCCGTAGTCGGCGGGGTTGCCCGTCCGCGCTTGCATATTTTCGAGCGTCTGGGTCTGCGGTGCGATAGCGATACCGGAGAAAAACCAGCCGGCGGCCACGTAGGCGGCCAGCAGTAACAGAACGACGACAGCCAACCCAACCCACAAACCCCTTCGCATAGCCATATTCAGTTATACCTTTTGTGCGGATAGCCAAGTTAAAACCGCTTCCACCACGCCGCCGCCGATAGCCAACGCCTTCTCCGAAATAGTGAAGCACGTCGCCACGTCGCCACGCGGGTCCACGTCGCCGATCTTGAGCCTGACGGGCACGGCCGTCCCCGGCGCGATCAGCCCGCGGGCCACGCCGTCGAACGGGGCGACGACCGGCTGCCCATCGACCTCGCCCAGAACCTCGCCTTGGCGCACGCGGTCGCCGATCTCCTTGCGCCACTGCACGACCCCGGCCGCCGGCGCGCGCAACACCCGCTCCGCCCCCTTGCCGGCGACGATGCCCGGCGTGCCGGTGTTGGCCTCGGCCGCGCCGTGCCAGATGACGCGGCCGAGGCGATGGCCGCGGTTGGTCTCGATGACGGCGTGGCAGTCGACGCCGGCCCTGTAGCCGGGGCCGAGGGCGATGACCAGCGGGGCCTGGTCAATCGTTGTGCCAAGGTTGCGTTTGGCCATGCGGGCATCAATCAAGGTGAGTGACGAGTGACGAGTGACGAGTGACGAGTTCAGAAGTGGCGAGTGGCGGGTGGCGGGTGGCGGGTTCAAGAGCGCGGCAGGCAGGTCTGGGGCGACTAGGATAGGGATAGTGCCGGTGGCGGCGAGTTGCAGGGCTTCGTCGAGTGAATCGACGCGAACGGCGCGCAGGTCTTCGACGGTGATCTGGCCCTCGCGCACGGCCGTGGCCAGGGCCACGCGCCGCCGGACGACGAGCGGGTCAGCTAGCTCCAGGACGACAATCGGGAAACCGGCCTTGTGCAGCCGGTAAGCGACCCCGGTAGCCAGGTCGCCGCCGCCGCGGAGGAGGATGAGGTGGTTGGGGAAGAGCATGGGCGGGTATGGTAGCCAGAAGAGGGGAACGCGGCAACCACAGAGAGGAAAGGCAAGGGTAAGTCGGCGTGGAATCGGGGAATGAGGTACAATACAGCCTATGAGTGAACTGATTGAAGCGCAGTCAGTTAATCGTGCTGTTTTTGAGGTTGTCCCTCTGACCGAGGAAGGGGACGACCGGGCCTACTGGCAATCGAAAACGCCCACCGAACGGCTGCTGGCCCTGGAGATCATGCGCCAAATCGTCTATGGCTACGATCCGTCTACCACCCGACTTCAAAGAGTTCTTGAGATTGCTCGAAGCGAATGAAGTCGAATACCTGCTGATTGGTGGTTACGCTGTCGGCTTCCACGGTTACCCGCGCGCCACCGTCGATATGGATATTTGGGTGGCCACCACGCCGCACAACGCCCCCAAAGTCGTCAACGTCCTCAAGGAATTCGGCTTCGATGTGCCAGAGCTTTCGCCGGACCTTTTCCTCATCGAGGGCCAAGTCATTCGCATGGGCGTGCCACCGGTGCGGCTGGAAATCCTTACGTCGATTTCCGGGGTAACTTTTGAGGAGTGCTATGCGGAACGAGTAGTAGCCGAACTGGACGGTGTTAGGGCCAGTCTCATTAGCCTTAAGCACTTGAGAAAGAACAAAGCGGCCAGTGGCCGCTTCAAAGATCTGAACGATCTGCAGAACCTGCGCTAATGGTTAATCGGTCAGGCTGGAATGGGCTCGTTTTGTCGATCAAATAACAAACGACCCTCTTGCAGCGCGTTGAGAATAAACGGATTGCCGCGCGCTATCATCTGGGCCAGTTCGGTTGGTGTATAGACCAAGTAATCAACGCCAACCGGCGCGCGGCACAGCAGCGCAACTCTGACAGACCGATCGAGAAACGGTTCGTCGGTTTCCTTGACAATTAGCAGATCGAGATCGCTCCACTCCTCTACTCTCCCACGCGCCATCGAACCGAAGAGAACGATCTGCTGCGGGTCATACTCCTCTATTAGTACCGGCAGTAACTCGTCGAGCGAGTCAGTGAGTAGCTCCTGACGGATTAGGTCCATGCCGTCTATTGTAGCAGCCTATTGATAACTGTCAGCGCGGCAGATGAAAAGGCTAGGATCCATTATTCGCCATCAGGTTTTTGGATGGCCGCGTTGTGGATGTCCTTCATTGGTTTGGGGATTTCTGTGAGTTCCCTCTTGTTTTTTTTTTTTGGTGAGTTACGATGTACTCAGATTGTGCCATTGCCGGATGCGCCAACGGCGCGCATCTGGCCTGTTCATTAACGCGGTTTTGTGGGAGGGTAGCCATGTCTCAGAACACTGATCGGGGCTTGATACGATTCGGATGGTCTGTACTAACAGCCACAGTCTGCATTGTGATGATGACAATACCTATCTGGGCTGGATCGCTCGAGCAGACAGCCGGCAAGTCTGCGGAAGGCGATGCTGACGCCTATCTACCGGTAATTGTCAATATTGGGACAGATGAGTCGGCTAGGCCAACACTGATTTCGCCAGATGATAACGCGGTTCTTCAGACGTTGATACCAACGTTTAGATGGGATATGGGGCAGCCGCGCCCTGGCGTAAGCACAATCGCGTGTTTGGCATGGGGTAACAGCGTAGATGAACTGGATGGATGTTGGGTTTCAGGCTATGGAAGCAATGGAATCCAACAACACGTTGCCCATTTTAACTTGGAACCGGATACACTCTATTTCTGGCGAGTTGGGTTCATCTACGATTTCAACTATGATGACAAGCACTGGTCGGAAACGCGCACATTCACGACAGGGCCTGCGGGTGGAACCATCCTACCAGCCCCGACGCACCTTTCGCCTGCTAATGGCAGTGAGGTGCCCACAGATGACATTGTTCTGATATGGGACAATGTAGCTGGGGCCGTTCGATATTACGTATCAGTTCGAAATATCGACACCGATCAAAGTTACGGGTGGTCGGAGTTTGAGGGAACACGATTGAACCTTTCTTCAATGGCTTGGTTGGGGCTAGAATCTGGGGACAATTATGAATGGTCAGTAGCGGTCAGGAACGACTATGCCTGGAGTGATGAGTCGGCTCCTTGGTCATTCAGCGTTTTGCCACCAACGAATGGCCGGAATCTCGACAATTCGCTGTCCTGGCCGACATGGAGCCTCATGAGGGGGGGCACGACCTGGGTCTACAGTCAGAACTAGCTCGCCTCACTCTACACCGGCGGCGGCTGGTTTTACGGGGCAATGGCGGGAGGGTCATGTGTCTCCGCCATTGCCGCATATATTCCCTTTTATCACCATCAAGGTAAAGACGTTTACCTTTCGCGTCTACAGACTGAAGCTCAACCGCTGCGTTCGTTGGCGAATCTTCGTTCAGGCTGTTATCGCCTGTTAATCATGCTTGATAGTTCCCGAGTTTCTTTAACACCCGCCACGGCAACACCGGAATCTCATCAAACCACACCCCCGTGGCGTCGTGTAGCGCGGCGATGACGGCCGGGGCCAGGGGCATGAACGGCATCTCGGCCATGCCGCGCGCGCCCCATGGGCCGAGCGGGTCGGGCACTTCGACCAGAACCGAATCGACTTTCTCCGGGATGTCCTTGATGCCGGGAATGAGGTACTGGCTCAACAGCGGGTTGACGATGCGGTCCCTTCACCTGCAAATTCTCCATCAGCGCATAGCCGAACGCCTGCACCACCGCGCCTCGATCGCCCGGTGACGTTGGTGTGGTTGATGACCTGCCCCACGTCGTCGGCACAGACGACGCGCTCGACGTGGATGTAGCCCGTCTCCACGTCCACGGCCAGATCGACGATCTCGGCTACGTAGCCGTAGGTGAAGTTAGGCATCGAGCGGCCCGTCTCCGCGTCATAGGGTTGGGTCGGCGGCGGGCGGTAGGTGACGTGGGCAATGGCCGGGCGGTCTTCGTCGGGCCACTTGCTCAGCGCCGTTTCGGCCGCCAGGCGGATGGAGTTGCCGGCCATGAACGTCATGCGCGAGGCCGACACCGAGCCGGAGTTGCCGCTGGTGGCCGTGTCCGACAGGTCTAGCTCGACCATCTCGACCGGCACGCCGGACGGGCTGGCGGCCATCTGCTTGAAGGCGGTGTGCGACCCTGGCCGACTTCGGCCCCGGCGTGGCGCAGCACGACGCGCTCGATCTCTTTGCCGCCGTGCAACTCGATGATCGCCTCGCACTGCTCCGGCGCGCCGAAGAGAAGCTGACGTTCTTAAAGGAGCAGGCGATGCCCCGCCCGCGGCGGATGGTGTTAGGGTCGGTGGGCAACGACTGGAAGAGCGAGCGCTGGGCGAAGACGTCGACCGTCGGCCGCCCCATGTCGCGGCTCCTGCCCCAGCCGGCAGCCTGGGCCGCAACCTCGATCACTTCGGCCATGCTGACGCCGGGCGGGATGGGCGTCTGCGTCGTCAGCAGGCTGCTCGCGCAGGACGTTCTTCAGCCGCAACTCGACCGGCCCATGCCCAGCGCCTCGGCCAGCTTGTTCATCTGGCACTCGGCGGCTGAACGCCCCTGCCCTGCCGAAGCCCCGGAACGCGCCGCCGGGCACGTTGTTGGTCGTCACGGCGTAGCTGTCCACCTGGGCGTTGGGGATTTCGTAGGGGCCGGTGACCATCAGGTTGGCGTTGCCCAGCACCTTGGGGCTGGTGTAGGTAAGCGCCGCTGTCGAGGATGAGTTCGGCCTCGACGGCGGTTGGCTTCCGTCCTTCGTCGCCCCCACTTCGTCGTCACCCACGCCTCATGGCGCTTGCGGTGGCCGACGATGCTCTCCTCGCGCGACCAGATGACGCGCACCGGCCGGTCGATGCCCCGTTCGTGCAGCCGCAGCGCCGCCAGGCCGAGGACGAGCAGCGACATATCCTCGCGCCTTGCCGAACGCGCCGCCGATGGCCGGGTACCGAAGGCACGCACCCGGTCGGAGGGCAGGTTAAGGGCGTGGGCAACCTGCCGGCGGTCCTCGTGCGTCCACTGGCCGGCGATTTCAATTGTCACCCGCCCTTCGTCGTCGATGTAGCCGACGCCGGCTTCGGGTTGCAGGTAGGCGTGCTCCTGATGGGGCAGATGGTAGCGCCCTCGACCACGACCTTGTCCGCAGCCCAGCCGGCGGCCATGTCCCCCTTGCGAATCTTGTAGTGCTTCAGGATTGCTGCTGCCGTGCCAGGGGTGCAGCACCAACTCGTCCTTCATCGCCACATGCACATCGGTCACGAGCGGCAGTTGCTCCCACTCGACGCGGATGAGGGCCGCGGCACGGGCGGCGTCGGCCTCCGTCTCGGCCACGACCAGGGCCACGTGGTCGCCCTCCCATAGGCTGATGTCGCTGTAGGCCTTGTCGCTGCCCAGACCAACGAAGACGGGCTGGTCGGGCAGGCCCAGGCCGTACTCATTGACCGGCACGTCGGCGGCGGTGAAGATGGCCACAACGCCGGGCGCGGACGCGGCGGCGCTGGTGTCCATCGCCAGCATTCGGGCGTGGGCTGGCCGCTGAAGAGGACGCGGCCGAATAGCAGGTTGGGCGTGATGTCGCCAGGGTAGGGGCCGCGCCGGTCACTTTGTCGCGGGCGTCCAGGCTTTCGACGCGGGCGCGGAGAATGGTGTCGGTGGTCATAGCTTAGCCGCCTCACGAACGGCCTCAATGATCTGGCAGTACCCCGTGCAACGATACAGATTGCCGGAGAAACGCCTGCCGATCTGTCACGGGTCAGGCGCGGGCTTCTCGTCTAGCAGTTGGCCCCGGCCATCAGGGAAGCCGGGGATGCAGTAGCCGCACTGCACGGCCGGTCTTGATGAAGGCTTGCTGGATGGGGTGCAGCCCCGCGTCGCCGGCCAGCCCTCAACGGTAACGATCCTCCGCCCGATGGGCGCGGGGCGGCGGGCATGAGGAGGGCGAGACGGCAAGTGCCGTCGAGGTAGACGGTGCGAAAGGCTCCGCATCCCCCTCGGCGCAGCCCTCTTTGGTGCGTCGGTCAGCAACGCCTCTTCGCGCAGCCAGCGCATGAGCGTCTTGCCCACGCCCGGCGCGCTGACGGCGCGGCCGATGACCGTGGCCTCGATGGCGTGTCCGGGGCCGAAGGAGGCGAAAGCGTAGGCCGGGCCGGTGGGGAACGCGCCGCCGGGTGTCGCCCCACAGCATGGCCGGGTCGGCCGGCCAGTTCTCGCGTCGCGGCCGTCGCGCAGGGCGACAAGGGCGCGACGGGTCATCACTTCGACCATCTCGGCCCGGTAGGCGGCCGGGCCGCGCACGTCGTCGATGGGCGTGGCCGCCGAGGCAGCCAGCGCGGCGGCGACGGTGATGGTGTCGTCGGTCAGTTTCCGGCCGCCCAGATAGTCCTCGGCTGTCGCGGCGTTGATGATCGTCGGCGCGACGCTGCCCAGTGTCAGGCGGGCTCAGTGATCGTCTGGCCGTCGGCGGCGGTTCGAGCACCAGCGCCAGGTGGTTGACGGAGATGGCCTATGCCCGCCGCAGGCAAACCGAGCTTGACGAAGATGCCGCGCGCGCCGGCCCGGCAGGGGGCGAAAACGATGTCCACCAGCAACTCATCCGGCGTCATCACCGTTTTGCGCACGCCGCTGTAGGAGTCGGGCCAGCCGGCACCATGCGGCCAGCGGCGCGTCGAGGCCAGGATGACCTGGGCATCGGGGGGGCGCGCGGGGCGGAGATGGTGTCGTTGCCGGGCTGGCCGTGATGAGGTTGCCGGCGCCCGTGGCCCGGTTGCGCAGTTGCGGCGAGGCGATCTCGAAGCACGCCTGGGCCAGCGGCAAGGCGTGGTCAACCACGTCGCGCGCGGCGACGACCTGGTTATGCGTGACCAGCGCGCCAAGGTGGATCAGGCCGTCGGCGTCGCGGCTGATGGTGTTGAGTTCGGGCAGGCGGGTGATGTCAATGAGTGTGGTCACGTCGTGGCGCAGGCCGCGCTCCATCTCTCCAGCAGCAGGTCAAGTGCCGCCGGCGACGACGCGCGCGCGGCCGTGGTGGGCCAATAGCTCCAGCGCCGAAGCCAGATCGGCCGGAATCCCGCTACCGTTCGAGGTGGTGGGAGGTGGTCTTGGTGAACATAGGCAAATATAGAAAGTGATTATCCGTAGATCGGATCGCCCGTCGTCGCCGCGCTGGGCCATGATGATCTGGGCCATGATGCGCGACGGCGATCTCGGCCGGCGACTCGGCGTTGAGTTCCGGCCGATAGGGGCCACGACGCGCCCCAGCCGTTCGGTGGCCCACGCCGTCGGCCAGCAGTTGGCGCTGCGTCCCCTGCCAGCGGCGGCGGCGGCCCATGACGCCGATGTAGGCCGCCGGCGTGGCCAGCAGGTGGGGCAGGATGTGCCGGTCGAGGCCGACGTTGCGCGTGACCACGGCGACGTAGGTGCGCGCGTCGATGGGCTGGGCGAGCAGCGCCTCGGGCAGCGGGCCGGAGAGTCGAATATCAGCGTCGGGCACGTTCTGCGGCGTGGCCAGTTCGGCGCGGTCGTCCCAGGCGACGACGCGGTAGCCCAGCCAGTGGCCCAGCGAGACCAGGGCGCGGCGGCCGACGTGGCCGCAGCCCAGCACGTAGAGCGTGCCGGCGACAGGTGCGGCTCGACGTAGATCTACGCGCCACCGCAGACGCCGGTCGCCGCGCTGCGGGTCGACAGGCGAGTGGGGACGAGGGCGCGTCTGTCCGTCGCGCAGCGCCTCGGCCGCCGCGGCCACGACGCCTTCCATCTCGCCGCCGCATGGTACCCCGGGGTGCGTCCGTCGCCGTAGACGAGCATCTTCGTGCCGGCGTGGCGCGGCACCGACCCCTGGTCGCGGATGATGACGGCCAGGGCCACCGGTTCGCGCCGGTTCTGGGCGGCCAGAAGCTCCTGAAACTTACAGTCGCTTCTAGCCGGTCATTGGGCAGTTCACTCCAGCCCTCGGGAGGGTGGGCCGCCACCTCTGAGGAGGCTACAATCACTCTGAGGTCGCGCGATGCACCACTCCGACACCCAGGCGTT
>JADJHJ010000001.1 GCA_016707605.1 Candidatus Promineofilum glycogenicum | reverse complement strand
GCGTCGCGGCTGGAGCGCGTGCGCGTGGCCGAGATCATCGTCGTCGCCAGCGGTTGCACCGACGACACCGAGGCCATCGTCCGCGCGGCGGCGGCGGCCGACCCGCGCATCCGCCTCATCAGCCAGCCCACGCGCCAGGGCAAGGCCTCGGCCATGAACCTGTTCCTGCGCGACGCCGCCTGCGACGTGCTGGTGCTCAGCAGCGCCGACCTGCTGCCGAGTGAGGACGCCATCGAGCGCCTGGTCAGCCCGTTTGCCGACCCGGAGGTGGGCATGACCGCCTGCCGCCCGGAGCCGGTCAACGACCCGGCGACGTTCATGGGCTTCGCCGCCCACCTGCTGTGGGATTTGCACCATCAGATGAATCTGGCAGGCTTCAAGGCGGGGGAGATGATCGCCTTTCGCAAGGTGTTCACGCGCATCCCGCCGCACACGGCCGTAGACGAGGCCAGCGTCGAGCCGCTCATCCGCGGCCAGGGGTACGGGGTAAGGTACGTGCCCGACGCCGTCGTCTACAACAAAGGCCCGGAGACGGTCAACGACTTCCTGCGCCAGCGGCGGCGCATCTACGCCGGGCATCTGGAGATGCAGGCCGCTCTGGGCTACAGCGTCAGCACGATGAGCGGCGGCAAGATCGCCGGACTGCTGCTGCGCAATCTCGACTGGCGGCCGCGGCAACTGTGGTGGACGGCGCGCGTCGTCGCCCTGGAGGTCTACGGCCGCTATCTGGGCCGGCAGGACTACCGGGCGCGGCGCAGCCACACCGTATGGGAGATCGCCGCGACGACCAAGGAGCTAGAAACAAAGTGAATTCAATGGCGGGCGTACTGGCCCGCGTGCCCCTGTTCCAGGCCTACCGGCGCTTCGGTTGGCCCAAGCTACTGCCGCTCAATATCACGCTGTCGCCCTCGCCGCGCTGTAACTCGCGCTGCCTGACGTGCAACATCTGGATGAAGCGCGAGAACGAGTTGAACCTTGAGGAGTGGGACAAGGTGCTGGCCTCGCTCGGCCGCGCGCCCTACTGGTTCACCATCAGCGGCGGCGAACCTTTCATGTTCCCCGGCATCGTCGAGCTGGCCCAACTGGCCTACAAGCACTGCCGGCCGGGCATCATCAACATCCCCACCAACAGCATCCTGAGCACCATCCCCGACAAGGTGGAGCGCATTGCCCGCTCCTGCCCCGACAGCCAGTTGATTATCAACCTGTCGCTCGACGGCGTGGGCGAAAAGCACGACCTGATCCGCGGCGTGCCGGGCAACTTCATCCGCTTCGAGGAGCGGCTGCGGCAACTGCTGGCCTTGCGCGACACGCTGCCCAATCTCAACATCGGCATCCACTCCGTCGTCAGCGTCTTCAGCGTCGGCCACTTGGACGAGTTGATCGCCTACGCCGAGCAGTCGGGGGCCGACCAGTTCATCACCGAGATCGCCGAGCCGCGGGTGGAGCTGGACACCGTCGGCCTGCCCATCACCCCCAGCCCGGAGCAGTACCGCGCGGCCATCGACCGGCTGATCGCCTACGTGGAGAGCAAGCGCTACAAGGGCGTGGCCCGCATCACCGAGGCGTTCCGGGTGGAGTACTACAAGCTGGTCAAGCGCATTCTGGAAGAGGAAGAGCAGGTCATCGACTGCTACGCCGGCTGGGCCAGCGCCCAGATTTACGCCGACGGCACCGTCTGGCCGTGCTGCGTGCGCGCCGACAACCTGGGCAACCTGCGCGATCACGACTACGACTTCAAGGCCATCTGGTTTGGCGACAAGATCAAGGAAGTCCGCCGCAGCATCGCCGCCAAGGAGTGCTATTGCCCGCTGGCCAATGCGTCGTATACCAATATGCTGATCGACCCGCCGACGCTGACTCGTGTTG
Source organism: Candidatus Promineofilum glycogenicum (assembly GCA_016707605.1). GTDB lineage: Bacteria > Chloroflexota > Anaerolineae > Promineifilales > Promineifilaceae > Promineifilum > Promineifilum glycogenicum. Next base: position 1,108,423 of record JADJHJ010000001.1, on the reverse strand, counting down.
GTCTGAAGGTTATCTCGCCGGAATAGACCGCCACCAAACGTGATATACTTTCCGCAGAGGGCGATGATGAGCACAAAAGAACTTCTATTGAGAGAGATCGAACAACTGGACGAAGAGGAACTCGAGGCGTTGTTCGCGTTGGTTCGGGAGTTCCTAGATCAAAAAGTCGTCGAGCCGGCCGACGATATCCTGGTGCAAATTGGCGAGATTCAGATCGACGGGCCAGAGGATTTTGCCGAGAATCACGATCTGTACTTGAGTGGGGAGAAGTCGATTGACGCCGCTCTTCATTGACACTGCCTATCTGCTGGCGCGCGTCAACCGTCGCGATCAGTATCATAGCCGCGCGAACGCGCTAACACGGCAGTATATAGGACGCAGGTTCATCGTTACCGATGGTGTTCTGTTGGAGACGGGCAACGCACTGGCGCGTCGTTTTCGGCCGGCCGCCATTCGACTTATCGAGCAGTTTCTCGCTTCGCCGCAAATCGAGGTGGTGTACATGACGCCGGAGTTGTTCGCGGCAGCGATTGCTCTCTACAAGCAAATGGACGACAAACAATGGAGTTTGGTGGACTGCGTCTCTTTTGTCGTTATGCGCGAGCGTAGCATAGCGGCGGCGCTTACCTCGGATCGACACTTCATTCAAGCTGGATTTCAGGCGTTGCTGGCTGATTGACAGCCTGTGGGAACAGTCTACCGAAGCGTCGTTCGGGAGAGTCGCGCCACCACTGACCTACTGAATACTGATTACTGCCTACTGTCTACTCCTCCATGCCCGCCACCCTCGCCGACATCCGCCGCTTTCTGGCCGACCACTACAGCGCCGAAGAACTGGATGGTCTGTGCTTCGACCACTTCCCGGAGGTCTACCGCGATTTCACCCGCGACATGACCACGACGCGCAAGGGGTTAATGCTGCTGGACTACTGCCAGCGGCGCGACCGACTGCCGGCGCTGCTGGCAGTGCTGGCGCGGGAGCGTCCGGAGCCGTTCGGCCGCGTCTTCGGGCCGCGCGTCTCGGCCGCCGACCGCCGTGTGAACGTCAACACGGCCACGGCTGACGAACTGCGCCAACTGCCCGGCATCGGCCCGGCGCTGGCCGCGGCTATCATTGACGCCCGGCCCTTTGCCGCCGTGGACGATCTGTTGCGCGTCCGCAACATCGGCCCGCGGCGGCTGGCGGCATTGCGCGAGTGGTGTGTCGTCTGACCGCCCGGTGCGTCGCACTTTCTGAAGTGCGTCGCACCTCTCTTCAGAACCCACCTTCTGACCAGTCCATGCCGGGGCCGGCAACCTTTAGAACGAACCAGTCTTCACTTCGCCGGCGCGTTTGTAGCTGGCAATAATGACCCCACTCGGCGAGAACTTCGTCTCGAACAACTCAAAGGCGGCGGGCATCGTGCCTTCCCCGAACAGGCGTTTGCCCGGCCCCACAGTTACCGGGAAGAGCTTGAGCCAAAGCTCATCCACCAGATCGTGCTTCAGAAGCGTTTGAATCAGGTTGCTGCTGCCATGTACCTGCAAGTCCGGCCCATCCTGCTGCTTGAGCGCTCTGATCTTCTCGACCACATCCCCAGCCAGAAAGACGCTCTTCTCCCACGAATGTTCAGTGAGCGTGTTGGAGACAACGTACTTGGTCGCTTCCTCAAAGGGGTTGTCGCTCTGTTGGGGCCAGTACGCGGCGAAGATGTCAAAGGTCTTCCGGCCCAACAGCAGGTCGAACGTCCGGCCCATTTGCTCGCCCATTGTTTCGCCAACGGCCTCGTCAAAGTACGGCACCGTCCAGCCGCCGTGGGCGAAGCCACCGCTGGTATCTTCCGTTGGCCCGCCGGGGCCTTGCATGACGCCATCGAGAGTGACAAAGGTCAGGACAACGATTTTTCTCATGCGGCCTATTTTACCGGCGCAACTGAGTGCGCCAAATAGAGCGCCGCGGCTGATATTCAAAAACGGGCGCCCGCCCGGGGCCGCGGGGCCCCCTTTCCTTTCCCTGCCTCCCCCCCCCCCCCCCCCGGCCCCCGCGGGCCGCCCCGCCCCCGCCCGGCCGGGGGGGGGCGCCGGCCCCCCCTCCGGCCCCGGCGGGGGGGCGGCGCGCGCCCCGCCGGGGGGGGCCCGGCCGGCGCTCGGGGGCGCGCCGGCCGCGGGGGCGCCCCCGGCCCGGCCCCGGCGCCCCGGCCGGGGCCCGGGGGCCCCCCGCGGGGGGGGGGGGGGCCGCCCCCCCCCCCCCGCGGGGGGGGCCGCCGGCCGCCCCGCCCGGCCCCCCGAGACCACGTCCGCCCCCGCCCCCGCCCCCAGGCACATCATGCCCTTCGACTGGCTCAAAGGCTTCCACCAGGAAATGGAAAAAGCGCCCGACTACGCCGAGAAGACCCTGGCCGCCTACCGGCTGGGCATGAAGGCCAAGGGCTCGATTCGCGGCGTGCGCGTCGAGGTTGACCCGGACGGCTGCCCCGCCAGCCGCGCCCTCGACCCCGCGGCCGAATACCTGCCCGACGACGCCCCCCACCTGCCCCTGCCCGACTGCCCCAAGGGCGGGCGCTGCCGCTGCGTCTATCGGCCCGTGATGAGTTACGAGTGACGCACGAAAGCACCGGATTGCCCCACTGATCTACTCGCCTACTGACCCACTAACCACTGTCCACCGACCACTATGCTGACGCGCTACACCATCAAAGACCTCTACGCCCTCGCCCTGGCCGAAGGGGAGGGAATGGGCACGGCCTACGAGTACTACGCCAAGCGGCTGGCGCTCGGCCGCTGGCTGAAGGACCGGCCGCGCCCGGCGTCGATCCTCATCGCCGGGTTGCCGGAGAAGTACGGGGCCAGTCTCGACTTCCTGCTGCTGGCCGGGGAGCTGGGCGCGGCGGTGACGGTGGTCGATGAGCGGCCGGCGGCGCTGGCGCGCCTACGGGGGGCGCTGGCGGCGTTGGACGGCTCGTCGCTGCCGTTGGCCCGGCCGGTGTGCCTGCTGGCTGATTTGCCACGACTGGCGGGGTTGGCCGGCCGCTTCGACCTGGCTATGTCGTCGGAAGTACTGCAACGGCTGGCCGCGGCCGAGCGCCCAGCCTACGTCGCCGCCTTGCGCGCCCGCGCCGCCGCTCTGGCCCTCTTCGCCCCCAACGCCGACAATTCCGCCCACACCAACCGCAGCGGCCTGGCTGGGTTGCGGCTGGGCGAGATGAGCGCCCTGACGCAGGCGACCGCCGACCGCCGACTGCCGACCGCTGCTGGAGAAGCGGCGGTCGGCGGTCGGCCGTCAGCCGTCGTCTCCGGCTACATCGACATGCCCCCCTTCCCGCCCGGCATCACCCGCTCCGACGAGCAGCGCGAGCAGGCGACGCAGGGGGCGTTCGAGGCGGTGGTGATGGGCGGGTTGCGGGGCTACGCCCACGCGGAGCGCTTCCTACCGGGCGCGATCCGGCGGCGACAGAGCCATCGTCGTCTGCCTTGACCGGCGTTTAGCGGCCGATTGCCCTCTGTTGCCAACGCCGCTGCGTGTAGCGGTAGCCCTGTCAGTTGGCCGCAAGACGCACCGGTCAGGTATTTCGTCATCAGCCGGCCCAGCGCCGAGATCGCAAGTGAGAGAGTTTGAATGCCTACAGCATTGATTACCGGTGTCACCGGCCAGGATGGCTCTTACCTGGCCGAGTTCCTGCTCGACCGCGGCTACCGCGTCGTCGGCATGGTGCGCCGCACGAGCACCCTCAACTTCCATCGCATCGGCCACATTCAGGACAGGCTGGAACTGGTTCCCGGCGACCTGAGCGACCAGGTTTCGCTCATCCACATCCTGGAAGAGTACCGGCCGGAGGAAGTCTATAATCTGGCCGCGCAGTCGTTCGTGAAGACCTCGTGGAACCAGCCGGTTTTCACCGGCGACGTGACCGCGCTGGGCGTCACGCGCGTGCTGGACGCCATCCGCATCGTCGACCCGCGCATCCGCATGTATCAGGCCAGCTCCAGCGAGATGTTCGGCAAGGTCGTCGAAGTGCCGCAGCGCGAGACGACGCCGTTCTACCCGCGCAGCCCGTATGGCGTGGCCAAGGTCTACGGCCACTGGATCACCGTCAACTACCGCGAGAGCTATAACCTCCACGCCTCGTCGGGCATCCTGTTCAACCATGAATCCCCCCGCCGTGGGCTGGAGTTCGTCACCCGCAAGATCAGCCACCAGGCGGCCAGGATCAAGCTCGGGCTGGCCCACGAGTTGCGGCTGGGCAACCTCGATTCGCGGCGCGACTGGGGCTTTGCCGGCGACTACGTGCGCGCCATGTGGCTCATGCTCCAGCAGGACACACCCGACGACTTCGTTGTCGCCACCGGCGAGACCCACTCCGTGGAGCAGTTCCTCGACGTGGCTTTCGAGCACCTTGACCTGGACTGGCGCGAGTACGTCGTCCAGGACGAGCGCTTCATGCGCCCGGCCGAGGTCGATCTGCTCGTCGGCGACGCCGCCAAGGCGGGCGACGTGCTGGGCTGGGAGCCGAAAGTCACCTTCACCGAACTGGTGAAGATGATGGTGGACGCGGATCTGGTGATGTTGCAGGCGGGGGAAGTGGCGGTGTAAGCCAATAAGGGCCAGTTGTCAGGGTCAGGATCAGCTCCTGGCGGAAGTTGCCTACTGACAACTGACAACTGACAACTGACAACTAATCCAGGAGGCTCATGACCCAAATCATATTCGGCACCGACGGCTGGCGCGGTCGTATCGCCGAGGATTACACATTCGACAACGTGCGCCGCTGCGCCCAGGGGTTCGCCTCGTTCCTGAAGGCGACGGGCGCGGCCGAGAAGGGCGCGGTCATCGGCTATGACCAGCGCTTCGCCGCCGAGCACTTCGCCGCCGCGGCGGCCGAGGTGCTGGCGGCCAACGGCGTGCGCGTCTGGCTGACGCAGAGCAACACGCCGACGCCGGCCATCTCCTACTCGGTGCAGGCCAAGGGCGGCGGCCGGGGCGATCAACATCACCGCCAGCCACAACCCGCCCGGCGACTGCGGCTTCAAGGTGCGCGACGAGGTCGGCGGGGCCATTCCGCCGGATGACTTGAAGCGGATTGAGGCGGGCATCCCCGACATCGCCGGCGTCAAGCGCATGAAGCTCGACGACGCGATGAGCGACGGGCTGGTGACGCTGTTCGACCCCGCGCCGGACTACATCGCCCTGATCCACAAGCTGGTCGACATCGAGCCGATCAAGGCCGCCGGCTTCAACGTGCTGGTCGATTGCATGTGGGGCAACGGCGCGGGCTGGTTCCCGCGCCTGCTGGCCGGCGGGAAGACGCAGGTGCACGAGGTTCACAACGAGCGCAACCCCGTCTTCCCCAAGATGCTGCGCCCGGAGCCGATTCCGCCCAACATTGACGACGGGCTGAGCTACGTGAGCAAGCTGGGGGCGGACGTGGCCATCATCACCGACGGCGACGCCGACCGGGTGGGCCTGGGCGATGAGAACGGCCGCTTCATCGACCAGTTGCGCGTCTATGGCCTGCTGGGCTACTACTTCCTGGAAGTGCGCGGCGAGCGCGGCCCCATCGTCAAGACCATCTCGACGACCAAGATGCTCAACAAGTTGGGCGCGCTCTACGACATCCCCATCTACGAGACGGGCGTCGGCTTCAAGTACATCGCCCCCAAGATGAAGGAGACGAACGCGATGATGGGCGGCGAGGAGAGCGGCGGCTACGCCTTCCGCGGCCACGCGCCCGACCGCGACGGCATCCTGGCCGGCCTCTACCTGCTGGACATGATGGTGCAGACGGGCAAGCGGCCGTCGCAACTGCTCGACTGGCTGTTCGAGAAGGTCGGCCCGCACTACTACGACCGCATCGACACCGCCTTCGAGACGGCCCGCCGCGGCGAGGTGCAGGCCCGCGTGATGGCCGCCCGCCCGGAGACGATCGCCGGGCTGAAAGTGACCGGCATCGACACGCTCGACGGCTTCCAGTTCCATATGGAGGACGGCGGCTGGCTGCTCATCCGCTTCAGCGGCACGGAGCCGATCATCCGCGTCTACTGCGAGACGACCCACGGCGACAAGGTGCAGGATATTTTGCAGGATGGGTTGCGGATTGCGGGACTGAAGACGTGGCAGTGGGTCCAGTGGCCAGTGTCCAGTGTCCAATGTTCAGTCCGACCTACTGACAACTGACAACTGACAACTGACAACTGACAACTATGGACGCCTTCCAAGACTACTACCCCGACGAAGTCAGCTACTGCTACGGCTGCGGGCGGCTGAATGAGCACGGGTTGCAGATCAAGAGCTATTGGGACGGCGAAGAGACGGTCTGCCGCTACCAGCCGCGGCCGTACCACATGGCCGTGCCCGGCTACGTCTACGGCGGGCTGATCGCCTCGCTCATCGACTGCCACGGCACGGGCACGGCCGCCGCCGCCGCCTACCGCGACCAGGGGCGGCCGATGGACAGCGACCCGCCGCTGCGCTTCCTGACCGCCTCGCTGCACGTCGACTACCTGAAGCCGACGCCCATCGACCGGCCGCTGGAGTTGCGCGGTCGGGTGAAGGAGATCAAGGGGCGCAAGGTCATCGTGGCCGTTGACCTCTACGCCCACGACGAACTGTGCGCCCGCGGCGAGGTGGTGACGGTGCAAGTGCCTAACGATTTCATGGCGAAGTTCATGGGCGGGGGAGACGAAGCTGAAGGGCGGTGGCGAAGCTGGCAGGGGCGAGTGTCGATCGAGGACGAGTTGCGGTGAGGAAACGCTGATGATCGGTGGCGGCGATCTGACGAACACCTAACTCGCCACCGCCACGCCACTGCCACGGTGAACGCCACCGCCATCCGCCACTCGCCACTCTATTCGACACCCACTGCCATCTTGACTTCGAGTCGTTCCACGACGACATCGAGGCGGTGGTCGAGCGGGCGGCGGCGGCGGGGGTGACGCGGATCATTGTGCCCGGCCTCGACCTGGACAACGCCCCGGCCGTTCTGGCCCTGGCCGAGCGCTTCCCGGCGTCTATGCCGCCGTGGGGTGCATCCCAACTTCGCTGGCCGGCTGGCGCGACGAGTGGATCGCCAGCTTGCAAGAGCTGGCCCAGCACGAAAAGGTCGTGGCCATTGGGCGATCGGCCTGACTACTACTGGGACAAGACGCCGCCCGCCACGCAAAAGCGCGCCCTGACCCAGCAACTGGAGTTGGCGGCCGAACTGGGCCTGCCGGTGATCATTCACAATCGGGACGCCAGCGAAGATGTGGTGCGGCTGCTCTCTGAACTTGTCACCGTCACCGGCCTCCGACCCCGCTGCGGGGTGTGCTCCACTCCTTCTCCGCCGACTGGCTCACGGCCGAGGCGGCGCTGGGCCTGGGCTTCTACCTGGGCTTCACTGGGCCGCTGACCTACAAGAAGGCCGGCGACTTGCGGGCCATTGCCGCCCGCGTGCCGCTCGACCGGGTGCTGATTGAAACCGACGCGCCCTTCCTGGCTCCCCATCCGTTCCGTGGCCAGCGCAACGAGCCGGCCTACGTCCGACCTGTGGCCGAGCGGCTGGCCGAAGTGCGTGGCCCAGCTGAAAGAGGTGGCCGCGACCACCAATGCCCCTGCGCCCAGCGGCGCGCTGAGCCCCCAATGGGTCCAATCGACCAACCAACTGGACCCACTGACCCACTGAATACTGTTCACCACCGCCCACCCATGCTCTCCATCCTCATCGTCAACTGGAACGTCCGCGACCTGCTGCGCGACTGCTTGGGCAGCATCGCGCGCGGCCGGGGCGAGCTGGAAGTGGAGGTCATCGTCGTCGATAGCGCCTCGGCCGACGGCAGCGCGGCGATGGTGGCGGCCGAGTTCCCGTGGGTGACGCTGCTGCCGCAGGCGGAGAACGTCGGCTTCCCGCGCGGCAACAACATCGCCCTGGCCCGCGCCCGCGGCGACTTCCTGTTGCTGCTCAACCCCGACACCGTTGTCCTTGATGATGCCCTGCCGGTTCTCGTCGCTTACTTGCAAGCGCACCCCGACGTTGGCGCGGTCGGGCCGCAACTGCTCAACCCTGACGGCAGCGTGCAGTCGTCGCGCCGCCGCTTCCCGACGCTGGCCACCGGCTTTCTGGAGAGCACGTGGCTGGAGGGCCTTGCGCCAGGCGTATTGCGGCGCTACTACGCCCTCGACCTGCCCGACGACGCCACGGCCGACGTGGAGTGGCTGGTCGGGGCGGGCATCATGATCCCGCGCGCCGTCTACGAGCGCGTCGGCGGGCTGGATGAGGGGTACTTCATGTACTCGGAGGAGTTGGACTGGTGCCGGCGCATTGTGGCCGGCGGCTGGCGCGTCGTCTACCACCCGGCGGCGCGGGTCGTCCACCACGTGGGCAAGAGCAGCGAGCAGGCGGTGACGGCCCGCCACATCAACTTCCAGCGGGCCAAGTTGCGCTACTTCCGCAAGTACCACGGCCGCGCCGCCACGGCCATCTTGCGCCTCTTCCTGCTGGGCAATTACGCCTGGCAACTGGCTCTGGAGGCGGTCAAAGGGGCGTTGGGCAGCCAGCCGGAGTTGCGCCGCCAGCGGGTGCGCGCCTACCGCGACGTGCTGCGCTCCGGGTTGCGCCCGGCGGGGTATTAGCCATGCGCGTCGGACTGGTCACGGGCGAGTATCCCGCCGCTGGAGGGTGGGGTGGGGGCGTTCACCGAGCAACTGGCGCGGGCGCTGGCGGCGCGGGGGCACGAGGTGCACGTCATCACCAGCAAGCGCGCCCGCCCGGCCGGCGCGCCGCGCCAGCTGGCCGCCGTCTTCGAGCCGGTGGCGCTCGACTACGGGCTGCTGCATCCGCGCATCGGCCGTTGGCGCTGGCCGTCGCTGTCCACCATCGCCGACATCGTCCTGCGCTATGAGTTGCAGGTCGTCAACGTGCAGTATCAGGCCGCGGCCTACAACATGCGCGCCGCGGCCGTCCACTTCCTGCCCTGGCGGCTGCGCGGCGTCGCCCCGACGGTCGTCACCTTCCACGATCTGCGCGTGCCCTACCTCTTCCCCAAGGCGGGTGGGTGCGCCAGGCGACCGTGCGCGGCCTGGCGCGGCGGGCGGCCGGCCTCGTCGCCACCAACGCCGCCGACCACGACGTGTTGCGCGGCTGGACGGACGCGCCGCTGCGCCAGATTCCCATCGGCAGCAACATCGACGCCTATGAGCCGCACCACGTCGAGATCGCCGAGGTGCGCGACGGGCTGGGGCTGGGCGATGGCGACGTGCTGCTGGGCTACTTCGGCTTCCTGAACGAGACCAAGGGGGCCGATACGCTGCTCGACGCCCTGGCCCGGCTCGACGGCCATTACCACCTCGTCTTCATCGGCGGGCAGACGGGGGCCAGCGATCCGCGCAACAACGAGGCCTTCCTGGGCGGCCTGCGGGGGCAGATCGAGCGGCTGGGGCTGGGCGGGCGGGTGCACTGGACGGGCTTCCTGTCGCCGGGGCGCGTCTCGGCCCATCTGGCGGCGGCCGACCTGATGGTGATGCCCTACCGCGACGGCGTCTCGCTGCGGCGGGGGACGCTGATGGCGGTGCTGGCCCACGGGCGGCCGCTGGTCACAACCACCCCGGCCACGCCCACGCCCGAACTCCGCCACGGCGAGAACGTCTGGCTTGTGCGGCCGGATGACGCGACAACGCTGGCCGGGGCTATCACCGCGCTGGCGGCCGATCCTACGCGGCGGGGGCAACTGGGCCGCGGCGCGCGCGAGGTGGCGGGGCTGTTCGACTGGGGGCGGATTGCGGGGTTGACGGCCGACTTCTACGCTGAGGTGGTTGCTGGGGGAGGATAAGAAGAAGAAACCACAGATTACGCAGATTTCACAGATTACAGGTAATCTGTGAAATCTGCGTAATCTGTGGTTTCTTCTCTTCCGCGTAGGCCAGGCGTGGGGCGCGCGGCGGTGTCGAATGGCGGCGGCGCTGCTACAATCCCGACGATGCACATCCACCCGCGCGCCGAACGGCGACTTCTGGCGCTCATCCTGGCCCTGTTCGTCCTCCTCGGCTTCAGCTACGCCCTCATCACCCCGGCGTTCGAGGCGTCGGATGAGTTGTGGCACTACCCGATGGTGCGCCATCTGGCCGACGGCAACCCGCTGCCGGTGCAGGTGTTCGACCCGGCGCTGGCCGGGCCGTGGAATCAGGAGGCCAGCCAGCCGCCGCTGTACTACGCCCTGGCCGCGGCGCTGACCTTCTGGATCGACACGGCTGATATGGAGCAGGTGCGCTGGCTGAACCCCCACGTCGATAACGGCGTCATCACCCCCGACGGCAACATCAATCTGGCCATCCACGCTCCGGCGGCCGACCCCTGGGCGGGCACGCTGCTGGCCATCCGCGTCATCCGGCTCTTCTCCGTGCTGCTCGGCGCGGCGACGGTCTACCTGACCTACCGCATCGCCGCCGAGGTCGCGCCGGGGCGGCCGGAGGTGGCCCTGCTGGCGGCGGCGCTCAACGCCTTCCTGCCGATGTTCCTGTTCATCAGCGGGGCGGTGAACAACGACAATCTGGCCGTGCCGCTGGCGTCGCTGGCGCTGCTGCTGATGATTCGCATCGTGACGAAGCGGGCGGGCGGCTACACCCCGGTGCGTTGGACGGAGTGGGCGGCCGTCGGCGTCGTCCTCGGTCTAGCGGCGCTGACGAAAGAGGGGACGCTAGGGCTGTTTCCGCTGGCGTTGGGAACGGCGGTCGTGTCGGCCTGGCAGCGGGCGGCAGAAGAAGAGAGGAACGCAGAGAGACGCGGAGGGCAGACGCGGAGAGACGCGGAGGGAGTATTTGGTATTCTTCCTCCGCGTCTCTCCGCGCTCCTCTGCGTTTCTCTGCGTCGCTCTTCTCTTCTCTCGCCCTCGTCGCCCTGCCGGCGGTGGCGATTGCGGGGTGGTGGTACTATCGCAATATCGTCCTCTACGGCGACTGGCTGGGCTGGAATGCGTTCATCGCCGTGCTGGGGCAGCGGGCCACGCCGGCCTCGCTGGTGCAACTGTGGGGCGAGCGGCGCGGTTTTATGATGTCGTTCTGGGGGCTGTTTGGCGGGGTCAATGTGCCGATGGCGATGGGGGTCTATGCGGCGCTGAACGTCTTTCTCGTGCTGTGCGTCGTTGGGTTTGTGGTCTACCTGGCGCGGCTGCGGTGCGGCGGAGTGGCGGGGCTGGCGTGGCGGGGGGCGGGGCGTGGGGCTGGGGCGGGCTGGGTGGCTCAACCGGCTATTTGGGGTGGTGGAGCGCCACTTTGGGCTGATCGTCATCCTGCTGTTTGCCGCGGCCGTGGTCTATGGCCTGGTGCAGTGGGCGACGACGACGTGGTCGTCGCAGGGGCGGTTGGTGTTTACGGCCATTTCGGCGTTGGCGGTGTTGATGGCGCTGGGGTGGGTGGCTCTTCTCGACCTGACAGGTCTCAGGAGACCTGCCAGGTCAACGCTAATGGCTGCCCCGGCCGTCTTCCTCTTCGCCGTCGCCGCCGCCGCGCCGTGGCTGTGGATTCGCCCGGCCTACGTGCCGCCCGCTTATCCCGGCCCGCTGGCGACACAGGTGGACATCGCCTTTGGCGACGAGATGCGCCTTGCCGGCTACGAGGTAGAATCGAGCACGTTGCGGCCCGGCGACCGCGTCCGCGTCCGGCTGGAGTGGCAGGCGCGGCGGCCGATGGCCCGCGACTGGAGCGTCTTTGTGCATCTCAACGATCCGGTGCTGGGCCGGCCCATCGCCCAGCGCGACATGTTCCCCGGCCAGGGGCTATTGGCGACGCGGCTGCTGTCGCCGGGGGAGCGGCTGGTCAACGAGTACGTGCTGACCGTGCCGCCGACGGCCGTGGCCCCGGCGGAGTTGGAGCTTGTCGTTGGGTTGTATGACTTTGCAAGTGGAGAGAGGTTGGCGACCGCCGACGGCCGACCGCCGACAGCAGCCGGGCAAGACGCGGTGATGTTGGCCACCGTGCCCCTGCTGCCGCGCGAGGGGGCGTATCCCAACCCGGTGTCGATTCTCTTCGAGCACGGGCTGGAGCTGGTCGGCTTCGCCGTCGAGCCGCGGCGCGTGGCGGCCGGTGGGGCGCTGGAGGTGGTGACCTACTGGCGGCCGACGGAGCCGCTGCCGGCCGACTTCACCTTCTTTGCCCAGGTGGTCGGCGCGGACACGACGCGCTACGCGGCCATCGACGCCGCGCCGCCGACGCCGACGAGCGGCTGGACGCCGGGCGAGGTCTACGAGGTGCGCCTGCCGCTGGCGCTCGATCCGGCTACGCCGGGCGATGCTTACCCGCTTATCGTCGGCCTCTACACGCGCACGGCCGAGGGCGGCTTCGACCGGCTGCAACAGGTGACGGCCGATGGGCGGTTGACGGAGGATTATTTGACGTTGACGCTGGTGAGGGTGGATGCGCCATGACGATTAACCAGAGGAGGCGCCAGGGATCGCAGAAGGGGCAAGCACGCAAGCTGCGAGGCAAGCGCCGGAAAGAAAGCAGCATCTTCTTCTTCCTTTGCCGCCCCTGGTGCCCTGCCCCAAGCCCCTTTCTGGGGCTGCTGGTCGGTCTGACGGCCGTGCTGGCCGGGATCGTGCTGGGCTTTGGCGGGCCGGTGGCGGGGGCGGCGGTGGCTGTGGGGGGGCTGGCGGCGGTGCTGGTGCTGCGCAATCAGGAGTTGGGCTTCTTTGCCGTCATCGGCGTGGTGGCCCTGCTGCCCTTCGCCACGCTGCCGTTCGACATCGGCCTGACGCCGACCTTCCTCGACTTCGCCCTAGGCGCGGCCGTGCTGGTGTGGCTGATGGGCATCGTCAGCGGGCGGCAGCGGGAGCTGGTGACGGCCCCGGTGGCGCTGCCGCTGCTGCTGTTCATCCTGGTGGCCGTCTTCGCCTTCATCTTCGGCCTGGCCAACGGGCCGCTGACGCCGACGCTGCTGCGCAAGTTCGCCGAGTTGCTGATCAGCCTGGGCTTCGTGCTGGTGGTCATCGATTACTGCCGGACGTGGCCGCGGCTGGAGCGGCTGGTCAGGTTCCTGCTGCTGATGGGCGCGGCGGCGGCGGCGCTGGCCATCGCCCTGTGGCTGCTGCCCGACGCCACGGCCAACAGCGCCCTCAACGCCCTGAGCCGCCTGGGCTACCCCGGCGGCTGGGTCATCCGCTACATCGAGGAGAACCCGGAGTTGAGCGAGCGGGCCATCGGCACGTCGGTCGATCCTAACTCGCTGGGCGGGCTGCTGCTGATGATCGGCGCGCTGGTGGGGCCGCAGGTGGTGACGAAGCGGCCGCTCTTCCGCCGCCCGCTGGTGCTGCTCATCGCCGGGCTGGTCGTGGTGGCCCTGGTGCTCACCTTCTCGCGCGGGGCGATGCTGGGGCTGGCGGCGGGGCTGGGGTTCGTGGCCCTGGCGCGCTACCGGCGGCTGCTGCCGTGGCTGGCCGTGGCGGCGCTGCTGCTGCTGTTTCTGCCCATCACCCAGGCGTACGTTGCCCGCTTTGTGGAGGGGTTCCAGGGCACGGATTTGGCGACGCAGATGCGCTTCGGCGAGTATAAGGACGCGCTCATCCTCATCGGCCGCTACCCGGTCTTCGGCGTCGGTTTCGCCGGCGCGCCGGACGTGGACGTGTATCTGGCCGTGGCCAGCGTCTACTTCACCATCGCCGGGCGGATGGGGCTGTTGGGGCTGCTGGCCTTCCTGGGGGTCATCGGCACGGTGTTCGCCTACGCTTTTCGCCACCGGCGGGTGTTCCGCGAAGAAACCGAGTTTCTTCCGAGAAACTCGGTTTCTAAGGACGCGGTCTGGCTGGGGCTGCACGCGGCGCTGGTGGGGGCGCTGGTGGCGGGGGTGTTCGACCACTACTTGTTCAACATGGACTTCCACCACGCGGTGACGATCTTTTGGATGGTGCTGGGGCTGGCGGTGGCGGGGACGCGGTTGGGGAGTGTGCACAGGATTCTTATCCTGTGGGGGGCGGCACAGGATAAGAATCCTGTGCTACACGCGGTGACGATTTTCTGGCTGGTGTTGGGGATGGCGGTGGCGGGGACGCGGTTGGGGGTGGAAGAGGAAGAGAAGCAACCGCAGATTACGCAGATTTCGCAGATTTAAGAAGGGCAAGGAACTCGGCCAGATCGATCAGTCCGGCGGCTTCCTCCCGCTCGGCCGTCGTGAGTTGCCCGCCAGCGTCCTGCTTATCCAGCAAATGCTGTAGTCGGTCTTGCACCGCATCGGGCAGCTCGAACTGGGCGACCTCTTCGGGGATTTCAATCGTCGTCAACATTTGTTGGCCTCTTTTCTGTATTGTAAGCGGTCGCCTTGGCGGGGTCAATTGCTCACTCGGAGTCGCTTACGATAGCAGGTCACGGAAGGCGCGTCAGACGCGGACGGCTAGTTGGCAGTGGCGAAAACACAAGATAACGCAAAACGGGGCCGGAAACTTACCCGGCCCCGTTCACTCGCGTCTATCCATAGACCGGACAGGTCTTCTGAGACCTGTCCGGTCTGCGTAATCTAAATCGCCGGCAGCGCCGCCTCCGGCTCCTCTTCTTCCGCCGCGTGCCGCAGCACGATCTCGTCCTCGGCCATGTCGATGACTACCGTCTCGCCCTCTTTGAACTCCCCGGCCAGCACGGCATCGGACAGCTTGTCCTCCACCGTCTGCTGGATGAGCCGCCGCAGGGGGCGCGCGCCGTACTCGGCGTCGTAGCCGTGTTTGGCCAGCCAATCCTTGGCCTCGTCCGTCGCCTCCAGCATCAGGAAGCGCTCGTCCATGCGCTCGTTCACGTCGGCGATCTGGATGTCGACGATCTGGCGCAGGTCTTCCGGCTGGAGTTGGCGGAAGACGATGACGCTATCGAGCCGGTTCAGGAACTCCGGCCGGAAGTGGCGCTTCAGCTGCTCCATCAGCTTCTTCTGCATGTCGCGGTAGTTCTCTTCCACGAGCACGGCCGCGTCCTGCTTGAAGTTGAAGCCCAGCCCGCCGCCCTTCTTGATCATGTCCGCGCCGACGTTGGAGGTCAGGATGATGATCGCGTTGCGGAAGTTGACCTTCTGCCCCTTGGCGTCGGACAGGTGGCCCTCTTCCATGATCTGGAGCAGCAGGTTGAACGTCTCCGGGTGGGCCTTCTCGATCTCGTCGAAGACGACGATGGAGTAGGGCCGGCGGCGCACCGCTTCGGTCAGTTGCCCGGCGTCCTCATAGCCGACGTAGCCCGGCGGCGAACCGACCAGGCGGGCGACGTTGTGGCGCTCCATGAACTCCGACATGTCGAGTTGCACCAGGGCGTCTTCGCTGCCGAACAGGAAGGTCGCCAGGGCCTTGGTCAGCTCCGTCTTGCCCACGCCCGTCGGGCCGAGGAACATGAACGAGCCGATCGGCCGCCGCGGGTCCTTCAACCCGGCCCGCGCCCGGCGCACCGCCTTGGCGATGGCGTTGATGGCGTCCTTCTGGCCGACGATGGCCTTCTGGAGTTCCTCTTCCATGCGCAGCAGGCGGGCGCTCTCTTCTTCGGTCAACTGGTAAACCGGGATGCCCGTCCACATGGACAGCACCTCGGCCACGTCCTCGGCCGTCAGCATCGCCTCGCCGAAGTCGGTCTGCCCGGCGCGCAGGTCGTCGAGTTGGTGTTGAATCTCCTCTTCCTGCTCGCGGATGCGCCCGGCGTCGTCATAGCGCCCGGCCTCCACGGCCTCGTTGCGCTGCACGCGCAGGTCGCGCAGGGAGTCATAGGCCTCGCGGATGTCGGTCGGCTGCTGCACGCGGTACATGCGCACCCGCGACGCGCCCTCGTCGATCAGGTCGATGGCCTTGTCGGGCAGGTAGCGCTCGGTCACGTAGCGGGTGGACAGGAAGACGGCCGCCTCGATGGCCTCGTCGGAGATGAGCAGGTTGTGGTGCTGCTCATAGGCCCCCTTGATGCCCTTGAGGATCTGGACGGTCTCGTCGGCCGACGGCTCATCGACCCGCACCTGCTGGAAGCGGCGCTCCAGGGCGGCGTCGCTCTCGATGTACTTGCGGTACTCGTCCAGCGTCGTCGCGCCGATGCACTGCAACTCGCCGCGGGCCAGCGACGGCTTGAGGATGTTGGCCGCGTCGACCGAACTGCCGGCCGACCCCGCGCCGACGAGCATGTGGACTTCGTCGATGAACAGGATGGCGTCGCTCGATTTCAGTTCCTCGATGACGCGCTTCAGCCGCTCCTCGAACTGGCCGCGGTACATCGTGCCCGCCACCAGGCTGCCCACGTCGAGCTGCAAAACGCGCTTGTTGTGCAGCGATTCGGGCACTTGCCCATCGACGATGCGCTGGGCCAACCCTTCGACGATGGCCGTCTTGCCCACGCCGGGCTGGCCGATGAGGGCCGGGTTGTTCTTGGTGCGCCGGGCCAATATCTGGATGACGCGCTCGATCTCCGTCTCGCGGCCGATGACCGGGTCCAGCGCGTACTCCTGCGCCAGCGCGGTCAGGTCGGTCGCCAGTTGGTCGACCAGGGGCGTCTTGCTCTTCTCTTTCTTCTGTTGCTGCGATGGCCGCCGCTGGGGCGGTTGTTGCTGGCTGGTGCCGGACTCGGCCGCCGACACCGGGCTTTCCTTCAGCATTCGCCGCGTCTGGCGGCGAATTTGCTCGGCGCTGATGCCGAACTTGCGCAGCACGTCGATGGCCAACCCCTCATTCTGGCGGGCCAGGCCGAGGAGCAGGTGCTCGGTGCTGATGTAGTGCTGGCCCATGCGCCGCGCTTCTTCGACGGCGTACTCCAGGATGCGCTTGGTGCTGGGCGAAAGCTCGGTCTTGGTGAAGGGGGTGCGCGTTCCCTGGCCGCCGGACAGCCGCTCGACCATGGCCTGAACCCGCGTGACTTCCAGGCCGAGTTCACGCAGAACCCGGCCGGCCACGCCACCCTCTTCGAGCAGCAGGCCGATCAGTACGTGCTCGCTGCCGATGTAGCTGTGGTTGAGGCGTTCGGCCTCTTCCTGGGCCAGGCTCAAAACGCGCCGCGCGCGCTGAGTGAATCGTTCCCAATTTTTAGAGTTCACGGCGTTCCACCTCTTAATCAAGGGGCCAGGTTCCAGGTTCCAGGGGCCAGGGCGGAGCGCTCCGCCCTGGCCCCTGGAACCTGGAACCTGCTTCCATTAGCCGCTCATCAACGCCAGGTCTTCTTCGATGTACTTGTCCGAGGCGACCTGACGCAGACTCAGGCCGACCTGCCGTTGCTTGGAGTCGAGGCGGATGACACGCACCGTGACCCGGTCGCCCGGCTTCACGACGTCGCGCGCCTGTTCGACGCGGTCTTCCGCCAACTCCGAAATGTGAATCAGCCCTTCAAGCTGGTAGTCGTCATCGACGCGCGCAAAGGCGCCGAACTTGGTCAGGCGGGTGATCTCCGCTTCGACCAGTTGGCCGACGCGGTACAACTCCTCGATGCGCGTCCACGGATCCGCCTCCAGCCGTTTCATGCTGAGGGCCACCCGCTGCCGCTCCTGATCGACGCTGAGCACCTGCACCTTCACCCGGTCGCCCTTTTGCAAGAGGTCGGCCGGCTTCTGGGTGCGCTTCCAGCTCATCTCCGACAGGTGCACCAGCCCCTCGACGCCGCCGATGTCGACGAACGCGCCGAAATCGGCCAGGTTGACGACGACGCCATCGCACACCGTCCCCTCGGTCAGCGAGCCGAATAGCTCGGTCTTGCGCGCCTGGCGGATTTCGCGCGAGGCGGCCTGCTCGGAGAGGATGAGGCGGTTGCGCGGCCGGTCGACTTCGATGACCTTGGCCAGCATCGGCTGGCCGACGAGGGCCTGGTAGGAGCGCTGCTTGTTGTCGCTGTCGATGTACTGCAGGCGGTCGCGCCGCAACTGGCTGTTGGGCACGAAGCCGCGCAACTGGCCGACGCTGACCAGCACGCCGCCCTTGTTGAAGCCGACGATCTCCGTCTCCATCGCCTCTTGCGACTCGAAGAGGTCGTTGGCCACCTGCCAATCGCGCTCTTCGGCGGCGCGGCGGAACGACAGGATGATATTGCCGTGCTGATCTTCAGGGTTGGCGACGAAGACGAGGATCTCCTCGCCCTCTTGTAACTGGGCTTTGGTCGTCGAGTCGTAGGTCGAGGTCTCTTGCGAAGGGATGACCCCTTCTGACTTTGCCCCAATATCGACCAGTATTTCGTTGCTACGGAAGGCTACAATGCGGCCGGGGCGAATTTCGCCGGCGCTGGGTAGGTACACATCCCCAGTGAGGAGGAAGCTCATGGGATGTTCGCCGTCACCAAACTCGGAGTCAATCATGTTGCTAAGATTCCCACCTGCGCCAGGTTTGCCCCAGCGCCCAATTTCAGGCGATTATACGCGGTTTGGGCCGATTAGCAATACCACTAATGTACTGTTCCACTGCTTAGGGATTAGGGATTAGGGATTAGGGAAGAGAGGGGCCAGGTTCCAGGTTCCAGGGAAGAACGCTCTTCCCCTGGCCCCTGGCCCCTGGAACCTAATCCCTAATCCCTAATCCCTACCCAATGACAGTTTGACCAAAAGCCCTCATGTACTGTATACGTAGAGGAATGGCCGGGCTTGATGACTCTCTCGCGGTGACTGGGCCTGCCACGGCGCGCGCGTGGCTCGGCCGTCTCTTCCCCTGGCTGTTGTTCCTCATCGCCCTGGGGCCGCGGCTGGTGGCCGTCGGCCGCTACGTCACGCCCGACGAGTTGGTGTGGGTCTATCGCGCCCTCCAGTTCCGCGAGGCGCTGCTCGACGGCCGCTGGGCCGACACGCTCGTCGCCGGCCATCCGGGGGTGACGACGACGTGGCTGGGCGCGCTGAGCATGAGCGTCCAGGTGTGGCTCAGCCCCGACGCCCGCGCCGCCTACGACTGGTTGACCCACGTGGCCGCCCTGACGCCCGACAACGTCGAAGCCTTCCGCCGGCTGGCCGTGCTGCTGACCGGCGGCCGGTTGGCCGTGGCCGTGGTCAATAGCCTGGGGGTGGTTGGAGTGTATGTGCTACTGCGTCGTCTATGGGCAGGGGAGCAGGGGGGCAGGGGGGCAGGGGAGATGGAGTTCTCCCCCGCTCCCCTGCTCCCCTGCCCCCCCGCGCTTCTCGCCGCCCTCCTCCTCGCCCTCGACCCCTTCCTCGCCGGCCTCTCCGGCCTCTTCCACGTCGATGGGCTGAGCGCGACGTTTGTGACGCTGGCGTTGCTGTGTAGCCCAGGATTCTTATCCTGTGCTCCCCGGCACAGGATAAGAATCCTGTGCTACACCATCCTCTCCGGCGTGCTGACCGGCCTGGCCGTGCTGACCAAGACGCCGGCGCTTGTCCTCCTGCCGGTGGTGGGGCTGGCTCTCCTCTGGGCGGCCTGGCGCGACGAGGGGCCGTGGCGGGCGCGGCTCGTCGCCCTGCTGGGGCGCGGGCTGCTGTGGGGCGCGGCGGCGGCGTTGACCGTGGTCGCCCTCTACCCGGCCCTCTGGACCGACGCGGCGGCCGTCCTGGCCACCGTCGGCGGCAGCGCCAACCGCCACCTCGACGAGGCGCTGCGCGAGACGTTCTTCCTCGGCCGCGCCGTCTTCGACCCCGGCCCGCTGTTCTACCCCGTGGCCCTGCTGTGGCGGCTGAGTCCGGTCGTCTGGCTGGCGGCGCTGCCGGCCCTCTCCCTGATCCTCTCCCGTAGGTCGCGGGGACGTCCAGCCCCCTCGCCCTTTGGGAGGGGGGGGGGGGGGGGGGGGGGGAGGAAGGCCCACCCCGCCCAAACCCTCTCCCCCCCCCCCCCCAAGGGAGAGAAGCCCCCCCCCTCGCCCTTTGGGAGAGGGAGGGGGAGAGGGTCTTATTCGACCGAGCCGGAAGCCCTCTCCCTAACCCTCTCCCAGGGGGAGAGGGGACGGCGGCGACAGCCGGCCTGGTTTCTCGTCGGGCTGCTGCTCGTGTGGGCCGTGTTCTTCCTCGTCGCCATCACCCCCGCGGCCAAGAAGTTCGACCGCTATATTTTGCCCGTCGTGCCCGCGTTGCTGGTAGTGGCCGGGACGGTGTGGGTTAGTTGGGCAGGGGAGATGCGCGGCCGCGGCCAGAACCCTCTCCCTGACCCTCTCCCGGCGGGCGAGGGGACCACCTCCCCTGCGCTTAGACGCCTGATTTTACCCGCGATAGTAGCCATGCAAGCCCTCTTTTGTATCGCCCACGCCGCCTATCCCCTGGCCGCCTACAACCCCCTGGTCGGCGGCGGGCGGACGGCGGCGCGGGTGCTGCCCGCCGGCTGGGGCGAGGGCATCGGCGCGGCCGGGCGCCGGCTGGCGGACACGGAGCCTGACGCACCGACGCGCGCGGCCATCGCCGGCATCGCCCCGGCGCTGGCCCCCTTCTTCCCCGGTCGTGTGCTGGTCGATGGGCTGGACGACCCGGCCGCGGCCGACTTTCAGATCGCCACCCTCGGCGGCCGGCAACTCGACCCAATGGGCGCGGCGGCGTCCGTGGTTGGGCTGGAATTGGTGAAGACGGTGCGCTTCGGCGGGCTGGAGCAGGCCTGGGTCTACCGGCGGGCCGCGCCGCGGCCGGTGGTTGACCCGCCGGCGCTGGCCGCGCCCGTCGTCTTTGGCGAGCGGCTGGCGCTGGTGGCGCTGAATCAGACGGCGGGCGACGGGATAGTGCGGCTGGCGGCGCTCTGGCGGCGGCTGGCCGTGGCCGAAGGCGACCGCTACACCCTGCGCCTGTCCGTCACCGACGACGCCGGCAACGTCTGGTCGTCGCTCGAGCTTGACCTGCTCAACGAAGTCGCCTTCCACCCGCCCGACTGGGCGGCGGACGAGACGGCCACGGTGCGCTACGCCCTGGAGTTGCCGCCGGCCATGCCGCCCGGCCGCTACGCGGTGCAGTTCTCGCTGGTGGACGGCCGCACGGCGGGGCAGTTGCCGGCGCGAGTGGGCGAGGAGCCGGTCGGCGTCGTCTACATCGCCGGTGCAGTGGACGTGCCCCGGCCGGAGCACATCGTCTCCGCCTCGCGGGTGCAGATCCCGGTCGCCAATGGCGCGCGCTGGGCCGATGGGGCGCTGTGGCTGCTGGGGCACAGCGAGTTGCCCGAAGCGGCGCTGGCCGGCAGCGACCTGCCGCTCGACCTGTTCTGGCACTATCCAACCGGGACGCTGCCGGCGGGCGTGCAGGTGGCCTGGTCGCTGCGGCCGCTCGACGGCGGTGACGCGATAGCGTTGGCGACCGTCCCGCTCAGCCGCTTCGACACCGGCCAGTGGCGCGTTGGCGAGACGGTGCAGGAGAAGGTCAGGCTGCCCATCCCGCCGCCCACGCCGGCCGGGGGCTACGCCCTGCGGCTGCAACCGCTGGACGCCGCCGGGCAGCCGCTCGGCCCGGCCGAGGCGCTGGGCGAGTTGACCATCGACAACATCGACCGGCTCTACGACGTGCCGATGGACGTGGCCCGGCCGCTGCTGGACGACTGCTTCGGCGAGACGATCTGCCTGCGCGGGGTGCTGCTGCCCACCTGGGCCGCCGCGCCGGGCCAGACCGTCGAACCCGTCTTCTACTGGCAGGCGCTTGAGGAGCCGGCGGCGGTCTACACGGCCTTCCTCCACCTCCTGAACGAGGCCGGCGAGACGGTGCTGTCGGCCGACCACTGGCCGGGCGGCCTGCCCAGCGACATCTGGGACGCGGGACAGGTCATCGAAGACCGCGTGCCCCTGGCGCTGCCGGCCGGCCTGCCGCCCGGCGTCTACCGCCTCCGCCTGGGCCTCTACACCGCCGACGACGGCCGCCGCCTGCCGCTCGCTGGGAGCGACGCCGACCACCTCATCCTGCCCTGGACGCTGAACGTGGTCGCGCCGTGATGAAGTCCAGACGTTCGCTCGTCGCCGTCGTGCTGCTGCTGCTGGCGGCCTACGCCCTGCGCCTCTACCGGCTGGACGGGCAAAGCCTGTGGTGGGACGAGGGCATCAGCCTGCACCTGGCGACCTCGAGCGTAGCCGACATCGTCCGCGACCGGCTGGCCAACATTCACCCGCCGCTGTACTTCGTCCTATTGAAAGGCTGGCTGGCGCTGGTCGGGGTGTCGCCGTTCACAGGGCGCTACCTGAGCGTCCTGGCCGGGCTGGCGCAGGTGGCGCTGGTGTTCGCCGCCGTGCAACACCTGTCAGGTGTTGCACGGCGGCGGCAACACCTATCCGGTGTTGCCAATGTTGCCGCCTGGCTGGCCGCCGCCCTGATGCTCCTCTCCCCCCTGTCGGTCATCTATAGCCAGGAGATTCGCGTCTACGCCCTGCTGCCGGTGGTCTATCTGGCCCTGCTGCTGCTGGCCGGCCGCTGGCTGGCCCACCCGCGCCGCGCCGAGCCGTCCGCATCTGAGGATGCGGACTCCGCCATATCATCACGCGCCACCCGCCACCTGCCACCCGCCACCCCGTCACCTGCGGAGGGCGCATCCCCAGATGCGCTGATTCGCCGCGCCGAGCCGTCCGCATCTGAGGATGCGGACTCCGCCATATCATCACGCGCCACCCGCCACCTGCCACCCGCCACCCGCTCCCCTGCTCCCCTGCTCTTCCTCGCCTGGTTCGGCCTGCACCTGCACTACATCGCCCTCTTTGCCGTGGCCACCGTCGCCGCCTGGGGCGGGCTGGTGTTGTGGCGGCGGCGCGACTGGCCGGCGTTGCGGCGCTGGCTGCTGGCCTTCGCCCTGGTCGGCGTCGGCAGTCTGCCGTGGCTGCTGGCCGTGGCCGCCAACTGGCCGGCCGTGCGGGCCGAGGCCGCCGCCGGGACGTTCGCCGCCGAGCCGGCGCCGCTGCCGTTCCTCTTCGCCCAGGTGTGGGCCTTTCATCTGACCGGGCTGGCCGGGGCGTTGAGCAGCGCTTTTGTCCGCGTGGCGGCGGGGGTGGCGGCGGTGCTGGGTGGGGTGTTGCTGGCGGTGGTGAGTGTCGCGTGGTGGCAGAGCCGGCGGGAACACGGCGGGCCGGGGCGCGCGATACTGCGCCTGGCCGGGTTCTGGGCCATTCCGCTGTTGGGCGGGCTGCTGGCCTGGAGCGTGCGCTCCTTCTCCCACCCGCGCTACATCGTCATGTTCGCCGCCCTGCTGGTTCCCCTGGCGGCGCTGCTGATCGTTGCCGCCCGCGGCCGGCAACGCGCGGCGGCGGCGCTCTTCGGCGCGTGCCTCGTCGCGCTGAGTTTGTGGGGTCGGGGGCAATACTTCTTCCACCCGGCGACGGCCAAGCCCGACGTGCGCGGCGCGGCCCGCTTTCTGGAGACGACGGCCCCGCCCGACGACCTCATTCTCATTCCCGACACCGACTGGTCGCTGCCCTTCGAATATCGCGGCGCGACGCCGGTGCTCATGCCCGCCGTGGCCGAGTCGCCCCACGACCCGGCCGGCGCGCTCGTCCGGGCGCTCGACTGCGTTGGCGATGGGCCGTGCGCCCGGTCGGGCCGCGTCTTCGTCCTCGGCTATCCGGCCAGCAGCCGCGACTGGCAGAACCGGCTGCCGTTCGAGTTGGCGCGGCGCGGCTATCGGGTGGCCACAACTGCCTTTGACGACGTCGCCGTCACCGAGTACCGGCTGACCGAGCAGCCCGGGCCGCTGCCGGCTTGCGACGCGCCCGGTGTGGCCCGGCCGGGGGTGCGCTTCGGCCCGCTCGCCCTGGCAGGGGCGTGGGTTGCCGAGAATACAGCCGCCGACACGGCTGTGGCCGTCGCCCTGTGCTGGCGGGCGTCGGACGCGGCGGCCGAGGCGCTGTCGGCCAGTCTGGTGCTGCGCGACGCGCTGACCGGCCTGACGTTGGCCCAGGCCGACGCGCCGCTGCGGAACCGCGACGGCGCGCCTGGCGACCGCTGGCGGCCGGGCGAGCCGGTCATGACCTACCACGTCATTCCCCTCGCGCCCGGCACGCCGCCGCTGACGTTGGCGCTGGCCCTCGGTGTCTATGAGGGCGGGGCCGACGGCGCGGCCGTTCAACTGCTGGAAGCGCAGGACGCCGGCGGCGCGCCGCTGGGCCGGTTGCTGCCTCTGGGCGACGTGGGCCTCGCCCCGCCGGTGGGGCTGACGACTTCGCCCTATGGTCTGGCCGGGCCGGCGCTGCTGGCCGAGCCGCCGGCCGCGGTGGATGGGTTGCGGCTGCTGGGCTTCAGCGTGCCGCCCGGCCCCTTCCGCCCCGGCCAGACGATTCGCGCCGAACTGACGTGGCAGGGAACGGGCGGGCTGGCCGACCTGCGGCCGGCGCTGGCTCTGGAAGTGGGCGGCGCGGCGCTGGCCGCGAACGACGCCGCCCCGGCCCAGGGGCGCTACCCAACCGACCGCTGGGCGGCGGGCGAAATCGTGACCGAGGTGCGCGACGTGCGCGTGCCGGCCGGGGCGGCGGGCGCGGCCGAGCTGGTCGTCGGCGTCAATGGGCAACGGCTGGTCGCGGCCCCGGTGGCGATTAGCGGCGCGGCGGCGCAGATGGCGCCGCCGCCGGTGGGCGTGGCTGCCGAGGCGACGTTCGGCGAGGCCATCCGCCTGGCCGGCTTCGACCTGCCGCCGGCGACGCTGGACGCCTCGCGGCCCGTCACCGTGACGCTCGTCTGGCAGGCGCTGTCGGGCGAGATTCCCACCGGCTACACCGTCTTCGTCCACCTGCTGGCCGGCGACGGCCGCCTGCTCGCCCAGCACGACGGCCCGCCGGCCGGCGGGGCGCGGCCGACGAACGAGTGGCTGGCCGGAGAGTACGTCACGGACACCCACGTACTCGTGTGGCGCGAGTCGGGCTACGTTGGCCCGGCGCGGCTGGCCGTCGGCCTCTATGACCCGCTGACCGGCGCGCGCCTGCCCACGGCCGAGGGCGATCTCTTCCTGCTGCCTATCACCCTGACTGTTGCGCTTACCCCCTGAAGAGAAGAGGGACGCGGAGAGACGCGGAGGGAAGACGCGGAGAGACGCGGAGAAAGAAACACCGATTTCTTTCTCCGCGTCTCTCCGCGCTCCTCTGCGTCTCTCCGCGTCCCTCTCTTCTTACCGATAGCGCAAAGTGATGACGACGTTTTTATCCAGCGTCGTGCTCAGCAGGAGACGGCCGTCCTGCATCTGGGCCGGCAATGAGGCGTCGACCAGCGTCGCCCCGGACGGCAGCGCCACCCGCAGCGCCAGCAGTTCCGGCCGCGTCCCCGGCTGCTTGAAGACGGTCAGGCGATAGACCGTGTCGCCGTCCTCGGTCACGGTGACGCCCTCCGGCAGAGCGTACTGGAACATGGTCGAGACCTCCGCCGCCCGCGGCAGCAGGAAGAAGTTGGCGAAGGTCGTCAGCCCCGGCTGCTCGGCCACCGTCTGGGCCGCGCCGTCCCACGTGCGGCTGTTGAACAGCGTCTGGCCCGGCACGGTGTGGCTGCTGGACGCCTGGAGCACGCTGCCGCCGGGGGCGTAGACGCGCAGGTAGTTCCAGTAGCACTTGTCGGCCAGGGCCAGATAGCTGGCCGCCTGCGCGAACTCGGCCTCGACGCCCTGAGCGCACGGCTCAGCGCTCGGCTCGCCGGTGTGGCTATAGAGGGCGCTGAGCGTGGCCTGCGGCTGCGGCCCCAGGTTCACCTCGTAGGTCAGCGTGCGCTCGACCAGCAGGTTGACCTTGTTGTAGCCCATGTTGCTATCGACTACCATCAGGAAGTCGCCCGGCGGAGCGGTGGGCAGGCGGCCGTCCCAGCCGGTAGCGGTCAGTGCCGCCGCCGCGCCGGCGTCGCGGACGTAGATGGACAGATGGCGGCCGTCGCCGGCGGCGGCCAGGTTGCGGGCCAGCTTCGGCAGGTCAATGCTGCCAAAGTCACTCTCGACCCGCGTGCGGATGGCTACGGCAAAGCCGCCCAGGAAGGCCTTGCGGTCTTCGACCCACTTACCGATCTCTTGACCTTCCTGAATGTCGCGCGCCTGGCGCAGCATTTGCAGCAGATTGCCGGCGTTGATCGTCTGGTCGCTGTCGGGGATGGGAATCGGGCCGGTGGCGTCGACCAGCAGGCGCAGGAACTCCTGGTCGATGGCAATGGCTCCGTCGAGGGGGGCCACGTCGCGGCCGTAGGCGTAGAGGTCCATCGCTTTGCGGGCCGAGGTGGGGAAGTCGGGCCAGTAATTGGCGTCGCGGAAGAGCAGCATCTCCAGCCCCATGTAGTCGTAGAGCGGTTGGGGCGGGAAGTCGTAAGGTTTGACCCAGTAGTTATCGACGTAGTTGGAATCCAGGAAGCTCAGGTCAACGATGCGGCCGTTCTCAACGGTCACGATGCCCGCGCCGGTCAGAAAGCCGCCGGTGGCCCGCAGTTCGTCTTCGTTCTGGGCCATGATGAGGTAGCGGCGCGGGCCGTCCGCGCCCAGCAGCGCCGGCAGATGGGGCGCGAGCCGCAGCCCGTTCCGGCCCAGCGGCAGCCACGTGTCGGCCAGTTGCAGCAGTTGTTGCACGCGCCACGGCAGCTCCTCGGCCGGCACGGCGTCGGCCAGCGCCGCCCGCGCCGCCGCTGTCCGGTCGAGCGCCGCCGACGCTTGCGCCAGCGCCGGCCCGGCCTCGGCCACAACCGGCAGCAGTTCGCCCAGCCGCTCCATGCCGAAGTCGCCGTTCTGCGCGATGGCCAGAGCCGGCTTCAGGCCGCCGAAGGCCAGCACGCCCGCCTCTGACCCGGCGTCGGCCATGTCCAGCAGGTGGGGCGCGGCGACGAGCGCCGGGCCGAGGCGCGGCACCCAGCCGAGATAGGGAGCGATGGGCCGGATGAAGCCCAACTCGTCGCGCAGGGTCACGATGTCGGCCCGCGCGCCCAGCAGCAACGCCTCGGCGGCGTTGGCGTCCACGTTGGCCAGGCCATTGGCAGCCAGCGCCCGCGCTTCGTCCTCGACGGCCAGCAGCGAGCGCGCCGCCCCGGCCACGCGCCACGCCTTTAGCCCGGCCCAGAGCAAGAAGGCCAACAGGACGAGCAGCAACGCCAGACGAATGAGCCGCGCGGTTGAACGGCGCGACTCAATCGCTTCCGGCGCGTCCGAATACGGTGAAGGGGTGGAGTGGCGGTCTCTTGAGGTCACTATCTTTTCCCAGTACACAATAGAGTTGGCGGGTTGGCCGGCGGGGCGGTGGTTCGCTCGCCGGCGGGCAAGGTCAGCGGTGTGGCCATCAGGCTGACGGCGCAGAACGGCCGCGCCACGGCGTTGCCCCGCTGAAAGGCGATTAAATCATCGGGCGCGGGAACGAACAACCCCGTCTCCTGCGCGGCCAGCCGCCGGCGATACCAGTCGAAGGCCAACAGATTGGCGTCGGCCACAACCACGTCCGGCCGCAGCCCTTCGACGTGGTGGAAGTACCACAGGGTGAAGAGGCTGCGGTCGCCCGGCGTCAGCAGGACGGCGTTGGGCGGGGCGGCCGACAGCGCGGCTTCGGCCAGCGCGCGCGGCGTCGGCTCGGCCGCGCCCCCGGCGTGGGTCAGCAGGCCGGCGACGGCCAGGAGCAGCGGCAGGGCCACGGCCAAACGACCCAGCCGCGCCAGCCCCGGCGCGGCCAACAGCGCGGCGATGAGCAGAGCCGGCAGCAGCAGCACGGCCGCGTCGGGGGTGACGTAGACGAGGGCGAACAGGACGTAGGCGACGCCCGTCGCGCCGAGTAGGAGCACAGGGCGCACGCTCCCCGTTGCCGGGGGAGCTAATGCGGTCAACTGCCCCGCCGCCGGCGGCCGGCCGAGGATCAGCGCCGCCGGCCCGAAGGCCGCTACGCCCAGGGCCACGGCCCGCGCCAACAGCGCCAGCCGCGTCCCGTCGGGCGGAAGCTGGAGATTGGCGGCGTAGAGCCGGCCGCTGACCAGCCACCACCAGCCGCCCAGCGTTTCCGGCCGGCCCCAGACGACGGGGCTGTCGCCGCGCGCCAGCCAGGGCAGTAACAACAGCGGCAGGAGGCCGGCGGCCAGCCCGGCCAGCAGCCGCGACCAGGCTCGCCCCGCGCCAAGCAGCGCCGCCGGCAACAACAGGAGCGAGGTTGGATGGGCCGTCAGCGCCAGACCGAGCAGCAGCCCACTGCCCCACGCCCGGCCGCGCGCGGCCAGCAGCAGAAAGGCGGCCACCAGCAGCAGATTCAGGCTGTAAACCTCGGCCACAACCGCCTGGCTCCACACCAGGGGCAGGAAGGCGAACGACAGCGCGGCGGCGACGGCCATCGGCGGCGACACGCGCGCACCCCACTGCGCCCGGATGGTCGCCGCCAGCAGCCCGGCGGCCATGGCGGCACAGACGGCCGAGAACAGGTTGTAGCGAAAGGCCACCGTGCCCAGCGGCACAAAGCTGAAGAGCTTGCCCAGCAGGACGTAGGTCGGGTAGCCGGGCGGGTGAGGGATGCCCAGGGTGTAGGAGGCGGTGATCAGGTCGCCGCCGTCGGTGGCGGCGTTGGCCCAGGTCAGGTCGCGGGCCACGGTGGGAGCGTAGACGGTCAGGGCGATGGCGGCGGTGAGCAGTGCCGTTCGTAGCAGCCCGGTAGGCGGCGAGAGGGATTGGCTGCTGGCGGCCGGCGACGCTCCATTGGCCTTCATCGCGCCTCCGGGTCAGGTGGCGCGGCGGCCACTGGTGGCGACTGGGCCGGCAAGGTATTGCCCGCCAGAGCGCCGCGCAGGTAGCCCACGGCCAGAGCCACGGCGCGGCCGAATAGCAGCCCCGGCGCGGCCAGGGCCACGGCGCGGTCTTTGCCCCACGCCTTGCGCACGAAGGGCAGCGTCGTGATCAGGAAGAGGAGAGCCAGTGCCGCCGCCCCGGCCAGCGCCCACGCCCCGCCGGCCGTCCAGCCGATGATCAGCCCCATCACGCCCGCCGCCAGCGCCAGAAGCCCCAGCCCCGCCAGGGCCATCTGCAATTTCATCACCTGCGGCGTGTGGGAGTCGCGCACCGCCTGGCCGGGGAAGCGGCGCACGACCAGCGCCTTCCAAAAACCGATGGTGGCCTTCTTGCGCAGATAGTCGCGCAGCGTGGCGCTATGGCGGTGCTCGACGATGGCCGCCTCGCGGAAGACCATGCGGTAGCCGCGAGCCGCCAGCCGGAAAGAAAGCTCCTGGTCTTCGAGGTAGTGGAAGCGCTCGTCAAAGCCGCCATTGAGCAGCAGCACGTCGCGGCGATAGGCGCAGGAGTAGGTGTCGATGAAGTCAATCGTCGCCTGCGTTCGCAGCCGGTCGTACTTGTCCTCGTACTCCAGTTGCACGAAGCGGGCGACGAGCGACGGCTGGCGCGTGGCGTAAGTGCCCTTGGTGGCCACGATGGTCGGGTCGGCCAAGGGCGCGGTCAATTCGACTAGCCAGCCAGGAAGCGGGGCGCAGTCGGCATCGGTGAAGCAGACGATGGCTCCGCGAGCGGCGCGCGCGCCGCTGTTGCGCGCCGCCGCCGGCCGGCCGCGCGGCGTGGTGATGACCGTCGCCCCGGCGGCGCGGGCCAGGGCGGCCGTCTCGTCCGTCGAGCCGTCGTCAACGACGATGACCTCGTATGGCCCGTCATAGGTCTGCCGTTGCAGGGCAACGAGACACGCGCCGACCGTGTCGGCGGCGTTGTAGGCGGGCACGACGACGGAGAGGAGAGGGGTGCTCATGATTGGGGCACGGCCGCCGACCAGCGCCAGCGGGAACGCGACGCGGCGACGAAGCCGAAGAGAATAGGCGGCAGCAGGGCGACCAGGTAGAACAGGATGGCGTAGCTGGCCACGGCCGTCTCGTCACTCACGCCCAGTTGCAGCAACATCAGGGCCACCGCGCCATTGAAGACGCCGAGCTTGGCCGGAGTGCTGGGCGGGGTAATGGCCACGGTGACGACGACGTGGATGAGGGCCGCGTCGAGCACGGTCAGCGGCAGCCCCAGCGCCGGGAACAGTGCATAGGGCAGGGCGACAGACAGCACGGCCACCAGCAGCGAAATAAGCACCATCAGCAATGCCCGCCGCCGGTCGCGCAGCGCCGCCAGCCCCTCCAGCCCCGACACGGCCACGCGCAGCAGCCAGTCGCCCAGCCGGTCGGGCAACGGCCGCACGATGCGCCGCCACAGGCTGATGACCCACGCGGTGCGGTAGGCCAGCAGATAGAGCACAACCAGCAGCGCCAAGGGCAGCACAACCAGCCACAGGCGAGACTGATTGACATAATCAGGCATGACGACGAAAGGCAGGATGAAAAGAATCGTCAGGCCGAAGAAGATGAGGTCGAGCGTCTTCTCCACCACCAGCGTGCCCAGCGCCCGCGCCGGCGCGACGCCCGTCTCGCGGTTCAGCGCGTAGAGCCGGGCCACTTCGCCCAGACGGAGAAAGGGGACGATGAGGTTGACGTACTGGCCCAGAGCCGTGCTCCAGAAGGCGGCCCGGAACGGCACGGGCGGCTGTTCGGCCGGGAACATCAGTTGCCAGCGCCAGCCCTTGACGACCAGGGTGACGAGGGCCACGACCACGGCCAGCGCCACCCAGCCGGGCGACGCCCCGGCCAGCGCCGCGCCGACGGCGGCCAGACTGACCCGGCTGGACAGATACCACAGCCCGGCCAGGATGAGGGCGACGGCCAGGGCCGCGTTGAGCCAGGGGAGGGCGCGCCGCCAGCTTGGGCTTGTGGGGGATGACTTCTCGGTGATCAATGGCTCCCTACGTGGGCGGCGCGCCGCCGTGCGGCGGTCAGGCGTGAAGGCGGCGGGTGAAGAGCATCACCGCGCCGAGGACGGCCGCGCCGAAGATGAGCAGCGTGGCCACAAAGCCCAGCCAAAGAAAAAGTACGCCTTGGCTGCTTGGCGGAGCCGGTACGCTCGTTGGCGTGGCGACGATGCCGACGAGGCCCTGCTCGTCGAACGGCGCGCCGATGAGTTCGGGCGTTGCCGCCGGAAGGAGGGCGGGCGGGGGATAGGCCGACGGTGTTGGCAGCGGGGCCAAAGGGTCGGCGGTCGGCTGTTCAGGAACCGGGTAAGGGTCTTGCCGGGCGGGCGCGGCCTGGGCCAGACCGCCCCAGGCCAGCAGCACAGCCAACAAGGCCAGACACGCCAGACGGCGCGCGATGAGTCGTCGATCCATAGTACTCCTACGTTGCGGACGAAAGCGGCGGGGCTGTCACTCGGCCGCCGTGCGCCACAAGAGAACCAGGGCGATGGCCGCGCCGACGGCCACGGCCGCCGCGGCAATCACCTGCCACAACTGCCGGCTCGTGCCGCTCAGGCCGATGCCGACCAGCAGCAGCCCGACCAGCAGCAACTTCTGGAACGATGGCCCGGCCAACTCCCGGCGCAGCGACCGCCCCTCTTGCCCGGCCAACCAGTAGTAGTAGCTGAGCGCCGCCAAAATCAGCGCCAGCCCGGCGATCCAAAAGCCGTGGGCCACAACGGTCAACCAGTCGATCATGTTCGTCTATCAAGTATAGCAGCCTCGCCGCCGATGGGCCGCACAGTGAACGTGAAAACAGGGCTTTTCAGTAGTCGGCCGACGCGATCTTCCATGTAGGGTCACGGAAACCCCCCCGACCCCCCCCCCCCCCCCCCCCCCCCCCCCCCCCCCCCCCCCCACCTCCTTCTTTAGACAAGAGGGGCAGACGGCGGCGAGAGGAGTCCGTTCGTTTTCACCAACGTCCCACGCCGCCGTCTGCCCCCTACTGCCAACCCATTAGACCGACTACTGAAAGGCCCTGCCGTGAAAACCAACGACGAACGACGAACGACGAACGACGAATTCAGAGGGCGCCTCTTCGTTCGTAGTTCGTAGTTCGTAGTTCGTAGTTCGTAGTTCGTAGTTCGTAACGGGTATACTAGGGCGCATGGCTAAACGACAAACGCAATTTGTATGCCAGGCGTGTGGACGCGCGACGCCCGTCTACATGGGGCGCTGCCCGCGCTGTGGCGAGTTCGATACGATGGTCGAGCAGCGCGTCGAGCCGGAGCCGAGCGCCGGCGGGCGGCGCGTGCCCGGCGCGGCCGTCTCGCGCCCCGTGCGCCTGCGCGAAGTGGAGGCCGACGGCCTCGACCGGCTGGCGCTGCCCGTGGCCGAGTTCTCGCGCGTTCTGGGCGGCGGGTTGGTGCCGGGGTCGCTCATCCTGGTCGGCGGCGATCCGGGCATCGGCAAATCCACGCTGCTGCTGGAGATCGCCGGGCAGGTGGCTGGACTACACGGCCCGGTGCTCTACATCTCCGGCGAAGAGAGCGCGCGGCAGATCAGGATGCGCGCCGACCGGCTGAAACTCGACGTGGAAGATCTGTTCCTCGTCACCGAAACCAGCCTCCACGCCATGCTCGACCACATCGCGTCCGTGCGCCCGATCATGGTCATCGTCGACAGCATCCAGACGACCCACGACGAGAACATGACCTCCTCGGCCGGCAGCGTCAGCCAGGTGCGCGAATCGGCCGCCCGCTTCCAGGACGTGGCCAAGCAGACGGGGGTCATCATCGTCCTCGTCGGCCACGTGACCAAGGAAGGGGCCATCGCCGGGCCGCGCGTGCTGGAGCACATCGTCGATACCGTCCTCTATCTGGAGGGCGACCCGTTCCACCGCTACCGGCTGCTGCGCAGCGTCAAGAACCGCTTCGGCGCGACGAGCGAGGTGGGCGTGTTCGAGATGGTGGAGCAGGGCATGGTCGAAGTGACCAACCCGTCGGAGGCGTTCCTGGCCGAGCGGCAGGCCAATTCGCCCGGCTCGGCCATCGCCGTGACGCTGGAGGGCACGCGGCCGCTGCTGGTCGAGGTGCAGGCTCTGGCCAGCTCCACGACCTTCGCCAACCCGCGCCGCACGCCCAACGGCATCGACTACAACCGCCTGCTGCTGCTGACGGCCGTGCTGACCCGCCGCGTCCACATGCCGCTGGCTGACAAGGACGTGTTCGTCAACGTCATCGGCGGCTTGCAGATCAGCGAGCCGGCGGCCGACCTGGGCGTGGCCCTGGCCA
Source organism: Candidatus Promineofilum glycogenicum (assembly GCA_016707605.1). GTDB lineage: Bacteria > Chloroflexota > Anaerolineae > Promineifilales > Promineifilaceae > Promineifilum > Promineifilum glycogenicum. Next base: position 1,075,651 of record JADJHJ010000001.1, on the reverse strand, counting down.
TCGCCAGCAGCGTCAAGGATCGCGCCATCCACGCCGACATGGCCTTCTTCGGCGAGGTGGGCCTCAGCGGCGAGTTGCGCGCCGTCAGCCAGTTGGAGCCGCGCCTGCGCGAGGCGGCCAAGCTGGGCTTCAAGCGCTGCGTTGTGCCCCGCAGCCGCCAACTCAAGGACAGCAATCGCTTCGAGGGGCTGGAGATCATCCAGTGCCGGACGCTGCACGAGGCGGTGGAGACGGCCTTGATCAAGTAGTACCAGGGGGACGCGGGAAGAAAGGGGCCCAGGGTGTTCTTCCTCCGCGTCTCTCCGTCTAACTCAGCTTTCCGCGTCCCTCTTGCTGACTCAGGAGCGGGCGCGGCGGGACAGGGCCGCCGCGCCCAAGGCGGCAACGATAGCAACCCCGGCCGCAAGCCACAGCAGCCTCCTGGAAGAGGCATCCGGTTCGGGTTCCGGTTCGGCGGCGACAACCGTGGCCGCAACGGGTAGATCCGGCTCGACCTGGGCGACGGCTGCCGACTGGGGCGCAGCGGTAGTTGTCGGAGCGGTTGTAGGGGCGGGTCTTAGACCCGCCCCTACTGCTGTGCCCACCGGCGTGGCGCTGGGGGTCTCGGTCGGGGGCGGGACAGGCGTGGCTGTTGGCGGCGCGGCCGTGGCCGTTGGCGTCGGCTCCTGCTGGCCCACGGTCAACTCCTGGTCGATTTGCAATAGCGCCCCCGGCTCCAGCCCGTTTAGGGCATACAGTTCATCGAGCGACAGGCCATAGAGCAAGGCGATGCCGCCCGGCGTCTCGCCCGCGGCCACGCGGTGGACGATGGCCCCATCCTCGCGGATTTGCGCCTGCGGCAAGCCGGCCAGCGGTTGCGAATCATCGGCCACATCGGCGTAGCCGACGACCAACGATTGACCGATGGCCAGCACCGCCGTGCCGTCCAGCCCGTTGTAGGCCAGCAGGTCGGCCAGACGGGCGTCGAAGCGGTTGGCGATGGTCAGCAGCGTGTCGCCGGCGACGACGGTGTAGACGATGCGGCCGTCGGCCTGGGCGGTGGGCAGGGCCGCCGCCTCGTTCGCCGGCGATGACGGCTCCGACGACTGGGTGGCCGCGGCCGGCTGCGCGGGATCGGGGGTGGCCGGCGTGCCCGCAGCCGGGTCGGTGGTGGCCGTGGGCGCGGCCGGGGCGGGCGGCGGCGCGGCCGACAGCGTGCCCGCCTTGTAGGCCGCGCTCAGTTCGGCCGTCAGATCGAGGTAGGAGCGGCCCAGCTCCTGCGACGGCTCGATCTGGCTGCCCTCGGCCCACTCGTTGAACGAGGTGATGATCAGCAGGTCGGGGCTGCTGGCCGCCGCGCCGCCGAAGCTGGCCCGGTAGTAGTCGCCGTCGGCCCGGTCGCGGCGAAAGGCGGCCTCGCCCCGGCCCAGCAGGGTGTCGTCCCAGCCGGGCATGGCCGTGGCCACCCAATACTTGTAGCTGCCGTGCGTGGCCGCGGCGGCGCGCGTGTTGCCGGCCCAGGCGGCGGCCGTCTGCGCCGGCGCGGCCGACCAGGCGGTGTTGTAGAGGTGCAGGCCGTCGAAGACGCCCAGGTAGCTCGTGTCGCCTCCTTCGGCGATCCAGATCGCGCTGCGGCCGGGATCGGCCGCCTCGCGGATGGCCTGCCACTCGGCCACCGACAGCAGCCAGTTGGCCCAGAAGAAGATGACCGGGCGGCCGTCGACGCGCAGATAAGCCGGATGGGTGGCGTGGGTGCTGAGCAGGGTGGTCAGGGCGGCAATGCGGTCGTCGTTGCCGGCAAAGAACGGGCTGCCCGTCTCGAAGTCCACCGCGGCGCTGAAGCCGTTGGCCGCGGCCACGCCCAGCAACGTCTGGAAGTTCGTCTCCGTCTGGTTGTTGGCCGTCTGCGGGCCGTACCAGCTCTGCACAAAGCCATCAATGCCGGCGGCGCGGGCCTCGGCCACCTGGCGCTGGATGGTGGCGGCGTCGGCCGAGCTATAGGCCGCCGCCGGCTGGAAGGGCGTCCGGCCCGCGCCGAAGGAGCCGGGGCTGTACCAGGCGTAGTAGAAGGCCAGCACCAGTTTCGTCTGGCCCTGGGCCTGGGCCGGGGCCGCGCCCAGGCGCGAGCCAAACGTCAGTGCCAGCAGGAAGAGAAGCAGCAGCCGCGCACGGAGCGGGCCAGGGTGTGAAGTAGGCATCGGCAGGATTATACCGGCGGCGGCCGAGCGGCAAACGCCACGCCCGCCGCCCTTGTCATTTTCTAACATTGCACTATAATCACGAATTCGTTGCCGGCGATGGCCCGCACGCCATCCGCCGCTTCCGCTCCCGGCAAGTGACCGGGGGCAAGGCTCGCTAGAGCACATTCCAAGGAAAGGAGATTAGCAACGTGCGTGACTATGAAGTGACGGTTGTCATCCAACCGCAGTTGGATGAGGCTGAGCGCAATCAGGCAATCGAGCGCCTCAGCAATCTACTGGTTCCCGGCTCCAAGGAAGACGGTGCATTGACCGCTAACCACTGGGGCGTGCGGCAGTTGGCTTACCCCATCCGCAAGTTCACCGAAGGGTATTACGTCCTCTACGAGGCGCAAATAGACCCGACGCGTCTCCGCGACATCGAGCGCAGCATGCAGTATAACGAGGATGTCCTTCGTTATCTCGTCGTGCGCAAAGAAGAGTAGGTCCTGATCCGGGACAGATCGCGATGGCGTCGCACAAAGGCTTGAACAAAGTCATGGTCATCGGCTGGCTGGAGGACGACCCTGAGGTCCGTCAGACGCCCAGCGGCCGCACCGTGGCCTCGTTCAGCGTGACGACCACGCGCACCTGGACTTCGTCCGAAGGCGACAAGCACGAAGAGAAAGAGTGGTTCAACGTCGTCGCCTGGGGCGCGCTGGCCGAGATGTGCAAAGAGCGCGTTCTAAAGGGCCAGCAACTGTACATTGAGGGGCGGCTACAGACGCGCGGCTGGGAAGACAGCCTCGGCCGCAAGCACTTCCGCACGGAAGTGGTCGCCCAGGAACTGATTGTGCTCTCAGATTAGAAGAGGATAGACATGCAAGCTTCAAACCGTCCTAACCGGCGTTTTCGGCCCACCAAGCGGGTGTGCCAGTTCTGCGTCGAGAAGACCCCCATCGACTATAAGCAAGTGGACGTGCTGAGCCGTTACGTCAACGAGTTCGGCCGCATGCGCCCGCGCCGCCAGACCGGCACGTGCGCCAGGCACCAGCGCCATCTGGCCCGCGAGATCAAGCGCGCCCGTCACATCGCCCTGTTGCCGTTCGTCTCTGACTAGGCCGACGGCGGCGCCGATTTGCTATGGCCAAGAAACCCCAAACTCCGACCCAGAGCGACAGCCAGTTACGCCAGTCGCGCAAAGAGCAACTCATCGCCCGCAAGCACGAGCAGCAGGTGCGCAACCTGCGCATTGCCGGCGTGGTGGTGCTGGTGCTGATCGCCATCGTTATTGCCGTCGCTCTGGTCAACGAACTTTTCCTCACCCCCGACCGCCCTGTGGCGACGGTGGGCGACCAGACAATCGCCCTGCATGATTGGCAGGAGCGCGTCACCTATGAGCGCGCCCAACGCATCATCTTCCTGGAGAACCAGCTCGAAGCGTTCGGCGGCGACGTCGGCATCGTCCAGCAGTTCGGCGGCAGCGTCATCAACGAACTGCTCGACCCCGAAGGGCTGGGCGAGAACGTGCTGAACGTGATGGCCGAAGAGCTGGTCATCTGTGATGCCGTGGCCGAGCGCGGCCTCGAGATCAGCGACGCCGACGTGCAGGACGAGATCAACGTCAACTTCGGCTTCTTCGGCGATGGCGTCTCGCCCACCGGCACGCCGCAGCCGACGCAGACCATCCAGCCGACGCCCTCGCTGACGCCCATCCCGACCGCGGGCAGCGACGACGGCGCGCCGACCGAGACGCCCATCGCCACGCCGACCACCGGCCCCACGGCCACACCCTTCCCGACGGCCACGCCGCTGTCGCAGACCGCCTTCGATGAGCAGTTCGGCGAGATCATGACCTCCGTGACCGACCTGGGCGCGACCGAGGCGGCCTACCGTGACGTCGTGCGCGCCCAGTTGTGCCGCGAGCGGCTGGCCGATGCGCTGGCCGAGGAGCAGTCGTTGTCCCGCCTGGCCCCCCAGGCCAGCATCTTCGTGATCACCGCCAACACCGAAGAGGAGGCCAACGAGGTACAGGCCCAGATCGAGGCCGATGGCTTCCTGACGGCCTGGAACACCATCCAGAGCCGCGTGGACGACCCGGAGGCGACGGAAGCGCCGACGACCCAGTCCTTTGAGCTGTTGTGGCGCACGCAGGACGCGCTGGCCTCCAGCGTGGGCACAGACGTGGCCGCGGCGGCGTTCGAGCTGCCGGTCGATGAGCCGAGCGACGTCATCGCCGTGGACAACGGCGACGACACCTCGACCTACTACCTGATCATGGTCAGCGGGCGCGAAGAGCGCGAACTGGACGAGAGCGAGTACGACACCCGCCGCCAGGAGTTGGTGCAGACCTTCGCCGACGAGGCGCTGACCGGCAACCTGCAACTCAACGAGTTGTGGCGCAGCCGCGTGCCGACCCTGCCGGTGCTGGACAGCAAGTTCCTGGCCGCGCCGACGGCCACGCCGGAAGTTGCGCCGGTCGAGGAAGTCGTGCCGACGGTCGAGCTTGTCGAGCCGACGGTCGAGGCCGAGTCCACGCCGACCGAGTAGGCCCACTTGCAACACCTGTCAGGTGTTGCATAGGGGCCGCGCACCTGTCAGGTGTTTTATCAAAAAGGCCGGCTCGTCCGGCCTTTTCTATTGGACGGGGCAGACGCAAGATGAGCGATTGGCTATGGATCGCCGGAATGATCGCCGTCGAGTCGGTGTTGCAGGCCGAGAGCCGCGAGGTGCGGGTCATCTACAGCACGCTCGAACGCTTCGACAGCCGCCTGGCGCGGCTGAACCGGCTGGCCCGCGAGCGCGGCGTGCCGATTGAGGCGCAGCGCCCGGACGCGCTCGCGCCGCTGGTCGGCTCAGACAGCCACGGCGGCGTCGTCGCCCAGGTCGGCCCGCGGGTGATGCAACCTCTGGACGCACTGGTGGCCGGCGACGCACCGGTCGTGGTCATGCTCGACGGCGTCGAAGACCCGTTCAACTTCGGCCAGGCGGTGCGCTCGCTCTACGCGGCGGGTATCGACGGGCTGGTCGTCCGGCCGCGTAACTGGCTGTCGGCGGGCACGGCCGTGCGGGCCGCGGCCGGGGCGACGGAGTTCATGCCCACGGCCGAGGCCGAGTCGCCCGAAACGGCGGCCGAGGCGTTGCGGGCGCGCGGCCTGCGCGTGGCCGTGGCCGACGAGGACGGGCAGCCGATGGGCGAATGCGACCTGACCGGGCCGCTGCTGCTGGTCATCGGCGGCGAGAAGCGCGGCGTCACGCGCTCCTTCCGGCGGGCGGCCGACTTGCGCGTGCGCATTCCCTACGGCCGTCCCTTCGCCCACGCTCTGGGCACGACCGGCGCGGCCACGGCCCTGGCGTTCGAGGTGTTGCGGCAGCGAAGCAGGGGTCAGGTGTGAAAACACTGTTATACTTGGCTCCCACGTTCTAGAAAGGAGAGTGCAGTGAATCTACACGAGTATCAGGCCAAGCGGCTGTTCGCGGAGCATGGCATTCCCATCCCACGCGGCGAAGTGGCCTACACACCGCAGGATGCCCGACGGATTGCCGGCGACCTGGGCGGCAAGGTCGTCGTCAAGGCCCAGGTGTTGACCGGCGGACGCGGCAAGGCGGGCGGCATTAAGCTGGCGGCCACGCCCAACGAGGCCGAACAGCGCGCCGGCGAGATTCTGGGGATGAAGATCAAGGGACTGACGGTCAACAAGGTGCTGGTGGATGAGATGGCCCCCGGCGGCATCGCCCAGGAGCTATATCTGGCGGCGCTCATCGACCGCGGGCAGCGGCGGCCGATGATCATGGCCTCGGCCGCGGGCGGCATGGACATCGAAGAAGTGGCCGACAAGACGCCGGAGCAGATCCACACCGTCCACATCGACCCGACCCTGGGCGTGCGCGGCTACCAGACGACCTATCTGGCCCAGCGCATGGGCCTGCCGCGCGAACTGTGGCGCGACTTCCACGCCATCGTCGCCAATCTCTACAACTGCTTCAAGGCCAGTGACGCCTCGCTGACCGAGATCAACCCGCTCATCATCACCGGCGAGGGCAAGCTGATGGCCCTCGACGGCAAGTTCTCTGTGGATGACAACGCCCTCTCCCGCCAGCCGCGGCTGGCCGAGATGCGCGACGTGGAGGAGGAGCCGCCGGCCGAGGCCGAGGCGCGCCGCACCGGCATCACCTTCATCCAACTGGACGGCAACATCGGCTGCATGGTCAACGGCGCCGGGCTGGCGATGGCCACCATGGACATCATCAAGCTCTACGGCGGCGAGCCGGCCAACTTCCTCGACATCGGCGGCGGCGCGCGGGCCGACCAGGTGGCCACGGCGCTGCGCCTCATCCTGTCCGACCCCAAGGTTGAGGCGGTGCTGTTCAACATCTTCGGCGGCATCACCCGCGGCGATGAGGTGGCGCGCGGCATCCTGAGCGCGCTGGCGCAGATCGAAACTGACGTGCCGATGGTCGTCCGCCTGGCGGGCACGAACGCCGAAGAGGGGCTGGCGCTGCTGGCCGAGGCCGACATGCTGACGGCGGCGACGCTGTCGGAAGCGGCGCAGATAGCCGTCGCGGCGGCCAAAGCCAGTGGGAGGGCATCATGAGCATTCTCGTTGACAAGAACACCCGCCTTCTCGTCCAGGGCATCACCGGCCGCGAGGGCACCTTTCCACACCAACCAGATGATCGCCTTCGGCACCAACGTCGTCGGCGGCGTCGTGCCCGGCAAGGGCGGCCAGACGTTCGAGGGCGAGGGCGCGACTGTGCCCATCTTCGACTCGGTGCGCGAGGCGGCCGAGGCCACCGGGGCCAACGCCTCGATCATCTTCGTCCCGGCCCGCTTTGCGCCGGACGCCATGTATGAGGCGGCCGACGCCGGGCTGCCGCTGGTCGTCTGCCTGACCGAGCACATTCCGGTGCTGGAGATGATTGCCGTGCGCGCCTACCTCGACCAGCGCAATACGCGGCTCATCGGCCCCAACTGCCCCGGCCTGATCACCCCCGGCGGGGCCAAGGTCGGCATCATCCCCGGCTCCATCGTCTCGCCCGGCAGCGTTGGCCTGGTTTCGCGTAGCGGTACGTTGACCTATGAGGTCGTCTACGCCCTGACGCAGCAAGGCATTGGCCAATCGACCTGCGTCGGCATCGGCGGCGACCCGATCAAGGGCATGGACTTCATTGAGGTGCTGCGCCTGTTCGAGGACGACCCGGACACGTCGGAAGTGATCATGATCGGCGAGATCGGCGGCAACGCCGAGGAGCAGGCCGCGGCCTTCATCCGCGACAACATGAGCAAGCGCGTGACGGCCTTCATCGCCGGGCGCACCGCGCCGGCCGGCCGCCGCATGGGCCACGCCGGGGCCATCGTCGAGGGCAAGAGCGGCACGGCCGAGGGCAAGATCGCCGCGCTCCAGGCCGCGGGCGTCCAGGTGGCGGATAACCCGGATCGCATTGTGGCCATGATCAGTTAGGGATTAGGGGTTAGGGTTAGGGCCAGGGGCAGAGCGCTCTTCCCTAATCCCTAATCCCTAATCCCTAATCCCTCTTTGTATGAAACAACTGTGGCGCAGGTTCGACCCGGGCTTCCTCGTCGTCCTGCTCATCAGCCTGCTGGCCGTCTGGCCGTTGCTCAGCCGGGCCAGCCTGCCCGAAGGCACCGACGCTGAACTCCACATCTTCCGGCTGCACGAGTTGGGCGCGCTGGTGCGCGGCGGCGAGTTCTATCCCCGCTGGGCGCCCAACTTCTACCACGGCTACGGCTACCCCATCTTCAACTACTACGCGCCGCTGACCTACTACCTGGCCCTGCCGCTGGAGCTACTGCCGCAGTTCGACGCCACGGCGGCCAGCAAGGCGGTGCTGATTGGTGGGATGCTGCTGGCCGGGCTGGGCCTCTACGGCTTCGTGCGCGACAACTGGGGGCGGCGGGCCGGCTACGTGGCTGCCGCGCTGTACGTCTACTCGCCCTACCTCCACTACGTTGACCCCCACATCCGCGGCGCGCTGCCGGAGGCTTTCAGCTTCGCCGCCTTCCCGCTGGCCCTGTGGGCGCTCGACCGGCTGCGCCGCCGCCCCGCGCCGGGGCCGTGGCTGGCGTCGGTCTTCCTCGTGGCGGCGGTCATTCTGAGCCATAACTTGATGGGATTGTTCTTTTTCGGGTTGCTGGCGGCCTGGGTGGGGAGGGGGCGGGGAGGGTGGCTGAAGACCCTCCTGGCCCCCCAGGGGCGAGGGGGGCCTCTCCCTAGCCCTCTCCCCCCCCCCCCCCCCCCCCCCCCCCCCCCCCCCCCCCCCCCCCCCCCCCCCCCCCCCCCCCCCCCCCCGCCCCCCCCCCCCCCCCCCCCCCCCCCCCCCCCCGGCCGGGGGGGCCAGGCCCCCCCCCCCCCCCCCCCCCCCCCCCCCCCCCCCCGTCCCCGGGGCCCCCCCCCCCCCCCCCCCCCCCCGGGGGGGGGGGGGGGGAGGGCCCCCCCCCCCCCCCCCCCCCCCGGCCCCCCCGGCCCCGGGCCTCTGCTCTTCTCCTGGGTCTCGCTCTGGCCGCCTTCTTCTGGCTGCCGGTCATCCTGGAGCGCGACGCGGTGAACCTGACGACGCTCATCGGGGCCAACGACAACTACGACTTTCGCACCCACTTCGTCGGCCTGGGCGAACTGCTGGCCTTCTCGCGCCAGCCCGACTGGGGGGCGACGCAATCCCCCTTCCTGTTCAACCTGGGCGTGGCTCAGTGGTTGGGCGGGCTGTTGGGCGTGGTGATGCTGGCCCTCGGCCGCGTTCGCCAGCGGCGGCAGGTGCTCTTCTTTGCCCTGGCCGCCGCGGCGGTCGTCTTCCTGATCACCCCCCTGGCTCGGCCCATCTGGGAGGCCATCCCGTTCCTGCCCTACTTCCAATTCCCCTGGCGCTTGCTGGGTGCGGCGGCGGCGTTGCTGGCGGTGCTGGGCGCGGCGGGGGTGGACGCGGTGGCGGGTGGCGGGTGGCGAGTGGCGGGGGGCGAGTGGCGCGTGACGAAGGCGCACCGCCTTCGCCACTCGCCACCTGCCCCCCCCGCCTGCCCGCCACCGCCCCCGCCCCCGCCACCGCCCTCCTCGTGTATCTTATCGCCGTCGCCATCCCCATGCTCCTCGCCCTCCCCCTCAGCCAGCCCGCGCCGTGGCTGCCGTTCGGCGAGGTGAACACGCTGCGCATGTCGCAGATCGAGAACAGCGGGCGTTGGTTGGGCACGACTTCGACGGCCGACTACGTGCCGGTCACGGTCGAGATGCTGCCGCCGCGCCGCCTGCAAATGGTCGATGCCATCGCTCTGGGCCTGCCGCCCGACCGCGTCAACCATGAGGCCATGCCCGATGGGGCCGTAGTTGTGGCCGAGGTCGTTACGCCGCTGCGCACGCGCTACCACGTCACTGCCCCCAAGCAGTTCCGCCTGCGCCTTTACCAGTTCGACTTCCCCGGCTGGCAGGTGTCGATTGACGGCCAGCCGGCCGTCACCGAGTTGGCCGAGCCGGAAGGGCTGATCGTCATTCTCGTGCCGCAGGGGGAGCACGTGGTCGAGGTGGCGTTTGGCGCGACGCCGGCACGGGCGGTGGCCTGGGCTATCAGTGGTGCGGCGTGGCTGGTGGCACTCGCTGTCGCCTGGCGGCTGCGTCTAAGTGGCACAGGATTCTTATCCTGTGCTCCCCCAGCACAGGATAAGAATCCTGTGCCACATCGGCGGGACTGGCCGTTTGTGGCCGTGGTCGGGGCTATTACGCTGGGGGCAATCCTGCTGGAGCCTCTGGGCCTCTTCCACGACCACACCCAGAGCGGTGTGCTCGACATACCGGCCACGGCCCACGCCGCTAACTTTGGCGACCAGATCGCCCTGTTGGGCTATCATGTGGATAGCGAGTCGGCCGCGCCGGGCGATACGCTGGAGTTGACGCTCTTCTGGCAGGCGCAGCGCCCGCTGGACATCGAGTATCAGGTCTTCGTCCACGTTCTGAGCGCCGATGGCCAACTGGTGGCTCAGTCGGACAAGCTCAACCCCGGCGAGTTCCCGACCCACCGCTGGCCCACCGACCGCTACGTGCCCGACACCCACCGGCTGAGCCTGCCGGCCGACCTGCCGCCCGGCGACTACACCGTGGCGACCGGGCTTTGGGTGCAGAGCGAGGGCTGGCGGCTGCCGGTGTTTGACGAGAGCGGCGCGGCGGTGCGCGACGCCGAGCCGCTGTTCACGCTGGAGGTGGAGTAACATGTCGGCGCGGGTCATCAGCGGTAAGGCCAAAGGCAAGCGGCTCAAGCTCGTGCCGGGCGACACGACGCGGCCGATCATGGATCGGGTCAAGGAGAGCCTGTTCAACATCCTGGGCGACGTGGGCGGCGAGCGCTGGCTCGATCTGTTTGCCGGGACGGGGCAGGTGGGCATTGAGGCCCTCAGCCGGGGCGCGGCGGCGGTGGTCTTTGTTGATAGCGCCCGCGCCGCGGTGCAGACGGTGCGCGACAACCTGGCCTTCACGCGGCTGAGCGAGGGGGCGACGGTGGTGCAGTCCGACGCCTTCCGCTATCTGCGCGAGGGCGGCGAGCGCCCCTTTGACGTGGTCTACATCGCTCCGCCGCAGTACAAGGAGCTGTGGATCGCCGCGCTGACGGCCATCGACGCCGCCGCCGACCGCACTCTGACCGACAGCGGCCAGGCCATCGTGCAGATCGACCCGCGCGAGTTCAAGGAGCTACCGCTGCAAAGCCTGGCCCTGACCGACCAGCGACGCTACGGCAACACCCTCCTCTGCTTCTACCGCCGTCCCCTGACCAACTGACCTACCGGATACTGAACACTGGATACTGGATACTGACCTACTGCCCCACTGACCTACTGGCCACTGGCCCTGCCTCCTAATTATCCAGCGTCACCTGAATCGTACACACCCCCAACTCCTGCCCGGTCGTGTCCAGCGCGCGCAGGCGGGCCAAGTATGGCCCGGCGGCCCACTGGCTCATGTCGATCTCGCCCAGATCCCCTTCGACGACCGGTTGATTGACCGGCTGCTCGCTGAGCGGCAGCCAGGTTCCGTCCGTGCCCGGCCCGTTGATCTCCACGACGTACTGGTGTAGTTCGCCGGTGTTGGCCGTGCCGCGGAAGCGCGCCCGCTGGAAGACGACGGAGCCGTTGAGCGGTTCGGTGAGAGTCAGTTGGGGATGCAGCCGGCGAAGGGCGTTGGGGCAGCGGCGGCGTCTTCGGCCGGCAGCGTGTCGGTGATTGGCTCGGCCACTGCGCCAAACAGCGTGGCCGTCGGCGCGAGCACCGGCGGCCCGCCGACCACTCCTTCGGCCAAGGGCGTCGTCAACGGCGTCGGCGTCGCCAGCGGCGTGGCGAAGATGTCGGGCGTCGGCGTCAGCGGCGAGAGGACTTCCTCCGGCAGATCGGGGGCGACGAAGCGGTTGACGTAGTAGACGATGCCGACGATGGCGACGAAGAACAGGACGAAGCTGAGGGCGTGGTTGCGCATGCGCGTGGCCGTCTCGCGCTCCAGGTTGAACATCGCCCGGCCCAGGGCGCGCTGGCCGCGAATCAACTCGGTGACGTACCACACCAAGCCAAAAGCGGAGAGGATATAGATCCACACGTCGTTGTGGATCAGGAAGAGGTAAATGCGGTCCATGGGCTGGCGGCTTTGTTAGTCGGGCGCGATGGGTCGCAGCGCGCCACAAGCGATGACGCCCCCGTTAACCGGCTTCGCTCAGGCGCTCGAGCACGCCACACACGACCTGGATGAGCCGCGGCACAGCCAGTGCGCCCGTCTCCAGCACCTCCTGGTGCGTCACGACCGCGTCCGGCGTGGGGTCGGTTTGGGCCAGATTGGCGACGGTGGAGATGCCCAGCACGCGCAGCCCGGCGTGGCGAGCAACGACGACCTCCGGCGCGGTGGACATGCCGACGGCGTCGGCCCCGACCATTTGCAGGAAGCGCAACTCGGCCGGCGTCTCGAAGCTCGGCCCGGCGACGTAGGCGTAGACGCCCTCGCGCAGGGCGAAGCCGGCCTCGGCCGCCACCCGGTGGGCCAGCGCCCGCAAGGCCGGGTCATAGGGCTGGGTCATGTCCGGGAAGCGCGGCCCATAGCGCTCCTCGTTCGGCCCGCGCAGCGGGTTGTTGCCGGCCATGCCGGGGAAGTTGATGTGGTCGCGGATGAGCATCAGGTCGCCCGGCCGGTAGTTGGGGTTCAGGCCGCCGGAGGCGTTGGTGACGATGAGCGTCTGGATGCCCAGTTCGAGCATGACCCGCACCGGCAGCGTGACCCGATCCATGCCGTAGCCCTCATAGAAGTGGGTGCGCCCCTGCAGGACGAGCGCCGTGGTCCCGGCCAGCGGGCCGATCACCAGCCGGCCGGTGTGGCCCTGCACGGTCGAGGCCGGCCAATGGGGGATGTCGGCCGTGGCGATGACGTCGGGCGAGTCGATGGCGTCGGCCAGCGGGCCAAGGCCGGAGCCGAGGATCAGTCCGACTTCGGGCCGGTGGCTGGTGTGGGCGCGTACGAAGTCGGCGGCGTCGCCGATCTGTTGAGTGGTCACGAATTCGCTCATAGGTTCACTACGGGTTGGAACAGGTCACGCGGCCGTCGCCGGCCGTCTGGCGCGGGAGCTAGATACCGTTGTCCGACGGCGGCGTTTCGTCGTCGGTTTCCATCTGGGTGTAGATCTGTGTCGTTGAGATGTTGGCATGACCCAGTAAATGCTGAATCTCCTCCAGCTTCAGGCCGCGGCTCAGCCGGTGAACGGCGAAGCTGTGGCGCAGCGTGTGGGGCGTCACTTCGGCGTTCAACCCCGCCTGCCGCGCATACCCCTTGATGATCAGCCACAATCCCTGTCGTGTCAACTTCTCCCCGCGATGATTAAGAAACAGCGCCCGCTCCGATGCGTCGCGCACCAGTTGCGGCCGGCCGGCGGCCAGGTATTGTGTCAGCAGGTGTTGCGTGGTCTCCGGGACGGGGATGGCGCGGGCCTCGCCCTGGCGGGTGGGGGAGGAGAGCGTCGTTCCATCGGGGCCGAGGTCTTCCACTTGCAACGAGACGACTTCGGTCACGCGCATGCCCGTCTCGTAGAGGACGTTGAGCAGCGTCACGTCGCGCAGGGCCTTGGCCGAATCGCCGCCCAAAGGCGCTTCCAGCAGCCGCTCTACTTCGCTGAGGTTCAGCGTTTGCGGCAGGCGCTTCTTGACCTTGGGCGACTCGATGGCCAGGGTCGGATTGTCTTCGATCAGGTTTTGCGTGGCCAGGTAGTTGAAGAATGACTTGATGGCGGCGACTTTGCGGGCGATGGTGGAAGAAGCATAGGGCTGCTCCTTATGCTTCATATGCTCGAGGTAAGCCTCGATGTCCTCTTCGGCGATGGCCGACCAGCCGGATAGAGGCGCGGCGGCCTGGCGCTCCAAATACTCCAGGAACTGGCTCAGGTCGTTGCGATAGGCCGCTATCGTGTTGTCCGAGTATTGGTACTCACGCTCCAGGTAAGACAGGAAGGCAAGCAATTGCTCGTCCATGGCTTATTACTCCCTGACCGGTAGCCGAATAGTTCGTTCGGATGCTTGCAAACACGAGGGAGCTTGGCCGTGGCGGGCAGCCAGATCGAATACATCTCCTCTCAAGTCAGAAGTCGCCGCCGTCCTCAGTATGGCCGGGGAGACTGCCTCCTCGCGCAGGGCCACACAGATTATGTCATGCAACTATAGGGGCATTATAACATTACTTTTCATAATATCAAATGCCTGTTAGCCCAATTTCAGATAGCATCCCCTAGTCAATTCCCATGCCGTCGCCAAACGTGGTTCAGCGCTGGCGGCGCGGTTCATTCCCATTTCCCGAAATCCACAACACTCTTGAAAGGAGCAGGCACTTGTTATGACCCCCCTCCGTCCACAACGCATCGTCATCGCCGGCGCGGCCGGGCGTGACTTCCACGACTTCAACACCGTCTTCCGCGACGACGACCGCTTTCGGGTGGTGGCCTTCACGGCGACGCAGATCCCCAACATCGAAGGCCGTCTCTATCCGCCGGCGCTCAGCGGGCCGCTCTATCCACAGGGAATTCCCATCCATCCGGAAGCGGAGCTGGAGCAACTGATCGCCCGGCACGAGGTTGACGACGTAGTCTTTTCGTATAGCGACGTGTCGCACGAGACGGTCATGCACCTGGCCTCGCGGGTGCTGGCCGCCGGCGCGGGCTTCCGGCTGCTGAACCCGCGCCGGACGATGTTGGCTTCCAGCAAGCCTATCATCTCCGTCGGCGCGGTGCGCACCGGCAGCGGCAAGAGCCAGACCTCGCGCCGCATCCTCGACATCCTGCAAAACGAGCTGGGCTACCGGCGCGTCGTGGCCGTGCGCCACCCCATGCCCTACGGCAACCTGGCCGAGCAGGCGGTGCAGCGCTTCGCCAGCCACGCCGACATGGATCGCCACCTGTGCACCATCGAGGAGCGTGAGGAGTATGAACCTTACGTAGAGCGTGGCGCGGTCATCTTCGCCGGGGTTGACTATGAGGCCATCCTGCGCCAGGCCGAGCAGGAAGCCGACATCATCATCTGGGACGGCGGCAACAACGACCTGCCTTTCTATCGGCCCGACTACCACATCGTCGTCGTCGATCCCCACCGGCCGGGGCACGAGATGCGCTATCACCCCGGCGAGGCCAACGTGCGCCTGGCCGACGCCATCGTCGTTAACAAGATCGACACGGCCGACGCCGCCGGCGTCGACACCGTTGTGGCCAACGTGCGGGCCATGAACCCGCGGGCGGCCATCGTCCGTGGCGCGTCGCCGCTGTCGGTCGATGACCCGGCGGCCATTCAGGGCAAGCGCGTGCTGGTCATCGAGGACGGCCCGACGCTGACCCACGGCGAGATGGCCTATGGGGCGGGCGTCGTGGCCGCGCGGCAGTATGGCGCGGCCGAGATCGTCGATCCGCGCCCCTATGCCGTGCGTACCATCGCCGCCACCTACCAGAAGTACCCGACCACCGGCCCGGTGCTGCCGGCGATGGGCTACGGCCGCGAGCAGATGGCCGACCTGGAAGAGACGATCAATCGCACGCCGGTTGACCTCGTCCTCGTCGCCACGCCCATCGACCTGGCGCGGCTGGTGGACATCGACAAGCCCAGCCAGCGGGTGCGTTACGAGTTACAGGAGATTGGCCGGCCGACGCTGACCGACCTGTTGCGCGCCCGCTTCGTTAGGGATTAGGGGCTAGGGATTAGGGATTAGGGAAGAGCATTCTTCCCCTAATCCCTAATCCCTAAAACCTAAAAGTGAGGCGATGCTCTGGGCAAGGGCCGAGCGCCGCCAGGGCACGACGGTGGGCGGCCGTGCCGTAGCCCTTATGCTGGGCGAAGCCGTAGCCGGGGTAGCGTTCGTCCAGGGCGATCAGGGCGCGGTCGCGGCTGACTTTGGCCAGAATGGACGCGGCGGCGATGCTGACGCTCTGCTGGTCGCCGCGAATGACGGCCCGCTGGGGCAGGGCCACGGCCGCCAGGCGAATGGGGCCGTCGATCAGCAGTGCCGTCGCCGCCGGCGACAGCGCCCGCGCCGCGTTGATCATCGCCAGCCGCGTTGCCGGCAGAATCCCGAAGCGATCGATAGTCGCCGCCGACGCCTGGCCGATGCCGTAGGCCAGCGCTCGCTCGCAGATGAGGGGAAAGAGACGTTCGCGGGCGGCGGCCGAGAGCAACTTGGAGTCGCGCACGCCGGCCAGCGCCGTCATGAGTAACGGGTCATCGAGCGGCAGGGCCACAGCGGCGGCGAAGACCGGCCCGGCCAGCGCCCCGCGCCCGGCCTCGTCGATGCCGGCCACGCAGCCCGCGCCGCACTCGGCGGCCAGCGCCTGCTCCAGCCGCAGATCGGGCACAATCAACGTCGCGCGCGGCAAAGTGTCACCTGGCGCGGGGCACGGCGGCATTGCCGTGGCGCGTTCGCTCATAGCGCCCCGTCCAGCCGTTGTAACGAATCCGCAGCACTTCGCGAATCATGTTGATGGAATCGCGCACCGGACTGACGCGGCTGTTCTCGCCAAAGTACCAGTGGACGGGCACTTCAACGACGTGATAGCCGCGCCGCAGGGCGATGAAGAGCAGTTCCACGTCGAACGCCCAGCCATCGATGGTCTGATAGGGCAGGATGTCGTGGGCCACCTCGCGGCGGAAGCACTTGAAGCCACACTGTGTATCCTCGAAGCCGGGGATAGCCAGCACCTTGACGTAGAAGGTGAACACGCGGCCCATAAAGTGGCGATAGGCCGGCTCGTTGTAGCGCACCGCGCCGGGCGCTTCCCGGCTGCCGATAGCCACGTCGTATTGGCTCAGGTTGGGCGGCAGGAACTTGGCGATCTCCTCCACCGGCATGGAGAAGTCAGCGTCGGCCATGAAGAGGTATTCGCCCGCGGCGGCCAACATACCGGTGCGCACGGCTGCGCCCTTGCCCTGCACCGGCTCGTCCAGCACGCGGATGTACTCCCGCGTGGCGGCGAACTCCGCGGCGACGCGGTGGGTGTCGTCGCGGCTGTTGTTGTTGACCAGGATCAGTTCGACGCCATAGGGCTGAGCGTCGAGGAAGGCGATGACCGCCGGCAATGTCAGCGGCAGGCGTTCCGCCTCGTTGTAGGCGGGGATGACCAGACTCAGGAGGGGGGCGGGTGCACTCATGCGGCTCATGGGTCGCGCCGGGCATGGGCGACGGATTTGGGCGTTGCCCGGCAAGACAAGTTAGTTTACTCGTCGCCGCCGGTGGCGTCAACCGGCGACAGGCGGGCGGCCAGCGTGCGGTCGTCAATGCGGCGCGCGGCCTGGATGCGGCGGCGCGCCGGCCACATGCGCCCCAGCCCCAGCAGCCCGGCCAGTTGGCCGCGCAACCGCGCCCGCGCCGCCGCGCCGCGCCAGGCCCGCAGCGCCTCGCGGCTAATGCGCCACTGGGCGCGCAGGATGTCACCGGCGTGGCGGCGCAGCAGCGCGGCGGGGTAGTTCTTCCAGATGACGTAGAGGAAGTTGCGCCCGTCGTGGTAGCTGCCGACGACGCCGCTGCCGCCGGAGGCCTTCAGCTTGTGGTAGACGACGGCCGCCGGCGCATAGCGCACCTCCCAGCCGGCCAGATGCGCCCGCCAGGCGATGTCCACGTCTTCGCAGGAGAAAAAGAAGGCGTCATCGAGAAAGCCGATCTCGTCCACCATCGCCCGCCGGTAGGCCGCCGCCGCGCCGCAAGCGCCAAAGATCGGCTCCTCGCGGTCGTACTGCCCCGCGTCGCGCTGCCAAACGCCGCGGTTGCCGGGGATGCCGTCCAGCCGGTAGATGTCGCCGGCAGAGTGGAAGCGGTCGCGCTGGTCGAAGAGCAGCAGCTTCGTGGCCACGATGCCGACGCGCGGGCAGCGGTCGAACACGTCGACGATGGCCGCCAGCCAGCCGGGGTCGGCCTCGGTGTCGTTGTTCAGCAGGCAGACGAACTCGCCGCGGCTAACGCCATAGCCGGCGTTGCACGCGCCCGTAAAACCCCGGTTCTGGCCCAGTTCCACCAGACGCACTTCAGGAAAGGCGTCGCGCAGGTAGGCTTGCGAGCCGTCGGTCGAGCCGTTGTCGGCCACGATCACCTCGTGGTCACTGAACGTCTGGCGGCGCAGAGCGTTGAGGCAGTCGTCCAGATGGTGGCGGCCGTTCCAATGGGGGATGATGACCGACAGGCGCGGCGCGGCGCTCATGGCTCGCTCCGCAGATAGTCGGCCAGCGCCTCGGCCCACGGCCGCAGGGTGATGCCCAGCGCCGCGCCGGCGCGGTTGTGCAGCGCGGCGAAGGGCGGCGGCGTCGAGGCCCGCGGGTAGGCGCTGCTGAGGATGGGCACGTTGCGCGCCGCCACGCCCGCCTGGCGCAGAATCTCGTTGGCGAAGGCCCAGCGCGAGCAGGCCCCGCTGTTGACGAAGTGGTAGACGCCATACTGCCCGGTCTCGATCAGCCGGCCGATAGCGTCGGCCAAATCAGCGACGTAGGTCGGGTTGCCCACTTCGTCGGTGACGACGCGCACTTCGCCCGTCTCGCGCGCGCGGCGCAGGATGGCGTGGATGAAGTTTCGCCCACCGGGGGCGTAGAGCCAGGCGGTGCGCACGATGTAGGCCCGGCTCAGCAGGGCGCGCACGTGGGCTTCGGCGGCGGCCTTGGAGCGGCCGTACGGGTTGCGCGGCGCGTGGGGCATCCACTCCTCATAGCCGCCTGGTTCGTCGCCGGCGAAGACCTCGTTGGTGCTGATGTGCACCAGCGCCGCGCCCAGCGCCCGGCAGGCCAGGGCGACGTTCTGCGTGCCGTGGGCGTTGACGCGGTGGGCCAGGTCCGGGTCGCGGGCGCAGCCGTCGACGTCGGTGTAGGCCGCGCAGTGGATGACCAGCTCCGGCGCGGCGGCGGCGAAGATGGCCGGCAGCGCCGCGCGGTCGGTGACATCGGCCGCCGGCAGGTCAACGGGGATTACGGCGTGGTCGGTTAGCGTGCGTTGCAGGGCCTGGCCTAGTTGCCCGTTGGCGCCGGTGATGAGGATACGCATAGGAGCCAATTGTGTGCCGCGCCGGGCGAGTTGTCAATCGGCGGTTGCCCTACGCGTCGTCACCATTTGCGCGACAGCCGGCCCTTGCCCGGCTATAATCATCCTGTTTGTCGGCCGGGAACGCTCCCGGCCGCGAGAGAGAGTTATGAGACGACGTAGTGACATCTTCTGGTCGATTGTGATCGTTCTAATCGTAGCCGGGGCCATCTGGGTCGTAACCGGCCCGCGCTTCCCGATTCGCCTGGGGCTTGACCTGCAAGGGGGCTTGCAGGTGTTGCTGGAGGCCGATGTGGCCGAGGACGTGGACGTGACCGCCGAAGCGATGGACACGGCGCGGCAGATCATCGACCGCCGCGTCAACGCCATCGGCGTGACTGAGCCACTGGTGCAGGTCGAAGGGGCGCGGCGTATTCTGATCGAGTTGCCGGGCATCGAAGACCCGCAGGAGGCGCTGTCGCTCATCCAGGAGACGGCCCTGCTGGAGTTCGTGGACACGGGCGACGTATCACTGCCGGTCGGGCTGTGCATCCGCACCGACCTGAACGAGGGGCAGCCGTCGCGCTGCGAACTGGAAGCGAGTAACGGCGGCGTAACGTCCGAAGCGCCGACCTTCACGACCCTCCTGACCGGAGCCGGGCTGCGCGAGGCGGGCGTGGATACCGACCAATTGGGGCAGTACTTCGTCACCTTCGTCCTCACGGAAGAGGGGGCTGAGGTGTTCGGGGCGCACACGGCCGCCAACCAGGGGCGCTTTCTGACTATCGTTCTGGACAAGGAAGTCGTCTCCAGCCCGCAGATCAACGCCCGCATCGACGAGAGCGGCGTCATCACCGGCAACTTCACGCTGGAGGAGGCCCAACGGCTGGCGACGCAACTGAAGTTCGGCAGCCTGCCCATCCCGCTGCGCATCGAGAGCACGCGCCAGGTCGGCGCGACGCTGGGCGAGCAGTCGATCCAGGCCAGCATCCGCGCCGGTATCATCGGCGTTATCGTCGTGCTGCTGTTCATGCTCATCTACTATCGCCTGCCGGGCGTGCTGGCCGACGTGGCGCTGATCATCTACGTGCTGCTCAGCTTCGCTGTCTTCAAGCTGGTGGGCGTGACGCTGACGCTGCCGGCCATCACCGGCTTCCTGCTCTCCACCGGCATGGCCGTCGACGCCAACGTGCTGGTCTTCGAGCGTATCAAAGAGGAGATGCGCAAGGGGGCACACCTGGAAGACGCCATCGAGACCGGCTTCTCGCGGGCGTGGAACTCCATCCGCGACTCCAACGTGGCCACGCTGGTCATCTGCCTCATCCTGTGGACGTTCGGCCGCAACTTCGGGGCCAGCGCCGTCGAGGGCTTCGCCGTCACGCTGGCCATCGGTGTGTTCATCAGTATGTTCACCGCCGTGCTGGTGACGCGAACGCTGGTGCGCATGGTGCTCGGCCGCGGGGCCGGCCGGCTGCAGGGGCGCAAGGGGTTGCTGGGCATCTACGAGTCGGCCGGCGGGCGCTCGATGACGTTCGTCTACCACATCATCGAGAATCGTCGCCGCTACTTCATCTTCTCGGCCGTACTGCTGGCGTTGGGGCTGGCGGCCATGCTCTTCTCGCTGGCCACCACCGGCTCGCCGTTCCGCGTCGGCGTCGACTTCCGCAGCGGCACACGCTTCGAGGTGCAGTTCGAGGAGGCGGTGACGGAGAACGACATCCGCGCCGTCTTCGCCGAGCAGGGCATCACCAGCCCATCGATCATTGCCCTGCGCGGTGAGGGGCTGGTCAATGCCTGGCAGGTGCGCTCCGAGGTCGTCACGCCGGACGTGGCCCAGGAGATTCTGGCCGATCTGGAAGGGATCGCCCCGCTGCGGCCGGGCACGTCGCAGGTGACGAGTGTCAGCCCGACGGTGGGCAACGAGGTGACGCGCGCGGCGATCATCGCCGTCGTCTTCTCGGCCGTCGTCGTGCTGGTCTACATCATGTTCGTCTTTCGCCAGGTTCCCAACACCTTCCGCTATGGCACGACGGCGGTCATCGCTCTGGTGCACGACTTGATGCTCGTGCTGGGCTTCGGGGCCATCACCGGCGTGCTGCTGGGTTGGGAGGTGGACGCGCTGTTCCTGACCGCCGTGCTGACTGTGGCCGGCTTCTCGCTGCAAGACACCATCGTCCTGTTCGACCGGATGCGCGAGAACATCGCCCGGCGGCCGTTCGAGAAGATCGACCTGATCGCCAATCGCTCCATCGTCGAGACGATCCACCGTTCGCTGGTGACACAGCTCAACGCCATGTTCGTCATGGTGGCCATTCTGCTGTTTGGCGGCGTGTCTATCCGGCCGTTCATCGCCACGCTGTTCTTCGGCCTGCTGTGCGGCACGTATAGCTCGATCTTCATCGCCGTGCCGCTGCTGGTGACGTGGGAGGAGCGGCTCCTTTCGCGGGCGCGGGCGGCGGTCAGCCAATAAGAAACCGCAGATTCCACAGATTTGACGAGATATGATCCGCAGATTGGGCAGATTCGGCAGATTTCAGAAAAGAGATTCTCTTTTCTGAAATCTGCTTTAATACGTGACTACGCTTACATCAAACAATATGCGCGCGCTATATCTGGCCGAGGGCCAACTTACGCTGTGTAGCGACTACCCGCGGCCGGAGGCGGGGCCGGACGAGGCGCTGATTCGCGTGGCGCTGGCCGGCATCTGCTCGACCGATCTGGAGTTGGTCAAGGGGTATGCCGGCGGCTTTCGGGGAGTGTTGGGGCACGAGTTCGCCGGCGTGGTGGAGGCGGTCGGCTCATCTGTGGCGGCCGAGTGGGTCGGGCGGCGCGTCGTCGGCGGCATCAATCTGGGCTGCCGGCGCTGCCCCGTCTGCCTGGGCGACGGGCCGGAGCACTGCCCCAACCGCACGACGCTGGGTATTCACAACAAGGACGGCGTCTTTGCCGACTACGTGACGCTGCCGGTGGTCAATCTGCTGGCCGTGCCCGACGGCGTGGCCGACGAAGAGGCGGTGTTCACCGAGCCATTGGCCGCGGCGCTGCGCATCCGCGAGCAGATCGCCGTGCGGCCGGCGGCGCGGGCGGCGGTCGTTGGGCCGGGGCGGTTGGGGCTGCTGGTGGCGCAAGTGCTGGCCCTGGCGGGCACGGAGGTGACGGTACTCGGCCGCCGGGCGGAGAGCCTGGCCTTGCCGCAGCAGTTAGGGCTGGCAACGGCGCTGGTGGACGAAGAGAAGGACGACAGCTTCGACCTGGTGGTCGAGGCCACGGGCAATGATGCCGGCTTCGCCCACTCGTTGCGCCTGGTTCGCCCGCGCGGCACGCTGGTGCTGAAGAGCACCTTTGCCGGCCAGGCCCACATCAACCTGACCAAGCTGGTCGTGAGCGAGATCACCGTTGTCGGCTCGCGCTGCGGGCCGTTTGCTCCGGCGTTGCGGCTGCTGGCGAGCGGCGCGGTGCAGGTTCGGCCGCTCATCGAGGCCGAGTACCCGCTGGCCGACGGGCTGGCCGCGTTTGAGCACGCGGCGCGGCCGGGGGTGCGCAAGGTGCTCTTGCGGCCGGACGGTTCGTAAAGGAGTTCACTAACTATGAACGTGCCTAGTCGCCCAACTCCAACCGGATCGCCTCGGCCAGCAGTCCCACCATCTCGTTCACCTGCGCCTCGTCAACAATCAGCGGCGGGCCGAGCATCACCACGTCGCCGTTGACGCCGTCGGCGCAGCCTACGGAGTGGTAAACGACGAGTCCCATTTCAAAGGCGCGGTCCCTCACCTTCAGGACCATGCCCTGTTTCTTGGGATAGGGCTGCTTGGTGGCCCGGTCTTGCACCAGTTCAAGGCCCCAGAATAGGCCGCGGCCGCGAATGTCGCCCACGTGCGGATGGTCGGCCAGAGCCGCGCGCAGTTGGTTGCCCATAATCTCTCCCATCGTCGCCGAGTTTTCCACCAGCTTCTCGCGCTGAATAATGTGCAGTGTGGCCAGGCCGGCCGCCGCACCCACGGCGTGATGGCTGAAGGTGCCGCCGTGGTTGAAATCGCCCAGGGAGAGGCGAATCTGCTCCACATCGGCCCCCTTGGCGGCGATGAATCCCAGCGGGAAGTAGCCACCGGCCGTGCCTTTGGAGGTGACCAGGATATCGGGCACGGTGTTCCAGTGCTCCAGTGCCCACATCTTGCCGGTGCGGCCCAGGCCAACAAGTACTTCGTCGGAAATGAGCAGAACGCCGTAGCGGTCGCAAATGGCCCGGATGCGCGGCCAGTAGTCATCGGGCGGCTGTGTGGCTCCTAATGATGCGCCGCTGAATGGCTCGGCGATGAAGGCGGCAACGTTCTCCACGCCATGGGCCAGGATGGCCTCCTCCAGCCGAGCGGCCAGCTCCTCGCCACTGAGGGGGAAGCGATAGGTGTAGGGCGTGGGGATGTGGGGCACGTCGTGGAGCATGTCCAGGTAAGGCGACCGTAGCCCCGGCCGGCCGCTGACGGCCAGTGCCCCCAGGGTCATGCCGTGGTAGCTGTTCCAGCGCGAGAGAATAATGTGGCGGCGCTCCTCGCCGCGGGCCATCTGAATCTGCCGCGCCAGCTTGATGGCCCCTTCGACTACTTCGGAGCCACTGCTGAGAAAGTAGAAGCGCGGATCCGGCAAGGGTACTATTTCGGCCAGAGCGGCGGCGTACTGTTCCAGCGGCTCGCTGGTGAACATCGTGGCGTGGACGTAGGCCGCCCGTTGCGCCTGTTGGGTCATGGCGGCGACGATCTCTTCGCGGCCGTGGCCGACGTTGATCACCAGCGGCCCGCCGGAGCCGTCGATATAGCGCTTGCCGCTATCGTCGTAAAGGTAAATCCCCTGGCTGTAGGCGATCATCGGCCGGGGGTGGTTCATACTGCGGTAGAAGACGTGGCCCTGGGGGTGGGAGTAGAACATGGGATTCGCTCCGGTAATCAACTGCTGAGGCGTCAGTTAGCGCCGATAATTTCAAGTAGTTCGACCGTGCCTGCGACGATTGCCGCCTGTTGCCGGTCGCGGCTGATGGTCGCCGGGTTGTCGCCGCGCTGGAGGCCCTGACCGTAGGAACCGAACTGGGTGTGGTTGCCGCCGGAGATGAGGATGAACTGCGCGTCAGGGGGTAGGCGTTGGGCGGCGCTCAGGATTTCTTCAGTCAGGGCCACACCATCGGCGTCACCATAAATGGAGACAACGCGGAGCGGCAGGGCCGAAAGGTCGGTGTTGGGCGCGGGATAGGCCGCCCAGAGAGCCAGCCCATCAACGTTCTGGGGGGCGTCGGCGACAAACTCGGCGGCCATCGCCCCGCCCAACGAGTGGCCGCCGATGGCCCAGTGGGCGATCTCCGGGTGGGCAGCGATGATGGCGTCGGCCGAGGATACGTCGGTGACGGCCAGATTGAGCGGCATGGGGTCGATCACGACCAGGAAGCCGCGGCCGGCGATGGCGCGGGCGATGGGCGCGTAGGCTACGGGATCGACAAAGCCGCCGGGGTAGAGAATCAGGCCGGTAGTGGCTTTGACCGCGGTCGGGGCGAAGACGTGCCAGTCCTGGCCGGCGACTTGCGAGACGGCGACCAGAGCGTCCGGTTCCAGGGCGGCGACGGCTTCGGGCTGGGCCTGGCCACGACTATTCAACACAATCAGAGTCGTGCTGCTGACGATAAGGAGGACGAGAAGGGTTGCGCCGAGTGCGATGAGGAGGCGGCGATGGGTGCGCATGAGTTGTTTACCTGTAAAGTCCTTGGGGGTCTAGTTGTTCGCGGACGATGGCCAGTTCTTCGGCCGTGGGCGGGATCATCTCGCGCAGGCTGCCGGCCACGCGCAAGGGCCAGCCGACGGCGGCCCGGACGCTCTCGACCGTCTGGCCGGGGGCCAGTTCGACCAGCATCATCTCCCGCTCCGGGTTGTCGAAGGTGAACAGCGCCTTGTCGGTGATGACCTGGTCGGGGCCGAAGCCGGGCATGCCCAGCCGCTGGCGGGCGTCACCGCCGTCGAGGTGGCCGGGGCTGGTCTGGAAGTCGATCTTGTTGACGAAGGCGCGCTTCGACAGGCGCATGATCATGAAGATGCGCCGGGCGTTGATGGCGATCTCGCACGCGCCGCCGGAGCCGGGCAGGCGAGTCTTTGGCCTCGCGTAGTCGCCGATGACGGTCGTGTTCAGGTTGCCGAAGCGGTCGATCTGCGCCCCGCCCAGCAGGGCCACGTCGATGAGGCCACGTTGCAGGTAGAGCATGAACAGGTCGGCCATGCTGACGACCGAGGTCGCGCCGCTGACGAGAGTTGGGTCGCCGATGGACAGGGGCAGCCGCGCCGGTTGCGCGCCGAAGACGCCGCTCTCGTAGACCAGTTCCATGTCCGGCGAGTGGCTGCGGCGGGCCAGGTTGCAGGCGATGTTGGGCAGGCCGACGCCGACGAAGACGGTGCGGTTGCCGCGCAGCGCGCGCGAGGCGGCGATGATCATGAGTTCCGAAGCGGAGGGGGATGATACGTCCATGTGATTCCGTGGTTTTAAGAGGAAACCACAGATTACGCAGATTCCGCAGATTTCCGAAGAATCTGCGAATCTGTGGTTTCTTATTCTTTATGTCAGAGCCAGCTCCGATGGCAGCACTTGCTCGGTCAACAGGCGGCGGAAGGTGGCGGTGGGGTCGGCCGTGGCGGCGATCAGGTCGTAGCCGACCGAGTAAGTGAAGGTGTAGGCGCGGAAGAGCGGGTGGGTGAAGAAGCTGACGCTCTTGGCCGCCCGTTCGGGCGTGGCCAGGCCGTAGGTTTGCATGTAGTCGATGGCCCCCGCCTTGGTGATCAGGCCGGTGTGGTAGAGGATGGCCGCATTGCCGTTGACATAACGCAATGAAGCCGCCGCTTGATCGATGCGCCGCAGGCGGTCGGCCAGCCCTGGCGCGACCGGCAACCCGGCGGCCGGCAACAACACTTCGGCCGTCCAGTCGTAGGCGCTGTCGTCGGGGAAGATGACCTCCACCGCCGTGGTGGCGATGCCCTCGCTGATGACCGCCGCCGGGGAGTGGAGCAGCATGGCGGCCTGCTCGGCGTAGCCGCGCCGCCGGTAGAGTTCGATCTCCTTGAGCGTGCCTTCGGTGTGGTGGCCGGGGTAGCCTTCATGGGCGAACGTGCCCAGCAGGGCCAGGGCGTTGAGCGGCAGGTCGGTGTTGAACTCGATCAGCGAGCGGCCGTGACCCAGATACCAGTTGTAGGCGCTCCACGGCTGGCCGGAGGTCAGGCGGATTTCGACGCTCTCGTCGTGGGGCAACTCTACGAAGGCCGCCGTCCGCCGGCGCGTCTCTTCGCGGGCCAACTCCAGCAGTTCCAGCCCGCGGGCGGCATCGATCTCAAACTGCTTGCGCCAGGCGGCCAGGCGCGCGGCCAGGTTCTGGCCGGGTAGCTCCGGCAGCAAACTGTCCAAAGCGTCGTGCGCGGCCAGCAGGCGGCTCTCGGGGGCCAGTTGCGGGCGGATGTCATAGAGGCGGTGCACCTCTTCCAGATAGTCGAACGTCTCCCCGGCCACCATGCGAACAGTGCACTCGATGGCCCGCAGGGTCGCCGCCAGGTAGACGGCGCGGGCCGGGTCGTCGGTGGGGATGTTCGCTTCCAGCCGATCCACGTCGGCCAGCAGGTCGGCCGGGGAACGCAGCGGCGCGGCCCTGACCTCGTCGCGCAGCGCCGCCGGGCCGTAGTAGGCGTCGAGGTAGCCGTCGATGTGCTTGTCGATTTCGAGCGTCAGGCGCAGGTAGTCCGCGCCGAAGGTGTCGAGTTGGGACATGGGAGTCTCGCGGGTTAGCTGTAGTGACTGCTAACCATAGCGGCCGTAGTTGACCGGCTCGGCGGGCAGCGAGCCGGGGGCCAGCCGGTCGAGCGTCTCGCGGCCGAGCTTGTCCAGATAGGCGGCGCGGTCGGGCAGGGCGTAGACCCACTCCTCCAGCCACGCCTCGGTCGTCGCCTGGTCGCGCGACCACTCGTCCCACTTCAGATAGAAGTCGTTGTCGCGGTCGTAGTACCCCTGGACGTAGCTGGGATGCGCGCCGTAGGGTTCGTGGACGACGGCGTCGACGATCAGGCCGGGGATGAGCGTGCGGTTGGGGTCGCGGCGGATGACTTCCTCGTCCACCACTTCCTCGACGACGACGACGACCTTTTTGGCGGCGAAGGCCACCTCTTTCTGTGTGCCCAAGAGGCCCCACAGGTGGGTGTTGCCCTGCACGTCGGCGCGCTGGGCATGGACAAAGGCCACGTCCGGCTTCAGCGGCGGCACGACGGCGATTGGGCCGTCGCCATAGGGGCTATCGACGAAGCGGATGAGGTCGTTGGCGGCGGGCATGTCGCTGCCGACGTAGCTGCGCAGGGGGAAGAAGGGTAGGTCGGCCGCGCCGGCCATGTAGCGGCCGACCATGCCGAAGTGGGAGTACTCTTCGATCTCCAGCGGCCGGGGCACGCCCAGTTCGATGGCGCGCCGGATGGCGTGCAGGCTGCCGACGCCGGGGTTGCCCAGGTAGCTGAAGATGAGCTTGCGGGCCACGCCGGCGGCGATCATCTGGTCGTAGATCAAATCGGGCGTCAGGCGACAGAGCACGAGGTCGCGCTTGCGCTGGCGAATGATCTCATGGGCGGCGGCGAAGCAGATGAAGGCGGTGAAGCCCTCGATGGCCAGGGTGCAGCCGTCAGCCACGTGACGCGCGACGGCTTCGCGCATGGGGATGAGTTTGGTAGACATGGGGGAGTTGACAGTTGACAGTTGACAGTTGACAGTCGTCAGCAGTGAGCGCCGGGGCGCTGAGGCTGACAACTGTCAACTGATAACTGACAACTACTCGACGACAGTCTGGCTCTGCTCGTGCATATACTGCTGCACGTAGTAGAAGCTGCCGGCGGCCTTGCCGGTGGAGCCGCTGCCCTTCCAGCCGCCGAAGGACTGGTAGCCGGGCCAGGCGCCGGTGGTCGCGCCGCTGCTGCGGTTGACGTAGAGCACGCCCGCCTCCATGTTGTCGAGGAACCACTCGATCTCGTTCTCGTCCTCGCTGAAGAAGCCGGCGGTCAGGCCATACTCCACGTCGTTGGCCTTGCGCATGGCCGCCTCTAAATCCTCGAACGCCTCGACCATGACGATGGGCAGGAACATCTCCTGCTGCCACAGCGCGTGGTCTTCGGGCACGTTGTCGGCGATGGTCGGGGCGACGTAGTAGCCCTTGCCGCCCAGCGCCTCGCCGCCGAAGACGATGTCGCCGTGGGCGCGCAGGTCTTCGACGAAGCGCAGGTAGTCTTCCAGGGCGCTCTTGTTGATGACCGGCCCCATCCAGTTGTTCTGGTCGGTCGGGTCGCCGACGTTGATCTTCGACGTCAGGTCGAGGAACTTCTCCATAAAGGCGTCCTTGACGTCTTTGTGGACGTAGATGCGTGACAGAGCCGAACACTTCTGCCCCTGCAGGCCGAAGGCGGAGCGCATGCAGCCCAGCGCCGCCTTGTCCAGGTCGGCCTTGTTGCTGATGATGACCGGGTTCTTGCCGCCCATCTCGGCCACGCACGGCCGCGGGTACTTGCCGCTGGTGAAGGTGCGGATGATGCCCATGCCCACGTCGTAGCTGCCGGTGAAGGTGATGCCGGCCACGTCGGGGTGGTCAACGAGCGTCTGGCCGACGCTGCGTCCGCCGCCGGTGACGAAGTTGAAGACGCCCGGCGGCAGGCCGGCGTCGCGGAAGGCCTCGGTCAGCAGCCAGCCGGTGAAGGGCGTGTCGGTGGCCGGCTTGAAGACGACGGTGTTGCCGGCGGCCAGGGCCGCGCCGCTGGGGCCGCCGGCCAGCGCGCCGGGGAAGTTGAATGGAGAGATCACGACCCACACGCCATAGGGCTTCAGCACGCTGCGGTTGTGGTGCTTCTCGCTCTCGTTCTTCAGCGGCTTGGCGAAGCCGTTGTTCTGCTCCATCGCGTCGCAGTTGTAGCGGATGAGGTCGGCCGTCTCCTCCACGTCGCCCAACGCCTCCAGGCGGTTCTTGCCGACTTCCAGGCTCATGACCGCACCCATCTTGAACAGGCGCTCGCTGAGCAGGTCGGCGGCGCGGCGCAGCAGGGTGATGCGCTCCTGCCAGGGCGTGTCGCGCCAGCCGGGATAGGCGGCTTTGGCCGCGGCCACGGCGTCGTTGGCGTCCTTCTCGGTGCCCTTCTGGAAGTAGCCCATGACCAGGTCGGTGTCGGTCGGGCTAATTTTGGCGAACGTCTCCTCGGCGAAGCGCTCCTCGCCGTTGATATACAGGGGGTATGTCTTCCCGGCGTTGGCGCGGAAGTCGGCCACGGCCTCGTCGTACATCTGGTGCAGCAGCGGGTCGGGGCTGGCCAGCGTCGAATAGGTAACCTTGAACTTGTGTGCGGGTGCCTGGGTCATATGAAACTCCTCAGTGTTGAGATGTGGGATTTCGTGGAAAGGGGCAGGCCGATGCCTGCCATCGGGCGCGGTCTGACCGCTACCTGATATTATAGCGCGAAAGCTCAGAATTCAAGGTAATGAGGGGCCAGCAGGGCCAGGGCCAGGGAAGAACGTTCTTCCCTGGCCCCTGGCGTCTTTGCGTCTTTGCGTGAGATTCTTCTATCCGCCGGTGCCGCGCAGGGAGTCGAGCGACCACTGGGCCGGGTAGAAGTTGGCGTTGACGGTCAGGGCCGTCTCGTAGGCGGTTATTGCCCCCTGGATGTCGCCCAGGTAGGCCAGGGCGTGGCCCTTGTACCAGAACGTCTCTTCGACGTTGCGGCCGCCCTGCGTCTCCAGCGTGGCGTCGGCCAGCGTGACCACGTCCTGATAGCGGTCGAGCTTCAGGTAGGCCAGGTAGGGCTGGAACTGGTACCACAGCATCCGCGGCGGCAGGCCAAGCTCGCGCGCCTTGTCGAACGCCTGCGCCCCGCCCTGGTAGTACTGGTTCTCGCCCGTCAGGCCGCCCATGCGGGTCAGGGCCGTGCCCAGGTTGAACCAGGCGAAGACGTCGTCGGGGCGCTGCAGCGTCTCCGTCTCGGCGATGCCGGCCACCTTCTGCCACATCTTGAAGTCGTCGTACATCTCTTCGCCCAGGATGCTCTTGACCGTCTCTTCCTGCTCCGGGCGATAGACGACGTAGAAGGTGTTGCTGAACTGCTGCCAGTAGTGGAGGAACTCGGTGTAGGCGTCTACCCGGCCGCTGCCGTCGAACGGGCCGAGGTAGGAGTCCTGGCTATACAGCTCTTCCAGTTGGTCGTCATAGCCGTAGATGGTCAGGTAGTGGCCCCACCAGCCGGAATCGGGCAGCTCGTACCCCTTTTCGATGACCACCGGGAAGCCGGCGGCCAGGAAGCGCTTGATCATCTCCAGATCGCCGCCGCTGCGGGCCAGGGCCTTGTAACCGGTCAGTTGTTCGTTGACATAATCGGCAATCTGCCACGGGCTGACGTTGCGGTCTTCAGGGTTGGGCTTCAGGTAGGCGGCCACGTCAGTCTGGGTGATGGCCGAACCGTACCAGTTGAGCACCTGGGTCAGATTGGCCGGGCCGCAGTTGTTGAACGACTGCTTGACGACGCCCATATTCTCCAGCACG
This sequence comes from Candidatus Promineofilum glycogenicum, assembly GCA_016707605.1. Lineage (GTDB taxonomy): Bacteria > Chloroflexota > Anaerolineae > Promineifilales > Promineifilaceae > Promineifilum > Promineifilum glycogenicum. The sequence goes on along the minus strand of JADJHJ010000001.1, from coordinate 1,045,439 downwards.
ACGCGCTCCGGCAGGGGCATGGGCGTCGGCGTCGGCGCGGGGGTGTCAGTGGCGGCCGGGGTGGGTGTCAGAGCCGCCTCGGTAGGCGCGGCCGTCGGCTCAACGACCGGGGCGACGGTGGCCGCGGCCGGCGCGTCTTCCAGGGCGGCGGGCACGCCGATCAGTTCCGTCTCGTCGGGGGCGCTGTCGAGGGTTGTCGCCGGCTGGGCGTCGATGAGCGAGCCGATGTCGATGGCGTTGTCCGACACCTGCTGCGGCGCGGGTAGGGCCGTAGCCACCGGCGCGACCTGGTGGATGACCTCCTCGGACACGTCGCCGAGCCGGGGTAGTTCTCCTGTAGCCAGACACGGTAGCGGCCGGGAATAGCCCGCACCACCGTCGGCAGAGCCAGCAGACCGATAATCAGCCCCAGTTGGGCCACGGCGATGAGCAGGATGATGCTCTTGGTTCTGTTACGCATAGTCACATGTTCCTAATTACACCGATCACGTTGATGAGCGCCCCTGGGGACGTATAAATCTGTGGAATCGGTGTAATCTGTGGTTTCTTCTTTCAACTCTCGGGCGGCAGTTCGGCCAGCGCCTTCTGGGCCGGGGTGAAGTTCGGATTGAGTTCTTGCGCCTTCTGTAAGTTAGCCCGCGCGCCCTCGGTGTTGCCCAGCCCACTCTGGGCCAGGCCGAGGTAGTAGTACGACTCCTCGAAGAAGGGGCGGTCGGTCAGTGTCGTCTCGGCCAGCAGGACGACGTCGTCGTAGCGGCCGGCGTGCTGATACGCCTCATAGGGGCCGAACTGGTACCACAACATCCGCCAGGGCAGGCCGATGGCCAATGCCTGGTCGAAGGCCGTGGCCGCCTTCTCATAGTCGCCCAGGGCGTTGTAGGTCGCGCCCAGGTTGAACCAGTAGAAGGCGTTGGCCGGGTCGCGGGCGGCGTCGGCCTGGGCGCGGGCCAGGCTGGCCTGCCACATGGCCGCGTCGTCGAGCGTCGCGCCGAGCAGTTCGTTGACCAGCGCTTCCTGCTCCGGCTCATAGAGGACGATGTAGGAGCGGTTGAACTGCGCCCAGTACGCTTCCAGGTCGGCGTAGGCCAGGACGCGGCCGTTGGGGTCGGCGTTGGTCTGCGGCACCTCGCTGGTTCCCAGCCACGAGTCGTAGACCCACACCTGTTGCGTCGCGTCGTCGTAGGCCACCGGCAGCAGGTAGTGGCCGTACCAGCCGAGCCACTGGTACTCGCCCGGCGGGTCGAAGCCGATCTCGATGATGACCGGAATCTCGTTGGCCAGCAGCCGCTTGAGCAGGTCGAGGTCACCGTTGATGCGGGCCACGCCGCGCAAGCCGTCCTGCGTGTTGACGAAACCGGCCAACTCCTGCGGCGTCACGTTGCGGTCTTCGGGGTTGGGGCGCAGCACGGCGGCCGTGTCGCGCTGGCTATGGACGCGGCCGAAGTAGGTCAGCGCCATGACTAGCGTTGCCGGGCCGCAGTTGTTCCACTCCTGATAGACGTGGGTGAAGCCGGTCATCCGCGCCGCGGCCGGAACGGGCCAGGGGGTGGCTGTGGGCGGCGGCGTCGCTGTCGCCGTGGGTTGGAGCGTCGCCGCTAGAGTAGGCGTGCTGTAAGCCTCGGCCACGGCCAGCGGTGTGGGGCTGGCTGGCGGCGTGACAGTGGCCGATGTGTTGCCCAGTAGATCGGCGGCGGCCACCGGCGCGGCGACGGTCGGCAGGATGGGCGTCGGGTCGGCCGGCAGGGCCAGGGCTTGCAGCGGCCCGGGCAGCCGCATGGCGTAGCGCGTCGGCAGTGAGCGCAGCATCGACGGCAGCAGCCACACTGTTATAATACCGGCCAACAGGAGGCCGAGGAGCAACGGCAGCTTGTACTTTCGCATGTGCTTCCGGACGGCCACTTGCCGCGCACTAAGCCGGGCAGGATTGTAACCCACCGTGCGCGCGCGGCCCAATGGCCGGGGCGTCTGGCTTAGTATCTTCTCAGAAGCAGGCCCGCTGCGGAAGCGGGTCAACGGGTGACAAAGAGATGAGACGCAGAAGCAGCCGTGGAGAGTTCGTGGTCGTCGGGCTGGACGGCTTTGGCGAAAACGTTGCCCTGGCGCTGGTGGAGCGCGGTCATCAAGTGCTGGGCGTAGACCGTAACCCGACCATCGTCCAGCACCTATCTGATAATCTGCAAGACGTGGTGGCGCTCGACGCCAGCGACCATGAGGGGCTGTTGGCTCTGGGGATCGAAGCGTTCGACACGGCCATCGTGGCCATCGGCGGCGATTTAGCCCAGGCGATGCTGGTTACGCTGACGCTCAAGGATTTGGGTGTGCGGCGGGTGGTGTGCGAGGCGCAATCGGAGCGCGACCGGCGCGTGCTGATGCGCGTCGGCGCCGACGAGGTCGTTACGCCCGACATCGAGTCGGCGCGTGTCGTGGCCGACCTCCTGACCGGGCAGGCGAGGCAGGATACCGGCTGGCGTTTTGCCGACCATCTGGTCGCCCGCTGGTCGCCGCGACATTTCAGCGGGCCGTTGGGTCAATTGATGACCGGCTACTCGCCTGAACTACTGGTCTTGCTGCTGGCCGGGCGCCATCTGATCTACAACCCTGGCCCGGAGGCCGTCGTCATGCCCGGCGATCAGCTCCTCGTGGCCGGCCCAGAGGCGGCGATCCACGCGCTAACGGGGGGCGGATAGCCGCTTGAGCGAACGACGCCCGGCCACGCGGCCGATGACGCGGATCATTGCCCGCACCAGCCGCCGGTTGCGCCTGTCGCAATCGCAGCGCGGGCTGGGGCTGGTCGGTGGATTGGCGGTGTTGGTCATGATCGGCACGGTGCTGCTGCTGTTGCCGGTCAGCGGCGCGGGGCGGGCGCTGACCTGGAACGAGGCGCTATTCACCGCCGTCTCGGCCGTGGCCACGACCGGCATGACCATTATCACCCCCGGCGTGGACTTATCCCTCTTCGGCCAGGTGGTGCTGCTCGTTCTCATGCAACTGGGCGGCGTAGGCTTCATGGTCGCCGCCGTGGCCGTCTTCCGGCTGATCGGCAAGCGGGTGACCTTCGCCGAACGGCTGACGTTGCGCGACTCGCTGGGCCTTCTATCAGCCGGTCAAATCCTGAGCCTGACCAGCCGCATTCTGGCCGCCGTACTATTCATCGAGGCGCTGGGGGCGGTCGTGCTGTGGCTGGTGTGGTGGCCGCAGTATGGCCCGGCGTGGGCGGCCTACTTCGCCATCTTTCACTCCGTCTCGGCCTTCACCAACGCCAGCTTCGACCTCTTCGCCGGGTCGCCGACGGCCGCGGCCGGCTTCCCCACCGACGCGCTGACGCTGCTGACGCTGGCGGCGCTCATCTTTCTGGGCGGCATCGGCATCCCGGTCATCGCCGACCTGTTGCGCTATCCGCGTCGCCGTTTCGTGTCGCTCCATACGCGCATCACGCTGATAACGGCCGCCAGCCTCATCCTGGTCGGCACGATCCTCTTCTACCTGACCGAGTCGCGCGGCGGCAGCGTCTTCGGTGACGAGTCGGCCGGCCGGCTGTGGCTCCTGTCGTTCTTTCATGCCGTCGCCAGCCGCACGTCGGGCTTTGTCGTTTCGGCCCAGTTCAGCCAACTGGCCCCGGCCAACGGCCTGCTGTTGACGATCCTGATGTTCATCGGCGCGTCGCCGGCGTCGATGGGCGGCGGCATCACGACGAGTGCCTTTGCCGTGCTGGTGCTGGCGGTGTGGAACTTCGCCCGCGGTCGCTCGGAGATTCGCGCCGGGCGGCGCACCATCCCGCTGGAGATTCTATTCAAGGCCGCGGCCGTCGCCACCGCGGCGGCGGCGGTCATCGCGCTTGTCACCTGGCTGTTGCTCTACACTCAGGAGAACGTGACCCTGGTCACGGCCCTGGTTGAGACGGTGTCGGCCTTTTCCACGTCGGGCTTCTCGCTGGGCCTGACGCCGCGGCTGAACTTGTTCGGGCAGTTGCTTATCGCCGGGCTGATGTTCTTTGGGCGGGCGGGCACGCTGACGCTCATCGTAGCGCTGGCCCAGCCCAGCCCCGCCCCGGCCGTAGGCTACCCCGAAGAGCGGATTCTGATCGGCTAGAAGCGCGATGGGGTGGGTTGAGGTCGGGCGACCTGTCAGGTCCGGCTACTGCCCTCCAGCCACACCGCCACGCCCAAAATCAGGAAGAAGACGAACGCCAAATCTACGAGGAAGAAGCTGTGATCCACCAGCCCGTGGGCCAGCATGGCGGCCAACGCCCCGGCCAGCCCGGCGGCCACGGGCAGCCAGGCCGTGTCGGCCCGGCGGATAGCCCGCCAGAGGGCGTGCACCGCCTCGCCCATCAGCCACGCCCCGGCCAGCAGCCCCAGCAGGCCCAGGCGAGTGGCGAAGTCGAGGAGGATGTTGTGGGGGTGGTTGAGGTTCGGCTCTTGCCAGGCGGCGTCGAAGATGTAGCGACCGCGGTAGGCGTAGAGGAAGTTGTCCAGCCCGACGCCCAGCAGGGGATGGTCGGCGGCCATGTTGAGCGCCGCCCGCCACAGGCTGACGCGGAAGAAGCCGGTCACGCCGAACAGATCGAGGCGGGCGGCCAGGGCGGGGATTTGGCTGGCCAGGAACAGCGCGGCCACACCGCCGACGGCCGCGCCGATCACCCACGGCCACGTCCGTCGCCCCGCCCGCCGCTGCCAAACCCAGAAGACGATCAGCAGCCCGGCCGGCACGCCCAGCAGAAGCGCCCCCTTGCTGAACGTCAATAGCAACGCCAGGCCGACGGGGACAACGGCCAGGGCGTAGAGGCGGCGGCGCGTGGCGGACAGCGCCCGGCCCAGCAGCGGCACGGCCACCAGTAGCGGCAGCAGCCGGTCGAGGTAGAGGGCGACGTTGTTGGGCGAGCCGTAGATGGAGCGCAGCCGCAGCAGGCCGCCCTCGGCGGTGATCAGGTCTTGGCCGGTGGCGTACTGCCACAGCCCGTAGCCGGCCACGGCCACGCCGCCCAGCACCCAGGCGTCGAGCATGACCCATAGCTCGCGCTCGCTGGGCCGGATGGCCCGCAGCAGGAAGTAGAAGAGCGCCGGCTCGATGATAACCACGCGCCACTCGGCTAGAGCCACGTCGCGCCGGGCGGCGACGAAGAGCGAGGCCGTGGCCACGAGGACGAAGAGCAGCGCGGCCCAGTCGGCGCGGACGAGACGCGGGCGGGCGGGCCGGCGGCGGTCGCGGCGGTAGGCGGCCCCGGCGTCCAGCCCCGCCCGCACGCCCCAGGCGGCCAACGTCACAAGCGTGAAGACCTCCACCGGCGAGAAGCGGTAGCCGAGGATGGGCTTGGGCAGCGGCGGGACGTAGAAGGGCATCGTCAGGGCGATGAGGGCCAGTCCCCAGGCCGGGCGCAACACCAGCAGGCCGAACAGCACGACCAGGGCCAGGGCGTAGATCAGGAACGACGGCGTGACGTAGAACAGCGCCGCCGCGCCGCCGGTGGCCGCCAGTTGGCCCAGGTCGCCCAGCCGCCGGTAGATGCCCAGCGCGTCCGGCCCCCAGGTTAGCCAGCCGGTGAGACCGGCCAGGGCGGCCAACCCGCCGACCAGCAGCAGTTGGGCGCGGTCGCTCAGGCGGCGATAAGCGCGGCCGAGCCTCGCCCCTGGCGCGCCCCACGCCGCGCCGCGCCCGACGACGACGGCCAGCGCGAGCAGGCCCACGCCCAGCACCCCCAGCGTCGCCGGCAGCCAGATTGGCCCGGCGGCAGGCGGGCGGTAGGCGACGCTGAAGCCGTTGAGCGCCCACTGATCCCAGCCGCGGGCGGCGGTCAGTTCCAGCACGTGGCTGCCGGGCGACAGGCCGCGGGCGAGCCACTCGTCGGACAGGTAATCCTCGGCCGGGTCGGGGGCGGTCAGCACCAGGGCCGCGCCGTTCTCGTCGCGCGGCAGGGCGTTGGCCGGTTGGCCGTCGATGGTGGCGTAGAGCCGGGCGCGGAAGTCGGCCCGCCGCACGCGCAGGGCGACGTCTGTGCCCCAGAAGGTGAACGTCACCCGGTCGCCGTCCTGGCCGATGTCGGCCCCGAACTGGGGCGAGAACTGCCACGCGCCGCTGAACTGTTGCGCCGGGTCGTCGGGGCGGGCCAGGTGGAAGCCGGGCGGGGCGACGTCGGGCGGCTGCGCGGCCAGGTAGGCGGCCAGCGCGCCGGCCGCCGGCCGCCCGGCGATGCTGAAGCCCCAGCGCGAGTCGTCGGCGGCGATGGCCGGCGGCGCGCCGGGCGTCCAGTTCTCCAGGAACATCAGCCCCAGCCACGGCCATTCGCGCCGCGCCCGCTCCAGCGCGGCCACGGTCCGGGCGGCCTGGGCCTCGGCCGTCGTCTGCCCCCAGATGGACGGTTGGCCCGCCCAGCCCGGCGGCAGGCTGTTCCAGCCCCAGTTGCCGGCCCAGATGGCCGTGCCGCCGTCGCCCATCTCCACCAGCAGTTCGCGGACGAGGATGGGGCGGCTGAAGTTCAGTACGTTGTCGCCCACCCGGCGGTCATCGGGGCCGGTGTCGAAGCCGTAGGGCTTGAGGGCCACGGCGTCGAAGGCGTCGGCCGCGCCGGCGGCGTAGAGGGCGCGCAGGAAGAGCGTCTCCGACAGGTTTTGCGGGCCGGTCTCGGTCGTCGGGGCCAGCGGGCCGGCGACGATGGCCGCGTTGGCGTCGGCGGCGCGGATGGCGGCGGCCGTGGCGCTCAGCAGAGCGGCGTAGGCGGCGGGATTGGCCGGCTGGCCGCCCCAGTGGCCGGCCAGGTTCGGCTCATCCCAGATGATGTAGGCGTCTATTTGGTCGCCGTAGCGCGTAGCGAACGCCCCGGCCCAGGCGGCAAAGGCGGCCGGATCGGGCGGGGCGAAGGCGGCCTGTGGGTCGCCGTCGAGCAACGGGATGACGGTCAGGGAGGCGGCCGCCGCCGCGGCCATGAAGCGGTCGGCCACTGTCCAATCCTCATTCTCGCTGTAGAAGAAGGGCTGCTTAACATAACGAACTCCTGTGGCCGCTATTTGATCGAGTGTCGCGCCCGTTGTGGCCGCGTCGGCGTCGGTCAGGTAGACGTTGACGCCGGCCCGCGCCCCGCCGAGGGGGATGGGTTCGGGCCGGGCCGGGATGCCGCGCGTCAGGTAGCGCTGGCGAGCCTGCACCGCGCCCGACGACAGGAAGGCGGCGGTGGCCAGGGCCAGCAGGAGGGTGGTCAGCAACCGGCGGCGGGCAGCGGAAGGGGCGGTGGTGGTGGTCACGGTTTAATAGGGCACGCTGAGGCCGTCACCGGCTCAATTGTCGGCCGCCGGCCCATAGGGCGCCCAGGTGGGATGGCTGCTGATGGTGTCGTCGCGGTCGGCGCGATAGACCTCGCCCGACGACAGCTCCAGAATGTGCAGCGCGTCGTCGAAGATGAAAGCCAGCCGGTCGGCGTCCGGCCCCCAGGCCAACGGCTGGGCGCGGGCAAACGAGCCGCTCTCCCCTTCGGGCGGGTAGAGGCGGCGCGCCTCGCTGCCGTCGCTGTCGGCCAGCCACAGGGCGTAGGCGCTGTCCTGCCCGGCGGCCGGGTCGGTGGCGCTTAGGTAGGCGATGCGGCCGTCGCCCGGCGACCAGTGGACGAAGGCCCAGATGCCGGCGTTCTCCACCAACGCCGTCTGGTTGCCGGCGGCCACATCGGCCAGCCGCAGATCGAAGCGCGCGCCCGTGTCCGGGTCGTCGCCGGCGTGGTCGGTGAAGGCCAGGAAGCGGCCATCGGCCGACCAGCCCAGCGCCGGAACCCAGGCCCAATCGGCCTCGGTGTCGAAGGGGGTGAAGGTGTGGAGCACGGTGCGCTGTGGTGCGCCGGCCGTCGTTGGGTCGAGCAGCGCCGCCTCTTCGGCCGTCGGCATGGCCAGCACGCCGACCTCATTGGCGAAGGCGTAGGCCAGGCGGCCGTCGGCCGACCAGGCGTATTGGCCGCCCCACCAGGCGTAGGCCGTGGCGTAGCTCTCCACCAGCCGGACGGGCGCGGGCTGCGGCCCCTCGGCGGGCAGTTCGAGCAGCCACAGGTCGTTGTTGGCCTCCCAGCCGGGCGGCAGGGTGGTCGAGCGGGCGGTGGTGTAGGCGATGCGCGGCGTTGTGGCTGCCGGGTCCCAGCCGGCCCAGAGCACATTCTCGATGTTGAGCGGCCGGGCGACGGCGTCGGGCGCAGTGGCGATGAGCCACAGGGCGTTGCGAAAGGAGACGGCGTCGCTCTCGCCGCTGGTGTAGAGCAGGAACGCGCCATCGGGCGAAAGCTGGAAGACACGGCCGTCGAGCGTCCCTTCGATGGCGATCTGGCGCGGCGCATCGGTGGCCCCGTCGAGCAGGATGGCCCGGCCGTCGTCGATGGTCGCCAGCAGGCCGGCGAAGGTCATGCGGTCGCGCTCGCCGGCCACGCCGATCATCACAATCTCGTCGCGCGCCGGTTCGATGACCGTTGTGGCCGTGGGCCAGCGCTCGACCTCCAGCCCGTCGCGGTAGACGATGCGCACTGTCACTTCGCTGAGGCCCGGCTCGCCGGTCTGGAGCAGGCGGGGCGGGTCGTCGGGCGATAGCTCGGTGCTGCGCACGATCTGGCGGCCGAAGGGGATGGCTTCGGGGATGACTTCGGTCGTCTCGGTGACGCGCACGACGGTGATGACCAGCGGCGCGCCGCCGGCCGCAGTCATGGGGGCGATCAGAGGGGGCGTGACTTCGTCGGCCGGGGCCACTGCCAGCCCGGCCTCGGCCAGTACGCCATCGACGGTAGCCGCCGTAGTCAGCAGGGCGCGGGTCTGGCCGTCGGCGATCAGGGTGACGGGCACGGCGACCGGCGCAGCCGTCGGCGGCAACTCCTCCTCAAGCACGGGGGCGCAGGCGACGGCCAGGAGCAGGCCGGCCATCAGCCGCGCCAGCAGCGCCAGCCCAGGCGAAACAGACGCCCATGGCCAATCTAGGCGGCGTTCCAGAGGTCGCGAACTTCAGGGCTAAGATCCTTGGCCACGCGGCGGTTGAGGTCGTCGTCGATGAGCCGCTTGATCTGGCCGAAGACGGCGGCGCTGGCCATCTTTGCGTATTGAGGGTCGGTATTGCCGCTGTGAAGGGCCACGTGGTGAGCGAACTTCTCCAACGGCAGGTGGGTGTCGCGGAAGTGGATGAGCCGCCAGCCGCGGGTCAGTTCGTGGGCCAGGTCGGCCGGCAGCGCCCGGGCCAATTGGCGCTTGATGCTGCCGCTGAGATTGAAGCCCAGGGTGTGGAGCACGGCGCTGCTGAGGCGGGCGGCGTGGTCGGGCGTGCGCAGCTTGCCGTGTTGCATCACTTCTGCGTAGAAGGCGTCTAGGGTCATCGTTTGATCGCTCATGAAAAGTCCGTTCGCGGATTGACTTACCTGTTTTTGTCGCTATACTTCACTGTTCGGTTGGGCAAGACAGAAGTTGCCCGCGACGCAAGTCGCCAAACCTTGATTATAGCCGACAAGACGTTTAGTAAGGAATATAACAGAGCAGGTGGGGCGCACAAGTGCGCAGCGCACCTGTTTGGCTGTTGGCTCTCCAGGAAGGAACACAGAGGCATGAGCGAGAGAATTGTAATCGAAGCAGAACCGCGCGAAATCACCGGCAAGCAGGTCAACCAGTTGCGGCGCGAAGGTTGGATCCCTGGCGTGATCTACGGCCGCAAGGACCCCGTGGCGGTGCAGATGGAGCAGAAGGCGCTGCGGCGCGCCCTGCGCACGGTCGGCACGACGCACCTGGCCGACGTGAACGTCGGCGGCCAGCTCCGCACCGTGCTGGTGCGCGAGATTCAGCAGCACGCCACACGCGGCGACCTCGTCCACATCGACTTCATGGAAGTGGACATGAAGAGCAAGCTGCGCGCGTCGGCCGAACTGGTGACGGTCGGCACGGCGACGCCGGAGGCTGAGGGGCTGGGCGTGGCCTCATTGCTGTTGCGCGAAGTCGACATCGAGTGTCTGCCCGATGACCTGGTGGCCGAGATCGAGGTTGACCTGAGCGCCATCAAGACCGCCGACGACACCATCTACGTCAAGGACATCACTGCGCCGAAGGGTGTGGAGATTCTGACCGACCCCAACCTGATTGTGGCTCGCTTCGAGTTCGCCTTGACCGAGGAAGAAGGGACAGGCGAAGAGGGCGAAGGCGGGGCTGACGCCGTGGAGGTCATCTCCAGGGGCAAGAAGGACGAAGAGGACTTCTAGACCCGGCTGTGTCGCCACTGGAGCGCGCCGCCCTCGTCGTTATTTTGCTGGTTGCCGCGGCTTTGCGGCTGACCGGCATCGACTGGGACGGCTTCCAGCATCATCAACCCGACGAACGCTACATCACGTGGGTGGCGACCACGATCGAGTTCCCGTCGCTCGGCGCGTTGAGCCGGGCCGACTGGCAACCGCAGACGTCAACTTTCAATCCCTTCCGCTGGCCGCCCGGGGCGACCAGCGAAGGGATTGTTGTTTTGCAGGACGAGCCACGCGACTTTGCCTATGGCCACGTGCCGCTCTATCTGGGCGTGCTGGCCACGCGGCTGGCCGAGCGGCTAGGGCCGGCCCTGGCGCCGCGGCTGCCGGCCGGCTGGCCGCTGACGGCCGACGTGCTCAACGGCGCGGGGCGCATCGAATTCCACCATCTGGCGGCCGTCGGCCGGGCGCTGACGGCGCTGATCGACGTGGGCACGGTGCTGCTCACCTTCGCCCTGGGCCGGCGGCTCTATGGCCCGGCGGTGGGCTTGCTGGCGGCGGCCTTTCTGGCCCTGACCGTGCTGCACATTCAACTGGCCCACTTCTTCACCAGCGACCCCTATCTGACTTTCTTCACCGTCGCCGCGCTCTACGCCCTGGTGCTGGCCCACGGCGCGACCGATACGAGGCGGCGGTGGCTCTGCCTGTTGTTGGCCGCGGCGGCAATTGGGTTGGCCGTCGGCTCGAAGTTCACCGCCGTGCTGCTGTTCGCGCCGCTGCTCTGGACGGCGTGGGCGGGCGGGACAGCGCGGCGCTGGTGGGGCGAAACAGCGGCGGCCGTAGCCGTCGCCGCGCTCGTCTTTGCCCTGACCAACCCGTTCGCCCTGCTCGACCGCACCTGCCCCGCGCCGGAGGAGCGGCCGTCGTTCGGCCCGTTGGCCCTGCCGGACGGGCTGGCCCGCTCCTGCTACCTGCAGAACGTGGCCGAGCAGAACGCGATGGTGCGCGGCGTGGCCGACCTGGGCTTCACGCGCCAATATGATGGAACGCTGCCCTATCTCTACTTCATCGAGATGCAACTGCGCTGGGGCATGGGGCCGCTGTTGGGCGTGGTGGCCTTCGCCGGGCTGGGTTGGGCGATCTGGGGCGCGCTGCGGCCGACCGCGTCCGAGCGGACGGGTCGCGCCTGGTTGCGGCGGCTGCGGGCGGAACCAGCCGTCATCCCGTTGCTGTGGGTCGTGCCTTACTTCGTGCTGACCGGCAGCTTCGCCGTCAAGTTCATGCGCTACATGCAGCCCATCGCGCCGCTGCTGCTGATCTTCGGCGCGGCGCTGTTGGTGGCCGTGGGTCGCCGGGTGGCGGCGCGGCGCGGCGCATCTGAGGATGCGCGCTCAGCGGACAGGAGCGGGGGGCGAATCACCGCCGGGTTGGCGGCGGTTGTCCTGCTGTTCACAGGCCTCTATGCCCTGGCCTTCGTCGCCATCTACGACCAGGAGCACCCCTGGAACGCCGCTTCGCGCTGGGTCTACGCCAACGTGCCGCCGGGCACGACATTGCTCAGCGAGCAGTGGGACGACTACCTGCCGGCGACGATGATCCTCGACGGCCAGCAGCGGCGGCGCGAGGAGTTCCCCAACGCGGAGCTGACCTGGCTCAGTTCGCCTGACGCCGGCGACGACGAGGCCAAGCTACTGGCCAACCTGGACAAACTGGCCGCGGCCGACTACGTGACGATTCTCTCCAACCGCGTCTACGGCGTCGTGCCGCGCCAGCCGGAGCGCTTTCCGCTGTCGTCGCAGTACCATCAGTTGTTGTTCGACGGCCGGCTGGGGTACGAGCTCATCTGGGTGGGCGGCCGGACGCCGCGGCTGCTGGGCCTTAGCCTCGTGCCTGACACCTTCGGCTGGCCGGGGCTGACGCCGCCGGCGGCTGTGGCCGACGCGCTGGGCGGGCCGACGATCTCGTTCGGCCGCGTCGATGAGAGCTTTGTGGTGTATGATCAGCCGTTGACAATGATCTTTCGCAATGTGGGGGGGATGACGGTTGAGGAGATGCGCGCGCAGTTTAGATAGGGATTAGGGGTTAGGGATTAGGGATTAGGGAAGAAAGAGGGCGACAACGTTAGCGCCCCCCGCCACCGCCACCCGCCTCCTAATTCCATCCTAATTCCTAATTGTCATGAACCACTCCACCACCGAGCGCCGCTATCTGTACCTGACCGTGTTCGTAGCCGGGATGGGCACGCTGGCCGTTGAGTTCACGGCCAGCCGGCTGTTGCAGACGGTCTACGGCACGTCCAACATCGTCTGGGCCAACGTCATCGGCCTGGTGCTGCTGTCGCTGACGGCGGGCTACTTCATCGGCGGCCGTCTGGCCGACCGGCGGCCGGATGCGTTCCTGTTCTACGCCCTGGTCAGTGTGGCCGGCTTCTGCGCCGTCTTCTTCCTGCTGTTGACCAGCGTGGTGTTGCGCGGCGCGGCGGGAGCGCTGGCGGTCATGAACGTCGGGGCGATTGCCGGGTCGCTGCTGCTGGTGGTGCTGGCCCTGGTTGTGCCGGTGACGCTGCTGGGCTGCCTGTCGCCCTTCGCCGTGCGGCTGGCGGTGCGCGACGTGGCCGAGGCGGGGCGGGTCAGCGGCCGTCTCTACGCCATCTCGACCCTGGGCAGCCTGCTGGGAACCTATCTGCCGGTGCTGCTGGTCATCCCTGTGGCCGGGTCGCGGCTGACGGCGGTGGCCTTTGGGACGCTGCTGATGATCGTTGGACTGGTCGGCGCGTGGCGGGCGCGGCGCACCGGGCGCGGCTCGTGGGCGGCGTTGCTGGCGCTGCCGGCGCTGCTCGTGCCGGTCGTCGCCCTCGGCCTGCGCGGCGGCCTCAAGGCCCAGGCCGGGCAACTCTACGAGACGGAATCGGCCTACAACTACATCCAGGTCATCCGCCAGGATGACTGCAACTACCTGCTGCTCAACGAGGGGCAGGCGTACCACTCCTTCTACTGCGACGGCGGGCGCGTGCCGGCCATCTCCGTGTGGAGTATCATGCTGGCCGCGCCCTACTTCGAGGCCGACGCCCGGCCGCCACAGAGCGCCGCCGTCGTTGGCCTGGCCGCGGGCACGATCCCCAAGCAGTTCACCCGCGTCTTCGGGCCGATTCCCATTGACGGCATCGAGCTGGACCCAGCCGTGGTAGAAGTCGGGCGGCAGTACTTCGCCCTGGACGAGAGCAACATCCGGGCCGTCATCGGCGATGGCCGCTACGGACTGACCGGCCTGAGCGGGCCGTATGACATCATCACTGTGGACGCCTACAAAGTCCCCTACATCCCCTGGCATCTGACGACGCGCGAGTTCTTCGCCGAGGCGGCGGCGCGGCTGAGCGCGACGGGCGCGCTGGCTATCAACGTCGGCCGCGTGCCCGGCGACCGGCGGCTGGTCGACGGCGTGGCGGCGACGCTGTTGACCGTCTTTCCCAGCGTCCATGCTATCGACGTTCCGGGGACATTGAATACAATCCTGGTGGCGACGCAGCGGCCGACGACGGCCGACAGCCTGGCGGCCAACCTGGCCGCCCTGCCGCCCGACGCCGACCCGCTGCTGCGCGACGCCCTGGCGACGGCGGCGGCCAATCTGGCTCCGATTACACCCGGCGGCGTGGTCTTCCGCGACGACCGCGCCCCGGTGGAGACGATCAGCGATTCGATTGTGATTCGCTATTTGCTGGAGATGGGGCCGGGCGGGCTGGGCACGCTGGGCCAATGACAACAATGAGGCAAGCTTGAACAACAAAGCACTACTGACGATTGTCCGCTGGCTGGTCATCCTGGCCATGCCGTTCTTTCTGGGACTGGGCATGATCCGGGCCATCATCGCCTGGGACTATCCCGCCTTCGAGTATCCGCGCATCGCCGCCGATCAGTTCGGTTTCACTGCCGAGGAGCGGCTGGAGTTGGCGCAGGGCACGCTGGTCTACTTGCAGCGGCCGGAGCCGGCGGCCGAGGTGATCGGCCTGCTGGAGGGGTTGCGGCTGCCGGGCACGGATCGGCCGCTCTACAACGTGCGCGAAATCGGCCACATGATCGACGTCAAGAACGTGGCCGACGGCATGAAGCGTGTGGCCTACGCCGCCGGGGCGATTGTGCTGGTGGGGCTGGCGGTGCTGCTCGTGCCGCGGGCGACGCGCCACTACGGCTGGCGGACGTTGTTCTACGCCGGGCTGGCAACGGTCATCGCCCTGGCGGCCATCGCCCTGGCCATCCTCATCGCCTGGCCGATCTTCTTTACTCAGTTCCACCAACTGCTCTTCCCGCCGGAGACGTGGACTTTTGCGTATAGCGATTCGCTGATTCGCCTGTTCCCGGAGCAGTTCTGGTTCGACATTGGGGTACTTGTCAGCGTGGGGACGCTGGTGTTGGGGGTGCTCGTCACGTTGGTCGGCTCCTTCCAGAAGTCGACGAGGAGCTAACGAACCACAACCTCAACCCAATTGACCCGCCCCGGAAAGACCCACAACTCGGCCGTGTGGCGGCGGCTACCGCTATCCACGACGACCTCGTAGAAGCCCGGCTCCACGTCGTCCATGACGAAGTTCTCGCCCAGGCGGCCGTCGGCATTGGGGCTGCTGGTGGCGTAGGACGTGGTGGCCGTGTAGGGGGCCAGGCCGTCCACCCGCAGCAGGGCCACCGGCGCTTCGTGTAGCAACTCGCCGCTGGGGCCGACGACCCGCCCAGCAACGACGCCCGTGCCCGGCAGAGGCTCCAGCCACAGCAGCGGGTTGCGCGTAGTGGTGTAGCTGTTCTCGCCCACGCGCGCTTCCAGGTGCAGGTGCGGCCCGTCGGCCACGCCGCTGGCCCCCGACAGCCCCAGCACCTCGCCCGCAGCCACGACCTGCCCGACGGCGACCGATACCGCCGACAGATGGCCATAGAGGGCGAAGATGGGCACGCTCTCCGCGCCGGCCATCTCCAGCACGACCAGATTGCCGTAGAAGTTCGTCTGTGGGCCGTAGGCCGTCTGGCTGTCGTCACCGGCCACAAGCACGGTGGCGTCGGCCACGGCCAGCACTGGCGTGCCCGGCGGCACGACGAACTCGACGCCGTGATGGGGGCGCAACCGGCCGCCGCGCGTGCTGCCGTAGGGGTAGGTCTTGTCCGTCCAGGTCGGGCCGTCGGCGGGCACGGGGCGCTGCCAGAAGAGGTGTTCGCCCTCGACCGGCGGCGGCGGCGCGGGCGGGGTGAAAGTCGGCGGGGCGGGGCTGGCGGTGGGCGTGCGCGTTGGCCGGTTGCCGGCGGCGCGGGTGGCGGTCGTCGTCGGTTGGGGCGTCGGTGTGGGCGGAGCGTCGGCCGTGGGGGCCGCCGGCGCTGTGGCAGCCGAGGCTGTGGCAGCTGCGGCTGTGGCTGTCGGCGGCATAGTTGCTACCGCCAGGCCATCGGTTGACGGCTCGCTAACCGTTGTCGGCGCGACGACGGTGATAGTCGCGCCGACAGTTGAGGCCGCGACCGCCGCCGTCGGCAAAGTCGATCCGGTGGCGACCGGCGACCGGCAGCCAATGGCGGCCAGCATGAAAACGCCCATGACCGGCCACAGCCAAAGCCACCGCCCGCGGCCGGCGCTCCCCTTGCCCCGCGTCAAATCAGAATCCCCCGCGCTCGGTGGCCGTGGCCACGGCGGCGGCGCTGATCGTCGTCACCTCGGCCAGCAGCGCCTCGACCTCGGCCCGCCACGTGCCGGCCAGGGCGCGATCCTTCAGGGCGATGCTGTTGATGCGCACGTTCAGCCCCGCGCCTTCGGCCGCGGCGCGGGCCATGATCGCCCCCACGGCGGCGTCGGTGGCGGCGTTGACGTTGCCGATGGTGGCGATGGTCTGGGCCAATTGGGCGGCGTCGCGGCTGAGACGGACGACGCGCAGCGGCACTTCGCCGGCCGTCACCGTGGCCGCTTCCAGCGCGGCGGCCTTGGCCTCTTCGCCCAGCGACTTGTCGCGCACGACGGCCAGAATGCGCTCGAAGGCGGCAGCGTCCTCTTCAATGGCCGCGGTCAGTTGGCGGCGAATGGCGTCGGCCTCGTCGAGCACGCGCCCGGCGGCCTCGGCCACGTCGGCGTACTTCTTGCGGCCGACGGTCAGCCCGGCGGCCATCTGGGCCAGGGCCGCGGCCAGCGCGCCGGTCTGCGCGGCCACCGAGCCGCCGCCGGGCGTCGGCGTGGCCGCGGCCACGACTTCGACAAAGGGGGCCGGGCTGGGTTGGGCGACCCCGGCCTCCTCTTTTTCCAGCCGCAGTTCCAGCACTTGCTCGTCGTGGAACGGATCAATCTGCAAGTACCAGCGGGCCGCGTCCAGCAGCGCCTTCTGGGGAATCAGGCCGACCAGTTCGGCGCGGGTGATGGCCAGGCCGTACTGGGCCGCCTCGCGCCGCACCATCTCCTGCACGCGGTAGATGGGCGTGCGCTCGAAGTTGGTCAGGTTCATGCTGACCTGGGCCTGCCCTTCGACCAGGAAGCCGCGCGCCTGGACGTAGCGCAAGCCGCCGCTGCTGAAGCGCACGGCCTTGGCGATGCGTTCGGCCAGGTCGGCGTCGTTGGAGTTGAGGTAGAGGTTGTAGGCGATGAGGAACGGCCGCGCGCCGATGACCGTGGCCCCCCACGGCCGCGGCTCGGCCGGGCCGAAGTCGGGCTGCCGCCGCGGATCGGTGGCCACTTCCTGCTTCCACAGTTCGTACTGCCCCTTGCGAATGTCGGCCAGGCTTTCGCGCTCCGGGCGGGTGGCCGCCGCGCCGTAGAGATAGACGGCCACGCCCAACTCCTCGCCAACGCGCTTGCCCAGCCGCCGCGCCAGGCCCACGCAGGCCTCGGTGGTGATGCCGCGCACGGGCACGAACGGGCAGACGTCGGTCGCGCCGATGCGCGGGTGTTCGCCGCGGTGGTGGTCCAGGTCGATCAGGTCACGGGCGACGCGGATGCCCTGGAAGGCCGCCTCGACCACGTCATCGGGCGCGCCGACGAAGGTGATGACGGTGCGGTTGTGGTCGGGGTCGGCGCTGACGTCAAACACCTGGACACCGGGCACGGTGCGGATGGCGTCGGCGATAGCGCCGTACACCTCCGGGTCGCGGCCGTTGCTGAAGTTAGGGACACACTCTACGAGCGGTTGCATACGTTCTCCTAAGACGAGATGCAACCACAGATTACACAGATTACACAGATTTGTTGCGAACAAATCTGTGTAATCTGCGTAATCTGTGGTTTCTTATTCTTGTAAATCCACCAATTTGTAGCAGCTATCGCGCGGACGGGCTAGGGGCGGCGGGCGCTCCTACGCAAGCGTTCACGGACGCGCTTCCACTCCTCTTTGACGCGAGCCACAGCCGGTTTGTCGATGGGCTGGGGGCTGTAGCGGGCCTCCACGAAGGCCTGCGTCAGCTCATCCAGCTCCGACTCAGCTTCCGGCCACTCCTGTTTAAGGTCGTGGACGTACTCCAGTGGCGTCTCACTGTCGGCGCGGGGCACGCCGCGCTCGCCGGCGCGGTGGACGGTGGAGAGGTAGTAGTAGCGGATCTGCTCGCGGGGGGACAGGGGGCCGGGGCGGCGCAGGCCACGGGCGGGGCCGGCCGGCGCGTCGCCCGCCGGCGGGGCGGGGCTGCGCAGCCGTTGGCGCAGGGTGATGCCGGCCACGCGGACGCGGCGGCGCAAGCGCAACCACAGGCCACGCACCTGCTGGCCGACCGTGCGCCAAGTGCGTCGCACCTGCTCCAACTCCAGCCGGTAGCCACGCTCGCGCAGGAAGAAGAGCAGCGCGCCGATGATCAGAGCGATGAGCAGCGCCCAGAAGGCGGAACTGACGACAAAGGCGAAGGTCGGGTTGGGCGTTGGCGTCGGTGTGGCGGCCACCGGCGGCGGGATCAGCGTCGGCAGAGGCTGCGGCGTGGCTGTAGGCATCTCCTCAGCGCTGCCCAAGAACGGGCCTAAAAGTGCGGCAAAGAGGAAGCCGATGACGGCGTAGATGAGGCCGGCCACGTACAGGACGGCGTTGAGAGCCAGGCGCAGGATGTGGCTGATGCCCAGGGTCGAGCCGATGGGCAGGAAGGCGGCCACCAGGGCGATGGCCAGCAGCAGCGTCAGCGCGGCGCGCTGCCAGGTGCGCTCCAGTTCGGCGTCCTTGCCCACGCCGTCGGCCAGCCATTGGAAGTTCAGGCGCAGCAGCCGGGCGTGGCTGAGCAGCCATAGGCCGGCCAGGAAGTAGAGCAGCAGAGCGAATAGCATGGCCGGGGCCAGACCCAGCCGGGCGATCTCCAGCACGTCAGACTCGGTAAGGAACTGGCCCACCTGAAATGTACTGAGGGCAGCCATGATGACCATCAGCGTGCCGACGGTCAGCCACAGACGCAGGTACTGGTCTTGCAGCAGGCCACGGCTGGTGGTGATGGGCCGGTCGTCGACCTTCGCCTTCTGCTCCGATAGCGACAGGGTGTAGTAGGCCACTTCCTCGTGGCCGGCATCCATCTGAGAGAAGATGCGGCCGGCAGTCACGGCCAGATACCAGGCGATGAGGGCGACCGCCGCCGTCGTGAAGAAGCCGCCGGTCAGAAAGAAGCTGAGCGGCGCGGCCAGGTAGACGCGCATCTCATCGGGCGAGGGCAGGCCGTCGCCGAACAGGAGCCAACTAACGATGCGCGCCAGCACGATCAGCAGGAAGACCTCGGCCGCCCGGTAGGCGAAGCGATCGACGCCGCGGCTGTCGGGGTTGTTGAGCCAGGCGGCGGTACTGGCCCCCTCCAGAGCAACGAAGAAGCAGAACCAGGCCAGAGTCAGCCACGGCTCGCCCGGGTTGAGGATGGTCACCAGCACCAGCAGGGCGATGGCCGGGGCAGTGGCCAGGGCGGCGATGAGCACCGGCCGCACCAGTCGCCGCGTCCAGGGGTCGGTCTGGAACGGCCGGCGCGGCCCGGGCGTGGGCGCGCGCTGGGCGCGGGCGGCGGCGATGACGCCCTTGTTGCGGATGGGGCGCGGGCGGCGCCGGCTCATAGCGCGACTCCGGCCGGGCGGGCCGTCGCTTCTTCCCAGCGCTCCAGTTCGGCCCGGCTCGACAGGTTGTAGGCGCGAAAGCCCAGCCGCCGCGCCCGCTCGCGCACGCGGCCGAAGTTGGCGTCCGGCTCTACGGCGACGAGGATGGGGTTGAAGCCGGCGCGGGCCAGGCGGTGCAGCGCGTTGCAGCGCGGCTCGTCCCCCTGGCCGGTCAGGGCGACGATGGTGACACCCCAACTGAGATGGACGCCGGCCGAGGCCGCCCATTCGTGCAGCGGGATGGTCTGGCGCGCGTCGAGGCGGGCCAGTTGCTCCAGAATCTTCATCAGGTGCGGCCGGCCGGCGCGTGGGGCAATGGGCGTGGGCATGTAGGCGCGCAGATTTTGGCTGCCCGCGCCGGCATCGAACGTCAGCCGCCCTGTCACCTCGTCGAACTGGCGCGCGTCTTCCTGGAGGCGCAGCGGGTCCACGCCGTTGGACATCAGGCCGACGGCCTGGCGCTGATTGACCAGATGGGTGGCCAGCGAGGCGGCGGCGACGATGGCCCACTCCGTCCAGTAGAGGCGGTCGCGGCGCTCGTAGTCGGCGGCGTGGAGGTCGAGCAGGATCATCGTCTCCAGCGAGATGGCCGGCTCAAAGGTGCGGACGAGCAGCTTCTGGGTGTGGGCGGTGGCCTTCCAGTTGATCTGGCGCAGGGAGTCGCCGGAGCGAAAGTCGCGCGCGCCCATCGGCCGCGCCGGGTCTTCGAAGAGCCGCTGGTGGCTGCCGATCGTGCCGAAGGGCAGGCGCGACGGCAGCCCCAATTGCGACAGAGGGACGATGCGCGGGTAGACGGTCAGATAGTCGGGCGGCAGGTAGCCCAGGCGCGACTTGGCCAGGCCGAACAGGTCGCCGCCCGTCAGCCGCAGCGGGCCGAGGCGATAGTAACCGCGCTGCAAGCCCTTGACCTGATAGGTGTGCTGGCGCGTCTGTCGCCCGCCCAGGCTGACGACGCGCTGCGGCGGCTCTTCCAACCGCAACTCCGGCGGCACGCTCTCGTGGAACTGAAGCCACGGCAGACCCAGCCGGCTCTTGTTGGTCAACGTCAGCGTCACCTCGACCGTCTCGCCCAGGAAGGCGCGGCGGCGGTAGGTGCGAGCGGCGGTCAGGTTGCGCATGGCCCGCGGTGTGAACCAGCGGCTCCACAAGAAGACGCCGACCAGGACGTAGAGAATGTAGAAGATGAAATCGACGCGCAGCAGGAAGGCTACAGCCAGCAGCAGCAGCGCCAACCAGAAGTAAGGGGGCATTACTCCAGGTCCCCGATGCCCAGCGGCGTCCGGGCCAGAATGTCGCTGAGGATGTCGGCCACGGTGACGCCGCGCAGGGCGCTCTCCGGATGGACGAGGCAGCGGTGGGCCAGCACCGGCGCGGCCAGCCGCTTGACGTCGTCGGGCAGAACGTAGTCGCGCCCTTGCAGCGCGGCGTAGGTCTGGGCGGCGCGGTAGAGGGTGTGGCTGCCGCGCGGGCTGGCCCCCAGCATGAGGTCGTTGTGGCCGCGGGTGGCAAAGACGAGGCCGACGATGTAGTCGCGCACGGTGTCGTCCACGTGCACGTCCCACACCTGGCGCGACAGATCAATGATGCGGCGGCCGTCAACGACCGGCTCCAGGGAGTCGATGGGGTGCGCCCGGCCGAGGTTCACCAGCATTTGACTCTCGGTCTGCTCATCCAGATAGCCCAGGGTCAGCTTCAGGAAGAAGCGGTCGAGCTGGGCCTCCGGCAACGGGAAAGTACCCTCGTACTCGATGGGGTTTTGCGTGGCGATGACGAAGAAGGGGCGCTCCAGTGGGCGCGTGACGCCATCCACCGTCACCTGCCTTTCGCCCATCGCCTCCAGCAGGGCCGACTGGGTGCGCGGCGTGGCACGGTTGATCTCGTCGGCCAGCAGGATGTTGCTGAAGGCCGGGCCGGGGATGAAGGCGAAGGTTTGCGTCTGCGGCTGGTAGACCGACACGCCGGTGACGTCATTGGGCAATAGGTCGGGCGTGCATTGGAGGCGCTTAAAGTCGATGCCCAAACTCTGGGCCAGCGCCCGGGCCAGCATCGTCTTGCCGGTGCCGGGCACGTCTTCCAGCAGGACGTGGCCTTCGCACAGGATGGCCACCATGACCAGCTCCAGCGCGTCGCGCTTGCCGATGATGACGCGCTCGACGTTGTCCAGGACGCGCTGCGAGAACTCTTGGATTTCGTTCATAGCTGTCCCAGGTTTGGTCAGTCGACGACGGATGAGTTCTTGATCGTGACGGATGAGTGATCTTATTACGCTATTTGAAGCAGAATGGCACGCGGATGAGGCTGATCAGATATTTCTTATCAGCGAAATCTGCGTGCCATTCTTATCTTTCCGCTACAATACGCCCGATGTCTGTCCCCCAACCGCAGTTACTCATCGACACGTCGCTGGACGTGGGCTTTGCCGATCGCCTGGCCCGCTTCGAGACGTACAACAAACACCACTATCGCCCCAATACGTATTTACATAAGTGGTGGGGGCGGCGCTGCGGCAGCACCTTTCGCCTGATTCTCAAGGGGCTGGTCGACGACCCGGCGCAGGCTGACTACTACGCCCCCGGCGGGCTGGCGGGCAAGGTCATCCTCGACCCGATGATGGGCGGCGGCACGACGCTGCACGAGGCCATCCGGCTGGGGGCGGGCGTTATTGGGCTGGACATCGACCCCATCCCGGTCTTGCAGGCGCGGGCGACGCTGACCGACTATCCGCTGAGTGCGTTGCAGGCCGGCTTCGACCGCTTCTACGCCGCCCTGGAGCAGGAGATCGGCGCGTATTTCGTCACCCACTGCCCGGCGTGCGACGAACCGACGCCATCGTGGTACACGTTGCACGGCGCGCGCCGGCGCTGCGACTGTGGCGAAGTGCTGGCCGTCGACTCGCTGATCCTGCGCCACCAGCCGGACGGCGGGACGCTGAGCCTCTGCCCACGCTGCGCCCAACTGGTGGACGCCCGCGGTCACGACTGCCCGGCGACGGCGACGCGGCTGGTGGAGAAGGGGCGGGAAGTGTGCGACGATTGCGGCCGGGCCTACGCCGACGACAACGACCGCCCCTTCCACGCCCGCTACGAACCGCTGGTCGTCGCCGGCCACTGCCGCACCCACGGCCTGTTCCACCGCGCGTCCGACTGGCGCGACCGGGAGCGGCAGTCGGCGGCCGAGGCGCGCCGGGCGGCGCTGCCCTTTGTCGCCGGGGCGTTCTGCGTCGAGGCCGGCGACAAGTCGATCCAACTGCTGCGGCGCGGCGTCACCACCTATCTCGACCTCTTCTCCAGCCGCCAACTGCTGTTTCTCGACGCCGTCGGCCGCCATCTGCCCGACGAGCCGATCCTGCGCCTCAATCTGGCCCTGCTGGTGTCCACGGCGTTGGAGTTCAACTCGATGCTCTGCGGCTACAAGGGCGTCGCGCGGCGGCGGGCCGGAGCGGTGCGCCACACCTTCGCCCACCACGGCTACGCCTTCCCCTACACGGCGCTGGAGACGAACCCGCTCTACCCGCGGCGCGCTTCGGGCACGCTGCAAAAGCTGTTCCACAACCGCATCCGGCGGGCGCGCCAGTGGGCCGCCGCGCCGCTGGAGCGCGACCCGGCGTCGGCCGCGGCGCGCTTCGTGGCCATCCCCGGCGAGCGCGACGGCGGGCTGGAAGTGGCCTGCGCCGCCGAACTGGCCGGGCAGCCGCAGCTCTTTGTGTTGCGCCAGGCGTCGGCCGTGGCCCTGCCGGTGGCGTCGGGCAGTGTGGACGCGGTCGTGACCGATCCGCCCTACTACGACAGCATCCAGTACGGCGATCTGGCGGCGTTCTTTCGCGTCTGGCTGCAGCAATTCCTGCCCGACGCTGCCGATTGGGGCTACGACGGCGCGGGCGCGGCGGTCAACTCCGAGCGCGACCCGGCCGACGGCCGCTACGTGCAGATGATGAGCGCCATCTTCGGCGAGTGTCGCCGCGCGCTGCGGCCGGGCAGCGGCCGGCTGGTCTTTACCTTCCACCACTGGCAGCCGCAGGCCTGGGCGGCGCTGACCAAGGCACTCTACGCGGCGGGCTTTGTCCTGCTCAACCGCTACGTCGTCCACGCCGAGCATCCCATCTCCGTCCACATCAGCAATTCCCGCGCCCTGACCGACGATGCTATCCTGGTGCTGGCCCCCGGCACGCCGGGCGATGGGCCGATGTGGCCGCGGCCGGCGGCGGCGCGCCAGGCGGGTGAAGAGTTCACCGCCGACTGCGCGACGCTGCTGGGCTGGCTGCTGGGGCAACCGGGGCTATCGGCCGGCGACATCGAGCGCGTCTGGCAGACGACGCTGGCCCGTTCGCCGGAATCGCGCTCTGAGCCCAGAGGAAATCCAGTTGCAGGCGCATCTGCCGCCCCTCGGTCGGCGGCGGCTTGTCGGCGCGGGCGCAGTAGACGAGGCCGCGCAGGCTATCCTCGCGCTGGATGCGCAAGTCGGCCTTCTTCAGCATCGCCCGCCACGTTTCGGCCGGCGGCCAGCTCGAGGTGACCAGGCCCGTCAACAGCAGGTCGCGCTGCCCGCGGTGGCGTTCGGCCAGCAGCAGGCGGCCATCGGGCACGAGAATGCGGCGCGCCTCGTTGAGCAATTGTTCACGCTCTTCCGGCAGCCAGAACTCGCCTAGAATCTGGTTCACGAACACCAGGCGCACGCTACGGTCGGGCAGGGGCAGTAGCTGGATGCTGCCGTCGATCCACTCCAGGCGCGGGTCGGGGCCGGGCCGGCGGGCGGCAGCGCGGGCGCGGCGCAATGGGCCGCCGGGGTTGGATTGGGGGTTGTAGACGTCAATGACCTTCACCTGCCCGGTGGTGAGGCGTTGGGCAATGCGAATGGCCGTCTGGGCCAGGCCCAGGTCGAGGCAAACGATCCTGTCGTCGGGGCGAAGCTGCGCATAGTCAATAAGTTGATCGATGACCTTCGGCCCCGGCCCGTCGTGCAACTGATGCGCCGTCCACAGCGCGGCCACCAGCAGATAGCCGGCGACGAGCAGGATGGCCAGGGCAAACGGCACAAAGGCGTACCAACCGCTGGCCAGCCCCACGCCCAGCAGCCCCATCGCCAGCACTAGCCCGGCGTAGAGACCGAAGTAGGTTGGCCAGTGGGTGCGGATGTGGCGGCGGGTGTCGCGGAACTTGCCGGTGGATGCCATTGCCTTCTCTGCCCGGCGCGGATTCACAGCGGCGGGGAATGGTGCTATTGTAGGCGAAGAACGCCGCGGCCGACAACCGGACGCCATAAGGAGAGGTATGGATGAACTGACCGACACCCAACGCCGCTTTGCCGAACGGTACGAAGAGGGGCGCGTGCCCTGGGACGACCCCACGCCGCCGCCGGAGATCGTCGCCCTGGCCGACGCCCTGCCGCCGGGGCGGGCGCTGGACGTAGGCTGCGGCTACGGGCGGGCGGTCATCTATCTGGCCGGGCGCGGCTGGTCGGCCGTCGGCGTGGACTTCGTGCCGCAGGCCATCGCCGAGGCGCAACGGCGGGCGGCGGCGGCCGGCGTGAGCGAACGGGCGACGTTCCATGCCGCCTCGGCGACCGACCTGGCTTTCCTCGCGCCGCCGTTCGACCTGGTGATCGACGTTGGCTGTATGCACTCCTTCACGGAGGAGATGCTGGCGGCCTACCGCGATGAGATCGTCCGCTTGCTGCCGCCGGGCGGGCAGTACGTGCTCTTCGCCCATCTGCGCCAGGCGTCCGATCCGGAGCGCGAAGACGGCCCGCGCGGCATCGCCGAGGCGACAATCTATGAGCTGTTGCGGGAGGCGTTCCGGCTGGAGCGCGTCGAGCGGGGTGTGACTCAGGTGGAGGATCGGCCACCGTGGAACTCGGCCTGGTTCTGGTTCCGAAGAGAATAATCCGCAGATTGGGCAGATTGGGCGTTTAAGAAGAACCCACAGATTACACGCAAGATTCAAGAAGATTGGCGTCCTGGCGATGCAGGTTCCTCTCTTACAATCTGCCCAATCTGCCCAATCTGCGGATCATAACTCTTCAAACAGCGCCCGGTCATAGAGAGGAGCCATGTGTTGCCAGTCGTAGGCGGCGACGGCGGCGGCCAGGGCTTGGGCCGTGGCGCGGGTGGCGACGGGGTCGGCCAGGGCGCGGCGCAGGCGGGCCAGCAGGTCGGCCCGGCCGCGGTAGAGGCAGTCGGCGTGGAAGGGGGCGGGGATGATCTCCGGGTAGCTGAGGCGGGCGGGCAACAGCGGCAGGGTGTGGGCGTAGACGGCCTCGAGGATGCTGATGCCGAAGTACTCGTGGTCGGCGGTGGAGAAGGTGAGAGTGGCCTCCCACAGCAGGCGGCGGTACGTCTCGTCATTCGCATAGCCATCATGCACCACTCGCTCGCCGAGGGCGGCGACGCCGGCCAGCCACGCCGCGCCCGGCCGGCCGAAGCGCTCGCCGCACAGGGCGACGCGAAAGGGCACGCCTTCGGCGGCCAGTTCCAGCAGCACAGACATGAAGCGCGCCGGGTTCTTGTCGAATTCGAGGCGCTGATTCCAGAGGATGAGCGGCGGGAGCGATTCGTCCATTGGCAGCGAAGGGTCCAGGCGGCGCAAGTCGATGCCCACCGGCAGGACGGCGCTTTTGTCGCGCAACACGGCAACGGTGTCCAGTTCGTTGTACTCCGGGTAGTGGCGCAGGAAGGGGGGCAGGGCGGCGAAGAACGTCTCCAGATGGTAGCGCGAGTTGAAGAAGACGCGGCCGGCAGCCAGCATCGAGGCGTAGTTGACGAAGGCGTAGTGCCGGTCGCGTTCGCCCAGTTGGCGGCGCATCGGGCCGGTGGTGGGGTCGTCGGGCAGGGGATAGGTCAACTGGTTCTCGTGCATGTAGAGCGCGGTGGGGATGGCCGCCGTCCGGGCGCGGGTCAGGGCCAGGAAGGTGGTCAGGTCGAGCAGGTCGGTGGCCAGAATGAGGTCGGGCAGCGGACGTCCGCCGCCCTCGGCCAGCCAGCGGCGGGCTAGCGTCACCGCCCCGCCGTGCATGCGCCACTTCCAGAAGCGGGCCGGCAGCGTCAGTAGTTCGACCATGTGGGCGCTGTGGGCGGCATAGCCCTCGGCCCAGGCCTGATGGCTGCCGCCGTGGTAGGGAGAGAGGAGGAGAATGCGCATCGTTTCTTAAAACCCTGGGCGCGCTACAATTCGACACCTGAACACTATCGTTTATACTTGCTCCTGAGCAACTGCGCTGAGCCACAGTCAGGCCAAGAGGCTCCGTTGACAGAGCACGAACCTGAACTATTCTGGGATTCAACCTACGCCATTGTGGTCGCCCTCATGGAGCATCATCCCCAACGCCGGCCCGAAACGGTCGGGCTGGAAGAGCTGACCGCCCTGGTTGAGTCCCTGCCCGGCTTCCAGGACGACCCCGCCCTGCTGAACGAGCGGCTCTTGCTGGATATTTTAACGGTTTGGTATGAGGAGGCGACATAGCGATGACCGTAGCGAATACGGGCGCACTCACCGGTGACGTGGCTGTCCCGGATGAATTGGCCAATAACGTCTTTATCGGCAATATCGCCAAGCTGCTGGACCCGCTCTACAACTGGTCGCGGCGCAACTCGGTCTGGCCGATGGCCTTTGGTCTGGCCTGCTGCGCCATCGAGATGATCTGCACCGCGTCGAGCCGCTACGACCTGGCGCGCTTCGGCATGGAGGTCTTCCGGGCCACGCCGCGCCAGGCGGACTTGATGATCATCTCCGGCACGGTGACCAAGAAGATGGTGCCGACCATCGTCCGGCTCTACAACCAGATGCCGGAGCCGCGCTACGTGATGAGCATGGGCGCGTGCGCCAGCGGCGGCGGCCCGTTCAAAGAGGGCTACAACGTCGTGGACGGCATCGACAAGTTCCTGCCGGTCGACGTCTACGTGCCCGGCTGCCCGCCCACCCCGCAGGCGCTCATCAACGGCCTGATCGCCCTGCAAGAGAAGATCGATCATCAATCCATCGCCACGGCCCCGTGGTATAACAAGAAAGACCCCACCGCCGGCATCTACCCCGTCCCCGTGCTGGGGCCGGACCTGGTCGACCTGCGCCAGCTGGACCTCATTCGCCAGGAAGCGGCCAAGCGCCCGGTCGAAGACCCGGTGGCCGCGGCCGAGGCCCAGCCGACGCAGCCGCCCGACGTGGAAGCCGCGCCCAAGACGGTGGAACCGCAATAACCGGAGAGAAAGTCGATGAGCGACGCAATCCTCGAACCCCCCGCGACGACCGAACCCGAACACGATCCGACGCTGACGCCGGCGCAGGAGGCCATCGCCCGCCTGAAGGCGCTTTACCCCGACGTGATCAGCGACGAGACGCGCGAAGGGTATGAAGGCGTGGTCGTCTACGCCGATTCTTTGCCCGAGGTCGCCAAATCGTTGCGCGATGACCTAGGCTTCAACTATCTGTCGAGCGTGACCGGCGTCGACATCATCGACGAGGGCAAGCTCGAAGCCGTCTATCACCTCTACAGCATCAACCGCGGCGGCGGGCCGGTGGTGCTCCACGTCCAGGTCAACCGCGAGGAGCCGCTGATCCCGTCGCTGGTGCCCGTCTTCCGCGGCGCGGAGTTCCAGGAGCGCGAGGCCTTCGACATGTTCGGCATCCGCTTCCTGGGCCACCCCGACCTGCGGCGCATCCTGACCTGGGACGGCTTCAACGGCCACCCGCTGCGCAAGGATTGGCGCGAACCGTTCTACGAGGAGGAGCACAAGCCTTTCGGCAGCCGTTGGCCCGAAGGGGAGGTGTTCCGCGCCGAGGAGAAGACGCCCTACGGCAAGAACGTGCAGTATCCGGCCGGCTGGCTGCCCACCGGCGATGAGTATGACGCTGAGACGGACGTCTACCTGGGCCTGTCCTACAGCCGCGACGCGACGCCCGGCCTGAAGACGGACAAGGTGACGGTCAACATGGGGCCGCAACACCCCTCCACCCACGGCGTCTTCCGCATGGTCGTCACCCTCGACGGCGAGACGGTGATCGACCTCAAGCCGGTGATGGGCTATCTGCATCGCAACCACGAGCAGATCGGCGAGCGCAACACGTTCATCATGAACATGCCCTTCACCGACCGGCTGGATTACCTGAGCGGCGCGTCGAACAACCTCGGCTATGCCCTGACAATCGAGAAGCTATTCGGTCTGTCGGTTCCCGAACGGGCCGAGTGGCTGCGGATTCTGACGGTCGAACTGGTGCGCATCAGCAATCACCTCTGGGCGCTGGGCTTCCTGCTCAACGACCTGGGCGCGTTCCAGACGCCGATGCTCTACAACTACATCGAGCGCGAACTGCTCGTCGACTTCTTCGAGGCGCTGACCGGCTCGCGCATGATGCACAACTACATGCGGTTCGGCGGCGTGGCCTATGACTTGCCGGACGACGTGCGCGGCATTCCGACGCTCAAGTTTCTGGAAGATATGATCTATACCCGCCTGCCGCGCGTGCTGGATCAGGGCGACGACCTCATGACCAACAACGAGATCGTCCGCGCCCGCGCCATCGGCGCCGGCTATCTGTCGGCGGCCGACGCCATCAACCTGAGCACGGCCGGGCCATTGCTGCGCGCCAGCGGCGTGCCCTACGACATCCGCCGCGCCGAGCCGTACTCCTACTACGACCATCTCGATTTCGACGTGGCCGTGCGCTACAACGGCGACATCTACGACCGCTACCTGATTCGCATGGACGAAATGCGCCAGAGCTTGCGCATCCTGGAGCAGTTGCTGCCCCATCTGCGCCGGACACAGGGCGCGCCGATCATCGGCGACAAGCCGCAATACGCCCTGCGCGCGCCGCGCGGCGGCGAGGCTTATGGCCGGGTGGAGAACCCCAAGGGCGAACTCGGCTACTACGTGACGGCGCGACGCCGCGACGGCAACCCGCAGCGCTACCACGTCCGCGCCCCATCGTTCATCAACCTGACCGCTCTCGGCCCCATGTGCCGCGGCTATAAGGTGGCCGACTCCGTCGCCATCCTGGGCAGCATCGACATCGTCCTGGGCGAGGTAGACCGCTAGGGCGCGGCGGTGCGCGAACAAGCAGGAGACACAATGTACGGAACAGGGATTATCAAGGGTTTGGGCGTCACGTTGCGCCACTTCATCCAGACCTACGTCGACGACCTGCGCTGGGCCGGCAAGGGCGGGCGCTACTATAATGACGAGGCGTTCGCCGTCCGCCAAAGCACCCAGGGCGAAGGCGTGATGACCGTCTTCTACCCCGAAGAAAAGCTGCCCGTGCCGGAGCGCTTCCGCTTCGTGCCCTTCCTGGTGACGGACGATCCGCCGCCGGGGCAGCGTTGGGGCCACGACTGGTGTACCTCGTGCGGCATCTGCGCCAAGGTGTGCCCGCCACAGTGCATCTGGATCGAGCGCGGCAAGCTGCCCAACGGCCGGCCGAAACCGGAGCCGGTCAACTTCTACATCGACATCGACATCTGCATGAACTGCGGCTACTGCGCCGAGTTCTGCCCGTTCGACGCGATCAAGATGGATCACGACTACGAACTGGCCGGCTACGACCGCACCACGGCCCACATCCACGACAAGGCGCGGCTGAGCAAGCCGCTGAGCTACTGGCAGGAGATCGCCCCCAAGCGGGCCGAGGCCGAAGAGATCGGCCGCCAGTTGGCCGAAGCGGCCAAGACCAAGAAGAAGAGCGAGGACGACGGCCCCCGCGCATGGCCGACGAGGTTGCCCGTCAATTGCCCTATCGCGGCGCGCAGTACTAAGACGCCAAGAGTTCAACGAAGACGCAAGGGCGCAAAGACGCCAGGAAGAGCACTTCTTTGCGTCTTTGCGCCCTTGCGTCTTGGCGTTAAATTCCTATGGTCAACCATGACCTTCTAAAAACCTGTGGTCACTCTTTCTAACGAGTCGCACTATGTTTGGACGAAAAGCAGATAATCCGAGCCTGAGCGAAGACGTCGTGCTGAAGGCGCTGGCGACGGTGATCGAGCCGGAATTGCACCGCGACCTGGTGTCGCTGAACATGATCCGCAACCTGAAGCTTGACGGCAACGACGTTATCTTCACCATCATGTTGACCACGCCCGCCTGCCCGCTGCGCGGCAAGATGGAGAGCGACGCGCGGGCGGCGTTGGCCCGCGTGCCCGGCGTCGGCCGCGTCACGATCAACTGGGACGCCAACGTGCCCAGCGACCGGCGTATCGGCGATCAGATCGGCCAGAACTTCCGCAACACCATCGCCGTCTCCAGCGGCAAGGGGGGCGTGGGCAAGACGACCATCGCCGTCAATCTGGCTATCGCCCTGGCAATGGAGGGCGCGCGCGTCGGCTTGCTCGATGCCGACATCCTGGGGCCGAACGTGCCGATGATGATGGGCCGCGACCAGATGCCGCCGCCGCGCGACCGCAAGATGGTGCCGGCGGAGAACTTCGGCGTGAAGTTCATCTCGATGGCCTTCCTGGTGAAGCCCGACCAGCCGCTCATCTGGCGCGGGCCAATGCTCCACAGCGCCATCCGCCAGTTGTTGACCGACGTGGAGTGGGGCGAACTCGACTATCTGGTGGTCGACTTGCCGCCGGGCACGGGTGACGCGCAACTGACGCTGGCCCAGGTTGTGCCGCTATCGGGGGCCATCGTCATCACCCAGCCGATGCAGGTAGCGGCGGCCGATGCCACCCGCGGCCTGAAGACGTTCGAGAAGCTCGACGTGCCCATCATCGGCATCATCGAGAACATGAGCGGCGACTTCTTCGGCACGGGCGCGGGCGAGCAGTTGGCCACGACCTACAAGACACCCTACCTGGGCAGCGTGCCCCTCGACGCCAACGTGCGCGTCGGCGGCGACAGCGGCGAGCCGATTGTCGTCGCCCACCCCGACTCGGCCGCGGCCCTGGCCCTGCGCCA
This sequence comes from Candidatus Promineofilum glycogenicum, assembly GCA_016707605.1. Taxonomy (GTDB): domain Bacteria; phylum Chloroflexota; class Anaerolineae; order Promineifilales; family Promineifilaceae; genus Promineifilum; species Promineifilum glycogenicum. The sequence continues at coordinate 1,014,342 of JADJHJ010000001.1, read as the reverse complement.
GATCGCCCGCGACGTGGCCGCTCGCGTCAGCGTGCTGACGATCGAGGCGCAATCGGCGCAGTTCATCCCCATTCAGATGATCAATGCTGGCCTTGGGCTATGGTGGCGCAGATTCTTATCCTGTGTCCTTCGCCGCTATGGTGGACAAAGACACAGGATAAGAATCCTGTGCCACACTGAATTATGGCAAGTTGCCACGCAACCCCTTTTTCCGGTATAGTTGGAGTTCGCAGGTTAGACTAGACTGTAACGAGGTAAACCCTCTATGGCCACTGTGTTGGCGCCCGGCGAAATCTCCGACTACATCGGGATTCGCTTTCAAAAACTGGGCAAGCTGTACCACTTCAAGGTCGGCGCCCACAAAGACCTTAACCCCGGCGACTATGTCGTCGTTGAGACCAAGCGCGGTAAGCAACTCGGCCAGGTGATCGCCTTCATTCCCCCCGAAGAGGTGAACCGGCAGAAGGGCTTGCGTTCCGTCCAGCGGCGGGCCACGCCGCGCGATCTGGTCATGAAGCAGCTCTGGGAGTCGAAAGAGCTGGACGCGCTCATCACTTGCCGCGAAGAGGCGGCGCGAGCGGGCATCAAGGATGCCAAGTTCGTCAAGGCCGAGTTCAGCTTTGACGGCTCGTGGCTGATCATCGCTTACACGACCGAGAACAAGAAGCTCGACGTGCGCCAGGTGCAGAGCGCCCTCGGCCGCATCTTGCGCACACGGGTGGAGATGCAGCTCGTCGGCCCGCGCGACGTGGCCAAGGTGATGGGCGGCTATGGCGCGTGCGGCATCCCCCGCTGCTGCTCCACCTTCCTGACCGAGTTCAGCCCCATCTCCATCCGTATGGCCAAGGAACAGGGCATCTCGCTCAGCCCGCAGGAGATCACCGGCATGTGCGGCCGCCTGCGCTGCTGCCTGGTCTACGAGTACGAGCAGTACGTCGAGGCCAAGAAGCAGCTACCCAAGGTCGGCAAGATGATTGGCACGCCCCACGGCGAGGGCAAGGTCGTTGACCTGCGCCCGCTGCGCGATGCCGTCGTCGTCCTGGTGGGCGAGGAGTACCACGAAGTCGCCCGGCCGCAGATTGAGCCGCTGGAGGAGCTGGAGGCGCTCAAGAAGAAGGCCGAGGCGGGTTGCTCCAAGCATGAGGGCGGCGGTTGCGATTGCGGCGCGAAGACGGCCGCCGCGCCGGACGAGCAGGCGGAGGCGGAGTAGCGTGAAGACGCGCGCCGACGCCTGGGAGACCGTCTGCCGCACCGTCAGCGACCGTGGCCTGCGCCGCCACATGCTGGCCGTCAGCGCCGCCATGCGCCACTACGCCGCGCGGCTGGGCGAAGACCCGGAGGCGTGGGCCACCGTCGGCCTGCTGCATGATTTCGACTGGGAGATTCACCCCGGCCTGGACGAGCACCCCATGAAGGGGGCCGGCATCCTGCGCGCCGAGGGGTGGGATGAAGAGACGATTCGCATCATCCTGTCCCACTACACCGAGGGCACGGGCGTGCCCCGCGAGAAGCCGGTCGATTTCGCTCTGCTGGCCTGCGACGAGATCACCGGCCTGATCAGCGCGGCGACGCTGGTGCGGCCGTCGATGGACATCGCCGAAACGTCGCTGTCGTCGCTGCGCAAGAAGTGGAAGGATCGCCGCTTCGCCGCCGGGGTCGACCGCGAGCACGTGACCCAGATGACCGACGACTTCAGCCGCGCCTGCTTCGATGGCGGGCTGGAGCTATGGAGCCACATCGAGAACGTGCTGACCGCCATGCAGGGCGCGGCGGCCGAGCTGGAACTGGACGGCCGCCTGGCCGTCGCCCGCGCCGATGGCTAACTCCGAGTTGTTGACCGTCGCCGAGGCGCTGGCCATCGTCCTGAGCCGCGTTGCGCCGCTGGACGAAGAGCGCGTGCCCCTGCTCGACGCGCTGGGCCGCGTGCTGGCCGCGCCGGTCGTGGCCGCCGACAGCCTGCCCCCTTTCGCCAACTCTTCGATGGATGGCTATGCCGTGCGCGCCGACGATATAGTCAGCGCCGGGCCGCAGTCGGCCGTCCTTCTGCGCGTCGTGGCCGACATCGCCGCCGGGCGGCCGAGCGACGTGGCTCTGACGCCGGGCACGGCGGCGCGCATCATGACCGGCGCGCCGCTGCCGGACGGGGCCGATGCCGTCGTGCCGGTGGAGGACACCGACGAGCCGTGGCGCGACCGCGACCGGCCGCTGCCGGAGCGCGTCGCCATTCGGCGCGCCGTTGGCCACGGCGACTACGTGCGCTACCCCGGCGAGGACATCCGCGCCGGGCAGACGGTGCTGACGGCGGGTCACGTCATCCGGCCGCAGGAGATCGGCGTGCTGGCCTCGTTGGGGGTGGAGCGCGTAACCGTGGTGCGCCGGCCGCGCGTCGGCGTCCTGGCCACAGGCGACGAACTGATTGACGTGGGCGCGCCGCTGATGCCGGGCAAGATTCGCAACAGCAACGGCTATGCCCAGGCGGCGCAGGTACGTGCGTTGGGCGGCGAGGCGCTGGCTCTGGGCGTGGCCGGCGACCGCGAAGACGACGTGCGGGCGCGGCTCGATGCCGGCGTGGCTGCCGGCGTCGATCTGCTGGTCAGTTCGGCCGGCGTCTCGGTCGGGGCCTACGACGTGGTGAAGGCGGTATTGGATCAGGCGGGCGGCGTGGTCTTCTGGCGGGTGCGAATGCGGCCGGGCAAGCCGTTGGCTTTTGGAGCCTATCGTGGCGTGCCCTTCCTGGGGTTGCCGGGCAATCCGGTGTCGGCGATGGTGTCGTTCGAGCGCTTCGCGCGGCCGGCGATCCTGAAGATGGCCGGGCGGCGGGAGTTAGAACGGCCGAACGTGTCGGCCATCGTCCTAGAAGACCTGCACTCCGACGGGCGCGAGAGCTACCTGCGGGCCGTCGTCAGCCGCGACGAGCGCGGCTACGTGGCCACGACGACGGGCAGCCAGGGGTCGCACATCATGACCTCGCTGGTGCAGGCTAACGCCCTGCTCATCGTGCCGGAGGGTGTGACGGCCGTGGCCGCCGGGACAACGCTGCGGGCGCTGATGATCGACTGGCCCAGCGACGTATTTTAGCCACACGCCTAAAACGCGGAGTGTGCATCCTCAGATGCGCACCCCGCGGGAACAAAACAAGGGCGGGATGGTTGAACATAACCATCCCGCCTGTCGTTTGTATTGGAGCCGTCGCGCGAGCTTTAGTTGTCGCTCTGCAGCGTCAGTGTGCGCTGGAGCAGGTCATCCTGCACCCGGCGCTGATCTTCGCGCTGCTGCTTGCTCTTCTTGCCCCGGCCGCCGCGCTGTTCCGATTTGACGGCGGTGATGGCGTCGTTGCCTAGCGCCCGGCGCATGGCAATCTCCATCGCCGTGGGCACCTCTTCCGTCTCCTCGTCGTACGGTTCGTACACTTCGACCTGCTCGCGCTCGCGCCGGCGTTGGTTGCCGCCGCCGCCCTGGCCGCCGCGCCGCCCTTCAGAGCGGGACGGAGACTGGTACTGGCCCTGGCCCTGGGATTGGGCCATTTCCATCGTCGGCTTCTCAATGAGCGCCTTCATGCTCAGGTCGATGCGCCGCTTGCGCCGATTGAAGCCCAACACCTTGACCTCGACCTCGTCACCCACCTTGACCACTTCACTGGGGTGCTTCACGTAGTCGTGGCTCAACTCACTGATGTGGACGAGGCCTTCGCGCTCGGCGCCGATGTTGACAAACGCGCCGAAAGTCTCAAGCCGCGTCACCTTGCCGGTGTAGGGGCGATCGGTTTGGAGGTCTGTCCAATCGACGGCCAACGGCGGAACCATCGTCAGCATCACCTGCTGGCGCTCCGGGTCCACCTTTTCGACCCACACCATGACCTGATCGCCTTCCTTCAGCACGTCCGAAACGCGGTTGACTTGTTCGCCGCCAAGTTTGGAGACGTGAATCAGGCCATTCAGGCCGGGGCCGAGCTCGATAAACGCACCGTAAAGCTCCAACCGCTTCACCGTGCCGGCGAGTTGCATCTTCGGCGTCAGGTCAGCGAAGCTCGTCGGCGCGCTCGGAGCGGCGGTCGTTTCTTCGGTGGTCATCTCAATACTGTCTGCACTCATGACAGAACTCTCCTGCAATGGCATGTGGGTACCGCGTGGCCGAGCCAGACAATACCATAGTCGCGCGGAGTGACCGCGCGGAGTAGATGATTTTGTGCTTTGTTCAACGGGGGGTAGAACATTGCCGGTGTTAACTCAATAACATTAGGATTATAGCAATGAGCGCGTGGGTGTCAACTCGATTTGGGCAGCGGCTCAGAAGTCACCAATACTCCGCAGTTTAGCGCCACCTGCTTACAATTCGCCTAACGTTGCTGCAAAAGCTCACGCAAAGGCGCTAAGGGACAAAGTACGCAAAGAAGAATAATTGTCTTCTCTTCTTTGCGCCTTTGCCCCTCAGTGCCTTTGCGTGAGCTTGCCTTCCAGCACTAGAACTCGCCGGCCTCGGTCGCGGTCGCTTCGGCCTCGTTGTCGTCGTCCAGCTTAACCGGGGCCAGGCGCGCTTCGCTGCGGATGCGCCGCTCCAGGTCGGCCAGTATGGCCGGATTCTCGGCTAGATAGACCTTGGCGTTCTCGCGCCCCTGGCCGAGGAGGGCGTCGTTGTAGCGGAAGTAGGCCCCGCGCTTGTCGACGATGTTGTAGGTCGTGGCCAGGTCGAGCACGTCGCCGGAGCGGGAGATGCCCTCGTTGTACATGATGTCGAACTCGCACTCGGTGAAGGGCGGGGCGACCTTGTTCTTCTTGACCTTGACGCGGGTGCGGTTGCCGACGACGTCGTTGCCGGCCTTGATGGCCTGGATGCGGCGGATGTCGAGGCGGACGGAGGCGTAGAACTTGAGGGCGTTGCCGCCGGTGGTCGTCTCCGGGTTGCCGAACATGACGCCGATCTTCTCGCGCAACTGGTTGGTGAAGATGACGACGGTGTTGGTCTGCTTGATGGCCCCGGAGAGCTTGCGCAACGCCTGGCTCATCAGGCGGGCTTGCAGGCCGACGTGGCTGTCGCCCATCTCGCCTTCGATCTCGGCCCGGGGGACGAGGGCGGCGACGGAGTCGATGACGACGATGTCCATGGTGCCGGAGCGGATGAGGGCGTCGGCGATCTCCAGGGCTTGCTCGCCGGTGTCGGGCTGGGAGACGTAGAGCTGGTCGATGTTGACGCCGCACTTGGCGGCGTAGGAGGGGTCGAGGGCGTGCTCCATGTCGATGTAGGCGCAGATGCCGCCGAGCTTCTGGGCTTCGGCGACGATGTGCTGGCAGAGGGTGGTCTTGCCGGAGGACTCGGGGCCGTAGATTTCGACGATGCGGCCGCGCGGCACGCCGCCGACGCCCAGCGCGATGTCGAGCGAGATGGAGCCGGTCGGAATGGTCTGCACGTTGAGATGCTGAGCTTCGCCAAGGCGCATGATCGTGCCTTCGCCAAAGCGCTTGGTCAGGGAATCGATGGTCTTGTCGAGCGTGGCGATGCGGCCGTCGACGGCGCTGCTGCCATTAGTGCGGGACATGCGGGTTAACTCCTATTGAGTACTAGAGTTGAGACTGAAGGCTCAAGAGCGCCCCGGTGGAAGACGAGCGCGCGGCCAATGTGAACATAATAGCACAGATGTTCGCTGCCGTCAAGACCGAATATGAAGATATGAACGGGCGTTCAAAAATGAAAATGAGGCTCGTCAGGTGGCGCGCGCCCGCATCGTCTGCCACAGCCAGGCCAGTTCGCGCCCGCCCAGCAGCCAACTGGCGGCGATGTAAACGGCCGCGCCCACCGCGCCGCCCAGCAGCAAGTAGGGCAAGGTGCCGGCCACAACGCGCCCAATCAGAACGATAGCCACGCCCATCAGCGCCGCCGCCGCCGCTGCCCGCAGGAAGGCCAGCGCCAACGGCCGCCCACCCAGCCCGCCCAGGGCGCGCCGGTTGAGTTCGAGCAGCGCCGCGGCCAGTAGGGTGAAGCTGATGGTCGTGGCCAGGGCCAGGCCGACCACGCCGCGCCCGCCGACCAGAGCGTAGGCGCACAGGACGGTGACGACCAGCCAGCCGAGATAGGTCAACATGGGCACGAAGGTGTTGTGGCGGGCGTAGAAGAGGCGGGCCACCACGTCGAGGGTCGATTCGCTGACGATGCGCACGCTGAAAACGGCCAGCACGGCGAAGACGAGTTGGGTGGCCTCCTCGTCGAACGCGCCGCCCTGGAAGAGGGTGACGATGATCGGCCGGCCGAGCAGCACCGTAGCCACGGCCGCCGGCAGCGTCAACGTCCAGACGATGCTCAACGTCTGCGCCGCCGTGCGCCGCAATCCGGCTATGTCGTCGGCGTTGTAGAGTTCGGCCAGGGTGGGAAAGACGACCAGGGCGATGGCCGTGCCGAAGAGCGTTTGCGGGAACTGCATCAGGGCGTAGCCGTAGAAGTAGGCCGAGGTCGCCCCGGTCGGCAGGCCGGAGGCCAGTCGAATGATGAACAGGTCGGCGAACTGGATGACGCCCAGGGTGACGATGCGCGGCCCCATCAGGCGGACGATCTCGCGCACGCCGCGCAGCCGCAGGTCGAGCGCCGGCCGGTAGCCGATGCGATAGCGCAGCAGCGCCGGAAGCTGGATGAGCACGTGGAACACTGCCCCGACCACCGTGCCCCAGGCCAGGCCGATGATGCCCAAGCGCGGCACGAATACGAACAGGCCGACGAAGTAACCGATGTCGAGCGACAGCGGGGCCAGCGCCGGCAGGGCGAAGTGCTGGTGGGCGTTGAGCAGGCTGCCCAGCGCGCCGCTGAAGCCGAAGATGGTCGTCTGGATGAGGATGACGCGCATGATCTGCGCCGTCAGCAGTTGCTGCTCGGGCGGGAAGTCGGGCACCAGGACGACGCGCGTCAGCCAGGGGGCCAGCAGGATGCCGGCGGCCGACACCGCGCCCAGCACCAGCAACACCAGCGTCAGAATCGTATGCGCCAGGCGCGCGCCGGCGGTGCGCCCTTCCTGGGTTAAGTACTGGCTGTAGATCGGGATGAGCGCCGCGGCCAGCGAGCCGCCGGCGATGACGGCGAAGAACAGTTCCGGCAACTGGTTGGCGGCGGTGAAGGCGTCGTACTCCGCCCCCGCGCCGAACGCCTGGGCCACGAAGCGCGCCCGGAACAGGCCGACGACTTTGCCCAGGGCGAAGAGGGAGATGACGATCAGCGAGGAGCGGAGGAGATGGCGGGCGCGTTGCATGGCCGGGGATTGTAGCGCCGGGCGGCGCGGCGGCAACTGGGGAAGCAGAGTGGCACGCGGATGACGCTGATTAGCGCGGATGAACGCGGATAAGAGGTTATAATGCGGGCATTATGGTCGAGAATTTGCCGATGATTAGCGACGTGCGCTTTGAGCAGTCGCCACAACGCCTGAAGATCGTCTTGCCCGTCCGGCGCAACTGGCCGCTATTTGCCATCTATACCATTCTGGAACTCACCTGGTTCGTCATGCTGATCGGCGGCCTCGTCTTTCTGGCGCGGATCGCCTTTTCGGGCGAGCGGTATGCGTTGGTCTTCGTCGTCATGTTGCTGGTGCTGTTGCTTATCCTGTTTCGCTTCGGCCGCTTTCTGTCGCGCCAGTGGGCAACCTACGCCACCAACCGCGAAATCCTGTTCATCAACCGCGAGGAGCTAATCGTGCGGCGGCCGATCTCCATCTGGGGCAACACCGACGTCTATGGCATGGAGCACGTGACGCCGTTCTACCTGAGCGACAAGCCGCGGGCGCTGGCCTTCGACTATGGCTATCGCCACATCTACGTCGGGGAGGCGCTGTCGCCGGAGGCGCGCGCTGGGTTGCGACAGTTCCTCAATAGCACGTACTTTCCGGGGCAGGACGAGGACGAGTAGGAAGGGATTAGGGTTAGGGATTAGGATTAGGGAAGAGCGCTCTTCCCTAATCCCTAATCCCTATTCCGTGAAGTCCAGGTCTTTGCCGGCAAACAGCGTCGCGGCGATTAGAAAGAGGATGGAGCCATAGAGCAGCAGGACGGCCGGGCCGAGGGCCTGGGCGGCGTTGAAGCCGCCGGCGAAGACCGCGTCGCTCATCGCCTGGAAGGGCCAGAAGACGATACCCGCCGCCCGCGACACGGCCTCCATCGTCTCGCTGCTAATCCAGATGCCCAGGTCGGCGGCCAGGTCCGACAGCCGCAGCAGGTTCAGGTCGATCAGCACGCTCGAGGCATCGAATAGGCGGTTGGCCAGCCATGAGTCGGGGCTGGCCGTCACCCCCTTCAGAAGCAACAGCACGGCCAGCAGGCCAAAAACGATGACGCGCGACCAGCCGGCCGTCACCAGGTCGGAGGCGTGCATGGCCAGCACGGCGGCTAGGATGTTGAGCGACAGCCATAGGGGTGGGATCATGAGCGCATGGCCGCTCAGGTCGGGGCCGCGGATGAGCGCCAGAGCGGCAACGAGCAGTTGCAGCCCCACGCCCAGGAGGAGCGCGCTGAACAGGACGGCCACCAGGTACTCCACCCGGCTGGGCAACCGCACTAGCAGAGGGTAGTTCTCCAGACGGCTGGCGCGCCCGCTGAGCGATAGCGCCGCCACAAACGTGGCCGCCGCGCCGAAGGCGGCAATGAGGATAATGTAGTTCTCCACGTCCGGCGTGCCCTGCCCTGGCGGGAAGAAGATGACCCAGTAGACCAGGCTGAGGATGAGCAGGATAAGGCCGGTCAGCGAGAAGAAGAGGCTCTTGGTAAAGTAGACGGTGAGAATCCAGACGCGCTGCATCATTGCACAGCCTCGGCGTAAAGTTCGGCCAGGGTCACGCGCCGCTGTTCGACGCGGATGATGTCGTAGCCCTGATTGATAAGGACGGACAGGATTTGGCGGCGCATGGCGATCGACTCGTTGCGCAGGATCACTTCGTTGCCCTCGATGGCGATGTCGGGATGGATCTGAGTCAGCAGCGGGCGGGCGGCATCGAGCGGCCGGTCGACCTGAATGGCCACGTGGGGTTGCAGCGTCAGCGCCTCGGCCATCGGATTGCGATAGAGCACCTCGCCATCCTTGAGAATGACCAGGTAGGTGCACACCCGCGTCACCTCCGGCAACTGGTGGGTGGACATGAGAATGGTCTTGCCCGCGGCGCGCAGCTCTTCGATGTAGCTCTGAATCTCCTCCTGCCCCTCCGGGTCGAGGCCGCTGCTCGGCTCATCGAGCAGCAGCAGGTCGGGGTCGCCGATGAGCGCCTGGGCCAGGCCGAGCCGCTGGCGCATGCCCTTGGACAGCGTCTTGATCTGCTTGTTGGCCGCGGCCAGCAGGTTGACGCGGGCCAGACTCTCCAGCACAACGGTGTCGGTTTGGGCGCGGTCAACGTTGCACAGCCCGGCGACCATCTCCAGGTATTGGCTGACGGCCAGTTGGTTGGGGAAGACCAGCCGCTCCGGCTTATAGCCGATGGTCGGCCAGGCGGCGCGGCCGTTGGCGGGCACAATCTCGCCCTGTGTCGGGGTGATGATCCCGGCGATGAGCTTGATGAGGGTCGTCTTGCCCGCGCCGTTTGGCCCTAGCAGGCCCAGCACCTCACCTCGCGGGATGGTCAGCGACACGTCGCGCAGCGCGGTCAGTTTGTAGTAGTTCTTGGTGACTTGTTTGAACTCGATCACAAGGCAATCCCGGCGCGGCCAAGCGACAAGCGGCCCGCGCGATAGAATCGGAGTGTACCACAGGGGTAGGGGGCGGCAATCATGGCCGCGCGCAAACGATTAGTCAAACGGCAGATAAGTTCTGGCTTGGCGATTCGACGGCCGCGCCGCTCTCGGCTATAATTCCACGTTCGGTAAGCGAATCAGCCCGGCTCGACCGGAGTATTGACAAGGATTAGACTGGAACTACCATGAATTTGCAGCCCTGGGCGCCCTATTTGAGCATTATTGAGATCATCCTCGGCGTGGCCCTGACCGCGCTCGTCTTGCTACAGGCCAAAGGCCAGGACCTCGGCGGTTTTCTCGGCGGTGGCGGCGATAGCGGCGCGTTCCGCACGCGGCGCGGCGTCGAGTCGGTTCTGCACCGTCTGACCATCGCCGTCTCTGTCCTGTTCTTCCTGAACACCCTGCTGGCCTTCCTGGCCTGGGGGCAGGTCAGCTAGGCGGAGGTTGGCCGGGCGAGGCTTCCCGGCGTTGATGAAACCCGATATTCGCTGGCAGACGTTGCTGGCGCTGGTGGGGCTGGCCCTGGTGCTGATGCTGCTGTCGTACCAGGTTCAGTCGGCGGCGCTGTGCACGGCCGTCGTGCCTGCCGCCGGCGGCACGTTCATCGAGGGCATCGTCGGCCGGCCGCTATCCCTCAATCCGCTGCTAAGCGATCCCTACCCCGTCGACCGCCAACTGAGTGGGCTGGTCTTCGACGGCCTGGTGCGCACCGAGGCCGATGGCACAGTCGCGCCGGCGTTGGCTGAGTCGTGGGTCACTAGTGAAGACGGCCTGACGCTGACCTTCACCCTGCGCGAGGGGCTGACCTGGCACGACGGCGAGCCGGTGACGGCCCAGGACGTGGCCTTCACCTATGGGCTGATGCAAGACGAGGCGTTCCCCGGCCCGGCCGCCTTGCGCCAACTGTGGCAGGCGGTGACCATCGAGGTCATCGACGCGCAGCAGATCCAATTCACTCTGACTCAACCCTACGCCCCGTTCATCACCGCCACGGCCCGCGGTATCCTGCCCGCCCACCTGTTGGGCGACGTGGCCGCGGCCGACCTGGCGACGACGGCCTTCAACCGCGCTCCAATCGGCACGGGGCCGTTCATGGTCCAGCCGGGGCAGGCGTGGCAGAACGGCGACCGGCTGCGCCTGACGCCCAACCCGACGTATTGGCGCGAAGGCACCCAACTCAGCGACATCGAGTTCCGCTTCTTCGCCGACGATGCTGCCTTGCTGGCCGCCTTCCGCGCCGGTGAGGTGCACGCGGCCGATGGTTTGCCGGCCGGGCTGATGCCGGAGGTACTGGCCACCGATGGCACGCGTCTGTTTACGTCGCTGGCCCCGCGCTACTCGGCGCTCTTCTTCAATCTGGGCGAGACGGGCGCGGCGGCCGTCCGCGCCAAAGAGGTGCGTCAGGCGCTGGCCTATGGGCTGGATCGCATCGGGCTGATCGACACGGTGCTCAACGGGCAGGGCGTGGCCTTCGATGGGCCGTTCCTGCCGGGCACGTGGGCGGCGCGGCCCGACCTGATGACCGCCTACACCTATCAACCGGAAACGGCCACGGCTCTGCTCGACACCGCCGGCTGGGTGGTGGGCGAGGGCGGCCGGCGGGCGCGCGAGGGCGCGCCATTGGCGCTGCGTGTGGTGGCCCTGGACGAAGCGGAGCAGCGCGCCGTGGCCGAGGAAGTCGTCCGGCAGTGGGCGGCGCTGGGCATTGACGCGCAGTTGACGCTGGCCACCGATCTGCCGGAGCTACATCAACTGCTCGGCAGCCGCAGCTTCGACGCGGCCCTGCTGGAGATCGCCCCGTCGGCCGACCCCGACCTCTACGACTTTTGGAGCCAGGAGGCGATTGTGCGCGGCCAGAACTACGCCGCCTGGAACAACCGGCGGGCCAGTGAAGCGCTGGAGGCGGCCCGCCAGACGTTGCCGCAGAACGAGCGCACCGTCTACCACGAAGCCTTCCTGCGCCAGTTCGACGCCGACCTGCCCGCCCTGGCTCTCTATCGCCACGTGACCAGCTACGTGCTCAGCGACACGGTGCAGCAGGCGGAGATCGGCCGCCTGGACGAGCCGCGCGACCGCTTCGCCACCTTGCCGGCGTGGTTCCTCAACTTCCGCGAGATCAGTGTCAGTTGTCCCTGACCCATACGTGTTGTCACCAGTTCGCGTACGTAAATGAAGCGCTGATTAGCGCAGAGAAGCGGCGCGGATTGGTGGTATAATCAAGTCCAGGTACGTGTATTGTCGAAAGACAAGGAGTAAAGCGTTATGCTACCCGGTGGATGGGAGTGGTTGATCATTTTGGCGATTGTGTTGTTGATCTTCGGCGTCGGCCGTATCGCACGCGTCGGCGGCGAGCTTGGCAAAGGCGTCTCCGCGTTTCGTCAGGGCGTCCAGGAAGGCCAGGACGAACCGGGCAAGGACGCCGCGGAGAAGAAGCCCGAAACGAACAGCGACACACAAGCCTAACCTTTATTTACGCCGATGGACAGCGTATTCGGCATCGGCCTGCCGGAACTGATTCTCATCGCCGTTCTGGCCGGGATGCTCATGGGGCCGGAGCGGATCGTTCGCTTTGCGCGGGCGGCGGGCCACATGACGGCGCGCCTCCAGTCGGTGTCGCGCGCCTTTCTGCGCCAGCTTAGCGCCGAATTGGACTCGGCCGACTCTGACGGCCAGTTGCGCGACACCATCGATGAGTTGCAGCAGTTGCGCCGCCAGGTGGCCGAGTTGCGTTCCGAAGTGCTGACCATCGCCGGCAGCACGGCAGCCGAGGGCAAGCAGGTCATGCGCGAACTGAAGGACGCCCAGAACGCCATTATGCCGCCCAATTTGCTGGCCGCCGCACGCAGCGCACCCCCGCCGAGGGCCGAGCCATCGGCCGCGCCCGTCCACCGCCCGCCTAGCCTCTTCCCGGAGCCGGGCCCCGCCCAACCGCAACCGGCCCCGCAACCGGCCAACGGCGCGGCCACGCCCGCCGCTATCAAGCTGCCCCAGCGGCTCGACGTAGCCGACGACCCCGACTAGCCATGACCAGCGACGAACGCGCCACCCTGCCCCCGCCCGATGTCGAAGGGCCGGTCATGTCCATCCTGGGGCATCTGAACGAGCTGCGCGTGCACGTCATGCGCGCCGGCATCGCCATTCTGATCACCACCGCCCTGAGCTTCGCCTTTGCCTCGCGCCTGCTGGAGTTCCTGCTGACCCCCTACGCCCAAAGCCGGCCGGAAGGGGCGACGCTGCAAACGCTGCGGCCGACGGAGGGCATCGAGACCTACTTCCGGGTGGCCCTGCTGGCGGGCATCATCCTGGCCATGCCCATCATCCTGCTGGAGATATGGCGGTTCATCCAGCCGGGGCTGAGCAAGCAGGAGCGGCGCTACGTCTACATCTTCATCCCCGCCGGGCTGCTGCTGTTTGGGTTGGGTATCGCCTTTGCCTGGTTCGTGCTGGCCCCCGCCGCCATCTACTTCCTGGCCAACTTCATGACCGAGGTCTTCGCTACGGAGTGGACGGGCGACGAGTACATCGGCTTCATCACCCGTCTGCTGCTGTGGATCGGCCTCGGCTTCCAGATGCCCATCGTCATCTACTTCGTGGCCCGGCTGGGCGTGGTCACGTCGCGGACGTTGCGCGAGCAGTGGCGCGTGGCCGTGGTGGCCATCGCCATTCTGTCGGCCATCATCACCCCGTCGATTGATCCGGTGACGATGCTGCTGACAATGGCCCCCCTGTCGGCCCTCTACGTGCTCAGCATCGGCCTGGCGGCCATCGGCCAGCGCCAGTTCGAGCGCAACGCCGCCGCCGCCGGGCTGCCGATCACCACCGACTGAGCCGCTACTGCGGATCGATCTTGATCTGGATGCGCCGCGGGGCCACGGCGTAGGCTGCCAGCGCGCCGCCGATCAGCCCGAAGAGATGCCCCTGCCAGGAGATGTTGTTGCCCTGCGGCAGCGCGCCCCACAGCAGGCCGCCGTAGAAGACGATGACCAGCAGCGCCAGACCCAACGCCCCCGGACTGCGCTCGTAGTAGGCGGCTACCAGCAGGAAGGCGAAGTAACCGAAGATTAGCCCGCTGGCCCCGATGTGGACGGTGTGGGGCGGGGCGAACAGCCACGTACCCAGACCGCTGACGGCGATGACGATCAGCGACACCGTCACGAACTGCCGGCTGTGGCGCAGCCGTACCAGGGCGCCGAGGGCCAGGAAGGGCAGGGTGTTGGCGATGAGATGGCCGAAGCTGCCGTGGAGCAGCGGGGCCAGGGGGATGCCGCGCAGGCCGGCCACCTGCCGCGGCAAGATGCCCAGCCCGTCAAGCGCGCCGTTGAACAGCAGCCAGTCGAAGATCTCCACCAGCCACATCAGCGCCACAAAAACGAGGAGCGGTTGCAGCAGGCGCTTGGCCCCCACGCCGGCAGCTTGCAATCTTTGTTGTTGTGTGTCGTTCATCTTGTGACACAGTACGCAGCCGGCGGCGGCAAGTCGCGCGAGAAAGACAGGAAGAAACCACAGATTACGCAGATTTCACAGATTTTGCTTTTGTCCTGTGCGGTTTCAGTGGTTGCTGTCGCTAACTCTCTTCCAGTCCCAGGCACCAGCCGATGAGCCGGCGCACGAAGTCGGCCGTCGGGTAGGGGTTGCTGTCGTGCCGCCAGCGGGGCACTTCGACCCGGCGCGCGCCCGGCTGGCGCGGGAAGTCCGGCCCTTCGACGGTTAGGCTGGTGGCCTTGTCGCCTGGCCTGGGCAGCCGGTAGTGGACGATGAAGCGCTTGTTGCTGGAGATGATGTGGAGGTAGCGCTCCGGCTCGCTGTCGGCGACGAAGCCCTGTTCAGGCACGGCCGCGCGCTCGCCGTCCTGCACGTACCACAGGTACTGCCGCCCCAACACGTTCACTTTGCGTTTGCCTTTGGTGCTGACTGCCAATCGTCACTCCTTTGAACGATAGAATGGGCTGCCGGCCGACGGCGGCCGGCAGCGCCATTATCCTCGACTTGGCGGCCACGTCTAGGGCAGCGCGCCCATGTAGGGCAGCCACATGTCGCGGGCAATCTCCTCCGCGTCGGCGCGGACGCCGAAGCGGGCAAAGTAGGCGCAGACGCGGGCCAGGTCGCGCCGCAGCAGGTCGTAGGCGTGGGGGTTCGTCCGCGCGTCAACCATCTGCGGGAAGTCGATGATGACCGCGCTGCCGTTCCAATGCAGGATGTTGTAGGGCGACAGGTCGCCGTGAATGCGATGTAGCCGTAGCATCAGCCGCACGTTGTGGAGGATCTCGTCGAAGAGATCGGCCGCCTCGCCGCGCTCCGGCGCGCTATCGATCAGCGCCGGGGCAGCCATGTTCTCATCGCCGATGTACTCCATCAGGATGGTGTTGCCGTTGTGGCCGATGGGGCGGGGGACGGCCGCGCCGGCCTCGAAGAGCGCCTGCTGCGTGCTGAACTCGTTGCCGATCCACCACGTCGTGTCCAGTTGCTTGCCGAAGGTGGTCTTCTGGAGCAGGGCCAACTTCTCGCGGCGGCCCTTCATCAGCTTGCCGTCTTCGCCGCGCAACTGGCGGCCGGCCTTGTACACGGCATCGTTCTTCAGCGTGCGCAGGATGCGCGGCCGGTAGAGCTTGGCGGCGATCAACTCCAGGCCGGTGGCCGGGTGGGCCGTGCAGCAGTAGACGTTAGCCTCCTTGCCGCCCTTCACGCGCCGGGTGACGTCGGTGACGACGTTATCGCGGTAGAACGGGCCAATGGACTCGATGAGCCATTGGCGTTCGTAGTGGCGCGGGTCGAGGGCGGCGGCGTAGCTGGGCACCCAGGCGGCGATGTTGTCGTCGAAGTCGCTCAGTTGGGCCTGGAGTTCGGCCGGCTTGGGCTTCTTCTTGCCGGGCTTCGGCTTCGCATAGCGATTAGCGCCGGGTTGCCTGGGGTACTGTTCGTCGAACTCCTGATACTTTTCGTAAGCGTCGTACTTATCCATCTTGTGATTTCGAGTCAATCTTCACAGCAAAACAGTCGATGCCCTGGCCATAAGCCCAGGCATAGCAGCAGCGGGCCGGCATTACAGCCTGCCCGGCGGCGCGTCAACAGAACGGCAATGTGCCGTCCGCGACCGCTGTGTTCGATTGACGATCGAAATCGGAGGAACTAGCGGGGGGACGCGGACGTGCTGACGCGCCGAGCAACCGGTTGATCAATGACATTTAGGTTGGCTTGCATCGTATGCACCTCCGCGAGTGATTTAGCCCTTGGGCCAGAAACAGTCTAGCATAGGCGAGAGCGCGTGTCAACCGGCGCGTCAACAGCGCACCGGTTGACACCTGGGCTATTCGACGAAGATCTCGACCCGCTCGCCATCATCGGTATCAACGATGTCGATCACTTTGCCTAGTTGGCCGCTGCGCACGGCCTCCATGATGGTGTTCAGCTCTTTGCCCTCGATCTGCGGCGCAAAGCGCGCGCCCATCTTGATGCCCACGTTGACCAGCCCCATGGGGATGTTGACGTTGACCTTGTTGCGCCCGGTCTGCACGTCGGTGACGCGGACGCGGAACCAGCGTGGGTTGCTGGTGCCCTTCATCGGCTCCAGGGTCGGGCCACGTTCGCCCTTGGTGTCCAGGGCGCGCAGCAGTTCGGCGCCCTCGGCGGCGCTGATCTTGCCCTCTTCGATCATCTTCAGAATTTGCAGGCGTTCCTCGGTGGTAGCCATAGTGTCTCTCCCCTTGCCCACTAGCGCGATAAGTCGAGGCGCATGTGGGTCAGTGTGCGCTGGACGGCAAAGTTGGCTTCGGCCAGCAGCGTATTGGCGACGGTGTCGTCGTCGGGATGGTCAATGCGCACGTTGCGGCGCGGCAGGTTTTGCAGCCGGCGCACAACTTTGGCCAGCAACGGCCGCTCCAGCCGCCCGGCGTGGTTGGGATGGACGCGCAACGTCACCAGGTGCGGCCGTCCCCACTGGCCGGTGATGGTCGTCAGCCCGACCAGGTGATCGCGGCTGTCGGCCACGGCCCAGGTCTCGAACAGCCGGCTGTTCATGAAGTCGCCCAGGCGCTGCCACAGCGTCTGGCGGTAGGCGTCGGGGCGCAGTGGTTCGGGCCAGTTGAGGTCGGGCGGCACGCAGGCCGTATCCAGGGTGTAGGCCTCGCGCCAACGGCGGGCGGGCAGAGGGCGAATGTCGATCGCCAGGTCGCCGCCGGGCGAATCGAGCCGGCGCAGGCGCGAGGTCGAGCAGTACCAACTGGACATGTGGCCCAGGCCAACGTAGCCCAGCGAGCGGTAGAGGTCGATGGCCGAGTGGTTATCCTTGACCACTTGCAGCAGGATGGCCCGGCCGCCACGCGTCTTGACCGCCGACGTGACCGCGTGCATCATGGCTCGGGCAATCCCCTGCCGGCGGTAGTTGGGATGGACGGCGACGTTGGCCACCAGGAAGCGATCCCAGGCCTTTGTCGGCAACAGCGTGACGTTGCCCACGATGCGCCCCTCGGCCAGCCAGACGAAGCCGTTGGCCAGGCGCGAGGTGGCCGGGTTCAGGCGGTAGAACAGGCTGCTGAGCTGCGCGCCGACGTCATCGCCCAGCAACTGCTGGTCGTCGAGTTCCAGCGCTTCGCCGAACACCAGCTTGAGCAGTTCGATAATCTGGGGCACGTCGCGGGACATGTCGATGGGCCGCAGCCCATCCCTTGCCCGCGTGTCGGCGACTGTTATAGCCATTCGTGTGTGCTCTCGTCTCAGCAGCCAGGGAACCGCGCTTCCCACTGGAAAGCCGGTTGCTACCCTATTGTAATGCGGCTGCGAGACGAGAGCCAACGTCACGGCTTAACCCTCCAGGGCCTCCAGCAACATGCCGGCATCTTCGGGGGTAATGGCCCCCGTCTCGACCATTTTGAGGATCTTCATCTGCTCTTCGGGCGAGGCAGTGCGCCGCGCCGCGGCCGCAGGGGGCGGCGCATCGGCCACGGGGGTACGGCCGCGCCACTCTCCCTTGCGGCGGGCGCGTTCGCCGGCGCGCTCGGCCCGTTCGGCGGCCCGCTCCGCCTGGCGCGCGGCCTTCTCGGCCATGCGCTGGCCGAACTCCGGGCCAAAGCGCGTCTCGAAGTCCTGGGCGACGCGCGCCAGGTGGCTGTTGACCTCGGCCTCGATTCGGGCGGCGATGTTCTCCAGCCCCAGCCCGCCGACGACGGCCTCGAACTCGAACTCCTCGCCCTCCGGGCCGAACTCCCACTTCTCGTCCGGGTCGGCTTCCTTGAGGATGACGCGGCCGTCGGCCGACAGCGTCAGATAGGTTTCGCCCGCCCCCAGGCGGGCCGTCAGCCGGCCGCCCTTCTCGACGATATCTTCCAGCGGCAGGCGGTTGTCGATACTGCGCCCGGCGGCCACCAGATTGAGCGGCGCGTTGGCCGGCCAGCGCACAACGATGTCGCCGCGGGCGGCCAGGGCGTGGTTGCCCGGCGACAGCGCGCCGCGCAGCCGGATGTCGCCATCCACGCCGCCCAGGGTGACTTGCCCTTTGGCGTAGGCCACGTTGGCCGCGCCGTGGCCGCGGCCGATGGCCACGTCCCCCTCGATGCCGCGCAGGTCAATGTTGCCGGAGACCTCTTCGATTGTCACCGGGCCGCTAACGGAGCGCGCGGTGCAGTCGCCATAGACCGCGCGCAGCGCCAGGCCGCCCGTCCGGCGCGCGTCGGCATCGCCATGAACCTCGCCCACGGCCAGCGACTGCGTGGCGCGGGCTGTCAAATCGCCGTGGATGGCTTCGAGGCGCGCCGGGCCGGCTTCGGTCAGGATGGCGTCGCCGTAGACGCGGCCGATCTCGCACGCACCGGCCAGGCCTTTGACGATCAGATTGCCGCTGACCTCATCCACGCGCACGCCGGCCGCGGCGGGGACGATGATTCGTAGATCGCCCCGGCCGCTCAGGCGATACCCCTCGGCCGTCTCCTCGGTCGTATACTCGCCGCGCACGTGGAGCGTCGGCTCGCTACCGCCGCGGATGATCAGGTCGCCGTCGCACGCGCCGATGAGGAGTTGCGGCGCTTTGCCTGTCTCAATTCGCTCTTTGTTCATGTCGTCTGCCTTACTCCACATAGATCAAAACCTGTTCGTCGTCCTCTTCGTCCATGACCTCGACCAGCGTGCCGCGCTGCTCCGTCTTCAACACGGACAACAGCTCGTCAGTGCCCATACCGCCCATGTCAGCGCCGAAGTGCCGGGCGATGCCCAGACCGAAGCTAACCAGGCCGATGGGCAGAGTGACGCTGACCTTGTTGTTGCCGCTGGCCCGGTCGCGGACGCGAATCTTGAGCCAGCGCGGCTTGCCATCAGCGACGGCTACGTCGCCGTTGGTCGCCTTTTTGTAGCCGGCCGATTCTTCGGCCAGGTCCACTTTGAGTACTTCGACTTTAGGCTGTTCGGCCTTTAGCTCCTCAATGGGAATCTCATCGGCCGCCGCCCGCGCCTCTGCTTTGAGCGTTTCGACCGGCTGCGGCTGGGCCTGTCCTTCCAGCAGACGCAGGGCCTCGGCGGCGCTAATCTGCCCCGTGGCCAATCTGTCCAGAATCTCCGCTCGTTCGGCTGTGTTCATCTTGACTGGTCTCCTTGGGGGCGGGCCACTGACCCACCCGAACGCTCTATGAGCCGCGGGCCGCTAGTCGCTGTCGCCGCGCAGGATTTGCAGCGCCTCTTCGGCCGACAGTTTGCCCGCCCGCAGTTCGCTCAACACTTCGCGGCGCACCTCTTCGGACGCGCCGCGGCCGGCCGGCGCGGTTTCGCCGACCTCATACCCCAGGGCGCGAATGACGTCGTTGAGACGGGCGCGCACGGCGGGGTATGACAGTCCGATCTCCTGTTCGACACGGTTGATCTTGCCCTCGCAGCGCAGGAAGGTCTCGACGAACTCCAGTTGCTCGGGGCTGAGTTGGTAGAGGCGGCCAAGAGTGAAGTGGCCGTCGATAGTGGTGTCACAGTTGCGGCATTGCAGCCGCGTGACGTGCAGGTGGTTACCACAGATGGGACATTGGCCAATGACAGGGTTCATTTCGTTTCGCGCGACATTAAGATTATTGACTCCGATAGCAAAAATGCTATCAGATGTCAGCATAATACATCCGCGTATGAGGAATGTCAATACGTAGATTGAAAATCTTATGCTCGATGTTAGAAATATGAAGTTGTCGCGAATAAATGGTAATGAACTGGCTTACCTGGTCGCGGCGCGCCCCTCGCGCCAGGCCTGGGCGGCCACGTAGCCGAAACCTAACAGCCCCAGCAGCGGCAAGAACACCGCGCCGGTGTTGCCGGTCGTGACGGCCAGCAGCAGAACAGCCGCCGAGTAGAGCGCCAGGGCCGCCTCAACCCACACCATCCGCCCGGCGTTCAGGTGGTAGCTGTGGCGCGCGCCCTTGGGCGTGCGCAGAAAGGGGGAGCGGCGGCCGAACAGCGCCCGCAGGACGGCCCAGCCATTGCTGGGCGCGGTGCCCACGGCCAGCAGCAGCAGGGCGGGCAGATGGCGCACCCGCCGCCGCCAATCGCGGTGCAGCACCTGCTGGGCCAGGACAAACAGGATGGGCTGCCCCAGGCCGGTGACGCTGAAGGCGATCATCCACGGTGAAAAGCGGTAGTGGCTCAGCAACAGCGGGAATTGGACGAGCAACAGCAGCAGCAGCAACAGGTGGGTGCTATAGGCCGACATGGAGAGCAAGGCGTAGAGCCGGGCCAGTAGCGAGTGGTTGGGCGCGCGCCAGATGGGGGCGGCGTACTTGGTCAGGCATTGCGTCGCGCCCATGGCCCAGCGCGCCTGCTGATTCTTGTAGGCCAGGATTGTCGTCGGCAGTTCGGCCGGGGCGACGACGTCGTTAGCGAAGTGGAAGCGCCAGCCGGCCAGCACCGCCCGCGTGCTGAGGCACAGGTCTTCGCACAGCGTGTCGGCCTGCCAGCCGCCGGCATCGGCGATGCACGCCCGCCGCCAGACGCCGGCCGAGCCGTTGAACTTGGGGAAGCAGTCGGCGCGGTGGCGCACGAGCTGCTCCACGGCGAAGTGCTTGTCCAGGGCGATGGCCTGCGCGCTGGTCAGCGACGAGTCGGCGGCGTTGAGGTGGCCCCAGCGCGCCTGAACTGCCCCCAGGCGGGGATCGGCCAGCAAGAACGGGATCGTCCGGCGCAGGAACGAAGGGGCGGGGACAAAATCGGCATCGAAAATGGCCACGAACTCGCCGCCGGCCTGTTCCAGCCCGGCGGCCAACGCCCCGGCCTTGAACCCTTGCCGGTTGTCGCGGTGCAGCAAGGCCACGTCTAGCCCGGCGGCGCGCCGGCGGGCGACCCAGGCGGCGGCCAGCCCAGTCGTGTCGTCGGTGGAGTCGTCCAGTAGTTGGATTTGCAGCCGGTCGCGCGGGTAGTCGAGGGCCGCGGCCGCGTCCAGCAGCCGGGTGACGACCTCGCGCTCATTATAGACCGGCAGTTGCACCGTCACCCGCGGCCAATCGACCGGCGCAGGCGGGCAAGCGGGCGTGGCGCGGCGATGGCGCAGATAGAGCCAGAGGGTGACGAAGCCAAGCCAGCCGTAGAGAGCCAGCCCGACGACGGCGGCCACGTGCAGAGCGGCAAAAATGGCGATCATCTAGTCGGGTCGGGGGGCGGGAGTAATGATGGCTTTCAGTTGCTTATTGAAGTCACCACGTGGCAACAGGATGCGCCGCCGGCAGCCGCGGCAGACGAGGCCGATGTCGGCCCCCAGGCGAACGACTTCCCATTCGTCGCTGCCGCAGGGGTGCTTCTTGCGCAGGCGAACAATGTCGCCCAGGTGGATTTCCACGTACATAGGCGAACGATTATAGCACGGAGTCAATTCGACGTTGGCAAACGGCCGGGAATGTCCCATAATGGACGCCATGACGGAATGGGTATTCCAAGATGAGTTGCGCCTGGCCGAGTTGAACGTGCCCCGCGCGGCGCTGCACCTGGCGCGGGCCATCGCCTATCCACAACTGGACGTGGCCGGCTACATGGCCGCCCTGCACGATCTATCCGAGTCGGCCGCCGAGCGCATCGACTTCGACCGGCCGGTCGTGGCCCAGGCCGAGCAGTTGGCGCGTTTCCTCTTCGTCGAAAGCGGCTTTCGCGGCAACGCCGCGGCCTACGGCGACCCGCGCAACAGCTTCTTGAACGAGGTGCTCGACCGGCGACTGGGCATCCCCATTACCCTGTCGATCATCTACGTAGACGTCGCCCACCGGTTGGGCCTGCCCGCCTACGGCATCGGCCTGCCGGGGCACTACATCGTCGGCATCCACAGCCCGGCGGCGGCGGTGTGGCTCGATCCGTTTCACGGCGGCCGTCGCCTCGACCTGACGGACTGCGCCGAGTTGATCCGGTTGGCCATCGGCTACGAAGGGCCGCTGGAGGCGGGCTGGTTCGCGCCGCTGCCGCCGCGCGAAACGCTGGCCCGAATGCTCCACAATCTGCGCACCAGCTACGTCCAGTCTGGGGCGTGGAGTCGGGCCGCGGCCGTCATCCGCCTGTTGCGCCAGACGCAGCCCAATGTGGCCGAGCACGTGCGCGATCTGGGCCTGGTCTACTATCAACAGCGCCGGCTGCCCCAGGCCGCCCACTACCTGGACGTCTATCTTCAGTTAGCGCCCCAGGCGGCCGACGCGCAGGTCATCCGCGACGGTATGAAGGACTTGCTCGATGAGTGGGTCACGCTGAACTAAGGTGTAATGGTTATGGCTGAGTCGTTCAATCAGACGTTCATCCGCGCCTATCGCTATATCCGCTCATCGTCGGTGCGGACGGCGTTGGCCGTGGTGGTTCTCGTCATCTTGCTCGTCCTGTTGTTTCTAGGCGTCCAGTTCGTGGCCCAGCAGCGGGGGTCGCTGGCGCTGCTCAACGGGCTGAACCTGTTGCTCATTCCCCTGCTGCTCATCGGCGCGGTCGTCTGGCTGGCCAACACCTGGAAGGGGACGCAGATGGAGATGGCCCGCCTGCGCGATGAGCGGGCGCTGGTCGACGGCTACTACGACCGCCTGACCGATCTGCTGCTGAGCCGCAATCTGCGCGGGGCCGCGCCCGACGACGAAGTGGCCCGCGCCGCCCGCGCCCACACGTTGACCACCCTGCGCCAGTTGGACGGCGACGGCCGCGGCCAGATTGTGCGTTTCCTCTATGAGTCGTCGCTGCTGAGCGCCGAGCAGCCGGCCGTTGATCTACAGGCCGCCGACCTGAGCGCGTCGGACCTCTCCCACGTCCACATGGCCGGGGTCAGTCTGCGCAATGTCGATCTGCGCGGGGCGCGGTTGGTGGAGGCCGACATGCCCGGTTCCGACCTGCGCGAGGCGCAACTGGAGCGGGCCGACCTGAGCCGGGCTAACCTGGCGGAGTCTTATTTGCGCGGGGCCACGCTGCGCGACGCCCTGCTGACCGGGGCGCAACTGCATGGGGCCATCCTCACTAAGGCGTCGCTCGTCGCCAGCAATTTGCGCGACGCCGACCTGAGCGAGGCCAATCTCTCCGGGGCCGACTTGACTGGGGCTGACCTGAGCGGAGCCAACCTGAAAGGGGCGCGCCTCAACGGGGCGACGCTGACTGAGGCCATCCTCGACGGCGCAAACCTGAGCCTGGCCAACTTGAGCAAGGCGACGTTGACCCGCGTCCAGGCGACGGCCACTGACTTCAGTGGAGCCAACCTGGCCGGAGCGTCGCTGGTCGGGGCGCGGCTGAACGAGTCCGTCTTCGGCGCGGCCATTCTGAGCGAGGCCGACCTGACCGACGCCGAGTTGCGCGAGGCCAACCTCAATCTGGCCAATCTGCGCGGCGCGGTGATGAATCAGGCCATCCTGACCAACGCCAACCTGCGTGACGCCATCATGGGCCGTGTGGCTCTCAGCGGGGCCGACCTGACCGGCAGCGACCTGAGCCGCGCCAATCTGAGCATCGCCAATCTCAACCGGGCCACGCTGAACCGCACTAATCTAGAGGAGGCCGGCCTCAGCGGGGCCGACATGCGCGGCGCTCAACTGAAAGGGGCGATGCTGCGCGGGGCCATTCTGCGCGGGGCCATCCTGGGCGACGCCGACCTGAGTCGCGCCGATCTGAGCAAAGCCAATCTACGCTGGGCCAATCTCAATAACGCCAATCTGACCGGGGCCGATCTGACCGAGGTGGATTTGACCGACGCCGAAGTCTCGCCGCAAATTCTGGCCAAGGCGCGTTCGGTGAGCAAGGTCGAGCGGACGGACAACGCCCAGCACTACGATGTGGTACCCACCGGGGTGAGCACGCGCGAAGGCCCATTGCCCACCGCCCAACGGCCGACCTACCAGCGCCCGCCGGGCAAGACGCCCGAACCACCGCCACCGGCCGGCGAAAGCCCCCAGCCCTAGCCGTCTAGTTCCAAGGCAGAGCGGCCCGCGTGCGCCAGTACGTCTCCGGCGGTTCGGCCAGGGCGCGCAGGCGCGGCCACCACTCGGCGAGCCAGGTGGGTTGCGCGGCGGCCAACTCCACCGCAGCCACGTTCGACGCCAGATGGTCGCCCCGCGCCGCGCCGCTGAGGACGACGCCGGCCCACGGCTGGGCCAGCGCCGCGGCCAGGGCCAGCGTGTCGAGGGCGACGCCGGCCTCGTTGGCCGCCTCGCCCAGCAGGCGGCGCGCGGCGGCGAACTCCGGCGCGTCATTGCGGTCAGTCAGGCGGCCGTTGGCCAGCGCCTCCTTGACGATCACCCCCATGCCGCGCGCGTGGGCCTCGGCCAGCGCCGGCCCGGCCTCCTGGGCCAGCAGGTTCCACGTCACCTGCACCTCGCGGAACAGGGGCGCGCCGCCGCTGTCGATGGCCAGAGCGCGCCGCAACGTCTCGGCCTGGTTGGGGCCGCTCAGCGAGAGGCCGATGACCAGCCCCTCGTCGCGCAAGCGGGCCAACTCGCCCAGCACCTCGGCGTTGTCGAGCACGCCACTGTCGAGCGTAGCCGAGTGAACCTGATAGAGCTTCAGGTAGTCGCCCAGCCGGTCGCGGCTTTCGCCCATCTGCCGGCGCAGGACGGGTAGGCTGTGATCTTTGACCTCGTGCTTGTCGGCCGTCACCCGCCAGCCGGCGGTGTAGGTGTAGCCCCACTTGGAGCCGACGACCACCTCGCCCGGCGCAATGCCCCGCGACCGTAGCCAGTCGCCCAGGAACTCCTCGGCGCGGCCGTAGGAGCGGGCGGCGTCGAAGTAGCGGATGCCGGCGGCCCAGGCGGCGTCGAGCACGCTGTGGGCGTGGGCGGCCATGGCTGCGACGTCGGTGTCGTGGCCCAGGTCGGCGGCGTGGCCCAGATTGATGTAGCCCGGCCGGCCCAGCGCGGCCAGCCCCAGGCCCATCGGCGTTACGGAAAGGCGTGTGTCACCCAGTCGCTCTTGATTCACGATGTCCCCCTTGGTTGGGAAGCAGTATACTAGGCCGAGTCGCCGGCGGGCAAGTCGCGCCGGCGCTCTGGAGTACAGACACGTATGACAATTCTTGCTGCGGCCAGGCAGCGCTACACACTGCTGCTGGCCTTTGCTTGCTTCTTCGCCATGGGGACAGTGAACAGCATGTTGGGCGTGGCCTGGCCCTCCATCCGGGCCACCTTCGGCCTGCCGCTGGATGCGCTGGTGGCCTTACTCATGGTTTCCACAATCGGGTACGTTCTTGGCAGCGTCCTGACAGCGCCCCTCGTGGCGCGGATCGGCGTGGGCTGGGCCGTGCTGCTCATGAACCTGCTGAGTACAGCCGGCCTGGTCGGCTACGTCCTGGCCCCGAGCTGGGGGAGCCTGGTTGCCTTCGGCCTGCTAAGCGGGTGGGCCGGCGGGATGATGAGCACCACGCTCAATATCTACGTCGCCGCCACGCGCACCGTGCGCACGATGAACTGGATGCACGCCAGCTTCGGCGTTGGCGCGAGCATTGGGCCGCTGGTGATGACGGCCATCGTCACTACGGGTGTGAGTTGGCGGCTGGGCTATGCCATTGGCGCATTTGTCCATTTAGGGCTGGCTCTCCTCTATCTAACCGTTGTGCGCACGCTGACCTTTCGCAGCATCAGCCCCGCGACGGCCGATGATCCGTCGGCCCGCCCGGCCCCCATGCGGGCCACGTTGCGCCTGCCGATAGTCTGGCTGAGCATCCTGTTGTTCCTACTCTACACTGGTGTGGAAAGCACGGCCGGGCAATGGACCTACACCTGGTTCACCGAAGCGCGCGCGGCGTCGGCCTACCTGGCCGGAGCGATGACCAGCGTCTTCTGGGCCATGCTGACCGCGGGGCGGGTGGTGTTTGGGGCGGGCGCGGCGCGCATCGGCGTGGCGCGGCTGTTGCGGCTGAGCATGATGGGCACGGTGCTGGCGACCGCTCTGCTGCTGGTGCGCTCGCTCCCCATCGGCTTTGTGGCCATCGCCCTCATGGGCCTGTCGCTGTCGGCTATCTTTCCGACCTTGACCGCTCAAACTCCTCAGCGCGTTGGCGCGCGCCACGCGGGCAACGTCATTGGCCTGCAATCAAGCGCGGCCAGTATCGGCCTGGCCGTGCTGCCCGGTCTGGCCGGGACAATCGCCGCGCGCGTTGGGCTGGAGGCGTTGGGGCCGTTTCTGGTGTTCTCGTCGCTGCTCATGCTGCTGGTCAATCAGTTGGCCGTTGTGTCGCTGCGGCGGCAAGGGGCGGCGCTGGAAACAGTCGCCGGCGATTTATAGAAGACCTCGGCTACGGTACTTCTACAGGCGACGCGCCGCCTCCTGGATTGTCGTCCACAGATAGACGCCCAGCGACCGCGCGCCCACCAGCGAATAGGACAGCACCCCATCCACGTCCTCGCGGATGACCAGTTGCGTCGTTTTGGCCACACTGGTCGTCTGCGCCGTTCCATCGGGGAAGTGCCCCGGGTGGAAGTCCAGGGCGCAGAGGCGGCTGAGCAACTCGGCCGCCCGCGGGCCGGTCAGGCGCAACTGGGCGCGGCCGTGGGTGACGTCGGTGATGGTGATCATGTCGCCGTCGACTGCGGTCGGCGCGGCCAGTAGCGCGCCTTCGCCCCCCGGCGCGGTGTTGACGAACAGTTGATCGGCGCGCAGGCGGTAGACGGCCACGTCGCCGGCGCGTGTGCTTTGGCCGATGGCTACCGGCGCCGCCAGCCCCAACCACTCCACGGCCCGCTCGCCGGCGCGGCCGTGGATCATGACCTTGCCGCGGTGGGACTCGTCGGCCAGGAGCAGCCCGGCCGGCAGCGACACGGGCGCGGCGACAAGCCAGCCGGCGACTTCGGCCGCCATCGCGCTCCGCGGTGCGCTCTCATGAATCGGTGTTTGTTTCATCGCGGTCATGCTGCCCCTCCCCGCGGCCGGTTAAGACCGCAGCCGCTGCCCCTCCGGGTCATAGAACGGGCCGTGGTGGACGCGCGCCGGCTCCAGGCGGCCGTTCAGGCGAATGGTGAACGTCTGCCCGGCCTGGCGGGCCACGTCGCTATCGAGCCAGCACAGGCCGATGGTCTCGTTGAGCGTCGGGCTGTGGCGGCTGGACGTGATCCAGCCGATGATCTCCATCTGGCCATCGCTGCCCGGCCGGACGATTTGCAGCCCCTCGTCGGGCACGACGCCCGGCGCGACCATCTTGAAGCCCACCAGCCGTTGCCGGGGCGGGTGGCGTTGGACGCGGCCGATGGCCCGTTGGCCCAGAAAGTCGGCCTTGTCCAGCTTGACGGCCAGCTCCATGTCGGCGGCGATGGGGTCGGTCAGGCCGTCGGTGTCCTGGCCGACGATCAGATGCCCCTTCTCCAGCCGCAGGACGCGCTGGGCCTCGACGCCGAAGGGGCGGATGCCGTATTCGCGCCCGGCGTCGAGCACCGCCTCCCAGACGTGCCGCCCAGTGCCGGCCGGACAGTGAATCTCATACGACAGTTCGCCGGTAAAGCCGATGCGTAGCAGGCGACAGGGCACGCCGGCTACGGCCGCGTCGCGGACGCGCATGTAGGGGAAGGCGTCGTTGGACAGGTCGGCGTCGGTCAGGCGGCGCAGTACGTCGCGGGCGCGCGGCCCGGCCAGGTTGAAGGCGGCGTTGACCTCGGAGACGTTGACGGCGTGGATGTCCTGCCCCCAACCGGACTGGAGCCACCACTGAAGCCACTCGAAGATCGCCCCGGAGCCGGAGGAAGTGGTGGTCATGTACCACTCCGCCTCGGCCACGCGGGCGGTCACGCCGTCGTCGAGGATAACCCCCTCGTCGTTGCACATGACGCCATAGCGCACGCGGCCGATGCCCAGGTTATCCCAACGATTGATGTAGAGCCGGTCGAGCAGGGCGGGGACGCCGCGGCCGACCAGGCGGAACTTGCCCAGAGAGCTGACGTCAATCAGACCGACGGCGCTGCGCACGGCGCGGACTTCGGCCGTGGCGTCGCCGTAATGCTCCGGCCGCAGCCACAGCCCGGCGACCATCATCCGCGCCCCGTGGGCCGCGTGCCAGTCATGGAGCGGCGTCAACTGCACCGGCTCCATGGGCTGCCCGGCCAGCGCGCCGAGCGAGACGGGGGTCAGCGGCGGGCGGGCGGTGGTCGTGCCCGTCTGCGGGATGGTCCAGCCGTTGGCCCGGGCGCAGAGGTGCAGCGCGTTCTGGCTGCACATCTTGCCCTGGCACGGCCCCATCGAGATGGTGCTGTAGCGCTTGAGGAGTTCGATACTGTTGTACCCCTCAGCCACGGCCATGTCCACGTCGTGCTCGGTCACGTCCTCGCAATAGCAGACGAAGCGCTTCTCGTGGCCGGGCAGAGGCGGGGGGGGCAACGTGCGCGGCGGCTCGGCCGCTTTGGCCGCCGCCAGATTGGCCGCGGTCAGCACGTCAGGCGCTTGACCTCGGCCCAGAAAGGCGGCGGCGCGCTGCCCGGCCAGCCGCCCGTCGGCCAGTTCGTAGTCCAGGGCGTGGGTTCCGGCCACGCGCCCGGCGGCGAAGATGCCCGGCGGCAGTTCGCCGGGCAGGAATTCGGCCCGCTCGTCAGCATAGGCCAGCCGCCCGCCCGCCTGATAGAGCAGGCCGTTGGCCGGACTCCAGCCGGCGGAGACGGCGACCAGGTCGCAGGCGATGGTCGTCGCCCGCGTCGTGTCGGGCGCGCCGGCGGCGTCCAGGGGGGCCAGCGTCAGCGCGCGCACGCGGCGGCGGCCCTCGGCTTTCAGCGGTGCGTGGCCCCAGAGAACGGGGATGTCGCTGGGCAGCGACCGCCGCTCGGCGGCCGATTGCGGGCGCAGGTCGGCCACGGCGGCTACGGCGATGCCCGACGCCAGCAAGTCGGCGGCCACGGCCCAGCCGTCCTCGTTAGCCGTCACGACCACGGCCCGCGTGCCCGGCGCGACGCCGTAGAGGCGCAGCAGGCGTTGCGCGGCGCTGCCTAGCATGATGCCCGGCAGGTCGTTGTTGCCGAACAGAAGCGGCTGCTCGATGGCCCCGGTGGCGTAGACGACGGACGCGGCGCGAATCTTGTACAGGCGTTCGTTGCCGTCCGGCCGTCCGGCCGACGGCGGCCAGCCAGTTCTCCTCGAACGCGCCCAGGACGGTCGTGCCGGTCAGGACGGTGATGCGCGGGTCGGCCAGCACGGCGGCCAGCAGCCCTTCCAGCACCGGTTGGTGGTGGTCGGGGCCATAGCGCAGGTGGCCGCCGAGGGTCGGGTTGTCGTCGAGGAGCAGGACGCGCAGCCCCTTCTCGGCCGCGGCGCGCGCGGCGCTGAGTCCGGCTGGGCCGGCGCCGACGACGGCTACGTCGGTGTGAAGGTACTGCTTGTCGTCGTCGCCCGGCGGCGTGTCCGGGTCGACCCGGCCCAGGCCGGCCATGTGGCGCAGTACTTTCTCATAGGCCGGCCACAGCGCCGGTGGGTGAACAAAGGCCTTGTAGTAGAAGCCCACCGGCAGGAAGCGGTCGGCCAGGCCGGTCAGGGCCATCGCGTCGCGCGCCAGCGACGGCCAGGCGTTTTGCGAGTGGACGGCCATACCGGCCTCGACCGGGCGGGTGCAGGCGCGCACGCTCGGCTCCGCGCCGACCTGAACGAGGCAGTTGGGGCAGTGGCCGGCGCAGCATAACAGGCCGCGCGGCCGGTGGTACTTGAACGAACGGCTGAAGACGCCCACGCCGGCCGCGACCAGGGCCGAGGCGATGGTGTCGCCGGGGTGGGCGGTGTAGCTCTGGCCGTCGAACGTGAACTCGACTGTGCGCTGGCGGTCGATTAGCTCGCCGGAACGGGGGGGGAGGCGGGTGGTCATGGGGAGTGTCCAGTGTCCAGTGGGTCAGTAGGTCAGTAGGTCAGTGGGTCAGTGGGCCAGTTGACATTTGTCGCTCGTCGTTCGTCGCTCGTCACTCGTCGCTTGTCACTTTCCCCACAGGTAAGTCCGCACAACGGCATTTGTCTTTGTGTCGCGCTCGGCCAGGAACCAGGTGCCACAGCCATTGCGGTGGTACCACCACTCGGTCTGCACGCCGGCGGCGTTGCGGCGCATGTAGATGTAGTCGGTCCATTCGGCGTCGCCAATGGCCAGCGGTTGCGGCGGCCGGGGGTTGACCTCGCCGCCATAGCGGAACTCGCTCGCGTTGCGCAGGCCGCAGTTGGGACACTCTACCTGGATCACTTGGTTTTCTCCCGTTATCACGGCCAATAGCCGCAAAGCTATCGTGGCATTGAATCAGCCTGGGCCAGCCGTCCGCATCTGAGGATGCGGACTCCGCGTAACTGACCTACTGACCTACTGACCTACTGACCCCTAATGCCCCACCGACGCCGCCCCCTTCTCGCCCACCAGGTCGTTCTCGTAGAAGCGCGACAGGCGAAACGGGTGGATGAGGTCGGGCGTGCGGCCGGTGGCGATCAGTTCGGCCATGCGCTTGCCGGAGACGGGCGAGGCCTTGAAGCCCCACGTGCCCCAGCCCACATCGACGAGAAAGCCCGCCACCGGCGTCACGCCCATGACCGGGCTGAAGTCAGGCGTCATGTCGCACAGCCCGGCCCATTGGCGCAGGACGCGCACGTGGCGCAGGCCGGGGAATAGCTCCAGCATGTGGCCGGCCAGGTTCTCGACGAAGGCCAGCGAGCCGTTCATCGAGTACGAGGCGAAGGGATCGACCGACGCGCCCATGACCAGCTCGCCGCGGTCGGATTGGCTGACGTAGACGTGGAGGCTGCCGGAGACGATGATCACGTCCAGGAACGGCTTCAGCGGCTCGGTGACGCAGGCTTGCAGCGGGAAGGTGGTGATGGGCAGCTTCACGCCGGCCATGTCGGCGATGGTCGTGCACCAGCCGGCGGTGGCGTTGAGCACGACGCCGGTCTTGATGAAGCCGCGGTTGGTTTGCACGCCGGTGACGCGCTCGCCCTGCACGGCGATGCCCGTCACCTCGGTCAACTGGTGGATGTGGACGCCCAGGCGGTCGGCGTGGTGGGCATAGCCCCAGACGACGGCGTCGTGGCGGATGATGCCGCCCGGCGGGTGGTAGAGCGCGCCGAGGATGGGGTAGCGCGGGTGGTCGCTGACGTCGATTGGCGGGCAGAGGCGCTTGATCTCCTCCGGCCAGATGAGGCGCGAGTCCACGCCCTGCAATTGGTTGACCTCGGCCCGGCGGCGCATGGTGCGCACCGCGCCGTCGGTGTGGGCCAACGTCAGGTGGCCGCGGCGGCTGAACATGACGTTGAAGTCGAACTCGGCCGACATCTGCTCGTAGAGCTTGACGCTCTCGTCGTAGAAGCGCACCCCTTCGGGGGTCAGGTAGTTGCTGCGGATGATGGTCGTGTTGCGCCCGCTGCCGCCGGAGCCGATGTAGCGCTTCTCCAGCACGGCGACGTTGGTCAGGCCGTGGTGGCGGGCCAGGTAGTAGGCGCAGGCCAGGCCGTGCGCCCCGCCGCCGATGATGACCACGTCATAGCTGTCTTTGAGGTCATGGTCGCGCCACATCCGCGCCGGATTTTGGCCGCTGAGAGCCTGTTTGAGCAGTTTATTGGGCATCGCGCTCCATCCACGCCGCCAGGCGCGTCTCCAGTTGGCCGTAGCCGGTGTGGCGCACTTCCAGCGGCAGCCGCAGCGTGGCGGCGATTGTCTCGGCCTTGGCCAGCAGGTCGGGCCGGCCGCTCTGGGTCATGAAGACTAGTCGCCGGTAGTTGGCGAAGTAGTCATCGAGCAGTTGGGGGTAGCGGTCCAGTCCCAGCCCGTGCCAGATCGTCCCCCGAAAGCCGCGCACGAGGAAGTCGGTCAGGAAGAACGTGCCTGGCTCTTCGTCCATTAGCGCGTCGAATAGCGGCCCGCCATACATCTCGTAGCAGTGGGGGCCATCCAGTCGCTCTAGCCCCTCGCGAGCCAGCAGGGCGTCGAGCGCGCCGCGCGAGCCGCAGTCGCCGAAGACGACGAGCACGCGGTCGTACTCGGCGCGGATGGCGCGCAGCTTGCGCTCCACGTCGGGGGCAATGCGCTCCGGGTGCATGTGGTCGATGGCTGGGATGCCGTACAGGTCAACCGTCCAGCCGTGGCGGGCGATGACGTCCACCACCTCGCGCGCCAGCGCGCCGCAGAGGATAAAGGCCGTCTTCACTGGCCACTCTCCGAGCTGGCGGCAAGACGGCGTTGCGCTGCTCGCCATTGGCCAAGAATTGTCACCAACTGGCTGGTGTGCTCGATATCGTGGGCGACGAGATCATCGACCAACCCGCGCAGGGTGGTGCGCCCCTTGGCGGCATGAATGGCCGGGCGTTGCCAGTCGCCGGGAGATATTTCGTGTAGCGAGTCGAGTGTCTCAACACGGGCAATCTGGAAATGCTCGGCCAAACGGGCAATTGGCAGGTCGGGGTCGTGGGCGGCTGGGTCGGGCAGGAGGGCGACGACTGTCGGCGTCTCTTCGGCCAGGACGCGCCGCAGCCGGGCCAGAGTGAGCGGTTCGATGTGGGCCAGGTGGGCCACCACCTCGCGGCACGACCAGCCGCCCTCCGGTCGCCAGGCGGCGGCCGATTCATCCAGGGCGCGCACCAGCCGGGCCACGTCGGCCGGCGTCGAA
This sequence comes from Candidatus Promineofilum glycogenicum, assembly GCA_016707605.1. Lineage (GTDB taxonomy): Bacteria > Chloroflexota > Anaerolineae > Promineifilales > Promineifilaceae > Promineifilum > Promineifilum glycogenicum. The sequence continues at coordinate 981,671 of JADJHJ010000001.1, read as the reverse complement.
GCGAGAGCCTGGAGCAAAACGCTGCGCTGGGTCATTCCATTCGCATCCATCGGCTGTCTGTTCAGGTGGCCGCGGATTATAGCGGCAAGTAGCGGCGCGCGCTTGCACATCGTCCAACTCATGTTATCATGTTGCCGCCGCTAGATTGACAGTCGTGAGCGGCGCTTTTCTCAGGGCGGTCGGGCGCGCTATCGATAGACGTGGCCCGATCCGCCGAGGGCAGTCATTGACAAGTTGCGAACAATGAACCTGGTGGTTTACCGTTCCAATCTCCTCTTCCGCGTGGGGCCGCGGCCGAACCGGCCCCCGCTTTCCTCGAACGCCGCACCGAACATCCAACCCAATACTGATCGATCACAAGACCGCTGTCCGGGCCGAGCGGCCCATCCGACACAGGGGAGGTGATGTTTAGGCATTCCAGCAAACCGCGAAGTCGAATCCAGCCCAACGCAACGAAACGCCTGGTAACCCCGGCGTGCAGGCTCAAATTGGAGGAGAACCCATGAAGGTGCGGAGAGTATCCAAGAAGGAGATGGAGAAGGTTCATCCGGCGATACCGGCCGCGTATGAGCAACTGGAACAGGGGCGCATCACGCGGCGCGAGTTCATTCGCTTTGCCACGCTGCTGGGCATGTCGGCGGCCACGGCGACCATCGCCGCCGCCTGCGCCCCGCAGGGTGGCGGCGAGGCGGCCCCCACAACGGCCGCCGCTGTTGAAGGCGAGGCAACGACGGCCCCGGCCGACACCAGCGCCGGCGGCCCGCGCCGCGGCGGCACAATCACCAAGTCCATGCAGTTGCAACTGCTCGACCATCCCGCCCGTCTGTCATGGGTGGAAGGTGCTAACGTCGTGCGCCAGATGAGCGAGTACCTGACCGAGACGGGCAGCGACAACGTCACCCGTCCCTACCTGCTCGACCGCTGGGAGGCCAGCGAAGACGTAATGACGTGGGACCTCTATCTGAAGCAGGGGGTCACGTTCAACAACGGCGACGCGCTGACGGCCGATGACGTGATGTTCACGTTCGGCGAGTGGCTCAATCCCGACGTTGGCTCCTCGATGCTGGGCCTGATGTCCTACCTGAGCGGCATCCAGGACGTGGAGAAAGTGGACGACCACCACATCCGGCTGCATCTGCAAACGGCCAACATCGGCGTGCCGGAGCACCTGTTCCACTACCCGGCGGTCATCCTCCACCGCAACTTCGGCGGCGACATCGTGGCCAGCCCGGTGGGCACAGGCGCGTTCACGCTGCAGGAGTACGCCGAGGGGGAGCGGGCCGTCTTCCGCCGCCGGGCCGACTACTGGCGCAACGGGGCCGACGGCCAGCCGCTGCCCTATCTGGACGAAGTCATTTACGTCTCGACCGACAAGGACGCCGGCGTGGCCGCGCTCCAATCGGGGCAGGTGGACTCGCTCTATGACCCGCGGCCGCCGGACTGGCAGGCGTTAAAGGACGTGCCCGGTTTGGCTACGCGCGCAGTCAGCACCGCCCAGGCGCTCATCCTGCGCATGCGCGTCGACCTGGAGCCATGGGACGACAACCGCGTGCGCTCGGCGCTAAAGATGGCGCAGAATCGGGAGAAGATTCTGCAACTGTCCTACTTCGGCGAGGGCGATCTGTCGCTCGACGCCCACGTCGCGCCCATCCATCCTGAGTTCTGTGAGCAGCCCATCCCGGCCTTCGACCCTGAAGGGGCGCGCGCCCTGATGGAGGAGTACGCCTCGGAGAAGGGCATCGAACTGCCGCTCAGAGTCGTCCTCTCCACCAAGAACGACCAGAACGAGCCGGAGATCGCCACGGCGTTGAAGGAAGACGCTCTGGCCGCCGGCTTCGACATCGAGCTGGACATCACCGAGCCGGACGGCTACTGGGATCGCTGGACGGAAGTGCCGCTGGGCATCACGTCGTGGACCCACCGGCCGCTGGGCACGATGGTGCTGCCGCTGGCCTACATCCAGGAGGCCATCGGCGCGTGGAACGAGACGCGCTGGTCGGACGAGGAGTTCGAGACGCTGCTGCGCCAGGCGGAGGCGACGCTCGACGTGGAGGCCCGCCGCGCCATCATGTGCGACATCCAGACCATCATGCAGGAGCGCGGCCCCATCGGCAACAGCTACTGGAAGAACGTCTGGAACATCACCCACGAGCGCTTCCAGGGCATCGAAGCCCACCCGACGGCTTACGACTTCTTTTATGAGGTCTACGACAATACGCTGTAAGTCAGTAGGTCAGTGAGCCAGTAGGTCAGTAGGTTAGTAATGACTGACAGACTGACCTACTGAATACTGACCTACTGAATACTGACAACTGACATGGCCCGCTTCCTGGTTCGCAGCCTCATCTCGACCTTTGTGACGATGTTCCTCGTCTCCGTCCTCCTCTGGGTGCTGCTGGAGGTGGCGACGGGTGACGTGGCGGTGAAGCTGCTGGGCGTCTTCTCGACGCCGGAGCAGCGCGCTTCCTATCGTGCCCAACTGGGCCTCGACGCGCCCAGTTGGCAGCGCTATCTCGACTGGCTGGTCGGCAGCGATTGGCGGGCCGAGAGCCAGGTCGGCTTCCCTTTGGTCACGGCCACCAATCAGATCACCGGCGAACGAGTGTGGTGGGCCGACGTGGACGGCACGCCGACACAGTGGCGGCTGGAGGAGGGGGAGTTGCTGACGCTGCAACTTCAGCCCGACGGCACGGTGGCGACGACGGCCGCCGAAGTGGGCTGGTCGCGCGACGAAGCCGGGGCCGAGTTCTTCTGGGGCGTCAACGAAGACGGCAGCGCAGTCAAGTGGGTGCGCGGGCAAGGGGCCGAGGTCTGGGTGCTGACCAAGGGCGGGCTGCGCAAGGAGGGCGACGGACCGCAGCAGTACATCCCGCTGCGCAAGGGGCTGTTGCGCGGCGACGGCGGCAAGTCATTGCAGACGGGGCGGGCGGTGTCGGTGACGCTGTTCCCGCGGCTGCGCAACTCGGTGATCCTGGCCGCCGTGGCCTTCGCCGTGGTCATGCCCCTGGCGCTGCTGTTGGGTATCGTCGCCGGGGTCAACGAGGGGCGGGCGATTGACCGGACGATCTCTATCGTCGGGCTGACGCTGACGGCCACGCCGGAGTTCGTCACCGGCATCTTCCTGATCCTCATCTTCGGCATCTGGCTGAAGTGGGTGCCGGCGGTGGCCATCTTTACCAGCCCCAACGCCATCTTCGAGAACCCCAGCCTGCTCATCCTGCCGGTGCTGACGCTGACGGCGGTCGAGTTGGGCTACGTGGCGCGCATGACCCGCGCCAGTATGGTCGAGGTGATGGACACGCCCTACATCCGCACGGCGATCATCAAGGGGATGCCGCGCGGGCGGGTGATCTTTCGCCATGCCGTGCGCAACGCGCTGCTGGCGCCGATCACGATCATCATGTTGCACGTCAACTGGCTGATCGGTGGGTTGGTCGTCGTCGAGGTTATCTTCGGCTACCCCGGCCTGGGCCAGTACATCTATGACGCCGCCATCTTCGGCGACCCCAACGCCATCGAGGCCGCGGCGATGATCCTGGTTATCGTCGCCGTCGGCACGCGCTTGGTCGGCGACTTCGCCTATACGCTGTTGAATCCGCGCATTCGCTACGCTTAGGGAAGAGTAAGCCCAATGGCCGCCATCCAGCCCACTCCCGAAACGCCTCTCGGCCCGGTCGCCACCGCCGGCGGGCCGTCGCGCGGCCGTCGCCTGTGGTCGAGCCTGAGCATCATCTTCGAGTCGCGCATCGCCACCGTCGGCTTTCTCATGGTGATGTTCTGGATCGTCATCGGCCTGCTGTCGCTGGTGTGGACGCCCTTCCCGCCCAACGAGTCGCGCTTCGTCCAGAACCTGCCGCCCAACACGACCAATCTGCTGGGCACGGACAACCTGGGCCGCGACACCCTCTCGCGTCTCATGGTCGGCACGCAGGTCGTGCTGCTGAAGACGCGCGTGCCCGTCGGCGACCGGACGATCTCGCTGCCCATCGGCGTGGCCATCTGGGGCGTGCTCGGCTCGTTGACGTTGGGCACATTTCTGGGGCAGATCGCCGGCTACCGCGGCGGGCGCTGGGACCAGACCATCATGCAGTTGCTCGACGCCTTCGTCGCCTTTCCCAGCATTGTTCTCTATTTGGTGGTCATCGCCGCGCTGGGGCGGGGCGACCTGGTGGTTATCTTCGCCATCGCCATCACCGGCGCGCCGGGCGTGGCCCGGCTGGCGCGCAGTCTGACGCTGGACATCAGCACCCGCGACTACGTGCGCGCCGCCGAGACGCGCGGCGAAAGCCAGTGGTACGTCATGTTCCGCGAGATTCTGCCCAACGCCCGCGGCCCGTTGCTGGTGGACGCCATGTTGCGCGTCGGCTACGCCATCTTTGCCATCGGCACACTGGGCTTCCTCGGCCTGGGGCTGCCGCCGCCCGACCCCGATTGGGGGTCGATGGTCAACGAGGCGCGGCGCTTCATGTTCTCGACCGCCTGGGGCGTCATCTGGCCGTCGCTGGCCATCTCGTCCCTCGTCGTCGGCCTGAGCTTGCTGGCCGACGGGTTGCGCGAGGAGCTAAATCGCTACCAGAGATAAGAGAAGTTGTCAGTTGACAGTTGTTGTCAGCTAAGAGCCTCTCCGACTGACCTACTGACCCACTGACCCACTGACCCACTGACCCACCACCATGATCGCCTCCCCCACCACCGGCCCCCGCATGCCCGTCCTCAAGGTCGAGAACCTGGCCGTGGCTTATAAGATCCGCGGCGGCGAGGTCGAGGCGATCCAGAACGTCTCGTTCGAGATCGCCCGCGGCGAGACGTTCGGCGTCGTCGGCGAGTCGGGCTGCGGCAAGAGCACGACCGCCTGGGCGGTGGTCAACTTCCTGGGGGCCAATGGCTACGTCAAGCGCGGCAGCATCAAGTTCCAGGGGCAGGAGCTGCTGGGCAAGAGCGGCGAGGAGTTGCGCCAGTTGCGCGGCGACCAGATCGCCATGGTCTACCAGGACCCGATGCAGTCGCTCAACCCGTCGATGCGCCTGGGCGACCAGATGAAGGAGGTGCTGACCGTCCACCGCGGCGTCAGCGACGCGGAGGCGACGCGGCGCTGCGTCGAGATGCTCGACCGCGTCTACATGCCCGACCCGGCGGCCGTCCTGCGCCGCTACCCGCACCAGATCTCCGGCGGCCAGCAGCAGCGCGTGGTCATCGCCATGGCCCTGCTCAACAACCCGGCGCTGCTGATCATGGATGAACCGACGACGGCGCTGGATGTGACCGTCGAGGCGGCCGTGCTCGACCTGATCGCCGAACTGCGCCGCGACTTCGACACGGCCATCATGTTCATCAGCCACAATCTGGGCGTCATCGCCCGCATCTGCAACCGCGTCGGGGTCATGTACGCCGGCGAACTGGTGGAGCGGGCGACGGTGCAGGAGCTTTTCGCCGACCCGCAACACCCGTATACGCAGGGGCTGATCCGCTGCCTGCCCCGGCTGGGCGCGGACAAGGCCGGCAGCGTGCTCTACCCCATCCGCGGTCGCGTGCCGCCGCCCAGCAACCGGCCGGCCGGCTGCGTCTTCAGCCCGCGCTGTGACTACGTGCAGGAGCGCTGCCGCCTGGAACGGCCGGAGTTGCGCCAACTGCCCAATGGCACTTTCGTGCGCTGCCACTTCGCCGAGGTAATCGACCCGGCGGCGTGGATTCCTTCGGCCGACGTGCGCCTGATTCCACCACCAGCCGGCAACGGCGCCGGCGCGCCCATTCTGGAGGTGCAGGGGCTAAAGAAGTACTACCCGTTGCAGGGCAGTTCGCTGCGCGACGTCGTCGGCCTGGGCGAGCAGCGCTTTGTGCAGGCGCTGGAAGATGCGTCCTTCACCGTCCACAAGGGGCAGACGTTGGGCATCGTCGGCGAGTCGGGCTGCGGTAAGAGCACGTTGGTCAAGACGATCATCGGCCTGGAGAGCAGCAGCGGCGGCCGGGCGGAGTTCCTGGGGCTGGACATCACCGGCGACCTGTCCGACCGCAACACGGAACTGATCCGCGAGTTGCAGATGGTCTTCCAGAACCCGGACGCGACGATGAACCCATCCTACACCGTCGGCTACCAGATCGCCCGGCCGATGGAGCGCTTCGGCACAGTTCCGAAAGGGCAGATTCGCGCCGAGGTGCTCCGGTTGCTGGAGGCCGTGCGCCTGGGCGAGAACTACTACAACCGCCTGCCGCGCCAGCTCAGCGGCGGCGAGAAGCAGCGCGTCGGTATCGCCCGCGCCCTGGCCAGCCGGCCCGACCTGGTGCTGTGCGACGAGCCGGTCAGCGCCCTGGACGTGTCGGTGCAGGCGGCGCTGTTGAACCTGTTGCTGGAGGTGCAGCAGGAGTACGGCACGACGATGGTCTTCATCGCCCACGACCTGAGCGTGGTGCGCTACTTCTCCGATCAGGTGGCGGTGATGTATCTGGGCCAGGTGGTCGACATCGGCCCGGCGGAGGCGATCTACGCTCCGCCCTACCACCCCTACACCGAGGCGCTGCTGTCGGCCGTGCCCATCCCCGACCCGGCGGCGCAGCAGCGGCGCATCCGGCTGGAGGGGACCGTGCCCAGCGCCATCGATCCGCCCAGCGGCTGCCGCTTCCACACACGCTGCCCGCGGCGGGCGCTGCTGCCCGACGGCGGGCGCATCTGCGAGATGGAGGTTCCGCCCTGGCGCGAAGCCGGCAACGGCCACCGCATCCTGTGCCACATCCCGCTGGAGACCTTGCGCGACCTGCCGCCGGTCATCACTGTGTCGCCCTAAAGCCTGCCTGGCCATTCAGGAAAATCTGTTTAATCTGCGTAATCTGTGGTTTCTTCTTCTGTAAGGTGACTTCACATGCTCGTCAAAGACTGTATGACCCGCCACCCGGTCATGGCCCCGCCGACGATGCTGGCCGCCGAGGCTCAACATCTGATGCACGAGAACCAGATCCGCCATCTGCCCGTTGTCGGCGACGGCAAGCGCCTGCTGGGGCTGGTCAACCAACTGAGTTTCGCCCTCGACCCCGGCGCGCTGGCCAGCCTCGACGTATGGGAGATCACGCGCCATCTGTCGCGCCTGTCGGTCAGTGACGTGATGATCCCGGCCGACAAGATCGAGACCATCGCCCCCGACCGCACCATTGAGCGCGCCGCGCGCCACATGACCGACCACAAGATCAGTTGCCTGCCGGTGGTCGAGGACGACGACGTGGTCGTCGGCATCCTGACCGAAGTCGATCTGCTCCACGCCTTCCAGTTGATGCTCGGCCTGCCGTCGGATGGCGTGCGGGTGACAATGCGTATGCCTAACCGGCCGGGGGAGTTCGCCAGGCTGACGGCCGTATTGGGCCGGCAACAGTGGGGCGTCATGGGCATCGGTACCTTCCCCACGCCGCGGCGCGAGGGGTTCTACGATGCCGTGATCAAGATTCGCGGCGTCGACTCGGCCGAGGCGCGCGCTGTGCTGAGCCAGGTTCCCGACCAGGAGATTGTGGATATTCGGGATGTTGTTTAGGGATTAGGGGCTAGGGATTAGGGATTAGAGGAAGAAGGCCACGTCAGGGCAACTTTAATTCCGTGGTGCGGGTGGCGTAGATGTATTGGCCTTCGGGGGTGTTGCAGAGGAGGATGGAGTAGGTGCGCTCCAGCACGATCTGATCGACCGGCCCTTCCAGGAGAATGCAGCGCTCGATGGCCCGCGACTCCGCGCCCAGATCGAACGTGACCGAATACCAGTTATAGACCTCGGTGAACGCATCGGTGGTAAAATAACTGTTGTCCCAACGGAACTGGCGGGGCAGGCCGCGGTAGTTGCTGTGGCTGGTCAGCAGTCGGGCGCCGGGGTAGTGGGTCAGGTCGCGGTCGCGGCCGACGGCCAGCACGCCGACCGCGCCGGCGGCAAAGAGCAGCAGCAGGGCCACGACGGCGCACCCGGCCACGACTCTCTGGTTCCAACGCGCTCCATCACCTGGATTTGGCATGGCATCACTCTTCCCACAGATCGCCGACGTTCTCATCGCCCCCGACGCGCCGGCCGGCGGAACCGGCCCACTGTCGCTTGGCCTGCGGGCCGATGATGGCGCGGTCTATTGGGGCGACGTGACGCTGCCGGCCGGCGTTGATCGGGCGTCGGCTGTGACCTCGGCCCTGCGCCTGCGGGAACGTATCACACCCGCCCTCAGCGGACAACGGCCGGAAGGCCTGCGCGACCTGAGCGGGCGCGTGCGGCAGGCCATTGGCGGAGAAGGAGCGATTGGCGAGACGTTGCTGCCGGCCGCCCAGTGGGCCTGGCTGGAGGCTATCCGCGTCATCCCCGAAGCCGCCCCCCAACTGCGCCGCGAGTACGCTTTACCTGTCAATGACCCGGCCGCGCCTCTGTCCTGCTTCCTGGAGATCAGCGACCACGCCGCCACGGCCGAGCGCATCGACCAACTGCTGGCCCTGCGGCCGGCGGGCGTCGGCTACCGGCTGACCGGCGGGCGCGTGGCCGAGGCCATCGGCGACAACGCCGAGCACTTGCAACGCTTCGTGCGCGAGTTGGGGCGGCGGGCCGAGACGCTGGCCCCGGGCGAAGGGTATCGGCCGAGCATGTACCTGGGGTTGAACGGGGCGTTGGGGCAACTGGCCGGCGACCCGGTGCGCCACATCGGCAAGGTGCTGGGCAACGTCGTTGGCCTGCAAACGGCCGCCGGGGAGCGCCAACTCATCCTCGAAGAGCCGTTCCGGCTCGATGACCTGCTGGGGCAGGCGGCCAACCTCCACCGTCTGCGGGATTTCATCCGTCGCACGCCCGACTCGCTGAAGCGCGCCGCGCCAACGCTACTGGCCGCCCGCGCCCCGGCGACGCCCGATGATGCTCAGGTCTACAGCGACACGGTCGCCGCCCACGTCCTGGTCTATGACGCCCCCGGCTGTGATCTCGATGCTGCACTGAGCAGCCTGGGCCGGACGGCGGCGGGTCTGGCGTCGTACTGGCGACTGACGGCCGAGGCCACGCCACGGCAGGCGGTGTTGGCCGTGTGGCTGGCGCAGGTGACGCGGTCGGCGGCCGTCGTTGTCAATTGCGACGCCGACGCCCACACGCTGCCGCCCTTTGTCCTGCGCCTCCTTGCGGAACACAGCGCCGGCTGGGTCTGAACTGGTTCCCTCCCCGGCGGCCCGACTTCCTGATCGCCCCAACCCGACTTTTGTCCCATTGCCATTGGCTGACTTTGCCCTTATACTACGCTTGCCGGATGATGAAACGCAGTTTCACAATGTGCAACAAGTGGGCCAATGAGCGTTGACAGGTCTTCGCCACTCCTAATCCAGTCGATTGAGCGCGCCGCGGCGGTAATGCGCAGCTTCACCGAGGCCCAGCCGGAACTGGGCGTGACCGAGTTAAGCCACCACGTCGGCTTGCACAAGAGCACCGTCTCACGCATTCTGACTACTCTCCAGAAGGAAGGTTTCGTCAGCCAGAACCCGGCCACGGGCAAGTACCGGCTGGGCGTGGGCCTGATCAGCCTGGCCGGGGTAGCTCTGGGGCGGGTGGACGTGCGCGGCGCGGCCTACCCCTATCTCGACGCCCTGGTCGAGCAGACGCAGGAGAGCGCCGACGTGTCCATCCTCGACGGCGGGGCGTGCGTCAACGTGCTGCACAAGCCCAGCCCGCGGCCAGTGCATTACGCCATGTGGATCGGTCGCCGCCGGCCGCTCTACTGCACCGCCAGCGGCAAGGTGCTATTGGCCGGGCTGCCGGCCGAAGAACAAGCCCGCCTGCTGCCGCGCCAACTGATCCGCCACACGCCGGCGACGATCACCTCGCCGGCGCGACTGGCCGAGGAGTTAGCCGCCGTAGTTGCCCAAGGGTATGCCCTAACTCTGGAGGAGTACGAGGAAGGGCATAGCGCCATCGCCGCGCCCATTCACAACCATGAGGGCTGCATCGTTGGCGCGCTGGCCATCTCCGGACCGGCTTTTCGCCTGGCCCAGGAGACGTTGCGCGAGTTCGCCGCGCCGCTGCGGGCTACGGCGGGGCTTATCTCCGGCGAAATGGGCTATAGCGGGCCGGCTTACCACGCCGGGGAGGGGGGACGCGCATGACGCTCATCCACCTCAACCCGGCGGACGTTCTGGCCGAGCGGCCGTTCACCGACCTGCGCCACACGCAACCCGACTTGCAGACACTGCGCTTCATGACCACGTGCGCCTGGATGGCTCTGGAGTTGCCGCCGGATGAGACGGCCGACGCCACCCGGCCGTTCATCCTCCACCAGCCGGCGCCCGACAACTGGACCCACCGCCTCATCATCACCCAGCCGGAGCGCCTGCGCAGCCACAAGCCGCTGACCGTCGTCGGCTTCTTCGGGCTGAAGAACGCGCGGGCCAACGTCGCCCTGGCCCAGGAACTCGACCGGCAACTGCTGCCCGAACTGACGACCCACGCCGAGTTGCTGGCCTACGTCTCGGTCTGTCTGCCGACGGGCAACTTCGCCAATCTCGTCCTCTTCGCCAGCGCGGAGGGCAAAGACGCCTGGGGACAGTCGGAGAGGCACAGCCTGGCCGTGCGGGTGCTGACGCCCGACTACTACGCCGCCGTGCGCCTCTACAACGGCGAACTGCCGGGCGGTATTGCGGCCAGCGAAACGTTGCGCCTGAATCTGGTGAAGTACTATGACTACGGCTCGCGTCCCCTGTGGCGCGCCGTCCGTCCCTTGCCGCGCAGAGAGAACCTATGAGTGAACCACCTGCCGGCGACCGCTCTGCCGGCGACCGTCGCAGCCGGCGCCGTCCCCGTGGCGAAGCGGCCACCCCTTTGGCCGACAAACCCTTTCGCCACACGCGCAACCCATTCGCGCCGATCGAGCCGCTATCGGCCGAACAACTGCACCAGATCGACGACGCCTCGCTGCGCATCCTGGAGGAGATCGGCATCGACTTCCTCGACGACGAGGCGCTCGACCTGTGGGCGGCGGCCGGGGCCGAGGTCGACCGCGCCACGCAGCACGTGCGTATTGACCGCGCTCTGTTGCGCGAGCTGGTCGGCCGCGCGCCCGGCAGCTTCGTCCTGCGCGCCCGCAACCCGGCGCGCTCGCTGACGCTGGGCGGCGACGCCATCAACTTCGCCACCGTCGGCGGCGCGCCGTTCTACTCCGATCTGGAGAAGGGGCGGCGTCCGGGCACGCTGGCCGACTTCCGGCAGATGGTCAAGCTGGCCCAGCAGTGCGGCCCCATCCACCTGGTCGAGGGGCTGCTGCTGGAGCCGCAGGACGTGCCCGTGCCCGTTCGCCATCTGGAGAAGGCGCTGGCCCAGTTCACGCTGAGCGACAAGGCGCTGACCGCCGCCGCCCACGGCCGCGCCGTGGCCGCCGACTACGTGGCGATGGCGGCCATTGTCTATGGTGAAGCGGCGCTGGCCGAGGGGCCGGTCTTTGCCAGCATCGTCAACGCCAACAGCCCCCTGCGCTTCGATGAGCGGATGCTGGGCGGGCTGATCGGCTATGCCCGGCTGGGGCAGGCAACGGTCATCACCCCCTTCATTCTGGCCGGGGCGATGAGTCCGGTGACGCTGGCCGCGGCCATCGCCCAGCAAAACGCCGAGGCGCTGGCCGGCATCGCCCTGACCCAACTGGTGCGGCCGGGCGCGCCGGTGGTCTACGGCGGTTTCACCACCAACATCGACATGCAGACCGGCAGCCCGGCCTTCGGCACGCCGGAGGGGGCGCTGGCCCTGCTGTGCGGCGGGCAACTGGCGCGCCATTATGGCGTGCCCTTTCGCGGCAGCGGCGGGCTGAACAACGCCAAGAGCGTCGACGCCCAGGCCAGCTACGAGACGCAACTGAGCCTGTGGCCGGCGGTCATGGCCCACGCCAACCTCATCCTCCACAGCGCCGGCTGGCTGGAGGCGGGGCTGGTCTGCTCGCTGGAGAAGTTTATCATCGACGTGGAGGGGTTGGCGGTTATGCAGCGCCTGCTCGATGGTATCGTTATCGACGAGGAGACGCTGGCCCTGCCGTTCATCGCTGAGGTTGGCCCCGGCGGCCACCACCTGGGCACGGCCCACACCTTGGCCCGCTACCGCTCCGAGTTCTACATGCCCATCGTCAGCGACCGGCAGAACTACGACAAGTGGCGCGAGGACGGCAGCCACGACGCCGCCCGCCGCGCCCACACGGTGGCCGGGCAACTGCTGGCCGCCTACGAGCCGCCGCCGCTCGACCCGGCTGTGGCCGAGGCGCTGGCCGATTTCGTCGCCCGTCGCAAACGAGAGTTGGTCAAAGAGTAAGAAACCACAGATTACGCAGATTCCACAGATTTTCTGAAAATCTGTGGAATCTGCGTAATCTGTGGTTTCATTTTCTGGAGGTCTTACATGAGCGTCATACCGCAGTCTGTTTCCTACGTAGTCATCGGCGCGGGGGTGCATGGGTTGAGCACGGCCTGGCATCTGGCAATGGAGTTGGCGGCGCGCGGCCGGGGCAGCGGGGCCGACATCGTCGTGCTGGACAAGTCCGGCCCCGGCGCGGGCGCGTCGGGCATCGCCTGCGGCTGCGTGCGCAACCTCTACATGACCGAGCCGATCCACGCCCTGCTGCGCCACAGCGTCGACGTGTGGATGAACGACCCCGTCGCCTTTGGCTTCCAGCAGGTAGGCTACGTCTCGGTGGGGGAGGGCAACCAGATCGCCGACTACGAGCGCGTCGTCGCCAGCCAGAACCGCGTCGGCTACCCGTCCGACCTCTACGTCGGCGGCGAGGCCCACGCCTTCCTGAAAAGCATCTGGCCCGACTTCAAGACCGATGGCATCGACGTGGCCCTCCACGAGCACGTCAGCGGCTACGCCGGCACGCGGCAGGCCATCCGCGGCCTGGCCCAGAAGTGCGCCGACCACGGCGTGCGTGTCATCAGTGGCGTCGCTGTGACTGACTATGTTGTCGAGGGCGGGCGGGTGACGAAAGTCGTCACCGACCGCGGCGAGATCGCCTGCGACCTGGTCATCTGGGGGCTGGGCGCGTGGACGCCGCTGCACTGGGCCAAGCTGGGCCGGCCGGAGCGCGTCGCCTGCCACTACGCCGACGGCAGCACCGTCGAGAAGGATATGTGGACCTACTGGCGGCTGCTGGAGGGCGAGGTCTACGACGACCGGCCCTACCTGACGGCCGGGGGCATGAACCCGCCGGTGCTGCACGTGGAGAAGATGAGCACGCCGGTGGCCGACGCCAACGGCCGCGAACTGCGCGACTACACCTACCTCTACTTCAAGAACGGCAACGAGCGCATGGATCGGCCGGGGTTGCAGGGGGGCACGGTTCCGGTCAAGCTGGGGCCGCGGGCGACGGTCGATCCCTATGGCCACGCCAACGATGCGTACCAGGCCGAGACCGAGTTCGCCGACTACCTCTGCGCCGGCATGGCCCAGACGATGGGCCGCTTCGAGGGCATCCGGCCCAACTTCCGCCAGCGGCGCAACGGCGGTATCGGCGCCTTCACGCCCGACAACGTGCCCGTGTTCGACTGGGTGTTGCCCAACGTTTACATGATCGCCGACAGCAACCACGGCTTCAAGATGCTGGGCGCGGGCAAGCTGGCGGCCAAATACCTGATGGGCGACGACGTGGCCGACCTGAAGCCGTTCGCCTTCGGCCGCTACGCCGATGGCCAGACCTACGGCTCCACCAACAGCCATTCGCCCTGGGTCTGAGAAGCTGCAATGACCGGACACGCTTCCATCGTAGGGGCGGGTCTCAGACCCGCCCCTACCTCTACTGACGGGCTGACGCTGGCCACGTGCCAGGCCGATAACACCGTACCCATCAGCCGGGCGCTGGCCGGCTACCTGAGCGCGCGGCTGGGGCAACCGGTGCGCTTTCTGGACGGCTACGACTGGCGCGTGGCCTATGCCGATATCGCCGCCGGGCGCATCGACGTGGGCTGGATTTGCGGCCGGCCCTACGTCGATCTGCTGGCTGCCGGCGCGCCTATTGCTTTGCTGGCCGCGCCGGTGATGGCCGGGGCGCGCTATGGCGGGCGGCCGATCTACTTCTCCGACGTCGTCGTGCGCCGCGACAGTCCCTTCCAGAGCTTTGCCGACCTGCGCGGCGCGTCGTGGGCCTACAACGAGCCGGGGTCGCAATCGGGCTACCACGTCACGCGCGCCCATCTGGCGCGGCTGGGGGAGACGGGGCGCTACTTTGGCCGCATCATTGGCAGCGGCGGCCACTTGCGTTCGCTAAGCATGGTGCTGGCCGGCGAGATCGACGCCTCGGCCATCGACAGCACCGTGCTGGAGTGGACGCTGGCCAACGATCCCGCTCTGGCCCAGCGTATTCGCGTCATCGAAACACTCGGCCCCAGCCCTATCCCGCCGCTGGTTGTGGCTGGCGAGCGCGGCCTGGCGTTGCACGCGCCACTGCGCGAGGCGCTAATGGCGCTGCCGGCGACGGCCGAGGGACAGGCGATCCTGGCTGTAGGCGGGCTGGAACGGTTCGTAACTGTGGAAGACAGTGATTATGAAGCGATCCGGTTAATGGCAGCGGCATCAGAACAGGCGCGAGATTTCGTGTAGCTGTTTGCCCTAGTCCGTAGGGCAGTACAAAGGGTAGGGGCGGGTCTGAGACCCGCCCCTACAGGGGAATGGCAACGCGGTCGGGTGGGGGGCTAAGGCTCATCCAGAACAGCCAGCAACCGCTCGTCCACGACCAACGGCCCGTTGGGATCGTTCAGCGCCTCCTTGGGTGACACGTCGAGATTGTCCAGCCACTCGGTCACGACCTGCACACCCAGCACCGGGGCGTAGATGTTGCGCGTTGTCGTCACGTCGGCGTGGCCCAGGAACTCCTGCACGACTTCCAGCGGCATCCCGGCGCGCAGCAGTTGGGTGGCGCGGTAGTGACGGAAGTCATGGGCCGACAAACTTTCGTGTAGGTGTAAGGCGTTGACGGCGCGCTTGACGACCTTGTGCACCGAGGTGATGCTCAAGCGGGCGCTGGTCGAGTTGCGGCTGTGGGAGACGAACAGGGCCGGGTTGCCGTCCGTCCGCTCGGCCAGGTAGGCGACCACCGCTTGCCGGGCGTACTCGCGGATGTGGAGGGTGCGCCCCTTGTTGCCCTTGCCGACGATGGTGGCGTAGGCGGCGCGGCCGTGGCCGACGTTGGCCCGGTTGAGCGACACCACCTCGGAGATGCGCGCCGCGGTCGAGTAGAGCATCTTGACGATGGCCCGGTCGCGCAGCAGCGACAGGCGGCGGTTGTAGGTGTCGTTCTGCGGGGGCGGGGGGAGGCCGTCGTAGTAGGCGACGATGCGCGGGATGTCCTGGCGGGCGATGTCGAGGTCGATGACGCTCTCGGCCTGGTTGCGCTCGATCTGCCGCCGCGCCATCTGCCGTTGCAGCTTGCCCAGTTGCACCGTGTCGGGCAGGCGGTCGTAGCCGTCGAGGAAGTTGAGGTAGCCGGCGATGGACGCCATGTAGGTCGTCACCGTGGCCCGCGAGCGGTTGGCCAGCAGCCAGTTGCGATAGTCGAGGATGACGTCGGTCGTCAGCCCGTCGGGCTTCAGCGGCCACGGGTCGGTCTTGGCGTAGCCGGCGCGCCGATAGTGTTGCAGCCAGTCGGCGAAGAGGCGCAAGCCGCTGCGGTAGGTGGTCTCGGTCTTCATACTCTGCGCGCCGGCCTCGCGCAGAAAGTTGTCCTCGTCCAGCCAGGCCGGCGCTTCGGGCACCGGCCGCTCTGAAATAGGCAGTAGCGTCTCTTTACGTGTCATTCTAATTCCTTCACCGGTAGCGTTGTAGGGTGGTGGGCGTTTTGACTGTCTACCAACGACCATCGACCAACGACCAAACGCATAGTTCAATTAAGGTATATTAATCATATTGTAACCGGTCTCAGGCGTCTTGTCAACATAATCACTTCTTATCCGTGTCCATCCGCGAAAATCCGCGTCTATCCGTGTGCCATTCTTATCGGCTTCATTTCGCCAATGGCGACGAATCCGATAGAATCAACACCATAACCACATCGTCAATCCAGCGACGGGCGCGGGCGCTGCCTGCCCAGCCGGTCACACGCGGGAGAAGTCTAACATGAGCCAATATACCCCAGACACCGGCGCAATCGACGCCATCGTCGGCGGCTACCACGGCGCGCCCTTTGACATCCTCGGCCCCCACGTCCATGGCGATGACCTGGTCATTCGCGCCTTCTGGCCCGACGCCGAACGTGTGGCCGTCGTCATGGGTGACACAGAGCCGCGGCCGATGGAGCGCGTGCACGACGGCGGTCTGTTCGAGGCAACCCTGCCCGGTCAGAAGCTAACCCACTACCAGTTGGAAGTGACGTTTTACTCCGGTGTCGTACAACTATACGAAGACCCCTACGCCTTTGCGCCGACACTGAGCAACTTCGACGCCCACCTGATGGCCGAGGGCACGCACCTCCACATCTACGAACGCCTGGGGGCGCACCTGGTCGAAGTTCAGGGCGTGCGCGGCGTACGCTTTGCCGTCTGGGCGCCCAATGCCCAGCGCGTCAGCGTCGTCGGTCTGTTCAATCAATGGGACGGCCGCCGCCACCCGATGTGCTTCCACCAGAGCAACGGCGTGTGGGAGTTGTTCGTCCCCGGCCTGGGCGAAGGCACGCTCTATAAGTACGAGATCAAGACCCACTACCAGGGCTACATGGTCACCAAGGCCGACCCGGTCGGCTTTGCGGCCGAGATGCGGCCCAAGAACGCCTCCGTCGTCTGGGACATCGAGAAGTACCAATGGAACGATGACGAATGGATGGCCACGCGCGGCGAGCATCAGAATCTGAAAGCGCCCGTCAGCATCTATGAATTGCACCTTGGCTCGTGGCGGCGTAAGAACGGCTGGGAGTGGCTGACCTATCGCGACCTGATCGACCAGCTCATCCCCTACATCAAGGAGATGGGCTTCACCCACATCGAACTGCTGCCCATTGCCGAGCACCCCTTCGATGGCTCGTGGGGCTACCAGGTGACCGGCTTCTTCGCCCCAACCAGCCGCTTTGGCACGCCCGACGACTTCATGGCCTTCGTCGATGCCTGTCACGCCGCGGGCATTGGCGTGTTGGTCGACTGGGTTCCGGCCCACTTCCCCATGGACGAACATGGGTTGGGCTTCTTCGACGGCACACATCTATACGAACACGCCGACCCGCGCCAGGGCCGCCATCCCGATTGGGGCACGCTGGTCTTCAACTACGCCCGCAACGAAGTCAGCCAGTTCCTGGTCAGCAACGCCATCTTCTGGCTGGACAAGTACCACATCGACGGCCTGCGCGTTGACGCCGTGGCCTCGATGCTCTATCTCGACTTCTCGCGCAAGCAGGGCGAATGGGTGGCCAACCGCTATGGCGGACGCGAGAATCTGGACGCCATCGCCTTCATCCGCCGCTTCAACGACGCCGTCCACCGCCTCTTCCCCACGGCTATCACCGCCGCCGAGGAGTCGACATCCTTCCCCGGCGTCACCCGGCCAGGCTCGGAGGGCGGCCTGGGCTTCGACTACAAGTGGAACATGGGCTGGATGCACGACACGCTCCAGTACTTCAAGAACGAGCCGATCCATCGCTCCTACCATCATGGCACCCTGACCTTCTCGCTGCTCTACGCCTTCAGCGAGAAGTTCCTGCTGCCCCTCTCCCATGACGAAGTTGTCCATCTGAAGCGCAGTATGCTCGACAAGATGCCGGGCGACGTCTGGCAGCGCTTCGCCAACCTGCGCCTGCTCTACGCCTACCAGTGGACTCATCCCGGCAAGAAACTGCTGTTCATGGGCGGTGAGTTCGGCCAGTGGCGCGAATGGAACGAGGCCAGCAGCCTCGACTGGTACGTGCTGGACCACGATCCTAAGCACGGCCAACTGCGGGCCTGCCTGAGGCGCCTCAACGAGCTGTATACCGGCGAAGCGGCGCTGCACGAAGAAGAGTACTCGTGGGATGGCTTCCAGTGGATCGACCTGCACGACTATGAGCGCAGCATCCTGGGCTACGCTCGCCGCGCCCCGTCGTCGAACGAGACGCTGCTGGTCGTGCTTAACTTCACGCCCCTGCCGCGCCACGGCTATCGGCTGGGCGTGCCCGCGCCGGGACTGTACGAGGAGATCTTCAACAGCGACGCGGCCGAGTTCGGCGGCAGCGGCGTCGTCAATGAGCCGCGGCCGAGCCAGGACGTGCCCTGGCATGGACAGCCGCACTCCATTGAGTTCATCCTGCCACCGCTGGGCGCGGTGATGCTGAAGCGAATCGGCGATGCGTGATCTCTACCCACTCCTCTTTCAGCCGGTGCTGAAGGACTACGTCTGGGGCGGGCGCAACCTGGCCCGGCGGCTGGGGCGCGCGCTGCCGCCGGGCAACGTGGCCGAGAGCTGGGAGATCGCCGCGCACGAGGACGGCGCGTCGTTGGTCAGCAACGGCCGCTTCGCCGGCCAACCGCTGACCGCCGTCCACGCCGCGCTGGGCCTCGACCTGATCGGCGCCAACAACGCCTGGGCGCAGGAGCGGGGCAAGTTCCCCCTGCTGGTCAAGCTGCTGGACGCGCACGACAAGCTGTCGGTGCAGGTTCACCCCGACGACGACTACGCCCTGGCCCACGAGGGCAACGAGTTGGGCAAGACCGAGATGTGGGTGGTGCTCCACGCCGCGCCGGGGACGCAGGTTATCCTTGGCGTCCGGGCAGGCACGACAGCGGCCGACTTCCGCCGGGCCATCGGCGACGGCACGCTAGAGCAACATCTGCACACCGTTGACATCCAGCCCGGTGACTTCATTTGTGTGCCCAGCGGCTCTGTGCACGCCATCCTGGGCGGCGCGCTCATCGCCGAAATCCAGCAGAACTCCAACACGACCTATCGCGTCTACGACTGGAATCGCCAGGCCAACGGCCGCGCCCGCCCGCTCCACATCGACAAGGCGCTTGACGTGATCAACTTCGCCCAGGTGGAGCCGGCGCTCAGCCCGCCGCGACTGGTGGACGAGCGCGACGGCGTGCGGCGGCTGCTGCTGTGCCGCAACCGCTACTTCACCGTCGAACGGGTCGAGTTCGCGCCCGGCGCGGCCTACGAGGGCGCGTGCGACGGCCGGAGCCTGGAGATATGGGGCATCATTGAGGGTGACGTGCAACTCGACGACCTGGCGCTCGGCGCGGTGCAGTTCGCCCTGTTGCCGGCGGCGCTGGGGCCATTTCGCGTCGCAGCGGCCGAGCGCGCCATTTGTTTGCGCTGCTACGTCGAATGATCGCGGGTTGTCAACCCGCGCGACATGTGCTAGACTTCTACCGCTCTCACGCCTCCAATCAGAGACGATTGAGGTAATCGACGGAGGATTTGAATTGGCTAATACGGAATCTGCAAAGAAGCGCATCAGACAAACAGAGAAGCGCACCGAGCGCAACCGCCACTACCGGGCCGCGGCCCGCACGCACGTCAAGAAAGTGCGTCGTCTGATCGCCGAGAACAAGCTGGATGAGGCGGAAGCGGTGGCGCGCGAAGCCTTCTCGACGCTCGACAAAGCGGCGAGCAAGAACGTGGTTCACCCGCGCAACGCTGCCCGGCGCAAGGGCCGCCTGATGGCCGCCCTAGCCGAAGCCCGCGCCACGGCCGGCAAGTAACCCGCCCGCGCTCCAGAGAGCGCCCTTATCAAATAAGACGAGCACCATCGGCTTCGATGGTGCTCTTTTGCGTTGGGGTGGTCAGTGCCCGCTAGGGAATCGCTTCCGGGTGCGGCGGAATCCACAGCACATACCCCTGGCCGCGCCGCGTCTTCAGCAGTTCCGGCTGGCTAGGTACGTCCTCAATGCACTCGCGAATCCAACGAATGTGCACGTCCAGCGTGCGCGTGTCGCCCACGAAATCCGTCTGCCACACCGTCAGCATCAACTGCCGGCGCGTCAGCAGCACGCCCGGCTGGCGCACAAACGTCTCCAGCAACAGGGCTAGTTTGGGTGTCAGCGTGAACTCCCCCCTGCCCGCCACGCCGACGGAGCGCTTGTTGCGAAAGAGGGTGATGTTACCGTAGCGAATGATCTCCTCACGGCTGCTGTCGGCCGGCAGCAGAGCGCGGGTGCGGTTGAGCAGTTTGCGGGCCGAGAAGGGGCGCTCCAGGTAGACGTCAGCTCCAGCGCTGCGGTCTTCCTCTTCGCCGGCCGCCCGGCTGTGGATGATAGGGATGAACTCGGCAAAGCGGCGCAGCCGCCGGCAGTTGCGGACGCCGTTGGAGCGCATGGTGGAGGCATCGAAGACGATCAGATTAGGCGCCTGGTCTTGCAGCCAGTCAAGCGCTTCCGCCCCAGTGTTGACGATAGTGATTTCGTAGCCAGCTTTGAGCAGCATGGGCCGCAATGAATCGCGGCCGGCATTCTGTCCCTCCACTAGCAATACGAGCGGACTCAGTGACATCTTCACTCCTGTTCCCTCTACAGGCCACTGATGATTATAGAGCGTCGCCGACCAAGAGCAACCCAATACCAACGGCATTTTCACTCTTTTCTGCTTGCGATGAATGAACCGGGCCGCTATGATGTCAGTGGTCGCTATAGGTCATGATCCTCATGCGCAACTTCGCACAGATAGTACTACGGTGGGAATGGCTGGCCCTGTTGCTGCTCATTCCGGTGACTCTGCTGCCTTTCGGCCGCTGGAGCGCGCTGCTGGCCGTCGTCCCCCTCTTCTGGCTGCTGCGCCGCGCCTCCACGGGCCGCTGGGTGACACCCACACCATATGACCTGGCCATTGGCCTGCTGCTGGCGATGCTGGCTGTCAGCCTCACGGTAACGTCAGACCTGGCCCTGAGCGGGCCGAAGATGATCGGCATCCTGCTGGGCGTGGCCCTGCTCTATGGCACAGCCGCCTACGCGCGCCAGCGCCGTGGGCTGTGGCCCGTCGTCGTCTTCGTTCTGTTGATGGGCACGCTCATGGCCGTCGTCGGGCTGGTGGGCGGCGAATGGCTGCCGCCCTTCGCTTTTCTCAACGGCGCGCGCGCCCTGTTGCCGTGGCCGGGCGGTGTGCCCGGCGCGGTGGGCGGCGTCGTCAACGCCAATGAACTGGCCGGCGTCCTCAGTTGGACGCTGCCGCTAATGTTCGGCTGCCTCCTGGCTGCCTTGCAGCGGCGGACGCGCGGGCGCGTCGTGGCCGTGGCCCTGCTTGTGCCGACCATGCTGTTCTCCAGCTTTATGCTCGTCGCCACGCTGTCGCGCGGCGGGCTGCTGGCCGTGGCCCTCGGTCTGGTGCTGGTGGCGGCCTGCTACCTGTCATCGCGCTGGCGTCTCGTTCTGGTCATTGGGTTGGCCGTCGGGTTGGTCGTCCTGGCCGCCTACACCGGTAATCGCCTTGACCAGAACATCGTCGGCGACGCCGTGGGTCTAACCGGCCGGCTGGAGATCTGGTCGCGGGCGCTGCTGGGCATTGCCGACTTCCCGCTGACGGGCCTGGGCGTCAACGCCTTTCGCCGCGCCGTTCACGTGCTCTATCCGCTCTATGGTATCCCCGCCGACGTCGATCTGGGCCACGCCCACAATCACCTGCTCCAGACGGCGCTTGACCTGGGGTTGCCCGGGTTGGTGGCCTATCTGGCCCTGTGGTGGATCAGCGCCGGGCTGCTGTGGACGACCTACCGCCGGTTGCGGCGGCGGCACGCCACGCGCCATCCCTACTTCGGGCTGATGGCCGGCCTGGCCGGGGCGCTGCTGGCCGGGTGGCTGTTCGGCATCGTCGACGCGGTGGCCCTGGGGGCGCGGCCGGCGTTCCTCTGGTGGCTGCTGCTGGGGCTGACCGCTGCCGTGCACTACGCCGTCGTCTACTCCGGCGAGTCGCTGCGGCACAGTCATCGCCGGTCGCGGTCACAGGCGGCCGACTTGCCCGCCACCGAGCCAGCCGGCCCCCCCGCCGAGCATCAGCAACGCCAACCTGTTGTAGCGCGGGATGGTATCCCGCGTCTGGGAGACTGAAAAGGCGGGTTGCCAACCCGCCCTACAACGTAAAAGCCCGGTGGGTCAGCGCTTGCAACTTCACGCCGCGCGGCATATAATGCGACTAGTTAAGCGGCATTGGTGAAGTGGTATCACAGCAGCTTCCCAAGCTGTTATCACGGGTTCGAATCCCGTATGCCGCTCTCGTTCTCCCCCTCGCGTCGCCCCGGTAGCTCCAACTTCAATTGCACGCCGCCAATTGTCAGCACGTCCCCGGCCGAGATGACCGTCGGATCCGTCAGCGGCGCGTCGTTGAGCACCGTGCCGTTGCGGCTGCCCAGGTCTTCCAGCCACCACTGCGCGTCGCGCCAGGCCAGCAGGGCGTGCTCGCTGGAGACGTAGGTGTCGTTGAGGACGATGCTGTTGCGGCTGTTGCGGCCGAGCGTCGTGATGGGCGTCAACTCATAGACCGTGTCGGGCGCGGGCCGCGGGCCGGTGTTGGCGACGACGCGCAACGCTCCCAGATCGGCCCCTTGCCCGGCCATCGCCCGGCGCGTGGCCCGCAAGTCCCGCCACAGAGTCCAGCCGATAGCCCCAAAGAAGGCCAGCAGCAGCGCGGCGCTGCCGATTCGCAATAGGAGCAACAGGACGGTCGTGCTCATTCGTAAGGCTTCTGCATCGTCGTATCGAGTTCTTCGTCGGCGAACAGCGGGGCGTCGACCAGCGGCTCGTCGCGCCCCTCGCCATAGACAAACATCACGTCGCTGAGGGCGATCACGTCTCCCGGCCGCAAGATGTGCTCGCGCACGGCCACACCGTTGACTGCCGTCTGCCCGTGGCGGCTGACGTCATAGAGGACGAAGTACGGCTGCCGCCAGCGAATCTGGGCGTGTTGCCGGCTGATTGACGAAGAATCGAGGACGATGTCGTTGTCCATGCGGCGGCCGATGCGCGTCACCGGCCGGTCGAGAGGCACGTGCTGCCGGCCCTGAACGATCAGAAAGGCATCGGCGGCGCGAATAGCGGTCACCACCGCCTGGCCCGCGTTGACGGCGAAAACCTCAGTGTGGCTGTCGGGCGGCTCGGCGTGCCGGCTGGCGACGATGTGGGCGCGCCGCGGCAGTTCGGCCGTGTCGGCTTCGAAGGCCACTTGGGCCGGCTCAGACGGGTGGAGGCCGCGTCGTTCGGCCAGCAGGGCCACGTAGTCGGCCACTTGCGCCTCCAGTTCGGGCAGCCCGGCGGCGGCCATCTCGGCATAGTCGTCCGGGTTGAGGTAGATGGTGAACTGATTAGGCCACGTGCCGTCGTTAGGCGCGTCTTCGTAGTGGCGCACCAGGTGCGTGGCCAGCCGGAACGGGTCTAGCGGGTCGCCGGCCAGCCAGGTGAACGGCTCCTCAACCACCTTGCGGATGAGGCTTTCGACGCGCGACAGGGGTGAACGCTTCATTGCGGCCATTATAGGAACGGCTGTTGGCCCGGTCAACGCTAATTGCCGATTCATCGGCCGGCAGTATACTTCTCGTCGTCTAGGCTTTACTAAGCTGTGTAGAAGATGAGCGCTATGAGTGAGCAACCGATTCGACTGACATCTCTCGCCTCCTGCGCCGGTTGAGCGTCCAAGTTGGCTCCGGCGGAGCTGGAGCAACTGGTCGAACCGCTACGCGCCACCTTTCGAGCGGCCGACTTCCCCGACCTGCTCGTTGGTCTGACCGCGGCCGATGACGCCGCCGTCTACCAACTGAACGCGCAGCAGGCTGTCGTCTCCACCGTCGATTTCTTCCCGCCTGTCGTCGATGACCCGTACGACTTCGGGGCCATCGCCGCCGCCAATGCCATGTCCGACATCTATGCGATGGGCGGCGAGGTGTTGTTTGCCGTCAATCTGGTCGCCTTCCCCGACACGCTCGATAAGGCGATACTGGCCGAGATTCTGCGCGGCGGCGCGGAGAAGGTAGCCGAGGCGGGTGCGGTCGTCGTCGGCGGTCACAGCGTCAACGACAAGGAGCCGAAGTATGGCCTGGCCGTCACCGGGCTGATCGCCCCGGAGCGCGTGCGGCGCAAGGGGGGCGCGCAGCCGGGCGACGCGCTCATCCTCACCAAGCCGCTGGGCGTCGGCGTCATCACCACGGCGCTGAAGCGCGAACTGGCCGCCGCCGAACACGTCGCTGCCGCCGTGGCCAGCATGAAGCGGCTGAACCGCGCCGCCGCCCGCGCCGCCGATGCTGCCGGCGCGCGGGCCATGACCGACATCACCGGCTTCGGCCTGCTGGGCCACGCCCAGGAGATGGCCCGCCAGGGCGCGACCGACTTCCGCTTCGACCTGGCCCGCCTGCCGTGGCTGCCCGGCGCGCTGGAGTACGGCCGCGCCGGCGCTTTCCCCGGCGGCATGGGCAACAACGCCCGCTTCTTCGGGCCGTCGGTCACGTTCGCCGCGGGCATCGACTTTCTCTATCAGGACTTGCTCTTCACCCCAGAGACCTCCGGCGGCCTGCTCGTCGCCGTTCCGCCCGCCGGCGTGGGGACTTTTCTGGGCCTGCTGCCCGATGCCGCTATCGTCGGCAACGTCGTGCCGGGCACGGGCCGCATCTGGGATTGACACAGGAGAATCACAATGACCGACCGTCTTTCCGCCATCCGCGCCTGCTTCGATGAGTGGCAGGTGGATGCGCTGCTGCTCATCAGCCCCGCCAATCGCCGTTGGGTCAGTGGCTTCACCGGCTCGGCCGCCCAACTGCTCATCTCGCGCCAACGGGCGGTGCTGGCCACCGATTCGCGCTACTGGGAGCGGGCCGCGGCCGAAGCGCCCACCTTCGAGGTCTTCCAGATGCGCGACGAGAAGGACGCGATGGCCAACTTCCTGGCCACAGCCGGCGTGCAACGCATCGGCGTTGAGGCGGCCCACGTCACCCTGGCGCGGCAGGCAGCGCTGGACAAGCACGAGGGGTTCACCTGGGTGCCGCTGCCGGCGACGGTCGAAGCGCTGCGCGCCGTCAAGTCGGCCGGCGAACTGGCCGCCATTCGCGCCGCCGCCCGCCTGACCGACGCCGCCGTGGCTCAGGTGCCGCGCCTGGCTCGCCCCGGCGTCACCGAGCGCGCCGTGGCCTGGGAGCTGGAGAAGTTCATGCGCGAGTCCGGCGCGGAAGACGTGGCCTTCGACATCATCGTCGCCTCCGGCCCCCACAGCGCCCTGCCGCACCACCACCCCGGCGAGCGCGTGCTGCAAGCGGGCGACATCGTCATCGTCGACCTGGGGGCGCAAGTGGACGGCTACAAGAGCGACCTGACGCGCACTTTCTATCTGGGCGAGTCGCCCGAAGATGCCTTCTGGTCGATTTACAACACCGTCGCCCAGGCCCACGGCGCGGCCATCGGCGGTATCCGCCCCGGCGTCACCGGCAAGGACGTGGACGCCCTGGCCCGCGACCTGATCACGGCCGCCGGGCATGGCGACCACTTCGGCCACGGCACCGGCCACGGCGTCGGCCTGGAGATTCACGAGGAGCCGCGCTTTAGCAAGCTGGCGGAGAAGACGATCATTCCCGCCGGCGCGGTGATGACGGTCGAGCCGGGCATCTATCTGCCGGGCTACGGCGGCGTGCGCATCGAAGACTTGCTGCACGTGACAGCCGATGGCTCAGAATACCTGAGCGCCGCGCCCAAGACACCACTGATCGCCGTTTAGCTAAGCCCCGGTCTGGCGTATGCTTGGCGTCCCTGTGCTCGGCCAGCAGGTCGTCGTAGCCCCGTCGACAGCAACGGCGCGACCCGCCGCCAATCGTACTGCGCCGCGAACGCCTGCGCTCGCGCGCCCATCGCCGCGCGGCGTGCCGGATCGTCCAGCAGTGCCAGGACGGCCGCGGCAAACGCCTCCGGCGTGTCGGCCAGCACGGCTTCGCGCCCGCTATGGAGGTCGAACCCCTCTGCCCCAATCGTGGTGGCGACGACGGCGCAACCGGCGGCCATAGATTCGATGAGTTTGAGGCGTGTCCCGCTGCCTATGCGAAGCGGTAGAATGTAGACGCCCGCTCCGGCCAGATAGGGCTGAACGTGCTCCACGCGCCCGGTGAGAGTGATGCCCGGTTGGCCGCGCAGAGCGTCGAGCCGGGGGTGCGGCCGTTGGCCGACGATGGCCCACGTCGTCGCCGGGCGCTGCCGCCGCACCAGCGGCCAGATCGTCTCGGCAAACCACAGCACGCCGTCGACGTTGGGCCGATAGTCCATCTTGCCCGTGAAGACCAGGTCGAAGCGGCACTCCTCCGTCACCGGCCCTCCCAGCGGTACGCATCGACTTCGATCACGTTGGGAATGACCGCTATCGGCCGTTCACCCTCCAACAGCGCCGCCAGTTGTCGCCGGTCGCCCTCGCTGACGGCGATCACCGCGTCGGCCGCCGTCAGCGCCTCGCGCTCGAAACGCGCCAATCGGCTGACCTGGATGGCCGAGTAGACCGCCGCCGGCCAGCGCGCCGGGCGCGCGCGGTCGCCGCGCAGTGTCCGCCGTTGCAACTCCGTCTCGGCGTTGTGGCAGTCGAGCACAATGCGCGGCGGGTTGTCGTCTGCCCGCATGAGGGATCGTCCAGGCCAGTTCGATGCCCTCGACCTGCACCGCGTCAAATCGCGCCGTGCTGCAGCGCGCGGCCAGCGCCGCGGCGAATGCCTCGCTGTGTAGCCGCAGAGCCATGTCCGGCGCGCGCGTCGTCAGCAGTTGGCGCAGGCGTTGGCCGGTCGTGCGCGGCGGCACGGGCACGGGCGGCAATACACGGGCCAGTTCGCTCAGCCGGGCCACGTCAACCGGCCGGTCGCCCTCGGCGAAGCTGAGCAGCGTCACGTCGTGGCGCTGGGCTAAAGCGCGCAGCAGGTGCAAGTTGCGCAGGCTGGTGCCCTGTTGCGGCGGATAAGGCAGTTGCGGCGTCAGAAGGAGAATGCGAGCCATTGATGTCCTCTAGGCTGGCCGGTAGAGGGCCAGCGTCGCCTCGGCCGTCTTCCCCAGCTGAACTGCCGCCTGCTGCGGCCCGGCGCGCGCTGCAGCCGGTCGGCCCAGTTCGGCGTCGGTCAGAACTCGCCGCAGGGCGTCACACCAGGCATCGAGATCATCGGGCGTCAACAACAGCCCCGCGTCCCCGACGACCTCCGGCAAAGAGCCGCGGTCGCTGGCCACGACGGGGCAGCCGGCGTGCAGCGCCTCCAGCGCCGGCAGCCCAAACCCCTCATAGTGCGACGGAAAGGCCAGCACGCCGGCGGCGCGGTAGAGATGGGCCAGTTGTTCGTCGGTAATACCGCTCAGGTGGCGCACGTGGTCGCCCAGCCCCAGGGCGTCGATGGTGCGAAAGACCTCGTCATCCATCCACCCCCGGCCGCCGACCAGCACCAGCGGCGCAACGACGCCCGCCTCCCGGCGCAGACGATGGTAGGCACGCAATAGCAGCGGCAGGTTCTTGCGCGGCTCCAGCGTGCCCACGGCCAGGATGAAGCCGCGGCCGAGGCCCAGTTCGGCCGCCATCGCCGTCACTGCCACGGCCGGGTAGTCGGCGGTGAAGACGGGATTGGCCGCCAGATGGATGGTCGTCACCTTGGCGGGCGGCACGCCCAGCAGAGCGATCAGGTCGCGCCGCGTCGCCTCGCTGTCGGCGCTAATGTGGTCGGCCGTGGCCACCGCCCACCTTATCTGGTCAGCGTAGTAGCGGCGGCTCTCGGCCGTCAGGAATTCGGGGTAGAGCAGGAACGTCAGGTCGTGGACGGTGATGATGCGGCGGCGCGCGCCGCCGGCCGGCGGAATGAAGTCGGGACTGTGCAGCACGTCTAGCCGGTGGCGGGCCAATTCGACAGTCAACGTTTGCCGTTCCAGTTGGTGGTGACAGGGTGTCCATAAATCGCTACGCGAAAAGCGAGTGTCATCGGGCACAAAGGATAGTGTCTCTTTGCGGCTGTGGAAGATGGTGTAGCGCTCGTCCCCGGCCAGACGGCTCAGCGCGGCAATGAGGTAGATCGTGTACTGGCTGATGCCCGCCATGCGGTACGTCGGCAGCCGGCAGTCAATCCCGATGTGCATGGCGCGATTGTATGGCGGATGAGCGCTGCCGGGCAAGTTGGCCTCCTGTCCGGCGGCTGAGTATAATGCGCCCATTCCCGCCCGCGCCCCTCGGCCGTGGCGGAGACTGGCAGGAGTGAAGGCGATGAGCAACAACGCCAGCCCCAAGGCTGTTAGCACCGCGCTGGATCAGGAAGTCGGCGAACTCCGCAAGCGCATGGAGTGGCTGGACGAAGAGCGCCGCAAGACAGCGCGCAAACTGGTCGAATTGGAGCAGCGCGCCGTTCTGGCCGAGCGTGAACTGGTCAGCCGCGACCGGCGCATCCAGGACCTGGAGAAGCAACTGGGCGCGGTCAACAGCCAGCTCTCGCGCATCCCGATGGTCGACACGCAGTTGTCGCAGTTCCGCGACGACATCGTGAAGATGATCGAGCAGTACGATAAGCGGCGCATCGACGCCGAGCGCGAACTTGACCGGCTGCGGCGTGTTGAGCACGAGGCTACGGCCCGCGAGATCGCCGACATTCGCAAGGAACTGCCGGCCATCGGCCGCATTGAGCAGGTGCTACCCTTGCGCCAGGCCGAAGAGGCGCGGCTGGCCAACCTGATCGGCGTCCAGCAAAACGCGCTGACCCAGGTCACTAGCCAGGTTGAGAACGTCCAGCGTTCGCTGGCCTTCGTCGAAGAGAAAGAAAAGCAGGACAACCGCAACATCGCCGAAGTCCAGGCCGCCCTGCTGGAGATCGGCAAGCGCTGGGAACCGATTAACAACCGGCTGGAAATCCTGGGCCAAAACCTCTCCAAGGTGCAGGCCTCGGCCCAGACAACCAGCGATGCCCAAATCCTGCTGCGCAAGAGCATCAGCGATTGGACGGAGCAGGTCCAAATCGGCGAGCACGAGCGCAACCAACGCCTGGCCGGCTGGCAGCGCTCGATGGATGAGCACGAGTCGACGCTGGAGCGTTTCACTCAGGACTGGGTGAAGTTCCACAACCAGTACAACGAATCGCGCACGGCCATCGAGAACCTGCGCGCCCTGCAAGTCCACCTGGAGAATCAGCAGCGCGAGGCCAACGAGCTGGTGCGCGTCGAGTCAAAGCGCATGGAGTCGCGCTGGGAGCAGTTCGTCCAGGAAGACAGCCGCAAGTGGAAGAACTTTGAGGCCGACTGGCTGCAACGCCTGGCCGTCGGCGACCGACGCGAGCGCGAGTTCCGCGAGCAGTTGACAGGGCTGAACGAGGAACTGGAGCAATTGAAGCAGGAGCTGGCCGTGGCCATGCGCGTGACGCTGGCCCAGTCGGAGGCCATCAAGAAGTGGCCTGTCCTGTGGCTGGAAGAGGTCGAGAAGGCGCTCGACCAGAACCCCAACCGCCGCCGCCAGCCGGCGCTGGTTCCCGTCCGCGAAGACTAGCCCGGCTCACCTCGCGCCATGCACGTCATCGGCACCGCCGGCCACGTCGATCACGGCAAATCGACGCTCGTCCAGGCCCTGACCGGCATTGACCCCGACCGCCTGGCCGAGGAGAAGGCGCGCGAGATGACCATTGACCTCGGCTTCGCCTGGCTGACGCTCGACGGCCAGGAAGTCGGGGTCATCGACGTGCCCGGCCACCGCGACTTCATCGAGAACATGCTGGCCGGCGTCGGCGGCATCGACCTGGCCCTCTTCGTCATCGCCGCCGACGAGGGCGTCATGCCCCAGACGCGCGAGCACCTGGCCATCCTCGACCTGCTGCAAGTACCACGCGGCGTCATCGCCCTGACTAAGACCGACCTGGTGGACGACCCGGAGTGGCTGGAACTGGTCACGCTGGAGATCGCCGACACGATGCAGGGCATGGCGCTGGCCGGCGCGCCCATCGTGCCCGTCTCAGCGCGCACCGGCGCGGGGCTGGCTGAGTTGCGCGCCGCGCTGACCGCCGCCTTGCACCAGATTCCCCCACCGCCCGACCTGGGCCGCCCCCGCCTGCCCATCGACCGCGTCTTCACCCTGTCCGGCTTCGGCACTGTTGTCACCGGCACACTGCTCGACGGCCGCTTGCGCGTCGGCGACGAAGTCGAAGTGCAACCGGGCGGCCTAGCCGGCCGCGTGCGCGGCCTGCAAACGCACAAAACCAAGCGCGACACCGCCCTGCCCGGCAGCCGCGTGGCCGTCAACCTGAGCGGCATCGACCGCGAGGCGCTGAGCCGCGGCCAGGTCGTGGCCGCCCGCGGCGTCGTGCGCCCCACCCTGCGCCTCGACGCCCATTACCGCCATTTGCCCGACGCCGACGCCCCGCTGGCCCACAACGCCGAAGTCAAGCTCTTCCTTGGCGCGGCCGAAGTGACCGCCCGTGCCCGCGTCATCGGCGGCGAGCACATCCCGCCCGGCGCTGAAGGCTGGCTGCAACTGGCCCTGGTCGAGCCGGTGGCCGCCGTGCGCGGCGACCGCTTCATCCTGCGCCGCCCCTCGCCGGGGGCCACGCTGGGCGGCGGGCGCGTCCTCGATCCCCGACCTGGCCGCCGCCACCGCCGCTTTCGCCCCGACGTGGTCGAACGCTTCCGAGTCGTTGGCCCGTGGCGCGCCGGACGAACTGCTGCTGGCCGCCCTGGCCCGCGCCGGCGCTCTGCCGACGGCGACCCTGCTGGAGCGCGCCGGCCTGTCGCCCGACGAGGCGCCAGGAAGCTGGAGCGCTCTGGTGGCCGGCGGGCAAATTCGGCCTCGGCAAGACGCTCGTCTGGCCCGCCCATTGGCAGGAGTTGCGGGAGCGCGCGGCGAGTGAGTTAACCCGCTACCACACCGAAGCGCCGCTACGGCCGGGCATGGAGCGCGAGGAGTTGCGCGCCCGGCTGCAACTGTCGCCGCCCCTCTTCGCCGCCTTGCGCGATGAGTTGCTGGCGATGGGCGCGGTCGTCGAGGCGGGGCCGCTGCTACGCCTGCCCGACCACGCTGTGCGCTTCTCATCGGCGCAGGAGGCGGCCATGGCCCGCCTGCGCCCTCTTCGCCGCCCAGGGCGTCAACTCGCCCAGCGTCAAGGAGTGCAAGGCGCTTGTCGGCGAGGCGCTCTACTTCGCCCTGGTCGACCTGGGCCAACTCCGGCCCATCAACGACGAGGTCGTCTACGCCACCCCCGTCTATACCGACCTCATCGCCCGTCTAGAAGGCCACTTGCGGCAGCACGGCGCGATCACCGCCGCCGACGCCCGCGACCTGCTGGGAACCAGCCGCAAGTACGCCATCGCCCTGCTGGAACACCTCGACGAACTGCGCTTGACGCGGCGCGTCGGCGACAGGCGCGAACTCGTCCGCCCCCTGCCCCCGGTGGCGTAAGACCAAAAACGCTCGTCCCAGCCTAACCTAAGTCAGCCCGCCCCTGAGAGGGAATTAACTCCCCCTACACTTGACATAGGGTTACACGGCGACTATCATTATGTCATGTGTCTACAGCGTATGGTGCGCTGTCTTGTGGCGGCATGGTCGGCCTCACCCGGCCGCGCCGCGACGTAACAGGAGTCCTCATGAACAGGTGGTTCCGCTTCCATCGCTTGCGGTATCTCATCCTCGCCACTGTCCTGGCCGTGTTCGTCATCACGGCCTTGACGACCAGCACCCTCAACCTCAGCGCGCAGAGCGGCCCGTGGGAGGGGCGTTACTGGAACAGTCGCGACCTGTCGGGCAATCCCGTCCTCGTGCGCCAGGACGGGAGCATCAACTTCGATTGGGGCGGCGGTTCGCCGGCCAACGAGGTCTTCACCGATAACTTCTCCGCCCAATGGATGCAAACGGCCACCCTGCCGGCCGGAACCTATCGCTTCTCGGCCACGGCCGACGACGGCATCCGTGTCTGGGTCGACAACGTGGTGATCATCGACGCCTGGTACGACAGCCAGGTGCGCACGATTACGGCCGACGTCTTCCTGAGCGCCGGCAACCACACCATCACCGTGCGCTACTACGAAGCGGGTGGCGTAGCCGTGGCCAAGATGAACTACGTGGCCCTCAGCACACCACAGCCGCCGCCGCCGTCGGGCAACTGGTTCAACGAGTACTTCACCAACACCAGCCTCAGCGGCGCGCCGGCGCTCACCGGCACCACCACCGACGTTAACTTCAACTGGGGCTTCGGCACGCCCACCGCCGGCTTCCCGGCCGACTTCTTCTCCGTCCGCTGGGTGCGCAACCTGAACCTCGATGCCGGGCGCTACCGCTTCACCGTCATCGCCGATGACGGCGTGCGGCTGTGGGTCAACAACGTCCTGGTCATCGACCAGTGGCGCGTGCAGCCGGCCACGACCTACAACGTCGAGGTCGACGTGGCCGGCGGCTCCATCCCGATCAAGATGGAGTACTTCGAGAACACCGAGCGGGCCGAGGCGCGGCTGAGTTGGACGCGCGTTTCGACGCCGCCCCCGCCCCCGGCTACGGCCGTCTGGCGCGCCGAATACTTCAGCAACATGACCCTCAGCGGCTTCCCGGTCATCGTCCGCGACGAAGGCGCGGTCAACTACAACTGGGGCTACGGCACACCCGCGCCCCAGATTCCCGTCGACCACTTCTCCGCCCGCTGGACGATGAACCTGAGTCTGGCCCCCGGCCGCTACCGGATCTCGGCCACCAGCGACGACGGCGTGCGCGTTTGGGTCAACAACCAGCTACTCATCGATGCCTGGTGGGATCGCCCGGCGCAGACCTTCAGCGCCGAGTTCACCACCAACGGCGGCGCGGTGCCGGTGCGTATCGAGTACTACGAGAATACCGCCCTGGCCGAGATGCGCTTCTCTTACACGCAACTCACCGGCGGCACCGGCGGCCAATTCCCCGGCACAGCCACCGTCACGTCCCATCGGTTGAACGTACGCACCGGGCCGGGTGTCAACTTCCCCAGCTTCACCCGGCTGAGCAACGGCAACATCGTCGCCCTGACCGGCTTCCGCAACGGGGATGCGACGTGGGTGCAGATCGTAACGCCCACCGGCACGGCCGGCTGGGTTAGCGCGCTCTACGTGCAAACGAGTATCCCCATCAGCAGCCTGACACCCATTACCGGCACCACGCCGGTACCGCCGCCGCCGACCGGCGCGTCGGGCACGGTCAACACCGGCGCGCTGAATGTGCGCACCGGCCCGGCCGCCAACTACCCGGTCATCACCACGCTCGACAACGGGACGGTGGTCACGCTGTTGGCCCGCGACGCCACCTCGACGTGGGTCAAGGTCATCCTGCGCGATGGCCGCCAGGGCTGGGTCAACGCCAGCTTCATGATCCTCAACGTGCCCATCGGCAGCTGCCGGTGGCCAACTTCTAGTTCGTCGCCCGCGATAGGCAAACAAAGGCGCTCCGGCCCCACCGCCGGAGCGCCTTTTTCTTTGGCGGCCGGCGCGCCAGCGATACAATAGACCCACTGGTTGAGGCACAGGTCATGTTCTCCTTCGACTTCCCACCCCTGACGGCCGGCGTTCTATGGGGCGCGCTGCTCATCTTCGCTCTGCGCGTCCTCGGCGTCGCCATCAGCACGCTGCGCGTGCTGGTGATGATGCGCGGCAAGAAAGTCGCCGCCTTCGTCGCCGGCTTCTTCGAGGTGCTGGCCTACGTCATCGCCATCGCCGAGGTCGTCAACAACCTCGATAACGTCTGGAACGTCCTCGGCTACTGCCTGGGCTTCTCGGTCGGCACGGTGGTGGGCATGGTCCTGGACGAGCGCACCGCCTCCGGCTACGCCAACGTGCGCATCATCTCACGCTACCAGGCCCAAAGCATCGTGGAAAAGATTCACGACGCCGGCTTCGGGGCCACGGTCGGCTGGGGCCACGGCCGGGGCGGCACGGTGGGCATGATCGTCGCCGTCGTCCACCGCAAGGAAGCCGATACCCTGTGCGCCATCGCCGAGAAAGCCGACCCCAACGCCTTCATCACCATCGAGGACGCCCGCGCCGTGCGCCGCGGCTATATCCACATGGGGAATCAGGAGCGATAGCTGGTCAGCCGTCTGTCGCCGTGCGGCGGCTGACGGGACAAGGCCAATGGAGGTAATGAGCCAATGTCTGCCATCACCCTACTTGACGGTAGCCTAAACCTGAGCATCTTCTATGACGCCGCCGATAGCCAGTTCGAGGACAATATCTGCCTGCGCTTTCAGGAAGACTGCGTCGAGGACGAGAAACTGTTCCGCGCCGATGAAGTCGGCATCTACCTGACGCCGGAGCAGGCGGCGCTGATTGTGCTGGAGTTGAGCCGGGCGGTCGAGGCCGCGCGGCAGAGTAACGCCGACCGCTAAGCCACGCCGGGGGCCATCACCCCGACAACCGACACCCACCACACCCGCGCCGCGCGCGCTCGGCCCATAGACGGGCCAGGAGAGCGAGAGTATGGAACGCAAGAAGATGACCGTCCCCCGGCTGGTAGCCAAAAAAGGCGCGCCACGAGCCAATCACCATGCTGACGGCCTATGACTACACCGGCGCGCAATTCGTCGACGCCGCGGCCATCGACGCCATCCTGGTGGGCGACTCGCTGGGTATGGTCGTCATGGGCCTGGAAACGACGCTGCCGGTCACAATGGATGAGATGCTCCACCACTGCCGCGCCGTGGCCCGTGGGGCCAAATACGCCCATCTGGTGGGCGATATGCCGTTCATGTCCTACCAGGCCGAAGTAGCCGAAGCCGTGCGCAACGCCGGCCGCTTCCTGCGCGAGGGCGGCATGGACAGCGTCAAGCTGGAGGGCGGGCGCGAAGTCACGGCCACTGTTCGGGCCATCGTCACCGCCGGCATCCCCGTCATGGGCCATATCGGCCTGACGCCGCAGTCGATCCACAAGTTCGGCGGCCCGCGCGCCCAGGGGCGCACCGCCGCCGCCGCCCTGCGGCTGGTCGAGGACGCCGAAGCGCTGGAGGCCGCCGGCTGCTACGCCATTGTGCTGGAGGCCGTGCCCGCCCCCGTGGCTGCGACCATCACCCGGCGCATTGACATTCCCACCATCGGCATCGGCGCGGGGGCGGGCTGCGACGGCCAGGTGTTGGTCTACCACGACGTGCTCGGCCTGTTCGACCGCATCCACCCGCCCTTCGTCAAGGAGTATGCCCATCTCAGCGAGGCTATCGTGACCGCCTTCAGCGCCTACCGGGATGAAGTCGTCAATGGGCAGTTCCCGGCCGACGAACATAGCTACGCCATGAAGGACGACGAGTTGGCGGCCTTCCACCAGCGGTTGACGCAGATCATCTAATGCGCATCGTCATCGCCGGCGTCGGCGCGATGGGCTGCCTGCTCGGCGCGTGCCTCGGCTCCGTGGCCGACGTTGCCCTGCTCGGCTGCTGGCCGGAGCAACTGACCGCCTTACGGCGCGATGGGCTGCGGCTGGAGCACCCCGACGGCCGCGTCACCCGCCACACCCTAATGGTGGCCAGTGACGCCACGCACGTCGCCCCTGCCTCCATCGCCCTCGTCGCCGTCAAGAGCCGCCAGACCCCCGCCGCCGCCCAGGCCATCGCCCCGCTGCTTTCGGCCGGCGGGCTGGCCGTAACGCTGCAAAACGGCCTCAACAACCGCGCCACGCTGCGGGCCGTGTTAGGCGACGAGCGCGTCGCGTTGGGCGTCACCGCTCAGGGCGCGACCGTCATCGCCCCCGGTGTTGTTCGCCACGCCGGGCACGGGCCGACGTACCTCGGCCGCGACGCCGCGCTTGGCCCATCACAACTGGCCTACCTGCACGAACTGGCATCGCTCTTCGAGCGCGCCGGGCTGGAAACGCACGTCGTGGACGACACCGACGGCCTGGTGTGGGGCAAGCTGGCCGTCAACGCGGCCATCAACCCGCTGACCGCCCTGCTGCGCGTGCCCAACGGCGCTCTGCTGGAGCATGAGGAACTAGTCGCGGTCATGCGCCGGACGGCGGCCGAAGTCGCCGCCGTCGCCGCCGCGCAGGGCATCCCCCTGGCGAACGATGCTGCTGATCGGGCCATCACCGTCGCCCGGGCCACGGCTGCCAACCGCTCGTCGATGCTCCAGGACGTGGAGCGCGGCGCGCCGACGGAGATCGAGGCCATCTGCGGCGCTGTCGCCCGCGCCGGTCTGGCGGTTGGCGTGCCGACGCCACTCAATAGTCGTCTGCTTGACCTTGTCCGGCAACTGGAGGCGGGCCAGCCCCCGGTGCAACCGGGCGACGTGGCCGGGCTGGTCGCGCTGCTGAACATAACGGAGGGTAAAGCTGTGGAAGTCATAGACAGTATCGCCGGAGTCAGGGCCATTCGCCGCCAGCAGGGCGAGGCCACACTCGGCTTTGTGCCTACGATGGGCTACCTGCACGAAGGGCATCTGGAGCTGGTGCGCCGCGCCCGCCGCGAGAACGACATAACCGCCGTCAGCATCTTCGTCAACCCGACCCAGTTCGGCCCGACCGAAGACCTGAGCCGCTACCCGCGCGACCTGGCGCGCGACCTGGCGCTGCTGCGCGCCGAAGGTGTGGCGTTCGTCTTCACCCCCAGCGACGCGCTCATGTATCCGCCCGACTTCCAGACGCGCGTCCTTGTCGGTGGCGTGGCCCAACCGCTGGAAGGGGCGCGCCGGCCGACCCACTTCGAGGGCGTGGCCACCGTCGTCGCCAAGCTGTTCAACATCGTCCGGCCCACCCGCGCCTACTTCGGCCAGAAGGACGCCCAGCAGACGGTCGTCGTGCGCCAGATGGCCCGCGATCTGAATCTCGACCTGGACGTGGTCATCTGCCCCACGGTGCGCGAGGCCGACGGGCTGGCCATGAGTTCGCGCAACAAGTATCTGGAGGGGCAGCAGCGCCCGGCGGCGACCGCCCTCTATCGCTCGTTGCGGGCCGCCGAGGCCCTGTGGCTGGCCGGGACGCGCGACGGCGAGGCGCTGCGCGAGGCCATGCGCGCCGTGCTGGCCGCCGAGCCACTGGCCCGCGTCGACTACGTCAGCGCCGCCGACCCGGCCACGCTGAGTGAGTGGGATGCGGCCATTCCGCCCGGCGCGGGCGTGCTGCTGTCGCTGGCCGTCTTTGTCGGCCGCACGCGCCTCATCGACAACTTCCTGCTGCCCGACGGGGAGCCGGCCGGTGAGTGAGCCAACGTCCATCCCGGCCGAACTGATCGCCCGCTTGCGCCAGGCCCGGCGTGTGGCCGTCCTGACCGGCGCGGGCATCTCGGCCGAGAGCGGCGTGCCCACCTTCCGCCAGGCCCAGACCGGCCTGTGGGCGCGCTACGACCCGCAACAACTGGCCACGCCCCAGGCCTTTCGCCGCCAGCCGCAACTGGTGTGGGATTGGTACGCCTGGCGGCGCGGCCTCGTCGCCGGAGTCGAGCCGAATCCCGGCCACTTCGCCCTGGCTGAGCTGGAGCGCCGCGTCCCCCAGTTCACGCTCATCACCCAGAACGTCGATAGCCTACACCAACGGGCCGGCAGCCGGGCCGTGCTGGAGCTACACGGCAACATCGCCCGCACGACCTGCTCCCGCGAGGGGCGCGTCGTTGAGGCGTGGCCCGAGAGCGACGAACGGCCGCCGCGCTGCCCCCACTGTGGCGCGTTCCTGCGGCCCGACGTCGTTTGGTTCGGCGAGGCCCTGCCGGCCGACGTGCTGGAGGCGGCCATCGCCGCGACGCGAACGCCGACGTGTTTCTGACCATCGGCACGTCGGGCCTGGTTCACCCCGCCGCCTCCCTGCCGCTGCTGGCCGCCCGGCAAGGGGCCGTCACGGTCGAGGTCAATCCCGAAGAGACGCCCCTGTCCGAAGAAATGACCTACTGCCTGCGCGGCCCGTCGGGCGTGCTGCTGCCGGCGCTGGTGGCCGCCGTCTGGCCAGACAAAGAGTAACACCCGGTTGTCACGCCTTAGTGATACTGTTATCATTCAGTCACCCATCACAAACCGGTGAAGCGAATGTCCGATCTGCCTGCTCCTGTGAACCCGCTCCTGCTCGAACTCCTGCGCTGCCCCGTGGCCGTCCGCGCCGCCGAACACGGCCCCGACCCCGGCCGGCTGCGGCTGGCGCACGGCTGTTGGCTGGTGTGCGATGAGTCGGGCATGAAGTACCCGATCCGCGACGGGATCGCCATCATGCTCGTCGAGGAAGGCGAGAAGTGGCGCGCTACGGCCGAGGCCGACCTGCCCGTGCCGCCGCCCGCGGCCTAGATGCGCCGGACTGTCATGAAAACCATCCTGCAAATCGAGGATAACTACGCCAACAAGCGCCTGGTCGAGCGCGTTCTGGAACCACACGGCTACCGGCTGCTCCATGCCGCCGACGGCCGCTCAGGCATCGACCTCGCCCTTCAGGAGCACCCCGACCTCATTCTGCTGGACATGGGCCTGCCGGACATGGACGGGCAAACACTCGTGGCCATCTTGCGCGACGCCAGCGAGTTGGCAAAAACGCCCATCGTCGCTCTGACCGCCTGGCCGGAGGCCACCGCCTCCCAAATGGCCGCCAACTATGGCTGTGACGGCTGCATTACCAAGCCCATCGACGTTATCGAATTCGTCAAGCAAGTCGCGGCCTTCCTGGGCTAGCTGACTGCGGGCGAGCATCTTCACTGAAGTACCGTGAAATGATCCTATTGCCGGCGTCCGACTACACGTTGGACGAACTAACCCAGGCTTACAACCAGACCCGCACCGACTACCTCATCCCCATGCCGATGAATCCCGATCGGCTGAATGAGTACATCACCCTCTATGACGTTGACCTGCCCAGCTCCCGCGTCGCCGTCGTGGGCGAGACCATCGTCGGTCTGGGAATGCTCGGCCGGCGGCCGGGCCAGGGCTGGATCACCCGGCTGGGCGTCCTGCCCGAAGGGCGACGCCAGGGAATCGGCGGCGCGATGCTGCAAGCCCTGATGGAACAGGCGGCGCTGACCGACGTGCACGAGGTGTGGCTGGAAGTGATCAAGAACAATCAGCCTGCCCTGGAACTGTTCAGGCGCCACCAGTTCCAGCCGACGCGCGAGTTGATCATCGCCCGCCGGCCGCCGCGCGCCTCCCACAACGCCGCCGCTCTGCTGGCCGCGCGCAAAATCTACTACTTACAGCACGAGGAAGTCATCGACCTCCACTGCGCCCACCGCGAACGGATGAACTGGCTGAACGCCGTTGACAGTATGCGCAACGTCCGCCGGCTGGCGGCGTCGTTAGCCGAAAGCGGCTCGGCCGACGGCATTCCCCTGCATCAGATGCCCCATCTGTCGGGCATCCTGGTCGAATTCCACGACGGCTCGCGCGGTTGGGTGACCTATCTGGCCACGACCCTGGAACTCAAGCGCATCGCCGTCGAAGTGACCAGCGGCGCGCCCGTCGTCGTCACCGCCTGCCTGCTGGAACTGCTGCACCGGCTGCACGCCGCCCAAGACGCCGTGGTCGAGAACATCCCCGACGACGAGCGTTGGCAAGGCTTCCAGCGCGCCGGCTACTTCGAGGTTTTCCGCCGCATCGAGATGGTGCGCCCGGCCGAGGCGTCTGACTACCCCGGCAGCTTCGCCGCATAAGGTGAGTATGGTTACTCCTGAAGCAGTCCTGGCCGCCGCCGAACGCCTGGCCGGCGTGGCCCATCGCACCCCTGTTCTTACCTCGCGCACGCTGGACGAGCGCCTGGCCGGCGGCGGCCCCGCCCCCCACGTCTACTTCAAGTGCGAGAACTTCCAGCGCATGGGCGCGTTCAAGTTCCGCGGCGCTTACAACGCCGTCAGCCGTCTATCGGCGGCCGAGAAGGCCGCCGGCGTTATCACCCACTCCAGCGGCAACCACGCCCAGGGGTTGGCCCTGGCGGCACGACTGCTGGGCGTGCGCGCCGTCGTGGTCATGCCCGAAGACGCGCCGCCCAACAAGCGCGCCGCCACCGAGGGGTATGGGGCCGAAGTCGTGCCCTGCGACGCGCTCTTCCGTGAGGAGGTCACCGCCCAACTCATCGCCGAGCACGGCTACACCCTCGTCCACCCGTTCGACAACGACGACATCATCGCCGGGCAGGGCACGGCCGCGCTGGAGCTGTTCGACGAGGTTGGGCCGCTCGACTACCTGTTCGTGCCCGTCGGCGGCGGTGGGCTGATCAGCGGCAGCGCCCTGGCCGCCCATTTGCGCTCGCCCGGCTGCCGCGTCGTCGGCGTCGAGCCGGCGCTGGGGGCCGACGCCAACGACTCCTGGCGCAGCGGCGAGGTCAAGAAGCTGGCCGCCGTGCCGGCCACCATCGCCGACGGCCTGCGCACGCGAGCCATCGGTCTCCGCAACCTGGAGCTCATGCGCCAGTACGTCGCCGATATGACCACTGCCGACGAGGCCGATATCCTCGACGCGCTGGAGTTCATCTGGGCGCGGCTGAAGATCGTCGTCGAGCCGAGTTCGGCCGTGGCCCTGGCCCCGCTGCTCAGCGGGCGCTACGCCGTGCCGCCCGGCGCGCGCGTCGGCGTCCTGCTCAGCGGCGGCAACGTCAACGTCGCCGCCTGCGGCTTTCTGCAGCGGCCGTCAGCCGGCGGAGAACTGTCAACTGAAGCGCCCGCCAGCGCGACAACTCACGTTTCCAGCAGCGCCGCGCCGCGCATTCTGGCCACCGTGCCCTTGGCCGGTGAGGCGCTGGCGGCATTAGCGACCGTCGGCCAGGTGGACACCTTGCCCGACTTCGACGAAGAGACGCTCCTCGGCCGCATCGCCGACTATCAGGCTCTCATCGTCGGCCCGCAACAACGCGTCAGCGGCCACGTCGTCAAGTACGGCTACAATCTGAAGGCCATCGGCACGCTGGACAGCCACCTGAACAACATCGACGTCAGCGCCGCCCGCGCCCTGGGCATCGAGGTCTGTTACGCCCCCGACAGCCGCGCCGTCACCATCGCCGAGCACACCGTGGCCCGCCTGCTGGCCCTGGCCGACAACCTGGCCGACGGCCGCCTGTCGGGCAAGACGCTGGGGCTGATCGGCTTCGGTCTCGTCGGCCGCCTTGTCGCCCAGCGCGCCGCGGCCTTCGACATGCGCATCCTGACCAACCAACCGCGCCTGACGCCGGAGTTGGCCCTCGTCCCCGGCGCGGAGTCCACCGACCTGATCGACCTGCTGCGCCAATCGGACTTCATCAGCCTCCACGTGCCCTTCCGCGAAGAGACCGAAGCGATCATCGGCGCGGAGGAGTTGGCCCTGATGAAGCGCTCGGCGATGCTGGTCAACATGGGCCACACCGACCTGGTAGATGAGGCTGCGCTGCTGCAGGCGCTCAACAAAGCGGCCATTGCCGGCGCAGCCCTGTCAACCTTGCCGGCAGTCGTGGCCCGGCCGACGCCCGGCAGCGCCGCCGTGCGCCGCCACCCGCGCGTCCTCGTCGCGCCCCACGTCTCGGCCGTCCTCGATGACCAGCAACGCGACGTGGCCCTGCACGTGGCCCGCCAGGTGGTGGCCGCGCTGCACACCCGGCGCACCAGCGAAACGCTCAACCTGGAGATCGTCCCCGTCGAACTCGTCACGCCCCACGAGCACATCGACCACAAGCGCGTCAACCGGCTCATGGAGCGGCTGGAGGACGACGGCCGCCTGGTCAACCCGCCGGTGACGACCTACTGGAAGGGGCGCTACGTCATCCTCGACGGGGCCACCCGCTACAGCGCCCTGCAACGCCTCGGCTACCCCCACGCCATCGTGCAGGTCGTCGATCAGGGCCAGGCCGGCTTCGAGTTGCACACCTGGTACCACGCCATCGCCGCCGAGGGCGACTCGCCCGACATCCCGCCCTTCGCCGAGCTGGAGGCCCAGCTGCGCCCCATCGCCGGGCTGACCTTGCGCCCCATCACCGCCGAAGAGTCGCGCCAGGCGCTGGAACAGCCGGCGGCGCTGTGCTACTTCCTGGCCCGCGACGGGCAACTGACGCTGGCCGAGGTCGCGCCGGGGGCGTCGCGCGTGGCGGTCATGAACGCCATTGTCGATACCTACAACGCCTGGGGCAGCGTGGAGCGCACGCTGCTGACCGACATCGACCGGCTACTGGCCCAGTTCCCGCGGCTGGTGGCCGTGGCCGTCTTCCCGCAGTTCGCGCCGGCCGACGTCTTCGACGCCGCCGCCCAGGGCGACTTCCTGCCGGCGGGCCTGACGCGCTTCGTCATCCCCGGCCGCATCCTGCGCCTCAACGCCGACCTGGAACGGCTGAAGCGCGCCGAGCCGCTGGCCGAGAAGCGGGCCTGGTTCAACGACTTCCTGGGCGGCAAGCTGGCCCGCAGCCGGCTGCGCTACTACCAGGAGCCGGTGGTGCTGCTCGATGAGTAGCCCGATTCGCGCCGTCCTCTTCGATGTGGGCGGCGTTCTGGTGCGCACCTTCGACCACAGCGGGCGGCAACAGTGGGAGGCGCGGCTCGGTCTGCCGCCGGGCGGCGCGGAGGCGCTGGTGCTCAACAGTGAAATGGGCTGGCGCGCCCAGCGGGGGGAGATCGGCGAAGAGGCGCTGTGGGCCTGGGCCGGCGAACAACTGGCCTTGGGCGACGACCTGGACGCCTTCCGGCGCGACTTCTGGCGCGGCGACCACGTGGATGAGTCGCTCGTGGCCCTCGTCCGCGGCCTGCGCCCGCGCTACCGCACGGCCATCATCAGCAACGCCACTGATGGCCTGCGCGACGGCCTGGCCCGCTATGGGCTGCTGGATGCCTTTGACCTGGTCGTTGGCTCGGCCTACGAGGGGATCATGAAGCCCCACCCGGCCATCTACGAACGCGCCCTGGCGCGGTTGGGGTGCGCGGCGGACGAGGCGGTCTTCATCGACGATGCCCCAGCCAACGTCGCCGGGGCCAACGCCATCGGCCTACACGCCATTCTGTTTACACCGCAGCTAGACTTGGCCGAGGAGTTGCGGCGACTGGGCGTCGCCGTCCCCACCACCTGATTAGCCGCCAAGGAGTTCGACCGTCATCACCGGCCCGCCGTCGCCGGGCACGATCTGAATCTGGCCGCCGTCCGACAACTGCTCGCGGGTCAAGGTCATTTGCCCGCCCAGCACGTCGAGGGCCAGCGTCGTCCATTGCGCGCCGTCGGCCGAGATGCGCACCAGCGCGGGCACGCCGGGTTGTCCCCACGTCAGTCGCAACCCACCGGCGACGGACGTGGCCGCGGCTGTCTGCGCCCTCGTGTCCAGCCCGCTGCTGATCAGCTTCCGCTCGGCCACCATCTTGCCATCGCGCAGGAAGCGCACTTCAGCCACAGCCACCCGCGGGGCGGGCGCGTGGGCGACCAGCATCCGCGCCGCCACGCCCGTCTCTTCCGCTTCGAGCAAAGTGGCCGGATGGGTGGCGATCACCGTGCCGCGCTCATCGAGCAACTGCACGCTGTAACCGCTGTCGTCGGCCGGCAAGGCCGCGCCGTTCAGACGGTAGACCGGCAGCGCCGCCGCTGTTTCGCCATCGAACGCCGCCCGCAGCAATAGCCCCTCGCCCGGGTCGTTCGTCGGCGCGGTGCGCGCCAACTGGTCTTGCAACAGCCCCTCATAGGTGTAGTCGGACACCCACTCCGGCCCGCAGTAGCTCATCATGTCGAAGTTGGCCCCTGGCGACAGCAACACGTCCTCATCCGTATCCATGCCATAGACGCCGATCGTCGCATTCGGGTAGGGGTAGTGAGGATCGGGGCTGCTGGGGTTGCCGCAGGGCGCGTGGCGGCGGCCGAAGTTGTGGCCGATCTCGTGCGCGGCCGAATTGCCCGTATCCACTCCCAGATCGAGGCCAATCGACACCCGCTGCCCAATCCAGCCCAGGCCCGACACGCCGCCCTCGAACCACGTTGCGCCGCTGGCGTGCGTCGTCGGCAACAGACCATAGTAGACCGTGGCCGAAGTGCTGCCGACTTCCGCTGCCGCCAGAGTAGATAGATCGCGCAGTAGCCGCTCCCACTCCCCCGGCTGGCGCAGGTCGCCGGCGAAGTTGAACGGCAAGTGATAAGTGACGTTGACGCGACTGACTGGGTAAGCGCCCAGCAGCCAATCGCTGATCGGGTCGTGGGGCTCGTCTTCATAGAGCCGGCCGGTGCGCGTGTCATGGTAGTTGATGGGGATGATCGTCAGTTCGAGAGGGGCTACGTCGTGGAACGTAA
This sequence comes from Candidatus Promineofilum glycogenicum, assembly GCA_016707605.1. Classification (GTDB taxonomy): domain Bacteria; phylum Chloroflexota; class Anaerolineae; order Promineifilales; family Promineifilaceae; genus Promineifilum; species Promineifilum glycogenicum. The sequence continues at coordinate 937,714 of JADJHJ010000001.1, read as the reverse complement.
ACTGCGCCGTGTGGTCGTTGTTGCTCTCGTTCACTTCCAGGACAGTGTTGACAGGGTCAACACTGGCTGTTAGTGTCACATTGCCCGATAGCCAGTCGTGGGGCAAGTCAAAGTTGAACGTACTACTCAGGATATCGGTCGAAGGCTGGGCCGGGACGGCCTGGGGGCCGATGGTCAGAGAACCGAGGAAGGTCATACCCTGGTAAGCGTAGACCGTCACCTCGGCCACGGGCGGCGTGGCCGCCCCCTGGGCCTGGGCATAGACGCGCAATAGGGCAGGTTTGTGGGCGATGAGGCTGACCGAGTTAGCCGCCGTTTGAACTGTCTGATAGAGACCGATGTGGGTGATGCTCAGATCTTGCGTGGCCGGCGGACGTTGCAGCACGGCCGGCATAAAGATCTTTTGTGAAGACCGTCGTTGCGTTGCTGCATGAGTGGTCCCCACACTCCCCAGGTGCATCAGGGCAGCGGCCAGCAGCAGCGCGACGAGGATGATAAGCCTCGTGGGGCGCTCTTGCATGAGTTGTCTCCGTCTGCGTCAGAGTTGGCGGGCGGAGGCTACTTCAGCGCTCCCGGCCCCCGGTGGGGGCATTAGAATGGCAACACACAGGGCATTCCCGCCACACTTCCCTTATCTTAGACGCGCTGCGTTAAAAACAAAATTACAACAAATGACTCACAGGCAGCGCTAAAACTCATGCCATAAACGGAATAGCGCCCAACACAGAATACACATAGCGCCTATCGCGCATCTGTGTACCCTGAGAAGGGCGCTATCGAGCCAATTAGGAAGGAGGTTGCGTCTACTCGAACGCCACTTCGGGGGCCAAAATGGTCGGCAGGTCGGCCAGGGCCATCATGTGCTCGCAGCGCGTGCACTTGGCCGTCTCCTTATTGTCCTGCACCATGACGCCCTGGCAAACGGGGCACGGCTGCGGCAGGGGGCGCTTCCAGTTCGTCCAGTCACAGGCCGGGTAGTTGGCGCAGCCGTAGAAGACGCGCCCCTTCTTGGAGCGCTTCTCGACCAGCGCCCCGCCACAATTGGGACAGGCGACGCCGACCGTAACCAGGATTTGCTCGGTATAGCGGCAGTGGGGATAGTTGCTGCAACCGATGAAGCGGCCGAAGCGCCCCTGCCGATAGACCAGCGGATGGCCGCTCAGCGGGCAGTCGCGGCCGACAAGCTCCGGCTCCTTGCGCAAGTCGAGCTTAGGCAGCGCCTCGTCGGCCACGTTCAGGTTCTGCTCGAACTGCCGGTAGAATTCGCCAATGACCGGGACCCACGGCTTGCCCTCGGCAATCTCGTCCAGTTCGTCCTCCAGCCGCGCCGTGAAGTCGACCGACAGCACGTCCGGGAAGTACTGCACGAGCATGTCGTTGACAATCGTCCCGATCTCCGTCGGCCGCAGTCGCTTCTGCTCTTGCTCCACGTAGCCGCGCTGCTGGATGGTGGAGATGATCGAGGCGTAGGTCGACGGCCGGCCGATGTTGTTCTCCTCCAGCGTCTTCACCAGCGACGCCTCGCTGTAGCGCGGCGGCGGCTGGGTGAAGTGCTGCTCCGGCAGCAGCCGCAGCAGGTCAAGATCCTCATCGGCGCGCAGGTCGGCCGGGATTTGCGGCCCGTCCCCTTCCGCCCCTTCCCCCTCATCCGGGTCTTCTTCCGTGCCATAGACGGCCAGAAAGCCGCGGAAGGCCAGTGTTGAGCCGGTAGCGCGGAACAGATAGGGGCGCTGCGTGGCGGGCGTCTCGGCCGGCCCGGCCCAGATGTCGGCCGAGACCGTGTCATAGACGGCCGGAACCATCTGGCTGGCCACGAACCGCTCCCAGATGAGCTTGTAGAGCCGGAACTGCTCCTTCGACAGATGAGCCTTCAGCGCCCCCGGCGTGCGCGCCACCGCCGTCGGGCGGATCGCCTCGTGCGCTTCTTGAGCCGTCTTGGAGCGGGTCTTGTAGACCGGCGGCTTGTCCGGCAGATAGTCGGCGCCGAACGTCGCGGTGATGAAGGCCCGTGCCTGCTCCTGCGCCTCGCCGGCCACGGTAACGCTGTCGGTGCGCATGTAGGTGATCAGACCGACGTCTCCCTCGCCGACGTTGACGCCTTCGTACAGCTCCTGGGCGATACGCATCGTGCGCGTCGTGCCCAGCCCCAGACGGCGCGACGCCTCCTGTTGCAGGGTGCTGGTCGTGAAAGGGGCCGCCGGGCGGCGCACGCGCTTGCCCAGATTGACCTCGCCGACCTGCCAGTGAGCCTGCTCCAACGCCGCCACGTGGGGCGCAACGTCGGCCTCGCTGCTCAACTTCGCCTCCGCGCCGTTCAGCCGGTGCAGACGGCCGATGAAGAACGGCCGCCGGCTGCCGTTGTTGGCCGGCAGAACGCGGAACTTTGCCTGGCTCAACTCGGCGTCAATCGTCCAGTACTCCTGTGAATCGAAAGCCTCGATCTCGCGCTCGCGTTCCACCACCAGCCGCACGGCCACGCTCTGCACCCGCCCGGCCGATAGCCGTCCCTGCACCTTGCGCCACAGCAACGGGCTAAGCTGATAGCCGACCAGCCGGTCGAGCACGCGCCGCGCCTGTTGCGCCTCCACGCGGTCCATGTCGATAGCCCGCGGCTGGGCAAAGGCGGCGCGGATGGCCGGTTGGGTGATCTCCTGGAAGACGACGCGCTTGGTGCGCGCCGGGTCCATCTCGGCCGCCTCGCGCACGTGCCAGGCAATGGCCTCCCCCTCGCGGTCGGGGTCAGTAGCCAGGAAGATCTCGTCGGCGCGGGCGGCGGCCTCTTTCAGTTCCTTCACCAGCGCCCGCTTCTCGTTGGGCACGCGGTACTCCGGCGCGAAGTCGTTCTCCACGTCGACGCTGAGGCGCGATTTCAACAGGTCGCGCACGTGGCCCAGGCTGGGCTTGACGACGTAGCCGCGGCCCAGATAGCGGCCGATGGTCTTGGCCTTGGCCGGCGACTCGACGACGACCAGCTTGCCGCCCCGCTCGACGTTAGACTTGGCAGCGGGCGCTTTCTTGCCGCCCGCCGCTTTTTTGGCCTTGGTCGGGGTGGCCTTCTTCGACGGGGTCTTTTTGGCTGTGGCGCGCGGTGTCGCCGCGGGCTTGGCCAGCGTCTCGTGCGCCGCCGTGCGCCCCTGCTTATAGATCGTACCGCCGCACACCGGGCACGTGCCACGCGTGCCGGGCGAACCGTTGGCCGCCCACTCTGGCGTCGCATTCTGAATGATGCGCTTCTCTTTGCACTTCAGGCAGTAGCCCTGTAACTCTTCGTTGCTCATGCGTCTGCTTGTCGCTTCACGCCACCCAGTCGAACGCTCGTTAGCTGTAGCTTTCCAACTCGGTGCCCTGTAGACCATTGATCACTTCTTTGACCAATGGGATGCTGTCCTTATGTACCACCAGGATGGCGTCGTCGGTGTTGACGACGATCATCCCTTCCAGACCAACGGCTACGACGAGCTTGCGCGCCTCGTAGTTGTAGATCAGGCAATCCCTTGACGCGGCGTCGATGACCAAACCTTTCGTCACGTTGGCCGCCGTGTCCGTGTCCAGCGCCTCTTTCAGCGCGTAGAGCGTGCCGGGGTCGCTCCAGCCCATCTCGCTATGCAGCACCAGCGCCCGCTCCGGGTCGACGTGGGTCAGAATGGCGTCGTCGAAGTGGATGGCTGGTATGGTCGGATAGATGGCTTGCAGCGCCGGCTCATAGCGGTCGGTGCCGATGGTGGCCTCGATCTCGCTGAGTTGCCGCCACATCTCCGGCGAGTGGCGGGCATAGAGGCGGCGCACGTAGGCCGGTGTGGTGACGAAGAAGCCGGTGTTCCAGACGTGCGTGCCCTGGGCGAACATCTCGCGGCAGCGCTCCAGCGGCGGCCGGTAGGTCAGCGATTGGAAGCCGTAGTACGGCATCGCCTCGACCTGCCCGGCGAACTCCCCCAGACCGATCCAGCCCAGGTTCTCGTTGGCGAAGCGCGGCGTCTCGCCGATAAACAGAATGTCGGCCGTCTTGTCGGCGATGAGCTTCTCGGCCGCCTGGAGCAGAGCGACAAAGGCCGGCACGTTCTCGATGTAGTTATCGCTCCACAGAATGGCCACCGGCTCATCCGCGCCCAAACGCGCCAGATGGGCCATGGCCAGCCCCACCGCCGCGCCCAGATCGCGCCGCGCCGGCTCGGCCAGGATGTTGGCCCCCGGCACGTCGGGCAACTGGCGGCGGACGATGGACGTGTAACGCGCGTTGGTGGCGATGTAGACGTTGTCAATGCCGTAGGCGGGCGCGACGCGCTCGACGGCCAACTGCAGCGTCGACTCGTCGCCGACAATCGGCTCGAACTGCTTAGGCGAACTCTCGCGGCTGATGGGCCACAAACGGCGTCCGGCTCCGCCGGCAAAGATTACAATGCGCATACAGTACCTTTACTCCTCCGGCGTCCCACTTTCATAGATGACGTCTGGCTCACGCAGTCGGACGTAATTCATGCCGCCCACCTGCTGCACCATACCCTTAAGCTCCATCATCGTCAGTGTGCTGCTGATCAAGTAGCTAGGCATCCCGGTCAGGCGGCCGAGGTCATCGACGTGCAGCGGCTGCGTCGAAAGCTGCGACAGCAGCGCCGCCTCCTCGGCCGATTCCGGCAAGACGACCTGGGCCGTCGCCTGCTCACCGGCCAGGCGTAGATTCAGCTCTTCCAGAATGTCCTCGATGCCCGTGACCAACTTGGCCCCCTGCTGGATGAGCCGGTTGGCCCCCACGCTGACCGGGCTGTTGATGTTGCCGGGCACAGCGAAGACCTCGCGGTCCTGCTCCAGGGCAAAGCGGGCGGTGATGAGCGCGCCGCTGCGCTCGCCGGCCTCGACGACGAGGACGCCCAGCGACAGACCGCTAATGAGCCGGTTGCGCGCCGGGAAGTTGGCGCTGCTCGGCTCGGTTCCCAGCGGGAAGTCGGTGACGATGGCCCCCTGCCCGGCGACAATGGCGTGGGCCAGATCGCGGTGCTCCGGCGGGTAGACGCGGTCGATGCCGCAGCCCATGACGGCGATGGTGCGGCCGTCGGCCTCCAGCGCGGCGCGATGGGCCACGCCGTCGATGCCCCGCGCCAGCCCGCTGACGATGGTGATGCCGTTGCGGGCCAGCCCCGTGGCCAGATCGTGGGCTACCAGGCGGCCATAGGCCGACAGGCGGCGCGTGCCCACGATGGCCACGGCCCACTGATCGACCGGCTCAAAGCCGCCGCGCACGAAGATGACCGGCGGCGCGGCCGGGATCTGGCGCAGGAGAGATGGGTAGTCGGGGCTGTCCCAGGTCAGGACGTGAGCGCCGCTAGACTCGACCTGCCCGACGAGGCGGTCGAGATCGAGCGTCGGGCGCGTCTCGCGCAGGCTGTCGATGGCCCGCACGTCAAAGCCAATATCGCGCAGTTGATCTTCGGTCGCCCGCCAGGCCGGTTCCAGACCGCCAAAGTAGCCCAGGAGGGCCTGGATCTTGGCCGGGCCGATGCCGTTGACGGCGTTGAAGCCTAGCCAGTACTTGAGATCGGACATTGGCAGAGGATACCCCTTGCGCCCAGACGCGCAAGCCGAAATCGACCGGCGGCGATCCGCGGGCTACGCGCCGTCGCCCAGCAGGCCGGGCAGCGGCCGAATGACGATACGCCCGCCGTCCACGTCCACTTCCTGCACCACGTCGGGAATATCGGGAATCAGGTGCTCCCCGCCCGGCCCGACAACGACAAAGACGTTATTGGCTCCCGTCTCCAGCACGTCGGTCAGCCGGCCCAGGCCCTGCCCGCCCTCGGTGAAGACCTCCAGGCCCAACAACTGATGCAGGAAGTACTCCCCCTCTTCGAGGGGAATGGCCTCTTCTTCTGGAACCTGGAGTAACTCATTGCGCAACGCCTCGGCCTCGGTGCGGGTCGGGTAGCCGGCCAGCTTGAGCAGGACAAACTCCTGATGGTAGCGCACGCTCTCTACGGCGATCGGGCGCGGGTTGCGCTCGCCGACGTAGATGACCTTCAGCCACTCGAAGCGCTGCGGCAGGTCGGTCATCAGCTCGACGCGCACTTCGCCCTGCACGCCGTGGGGCTTGATGACGCGGCCGACGGCCAAAAAACGAGGCTCGGCGGAACGATCCGCGGAGCCTCCCTTCGGGCCAGTCACTCGATCCGGGGTGGGCAGGGTGTCGTCGCTCAAGGCATGGCCCCTAGCGCAGTTCGTCGGCTTCCAGTAGTTCCAGTTCGACGCGCTTGCCGTCTTTGGCGGCGCGCACCTGGAGCAGGGTGCGGATCGAGTCAATGACCCGCCCGCTCTTGCCGATGACGCGCCCCATATCGGGCTGGGCCACGGCCAGTTCGACTACCGTCGAACCCCGGCCGCGCACCTCAGTCACCTGGACCTCTTCGGGGTTATCGACCAGCGACTCCACGATGAAGGCCACCAGGTCTTTCATTACTCTTCCTCGTCCGTGCCCAGGACGGCGGCGACGGCGTCCTGAACGCGGTCGACGACGGCGGCCACCGGCGCGGCCACGGCCTCGACCACGGCGCTGGCGGCGTCCTGAACGCGGTCAACGAGGGTCGGGGCGGCCTCAGCCGCCGGAACCTCGGCCACGGGCGCTTCGGCCACGGCTTCGGGCGCTTCCACGCCCTTGAACTCGGCTACCAGCGCCTCGCGCGACTCCCCGGCGTTCAGCCGGGTCAGCCGGTCGAAAGTGCCCTGCTTGTTGAGCAGCACGCGCACGGCGTCCGACGGTTGCGCGCCGACGCTCAGCCAGTAGAGGGCGCGATCCTCATCGATCTTGAACTCCGCCGGGTTGGTCAGCGGGTTGTAATGGCCGATGCGCTCGACGACGCGGCCGTCGCGCTTGGCCTCTTTCTCGGCCACGACGACCCGATAGCTGGGCTGCCGCTTCTTTCCGGTTCGACTCAAACGAATTCGTAGCATGGTCTAACTCTATCCTCCAAATTGGTTGCGACCCGAATTACGAACCGTACGAGCCCCGTTTACCACCATGCTGGCTCAGCGCATTGCGCCCGCGCCCGCCCTTGCCAATCTGCTTCATCATTTCCTGCATTTCGCGATGCTGCTTCAGCAGCAAGTTGACTTCCTGCACCGATGTGCCCGACCCGGCGGCAATGCGCCGCTTGCGGCTGGCCTTGATCTGCCGCGGGTTGCGCCGCTCCTCGCCGGTCATCGACTGGATCATGGCCTCGATGCTCTTCATGTCCTTCTCGGCCGAACTGAGGTCCACGTCGCCGGCCATCTTGCTCATGCCGGGAACCATCTCCAGCAGCTTGCCGATCGGCCCCATACGCTTCATCTGTTGCAGTTGCTTCAGGAAGTCGTCGAGGTCGAATTCGCCCTGAGCCAGCCGTTGGCCGGCGCGCTGGGCCTCCTCCATGTCCATCTCGGCCTGGGCCTGCTCGATGAGCGTCATCACGTCGCCCATGCCCAGCACGCGGTTGGCCAGCCGGTCGGGGTGGAAGACCTCGATGGCGTTGAGCTTCTCGCCCACGCCCAGGAACTTGATCGGCACGCCGGTGACTTCGCGCATGGAGATGGCCGCGCCGCCGCGGGCGTCGCCGTCGATCTTGGTCATGATCAGGCCGGTCAGCGTCACCGCCTGATTGAAGTCCGTGGCCACGCGCACCGCTTCCTGGCCGGTCATGGCGTCGGCCACCAGCAGCGTCTCGATGGGCTGGACGCGGGCCTTGATGGCCTTGATCTGGTCCATCATCATCTCGTCAATGTTCAGGCGGCCGGCGGTGTCCAAAATGACCGTTGTCGCCCCGGTGCTGATCGCCTGGCGCACGCCGTTGGCGCAGATGGCGACCGGGTCGGCCTTCGTGCCCTCGCTATAGACGGGGATGTCGAGCTGCTTGCCCAGCGTCTCCAACTGGTTGATGGCCGCCGGGCGATAGACGTCGGCGGCGACGAGCAGCGGCCGCCGCCCCTGCTTGCGCAGGTGCAGCGCCAGCTTGCCGGCCATCGTCGTCTTGCCCGCGCCCTGCAGGCCGACGAGCATGATGACCGCCGGCGATTGCGCCCCCAGGTTCAGCCGCCCCGGCTCGCCCAGCGTCCGCACCAGTTCGTCGTGGACGATCTTGACCACCTGCTGGCCGGGCGTCAGGCTGCGCATCACTTCCTGGCCGACGGCGCGCTCGCGCACGCGGGCCACGAACTCCTTGACGACCTTATAGTTGACGTCGGCCTCGAGCAGCGCCAGACGCACCTCGCGCATGGCGACGTCAACGTCGGCTTCGGTTAGCTTGCCGCGCTTTTGCAGGTTGTCGAAGACGGACTGTAGCCGTGATCCTAGAGACTCGAACACTCAATTCACCCTTGGGTAAACGACGCAGGACGGGTATACCGACGGACGGCCGAGATGATTGGACGCGCCCTTAGCTGCAAGATTCACGATTCTAGCTCAGGCGTCCGGTGGCGTCAAGCGGCAGAAAACAGGGCATTGCAACAGACCCATTCACCGGATGGCCAATGGGTCTGCGCGATTGGTTATTCAGTTGTGAAGACGGATCGCCAGCGACTAGGCCGCTACCGCCTCAAACCGCTCGGCCGCCTGCCGCAGCGCCTCGGCGCGGTCGGTGTTCTCCCACGGCGCTTCGATGTCGTCGCGGCCGAAGTGGCCATAGGCCGCCGTGGCCCGGTAGATGGGCCGGCGCAGCTTCAGGTCGCGGATGATGGCCCCCGGCCGCAGGTCGAAGTACTCGTTGATCAGCTCCACCAACTGCTCGCTGGTGTAAGGGCTGGTGCCAAACGTCTCGACGTTGACGCTCAGCGGGTGGGCGACGCCGATGGCGTAGGCCACCTGCACCTCGCAGCGCCGCGCCAGCCCGGCGGCGACCAGGTTCTTGGCCACCCAGCGGGCGGCGTAGGCCGCGCTGCGGTCGACCTTCGTCGGGTCCTTGCCGCTGAACGCGCCGCCGCCATGCCGGCCCATGCCGCCGTAGGTGTCGACGATGATCTTGCGGCCGGTCACGCCGGCGTCGCCCATCGGCCCACCGACGACGAAGCGACCGGTCGGGTTGATGTAGACGGCCAGGTCATCCGGGCCGGTGTCGGCCGGCTTGCGGGGGTTGATGACGATGTTGCGCCCCTCGCCCACCAGATCCGTGGGCAGCACGGGCAGGATGACGTGCTTGAGGATTTCGCGCTGGATCGTCTCGTTGTCCACTTCGGGGGCGTGCTGGGTGCTGACCAGGACGGTATGCACTCGCTGCGGCTCGCCGTAGGCATAGGCGATGGTCACCTGGGCCTTGCCGTCGGGGCGCACCCACGGCAACGTGCCGTCGCGCCGCACTTCGGCCAGCCGCCGCGTCAGGCGGTGGGCCAGATGGATGGGCAGGGGCATCAGCACGTCCGTCTCGTCGCAGGCGAAGCCGAACATCATGCCCTGGTCGCCCGCGCCGATGGAGTCCACTTCGAGGCTCGCCGTGGCCGTTCTGGCGCACTTCCAGGGCCGCGTCAACGCCCTGAGCGATGTCGGGGCTTTGGGCGGCAATGGCCGCCAGCACGCCGCAGGTGTTGCCGTCGAACCCCTTGCTGCCGTCGTCGAAGCCGATCTCGTTAACGACCCGGCGCACCAGCTTGTCGAAATCGACAAAGGCGGTGGTCGTGATCTCGCCCAGGAGCATGACGTAGCCGGTCTTGACGGCCGTCTCGCACGCCACGCGCGCCGTCGGGTCCAGCGTTAGCAGGGCGTCCAGAACGGCGTCGCTGATCTGATCACACATTTTGTCCGGATGCCCTTCGGTCACCGATTCGGAGGTGAAGAGCATGTGCGGTGAAGCCATGAAACTCGTTGTCATCTGATATGTTCCTCCACAGAACTGCGCGCTCTTAGCGGCCAGGCCCAAACAAAAACGCCTCTTGAGCAGGTGTCAAGAGGCGTCGCGTTGGCGTTCACTTCGTCCTCTTATCTTCCAGCTTTCGCTGCCGGAGTTAGCACCTTTCCTCAATGGGCGGTTGCTGCAGCGTCATCGGGCCGGGTCCCTCGACTGCTCTTGATAAGCTGTTTGTAAATGGTCTCGATAATTCAACTATAGCCTTAGAGGCTGATTTGTCAAGATGATAGTTGGCCCGCCTTACAATCGCGGTTAAGGCGGCTCACTCCCACTTCTCCGGCGGCTCCGGCATACCCAGGATGTGGTAGCCGGCATCGACGTAGACCACCTCGCCGGTGACGCCGCTGCCCAGATCGCTGCACAGCCACAGCGCCGTCTTGGCCACCTCCTCCTGGTCGATGTTGCGGCGTAGCGGCGCGCGTTCACCCACGTAACCCAGCATCTTGCGAAAGCCGGCAATGCCCGCCGCGGCCAGCGTCTTGATCGGCCCGGCGGAGATGGCGTTGACGCGAATGCCCTCCGGGCCGAGGTCGGCCGCCAGATAGCGCGTGCTGGCCTCCAGCGCCGCCTTGGCCACGCCCATGACGTTGTAGTGGGGCACGACCTTCTCCGCGCCGTAGTAGGTCATGGTCACCAGGCTGCCGCCGTTGGGCATCAGCCGCCGGGCACGCTGGGCCAGAGCGATGAAGCTATAGGCGCTGATGTCCATCGCTATACGAAATCCCTCGCGCGTCGTGTCGTAAAAGCGCCCTTCTAGCTCCGCTGACGGCGCATAGGCCACGGCGTGCACCAGGATGTCGATTGTCCCCAGCCGCTCCTCCGCCTTGGCAAACAGGGCGTCGATCTCCTCGTCCGAAGTCACGTCGCACTTCTCGACGAAGGTGCAGCCGATCTCGGCCGCCAGCGGCAGCACCCGCTTCTCCAACTGGGGAATGCCGTAGCTCAGCCCGATCTCCGCCCCCTGGCTGTGGAACGCCTCGGCGATGGCCCAGGCGATGGAGTGCTTGTTGGCCACGCCGAAGATCAGCGCCTTCTTGCCCGCTAGTAAGGTCATCCGCTTTGTCTCCTTTCCCTAGAAACCGAGTTTCTTCTGAGAAACTCGGTTTCTACGGCTTCTAGGAGTATAACCCGCCGCCCGGCGCGAAGGTGCGATTGAGGCCAGTCGAGCGTCCAATCGCCGTCGTTGGCGCATTTACCCAGCCTGGATAAAATCTGCCTATGGACAAGCCCCTCCCCCCCACTCGCTCCCGTTCGCCACTCCCCTTGTTCGTGATTGCCACCGCGGTGGCCGCGTTCTTCCTCGTTCGCCACGGCAGCAGTTGGCTGCGGCGCACGCTGATCTACCTCTCACACGCCCCCTGGGCGCGCCAACTGGTCAGCAGTTGGGGCGTGGCCTGGCGCGTGGCCTCGCGCTTCGTGGCCGGGGTTGACCGCGAAGCGGCCGTGGCCGCCACCCGCGAACTCAACCGGCGCGGCATCATGGTCACGCTCGACTACCTGGGAGAGAGTTGCACCCATGAAGGTGAGGCGCTACAGGCCCGCGAGGAGATTCTGCGCCTGCTAGGTGACATCGCCGCCAACGACCTCCAGGCCAACGTCTCGCTCAAACCGACACAGTTGGGCCTCAAGATCGACCGCGAGTTGGCCTACAGCAACATTTGCACCCTGGTCGAGCGGGCCAAGGCGGTCGGCAACTTTATCCGCATCGACATGGAAGACAGCCCCACCGTGGACACGACTCTGGGCGTCTACCGCCAACTGCGCCACGAGGCCAATCTCGACAACGTCGGCGTCGTCATCCAGTCTTACCTCTACCGCAGCGAGGCCGACATCGAGCAACTGATCGACGAGGGGGCGCGGGTGCGGCTGTGCAAGGGGGCTTACGCCGAACCGCCGGAAGTGGCCTTCCCCCACAAGCCGGACGTGGACGCCAACTACCTCAATCTGTCGCGCCTGCTGCTGGGCCAGCGGGCGGCCGAAAAGGGCGTCTACCCCGCCTTTGCCACCCATGACGCCAGCATCATCGAGGAGATCAAGCACTACGTCCGGGCGCACAACCATCTCGCCGCAGGCGTTCGAGTTCCAGATGCTCCACGGCATTCGCCGCGATCTGCAAGAGCAGTTGGTCAATGAGGGGTATCGCGTGCGCGTCTACGTGCCCTATGGCACCGCCTGGTATCCCTACTTCGTCCGCCGCCTGGCCGAGCGCCCGGCCAATCTGTGGTTCTTCATCAGCAACTACCTGCGCGCCTGAGCGACAATGTAGCGCCGGGCAAGCCACCCTATGCCAATCATCACCGAATTTGCCGCCATCCCCGGCGTTCTGCTGGTCGAGCTGCGCCCCTTCGCCGACGAACGGGGGCGCTTCACCGAGACCTTCCGCAAGGAGTGGTTCCCGCAGCGCGCCTGGGCCAACGTCCAGTCCAACCGCTCCGACTCGCGCGCCGGCGTCCTGCGCGGCTTGCACTACCACTTCAATCAGGTGGACTACTGGTATCCGGCCGCGGGGCGCATTCGCGTGGGGCTGGCCGATCTGCGGCGCTCGTCGCCCGCCTTTCGCCGGACGGCGACGATTGATCTGGACGCGGCCGACAATCGCGGCCTCTACATCCCCACCGGCGTGGCCCACGGCTTCCTGGCGCTGACCGACGTGATGCTGTTCTACACCGTGGATAACTACTACGACGGCGGCGACGAGTTCGGCCTGGCCTGGGACGACCCGGACGTGGCCGTGGCCTGGCAGCCGCCCGGCCCGCCCATTCTCTCCGGGCGCGACGCGGCCAATCCACGCTTCCGCGCTATCCCACTCGGAGCGCTACCCGACTAGCCGAACAGCCGCTGCCAGAGCGGCGGGCCGAGGACGAGCAGGCCGATGATGACCGCGCCCAGCGCGCCCACCAGCACGGCCGCCGCGGCCACGTCCTTGGCCGCCTTGGCCAGCGGGTGGTAGTCGGGGCTGACCAGATCGACCATCGCTTCTAAAGCCGTGTTGGCGAACTCGGCCATCCAGACGGCCATCGTCGTCAGAACGAGAATGGCCCACTCCAGCCGGCCGATGCCCAGCCAGAAGGCCAGAGCGAAGACGACGACGCTGACGGCGGCGTGGATCCACGTATTGCGCTGCGTGCGCAGGGCGAACCACCAGCCCTCAAAGGCGTAGCGGAAGCTGAGCGCCCGGCCGCGCAACTCCTGGCGGCCGCGGTCGCTAAGCGTCATGGTCGTCCTCCGTCGGCTGGATGCCCTCCAGCCCCAGCTTGCGCAGCACGGCCGCCTGCTCGGCCCACATCTTGGCCTTCTCCTCGGCCTCCAGATGGTCGTGGCCCAACAGGTGCAGCACGCCGTGGACGGCCAATAGCTGCACCTCGGCCGGCCCGGCGTGCCCCCTGGCGGTCGCCTGTCGCTCGGCCCAGGGCACGGAGATGGCGATGTCGCCCAGATAGTTGGCCGCGTCGGGGTCGCCGGGCAGCGGCTCTCCGGCCGGAAAGCTCAGTACGTCGGTGGCCCCGTCCTCGCCGCGGTAGTGGCGGTTCAGCCCACGCAGGTAGTCGTCGTCGGTCAGCAGGATGGTCAGCGCCGCGCCGTCGGCCGCGCCAAGGTGGGTCAATGCCTCGTGCGCGGCCGGGCCACGACCTTGCGCCAGCGGGGCCGGGTAACGCTGGGTGCTCTGGACATCGATTGTGTAGGCCATAGGTAGTCGGAGAGTAGCGAAAAGTAACCGCGAACGCAGCGCCGGCCGGACGCAGCCCCTACGTGTTAGCTGTCTGCGTCGCGCGCGGCAGGGCCGGCTCCGACAGCGTCGACTCCGGCAAGGCGGCCGGGGGCGTGGTAGCGCCAACTCAGGCAGATTCTCGATCAGCAACAACTCGTTGCCCGGATACTGCACGCGCACGTGGAAGCGCCCCTTCAGCGTCTCGATGAACGACAGACGCAGTTGCTCGATGTCGTTGAGGCTTAGTCCCGACCGGTTGAGCTGCCCTTCCAGGATGTCGTCCTCGAGGATGGTGTTGATCAGCTTCTCGATGGCCTTCTCGGTGTTGGGCCGCACGGCGGTCGAGGTCGCGTCAATAGCGTCGGATAGCATAACAATGGCCGCCTCGCGCGAATTGGGGCGGGGGCCGGGGTAGCGAAAGGCGTCCATGTCCACCATAACCCCTTCGCCGGCCGCCTCCTGCGCCTTGCGATAGAAGCTCCGCACGACGCGGTTGCCGTGGTGCTGAGCGATGATGTCGCGGATGCGAAACGGCAGGCGGTAGCGGCGGGCCAGTTCCAGCCCGTCGGCCACGTGGCTGATGACGATGCGCGCACTGGTTAACGGATCGAGCGAGGCGTGGGGGTCCATGCCCTCCTGATTCTCGACGAAGAAGGGCGGGCGCACCATCTTGCCCACGTCGTGGTAAAACGCACCGACGCGCACCAGGGTGCTGTTGGCGCCGATGCGCTCGGCCGCCTGCTCGGCCAGGTTGGCGACCATGATGCTGTGGTGATAGGTTCCCGGCGCGCGGCGCAACAACTCGCGCAGCAGCGGGTGGTCGAGGCGCGACAGGTCTTGCAGTTGCAGGATAGTGACGATGCCGAACAGGCCGCCCAACACGTAGAGGCCGGCCAGCGTCAGGGCCGACGACAGCAGCCCATTGGCCAAAGCATAGGCCGCCGGCAGCAACAGCGCGCGCGGAGCCGCGTCTTCCAGCAGCCAGAACATGACGATGACCATCATGTAGCCGACGGCCGCCAGCAACCCGGCGCGAAAGAAGGCGGCGATGCGTTGGGCGTCACGCAACGTTAGCACACTGACCACGCCGCCCATCGTCAGATAGATGGCCACCTCCAGCGAGTTCGGCCCGGCGAAGCTGGCCAACCCGGCCATCAGCACCGTCACCAGAATGGCGAAGCGGGTGTCATAGACCACCGCCAGCAGCAGCGACAGCGCCGCCAGCGGGAACCAGTAGGTCAGCACGTCGCCGGTGACCATGATCTTGGCCACGGCGGTGAAAATCAGCAGCAGCCCGCCGACCACGCCCAGATAGCGGCCGTTGGGAAACTGGACCCGCTGGAACCGCGCCCAATAGAGCGCGATCAGCGACGTCACCAGCAGCGACGCCACGGCCATGCTGGCCGTGTGCCGCCAGTCCGCCTCCTGCCGCAACAGGCCAAGCTCGGTCAGCAGTTCGTAGTCGGCCGGCTGAACGATCTCGCCGGCGCGAACAATGCGCTGGTCGCGGGCCACCGTGCGTGTGACCGGCTGGACGGCCGCCGCCGCCTCGGCCCGCGCTACGGCCGTGGCCTCTTCATTAGGGAAGACCGTCGGCACGATGAACTGGTAAGCCAGTTCCGTCACCACACTCGTCTGGACGGCCGACAACTCCAGGCTGGCCAGGCGGCGGGCCGTGCGCTGATAGTCGCCCAGTTGTGACGGGCGAATCTCCTCGCGCATCAGGTCTTCGATGATGGCCAGCACGTCGGCCTTCACCTTGTCGAACTCCGTCTGGCTGAGGCTGAGCAGCCCTTCGGCCACCTCCTCGCTGATGGTCAAGCCCTGGGCGGCGCGCACGTACTCCAGCTTGCGTTCGGTGGTCACGCTGGAATCGGCGCGGACGGTCTCGGCAAAGGCGAAGAAACTGCGGGCCTGGGCCAGTTGCGCCCGGCCAATGCCCAGATCGAGCGGGGAGTACACGTCGGACACGGCTCGCGTCGCCTGGTCGCGGGCCTGGGCCGTCAGCAGGTCGCTGGTGAAGGTCAGGGAGCGGGGCGAGAAGATGTCGCTGGGGGCGGGGCGCTCGACGGCCACGTCAAGCCGCCGCGCGCCGGGCAAGTCATAGGAAAGAATGAGCGTCATGCCCAGCGCGACGCCGACAAAGAAGAGGGACAAGGCGCGGCGACGCACCCACAAACGGAACTGATCGACCTGCCCGTTCCACAGGTTGCGATTCATGACAGGCTTAGAGGCGCGCCGGGGTGTTCACGGGAGTGGTCACTAAGGTGATCACTGGAGAAGGCCGCGAACGACATCGTTGACGAGCCGCCCGTCGGCCCGTCCCTTCACCTGGGGCATCAGACGGCTCATCACCTGCCCCATGCCCTTGGCATCGCTGACGCCGGTCTCGGCGATAGCCGCGCGGGCCAGTTCCTCAATCACCTCGCGGCTCATCATCTGGGGCAGATAGGACTCGATCAGCGCTGCTTCGGCCGTCTCGCGGGCCACCTCGTCCGGGCGGCCGGCGCGGGTGAAGTCGGCGATGCTTTCCTGGCGCTGCTTGACCTGCCGCCGCAGCACGTCCTGCACCCCGGCGTCATCGAGCGTCACGCGCGAGTCGATCTCTATCTGCTTGACGGCCGCCAGGACCATGCGCAAAACGTCCCGTCGCTGGGTGTCGTTGCCGCGCATGGCGGCGGTCAGATCGGTGCGTAGGCGTTCTTTCAGGTCCATGATTGCCGCTGATCTCGCATGGTGGATTGTAGCACCGGCCGGGGCCATGTCAACCGGCCAGAACCGTGTAGAGATTAAGGTCGCCCTCGCGGCCGTCGCGGCGATACTGGGCAACGATCCGCAAGCCGGCCGCCGTCGCCAGCCGACGTGTCGCCTCTTCGTCGATCAGAGCCACGTAGCGCAAGCCAGAACCGCCGCGCTGCCAGGAGAGCAGGAAGTCGCCCGGCTCCACGGCCGACGCCTGAAGACCAACCTCAGCCCACGGCCGAATCTTGCGCCGCTGCCGCGCGCTGCCCGTGAACTGCCAGTTGGCCAATGCCAGATGGCCGCCCGGCGACAGGCACGCCCCCATTTCGGCCACCAGGCGCGCCCGATTGTCGCTGCCGGGAATGTGTTGCAACGTGGACAGGCAGACGACCAGGTCGAAGCGGCCCAAGTCGGCCAGGCTGCCGGGTTGGGTCAGGTCGCGTTGCACCAGACGGCCGGGGGCATCGGCCAGGGCCAGCAGATCGCCGGCAAAGTCGACGCCGGTGTACTCCACCTCTCGCCCCTGCGCCCGCAGAAAGCGCCCAAACCGCCCCTCGCCGCAACCTACGTCGAGCGCGCGCCCACCGCGCTCCGGCCAGTAAGCCAACAGTGGCTCATACCCCGGCTGCGGCGCGGCCCGGCTGGCGGCAAAGGGCGCGGCGAAGCGCGTGTAGAACGCCTCGTTGAGCGCCACCAGCCGCCGCGCGGTCGCCTCGTCCATCAGAAGCCGTAGGCCGCCAGCGTGCGCTCCACCTGCCCGACGTAGCTGCCGCCGAACAGACGCACGTGGACCAGCAGCGGGTAGAGGTTATAGAGGTCGCGCCGCTCCTCGAAGAAGCCGGGGGCGATGGGGCGCAGGGCGTGGTACTGGTCGTAGAAGACGCGACCGAACGTGCCGAACAGGCCAATGAAAGCCAGCTCGATCTCCGGGTCGGCGTAGTAGATGGCCGGGTCGAGAAAGGCGGCCACCCGGCCGCCGCGGGCCAGCACGTTAGTCGTCCACACGTCGCCGTGGATGAGCGCCGGCCGCACCGGCTCCACCAGCCAGTCGCCCACCCGCCCGGCCAGCCGCTCCACCCGCGCCCGCGTCGTCACCGGCAGCCGCCCGGCGCGCGCCGCCTCGGTGGCCATGTAGATGAGGCGCTGCCCGGCGAAGAAGTCGAGCCAGCTTGCCGCCGGGGCATTCGGCTGGCGCAGGCCGCCGATGAGCGTGTCGCGGTCGAAGCCAAACGCCGGCGCGGTGTGGGCGTGCAGCGCGGCCAGCAGGTGGGCGGCGTGGCTTTCGGCGGCGGCGTCGAACAGGCTGTCCCCTGCGACGTACTCCATGACCAGCAGCCGCTCGGACGCAGCCACCACCGCCGGCGCCGGCAGCCCGCGCTCGGCCAGATAGCCCAGCATAAACGCTTCGACGGGCAGGTTGCCCGCGCCGCTGTCGTCGGCCTTGACGACCACGTGGCGGCCGTCGTCCAGCCGCACCTCGTAGACGGCGCTGACGCAGCCCCCGCCGAGCGGGGCGATGTCACTTATGGGTTGCCCCAGTAACGCGGCGATTTCCCGACGAACGTCCATGCCAGCGGCCCGCCCTACTCCGGGATGACGCTGACGTTGTCGAACGTCACTTGCAGCGCATTGCCGGCAAACGAGCCGGCGTCCAGGCCAATGCGCCCCTCGGTCAATGCGGTGTCGCTGAGCTGCGTGAGGAGGATGTCGTTGACGTAGAAGCCCATGTCCGCGCCGTTGGCGATGATCTTGAGGCGGTTGGCTACGTTGAGGCCCTGATTGATGGCCGCCGTCGGCGTCCACTCACGCAGCAGGCGCGTCCACGTGCCGTCCGTCTCGCGCCGTTCGATCATGTACAGGCCATTGCCGGTAATGTCGAAGCGGTAGAAGCGGCCGTCCTCCTGAATGCGGAACAGCACGCCGTAGCTGCTCTCCGGCGCGCCGCCGCGCTGCCAGGCGTCCACCTCCAACACGAAGTCGCTGAAGGCGCGGTCGGTCAGCGTCGTGTACTGGATGGTGTTGGGCGCGGCCACGGTGATGACCATCTGGTCGTTGACGACGGCCGTCGAGCCAAGGTCATCCTGTTCCAGCAGCCAGTTGGCCGTCTGGCCGGGGATGAACTCATCGCTAAACGGCTCGTCGGGATCGGCGACCATGGTAGAGCCGCTGTCGCCGCCGATGGATGCCGGCAACAACGGTCGGCCGCCGCACCCAGCCAACAGCAGGCCGACGACCAGCAGCCCTGCCAAACGGCTAAGGAGTCGTGACGCGCACATTGTCGAACTCAACGATGGCTGTCCCCTGCTGGAGCGTGGCCGCGGCCAGGCCGATGTCGCCGGTGACGAACGTCGGGTCGGTGACGCTGAGCAGCGGGATGCCGTTGACTTCCATGCTCAACTGATTGCCGACGCACGACACGCGCAACTCATTCGAGGCCACGCCGACGTTGATGGCGTCGGACGGCTGGAACTGCGCGTCCGGTGTCAGATAGGTGACGGTCTCGACGCCGCTCTGGTACTTACCGATAGCATAGTAGCCGTCGCCGCTGACCATGAAGGCGTAGAAGTTCTCCTCGTTCTGGTAGCGGCAGATGACACCATAGGCGTTGTCGTTGGGGCCGTCCACCTGGCGCGCTTCGGTGGTGATAACCACGTCATCGAAGTCGCGGCCGGGGTTGGTCCACCACAGTTGGCCGGGTTGTCCGACGGCCAACTGCATCGCCGCGTTGTCGATGGCCGCCGCACCGCCGCCACGGTCGTAGAGCGCCCAACCGCAGTCAAATTCGCCGCTGAAGTCATCGGCGAAGAGGAAGTCCGGGCCGTCACAGGTGTCGGGTTCCGACTCTGGGGCCACGCCACACGCCGCCAGCGCCAGCAGAGCCAATAAGAGAACAAAGAAGCGCAAAGTCGTCTGCATGATGACCGGCCCTTACTTTTGACCCGCCTCTTTCTCGGCTCGATCCAGTTGCTCTTCCAGCGCCTTCATTTGCGCCGCCACGTCGGGCTGCCTACGGGCGATGAGTAGGTAGAGACCGAGGATGATGACCCACAAGATGACTACAACGATGGCCGCCAGGGCCAGGTTCTGCAACATGATGCCACTCCAATAACTAATATCGTCGCCGCTCGGGGCCGCGACGTGGATGGCAGCATTGTAGTGCGATCAGCCGTTCGGGCCAAGCGCAGAGAAAGCTCTCGTTCAGAGCTTGCTATCCCACAGCGGTTCGGCCACGCCCCGCGCGTGGTTCTCGTAGCGGGCCATGACGAACAGCGCGTCAGACAGGCGATTAAGATAGGCCACGACGTGCGCGCCGACGCGCTCCTCGCGGGCCAGAGCGATCACCTCGCGCTCCGCCCGCCGGCAAACCGTCCGCGCCACGTGCAGATGGGCCGCGCCGGGCGACCCGCCGGGCAGGATGAAGTTCTGCAACGGCCCTGCCACGTCGTTCAACTCGTCGATGAGCGCCTCCAATTGGGCCACGTGGCGCTCTTCGATCTGCGGCAGCGGGAAGCGGGCCTTGTCCTCCTCCAGAAAGCTCAGGTCAGAGCCGAGGTGGAATAGCTCATTCTGAATCTGCGGCAGCACGGCGGCCAATCGCGGCGCGAGTCCAAACGCCAGGGCCACACCCAGGCAGGAGTTCAGCTCGTCCACCGTGCCATAGGCGGCAACGCGGGCCGAATCCTTGGCCACTCGCTGCCCGCCGGCCAGGCTCGTCTGGCCCGTGTCCCCCTTGCGGGTGTAGATCGTCGTCAATCGTGGCATTGTTCCTCCTAGACTCCTGGAAACCGGGTTTCTTCTGAGAAACCCGGTTTCTACTTTCAGTTCAGTGCCGCCAACACATCGGCCACCGTCAGCCAGCCACGGCCGGGAAAGAGGCGGGCGA
Organism: Candidatus Promineofilum glycogenicum; assembly: GCA_016707605.1. Taxonomy (GTDB): domain Bacteria; phylum Chloroflexota; class Anaerolineae; order Promineifilales; family Promineifilaceae; genus Promineifilum; species Promineifilum glycogenicum. The sequence continues at coordinate 917,526 of JADJHJ010000001.1, read as the reverse complement.
TCTGCGGCGCGAAGTGGGGCGTGGCGGTCAGCACGTCGCGCGTTGGGCCGGCGGCGATGACTTCGCCCTGGCTCAGCACCACCGTCCGGTGAGCGATGGCCGCGGCCATCTCCACATCGTGGGTCACCAGCAGCAGCGCCGCCCCCTCGGCCAGCCAGCCGCGCCACAGGGCCAGCAGCTCTTCCTTGGCCGCCCGGTCGAGGCCGCGCGTCGGCTCGTCGAACAGCAGCAACCGCGGCCGGGTGGCCGTCACCGCGCCCAGGGCCACGCGCTGCCGCTGGCCGACCGACAGATCGCGCGGGTAGACCGCGGCCACGTCGCCCAGGTTCAGCCGCTCCAGCGACGCGGCGATCTCGGCCGCCCGCTCCGGCAGCCCGTGGTTGCGCAGCGTAGCCCGGATTTCGTCGGCCACCGTGTCGGCAAAGAGCAGGTCGTCGGGGTTCTGCGGCAGATAGCCGACCTCGCGGCAGATGTCGGCCACGTCGCGCCCGCGGGCCGGCCGCCCGTTGATGTGTACCTCGCCCGCCTGCCCGCGCAGCAGCCCAACGATGCACCTCAGCAGCGTCGACTTGCCCGCGCCGTTGCGCCCTACCAAAGCCACGGCCTCGCCGGGAGCCACGCTCAGGTTGACGTCTTTCAACGTCAAGTGACCGTTATACGAAAAACGCAGTCCCTCTACCTGGAGTAACGGGAGGCCGGCGGGTGATTCAGCCGCCGGGGGCGCGGCCGTGGGCGTTACGGCCGCGGCGAACGGCTTCGCTTCCTTGATCGTCAGCGGCGTCGGCCGCCAGCCCAGCGCGCCGGCCAACTGCACCAGCGGCGGCGCGGCCGGCAGGCGCGGCAGCACCTCGCGCACCGGGCCATCGTGGGCCACCCGCCCCGCCGCCAGGTAGGTCAGCCGGTCGGCGTAACGGGCGATGCGCTCCAGGCGATGCTCGGCCAGGATGATAGTCAGCCCCAGGTCTTCGTTCAGCCGCACCAGCGCCCGCAGCACGTCCTCGGCCGACTGCGGGTCGAGCTGGCTCGTCGGCTCATCCAGCGCCAGCACGCGCGGGCGCAGCGCCAGGGCCGCGGCGATGGCCAGCCGTTGTCGCTCGCCGCCGGACAGCGTATGCAGCGGCCGGTCGCGCAGCGGCGTCAGGTCGACCAAGTCCAGGGCCTCCTCGACGCGCAAGCGCATCTCGGCCGGCGGCACGGCGGCGTTCTCCAGGGCGAAGGCGATCTCCCCCTCCACCCGGTCGAGCACGGCCTGGGCCTCCGGGTCCTGGGCCACGAAGCCGACGTGGCGGCTGAGGACGCGCGGCCCGGCGGCGACCACGTCAATACCGCCGACCGTCACCCGCCCGGCCAGCACCCCGCCACTGAAGTGAGGGACAAGGCCATTGAGACAGCGCAACAGCGTCGACTTGCCCGACCCGGACGCGCCGGCCACCAGGACAAACTCGCCGTCGGCCACGTCCCAGGTCACGTCGCGCAACGCCGGGGACGAGCGTTGCGGATAGGTGTAGGTCAGGCGGCGAATGGCGATCACGACGCCGCCTCCAACGCCGCCGGCGCGGCCAGGCCCAGCAGCAGCGCCCCGGCCAGCGCGCTGAACGGCGGCGCGCTCAGGCGTGGGTAGGGCGCGTAGCCCAGCCCAGCCCCGCCCGGCAAAGGCAGGAGCAGCGCCAGCGGCAGCAGCGCGGCGATGACGACAACCGTGTCGGCCCACGTCCAGCGGCGCGGCCGGTAGCGCGTGCGCGCTACGCGCCGGCTTAGCGCGCGGTAGGCCAGCGCGACGGCCAACACCCCGGCGGCAACAAACCCCCAGCCGTCGGCCGCGCCCCACGTCAGCCGCAGCGCCCCGCCCAGCGCCAGCCCCAGCCCCAACAACAGCAGCAATCGCACCGGCCGGGGCGTGCCCACGTGCGCCGTCGCCCCATAGCCGCGGGCGACCATCGTCTCGGCCAGATTCAGCGCCCGCTCCAGCCCGCCGACCAGCAACGGGATGGCGATCGGCCGCCAGTCGCGCAGCCCGCGCAGGCGGTGGCCGCGAATGGCCTGCGCCTCGCGGATGCGCCGGAACTGCCGCGCCGTCTCCGGCACGTAGGTGATGGCCACCAGCAGCACCAGCCCCAGTTCGTAGAGCGCCGCCGGCGTCAGCCCGGCCAGTTCGGCCGTGGGCACGATGGCGTTGAAGGCCAGGAAGAGCGACAGCAGGGTGACGAGGCTGAGGCCGGTGATGAAGCCGTAGACGGCCGCTTCCAGCGTGAGCGGCCCGCCGATGAGCCACCAGCCGGCGGGCAGCGTGGCCAGCATCGTCTCGCCAACGTGGGCCGTCAGCAGGTTGAACAGCGTGGAGAAGATCAGGATGGCCGCCGCCAGCCGCCAGAACGGCAGCCGCAGCGCGCCCACGTCCGGCGCGGCGCAGGCAGCCTGGACGATGCGCGAGATAACCAGCAGCAGCAACAGGTACAGCGGATTGCGGGCCGACAGCACCAGCACGCCGCCGGCCAGCAGCCAGACCACCCAGGCGCGGGCGTCAAACGTCCTCATGCCGCCCGCACCTCGAATTGCAGCCGGTCGCGGAAGCGGGCCAGGGCGCGCAACGTCGGCCGCCCCAGCCCGGCCAGCAGCAGCGCATTGCCGGCCGCGGCCACGGTGTCCCACAGCAGCGAAGTCGCCAGATAGAAGGCCAGGTAGCGCCGCAGCGCGTCGGCCGCGCCCGCCCCCGGCGTCCACGTCTGCCCCGGATCGCCGGCCAGCAGCGGCCAGGTGTAGAGGTTCATAATCGCCCCGAAGAGGAAGCCCCACAGCGCGCCGAAGAGGACAAGCATAGCCACTTCGAGGCGCGTCTGCTTGAGGTGAGGTAGCCAGCCGGCGCTGAGGCCGACCCAGCCGGCGGTGAACATCTGATAGGGCAGCCACGGCCCCACGCCGGCGGTGATGATACCCGACACCAGCATCGTCATCGCCCCCAGCAGGAAGCCGAAGCGCGGCCCGAAGACGTAGCCGCCGAGGATAATGGGGGCGAAGATGGGCGAGAAGCCGCCCGGCCCGGGAATGGCTACCTCGATGAAACGCAGCGTCGCCGCCGTGGCCACCAGAATGCCCAGCGCGGCCACCGTCTTGGCCCCCGCCGCCTGCCCCTGCAACTCGACCAACAGCACGGCCAGACACAGCGAGACGAGCACGACCGACAGCAGCGGCGTCTGATTGGCCGGCAGCGCCGAATCGCCCGCGCCTACCCGCTGCAGGAAGGGCATGGCCAGGGCGACGACGCCCACGACCAGGCTGAGCGCGTAGAGCGCCGCCGATAGCCAGCGCCGGCTCACGTCCCCCTCCCGGCCGCCCGCCGGCGGCGGACGACCAGCAGCGCCAGCCCACCCAACAACACCAGCACCACAACGAAGGGCGCGTAGGATACCCAATCCACCACCGGTGACGCGGCGGCCACGGCCGACACGGCCGCGCCCTGACAGATGGCGTCGAACGAAGCATCGGGCGGCGGCAACGCCTGGGTGACGGAGCCGAGGCCCCACGTCCAACCCTCGACCGCGCCGTGGCTGACGCGCACCTGGGCCGCGCCGGCGGTGGCGTACTGCCACGCGCCATCGCGCTGTTGCCAGTAAGACCAGTAGCGGCACTCGTCGCCGCCGCGGCAGGCGCAGAAGCAGTCGTCGGCGGCGCAGCCCACGCCGTCAATGCGGCAGACGGCCGTGCCGCCGGCCTGAATCTCGCTCTCAACCACCAGCCCGGAGCGGCTCAGCGCCTCATAGCCGCTGATCTCCGGCTCGGCGAAGGCGACACAGCGGGCGGCCGTCTGGCCGTTGCCGTAGTCGACGACGACGGCGGCGCGGTTGTCGTCCTGCGCCGCCAGCGCGCCGCCGGCCAGCGAGGCCAGGATGACCAGGGTGAGTAGCAGAAGCAAACCGCGGCTATTCAAGGCCTTACTCCTGTGGCGGCAGCGTGTGCCCGGCCGCGGCGGGAATCGCCTGCACGGTGCTGTAGAAGTCGTCGGCCGGCCCGTCGCCGAAGTCGGCCCGGAACGCGCCGCTCTCGCCCTGGAAGGCCAGCAGCGCGTCCAGCGGCGAGCCGCCCGCTTTGGCCCACCGCCCCTCAGTGGCCGTCACGTCCTCGCCCAGGGCCAACAGCGCCTGCACGACGACGGCCGTGCTGTTGGCACTGGCCGGCAGCCCCGCGCCGTAGCCCCAGCCCCCTTCGGCCGCCTGCGCCCCGGCCAGGAAGTCGACCGCCGCCGCCACCGCCGGGTCGTCGGCCGCGCGCCCGGCGGCCAGCAGGGACATGATGGCCATCGCCGTGGCGTCGGCATTGTCGAGCGTGCCGAAGCCGTCGTCCCACGAGCCGCCGGCCCCCTGGCTGCCCTCCAGCCAGGTCGCGGCCGCCGCAGGAACCTCCTGCCCGGCAGCGACCAGACCCAGCATGGCCAACGCCTGCTTGAACGGGTCGCCGGCATAGGCTCCATCATCGCCCAGATGAGCGGCCAGGTCGGCCACGTAGTCGTGCCCCTCGAAGCCGGCCGGGTCAACGCCGGCGGCGTCCAGCGCCAGCACGATCTTGCCCGCCTGCCCGCCATCGCCAATCGCCGCCGCTTGCAGGTCGGCGCTGTGAGCGCGCAGGTAGTCCAGTGCGGGCGCGGTGTCGACCTCCGCCGCGGCCAGCGCCGGCAGGGCGTCAATCGTCCCCACCACGTCCGATGGCGCCGCGCCCGCGCCGGCGCTGAAGCTGCTGTAGCCGCCGTCGTCGTTCTGGTGGGTGGCCACCAGCCAATCGGCGGCGCGGGCGGCGGAGGCCGGGCCGGGCGCGGCGTCGCCCCCGGCCGAGCAGCCAACGGCCGCCAAGAGCAGCGCCACCAGTAACACGATCACTGAAGCCACACGTCGTTTGTGCATCATCGAAGCTCTTCCTCATCACGGGCCGGGCGAGGCGGCGTCTTTCGCGTGACGCCGCTCATTCCGGTGATTGACCAAAACAAGCGTGAGGACGGGGAAGATGGAACAAAAAACTCGATGCGGGGCATCGAGTTGAGGGGTGACAGACCAATGGTTTCACCACGCAGTTCCCAACCCTTATCCACGAGGGCCTGAAACGCGTCGCAGGATGTCGACCTGGCTTAGCCGGCGAACTTCTATCCACCGGCATCACAGTTGCGGGTACAGCACTGGCCTTGCCTTGCGCGAACAAGACGCACCAGTTTCGCGATTACGCCCTGCCTTCCGGGGCTGGGGCGACCTGAGACGGGTTTGCCTATTCAGTTGTGGGCGCAGTCTAGCAGAAGCGGGCTAGTGCGTCAATGACGTTGGCGGGTTATTGCCAGGGCGGAGACCGCGCACCCCGGCGCAAAGAACGCTAAGAGAGCTTCTTTTTGCGTCCTTGGCGCTCTGGCGATCTTTGCGTGAGGTTTGCTGCCACAATCAGTAGCTAAGGTCTTTAACTTGACCTCTGCTTTTGGGCCGTTGGCCGCTATAGAGCAAGTGGTCGGCCGCGCCATAGAGCGACGGCTCGCGCCCCAGCCGGTCGTTGAGCGCCACCCATGCCGCCCACGCCGCCCCCTCCAGCGCGTTGACCGCCTCCTCGTGCCCGGCAACGATGCCCTCGCACCCTTGTAGCGCCAGCGTCGTGAAGCCGCCCGTTTCCATCAGCGGCGTGATCTCCTCCGGCCGGGCAAAGTAGGGGTTGGGGAAGGCGCTGGACTCGTCGGCCAGGTTGGTGCCCTCGGCCAGCAGTTGGCGGGCGCGGTCGGGGTTGTCCAGAATCCACTGCGGCGAATGGGTGGCCACGTCGCGCAAGGGAGCGAAGCGGGTGATGAAGGCGGCGAAGACGTAGCCGCCCGGCCGTAGGACACGGTACGCCTCGCGCACCGCAGCCAGCCGGTCGGCCGCCTCCGGCAGATGGTAGAGCGGCCCCAACAGGAGAACGGCGTCGAACTGCTCGGTGAAGTCGGCCGGCAGCGCCGTGGCGTCGCCCTGGATCGGCGGCGGCAGGTAGATACCCTCGGCTGTGGCTAACTCCAGCGCCAGGTCGAGGCTCCGGCGCGACAGATCGAGCAGGGTCACGCGATAGCCCAGGCGCGACAGGTGCAGCGCATAGCGCCCCGGCCCGCCGCCCACGTCGAGGATGTGGCCCGGCGGCGCGGGCAGGTGTTCGTCGAGGACGCGGCAGGTGACGGCGAACTCGGTGCGGTGGCGGGCCAATCGCTCCCACTCCCGCGCCGGGTCGCGGTCATAATGCGCCTCAACCGGGTTCATTGCCACTCGAACTTATAGCGCACGCCCTCTTCGCCGCGAATCTCGCGCCAGCCGAACTGCCTGAGCGTCACGTCCGTGCGGCGGCCAAACGCTCGCAGCCGCTCGGCCATCGCCTCGCCGGCGTACCGGGCCGCCTCGTCAAATACATCTGACGGATTTAACTCTAGCTTGCGGGCGCAGTGGTGATAGACGGCCAGAGCCACGTCCACGTTGCGCTTATCGGGAATGGCGTAGTTGGCAATGACGTTGCCAACCAGGCCCAGTCGCAACTGCTCGGCGTCGCCGCGCCGGGCGGCCAGCGTGGCCGCGCGGTGGCCGAATAGAGCGAACAAGGCGCGCTCCGCGGGCGATAGAGCGGCCATGAACCGCTCCCGCTCCGGCGCGGCCAGAGCGGTAAAAGCGCCGGTGATTTCCGCCAGTTGCTCGTCCAGCGGCGCGGGCAGCGGCATCTGGTGGTAGCCGATGGCCGTCACGTTCGCCAGCACGGCCTGTGTGCCGGCCAGGTAGGCCTGGAAAGCCCGGCCGTTGGACGAAGGCGCCAGGCCGCTCATTCGCTGATCAGGCTCCGGCCGGTCATCTCCGCCGGCGGGGTGATGCCCATCAGATGCAGGATGGTCGGCGACACGTCGGCCAGAATGCCGCGCGGGCGCATGTCGTAGTACTGATCGCCGATGGCGAACAGCGCTACGGGCTGCGTCGTGTGGTAGGTGTGCGGCTCGCCCGTCTTCTCGTCCACCATCCGCTCGCAGTTGCCGTGGTCGGCGGTGACGATGGCCACGCCGCCCTTGGCGTTGATGGCCGCCACCAGCCGCCCGGCGCACTCGTCCACCGTCTCGACCGCCTTGATGGCCGCCTCCAGCACACCGGTGTGGCCGACCATGTCGGGATTGGCGAAGTTGACCAGCACGAAGTCGTAGTTGCCCTCGTTGACCCGCTCGATGACCTTGTCCACCAGCGGCCGGGCGCTCATCTCCGGCTGAAGATCGTAGGTCGCCACCTTGGGCGACGGCTCCAGGTGGCGCTCCTCGCCCTCAAACGGGGTTTCCTGGCCGCCGTTGAAGAAGTAGGTCACGTGGGCGTACTTCTCCGTCTCCGCGGCGTGCAACTGCCGGCAGCCGTGCTTGCTCAGCACTTCGGCCAGCGGGTTGGTGATGGCGACTTCGGGGAAGAGCACCTTCACCGGGTAGGTGGCCTCATAGGAAGTCATCGTGATCAACTCCAGATCGGGCACATAGAGCCGCTCGAAGCCAACGAAATCGGGATAGGCGAAGGCGGTGACGATCTGGCGCACGCGGTCGGCGCGGAAGTTGTAGAAGATGACCGTGTCGCCCGGCTCGATGAGCACGTCGCGGTCGCCCACGTCGATGGCCACCGGCAGGACGAACTCGTCGGTCACGCCCTCGGCGTAGGACATGCGCAGCGCGGCGCTGAGCGACGGCGCGGTGCGCGGCGGCGCGCCCTCTTCGCCGCGATGCCCCTCGTGCAGGACGATGTCGCGGTAGCCCATCTCGGTGCGCGCCCAACGCTTGTCGCGGTCCATCGTGTAGTAGCGGCCACTGACCGAAGCGACGATGCCCGGATGCTGCGAGAGGTACTCCTCCAGTCGCAGCGCGTAGCCCAGGGCGCTTTCCGGCGGCGTGTCGCGGCCGTCGGTGATGACGTGGAGGATCGGCTCGATGCCGTAGCGCTCGGCCATCGATAACAGGGCGTACATGTGCTTGCTGTGGCTATGCACGCCGCCCTCGCCGAACAGGCCGATCAGGTGCAGCTTGCCGCCGCGGGCCTTCACGCCCGTCAGGGCCGTCACCAGCGTCTCGTTCTCGAAGAACGTGCCCCGGTCGATGGCCAGGTTGATGCGCGTCAGGTCTTGATAGATGATGCGCCCCGCGCCCAGATTGAGGTGTCCGACTTCGGAGTTGCCCATCTGGCCGTCGGGCAGGCCGACTGCTTCGCCGGAGGCATCGACAATTGAGCGCTCCAGTTCGCGCAGCCAGCGGTCGTAGTTCGGGGTATGGGCCTGCACGACGGCATTGCCGTGCTCTTTCTCACGAATGCCCCAGCCGTCGAGGATGATGAGGGCTACGGGTCTATAGGCTTTCATGGGTCGTAAGCTCCTTTAAGTGGCAGCCCACAATGCTGCCAAACGAAAAGCGGCAGACGAAGCCGCCTGCCGCTCTTTTCAACTGGCTCCTCAGGTTGGACTCGAACCAACAACATTGCGGTTAACAGCCGCACGCTCTGCCATTGAGCTACTGAGGAACATCGACACCGGATTATATCCATGAGCGGCCGACTGTCAAGCCGAGACGACCGGCACGCAGGGCTTTACGACATGGACGCTCTTCGACAAATCGCCCAAACGGTGCTAATAATCTGCCGACGGAGAGTGAATTGATGACAATCGCGATCATAGTGCACGGCGGGGCCGGCGGCTGGGACGTGTCCGGCGCTAATCTGGCAGAGGCCCGACAGGCGTGCGAACGCGCCGCCGCCGCCGGGCGGGACATTCTGGCCCGCGGCGGCTCGGCGCTCGACGCAGTGGAAGCGGCGGTGATCATTCTGGAGGATTGCCCCGTGCTCGACGCCGGCCGCGGCAGCTACCCCAACGCCGAGGGCTTTGTCGAAATGGACGCGCTGATCATGGATGGGCGCAATCTCCAGATGGGGGCCATTGCCGCCATCCAGCGCGTGCGCCATCCGGTCACGCTGGCCCGGCGGGTCATGGACAAGAGCGGCCACCACTTCCTCGTCGGCCCCGGCGCGGACGCCTTCGCCGACAGCATCGCCTTCCCGCGTTGCGACGTGAGCGACTTGCTGGTGGACGCCGATCAGGAACCGGAGGGGCTGGCCGTCGAAGGCGCGTCCGGGCTGGGCGACACGGTCGGCGCGGTGGCCCTCGACGCCTACGGCAATCTGGCCGCGGCTACCTCGACCGGCGGCACGCCCAACAAACGCCCCGGCCGCGTCGGCGATAGCCCTCTGGTCGGCTGTGGGGCGTATGCCGACAACTGGACGGCCGGCGTCAGCGCCACCGGCTATGGCGAGGCGCTCATGCGCGTCGTCATCAGCAAGCGCGTGTGCGACCTGGTTGGCACGGGCCTTTCGGCCGCCGCCGCCTGCGAAGCGGCCATCCGGCTGCTGGAGGAGCGCACCGGCGGCGAAGGTGGCCTCATCGCCGTCGATGCCCGCGGCCAGGTCGGCTGGGCCTACAACACGGGCGCCATGCCCCACGCCTTTGCCATCGCCGATGGCCCGGTCGTGGTCGGCAATTGAGTCCAGGCATCAGGCAAATCATACCGTCGCGCCGCGCGGCGCGACGCAGTGGTAGATCAGGGAGGTCAACGTCATGAACCACAGCCACAGCGATAGCCCCTTTGCCGCCGTCCTGCGGGGGGACGAGCCGGGAACGGTCATCGCCCGCGACGAAGAGAAGCAGTTCGCCATCATTGCCAGTCTGGAGCCGGAAGCGGCCGTCCACTGGCTGGCCCTGCCCTTTGAGTCGGGGCAGAGCACCGAAGAGATGGAACACAACGACCGGGAGCGCTTCCTGCAACTGGTGGACTACGCTATCACCGAGACGAAGGCGCGCGTAGACGAGCACCCCGAATTGAGCGCCGGCTTCACGATCAAGTTCCATCTCGGCGCGTACGAGACCATTCCGCACGCCAAACTCCACATCCTGTCGGCCGAGTAGCCCGGAGCGCGCCGCCGTGCCGCCGACAATCGACGCCATCGAGCTGCGCGCCTATCGCCGGCCGCTCGATCCACCGTTCCACGCCTCGTGGGACCCGACGCCGCGCCGCGCCCACGCCACGACGGTCGTGCGCGTCCGCGCCGGTGGGCTGGAGGGTGTGGGCGCGGGCGATGCCATGCTAGGTTTCGCCGGCCACGAGGGGTTGTTCCTCGGCCGCAGTCCTCTGGAGATCGAGCGCCACGTTGCCATCCTCGACAACCTCCAGTTCCACTACGGCCGCATGTGGCCGCTGGAGATCGCCCTGTGGGACCTGATCGGCCAGATCGCCGGTCAACCGCTGTGGCGCTTGCTGGGCGGCAGCAGCGGTCGCGTGCCCCTCTACGCCTCCACCGGCCAGCGCCTCGACCGCGAGGCGCGCGTGGCCGCCGTGCGGCGCTTGCAGGCCGAGGGGTTTGCCGCCGTCAAGCTGCGCTTCTTCGCCGAAGACCCGCAGGATGACATCGCCACCGTTCGCGCCGTGCGCGACGCCGCGCCCACGCTGACGCTGCTGTGCGACGCCAACCAGGCCTGGCGCATGCCCTGGGACACGCGCCCGCCGTGGGACTTGAAGCAGGCGCGGCGCGTGGCCGACGCGCTGGCCGAACTGGACGTCTACTGGCTGGAGGAGCCGCTCGGCCGCCACGACGTTCGCGGCCTGGCCGAACTGCGGCGGCAGTCGCAGGTGCGTATCGCCGGCGGCGAGGGCGCGCGCGAACCGATCGAGCTGCGCCGCTACCTGGAACACGACGCGCTCGATGTCTATCAGCCCGACGTCGTCTGGAGCACGGGTGTGCTGCGCGCCGTGCAGATCGCCCGCGAGGTGCAGGCGCGGGGGGCCGTCTACTCCCCCCACACCTGGGGCGACGGGCTGGTGCTGCTGGCCAATCTCCACGTGGCCGCAGCCGTATCCCACGCGCCGTTCATCGAGTACCCTTACGACCCGCCTCACTGGACGCCCGAACGGCGCGACTTCATCCTGCCCGCGCCCATCCGCGCCGACGGCGGACACGTGACCCTGCCCGACGCGCCGGGGCTGGGGGTGGCGCTCGATTGGGACGCACTAGAGGAGTGGCGTGTAAGCGAAGAAGGAAACCCACTATGAAAGTCAAAGCGGCTGTCTTCTACGAACCGGGCGTGCCGTTGGCCATCGAGACGCTCGATCTGGCCGCGCCGGGGCCGGGCGAGGTGTTGGTGCGCGTGGCCGCGGCCGGCGTCTGCCATAGCGACTGGCACCTGATGACCGGCGCGACCCGCCACGCCACCCCGGTCGTGCCCGGCCACGAGGGGGCGGGCGTCGTCGTGGGCGTCGGGCCGGGCGTCGGCCGCGTGCGTGTTGGCGACAACGTGGCGTTGAGTTGGGCCCCCAGTTGCGGCGCGTGCTTCTACTGCCTCCACGACCGCCCCAGCCTGTGCCAGACCTACGTCGGCCCGCTGTGGGCCGGGACGATGATGGACGGCACGACGCGCCTGAGCCACGACGGCCGCCCCGTCTACCACTTCAGCGCCCTGGCCTGCTTCGCCGACCACACCGTCGTGCCGGAGGAGTGCTGTGTCGTGCTGGACAAGGACATCCCCCTGACCGTGGCCGCGCTGATCGGCTGCGCGGTGACGACCGGCGTCGGCGCGGCGCTCAACACGGCCCACATTCGCCCCGGCAGCAGCGTGGCCGTCTTCGGCGCGGGCGGCGTCGGCCTCAGCATCATCATGGGGGCCAAACTGGCCGGAGCCAGTCGCATCATCGCCATCGACACCCATGAGGCCAAAGGCGACATCGCCCAGGCGTTCGGCGCGACCGACGTGCTCATGGCCGGGCCGGAGACGGTGGGAGCCATTCAGGCGCTAACCGAGGGGCGCGGCGCGGACACCGTCTTCGAGGCCATCGGCCTGCCGGCAGTGCAGGAGACGTGCCTGGCAGCGGTGCGGCCCGGCGGGCTGGTGGTGCTGGTCGGCATCTCGCCCATGGGCAGCGCCACCAACCTGCCCGGCGCGCTCATCACACGGCAGGAGAAGACCGTCACCGGCACCTACTACGGCAGCGCCAACCCGGCCCGCGACTTCCCGCTCTACGCCGGCCTCTACCGGCGCGGCCTGCTCGACCTCGGCCGCCTCATTTCGCGGACTTATCCGTTGGAGCAGATCAACGAGGCCTACGCCGACATGCTCGGCGGCGAGATCGCCCGCGGGTTGATCGTCTTTCCATGACCACCGCCTACTCTTTGCGCCCGGCCACGCCGGAGGACTATGACTTCCTCTTCGCCCTGCACCGCGCGGCCATGCGCCCGTACATCGAGACGATCTGGGGCTGGCACGATGATTGGCAGCAGGAGTACTTTCGCCGCAAGTTCGATCCGCAGCCGCGGCAGATTATCCAGGTAGAGGGGCGTGACGTGGGAGTGTTGGTCGTCGAAGCGCGGCCGGACGAACTCTATCTCAGCCTCATCGAGTTACTACCCGCCTATCAGGGGCGAGGCATCGGCGCGGCCATTGTCCAGGCGCTGCTGGCCCGGGCGCAAGCGAACGGCGTACCGCTGACGCTGCACGTCTTGAAGAGCAATGAACCGGCGCGACGACTATACGAACGGCTGGGCCTGCGGATTGTCAGCGAGGAGAAGGTGCGCTATCGCATGGCCGCGCCGGGCTGATTCAGTTAACCGGCAGCGTGCTTAAATGGTGCCAACGCTCCATAGCCCCAACGCGGAACAGCGCCGGGTCAAAGTCGGCCAGCGCCTCCCAGCCCTCGACGCTCGCCAGTTCGCGCTCCTCTTCGGATAACTCGATGACCAGATGGCGGCCGTCGGTTTCCATCACAATCGTCAGCAAGTCGCTGCCATCATCAATGATTTGACGGATGCATTGCCGGTCGCTGCCTTCCGGATAGCGGATGAAGGCCGCCGAACAACGCTGGCAGAACGGCAGGCTGGCATCACACAGGTCACGATCGATCACTACACGCATATCGGACCTCCTTGCCCGTGTAGGCCTACTCCCGGACGCAGCCAGACTGCATCGAGAGTTTGCCCAATCTTTACTTTAGCACATTCGGCAGCGGGCAATAGTGACAAATGTCAGGTTTTGGCATACGATTTGTCATATTCCACGGAGCCACCACCGCCGGAGACGCGAACAACTATGCCGACCTACTTCGTCACCATCGCGGGCAACATCGGCGTGGGCAAGTCCACGCTCGTATCCCTTTTATCGACCAAACTGGGCTGGGAACCGGTGTTCGAGGCCGTCACCGAGAACCCCTACCTGGCCGACTTCTACGCCGACATGAATCGCTGGAGCTTTCACTCGCAGGTCTTCTTCCTGGTTCGCCGTCTGCAACAGCACCACGACCTGTTGCAACGCCCCAGCCCCGTCCTGCAGGATCGCAGCGTCTACGAGGACGCCGAGATCTTCGCCCGCAACCTGTACCACCAGGGACACCTCAGCGAACGTGACTGGGGTTCTTACTTCGACCTCTACCAGACCCTGACCCGGATGCTGCGGCCGCCCGACCTGGTCATTTACCTCCGCGCCTCCGTGCCCACGTTGCGCCGCCGCATCACCGGGCGCGGGCGCGACTACGAGCGCAACATCGCCGACAGCTACCTGCACGATCTCAACCGGCTCTATGACGAGTGGTCGGCCAGCTTCACCCTCAGCCCGGTGCTGACCGTGGACACCGACAACCTCGACTACGTGCAGTATGACGAGCACCTGGATCAGATTTGGCAGCGCATCTCCGACCGGCTGCACGGCCGCGACTACCTGGCACTAGAGTGACTCGTGACGTTCGGCCGCTAAGCTGGTGACAGTCGGCAATTCGCGCCGCTAACCCAGCGGCGCATAATATAGTTGGCGGGCAACAGCGCGCCGCACGGCCGCCGTCCCGCCATCATCGCCCGGCCCACCCGGCCGGGCAAGGAGCACCAAGATGAGCGTCTACAAAGTGATCGAGGTCGTGGGAACCAGCACGGTATCGTGGGAAGAGGCCGCCCGTGTGGCTATCGAGACGGCCGGCGCGTCGCTGCGCGATCTGCGCGTGGCGGAGATCACCAAGCTCGACATTCGCCTGGACGACGATGAGATCGTCGAGTACCGGGCGCGGGTGATGATCTCGTTTAAGTATGATAGCAGCGAGTAGCCAGTAGGTCAGTAGGTCAGTAGGTCAGTAGGTCAGTAGGTCGGTGACCTACTGACCTACTGACTTACTGACTTACTGACCCACTAATTGAGCCTCTCAAACAACCCGGCCGCGCCCATGCCGCCGCCGATGCACATTGTCACCATGCCGAACTGCGCGTTGCGGCGCGGCATCTCGTGCATGATCTGCACCGTCAGCTTGGCCCCAGTGCAGCCCAGCGGATGACCCAGGGCGATGGCTCCGCCGTTGACGTTGACGAGGCTCTCATCCAGCCCCAACTCGCGGATGACGGCCAGCGCCTGCGAGGCGAAGGCTTCGTTGAGTTCGATGAGGTCGATGTCGGCCAGGCTCAGGCCCGTCCGCTTCAGCAGCTTGGGCACGGCGACAATGGGGCCGACGCCCATCACTTCCGGCCGCACGCCGCCGACGGCAAAGCCGACGAAGCGCAACAGCGGCGTCAGCCCCAGCGCCTCGGCCTTGCTGCGCTCCATGACGATGACGGCCGCCGCGCCGTCGCTCAGGGGCGAAGCGTTGCCGGCCGTCACGCTGCCGCCATGCTTGAAGACTGGCTTCAGCTTGGCCAGCCCCTCCACCGTCGTGTCCGGCCGCAGGTGCTCGTCGCGGTCGAAGATGCTTGTCGTCCGCTGCGGCCCATTCGGCCCGGCGACGACCTCCTCGATCTCCAACGGCACGATCTCGTCCTTGAACGCGCCGCGCTCATAGGCGGCGGCGGCCTTCTGGTGGCTGCGCGCGGCGAACTCGTCCTGCGCCTGGCGCGTCACCTCGTACTCCTCGGCCACGCACTCGGCCGTCAGCCCCATGCCCATGTAGACTTCGGGCATGTTCTCGACCATGTACGGGTTGGGATTCACCCGGAAGCCGGTCATCGGCACCAGGCTCATCGTCTCCGCGCCGCCGGCGATGATGACGTCCGCGCCGTTGGCGATGATGCGTTCGGCGGCCATGGCGATGGTCTGTAGGCCGCTGGAGCAGAAGCGATTGACCGTCTGGCCGGAGACTTCCACCGGCAGCCCGGCGCGCAAGGCAATCGACCGGGCGAAGTTCAGCCCCTGCGCCCCTTCGGGCATGGCGCAGCCGATGATGACGTCGTCGATCTCGGCCGGGTCGAGCGCCGGCGCTTTGCGCAAGATGTCCTGGATGACCGCCGCGGCCATGTCGTCGGAGCGCCAGTTGCGGGTTGTGCCGCGCTTGGACTTGCCGACGGCCGTCCGCGAACCGGCCACGATTACAGCTTCTCGTGTCATACTCTGTGAACTCCTTAAAGAGAGCAACCACAGATTACACAGATTCCACAGATTTAAGAACCTGTTAGTGTGATCGTTCTGAAATCTGTGTAATCTGCGTAATCTGTGGTTCCAAAATCTTAGTTCCGCAGCGGTTTGCCCGTCTGCAACATGTGCATCATGCGCTCGCGCGTCTTCTCTTCGCCCAGCAGCGACAGGAACGCCTCGCGCTCCAGGTCGAGAATGTACCACGGATCGACCCACGCCGCGCCGCTGATGTCGCCGCCGCACAGCACGGTGGCGATCTTGCCGGCGATCTTGGCGTCGTGCTCCGAGGCGAAGCCGCCCCAGGCCAGCGAGCGAATGCCCAGCTTCAGCGCATATAGCGCGTCACGCCCGGCGGCGTAGATCTTCTCCACCTCCGGCGGTTGCGCCCCGGACGCCACCAGTTGCAGCGCCCGCTGCTTGGCCCGCGCCAGGCGGTGGTCGCTATTCATAACGATGGTGTCTTTTGGCGCGAGATAGCCCATCGCCTTAGCCTCCCAGGCGCTCGCGCCAACCTTGGCCAGGGCGATCTGCTCGAACGCCTCTTGTAGCGCGGGCAGCACGTCGGCGTTGGCGGCGCGCATGACCGGGTTGACCTTGCGCCGCAGCGTTTCCTTGCAGCCGCCGCCGGCCGGCAACAGCCCGACGCCGAACTCGACCAGGCCCATGTAGACTTCATGGTCGGCCACCGCCTCCCAGCCGGCCATCGCCATCTCCACCCCGCCGCCCAGCGCCATCTGGTGCGGCGCGGTGACGACCGGCTTGGGCGCGTGGCGCAGGTTGAAGGTCGCCGTTTGCAGCGCCCTGATCATCGTGTCCAGGGCCTCGAACTGCCCCTGGGCCGCGGCCACGCCGACGGCGAACAGGTTGGCCCCGGCGCAGAAGTGCTCGCCGTTGTTGCCGATGACCAGCGCGTCGAAGTCGCTGTCCAGCCGCTCCAGCGCCTTGAAGGCCATGTCGATGATGTCCTGATCGATGGCGTTCATCTTGGCGTGGAACTCGAACAGGGCCACCCCGTCGCCCATGTCGTGCAGGCTGGCGCTGCCGTTGCGCTCGACGGTCTTGCCCGCGGCGCGCAGCTCGCTGACGAGGATGACGTTCTTGTCGGCGGCCAGCGGCCGGTAGGACTTCGTCTCGAAGTCGTAGTCATTGCGCTCGCCGTTGGACTTGTAGAAGCAGTCGTGGCCCGTGGCCAGCATCTCCTTCACCCACGGCGCGACCTCGAACCCCTCGGCCTCCATCTTGGCCGCCGTCTCGGCCACGCCCAGCATGTCCCACATCTCGAACGGCCCGGCCTCGTGGCCGAAGCCCCAGCGCATGGCCGCGTCCACGTCGGACAGACGATAGGCGATCTCCGGCGTGACGTAGGCGGCGTAGGCGAAGCCGTAGTAGAGCATCCGGCGGATGTAGTTGGCCGCGCGGTCGTCGAATTGCAGCAACTTGCGCAACCGCTCGCCCAGGTCTTCGACGTTGCGCACCGCGCCGATGGAGTCGAAGCGAATCTTGGGCGCGGCTTCATATTCCATCGTCTGCGGATTCAGCGTCCAGAACTCGCGCTTGCCGCCGACCCGCTCCTCTTTGTAGAAGCCCTGCTTAACCTTGTTGCCCAGCCACTTACGGTCGAGCATCCCCTGCATCAGCGCCGAGGTGCGCTCCGGCCGCAGCGCCTCGCGGTAGGCGTCGTGGGGCACGGCGTCATAGAGGTTGCGGTTGACGTGGGCCATCACGTCCAGGCCCACCAGGTCGAGCAGGCGGAAGGTGGCCGTCTTGGGCCGGCCGATGGTCGGGCCGGTGATGGCGTCGATTTCGGGGATGGTGTACCCCTCGCTCAGCGCCGACTCCAGGCCAAAGGACGAGGCCACGGCGAAGAAGCGGTTGCCGATGAAGTTGGGCGTGTCCTTGCAGACGACAACGCCCTTGCCCAGCGTCTCGCTGCCGAAGGTCTTCATGAACTCGACCACTTCGGGCGCGGTATCGGCCGTGGGGATGATCTCCAGCAGCTTCAGGTAGCGCGGCGGGTTGAAGAAGTGGGTGCCCAGGAAGTGGGCGCGAAACTCGGCCGAGCGCCCGGCGGCGATCTGGCCGATGGGAATGCCCGACGTGTTGCTGCTGACGATGGCCCGCGGCTTGCGGATCGCCTCCAGCCGGGCCATGAGCGCCTGCTTCGGCTCCAGTTGTTCGATAATGACCTCGATGATCCAGTCGCAATCGGCCAGCTTGTCGAAGTCGTCCTCCAGATTGCCCAGAGTGATCAGGTCGCCCCGGTCGGCGCGGGCCAGATTGGCCGGCCGCGCCTTGGCCATGCGGTCATAGAGCGAGTTGACGATGCGGTTGCGCGCCGCCGGGTTGTTCTGCTCCGCCTCGCTCAGGTCCGGCGGAACGATGTCCAGCAGCACCACGGGAATGCCGATGTTGGCCAGGTGGGCCGCGATGCCGCCGCCCATCGTCCCCGCGCCGACGATGCCCACCTTATCAATTCGATAGCTCATGTGCGCGCTCCTCTTCACGGGCCATTGGGGCGGCGGACGGAAGTCCGCCCGCCGCCCCAATAGCCCAAGACTTTTACTTCAACTCGCGACGAGAATAGCCCAGAAGGCTACGGGCGACGATCAGTTGGTTGATCTGCTTGGTGCCTTCGTAGATGTCGTTGATCTTGGCGTCGCGCATCCACTTCTCGGCCAGCCACTCGCGCGAATACCCCTTCGGCCCCAGCAACTCGACCGACTTCTGGGTGATCCAGGTCACGGCGTCGCCGGCGCGATACTTGCACATGCTGGCTTCCAGGCGGTTGCTCTCGCCGTGGGCCATCTGCGCCGTGGCCCGCAGCGTCAGCAGCCAGGCGCCCTTGTAGCGGGCCTCCATCTCGATCACGTCGCGCTCGACGGCCGTCAGCTCGTGCAGCGCCTTGGTGTAGTCCACGACGATGCCCTCTTCGGCCAGCTTCTCCTTGGTGAACTCCAGCGCGGCGCGGGCGATGCCGATGGCGCTGGCGGCCACTGCCGGGCGCGAGGCGTCGAACGTCTTCATCGCCCCCAGGAACCCCTTGCGGCTCTCCACCTGCTGCACTTCGGGGTCGCCCAGCACGTTGTCGAACGGGATGCGGGCGTTGTCGAAGTGCAGGGCCACCGTGTCGCTGGCGCGGATGCCCAGCTTGTGCTCCTGCTTGGCGATGGTGACGCCGGGCGTGTTGGCCTCGACGACGAACGACTTGATGCCCGCCCGGCCGGCCTTGGTATCCACCGTGGCCCAGACGACGCACAGACCATCCGACTCCTTCAGCGCCAGCGCGCCGTTGGTGATGAAGATCTTCTCGCCGTTGAGAATCCACTCGTTGGTGTCGGGGTCGAGCACAGCCGTGGTGCGCATGGCGCTGTTGTCGCTGCCCGCCCCCGGCTCGGTGATGGCCATCGCCCCCCACTTCGGCTCGCCCTCGGTGAACTTCTTCAGGAAGCGGACGCGCTGCTCCGGCGTGCCGGCCGAATCGACGGCCGCGCCGCCCAGCATCGGGTGCGGCAGGCAGAGGTACTGCCCGGCGTCGCCCCAACTGAGCTGCTCGATCATCATGATGAAGTTGACCATGCCGTAGTCCGGCCCTTCTTTCTTCGGCTTGGCGCTGCCGTTGCTGCCGTTATTACCGTTGACTTGCTCCATCAGCGGCTTCAGCGTGCGCTTGACCATCTCTTGCGTAAAGGGCCAGGTCATCTGCACGAACGCCTGCGGCCGGGCGTGCTCGTTCTCATCCAGTTCGCGCGAGTACGGCCGCATCGCCTGCTCGGCGACCATGCGAATCAGTTGCAGTTGATTCTGTATGAACGGAGGTATCTCGAAACTAATCATGGGTGTTCCTCGTGTGCGCTTCTCTCGCCGTGCTAGATGATCGCCAACCCGTCAAAGCTGGCAAAGCCGCGCGCGTTGCGCAGCCACAGCTCGACCGGATACTCGCGGATATAACCGTAGCCGCCCAGCACTTGCAGGGCGCGGTCGGCCACCTGGACGACCATGCGGTCGATCTGCTGCTTCATGATCGTCGCCTCGCGCGTGGCGTCCTGCCCCTGGTCGAGCAGCCAGGCCGTCTCCCAGACCAGCAGACGAGCCTCGTCAACCTCGGTGGCCATGTCGGCCAGCATGAAGGCGATGGATTGGCGGTGGGCGATTGGCTCGCCGAACTGGACGCGCTGCTTGGCGTAGTCGCGGGCATACTCGAAGCCGGCGCGGGCCACACCGACGGCCGCCGCGCCCAGGGCCACGCGGCTGTGGTTGAGCAGCAGGCTGAAGTTGATGCCCGCCTCGCCGCCCAGCTTGTTCTCGGCCGGCACGCGGCAGTCGGCCAGGGTCACAAAGTTAGTGGAGAGGGCCTTGACGCCCATCAGCTTGTCGCGTTTGCCCACGGTCAGGCCGGGCGTGCCCGCCGCAACCAGGAAGGCCTGCGTCTGGCCGCCCTCGTTGGCGTAGATGAGGATTGTCTCGGCCTCGTCGGCCAGGGGGACGAAGGTCTTCGCGCCGTTCAGCACGTAGGCGTCGCCGTCGCGCACGGCCGTCGTCTTCAGGCGGTAGGGGCTGAACTGGACGACCGGCTCGATGAGCGCCCCGGTCACCTGGGGCGGCGCGTCCTGGCAGCAGGGCGGCAGGTAGGTCTCGCGCTGCGCCTCGGTGCCGCACAGCATGACCGGCACGGCCAACAGATTGGGCGTCATGATGGCCAGCGTCGCCGCCAGATCGCCCCAGGCCAACTCCTCGAAGGCCAGCGCGCCGGTGACGGCCGAATACTCGCCGAAGCCGCCATACGCTTCGGGGACGGCCGTCGGCAGCAGGCCGATCTCCCAGCCGGCTTGCACTATCTGCTGCGGCACTTCGCCCTCTTCCTCGGCGTCGCGGTAGACCTTCCGCAGACGCTCACGCGCAAAGCGGGCGATTGTGTCGGTCAGCATCTTCTGCTCTTCATCTGGACGAAAATCCAACATGGTACACTCCTCCACAACCTGTCCAACAGAGTGAGTAGACGAATATTAAGGGGGCGCGCCGCCAGGTTGGGCCGGGGCGGCTCGCCTCACAATGCGGTCTGTCATGCGCGCCACGCGGGCGATGGCCCGCACGTCGTGGACGCGCACAATGTCGGCCCCGCGGTCGATGCCGATGGCTACGGCCGCCGCCGTCCCTTCCACCCGGTCGTCGGGCGGCAGGTCGAGCGTATAGCCGATAAACGACTTGCGCGATGGGCCGATGAGCAGCGGCCGGCCCAATGACTTCAACTCGCGCAGGCGATCCAGTAGTTCCACGTTCTGCTCCACCGTCTTGCCGAAGCCGACGCCCGGATCGAGGATGATCCGTTCCTCGCGCACCCCGGCGGCGAAGGCGATCTCCATCTGTTCGGTCAGTTCGCGGGCGATGTCGCCCAACAGATCGTCGTAGCGAATGCCTACGTAACGACCGCCCAGGCGCTGCTCCTGGGCTACATCTTTCGGCTTGCTGCGGTTGTGCATGATGACGACCGGGCAGCCGCGTTCGGCCGCCAATGCCGCCATGTCGGGGTCCATCCGCAGACCCCAGACGTCGTTGATCCAGTCCGCGCCGGCCGCCAGCGCCGCCGCGGCCACCGCCGCGCGATAGGTATCGACCGAGATCGTCGCCTCGCCGAAAGCCGACCGCAGGGCGCGCACGACGGGCACGACCCGCGCCACTTCCTCTTCAGTCGTCACCGGCACGCTGCCGGGGCGCGTGCTCTCGCCACCCACGTCCAGAATGTCGGCTCCGTCGGCCAGAAAACGGCGCGCCTGTTCCACGGCTCGCGCCGCGATCGCTTCGGTTTCGCTGTCGCCCCGAGCACCCGGCTCCGGCGCAGCGGCCACGCCGTCGCCGGAGAAGCTATCCGGCGTGGCGTTGATGATCCCCATCACGTAGGTGCGTTGACCCCATTCAAACGTCATGGCATCAGGCGCCTACGCGGGGCGCGGTCAGCTCGCCACCTGGTCTCGGCCCGGAACGTAGTCGCGGGCGGAGGTGGGGAATTGCATTTCCAACAGCCGCTCGACGCCCGACGCGTCAACGCTGTCGAGCATCTCTTGAATCGTCTCGCCGGTCTGGGGATGACGAAAGTTGGGGATGATGTCGGCCAGCGGGGCCAGCACAAAAGCCCGCTCGGCGATGTGCGGGTGCGGAATGGTCAACTCGTCGTCGGCCAGAATCAGTTTGTCGTAGAAGAGGATGTCGATGTCGATCAGCC
Organism: Candidatus Promineofilum glycogenicum; assembly: GCA_016707605.1. GTDB lineage: Bacteria > Chloroflexota > Anaerolineae > Promineifilales > Promineifilaceae > Promineifilum > Promineifilum glycogenicum. The sequence goes on along the minus strand of JADJHJ010000001.1, from coordinate 895,907 downwards.
GTGGCCCCCAGTGGCGGCTGGGCTGTCGCCCCAGATCGACTTCGATGGACTTGATGAGGCGCAGTACGTCGCGCGGCGCTTTGGAGGTCGTGGCGGCCAGGCAGAGATTGAGGAATGAAGGCTGGTCGCTATCGCCCCATGGCTGCGTGGCGTATACCGGCGAGATAGCTGTGATGGTGAAGTGCTCCTGCAACCGGGCAATCGCCCGCTGCAAATTGCTATACCGGTCGTTCAGGTTTGATCCTAGACTCAAATACATCAGACTCATACTGGTCACCGCCTTGATGTGATGTTTGCCCTGTTAAGGATGACCTATATGACGCACTGCATTATTGTGCATATTTATAACACGGTGCGTCATAAGTGTCAACGGGCATTTTGGCGACTGAGATAGTGTCCATCGTACCTGTTATGGCTACAATGGGCCTGTGAAATGCCTGATCTGCATCCTGCTCTTCCTGGCAACAGCCCTGGTTGCCGCCCCATCGGTGGCGGCCCGTCAGACAGACGCGCCACCCGCTGTTACGCACCTGGTTGAACCGGGCGATACGTGGGTCGCCCTGGCCGCGCGCTATGGCGCCGACGAAGCGACTTTGCGCGCCCTCAATCCCCACCTCAACAGTCGCCGCCAGCCGGCCATCGGCAGCGAAGTCGCCCTACCACCCGGCGCGACGGTGCGAACGGGCGCACTCGTGCGTGTCAACGACGGCGGCCTGCTGCAAACGGCCGCCCGCCACGCCCTCTCGCCGTGGGCGCTGGCCGCCGGCCACAGCCTGGCCTCCCCCTATCGCCCGCCGCTCTATCGCCCGCTGCTGCTGCCCGGCGATGGTGTCATCCGCGATCTGCCGCCCGGTCTGGCGGCGCTGGAGGTGTCGCCGTGGCCAGCCGGCGGCGGGGCAGGCGCTCGGTTTGCGCGGCCTTGTGTCCCCCGGCGCGGCCTCCGTCGCCATCCGGCTGGACGCGCAGACGGCAGCCACCACTATCGAGGGCGAGCGCTTTCTGGGGCTGGTCGGCACGGGCGCGTTCTTCAGCGGCGGCCGGCCGGAGCTGATCATCCGCGTCGACGACGGCCCGGCCTGGACGCAGCCGTGGCAGTTCGTCGAGCGCGAGTGGGACTATCAGGACTTGACGCTGACCGGCGAGGCGGCCGAGATCGACCAGCAGGCCCGCGACGAAGAGCGCGCCCGCCTGCGCACGCTGTGGGCCATCGTCACGCCCACACCACAGTGGGACGCCCCCTCCCGGCTGCCGCTCGATGACTATCTATACCAGTCCGCCACCTACGGCGGTCGCCGCTCCTATAATGGCGGCCCCTACCTGACCTACCACGAGGGCGTCGACTTCAGCGCCTACGCCGGCACACCCGTCCTGGCCCCGGCGGCGGGCACGGTCGTGCTGGCCGAGCGGCTCTACGTGCGCGGCGGGGCGGTCATCGTCGATCACGGGCTGGGCGTCTTCTCCGGCTTCTACCACCTGTCGGCCGTCCACGCCACGCCCGGCCAGGTCGTGCGCCCCGGCGACTTGCTAGGTGAGGTGGGCACGACCGGCCTCTCGACCGGCAATCACCTGCACTGGGATTTGCTGATCAATGGCGTCTGGGTCGATGCCGCCGTCTGGCAGGAGCAGGGCCTGGCCTGTTGGGCGCTGGAGGCGCTGGACAGATCCTGCGTCCCGTAACGCGATTCTCCCGAATCGCGTTACAGGCTATTCGTCCAGGTCGTCGTCGCCAAAGTCGAAGAGATCGCCGATCGACTGGCGGTAGTAGTTCTGGCGAATCGCCCCGGCGAACACGGATCCGGTGGACAGAACGACCAATTTCTCGTGCTGTTGCTGGGGCACGGTGTCGGTGGTGACGATCTCGCAGATCTGCGGCACGGCCGCCAGCCGCTCCAGCGCGCCGCGCAGGAAAAGGCCGTGGGTACAGATGACGTATATCTCTTCCAGCCCGTAGTCCAGCAGCAGGCGTGTCAACTCCTCAATCGTCCCGCCGGTGGCGATCTCATCGTCGTGGATGAGCGCCCGCCGAAAGCCACTGACCTGGCGGCCGATCAGTCCGCCGATCTGCACCTTGTCGTCGGACAGGCGCGTCTTGTTGGCCGTGGCCGCGCCCAGGCCCAGCATGTCGGCAAAGCGAGCCGCCGACTTGGCGCTGCCCACGTCCGGCGCGACGACGACGGTATCATCTGGGCTGAACTGGCGCGGCCGGAAGTAGTCGGCGAACAGGCCGCGGGCGGTCAACGGGTCGGTGGGCACGCCAAAGAAGCCATGCACCTGGGGCGAGTGCAGGGTCATGGTCATGACGTGGCTGGCCCCGGCGGTGCGCAGTAGGTCGGCCACCAGCCGGGCGGTGATGGAGATGCGCGGCGCGTCCTTTTTGTCCGAGCGGGCGTAGGAGAAGTAGGGGATGATGGCGTGAATCTCGCGCGCCGCGGCCCCTTTGGCGATGTCGATCATCATCAGCAGTTCCATCAGGTGATCGCTGACCGGCGGCACGAACGATTGCACCAGAAAGACGGCTCGGCCGCGCACGCTTGACCCCAACTGGACGAACAGGTTGTCATTGCTAAAGCGGGAAAAGTGCGCTTCTTCCATGCGGATGCCCAGGCAACCGGCGATAGAAGCGGCCAGGGCCGGGTTCGAGCGTCCGCTGAACAGACGCACGTCGCTTTGGGTCAGGGGTAGGGCTTTGAGGCTCATCAATGCTCCCTCCAATACAATGTGGCCCGACCGGTCGACGCCACAGCCGGGCGATGGGACATGCCCCTATTATCTACGGCCGCGCGACAGAATCAACCCCTGCCGCCTAACCAAAGCTCGTCTCCACGGCCAACGCCTGCCGCAGTTGCCCCAGGTAGAGCCGGCGCGGCAGTTCTAGAGCGCCCATCCGAATCAGGTGCGGCGTCAGAAATTGCACGTCCAGGAGCCGGAAGTCGCGCGAGCGCAAGCGCTGCACCAGGTAGTACAGCGCCACTTTGCTGGCGTCGCGCCGGCGGCTGAACATGCTCTCGCCGGCGAAAAAGCCGCGGATGCTGACGCCATACAGCCCGCCAACCAACTCTTCGCCGACCCATGACTCGACGCTATGGGCAAAGCCCAGGCGGTGCAGTTCGTTGTAGGCGCTGCGGATTTCGGCGCTGATCCACGTCTGCTCGCGGCCGGGGGCGGGCGCGGCGCAGGCGGTGATGACGGCGTCGAAGGCCGTGTCGAAGCGCACCTCGAACGGGCCGCGGTGGATCACCCGGCGCAGCGATTGCGACACGTGCAGCCCGTCGAGCGGCAGCACGGCCCGTGGGTTGGGTGAGTACCAGTGGATGCGGCCGTCATCGTGGGCCATCGGAAAAATGCCCTGCATGTAGGCCGACAACAGCACCTCCGGCGTCAGTTCCATGCTTTGGTTCCTCCGGCAATGACTCTATAATCAACACGCTATGTACGACATTCACGCCCTACGTCAAAACGAGTTTCCCCATTCACGCGAAATCGCTTATCTGAACCACGCCGGCATCGCCCCCCTGCCGCAGCGATCCAAGCGCGCCATCCAGGCCGCTGTCGAAGCCCTCAGCGGCGACCCCAGCGACTACTTCGGCAAGACCGCCTTTCCCGCGCTGGCAGCCCTGCAGACGGGGCTGGCCCGCCTGGTCAACGCCGCGCCGTCGGAGATCGTCCACATCACCAGCACCAGCGCCGCGCTCAACGCCGTGGCCCAGGCCATCGTCTGGCAGCCGGGCGACCGCGTCCTGTTCTGCGACGTGGAGTTCCCGTCCAACGCCTATCCGTGGCTGAGCCTGGCCCGCGACGGCGTGGAGAGCTGCGTCGTGCCGGCTGACAACGGCGGGCTGACCCTGCGCGCCGTGGAGCAGCACGCCGACGCGCGCACGCGGGTCGTGGCCGCCAGCGCCGTGCAGTTCTTCACCGGCCACCGTACCGATTTGGCAGCCATCGGCCACTTCTGCCGCGAGCGGGGCATCTTGTTTGTCGTCGATGCTATCCAATCCATCGGCCACATGCCGTTCGACGTGCAGGCCATGAACATTGACGTGCTGGCCACCGGCGGCCAGAAGTCGTTGCTCGGTCTGCCCGGCGTGGGCTTCATGGTCGTGCGCGACGCCGCGGCCGAGGCGATGCGCCCGCGCCTCATCCACTCCAACGCCACCGTCAACTGGCTGCACTGGCTGGCCTATGACCTGACGCCGCTGCCCGGCGCCGAGCGCTTCATGAGCGGCACGCCCAACGTGGCCGGGATGATCGGCCTCGGCCCCAGCCTGGCGCTGCTGGAGGAGTTGGGTGTGGCCCACATCGACGCCCACACCATGACCCTCAGCCGCTACGCCATCGAGCAACTCACCGCCCTCGGCCTGGAGGTCATCACGCCGGGCGACGCCCTGGGGCCAATCGTCACCTTCCGCTCGCCGGTCGACGCGGCGGCCACGGAGCAGGTCGTCCAGCAGCTCGCCGCGGAGCGGGTCATCGTCGTCAAGCACCTCGACGCCGCCGGCGTGGCCTATATCCGCCTCTCGTTCCACGGCTATAACGTCCCAGAAGAAGTGGATCGCTTTATCGCGGTCTACAAGGTAGCAGCGAGATTATAAGAGGAATGATCCGCAGATTGGGCAGATTCGGCCGATTTCAAGAGGATAACAAACATTTTCTTTCTCTGAAAATCTGCCCAATCTGCCAAATCTGGATTACTTCTCTTAGAATCTATGAAATCCGTGTAATCTGTGGTTCCCGTCTCTTAGCCGAAGCCAATCGTCGGCTCCTGGTCCTGGCTGCTTTCCCACCACTGCCGGATGCGCCCGCCGATGGGCCGGCCGATGTCGCGCTCCAGGGCATAGACCACGTCCCACAGCCGCCGGAAGTCCACGCCCGTGCCCAGCCCGACCTTGTGGGCCATGAAGACCACGTCCTCGGTCGACAGGTTGCCGGCCGCGCCCGGCGCAAACGGGCAGCCGCCCAGCCCGCCGACGCTGCTGTCGAAGGTGCGGATGCCCGCCTGCAGCGCCGCCGTGGCGTTGGCCAGCCCCAGCGCCTGCGTGTCGTGCAGGTGGGCCGCCAGCCGGCTGATGTCGATGCGGCGGGCGATCAGGTCGATGAGCCGGCCGACCGACAGCGGGTCGGCGTGGCCGATGGTGTCGGCCACGGCGATCTCGTCCACGCCCCAGTCGGCGATCTCCTGCACCAGCGCCAGCGTCTTGTGCGGCGAGACCGGCCCCTCGAACGGGCAGATCCAGGCGGTCATCAGGTAGAAGCGCGTGCGCAGCCCTTCGGCCTGGGCGCGGGCCACGAGGCTGCGGGCCGTGTTCAGTGCCTGCCGGGGCGTGTTATGGGTGTTGCGCAGACTGAACGTCTCGCTGACCGCCGCGCCGAAGGCCAGCGACCGGCAGCCGTTGGCCACGGCCCGCTCGTAGCCGCGGTCGTTGAAGACCAGGCCGGTCAACTCGATGCCCGTCGCCCCGTAGAGCGCCACCGCTTCGGCCATCACCTCGTCGGCGTCGGCCAACTGCGGCACGGCCGCCGGATGGACAAAGCTAGTCACCTCGATGTGGCGCAGCCCCGCTTCGACCAGCCCGCCGATGAGCCGCCCCTTCTGCGCCGCCGAAAGCGCGACGGCTTCGTTCTGCAAGCCGTCGCGCGGGCCGACCTCGTAGATTTTGAGCAGGGCGTCCAAGTTTTCAGTGTCCAGTGGCCAGTGGCCAGTAGCCAGTAATCAGTAGGTCAGTAGGTCAGTAGGTCAGTAGGTCAGGTCAGCCTTCATCCCTCATCCTTCATCCTTCCCGGAAAGGTGCTTGCGGAAGAAGTCGGTGATGGTGTTATAACAGGTGACGCGATTCTCATACTTGAGCACATCGTGCCCCTCGTCGGGGAACACCACATACTCCACGTCCTTGCCCAGACCGCGCAGGCGCTCGACCACGTCGCGCGATTCGCGCTCGATGACCCGCGGGTCGTTCTGCCCCTGAATGACCAGCAGCGGGCAACGGATCGCCTCGATGTGGTGCCGCGGCGAGCGTTCGATCAGGAAGTCGCGATCCTTGACCGGATCGCCAATGGCGATGGCGAAGTAGGGCTTCCACGTCTCCGGCAGGCGATCCATGAAGGTCAGCAGGTCATAGGGGCCGAACATATCCACCGCCGCCGCCCATAGCTCCGGGTGGCGGGCGGCCAGGGTCAGGGTCATGTAGCCGCCGTAGGAGCGGCCGATGACCGCCGCCCGGCTGGTGTCTACCCGCTCGTCCTGGGACAGCAGGTGCATGGCGTGGACGTGATCGAGCCGGTCTTGCCCGCCCCAGTCGTGGTCGACGTGCTTCATGTAGCTCAGACCGTAGCCGGTGCTGCCGCGGGCGTTGGGCACGAAGACGGCAAAGCCGTTGAGGGTCAGGAATTGAATGAGCGGCATGGAGAACCACGAGAAGTCCGGCCGTTCCTGCCCCTGCGGCCCACCGTGGACGTAGAAGACCACCGGCCGTGGCCCCTGATAGTCAAGCGCCGGTGACGGCAGATAGAGCCGGGCCGAGACGCGCAACCCGTCGTGGGACGTGAACGAGGCATCCTCGCCCGGCGCGAGCAGGTCGGGCGACAGGCCGAGGACGCGCTCGTTGGTGTGCCGCTGCACGTCGCTGCGCGCCGGCCCGGCGACAGTGTAGATCTGTGTCGGCGATGTGGCTGTGGAGAAGCTCAGGGCGAAGCGATCACCCGCCTTGTCGTAAGTGAAGCTGTCCATGACGCCGCCGGCCAACGGCGGCTGACCGCAGATGACCGTCGCCAGCTTCATTGCCAGCGCGTTCTCGTCAAACTCGCCCTCGTAGAGCCAGGTGCAGCCGTCGATGTTGTACTGCACGGCGTAGCGATTGTCGCGCAGGCGCTTGAGCAACTCCATCTCGCCTACGCCCTGGTGAGCAAGACCACTCACTTCGACGCGGGCCACCGTCTCTGGGTCGGCCAGAGCAATGTAGCCCAGCCCATAGGTGTCCTCAAAGAGGCTGGTCGTCAGCAGCAGGCCGCGGCCCGATGGCGTGAACGCCGTTGTGCCAAAGCTCGTCAGGGACACCTCTTCGCCCGGCTCGCGGTCGGCCAGCGGGCGGCCGTTCAGTAGGCGCGCCTGGCCGGTCGACTGCTCCCATAGATAGAGGACGTTGTCGCCGCTGGTGTAACCTTCGATGAGAGCCACCCGGGTGTGGTCGTCGTTGGCCCCGCCCACGAACGCGCCATACATGCCCCGGTATAGCGGCGTCAGTTCCCGCGTGGCCAGATTGGCGCGAAAGGTGACGTTCAGCGGCTCACTGCGCGACTCGGCGAAGAAGTAGGCCACGTTGCGCTCGGCGTCGTAGTCGGCCAACTGCACGCGATAGCCGGCCAGCGCGTCGCCGAAAGCCGGCTCCGGGTAGCCCCCTTCGAGAGGCAGAAGCATCGGCTGGTAGTTCTCGTCGCCGTCGCTATCCAGCATCAGCAGGATTTGGCCTAGCTCCGGGTAGACCTGAAAGAGACGGACGACGTGATGGGGGTTCTGCAACGCCAGATGGGGCGGCAGCAGCGGTTCGGGTACGCTGCCGCCACAATTCATAGCATATAGGCTGAGCCGGCCGCTCAGATTGCTGACAAAGAACAGCCGGTCGCCGGCGATCTGCGGCGCTTGGAACAGCCGTGCCGACAACAGAGACTCGATTCGCACCTGGCTCATTCTCACTTCTCCAGTGTGGACGTATCGCCCTCGGACTGTCCCAGGGCGCGCGCCTTCAGCACGCGGCGCATGATCTTGCCCGACCGTGTCTTGGGCAGTTGATCGACGAACTCGACTGTCGAGGGCTTGGCGATCGGCCCCATCTCGTGGCCGACGTGGTCGATCAGCGCCCGCGACAGGGCCGCGCTGGGTGTCTCGCCCTGGCGCAGGATGCAGTAGGCCTTGATGATGTTGCCGCGCAACTGGTCGGGCACACCGATGACCGCCGCCTCGGCCACCGCCGGGTGGCTGACCAGGGCGCTCTCGATCTCGGCCGTGCCCAGCCGGTAGCCGGACACCTTGATCACGTCGTCGATGCGGCCGATGATCCAGATGTAGCCGTCCTCGTCCTTGCGGGCGCTGTCGCCCGGTAGATACCAGCCCTGCTCCTCGTAGCGGCTCCAGTACTGCTGCACGTAGCGGTCGGGGTCGCCGTAGATGGTGCGCAGCATCGCCGGCCAGGGGTTCTTGATAACCAGATACCCCTCTTCGTTGGCCGGCACGGAGTGGCCCTCTTCGTTGACCACGTCCACTTCGACGCCGGGGAAGGCGCGCGTGCCCGACCCCGGCTTCAGCGGCACACTGGGCAGGGGGGTGATCATGAACATGCCCGTCTCCGTCTGCCACCACGTATCCATGACCGGGCAGCGCTCCTGGCCGATGACGCGGTAGTACCAGCGCCACGCCTCGGGGTTGATCGGCTCGCCCACCGAACCGAGCAGCCGCAGGCTGGACAGATCGTGCAGGCCCGGCCAGCTCTCGCCGAAGCGCATCAGCCCGCGGATGGCCGTGGGGGCGGTGTAGAGGATGCTCACGCGATACTTGTCCACCATCGCCCACCAGCGGTCGGGGTTGGGGTGGGTCGGCGCGCCTTCATACATGAAGCTCGTCGCCCCCAGCACCAGCGGCGCGTAGACGATGTAGCTGTGGCCGGTGATCCAGCCCGGATCGGCGGCGCACCAGTAGACGTCGTGGGGCTTGATGTCGAAGACCCACTTCAGCGTCGTCGCCGTGCCGACCATGTAGCCGCCGTGGGTGTGGAGGATGGCCTTCGGCCGCCCCGTCGTGCCCGACGTATAGAGCATGAACAGCGGCGACTCGGCCTCCATGTGCTCCGTCGGCGTCTTGGGGTCGGCCACGGGCAGGGCCATCAGGTCGTGGTACCAGTGGTCGCGGTCGGCAACCATCTCGACCGCCTGCCCGGTGCGCTTGACGACGATGACGCTCTGCACCGGGTGGTTCTTTTGCAGCGCCTCGTTGACGATCTTCTTCAGTTCGACGATCTCGCCCCGCAGCCAGGCTCCATCGCAGGTGACCAGCACCTTGGAGTTACTGTCCAGAATGCGGTCGTAGAGCGCCTCGACCGAGAAGCCGCCGTAGACGACGGAGTGGATGGCCCCGATCTTGGCGCAGGCCAGCATGGCGATCATCAGCTCCGGGATGCGCCCCATGTAGATCGTCACCCGGTCGCCGCGGCCGACGCCCTGCGACTTCAACACGCCGGCGAACTTCGACACCTCATAGCTGAGTTGCTGATAGGTGTAGGTGCGGGTGTCGCCCGGCTCCCCTTCGAAGAGCAGCGCGGCCTTGTTGCGCGTCGCCGTGCGCAGGTGGCGGTCGAGGGCGTTGTGGACGATATTGACCCGCGCGCCATCGAACCACTTGTAGAAGGGCGCGTTGCTATCGTCCAGCACCTTTGCCCAGGGTGAATACCACTCGAAGTTCTCGGCGGCGATGCGGCCCCAGAAACCGGGCAGATCGGCCGCCGCTTCGGCGCAAACCTTGTCGTAGTCGGGAATGTGGGCGTGGGCGACGACTTCCGGCGCGGGGTAGTAGACTTCCCCGACCATCTTCTTCTCCGCGGACATGACAGCCTCCAGTGAAAGGTGGATTGGTCGTGATCGTGTTAAGCAACTCTTGGCAGCCTAAGTATAATTGGCGCGAGCCGTTTCGTAAATGAAATTAAAAGGACACCCATGAGCACCCGCATGAGCACATGCAATATCGTGATTATCGGCGCCGGCAGCGCCAGCTTCGGCCCGACGACGCTGGCCACGCTCCTCCGCAATGAGAGCCTGCGCGGCAGCCGGCTGACCCTGGTCGACATCAACCCGCGCAGCGCCGAAAATGCCGCCCGCGTGGCCGAGCGCATGAACACAGCCTGGGGCGCACAGATGACCATCGCCGCCACCACCGAGCGGCGAGAGGCCCTGCGCGGCGCGACCCACGTCATCGTCTCCATCGAGGTCGCCCCGCGCGAGGCGCTGTGGCAACTCGACTGGGAAGTGCCGCTGCGCCACGGCCTGCGCCAGCCCTATGGCGAGAACGGCGGCCCGGGCGGCTTCATGCACACCTGCCGCCAGGTCCCGGCCCATCTGGCCATCGCCCGCGACATGGAGGAGCTGTGCCCGGCGGCGTGGCTCATCCTGTTCAGCAACCCCCTGCCGCGCCTCGTCCGAGCCATCACCAAGTACACGTCCATCCAGACGGTGGGCAAGTGCCACCAGATCAACGTCGGCTACGGGCTGGTGGCGGCCCTGCTGCGGCGCGAGTACGGCATTGAGGTGCCGGCCGACGTGACCCTCCACTCCGACCCCGGCAACGTCGGCGTCGTCCACACTCTGGCCGCCGCCGGGCGCGAGCGCTTCGCCATCACCTCGGCCGGCCTCAACCACTTCATCTGGCTGCTCGACATCCGCGACCGCATCACCGGCGAAGACCTCTACCCCGCCCTGCGCGCCGCCGTGGATGCCGCCCCGCCGGCGCTGGAGCCGCTGTCGCTGGACCTCTTTCGCGCCTTCGGCCTGCTGCCCATCGCCGGCGACACCCACCTGGCCGAGTACCTGCCCTGGCTGCACGATCCGGTCGCCCGGTCGTGGGAGACCTACCGGCTGCCGCTCTACGACTGGCGCGGCAACGAGGGGGTGCGCGACGTGCTGAGCCAGATGATGCAGATGATGGCCGATGGCCGCGTGCCGGTGGACGGCCTGCGCGACGCGCCCAGCGAAGGGGCGACAGAGCTAGTCGCCGCGCTAGGCGGCCGGGCCTATCTGGATGAGACGGTCAACGTGCCCAACGGCGGGGCCATCGCCAATCTGCCGGCGGCGACAGTGGTCGAGGTGCCGGCCGTCGTTGGCCCGGTGGGCATCCGGCCGGTGCAGCTCGGCCCGCTGCCGGAGCCGGTGGCCGAGCTATGCCGCCGCGAGGCGGCGCTGGTGGAGCTTGTCGTCGATGCGGCCGTCAGCGGCGACCGCGATCTGGCGCTGCAATGCCTGCTGCTCGACCCGATGATCGGCGACATCGGCCGCGCCCGGGCCATCCTCGGCGACTACCTAACTACCTTCGCCGACTACCTGCCACAGTTCCGGCAGTAGAGGGTGAAGAGCGACGCAGAGAGACGCAGAGGAGCGCAGAGAGACGCAGAGATTCAAACCTCTGAATTCTCCGCGTTCCTCCGCGCTCCTCTGCGTTTCTCCGCGTTCCTCTCCCTCCGGGGCGCTCTCGAATAGGTAGCCGCAATAGGGGCAGATGTCCCAATGTAGCTCCAGCGGCGAGCGGCAGACGGGGCAGGGCTGGCGCAGATGGGTGTGGCAGGTGGGGCAGAGGAACCACGTGGTTTGTGTCGGTCGCGCGCACGTCGGGCAGATCGGCCTCTCCTCGATCTGCTGCAACAGCGCCTCCTGCTCCAGCGCCCGGTCGTAGGCCTGGGCCAGCGTCTCGCGCGGGCGCAATAGCAGGTAGATGACCAGGCCGACGACCGGCAACAGCAGCACAACGAGCACGGTCAGCACGGCGGCGGCCGTCGAGCGCGACCGGGCGCGCACGTCGCGGGCGGCCCAGACGGCCAGCGCCAACCACAGCGCCAGCAACAGCCCCCCGGCGACGCCGAGCAGGATAGTCAGGTAGCTTTGAAGGGTATCGAGCACAATCATGGCGGGTTTTCTCGCGGCGGATTGTAGCACGCGACCACGAAAAAGCCCCCCGGTGTGGCCGGAGGGCTATTCATAAGTCGTAGGGGCGGGTCTAAGACCCGCCCCTACCTATCAGAAAAAAGGGGGGTCGACCCGGAGCGTTAGACGCCCTGCTGCTGCTCTTTCTGGGACTTGCGCGTGCGTCGCGCCGCCTTCTTCTTGGCGATGCGGGTCAGTTCGCTCTTGGACACAAACCAGCGCTTGCGGCGCACGTCGGTCAGCACGCGACTTTTGACCACTTCACGGCTGAAGCGGCGCAGCAGTTGCTCGCCCGACTCATCGGATCGAAGCGTTACCTTAGGCAGAGTATTCACCCCCTTCGTCTTGTAGAATGATCATCCCAACGATAATACCATACGCTCCGCCACCCGACAAATTCCATAAAATTGGAGAACCGCGCCGTGCGACTTATAATCCGCCCGTCCGGCTACTCACCGGCCCACAACCCACACTCGGAGGCAATCGTTCATGGACCCCGTTGGCATCGCCATTTTCGCCATCTTTATCTTGCTCCTCGTCGCCGCTATCGTCCTGCCCAAAATGTCGCGCAGCCGCGCGCGCCGGTAGGACGTTGATGGAACACACCAACCACGGGCACAAACCCCGTCATACCCACCGGCCGCTCGCCCTGGCCGCCCTGACCATCGTCCTCTTGCTGGCCGCTCGCCTCGATGCCCGCCCGGCCGCCCGGCCCGGCTGGGCGGGACAGGAGCGCGTCGTCGCCCGCGTCTACTATGAGGACAGCCGCGACATCGCCCGCCTGAGCGACTACGACGTCTGGGAGTACAACAATATCGGCGAACGGTACGTGCTCGTCGCCGTCGATGGGCCGGGCTATGCGGCGCTGCTGGCCGATGGCTGGCGCGTGGCCGTCGACGCGCCGGCCACCGAACGGCTGTCCTCACCGGCCGATGAAGCCATTTTCTATGGCGACTATCGAACGGTCGCGGAGGTATACGCTGACCTGGACGTGGCCGCCGCAGCTTACCCTCAACTGACCGAACCGCTGACCTACGGCCAAAGCTACTGCCTCGGCCGGGGCGGCTGCCTGACGCCCGGCGGCGACGCCCTGCCCGGCTTTCCCCTGCGGGCCATCCGCGTCACCAACGAGGCCGTGGCCGGCAGTTCGACCATCGCCGGCGAGAGCGTCAGCCGCGGCCAGAAGCCCGTCTTCTTCCTGATGGCCAACATCCACGCCCGCGAGATCACCACACCGGAGATCGCCATGCGTTTCCTCGACCTGCTGCTCGACGGCTATGGGTCGGACGCCGACGTGACCTGGCTGGTGGACTACCACGAGATCTGGATCGTGCCCACAGCCAACCCCGATGGGCACTGGCTGGTGGAACTGGGCGAGCAGGAGGAGTATGGCGGCCTGCCGTTCTACCAGCGCAAGAACGCCAAACAGGCCAATTTCATGGACGACATAGACGACTGTTCGGCCTGGCCGCCGAGCGGCGGCGATCACTACGGCGTTGACCTGAACCGCAACCACAGTTTCGGCTGGGGCGGCGATGGTTCCAGTGGCGAGCCATGCAGCCCTACCTTTCGCGGCGCAGCCCCGGCTTCGGAGAGCGAAGTGGCTCAACTGGAAGCGCTCGTCCGCGCTTTGGTGCCCGACCAGCGCGGTCCGGCCATGGACGACCCGGCCCCCGACGACACCACCGGCCTGTTCATCACCTTGCACAGCTTCAGCGATCTGATCCTCTGGCCGTGGGGCCACCTGTACGTCGATGCCCCTAACAAGGCCGGCCTGAAAGCCATTGGCGACAAGCTGGCCACGTTCAACGGCTATGACTCCTGCCAGTCGGCCGCCTGGGACTGCCTCTACGCCGCCGCCGGGGCCAGCGACGATTGGGCTTATGGCGAACTGGGCATTCCCGCCTTCACCTTCGAGATTGGCAGCAAGTTCATGCCTGACTATAGCGACATCGACACCGTCCAGTGGCCGGAGAACCGCCCGGCGCTGCTCTACGCCGCCAAGCTGGCCCGCACGCCCTACCAGACCATCCACGGCCCCGACGCCCTCGACTTGCGCGTGACCCCGCCGGGGCCGTTGCGCGAACTCACGGCCACTCTTGACAGCAGTGACAACGGCAATCGCCCCATCGCCGCCGCCGTCTACACCCTGGACGTGCCCCCCTGGCAACCCGAAGCCATGCCCGTGCCCCTCTCGGCCGCCGATGGCGCTTTCGATTCACCCACGGAGAGCGTTGTGGGCCAGTTCGACGCTGCCCTGCTCTCTCCCGGCCGCCACACCCTCTTCGTCCGCGGCCAAGACGACGCCGGCAATTGGGGGCCGGTATCGGCCGTCTTTGTCGAAAGCCCCCTGCTGCCGCCGACGGAGTGGCTGTTCTTCCCGGCCGTGGTGGGCAGTGTTGAGTAACCAGTAACCAGTAGGTCAATTGGCCTACTGGCCTACTGGCCTACTGAATACTGACCTACTAAACTCCCTCCGTCCTAAACTGCGTCTCATAGAGCGACGCATACAACCCGCCACGGGCCAGCAGTTCCTCGTGCGTGCCCCTCTCCACCAGCCGCCCCTCGTTCATCACCAGAATCACGTCGGCGGCCAGGATAGTGGATAGGCGGTGGGCGATGACCAGGCTGGTGCGCCCCTCCATGACGTGTTGCAGCGCGTCCTGGATGAGCGCCTCCGACAGCGAGTCGAGGTGGGACGTGGCCTCGTCGAGCACCAGGATGCGCGGGTCCTTCAGGATGACGCGGGCGATGGCCACCCGCTGGCGCTCGCCGCCGCTCAGCCGGTAGCCGCGCTCGCCGACCACCGTCTCGTAGCCGTCGGGCAGCCCGGCGATGAAATCGTGGATGTTGGCCGCGCGGGCGGCGGCGATCATCTGGGCCTCGGTCGCGTCGGGGCGGGCGTAGAGCAGGTTGGCGCGGATGGTGTCGTAGAACAGGTACGTCTCCTGCGTCACCATGCCGATGTTCTCGGCCAACGAGTTGAGCGTCACGCTGCGCAGGTCGCGGCCGTCGATCAGCACCCGGCCGCCGGTCGGATCATAGAGGCGGGGGATAAGATAGGTGATCGTCGTCTTGCCCGCGCCGCTCGGCCCCACCAGCGCCGCCAGTTGGCCCGGCTCGATCTGGAAGTCCACGTCCTTGAGGGCGATGCGTTGCGGCGCGGCCGGCGCGCTGCCGTTGGCAGTTTCGGGCGCTTCGGTATCATCGGCCGCGCCGTTGGGACGATAGGCCACTGAGCGTGGCTTGCGCCCCCGGCCGCGACGCACCAGCGTCTCGCCGCCGCCCCAGTCGTAGCGCACCACTTCGGCCAGGCCGGCGCGCTGCCCGTCGCTCAGCGCGGTGTAGTCGAACGTTACGTGGTCGAAGGCGATCCGCCCTTCCACGTCGCGCAACGGTTGGGCGTCGGGCGCTTCGGCGATCTCCACCGGAATGTCCAGCACCTCAAAGACGCGCTCGAAGCTAACCATGCTCTGGGCAAACTCGACCGGTGCGTTGGTCAGGGCCATCAGCGGGCCGTAGAGCTGGCCCAGGTACGCGCCAAAGGCGACGATGGTGCCGATGGTGAATGCGCCCTCGATGGTCAGATAGCCGCCAACCCAGTAGACCAGGGCGCTACCGACCGCGCCGATGATGCCCAGCACCATGAAGAACCAGCGGCCGATGACCGCCGAATGGACGCCCAGATCGCGCACGGCGGCGCTGTCGCGCCGGAAGCGGGCCAGTTCGCGCTCTTCGCGGCCGAAGAGCTTCACCAGCAGCGCGCCGCTGACGTTGAGCGTCTCGTTCATCGTCGCGTTCATCTCGGCGTTGAGCACCATCGAGCGGCGGCGCAGATCGCGCAGGACGCGACCGATGCGCCGCGCCGGCAGGTAGAAGAAGGGCAGCACCACCAGCCCCAGCAGCGTCAGCCGCCACTCCAGAGCGATCATGATCGCCAGCGTGGCGACGACCTGCACAATGTTAGAGAAGATGGCAATGAGCGTATTGCTGACCGCCGATTGCGCCCCGACCACATCGTTGTTGAGCCGCGACATCAGCTCGCCGGTGCGCGACTGGGTGAAGAAGCGCAGCGACAGGCGTTGGAAGTGCTCATAGAGGCCACAGCGCAGGTCGAAGATAACGCTCTCGCCCACAAAGGCGCTCAACTTGCGCTGCCAGACGCCCACCAGACCGTTGAGGATGGGCACGGTCACCAGGGCCACCGCCAGCAGATTGAGCAAGCGCCGGTCGGCGTTGGGGATGGCGTCGTCGATCAGCGACCGCATCAGCAGCGGCGAGACGAGGGTGATGGCCGTGGTCAGTAGGATACTGACCAGCAGCAGCACCACTTCGCGGGTGTAGGGGCGCGCGAACTGCCCGACGCGCCGCAGCAGGTCGCGCGTGACGACCGGCCGATCCTGCTCTTCATCGTGGCTGAGATAGGCCCACCAGCCGCCGCCATGAAAACCCATAATCTATACTCCTGAGCGCGTTCGTGGGGACGGGGCAATTGGTCGGCAATGGTCACACTGCGCCCTATCAACCCTCACTTAAGGAAGCGCGAACTGAAACAATTCTACGCCGTCTTGTCCATCCGCAAACCTCCACCTTTGGTTAGTGAGCGGATCATAGAGGCCGGCCACCACGCGATAGTCGCCGGGAGCCAGCGACTCAGGCAGGGTGATCGTCGACGTCTGCACCAGCGTATCGCCCAGCCGCCACCCCTCCCAGGCCGCGCCCAGCCCATCCCACTGGGCTACGATCTGACCGGCGGCGTCGCGCACGTGGACATAAATCTTAATCGGCCGCGGCTGCCCCCCCTGCCGCCAGCCGGTCGTGACCATCACCAGCTCGTCGCCGATGGTCACCGCATTGTCAGCCGTGTAGGTCATTGCGTGGCCGTCGAGCATCAACTGACGCTCGGCCTGGGGCGGATAGGCGTTGGCGCGGTAGAGGCGATAGCTAGGGCCGGTCGCCTCCGGCTGCGGCGCAATCGTCAGGAAGTGACTCATGAAGGCGCTGAACTCGCTCCGCACCGGCAGCAGCAGCCACAGCGGCGCGGTGCTGTCGGGCAGCAGCAACGCCTGGTCGCCGTCGAACCAGCGCAAGCGCACGTCGTTGGTCTGCAACAGGGCGAAGTCGACCGCGGTCAGTTCGTCCACCTGGGTATTGCTCAGCAACAGATCGGCCGGCTCGCCACGCGCCGGAACGTTGTAGAGGAAGATGCTGTAGCCGATCTTGGCGTCCGGCCGCCGCTCGCGGAAGAAGCGGAACTGGTCGTGGTCGGCGAAGTGGACGCCCTGCAGCGTCGTGGCGCTGATGGCGTACCAGCCCGGCGCGGGGTCGTGGGGGTAGAACGGCCGCGCCGCCGGATTCATCAGCCGCGGCGGGAAGCTATCCAGCCCGTCGTAGACGATGCCGTAGTACTCCGGCCGCCCCTCGCCGAAGTAGCTCAGCCAGACGCGCTCCACGCCGTTCACCGCCTGCCACGTCTTCAGCCGGGCCAGGTCCTGCCCCCAGTCGATGTTGCTGTCCACCAGCACGCGCCAGCCGTTGTCCGGCCCGCCGGCCAGGACGTTGAAGAAGGAGAGGTAGTGGGGATGCAGCCACAGGGCTATCACAGCCAGCCATAGCAGCGCCACGGCCGGCGCGACCCGCATGACTCGCGCCGCCCAACCTCGCCCCACCCTGCCGCGCGCGAAGGCTTCGGCTGTGACCACGCCGATCAGAACGTAGAGGAAGGGCAAGATCGCCAGCAGGTGGCGATAGCCGAGGTTGATGTCGGTGGTCAGAGCGATGGCGAAGTAGCCGGCGGCGGGGATTAGCAGTGCGGCCAGGTCGGGGGTGTCGAGTGGCGCGTCCCCCTCCCCCTGGGAGGGGTTAGGGGAGGGTAGCATCGAAGACCCTCTCCCTGTCCCTCTCCCGGGGGGGCCCTGGGGGGGTGCCGGCCCCCCTGGGAGGGGTTAGGGGAGGGCAGCGCCGAAGACCCTCTCCCTGTCCCTCTGCCGGGGGGCGAGGGGAAAGGCGAATGGTGGTCATCTGAAGAGGTCAGGTAATTGTGTTGTGTTCGGCTATCTATCGACCCCATGACTATGCGAAGTAATGCAAAGAGCAGTAATAGTAAGACCGGCAGCGGCGTCTTCACCAGAAATGCCACCGGAAAGTACCACCACCACCCCGAATCCGAATAGCGACCCAGCAGAAACGCCGGCGTGCCCACTTGCAGCCGGCCGCCGATGTCGAGCAACTGGTCGAGATAGTGCGACAGCGGCACGGCCCGCCCGCCCAGATCGCCCAACAGCGGCAGCGGCGCGTTCAGCGGCCCCACCTGGAAGCCGTTCGTCGCCCACAGGGTCAGCAGTGCCATCGCCGGAAAGATGATGAGCAACTGGGCCAGCAGCCGCCGGTCAATCGTCCGTCGTCGCGCCCATAGGGCCACGACCACAACTAGCGCGAACAGCGGCACAAAGAGAGCCGCCGTGAACTTGGTGTTTTGCAGCAGCCCCAGGCCCGCCCCGGCCAGCAACGCCGCCGACCATGACGGCCGCCGCAGGAAGCGCCACAACGTGTAGCCGGCCAGCGCCGCGCCCGCCGCCAGTCCCAAATCGGTCGTCACCAGCCGCGTGTGGGCCAAAATGTTGGGGTCGAGGGCCACCAGGCCCAACGCGAGCACCCCGGCCATGCCCGCCGACCGCCCCGCGCCCCAACCCGGCGGCCATCTCCGCCGCCCAGCGCCCGGCCACGGCCGCCAGCAACAGCCCCAGCCAGATCGTCGGCACGCGGGCCAGGAACATCGTCCGCGCCACGTCGTTGCCGATACCCCAAAGGAACAGCTCCGCCGGCCGGTGGAAGCCGGTTTCGCCCCAGGCCGGATCGTCGGACGGCAGCCGCACCGCCGGGTCATTCACCAGCAGGGTCGCGTTGAGAGCATTGAGGCCCAACGGGTGGCCGACGCGAATGTTGCGTGTGCCGCCGTTGGCCTCGCCGCGCAGATAGGCCAGGCCGCGGACGAGAAAGCCCTGCTCGTCAAAGGTCGGCGCTTCGTCGCGCAGGCTGGTCAACGCCAGGGCGAACATCACCCCCAGCAGCAGCGCCGCGACCCAGACGGGGCGAACTGTCCACTTGCGGAAAACCACAACACACCCATGAAAATGGCCGGCAAGCGACTTGGACGCTTGCCGGCCATTTGTTCACTGGCTGCCGGCCGAACCGGCTAGTCGAGCGGCATGACCTGGACGTACTCGAAGCGCCAGGTCAGGTTGTCGATCACGTCGGTGGAGGCGAACAGGCCGAAGTACGGGCTGCTAATCCAGCGCGTGTCGTTGTACTCGTACTCCAGTTGCAACGCCTGGCCGGCCGGCGCGGCGTAGAGCCGGATGCTGTCCTGCCGCACCTCGATGCGGAAGTGGTTCCAATCCTTGGGGTTGACGTTGCCGATACGCTCCAGGTCGCCAACGTCGCCGACGCGCTTCATCGGACTGCCGCCGCAATCGTCGCACCATTGCAGGCGGTCGATGCGCTCGAACAGGAGCTGAAACTCTACCCGATTGGGGTTGGAGTCGTTGTAAATGGTGTTGGTGTTGTAGAAGTGATTGAAGCAGTTGTCGTGCTTGTACCACTCATCGAACGACGTGCCGGGCGGGCACGTCTCGCCGTTCCAGTCGCCGCCGAAGATCATACCGGCCGAGTGGGCGTAGATCTGGCTGACGGTGCGCATCTCGAAGTCGATGGCATAGGGCACGCGCGGCGCGGGCCGCAGCGGGCTGACGATGCCCCAGTCCCAGCGGTCAACGATCTGCATCACGTACTTGCCGTTCTCGTAGAAGCCCTTGACCTCTTCGCGGTAAGTCGAACGGCGCATGGCCCAGCCGGTGCTGGAGTCGTCGAAGTCGTCGCGATAGCCGCCGACGACGCGGCCGACGTTCGACCACGGCCCGGTCTGGTCGCCGACACGACTGCGCACCCGGTAGTAGAAAACGTTGTTGGGGCTGGGCGACTTGGTAATCGTCTGCGAACTGACCGAGCCGACAGAGGTCGTCGTCGCGTCAGAGAAGTCCTGATTGTGGGCTTCCTGGATGTCGTAGCCGTGAGCGCCGTCGCTGGCCGTCCAGCTCAGCAGCCAGGCGTTCTGGCCGTTCGGCTCGCTGACGTGCAGGGTCACCGGCCCGGGATCAGGCAGCCGGCCATAGAGGGCAATGGGCAACAACTGGACGGGCGACGACTCGGCCTCGTCCACGGTGATGGTGTCGCTGCGGTTGAACGTCTGCTCAGCGCTCTCGATGCGCGCCGTATTGACGACCTGCGCCCCACCGTTGGCATTGGACTTCAACTGCACGATGATCGTCACTGTCGCCTGGCCGCCCTCGGTGACGGTGCCGCGCCAGGTCACTGTGCCATTGCTGAAGGCGCACAGGTCGGTGATGAACGCCACGCAGTCGGTGTCAACGTGATTCAACTGCGCCGGCAGGTTGTCGGTCATCTCCACCGGGATGTCGAATTGCCCCGTGTTGCGGATGACGATGGTGTACTCGAACACTTCGCCGGGGCGAACCGTGTCCTGGGAGGCCGTCTTGGTCGAATTGACCAGGTTGGCCGGCTGGAAGGCGCTGCTGGGCAGCGTGTGGGCCGACAGATAGCGATCGATGCCGTCCGGCATGGCCGACAGCTCGGCGTCGGTTGGGGCCAACTGGCTGTAGGGCGACGGCGTCGCGCCGTCCGGTTCGGGCGACGCCGGCCCGGAGTCCCCCTGCGCGGCCAGCCCGATCTGCGCCGCACCCAAGACGATAAAGAGGGCCAGGGCGACCGTCAGAAAGAGGCCGCGACGTGGCCGCCGGCCGGGCGGCCGGGCAACAGACTGCTTGACTTTCATGGCTCTTTACTCCTATACCGGTTCAACGGAACCGCTAGATAGGAGCTATGGTACTGTTGTCCACCATTCCGGGCAAACGAGGCGGCCTACGCCCGGCCGCCGCTGGGCCAACGAAAACGGGCCGGCGTAGGGTCATTGCACCCCGCGCCGGCCCGAACTGAGCGCCGATCGCCCCTGGGAATGCCTAGTCGATGGGCACCACCTGGTAGTTATCGAACCACCAGATGCCATTAGTGTATTCGTCGGTGGAGGCAAACAAGCCGAAGTAGGGATTGTTCACATAGCGCGTATCGCGGTAGGTGTATTGCAACTCCGGCTCATTGCCGAGCTTAGAGGCGTAGACCTTGATGATGTCCTCACGCACCTCAATGCGGTAGTGGTTCCAGCCGGTCGGATCGACCAGCTTCAAGGTCTTGATGCTGCCGGGGTTAATGTCGCCCAGGCGCTTCAGCGGGCTGCCGCCGCACGCCAGACACCACTCCAACTGGTCAACACGCTCGAACAGCAGCTTGAGGGGGCCATAGAAGATGGTGTTGGTGTTGTAGAAGTGGTTGAAGCAGTCCTCGTGCATGTACCAGCCTTCGCTGGTGGTCGACATCGGGCAGTTGGGCGCGGGCCAGTCGCCGCCGAAGACCGCGCCGAACGACCACAGATTCGCCCCACCGCCGTCGATCATGGCGTGGAAGTCGATCAGGTAGGGCACGCGCGGCGCGGGCGTGCCGGGGCTGCTGATGCCCCAGTCCCAACGGTCGTTCACGTCCAGCACCAGATAGCCGTCCTCGTAACGGCTGTGGACTTCTTCGATGTAGGTCGTCCGCCGCAGCGACCAGCCGCTCGACGGATCTTCAAAGCCGTCGAAGTAGCCGCCGACAACGCGCCCCACGTTCGACCACTCGCCCGCCTGCTGGCCGGCCAGCGTGCGCACACGGTAGTAGTAGACGTTCTTCTTGACCGGCCCGCGGGTCAGGGTGACGCTCGTTGCCGCGCCGACGTCAATCGCCTGCGCGTCGCTGAAGTCGGCGTTGTGGGCCTCCTGCAATTCGTAGGCGGTGGCCGCGGGATCGCCCGTCCACGACAACGTCCAGCTGTTGCTGCTGGTGGGCACACCGGCGGTCAGCGTCGGCTGCCCCGGCAGCGGGGCGAAGCCAAACGTCGTCAGGGGGATGAAGCTCATCGTGGCCAGTTCGGCCTTGTCCAGCCCGGTCAGGCTGCGCACCGACAGGGGCAGCGTGTGGGCGGCCACGTAGCGCTCAATTGACGGCGGCGCGGCCAACAACTCCTCGGTCGTCGGCGCGTAGGGCACGAGAGGCGATACCTCTGACGCGCCGGCCGGCGTCGCGGGCTTACCGTCGACGACCTCGGCCGCGACCAGGCCCACCATGAGAGTTACGGACAGCGCAACCAAAAGGATAGCGGGAACGATCCGTCCGGCCTTTCCCCAATACACACGGTTCCTGAACAGCATGACGGTTTCTCCTATAAAACAAACCGGCGAACAGGGCGTAGCATCTACGTCCACGCTTATATGCTACTCATCTGCCTCACCTAGCGCAACTTACACGCGCTGCCGGACTCGGCCACGTGGCAGCGACCCAACACCGCCGCGCCGCTCCCGTCGGCCGTGGCCAGTCGCGCCCCGTCGCCGCGTCGATAGACGCCGGCGACCAAGGTGTAGTCGCCGCCATCCAGCCGCGGCTGGCTGAGGACGTGGCGCTGCGCCAGCCGGTCGCCGGGGCGCAGCGTCTCGGCCGCGGCGTCCAACCCATCGTGCTGGGCGACGACGTTGCCGGCGGCGTCCAGCAGATGGACGAACAGCGCCGCGTCCGCCGGCAGCGGCGACACCACTTCCCACCAGGTCAGCAGCCGGAGTTGCCCATCGTCGCCCCCGTTCAGCGGCGCGACGCCGGCCAGGTGGATGGCCGGCGGGTCGCCAAAGTCCACGGCGACGGGCGACCAGGCCACGGGCGGCGTTTGCGGCAACGCATACACGGCGAAGGACGGCGCGCCATCGCTGCGATAGACCGGCTCGCCCAGGCCCAAAGCCGCCGCCAGTTCGCCGTCCAGCGGCGCGTACTCCGGCACGTAGACCCGCGCCGGCTGCCCGTCGGGCCACACCAGCGCCCCGGCCACGCCGCCGCCCGTCTGCACCCAACGGGCCAATAGATCGCGCCCGACACCCCGGCGCAACGTAGCCGCGTCAATCGGCTCGTAGAACACCTCGGCCACCACCGGCGCGCCGCCGTCGCCGGCCGACCAGTGCGCGCCGATGTCGCGCAGCGCCGTCTGATAGCGCAGGCGCGTCTCCAGATTGACCGGCCACGCGCCGAAGCCGTCGCGCATGGTGCGGTAGCCGTTGAAGGTCGCCAGTAGCCAGGCCACAGCAAGAACAGCGCCGCCAATCGTTCGCCGGGTGGCCGTCGTCCGGTTGGCCGGCCACGTCCTCAACCGCTCGGTCGCGGCGGCCACGGCCAGCCCCGGCAAGAGGTAAACGACCGGCAGCGCCCCCACCAGGCGCACCGTGCTGGGCGCGTCGGGCGAGAGGGCGCTGGGCAAGAGGGCCACGGCCAGCCAGATGGGCAGCAGGGCGTAGACGGGCCGCCGCCAGCGCCACAGGGCCAGGGCCAGGCCGGCGTAAAAGAGCACCGCCGTCAGCGGATCGAACAGCGGCCGGCCCGGCGGGCCATACGTCCAGCGCGGGTCGCCGCCCACGCTGAAGACGCCCAGCGTGGCCAACGTCGCCTGCGCCACCGGCCCGGCGTCGCCGGCGCGCAGGGCCACCAGCGGCCCCTCCAACTGGTCGAGGCGCTGCTGCAACTCCGGGTTGGCCCGCAGCGTCAGGGCGAGGGGGGCGTAGACGAGCAGGGACACGGCCAGGACAACGGCGGCGTAGGCGAGTTGGGGGCGGTGGCCCCCGCCCTCTCCCAAAGGGCGAGGAGCGGGGGCGGCGGCGGTGGCGCGGTGGCCCGGCCGGGAGGGTGAGAGGGTTGGAATGAGGTGATGCGACGGCGAAAGGCCAGCAGCATCAGCGCGGGGATGAGCGGGGCGACGCGGGCGGCGGTGTAGCTATACGTTGACAGGCCCAGCCAGAAGCCGGCCAGTGCCGCCGACCACAACCCGCGCTGCGTCACTGTCGCCCGGCGCAGCGGCCAGAACCAGACCGCCGCCACCAGTAGTAGCGGGGCCAGGATGGGCCGGATGCCGATACGGCTGAAGATGACCGGCCACCAGCTAATGGCCAGCCCCAGGCCGGCCACGACGGCGGCCACCGTCCCGTAGTCGCGCCGCGCCCAGCGCATCGTCAGGGCGACCAGCAGCAGCCCTAGATAGACCGACGGCAGCCGGATGGCCAGCCAGTTGTCGCCCAGCAGCGGCGCGAACGGCGCGGCCAGATAGTGATAGAGCGGCTCGTGGCCGTAGCCGTGGCGGAAGAAGAGAGCGTGCTCGCCGCCGCGAATGAATAGGGCGATGTCGGCGTCCAACACCTCGTCTTGGGCCAACCCCGGCGGCACGTCACCCAGAGCCACGAGGCGGAAGGCGGCGGCCAGCAGCAGGATGAGCAGGGCGAGCAGTGGCCAGTAGACAGTGGCCAGTGGCCGGTGGCCAGTGGCTAGGGCGGTCGCCCTGGCGGACCGGCCGGCGACCGGGCGAAACTCAGGGGATGTCATAGATCAGAATGGAGTAGCCGACGCGGTCGGACGGTTGGCGGGCGCGGAACCAGGCATAGACGTTCTTCTCCTCCGGCCGCAGCGGCGTCTCCCACAGGCTGGTGGCGCTGATGGCGTAGACGCCCGGCGGCGGCGCGGCCGGGTCGAAGGGCACGGCCCACCACAGGCGGAAGAAAGGGTCGCGGCCGAGGCCCGGCAGCGGCTCGTGGGGAATGGCGTAGTAGGTCGGGTCGGCCGTGCCAAACCAGCCCAGCCGCACGCTCTCTACGTCCTCCTCATCCATCCAGCGCCGCAGCCGCAGCAGGTCTTGCCCCCAGTCCACGTTGCTGTCGATGAGAACGCGGTAGCCGTTGGCCGGGCCGCCGGCGATGGGGTTGAAGTAGCTCAGGTAATGGGGGTGAATCCAGACAGCCACGCCGACCAGAACGACGACCACAACGGCGGCAATGGAGCGCGGGCCAATTGATACCCGATTCCACAGCCGCCGCGCCGCCACCTCGCGCCCGGCCAGCCCGGCCACCAGCACCAGCAAATAGGGCAGCGCCGGCAGCGCGTGGCGATAGCCGATGTTGAGCGCGCCGGTCATCGTCAGGCCGAAGAAGAGCGCCGCGGCCAGCAGCAGGAAGAGCGCCCGGCGGCGGGTGCGGCCGTCGCGCAACAGCCACACGGCGGCCAGGGCGATGGCGGCCAGCAGCACCAGCGGCGTCTTGACGGCGAAGGCCACCGGGAAGTAGGCCACGAAGCCGGTGTCGGAGAAGCGTCCCAGCAGAAACGATTGCGCCCGGCCGCCGCCGCTCAGCCGGGCGATCTGCTCCACCCCGGCCCAGAAGGTCGGCATCGGCCCGGCCCGACCGTTCAGCGCGGCCAGATCGGGCGAGATGAACTGGAAGTTGCCCCACTGGAAGCCGTAGATGGCCCAGACGACGAGCAGCGCGACCAGCCCGGCGGCGGCCAGTTGCCCCAGCCGCCGCGCCGCCGCCTGCGCCTGCCCCCTTCCGCCGTCTGGATAGAGCGGCAACACGGCCAGCACGATCCACACCGGCGCGAAGCCCAGGGCCGACATCTTGCTGCCAAAGGCCAGCCCCACGGCCAGCGCCGCCGGCGCCCAGCGCCGCCACGTTTGCCGCGTCGGCGCGGCCCACAAGCGCCACAGCAGAAAGGTAGCCAGAAAGGTGAACAGCGTGCCGCCCATATCGGTGGTGGCGTAGCGGCCGTGGGCCAGCAGGTTCGGCTCGAAGAGGTGCAGCCACAGGGCCACTACCCCGGCCGCCCCACCCCACAGCCGCCTCGCAAAGCGATAGCCGGTTAGCGCCAGAGCGATGTGGAGGGCGACAATCGGCAGCCGCGACAGGAAGACAATGCGATCCACGTCGTGGTTGTACTGCCACAGGAAGAGGTCGGCGAACTCATACCACCCTTCGCGCCGCTCCCAACTGGGGTGGTCGGTCGGCAAGCGCAACTCCGGCATGGTTAGCAGCGGCAGGGCGCTGAGGGCGTTGACCAGCGGCGGGTGCTCCAGGCTGAGGCGCGGGTCGCCGGTGCGCAGAAAGGCCAGCCCGCGGGCGATGTGGTTCTGCTCGTCCATCGTTGGGCTGTCGCCCACCAGGCTATCGAGGGCCAGGAAGGTGAACAGCAGCAACGCCGCCACCGCCAGCCAGACGCGCGCCCGTGGCCCCACTGAGTTGGCTCCCCGCGCGGCCGTCTGCGCCGCGCCCTGTTTCTCAACCATCATCGCTCCATTATAGCGGAGCCATCGCCAGCGCCACATGGGCCATCTGCGGATGACGAACACGACCGTCTCGACTACAATCAAACGCAATGGACACGGCCACCCCGCCCGACGCGCCGCCGAACGCACCTCGACGCAACCCCACCCGGCAACGCCTTCTGTCGCTGCTCAAAGTCGGCGTGACCGTGCTGGGGCTGTATCTCGTCCTGCGCGGCCTGGACTTTCGCGCCCTGCTCGACACCCTGCGCACCGTCCGGCTGAGCTGGATGGCCGTCGGCGCGGCGGCCATCGCCCTCAGCCTCGTCGTGCGCGCCTATCGCTGGCACGTCGTCCTGCGCGGCGTCGGCTCGTCCATCCGCTTCGGCCGCCTGGTGGAACTCTATCTGATCGGCAGCTTCTTCAATGCTTTTCTACCGTCGGGATTGGGCGGTGACGTAGTGCGCGCGGCCGAGGCGGCTCAGGACGTGCCCTCGGGCGTGGCCGCCGGCACCGTCCTCGTCGACCGGCTGACCGGCCTGATGGCCCTGTTCGCGATGGCGCTGGTGGTGCTGCCCTTCCGGCCAGATAATTTTCCGCGGCAACTGGCCTGGACTATCGGCGGCATCTGTCTGGTGGGTCTGCTGGGCGGCCTGGCGCTGGTGGAGGGGCGGCTGCTGCGCGGCGTCGTCGGCCGGCTGCCGGCGGCCTTGCGCGTCGCCGGCGGCGGCTTCCTCGACCGCTTCGCAACGACGATTCACAGTTGCGACCGGCGGGCCATTGTCGCGGCGCTGCTGGTCTCGGTGCTATTTAACTTGATGCAGGTCGGCTGGTGGGCCACCACCGGGCGCGCCCTGGGGCTGTCCGTCCCGTTCGGCTACTACCTGCTCGTCGTACCCATCATGTCGCTGGCCCTGCTCGTGCCGTCCATCGGCGGGCTGGGCGTGCGCGAAAGCGTCGCTCCGGCGCTCTTCGCCGGGGCCGGCCTGGCCCCGGAGCAGGCCGTGGCCCTGACGCTGCTCGTCTTCGGGCTGGAGCGCGTGGCCAGTCTGCTCGGCGCGCCCGTCTACCTGGCCACGATCCTGGATTTCAGAAACCTCACGCAAAGACGCAAAGTCCGCAAAGCGAAGAAAGCCTCCTAAGGGCTTTCTTTACTTGGCGTACTTTGCGTCTTTGCGTGAGCCACTCTTAGACCGGCTCGGCCGTCGCTCCGACTTCGCCCGGCAGAAAAGAGATCTCCAGCATCCCGTCGCGCAGACGGCCGCCCCCGGCGCGCCGCTTGGCCAGCACCGTGGGCAGGATCATCTCGCGCTTGAAGTTGCCGATGGTGATGAACAGCTCGTCACCGCGCTTGCGCAGCCGGACGTCGTCGCGGTCGATGAAGGGAATGGGCAGTCGCAGCACGTAGCCGCCGTCGCCCGTATCGACGATCTCCTGCAAGATACCGCGGTAGAAGATTTCGCCGGGGTCGCTGGGGCCAAAGCAGTCGGCGGCCAGTTGCGACAGCGCCTCCAGCCCCACGACCTCGTGAGCGTAGTAGGGCGCGTACCACAGCGGCAGCGGCCGGAAGTTGTTCTCGATCATCTCGATGTACTTGGCCTGGATCGAACGCCGCTGGCGATAGAAGTCGCTGTCGTCGGCCGCATCGGGCAAGATGCGATTGATGATGACGCTATCGACGGGGTAGTTGAACAGGCCCAGATAGCTGATGGCCCGCTCCGCCTCGCGCATGACCATCTTCTCCGGTTGCAACACGACGCGGTAGCTGCTGACCGACGGATCGCTCAGCGTGGCCCGCAGGTCGGCCGTGGCCGCGTCCAGATTGCTGATCGCCTCCAACACCTCCGACGGCCCCTGCAACAGACGGCTGGCGAAGGGCTTCAGAGCGCGCATGACGATGGCCGACTCCAACTTGCTGACGTGGCCGGCGTACCAGCGGAAGGTGTCGGGCATGGTCAGCAGGCGGATCGTCTCACCCGTCGGCGCGGCGTCGATGATCACCCGCTCGAACTCCTTCTCCTTGGCCTGCTTGTTGATGTGCAGCAGGCTGACGATCTCGTCCATGCCGGGAAAGGCCGACAGTTCATCGGCCACGACGTTGCTGATGCCCGGCCCGCTGATCATGTTGGACACAAAGCCTTGCAGCGTGCCCCAGTAGTTGTGGATGTCGGCGACGACGCTAATCTCCTGCGCCCAGAGGTTATCGGCCAATTGCACCGGCTTGGCGCCCAGGGGCACGTCGAACGAGTCGGCCAGACTGTGGGCGATGTCGGTGCTGGCGACGAGCGTCTTGTAGCCCAACTGGGCGCTGCGCAGCGCCGTGGCTGCGGCGACCGTCGTCTTGCCGACTCCACCCTTACCCAGATACAAGATAATCCGCATGGAATTCTCCTTCTTCCTGGATATACGTCCTTACGGCGTCCTGGTTGCATACCAATGGCTGGGATGGAACGTCTCCAGCACCGAGCCGCCGATGAACTCGCGCAGGAGCGAGTCGTTGGTCACGTAGCGCAAGTCGCTCTCCGGCAGCGGCTCGAACCATTGCAGGAAGGCCATCAGCCGGTTGGCCTCCAGCCGCTCCGGCGTGCCCTGCTCCACCTGGAGCAGCAGCGGCTCGGCCAGCGGCTTTAGCGCCGATAGCTCATAGGCCAGGGCGGAGTTGAAGAAGACGTCGGCGCTGTTCTGATAGGGGAAGATGTGATTCTTCTCGCCGCGGCGGACGCTGTTCCAGCGGCCGATGGTCGCCGTGGCGGTGTAGCCGCGGTGGGCCGCGTCGCGCACGATGCGGCGCAACAGGCGCGTGTCGGTCGTCGGCACGCGGTTGTGCTTGTCCAGATTGAGCTGGGTGAAGGCCGAGATGAAGACGCGGTAGGTGGCCGACTCCGGCAGGCCGTCGGTCAGACGCGGGTTCAAGCCGTGGATGCCCTCGATCATGACCACGTGGTTCTGGCCAATGCTCAGTGGCGAACCGACTTCGCGCCGGCCGGTCTTGAAGTTGTAGCGCGGCAGTAGCACCTCTTCGCCGGCCATCAGCCGCCGCATGTCGGACTGGAACAGGGCGATGTCCAGCGCCGCCAGCGACTCGAAGTCATAGGCCCCGCTCGGGTCGCGCGGCGTGTCCTCGCGGTTGACGAAGTAGTCGTCGAGACTGATGATGACCGGGTAGATGCCCTGGGCCATCACCTGCAACGCCAGCCGCTTGGAGAAGGTCGTCTTGCCGGCCGAAGTCGGCCCGGAGACGGCCACCAGGCGCACGGCCGGCTGGCGGCTGGCGATGGCCCGGGCGATGCTGGCCAGTTGCCGCTCGTGCAGCGCCTCGGCCACGAGAATCACCTCCGACGCCCGGCCGCCGGCGATGGCCTGATTGAGCGACGTGACGTTGCCCACGCCCATGATCGTCAGCCAATCCTTGTAGGTCTGGAACACCTGGGCCAGCCGCGGCTCGTCCTCGAACGGCTGGAGGACGTTGGGCCAGGTGCGGCGCGGGAATTGCAGGATGAAGCCCTCGTCGTAGTGGCGCAGGTCGAACAGGTCGAGGTAGCCGGTGCGCGGCACCATGAAGCCGTGGAAGTAGTCGCGCACGCCGTTCAGTTCGTAGAGCGTCAGGTAGGCCTTGCGGCGGCGGGCAAAGAGGTCGGCCTTCTCCAGGTCGCCCTGCTCCTGAAAGAAAGCCAACGCCTCATCCAGCGGCACGCGGATGTTGTCGATGGGCAAATCGGCGTCCACCAGGCGGCGCATACACAGGCGCAGCAGATCTAGCTCTTCGTCGCTCAGCCGTTGGCCGTCGCCGCGCTCGCAGTAGTAGCCGCCGAAGGGCATCGAGTGATGGATAGTGATGACCTGGCCGGGCAGCACCTCGGCCGCGGCGGCGATCATCAGGAAGCTCAGCGAGCGCCGGTATATGCGCGAACCGTCGTTGGTGGCCGTCGTCACCGGGGCCAGGTCGGCGTCTTCCGTCAGCGGGAAACAGAGTTCGCGCAGACGGCCGTTCATCAGCGCGGCGACGACGCGCTGGTCGGCCGGGAGTTCGGCGGCCTGGATAAACGCCTCCAGTGTCGCCCCGCGCGGCCCTTCCAACACGCGGCCATCGGGTAGCCGCGCCTGAACGGTCGGGCGTCGTTCGGTCAGGTAGACAGTGGGTTGTGGGTTCATAAGTGCCTGGAACAAGACCGGCTCTTGGCGGCAAGCGTACCACGACCGGCGCGGCGCGGCGAATGCTAACGTTCGATGGCCGGGCAGCCGGACGGCGCATACCAGCGCGTCGTCACCTGGCCGCGCAGCCGGGTGAGGCCGGCCAGACAGGCCAGTAGCACGCGCGGGTTGCCGGCCGCGCTGCGGGCGCTCTTCTCGCCCAGCCGGGCGCGCAACGGCGCTTCCAGTTCGTCGGGGTGGCCCACGCCCGATTCGGTGGCCACGGCCGCCGACAGCCCCACCGGCACGACGTAGCCGCGCACGGTGTAGACGTGCCCCGCGCCGTCGGCGAAGGCGTAGACCGTGTGGCCAACCAGAGTGTGCAACCCGGCAATCGGCTCGTACCCCAGCACCAGCAACCCCTCGTCGGGCACGTTGCCGGCGCGGATGTCGACGGCCACCGTCCAGCGCGTGGCCGTCTCCGGGGCCAGGCCGGCACGGGCCAGCAGGGCGCGGGCGTAGCTGTCGAGGACGCGCGCGGCGTATTCGCGCGGGATGCGGCTGTTGACGTGCTCCCAACCGCCGTTGTAGGCCGCCAGGGCCGTATAGAGGTCGCCGCCCGCCTGCTGCACGACATAGGACAGAATGGCCAGCCCCCAGCGCAGGTCGGTCGTCGGCGTCAGCAGCGCCTCCGACGACGGCCGCCAGGCTAACGCCGGTTCCTCGGCCATCACGTCCATCAGACCGACCGCGCCGCGGCGGCTGATGGCCCGGAACTCGTCTCCGGACTCGTGTTTGATGACCGCGGCGATGAAGTCGGGGTGGAAACCATAGACCTCGGCCAGCGCGCCGATGGTCTCGGCCCAGCGCTGGATGCCCGGTTCCCAATAGGGCGACAGCACAGCGTCGACCACGGGCGCGGGGGCAGCAGCTACTATCGCCGGGGCCGCGCTCGCCCGCGCAATGGGCGGGCGCAATACCCCGGCCAAAGCGACCAGCAGCAGCGCTAAGATGGCCGCACGGCCCAATGGCCCAGACCCGGCCCAGCGGTTCGCGGCGCGGACGGGCAATAGCATGGCGCTTATTTGACCGCCGGCTCCGGCGGCTCCAGGAAGCTAAGATCGGTGGTGTCAGGCGGCACGCGCCACCAACTGACGCGGGACGCACGCAGGGGGCCGGTCATGTCCGGCGGCACGTCGGTCGGCTCCGGCGCGAATAGCGCCTCATCGGAGATGAGCACCGCCTGGACGCGCGCCCAGTCGGCGATGGGCAGCGCCTTATCGGCCGCGCCATAGACCACGTAGGGGGATTCCAGTTCCATGTCGCGCAGAAAGTACTGCTCTTGCTGGCCGTGCGGGCTGACGCCGAACAGCTCGGCCCGTGGAAAGCGCCAGCCGTGCTCGCTGACCCACTCGTAGAGGGCCAGCCCCTTGATCTCCTTGCCCCAGTCGTCCAGCAGCACCACCGGCACGATCTGGGCGGCGATGCCCTGCGTTGTCAGCGCGTAGGCCAGATAGACGCGCTCCGCCTCCGGCTCGTCGGCCTGAAGACGCACGGCGACCCAGTCGCCATCAGCCAGCAGCGTGGCCGGGATTGGTTGCTTGATGAACTTCACTCGCTTCGCTCCAGCTTCATGCCCCTGGACGGCGCGGTAGTCAATCTAGTGTATCAGCCCCCGGCGCGAATTCCAACGTATCGCTTGCCGGTTCAAGAGGCGGGGTCTATCATTCCAGCCATATCCCACTGCCCCTAACCGCGGGAATCAGGCGACCGGCCGCGTCACCCCTTGTGGAGCGCGCCGCCGCCCGCTACCTGCCGCATGGGCATAACATGCACGAGGCCTACGATGGACAATCCCCCTTTCTCCGGCGACCGCTCCGATACGGACGAGGCCGCGCTTCTGGCGGCCATTCAGGCTGCCCGCCAACTGCGGCGCGACGACGAACTGGAAAGTTCCCAGGCGCAACTGCTGGCGCTGATGGAAGAGCACCCCGACCACCCGCTCGTTCTGTTCGAGGTTGGCGGCTCCTACGACGTGATGGGCGAAGTCGAGATGGCCATCCCCTACTATCGCCGGGCCATCGACGCCGGTCTCGACGGCCCCGACCGGCAGGAGTGCCTCATCTGCCTGGGCAGCAGCCTGCGCGTGGCCGGCGAACACGACGAGGCGGTGGAGACGCTGGAGCAGGCCGCCGACGAGTTCCCCGACAACAACAGCGGCCGGGTCTTCCTGGCTCTGGCCCACTACAGCAACGGCGACGCCGACCTGGCCGTCAGCACCCTGCTGTCCGTTCTGCTGGAGACGACCCAGGACGCCGACATCCTGGCCTACGCCGACACCCTCGACTACTACAAAGACAACCTGGACGAAACCCTGGACGGCTAACATGAACGCCCTCGGCTTTGAGCAACACGGCGGCGTCGAGCAGGTCAAGCTGCTCGACGTGCCCCGGCCGGCCATCGGCCCCCACGAAGTCCTGCTCTCCGTGCGCGCCGCGGCCCTCAACCGGCTCGACCTGTGGGTGCTGGAAGGCTGGCCCGGCCTGCGGTTGACGTGGCCCCACATCATGGGCGCGGACGGCGCGGGCGTCGTCGTCGCCGTGGGCGAGAGCGTCACGCGCTTCCACGCTGGCGACCGCGTGGCCGTCAACCCGACGCTATGCAACGACCCGACCGACCGCTTCGCCCGGCTGGGCCAGGACAACATGTGCGACGACTTCGCCATCTTCGGCGAACACGTCGACGGCCTCTTCGCCGAGTTCGCCGCCGTGCCGGAGCGCAACCTGCTGCCGCTGCCCGATGGCGTGCCGTTCGAGACGGCCGCCGCGGCGTCGCTGGTCTTCGTCACCGCCTGGCACTCGCTCATCACCCGCGGCCGGCTGCGCCCCGGCGAGTCGATTCTCGTCGTCGGCGCGGGCGGCGGCGTCAACACGGCGGCCATCCAGATCGCCCGGCTGGTCGGCGCGCGGCCCATCTTCGTCGTCGGCTCCTCGGCGGCCAAGCTGGCCCAGGCCACCGCTCTGGGGGCCGACGAGGTCATCAACCGCAGCGAGACGGATTGGGGGCGCGAGGTGTACCGGCTGACGGGCCGGCGCGGCGTCGATGTCGTCGTCGACAACGTCGGCGCGGCCACGTTCGCCCAGTCGTTGCGTGCCCTGCGCCGCGGCGGCCGGCTGCTGACCGTCGGCAACTCCAGCGGCCCGCGCTTCGAGATCGACAACCGCTACCTGTTCAGCAAGCACCTGACCATCATCGGCAGCACGATGGGCACCAGCGTCGATTACGAGACGGTCATGGGCCTGGTCTTCGCCGGGCGGCTGCGCCCCGTCATCGACACGGTCTACTCCCTGCGCGACGCCGTGACCGCCCTGGCCCGGCTGCGCGACGGCGACGTAATGGGCAAACTGGTCTTGCGCATCCCGCACGCGGAGAGCGAGCCGGCATGACCGAGCTTATCAGCCACCTCAACCCCAACAGCGCCGAGTACCGCGCCAACTTCGCGGCCAACAAAGCCCTGGCCGAGCAACTGGCCGAGCGCCAGAACGAAGTCGCCACCGGCCGGCCGCCGCGTGTCGTCGAACTCCAGCGGTTGCGCGGCAAGCTGCTGGTTCACGAGCGCATTGACGCCCTGCTCGACCCCGGCAGCCCCTTCCTGGAACTGTCGCCGCTGGCCGCCTGGGAGATGTACGACGGCGAGGCCCCCGGCGCGGGCATCGTCACCGGCATCGGCCGCGTTTCCGGCGTGGACTGCCTGATCATCGCCAACGACCCGACGGTCAAGGGCGGCACCTACTTCCCGGAGACGGTCAAAAAGCACCTGCGCGCCCAGAACATCGCCGAGGAGAACCGGCTGACGACCATCTACCTGGTCGATTCCGGCGGCGCGTTCCTGCACCTGCAAGCTGACGTCTTCCCCGACCGCGACCACTTCGGCCGCATCTTCTACAACATCGCCCGCATGTCGGCCCAGGGCATTACCCAGATCGCCGCCGTGCTCGGCTCCTGCACCGCCGGCGGGGCCTACATCCCGGCCATGGCCGACGAGACGGTCATCGTCAAGGGCAACGGCACCATCTTCCTGGCCGGGCCGCCCCTGGTCAGAGCAGCCACGGGCGAGGAGGTGACGGCCGAGGAGCTGGGCGGCGGCGACGTACACACCCGCCTCAGCGGCGTGGCCGACCACCTGGCCGAGACGGAGGCCGAGGCGCTGGACAAGGTGCGCGAGATCGTCGCCCACCTGGCCCCGCACCATCTGGCCGCGCCGCGGGCCATTCCGCTGCCAACGCAGGCCCCGGAAGAGCCGCTTTACCCGGCCGAGGAGCTATACGGCATCATCCCCGCCGACCCGCGCCAGACCTATGAGGTGCGCGAGATCATCGCCCGGCTGGTGGACGGCTCGCGCCTGACGGAGTTCAAGGCGCGCTATGGCCCGACCGTCGTCTGCGGCTTCGCCCACATCCTGGGCATCCCCGTCGGCATCGTGGCCAACAACGGCCTGCTGTTCAGCGAGTCGTCGCTGAAGGCGACCCACTTCATCCAGCTCTGCGGCCAGCGGGGCACGCCGCTGCTGTTCATGCAGAACATCGCCGGCTTCATGGTCGGCAAGCAGTACGAGAACGAGGGCATCGCCAAGCACGGGGCCAAGATGGTCATGGCCGTCAGCAACGTCAACGTGCCGCGCATCACCCTGCTCCACGGCGTCAGCCACGGCGCGGGCAACTACGGCATGAGCGGCCGGGCCTATGACCCGCGCTTCCTCTTCTCCTGGCCCAATAGCCGCATCAGCGTCATGAGCGGCGACGCGGCGGCCGATACGCTGTGGACGGTGGGCAAGAAGCAGGTCTTCCACCAACTGGACGACCCGACCGACAGCGAGAAGCGGCTGGCCGAAGAGAAGTTCAAGCGCCCCATCCTGGAGCAGTACGCCCGCGAGAGCAGCCCCTACTTCGCCACCGCCCGCCTGTGGGACGACGGCATCCTCGACCCGGTGAAGACCCGCGCCGCGCTGGCCCTGGCCTTCGCCGCCACCTCCCACGCGCCGCTGCCCGACGCCGGCTATGGCACGTTCCGCATGTAAATATGACCCGCAAAACCATCACGCTCGCTGACAATGTCCCCCTGTCCTACCTCGACCTCGGCCCGGCCGACGGCCGGCCGCTGCTGTTCATCCACGGCTTCACCGGCACGGCGCTGGGCGACCTGGGCGATCTCATCGCCGAGTTCGCCGCCGGCTACCACGTCATCGCTCCCGATTTGCGCGGCTACGGGGCCAGCCGCCCGCCCAACCGCGACTTCCCACCCGACTTCTACGAGCGCGACGCGGCCGACGTGGCGGCGCTGCTCGACCGGCTGGCGTTGGGGCCGGTGACGGTGCTGGGCTTCAGCGATGGGGCCGAGGTATCGCTGCTGCTGGCCGCGGCCCGGCCCGACCTGGTGCGCGGCGTCGTCGCCTGGGGCGTGTCGGGCGTCATCTCGCCGGAGGAGTTGACCTCGGTCGAGCGCTGGCTGCCGGTGGCCGGCTGGGGGCCGGAGCGGGAGAAGTGGAAGCAGCAGATCATCGAGCGCCACGGCGCGGAGCAATTGACGTCGATGGTCGAGGGCTGGGTCGGCGCGGCGCGGGCCATCACCGCCCGCGGCGGCAACATCTGCTATGAGCAGTCGGCGGATATCACCTGCCCCGTGCTGATGCTCAACGGTGACGGTGAGGTTGGCAACACGCCGCGTGACGTGCGGCGGCTGGCGGCGCGCATCTCCGGCGCGCGGCTGGCGTTCATCGCCGACTCCGGCCACGCCATCCACCGCGACCAGCCGGCGCTGCTGCTGGACACCATCCATCGCTTCCTGACTGATCTGGAAGAGTAAGAGGCTCACGCAGAGGTGCAAAGAAGCAAAGAACGCCAGGAGGAAGAAATGCTCACGCAAAGACGCAAAGAACGCCAAGCAAAGAAAGCTTGGCGTTCTTAGCGTTTTTGCGCGTGAGCCTCTTGAATCTGCGTAATCTGCGGTTTGCTTTTTATTGTGCGCAGGGGCGGCCGGGGGGGCAGGGCACGCCGGCCTCGAACGACAGCAGCGGCTGGAAAACCTCACCCGCGCCCACCGCCACCCGCTCGTCGAAGAGCAGCCACACCGCGCCGCTCGTCTCGCCAACGAGGCTCAACGACAGCTCGTGCTCGCCCGGCGGCAGTGTCAACTCGTGGAAAAACGCCAAGTCGTCGGCCGCCTCCTGTCCCAGCAGATCGGCGGCGGCGAAGCTGCGGCCGAAGCGCTCCTCGCCGTCCACCCTCACCTCCAGCCGGTAAACGCCGTCGCCCGCCTCGGCCGCGGTCAGGCTGCCGAACGCCGCCCCCAAATCCCCGGCCACCAGTTGCACCACCGCCGGCTGGTCGGGGTAGGCGCGCAACGGCAGGTCGGTGAGCAAGATTTGGGCCAAGAGGGCCACGGCCAGCAGGGCCACGGCCGGCGCGAAGCGTCGCCACGAGAAGTCGCGCGGCAGCCGTCGCGCGGCGGCGAAGTCGGGCTGCCCGTCGTCGCCGGTAGGCGCAGGCCGCTCGAATGCCTGACTAAAGTCATCGGGCGGCAGCCAGTCGGCCAGCACCGGCGCGTCGCTGTAGGCCCGGCGCAGGCGCGGCAGGCGTTGCCGGGTCAGCCGCTGCTCGGCCCAAGCGACCCCCTCACGGTTGGCGCAGTCGTCGGGCGGGCAGCCGACGACGCGCACGCTGGCCGCGCCCGCCTCCAGCGCCCGGCTCAACAGATCGGGCGGGGCCGCCCCGGCGCAGGGCAGGGTGATGAGCACCGCCGGGCCGCCGGCCGGGGCGCGGCGACCATCCAGGTAGGGGCGCGCCCCATGGGCGGCGTGGCGTTCGCAGGTGAAGACGACGCGCGCGCCACGCAGTTGGGCCGGGTCGAGGGGCACGGCCGTCGCCGGAGCGGGCGGCGGGCCGGGGTTCACGACCGCGGCGCGCCCGGCGACTAACCCCAGCAAGTTCTCCGGCATCGTCTGGCCCAGCGTGACGGCCAGCACATCGCACGAGCCGACGCAGATGCCGCAGGCGACGCAGCGGTCGGGCAGCGCGCGGGCGACGTACTTGTGGGGGCGGCCGTCGTCGCGGGCGACCATCTCCAGCGCGCCATAGGGGCAGTCGAGGGCGCACAGGGTGCAGCCGGTGCAGCGGTCGGCCAGGATGCGCACCCTTGGCCCAGCGGGGTGGGCCGGCGGGTACGACAGAACATCCATAGCCGTGTCCGCGTCGTCTGACCGCGCTCGCCTGACGCCGCGTGACAGCCAGGGCAGAGCCGCGGACAGCAGAGTGGCGACCAGCAGCCCCAGCCACAGCCAGCGCGCGCCGGGCAAGGGCAGGAAGAACAGGAAGATGGGGTCAAAGGTGATCGCCCCCGGCAGGCGCAACAGATCTCCCTGCGGCAGCAGGCCAACCGGGAGAAGCAACCCGGCCAGCAGCAGCACCACGGCCAGGCCCACCACCCAGGGCATGGGCGGCAGCCACTTCGGCCGTTTCAGCCGCACGATGTGGAGATAGAAGAAGCCGATGGCCACCAGAAACAGGACGACGTGGACGACCAGAATCAGCAGGAACAGCAGCCAACTGCGCCCCGACTGGCCCGCCCCGGCCAGAAAGGCCATGAACGGCGCGTTCCAGGGCGTCAGGGCGTCGAGCGCCCGCCGGAAAGCGTCGTTGATGAGCACCGCCCGCTCGTCCCAGATGAGCCAGTAGCCGGTGACGCCGGCCAGCCACAGAATGCCCGTCAGCACCACGCCCGTCAGCCAGGCCAACCAGCGCGGCCCGCGGAACTTCTCCAGGAAGAGCATCCGGTAGGCGTGGAGCAGGGTGACGATGACCGTCGCGCCGGAAGCGTAGCGGTGGATGGCGCGGATCGTCCGGGCGATGATTTGCGACTCCATGCGGGCCACGGCGGCATAAGAAGCGTCATAGCCGTACTGGAAGAAGAAGAACAGGTAGAGGCCGGTCAGTCCCACGATCAGGAGCAGCAGGAAGGCGATTGTGCCGGTGTGGTAGAGGGGGTTAAACTGCGGGCTGGTGAGGCGATTGACCAGTCGCTCGGCGGCCAGGGCCACACGCTCCAGAGCGATGGACCAGCGCCCGCGGCGGGGCGACCAGGCCGCGACCTCTTTCGCCGCCGCGGCTGGCGGCGTCGCCACGTTGAACCACGTAATGTGGTTGTGGCCGCCCAGGTCGGACGCGCGGGCCAGAGGCGGCTGGGCCGGAGCCTCTACTGCGGTAGCGGTAGGATCAGCGTCCGGGCTGGCGTCCGGCAGCGGGGCATGAGGATCGAGGTCGGACATAGTTGGTCATTGCCGGACGAGCGTCCGGCGCTCCCGCGTCGAAGGTCAACAAAAAAGGGGCGGCCTGTGCGACCACCCCTGTGATGATTGCCGAGCCGCCAAGGGCGGCGGCCCGGCAATCGTTACAGTTGCCCGGTGGCGCGCGGTCCAGCCGGGCACAGTTTAGATGCGGCTTACTCGAGCGTCAGCGTGTAGGCCACCAGATCGTTGATCTCTTGCTCGGTCAGGTCGGTGCCGTAGTTCTGATACATCAGACCTTCGGCAAAGGGTTCCACAACGTAGGCATTCGGCTCGACAATCGACTGGTGGATGTAGTCGGCGGCCGACATACCCGCCACGCGGGTCTGAGCGCGAGTGGCCAGGCCGGCCTGCGATGGGCCAACGATGACCACGTCCGGTTCCAGCGAGTGGCAGGTGATGCAACCGGGGGCGTTGTTGGCGCCGATGGTCGCCTGCGAGAAGAGGCGTTCGCCGTTTTCAGCGTCGCCGATGGCGGCCACGTCTTCGCCGCCCGCCGGGGGCTGCTCGGTCGTGTCGCCACCGCCGCCACAGGCGGCCAGGGCCAGCAGCACCAGGCTAAGGAGTAGGACTAACAGCGTTTTTTTGGACATAGGTGTACCTCCACGTACACGATACGACTCTGCCAACAATCGAAACCACCGCTAACGGATCTGAACGCCGGGCGAGGTAAGGTTGATGTTGGCGATCATGCTTACCAGCACCGGGCCGTAAGCGATGAGGATCAACAAGATCGTGGCCACGATCCACGGCCGCCAGTTGTCGAGCCAGGCCGGCGTCTGGTACTCCGGGTGCAGCGGCTCGGCCACGGGCATCTCTTCGCGTACCTCGGCCCGTTTGCGCGATAGCGCCGTGGCCAGCATATTGCCGAAGAAGAGCAGGCCGCTGATGCCCAGGATGATACCGCCGACGGCCGCCTCGATTTGCAACGGATTCCAGGCCGGGTCCAGGTAGGGCGCGGAGCCGAGCGAAGTGCGGCGCGGCACGCCAAAGTTCAACCCCAGGATGTGCAACCCGTTAGACATGAGCAACATGCCGACGAACCACGTCCACGCCTGCGCCAGCGCCGCGCGGCGGCTGGCCAACGGCTTGTTGGTCAGGGCGGGAACGAGCCAGTAGGCGATGCCGAAGAAGGTCAGGGTAGCTGCCGAACCGACGGTCAGATGGAAATGTCCGGGAACCCAGGCGGTGTTGTGAATCGCCAGGTTCAGATTGTACGACGCATTCGTCAGACCGCCAATTCCACCGAAGACGAACAGGATCATGGCCAGGTTCTGCGCGGTGTAGGACGGGTTGCCCCACGGCAGGTGGCGAATCCAGCCCAGCAACCCCTTGCCGCCGCGCGCCCGCGCCCCCAGCTCCAGCGAGGCGACGACGGTGAAGGCCGTGGCCATGCTGGGCAGGAAGAGCGAGTAGGTAATGACGGCATGGATGGCCTTCCAGCCGGCGGGCACGCCGGGGTCAACGAACTGATGGTGCAGGCCGACGGGGATGGACAGCACCAGGAACAGCCAGAAGACCAGCCGCGCCAACTGCTCGCTGAACATCTTGCCGCCCGCCTGTTTGGGCAGCATGGCGTACCAGGAGACGTAGGCCGGCAGCAGCCAGAAGTAGACCAGCGGGTGGCCGGTGAACCAGAAGAAGGTGCGCGCCAGTTGGGGGTCGGTGCCCTCCGTCCAGCCCAGCACCCAGGGGATGATCAGGACCAGGATTTCGATGGCGATGCCCAGCGTGGCGATCTGCCACATGACCATCGTGATGATGGCCGCCAGGGCGATGAACGGCGTCTTCTGGCCGGGGTTGTCCTTGCGCCACTGCCAATAGGTCACGTAGTAGCCTAGCCCGGCTACCCAGGAGCCGACAACCACCAGCACCAGCCCCAGATAGAAGAAGACGCTGGCCTTCATCGGCGGGTAGAAGGTGTACAGGACGGACGCCAGATTGGTCAGGATCGGAATGGCGGCCATGACCAGGCCGACAATCATCAGCACCAGCGCCAACAGATTGATGCGCGGTTGCTTCAGCGGCCGGCCGAGACTGCGCGGAATGGCGTAGGTGAAGAAGCCGACGATGAAAAAGGTCGTCCACACCAGGGCGTTGAGCACGCCGTGGGCGGTCAGGCCCTGGTAGTAGGACTGGATGCGCACGCTGCCGATGCCGATCT
This sequence comes from Candidatus Promineofilum glycogenicum, assembly GCA_016707605.1. Taxonomy (GTDB): domain Bacteria; phylum Chloroflexota; class Anaerolineae; order Promineifilales; family Promineifilaceae; genus Promineifilum; species Promineifilum glycogenicum. The sequence continues at coordinate 855,386 of JADJHJ010000001.1, read as the reverse complement.
TGGCCAGCGCCGGATAAAGGTTGATGCCGACGTGCTCCAGCTTCTGCAGCGGCCCCAATGCGCCGCCGATGAACAGGGCGATCATGGCGATGGTGATGAACCAGGCCGTCAGGCGGTCTTCGCGCTTGAAATGCTCGGGGGGCAGGATGGCCGGTGTCGTCGCGGCCGGTTGTGCTTTGCGCTTGGTCATTGAGTGTGTCCTCCTTGGCGGGTCGCGCTTACTCTTCGACCACGATCTGGCCGTACATGGTGTGATGCAATGCGCCGCAGTACTCGTGGCAGTAGAAGTTATAGGTTCCCGGCGTGTCGAAGGTCGCCGTCAACACACCCACCTCGCCCGGCAGGGCCATGATGTTGATGTTGGTGCCGGCGATCTTGAAGCCGTGCTGAACGTCCTTGCTGGTCACGTAGAACGTGACCCGCGAGCCGGCCGGAACGGTGATCGTGTTGGGTGAGAACTGCCACATTTGGCCCAGGAGATAGACCTCGTAGTTGCCGGGTGACAGTTCGCGGAGGCGCTCTTCGGCCGGCAGGCCCCACGGTGACGGCGGCGTAGCCACCGTGCGCGGGTCAACCTTTTCATAGGCCGTCGGCACGCGAATGCCGAAGGCGAAGCTGCTGACGGCCAGCGCGCCCATAAACACCACCAGGAGGGCCACCGCCGCATAGATGAACAGTCGTTCGTAGCGATCGATGTGCATTACTGCGTCACTCCTCTCGACAGCATGGTCAAATAGGCACTGCCCCACAGGGCGATAATGAGAATGACGAAGATGACCATCAGCGCAATGGTCCCCTGCGGTGTCTTGTACTTGTCCTTTTCGTTCATGCTACCTCCTTGTTGGTTGCCTTGCCGTCCCCTCCGACACCTAATAGAGACGTCGTCCGACACATCATTGACGCACCAGGTGACGCATATCCTCGGCAATAGCCTCACCCGGTGTCTCAAAACTATAGAGCAGACGCAGATACCCTTCTTTGTCAATCGCCAGAACGCTGGTCGTATGGTCGACCAGATAGCCGGTAGCCTCTGAGCCTTCATGGGCGGCAAAGTAGATGCCCAACGGCGTGGCCGCGGCCAGAATCTCCTCTTCACTGCCCGTCAGGCCAAGAAATGACGGGTCGAAGTGGGCCAAATACTCGCGCAGGACTTCTGGTGTGTCACGCTGCGGGTCGACAGTGACCATGACAACCTGCACCTCGTCGGCGCGGTCGCCCAACGCCGCCGTCGCTTTCTTTAGTTCGTTGAGCGTCGTCGGGCAGGCGTCGGGGCAGAAGGTGTAACCGAAGTACATCAGCACCACCCGGCCCCGCAAGTCGCTCAGGCTGAGCCGCTCGCCCGTGCTGGCCGTCAGCGTGAAGTCGGCGGCCAGGTCGGGCGACTGGATCACCGTGCCGTTGAACGACGGCGCGCCAAAGGGCAGGCGGCCGTTGACCACGCTCCACACGGCCACCGCGCCCAGCACGAGGACGCCGGCCAGCACCAGCCACAAGATGGGGCTGGGGCGTCGGGACGCTTGCGGCGGGGCGGAATCGGGCGAAGAACTCATCGTGTTGGCCTTAGCGGGGATAACAGAGGAAGAGGTGCGCCGCTTCATAGCCGAGGCGGGCAATGCCGTCGCTGTTGGCGGCCTCTTCCACTAACAGGTTAACGTCGCGGGCCAGCAGCGCCGGGTCGAGCGCCCCGATGCGATACTCGGCGCGCATGATACCCAGGTGATCGACCAGCACGTAGCGCGGGTCGAAGGTGATGCGGCCGGGCGATTCGGCCGTCGGTTCCTTCGGCTCGGAGAAGTAGACGCGAAAGCCGCCGCCGATGGTCGCCCGCAGGCGCGCCGGGTCGCCGGTCAACAGTTGCCACTCGGCCGCGCCGGCCGGCAGCCCCCACGCCTCACCCGCTTGCCGCAGGCGCTCCGGGCGTGTCCCGCTGCGGGTCGAGGCTGATGGTGACGAAGCGCAGCGGCGTGTCGGCCGGCAGCGACTCGGCGACGGAGGCGCGCAACGCGGCGATGTCGGCGAAGGACTGGGGCAGGCTTCGTCGCAATCCAGGTAGGAGAAGCTATAGAGGGTCAGAAAGCCGCGCTGGTCTTCGCTGGTAACAGGCTGGCCGTCCGTGCCAACGAACGCGAAGCCCGGCGACGGGGCGATGCGCGGCAGGACGGTGATGGGGCGAATGATGTTGAAGGCGATGATGCTCAGGGCGATGAAAACGGCCAGGCCATAGAACCAAACACGACGCGAACGAAAGCGCGCGTGCTGATCTCGCTTGACCCGATCGGCTACCGTGTTTTGGGCGGCTGCACTCGCTCCGCCGACGGCCGATTGATTCATCGCACCAACCTTTTATGACCCGCCGATAAAATCGGCCCCGCTTCCCAGTTCCACCCACCACAGACTGCGACCACATTGAGCGCAGCCACTTATCAAGTTGAGAAAGTATAGCGACCGGCGACTTTCTGTCCACCCGATCCGCACTGCGCATTATACTAAGGTATGCTTAACTTTTCTATGAAAGGCGCTCCCTGATGCTTGAATTCGGCCACCCCTTGTGATAGAATTCACATGTCGTTCAAAATATTTTGAATAAGATGAACACACCCGCCCATTGAGCGGCTTGGATTAACGTCCATCTTTTTAGCCGGTAACGTATAGACTGACCAGTCGGTTTGCTTTAGACTACCATCGTGACAATGGCTACTACCGATCCCGACAAGACTCCCTCCTGGCGCGACCCCGGCGCTACACGCGAGCGCATTCTTGACGCCGCTCTGCAAACCTTCTCCCGCCAGGGGTATCACGGCACGCGCCTCGACGACATCGTCGACGCCTCCGAGACCTCCAAAGGCGCGATCTACTTCCACTTCGCCAACAAGGAGCGCCTCTTCCTGGCCCTGGTCGATCAGTTCGCCGACCTGCTGGAGCGGCGCGTGCTGGAGGCGATCGAGGGGCAGGCGCGGGGCATGGCCCGCGTGCGCGTGGCCCTGGAGACGGTGCTGGAGACGTTCGGCCGCTACCGCCGCCCGGCCAAAATTCTCCTCGTGCAGGCCGTCGGCCTGGGCAATGTCTTCGAGAGTAAGCGCGCCGCCGTCACCGATCGCTTCGCCCGTCTGATCGAGGGCTATCTGCGCGAGGCCATCGAATTGGGCGACATCGACCCGACCGACACCGAAGTCGTGGCCTACGCCTGGATGGGGGCCATCTACGGCCTGGTCATCCGCTGGGTGACGACCGGCGAACCGGAGCCGTCGCGCATCATGTCTGGCCTGGTGCCGCTGCTGCTGCGCAGCGTCGGCTATGAAGGACAGCCCCTCGCCCCAACCGACTCCGGAGCCGCGTCATGATCGCCATCGCGGAACAAGACATGCCGGCTGCCGCGGACGCCATGCGGGTGGAAACGGTCGATTCTTCGTGGGACGAAAGCGGCCCGCAACCGGCCCGGCCACGCCTGGTCAGCCTGTTCGCCGCCGCGCCGGGCCTCAGCGCGGCCGGCTTTCTGCGCGCCGCCCACGGCATGGAGCGCTTCTACTGGGCCGAGCCGGGCGACGGGCTGACGCTGGCCGGGGCGGGGATTGCCGCGCAACTGGTCGCCGCGCCCACCCTGCCCGACGACGCCGAGCGCCTGCCGGCGCAGCGTTTCGCCGACATCGAAACGCAGGCCCGCGCCCTGTTCGACCGGGCGATTGTGCAGCCGATGACCGGTGGCGCGACCGACGCCGCCCATCTCGCTCGCCCGCGCCTCTTCGGCGGCTTCGCGTTTCAGGACGACTTCGTGCCCGATAACACCTGGTCGGTCTTCAACTCGGCCGAGTTCATCCTGCCCCACTACCAGTTAGCGCAACAGGCCGGCGCGACCTTTCTGACCATCAACGCTCTCGTCGGCCCCGACGAAGATCTCGACGAGGCGGTGCGGGGGCTGTCTGAAGCGCTGGCTGCCCGTCTGGCAACTGCACCGAGCCAGCCATTCGCCCCATTCGTCCGCGCGTCGTTACGCTATCCAATGACCCGCGCCATGTGGGATGAGATGATCGGCCACGCGACGACGGCCATCGGCGACGGGGCGATAGAGAAAGTCGTCCTGGCGCGCGTCTGCGAAGTACGGGCCGAAGACACCATCGACGCCGCCGCGCCGCTGGCCGCGCTCGACGCCCACTATGGCGACAGCTTCCGCTTCCTGTTCGAGCCGTGCCCCCACCACGCCTTTCTGGGGGCAACGCCGGAGCTGCTGGTGCGCGTCGCCGGCCGCGCCGTGACCACGATGGCCCTGGCCGGCTCGGCCGCCCGCGGCGCGACGCCGGACGAGGACGAATCGCTGGCCGCCCAACTCCTGGCCTCGGCCAAAGACCGCCACGAGCACCAACTGGTCGTGGATGCCATTCGCGCCCATCTGGCCAACGCGGCCGGCGACCTGGACGTGCCCGCCGCGCCGCGCGTCCTGAAGCTGCGCAACATCCAGCACCTGCTAACGCCCATCGCCGGGCAGCTTGCGGCGGCCGGAAGGCGTATTGCGCCTGGCGCGGCGGCTGCACCCCACGCCGGCGATGGGCGGTGTGCCGCCGGAGCGGGCGCTGGCCTTGCTGCGCGACGCCGAGCCGGTGCCGCGCGGCTGGTACGCCGCGCCCATCGGCTGGCTCGACGCGGCGCTGGACGGCGTCTTCGCCGTGGGCATCCGCTCGGCCGTCACCCAACACGACCGCGCCTGGCTCTACGCCGGGGCGGGCATCGTCGCCGGGTCGTCGCCGGAGCGCGAATGGGCCGAGACGGCGCTGAAGTTCCGCCCCATGCTCGGCGCGCTGGGCGCGGCGGGAGGCAACTGACGTGGACCTGAGCGCCAACGTCAATACCCACTGGGCGTCCATCTTCGTGAATGAACTGGCCCGTGGCGGCCTCAGCGCCGTCTGCCTGGCCCCCGGCTCGCGCTCTACGCCGCTGGCCCTGGCCTTCGCCGCCCAGCCGGCCATTCGCCTCTACCGCCACCTGGACGAGCGCAGCGCCGGCTTCTTCGCCCTGGGGCTGGCCCTGGCCACGGGGCGGCCGGTGGCCCTGCTGTGCACGTCGGGCACGGCCGCGGCCAACTTCCACCCGGCGATCATCGAAGCCTACTACGCCTACGTGCCGCTGCTGGTGCTGACCGCCGACCGCCCGCCGGAGTTACGCGGCAGCGGGGCCAATCAGACCATCGACCAGATCAAAATGTACGGTGATCACGTCCGCTGGTCGGTCGATGCGCCCGTGCCTCAGGCCAACGCGCCTGACGTGGTACTGCGCCACCTGCGCACGCTGGCCGCCCGCGCCCTGGCCGCGGCCGGCGGCCCACCGCGCGGCCCCGTTCACGTCAACCTGCCCTTTCGCAAACCGCTGGAACCCGACGCGCCCACCAGCGCCGAAAGGAGCGCCGGCGTCCCGCCAGCCTCGGCTGCTCACACCTCCATCAGCCGCGGCCGCCTCTTGCCTAGCGATGAGCAGTTGGCCGCCGTCGCCACGTTGGCCGGCCAACACGGCGTCATCCTCTGCGGCCCCGGCTGCCCCGGCGGTGACTTCCCGGCGGCAGTGGCGGCGTTGGCCGCGCGCCTCGGCTGGCCCATTCTGGCCGACCCGCTCGCCGGCCTGCGCCACGGCGCGCCGGATGACGGGAGAATAGTGCTCGGTGGCTACCCGCTGTGGCTGCCGGCGCTGGGGCAGAAGCGACCGCGGCTGGAAGCCGTCTTGCGCTTCGGCACACTGCCCACCTCGGCCGCCCTGTCGGCCTGGCTGGACGAAACCGCCCCACCGGCCCACGTCCACGTCCGCGACGACGGCCAGTGGGCCGACGACCTGCACCTGACCCACACGATCATCCAGGCCGACCCGGCGCTGTTTTGCGTCCGTCTGGCGGCGATGCTCAACGGTGCGCCGGCGGTTTCCGGCGAGTGGGCCGCGTTCTTCCAACAGGTCGAAAAGGCGACCTGGGCCACCGTTGACCAAACGCTGGCCGATATGCCCCTCTTCGACGGCGGGGCCATCGCCCGTGCCCTGACGACCCTGCCCGAAGAGGCGGTCGTCTTCGCCGGCAACAGTATGCCCGTGCGCTACGTCGACGCCTTTGACCGGCCCGACACACGGGACATCACCATCTATGGCAACCGTGGGGCCAGCGGCATTGACGGCAACGTGTCCACGGCGCTGGGCCTGGCCGCGGCCACGGGCCGGCCGGTCTACGCCTTCCTGGGCGACATCACCTTCTACCACGACATGAACGGCCTGCTGGCGGCGCGGCAACACGGGCTGAGCAACGTCACCTTCATCGTCACCAACAACGACGGCGGCGGCATCTTCCGCCGCCTGCCCATCGCCCACCACGACCCGCCCTTCACCGACCTCTTCCTGACGCCCCACGGCCTGACCTTCGGCCACGCCGCGGCGCTCTACGGGCTGGAGTACACCGCCGTGCGCGACACGGCCGAACTGGAGGCGGCGCTGGTCGGGCGCCAATCGCCGCCGGCGGCGCGCCTGATCGAAGTCATCACCGATGGCGCGGCTGACCACGACCGCCACCGCGCCGTCCTGGCCCGTCGCGGCGGCCATCAAGAGAAATCATCCGCCGATTGGGCCGATTCGGCAGATGTCAGAAAAGCTCCGCCAGGTCTTGGCGTGAAAATCTGCCCAATCTGCCCAATCTGCGGACAAAACCCATCTTTAATAAGGAGTAAGAGAAAAGCATGACCGATTGGCAAGTCGTCAAAGAGTACGAAGAGATCACCTACCACCGGGCCGACGGCATGGCCCGCATCGCCTTCAACCGGCCCGATTCGCGCAACGCCTTCACGCCGCACACCATCGACGAGATGACCGACGCCTTCCGCCACGCCTGGATGGACCAGCAGGTCGGCGTCGTCCTGCTGACCGGCAACGGCCCGGCCAAGGATGGCAAGTACGCCTTCTGCTCCGGCGGCGACCAACGCGTGCGCGGCCACGCCGGCTACATCGGCGACGACGGCGTGGCCCGGCTCAACGTGCTGGAGCTTCAGCGCATCATCCGCACCATGCCCAAGCCGGTCATCGCCCTCGTCGCCGGCTACGCCATCGGCGGCGGCCACGTGCTGCACGTCATCTGCGACCTGACCATCGCCGCCGACAACGCCATCTTCGGCCAGACCGGGCCGAAGGTCGGCAGCTTCGACGGCGGCTTCGGCTCCAACTATCTGGCCAGCATCGTCGGCCAGAAGAAGGCGCGCGAGATCTGGTACCTCTGCCGCCAGTACGACGCGACTGAGGCGCTGGAAATGGGCCTGGTCAACAAGGTCGTGCCGGTCGAGCAACTGGAGGCCGAGGGCGTGGCCTGGGCGCAGGAGATTCTGGAGAAAAGTCCCATCGCCATCCGCTTCCTGAAGGGCGCGTTCAACGCCGACCTCGACGGGCAGACGGGGCTGCAAGTCTTTGCCGGCGACGCGACAATGCTCTACTACATGACCGAAGAGGGGCGCGAGGGCAAGGAAGCGTTCCTGGAGCGGCGCAAGCCCGACTTCGGCAAGTATCCGTGGCGGCCGTAAGAGAAAAGAAACCACAGATTACGCAGATTCAGTTGAAGAGAGTAATCTGCGTAATCCGCGGTTTGCCCTTCTTCATTTATGGAACAGTATCAAGTGACGACGGACTGGCTGAGGGCGCGGGCGGCCGATACGCCGGAGGCGCCGGCGCTGCTGGTCGACGGCCGCTGGTGGCGCTTCGGCGAGCTGGACGCGCTGGCCGACGCGGCTGTGCGCCCGGCTGGCCGGCTGACGGCGCGCGCCCCGGCGACCACGTGGCCGTCCTGCTGCCCAACTCGCTGCCGATGGTCGTGGTGGTCTTCGCCCTGGCCCGGCTGGGGGCGGTGATGGTGCCGCTCAACACGCGACTGACGGCGGCCGAAGTGGCCTGGCAGGTAGCGCGGGCCGACTGTGCGCGGCTCATCTGTGCACCGCAGACCGAAGCCCAGGCGGCCGACGTTTCCGCCGCCCTGCCGCGCCTCCTGCGGCGGAGGGCCGGTTCCGTCCAGTTTGGACGCCAGCAACGGGCCGCGTCAGCAGCGGACAGCAATCGCCGTGGTCACTAATCGAAGCTCACTGGACCAACGACCAACACTGACCACGACCAACCACCCACCCGCCACTGGCCACTCGCCACTCGCCCCCCCCCAAGCCATCGTCTTCACCTCCGGCACAACCGGCTACGCGAAAGGCGCGATCATCACCTTCGCCAACCACTTCTGGAGCGCCGCCGGCTCCGCCTTCCGCCTCGGCGTTGTGCCCGGCGACCGCTGGCTGGCCTGCCTGCCCCTCTACCATGTCGGCGGCCTGGCGGTGCTGTTTCGCGCCTGCCTCTACGGCACGGCCGTCGTCCTGCACGACAGCTTCGACGCAACCGCTGCCCGCCGTAGCTTGCGCGATGATGGCATCACCCTGGTCTCGTTGGTTCCGACGATGCTCAGCCGGTTGCTACACGAAGGATTGACCGCCGCGGACGCGCCCGCCCTGCGCCTCATCCTTCTCGGCGGGGCCGCCGCACCGGATTCACTGCTGGCCGAGGCCCGCGCCGCCGGCCTACCCGTGGCCGTTACCTATGGCCTGACCGAGGCCGCCTCGCAGGTGGCCACGCTGCTACCCGATGGCGTGGCCGGCAAACCGGGCAGCGCCGGCAAGCCGCTGCTCTTCACGTCCGTGGCCGCGGTCGACGACGAGGGGCGGAAGTTGCCGCCGGGCGCGCCGGGCGAGATCGTCGTCCGCGGGCCGACGGTCATGGCCGGCTACTACCGCGACGAGGCGGCCACGGCCGCCGCCCTGCGCGACGGTCGCCTTCACACCGGCGACATCGGCTACCTGGACAGCGACGGCGACCTGTGGCTACTCGACCGGCGGGCCGATCTGATCGTCAGCGGCGGCGAGAACGTCTACCCGGCCGAAGTCGAGCGCGTGTTGCGCGAGCATCCGGCCGTGGCCCTGGCCGCCGTCGTCGGCCTGCCCCACCCCGATTGGGGGCAGCAGGTGGCGGCGGCCATCGTGCTGCGCGCCCCCGGCGCGGCGACGATTGACGAGCTGCTGGCCCACTGCCGCGCCCATCTGGCCGGCTACAAGTGCCCGCGCCGGCTGGTGCTGCGCGACGACCTGCCGCAGACCGCCTCGGGTAAAGTGCAGCGCCGCCTGGTCGCCGAGCAATTGCTGCTGTAGCACAGGATTCTTATCCTGTGCTCCCTGCATCCCATGACCACAACCGTCAGCCACGAAACCATCAACGGCCTCCGCTACGCCATCGAAGAAGCGGGCCACGGCGACCCGCTACTCCTCCTCCACGGCTTCACCGGCCGCGCCGCCAACTGGCGGCCGTTGCTGCCCCGTTTGGCCGAGCGCCGGCGTGTCATCGCCGTCGATCTGCCCGGCCACGGCGACAGCGACGCGCCGGCTGGCGCTGCCCGCTACCAGATGAGTCGCGTTGCCGCCGATCTGGCCGAGCTGCTGGCCCGCCGCGCCGCCGCCCCGGCCCACTGGCTGGGCTACTCGATGGGTGGACGGCTGGCGCTGTACGTGGCGGTCAACTACCCGCAGTTGGTGCGTTCGCTGGTGCTGGAGAGCGCCTCGCCGGGGTTGGCCACGGCCGCCGAACGACAGGCCCGCCGCGCCGCCGACGAGGCCCTGGCCGCGCGCATGGCGCGTGACGGCATCCCCGCCTTCGTCAGTGAATGGGAGCAACTGCCGCTCTTCGCCGGGCTGGCGCGGCTGCCGGATGAGGAACGGGCTGCTCTGCGCGCCCAACGGCTGGCCAACAACGCGACCGGCCTGGCCAACAGCCTGCGCGGCATGGGTACGGGCGCACAGCCGTCGCTCTGGCCGCATCTAGGCGACATCGCCGCACCGGCACTGCTGGTGGCCGGCGCGCTGGATGAGAAGTTCGCGGCCATCAATCAGGACATGGCCGCGGCCCTGCCCGACGCCGCCTTGCGCCTCATACCCGACGCCGGTCATACCGTCCATCTGGAGCAGCCGGACGCTTTCCTGGCTAGTGTGGACGACTTTCTAATGGGGCTACGCGAAAAGAGAGGTAAGACTTGACCCAAAGCCAAGAGCACGGCAAAGGCCAGCGCCGCCAGCGACATCTGCCGCAGCCACGGGTTGAGGGTGTGCAGCTCGTTTGTCCGGGCCACGGCCAGCCCGTTACGCACCAGCAGAGGCACGGCCAGCAGATAGAGGAACTGCCACAGCGACATGGGCGTGAGCAGAACGTAGACCGTAGCGCACAGCACGGCCAGACCGAGGAGTAACCAGTGATAGACGCGGGCACGACGCAAACCGAGGCGCACCGGGATCGAGCGTTTGCCGGCCAGCCGGTCGGATTCGAGATCGCGGATGTTGTTGACGTTGAGCACAGCCACGGCCAGCAGGCCACAGGCCGTGGCCGGCAGCAACAGCGCCGGGGCCAGGCGGCTGGTCTGCACAAAGTAGCTGCCCAGCACGCCCAGCCAGCCGAAGAACAGCAACACGGCCACGTCGCCCAGGCCGGCGTAGCCGTAGGGCAGCTTGCCGGCGGTGTAGGTGATGGCTGCGCCGATGGCCGCGCCACCGAGGACGACGAACAGCAGAATGAAGGCGAACGCCTCGCGGCCGAAGGCGAACCACAACAGCAGCAACCCGGACGCGACCGTCAGCAGCGCCGTCAGGCCAATGGCCCAGCGCATCTGACCCGGCGTCACCAGCCCGGCCTGCACCGCCCGCTTCGGCCCGCGGCGCTCCACGTGGTCAGCCCCGTGCAGCGAGTCGCCGTAGTCGTTGGCCAGATTGGACAGGATTTGCAGCAGGATGGCCGTGACGACGCACAGCAGGGCCACCAGCCAGTCGACCGCGCCGCCGGCCGCGGCCAGCCCCGTGCCCATAATGATACAGGCCAGCGCCAGGGGCAGGGTGCGCGGGCGGGCGGCGTTGAGCCAGACGGCAAAGCGGTTTGGTGCGGCGGCAGTGATCATGGGCGATTTATAGCAGAGATGGAGACGTGGGTCTATGGAACGCGAGATGGTTCCCGACGTACCGCAGAACAGATAGAAGCGTCCGGCACGGTGGCCCGGCCGGTGGCTGTCGCTGCCGGCGTGGTGATCGGCGGGCGTGACGTGGTGCTGATGGCCGGCCCCTGCTCCGTCGAGAGCTATGAGCAGACGCACGCCGTGGCCGCGGCCGTGGCCGGCGTTGGCGGGCGCGTGTTGCGCGGCGGCGCGTTCAAACCGCGCACCTCGCCCTACAGCTTCCAGGGCCTCGGCCGCGAAGGGCTGGAAATCCTGCGCGCCGTGGCCGATGAGTTCGGGCTGCTGGTCATCAGCGAAGTGCTGGGCGTCGAGCATCTGCCGTTGGTGGCCGAGTACGCCGATATCCTGCAAATCGGCAGCCGCAATATGCAGCACTACCCGCTGCTGTGGGCTGTGGGCGAGCTGGATCGGCCGGTGCTGCTGAAGCGCGGCTTTATGTCAACAATAGATGAGTGGCTGAAGGCCGCCGACCACATTCTCAGCCGTGGCAACGAACAGATCATCCTCTGCGAGCGCGGCATCCGCACCTTCGAGACGGCCACGCGCAACGCGCTGGACGTGAACGCCATCGCCCTGGCCCGGCAGATCGCCCCCTATCCGGTGGTGGCCGACCCCAGCCACGCCACCGGCCGGGCCGACCTGGTGCTGCCCGCCGCTCGCGCCGCTGTGGCCGCCGGGGCCGACGGGCTGCTGGTTGAGTTCCACCCCGACCCGGCCGCGGCCCTGTCGGATGGCGAGCAAGCGCTGCCATTGAGCGCCCTGCCGCGCTTCTACGATGAGGTCGGCCGTGTGGCCCAGGCGCTGGGCCGGGGGCTGGGCTAATCGAGCAGAGCATTAGACCGGATAGCCGCGCAAACAAAACACAACATAGAGGAACACAACGAAAATGAATCAAATGGAAGGCAAGATTTGCATGGTGACCGGCGCGAATGCCGGCATCGGTCAACAAACGGCGCTGGAGCTGGCGCAATTGGGCGCGACCGTCGTCATGGTCGCCCGCGATCCGCAGCGCGGCGAGACGGCGCGCGCGGCCGTCGCCAGCGCCACCGGCAGCCCACGCGTCGACCTGCTGCAAGCCGACTTCGCCGCGCCGGCTTCGATTCGGGCCATGAGCGAAGCGTTCAAGGCGCGCTATGACCGGCTGGACGTGCTGGTCAACAACGCCGGCGTCTATCTGACCCAGCGCCAGGAGACGGCCGAGGGACTGGAGATGACCTTCGCCGTCAACCATCTGGGCTACTTCATGACGACGCTCCTCCTGTGGGATCGTCTGCTCGCCGCCGGGTCGGCCCGCGTCATCAACCTCTCCTCCGACGCCCACCGGCAGGCCCGGCTCAACTTCGACAACCTGCAAAATCGGGGCAAGTACGCCGGCTTTCGCACCTACGGTCAGTCGAAGCTGGCCAACGTGCTCTTCACCTACGAACTCGACCGCCGCCGCGGCCACGCGCCGGTCGCCGTCAACGCCGTGCACCCCGGCTTCGTGGCCAGCAACTTCGGCCGCAACAACCGCGGCCTCGTCGGCCTGGTCATGACTCGCCTCGTGCCGCTGTTCGCCAAGACGGTGGTCGAGGGCGCGGCCACGTCGGTCTATCTGGCGTCGTCGCCGGAAGTGGCCGGGGTCAGCGGGCAGTACTTCGCCGACTGCCGCGCCGTCAAGTCCGCGCCGCAGAGCTACGACCGCGCCGCGGCCGAGCGCCTGTGGGCGGTCAGCGAAGAGTTGACCGGCGTCCGCCTGCCCGCGCTTGCCCTTCCCGGCCAATAGCGGGAAAATGAGGGTAGTTCAGAGGGGAAACCACAGATCACACAGATTTCACAGATTACTTGAATTTCGCTGTGACGATCTGGGAATCTGTGAAATCTGCGTAATCTGTGGTTCCTACTCTTCATCTGGAGGAGACCCATGAAGCTGACCATTCCGTCATTCGACAACGGCGCGCCCATTCCGGCTGAGTTCGCCATGGGCGTCCCGGCGGCCGACGCGCCGGCCACCTTCGGCCCCAACCGCAGCCCCCACATCACCTGGGCCGACGCGCCGCCGGGCACGCGCTCCTTCGCCCTCATCTGCACCGACCGCGACGCGCCGTCGGTGCGCAACGACGCCAACCAGCCCGACCGCACCGTGCCCCACGACCTGCCGCGGGCCGATTTCTACCACTGGGTGCTGATCGACATTCCTGCCGACGTGCGCGAACTGCCCGCCGGCTGCGACTGCGAAGGCGTGACGCCGCGCGGCAAGGAAGTCGGCCCGACGCCCTATGGCGTGCGCGGCATCAACAGCTACACCAGTTGGTTCGCCGGCGAGCCGAGCATGGAGGGGGACTACGGCGGCTACGACGGCCCCTTCCCGCCCTGGAACGACGAGCGCGTCCACCACTACCACTTCACCCTCTACGCCCTCGACGCGCCCACGCTCGGCCTCAACGGCGCGTTCGACGGCGCGGACGCGCTGCTGGCCATGCGCGGTCACGTGCTGGCGCAGGATGAGTGGGTGGGGACGTACGCCATCTACCCGAAGGCGCGGGCTTAGGGGCGCGGGGCAGCGCCGGCGCAGTCACTCCCGATGAGCTACACCGTCACGCGCCATGACGACGCGACGGCCCTGCTGGCCGCGGCCGAGCCGTTCCTGCTCCAGCGCGAGGCGCACAACAGCCTGATCCTGGGTGTGGCCCGCAGCGCGGCCCGCGGGTCGCGCGCCGAATCGCCGCCGCCGGCCGCCGCTCTATCTCACCGTTAGCGGCCCCACCGGCCCGGCGCTGGTCGCCCTGTCCTCGGCCGGTCGCCGGCTGCTGCTGGCCGACGATAATGTGGTGGACGACACGGCGCTCGATACCCTCGTCGCCACGCTCCGCGCCGCGCCGGACGCTATCCCGACACTGTTCGCGGAAGAAAGCCTCGCCCGGCGCTTTACTGAGCGGTGGACAGCGGCCACCGGACAGACGGCCACTCTCATCGAGCGCCAGCGCCTGCTCCAATTGACCGCCGTCACCATCCCACCTGACTACCCCGCGGGCCACTTGCGCCCGGCGACGGTGCGCGAGAGCGACCTGCTCGGCGACTGGCTGATGGCCTTCCAGAACTCCACCGGCCACCACGACGCCGGCGACCGCCAGGCCACGGGCATTCTGGTCGATGGGTTGCTGGCCCGCAAGGACCTGTACGTGTGGGATGTGGGCGATAGGCATGCGCCGCGGCCGGTAACAATGGCCGCTCGTGGCCGTCCAACCGATCGCGGCATCGCCATCAGTCTCGTCTACACGCCGCCCGAAGAGCGCGACCGGGGCTACGCCACCGCCTGCGTCGCCCATCTAAGCCAACTCCTGCTGGCGGGCGGCCGCCACTTCTGCACCCTGTTCGTCGACGCGGCCAACGCCACGGCCGGCGAACTCTACGGCCGCATCGGCTACCAACCCATCGCCGGCTTCGCCGCCTATCGCTTCGACCCGCCGCCGGCTTAGCCATAGGCTGGCTGGCAAGAACTTGACAATGCCTATTGGCTTCATCGCCATCGAATCGGAGCCATCATGAAGTCTTTGGTTTCTTATCTCACATCGGAGTTGACATCATCGTGCACGAAGCTCTGACCCAACTTGCTCTCGTCGCCGTCGTCGGTCTGGGCGCGCAACTGATCGCCTGGCATCTGCGCCTGCCGTCCATCTTGCTGCTTCTGGTATCGGGCTTTCTGCTTGGGCCTGTCTTTGGCCTCATTACACCCAATACCCTGCTGGGCGATACGCTCTTCCCTTTCGTCTCGCTTTCAGTCGGCATTATTCTCTTTGAGGGCGGCCTGACGCTCAAGCTCAAGGAGCTACCGGCCAGCGGCCCGGTCGTCTCACGCCTCATCTCTGTCGGCGCGCTGGCCACCTGGATTGTGGCCGGCCTGGGGGCGCGCTTCCTGCTCGGCTTCGACTGGCCGCTGGCCATCCTGATCGGGGCCATCCTGATCGTTACCGGCCCAACGGTCGTGGGCCCGCTGCTGCGCCAGATTCGCCCCAAAGGGCGGGCCGGGACGATTCTCAAGTGGGAGGGCATCCTCATCGACCCCGTCGGCGCGGTGCTGGCCGTGCTGGTGTTCGAGATCATCGCCCTGGGCGGCGGCGTCAGCGTGCCCGGCTTTGTCCTGCTGGGCGTTGGGCGCAGCCTGCTGGTCGGCGTGGCGCTGGGGCTGTTGGGCGCGGCCGTCCTGGTGGCTCTCATGCGTCGCCACCTCATCCCCGACTACCTGCAAAGCGGTGTCACCCTCATGCTCGTCATCGGCTTCTTCACCCTCGGCGATCTGCTGGCGGCCGAGGGCGGCTTGCTGACCGTCACCCTGATGGGCATCGCCCTGGCCAATCAGACCTACGTGCCGGTGCGCCACATCGTCGAGTTCAAGGAGAACCTGCAAGTCCTGCTCATCGGCGTCCTGTTCATCCTGCTGGCCGGGCGCGTTGAGATCGACAATCTACTCCGCGTTGGCTGGCCGGCGCTGGGCTTCATCGTCCTGCTCATCGGCGTGGCCCGGCCGCTGTCGGTGCTGCTGTCCACCTGGCGCACGCCGCTGACCCGCGCCGAGCGCCTCTTCCTGATGTGGATGGCCCCGCGCGGCATCGTCGCCGCCTCGGTGGCCTCTGTCTTTGCCTTCGAGCTGTCGGAACTGGGCGTGCCCGACGCCGAACTGCTGTCGCCGCTCATCTTCCTGGTCATCGTCGGCACGGTCATCTTCTACGGGCTGACCAGCGGCCCGGTGGCGCGCCGGCTGGGGCTGGCCGAGCGCACGCCCCAGGGCGCGCTCATCGTCGGCGCGCACCCATTCGCCCGCCAACTGGCCGGCGCCCTGCGCGGGCTGGGGCTGCGCGCCGTCCTGCTCGACTCCAACTTCCACCACGTGGCCGAGAGCCGCATGGTGGGCCTGGAGGCGCATCATGGCAACGCGCTGGCCGAGGACACGCTGGATGAACTTGATCTGGCCGGCCTGGGTCGCGTCCTGGCCCTGACCGGCAACGACGAGGTCAACGCCCTGGCCATGCTGCACCTGCGCGACGTGTTCGGCCGGGCCGAGGTCTACCGGCTGCCGGCGGCCGGCGATGGCCGGCCCGATGGGCTGCACCAGGGGCGGACACTCTTCGGCCCGGATGCTCACTACGACACGCTGGCCGCCGCGCTGGACAATGGGGCGACGTTGAAGACGACAACGCTTGGCCCCAACTTCACGTATGCCGATTACAAGGAGCTTTACGGCGGTCGGGCCACCCCCCTTTGTGTAGTGACCGAAGGCGGCCGGCTGGCCTTCTACACCGCCGACAGCCGCCCAACGCCCAAAGCCGGCCACAGCCTGGTGAGCCTCGTGCGCCCGGAGAGTACCGATGGTCAAGGTTAAAATCTGCGGCCTGACGCGCCTCGAGGACGCCCTGGTGGCCCTCGAGGCCGGGGCCGACTACCTGGGGTTCATCTTCTATCCGCCCAGTCCGCGAGCCATCGCCCCCGACGACGCGGGCCATCTCATCGCCCAACTGCGTGCGTTGCCGGTTCTCAATCCCGACCGCGCCCTGGCCCCTGGCCCCTGGCCCCTGGCCCCTCTCTTCGTCGGCGTCTTCGTCAACGAGCCGCCCGCCACCGTCGCCGCCATCCTCGACCGCTGCGGCCTCGACCTGGCCCAGTTGAGCGGCGACGAGCCGGCCGCCGACGTGGTCGACCCCGCCTCGCCGCTCTTCGGCCGGGCCTACAAAGCGCTGCGCCCGCGCTCGGCGACCGAGGCCGAGGACGGCGCGATGCACTTCGCCGCCCCGCCGGACAGCACAGGGCCAAGTCTGCTGCTGGACACGCCCCACGGCCGCCTCTACGGCGGTTCGGGCGAGACGGGCGACTGGAGCATCGCCGCGGCGCTGGCCGCCCGCCTGCCCGGCCTGATGCTGGCCGGCGGCCTGACACCCGATAACGTGGCCGCGGCCGTGGCCCGCGTGCGCCCCTACGCCGTCGACGTGGCCAGCGGCGTGGAGAGCGCGCCCGGCCGCAAGGATCACGCCCTCGTTCGCGCGTTTGTGACTAACGCCAGGGCCGGCTGAGAAGAAGAAACCGCAGATTTCGCAGATTACGCAGATTTGGAAGAGGTTCGTGGAGAGCCGCGCCCCTGATGCTGGGAGTTATTTATGACAAGTGACTTGCGCCCGTTTCAGACTGTGTCGAGCCGCATCGCCTGGTCATGCCCCTGGTATCGCGTGCGGCAAGACGACATCATCACCCCCGACGGCCGGCCGGGCGTCTACAACGTCGTTGAGAAGGATGACGCGGTGTGGATCGTGCCGGTGACGGCGGAACGGGAGGTGCTGATGGTCTACCAGTACCGCTACACCATCGATGAGTGGTGCTGGGAGGTTCCGGCCGGCAGCGTCAAGCCGGGCCAGACGCCGGCGGAGACGGCCCGCGAGGAGTTGCGCGAGGAGGTCGGCGGGCAGGGCGGCGACTGGCACTACGTCGGCCGCTTCTTCCTGGCCAACGGCATCTGCAACGAGGTTGGCCACATCTTCCTGGCTACCGGCGTCGCCACCGGCGAGACGCACCACGAGGCGGCCGAGGTGATGCACGTCCACCGTGTGCCTGTGGCCAAGGCTCTGGCGATGGCCCGCGCCGGCGAGATCACCGACGGCCCCTCCGCCCTGGCCCTCCTCCTCTGCGCCGACCGGCTGTAAGAGGCTCACGCAAAGGCGCCAAAGGGCAAAGACGCAAAGAAGAGAAGGGTCTCACGCAAAGACGCAAAGAACGCCAAGCTCAAGAATCCTTCTTAGCTTGGCGTTCTTTGCGTCTTTGCGTGAGCCTCTTCTTCTTTGCAGATGAGCCTTGAGCGACTCAGCCACCTCGACGGAGATGCCGGGCACGGCGCTGAGTTCCTCCACCGACGCCATACGCAACGCCTCCAGCGAACCGAAGCGCTTCAGCAGCAGTTGCCGCCTTTTGGGGCCGACGCCGGGCACGCTGTCGAGGATGGAGGCCACGCCAACCTTGGCCCGCCGCTTGCGGTGCCCCTCGTTGGCGAAGCGATGGGCCTCGTCGCGCACGCGCTGCACCAGATAGAGCGCCTCCGAACGCCGCGGCAGAAAGACCGACTGCGGCCGGTCGGGCAGAAAGATCTCCTCCTCCTGCTTGGCCAGCGCCGCCAGCGGTACTTCGTTTTCCAGGTCGAACAGCCGCAAGACCTCCTGTCCCACGGCCAACTGCCCCTTGCCGCCGTCGATGATCAGCAGGTCGGGCAGGATGGCCCAGGCCGTCGGCCGGTCGGAGCGCGCCTTGATCTCGCCGGGGTCGTGGAGTTCGCCGGCCAGCGTGTCGCGGTAGCGCTGGAAGCGGCGACTCAGCACCTCGCGCATCGAACCGTAGTCGTCGTTGGTCGTGGACTGGACGTTGAAGCGCCGGTAGTCGCTCTTCTGCGGCGCGCCCTGCACGAAGACGACCATCGAGCCGACTGTCTGCTGCCCCTGGGTGTGGCTGATGTCGTAGCACTCGATGCGCGCCGGCGGCGCGGGCAGCTTCAGCGCCTCCTGTAGCTCGGTGATGGCCGTGACGTGCTTGGAGCGGTCGGCCGCCCACTGCTGGCGCAGCGCGGCCAGCGTGTCCTGGGCGTTCTCGGTGGCCATCTCCACCAGTTCGCGCTTCTTGCCCCGCCGCGGCACCTGGAGCGTTACCTTGGTATTGCGCTTGCTACGCAGCCACTCCTCGATGATGCGCGCCTCTTCCACCTCGGCCGGCAGCAAGAATCTCCTTGGGCACGTAGGCGGCATCTTCGTAGAACTGGGTCAGAAACTCCTGCAACACTTCCTGGTCGCTTTCCCCCTCGGCGTTGTCGAGCATGAAGTACTCGCGGCCAATCAGCTTGCCGTGGCGGACGAAGAACACCTGCACGCAGGCTTCGCCATCGTCCCGGGCGAAGGCGATCACGTCCTGGTCGGTGTCGTCGGGGCCGATGATCCGCTGCCGGGCGGTGATGCGCTCGATGGCTTTGAGCTGGTCACGATACTCGGCCGCCCGCTCGAAATCGAGGTTCTCGGCCGCGGTGGCCATGCGCTGCTCGATGCCGCGCACGATGTGGTCCGACTTGCCGTCGAGGAAGTCCATCAACTGCTTGATCGTCGCCCGGTACTGCTCCTGATCGACCACGCCGATGCAGGGGGCGTTGCACAGCTTAATGTCGTAGTAGAGGCAGGCGCGTTCGTCGCGGCCGGTGATAACCCGGTCGCAGGTCAGATAGGGGAAGACCTTGCGCAACAAGTCAAGCGTCTGCTGGACGGCCCAGACGGAGGTGTACGGGCCGAAGTAGCGCCCGCCGTCGCGCACCATGCGGCGCGTCACCGTCACCTTGGGGAATGGGTCGGCCCAGTGAACCTTGATGTAGGGGTAGCGTTTGTCGTCCTTCAGCCGCACGTTGAAGCGCGGCTGGTGCTGCTTGATGAGATTCATCTCCAGCAGCAGCGCCTCCAGCTCCGAGTCGGTGACGATGACTTCGATGTCGGCAATCTGGCGGCGCAGGCGCAGGGTTTTGACCGAGTCGACGTTGCTATGGAAGTAGGAGCGGACGCGGTTGCGTAGATTGATCGCTTTGCCGACGTAGAGCACGTTGCCCTCGGCGTCCTTGTGCAGGTAGACGCCGGGCTTGGTCGGCAAGCTGTTCAGCACGTCGCTGAGGTGGTCGCTGGGTGTATAGGTCATCGGTTCTCAAACGGACGCGATACGACCACGCCCGTCATGCCGAATTTTAGCACACCTATTCGGTTTTACCTGATGAACAACAGTTGAGGATTTGCGTCTTCGAGCAGCGTTTCCAGAGTGTCGTCGGGCCAATCGCCGGCGGCCGAGGCCAGAATGAGCAGGCTGCCGTGCTGCTTGTTGACCCAGGCCAGGATGCGTTGGGCGTCGCCGCCGTCCAACTGTTGATACTGGGCGCTCGCCGTGCTGCCTTGCAACAGCGCTTCGGCCGCTTGACGGCGGTCGGCGGCCATCGCCTCATCCGGCCCCCAGATCAGCACGCGAAACTCGCCCTCGTCGCCGGCGATGTGGGCGGCCAACTCCAGCGCCCGCGCCCCGGCCGGCGAGCCGTCATAGAGCACCAGCATCGGCCCGTTTTCCATCGTGGGGTGCACCAGCAAGACGGGCGACACGGCGCGGGCAATGGCCGCGCGCGCCGTGGAGCCAAGCCGGGCGCGGCGGGCCACCGAGTGACCCAGCCGGCCCATCGCCAGCAGGTCGGCCTCCAGCGCCGCCGCCAGCAACTCGCCGGCCACCGCGCCGCGCACGACGCGAAAGGTGCTGCTGACCTTGCTCTGCTCGGCCACTTCTTCCACGTGGCGGCGCAGGACGGCCGCCCGCGCCCGCAGCCCGCGCTGTACGTCTTCGCCCCGCACCTGGTGTGCGCCGGCCTGCCCAAAGCGAACCTCGCGCGCGAAGGGCAACTCGGCCAGCCGCAACAGATTGATGTCCTCAACGAAGACGGCCTGAATCTCCGACCGCAGGCGCATGGCCAGTGTCACCGCCGCTTCCAGCGCGGCGTGGCTGTAGGGCGAGGCGTCGAGGGCCACCAGAATGCGGCGCAGCGGCCGGTCGTCGGGCACGGTGGCGCTGTCGGGCAGGCCGGCCGGCGCGCTGTCATCTGGCAAGGCGATGGCTTCGGCCGCGGGGACGTCGCCCGTGTCCACCGGCGCGTCCGGCAGGTCACTCTGTGGCGGGGGCGTCGCCATCATCTTCATCCTCGGGCGCGGTCGAGTTGCCCCCGGACTCCGCGCGCGGCGGGTTGTTGAAGTCCCGCTGCGTCTCGGCCAGCTTCTTGAGCCGGGCGACAATGCGGCCGTTGACCGTGTCCGGTGAGTAGTGGCCGTCCTCGTCCGGTTCGCCGGCAGGCAGGCCGGTCAGCAGGGCGATGCCCTCGTCAACGGTCGTGACCGGGTAAATATGGAACAGACCCGCGGCAGCGGCCTCGACCACGTCGCGGCGCAACATCAGGTTATCGACGTTGGCCGCCGGGATGAGCACGCCCTGCCGGCCGGTCAGCCCACGGGCGCGACAGACGTCGAAGAAGCCCTCGATCTTCTCGTTGACGCCGCCAATGGTCTGAATCTGGCCGCGCTGGTTGACCGAGCCGGTGACGGCCAGCGATTGGCGCACGGGCGTGTCGGCGATGGCCGACAGCAGCGCGTAGAGTTCGGCCGACGACGCGCTGTCCCCTTCGACGCCGCCATAGGACTGCTCAAAGACCAGCGTAGCCGACAGCGACAACGGCCGCTCCACGGCGAAGCGCTGCCCCAGGAAGCCGGCCAGGATCATCACCCCCTTGGAGTGGATCGGCCCGGCCATCTCCACCTGCCGCTCGATGTCGATGACCTCGCCGCCGCCCATGCGAATGCGGGCGGTGATGCGGCTGGGGCGGCCGAAGCTGTGGCTGCCGATCTGGTAGACCGACAGCCCGTTCACCTGGCCGACGGTCGCGCCGTCGGTGTCGATCAGCACCCGGTCGCGCAGGATGGCCTCCTGCATCTGCTCCTGGATGCGCCCGGCGCGATAGGTCTGCATGTCCAGCGCCCGCTGCACGTCGTCGTAGCCGACGACCGCCCGCCCCGCCTCGCCCGCCCAGTAGTCGGCTTCGCGCAGCAGGTCGGTGACGCTCTGCATGTGGGTGGAGAGCTTGGCCGCGTCTTCGACCAGGCGCGAGCCGTGCTCGACCACGCGCGCCACGGCCCGGCGGTCGAACGGGCGCAGCTTCTCGTCGCGGGCCACTTCGGCTATCACCCGCGCATAGGCCAGGGCGCTATCCGGCCCGCGCCCCATCTCGTCCTCGAAGTCGGCCGACACCTTGAATAGCTCGTTGAACTCCGGATCGGCGCTGCTCAACAGGTAGTACAGTTGGCGCTCGCCGATGAGAACGACCTTCACCTCCAGCGGGATCGGCTCCGGCTCCAGCGAGACGGTGCTGATCATGCTGTAGACCTGGCCCAGCGACTCGATGACGATCTCCTGCTTGCGCAGGGCGCGCTTCAGCCCCTCCCAGGCGAACGGCTCGGTCAGCAGCTTGAGCGCCTCGATGACCAGATAGCCGCCGTTGGCCTTGTGCAGCGCCCCCGGCTTGATGAGCGTGAAGTCGGTGACCAGCGCGCCCATCTGGGCCACGTGCTCGACGCGGCCGACCAGCTCGGCGTAGCGCGGCTGATCGAGGACGACGACCGGCGCGCCCGTGGTCTGGCTGTTATCGATGGCGACGTTGACCTCGTAGCGCGACGGCGACACGCGCCGCTCGGCCGAGGCGATGCCCAGCGCCGCCCCCAGCAGTTGCCGCCCGGCCGTCTCCTCATCCTGCAAGAAGGCCTCGAAGTTCTGCACGATGTCGGCCTGCACGGCGTCGAGGTGAGCGCGGACGGTGTCCAGGTCGGCGTACTTCTGGCGCAGTTCGTCCAGCAGGGGCGTGATACTGAAGCCGACGACGCGCTCGTTCAGTTCGCGCAGCCGCGTCTGCATCTCGCGCTGGAGCTTGGGCATCTGCTCCATGATGCGTTGCAGCGCCTCTTGTAACTCAGTGACCTGGGTCTCGATCTGCTTCTGCGCCTCGGCGTCCAGTTGCATGAACTCGTCGGGGCCGATGATCTCCCCGTCTTCTTTCAGCGGGGCAAAGGCAAAGCCGCCCGGCGTCTGGATGAGGGCGATGTCGTGGGTCTTGGCCTCTTCGCGCAGCTTCTCCAGCGCCTCCATTTGCAGGCCGCGCAACTCCTCTTCCAGGGTGTGCTTCTGGAGCTGGTACTCCTCGCCGGCGAAGACGCCGGACAGCACCGAGGTCAACTCCTCGACTAGTTGCTTCATGTCGTCGCGCAGGGCCACGGCCCGGCCCGGCGGCAGTTGCAGGGCGCGCGGCCGGTAGGGCTGGTCGAAATTGTAGACGTAGCACCAGTCATCGGGCACGGCCTCATTGAGGGCGCGCTGATTCAGAAAACGGTTGACTGTCGTCTGGCGGCCGGTGCCATTGGGGCCGAGGGCGAAGAGGTTGTACCCCTGGTGGCGGATGCCGATGCCAAAGCGGATGGCGTCAACGGCGCGCTGCTGGCCGATGATCTCCTGGCCGTCGGCCAGGTCGGCCGTCGTCTCGAACGGCAGCGTCGTCGGGTCAAAAGCGCGATACAGTTTGTCGGCAGAGAGAGGCCGCGGAGAGTCCATAAGTCGCCTTAGCCGCGCGGGCTGCGGATGATGAGTGTCGCGCAGTCAGCGCCGCGCAGAACCTTCTCGGCCACGCTGCCGTGGAGCCAGCGGCCGATACCCGACCGGCCGTGGCTCGACATGACGATCAGGTCAATGTGCTTCTCATCGGCGTAGGAGACGATGGCGTCGGCGATGTCGCCCTCCGTCGTCACCACGTCGAAGAACAGGTGCTCGTTGGGGTGGCCGCTATAAACCTGCTGGAGATAGGTTTCGGCTGCGGCGCGCTCCTGGGCGGCGGCGGCGTCGAGCGCCGCGCCCACGTCCTCGCCGGCGGGCAGCATCGCCTCCGGCAACGGCTCGCGGGCGGGGGCGACGCGCAGGAGCGTGACGTCCGACTGCACCGCGTCGGCGATGGCCAGCGCCGGAGCCAGGGCGCGCTCGGCCAGCGGCGAGCCGTCGAGGGGGAGGAGAATCTTGCGGTTGTGGAACATCTCCACGGCCACGTGGGCGCGAATGATGACCGTGGCGCAGGGCGCGTGGTGCATCACCTTCTCGGCCACGCTGCCGTAGACCCAGCGGCTGCTGCCGGTGCGGCCGTGGCTGGACATGACGATGAGGTCAACGCCCTGCTCCTCGGCAAAGTGGACGATGGCGTCGGCCGGCGAACCGGAGACGGCCTGGGCCTCGACGGTCACGTTGGCGGCCACCTGCGCGGCGGCGGTCGTTCTCAGGTAGGCCTGCGCCTCATCGATGCCCATCCGCATCAACTCATCGTACAGCATCGGATCGGCGGCCACGAGGGCCACCTGCCCGACCACGCGCAATAACACCAGGCGCACCTTCTCGCCCCCCGCGCGGCCGGCCATCGCGGCAGCAATGCGCAGCGCGGGTGACAGCGCCTTCTCGGCCAGCGGCGAACCGTCTAGCGGAACCAGGATCGTGCGAAAGGGAACCATCGACTCACCTCCGAGCCGGGAGCTAGTCGCCCTGATCGATCAGTTCTGGCTGCTGCAGGGCGAAGTAATTTAGGAAGTCCGTAACGGTAATGATACCTACAAGCTCACCATTGTCCACGACCGGCAACGCGCCGAACTTGTAGATGCTGAGCATGTTGGCCGCTTGATAGGCGGAGGTATGGGGCGAGACGGTCATGGGATCGGGCGTCATACAGGTTTCGGCCGTCATGCTGTCCAGGATCTCTTCGTCCTGCCAACGCCCATGCAGGAGCAAAGGCGAGTTCATGACGAGACGCACGTCGCGGTCGGTGATGATGCCGGCCAGTTTACCGTCGCGCAGCACCGGCAGTTGGCGACACCCCTGTGACTTCATCACTTCGATCACCTGCCGCAGCGTCGTCTGCGGCGTCACGGTATCGGGGATGGCGGTCATGAGATCGTTCACACTCAGCATGATAAGCTCCTTGCGGCCCCAGCGACATCGGTCGACGGAGCCGCCACTGAACGTAGTGTAGCCCATTTGGCCGTCGGCGAATCGTGGCGAATGTCACCTTTGCAGGATGACATTCTTCCGTTTTTTTCAGCGCCCGCTGAGAGGGGTTGTCACTTCCAGAGCAGGCAGATACACTCCCCTTAACCTTGACCATCAGCAAAAGGAGTCCTGATGACCAAATCAACCCCCCAACGACGCAAGCAACAAACCCGCGAGACAAACTGGTTGGTGATCGGCGGCCTGATCGCCGTCGGTGTTCTGGTCTTCGCCGGTCTTCTATGGCTGGCCCTGCGGCCGACGGATTCGACCACGGTGCAGACGGCAGCCGAGTTCTGCGCCGCTAACCCCGAAAACTGCGCCCGGATCGGCCAAAGCGACGCGCCGGTGACGATGGTCGAAGTGTCGGACTTTGGCTGCGTCCATTGCACCGACTTCCACAACAACACCGCCGAAGATCTGAAGGCCCAATTTGTCGATAGCGGTACGATGCAGTGGGTGGCCTTGCCCTACGCCCTAAGCACGACGACGCTACCCGCGGCGGCAGCGGCCATGTGCGCCGGTGAGCAAGACCTCTACTTCGAGTTCGCCGACGCCCTGTTTGCCATCGATGACACGGCCACGCGCATCTCGCCCGCCGGCTATCGCCAGGCGGCCGAGACGGTGGGCGCCGACCTCGATGCGTTCCAGAACTGTCTCGACGACGGTCGCAACATCGACCTGGTCAACGCCAACCGCGACGTGGCCCGCAACAACCGCGTCAGCGGCACGCCGACCTTCTTCCTGAACGACGAGACGCTCAGTGGCGCGCAACCACTGGACGTCTTCGCCCAGACGATCAACTCGCTGGCGGCGGCGCAATAGACGCGCAAGAGGTGTAACGTGATACCCGACAAGTGGCAGGTCCGGCTTATCCAACTGTTGGCCATGCCGGGCCTGCTGGTGGCTTTCTATCTGCTGCTCTACCACAACGGCGCGGTGGCCGGCATCTGCGCCGCGCAGGGCTTTGAGGACTGCGGTCGCGTCAGCGGCCCGGAAGCGCCCTACGCCTCCATCGGGCCGATCCCTGTCGCTCTGGTCGGGCTGGTCGGCTACGTCGTCATCTTCCTGCTGACCTGGCTGCCGGCCTGGTTGCCGCCGCTGCGGCGCTATCTGCCGGAGCTTCTGGTGGGGGTCATCGGGCTGGCCTTGCTGTTCACGGCCGGATTGACGGCGCTGGAAGTGTTTGTCATCCACGCCGTCTGCCGCTACTGCCTGGTCTCGGCGGCCATCATCGTCGTCATGTTCGTGCTGGCCGTCAGTTATCTGCGCGCAGTCAACCGTGACGGCGACCCCACCGAGCGCGAGACCAGCCCCCGGCTGGACACCGTCTGAGCGACCGTCCTCGCCTCCTAGAACCAGGAAGGTCACATTGTTCAAGCATCTTCTGATCCCCCTCGACGGTTCCGGCTTTGCCGAGGCGGCCCTGCCCTATGCGCTGGAGTTGGCCGCCCAATTTGACAGCGAGATCACCCTGTTGCGCGTCATCATGCCCCCGCGCGCCGGCGAGGGCACGCTGTCGCCCGAATCGGCCGACACGATGATCAAGCTGCGCGACGGCCTCTATCGCGAGGCCATCGACTATCTCCAGTTGCACAAGGGGTCGCTGCGCCAACAGAACTTCCGGGCGCACTATCAGGTGGTCGAGTCGGACGACATCGCCGCGGAGATCATCAGCACAGTGCGCGGCTGCGGCGCGGATACGGTGGTGATGTGCAGCCACGGCCGCGGCGGGCTGAGTCGCTGGCTGTTCGGCAGCGTGGCCACGCGCGTGCTGCAATCGGCGGCCGTGCCGGTGCTGGTGGTGCGCCCGCGCAATGACACGGTCAGCGCCTAATCGGCGGCGATGGCGCTTGGCCCGCGTTGGGCAACGGTGTGGATTTCCTGAATCAGCCGGTAAGAATCGATGTATTTGAGGAGATAGCTGCTGGCGCCGGCCTGTTGCAACAACAGCCGTTCCACTTCGTCGGCATAGGGAACCAGGACGATGACCGCCGTGGGGCAGCGGGCCATCTGGCGCACGACGCCCAGCGTAGCGAATAGCTCTTCGTCGGAGCCGCTCTGCAGGCCCAGCAGAATGACGTCGGGCGCGCTCCCGCAATCGCCATTGCGGTCTAGATAGGGCAGAGCCGCCGCCGGGTCTTGCACGGCGGCCAGTACGTCAAGGTCGGGCGTGGCGCTCAGCCGTTTACGCAGGGCGCGCCGCACCGCGGAGTGCTTCTCCACGATCAGGATTCTCGTCTTTGGCGCGCTTTCCGGCCTCGTCATCTTGCCCACGTCTAAAGGTGTTTGCAGCATTCGCCACCACCTTGCTCAGACCATTCCACTTCTCGACCGCCTCCGGGCTTGTCCGCGACGCTGCGCGTGGCACGGGCGACAGCCGTCATTGCTGGCAGTATAGCCGCCTTGGGGACGGCGACTCAATGACAAAAGTCACCTATCCGGGCGACATCTATCACGTACTGGGGAGAAATGGAGAAGATGAAGGAGAAGTGGCCAGGCAAGCCGTGAGCGCCTGGATGGGTCTGACGGCCGTCGGCTTACCGGTTTAGCGCGGCAGATCAAGGATCACGGCTGTGCCCGCGCCCGGCTGGGAGCGAATGGTGAACGCGCCGCCCAGCCCCTCGGCGCGGGCCTGCATGTTGGCCAGGCCGTGGCCGATGCGTAGCGCCTCGTTGTGGGTGTCGAAGCCGCGGCCGTCATCCTGAACCTTGAGGACGACCCGTCCGGCGCTGGTGTGCAGGGCGACGTCGACCCGCTTGGCCCGCGCATGGCGGGCGACGTTGGCCAGCGCCTCCTGCGTCGTCAGGAAGATGGCCCGGCCCAGCGGCAGCGGCACGTCGTCGAGTTGTTCGGGGATGCTCATCGACACCGGCACCATCGTGTTAGCCTGGAACTCGCGTACCAACTGGGCCATGCCCTGCTGCACGTCGCCGGCAAAGCGGCGCGGGCGCAAGTCGAGAATGAAGTTGCGAATGTCGCGGATGGCGTCGTTCAGTCCGGCGATAGATGCGTCCAGCAGGGTCATCGCCTCGTCGGCCCCCTCCGGCAGCGCCAGCCGCGTGGATTCCAACGTCAGCCCGACGGCGTAGATCGACTGGATGACCCCGTCGTGGAGGTCCATGCCGATGCGCGTGCGCTCCTCTAGGACCGCCAGCCGCTCCAACTGGGCGTAGAGGCGCGCGTTCTGGATGGCGACGGCGGCATGGGCGGCCAGCAGGCGGATCAGCTCCTCGTCCCCTTCGCTGAACGACGGCGCGTTGATCTTGTCCGCCAGATAGAGGTTGCCCAGCGTCTCGCCCGCGCCGACGATAGGTACACCCAAAAAGCTAGTCATGATCGGGTGGCCGGTGGGAAAACCGGCGTAGCGCTGGTCGGCGGTGATGTCGTCGAGGCGGATGGTTTCCTGGCCGTGGATGACCGCGCCGAGCAAACCCTCGCCGCGTGGCCAATGGGTCACAGCGCGGGCTTCGTCGCGGGTCATGCCGCTATAGACAAAACGCTGGACGTTGCTCTGGCCCGGCCCGCGCCAATCGCCTACTGCCAGCGCCGCATAGCGCGCGCCGCCCAACTCGCGGGCCGAATCGACGATCAGTTGCAGCACCTTGTCCACGTCCAACTCGCCGGCGATGGCCACGGCCGAGCGGTTGAGCGCGGCCAGCGCCTGGCGGGCCTGGTCGTCAATGGGCGGAGAGGTTGGCGGTTCGGCCATAGGCGTCGTCTAGATGTGGTCTTGCAGGTGGTGCTTGATGGCATAGGCGGCGGCCTCGGCCCGGTTCGACACGCCCAGCTTGGACAGGATGCTGCTGACGTAGTTGCGCACCGTGCCCTCGCTCAGGAATAGCTCGGTGGCGATCTCGCGGTTGGTCTTGCCCCCGGCAATCAACGCCAACACCTGCCGCTCCTGCGCCGTCAAGTCCTGGAAGGCCACGGCCTCTTCCTTCTTAATGGAGCGCCGCACCTCGAAGAAGACGCGCTGCGTCAGCGACGGGTCGAGCATCGACTCGCCGCGCGCCGCGCCCTCGATGGCCCGCACCACGTCACCGCCGGCGATCTGCTTCAGCAGATAGCCAATGGCCCCGGCGCGAATAGCGGCGAAGAGCAGCTCGTCCTCGGCGAACGAGGTCAGCATGATGACCTTCGTCGCCGGCAACAACTCGACGATCTTCTGGCACGCCTCGATGCCGCTGCCGCCGGCCAGGCGAATGTCCATCAGCACCAGGTCTGGCTGCAACTCCAAGGCCAGGGCCACGGCTTCGTCCTCGGTGGCCGCCTCGCCGACAACGGTGAAAGAGGGATGGCGCTCCAACAGGGCGCGCATGCCCAGGCGTACAACTTCGTGGTCATCAACGAGCATCAGGCGCAGCATCTGAGTCATATAACCATAAGTATAGCCAAAGCAGGCCCACGGACAAAACAGGGCCACTTTCCGCGCACCAAAGGCGCTCAACAGAGGTACATCCGGCCGCCGCGCCGTCACCTATGACTTTTGTCACTCATACAGGTGCAATCTGTCACTAACCAACGGACCACGTAATCCTTAGAATGGTCACGGATTGACAACGAAAACCAATAGATGCCGCGGCCGCCTGGTGGCTCCGCGGGCCATCACTCTTCTCAAGGAGATCACTCATGTCGGAACAACTCAAGACACCAACTGTCGCCGCGCAAGCCGGCGGCAATGGTTACAAACCGCAGCCCACGAACAAGAAGTGGGTCTATCTGTTCGGCGAAGTCAAAGAAGCCGAAGCCGCCGTTGGCGGTAGCTGGGACGGCGTACGCGCCCTGTTGGGCGGCAAGGGCGCCGGTCTGATGGACATGACCCGCCAGGGCATCCCCGTCCCCCCCGGCTTCACCGTCTCGACCGAAGCCTGCAACGCCTATCTGGCCGAGGGCAACAACTTCCCGCCCGGAATGTGGGAGCAGGAATTGGCCGCCGTTAAGGAGATCGAGAAGCTGACCGGCAAGACGTTCGGCGGCACGGACAATCCGTTGCTCGTCTCCTGCCGTTCCGGCGCGAAGTTCTCCATGCCCGGCATGATGGACACCGTCCTCAACATCGGCCTCAACGACGAGATCGCCGAGACGATGGCTCGGCTGACCAACGACCGCCGCTTCGTCTTCGACCTCTATCGCCGCCTCATCCAGATGTTCGGTAGCGTCGTCATGGGCGTGCCGGACGAGGCCTTCGAAGTCGTCATTACCTCCCGCCGCGAGTTGGCCGGCGTCAAAACCGACTCCGAACTGAAGGCCCAGGACTGGGAAGTGGTCACTCGTCGCTTCAAGGAAATCTATCGCACCTTCACCCGTAGCGACTTCCCGATCGACCCGTATGAGCAACTGAAGCTGGCCACGGAAGCGGTCTTCAAGTCGTGGAACGGCCGCCGGGCCATTGACTATCGCAACGCCGCCGGCATCGCCCACGATCTGGGCACGGCCGTCAACATTCAGACGATGGTCTACGGCAACATCGGTAACAACTCGGCCACCGGCGTGGCCATGTCGCGCGACGCCTCCACCGGCGAGAAGGAGCCGGAAGGCGACTTCCTCGTCAACGCCCAGGGCGAAGACGTGGTCGCCGGCATCCGCCAGACGCAGCCGCTGCAAGAGTTGAACGACATCATGCCGGCCGCCTACAACGAGTTCCTGACCATCGCCGGCAAGCTGGAGAAGCACTACCGCAACATGCAGGACATGGAGTTCACCATCGAGAATGGCAAGCTCTGGTTGCTGCAAACCCGCGACGGCAAGCGCACCGCCCAGGCCGAAGTCAAGATCGCCGTGGACATGGTCGAAGAAGGCCTCATCACCAAGGAAGAGGCTGTATGGCGTGTGAAGCCGGCCCAGGTCGACTTCTTCCTGCACCCGCAACTCGACCGCGAAGCGCTGAAGGCCTCCAAGAAGATCGCCTCCGGCTTGAACGTCTCCCCCGGCGCGGCCGTCGGCATGATCGCCTTCGACGCCGACACTGCCGAGCGTTGGGCCAAGGAAGACGGCCGCAAGGTCATCATGGTCCGCCCGGAGACGAAGCCCGATGACGTGCACGGCATGTTGGCCGCGCAGGGCATTCTGACCAGCCGCGGCGGACGCACCAGCCACGCCGCCCTCGTCGCCCGCCAGTTCGGCAAGCCGGCCGTTGTCGGCGTCATGGAACTGGAGATCGACCTCGACCTGCGCCAGATGGTCATCGGCGAACTGACGGTCAAGGAAGGCGACTGGATTTCGCTCGACGGCAATCTGGGCCACGTCTACCTGGGCCAGATTCCGACCGTCGTGCCGGACATCAAGAACGCCTACCTGATCAAGCTGCTCGGCTGGGCCGACGAGGTCCGCACGCTGGGCGTCTGGGCCAACGCCGACTACCCGCGCGACGCGCAGCGCGCCCGCGAGTACGGCGCCCAGGGCATCGGCCTCTGCCGCACCGAGCACATGTTCTTCGAGACGGAGCGCCTGCCCATCGTCCAGAACATGATCATGGCCAAGAACGTCACCGAGCGCAACGAAGCCCTCGACAAGCTGCTGCCCTTGCAGCGCGGCGACTTCGACGGCCTGTTCCGCGCCATGGACGGCCAGCCGGTCATCATCCGCCTCATCGACCCGCCTCTCCACGAGTTCCTGCCCTCCTACGAGGAACTGGTGCAGCGTCTGGCCGACCTGAAGGTGCAGTTGCAGCACTTCCACACCCTGAGCGAGATCGACGAAGCGCTGTCGGAAATCCGCGTGAAGCAGGCTTACCTGGAGCGCGTCGAGGCCCTGCGCGAGCAGAACCCGATGCTGGGCACGCGCGGCGTCCGTCTGGGCATCATCATCCCCGAACTGACCAAGATGCAGGTGCGGGCCATCTTCGAGGCCGCCTGCCAGTGCCAGAAGGACGGCATTGACGTTCAACCCGAGGTCATGATCCCGCTGATCTTCCACGTCAATGAACTCAAGGTGCAGCAGACAGCACTCGAAGCCGTGGCCAAGGAAGTCATGGAAGAGCAAGGTGTCCAGGTGAACTACAAGTTCGGGACGATGATCGAGATCCCGCGCGCCGCTCTGACGGCCGACGAGGTCGCCGAGATCGCCCAGTTCTTCTCCTTCGGCACCAACGACCTGACCCAGACCACCTTCGGCATCTCGCGCGACGACGCCGAGGCCGGCTTCCTGGTCGAGTACCAGCAGCGCAACATCCTGGAAGAGAACCCGTTCGGCACGCTCGACGTGGCCGGCGTGGGCAAGCTGATGAAGATGGCCGTCGAAATGGGTCGCAAGACCCGGCCCGACCTCGAGGTCGGCATCTGTGGCGAGCACGGCGGCGACCCCAAGACCATCGCCTTCTGCCACCAGATCGGCCTCAACTACGTCTCCTGCTCGCCGTTCCGTGTGCCGATCGCCCGTCTGGCGGCGGCCCATGCGGCGCTGGCCGAGAAGAAGAGCAAGTAAGAAGATAGTTGTTAGTTGTCAGTTGACAGTTGTCAGTGATCAGTTGTCAGTAATCAGTATCCAGTCTGAAAACTGATAACTGTCAACTGACAACTGTCAACTGTTGTAGGGAACGCTATGACAACGAATATGATCACCATCGACGCCAATGAGGCTACGGCCCTTGTCGCCCACAAAGTCAACGAGGTGATCGCCATCTACCCGATCACGCCCTCTTCGGGCATGGGCGAGTTGGCCGACCAGTACTCGGCCCACGGCGACACCAACATCTGGGGCGCTGTGCCCCTGGTCATTGAGATGCAGTCGGAAGGCGGCGCGGCCGGGGCCGTCCATGGCGCGCTGCAAACGGGCGCACTGACAACAACCTTCACCGCCTCGCAGGGCCTGCTGCTCATGATCCCCAATATGTTCAAGATCGCCGGCGAGCTAACCGCGACCACCTTCCACGTGGCCGCCCGTTCGCTGGCGGCCCAGGGGCTGTCCATCTTCGGCGACCACAGCGACGTGATGGCTACGCGCAATACCGGCTTTGCCCTGCTCTGCTCCAACTCGGTGCAGGAAGCGATGGACATGGCCCTCATCGCCCACTCGGCCACCCTGCGCGCCCGCGTGCCGTTCATTCACTTCTTCGACGGCTTCCGCACTTCGCACGAAATCAACAAGATTGCGCCCATCAGCGAAGCCGTCATGCGGGCCATGATCAACGACGACCTCGTTCGCGCCCACCGCGACCGCGCCCTGTCGCCCGATCATCCCGTCATGCGCGGCACGGCCCAGAACCCCGACGTCTACTTCCAGGCCCGCGAGAGCGCCAACCCGTACTACATCGACTGCCCCGGCATCGTTCAGCAGACGATGGACAACTTCGCCGAGTTGACCGGCCGCCAGTACAACCTGTTCGACACCATCGGCGCGCCCGACGCCGAGCGCGTTATCGTGCTCATGGGTTCGGGGGCCGAGGCGGTCGAAGAGACGGTCGACTATCTGGCCGCGCGCGGCGAGAAGATCGGCGCGGTGAAGGTGCGGCTCTACCGGCCGTTCGACACCGCCGCCTTCGTCAACGCCCTGCCGCCCACGACCAAGTCCATCGCCGTGCTCGACCGCTGCAAGGAGCCGGGATCCATCGGCGAGCCGCTGTACCTCGACGTCGTCTCGGCCCTGGTCGAGCACGTCGCCGACGGCAGCGCGCCGTTCGCCGTCATGCCCCGCGTCATCGGTGGTCGCTATGGCCTGTCATCGAAGGAGTTCACGCCGCCGATGATCAAGGCCGTCTACGACGAACTGGCCAAGCCGGTTATGAAGAACCACTTCACGGTCGGCATCAACGACGACGTGACCCACACCAGCCTGGCCTACGACGAGAACTTCTCCACCGAATCCGACGACGTGGTGCGGGCCGTCTTCTTCGGCCTCGGCTCCGACGGCACGGTCGGCGCGAACAAGAACTCGATCAAGATCATCGGCGAGAACACGCCCAACTACGCCCAGGGCTACTTCGTGCTCGACTCGAAGAAGTCCGGCTCGGTCACCGTGTCGCATCTGCGCTTCGGGCCGCGGCCGTTCCACTCGCCTTACCTGATCAGCCGCGCCAACTTCGTCGCCTGCCATCAGTTCGGCTTCCTGGAGCGCTTCGACATGCTCAAGCTGGCCCAGCCGGGGGCGACGTTCCTCCTCAACAGCCCCTATGGGCCGGATGAGGTGTGGGACTATCTGCCGCAAGAGGCGCAGCAGGCCATCATCGACAAGGGACTGCACTTCTACGTCGTCGATGCCCTGGCCGTGGCCGACCAGACCAACATGGGCCGGCGCATCAACACCGTCATGCAGACGTGCTTCTTCGCTCTCATCGAAGGGGCCACGTCCGTGCCGCTGCTGTCGCGCGAGCGGGCCATCGCCGAGATCAAGGAAGCCATTGCCAAGACCTACGGCAAGCGCGGCGAGACGGTCGTCGAGCAGAACTACGCCGCCGTCGACGCCTCGCTGTCCCATCTGCACGAGGTGACGGTTCCGGCAATGGTCAGCAGCACGTTCACCATGCCGCCCGTCGTCGCCAGCCACGCGCCGATGTTCATTCAGAACGTCACCGCGCCGATGATGGCCGGCCTGGGTGACACGCTGCCCGTCAGCGCCCTGCCCGTGGACGGAACCTACCCCACCGGCACAACGCAGTGGGAGAAGCGCAACATCGCCACGGAAGTGCCGGAGTGGGACAAAGAGATCTGCATCCAGTGCGGCAAGTGCGCCCTGGTTTGCCCCCACGGCGTCATTCGCCTGAAGATCTACGACCCGGCCAACCTGGAGAATGCGCCCGAAGCGTTCAAGTCAACCCCGGCGCGCTTCAAAGAGTACAAGGACATGGTCTACACGTTGCAGCCCTCGGTCGAGGACTGCACCGGCTGCACCCTGTGCTACGAAGTCTGCCCGGTCAAGAACAAGCGCCAGCCGAAGTATAAGGCCATCAATATGATTGACTATACGCCGGCCGTGCGCGAGCAGGAGCGCGCCAACTGGGACTTCTTCCAGAAGCTGCCCAACGTTGAGCGGACGGAAGTGCCGCTCAACCAGGTCAAGTACAACCAGTTGTTGGAGCCGCTGTTCGAGTTCTCCGGCGCTTGCGCCGGCTGCGGCGAGACACCCTACCTGAAGCTGGTCACGCAGTTGTTCGGCGACCGCATGGTTGTGGCCAACGCCACCGGCTGCTCGTCCATCTACGGCGGCAACTTGCCCACCACCCCGTGGGCCAAGAACGCCGAGGGGCGCGGCCCGGCCTGGTCCAACTCGCTGTTTGAAGACAACGCCGAGTTTGGCCTGGGTATGCGCGTGGCCCTCGACCAGCGCCTCGACGCGACGACCAACACGCTGCGCAATCTGCGCGAAGTCATCGGCTCTGAGCTGGCCCACAACATCCTCTACAACGACCAGGTGACGGAGACCGACATCCTGGTCCAGCGCCGGCACGTGCAACTGTTGAAGGAGCGCCTGCAAGCGATGCTGGCCGACGCCGACCCGAAGATGGAAGCGCTCAAGCCGGCGCTGTCGGACCTGCTGAGCAAGGCCGACGCGCTGGTGAAGAAGAGCGTCTGGATCATCGGCGGCGACGGCTGGGCCTACGACATCGGCTACGGCGGTCTCGACCACGTGCTGGCCTCCGGCCGCAACGTCAACATCCTGGTGCTGGATACGGAGGTCTACTCCAACACCGGCGGCCAGATGTCGAAGTCGACGCCGCGCGGCGCGGTGGCCAAGTTCGCCGCGGCCGGCAAGCCGCTGCCGAAGAAGGACCTGGGCCTGCTGGCCATGTCCTACGGCAACGTCTACGTCGCCCGCGTGGCCTTCGGGGCCAACGACAAGCAGACGGTGCAGGCCTTGCTGGAGGCAGAAGCCTACGATGGCCCGTCGCTCATCATCGCCTATAGCCACTGCATCGCCCACGGCTACGACATGAAGTTCGGCCTGGAGCAGCAGCAGGCGGCCGTCGACTCCGGCCACTGGGTGCTCTACCGCTACAACCCCGAACTGGCCCACACGCCGGTCGAGGCGACCGCGACCAACGACACGGGCGCGCCCAGCGCCACCGGCGCGCCGGCCGTGCCCGCCGGCCCGAGCGGCGCAGCCGCGCACAACGGCCACGCGCACAACCCGTTCCAACTGGACTCGAAAGCGCCATCGTTGGCGCTGGATAAGTACATCTACCGCGAAGGCCGCTACCGCATGTTGCAGCAGAGCAACCCCGAAGCGGCCGACCGGCTGCTGAAGCTGGCCAAGGGCGACGTGGCCGAGCGTTGGAAGACCTACCAGCGCCTGGCCGCCGGCGACAAGGTGGGCGAGTAAGAAAGAGCGTCCACAGATTACGCAGATTACGCAGATTCCAGAACGGAAATCTGCGTAATCTGCGAAATCTGCGGTTAGTTCTCTCAACAAGGAGAAGACAATGGACCTGAGAACAACTTACCTGGGTTTGGAACTGAAGAACCCGCTGGTCGCCTCGCCCTCGCCGCTGAGCCGCGAACTGGCCAACCTGCGGCGCATGGAAGACGCCGGCGCGTCGGCCGTGGTGCTCTACTCCCTCTTCGAGGAAGAGATCAACCAGGAGAGCCACGCCCTCGACCGCTACCTGAGCGACGGCACGGAGAGCTTCGCCGAGGCGCTGACCTACTTCCCTGAAGCGCCCGCCTACCGGGCCATCGGCCCCGACGCCTATCTGGAGCACATCTTCCGCGCCAAGCAGGCGGTCAATATCCCGGTCATCGCCAGCCTCAACGGCGTCTCGACCGGCGGCTGGATTCGCTACGCGAAGGAGATGGAAGGGGCCGGGGCCGACGCCCTGGAACTCAACATCTACTACGTCCCCACCCGCCTCGACCTATCCAGCGCCGAAGTCGAGGACATCTATCTCAATCTCGTCCGCGACGTACGCGCCTCCATCGACATCCCCATCGCCGTCAAGCTCAGCCCCTACTTTAGCGCCACGCCCAACATGATGCTGCGCCTGACCGAAGCCGGGGCCGACGGCCTGGTGCTTTTCAACCGCTTCTATCAGCCCGACCTTGACCTGGAAAACCTGGAGGTCGTGCCCAATCTGCACCTCAGCCAGTCGGATGAGATGCGCCTGCCGCTGCGCTGGATCGCCATCCTCTACGGCCGCATCCAGGCCGACATGGCCCTGACCACCGGCGTCCACACTGGCCAGGACGCGCTGAAGGCCGTCGCTGCCGGGGCCAATGTGGCCATGATGACGTCGGAGATTCTCAAGAACGGCATCGGCCGCTTCGGCGAGATTCTCAAAGAGATGTCGCTGTGGCTGGAGGAGCGTGAGTACCAGTCGCTCGAAGAGCTACACGGCAGCCTGAGCCAGATCAACGTCGCTGCCCCGGCCGCCTTCGAGCGCGCCAACTACATCCAGATCGTCCGCAGCTATACGCCGACGTTCCGCTAACTTTGGGTTTCGTTGTCACCGTTTCCGATTTCGGTGTGATCTAAGCAGAAAAGGCTCTGAGGGGAAACCCCAGAGCCTTTTCTGTTTTCCTAGTAGCCCCGCCGCAGAGGTGGTCGGCTCCCCCTCCAGCTCTTCGTGCGTGGCACCTTCCGAGGTGCGTCGCACGTTCTTCTCGCCCCTGCTCCCCTGCTAAGAAGGTGCAACCCACTCAAGAAAGTGGGATGCTCCCGAAAGTGGGATGCACCGTGCTAGAAGCGATCCGTATCCGGCGCGTTGAACGCCCACTTGCAGGCGATGCCGGCCATGTTGCACTCCACGGCGGCCGTGCACAGGCAGGCGCGCACGCGATAGGGCGCGGCGAACTGCCGCAGGAAGTCGGCCGTCGGGTAGACGCGCTGCTCGCGCAGTTCGACCTGCTGGTTGATCAGATCGCACTCCTTCCGGCCCACGACGACCCATTTCTCAGTTGCCATTGTTACTCTCCTCAGTTCGCCCCACGGGACGACAATGATGGCCACGCCTATGCGCCGCCAGAATGCAGCATACTCAAAATGGGCGATCTATCTCCAGTACCAAACGTCACCCGATTTTCCTCCCCATCATATGACATTCGTCACCAGCATTGTGAGGCCTTATCACTAAGGGAATGGCGGCGCATCCCCCTATGATAGGTGGGCTGCACCCGTGGGGGATCATCCGTCCGGGCAGGCCGATGGAGGATTACATGATTCAACCCGATCGCGTTGTCCAGACCACCTGCCCCTACTGCGGCGTCGGCTGCCAGATCGACCTGCACGTCAAGGATGGGCTGCTCTACCGTGTCAACGGCCGCTTCGACAGCCCCGTCAACCGCGGCAACCTGTGCGTCAAGGGGCGCTTCGGCTTCGACTTCATCCACGCCCCCGACCGGCTGACCGCGCCCCTGCTGCGCCACGACCGGGGCGAACCGTTCGCCGCCCGGCACGCGACGACCTGGGACGCCGCCCTCGACCACGTGGCCGGCCGGCTGCGGGCCATCCGCGACGCCCACGGCCCCGACAGCATCGCCTTCCTCCTCTCGGCCAAGTGCACCAACGAGGAGAACTACCTCGTACAGAAGCTGGCCCGCGCGGTGGTCGGGACGCACAACGTCGACCACTGCGCCCGTCTCTGACACAGCAGCAGCGTGGCCGGTCTGGCCGCGACCCTCGGTTCCGGGGCGATGACCGACGCCATCGCCAACATCGTTGACGCCGACCTGCTGTTCGTCACCGGCTCCAACACCACCGAAGCCCATCCCATCATCGGCCTGGAGATGAAGCGGGCGGTGCGCAAGTTCGGCGCGCGCCTCATCCTGCTCGACCCGCGCGAGATCGAGCTGGCCAACTTTGCTACGCTCCACCTGCGCCAGCGGCCGGGGACGGACGTGGCCGTGCTCAACGCCATCGCCCACGTCATCATCCGCGACAACCTGACCAACCTCAACTTCATCGAAGAGCGCACCGAGGGCTTCGACGCCTTTGCCGCGTCCGTGGCCGACTGGACGCCGGAACGGGCCGAGGCCATCTCCGGCGTGCCGGCGCAGGACATCGTCGACGCCGCCTACCTCTATGCCCACGCCCGCAACGCGATGATCTTCTGGGCCATGGGCATCACCCAGCACACCACGGGCACGGACAACGTCAAGGCGTGCAGCAACCTGGCCCTGCTGGCCGGCCACATCGGCCGCCCGGCCACCGGCCTCAACCCCCTGCGCGGCCAGAACAACGTCCAGGGCGCGTGCGACATGGGCGGGCTGCCCAACGTCTTCCCCGGCTACCAGGCCGTGGCCGACGAGGCCATCCGCCGCAAGTTCGCCGCCGGCTGGGGCGTGCCCTTCGAGACGTTCGGGGCCAAGCCAGGGCTGACGGTGACCGAAATCATCCACGGCGCGCTCAAGGGCGACATTCGGGCCATCTTCATCATGGGCGAGAACCCCATGCTGTCCGACCCGAACCTGACCCACGTGGTCGAGGGGCTGGACGCGGTCGAGTTCCTGGTGGTGCAAGACCTCTTCCCCAATGAGACGGCGCAAATGGCCGACGTGGTGCTGCCCGCGGCTGGCTTCGCCGAGAAGCTGGGCACCTTCACCAACACCGAGCGGCGGGTGCAGCTCATCCGCCCGGCCATCGAGCCGCCCGGCGCGGCCCGGCCCGACTGGGCCATCACCCTCGATCTGGCCCAACGGCTGGGCGCGCCGTGGCAGTACGATGGCCCGGCCGACATCTTCGCCGAGATGGCCACCGTCACGCCGCAGTACGCCGGCATCACCTACGAGCGGCTGGAGCGCGGCGGCATCCAGTGGCCCTGCCCCACGGCCGAGCACCCCGGCACGCCCGTGCTCCACGTCGGTAAGTTCACCCGCGGCAAGGGGCTGTTCTGCGCCCTGGAGTATCGGCCGCCGGCCGAGCTGCCCGACGAGCAGTTCCCGTTCCTGCTGACCACCGGCCGCATCCTCTTCCACTGGCACGGCGGCACGATGTCGCGCCGCTCGCCGGGGCTGGAAGAGATCGCCCCGGAGGCCGAGGCCGAGATACACCCGGACGACGCCGCGCGGCTGGGCGTGGCCGAGGGCGACCCGCTGCGCGTCACGTCGCGCCGCGGCTGCGTCGTCGCCGCCGCCCGTCTGACGCGCCGCTCGTCGCCGGGCATGGTCTTCATGACCTTCCACTACGCCGAGTCGGCCACCAACCTGCTGACCATCGATGCCGTCGACCCGACGGCCAAAATCCCTGAATATAAAGTCTGCGCCGTGCAGATTGAGAAATTGGGAATTAGGAATTACGAATTAGGAATCGGCAGAGACACCGAACCTTCTAATCCCCTAATCCCTAATCCCTAACCCCTAATCCCTAATCTTAGAAAGAGGTATTCATGTCCCAACTCACTCCCCCCCCGATTACGCTTGATTCGCTGTTGCCGCCGGAGATGGCCAAAAAAGCCGAGAATATCGGCGTCAGCAAGGCCAACCTCGGCCCGTTCCGCATGATGGCTCTGGCCGTGCTGGCCGGGGCGTTCATCGCCCTGGGCGCGGTCTTCATGACCACCGTCACCGCCGGCGCGTCGGGCGTGTTGGCCTACGGCATCGCCCGCCTGGTGGGCGGCTTCGCCTTTTGCCTGGGCCTTATCCTGGTCGTCGTCGCCGGGGCCGAACTGTTCACCGGCAACAATCTTATCGTCATGGCCTGGGCCAGCCGCAAGGTCTCGACCGGCAAGCTGCTGCGCAACTGGGTCATCGTCTACGTCGGCAACTTCGTCGGGGCCATTTTGACCGCCTACGGCATGTATCTAAGCGGCCAGTTCGCTTTCGGCCAGGGGGCGGTCGGCCTGCAAGCGCTGACCATCGCCAACGCCAAGGTCGGCCTGGGCTTCACCCAGGCCGTCGTGCTGGGCATCTTCTGCAACGCACTGGTGTGCATGGCCGTCTGGCTGTGCATGAGCGCGCGGACGACGACCGACCGCATCCTGTCGATCCTGTTCCCCATCAGCGCCTTCGTGGCCGCCGGCTTCGAGCACAGCATCGCCAACATGTACTTCATCCCCGTCGCCCTGTTCATCAAGAACGGCGCGCCGGAGTCGTTCTGGACCAACATCGGCAAGACGGCGGCCGACTTCGGCAACGTCACCTGGTCGAACTTCTTCGTCGCCAACCTGTTGCCGGTCACCATCGGCAACATCATCGGCGGGGCACTGATGGTCGGCCTGGTCTACTGGTTCATCTACCTGCGGCCAAGCTGGACGGGGCGCAAGGACACGACCGAGGAACCGGAGCCTAAGCTTAGAAGGCTTAAGAAAAGAAGCTCACGCAAAGGACGCCAAGGAAGCAAAGAGCGCAAAGAAGAGATTTCTTTGCGCTCTTTGCTTCCTTGGCGTCCTTTGCGTGAGCTCTTCCTACAAATAGCCCAGCTTGCGCGCCGCGTAGGTCAGTTCGTCGCGGAAGTTGGGGTGGGCGATTTCGATGAGCGCCCGCGCCCGCTGGCGGATGCTCTTGCCGTAGAGGTCGGCCACGCCCCACTCGGTGACGATATAGTGCACGTCGTTGCGCGTCGTCGTCACGCCCGAGCCTTCGGGCAGCAGCGGCGAGATGCGGCTGATGGTGTCGCCCTTGGCCGTCGACGGCAGAGCGATGATGGGCAAGCCACCTTTCGATTTCGCCGCGCCACGGATGAAGTCCAACTGCCCACCGACACCGCTATAGAACACCGGCCCGATGGAGTCGGCGCACACCTGCCCGGTCAGATCGACTTGCAGGGCGGCGTTGATAGCCACCATGTTATCGTTCTGGGCGATGTTGAATGGGTCGTTGACGTACTCCGTCGGGTGTAGCTCCACGATGGGGTTGTTGTCCACGAAGTCGTAGAGTCGTTGCGAACCAAACAAGAAGCCGGCGATCATCTTGCCTGGATGGAAGGTCTTGCGGCTGCACGTGATCACACCATCCTCAAAAAGCTGCACGACACCGTCGGAGAACAACTCCGTATGGATGCCCAGCTCTTTGTGGCTGCCCAGATTGGCCAGCACCGCGTCGGGCAGGCTGCCGATACCCATCTGGAGCGTCGCCCCGTCGGGGATCATCTCGGCGATGATCTGACCAATGCGCAGATACTCGGCTGCGCTCTTGCCCTGCACCGCCTCCGGCAACGGGTAGTCTGTCTCCACGATGGCGTTCAGGCGGCTGACGTGGATGAAGCTGTCGCCCAGCGTGCGCGGCATCTGGCGGTTGACTTCGGCGATGATGACTCGCGCCGAATCGGCCGCCGGCTTGGTCGTGCCCACTTCGACGCCGTAGCTGCAAAAGCCGTGCTCGTCCGGCGGCGACAGCGAGACGAGGGCCACGTCGATCGGCAGAATCTTGCGCTGGAACAAGCCCGGAATCTCCGACAGGAAGATGGGCGTGAAGTCGGCCCGCCCTTCCTGGACAGCCTTGCGGACATTGTGGCCGATGAACAGCGAATTGTCGCGGAAAGAGCCTTCGTACTTCGGATC
Organism: Candidatus Promineofilum glycogenicum; assembly: GCA_016707605.1. Lineage (GTDB taxonomy): Bacteria > Chloroflexota > Anaerolineae > Promineifilales > Promineifilaceae > Promineifilum > Promineifilum glycogenicum. The sequence continues at coordinate 813,372 of JADJHJ010000001.1, read as the reverse complement.
GACGTAGGGCGCTTCGATAAAAGTCAGAATATGAATCAACTCAACGTCGCGCAATTCCGGGGCGCGCGCGCACAGCCCATCGATGAGGACCGCCGGGCCGCCGGCGCCGCCGACGTAGAGCCGGTTCCCCGATTCGATACATGACAGGGCGCTGGCCGCATCCGTCACCTTGCGACGGTAGATCGTCTCCCAATTCACCTTCCACCTCCCTGGATACCGTTGCCGGCATGACCGGCGGCGGCGGGATTATTGACGTGCGGCAGGGCGATTTCCACTTCGCGCCCCAGCGCCTGGGCCAGTTCGCGGTGGGCCAACTTGCCCTGATAGAGATTGATACCCGTGGCCAGCGACGGCTGCTGGTCGAGCATGCCCAGAACCCCATGCTCACCGAGGCCGAACAGATAGGGCAGGATCGAGTTGGTCAGACCGTAACTCGTCGTGCGCGCCACAGCCGCGGTCACATTGGGCACACAGAAGTGGATGACGCCGTCTACCACGTAGGTCTGATCGCGTAGGGTGGTCGGCCGGCTCGTCTCGGAGCAGCCGCCCTGGTCGATCGAGAAGTCGAGGAAGACCGCGCCGGGGCGCATGCGCTGCATCATCTCCTGCGTGATGAGGATGGGCGCGCGCCGGCCGGGCGTCAGGACCGCACCCACGAGAACGTCGGCGAACTCCGTCACCCGCTTCAGATTGTAGTTTGTCGACAGCATGGTCGTCACCCGGCCGTTGAGCATCTCATCCATGTGCTGCAAGCGCTGGACTTCGCTATCCAGCACGACGACCTGCGCACCCATGTTCAGGAAGGCGCGAGCGGCGTTGGTTCCCAGCACGCCGCCGCCGATGATGGCCGCCACGCCGCGGGGCACGCCGGGGATGCCGCTGAGCAGTGTGCCGCGCCCGCCGCCGGGGGTCATCAGCAGCCGCCCGGCGATGACCGGGGCCAGCCGCCCGGCAACCTCGCTCATGGGCACCAGGATCGGCCGATCGCCGTTGGGGGCCTCGATCATCTCATAGGCAATGGCGGTGATCTCGTGCTGCCGCAGCGCCGCCAGAAAGTCGGGCGAGGCAACGGCCATGTGTAGGAAAGCGATGATCGTTTGGCCGGGCCGGAAGAGGCTGTGCTCAGCGGCCGTGGGTCGCGTCACCTTGATGACGACGTCGGAGCGACCATAGACCTCGGCCGCCGAGTAGACGATATTTGCCCCGCTGTGGCGGTAGGTCTCATCACTGAAGCCGGCGGCCACACCGGCGCTCTTTTCTACGTAGACTGTATGACCACGACGGACGAGCGACGACACTCCGGCCGGGGTCAGGCCGACACGCGACTCCAGATCGCGTACCTCTTTGGGTATGCCGAATTCCATGATTTTCTCTCCTCTTAGCCGGCGACAAGGCCTGACTACCACACAGTGTAGCCGGAACCCGGTCGCGGGGGAGTGTCTAATGTAATCTTCTGGGCTGACAAAGGTCACGAAACGAGCCGGCGCGGCTGAAGCGAACTGTCTTACGCGCCACAGGCCAGCGTAACCGACCAATCCAGTAGAGCATAACACGGCCTCTCTTTCAAACAGGTGACGATCTTCACCCTTTCGCCTGCTATTCGTCACTACAGTCGGCGGCCCATCTGTGTCATACTGATAGTGGACCGTAACTCTAGCCTGGCGTTCCCGTTCGTTGACAAACCGTTGCACACTCAGGAATCGAGAATAACGGGGCGCGGGCCATTTCCCCCCGGACGCCCCAGATATACTGCGAAACGCCAGGACTATTTCCCATTCCCACCGGAGGTTCTCTAGATGGCAACTGGAAGAGTTGTGATCGACATCGAGCGGTGTAAGGGCTGCGAGTTGTGTCGCGACGCCTGCCCGCAGGACGTGCTGGCCCTGGCCGAGGAGCTGAATGCCAAAGGCTACCGGCCGGTCGTCCTGTTGGACCCCGCTCACAACTGCACCGGCTGCGCCCTGTGCGCCACGGTTTGCCCCGATGGCTGCATTACCGTCTACCGCGACGTTGTGCCGAAGGCGGCTGTGCCCAAGGCGGCCGACCGCGCCAAGGCGAGCAATGGACGCGCGGCGCCGGCCCCGGCGCGCGCCGGCCATCAGCCCGCGACGCTGGCCCAGGAGGCGGTGTGACATGAGCAAGCAACTATTGAAGGGCAACGTCGCCATCGCCGAAGCGGCCATTCGCGCCGGCTGCGAGGCGTACTTCGGCTACCCCATCACCCCCCAGACCGAACTCCTGGAGCACATGGCGCGGCGCATGGTCGAGCTGGACCGCGTCTTCTTGCAGGCGGAGAGCGAAGTCGCCGCCGTCAACATGGTCTATGGCGCCGCCGCCGCCGGGGCCAAGGTCATGACCTCGTCCAGCAGCCCCGGCATCAGCCTGATGCAGGAGGGCTTCAGCTACATAGCCGGCTCCAACGTGCCGGCTGTGGTGGTTGACGTGATGCGCGGCGGGCCGGGCCTGGGCAACATCCAGCCCAGCCAGGCCGACTACAATCAGGTGACCAAGACCGCCGGCCACGGCGACTTTCACCCCATCGTCCTCGCCCCGTCCACCGTCCAGGAGAGCATCGACCTGACCGTGCTGGCCTTCGACCTGGCCGAGAAGTACCGCACGCTGGTCTTCGTCGTCGCCGACGGGGCCATCGGCCAGATGATGGAGCCGGCCGAGCTGCCGGAGATGCGCCCCCTGGCGGAGAAGCGGCCGGAGTGGGCCGTCACCGGGGCTAAGGGGCGGCCCCACAACGTCATCAGTTCGCTGTTCATGGGCGCGGAGCAACTGGAGGCGATGAACATCGAGTTGCAGGCCAAGCTGCGCCAGATCGAGCAGGCCAGTGAAGTGCGCTATGAAGAGATAGGCGTGGACGACGCCGAGATCGTCGTCGTCGCTTTCGGCACGGCGGCGCGGGTGGCCAAGACGGCCGTGCGCCGGTTGCGCGCCGCGGGGCTGCCGGTCGGCCTCTTCCGGCCCATCAGCCTGTGGCCCTTCCCGGAGAAGGAACTGAGCCGCCTGGCCAAGCGCATCCCCTCGGTGCGCTCCTTCCTGGTGGTGGAGATGAACGCCGGGCAGATGCTCCACGACGTGCGCGAGGCCATCGCCGGGCGCGCGCCCGTGCCGTTCTACGGCCGCATGGGCGGCATCATTCCTTTGCCGGAAGAGATCGAAGCTGAGATTCGCCGCCAGTACGCGGTCGTTTCGCCACGCATTCTAACGGAGGCACGTCATGGCCGTTCTGTCCGTCAATGAGCATATCGAGTTAGTCCCGGCCGAGGCGCGCTGCGAGGAGCTTGTCTACCAACGGCCGCAGGCCTTGACCGACGTCTATACCCACTACTGCCCCGGCTGCACCCACGGCATCGCCCACCGCCTGGTGGCCGAGGTCATCGACGAACTGGGCATCCGCGAGGACACCATTCTCGTCGCCTCCGTCGGCTGCTCCGTCTTCGCCTACAACTACTTCGAGGTCGACTCGTGCGAAGCCGCCCACGGCCGCGCCCCGGCGATGGCCACCGGCGTCAAGCGCGTTCACCCCGACAAGATCGTCTTCACCTACCAGGGCGACGGCGACCTGGCCTCCATCGGCATGGGTGAGATCATGCACGTGGCCGCCCGCGGCGAGAAGATCACCACCATCTTCATCAACAACGCCGTCTATGGCATGACCGGCGGCCAGATGGCCCCCACGTCCTTGCCCGGCCAGGTGACGACCTCGTCGCCCTTCGGCCGCGATTTGCGCATGTGCGGCGCGCCGGTGCGCATGGCCGAACTGCTGGCCCAGATGGACGGCACGGCCTACGCCGTCCGCCGCAGCCTCCACGACGCCCGCCACATCATCCAGGCCAAGAAAGCCATCCGCACCGCCTTCGAGGCCCAACGGCTGGGACTGGGCTTCAGCGTCGTCGAACTGCTCTCAACCTGCCCCACCAACTGGGGCATGAACCCGGCCGACTCGCTGCAATGGGTGCGCGACAGCATGATCCCCACCTACCCACTGGGGGATTACAAGGTCGCCCCGGAACTGGCCCCGGCCCGCAAGTAGGCCAAATTAGAAACCGAGTTTCTCAGAAGAAACTCGGTTTCTAGGACACAAGGAGCAAGCCTCAATGACAACCCTCTGGAACCAGCGCTGCGCCCAACGCATGCAATGGATGAGCGCCTCCACCATCCGCGAGCTGCTCAAATTGACGGAGAATCCCGACATCATCTCCTTCGGCGGCGGCATGCCCGCGCCGGAGGTGTTCCCGGTCAACGCCTTCCGCGACGCGGCCGACCGCGTCCTCTCGCGCCACGGCGACCGGGCGCTCCAGTACAGCGCCACCGAGGGCTACCGCCCGCTGCGCGAGTGGATCGTGACCCAAATGGCCCGCTACGGCATCGAGTCCGCGCCGGAGAACGTGCTGATCACCAGCGGCTCGCAACAGGCCCTTGACCTGATCGGCAAGATCATGATCAACCCCGGCGACCTGATCCTGACCGAGCGGCCGAGCTACATGGGCGCGCTGCAAGCCTGGCGCGCCTATCAGGCCGAGTTCGTCAGCGTGCCGGTCGATGACGACGGGCTGCGCGTGGAGTTGCTGGAAGAGGCCCTGTGCGCCGGGCCGAAGTTCATGTACATCCTGCCCAACTTCCAGAACCCCGGCGGCGTCACCCTGTCGCTGGCCCGCCGCCGGCAACTGATCGAGATCGCCGACCACTACGGCGTGCCCATCATCGAAGACGACCCCTACGGCGAATTGCGCTACGAGGGCGAGCATCTGCCGCCGCTGGTGGTCATCGACGCCGAACGCATGAAGCACCACAGCCTGCGCGCGCCCAACGGCGGCGACTACTACGCCCACGAGCATACACCGGGCAACGGCCGGGCCTACATGCGCGGCAACGTCATCTACCTGAGCACCTTCTCCAAGACGCTGGCCCCCGGCCTGCGGCTGGCCTGGCTGGTCGCCCCGGTGGAGGTCGTCCAGCGCTGCGTCGTCGCCAAGCAGGGCATGGACCTGCACACGGCGACGCTCAACCAGATGATCGCCCACGAGATACTGACCGGCGGCGGCGGCGACTTCCTGGGGGCACACGTGCGGCTCATCCGCTCGCTCTACCGCGAGCGGCGCGACGCCATGCTGGCGGCGATGGAGACCTACTTCCCCGATGCCGTTCATTGGACGTATCCCCACGGCGGCCTCTTCCTGTGGGTCACGCTGCCGGAGGGGCTGGACGCGGCCGAACTGCTGAAGGAAGCCCTGGCCCACAAAGTCGCCTACGTGCCCGGCGCGGCCTTCCACCCCGACGGCGGCGGCCACAACACCCTGCGCCTCAACTTCTCCTTCTGCGACCCGCAGCGCATCGAGACGGGCATCCGGCGGCTGGGCGAGGTCTTCGCCCAGGCCATCGAGAGGCAAGAAGAGCAATTGGAGTTGGTTCCGGCGCTGTAGCCGTGATGAACTCGGCTCCTGATAGGTTGAAGCCGGCCTGACAAGAAATCTGGAAATCCGGAATCTGTGGTTCCTCTTCGAACCTAAAGGGACTTTAACTATGGAAACTTCGATCATCATCTCCGGCTTCGGCGGCCAGGGCGCGCTGTTTGCCGGTCAACTGCTCGCCTACGCCGGCATGGACGCCGGGCGCTTCGTGTCGTGGATTCCCTCCTACGGCCCGGAGATGCGCGGCGGCACGGCCCACTGCACCGTCATCATCGGCGACGACGAGATCGGCGCGCCCATCGTCGCCCGGCCCGACGTGGCCGTGACCCTCAATCTGCCGTCGTACGACAAGTACGAGCCGCTGGTGAAGCCGGGCGGCCTGCTGGTCGTCAACAGCTCGCTGGTGGCCAGTGAATCCCACCGCGACGACATTGACGTGGTCTACGTGCCGGCCAACGCCATCGCCGAGGAGTGGGGCACGCCCAAGATGCTCAACATGGCCGTCGTCGGGGCGCTACTGGCCGCCCGGCCCGTCTTGCCGCTGGAGGTGCTCGAGGCCGCCCTGGCCGCCCACCTGCCGGCCAGCAAGCAGCACCTCATCGAGGCCAACCTCCAGGTCTTGCGCCACGGCCACGCCGTCGGCCTGCCCGCCCACGCTTAACGATCCGCAGATTGGGTAGATTAAAGAGGCTCACGCAAAGGCGCTAAGGGGAAAAGACAAGATTAACTCGCAAAGATTGCACAAAGCATAAGAAGTTTCTTACTTTGCGTACTTGCGTCTTTGCGTGAGCCTTTCTTCTTTGCGCCTTTGCTTTCTTAGCGTCTTTGCGTGAGCTTTCTTTCTATTGTTTTTGCGGGTGTTGGTGATTGGGATACAATGCCCGCGTCGATTCCCCGCCGGCCGCCCGCCCCCACTAGAGTGGCCACCGCCGCGGTCGGCACCACATTTAGGAGAACTATGAACCACGCAGCCAAGCGTCTGACCCCCGTCCCGTCCGACCTGGACATCGCTCAAGCCGCTACTCCGTTACCCATCAAAGAAGTCGCCGCCCAGTTGGGCCTGACCGAAGATGACCTGATCTACTTCGGCAAGACCAAGGCCAAAGTCCACCTCGATACCCTGCCCAAGCTGGCCGACCGGCCGCTGGGCAAGTACATCGACGTGACCGCCATCACCCCCACGCCGCTGGGCGAGGGCAAGACGACGACCAGCATCGGCCTGGTGCAAGGGCTGGGCGTCCTGGGCCACAAGGCCATCGCCTGCATCCGCCAGCCCAGCATGGGGCCGACGTTCGGCATCAAGGGCGGCGCGGCCGGCGGCGGCTACAGCCAGGTCATCCCGATGGAGGACTTCAACCTGCACCTGACCGGCGACATCCACGCCATCACCGCCGCCCACAACCTCGTCGCCGCGGCCATCGATGCCCGCTGGTATCACGAAGACCGCATGAACGACGAGAAGCTGGCCAAGGTCGGCCTGTCGCGGCTGAACATCGATCCCTATCGCCTGACCTGGAACCGGGTAACGGATACCAACGACCGCGCCCTGCGCAAGGTCATGGTCGGCCTGGGGCCGGAAGACGACGGCCGCCCGCGTCAGACCGGCTTCGACATCACCGTCGCCAGCGAGATCATGGCCATCCTGGCCCTGGTCAACGGCACCGACTACAAGAGCGCCCTGCGCGACCTGCGCCAGCGCGCCGGCCGCACGGTCATCGGCACCAACAAGGACGGCAAGCCCATCACCCTCGACGACCTGGGCGTGGCCGGCGCGGTGACGGTGCTGATGAAGGACGCGCTGCACCCCAACCTGCTGCAAACGCTGGAAGGGCAGCCCGCCTTTGTCCATGCCGGGCCGTTCGCCAACATCGCCCACGGCAACTCCTCCATTCTGGCCGACCAGTTGGCCCTGCGGCTGGGCGACTACGTTGTCACCGAGTCCGGCTTCGGAGCCGACATCGGCATGGAGAAGTTCTTCGACATCAAGTGCCGCGCCTCCGGGCTGATCCCCGACTGTGTTGTCCTCGTCGCCACCATCCGCGCCCTGAAGATGCACGGCGGCGGCCCGCGCGTCATCCCCGGCCGGCCGCTGGACAAGGCCTACACCGATGAGAACGTCGCTTTGCTGGAAAAGGGCATGGCCAACATGGTCGCCCACATCCGCAACGCCAAGCGCTTCGGCGTGCCCGTCGTCGTGGCCGTCAACAAGTTCCACACCGACACCCCGGCCGAGATCGCCGCGGTGGAGCGGGCGGCCATCGCCGCCGGCGCGGAGACGGCGGTCATGAGCGACCACTGGGCCAACGGCGGTGACGGCGCGGTGGCGCTGGCCGAGGCCGTCGTGGCCGCCTGCGAGCAGCCGTCGAACTTCAACTTCCTCTACCCGCTCGACCTGCCCATCAAGGCCAAGATCGAGACTATCGCCAAGGAGATCTACAGCGCCGGCGAGGTCATCTACGAGCCGCAGGCCGAGAAGCAGATCAAGTCCTACGAGGACAACGGCTTCGGCAACCTGCCCATCTGCATGGCCAAGACCCACCTGAGCATCAGCCACGACCCGGCGCTGAAGAACGCGCCGTCGGGCTACACGCTGACGGTGCGCGAGGTGCGCGCCTCGGTCGGCGCGGGCTTCATCTACCCGCTGCTGGGCGAGATGCGCACGATGCCCGGCCTGGGCACGCGCCCGGCCTACATGAACGTCGACATCGACGAAAACGGTCGCGTCATGGGCCTGTTCTAGAACGGCTCACGCAAAGACGCAAAGGGGGCAAAGAGCGCAAAGAAGAATTTTTCTTGCTTGGCGTCCTTTGCCCCTTTGCGCCTTTGCGTGAGCTCTTTTCCCAGGGAGACAAGAGCTATGGGCCAACGGAGAGAGCGCCGGACGGGCCGGCGGCGGGCCGGGGAAGCGGGCGACCCCGAAGCCGAAACCATCGCCCGTATCGCGCAGCCGGTTCACCGGCTGCCTGTTTATGAACTGGCCTCCGAAGAGGCGCTCGACCTCATCCACCGCGCCTCGCTGGAACTCCTGTCCGACGTCGGCATCGACTTCTACCACCCTGAAGCGGAGAGCATCCTGACCGCCCACGGCGTGCGCTACGTCGACCAGACGGCGTACTTCGACCGCGAACTCATCGCCGAGTACGTGGCCAAAGCCCCGCGCACCTTCACCCAACTGGCCCGCAACCCGGAGCGCAACGTCGTCATCGGCGGCGAGCACATGACCTTCGCCCCGGTCTACGGCCCGCCGTTCGTCTACGACCGCGACCGCGGCCGGCGCGAGGCGAAGCTGCTCGACTTCGAGAACTTCGTCAAGATGACCTACCTCTCGCCCTGGCTCCACCACTCCGGCGGCACCATCGTCGAGCCAACCGACCTGCCGGTGCACACCCGCCACCTGGACATGGTCTACAGCCACCTGCGCTACAGCGACAAGCCGTTCATGGGGTCGGTCACGTCGGCCGAGAACGCCGCCGACAGCGTCCGCCTGGCCGAGATCGTCTTCGGCGCGGAGGCAATACGCCAACAACCCGCGCTGCTGTCGCTCATCAACGTCAGCAGCCCGCGCCGTCTTGATGACCGGATGCTAGGCGCGCTCATCGCCTACGCCCGCGCCAACCAGGCCCTCATCATCACCCCCTTCCTCTTCTCCGGCGCGATGGCCCCCACGAGCATCGCCGGCACGCTGGTGCAACTCAACGCCGAGGCGCTGGCCGGCATCGTCTTCACCCAGATGGTCAACCCCGGCACGCCCGTGGTCTACGGCGCGTTCCAGACGACCATCGACCTGCAAAGCGGCGCGCCCGTCTTCGGCTCGCCGGAGAGCCAGATGGCCCTGTACGTGGCCGGGCAACTGGCCCGCCGCCACGAGTTGCCCTTCCGCAGCGGCGGCATGTTCGCCAGCAGCAAGGTGGCCGACGCCCAGGCGGCCTATGAATCGGTCATGGTCATGCTGCCGGCGGTGCTGGCCCGCGTCAACTTCGTGCTCCACGCCGCCGGCTGGCTGGAGGGCGGGCTGACCGCCGGCTATGAGAAGTTCATCCTCGACGAGCAACTGCTGGGCATGTTCCACAAGTACCTGGCAGGGCTGGACGTGTCGGCCGAAGGGCTGGCGATGGAGTCATTGGCCAGCGTGCCGCCCGGCGGCCACCACCTGGGCACGCCCCACACGATGCGCAACTTCCGCACCGCCTTCCACCGCTCCGACCTGTTCGATTACAATTCCTTCGAGCAGTGGTACGAGGAAGGGGCGCAGACGGCCGAGGAGCGGGCCAACACGCGCTTCAAGCAGTGGCTGCGCGACTACGAGCCACCGCCCATCGACCCGGCCCTCGACGAGGCCCTGCGCGACTTCGTGGCCCGCCGCAAACGCGAGATCGTCCCCGCGCGGGACTAAGAAAGAAACCACAGATTACACAGATTTCACAGATTTTCTGGAGAATCTGTGAAATCTGTGTAATCTGTGGTTCCATCTCTTTCCAATCAAGAGGCACGTTATGGCCAAGGCAAGACAGACAGAACGGCGCACACCTTTGTATGACATCCACCTGCGCTCGGCCGGGCAACTGGTGCGCGGCGGCGGCGACTACATGCTGCCGCTGGCCTACACCTCGCCCATCGAAGAGCACGTCAACACCCGCACGAACGTCGGCCTGCAAGACCTGTCCTCGATGGGCGAAGTGGACGTCAAAGGCCCCGGCGCGGAGCGACTGGTCAACCGCCTGCTGGTCAACGACGTGCGCGACCTCTTCCCCGGCCAGGTGCGCTACTCGACGATGTGCGACGAGGACGGCCGCATCATCGACGACGTGACCGCCTACAAGTTCGGCGACGAGCACTTCATGATCGTCACCAGCTCCGCCCCGCGCAAGCGCTCCTTCCGCTGGATCGCCGACCACGCCCAGGGCCTGAGCGCCTACGTCACCGACCTGAGCGGCGCGGTGGCCCTGCTCTCCGTTCAGGGGCCGCGCTCGCGCGACTTCCTGGGGACGCTGGTCGAAGACGCGGCGCTGGACGAGTTGCGTTTCTTCCGCTTCGCCGCGGTGACGATCAACGACACGGAACTCATCCTCTCCCGCAGCGGCTACACCGGCGAACTGGGCTACGAGCTCTACACACCGGCCGAGGAAGCGGCCGTCCTATGGGAGTTCCTGCTGGCCCGCGGACGCGACTTCGGCCTGCGCCCCTACGGCGTGGCCGCCATGCAGAGCTTGCGCATCGAGAAGGCCTTCCCGCTGGCCGGGCCGGACATCGACGGGAGCCAGTCGCCGTTCGAGGTCGGGCTGCACCGCTGGATTCGCTTCGACAAGCGCGACTTCGTCGGCCGCGAGGCGCTGCTGCGGCGGCAGGACGCCGGGCTGCCAGAGCGCTGGGTCGGCCTGACACTCGACGGCGACCTGCCGGCCAACAACGGCGACGCCATCTACTCCGTGGCCGACGTCAGCGCCTATCGCGAGCGCATGTACAGCGGCAGCGAGGCGGGCGAGACGTTCGACGCCGAGACGGCCGGGACGCCCGTCGGCCGCGTCACCTCCAGCGCCCGCGGCCACACCGTGGGCAAGACGCTGGCCCTCGGCTACGTCGCCACCAGCCATAGCTGGGTCGGAGCGCGATTGATCATAGTCGTCGGCGGGCGGCCGGTCGTGGCCACGGTCAGCGAGACGCCCTTCTTCGACCCCCAGGGCATCCGCCTGCGGGCCACCGGGCCGCGGCGCGTAGATGACGGCGGCGCGCCCGGCAGTCGCGCCCGGCGGGGGAGCAACCGATGACCGCCTATAGCAAGCACTACAACGCCATCGTCGTCGGCATCGGCGCGATGGGCAGCGCCACCTGCTACCAACTGGCGCGGCGCAACAAGCGCGTGCTGGGCCTCGAGCGTTTCGACATCCCCCACGACCTCGGCTCCTCCCACGGCTACACGCGCATCATCCGCCTGGCCTACTACGAGCACCCCTCCTACGTCGCCTTGCTGCGCCGCGCCTACGAGCTATGGGCCGACATCGAACGGACGACCGGCGAACAACTACTCTACCGCACCGGCTCGCTCGACTGCGGCCCGGCCGATAGCTGGGTCTTCAAGGGGTCACTCCAGTCGTGCGTCGAGTACGACCTGCCCCACGAGGTGCTGACCGGGGCGCAGGTCAGCGAGCGCTACCCCGGCTACCGCCTGCCGCGCGAGAACCTGGCCGTCTTCCAGCCCGACGGCGGCTTCCTGGTGCCGGAGCGGGGCACGGTGGCCTACGTCGAGGCCGCCCACGCCCTGGGGGCGGAGATTCACGGCCGCGAGGCGCTGCTCGGCTGGGAGCCGTGGGGCGACGCGGTGCGCGTCTTCACCGACCGCGACGAGTACACCGCCGACGCCCTCGTCTTCACCGCCGGCGGCTGGAACCAGAACGTGCTGCCCTTCCTGCGCGGGCTGGCCGTGCCGGAGCGGCAGGTGCTGGCCTGGCTCCAGCCCACGCGGCCGGAACTGTTCCGGCCGGAACGCTTCCCCGTCTTCAACTGCCTGGTGCCGGAGGGGCGCTACTACGGCTTCCCCGTCTTCGCCGTGCCGGGCTTCAAGTTCGGCCGCTACCACCACTTCGAGGAGACGGGCGAGGCCGAGACCCTCTCGCGTGAGGCGTTCCGCGAGGACGAGGAGGTCCTGCGCGACTTCGCCGCCCGCTACTTCCCCGACGGCGCCGGGCCGACGATGATCCTCAAGGCGTGCCTGTTCACCAACACGCCCGACCGCCACTTCCTCATCGACCTGCACCCCGACCACCCGCAGGTCAGCTTCGCCGCCGGCTTCTCCGGCCACGGCTACAAGTTCGCCAGCGTCATCGGCGAGATCATGGCCGACCTGGCCGAGCGCCAGGCCACCCGCCACGACGTCAGCCTGTTCAACCTGGCCCGCTTCACCGGGCAGGTCAGCCAGTTGCACCAGCAGAAGGTGGACATGCTGGCCCGCGGCGCGTGGTCGCCGGCCGCCCACGGCCCGGAACACCCGCTCTATCGCCACGCCGGCCGCGGCGAAGTGCCGGGCGGGGCGCTGGGCCGCCCACATGACCGCCGCCGGCCGCCCGCCGACGGCAGCCAGACTGTGGGCGGTCGGTGGCCGGCCGGCGGCGGTCATTCCTCCGCCGACCCGCGCTACTGGACCGACGCCGACGTCAAACCGTTCTGGTAACTTTGTCGCTGACATGGGAACAGGTAGATTGCACAGAACAGCTCACGCAAAGGCGCAAAGAAGAAAGGACGCAAAGAAGAATCCTCCTGCGTCCTCTGCGCCTTTGCTTCCCCATATAGGACCAGATCACTATGCGCACTCAGGCCAGGACAATCATCGTCGGCGCAGGCATTGTCGGCTGTAGCGCCGCCTACCATCTGACCCAACTCGGCCGCCGCGACATCGTCGTCGTCGACCGCGGCCCGCTTTACCAGACCGGCGGCTCCACCTCCCACGCGCCGGGCCTCATCTTCCAGACCAACGGCTCGCGCCTCATGTGCCAGATGGCCCAATACACCGCGCGCCTGCTTGGCCAACTCAGCTATGACGGCGAACCGTGCTGGTATCCCGTCGGCGGCATCGAGGTGGCGGCGACCGAGGCGCGGCGGCAAGACCTGCTGCGCCGCCACGGCCTGGCCACGGCCTACGGGCTGGAAGCCCACCTGATTTCGCCGGCCGAAGTGCGCCAGATGATTCCCATCCTCGACGACCGGGCCATCGTCGGCGGCTACTACGTCCCCTCCGACGGCGACACGCGCGGCTGGCAGTCGGCCGCCGCCCTGGCCCACCTGGCCATCGACAGCGGCGGGGCCGAGTTCCACGGCCAGACGACCGTGAGCGACATCCTGATCGAGAATGGCCGCGCCGCCGGCGTCGTCACCGACCGTGGCGTGATTCGCGCCGACGAGGTGCTGCTGTGCACCAACATCTGGGGGCCGGTGCTGGCCGGGCGCGCCGGCGTGCGGCTGCCGCTCATGGCCGTCGAGCACCAGTACCTCATCAGCGAACCGCTGCCCGAACTGGCCGGCGAGACGCGCTTCATCGCCCACCCCATCCTGCGCCACCAGGACGCGCGGATGTACTACCGCCAGCACGCCGACGCCTACGGCATCGGCTCCTACAACCACGAGCCGCTGCTTGTTGACCCCCATGACCTCGGCCCGACGGCCACCAACCCATTCACGCCGCAACACTTCGACGCGGCGCAAGCGGCGACCGAAGAGTTGCTACCGGCGCTACGTGGGCGGCGTTATGTCAAACAATTCAACGGTATGTTCACCTTTACGGTGGATGGCTACCCGATTCTGGGCGAGTCCCACGTTCCCGGCCTGTGGACGGCCATCGGCATCTGGGTCACCCACTCCGGCGGCGCGGGCAAGACTATCGCCGAATGGATGACCGGCGGCCTGACCGAGTGGGACGTGCGCGAGGCGACCATCGACCGCTTCCACGCCCACGCTCTCAGCCGTCGCTACGTGCTGGCCCGCTGCGCCCAACAGTACCGCGAGGTCTACGACGTCATCCACCCGCTGCAACAGATGGAGAACCCGCGCCCGCTGCGTCTCAGCCCGTTCCACCGCCGTCTGGAAGAGCAGCGCGCCGTCTTCTTCGAGAGCGCCGGCTGGGAAGCGCCGCACTGGTTCGAGGCCAACGCGCCGCTGCTGGAGCGCTACGGCGAGCGCATCCCGCCGCGCGACGGCTGGGCCGCCCGCCACTGGTCGCCCATTCAGGGCGCGGAGCACCTGGCCGTGCGCGACGCCGCCGGGCTGTTCAACCTGTCGGCCTTCACCAAGATTGACGTCAGCGGGCCGGGGGCGCTGCCGTTGCTGGAGCGGCTGGCGGCCAACAAAGTCGACGGGCCGGTTGGCCGCGTCGTCTACACCGCCCTGCTCAACGAGACCGGCGGCATCAAAGCCGACCTGACCATCACCCGCCTCGCCCACCAGCGCTTCCTGATCCTGACCGGCGGCGGCGCGGGGCCGCAAGACCTGGCCTGGCTGCGCCGCCACGCGCCAACCGACGGCTCAGTGACCATCGCCGACATCACCTCGCAGTGGGCGGGCGTCGGCCTGTGGGGGCCGCAAGCACGCGACATCCTGGCCGCCGTAGCCGAGGAGGACGTATCCAACGCCGCCTTCGCCTACTTCACCGCCCGGCCGCTGACTATCGACACCGTACCCGCCCTGGCCCTGCGCATCTCCTACGCCGGCGAACTGGGCTGGGAGCTTTACTGCCCGGCCGAGCACGCCCTGCGCCTGTGGGACGTGCTGTGGGCGGCGGGGCAACCTCACGGCCTCATCGCTGCCGGCGGCGGAGCGTTCAACTCGCTGCGGCTGGAGAAGGGCTACCGGCTGTGGGGGGCCGACATCCACACCGAGTACACGCCCGACGAGGCCGGGCTGGGCTGGGCCGTCCGGCCGAACAAGGGCGACTTCATCGGCCGCGACGCGCTCCGGCGGCAGCGCCAATTGGGCGTCGCCCGCCGCCTGTGCTGTCTGACGCTCGACGAGCCGGGGCGCGTTGTGCTGGGCAAGGAACCGCTCGTCGTGGACGGCCGCGCCGTGGGTTACGTCACCAGCGCCGACATGGGCTACTCCGTCGGCCGGTTCATCGCCTACGGCTACCTGCCGGCCGCGTTGGCAACTAAGGGTCAGCCGGTCGAGATCGTCTACTTCGGCCAGCCACTCCGGGCGACCGTCGCCGACGATCCGCTGTTCGACCCCGGAATGACACGTCTCAGATCATAGTTAGTGACGAGTGACGAATTATAAGCGCCGCTCGCCACTCTTAACTCGTCACTCGTCACTCGTCACTCGTCACTAGAAAATGACTTCCTACCAAATCCTCTACTGGCACAACATCCCCCTCCAGGTTCGCGCCGGCGGCCGGCGCGACCGCGTCAGTGTCGAACTGCCGCCGCGCTTCCAGGAAGCCGTGGACAGCGCGGCCATGGCCGCCGGGCTGGCTGGCGCCGACGGCTACCTGTCCGGCTTCGTGTGGGGCGAGGCGCAGGAGCGCGACGGCGCGCCGGCCGAAGTCGCCGCGGCCGTGGCCGCCGAGCTGGATGCGCAATACACCGACATCGACTGGCGCGCCACGGCGGCCATGATTCGGGGCGGATAGAACGTGAGCTTCTTCTCTCTTTTTGTGCCTATGCCGGGCCGTGCTAGAATCCCTAGAGCTTCTGGATGTAGCCACTACGGATGTGGTCTGTGCGCCGCGCTGGCGGCGCTTCTTTGCCCGGTAGACACGACATGGCGACGGCCAACGGCGAACACCAGGTTATCTTCATGCCCTCCGGCCGCCGCGGCCAGGTGCGGGCCGGCGAAACGCTGCTCGACGCCGCGCGCCAACTGGGCGTGGAGATCGAGAGCATCTGCGGCGGCCGCCTGACCTGCGCCAAGTGCCGCGTGCGCATCGAAGAGGGGCAGTTCGCCAAGCACGGCATCGCCTCGGCCGCCACCCACGTTAGCCCGTCCGACGCCCGCGAAGCGAGTCTGCTGGCCGAAGCGGCCAATGGCGACGGGGCTTACCGCATGGCCTGCGCCGCCCACGTCGCCGGTGACGTATTGATCTACGTGCCGGAGGAGAGCCGCGCCCACAAGCAGGTCATCCGCAAATCGGCTACGGCGCGGGTCATCGACGTGGCCCCGGCCGTGCGACAGGTCTACGTCGAAGTCGACCGCGCCGAGTTGGGCGAGCACCGCGGCGACTGGGGGCGCTTGCAGGCCGCGCTGGCCCAGCAGTGGCAACTGACCGGCCTGACCATCGACCTGCCCGCCCTGCGCCGCCTCCAGCCGGCGCTGCGGTCGGGCAATTGGGCCGTCACCGTCATCCTGGGGAACGAGCGCGAGGTGATCGACGTGCAGCCCGGCTATAAAGAGGGCCTCTATGGCCTGGCCGTCGACATCGGCTCGACGACCGTGGCCGGCCACCTGTGCGACCTGCGCACCGGCGAAGTGCTGGCGACCGAGGCGACGATGAACCCCCAGGTGACGTATGGCGAAGACCTGATGAGCCGCGTCTCCTACGCCATGACCAACCCCGGCGGGCTGGACAAGATGCACACGGCCATCATCGAGGCGCTCAATGGGCTGGCGGCCCGCGCCGCCCGCGCTGCCGGCCGCCAACTGCGCGACATCCACGACGCCGTCTTCGTCGGCAACACGACGATGATCCACATCCTGCTGGGCATCAATCCGCAGGAGTTGGGCGGCGCACCGTTCGCCCTGGCCACGCGCGACGCGGTGGACGTGAAGGCCCGCGAGCTGGGCCTGCGCTTCCATCCGGGGGCCAGTGTCCACGTCCTGCCGGCCGAGGCCGGCCACGTCGGCGCGGACAACGTCGGCGTGCTGCTGGCCGAGGAGCCGCACCGGCAGGACGAAATGACCCTGCTGGTCGACGTAGGCACCAACGCCGAGATCGTCCTGGGCAACCGCCAGCGGCTACTGAGCGCCAGCAGCCCCACCGGCCCGGCGTTCGAGGGGGCGCAGATTCGCTTTGGAATGCGCGCCGCGCCGGGGGCCATCGAACGGGTGCGTATCGACCCGCAAAGTTGGGTCGCCCGCTTCCGCGTCATCGGCGAGGAGCGCTGGTCCGACGGCTGGCAGAGCGGCCCCGACGCGCCGGTCGAGGCCCAGCCGCAACACCTGGCGGCCGGCATCTGCGGCTCCGGCATCATCGAGGTCGTGGCCGAGATGTTCCTGGCCGGCATCATCCGCGGCGACGGCCGCTTCGACCCCGACCGGCCGCACGAGCGCGTCATCTGGGAGGGCAAGCGCGGGGCCTACGTGCTGGCCACCGGCGACCAGACGGCCAACGGCCAGCCCATCCTGGTGACTCAGGATGACGTGCGCAACATCCAGCTGGCCAAGGCGGCGCTCTACGCCGGGGCCAAACTGTTGATGAATCGCATGGGCGTCGAACGAGTGGAGCGCATCACCCTGGCCGGGGCGTTTGGCAGCTACATCGACCCGCAGTACGCCATGCTGCTGGGGCTGATCCCCGACTGCCCGCTTGACCGCGTATCGGCCGTGGGCAACGCCGCCGGCGACGGGGCGCGTATTGCCCTGCTGAACCACCACAAGCGGGCCGAGGCGGCCGAGATCGCCCGCTGGGTGACGTACGTCGAGACGGCCGTTGACCCGCAATTTCAGGATGCGTTCGTCGGCGCGATTCCCATTCCCCACGCCACCGACGCCTTCCCACACCTGGAAAGCCGTCTGGCCGCGCCCCTGCCGCGCGCCGCCAACGGCCGCGGCAGCGACGGGCGCGCGCGGCGGGCGGAGCGGATTCGCGCGCGGCGGGTTTAGTGCGAGTTGACTGGAAAAATTGCTAAGGCGACACCGCTTGTCTGCCCTTGAGCGCCGCTGGAGAGGGAAAAGCACACAGGTTAAGAAACCTGTGCCACAGGAAGAGAGTGTGTCATGAGCGACGAAGAGATCGACCTGCAAACGATGTCGGATGACGAGATCTACGAGTTGATGAAAGAAGACCTCTACGACGGCTACGCCGAGGAGGTCGTCGAGGAAGTCAACGTCATGCTGGAGCGCGGCCACGAGCCGTACACCGTCCTGACCTCCGGCCTGGTGGCCGGCATGGACATCGTCGGCGCCGACTTCCGCGACGGCATCCTCTTCGTGCCCGAAGTGCTCATGGCCGCCAAGGCGATGAAGGCCGGCATGGCCATCCTGCGGCCGCTGCTGGCCGAGACGGGCGCGGAGAAGATCGGCACGATGGTCGTCGGCACGGTCAAGGGCGACATCCACGACATCGGCAAGAACCTGACCGGCATGATGATGGAGGGCGCGGGGTTTGAGGTCATCGATCTGGGCATCAACAACTCCGTCGATAACTTCATGGCCGCCATCGAGAAGTACAAGCCCGACATTCTGGGCATGAGCGCCCTGCTGACGACGACCATGCCCTACATGCGCGTCGTCATCGAGGCACTGAAAGAGGCCGGCATCCGCCAGGACATCATCGTCCTGGTCGGCGGCGCGCCGCTCAACGAGGCCTTCGCCGAAGAGATCGAGGCCGACGCCTACTGCCGCGACGCGGCCGTGGGCGTGGAGACGGCCAAGAAGTTCATGTATATTCGGCGGCAGAAAGCGAAAGCAAGGGGCTAGGTTCCAGGTTCCAGGGGCCAGGGGAAGAGCGTTCTTCCCCTGGCCCCTGGAACCTGGCCCCTGGAACCTCCTTAAGAGGAAACGATGAACAAGTTACAACACCTCCTCGACACCAACGAACCCATCGTCCTCGATGGGGCGATGGGCACGATGCTCTTTGCCGCGGGCTTGCAGGCGGGCGCGCCGCCGGAGGAGTGGAACGTCACTCACCCCGACCGCATTCGCGCCGTGCATCGTCATTATGTCAACTCCGGTTCACAGATCATCCTGACTAACTCCTTCGGCGGCACGCGCTACCGGCTGAAGCTTCACAACCTGCAAGAGCGCGTCTACGAGTTGAACAAGGCCGCGGCCCAGAACGCTCGCGCCGAGGCCGACGCCGCCGGCCGGCTGGTGCTGGTCGCCGGCTCGATGGGGCCGACGGGCGAACTGCTGGCCCCCATGGGCACGATGACCTTCGACGACGCCAAAGCCGCCTTCGCCGAGCAGGCGCGCGGGCTGGCCGCCGGCGGCGTCGATCTGCTGTGGGTGGAGACGATGAGCGACCTGGAGGAGGCGCGGGCAGCCGTGGAGGGCGCGCGTTCCATCACCGACCTGCCCGTCGCCGCCACGATGAGCTTCGACACCAACGGCCGGACGATGATGGGCATCACCCCGGCCCAGGCCGTGCAGACGATGAAGGGCTGGGGGCTGGTGGCCATTGGCGGCAATTGCGGCAATGGTATCGCCGAGCTCGAGGGCGTCATTGACGCCATGCACCACGCCGCGCCGGACGTGCGCTTGATCGCCAAGGCCAACGCCGGCATTCCCCAGTGGCGCAATCACGAACTCATCTACGACGCCACGCCGCCGGTCATGGGGCGCTACGCCCAGCGCGTGCGCGCCCTGGGCGCGTGCTTCATTGGCGGCTGCTGCGGCAACGGCCCCGACCACATCGCCGCCATCGCCGAGGCGCTGCGTTCTCCCCTATCCGACGCCGACCGCGCCGCGCTGCTGGCCGAGATGGCCGATGGTAACGGCAATGGCGCGGCCGAACCGGCCGCCCGCGAGCGCACGCACCGCCGCCACCGCGATTAGGAGCATAGTATGTCCCTGCAAAGCTGGTTGCAGGCTCACCCCCGTCTGCTGGAGCGCGCCTACGACCTGACCCACCGCCTCTTCACCCGCGCCGAGCCGCTCATCCGCCGCTTCGGCTATGAACGCGCCGACCGCTGGCTGCGCCCCCTGGAGAAGCCGGCCAAGGAACTGCTGTTTGACTGTCGCATGTGCGGCCAGTGCATCC
The DNA here is from genome assembly GCA_016707605.1 of Candidatus Promineofilum glycogenicum. Lineage (GTDB taxonomy): Bacteria > Chloroflexota > Anaerolineae > Promineifilales > Promineifilaceae > Promineifilum > Promineifilum glycogenicum. The sequence continues at coordinate 793,557 of JADJHJ010000001.1, read as the reverse complement.
TTCACTCCACCGGCATGACCTGCCCCATGACCTGCCCCAAGAACCTGCGCAACGGGCCGTGCGGCGGCGTGCGCGCCAACGGCCACTGCGAGGTAAAGCCGGAGATGCGCTGCGTCTGGACCGAGGCATATGAGCGCGCCGGGCAGATGCCCCTCTATGGCCAGGAGATGCTGTGGATTCAGCCGCCGGTCGACCACCGACTGAAAGGGGATTCGGCCTGGATCAATATGGTGACCGGGGCCGACGTCGACTACCCGGAGGGGTGGCGAACTCTGCCGTCGCAGGTCAACCTGAGCCAATCCATCCCCCTACCCATCCTGGCGAGCAACGGTCATGGACAACACGTATAAATCCGATAGCCGGCTGGAACGGGTGTTGCGCGCCGGCCGCTTCGCCGTGACGGCCGAGCTGAACCCGCCCGACAGCGCCGACGCGCAAGAGGTCTACGACGCCGCCGTGACGCTGGCCGCCGTCTGCGACGCCATCAACGCCACCGACGCCAGCGGGGCCAACTGCCACATGTCCAGCGTGGCCATCTGCGCCCTGTTGACCCGCGCCGGCTACTCGCCCGTCTTCCAGGTCTCCTGCCGCGACCGCAACCGCATCGCCATCCAGGGCGACCTGCTGGGCGCGGCGGCGATGGGCGTCAGCAACGTCCTGTGCCTGACCGGCGACGACGTGACCAACGGCGACCAGCCACAGGCGCGGCGCGTCTTCGACTTCGACTCCATCCAACTGCTGCGTACGGCGCGAATCATGCGCGACGAAGGCGTCTTCCTCAGTGGGCGCAAGCTGACCGTACCGCCGCGTCTCTTCCTGGGCGCGGCCGAGAACCCGTTCGCGCCGCCGTTCGACTGGCGTCCGCTGCGCCTGGCCAAGAAGGTCGAGGCCGGGGCCGACTTCATCCAGACGCAGTACTGCTTCGACGTGCCGCGGCTGGCCGAGTTCATGCGCCGCGTGCGCGATCTGGGGCTGCACGAGCGGGTATTCATCCTCGTCGGCGTCGGGCCGCTGCGGGGCGAGAAGGCGGCCGAGTTCATGCGCAGCAAAGTGCCCGGCGTCTACATCCCCGATGAGGTCGTCGCCCGGCTGCGCGGCGCGCCCAAGGGCAAGCAGCGCGACGAGGGCAAACGCATCTGCGTCGAGATCATCCAGCAGGTGCGCGAGATTCCCGGCGTGGCCGGCGTCCACGTGATGGCCTACCGGCAGGAGGAGTTGGTGGCCGAGATCATCGAGGAGGCGGGGCTGATGCCGCGGCCGGTGCAGTCGGGCACACCCGCCGGCGACGAAGCCGCCCGCCACCCCCACCGCCCGCGCCACTTCCACCACCCGTCCCTGAGGACTACGGAGGAAGCATAAGAGGAGTAATCCGCAGATTAGGCAGATTGGGCAGATTTCAAAAAGAATGAAGAAGCAAGAAGGAAGGCCAAGGGAAAAGGAAAAAACAAATTTTTTTTTCTTTTCTTTCCTCCCCCCCTCCCCCCCCCCCCCGCTTCTCTGCTCTAAAAATCTGCTCAATCTGCCCAATCTGCGGATCATTCCTCTTCAGGATAACAACATGGACACGATACTCCAGTCGCGGACGAAGACGGTGCGCATCGGCCCGGAGCGGCCGTTCACCATCATCGGCGAGCGCATCAACCCCACCGGCCGCAAGCTGCTGGGGGTGGAGATGGCCGCGGGCAACTTCGACCGCGTGCGCGCCGACGCCTTGGCCCAGGCCGCCGCCGGGGCGCACCTGCTCGACGTCAACGCCGGCATCCCCCTGGCCGACGAGCCGGCCATCCTGGCCACGGCCATCCGCCTCGTCCAGTCGGTGACCGACCTGCCGCTGTCGATCGACTCGTCCATCGTCGCCGCGCTGGCCGCCGGGCTGGCGGCCTACGAAGGCAAGGCGCTGGTCAACTCCGTCACGGGCGAGGAGGAGCGGCTGGAGAGCGTGCTGCCGCTGGTGAAGAAGCACGGCGCGGCGGTTATCGGCATCTCCAACGACGAGACGGGCATCTCCGAAGACCCCGACGTGCGCTTCGCCGTGGCCAAGAAGATCGTCGAACGGGCGCTAGATCACGGCATCCCGCGCGAGGACGTGCTCATCGACCCGCTGGTCATGCCCATCGGCGCGGTGCGCTACGCCGGGCGGCAGGTGTTCGCCATCGTCCGCCGCTGCCGCGAGGAGTTGGGCGTCAACACCTGCTGCGGCGCGAGCAACGTCTCCTTCGGCCTGCCGGAGCGCCCGCCCCTCAATGCCGCCTTCCTGACCATGGCCATCGCTGCCGGGCTGACCGCGGCCATCACCAACCCGCTGGAGCAAGAGATCAAGCGGGCCATCATGGCCGCCGACGTGATGATGGGCCACGACGAGAACTGTGCCGCCTGGATTCGCCACACCCGCGGCGACGCCCCCGCGCCAGAACGCAGAAGGCGAAGAGGTTAAAGAAAGTCTCACGCAAAGACGCAAAGAACGCCAAGCTCAGAAAATTTCTGAGCTTGGCGTTCTTTCTTGCGTCTTTGTCTTCTTTTGCGTTGAATTCTTAGCCAAGCTCTGCGGCCACGCGGTGGATGATCCGCTCGGCCACGGCCGTCTTGCTCTGCAACGGCATCGACTCGACCACCCCGGCCGAACTGAGCAGCACAACCCGGTTGGTGTCCACAGCGAAACCGGCGCCGTCGGCGGTCACGTCGTTGACGGCGATGAAGTTCAGCCCCTTGCGCAGCAGCTTGTCGCGGCCGTACTCGAAGGCGTTGTGCGTCTCGGCGGCGAAGCCCAGCACGACGCGCGGGAAGCCCGTCCGGTCGCGCTGCTCCTTGACGGCGCTCAGGATGTCGAGCGTCTTCTCCAGGCCGATGGCCAGCCCCCAGTCGGCGCTCTCCGTCTTCTTGATCTTGCGGTCGGCCACGCTCTCCGGCCGGAAGTCGGCCACGGCGGCGACCATCAGCAGCGCGTCGGCGTCGCCCACGCAACTCAGCACCGCCTCGCCCATCTGCTGCGTCGTCTCCACGGCGATGAGGCGCGCGCCATAGGGCGCGGCCTCGGCCACCGGCCCGGCGATGAGCGTCACGTCCGCGCCCGCGTCCAGCGCCGCCTGGGCTACGGCGATGCCCTGCTTGCCGGTGGAGCGGTTGCTGATGTAGCGCACCGGGTCGAGCGCCTCACGCGTCGGGCCGGTGGTGACGACGACGCGCCGCCCGCGCAACACGCCGTCGCGGGCCAGCACCCGCCGCGCCTCGCCCAGTAGATCGGCCGGCTCGAGCATCCGCCCCAGCCCGCTCAGCCCCGACGCCATGCGCCCCTCGGCCGGCCCGGCCAGCAGCACGCCGCGCTGGCGCAACGTGGCCAGATTGGCCTGCGTCGCCGGGTGGTCGTACATGCCGCCGTCCATCGCCGGGGCCAGCATGATCGGGCAGCGGGCGGCCAGGGCGGTCAGCGTCAGCAGGTTGTCGGCCAATCCGTAGACCAATTTGGCGATGGTGTTGGCCGTGGCCGGGGCGATGAGGAGCAGCTCCGCCCCTTCGCCTAGGGCTACGTGGCGCACGTGGTCGTCCAGGCTCCACATGTCGTCGTAGACCGGCCGGCCGGTGACGGAGCGAAAGGCCAGCGGGGTGACGAAGCGGGCGGCCGATTCGGTCAGGATGACGTCGACCAGCGCGCCGGCCTGGGTCAGCTTGGAGGCCAGATCGACGGATTTATAGGCGGCGATGGAGCCGGTGACGCCCAGCAGGATGCGCCGGCCCTGGAAAACGGTGATGGGTTGCATGAGGGGAAGTGTAGCAGACCTCTGCGTGCGTCGCACTTTCTGGAGTGCGTCGCACGTTCTTGCAACCCGCCCCAGAAGGTGCAACCCACTCAAGAAAGTGGGATGCCCGAAGGTGCAACCCACTCCAGAAAGTGGGATGCACCCGACTTATGGCTATAATGGGGCCTGTGAGACTATCATTCACCCCGCAACGTATCCTCCGCTTCGTCCTCATCAACGCCGCCTTCATCGCCTTCCTGTCCCTCTGGAACGGCCAACTGCACCGCGAGAGCGTGCAACTGGCCGTGGCCAAGAGCCAGCAGATGCTCGACATGCCCGCCGAACTGGCCGGCTACCCGTCCGGCTACGCCCTGGACACGGCCGCCGCCCGCGACCTGGCCCTGGCCGATGCCGACTTCGCCGCCACGCTGGCCGGGCGCGAGACGGAGTTCCTATCGGCCGTGCGCCTCAGCAGCGGCGAGGCCCGTTACTGGCAAGACCAGGGCTGCGCCCGCCTCAACTGCGCCTACCTGACGTTCTACAACTACAGCGACGGCGGCACCATCGAAGCCGTGGTCAACCTCGACACCGAGCGCGTCGTGGCCCAGTGGGCGGACGTCGAGGCCCGGCCCGGCGGCTCCAGCGAGGTGCTGCCCAGGGCGATGCGCATCGCCGCCGCCGACGCCCAGGTGCGGGCCATCCTGGGCGACGACCTGGGGGCGATGGAGCCGGCCATGATCCCCATGTCCGGCTGGCTGGCCGACGACGCCTGCCGCGAGGAGTGGTGCGTTGACCTGACCTTCCACGACCCGCTGGGCACGGGGCGCGTCTACCACGTCTTCGTCAACCTGGAGCAAGAAGTCGTCGCCCGCACCTTCTACACCCGCGCCCGCGCCGACCGCAGCGCCGAGAAGCCAGCCGCCCAGCGCGACGCCTTCACCGACGGCTGCCACCAGGCCCACGGCTGGAGCGTCTGCTGGCAGATGACGGCCAACGACGGCATCAACTTCACCGACGCCACCTACAACGGCCAGACGATCTTCAGCAGCGCCAAGATCGGCCAGATCGAGGCCTGGTACCCCAGTTGGCCGGGCGGCTACCGCGACGAGATCGGCTTCGCCGCCACGGTGCCCCCCTTCGGCGACACGCTCATCAACGACCTGGGCGACGGCTTCGAGGTGCGGCAGGTCTTCACCGAGTTCACCCGCTGGCCCAACTGCATCTGCTGCTACCGCTACGAAGAGATCATGCGCTTCTACGCCGACGGCCGCTTCCAGCCGCGCTTCATCTCCCACGGCCCCGGCTGCGACGACCTGTCCGTCTATCGCCCCTTCTGGCGCATCGACGTCGACCTCGACGGCGGCCCCGGCGACGAAGTGTGGCTGTTCGACGAGACGCAGTGGGTGGAACAGGAGATCGAATTCGAGACGCATCCGGTGGTCGAGGGGCTGTCGCCGGAGGGGCACAAGCTGGCCATCTTCGACGGCGAGCTGCACTACCGCTGGTTCATGGAGCGCACCGACCCGCTGGGGCTGGACGAGGCTTACTTCTTCCTGCTACAGGACAAGCCGCTCGAAGGCGAGGAGCCGATCATGACCGGCCCCGGCGACACCTTCATCCCGCCGCGACAATGGCTCGACGACGACCCGCTGTCGGGCGAGGACGTAGTGCTGTGGTGGGTTCCGCTGCTCTACACCAAGAAGGGCGGGCCGTGGTGGTGCATGCCCGACCCGGAGCCGGACTTCTCCCCCTGCGAAGCCATCCTCCACGCCGAGCCGGCCGGCGAACTGCGCCAGCCGACGGCCGAGGAGCTGGCCGTGCTGGAAGCCGCGGTAACGCCAACGAGCGAGGCATCATCCGCCACAGCCGCGCCCACGGCCACCCCCGCCCCATCGAGGGCAGCGACCCGGCGACGATCATCCTCAACGCCGGCTGCGGCGCGTGCCACAAGATCGGGGCCATCGGCGAGGCGCACAAGGTCGGGCCGGACCTGTCGGCCATCGGCTTGACCGCCGGCGGGCGCGTGCCGGGCATGACCGCCACCGAGTACATTCGCCAATCCATCCTGGAGCCGAACGCCTACCTGGCCCCGGCCTGCCCCAACGGGCCGTGCCTGCCCAACATCATGCCGCGCGACTACGCCACACGCCTGAGCGCGGCGCAGCAGAATACGATGGTGGAGTTCCTATTAGAACAGGAGGGGGAGGAGCCGACGCCGGAAGCAGTTGGTTCCGGCGCAACGGCGGGGGCCACGCCGCTGCCCAAACCGGCCGTAGCCGCCAAGGTCGCCCCACCGTCGTCACGCCTCTCATCGCTGACGGTGGTGCAGATCGCCCTGGCCCTGGTCGTCCTCGTCGTCAGCGGCTACGCCATCTTCCGCGACCGAAAGTAGGCGTGTGACAACCGGCGGGCGGCCCGCCGGTTGTCACACCTTTATCGATACTTCTCTCGCAAGGCCCGCTCCATCTGGCGGTCGGCGTCCTTGCGGGCGATGTCGGCCCGCTTGTCGAACTTGCGCTTGCCCCGCGCCAGCGCCACCTCGACCTTGGCCCGCCCGCCCTTCAGGTAGAGCCGCGTCGGCACGACGGTCAGCCCCTTCTGGGCCAGGTTGGTCAGGATGCGGTTGATCTCGCGCCGGTGCAGCAGCAGCTTGCGCGGCCGGGTCGGCTCGTGGTTGTCGCGGTTGCCGTGCTCATAGGGCGAAATGTTGGCCTCCATCAGCCACAACTCATCCCCCCTGGCCTGCACGAAGCTGCGTTGCAGACTGATGTGGTGGGCGCGGATGGACTTGATCTCCGTGCCCGTCAGCGCCAGCCCGGCCTCGAACCGCTCCAGCAGCTCGAAGTCGAAGTTGGCCCGCTTGTTGTTGAAGATAACTTTGACGTTCTCGTTCGTTTTCATGGCACATTGCCGTGTTGTAGGGGCGGGTCTCAGACCCGCCCCTACTGCCCATTCAGAATGTAGTCAATAGCCCGCACGAGTTGGCTATCCTCCGGCCCGCCCAGATCTTCGGGCGTCTCGACTTCGATGTCGGGGGTGATGCCCTCGTCCTGGATGGTGTGGTTGTCGGGCGTGTACCAGCGGGCGACGGTGACGCGCAACTCGCCGCCGTCGGCCAGGGTGTGGATCTGCTGCACCGAGCCTTTGCCGAACGTCGTCTCGCCCACCAGCACCGCCCGGTCACGATCCTGAATGGCCCCGGCGACGATCTCCGAAGCGCTGGCGCTGCCGGCGTTGACCAGCACCACCAGTGGAATCTCTTCGGCCGCGTCGCCGTCGTCGGTGGTGAACGTCTGATCCAGGCCGCGGATGTTGCGCTCGAACAGGGCCACGCCGGCCGGCAAGAAGGCGTCGGCCACGGCCACCGACTGGTCGAGGTAGCCGCCGGGGTTGTCGCGCAGGTCGAACACCAGGCCGGCCGGCTGCTGGGCCAAAATCGCCGCCAGCGCTTCCAGCAGCTTCTCCTCGGCCGTGGCCCCAAACTCGGTCAACCGAATGTAGCCGATGGCCGCGCCGCCGGTCATCTCCGCGGGCAGCATCTCATACTCGACCACAGCCACCTCAAAGCGGGCGCGGACGATGCTGAACTCCAGCGGCTCCTCTGCCCCTTCGCGCATGACCTTCAGGTTCACCGTCGTGCCCGCCGGGCCGCGCACCATGAGGATGACTTCGTCAAAGTCGATCTCCAGCACCGACTGGCCGTCGACCTCAACGATCACGTCGCCGGCTTGCAGCCCAGCCAGGTCGGCCGGCTGGCCGTCAATGGGGCGCACGATCTCGAACAACCCCTCGTCATTCTCCTGCACCATCGCCCCGATGCCTTCGACCGCGCCGCCCATGTCCTGGCGCGTGCGTTCGGCCACTTCGGGCGAAACGTAGCGTGTGTAGTCGTCGCCCAGCGCCTCCAGCGACCCGGCGATGGCCGACTCCATCAGCTCGTCGGTCGGCGGCAGCGCGCCGTCGTACTGGTCGGCGACGATGTCCCAGGCCTCGTAGAAGGCGGCGAAGTCGGCCTCAGATAGCGGCGAGTCGCCGCCGATAATGACTTCGGCCGTCGGTGGGGGCGCGGTGGGCGGCAGGGCGGTCGGCGTCGCGCTCGGCGCGGGCGTCGCCGTCAGCGTGTCGGTGGGCGCGACCGTGGCCGTCGCCGGGGGCGGCTCTGTGGCCACGGGCGAGGGCGTAGACGGCACATCCGTGGACGGCAGCGTGGTCGCCGTCGCCGCCTGGGCCAGCGCTGGTTCCGCGCCCGGCGGCGCGCCGGCCACGGCCCGGCCGATCAGAAAGCCGGCAACAGCCATCGCCAGCCCAAACAGCAGGCCGACCACAGCCATCGACAAAAGACCGGGCGAACGTCGCCCGGCGTTGGCAGATTCGGGATTGGGGGAGTTGGTGGACATAGTTGTACGGGTTAGGGCGTAGGGGCCAGGGCCGCTTCGCGCAGGTATTGGGCGGCGCGCTCCAGGACGGGGTCGCGGCCGTTGTCGATGTCGTCCTGGGTCACTTCGACCAGGATGTCGGGGGCGATACCTTGGCCGTCAAGCTGTTGCCGGTTGGGCGTCAGCCAGCGGGCCGAGGTGACATGAACCGACGAGCCGTCGCTCAGGTCGAAGACCAGTTGCACCGACCCCTTGCCAAAGGTCGGGCCGTTGCCGATGAGCGTCGCCCGCTCGCGGTCGCGCAAGGCCCCGGCGACGATCTCCGACGCGCTGGCCGTGCCGCCGTCGATGAGCACCACCAGCGGCTCATCGGGGGCCAGCGTCTCGTCGGTGGCGTTGAAGACGCGCTCCCCTTCCTGCTGGCTGTCCAGATAGAGAACGGGGCCGCTGTCGAGAAAGTGGTCGGCCACGTCCACGGCCGCGTCGCGCAGGCCGCCGCCGTTCTGGCGCAGGTCGAGGACGAAGCGCGTCGCCCCCTGGCCCAATAGCTCTTGCAGCGCCGCGCCGACCTCATTGCTGCTCTCGCCGCTGAACCGCGACAAGGCGATGTAGCCAATGGTCGGGTCTTCTTCCAACAGGCGAAAGACAACGGAAGGGAGCAGGATGTCGGCGCGAACAACGTCGATGTCCACCGTCTCTGTCGCGTCGGGGTGGCGCACGGTCAGTGTGATGCTGGTACCCTTCTCGCCCTTGACCAGTTCGACGATCTCCGGCACGGTCATCTCGGCCGTGATGTCTTGCCCATCCACGGCCAGCAGCACGTCACCGGTCAGGATGCCGGCCGCCTCGGCCGGATTGCCAGGAATCGGCTCCAGCAGCACTTCGCCCGTCTCTTCCGAGCGGGTGATGTAAGCGCCGATGCCGCCGAAGGAGCCTTGCAGCCGTTCGCGCTCCACCTCGCGCGCCGCCGGCTCGACGAAGACGGTGTAGGGATCGTCCAGCGTAGCCAGCGAGCCGCGAATCGCGCCATAGGTCACCTGGCGCGAATCGGGCAATGCGCCCAGGAAGTTGCCCTCGACCAACGCCCAGGCCTCCTGGAAAAGGGCCAGGTCATCCTGTTCGGCCTGGGCCAGGGAGGAAGCGCCGCGACCGTTGGTCAGTTCGCGCGTCAAATAGCCGGCCGCGAAGGCGCTGGCGGCCAGAATGACCAGCATGAAGACGGTTAGTCCGTTGCGCAGACGATCGCTCATAGTTGATTGCTTACGCGACTTGCGGGGCGCGGATGATAGCGATTTTAACACAGGTGTTCGGCGCGGCAATCGGCGCTATAATCCCCGGTGATAGCTGTTAGCAAGAGTTAATGCGCACAGCCATCGCCGCGCTGCCGGACGACCGCGCAAAACGCCGCTTGCCCCGTGTCCCCGGCCGCCGGCCTAGCGCGTTGGTGGAGCTTCTTCCCCAGCGCAAGTAGCGAACATCACATGAGAGCACCCGGCGCGCTGCGCTCGGTCGTGTTGGTATTGGCACTATGTGGGCTATGCCTGCTGGCGCCGGCCACGGCCCGCAGCCAAGACGAACCTGACTTGCAAGCTCAGGCTGCGGCCCTCTTGCAGGCCATGACCGTCCCCGAACGGATCGGCCAGTTGTTCCTGGTCACCTTTCGGGGCGATCGCGCGTCGGCCGATAGCGCCATCGGTGACCTTATCCTCAACTATCACGTCGGCGGCGTGGCCCTGTTGTCAGAAAACGACAACCTGACCGGCTATGGCGAGCCGGCCCAGACGCCGATCCAGGTGCGCGAGTTGACCGGCAATCTGCAACGGCTGGCCCTACTCGGCTTCAGCGAGGAGCCGAACCCCGAAGTGGACGGTGTGGCCGCGCCAACGGCCGAGCCACAGCCCCCGGCCGTGCCCCTGCCCCTGCTGCTGGCCACCAGCCACGCCGGCGACAGCCTGCCGATGGACAACGTGCTGGCCGGCTACACCGCCGTGCCCAACAACATGGCCCTGGGCGCGACGTGGGAGCCGGCCTACGCCCAGCGCGTGGGCGAGATCGTCGGCCGCGAGCTGACGGCGACGGGCATCAACCTGCTGCTCGGCCCGTCGCTCGACGTGCTGGAGCGCCCGTCGCCGCTCAGCGCCGGCGACCTGGGCACGAGCGTCTTCGGCGGCGACCCGTACTGGACGGGCCAGATGGGCATCGCCTACGTGACCGGTGTCCACAGCGGCAGCGTCGGCCGGCTGGCTGTGGCCGCGCGCAGCTTTCCCGGCAAGGGCAGCAGCGACCGGTCGGTCGACGTGGAAGTGCCCACCGTGCGGCGGTCGCTGGAACAACTCAAGCAGATCGAGTTGGCCCCCTTCTTTGCCGTGACGCGCCAGACGCCGGGCGCAGCCGAGACCTCCGACGCGCTGCTGGCCACCCACATCCGCTATCAGGGCTTCCAGGGCAACATCCGCGCCACGACCGCGCCGGTCAGCCTCGACCCGCAGGCGCTCAACTCGCTCATGGCCCTGCCGGAGTTCGCGCCGTGGCGGCAGGGGGGCGGGGTCATCGTCTCTGACCGGCTGGGGGCGCGCAGCGTGCAGCGCTTCTATGACGACACCGAGCGCGAATTCCCTCACCGCCAGGTGGCCAAGGACGCTCTGCTGGCCGGCAACGATCTGCTGTTCGTGGCCGATTTCGCCCTGGGCGCGGCCGATGAGGCGGCCCAACTGGCCAACGTCAAAGACACGATCACCTGGTTCCGCGAGCGGTACGAAACCGACCCCACCTTCCGCCAGCGTGTGGATGAGGCGGTAGGGCGCATCCTGCAATTGAAGCTGCGGCTCTATGGCGGCGACTTCGCGCTGGCCAACGTTATCGGCGAAACAACCGACACACTCCCCTTCCAGCACCCGGGCGACGCCGCCTTCTTCGACATCGCCGAGGCGGCCATCACTCTGCTGGCTCCCACGTCCGACGAACTCGGCGCCCGCCAGCCCAACCCGCCGACGCTCGGCGACCAACTAGTGATCTTCACCGACGTGCAGACGGTGGAACCCTGCTCAACTTGCGAAGCGCAGCCGCTGCTCTCGCCCACGGCCCTCCAGGAGCGCATTCTGGCCCTCTACGGTCCGACCGGCAGCGGCCAGGTACAGCCCGACAACATCAGCAGCTTCTCCTTCGCCGACCTGAACGAGTATCTGGACGCCGGGGCCGAGCCGATCCCCCTGCCGACGACGCCCGTCAGCCCGACGCTGAGCGCGCCGGCGACCACGGCCGAGGCGGCCGGCACGCCCGCGCCGACGGCCACGCTACCGGCCGACTACCGCGTGCAGGAGGCGCTGCGCGAGGCTGACTGGCTAGTCTTCGCCCTGCTCAACGCCGGGCAGAACGGCCGGCGGCGCCGACTCCCAGGCCCTCAGCCGCTTTCTGGCCCAGCGGCCCGACCTGGCCAGCCAGAGCGAAGTGGTGGTGCTGGCCTTCGACGCGCCCTACTTTCTAGACAGCACCGAGATCAGCAAGCTGAGCGCCTACTATGGCATCTACAGCCGGACGGGGCGTTCGTCGATGCTGCGGCGCGCGCGCTCTTCCTAGAGTCGCCGCTGCTGGGCGCGCCGCCGGTCAGCATCGAGGGCATCCAGTTCGACCTGTTCACCCAGACGCAGCCCACACCGGACCAGATCATCGAGCTTTTCCTGGTCATCGGTGAAGAGATAGAGGCTCCCTCGAGCCAGGAGCCGCTGGCCTCAGCCATCGGCGACACGCTGCGTTTGCAAACGGGCATCATCGTGGATCGCAATGGCCGCGCCGTGCCTGATGGCACTCTGGTGCGCTTCATCCTGCGCAATCGCGTCCAGGGCACAGTGACCATCCTGGGCGACCGGCCGACGACGGGCGGCATTGCCCAATTGGACTACGTACTCGACGCCAGCATGGGGCCGGGGCAGTTTCGCATTACAGCCGAGTCGGGCGAGGCGACGGTGTCGCAGGAAGTTGACATCGTCATCGAAGAGGACGCCCAACTGGCGATTATCATCCCTACCGCCGCGCCGACCGAAACGGCGACTGTCGCGCCGACGCTGACCCCCACGCCCGAACCCACGGCCACGCCCGAACCGCCCCCCACCGCGGTCACTCCGCCTCCGCCCAGCACGCCCGAGGAACCGGGCTGGCTCATTGGCCTGTCAGAGATTCGTTCGCTACTGGGCGTGTTGGCCGGGCTGCTGGCAGTCGGCTTCGCGGCGGTGATGCTCGACCGCCTGGGCCAGCCGACGCCGGCGCAGCGCGTCCGTCGCCTGCTGTGGGGTCTGGTCGGCGGCCTGTTGCTCTATAACTACTACGTTCTGGAAATGCCCGGCGCCGGACTGCTGAGCGGTCTGGGCAACACGGCCGGGCTGGTGCTGGTCGTCCTGGGCGGCGCGGGGGGTCTCCTTCTCTATCGCGCCATGAATCCGGCAGCAGTAGGTCAGTAGGTCAGTGGGTCAGTGGGTCAGTAGGTCAGTGGGTCAGAAGTTGCTCGCCGCTCCTTACTGGCCTACTGACCACTAATCCGCCCGAAACAACGCATCATCCTCCAGCGAAACCGGGTCCTCGCTCGGCTCGATGTGGCCCAGGACGTTGACCGGCTCCAGTTGGCGGCGGATGTCGCGCTCGATCTCCTCCAGCAGCTCATGCCCCTGCTGGACGCTCCATGAACCGGGAACCAGCAGGTGAAAGGAAACGAAACGCTGCGCCCCGGCCTGTCGCGTGCGCAAGGCGTGGTAGCCCACGCCGCGCGATGCGTAGCCCTCCAGAATGGCCACAACTCGCGCCACCTCTTCAGCCGGCAGCGAGGCGTCGAGCAGGCCGTTGATCGACCCACGAACGAGCTTGAGACCGGTCAGGATGATCTGGAGGGCGACCAGAAAGCCGATAACCGGGTCGAGCCACAGCCAGCCGGTCAGCCCAACCAGGACCACAGCGACGATGACCCCCAGCGAAGTCCACACGTCGGTCAGCAGGTGGTGGGCGTCGGCCGTCAGCGCCGCCGAACGGTGGCGCTTGCCGGCGCGCATGAGCACCTGGGCTACGCCGAAGTTGATCGCCGCGGCCACGGCCGACACGCCCACGCCCAACCCGACCTGCTCTAACGGCTGGGGGGCCAGCAAGCGCTGCACGGCTTGCACGGCGATGACCACGGCGGCGACGAGGATGAGCGTTCCCTCCGCCCCCGACGACAGGTATTCGGCCTTGCTATGGCCAAAAGTGTGCTCGCGGTCGGGCGGCCGCGCGGCGACGATCAGCGCCGCCAGAGTGATGATCGCGGCCACGATGTTGGCGCCCGACTCCAGCGCGTCCGACAGAAAGCCGATAGAACCGGTCAGTAGGTAGGCCGCGACCTTGAGCAGGATAATGACGATGGCCGTCAGGACGGACAGCCAGGCATAGCGAGTAATTCCCTGGCGGTGTGGCATGGTCGCATTGTCTCAAACCGGCGGCCCGTCGTCTAATCAGATTGGCAACATTGGCATTAGCCGTCGCTAACAGCCCAGTTCTGCACGTCTTCGGCCACCCATTAGGCGCGCCAGCCTACTCGCGGAATTCCCATCCTCAGATGCGCTCCCGTGGCTTCGCCCGCATCTGAGGATGCGGACGCAGCAACGGCGGTTGCGCTACGCCCGCGCCGGTCGGAGATAGCGCTGCCGGATATTGGGCACAAGATACTCGTCAAAGGCGCGCTGCTGGTCATAGGCCGGCGACCAATCCCAGTCGCGCCGCGCGGCCTCATCGTCTAGCTCGGACGGCCAGCTATCGACAATACCCTGGCGGCGCAGGTCCGGCTCGAAGGTGATCTGCGCCTCGGGGAAGGCGCGCATCACCTGGTCGCGGAAGTCGGCCGCCGACAGGCTGAAGCTGGTCACGTTGTAGACGACCGCGTCAGCCGTTCGGCCGGCGCGGCGGCCAGTTGTAGCAGCGCCGTCACCGCGTCGGGCATGGCCATGAACGGCAGGACGCTATCGGGGCGCACAAAGCAGTCGTAGGGCTTGCCCTGGGCGGCGGCGTGGAGCATCTCCGGGCCGTAGTCGGTCGTGCCGCCGGAGGGCACGGTGTAGGCGCTGATCAGGCCGGGGAAGCGCAGGCTGCGGAAGTCGAGCATCATCGGCCGGCTGGCCGAAAGCTGCTGGTAGTGCTTGCTGTAGTAGATGCCCAGTTGCTCGCAGTAGAGCTTGTTGCAGCCGTACATCGTCGTCGGGCTGTTCCACTGCCACTCCTTCACCCGCCGGTCGCGGGCCTTCACGTCCAGATTGGGCACGCCATAGGCGGCGATGGAGCTAGGGAAGATGAAGCTGACCGGCCGGCCGCGCCGCTGCGACTGCTCGGCGGCCACTTGCAATAGGGCCAGCGTGCCATCGACGTTGACCTGGTGGGCCAGTTCGGGCGAGAACTCGCTGCGCGTGGACAGCAGCGCCGCCAGATGGAAGATGGTCTCGAAGTCGTACTCCGTCACCAGTCGCGCCAGCAGCTTGTGGTCGAGGATGTCGCCGGCGACGTGGCTGCACAGGGCGGCAATCTCCGGGGGAATAGCGTGCAAATCGAGGGTCAGAATGGGCAGCGCTGAACTCTCGGCCAAACTGGTGATGAGCGCCTGGCCGATCTCGCCCGACGCGCCGGTGATCAGAATCGCTTTCTTGCGCATGAACTACGCTCCTGAGATTGGGAATAGGGGAAACCACAGATTACACAGATTTCACAGATTAAACATCCATCTAACCTGTGCTATACTCGCAGTGTGGTGTGAATTGTACCGGAAGTGGGCGCGTCTGCTAAAGTCGCCGGTGCAACGCCCCGGAGACGAAGCCATGCGCCAACGCGACATCTTCTGGTTCTGGCTGCCTCTGTTCGCCAGTTGGCTGCTGATGACGGCCGAAGGCCCGCTCATCGCCGCGGCCATCAACCGCCTGCCCGACGAGGTGATCATGCTGGCGGCAATGGGCATCGTCAACAGCCTGTCGGTCACCATCGAAAGCCCGATCATCAACCTGCTGGCCACCTCCACCGCCCTGGTGCGCGACCACGCCTCCTATCTACTGGTGCGGCGCTTCACAATCCATTTGTGCCTTATCCTGACCGTCGTCGCCATCCTGGTCGGCTACACGCCGCTGTTCGACGCCCTCGTGCCCGGCCTGCTCGACGTGCCCGACGAGATCGCCCGCTGGGTGCGGCCGGGCTTGCAGATCATGATCCTGTGGAGCGCGGCCATCGGCTGGCGGCGCTTCCTGCAGGGCATCCTCATCCGCTTCAACCGCACGCGCAGCATCGCCTGGGGCACGGCCGTCCGGCTGCTGGCCTCCGGCGGCACGGTGGCCGTGCTGGCCGTGTGGGGGCGCTGGCCGGGGGTCATCATCGGCGCGGTGGCCCTGATGGCCGGCGTGCTGGCCGAGGCCGCCTTCGCCACCTGGGCCGTGCGGCCGGTGTTGCGCGACGAGTTGTCCGCCGACGCGCCGGCCGCCGCCAACGCTTCGTCGGGTGGTGGCCCACCGCTGACCTATCGCGCCCTGCTCGCCTTTCACCTGCCGCTGGCGGCCACGTCGCTGCTCGTGCTGCTGATGCAGCCGCTGGTGACTTCCAGCCTGGCCCGGCTCGACCGGCCGACGGAGTCGCTGGCCGCCTGGCCCATCCTGTTCCAAATCCTGCTCATGGCCCGCGCCGCCGCCCTGGCCCTGCCGGAAGTCATCATCGCCCTACACCGCGACCGGGGCACGTTCGGCCCGCTGCGGCGCTTCAGCTTTACGCTGGTCGGCGCGGTGACGGCGGCCACGGCCGTCTTCGCCCTGACGCCGCTGGCCGGCTTCTACGTCTTCCGCGTGCAGGACATGACGCCGGATGTAGGCGAGTTGGCCCTGTCGAGTCTGTCGCTGTTCCTGCTCTTCCCGGCCCTGGCGGTGCTGACGTCGTGGCTGCGCGGGCTGCTCATCCACGGGCGGCACACCCGCGACGTGAACGTGGGCATGGCCATCAACCTGGCGGTGACGGGCGCGACGCTGTTGCTCGGTTTGCGGCTGGCCTGGCCCGGCCTGCCGACGGCCGCCCTGGCGCTCAATCTGGCGTCGCTGGCCGAGGTGGTCTATCTGACCTGGCGCACCCGCGCCGCCCTGCCGGCCGACCTGCCCCTCTTCGGCGCGCCACGACCACAACCATTTCGATCTTGAAGAAGACTCACGCAAAGGCGCTAAGGGGCTAAGGCGCAAAGAAGAGAAGAAACCTCACGCAAAGACCAAGACCAAGCTCAGAGGGCAAGCTTGGTCTGCGCTTTGCGGGTCTTCTCTTCTTCTTCTTTGCGTCTTTGCCCCTTAGCGCCTTTGCGTGAGCTTCACTAAATCTATGAAATCCGCGTAATCTGTGGTTTCATTCTGCCTGAGGTACTCTGATGACACTCAGTATTGTGCAATTGCCACTCGGCCCCTTGCAGACGAACTGCTATCTCATGGCCTGCACGACGACAGGGCAGGCGGCGGTGGTTGACCCGGCGTGGGACGGTCGGGCCATTCTGGCCCAGGCCACTAGCCACGGCTGGGCCATCAGCCACATCCTGTTGACCCACTCCCACTTCGACCACGTCGGCGGCCTGGCCGAACTGAAGGAGCTGACCGGCGCGCCCATCTACGCCCACCCCGACGCCGGGCCGATGCTGGCGCGGGCCACGGCCGCCGCGGCGCTGTGGGGCATCCACGTCGATGCCCCACCGCCGGCCGACGAGCCGCTGGCCGAGGGGGACGTGCTGGAAATAGGCGAGTTGCGGCCGGTCGTGCTCTTCACCCCCGGCCACGCGCCCGGCCACGTCTGCTTCCACCTGGCGGACGACGGCGTGGTGTTCGACGGCGACGTGCTGTTCCAGGGCAGCATCGGCCGCACCGACCTGCCCGGCGGCGACTTCGACCTGCTCATGACCAGCATCCGCGACAAGCTGCTGCCGCTGCCGGATGAGACGGTCGTCCTGTCCGGCCACGGGCCGGCGACAACCATCGGCGACGAGAGGCGGTATAACCCCTTCCTGCAAGAGGATTGATCCGCAGATTGGGCAGATTTGGCAGGTTCAGAATAAGGCCCACGCAAGGCGCCAAGCAAGAGAATCTGCCAAATCTGCCCAATCTGCGGATCATTCCCTCTTAATCTGTACCTGCCCAAGAGAAGTACGACGGCGCGCCGGCCGTGCCGCGGAAGGTGTAGATGAAGCCGCCATCGCTGCGCCGCCCGGTGACGGCCACGATGCTCACCTGCCACTGCATCCGGCGCGGCCCCGCGCCGCCCGGCCGCCACTCGTCGGGCACGCGCAGCGATTGGTCGCGCGTGAAGCCGCGGTGGGGCAGGCTGTCGCGGTCGTCCAGGTCGCGCACTTCGACCATGTACCACTCATCCTCGGCCAGGTCCTTGACCGCCGCCCACTGTAGGACAATCGGCCCGGCGGCGGCATCGAACGTCGCCCCGTCGGCCGGGTAGAGCAGCGCCGGCCCGCCCGGCGGCGGCGTCAGCGAGGGCGTGGGCGAGGGGCCGGCCGTGGGCGGGATGGTGTCGCCGTAGAGGATTTTCGGGATGCACAGCGTATCGCCCGGCTGGAGCAGGCTGATCGACTCCTGCGTCTGCCGGTTGATGGCGATGATCGCCTCAATCGGCACGCCGCGAATGGCCGACAGGGCGTAGGCCGAGTCGCCCTCCTGAATGGTGATGATCTCGCAGTTGGCCGCGTCGGCCATCACCGGCTGACCGTTGATCTCCAGCAGCACCGACTCCAGCGGCGGCGTGGCCGTGGGCCAGGGGATGACTAGGCTCTGGCCGGACTGGATGGGCGCGTTGAGGTCGAACTCGTTGGCCTGGGCGATGCTATCGGCCGAGATGCGATAGAGCAGCGACAGGCCGAACAGCGTCTCGCCGGCCGCGACGGTGTGGAAGCGCGCCTCGCGCGGCGTACTGGTCGGCGCGGGCGTGCCCGATGGGCTGGGCATGGGCGATGGCGGCAAGGTCTCGGACGGCAGCGGCGTCCAGGTGGGTGTGTTGGTAATCGTCGGTGGTAACGGTGTCGTCGTGGGAATGAAGGCAGCCATCACCCGCGGCCCTTCGTCGCGCAGGGCCAGCCACATCACCGCCAGCCCCAGCGCCATCAGGACGGCCACGACCCAGAACAGCCCGGCCGACAGAAGCTGCCGCACCGAACGTGGGGCGCGCGGCGGCGGCTTGGCTGGGGATGGTCTGACGACGGGGGGAATAACAGGCGCGGCGGCGGGCGGCGCGGCTACTTCGACCCGTTCCGGCGTGGCATCGCGGTTCGGCCGGCGCAACGTCGGCCACCGGCCGAGGCAGGCCGCACATCAGGCAGCGCTCAGCCCCATCGGGCAGGATACTGTCGCAGCGGGGGCAGCGGTCTTCGGCCGCCGGTTGGCTCTCTTGCTCGCTCATGGTCAACAACCGCATAGTATAGCCGCCGGCCCGCCGCCGCCCAATCGGTGTTACGGCCCGCTCATAATCCTCGTCCGGCCGCATTTCTGATACAATAAGCGTATCAACTGCCGAAAGCTAATCTTGCACACGGAAGTAATCTTATGGCCGATCTGACCACCAACTATCTGGGCCTTACTCTCAAGTCGCCCATCGTTGTCTCGTCCAACCCGCTGACCTATGAAGTCGATAACCTGCGCCGCATGGAAGAGGCCGGCGCGGGCGCGGTCGTGCTCTACTCGCTGTTCGAAGAGCAGATCGAACTGGCCGAGATGGGCTTCAGCGGCTACTACGTGCAGCACCGCGAGGAACTGCCGGAGGCGCTGCGCCACGTGGCCGACATGAAGGAGTATAACCAGGGCGCGGGCAGCTACCTGGCCCACATCTATCAAGTGAAGCACGCGACAACAATGCCCATCATCGCCAGCCTCAACGGCTACTACAGCAGCGGCTGGATTCGCTACGCGCGACTGATCGAGGCCGCCGGGGCCGACGCGCTGGAGTTGAACATCTACTACCTGCCGACCAAGGCCACTGTGACGGCGACTGAGGTCGAGCAGATGTACGTCGATCTGGTGCGCGACGTGAAGCAGTCGATCCGCATCCCGGTGTCGGTCAAGCTCAGCCCCTACTTCAGCGCCGTGGCTAACCTGTCGCGGCGGCTGGTGGGCGCGGGGGCCAAAGGGCTGGTGCTGTTCAATCGCTTCTATCAGCCCGACTTCGACATCGAGAACCGGGCCATCGTGCCCAGCCTTGACCTGAGCGCGCCCAGCGAACTGCGGCTGCGTCTGCGGTGGGTGGCCCTCATGGCCGGGCAGGTCAACGCCGATTTAGCCATCACCGGCGGCGTCCACAGCGCCACCGACGTGGTCAAGGGGCTGATGGCCGGGGCGAGCGTGACGATGATGGCTTCGGCCGTCATTCAGAACGGCATCGACCACCTGCGGACGGTCACGACGGAGCTACAGGGCTGGCTCGATGGCCACGCCTACGAATCGGTCAAGGACATCCGCGGCTGCCTCAGCCACATCCAGATCGGCGACTCGGCGGCGCTGGAGCGGGCCAACTACCTCAACGTCCTCCGCACCGCTCGCGCCCCCAAACAAGAATAATGGAACCACAGATTACACAGATTCACTTCTTGTAATCTGTGGAATCTGTGTAATCTGTGGTTTCTTCCTCTCAGGTTTGTTATGTCAATCACCCTCCACATCAACGGGCGCGACGAGGAAGTGCGCGCCGCCAGCACCGACAGCCTGCGCGACGCCCTGCGCGCCGCGGGCTACTTCAGCGTCCGCTTCGGCAGCCACTCCGGCGAGACGGGCGCGGCGGCCGTGCTGCTCGACGGCCGTCTGATCAGCGCCGACACGCTGCTGGCCGGGCAGGCCGTCGGCCACGCCATCGAGACGATCGAAGGGCTGTCGCCCGGCGTCGGCGAGCTGCACCCCATCCAACTGGCGTTCATCGAGACGGGGGCCATCCAGTCCGGCTACTCCACCCCGGCCATGATCCTGGCCGCCAAGGCGCTGCTCGACCACAACCCGGACCCGACCGAGGCCGAGGTGCGCGACGCGCTGTCGGGCGTGCTGTGCCGTGAGACGGGCTACCTGCGGCCGGTGCTGGCCGTTCTGCGCGCCGCGGCCGTCCTGCGCGGCGAAGCGCCGCCGCCGGGGATCGATCCAGAGGTGGTCAACGCCGGCTATCTCGTCACCGCCTTCCCGGTGGACGAGGACGGCGACACCGAGCGTGACGTGCCCGAGCCACCCGACCCGCCGGCCCACGGCGTCATCGGCCCGACGACGGAGACGGAGACGCAAACCCACACCGTGCTGGTGCTGCACAGCAACACCGGGCCGGAGACAAAGGTCGTCGGCAAACCGGAAACGAAGGTCGATGCCGTCAAGCTGGCCAAGGGCAACCCCGCCTTTGTGGACGATATCGAGAT
This sequence comes from Candidatus Promineofilum glycogenicum, assembly GCA_016707605.1. GTDB lineage: Bacteria > Chloroflexota > Anaerolineae > Promineifilales > Promineifilaceae > Promineifilum > Promineifilum glycogenicum. Next base: position 773,050 of record JADJHJ010000001.1, on the reverse strand, counting down.
GCGCGGAATGCTGTACGCCCGCCTGCTGACCAGCCCCCACGCCCATGCCCGCATCGTGGCCATTGACGACAGCGAGGCGCGGGCCATCCCCGGCGTGCGCGCCGTCATCCACTGCGGCAACGTGGCCCGCGTCAAGTACGCCTCCGGCGGCCAGTCCTACCCCAACCCGCCGCCCCACGACCAGGTGAGCTTCGACACCAAGGTGCGCTACGTGGGCGACCGGGTGGCCGCCGTGGCCGCCGATACGCCGGCCATCGCCGAGGAGGCCGTGCGGCGCATTCGCGTGACGTATGAGCCGCTGCCGGCCGTCTTCGACGTGGAAGAGGCCATCGCCCCCGGCGCGCCGGTCATCCACGACGAAGACGACACCCAGGGCATCCACGACGCCGCCCAAAACCTCGTCCACCACATCCACGCCGAACTGGGCGACGTAGAGCATGGCTTCGCGGAGGCCGACCACGTCTTCGAGCACACCTACTACGTCCATCAGGTGCAGCAAGCGCCCATCGAACCCCACATCGCCATCAGTTGGTGGGACGCCGACGAGCGGCTGGTCATCCGCACCTCGACTCAGGTGCCCTTCCACGTCCGGCGCATGGTCGCGCCGCTGCTGGGGCTGCCCGTCAGCCGCATTCGCGTCATCAAGCCGCGCATTGGCGGCGGCTTTGGGGTCAAGCAGGAGATGCTGATCGAGGACATCGTCGGCCATCTGACCATCGCCACCGGCCGGCCGGTGCGCCTGGAGCTGACCCGCGCCGAGGAGTTCCATAGCAGCCGCACGCGCCACCCGGAACTGATCACCTACAAGACGGGCGTCATGGCCGACGGCACACTGCACAGCATGGAGATGCGCGTGCTGGGCAACACCGGCGCTTATGGCACCCACGGCCTGACCGTGCTGACCGTCTCCGGCCTGCGCGGGCTGAGCAGCTACAACTGCCCCAACCGCCGCTTCGACTGCCGCGTCGTCTATACCAACCTGCCCGTGCCCGGCGCTTACCGCGGCTACGGTGGGCCGCAAGCCCTCTTCGCCCTGGAGTCCCACATGGACGAGATCGCCGACGCGCTGGGCATCGACCCCATTGACCTGCGGCGGCGCAACTGGGTGCAGGCCGGCGACACGCTGCCGATGGCCGTGCTGCTGGGCGAGGGCGAGAAGCAAACGGTGACCAACGCGCCGGTCATCCAGTCCTGCGGCCTGGCCGAGTGCTTTACCCAGGGCATGGCCGCCATCGGCTGGGAGCGGCGCGACGACCCGGCCTGGCGCAGTGTGCCCGACCGGCCGCACGTCCGGCGCGGTCTGGGCGCGGCCATGTGCATGCACGGCACGGCCATCCCCGGCCTGGACATGGGCGGGGCCAGCATCAAGATCAACGACGACGGCTCGTTCAACGTCATGGTCGGCGCGACCGATTTGGGAACCGGCTCCGACACCATCCTGGCCCAGATGGCGGCCGAGGTGCTGGGCGTGCCCCTGACCGACGTGGTCATCTACTCCAGCGACACCGACATGACCCCCTTCGACACCGGGGCCTACGCCAGTTCGACGACCTACATCTCCGGCACGGCCGTCAAGCGCGCCGCCGAGCTGCTGGCCGAGCAGATCCGCGAGCGGGCGGCGACGATGCTGGAGATAGGCGACCCGCGGACCATCCGGCTGGAGAACCGGCAGGCCGTCGCCCCCGACGGCCGCGCCGTCTCGATGGAGCGCATCGCCCTGCACTCGCTGCACCAGCACGACCAGCGGCAGATGATGGCCCAGGCGTCGTACGTCAGCGCCGCCTCGCCGCCGCCCTTCGCCGGGCAGTTCGCCGAGGTGGAGGTGGACACGGAGACGGGGCAGGTCACGGTGACGAAGCTGGTCATGGCTGTTGATGCGGGTATGCCCATCAACCCACTGACCGCCGCCGGGCAGGTGGAGGGGGGCATGGTGCAGGCATTGGGCTATGGCCACTGCGAGGAGATGGTCTACGACGAAGACGGCCGCATGGTCAACGCCGCCTTCGGCCCCTACCACATCTACCGCGCCGACGAGATGCCCTGGCTGAAGGCCATTCTGGTGCAGACCCACGAGCCGACCGGGCCGTTCGGGGCCAAGGCCATCGCCGAGATTCCCAAGGACGGCGTGGCCCCGGCCATCGCCAACGCCGTCTTCGACGCCACCGGAACCCGCCTGCGCCGCATCCCGTTCACGCCGCAGCGGGTCCATGACGCCATGAAAGAGGAATGATCCGCAGATTGGGCAGATTGAGCAGATTTAAGAGAGAAGAGCTCACGCAAAGGCGCAAAGAAGCAAAGAACGCAAAGAAGAACAAGCCTTCTCTTACTTGGCGCTCTTTGCCCCTTAGCGCCTTTGCATGATCTCTTCAGAAATCTGCCTAATCTGCCCAATCTGCGGATCGTTAATCTGAAAACCAATGACCGAAACACCCGCGCCGAAGTTCTCGCACCGGATCGAAGCGGAGTTCGCGCGCATACTAGATTACTATGGCGTGGCCTGGGAGTATGAACCGCGCTCCTTCGCCCTGGAGTGGGACGAGAACGGCGCGGTCAAGATCGCCTTCACGCCCGACTTCTACCTGCCGGAACAGGACCTCTACGTCGAACTGACGACGATGCGGCCGCGGCTGGTCACCAAGAAGAACCGCAAGCTGCGCCAGATGAATGAACTGTACCCGGAGATCAACATCCAACTGTGGAAGCGCAGCGATCTGCGCGCCTTGATGTTGCGCTACGGCCTCGACGACGAGGCGGCGCGCATCATGGGCACCGACGCCCAGGCCCCATCATGACCTTCCCCTCCCCCGTCGCCTATCAGCAGTTGATGGGCAACATCAGCGAAATCCTGTTCAGCGCCGAGCAGATTCAGGCCCGCGTGCTGGAACTGGGCGCGGCCATCTCGCGCGACTACGAGGGCTGCCACCCCCTGCTGGTCGGCGTGCTGAAGGGCGTCTTCCCGTTCTTGGCCGACCTGGCGCGGGCCATCACCATCCCCATCGAAGTCGATTTCATGGCCATCGCCAGCTACAGCGCCGAGTCGCGCCGCAACGGCGTAGTGCGCATCCAGAAAGACCTCGACTCAGCCATCGGCGGCCGGCACGTGCTCTTCGTCGAGGACGTGGTAGATACAGGGCTGACGCTCAACTACTTGCTACGCAATCTGCGCAGCCGCGAGCCGGCGACGTTGCACGTCTGCGCCATGTTCGACAAGGGGTCGCGGCGGCTGATACGCACGCCGATTCACTACAAGGGATTCGACCTGCCGGATCGCTTCGTCGTCGGCTATGGGTTGGACTACCGCGAGCTGTATCGCAATCTACCGTTTGTGGGGTTGCTGAAGGCCGACGCCTTCTCACCGGGGGAGAGCGAAAAAAAGGGGAGCTCCAAGTAACCTTCTGACTCGCTTACCATATACCGGATTTCTCCTGGTTCTCTCGTTACGACTTGCATCTGTTCGTCCCAGAAGTTCCCTTCTGTTCTCGACGATGAAACGTATCGAGTGCTCGTCGCCCCAGCTAACTGATTAACTGTAGGTGCCTTTCGGCTCTACTGACGCTCGAAGCGTCATCGGGCTGACTGAGCTTGGTAAGGGTCGTCCAATTCCTTGGAGCTTCCCGATCCTCATTAGATGCCTGACTCTAATAGTAAACAGTCGGGCGTCCTTGAGTAATGGCAGTGTAAACGAAATGAGGGCCATAGGTCAATACGTATTTTGGCGTAACTGCTCCCAGCCATTGGTACGGGGTTGGCAATGGCTAAGGCCCTCTTCCCCTGGCCCCTAATCCCTAACCCCTGGTCCCTGTTTTGGTACGCCCGGAGGGGCTCGAACCCCCAACCAATAGCTTCGAAGGCTATTGCTCTGTCCAATTGAGCTACGGGCGCTTGAAGAAGTTGTCGGTTGCCAGTTGATAGCAAAGAGGGGCGGGTCTAAGACCCGCCCCTACGGGACGAACGTTGTGGGGCGAGTGATGGGACTTGAACCCATGATCTTCTGGGCCACAACCAGACGTGTTAACCCCTACACCACACCCGCCATGAGCGGCTCACTTGAGCGCGCAAGGGGATATTACCATATTGGCGACGGCTGAGCAAGTGTGTCCGCGCAAAAGCTCTACCCCGGGTTTGCCGTCCGCCACGACCCTGCTATAATTCGGCTCACGATGCCACCCTAGCTCAATCGGCAGAGCGATCGCTTCGTAAGCGATAGGTTATCGGTTCAACTCCGATGGGTGGCTCAACCGACAAGCCCTGGAGCTACCAGGGCTTTTTTGTTGGGTCGTCACGGAGCGCAGTGTCTGGCATGACTATGACCGCAGAAATGACCTCACCGCTCAAGTTTAAGCCCATCGTCTTTGGCGTGGCCGGGGGCACGGCTTCCGGCAAGACAACCGTAGCCCGCGCCGTGCTGGAGGCGGTCGGCGCGTCGCAGATGGCCTATCTGCCCCACGACGCCTACTACCGCGACCGCCGCGACCTGCCCTTTGAGGAGCGGGCGCGGCTGAACTACGACCACCCCGACTCGCTGGAGACCAAGCTGCTGGTGCGCCACATCAAAGACCTGCTCGTCGGCGCGCCCGTCCACGTGCCCGTCTACGACTTCACCACCCACCGCCGCACCGACGACACGATTCTGGTCGAGCCGGCGCCGATTATCCTGGTGGACGGCATTCTCATCTTCACCAAGCGCAAGTTGCGCGATCTCATGGACATCAAGGTCTACGTCGACACCGACTCCGACGTGCGCTTCATCCGCCGCTTGCAGCGCGACATGCACGACCGCGGCCGTTCGCTCGACTCCGTTGTCCAACAGTACCTCGACACCGTCCGGCCGATGCACCTCAAGTTTGTCGAGCCGAGCAAACGCTACGCCGACGTCATCATCCCCGGCGGCGGCCACAACCGCGTGGCGATGGAGATGGTCGTCAGCCGGCTGCAAATGCTCCTACGCGTGCGTGAGGAGTCGGCCGAGGAGGAAATCCCGTCATGATCGATTGGAGCCAACAGCGCGTCGTCGTCACCGGCGGCGCGGGCTTTCTGGGCCGCCACCTCGTGGCCGCGCTGGAGCGGCGCAACCCGGCCGACATCTTCGTGCCCGTGCGCGAGAGCTATGACCTGCGCCAGCGCCAGGCCATTCTCGACCTGCTCCACGACGCCCGGCCGACGCTGGTCATCCACCTGGCCGCCTCCGTCGGCGGCATCGGGGCCAACCGCGCCCACCCGGCCGACTTCTTCTACGACAACCTGATGATGGGCGCACAACTGCTGCACGAAAGCTGGCAGGCCGGCGTGGCCAAGTTCGTGGCCATCGGCACCGTCTGCGCCTATCCCAAGTTCACGCCCATCCCCTTCCGCGAGGAAGAGCTGTGGAACGGCTACCCGGAGGAGACCAACGCCCCCTATGGGCTGGCCAAGAAGATGCTGCTGGTGCAGAGCCAGGCCTACCGCCAGCAGTACGGCTACAACTCCATCTTCCTGCTGCCGGTCAACCTCTACGGCCCGCGCGACAACTTCGACCCGGAGACCTCGCACGTCATCCCCGCCCTCATCCGCAAGTGCCTGGAAGCGGCCGAGCGCGGCGACGAGACCATCGAGGCCTGGGGCGACGGCTCGCCGACGCGCGAGTTCCTCTACGTCGCCGACGCCGCCGAGGGCATCGCCCTGGCCGCCGAGCGGTATGACGACAGCGAGCCGGTCAATCTCGGCTCCGGCTTCGAGATCAGCATCCGCGACCTGCTGACGACCATCGCCCGCCACACCGGCTTCACCGGCCAAATCGTCTGGGACACGACCCAGCCCAACGGCCAGCCGCGCCGGGCGCTGAACACCGACCGCGCCGCCGAGCGCTTCGGCTTCCGGGCCACGACCGACTTCGACGAGGGGCTGCGCCGCACGGTGGAGTGGTATCGGCAGACCCTGGCCGAACCGGCGACCGTTTCAGAACTATAAGAAAGAAACCACAGATTACGCAGATTTCACAGATTAGCAGAACCTAATCTGTGGAATCTGCGTAATCTGTGGTTTCTTCTTTCATAAAATGAGCCTCGCCCAGCGCGCCGTTGCCGCCGTTTCGTGGAACCTGGGCACGAACCTGCTCAAGATCGCCGTCCTGCTGGCCCGCGCCATTCTGCTGGCCCGCCTCCTGCCGGTCGAGACGTTTGGCGTCTACGCCCTGGCCACGGCCATCGTCACCCTCAGCGGCATCCTGCCCCAATGGGGCATGGGCAGCGCCTTTCTCCACCGCACGACTGAGACGGCCGACGAAAGCCACGCCGCCGCCGTCCACTTCACCCTGCGGCTACTGCTGACGGCCGTCTGGCTGGCGGCGCTGCTGGCATTGACTGCCTGGCTGGCCGAGGGGGCGCTGCGCCTGGCGCTGCTCGTGCTGGCCGTGGCCTTTGCCGGGTTGTATCTCGTTGACACCCCCAAGGCGATCCTCGTCCGCCGCGTGCAGCACCGGCGGCTGGCGCTGCTCGATTTGCTGACGGCCCTCGCCACGACCATCGCCGCTGTGATCTTGGCGGCGCGCGGCTATGGATTGTGGGCGCTACTGGCGACGGACGTGGTGACGCTGGTTCTGGCTGTCGTCGTGTTCTACCTGTGGCGGCCGGTGTGGCGTCCGCGGCTGCTCTGGGCGGCCGACACGATGCGCTACTACCTGCGCTTCGGCAGCCGGGCGATGGCCGAGTCGGCCCTCAGCGAGGCGCTGGACAACCTCGATGACCTGTGGACGGGCAGCTATCTGGGGGCGCACGCGCTGGGCCTCTACTCCCGCGCCTACACCTTCGCCACCTACCCGCGCCGCCTGCTGGCCATGCCGGTCAACGCCGTGGCCGGCGGCACGTACGCCGAGCTGAAGGGCGACCGGCCGGGGCTGTCGCGGGCCTTCTTTCGCACCAATGCCCTGCTGGTGCGCAGCGGCTTCCTGTTGGGCGGGCTGCTGGTGCTGGTCGCGCCGGAGTTCACGCGGCTGGCCCTGGGCGAGCGCTGGCTGCCGATGGTTCCCGCCTTTCGCCTCATGGCCGTTTTCACCCTGCTCGACCCTATCCGCGTGACGGTCAGCAGCCTGTTCGTGGCCGTCGGCCGGCCGGAGCAAGTCGTGCGCGTGCGGCTGGTGCAACTGGCGGTGATGGTCGTCGGACTGTTCACGCTGGGGTCGCGCTGGGGCATCACCGGCGTGGCCCTGGTGGTCGACGGCGTGCTGCTCATCGGGCTGGTCTGGCTGCTCGGCCGCGCCCGCCCCCACGTAGACTTCTCCGCCCGGCGACTGTTCGGCGCGCCGCTGCTGGCCCTGGCCGTTGGCGCGGCGGCGGCGCTGGGCGGGCTGTGGCTGGCCTGCCGCGCCGCGCCGGGGATTTGCGGCAACGACTGGCTGAGCGGCGGGGTGAAGGGGGTGGCCTATGTCGCTGTCTTCCTGGCACTATTGCTGGCGCTGGAGGGGCGGACGTTGCGCGACATGGGTAGAGAGCTCACGCAAAGGCGCTAAGGGGCGAAGGCGCAAAGGAAGAAAGGAAGAAGGTGATCTCACGCAAAGACACAAGTTCGCAAAGCTAAGAATTCTTCTTGGCTTTGCGAACTTCGCGTCTTTGCGTGAGCTTTTCTTCTTTGCGCCTTGGCCCCTTAGCGCCTTTGCGTGAGTCTTCCAAATCTGTGCAATCTGTGGTTCCATTACGCTTATGAACGTCACCGTCGGCATCACTTCCTACAACCAGCGCGACTACCTGATCCAGGCCGTCGACAGCGTGCTGGCCCAGACCGCGCCGCCGGCCGAAATCCTGATTGTGGACGACGCCTCGACCGACGACTCGCCGCAACTCATCGCCGCCTATGCCGGCCGCCACCCCGACCTCATCCGCCCCCTCCTGCTGTCGCGCAACGGCGGCCCCAACGCCGCCCGCAACCACGTCATCGCCGCGGCCAGCGGCGACTACCTGGCTTTTCTCGACGGTGACGACCGCTGGCGGCCGGCGAAGCTGGCGCGGGCGCTGGATCGCCTCAACGCGCCGGATCACCCCGACGCTGTCTTCGACAACTTCGTCTTCACCGACGGCGACGGCCGCCCCCTCTTCATCTGGGCCGACGGGCAGCGACCGCCGGAAGGGCGGCTGTTGCGCCAGGTGCTGACGCTGGCTATGCCGCGCACGACGCTCTTCCGCGCCGAACTCGTGCCCACGGCGCTGTGGCGGGCGGCCGGCGGCTACGACCCGTCCTTCGCCATCTATGGCGATTGGGACGCCCGCATCCGGCAGGCGCAACAGGTCGGCCGCTACGCCTACGTGGACGAAGTGCTCAGCGAGTACCGCCGCCACGGCGCGGGGCTGTCGAGCCGGGGTGTGGAGGCCCATCTGGCGGCCGTCGACCACGTTGAGGGCAAGTACGCCGATCTCATCGCCCAGCTGGAGCGCGACGAGGGGGGTGTAATGGCCGGGCTGCGGCGCTGGCGGGCCAAGCTGCTGCGGCGGGCGGCGCTGGACGTGGCCCTGCGGCGGACACCCGGCTTTCGCGCCGCGGCCCTCGGCTACTACCGGCGCAGCCTGGCCTACCACCGCGCTGTAGACGCGCGCACGCTCTGGCACATGGTGAAGCCATGACCCATCTGCCCGACACCCCTCTCCCTAACCCTCTCCCAAAGGGCGAGGGAACCAGGCATATGGTGAAGCCGTGACCCCGTTGCCAACCATACCCGACCGCGCCGGCTGGCCCTGGTCGACCGCCGTGCTGCCGCCGACATTGGCCGCGCCGCCGCGCATTACAGTCGTCACGCCGTCGTTCAACCAGGGACAGTACATCGAGGCGACCATCCGCTCGGTGCTACTCCAGGAGTACCCCAACCTGGAGTACGTCATCGTCGACGGCGGCTCGACCGACGGCACGCTCGACGTCATCCGGCGCTACGAGCCGTGGCTGGCCGGTTGGTCGAGCGCGCCCGACGATGGCCCGGCGCAGGCCATCAACCGCGGCCTGGCGGGGGCCACCGGCGATATTCTGTGCTGGCTCAACGCCGATGACCTTTACTTGCCCGGCGCGTTGTGGGCGGCGGCCGAGGCGTTCGCCGGCCAGCCGGACGCGGCCCTGGTCTATGGCGAGGGGTGGTACATCGACGAGGCGGGCGCGCCCATCGAGCCGTGCCGCTTCGTGCGCCGCCGCTTCGACCGCCGCACTCTGGTCAACCGCGACCCGATCTTGCAGCCGGCGGCGTTCTGGCGGCGGGCGCTGTGGCAGGCGACCGGCCCGCTGGATGAGTCGCTGCGCTGGGTATTCGATTGGGAGTGGTTCATTCGCGCCCACGCGCGGGGCGCGTTCCACTATCTGCCGCGCGACCTGGCCCTCTATCGCGTCCAGCCGGCGGCGCTGACGCGCACAGGCGGCCTGCCGCGCCAACTGGAGCACGGGCGGGTGACGCGGCGCTATGGCGCGTGGTGGCATCCCAACCACATCGTGCAGCAGACGCGACGGCTCGACGCCGCCGGGCGCAGGGCCACGGCCGCGCTCCCCCGCCCCCTGGCCGCCGCTCTGCGTATCCCATTCGTCCTGCCCCGCCTGACTGCCGAATCCCTATTGCGTGGAATGTACATGCGGTAGGCGAATAGAGGAAACCATCGCTTACACACGTTACAAGAGGCTCACGCAAAGGCGCGAAGGGGCTAAGGCGCAAAGGAAGAAAGAGATGCACAAAAGCGCCCCCACTTGCCAACGGCTTGGCGCATTCTTCTGGCCTGGCCCCTTCGCGCCTTTGCGTGAGCTTGACTAGACTGACATGAAAGTCGCGTTTTTGCCGGTCTATGCCAACCCTTATCAGCGGCTGCTGGCCGGGGGGCTGGCACGGCAGGGGGTCGAGGTGACGATGCTGCCGGGGCTGCCCTCGGCCGGCTGGCTGCGCGCCAACCGGGCCACGACCGACCTGCTCCACTTCCACTGGCTCTACGGCCTGTACATGGCCCGCTGGCGCACGCCGTTGCAAGTCGCCGCCTTTCTGCGCCAGTTGCGGCTGGCGCGCGCATTGGGCTATCGCCTCGTCTGGACGGCCCACAACGTCTTGCCCCACCGCGACGCCCTGCGCCCGCTGCACGTCCTCATCCGCCGCCAAATGATGGCCGAGGCCGACGCGGTCATCGTCCACTGCCAGGCCGGGCGGCGCGAATTGCTGGCCCGCTTCCCGCGCCGCGGCCCGACGGCCGTCATCCCCATCGGCAGCTACGCCGGCCTCTATCCAGGCACGGCCGACCGGCCCACGGCCCGCGCCCGGCTGGGGCTGGACGGCGCGGCGTTCGTCACGCTGACGCTGGGCAACATCGCCGCCTACAAGGGGCTGGAGCGCTTCGCGGCGGTGTTCAGGGCCACGGCCGCGCCGACTGACGTGGCCCTCATCGCCGGGCGCGACCGGGACGCGGGCGTCGTGCGGCGGCTGCGGCGGGCGGCGGCGGCCGACGGGCGCATCCGTCTGCATGTGGGCTACGTGCCTGACGACGAGGTGCAGCTCTATCTGGCCGCGGCCGACGCGCTGGTCGCGCCGTTCGAGCGCATTCTGACCTCCAGTTCGGTCATGGTGGCCCTGTCCTATGGCCTGCCGGTCGTGGCCCCCGATTTGGGCTGTATGCCGGAGCTTATCGGCGCGGCCGGGCTGGTCTATCCGTCGGGCGACCCGGACGGGCTGGCGCGGGCGCTGGCCGGCATCAAGCGCGCCGACCGCGGGCAGATGTCGGCCGCGGCGCTGACCATTGCCGACCGGCTCAATTGGGACGACATCGGGCAGCAGACGGCCGAGGTCTACCGCGCCGCGCTGGGGGGAGCGACGTGAGCCGGTCGTCCGGGCGCAAGGTGGCCATCCTGTCGTCGGTGCACCTGGCGTTGGATAACCGGGTGTTCTACCGCGAGGCGCGCACGCTGGCCCGCGCCGGCTACGACGTGACGCTGATCGCCGTCCACGACCGGGACGAGACGCGCGACGGGGTACGCATCCGGGCGCTGCCGCGCGTGGCCCGCAGCCGCCGGCCGCTGCTGTGGCGGGCGCTGGGGCGCATGGCCCGGGAGACGGGGGCCGACCTGTTCCACTTCCATGACCCGGAGTTGCTGCTGCTGTCCCCCTGGCTGCGGCGGGCGACGGGGCGGCCGACCATTTACGACATCCACGAGGCCAACGCCGACTTCATCGCCCTGAAGGAGTATCTACCGCGGCCGGTGCGCCACCCGCTGGCCGGCCTTTTCCGGCGGCTGGAGCCGCGGCTGGCGGCGGGCGAGAGCGGGCTGATCTTCGCCGACGACGCCATCGCCGCCGACTTTGCCGGCTTCAGCGGGCCGAAGACGACGCTGTTCAACTTCCCCGGCCAGGAGTTAATCACCCGCGGCGCGGCGGCGACCGGCCCGCGGCCCGACCCGGTGGTGCTCTACCTGGGCGGCCTGGAGCGCAACCGGGGGGCGGCGTTGCTGAGCGACGCCTTCGCCCGCGTCGTGGCTGAGATGCCCGCGGCGCGGCTGCTGCTGGTTGGCCACTTCGCGCCGCCGGAGTTGGAGGCTGAAGTGCGGGCCGACGCCGAGCGGCGCGGCATTGCCCACGCCGTGGAGATCACCGGCCGTGTGCCCTTCGCCGCCATCGGCGACTATCTGGCGCGAGCGCGCGTCGGCTGGGTGACGTGGGGCGACGCCGCCAAGAACCGCAAGAACATCCCCACCAAGCTGTTCGAGTACATGGCCTACGGGCTGCCGGTGGTCAGCAGCGACCTGCCCTCAACGCGGCCGTTCGTGCCGCCGGAGGTGGGGCTGCTGGCCGCGGCCGGCGACCCCGCGGCCCACGCGGCGGCGCTGCTGCGGCTGCTGGGCGACCCGGCCACGGCCGAACGGATGGGCGCGGCCGGGCAACGGCGGGTGACCGCCGAATGGAACTGGAAGGCGATGGAGCCGCGGTTGTTGGCCCTGTATGAGTCTGTATTGGGTAAGAGTTCAACGCCAAGACGCTAAGACGCAAAGAAAGATTCTTTCTCCTTGCGCCCTGGCGTCTTGGCGTTGAATTCTTACTCATACCTCAACCGGCCCATGACCGGGGCCAGGATGGGCGCGACGGTAGCCAGGGCCTCGGCCTCGGCCCGCCACTTCTCGGCCCCCGGCGCGGAGACGACGTTGACCTCCGGCAACCCGCGGCCGTAAGCGGGGATGTCGCCCGGCGCAAGGCCCAGGAAGCGAGCCACGCCGGCCAGCGTCGCGTCGGGCGCGGCGACAAGCTCCTCATAGCGCACCGTCAGCGCCGGCAGCGCGCCCGGTGTGGCGGCGTAGTCGAGCACGGCGGCGTTGCATACCGCCCACTGCCGGGCGCAAATCTCCACCAGCGGCCGGTCGACCAGGTCGCGCCAGCCGGGAATGAGGGTGAAGGCCCACCGGCCGCGCGTCTGGCCGGGGCTGGTGACGGGGACGGGGGTGCGGTAGCCGGGAAAGAGGACGCGGCTGCCGCCAGCCCTCCAGCAGCGAGTGGACGTTGGCCCGGCCATCGCGAACGAGGAAGAGGACGCGCGCGTCGGGGAAGAGCGCCTGCAGGAACGGCAGCCGCAGACAGTTCTCCGGCGTCTTCTCCAGCAGGCGGATGGAGTGGCCGGGCGGGGCGAGACGGCGGCGCAGGCGGGCCACAGCGCGGGCCACGCCTAACCCTGCCCCCGGCACGCCCGCGGCCACGTCGCCCGCCGCGCCCGCCCCGCCTCGGCCGCGCCGCTTCAGGGCGGTGTAGAAGCGCGTCCCGTTCAGGCCGCGGCGCAGAGCGTTGACCCGCCGCCAGTAGCCCCCCGGCGCGGCAGCGACGGCGAAGGCGGCCAGCAGTTCGGCGCGCGAGCGTCGGCCAGGTCGGCGGCCGATAGCGCGCCCGACTCCCAGCCACGCGCGGCCGGGCCGTGGCGACGCTCGATGATCTCCCTGCTCTCGTAGCCCAGCGACCACAACTCATCCACTTCGGACAGGACGTTATAGAGCAGCGTCGTGCCGCTGCGGGCGCAACCGATGATGAGCACGGGAGAGGTGATCACGAAAAGGATGAAACCACAGATTGAATGAAGGGGCCAGGTTCCAGGGGCCAGGGGAAGAGCACTCTTCCCCTGGTCCCTGGAACCTGGCCCCTTAATTCTGTGAAATCTGTGTAATCTGTGGTTTCATCCTCTTCATGCGCATCTTGTTTCTGACAGCGCGGCTGCCCTACCCGCCCACACGCGGCGACCGGTTGCGCGCCTACCACTTCCTGCGCGTGCTGTCCCAGGAGCACCGCATTACGCTGCTGTCGTTCATCGGTGACGAGAGCGAGGCAGGCAATGTGAATCCGCTGCGGCCGTTCTGCGAAGACATCCAACTCGTCCACCGCGCGCCGTGGCAGTCGGCGCTGGGCGCGGCGACCGGGGCGTGGCGGCCGTTGCCGCTGCAAGCCCTCTACTACCGCTCGCCGATCATGCGCGGCGCGGTCGACCGCCTGTTGGCGCGGGGGCAGTTCGACGCCGTTTACGTCCACCTCTTCCGCATGGCCCAGTACGTCAGCCATCGCTTCCATCCCTACCGCATCCTCGACCTGACCGACGCCATCTCCGGCGAGGTGGCCCGCTCCCTGCCCTACCGCGACCCGCTGTGGCGGCTCATCTACCGGCTGGAGTTGCCGCGTATCCGTCGCTACGAGCGCCAGATGGTCGGCCATTTCGACGAGACGTGGCTCATCAGCGAAGTGGAGCGCGAGGCGGTGGCTGCGGCCGTCGGGGCCGGGGTAGCCGGCGACGGCCGCCCGCCGCCCAACCTGCGCGTCGTGCCCAACGGCGTGGAGACGGAGCGCTACCGGCCGCAGGTACGCCCCGTGTCGCAGCCGGCGTTGATCTTCGTCGGCCACATGGGCGTCTTCCACAACATCGACGCCGCCGAGCGGCTGGCCGAGGTGATTTTGCCCCGCGTGCGTGAGACGCTGCCCACGGCGCGGCTGGACTTGATCGGCGCGGAGCCGGCGGCGCGGGTGCGCGCGCTGGACGGGCGGCCGGGGGTGCGCGTGCTGGGGCACGTGGCCGACCTGAACGCGGCGCTCAACGAGGCGACAGTGTTCGTGGCCCCGCTGCGTTTCGCCGCCGGGGTGCAGAACAAGGTGCTGGAGGCGATGGCCGCCGGGCTGCCGGTAGTGACGACGGCCGAGGTCAACGCCGGCCTGCGGGCCACGCCGGGCGAGCACTTGCTCTTAGCCGAAGACGACGACGCCCTGGTCGCCGTCACGACGACCCTGCTGGGCGACGCCGCCGAACGGTCGCGGCTGGGCCAGGCCGGCCGGGCGTTCGTGCGGGAGAATTTTCGCTGGGAGGCGGTGGGGGAGCGGTTGAGGGAGATCGAGGCGCGGTTGCAGGCGTAGGGCGGCGGGGCCAGGCACGGCCAACAACTTGCCGCTCGGTTGAAATTAGGCAATCATTCCGACAGGATCAGCCGATCCCCCACCCCATTTAGCATTCGGCCCTGGCCGGTTGCCGCCGCTCCCGGCCCCCAGGAGAACCACATTCCCATGTCTGACTACGCCCCCCGTCCCGAACATCGCTTTACCTTTGGCCTATGGACCGTCGGCAACATGGGCCGCGACCCATTTGGAGAGCCGGTGCGCCCCAAGCTCAGCCCGGTTGAACTCGTCCATATGCTGGCCGAGGTCGGCGCCTATGGCGTCAACCTCCACGACAACGACCTGGCCCATCGACGCCACCCCCGCCGAGCGCGACCGCATCGTCGCCGATTTCAAGGCCGCGCTACGCGAAACTGGCCTGGTCGTGCCTATGGCGACGACAAACCTGTTCACCGATCCGGCCTTCAAGGATGGGGCTTTCACCGCTAACGACCCCCGGGTGCGGGCCTACGCCCTGCAAAAGACGCTGCGCAGCATCGACCTCGGCGCCGAGTTGGGGGCCAAAGTCTACGTCTTCTGGGGCGGGCGCGAGGGCGTGGAAACCGACGCCGCCAAAGACCCGGTCACGGCCATCAAGCGCAACCGCGAGGCGCTGGACTTCCTGTGCAACTACGTCATCGACCAGGGGTATGACCTGCGCTTCGCCCTGGAGGCCAAGCCCAACGAGCCGCGCGGCGACATGTATAACGCCACCACCGGCCACATGCTGGCCTTCATCACCACCCTGGAGCACCCGGACATGGTCGGCGTCAATCCCGAAGTCGCCCATGAGCAGATGGCCGGCCTCAACTTCTTCCACAACGTCGCCCAGGCCTGGGAAGCGGGCAAGCTGTGGCACATCGACCTGAACGACCAGGCCTTCGGGCGCTATGATCAGGACTTCCGCTTCGGCGCGGTCAACCTGAAGTCAGCCTTCTTCCTGGTCAAGTTCCTGGAAGATGTGGGCTACGCCGGCAGCCGGCACTTCGACGCCCACGCCTACCGCACCGAGGACACCGAGGGCGTCAAGGAGTTCGCTCGCGGCTGTATGCGCACCTACCTCATCCTGAAGGATAAGTCCGCACGCTGGAACGCCGATGCTGAGATTCAAGCTCTGCTGGCGGAGATCAACGCCGACAACGGCTTTCTGACCCCGCTCACCGGCCCCTACGCGCCGGACAAGGCCCGCGGCTTGAAGGAGATGACGTTCGACCGGATCGCCCTGGGCGCGCGCGGCCTGGGTTATGAGCGGCTGGATCAGTTGACCAACGAGCTGCTGCTCGGCGTGCGGTGAGCAACATGAGCGCGCCGCACTACCTTCTAGGGCTTGACGTCTCCACCACGGCAGCCAAGGCGCTGCTCATCGACGACACCGGCCAGGTCGCCGGTGTCGCCTCGACCCTGCTGACCGTATCCAGCCCCCGGCCGCTCTGGTCGGAGCAAGACCCGGCCGACTGGTGGGCGGGTATGGCCGCCGCCATCCGCCAGGTGCTGCGCGAAACCGGCGTGGCCGGCGACGCCGTGGCCGCCATCGGCCTGACGGGGCAAATGCACGGCCTGGTGCTGCTCGACGACGCCGGCCGGGTGCTCCGCCCGGTCATCCTGTGGAACGACCAGCGCACCGCCGCCGAGTGCGACGAGATTCGCGCCCGCGTCGGCCGCGAGCGCCTCATCCAGATTTGCGGCAACGACGCCCTGACCGGCTTCACCGCGCCCAAGCTCCTCTGGGTGCGAGCGCACGAGCCGGAGATATACGCCCAGGCCCGCCACGTTCTGCTGCCTAAGGACTACATCCGCTTGCGACTGAGCGGCGACTACGCCATGGACTGCGCCGACGGGTCGGGCACGATGCTGTTCGACCTGGGCCGGCGCGCCTGGTCGGCCGAACTGCTGGCCGCCCTCGATCTCCCCGCAGCCTGGTTCCCGCCAGTCTACGAAGGGCCGGCCGTGACCGGCATCGTCAGCGCCGGCGCGGCGGCCGAGACGGGGTTGCGGGCCGGCACGCCCATCGTCGGCGGCGGCGGCGATCAGGCGGCGCAGGCCGTCGGCGTGGGCGCGGTCGCGCCGGGCATTGTTGCCCTGACGTTGGGAACGTCCGGCGTCGTCTTCGCCGCCACACAAGCGGCGCTGGTGCAGCCGGAAGGCCGCCTGCACGCCTTCTGCCACGCCGTGCCCGGCCGCTGGCACTTCATGGGCGTCATGCTCAGCGCCGCCGGCAGCCTGCAATGGTATCGGGAGCGGCTGACGGCCGGCGCCCCCTTCGCCACCCTCGACGCCGAAGCCGAGGCCGTCCCGCCCGGCAGCGAGGGGTTGCTCTTCCTGCCCTACCTGACCGGCGAGCGCACGCCCCACCCCGACCCATTGGCCCGTGGGGCCTGGGTCGGGCTGACCGTCCGCCACGGCCGCGGCCATCTGACCCGCTCCGTCCTCGAAGGAGTGGCCTTCGGCCTGCGCGACAGCTTCACCCTGATTGGCGAGGCCGGTCTGGGCGACGTGCGGCAGGTGCGTCTGTCGGGCGGCGGGGCGCGCAGCCCGCTGTGGCGGCAGATTCTGGCCGACGTGCTCGGCGCGGAGTTGGTCACCGTCAACACGACGGAAGGGGCGGCCTATGGCGCGGCGCTGCTGGCCGGAGTGGGCGCGGCGATCTGGCCCCAACGTGGACGCCGCCTGCGCCGCGACCATCCGGCTGACCGGCCACACCACCCCCAACCCGGCGGCGACAACGGCCTATGAACCCGTCTACGACCTCTATCGGGGGTTGTATCCGGCGCTGCAACCGGCCTTCGCCGCGTTGAGCGCGCTCTAGAATCCCGACCTGACAGGTGGGCAGCCAACTCTATCCCCAGCGGATATGAGCCTTATGGCCGCCCACCTGTCAGGTCGATCTATGGGCATCCTCGTGGCGCTTCAGTCCACCTGCGCCCGGCTAAAGAACGCCTTGTCCTGCCCTACCACCGCGGTCGTCGCGCCGGCGATAGCGAAGCATCATGTAAACGTTTACATAACCTGGCAAAAACCAGTTGTTGGGTCGTGCACTTTTGACGGCCAGGGAAGCCAGAGGAGGATTCGTTACAAATGACAAGTGACGAGTTCAAGAACGGCTGAACTCGTCACTTCTCTTGGCGGAGAGGGCGGGATTCGAACCCGCGACCCCTTGCGGGATACACGATTTCCAGTCGTGCGCACTAGGCCAAACTATGCGACCTCTCCGAATGCGACAGCAATTATAACCCCAACTATCGCGCAAGTCACGGGCTTTTTTTCGCCATTGAGGACGCAGCACGCTGGTAAGCGGCCTCCGCATTGACCACTTGGAGGCCAACAGCCGCCAGCGCCGCCTTAGTTTCGTCAAGGCTCTGATTCGGCAAGGGCCACGAATCCACAATCGGGTAGCCCATGTTTCTGTCGCGCACGGGCACAAACGTATCCGACCTTTCCAGGGAGGCAAGCATGTCGCTCAGAATAAGCCGGAACTTTACCATGTGTCGATAATAGATGGCCTCGACCGTACTTGATTGCTCACTGTCAAGGAAACAGTTGATAGCCGCCAGTGCGGCCCCAACTTCTTGCTTGGCTGTCTCGATCCGGTCTATCATCGTTGCAACCAATCAGAACCCTCTCCCTAACCCTCTCCCAAGGGGCGAGGGAACCAGCAACCCTCTCCCCTGCTCCCCCTGCCCCCCTGCTCCCCCGCTTCCCTGCGCTTCCTCACCACCCCACCGCCGCCCCATCATTCCGCGGTTCGCTGCCGCCGATGAGCACGCCGCTGTCGGGGTCGCGCAAGATAACCTGGCCGCCGCCATAGTGGACGGCCGCCCCGACCGGCAACAGCGCGTGCCCCCGCCGGGTCAGCTCCTCGCGCACGGCCGCGCCGAAGCCCGGCTCCAGCGCCACCTCGCGCTCCTGTAGCCAGTTGTAGCGCGGCGCGTCCAGCGCCGCCTGCGGGTTCATGCCGAAGTCGACCAGGTTGACCCCCACCTGCAAGTGCCCCTGCGGCTGCATGAAGCCGCCCATGACGCCGTAGCTGGCCCACGGCCGCCCGTCGCGGGTGATGAAGCCGGGGATGATGGTGTGGAACGGCCGCCGGCCGGGCGCGACCTCGTTGGGGTGGCCCGGTGTCAGGCTGAAGTTGGCCCCCCGGTTCTGCAACTGCACGCCCGTGTCGCCGGCCGTGATGCCGCTGCCGAAGCCCATGTAGAGGCTCTGAATCCAACTGACCATGTTGCCCGCGCCGTCGGCCACGGTCAGGTAGACCGTGTCGCCGTCGCGCGGCGGGTTGCCCGGTTCCGGGAAGAGGGCGCGGTCTTTGGCGATCAGCGCCCGCCGCTCCCGCGCATAGCGCCCGCTCAGCAGCCCGGCCACCGGCACGCCCACCCGCCGCGGATCGCCCACGTAGGCGTGGGCGTCGACGAAGGCCAGCTTCATCGACTCGATCAGGATGTGGGTGTAGTCGGCCGAGCCGTAGGGCAGGCTGCCCAGGTCGAAGCCGCGGGCGATGTTGAGCGCCAGCAGCGCCGCCAGCCCCTGCCCGTTGGGCGGAATCTCGTGAAAGGTGTAGCCGTTGGCGTACTCAACGGCCATTGGCTCCACCCACTCGGCGCGAAAAGCGGCCAGGTCGTCGGCGGACATCACCCCGCCATCGGCGCGCACGGCAGCGGCGATGCGGGCGGCGATGGGGCCGGTGTAGAAGGCGTCGGGGCCGTAGTCAGCAATCGCCCGCAGCGTGGCCGCGAACTCCGGGTTGGCGAACAACTCCCCGGCCCGCGGCGCGCGCCCGCCCGGTAGCCAGACGCGGCGCGAATCGGGCAGCCGCCCCAGCAACTCCGTTGAGCGCTCCCAGGCGTTGGCGATGCCCGGACTGACTGGAAAGCCGCCGGTGGCGTAGGCGATGGGCTGGGCCAGTAGCGTGTCCAGCCCGCGCGTGCCGAAGCGCTCCAGGGCCAGTTGCCAGCCGCGCAACGCGCCGGGCACGGTGACGGGCAGGCCGCCGCGGGCCGGGAAGGTGGTGTGGCCGCGGCCGCGCACCAGGTCGGCCGTCAGCCCCGCCGGGGCCGGGCCGCTGGCGTTCAGCCCCACCAGCCGCCCCTCGGCCGCCGACCAGATGAGGGCGAAGGCGTCGCCGCCAATGCCGGTCGAGCACGGTTCGACGACGCACAGGGTGGCCACAGCAGCGATGGCGGCGTCAATGGCGTTGCCGCCCGCCTGCAACACCGCCAGCCCCGCCTGCGCCGCCAACGGCTGGCTCGTCGCCACCAGCCCGTTCCGCGCCACAACGTATGCCCGTCGTGAAGGAAATGAGTAGTCAGAGAAGTTCATGGGAAAAGTATTATCCGCAGATTAGGCAGATTAGGCAGATTTCAAGAGAAGAGCCTCACGCCAAGAGAATTTTTCTTCTTTGCGTTCTTCGCGCCCTTAGCGATCTTTGCGTGAGGCTCTTCTCTCTTCTCTTGAAACCTGCCTAATCTGCCTAATCTGCGGATAATTCCTCTTCAGTCTATCTTGAGCGCCTGCCCGGCACGGTCAAGCCCTTCGAGCTTCTGCCCCTTGGCGTTGACCCACTTGACCCGGTAGCGCCCGGCCAGGTCATCGAGCAGCCGCCACAGGTCGCTGTTGGCCACCGGCTGCCCGTCCTTCTTCTGCCAGCCGCCGCGCTTCCAGCCGTGGAGCCACTGCGTCGCCCCCTGAAACACATAGTCCGAGGTGGTGAACAGTTGCGCCGCGCTGCCCGGCGGCAGCATGAGCAAACCCTCGATGGCCGCCTGCAACTCCATGCGGTTGTTGGTCGTCTTCGGCTCGCTGCCACTCGACACTTCCCACTCACCGCCACTCTCCACGGCCACCGCCCACGTGCCGGGGCCGGGGTTGCCGTGGCACGACGAGCGCAAATAGAGCCGGGGCACGTCGGCCGCCAGGTCGATCTGCGGCGTGATGCGCAGCCGCGCCTCCCGCGCCAGCCGGTCGACGGCCTCGTTGGCCGGGTCGCCGCTGTGGCCGCGCACCCAGTGCCAGGTGATGTCGTGCTGCCCGACGAGCGCCTGCAACTCGCGCCACAGGTCGGCGTTGGGAATGGCGTGCCCCTGCTTGTTGACCCAGCCGGCGGCGCTCCACTTGGCCACGCCCTCGGTAATGCCGCGCCGGACGTACTGCGAATCGGTGTGGAACTGCACCCGGCACGGCCGCTTCAGCGCCCGCAGCGCGCCGATGGCCGCCTGAAGCTCCATGCGGTTGTTGGTCGTCTTGGGATCGTTGCCGGTCAGCACGCGCTCGCGCTCGCCGGCCCGCAAAATCGCCGCCCAGCCGCCGATGCCCGGGTTCGGGTCGGCCCCGCCGTCGCTGTAGATAATGACCTCGTCGCTCATAAGATGCTGTCAGCCGTCCTGGGGCCAATCCCGACCGCGAACGCCCGCATCCAGCTCATAAAGAAGCTGGTCTAACCGGCTCTTTCCGGCCTGGCGCACGGGCATCTGTTGCAGGAGTTCGCTCACCGCCGCGGGAGCGTGGGCAATCGCCCAGCGAACCTCTGCGTCACCGATATGGGGATCGCCGGCGTGGTCAAGCTCAAGCGCCAGCGCGGCGTAAGCCGCCGGCCCGACAATGTGCTTCGTCTGGTGGACATCTCGCAATGGATGCGTGTAGGCGCTTGCGGCGGCCAGACCCGCGGCGCGCGCGGCGGCCTCGGCCGCCGGAACGCCGACCTCGCGCGCGGCGGCATGAGCCTGCATCGCCAGCGTGCGCAACTGGGCCGTGCGCTTTCCCCCGGCGGCAAACACGCGGATGCCCTCAATCGCCGCGTAGGGTCGGGAATCGGAATGGGCATACTTCGCAAACACCGGCAGCGCCCTGGCCGCGCAATCGGCCGCCCAACTGCCCAAAACCCGGAGCGAGTCCAGGGTCAGGGGAAAGGTGTCGGCAGCGCGATCAGTGTCCAAACCCACTTCTCTCTTGACCGGCAATCTGCCGGTTGTGCCCGAACTGCGGCTTAACTCTCTTGCAGCGCGGCCAGCATGTCGTCCACACGCGTAAACTTAACCCGCGGCCGCCCCTGCTCCTTGCCGTGGCTCAGTTCCAGCGCGTCCAGCCGCCGCCAGTCGTCGTAGGTGACGATACGCACGTTGTGGCTTTGCACCAGCGCTTCGGCCGCCGCCGCCGTGCCGTTGGCCGGGCTGAGCACCTTGCCCTCGCGCGCGTCGGCCAGCATCGCCTCGACCGTCTCGGCCGCGTCGGGCTTGTTGGTGCCGATGACGCCCGTCGGCCCGCGCTTGATCCAGCCGGCCGTGTACTGGCCGACCAGCGGCTCGCGGCTGTCGGCATCGAGGACGCGCCCCCCGGCGTTGGGAATGACGCCCCAACTGTCATGGAAGGGCACGCCCGGCAGCGGCACGCCGCGATAGCCGATGGAGCGGAAGACCAGCCCCACGTCGAGCGTCTCGAACTGGTCGGTGGCCTTCGGCCGCAGCGACCCGGCGTCAGTGGCATAGAGCACGTTGCGCACCAGGCGCATCTGCTTCACCCGGCCGTTCTCGTCGCCGATCAGCTCCACCGGCGACACCAGGAAGCGCAGCACCAGCCGCTTCGACTTGCCCGCCGGCTGCCGCCGGGACAACTCCTGGATGAACTCCACCTTGCGCAACTCCGCCCGGTCGGCCCCGGCCAGCGACGCCTGGCTGAGCGGGTCCAGCGCCGCCTCGTCGGCCGGCACGATGGTGTCGCAATCGGCCAGCTCGCCCAACTCCTTGGCCTCCGGCGCGGTGAAGGCCGCCTGGGCCGGGCCGCGCCGGCCGAGGATGTGGACTTCGCGCACCTTGCTGGCCCGCAACTGCTCCAGGGCGTAGTCGGCGATGTCGGTCTTCAGCAGTTCGTCCGGCGTGCGGCAGAGGATGCGGGCCACGTCCACGGCCACGTTGCCCACGCCGACCACGGCCACGCGCTCCTGGCTCAGGTCGAACTCGCAATCGCGGTAGTCGGGGTGGCCGTTATACCAGGCCACGAACTCCGTCGCCGGGTGGCTGCCGATCAGGTCGTCGCCGGGAATGCCCAGCGGCCGGTCGGTCTGCGCCCCGGTGGAGTAGAGGATCTGGTGGTAGTGCTCTTTCAGCTCGTCCACGCTGACGTCGCTGCCCAACTCCACGTGGCCGAAGAAGCGAAAGCGCGGGTTTCCGGCGATGCGGTCGAAGGCGGCCGTGACCGACTTGATCTTCTGGTGGTCGGGCGCAACCCCGTTGCGCACCAGGCCGAACGGCGTCGGCAGGCGGTCATAGAGATCGACTTCGATGACGAGTTCCGTTTCTTTGAACAAGCGCTCGGCGGCATAGAACCCGGCCGGCCCGGCGCCGATGATGGCTACGCGCAGTGGTTGCGCCGCCGTTCCTAGTGGGGACATGGGTGACTCTTACTCCTGGTCTATCGTTCCGCGCCACGGCGCGCCGCGTGGGCCGGCGTCGGGCCGAGGTGACCAACTTCAACTTTATTTGGGAAGGTAACTCACTCGCCGGCGGCGATGATGCGTGTCTCCAGCGTGTCAATCTCACCCTGGTAGGCGTCGCGCTGCGTCTTCAACACATCGCCGATGGAAATGATGCCGATCAGGCGTCCCTCATCGACGATGGGCAGGTGGCGAAAGCGCTTTTCGAGCATGGTATGGGCCACGGCCAACACGTCATCCTGGGGCATGCCGATGACGACCGCGCGGGTCATGATGGCGCTCACCGGCTGGCCGAAGATGCTCTCGTCCTCGGCCGCGGCGCGTATCACGTCGCGCTCGCTCAGGATGCCCACCAGTTGCCCGGCCGCGTCGGTGACGACAACCGCCCCAATGCGCTGCTCCACCAGCAGCGCCACCGCCCGCCGCACCGTCTCCTCCGGCGCGATGGTGATGACCCGCCCGCCCTTTGTAGCCAGAATGTTGCGGACTTTCATGCAGCCTCCTCTTGAATGGTCCGGCCAATCAGCCGGACACCCAGCCAGATTATGGCATAACAGCATCAGGCCGCAAGAATTGGACACGGATGACGCGGTCCATTCTCCCGTATGCACGCTACCCAATTTACTGATAGCATACGCCGGCAACGCGTGTATTTCGACAAAGGAACAGCGAGGTGCGAATGACCGATCTGGCGACAAACCAGAGAACTGAACTTCACGGCCTGCAATACCACAACACCATCCTGACCACCATCGGCGACACGCCCCTGGTGCGGCTCAACTCCGTCACCGCCGGCAGCGACGCCCTGGTGCTGGCCAAGCTGGAGTTCTTCAACCCCGGCGGCTCGGTCAAAGACCGCATCGGCTGGCCCATCATCGAGGATGCCGAGCGCGACGGCCGCCTGCGCCCCGGCGGCACCATCGTCGAGGCCACCTCCGGCAACACCGGCGTCGGCCTGGCCATTGCCGCCGCGCTCAAGGGCTACCGCTGCATCTTCGTCATGCCCGACAAGATGTCGCAGGAGAAAATTCTCCTGCTGCGCGCCTTCGGCGCGCGGGTCGTCGTCACGCCCACGGCCGTCGAGCCGGACGACCCGCGCAGCTACTACTCCGTCGCCCGCCGCCTGGTCGAAGAGACGCCCAACGCCATCCTGGCCAACCAGTACCACAACCCGGTCAACCCCCAGGCCCACTACGACGTCACCGGCCCGGAAATCTGGGCGCAGACAGGCGGGCGGATCACCCACTTTGTCGCCGGCATGGGCACCGGCGGCACCATCACCGGCGTCGGCCGCTATCTGAAGGAACGCAACCCCGACGTGCAGGTCATCGGCGTCGATCCCCTTGGCTCTATCCTTTACGAACTGCACCGTTCCGGCCAATACACTGTGGCCGAAGGATATAAAGTCGAGGGTATTGGCGAGGACTTCCTGCCCACCACAACCGACCTGAGCGTCATTGACGAGATCGTGCAGGTCAACGACCGCGAGAGCCTGCTGATGACCCGCCGCCTGGTGCGCGAAGAGGGCATCTTCGGCGGCGGCTCGTGCGGCGCGGCCGTGGCCGGGGCGCTGAAGTACGTGCAACAGCACCGCCTCGGCCCGGAGGCCGTGGTCGTCATCGTCCTGCCCGACTCCGGCTCGCGCTATCTGAGCAAGGTCTTTGACGATGACTGGATGCGCGAGAACGGCTTCCTGGAAGGGGTGTGGAGCGACATCCGCGCCGGCGACATCCAGTCGCGCAAGCCCAGCGACCAGGTCTACACCGCCCATGCCGACGACCGGATGCGCGACGTGGTGATGCTGATGAAGGCCCACAACATCTCGCAGTTGCCCGTGGTGGATGGCGACGGCCGCCTGCGCGGCCTGGTCAGCGAGATCGACCTGCTCAACCACATGCTGCAGGCCGACCACGTCCACCAGGCCGACGAGACCATCGCCGAGATGATCGACGCCGACGTGCCCGTGGTCGGGCCGAACGCCCGGCTGGAGACGCTGATGAGCCTCATCAGCCACCGCCCGGCCGTCGTCATCGTCCGCGACGACCGCGTCGAGGGCATCCTGACCAAGATCGACATCCTCGACTACCTGTCGTCGCAGATAAGATAAGAAGTATGATCCGCAGATTGGGCAGATTGGGCAGATTTCCAGAGCCATACATAAACTTTCTGAAATCTGCCCAATCTGCCCAATCTGCGGATCACTTCTCTTAAGGGACTGGACATATGATCGCCGAGACGGCCGCGCGGTTGCGCGAGAATATCCAGAAGGTCATCGTCGGCAAGGCCGACGTCATTGACCTGGCCCTCATCGCCATGCTCTGTGAAGGACACCTGCTGCTCGAAGACGTGCCCGGCACGGGCAAGACCACGCTGGCCAAGACCATCGCCGCCTCGCTGGGCTGCTCCTTCCGCCGCGTCCAGTTCACGCCCGACCTGCTGCCGTCCGACCTGACCGGCATCTACTACTTCAACCAGCGCAGCCAGGAGTTCGAATTTCGCCCCGGCCCGCTCATGGCCCAAATTCTCCTGGCCGACGAGATCAACCGGGCCACGCCGCGCACCCAGTCGGCCCTGCTGGAGGCGATGCAGGAGCGGCAGGTGACGGTCGACATCGCCACCCACGCCCTGCCGCGGCCGTTCCTGGTCATGGCCACCCAGAACCCCATCGAACTGGAGGGCACCTTCCCGCTGCCGGAGGCGCAACTCGACCGCTTCCTGATGAAAGTCGCTCTGGGCTATCCCGACGCCGCCGACGAGAGCGCCATGCTCATCCGCTTTGAGCGCGACGACCCGCTGGAGACGCTGGCGCCGGTCGTCAGCCCGGAGGAAATCATGGCCATGCAGGCCGACGCGCGGCAAGTGCGTGTGGAACAGTCGGTGCGGCAGTACGTCGTCGACGTCTGCCGCGCCACCCGACTGCACGACGACATCCTGCTGGGGGCCAGCCCGCGGGCGACGATGGCCCTCTATCGCACCTGCCAGGCCCGCGCCGCCATCGACGGCCGCGACTTCGTCCTGCCCGACGACGTGAAGGCCCTGTCGGCCCACGTCCTGACCCACCGCCTGGTCGTCAACCCGCAAACCCGCCTGCGCGGCCGCACGCCCGAAGACGTGGTGCGCGAGGTGGTCAATACGGTGCGTGTGCCCGTGGAAGCATAGGGGCCAGGGATTAGGGATTAGGGAAGAGCGCTCTTCCCTAATCCCTAACCCCTAATCCCTAATCCCTGATCAACGACTGAACATGTCCCAAAGCCTAGACGATCTCCACCTGGTTGCCCGCGAGACGCGGCGCGAGGCCATGCGCCAGGCGCGGCAAGACCTGATGCTGGCCGCGATGGGCGGCAAGGTGGCCGGTGCGGACACGGCCGCCCGCGCCCGCGGCCTGGTGGTGCGCGAGCGCGAGAACAGCATCTTCAGCGACGCCTGGCTGCCGCTGGCGCTGCTCTTCCTGGTCATCGGCCTGCTGGCCGGGCGCAACGCCGGCTTCATCGCCCTGGGGCTGGTGCTGCTGCTCATCGTCGGCGTCAGCACCCTGTGGAAGAACCTGTCGCTGCTGGGCGTCAGCTACGAGCGCCGCTTCGACCGCACCCGCGTCTTCCCCGGTGAGCCAATCGTCATGACCGTCGCCATCCGCAACGACAAGGTGCTGCCGCTGACCTGGCTGCGCTTCCGCGATAGCCTGCCCATCGCCCCCAGCGGCGAGACCCCCTCGCCGGCGGCCGACCTGATCGGCAACTACACCCTGCAAAGCGTCTACTCCATGCAGAGCCACGAGCGCGTCGAGCGGGCGGTCACGCTGCGCTTCCCGTTGCGCGGCTACTACAAGATTGGCCCGGTCACCTATGAGTCGGGCGACATCTTCACCCTGTTCACGCTGGAGCGAGAGCACCGCTACGTCGACAGGCTGGTCGTCTATCCACAGATCTGGCCCCTGGAGGAGTTGGGCCTGCCGCCCAAGGAGCCATTTGGCGAGTTGCGCGTGCGCCAGAGCCTCTTCACCGACCCCATCCGCACCCGCGGCATCCGCGACTACCAGCCGCAAGACCGCTTCCGCGACGTGCACTGGAAGGCCACCGCCCGTCGCGGCCAGTTGCAGACCAAGGTCTATGACCCCTCGACGGGCATGACGATGGCCGTCTTTCTCAACGTCGCCACCTTGGCCCGCCACTGGATGGGCTTCGACCCCGACCTGTTGGAGCGGGCCGTTAGCGTCGCCGCGTCCATCTGCAACTACGGCGCGCAACAGGGCTGGGGCGTCGGCCTCTACGCCAACGGGGCTGTGCCCAACTCCGACCAGCCCTTGCGCGTCTCGCCGGGGCGCGCGCCCGACCAATTGGGCAACGTGCTGGAGGCGCTGGCCCTGGTCACGGAGTTTGCCACCGGGGCCATCGACGCCATGCTGCTGCGCGAGAGTCCGCACTTGCCCTGGGCAGCGACGATTGTACTGGTGACGGCCGTCGTTACTGACGAAATCCTCGTCGCCCTGGCGCGCCTGCAAGAGGCCGGGCGGCGCGTCGTGCTCATCGCCTTGGGCGACGAGCCGCCACCGCGCGTCCCCGGCGCGCGGGCCGACGCCATCATCACCTACCACATCCCCGCCACCGCGCCCGCCTTCCGCGCCGGCCACCGCAGCGCCACGGCTACCGAGGCGGCGCTCAACCGCATCCCGACGCCGGAACCGGTTGGGCTGGAACTAGAGGTCGTCGAATGAGCACCGGGACGGCCGCCCGCCGCACGCTCGTTGCCCCGGCAGCCAGCATCTGGGGTACGGTGCGGCACGAGTTGCTTTTTCTCAGCTTCGCCCTGATGGAGATAGCGCTGCTGACGCCGGCGGTGGTGGTCGGCCTCGGCTGGGCGCGCTATTGGCCGGCGTCGCTGGTCATGCTGTGGCTGCTGCTGGTCATGCTGCTGCCGCTCAACCTCGTCCGGCTCATGTCCCTGTTGCGCCTCAGCCTGCGGCGGCAGCGGCGGGTGCTCATGGTCGCTCTGCTCGTGGTCGTGCTGCTGAGTTGGCGACAATTGCTCTACACACCGGCCGGGCCATTCGATCTCAGTTGGCTGGGGCAACTGGCCGGCAGCCTGGCCGAAGCCGGCAATCTCGTCTGGGCACGCGATCTGTCCATCTTCGTCATCACTGTGCTGGTCTGGTGGCGCGGCATCCGCCTGGCGGCGCGCCAGCCGGAGATCGGCAACGTCGGTCTGCGGCTGCGCCTGGGTGGCCTCATTCTGGCCCCGCTCATCATCTGGTTCAGTGGCCGCTTTCTGGCCGTCAGCATCGTGCCATTCCTGCTGCTCTTCTTTCTGGCCGCCCTGACAGCCGTGGCCCTGGTGCGGGCGGAGAATATCGAGCAGGAGCAGCGCGGCACAGCGGCGACGCTCAACGCGCGCTGGTTCGCCGTCGTCGCTGTCGCGGCGTTGGGCATTGTCCTAATCGGCGGGACGGGCGCGGCTGTGCTCAGCGGCAACACCCTCCCGGCCGTGGTCGGCTGGCTGTCACCGCTGTGGCGGGCGCTCCAGTTTGTGGGCACGGTCGTCGGGGCCATCCTGTTCGAGTTGATCTATCCGGCCATTCGGGTGCTGGCCTTGTTCGTCAACTGGATCGGGAGCGTGCTGGCGCCTCTGATGCAGTCGGTCGTTGCCCAGTTGCAAGGCTTGAACTTACTGGGCGATGGGGAGGCGATCGTCGTCCCTACGCCGCCCATCACGCCGCCGGGCGCGGCCGAAGTGCTGGCCGGCAAGACGGGCGCGGCCCTGCTGATGCTGGCCGTGATCGCCGTCGTTGCCCTGGCCCTGGCGCGCGTCTACCAGCGGACCAACCAGGCCGCCCGCGATAGCGCCCCCAGCCGCGCCGACCGCCAGAGCGACGACGAGCCGGGGGCCGGCCGCCGGCTGCTGGAGCGGCTGGGGCTGCTGCGCCAGTGGCGGGCGGCGGCTTCCATTCGCCGCATCTACCGGCTGATGTGCCGGGCCGCCGCCGCCGCCGGCTATCCGCGCCTGGAGGTCGAGACGCCCTACGAGTATCTGCCGATGCTGGGGCAGGTGTGGCCGGAGAACAGGGCCGAGGCGCGGCTCATCACCGACGCCTTCATCCGCGTGCGCTACGGCGAACTGCCGGAGACGGCCGAGGAACTGGAAACAATCCGCGCCGCCTGGCGACGCCTGGAAACCACCGAACCCCACCGCCGCGCCGCCCCCGACACTGCCCCCAGCCTTACCCGGCGCGAGTAGACAAGGCTCCTTTAAAGGCGAGGTTATCTCACGCCAAGACGCAAAGAACGCCAAGCTTAAGAAGCTTGGCGTTCTTTGCGTCTTGGCGTGAGATGCTTTCTTGTCTTCTTTGCGACTTGACCCCTTTGCGCCTTGGCGTGAGTCTCTTAATCTGTGGTTTCTTCCTGCCGGGCCACGGCCGCGGCCATGAAGGCGGCGAAGAGCGGGTGCGGCCGGTTGGGACGGCTCTTGAACTCCGGGTGGAACTGGCTGCCCAGCATGAACGGATGGTCGCGCAACTCGGCGATCTCCACCAGGCGGCCGTTGGGCGATAATCCGCTAAGCACCAGCCCGGCCTGCCCCAGCATCTCCCGGTAGGCATTGTTGAACTCCCAGCGGTGGCGGTGGCGCTCGGAGATGGTCTCTGCGCCATAGGCCGCGTGAGCCTTCGAGCCGGGCAGCAGCCGCGCCGGGTAGGCTCCCAGGCGCATCGTCCCGCCCATGTCGGTCAGTTCGTGCTGGTCGGGCATGAGGCTGATGACCGGGTGCTCGCAGTTGCGGTCGAACTCGGTGCTGTTGGCCTCGTCGCTGCCCAACACGCTGCGGGCCAACTCGATGCACATCACCTGCATCCCCAGGCACAGCCCCAGATAGGGCACGTTGTTTTCGCGCGCCCAACGGGCGGTCTTGATCTTGCCCTCGATGCCCCGTTCGCCAAAGCCGCCGGGCACGACGACGCCGCTGACGCCCTCCAGCCGATCCCAGCCCTTGCCCTTCTCCAGATCGCCGGAGTGGATCCACTCGATCTCCACCTGCCGGTTGCAGGCGATGCCGGCGTGGTGCAGCGCCTCGCGCACGCTCATGTAGGCGTCGTGCAGTTCCACGTACTTGCCGACGAGGGCGACGCGGATGGTCGGCTTCGGCCGCCGTATCTCCTTGGTCAGCGCCTCCCACTCGCGCAAGTCCGGGGCCATCTTCTGGGTCAGGTTCAGTCGCTGCATAACGAACTCGGCCAGGTGCGTCTCTTCCAACAGCAGCGGGATGTTGTAGAGCACGTCGCTCGTCTCGGCCGGGATGACCGCCTCGCGCGGCACGTCGCAGAAGAGGGAGATCTTATTCAGATGCTCTTCGGGGATGGGGTGATCGGCGCGAGCGATGATGACGTCGGGCTGGATGCCGATGCTGCGCAACTCGGCCACGCTGTGCTGCGTTGGCTTGGTCTTCAGCTCGTTGCTGGCCCCGATGTGGGGCAGAAAGGTGACGTGGACGTAGAGCGTGTTCTCGCGGCCGACCTCGGAGCGCATCTGCCGTAGCGCTTCCATGAACGGCAGGCTCTCGATGTCGCCCACCGTGCCGCCCACTTCCACCAGGACGATCTCCGCCTGGCTCTTGTCGGCCACGGCGAAGATGTAGCGCTTGATCTCGTTGGTGATGTGGGGGATGACCTGAACCGTGCCACCCAGGTAGTCGCCGCGCCGCTCGCGCGTGATGACCTCGAAGTAGACCCGACCGGTCGTCACGTTCGACGCCTGATTGAGGCTGATGTCGATGAAGCGCTCGTAGTGTCCCAGGTCGAGGTCAGTCTCCGCGCCATCGTCGGTGACGAAGACTTCGCCGTGCTGATAGGGGGACATGGTTCCCGGGTCAAAGTTGATGTACGGGTCGAGCTTCTGGGCCGTCACCGTGAACCCCCGCGCCTTCAGCAGCCGCCCCAACGCCGCGGCCGTCACGCCCTTGCCGACCGAACTAACCACGCCGCCGGTGAAGAAAATGTACTTGGTCATTGTGCTATCCTAATAACGGCCAGGTTTCCCGTCCCCCCCCGGCGGCCCCGGCGCCCCGCCCCCGGCGGTGGGGCATGTCATCGTGGCTGACATGCCCCACCGGTTGATCTTGAGGGAGCCGGCCGCGGCCGATTCCCCATTTGGCTATACGAATTGTCTCGTCGCATACCGCCCTCGCGTCGCGGAAAGCGGGAGTGTAGCGCCGCCGACACCGTTTGGCAAGCCCTTTTAGCCCGCGGAGTGCGCAGCCTCAGATGCGCGCTTCCCCGCGACCACGACCGCATCTGAGGACGCGGACTCCGCGGTCGGGCGGCCGTCGTTGCCGCCGGGCATCATTCGTGCTCCAATTGACCCATTCACCCCCTCTCAGGAGTACGCCATGCTCGACTTCACCGACAAAGTTGTTCTCATCACCGGCTCCTCGCGCGGCATCGGCCGGGCCATCGCCCGCCTCTTCGCTGAGCGCGGCGCGCGCGTGGCCGTGCACTACCACCGCGACCGGGCCGCGGCCGACGCCACGCTGGCCGAACTGCCCGGCGGGCCGCACCTGCTCGTCGCCGGCGACCTGGCCGACGCGGCGGCCGTCGAGGCGTTCGTGGCCGAGGTCGTAGCCCAGGCCGGACGCATCGATGTGCTGGTCAACAACGCTGCCATCTACGAGGATCACCCGCTGGCCGAGGTGGATTACGCCACGTGGCAGGCCAGTTGGCGGCGGGTCTTCGATACCAACGTACTCGGCGCGGCCAACGCCAGCTACTGCGCCGCCCGCCACATGATCGCCCAGGGCGGCGGCCGGATCGTCAACGTCTCCTCGCGCGGCGCGTTCCGCGGCGAGCCGACCGGCCCGGCCTACGGGGCCAGCAAGGCGGCGCTGAATTCCATGAGCCAATCGCTGGCCAAGTATCTGGCCCCCTACGGCATCTCCGTGGGCGTCGTCGCCCCCGGCTTTGTGCAGACGGATATGGCCCGCGAATCCCTGACCGGCCAGAGCGGCATTGACATCCGCGCCCAAAGCCCGTTCAACCGCGTCGCCCGGCCGGAAGAGGTGGCCTATGCCGTGCTTTTCCTGGCCTCGGCCGAGGCGGAGTTCATGACCGGGGCGATCATCGACGTCAACGGCGCGTCCTACCTGCGCACCCCCCCCCCGGTACCGTTCGGCCGCCACGCGCATCGCCCCAGCGTCGCCGGCCGTGACTGGCCGGGGGAAGATGGAGTCACCCACCAGCCACAGGTTGTCGATCCCCGTCTGCGGGCCGCGGGCGGCGAAGAGCGACGTCTGGGCAAAGCCGCCGACCATGCCCATCGGCCGCCGCGTGTAGTACTGGAACGTCACCGGCGTGCCCGGCAGGCAGAGGCGCACCGCTGCCCGCAGCCCGGGCACGGCCCGCTCGGCCGCGGCCAGCAGCCGCCCGGCGTAGGCATCGCGCCGCGCCCGGTAGGCGGCCTCATCCGCGCCGTCGCGCAGCGCCCACCACGGCGCGACGGCCGTGTGGGTCGAGAGCGTGGCCGCGCGCATCCCCGCCGGGGCGCGCCCGGCGTCGCCGGCCGGCGACAGCGAGAGGAAGACGGAGTTGCCCTCGCCCAAGGGTCGCGTGGCGTCCATGATCACCTGATGGTGGTCGGGCAACCCCGGCGGCAGGGCGGCAGCGTCCAGCCCCAGGTAGAGGGTGAACGCGCCCCAGGTCGGTCGCAGTTCAGCCACGTCCTCGCGCAACCTGGGCGGCGCATCCGGCCCCAGTAGTTCGCACAGCGCCCAGGGCGTGACGTTGGCCAGCACGACGTCGGCCCGCAGGCTCAGCCCCTTGCGCGTGTGCACCACTGCCTCGCGCCCTCGCCCGGCCTCGATTCGCTCCACCCGCTGCCGGTAAACCACCTCACCGCCGTTGGCCCGCAGCCAGGCGACCAACGTCTGGGCCAGCGCGCCGATGCCGCCGCGCACGTGGTTGACGCCGCGGCGCGGCAGATCGAGCGCGGCGCTGCCGTAGAGCGCCCCGGCGCGGTCGGCCGTCGTCTGGGCCGAGATTAGCAGTTGGGCGTCGAGAAAGGCGCGGAAGAGCGGGTCATTGCCGTCCACCAGGTCGCTCACCGTCCGCGTCAGGTAGGGCAGCGCGCCCAGGGTGCGCGGGCGCAGCGCCGCCGCCAACGTCAGCAGATCGCCCGGCGAGCGCGGCGGCCAGGGAAACGGCCGCGAGGAGATGTCCCAACTGATGCCGGCCAGCCGCTCCTGTCGCCGCCAGAACGGCTCAGCGGCGGGGAAGGCGCGTTGGCGCTCGGCCTGCCAGGCGGCCGGGTCGGCCCATTGGGTGACCGTGCGGCCGTCGGGCAGGTGAACGACCCAGGCCGGGTCGACGGGCGTCACCGGCCACTCCAGTTCCAGCAACTCGGCCAGCCGCGCGTGCGGCCCGCCGGGCGCGAAGCCGCCGGCCAGCGTCGCCCCGGCGTCGAAGCGGTAGCCCTTGTGGTAAAACGTGCCGGCGCTGCCGCCGGGATAGACGTGGGCTTCCAGGACGGTGACGCGATGCCCGGCGCGCAACAGCAATGCGGCGGCCGTCAACCCACCGATGCCCGCGCCGATGACGATGGTAGTCGGCGTGTGACCGCCCGACGGCAGCCGTCGGTGGGTCACGCGCCGACCCCTTTGAGGCGGGCCACGCCGCGCCGGGTCAGCAGCTTGCGGGCCGTGAACAGGTAGAGCAGCCCCGGCCGGGCGAAGAGCAGCCGCGTCAGCAGGCCGCGCGGGCCGGGGTGGTGCTCATAGATAATGTGGTCGTCCACCCGCGTGCGCCGCGGACCGAGGGCGGTAAAGCGGTGGCTGTGTTGCCACGACCGGAGCGGGCCGCTGACCTGGGTGTCGGTGAAGCCATTTGGCCCCACGTCGCTATGGACGGCTTGCCAGCGCAGCGGCAGCGGACCGAACCACAGTGTGAACTCCGCCTGCGAGCCATCGGCCAGCGGCTCGAAGGCGTGGACGCGGGCGATGATCGGCAGCGGCGTCAGTTGGCGCAGCACGCCGGTGTCGTGGTGGAAGGCGCGGACGGCGGCCAGGGGCGCGTCAACGGTGAAGCTGTGGTTGAACTCGGGCATGTCTAGGCGCGGCCCTGGCCGCCCCGGGCGTCCCCGCGCGCGCACCCCCGCCGCCCCCCCCCCGCCCCGCCCCGCCTCGCGGCCAAGCCCGCGCCCGCCCAGACCCGCCGCCCCCGCGCCCCCCCCGTATCCTCCCCCCCCCCCCGCCCCGCCCCCCCCCCCCCCCGCCCCCGGCCGCGCCCCCATAATCAGTGTAATTTATTGTCCATATTTTGTCAAGGTTATTTCGACAGAATGCGCCTAGAGCACCTGTCAGGAGTTGGCCCAGCTCACTGGGCAACGTCAGAGATTCCTGAGAACTCCGTCCTTTTCGACCGGGCTTTTTGTCGGCCGTTCTATAATCGAGCCGATGTCATTCCTGCGCAAAGGTTGTCTCGTCTCGCTGGCGGCGGCGCTGCTGATCGTCGCCACGCCCCTGCTGTGGCGCGGCGCGGTCAAACTCTACTACGGCTCGACCATCTACAGCCAGCCCGAAGCGCCATCGCGCCCGGTGGCCATCGTCTTCGGCGCGGCGGTCTACGGCAACGGCCGCCTCAGCGCCGTGTTGCGCGACCGGGTGGACACGGCCATCGCTCTCTACCACAACGGCCAGGTGAGCCGCCTGCTCATGAGCGGCGGCGCGATCTCCGGCAACTACGACGAGCCGGCGGCGATGAAACGCTACGCCGTCGAGCGCGGCGTGGCCGAGGATGACGTTATGACCGACCACGGCGGCCAGCGCACCTATGACACCTGCTATCGCGCCCGCTACGTCTTCGACGTGCGCGACGCCGTCCTGGTGACGCAGGCCTTCCACCTACCGCGCGCCTTGCTGACCTGTGACGGGCTGGGCGTGAGCGCCGTGGGGGCGATGGCCGACCAGCAGCCCTATCGCGGGGCGCGCTGGTACGAGATGCGCGAGACGGCGGCCACGCTTGTCGCCGCCTGGGACGTCTTCCGCCGCCAGCCGCCGCCGCTGGTGGAGACGGGCGGACAAACGACCGGCTGGGCAGCGCAACTGGCCGGGGATCGTTAGAGAGGGACGCAGAGAGACGCGGACGAAGAACGTCTTATTCTTCCTCAGCGTCTCTCTGCGCTCCTCTGCGTTTCTCCGCGTCCCTCTCTTCTTAGCTCCGCCGTCGGTAGACGGCCGCCCCCAGCACCCCGGCCAGCACCACGGCCGCGCCGATAAACAGCCATGATGCGATTGGCGGAGTGGCGGCAGCAACCGTTGGGTCAGCCGTTGCTGTCGGGGCCAGGGCGACGACTTCCGTAGCCGGCGGAGTATGCGTGGGCGGCGCGGCCGTCGCCGTGGGCAGGGGTGTGTCCGTCGCCGGCGGCGAGGGGGTGATACTGGGCGTGGGCGAGGCGGTCGGCGTGGCGCTGGGGGTGGGCGTCGTGGTCGGCGTGGTTGTCGGCGTGGCCGATAGGGCCAGCGTCGTCGCCGTCGCGTTGGGGTCATGGTGGCCGTGGCCGTCGCCAGCACGACCGCCGTCGCGTCAATGGTCGGCACAGCCGTCACTACCACCTCTTCGGGCACACTCTCTACCACCAACACCGGCGGCCCGCCGATGTCACAGGCCGGCGCACAGCGCGCCCCGCCGAGCCGCACGCGGTAGAAGCCGTTCACCGCCCGCAGCGTCTGCTCTTCGCCCGTGGCCGAGACGAGCAGGGCCTCGCCGGCCAGCGCCGGCAGTTGTAGCGTCACGGCGTTGGCCTGTCTGGCCCACAACACCCGCGTGACCCCCTCCGGCCGGTTGAAGGTGAAGCTGTAGAAGTCGGCCGTCCGCTGCCGTCCCACCGGATAGGTGAAGCCGCCCAGATAGCGCACCGTCGTCTGGTAGGCGTCGAACGCCGGGCGGCGCGAGGCGTCGGGCCGCAGAATGCCGAACGACTCCCCGCCGGGCGGCAACAGGATGTCCAGCAGCTTATAGACGCCGACCCGCGCCGTCTGCGCCCCGAAGGCCAGGGCGTGGGCCTGCACCAGATACCACGCCTGCTGCTCCAGATCGACCTGGAAGTTCGGCCGCGTCACCGGCCACAGCGGGTCGAGATTGGGCGAGGCGTTGGTCTCGTTGATCCAGATCGGCTTGCGCAGGCCGTAGCGCTCCTGGATGGCCCACGTCTCGTTGACCAACTCCTCCACCGTCTCGACGCGGAAGTAGATGTGCAGCGTCACCACGTCGAAGTAGTGGTTGTGGGCCGCGGCGTCGGGGTCGGCCGTGGCCACGCGCAGGAAGTCGCCCAGCCAGGCCGGGTCGTGCCAGTAGGACCAGCCGGCCAGGTGGATGACCGACCGCGGGTCTTCCTCCTTGGCCACCAGATAGGCCACCTTGAGCAGTTGGAAGTAGTCGGCCGTCGTGCCGCCGAACTCGTGGCCATAGACGCCCGGCGCGATCTCCGGCTCATTCCAGACGACCCAGTGGTGGACGCCGCGCGGCGCGTAGTACTCGACCACCTTGCGCACGTAGCCCGCCCACAGGTTGTCCGGGTCATCCACGGGCAGGTAGAGGCCGCGCGGCACGCCGGAGAAGGGCGCGCCGTCGGTGGCCCAGGCGGGCGTGTTCTTCAGCAGGCCCATGACCATGCGATCCTGGGCCTCGGCCTCGACCAGCCACTCTTCGAGAACGTGGAGTGTGTTCCAGTCGTCGGGGCCGGTGGGCTGAATCTCGTTCCAGTAGAACAGGATGCGGTCCCAGCCGACGGGCAGCGCCGCCGCCTCTTCCGGTTGCCAGAACGCCTCGATGACGCCGAAGCGCGGGTCAACCTCTGGGTGCATCCCACTTTCTGGAGTGGGTTGCACCTGCTCCACCTCTTGAGCACACACCCCCCCCGAACGTGCAACGCACCCCAGAAGGTGCGATGCACGCAGAGGGTGAAGCAACAGCAAGACGAGGACTGCCGGCAGCAGCCAGCGCCCATAGGTCTTAAAACGCATAGTCCATACCGTCAAAAAGCCGTTCATGTCGAATACCAAACGGGCGATTATAATCCCCCTGGACGAAGTAAACCAATGGACACACCCACAACTCCCCCGCCCCTTCGCCTGCGCCCGGCGCAGGAAGAGATTCTCGCCTACCGCGCCGGGCGCATGGCCGTCAGCGCCGTGCCCGGCAGCGGCAAGACGTTCACCCTGTCACTACTGG
Source organism: Candidatus Promineofilum glycogenicum (assembly GCA_016707605.1). Lineage (GTDB taxonomy): Bacteria > Chloroflexota > Anaerolineae > Promineifilales > Promineifilaceae > Promineifilum > Promineifilum glycogenicum. The sequence goes on along the minus strand of JADJHJ010000001.1, from coordinate 736,066 downwards.
CCGCGCAGCTCATCGCCGACGGCCGCATCGACCCCGACAACAGCCAGCAGGTGCTCATCGTCACCTTCCTCAACGCCAGCGTCGACGCTTTTCGCGCCCGCATCCGCCGCCGCCTGCTGGAGATGGGCCTGCCCGACACCGGCTTCGACGTGCGCACCCTCCACAGCCTGGCCCTGGAGATCGTCCGTTGGGGCAGCGACCTGCTCAGCGACGACCTGACCGTGCTGGACGAGGGGCAGAGCCGCCAGTTTCTCGAGGCGGCCGTCGACGGCTGGATCAACGACAATGCCCGCCTATGGGAAGCGTTCCTGCCCGACTACAGCGGCGAGTATAGCCCGCAGATGATCGCCCGCTGGCGCGACATCACCGCCACGACGGCCGCCGCCTTCATCCGCGAGGCCAAGAACGAGCGCTATCGGCCGGAGGCGATTTTCGCGGCAATACGAGCGGGGCAGAACCCTCTCCCAGCCCCCTAGGGGCGAGGGGAACCCCCGGGAGGCCCCCCTCGGGAGAGGGCTGGGGAGAGGGTTCCGCGCCCGACGTAGCCCGCTCCCCCCTCATGTACATGCTGGCCGGCATCTACAGCCGCTACCAGACGGCGCTGGCCCGGCAGGGGGGGCTGGACTACGACGACCTCATCTGGACGGCCGCCGACCGGCTGGAGCACGAGCCTGACCTGGTGGCCGCCCTGCGCCAGCGCTGGCCCTACGTGCTGGAAGACGAAGCCCAGGACAGCGTGCCCTTGCAAGAGACGCTGCTGGAACAACTGACCGGCCCCTCCGGCAACTGGGTGCGCGTCGGCGACCCCAACCAGGCCATCACCAGCACCTTCACCGCCGCCCACCCGCGCTTCTTCTCGCGCTTCATCGACCGGCCCGACGTGGCCGACCGCACCCTGCCCAACAGCGGCCGTTCCGCCCGGCTGATCATCGGCGCGGCCAACGCCCTGCTCAACTGGACGATCGACAACCACCCCGTGCCCGAAGTGCGCAGCGACGCCTTCCGCCGCCAGGACATCCTGCCCGCGCCGCCCGGCGACACCCAGCCCAACCCACCCGACAGCGAAGCCGAGATGCGCATTCGCGTCTACCGCCACCGCGAAGAAGAGGAGCTGCCGGCCGTGGCCCGCCTGGCCTGGGAGTACACCCAGGAGCACCCGCAGCACACCCTGGCTGTCCTCGTCCCGACGCACCAGACGGGCTTTGCCGTCGCCCGTCACCTGGACGGGCTGAACGCCGACTACGACAACCTGCTGCGCGGCAGTGGGCGGGAGCGCGAAGTGGCCGCCGCCCTTCACGCCGTGCTGGCCGTGCTGGCCAACCCGCTGGATACGCGCGCCCTGCAATCGGCCCACAGCGGCCTGTCGGAACTGCGCGAGAGCGGCCCCTTCTACGACGCCCAGCCCGACGAAACGGAGGAGACGGGCCGCTTCCGGGCGCTGTTGCGCAGCGTCCACCGGCCGGAGACGCTGCTCTTCCCCCGCGAAGACGAGGAGATCGCTGCTGCCCTGCCCGTCGGCGTGGCCACCGAGGACGACGTGGCCCGGCTGGAGCGGCTGGCCGACTTCCTGCGGGCCAACTTCGACCTGCGGACGTTGCCCGTGGATGATCTGGCGCTGGCGTTGGCCGATACGCTCTTTCTAGGGGCCAGGTTCCAGCCAGGTTCCAGGGCAGAAGCCTCTGCCCCTGGCCCCTGGCCCCTGGCCCCTGGCCCCTCTTCCCCTCAGGAGCCGGCCGAACTAGACCTGGCCATCGCCTACCAGATCGCCGCCCAACTGCGCCTGTGGCGCGAGGCGCAGCCGGAGTGGCGCTTGCCGGAGCTGGTGGCCCAGTTGCAGATGGTCGCCTCCGGCCGCCGCACGCTCAACATCATGCGCGGCGGCGAACTGGGCTACGAGCCAAAGCCCGGCCGCATCTCGCTGGCCACGCAGCACAGCAGCAAGGGGCTGGAGTGGGACGCCGTCTTCCTGGTGGGCATCGACGGCATGTGGATTCCCGGCACGCTGGAAGCCCCCTTCCTGGGCGTCCACGACTTCCTGGGCGGCGACCCCAACGCCGAGGCCACGGCCCAACTGCGCTATCTGATGCGCGCCGAGGCGGGGCTGCACGCCAACCGGACGGCCACTGAGTCGGCCCACATTGAGGTCATCTGCGAGCGCCTGCGCCTGCTCTACGTCGGCATCACCCGCGCCCGCCGCTTCCTGCAAATCAGCCGCAGCCGCGCCACCCGCCGCCCCCGCGGCGACCAGGAGACGGAGCCGGCGACGGTGTTGGGGGTGTTGTATCGCTATCTTCAGGAAGAAAGGGATTAGGGATTAGGGATTAGGGAAGAACGCTCTTCCCTAATCCCTAATCCCTAATCCCTACTCCCCACCGCACCCCTGCACCCACCCATACCCCTCATGGGCGATCAACTCGTCCGCCTCCACCGGCCCCCACGTGCCCGACTCGTAGAAGCTGAGCGGCGGGGCGTGGTTTGTCTGCCAGGCGGCCAGGATGGGGTCGATCAATTCCCATGAGAGTTCGATGGCGTCACTGCGCGTGAACAGCGACGGATCGCCTTTGATCACGTCCAGCAGCAGCCGCTCATATGCCTCCGGGATGGCCATCGCGCCGAACGACTCCTCATACTGGAACGACATATCCACCGTGCGCATCTCGGCTGCCGTGTCGGGCACTTTGGCCTGGAACGACAGGTGAATGCCCTCATCGGGTTGGATACAGATGGACAGGCGATTAGGCGACAGAGCCGACCCCGGCGGCATGGGGAACATCACGTGCGGCGGCCGCTTGAACAGGATGTTGATCTCCGTCGACTTGGCCGCCAGCGCCTTGCCGGAGCGCATGTAGAACGGCACCCCCTGCCAGCGCCAATTATCGATGTAGAAGCGAATGGCGGCAAAGGTCGGCGTAGTCGAGCCGGAGGCCACGCCCGGCGTGTCACGGTAGGTGCGATACTGGCCGCGCACGGTGCAGCCGGCGGCGTTCCGCTCGTCAATGGGCCGGATGGCGCTCAGCACCTTGGCCTTCTCGTTGCGCAGCGCCTCGGCGTCGAACGATGACGGCGGCTCGAAGGCGACGAAGGTCAGCAGTTGCAGCACGTGGTTCTGCATCATGTCGCGCACGACGCCGACACTGTCGTAGAACTCGGCCCGGTGGCCTACGTCAACCGTCTCGGCGGCGGTGATCTGCACGTGGTCGATGTAGTTGCGGTTCCACACCGGCTCATAGAGGGAGTTGGCGAAGCGGAAGACGAGCAGGTTCTGCACCGTCTCCTTGCCCAGGTAGTGGTCGATGCGATAGATCTGCGACTCGTGCAACACCTTATGCACGGCCTGGTTGAGGGCGCGGGCCGAGGCCAGATCAGAGCCGAACGGCTTCTCGATGACCACCCGCCGCCAGCCATGATCCTGGTGCACCATGTCGGCCGCGCCCAGGTTGGCCACGGCCTGCTCGTAGAGGTTGGGAGCAATCGAGAGGTAGTAGAGGCGGTTGCCGGGGCGGTCGTCTTCCCACTCGCACAGCATCTTGTCCACGCCGCGCAACTGCTCGAACTCGGTCAGGTCGCCGCGGCAGTAGCAGACGTTGGCCGCGAACTCAGCCCACGACTTGCTGTCGTACATCGAGCGCGCGAACTCCTTGACCCCGGCCTTCATCTGCTCACGGAAGGCGTTGTCGCTGAAGTCGGTGCGCGACACACCGACGATACGCCAGTTCTCCGGCAATCGCCCCTTGCGATACAGGTCATAGAGAGACGGCATCAACTTGCGCCGGGTCAGGTCGCCCGACGCGCCGAAAATCACAATTGCGTTCGTCTCGCTCGTCTCACTCATTCCACCTGGCCTCCAACCACACCGTAACGCGATTCTCCCGAATCGCGTCGTCTGTCAAGGGTCGCGATGCGGGAGAATCGCGCTACGCCCCGGCCCTAGACGCCCGCCGGGGGAGTCAGTATAATGTACCCGATGAGTCGGCTTACGTCTACAGACCACAGCCGTGTAGAAGCTCGTTTTACAGCCCAATGAGAACTACCTGGTTCGATGCGGAGCAGGCGATCGTCAACACGGTGTCCTACGTGGACGTTTTTGACTACCCGTTGACCCCGGCCGAAATTCATCGCTACCTCATTCGCTTGCCGCTCACTTCAGCCGAAACCACCCGCCTGCTCGACGGGCGACTGGTTCCCGCGCGCCTCAGCCGCCGCGACGGCCTGTACATGCTGCCCGGCCGCGAGGATGTAGCCGAGCTGCGGCGCGAGCGGCTGGCGGCTTCGCGCGAGCTATGGCCGGCGGCCGTGACCTATGGCCGGCTCATCGCCCGCATGCCCTTCGTGCGCATGGTCGCCGTCACCGGCTCGCTATCGGTCAACAACGTCGCCCACGGCGGCGACATCGACTACCTCGTCGTCACTGCCGACGACCACCTGTGGGTCTCGCGGGCCTTCGTCCTGCTCATTGTGCGCTGGGCGGCGCGACAGGGGCAGGAGGTGTGCCCCAACTACTTCCTGAGCGAGCGGGCGCTGCGCCTGAGCGACCGCAACCTCTACACCGCCCACGAAGTGGCGCAGATGGTTCCCCTCTATGGCTGCGGCGTCTACGATGCCTTGCGCCGCGCCAATGACTGGACCGCCCGCTATTTGCCCAACGCCGCCGGCGCGCCGCCCACCCTCAACGAGGCCCGGCCCTACCTGCGCCGGCTGCCCAACTCGTCACGTCGCGGCCTGCTGGAGAGGACGCTGGCCACGCCCGCCGGGCGTCGCCTCGACCACTGGGAGATGGCGCGCAAGATACGCAAATTCCGCGGCATTTACCACGGCTGGCAGGAGTCGGACTTCTCGGCCGACACGTGCAAAGGGCACTTCAACCGCCACAAGCAACGGGTGATCAGCGCCTACACCCAACGCGCACCAGTGGCCGCAGCCGTCGGCCCGGCCGATGACGCGAGCGTCGAGGCCACCCCATGACCGACATCCTCTTTGGCCAGTCGTACTACCTGCGCTTCGACCCCAAACTGTGGGCGGCGCAACAGCCCTACCCGCCCCTGGGCACGCTCTACGCCGCGGCCGTCATGCGTCGCGCCGGCTACGAAGTCGCCCTGTTCGACGCCATGCTGGCCGAATCGGAAGCAGAGTGGGCCGTAGCTCTGGACACGTACCAGCCACGATTCGCCGTCATCTACGAAGACAACTTCAACTATCTGACCAAGATGTGTCTGCTGCGCATGCGCGAGGCGGCCTTCACCATGTCGGCCATGGCCGCGGCCCGCGGCTGCACCGTCATCGTCGCCGGCTCCGACGCCAGCGACCACAGCGCCGCCTATCTGCGCGCCGGGGCGCACTACGTCCTGCTGGGCGAGGGCGAGGAGACGCTGGTCGAACTGATCGACAGCCTCAGCGAGCGGACGGCCACACCGCCGGGCGACATTCGCGGCCTGGCCACTTGCGACGACAACCGCCCGCGAACCAACCCGCGCCGCCCGCCCATCGCCAACGTGGACGCCCTGCCCTTTCCGGCCTGGGATCTGGTGGACGTTGACCGCTATCGCCGCGTCTGGCGCGAGAACCACGGCCGCTACTCCATGAACATGGTCACCACGCGCGGCTGCCCCTACCACTGCAACTGGTGCGCCAAACCCATCTGGGGCCAGCGCTACCACTCGCGCAGCCCGGAGAGCGTGGCCGAGGAGATGCGCTGGCTGAAGGAGACCTACGCCCCCGACCACGTCTGGTTCGCCGACGACATCATGGGGTTGAAGCCCGGCTGGTGGGCGCGCTTCGCCGAGGCGGTCGAGGCCCGCGACGCCCGCGTGCCGTTCAAGTGCCTCAGCCGGGCCGACCTGATCGTGCGCAGCCAGGCCGACGTGCTGGCCCTGGCTCGCGCCGGGGCGGAGATCGTCTGGCTGGGGGCCGAGTCGGGTTCCCAGCGCATCCTGAACGCGATGGAGAAGGGCACGACCGTCGAGCAAATCCGCGACGCCGCCGGCCGCCTCCACGACGCCGGCGTGCGCGTCGGCTTCTTCCTGCAATTCGGCTACCCCGGCGAGACACGCGACGACATCGAGGCCACGCTGCAAATGGTGCGCGACGCCCGCCCCGACGACATCGGCATGTCCGTCTCCTACCCGCTGCCGGGCACCAAGTTCCACGCCAGCGTCCGCGCCCAGTTGAGCGACAAGCAGAACTGGATCGACTCGGCCGACCTGGACATGCTCTACGAAGGGCCGTTCTCGACAGTCTTCTACCGTCAACTCCATACCGTGCTGCACAAGGAGTTTCGCGCCCGGCGGGCCGTGGCCGAGGCGCGGCGCGTGGCCGCCCGGCCGGCCGCCTGGCGGCCGGGCCACGCCCGCGCCCTGGCCGCCGCCGCCTACCATTGGGCCACCCTGCCCGCCGCCCGCGCCCAACTCGACCAACTGGCCGCCGCCCCGCCGCCGGCCGTCCGCCCGCCGGCGCACATGTCCCTCGAAGAGGCGGCCCAACCGACGCCGCAGCCCGGGGAAGGTTCCAGGTTCCAGGTTCCAGGGGCCAGGGAAGAGGAACGTTCCTCCTCCCTGGCCCCTGGAACCTGGAACCTGGAACCTGATCTCCCGGCCGCCCATTACGAGAACGTCGCTGAAGCCTTCAGCCGCAAATCCACCATCTACGACGCCTTCGGCGAGAACCACGCAAACATGGCCCGGATGCGGCGCAAGTTCTACGACCACGTCGCCGCCGTCATGCCCGCCGGCGGCCATCTGCTGGAGATCAACGCCGGCACGGGCCAGGACGCCGCCGAGTTGGTTAGTCGCGGCTTCCGCGTCCACGCCACCGACTTCGCGCCGGGGATGATCGCCGCCATCGAAGAGAAGCGCGCCCGGCTGGGCCTGGGCGAGCGGCTGACGGTCGAGGCGCTGTCCTTCACCGACCTCGACCAACTGACCGGCGGCCCGTTCGACGGCCTCTACTCCAACTCCGGCGGGCTGAACTGCATCGCCGACCTGACGGCCGTGACCCGCCATCTGCCGCGCCTGCTGAAGCCGGGCGCGCGGGCCACCGTCGTTGTCATGCCCCGCATTTGCCCCTGGGAACTGGCCGTCATCCCCAAGGACGCGCGCGTCGGCACGCGCCGGCTGCGCCCTGGCGGCACGCTGGCCCACGTCGAGGGCGTCCACTTCATGACCTATTACTTCAGCGCCGCCGCCGTCCGGCGCGCCTTCGGGCCGCGCTTCCGGCCGGTGCGCCAGGAGGGGCTGTCGGTCTTCACGCCGACGGCCGACAACAAGACGTTTGCCGTCAACCACCCGCGCCTGTTCGGCCAACTGGTGCGCCTCGACGACGCGCTCGCGCCCCGTTGGCCGTTCAACGGCTGGGGGGACTTCTTCATCCTGACGATGGAGTTCATTGGATAAGCCAAACCTCGTGGGATGAATCCCACGGCTGCCACACAAAACCGGCTGATGAAGGTTAGAGAAATAATAAGGTGTCGTAGGGGCGGGACAACCGGCGCGCGGAACCTCGTCCGATCACCTGAACGTCGGTCGCCGGTTGTCTCGCCCCGCCGCCTAAGGATGAGGGCTGAAGGAGGAAGGATGAAGTTGAGACCGCGGCTCATCCTTCCTCCTTCCTCCTTCCTCCTTGAAGAGGGGCGAGACAATGCGGCAGCGACACCGTTCTGCAAGACAAGAACCGTCGGCCGCATTGTCCCGCCCCTACCTCATTATTTTGCAAAACTTCATAAGCCGGTTGGAAAGCCGTCAACCCACTTCAATGGGTTTCGTCCGGCCAGGGACGGCTGGCTGCGCCGCGTGGGTCTCAGTTCGTTGTGGCTGCTGGCGGCGCGGCTGGCCGGGCAGGCGTTGGGGCTGCTGTTCACGGCGGCGATAGCCCGCTCTTTGGGCCAGGCCGGCCTGGGGCAGTTCGCCTTCATTTCGGCCGTGGTGTTGATCGGCAACGCGGCCACGACCTTCGGGCTGGACACCCTGCTCATCCGCGACGTGGCCGCCGCGCGCGCCGCGCCGGATGAGACCGCGTCGTCCGTACCGCAGACCATCAGCGCCGTTCTGCTCATCCAGTTAACCCTGGCGGCCGTCTTCGTCGCCGGGCTGTGGCTGCTGGCCCCGCGCCTGCCCAACCAATCGCCGGACACATTGCCCGCCCTGCGTCTGGCCGCCCTGGCTCTCTTCCCGCTGGCCTTCTCCACCGTCGATAGCGCCCTCCTGCGCGCCCACGAGCGCATGGGCCACTTCCTCGTCTTTACCCTGGTGACGGCGACGGCGCTGGCGCTGGGCGGGCTGGTGCTGGCGATTGGCGGCGGCGGACTGACGGCGGCGGCGGGCGTCTTCGTCGTGGCCCAGGTGGCGGGGGCGTTGGCCGCGGCCGGGCTGGCGCGGCGCGGGTTGCCCGGTTTCCGGCGGCGCTGGGTGTGGCCATCGTCGCCAGTGCTGGGCCGGGCGCTGCGGCTGGGCGCGGGGCTGGCGGCGCTGATGCTGCTGTCGCTGCTCTACCAGCGCTCGGGCGTTCTGCTGCTCTCGCTACTCGAAGGTGACGCTGCGGCCGGGGCCTATAGCGCCGCCGCCCGCGTCGTCGAAGCGCTGAAGATGCTGCCGGCGGCCTTCTTCGGGGCCATGTTCCCCATTCTGGCTCAGAGGCGGCGCGGCGATGGCTCCGGCCGCGTCTATCGCCGGGCCTTCGCCGCCCTGCTGGCTGTTGCCGTGCTGCTGGCAGCGCTGACGACCGCGCTGGCCGGGCCGATCATGGCCCTGCTCTTCGGGCCGGGCTACGAATCGGCCGCCGGCGCGCTGCGCCTCATGGCCTGGAGCCTGCCGCCGACGGTGGTGGCCTTCAAGCTGTCGTTCGACCTGGTCGTCGCCGGGCGAGAGCGGGCCGCGGCGGTGAGCATGGCCCTGACGTTGCTCATCGGCGGCGGGCTGACGGCCTGGCTCATCGGCGGCTACGGCTTGACGGGGGCGGCGCTGGGGCTGGTGGCCGGTGAGGTGGCGCAGGTGGCGATCTTGAAGAGCGTCGCCAATAGCGGCAACCGGCAGCCGTTGGAAGTGGGCCGATGATCCCGGCCATCGCCATACCCGCCTTCAATCGCCCGGCGTCGCTGGCCCGGCTGCTGGCGGCACTGGCCGCTGCCGACGTGGCTGCCGGTACGCCGCTGCTCATCGCCGTCGACTGCCCGGCCGACGCCCACCACGCCCCGGCCAACGCCGCCGTGCTGGCGCTGGCGCGCGCCTTTCGCTGGCCCCACGGCCCGCTGGAGATCGTCGTCCAACCCGCGCCGCTGGGGCTGGTGGGCAACGTCTTCTACTGTGGCGCGGCGGCCGAAACCTACGGCGCGGTCGCGCTGCTGGAGGACGACCTGCTCGTCTCGGCCCGCTTCCACGCCTACGCCCGGCAGGCGCTGGCCGCCTACGCCGGCGACGACCGGCTGGCCGGCCTGTCGCTCAACAGCCCGTGGGCCAACGGCTTCACCCACCAGCCGTTCGTGCCCCTACTCGACGATGACGACGTTTACTTTCTGCAACTGAGTACGCCGCAGGGGCAGGTCTACACGGCGGCGCAGTGGCGGGCATTCCGGGAATGGACGGCAACCGCCGGGCCGGACGCGGGCGCGGCGGCCGTCCACGATCTGCTCAACGCCCTGCCGGCCGACGACTGGCTGGGGCTGAAGGCGCGCTATCTGGCGGCGACCGGCCGCCTCTACGTCTACCCGCGCGAATCGCTGACGACCAACCCCGGCGCGCCGGGAACCCACTTCGACCACGCCACGGCCTACTTCCGCGTGCCCATGCAGGAGTTGCGGCGCGACTTCCGCTTTCTGTCGCTCGACGCCGCCGCGGCCGTCTACGATGGCTTCTACGAACTGCTGCCGGCGCGGCTCGACCGGCTGACCGACCGGCTGCATGGCTATGACTACGTGGTCGATCTCTACGCCACGAAGCCATCGCGCCTGCTGACGGCCGGCTACGTCCTGACCACTCGCCCCTGCCGCCGGGTGGAGCTGGCCTTTGGCCGCGATCTGTGGCCCCTCGAGGCCAACGTCATCGCCGGGACGCCCGGCCGGGGCATCAGCCTGGCCCGGCGCGCCGACGTGCTGACCGGCCCCGCGGCAACGCTGGCCGCGCAACACGCCAACGACGCCACCTTCGCCCGCACCCGGCCGCCGGGCCGCCGCCAACGCTGGCGGGCGGCGCTGGCCGGCTGGCGCTACCGGCGGCTCTTGTAGGGCGGGTTGGCAACCCGCCCTACTGTTCCCTGAGAGACGCTAGACAGTGCTGGCCGGCGGTGCTACTCTTGCGCGCAGTGGTAAAACAGGACCGACAACAACAACCGTCGCTCACCCCCACCATTCGCCGCAACGCCGCCATCAAACTCGCCTCCGAACTCATCGGCCGTCTGGCTCTCTTTGCGTTGGTGCTGTTCGCCGCGCGGCGCCTGGGCGAGGCGGGCTTCGGCCTCTACAACTACGCGCTGGCGCTGGGCTTCGTCCTGGCCCAACTGACCGACCTGGGTATGCAACTGGTGCTGACCCGCGAGATCGCCGCCGGCCCGGCTGGCGACAGGCTGGTAACGGCTGCGTTGCGGCTCAAGATCGCCCTGTCGGCCGTCGTCGCCGCCGTCCTCTGGTTCGTGATCGGTGGCCAGACGGTGGATCGCGGCGCGGTCTTCTTGCTAGGGCTGCTGCCGCTGCTCCAGTCGTTCCCGGAGTTCGTTGGCTACATCTTCCGCGGCCGGCAGAATTTGAGGGTCGAGGCGTGGCTGTTGGCCGGAGCGCGGCTGGCGCTGGCCCTGGCCGGCGTCATCGCCCTGTGGCGCTGGCCGACGCTGAGCGCGCTGGCTATCAGTCAGGCGGCCGTGGGGCTGCTCTTCGCCGTCATCGGCCTGGCCTGGCTGCGGCGCGGCGGCTGGCTGACCCGGCTGAGCGAGGCGCTGGCCGTCCACCGTCTGCCGCGCCAGCGCGCCGAACTGGGCTACCTGCTGCGCCAATCGCTCCCTCTGGGCGTGGCCATCTTCCTGTCCATCGCCTACGTGCGGCTGGCCGTGCTGCTGCTGCAACTCCGCCTGGGCGAGACGGCCGTGGCCCACTTCAGCGCCGCCGCCCGCCTGACCGAGCCGGCCCAACTCATCCCCGCCTCGATCATGGCCGCCGTCTTCCCCGCCTTCACGTTGGCCCTGCGCCACGACGCCGCCGGGGCGCGCCGCCTGGGGACGCGGGCCACGCTGCTGTTGCTGGCCATCGGCGCGGCGGTGGCCCTGGGCGGCTGGCTGCTGGGGCCGTGGCTGGTTCCCTGGCTCTACGGCGCGGCGTATGGGGCCGGCATCCTGGTCTTCCAGGTGCTGGCTGTCCAACTCGTGCTCGCCTTTGTCAACCACACCCTGACCCATTATCTGATCGCCTACGGCCGGCAGGCGCTTCTGGGCGCGTTCACCGGGGCGATGCTTACCCTGCACGCCGCGCTCAGTTGGGTGCTCATCCCGCGCTTCGGCCCGGTCGGCCCGGCGCTGTCGATGGTCGTGGCCGAATTGCTGTTGACCGTTCTCTGTGTCCTGACCCTCCGGGCCAGCAAGCCGGCCCTCTCCGCTCTTGCACCCCTCGATGATGGCCCCGATACCATTCCTGCCTGAACCCCGCCGCCAGAGCGCGCGGGCCGCCGGCTACGTCGCCCTGTTGCTCCTGGCCGTGGCCCTGCCGTTCGAGTTGGAGCGGCCACTGTTGCCTCTTGGCCCGCTGGCGCTGACCAACGTCGAACTGCTGCTGGCCGTCGTGCTGGGCCTGGCCTTGCTCGCCGGACCGGCGGCCGATGGGCCGCGGCTGCCGCGGCTGTGGCTGGCGCTGGGGCTGTGGTTCGTGGCGGCGCTGCTGCTGTCGGCGGCGCTGTCGTCCGAAGCGCGCGGCAACGCCCTCAAAGCGACGCTGCGCACGCTGGAGGGGTTGCTGCTGGTGGTGGCCGCGCTGCGGCTGGCCCCCACGCACCGCGCCGGGCGCGCCATCGCCCTGGCCCTGGTTGCGGGCGGGGTGCTGGCGACGCTGCTGGGACTGGCCGAACACATCGCCGGGCAGGAGTTCGCCTGGCTGAGCGCCGTCCGCCCCAGCGCCACCTTTGCCGGGCCGTTCCAGCGCCTCTCTGGCCCATTTGACTACGCGAATCAAGCGGCGATCTACTTCGAGGCCACGTTGCCCTTCCTCTTCGCCCTGACGTTGGAGGCCGCGCACGCGGGCCGCCGCCGGTGGGCCGTGGCCGGGGCCGTTGCCCTGCTGCTGCAAGCGCAGGCCACGCTGCTCACCTTCAGCCGCGCCGGGGTGGCCACGCTATTGTTAGTCTGCGCCGGTATCGCCGCGGCGCTGCTGCTGCGCCCCCACCGGCGGCCGGGCTGGGCCTGGGCCGCGCTGGCGACCCTGGTGGCCGTCGTCATCGCCGCCAACTGGCTGCTCAGCCCGCTCTTCCGCCTGCGGCTGCAAAGCGACGTCGATGCGGAGTGGTATCGCTCGACGCTGGTCGCGCCGGCCGAGTTGACGCTGGACGCCGGCGAAACGCAGCCGGTCACCATCACGCTGACCAACAGCGGGGCGCTGACCTGGCGCGAAGCCGGCGACAAGCCGTTTCGCCTGGCCGCGCGCTGGCAGACGGCCGACGGCGCGAGTGAGCTGCCGGCGCAGCCGAAGTGGGATCTGCCCCACCCCGTCGCCCCCGGCGAGTCGATCACTTTGTCCGTGCCCTTGCGCGCCCCCAACCGCGCCGGCAGCTACCGGCTGATCTGGGACATGCTCCACGAAGGGGTTAACTGGTTCGACGCCCGCGGCGACGCGCCGACAAGCTCGCAGGTCGTGGTCGTTGGCACGGCGACAGCCGACGAAGCGGAGCCGGTCGTCGCCGGCCCGCCGCTGGCGTTCGACGCGCCCCTGCCCAGCCGTCGCGTGCTATGGACCATCGCGCTGCAACTCATTGCCGAGCACCCACTGCTCGGCATCGGCCTGGACAACTACCGGCTCACCTACGGCCGCTATCTGACCGATGATCCCTTGCCTGACACGGCGCTCGACCGCACCATTCACAGCAACAACTGGTATCTGGAGACGCTGGTCTCAGCCGGCGTGGTGGGCGCCGCGCCCTTTCTGCTGTGGCTCCTGGCGTTGCTGTGGAGTATCATTCGCCGGTTGCGTCGTCCAACCATCGACTCCCTGCAAGTCGCCGCCGCCGCCGGCCTGCTGGCCTTCATCCTCCACGGCCTGCTGGACTACTTCCTCCTCTTCAACGCCACCGCCTTGCTGTTCTGGACGACCGCGGCGCTCTGGTTGATATTTGACTATGACAACAATCGGATTTGACGCGACGCCCCTATTGGGCCAGCGGTCAGGCGTGGGCCACTACACCAAGCGCCTGATCGAGGCCATCATGGGGCTATCGCCGGGCTGGGAGTTTCAGTTCTATACCAACCGGCCCCTGGGTGAACTCGATAACGGCCTGCGTGGGGCGCAGGAGATCGACGCTTATCTACCGGCCAGCCGCTGGCTGTGGATGCAGTTCGTTCTGCCGCGGGCCATCGCCCAGCGGCGGCCCGACCTGTTGCACTACACCAACGCCCTGGCCCCCGTGCGCCACGCCCGACCCTACGTCGTCACCATCCACGACGCCTCGCTTTTCCTCTATGGCCACTACCACCCCTGGAGCCGCATCGCCGCCATGCGCCTGCTGCTGCCGACGGTGGCCCGGCGCGCGGCGGCGGTCATCGTGCCCACCCACGTCGCCCGCCGCGACCTGCTGGAGACGCTCCACCTGCCGCCGGAGCGCGTCCACGTCATCTACGAAGCCGCGCCCGACTGGTTCGCGCCCGTGGACGACACGGCCCAACTGGACGACCTGCGCCGCCGCTATGTGTTGCCGCCGGAGTTCGTCCTCTGTGTGGGCACGCTGGAGCCGCGCAAGAACCTGGAACGGCTCATCATGGCCCTGGGCGAACTGCACCGTCGCGGCCGCCGCGTGCCGCTGGTGCTGGTCGGCCCGTCCGGCTGGCACCTGGGCGGCCACGGCGGGCTGCGCGACATCGTGGACGCCGCCGGGCTGGATGGCTACGTCCACTATTTGGGCTACGTGCCCACGGCCGACCTGCCGGGCCTGCTCTCGCTGGCCACCGTCTTCGCCTTCCCGTCGCTCTACGAGGGGTTCGGCCTGCCGGCGGCCGAGGCGATGGCCTGCGGCGCGCCCATCCTGACCAGCCGCAACACGGCCATGGCCGAGATCTGCGGCGAGGCGGCCCACCTGGTAGACCCGTACAGCATTGACGACATCGCCGCCGGGCTGGAGCAGTTACTCGACGACCCGGAGATGCGCCGCTGCCTGGGTCTGCGCGGCCAACAGCAAGCCCGCCTCTACTCCTGGGCGCGGGCCGCAGCCGAGACAATCGCCGTTTACCGGCAAGTGTTAGGGCGGTAAGCTCCGGCTATGACATCACTTCCCTCAATGGCCGGCGCGGAAGCCCGGTCGCGGTCACAGGCGGTTCGCCGCGCCGGCGAGATCGCCTTCGCCCTGTGGTTCATCCTCAGCCTCATTACCCCATCCTGGCGCTATGGGCCATTCGCCTGGCTGCCGCTGGTGAGCTACGAAGAACTGGCCGGCGCGCCAATGCGCGTCGGCCTGGCCAACGTGCTGCCGCTCATCGTCGTGGCCTGCACGGCGCTCGTCCGCTGGCGGGGCCGGTCGCGCGCGCCGTGGACGTGGGGGCCGGCGGCGCTCAGCCTGCCGCTGGCCGGGCTGACCGTGCTGGGCACACTCAGCCTCGACCGGAGCAACTTCCGACTGGTTTTCATCTACGTCGGCATGTACGCCCTGGCCTGGCTGGTCTACCTATACGTGCTCAACGAGCGCCCGCGCCTGCTGGCGCCCATCGCCGCCGTCCTGCTCATCCAGGGGGCCGTAGCCATCGGCCAATTCTTGGCCCAGCGCGATCTGGGCCTCGCGCCGCTGGGCGAACTGCCGCTACACCCGGCCCACGAGGGCAACTCCGTCCTCTGGGCGCGGGGGCAGCCGTGGCTGCGGGCCTATGGGTTGACGATTCACCCCAATCTGCTGGGGGCGATGATGGCGGCGCTGCTGTTGCTGGCGCTGCCGGCGGTGCATAGGACGCGCGGCGCGGGGCGTGTGGCATTAGTTGGAGCCATCGCCGTCGGTGGGGCGGGGCTGTTTCTTAGCTTTTCGCGGGCTTCGTGGCTGGGGTTTGCGGCGGGGTTGATCGTGTGGGGGGTATTGGCGTGGTGGGGGCGGCGCGGGTCGCCGGGCGCGGCGGGAGAAGGTGCAACCCACGATCCGTGCGTCGCACCTTCTGCGGTGCGTCGCACGTTGCCGGAGGCGCAGGCAGAAGGTGCAACGCACTTCGGAAAGTGCGATGCACCGGGGGCGGAGGGGGAAGGTGCAACCCACTTCAGAAAGTGGGGTGCACCCAGATGGGATGCACCCAAAGTGGCGCGGGCCGCGTCTTGGGTGCTGGGGGTAGCGCTGGTGCTCGTCGTCGCCCTGGCCTACCGCGATCTCATCTTCAGCCGCTTCTTCGCCCTGGACACGCCGACGGAGGCGAAGTCGATCAGCGAGCGGCTGCGCGACGCGGCGCTGGCGCTGGACGTGATCCGCGACCGGCCGCTGACCGGCGTAGGGCTGGGGGAGTACGTGGACGTGGCCCAACAGGTGGATGACGCCGCCGTGCGCGTCCACAACGCGGCGCTGTTGGTGGCGGCCGAGTTGGGCTTGCCCGGCTTGCTGCTGTGGCTGTGGCTGATGGTCGCGCCGTTCTGGCTGTGGCTGCGGCCGGGCGGCGCTGCCCGCCGATCCCGCGCCGCTCCCGGCCCCCACCTGGCCCCCTGGGTAGCCATGCTGGTTGTCAACACCTTCGACACGACGCTGTGGCTCAGCGGCAACTGGCAGACGGCGATTTTGTTCGCGCTGCTGGCAGCGAATGGGCAGGGTCAGTAGGTCAGCAGTTCGGCTAGTCAGTCATTGACCTACTGACCTGCCTGCCTACTGACAACTACTCCCAAACATATCCAACACATCCGCCACCAGGTCATAGCGGCCGAAGGCGGGCATGAAGTAGAAGCCGTTGACGTGGGGGCGCAGGGTGGCGGCGATCTCGCGGGCGATCTGCACGCCCTCGGCCTGCGGCTTGGCGGCGGCGCGCATCCGTTCGCGCAGCGCCTCGGGGATGGTGATGCCCGGCACTTCGTTGTGCAGGAACTCGGCGTTGCGGCTGTTGTAAAGCGGCTTGATGCCGGCCAGGAGAGGCGGCGGCGGCTCGCCATAGGCATGGTGGTAGGCCGCGATGAAGGCCAGCGCCGCCTCCGGGTCAAACACCGGCTGCGTCAGGGCGAAGTCCATGCCGTGCTCGACCTTCTTGCGCAGCAGGCGCAACTCGGCCTCCACGTCCTTGGGAGTCAGGCTGAGCGCGCCGCCGACGACAAAGGTTGTCGGCTGGTCGATGGACAGTCCCGCCTTGTCCAACCCCTGATTGAACTGCTTCTTGATCAACTCCATCAGGCCGGTGGGCACGATGTCGTAGGAGTCCATCGCCTCGGGGTAGTCGCCGATGCGCGTCGGGTCGCCCATCGCCACGAACAGGTTGCGAATGCCCATCGCATGGGCCGCCAGCAGGTCGCCCTGGATACGCAGGAGGTTACGGCCGCGGGTGGGGAAGTGCAACACCGCCTCCAGGCCCACGTCCTTCTGCACCAGATAGGCCGCGGCCCAGGCGCTCATGCGCATCCGCGCCAGGGGGCTGTCGGCGATGTTGAGGAAGTTGGCCCCGGCCTCGCGCAACATGCGCGCCCCGGCCAGCAGCCGCTCGGCGGCCACGCCCTTGGGCGGGTCCATCTCCACGGTCAGAATGAGCTGTCCGGCGGCCAGGTGTTGGGCCAGGCGTGTCGGCTCGCCGCCGGTGGCGACGCGGCGCTCGGCCCGGTCGACCACGCGCACTTCGGGCAGGCCCAGCGAACTATGGCCGGGCGTATCGAGCGCCTGGCGCATGGCCCGGATGTGGGCGGCAGTCGTGCCGCAGCAGCCGCCGATGAGGCTGACCCCCGCCTCGACGAAGGCGCGGGCATAGTCGCCGAAGTAGTCGGGCGTGGCCGGATACATGACCCGGCCGCCGGCCATCTGCTCCGGCCAGCCGGCGTTGGGCGCGGCCGAGACGGGAATCTCCGGGGCCAGTTGGCGCACGACGCCGATGAGCCGCAAGACCTGGGCCGGGCCGCCGCTACAGTTGATGCCCACGGCATCCACTTCCAGCCGCGCCAGGTGGGTGGCCAGGGCGTCGGGCGGATAGCCGAGCAGCGTCTTGTCGTCGCGGGTGAAGGTCATCTGGGCGATGATGGGCAAATCGGGGGCCACGGCGCGGGCGGCGCTGACCGCCGCCTCGACCTCTTTGATGTCCGACATCGTCTCGATGATGAGCAGGTCGATGCCGGGCTGGTCACTCTCGCCCGCCGCGCCGCCGACGAGGGCGGCGATCTGCTCGCCGAAGGCGGCCTCGGCCTCGGCCACGGAGACGCGGCCGAGCGGGGCCAGTCGCACCCCCAACGGGCCGATGGACCCGGCCAGCAGCACCTCGCGGAAGGAGCCGGCAATGACCCGCCGGGCGATGGCCACGGCGGCGCGATTGATGGCCTCGACCTGCTGTTGCTGGCCGTGCTCCATGAGCTTGAAACGATTGGCCCCAAAGGTGTTGGTCTCGATCAGGTCGGAGCCGGCGTCGATGTAGCCGCGGTGGATTTCGGCCACCAGGGCCGGGTTAGTCAGGTTAACGGCGTCGAACGACTGGTCAATCGGCACGCCGCGGCCGTGGAGGACAGTACCAAAGGCCCCGTCCATGAGTACGGGGCCTTGGGCAAGACGTTGTTGAAATTCCTGGCGATTCATCGTGGGGCGTATTGTACCCCATTACTCGCCGAAGAGACTCTTGAATGAGGGGCACGGCCGTGTCGGGTCGCAGGAGCAGCACCGACGCGCCGCCGGGCGTGCGGTAGCTGGTCACGTAGTCGTAGTCGAGCACCTCATTGCGGATGCCGCCGGCCGGAATGTCGCTGACCGACTTGGCCAGCCGCAGCAACTGCTCCAGACTCAGGTCGGTGCGGATGCCGTCCTCGACCTGGCTGTAGAGCGACGGCGCACGCAGCAGCATCTCGCCGATGCCCAGGCTGAGCGCCTGCTGCCGGGCGGCGAAGAGCACTTGCTGCTGGCGAAAGGCGCGGTTGAAGTCGCTATCGCCGTGGCGCGTGCGGGCATACTTGAGCGCCGTGGCCCCGTCGAAGTGCTGCACGCCGGCCGGGATGAGCAGCGGATCGTAGCCGTAGTCCATGTCCGGGTACTCCGGGTCGTTGATCTCGTAGGGCACGTCCACGTCGATGCCGCCCAGCAGGTCGATGGTGCGTACAAAGGCGTTGAAGTCAACCAGGATGAAGTGGTGGATGGGGATGTTGAGATTATACGACACCGTCTGCATGGCCAGCGCCGCGCCGTCGAGGTAGTCGCCCTGCTGCGAGCCGTAGACCAGCGCCGTATTGATGCGATCCTGCCCGTAGCCGGGAATTTCGACGTAGAGGTCGCGCGGGATGGACAGGATGGCGGCCGTGTCGGTGTCCGGGTCGATGGATAGCACCATAATCGTGTCGGTGCGCGAGACGAACGCCTCGCCCGGCCGGCGGTCGATGCCCATCATCATGATGTTGACCCGGCCGTCGCCCTCCCAGGCGCCGACTGTCGGCGCGGGGGTGGGCGTGGGGACGATGCCGCCGTCAACGACCTGCACCGGCGGCAGTTCGCCGTCGACGGGCGACAGACCGCCGCCCGCGCCGCCCGTGGCCAGCGGGTCGGACGGCTGGCTCATCAGGTGTTGCACGGTCAGATAGGCAAAGAAAAGCACGGCCACCGCTGAAAAGACAAACGCGGCCGATAACAGGGCACTCAACCAGCCCGGCAATAATGGCTGTCTACGCAACTTACACTTCCTTACTTAAGCAGGGGCTAGGGGCTAGGGATTAGGGATTAGGGACAAGAGAACTGTAGAACTCCTCTGTAACCTATTAGCTAAAAGCTAGACCTCGATTGCTAAGTATAGTCCTATAACGCCAGTTGCGCCGTCGCAGTTCCCGCCGGGAAGCCAACGATTAGGCTACTGCTAAGGTGGATTTTTTATGATGTTTGTGATAAAAATGTAAGGGGTTGAGCTTGACCGCCGTCTAGGTATTGGTAAAGTGGTGGGCGTGGCCTAATGGCCAGATCGCGCTAAAGGCAAAACCGTTATGGCAATTGACCGCTTCGGGCGCAACATCAACTACTTGCGCATCTCTCTGACCGACCGCTGCAATCTGCGCTGCGTCTACTGCATGCCGGAAGATATGACCTTCCGGCCGCGGGCGGAGCTATTGCAGGACGACGAGATGATGCGCCTCGTACATCTCTTTGCCGGGCTGGGCTTCCGCAAGATTCGGTTGACCGGCGGCGAGCCGACGGTGCGGGCCAACGTGGTCGATCTGGTGCGCCAGATGGCCGCCGCGCCGGGCATCGAGAAGGTGGCCATGACCACCAACGGGCTGCTGCTAGATCGGCTGGCCCGCCCGCTGGCCGAGGCCGGTTTGCAGCGGGTCAACATCAGCATCGACACCCTCGACCCCGACCGCTTCAAGAAGCTGACGCGCTGGGGCCGGGTGGAGGACGTGTGGGCCGGCATCCGCGCCGCCGAGGCCGCCGGGCTGGAGATCAAGCTCAACGCCGTGGTCGTGCGCAACTACAACGACGGCGAAGACCTCATCGACCTGGCCCGCCTGACGCTCCATCAGCCGTGGCAGGTGCGCTTCATCGAGATGATGCCCTTCGGCGACGTGGCCGACTTCCAATTGGCCGGGGTGGTCAGCGAAGAGGAGTTGCGGGCGAAGATTGCCGCCGGCCTGGGGCCGTTGCGCCCGGTCAACGATGGGCAACTCGATGGCGAGGCCCGCCTCTACCAGCTAGACGGCGCTCCGGGAACCATCGGCTTCATCAGTTCGGTGACCCAACCCTTCTGCGCCTCCTGCAATCGGGCGCGGCTGACGGCCGATGGCCGGCTGCGCCTCTGCCTGCTGCGCGAGAAGGAAGTGGACCTGCTGTCTCCCCTGCGCGACGGGGCCGACGACGACGAACTGCGCCACATCATCACCGATGGCATCTGGTGGAAGCCGTGGGGCCACCAGTTAGCCCAGGACGTGATTCCGCTCAACCGCGTCATGTCGGAGATCGGCGGCTAGACGCCCACACAGCCAGAATCCTATTTCTTAATCTGCGTCCATCCACGCAGTCAGCGTCATCAGCGGGCCATGCTTTCTTAATGGTTACGATGACGCCCGATCGCGCCCCTTGCCATCAGCCCAGCACACGCTATAATCCCTCTTGAGCGGGAAGGCGCGACGTAATCGGCACGACGACCTTCCGGCTGCTAGAGAGGCGTTAGAGCTATCCCACCGGGATGGCTCTACACATGAACAACAAGCACGGAGGATAACTGAAATGCCCTTGACTGTGGCAGAGAAAGCCGAATTGATCGAAGGTTTTGGAATGCACGAAGGCGACACCGGGTCGCCGGAAGTGCAGATCGCTCTGATGGATAAGCGCATCCGCCAGCTTCAGGAGCACCTGAACACCCACAAGCACGACGAAAGCTCGCGGCGTGGGTTGCTCAAGCTGGTCGGCAAGCGCCGCCGGATGCTGGCCTATCTGCGGAAGGAACACCCCGACCGCTATCGCACCATTCTGGGTCGCCTGGGCCTGCGTCGTTAATCGAGTTTAGTGATGAGAAGGGCGATGGTTCGCCCTTCTCTTTATTTAGGAGCAGAGAAGCGGCCGGGTTTAGGAATTGGGTATTGTCGCTTACGCCAATCGGGGCGTAGGAGCCAATCCCCAGTCCCTAACCCCACACCTGCTCCCCCTATCGAGAGAGCATCCACAGATTACACGGACTACAGAATTGCCAACCCTGCGCAAAGGACGCACAGGACGCCGGAACCGCCGAATAGGTTCTGTTTAGCGCCCTTGGCGCTCTTTGCGTTCTTCGCGTGAGGATCGGCCCTTGGTAGCCCGTTGCCTGTGGCCCACGTCTAGCACAAGAGAAATAAGAATGAATTCCGAATCAGTATTTACAACCACGGTGGGCCGGCATCAGCTCACCATCGCCACCGGCAAGCTGGCCGAGCAGGCGGGCGGGGCCATCACCCTGCGCGTCGGCGAGTCGCTGCTGCTGGCCACGGCCACCATGTCGAAGAACATCCGCGAGGGACTGGACTTCTTCCCCCTCAGCGTCGACTTCGAGGAGAAGATGTACGCCGCCGGCCGCATTCCCGGCGGGTTCTTCCGCCGCGAAGGCAAGCCGACCACCGAGGCGGTGTTGACCAGCCGCCTGACCGACCGCCCGCTGCGGCCGCTCTTCCCCGACGGCATGCGTAACGAAGTGCAGGTCATCGTCACCACCCTGTCGTCCGACAGCATCCATCTTCTGGACATCATGTCGGTCAACGCCGCCAGCGCCGCGCTGACCATCTCCGACGTGCCCTGGAACGGGCCGATTGGCGCCGTCCGCGTCGGCTACATCGACGGCCAGTTCGTCGCCGACCCGACCGTCGAAGAGATGGCCAGCAGCCAGCTCGACCTGCGCCTGGCCGGCTCGCGCGACGCCATCATCATGGTCGAAGCGTCGGCCAACGAAGTGCCCGAAGAGATGATGGTGCGCGCCCTGGCCTTTGGCCACGAGGCGCTGCAACCGATCATCACCCTGCTGGACGAGATGCGCGCCGCCGTGGGCAAGCCGAAGCGCGAGCCGACCGTCGTCGCTTCCGACCCGACGCTGGCCGAGACGACCAAGAGCCGCATCGCCGGCCGCATCGCCGAGACCATCGCCCAGACCACCGAGCGCGAAGAGCGCAACGAGGCCCTCGACGCGCTGCGCGACGAGGTCGTCAATAGCTTCCTGGCCGAAGACGAAACCACCGACCCCAAGGCGGTGCGCGAGATCTTCGCCGACGAGATCAAGAAGGCCGTGCGCCAGCGCATCCTGTACGAAGGGATTCGCCCCGACGGCCGCGACTACACCACCATCCGGCCGCTGTCGTCCGAAGTCGGCCTCAGCCCGCGCGCCCACGGCTCCGGCCTGTTCCAGCGCGGCCAGACGCAAGTGCTGTCCATCGTCGCCCTGGGCACGCCGCGCGAGGCACAGAAGCTCGACGGCCTGTCGCCCGAAGACAGCCGCCGCTACATGCACCACTACAACTTCCCGCCCTTCTCCACCGGCGAGACGTGGCCCATGCGCGGCCCGCGCCGGCGCGAGATCGGCCACGGCGCGCTGGCCGAGAACGCCCTGCTGCCGATGATCCCGTCGGAGGCGGAGTTCCCCTACACCATCCGCGTCGTGTCCGAAGTGCTGTCGTCTAACGGCAGCACTAGCCAGGCCAGCGTCTGCGCCAGCAGCCTGGCGCTGATGGACTGCGGCGTGCCCATCAAGCGGCCGGTGGCCGGCGTGGCTATGGGCCTCGTCACCGACGGCACGAAGTACGCCGTGCTGACCGACATCCAGGGGCTTGAGGATCATCTGGGCGACATGGACTTCAAGGTCGCCGGCACCAGCGAGGGCATCACCGCCCTGCAGATGGACATCAAGATCAGCGGCCTGGACATGGGCATCATGTCGCAGGCGCTGGAGCAGGCCCACGTCGGCCGGATGCAGATCCTCGACAGCATGTTGGCCACCATCGCCGCGCCGCGCCAGGAACTGAGCAAGTACGCGCCGCGGATGCTGACGATCAAGGTCGACCCGGAGAAGATCGGGGCCATCATCGGCAAGGGCGGGGCCACCATCCGCGGTCTGGAAGAGGAGTTCGAGGTCTCGGTCGACATCCAGGACGACGGCACGGTCTTCGTGGCCGGCGTCGATGGCCTGAAGGCCGAGGCGGCGCTGGAGCGCATCCACGCCCTGTCCCACGACCCGGAGCCGGGCGAAATGTTCACCGGCAAGGTCGTGCGCATCACCGACTTCGGCGTCTTCGTCGAGTTGACGCCCGGCCAGGACGGCATGGTCCACATCTCCCAGCTGGCGACCGAGCACCTGCAAAAGGTCGAGGACGCCGTGCACATGGGCGACGAGGTCATGGTCATGGTCACCGACGTCAGCAGCGAGGGCAAGATTCGCCTGTCGCGGCGGGCGGTGCTGGAAGGCTGGAGCCTCGATGAGGCCCGCGCCCAGGACTCGGCCCGCAAGAGCAGCGGCGGCCCGCGCGGCGGCAACGGTGGCGACCGGCGCGGCGGCGGCGGCGGCGACCGTCGCGGCGGCCCGCGTCGCTAGAAAGCGTAGTAGGTCAGTAAATCAGTAGGTCAGTGGGTCAGTTTGGACTGAGCACTGACCTACTGGCTTACTGATCTACTGACCTACTGACTTACTGAGGAAAGACTGCCTATGAAACGAATCCTCACCTTACTCATTCCCCTGCTGCTTCTGCTGGCGGCCTGCGCTTCGGGCGGCGACGACTTTGCTCCGGCCGACGTGGCCGAGCCGGGCGCGGACGCCGCCGCGCCGACGACGGCTGCCGCTACCGACGCCCCGGCCACAGTGGCCAGCACCGGCGAGGAAGCCGCAACCCCGGCCGACACCGCCGCGCCGGCCGACGACCCCACCCTGGCCCGCGAGCGCGATTGGAAGTTGGGCGATTTGGACAGTCCGGCGGTCACCATCATCGAGTATGGCGACTTCCAGTGACCGGGCTGCGCAGGGTTCGCCCCCCTGCTAAAGCGTCTGGCAGACGCTTACCCCGAAGATGTCCAGGTAATCTACCGTCACTTTCCGCTGACGAGCATCCATCCCAACGCCCAGAAGTCGGCCGAGGCGGCCGAGGCCGCCGGCGCGCAGGGCAAGTTCTGGGAGTACCACGACGCCCTGTTCGAGCGCCAGTCCGAGTGGAGCGCGCTCGACACTGCCGCGGCGCGGCAGTTCTTCATTGACCTGGCCGTGGAACTGGAGTTGGACGGCGAGGCGTTCGCCGCCGCGCTCGACAACGGCGATTTCGCCGATTACGTCACTAACTCGGAGCAAGAGGCCGCCGCGTTGGGCTTGCCCGGCACGCCGTCGGCCATCGTCAACGGGCAGCCAATCCCCGGCGAGAATCTGCCCCGCGAGTTTGAAGACTGGGAGGCTTTTGTGAGAGACGAAAAGAAAATACAGGATTTGGCCGCGCGACAGTACAAGGCCGCGCCGGCGATGAGCATCAACAGCGACGCCCGCTATCTGGCCCACGTCGAAATGGCCAACGGCGGCACGTTCACCATCGAACTGCTGCCCAAGTCCGCGCCGCAGACGGTCAACAGCTTCGTCTTCCTGGCCCGCGAGGGCTGGTTCGACGGCGTCACCTTCCATCGCGTGCTGTCCGGCTTCGTGGCCCAGACGGGCGATCCCAGCGGCACCGGCCGCGGCGGCCCCGGCTACATGATCCCCAACGAGATCGACCGCAGCCTGTCGCACAGCGAGAAGGGCATCGTGGCCATGGCCAACGCCGGGCCGAACACCAACGGCAGCCAGTGGTACATCACCTACGGCGACGTCAGCCAGCTCGACGGCTCCTACACCATCTTCGGCCGGGTCATCGAGGGCATGGACGTCGTCGAGGCGATCACCCCCCGCGACCCGTCGCGTAACCCCAACGCCCCCGCCGGCGACGCCATTGCGCGCATTACCATTGAAGAGATAGCGCCGTAGCAGCAAAGTATTCAGTAGGGCAGTAGGTCAGTAAGTCAGAAGAGGCGCATAACGCAGCACTGCCCTGACCTACTGACCTACTGACCTACTGACCTACGCCAATGGCCTCCAAGCTCCCGCCCCCGCCCGAGCCGCTCGTCGAGCGCAACGCCTTCCGCGCGGGGCAGGAGCGCGCCTACCCACCCCCGGCCCCCTTCGCCGACGTTCGGCCGCGCCTGCCCGTCCCCGTCCTGCCCGACGACCCCGCCTACGAGCGCCTCTACTGGTCGGCCTGGGAGCGTTTGTGGGCCTGTCTCTGCCCACCAGCGCCGAGGTCGCGCCTGGTTGGCCCCTACTTGCAACCGGCGGCGGTCGGATCAATCGAGATAGGCGCCGCCGCCTTCGCCGCGCAGCTCTCCGGCTACGCGCCCGGCACGACAGCCCTCATCGACATCCTCGACAACTTCTACGCCCGCCAGCACGACGACGGCTTCATCTGCCGGGCGCTCGACCCGGCCGACGGCGACGACCGCCATTTGCCCTATGAGCCGGACAGCACCGGCCCGGCGCTGCTGGCCTGGGCCGAGTGGCGGCGCTTCCGGCTGACGGGCGACGCGTCGCGCATTGCCGCCGTCTTGCCGCCGCTGCTGGCCTACCATCGCTGGTGCCGCGCCAACCGCACCTGGCCCAACGGCCTCTACTGGGCCACCGGCCACAGCAGCGGCCTGGTCAATCAGCCGCGCGTGCCCGGCGGACGCCACCACCACGCCCATTGGTCGTGGGTGGACGCCACCGCCCAGGCGGCGCTCGACGCGGCGCTGCTGGAGCGCATGGCCGTGTTGTTGGGCGAACAAACGCTGGCCGACGAGGTGTCCATCGAGCGCCGCGCGTTGATGCAGACGTTCAACGATACGTTCTGGAACGAGGAACTGGGCTTTTATCAGGACGTCGGCCCGGACGGCCGCTTTAGCCCGGTGAAGAGCATCGCCGCCTACTGGGCGCTGCTCGACGGCCAACTCATCCCCAAGACCCGCCTGACGCCGTTCATCCAACACCTGCGCGATACGTGGTCGTTCCGCACCCCCACCGTGCTGCCCAGCCTGGCCGCCGACGACGAGGCCTACAACGCCCGCACCGGCAACGGCTGGCGCGGCGGCGTCTGGCCGGCACTGACCTACATGGTGCTGCGCGGGTTGGGCCTGAACGAGCAGCACGGGCTGGCCCACAAGCTGGCCCTGACCCACATCGATGCCGTTAGTCAGCTATACGAAACAACCGGCCACCTGTGGAGCCATTACGCGCCCGAAGACCTTGGCCCCGGCGAGCCGGCCGAGGAAGACGCCGCCGGGCAGACGGCCGCGGCGTTCATCGCCATGCTGCTGGAAAACGTGATCGGCGTCTGGGTCGATTGGCCGCTGCGCCAGGTGACGTGGCGGCGGCATTTGGAGCGCCCCCACTATGGCGTGCGCGGCCTGCCTCTCGGCGACGAGGGCACGCTGGACCTGTTGAGCGACGGCGCAACGGTGCGCCTGCGCAGCGACGCGCCGCTGACCCTCATCCTCCACAACGGCAGCGAGGTCATCCAGTCGGCCGTGCCCGCCGGGGCGTTCACTATTTCTCTTGACTGAGAATAGTTGACAGTTGTTAGTTGACAGTTGTCAGTAATCATTTCCCAATAACGGCCGACGACAACTGATTACTGACAACTGTCAACTGTCTACTGTTAACTCTCTTCCATGTTCTCCTTCACCGCCGCCACCATCAACCTGCACCACCGCGCCGATCGCTGGTTGGCCCG
The DNA here is from genome assembly GCA_016707605.1 of Candidatus Promineofilum glycogenicum. Lineage (GTDB taxonomy): Bacteria > Chloroflexota > Anaerolineae > Promineifilales > Promineifilaceae > Promineifilum > Promineifilum glycogenicum. Next base: position 709,560 of record JADJHJ010000001.1, on the reverse strand, counting down.
CCGCCACCTGCTCGTCGGCCAACTGGTGGACGCCCAGCCCGACATTGTCGCTCTGCAGGAGATCAGCCTGGGCGTGGGCCAGGCCGGCTGGCTGGCGCGGCAGGTCAACATCCGCCTGACCGGCGATTCGCGCCGCCCCTATCAGGTCGTGCAGGCTCGTCGCGCCGCCGCTCGCTACAGCCTGGAGGCCGTCGGCGTCCTCTCGCGGCTGCCCATCATCTACCACGACGTGCTGCCGCTGGGCTTCGAGGGGCGCGTGGCCCTGCGCGTCAACGTCGAACTGCCGGCCGGGGCCGCCGGGTCGCGCCGCCAATCGCTTGACTTTGTCAGCGTTCACCTGCATCATGAGGCCGCCGATCGCGAAGCGCGACTGGAGCAGGCCATGGCCCTGGTGGGCTGGCTCAACGATAAGCGGCGTGTGCCGCTACAGATCATCGCCGGCGACTTCAACGAGACGCCCGATGGCCCGGCCATCACCTTCATGCGCCAGTCGTACCGCTCGGCCTATGCCGAGGTGCGCGGCCGCGATCCGCTGGCGACTTATCCGACCAATCTGGTCAAGCCGTCATCGACCTGGGCCGGTTGCCTGGATTACGTTTTTGTTTCGCCGGCGGTGTATAGAGTAACAGGGGCGTCGATCTTCCTGGACAAGCCCGCGCCCGACGATGACACGCTATATCCGTCCGATCACGTCGGTTTGTTGATCGGGCTTGAGGTTTGAGTTTCGGGTGGACAAGAGCAACGAACTGATCTCAATCGTCGCGCCGGTCTATAATGAGGAGGGCGTGCTCGACGCGCTCTACGAACGGGTGCGCGCCGTGCTCGATGGCGCGGGGGAGACGTGGGAGCTGGTGCTGGTCAACGACGGCAGCCGCGACCGCTCGGCCGAGGTGATCGCCCGCCTGCACGCCGCCGATGAGCGCGTCAAGGGGCTGAGCTTCTCGCGCAACTTCGGCTTCCAGATCGCCGCCACCGCCGGCCTGGACTGCGCCCGCGGCGATGCCGTCATCCTGACCGACGCCGACCTGCAAGACCCGCCGGAGGTCTACCCGGCCATGTTGGCCCAATGGCGCGCCGGCTACGACGTGGTCTATGGCGTGCGCGCCAGCCGCGAGGGGGAGACGTGGTTCAAGGTGACCACGGCCAAGTTGTTCTATCGCCTCATCCACCGCATCACCAGCATCAACATCCCGCTGGACACGGGCGACTTCCGGCTGCTGGATCGGCGCGTGGTCAACTCGCTGCGCGGCATGAACGAACGCAACCGCTTTCTGCGGGGCATGGTGCCGTGGATTGGCTTCCGGCAGATCGGCGTCGAGTACCACCGCGAGGCGCGCTACGCCGGCGAGGCCAAGTTCACCAGCGTCAAGAAGATGCTGCCCTTCGCCCTCGACGCCATCACCAGCTTCTCCTACTTCCCGCTGCAACTGGCGACCATCATCGGCTTTGTCATGGCCGCGGTCAGCGCCGTGGCCATTCTGGCCGTCGTCCTGGTGCGCCTGCTGGGGCCGCACGAGCCGCTGCTGGGGCAGGCGACGACGCTGGTGGCGGTGCTGTTCCTGGGCAGCGTGCAACTCATCTCGTTGGGCATCATCGGCGAGTACCTGGGCCGCATCTATGACGAGGTGAAGGGGCGGCCGCTCTACCTTATCCAGCAGAGCTGGGGCATCCCCGACCCACCGCTGGGCCGCTTTGCCCCGCCGATGGGCAGTGCGAGCGCCGGCGAGTAGTTGAAAAAAAGAATCTAACGCAAAGACGCAAAGAACGCCAAGCCCAGAAACAATCCGGGCTTGGCGTTCTTTGCGTCTTGGCGTGAGATTCTTCTTATGCCACCAGAATCTCGGCCGCCACACCCACCTCGGCCAGCATCCCGCCGATCTCCTCGCGGTAGTTGGCGTTCATGATGATCACGAAGTCGGGCCGGATGTCGGCCAGTTCGGCCGGGGCGACGATGCGCTGCCCGGTGCCGGCCACGTACTTGCCCTGCTTGCGTGGGTTGATGTCCACCACAGCGACGATCTCCTCGCCTGCGCCGGTGGCGTTGAGGAACGTCACGCCCTTCGACCCCGCCCCCCAGACGACGCCCCGCTTCCCGGCCGCGGCCAGGTTGCGCAGACGGCCGCACCACTCGTCGCGCTTGGCGGCGTAGGCGGCGGCGAAGGCGCGGGCAGTCTCGGTCAACGCAGTAACGCCTTCATCGCTAGGTTCCAGGTTCCAGGTTCCAGGTTCCAGGGCAGAGCGCTCTTCCCTAACCCCTGGCCCCTGGCCCCTGGCCCCTACTTCCGGCACCGCCTCAATCGTCAAAAACTGCCCCCCAAACACCTCGTTCACCGCCAGCACGCGAAAGCCGTGGCGCTCGAAGAGGTGGGCCAGCGAGGAGGGGCTATAGTAGGAGCAGTGCTCGTAGATCACGTCCCAGATGCCGCCCCGTTGCAGCGTCCACAGGGCGTTGGGCACCTCGAAGAAGACGACCGACTGCTGTTCGCCTACGGCGCGCCGCACCTGGGCGATGAAGGCGTCGGGGTCGGGAATGTGCTCCAGCACGTGGCGGCAGACGATAAGGTCGGCCGGCTGGTCGAGGTACTTCTCGGTGTAGAAGTCCTGCACAAAGGTGACGTTGGGCGCGGTGTAGCCCGGCTCGGGCACGTAGCTGGGGTCGTAGCCCCAACCCCGGTTGCCGCTCAGGGCGCAGAGCATGATCAGGAAGTCGCCCTTGCCCGCGCCGATTTCGACAATGTCCTTGCCGCGCAGATCGTACTTCTCGACCAGCCCTTCGGCCAGGGCTGAGGCGTACTCCTGGAAGCGGGGCGAGAAGTGGAGGGAGTTCTCATACTCCTGAGTGTACTCCATGAGTGATGGGTCGAAGGCCGGGTTGTAAGTGTGGCCGCAGGCAGGCAGGTAGGTCAGGTGAATGTCGCCACGCGGCGCGGCCAACGCCGCCGCGCGCGTTGGCCAGAGCACGTTGCAATGCACCGGCACGCCGGGCATGTCGATGAGTTGGATGGCTTCGGATTCGGGGCAAACGGGTTGGTTGTTCATGCTTCTCAAGAAGGGTTATCCGCAGATTAGGCAGATTGGGCAGATTTCAGAAGAACCTCACGCCAAGATCGCGAAGGGCGCAAGGAACGCGAAGAAAGAAGAGCATCTTGTTGGCGTCCTTTGCGATCTTGGCGTGAGGCTCTTTTCTCTTCTCTCTGACAATCTGCCCAATCTGCCAAATCTGCGGATGATTATTCTTACAGCGTGAGAATCTCTGGCGAGAGGCCCAGGGCGGTCAGGTCGGCGGTGACTTCGGCGCGGTAGACGGGGTTCATGATGATGACCACGTCGGGGCGGTAGATTTTCAGCGACTCCGGGGCGATGATCTCTTGCCCCGTGCCGGCCATGAAGGTGCCGTGCTTGATGGGGTTGATGTCCACGGCGTAGGCGATGTCGTCGCGCGACTGGCTCAGCGTGGTCAGGAAGGCGACGCCCTTGGAGCCGCCGCCCCACAGCACTACGCGCCGGCCGGTCGCCCGCCAGTCGGCCAGGGCGGTGCGCCATTGGTCGTGCCTGGCGGTGTAGTGTTCCACGAAGTAGCGCACCATCTCCAGCGTCTCGGCCGCGCTCTCTTCGCCGGCCAGCTCCGTCCCCCCCACTTCCGCGCTCCCCTGCTCCCCAGCCGGATAAGCCTCGATCATGAGATATTGATCATCATAGGCCGTCCACAGGTCGCGCACCTCGAAGCCGGCGCGGCGGAAGAGCCGGGCCAGCGAGCCTTTGGTGAAGTAAGAGCAGTGCTCGTAGTAGATGTCCCAGAAGGCCACGTCGCACAGGACGTAGCGGGCGTTGGGAATCTGGAAGAAAACGACGGTGTCGGGCCGGTCGCCGATGGAGCGGCGGATGGTGGCGATGAATTCGCCCACGTTGGGGATGTGCTCCAGCGTCATCTTGCAGCAGATGAAGTCGGCGTGGTAGTCGGTGTACTTCTCGCCGTAGAAGTCGGCGATGAACGTCAGCCGGTCGGCCGCCGGGCTGGGGTGGCGGCCGGGCACGTAGGCCGGGTCGAAGCCCACGCCACGATTGTCGCCCATCTCGGCCAGCATGGTGATGAAGTCGCCCTTGTCGCAGCCGATCTCGATCACGTCCTTGCCGTGCAGGTCGTAGCGGTCGATTAGCTCCTGGGCCAGGGCGCGGTGGAACTTGTTGAACGTCGGCGAGTAGCCCTGGGTGGCCTCATAGCGGGCCGAGTACTGGGTCAGCGCCTCGTCAAAGGCGATGTTGGCGATGAAGCCGCAGGCCGGGCAGACGGCCAGGCGGATGTCACCGCGCTGGAAGTCGAGCGCCTCCTGCCGGCTGTCCACCAGCAGGACGCTGTTGACCGGCACGTTCTCGACTTCGTAGAAGACAGACAGTCCCACCTGCCCGCAACTGGGGCAGGGGCGATGAACGGATTTCATAGTGCAACCTCTTGTCAGGGATTAGGTGTTAGGGATTAGGGATTAGGAAAGAGGCTCTTTCCTAATCCCTAATCCCTAACACCTAATCCCTAGTCCTCGCCCAGCTTCAGCACCGCCAAAAATGCCTCCTGCGGCACTTCGACGTTGCCGATCATCTTCATGCGCTTCTTGCCTTTCTTCTGCTTTTCCAGCAGCTTCTTCTTGCGCGTAATGTCGCCTCCATAGCATTTTGCCAGCACATCCTTGCGTAGCGCCTTAACGTTGGCGCGACTGATGACACGTTTGCTGGTCGCCGCCTGGATGGGCACTTCGAACATCTGGCGCGGGATGAGTTCCTTCAGTTCCGTCACCAGGCGCTGGCCGCGGTGGTAGGCGGCGTCGGAGTGGACGATCATCGCCAGCGCGTCCACCGCCTGCTTGCCGACCAGCACCTCCAGCTTCACCAGGTCGGAGGCGCGATAGCCGTCGAACTCGTAATCCATCGACGCGTAACCGCGCGTGCCGCTCTTCAGCTTGTCATAGAAGTCGACGATCATCTCCGCCAGCGGCAGGTAGTAGTGCAACACGACGCGGCCGGGCGCGGGATGCTCCTGCTTGATGAACTCGCCGCGCCGCTTGCGGGCCAGGTCCATCACCACGCCATAGAACTCCTCCGGGGCGAAAATCTGCACGTGCATCCACGGCTCGCGGATTTCGGCGATGGTCGATTCGTCGGGCAGGTCGGCCGGGCTTTCGATGAAGCGCACTTCGCCGTTGAGCATCACCAACTCGTACTCGACGCTGGGCGCGGTGGCCACCAGGTCGAGGTCGTACTCCCGCTCCAATCGCTCCTGGATGATCTCCATGTGGAACAGCCCCAGGAAGCCGCAGCGAAAGCCGAAGTTGAGCGCGTTGGAGGTCTCCGGCTCAAAGACGAGCGAGGCGTCGTTGAGTTGCAGCCGCTCCAGGGCCTCCTTCAGCAGCGGGTAGTCCTCGCCCTCGCTGGGGTAAAGCCCAGCGTAGACCATCGGCTTGATCTGCTTGTAGCCATGCAGCGGCTCGGTTGCCGGGTTATCGCGCAGGGTGATGGTGTCGCCGACGCGGCACTCGCGCACCGTTTTCAGCCCGGTGGCGATGTAGCCCACTTCGCCGGCGGTCAGCTCCTCGACCGGAACCATGCCGGGGCTGAAGATGCCGATCTCGATCGGCTCGACGACCACGTCGTTGGACATCATCTTGACCGGCTGGCGATGGCTGACCGCGCCCTCGAAGACGCGCACGTAGGCGATAACCCCCTTGTAGGAGTCGTAGTGGGAGTCGAAGACCAGGGCGCGGAAGGGCGCGTCGCGGTCGCCCGACGGCGGCGGAATGCGGCGCACGACCGCTTCCAGCACGGCCTCGATGTTGGTGCCCATCTTGGCGCTGATGGCAATCACCTCTTCGGCCGGGAAGCCGGTGACGTTCTCGATCTCCTCGGCCACATCTTCCGGCATGGCGGCGGGCAGGTCGATCTTGTTGACCACCGGCAGCAGCTCCAGGTCGGCCTCCACGGCCATGTAGAGGTTAGCCAGCGTTTGCGCCTCGATGCCCTGGGTGGCGTCCACGACCAGGACGGCCCCTTCGCAGCCTTGCAGCGCCCGACTGACCTCGTAGGCGAAGTCGACGTGGCCGGGCGTGTCGATCAGGTTCATCTCATAGGTCACGCCGTCCCTGGCGCGGTAGTTCATGCGCACGGCCGAGGCCTTGATGGTGACGCCCTTCTCGCGCTCGATGTCCATGCTGTCGAGCACCTGCTCCTGCATCTCACGGTCGGAGATGGTTCCCGTGGCTTGCAAGAGGCGGTCGGCCAGGGTCGATTTACCGTGGTCGATGTGGGCGATGATACAGAAGTTGCGAATTCGGCTTTGCTCCATGGGGCAAGTATAGACCAGGAAGGCCAGATTTCACAGGGTACGGGAGAGAGCTCACGCAAAGGCGCTAAGGAGCCAGGGCGCAAAGAGAAAAAGGTCACGCAAAGCCGCAAAGAACGCCAAGCCCGGAAGGCTTTCCGGGCTTGGCGTTCTTTGCGGCTTTGCGTCAGAATTCATTCCATGACCCACTCGCACGCCCACGATAGCAACCCGACGCCACCCGACGACGATGCCTCGTTCGAGGTCGTGCTGCCCGACGCCCGCGTCCGCGCAACAGTTGAGGCGTTGCGCGCCCTGCCCGGCCAGACGTTGCCCGGCGCGATGATCGCCAGCACCGGCCACCCGGCCAGCGGCCCGTTCGACTTTGGCGGCGTCACCCTGGGGACGGTCATCGCCGCCTATGCGCCGGGCGCGTGGTCGGCAGCGCTGATCAGCAGCGGCGACGGCTTCAGTACGCGCGTCGTGGCTGATGAGTGGCGGAGCGAGACGGCGCGGCCGATCCTGCTGGCCCACACCGTGGACGGCCGGCCGCTGACCCGCGCCGCCGGCCTGGTGCGCCTCATCGTCCCCAGCGAGACCGGCGAGGCATTGCGACAAGTCAAGTGGGTGGCCGAGATTCGGTTGCTGCCTTGAAGAAGCTCACGCCAAGGCACAAAGAAGAAATCTCACGCAAAGACGCAAAGTACGCCAAGCTTAGGAAGCTTTCTTTGCTTGGCGTACTTTGCGTCTTGGCGTGAGACTCTTTCTTCCGGCCCACAAGAGGAGGGCCAGCGCCGGCAGCGAAATCCCCGCGCCGAGCAGGTAGGCGCGCGGCCGGAACGTCCACGCGACCAGGTGTTCCCCCGCCGGCACGCACACCGCGCGGATGGCGGTGTAGGCTGTCAGCGATTCGGCCGGCTGCCCGTCGACCGTCACTTGCCAGCCGGGAAAAGCATTCTCGGCTACCACCAGCAGCCCGGCCGCGTCGCTGCGGGTGCGGATTTGCCACTGCGTCGCCGCGCGGGCCACGATCTCGGCCGTGCCCCCTGCTGCCGGGGCCGGGCCGACCGCGCAGCCGGGGTCGGCGGCCAGGATGGCCGTCGCCGCCGCGTCGAACGCCGCTTCGTGGACGCGGGCCACGGCCGTCGCCGGGTCGGTGATGACCTCGACGCCGTAGACCAGCCGCGCCAAAGGCAACGGCCGTGCCCGGCTGTAGACCCAGGCCGCCCCCTGCTGCCCCAGCAGTGTCAGCGGGCGCTCCCCTGCGGTGAACTCGTCCAGCGGCCCGCCGGCCAGCACGTGCGTCGCTCCCAGAATGTCGTAGGCCGTCGAGCGTGGGTCGGGCACCGACGCCGCCAGAGCCATCGTCGCCGCCGGCTCCAGCGAGTCGTAGCCGAAGACGCTCGGCCAGCCGACGGCGATGGCCCCATTCTGGCTGAACAGCGGCACGCCCCAGGGCACGACCCGCCCCGTCGGCTCGCCCACCAACTCCCGGCCGTCCACCCACACCGCATCCGGCGCGCTCGACGTGAGGCGCACCATCTTGTGGGCGTAGTGCCAGGTGTCGGCGGCGACGAGGGTGACGAGCACCAGAGCGAGAAGCAGGTGGCGAGTGGAGAGTGGCGAGTGACGGGTGGCGGGTCGCGAGTCGAGAGATGGCGCGCCACCCGCCACCTGCCACCCGCCACTCAAGTAGCTCCAGATCAGCCCCCCACCGACGCCAATGACAACCAATGCCTGTGCATACCCCCCAATCTGCTGCCACAGCCGGCCGCTCGTGTCCGTCGGGTGGACGGCCATGAACACCGCGCCCGTGGCCGCCAGCGCCGCCACCAGGGCCACGGCCAGCACGCCCACTACCGCCGGCCAGTAGCCACGCAACCGCCGCTGCCGCTCCTCGGCCGGGGCGTCGCGCCAGACGCTCAGCGTGTGGGCCAACAGGGCCGAGGCCGCGAACAGGTAGAGGAACGCCGCCCGCCCCGGCGCGCGCACCAGGCGGAACGGTGGCAGGAAGCGGTAGGCTAACTCGTAGAGTACCCCGTAACGCCCGAAGGCCAGCCACAACCCGAAGACGATCAGCAGCAGGTAGAACCACGTCAGCCGCGTCGGCCGCCGCAGCGCCAACGCGATGCCCAGCACGGCCAGCCCCCCGGCGTAGTAGGTCAACTCCTCAAACGTCGGCACGCTCCAGTAGCCGACGCGCAGCGGCTCGCCGAAGAACTCCGGCACCAGCAGGGTGATGAGGTGCGCCGGCGGGAAGGAGTAGTCGGTGGCGAAGGCGTAGTCGGCCGTGGCCACCCGCCCCGAGCCGAGGCTGAATTGCAGGAAGGGCACGAGCTGCACCGCGGCCAACGCCAGCCCGACGGCGGCCGACACCACCGCCGCCCGTGCCACGACCCAACGCTCCCCCGGCCGCGTCAGCCACAGGTAGGCCACAAACGCCGCCCAAATCATTCCCACATAGAGGAACGACGGGATGTGGCCGGCCAGAATGGCCAGCCCGAACGGCGCGCCGGCCACCACCGCCGCCGCCCAGCCGCGCCGCTCCACGGCCCAGACCAGCGCCGCCAGCAGCAGCGGCGTCCAGACGAAGACGGCGTAGACCGGCGAATGCCCGGCCCACAACCGCCCGGTCAGCAGCCCGCCGTAGGCAAAGCCCAGCCCGCCCAGCAGCGCCGGCAACCGCCGCGCCCCCATCCGCCGGGCGAACAGGTAGAGGCCGAAGCCGGCCAGCCAGACGTGGAAGACCATCAGCCACGTCACGCCGGCCCGCGTCGGCACCAGCAAGTTGATCCAGTTGGGCGGGTAGAAGGTGTTCTGCTGCGGCTGGGCCAGGAAGGGGAAGCCGACGAAGATCTCCGGCTCCCACAGGACGAACTGCCCGGCCCGCAGCCCCTCGCGCACCGCGTCCCACGCGCCGTAGTAGTAGGCCAGCATGTCGTGGCCGGCCAGCACCTGCCCCGGTGGCGGCCACAGCGCGGCGGCGAAGAAGACGACAGCGGCGACCAGCAGCCCCAGAGCGACGCTCAGATCGGGCCGGGCGCGGATGAGACGAGTGAGGCGGTTCATTCGAGGCGGCGGGTCATGAACAGAGCCACGGTGCGATCGGGCCGTAGGTCGTCGTTGGTGTAGTAGGCGACGTTGAGGCCATCGAGAGTGAAGCCGACGCGGCGATAGAAGCGAATGGCCGGAACGTTGGTGTTCTGCGTCTCCAGCATCAGAGCGCGTAAGCCGGCCGCCCGCGCCCGCTCGGCCAGCGCGTCCATCAGGCGGCGGCCGATGCCCTGGCGCTGGTGGCCGGCGGCGACGTGGAACTCGTGCAGCCACAGCGTGCGGTTCCAATCGCGCCGCTCGCCCACGGCCACGCCCACCCACATCTCGCCGTCATACGCGCCCAGCGCCAACGGCCCACCGGCCAGCACGGCGTAGTGGGCCAGCTCGTCGTCGTGATAGGTGAATTGGAACAGTTGCGGCTCCGGCTCCGGCAGCGGCTCCAGAACCAGGCGGAACTCGGTTAGCGCGTCCTCCTCGCGGGCCTCCACGCGGTAGCGTTCGGCGGTAGTGTAGCCGCCGACCAGGGCGACGAAGGACGCGGGGTCGAATTGGAGTAGGGGGCGAATGGTGATCGTCATGTCGGTCGTCGCCGAATGTGACCGGCGGACTATAGAAATTATGGCAGGGTTGGCGCAGGCGGCCAAGTGAATGCCATTCTTCAACTGTTAACATCCGCTCACCCAACCCTTTACCGACTGTTAACTCTAACCAATTGACCGCCCACCCCTCATGCGGGTAAGATCGGCCCCATGAAAATGAATAGCAATGACATTTCGACCGACTACCACATTCACTCTACGTTCAGTGTGGACGGTCAGGATACGATGGAGGCGCTCGGCTGGCGGGCGTTGGCCCTGGGCTTCAGCGAGATCGCCATCACCGAACACGCCGAATGGCACCCGCGCGGCTCCGGCCTGTTCGACGCCGACGACTACTTCACCGAGATCGCCCGCTGCCGGGCGCTGTTCGCGCCGCAAGGGCTGACGCTCTACAGCGGCGTCGAGTTGGGCAACCCGCACGAGTTCGCCCGCGGCGCGTCGGCCTTCCTGGCCGGCTACCCGTTCGACGTGCGTATCGCCTCGCTGCACTGGCTCTACGGCCACAACATCCACGATGCCGCCTGCTTCGCCGGGCGCGAGCCGCTGGACGTTTACGCCGACTACTTCGCCGCCCTGGGTCACATGGCCGGCGACTTCTCCGACATTGACGTAGTGGCCCACTTCGACCGCATCCTGTGGCGCGGCACGCTACTGGGGGCCGGCTTCCAGCCGCAAGCCCTCGAGGGCGTCGTGCGCGACGCCCTGGCGACCATCGCCTGGCGCGGGCTGGCCCTGGAACTCAACACGCGCCTGCTCAACAACGTGCCCACCTGGCGGCCGGCGCTGACGACGATGCTGCGCTGGTTCCGCGAAGAGGGCGGCCGGCGGGTCGTCGTCAACTCCGACGCCCACCGCGTGGGGCAGATGGGGGCCAACTTCGACCTGGCCGCGGCCGTCCTCCACGACGCCGGCCTGACCCCCGCCACCCTCCAACCGGCCACCGCTCTGGCTTTCTAGAGAAAGTAGAGCTCACGCCAAGACGCAAAGAACGCCAAGCTCAGAAATCTCTGAGCTTGGCGTTCTTTGCGTCTTTGCGTGAGCTTCTCTTTCTTTCTTCTTTGCGCCTTGGCCCCTTAGCGCCTTGGCGTGAGCGCCTTAGCTCTACTCCACCGTCACGCTTTTGGCCAGGTTGCGCGGCTGGTCTACGTCCGCGCCGCGGCGGACGGCGATGTGGTAGCTGAGCAGTTGCAGCGGCACGACGTTGACGATGGGGGCCAGCAGCGGCGGCGCGGCGGGCACGTAGATGACCACGTCGGCCTCGCTCCGAATCGCCTCGTCCCCCTCCGTCGCCAGAGCGATGACCACCCCGCCGCGCGCCCTGGCCTGCTGCACCTGGCTGATCATCTTGTCGTACAGGGCGTCTTTGGTGACGATGGCCAGCACCGGCATCGACTCGTCAATCAGGGCGATTGGCCCGTGCTTCATCTCCCCCGCCGGGTAGCCTTCGGCGTGGATGTAGCTGATCTCCTTCAGCTTCAGCGCCCCTTCCATGGCGATGGGGTAGTTGATGCCTCGCCCCAGGAAGAGGAAGTTGTGCGCCCGGTGGAAGCGCTCGGCCAACGCCTGATACTCCGCGTCGCGCTCCAGCGCCCGGCCGACCAGCGCCGGCAGGTGGGCCACGTCGGCCGCCAGTTGGCGCATCTGCGCCGGCGAAATCGTGCCGCGCATCGTCCCCAGGGCGCAGGCCAGCAGGTACAGGTCGGCCAGCGACGTGGTGAACGCCTTGGTGCTGGCCACGCCGATCTCCGGCCCGGCGTGCATGGCGATGTGGCCGTCGCTCAGGCGCATCGACTGGCTGCCGATGGCGTTGACAATCGACCACAGCGTCGCCCCCTGCGCCCGCGCCTGCTCGGCCGCGGCCAGCGTGTCGGCCGTCTCGCCGCTCTGGGTGATGGTCAGCACGGCCGTGCGCTCATTGATGATGGGGTTGTAGGTGCGGAACTCCGAGGCGTATTCCACCTCCACCGGCAGCCGGGCCAGCGTCTCGATCAGGTACTTGCCCACCAACCCGGCGTAGTAGCTCGTGCCGCAGGCGACGATGAACAGCTTGTCGATGCGCGCCACCAGCTCCGGCGTCAGCTTCATCTCCGGCAGTTCGACGCAGCCCGTCTCGAAGTTAACCCGCCCGCCCAGGGTGTCGATGAGCGCCCGCGGCTGCTCGAAGATCTCCTTCTGCATGAAGTGCTTGTACTCGCCTTTGACGGCGCTGACCGGGTCCCAGGCGATGGTGTGGAGTTCGGCCCGCGCCGGGCGGCCGTCGAGGTCGGTCACAAGGGTGTCATCGGCCGAGACGACAGCCATCTGCTTGCTCTCCAGGAAGATGATGCGCCGCGTGTACTCCAGGATGGCCGGGATGTCGGAGGCGATGAACATCTCCCCCTCGCCCAGCCCCAGGGCGATGCCGCCGGCGTTGCCCACGCGGGCGCAGACGAGCCGGTCGGGCTGGTCTACGCTCATCAGCACCACAGCGTTGGCCCCTTCCAGTTGGCGCAGCGTCTGGCGGGCGGCCTCTTCCAGCGGCAGGCCGCCGGCCATGTAGCGCTCGACCAGTTGGACGATGACTTCGGTATCCGTCTCCGAGCGGAAGGCGACGCCCTCGGCCATGAGTTCGTCGCGCAGGCTCTGGAAGTTCTCGACGATGCCGTTGTGGACGAGGACGACGCGGCCGTCCATGCTCAGGTGGGGGTGGGCGTTGCGCTGGCTGGGCGCGCCGTGGGTGGCCCAGCGCGTGTGGCCGATGCCCACCTGACCGGCCAGAGGCTCGCGGGCCAGCAGCGCCTCCAGATTGCCCAGCTTGCCCACGTCGCGGCGAATGTCAATGGCGTCCCCGCTCAGGACGGCGATGCCCGCCGAGTCGTAACCGCGATACTCCAACCGCTTCAGGCCGCCCATGACGACGGCCGGAGCCTGTCGCGGGCCAATGTAACCGACGATACCACACATGGTTCAACCTCCAGGGCTGCCGCGGCGACAACGCGCCGGCGGCCGGGGCCGCGGCTGCTCCGGCCGGGACACACACGCCCAAGTGCGTGCCGCGCCCTGCCGGCGGCCAATTGTGTTTATTTGTCGGCGTACCCTTGGAAGTGGACTTATGTCCGGGGACGCCCCTTCACTGCTGATGACCACCCGCCGGGCGCTTTGTCGGCGCGGTTGCCCGCGCCGCGTTTCGCCGGCTGGCTCGAAGGGGCCAAAGCTCAGGGTGTGGTCGTCCCTGGGAGGCATCCGCTGATCTCTCGATTTTCGCCGGAATCCCGGCTTAACCCCGCGTCGCCGCGGGGAACCTCCACCTCGTCAGGCGGGACAGTTACTAGTAGTTAGTGACTAGTCACTAACCACTAGTAACTGATCCCGTCTCATGCGCTAGTTCGCCCCTCGGACGGGCGGGCCGGAGCAGGGCCGCCGTCCGCTATTCGGTTGTTCGGCCTCAGCATAACGGCCGTCTGGCCACCTGTCAAGCGGGATGAGGTGAATTCCTCGGTGAGAGGGGCGTAAGTTGGGGAACCTGCCCCTTGGAACGCGCGTCTCTCGGACATATAATCATGATTGGTGCATTTATCGCGGAAACACTGAATTGCGGCGTAAAGATGAATGATCCGCAAATTGGGCAGATTTGGCAGATTCCATGATGAAGATGAAAATCTCTTCGCTTCTGAAATCTGCCCAATCTGCTTAATCTGCGGATCAATAGTCTTCAGTAGACCGTAGTCAGTGATTCTGCGCAGGAATAGAGTTATGTTCAATACCGACATCCTGTGGTACATCGGCGGCTTTCTGCTCGTGCTGACGCCTATCGTCCTGATCCACGAGTGGGGCCACTTCACGGCCGCCAAGCTGTCCAAGATTCGCGTCGAGGAGTTCGGCTTCGGCCTGCCGCCGCGGGCCATCAAGCTGGCCGAGCGCAACGGCACGATCTACTCGCTCAACTGGATTCCCGTCGGCGGCTTCGTGCGCCCGGCGGGCGAGGACGACCCCGACGTGCCCGGCGGGCTGGCTTCGGCCTCCAAGCGAGCGCGGCTATTCGTCCTGGCCGCCGGAGCGGGGGCCAACTTCCTGTCGGCCATTCTCTTCTTCTGGCTGGCCGTGCTCTTCACGCCGTCGGTGGCCATCGCCGGGGTCAACCCCGCTTCGCCCGCCGCGTTGGCCGGCATCCAGACCGGCGACGTCGTTCTGGAAGTGGACGGCCAGGCAGTGACCAGCGCCAACATGCTCATCACCACCGTCACCGACCACGCCGGGGAGACGATTGATCTGCTGGTGCAGCGCGGCGAGGAGACGCTGACCCTGGCCGTGCGGCCGCGCCTGCCGGGCGAGTACGACGCCGCCACGGAGGGCGCGCTGGGCATCGGCCTCGGCGACGGCCCACGCCAGCGCGTCAACCCCATTACCGCCCTGGGTGACTCACTGCGCATGATCTGGGAGTACCTGACCCTCTACGCCCGCCTGCCCTCCATGCTGATCAATGGCGAGATCACCGCTCAAGAAGCGCGCCCGGTCAGCATCGTCGGCATCAGCCAGATCGCCGGCATGGCCGCCGAAGACTCGGTGCAGACCCGCAACCCGTACCGGCTGCTGATCATGGCCGGCTTCATCAGCGTCGCCCTGGGTCTGACCAACCTGCTGCCCATCCCCGCCCTCGACGGCGGACGCATCCTCTTCGTGCTCATCGAAGCCATCCGCGGCCGGCGCATCGAGCCGCAGCGCGAGGGCATGGTGCACCTGGTCGGCATGTTGATGCTCCTGGCCCTCATGGCCTTCCTCATCTTCCAGGACATCGCCAACCCTATCATTCCGTTCTAGTCAGAGCTATGGCCACTTACCGCGAAATGCCCTTCCCGGCCGTCCTGTCGGCCCTGTTCGGCGGCGACGAAGTTCCCGTTCACCTGGTCTTTCGCCTGTCGGACATGCCGGCGGACGACTTCGAGCAGTTCCGGCGCGAATGGACAGAGGTGAGCGAGGAGCGGCGCGCTGCCCTCGTCCGCCACATGGCCGACATCGCCGAAGAGAACTATCTGGTCGACTTCACGCCCGTCTTCGCCTACCTGTTCGACGACAACTACCCGTCGGTGCGCATGGCGGCCCTCGACGGCCTGTGGGATTCGACCGACACCCATCTCATCCGGCCCATCATTGACATCTTGCAAGGCGATAGCCACGTTGGCGTGCGCGCCGCCGCCGCCCGCGCCCTGGCCCACTACGTGCTGCTGGCCGAGTGGGGCCAGGTCGACACCGGTGCGGCCGTGCCCATCGTCAACGCCCTGCTGGCCGAGTATGACCGCCCGACCGCGCCGTTGGAAGTCAAACGCGCCGCCCTGGAAGCCGTCGCCGCGTCCAACCACCCGCGCGTTCCCGAACTCATCAACGACGCCTACGACGACGGCCCCAACGATCTGCAACTCAGCGCCCTGTTCGCCATGGGCCTGACGGCCGATCGCCAATGGCTGCCCATTCTCAACGACGAGATGAGCAGCCCCTCGGCCGACTTCCGCGCTGAGGCGGCCCGCGCCGCCGGCGGTCTGGGCAGCGCCGACTCCATTGACGCGCTCGAAGGGCTGCTGAACGACCAGGACATCGAAGTCGCTATGGCCGCCGTCTACGCCCTGGGCCAAATCGGCGGCGATCGGGCCACCGAACTGCTGACGCGCCTGGCGGAAGACCCCGACTACGAAGAACTCTACGACGCCATCGACGAAGCTCTGGAAGAGATGGACGGGCTGGAGTTCGACCTGCTGGCGCTGGACGAAGACGCCCTTGAAGACGATGACGACGACCTGCTGGATCTGCGGGCCAATTGAGCGTCTTCTTCGCCGTCCTGACGCAGAACATCCTGCCCATCGCCCTGGTGGCGTCGCTGGGTTTTGCCCTGCGGCGGCGCTTCGCCGTGCAGCCGGCCACGCTGAACAGCGTCGTCTTCAACGTCTTTAGCCCCTGCCTCGTCTTTTCCGGCCTGGTCGGCAGCCGACTGCCCGGCGAGGAGCTGCTGGGGTTGGCTGCCTTCACTGCCATCAGTGTCCTGGTGATGGGTGGCCTGGCTCTGGGCCTGGCGCGGCTGCTGCGCCTCAGCCGGCCGGAGATGGCGGCCGTGCTCATCGTGGCCATGTTCGCCAACGGCGGCAATTACGGCCTGACCCTGCTGCAACTACGCTACGGCGACGACGGCTTGTCGCGCGGCATCGTCTACTTCGTCGCCAGCACGCTCCTCTTCTACACTCTGGGCGTTTTCATTGCGTCCCTCGGCCGGCTGACGTGGCGCGAGTCACTGGCGCGCATGGTGCGCGTGCCCGCCTTCTATGCGGCGCTGCTGGCGGTGGTCGTCTATGGCCTGCACATCCCCGTCCCCAGGCCCATCATGAGCGGCATCACCATCGCCGGGCAGGGGGCCATCCCGGTCATGCTGATCATCCTGGGCATGCAGATCGCCGATATGCGCCGCGGCGAGACGACGGCCTACGTCTGGCCGTCCGTTGGGCTGCGGCTGCTGGTCGGGCCGCTGGTGGGGCTGGTCGTGGCCGCCGCGCTGGGGCTGTCGGGCGTCGGCCGCAGCGCCATGATCATCGAGATGGGCATGCCGCCGGCCGTCTTCTCTCTCATCCTGGCCGCCGAGTTCGGCTTGCCGACGGCCGCCGTGGCGCGTATAGTTGTCTTCGCGACCCTGCTCAGTCCGTTTACCGTCGCCGCGACGATCACTCTGCTCGGCTTATGACCTCCGCCACCCGCCCTTATCGCTTCGGCCTGTTGGCCCTCGCCGCTGGCCTATGGCTGTTGCTGGCCGGTGCGGCCGGCGCGCAGCAGGGTGGCATCGTGCGCTCGACGGCCGACTACGTCTACGGCCAGACGATGCGCTTCCACCTGAGCGCGGCCGACATCGGCGAAGTGCGCGCCATCACCCTCTTCATTCGCCTGGGCGCGTCGGCCGACTCGTTCGCCGTGGAGATCGAATTCCCGGCCGGGCCGATCATCGAAGTCTCCTACGCCCTCGACCTGACCCAGACCCGCCTGCCCCCCTTCAGCGCCGTCACCTACTGGTGGGAAGTGGAGCGGCCCGACGACACGCTCATCGTTCCCGAACAGGTCATCAGCTACACCGACGACCAGTTCAACTGGAGCCAACTGGTGGAGACGGACGAGCAGGGCGGCGGCAGCGTGCGCATCCACTGGACGGGCGAGGGCACGGCGCTGGGCGAAGAGGCGCGCGATCTGGTCTTCGAGATGCTGCCGCGCCTCGGCCCGCTGCTGCCGCTGGAGCAGATTCTGCCCTTCGACGTCTACATCTACCCCTCCTCGGCCGACCTGGGGGCGGCGCTGCGCCTGGCCGGCCGCGCCTATCTGCCGGGCCAGACCTTCCCCGACCTGGGCGTCGTCCTGGCCACGGTGGTCAACCCGGAGACGGCCGAGGCGGAGTTACGGCCGGAACTGGCTCGCGGCCTGGTCGATCTGCTGCTCTTCCAGGCCCTCGGCCAATTCGCCTACAACCTACCGCCGTGGCTCAACTACGGCCTGGCCGGGGCGGTGCGCGGCGAGGCCAACGTCGTACGCGACGATGCCCTGCGCGCCGCCGTCTCCTCAGAGACGACGCTACCCGTGGCCGAGCTATGCGCCGGGCAGCCCATCGATAGCGATCTGGCCGCGGCCCAGAGCGAGGCCCTGGTCACCTTCATCGCCACCACCTACGGCGACACCGCCGTGCGCGCCCTGGTTACCGCCTTCGCCGGCGGGGCCGACTGCCCCACGGCGCTGCGCGAGGCGCTGCAACTCTCGCCGGAGCAGCTAGAGGCCGCCTGGCTGCGCAGCCTACGCAGCGGCGAAGGGGGCCGCAGCGCGGCCGAGCTGGCGGTGTGGATTGGGCTGGCTCTGGCCGGGTTCGCGTTGGCGGCGCTGCTGGTCGTCCGGCCGCGCCGCCGCCAGGGGGGCGCTTAAGTCGCTTGGTAAGACGTTGCGCCGATACTGTGAGAACATATCCGGGGTAGATGTCCCACGGGGCAAAACCGGCTATGCTTGACCTCAGCAGGAGAGCACATGACACAGGACGCGGCGCACTTCGCCCCCTTCGCCCAACGCATGGCCGACGAGGGCCTACCCAACATCTTCATCGCCCACTTCGCCCACTACTATGACAAGCTCCGGCAGGGCGACGACGGCCTCATCGCCGAGGGCGACATCCGGCCAGTGCGCTCGCTCGACAACGCCGAGCGGCTGTCGCCACGCTTGACGACCATCGGGAGCGAGGCAATCTCTCGCACCGTCATTATCAAGCTCAACGGCGGCCTGGGAACCAGCATGGGGCTGACCGGGCCGAAGTCGCTGCTGGTCGTCAAGGACGGCCTGACCTTTCTGGACATCATCGCCCGCCAGGCAAACGAGATCGGCGCGCCGCTGCTGTTGATGAACAGCTTCGCCACCGACGCCCAATCGCTGGCCGTGCTGCGCCAATACCCGCGCCTCCACGTCAACCTGCCGCTCAGCTTCTGCCAGCACAAGCAGCCCAAGATCGACGCCGCCACGCTGGCCCCGGCCGAATGGCCCGACGACCGCGAACTGGAGTGGTGCCCGCCCGGCCACGGCGACCTCTACACTGCCCTGGTCACCAGCGGGATGCTCGACCGGCTGTTGCGCGCCGGCATCGAATACGCCTTCGTCTCCAACGCCGACAACCTGGGCGCGGTGCTCGACCCCAGCATCCTGGGCTACATCATCGACAAGGGGCTGCCGTTCCTGATGGAAGTGGCCGACCGGACGGCGGCCGACCGTAAGGGGGGCCATCTGGCGCGCCGCCCCGACGGCCGCCTGCTGCTGCGCGAGATCGCCCAGTGCCCGGCCGACGACCTGCCCGCCTTCCAGGACATTGAGCGCCACCGCTACTTCAACACCAACAACCTCTGGCTCCACCTGCCGACGCTGCGCCGGACGCTCGTCGCCCGCAACCACGAGCTTGACCTGCCCATGATCCGCAACCGCAAGACGGTCGACCCGCGCGACCCCGGACTCGACGCCCGTCTACCAGTTGGAGACGGCCATGGGGTCGGCCATTGCCGTGTTCGACGGGGCGGAGGCCATCCGCGTGCCGCGCGCGCGCTTCGCGCCGGTGAAGAAGACCGACGACCTGCTGGCCGTGCGCTCCGACGCCTATCTGTTGACGCGCGACTATCGTGTCGTGCTGGCCCCGGAGCGGCGCGGACAGCCCCCGGCGGTGGAACTGGACGCGGAGTACTATCGCCTGGTGGATGACCTCGATTGCCGCTTCCCGGCCGGCGCGCCGTCGCTGTGCGCCTGCGAGCGGCTGGCGGTCGAGGGGCCGTTCGTCTTCGGGCCGGGCGTGGTCGCGCGGGGCGAGGTGGCATTCCGGAACCGGACGGGGAAGTGTATTCCTGTGCCGGCAAGGTTGACGGTAGAAGATGGGGTGTGGCCGGGCGAAGAACACCCCTCAGCCCTCTCCCTAGCTCTCTCCCAAGGGGCGAGGGGACGAAAAAGAGCGGCACGTCTCACACGCGCCGCTCCTCTCTTAACTCGTCACTTGTACTTCGTCACTCGTCACTACACTCTTCCCGACGTAATCGCCATCTTCACCTCGGCAATCGCCTCCGTGACCTTGATCTCGCGCGGGCAGGCGTTGGTGCAGTTGAAGATTGTCCGGCAGCGCCAGACGCCGAAGGTGTCGGCCAGCACGTCCAGCCGCTCGCCGGCCGCCTCATCGCGGCTGTCGAAGATGAAGCGATGGGCCTGGACGATGGCCGCCGGGCCGACGTAGCGCCCGTCGGCCCAGAAGCTGGGGCAGGAGGTGGTGCAGGCGGCGCAGAGGATGCACTTGGTCGTGTCGTCGAAGCGGGCGCGGTCTTCGGGGGATTGCAGCCGTTCGCGGCCGTCGGCCGGCACGGGCGTGTCGGTCACGAAGTAGGGCATGACCGAGCGGTAGTGGTCGAAGAACGGCTCCATGTCTACCAGCAGGTCTTTCTCCACCGTCAGCCCCAGGATCGGCTCAACCTGAATCTTGACCACGTCATTCTTGACGCCCAACTCCTTGACCAGCGTCTTGCAGGCCAGGGCGTTGGCGCCGTTGATGCGCATGGCGTCGGAGCCGCACACGCCGTGGGCGCACGAGCGGCGCAGCGTCAGCGTGCCGTCCTGCTCCCACTTCACGCGGTGCAGCAGGTCGAGCACCGTGTCGGTCCGCAGCACTTCGTCCAGCGTATACTCGCCCCACCAGGGCTTCTTGTCGGTTTCCGGGTTGAAGCGCCGGATTCGCAGTTTTGCTTGCATCGTGTCCTTCCTAAATGATGTTCGTGACCAACTCGTCACTCTAATAGACGCGCTTCTTGGGTTCGTAGCGCCCCATGACGACGGGCTTGTACTCCAGGGTGTAGCCGCCGCGGCCGTCGGGGGCCGCGAGGCTGTGCATGAGATATCGCTCGTCGTCGCGCTCCGGGAAGTCCTCGCGGGCGTGGCCGCCGCGGCTCTCCTGGCGGGCGCAGGCGGCGACGGCCGTCACCTCGGCCAGTTCCAGCAGGCAACCCAGCTCCCACGCCTCCAGCAGGTCGGTGTTGTAGGTCTTGCCCTTGTCGTCGATCTGGAGCTTGGTCTGGTAGTCGTGGCGCAGTTCGCGCAGATCTTCGACCGCCTTGGACATGGTCGCCTCGGTGCGGAAGACGCCGACGTTGTCGGTCATCGTCTGCTGCATCCGGCGGCGCAGGGTGTAGGGTTTCACGCCGCCGCTGCCGTTGCGGATGCGCTCCAAATCGCCGTAGACGGCGTCGCCCGTGCCCGTGGCCAGCCGGCCCTGGTCGGCCCCCTGGCAGTACTCGGCGATGTGGCGGCCGGCGCGGCGGCCGAAGACAACCAGGTCGACCAGCGAGTTCGTGCCCAGCCGGTTCGCGCCGTGGACGGAGACGCAGGCGCACTCGCCGGCGGCGTAGAGGCCGTTGAGCACCTGCTTCTGCGCGCCGAGGATGACGCGGCCGTCCAGGTCGGTGGGGATGCCGCCCATGGCGTAGTGGGCCGTGGGCTGGATGGGCATCGGCTCCTCCACCGGGTCGACGCCCAGGTAGGTGCGGGCGAAGTCGGCGATGTCGGGCAGCTTCGACTCGATGTAGGCCCGGTCGACGCGGCGCGTCTCGCCCGCCTCGGCCAGATACTTGTTGACCGTCTCCGGCGTCACGTCGAGGTGGACGTAGTTCTGGCCGTTGATGCCGCGCCCGGCCTGAATCTCCAGGAAGATGGCCCGGCTGACCACGTCGCGGCTGGCCAGGTCTTTGATCGTCGGCGCGTACTTCTCCATGAAGCGCTCGCCCTTGCCGTTGAGCAGGATGCCGCCCTCGCCGCGCACGCCCTCGGTGATGAGGATGCCCAGCTTGTAGATGCCGGTGGGGTGGAACTGGAAGAACTCCATATCCTGCAACGGCACGCCGTTGCGCAGGCAGATGGCCGTGCCGTCGCCGGTCAGCGAGTGGGCGTTGGAGGTCACGTCCCAGCAGCGCCCCCAGCCGCCGGTGGCGAAGAGGACGGCCTTGCTGTGGAAGACGTGCAGTTCGCCGGTGGCGATCTCGTAGGCGATGATGCCGCGCACGGCGTCGCCGGCGCGCAGCAGATCGACGACGTGGAACTCGTCGAAGAAGTTGACCCGGTTCTTGATGCACTGCTGGTAGAGCGTTTGCAGGATCATGTGGCCGGTGCGGTCGGCGGCGTGACAGGCGCGCATGACCGGCTTGCCCGTCTCGTTGTTGGTGTGGCCGCCGAAGCGCCGCTGGGAGATGCGGCCGTTGGGCAGGCGGTCGAACGGCAGCCCCATGTGCTCCAGTTCGATGACCGTCTCGATGGCCTCCTTGCACAGCACGTCGACTGCGTCCTGGTCGGCCAGATAGTCCGACCCCTTGACGGTGTCATAGGCGTGCCACTCCCAACGATCCTCTTCCAGATTGCCCAGCGCCGCGCCGATGCCGCCCTGGGCCGTGCCGGTGTGGGAGCGCGTGGGGTAAAGCTTGGACACGACAGCCACGTTGGCGCCGCGGCTGGCGTAGAGCGCGGCCATCAGCCCCGCCCCGCCCGCGCCAACGATGACCGCGTCAAATACGTGCGTTTTCATTAGAACCTCGTGGAGTCGAATAGCGCGATGGCGAACGTGGCCCAGATGACCGTGGCGACGACGAACACACCCAGCACGATGCTGATGAGGCGGCGCGCACCGGCATTGTGGATGTAGTCGCCCAGGATGTTGAACAGGCCGCGGATGCCGTGGGGGATGGCCATCCACAGCAGCAGAATGTCGAACGCCTTCCAGCCCCACGTGCTCCACTGCGCGGCCACGAACTGGATGGTCAGATTGGCCGAACTGTTCACGATATGCTGGATGACCATGTGGCCGACGGCCAGAAAGAGCATGGCCACGCCCGACAGGCGCATGAACAGCCAGAAGGCGCGCTCATAGTTGCGCTCCAGCTTGACCCGGCGGACGGTGATCTTGCCTGGTGTTTTGGATGGGATCGCTGCCATCTTGGTGTCTCCTTATTTGTAGCCAGTCTTATCCTGCCGGCCGGCGGCTCATTAGCGCGCGTACTGGGCGAACTCGCTGAAGGCCGGGATGCGCAGACAACTGTCGCCCGCCGCGGCCAGCTCCGAGCAGTGGCCGATCATGCCGCTCAGCATCAGGATCGCCGCCGGGATGAAGGCCAGCAGGAACAGCCCCCAGGTGATCAGCGAGCTCGTCCGCTGGAAGCGCCACCACTCCGGCTTGAAGTCGAGGATGGTGATGCGAATGCCGTTGAAGGCGTGGTAGAGGACGGCGGCCATGACACCCACTTCGCCGATGCCAAAGAACGGCGTCTTGAACAGGGCCAGCGACCAGGCGTAGGCCTGCGGCCAGAAGAAGGCGTTGGCAGTATCCCAGACGTGGATCACCAGGAAGAAGAGGATGGCCAGGCCGGAGATGCGATGGGCCAGCCAACTGTACTGCCCGGAGCGGCCTCGATAACGAATACTCTCGCGTACGGTGAGGATCAATGAGGTCATATGGGGTGGTCTCCGTGGGTGAACTACAAGTGTGAGTATAACATTTTTCCGGGCAATGATAAGTTAATGATGTGATATTGAATGGCATACTCGTGGCGCTTGCCGAGGGGCGGCCGCCTTGTTACACTAGCGGCAATGGTGCGGCCCTTTGACCTGCGCGACCTGGCCTTGATTCGCCGCCTGGGCGAGCGTGGTGTCTCGCTGCATACTGTCTCCGCCCTCGTCGAGAACGTCCACCCCTTGCGCGGCGCTTTGATCAGTATGCTAGTGGGCGGCGAATTCCCCACGTTTGTCTGGAAACCCGACAACGGCGAACGCGCCGGCTTTCTGCAACTGCGCGTCTCTAACGGCGGGCCGCAGGCGTTCATCCACTACATCAGCCCGCGCTGCGACACCCCGCTCGACGGCGAGAACGGCGGCCACCCGGCCGACACCACGCACCGCTCCAACGCCCACGCCGTCTGGCTGGCCTTGCTCGACGACGCTGTGGCCGAAGTCGGCCGCCGCGGCATCCATCACGTCATCGCCGAGACAGACGAGCGCGGGCCGGAGTTGCCGGTGTTGCGCCGCTCCGGGTTTGCCGTCTATACGCGCCAGGACATCTGGAGCGCGGCGGCGGCCGATTACCGCCCCCAGGGCACGGCCGCCCGCAAGCTGCAACGCCGCCACGCCGCCGACGACTGGGACATCCAACTGCTCTACGCCAACACCGTGCCGCGCCTGGTGCAACTGGTCGAGCCGGCCCCGCCGCTGAGCGAGGGGGACAACTGGGTGCTGCGGCTGGGCGACGAGTTGGCCGCCTTTGTTACCTTGCGCCAGGGACCGACGGCCGGCTGGCTGCGCTTCTTCATTCACCCCGACGCCGAGTCGGAGGCGGACGAGATCGTCACCGCCGCGCTGGAGATGGCTTTCGAGCGCGAGCCGGAGCGAGTCTACTGCTGTGTGCGCCGCTACGAAAGTTGGCTGCCCAACGCCCTGGCCCGCAGTGGCTTCACCGTTGGGGCCAGCCAGGCGGTCATGGTACGCCACACCGTCCACTATCTGCCGCGGGCCATGCCCGAAGCGGCCGTGGCCCTGGACGGGCAGCGCATCCCCGTGTCGTCGCCGATGGTGCGCCAGTTTCAAGAGGAGTAGCGCGATTCGCCGAATCGCGCCGTTGGGCGGGCATCGCAATAGCCCGCAATCATATGACAAACGCCGATAGTACTGAAATGGAAACGAAACAGTCCCACGAAGACTTACGGACCCTATTGAACATCCTGCCGCCCAGCATCGCCGAGACCGTCGAGGCCGCCGGCCACGAGGAAGGGCTGCTGGAGATCGTCATGGACCTGGGGCGCGTGCCCACGGCGCGCTACGTCGACGGCGAGCGCGTCTTGCGCCAGCGCGAAGTCAGCGTCGTCGAGATCGACCAGGTGGTGGACGGCATCGGCGACTTTGACGACGACAACCGCGCCGGCATCGCCCGCACCCTGCACCGCATCTCCGGCATTCGCAACCGGCGCGGCCAGGTGGTCGGGCTGACCTGTCGCGTCGGCCGCGCCGTCTATGGCACCATCGAGATACTGGAAGACATCGTGGCCGAGGGGCACAGCATCCTGATTCTTGGCCGGCCGGGCGTGGGCAAGACGACAATGCTACGCGAAATGGCCCGCGTGCTGGCCGAGAACAAGCGCGTCATTATCGTCGATACCAGCAACGAGATCGGCGGCGACGGCGACATCCCCCACCCGGCCGTCGGCCGCGCCCGGCGCATGCAGGTTCCCCGCCCGTCCCACCAGCACGAGACAATGATCGAGGCCGTGGAGAACCACAACCCGGAGGTCATCGTCATCGACGAGATCGGCCGCGAGCGCGAGGCCGAGGCCGCCCGCACCATCAACGAGCGCGGCGTCCAGCTCATCGGCACGGCCCACGGCAACAACCTGGAGAACCTGCTGCTCAACCCGACCCTGTCCGACCTGGTCGGCGGCATCGAGAGCGTGACCCTGTCCGACGAAGAGGCGCGCCGCCGCGGCACGCAGAAGACGGTGCTGGAGCGCCGCGCCCCGCCGACGTTCGACGTGCTGATCGAGATGCAGGATCGGCAGCGCCTGCTCGTCCACCGCGACGTGACCAGTTCGGTCGATGCCATGCTGCGCGGCGAGCCGGCGCAAGTCGAGTTGCGCTGGTGTGACGAGGACGGGCAGATCCACAGCGAGCGGCAGAACCTCGTCGTCACCTCGGCCGCCGTCACCGGCCGGCGCACGACCGGCCCCGGCGCGCGGCAGGCGCAAGGGCGCGGCGCGCGCGAAATGCGCCCGGCCGGCCCCAACACCCGCCCTGACGAGACTCGCCAACAGACCATCTTGCCGCCCACCCGCGAGTTTTCCGGCGCACCCAGCAGCGATAACGGCCAGGCCGAGGACGACGACGGCTATGAGCCGCGCAGCAGCAGCCCGCGCACGATTCGCGTCTTCGCCTATGGCGTGGCCCGCAACCGGCTCTACCAGGCGGCCAAGCACATGGGGGTCAAGCTGGCCGTGGTCGAGACGCTGGAGGAGGCCGAGGTGCTGGTGACGCTGAAGAGTTACTATCGCAAGCGCCGCCGCCTCATCAACGACGCCGAGCAGCACAACGTCTCGGTCTACGTCTTGCGCGCCAACACGGTCAGCCAGATGGAACGCTTCCTGGTCGAAGCGCT
Source organism: Candidatus Promineofilum glycogenicum (assembly GCA_016707605.1). GTDB lineage: Bacteria > Chloroflexota > Anaerolineae > Promineifilales > Promineifilaceae > Promineifilum > Promineifilum glycogenicum. The sequence continues at coordinate 683,924 of JADJHJ010000001.1, read as the reverse complement.
GGGCCTGGAGGCGCCCACTTCCGGCGACCCTTTTGAGTCGGCCATGGCCGAGACGGAGCGGGCCATCGCCCTCGTCCAGTCCGGCCAGGCCAGCGCCGACTTGCGCCCGGCGGGGTCGGCCATCCGCCGCTATCAGCACGAGATGGTGCGGCAGGCCAATCTGGTGTCGCACAGCTACGGCCGCGAACCGTATCGCCACGTGCGCGTCTTCCATACCGAGCGCAACGACTGACACCACGTAGGGGGGCGGGTCTCAGACCCGCCCCTACACCGCGGTCAATGGAGACGTAGGGGCGGGTCTGAGACCCGCCCTTGCCCAATGTCTATCATGTTCATCACCCTCGAAGGCCCCGAAGGCGCGGGCAAAACAACCCAACTGCGCGCGCTGGCGGGCTTTCTGCGCGACTGCGGCTATGACGTGGTGACGACCCGCGAGCCGGGCGGCACGCCCATCGGCGACCAGATCCGCCACGTACTGCACGACACGGCCAACACCGCCATGTCGCCCACGGCCGAGATGCTGCTCTACGCCGCCTCGCGTGCTCAACTGGTGGCCGAGGTCATCCGCCCGGCGCTGGCCGCGGGGCGGGTGGTGCTGTGCGACCGCTATGCCGACAGCACCCTGGCCTACCAGGGGTTCGGCCGCGGCCTGGACGCCGACATGCTGGCCACGCTGACGGCCATCGCCACCGGCGGCCTGCGCCCCGACCTGACACTGCTGCTCGACCTGGACGTGGCCCGCGGCCTGGCCCGCCGCCGCGACGAGGGGGAGGAGATGAACCGCCTCGACCTGGAAACGCTGGAGTTCCACCGCCGCGTGCGCGAAGGCTACTTGGCCTTGGCCGCGGCTGAACCGGCGCGCTGGGTGTGCATTGACGCCGACCGGCCGGGGGACGAGGTGCAGGTGGACGTGCGGCGGGCGGCTCTTAAACGGTTAGAGGTTTAGAGATTAAGGATGAAGAGCTCACGCCAAGGCACAAAGGGCCAAGGCCCGCCCCTTGCGTCCTGGCGTGATCTCCTAATCAATATCTCCTAACCCCGGCATCGCCGCCTCAATCGACGCCGGCGACTCGCCACTTTCCAGCCGCCCCACGACCTCATCGAACTCCTGCCCCATCTCCTCGCCCATCTCGTCGCTCATGCGGCGCATCATGCGCCCCATCGCCCGCGGGTCGTCCTCGTCCAGCGCGTCGAGGGCCGGGTCGTCCATCAGGCCGTCGAGGCGCGTGGCCTCGGAGCGGGCCACGGCCACGCGGCCGACGCGCCGCCGCAACTCAGCCCGGCCGCAATGCGGGCAGACCGACGTGGCGCTGTCGTACTCGGCAAAGCTCATTCTCAGCCGCGCCCGACGGCCGCAGGCGCGACAGATGTATTCGTAGACCGGCATAGTTCCCTCATACGGCCTGGCGACCTGTCAGGTCACAATAGACGACTGAGAAGCCTTATTTTCCCTCATTAACGACCCCAGGCGGCCAAAAGTTGCTACAATGAGCGAATTATAGGCTTCCCCGCCGCGCCTCGGCAAGCGGGCGAAGCCACGAAGCAACGAGGGAGCAAACTGACTTATGTCCGACATGATCTACGACTGCCCCGACTACCCGCTGCTGCTCATCCTGTCCGGCCCGTCGGGCGTCGGCAAGGACACCGTGGCGCGGATGGTGATCGAGCGGCGGCCGGATAGCTTCTACTTCGTCGTCACCGCCACCACTCGCCCGCCGCGCGACGACGAGCACCACGGCGTGGACTACATCTTTGTCACCTTCGACGAGTTCGCGCGCATGATCGAGGAGGACGAGTTGCTGGAACATGCCGTCGTCTACAACGATTACAAGGGCATCCCCAAGCAGCAGATCCGCGACGCGCTGGCCAGCGGGCGCGACGTCATCCTGCGCGTCGACGTGCAGGGCGCGGCCACCGTCCGGCGGCTCATTCCCAACGCCATCTCCGTCTTCCTGACCACGCGTTCCGAGCAAGGGCTGGTGCGCCGCCTGCGGCAGCGCAAGCAGGACACGGCCGAGGGCATGGCCCTGCGCACGGCCACCGCCCGGCAGGAGATGAAGCGCGCGGTAGAGTTCGATTACTGCGTCGTCAACCCGGAGGACGAGCCGGAGAAGGCCGTCCAGCAGGTGCTCAGCATCATCGACGCCGCCCACTGCCGCATCAACCAGGAGCCGGTGGTGCTGTAGAATGGCCCGCTGATGACGCTGATTTGGCGCTGATGAACGCTGAAAGAGAGCTTCTTATCAGCGTTAATCTGCGGGCAATCAGCGTCATCAGCGGGCCATTCTTTCTCGATTGTCTCTTCCCCACAAGCGGCCCGACATTCATTCGTGCACTATTGCCGCCCGGTGTCATTGTCATCTGGGTGGCCGTGGATATAATCCCGCCCCATGTAGCGTCTGCTTCACGCTTGGCAGCCGGGACACGCCGTACCGACTGCCATTTGCCGTGTCGCAGAATTTGACAAGTCTGTCTAAGAGGAAAGAGGGAGAGTTTACAATGCACGTTAAGAAACTGGCTCTGCTGCTGATTTTGTTGCTGTCGCTGGTTCTCGTTGCCTGTGGCGGCGGCGCGGCGACCGAGGAACCGGTCGCCGGCGAAGAGACGACTGGTGAAGAGACGACCGGCGCTCTGCCCGACCTGGGCGGCCGCGAGATCACCGTGGCCGTCGAGAACGCCTACCTGCCGTTCAACTACATCGACCCGGCCACGGGCGAGCCGGCCGGCTGGGACTATGAGGCCATCAACGCCATGTGCGCCCTGCTCAACTGCACGCCCGTATATACCGAGGCGGCCTGGGAAGGCATGATCCAGGCCGTGGCCGACGGCCAATTCGACATGGCCGCCGACGGCATCACCATCACCGACGAGCGGCGCGAGATCGTCGACTTCTCCGACGGCTACATCAGCATCGAGCAGCGCCTGTTGGCCCGCGCCGACGAGGATCGCTTCGATTCGGTGGAGTCGTTCTTCAGCAACCCGGAACTGACCATCGGCACGCAGACGGGCACGACCAACTTCGAGACGGCTTCGGAGATGCTGGCCGACGCGCCCGACCGCATCCAGGCCTTCGAGCAGTTCCCGTTTGCCGTCCAGGCCCTCCTGGCCGGTGACGTGGACGCGGTCATCATCGACGAGACGGCCGGGCAAGGCTACGTCGGCGTCAACGCCGAAGCGCTCAAACTGGTGGGCGGGTCGATGTCCAGCGACCAACTGGGCTTCATCTTCCCCAAGGGCAGCGATCTCGTCGGCCCGTTCAACGCCGCCCTGGCCGAACTGCGCGCCAACGGCACGCTCGACGCGCTGGCCGAGCGGTTCTTCTCCGACCAGTTCACGATCACCTACGAAGACCTGGGAGGCTAGGGATTAGGGGCTAGGTTCCAGGTTCCAGGGGCCAGGGAAGAGCGCTCTTCCCTGGCCCCCGCAACCTGAAACCTGGCCCCTCTAATTACTCTATCTTTGCGCCTTTGCTTTCTTCGCGCCTTTGCGTGAGATATTCTCACCAGGATTGAAACCGCGTCGCACCCTACAACAACCGTGGAGGCATCATGATAAGCGAAGTACAGATAGCAAGGGAGCCGGAGCGAGAGAGCGGCTCCAAGTGGCTGGGTTTCCCGTGGTGGCTGGTGGCCATCATCGGCTTCCTGGGCCTGATGCTGCTGCTCATCCTGACCGATACGGACTATGGCCGGGCGTTTGACTTCATTCGCGGGCGCTTTGGCGGCGTCGAAGGGCTGCGCGAGGGGGGCTGGGCGGCGTTCGTCGGCACGGGCATCGCCGTCACGATCTATACAACTCTGGTGGCCTTCGCCGTGGCGTTGGTCATCGGCTTGCTGGCCGGCCTCGGCCGCGTCAGCCAGAACGTGATCATCCGCAACGTCGCCGTCACCTACATCGAGTTCATCCGCGGCGTGCCGACGCTGGTGCTCATCTTCACCGTGGCCTTCGTCATCGTGCCCGCCGTGGCCGACGCGCTGGGCCTGTCCAACCAGGCCATTCCTTCGAACACGCGCGGCATCATCGCCCTGGCCGTCATCTATGGCGCGTTTCTGGCCGAGGTATTTCGCGCCGGCATCGAGTCCATCCCCGCCGGGCAGATGGAGGCGGCGCGCTCGCTGGGGCTGAACGGCGGCCAGGCGATGCGCTACGTCATCCTGCCCCAGGCCATCCGCAACGTCCTGCCGCCGCTGGGCAACGACTTCATCGCCATGCTCAAGGACTCGTCGCTCATCTCCGTGCTGGCCGTGCGCGACATCACCCAGATGGCCCGCCTCCACAGCGGCAGCACCTTCCGCTTCCGCGAGAGCTACCTGGTGCTGACCTTCCTCTACCTGAGCATGACCATCACCTTGAGCCTGATCCTGCGCTGGTACGAACGGAGGCTGAGACAAAATGCCCGCTAACGACGCGAACGCCCTGGACGTGGTCACCCGTCCCTCCGTCATCAGCGACGACAACATCATCATCATTGCCAATCTCACCAAGCGCTTCGGCAACATCGTCGCCGTCAACAGCCTCAGTCTGACCGTGCGTCGCGGCGAGGTCGTCGTCGTCGTCGGGCCGAGCGGCTCCGGCAAAAGTACCGTGCTGCGCTGCATCAACCATCTGGAAGTGCCGACCGATGGCGACATCACCATCGACGGCGTCCATCTGGAGGACAAGAAGACCAACATCAACACCGTTCGCGCCGAGGTGGGCATGGTCTTCCAGCAGTTCAACCTCTTCGGCCATCTGAGCGTGCTGGACAACATCACCCTGGCCCAGCGCCTCATCCGCAAGCGCAACCGGCCGAGGCCGAGCGCATCGCCATGGAGCAACTGGAGCGCGTCGGCATCCCGGAGAAGGCCCACGCCTTCCCGCGCCAGCTCTCCGGCGGCCAGCAGCAGCGCGTGGCCATCGCCCGCTCGCTGGCCATGAACCCCAAGATCATGCTCTTCGACGAGCCGACCAGCGCCCTCGACCCGGAGATGATCAAAGAAGTGCTCGACGTGATGCTCGACCTGGCCCGCGGCGGCATGACGATGGTCGTCGTGACGCACGAGATGGGTTTCGCCCGCTCGGCCGCCGACCGCGTCGTCTTCATGGATCAGGGCTGCATCGTCGAAACGGCTTCGCCCAAAGTGCTCTTCAACGACCCCAAGCACGAGCGGACGAAGTTGTTCCTGAGCAAGATCATCAGCCATTAGTCAGTGGGTCAGTAAGTCAGTAGGTCAGTAGGTCAGTAGCTCGCAACACGGCTGACCCACTGACCCACTGACCCACTGACCTACTGACCCACTGACTCTACTGCCAATGAGCCGCCGCGCCGAACTGCTGCTCCTGGCGGCCATCACCGCCCTGGCCGCCGGCCTGCGCCTCTACCGGCTGGACGCGCTGCCGCCGGGCGACGGCCACGACGTGGCCCAGTATGGCGTCGACGCGCTGCAAATCCTGGCCGGGGCGCGGCCGATCTTCCTGGAGAGCAACTTCGGCCGCGAACCGCTGTTCAGCTACCTCGTCGCCCTGGCCTACCGCTTCACCGGCCCCGGCGCGTTTGGCATCCACCTGACCAGCGCCCTTGTCGGCGTCGCCACCGTGCCGGCCGTCTGGCTGGTGGCGCGGGAGCTATTCGCCGGTGAGCGGCGCGGGGCGCTGGGCTACCTGCCACTGCTGGCGGCGTTCCTGTCGGCCGTGTCCTACTGGCATCTGAACTGGAGCCGCGTCGGGCTGCGGGTCATCCTCGTGCCCTTGTTCGCGGCGCTGATCGTCTTTGCCCTGTGGCGGGGGTTTGGGCGCGACCCGACCTGACAGGTGGCGGCCACCTGTCAGGTCAACCGGTGGCTGGTTTCTGCTGGCCGGCGCGCTACTCGGCCTCAGCCTTTACACTTACCAGGCCGCCCGTCTGCTGCCGCTGCTGGTCGTCGTCGCCTTCGCCCTGCGAGCCATCGAGCGGCGGCGCTGGACGCGGGCCGACACCATTGGCGCGCTGCTGGTGGCCGCGGCGGCGCTGGTCGTCTATCTGCCGCTGGGCATCTACGCCGCGCAACACCCCGGCGCGCTATCGGTGCGCATCCAGCAGGCGACGGTGGTGCAGCCGGGGCTGCCTCTAGCGCAACAGATCGGTGAGTTGGCCCGGCAGGCAACCACGGCCCTGCTGACCTACAGCCTGCGCGGCGATACCGACCCGCAATTCACCATCCCCGGCCGGCCGTCGCTCAACCCGTTCCTGTCGCTGGGCTTTGTCGCCGGCATCCTGGCTGCGGCGTGGCGCTTCCGCCGCTCGCCCTACCTCTTCCTGCTGGCCTGGCTGCTGCTACTGACCGCCCCGGCGATGGTGGCCGACCAGGCGGCGACGGCCAAGCGCTACCTGGGGGCGTTCCCGGCGGTGATGATGCTGGTGTCGGTGGGCCTGCTGTTGCCGTTTGAGTGGCTGGAACGACGGCCGACGACCGACCGACGACCGACGACGGATGAAGACGCTCACGCCAAGGCGCTAAGGGGCCAAGGCGCAAAGGAAGAGAAGAAGAGTCTTTCTTTTCTTCCTTTGCGTCTTGGCATCTTCGCGCCTTGGCGTGAGTCTTCTTTTCTGTCGGCCGTCGTCCGTCGTCTGTGGCCCGTCGTCCTACTGACAGGGCTGGCCTACACAACCGCCGCCACCAACCGCGACTACTTCGTCGTCTGGGCCGCCGACCCCGACCTGCCGGCCCACTTCCAGGCCGACTACCGGGCCATCGGCGAGTACATCGGTGGACTCGACCGCCAGCAGCCGGTGTGGCTCTCCCCCTTCCCGGCCGATCACCCCGTCATCCAGCTCCACGCCGGGCTGCGGCCCGATCTGCGCGGCTATAACGGCCGCTTCTGCCTGCCCACCACCGACCCGACGGGCGAGCGCGGCGCGGTTTACGTCATCGTTCCCGGCCTACAGGATAGCAGCCTGGCGCTGTTGCAAGCAATGTACCCCACGGGCGAGACGGTCGAAGGGCCATTGCGCCCCGGCAGCGATCGCCCCTACTTCCGCGCCTTCCAGGCTCCAGCCGGAGCGCAACCGGCGGTTGGCCCGGACATAGCTTTGCCGGCCACGTGGCAGGACGGAATCGAGCTACTTGGCTACACGAAGGAAGGGACGGCTGCGCCGGGCGAGACGCTGACCGTGACGCTGTTCTACCGGGCCACGGCCGCGCCCTCGGCCAACTACACCGCCTTCGTCCACCTGCTCGGCCCGGCGCGAGCGGACGGCTCGCCCCTCTGGGCGCAGGCCGACAGCGAGCCGTGCGGTGGCGGGTTGCCGACGGGTAAGTGGCGGCCGGGGGACGTAGTGCGTGACACGGTGACGCTGACCATTCCGGCCGACGCGGCGGGGGAGTATCAACTGGTGACAGGTTTCTACACCTGGCCTGACCTGGTGCGCCTGCCGCTGGACGGGGACGGTAGCGATGCGATAGAGCTTACCCAATTGACCATCCCCTAGAGCTATCTGCCGCTTGCGCCAGGGGCGGAAGCAGGCGCTAGGGTCTTGTGTCTGCAACCACAGGCTGTCATCGGTCGCAGCTTCAATATGCTCGTACACCACGGCCAACCAGCGGATACAAAAGCCAGCATATGGCGGCCAACAAACCTAAAAGGAGAATGGAGAGAAGCACGAGTGGGAGCATAAACCGGATGTTGGGCGACTTCTGATCCTCCACCGCGTCAGATCCCCCAGGCCCAGAACGCGCTGACTGCCTCCGGCACGGATGCTTCCACTCCTGGCGTCAGCGTCTCCGACACCTCAAACGACTCCCCGGCAATGGTGACCATGTAGGCTGGCGGGCAGTGGCCGAAAAGCTCCTGCGCCATGCCCAGCAGCCGGTCGAGCGTCACCTCGTGCGTGCCGATGGCCAGGCTGGCCGCGGCGGCGCTGCCGGCGGCGATGGGGAAGCAGCGCACCTCGCCCGGCGGCCCCTCGGCCGCGGCGTCGATGAGGATGAGCAGGTCGCTGCGGCTGATGGGGTCGGCCAGTTCGGGCGTCAGCAGTTGCACCGTCAGGACGCTGACCGGCGGGTCGGGCAGCACAGCCGCCGCCGCCTCCGCCACCCGCCAGCCCACGCCGTCGTCGCCGCGCAGGGGGTTGCCGTAGCCGATGACGAGGATTTGGTTCATGAAGAGATGGAACCACAGATTACACAGATTTCACAGATTATAAGAAAGGTGATCCGCAGATTGGGCAGATTCGGCAGATTTCAAGAAGAAGAGGAATCGTTCTCTTTCTTTACAATCTGCCCAATCTGCCTAATCTGCGGATTAATCCTCTTCAATCTGTGAAATCTGTGTAATCTGTGGTTACGCTTCTTATCCCCGCTTTAATTCGTGCAACACCTCGCCATCGGGCGCGAGGAGTTGGACGCGCATGGGCATCTGGCCGAAGGCGTGGGTGGAGCAGCTCAGGCACGGGTCATAGGTGCGGATGACCGCCTCGACGCGGTTGAGCATGCCCTGGTCGATCCGGTCGCCGTGGACAAAGTGGCGGGCCACCTGGTAGACACTCTTGTTCATGGCCAGGCTGTTGTTGCCGGTGGCGATGATCATGTTGGCCCACACCATCAACCCCTTGCGGTCGATCTTGTAGTGGTGGAGCAGCGTGCCGCGCGGCGCTTCGCTAACGCCGATGCCTTCCATCCGGTTCGGGTCAGCCTTGGCCCGCACGTGGTCGCTGAGAATCTCCGGCCCGTTGAGCAACTGGTCGATCTTCTCGACACAGAACAGCATCTCGATCAGGCGGGCGTAGTGGTACTGGAAGGAGCTGAGCGTCGCCCCACGCTCCAACATGCGGAACTCGGCCCACTCCTCGTCGGCCAGGGGCGTGCCCACGCGGTCAATGAGGTTCAGCCGCGCCAGCGGCCCAACGCGGTAGATGCCGTCGGGGTAGCCCAGCGGCTTGTAGTAGGGCGACTTCAGGTAGGAGTCCGGCTCCACCGCCTCGCCCATCCACTCCGGGTAGGTGCGCGGGTCCACCTGATCGACCACGATGCGGCCGGTGGCGTCCACGATGCGCAGGTTGCCGTCGTACATCTCTAACTCGCCCTTGCCGGTCACCAGACCCATGAAGAGCGACGGGAAGTTGCCGAAGGTGCGAATCTCGGCCCCGAAGTCGCCGAAGATCTGCTTGTACCAGTCGAGCGTGCGCCGGACGCGGAGCAAAGCGTCGGGGATGCGTTGCACGATGGCGTCGCGGCGGTCGGCCGTCAGCGGCGCGCTGACGCCGCCGGGCACGACCCACGCCGGGTGGATGCGCTTGCCGGCCAGCAGGGCGATGATCTCCTGGCCGAACTGCCGCAGCCAGATGCCGTCGCGGGCCAGTTCAGGGTTCTGGCCGACGACGCCGAACAGGTTGCGCTGCTCCGGGTTGGCGTCCATGCCCAGCACCAGGTCGGGCGACGACAGGTGGAAGAAGCTCAGCGCGTGCGATTGGAGAATCTGGGCCAGGTTAAGCACCTGGCGCAGGTCGACGGCCGTCGGCGGAATCTGGACGGCCATCAGGGCGTCGCAGGTCTTGGCCGAGGCGATGAGGTGGCTGACCGGGCAGATGCCGCAGATGCGGGCCGTCAACGAGGGCATCTCGTGGAACGGCCGCCCTTCGACCAGCTTCTCGAAGCCGCGAAACTGGGTGACGTGGAAGCGGGCCGAAGTGACCCGCCCGGCGTCGTCCAACTGGATAGTGATCTTGCTATGCCCCTCGATGCGGGTGACGGGGTCAATGGTGATTGTTTGGCTCATGTCGTTTCGTTCCTGGGTAGAGAGCTCACGCAAAGACGCTAAGGGGCCAAGGCGCAAAGGGAAGAAAGGGAATTCTTCTTGGCGTTCTTTGCTTCCTTAGCGTCCTTTGCGTGAGCCTCTTCCTCTTATGCCCCGAAGTGGGTGCGGGTGCGCAGTTCGGGCGTGCGCCCGGCCAGTAGTTCGGTCAGGGCGTAGAAGATGTTGTCGGCCGACGGCGGGCAGCCGGGCACGAACACGTCCACCGGCACGACCTGATGCACCGGGATCGACTGCTTGCGCAACTGCGGCACCACCTCGACCGGGATTTGCTGGTTCAGCGTCGCGTTCTCGAAGTAAGCCCGATCCAGCACCGCTTCGACCTTGAAGCGGTTGCGCATGGCCGGCACATTGGCCGTCACGGCGCAATCGCCCAGCGAGACCAGGATGCGCGTGTGCTGGCGCACGTGGCGGATCTTGTGGTAGTCGTCTTCGCTGCTGACCGCGCCCTCGACGAGGGTGATGTCCACCATCTCCGGGAAGTGCTTGTTGTCGACCAGCGGGCTATAGACCAGGTCGGCCAGCGCCGCCACGTCGAGAATCCGTTCGTCGATGTCGAGAAACGACATGTGGCAGCCCGAACAGCCGTCGAGCCACACCGTCGCCAGTTTCAGTTTGTCGCTCACTTCCGTCCCTCCCGCATGAGTTGCAGATAGGGCAGGAACTCACGCTTCTTCGTCATCTCGGCCACGGCCTTGCCCTTGGAGAAGAGCGCCCCGGTCGGGCAGACCTGGACGCACTTGCCGCAACGGGTGCAGCTATCGGCCGTGCCCCACGGCTGATTGAGGTCGCTGATGACCCGGCACTCGACGCCGCGGCCCATCACGTCCCAGGTGTGCGCCCCTTCGATCTCGTCGCAGACGCGCACGCAGCGGGTGCAGAGGATGCAGCGGTTGTGGTCGAGCACGTAGAAGGAGTGCGAGGCGTCCACGGCCAGTTGCGGGTAGAGGTAGGGTACGCCGACGTGGCTGATGCCCAGCTTCTCGGCCAGCCATTGCAACTCGCAATGGCCGTTGGAGACGCACACCGCGCAGACGTGGTTGCGCTCGGAGAAGAGCAGGTCAAGCACCTGGCGGCGGTAGGTCAGCAGCCGTTCGGAGTCGGTGATAACCTCCATGCCCTCTTCGGCGTAGGTCATGCACGCCGGCAACAGCTTTGACGTGCCCTTGATCTCGACCAGGCACAGCCGGCAAGCGCCGATGTCGTGGACGCCCTCCAGGTGGCACAGCGTAGGGATGAATATGCCGTTGGCCTGGGCCAGTTCGAGGATGGTCTCGTCCTCGCGCGCGCCGACGGCCATGCCGTCGATGGTCAGGGTCTTGACGCGGGTCTTGAATGGCCGTTTCATGAGGCCACCTCCAGTTTTGGCGCGCGTTGCGTTGCGCCATTGCGGCTAACCGACAAGGCCGGGTCCAGAACGAACAGGTCGGCCGCCTCTTCGGTGATAGCCGCCATGTATTCGTGGCGGAAGTAGCGCAAGGTGCTCATGACCGGGTTGGGCGCCGTCTGGCCCAGACCGCACAGGCTGGTGTTGCGCACCATGTCGCACAGCTTCTCCAGCAGCACCAGGTCATGGGGCGTCGCTTCCTTGCGGCTGAACTTGTCCAGCAGGTTGTGCATGTGGACCGTGCCGACGCGGCAGGGGACGCAGCGCCCGCACGACTCGGTCATGCAGAACTCCATGAAGAAGCGGGCCACGTCGACCATGCTGGCCGTCTCGTCCATGACGATCATGCCGCCCGACCCCATGATGGAGCCGAGGGCCGACAGCGACTCGTAATCCACCGGCGTATCGAGGAAGTCGGCCGGGATGCAGCCGCCGGACGGGCCGCCGGTCTGGATCGCCTTGCACTTGCCGCCACCGGAAACGCCGCCGCCGATCTCGTAGATGATCTCGCGCAGGCTGGTGCCCATCGGCACTTCGATGAGGCCGGTGTTGTTGATGCTGCCGGCCAGGGCGAAGACCTTGGTGCCCTTGCTCTTGGCCGTGCCCATGCCGGCGTACCACGCGCCGCCGTTGCGGATGATGGGCGCGACGCTGGCCAGCGTTTCGACGTTGTTGATGAGCGTCGGCTGGCCCCACAGACCGTACTCCGCCGGGTAGGGCGGGCGCGGCCGGGGTTGTCCGCGCCGGCCTTCGATGGAGGCGATCAGCGCCGTCTCCTCGCCGCAGACGAACGCGCCCGCGCCGAGGCGAATGTCGATGTGGAAGGCAAAGGGCGTGCCGGCGATGCCGCTGCCGAGCATGTTGACCCGCCGCGCCTGGCGGATGGCCGTCTTCAGTCGGGCCACGGCCAGCGGATACTCGCCGCGAACGTAGATGTAGCCCTGGCTGGCGCCGATGGCATAGCCGGCGATGGCCATGCCTTCCAGGATGCGGTGCGGGTCGCTTTCCAGCACGCTGCGATCCATGAACGCGCCGGGGTCGCCCTCGTCGGCGTTGCAGATGACGTACTTCGTCTCGCCGTCGGACTTGGCCACAGTCGTCCACTTCAGGCCGGTCGGATAGCCGCCGCCGCCCCGCCCGCGCAGGCCGCTGGTGATGATCTCGTCAATGACCTCGGCCGGGCTCATCTCGGTGATGGCCTTGATGAGCGCCGTGTAGCCGTCGGCGGCGATGTACTCCTCGATGCGCTCCGGGTCAATCAGGCCGCTGTTTTCCAGGACGATCTTGTGCTGCCGTTGGAAGAAAGGTACGTCGGTGGGGCAGCGCAGCCGCTCGACCGGCGCCGTGTCCAGCGAGCCGACGATGGCCGGCGCGTCTTCCGGGGTGACGTACTGATACATCGTCTCAGCCGGCTTGCCGTTATCGACGGCGACGAGCGGGCCGTGGGCGCAGAGGCCCATGCAGCCGACGCCGCGCACGCGACACCAGCGCTCCAGACCGTTGGCCTCGACTTCCTTATCGATAGCTTCCTTGATCGCCCCGCTCTGCGACGACATGCAGCCGGCGGCCATGCACACGTTGACGGTGTGGTCATAACGCTCGGCTACCTCTTGCTCCGCGAGGGTGATTTCCTCAAGCCTCTCGTACACTTTCCACCTCCGTGGCCACGGTCGTCATCTCTTGTAGCCGGTTCAGCGCCTCGGCCATGTCCAGCTTGCCGGCGATGTTGCCGTCGAACACGGCCACCGGAGCCAGGCCACACGCGCCCAGGCAGCGGGCGGTCAGCAGCGACAGATGGCCGTCGGCCGTCGTCTCGCCGGCCTTGATGCCATAGCGCTTCTCGATCTCCTTCAGCAGCGCCGGCATTCCCTTGATGTAGCAGGCCGTGCCCAGGCAGACAACGCAGGCGTGGCGGCCGGCCGGTTTCAGGCTGAACAGGTGATAGAACGTCGAGACGCCATAGACCTGGCTCAGCGGGGCATTGAGCGACGCGGCGACGTAGCGCAGCGAGTCATCATCCAGATAACCGAACGATTCCTGAACGGTGTGCAGCGTTTCGATGAGGCCATCCCGTTCAAAGCCGTTGCGCTGCATGGTGGCCTGAACGATGCGCCATCGTTTATCGTCCGAAGGCGGCTCAACCTTCTCGTTCCGCAGGGGCATAGTTCTCCTGTGCGCGTTCCTGTGGGCCGAACCGGCGTGGGGTCGGTGTTCCAGGGGCATACCGATCGGTTTTGCAGGTAATGGCACGCGGCCGCACAAACACGGCCGCGCCAACCTGGGCGGTTGCGCAAGCTCGTTTAATTGTGCCAAAAGAGGGGTTATTTGTTAGTGAAATTTGTCACAAATAGAGGTGACGAGTGTCACTATCCTGGAAGAGGAACGCAGAGAAGCAGAGAGACGCAGAGGTCTGCGTCGCTCTTCTCTTATCTAGCTCAGTTCTGTACCCTGGGGCAAAGAGGGATCGAGCAGCAGTTCGGTGAGCAACCCAGGCTGTAGCCCGGAGAAGACGCGCACGCGCAGGCCGGGCAGCGCCGCCGCCAGGTCGAGCATCGCCGCGACCTTCGAGGCCATGCCGCCGGTCACGTCGGTGCCGCGCGAGCCGCCCAGAGCCGGCAGCACGTCGGGCAACGTCGCTCGCGTGATGTGCTCTATCACCTGCCCCGCCGCGTCATATACGCCGTCTGTCTCCCCGGCCAGCAGCAGCCACGCCGGTCGCAACACGCGGGCCAGGTAGCCCAGCACCTCTTCGGTCGAGATGATCGTCCCGCCGCGCACCGTGTCGAAGACCACGTCGCCGAAGACGACCGGCAGCAGCCCGGCGTCGAGCGCGGCCACGACCGGCGCGACGGCCAGTTGTTGGATCTGGCCGTCAACGACGACGGCCGAGGCCGATGGCGGCAAGCCCACCGTTCCCACCCCCGCGGCCAGCAGCGCCGCCACCACCTGCCGGTTGAGCCGTGCCGCCGCGTCGCTGACCTCAGCGAAGCCGAGCCAGGCCGCCCCGCCGGCCACGCCGCCGCGCGTGCCGTAGCGCGCCGCCGCCACGTGGCCAAAGGAGCCGCTGCCGTGGCCCAGCACCAGCCGCAGGCCGGGCCGGGCCGCCCGCGCCGCGGCGATCTCTGCCGCCAGCCGGGCCAACACGTCGCCGCGCAACGCCTCGGCCTGCGTCTTGTCGGTCAGCAGCGAGCCGCCCAGCTTGAGGAAGATGGGCGCGTCGTGGGTGTGGGTGAGATCGCTCATCGTCGCTCAGCCGTTGCGTGCCGCCAGGCTTTGCTTGACATAAGCCACTGCCGTCTCGGCCGATGTGGCCAGGTAGATCAAGTCAAGGTCGCGCGGCCGGATGGTCTCCGCCTGGACATACACGCGGATCGTCTCGCGCCACGTCGGGCCGAGCAGGACGAGCGGCCGGGCGCTGATCTCCCCCGTCTGCAACAGGCTCCAGGCCAGGGCCACCTCCGACAGCGTGCCGATGCCGCCGGGCAGGGCGATCATGGCGTCGTTGTTCATCACCAGATGCACCAACCGGTCGCGTTGTGACTCGAAGCGGATCTCCTCGGCCACCCACTCGTTGGCCGGCATGGGGCGATAGCGCTCCATGTGGCCGGAGGTGACGCCGATGACGTGGCCGCCCGCCCCGGCCGCGCCCTGGCTGACAGCGGCCATCGTGCCGCCATAGCCGCCGGTGGCGACGACGAAGCCGGCCTCGGCCAACTCCGCGCCCAGCCGGCGCGCCTCCTCATACTCCTCGCTATCGGGGACGGGCGCAGAACTGCCGAATACAGCAACAACGTAGGGCATAGAACCTCACTGGTGGCGATTGGCCGCCGTTAGCCGGCCAACCCGGGAATGCCGTCGGCCGTGGCCGCGTGGCGCACGGCGTTGCGAATGGCCTCGCTGACGGCAGCGACGGCCATGTTGTTGACCAGGCTGATGGGCGCGACGACACGGCGCGTGCTGAGGGCGAAGGCGATGTCGCCGTCGTGGCGCGTGTGGGACGGACGCACGGCGATGGCCAGCCCGTTGTGGGCGTGGTGGGTCAGGCGGGCCAACTCGTTGCGCGTCAGCGTGGCGTCGGTGGCCACGACGACCAGCGTCGTGTTCGTGCCCGGCGGCGGCAGCCCCAGCTCGCCGGCGTAGCGCAGCGGGTAGCGCGCCGCCAGCCAGCCGCCTTCGGGGTCGCGCGCGCCGGCCAGCACGGAGCCGTCGGCGTTGATCACATCGCCCACGGCATTGACCACGGCCGCCGCGGCCACCTCGACGCCCTCGGCGACGATGGAGGCCACGCCAAAGCCGCCCTGCATGATAAAGGGGAAGCCGGCCCACTTGCCGACCAGCACGCCCGCCCCCGCGCCGGCGTTGCCCTGGGCGATGGCCCCAGCGTAGCCGGCGGCTGCCTCGCAGGCGGCGTAGCCCAACGCCGCGTCGGGTGTGTAGGTCACGCCCGGCCGCAGGTCGAAGACGACGGCCGCGGGCACAATGGGCACGTTGCGGATGGGCGTGGGGTGGCCGATGCCGCGCTCGGCCAGATAGCGCATGACGCCGTCGGCCGTGGCCAGACCAAAGGCGCTGCCGCCGGTCAGCACAATAGCGTTAACTTCCTTATCGTCCGGCTTGTCGGGGGCCAACAGGGCCAACTCGCGGCTGCCGGGGGCCGGGCCGCGGCTGTCCACACTGCCATATGTGCCAGGCGGACAGAGGAAGACGGTGCAGCCGGTGGGGTACTGGGGGTGTGTGGCGTGGCCAAGGCGCACGCCGGCAAAGGGGATCATGACCCCTAACTCTAGCACTGCTCCTTGACAACTCCAAGAGAAAGGTGGGTTGGCAACCCGCCTGACGCACAAGAGGCGGGTTGCCAACCCGCCCTACGCCTATTATGCAATTCCAAGAGAAAGCGGCTAAGCTGATACTCTGCGCCGGAAGTGTGTTAAAATCAAGCCCCGGCAGCGCGAGAAAAAACATGTCCAGAGCATTGGTCGACATCCGCATTTTGCAGCGCGAATACTTGCTGGCCATCAGTCGGGCGATGACGGCCGAACTGGACCTGGGCGACCTGCTGCGGCTCATCCTCAAGTCGGCCGTCGAGCTGGTCTCCGGCCAGGCGGGCATGATCGCCCTGGCCGAAGCCGGCGGCGAGACGCTGCGCGTGGCCGCCGTCTACGGCATCCCGCCCCATCTGGTCGACCACTTCGCGCCCCTGGTGCGCGGCGTGCCCTATCGCGAGGGGCACGAGGGCGAGACCTTCCCCGAACTGGTCAACCAGTTGCGCCGCGTGGCGAAGGAAGCCAACCTGGGCTTGTCACAGGTCATCCGCCTGCCGCTGAGCAGCGGCGGCGGGGTCATCGGCCTCATCTACGTCTTCCAATCGGGCAACTACTACTTCGTCGAGGACGCGCCCAACCTGCTGCGCAGCTTCGCCGAACAGGCGGCCATCGCCGTGCGTAACGCCCGCCTCTACCAGCAGGTCAATCAGGAGAAGCAGCGCCTCGACGCCATCATGGAACAAAGCGCCGATGGAGTCATGATCCTCGACGCCCACCTGAACATCAACGTCTTCAACCGCGCGTTGAGCCACATGACCGGCTGGCCGGCGGCCGAAGCCATCGGCTGCGCCCACGACGACGTGATCAAGTGGCGCTCCCTCAAGACGGAGACGGAACTGAACGATGCCCTGGCCCGCGGTTGGCCGCAGCCCAACGCCGCCCATCTCTACGTCGAGGGCGAGGCCAAGCGCCGCCGCGACGCCGCCTGCCCCACCGAGCGCGACACGCTCAGCCTGGGCATCACCTACGCCCCCTTGCGGGACGCCGACGGACAGATGTCCGACATCATCGCCAGCGTGCGCGACCTGACGCGCTATCGCGAGGAAGAGGCGCTGCAAAAGACGTTCATCTCCGTCATCAGCCACGAGTTGAAGACGCCGGTGTCGATCATCAAGGGCTACGCCGGCACGCTGCGCCGGCCGGAAGGGCGCTGGTCGCCGGAAGTGCTCGACGAGTCGTTGAGCGTCATCGAAGAAGAGGCCGACAACCTGAACGGGCTGATCGACAACCTGCTGGAGGCGTCGCGCCTGCAGGCGGGCACGTTCGCCCTGGAGATCGGCGACGAGATCAGTCTGCCCAAGCTGGCCGCCGGCGTGGCCCGCAAATTCGCCACACAGACGAAAACCCACACCATCGCCGTCGATTTTCCAACCGACTACCCAACGGTCATTGGCGATGAGCGCCGGCTGACGCAGGTGCTCAACAACCTGGTCAGCAACGCCATCAAGTACTCGCCCGACGGCGGCCGCATCACCCTCGTCGGCGAGGTGCATCCGCAACACGTCACGGTGTCGGTCTGCGACGAGGGCATCGGCATCGCCGCCCGCGACCAGCACCGCATCTTTCAGAAGTTCTCCCGCGTCGACAACGCCCTGAGCCGCAAGACGGAAGGCACGGGCCTGGGGCTATACCTCTCGCGGGCCATCGTTGAGGCCCACGGCGGCCGTATCTGGTATCGCGCCAACAGCGAAGACGAACCGGGCACGCCGGGGACGACGTTTACCTTTTCCCTGCCGCGAGATTGATCATGGGGCAGGCGAAACCAAGTAATAGGTTCCAGGTTCCAGGGATTACGGGATTGGGAAACCCTCCTCCCTGGCCCCTAATCTGCGGTTTCTTCTTAAGGAGATCGAATGCAAACGCAGATTAGCTGTCCCAATTGCGGCACGCCTTACGTCGCCGATATCCACCAGATCATTGACGCCGCGCGCCAGCCGCAATTGAAAGAGATGCTGCTGTCGGGCCAGCTCAATGTGGCCGTCTGCCCTAACTGCGGCGCGGGCGGTCGCATCGCCACGCCGCTGCTCTACCACGACCCCGACCACGATTTGTTCATGGTCCACGTGCCGCAGGAGATGAATCTCGATCAGGTGCGACGCGAAGAGCTGATCGGCCGCATGGTGCAGCAGGTCATCAACCAGACGCCAATGGAAAAGCGGCGCGGCTACATGCTCCAGCCGCAGACGATGCTGACCATGCAGAGCTTCATGGAGAAGGTCTGGGGCACCGAGGGCGTGACGCCGGAGATGCTGGCTCGCCAGCAGAAGCAGGTCGAACTGCTGCGCACACTGGCCACAGCCTCGCCCGACGTGCAGGACTTTCTGCTCAAGGATCGCGCGCGGGAGATCGATGAGACGTTCTTCGCCATCTTGCGAGCGCAGATCGACGCCACCAGCGAGATGGGCGACCCGAACCAGGTCAACAGCCTGCTCAACTTGCAGGCCAGGCTGATGACCCAGACGGAGATCGGCCGGCAGATCGAGAAGCAGCAGATCGCCATGCACGCCCTGAACCGCGAGGCGCAGGCGGCCAACGGCCTGTCGCCGGCCCTCCTGTTCAAGCACATCGTTCGCAACGAGCAAGACGACTCGCTCGTCAACGCCATCGCCCTGACCGGGCGCGGAGCGCTGAACTACGAGTTCTTTGGTCTGCTGACCGGCGAGGTGGAAAAGCGCGAGAAGGCCAAGGACACGGCCGGCGCGCAACGGCTCGGCCGCATCCGCGACGATCTGCTGGAGATGCAGCGCCAGTTGCAGCAAGCCACCCAGGACGTGCTGCAAGAGGCCCAGAGCACGCTCGACGCCATCCTGGCCGCGCCCGACCTGCGCCAGGCCATCGGCGACAATATCGAGCGCATTGACGACGCCTTCATGCACGTCCTCGACGCGCGAATGGCCCACGCCCAGCAAAGCGGCCGGCGCGACGAGGCCGAGAAGCTGGTTCGCATCCAGGAAGAGATCGTTGGCGCCATCCAGGGCGAGACGCCGCCGGAGGTGCAACTGCTGTCGCAACTGGTCAGCGCGCCGGACAAGCCCGCCCGCGAGCGGCTGATGGGCCAGGCGACGGAGATGCTGTCGCCGGAACTGGTGCAGGTGGTGGATATGCTGCGCGAGCAGGCGCGCAATTCTGGGCAGGCCGATCTGGCCGACCGGCTGAGCGAGATTCGGGGCGAGTTGAGTGCCCGGCTGCTGGTGGCCGGGTCGTAACGGGAGCCTACGGCCCTGACAGGCGGTCAAGTGCCTGTCAGGGCCGTCTTCACTCAAGCATTGTCGAGCCGGAAGCCGTGGCCGCGGACGGTGATGATGTAGTTGCGCTCGTCGATCTCCGCCAACCGGTCGCGCAGGCGGCGCACCAGGGCGTCAATGGCCTGTTCAGAGACGCCCAGCCCGCTGGTGCCCGGCCATACCGCTTCGATGATGTCGTCGCGGCCACAGACGGCGCCGTTGGCGTCGAAGAGCATCTCCAGCAGACGGAACTGGGCCAGCGACAGGGGCGGGTCCAGCTCCTTGCCCTTGATGATGACCGTGCGCCGGTCTTCGTCCAGCCGCAAGTTGGCCCCATCGCCGCGGGGGATGTCGAAGCTGAGCGGCACGGTCACGTCGCTGCCGACGAACAACATGCGCACGCACAGGGCGATCTGAATCTCGTCGCCGTCTTGCAGCGGAACCGTGCCGTGAATCTGCTGGCCGTTGAGGAAGGTGCCGTTCTTGCTATCCAGGTCTTCCAGCAAGTAGCGGCCGTCGCGATAGAGGACCTTCAGATGGTGGCGAGAGACTTGACGCTCCGGCAGCACGACGTCGGAGTCGTTGCCGCGGCCGATAATCAGTTCACTGTCGTTGAGCGTCCAGCGTTGGCCGGCCAGTTCGCCCTCGTTCACCACCAAGACGGGTCTTTCATCCATGCCTGCAACCCTCACCACACCGAATTGTCCGCGTCGTCGCCCTCATTACTGCGGCGACGCCACGCATGACGCTCCTCCACTCTTTGCATTATAATGGATAGTATGAGTGATCGTCCAGTGTTGGAGCCGGACAGCGCGCCGGTCGTGTCCGAGGCCGTCGGCCCGCCACACGAGCCGGGTACAGTGTTGCGCGCCCGCTACCGGCTGACCCACGTCGTCGGCCGCGGCGGCATGGGCAACGTCTACCGCGCCGAAGACCTGCGCCTGCCCGGCCGGCTGTGCGCCATTAAGGAAGTCACCCCCGAACCGCATCTGTCGCCCGAACTGCGCCGCCAGGCCAACCAGCAGTTCCTGCAAGAAGCCAGCATCCTGGCCCAGTTGGATCACCCCAACCTGCCCAAAGTGTCGGACTTCTTCTCCGACGACAACCGCGACTACCTGGTCATGGACTTCGTGCCCGGCAGCGACCTGCGCGAACTGTTGCAGGCCAGCCACGAAAGCGGCGAGAAGCTGACCGAGAGCACAGTGCTGGACTGGGCGACGCAGATCATCGACGCCCTGAGCTACCTCCATCGCCAGTCGCCGCCCGTCGTTCACCGCGACATCAAGCCGGGCAACATCAAGCTGACGCCCGACGGCCGCATCAAGCTGGTCGACTTCGGCCTGGTCAAGTTGCTGGCCCCCGACGACGCGCGCACCATCACCGTCGTGCAGGGGCGGGGCACGGCGCTCTACACGCCGCTGGAGCAGTATGGCGGCGACAGCGGCCATACCGATGCCCGCACCGACATCTACGCCCTGGGGGCGACGTTCTACCATCTGCTGACCGACTTCCCACCGGCCGACGCCAAGTCGCGCTTTCTGAACCCGCGCGCCCTGCGGCCGGTGCGGCAAATCAACGGCGACGTCTCGCCCCACGTGGCCGAGGCGATCCACTGGGCGATGGAGATGCACCCCGACGACCGGCCGCAGTCCATCGAGCAGTTCGCCGCGGCGCTCTTCGGCCGCCAGGCCCGGCAGCGCCCGGCGCAACCGGCGACCCTCAGTGACGCCCTACGCGAAAACCGTGGTACGGCGCTCTTGGCTCTGGGGCTGTTCCTGTTGGCCGTGCTGCTGACCCTGCTCTAACCCATGACCACGCGCCCGTCTTGTCCCCGCTGCAACCAGACCTCCCGCCAGGCCCGCGACGGCCGCACCCCGGCCGGCAGCCAGCGTTACCGCTGCGCCCATTGCGGCTGCCGCCACACCCCTTTGCCCCAGGAACAGGGTTACACCGAGGAAGTGCGCTTCCAAGCGCTGCAACTCTATCTGGAAGGGCGCTCCATGCGTGAAGTGGCCCGTCTCCTGGGGGTCAATCACCAGTCGGTGGCCAACTGGATGGCCGCCTACGCCCGCTATTTGCCGCCCGACTTGCCGCCCGATATTGCTGAAATGGCCAGGCTGGAAGGGCTTTTCGTTCTGTAACCGGGTTTCCTTCAGTTCACACGATATCTCGCCAAAAGCACCAGCGCCCTAAAGCCATTTGCCGCCTTAGCCAAAACCGCCACGCTCTTAGCCATCACTCTTGACCCCATCTCAGGGCCGGGTATAGTGCGGCCATCGTTCGCGCCACGTCGTCGAGCGAAGGACTTTTACTAACACGAACCCACACCCAAGGAGAGAGCAATGGCAAGCGTAAGCTTTCGGCACGTCTACAAGCGTTTTGGCGATGTTTCCGTCATCAAGGACTTCAACCTGGAGATCGCCGACAAGGAGTTCATGGTCTTCGTCGGCCCGTCGGGCTGCGGCAAGTCCACGAACCTGCGTATGCTGGCCGGTTTGGAAGAGATTTCCGAAGGCGACATCCTGATCGGCGACCGCGTCGTCAACGACGTGCCGCCCAAGGATCGCGACATCGCCATGGTCTTCCAGTCCTACGCCCTCTATCCCCACATGAGCGTCTACGACAACATGGCCTTCGGCCTGAAGCTGCGCAAGATGCCCAAGGCGGAGATCGACAAGCGTGTCAAGGAAGCGGCCGAGAACATCGGCCTGTCGCACCTGCTCGACCGCAAGCCCAAGGCCCTCTCCGGCGGCCAGCGCCAGCGCGTCGCCCTCGGCCGGGCCATCGTTCGTGAGCCGGCGGTCTTCCTGATGGACGAGCCGCTCTCCAACCTGGACGCCAAGCTGCGCGTTTCGGCCCGCGCCGAAATCAGCAAGCTCCACCAGAAGCTGGGCACGACCTTCATCTACGTCACCCACGACCAGGTCGAGGCCATGACGATGGGCGACCGGATCGCCGTGCTGGCCGACGGCCTGCTGCAACAGGCCGACACGCCGCGCAACCTCTACAATGAGCCGGTCAACGTCTTCGTCGCCGGCTTCATCGGCAGCCCGGCCATGAACTTCTTCAACGGCACGCTGGTCAGCGAAGAGGGGCGGCAGTTCATTGATACCGGCGACTTCCGCGTGCGTGTGCCCGAAGACCGCAAGACGGCGTTCGGCCCCTACGTCGGCAAGGAAGTCATCATGGGCATCCGGCCGGAGCACGTCCACGCACCGGAGTTTGCGCCGGTCAACATCGACGCCTCGCCGGTCAGCGCCACAGTCGAGGTCGTCGAACTGTTGGGCCACGAGTTGCATCTCTACCTGAATTCGGGCAAGAATAGCCTCGTCGGCACGGTCGACCCGCGCTTCGGCGCCCACACCGGCAACAAGATCGACGTCGTCTTCGACATGGGCAACGTCCATCTGTTCGATAAGGCGACTGAGCTGGCTATTCGCTAAGTCGCCGCACCCACCTCCCCCCTTGTGAAAGGGCCGCCGCCCACAGTGGACGGTGGCCCTTTCCGGTGTAGGCCAATCCATGCCCGAAGCCCACTACCAGCCCGGCCAATCCTTCCCCGTCCAGTTCGCCTGGCGGCTGCCCAATGAGGAGTATCTGCGGGCGGTGTTCCAGGCCGACGTGCTGGAGCTAGTGCCCGCGGCCGACAAGTACGTCGTGCGCCTCGGCCAACTGCTGGCCGGGCGCGAAGAGACGGTCGACGGCGAAGCCAAGCCATCGGAGGCACTGTCACGCGACTACTGGGCGCTGGTCGGGCATCTCATCGGTCGCACCATCACCCTGGCCTATGAGGCCGATGACGGCCGCGCCCTTTACCTGCGCCTGACGACGCTGACGGGCGAGCACAACTTCTTTACGCGCTACGAAGATGCGGCGGTTGTGGCCCGCGCCCTGGAGGCGCGGCGGAAGAAAGGGGCTAAAGAATAGGTTCCAGGGGCCAGGTTCCAGGAGAAGAGCGTTCTTCCCCTGGAACCTGGCCCCTGGAACCTGGAACCTAACTCTGCGGAAAGACCCGCCGCCACAAGTCCGTCTGGAGCAGGCCATCCGGGTCGCAACGGTGCTTGAGTTCATGGAAGCGGGCGATGGTCTCGTCGCCCAGATAGGCGCGGGCCACCTCTGGCCGCAGGGTGCTGTCCTTGGCGAAGTAGAAGCGCCCCCCGGCAGCCAGCACGATCTCATCCAGTTCGCGCGTCAGCCACGTCAGCCGTTGCCGGTTGGCGCTCGTCACCCGGAAATCCATCGCCAGCGAGAAACCATCCACGGCATAGGTCATCAGGAAGTCGTCCGGCTTGTGGCGCTTCAGCACGGTCAGGTAGTTGGGCAGGCCGCGCCGCTGGCAGAGGGACAGGATGTCGCGGAAGGCATCGCCGGCCGTCTCCTTGGGGATGAAAGGTTGATACTGGATGAGGCCGCCCGGCCCATAGGCGCGCTTGAACTCCGGCACGTAGTCGAGCAGGAAATGGAATTGCACGTGAGGCTGCCGGTAGCGCTTGACGCCGCTGACGCTGCCGAGCATGTGCTTGCCGAAGTTGACAAACCGCACCCCTACGTCACTCATCATCGGCTGCATAAAAACCCAGATGATTGATCGCGGCACAACACCGAAAAGATTGGGGCCGAGGTGCTGGTTTTCCAGTCGCAGCGTCTGCGCCGGCGTCGGGTCCTCGCCGGGCGGCAGGTAGTTGGCGCGATGGACGTCACCCTGGCCGAGCGCCTTGCCGCCGGCCAGCGAGTCGATCCAGCCGACGACGTAATCCGAACGGCCGGTGTTCTCGTCGAAGTAGGTGAACATCTCATCCAGATTGGCGCGCGCGCACGTCTCCACGTCGAGCAGGCCGGAGTAGATGCGCTTCATCTGCATCGTCAGACTGGTGAAGATGCCCAACATGCCGAAGCCGCCGATGGCGGCGTGGAAGACGTCGCTGTTGGCCTCGCGGCTACAGGTGATCGTCTCGCCGGAGGCCAGCATCAAGTCGAACTCGATGATATGGTCGCCGATGGGGCCGGCCTTGTAGGCGTTCTTGCCGTGGACGTTCATGGCCGCCGAGCCGCCCATCGTCGTGAAGCTGGTTCCGGTGGCTACCGGCGGCCACCAGCCGTCCTCCAGCACGTACTGCCACAGTTCGGCCAGGGTGACGCCCGGTTCGAGGCGAATGCGCCCCGTCTCCGGGTTCCAGTCGAGGATGCGGTTCATGCGCCGGATGTCGACGACGATGTTCTCGGTGTTCATGGCGGCGTCGCCATAGCTGTTGCCGCCGCCGCGCAGGCCGACGCTGCGCCCGCTGCGGCGGGCCAGCAGCAAGACTTCGTGCAGCGCCTCGGCCGTGATCGGGCGGTAGACGTAGCTCAGGCTGCTCGTCACCCCGCCCCAGGCGCGGACTTCTTCCAGATGATCGGTTGGCAGTAGCGTGGGCGTCGCGCGATTGGCTTCGGCGCGAGCCAATGGGGGTTTGGTTTTTATTTGGTTCATGATGTTTCAATACGGGTGTCGCTAGAAGCTCAACCGGCGGAAAACGAACGACGGCATGACACGCACGGCCAGACTGACCAGCCGCCAGCGCGGCGGCACGTAGGCCAACTGGCGGCGGCGGTCGACGGCGGCCAGGGTCAGCGCCGCCGCTTCGTCGGGCGAGACGACCCAGAAGGTGCGCGCCGCGTTCTTCAGCAGCTCCGTGTCGATGAAGCCGGGCTTGATCGTTGTGACTGTGACGCCGTGGCGCGACAGGCGGTTGCGCAGCGCTTCCAGATAGGTGTCCAGACCGGCCTTGCCGGCGTTGTAGACCGGGCTGCCGACGCGCCCGCGGTCGCCGGCGATGGAGCTGATGCCGACGATTTGGCCGGCGCGCGCCCGCTCGAAGCGGGCCGCGGCCTGGTTCAGCCAGGCGATGGCCCCCAGCAGGTTGGTGCGGATCATGGCCTCGTCCTTGGCGAAGTCATACTCGTTCAGCTTGACCGGCGGTTGGACGGCGGCGGCGTAGATGATCAGGTCCAGCCCGCCCAGGTCGCGGGTGATCTGGTCGAACAGGAGGGGGACTTGCTCAGTCTCGGTCACGTCGTGGACGTAGGGGCAGATGAGGCCGGGGCCGGCGCTGTCGCGTAGCGCGGCCAACTCGGCCTCGCGGCGGGCGACGGCGGCGACGCGGTAGCCCCGCGCAGCCAGCCGGCGCGCCAGGGCCGCCCCCAGACCGGACGACGCGCCGACGACGATGGCGCGGCGCTGGGTCTCCAGCGGGCGATTGATGGGAGGGTTATTTTCAGACATGGGCTTCCTTGTGGCCGCGCCGGCCGGTTGGTTGGTTGATGGTCGGCCGCAGCGGGTCGGCGGTGATTCAGCTAGACCCACCTGTGCATTCTAGCAAAAAGCCCGGCGCTGTAAAGCACCGGGCGGGCAACGCTCAGCCGCCCTCCGGGGCGGGGTGCTGGTGGGTGCAGCCCCTCTCGCCCAGCGCCCCGGGTGTGCTCGATGGCCGGCAATGAGGGGCTGCGCCGTGGTCAGCGCCGACAAGTTGGCAATGAGCGGGTGATTGCGGTTCAGTTCCAGGATGAGCGCCGGCACCTCGTACTCGCGGCCCATCAGCCGGTAGAGGCGCTGCATCTCCGCCTCGCGCCCATGGCCCAGGGCCGCCGCGCCCCCCCTGATCGGTCGGCCGTCGTCCGCTCGGGCTTGTCGCGGTCGCCGGCGGGTGCCGGGTGCGGGCCCCCGCCGATGCAAATCGCGTCCTGCCCTTCGGCCATGCGGCCGACGACCTCATCAGCCGGCCGTGGTGTGGGTGCCAAAGCGGCAACACCTCGTCGCGGGCGGTTGGGTCGGTGGCAATGCCCTCTTTCAGCAGCGGGCCGAACTCGGCGATGAACTGGTCATAGCGCTCCGGTTCGCTCTCGGCCAGCTTCTTCAGTTCGCGCAACACGCGCCCCTTGATCGTCTTGCCCAGTTGGCCCATCAGCCGGTTGTTCTGCACCGTCTCGCGGCTGACGTTGAGCGGCAGGTCTTCGGAATCGACCACGCCATCGACGAATGGGGCGCATAGTCGGTGCTTCTTGATGATCTGCCGCAGCCGCCAGGCGTTGGCAGCTCTGGGGGGTGTGGTCTGGTGCGGCCGGCGCACCTGGCGGCGCCTCGGCCCCCCCGCCCTGGCCGCCTCCGGGGCCCCGCCGCGGGGTGCGGCCGGCTGTGGTCAGGCCTCGCGCGGGTGGGTGGCAGTCGCGCGGAAGTCGGCTTTGTAGCGTGGGCAGAATGTGGGCTGTGGATTTCGGCCTTGAAGCCGTATGACTCGGTCTGTGTATCCATACCTGTGATTAACTCCCGTAACTGTTCTGAAGACAATGATAGCGCGTTCGACCCCGCCGGTGGCCAGGCTTATCCTGCCGCCCCGCGAAAGCCCAAAATTCCTCCCCTGGGTTTTGGGTGCCGGGGGCGGCGCCCGGGATGAATCCTGTGCTACAGGGTCTTGACAATTTAGTTCGGTTGCGTACAATTCGTAGCTGTATATTTCGCGGTCGAATAAAGATGTACGCATGACGATAATTCAGGACATAGACCCACAACGCGTCGAACAACTGAAGGCGTTTGCCGAGTCGCTCTACTCCAAGGGCGACCCGGGGGCGACACGCCTGATGGATCAGTTGCGACAGGTATCGCACCAGATGTACCGCCTGGGCGAGGCCAGTCTCAACGAGGCCGGCTTCTCCTACGCCCAGTATCGCGTGCTGATGAGCCTGCTGTTTGACGAGTGGCTGGGCAACAGCGACGGCATGAACCCATCGGCGATCAGCGCGCAACAGGGCACAGGGCGCAACACGGTCAGCGCCCTCATCCGCAGCCTGGAAGACGACGGCCTGATCGAGCGCCGTCTGGACGACAACGACCGGCGGCGCTTCAACATCGCCCTGACCGACGCCGGCCGGCAGCGCGTCCGCCAACACGCCAACAGCCACATGCAGTTCGTCGACCACATCTTTGCCGCCTTCAGCGCCGAGGAGATGGAAACGCTCGGCGGCCTGCTGCAAAAACTCAATCACTGCGCCCAATCCTACAAGGAACAGAAGACGCCACCACACGGAGGATTCCATGCAACTAGCCAGTAGAGCGCCCGCCGCGCCGGCCAAACGCCGGATGGGGCGGCCGAATTTGGCCTCGCTCGGCCGCAGCCTGCGCTATCTCTTGCGCTATCCGCGCCTGACCATTGGCGCGACACTGTCGCTCATCATCGCCACGGCGGCGCAACTCGTCGTGCCGCAATTGGTGCAGCGCATCATCGACACCATCGTTACCAACGCCACCAACCAGGGCATCCTGTCGTTGCCGGCCAACGTCCAGGCCATCGCCGCGCAACAGTTGGGGCTAGACCTGACCTCGGCCCAGGCGCAACTGGACAACGCGCCCAGCGTGCTGGTGACGGCGACGCTAATCATCGTCCTGTTCGCCGTGGCCCGCGGCGTCTTCGCCTTCGGCCAGAACTTCATGTCGCAGGCCCTATCCGAAAACATCGCTTTCGACCTGCGCAACGATCTGTTCGCCAAGATTCAGCGCCTCAGCTTCAGCTACCACGACCGCAACCGCACCGGCCAACTGATGATCCGCGCCACCGATGACGTGGAACGTCTGCGCGTCTTCATCGGCCAGGGGTTGCTGATGGCCCTGCAGGCGCTCATCCTGCTGGGCGGCACGCTGATCATCCTGATGCTGACCAACGCCCGGCTGACGCTGGTCGTCCTGCCTATTCTGCCGCTGGCCCTGCTCATCTTCATGGGCTTCGGGGCCATCGCCCAGCCGCTGTTCGTCGAGGTGCAGAAGCGCCTCGGCCGGGTCAACACGACGTTGCAGGAGAACCTGGCCGGGCTGAAGGTGGTCAAGTCCTTCACCAGCGAGGCGCGTGAGGAGAAGCGCTTCCACGACAGCATCGACTCCCTGCTGGAGCAGCGCGTCAAGGTCAACCGCATCTTCTCCTTCCTGTTCCCGTTCATCTTCCTAATCGCCAACCTGGGCCAGGCGGCCGTGCTCTACTTCGGCGGCCGGCAGATCATCGGCGGCACTCTGACGCTGGGCGAGTGGCAGAAGTTCAGCCTCTACCTGATCTACGTCTTCATCCCCATGGGCCAACTGGGCTTCATCATCTCCCTGATGGCCCAGGCCGGAGCCAGCGCCGAGCGCATCTTCGAGATCATGGACGCCAAGAACGACGTGGAGAACAAGCCGGGCGCGATAGACCTGGCCGCGGTCGAGGGGCGCGTCGAGTTCCGCGACGTCACCTTCCGCTACTTCGCCGGCGGCGAGCCGGTGCTGAGCGACATCAGCTTCAGCGCCGCGCCGGGCGAAACGGTGGCCCTGCTGGGCGCAACCGGCAGCGGCAAGAGCAGCATCATCAACCTGATTCCCCGCTTCTACGACGTCAGCGAGGGGCAGGTGCTCATCGACGGCCACGACGTGCGCGACCTGACGCTGGAGAGCCTGCGCCAGCACATCGGCATCGTCCTGCAAGAGACGGTGCTGTTCAGCGGCACCATCCGCGACAACATCGCCTTCGGCCGGCCCGACGCCACCGACGCCGAAATCATCGCCGCCGCCCAGGCCGCCGCCGCCCACGACTTCATCACCGCTTTCCCGCAGGGGTACGACACGCCCGTCGGCGAGCGCGGCGCGACCCTCAGCGGCGGCCAGAAGCAGCGCGTAGCCATCGCCCGCGCCCTGCTGCTCGACCCCCACATCCTGATCCTGGACGACAGCACCAGCAGCGTGGACCTGAACACCGAGTACGAGATTCAGAAGGCGCTCGACACGTTGATGAAGGGGCGCACCAGCTTCGTCATCGCCCAGCGCATCAGCACTGTGCTCAACGCTGACCAGATCCTCGTCCTCGAAGCGGGCAACGTCGTCGCCCGCGGCACGCACGAGGAGTTGATGGAAGACAGCCCCGTCTACGCCGACATTTACCATTCGCAGTTGGCGGAGGATGTCAAGAACTAGGTCACAGGTTCCAGGTTCCAGGGGCCAGGGAAGAGCGTTCTTCCCTGGCCCCTGGAACCTAGCCCCTGGTCCCTGCTTGGAGAGAACACACCATGATGGATCATCCCCAACGATTCGCCGCCGAGACAAGCAAGGCCCGCAGCGCCGGGGCGACGCTCGGCCGCTTGTGGCGCTACTTCCGCCCCTATACGCTATCGCTACTGCTGGTCGCTCTGTTGATCATCGGCAGCACCTACATGCAAGTCCTCATCCCCAACCTGACCGGGCAGGCGGTGGACTGCTACCTCAGCCCGTTCACCGCGGCGACCGCCGCCGGCGACGCTGCCGGCGGTCTGGGCCAACTGCTGTCGGCCGGGGGCGGCGATGAGGCGTTCGGCAACTGCTGGTACACCACGCCGCGCCTCGACGCCACGGCGGCCGAGACGCTCACTGGCCTGGGCGGCCTCATCCTGCTCATCACCGGACTCTACGTCGGCAGCGCCATCCTGAGCGGCCTGATGTTCTACCTGATGGCCCTGTCGGGCTACCGCGTCCTGCGCGATTTGCAGGCCAGGGTCTTCGCCCACGTCCATCGTTTGTCGCTGGGCTACTTCGGCAAGCACGAGGCCGGCGACGTGATGAGCCGCTTCACCAACGACAGCGACACGCTGCAACAGGTCATCGGCTTCGGCCTCATCTCCGTGCTCCAGGGCGCGCTGCAGATCGTCTGGACGGTGTGGGTCATGATGCGGCTCAACGCACCCTTCGCCCTGATCAGCCTCATCACCCTGCCGCTGATGTTCTTCGCCACGCGCTGGTTCTCCGGCCAGGCGCGCAAGGCGTTCCGCCGGGCGCGGCAGCAGATCGGCAACGTCAACGCCGACTTGCAGGAGAGCATCTCCGCCGTGCGCGAGGTGCAGGCGTTCAGCCGCGAGGATGAGAACATCCAGAATTTCCGCGAGAGCAACGCCGCCAACCGCGACGCCAACATCCGCGCCCAGGCCTTCACCGGCGCGCTCGGCCCAACGCTGGAGGCGCTGAGCTACGTCAGCCTGGCCGTTGTGGCCGGCGTCGGCGGCCTGCTGCTGCTCAACAGCACCGGCGCGCTGGGCGGGGCCATCTCGGTCGGCCTGATCATCACCTTCATCGGCTACACCCAGCAGTTCAACCGCCCGGTGCAGCAGATCGCCACCCAGTGGGCCACGCTGCAAAGCGCCGTGGCCGGGGCGGAGCGCATCTTCGGCCTGCTCGACGAGCCGGTGGAGATCACCGACAAGGCCGACGCTATCGAGATGCCGGCCATCGACGGCCACGTCGTCTACCGCGACGTGTGGGCCGAGTACAACCCCGGCGAGCCGATCCTGCGCGGGGTGGACATCGAGGCCCGGCCGGGCCAGACGGTGGCCATCGTCGGCCCCACCGGCGCGGGCAAGACGACGATCATCAACCTGCTGCCGCGTTTCTGGGACGCGACGGCCGGGGCCATCACCATCGACGGCCACGACCTGCGCGACGTGACCCAGCAGAGCTTGCGGCGGCAGATCGGCATCGTGCTCCAGGACACCTTCCTGTTCAGCGACACGGTGCTGAACAACATCCGCTACGGCCGGCCGGAAGCGACCGACGACGAAGTCATGGCCGCGGCCAGACTGTCGCACGCCGACGCCTTCATCGAGCGGCTGCCCGACGGCTACCAGACGGTGCTGGGCGAGCGCGGCTCCGGCCTGAGCCAGGGGCAGCGCCAACTGCTGGCCATCGCCCGCGTGGCCCTCATCAATCCGCGCATCCTCATTCTGGACGAGGCCACCAGCAGCGTGGACACGCGCACCGAGCGGGAGATTCAGCGGGCGTTGGAGGAGTTGCTGCGCGGGCGGACGAGCTTCGTCATCGCCCACCGCCTGAGCACCATCCGCCACGCCGACCAGGTGCTGTTCCTGGATGGCGGGCAGGTCATCGAGCGGGGCACGCACGACAGCCTGCTGGCCGCGGGCGGGCGCTATGCTGAACTCTACCGCAGCCAGTTCCGCCGCAAGGGCGCGGCGGGCGAGCCAGTCGAGGAAGAACCGGCCGAAGAAGAAGCCTTCCTCTTCGCCGCGGATTAGTCTCATTCGGCGCGTGGCGACCGGGCGGACTCCCGTCCGCCCGGTCGCCACGCGCCGCGATCAACTGCGAAGTTGGTTGCGCCAGCGCTGCCACCCTTCGCGCAGGCGCAGGGAGCGGGCGCGGAAGGTGCCGACAATACCATAGGGCAGGAAGATGACGATCAGCATGAAGATGATGCCGTAGATGAGCGTCCACGACGCGCCGAACCAGCGCTCCAGCCAGTAGCCGAGCAACTGAATGATGGCCGCGCCGATAACCGGCCCGACCAGCGTGCCCACGCCGCCGATGATGGTCATGGCCAGGGCGTCGATGGTGCGGCCGACGCTCAGCAGCGATGGCGTCACGCTGACGTTGTAGAGGGCGAACAGCGCCCCGGCCAGGGCAGCGAAGACGCCGGCGGCGACAAAGGCGATCAGCTTGAACCAGAACGTGTTGTAGCCGATCATCGTCGCCCGGTTCTCGTTGTCGCGGCTGGCGATCATCACCCGGCCGGTGGGCGAGTCGACCAGGCGTTTGGTCATCAGGAAGACGGCGATAAAGAAGACGAGGGCCAGATAGTAGAAGCGCGTGCGGTGGTCGGTGGCGCTCAGATAGCCGGGCACGGGGAAGCCGTGCAGCCCGTCGTCGGCCCCGGTGTAGGCGCGGAAGTCGCCCGCCTCGGCCAGGATGAAGAACATCTCGGCGAAGGCCAGCGTGACCATCGCCAGATAGACCCCCTTGACGCGCAACGACAGCACGCCGAAGACCACGCTCTGGATCAGGGCGATGACCACCACGGCGATCAGCGCCAGACCGAACGGCCAGTTGAAGTTACGGCCGATGAGAATAGCCATCGCGTAGCCGCCGGTGCCGAAGAACATGGCGTGGCCGAAGGACAGGATGCCGGTGTAGCCCAGCAGCAGGTCATAGCTCATGGCGAAGATGCCCAGGATGAGCATCTGGATGATCATGCCCTGCCAGAACTTGGCATAGCCGCTCTCGGCGCGCTGGGCCAGTTGCTCCACCAGGCTTGCGCCCGGCTCCACGGCCGTCGCGTCGCCGATGGTCAGCGCGGCGATGGCCGGGAAGAGCACCAGGAAGGCCAGCACCAGCAGGTAGGGCCACCACTGCCCCAACCGTTGACGGGTCATGCTCTTAGCCGATAGAGTCGCGGTACTTTCCATACATTTCCACCAGTTCCCTCGCCCTGGGGGGGGCCTTCCCCTCCCCCGAGGGTTAGGGAGAGGGCGCTCCCTCCCGGCCCCCTCCTTCTTCCCAAAAATACCCGCCGGCTTCACCAGCAGCACAATGGCCATAATCAACACCGTCGAAGCGCGGGCAATGGCCGGGCTGCCCTTGATGATCGTGTCAATGAACGGCAGGTCAATCCCCGCGGCGACGAAGTGATCGCCAAAGGCCCGCGCCATACCGAGGATGATCGTGCCCACGGCCGCGCCGACGTAGCTGCCCATGCCGCCGATGACCACGGCGATGAACGCCTGCAACTGGAAGATGCCGCCCATGGCCGGAAAGACGCCCAGATAGGGCGCGGCGATGACGCCACCCATCGCCGCCAGGGCCGACCCCAGGGCGAAGACGAAGGTGAACACCCGCCGCACGTTGATGCCCAGCGCCTGCACCATCTCGCTGTCCTGCACGCCGGCGCGGATGATCATGCCGATACGCGTGCGGCGTAGCAGCAGGCCGACGGCGATGAAGACGGCGATGCCGATGATGATGATGAACAGGCGATAGGTCGGGAAGGCACGGCCGAACACGTCGATCGACTGGCAGTGCTCGCTGAACCAGGAGGCGAACGACTCAGAGCGGCAGCCGCCGGCGAAGAGCGACGGCGGCGGCATGGGCGGGTTGGCCTCTTCGCCCCACACGGCCTCGATGAGGTCGATACCGGCGATACTCAGGCCCAGCGTCAACACCAGTTGCGTCACCGGGTTGCCGTAGAACGGCCGGATGAGCGCCGTCTCGATGGCCACGCCGGCCAGCGCCCCGGCCAGCGTGCCCAAAATGATGGCCAGCAGGAAGCGCATGTCGGGCGACATGGCCAGCAGGAACGTCTCGCCGGGGTCGCGCACCAGCAGCAGGGCGTAGCCGATGGCCGCGGCGATGGCGGCGATGAGCAGCGTCTGCCATACCGGCCGCAGCGGCAGTTCGTCCTTCACTTCCTTGGGGGCCAGCAGCAGGCCGATGGGCAGCCCGGCCAGCAGCATCAGCGTCACCCGTTGCAGCATGGTGGCCATCGGCTCCTGAGCGTTGGCCGTGGTCACCGCGCCGCCGACGGCGGTGATGCTGAAGGCGTTGAGGGCGCGAATAGGGAAGTCACGCATGGCCAGCAGAATGATGCCCGCCCCGACCAGCAGCAACACGACCGTGGCGATTTGCCGGCCGCGCGGGGTGTGGAGGCGATGCCAGAAGTTGCGCCCGAAGTGCTGGGCCAGGGAGACGCCGGCGATGAGGACGAAGAAGAAGGGCAGGGTGTTGAACAGCAGGCGTGGGTTCATGAACGTCGACAGGCCGACGTAGGCCCCCAGCACGAACAAGACGCCGTGGGCGAAGTTCAACACGTCCATCAGGCCGAAGATGAGCGACAGGCCCGAGGCCACCAGGAAGTAGAGCGCCGCCAGCGTGGCCCCGGACAGCATGATCGACATCCAGACCTTCGGCTCCATGCTCTGGAGGACACCGGCCAGCACAACGACCGTCACGGCGACGATGATCAACAGGCCGCGGTTGTTCTTCCAAATCGAAGTCATAGCGGCTCCCTTAGGCGGCTCCCAGATAGCGTTGGATCGTCGCCTCGTCTTTGACCAGGTCGGCCATCAGGCCGCTCTTCACCGAGCGGCCGGTCTCGATGATGGTGTAGCGATCGGCCAACTGGCTGGCCATGATGAAGTTCTGCTCCACGAGCAGCACAGTGGTGTGGGCCGAAAGCTGGCGGATGGCCTCGATCATCTGCTCGATAATGACCGGGGCCAACCCCTCGCTCGGCTCGTCGATGAGCAGCAGCTCGTTCTCCGCCACCAGGGCGCGGGCTACGGCCAACATCTGCTGCTGGCCGCCGGAGAGGTTGCCGCCGGGTAGCTTGGTCAGGCGCTTGAGGTCGGGGAACAGGCCATAGATGAACTCCGCGCGCCGGTTCAGATCGCCCGGCTGGCGCTCGGCGATGCGCAGGTTCTCCTCGACCGACAGGTCGCGGAAGATGGCGCGGTGTTCGGGCACGTAGCCGATGCCGCGGGCGGCGATGCGGTAGGCCGGCTCGCCCTGAATCTCGCGCCCGCGCAACACAACGGCCCCGTGGTGCGGCGGCGTCAGGCCGATGATTGACTTGAGCGTTGTCGTCTTGCCCGCGCCGTTGCGCCCCAGCAGCACGGTGATGCTGCCCGCCGGCACCTCGACCGACACGCCGTCCAATATGTGGAACTGGCCGATGTCGGTCTGAATATTCCTGACTTCCAGAACGTTGCCGCCCTTCTCTGTCATCGTCACCAAACCCCAGTGCCAGGATGCTCTTCCCTGGCCCCTAGTCCCTAGCCCCTGGCCCCTATTTCCCCAGTCAAATCCCCATACAAATCGCCCAAATACGCCGCCTGCACCACCTTATTGCCGGCGATCTCCAGCGGCGTGCCTTCGGCCAGCAGTTGCCCCTGGTGCATGACCGAGATGCGGTCGGAGACGTTCATGACCAGGTCCATCTTGTGCTCGACCAGGATGATCGTCTTGTTGCCGGCATCGCGGATGCTCTGGATGACCTCCATGAGCATGGGAATCTCCTCGCGGGCCATGCCGGCCGTCGGCTCATCGAGCAGCAGCAGGTCGGGGTCGGCGGCCAGGAGGATGCCCAGCTCCAGCTTGCGCTTGCCGCCGTGGGGCAACAGGCGGGCCGGCAGCGCCGCCTGCCCCGCCAGCCCCACCTGGGCGACGATGGCCGCGGCGCGCTCTTCGTACTGCCGGAAGTGGCGGTGGTGCTGCCAGAACTTGTAGCTGTCGCCGCCGACGGCCTGGGCCGCCAGCCGCACGTTCTCCAGGACGGTCAGGGTGGGGAAGACGTTGGTGATCTGGAAGGAGCGGCCGATGCCCAGGTGCGCCCGGCGGTGGGCGGGGCGGTCGGTGATGTCCTGGCCCTTGAACAGCACCTGGCCGCTGGTCGGCCGGATGTTGCCGCTGAGCAGGTTGAAGAAGGTCGTCTTGCCCGCGCCGTTGGGGCCGATGATGGTGTGCAACGTGTGGGCGCGCACCTTCATGCTGACCCCGGCCACGGCCACCAGCCCGCCGAACTGCTTACGCAGGTCCCTCGTTTCCAGAATCGTTGAATCGTCCATGATGAGAGGTCTCACGCAAAGACGCAAAGTCCGCCAAGCTTAAAAGCTTTCTTACTTAGCGTTCGTTGCGTCTTTGCGTGAGCATTTCTTCAATCAAACTTTACGGCGTGCAGCGGTCGGCGTAGGCGTCGACCAGGTTGCACGGCGGCTCGGTCCGTTCCGGGCCGAACTCCTCGACCAGCTCGACGAAGCGGAACTCCGGGTCGGTCACGCTGGTGACGCGCACGAAGTACAGTGTCTGCAAGGCGACGTGGTCGGAACCGCGGATCGTCGTCGTGCCCTTCGGCCCCTCGAACGAGAAGTTGTCCTCGTAGACGGTGCGCAGCGCCTCGGCGCCGGCGTCACCGTTGGTGGCCTCCAGCCCTTCGACGGCCATGATGGCCGCCATCATGCCACCGGCAGCCCACAGGTCGGGCGGCGTGCCGTACTCTTCCATGTGGCGCTCGACCAACCAGTCATTGATCTCGTTGTCGGGCAGGGTGAAGTGGTAGACCTGGATGCCCACCACGCCTAGCGCGTCAGCGTAGCCGGCGGCCAGCGTCTGGTTGTCGCCCACGCCCGTGCCGACGGTCATCTCATCGAAGACGCCCAACTGGCTCATCTGCTGGAACATCGGCGCGAAGCCCGCGCCGGCCCAGGAGACGATCAGCACGTCGGCGCCGGAGTCGAGAATCTGGTTGATGTAGGACGTGAAGTCGGTCGTCTCGATGGGCGCGTAGACCGTGCCGCAACCCTCGGCGGTGTCGTTGGTGGTGAACTGGCCGCCGCCGCCGCTGACGATGGCGTAGAAGGCGCAGGCCGAGCCGATGCCGAAAGCGTTATCCGGCGCGATCTGGACGAAGGTCTCGCCCATGCCCAGCAGACCGCTGCCCATGACGAGCGCGTCCTGAACGCTGGTGCGGCTGGTGCGGAAGGTGTTGGGGCTGAAGTTCTCGGCCGTGATGGCCGGAGCCGCGGCCGGCTCGGCGATGTAGATGATGTCGT
This sequence comes from Candidatus Promineofilum glycogenicum, assembly GCA_016707605.1. Taxonomy (GTDB): domain Bacteria; phylum Chloroflexota; class Anaerolineae; order Promineifilales; family Promineifilaceae; genus Promineifilum; species Promineifilum glycogenicum. The sequence goes on along the minus strand of JADJHJ010000001.1, from coordinate 647,376 downwards.
TCTCCTCAGCCACCGGGATGGTCGCCAGGGCGGCGCTGGAGCTGATGTTGCCGATCAGAATATCGGCCCCTTCCGCCTCGATCAGTTCGCGGGCCTGGGTCACGGCCGTGTCCGGGTCGCTGCTGTTGTCCATCTCGACAACGCGAATGGGCCGCCCGGCCACTTCCATCGTGCCTTCGGTGGCGTACTCCAGACCCAGGTAGAAGCCCTGCGTCTGGCTGGGGCCGTAGATGGCCAGCGCGCCCGACTTGTCGGTCATCAGGCCGATGACCAGTTCCTCGCCGGCGAAGGGCTGCTCGCCCTCGGCCGCGGCTTCTTCGGTCGGCTCCTCAGCCGGGGCCTCGGTCGGCTCCTCGGCGACTTCCTCGGTCGGGGCTTCGGTCGGTTCCTCAGCCACTTCCTCAGTCGGCTCTTCGGCCGGAGCTTCGGTCGGCTCTTCAACAACGGCCTCGGTCGCTTCCTCGGCCGGGGCCTCGGTGGCGACCGTTTCCGGCTCGGCGGTCGTGCCGCCGCAGGCGCTGAGGGTCAGCGCCAGCACGGTCAACAGAGACAAAACGATCAACAGCATTCGACGGTTTTTCATCACTCTCCTCCAAACTCAGACTTGCACAGGATACGGCGGTTCACACAGGGTCGGCGGTTGCCAGCCGGTGGGATGTTGCGTACTTACAATTAAATGACGGGTAGGGGCGGACAAGCGGCCAGGCCTGTTTGCAGACGGGATGCCCATCCGCCCTCGGCCCCCCCCCCCCCCCCCCCCCCCCCCCCCTTGGTCATTAGACCGGTGTCCCCCTGCCCCCCAAATCCGCCGCTGCCAGGCGCAACCGGCCGAAGCTGGTTGCGAATAACAGGGCCACCGTCTTCCCCTTATAGCACGCCCCGGTTACTGTTCGGTTACAGGTCTACTCCAGCAGGAACCGGGTAATGGCCTGGTTGGCGGCCTCCGGCGTCTCGAACGGGAAGACGTGGCCGGCATTGGGCAGAATCTCGACCCGCGCGTTGGGCAGCCTGGCCGCCAGCAGTTCGGCGTTGCCCGGCGGGACGACGGCGTCGTGCTCGCCGAACAGGACGAGCGTCGGGGCAGTGACGCGGCCGAGTTTGTGCTCAAACGACGCCGCCTCGCTCAGCAGCCCCAGGCCGATGGCCAGTTGGGCCTGATAACCGGCCGGGTCGATGGGATGGGCCACGCGGTACTGCACCCAGGACTCGATGAACTCAGGGTTGGCTCTCGGCGAAGCCCGGCGCGGTACTGATGACGATGCCCCGCCGCAGCCGCTCGATGGGGTCGCCGCTGACGTCGGTCAGCACGGCCATTGCCGGCGGGGTGATGGGTACGTGATGCGGCCCGCCGAAGTTGGTGGCCGACAGCACCAGCCTATCCACCCGATCCGGGTAGTCGATGGCCAAAGCCTGAGCGATGAAGCCGCCCATCGAGTGGCCGACGATGTGGGCCTTGGGCAGGTCGAAGGCGTCGAGCAGGCCGATGACGTCGGCGGCCAGCATTTGGGCTGTGTAGGGGCCGGCCGGCTTGTCGCTCAGGCCGGAGCCGCGGTTGTCGATGCTAATGACCTGGAAATGCTCGGCCAGGCCGGGGATCATGTGGCTGTACATCCAGCCGTTGTAGCCCAGACCGGGGATGAGCACCAGGGCCGGGCCGCTGCCGTGCAGTTCGTAGTAGAGGTTGATGCCGTTGGTGGCGATGGTGGGCATGGTTTCTCCTTGACATAAATGCAGTTGTCAACTGCCATACTTCTCGCGCAGTTCGCTCTTCATTACCTTGCCATAGGGCGAGTAGGGCAGTGAGTCGGCGAAGATGACGCGCTTGGGGACTTTGTAGCGGGCCAGGCGCTCGCGGCAGAAGGCCAGAAGCTCCTCCTCGGTCGCGGTGCGGCCGGGATGGGTGACGACGACCATCAGCCCCACCTCGCCCCACTTCTCGTCCGGCTGGCCGATGAGGGCCGCCTCGCCCACGGCCGGGTGCTCCAGGAAGACCGTCTCGACCTCGGCGGCGTAGACGTTCTCGCCGCCGCTGATGATCATGTCCTTGTAGCGCCCGGCCAGGTAGTAGAACCCCTCGGCGTCCTGGCGGGCCATGTCGCCGGTGTAGAACCAGCCGTCGCGCAAGGACTTGGCCGTGGCCTCCGGGTTGCGCCAGTAGCCGGCGCAGACGTGCGGCCCCCAGATGATCAGCTCCCCTGTCGCGCCGCGGGCCACGTCGCGGCCGTCGCCATCGACGATGCGCATCCGGCTATGGAAGATGGGCTTGCCGACGGAGCCGACGACGCGGGCCGACTCCTCATCGGTCATGGTGAAGCAGTTGACGCCGACTTCGGTCAGGCCATACCCCTGGCGCAGCACGCCCCCCTTGGCCGCGCGCCAGGCGCGGATGAGCGACGGCGGGCAGGGCGCGCCACCGCTGAGGAAGGCGCGCACGCTGCTGAAGTCGGCCGCGGCGAACGACGGGCTGTTCATCCACATCTGGAACAGCGTCGGCACGCCCAGGACGATGGTGCAGCCCTCGCGCTGGATGAGGGCCAGCGACCCCTCGCTGTCGAAGCCGCGGGCCAGCACGATCTTGCCGCCGACGTAGAACAGCGGCGTCAGGAAGACGAACAGCCCGCCGGCGTGGAACATGGGCGTCATGATCGGCGAGACGTCGTCGGCGCGCAGCCCCCAACTGATGGCCGTGTTGATGCAGTTCCACACGATCTGGCGGTGGGGTAGCATGGCCCCCTTGGGGCGGCCGGTGGTGCCGGAGGTGTAGAGGATGCAGCAGATGTCCTCACCGGTCAGAGATGGGCACTCCGGCTCAGCCTCATCAGCCGCAGCCACGCCCTCTTCGTACGACAGCGCCCCGGCGATGGGAGCGCCCTCAATGCCGATGACGATGGGGAACTCCACCTCGCGGCACAAGTCGGCCAGCAACTCAACGTACTCCGGGCCGCAGATGATGGCCTTGGCCTGCGTGTCGGCGGCGATGTAGCTCAGTTCGCGCGCCGTCAGCCGCCAGTTGAGCGGGGCCAGGATCGCGCCGAGCCTGGCCAGGCCATAGAGCAAATCCACGTAGACGATGCTGTTCTGGGCCAGAATGGCCACGCGGTCGCCCTTCGCAACGCCCAGCCCGCGCAGCCAGTTGGCCAGCCGGTTGGCGCGGGCGTTCAACTCGCGGTAGGTGTAGGCCACTCCCGTTTCGGTGTCGAGCAGGCCGACGCGCTCCGGGGTCAGTTCGGCGCGCTTACTCAGCAGGTCGCCGACGAGCGTGGGATAGAGGTCGTTAGTCATATTGCGGGCCAGGGGTTAGGGATTAGGGATTAGGGATTAGGGGAAGAACGCTCTCCCCTAATCCCTAATCCCTAACCCCTAATCCCTATCTTATGTGCCGACGACGATGCCGCCGTCCACGCGCAGCACTTCGCCGGTGATGAACGAGGCCTCATCGGAGGCCAAGAAGAGGTAAGCGTTGGCGATGTCGCGCGGCTCACCCAGGCGGCCCAGTGGCGTGCGTCCCTTCATGCCCGCCAGCACGTTCTCCGGCATGGCGGTGACCATCTCAGTGGCCGTGAAGCCGGGGGCGATGGCGTTGACGCGGATGCCGGCGCGGCCGAGTTCGCGCGCCCAGACCTTGGTCATGCCGATGACAGCGGCCTTCGTGGCGACGTAGTTGGTCTGGCCGAAGTTGCCGTCTAGCCCGACGATGGACGAGGCGTTGAGGATAACGCCGCCGCCCTGGCGGATCATGTGCGGCACGACGGCCTGGGTGCAGTTAAAGACGCCCTTCAGGTTGACGGCGATGACCAGGTCAAAGTCGGCCTCCGACATCTGCTTGACCAGTTCGCCGTCCTTGACCTTGACCAGCGTGCTATCGCGCAGCACGCCGGCGTTGTTGACCAGCACGTCAACGCGGCTGTGTTGGGCCACGACCCCGTCCACCCACGTCTGCACCGCCTGCCGGTCGGCGACGTTGACCTTGTAGAACGACGCCGCCGGGCCGATGGCCGCGGCCGTGGCCTGCCCCTGCTCTTCGTTCAGGTCGCAGATGACGACGGTCGCGCCCTCTTCGGCGAAGCGTTCGGCCGTGGCCCGGCCGATGCCCGCCGCGCCGCCGGTGACGAGACACACCTTACCCTGTAAGCGCATACCTACCTCCTTGTTAGGGGATTAGGGGATAGGGATTAGGGATTAGGCAAGAGTGCGCTTTTCCCTAATCCCTAATCCCTATCCCCTAATCCCTGTTAAACCGATAACCCCTTTGTAGCATCCACGGGTTACGGGCCGGTTACGGCTGCTTGGCCAGGAAGCCAAGGACGACAGTGTTGAACTCCTCCGGCCTCTCCCACGGTGAGGCGTGGCCGGCGCCGGGCAGGATATGCAGTTCGGCGTGGGGAATGCCGGCCTTGAGGATGTGAGCGTAGGTCGGGCCTTTGAGCAAGTCCAGTTCGCCGGTCATGATGCACGTTGGGGCCTTGATCTCCCCCAGCCGGGCGGTGAACTCCACGCCCAGGAAGCAGTCGCACAGCCGGGCCACGGCCGGGAAGTCGAGCAGGGTGTAGCGCCGCCGCGCGTCGGCCAGCAGCGCCGGATGGTCGCGGATAAACTGGGGCGAGAAGTTCCAGGGCACGGTGATGTTGAAGAACGCCTCGGCGTCGCCGCGGCGGGCGGCGTCGCGCCAGCTCTCGGCCGTGATTCGCAGCTCTGGCCCCAACTCGCTGGCCGTGTTCATCAGGATCAGGCTGCGGACGCGCTCCGGCCAGGCCAGAGCGAACGCCTGGGCCACCTCGCCGCCGTAGGAGGCCCCGGCGATGTGGGCGCGGTCGATGGCCAGGGCGTCGAGCAGCGCGGCCAGGTCGGCGGCGTGGAGTTCCATCGTGTAGGGCGCGTCGGGGTGGTCGGACTGCCCCTGCCCGCGGCAGTCGTATTGCAGCAGGCGGAAGTGGCGCGACAGGGCCGGCGTCTGGAAGGCCCACGACGCGGCGGCGTTCATCAGGATGCCGTTGTTGAGCACCAGCACCGGCGCGTCGGCCGGGCCGTGGAGTTCGTAATACAGGGTCAGATCGTTAGCTTGGATTGCAGGCATTGTGTCTCCTTGCCGGTAGGGAGTTTCCACCACCGCTATGTGACATCTCGAAGGATAACGTTAATTATGCGTAGGGGCGGACATGCCAATCCTGCCCCCCCCCCCCCCCCCCCCCCCCCCTTCCCCCCCCCCCTCCGGGCCCCCCCCCCGCCCCTGCGCAGAATTTGCGATTCATCCCTCTTGATCCCCCACCCACACCAACGCCTCCCCATCGCACACCGTCTCGCCCGCAGCGACGACCCAGGTGCGCAGATTGACCAGGGCCTTGTCCGGCCGAATGCGGGTGATCTGGACGTGAGCCTCCAGTTCGTCGCTGGGATAGACAGGCAGGCGCGGCAACAGGCGCTGCTTCAACCAGTTCGTCCCCCGCCCCGGCAGCCGCGTGCCCAACAGGCAGGAGAACAGCGCCCCCAGCAGCGGCCCGGGCAGCGGCGTGTCGCGCAGGCCGCTGCGGCGGGCGTGCGCGGCGTCGACAAAGAGCGGGTTCGTCTCGCCCAGCAGGTCGCAGTACTCGGCCAGGTCGGTGGCGGTGTAGGCGCGGACGAGCGAGGCCGACTGCCCCACGGCCAGCCCGCGCCACTCGACCGGCTCCTGCGACCCGGCATCGGCCACGGCCGGCAGCGTGGCCGGCCAACCCATTTGAAGCACGGCCTCGCCCTGGCAGCCAAAACGGCCGTCGCTCTTGATCAACTCCGTCACTACACGAATCTGCCCATCGCCGGTCACTTCGTTTACAGTCAGTCGCAACTGGAGCGGCTCGTCGGTGAAGGTCGGCGCGGGGAAAAGCAACGACTGCTCCGCCTGGCTGGCCCCCGGCGCGATCTCGCCCAGGGCGCGGCGGACGTTGGCGTAGAGGAACATGCCGTGGGCCACGGTGCGGCCGAAGCGCGTCCGCGCCGCGAAGTCGGGATCGACGTGGATGGGGTTGTCGTCGCCGCTGAGGGCGGCGAAGCGGTCGAACTGCGCCTGTGTGAACGACAGCGGGCGGGTTATTGTTTCGCCGACGATTAGTTTCATCTCCCGGCGTCCATCTGCCGCAACTCATCCTTGACGACCTTGCCGGCGGCGTTGCGCGGCAGCTTATCGACAAAGACGACCGACTTGGGAACTTTGTAGCGGGCAAGCTGACTCTGGCAGTGGGCGATGACTTCGACCGCGCCTAACTCTTGCCCCGGCCGGACGACGACGAAGGCTCGCCCCACCTCGTCCCAGCGCTCATCGACTACGCCAATGACCGCCGCCTCGGCCACGGCCGGCAACTGGTAGATGACGTTCTCCACCTCAGCCGGGTAGACGTTCTCGCCGCCGGAGATGAACATGTCCTTCCAGCGGTCGACGATGGTGTAGTAGCCGTCGGCGTCGCGCACGGCCACGTCGCCGGAGTGGAGCCAGCCGTCGTCGATGGCCGCGGCGGTCACGTCCGGCCGCTGCCAGTAGCCGGGGGTGACGCCCGGCCCCTTGATGAGCAACTCGCCGCGCTCGCCGGGCGGCAGGTCGCGGCCGTCGCGGTCGACGATGCGCACGTCGACGTACAGTTGCGGCTTGCCGACCGAACCAAGCTTCGACGGGTCGGCCCCCTTCTCGATGAGAAAGACGGTCGGCCCCGTCTCGGTCATGCCGAAGCCGAACTGAATCTCAATACCATGGGCCAGATAGGTCTGGAGCAGGCTGGTTGGGATGGGCGCGCCGCCGGCGGCCCAGGAGCGCATACGGCGAAACGTGGTGCGCTCGAAGTCGGGATGCTGGCTGAGGAACAGGTAGACGGCCGAGACGGCAAAGATAGCCGTGGCCTCCTCGGCCAGCAGGCGCAGCGTCTCGCCCGGCTCGAACGCCTTCTGCACGATGGCCGTGCCGCCGACGTGGAAGGTGGGGTTGGTGTACATGTTCAGCCCGCCGGTGTGGAAGCAGGGCAGCAGGTTGAGCGTCACGTCCGCGTCGGTCAGGCCGATGGCCAGGCCGATGTTGAGGGCGTTGTAGAAGACCATGCCGAAGGTTTGCAGCACGCCCTTGGGCTTGCCGGTCGTGCCGGCGGTGTAGAGAATGTGCCACGTCTCTGCCAACCCGCGCGGACGCATGACCACCGGCCGGCCCGACCCTGACGCCAGCGCGGCCTCGTAGGCGGCCACGCCCGGCGGCGGCTGCGCCTCCAGGGCCATCAGCCGCTCAAGGCCCAGCCGTTCGGCCAGCGCCCGCGCCACGTCGGCGAAGGCCGGGTCATAGATGAGCGCCGCCGGCGTGGCATCGCGCATGATGTATTCCAACTCCGGCAGGGCCAGCCGCCAGTTGAGGCAGACGAGGATGACCTCGGCTTTGGCGCAGCCCCACAGAATCTCAAAGTAGTCGGATGAGTTGGGGGCCAGCAGGGCGATGCGGTCGCCGGGGGCCAGCCGCCACTCGCGGCGCACGAACTCGGCCAGGCGTCCGGCGCGCTCGTGGAACTGGGGGTAGGTGAAGCGCCGCCCGGTGGCCGCGTCGACCAGAGCCGTCTTGTCCGGCCGCAATTCGGCTTGTTTGGCCAGCCAGTCGAAGGTGTACATGGCTCCTCCCTGACAAGAGAAAAAACCACGGATTACACGGATTTCACAGATTTGAAGAGATGTTATCCGCAGATTTGGCAGATTGGCAGATTTAAGAAAGGACTCTCTTGTTCAGAAATCTGCCTGATCTACCCAATCTGCGGATCAAACCTCTTAATCTGTGAAATCGGTGTAATCTGTGGTTTCCATACTCTTACGCTCCCAGAAAAGCCAGGAACGCCTTCATGAACGCTTGCGGCTGCTCGATGTGGGGCGAGTGGCCGGCGTCGGCGATGACGACTTCCTGGTAGCGTCCGCCATTAGCCTGGTAGCGCTCCAGCACAGCCCGCGTCTGGCCCAGCATCGGCTGCGGCGGGAAGACCTCGGCCCCCGGCCAGCCGGGAACCGCGCCCAACATGCCCAGCGTGCCGAAGTCGAACAGCGAATTGTCGGCCACGATCTGGTCGCTGTCGCCGCGAAGCCACAGGACGGGCGGCTTGTGGGGCATGTCGGCGATGGCGCTCAGGTTCAGGTTCTTGGGCGAGGTGGCGTTCATCGGCCCCTGCGCACCGGGGGCGACGTTGGGCCAGTTAGCCGAGGGCACGAAGTCGCCGGGGTAGCGGTCGGCCCCCGTCTTCTCCAGCAGCAGTGAGCTGAGGAACTCCTCTTCGCGGGCGGCGCGGAAGGGAGGCTTGTAGTAGAAGGTGTTGATGACGTTGCGCGGCGAGTTGGCGTCGTCGGCCCCGCGGTCGCCGATCTCGATGCGGCGGACGAACTCCGGGTTGACCGCGCCGCCGCCGGAGCCGGCGAAGTCGTCGTAGCAGGGCGTGCCGTTCTCGTCCTTCGTGCCGCCGAAGCCGTAGGGGCTGACCGGGGCGACGAGGGTGATGGAGCGCACCAGTTCGGGATAATCCAGGGCGAATTGCAGCACCGGCGCGGCCCCCAGCGACCAGCCGACGAGGTGGGCCGGCCGCTCGCCCAGCGTGTCGGACAGCGCCTTCAGGTCTTCGGCCCACTCCTGCGCCCCGCGGGCGGAGTCGATGAGCAGGTCTTCCGTCTCGCCGTAGCCGCGCAAGTCGGGGGCGATGGCCCGGAAGCGCAGCGGCAGGGCCAGCATCGTCTCTTCCCAGAACGTGGCCGACGAGGCGTTGCCGTGAACGAAGACCACCGGCTCGCCGTCGGCCGGGCCGCTGGTCAGCACGTGGGTGTTGATGCGCCCCGTGGGGACCATCTGCGAGGTAATACCGGGCAAAGTTGGAATTGATGACATGGTGTCCTCCTATTCGGGTCTATGAGTGGGGCAGAAACGCGGAGAAGCTTGCCCTCCTCTTCTCCTTCCGCGTTCCTCTTCAGCTTAAACCAATATACTCGTCGCGCAGCTCGCGCTTCAGGATTTTGCCCGCGGCCGAGATGGGCAGCGCGGCGCGAAAGACGACACTCCGGGGCACCTTGTAGCGCGCCAGCCGGGCGGCCATGAACGCCAGCAGTTCGGCCTCGTCGGCCGCCGCCCCCGGCTTCAGCACAACGCACGCCCGGCCCATCTCGCCCCACTTCGGGTCGGGCAGGCCAATGACGGCGCACATCAGCACCGCCGGATGCTCATACAGCGCCTTCTCGATCTCCGCCGGGTAGACGTTCTCGCCGCCGCTGATATACATGTCCTTCTTGCGGTCAACGATGGTGAAGTACCCCTCGGCGTCGAAGCGGGCCACGTCGCCGGTGTGGAAGTAGCCGCGGGCGTCGACGGCCGCGGCGCTGGCCGCCGGGTCGCCGAAGTAGCCGGAGCAGTACGACGGCCCCTTCAGCACCAGTTCCCCCTCCTCGTCCGGGCCGAGGAAGTTATTGTCGTCATCCACAATGCGCGCATCGACGTAGAAGTTGGGCCGGCCGATGCTGCCCGCCTTGCGAATGGCGTCCTCCGGGGCCAGGGCGAAGATGCCCGGCCCGAACTCGGTCATGCCGAAACCCTGCTTGAAGCGGATGCCCTTCTCGCGCGTGTACTGCTCCACCAGCGGCACCGGCAGCGGCGCGCCGCCGGAGGTGCAGAAGCGCAGCGAAGAAAGGTCGGCCGTGGCCCAGTTGGGAGCCTGAGCGATGAGCTGGTACATCGTAGGAACTGCGCCGAAGATGGTCACCCGCTCGCGCTCGATCAGCTCCAGCACCCGCGCCGGGTCGAACTGGCGCATCAGGATGGTTGCGCCGCCGAAGATGATCTGCGGCAGGGTGTAGACGAACAGGCCGCCGGTGTGGAACATGGGGAAGACGTTGAGGAAAACGTCGTCGTGGGTCACGTCGTGGATGACGGTGTTGAGCGTGTTCCAGGCGATCATGCGGTGCGACACCTGGGCCGCCTTGGGCAGGCCGGTCGTGCCGCCGGTGAAGATGAGGGCGGCGATGTCTTCGGCCTCCAGGTCGTCGGTCGTCACCGGCGTGTCGGGCGCGGATTGGAGCGCCGTCTCGAAGTGGGCGCTGCCGCCGACGCCGTTACCTTCAGTGTGAACGTAGGTGGCGATGGCCTCCGGGCGGCCGACCAGCAACGCTTGCAGGGCAGCTACCTTCTCGGCCAGTTCGGCGGAGAAGATGAGGACTTTGGGCGTCGTCGCGGCGACGATGCCGGCCAACTCCTGTGGGTGCAGCCGCCAGTTGAGCGCGGTGTGGATCGCCCCCAGCTTGCCGCAGGCGAAGAAGGTGTCCAGATGCTCGACGCCATCGTGGGCCAGGATGGCCACACGGTCGCCCCGGCCGACACCGGCCACGTCGCGCAGCCAGTTGGCCAGGCGGTTGGCGCGGCCGTTCATCTGCCGGAACGTCAGCCGCCACTCCGGCGTCTTGCCCGTGTCGATGATGGCCAGACGGTCGGGCGAGTAGAGTTCGCGTCGGGCGAGGTAGTCTCCGATGTACATAGTGTACCTCCGGCAGGTTCCGGTTCAGGGCCGGCGGAGAGCCCCTGCCCTAGACCCAGCGCCAAACCGACGCCGCCATACTAATCCCGCCGCCGCTGGCGCAGAAGAGGACGTGTTCGCCGGGCTGGGGGCCGCGGCCGTTGGCGATGGCGTCGTCGAGGGCCATGATGACGCAGGGCGAGCCGGTGTAGCCCCACTTGTCCATGACCCAGTGTGCCTTGTCCAGCGGCTGGCCGAGCAGCTCCATCATGGCTTCGATGGTGCGCAGGTTGAGCTGGGTGAACAGGTAGTGGTCGATGTCGTCCAGGGTCAGCCCGGCCTTGTCCAGCGCGCCCTGGATGAGCTTGGGCCAGTACTCGGTGTTGAAGGTGCGCGGGAACTTCTTGACGAACTGCACGCGCGGCGGGCCATAGGCGGCCAGGTTCTCCGGCGTGCTGGGGCAGTACGTCCCGCCGCCATAGATGCCCAGCGCGTCGTGGTACTCCCCCTTGGCCAGCAGGTTGCCGGCCAGGAAGCCAGGTTGGTCGCCCACGCCGAGCACGGCCGCCCCCGCCCCGTCGGCGAAAAGGTTGGCCGTCTTCTTGTCGGTCAGGTCGAGGAAGCGGCTCATGCCGTAGCCGCCGGCGACGAGCACGTAGTTCATGGCGCTGTCGGTGGCGATGGTGCGCGCCCCCTGGTCGAGGGCCGTCACCCAGCCGGCGCAGGCGCTATTGACGTCGTAGGCCCCGGCGTTGACCGCGCCCAGCTTGTACTGGACGACGACCGACGTGCCCGGCGATAGGTAGTCGGGCGTGTCGGTGGAGACGATGATGAGGTTCAACTGCTCCGGCCGCACGCCGGCCTTGTCCAGCGCCCGGCGCGACGCCTCGACGATCAGGTCAGAGGTCATCTGCTCCGGGGCCATCCAGCGCCGCTCGCGGATGCCGACATTGGCCACCAGCCAGTCGCTGGTGGCTTCGCCGAGAATCGCGTCGATCTCGGCGTTGGTCACAACACGTTCCGGCACGTAGCTGCCGGTGGAGAGGATTTGGGCGATTCGGGTCATTTTGTTCCAGTGGTCAGTGGTCAGTGGCCAGTACTGGCCACTGACCACTGAATACTACTCTTCTCTCTCCGTCTGATTGCCGGCCACTGGCCACTGACCACCGGCCACTTCACTGAGCGTGACGTAGCGGCGGATGAAGGCCACGGCCTCTTCCCAGCGCAGGAAGGGCTGCTCCTGGTTGGTCTGCACGTTCAGGATGGAGCCGCGCAGGGCGGCATTTTCGGGCGGCCCCGAATGGACAAACCGGACGACAAACGACGTGATCTCGGGCGAAGTCTCTTCCAAGGGAGCTACCTTTTCAGTAAGGAGTTGTCAGTTGTCAGTTGTCAGTTGTGAGTTGTCAGCGTCAATGGTCGGTTGCCGCTGACAACTCACAACTGTCAACTGACAACTAGTAAGATAGCAAACGCCGGCTACCGAGGAGTTACAGACAGGCTAGGCGGTCAGTTGGGCAAAGAGGTTGGTCGTTTCGTCGGTGGGGGCCACGTCCAGTTCATCGCGTAGCGTCTGCACGCAGCGCTGGTAGACGCGGGCGATCTGGCCGCGGTTGCCCAGCCGGTCGTAGGCGATCATCAGGTGGCGGTAGGCGCGCTCCCAGCAGTTGTCGGCGGCCAGAATACGGTGGCCCAATTCGATGGCCTGCTCGTAACGCCGGGCCTCCAGGTATAGCTCGGCTAGGCGGTCGGCCGCGCCGAGGAACATGACCGCCAGGCGCTCGCGCTCGGCCGCGGCCCACGTTTCGTAGATAGCTTCAGGCAGGTAGTCGCCTTTATAGAGGGCCACGGCCTCTTCAAGCAGGGACATGGCATTTGACGGCGGGGGAGAAGACCCTCTCCCCAGCCCTCTGCCAGGGGGAGAGGGGATTGTGGCTGTGCGGGCTTGACCGATGAGGCAGGTGAACTGTTCGGCATCCAGCCACAGGTCGGCCCCGGCCCGCAGGCAGTAGGCTGTGCCGTCGCGGTGGACGAAGGCCGACTCAGCCCCCGGCGCGCGCTCCGGCTCCAACACCTGGTAGAGCGTGTTGAGCGTCACCTTGAAGTTGCGCCCGGCCGCGGCCGGCTCCATGCCCGGCCAGAGGTGCTCCAGAATCTGGTCGCGGTCCAGGGCGGTGTGGCGATAGGTCAGCAGCAGTTGGAACAACTGCCGCGCCTTGGCCCGCCGCCAACTGTTGGCGGCGATGGGTGTCTGCCCCTTGTGGACGGTGAAGCCGCCCAGGGCGAAGACGCGCACCCGGTAGCCGGGGTGGTGGGTGGCCTGGGCCAGGCCGAGGCTGGTCAGCAGCCGCCCGGCGTACTCGGCCCGCCAGCCGCGTTCGCGGGCCAGCACCAGCAGCGGCGTGAAGACGCGCTCATCGGGCGGCCCCAGGAAGGTCGGCCGCGTCAGCAGGTAGTCGTAGCCGTTGTCCTCGCAGGCGGCCAGGGCCGCGGGCAGCAGTTGCGGCAACAGGTCAAGCTTGCCCTGTTGGCGGCGCACGACGGCCAGCCACAGCCGCGCCGCGCAGGCCCCAAAGGAGTCGCTGCACTCCTGGAAGCCCTGCAACGCCCGGCTCAACCACTCCAGCGCCGCCTCGTAGCGCCCGGCCAGGGCCAGCCCCGCGCCCATCGACACGCGCACCAGCGAGGCGATCCACTCGTCGCCGGCGGCGGTGGCGATCTCGATCCCCTCGGTGGCCGCCGGCAAGGCGCGGGCCAGGTCGCCGGCGTAGCCGTAGGCGCGACACAGCCCCCAACTGGCCTCGACCATCAGGCGCGACACGGCGATCTCGCGGCTGATGGCGATGGCCTGCTCATACTGCTCCCGCGCCGGCCCGTAGTTGTGGCCCTCGGCCAGCAGCGCCAGCGCGTGCCCCTGGCGCAAGTGGCCGACGGCGGTGACGAAGGGGGAGCGCAGATCGACGCCGCGCCGCCCGCCCTCGCGGGCGAAGACGTGGGCGTCCTGGCCGCGCCCTTGCAGGCTGTAGACCAGCGAGAGCAGCAGGTGCGTCTCGCGGTGGGCGCGCGGCGTCAGCACGGGGGTCACTTGCTCGGCCGCAGCCCGCTCCTCCAGCTTGCGCCGCGCCTCGTCCAGCCGGCCGGTGCGCAACAGGACGCGATAGAGCAGTTGCGAGTCGGACGGGCTGGCGCTGCGCAGGGCGTCGGCCTGGCGGCGCAGGCTCTCGGCCTCGGCGATGTGGCCCAGGTTGAGCTTGTTCTCGGCCAGCAACTCGTAGAGACGGGCGCGCATCTCGTGGCTTTCGACCCCCTCGCTCAGCCGGATGGAGCGCTCCAGCAGGGCCTCGGCCTGGCTGGGGTTGACGGTGTCGAGGTAGACGCGGGCCTGGCCGCGCAGGGCGCGACTGACGCCCTCCGGCTGGGCGCGCTCGCGCCAGGCCGTCTCCGCCTGCTGATACCAGCCCAGCGCCTCCTGGAAGCGGCTGCGCAGCCGGGCCAGTTCGCCCAGATAGAAGAGCAGGGCCGGGTGGCCTTGCAGCACCTCGGGCGGCACGGCGGCCAGATAGCCGGCCAGGGTGTCCAGCCGTCCGGTGGCCAGCAGTTGCGCGCCGTAGCCGTCGAGTACACCGGCCGTGGCCTCGATGTCGGCCGCCTTCTGGAGATGATAGAGCGCTTCGCCCAGGTCGTCGCGCTCCTGAAAGTAGGCCGCGGCCAGCAGATGGGTGACGCGGCGCGAGGCCGGCTCGGCCAGTTGCTCCAGAAAGTGGTGAAAGATGTGGTGGTAGCGCAGGCTGCCGTCGCCCAGATCGACCATGAACAGGTCAATGCGCCGCAGATAGGCCAGCATGGCCGCACTGTCGGCGATGGGCAGTCCCTCGCTGTGGAGCGCGTTGCACGCTTCGGGGGTGATGACGCGCAGGATGGACGTGGCCCGCAGGAAGGCCTGCACGTCGGCCGGCTGCCCGGCGAAAATCTCCGTCGCCAGCAGGTGGAACAGGCTGTCGAGCGACGCCGCCTGATTCGACAGCACGTCCTCGACCGAGGCGAACGCGCCGCCGCGCAGGCTCTGCCACACCAGTTGCAGGGCGATGGCCCAGCCCTCGGTCGCTTCCAGCAGGCGCTCCGCTTCGTCGCCGGTCAACTCGTAGCCGTAGGCGCGGGCGAAGAGGTCGGCGATCTCGTCGGCGGTGAAGGCCAGCGCCGCCCGGTCGATGACCAGCACCAGGCCGCACGCCGTCCAGCGGGCCAGGCCGGGCAGCGTCAACGGCGCGCGCCCGGCCAGGAGGACGTGCAGATCGTCGGGGGCCAGGCCGATCAGCCGGTCGAGCAACTGGACGATCTCCGGCGCGGCGGCGACGACGTGGCTGTCGTCGAGCACCAGCCGCGCCGGGCCACGCAGCGCCGCGCTCAGGCTGTTGAGCCACTCGTCGAGGATGCGCGTCGAGGGCAGCGGGCTGCTCGTGCCGTCCCACGACTCCAGCAGGGCGATGGGCAGGTCGCTGAGGTCGGGCAGGGCCAGGCGGGAGGCATGGCACAGGTGGAGCAAGAAGACGAGCGGATCGCGGTCTTCCTCCATCAACTGGTACCAGATGAGCGGCTGCGGCCGGCCGGCCAGACCGGCCAGAGCCGTCGTCTTGCCGAAGCCCGCCCCGGCCTGGATGAGGGTCAGCCGGTGGTTGAGCGCCTCGGCCAGCAGCCCGGACAGGCGCGGACGCTCCAGCGTGCGCGCGCCCACTCGCGGCGGGCTGATCTTCGTGCGCAGAACGGTGACAGGCCGGGCCATGATCTCCTATAAGTACTGCTCCAAGAAGGTCACGGCGACGCGGGGGTTTTCGATGAGGTACTGGTATCCCTGATAGTGGTGGTCGCCGTCGACGTAGAGCGGCCCTTCGCCGCCGGGCGTGGCCGCGGCCAACTGCGCGGCATCGGCCAGCGAACCCCAGCGGTCGGCCTTGGACTGCACGAACAGCACCGGCGTCGGGCGCATGGAGTCGGCCCCGGCCACGGCGAAGGCGGGTTGCAGCGCCCCCAGCGGCACGCCGGTGACGGCGGCGTAGGTCGCCTCCACCAGCGGGCGCACGACGCCGGCCGCCGGCCCCAGCAGGTCGTCGGCGTACCCCTCGGCGAAGACGGCCGCCGTGGAGGGCTGGACGGCGATGGCCGCGCACAGCGCATCCGTCTGTGGCAGGGCGTAGAGGATGGCGTTGGCCCCCATCGAGAAGCCGATGGCCGCCAGGCGGGCGGGATCCACGTCAGGCCGCGCGCTCAAATAGGCCAGCGCGCCCAGCAGGTCGTCGGCCTCGCTCTGGCCGAACGTCACCGGCGGGTGAGCGGCGCTCTCGCCGTGGTTGCGCAGGTCGAACATGAGCACATGATACCCCTCGTAGTGCAGGGCATGGGCCAGCCGCAGCAGTTCGACGGGCGTCGTGCCGGAGAAGTTGGCCAGCAGGTCGTCGGCGGCGTCGCCCAGCCGGTTCCAGGCCCAGCCGTGCAGCAGAATGACCGTGGCGTTGCCCCCTTCGGCGCGCGCGGCGGGGATGAACCAGCCCGACAGGCGGACGCTGTCGCGTGCCGGAAAGTTGACGTTTTCAAAGGGCAGGCCCATTTCGTCCGGCGTGCACCACAGCGGTTGGCGGGTGGGAGCGATCATGCGTCGCGCGAACAGGGCCACGATGGCCGCCGTCAGCCCGGCAGCCAGCCCGGCCAAAAGTCCCAGAAGTCGCATTACTCGTCGGAATGTCATTGTCGCATCCTCGGTTGTTAGTTGTTAGTTGGCAGTTGTTAGTTGGTGGTTCATTGGTCACGAACTGTCAACTGTCAACTGTCAACTGTCAACTACTCCCGCAAATAGATCATGCTCGCGAAAGCCGTCGGGGGCGGGCGGGTAGGCGCGGATGAAGGTCTCCGTGGCCATGTAGCGGCGCTGGAGGGGTTCGGGCAGCAGCCGGCTGCGGGCCATGCCGCCGCCCTGGCTGGCGTGGGCCGCGCCGGCGGTGCGCTTGGCATCCCAGTAGCGCCGGTAGTCGATGTGGGCGTGCAGACGGGGCGGCTCGATGCCGATCCGCGTCCAGTCGATGTCCTTGTTGCGGCCGGCGCGCTTGGGGTCCTGGCCGCGCAGGCGCATGAGCCAGGTGAAGACCTTGACCATGCGGTTGGAGAAGCCGGTGTAGTAGAGTCGCTGCGGCTGGTAGGGCGCGGGGCCGATCTCCGGGTACTGTGTGGCGTCGGCCGCGGCGGCGAAACCGGCGCTGGTGATCTTCCAGCAGAAGATGTGGTCGGGATGGTAGTAGCCGCCCGTCTCGTCGTGGGTGATGACGACTTGCGGTCGAATATGGCGGATCAGTTCGACGACGCGGCCGATGGCCTGGCGCTCGTCGGCGTTGATGAAGGCGTCGGGGTGCTGGTTGGCCGGGTCGCCGATGTAGCCGGAGTCGCGGTAGCCGAAGGTGTGGAGCGCGCCGCCCAGGACGGCCACGGCTTCTTCCAACTCTTTGTGGCGCACAGCAGCCAGTTCCACGAGGGTGTGTTCATAGCCGGCGGCAACGGAACCGGCCACGCCATCGGTGGCGATGGCGATGTGGACGTCGACGCCTTCATCGGCGTAGCGGGCCAGCGTGCCGCCGATGCCGAAGGATTCGTCGTCGGGGTGGGCCAGGATGGCCAGGAGGCGGCGGGAGGTCATTGTGCTACCTCCGGCCCCTCTCCCCAACCCTCTCCCAGAGGGCGAGGGGGTGCGCCCTGCGCGACAGCGAGACCCACCGCGTGCGTCGCCGTATGCGACAGGCTAATCGCCCAGTCACGCAGGCCGCGCTCGGCGGCCAGTTGCTCGGCGGCGTTGTGGAGCGTCAGGTGGGGGCGGCCGCGGTCGTCGCTGAGCACTTCGATATCCTTCCAGCCCACGTCGCCAATGCCCGTGCCCAGCGCCTTGCCGACGGCCTCCTTGACGGCGAAGCGCCCGGCCAGGCTGTCCACCCGCCCGGCGCACTGCGCCTGTTCGCGGGCGGTGAAGAAGCGGTTGGCGAAGCGCGCGCCGTAGCGCTCCAGGCCGCGCCGCACGCGCTCAATCTCGATGAGGTCAATGCCCGTCGCCAACATCAACGCGCCTCCAGCGGGCCGGCCACAGCGATCACCAGATCGTCGGCGCTCAGGTAGCGGCGCGCCGCGGCCTGGATGCGCTCCGGCGTGATGGCCTGGATGGTGGGTGTATAGGTATAGAGATAGTCGAGGCCCAGGCCGTAGAGTTCCATGTCGGTGATCGTGTCCACCAGGCCGCTATTGGTCTCCAGGCTCATGGGCAGCGAACCGGTGCGATAGGCCTGGCTGTCGGCCAGCTCCTCGGCCGCCACCGGCTCCTCCTGAATACGGCGTATCTCGTGCCGGATGGAGTCGATGGCCTGTTCCACTTTGTCGGGCGCGACGCCGGCCGAAGCCGCCCACGGCCCCGGCCCCAGCCCGCCCTCCAGCCGGCTGGAGGCGTAGTAGGCCAGCCCCTGCTCCTCGCGCACGTTGTGGCCGATGCGGCCCATCATGCCGAAGACGCCCAGGATGGTGTTCATCAGGCTGGCGTCGAGGTAGTCGGGCGCGGCGCGGCGCGGGCCGGGCAGGCCGAGGACGAGGTCGACCTGGTGCTTGTCGGGCATGGCCACCTGACGGCGGACGAGACCACTCGGCCGCGCGGCGTCGGGGGCCAGAGGGATCGTCTGCTGGCCGTCGTTACGCCAGCCGCCGAAGGTCGCGGCCAGTTTGCGTAGCGCCTCGTCGGCGGCGATGGCCCCGGACAGGCCGATGATCATGTCCTGCGGCCCGTAGTGCCGGGCGTGGAAGTCGCGCACGTCGTCGCGGCCCAGACCGGCGACTGTCTCCTCGTAGCCGTTGACCGAGCGGCTGTAGGGATGGCCGTCGTAGGCGGCCTCGTAGAAGGCCAGCCGGGCCATGCTGCGCGTGTCGTTGGCCCGCATTTGCAGCCCGGTGATCGTCTGGCCGCGGACGCGCTCGACGTGGTCGGCCGGGAAGGTGGGCCGGCAGAGGGCATCGGCGGCGATGTCGAGCGCCAGGTCGAGGTCTTCCACCAGGCTATAGGTGGCGAAGCCGGTCGTGTGGCGGCTGCTGCCAAAGGACACGGCCGCGCCGACCGACTCCAGCGCCTCGGCGATGGCCTCGAACGTCCATTTGGCCGAGCCACGCAAGAGCAGGTCGGCGGTAAAGTCGGCCAGACCGGCCTGCGCCGGCGACTCGACTATGGCCCCGGCGCGCACCACGCCCTCGATGGCCACCGTGTTGCTGGCCATGTTCTCGTAGATGAGGACGGTGATGCCGTTGTCGAGGACGTGGCGATGGATCGTTTCCGGGCCGGGATAGCGGGCGGTCATAGGCTGTCTCCGCGTCGAATGATGAGAAGGGTCATATCGTCTACCTGGGTAGCGCTGCCGGCGAAGGCGCGCACCGAACTGATAATCGTCTCGCGCACTTCATCGGTCGTGGCCTGGGGATGTTGGCGCAGCAAATCGCCCACGATCTCTTCCAGACGAGCCCGGCCGAACTCGTTATAGTCGCGGTCGAAGGCTTCAACGATGCCGTCGGTGTAGAGCACCAGTACGTCGCCGGGGGCGAGCCATGTTTCGATCACGTGGACAGTCAACTCCGGCAGCACGCCCAGCAGCGGGCACGTTGGCGCCAAGAGGTCGAAGCGCTGGTCGGCGGCGCGCCACAGCAGGGGCGGGTTGTGCCCGGCATTGGCGTAGGTCAGGCGGCCGTCGCGCGTGTCCAACTCGGCGTAGAAGACGGTCAGGAACATGTCCGACTGGCTATCTTCCTGGATGTGGCGGTTGGCCCAACTGATCACGTCGGCCGGGGCGCGCCCGCGCAGGGCCAGATTGCGGATGGTCGTGCGGCTGAGGGCCATGAAGAGGGCCGCGGGCACGCCGGTGTCGGACACGTCGGCCATAACCAGCCCCCAGCGCCCCGGCTCGCCGGGCAGCGGGAAGTAGTCGTAAAAGTCGCCGCCGACCTGGCGGGCGGCCTCGAAGTCGGTGGCGAACTCCCAGCCGGGCAGTTGGGGCGTTTCGGCCGGCAACATACTGCGCTGGATGCTGCGGCCGACGGCCAGCTCCTCTTCGATGCGCTGGTGGCGCAACTCCTCGCGATGCAGGCGGGCCTTCTCGATGGCCAGCGCGGCCTGGTTGGCCATCAGGCGCAGCAGGCGCACCTCGACCTCGCTGAAGCGGCGCGGCCGGCGCGAGTCGATGATCAGCGTGCCGATGGCCCGGCCGTCGGCCACCAGCGGCACGATGGCCGCGGCGCGAAAGCCCTCGGCCGCCAGCCACTCCGGCGTCCACAGCGGCGGCTGTTGCAGGGCCAGGTCTTCGATCAACACCACGCCCTGGGAGCGCATGGCCTGGCCGGAGCCGGTGGACTCGTCGGCCGGGACGCGGTAGCCGTGCCCGACCGGATCGCCCAGCCAGCCGGAGGCGGCGCGGAAGTAGAGTGTGTCCGGCGCGTCACCCGTCAGCAGCACGGCGCAGGCGTCGGCGGCCAGCAGCCCGCGCACCTCATCCACGAGGTAGCCCATCAGGTCATCCAGATCGCGCCGGCTGAGGAGTTGTTGCGACAGGTCGAGCAGCGTGGCCTGCTCGTGGATGCGCTGCTCTTGCAGGGCGTCGAACAGCCGCGCCCGCTCCAGGGCGATGCCCATCTGGCTGCCGACGTTGCTGAGCAGGGTCAGGCTGCGCGGGGTGAAGGCCGACCAGGCCGGCGCGGCGACGTTGAGGATGCCCAGCACGCGGTCGCCGGCGCGCAGCGGCGTCGTGGCGTGGACGGCGAGACCGTTGCGCCCCACCGCCAGCCCGCCTAGCCGGCTACAGCGCACCTCGTTGT
Source organism: Candidatus Promineofilum glycogenicum (assembly GCA_016707605.1). Lineage (GTDB taxonomy): Bacteria > Chloroflexota > Anaerolineae > Promineifilales > Promineifilaceae > Promineifilum > Promineifilum glycogenicum. The sequence continues at coordinate 627,034 of JADJHJ010000001.1, read as the reverse complement.
AGGGCGCGGCCAGCTTGTTGTCGCGGCACATCGTCTGGCAGTCGCAATTCTTGTCCCACGCCTCCGGATTGGTGACGGCCAGCGCCGGCGGCAGGTTGTAGTGGGCCGCCAGCCGGAAGCCGCGCCCCGCCCAGCGGTCGCTGGCCGCCTCGTCGCGCACGAAAACCCAGCCCGTCTCCATGCCCATCAGATCCACCAGTTGCGCCAGCGACGTATTGAGCGCGCTGTGCACGTCGGTGGCCTGGTTGAGCGTCTGGGAGATCTGATTCAACGTCTGGAGATCGAGAATCAGATCGGACTGGGTGGTCATCTCGTCCGATTCTAACATAGTCGTGGCCGGCTAACCTCCTGGCGGCTGATGATCCTGCTCCTGTTCCGACAGGCGCGTTTGGATGTGGCGTTCCAGGCGATTCAGATCTTCCTCCGCGCCCAGGGCCACGACGGTGTCGCCAACGTGGAGATAGAGCGAGGCCGATGGGTCAAGTCGCACACGGGCATGACCACCCTTGTCAACCAGTTCCAGCACCCCATGATCGTCACATTAAAGCGGCGGCGCAAATCCAACTCGACCATTGTCCGCCGATCCCAGGTCGCCGGGACCATCACGCGGCGGACGGCGACGCCGGGCGCGATCTGGCGGTTGTCAAAGCCCTCGCGTTGCGAACGGTAGATGGGGACGTTATGCGTCAGCAGGGCGCAAACGACAACGGCCAGCAGCGCCGGCGGCAAATAGTGGGCGCTGAAAAGTTCCATCGGCAGAAGGATGGCCGCGATGGGCACATTGACGATGGAGACCAGGCTGGCCGTCTGGCCGGCACAATCAGCGTCATGGGAGGGCGCGCGCCAATAGCGGCCACCTGCCCCAGATAGAGGACGGATGAGCAGCCCGCCCCCGCCATGGTCGTGGCCGTGGCGGCCATCTTACCCCAGGCACAGCACCGCCAGCCTTCGCCGGCCATGGCGCTCGATTGTCAGTCGCCGGTGCTGAGGAGAGACGGATGCGCCTCCCGATCCGCAGGCCACGCCGGCCGTCGGCCACGGAGGCGTGCTGTCGGCCGCCCGCCTGTGCCGCCCAGGGGGCGCTGGTGGAACTGCTGCTCAACCACGCGACGCAGTTTGATGAAAAGGACACTGACCAGCATGACGGCCAGCGACATCAGCAGCACCAGACCGTAGTAAAGCCAGTCGTCGGGCGGCAAGAAGAGCGACTCGACATCGAACAGTGTGCGATGGCCAGACTGGGCGATGGTGCTCAGGAAGTAGGCTACCAGCGTAGCGATTAGCGAATAAATCAGCTTCTCAACCAGCGGCCGGCGGCGATACATAACCTCGGCGGCGAAAAAGGCAGACATGAACGGCGCGCCGGTCATCGTGGCGATGGCCGCGGCATGCCACTCAGTTGCGCCGCCTGCAGGTGGTCGGTGTCGCCAGTAGACCACCAACTTAGCGGTTTGCGCAGCCATCGTGATGTCGCGTCCCGCTGCAAGGCAGGCCGCGGCTTGAACATCGCCGCGGCGATGCTCTCGCCAATGAGGGCCACGCTGCCTTCCAGGCCGCCGCTGCCGCCGCTGCCCAGTGTGGCCCAGGTGGCGGCGAACTTACGCCCGGCCAGCGATAGCGTCGGCAACTCCCAACGCACTGCCACGCCTTCTTTGCCCAACAGGGCGCGCTCAAACGACGGTTCTGAGGCATAGTAGAGGGCAATGGCCCGTTCCAGGCCGTCGCCCTCCACGTCGACCAGTTCGTGGACGTGGCCTTCCTGGTCGTAGTAGGCGATCATGGCCGTCCGGCCGCGGGTGACGAAGGCCACGACCGCCGCGCCCGCAACAGGCCGACGACAGTAATGGGCACGCCCTCCAACCAGGACCACCGTCGTGGCGCCAGCCAGCTCAGCACGGCCCCCACGCCCCACCAGGGCCGACTGGATGACCAGACGCCGGTTTCATGGTGAAGCGCGTCGGCAGCCGACCCCGACGCGGCGCCAGGCCGCCTGGTTACTCAACCACTGCGCGCGGGCCTCATTCGTCCAGCTCTTCCGGCTGCCCCCGGCTCCCCGGCACGCCTGCCGTCCGGCTCATACCACCCAACCGTGCGGTTGCGCTTGTTCAGGTAAGTCGCCCGAACACGCTCCACGTCCTCCGTCGTCACCTGGCTCAGCCGCTCCAGCACCGTCTCGAACCAGTGGTAGTCGCCGGTGGTGGCCTCGGCCGCGCCCAGCAGTTGCGCCTGGCCGGAGATGCTCTCGCCGGCCATGATGAACTGCGCCCGCGCCCGCTTGCGCGCCTTGTCCAGTTCGGCCTGGGTGATCGGCTCGGCGGCCAGGCGGGCCAGTTCCGCCTCCAGCGCCGCCTCGACTTCGGGCAGGCTGCGCCCGGCGCGGACGACGGCGTTGATGGTGTAGAGGAACGGGTCGATGGTCGGGATGAGGCTGCCGTAGACCCCGGCGGCCAGTTCCGTCGTCACCAACGCCTTGTAGAGGCGGGAGCTGCGGTTGGAGCCGCCACCGGCGAACATGCCCAGGCTGCTGCCGCCGGCCAGGGCGGCGTTGAGCAGCGTCAGGGCGGCGTAGTCGGCGTGGTCGGCGGCCGGGGCGCGGTAAGCAAAGGTCAGGTAGGCCGTGTCGCCGGGGCCGCCGACGACGACGCGCCGTTCGCCCAATTGCGGCGGCTCGGCGCGGTGGATGGGCGCGGCCGGCTCGCCGGGCGCGGCCGGGCCGAACAGTTCGGCGACACGGGCCAGCATGGCCGCCGTGTCGAAGTCGCCCACGGCCACGGCGATGGCGTTGTTGGGCACGTAGTGGCGGCGGTAGTGGCCGTAGAGATCGTCGCGGGTCATGGATTGCAGGTCGGCCGTGTCACCGATGACCTCGTGGTGGTAAGGGTGCACGCGGAAGGCGGCGGCGGTCAACTCCTCATCCAGCAAAAAGCGCGGCTCGTTGGCGTACATGGCCCGCTCCTGCAGGATGACCGTGCGCTCCGACTCGACCTCATCGAGCGGCATCTCGGTGTGGAGCATCCGGTCGGCCTCCAGCCGCAGGGCGATGTCGATGCGGTCGGCGGGCATCGTCTCGTAGTAGGCGGTGTAGTCGAGCCAGGTGAAGGCGTTCCAGTGCCCCCCTTCGCGCGAGATCATGCGGTCGAGCAGGTCGCCGGGGAAGTCGGGCGTGCCCTTGAACATCATGTGCTCGACCCAGTGGGAGACGCCGGTGCGGCCGGGTATCTCGTTGCGGCTGCCGACGCGATACCAGACCATGAAGGTGATGACCGGGGCGTGGTGCATCTCCTTCAGGATCACGGTCAGTCCATTGTCCAATTGCGTCCTGGTGACGACAGAGGCCATCTATATTCTCCAAATAGAAGAGAAGAGGGACACAGAGTTACACAGAGAGAAGACACAGAGGTTCACAGAGGCCGGAATGCTTTCCTTTCTCTGTGAAACTCCGTGCTCCTCTGTGTAACTCTGTGTTCCTCTCGATTCATTGATCACTCGCCAACGGCTATTATAGCGCGGGCGGCGGAAGGGGGCAGGATTTAGCCATGTGCTAGAATTAAGCTCCATCTTACCCCCGGAGAACGACCATGACCACGCCCGACGACAAAGCCCATCCCCCCGCCGACGCCAAACCCGAACCGCCGCCCCCGCCGCCGGTGGACGTGCTGTCGCAGACTTCCCACTCGATCGTCATCAACGGCGAGACCATCGCCTATACGGCTACCGCCGGCCGCCTGGTGCTGAAGGCCGAGGATGAGAAAGAAGGCGAGAAGCCCAAGGCGTCGATCTTCTTCGTCGCCTACACGCGCGACGCCGGGCCGGGCGTCGACCCGACGGCCCACGCCGCCGCGCGGCCGATTACCTTCTCCTTCAATGGCGGCCCCGGCTCGTCGTCGGTCTGGCTCCATCTGGGGCTGCTCGGCCCGCGGCGCGTGGTGCTGGAGGAGGACGGCCGGCCGCTGCCGCCGCCCTACCGGCTGGTGGACAACGCCTACAGCCTGCTGGACAAGACCGACCTGGTGTTCATTGACCCGGTGACGACCGGCTTCAGCCGCGCCGTGCCGGGCGAGACGGACAAGCAGTTCCACAGCTTCAAGACCGACATCGAATCGGTGGGCGACTTCATCCGCCTCTACGTCTCGCGCAACCACCGCTGGACCTCGCCGCGCTATTTGATCGGCGAGAGCTATGGCACGACGCGCGCCGCCGGTCTGTCGGGCTACTTGCAGGAGCGCCACGGCTTCTACCTGAACGGTATCATGCTCGTCTCCGTCGTGCTCAACTTCATGACCGTGCGCTTTGCGCCGGGTAACGACCTGCCCTACCTGCTCTTCCTGCCGACTTACGCGGCCACGGCCCGCTACCACGGCAAATTGGGGGCGGACGTGCCGGGCGATCTGGCAGAACTGCTGGCCGAGGTCGAGGCGTTCGCCATGAATGAGTACGCCCTGGCCCTGCTGCGCGGCGACGCCCTGCCGGCCGAAGAGCGGACGGCCATCGCCGAACGGCTGGCGCGCTACACCGGGCTGTCGGCCGACTACATCGCCCGCACCAACCTGCGCATCGACATCCATCGCTTCGTCAAGGAGTTGCTGCGCGAGCGGCGGCGGACGGTCGGCCGCCTCGACAGCCGCTACACCGGCATTGACCGCGACGCGGCCGGCGAGCACCACGAGTTCGACCCCAGCTACGCCCTCATCCAGGGGCCGTACACCGGCCTGCTCAACGACTACGTGCGGCGCGAGTTGCGCTTCGACAGCGACCTGCCCTACGAAATCCTGAGCGACCGCGTCCAGCCGTGGAAGTTCGACGAGCACCAGAACAGCTACGTCAACGTCGGCGAGACACTGCGCCAGGCGATGAGCATGAACCCCCACCTGCGCGTCTTCGTCGCCAACGGCTACTACGACCTGGCCACGCCCTATCTGGCGACGCGCTACACCTTTGACCACTTGGAGCTAGATGAAAGCCTGCGCGGCAACGTCACCATGTCCTACTACGAAGCGGGGCACATGATGTACATCCACGACCCGTCGCTGGCGCAGTTAAGGAACGATCTGGCGGCCTTTCTCTCCCTGTAGCGCGGGTTGGCAACTCGCCGGCGGATGCGGGTTGCCAACCCGCGCTACAGGGAAGCCACGTCAATTGCCCGCGCCCCGGTCAGCTTGATCAGTTCGGCCGGGGCCAGGCGCAACTGTAGCCCGCGCTTGCCGGCGCTGACGCAGACGTGGCGCAGGCGATTGGCCGAGCGGTCGATGTAGACGACAAAGCCCTTGTTGAGCAGCGCCAACGCCGAGATGCCGCCGACTTGCAGCCCGGTCAACTCCTCGGCCTCGCGCTGGGTGGCCATCTTCATCTTCTTAGCGCCGACGGCCGCGGCCAGCTTCTTCAGGTCGAGTTGCGCGTCGGACGGGATCATCACCAGCAGCGGCTTCTTGCCCGGCTCCGGCGGCAGCACGACCAGCGTCTTGTAAACCTCGCCCGGCGGCTGGTTGAGAATGAGGGCGATCTCCAGCGCGTCGCGCATGTCGTCGGGGTAGGCCAGCGCCTCATAGGGGATGCGCTTGGCGTCCAGGGCGCGCATGGCCTGTGTCTTTTCCATCTGCTCCTTTTGTCTCGCTACTTTCGTACGTTGGCCAATTGAGTGGACAAGTCTACAATTCCAAAGCGCGGGTGAGCCGCACCACTTCGGCCCCACGGCCGTCGCCCCGCGTCTGAGCCATCCAAATTATACCATCTGCCGCGCAGGAGACAGGAATGAACGTTGTGACCCCCGACTGGGTTAAAGATGCTATCTTCTATCAGATCTTCCCCGACCGCTTTGCCCGCGACCCGGACGACGACAGCGCCGGCGCGGCCGGCGGCGGCGTGCAGTTCCAGGCCTGGGGCAGCCCGCCGACCTCCCACAGCTTCCAGGGCGGCAACCTGGCCGGCATCGCCCAGCGCTTCGACTATCTGGCCGAGTTGGGCGTCAACGCCATCTACCTCAACCCCATCTTCGCCTCGGCCGCCAACCACCGCTACATCGCCCACGACTATTACCAGGTCGATCCGCTGCTGGGTGGCAACACCGGCTTCGCCCGCTTTCTCGACGCCGCCCACGCCCGCGGCATCCGCGTCGTGCTCGACGGCGTCTTCAACCATTGCAGCCGCGGCCTGTTCCAGTTCCACCACCTGCTGGAAGTCGGGGCCGAGTCGCCCTACGTCGACTGGTTCCACGTCAACGAGTGGCCGCTGAACGCCTACACGCCCGGCGAGCGCCCCAACTACAGCGCCTGGTGGGACATCGCCTCGCTGCCCAAGTTCAACACCGACAACCCGGCCGTGCGCGAGTTCCTGTGGGACGTGGGCACCTACTGGCTGGAGCAGGGCATCGACGGCTGGCGGCTGGACGTGCCCAACGAGATCGACGATGATGAGTTCTGGCGCGAGTTTCGCCGCCGCTGCAAGGCGGTCAACCCCGAGGCCTACATCGTGGCCGAACTGTGGAAGCCGGCCCAGCGCTGGCTGAAGGGGGATCAGTTCGACGCGCAGATGAACTACCTGTTCACCCGCGCTGTGCTGGGCTTCCTCGTCGGCCGCGACCTCGACCAGACGCAGACGCGCACGATGGGCTATGGCCAAATCCCGCGGCTTGACGGCCCAGGCTTCAATCGCGAACTGGACCACATTATAAACAAGCTCTACCACCCCGAGATCGCCTTCGCCCAACTGACAATGCTGGGCAGCCACGACACGCCGCGGGTCATGACCCTGGCCAACGACGACCCGCAGACGGTGGCCCTGGCCTTCCTGTGCCAGATGACCGCGCCCGGCGCGCCCAACATCTACTATGGCGACGAGATCGGCCTCAACGGCCGCAGCGACCCCTACTGCCGCAAGGCGTTCCCGTGGCACGAGCCGGAGTCGTGGAACCACGACCTGCTGGCCGAAGTGCGCCGGCTGGCGGCGCTGCGGCGGCGGCTGGTCGCCCTGCGGCGCGGCGAGTTTCGCCCTCTGCACGCAACCTCGCGGCTGGCCGTCTACGAGCGCCGTCTGGGCGATGAGCGCGTCGTCGTGGCCGTCAACGCCGCGCGGCGGCCGGCCAGCTTCCAGTTGCCGGACGACTTCGGCGCGGCGCTGGGCGAGGAGACGGTTGGGGCGGCATTGGGCCGGCCGCTGCGGGGCGGCGAGACGATCAACATGCCGCCGCGCAGCGGGCGGGTCTGGTCATCGGCCGCCTTGTAGCACAGGATTCTTATCCTGTGCTCTGTGCACGATGGGACACAGGATAAGAATCCTGTGCCACACTTCGCGCACGTCTTATCCTGTGCTCTGCGGCACTCCGCACTATAGGACACAGGATAAGAATCCTGTGCCACAATTCTGATACTCCTCCTATATCGTCCCCGATAGCGACGGGCTATAATTCAGGCAGTGAGTGACGCGGGCAAGAGGGATGTTTATGTCAACTGAGTTGTACGTGGGCGAAGGGGCCTTTGACGCGCTGGCGGCCGAGTGGGATGCCCTGGCCGGGCGCGGCATGACCGATACGCCGTTCCAAACGTTAGCCTACCAGCGCGCCTGGTGGACGTACCTGCATCCGCCGGGCAGCACGCTGCTGACCGTCGCCGCTCGCGACGAAGCCGGGACGCTGGCGGCCATCGGCTGCTTCTTTGCCCTCGACGGCACGCTGCGCTTCAACGGCTGCGTCGAAGAGACGGACTACCTCGACCTCATCGCCCCGGCCGAACAGGCCGCCGCGGCCTGGGCCGAGGTGCTGTCGTGTCTCGAATCGGTCACGTCGCCGGCGTGGACGAGCCTCGATCTGTGTAACGTCCCCCACGACTCCCCCACCCGCGCCATCCTGCCCGCCCTGGCCGCCGAGCGCGGCTACGCCCTCCACGAAGAACAAGCCGAAGTCTGCCCCACCATCACCCTGCCCGACACATTCGACGCCTATCTGGCGAGCCTCGACAGCAAGCAGCGGCGCGAGTCAGCCGCAAGCTGCGCCGCGCCGAGGCGGCCGATCTGACGACGACGGCCGTCGGGCCGGATGACGACGTGGATGCGGCCATGACCCAATTCCTCGACCTGCTGCAAAAGAGCACCTTCGAGAAGCGCGACTGGCTGAACGAAGGGCGGCGGGCCGTCTTCCACGACGTGGCCCGCGCGGCGCAGGCGGCGGGCACGCTGCAACTGCTCTTCTGCGGCGTGGAGGGGCGGGCGGCGGCGGCGCTGTTCAACTTCGACTACCGCGACCGCATCTGGGTCTACAACTCCGGCCTCGACCCGGCCGCCTTTGCCGCCCTCAGCCCCGGCGTCGTCCTGACCGCCGCGGCCATCGAACGGGCCATCGCCCTCGGCCGCTCTGAGTTCGACTTCCTGCGCGGCAACGAAGAGTACAAGTACCGCTTCGGCGCGGTCGACCGCCCCATCTATCACCTCACACTTCGCCGCTCGCTCTAACTGAAGGAATATCCATCCATGTTCGACTCGCCACCCGCCACCCGCCACACGCCACACGCCCCCTTACGCATCGCCATGCTCAGCGTTCACACCTGCCCGCTGGCCATGCTGGGCGGCAAGAAGACGGGCGGCATGAACGTCTACGTCCGCGACCTGAGCGCCGAACTGGGGCGCATGGGGCTGCACGTGGACGTATTCACCCGTTCGCAGGACGACTGCGTGCCGATGGTCGTCCACGATCTGGGCGAGCGGGCGCGGGTCATCCACATCCCCGCCGGGCCGGAAGCCCCCATCCCCGTGGCCGAGGTGGGCGACTATCTGGACGAGTTCGCCGCCGGCGTGGCCGCCTTCGCCGCCGCCGAGGGGCTGCACTACGACCTCATCCACAGCCACTACTGGCTGTCGGGCCTGGTGGCCGAGAAGCTGAAAGGGGCGTGGGGCGACCTGCCGGTGGTGCACATGTTCCACACCCTGGGCCACATGAAAAACCGCATCGCCCAGGACGCGGCCGAACGCGCCCCGCAGGCGCGCATCGACGGCGAGAGCCACGTCCTGCGCGTGGCCGACCGCATCATCGCCGCCACCCCGGCCGAGCAGGCCCAGCTCATCTGGCTCTACGGGGGCGACGCGGGCAAGGTGGCGATCATCCCGCCCGGCGTTGACTTGCGGCGCTTCCGGCCCATTGACCGCGTTGAGGCCAAGCGCTGCGTCGGCATCCCCTGTGGCGACAACAACATCATGTTCGCCGGGCGCATCGAGCCGCTGAAGGGGGTGGACACCCTCATGCGGGCGATGGCCCTGCTGAAGGAGCGCTATCCGGCGGCGGTCGAGAACACCTGCGTGGCCATCATCGGCGGCGACCCGTGGGCCGATTCGCCCGACGCGGAGATGGCCCGGCTCCAGGCGCTGCGGCAGGAGCTGGACATCCACGACGTGGTCGTCTTTCTGGGGGCCAAGGATCAGAACGTGCTGCCCTGCTACTACGCCGCGGCCGAGGTGGTCGTCATGCCCTCGCACTACGAGAGCTTCGGCATGGTGGCGTTAGAGGCGATGGCCATGGGCCGGCCGGTGATCGCCTCGGAAGTGGGCGGGCTGGCCTTCCTGGTGCAGGACGGGCTGACCGGCTACCACGTCCCCTCGCGCGACCCCGAAGCGCTGGCCGAGCGCCTCTACACGCTGCTGGCCGACGTGGATTGCCGCGAAGCGATGGGCCAGGCGGCGCGGCGCTACGCCGAACAGTTCGATTGGGCCATCATTGCCGCGCGGCTGGTGGGCGTCTATGACGAGCTGCTGGGCTATAGCGCCCCGCCCCTGGCGGCCACGGCCTCTTTACCGCTCGTCGATACAACCTTCTAGCGTCGGTTCGGAACTTCAGGGCTGATTCCTGAGGAGGCAACGATCAGCTCCACGGCTCTATCCGTCGGCAAGTAGCCGGTATTGTTGTGGATGTGGCCGGTGAGGATGCCGCCGGTAGTATTGCATGTTGTCCAGCGCCGTAACGTTGCTCGTTCCGTCACTGCCCTGCCTGCGTCACTTCTCGCTTGTAGCCGGGGAAAGGATGGAAGATGTCGAGGTGCTTTAATTGCTATTGTCTGATAAGGGAGACAGTTGGAGAAGTTGGGCAAATCTCTGATCAATCTGTTGCACGACCCCATTGAACTGTTCAAGTGTCATAACGCGCTCGTCAATGTAGGAAGAAAAGACAGTCACGAACTCTTCATACTGCGCTAAATATTGGCAAATATAGAGGCTGGAATAGGTCGTACACGCCATGTGCTGGCGATTGGTATAAGGACTGACGTAGGAAAGTTGATCCGGTATTTGCCACGCGCTGTCACGGACAATCGACTCATCTCTGAAGAGATATGGCAGCTCGGCATCATATACGCTCTCAGCCGTTTTGCGCGAGGGCAGCCTATATATAGTCTGTGCAGCCATTGCATCGCTATTAGCAGCAATGAAAACTAAATAGCTATCGTCTTCATCCCCTTCATTTAACGGGGAAACCGGCGTCCCGTCTACCTGCCAATAGATCGGTAGAGCATCTTCGCCTATCAGCAGGTCGAAAGCGGTAAAGGGGCGTGGTCATGACACAGTCAGGGCTAATCAGGCCTATACTGCCTATGTAAAGGAGCTTCTTTTTCATGGGGGGAAACCTACTTGTAAATCACGCGCCTGTCTCAATTGTCTCAGTAATGCTCAGCGTAGAGGAGGAACGGGGTTAATAGCAACGTATTGTTCTAGTCACGCGGGGAACGTCACTATTGTTCGGTTAGATTAATTCGGTTGTTTCTCTTGCTGAGCGGTTGTAGTTCCAGAAATTCCGCTAACCTCTCATCGATATGACCTACGGCAGCATTAAACTGAGCGACATTCATAGTGCTTTCCCCAATCGTTGAATGAAAAATCGCTACGAACTCTTCATACTGGGCCATGATTTTGCATACTTCTTGTCTATCTACTCCTACGAGAGTACACCCGAGTTGAAAGCGATTCGTATAAGGACTAGCATAGATTAAGTCAGACGGGGTCGACCAGGGTACATCGCGGGTGGCAACCGCGAACTCAAGCGATAAATGGGTATCGTACCAGCCCTCTGCTTTCGATATCGTGTAAAAGCGATAGACGCGAGCGATGGCTGCGAGATGCCCATCATCCACTGTATGGAAGGTAGTGTAGCTATCATCTGGGTCACCCATAGCAATAGGACTATCCGGCCCCATCGGCTGCGGCAGGTCCGCTACTCGATAGTTTTCCGGGAGGCCATCAAGCGTCAATAACAGGTCAGAAGAGTCAAAGCTGCGCTGCGGGGCTTCTTCCGTGCGACAACTTGCCTGTCCGGCTAGTAGGATGACGAATACGATTAACTGTATTTTCTTCTGGCTCATAAGGTTAAGTGTTAGTTTGATAATGCGTCAATCAAGTTCGCTCGGCAAGACAACTTAGGGAGGCAGGATTCGCCTACCCCCCCCCCCCCCCCCCCCCCCCCCCCCCGGCCGTCCCCGCCCCCTCTGACCAGCGTCTCTTGGAATAATATTCGGTTTCTATACAAACTGTCCAATCAACTACCTCCTGTTTGTGACATAATTCACAAATCAGGATATTTGTCATGTCTTTCCCATGACAAGTATCACTTCTCGATAGGCCGGCGCTGGCGTATCGTGTCACTATCAGGAGGTGACGCGATGTCGCTTCACGTGTTACTGCTTCTTCTTGCCGGGCTATGTGCGGGAATGGCGGTTCGCACCCGACCGCTGCACGCTGCCCTGTGGTTGGCCGCCCTCAGCGCGGTCGTCTCCATCCTCTTCTACCGTTTGGGCGCACCGGAGCTGGCCGTCGTCGAGTTGAGTGTCGGCGCGGGCCTCATCACCGTCTTGCTGGCCTTCGCCATCAGCATGGCCGAAGACGAGGCGATGCCGGCGGCGCTGGTGCCGCGGCCGTTCGCCTGGCTGCTGGTCGTCGTGGCCGGCGGCGCGCTGCTGTGGCTGCTGCTGCCCGCCCTGCCCGCCGTCCGCCAGGTGGCCGCCGATGCGCCGTTTGTCGCTCAGGTCTGGGACAATCGGCAACTCGATCTGGTGGTGCAGATGGTGGTGGTCATCACCGGCGTCATGGGCGTGCTCAGCCTGTTGGGCGAGACGCGCGCGCCGGAGTCGCCGGCCGTGGAGGCGCACCAATGACCCCGTTGCAGCTATCCATTGCCGGCGTTGTTCTGCTACTGGGCGTGGGCCTCTACGGGCTGCTCATCAGCCGCCATCTGATCAAGGTCGTCATCGCCCTGCAAATCATGGTCAAGGCGGCTCTGCTGGCCCTCGTCGCCGCCGGGGACGCCGTCGGGCAGATCAACCTGGCCCAGAGCATCGCCCTGACCGTCATCGTCGTGGATACCATCTCCGCCGTCCTGGCCCTGGCGCTCATCGTCCAGATCAAGCGCCGGACGGGGACGCTGGACGCGGCCGACCTGGCGCAGTTGCGCCACTAAGTAGGGGACACAGATTATTTGCTGTTGAAATCTGTGGAATCTGTGGTTTCTCTGGTTAAGGAATCGCTATGACTCCGTCTCTCATTCTCACCGCCATCGGCGCGCCGTGGGTCGGGGCGCTGCTGGTGTGGCTGATCGGCGACCGGCGGCCGCGCGCCCAGCACGCCCTGGCGGCCGTTGCGGCCCTCGTCGCCGCCGGGGCGGCGCTGCTGTTGCTGCCGGCGGCGCGCTGGCAGACGACGGCCGAGGCCGCCCTGCGCCTGCCGTTTGGCCCGTTCATCGGCGACCTGACCTTTGTGGCCGACAGTCTGGCCGTCTTCCTGGCCGTCATCGCCACCAGCATCGGCAGCCTGACCGTCATCTTCTCCGCCGGCTACATGGCCGGGGAGGCGCAACTGGGGCGCTACTACGCCCTGGTGTTGGCCTTCATCGGGGCAATGTGCGGCCTGGTGTTCAGCGGCAACCTGCTTTTCCTGTTCCTCTTCTGGGAAGTGACCGCCTTCTGCTCCTACGCCCTCATCTCCTTCTACAACGATGATCCGCGAGCCGTGGCCGCCGGCATCAAGGCGCTGATCATCACCCAGTTGGGCGGCGTGGGGCTGCTGGTGGGCATTCTGGTCGCCTCGGCCTATTTGCCCGACTTGCAGGTCAGCACGCTGCTGGCCGCCTTCGGCGATCTGCCCAGCGGCATGTTGGCCGTGGTGGCCTTCGGCTTCCTGCTGGCGGCGATGGCCAAGTCGGCCCAGTTCCCGCTGCACATCTGGCTGCCCGACGCCATGGAAGCGCCGACGCCGGTCAGCGCCCTCATCCACGCCGCGACGATGGTCAACGCCGGCGTCTACCTGCTGGCCCGCTTCTACCCCGCCTTCGCCGGGGTGGCCGGCTGGACGACGGCCGTGATCGTCGTCGGCCTGGCCTCGGTGCTGCTGGCCGGGCTGCTGGCCACGACCGGCCACGACCTGAAGCGCACCCTGGCCTATTCGACCGTCAGCCAACTGGGCTTCATGGTCACGGGCGTCGGCCTGGGGGCGATCTTCGAGAGCCAGTTCTACCTGTTTAGCCACGCCATCTTCAAGGCGCTGCTCTTCCTGGGCGCGGGGGCCATCATCCACCACGCCGGCACGCGCGACATGCGGCGCATGGGCGGTCTATGGTCGGAGATGCGCGCCGTGGCCGTGCCCTTCCTCATCGGCGCGGCGGCGCTGATGGGGCTGCCGCTGTTCAACGGCTTCTGGAGCAAGGAGATTCTGCTGGAGACGGCGCTGGAGCGGAGCCTGGTCGTCTACCTGGCCCTGGTGCTGGGCGCGGCCCTGACCGCCTTCTACGTTGCCCGGATGTGCTGGCTGGTTTTCTTCAGAGCGTCTGAAGCGCAGGGGAGCAGGGGAGCGGGGGAGCAGGGGAGCCAGCAGCACACGCCACTCGCCACTCGCCACTCGCCACACGCCATCCTCCTGCCCCTGTTCGTCCTCGCCGCCGGGGCCTGCTTCGCCTGGCTGCTGGCCGAGCCGTTCGCGGTGTGGATGCAGGCCACCCTGCCCTTCCACACCGCCTGGCTGCTGCCCCACTGGCCGGTCGAGGAGCTGATTTCGGCCCACACCGCGGCCAGTCTGTCCACGGCCGTCGTCCTGACGGCCACACTGCTGAGCGTCCTGCTCTGGGCATGGCTGGCGCGCACGGCCCGACCGGGGCGCGGCGCGACAGTGCGGCGAGCCATCGGTGGGGCTGAGGCGCTATTCAACGACAGCGCCGCCGCCGTGGCCAACGCCACCCGCGGCACGGCCGCCGTGCTGCAACGGACGCAAACGGGGCAATTGAACTGGAATATCGCCGGGCTGGCCCTGCTGGCCGTGGCCCTATTGCTACTCGTGTTACTGGGGGTTGTGTGATATGACCCTGCCGCCTTTTGTCTGGCTCATCTCTTGGCTGCTGCTGTCGGCGCCGTTCGTCTACATCATCGGCCGCATCGACGTCATCACCGGCCGGCGGCGCGGCCTGGCCCGCTGGCTGGGGCTGCTCTGTCTGGCCGTGGCCTGGTGGGCCTTCGGCCGGGCGCTGACGGCGTTCTACACCGCCGGCGCGCCCCAACTGGTGACGCAGGCGACGTGGACGCTGGGCGTGATCACCATGCGCTTCGACGGCCTGAGCCTGCTGCTGGCCGCGCTGGTGCTGACGCTGACGACCGTCATCCTGATCTACTCCGGCCCCTACATCGGCCACAGCGAGGGGGCGAAAAGCACTACGCCCTGCTGCTGATGGTCTGCGGGGCCATCATCGGCCTGGGCAGCGCCGGCGACCTGTTCAACCTGTGGCTGTGGTTCGAGGCGATGGCCTTCGCGTCCTACCCGCTGGTCGTCTTCTACACCCACGACCGGCTGGCGCTGGAGGCGGGCATCAAGTACCTGGTGCAGAGCGCGGCCGGCTCGGTCTTCATCCTGCTGGGCATCGCTCTGGTGCTGCTGTCGGCCGGGACGCTGGACGTGCTCGGCGTGCGGCAGGCGTTGGCCGCGGCCCCGGTCGAGCCGGTGCTGTGGCTGACGGCCGGGGCGCTGTTCGTCGTCGGCTTCGGCGTCAAGATCGCCCTCGTGCCGCTGCACACCTGGCTGCCCGACGCCCACGCCCAGGCCCCCAGCGGCATCAGCGCCATCCTGTCGGCCGTGGTCATCGAGGCCGGCCTGATCGCCCTGCTGCGGGCGCTGTCGGCCCTGGCCGGCGCGGCCGTGTCGTGGGGCGCGCTGCTCATCGGCTTCGGCCTGTTCAACATGCTGGCCGGCAACCTGCTGGCCCTGCGGCAACAGCAGGTCAAGCGGCTGCTGGCCTTCTCCAGCATCGGCCACGTCGGCTACATGATCGTCGGCCTGGGCGTGGCCCTGACCGTGGGCACGGCCGCCGGGGCGCAGGCGGGCTTCTTCCACCTGCTCAGCCACGGCCTGATGAAAGGGCTGGCCTTCCTGGCCGCCGGCGCGCTGATGTTCGGGCTGCAACACTCGCTGGGGCAGGCCGGGGCCGGCGCGGGGCATCAACCGCTGATGGTGGATGACCTGTCCGGCGCGGCGCGGCGCTACCCGCTGGTGGCCCTGGTGCTCAGTCTGGCCGTGCTGGGGCTGGGCGGGCTGCCGCCGCTGGTCGGCTTCATGTCCAAGTGGCAGATTCTGGTCGCCGGGGCGCAGACGCGCGACGTGGGTATTCTCATCGTGCTGATCGTCGCCGCGCTGTGCAGCGTCCTGTCGCTGGGCTACTACGCGCCGCTGGTCAATCGCATGTACCGGCGCGAACCGGGGGCGCTGGTGGCCAAAGGGCGGGCCATTCCCGCGGCCATGCTGGCCCCGCTGGTCGTGCTGGCCCTGGCTGTCGTCATTCTGGGCGTGCTGCCCTTCCTGGCCGGCTGGCTGACCATTCCGGCGGCGGCCGACCTGCTGGCCGCTTTCGCGCCGTAACGTGGGAGGTAGGGGAATGAGTGTGATGTTAACTCCGCCGGTCGCTTTGCTGGCCTACATCGGTCTGGTGGCCCTGCTGTTCGGCTTCGGCCGGCTGCTGGCCCCGGCCGGGCGGCCGTCGGCGGCCCAGTCGAGTCTCTACGCCGGCGGTGAAGTGGCGGCCACGAGCAAGGCCGCGCCCGGCTATCGCCGCTTCTTCATCGTCGCCCTGTTCTTTGCCGTGCTCCATCTGGGGGCGCTGGTGCTGGCCACGGCCGGGCTGGCCGGCGGCGCGGCCCTCGGCCCGGCGCTGTGGACGGCGCTGCTGCTCTACCTGGGCGGCCTGGCGTTGGCGTTGATCATTTTGTTGTTGAGTTAATCGCAACGAGCGATACGAATATGGACACCATCACGACCCAATCGCCGCCGCGCTGGCGGACCATGCTGGATCGGCTGCGCAACTGGTCGCTGGCCAACTCGCCGTGGCTGGTGCACTACAACAGCGGCTCGTGCAACGGCTGCGACATCGAAATCCTGGCCACGCTGACGCCGCGCTACGACCTGGAGCGGCTGGGCGTCAAGCTGCAGGGCAGCCCGCGCCACGCCGACGTGCTGGTCTGCACCGGCCCGGTGACGCGCCAGTCGGCCGACCGGTTGCGGCGCATCTACGACCAGATGCCGGAGCCGAAGTTCGTCGTCGCCGTCGGCGCGTGCAGCATCTCCGGCGGGGCGTTTCGCGGCTGCTATAACATCCTCGGCGGCGTGGATGAGGTCATCCCGGTTGACGTCTACGTGCCCGGCTGCGCGCCGCGGCCGGAGGCGATCATCCACGGCGTGGCCGTTCTGCTGAAGAAGCTTCAACCCGACCGCGCCGAGGAGATCGACCGCCTGCTGGTCGAAGCCGGGGCGGTGGTGGGCGAAGAGGAAGGTATCGATGAACCAAACGCAGAGCTACTTGGCGCGCGCTGAGGCGCTGCTGGAACCGTGGCTGGCCAAAACGGAGCGGCCGACCGACAACCGGCTGGACATCTGGCTGTCGCCCGACGACCTGCTGCCGGTCGTGGCCACGCTGGTGGCCGGTGAGTGGGGCTATCTGGCGGCCATCACCGGGCTGGATCCCGGCCTGGCCACCGGCCAGTTGCACGTGCTCTACCACTTCGCCGAGGGCGCGGCCGTCGTCACCCTGCGCGTGGCCACGCCGCGCGACGCGGCGGCCGTGCCCACCATCCGGCCGCTCATCCCTCTGGCGGCCATGTATGAGCAGGAGTTGATTGAAGTGCTGGGCGTGGCCGTGATCGGCGCGCCGGAGCGGGGGCGGCTGTTTCTGGCCGACGACTGGCCCGTGGGCGTCTACCCATTGCGCAAGGATTTCCAACCAGAGCAGCTGGACAAGGAGAGTGTGCCCTAATGAACGCGCCCGCCACCGAACGTTTTGTCGTGCCCATTGGCCCGCAACACCCGGCGCTGAAGGAGCCGGGCCACTTCGAGTTCACCGTCGAGGGCGAGACCGTCGTCGACGCCACCGTGCGCCTCGGCTACGCCCATCGCGGCATCGAGAAGGGGGCCGAGGGGCGCAACTGGACGCAGACGCTCTACCTGATCGAGCGCATCTGCGGCATCTGCTCCCACATCCACAGCACGGCCTACGCTGTCGGCGTGGAGCAACTGGCCGAGGTCGAAGTGCCGGCCCGCGCCCAGGCCATCCGCGAGATCATCTGCGAACTGGAGCGCGTCCACAGCCATCTGCTGTGGCTGGGCGTGGCCGCCCATGACGCCGGCTTCGATACCCTGTTCATGTACACCTGGCGCGACCGCGAGACGGTCATGGACATCCTGGAGACGATGAGCGGCAACCGCGTCCACTACTCGGCCAACGTGCTGGGCGGAGTCAAGTTCGACCTGACCGACGAGTCGGCCGTGGCCATCCTGAAGGGCGTGGAGTTCCTGGAGGAGCGTACCCACCACTACCGCAAGGTGGTCAGCGAAGACGCTTTCTTCCTGCAGCGCACGCGTGGCGTCGGCACGATGACCCACGCCGAGGCGCTGGCCCTGGGCGTCGTCGGGCCAACGGCGCGCGCCTCCGGCGTGGCCCGCGACGTGCGCCTGGACGCGCCCTACGTGGCCTACGCCGACTTCCCGGCCCGGATTCAACTGCTGACCGCCGGCGATCTAGAGGCGCGCTTCCTCGCCCGCCTCGACGAACTGCTCGACAGCTTCCGCCTCATCCGTGTTCTGGTGGCCGGTCTGCCGGCTGGCGAACTGACCGCCAAACGGATGCCGCGCAAGCTGAAGCCGGGCGAGGTCATCAGCCGTGTCGAAGCACCGCGCGGCGAGCTGTTCTACTACATCCGCAGCACCGGCGGCGAGCAGCCCGACCGCGTGAAGGTGCGCACGCCAACGCTGTGCAACATGGGTTCGGTGATCACCCAGACCATCGGCCACAACCTGGCCGACGTGCCCATGATCCTGGTCGGCATTGACCCGTGCTTCTCCTGCAACGACCGCGCCGTCACCGTCCGCCGCGCCGGCGACGACAACGGCCGCGCCTGGGCCTGGGCCGACTTGCGGCGCTATGGGATTGACTACTACCGGAGAATTAGGAATTAGGAATTCAGAGGGCGGGTGGCGGGTGGCGGGTGGCGAGTAGGACGCGGCCAACGACCCACGAGCACTGACCTACTGACCTACTGACCTACTGACCTACTGACCTACTGAATACTGGACACTGGATACTAGATACTGACCCCCGCCTCCGAGGCACCCATGACACGAGACCTCATCAACCTGCTTTTCTTCCCCGCCGGGCTGGGCCTCATCGCCGCCGGGCTGCTCTACCAGTGGGTCGACCGCAAGCTGCTGGCCCGCTTCCAGAACCGCCTGGGGCCGCGCTGGTTCCAGCCGTTCGCCGACGCGCTGAAGCTGCTGGGCAAGGAGGAGATTCACCCGGCGGGCAGCAGCGCCTTCCTGTTCGCCGCCCTGCCGGTGCTGGCCCTGGCCGGGGCGCTGACGGCCGCCCTCTACGTGCCCCTCTTCGGCCTGGCCCCGGTGTTCAGCTTCCCCGGCGATCTGATCGTGACCCTCTACCTGATGAGCCTGCTGACGCTGTGCATCGGCCTGGCCGGGGCGCAGACGCGCGACCGCTTCTCGCTGGCCGGGGCGTTGCGCGTCTTCACGCAGATGTTCGCCTATGAAGCGCCGTTCATCCTGGCCCTGCTCAGCCCGGCGGTGGCCCTGATGCTGGCCGGGCAGCCGAGCAGCTGGCAGATCGGCGAACTGGTGCTCTCGGCCGCCGGACAACCGTGGTTCCTGCTGACCCTGCCCATCACCTTCGTCGTCGCCCTCGTCGGCCTGATGGGCAAGCTGGAGTTGCCGCCGTTCGACGCGCCGGAGGCCGAGACGGAGATCGTCGCCGGGGCGCTGACCGAGTATAGCGGGCGGGGGCTGGCCCTCTTCTCGCTGGCCCGCGCCGTTGAACTGGTCGTCGGCCTGACGCTGGTGACGGCCCTCTACCTGGGCGGCATCGGCGCGGGGCCGCTGGCGGCGGTGCTCTTCACGGCCAAAACCATCGGCCTGCTGCTCATCGTCGTCGTCCTGCAAACGTTGCTGGCCCGTCTGCGCATCGATCAGACGGTCAACCTGTGGTGGCGGCTGGGGTCGGTGCTGGTGCTGGCCCAATGGCTGCTGTTGCTCATCTTCCGGGTGCTACGATGAAAATCGCCCTGTTCACCGATTTGGCGCGGTCGGCCTTCCGCCGGCCGGTCACCGAACGCTATCCCTTCGAGAAGCGGCCCGCGCCGCCGCTATATCGTGGCCAAGTTAGCTGGACGGCCGAAGGCTGCACCGGCTGCATGTTGTGCGTCAAGGACTGCCCGGCCGAGGCGATTGACTTTTTCACCCTCGACAAGGCCAACAAGCGCTTCGTCTTTCGCTACCACACCGACCGCTGCACCTTCTGCGGCCAGTGCGCCTATAGCTGCCGCTTCAGTTGCATCACCCTCGACGACGAAGCGTGGGAACTGGCCGGCGGCGACCGCGCCGCGTTCGTTGTGACCTACGGCCGGCCGGAGGACATCGCCCGCGTTGAACTGGAAGAGCTGCCTGCAACGGGCGCTTAGCCCCCTGCCCGACGGCCGTCGGCCGCGCCTGGCCGTCGTCGGCATCGGCCAGACGTTGCGCGGCGACGACGGCGCGGGGCCGGCGGTCATCGGCCGCCTGGCCGCGCTGCCGCCCCACGAGGCGTTACTGCTGGTCGACGCCGGGCACGCGCCGGAGAACTGCCTTGGCCCCATCATCCGCTTCCGGCCGGACGTGATTCTGCTGATCGACGCCGCCCGCGGCGGCAACGAGCCGGGCGCGGTCGTCTGGCTGCGGCCGGAGGAGGCCGAGGGGCGCGGCGGCAGCACCCACACCCTGTCGCTGGCGATGCTGGGCGGCTACCTGGCGGCTGAGTCGGGGGCCGTCGTCCACATTGTGGGCATCGAACCAGGCGAGCGTCGCCTTTGGCGAAGGGTTGTCGCCGGCCGTGGCGCGGGCCACGGCCGACGTGGCGACTACTATGGCCGGCTACTGGCGCAAGCTTAGCACCGCCTGCTCGGCGATCGCCTCCGGCGAGGCGTCGGTGGTCAACACCTGAAAGACGGCGTCGCCAATGACCGCCAGTTGCCGGCTCGATTCGCTGACCGGCATGGCCCGCGCCCGCTCCAACTCCCCATTGGCAAAGTGAAAGTAGTCGCTGCCCTCGGCCAGCACGGCCATCGCTTCGCGTTGAGCAGGCAGGAGCTGGCTGCGCTCGGCGAAGGCGGCCAGATTCTCCGGCATGGTCAGGGCCTGAATGAGTTCCCTGGCCAACGCCTGCCGCGCCGGGTCGGCGGTGGTGATGGCCCAGGCCCACGTCGTCGTCAGCGGCGTCAGCGCCCCGGCCGGGCCGGGCACGCGCGAGTAGGCCAGTTCGGGCGTGGCCGCCGCCGCGTCCAACTCAGCGCGGCGGCCGAGATAGAACTCCGACCGCAGCCACAGGAAGCCGCTCAGCCCCACCCGGTAGTACTGCCAGGCCTCATCCTGCGTCTTCAGTTGCCGGCTCTGCAACAGGTTCTCCGGCCGCACAGCGATCTGCCGCAGGGCGCGGGCCAGCGGTTCCGGCTGCAGGTCGGGCTGCCCGGCTTCGTTCACCAGCGTCCCGCCCTCGGCCAGATAGAACTGCAAGCCGAACAGCGCCCCGTCGCGGCTGTCGGCCGGCAGGACGAGGGTGTGATTGGTGTCGGAGATGAAGGCCGTCCACTCCATCGGGATGGCGTCCGTTTCCGGCGAGGGCACGTAGACCATGTGGGTCAGCCCGGCGCTGACGAAGGGCACGCCGAAGAGGCGGTCGTCGGCGACGATTTGGGCCGCGGCGTCGGGGTAGGTTTCGACCGGGTCGAACAGCCCATCGAGCGGCTGCACCAGTTGGCGCACGGCCGGATCGGCAATGGCGCCGGTCGGTAGGGCGATGACGTCGGGCAGGATCGACGGGGCGACGGTCGCGCCGGTGCGCAGATAGCTCAGGATGCCCCCCGCCCCTTCCACCGGCTTCTGCTCGACCACCACTGCCAGCTCCGGCCGGGTTGTCTCGAAGGCGCGAATCTGGTCGGCGAACTCCTGTGCGCCGCCGGCCGTGCGCGCGGCGATCTCCGCCGGCAGCCAGACGCGCACGGGCGATAGCGGCGCGACCGGCGAGGGCGACGGCGGACTCGTGGCTATGGCCAGAGCCACGGTGGCCGTGGGAGCTACCGGCGTGGTGGGCGTGGCCGAGCCACTGAGCGGTGTCTCGCTTAACAGATCACAAGCAGCCAGCAGGAGAAGGATGGGCAGAAGGAGCGGCAACAGGCGGCCGATGGGTTTCATAGTGTGCCTCTGGGGCGGCAGTATAGCACCGTTGCCGGAAGTTGCCTGTCTGGCGCGCTTGAGGTAAGCTTCTCTTCATGTCATTCATCGTTGGCTACACGAATCGCATCGTGCAGACGCACTTGCTGGCTTCCATCACGGGGTCGCCTTCTCGAATTGCGCCTGTATGACGATTCTTATGTAAAGTAGTAGGTGAACGAGTGAGAATCCGAGCCGGGGCGCAAACCCCGGCTCTTTTTGTTTCTGGAGACAAGACAATGGCCGAGATCATCGTTAAGCTCGATCACATCGCCGTCAGCCTGGCCGGGCGGCCCATCTTCGCCGACCTGACCTGGGAGATTCAGCGCGGCCAGCGCATCGGCCTGGTGGGGCCGAATGGCGCGGGCAAGTCGACGCTGATGAAGCTGGTCGCCGCCGAACTGAGCGCCGACAGCGGCAGCGCCTTCCGCCTATCGGGCCTGACCTGGGGACGGCTGGAGCAGGAGCCGGCCCTGCCGCCCGGCCAAACGGTGCTGCAAGAGGCGCTGACCGCCCTGCCGGAGTTGGGCGACATCGAGCGCGAGCTTGACGCCCTGGCCGACCGCATGGGCCGGCCGGAGGTCTACGGCAACGAATCGGCGCTGGCCAAGGCGATGAAGGCCCAGGAGCGGCTGCTGCACCAGTTCGAGCGGCTGGACGGGCCGCGCTACGAGAGCCGCGTCAAGGAGACGCTGGTCGCCCTGGGGCTGGACAGGGCGCGCTGGAGCACGCTGACCGAGCATCTAAGCGGTGGGCAGAAGAAGCTGATCATGCTGGCCAAGCTGCTGGTGCAACAGCCGGGCCTGCTGCTGCTCGACGAGCCGGACAACCACCTCGATCTGCCGGCCAAGCGGGCGCTGGAGGGGATCATCCGCGACTACCCCGGCACAGTGGTCATTATCTCCCACGACCGCTACCTGCTGGACGAAGTGGCGACCCACATCGCCGAACTGGACGGCGGCCGTCTGACGCAGTACCTGGGCAACTACACCGCCTACACCACCGAGCGCGCCCTGCGCCGCCTGCGCCAGCAGCAGATGTACGCCGCGCAGCAGAAGGAGATCGCCCGCATCGAGGCGGCCATCGCCCGCTTCGAGTTGTGGGCCTCGCTGGTGGTCAACGAGCGCCACATCCGCCAGGCCCGCAGCCGGCAGAAGATGCTCGACAAGATGGACAAGATCGAGAAGGTGGCCGAAGCCCGGCGCCTGACGCTGGAGTTGAACGGCTGGCGCGGCAGCAACAAGGTGCTGGAACTGGCCGACGTGGCCCGCACGTTCGACAACGGCCGCACTCTCTTCGCCAACCTCAACCTGACGCTGTGGCACGGCGAGCGCGTCGGGCTGGTGGGGCCAAACGGCGCGGGCAAGTCGGCCCTGTTCCGGCTGCTGCTCGACCCCGACAGCGCCTCGGCCGGCGAGGTCAAGGTCGGCCCCAGCATCCAGATCGGCTACTACGCCCAGGAGCAGGAGACGCTCGACCCGGCGCAGGACCTCATCACCTGCATCCGCGCCGCCGCGCCGCTGACGCGCGAGGCGGCGGTGGCCTTCCTGCTGCGCTTCCTGTTCAGCTATGACCAGACGACGCAGCCCATCGGCAAGCTGAGCGGCGGCGAGCGCAGCCGGCTGCAACTGGCGCGGCTAGTGTTGCAGCGACCGAACCTGCTGCTGCTGGACGAGCCGACCAACAACCTCGACATCCCGGCCATCGAAGTGCTGGAAGAGACGCTGGACGAGTTCGTGGGCACGGTGCTGGTCATCTCCCACGACCGCTACTTCCTCGACCGGGTGGTGGATCGCGTGGTGGAGTTGCGCGACGGGCGGCTGACGGAGTACGTCGGCGGCTACACCGACTACCTGGCCGAACGGGGCGTGGAGGCCTGACGTTGGAGAGATTTAACGCCAAGACGCGAAGACGCAAAGAAGAAATCTCTTTCTTTGCGTCTTCACGTCCTGGCGTCTTGGCGTTAAATTCTTACTCTTAGACGCGCCGCAGGGCCAGTTCGACCGGCGCGTCGCCGACGGTCACCTGCTGCCGGAAGCCGTCGCCGTCCAGCCCGCCGGCCGTCAGCCGTGTGGCCAGCGTCTCGGCCTGGATGAAGCCGGCGAAGTTGACCAGCGCCGCGGCCACGTCGCCGGCGGCGTTGTAGGCCAACTCGATCCGGTCGGAGATGTCCAGCCCGGCGTCCTTGCGCATGGCGTTGACGACCCGCACCAGGTCGCGGGCGTACCCCTCCTGCACCAGTTCCGGCGTCAGATGCGGGTCAACGGCCACGGTCACGCCCTTCTCGCTGGCCACGGCCAACCCCCCGCGCGATTCGGTCTGCACCAGCACGTCGTCGCCGCTGAGCGTAACGGCCTGCCCATTGACCGCCAACTCCAGCGGCCGGCCGGCCAGCAGCGTCGTCGCCGCCTCGGCCGCGTCCAGTTCGGCCAGCGCCGCGCGCGCCGCCGGGAAGAGCGGCCCTAGCTTCGGCCCCAACGTGCGGTTGTTGGGTAGCAACTTGTAGCTGACCAGTTCGCCCACTTCGGAGACGATCTCGATGGCCTTGACGTTGATCTCCTCGGCCAGCACGCCGGCCAACTCCTGCAGATCGGCGCGCTGCTGCTCCGAGCCGACGAAGACCCTGGCCCGCGCCAGCGGTTGGCGCAGCTTGACGTCGGCCGAGCCGCGCGCCGAGCGGCCGAGGGCCGCGGCGTCGATGACCAGGCGCATCTTGTCCAGCAGGCGGTGGTCGAGCGCCGCCGCGTCGGCCTGCGGGTAGAAGAGGTGGTGGACGCTCAACGGCGCGTTGGCGTCCACGCCGCGGACGAGGTTCTGATACATCGCCTCGGCCGTCAGCGGGATGAACGGGGCCAGCAGCTTGACGAACTCGACCAGGACGTGATAGAGCGTGGCGTAGGCAGCGGCCTTGTCGGCGTCGGCCTCGCTCTTCCAGAAGCGGCGGCGCGAGCGGCGCACGTACCAGTTGGACAGGTCATCGAGCAGCAGTTCCAGCGTGGCCACCGCCCGCTCCGCGTCCCAGGCATCCAGCGCCGCGCGCACGTCGAGCGTCGTCTCGTCCAGCCGGGCCACGATCCAGTAGTCCAGTTGGGTTGCACCGGGAGGAAGCTCACGCAAAGGCGCGAAGGGGCTAAGGCGCAAAGGAAGAGAAGAAAGTTCTTCATTTGCGCCTTGGCTTTCTTTGCGCCTTTGCGTGAGCTCTTCGCCAGGCGTCCAGCCATCCGCCTTGGCATAGGTCACAAAAAAGGCATAAACGTTCCACAGTGGGATGAGGAAGCGCCGCCGCGTCTCGTCGCCACGGCCGAAGCCAAAGAGCAGGTTCTGCTCCGGCTTGCAGCCGGCGTAGAGCCAGCGCATTGTATCCGCGCCCATCTTCTCGGCCGCCTCGTTGAACTCGATGGAGTTGCCCCACGACTTGTGCATGTCGCGGCCGTCCTCGGCCACCAGCGTGGCGTAGCCGAACAGGTTGCGGAAGGGCGGCTGCTCGGCCAGCACCGTGCTCTGAGCCAGCAGGCTGTAGAACCAGTTGCGGAACTGGCCGGGGAAGCTCTCCGAAATCCAGTCGGCCGGATACCATTTCTCCCAATAGGCGCGGTCGGTGCGGTAGTGCAGCGTGCTGAAGGCGACGATGCCGGCGTCGAGCCACGGGTTGCCCACGTCGCTGATGCGGCTCGTCGTGGCGCCGCAGTTCGGGCAGGCGATCTTGACCGCGTCAACGTAGGGGCGATGGGGGGTGTGGCCGTCGAACGTCTCCCAGCCCTCGACGGCGCGCGCTTGCAGCTCGTGCTCGTCGCCGACGACGGTGAACGTGCCGCACTCTTCGCACTCCCAGATGGGCAGGGCCAGGCCGTAGTAGCGCTTCTTGCTGATCATCCAGTCGTGCATGTTGCGCAGCCAGTCCAGTTCGCGGTCGTAGCCGAAGCCGGGAACCCAGTTGATCTGATCGACGCGATCCATGATCTGGTAGCGCAGGCTGGCGGCCTTCTCCTCGGCCGTCAACTCCGCGCGCGGCTTGTCGTAGACCGGCCCCATGCTGATGAACCACTCGTCCACCAGCCGGTAGACCAGCTCCGAACCGCAGCGCCAGCAGTGGGGGTAGCGGTGGGTGTACTTCTGCTTGCGATAGAAGAAGCCGCGCTGGCGCAGGGCGGCGAAGATGTCCTCGGCCACGCCCGGCACACCCACGCTACCGATGACCTCGCGGCCGGTCAGCCAATCGAAGCCGGGCAGGTAGACGCCGTTCTCGTCCAGCGGGGCGACGATGGGCAGATCGAACTCGCGGCCGAGCATGTAGTCCTCCGCGCCGCAGCCGGGGGCGATGTGGACGATGCCCGTGCCTTCTTCCGCGCCGACCTCCGTCCAGGGGATGACGCGGTGGGTGTACCCCTTCTCGGCGAAGGCCTCGGCCACCTGGGGCAAGTCGTCGAACGGGCCGCTGTACGGCCAGCCCAGCATATCCGCGCCCTTCAGGCGGCCGGTGACTTCGTTGCTCTTACCAACCAGCGAGTTCTTCATAGCCGCTTCGGCCAGGTAGTACGTCCAGCCATCCTCGGCGCGCACCTGCACGTAGTCAAGCTCCGGGCCGACGGCGGCGGCGACGTTGCTGGTCAGCGTCCAGGGCGTCGTCGTCCAGACGAGCAGGGCCTCGTTGTCGCGGCCGAGCAGCGGGAAGCGCACGAAGACGGAGTCGTGGGTCACGTCGAAGTAGCCGTCGGTGACGATCTCGTGCTGGCTGATGGCCGTGCCGCAGCGGGCGCACCAGGGCATGACGTCGTTGCCCTTGTAGACCCAGCCGTTCTCGTAGCACTTCTTCAGGAAGCCCCAGATCTGGTAGTTGTTCTCGTTGCTGAAGGTGAAGTAGGAGCCGCCCAGTTCGGGCATGCCCAGCCGGGCGACGATCTGCTCGACCGTGTCCGTCACCGGGCCATGCGGCCCCGGCACGGTGATGACCTGATTGGGATCATCGTTCAGCAGGTCGGCCAGGCGGCGCAACACGGCCGGGTCGTTCCAGTCCATCCAGTTGCCCAGGCGTGTGGTCTGCTCGGTGATGACGGCGGCATAGCGCAGCACGCGCGCCTTGCAAAAGCGGACGAACTCGGCCAGCCCCATGCGCTCGATGTCGCGCTTGCTGGTGAAGCCCAACTCCTTCTCGGCATTGACCTCCACCCACAGCCCCTGGCAGTCGAAGCCGTTTTGCCAGCGCAGGTTCTGGCCCTGCATGGCGTGGTAGCGCTGGTAGAGGTCTTTGTAGGTGCGGCCCCAGGCGTGGTGGACGCCCATCGGGTTGTTGGCGGTGATGGGGCCGTCGATGAAGCTGAAGATGCCGTGCTCGGCCTCTGTGGCGGCGCGCAGGCGGCGCAGTTCGTCAAAGGCCCCGGTCTCGCGCCAGAAGGCGAGCATCTCCTTTTCCAGGGCCACAAAATCGACCTTGTTGGATACGTCCTTAAAGCCCATGTCACTGTTCTCCGTTCAGAGTAAGGAACCGCAGATTACGCAGATTTCGCAGATTATTCTTAAGAAATCTGCGAAATCTGCGTAATCTGTGGTTTCTATTCTTCATCCATATCGTACCAATCGCTCGGCCATGGCCGTCAGGCCGTCGTCGCGCCAGAGGCGCAGGGGGCGGCCGTCGTCGTCGAGCCACACCGTCCGCCGGTTGCGGCCCCAGGCGACCGACAGCGAACGCGCGGCCAGTGTGTCACCGCCTACCCGCTCCTCCGTCGCCGCGCCCAGGGCGATCTGCACCGGCGTGGCCACGAGGGCCAGCGTGCGCGCTGCGTCGGCCGTGTCCATCAGCAGCGTCACGCCGCGCGTCTCCTCCAGGTCGTGGCGCAGCAGCGCCAGCCCAGCGGCCGCCGGGAACCAGAAGGCGCGCCCGTGGGCCTGGTCTTCGCGCAACGTCCCAGCCACCTGGCGCGAGGCCAACCACTGCTCCCCCTCGCGGGCCACGACCGTGGCCACCTCGCGCCCGCCGGCCCAGAAGCGGGCCTTCAGTTGCTCCGGCCGGCCGTCCGGGGCCAGCGTGACGTGGTAGAGCCACGAGTGGCCCGACGGCGCCGCGCGCGCGTCGAGATCGACGCGCAGGAAGCGATAGCCGTCGGCGGCCTCGCTGAGCCGCCACGACTCGACCGCGCCGGTCGGACGGGAAGACCCGTCCTGGCCGTCGCGCTCATAGCGCAGCCGCCCGGCCAGCAGCGGGCGCTCGTAGGGGAGTTCGTGGATGAGGAAGCGCATAGTAGGAATAGGTGGTTAGGGGCCAGGTTCAGGAAGGCCTCCTAACCTGGCCCCTAGCCTGTCCCTGACCTCCAGATAGATTCGCTTGTTGATTTTGCCCTTGCTCTTGTAGTCGGTGATGCGGACGCGGCCGACTTCGCGGGTGTTGGCGACGTGGGTGCCGCCGTCGGCCTGCAAGTCCAGCCCGACCAGCTCGACCGTGCGCACTTCGCTGATGCCTTCCGGCAGCAGGTTGATCTTGGTGCGGATCAGGTCGGGGATGGCGAACGCCTCGGCGCGCGGCAGAATGCGCACGCGGACGGGCCGCGCCGCCGCGACCTCCGCGTTGATCGCCTCCTCGATGGCCGACACCAGTTCGGCGCGCATCGTCTCGAACTCGAAGTCCATGCGCCCTTCCAGCGGATCCATGTTGCCGCCCGTCACCTGCGCCCCGTAGTCGCGGAAGACGACGCCGCACAGGATGTGCATGGCGGTGTGGGTGCGCATGAGGGCGTGGCGGCGCGTCCAGTCGAGCCGGCCGGTGACGGCCGTGCCGGCCGCGGGCAGGTCGCCGGCGATGAAGTGGACGGGGCGGCCGTCGACCTTTTTGACGGCGTTGACCGTCCACGTCTGACCGCCAGCCTCCAGCGTGCCCACGTCGCACGGCTGGCCGCCGCCGCCGGGATAGAAGGCGGTGCGGTCGAGGACGACGCCGCCTTCGACCTGTTCGGTTACAACAGCATCAAACTCCTTCACGTAGGCGTCAGTTTCGTACAGTCGTTCGGTCATGTTTTCCGCCTGTGCGTCCATTCCGCAGTGCCCCAGGTGCGTCGCACTTTCTGGGAGAGCCGCCAAGAAGGTGCGACGCACTTCAGAAAGTGCGACGCACCAAGAAAAGAAAAACGCCTTCATCCCTATTGGGACGAAGGCGCAAGCTCTTCGCGGTACCACCCAACTTCCGGGCACATTGGCCCGGCGTCTCGGCCGACCACCATCATGGTCGCGGTTCGGCTAACGGGGAACCACTCCGGCCAGGTCTACTTGGCGCTTGCCGTTCGGCTGGCGACTCCCGAGGGATGTTCGGCCGGTCGTCTGTGTCTGACTCACACCAGGTTCAGACTCGCTGGACAGCGCGGGGTCGGCTTACTCGTCTCGATCGCGGTCTTTACTATTTGATTGAAGCAATTATGCCGGAACCGGGTCGAACTGTCAACAGCCGCCTAACTCTCAGGTGTGTTCCAGCAATCGGATCCACCTATATTTTGCTTGGGCGGCGCGGGCCAGCTTCGCATCGCGAGTCCAGAATTCACAATCCAGACTGCTGGCCAGGGCCAGGTAATGGGCATCATAAAGTGCGCCCAATGAGAGGTCTTTAGCCAGAGTGAAAGCCCTGCCGTGCAATTCCGGATCGCTGTAGAGTTGCATGGGAAGTCTATTCAACGCTTGGATAGCTTCATCAATCGTTTCTCTCGATAATTGACTCTTCTTGCTGATCTGATAGAGCACGTTGACCACTTCATACCGAAGCAGAAGTGGCGCTACCAACTGCGTCTTATCCTTTATCCAGGTCTCCCATAGGGTCACCAAATCAGGGTCGTCTAGACCGATGAGGAGATCGACAACCATACTGGCATCAACGCAGACTAGCGAGGTGTTCATCCCGTTCCTCCCTCATTTGGCGGATTATCTCTACAGAGGAAGGCAGTTGAGAATCACCTAACTCGGCACGGATACGCTCATGCAAGTGACGCAGGTTCGCTAACCACTGATCCCAGGGAGACTCTTCGCCTTTTAAATGCTTGTAGCTATCAATAGAAAGAATCGCAACACGGGGCACGCCGTCGCGCTCGACAATGACTGTCTCGCCACTGTCGGCGACACGCTGCATGAGCTCACCAAACTTGACCCGTGCTTCTGTTGCGCTGACCGTTCGCTCCATATGATCATCCCTCTGGTTAATCGATTGACCAATCAAATGATAGCACTTGCTGGCATTGGGGCAAGGTTATGTGCCGGTGCTGCCATAGTGTCGCAAGCCGAACCGCCACACCTGTAGCGCGATGACGAACAGCACCCCCGCCACCACCGGCGCGCCATACGCCTGCCAGGCCGGTGTCGCCAGCCCCATCAGCCGCGCCGCCGGGAAGTAAGACGCGAAGCCAAACGGGATGGCCCAGGTCAGCAGCAGGCCGATGGCCCGCGGGTAGATGCTCAGCGGGTACTTGGCGAACTCGTGCATCTCGAAGACGACGCGCGTCACGGGCACGGAGTCCATGATCCAGAAGGCGCTGACGCAGGTCATCAGGTTCAGGGCGATGAAGATGACGCCGCCGCTGAGAACCATGACAACCAGATAGAGCACCGTCGGCAGCGTCCAGGTGATGCCCAATTGCCCGGCGGCGATGCCCACCAGCGCCCCGCCGACGAGGAAGTTGCCGATGCCGTCGTGGCAGAAGCGGTCGGCCAGCAGGTGGAACAGCGGATCGACCGGCCGCACCATGAAGCGGTCGAACTGGCCGGTGCGGACGTAGTCGCGGCCGAGCGTCCACAGGTTATCGGCGAACATGTGGTTGATCGACTTCGACAGGGTGATCATCCCGTAGATGAGCAGCACC
This sequence comes from Candidatus Promineofilum glycogenicum, assembly GCA_016707605.1. GTDB lineage: Bacteria > Chloroflexota > Anaerolineae > Promineifilales > Promineifilaceae > Promineifilum > Promineifilum glycogenicum. Next base: position 596,477 of record JADJHJ010000001.1, on the reverse strand, counting down.
TGCGGCAGCGTCCAGCCGTTGAGGTCGGGGATCTGGCTCATGATGACCCACACGGCCAGCAGCCCCGCGCCCTGCATCATGATCGTCGACGTCGCGCCGATCAGGAAGTTCATCCGGTACTCCATCAGAATCTTGATGCGGTTCTTCAGGAAGAGCCAGTAGAGACTGGGGTAGTTCAAGAGGGCCATGGGTTAACCTCCCTGCACCGTGACGACGCGCACCGCGCGGGTGAAGACCAGCCGCGAGGCCACCAGCAGCACCGCCAGATAGACAAGCTGCATGAGCCACGTGCGCGGCATGGCGCTCAAGGGGGTGATGCCGGCCAGAATCGACACCGGCAGATAGAGCGCCTGCGAGAAGGGTAGCGCGGTGGCGATGGCGCGCAGCCAGTCGGGCATCATGTCCAAAGGGATCAGCGCGCCGCTGAAAAACAGGCCGAAGCCATAGCGCAGGACGCTCAGCCCCCAAATCTCTGTGCTATAGAAGCCGACGCAGCCGATGATCCAGTCGAAGCAGAACAGGACGGCGTTGCCAAGCAACAGCGTGACCAGGAACGCCAGCCACACCAACGGATCGCTGGGCAGCGCCAGGCCGTAGACCAGCCAGGCAAACAGGGCTAGCGGCAACGCCAGCAGCGTATCCAGCCCTATTCGAGCGAGGTTCTGGACGTAAAACGTGGCCTGCATGTCGACCGGCCGCAGCAATGTGAGGCCGATGCGGCCGTCGCGCATGAGGTCACCGATGTCATAGATGATGCCAGTATCCGCACCGGAGCGAAAGATCATCGCCAGCAACAGGTAGTTGATCGTCGTAGCCAGGTCCAGCCCGCCGACGGTGGCCGTGTTGCTGAACACGGCGCGCCAGAAAGCGACCAGGATGATGACAGCAATGATCTGGACGAACCAACTCATCCACACCCAGATGCTATAGGCCATGAACATCTTGGGGACGATGGCGGCGATGGCGCTGTAGGCACGCACGCTGCGTCTTAGAGCGACGGTCATAGTGTAGGCACCTTCCCAACGAAATAAGGTTATCTGCTAAATCTGCTTAATCTGCGGATCATCCTTCTTTCACCCACCCTGCACAGTGACCACCCGCACGGCACGGCGAAAGACTAGCCGCGACAGGACGAGCAGGACGACCAGGTAGCTCAGTTGCAACAGCCAGAGGCGCGGCAGTTCGCCTAGCGGCGTCAACCCGCTCAGCACCGAGACGGGCAGATAGACCGCCTGCGAAAACGGCAAGAGTGTGGCAATCGTTCGCAACCACTCCGGCATGATGGCCAGCGGCAGCAACATACCGCTGAAGAACAGGACCAACCCCTGTCGAGCCGTCGCCAGTCCCCATGCATCTGTTGTGTAGAACGCCGCGCAGGCCAGAATCCAGTCGAAGCCGAACATCACCGTGCAGCCCAGCAACAGCGAGACGGCCGCAGCCACCCAGACAACCGGATCGGCGGGCAATTGCAGCCCGAAGAGCAGCCAGGCGACGAATGCCAGCGGGAAGCGCATCACGACGTTCAGACCCAGGAGGGCGAGCTTCTGCACATACAGCGACGCCTGAAAGTCCAGCGGCCGCAGCAGGGCAATCTGAATTCCACCCTCGCGCATCATTCCGCCGAACTCGCGCAGCATACTCGTCGCGTAAGCGCCGTCATGGAAGATGCGCGCCAGCATGACGTAGTTGAGCGTCTGTGCCGCCATTAGCCCACCGACCGTCGCTCGCCCGGCGAAGACCGCCCGCCAGAAGGCGACGGTGATGACTAGGGTGATGATCTCCATGGCGACGTTGAACCAGATTTGGAACTGGTAGGCCAGGAACAGCTTTGGCATCATGGCTGCCATCGCGCCATAAGAGCGGGTCGTCCGCGTCGCCTGCCGGATCATACGCCTCCCGTAGGGCGGTTTGCCAAACCGCCTTGCCCGCGTTCAACGTGTGGGGCGATTTAGCAAATCGCCTTGCCTGCGTTCAACATGTGGGGCGGTTTGCCGAACCGCCCTACGCCACCACCTTCAGCCCACCCTGATAGATCTGCTTGACCACCATCGACAAATCCGGCTCCTTCAGCGACAGATCGACGACCTCGATCTGCCCCATGACCGCCGCGCTGACCCGGCTGGCCGAGGTCAGCGTGCGGTCGAAGCGCAGCGCCAGCCGTCGCTCGCTCTGGGTCAGCAGTTCGGCCCCGTCGGGCACGAGCAGGCCGTTGAGGTCGGCGGCCGTCTCGAAGGTGATCTCGCGGTACTTGCCGAAGCGCTGCTTGATCGTCTCCAGCGGCCCGTCGTAGATGAGCACGCCGTCGTCGATGATCAGCACCCGCTTGCACAGCTCCTCGATGTCGCCCAGGTCGTGGGTGGTCAGGATGACCGTCGTGCCGCGCTCCTCGTTGACGCGCTTGATGAAGGCGCGGATGCGCTCCTTCACCAGCAGATCGAGGCCGATGGTCGGCTCGTCCAGGTAGACGATCTGCGGCTCGTGGATGAGCGTGGCCGCCAGCTCGGCGCGCATCTTCTGGCCCAGCGACATGTTGCGAATGGGCACGCGCAGCAGCTCCTTTAGTTCCAGCGTCTCGCTGAACTCGTCGATGAGGCGCTTGAAGTGGGCGTCGGGCACTTCGTAGATGCGGCCGACCATCGTCAGCGACTCGATCAGCGCCAGATCCCACCACAACTGGCTGCGCTGGCCGAAGACGACGCCGATGTCGCGGGCGTTGGCCACGCGCTGGCGGTGCGGGTCGCGGCCCAGCACACGCACCTGGCCGGCCGTCGGCAGCAGGATGCCGGTCAGCATCTTGATCGTCGTCGACTTGCCCGCGCCGTTGACGCCGATGTAGCCGACGATCTCGCCCGGCTCGATGGTGAAGTTGACGTCCTTCACCGCCGTCTTGGACTTGCTGCGCGGCCGGAAGAGATGCTTGACCGCCCCGGCCACGCCAGGGTCTTTGTCGGCAATGCGGTAGACCTTTGTCAGGTTTTCAGCGTGAATCATCACGGCCTCACAGGTGTAGTTACCTAAGGGGATCAGGAGCGGCGAAAGAGTAGTATAGACGATTGCGGGCGGTGTGGTGTTAAGTGGAATACATCCGTGCGACGCACTTTCCGCAGTACGTCGCACTTTCTGGAGTGCTAGATGGGAAGAAGGTGCGACGCACTCCAGAAAGTGCGACGCACCGGGAGCACCGTCAGTAGCCGAGCAACCACTCCATCCGCTCGCGAATCTGCGCCACGCGGGGGATCATCCCGTCCATCAGCCCGGTGTTGAACGGCACGGGCACCGACGGCGCGCCCAGCCGCAGCACCGGCGCGTCGAGGTCGAGGAACGCTTCGTCGGCGATGACCGCGGCTATCTCCGCGCCGAAGCCGGCCAGCGCAAAATCCTCGTGGACGATGAGGCAGCGCGAGGTCTGGCGCACCGAGGCTAGGACGGCGTCCTTATCCCAGGGGATGATGGTGCGCAGGTCAATGATCTCGATGCCGTCCAACCCCTCGGCCGCCGCCTCGCAACGCTCGACCATCGCCCCCCACGTCACCACCGTCAGCCGCTCCCCGGCGCGGACGACGCGGGCGCGACCGAAGGGCAGGGCATACTCGTCGCCGGGGTAGGCGCGGCGGGCCGAGGGGGCGTCGAGCATGGCCCGGTGCTCGAAGAACAGCACCGGGTCGTCGCCGCGCAGCGCCGCCCGCAGCAGGCCAACAGCGTCTTCGGCATTGGACGGGTAGGCCACCTGCCAGCCGACGGCGTGGGCGAAGGCCGCCTCGTCGGTGACGCTGTGCCACGGGTCGCCGATGCGCCGGAAGCCGCCGGGCATCCGCACGACCAGCGGCGCGGCGAAGCGGCCGGCCGTCCGCCAGCGCAGCGTGCCGATGTTGTGCAACTGCTCCGTGGCCGGGTCGGCGTACTTGCGGAACTGAATCTCCGGCACGGGAACCAGGCCGGCCAGGGCCAGACCCACCGCCCGGCCGATGATGCCCTCTTCGCTCAGGCTGGTGTCGAAGACGCGCGCTTCGCCATGCTTGTGTTGCAGGCCCAGCGTGGCGGCGTGGACGCCCCCCTTCAGCCCTACGTCCTCGCCGAAGAGCAGCAGGCGCGGGTTGGCGGCCAGTTCGGCGTCGAGCGTGCGGCGGATGGCCTCGACCATCGTCAGGCGGCGCGGGTCGGGCGGCTGTGGCGTGTCGCTCGTCGGCGGCAGGGCAATGCCTTCGGCGGCCAGCCCGCCCGCCGAAGGCCGCGGCGAGCCGAGCGACCAGACGCGGTCGGTGACGCGCGCCGGGTCGGGCTGCGGTTCGGCCAGCGCCGCGTCGCGGGCGGCGGCCACGTCGGCGGCGGCCGTCTCTTCCAATGCCCGCCACTCCGCCTCACTGATCTGCGCCGGCACGAGATGGCGGCGCAGGGCCGGGATAGGGTCGCGCGCCCATTCGTCGTCGCGCTCCTCCTCGGTCTTGTAGGCCTGATTGTCCACACTGGAGTGGCCGGAGAGGCGCGGCACGGTCAGACGCAGCAGGCCGGGGCCGCCGCCGCGCACGTGGGCCACGGCCGCCGCCACCAGTTCGGCCGTCGTCTCCGGTTCCACGCCGCTGCCGTCCCAGATGGCCAGGTCGTGGAACGAGGCCAGATTGGCGGCGATGTTGCCGCCCGGCGTTTGCAGCCAGCTCTTGACCGAGATGGCGTAGTTGTTGTCCTCGATGACAAAAAGCAGCGGCAGGCGCAGCGTCGTGGCCAGCGTCAGGGCCGACCAGAAGCCGTTGCTGGCCACGGCCCCCTCGCCGCCGAAGACGACGGCGATGCTATCGGCCACGGCCGTCTCGCCCAGTTGGTCGCGCCGGTAGCCGATGGCCTGCGCCCAGCCGGCGGCAGGCGTGAACTGCGAGCCGACGTCGGCGGCCATGGGCAGGACGAGCGCCCGGCCGCGGCGGGGCATGTTGAAGACGACGCCCACGTCGCGCCCTTCGCTGAAGCTGCCGGCGCGGGCCATGTCGGCGGCCAGGGCCTCGGCCAGCGTCAGGCCGCTGCCGAGCATGAACGGCCGCGAGCGGTAGTAGACCGAGGCGGCGTCGAACGGCCGGGTCAGCAGTTGGGCGAGGAGCAGTTGGCCCAACTCGTGGCCGCGGGCCGAGAACTGGTAGGTCACGTGCCCCTGGGGCGTCAATTCGCGCTCCTCCAGTTCGTCCATCAGGCGCGAGGCCAGCGCCAGACGCGCGACTTCACGCCAGTCATAGGGGGCCGCAGCGGATTCGATCACACAGACTCCTCGGCCGTTCGGGCCTCTGGTTTGGCAAGCATACCGGGGCGATGTTTTAACCCGCCGGCGGCGATTTGCCAAGCGTGGGCGGCGGGTACACCATGCGCCTCTCCCCAATTTGCCAAATCCCACCGTCGGCGCATAATCCGTTGGCAGGCAGCCTCGTGAAGGGGCGGCCGATCTGTCAGTCGCCCTGTATTGGAATTACAAGAGGATGTGCCATGAACAACCACAGGGGTTTACTCGGTTCGGCTGAGGCCAGACGCGCCCAGCGCCTGTCCTTTGTCGCCCTGCTCATCGTCCTGCTGACCACGCTCGTCGCCGTCGCGCCGCCGGCCTATACCCAGGGGGAGCCGCAGAAGCCCAACGCGCCGAGGATCGTCGGCGGACGCGAGGCCGAACCGGGTGAGTGGCCGTGGCAGATCGCCCTCATTCGCGCCGGGGGCGACCCCTACCTTGATCAATTCTGTGGCGGCACGCTCATCAGCCCGCTGTGGGTGGTCACCGCCGCCCATTGCGCCGAGGAGGCCGCGCCGGACGACCTGCAAGTGCTGGCCGGCATCCACAATCTGGTGGAGACCGACCCCGGCTACGTCAGGTTAGACGTGGCGGAGATCATCATCCACCCCGACTATGGCCTGGTGAACCAGTACGACAGCGACATCGCCCTGCTGAGACTGGCCACACCCGCGCCGATTCGCCTGCCCTCGGCCGCGGGCCTGCCCATCGCCGGCGCGGCCCTGGTGCCGGAGAGCGTCGGGCCGCTGGTCGGCGTCGAGTCTACCGTGACCGGCTGGGGCAATCGCACGCCGGGCAGCAACGATTACCCAGCGACACTACACGAAGTCGAGGTTCCGATTGTGTCCAACGAGGCCTGCCGCAACGCCTACGGCCAGACCATCACCGACACCATGCTGTGCGCCGGTGTGCCGGAGGGGGGCAAAGACTCGTGCCAGGGGGATAGCGGCGGCCCATTGGTCATCTTCAACGACGCCCGCAGCCGTTGGGAGCTGGCCGGCGTCGTCAGTTGGGGCTATGGTTGTGCCCTGCCCGGCACGCCCGGCGTCTATACCCGTGTGGCCACGTTCGCCCGTTGGGTGACGAGCGAAACCGGCATCGGCGACCCGGATTTCGCGCTGGCGCTAACACCGGCCGCCCTGACCACCTGCGCGGGAACGAACGCCAATTCGCTCGTCAACGTGTTGGCCTGGGGCGGCTTCAATCGGCCGGTCGCGCTATCGCTCACTGGCTTGCCCGCCGGCGGCAGCGCCACCTTCCAACCCGCGACTGTCACGCCGCCGGCCACGAGCAACCTGTCCATCAACACGGGTGACATCGCCGCCGGCCAATACGACTTGCTCGTCCGCGGCGCGGCCAACGACGTCATTCACGGGGCGACCCTGGTGCTGACTGTCGTCACCCAACAGGCCAACACCCCCCAACTTCTGCAACCGCCACCCAACGGCCTGGGCGTCAGCGTCACGCCGTGGTTCACCTGGACGGCCGCCGCCGGAGCCAGCCGCTACCGCCTGGAGATTGCCACCGACCCGGAATTCCAGAGTATTAGCCGGAGCATCACAGTAGCAGGAACGACCTTCCGGCCGGTTGATTGGCTAGAGCCGGAAACACAGTACTACTGGCGCGTACGGGCGGAGGGCATCTGCGGCCCCAGCGCGTTCTCGGCCGTCGCCCGCCTGACCACCAGCCGCGCCTACTGCCGCACGCCCAATCTGGCGATTCCCGATAGCGACGAGGCCGGTGTCACCGATTCGATGACCCTGACCGCGGGCGACGCGATCAGCGATCTCGATGTCTACCTGCGTATCAACCACACCTATATTGGCGACCTGTCGGCACGCCTGACGCAAACGCCCAGCGGCCGGGCTATCCAACTGCTCGCACCCACTTTCTGTACGTCGGACGGTGTAGACGTGATACTGGATGACGAGGGCGAGGGGCCAGTCAATCAGGCGTGCAGCGCGACGCCGCCGGCCATCGGCGGCACGCGCACCCCCCTGGAGCCGCTCCGCGCCTTCGACGGCCAAACCCTCGCCGGCACGTGGCGCCTGTGGGTGGCCGACCGGGCGGGGCTGGATACGGGCACGCTGGTCGAGTGGTGTCTGCTACCATCGCAGGTAACGCCCTTTTGCAGCACCGTGACCGACGTGCCGGCGGCCGAGTGCGCCGCGCTGGAGTCGCTCTTCACAGACACCAATGGCTGGCGCTGGGCCAACCGCAACGGCTGGCTTGCGGGCACCCAGGCGTGCCAGTGGCAGGGCGTCACCTGCGCCGGCGGCCACGTCACCCGGCTGCAACTGGCCGCCAATGGACTTGCCGGACGGCTGCCGGACACCATCGGCCGGCTGACGCACTTGCAGGCGCTTGTTCTGTCGAACAACGCCGCGCTGGCCGGGCCGCTGCCCAACACCATGACCGCCCTGCCGTTGACCCGACTCTGGTTCAACGGCACGGCGCTCTGCGCCCCGACCGATGGCCGCTTTGCTGATTGGCTGACAGGCATTGACGATTTGCAGGCCACGGGCGAGACGTGCGCCCAGGTCTTCCTGCCGTTCATGCGCCGTTAGCCGGATAGTAGGGGCGGGTCTGAGACCGCCCTACCGGCGGACGAGCGCAGCCCCTACCAGCTCCATAGCCGTCCGGAAAACGCGGTTGCTGGAAATATGTCGTTATACGGCCGCAGTATACGGGCTAAATTACTCATTGGACTGTCATCTGGGCGACATGCAGTCATAGCCTTAATATGCTATGCTTGTACCGTATTTGGCGCGTCAACACCCTTAGAGCACAGGCTGGATAGTCGCCAGTCGCACGGCTGTCCGCTCTACATCGACCGGCGCGCCCGCTCATCCCTTGATGCGATCAGTGTCGGGCCTGATTTGTCTTTGACGCAGGCCCATCAGACGCACTCGGCGTACAGTCACGGCGGCATGCCCGCCTACGTTGGTTGCTATCGGTTGCCCGGCTCTCACGATGTCCGGGCCGGTACTCTATGGCCGTCCGTGTTGTAGTGGAGAAAACTAGATGAAAGCCAATTCGCAGCTAGGTAAGGCCGAAAATCGCCCGGTTCGTTTTCGGCGCTGGATGAAGCTAGGCGTGCTGGCGGCGCTGGCGCTGCTGGTCGTCGTGGGGCTGCGGCCAACCATCGTCAGTGCAGCAGCGCTGACCATTGTGGTCGATCGGATTGACGATCCTCTCTCGGCCCAGGCGTGTACGGCCGCGGCCAATGACTGCTCGTTGCGCGGGGCGATCCTGAAGGCCAACGACGACCCGGCCAACTCCTACACCATCACCTTCACCGGCGATAACACCTACACGCTCTCCCGTGATGATGAAACGTCCGACACACCCGGTATACGCGACCTCGACATCATGGTCTCCCTGACCATCGATGGCGAAGGGCCGCTCAACACGACAATATCAGCCGGCGACAGCTTCCGCGCTATCCACATTCACCCTGGAGCAACCGTCGAACTGAAAGACCTGCGCATCAGGGATGGCGTCGAGCAGAATGGACTAGGCGGCGCGGGCATCCTGAACGAGGGCAGCTTTCTAGCCATTCACAACGTGGTCATCGAGCAGAACGTGTCGTCCTTGGCCGGCGGCGGCAGCGCCAGCTATGGATCGTACCTGATTATCGAGGATTCGGAACTCTATTTGAACGAGAGCGCCGATGGCAGCGCGACCGACAACAGCACCGAATGTGGCGGCGCGCTCTATCAAGAGGGCAGCGGGACGGTCGGCATTGCCCGCACCCTGATCGACGACAACACGGCCAAGTGGGGCGGCGGTGGCATCTGCCAGTTCGGCGGCCAACTGGTCGTCCGCGATAGTGAGTTTTTTAGCAATGATTCTACAGGCGATGGGGTCGGCGATACGGGCGGCGGCGCGATCTACACCCAGGACGGCACCGGTTCCACCACGACGGTGGTGCGCTCGTTGTTCGAGGCGAACAGCAGCAAGAGCGGCGGGGCCATCCGCAGCAACTCGCCCAGCTTCTGGATCACCAACAGCACCTTTGTCGGCAATACGGCGGTTGTTGGCGGGGCGCTTGGGGCTCGCACCGGCGCGATGACGGTCGTCAATAGCACCTTCGCCGGCAATCTGGCCAGCTCCACGCAACAAACTATGTTGGCGGAAACGGCGCAGGGCGGGAGCCTGGTAGTCCACAACTCCATCCTGTGGACACCGGACGACAACGGTAGTCCTGTTGACTGTAGTGGCGTGACGGATGGCGGCGGCAACGTGCAGTGGTACGGTGGCGAAGGGTCGGTCATCAGCAGCGCCTGTCCGGGCGCGGCCGGCTTCCCCTACCTTGGCCCGTTGCAGGACAACGGCGGCTATACGCGGACCATGGCTCCCGAATACTTCAGCATCGCCATCGACGCCGGCCTGATCGCCCACTGTCCGGCGGCCGACCAGACCGGCCGTATGCGCGACAACAACGGCAACTGCGACAGTGGCGCCTACGAGAGCGAGGCCACAGCCAACGCTGCGCCGACGACCAGCCTGTCCGGCAACACCTTCATCCTCACCTATGACTATGGCACGACGGCCGTTGATCTGGCGGCGTTCTTTGCCGACGCCGAGAGCGCGGACGAAAATCTCATCTACGAGATCGTCAGCCAGACCGATCCGGCGGCCGTCGGTGTAGTCATCAACGAATCGGAGCCGAGTACACTGGTTGCCAACGTCATCACCCCGTCCCCCGGCCCGGCCAGCACCGACGTCACCATCCGCGTCACGGACGAAGGCGGGGCCTACGTCGATAGTACGCTGACCATCACCGTCAACTACCCGCCAACGTTGACCGCGCCGGGCGACGTGGAAGTGCCTGTCGGCGCGCTCGCCGGGCCGTACCCGGTCACGATCAACGACGTAGACGACGACGAGTGCCAGGGGCCGCTGTTGCTGTCGGCCACGTCGGACAACCAGACGGTCATCCCCAATGCGGCCATCAGCCTGGGCGGCACGTGCGCCAACCGCACCATCTCCTTCACGCCCGCCGCGGCCGGCAACGCCGTCATCACCCTGTCGCTTGACTATAGCCAGCAGTACGGCCAGGTCGGCCTGCCGCTGGTGACGGCGCAGTTCACCGTCACCGTGACCGGCGAGAGCAACACTCCGCCGACCATCGCGCCCATCCCCGACCAGTATGGGCCGAAGAACACCCCCCTGCCCGGCATCGACCTGATCATCGACGACGCTGAGACGCCAACTCCGTCGCTCTCTATCACCGTCGAATCCAGCAACCACGCGCTCATTGATCCGCCGGAGAATATCGCTTTCGCTCCCAACGGCGATGACTACATCATGACGATCACGCCGCAGTTGGAGGTGGTCGGCACGGCGACGATCACGGTCACCGTCAACGACGGCGAGTTTTCGGACGAGGAGATCTTCACGGCCACTTTCTACGATCAGCCGCCGGTGGCCGTGGGCGACTCGGCCGTCGTGCCCTTCGAAGGCACAGTGACGACGCTGACCAACGGCTTCGACAGCGTGCTGGCCAACGACGTTGATCCCGACATCACTGACTCGCTGACGGCGCAACTGGTCACGCCGCCGGCCCACGACAGCGCCTTCACCCTGAACCCCAACGGCACCTTCTCCTATACCCACGACGGCACGGAGATGGTGGCCGATACCTTCACCTACCGCGCCTGCGACGGCGAAGACTGCTCCGCGCCGGCCACGGTGCGCATCGTGCTGGAGAACAACTTCCGCAACGAGGCGGTGACGATTCCGATCGGGCCGCCGACAACGGACACGGCCGTCAGCGCCATCGACCCCAACTGGTACCGCTTCTACGTCAACACCGCCGGCTCCAACATCGTCGTCACCCTGACCAGCGACTACGACTATGACCTGTACCTCTTCGCGCCGGGCATCAACGAAGAGGACGGCACCATCCGCGACCTGGCTCAACTGGGCGACATCGCCCAACTGGACGACATCGCCCAACTGGGCGACATCGCCCAACTGGATGACATCGCTCAACTGGGCGACATCGCCCAACTGGATGACATCGCTCAACTGGGCGACATCGCCCTGCTGACCAACCTGGGCGATCTGCTCGACCTGGCCCAACTGGACGACATCGCCCAACTGGACGACATCGCCCAACTGGGCGACATCGCCCAACTGGGCGACATCGCCCAACTGGGCGACATCGCCCGCAACAACGTCGACGGCACGCTGGTGCGGATCTCGATCAAGGACGGCCCGGCCAACGTGCCCGGCAACGAGCGAGTCGCGTATCAGGTGCATGAACTGACGGGGCCGTACTTCCTGGGCGTGCTGCCGGAGGAGGACGCGGCCGTCGGCCAGCCGTTCACGCTGGACATCACCGTCACCACGCCCGACCCGCTGCCGATCAACCCGTTCGAGCCGGAGCGCGACTACGACACGCCGCCAACCGACACCAGCGTGGAGACGATCATCCTGACCAACGAGGCGCGGCTGACAAACCTCTATGGCGAGGACGGGGCGACGACGGTTCGCAACAGCCTGAATACGCTGGCCGATGATCCGACGGTCAACGGCGTCGTCTACAACCTGGACACGGTGCTCGATGCTGAGGGCGAGTTTGCCTTCCGTCAGGCCTACGCTACGTGGGACGAGGAGACGACGGCCGAACTGCTGAACCCGCAGACGGCCAACCGCGTCGCCCAAACGATCAAGCACTTCCTGTACGACATCATCCCGGCCTACCCCAACCTGAAGTACATCGTCCTGGCCGGCGGCGACGAGGTCATCCCCTATCGCCGCATCGTGGACAATACCCTGGTGGCCAACCAGCGCCGCTACACGCAGGCCAACGACCCGGCCATCAACGCCGCCTATGAGCACCGCTACTTCCTGACCGACGACTACTACTCGGCCGTGCTGCCGTTCAACGGCTTCGGCCGCGAGTTGTACCTGCCGCAGTTTGCCATCGGCCGCCTGGTGGAGTCACCGGCCGACATCGCCAACCTGATCGCCGTCTATCAGAACGGCAACCAGACCATCGAGCCACAGAGCGCCCTCATCACCGGCTACGACTTCCTGATCGATCAGGCCAACGCCGTCTCGGACGAGTTGCGCGCCCGCGGCGTGCTCGACCAGACGACGCTGATCAACAACGAATGGCGCGGCCCGGCCTTCCGTGATGCCGTCTTCGACGGCACGCGCTACGACCTGATGTCGCTCAACTCCCACTTCGACCACCGGCTGTTCTATCCCAACGGCAGCCCGACCGAACCCAACAACCTGGTCTACGCCGACGAGGTCAACGACAACCCGGCCAACAACTTCGCCGGCACGCTGGTCTTCTCCGTCGGCTGCCAGTCGGGCCTGAACGTGGGCGACCGCTGGTATGACCCCGGCACGCCGTTCATGGGCGCCGACTGGGCGCAGATGTTCGCCGGCGAGGGGGCCAGCTTCATCGGCAACACCGGCTTCGGCTACGGCGATCTGGACCTGCTGGCCTACTCCGAGCGGCTGATGCTCAACTTCGTCAACCAGTTGGGCTATAACCCGACCGGCTCGCCGGCGGCCAACCCCAGCGTCGGCGGGGCGCTGCTGGAAGCCAAGCAGCAGTACTTCAATGAGAAGGCCGGCGGCACGCTCAGCGCCTACGACGAGAAGCTGCTGGGCGAAATGACGCTCTACGGCCTGCCGATGCAGCGGGTGGAGCTGCCCAACCAGGTGACGGACGAGCCGGACGGCGGCACGCCGGGCATTGTCACGAACGGCGTCGAAACCACCGCCGCCGCGCCGGAAGGCGAGACGCCGGCCGCGCCCATCCCCGGCCTGACGCAGACGCCGCTGAACCTGAGCCTGGACTACGACCAGGTGAACGTCGCCCGCGGCAGCTACTTCCGCGTCGAGGGCGGCACGACGCTGGAGTCGGGCGAGCGGCCGGTGCTGCCGCTGGCTACCGTCAGCCGCGACGACAGCAACGAGGTGACGCGCGGCGTGCTGATGCTGGGCGGCACGTTCAACGACACGCCCAACTTCGACCCGGTCATCATCGGCATCGTGCCCGAAGACAGCGACAGCCTGCCGGCCAACGAACTGCGCTTCGACGTGCCGCAGTGGTACACCTACGTCCCGGCGACGATCAGCCGCTTCTGGGACGTGGACGAGGGGCGCTTCTCGCAGGACATCGTCGTCGTGCCGGGGCAGTTCCACGCCACCTCCACCAGCGACAGCCCCAAGACGGTCGGCACGATGCGGCTGTATAGCGCGCTGCAACTGCTGGTCTACGAAGGGCCGGGCACGGAGCCGGACTATCAGTCGCCGGGCGTTTGGGACGTGGACGCCGTCAACCCGACGGGCAAGGTGGTGACGTTTAGCGCCCTGGTGCGCGACACGGCCGCCGCCCCCTTCGCCCCGGCCACGGGCATCTTGCGCGTCGTCGTCCTCTATCGCCACGTGAACAGCAATACCTGGTCGAAGCTCGATCTGGATTACAACCCCGTGTCGGAGATCGCCGGCAAGTCGGTTATCGTGCCGCAAAACGGCCAGTACGAGTACTTCGTGCAGGCGGTCGACAACGCCGGCAACGTGGCCCTGACGATGGACCACGGCAACACCTTTAGCGTCGAAGTCAACGGCGGCACGGAGCCGGATGACCGCCTCATCTACGTTGCCGCCCGCACCGGCGGCACGATCGACGGCATCCAGTTCCAGCCCAACGACATCCTGGCCTATCTGCCGGAGCAGGATGAGTGGGTGCTATACTTCGACGCCGATGACGTCGGCTTCAGCAGCAACCTGAACGCCTTCGCCCTGCTCGACGGCGGTAGCATTCTGCTGTCGCCCCGCACCCGCACCAACCACATCACGGGCATGGGCTGGATTGAGCCACACGACATCGTCCGCTTCACGCCCACGGCCGTCGGGCCGGATACGGCCGGCAGCTTCAGTTGGTTCTTCGACGGCTCCGACGTCGGCCTGAGCAACGAAGTGGAAGCGATCAGCAGCATCGGCTTCACGCCCGGCGGGCGGCTGGTGCTGGGCACGACGGGCAACGCCAGTGTGCCCGGCGCGGGCGGCCAGACGTTGACCGCCGACGGCGCGGACTTGCTGATGTTCATGGCCAACTCCTATGGCGCCGGAACCAGCGGCTACTTCGAGCACTACCTGGACGGCAGCGCCATCGGCCTGGGCACAGAAAAGCTCTGGGCGCACTGGATCGACCCGGTCAACGGCGACATCTATCTGACGCCGCGCGTGCCGCGGACGTTGGGCGGGCTGACGATTGACGAGAACGACATCGCCGTCTGCACGCCCCAGACGAGCGGGCCGATCACCGCCTGCTCCTTCACCGAGTACTGGGATGGCGCGAACTACCGCTTCGGCGCATTCGCCATCGACAGCATCGACCTGGGCCAACCGCTGCCCTTCCAGCCGCCGGCGGGGGGCATCACCATCGTCAAGCAGACGACGACCGGCAACGGCGCGTTCGACTTCACCGGCGACCTGGGCGCGTTCACCCTGACCGTGCCCGGCAACGCCTCGCGCCTCTTCGCCGGGGTGGAGACGGGCGCCTATCTGGTGCGCGAGACGGCCGAGGCCGGCTGGAGCGTCCAAAGCGTGGTCTGCAACGACCCGGACGGCGGCACGACCATCGTCGGCGAGGGGCAGGTGCTCATCGACCTCGACGTGGATGAGTCCATCACCTGCACCTTCACCAACGAGCCGGACGGCCAGCCGACCGCCGACGTCATCTATATCGGTCCCAGCACCAAGGGCAACGTCGGCGGTATCGCCTACGACAACGGCGACATCCTGAAGTTTGCCAACAACACCTGGTCGATGTACTTCGACGGCTCCGACGTGGGCATCAAGAAGCTGAATGCCTTCACGCTGTTGCCGGGCGGTGCACTGCTGCTCAGCCCCGGCGGGCCGACCAACGTGCCCGGCCTGGGCGCAGTGGCGGCGCAGGACATTGTGCGCTTCACGCCGACCAGCACCGGCCCCAACACCGCCGGCTCGTTCCAGTGGTACTTCGACGGCTCCGACGTCGGCCTCTCGACGGCGGCCGAGAACATTGATGCGCTGAGCATCAACGGCAGCGGCCACCTGCTGGTCAGCACCACGGGCAACGCCACCGTGACCGGCCCGACGGGTCAGGCGGTGCGGGCGGCCGATGAAGACCTGCTGCGGTTCGTCTTCAGCACCAGCGGCGCGTCAACGGCGGGCGCGTGGGCGGTTCACTTCGACGGTTCGGACGTGGGCCTGACCCGTGAGGACGTCGACGGCCTGTGGGTGGATAGTAGCAACGGCGATCTCTACCTGTCGGTGCTCGACGCCTTCAACGTCGGGGGCGGGGTCAGCGGCGACGGGGGAACGATCTTCGTCTGCGACCCCGGCACGCTGGGGACGACGACGACCTGCGCCTATCGCACCTACTGGAGCGCGATCGCCGCGGGCATCGCCAAGGGCATTGACGGCCTATACATCCAGCGTTAGGCGATCAGTTGTAGCGTCTGGGCGCGCCCCAACTCCAGGGCCGCGCCCAGGCGCTCAAAGACGGGAATACATTCGGCCAGCAGTTGGGCGCGGCGTTCCGAGTCGCGGCGATGGCTGCACAACTCGGCCAGCGACAACTGGGCGCAGGCCAGGCCGTAATCGTCGCCGATGTCGGTCAAAATCTGAATCGCTTCCTGTAGGTGGCGCTCGGCCTCGTCCACCCGCGCCTCTTCGGCGGCAATGACGCCCAGCAAACGCCGCGATAGCCCTTGTTCGACCATCATCGACAGCTCTTCGGCCGTGGCCAGCGACGTTTCGGCCTCGCGGCGGGCGTCGGCCGTCGCGCCCTGCAACAGGTGCGCTTCGGCCAGCCGGCGGTGCATCTCCGGCAACAGGTCGCCCGCCTTGGCGCGGCTGAACAACTCGCGCGCCCGCTCCAGGTGCTCGAAGGCGACGGTCGTCTCGCCGCGGCGCACGTGCGTAGCGCCCAGGTTGAGGTTGATCGCGCCGACGACGTAGAGCGAGCCGCCGATCTGCTCCAGTGACCGCAGCGCCCGGCGGTAAAACAGCAGCGCGTCGTCGAGCCGCCCCTGGTTCAGGGCGATGCCGCCGAGATTGTTGTCCACCAGCACCCGGTTGTAGACGTTGCCCAACTGGCTGAAGATCTGCCCGGCGCGGCGGTAGTAGCTATCGGCCTCGTTCCAGCGCCCCAGATCGAACAAGGCGTTGGCCAGCGAATTCTGGGCCAGCGCCTGTCCCTGGAGGTTGCCGATCTGCTGGTAGAGGCTCAGCGACTCCTGAAAGTGTTCGGCGGCCTCAGCCAGATTGCCCCGCAGACGGTCGATGGTACCCAGCAGATTGTGGGCGCGGGCGACGATGGACGGCTGGCCCAGTTCCTCGGCCGCCAGCAGGCTGGCGATGGCCTGTTGGCTGGCCTTCTTGTACTCCCCGCGGCGGCTATGGATCAACCCGCCGATCAGGTGTAGTTCCAGCGACGATGGCGTGAGCCGGTCGCCCAGCAGGGACAGGCCGCTGTCGATCCACTCCAGCGCCGGCTGGTACTCGCCACCCAGCTCATGCGCCCGGGCCAACCAGCGGCAGGCGTGGGCCTGGGCCTCCTGGTCGCCCAGCTCTTCCGCCAGTTGCAGCGAGGCGCGCAGGTGCTCAAAAGCCGTGTCGCGCTGGCCGACTGTCAGCAGGAGTTCGCCCAACTCGGCGTGGAGTTCGCGGCGCTGGGCCAGCGTTTCGCCCGGCGGCAAATGGTCGGCGCTGGCCAACGCCTTGCGGAAGTGGTCCATGCTCTGCATGTTGGCGAACAGCTTCTTGTCATCGATGCCGGACAACAAGTGAAAGCGCAGGGAGCGCGCCCAATCTTCGCCCAGAAAGGCGTGGTAGGCGATCTGGTCGGTGGCCTCCGGTGTTTGCTCCTCCAGCAGTTCGGCCAGATTGCGGTGGAGTTCGCGCCGCTGGGTGAACAGCAGCGTTTCGTAAGAAACTTCCTGCGTCGCCTGCTGCCGGAACGTATAGCGGCTGTTGTCGGCGTCGTCAGCCTCCGGCGCCCACTCGCTCAGGGCGTAGTCGGGCACAATGAAATCGCGCTCGGTCAGGGTGTGGGCCTGGTTGACGAGGGCGGCCCGGACCAGATGGGCCGGGTGAACCTGGGCCAGCAAGCCCAACTCGAAGCTATAGCCGATGACGCTGGCGACTTTGATCGTTGGCTTGTGGCTGTCGGGGAGTCGGTCCAGGCGGGCCAGGATGACGCCGTGGATGGAGTCGGGAATGCCCAGGCTGATTGTCGACAGGTCGGCCGCTTGGGCCAACACCCACGTACCCTGTTCCGACACCAGCGCATTGGCCGTGCGCAGAGCATCGATCATGCCGGGGGCGAGAACCCACTCCCCCTCGTCGTGACGCAACTGGCCGGACTCACGCAGCGCCTCGACCAGCTCGCGCGTAAAGAACGGGTTGCCCTGAGCCTTGGCCTCGATGAGCAGACGGGCCAACAACGATGGCGTTCCGCCCAGCAGACCGCCCACCAGTTGCCCCACGCCATCGCTGTTGAGTTCGCCCAGGGGCAGCAGGGTGTGGTGGCGCAGGGCGCGCAGATTGACCAGCGGCTCGGCCTGGGTATCCGTCTCCGCCGCCGGGCGAACGACGGCTACGATCATGATCGCCGCGTCGTGGCTGCTCTTGGCCAGCGCTTCCAGCAGACCGCGCGAGGTCTCATCCATCCAGTGGGAATTCTCGAAGACCAGCAGCAACGGCTGCGACCGCGCCCAGGAGTGGACAATCTCCAACACGAAGGTGAACAACGTCTGTTGCCGCTGGCGCGGGTCAAAGGCGGCGGTGGTCGGATTATCTTCCAGGGGCAGGCCCAGCACGTCGCGTAGCAGCGGGACGCGCACGGCCCAGTCGGGATTGATCTGAGTGAGGGTAGCGGTGACGGTGGCGGCCTGGGCGGTCACTGCCTCGCTGCCGGCGTCGGCGGCCAGCCCCAGCAATTGACGTAAGGCCTGTTGCCACGGCCAGTAGGTCGTCGATTGGAAGATGCGCTGGCTGGTGCCGGCGGCTACCTGAAAGCCGCTGGCGCTGGCGTACTGCTGGAAGACGCTCACCAGATGGCTCTTGCCAATGCCGGTTGGCCCCTGGAGGGTGATGACCTGCCCCTGCCCGGCCAGGGTGCTGTCGAGCAGCCGCTCCAGTTGGGCCAGTTCCGCGGCGCGGCCGACCAGCGGCAACTCGTACTGTGTACCCTGGAGCGCCTGGCCCTGCTGGCGGCCGACGACCTCGGCCACAGGAATCGGCTCCGCGCCGCCCTTGACGGTGATCAGCCCCAATTGGCGAAATTGGAACCCCTGCTTGGCCTCTTCGGCCACGCGGCGGCGGACGAGGATTTGGCCCGGCGCGGCCTTGCCCATCAGCCGGGCGGCCATGTTGACCTCGTTGCCCATGACGCCGTAGGTGAAGCGCGGGCTGCCCGCGCCGACGCGCGCGCCACACTCGCCGGCCCACACGCGCCCGCGGCTGATGCCGATCTGCACGTCGCGGATGAACTCCAGCTCCGGCGGCGGTTGGCGCAGCTCCAGCGCCGCCGCCACGGCCCGCAGGCTGTCGTCGTCGTGGGCCAGCGGCGCGCCGAAGCTGGCGTAGGCGTAGCTGCCCTTGTCGCCGATGGTCAACTGGATCAGGAAGCCTTCCTGCTTCTGTACCGTCGCCTGGAGCCAGCGGACGTAGGCATCGAGCTTGCGGCCGGCGTCTTCGTCGTTGTCGTAATCGACGCCGCTGAACTTGAGGAACAGGGCCACGGTCGGCCGCAGTTCGGCCAGGAACTTGCCCGCCGTCTGCATCCGGCGATAGACCGGCTGGAGCGCCCAGGATTTGATCTGCTCTTCCGCCAGGGTGTCGGGGGGGAGCGGCGCGTGGGGCGTCGGCGCGGGCAGCGCGGCCAGCCCGCGCACCACGGCGAACGACTCCCCCGTTGTCGACGGCCGCCACTCGGCCACGTCGATCACCCCGGCCAATGCCTCGGCCACTTCCTGCCCAACGACGACCTCACCCTTGTCGGCCAGCTTCTCGGCGCTGGCGACGTGGTCAAGGGTGCGCCCGGCCAGAACGTCGATCAACTGGATATCCGGGTCGCCGACGACGAAGCGCCGCGCCGGCCCGGCCGTCACGGCAACCTTGATGGCCAGATGGATGGGGGTGCCGGCGGGCGTCCTGACCGTGGCGAAAGGGAGCATGGCGGCCTGCATGGCCAGGGCGCAGGCCACGCCGCGCCGGCCGTCGTCCCCGTCGAGCCAGCAGGTGATCGAGTCGCCGGCGAAGCCCATGACGCTGCCGCCATAGCGGTGCAGCTCGGCGATGATGGCCTCGTAGACGGGATTGATCTGGTTGAGGACTTCTTCAGCGCCGCGTTGGACGCCCAACTCCTGGGCCAGCGCCGCCGTCAGGGGCGTAAAACCGGAGATGTCGGCAAAGAGGACGGAGCCGCTGGCGCGGTCCGGCAGTTCGCGGCCCGCGGCCAGGGCCAGCCGTCTGTCTTCGGGTATGAATGCGAGGAGCGATTCCATAGCGCCTGACCAGGATCATAGCGTAGGGCGGCCGATTGACACACAGCCGCCCTACACCGCTAGTATAGGCGCTAGGAACCGATCCGGCAATGCCCGCCATCGGGCGATAACAGTCGCGGCGCTAGGCCGTCTCCATTGGCATGACCAGCCACAGGATCAAATAAAGCAGTACGCCGCCCATGGCAAAGAGGGCCAATAGCACAAAGATAATCCGCACGATGGTCGGGTCCATACCCAGATAGCGCCCCAGCCCGGCGCACACACCGGCGATCATCCGTCCTTCTTCTACGCGTGTCAGTCGTTTCTCGTTCATGTGACTCTCCTGTTGAGTGTGGCATTGGACGACCTCTGGCCGCCCAACACACAGTTATTTATCATTACGCGGCCCACTATCTATCGGTTGCGCGATGGGGCTAGAGAGCCGGCGCAACCAACCGTCCGTAGGCGGGTTTTATCAGACATAGTATCACACGGCATCAGCCGGGCAGCGAATGGCTTGACAATCGTGGGCATCGTCTTACAATTCCACACTGTCCTCCGCCTCGCCCGCCAGGCTGTCGCGCCCAATGCTCGCTCCGGCGACAGCGGGCCGAACGCCAACCAGACGGCCGTGGCGCGGTACACCGACACGTAACTAAGACCTTGAAGGAGAGGCAGTCAATGAATGACACCGAAGAAAGAGTCCGGGCGATTATCGTCGATCTGCTCGGCGTAGATGAAGACCAGGTGGTCACCGCGGCGCGCTTTCGCGAGGAACTGGAAGCCGACTCGCTCGACCTGGTCGAACTGATCATGGCATTCGAGGAGGAGTTTGCGGGCGAGATTTCCGACGAAGAAGCTCAGAAGATCACCACCGTCGGCGAAGCCGTCCAGTACATCAACACCCGGATGCGCTCCTAGCGGCCATTCCGGCTGCCGCCTCGTTTCACAGAAAGATCAACCGGCAGCCTTCCGCGCGGAGGGCTGCCGGTTTTTGTTTCGTCCGGCGACCAACTCGGCCAGGCACACCCCGACAACCAGTAGACAACCGAGCGCGTTGAGCCAGATGCCGGGGCCGATGCCGACCGGCTGCCGCAGCGCCGCGGCGACCAGCGACCGCGCCGCCAGATAGTGCCACGTTGGGCCAATCGCGCCAACGAGCGCCACAATCGCCATCGCTGCCCATACCCACCTTGTCCCCCGCCGCGCCACAGGTAGCGCCACGCCCACAGCGACAACGCCTACCAGGGCGATAAGCGCCAGCCGCAACAGCCACTCACTGCGCGGCTCGGTCGTAATGGCCGCCACGGCCGGGAAGGCCAACAACGCCACCGCCACGGCCAGCCCGCGCGCCAGCCACGCCCGGCGGCCATTGGGCCAGGTAGCCGTCCACAGCGCCAGGAGCAGCCCCAGGACGATGGGCGGGGCGTAGAACCAGTCGCGCCGCGGGCCGAAGCCGAGGAACTTGATCCACTCGCCCAACTCCAGGCCGATGAGGCTCAGCCCCGCCCCCGGCCCCGGCAGCCAGACGAGGAAGTAGCCAATCAAGACGGCAGTCAGGCCCAGCGCCAGCAGGTCGCGGCGGGCCGGCCGCCAGCGAACGGCGGATGGGGAGGTGGTGGGTGTCGGCGTGGCCATCGGTGGTGCTCGTTAGCGGCGCAGTGCGCGCTCTTCGCGGCGGCGCTCCAGGCGCAGCGCCTGCCGTTGCGCCCCTTCCTCGAACAAGCGCCGCTCTTCGTCCGTCTCTACGATGAGTGGCGGCGCGTCCGTCGGCCGCCCGGCGTCATCGAGGGCGACGTAGACGAAGAAGGCCGTGTTGGTGTGGGTCACCGTGGCGCTCATCAGGTCTTCGGCCGTCACCAGGATGCGCGTTTCCATTGACGAGCGGCCGACCCACGTCACTTCAGCCTCGACTGTCAGCAAGTTGCCGATGTTGACCGCCGAGTGGAAGCTCATCGAATCGACCGACACGGTGACGACCGGCCGGCGGGCGTGCTTCATGGCCGCGAACGCCCCGGCTTCGTCGCAGATCTTCATGATGATGCCGCCGTGGACGTTGCCCAGGACGTTGGCCATGTCCAGGCCCATCGGCTGGGTAAAGGTAATGCGCGATTCACTGACACGGCGTCCATCCATAAATCCACTCCAATTAGCAACTAGCCGCTAGTAACTAGTTAGTGGCTCACGCTCTCCAGAGCCAGGGTCATGAGAAAAAGACGGTCGGCCTCGTCCAGTTCGGCCGTCAGCAGCAGATCGGGGCGGCGCTGCCACGTGCGGCGCAGGGCCGCCTCGCGCCGCCAACGGGCTATGCGCCCGGCGTGGCCGGAGCGCAGCACGTCGGGCACGTCGTGGCCGCGAAACGAGACCGGCCGGGTGTAGTGCGGCCCTTCCAGCAGGCCGATGGCGAAGCTGTCGCGGGCCGCGGCGTGCTCGTCGCCCAGCACGCCGGGCACGTGGCGGGCCACGGCGTCGATGACCACCAGCGCCGCCAGTTCGCCGCCGGTCAGCACGTAGTCGCCAATAGAAATCTCGTCGTCCACCAGATGCTCGCGCACGCGCTCATCGACCCCCTCGTAGCGCCCGCAGAGCAGCAGCAACCACGGCTCGGCGGCCAGCGTCGCGGCCAGAGCCTGCGTCAGCGGCCGGCCCTGTGGCGTGAGGAGAATGCGCCGCGGGCCGGGCGACGCCGCGCCAGTGACCGCCTCGGCCGCGGCAAAGATCGGCTCCGGCTTCAGCACCATGCCCCCGCCGCCGCCGAAGGGCGGCTCGTCGGTCACGCGGTGGCGGCCCGTGGCGTAGTCGCGGATGTTGTGGACGTTGATCGCCAGCAGTCCCGCCGCCTGGGCGCGCTGCAAGATGCTCTCGCCCAAGTAGGCCGCGAACATGCCGGGAAAAAGGGTCAGAACGTCAATACGCATGAGGTGTCGCTTAGCTGCCGACTGAGTATCAGGGGGAACGAGGAAGCTGTCAAGGGGCGGGCGGCCGACGCCAGGGCAGCCGTACAACATGGCGCGCCAACGCCAATCACCAGCCCGCGCCACAACTGCCGGCCGTTTTTAACAGCCGGTTCACGCCCGCGCCGCGCTTCCTGTGGTACAAACTAAGTCAGAAGTACCAGGAGGAAAGGGAGCGCCGGCAGTGCGCCAGTGGCGCTCAGGAGGCAAGCTATCGTCCAAAGTACCGGTCAATTCCACCTAAACACGGTGAGTTCATAACCAGAGATGTAGTGTAACAAAGGAGACTTCAAACGATGAAGAAATCGAAACTAGCCATTCTGTTCGGCGTCCTGCTGGCGCTCGTCCTCAGCGCCGGCGCGTTTGCCGAGTTGGTCGTCACCTACACCAGTAGCGACGACACGTGGAGCGAATACACCATCCAGGATACGCCGGAGCGCATCGCCGCGGCCGAGGCCAACAGCCTGATCAACAACGGCGCGTTCACCCAATGGGAAGACGCGCCGGTTGTGGTTGGCAACGCCGCCAATTGGGCAACCACGCTTGGCCCGGCCGACCCCTGGACGTTCTGGCGCGACACCACCGCCGGCTGGACGGCCGGACGGCTGCACGAGGTTGACCTGGCTCTGCCGGCCAACCCCGAAGGCATCAACAACGCCATGGGCTGGTTCATCCAGCACTCCGGGGCCAAGGAAGGCGGCTACTACGCCGGGGCCGTGCAGCAGTTGACGCGTATCCCCGTCGAGGGGCTGTACTACGTCAGCATCAGCGTCACCGCCTTTGAAGATGGCAAGACCGGCCCCTACAACAGCATGGCCTGGTACTCCATCAGCGACTCGCCCACGGCCGCCGGCGTCACCGACTGGCGCGAGCTGTTCTCGGATCAGTTCGTGTGCGACAACCAGGCCGCGGTCTGCAACTACGTCGGCCGCGATGAGACAGTCTCCATCAAGCCGGGCCAGTACTTCCACGTCATGGTCGGCCGCAAGTTCCCCGGAGTTCTTCGGCTGGACGATGTTCGTCATCGACGACATCAGCATCGTCGCCGCCGATGGCACGCTGAACACGGCCAACGGCTTCTACAACTGGTGCAACGGCCGCCCGGAGGACTTCAAGGTCCACGGCAATGAGGCCTGCAACAATCTGACCGAGATCCATTGGGATCCCACCCAGGTGCGCTAATCCGACCGATTAGCACGCGGTCGCTTCACTGTATTGGTAGTTACCTCGTAACGGTAGTTCAGTCGTAATGGAAGAGCGGGCCGGCGCGACCGCGGTGCCGGCCCGTACCCTTTTTAGATAGATCGCCCGTCACACAAACCCACGGGCCAGTCTCGCAAGCATACGGAAGTCCCATGCCAACCGAACGCATCGCAGCAGTCGCCAGGCGGCGCGGCCCGGCAGTGTTTCCCCTCTTTGTTGCTCTTTTCATGCTACTCTTCGCCGCGGGTTGCACCCGCGACGAGGTCGGCGCGGCCATCGCCACGTTGGCGGTCGAGATGCAGGCCACGCTGGAGCCGTGGGGCGCGACGGCCGAGGCCAACGTCGCCGCGCTGGCCGCCGGCGCGACAGACGCCGCCCCGGTCGCATCGCCCACTTCGCCGCTGGCGCTGCCCTCCGCCGTGCCATCGACCGCCGGCGACGCCCCGCCCACGCCCGTCTTTACCTTCGACCCACCCACCGGCGCGCCAACCGGCGCGCCGACGACCGCCGTCCAACCGTCGCCGACCGCGCCGCCCACCGCCACGCCGCCCCCCACGGCCACGGCCACCGCCACGCCCCAGCCCTCGCCCACGCCGCTGCCGCTGGTTGTCGCCGCTCCCGGCGGCTCGATGACCCTGGTCGCCGGCGGCTTCTTCCAGATGGGCGCGGCGGCCGACGACCTGCTGGCCGCCTGCGCGACGTTCAGCGCCGATTGCCGCCGCGACTGGTTCACTTCGGCCGAGCCGGCCCACACCGTCCTGCTCGCGCCGTTCTATCTTGACACGCACGAGGTGACCAACGCCGCCTACGTCGAGTTTCTGAACGTCATTGGCGGCGAGGGGGCTGTCTGCCAGGGGCAGCCGTGCCTCGACCCCGACCAGAGCCGTATCGGCTGGGAGAACGGCGTGGCTACCGTTGCCGCCGACCGGGCGCAATCGCCGGCGGCCGGGGCGACGTGGTATGGCGCGGCGGCCTTCTGCGCCTGGCGCGAGGCGCGGCTGCCGACCGAGGCCGAGTGGGAGAAGGCGGCTATCTGGGACGACGCCAATGCTGCCGCCCGCCGCTTCCCCTGGGGTGACGACTTCCACGGCCAGCGGCTCAACTTCTGCGACGCCACCTGCGCCGCCGAGCACGCTAACCTGTCCTGGAACGATGGCTATGCCGTCGCCGCGCCGGTGGGCAACTACGAGGACGGCCGCGGCCCGTCCGGCCACTATGACCTGGCCGGCAACGTGTGGGAGTGGGTGGCCGACTGGTATGACCCGGCCTACTACGCCACCTCGCCCGACGCCGACCCGACCGGGCCGGAGACGGGTGAGCAGAAGGTCGTGCGCGGCGGGTCGTGGTACGATACGGCGACCTTCAACCTGTCGGCCGTCCGCCTCTCCTCCCCACCGGTCAACGCCGACGCCACCCTCGGCTTCCGCTGCGCCGCCGACCTGCCATAAAGAAAAGGAACCACAGATTTCACAGATTACACAGATTGAAGAGGTCCGGTCTTTCAGAATCAATTCTCTTTTCTGAATCTGCCCAATCTGCGGATAAAAATCTGCGTAATCTGCGGTTTCTTTAGAAAAGCCGCACCTCGACCAGGTCCCCGGCCATCAGCCCGGCGCGGTTGAGCGGCACGACGATCAGCCCGTCCGCCCCCACCAGCGTATAGATGAGATTGCTCTTGCCGAAGACAGGTACGGCCCGCAGCCCGTCGGCCGTCTGCTCCAGCCGCGCCGGCACGTAATCCTCGCGCCCGCTCTCGCTGGGCACGTTATGGGCCAGCCTGGCCCATAGCGCCGGCCGCGGCGGCGCGCCGGCCAGCCCTTGCAGCCGGTAAAGCGCCGGCACGCCGAACATGTCAAACTGGATCATGGCCGAAACAGGGTTGCCCGGCAGCCCCAATAGCGGCTTGCCCGCCGCTGCGCCGGCGATGGTCGGCTTGCCCGGCCGGGTGGCCACGCCGTGGAGCAGCACCCCCGGCGCGCCCAGCCCGGCGATGACCTGCACCGTCACGTCGCGCGCGCTGACCGACGAGCCGGCGGTCATGACCACCATGTCGCTTTCGGCCAGCGCCGCCGCTGCCGCTCGCAGGGCATCCAGGTCGTCGGACACGATACCTCTTCGTTGTGGCAGCCCACCCGCGGTCAGGACTTGCCCGGCGACGGTGTAGCTGTTGATGTCGCGGATCTGGCCCGGCCCCGGCGTGGCTTCGGGCGGCACGACCTCATCGCCCGTGGCCAGGATAGCTACCCGTGGCCGGCGCACCACAGCCACTGTCGTCAGCCCCAGCGCCAGCAGCCCACCCAGGTCTTGCGGCCGCAGGCGATGGCCGGCCGGCAGCACCTCGGCCCCGGCGGCCACGTCCTCGCCCACCTGAATGACGTGCTGCCCGACGGCCACGGCGCGCAACACCTCGATCTCGTGCGGGAAGCGCGCCGCCTCGCCGACGTACTGGGTGTGTTCCACCTGCACCACGGCGTCGGCCGTGTCGGGGATCATGCCGCCGGTGTGGACGAGCGCCGCCTCGCCCACACTCAGGGCCACCTCGGCCGCCCGCCCCATGCCCACCTCGCCCACGACGCGCAGGAAGGCCGGCAGCGACTCGCCCGCGCCGTGGGTGTCGGCGGCGCGCACGGCGTAACCGTCCATGGCGCTGCGGCGAAAGGCGGGCAGCGGGTGGGGCGCGGTGGCCGGGGCGGCCGTCACCCGGCCCAGCGCGTCGGCCGTGGGCACGATCTCGCGCTCGGCCAGCGGCCGGACGTGGGCCAGCAGCAGCGCGCGCGCCTCGTCGGGCGGCAGGACGTTGAAGAACTCGGTCATGGTGGCCGGCTCAATCCCCTTGAATCATGGCCAGCAACGCCGCCTCGTCGATGACGGCCACACCCAACTCCTGGGCCTTGGCCAGCTTACTGCCCGCGCTCTCTCCGGCCAGCACGTAGCTCGTCTTCTTGCCGACCGAACCGCTGACCTTGCCGCCATGCTCAACGATGAGCGCCGATGCCTCGTCGCGCGACAGCGTCGGCAGCGTACCGGTGATGACGAACGACTTCCCCGCCAGTTGCGCGCTGCTTACCGCTGGCGGTTGGCGTTCCGCGGCCAGCGACAGCCCGGCGGCGCGCAGCTTCTCGATGAGGGCGCGGTTGCCCTCGTTGGCGAACCAGGCCGCCACGGAAACGGCTGTCCGCGGCCCGATGCCGTCGATGGCTTGCAGCGTCTCGGCGTCGGCCGCGGCGATGGCGTCCAGGCTGCCCAGGCTGTCGACCAGCACCCCGGCGACGACACTGCCCACAAAGCGAATGCCCAGCGCCGTCAATAGTCGCGCCACCGGCCGCTCCTTACTGGCAGCGATGCCCGCCAGCAGGTTATCGACCTTCTTGTCCTTGAACCCTTCCAGCTCCAGCAGGTCTTCGCGGCGCAGGGCGTAGATGTCGGCCACGTCGTGGATCAGTCCCTTCTCGAACAGCAGCGATGCCGTCTGCGTGCCGAAGCCGTCGATGTCCATCGCCCCGCGGCTGACAAAGTACTCCACCCGGCGAATGAGTTGCGCCGGGCAGGCGGCGTTTTCGCAATACAGCCCCACCTCGTCCGGCAGTTGCAGCACCGGCTGGCCGCAGGCAGGGCAGACCGCCGGCAGCGCGATGGGGCGCTCGTCGCCGTTGCGGGCGTCGACAATCGGGCCGACGATGTAGGGGATGACGTCGCCCGCCCGCTTGACGAGAACGCGGTCGCCGATGCGAATGTCCTTGCGGGCGATCTCGTCGAAGTTGTGGAGCGTGGCCCTGCTGACCGTCGTGCCGCCGATCTCCACCGGCTCCAGCACGGCGTTAGGGGCCAGCACGCCGGTGCGGCCGACGTTGACCTGGAGATCGAGCAGCGTCGTCGTCTTCTCCCGCGCCGGGAACTTCATGGCCAGCGCGCCACGCGGATCCTTGCCGGAGTAGCCCAACTCCTCGGCCAGTACGCGGTCGTCGACCTTGACCACGACGCCGTCAACTTCGTAATTGATCCGGTTGCGCCGCTCGATCCACTCCTCGTAGACAGTCACGACCTCGTCCAGATTGGCGCAGTGGCGGTTGTCGGGCGAGACGGGGAAGCCCAACTGGCGCAGATAGGCCAGCCGCTCCCACTGGCGGGCGGGCAAGTCGCCCCCGTCGATGGCCACTACGTCGTAGCAGTAGAGGCGCAGCGGGCGCTCGGCCGTCTTGGCCGGGTCGAGCTGGCGCAGGGAGCCGGCGGCGGTGTTGCGCGGGTTCATGTACAGCGGCGCGCCGGCGGCCAGGCGTTCGGCGTTGAGCGCCTCGAACTTATCGAGCGGCAGGAAGACCTCGCCGCGCACGGCCAGATAGGCCGGCGGCTGTACATCGCTCCGCGGATCGACGGGAATGCGCTTGGGTACGCCGCGCAGCGTGCGCAGGTTGGCCGTCACGTCCTCGCCCACTTCGCCGTCGCCGCGCGTCGCCCCCTGCACAAAGCGGCCGTCGCGGTAGGTCAGCACGACCGTCAGCCCATCCAGCTTCGGCTCGACGACGTATTGCAGGTGAGTGTCGGCCGGCAGCAGGCGGCCGAGGCGCGCCCGCCAGGCGCGCAGCCCTTCGGCGTCGAAGGCGTTCATCAGGCTGAGGATGGGCGCGGGGTGGCGCACCTTGGCGAATACGTCCGACGGCGTGGCCCCGGCGCGCTGCGTGGGCGAATCGGGCGTCACCAGTTCCGGGCGCGCCTCCTCCAGCGCCAGCAGTTCGCGGTAGAGCGCGTCGTACTCGGCGTCGCTGATGACCGGCGAGTCGAGGACGTGGTAGCGATAGAGATGGTAATCCACTTCCTGGCGAAGCTGATCGAGGCGATCCTTTACATCCATGTCTCATCTCCGGAGTTGAGAGGGACGCGGAGAAACGCAGGGGAGCGCGGAGAGACACGGAGGAAGAAACAATCTTCTTTCTCCGCGTCTCTCTGCGCCCCTCTGCGTTTCTCCGCGTCCCTCTCCATCTTCATTAAGGCGCGGCGGCGGGGGCCAGGAAGTCGCCGGCCACCCAGCCTTCCGTGCCGTCGGGCAGGCGCACACGCCACCACTGATACTCCCCGCCCGGCGTCGGCCCCTCGATGACCTGCACGACGCTGTTCTCCCCGGCCACGGTGACCGGGATGTTGGCCGTGCTCGGCCCGTTGCGCACCGTCACGCCGACGCCGCCCGTCTCCACGACGGTGGCGTAGTAGCCGGCCGTCACCTCGGCCGGGGCCACGGAGACGTCGGGCGTGGGCACGGGTGTGGCCGTCGGCGCGGCCGTCGGCGGGAGCACCAGGACGGCCACGGTCGCCGTGGGCACGGGCGGGGCCGTCAGGCGAATGATCGTCGGCGCGGTCTCGGCCGCCGTCTCGGCCGGCGGGCGGGTCAGATAGGCGGCCAGCGCCCCCAGAACGGCCACGAGGCCGATGATGGTCACCAGCGTGCCCAGCCCCAGCCACAGCCAGGGCGTGGCCCGCCGGGTCGCGCCGGGCGCGGGTTGATGGGTTGTCGTTTTTCTAAGCATAGGTTACTTGCCGGCCGGCGTGACGGCCTCCACCAGCAGCATGGTCACGTCGTCGAACGCCGCCGCGCCGCCGCGCCAGGCGGTAACGTCGTGGGCCAGGGCGTCGATGGCCGCCTGCGCCCCCTGGCCGCCGACGCGCTGCAGGGCGCTCTTCAGCCGCGCCAGGCCGTAACTCTCGTCGCCTTCATTGTGGGCGTCGGTGACGCCGTCGCTGTAGAGCAGCAGGGTGTCGCCCGGCCGCAGGACAATCTCCTGTTCACGTAAGGTCAACTCGGCGATCATGCCCAGGAAGCGGCCGTCGCCCGGCAGCGGCGTGGGCGGTTGGCCCGGCCGCAGCAGCAGCGGGTGGTCTTGCGCCGCGCGCACGTAGGTCAGCCGGCCGCTGGGACGGTGCAGCACGCCGTAGAAGGCGGTCACGAAGCCATCCATGCCGCGCTCTCCGCCGCCGCCAACGGTCAACAGACCGCGATGGACGGCCAGAGCCACTTCGGCCGGCGAGAGGGAGCGTTGGGCCTCCTGCATGAACAGCGTCCGCGTGACGGCCATGAGTAGCGCAGCGTACATACCCTTGTCGGCTACGTCGGCCAGCAGCAGGGCCACGTGCTCATCGTCGAGCGGCTGGACGCCGAACAAGTCGCCGCCAACGTGGCGCGCCGGAGCCAGATAGGCGGCGAAACGGTAATCTTCGTAGCGCGGCAAGACGGCCGGCAGCAGGCTGCGCTGCATTTCGGCCGCCAGCTCCAACTCCCGCTCCAGCCGCTCCTTTTCCACCAGTTCGGCCTGGGCCGCCTTCAGGTCGAGATACGCCTCTTGCAGCAGGGCGTTCTTCGTCCGCAAATCCTGGATGGCCAACTGGTCGAGCGTGCGCAGATTGGACAGGATGCGCCGGGTAATGTGCAACGCCAACTCCGGCTCGTGGCGCACCAGCTCCTTGAAGCGGTCGGCGGTGATCTCCAGCACGCGCGTCTCGGTCAGCGTCCTGATCGTCGCCAGGCGGGGGCTGTTGTCCAACACGGCCATCTCGCCGAACGACTGCCGCGGGCCGAGCGTGTTGAGAACCTGCTCGGTGCCGTCCTCCAGACGCCGCAAGACGACAGCGCGGCCGTCTTCGATCACGTAGAAGGTGTGCTCGCTCTCCCCCTGTCGCGTCAGCACGCTGCCGGGCGGATAGGTGCGGCTGTCGGCGATAGCCCGCAGTCCGGCCAGCATCTGCGCGTCGAGTTGCTCACCGCTGTTGGCCAACGTGTCGATCATCATCGGGTACACTCGGTCGCGCCGTCAGCGCGCCGCCGGCGGGCGCTCTTTGGCCTGGATAAACTGCAACAACTCGTCCAGCGGCCAGGTGTTGACGACGTCGGCCGCCGTGGCCCAACCGCGTTGCGCCGTGGCTACACCATACTTGCGGTTGTCGAACTCCTCCGGCCGGTGGGCGTCGGTGTTGATGGCGATGCGCACGCCCATTTCTACCGCCCGGCGCACGTGGCTGTCGCGCAGGTCGAGCCGCGCCGGGTGGGCGTTAATCTCCAGAATCGTGCCCGTCGCCGCCGCCGCGGCCAGCACGGCATCCATGTCCAGGTCGGCCCCGGCCCGGTCGGGCAGCAGCCGGCCGGTCGGGTGGGCGATCATGTCCACGTGGGGGTTCTCGATGGCGTTGAGGACGCGCCGGGTAGCCTGCTCGCGGCTCTGGCTGAGGCCGGTGTGCAGGCTGGCGATGACAAAGTCGAGTTCGGCCAGCACCTCATCGGGGAAGTCGAGCGTGCCGTCGGCGCGAATCTCCATCTCCGTGCCGTGGAGCACGCGGAAGTCGGGGCCGAGCGCCTCGTCGGCCGCCCGCACCTCGGCCGCCTGCTGCCGCAGCCGTTCGACCGACAGGCCGTTGGCCACGCCCAGGCTGACCGAGTGGTCGGTGATGGCCACCGCCCGCAGGCCGCTGTCGCGCGCGGCGCGGGCCATCTCCAGCACGCTCAGCGCGCCGTCGGACCAGGTCGTGTGCATGTGCAGGTCGTAGCGGATGTCGTCGAGCGATACCAGCGCCGGCAGCTTGCCGGCCAGGGCGGCCTCGATCTCGCCGCGGTCTTCGCGCAGGCTGGGGGGAATGAAGGGCAGGCCCAGCCGGGCGTAGACCTCCTCTTCGGTGGCGCAGAGAATCTCGTCGCCGCCGTCGAGCGGGGTGAAGGCGTGCTCGTTGAGGCTCAGCCCCTTCTTCAGGGCCATCTCGCGCAGCTTGACGTTGTGGTCTTTGCTGCCGGTGAAGTAGTTGAGCAGCGTGCCCCAGCGCGCGGCGGGCAGCACCCGCAAGTCGACGCCCAGCCCGTTGAGCAGCACGACGTTGGTCTTGGTCGGGCCGCGCCCGGCAACGGCTTCGACGTTCTCCAGGGCGGCGAAACGATCCATCACTTCCCCGGCCGACTCCGCCGCCACCAGCAGGTCGATGTCGCCGATGGTCTCGCGCATCCGGCGCAGCGAGCCGCCGACGGCCGCCGCCGTGACGCCCGGCACGCGCTTCAACTCATCCAGCATCGCCTGGGCGATGGGCCAGGCCACGCCCAGCGACACACGCGTGTCGCCGTGGCGGGCCAGGGCGGCGATGCCGGCCAGAATCTTGGCCTCCGACTTGGCCCCCATGCCCGGCAGATCGCGCAGCTTGCCTTCGCGGGCGGCGGTGGTCAGTTCGTCCAGCGTCGTGATCTTGAGCGTTTCGTAGACCTGCTTGACGCGCTTGGGCCCCAGCCCCTCGACGCGCAGCATGTCCACCAGCCCCGGCGGAATCTCCTGGGCCAGCTTGTCGTAGAAGGCCAGCCGGCCGGTGGTCAGCATCTCTTCGATCTTGGCCGCCAGCGTGTCGCCGATGCCGGGGATGTCGGTCAGCTTGCCCTCGGCGTAGACGACGTTGATGTCGCGGCCCAACGCTTCGACGCTCTCGGCCGCCTTGCGATAGGCCAGAATGCGATGAATCTGGTCGCCGCGAATGGCCAGCATATCGGCCACGCGACTGAACAGGTCGACCACCTCGCGGTTTTTCATAGCGACCCATTATAACGCGAATCGCCGCAACAGGCTTAAGCCGTTGCGGCGATGACAGGCTAGTGCCCAGTGGCGGCCCCTCGCGCCGCCCTGTGCACGTAGTGGATAGCGCGCCACCGGAGCGGTGGCGTTGCACGTCCCTCAAGGCCGGTCCAGCCAGTGCAGAGTGTGGCCGGCATCAATATGGGGCCGGGAACCAGGTGTAGCCCGAGGGAAGGCCCGCCGCACGCACATCACATTGTCTCGTCCATCCACTGCCTACGGCCGGCCACGTCACGCCGCGCGCTCGTCTCGGTGATCATCATTGGCAATTGATAGCGCCGCCACGCATCGCGCAGCACGTGCCCCAGGTGGTGACCGGTCAACTCGCCCTGATGATGTTGATCGACGGCCACGACCTCGCCACCCGACCAGGGGTAGAGGTTAACGCCCAAAATGTCAACCGCGCATCCTTGAGGCCCCGTTTTGTCGCAGATAGCCCCAGAGCGGGTGGGATTCGTCAACGCGTCCGGTGTACAAATCAAGGCCCAGGTAAGTATGGGCTATCCGGCGCTCCACCTCCGGCTGCAATGCCTCGTTGGCCGTCCAGAGCCAGCCCAGGGCCTCGACCTGGACAAAGATGGCGTCAGGGTCGGCGGCGCGAACGGCCGCGGCGGTGCGCACCATGCCGCGCGCAAGCGGCAACAGGACAGCAACGTTCCCCTCCTCGCCTTTCAGGTAAGGCGGCCACTCCCCTTGCCGACCGCAGCGATGACCGTTGGCTCGTTGAGCGGCGTGTAGTAGCGCACCAGGTTGCCATAGCGCTCGGCCACGGCATGGGCGTATTCAGCCACGTAGGAAGGGTAGTCAGGGTGCACGAAGGAGCCTTCCAGCCACTCCGGCGTGCCATAGTGCATCAGGTCAACGATGGGCTGGATGCCGCGTTTGTTGACCAGATGATCCAATACATCATCGATCCAGCCCCACTCGAAGGCGCCCGGGCGAGGGTTGACGCGATACCAGGGAATGCCCCAACGGATGTGGGAGACACCCAGCTCGGCGACTCGGTCAATGTCAGACCGCCAGAAGCGGTAGTGTTGGGTTAGTTCGTACTCATCCAACGCTCTCAGCCCGGGGCGTTCCTGGGGAATAAACGTATTCTCGATGCCGGTTGCCCAGAAGAAGGAGATGGCCTCCACGCGAACTTCCGGATGATTTGGCGAATAGTCGGCGGTTAGGCGCCCAGAACCGCCTCGCAACCAGCCCAACGCCCCGCCCGACCATTAAATGTTCCTCCCAATGGATGGTCAGGCGGCCGTCTTCCTTGCGCAGACGGAACTGATTGTCCTTCAGCGCGTCGAAGCCGGACGGCAGCGGCAGCCCCGGCCTCACCAGTGGGCCCGCCATCGCGGCCCGACCGTCAGTAGAGGGCCCTACCATGGCCGCCAGCCCGGCGCATGCCAGCTGCCGCCGGCAGCAGGCGCGCGTGATCAGCTAGTTGTCCGCCCCCGCACCACCCTCATCGGCCCAAGAGCTGCGCGCCATCCCCCCCCAACCCCACCGCCACCCCCGGTTGTCCTCCGCCCACTGTGGGCGCAACGACGCCGTGGCGCACAGAGCAACCCCGCAAGGAGAGGACGCCACACACGACCCCACCGGGCGCAACCTCAACAGACAAGTGAAAGCGGAAACGAAAACCGGCAGGTAGACGAGTGGAGCGGCGCGCCATGGCCATACCAACGCGCCACTGCGCACAACACGACCCACCCCCCCCTCTTGAGCCGGGCACTGACCGCACAGGAATGGCAGTGGGCCGATTTCCGAGGTCAGTGCGGCCGTTTGGCCGGCGTCGGGTTCAACATGGACGGCTTGCCGCCCCCACCCACCCCGCCACCTTGTCCAACGCCCACGAACCAAACAAGCAGTGCCCTGCCTGGGCCGCAACAACAGCCCCCGCCCAGGCCAGGCGACCCCCCCCGCCCCTGCCGTCCGGCCCGCACCCAGGCCGCGACTGCCCGGGTGCGCCACGGGCATCACACTCTCGCCGTCACACGCCTGCTGCCACTCATCCGGGCCATCAAGCGTGGCCGTGGTCGCGTATCCGACGCCATAGCTGGGGTTCTGCCAGTTGCCCCCGCTGCACATCTGATAGAAAAGCCCTTTGCGCGTCAACACAAACGGCCCTTCAATGGTATGCCAGCGCACACCCCCCTTCTCGGCCCGCTGGGGGTCATAGATCTGCCAGTCGTAGCGGGCACGGCTGACCGGGCGCGGGCGTCCGGCCAGGGTGAACAGGTCGACCATCTCGTCGACGGCCGTCCCTGTGCCGATGCGCTCATGTTCGAGGTAGTCGGTGGCGTAGAACAGGTAACGGCGTCCATCGGGGGCGGTGAAGACGTGGGCGTCAATGGCGAACGGCTCCTGTGTCAGGCGATGGCCGCTGTCTACAAATGGGCCGGCCGGGCTTTCGGCCACGGCCACCCGAATTTGCATGGTCGCCTCGTCGCCCACACTATAGTAGAGGTAGACAATACCATTCTCGACGATCGCTTCCGGCGCCCAGTAACAGCTATAGCCGCCGGGCAAAGGCGGCATGGCGCTGCCCACTTCCTGCCAGTTGACCAGATCGCGCGAGCGCAAAATGCCGAAGGCCCCACCATCAGACCGCAGCCCGGAACAGTAAGCCCAGTACTCGCCGCAATACTTGAGCACGAACGGGTCGGGGAAGTCGTGGGGAAAAACGGGATTGAGATAGCGAAGCATCTGCCTGGACATCAACACTACTACAAACGTGTGTGATTATCGGCTGGGAGTGGCCTGAACTCCCAGCCGACACAGTAATTATACGCCAGATGGCGTACATCCCCAGACAAGCTAAGGCACTGGTTGAGGTTCGGTAGTTGGGCCAAGGACGCGTGGCACGTCCCCTTCCCATGTCAGGCGATCCAGCCACATGAAGCGGGCCGTGCCCCGCATTCCGGCCGACGTTACCTGCCAGGCGTGGTAAGCCATCCAGGGTTCGCCGTCGTCATCGAGGATGATCGTCTGGTGGCCAGGACCGATGACCGGTACCGACCCATCGACAACGCTGCTGAGGACGGGGTTGTCCGTCCCGTCTTCACACGGCCCAACGGCTGATTCGCAGCGCGCGTAGCCCACGGCATAGTCCAACCCGCCGTAGTCATTGGCCGAGAAGAAGAGCGTGTAGCCCGCCCCAACCACATCCGGCCTGACCGCCCTCCGTGTGCGCACCCCTCGGCTCCCACCACGACCCGTCCATTCTGCACGTAGATGTGGGTGGCCATGTTGCAGCAGTTGCCGTCATTCTTCCAATAGAGGTACAGCGTGCCGTCGGCGTCGCGGAAGGGGCTGGCGTCAATCGAGCCGCCCTCTTCCACCTGACAGACAAAGGCCGTGTCGCGGGTGTCCTTGAACTTGCCTTCGGGCTTGTCGCTGATGGCCAGTCCGATACACTGCTTGTCGGCCGCCTTGTCGCGCGCGGTATAGTACAGGTGGTAACGACCGTCAATTTCGATGACCTCCGGCGCCCAGACGTAGCTGCCGCCCAGTTGGGCCCACGATGGCAGCGAGGGCATCGCATCAGCCTGGTAATCCCAATTGACGAGGTCGGTCGAGGTAGCCAGGGGAACGTTGCGGCTGGCGGCGTTGGTCGAATAAGCGTAGTAGGTGTCGCCGACGCGGATGATGCCGGGGTCGGGGAAGTCGCGGCGGATGACGGCGTTCTCGAAATGCTCGCCCTCAGCCGTGGGCAAGGCTGCCTCGGCAACGGAATCCGTCGTTGCGTTCGTCGCCGCAGTGGGTTCCGTCGTGGCGTCCGTCTCGCTGCCCCCTTCGGACGCAGCCTGACAGCCGCCGAGTAGCAGCAGAATCAATCCGAGCAGCAGCCCAATGTCCCGCTTGTTCATACCTTTACCCCTTCAGGCCCGTCGTCTGGACGCTCTCGACGATGAGCGTTGCAGCAGGATGTAGAGAAGGAGGATAGGTATGGCGGTGATGGCCGCGCCGGCCATCATCTGGCCATACTCCGAGGTGTACGCGCCCTGCAACGTGCGCAGACCGGGCGGCAGCGTCAACAACTGGCGATCTTTTAGAATCAGCAGTGGCCACAGGAAGTCGTTCCACGCTCCCAGGAAGGTGATGATGCCCAGCGTGGCCAGGGCCGGCTTGGCCAACGGCAGAGCAATCTGGGTGAAGGTTTGGAACTGCGTCGCCCCGTCAATCTGGGCCGCCTCTTCCAACTCGCGCGGTAGCGATTCGAAGAACTGGCGCATGAAGAACACGCCGAAGACGCCCGCCAGCGCCGGCGTGATGACGCCCAGATAGTTGTTCAGCCAGCCGAAGCGGGCAATGGTTAGGAAGTTGGGGACAAGGAACATGACGCCGGGCAGGAAGAGCGTAGCCAGCAACAGGGCGAACAAGGCGCTGCGGCCGCGGAACTCCAGCCGCGCGTAGGCGTAGGCAGCCAACGAGTCCACGGCCAGCACCAGCAGCGTGATGGTGCCGGAAAGGAGCAGGCTATTGACGAACCAACGCACAATCGGCAGCGTGTCATTGTTGAGAATACTTAGGTAGTTCTCCCAGGTAAAGGTCTTGGGAATCCAGTGTACTTCCGGCAGAAACCACTGCGACTTCGGCTTAAAGGAGGTGGACAACATCCACAACAGGGGAACCAGCACCAGCAGACCGATGAACGTTAACAGGGCGAGAAGCAGGATGTTGTTGATGAGCTTGCGGCGCCGCATACCACCAGGGTGGGCAGGGGGTTGTGTCGTAGCCATTCTTTTTCTCCCGTGCGAAAGCTGTCCTTCTCTACTCGCGCGTCCGGAAAAGACGAAAGTTGGTATAGGAAAAGATGATCATGATGGTGGCGACGATGAACGACATCGCCGCGGCCATGCCCAATTGGTTACGCTCGAAGCCCTCACGGTAGATGCGTAGCATGACCGGCTCAGTCGAGCCGCCACCGGTGGCCTGCGCCGGCCCACCGTTGGTCATGAAGAAGGGCTGGGCAAACAGGTTAAAGGAGGCGATGATGGTGATGATGATCACGAACACCAGAACCGGCCGCAGGATGGGCAGGGTAATGGAGACGAACTGCTGCCAGTTCGTGGCCCCGTCGAGCGAAGCCGATTCGTAGAGCTGGCGTGGAATGTCCTGTAGCGCGGCCAGCAGAATGATCATGTTAAAGCCAACCGTCCACCACAGGGTCATGGCTACGATGGCCACCCAGGCCCAGGGCAACGTAGACAGCCAGCGCGGTGGCGTAATGCCCAGCCGCACCAGGTAGAAGTTGACCAGGCCGCCCTGACTCTGGAAGATCCAGAAACCGAGCAGGCCCACCACAGCCGCCGAAAGCACCCATGGCGAGAAGTACAGCCCGCGGAAGAAGTTGCGCCCCGGCACGCGGGTGTTGAGCAGTACGGCCAATAACAGGGGGATGATTATCAGCGGTGGCACGCTGTAGAGCACGAACTTCACTGTATTGCCCAGCGCGTTCCAGAAGACAGGAAACTGAATGCTGTCAGGCGAGAACAACTTGGCATAGTTGTCCAACAAAACGAACTGTTGCGCTTCCGGTCTCAGAAAATCGAACCGGAAGAAGCTGATGTAGAGGCCATAGAAAAAGGGATAGGCCACAAAAATGAGAAAGAAGATGAGGTGGGGGGCAATAAATAGATAGGGCACCAGCTGGTTACCGGTGCGCTTTTGGTATCGCCGCTGCTTGACCTGTTCGGCCGTGCCGGTTGCTACTGCCATGAGACTCCTCCTGCCCGGATGCTGGAGCGACGGGCCAGGCATGTGTTCACACGCTTCGCCTGTCGCTATGCGTCGCGTGTTATCTTCTATAAGTGACCCCACTCAAAGAGAGGCAAGCCCTTGGCAGGGCTTGCCTCTCCAGATGATTCGATTAGCCACCCTGTCCGGATGGCGCGTCGCCGTAGTTATCCCGATTCTCGGTCAGAATCTGGTTGGCGCGGTTGGCCGCGTCATCCAGCGCGGCCTGCACATCGGTGGCCGTGCCGGCCATCAGCGCTGAGACGGCCTCGTCCAGCGGCGCGTAGGCATCGGTGATACCCGGCACCGAGGGCGGGAAGAAGACGGCGTCGGCCGCGGCCGCGATAGAGGCCTGCGGCTCGATGGCCATGAACTCATCGCTGGCGCGCACACTGGCGCTGGCGGGCAACTGGCCAGCCTGGGCC
Organism: Candidatus Promineofilum glycogenicum; assembly: GCA_016707605.1. Classification (GTDB taxonomy): domain Bacteria; phylum Chloroflexota; class Anaerolineae; order Promineifilales; family Promineifilaceae; genus Promineifilum; species Promineifilum glycogenicum. The sequence goes on along the minus strand of JADJHJ010000001.1, from coordinate 557,807 downwards.
CAGGTGACCGAGTTTTCCAGCAGGTAGCGGATAAACTCACCGGCCGCGGCGTCCTTGCACGGGTCAGGCTCCGCCTGCGTCGGCAGAGTCAACTGGTGCGAACCGCCCCAAACCGCCATCTGAGTCCCGATCTGCGGCACAGCCGTGGCCCGGCCGTCGAACTCGACGCCTTCGCCGGTGACGTTGGTCGTCTGCCAGATGCCGTTCCAGACCATACCGACCGTGCCGCCCTTGAAGGAGTTCAGTTCAGCGTCCACTTCGAGGTTTGGCTGCGACCAGTCGCTCTGGGCCTGCAACAGCCAGTTCATGGCCTGCACCCCGGCTTCACCGTTCCACGCCGCCTCTGTGCCGTCTTCGTTGAACGACGTGCCGCCATACTGATAGAGCAGCATCTCAAATATCTGGCGGATGGGGAAGCCGGAAGTGACCATGAAGCCGTTGTTCGTGCCGTCGGACAGCGCCCCGGCGATTTCGGCGAACTCTTCGCCTGTGGTTGGCGCCGCATCGAAGCCGGCAGCGCTAAGCAGGTCGGCGTTGTAGAACATGGTCATCGGATGAATATCCAGGGGGATCGAGTAGCGGCTGTCGCCCACCTGGCCGGCGTTCCAGACATCCGTAGGAAAGTCAGCGCCATCAATGCCGGCCTCGGCCACAACGTCATCGATGGGACGCAGCACATTGCGGAAGGCCTGGGTCGCCACCTGATCAGCGTGGACAATGGCCACGTCGGGCAGCGTGTTGGAGGCGGCGGCCGTACCCAATTGCGTGTAATACTCGCTCTGGGTAGTCATGACAACGGTGATGTTGTCCTGCGAGGCGTTAAAGGCATCAACGAGTTCGCCCATGAATGGGCCGTCGGGGCCGGTGAAGGGGTTCCAGTACTGCAACTCGACCGGGCCGCAAGAGCTTTCGGCTACTTCCTCCCCACTTTCTGCTTCCGTTGCCGGCTCCTCGGCTGCGGCTGGCTGCCGGCTCTTCAACCGCCCCCTCGCCGGTGGTCTCCGATTCCGCGGGCGTCTCTGTTCCCCCCCCGCCACAAGCCACGAGGGCCAGCATCAGCAACAGGCCCATCAACAAAAGAATCCAACGACGCTTTGTTTTCACCGTAACTTCTCCTTGCCTCACTTAACAGTCACACAAATAGGGATTCAACTTTAGTCTGGAGTTGGATTTTTTGGCCCTTGGAACTGCTTGCATCACCTCCCCACAAATGATTCAACTACACGGTGCTCCTTAAGCCCTTTCTTGCAGTTGATTCTGTTATAAAACATGTTATCATTAACCATAGTCCTCTGTCAAGCCTATACGCGCATGATATTTACCCAGATCATGCCCCGTGAACGACCTAGAACAAATAGACGTTGTCGCATTGGCTAATTGTCTTAGTAATTCCTGTTAAATAAGTTTTTCGGCGTCAATCATTTGATCATGGATCTAATAAGGAAGGGCAGAGAAATGGCCGAACCAACTCAGATTATCGTACCGCGTGGTCGTATCTTGCATGTTGCCCTTGACAGTGACAATAACAACGCTGAACTGACCTTGAAGGCGTTAGCCTCGGCCACACGGCTGAAGATTCTAGAGCTATTGAGTTCCCAGGTTTTGAACATCAGCGAGATCGGCCAGGCCCTGGAAGTGCCGACTTCCACGGCCAACCTGCACGTCAACATTCTGGAGGAGGCCGGGCTGATCAACACCGAACTGCGGCCGGCCACGCGGGGCTTGCAGAAGGTGTGCGCGCGCGCCTATGATACGCTGGTCGCGCCGGCCCGACGTAACCGAGGAGCAAAGCCTGCAAGTCTCCATGCCCATCGGGGCGTTTGTGGATTGCCAGGTAACGCCGACGTGCGGACTGGCCAGCAGCGAGGGCATCATCGGCCTGTTCGACGACCCAACCTCCTTTTTCGAGCCGGAGCGCGTCAACGCGCAACTGCTGTGGTTCCACCATGGCTATGTGGAGTACCGCTTTCCCAACCGCCTGCCGGCACAGTCGACGGTCGCCAGTGTGGCCATCAGCTTGGAGCTTTGTTCCGAGGCGCCCTTGCATCACAAAGAGTGGCCCTCCGACATCACCATGTGGCTCAACGGCGTTGAGATCGGCACCTGGACGTGCCCTAGCGATTTCGGAGGCCAGCCTGGGCTACTCACCCCAACCTGGTGGGAAAGCTGGAACTCGCAATACGGCCTCCTGAAAGTCTGGACGATAACCGATAGCGGCAGCTTCATTGACGGTCGTCACATCTCTAACGTAACGTTGGACGCCCTTCACCTGGCCGATAGTCCGACCCTTACGGTGCGGATCGGGGTCAAACCAGACGCCCGCCACGTGGCGGTATCAACATTTTCGGTCGCCAGTTTGGCAATTATCCGCAGGACATTATCCTGCGCTTGCGCTACCTTTAGGGTCTACGCCTGTCAGAAGGTGCAGCAATTGGCCCTTCTGGCGATTAGGCTTGCCTTTTACCCTTGCCATGCTATTCTTGTGACCCTCATAGGGCCGGTCGTGGCCCTTCATCTAGGCAAGGAGAAAAAGAGATGAAGAAGAATCGTTTGTTGTTGATAGTGGGATTGCTTCTCATCGCCGCTCTGGCCCTCACCGCCTGTACGGCGACGAGTGGCGAGATTCAGAGCGCGATTGAGAGCGCCGCGACGCAGGTCGGTCCCACGCTCGAAGCGGCGGCTCAAGCGGTTGCGCCGACCCTTGAAGCCGCGGCGACCGAGCTGGCCCCGACCGTCAAGCGGCGGTCGAAGAGCTGGCCCCCACCGTTGAGGCTGCGGCGACCGCCATGGCCGAAGAGCCGGCCGAAGAAGCGACCGGCGACCTGATGGTCGTCTCGACCGAATGTGACGCCGAAGGCTACACCGGCCTGTTCCAGGAGATCGCCGCCGTTGATTCGATGACGGTGCAGTTCTCCATGTGCGCGCCCGACCCGGCCTTCCCGTCGAAGGCGGCCTTCACGTCGTTCGCCATCCAGCCCTCGGAGTACCTTGAGTCCACCGGCGGCACCGGCGACCTGCTGGAGAAGCCCATCGGCACCGGCCCCTACATGGTCGAGAACTGGAGCCGCGGCGAAGAACTGGTCTACACCAAGAACCCCAACTACTGGGGCGACGCGGCTTTCGCCGACACGCTCGTCTTCCGTTGGCAGACCGAGTCGGCCGCCCGCCTGCTGGAGCTGCAATCCGGCGCTGTTGACGGCATCGACAACCCGGCCCCGGACGACTTCGAGACCATCGCCGGCGACGCCAACCTGCAACTGCTGGAGCGTCCGGCCCTCAACGTCTTCTACGTCGGTATGAACAATACCTTCGCCCCGTTCGACGATCAGCTCGTCCGCCAGGCGATTGCCATGGGCATCGACCGCGAGCGCATCGTCACCAACTTCTACCCGGCTGGTTCCGAGGTCGCGTCCCACTTCACGCCCTGCTCCATTCCCAACGGCTGCGCCGGCGACCCGTGGCATGAGTTCGATCCCGAAGCCGCCCGCGCCCTGCTCGAAGAGGCCGGCCTGGGCGATGGCTTCGAGACGACCATCACCTATCGCGACGTCGTCCGCGGCTATCTGCCCGACCCCAACATCGTCGCCCAGGACATTCAGGCCCAGTTGCTGGAGAACCTGAATATCACCGCCGAGATCGTGGTCATGGAGTCCGGCGCGTTCCTCGAAGCGGCCGACGCCGGCACGATCGAGGGGCTGCATCTGCTGGGTTGGGGCGCTGACTACCCCGACATGACCAACTTCGTCGACTACCACTTCGGCGCCGGTTCGTCGGCCCAGTTCGGCGATCAGTTCGACGAACTGACCACGGTGCTGGCCGAGGCCGCCTCGCTGGCCAGCGATGCCGACCGCGAGCCGCTGTACGCCGAGGCCAACAACCTGATCCGCGACCTGGTGCCGATGGTTCCCGTGGCCCACGGCGGCTCCGGCGTGGCCTACCTGGCCGGTGTCGGCAGCGCCCACGTCAGCCCGCTGGGCAACGAGGCGTTCGCCAAGATGGACCCGGGCAAGGACACCTTCGTCTGGATGCAGAACGCTGAGCCGATCAGCCTCTACTGCGCCGACGAGACCGACGGCGAGTCGCTGCGCGCTTGCGAGCAGACCACCGAAGCGCTGTTGGCCTACGAGGTCGGCGGCACGGCGGTCGAGCCGTCGCTGGCCACGGCCTGCACGCCCAACGAAGACCTGACCGTCTGGACCTGCACCCTGCGCGAAGGCGTCACCTTCCACGATGGTTCGACGCTGGACGCCAACGACGTGGTCATGTCCTACGTTGTGCAGTGGGATGCGGCCCATCCGCTCCACGTCGGCAACACCGGCGCGTTCTCCTACTTCTCGGCGCTGTGGGGCGGCTTCCTGAACGCCCCGCCGGCCGAAGGCTAGTCTTAGCAACCCGGCAGGCGCGAGCCTGTCCTTTAACTGACCGAAGCAGGCGGGATGGCTGGCTGCGTCCTCCATCCCGCCTGCTGTAGAGCGAGGGGATCATGACCCAATACACCATCCGCCGGCTGCTGGCGGCGATTCCTGTGGTCATCGGCGTGCTCATCGTCACCTTCGCCCTGGCCCGCGCCATCCCCGGCGAGCCGTGTACGGCCATGTTTGGCGAGAAAGCCACGCCCGAAGTCTGCGCCATCTTCAACGCCGAGAAGGGGCTGGACAAACCCCTGACGACGCAGTTCGCGATCTTCGCCCGCGACATGCTGCGCGGCGACTTCGGCGACTCCATCCGCTTCAAGCGGCCGGTCATGCAGATCCTCATCGAGCGCCTGCCGCAAACGATCGAGTTGGGCATCGCCTCGGTCGTCATCGCCATCAGCATTGGCATCCCGTTGGGCATCATCTCCGCCCTGCGCCGCAACTCGCCGACCGACGTGGCGACGATGATCGGGGCCAACATCGGCGTATCCATGCCCGTCTTCTGGCTGGGGCTGATGCTCATCTACGTCTTCGCCCTGCTGCTGAAGGACACACCCTTTCAGATGCCTGCCAGCGGGCGGCTCTCGGCCGGGATGAGTCCCGTGCCGTTCTATGAGGTCTACGGCTGGGCGCTGACCGAGGGCACCTTCGGCGCGAAGCTGGCCGAGTTCATCAGCAACTTCTATATCTTCAACTCGATCATTACCGCCGACTGGGAAGTCTTGGTCGACGCTGTCCGCCACCTGATCCTGCCCGCCGTCGCCCTGGCCACCATTCCGCTGGCCATCGTCGCCCGCATGACCCGCTCGGCCATGCTGGAGGTGCTGGGCCAGGACTACGTGCGCACGGCGCGGGCCAAGGGGCTGCGCCGGCGGCAGGTGGTCATGAAGCACGCCTTTCGCAACGCCCTGCTGCCCATCGTCACCATCATCGGCTTGCAGTTCGGCCTGGTGCTCAGCGGGGCCATCCTGACCGAGACGACGTTTGGGCTGGCCGGCGTCGGCCGCAGTCTCTACGAGGCCATCACCGCCCGCGACTACCCCATCATCCAGGGCTTCGTCGTCGTCATCGCCGTCGGCTACGTGCTGGTCAATCTGCTCGTCGACCTGTCCTACGCCATCCTGGACCCGCGCATCCAGTTGGACTAACCGTTATGTCAATCGCCTCCGAGCCGACCCCGGTCACCACCCTGCCGCCGCTGGACGACGCCGCCGTCGCCAGCATCGGCGACTACCGCGCCAACACGCTCTGGCGGCTGACACTGCGCCGGCTGTTTCGCCAGAAGTCGGCCGTCGTCGGCTTGATCCTGCTGGCCTTGCTGCTGTTCAGCGCCCTCTTTGCCCCGCTCATTGCCCCCTATGACCCGGAGCAGCCGCTCATCGGCATCGAGAACGTGGGCAAGCGCGACGGCCCGTGCATCCACCTCCTGGGCTGCCCGGCCGACCAGCCGCAGCACATCATGGGCATCGACGGCAACTTCCGCGACGTGTTCAGCCGCATCATCTATGGCACGCGCGTCTCGCTCTACGTCGGTCTGCTGACCGTCAGCTTTGCCGTCGTTACCGGTACGCTGCTGGGGGCCATCGCCGGCTTCTTCGGCGGCTGGGCCGACAACATCATCATGCGTATTCTCGACGTGGTGCTGGCCTTTCCCTTCCTGCTGCTGGCCATCGCCATCGTCAGTGTGCTGGGGCCGGGGCTGACCAACGCCATGCTGGCCATCGCCATCATCAGTATCCCGTCCTACGCCCGCGTGACGCGGGCCAGCGTCCTGTCGGTGCGCCAGATGGACTTCATCGAGGCGTCGCGGGCGCTGGGGGGCCAGCAGTTGGCACATCCTCTTCGGCCGCATTCTGCCCAACGCGCTACCGCCGCTCATCGTCGTGGCCACGTTGGGCATCGCCACGGCCATTCTGGACACGGCCGCCCTGTCGTTCATCGGCCTGGGGGCACAGCCGCCGACGCCGGAGTGGGGCGCGATGCTGGCCCAGGAGCGCAACCAGGTCTTCAGCGCGCCGCACCTGGTCTTCTTCCCCGGCCTGGCCATCATGCTGACCGTGCTGGCCTTCAATCTGCTGGGCGACGGCCTGCGCGACGCCCTCGACCCGCGCCTCGTCCACGGCAGCGGCGTGGCCAAAGAGTAAGAAAGAAGAGTCTCACGCAAAGACGCAAAGAACGCCAAGCTCAGAAAGATTCTGAGCTTGGCGTTCTTTGCGTCTTTGCGTGAGACTTTTCTTACTCGATCGGTTCGCCGGTGTACGGCTCTACGTCCGTCGCTTCCGGCCCCTTCTGGCGGGTCTCCACGTCGTAGAGAATCCACTGCCCTTCCTCGTACCCCTCGGCCTCGCCGACGGTGGCCGACTTGTGGAAGAAGATCTCCTCGCCCGCGCCGCGGACGATGAAGCCGTAGCCCTTCTTCTCGTTGTACCACTTGATGCGGCCGATGTACTTGCCGGTCATCGGGTCGATCTGGATCGTCTCCGGGCCGACGATCTCCTCGCGGTCGCGCTGCGGTTCGCGCTCCCGCTGCGGTTCGCGGTCACGCTGTGGCTCACGCTGCGAGTCGCGCTCCCGCTGTGGCTCGCGGTCGCGGTATTGCCCGTAGCCGCCCGACGACTGCTCGCCGTACGACTGCGGTTCGCGCTGTTCGCGTGGCCGCGGCCACCGGCGGCAACTGGGCCAGCGCCGATGGTTCGATGGGCAGCCCGGCCTGGCTCAGCCGGCGCTGCATCTCCACGGTGAACACGAAGCGCTCCCCTTGCTCATTCTCTTCCCAACGGTCTCGAAAGTTCATATCGTTCTCCAGTCGTCTTAAGCAGCTTTCTTGGTCTTGCTCCGCTTCTTCTCTGGTTCAGAAGCGGGCGGTGGTGTGCTCTGTTCGTTGGCCTTGGCGCGTTGTGGTGCGGCCTTGGCCTTGGCGGTGGCCGGTTCGGCCGCCGGTGTAGCTGACTTCTTGTCCGCAGCGGTCGCTTTGGCGCGCGGCGGCTTGGCGGCCGGTTCGGCCGTTGGCGCAGTGGCCTTCTTGTCCGGCGTCGCCTTGGCGCGTGATGGTTTGGCGGCCGGCTCGGCCTTGGCCGCGGTCGGGGGCGTGTCTCTGGTCGCCTTGGGGCGGGCGGCCTGGCCTCGCTGTGGTCTTAGGCGCACCCGAGGCGGCCTTTTTGCTGGCCGCGGCCTCGCCGATGGGCAGTTCCAGTTGCGCGGACGGCTCAGCCGCCGGTGCACCCGTCGCCTTAGCCGCCGGCGCAGCCTTCTTTGTGGCCGCTGAGGCGACCTTCTTCATCGTTACCGGGCCATTAGCCGACAGTTCCAGTTGTGTGGGCAACTCGGCGGGCGTCGCCGCCTCGGTCGCCTTCTTCCCGACCGCCGGGCGGGCGCGCTTTGGCGTCCCCGACGGCGACTCGGGCGCGGCAGATGCTTTCCGCTCGGCCGCGCCGTTGGCCACAGGCAGCACCACGCCGGTGACGCGGCTCTTGACCGCCAGGGTCAGCGCCGGCTGCGGCCGGACACTGCGCACGCCAATGGTTGTGTCGCTGAGGCCCAGTCGCTTGGTCACCCCGCCGCTGGTCGTCACGATGAGGCTGGCCCCCCTGGTAAGCAGCGTCGCCGCCACGACCTCCGACGCGCCCTTGGGCAGACGCATGTTGATGACCCCCTGTCCGTAGCGGTTCTGCAGCGGGTAGTCGTCAATCGGCGTGGCCTTGGCCAACCCGTTGTCGGTGATGCTCCACAGGAAGCCGTTGGGCGCAACAACATCCATGCCCACGACGCCGTCGGTCTCGCTGTCGAGCTTGATGCCCATGACGCCCGACGCCGGCAGGCCCATCGGCCGCACGCTGTCCTCGCCGAAGCGAATGGCCATCCCGCTCGACGTAGCCAGCAGTACTTCCTGCGTGCCCGTTGTCACCCGCGCCCAGCCCAGGGCGTCGTCTTCGGCGACGTTGATGACCGTGAACGGCTCGGTCGTCACGCCGGGCAGATCGTCCAGCCGCACGCGCTTGACCACCCCGGCCAGTGTCGTCAGGAACAGGAAGCCCTCGCGCGGGCCGCCGTTGCCGGGCAAGACCAGCGCCGCCGCCAGCCGGTCGTCGCGCCCCAGCGGCGACAGTTCCGACCAGGGTGCGCCCTTGCCGATCTCGGCCGCCTCGGGCACGCGGTGGACGGGCAGGCCCACGGCGCGGCCGGAGGCGGTGATCAGGTAGAGGACGTCGCGCGTGCTGGCCCGAATGAGCGCCGCCGGTTGCTCCAGCGGCTTGCGGGCCATGCCGGGCAGGGCGTCGCCGACGCAGCGGCCGAGCGTGCCCTTCTCGCTGACCATGATCCAGCCCTGCTCGTCGGGTAGCAGCCCGGCGCTGGTCAGGATGGCCCCCTCGACCGTATCGACGATCTGCGTCCGCCGCTTGTCGCCGAAGCGCTCGCTGACGGCCAACAGTTCGGCCTTGATCTGCTCGCGCATCAGTTCGGGGTGGGCCAGCAGTTTGGTCAGCTCTTTGATGAGAGCCAGCTTCTCCTTATGCTCATCCTGAATCTTCTTGCGCTCCAGCGCGGCCAGGCGGCGCAGTTGCATGTCGAGGATGGCCCCGGCCTGCACGTCGCTCAGCTTGAAGCGCTCGATCAGGTTGGCGCGCGCCGTCTCGACCGTCCGCGAGCGGCGAATGATCTCAATCACCTCATCCAGATGGTCGAGGGCGACGAGCAGCCCCTCCAGGATGTGGGCGCGCTGGCGGGCCTTCTCCAGATCGTACTCGCTGCGGCGGCGGACGACCTCCAGCCGGTGCTCCAGATAGACGCGCAACGCCTGCTTCAGCGTCAGCACGCGCGGCTCGTTGTTGACCAGGGCCAGCAGCGAGATGCTGAACGTGGACTGTAGCGGCGTCAGGCGGAACAGATCGGCCAGCACCTCTTCGGCGGCCACGGTGCGCGTCGTCTCGATGATGATGCGCAGGCCGCGCCGGTCGGACTCGTCGCGCAGGTCGGTCAGCCCTTCCAGCCGCCCGTCGCGGTGCAGGTCGGCGATGCGGCCAAGCAGGTTGGTCTTGTTCACCTGGTACGGTATTTCGGTGATGACGATGCGCGACTTGTTGCGCTCCATCTGCTCGATGTGGGCGCGGGCGCGCACGACGAGACGGCCGCGGCCGGTGGCATAGGCGGCGGCGATGGCGTCGGCGTCGTCATCCTCGCCGCGGTGGCGGGCGATGAGGCCGCCGGTGGGGAAGTCCGGCCCCTGGACGAAGCGCATCAGGTCATTGACCGAGATGTCGTCCAGCGTCTCCCAGCGGTCGAGCATGTAGACCAGCGCGCCGACGATCTCGGTCAGGTTGTGCGGCGGGATGCTGGTGGCCATGCCGACGGCGATGCCCGATGCCCCGTTGACCAGCAGATTGGGAATGGTGGCGGGCAGGACGGTCGGCTGCTTGAGCGAGTCGTCGAAGTTCGGCTCGTAATCGATGGTGTTCTTGTCGATGTCGGCCAGCAGGTCGTAGCCGCTGAAGGACAGGCGCGCCTCGGTGTAGCGCATGGCCGCGGCCGAGTCGCCGTCAATCGAGCCGAAGTTGCCCTGGCCGTCGACCAGCATGTAGCGCATGGAGAAGTCCTGGGCCATGCGCACCATCGCCTCGTAGACCGACTGGTCGCCGTGGGGGTGGTACTTGCCCAGCACTTCGCCGACGACGCGGGCCGACTTGCGGTAGGGGGAATCGGGCCGCAGGCCCATGTCGTACATGGCGTAGAGGATGCGCCGCTGGACGGGTTTCAGACCATCGCGCGCATCGGGCAGCGCGCGCGAGACGATGACGCTCATCGCGTAGCTCAGATACGACTCGCGCATCTCGTGGTCGATATTGATTTGTTTGATCAGTCCGACTTCCATGGTGGCACAGGTCCGCAAAGTGGGCCGAAAAAGCAATCGACCCCACTGAAAATTTGTTCTAGTAAAGGCTAACTATAGGCAATTCTGGCACTATTGTCAAACTACAACAATTGTTTCTCAGGCTATGACTTGCCAGGCGAGTGTCGAATTTCTAAAGCATGTTTGGCCGCGCCGCGGGACGTTACCAAAGCTCCGGCTCCTCTACGTAGACCAGGCCATCTTCGACCTTGACGCGGTAGGTGGGGATGGGATCGGCCGCCGGCAGGCGCGTCACCCGGCCGCTGCGAATGTCGAAGCGCGCGCCGTGGCGGGGGCACTCGATCTGGTGGTCGCACACCTCGCCGTCTTCCAGCGGTCCGCCGTCGTGGGTGCACAGGTCGGCGATGGCGAAGAACTCGCCGCCAACGTTGAGGACGATGACCGTCTCTTCCTCAAAGGCGTAGTGCAGCCGCGCGCCGGGCGGTAACTCCTCGACGCGGGCCACGGCGACGAAGCTACTCATGGCCGCGCATCGTGTCCGGGTCGGGGATGCCGTAGGCGCCGGCCTTGAGCACCTTCAGCGACAGCAGGGCGCACTTGACGCGGGCCATACTCAATGGCACGCCGACCAGCTCCAGCAGCCGCTCGGCCGGGAACGCCTTCAGCTCGGCCAGCGTCTGGCCCTTGATCTCCTCCGTCAGCAGCGAGGCCGCCGCCTGGCTGATGGCGCAGCCGTCGCCCGACCAGAGGATTTCGGCCACGCGCTGCTCGGCGTCGAGGCGCACGTCAATGCGGATGACGTCGCCGCACAGGGGGTTGTCTTCCTCGTAGCTGAAGTCGGCCGGCTCCAGTTGGCCGTAGTTCAGCGGGTGTTCGTAGAGATCGATGATCTGCTCGCGGTAGATGCCGGCGTCCATTGCGCCTCCCTTTCGTCCGCGCTTCCTGGGTGGTTGTTAGGCGTTTGCCCTAGTCGCGTTCTAGTCTAAACAGTTCGCGGACGCGATGCAAACCGGCGACCAACTTGTCGATCTCATCCGTAGTCGTGTGAACGTAGAAGCTGGCGCGGGCCGAGGCGTTGACGCCCAGCTTGTGGTGCAGCGGCATGGCGCAGTGGTGGCCGGCGCGAATGGCGATGCCGTCCTTGTCCAGGATTTCGGCGATGTCGTGCGGGTGTGCCCCCTCCAGGGTGAAGGCGGCCAGCCCGCCGTGTTGCGTGCCCGGCGGCCCCAGCAGGCGCAGGCCGGGAAGTTCGCTCAGCGACTCCAGGGCGTAGGCGGTGATGGCCTGTTCGTGGGCGTGGATGGCGTCCATGCCCAGGGCGCTCAGGTAGGCCACGGCCGCGCCCAGCCCGATGGCCTCGGCGATGCGCGGCGTGCCCGCCTCGAACTTCCACGGCAGCTCGTTGGGGATGAAGCCGTCGAAGGTCACGCGGCGGATCATGTCGCCGCCGCCCAGGAAGGGGGGCATGGCCTCCAGCAGTTGGCGCTTGCCGTAGAGCACGCCGATGCCCGTCGGCCCGCACATCTTGTGCGACGAGAAGGCCAGGAAGTCGCAGTCGAGGGCGCGCACGTCGACCGGCATGTGGGGCACGGACTGGGCGGCGTCGACCATCGCCAGCGCGCCGGCGGCGTGGGCGGCGTCGACCAGTTCGCGCACCGGATTGATGGTGCCGAAGACGTTGGAGACGGCGGTGAAGGAGAACAGTTTGGTGCGCTCGGTCAGAAAGTCGCCCAGGCGCTCCAGAGCCAGCGTGCCGTCGTCATTGAAGGGCAGGTAGCGCAGCGTCGCGCCACGCTCGGCGGCCAGCATCTGCCAGGGCACCAGGTTGGCGTGGTGCTCCATCTCTGTCAGCAGAATCTCGTCCCCCGGCCCGACGTTGGCCCGCCCCCAACTCTGGGCCACCAGGTTAAACCCCTCAGTGGCGTTGCCGACGAAGATGATCTCCTCCGGCGCGGCGGCGTGGATGAACTCGGCCACGCGCACGCGCGCCCCCTCATAGGCCGTTGTGGCCATCTCGCTCAGCCGGTGGACGCCGCGATGGACGTTAGCGTGGTAGCGACGGTAGTAGTCGGCCATCGCCTCGATGACCACCGCCGGCTTCTGCGACGAGGCGGCGCTGTCCAGGTAAACGAGCGGCACGCCGGGATAGACCTCGGTGGCCAGGATGGGGAAGTCGGCCCGCACACGTTCTATATCGTACATTCTTGTAGCCAGCCGGTCAGTAGGTCAGTAGTCAGAATTACTGACCTACTGACCTACTGACCACTTCTTAGCTCATCTTCGACGGATTCTCAATCGGCACGCCGACCAGGTTGCCCCATTCAGTCCACGAGCCGTCATAGTTGCGAACGTTAGGATAGCCCAATAGGTAGGTCAGGACAAACCAGGTGTGGGAGCTGCGCTCGCCGATGCGGCAGTAGGCGATGACGTTCTTTTCCGGCGAGAGGCCCTGCTCGCCCTCGTAGATGCCGCGCAGTTCGTCGGCCGTCTTGAACGTCCCATCCTCGGCCACGGCCCGGCTCCAGGGCACGCTGACCGCGCCCTTGATGTGGCCGCCGCGCAGCGCGCCTTCCTGCGGCGAACCGGGCATGTGCAGCAGTTCGCCGCGGAACTCCTGCGGGCTGCGCACGTCCACCAACGGCTGGGCGGCGTTGACGTGGGCCAGCACCTGGTCGCGGAAGGCGCGAATCTTGTAGTCGGTGCGCGCCGCCGGGCGATAGGTCGTCGCCGGGAAGTGGGGCTTGTCTCTGGTCAGTTCGCGCCCCTCGGCAATCCACTTCTGACGGCCGCCGTTCATGATACGGCAATCCTGATGACCGAACAGCTTGAAGACCCAGAAGGCGTAGGTAGCCCACCAGTTATTCTTATCGCCATAGAAGACGACGGTCGTGTCGTTGCTGATGCCCGCCCGGCCCATCAGAGCGGCGAACTGCTCCTCGTTCAGGTAGTCGCGGCGGATGGCGTCGTTCAGGTCGGCCACCCAGTCGATGTGGACGGCGTTGGGGATGTGGCCCGTGCCGTAGAGCAGCACGTCTTCGTTCGACTCCACAATGCGCACCTTGTCGGTGCGATGCAGATTGTCGGCCACCCACTGCGTGCTGACCAGCACATCTTGTTGAGCGTAGGCTTGATCCGGCATGTTGTTCTCCTTCACTGAATTGGATGACTACCAAGGTATGGCAAGGCAAGCGCCGGCCAACGCTCCTGACCATCCCATTGGAGTGGGGCGGCCAGGAGCGCGGGCCGGCGAGAAAACCGGGTGAGGTTGGCGAGGCGGATGGGGGGCTGTTAGCCGACCTTCTCTAAGATTCGGTCGAAGATTCGCGTGCGCACGCCCTCGAAGGGGATGCGCTGCATCACGGGGTCGAAGAAACCCTGGATGACCATGCGAATCGCCTCGGCCCGCGGAATGCCACGACTCATGAGGTAGAACACCTCTTCCTCGTCCAGCTTCCCGACGGTGGAGGCGTGGGTACATCGCACGTCATCGGCCTGAATCTCCAGGCCGGGGATGGAGTCGGCGCGGGCCGTCTTGTCGAGCATCAGGTTGCGGTTGGCCTGGAAGCCGTCAATGCGCTGCGAATCGGGCAAGGCTTTGATCATCCCCTGCCAGACAGTGCGCGAGTGGTCCTTCAGCGCGCCCTTGTAGAGCAGGTCGCTGGTTGTGTCCGGCGCGTTGTGGTTCTGCTGGGTGTCCAGGTCAACGTGCTGGCGGCCGTTGGTGAAGAAGAGGCCCGACATGCGCGCCCACCCACCGGGAGCGTCCAGCTCCGCCGTCTGGAACGCCTTGGTCAGCCGCGTACCCATGACGCTGGTGATCCAGTCGAGCTTGCCATCGCGGCCGACGCGGCCGCACTCGTGGTTGAACTGCCACACGTTCGGCCCGAAGTCCTGCAACGAGGCGTAGCGCAGGCTGGCCCCGTCGCCGACGATCAACTCGATGGCCCCGTTGTGGAACGCCTGCCCTTCGCCCGGCGGCGAGGCGTATTCGTCCATGAACGTCGCTTCGGAGTTGGTGTCCAGCACGACCAGCGTATGGGTGAACGTCCGGCCGCCGGTGGCCCACAGGGCGCTGTGCAGCGGCGCGGCGGCCACAACGTTGCGCGGCACGTAGAGGAAGACGCCGCCGCGCCAGAAGGCGGCGTGGAGCGCGGCGAACTTGCCCTCGTCGGGGCGCACGGCGTGGGTCATGAAGTGCTTGCGCACCAGATCGCCGTGCTCGCGCACGGCCGTGTGCATGTCGCAGAAGATGACCCCCTGCGCCCGCAGCGCGTCGCTGACTTCGTATTGCGTCACGACGCCGTTGGCCTCGACCAGCACGCCGCCGGGGGCCTCCTCAGTCAACTGCGCCCCCAGATAGTCAGGGATGGGCGGGCCTGTTCGGGCGTTGCCGTTCAGCGACGGCCCCAGCGCGTCGAGCTTCAGGCGGCGGATGTCGGTGCGCCGCCACGCCTCGTCCTGTGTCGTGGGCACGGGCAGCGCGGCGTAGATCTCCCACGCCGCCAGGCGGAAGTCGCGCATCCATTGTGGCTCGTTGAACGACGCCGATAGCTGGAGCACGGCGTCGCGGGTGAAGGTGGGCAACTCAGCCAATGCTGCCCTCCATCTGTAGCTGGATCAACCGGTTCATTTCGATGGCGTACTCCATCGGCAGTTCCTTGACCAACGGCTCGATGAAGCCATTGACTATCATCGCGTTGGCCTCGTCTTCGGGGATGCCGCGGCTCATCAGGTAGAAGACCTGCTCTTCGCCGACCTTGCTGACCGAAGCTTCGTGGCCGATGGTCACGTCCTGCTCGTTGATTTCGATGTAGGGATAGGTGTCGGAGCGGCTGCGCTCGTCCAGCAGCAGGGCGTCGCAGACGACGTTGGACTTGCAGTCGTGCGCGCCCTCGGCCACCTTGAGCAGACCGCGATAGGAAGCGCGACCACCACTCTTGCTGATCGACTTGGAGATGATGCGGCTGCTGGTACGCGGGGCCATGTGGACGACCTTGCCGCCGGCGTCCTGGTGCTGCCCGTGCCCGGCGAAGGCGATGGACAGGATTTCGCCGTGCGCGCCCTCGCCCATCAGGTAGACGGCCGGATATTTCATCGTCACCTTGGAGCCGAGATTGCCGTCCACCCACTCCATGGTCGCGTTGGCGTGGGCCACGGCGCGCTTGGTGACCAGGTTATAGACGTTGTTCGACCAGTTCTGGATGGTGGTGTAGCGGCAGCGGCCGCCCTTCTTGACGATGATCTCAACCACGGCCGAATGCAGCGAGTCGGATGAGTAGATCGGCGCGGTGCAGCCCTCGACGTAGTGGACGTAGGCCCCTTCGTCGACGATGATCAGCGTCCGCTCGAACTGGCCGACGTTCTTGGCGTTGATGCGGAAGTAGGCCTGCAACGGCATCTCGATGTGGACGCCCGGCGGCACGTAGATGAAGCTGCCGCCCGACCAGACGGCCGTGTTCAGCGCGGCGAACTTGTTGTCGTTGTGGGGGATGATGGTCGTGAAGTACTCGCGCACCAGGTCAGGGTATTGGGCCAGCCCGTCGTCCATGCCCAGGAAGATGACGCCCTTGTCCTCCAGCTCGCGCTTGATGTTGTGGTAGACGACCTCCGACTCATACTGCGCGGCCACGCCGGACAGGAACTTCTGTTCCGCCTGCGGGATGCCCAGCTTGTCGAAGGTGTCTTTGATGTAGCTGGGCACGTCTTCCCAGTTATCTTCCTGGCGCGCCGAGGGCTTGATGTAGTAGTAGATGTTGCTGAAGTCGATGCCGGAGAGGTCAGCGCCCCAATCGGGCATGGGCCGCTCCAGGAAGTGCTGATACGCCTTCAGGCGGATGTCGAGCATCCACTGCGGCTCGCCCTTGCGGGCCGACATGTCGCGGATGACGTCTTCGGTCAGCCCCTTCTCGGCCTTGAAGACGTAGTCCTCGGCGTCGGCAAAGCCGTACTTGGTGGCGTAGTCATCGTTGACGCCGGCCAGCATCTCATTTTCGGTTTGGTCACGTTCCAGAACTTGATCGGCCATAGTTATACCGCCTCGGCCGCGCCGTACTTTTCGCGCAGCCAATCGTAGCCGTTCTCTTCCAAATGCAGGGCCAACTCCGCGCCGCCGCTCTCGACGATGCGGCCGTCGAGCATGATGTGAACGCGGTCGGGCTGGACGTAGTTGAGAATGCGCTGGTAGTGGGTGATGACCAGCACGCCCATGTGATTCATCTCGTGCAGCCGCACCGCGCCCTCGGCCACGATGCGCAGCGCGTCGATGTCCAGGCCGGAATCGGTCTCGTCCATGATGGCGATCTTCGGCTCCAGCATGGCCATTTGCAGGATTTCGGCCCGCTTCTTCTCGCCGCCGGAGAAGCCCTCGTTCAGATAGCGCCCGGCGAACTTCTGGTCAATGCCCAGAATGTCCATCTTTTCGCGCAACAGGCGGCGGAACTCAGGGATGGGCATGCCCGCATCTTCGGGGTTGATGGCCTGGCGGCGCGAGTTGACCGCCTGGCGCAGGAACTTGGCCACGGTGACACCGGGCACGGCCACCGGGTACTGGAAGGCCAGAAACAGCCCGGCCCGCGAGCGCTCGTCGGCTTCCATCTCCAGCAAGTCATGGCCGTCGAACGTCGCCTGGCCGGCCGTCGGCTCATAGGCCGGGTGCCCGGCCAGCGAATAGGCCAACGTGCTCTTGCCCGAGCCGTTCGGCCCCATCAGGGCATGAATCTCGCCCTGATTAACCCGCAGATTAATCCCCTTGAGAATACGGTTTTCGCCGATATTCACGTGGAGATTGGTCACTTCCAAAGCAGCAGTCATCGTCTAGTTAGCTCCTCGGTGGTCAAATGCAATCGGCCGCAGCCGTCGTTTATCAGGCGGGATTATAGCACTCCCTCCCAGGAGCGTCAATAAATATGATATTATTGATAAAAATACCCTAAATTGACAGGGAAGAGTCCGATTGCTATAATCCCGTGGGGTCGCCCGGGCAAAGCGCCCCCCCCCCCCGCGGCGGCCACCAAGCAGGCGCCAACCGAGGAAAGCGAGTTGACCATCGACAACCAGACAAAGAAGCGCACGACGCGCGAAGTGATCCTACATAGCATCAAGTCGTCGCCCCACTCCACCGTCGAAGAGTTGGCCGAGGTCGCCGACATATCGCCCGTCACCGTTCGCCACCACCTCAATGCCCTCCTGGCCGCGGGGGCCATCGAGGCCGCCAGTGTGCGGCGCAAGGTCGGCCGCCCCTACTACGTCTACTCCCTCAGCGCCCAGGGGCAAGAGCTTTTCCCCAAGCGCTACGTGCGTCTGACCAACCGCCTGCTGGACGAGATGAAAGAGGTCCACCTGGGAGAAGACGGAGACGGGCTTCCGCCTGATCGAATATAGTTGCCCCTACCTGTCCATCGGCAGCGCCCACGCCGAGGTCTGCACCTTCGACAAGAAGCTGATGGACGGCGTGTTGCAACTGCCGGTGCGGCAAGAGAGCTGCATGTTACAGGGCGCGGACTGCTGCCAGTTCACGGTCAGCGTCGTCGCCGAGGCGATGCCGGTCGGCGCGCCCAACGGACATCTGGAGACGATTGGATGATTACGAGCAAGGAAGACGAACTGCTCGAGTCGCTGCGGTCGGTCATCGACCCGGAGATCGGCATGAACATTGTCGAACTGGGGTTGGTGCGCAACCTGGAGATCGACGAACCGAGTGATCGAGCCAAGATCACCATGATCCTGACTACCCCCTTCTGCCCCTACGGGCCGCAGTTGATCGAACAGGTGCGCCTGGTAGGCAACCAAGTCATCCCTGGCGGCGTGCAGGTCGAGATTGGCAACGAGTTGTGGGATCCGTCGATGATGGAAGAGGGGGCGGGGGGGGATTGGGGTCTCTTTTAAGGTTATTAGAAACCGAGTTTCTCAGAAGAAACTCGGTTTCTACGTTTATAGCCACCCCCGCATCCCATACACAACAATGCCGATATACTCCTTCAGGCAGCGCGTCGTGTAGGTCAGATACTCCACGTTCGGCAGCAGGTTGATGAGCGTGGCCGAGAAGCCGCCGCGCCAGAGGTGTTGCCACTCGGCGTCGGACACCAGGAAGTCGGTCGGCGCGGCCGTCACGCGCAATCCCTGCGCCTCGAACAGCGGCACGGAGCGCGGCATGTGCATGGCCGACGTGACCAGCAGGATGTCGTCCAGCCCCTCGGCGGCCAACATCTCCCGGCTGTAAAGCGCATTCTCATACGTGTTGCGCGACTCCACCTCCAACCACAGCGCCTCGTCGGGCACGCCCAGCAGTTGCATCAGCAGCGACATATCGTTGGCCTCCGGGGGGATGCCCTCCGGCTGCATCCACTCGATGCTGCCGCCCGTCACCAGCACTACCTCGGCCGCCCCGTCCTGATAGAGCCGGGCGGCGTAGAACAGCCGGTCGCCGGCCTCGTTGACTTCGGGCATCGGCCGCGGCGGGTCGCCGGAGCGCGTGCCGCCGCCCAGCACGACGATAGCGTCGGCCGTGGGCGCGCCGTCCAGCGCCGGGTAGCGCGTCTCCAGGCTGCGCACCAGGGCGTAGGCGACGTAGCGGCTGCTGCCGATCCACAACACCAGCAGCGCCATGACGACCAACGGCCGCCAGGCCCGCTTCCACACCAGGGCCACGATCAGCAACAAGCAAGCCACACCCAGCGGGTAAATTAGTAGCGGTAGAAGCTTGGAAAGAAAGACGAACATCAGGCGATTATAACAGGATGCCGGCAAAGCCCTCTCCCCCCTCCCAAGGGGCTCGCCCCCGCTGCCCTGCTGCTATAATCAACCTATGCGAATCGCCGTCCTGTCCGACATCCACGGCAATCTCCCCGCGCTGCGGACGGTCATCGCCGACATCGACGCCTGGTCGCCCGACCTGGTCGTCGTCGGCGGCGACATCGTCAACCGCGGGCCGCGGTCGGGCGAGTGCCTCGACGTGCTGGTGGAGCGGCAATGGGCCGACGGCTGGCGGCTGCTGCGCGGCAACCACGAGGACTTCGTGCTCGATTGCGCCGACCCGGCGCGCTCCCTGCCTGGCCCCGGCTACGAGACAACGCGCTTCGCCCACTTCGCCCTGGCCCAGTCGGCCCACCACGTTGGCCTGCTGGCGGCCTTGCCCGACGTGTTCGAGCGCGCCGCGCCCAACGGCGACCTGCTGCGCATCGTCCACGCCTCCATGCGCAACAACCGCGACGGCGTCTACCCGATGACCACCGATGACGACCTGCGCCGCCAGATCGCCCCCGCGCCGGCCGTCTTCGTCACCGGCCACACCCACCGGCCATTGACCCGTGCGTTGGACGGCACACTGGTGGTCAATATCGGCTCGGTCGGCGCGTCGTTCGACGAGGATCGCCGCGCCGCCTACGGCCGCTTCGTGTGGGCCGGGCAATGGACGGCTGAGCTAGTCCGCCTCCCGTATGACTACGCGCAAATCGAGCGTGACTACGTGGACTCCGGCTTCCTGGACGAGGGCGGCCCTTTGGCCCAGATCATGCTCGTCGAACTGCGCAAGGCGCGCGGCCTCATCTTCCGCTGGGCCGACCGCTACCAGGAGGCGGTGCTGGCCGGGCTGATGTCGCTGGAGGAGAGCGTGCGCCTCGTCCTGTGCGACGACGACGTGCGGCCGTTCACCGGCCCGCCGGGTTGGACGGTATAGGCGGAAGAATGGCACGCAGATGACGCCGGATCAGCGTCATCTGCGTGCCATTCTTCCAGCCTCACGGTATAGTGGTTGTCCATTATCATCGAAGTTAGTCAGTGGGCTTTAACAACGGAGGGCACAGAGCCAATGGCAGCCAGCAAACGGGATAGCATTATCGATCGATTCCAGCAGCACCGGCGCGTCCGCCCGGCCGCGCCCGCTTACTATGAGAGACTCGGCGCGGCCTGGGTTCCCACTTCCTGGGAAGAGTACGTCAGCCAGGTGCGCACGGCGGCCCGGGCATTGATGACCCTCGGCGTCCAGCCCGGCCAGGTCGTCTGTATGCTCGGCTTCAACCGGCCGGAGTGGGCCATCGGTCAGGTGGCGGCCATGATGGTCGGCGGCGTCGGCGCGGGCATCTATACCACCAACAGCCCCTCCGAAGTCCAGTACATCCTCAACCACTCCGAAGCGCCCGTCGTCCTCCTGGAGAACGAGGGACAATGGGCCAAGATCAAGGAAGTGCGCGACCGGCTGCCCCACCTGCGCACGGCCGTGCTGATGCGCGGCACGAAGGTCAACGATCCGCTGGCACTGAATTGGGAGGCGTTCCTGGCCCTGGCCGCCGACACGACCGAAGCCGACCTCGACGCCCGCATCGCGGCCATCGAGATGGAGCAACTGGCCAGCCTCATCTACACCTCCGGCACCACCGGCCCGCCCAAGGCGGTCATGCTGTCGCACACCAACCTGGCCTCCACCGCCCGCAACGGGCAGGAGCTATTCCGCCTGACGCCCAACGACGTGCTGCTGTCCTATCTGCCGCTGTCCCACATCGCCGAGCAGATGTTCACCATCCACACCGCGGCCACGGTCGGCTTCCCCATCTACTACGCCGAGTCGCTGACCAAACTACCCGACAACCTGCGCGAGGTGCAGCCGACGGTCTTCTTCGGCGTGCCCGGCGTGTGGGAGCGCTTCCGCGGCCGGGTGGCCGAGCGGCTGGGCGAGGCCCACGGCGCGCGCAAGCGCATCGCCGACTGGGCGCAGACGGTCGGCCGCGAGGTCGTGGCCGAGCGCAACGCCGGCCGCCAGCCGGGCGGCGCCCTGGCCGCCAAGTACAAAGTGGCCGAGAGGCTGGTCTTCGGCAAGGTCAAGCCGCTGCTGGGCTTCAGCCGCACCCGCGTGGCCGTCTCCGGCGCGGCGGCCATTGACCCGGCCATCCTGGAGTTCTTCAGCGGGCTGGACGTGACCATCTACGAGGTCTACGGCCAGTCGGAGGGGTGCGGGCCGACGACGTTCAACCGCCCCGGCGCGACCAAGATCGGCACGACCGGGCAGGCGTGGCCGGGCAGCGAGGTCAAGCTCGCTCCCGACGGCGAGATTCTACTGCGCGGCCCCAACGTCTTCATGGGCTACTACAAGGACGCCGCGGCCACAGCCGACACGCTGATCAACGGCTGGCTCCACTCCGGCGACCTGGGCCGCTTCGATGAGGACGGCTTCCTGACCATCGTCGGCCGCAAGAAGGACATCATCATCACCTCCGGCGGCAAGAACATCGCTCCACGCAACATCGAGGCGGCGCTAAAGAATCTGGAGTTGGTGGGCGACGCGGTGCTGGTGGGCGAGGGGCGCAAATATCTCTGTGCCCTGCTGACACTCGACCTGGAGAAGGCCGAACGCTTCGCCGAGGCCAACGGCATCGTCGGCGCGGCGTTGCACAGCCACCCCAAAGTGATCGAGGCGATTCAGGCCGACATCGACGAGCAGGTCAACACCCAGTTCGCCCGCGTGGAGCAGGTGCGCAAGTTCACGCTACTGCCCAAGCCCTTCAGCATCGAAGGCGGCGAGATGACGCCGACGCTGAAGCTGAAGCGCAAGAACATCTGTGATATGCACTTGGGTGAGATTGAGGCCATGTACGCTGAAGAGTAAGGGGCCAGGGATTAGGGGTTAGGGAGAGGCTCTTCCCTGGCCCCTGCCTAATCCCTAATCCTGCCCGACCCTGCGCAAAGATATAGGTATCGCGCAGGCCGCCGGTGATGTGGTCGCGGGCGTCGAGGCGGAAGGTGCCCTCCAACTCGAAGCCGGCGCGGCGGGCCACGGCCGCGCTGCGCACATTCTTCACGTCGCAGCGAATCTCCACCCGCCGCGCCCCCAGCGTCTCGAAGGCGAAGCGGGTGATGCCGTTGACGGCCTCGGTGATGTAGCCCCGCCCGGCGTGGCTGGTGCGCGCCCAGTAGCCGATCTCGAACTTGGGCACGGCCCAGTCGATGCGGTGCAGCCCGCTGCCGCCGATGATCAGCCCATCCTCCTTCAGCGTCAGCATCATCCACAAATCCTCGCGGGCCAGGAACTTCAGCCGCCCCTCGCGCACGCGGACGCGATACCACTCCTCGGTCGGCACGTCCACCGCCCAGGGCATCCACGGCTTCAACTCCGGCTGCGACTCGACCACCGCCTGCCGCAGCGGCGCGGCGTCGTCCGGCAGCGGCCCGCGGATGATGAGCCGCTCCGTCTCGAAGCTGTAGGGAAAGTCCAGCAAGATTGGGTTTTCCATGTGTTTTTCCTGAAGAGAAAGCAACCACAGATTACGCAGATTTCACAGATTAGCAGAATAAATCTGTGAAATCTGTGTAATCTGTGGTTGCTTTCTTCCTATTGCTCTGAAAGCAGGGCAGTGATGACCGGCGTGTAGGTGTGGTAGGGCCAACTCTCTCCGTGGTCGTCCTTCTCGACCAGCAGCACCGGCGAGCCGCCGATGGGGAACAGCGGGTTGGGCGACTGGCCAAACGGGAACGGGTTGCGGTTGGTGGCCGGCGGCAGGGCGATGGTGTAGCGGCCGTCGACGGCGGTGATGGCCTGCGTGCGGCCGTCGGGGAAGACCAGCGTCGCCCGGCCGTCGGCGCTGGTGGCGTCGAGGACGGCCGTCTCCGCGCGGTCGCACAGCGTCCAGAGGCCGACGACGCGCTCATTCGTGGCCGACCGGTAGAAGGCGATGATCTCCTGCGGCGGCGTCTTCTGATCGGCATTCACCTGGCCGGGGCAGACAGCCGCTTCCCCCGCGCGTGTCCGCCAGTAGGGCACAGCGCCGCTCAGGTAGGTTGTCAACACCTGATAGGCGCTCAACCCCGACCGCGCCGAACCCGGCTGGGGGTGCTGGGTGAAGCAGAGCATGTCGGTCGGGTTGCGGAAGAGGCCGTTGGCGTCCCCGGCGCAGGGCTTGCCCTGATACTCGTTGTGCTCGTCGCACAACTCCCCGTTGTGGGGCGGGAAGTTGGTGCCCGCCGGCTGGTTGCCGCAGCCGTCGTAGAGCTGGAAGTGGAAGACGCCGTCGGCCCCGGCGAACAGGGCGTACAGGGCCGACTGGATGATGTAGTCGGCCTGCTCGCCGGCCGTGGCCCGCAGCGCGCTCTGCGCGTCCCACACCGGGCCGGGGTAGTCGTCCCAGATGGCCACGCCCGACTCGTTGAGCCAGATGGGCTTCTCGAAGCCGAAGTCGTGCATCGCCCCGCGGGCGCGGTAGACGTGGTACCACGACTTCCAGGCGTGGAAGTAGCTGTGGGTGGCCAGGATGTCGTGGTAGAAGCCGTGCTCGGCCGCGGCCGGGTCGGCGGCCAGGATGGTCAGGACGCGGCGGTAGTACTCGAACTTGTCGCCGCTGGCGTAGGAGTTGGCCAGCCCGGCAAAGAGCACCGTCGCGTTGGGGTCGGCGGCCTTGGTCGCCAGATAGCCGACCTTCAGCAGCCGGGCGTAATCCTCGATGCTGGCGTCCCAGAAGATATCGAGGTCGGGTTCGTTCCATATCTCCCAGTGGGTGACGCCAACGCCGGCCGGCCAACCGTTGGCCGTGGCCAGTTGCCCGCCGGGTTTATAGCGGTTGACGGCGGCGGTGGCGAAGACGGCCCACTTGTTGGCCGGGTTGGGTGTCTGGCCGGGGGCCAGGGTATCCGTGCCGTCGCTGAAGGTCGGCTCGAACAGCCCCAGCGGCGTGGCCTGCTCCGGCGCGTCGAGGCTTAGCTCGCCCGGCCGCAGACGGGGCACGCGGCTGGCGCGGGCGGCGTTGGTGGTATAGAAGCCGGGCGTGCCCAGCAGGATGGCGTTGAGTTGGAAGCCGTGGGCGATGTCGGCCTGCACCGTGGCGTCCTGCGTCGTCCAGTTGAAGACGCCGGGGCTTTGCTCGATGTTGAACCAGTAGAGCGGCCAGCGGTTCCACGCCGCGCCGGTGGTCAGGCCGTTCTGGTACTGCTGCTCCAGCGATTGCGGCGTGCGTCCGCTGCCGGGGTGGCGGTCCTCGGCCGAACTGATGAAGACGACGCCGAAGGCGGGCGCGTCGGTCGCCTCGGCCGTAGCCGGGCCGGGGCTGTCGTCCATCGCCCGGCCGCCGGCCGGCCCGGCAGCCAGCAGCAGGGCCAACAGCAGCCCGCCGCACAGCGCCAGCAGCGGCCGGCGCGCAGTGGATGGAAGGTCGTGTCGTGTGTTCATTCTGCCATTACTCCCAAGTCAAGACCCTCTCCCCCCCCCCCCCCCCCCCCCCCCCCCCCCCCCCCCCCCCCCCCCCGGCCCCCCCCCCCCCCCCCCCCCCCCGCCCGCGGGCGCGGGGGCGCCCCCCCCCCCCCCCCCCCCCCCCCCCCGGGGGGGGGGGGGGGGGCCCCCCCCCCCCCCCCCCCCCCCCCCCCCCCCGGGGGGGGGGGGGGGCCCGGGGGCCCCCCCCCCAACCCTCTCCCAAGAGGGCGAGGGGGGCAGCTCTCCCCCCCCAAAGGGCGAGGGGCCCCCCCCTCAGCACCGCCAGCAACCCCACCAGCCCCCGCAACCCATCGGCCACGCGTTCCAGCGAGTAGCCGCGGGCGTCGCGCTGGTAGCGGAAGATGTCGATTTGCAGCGGGGCCAGCAGCGCCTCACCAACGTAGTCGAGGTCAAGGCCGTCCACCAGTTCGCCACGCCGGGCGGCGGCGCGCAACAGGGCGCTGACGGTCATGAACTGCCAGAAGTGGGGCACGTTCAACGGCGCATCGACGCGCAACAAGCCACCGCGCTCGACCTCGCTCAGCAGAGGCGCGTGAATCTCGGTAAAGGCCACCAGGGCCTCGAGGAAGTCGGCCAGCTGTGTCAGGTAGGGCATGCCCTCGGCCGTCTGCCGCCGAAAGCGGGCCAGCGATTCGGCCTGGAACTCGCTCATCTGGCTGTCGAGCAGGGCCAGGCACAGCTCCGCCTTGCCGGCGAAGCGGCGGTAGAGCGTGCCCTTGCCCACCCCGGCCGCCTCGGCGATCTCGGCCATGCAGACGTTGGCCACGCCGCGCTCAGCGAAGAGGCGCTCGGCCGTCTTCAGGATGAGCACCCGGTTGGCGGCGGCGTCGGCCCGCTCGTGGCGCTCGGTTGCGCTACCTTCTTCAACTGTCAGCAGGTCAATTCGTGGCATGAGACGTGTCTCTCTTGGAAACCGGAGTTGATAGCCGCAACGCGATTTCCAGTAATTATACGCAAATCATATGAAGATGCACTTGACAAGTGGACTCAAGTCCGCTAATATTCTAGCAGATAAACGGACTGTAGTCCACATATTGGGAAAAACGAGAAAAGGGAGTTACCAAAAAATGACCTGGCAAGTAGACAACGCTCACACGCACATCAGCTTCGTCGCCCGTCACATGATGATCACCAAGGTTCGCGGCGAGTTCGCCAAGTACGACATCGTCGTCAACTACGACGAAGAGCAGCCGGCGCGCTCCACCGTCGAGGCGACCATCTACACCGACAGCATCAACACCCGCGACGAGCGGCGTGACGGCCACCTGCGTTCGCCCGACTTCCTGGACGCGGCGAACTACCCGGCCATGACCTTCAAGAGCACGCGCGTGGAGCAGTTGGCCAATGGCCACGGCCGGCTCATCGGCGACCTGACCATCCGCGACGTCACCCGCGAGGTGGCGCTGGACGTGGAGTACTACGGCCTGGCCCAAAGCCCGTGGGGCACGACCAGCGCCGGCTTCTGCGGCCTGACCAAGATCGACCGCAAGGATTGGGGTCTGACCTGGAACCAGGCGCTGGAGACGGGCGGCTGGCTCGTCGGCGACCAGATCAACATCGAGATCGAAGTCGAGTTGATCAAGGTTCCCGACGCGGTTGCCGAGTTGGCGTAGGCGGGATAACCTTAGCTCAATAACGACCGCAGGGGAGGGGGGGCAGGGGTGAAAGAACGTTTCACCCCTGCTCCCCCGCCCCCCCCCCGCTCCCCTGCCCCTCTTAAGGAACCTATGACCAACCAAACCCACATCGGCCGCGTCGCCCTGGCCGTGGCCGACATTGAGCGTTCGATTCGCTTCTACAGCGACGTGATCGGCCTGGCCCTGCTGGCGCGCGACGGCAACGACGCGCAGATGGGCGCGGGCGACGAGCCGCTGCTGCTGCTCCACGGCCAGCCGGGCCTGTCGCGCGTGCGGCGGGCGACGGGGCTGTACCACTTCGCCCTGCTGCTGCCGTCGCGGGCGGATTTGGGCGACGCCCTCCAGCACTACGTGGACGCCAACGCCCCCATCGGCGGCTTTGCCGACCACGCCGTCAGCGAGGCGATCTATCTGACCGACCCCGACGGCCACGGCATCGAGGTCTACCGCGACCGGCCGCGCGCCGAGTGGCCCTATCGGGGTAACACTCTGGGGATGACGACCGAGCCAATTGACTTCCAGGGCGTGCTACGCTCGCAGAGTGGGACGTGGCGCGGCCTGCCGCCGGGGACGATGATGGGCCACATCCATCTGCAAGTGGCCCAAATCGAGGCCACCGAGCGCTTCTACATCGACCTGCTGGGGCTGGACCCGGTCATCCGCTACGGCCCGTCGGCCACCTTCCTGTCGGCCAACGGCTACCACCATCACATCGGCGGCAACACCTGGGCCGGCGTGGGACTGCCGCCCGCTCCGGCCGACGCGGCGCGGCTGCTGTGGTACGAAATTCGCCAGCCGGACGCGGCGGCCGTGGAGGCCATCGCCGCGCGACTGGACGCGGCCGGCCACGCTTATGAGCGCGACGATGACGGGCTGCACGTCATTGACCCGTCGGGCATTCATGTCCTCCTGACCACCCATTAGGCCCGGGCGAGTCCGACCTCAGAGGTGTCGTCGTTGGCGGCTAAAGACAACACCTCTGAGGTCTAATGCCCCGTCTCCCCGCCTGTGCTACAATCTGCGCCATGTCCGCCGACATGCGCCGCCCCGCCATCCTCCACGCCGACCAGGAGCACAGTGGCCTGCGGCTGGTCATCTTCCTCGCCCTCTTCGCCGGCCTCGTCCCCGGCTTCTTCATCTCCCGCTGGCTGCTGGGCACGTTCGCCCCGCCGGCCGTTCTCGACTACGCCACTTTCCTGTCCTGCGTCGGCGCGGTTCCTTTGGCGCTACTGTTCATCTATGGGCTGGAGAAGCTGCTCAAGCGCGTCTGGCGTAGCGGGCTGAGCCTGGAACTGAACGAGCGGGGCATTGTCGTCCATGATCAACGGGAGCAGGGGCCAGGGGCCAGGGGCCAGGGGCCAGGGAAGAGAGCCAAACCTCTCCAGGTTCTTCCCTGGAACCTGGAACCTGGAACCTGGAACCTGCCATCCGCTGGAGCGGCAACCTCAACCAACTCAACTGGTACTTCCGCCTCAGCGGCTACCCGCGGGCGGGGCGCGAGCGGCGCGCGCCGGCCAAGTGGCTGTGCCTGGCCACCGAGCTGCACCAGGACGGCGTGCGGCTCAACGCCTTCGCTCTCATGCCGCCGGAGCGGGCGGCGGACTTCATCGACAACACGCGGCTGGCCTTCCACCGCCTGAACCCGGCCGAGGTCTATGACCGCTCGGCCCGCACCCGCATCGGCCCGCCCAGCCGCCCGGCCCTGTCCAACAGCGTGCTGCACTCCAAGGACGGCCGCTACTGGCTGGCCGAGCGCCGCCGCTGGGAGTATGGCGTCGAGCTGACGCCGGACGACTTCGCTACGTTATTGGACTACGCCCAGGCCCACGCCCAACCGCGGCCGGCGCCCGGCGCAACGTCCGAATCCATTCCCATCTAGCCGCCGCGCCTCCGCGCCCCGGCCGTTCGGCCGCCCCCACCCGGCGGCCTTAGGAGAGACCTCATGTTTCCTTTCATCACCGACGAACACCGCATGATCGCACAGGCGGCGCGCGACTTCGGCCGCAACTCCATCGCCCCCATCGCCGCCGAACACGACGAGACGGGCGAGTTCCCCCTCCAGACCATCCGCGAGATGGGCCAACTGGGCTTCATGGGCATCGAAGTGCCCGAAGAGTACGGCGGCGCGGGCATGGACACGCTGGCCTACGTGCTGGCCATGGTCGAGATCAGCAAGGCCGACGCCAGCCACGGCACGATCATGTCGGTCAACAACTCGCTCTACGCCCACGGCCTGCTGAAGTTCGGCAGCGAGGAGCAGAAGCAGAACTACCTCGTGCCCGTGGCCACCGGGCAGAAGATCGGCGCCTATAGCCTGACCGAGCCGATGAGCGGCAGCGACGCGGGCACGATGAAGAGCCGGGCCACGCTCAGCGCGGACGGGACGTGCTACATCATCAACGGCCGCAAGTCGTGGGTCACGTCCGCCCCCTACGCCGACTTCATCATCCTCTTCACCATGACCCAGCCGGAGAAGAAGCACCGCGGCGTGACGGCCTTCATCATCGACACCGACCAGCCGGGCTTCACCCGCGGCAAGAAGGAGCCGAAGCTGGGCATCCGCGCCAGCGCCACCAGCGAGATCATCTTCGACAACTACGAGTGCCCGGTGGCGAACCGGCTGGGGGCCGAGGGCGAGGGGTTCAAGATCGCCATGACCGTGCTCGACGCCGGGCGCATCGGCATCGCCTCGCAGGCGCTGGGCATCGCCGAGGCGGCGCTGGAGGCCAGCGTGGCCTATGCCAAGGAGCGCGAGGCGTTCGGCCAGAAGATCGGCGAGTTCCAGCAGATTCAGGCCAAGCTGGCCGACATGAAGTGCCGCATTGACGCCAGCCGGCTGCTCATCTATCAGGCGGCGCTGGCCAAGATGGCGGCCAAGACGGGCGACGGCCGCTACTCTCTGGAG
Source organism: Candidatus Promineofilum glycogenicum (assembly GCA_016707605.1). GTDB lineage: Bacteria > Chloroflexota > Anaerolineae > Promineifilales > Promineifilaceae > Promineifilum > Promineifilum glycogenicum. The sequence continues at coordinate 528,817 of JADJHJ010000001.1, read as the reverse complement.
GCCAGCGAAGCCAAGCTCTTCGCCAGCGAGACGGCCATGTGGGTGACGACCCAGGCCATCCAGATTCACGGCGGCATGGGTTATAGCAAGGAGATGCCGCTGGAGCGCTACTTCCGCGACGCCAAGATCACCGAAATCTACGAGGGCACGAGCGAGATTCAACGCATGGTCATTGCCCGCGCCCTGACCGGGTTGAGGTAGGACAAGAGGCTCACGCAAAGTCGCCAAGGGGCCAAGGCGCATAAGGAAGAAAAGAAGCCGTTCTTTTTTTCTTGCGCCTTAGCCCTTAGCGCCTTTGCGTGAGGTCTTACCGCACCAAATTGATCAAGACGCCCTGCAACAGCCGCGCCAGCAGCAGGACGACCATCGGGCTGAAGTCCAGCCCGCCCATCGACGGCATCAGGCGGCGAATGGGGTTGAGGATCGGCTCGGTCACGCCGTTGATGAAGCGCACCACCGGCCCCCACGTCGGGTGGTAGGGGCTGACCCGCACCCACGACAGGACGATGTTGGCGAACAACAAAATGTAGAACACCCAGAACAGCGCGTTGATAATGGCAACTAGAGTCATTTTGCTTTCCTTTACATAATCTTAAAAGCATCCACAGATTATTCGGATTTCACAGATTAAGAAGTGTCATCCGCAGATTCAGCAGATTGAAAGAGACCCTCCCCCCCCCCCGAACTCCCCCCTCTCCCTACGCATCCCCCCCCCCCCCCCCCCCCCCCCCCCCCGAACTCCTCTTCAATCCGTGAAATCCGTGTAATCGGTGGTTCCATCTCTTCTAAGTTTCCCGCTCGCCGAACAGGGCGCGGCCGACGCGGACGTGGGTCGCCCCTTCCTCGATGGCGATCTCGAAGTCGTCGGTCATACCCATCGACAGAGCCAGGCGCGGCCGGCCCGGCAACTCGCCCGCCAGCCACTCGGCCAGCAGCCGGCAACGGCGAAACACCGCGCGAATCTCGTCCGCCGGCGCGTCCCAGGGGGCCATCGTCATCAGGCCTAGCGGGGGCAACTGCGGCGTGGCCAGCAACTCATGTACCATAGTACGCAATGCCGCCCGTTGAGTCGCATCCTCTTCCCAATTGGTCAGCAGCAGGCCCGATTTCGTCGCCTCACCACTGAGATTGACTTCGACGAAGGCCGGCAGCGTCCGCCCTACCTCGGCCAGATCGGCCGCCAGCCGCCGGGCGATCTTCGCCCGGTCGAGGGCGTGGAAGACGTCGGCGTGGGCCGCGGCCAGGTCGGTCTTGCGGCTTTGCAGCGTGCCGATGAGGTGCCAGGTGTTGCCGACGTTTGGCCCCAGCGCGTCTTCGACCAGGGGGCGCTTGGCGGCCAGTTCTTCGGGCCGGTTCTCGCCAAAGTGGCTCAGGCCGGCGTCGTAAGCCTCGATGACTAACTGGGCCGGCCACGTCTTGGTGACGGCGACGAGCGTCACGTCGTCGGCCGACCGCCCGGCCCGCGCCGCCGCCGCCTCGATGCGCGCCTGCACCGCTTCGTGTCTTTCGCGGATCTGTTGCCAGTTCAACATAAGGGTATTATCCATTGAAAGGAAGAGCTCACGCAAAGGCGCAAAGATGCAAAGGCGCAAAGGAAGAAACAAGAATCCTTCTTCCTTTGCGTCTTTGCCCCTTTGCGCCTTTGCGTGAGCCTCCTGTCTCTTAAGCCCCGGTGTAGGCGATGCGGAAGATGAGGCCGGTGGCGTGGTCGGCGACGTAGAGCGCGCCGTCGGGGCCAACGACCAGGTCGATGGGCGCGGCAAAGCCCGTGGCGAAGTCGGCCATCCCCTCGCCGCCGGGGCTGAACCAGACGATGCGCTGCGCCTCCGGGAAGGCACTCCACAGCGTCACGAAGAGGCTGTTGTAGTAGCCGGGGAACTCGTCGTCCAGGTAGGCGGTGATGCCCGTCGGTGACGAGTGGGCGACAAAGGTGTGTAGCGGCGGGACGATCGTCACGTCGTCCGGCGCGGCGAAGCAGACGGAACAGTCGAACCACGGGTAGCCATGCTCACCGCCCGGCTCGACGCGGTTGAACTCCTCCGGCGGGCCGAAGTCGGGCATGTTGTCGGTCGTGAACAGCACGCCGTCGGCGTCCCAGGCGATGTCATAGGCGTTGCGGAAGCCGCGGGCGTAGGTCTCCACCAGCGTGCCGTCGGGGCTGAAGCGCAGGATGCTGGCCTCGTAGGGGTGGCGCTCGTCCTGCTGGCTGGCATTCGGCCCGCTCAGGATTTCGCCGTGGTCGGCCCGGCCGCCGACGGCGACGTAGCCGAAGCCGTCCGCGCCGAAGGCGATGCCGTTGGCCGAGTGCATGGACACGTAGCAGCAGGGCAGGCCGGTGATGAGCGACGTCACGACGCCATCTTCGACCACAGCCACTTCGGCCTCGCCGCCCTCATTCAGGTCGATCACCCGGCTGGCCACGTACAGTCGCTCCGTGCCCGGCTGGAAGGCCAGCCCGGCCGGAGCCAGAAAGCCGTCCACGTATAACTCGACGTTGCCCGCTTCGTCCAGGGTGTAGATCTCGCCGGTCAACGTCGCCACGTAGAGCAGCCCGTCGGGGCCAAAGGTCAGCACGTCGGGGTTGCCCTCCACCTGACCAAAGACGGTGGCGGTAAAGCCTTCCGGCAACTGGATCCGCGCTTCCCAGGCGGCGTGATCCTCGTTGCAGGGGTACTTGTCGCTGCAATCGCTGGCGGCGTAGGGCGGCTGGGTCATCTGGCCCAGCGGCGCGGGTGTGGCCTCGCGGTCTACGTCCACAACCGGCGGGTCAAAGGCGATGACGCCCCCCTCGGCCGTGGGCGTGGCCGCCGGGAGAGGTGTGAAGGTCGGCGGCGGCGTAGCCGTCGGCGGGGCTGCGGTCGGCGGCACAGTGGGCGGTATCTCCACCGTTGGCTCGACCACCTGCGGGATGGCATCCCCGGCCACCGTCACCTGGGCAATGGGTAGCTCCGTCTGCGGCGCGCCACAGGCGGCCAGCAACAGAGCAAACAGCAGCAAGCCGGCGACCAACGGCCGCGCGGCGATGGGGGCCAGGCCCCGGAACAAGGGTGTTACGTTGTTGTGCTTCATTTCTCTACCAAAAGGGTCACCGGGCCGTCGTTGTGAATTTCCACGTCCATGTGCGCCCCGAAGACGCCCGTGGCCACGGTGAATCCGGCCCGGCGCAGTTGCTCGATAAAGGTGTCCACCAGCGGTTCGGCGTGCTCCGGCGCGGCGGCGTCGCTGAAGGACGGCCGCCGCCCCTTGCGCGCGTCGCCATAGAGGGTGAATTGGGACACGACCAGCAGTTCCCCGCCCACATCGGCCAGCGACAGGTTCATCTTGCCGGCCTCGTCCTCAAAGACGCGCAGCCCGGCGATTTTGGCCGCCACCCACTCCGCCTCGGCCCGTGTATCGGCGTGGGTGACGCCGAGCAGGACGACAAAGCCCCGCTCAATGCGCCCGACCACACGGCCGTCCACGGTGACACTGGCGCGGGAGACGCGCTGTAATAAGGCTCTCATAGGGATTAGGGGTTAGGGATTAGGGGTTAGGGATTAGGGATTAGGCAGGCCCACCCTAATCCCTAGAATCTAAAGAATACCAATCTTACTATGATCCCCCACCGTCAACTTCAACGACTTCGGCTTGATGGGCGAGCGAGAGATGATCACGTCGCGGCCGATGAGGCTGTCCTGGATGCGGGCGTCGATGTCGCACACGCGGCTGTTCTCCAGCACCACCGAGTGCTCAATCTCGCTGTTCTCGACCGTCACGTGGTGGTCGATGCTGGTGAACGGGCCGATGTAGCTGTTGACGATGCGCGCATACTCGCCGATGATAGCCGGGCCGCGCACCGTGCTGTTGATGATCTCCGCCCCGCGCTGGATGGTCACGCGGTGGTCGACCTTGCTGTCGCGGTCGACGTACCCCTCGACGTTGTACTCGATCTCCTCCAGCACCAGATCGTTGGCCGACAGCATGTCGCCCGGCGCGCCGGTGTCGATCCACCACCCCTGATGAACGTGGGGGTGAACGGTGCGGCCGTTGTCCACCAACCACTGAATGGCGTCGGTGATCTCCAGTTCGCCGCGCCACGACGGCTTGATGGCGTCCACGGCCTGGAAGACGTGGTGGTCGAACATGTAGATGCCAACCAGGGCCAGGTCGCTGGGTGGAATCTTGGGCTTCTCCACCAGGCGAATGATGCGGCCGTCGTCGCCTAGCTCGGCCACGCCGTACTGCTCCGGGTGCTCGATGCGGGTCAGGACGATCTGGCTGTTCCAGTCGTTGGTGGCGAACTCGCGGATGAGCGTGCTGATGCCGCCCTGGATGACGTTGTCGCCCAGGAACATCACGAAGCGCTCGTCGCCCAGAAAGGGCTGGGCCACCTTGACGGCGTGGGCCAACCCCAGCGGCTTCTCCTGCGGGATGTAGGTGATGCGCACACCCCAGCGCCCGCCGCGGCCGACGGCGTCCTTGATCTGCTCGGCCGTGCTGCCGACGACGATGCCGATGTCGTCGATGCCCGCGTCGCGGATCGTCTCGATCACCCGGAACAGGATCGGCTTGTTGGCCACGGGGATGAGTTGCTTGGCGCTGGTGTAAGTCAGCGGATAGAGCCGCGAGCCGGTGCCGCCGCTGAGGATGAGTCCTTTCATAGTAACTCCGAGTTGTGCCAGTAGGTCAGTGGGTCAGTAGGTCAGTGGGTCAGTGGGTCAGTCGTGAGTGCTCCATTGTGACCTACTGGCCTACTGACTTACTGGCTTACTGACTTACTGACACACTGACCTACTGAATACTATCCGTAAAACCCCGCCCCACTCTCCCGCGGCGCGTTGGTCAGAGCCACGCCGACGATGCGCACCTTGGCCTGCTCCAGCAGTTCGCGGGCGCGCTCGCTCTGGTCGCGGCGGGTGCGGCCGGCCTGGATGACCAGCAGCACGCCGTCGGCCTTGGCCCCCAGGATGGCCGCGTCGGCCGCGGCCACCACCGGCGGCGCGTCGAACAGGACGATGTCGGCCGCCTCGGCCAGTTGGGCCAGCACGCGATCCATCCGGCTGGCCCCCAGGAAGTCGGCCGGGTTGGGCGGCGTCGGCCCGCTGCTCAGCAGCCACAGGTTTTCCACGCCGGTCGGCTGCAACGGCAACTCCGTCAGCCCCTCCAGCACCAGGTTGGTCAGGCCGGGGGCCATCGACAGGCCGAACTGCTCATGGAGCGACGGCCGCCGCAGGTCGCAATCGACCAGAATGGTGCGCCGGCCGCTCTGGGCCATCGTCACCGCCAGATTGGCCACGGCCGTCGACTTGCCCTCGCCCGCCGCCGGCGAGGTGACGACCAGCGAATGCAGCGGCTGGTCGAGGCTGAAGAACGACAGGTTCGTGCGCAGCGTGCGATACGCCTCGGCCGCGGGCGAACGGGGGTCGGTGATGGTTACTAGGGTCATACTCTTCTTCCAGGTTCCAGGTTCCAGGGGCCAGGGGAAGAGCACTCTTCCCCTGGCCCCTGGCCCCTGGCCCCTACTCTTGTGGGATCGTCCCAATAACGGGAATGTTCAGGTAGCGCTCCACGTCTTCGCTGCGCCGCATGACGCTCGACGCCAGCCACTCCAGCAGGAAGACCAGAGCCACGCCCAGCAGCAGGCCAAAGACGGCCCCGGCGGCGGTGTTGATCTTGGTGTTCGGCCGCTCCAGCCCGGCCTGCGGGTCGTCGATGAACTCGACGTAGATGCGGTCTTCCTGGCGCAAGGTGTCGTTGTCGGCGTTCTGCTCCATGATGAGCAAATTGCCCCAGGTGCGGGCGATGTCGTTGGCCAGGTTGGGGTCGGTGTTCTCGACAGTCAGGGTGATGACGTAGCTGGCGTCGGAGGCCACGCGCACGTCGCCCAGCAGTTCGCCGGCGGTCATGTCCAGTTGCAGCGTGTCGATCACGTCCTGGGCGCGGTAGGTGCTGTAGAGCCACACCTGCTTGCTGCTCAGTAGCTCCTTGGCCGCCTGGGCCTGCCCGAAGTCGGTGCGCCCCGGGTTCACCAGCAGGCGCAACGTGGACTCATAGACCGGCGTCTGGATGCGGCTGAAGCCATAGGCCGCCGCGGCCGTCAGGGCCATCAGCACCAGAATCAGCCAGCCGCGCTGGCGCAGGATGCGGAAGATGTCGCTCAGTTCCATAGTTGTGTAATCTCTAACCAGAAGGGGCCAGGGGCCAGGGGCTAGGGGCCAGGGGAAGAACGCTCTTCCCTGGAACCTGGAACCTGGAACCTGGAACCTTCACCGCGCTCGCGCGGAATCTCGCCCAGAACCGGCAGCCGCAGCCGCTCCAACTCGGCCCGGTCGCGGACAGTGGGGTCGATGTAGTGGGCCAGCAGGGCCAGCCCCAGCCCGGCCAGCAGGGCCAACGCCACACGCAGCGGCAGGTCGAGCTGGCTGCGAATGCCGGGGGCGATGGGGTTGACCACCGGCTCGTCGAGTTGGGTCAGCACCGCCCGCTGGCCGCCCAGTTGCGGCAGCGCGGCGGCGTTGTCCTCGGTCAGCACGGCCACCACCCCGGCCAGGACTTGTTGCAGCAAGTCGGAGTCGGCCATTGTCAGCGATACAGTCAACATACTGCGGGCGTTGTCCACCGCCAGCCCACCCTGGATAAGGCCCGGCGGCGCGTCGATGCCCTGCGCGGCCAACCGGGCGCTGACGGCGGCGGCAAAGCGCCCGCCGCGAATCCAGTCCGTCAGGCCGTTGACGACGTACTCCGACGTTAGCCAGTTGTAGTAGCGCTGCTCGTCGAACTCGGCCGCCGCCGCGCCGGGCGGCTGGCCGACGATGAAGCGCACCCCGGCGTTGTAGACCGTCGGCGCGGGCCGCCACGTGGCCAGCCCCAGGGCCAGCACCAACGCGGCCGGGATCAGCGCGAGGAGCCAGTAGCGGCGGAGGATTGTCCAGTAGCGGCGGAGTTCCATTCTTCGTATCTCTGGGCCACAAAGTCGGCAATGCGGCGCTTGAACAGGGCGATGTCGTACTGCTCCGCGTGGCGGCGAATGGCCGCGGGACTGACGGACAGCGGATCGAACGACTCGACCGTCTCGATAATAGCAGCAACGGACTGCTCGGCAAACAGCGCTCCGGTGACGCCGGGCACAACCGTCTCGCGCGCCCCGCCGGCGTCGTAGGCGATGACCGGCCGCCCGGCGGCATTGGCCTGCAGGGGCGAGATGCCGAAGTCCTCTTCGCCCGGCCAGACGAACGCCCGGCAGCGGGCCAGCAGGTCGGGCAGGTCGGCGTCGGGCACGAAGCCGAGAAACTCGACTGTCGGCCCGGCCAGGGCTTCCAGCCGCTCCCGGTCGCGCCCGCTGCCGGCGATCTTGAGCGGCTTGCCCATCTTGTTAAACGCCTCGATGAGCACGTCCAGCCGGCGGTAGGGGACGAGGCGGCCGACGAACAGGTAGTAGTCGTCCACCCGATTCGACGGCGCGAAGCGCCCCACGTCCACCGGTGGATAGATGATAGTCGCTTCGCGGCGGTAGACCTTGGCGATTCGCCGACGAACCTCATCCGATATGGCGATGAAATGATCGACGCGGTCGGCGGCCAGGCGGTCGTACTGGCGCAGGAAGGTCAGGAACGGGGCCAGCCCGGCGCGGGTCAGGCGGCCGAGGTCTTCCTGCTCGGCGTACTGGTGGTAGCGCCAGACGTAGCGCGTTGGCGTCAGACAGTAGCAGACGTGCATCGTCTCCGGCCCGGTGATGACGCCGTGGCAGAAGCCGCTCTTGTTGCTCAGCACCACGTCATAGCCGCGCAGGTCGAACTGCTCGAAGGCGAACGGGTAGAGCGGGAAGTAGAGCTGCTGCTTGCGGTGGGCGAAGGGCAGGCGGTCGATGAACGCCGTGCGGATGTCCCACTCGCGCCAGTGGGCGGGCATGCGATCGCGGTCGTAGAGCGAGGTGTAGAGCGGCGCGTCGGGGTAGAGGCCGACCAGCGCCGCCAACACGTCCTCCGCGCCGCCGAGTTGGTTGAGCCAGTCGTGGATGAGGGCGAGCATGATATTGAGGCAAGTATACCGCAGCAATCACAATACAGCGCAGACCGCACATATGGGCATTAACCCCCAGTTCTCGCCACACACGAAGCAACCTAATCGGCCCAATCGTTCACATCAGCCTCGCTCCCTGAACACGGAGGCCGGCAAGTCATCTAGATGGCGGTGGAGTTGTCGACGCCCGCAACGTCAAGGCAGCACCAGTCGCGGTAAGTACGCGGCGGCGTATTTCGTCGAATGGACAGGGCTACGTCTGCAAAGCATATCTTCGATGGAACGCGCTCCATAACGACAGCCAGCCCACCCCAAATTGCATAGACCGCGCCCACTGCCTCCAGCACGTCTATGACCCCGCCAAACACCTGTGACTGATCGTAGCGGCGCTCACTCATAAGGCAATGCCCCAAAGACAAGTCGCCTCGCCTCGCGCTCCACCTGATCTGGCGACCACTCTGGTTGCTCTTCGCGCAGGATCAGACGCTTCTGCCGCAAGGCGAAGTCGGCTGCCGCAAAAGCTGCCTCGTTCTTCTCCGGCACACCCATAGTCTGGACGCGCTCGATCCACACTCTGTCTAGTCGATTGAAGCGGCTCTCGACACTACTTTTCAGCGCCGGATACCCCAGGTAGTAGCCTTCTAGCCCCCGCTGCCGTGAATAATCAATGCGGATGCCGCCACGGCGTAACGCCTTCAGATCGCGCAGCAACGCCTCGGCCGGGCGCTTGCCCCAGCAATCCGCGCCGACCTGAGCGGCGACCGCCCCGCGGAGGTTGTCCCCCGAATGCACGCCGCCGCCGCTCAGCACGTCGATCAGGGCGGCGCGCCGCGCCGCCAGCCGGTCGCTACTCATATGGCCGGCCATCGCCGCCAGTCGCAGGCGCGACCGAGCGTCGGTGTCGGGCGATGTCGCGTCTTTGCGCCATCGTTCGGCGGGATCGGTGGCCAGAGTTGAATTAGTCACGCACCCATTCTAACCAAACCTGCTTTCAGACACAAGTTTGTTGTCAGTTCGGCAAGATCAATGACAATCGGCTTCAACCCGCGCTGCCAAAGACGTACCGAAGTAGCAGGGCAAACGTCACTTGATAGCCCGGCAACAGGGGTGGTTGACGCTAGAATCGATTACACATGGCCAACACGATCAGCTCTGCCAACCTCACCCGTCTGCGCGCGGCCATCCACGCCGCCGGGCTGCTCTACGTAGTCGCCCTGGCCGCCCTGCTCATCGCCAACCACTTCCTGCGCCAAAGCTCGCCGTTCGTCGCTCTGGCGGGCACGTTCAACCTCTACCTGTTTGTGGCGGCACTGCCGTTGGCGCTCGGCCTGCTCCTGTTACGCACCCGCACGGCGCTGGCAACCCTGCTCCTGCTGGCCGTCCTGTTCCTGTTGGCCCACCCCATCCTCCCGCCGGTCTCGGCCGTCCTGTCCACCCCAGGTGGGGACACGACCGTTGCCACCATGACCTTCAATCTGGGGCTGAACCTCACTCCGCCCGAACTATTGGCCCAAACCATTGCGACGTCACAGGCCGACATCGTCGCCGTGCAGGAACTGACAAGCCAGTCGGCCGCCGTCCTGGCGACTGAACTGGCAGCGACTTATCCCTATCGAATACTGGACACAGCCGTCGGCTCGACCGGGTTTCTCAGCAAGTACCCTATTATCAGCTACCAATGGCTCAGCCCTCCCAACGGCCGCCCCTTCCTCCACGTTGTTGTGGATCAGGAAGGCGCTGCGTTGCACATCTTCCCCATTCACTTCTTCCCGCCGGGGATCATCTGGTCGGAGCGGTTGCCCTTGCCCCGCGGCCTTGTCGAAGCTCAGCTTGAGGGGGAAGTTGCCTATTTGTTGCAGCAGGTGGCCACGGTCTCCGGGCCGGTTATCGTGCTGGGCGACTTCAACATGAGCGACCAGTCCCACGCCTATGCGGCCATGACCGCCGCCTTGCACGACGGCTTTCGCCAGGCGGGAGTCGGGCCGGGCCGGACGTTTCCCAACAACTTTCATCTGGCCGGGGTGCGCCTCCCGTTTCCGTTGCTGCGCATCGACTACGTCTTCCACTCGTCCCATCTGGCAGCGACTTCGGCTGCGGTGAACTGCATCGAGGGACAGTCTGATCACTGTGCGGTTTTGGTTGGCCTTGAAATAAAACCCCCGTTGGTTGCCGATTAGGATAGGTACGCAAACCGTGCCAGTGCCAGTCCGCCCGGGCCTAAAGGCGCCGGGCTATTCAACAGCGCCGGCCGAGGCCGGCTTAAGAGGGTGCGCGCCAACTTCTTAAGCCCTCTTGAGAGGGCGTTGTTGATTAGCCCCGCGGCTTTGAAGTTTAACAAAATAATACGGCAACATACCAGGTAGTGGGTAAGTATGCCGGGTGACACACTCCGCCCGACGGACACTCGACTAAGCGACGAACAGCGAGGTGAGGAGGGCCGACATCCAAAACCCAGAAGCGGGGTTTGTTGAATGCCGCCGGGCATCGCCCGGGGCCAAACAGGAACCGCGACCGGATACGGTCTACCGCTGTGTGCTTCGGCCCCTCTCCTTGTCCCTTGCAAACAGCGCGCGATCTCACAGCCTGACCCACTATCAGGCCAAGCGGCCGGTCGACCGGCACGGGCCAGCGGAGCCGACGTTCTTTACGTTCACCGCCAGCCGAACTTCCTGGGCGGCCGTGGGTCACCCCACCGTGGCGCGGCCAGTTCTCCAATACCTGCTTTCGCCTTGTGGCCACATGCCTCACCGGCAAGTCATTTACCTCCAGCCAGCCACACCACCCCTGCTTGTCGATTTCTTCGCCCAGTCCAGGCGCCTATCCGCAGGCAGGACGATTGCCATTTCCTGGACAACTGGCCCCACCCTGCGTCTCTGTCGTCTCCAGCTCAGCACTTCCCTGGCACCGCGTCTGCCCAGCAATTGGCCCCCCACAAAGCCATTACAGTCTGTTTGTCTCTTACTTCCTCATTCAAAACTCCTCATATTTTCTTGACCTGAACCACCCAGGGCGGACACGGCCGACCACGACACCCAGGGCGGACACGTCCGACCACAACACCCAGGGCGGACACGGCCGACCACGACACCCAGGGCGGACACGGCCGACCACGACACCCAGGGCGGACACGGCCGACCACGACACCCAGGGCGGACACGGCCGACCACGACACCCGGGGCGGACACGGCCGACCACAACACCCAGGGCGGACACGGCCGACCACGACACCCAGGGCGGACACGGCCGACCACGACACCCAGGGCGGACACGGCCGACCACGACACCCGGGGCGGACACGGCCGACCACGACGCCCGGGGCGGACACGGCCGGACTGGACATCGTTGGCAATCTGAATACCCATCCTAGTCCAATAGACGCTTAGGGCTTTCCCGTTCGCAACCCCCAGCGCGCCGCCCAGACGGATGGGTGGCCTGATCGTATTTTGGCGGAAGTGATGTTGGTGGCCGCCCATCTGTCAGGTCTATAGCCACCAGACAATCTTGGAACAGCCTTGATATGGATGCTCAACGACAATGCAAAGTGTATATTCCCCGTTTACCAGTGACATGCCCTGATTCGACTGAAGGAGCAGCCCGCCGTGGATAAACCTCTCTCGCTCCCCGCCCGCGCCATCCTCTGGTTCGTCGCCGTCAACGCCCTGATCGGCGCCGGTTCGCTGCTGCTCTTCCCCGCGCGCACCGACACGCTCTTCTTCTGGCCCATCACCCCACCGCTCAACGCCGCCCTGTTCGGCGCGCTCTATCTGAGCGGCGCGTTCGTCGTCAGCCTGGTGACGGCGCGTGGACTATGGGAGCCGGCCCGCTTCCTGGTTCCCGTCCTCGTCACCGCCGGCGCGCTCATCAGCGGCGTCACCGTGCTCCACCTCGACCGCTTCGCGCCCGGCGTGCGCCTGGCCTACTGGCTGCTGGTCTACGTCGGCGCGCCGCTGCTGGCGCTGTGGATTTTCATGCGGCACGAACAGCCGCAGGCCAACTGGCAGGTCACGACGCCGGTCAAGCCGGTCGTGCGCGGTGTCGCCGTCGCCCTGGGGGCCTTGCTGCTACTGCTGGGCACTCTGGCCATCCTCTTTCCCGCGCCGGTCGTCGCCCGCTGGCCGTGGCCGACAACGCCGCTGATGACCCGCATCTTCGCCGCCTGGTTTGCGGCTTTTGGGGCGGGGCTGCTGTGGTTTCTGGTGGAGCGGGATTGGAAGCGGATTCGCTTCATTCCCATCATGATGACTGTCGCTTCGGGTTTCGATCTGCTGGTGCTGCTTCTGCACCGGGCGGATGTGCCAGAAGCCGGGCTAAGTCTGTGGGTCTTTGTCTTTCATCTGGCGCTGTTTGGGTTGATTGGGTTGTGGATGGTTTGGCGGCAACGGAAGGACAATCATGGATGAGGTAACAATCCGCCTGGTGATCGCGGTGCTGTTGTGGCTGGCGGCCGCCGTGTTGGTTGTGGGTAAACTTGTTATCAGCTTGGGTCATGCCTTTTACGCTCTACAAAATGACACGGCCTTAGCCTCGGATAACCGCGCGCCACTGCGTTATGCGGTAACGGCCATGCTTGCGGCGTCGCTGGCCGTTGCCGGATTCCTGGTCTGGGTTCCTGAACTCGTCCGCTTGTTGCCCTTCGGGCTAGGAGTCATTCTCCTTTTGGCTTATCGTCTTATGTTAACTGGAAGATTCGACAACACTATTCGAGAAAACGAAGTGCCCACATTGCTAACAATCCGTAAATAGTTAGGCACTGGTGCTGTTAGCTCTAGACCTCTGAGGTCTGCGGCAGACCTCAGAAGTCTTCTATGCTACAATCCCCTCCCATGCCCTTTCAATTCACCATAACGGCCACCTCCGGCCCCGCTCGCCTCGGCCGCCTCGACACCCCCCACGGCCCGCTGGAAACGCCCGTCTTCGCCCCCGTCGGCACGCAAGCCACGGTCAAGGCCATGCGGCCGCGCGACCTGCGCGAGCTGGGGGCGACGCTGGTGCTGGCCAACACCTACCACCTCTACCTGCGCCCCGGCGACGAACTCATCCGCGACCTGGGCGGGCTGCACCGCTTCATGGCCTGGGACGGCCCCATCCTGACCGACAGCGGCGGCTTCCAGGTCTTCAGCCTCAGCGACACGCGCCGCATCGACGACGACGGCGTGACCTTCAAGTCCCACCTCGACGGCAGCAGCCACCGCTTCACCCCCGAGCGCAGCATCGCCATCCAGGAGAACCTGGGGGCCGACATCATCATGATGTTCGACGAGTGCCCGCCGCCCAACGAGTACGACTACGTCAAGCAGTCGCTCGGCCGCACCCACGCCTGGGCCGAGCGCTGTGTGGCGGCCAAGACGCGGCCCGACCAGGCCCTCTTCGGCATCGTCCAGGGCGGCGTCTTCCGCGACTTGCGCGAGCAGAGCGCGGCCTTCCTGCTGGGCCTCGACCTGCCCGGCTACGCCATCGGCGGCCTGGCCGTGGGCGAGTCAAAGGCCGAGATGCACGCCGTGCTGGAGTGGCTCCACCCCGTCCTGCCGGCCAACAAGCCGCGCTACCTGATGGGCGTCGGCGCGCCGGAAGACCTGGTCAACGGCGTGCTGCGCGGCATCGACATCTTCGACTGCGTGTTGCCGACGCGCATCGCCCGCAACGGCGCGGCGCTGGTGCTGGGCGGGCGCATCAACCTGCGCAACGCCCAGTACACGGCCGACCCGTCGCCCATCGACCCCACCTGCGCCTGCCCCACCTGCGCCCACTTCAGCCGCGCCTACCTGCGCCACCTGGTCATGGCCAACGAAATCCTGGCCCACATCCTGCTGACCACCCACAACCTCCACTTCCTGCTCAGCCTGATGGACGACTTTCGCAAGGCGATTCGCAAGGGGACGCTGGCAGACTTTGCGAGTGAGTTCCTGAGTCACTATCCTCCCGCAGAACTGGGGGAGCACAGCGAATAGAAGAACCTCAGGCAAAGATCGCCAAGGACGCAAAGGGCGCTAAGTCAATCACCCTCTGTTGTTCTTTGCGTCCTTAGCGCCCTTAGCGTCCTTTGCGTAAGGCTCTTTCACTGACCTACTGAATACTGACCTACTGATACTACTGACAACTATGTCCCTACTAGAAGCAATCATCATCGGCATCATCCAGGGCGCGACCGAGTTCCTGCCCATTAGCAGCGACGGCCACCTGGTGCTCGTCCCGACCGTCTTCGGCCTCACGCCGCCCGACCTGGTGCTCATCGGCCTCGTCCACGCCGGCACGCTGCTGGCCATCCTCAGCTACTTCTGGCGCGACCTGATCGCCATCGCCCGCGACGTGCTGGCCGGCCTGGCCCAGCGCCAACCGCTGGCTACGCCCAACGCCCGCCTGGGCTACTTCATGGTCCTCGGCTCCATCCCGGCCGGCATCGTCGGCCTATTGGCGCTGGACTTCTTTGAAGCGCAGTTCGGCTCGCCCACCGTGGCCGCCGCCGGCCTGCTCGTCACCGCCGCCTTCCTGGTCATCGGCGAACGGCTGAAGAGCGGCACCAAGTCGCTTGACCGGCTGACGTGGCTCGACGCGCTGATCATCGGCTCGTTCCAGGTGTTGGCCCTGCTGCCCGGCATCTCGCGCAGCGGCACGACCATCGCCGCCGGGCTGGGGCGCGGGCTGGATCGGCCGACGGCGGCGCGCTTCAGCTTCCTCGTCGGCCTGCCGGCCATCGCCGGGGCGGGCCTGCTGTCGATCATCGACATCTTCTCCGCCCAGGGTTCGCTGCCCATGGGCCACTACGCCGCCGCCTTTGTGGCCGCGGCCGTCGTCGGCTACGGCTGCATCGCCTTCCTGCTCAACTGGCTCAAGCGCCACACCCTCTACCCGTTCGCCATCTACTGCGCCGTCGCCGGCCTGCTCTACTTGCTGCTGGCGTAGAAGAAGGAACCTCACGCGAAGACGCCAAGCACGCCAAGCTCAGGAGTACATCACCCTGGACGAAAGATATGCCGCCCACACCTATCACCCCATCGAGGTCGTCATCGAACGGGGCGAAGGAGCCTGGGTCTACGACGTCGAAGGCCGGCGCTACCTCGATTGCCTGTCGGCCTACTCGGCCGTCAACCAGGGACATTGCCACCCGCGCATCCTCGAAGCGGCCACGGCCCAGATGCACAAGGTCACGCTGACCTCGCGCGCCTTCTACAACGACCAGCTCGGCCCGTTCCTCCGGGAGCTGTGCGAACTAACCGGCTACGAAATGGCCCTGCCGATGAACACCGGCGCGGAAGCGGTCGAGACGGCCATCAAGGCCGCCCGCAAGTGGGGCTACCAGATGAAGGGCGTGCCCGACGACCAGGCCGAGATCATCGTCTGCGAAGGCAACTTCGCCGGCCGCACCACCACCGTGATCAGCTTCTCCAGCGAACCGCAGTACAAAGAGGAGTTCGGCCCGCTAACTCCCGGCTTCGTCACTATCCCCTACGACGACGCCGACGCGCTGGAAGAGGCCATCACGCCCAACACCGTCGCCTTCCTGGTCGAGCCGATCCAGGGCGAAGGGGGCGTGCGCGTGCCGTCGCCGGGCTACCTGAAGCGCGCGGCCGAGATTTGCGCCGCCCACAACGTCCTGTTCGTCGCCGATGAGATTCAGACCGGCCTCGGCCGCACCGGCGCGCTGCTGTGCTGCGACCACGAAGGCGTCCGGCCGGACATGGTCACGCTGGGCAAGGCGCTCAGCGGCGGCTTCTACCCCGTCTCGGCCGTGCTGGCGCCGACCGCAAGGTGCTGGGCCTGCTGCGGCCGGGCGACCACGGCAGCACCTTCGGCGGCAACCCGCTCGGCTCGGCCATCGCCCGCGCCGCCCTGAGCGTGCTGATTGACGAAGGGCTGGTGGAGCGCTCGCGCGAGATCGGCGCCTACTTCAAGGGGCGTCTGGAGCGCATCGAAGGGGAGCACATCGAGGAAGTGCGCGGCAAGGGGCTGATGATCGGCGTCGAGCTGACCCGCCTGGCCCGCCCCTACTGCGACGCGCTGCGCGAAGCGGGCATTCTGGCCAAGGACACCCACGGCACCGTCGTCCGCTTCGCCCCGCCGCTGGTCGTCACCAAGGAGCAGATCGATTGGGCGATGGAACGGATTGAGCCGATTTTGATGAATGGACATTAAGATAGGGGCCAGGTTCCAGGGGCCAGGTTCCAGGGTAAGAGCGTCCTCTCCTGGCTTCTGGTGTCTTGAGTCGGAGTTTCGTAGTACAGAGGCATTGACGGTGTCACAAGTCGAGTCTTATCGTGATCTTGTTGTGTGGCAGAGGGCAATGACGCTTATCGAGGAAGTTTACAAGCTAAGTGATGGCTTTCCGATGCGAGAGCAGTTCGGCATCACCTCACAGGTGCGACGAGCGTGCATTTCCATTGCTGCTAACATTGCTGAAGGACATTCGCGGGGAACGAGAAAGGATTACGCGCATTTTGTCAGTATGGCAAGAGGATCATTAGCCGAAGTAGAAACGTACCTAATTCTGGCGGGGAGGCTAAAACTGGCAAACCGAGATGACCTAACACCGATATGGCATCTTGCGGAAGAGGTCAGCAAAATGCTTACCGCTCTACACCATCGACTGGCATCGAATTAAGGAAGAGGACCCGGGCTGCGCCCTCTTCCCCTGGCCCCTGGAACCTGGCCCCTGGAACCTCACAAGCGAGACGTGACACAGATGAACGTATCACTGTTCGGCGAAAAGTTTGTCCGCGACTGCGGCATTTTGCAACTGATGGACGACCTGGGCAACGCGATGGCCGGCGGGCAGGAGATGATCATGCTCGGCGGCGGCAACCCCAGCCGCATCCCCGCGGTCGAAGCCTGCCTGCGCCAGCGGATGGAGCGGGGCATGGCCGAGGGCGACGCTTTCGAGCGCCTCGTCGGCAACTATGCCCCGCCGGCCGGCGACCGCGCCTTCCGCGCCGCCGTGGCCGACCTGCTGCGGCGCGAGTTGGGCTGGCCGGTGGACGAAAGCAACATCGCCCTGACCAACGGCAGCCAGACGGCCTTCTTCTACCTGTTCAACCTCTTCGCCGGGCGCTTCGCCGACGGCACGCACAAGAAGGTGCTGCTACCGCTGACGCCGGAGTACATCGGCTACGCCGACGTGGGCCTCGATGATGACCTGTTCATCAGCTACCGGCCGGAGATCGAACACCTGCCCGGCCGCCAGTTCAAGTACCGCGTCGACTTCGACGCCCTGCAAGTGACGGACGACATCGGCGCCATCTGCGTCTCGCGGCCGACCAACCCCACCGGCAACGTGCTGACCGACGAGGAGATCGACCGGCTGCACGCCCTGGCGAAGCACCACGACATCCCGCTCATCATCGACAACGCCTACGGCCCGCCCTTCCCCGGCATCCTCTATCGCGCCGTGCGGCCGGTGTGGGACGAGAGCATCGTCTTCTGCCTCAGCCTGTCGAAGCTGGGGCTGCCGGGGGCGCGCACGGGCATCGTCGTCGCCCGGCCGGAGATCGCCGCCGCTGTGGGCGCGGCCAACGCCGTCCTGTCGCTGGCCCCCGGCAACTTCGGGGCCTACATGGCCCACGACCTGGTGCGCAGCGGCGACGTGCTGCGCCTCAGCCGCGAGGTCATCCAGCCCCACTACGCGCGCCAAGGTGCAGGCCGGGCGCTCGACTGTCTGCCCGAAGCCCTGCGCGACGTGGACTACTACGTCCACGCGCCGGAGGGGGCGTTCTTCCTGTGGCTGTGGTTCAAGGGGCTGCCCATCACCTCGGCCGAGTTGTATGAACGGCTGAAGGGGCGGCGCGTCCTCGTCGTGCCCGGCCACTACTTCTTCCCCGGCCTGCCCGGCCAGTGGCGCCACACCCAGGAGTGCCTGCGCATGAACTACGCCCAGGACGACGCCATCGTGCGCGAGGGGTTGGCGATTATGGGCGAGGTGTTGCGGGGGCTGTAGCAAGACGGATTAGTTAGGGTCAGGAAGAGCTCTTCCCGAACCTCAACCCGTAATTCACGCCTTCTTAATTGCCATCTCGCCCCTTCTCCCCTACCATGAACGATGATGGCCGGCGGTCCCGCCGTTGGTCATCGGGTGGTATCAGGGAGAAGGAGCAAGGAGATGCGGGGTTGGCGCGAGCGGACTCTGCATCTCCCCCCTGATCGGACGTGATAACTCCTCTCTACTCTTCCCGGCCGTCTACAAAGCTCGTCAGCATATCGAACAACGTCGCCAGGGCGTCGGGGCGCATGGCGTAGCGCTTGCCCTCCGGCTCGAGCGTGACGATGACCAGCCGCGCCAGGCGCAGGGCGTCCAGGTGGTGGATGACCGTTGGCGAGCGCAGGCGCAGCCGGCGGGCCAACTGGGCCGGGGCCAGCGGCTCATCGCTCAGATAGCGCAGGATGCGCAGCCGGGTGGGGTCGGCCAGCGCCTTGAGCGCCTGATAGAGCGCGTCGGGAACCAGTTCGCCGGGCACGAGCGACATATCGGCCGGGCGCGCGCCGTAGACGAACAGCGCCGTCTCCTCGTCCAGCATGGTGAGCACGACAAACGGCGTGGCCCAGAAGGACGGCGCCAGCACCAACTCCCTGGCGCGATTCTCGGTGGCCAGGCGTAGCCCCTGTGACAACTCCTCCAGCAGTGCCGGCGGCGGCAGACGGGCGGCCAGGGTCTGGGCGTAGGCTAGAGCCGCGTCCAGTTGCGGCCGGAGGCGCGCCTCCTCTTCGGCGAAGAAGACCTCGTGATAGCACGACAGGGCCGACAGCAGCGCGTCGGCGCTGCCCGCCGGGTCGCTCCACAGGTCGAGGGCGTGAGTGGCCAGCTTGCGCACCGCCGCCGGCGGCTGCAAGCGCCAGTCGCTCTCCTGCATCAGCCCGGTCAGGTGGCGCAGCTCCGGCTCGTCCCAGGCGCGGCGGGCGGCCACGGCGTAGAGCGTCGCGTCGGCCGCGGGCGGCAGGGCGGCCATGAGCGCCCGTAGGCGCGTCGCGGCCGTCGCCTGTTCTAGCACAGCCAGGGCGGTGGCGGCGTCCTTGGGCGCGGGCAGAGTGTAGACCCAGCGCATGGGCCACAGCACCTCCCAACAGCTCTGCAACGTCTCACGTTCGGCCGCGGGCAGGCGCGAACGCACCCCGGCTGCCCACGAGCCGCGCAGGCCGTACCTCTCCGGGTTGTGGAGCACGACCAGACTGGCGAAGAAGTCATAGGCCGTGCCGATGTCCCAGCGAATGAGTTGCTCCTCGTTTGTGCTCATGCGATGACTCCCCTAAGGCGCTGCCGCCTCCGCGCCGGGCGCGGCGGCCGGGGCAACGCTGTCGAAATCGGGCAGAATTGTCTCCACGTGGCGCACGGCGGGAACCAGATAGCCCACCAGCCCGACGGCCGCGCCAAACACGCCGCTCAGGGCCACCATCAGCCCCATGCCCGCCCCCGGCCCCGTACCCACCAGGGGACCAAAGAGCGCCGCCGCCGCGCCGCCGCCCTGCATGGCCGGCTCGAAGACCCGGTCGGCCAGCGGCCCGGCCAGGAGAACGGCGATGGGAAAGCTGAACTGGGCGATCATGCGCCGGGTGGCGAAGACGCGCCCCTGGACGGCCGGCGGCACCTTCGATTGCCAGATGGCCTGATTAGAGCCGTTAATGATGGGGATGAACGCCTGCGACATGAAGCTGCCGACGATCCAACCCGGCAGGCCGCGGGCCACGCCCAGCACAATCGGCCCCAGCAGGCTCTCGACGGTCATGCCCCACAGCACGCCGCGCACCCGCTGCTTCGGCCCGCCCCAGGCGCTCATCAGCAGCCCGCCGACCACCCCGCCCACAGCGGCCACAGACTGCACCGTGGCCAGCGTGGCGGCGTTGTTGCCGGTGCGGGCCAGAATGAGCGGGATGGCGATGACGCCACCGAAGGCAGCGGTGAAGTTGATGACCGTAAAGACCAGTTGCAGGCCGAGCAGGCTGCGCCGGGCCAGAATGTAGCGGAAACCGTAGAGCGAATCCTGCCACAGGCTGGCCGCCTTCTCCCCCTCGGCTCGCGGTTCGGGCGCGGGCTGCGGCATGTGGACGACCAGCACGGCGATGATAGCCAGGACGAACGTGGCCACGTCGATGGCCATGATGCCGGCCAGCCCCAGCGGAGCGAGCAGCGCCCCGGCGAAAGCCGGAGCCAGGATGTTGGACGCCGCCCCGGCAAAGTCGAGCATCCCCGCCGCGCGGCCGTACTGCTCTTTGGGGATCATCAGCGTCACCGCCGCCGAAAAGGCCGGGAATTGGAAGGCGTTGAACGCGCCGGTGATGGCATTGCCCAGATAGACCTGCCACAACTCCAGGTCGCCGGCGCGCAGGACGATGAGCAGCCAGGCGATAGTGACCAGCCCGGCGGCCAGGTCGGTGACGATGACGACGAACTTACGGTTAGAGCGGTCGACCAGCGCCCCGGCCAGCGGGCTGAGCAGGATGCTGGGGGCGACGAAGGCGAAGATGGCAATGGTCAGGGCGGTGGCCTGGCCGGTCTTCTCGAACAGGTAGAACGATAAGGCGAAGTTGGTCATGCCCGTGCCCAGCAGAGACACGAGCTGGCCGAGCCAGATGAGGACGAAGCCTCGCATCCCGGCCAGGCGAGGGGCCTGGTTCACCATGCTCATCCCGCCTGTCCCATCTCCCAGGCGGCATCGCCGAAGAAGTCGCCGTGATCGCGGGCCAGGAAGGCTTCGATCTGCGCCCGGCGGTCGCCCAGGCGGAAGCTCGGCCCGTGGCCGGGGTAGCAGAGGGTGCGGTCGGGCCAGGGCAGGACGACGCGGCGCAGCGTGTCGAGCGTCTGGCGGAAGCCCTCGGCCGACCACGTTTTGCCCGGGCCGCCGTCGAAGAGGGTGTCGCCGACGAGGCAGCGCCCGTCGTTCTGGATGGCGAAGCAGACCTGGTCGGCGATGTGGCCGGGGGCGTGGTGGACGAGCAGGCGGTAGCGGCCGACGGTGAAGCTGTCGCCATCGTGCAGCGGGATGTCAACGTCGAGCGGCATGTCGTTGAGGTGCGGGCCATCGAAGGCGGCCACGGGCACACCCAGCCGGGCGCGCATCTCGTCCAGCGCGCCGACGTGGTCGGGGTGAGTGTGGGTTAGCAGGATGGCGATAGGCGTCGTGTCGCTGAGCATCTCGGCCAGCGTCTCCGGGTCGGCCCCCGGGTCGATGAGCACACTCTCGTTGGTGACGGGGCAGGCGAGGGCATAGGTGTTCATCGACCACGGCCCTACCTGGCGCGTGCGCAACTGCAAAGGCATGGGAGTACTCATTGCCGCTCTCTCCTCGTTGGGTTACAGACCGTCTTGTTAGATGAACATCTATAAAAGGATGCTAATCAATCCTGATAGAGATGTCAACCAAGTCGGCGGGTTTTGCCGGGGCTTTTTAGTAGTCGCCAACGAACGTTTCTGGACATGATCCTGTGGAGTGCGCAGCCTCAGATGCGTCTCGCCGGCGCGTCCGCATCTGAGGCTGCGGACTCCGCGCTCCTTGACTACTGAAAAGCGCTGATGGCCACCCATCTGCCTGGTCTCAGGACGACAGGCGGCCGAAGAAGACCTGCGTCCTATAGGGCATGACCACCTGGCCGTCGCGCTGGTGGGCGGCGAAGAGCGCTTGCAGGCCGGCGACCAGCGGCTCATGGCGCGGGTCGCCGGGCAGGGGGTTGTGGGATTCGGACTGCATGACGCCGTACAGTTGTTCGTAGTCCAACGGGCGCTCGTGGTGAAAGATGCGCACCTCGTAGCCACGGCCGAAGAGGAGGTCGATGTTCTGCCTCACGGAACTGTGGCGCGCGCGCCGCGTGTGACGGGCATACTCCTCCAGCAGGGCCTCATAGCCGGCCACGAATGGGTCCTGCTTGTCGCGCGAGTTCCAGATCAGCCCCACCGCGCCGCCCGGCCGCAGGATACGCCGGAACTCGGCCCGCGTCGCGGCCGGCTCGAACCAGTGGAACGCCTGCCCGGCGGTAATAAGCTCCACGCCGGCATCGGGCAGGCCGGTGGCCTCGGCGGTGGCGTCCACGCTGACGAAGCCGGGCCGGCCGCCCAACCACGCTTCGGCCGCGGCGCGCATAGCGGCGTTCGGCTCCACGGCGTAGACGGTCGCGCCGCGCTCCAGCAGCAGGGCGGTCAGGATGCCCGTGCCGGCGCCGACGTCGGCCACGACGCGGCCGGCCGACAGCCCGGCCGCGCTCCACAGCCAATCCAGGGCGGCGGCCGGGTAGGTCGGGCGGAAGCGGGCGTAGTTGTCGGCGCGAGAGGTGAAGCGGCGGGTCGGCTCCTCGTCCACCGGCAGCGGCTGGATGAACTCCAGCCGGTTGCCGAACGGGTCGCGGCACTCGAAGCGGTCGAAGCCGGGGATGGGCACGCTCTCCAGGGCGGCGACGCCGGCCGCGGCCAGCCGCTCGCGCCAGGCGGCCAGGTCGTCCACCTGGTAGGCGACGTGGGCCTTGGTGCGGGCGCGCTCGACGCCCTCTTCGATGCCGACGTGGAGCTGCTGGTCGTCCACTTCGACCCAGAAGCCGCCGCGGCCCTGGAGCGAGTCGGGCTTGGCGGTCGGGCGCAGGCCGAGGACGTTGACGTAGAAGTCGCGCGCCGCGGCCTCGTCGGCCGCGGCGATGGTGATCTGGACGTGGTGAATGTGTTGAATCATGGTTTGGTCTCACAAGTAAGATTGAGAGGAACGCGGAGGAACGCGGAGAAAGAAGGATGTTTCCTCTGCGTCTCTCCGCGCTCCTCAGCGTCACTCAGCGTTCCTCTCCTCTTCCTCCACAATAATAACCCCTAATGGTAGGCTGTCGCCGTTGCCCACAGGCAGGCGGGTGGATGGGTCGAGGGCGTCGTAGAGGCCGAGGCGCAGTTCGTACTGGCCCGGCGGCAGGTCAGTGGGCAGGAGCAGGCCGTGGTTGTCATTGATGGCTTCGCCGGCGGCCCAGCTTGTCGCCGGCCGCTGGCCGCCGCCCGGCTCGCCGTCGCGCTGGGCGACGAGGCGGCCGTCAGGGGCCAGCAGGTGCAGAAAGACCTTGTAGGCGCGGGCCGGCGGGGCGTCGGCCGACCAGACGAGGCGCACGCCCACCACGTCGCCCGGCCGGGCCGTCGTGGGCGCGACGGCGAACTCACGCAGGGTGATGGTCTCGCCGTCGAGGGCGGCGAAGGTCGCGCCGCTGGGCGTGGGCGGTGTATTAGTCTCCGGCGCGACGGCATAGACGGCCAGGCGCACGTCGCCGATCCACTCCTCCGACGCCTTGAAGGTGTTGGCGTCCAGCCAGCGGGCGATGACCCCCTGCGGGTCGCGCTGCCCCTCGCCCCAGTAGAGGACGTAGAGGCGCTCATGGGCGGCGGCGATGGCGGCCAGTTCCGGCTCGACCAGGGCCGGGTCGGGCTGGCCGCGCGGCAGGGGGTAGACGGGCGCGCCGTCGCGGTGATAGTAAGTGAACACCTCCCACTGGTTGGGGGCGACGAGGATGACGGCCGTGTTGCGGTCGTCGGCGGCGATGCGGGCGGCGATGGCCCGGTAGTCGGCGCGGGCGTAGGCGGGGTCGCCGTAGAGGTTGGCCAACGAGACGGCATTGCCGGCCAGCACCAGCGCCGTCAGCAGCGCCGGCAACCACAGCCAGCGCCGCGGCACAGCCCAGGCCCGGCCCATGAGCACACACACGAAGGGCACGGCGGCCAACAGGAACTTGAGGAAGGCGGGGTCGGTGGCGCCGGCGGCATACATGAGGGCGAGGGGGATGAGAAGGAGGGGCCAGGGGCTAGGGATTAGGGGATAGGGATTAGGGAAGAGGGGCGGGTGGCGGGTGGCGGGTGGCGTTGCCGGAGCTTGCGGCGTCCGCAGCCTCAGAAGCGGGGCGAGGGGCGAGTGGCGAACAGCAAAGAGGCCGAGGACGACCAGCAGCGCGGCGGCTATGAGCGCCCAGAGGGCTTCGTTGGCGGCGACGGTGGGGCCGAGGATGAGCCAGCGCCAGACGTCGGCCAGGAAGGGCAGCAGCGGCGGCCGCGCCCCCTCGCGCCCGCCCACCTGACGCAGGAAGATGGGCAGCCAGGGGAGGTAGAGGGCGACGGCCGTGGCGGCCAGGAGGAGCCAAGATAGGGGCCAGGGGCCAGGGGCCAGGGGCCAGGGAAAAGAAAAAGGACGCAGAAAGGATCCCTCCTCTGTGTCTCTCCGCGCTCCTCCGCGTTTCTCCGCGTCCCTCTTCTCTTCCCTGGAACCTGGAACCTGGAACCTGGAACCTAGCCACACGACAACGCCGTGGGCAACGATGACCGCCGGGAAGAAGTAGTGGGTGTAAAGGCCGGCGGCGGCCAGGAGGACGTAGGCGACGGCCCAGCGGCGGCCCGCGCCGCCCAGCCAGGCCAGCAGCGCCCACGTGCTGAGGGCGGCCAGCAGGCCCAGCAGGGCGTACATGCGCGTCTCCTGGCTGTAGTAGATGAGAACGGGGGCGGTGGCGGCGAAGAGGGTGGCGGCCATTCTCATGTATGTGGCTGGCTGTTGGCGCAGGGGAGCGGGGGGAAGGCGTTCTCCCCGGCTCCCCGGCCCCCCCGCTCCCCTGCGCTTCGCCAGCGCCGCGACGGTGGCCACAGTCAACACCCCGGCAAAGGCCGACAGGGCGCGGAGGGCGAATTCGCTGTCGCCGAGGAGGGCGCGCCAGCCGTGGAGCAGCAGGTAGTAGAGCGGCGGGTGGATGTCGGACGCCGTGCCTTCGAGGATGGCGGGGATGGCCCGCTCGCTGAGGCGGGCGCTGTTGCCTTCGTCGTTCCAGAAGGATTGGGCGTCGAGGCGATGGAAGCGCAGGCCGGTGGCGAGGAGGAGGAGGAGGACGGTGGCGAGCAGAAAGTGGCGCGTGGCGGGTGGCGCTGGCGGAGAAGACCTTCCTAACCCCTCCCAGAGGGCGGACCGGCCTCCCCGAGGCGAGGGCCGCTCCCCCCGCTCCCCCACTCATTCCTCCTCCCGCGGGGCCAGGGCGCGCACCAAGGCGAAAAAGAGCACAGTTGCCCCAAAGAGGAACAGGGCCGGCCGGGCGCTTTGCCAGGTGAACTGCCAGCCGGGCATGGGCGCGGGGGAGGGGCCGGCGGTGGCGTAGCCGGCCACGGCATGGTAGACGGGCAGGGGGGTGAAGTCCGGCTCCACCATGCGGAAGTAGTACCAAGCCTGGTCGCGCTCCCAGTCGGCCGGGCGCTTGAAGAACCAGTAGGCGTTGACCCCCAGCCACGGCCACTCGGCCCGCGCCCGGTCGTAGGCCCCCACGGCGTAGCGCGCCTGCTGCTCTTCGGTGACGCGGCCGAAGGCGGGGGCGATGCCCTCCGGGGCGACGTTCCAGCCCATCTCGCTGATCCAGATGGGCTTGGCGGCGTCGCCGTGGCGCACCATCACGTCGCGCAGGAAGAGGTTGTGGGCGTAGTTGATGACCGTCGGCCGCAGCCGCTGGTCGGTCGGGCCGGACCACAGGCCATAGCCCTGGGCCGACAGCACGTCGAAGCAGTCGCCCGCGCCGGCGGCGTACATGCGCTCCAGGAAGAGGAGGTCGTTCATGTTGCGGCCGTCGTTGGCCACGGTCGGCGTCAGCGCCCCGGCCAGCACCACGGCGTCGGGGTCGGCGGCCTTGATGCGGTCGTAGGCCAGGCAGAGCAGGCGGGTGAACGCCTCCGGGTCTACGTCTTGCAGGCCCCACTCCTCGTTGCCGTTCGGTTCGTTCCAGACCTGGTAGTAATGGATCCGGCCCCGATAGCGCCCGGCCACGGCGGCGGCGAAGTTGCCGAAGTCGTTGAAGTCGTCGGGCGGGGCATTGGTTCCCAACGCGTCGCCGGCGGCGCGGCTCCAGGCGGGCGGGTTGCTGAGGCGGGCGATGAGGGCGATGTCGCGGGCCTCGGCCAGTTCCACGATCTGGTCGTACTTGGCCCAGGCGTCGACGCCGGCGGGGTCGTTGCGACGGTCGGTGAAGTCGCCGCGGCGGTGGATTTCGATGTCCTCCCAGGGGAACTCCTGGCGGATGGAGCGGAAGCCGGCGGCCTGCACCATGTCGAGGATTTGGGCGCGCTTGGCCGGCTCGGCCTCCTGCTCCAGGAAGGTATTGACGCCAAAGGGGCTGACGGCCGGGTAGGTTAGCGGCGAGGCAGCGACGGCGGCCGGGTCGAGGCGGGGCTGGGGGCGAATGGCAGTGTTGAGCCAGTGGACGACGCCGGCGGCCTGGCCGCGCCACGCCTCTTCGCCGGTCAGGTCGTAGAGCGACCCGGCGTTGGGCCACAGGGCCAGGAGCAGGGCCAGAGCGGCGACGGCGATGAGGGCGCGGCGGAGGCGGGTGGCGGTCATGTGGGAGCAATTATAGCCGCGTGGGGCGGGTTGACTATATCGGGGCGAGTGTGGCACAGGATTCTTATCCTGTGCGCCGCAGTTGTGGCACAGGATTCTTATCCTGTGGTCTTGGAAGGTCTGGGGGAGCACAGGATAAGAATCCTGTGCCACATAAAATGATGCACTGCGTTAGAAATCGGTTATAATGCGCGTATACTTTCGGCGGGCGTCGCCACCCCTTTTTCCCCTTATTCCCCCCGGCGGCGACCGAAAGGAGAGGAACAGTCATGCTGTCAACCTTTGAACGGATCATGTTCCTGCTGCTGGCCGCGGTTTGCCTGACGGCCGTCTACAACACCTTCAAGCAGATGGCCCTGGTCATCAATCGCGGCACGGGGGCGCTGGCGCTCAACGACCTGCCGCGACGGGCCATGACCGGCCTGCTGGCCCTGCTCAGCCAGGGGCGCATCATTCGCCACCGCAAGATCACCTCCCTCTTCCACTACGGCGTGGCCTTCGGCTTCATCTTCTACGGCCTGGTCAACGTCATCGACCTGCTGGAAGGGCTGATCCCCGGCTTCACCTTCCTGCACGACAACATCATCGGCCAGCTCTTCCGGCTGGCGGCCGATTTGTTCGCCGTCGCCGTGCTCATCGGCGTGGTCTACTTCCTGCTGCGCCGCTTCGCCGCCCAGGACCCGGCGCTGAAGACGCGCGCCAACGTCAAGCTCATGGAGCGCGTGCGCGAGGGCGGCATCAGCGTCGACTCGCTCATCGTCGGCCTGTTCATTCTGGCCCACGTCGGCTCGCGCCTGCTCAGCGCCGCGTTCAAGGTCGGGCTGGAGGGGGCGGACGGCTGGCAGCCGGTGGCCAACTTCATCGCCGGCACGTTCCTGGGCGGCCTGTCGCCGGCGGCGCTGGAGACGGGCTTCCACGTCTTCTGGTGGGTGGCCATCAGCCTCATCTTCCTCTTCCTGCCCTACTTCCCCTACACCAAGCACGCCCACCTGTTCATGGGGCCGACCAACTTCATGCTCAGCCCCGACCGCAGCTACCTGGGGCAGATGAGCAAGCTCAATCTCGACGACGAGAGCATCGAGCAGTTCGGGGCCAACGACCTGGACGACCTGCCCAAGAAGCACATCCTCGACGCCTTCGCCTGCATCATGTGCAACCGCTGCCAGCAGGTCTGCCCGGCCTATAACACCGGCAAGGAGCTGTCGCCGGCGGCGCTGGAGATCAACAAGCGCTACTACATCCGCCAGCACATGGGCGAACTGGCCGGCGGCGCGGCCAACGGCGTGCCCCTGCTCGACTACGCCATCAGCGAAAGCGCCGTGTGGGCCTGCACCGCCTGCGGCCACTGCATCGAGATCTGCCCCGTCGGCAACGTGCCCATGCTCGACATCATGGAGATTCGCCGCGACCAGGTCATGATGCAGAGCGAGTTCCCGGAGCAACTGACGGCCGCCTTCCGGGGCATGGAGCGCATGGGCAACCCGTGGCAGGCCCAGGGCAGCCGCATGGAGTGGGCCGCCGGCCTGCCCTTCGACGTACCCACGGTCGAGGAGAACCCGGAGTACGAGTACCTGCTGTGGGTCGGCTGCGCCGGGGCGTTCAACCCCGACGCCCAGAAGACCGTCCGCGCCGTGGCCACCATCCTCCACGCCGCCGGGGTCAGCTTCGCCACGCTGGGCGACGACGAGACCTGCACCGGCGACAGCGCCCGCCGCGCCGGCAACGAGCCGCTCTTCCAGGCCATGGCCGAGGCCAACATCGAGACGCTCAACGCCGCCAAAGCCAACGAGCGGCGCATCGTCACCAGTTGCCCCCACTGCTTCACCACCATCGGCAAGGAGTACGGCGAGTTGGGCGGCCACTACCAGGTCTTCCACCACACCCAGCTCATCGCCGACCTCGTCGGCCGGGGCAAACTGCGGCTGAACGGCAAGGTGCTGGAGCAGGCCACCTTCCACGACCCGTGCTACCTGGGCCGCCACAACGGCGTGCTGGCCGAGCCGCGCGCGGCGCTGGCCGCGGCCGGCCTGACCCTGCTGGAGATGCCCCGCAGCGGCAAGGACTCCTTCTGCTGCGGCGCGGGCGGGGCGCAGTACTGGAAGGAGGAGGAGCACGGCACGGAGACGGTCAACCTCAACCGCTTCCGCGAGGCGCGGGCCACCGGCGCGGCCGTGCTGGCCGTGGGCTGCCCGTTCTGCAACACGATGATGAGCGACGCCAACCGCGAGCAGGGCGCGCCGATGCAGGTGCGCGACGTGGCCGAACTGGTGGCCGACGCCCTGGTGGCGCCCGTCGCGGCCTAAGAGGAGTTATCCGCAGATTGGGCAGATTGGGCAGATTTTAAGAAAGAAGAAGAGATGCTCAGGCAAAGACGCAAAGAACGCTAAGTCTAATAAGCCTGCTTAGCGGTCTTGGCGTCTTTGCCTGAGCATCTTCTGAAATCTGCCCAATCTGCGGATCATCTCTCTTCCATGACCATGACCACCCCCGACCCATTGCCGATCATCGAGACGGTGGACGACATCGGCCGGTTGGTGCGGGCGGGGTTCACGGACTGGGCCGGGCTGGGCGACGTGCGGGTGGGGCGCGAGGGCGACTTGCTCATGTTCAGCTACACCCCCCCGGCCCAGTACGCCGGCCGCTGGAACGCCTTCGAGCGCCTCAGCCGCGGCCTCATCCTCCACGCCACCACCGGCGAAGTCATCGCCCGGCCGTTCGACAAGTTCTTCAACTGGGGCGAGGGCGGGCGGACGAGCGACGCGCCGCTGGTGTCAGTGATGGAGAAGGTCGACGGCTCGCTGATCATCGGCTACCACCACGACGGCCGCTGGCGGGCGGCCACGCGCGGCGCGTTTGGCAGCGCCCAGGCGCAGTGGGCGCAGCGGCGGCTGGACGCGCTGCCCGCTCTGGCGGAGGTGGCCCCCCACTGGACGCTGCTGGCCGAGGCGGTCTACCCGGCCAACCGCATCGTCATCGACTACGCCGGGCGCGAGGGGCTGGTGCTGCTGGCCATGCGCCGGCGCGACACGGGCGACTACGCCGATGAAGCCACGCTGGCGGCCACGGCCGCGGCTGTGGGGCTGCCCCGGCCGGCCACCTACACCCATCTGGACAGCCTCGACGGCATCGCCCGCGCCCTGGCGGGGATGTCGGCCAACGAGGAGGGGTTCGTGGCCCTCTTTGCCGACGGCCGGCGTTTCAAGTTCAAGTCGGCCGCCTATCTGGAGCTGCACAAGCTGGTCTTCGGCCTGTCGTGGCGGGCGGCCTTGGCGGCGGTGCGCGACGGGCAGGTGGCGGCCATCCGGGCCATTGTGCCGGAGGAGTTGCGGGCCGAATTCGAGGGCTGGGTGGCGGAGATCGAGGCGCGGCTGATGGCCGAGCGGGCGGCGGTGGCCGCGGCGCTGGCCGAGGCGCGGGCGGCGGGGCTGATCGACGCTGCCGGCGGCGTGGTCGATCGCAAGGCCTTCGCCCAATGGGCCGCCGCCCACCACCCCCAGCGGCGCGCCTATCTCTTTGCCGCGCTGGATGGCAAGCCGTTGGAGCCGATTCTGTTTCGGGTGGCGTTTAGGGACGTGGCGGGGACAGAGGGGGCGGGATGAAGTAGAGAAACCATTGCCGGACGGCGGCCACGCCATCCGGCAGCCATTGCCCCCGCCGGCGGGGCCGCGCGGGGGCTTCAAATTGGGGAGTACAATCATGGACGGCAGGGGGGTTGCGCGGTGGTTGAGTTGGTTGGCGGTTGTCGTGCTGGTGGCGCTGAGCGGGGCGGGCTGGGGGCTGCCCCTGCACGACGTTGCGCCGGCAGTGGTTGAGTTATGGCCTGCGCCGGACGCCACAGGCGTTGCGGCCGACGCTGTGCTGGTCGTTACCTTCTCGGAGCCGGTCACGGTAGCCGACGAGGCGCTGTCGCTGGGCTGCGAACGCAGTGGCACTCATCCTGTGTCCATCCAGGGCAACGGCCAGGTCTTCACCTTCACCCCACAGACACCATTTACCCTCGGTGAGACGTGTGTCGCCTACATCCCAGGCGAGGCGGTGACGGATCAGGACACCGATGACCCGCCCGACCATCTGGCCACCAATGTAACCTGGTCATTCCACACCGCCGAGCCGCCCATTGTTATCAACGAAATCGACGCCATCAGCCCCGACGGGGCGACCGAGTTCATTGAGCTTTTCGACGGCGGCGCGGGCCACACGCCGCTCGACGGCCTGACTCTCGTGCTCTATCGCGGCAACGAGGCTTCGGTCTATCTGGCCCTTGACCTGAGCGACTATCGCACCGACGACCGCGGCTACTTTGTGGCCGGCGCTGCGGGCGCACCGGCCGATCTGTTGATGGCCAATGGGGCGCTACGCGACGGGCCGGACGCGGCGGCGCTCTACGCCGCGCCGCGCTCGCGCTTCCCAACCGATGGGCCGGTGGTTCTGGACGATCTGCTCGATGCCGTTGTCTATTCCCCCGACGGCCAGACAGCGCCGGGGCTGATGGCGCTACTCTTGCCCGATCAGTTGCCGGTCAACGAGGCCCAACGTGGCGCCGCCGGGTCCCACTCGGCCCAGCGCGTGCCCAACGGCGGCGGCCAACCGCGGGCGACGGCGGCCTTCGCCATCGCCCCGCCAACGCCCGACGAGGAAAACCGGGGCTGGACGGACGTTGCGCCAAGCGTCGTTGCGGTCGAGCCGCCCGAGGGCGCGACGAACGTGGCCGCGACGACACCGATCGAGATCACCTTCAGCGAGCCGGTGCTGCTGGACGGCGAACCACTGGAGATGAACTGCGACCAGAGTGGGACACATAACTACGAGCCGAGCGGCAGCGGCGACACCTATCGCTTCCATCTTCTCCAACCGCTGGCGCGCGGCGAAAGCTGCACGCTCAGGCTCATCGGCCAGCGCGTGCACGACGTAGACCCGGACGACCCGCCCGACGGGTTGGGCCACAACGTCGCCTGGTCATTTTCCACCGCCCCACCCGTGGCGCAAACGGTGCGCCTTAACGAGATTGACGCCAATACCCCCGGCTCGGACACAGCGGAGTTCATTGAACTATACGATGGCGGGACGGGAGCGACGCCGCTCGATGGCCTCTTCGTCGTGCTCTTCAACGGCGGCGACGATAGCAGCTATCGCGCCATCGACCTGGCCGGCTACACGACCGATGCCGCGGGCTACTTCCTGCTGGCCAACGCGGCCGTCGGCGGGGCACAATTGGAACTGCCGAATGGTCTGTTGCAGAATGGCCCGGACGCCGTGGCTTTGGTGGACGGCTGGGGCGTGGAGTTGCCCAACGGGACGCCGGTTGAGGGCGTGACGCCGCTCGACGCGGTCGTCTATGGCTCCGGCGACGAGACCGACGTTGGCCTGCTGTCATTGCTGAATCCGGGGCAGACGGCCGTCGACGAAGACGGCCGCGGCGATGGTGAGAACCACAGCAACCAACGCTGCCCCAACGGCGCGGGTGGCGCGCGTAACAGCGGCAGCTTCCGCCAGAACACGCCCACGCCGCGCAAAGTCAATAACTGCATCACCGATGTCGCGCCGACCGTCGCCGCCCGCGTTCCCGCGCCACATGATACAGGCGTTAGCATCACTTCAACCGTCAACATCTCCTTCAGTGAACCGGTCGACATCAAAAACGGGTGGCTGACGATAGCCTGTCACTTGTCCGGCTCCCACGGGTTCACCAAGACCGGCGGCCCCACGTCCTTCGTCGCCCACCCGACCCAACCCTTCGTCTACAACGAGACCTGCACCATCACGCTGAAGTCGCGACGCATCAAAGACCTTGACACCGACGATCCACCCGACGCGCTGGCCAGCAACTTGTCCTGGCAGTTCACCACCGGCGGCCCGCTGCCCGACTTCCTGCTTATCAACGAGATCGATCCCGATACACCGAGCAGCGATGTGGCCGAGTTCATCGAACTCTACGACGGCGGTGTCGGTTCTACGCCCCTCGATGGTCTTGTCCTCGTTTTCTACAATGGCTATGCGAATACGTCCTATCGCGTTATTGATCTCGACGGGCAACGCACCGATGCTACCGGCTACTGGTTGGCCGGCAACGCCGCCATCATGCCCGACTTGATCTTCGCCGATGGCAGCCTACAGAACGGCCCCGACGCCGTCGCCCTCTACGCCGGCAATGCCGATCAATTCCCCACCGACACGCCATTGCGGACAGCCGGCCTGATCGACGCCGTCGTTTACGGCGACGCGAGCGGCGCGGCCGGTCTACTGCCCCTGCTGCACAGCGGCGAGACCGCGGCCGACGAAGCCGCCGGCGGCGCGACCGACCGCCACGCCCTGCAGCGCTGCCCCAACGGCGCGGGCGGCCAACGCCGCACGGCCGCCTTTCGCGCCAACAATCCCACGGCCGGCGAACCGAGCAATTGCGTCGCGGACGCCGCGCCGGCTGTGACCGGCGTCACCCCGGCCGGCGGCGCGACGCAGATCGCCGCCGATAGCACTCTAACCGTCAGCTTCAGTGAGCCGGTGTCGCCCGTGGCCGGCTGGCTGCGTCTGACGTGCGCGAGCAATGAGATCGCGCTCACCATCGAAGCCGATAGCCCAGACGCCTATCACGCGACACCGACCGCGCCTTTGCCGCTCAGCACAACGTGTCGGGCGACAATCGCCGCCGCCCTCGTCCACGACGCCGACAGAGACGACCCACCGGACGCGCCGGCGGGCGATCACACCTGGACTTTTACGACGGCCGCGCCGGTAGCCGGCTTCGTGCTGATCAACGAACTTGACGCCGACACGCCGGGCAGCGACACAGCCGAGTTCATAGAGCTTTATGACGGCGGCATCGGTTCGACCCGCCTCGATGGCCTCGTTCTCGTTTTCTATAATGGCTATGCGAATTCTGTATACTACGCTCTTGACCTCGACGGCCAGCACACCAATGCTGCCGGCTACTGGCTCACCGGAAATGCCGCCGTCACCCCTGACCTGATCTTCCCTAACAGCCGCTTGCAGAACGGCCCGGATGCAGTCGCCCTTTACGTTGGTGACGTTGAACAGTTTCCAACCGACACGCCGCTGCACACAGCCGGCCTGATCGATGCTGTCGTCTACGGCGATGCCGGCGGCGCGGCCGGGCTGTTACCGCTGTTGCTCCAGGGGCAAACCGCGGCCGATGAAGCCGCCCGCGGCGCGGCCGACCGCCACGCCCTACAGCGCTGTCCCAACGGCGCCGGTGGCCAGCGTCGTACGGCCGCCTTTCGCGCCAATACCCCGACCCCCGGCGCGCCTAGTAACTGCACCGAAGATACAGCGCCGGCTGTAACGGGCGTCACCCCGGCTGATGGCGCGACGCGGATCGCGGCCAATCCGACGCTCATGGTGAGCTTCAGCGAGCCGGTGTCGCCCGCGGCCGGCTGGTTGCGCCTGACGTGCGCGAGCGACGAGTACGCTCTGGATATCACCGCCGATGGCCCCAGCGGCTATCGGGCTGCGCCGGTTGTGCCGCTGCCCCATAATGCGACCTGTCAGGCAACGATCATCGCCGCCCTTATCCACGACGCCGACAGCTTCGACCCACCCGACGCGCCGGCGGGCGACTATACGTGGAGTTTCACGACGGCTGCGCCGGTGGCCGGCTTCGTGCTCATTAACGAACTGGACGCCGACACGCCGGGCAATGACAGAGCCGAGTTCATTGAACTCTACGACGGCGGCGCGGGCCACACTGACCTCTCCGGCCTGGCGCTCGTTCTGTTTAACGGCCAGGGTGACCACGCCTACACCAGCATCGACCTGGACGGCGCGCGCACCGACGCCGACGGCTTCGCGCTCATCGGCAGCGCCGACCTGGCGGGCGCGATCGCGCTGCCGGCGGCCGTGCTGCAAAATGGGGCCGACGCGGTAGCCCTCTACGAAGGCGATGCCGCCGACTTCCCTAGCGGTGCGCCGTTGACGACGACCGGCCTGCGCGACGCAATCGTCTATGGCACGGCCGACCCGACCGATGCCGGTCTGTTGGCCCTACTGGTCGCCGGCGAATCACAAGTGGACGAGGCCGGGCGCGGCGCGGCCGATCTGGACTCCAGCCAGCGCTGCCCCGACGGTGCGGGCGGCGGGCGGCGCACGGCCGCCTATCGACCGAACGCGCCCACGCCCGGCGCGCCGAACAACTGCCTGGCCGACGATGCGCCCATCGTCTCATCCGTCACCCCGCCCGACGCCGCCGAAGCCCCCGCGGAGATAACACTCACCGTCTCTTTCAGCGAAGCCGTCACCGTGAATAGCGGTTGGTTTACCCTCGCCTGCACGCTCAGCGGCGACCGCAGCGCGACAACGAGCGGCGGGCCAACGACCTTTACTTTGACCCCCGTTGCCCCCTTTGCCCCCGGCGAACGTTGCACCGTAACCATTCGCGCCGCCGCCATCCACGACGCCGACAGCGACGATCCACCCGACACTCCGGCAGCCGACTTCACCTGGAGCTTTACCGTGGCTGCCGCCGCTCCGACCGGCATCCTGATCAATGAACTCGACAGCGACACCCCCGGCCAGGACACGGCCGAATTCATCGAGCTATACGATGGCGGGCGCGGCCACGTCGACCTCAGCGGGCTGGTCGTGGTGCTATGGAATGGGCAGAGCGACGTCGCCTATGCCGCCATCGATCTACTGGGGCAACACACCGACGCCGACGGCTACCTTGTCCTGGGCAGCGCGGCTTTGCCCGGCGTCGATCTCCCCCTGGCCAAAGCCACGCTGCAAAACGGCCCCGATGCCGTGGCCCTCTACGCCGGTCGCGCCGCCGACTTCCCCAACGGCGCGCCGCTGACGACCACCGGCCTGCGCGATGCTGTCGTTTACGGCCCAACCGATGCGCCGGACGGCGGCCTGCTGGCCCTGCTGGAAACGGGACAGCCCCAACTGGACGAAGCCGCCGGCGGCGACGCTCCGGCCCACGCCCTGCAACGCTGCCCCAACGGCCAGGGCGGCCCACGGCGCACGGCCGGCTTCCGCGCCGCCCCGCCCACTCCCGGCCAGCCCAACCCCTGCCCGTTGGACGCGCCGCCGGCCGTGGCCGCCGTCCAGCCCGCACCCGACGCCGCCAACGTGCCCCTCACCGCCACTCTGACCATTACCTTCACCGAACCGGTGACTCTCAGCGACGGCTGGCTGACCCTGGACTGTGGCGGCATCGCCCAGCCGCTCACCACCCTGCCCGGCGACCTGACGGCCACGGCTGTGCCCGCCGCTCCCCTGCCCGCCGGCCAGACCTGCCTGGCCACCGTCCATGCCATCGCCGTCACCGACCGCGACAGCGACGATCCACCCGACAGCCCGACGACGGACTTCCCCTGGTCATTCGCCACCGCCCTCGCCCCGCCCCCCGTCATGGCCGCCTTCACCACCAATAGCCCGGTGTGGGTCGATCAGCCTGTCCACTTCCTCAACACCAGCACCGGCCCGGCCCCCCTGGCCTACCACTGGCAGTTCGGCGACGGAACCGCAGCGACGGCCGCCCAGCCCACGCACCGCTACGCCGCCCCCGGCGTCTACACCGTCAGCCTGACCGCCGCCCACGGCCCGGCCACCAGCCGCGCCGTGGCCGTCGTCGTCGTGCGGGCGCGGGCCGTCTACGTGCCCGTTATTAGGGATTAGGGGTTAAGGAAGAGAGGTTCCAGGGGCCAGGGGCCAGGTTCCAGGGGCAGAGCGCCCTTCCCTGGCCCCTGGCCCCTGGAACCTGGCCCCTAGTCCCTAGCCCCTCCCCTTGCACCAGGCTACAATCCCCCTCAACCCAAACACCCGCGCGAGGCAGACGCCCATGACCACCCTAGCAGGCAAGAACGTTCTCATCACCGGCAGCGCCGGCGGCATCGGCCGCCTGATGGCCCACCAGATCGCCGCCCGCGGCGGCAACCTCATCCTGTGGGACATCGACCGCCCCGGCCTGGAGGCGCTGAGCGAACAACTGGAACGCTGGGGCCACCGCGCCGCCACCTACCACCAGTGCGACCTGAGCGACCCCGACGACATCGCCGACAACGCCCGCCGCGTCCTGGCCGACCACGGCGGCGTGGACGTGCTCATCAACAACGCCGGCATCGTCTCCGGCAAGCCGCTGCTGGAGTTGACCGACGAGGCCATCCGCCGCACCTTCGACATCAACACCCTGGCCCTCTTCCGCACCACGCGCTGCTTCCTGCCGGGCATGATCGCCCGCGGCCACGGCCACATCGTCACCATCGCCTCGGCCGGCGGCCTCATCGGCGTGCCGCGCATGACCGACTACAGCGCCAGCAAGTTCGCCGCCGTCGGCTTCGACGAGTCGCTGCGGGCCGAGTTGAAGCGCCTGGGCCATCGCCGCATCCATACCACCGTCGTCTGCCCCTACTACATCAACACCGGCATGTTCCGCGGCGTCAAAACGCGCTTCCCCTTCCTGCTGCCCATCATGGAACCCGACGACGTGGCCCGCCGCATCGTCGGGGCCATCGAGAAGGATCACGCCCGGCTCATCCTGCCCCCCTTCGTCCTGGCCCTCTACCCCACCCGCCTGCTGCCCACCGGCCTGTTCGATTGGGTGGTGTCCTTCTTCGGCATCAACAACACCATGGACGACTTCAAAGGGCGCGGCGGATGACCCCCCGGCCGGGCAGCCTGGTGCTCTATAAGACCCAGCCGGCGGTGGTGCGCGCCGCCGACGAGCGCAAGCTGACCATCGAAACGCCCGACGGCCAGCGCCACAGCGTGCGCCCCAAGGACGTGGCCCCGCTCCACCCCGGCCCCGTGAGCGCTGCCCGCCCTCCGGCCGCCCCGCCCGGCGACCCGGTGACGGCCTGGGAGCTACTGGACAGCGGCCACACCACCCTGCCCGAGCTGGCCGAACTGGCCTACGGCGACTACACCCCGGCCACGGCCTGGGCCGCCTGGCAACTGGTGGTCGATGGCGTCTACTTCGGCGGCCCGCCCGACGCCATCACCGTCCACCCCGCCAGCAAAGTGGCCGAGACGCTGGCCGCCCGCGAAGCCAAAGCGGCCGAGGAGCGCGCCTGGGCCGCCTTCGCCGCCCGCGTCGCCGCCGGGCAGACAGACCCCGCCGACGCCCCCTACCTGGCCGATGTCGTCGCCCTGGCCCTGGAGCGCGGCGACAGCAGCCGCACCCTGCGCCGCCTCGACCGGCCGCAGACGCGCGAGGCGGCCCACGCCCTGCTGCTGGCCGTCGGCCACTGGACGCCGGCCGACAACCCCTACCCCGCCCGCCTGGGCCTGCCCACCGGCCAGCCCGCCTTCCCCATCCCGCCGCTGCCCGACGAGCCGCGCCGCGACCTGACCCACCTGGTCGCCCTGGCCATCGACGACGCCGGCAGCAGCGACCCCGACGACGCCCTCAGCCTCGACGGCGGCGTGCTGTGGGTGCACGTGGCCGACGTGGCCGCCCTCGTGCCGCCCGACTCGGCCGCCGACGTGGAGGCCCGCGCCCGCGCCGCCAACCTCTACCTGCCCGAAGGCACGGTGCGCATGTTGCCCGACGAATTGACCGACCGGCTGGCCCTGGGGCTGGCTGAGGTGTCGCCGGCCCTGTCGCTGGCTCTGGCCGTGGGCGACGACGGGCCGGACCTGCTGGAGATCGTCCCCAGCCGCGTCCGCGTCACCCGCGCGACCTACGAGGCGGCCGAAACCCAACTCGACGACGCCCCCTACCGCGACCTGCTGGCCCTGGCCGAGCGCAACCACGCCCGCCGGGTGGCCAACGGCGCGGTGGAGATCGACTTGCCGGAGGTGAAGGTGCGCGTGGGCGACGACGGCGCGGTGCGCGTGACGCCGCTGCCGTCGTTGCGCAGCCGCGCCCTGGTGCGCGAGGCGATGCTGCTGGCCGGCGAAGCCATCGCCCGCTACGCCCAGGCCCAGGCCCTGCCCCTGCCCTACAGCCGCCAGGACGAGCCGCTGGAGCGCATCACGCCCCTCGACGGCCCGGCGGCCATGTTCGCCCAGCGCCGGGCGATGCAGCGCGCCCAGCAGCGCCCCGCCCCCGGCCCCCACACCGGCCTCGGTCTGGCCGCCTACGTTCAGGCCACCAGCCCCCTGCGCCGCTACGGCGACCTGCTGGTTCACCAACAACTCCGCGCCCACCTGGCCGGCGCGCCCCTGCTGGACGCCAACGAGCTGACCTTGCGGCTGGGCACGGCCGACGCCGTCAGCGGCGCGGTGCGAACGGCCGAGCGGCTGTCCAACGCCCACTGGACGATGGTCTACCTGCTGCAAAACCCCGAGTGGACGGGCGAGGGCGTGGTCATCGAGAACAAGCCCGGCCGCGACCTGGTGCTCATCCCCGCCCTGGCCTGGGAGACGGAGCTATACGGCCGCCGCAACCGGCCGCTCAATAGCGTCGTGCAACTGGCGGTCGAGAGCGTGGACCTGCCCCAGCGCACCGCGCGCTTTCACCTGAATCTGTGGACGCACCAGGAAGCTCCTTTGGAGTGGGTTGCACCTTCTTGATGTGGGCGGGGAGGGCGGCCCGGGGGGGCGCCCCCTGGGGTTGCCCTTGGGGGAGAAGGTGCGACGCACCGGGAGGGGAAAGAAGGTGCGACGCACTGCGGAAAGTGCGACGCCCGCGCCCCGCGCACCTGCGACGGCGGTGCGGGCGCGCAGGGCCAAGACGGCCAGCGCATACATCGCCACCGCCAGGATTAGGCACGCCGCCACCCCCTGCCACAACAGCGTCGCGTCCCAACCGGTGTTCAGCAGCGAGCGCATCGCCTCCAGTACGTAGGTGATGGGATTGACCCGCGCCGCCGCCTTCAGCCAGCCGCTCAGCAGCTCCAGCGGCACGAAGCTGGCCGTCAGGAAGGTCAGCGGGAAGAAGAGGAAGCTGGCCGCGTTGGTCACGGCCGCGTTGCCGCTGCCCAGGGCGGCCGACACGGTGAACCCGGCGAAGCCGCTGCCCAGCAGGATGGCCAGCCCGATGACCGCCAGCAGCCCGGCCGCGCCCGTGGCCGACTCCAGCCCCATCAGCAGGGCCACGCCGATGACGACGACGGCCTGTAAGCCGAGGATGAAGCCGCCGGCCAGGATGGGGCCGAGCAGCAGCGCCGCGCGGCTGACCGGCGTCAGCAGCAGCTTGTCGAAGTAGCCGTTCTCGATGTCGCGCACCAGGTTTTGCGCCGCCAGGCTGCTGCCCGACAGGGCCGAGCTGACCAGCGACAGGGGCAGGATGAAGCCCAGGTAGCTGTTGCCGCTCAGCCCCGGCAGAAAGCCGGCCGCCTCGCCCAGCGTGGACTCGTAGATGACCAGAAAGAAGATGCTGATGACCAGCGGCGGCAGCAGCGCCTGTGGCGTGCGGAAGATGACCGTCAGGTTGCGCCGGGTGATGAGCGCGATTTGGGCCGGCAGACCGGCCCGGCCATCGAACTGCCCGGTGGCGACCGGGCGCGCGGGTGCAGTTAGTTGTGCCATGATGGGTGTCCCTCCAGGGTTAGCGGCGGCGGCCGGCGTTGGCAGCCGGGGCCGGGGTGGGGGCGGCGCTCTCGTCGCGCAGCCGTTGGCCGGTGACTTGCAGGAAGACGTCGTCCAGCGTCGGCTGGGTCAGCGTCAGCGAAATAGGGTTGATGTTGGCCTCGCGCAGCCGGGTGACGACGGCCGGGATGGCCTCGGCGGCGTTCGCCATGTACAGCCGCAGCACGTCGCGGTCGACCTGCGCCCGCGCCCCCACCGCGCCCACTTCGGCCAGGGCGCTCTCGGCCGCGGCCCGGTCGTCGAAGGCCAGGTTGATCGACTCGTTGCCCACGGCGCTCTTCAGCCGCGCCGGGGAGCCTTGGACGGCGATGTGGCCCTTGTCGATGAT
Source organism: Candidatus Promineofilum glycogenicum (assembly GCA_016707605.1). Lineage (GTDB taxonomy): Bacteria > Chloroflexota > Anaerolineae > Promineifilales > Promineifilaceae > Promineifilum > Promineifilum glycogenicum. The sequence goes on along the minus strand of JADJHJ010000001.1, from coordinate 488,716 downwards.
GGCCACCTCGTCGGCCAGCTCGTCGGCCTCCTCCAGGTACTGCGTCGTCAGGAAGATGGTCATGCCCAACTCCCGGTTCAGCCGGCGCACCTCGTCCCATACGTCGCGCCGGCTGGCCGGGTCGAGGCCGGTCGTCGGCTCGTCGAGGAACAGCACCTTCGGCTCGTGGGCCAGAGCCAGGGCCAGGTCGAGCCGCCGGCGCATGCCGCCGCTGTAGGTGCCGACGCGGCGGTCGGCGGCGTCGGTCAGGCCCATCAGCCGCAGCAGCTCCTCGCCGCGCAGTTGGGCCTGCGCCCGCGTCGCGCCGAACAGGCGCGTTTGCAGCGCCAGCAGTTCCAGCGGCTTCATCAGCGGGTCGAGGCCGATGTCCTGCAAGGCCACGCCGGCGATGCGCCGCACCGCCTCGGCCTGCGTCACCACGTCGTAGCCGCCGACCGTCGCCCGGCCGCCCGTGGGCAGAGCCAGGGTAGTCAGAATCTTGATGGTCGTGCTTTTGCCCGCCCCGTTCGGCCCCAGAAAGCCAAAGATGCGCCCCGCCTCCACGCGCAGCGACACGTCCGCCACGGCGACCACGCCGCCGGGATACTCCTTGCTCAACTGTTCGACGACGATCTCGCCGTTGGCCATGATGCGTTCTCCTTGCGGCGACTGGTTGGGCGTCACCGACAGAGGGAAGCATAACACCATGTCAATATGTTGTCAATTATTTGTCAATATTTGATTGGAGTAAATCTGGACAAGTGTGGCTGGTTCAGCCGGTGAGCAACTCATCCGGCAGGTGATCGACCTTATTGACGTAGCGAATCGCCGTGCGCTGGCCGATCTCCAGGTGAGTGATCGAGGCGTTGCTGATGGTGAACCACCACGAGCTGAGGCCGTTGGCGTTGAGCGGCGGCTCCTGGCCCACCAGGGCCGACATGAGCGACTGGAAGAAGCCGCCGTGGGTGACCAGGCCCACGCGGTCGTCGCGGCCACCGTGGCGGGCCAGCAGCTCCTGCCAGACACCGGCCGCCCGCGGCTGCCACTCTTCGGGCGTCTCGCGCGGCCGGCTCCACCACCCCTCCTCGCCCAGCGTCTCCGGCAGAAGGAGGTGGGGATACTCGGTGGCGAAGAAGCCCCGCCCCGGCCCGGCGACGAAGATCGCCTCGCCCGTCTGCGGCGCTTCGTCGTGCAGCCCGCCGCGCTCGTGGATGGCCGGCCAGGCTTGCAGCGGCAGGCCGGTGGCCTGGGCGATGTAGCCGCCGGTGACGATGGCCCGCACCATGAGGCTGGTGTAGAGGTGGGTCAGGCCATAGCCGCCGCGGTCGTGGCGCACGGCGTAGGGGTTGAGGGCCGAGCGGTCGGGCCGGGCGGCCAGGTGGCCGGCCAACGCTTGCGCCTGCCGGTGGCCGAGGTCGGTCAACGGCGGGTCGGGCTGCCGGCCCGTGCTGCCGCCGGTGGTGGCGTAGAGGTGGTTGTTGGCCGATTGGGCGTGGCGGAGGATGTAGAGGTGCATAAGCTTGGAAAGGAGGGGCCAGGTTCCAGGGCAGGAGGAAGAGCGCTCTTCCCTAACTGCCCTGGAATCCCTGACCCTAATCCCTGGTTTTAGAGCGGCGGAAGCAGCAGCCCCTCAGCGGCAATGAGCACCAGGAGGGCGACGGCGCAGAGGGCGACGAGGGTGTGGTAGACCTTGCCCAAGGTGCTGCCGCTGCCGGGGCGACGCCACAGCAGGACGAGCGTGACCACCGCGCCGACGAGCAGCAGCAGCAACACCAGCGGCAGCCACAACAGCGGCGCGGCCGACGCCGGCAGCGCCAGCGCCGTGGCCATCGTCAGGTCGGTGATGGTGCGGATGATGAAGAACAACAGCCCCACGCCGAACACAAACGCCAGCGCGCCGAAGGCCAGCAGCAGCCCCTGGCTCAGCCGGCGCGCCCGCCGATCCTCGGCCGTCCGCTCCACCCGCCGCTCGCCGAAGGCGCGCACGATGTAGGCGATGGGCCAGACGACGAACGGCGACAGCACCACCAGCAGCAGCAGCGCCGCCGCGCCGAACACGGCCAGCACGCGCGGCTTCAACTGGTTCACCTCGGCCAGCAGCGGCAGAGTGACCGCGCCGGGCGGCACGAAGGCCAGCGGCTCGCCCGCCGCCAGGCAACTGCTGTCGGGCGTGGCCTGGGGGTTGGCCAGGAAGTCGACGATGATGCTGTTGACGCATTCGCTCTGGAAGGCCACGCCGTGGGCGGCCGTCGGGTCAACGAGATTCGTGGCCTGGCTCAGCCCGGCGGCGGCGGCCTCGGCGAAGGCCGGCGGGGTGATGGGGTCGAAGCGGCCGGACAGCAGCAGGGTGGGGATGTCGCTGACCACCGGGTCATCGACCGACGCCGGCAGGGCCTGCACCTGCCAGCGAGTGCAGGTGTCCACGATGGTGCGCAGCTCGTCGGCCGTCGTGGCGGCGATGTCGGGCCGCAGGCCGTCCAGCGGCACGGCGGCCACGTCGATGTCGGCGTCCTCGGCGCAGACGACGGAGTAGTACATCCCCTCGGCCACCAGTTGGTCGAAGACCAGCAGCGGCCACATCGCCTCCAGGTAGCGCAGGTCGCCGGCCTCGATGTCGCTGATGAGCCGCGGCAGCACGGCGGCCATGCGCGGCACGTAGAGCAACTGGTGCAGCACCGAGCGCAGCCCGCGCCCGTCGAGGGTGGTGTCGTACTCTTGCCCCGTCTCCGGGTCGGTCAGCGTCAGAGAGACCGGCGTGTCATCGTACTGCCGCACCAGGGCCACCAAGCGCGCTTCCAGGTCGGGGTAGGCGGTGTTGCAGGCGGCATCGGCGGCGCAGGCGGCGAAAACCTCGGCAAAGACACGCGTCTCGCTGGCCGACGCCTGAGTGATGAAGTTGATGTCGGTCGGGGCGACGCTGTCGAGGATGACACTGCGCAGCCCTTCGGGGTGGAGGCGCATCAGGTGCAGCCCCAGCAGCGTGCCGTAGCTGACGCCGTAGAAGTTGTACTCGTCGTAGCCCAACGCCTGGGCGATGAGGGGCACGTCGGCGGCGTTCTCCAGACTGTTGAAGGCCGACAGGTCGATCCCCTCGCGCAGCAGCCGGTCGTGGCAGGCGGCCAGCGCTTCGTCGTAGAGCCGCTCCCCCTCCTCGGCGTCGGCGGCCAGGATGTCGGCCAGAGCGGCGTCGGTCTCCGGGCAGGTCAGGGCCGGCTCGGCGTAGGGCGTGCCGCGCTGGTTGAAGATGACGATGTCGCGCGTGGCGGCGATGGGCGTGTTGGGCACCAGCAGCGAGAAGACCTCGAAGGCGTCGCCGCCGGGGCCGCCCTGGGCCAGCAGCAGCGGGTCGGCCGCGCCGCCGGGGGCGCGGCGGATGGCCACCGGCAGGCGGATGGTGGCCCCGTCGGGCGCGCTGTGGCGCAACGGCACGACGACGTAGCCGCACTCAAAGCCCAGCGCCGCCCCATCGAGCGTGCCCAGCCCCAGATCGATGCCCTCGAACATGCACGGCGCGGGGGTGAACGCGCCGGCAGCGTCGGCCGGGTCGCTCTGGGCGGCGGCGCCATGGGCCGCCACGCCCCCCAGAGCCAGCAACAGGCCCATGACCAGGCCGCGAATCCACGTCAAACGATTGCCATTCATAAAAGCTCCTTGGCAGGGAGTTTAGCGCAAAGGGGCGGGAAGGAAAGGGGCCAGGGGCCAGGTTCTAGGGGTCAGGTTCCAGGGAAGAGCGCTCTTCCCCTGGAATGTGGCCCCTGGAACCTAGCCCCTTTCTTCCCTGCCCGCTAGAATACCCCCAGCCAAAAAAAGTCAGCCAAAGGAGGGTCATCATGCAGTACGATCTCGTCTTCGAGGGGGGTGGGGCCAAGGGGATGGTGTTCGTCGGCGCGCTGCGCGAATTGGAGCGGCGCGGCCACACCTTCGGCCGCTTCCTGGGCACCTCGGCCGGGGCCATCATGGCCACCTTCGCCGCCGCCGGCCTCTCCACAGCGGAGATGCTCGACGCGCTCAAGGAAAAGGACAAAGACGGCGTGCCCGTCTTCCAGCAGTTCCTCGGCCGCCCGCGCCCCTTCACCAAAGCCGACCTGGAAAGCAGCGTCACCCGCCAGACCCTCCAGGCCATCGACCTGCCCGGCGTATCGGACAAGCTCGAGAGCTACGTCGACCGCATCATCCTCTACCTGATGACCCGCGACGAGTTCGCCCACGTCTTCTCCTTCGTCGAGCGCGGCGGCTGGTTCTCGGCCGACGCCTTCGTTGAATGGGCGCAGGCCAAGCTCGACCAGGCCACGCCCACCGGCCAGGCCCGCGGCCTCAGCCGCAAGACCTTTGCCGAATTCCACCAGGCCACCGGCCGTGAACTGTCCCTTGTCGCCGCCGACACCACCGACAGCCGGATGCTCGTCCTCAACCACCGCACCGCCCCCGGCGTGCCCGTCGTCTGGGGGATGCGCATGTCGATGAGCCTGCCCCTGGTCTGGCAGGAGGTCGTCTGGCAGCCGGAGTGGGGCGACTACCTCGGCCGCCCGCTGACCGGCCATCGCATCGTCGATGGCGGCCTGCTGTCCAACTTCCCCATCGAGCTGTTCCTCAGCAGCGATCCCCACGTGACGGCCATCATGGGCCACCGCACCAGCCAGGGCGTGCTGGGCCTGCTCATTGACGAGAGTTTGCCCGTGACCGAGCACGAGGAGCGCGCCGCCCCCGCCCCCGCCGGGCTGTCCTCGCTGCCGCCGGCGGCGCGCATCAAGGGGCTGGTCGACACTGCCACCCAGGCCCACGACAAGATGGTCATCGACGCCTTCGAGCAGTTCGTCTGCCGCCTGCCCGCCCGCGGCTACCAGACGACGGAGTTCGACATGAGCGACGCCAAGCGCGACGCCCTGGTGGCCGCCGGGCAGCGCGCCCTGGGCGAGTACTTCCGCTTGCAGGAGACGGAGGGCATGAAGGGGCCGGACGTTTTCGCCATGGAGCGCGCCCTCCGCCGCGCCGACCAGGCCGCCGCCAAAATCCTGCAACCGTAAGAAGAATCACGCCAAGACGCAAAGAACGCCAAGCTAAGAAGCTTTCTTAGCTTGGCGTTCTTTGCGTCTTGGCGTGAGCTATTCTTCTTCTCTGCGCCTTCGCCCCTTAGCGCCTTGGCGTGAGCCTCTTACTCCACGGACCCGATCAGCCCCGCCACGTCAGCCGGCGCCCCGCCCGGCCGCAGCCAGGCCAGGTACTCCACGTTGCCGTCCGTGCCCACCAGCGACGAGCGCGCCAGCCCGCTCACGCCCCAGCCGTTGCCCGCCGCCCAGCCGAGCACGTCGGCCAGCACCCGCCGCCGCACGGCCGCGTCGCGCACAATGCCCCCCTTGCCCACCGACTCCGGCCCGGCCTCGAACTGGGGCTTGATGAGGGCCACGACGTCGGCCGCCGGCGTCAGCCAGCGGGCGACGGCCGGCAGGATGAGCCGCAGTGAAATGAACGACACGTCAATGACCACCAGTTCGACCGGCTCGGCCAACGACTCGACATAACGCGCGTTGGTGCGCTCCTGCACCACCACCCGCGCATCCTGGCGCAGCTTCCAGTCGAGTTGCCCCTGCCCCACGTCGATGGCGTAGACGCGGGCCGCGCCGCGCTGGAGCAGCACGTCGGTGAAGCCGCCGGTGCAGGCCCCCACGTCGGCGCACACCCGCCCGGCGACCGCCACGCCAAACGTATCGAGCGCCCCGGCCAGCTTGAAGCCGCCGCGGCTGACGTAGGGCATGGGCGCGGCCACCTCGATTTGGGCATCGCGCGGTACGGGCGTGCCGGCCTTATCCACGCGCTCGCCGTTGACGCGCACCTCGCCGGCCATGATCGCCGCCCGCGCCCGCGCCCGCGTCTCGGCCAGGCCGCGCTCCACCAGCAGTACGTCGAGGCGTTCCTTATCCTTAGCCATTTTTAGGGGCTAGGGATTAGGGATTAGGGATTAGGGATTAGGAGCAGCTAGTTCGTTCCTAATCCCTAATCCCTAATCCCTAACCCCTTCTTAGACTCTATACATCCAGTCTTCCAACGCATCAGCCAGCGACTGGCGCAACGAGATGCTCGGCCGCCAACCGGTGTCGGCGGCGATCTTGGCGTTGCTGCCATAGAGGCAGGGCGTGTCCGACGGATTCAGCCGCGCCGCGTCCGTCTGCACGTCCACGGCCACGCCGGCCAGTTCGATGAGCGTATCCAGCAAATGCTGCACGCTGACCGGCCGGCCGGAGCAGATGAGATAGGCCTCGCCCGGCCGCCCGGCCTCGGCCAGCCGCAGGTAGGCCGCGGCCACGTCGCGCACGTCGGTGAAGTCGCGCTGCGCCGACAGGTTGCCGACGCGCATCACCGGGGGCTGTTGCCCCAGGCGGATGGCCGCCAGTTGGGCGGCAAAGTCAGGCACGACGAAGCCGGGCGCCTGCCGCGGGCCGATGTGGTTGAACGGCCGCGCCTCGACCACCGGCAGCCCGTAGCGCGCCCAGTAGACGCGGGCCAACTCCCCCGCCGCCAGCTTGCTGACGCCGTAGGGGTGGCGCGGCCGGGCGGGGCTGGTTTCGGTCAGCGGCAACTCGTCGGGGCGCAACTCGCCGTAGATTTCGGCGCTGGTGACGACGACCACGCGCGGCCGGCCATAGGCGGCCGCCGCCTGCAAGATGTTGGCCGTGCCGCCGGTGTTGATCGCCAGGGTCTGCGCCGGCGTGTCCCAGGAGCGCGCCGGGTAAGCCTGCCCGGCCAGATGGAAGATGAGGTCGGGCCGGGCGTCCTGCACCGCCGCGGCCAGCGCCGCCGGATCGAGCAAGTCGCCGGCCACCGGCCGCAGGCGCGGGTGGTCGGGCAAGCCCTGGTGGCTGGTCGCGGCGTGGACGAGCGCCAGCACCTCGTGCCCGTCGGCCAGAAGCCGCTCGACTAGATGAGAACCCGCGAACCCGGTCGCGCCGGTGATGAACACACGCATAGCCACTCTCCATGTAACAGTACAAGTCGCCCCATTATAGAGCCTCGCGACAGAAGGGGCTAGGGATTAGGGATTAGGGATTAGGGGAAGAGCGCTCTTCCCTAATCCCTAATCCCTAGCCCCTAATCCCTATTCTTAGCGTCTTTGCTTTCTTTGCGTCTTTACATGAGACTCTAGCCACATGCTTACGCCGCACCCCCGCCCGACTTTCGGCGCGGGCCTCCGTCTGCTGGCCCTGGCTCTGCTGCTGGCCACCCTGCGCCCCGCGCCGGTGCTGGTCACCTATGGCCCACCACAGGCTGTGACGACCACCCAGCCCATCCTCGGCGTCCACACCCGCCTGACCGACGAGGTCGAGGAGTGGAAGATCCAGCGCTCGCTGCGCCTGGTGCGCGAGATGGGCGCGTCGTGGATCGTCGAGTTCTTCCCCTGGGCCTACTACCAGGCCGAGGACGGCAGCGTCGCCTGGGACCACATCGATCAGGTCGTCGGCCACGCCGAGGCCAACGGCCTGACAATCATCGCCCGCCTCGGCTACACCCCCGACTGGGCGCGCCCGCCCGACACGCCGCTGACCTACCTGGACGAAAGCGCCTACGACGCCTTCGCCGCCTTCGCCGCCGCCTTTGCCGAGCGCTACCGCGGCCGTGTCAACTACCTCATCGTCGGCAACGAGCCGAACCTGAGCTTCGAGTGGGGCTACCGGGCGACGACAGCCGCCGACTACACCGCCCTGCTGCGCGCCGTCTACCCGGCGGTCAAGGCGGCCAACCCGGAGATGACCGTGCTGGCCGGGGCGCTGGCCCCCAACCTGGAGCCGGATGGCTCGCCCTGGGCGGTCAACGACCTGACCTACCTGCGCGGCATGTACGACGCCGGCGCGGCTGACTACTTCGACGGCCTGGCCGCCCACGCCTATGGCCTGACCTTCCCGGCCGACGCCGAACCCGCGCCCGACGTGCTCAACTTCCGCCGTGTGGAGCTATTGCGGGCGATCATGGTCGAGTATGGCGACGAGGCCACGCCGATCTACGTCACCGAGACGGGCTGGAACGACCACCCGCGCTGGACGATGGCCGTCCGCCCCGGGCAGCGCATCCAGTACACCCTCGACGCGCTGGCCTACGCCGCCGCCAACTGGCCCTACGTGCGCGTCATGGCCTTGTGGGCCTTCCGCTACCCCGCGCCGACGCGCAGCTATCCCGACTACTTCACCCTGGTGACGCCCGAATTCGTCGCCAAACCGATCTATGACGCGCTCCAAAGCTATACGGGCAATTGAGACACGCCAGTGGCGGGTGACGGGTGGCGGGTGGCGGGTGCGCGTCATCGGCCTTATGGGGCTGCTTCTGGCCGGTTGCGGCGTGGGCGATGACACCTGGCCCCAAATCGAAGCCTCCGGCGTGCTGCGCGTCGGCGTCGACCCGACCTTCCCCCCCTTCGCCGCCGCCGACGGCGCGGATACGCGCGGCCTGGACATCGACCTGACCCGCGCCCTGGCCGCCGAACTGGGGCTGGAGCCGCAGTTCACCCACTTCGGCTACGACGGCCTCTACGACGCCCTGGCCACCGGGCAAGTGGACGTGCTCATCTCCGCCCTGGTCGTCGCCCCGGAGCGCACCGCCGACGTGGCCTACAGCGACGCTTACTTCGACGCCGGGCAGGTGCTCATCGTCGGCCAGGGATCGGCCGTGGCCGGCATGGCCGGCCTCGACGGCCGGACGGTGGCCGTGGAACTGGGCGCGCTGGGCCACGTCGAGGCGCAGGCGTGGCAGCGCCGCCTGCCGGGCCTGGCCGTGGCGACCTACGGCAGTGTGGACGAAGCTCTGGCGGCCGTCACCGCCGGTGCGGCCGACGCGGCCCTGGTCGATGGCGTCGGCGGCCGTCTCTACCTGCGCGACCACCCCGAAAGCAGCCTGATCCGCCTCGATCCGCCCGTCGCCTCGGAACCCTACGCCATGGCCGTGCGTATAGGGGATCGGACGCTACACAGCCGCCTGAACGAAGCCCTGGCTGGGTTGGCGCGCTCCGGTCAACTGGAGGAGATTACCAATCAGTGGCTTGGACCCTGAAAGAAAACGTAATCAATGGACGGCATTTAGAACAAGATCGTCTATAATGGTTTTGTCTCCTCATTTTGTGGCGTGAGCCGGGAAGGACGTTGATTCATGTTGCATAGGATCACTTCCATCAGCAAACGTACTCTACTGTCTCTACTACTCATCATCCTCGTGTCGGCCCTGGCCCCCACGGCCGCGGCCCAACTCAAGTCGTTCCACTGGACCGAGTGGAACATCGACGTCGTTCTCCAGCCCGACGGCAGTCTGGCCGTGACGGAGACGCAAACGCTGGACTTCTCCGGCGCGCCGTTCACCTTCGGCTTCCGCAGCATCCCCGTCGGCCGCCCCGGCAACAACGACGGCATCCGCGACGTCAGCGTGCGCGAGGGCGACCTCGTCTTCCGCGAGTCGTCGTCCAACGCGCCGGGCACGTTCGAGGTCGTCGACCAGGGCAACGAGACGCGCATCAACTGGTACTTCGACCCCGCCCTTGGCCCCCATACCTATACCTTCAGCTACGTCGTTGACGGCGCGGTGCGCGCCGGCACGGCCGAGGAGGGTTCGGGCGACCAGATCTTCTGGACGGTCATCCCCAGCGACGCCCCGGCCCGCATCGACACCAGCACGACGACCATCACCCTGCCCGAAGGCGTCTACCCCCAGCGCTTCACCGGCACGGACAACCACCTGGTCGAAGCCTACATCAATGACGCTGCCTCTTCCGACGTGCAGATCTTCGTCAGCGAAGACGAGCGCACCATCGTCTACGAGACGCTACGCGCGCTCATGCCCGGCGAAAAGCTCGACGTGCGCGTCCAGTTCCCCCACGGCCTGCTGCCCATCGAAACGCCCGGCTGGCAGGCGGCTGAGCAGCGCGATGACGTGGTTGGCCTGGGTGTGCTGGCCCTGTCGCTGCTGCTGCTGGTCGGCGGGCCGCTGGGCGTCCTGCTGCTGTGGTATCTGCGCGGGCGCGACCCGCAACTGGGCATCGTCGTCCCCGACTACGTGACCGAGCCGCCCGACGCCCTGCCGCCGGCCATCGTCGGCGCGCTCATCGACGAGAAGGTGGACATGCAGGACATCATCTCCACCCTCATCGACCTGGCCCACCGCGGCTATCTGACGATGGAGGAGAAGGAGAAGCGCGGCTACGAGTACACCCGCACGGCCAAGCCCGACGGCGACCTGCGCGAGTACGAGCGCACCTTCCTGGCCCGCGTCTTCCGCGGCGAGGAGACGCGCTCGCTGAGCAGCCTGCAAAACAAGTTCTACAGCGCCATCCCCGAACTGCGGCGTCAGATCGAAGAGGCCCTCGTGGCCGAGGGGCTGCTGCCGCGCTCGCCGCAGAGCGTGCGCACCAGCTACACCATTCTGGCTGTCGTCGTGCTCGTGCTGGGCGTCGCCAGCCTGTTCCTGCTAGGCGTCTTCCTGGGCAACAACGCCGGGCTGGCTTGCTTCCCGATGGCGGCCATCGTCGGCACGGCCATCGCCCTGTTCATCGCCGCCCGCCACATGCCGCGCAAGACGGCCAAGGGCGCGGAGGCGTCGGCCAAGTGGCGGGCGTTCAAGACCTACCTGCAAAACATCAAGCAATACACCGACATCGAGCAATCGGGCGACATCTTTGAGAAGTATCTGGGCTATGCCGTGGCCTTCGGCTTGGAGCGGGCGTATATCAACACCTTCTCGCAAGCGGCGACGACGCCCATGCCGCCGTGGTACGTGCCCTTTCCGACGATGGGCCATCCGATGGGCGGCGGCATGGGGCCGGTCATCATGGGCGGGCCGCGGCCGGGCGGCAGCGGTGGCGGCAGCGTCGGCGGCGGCGTGCCGTCGCTGGGCGACATCTCCGGCGGGCTGACCGGCGGCCTGGCGGGCATGTCGGCCGGTCTGACGCGGATGCTCAACAATGCCAACTCAACCATGCGCAGCACCCCGCCCCCGGCCAACGCCGGCAGCACCGGCCGCTTCGGCGGCGGCGGCGGCTTCAGTGGCGGCTTTAGCGGCGGCTTCAGCGGTGGCTCGTCGGGCGGCGGCGGCAGCGCGGGCTTTGGCTAGGGGCCAGGTTCCAGGTTCCAGGGGCCAGGGAAGAGCGCTCTTCCCTGGCCCCTGGAACCTGGAACCTGGCCCCTCCTTCTGGAGGGACAATGGGCAAGAACTTAGGCATCATCCTCATCATCGGCGGCCTCGTCGTCGGGGGCATCGTTGTGGCCCTGATGACGGTCTATCGCAACGAGGGCAACCTGGACGCCGGCGCGGCGACGCTGGGCATCGTGCTCGGTCTACTGGTGCTGTCGCTGCCGCAGTTGGCCTTTGGCGCGTTCCTGCTGCTGCGCGGGCAACAGGAGGCGGCCACCGCGGCCACGGCCGGCAAGCAGCGCCAACTGCTGGGCATGGTCAAGGCCCGCGGCCAGGTCAACATCGCCGACCTGGCCCTGGAGCTTCAGACGCCGCGCGACGACGTGCAGCGCATGATCTACGAACTGGTCAACATGGGCCTCTACAGCGGCTACATCAACTGGGCCGAGGGGACGCTCTATAGCAGCCAGGCCAGCGAGTTGCGCGAACTCGACCGCTGCAAGAACTGTAGCGGCCAACTGGAATTGGCCGGCAAGGGGGTCATCCGCTGCCCCTTCTGCGGCACGGAGTACTTCCTGCCGTAACGCGAACAGGAAACGACACGTAGCGCGATTTGACAAATCGCGCCACAATGAAAAGGAGAAAGACGATGACCGACGAAGTTCAGAATTTGTACGACATGATCGGCGGCGAGCGGGGCGGCCTGAGCAAACTGCTCAGCAAGATTCCCGGCTTCCGCGGCTACATGGAGAAGGAAAGCCGCCGCGACGCCGACCAACTGCTGCGCGACACCATCAGCGGCCGTCTGCAACAGACGCGCCTCGACCTGGCCGCCGTTCAGCACGACCTGAGCCGCGACATCATCCTGGGCATCGAATACGCCGAGCCGATCGGCCGCGCCGACAACCAGTTGATGGGCCTGGTCAGCAAGATCAAGGACGCCCCCCAGGGCTACGCCGGTTTCTTCGACGCCGTCAAGGTCGACGAGCAAGACCTGGCCCGGCTCTACGAGTTCGATGAGCAAATGCTCGGCCACGCCGATCAGATCGCCGTGGACGTGGCCGCCCTGCACAAGGCCGTCCACGCCAGCGGCGACATCAACGAGGCCATCCGCACCCTGACCGCTAACCTGCGCGCGGCCAACGAGTCCTTCGGCTCGCGGCAGGAGGTTCTCAATCAGGTTGGGGTCAGTGGCATGATTAGCAAGGAAGAGATTCAAGAGTAAGCACAGGAGGTCGATGAGCGATGCCTAAGATACTGGATCGTGTAGCTGTTGAAGGTTGGGGACGGGACGAAGTCGTCCAGAAGTTTCCGCGCGGTGGGCTGGGCGACATCAAGCTCGGCTCGCAACTGATCGTCAATCCCGGCGAGACGGCCGTCTTCGTCCGCGGTGGCGAAGCCTTGGGCACGTTTGAGCCAGGGCGCTATACCCTGACGACCGAGAACATCCCCTTCCTGACCGACCTGTTCGAGAAGGGGCTGTTCGGCGGGGCCAACGTGTTCACCGCCGACGTCTACTTCGTCAAGACGACCGACATGACCCTGAAGTGGGGCACGGTCAACCCGGTCATCGTCGAGCACCCGCAGCGGATGCCGGGGGCCAGCGCCATCGTCGGCAACGGCACCTACGTCGTCAAGGTCAAGGAGCCGTGGCGCTTCCTGAACGCGATGGACGCCTTCCGCGAGAGCGTGCGGCAGCAGGACATTAAGACCCGTCTCGATCCGATGCTGGCGGTCATGATCGCCGACAAGCTGAGCGAACTGGCCGCGGCCAAGGATCTCGGCCCGGCGCAACTCCAATCCTTCACCAAGGACCTCAACGACCTGCTCGTGGCCTTGCTCCAGGAGGAGTTCGACGCCATCGGCATGACGCTGGTGACGTTCGCCATCAACATGACGCTGCACCCGGACTCGCTGAAGGTCGTCACCAACATGGGCTACGGCACGAGCTACGTCCAGAAGCAGCAGGCCGACGCCCTCATGGCCGCAGCCAGCAACACGGCCGGCGGCGCGCTCAGCGAAGTCGGCTTCGGCGCGATGGGTATGGCCGCCATGCAGCAGCAACAGATGCAGCAGCAGCAGATGCAGCAGCAGTGGCTCCAGCAGCAGCAAGCAGCTCAGGGCGGCGGCGGCGCGACCACCCCCCCGCCGGCCACCGGCGCGCCGGCCACCGGCGGCCCGCTGCCCATGCCCGACGTGATGACGCCGGAGCAGGCGGCCGACATCCTGCAAGTGACGCCGGCCGACGTCATCGCCGCCATCGACGCCGGCGAACTGAAGGCCAAGAAGATCGGCGCGGCCTATCGCATCAGCAAGGCCAATCTGGAAGCGTATCTGGCCGGCTGAGGCTAACCCGTAGCGCGGTTCTCCCGAATCGCGCGCTGCGTTCACATGCGTAGCGCGATTCGGGAGAATCGCGCTACGCATGTGAATGACCATGTATAAGACGATTCTCGTCCCCCTCGACGGCTCGGACGTGGCCGAAGCTATCCTGCCCCACGCCGAGGAGCTGGCCCGCCTGTGCGGCGCGTCGGTCATCTTCCTCAACGTCATCGAACTGCCCCACATCATCCCGCCGGAGCGGAGCGAGAGCTATAGCGGTCTGCCGCACTTCACCGCCGCCGACGTCGATCACCAAGTGCAGGAAGCGCGCCGCTACCTGGACGACCTGACCGCGCGCGAGGCGGCCAAGGGGGTCGCCGCCCGCGGCCTGGTGGAGCACGGCCCCGTCGTGGCCACCATTCTGCGCCTGGCCGCCGAACTGCCGGCCGACTTGATCGCCATGGCCAGCCACGGCCGCGGCGGCCTGGCCGACGTGTACTACGGCAGCGTGGCTGCCGGCGTCTTGCAGCGTATCGATCGGCCGCTGCTCATCGTCCGCGCCCAGTAGGGCGGGTCGGCGACCCGCCCCTACCGGCCCACACCTTATCGTCGGGGCAGGTCACCGACCCGCCCTACCTGCACGCTCCCAGTCATGCCATGTCCCTTCCAACCTGGCTGCATTCGGTTCACCACGACGGCTCAGAGAAGTACGTCGCCCGGCTTCACCCCCGCCTGGGCGAGACGGTGCGGCTGCGGCTGCGCGTCTCGGCCGCGGCCCCCATCCGCCGCGTCGTCCTGCGCACCTTCCCCGACGGCGAGCAGGCGCTGGCCGCCATGCGTCGCGGCCCCGCGGAGCCGCCGGCGCAATGGTGGGAGGCCGATCTGCTCATCGACGCGCCGCTCACTCACTATCGCTTCATCCTCGACGCCGAAGATGGCATCTGGCACTATAGCGCCGCCGGGCCGTCGGCCCACGTCCCCCTCGACCACAGCGACTTCCGCATTCTGGCCGACTATGACCCGCCCGACTGGCCGGCGCAGTCGGTCTTCTATCAAATCTTCCCCGACCGCTTCGCCAATGGCGACCCCTCGACCGACCCACGGCCGGAGGAGTATGAGTACCGCGGCCACCGGCCAACGACCTATCCGTGGGAGTCGCCGCCGCCGGCCGACCAGTTCTTCCCGCTCGTCTTCTACGGCGGCGATCTACCGGGCATCGAGAGCCGGCTGGACTACCTGAACGAACTGGGCGTCAACGCCCTCTACCTCAACCCGGTCTTCACCGCCCTGTCGAATCACAAGTACGACGTGGCCGACTACGACCACGTCGATCCCCATCTGGGCGGCGACGCGGCCCTGGTGTCGCTGCGGCGGGCGCTCGACGCGCGCGGAATGCGCTACCTGCTCGACATCGTGCCCAACCACTGCGGCTACTGGCACACCTGGTTCCAGGCCGCCCTGGCCGACAGCGCCGCGCCGGAGGCCGAATTCTTCACCTTTCGCCGCCACCCCGACGACTACGCCACCTGGCTGGGCGTCTGGACGCTGCCCAAGCTCGACTACCGCAGCCGGGAGTTGCGGCGGCGCGTCTACGAGGGCGAGGACGCCGTCTTTCGTCGCTGGCTACGGCCACCCTTTTCGGCCGACGGCTGGCGCGTCGACGTGGCCAATATGCTCGGCCGGCAAGGGGCAACGCAGATCGGCCCGGAGATCGGCCGCGCCATCCGCGCCGCCGTGCGCGAAGCGCGGCCCGACGCCTACCTGATGGGCGAGAACTTCTTCGACGCCAGCGGCCAGCTTCAGGGCGACCAGTGGCACGGAGTCATGAACTACGACGGCTTCACCCAGCCGCTGTGGTACTGGCTGCGCGGCTATGACCTGAAGGCCCACGGCTTCAGCGAGCAGTTGGCCGCCCCGCGCTGGCCGACCAAAGCTTTGGTCGACGCCTGGCGCAGCCGGCTGGCGGCCATCCCGTGGGCGGTGGCCATGCAGCAGTACAACCTCCTCGGCAGCCACGACACCAAGCGCATCCGCACCACGCTGGGCGGCAACGACGCGCTGCACCGCCTGGCCGTGGCCCTGCTGTTGACCTTTCCCGGCGTGCCCGGCCTCTACTACGGTGATGAGATCGGCCTGGAAGACGCGCCGGGCCTGAACTCGCGCGGCTGCATGGTTTGGGATGAGGCACGCTGGAACCGGCCGTTGCGCGACTACCACCGTGAACTCATTCGCCTGCGCCGCCACTCGGCGGCCCTACAGCGCGGCGGCTTTCAACTGCTGCTGGGCGAAGCGGACACCATCGCCTATCAGCGCGACAGCGCCGACGACCGCGTCCTCGTCTTCGCCCATCGTGGCGAGACGCCCCGGCCGGCCGGCCTGGTAGCGGTCCACGATGCCGGCGTGCCCGACGGCGCGCGCTTCGTTGACGTGCTATCCGGCCGCGAGCACCAGGTGCGCGATGGCGCGCTGCCCCTGCCGGAGTTGGCGCAGGGGGCGCTCATCTTGCAGCAGCTACCGGACTGAGATGTCACTTCGCCTGTCCCCGGCGCTGGGGCAACGCGCCTTCCACCTGCTCTACACGCGCCTGGCCCCGACCTATGACGCGGTAGCCTGGGCCGTCTCCTTCGGCCAATGGCGCGCCTGGGGCGCAGCAGCCCTGCCCTATCTGAGCGGGCCGCGGGTGCTGGAGTTGGGCCACGGGCCGGGGCACATGCTGGCTATGCTGGCCGGCCACGGCTACGACGCTGCCGGCCTCGACCTGTCGCCGCAGATGGGGCGGCTGGCGCGCCGCAAACGCCCCCAACCGTGTGTGGTGCGGGCCGCCGCCGAGGATGCGCCCTTTGCCGCCGGCAGCTTCGACGGCGTCCTGGCCACCTTCCCCACGGCCTACATCACCGCCCCGGCGACGGTGGCCGCCGTCCATCGCCTGCTGCGGCCGGGCGGGCGGCTGGTGATCGTGCCCGAAGCGCGGCTGGGTGGGCCGCGGCCGTTGCGGGCGCTTGTCGACCGGCTCTACGCCTTCACCGGGCAGCGCGCCGCGGCCGGCGATGACCCGGCGGCGCGGCTGGCGTTCTGGTCGGCGGCCTTGTCCGGCCCTGGCTTTGACGTTAGGCTATACGAAGAACGGGTTAGTGAGAGTTTCGTCACGGTCGTCGTCGCCGAACGGCCGTGGTGCATCCCACTTTCTTGAGTGGGTTGCACCTTCTCGTTGCGTGAGAAGGTGCGACGCACTCCAGAAAGTGCGACGCACCGGGGGCGACGCACCGGGAGGCGACGCACCGGGTAGGTTGCGCCATCCCTCAAGCGGCTGGTACAATGCACCCCATGATCGAACCCGAACAGGCCAACCCGCCCCGCGCCGGCTGGGGCGAGAAGCTGCTGCCCTTCATCATCATGGCCCTCGTCCTGCTGGCCGACCAGGTGACCAAGTACCTGGTCGAGACGCGCATCCCGCTCTACGGCGTCTGGGCGCCCATTCCGGCGCTGGAGGGCGTGTTCCGCATCGTCCACACCGCCAACACGGGCGCGGTCTTCGGCCTGTTCCAGGGCACGGGCATGTTCTTCGCCGCCCTGGCCGTCGTCGTCGCCGGGGCCATCGTCTACTTCAACCTGACCCTGCCCGGCAACCAGTGGGCCATTCGCGTCGCTCTGGGGCTGCAACTGGGCGGCGCGTTGGGCAACCTCATCGACCGGCTGCGCCAGGGGCACGTGACCGACTTCATCGACACCGGCCCATGGTACATCTGGAACCTGGCCGATCTGGCCATCGTCAGCGGCGTCATCCTGTTCGCCTTTGCCTACTGGCGCGAAATCCGGCGCGAGGAAGCGGCCAAACGCGCCGCGGCCGAGGCCGGCGCCGCCGACCTGACCGATCTGCCCGATAGTCAATAGCCACTGCCGGAAGCCCGGCCCAACGGCAATTCAATGGATACAAACGAACGCCAGGTAGAACTGACGCTGGAAGCTGTCGGCGAACGCCTCGACCGCGCCCTGACGGCCGCCCTGCCCGATCTGTCGCGGATGCAGTGGCAGCGGCTCATCCGCGAGGGGCTGGTCACGGTCGATGGCGAGCGCGCCCGCCCCAGCTACCGCATCGAGGGCGGCGAGCGGCTGGTGGCCACCGTGCCGGCGGTGGTCGAGGCCGTCGTCCAGGCCGAGGACATCCCGCTGGACGTGCGCTACGAAGACCGCGACCTGATCGTCGTCAACAAACCGGCCGGCATGGTCGTCCACCCGTCATTGGGCCACGAAGGCGGCACGCTGGTCAACGCCCTGCTGGCCCACTGCCCCGACCTGGAGGGCGTCGGCGGCGAGCGGCGGCCGGGCATCGTCCACCGGCTGGACAAGGACACCAGCGGCCTCATCGTCGCCGCCAAGCACGATCACGCCCTTTGGTATCTGCAAAACCAGTTCAAGCACCGCACCGTGGCCAAGGTCTATCTGGCCCTGGTCAACGGCAGCCTCCAGCCGCCGGAGGCGCTCATCGACGCGCCTATCGGCCGCGACCCGCGCCACCGGCAGAAGATGGCCGTCGTGCCGACGACGCGCGGCGACGCCCGCCCGGCCCAGACCGCCTATCGCGCCCTGACCTACTACGGCGCGGGCACGGCTGCCAACGCCTACACCTCGGTCGAGTGCCGCCCCCACACCGGCCGCAAGCACCAGATTCGCGTCCACCTGGCCTACATTGGCTTCCCCGTCGTCGGCGACCACCTCTACGGCCGTCGCAAAGATCCGCTCGGCCTCAGCCGCCACTTCCTCCACGCCGCCGAACTGACCTTCCGCCGCCTGTCGGACGACGAGGAACTGCACATCACCGCCGAACTGCCCGACGACCTGCAAGCCGCGCTATTGCGCCTGCAACAGATTTAACGCAAAGACGCAAACGCAAAGAACGCCAAGCTCAGAAGGATTCTGAGCTTGGCGTTCTTTGCGTCTTTGCGTGAGACTTTCTTACAGTTCGATTGGGTTGCTCAGCACGGCCACCAGCAGTTGCACCGCCCCTTCCACGTCGCGGGCGTCAACGGTCTCGCTGGGGGTGTGGACGTAGCGGCAGGGGATGGAGATGCAGCCCGCGGCGCAGCCGGGGCCGGCGACCTGCATCGGCCGCGCGTCGGTCGAGCCGCCGTCGAGCACTTCCATCTGGTGGGTGATGCCCGCCTCCTCCGCCCGCTGCCGCATCAGCCGCACCAGACCGGTGTGGGCGATCATGCCGCTGTCGCGCACCTTGATCGCCGGGCCATCGCCCAGACGCACGCTCATTGACCGCGCCTCGGGCACGTCGCCGGTCAGGGTCACGTCGAGAGCGATGCCCACGTCGGGCAGGATGCGGTTGGCCGCCGCCTCCGCCCCGCGCGTGCCCACCTCTTCCTGAACGCTGAACACGAAGTAAAGGTCGTGGGGTACGGTCGCCGGCAGCCGCCGCAGGGCCTCGATGGCCACCACGCAGCCGATGCGGTCGTCCATGCTCTTGGCCGTCAGGCGGTGGCCCTGGGCGACGAACGGCCGCTCGAAGTGGGCCGCGTCGCCCACGCGCACCGGGCAGTCGTCGCGGCTCGTCGCCCCCACGTCGATGAAGTGCTTGCTGAGGGGGTGGATGGCGGAGCGGTCGTCGTTGCGGTCGGCGCCGATGACGCCCAGCGTGCCGTCGGCGAAGCGAACCCGCCCGCCCAGCAACGTGTGCGGGCCGACGCCGCCAATGTTGGTGAAGCGCAGGAAGCCCTCGGCGGTGACGTGGGTGGCCATGACGCCGATCTCGTCCATGTGGGCGGCGATCATCACCTTGAGCGGGTTTTCGCCCGCCGCGCGCTTGCGCACGATGAGGTTGCCCATTGCGTCCACCGACACCTCGTCGGCGTGCGGCTCCACCAGCGGTCGAATCAGGTCGCGCACCGCATCTTCAAAGCCCGACGGGCCGAAGGCTTCCACCAGAGAGCGAATCAAGTCGTTCATAGCGTGTCTCATATAGAGAGTAACCACAGATAAGAGATGCCAGATTGCAGATTAGGCAGATTTAAGAAGAGAGCGTCCTTCGAAAACGCCTAATCTGCCCAATCTGCGGATCATATCTCTTCAATCTGTGAAATCTGTGGTTTCTTTCTTCCGCATCAACGGCGCACAATGTCGGCCGTCAGGCCGCGCAGGGCGGCGTCGGCCAGGCGCACGACGTTGTCGTAATCATCGAGGCTGATCATCAACGTCGGCGTGTGGGCGTAGCGGCCGGGCACGGCTATCGTGGCCACGGGGATGCCGGCCGCGGCGCGCTGGATGGCCCCGGTGTTGGTTCCGCCGCCGCCCGGCTGGCGAATCTGGTAGGGGATGGCGTGGGCGTCGGCCGTGCGCGTCAGGTGGGCCACCAGGCGCGGGTCTTGCATCGTGCGCGCGTCCATGACGTAGATCGACGGCCCCTGGCCCAGGGCGACGTTGGGGCTGACGTCCTTCTCGTTGGGCAGGTCAAAGGCCGGGGTGCACTCCAGCACCAGCGCCGCGTCGGGCCGGACGCGGTAGGCGGCCACCTCCGCCCCGCGCAAGCCGACCTCTTCCTGCACCGTGAAGGCCGCCACTAGGTCGAACGGGTAGCGCTCGCCGCGCAATAGCTCGATCAGCGCGGCGCAACCGGCGCGGTTATCGAACGCCTTACCGATGGCCGTCCGGCCGCCGGGCGCACTGCTCTCCTCATAGGGCGTCACGAAGGCGGCGTAGTCGCCCACCTTGACCTTGCCCGCGGCGGCGTCCTTGTTCTTGGCGCCGATGTCGATGCGCATGGCGTCGCGCTTGACAACCTTGCTGTACTCATTCGACTTGAGCAGATGCACCGCCCGCGCGCCGATGACGCCGGTCACTTTCTGCGGCCCCACCTGGACGACTTTGCCCAATAGGGCGCGGTCGTCGAAGCCGCCGACGGTCACGAACTTGAGCATCCCGTTGCCCTCGATCTCAACCACCAACAGGCCGACCTCGTCCATGTGGGCGTCAACCATCACCCGCAGGTCGCTTTCGCCCGTGCCGCGCCGCGTGGCCAGCAGATTGCCCATCGTATCGACCGACCACTCATCGACGTGGTCGGCGATGAGATCGCGGATGAGCAGCCGGACTTCCTTCTCCGCGCCGGAGACGCCGGTGGCCTCCGTCAATTGCCGCAGCAGTTCGTTCATTGGCTGTCGTCCTTGCGCTTGTCCGGCCGCATCAACTCTTCGCGCAGGTCGGGCAGGAATGTGTCGTCGAGGCGGGCGATCAGCTCCGCCAGCAGCCGGCCGGCGCGCTCGATGTCGTTCAGGTCGGCCGTCTCGACCATCGTGTGCATGTAGCGCAACGGGATCAGCATCAGCCCGGTGGGAATGCCGGCGCGCGCCGTTTGCAGGGCGTAGGCGTCGGTGCCGCGGCCGGTGGCGTTCGGCTCCACGCCGACGCTCATCTCCAGCGCCTTGGCCGCGTCGCGCAGAGCGTTGTAGACCGCCGGGTGAATCTCTGCCCCCATCCCCAGCAGCGGCCCGCCGCCCAGTTCGCTCAACTCGCTGTCGTTGGCCCCCGGCCCTTTGGCGTGGGCCACGTCAATGGCCACGGCCACGTCCGGCTGGTGGGCGTAGCCGCTGGTGTAGGCTCCGATGTAGGCCGTCTCCTCCTGCACCGTGGCCACGGCCACCACGTCCCACGTGTGGCGGCGGCCTTGCAGGCGCTCCAGGCAAATGGTCACCGCGGCCAGCGAGGCGCGATTGTCGAGCGCCTTGCCGGTCACGCGGCCGTTGTGCAGGCGACGCAACGGCTGGCGGAAGCTGACGAAGTCGCCGACCGACACCAGTTCGCGCAGCCGCTCGGTGGGCAGGCCCACGTCGAGCACCAGGTTATCGTAGCTATAGGCCTGACCGCGCGCCTTTTCGGGCAGCAGCGAATCGGGCAGGCCGCCCAGCACGCCGGTCAGCGCCTCGCGGCCGTGGACGACGGCCGTCTGCCCCAGCAGATGCCGCCGGTCGACGCCGCCCAGGTTGGTCAGCCGCAGGAAGCCCTGGCCGTGCTGGTCGACAATGCGCGTGACCATCAGCCCCAACTCGTCCTGATGGGCGGCCAGGAGAATGGTCGGCCGCGGTTCCGGCCCCGCGCCGCGTTTGGTGGCCGCCAGGCTGCCGACGCGGTCGATGGCCGTCTCGTCCACCAGTGGCCGCCACAACTCTTCGACCACGGCGGCGACGGCCGCCTCGTTGCCGGATGGGCCGGGCGTCTCCGTCAGGCGTTTGAGTAAATCGAACGTTTCCATGAAAGCAACTCAACTGGGAAGGTTTAAGGCTCATTCGTCGCCGCCGAGCTGGCCGTTGGCGTGGCGGTGGGCGTCGCCGTCGTCGTCGCGCCCGGGGTCTCGGTTGGCGTGGCGGAGGGCGTTTCGGTCGGCGTCGGTGAGGGCGAGGGCGACGGCGTTTCGGTCGGCGTCGGCGTCGGCGTTGGCGTCTCGGTTGGCGTCGGCGTAAACGTTGGCGTGGCGGTTGGCGTTTGGGTGGGCGTGGCCGTTGGCGTCTGCGTCGGCGTGGCCGTCGTCGTCGGCGAGGGCGTCGGCGTGATGGAGGCGGTGCCGGTGGCCTGGGGCGTGGGCGTGCCGGGTGGCGTCACCGTGACCAGCGACGGCGGTAGGCGCGTCGGCGTCGGCGAGGGCGTCTCGGTGGGCGCTGCGGCCGTCGGCGTGGCTTCGCCCCGGTTGGGCGCGCGCGCCAGCAGAGCGATGCCGGACACGTAACAGGGAATGGTGAGCAAGATGATGCCGATGAGAATGGCATAGGTCCGGCGGCGCGTATCCATGGGGACGCTATCATAGTAGAGTGGCGGGCAATTGACAAACAGCCAGAGCTCAGAGGTCTCAGACCTCTGAGGTCTACGAATGACAAATCCCGCCGCGGCTGCTATACTGCTCGGAACGACCATGTATCGCCAGGGGGCGGGAGTATCGGCCCAGATTCGGCGTAGTGGAAGGCGGGTATCGAGCACGTGAGCACGCCCACCAACATCTGGGGAGTCGGGCCGTTAGGGCTATTGCCGCTGGACGGCCCCCTGGCGGTTGCCTTCCTATTGCTGGCCGCGGCCGGGCTGCTGGCTCTTCTCTATCGTCGGCGCGCCCCAGCCACGTTGCGGGCCATGAGCCGCCGGCAGTGGCTGGCCTTCGCCGGGCTGTGTCTGGCATCGCTGGCCCTCAGCCAACTGCTGCCCATCACCTTGCCCTGGGCCAACCCGCTGCTGCGCCAGCATTCGGCCACGGCGGTCATGGCCCTCTTGGCCGCCGTGCCCACTCTCCTGGCCGGGGCGACGCTCAACGTCCCGGCGGCTATCCTCGTCGGCCTCTGCGCCGGGCTGGGCCGGGCTATCGGCCAGACGGGCGCGCCGGTCGATATTGTGGCCGGGGGTCTGGCCGCGGGCGCGTCGGCCTGGCTCATGCAGCAGAACTACGCCGGTCGCCTGTTCCGCGCGCTGCGCCGGCCGGCCGTGGCCGGGCCGCTCGGCCGCCTGATGTGGGTCGCTTTCATCCTCCTGGGCGCAGTGGCCGACGTGGCCCCGCGGGCCGGTCTGCTGGCCGCGCTCGACCTGGGGTTGTTTCTCGGCCTGGCCTCGGCCGCGCCGCTGTTGCTGGAGGGCGCGGTCAGTGGTCTACTGGCCGGCTTCATCCTGTGGATGGCCCCCCAGTGGCGGCCGGAGCGCGGCCTCGTCCCCTCACCGTTCAAGCGCACCCTGCAGCGGCAACTGACCACCGCCTTCGTCGCCTTCGCCGCCGTCCTCCTGCTCCTCAGCGTCCTGGTGGCTCTGGGGCTGTCGGCGCGGGCCGGCCGGCGGGCGGCGGCAGCGCAGATCGCGGCCAATGCCGACGCGACTGCCGTGCGCCTGGGCGCGTGGCAGACCGATCTGGTGGCCACCCTGGCCGCCTACCAATCCGACGCCGCTCTGGCCGACGCCGACCCGCAAGTGCGCACGGCCGCCCTGGGCCGCCTACAACGCGCCGCGCCGCAACTCAGCCGCATCGCCGTCATCGGCGAGACGCTCGTCGCCAGCAGCGACGGCGGACAGACGACCCTATCAGCGGCCGAGAGCGAACTCGTCGCCGCCGCGCTGGCCGCCGGCGAGGCGCGCTTCGGCGTGGAGCCGACGGCCGACGGACCACAGGTCAGCCTCGCCCTGCCACGGGCCGGCGGCGATGAGGCGCTGCTCGGCCGTGTGGCCCCGGCGGCGCTGGCCGAAGTGGCCGCCAGCCTTCAACCCGATGGCGGCGCGGGCGGATTGTTAGTCGATGAGCAGTCGCGAGTCGTCGCCGGTACCGGAGCGGCCGACGCCGCCCCGCTCTGGAAAGCGCCCACGACCGACCAGCAGCTCATGACTCTGCCCGGCGGACAGGCTGTCTATGAGACGCTCGACGCCAACGGCGCGCGCCAACTAGTGGCCTACGCCCTCGTGCCCCAAAGCGGCTGGCGGGCCGTGGCCGTCGTACCCCAGGCGCGCGTGTTGGGCGACGCGCTGGGCGTCGTCGGGCCGCTGGCGCTGCTGCTGCTGGCCGTCAGCGGGCTGTTCTTCGTCTACGTCAGCGGTCTGGGGCGGGCCATTGCCCGGCCCATCGGCGAGATCAGCCAGGCGTCGCGGGCCATCGCCGGCGGCGGCGGGCTGGAGCGGCCGGTGCGCAACCGGCGCGAGGATGAGATCGGCCAGTTGAGTCTGGCCTTCTCGCAGATGCAGCGCGCCCTGCGCCAGCGGCTCGATGAGCTGTCGCTGCTGCTGGGCGTCAGCAACGGCGTGGCGGCGACGGTCGATCTGAGCGAGGGCATGACCGCCGTCCTGCAGGGCGTGTTGCGCGGCACGGGCGCGGCCGGGGCGCGGGCCGTCATCCGCAATCCCAACGGCCCGGCCCCGCTGGCCTTTGCCGAAGGGCCGGCGGCCGAGGCGCTGGCCGTGCTCGACCGGGCCATTGTCCGCCGGATGCGCGCCGCCGACGAACTGGGGCTGACCAGCGCGGCCGAGATCGAGGCCGAACTGGGGACCGCGCCGGCCGTGGGCGCGCTGTTCGCCCTGCCACTGCGCCTGGCCGGCGAGTATCAGGGGGCGCTCTACCTCGGCTATCGCCAGCCCCACTACTTCGACAGCGATGAGCGCAATCTGCTGCGGACGCTGGCCGGGCAGGCCGCGGTGCTGGTGCAGAACGCCCACCTGTTCGCCGCGGCCGAGGGCGGGCGTCGCCGCCTGGCGGCCGTGCTGGCCAGCACGCCCAACGCGGTGATCGTGACCGATCAGACCGACCGCGTGCTGCTGCTCAATCCGGCCATGGAGCGCGCCTTTGGCCTGCGGGCGGCCGAAGTCGTCGGTCGCCTGGTGACCGACGCGCTGGCCAGTAGCGCCGCCGGCCGGGAGTTGACGCGGCGGCTGACCGACGCGAGCGGCGCGACCGACAACCGGCTCGAACTGGCCGCCGACGGCCGCGACTTCCTGGCCGCCGTCTCGACCGTGACCACCGGCGAAGGGCAGGTCATCGGCCGCGTGGCCGTGCTGCAAGACGTGACCGAACTGAAACAGGTGGATCGCCTGAAGTCGGAGTTTCTGGACGGCATCTCCCACGATCTGCGCAGCCCACTGACCTACATGCGCAACTATGCCGGCCTGCTACCCCTGCCCGAAGACCCGGCGCTGGAACAGGAATACGTCAGCAAGATCATGACCGGCATCGACCGGATGTCGATCCTGGTCGAGGGGCTGCTGGAGATGGCCAATTTGCGCGCCGTCACCAGCCCGCAGTTAGACCGGCTGCACGTTGGCGACGTGCTGGACGACGTGGCCCACGAGTACGCTTCTCCGGCGCAAATGCGGGGTATCCGCTTCGTGATCGAGGTCGCGCCCAACCTGCCGCCGGTGAAGGCCGACCCGACGCTGCTGCGGCGGGCGCTCACCAATCTGGTCACGAACGCGCTGAAGTACGCGCCCGATAGCGGGCCGGTGGTGCTGCGGGCCGAACAAGAGGGGGAGGAGGTGGTGCTCAGTGTACGCGACCGCGGCCCCGGCATCGCCCCGGCCGACCTGCCCCACGTCTTCCAGAAGTTCTACCGTGGCCGGCAGGACGCGGCCGAACGAATTCACGGCTCCGGGCTGGGGCTGGCCATCGTCAAGTCGATTGCCGACCTGCACGGTGGGCGCGTCTGGTGCGAGAGCGCGCCGGGCGAGGGCAGTGTGTTCTATCTGGCCCTGCCGGCCCTGACTGCCCCCTAAACGTAGGGGCGGGTCTGAGACCCGCCCCTACAGCAACACAACCTTCGTAGGGGGCGGGTCTCAGACCCGCCCCTACAGCAACACCCCTACCTATCGTTGTGGGTCGTACGGGCGCTGCTCGATGAACCGCTCGCGGCCCAGCAGCCGCACGCCAATCCAGGCCATCGTCATCGTCGGGATCATCTGCGTGAACGGCACGAACGACTCAACCGTGGCGATGCCGCGCAGCCCCTTCAGCCCCAGCCGGTCGAGGACGATCCAGGCGATGGGCGCGGACAGGAAGTCGAGCGCCAGGTCGAGGACATCGAGGAACAGGACGACCAGAAAGGGGGTATAGAGCAGCGTCTCGCTGAAACCCGCGCCGGGCGGCACGTGGATGCGCCGCACCTGAATGATGATGATCAGCAGCAGGATGAGCGCCAGAATGCCGGCCACGCCCATCACACCCAACAAAACCAACCCAAAGTTCTGCAAAAACTCTTCCATCAACACCAGCCTCACACATCCGCGGGGCGCAAGTTGCACCCGCGACACAAAGCGACAACAACAACTGCTCCGGGAGCTACGCTTGGGTGAAGAAGAGCAGGATCATGATGACGGCGCCGGCCAGTTCGACGGCGGCGCTGAGGCCCCAGCCAACCACACCGCCCAACGTGGCCCGCCAGGCCGGTCGCCAGGCGCCATGTCGCACGTACTCGGCCAGCAGGATGCCCGCGCCATAGCCGATCACCGTCCCGAATATGGGCAATGGTAGCAGAAACGTGCCCGCCACCCCGCCGATCAAACCGACCACTAATGTGCGCCACGACGCGCCGGTCTTCTTGGCCCCCAGCATGGGCAGCCAGATGTCGGCCGTGCCGGCCACGAGGCCGACAAGGGTGATCAGCGCGAACACCCACGGCGAGAACGTGTCGAAGCCGTCCACCGGCCAGGCGTAGAAGAGCACCGCGCCCCAGACGACGAGCGTGCCGGGCAGAATGGGCATAAAGGAGCCGAGCAAGCCGACACCGAAGGCGATGACGACGATCAGAAGGGCAATGCTTTCACCGAGTGCGTCCATAATCAAAGGGCTATACGCAATTCAGGCTGGTTGGTTGTAGTGGTGCGCGATTCTCCGAATCGCGTCGTGCGAGTTAGAAGGCGCGATTCGGAGAATCGCGCTACGGGGATTAGAGGCTGCGATAGGCGCGCAGGAAGCGCTCGAACACCCCGGCCAGATAGGGGCGCATCCCGGCCATCGGCCCGACGTGGTAGTGGGCCAACTCCGCTTCGCTGAGGCGATTGACCCGCTGCCAGACGTACTTGCCGGGCATGTCGTCGATCCACTGGGCGAAGAAGGGAAACCACGTCGTCAGCACGTGGAGGCAGCGCGCCGCGGGCACGGCGGCGCGAAAGGCGCGGGCCGAGAAGCGCCGCCCCATCTCGACCGAGAGCGTCAGCAGATAAGTGTCGATAGCCGTCTCCTCGAACAGCGGCGACACGTCGCGCAGGCGCAGGCGCGGCCGGGCCTCCTCGCCCGTCTGGTCGTCGGAGCGGTCGTAGAGCAGCGGGTAGCGCTCCAGGAAGCCCACCAGATCGAGCACGCCCGGCCCTAGTTGGGCGGTCGACCAGTCGATGAGGTACTGCTCCTCGAAGAGCGTCAGCCGCCAGTGGCCGGGGTGGGGCGCGCCGTGGAGCAGCGTGTCGGGCAGGTCATCGAGCGCGGCCAGCAGCGGCACGGGGTCGTCCAGCAGGTCGGCCGCCGCCGCCAGATGGCTTTCGCCCAACACCCCCGGCCAGCCGCCCAGATCGCGCAAAACGACCAGGCCGTTGGCCGCCTCCAGCAGCCGCGGAGCCAGCCGGCCGGCGTGGCGCACGGCGTGGCGCGAGAGGATGGCCCCCGGGCCGTCCTCGAACAGCGGCAGGTGATCGCGTTGCAGCGCCTCCCACGGGTACGGCCCTTCCGGGCGGTGCAGGAAGTGGGGCAGCGTGGCGTCGCCGGCGAGGCCCGTCTGCCAGTGGGCGGCGTGGATGCGGGCCAGCGTGGCGATGGCCGCGTCGGCGTGTTGCGGCTGCCACGTCGCCGGCGGGAAGTGGTCGGGCACGTCTGCGAGGATCACCCAGCCGGCGTCGCCGTCCACGTGGGCGTAGTGACAGGGCACAATGCCCGTGGCCGCCGGATCGCCCAACGCCTGGTAGACCAGCGCCTCGGCGGCGTTGGTCTGCTTGGCGATGAAGGAGATGGGGTCGGAACTACCGGCCAGGGTCAGGATGTAGCGGCGCATGTGGTGGGCGCGCTCCACCTTGGCCCGGCCGGGCGTGACCAGCGCCGTATCCCACAGCGGTTCGGCATTGACAGCGGTGACGATGACGTCGGCCAACTCCGGCACGCGGGATAGAAGCACTGTCCACGCCACCGGGTCGCGGCGCTGGAGCTGAAAGACGTCAACGGGCAGCGGTTCCATAGGCGCGAAAGTGTAGCCAAGATCGCCAGCGGCGGCAACAAGCACCGGGAGATCGGGAAACCGCAGATTGCCCAGATTCCACAGATTTGGGGGAAATCTGTGGAATTTGCGTAATCTGTGGTTTCTTCCTGGCTGTGTCCTATTCGGCAGACGGCCGATCTATGCTATTCTTAGGGCCGATGGACTCTCGACTCTCACGCTGGTGCGACGGGCTGCTGGAAGCCGGCTGGCTCGTCGCCATTCTCGCCATTCCACTCTTCTTCAACATCCACTCCGAGCGCGTGTTCGAGCCGGATAAGCTGGCCCTGCTGCGCTCGCTGGCCCTGGTGCTGTCGGCCGTGTGGCTGGTGCGCCTCGTTGACGCCCGCGCCTGGCGCGACCTGGGCCGCTTGCGGCCGAGCAACGCCGCGGCCATCTGGCATCGGCCGCTGGTGCTGCCCGTGCTGGCCCTGGTGCTGGTCTACGCCCTGTCCACGCTGTTCTCCATCTCGCCGCGCGTCAGTTGGATCGGCTCCTACCAACGCCTGCAGGGGACGTATACGACCTTTTCCACCATCGTCATCTTCGCCCTGATGGCCGCCACCATTCGCACGCCGCAACAGGTGCGGCGCGTGGTCAGCACGGCCATCGTCACCAGCATCCCCGTCGCCCTCTACGGCATGATCCAGCACTTCGGCCACGACCCGCTGCCCTGGGGCGGCGACGTGCAGGCCCGCGTGGCCGGCCACATGGGCAACGCCATCTTCATCGCCGCCTACCTGATCATGGTCGTGCCGCTGACGCTGGGGCGCATCGTTGAAGCGCTGGGCAGCATCCTCAGCGACGAGCGCATGTCCGGGGCCGACATCGTCCGCGCCGCGGCTTACCTCTTCATCCTGGCCATCCAACTGCTGACTATCTACTGGTCGGGCAGCCGCGGGCCGCTGATCGGTCTGGCCGTGGGGCTATTCTCGTTCATGCTGGTGCTGCTCGTCTCCTTGCGCGGCGCGGGCGAGGGGCGACGGCGGCGCGACGCGCTGCTGGGGTTTCTCTTCCTGTTGCCGGCGCTGCTGGCCCTGCTGCTCAGCCCGGTCGTGTCGGCCGCCGTCGGGCCGCTGGCGGCGTTCGCCTTCTTCTTCGGCATCGTCGCTCTGTCGGTGGTGGCCATCTTCGCCCTGCTGGCCCTGCGGCGCGGCCGGGGCTGGCTATGGCTGGCCTGGATTCTGCTGACCGTCTTCATGGCCGGCTGGCTGCTGCTGTTCAACGTGCCCGCCGAGCGCACCGCCGGGCTGCGCGGCGTGCCCCTCGCCGGCGGCGTCTTCGACGTGCTGGACGAGTGGCGCGAACTGCCGACCATCGGCTCCTACGGCCGCATGTTGGACCCCACCAACACCACCGGGCGCGAGAAGAGCGGCCGGGTGCGCGTCCTCATCTGGGAAGGAGTCGTTGACCTCATCTCCCCCCACACGCCGCTGGAGTACCCCGACGGGCGAACCGACCCGTTTAACTGGCTCCGTCCGCTGCTGGGCTACGGGCCGGAGACGATGTACGTCGCCTACAACCGCTTCTACCCGTCTGAACTGGCCACGGTGGAGGCGCGCAACGCCTCGCCCGACCGCTCCCACAACGAGACGTTCGACGCGCTGGTCATCACCGGCCTGTTTGGCCTGTTGGCCTGGCAGGCGCTCTATCTGAGCGTCGTTCATTTCGCCTTCCGCTATCTGGGCGTCGTCGCCGGCCGGCGCGACACGTGGGTGCTGACCGGCCTGTGGGTCGGCGGGGCGCTGCTGGCGGCGGTCGTGGCTTTGCTGGTGGCCGGGCCGATCTATCTGGGCGTGGCCGTGCCCATCGGCGTCATCCTGGGCGTGGTCGTCTACCTCATCTACCACGCGCTCTTTGGCCGTCCGTCGGCCGATGACGCCACCGCCCGCCTTTTCGCCGCCGACCGGCTGCTGATGAACGGCCTGGTCGCCGCCGTGCTGGCCCACTACGTCGAGATTCACTTCGGCATCGCCATCTCGGCCACGCGGCTGTACTTCTTCGTCTTCGCCGCGCTGATGCTGGCTCTGGCCGGCGTGCGCGCCCGGCAGGCGGCTACCATCCCGGACGCTGAGCTAGTCCCGGTGGTCGCCAAAGCCGACCGGCGGCGGCGCAAGGCCGCGGCCGCCCCGGCCGCGCCGGCCGCGTCCGGCAATTGGAGCAAGCTGCTCGTGCCCGGCCTGCTGCTCACCCTGATGCTGGGCATCCTCGGCTACAGCTTCGTCACCTACGCCCTGCCGCCGGGCAAGGAGATCGCCGGCCCGGCCGACCTGACGGCGGGCGAGGTCTTCCGCCAGTCGCTCGTCCAGAACGCGCGGGCCGACTTCGCTGAGTCGCCCTACGTGCTGTCGCTGTTTGTGCTGTCCTGGGGGTTGGGCTGGCTGGTCTTTCTGAGCGAGATGGTCAAGAGCGGCGAGTTGCCGCTGCCGGCTGGCGGCGGCTCACCCGGCCGTCGCCGGGCCGCGGCCGGGCTATTGGGCGCGCTGGCTGTGGCC
The DNA here is from genome assembly GCA_016707605.1 of Candidatus Promineofilum glycogenicum. GTDB lineage: Bacteria > Chloroflexota > Anaerolineae > Promineifilales > Promineifilaceae > Promineifilum > Promineifilum glycogenicum. The sequence continues at coordinate 458,142 of JADJHJ010000001.1, read as the reverse complement.
GGCGTGGTGGCCTACTTCGCTCGGCCGGCGCCGACGCTGACGGCGGCGATGGGCCAAAGCCTGGCCCTCATCGGCGCGTCGGCTTGCGCGGCGGTGGCGGTCATCTTACTGCTCGGCTGGCCGTCGGCGGGCGGTCGAGGCCGAATCGTCGGCCTGACGCTGGCCGCGTTGGCCCTGCCGGTGCTCATCGCCGGCGGGCTTGTGCCGGCGCTGATCCTGCTGGCCGGTGGGCTGGCCCTGCTGTGGCTACTGTGGGACGGCGGCGGTGAGGCGCTGCCACCGCTGGCCGTGGTCGTGCCCGCCTCGCTGGCCGCCGGCTTCCTGTTCACCTTCTTCCACGCTATGCGCTACCGCTCCGCCCTCTTCTATCAGGGCAGCGCGGCGACGCAGAGCGCGGTCGAGTTGCGCGCCCTGGAAGCGGGGCAGGTCGCCGGGCTGCTGACGACGTTCTATATCTTCTTCTTCCTGATGCTGCTGTTTCTGTCCTTCGCCGTCAGTTGGCCCGCGCCGGTGGAGAGCCGCCGGCCACTGAGCGCCGCGCCGCGCCCGCTGGCCTTTGGGGCGCTGGCGACGCTGCTGGTCGCGGCGCTGGCGCTGGGCGCGTTCGTCAACGTGCGCGGCGTTCAGGCCGATATGATCTACAAGCGCGGCCGGCCATTCGACAATCAGGCCACACGCGCCGGCAGCGCCAACCCGGCCGCCGCACGCGAGGCCTGGGACGCGGCCATCGCCATCTATGAGCAGGCCATCGCCCGCGCGCCGCGGGAGGACTTCTACTATCTGTTCCTGGGGCGCGCCCTGCTGGAACGGGCCGCCGTGAGCGACGACGCGGCCGAGAAGACGGAGTTGCTGACCCGCGCCGAGACGCTGCTGCTACAGGCTCAGGACATCGCCCCGCTGAACACCGACCACACGGCCAACCTGGCCCGCCTTAGCGCGCGCTGGTATGCGGCCACGACCGACCCCGACGCACTGGGCGAACGGCTCCAGATGGCCGGAAACTACTACGAAAGCGCCCTGACCCTCAGCCCGCAGAACTCCGTCGTTCGCAACGAACTGGCCCGGCTGCTGCTGGAGGTCGTCGGCGATTGCGACCGCGCCCTGGCCATGTACGACGAGTCGGTGAGCATCGACCCGTTCTACGGCCAGACCCATCTGGCGCGGGCCGACGCCTACATCGCCTGTGGCGACCCGCTGCCCCAGGCCGAGCGCGCCGAGCACTTCCGCGCCGCGGCCGAGGGCATCGAAACGGCCCTACAGCTGGGGGCGGGCAACATTCGAGCCTGGATTCAGTTGGCCGAGGTGCGGCGGCAACTGGGCGAGTATGAGGCGGCCGGCGAGGCCCTGGCCCAGGCGCGCGCGTTGAACGATCCCGTGGCCATCCCCACGTCCGAACTCGACTTCCTGGCGGCGCAGATCGCCGCCGGGCTGGGCGACGAGGCCGAGGCCCGCCAGCTGGCCCTGGGGGCGCTGGTGACGGCCAGCGACCGGACGGCGGCGCTGATCGAGGAGTTCCTGGCTGACCTGGATGAGTAAGAAGAAACCGTAGATTACGCAGATTTCACAGATTCCCGAGTTCTTGAATCTGTGACATCTGCGTAATCTGTGGTTCCCTTCTCTGAGAATCATGATCGCCTTCATCGCTGCCTTCTTCATCGCCCTGGCCATCACCCTGGCCGGCCTGCCCTGGGTGCGGCGGGCGGCGTTGGCCCTCGATCTGGTGGACGCCCCGGCGCAGCGCAAAGTCCACCGCACGCCCATGCCCCTGCTGGGCGGCGCGGGCATCTTCCTGGGGGCCATCCTCGGCGTGCTCATCATCTATCGCGGCGACCCGGAGCCGACGGTCATCGGCGTGCTGCTGGCGGCCACGGTCGTGGCCCTGACCGGCCTGATCGACGACTACCGGCCGCTGCCCGCCTGGGCCAAGCTGGCCGGCCAGTTCGTCGGCTTCCTCATCCTGGTCGCGCTTCGGCATTCGCGTCCGGCTGCCGCTGCCGGAAGTGGTCGACTACACCATCACCCTGCTGTGGCTGTTGGGCATCACCAACGCCATCAACTTCCTGGACAACATGGACGGGCTGAGCGCGGGCATCGCCGGCGTCACCGCCTCGTTCATCCTGCTGCTGGCGCTGACCAACGGCCAATTCCTGGTGGCGGCCCTGTCGGCGGCGCTGCTGGGGGCGTGCCTGGGCTTCCTGCGCTACAACTTCCCGCCGGCGCGCATCTTCATGGGCGACGTCGGTTCGCTCTTTCTGGGCTTCCTGCTGGCGGTGCTGGGCATCCAGTTGCGCTTCCCCGACAACTCCAACTTTGTGACCTGGATGGTTCCCATCTTCCTGTTCGGGCTGCCCATCTTCGACATGACGCTGGTCGTCTTCTCGCGGCTGCGGCGCGGCCTCAGCCCCAACACGGCCGGCCGCGACCACACCAGCCATCGCCTGGTGCGGCTGGGCTTCTCCTCGCGCGAGGCGGTGCTGATTCTCTACCTCTTTAGCGGCATCTTGGGTATGATGGCGCTCTATATCACCCAGGCCACCATCCCCGAAGGGTACATGGTGGGGGGCATCGCCGCCGTTTTGGCCGTGGCCGCCCTGGTCTGGCTGGAGCGCCGCTGGAAGGAGAGCGAAGCAAAATGACTACCAAGAAACACAGGGCAACGGTTGTACTTCCGCGCCGGTCGCCAACATGGTCAGCCCTAGGCGTCCTTCTTCTGTTCGTGGGTCTGGTCATGCTCGTGGTGGGCGTCGGCCGTGTCGCCGCGCAGAACGATCCCGTTGACGGCGCGCGCCCGGCGGCGCAACTGCCGCTGCCGACCACGCGCAATGACTTCTTCCTGCCCGGCACGCAGCCGAGTTCGACCGAGCACCCGCTGGTGGACATTGTCGATCCCAACGGCTGCAACGCCTGTCACTCCGATCCCATCTACAATGCCTGGCGCGGCAGCATGATGGGCCAGGCCGGGCGCGACCCGCTGTTCTGGGCCGCCTTCGCTGTGGCCGGCGACGACGCCAGCGACGCCGGCGAGTTCTGCCTGCGCTGTCATGCGCCGGCCGGCTGGTATGCCGAGCGCAGCGACCCGGCCGACGGCAGTGCCCTGCTGGAACAGGGCAAAGACGCCGGCGTCGCCTGCGAAGTGTGCCACCGGATGGTTGACCCTGTGCCCGGCGCGAACGACGAGGTGGCCGCGCTCGACGCCGCCATTCGCGCCGATCTTACCAACCCACCGCCGACCAACCACTTCGCCAGCGCGATGATCATCCTCGACCCCCAGGACAACCGCCGCGGCCCGTTCTCGCTGCCCGGTTTTACCTACCACGTGGCCAAGCAGGCCCGTTTCCAGGGACAGGGGGGCAACGCCGTCATTGAATCGCGTCTGTGCGGCAGTTGCCACAACGTTGACAACCCGCTGTTGAGCTGGACGACCAACCCGCCCGGCGGCGGCCCGGCCCAGTACTGGCCCAACGAGTTCAACGAGGCCGCACCCTCGTTCCAGAACGGGCAAACGTTCCCGCTGGAGCGAACCTACGACGAGTGGCTCAACAGCAGCTACGCCAAGGGCGGCGTCTTCGCGCCGCAGTTCGCCGGGGCCATGCCCAGCGCCATCATCGAAACGTGCCAGGACTGTCACATGACACGGCAGACCGGCAACGCCGCCGAACCGACGTTCCGGCCCGTCTATCGCGACTGCAATACCACCGGCTGCCTGCCGGCCCACGTCTTCGTCGGCGGCAACGCCTGGATTCCGCGCATCCTGCAGGATACGCGCTGGCGGCTGGCCAGCCCGGAAGACGCGACAATGCTGAACAAGACGGCGGCCGAGGCCGAGAGCATGTTGCGCCGCGCGGCCACGCTGGAACTAACGGTGGAGCCGGCCGGGGCACAAAAGCGGGCCACCGTGCGCGTCATCAACGAGACGGGCCACAAGCTGCCCACCGGCTATCCCGAAGGGCGGCGCATGTGGTTGAACCTACGCGCCTTCAACGCCGCCGGGCAACTCATCTACCAGTCGGGGGCCTACAATCTGACCACCGGCAAGTTGACCGAGGACGCGGCGATCAAGGTCTACGAGGCCAAGCAGGGGTTGACGCCCCAGTTGGCCAACCTGGTCGGGCTGCCGGCCGGGCCGTCGTTCTACTTCGCGCTCAACAACACGACCTACAAGGACAACCGCATCCCGCCGCGCGGCTACACCGTGGCCGCCTTCGACAAGCCGGGCTTGCGGCCGGTTGGCACGACCTACGCCGACGGCCAGTACTGGGACGACACCCAGTACACCGTCCCGGCGGCCACCGTGCGCGTCGTGGCCACGCTCTACTACCAGACCGCCAGCAGCGACTACATCGACTTCCTGCGCGAGTTGGGTGGGCCTGATGGCGAGAAGATGGGCATCCTGTGGGACGACGACAAAAGCCCGCCGGTCGTCGTGGCGCAGGAGACGTTCCCCGCGCCCAACGAGAGTTTCATTCCGTTGACGAGAGGACAATGAGCAGTGGGTCAGTGGGTCAGTAGGCCAGTAGGCCAGTAGGCCAGTGATGAGCGATCAAATGAACGACACACTGACCTACTGACCTACTGGCACACTGACCTACTGATCTACTGACTAACTGACTGACAACTGACAACTAACAACTGACAACTTAAAGAAAGGAGACCCTTCATAGCATGTCCAAGAACATCACTCGAACGCCCTCAGTCTCGTCGCGCCGCCAGGAAGCGGAGCGCCGCCGCCAGGAGGTGCGCCGCCGGCTCATGATCGCCGGGGCCGTCGTCCTGGCCCTGCTGGTGATCGCCATCGCCGCCTTTGTGCTGACCCAGGACGACGAGCCGGAAGCGGGCACGGAGATGACCGGCGACCGGCCGCTGGCGGCCGTCGATCCCGCCGTTCGTACCGACTACTACAGCGAGCCGCCGGCGATGACCATCGATACCGACAAGGAGTACGAGGCCGTCATCCGCATGGCCGATGGCGGCGAGATGCGCCTGAGTCTCTTCGACGACGAAGCGCCGATCACCGTCAACAACTTCGTCTTCCTGGCCAATCAAGGCTTCTACGACGGCACGACCTTCCACCGCGTGCTGGCCGACTTCATGGCCCAGGGCGGCGACCCGACCGGCACCGGCGGCGGCGGCCCCGGCTATACCTTCGAGGACGAGCTGGACACCGGCTTCACCTTCGACCGCCGCGGCTTGCTGGCCATGGCCAACGCCGGCCCCGGCACCAACGGCAGCCAGTTCTTCATCACCTTCACCGAGACGTCCCACCTGGACGGGCTGCACACCATCTTCGGCGAACTGACCGCGGGCGACGACGTGCTGAGCGGCCTGACCCTGCGCGACCCCGACACGGCCACCGAGCCGGGCGACGTGATCGACGAGATCGTGATTGTGGAGAGATAAGAAAGAAGAAACCACAGATTACGCAGATTTCACAGATTAAAGAGAAGTTATCCGCAGATTGGGCAGATTGGGCAGATTTTCAAGAAAAGAGAATCAAGCTTTCTTCAGATAATCTGCCCAATCTGCCCAATCTGCGGATCGTTATTCTTTAATCTGTGAAATCTGCGGAATCTGTGGTTTGATTTCTGCGTGATGCCCTACCGACGCGCTGACCGGCTGATCGCTCTGGGCCTGCTGTGGGCCTTTGGCGTGACGCTGCTGCGCGGCTTGCGGCGGCCGAACGACTGGGCCGAGGCCCACTGGCTCATCAGCTACGCCTTTGGCCCCATCAAGCGCGGCCTGCTGGCGACGCTGCTGCGGCCGTTCGTCGCCGCCTTCCCGGGCCGGGCCGAGGCGGCCATCACCGTCGTCTCGACCGTCCTGACGGCGCTGCTGTGCCTGGCCCTGCTCGCCGTGTGCTGGACGATCCTGCGGCGCAGCGGCTTCTCCACCAACGCCGTGGTTGCCCTGGCCGTCTTCGCCACTTCGCCCTTCGTCGTCATGACCGGCCACCTGAACGGCTACTTCGACGCGCCGATCATTCTGCTGACCGTGCTGGCCGTGGCCCTGACCTGGCGCGGCCGGCTGGGCTGGGCGGCCGTGGCCCTGACGGTCGGCCTGCTCGTCCACGAGACGATCTTCATCATCGGCTATCCGACCGTCATCTGGGCGGCGCTGCTGGGCAACCGGCGCGACCATCTGAGCGGCGGCGCGGCGGCGCGGCGGCTGGCGCCGCTGGCCGTGCCGCTGATCGCTTTCGCCGTCCTATTCGTCTACCAGTCCTTCGCCGTGGACGCCGCCGAACTGGAGCGCACGCTCATCAGCTACCTGGAGACGTTCCCGTTCATCGAGTACGACCAGGAAGTGATCGTGCCGCGCTCCTTCGCCAAGTCGTTCGTGGCCCACTTCCAGTCGCAAAGCCCGCGCGTCTGGGGGCGGCTGTTCGACCCGTGGCTCATGCTGGCCATGCTGCCGACGGTCGCCGTCTGGCTGCTGTTCATCCGCAACGCGCTGCGGGCGGCCGATGCGCCGCGCGGCCTGACTTTCGCCGCCGGGCTGCTGCCCTTCCTGCCTCTGGCCCTGCACCTCATCGCCTGGGACACGGCGCGCATCTGGACCTATCCCCTCGTCGTCGCTCTGTTAGTCGGCTGGGTGGCCTGTCTGGCGGCCGAGCCGGCGCGGCTGCGGGCGGCCGACTCGCGCCTGCTGACCGCCCTCGGCCTGCTGACCTTGCCGCTCAACGTCTTCGGCCAGATTCCGCTGATGGATTGGCGGGTGGAGCGGTTCACGGCGGCGTGGCGGGCGGTGCTCTACGTGCCGTTGGTCGCGGCGCTGGGTGCGGCCCTTGCGCGCCGCCGCCGCGGCGACTATACTAGCGGTGATCGACAACTGAATGCCGAAAGACCATGAGTGGGAGGAGTAGGCCGCCCCACCGCCCGACAGAGAGTGATGGCCGAGGTTGAGAGCCATCGCCGGAGCGCAGCGGCTGAAGTCGCCCAGGAGTCCCCGCGTTGAAGCAGCAGTAGGCGCGAGCGGGCCGGCCCGTTACAGCCGCAAGAGCGCCGGCGCGACGATTGCGCCGGAAGCAAGGTGGTACCACGCGAGCGTTGCGCTCTCGTCCTTGATTTTGGACGAGAGCGTTTTTGTTGAAACATGCGAAGAAACCACAGATTACACAGATTTCACAGATTCAATCGAATTGAATCTGTGAAATCTGTGTAATCTGTGGTTCTCTTCCCGCAAAATAGAGGATTTATGATGACTGAGATGCCCAAAGCCTACGACTTCCACGGCACGGAAGAGAGGCTCTACCAGTGGTGGGAAGAGAACGGCTGGTTCAAGCCCGAAGCGCGCCCGGACGACGCCGAGCCGTTCGTCATCGCCATCCCCCCGCCCAACGTCACCGGCGAGTTGCACATGGGCCACGCCATGTTCGTCGCCCTGGAAGACCTGATGATCCGCCGCGCGCGGATGCAGGGGAAGGCCGCGCTGTGGATTCCCGGCGCCGACCACGCCGGCATCGCCACCCAACTCCAGGTGGAGCGGATGCTGCGCGACGAGGGCACGTCACGGCTGGAGGTCGGCCGCGACGAGTTCCTGCGCCGCACCTGGCAGTGGAAGGAGAAGTACGGCAGCCACATCACCCGCCAGTTGCGCCGCCTGGGGGCGTCGTGCGACTGGGAGCGCGAGCGCTTCACCCTCGACGAGGGGCTCTCGGCCGCCGTGCGCGAGGCGTTCGTCCGCCTCCACCGGCTGGGCCTCATCTACCAGGACGAGTATCTCGTCAACTGGTCGCCCGGACTCCAGACGGCCGTGTCCGATCTGGAGGTCGAGTACACTCAGGAGCAGGGCAAGCTCTACTTTTTCCACTACCCCGTCGCCGGCGGCGGCTTCCTGCCCGTGGCCACGACGCGGCCGGAAACGATCCTGGGCGATACGGCCGTGGCCGTCCACCCCGACGACCCCCGCTACGCCGAATTCGTCGGCCGCATGGCCCTCGTGCCCATGCTCAACCGCGAGATTCCCATCATCGCCGACGAGTACGTGGACATGGCCTTCGGCACCGGCGCGCTGAAGGTGACGCCCGGCCACGACCCCAACGACTTCGAGATCGGCCGCCGCAAGGGGCTGGCCGTCATCTCGGTCATGAACCCCGACGCGACGATGAGCGCCGCCGCCGGCCCCTACGCCGGGCTGGATCGCTTCGCCTGCCGCGAGCGCCTGTGGGCCGACATGGAAGCGGCCGGGCTGACGATCCGGACCGAGCCGTACCAGCTCAACGTTCCCCGCAGCCAGCGCGGCGGGGAGATCATCGAGCCGATGATCAGCAAGCAGTGGTTCGTCAACACGCGGCCGATGGCCGACATGGCCCTGGCCGCCGTCCACAGCGGGCGCGTCGCCATTGTGCCCGACCACTTCGTCAAGACGTGGGACAACTGGCTGGTCAACATCCGGCCGTGGTGCATCAGCCGCCAGTTGTGGTGGGGCCACCGCATCCCCGTCTGGACGTGCGCCGACTGCGGCCACCAGACCGTGGCCACGACCGACCCAACGGCCTGCGAGAGTTGCGGCGGCCTGGAACTGACCCAGGACCCGGACGTGCTGGATACGTGGTTCAGCAGCGCCCTGTGGCCCTTCTCCACCCTCGGCTGGCCGGAGGCGACGCCCGACCTGGCCCGCTTCTACCCGACCGACGTGATGGAGACGGGCTACGACATCCTCTTCTTCTGGGTGGCGCGCATGGTCATGACCGCCGCGCTGTTCACCAACGACGTACCCTTCCACACCATCTACCTCCACGGCCTGGTGCGCGACGAGCACGGCCAGAAGATGAGCAAGACCAAGGGCAACGTCACCGACCCGCTGGACGTCATCCACGACTACGGCACCGACGCGTTGCGCTTCACCCTGCTGACCGGCGGCACGCCCGGCAACGACCTGAACCTGTCGCTGGATCGCGTGGAGAGCAACCGCAACTTCGCCAACAAGATCTGGAACACGGCCCGCTTCATCACTCGCGCCCTGGCCACGCACCAACCGGACGGCGCGGCCGATCACCCCGTCGAACTCAGCGCCGCCGACCGCTGGATTCTCGCCCGTCTGAACGAGACGATCACCACCACCGACCGGCTCATGGACGGCTATCTGTTCGGCGAGGCCGGGCGGCAGGTCTACGACTTCCTGTGGGGCGACTTCGCCGACTGGTACGTGGAGATCGCCAAGGTGCAGTTGGCCGCCGGCGGCAACACGGCGCGGGCCACGCTGGCTACCCTGACGACAACGCTCGACTACGCCCTCCGCCTGCTGCACCCGTTCATTCCCTTCGTCACCGAAGAGACGTGGCAACAACTCCGCCGCGCCGCCCTCTCATCCCCCCCCTCCCTCCGGGAGGGGCTAGGGGAGGGTCTGGCCTCTTCCACCTGGCCCGCAGCCCTCATCATCGCCGACTGGCCCACCCCCCTCCCCCTGGGAGATACTGCCCCTCTCCCCCTGGGAGAGGCCGGGAGAGGGTCTTCCGCCGACTTTCGAGACCGTCCGCGAACTCATCCGCCGCATCCGCAACGCCCGCGCCGAGCAGGGCGTGGAGCCGGCACGCTACATCCCGGCCGTCATCGCCGCCGGCGAGCGGGCCGCGTTCATCGCCACGCAACGGCCGCTGCTCGTCGCCCTGGCCCGGCTGGACGACGCGCAGTTAACCATCGCCCCCACCGCCGAGCCGCCGGCCCAGGCGCTGACGCTGGCCCTCGGCCCGCTGACCTGCTATCTGCCGCTGGCCGGCATGGTCGACCTGGCCGCCGAGCGCGCCCGGTTGACCAAAGAGGCGGCCGAACTGGACAAGCAGATCGAGCGCCTGAGCGGGCTGTTAGCCAGTCCCTTTGCTGAGAAGGCCCCCCCGGCCGTCGTCCAGAAGGAGCGCGAGAAGCTAGGCGGCTTGCAGGCCAGCCGGTCGGAGATTGCCGGGCGGCTGGAGGAGGCGCGGGAGGGAAGAGCAGGGGTGAAGAAACCCGCCCCCCCCCCCCCCCCCCCACAGCGGCCCGCCCGGCGCGAGGTATTATTCATATGGCTATACGAAGCAAGCCGACCAACATTGTCGCCGACCGCGCTCAGCGTATCCTAACCATCACCTGGAGCGACGGCCGCGACTGTCACTACTCCTTCGCCGGGTTGCGCGCCGTCTGCCCCTGCGTGCTCTGCCAGGGTGGTCACGCCAACATGGGCCGCCCGGCCGACAAGCTCCTGCTGCAACGGGCGCAGGATGACGCACTGAACCTGGAAGCCATCACGCCCGTCGGCACGTATGCCGTTCAACTGCGCTGGAACGACGGCCACGACTCCGGCATCTACACCTGGGACTATCTGTATGAGGCGTGCCTGGACTGAAGAAGAAAGGAACCACAGATCACGGCACCAGACCCACCCAAGCCTCTTTGCGGCCTACTTTGCGGCTCTTACGAGGTCTTGCTGGCTACAACCCGGGCCCCCTACACCAGGCCACGTCCCGGCCAGAAGATCGTCATACGTCTGCCGCCGCCGGATGACGCGGAAGGTGTCCCCTTCCACCAGCACCTCGGCCGGGCGCAGGTGACCGTTGTAGTTGGAACTCATGGCGTAGCCGTAAGCCCCGGCGTGCAGCACGGCCAGCAAGTCGCCCGGCTCCAGCGGCGGCAGCGCGCGTTCGCGGGCCAGGAAGTCGCTCGACTCACAGATAGGGCCGACGAGGTCGACTACCACCGGAGCACCCGGCCGCTCCAAGACCGGCGCGATTGGATGGTGGGCCTGGTAGAGCGTCGGCCGGATGAGGTCGGACATACCCGCGTCAGCGATGATGAACTGCTTGTCGCCCTGCGCCTTGGTATAGACGACACGGGTCAGCAGCGCCCCAGCGCGGCCGACGATCGAACGCCCCGGCTCCACCACCAGTCCGTAACCGGCCGCCGCGACCAGAGGGCCGACCGTCCGCACCCAGTCGGCCGCCGCTGGAACCGAGTCCTGGTAGTCGATACCCAGCCCACCGCCCGCGTCAATGTAGTCCAGCCGAATGCCCTCGCGTCCCATCTCGTCGGCCAGTGTGACGAGGAACTGCACCGCTTCGGCGAACGGGTCGAGGTCGGTGATCTGCGAACCGATATGGGCGGCGATCCCGACAGGCTGTAGCCACCGGTGCGCGGCTGCCTGGCGCAACATCGCCACGGCCCGCTCGCGCGGCACGCCGAACTTGTGGCCGTGCAGGCCGGTGCTGATGTAGGGGTGGGTGGCGGCGTTGATGTTGGGGTTGACGCGCACGCCGACCGGGGCGACCCGCCCCAGCCGTTCGGCTATGGCGGCCACGGCCGCCAGCTCCATCTCCGACTCGACGTGCAAGCGCGGATGCCCGCCTGCAGCGCCTCAGCGATCTCCGTCGCCTTCTTTCCCACGCCGGAATAGATAATCCGGCGCGGTGCGACCCCGGCATGGAGCGCCAGGAACAGCTCCCCACCGCTGGTCACGTCCGCGCCGAGACCCGCTTCGCACAACAGCCTGAGAAGAACCGGGTTGCTGTTGGCCTTGACGGCATAGCAGACCAGAGCGTTGTGGCCCGGCGCCTCCCGCGCGGCCGACAGGAAGGCGCCAGCGCCCGGCCAGCAGGTCGGCCCGGCTGTAGACGTAGACAGGCGTGTCGACAGCCGCGGCCACATCCCCAGGGGCACGCCCTCGCAGGCGAGTTCGCCGGGCGGTGGAAAAAGGGCTATCGGTTGAGGATACGGTGGTGAGTGGCGGAAATGGTCTTCAAGGTGTTGCTCGTCCTCTTCAAGGGCGGCCCGCTCCATGTTGGCCACGGTGCGGGCGACGTTTTCGATGGCCACGCGCTGCTTGCGATAGAGGTCGGACTCGCTCATGGCCAGCCGGCGAGCCACGTCGCGCACCCGCCGCCCCTGGACGAACTTCAGGTCGAGGATATTGTAAAGAATCCACTCCGTCGTCGTCAGGCTGCGCTGGCCGTCCGGCCGCTGCTGGGCAATGGCTTCGGCCAGGATAGCCCGCAACGCGCTGACCGGGTTGTTGTCGTGCCCCTCCAGCTCGCGCTGCACAACCTGTAGCTGGAGCAGCGGGCTTTCGGTCAGCTTCGGCCCGCCCCAGTAGTGGGTCAGGGCGTCGCGCACCATGTTGCCGAACTCCGGGTCTTGCAGCAGTTCGTCGGTCGGCTCCGGCAGGTCGGCGGCCAGCACCGGCAGGCCGCCAAACGTGGCCGCGCTGCGGCGCTCTTGCAGGGCGGTGATCTCCGGCAAGATACCCTCGACGGCGGCGAAGACCTCCTGCTGCAAGATGTGGTCTTCCAGCGCCGCCGCGGCCTGGGTGCGCAGCCGGGCCAGCAGTTCCAACTCTTCCGGCGTCAGGTCTGGCTCCGGTGAGCGCGCCCGCATACCCAGGATGCCCAGCATCAGATCGTTGCGCTGGTTATAGAGCGGCTGAATCCAGTACTCGCCCCATACGAAGAAGCTATCGCCGCCCCGCTGCTGCCGGCTCACTACCGTTGCCACCGGGCGAAGGCAAGCGCTGCAGCACGGCGTTGGGCAACCCCTCCAGCGGCGCGGGCGGGCCGATGGCCGCCTCCAGGCGCGGCCCGTTGGGCGTCAGCGCCGCGACGAAGGCCGATGGCGTGCGCACGGCCTCGCACGTGGCCGCCAGGACGCTTTCCAGGAACTGCTGGAGGTCGCTGGTCGTCAGCAGGCGCTCGCTGAGGGCCTGGATACGCCGCACGTCAGGGTCGTCGTTCAACTGGAAGGCGCGCTCGAACGTCTGCTTGTAGTGGTGGATGACCCACTCGACGATCATCACCGTCGCCACCACGGCGAAGCCCAGCAGTACTTCCTTGTGCAGCCCCAGGATGCTCGGCGCGCGGCTGACGAGGACGAAGACCAGCAGGACGATGGTCGCCGCCAAGGGCACGCGGGCCATGTACTTATAGAGACGCACGCGCACGACGCGGTCGGGCGAGGCCGAGCCAAAGTAGACCAACTGCGAGGTCAGCACGGCGAACAGAATGCTGACGACGAGATTGCCTATGATGAGCACCGGCCATAGCAGCAGGGGCATTTCGGCCGCCGGGTGCGACGACAGCATCATGTAGGGGAAGACGGCCAGCGGCGCGGCCAGGATGGCCACCAGCGTTGTGGTCATGCGCCGGCGAGTCGTCGTCGTTAGGCAGCGCTGCCGGGCGCGCCAGACGTTGTAAACCGCGCCCAGGGCCGCGGCCCAGAAGTAGGCCGTGAACAGTGGGAAGAGCGGCCCGCCGGTCAGGCTAGGCGTAGTGGCCACGGCCGACGGCTCGCCGACGACCCAGTTGGTGAGCAGCCCCAGCACGGCGAAGGCCGCCCCGCCCAAATAACTGAGGACGACCAGCACGCGCCGCCGCCGCGAAAGCTTACCCGTCGTTCGCAGCAGCGCGTCGGACAGGTGGAACTGGGCCGCCGGCACCAGGGTCACGCCGATCCAGCCGACGCGCAGCAGGAACTCGGCCGAAGCCGGGGCCACGGAGCGGCTGACCAGCAACTCCATCAGGTAGACGAGGACGACCAGGCCGATGAGCGCCGAGAAGGAGCGCTGCACAGTCCCCCGCCTGAAGCGGGGGATGTTGTAGAGGACGACCGCCGCGCCGAAGATGACAATGATGGATTGCAGGACATCATTGGCGTAGCCGAAGACGTAGGCCATGTCGCTGCCGGCAAACATACCAGTCAATCGAAAGTGGGTTAGCGCTGGCTAACGGTTATGCCATTAGGCGGGTGAAGGCGACGGCGGTCGATCCAGCGTCGGCCGCGGCCGTTCGGCACCCTCGTTCGGCTTCGGCAGGTTGATCTTCGGGCTGCCCGGCGGCGGGCTGGACGAAACAACAACGTCCTTGCCTTCCAGCAGGGCGACGAACTCGGCGGCTTCCAGCGTCTCCACCTCCAGCAGCCGTTGCGAGACAAGCTCCAGGTTGTCGCGGTGGTCGGTCAGGATGGTCATCGCCTGGCTATGGGCCGAGTCGATGATGCGGCGCACTTCGACGTCGATCTGCTCGGCCACGGCGTCGGAGTAGTCGCGCTGTTCGCTGATCTCGCGCCCCAGGAAGACCAACTCCTGCTTCTCGCCATAGACGCGCAGGCCCATCTCGTGGCTCATGCCGTACTGCGTGACCATCGCTCGCGCCAGGCGCGTCACCTGCTGCAAGTCGTTGCTGGCCCCGGTGGTGATCTCGCCGAAGACGATCTCTTCGGCCACCCGCCCGCCCAACGCCGTGGCGATCATCGCCTGGAACTTGGAGCGCGTCAGGAAGCTGGCGTCCTCGTCCATGTACCAGGTGACGCCGCCGGCCATGCCGCGCGGGATGATGGTGATCTTGCGCAGCGTCTGGGCGTGGGGCAGATAGTGGCTGACCAGGGCGTGGCCGGCCTCGTGGTAGGCGGTCAGCTCCTTCTCTTCCGGCGACATGATGCGGCTCTTGCGCTCCGGCCCCAGTTGGACGCGCTCGATTGCCTCCTGGAACTCACTCATGCCGATGTTCTTCTTGTTGCGCCGGGCAGCCAGCAGCGCCGCCTCGTTGACCGTGTTCTCGATGTCGGCCCCAACGAAGCCGGGCGTGGCCTTGGCCAGCACGCCGACGTCGACGGCATTGGCGATGGGCTTGCCGCGCAGATGGACGCGGAAGATGGCCTCGCGGCCGCGCATGTCCGGCCGGTCGATGATAACCCGCCGGTCGAAGCGGCCGGGCCGCAGCAGGGCCGGGTCGAGGATGTCGGGCCGGTTGGTGGCGGCCAGGATGATGACGTGGGTGTCGGTGTCGAAGCCGTCCATCTCGACCAGAATCTGGTTGAGGGTCTGCTCGCGCTCGTCGTGGGAGCCGCCCAGGCCCGCGCCGCGCTGGCGGCCGACGGCGTCGATCTCGTCAATGAAGATGATGCACGGGCTGTTGCGCTTGGCCTGCTCGAACAGGTCGCGCACGCGGCTGGCGCCCACGCCGACGAACATCTCCACGAACTCCGACCCGGCGATGGAGAAGAAGGGCACGCCCGCCTCGCCGGAGACGGCCTTGGCCAGCAGGGTCTTGCCCGTGCCGGGGCTGCCGACCAGCAAGACGCCCTTGGGGATGCGCGCCCCGAAGGTGACGAACTTCTCCGGCTCCTTCAGGAACTCAACGATCTCCTGTAACTCTTGCTTGGCCTCGTCGCAGCCGGCCACGTCCTCGAAGCCGATGGTCGGGTGGTCGCCGGTGAACATGCGCGCCCGGCTCTTGCCGAAGGAGATGGCCTGGTTGTTCGTGCCCTGGGCCTGACGAAAGATGAAGTAGAAGAAGCCGATGATCAGCAGCGCCGGCAGGAAGATGCCCACCAGATTCAGCAACCCGCCCCACTGGCTGGGCTGCTCATAGACCACCACCGGCCGGTTGTCGGCGTAGCTGGCGCTGTTGACGCCATAGGTGGCCAACAGCGCCTCGATGGAGCTGACCTCGCTGATGGCCGCCAGCGAGGATGTGCGCTGGGTGTCGGCATAGATGACGATCACTTCGCGGCCATCGCCCGACACGCGCAGTTCGGCCACTTCGTTGGCCTGAATCTCCTGAGCCAGGCGGCTGATGGGAATGTTGTTCTGTGGCGCGGGGGCGGAGCTATAGCTCCACAAGACGGCCACGATGGCAGCCCCTATCAGTAGATAGACCAGCCACCTTGTCAGACGAGTTGAATTCATGATCGATATGCCTCCGGCTATCCGCGCGCTGTCGGACGGATTCTAGCCTCGATAGGCCAGGTATACAAAGTACCACAGGGGGATGAGTCCCAGCATGGCTACGACGGCCAGCACCCCCAGAACGATGGCCACCCAATCGCGATCGCCGCCCTTGCCGGCGGCGGGATAGAGCGCGGTCTGGGCGCTGCTGATGGAGTCCATTTCCGGCCAGGCGCCGTCGTGGATGGCGATGGGCGGCGCGGACGAAGCAGGCGGCCGGCCACCGGTCTGCTGTTGATAGAGCGCCGTGGGCTGTTCGTAGGCCGGCGGTTCGGGGGCCAGATCGAAGATCGACACCGGGCCGGCCACCGGCCCCGTGGCCTGCAAGCTGCTCTCACGATAGGCGCTCAGGATGCGGCCGAACTGGTCGGCCGTCCGATAGCGCGCCGCCGGCTCCTTGGCCATCACCTTGCGCAGGATCTGGTCCAGTTGGACCGGAATGAGCGGGTTGATCTCCGACGCGCGCGGCGGCGGTTCGTGCATGTGCTTCAAGGCCAGGGCGGTATGGGTTTCGGCGATGAACGGCAGGCGGCCGGTCAGCAGTTCGAACATCACCACGCCAATGGCGTAGACGTCGGAGGCGGGGCTGGCCTGTTGGCCGGCGGCCTGCTCCGGCGAGAAGTAGTGGGGCGTGCCCCAGATCTGGCTGTCGGCCGTGTGTTGCGTCGCTTCGCTCAGGGCGCGGGCAATGCCGAAGTCGGCCACCTTCACCCGCTCGTCGCGCGTGACCAGAATGTTCTGCGACTTGACGTCGCAATGCACCAGATTGGCGCGGTGG
The DNA here is from genome assembly GCA_016707605.1 of Candidatus Promineofilum glycogenicum. Classification (GTDB taxonomy): domain Bacteria; phylum Chloroflexota; class Anaerolineae; order Promineifilales; family Promineifilaceae; genus Promineifilum; species Promineifilum glycogenicum. Next base: position 441,683 of record JADJHJ010000001.1, on the reverse strand, counting down.
GCGTAGCCGATGCCGGCGCAGATCTGGATGGTCAGGTCAAGGGCGCGGTGAACGGGCAGCGGTTGGCCCTGCTGGTTCTGCAAGCGCACCAGTTGCTTCAGCGTCCGCCCGTCCACGAACTCCATGACGATGTAGTGGCGGTCGCCGTCCTGGCCGATGTCGTGGACGGTGACGACGTTGGGGTGCGACAGGTTGGCCGCGGCGTGGGCCTCGCGCTGGAAGCGGCGCAGAAAGCCCTCATCGTCGGTCAGGTTCTCGTTGAGAATCTTGATCGCCACGATGCGGCCGAGCGAGAGGTCCTGGGCGCGATAGACGACCGACATACCGCCGCTGCCGATGCGATCGATGAGGCGGTAGCGGCCGTTGAGGACGACTGGATCTGCTGCCATGCTATGATTGTAGAGCGGAGACGCCCCAGCCGCAAGCGGGCTTAGGCTACGTATCATGTAGGGCCGCAAAGTATCGCCCCTGGCGCCGGAAAGCCGGATTATCGGTTCGGGTTGGGCAACAACGTGGGCGTGGGCGTGGGTGTCGGCGTAGGCGACGGCATGGCCGTAGCCGGCGGCGTGGCGGTGACGATGCCCGGCGGCGCGGTGGCCTCCGTCGTCGGCTCGACCGTCGGCTGATTCGTGGCCGGCGGCGTGGCGGTGACGATGACCGGTGGCGGTTCGAGCGTCGGCGCGACGGTCGTCGGCCGCGGCGTGGGCGATGACGTGGCCGTCGGCCCGACCGGCGTGGCGGTGATGATGGCCACCGTCGGCAGCGGCGTCGGCGCGGCGGGGTCGGCGGCGAAGGCGATGGCCCGCCGCTCGCTCTCGGCCAGCGATCCGCCCAGCCCGTCTTCCAGCCGCACGAACCAGTCGTAGCGCGTCGGGGCGACGCCCGCCGGTCCCAGGGTGCTGAGCGCGTCAGCCGAGAGGATGTAGCGGCTGCCGTAGACAGGCGCATTCACGCTGCCCAGGGCCACGGGTCGATTGCCGACCAACAGGTAGACCGTGAAGCGCTCGCCTGCCGCCAACGGCTTCGGCCACAGCCAACTGTAGTTGATGACCTCCGTATCCAGGGCGTCCTGCGCCACCGGCGGGTCTTGCAGGCGCAGCGCGGCCCGCGCCGGCGCGCCGTAGCTGACGCCAAACTCGGCCGTCCAGTGCCACACGTTGGCCGTGTCGAAATTCTCGAAGTAGCCCACGCCGACGTCGGTCGCCAGCCGGTTGAGCAGCAGCGGGCGGTGGCCGTCGCTGTTCATCCAGAACTCGACCGCCAGGCGCGGATCGGCGAAGCCCCAGGCGGTCGCCTCGCCGGCGTAGCCGCCGCCGTAGCCGCTGCGCAACAGGCGCTCGGCGGCCGTCGTGCCGTCGGAGCCGACGTGGGAGTTAGCCGGGAAGAGCGATTTGTCCTGAGCGTGCCCCTGGGCGGCGGCGCTCAATTCGTAGCCGTAGGCCAGCGGCGGCAGGGCGAACTGCGCCCGCGCCGCGTTCAGGTAGGCGTAGAGCTGTTCGGCGGCCGTCGTGCCCGTCGGGAAGTCAATGGCCGGCAGGGTGAAGGTCTGGCTCAGCGTCGTCACGACCGGGTCGAGGTCGGCCGCGGCCGGCGCGTCGGCGCTGAGGCCGGCCAGCGAGCTGCCCAGTTGGTGCGTGGCCAGCGGCAGGAAGAGCGTCGTCACGCCGGCGTCGACGTGAACCCACTGCCCCTGCTGCGCCTGGCCGAAGCCGTTGTCGGCCAGCAGCGTGACGTAGTAGTCGCCGGGGCGGCGATAGCGGTGGCTGATGCCGGCCCCCTCATGCTGGCGGCCGTCGCCCATGTCCCACAGGAAGCGCGTCCCGCTGTCGGCGGCCGACGCCTGGCCGGTCACGTCCTGGCCGACGCTCGTCTGCGCATCGATGACCATCTCGGTCGCTAGCGGCGGCTCACCCACGGTAACGTCCCACACCGCTTCGGAGCGGCCGACGCTGTTCTCGACCGTCAGGCGGACGCGGTAGACGCCGCCCTGGCGGTAGACGTGGGCCGGCTGCTGCTCGCCCATCAGGGTCGTGCCGTCGCCAAAGTCCCAGAAGACGGTCAGCGGCGGCTGGCCACCGCTGGTGTTCACGAACGTCACCGGCTGGTCGATGGCCGGCGCGTCGTCATCGGGCAGGAAGCTGGCCACCGGCGCGGACAAGACAGTGACAATCGCCCGGCGGGTGACCGCGCCGGCCGGGTTGGCCACCTGGAGCGTGACCTCGTACTGCCCGGCGGCGGGGAAGACGACGACGGGGTTGGCCAATTCAAGCCGGCGGCCATCGCCCAAATCCCAGATGGAATTGAGCGGGCCGGGGCCGGCCACCTCGGCCTGCAAGTGGAGCGGTTGGCCGACGGCGACCTGGCTTTGCGGCAAAAGGTCGCCGATGAGCGGCGGGATGCCGATCCACAGCGGCGCGGCGGCCTGGTGCTCGCTGCCCTGGTGGCGCAACAGGGCCGTTACGAACTGTTCCGGGGCCAGCACGTCGGCCGTCTGCACAACGATGTCGAGCGCGAACTCGGCCGTCTGTCCGCCGCCGACCAGCGGCAGCCAGTCGATGTGGTTGCTCTGAAGGTTGAAGGTGGCCCCGGCGGGCAGGGCGTAGACGTCGCCGCTAAGGCCGCGCGGCAGGGCCAGCGACACCGACGGCGAGAGCGCGCCGCCAGCGCGATTGGTGACGCGGGCGCTCAGGCGCACGGTGTCGCCGGGTCGGGCAACGGGGGGAGCGAGGACGACTTCCAGGGTCAGCGGGCCGCTTTCGACAACGGCCACGCCTGTGTAGAGAACAGCCGACGACGACGGCCGCCGCAGGAATAACAATACGCCCGCTAACAGCAGCAAACCCCCGATCGACAACAGTCGAACCCTGGAATTCATCGTGGCCGCAGTTTAGCAGACAGAGGGGAAACACACAAGGGGCAGCGACAAACAACGAGGGGCGAAGCTCCACCGGCGGAACCTCGCCCCAGTTCGTTATTCAATTAGCCCTCTGAGCAGCGACGGCGCGCGCAGCCACGCCCCGTTTGCCCAGACTACCCGCGGCCTAGTAGTGGATCAGCCGCTTCAGGCTCTTGGCCTGCTCCACCCAGCTCTGCACGTCCGACAGGCGCGGCGTGCGGCGAACAAGCTGTTTCTGCGTATTGATGTCGTTCATCCGCTTGAACAGGTTGTTGGGGTTGCGCTGGGCCAGTTCGACGACCGTGTCCACGCCCGACTGCTCCAGCAAGTCGGCGTACTCCTGGGCTACACCCTTGATGCGGAACAGGTCGATGTGGTTGACCCAGGTCAAGATTTGGCTGGCGCTCAGCCCGCTGCGGTCGGCGATGTGCTTGCGGCCGGTGCGGGTGGCGCCCTCGACCATCAAGTCCAGCACGGTGGCGATGCCCACCGCGCGCAACTTGCCGCCATAGGCCGGCCCAATGCCCTCGATGTACTCGATCTCCTTGCGGAACTCAGAGCCGGAGCCGAAGGAGCGGAGGTACTCTTCTAGTTCGCTGCGCAGTTGCGCCGAGGTCGGCTCGGCATGAACCGCTTCGCCGGTAAGCGCCAGGTCGCCGGTCGCGTCGGGCGTGTCGCCGACCCATTCGGCCGCGCCGCCCGCGGCCACGCTGGTCCCCGGGACGGCGAGCGCGTCGCCGGTATCGCCAACCCACTCGGCCGCGCCACCGGCGGCCATGCTGGCCTCCAAGCTCATATCGCCGGTCGCGTCGGGCGTGTCGCCGACCCATTCGGCCGCGCCGCCCGCGGCCACGCTGCGATCCGCGCCAACGTAGGCATCGCCGGTATCGCCGACCCATTCGGCCGAAGCGCCCGCGGCCAGGCTGGCCCCCGCCCCGGCCAGCGCGTCGCCCGTGGTATCCACAGCGTCGCCGCCGGCGTAGACAACATCACCGGTCGCATTGCCCAGGTCATCAACCTTATCGCCAACCCAATCGCCGGCGCTCTCCAGCGCATCGCCGGCGGCGTCCACGGCATCGCCCGTCGCGTCGCCGAGGTCATCCACCTTATCGCCAATCCACTCAGCCGCGCCGCCCGCGGCCACGCCGGCCCCTACACCCAGGTCCCTGGTCGTGTCGGGTGTGTCGCCGACCCACTCAGCCGCGCCGCCCGCGGCCACGCCGGCCCCTACGCCCAGGTCACCAGTCGTGTCGGGCGTGTCGCCGACCCACTCAGCCGCGCCGCCCGCGGCCACGCTGCGATCCGCGCCGACGTAGGCGTCGCCGGTATCGCCGACCCATTCGGCCGAAGCGCCCGCGGCCAGGCTGGCCCCCGTGCCGGCCAGCGCGTCACCCGTGGTGTCCACGGCGTCGCCGGTGGCGTAGACAACGTCACCGGTCGCGTCGCCGAGGTCGTCTACCTTGTCGCCGGCCCAGTCGCCGGCGTCGTCCATCGCCTCGCCAGTGGCGTCGGCCGCATCGTCGGCCTTGTCGCCCAGCCAGGCGACCGCGCCGCCCACCGCCGCGCCGACGGCCGCGCCTGCTCCGGCCAGCGCGTCGCCGGTGTCGTCAACGGCGTCGCCAACCCGGTCGCCGGCCCGGTCGAGCCAGCCGCCCACGCCTTCGCCGGTCTCCTCAATGACCTCGTCGCCCTCTTCCACGATCTCTTCGAGCGCGTAGTCGGCCTCTTCGATGTCCATGTCCACCGCGGTGGTGGCCCGGCCCAGGCCGAGATCAACGTCGGCCGCGGCCCGTTCGCCCCAGGCGGACGTGTCCACCGCGCCCTGCTCGATGGCCGCGTCCGCTTCGGCCTCCGCCCGCTTGACCGCGCTGACCGCGCCGATGGCCGCCGCGCTGCTGGCCGTGCCAAAGCCGGAAGCCGCCTGATACGCCTCGCTGCTGACCACCGCGCCGCTGCGGGCGGGCGTCGCCGTCGAGGCCGGAACCACAGCCACCTGGTCGCGGCCGCGATCCAGGAAGAGCAGGATGATGAGCAGCAGTTCGATGGCCTTGATAATCAGGCCAAGGGTGAACTGGAAGCCGCCGGAGCCATTAATGAGGAAGTAGCCGACCAACGTGATGAGCGTGTAGGCCAGCAGGAGCCAGCGGATGGTGCCGCGACGCGAGCCGTCTGAGGTCCAGAACAGCCACAGCAACACGAGATAGCCGACGCCGTTGAGGACGAGCAGCCAGCTTGTCGCTCCATCGGAGCCAATATCAACGTGGAAGCCCACCAACAGGTGAAGAATACCGGTGGCTGCCGTTAGCAACCCAATAAGCCATTTCATAAGACTTCCTCCAAGCTAGAACGTTCGCAGCAGACAGACAGACAGAGATGCTTAATCTCTCATTAGGAATATAGATCATTTTCCAGTCAAACACAACTGAAAACCGGCAGGAAATCAGGGCTAATCCATACGTCACGCCAAACGCACCGGCCTGGAGGGCTTTGGGAAAGCCCTGGAGCAATAGGCCGCGCCGCGCAGTTTATGATATAAAAGCCGTCAACCTGGGCCATTTGCCCGCTCGATCCTGTAAACGCTTCCCCAAAGGAGAGCCTCTCATGTCCGACATCGAATTGGCCGTCATCGGCGGCAGTGGCCTGTATAACATGGCGGGGTTGGCCGACGTCGAGGAGATCGAGGTCGATACGCCCTTCGGCCGGCCGTCCGACGCCATCATCACCGGCGCACTGCACGGCCGGCGTGTCGCCTTTCTGCCCCGCCACGGCCGCGGCCACGCTCTGACCCCCGGCGAAGTCCCCTACCGGGCCAACATCTACGCCCTGAAGACGCTCGGCGTGCGCTACATCGTCGCCGTCAGCGCCTGCGGCTCGCTGCGCGAGGACTACGCGCCGGGCGACATCGTCGTGCCGGACCAGTTGTTCGACTTCACCAAGGGCGTGCGCGAGCGCTCCTTCTTCGGCCGCGGCCTCGTCGCCCACGTGTCCGCGGCCCAGCCGTTTTGTCCCCACCTCAGCGCCGCCCTGGCCGACGCCACCCTGGCCGCCGGCGGCCGGCTGCATCGCAATGGAGCGTTCATTACCGTCGAAGGGCCGCGCTTCAGCACCCGCGGCGAGTCGGAGGTCTATCGCCAGTGGGGCATGAGCATCATCGGCATGACCACCAGCCCGGAGGCGTTCCTGGCCGCCGAAGCCGAGATCAGCTACGCCTGTATGGCCCACATCACCGACTACGACGTCTGGCACCACAGCGAGGCCCCGGTCACGGTCGAGATGGTCGTCCGCGTCTTGCAGGCCAACACGCGCCTGGCGCAAGAGGCGATCAGCAATCTGGTCGCTGCCTATGAGAGCTGGGCGGGCGACTTCCCGGCCCACAGCGGCATGAAGGACGCCCTGATCACCGACCCCCGCCACGCTCCGGCCGACGTGCGCGACGCGCTGCGACCGCTGATCGGCCGGTACTTGCCCACATGATGAACGTTCGCTCCGGGCTGGTCGCCTGGCGGCGCTGGGCCGGGCACGCGCTGGAGGAGCGCGACCGGCCGCGCGACCGGCGCGAGGGGCTGCTGCTGGCGCTGGCCGTGCTCTTCGTCGCCGCCAACGTCGTGGCGCTGGGTGTGGCGACAGCCGGCGGCTGGGCCTGGCCGCGGCTGGTGTGGCCGGCGGTGTGGCTGGCCGTCAGCGTCGCCGCCCATCTGCTGCTGCGCCATCTAAAGCCCCACCGCGACCCGTACCTCCTGCCGGTCTACGTCCTGCTGGCCGGCTGGGGGCTGCTGCTCCAGGATCGGCTGGCCCCCAACTTTCTGGGGCGGCAGACGTTGTGGTACGTGGTGGCCACCGCGGCGCTGCTGATCGTCGTCGCCGCGCCGCGCTCGCTGCAACCGCTCATGCGCTATCGCTACGTGCTGCTGTTGGGCGGGTTGTTGCTGGTGGCCATCACCCTGATTTTTGGCGTCAACCCCGGTGGCAGCGGCGTGGCCCTGTGGCTGCCCATCCCCGCCCCCATTCTGGGCGTCATCTACTTCCAGCCGTCGGAACTGCTGAAGGTGTTGTTGGTCATCTTCCTGGCCAGCTACTTCACCGAGCAGGAGCCGCTCTATCGCTACAACCGGCGCACCGCGCGGCGCGCCGACGGTGAGCCGGCGCACAGCGCCACGCAACGCTTGCTGCGTCAGATGCCCTTTCTGGGGCCGCTGCTGCTGATGTGGGGCTTCTGCCTGCTGTTGCTGGTCTGGCAGCAAGACCTGGGCGCGGCGGCGCTGTTCTTCATCGTCTTCGTGGCCCTGCTCTATCTAGCCACGGGCGAGCGCCTCTACGTCTGGAGCGGGCTGGCCCTGCTGGCGGCGGCGGCCGTCTTCGCCTTCTTCGCCTTCGACACCGTGGTCGCCCCGCGCGTGCTGACCTGGCTCAACCCGTGGCCCAACGTCAGCGACCGCGCCTACCAGGTCGTCCAGTCGCTCTACGCCCAGGCGGCGGGCGGCATCTTCGGCCGCGGCGCGGGGCAGGGCTTCCCCGACTACATCCCCGTCGTCCACTCCGACTTCGCCCTGGCGGCCATCGCCGAGGAGTGGGGGCTGGTCGGCAGCCTGACCGTCGTGGCCGCCTTCGCCCTGGTGGCCCTGCGCGGGCTGCGGGCGGCGCTGCTGGCCCTGCAAGGCCTCCGGCCGCGCTTCTTCCACGCCTATCTGGCCGCCGGGCTGGTCGTGCTGTTCTCCGTGCAGGCCATTCTCATCATCGGCGGCGTCATCAAGCTGCTGCCGCTGACCGGCATCACCCTGCCGTTCATCAGCTACGGCGGCAGTTCGCTGCTGGTCAGCAGCGTCATGCTCGGCCTGCTGCTCCACCTCTCGGCCGCCGGCGACCGGATTGCGCCGACGCGCGCCTTCGACCCGCGCCTGGCCCGGCGCATCGAACGGCTGGGCGCGGCGCTGCTGGCCGGTTTCGCCGTCGTCGCCCTGACGCTGGCCTACTGGAGCGCCGTGCGCGCCGAGGTGCTGGCCGCCCGGCCCGACAACCCACGGCTGGTGGAGACGGAGCGGCGGGTGCGGCGCGGGCAAATCGTCGACCGCCACGGCGCGGTGCTGGCCGAGTCGGTGGGCGAGACGGGGGCATTGGAACGCGTCTATCCGCAGCCGGCGGGCGGGCCGGCCGTCGGCTACTACAGCGTGCGCTTCGGCGCGGCCGGCATCGAGCGCGCCTATGACGCCGTGCTGCGCGGCCACGTGGGCGACCTGTGGAGCGAGGCGTGGCAGACGATGCTCCACACCTCGCCCGACGGCCGCGACGTGCGGCTGACGCTCGACGCCGAGTGGCAAGCCTATGCCGCCGAGCAGATGGAAGGGTACAGCGGCGGGCTGGTGCTGCTGGAGCTTTCGACCGTGGGCGACACGCCGGAGGCGGCCATCCGCGCCCTCGTCAGCCGGCCCGACTACGACGCCAACGACCTGGCCGAGCAGTTCGAGGCGCTGGCCGCCGACGAGAGCGGGCCGCTGTTCGACCGGGCCGGCCAGGGTCTCTATCAGCCGGGGCTGATCACGCTGCCTTTTCTGACCGCCGCCGCGCTCGAATCGGGCGCGCTGCGGCTGGATGACCCCGTGGCCGAGCCATTTGCGCCGGTGATCATCGATGGGCAGGTGCAGCGCTGTGTGGTGCGCGAGGACGAGTCGAACCCGGCCGCCCGCCACAGCTGGGCCGATATGGCCGTTCTGCGCTGCCCCGCGCCACTGCAAACGTTGGGGACGGAGTTGGGCGCGGCGGCCCTCGACGACGCCCTGGCCCGCTTTGGCCTGACGACGCCGCCCGCGCTGCCCATCCCGACGGCCGGCGGCGAGGCGATTATTGACCAACCGGAGTTGGCGGCCATCGGCCAGGCCGGGCTGACGGTAACTCCCCTACAAGCAGCATTGGCAACGGCGGCGTTGGCCGGCGACGGCCGCTTGCCCGCGCCGCGCCTGGTCGAAGCCGTGACCGACGCCGACGGCCGTTGGGTTGCGCAACCGCTGGCCATCACGGCCGAGCGAGCCGTGGCCGCCGAAGCGGCTGTGGCCGTGCGCGAGACGTGGCCGCAGTCGGGCGACGTGCGCGACTTCGCCGTGTCACCCCTCTCCGGCCCGGCCGGCCACCACAACACGTGGTATCTGGGCTTCACCCCGGCCGACGCGCCGCGCTTTGTTGTGGCCCTGGTGCTGGAAGACGTGAACGACATCGCCGCGGCCGAGGCGATTGGGCGGGCGGTGTTGGCAAGGGCTAGGGATTAGGGATTAGGGATTAGGGGCTAGGGATTAGTTTAGAGGGTGGCGAGCTGACCGCGACCTAAGGACTAACCGACCAACACTACACCGCACCCCACAACTACACGCCCGACAACTCAACTGCCCACTGACAACTATCAACTGCCCACTACTCACCGCAAATAAATCGGATTGCTATAAATCCAGCCCCGCTCGCGCCCCTCGTAGGGGATATGGCACTCCACGCGATAGGCCCCCGGCTCAGTGGGCATGTAGGCCAGGTTACTGTCGCGCTCGGCCTGGGCCACGACCTGGCCGTGGCGGATGATGCGGATGCGGCAGCGGGCGGGGGTCATCACTTGCAGCGTCGCCCCGGACGCGCCCAGGGGCATCTCGTCGCCGACGATCCCCTTGTGCACGCCCTTGACCGTGAAGCGGAAGCCGGCTGTCGAGGCGGGCATGTCGTAGCCGACCCAACTTTGGCCGCGGCCGATGGCCCGCAGTAGCAGCGCCCGGTCGTGGGCCAGGTCGCCGTTGAGCGGCTCCGGCACGAGAACGTGGGTGTTGACGGCGCGGAAGAGGAAGTCGTAGGGGTAGATCACCCGATGGATGGGGCCGAGGCTCATCGGCGTGCCGTGGGCGTCGCTGTTGCCGATGGCCGTGACGCGCATACCCTTGGCCAGAAACCCATCCCACAGAGCCAGCGTCTCCGGGTCGGCCCCCTCCATGTAGCGTTCCGGGTGCAGCGTCATCCACAGGCCGACCAGGGACTCGGTCAGCTTGTTGCGCCAGCGCAGCCCCTCCAGCCGCCGGGCGACGGTGTTCTTGAACACCGACATGTAGTTCCAGATCTCCAGCCCGCTGAACCCCTCGATGTCCCAATCGTGCCAGCCCAGGTCGGGCGAGTCGATGAGCCGCAGGTCTTTCTCGTGGGGGTGGGCCAGGAAGCCGTAGCCGCCCGCGCTGAGCGTCTCGTCGATGAGCGCCTGTGGGTCGGGCGCGAAGTGGGCCAGTTCGCGGCCCGCGCCATAGGCCAGGAAGTGGCTGGCCTGTGGCTGGCGGCGCACGTTGTGGACTTCTTCGCCGGTCATGAGCAGCACGCGCTGGCCGCTGCCGTTCTCGTAGTACCCCTCGACGCCGGTCACGTAGACGTTGTGGTCGGTGACGACGATGAAGTCCAGCCCGGCGACGATGGCGTCGTGGGCGATCTCGGCGTGCAGCTTTTCGCCGTCCGAGTAGCGCGTATGGATGTGGAGATTGCCGCTGTAGCTAGTCCAGTTGTCAGGCATAAAGGGACTCACGGTTGGGCAGCCGATAGCCCGAATGCTATCCCGTTTGTCCTGGGCCGACAAGGAACGATTGGGCCGGCGGCCGACGAATAGCCACACGATCTGACGTTGCCTGTCTGGGAATCTACGCCGATAATGAGCCGAATGACATCTATCCGGTCCCATCGCTCTCTGGTCGCGCTGCTGCTGGCCCTGGTCGTGTTCGCCCTGGCGTTAGCCGGGTGTGATCCCGGCGGTCGCCTGGCGCAGTTGACGCCGCAACCGCCGGCGGCCACGCCGGTCGTGGCCACGCCCAGCGTCACCGCCGAAGCGTCGCCGCCCGGCGCGCCCGCGCCCACCACTGCCCCCCTGCCGACGGCCACCTATGACCCGACCCGCCCGGCCTGGACGGTGCTCTACTTCGGCGGGGCCGACAACGACCGCGCCGCCTTCGTCTGGGACGACCTGAACGAGATGGAGGCCGGCGCGCCGTCGGACCAGGTGCGCGTCGTGGCCCAGGTCGATTGGCCGGAGGGCGGCCCGGCGGGCACGGCCGAGAGCGTCCGCTACCACATTCAGGCCGACGATGACCCCACCCAATTGGCCTCGGAGGTCGTGGCCACGCTGGGCGAGACCAACCAGGGCGACCCGGCGCTGCTGGCCGACTTTATAAGCTGGGGCGTCGCCGCCTACCCGGCCAACCGCTACGCGCTGGTGCTGGGCGACTTCGGCGGCGGCTGGGTCGGCTGCTGCCTCGATGCGGCCATCGGCGCGCCGGAGCAGAGCGACCACCTGAGCCTGACCGATCTCGATCAAGCCCTGGCCTATGCCCAGGGGCAGACCAACGCCCGGCTGGAGGTCATCACCTTCGCCGCCGGGCTGATGGGGCAACTGGACGTGCTGCAGGCCGTCCAGCCCTACGCCGCCTACGCCGTGGCCGCGCCGGGGCTGGTTCCCGGCTCGTCGTGGGACTTCCAGGCGGTGCTGACCCAACTGGCGGCCGATCCATCCGTCGACGGCCGCCAGGCAGCCACCGACCTGGTGACAGCCTTCGTCAACAGCCAGCGCCAGCTTCAAGGGAACGAGTTCGTGGGCATGGCCGCCGTCGATCTGGCGCGGGTGCCGGCTCTCAGCGCGGCGGTCGAGTCGCTGGCCACGGCGCTGGCCGCCGACCCGGCGCTCTACGCCGAAGTGGCCGGCTTTGCCCGCCGCGGCGCGCCGACCTACGGCGCGGCGGCGCTGACCGACGCCGAACGCATCGCCGCCGTCGATCTCGGTCAGGCGGCGGCTCTCATCGCCGAAGCCAGCCCGCCGGGCGCGGCGCAAACGGCGGCCACGGCCGTCAGCACAGCTCTGGGCGAGGCGGTGGTGGCCTATGAGGCCGGCCAGGGGCAGCCCGCCGGGCGCGGCATCGCCCTCTACTGGCCGGGCGGCGCGGCGGCGCTCGACCCGGGCTACGCCGCCGTCAGTCGCCTGCCGTCATGGGCCGCCTTTCTGCCCCTGTTCACCGGCTTGACCGGCGGCAACGTCGCCCACGTGACGCTCGACGGCGGCCCGCGCCAGACCGTCCACGCCACCCAGCCGGCCCTGCTGCGCGCCGAACTATTCGCCCAACGCGTCGGCGCAGTGGCCGTGGTGGCCGAGCAGACCGACGGCCGACGGCCGGCGCGTGCTGCGCCAGATCCGGACGCTCACCCCGGCCACGCAGACGCTGCCCGGCGGCACGGCGGCCACGCTGTGGGCCGACGGGCGGCATGAGTCGCTCTTCACCTGGGACGCGATGGGCGACTATCTGTCGGACGCGACCGGCGCGGGCGACTACGTGCCGCTGCGGGCGGTGGACGCGTCGCCCATCGGGGCGCAGTCGGCCGTGGCCGGGCTGTTCCGCCGCGCCGCCGCTCCCCGCGCCCAGGAGGCGACGCTCGTCTTCGCCCCCGGCGCGGCGCGCTCCCAACTGTGGATCGCGGCCACGACCGACGGCGGGGCGCGCCTCATCGGCGAAGTGCTGCCCGCGCCGGGCGACGTGTTCCAACCGGCGCGGCTCATCAGCCAGGGCGACGGCGCGCTGACGGCCGAGCCGGGCGTGTCGCTGGCCTACGACGACGCGCCGGCCCTGACCCTTAGCGCCCGGCCGCTGCCCGACGGCGACTACGCGGTCGGCCTGCGCGTGGCCGCCCTCGACGGCGCGCCGCTGGCGGCCACGCAACCGCTGACCGTCGACCCGGCCCAAGCCACGGCCGGCTTCCGCGCCACCGTCGACGCGGCCAACGGCGCGCAGTTCCTCTACCCGGCCGACTGGCTGCCGCCGACGACGCAGGACAACGTCACCTTCACCCGCAACATCAGCGGCACGGCCCAGCTTCAGGTGCGGGCCTACCCCGGCTGGTCGGGCGATCTGGCGGCGTTGCAGAACGAGGTGCTGAGCACCTTCGGCCAGGTTAGCGTCTTGCAGCAGGGGCCGGCCAGCGTTGGCCCGGCGGAGGCGGCCGTTGAGGCCATTCGCACCGCCTACGGCTACGACAGCCCCGAGCAGGGGGCGCGCACCGGGGCGTTCATCACCTTCCTGAAGGACGGTGTCGGCTTCGTCGTCGATCTGGACGGCCCCAGGGCAGAAGAGGCGACGACGGTAGCCACGCTGGACACCATCGCCGCCACGTGGCAGTTCCTGCCGCCGCGCCTGGGCTTTGGGCCGGAGCCGTGGTCGACGCTCAACGTCGGCGAGTTCCGCCTGCGTTACCCGGCCGCCTTCACCTATGAGGAGTACAACACCTGGCAGCGCTTCGCCGCCGATTCGCAGACGTTCGTCGCCGTGCGCGTCCAGCCGGCGGCGCGGACGCCGGCCGAGGCGATGGCCGGGCTGTTGGGCACGGCGTCCGAGGGCGTCACCGGCTTCACCGCCGACGAGCCGCAGCGCTTCTTCTACGCCGGGCGCGTCTGGGAGCGCAACGACTTCAGCTACAGCGACGCCAACGGCAACCCGGTGCGCGGCTTGCTGCTCAGCCGTCAGGACGGCGAGACGGAGATCGCCGTCTGGGCCGAAGCGCCCGACAGCGCCGCCGACCTGACCGCCACCGTCTTCCTGCCGGTGGCGGCCAGCATCGACCGCATCGTCGCCCCCAGCGGTTAGCCGCGACTCCCCCTATGGCTTCTCTGAACCGGAGTCAATTCCTGGCCGGTGTGCGCGCCGAACTGCCGATCCTGGTCGGCGTCGTGCCGTTCGGCATGATCTTCGGGGCCATCGCCACCGCCGGCGGGCTGACGCCGCTACTGGCCCAGTCGATGTCGTCGGTCGTCTTCGCCGGGTCGGCGCAGTTCATCGGCGCGCAACTGATGGCCGGGGGCGCGCCGGTGCTGGTGCTGCTGGCGACGACGTTCGTGGTCAACCTGCGCCACCTGCTCTACAGCGCCTCGCTGGCCCCTCACGTGCAACAGTTGCCGCTGCGCTGGCGGCTGCTGCTGGCCTATCTGCTGACCGATGAGGCCTACGCCGTGACCATCGTCCACTACACCGATCCCCACTCGCCGCCCGCCGCCCGCCACTGGTACTACCTGGGCGCGGGGCTGGCCCTGTGGACGAGCTGGCAGATCAGCACGGCGGTGGGCATTGTGTTCGGCGCGGCCGTGCCGCCCGGTTGGTCGCTCGACTTCGCCCTGGCGCTGACCTTTATCGGCATCGTCGTGCCCGCCGCGCGCGACCGGCCCCACGTTGGCGCGGCGCTGGCGGCCGGGCTGGTGGCCGTGCTGACCTTCGCCTGGCCCTACAAGCTCGGCCTGATGGCGGCGGCGGTGACGGGCATCCTGGTCGGCGTCGCCCTGGAGAGCCGGCGACCGCGCGCCGGGCGGCGCGTGGCCGCGGAGGAGGCCGGGCCATGAGCAACACCACCCTGGCCCTGACCATCCTGGGCATGGGCCTCATCACCTTCGCCATCCGCGTGGCGCCGTTCCTGCTGCCCTCCGGGGCGCAACTGCCGCAGTGGCTACTGCGGGCGCTGCGCTACGTGCCGGCGGCCGTGCTGTCGGCCATCATCGCCCCTGAACTGCTCATGCCCGGCGGGGTGTTCGATCTGTCGCTGGGCAACGAGCGGCTGCTGGCCGGCGTGGTGGCCATCCTCGTCGCCTGGCGCACGCGCAACGTGATCTGGACAGTGGGGGTGGGGATGGTGGTGTTGTGGGGGTTGCAGGCGTTGGGCTTGAGCCTCCACTCTGATCCCCCTTGGGGGGTGGGGCCCTTCCCCAGCCCTCTCCCAGGGAGGGGAGTGTCCCCGCCCTTGGAGGAGGAAGACCCTCTCCCTAGCCCTCTCCCAAGGGGGAGGGACCTGATCCCCCCCCTGGGAGGGGTTAGGGAGGGGCTTCGGCTCCTTTGGCCGGCGCGATAGCTTGGGCTATAGTCCAGTTCTACAAACCCACAGAAGGAGCACCTATGACCAACCACACTCCCGACGCGGCCGTCGAGGCCCGCATCGACGCCCGCATCCACGAACAACTCGACTACTGGATCGCCCAACTGGCCCGCCTGTGCGCCCAGCCCAGCATCTCCGCCCAACGGCTGGGCATCGAGGAGTGCGCCGCGCTGGTGGCGACGATGCTGGCGGAGCAGGGGTACGCCAGCGAAATTCTGCCCACCGGCGGCAGCCCCATCGTCTACGGCGACAGCGGCGCGGCCGGCCAGGCGCGCACGCTGCTGTTCTACAACCACTACGACGTGCAACCGCCGGAACCGCTGGAACTGTGGAACTCGCCCCCCTTCACCCTGACCCGCGTCGGCGACCAGCTCTTCGCCCGCGGCGTCAGCGACGACAAGGGACAACTGATCATTCGCATGGCCGCCGCCGCCGCCGTGCGCGACGTGCTGGGCGAACTGCCCTGCCGCGTCAAGTTCTTCGTCGAAGGGGAGGAAGAGGTCGGCAGCCCCAACATCCCGCCGGCCATTGACGCCCACAAGGAGCGCTTCGCCGCCGACGGCTGCGTCTGGGAGTTCGGCGGCGTGGACTACACCGGGCGGCCGACGCAAACGCTGGGGATGCGCGGCCTGGCCTACTTCGAGTTGTCGGTGGACACGGCCTCGCTCGACTGCCACTCCGGCCTGGGCGGCTTCGCTCATCGCCAACGCCGCCTGGCGGCTGGTGTGGGCGCTGAGTACCATCAAGGGCGTCGATGAGCGCATCCGCATCCCCGGCTTCTACGACAAGGCGCGCCCGGCCACGCCCCGCGACCTGGAGTACCTGGCGGCGCTGCCCGACGAATCGGCGGCGTTCGTGGAGTTCTATGGCGTCAGCGGCTTCCTGAAGGGCATGAGCGGCGGCACGGAGTTGCGGCGGACGGCCGTGTTCGAGCCGACGGCGACGATCAACGGCCTGAACTCCGGCTATCAGGGGCCGGGGGCCAAGACGGTGCTGCCGGCGCGGGCCAGCGCCAAGATCGACTTCCGCCTCGTGCCCGACCAGACGCCGGAGGAGATCGGCCCGCTGCTGCGCGCCCATCTGGACGCCGAGGGGTTCGCGGACGTGGAGGTGCGCTATCTGGCCGGGGTGAAGCCGGCGCGCACCGACCCCGACCACCCCTTCGTGCAGCTATCGATCCAGGCGGCCGAGGACGTCTACGGCAAGCCGGCCATCGTCGAGCCGCTCATCGGCGGCAGCGGGCCGCTACACCCGTTCATCCACGTGCTGGGGCTGCCGGTGGTCACGTCGGGCTGCGGCTACCCGGAGAGCCGCGTCCACGCGCCCAACGAGAACATCCGCATCCCGTACTTCATCGACGGCATCCGCCACAGCGCGCGCATCCTCTACCGCCTGGCTGCTATGTAGCTGTGGCGACGAAGAGCTCACGCAAAGGCGCTAAGAAGCAAAGAACGCTAAGAAGAATTCTCACGCAAAGACGCAAAGAACGCAAAGCTTAGCTTGCGTTCTTGCGTCTTTGGCCCTCTTTTTTTGCGACTTTGCCCCTGCGTGAGCTCTTCCGTCACTACTTCTCGGCTGCGGCGATGGCTTCGCCGAAGTCGAGCAAGGCCCGCACGCGCACGTCGTTGGGCGCTTCGGCGTAGACGCGCAGCACCGGCTCCGTGCCCGACGGCCGGATGAGCAGCCAACTGCCGTCGGCCAGGTAGTACTTGATGCCGTCGCTGGTGCGCACCTCTTCAACGGCCACGGCGGCGATAGCGTCGGGGGCCGTCTCGACCAGCTTGCGGGCCAATTCGGCCTTGGCCACCGGCCGGCGCAGCTTCAGGTCGGTGCGAGCGTACTGCGCCGGGCCATAGGTCGCCAGCAGATCGTCCACCAGCACGTGCAGCGGCTTGTGGGCCTCGGCCATCACCTCCAGCAGCAGCAGGCCCATCAGCACGCCGTCCCCCTCCGGGATGTGGCCGTGGATGCTCATGCCGCCCGACTCCTCGCCGCCCATGACCACGTTGTCGGCCATCATCAGATCGGCGATGTGGTTGAAGCCGACCGGCGTCTCGACCACCGGCAGGCCGAACTCGGCGGCAATGCGGTCGACCATGCGCGTGGTGGAGACGGTGCGCACCACCTGGCCGCGCAGGCCGCGACTCTTGAGCAGATAACGCAGGATGAGGCCGAAGATGCGGTGGGGGTCGACGAACTGGCCGCGGGCGTCCA
The DNA here is from genome assembly GCA_016707605.1 of Candidatus Promineofilum glycogenicum. Taxonomy (GTDB): domain Bacteria; phylum Chloroflexota; class Anaerolineae; order Promineifilales; family Promineifilaceae; genus Promineifilum; species Promineifilum glycogenicum. The sequence goes on along the minus strand of JADJHJ010000001.1, from coordinate 424,675 downwards.
CCGCGCCGATGCGGTCGGCGTCGCCGTCGGTGGCCAGCCCGGCGTGCCAGTTGCCCGCGCCCATCGCCGAGGCCAGTTGGCCGAGGTGCTTGGCAATCGGTTCGGGGTGGATGCCGCCGAAGCCGGGGTTCATCTCGTCGCGCAGGTTGAGGACGTGGGTGCGGGTGCGCATGAGCATCTCGCTGATCGTCCGCCGCCCCGCGCCATACATGGCGTCGTGGATGACGCGCAACTCGCCTTCGTGGATGATGTCGAGGTCGATGAGCGTACCCAGGTGCTCGTAGTAGGCCCAGGCGGGGTCGAACTTGATGATGCGGCCGGCGCGCAACGCCTCGTCCAGGTCCATCAGCCGCGGCGCGCGCCCTTTGGCCTCGTTGTCGGTCAGCAGCCGCTCGACCTGGCGGTGCTGCTCCGGGCTGGCGCTGCCGCCGTAGCCGGCCTTGAGCTTGACGCCGTTGTAGCGCGGCGGGTTGTGGCTGGCGGTGATCATCACCCCGGCCGTGGCCCGCTTGTTGACCACGGCGTAGCTGATGGCCGGGGTGGGCGTGTCGGCCCGTGCCAGCCAGGCCATGATGTCGTTGGCGGCCATGACGCGGGCCACCTCGGCGGCGTAGCGGTCGGACAGGAAGCGCGTGTCGAAGCCGATGACGACGCTCGGCTCGGCCGTACCCTCGCTATGCACGAAGTCGGCGATGGCCTGGGCGACCAGGCGTAGATTGTCGAAGGTGAACTCGTCGCTAATGATGGCGCGCCAGCCATCGGTGCCGAATTTGACGGTCATGTTGGCTCCCAGTGGTTAGTGGTTTGTGGCCAGTGGTCAGTAGGTCAGTGGGTCAGTGGGTCAGTGGGTCAGTGAGTCAGTAGGTCAGTGGTCGTTGGTCGTTGGCTAATCGCTACCTGCTACTCGCTACTCGCTACTCGCCACTCGCCCCCCGCTACTCGTCAGTTAGGATAGGACAAAATGATCACCAGGTCGTTGACGTTGGTGGCGGTGGGGCCGGTGGTGATGAGGTGAGGCTCGCCGCGCCCGCGGCCGGCTTCGTCCAGGCGAGTGAAGAAGGTGTAGCTGTCGTTGTTGGCCAGATGGGCCAGCGGGTCGATGCCGTAGGAGCGGGCCAACTGCGCCGTCTCGCCGGTGATCACCGCGCCGGCGGCCGGCGTGGCGCCAGGGACTGGCGGGCCATCCTCGCCATCGGTGGCGAAGCTGAGAATGGCCACCCGCGGCTGCCGTTCCAGGGCCACGGCCGCGGCCAGGGCCAGCTCCTGATTGCGCCCGCCCTGCCCCTTGCCGCGCACGGTGACGGTCGTCTCGCCGCCCAGGATGCAGCACTGCCCCGGCGGCAGGTCGCGGGCGATGCCGGCGGCCAGGCGGCCGATGTCGCGCGCCTCGCCGTCGAGATGGGCGGTCAGCAGTTGGCCGACGAAGCCCAGGCGAATGGCCCCGACCAGGGCCGCCGTGGCCGCCTCGCGCACGTCGCCGATGATGACGTTGCGCACCGACGGCCGCGCCGCCTTGTGCAGATAGCGGGCCTGATTGAGCGCCAGGGCCAGCCGCTGCCATTCGGGCTTCTCCAACTGGCGGGCGATGTCGTAGCGCCCCAGGACTGTCACCGCGCCGACGACCAGGTCATCCTCCGGCACGGTCGGCCCGCCGCCGATGACCGGCAGGGCGTTACCGATCACGTCGGACAGAATCAGCCCGTAGCACGCCGCCGGGGCGCAGGCCCGGGCCAGACCGCCGGCCTTCACCCGGTCGATGGCCCGGCGCACGGCGTTCAACTCGCGTATGGTACAGCCGCTCTTCAGGAAGAGTTCGACCAGTTTGCGCCAATCTTCCAGCGGCAGCAGCGGCTGGGTCAGCAGGGCCGAAGCGCCGCCGGAGATGAGGCACAGCACCGAGTCCTCCGGCTGCGTGTTGGCCAGCAGTTCGACCACGGCCTGAGTAGCCGCCATGCTACCGGCGTCGGGCAGCGGATGGCCGCCGCGATAGAGGGCCAGCGGCCAATGGGCGGCCTCGGCCGGCCACTCCGGGCCGCCCGCCTTGGCGATGACCGCACCGCCGGCCACGTCATTGCCCAACGCCGCCAGCGCGCCGGTGGTCATGGGAATGGCCGCCTTGCCGGCGGCAATGAGGTAGACCCGGCTCCGGTCGAGATCGATCCGTTCGGCCTCCGCGCCGCGGCCGACCCACAGCGAACGGCCGTCGCGCCGCAGGAAGCGGCTGATCGCTACTTGTGGGTCGGCCGCGGCCACAGTGGCGCGCACCAGTTCATCGGTATGGCGGCGATAGTCGGCAAATCGCGGGGTGGCGGCGTGTTGGGGCATCATGGTGCTGGACAAAGGGAGTATAGCAGGGGTAGCCGAGGCGACCAAGGTGGGTCACATAGCGGCCAAATCGCTTGGCGGGGCTTGGTCAGGCCGACGGCAGCCACTCCAGATGGGCGTGGTCGTTGAGCCGTTCCAGCCGGGCGTGACCGTCTTCGATCTTGACCTCGCTGATGGCCGTATGCTTGCCGCCAACGAGCGTGGCGAAGGCGGTTGGCCCCAGCCCCAGCACGTGCACCAGTGTGGCCAGGATCATGCCGCCGTGACTGACGACAATCACTGCTTCGTCCGTGTGCCGCGCCAGCAGGCGCTCACAGCCCAGCGCGGCGCGGCGCATGACCGCTTCGACCCCTTCGCCGCCGGGGGCATGCATAGGGCCGGTGTGGCGCGAGGCCCAGAAGTCGGGATAGTCGCGAATGATCTCCTCGGTGGTCAGCCCTTCCAACTCGCCGATGCCGCGCTCGCGCCAGATGGGGTCGAGCGTCAGCGGCAAGCCCAGCGCGTTGGCGACGACGCCGGCCGTGGTCGCCGCCCGTTGCAGGTCGCTGGCGTAGACGTGGGCAATGGATAGACCGTTGCTCTGGCATAGGCGTTGGGCCAGCCGGTGGGCTTCGGCCAGGCCGGTCTCGCTCAAGGGCGGGTCGGCCTGCCCTTGCCAGCGGTTGAGTTCGTTCCAGGTGCTACGGGCGTGGCGGATGAAGAGGAGGTGGGTGGTCATTTGAGTGGTCAGTATCCAGTGTTCAGTAGGTCAGTAGATCAGTAGGTCAGTGGTCGGTGGAGTAGGTGTCCGTGGTTTCAGCGAGTCGCCTTGGTCCCCGCCCCCCCCCCCCGCCCTCTTCATTCCTAATTCCTAATTACTTCAGGCTCTCAAGTCGTCGCTAAGAGCCGCCAGGGCCGCGCCGTCGATGAGGGTGATGGGCTTGTCGGCCGCCCACTGGCGGGCGGCGTCGGAGATTTCGGCCGTCGTCACCAGAAAACCGTGGAAGGCGCGCTCGTGGACCATCGTGCCGAACAGTTCGCGCACGATGTCGGGGCCGACCTGGTGGCGGTAGCGCTTGCACTGGACGATGGCCCGGCGGCCGTCGGCCCGCGTCAGGGCCAGGTCAACGCCGAGGTCGCCGGCCCGGCCGCGCACCTCGACGCTATAGCCGCGCCGCTCGAACAGTTCGCCCACGAAGTGCTCGAAGGCCCGCGGGCTGAGGGCGTAGAGTTCGGCCACCGACATGCGCGGGCCGCGCGTGGGCACGGCCGCGACTCGCCGCTGCCAGAAGATGAGGCCCCACAGCAGCAGTAGGGTAATCAGCCCCGCGCTGGTGAAGAGACCCATCAACTCGACCAGCCACGCCGGCCAGCGTTCGGCGGCGTCGGCGGCAATGCCGTAGCGCCACAGCCCCCACAGGACAAAGAAGCCGGTGGCGGCCGAGACGATCCAGGTCAGGCGTTGCAGGTGATCGCGGCTGATGGCATCCTCGCGCAAGGCAGGTGGTTGTCGCCGGTTGGCGGCTTGTAGTCGAATCAACATCCGGGCATCCAGGGGCGCGGCAACCGCGCCGACGGGTATTGTAGTGCGACGCGGCGGAATGCCGGGGTTGTCGGTGGTGCCTACCCGCCCACCTCCAGGTGCTATAGTACGCCCCAATGGTCACCAAACGACAGTTGGGGCTGCTCTTCATCGTTCTGGGTGTCGGCGCGGCCGTGGGTCTGTTTGCACTGGATATAGTTGGCGCGGGCCAGTTCCAGGGCATCGGCCCGGCCCAGCGGCGGGCGCTGCTGGTGGCCGGGACGGCCGTGCTGCTGGGTCTCTCGCTGCTGCCCCTGGGCAACAAACCGGCGTAGGGACAATTAGGAATTAGGAATGAAGAGTGGCGGGTGGCGGGTGGCGAGTGGCAAGTAAGCGGCGACCCACGACTGATCCACTGACCCACTGAATACTGACCTACTGAACACTGACCACTGACCCACTGACCCTTGGACACCGACCTCCCCACCCTTCCCCAAACAAAGCCGCACACGCGTTCGGCGGCCGACCTGCTGCCCAAACTGCTCATCGGCCTGGCCCTGGCGGCGTTCGTCGGCTACCTGATCGTCTACGTCATCTACGCCGTGCAGCTCTTCCGCTTTCCGTTCGACTACGATCAGGGCGAAGGGTTCGAGTTGATGGACACCATCCTGTTCAGTCGCGGCGAGTGGCCCTACCGCGATAACGACGCCTACCCATTCTACTCCTCCAACTATCCGCCGCTGTTCCACGTCGTCGTTGTGCCCCTCATCTGGCTGTTCGGGCCGCAGTACTGGACGGGGCGGCTGGTCAGCTTCCTGGGCACGCTGGTGACGGCGGGGGCGATTGCCTATGCCGTTGGCAGGGGGCGCGACCCGGCCGCCGGTCGCGGGCGCTGGTGGCTGGCGGCGCTGTCGGGGCTGGCCTTCCTGGCCTCGAACTACGTTTACCACGTCGGCCCGCTCTTCCGGCAGCACATGTTCATGGTCATGTTCGAGACGCTGGCCGTGGTGCTGCTGACGGTGATCATCGAGCGCGAGGAGAACGACGGCCGCCGCCGCAACGTAGCCCTTCTGGGGGTCATGGCCCTGCTGCTCTTCGCCGGCTACACGAAGCAACTGGCCTATGCCACCGTCATCGCCGTCTTCATCTTCCTCTTCCTGCGCGGGCCGCGGCGGGCCATCGTCTGGGGCGTGCCCTTGGCCCTGGTCACCGGCCTCATCTTCCTGGGCATCAACGTCGCCACCGACGGCCAGTGGCTGCTCAACACCATCACCGCCAACATCAACCCGTTCGTGCCCGGCCAGGCCGAGGGGCTGTTCCGGCAGTGGTTCGGGCTACACACGGTCATCATTGCCGCCGCCGCCGTCTACGCCGCCTATCAGCTCTACGCCACGCGCCTGTCGACCTACGCCATCTGGTTCGTAGTGGCCACGGTCAACAGCGTCACCGCCGGCAAGTGGGGCGCGGGCGAGTCCTACTTCGCCACGGCCATCGCCGCCGCCTGCATCCTCTCCGGGCTGGCCTTCAACCACCTGCTCGACTGGAGCCGCGACCGCTCGTGGCCGTCGGCGCGGGCGGCGCGCTGGGCGGCGGTGCTGCTGCCGTCGCTGATCGCCGCCCTCTATCTGTGGCAGGCCCGCCTCGTCTTCCACATGCCCACCCACACCCCGGCGCTGGCCGCCGTCGCCCGTGTTCTGGGCCAGCCGGAAGCGGTCATGATCGCCCCACAGACCTCCTGCTCCCTGCCGCGCGCGGCCGAGGCCATCCCCTACGTCGATGCCGTTGGCGCGACGCTGCTCGGCCGCCCGCCGACGGCGGCCGACACCCTGGCCGGCCGGCAGATCGCCGCCCTCATCGCCGAAGGGGACACGGCCGCCTTCAGCGAGGACGCCGGCTTCAACCTCTACCTCGGCCGCGACGTGGTGACCAACCCAACGCAACTGCTCAACCTCTACAACAACAACGCCGTTGACCTGACCGAGATGCTGGCCATGCTCGACGCCCAGGCGTTCGACACCATCGTCCTGCGCGCCCAGTTTTACCCCCCACCCGTGCTCGACGTCATCGGCCAGCGGTACGAGACGACCCACCTGGTACAGATGAACGGCTTCGTCTACTGCGTGATGCGCCCCCGATGAACCAGTACCGCGTCGAACTGCCCGTCTTCAGCGGCCCGCTGGACCTGCTGCTCCACCTCATCGAGCGCGAGGAGTTGGACATTACCGCCGTGTCGCTGGTGCAGGTGACCGGGCAACATCTGGATCAAGTGCGGCAACTGGACGAGGAGCAACTGGAAGGGCTGATCGACTTCATCGGCATCGGCGCGCGGCTGCTGCTGATCAAGAGCCGGGCGTTACTGCCCCGGCCGCCGGTGCTGCCGGGCGCTGATGAGGACGAGGAAGACCCGACCGAGGCGCTGCTGCGACAATTGCGCGACTACAAGCGCTTCAAGACGGCCGCCCAATGGCTGGACAGCCGCCACCGCCACGGGCTGCGCACCTATCTGCGCGTCGCCCCGCCGCCACGGCTGGAAGGGCGGCTCGATCTGAGCGGCGTGGACGGCGAGACGCTGCTGGCGGCGCTGCACGCCGTCCTGGCCCGCACACAGACGATGGAGCAGGCCCTCAGCGTGGCCCGGCCACGGACGTTGACCATCGAGGAGCAACTGCAACACCTGCGGGGGCGGCTCGGCCGCGGCAAGGCGTTCCTGTTCAACGACGTGCTGGTCAATCCGCGCGACCGCACCGAGGTGGCCGTGACGCTGTTGGCCCTGCTGGAGCTGATCAAGCGCCGCGAGGCCAGCGCCGCGCAGAGCCACCTCTTCGGGCCAATCGAGATTGTCGCCACGCAGCCCTAAAGGCTATAGGCGACCTGTCAGGTGGGCGGCCAGGACCATTTCAACCGACACAAACCCGGTGGCCGCCCACCTGACAGGTCTGGCCGCGCTATGGCCGGTTGCGGCGGCCCAAGTACCAGACGGCCGCCGCCGCCAGCGCCACCAGCAGCAGCGGCAACATCACCCGCACCAACGCCCCGCCGCCAAAGCGCAGCAGCCCCAGCAGAACAACTACCCCCAGAGCGATGAGCAGCCAGCGCGAATAAGGCGTCGTGCCCTCTTCGGCTTCGGCCGCCCGCTCGCGTTGCGCGGCGCGACAGGCGGCGGTTGTGCCGACGCGCAACGGCCGCCGCTCCAGCGTCCACTGGCAACGGCACTGCTCGCACTGGAAGCACGTCCGGTCGCGTAGGCCCGTCTCGCGGTCGATGCGGCGCAGGATACGGCCGCCGCAGTGGTCGCAGTCGTAGCCGGCATCTTCCCAGGTGGTGCTGGTCTCGATGGAGGGACTAGCCGTTCGCTTGGCCATTGTGCTCCGCGGCCCGGTGGGCGATGGCAGCGTCCCCGTCGCTGAAGGCCGGCAGCCAATCGCCGTGGGCGGCGATCAGGTCGTCCACCAGGGCGTAGATCTGCTCCGGGTCCAGTTCGGCTGCCGTGTGGGGGTCGAGCATGGCGGCCTGGTAGATGTGCTCCCGCCGGCCGGTCAGCGCCGCCTCGACGGTCAACGACTGGACGTTGACGTTGGTCATCATCAGCGCCGCCAGCTGCGGCGGCAGCGCGCCGATGCGCGTCGGCTGGATGCCGTTGCGATCCACCAGGCACGGCACTTCGACGCACGCCCCTTGCGGCAGGTTGTCGATCAGGTGGTCGTTGGCCACGTTGCCATAGACGACGCGCGGCTGGCCCGTCTCCAGGCTGTGGATAATGTATGAGCCGTACTCGTGCGTCCGCTCCACCGACAGGGCCGTCGCCTCGTCCTCCAGCAGTTGCCGGATAACGTCCCAGGCGGCGATCTGCGACTCGCAGCGGCTGATGTACTCGTCGAGGGGGATGTTGTAGCGGGCGATCAGGTCGGGCCGGTCGCGCTTGATGTACCAGGGCACGTACTCGCTGAGGTGCTCGCTCGACTCGGTGACGAAGTAGCCGAAGCGGGTGAACAGGTCGTAGCGCGTGCGGTTCCAGTCGGGCACGCGCCCCTCGGCCACGACGCGGCGGATGAGCGGGTAGAGGTCTTCCACGCCGTCGGCCGTCCGCCGCTCGAAGCGCAGGTAGAAGGCCATGTGGTTGATGCCGGCGCAGAGGTAGTTGATGTCGGCCACGGGCACGCCGATGTCGCGGGCCAGTTGCTCGGCCGTGCCCTGCACGCTGTGGCACAGGCCGATGGTGCGGATGGGCGTCGCCCGGCTGAGCGCCCAGCAGTTCATGGCCATCGGGTTGACGTAGTTGAGCAGGTGGGCGTCGGGGCACAGCTCCTCCATGTCGCGGCACACGTCCAGCAGCACGGGGATGGTGCGCAGGCCGCGCATGATGCCGCCAATGCCCAGCGTGTCGGCGATGGTCTGGCGCAGGCCGTAGCGCTTGGGAATCTCGAAGTCGATGATCGTCGACGGCCGGTAGCCGCCGATCTGGAACATGGCGATCACGTAGTCCGCGCCGTCGAGGGCGCGGCGGCGGTCGGCGGTGGCTTCGATGGCGGGCCGCGCCTCCAACGTGGCCGCCACGCGCCGGGCGACGACCTCCGACGTACGCAGTCGCTCTTCATCAATGTCGTGCAGACTGATGGTCGCGCTGCTCAGTTCGGGAAAGCTGAGAATGTCGCCGAGCAGGTTCTTGGCGAAGACGGTGCTGCCCGCGCCGATGAAAACGATTTTGGGCATGGACTTACCTCCGTGGCGATGTTGCTGTCATTATAACTTACTTGGGACGAAGCTCCGGCCTACGTTAACCGGTGCTTGAGAATCCGCGCCCAACCACGCACCTGTATCCCGGCCAGCACAAAGGCCGTCACCGGGCGCGGGTACTTATCGCTATAGAACTTGCGATAGAAGACGCGCATGGCCCGCACTGACTCTTCGGCCACCCTGACCCGCGTCGCCTTGGGTGGCCGGGCGATGTCGGCCGACTCCTTGCGCAGCCCCGAACTGGCCCCCTTGTAGTGCACCACCTCGACCAGCGGGTAGTAGATGATCTGGTAGCCCGCCTCGTGGATGCGGTAGCAGTAGTCGATGTCCTCGCCGTAGAAGAAGTAGGTCTCGTCCCAGCCGCCCAGTTGCCGGTCGAGAGCGCGCGGCATCATCATGTAAGACCCGGCGATGACCGGCACGGGGTGAACGGCGCTGAAATCCTCGTAGCTGCGGAAGTAGCCGTTGAAGCGCGGGCTGTTGGGAAAGAGGCGGCTGAGCAGCGTAAAGTGACAGAAGGCGTTCCACGGCGTGGGGAAGCCGCGGTGGTTGTCGGGGTCGCGCTCGCCATTGGGGTAGACCAGCCGCACGGTCAGCGCGCCGGCTGCGGGGTGGTCTTGCAGGTAGCGCAGCGGCTTCACCAGCGCGTCGGCGGCGACGACGGTGTCGGAGTTGAGGAACAGCAGTGTGTCGCCCGTGGCCGCCGCCGAACCGAGGTTGTTGGCCGCCGAGTAGCCGCGGTTCTCGTCGCTGACGATGAGCCGCGCCTGGGGGTAGCGTTGGCGCACCATCTCCGGGCTGCCGTCGGCCGAGGCGTTGTCAACGACGATGACCTCCATGCCCCCCGGCGGCGCTTCGGCGGCATAGAGCGAGCGCAGGCAGTCATCGAGCAGTTGGCGGGTGTTGTAGGAGACGACGATGATGGAGAGGTCCATGAGGGGGATTGTATCCTTGCTCCGGTGCGTTGCACTTTCTGAAGTGCGTCGCACCTGCCGGGCAGCAAGAAAGGTGCGACCCACTTCAGAAAGTGGGATGCACCTGCCACCTGCCACCTGCCCCCCGCCACTGTGATAAACCCCGCTTTGTGCTAGACTTGCCCAGCTTGCGGCGGCAACCTTTGGCCGCGGCGGGCCAATAGTTAGCCTGTTCGTAAGTCAGACCGGCTAACCTCGTGGACTGGCGCGCCCGCGGATGGGCGCGCCGGTGTATTCGATCAGGAAAGCAACGCATGAACGGCAAGAAGAACAACGCCATCTACGTCGTCGGACACATCAACCCCGACACCGACTCCATCGCCTCGGCCATGGGCTACGCCTGGCTGCTGCAAGACCAGGGCCAGAACGCCATCCCGGCCCGCGCCGGGCATCTGAACCCGCAGACGACCTGGGTGCTTAACCACCTGGGCATCGAGCAGCCGATGTTGCTCAGCGACGCCTCGCCCCGCTTCGAGGCCATCTCCCACCGCCTGAACACTGCCGCGCCGGAACACCCGCTACGCGAAGTCTGGTCCATTGCCAACCGCACCGGCGGCGTCGCCCCCATCGTTAACAGCGAAGGCAAGCCGTTCGGCCTGGTCACGGTCATCAGCCTGTTCGACTTCCTCAGCCGCACCGTCGGCTCCCACCCGCGCCGCGAAGAGATGCGCATCGGCGAACTGATGGACATGCCCGGCCGCGAGGCGTGCGACGACACCGTGCCCCAATTCCAGGCCGCCAGCCGCGTCCGCGACGCTCTCAACCGTATCATGCGCGAGGAGCGCAATGAGTTCTGGGTCGTGGACGACAACGGCCGCTACGTCGGCATCTGCCGCCAGCGCGAGGCGCTCAACCCGCCGCGGCTGCAACTCATCCTCGTTGACCATAACGAACCAGGCCAGGCCATCGGCTCCATCGACGAGGCCGACATCATCGAGATCGTCGACCACCACCGGCTGGGCAACCCCTCCACCCGCACGCCCATCCGCTTCACCGTCGACGTCGTCGGCAGCACCTCCACGCTCATCTCCGAGCGCATCAACGATGCCGGGCTGAGCGCGCCGCCGGAGCTGTCGGGGCTGCTGCTGGCCGGGTTGCTGTCCGACACGCTCATCCTGACCTCGCCCACGACCACGCCGCGCGACCACGAGGCGGCCGAGCGCCTGGCGCGCTGGTCGTTCGTCGTCGGCTCCCCCCTGGCCGGCGAGACGGTGCAGAGCTACGGGGAGAAGGTCGTCTCTTCCGGCACCGGCCTGGCGACGCGCCCGCCGGAAGAGATCGTCAGCGCCGACCTGAAGCTCTACGAGGCGAGCGGCCTCAACTTCGGCGTGGCTCAGGTGGAAGTGACCAATCTGGTGGAACTGGACGAGCATCTCGACCGGCTGCGCGAGGCGCTGATCAAGCTACGCGACGCCAAGGGGCTGAACTTCGCCATGCTGATGGTCACTGACGTCGTGCGCGGCTCAAGCCGGCTGGTGCTGACTTCCGACGTGCCGGGGCTGGGCGGCCTGCCCTACGCCAAGCTGCCCGACGGCACGCTGCGGGCGCAGGGCGTCGTCTCGCGCAAGAAGCAGCTTCTGCCGGCGCTGCTCAGCGCGCTGGAGTAGGCGGCCCGGGACGCGATGAGTTACCTCTTCCTGCAATGCCGCGATGAAGCCTGCCGGCTGCGCTTTCCGGCGGCAGTGGCCGAGGTGGCGGGCCTCGTCTGTCCGCGCTGCCGCGGGCCGCTGGCGGTCGCGGCGGTAGTCGAGCGCGCCCCGCTGACCACGCCGGCCACGTGGTCGTGTCCGCCGCTCGTCGCCCTGCTGGATAACATCAGGAGTATCCACAACGTCGGCTCCATCTTCCGCACGGCCGACGGCGCGGGCGTCGATCATCTGCACCTGGTCGGCATCACGGCCACGCCGGCCCACTCGCGGCTGGCCAAGGCCGCCCTGGGCGCGCACGAGACGGTCGGCTGGACATACCACCGCCACGGCCCTGACGCGGCGGCCGAGTTGCGCGCCGCGGGTTACCGGCTGTGGGCGCTGGAGCGGACGGCCGACCCCTCACCCCAACCATCGCTATACGAAGTTGATCCGCCGCCCGGCCCGCTGGCGCTCATCGTCGGCAACGAACGCGCCGGCGTCGACCCCGGCCTGCTGGCCCACTGCGACGGCGTCTTCAGCCTGCCGATGACCGGCGGCAAGTCGTCGCTCAACGTCGCCGTGGCCTTCGGCATCGCCGTCTATCATCTGCGGTTCGGCCTTAGAGATGTCATTACGTAGGTCAGATGAGAGGGACGCAGAGAGACGCGGAGGGAGGACGCGGAGAGGTGCAGAGAAAGAATTGATTTCTTTTTCTCCGCGTAACTCCGCGTCTTCTCTCCACGTCTCTCCGCATCCCTCTTCATTTTCTCAATCAGGAGAACTCCATGATCACGATGGGCAAGCTCGATGAGACGCCGGTGGGCACGATCTGGGTGGCCGCTTCCGAGGCGGGGCTGGTGGCCATTAGCCTGTGGGATGGCGAAGAGCGTTTCGCCGCCGAGGTGGCCCGCCTGACCGGAGAGACACCGGACGCCGCCGCACCGCCGGGGCCGATCGTGGCGGCGGCGCTGGCCCAACTGGCCGAGTACCTGCGCGGCCAGCGGCGCGAGTTCGACGTGCCCCTCGACTGGTCGGCGATGCAGCCCTTCCAGCGCACGGCGCTGGAGCGCGTCTGCACCGTGGCCTATGGCCAGACGAGCACCTACGGAACTATAGCCAACGAACTGGGCCGGCCGGGGGCGATGCGCGCCGTGGGGCGGGCCAACGCCACCAACCCTCTGCCGATCATCATCCCCTGCCACCGCATCCTCGGCGCAGACGGCAAGCTCCACGGCTACGGCGCGCGCGGCGGGCTGGAGACGAAGGCGTGGCTGTTGCGGCTGGAAGGGAGTTGGCTGTTGTAGAGCAAGTACCCTACGGCGCGGGCGGCCACACCTCGGCCAGCCGGCGCACCCCTTCGACGATCTCGTTCTCATCCAAGCCGCTAAAGCCCAGCAAGAGCGACGGCGGCGCGGGCCGCTCCAGGTGGTAGGGCGCGCCGGGCTGGACGCGCACGCCGTGGGCGGCCGCCTCGCGCACCAGTTGGGCCTCGTCCACCGCCTCTTCGGCATAGACCATCACGTGCAGCCCGGCGGCCAGCGGCGAGACTCGCACGCGGTTGCCCAGATGGCGGGCCAGAGCCGCCGCCAGCGCCGCCCGCCGCTCGCCATAGAGCCGGCGCAGATAGCGCAAGTGGCGCTCGAAGTGCCCCTCGGCGATGAAGTCGGCCACGGCCGCCTGGGTCAGCGTCGGCGCGCCGCGGTCGACCAGGTCCTTGGCCCGCACGAACGGCGTGATCAGCGGCGGCGGCAGCACCAGGTAGCCCAGCCGCAGCGCCGGAAAGAGCACTTTGGAGAACGTGCCCAGGTAGACGACGCGGCCGTCGCTATCAACCCCTTGCAGCGCGGCCAGCGAGTGGCCGTCGTAGCGCAGATCGCCATCGTAATCGTCCTCGACCACCAGCGCCCCTTGCGCCCGCGCCCAAGCGAGCAAGGCCAGCCGGCGGGCCAGGGGCATTGTGCCCCCCTTGGGGAACTGGTGGGTAGGGGTGACGAAGGCCAGGCGCGCCCGGCAGCCGGCGGGAATGCGATCCACCGGCAGCCCTTCGTCGTCCACCGGCAGGCCGACCAGCCGCGCGCCGTGGAGTTGGAAGAGGGTGAAAGCGTCGCGATAGCCGGGCGTCTCCACAATCACCTCGTCGCCAGGGTTCAGCAGCAGCCGGGCCAGAATGTCGAACGCCTGCTGCGCGCCGCTGACGATGACCACCTGTTCGGCGGCACAGCGCACGCCGCGCGCCCGGCCCAGGTAGTCGGCCACCGCCTGGCGCAGCGGCAGGAAGCCGGCCGGCGAACCGTAGCGCGACAGCATGGCGTCGTCGGTGGACAGGTAGCGGGCCAGCAGGCGCCGCCAGACGTCATAGGGGAACAGTTCGGCGAAGGAGCGGCCCAGGCCGAAGTCGATCTCCGGCCGCGCGCCGTCGGCCGGGCGTGCCGAGCGCCCGACCTCAACCGCCCGCCGCCCCCACTCCGTCAGCCGCGGCCGGAAGGGGACTGGCTCGTCATCGGCCGGCGCGGCGTTGAGGCCGGCGGCGACGAACGTGCCCGCCCCGACGCGGCTCTCGATGAACCCCTCGGCCGCCAGTTGGCGATAAGCCTCGACGACGGTGACGCGGGCTACGCCGGCGGCGCGGGCCAGGTCGCGGGTCGGCGGCAGTTGCGTCTCCGGCGGCAGCTCGCCCGACAGGATGGCCGCGCGCAACTGGCGGTAGACCTGCCGGTAGGCGACTTCGTCCGCGTGGCGATCAATGGTCAGTTGGATCACGTTGCGATTCCCTTAAGACGCCGGTATGATAGCGGCGATCCCTATGCCCTACCGCAGCACCGACAAGACCCGCCAGAAGAAGGACGCCAAGCGCACAGCCATGATGCAGGCCGCGGTGCGCGTCTTTGCCCAGAAAGGATACCACGCCGCGACGGTGCGCGACATCGTCAGCGAGGCCGACGTGGCCATCGGCACCTTTTACTTCTACTTCCCTGATAAAGAGACGCTGTTCAATCACTTGTTTGAAGAGACGGCCGCCTTCCTGCTCCAGGCCATCGACCAGGCGCTCATCAGCCGCTCGTCCTTCCCGGCCCAGTTGGAGGCGGCGGTGCAGGCTTATGTCAACGTCGCCTTCTATGAGCCGGCGGTCGTCCAGTTGTTGCTGGTCGGCGGCATGGGGTCGGCGCCGTCGTTAAGCGAGCGACGGGCGGAGTATCGCGAGAAGCTGATCCGCGCCTGGCAGCGGGCGTTGAACGCGGCCCTGGAGCGCCAACAGATCGAGCCGCAGAACACGCGGCGCACGGCCGAAGCGTTGGTCGGCGCGTTGGACGAGATCATCTTTCACCTGCTCTCGTCCCCCCAGGCCGAGCAGGAACGAACGGCGGCCGTGCGCGATATGGTGCAGTTAGGGCTGCGCGCCGCCGGCTATCTGTACGCCCCCTCGTAGCGCGGGTTGGCAACCCGCCTCTTAAAGTCGCGGGTTGCCAACCCGCGCTACAAGCTACACGGCTACCAGAGATAGCCGCGACCCGCCCGCCGTCTTCTCCACCTCAATCCGCGCCGGGAACTTGTCGCGCAGCTCGTCGATGTGGGTGATGACCAGAATACAGGCGAACTCCGACTGCACCTCGTTGATCGCCTCCACCAGGCGCTGCCGCCCCTCCGGGTCCTGGCTGCCGAACCCCTCGTCGATGACCAGCGTGCGCAGGCGCGCCCCGGCCCGCCGCGCCAGCACTTGCGACAGGGCCAGGCGGATGGCGAAGTTGACGCGGAACTTCTCGCCGCCGCTGTAGTTCTCGTACGGGCGCTCGCCGCTATTGTCGGCGATCTTGATGTCCAGCGTCTCGATCTGATTGCCGTCGCTCTTGCGCTCGCGCTGCGGATCGAAGCGAACGTGCATCTCGCCGCCGGACAGACGATGGAGCAGGTCGTTGGCGTGCTCCTCGATTTCGGGCAGCACCGTCTCGATCAGCAACGCCTGGACGCCGTTGCGCCCACAAGCGTCCTCCAGTTCGCGCAGCAGGCCGATGTGGGCGGCCAACGCCTGCTTCTCCGCGCGCAGCCGGTCGCTTGCCCGGCGCTGGTCGCCCAGCACCTCCACCTTCTGGCGGGCGGCGCTGCTGATGCGAATGGCCGCGGCGTGGTCGTCGCGCAGGCGGGTTAGCTCCGCCTCGGCCGAACGCAGGTCGGCCGCCCCAGCTTGCAGATCGCGTAGCGCCGCCGTCAATTGCTCGTGCTGCGTCTGCCAGTCGGCCACGCGGGCCACGGCGCGCTCGCTCTGGCCGCGTAGGTTGTCCAGGGCGTCGGCCAGCGGCTTCATGGCCGCCTCAGCGCGACGAAGCTGCTGGTACTCCTCCGGCGCGTTGGCCCACTGGGCGCGCTGCTGGCGGGCCGTGGCGTGGGCAGCGGCGTCGTAGGCCACGGCCGCCAGCCGGGCGTCGAGCGCAACCAACGCCTGGCGCGCTTCGGAGGCGTAGCTCTGTTCGGTCAAGGCGCGGCGCGTGGTTTCCATCTCCGGCCGGCCGGCGCCCGTCCACGACTGGGCGACGCGATCTAACTCCTCGCAGCGCGTCTCCAGGCGGCTAATCTCGCCGGTCAGCACCTGCTGCTCGCGGGTCACCTGGCGCGCCTGGTCGGCGGCCGTTTTGAGGGTATCGATCTCGGCCTGCAAGGTCAGCAGTCCATCCTCACCCGCCAGCCATGCCTCCAGTTCGTCCAGGCGGGCCTGGGCCTCGCCGCTCTCCCAGTCGGCAATCGAGGCGTCGATGTGGCCTAGTTGCGCCTCGTAGCGGCTCAGGGCGCGCTGTTGAGTGTCGCGCTCCCGCTCCAACTGCGCCCGGCGTGGGGCGGTGGCGCTCAGGCTCTTCTCTTCATCGGCTAGAGACTGCACCTGCGCCCGGACGGCGGTGAAACGCGCCCGCAGCGCGTCGCGCTTGGTTTGCCATTCGTGCAGGGTCGTTTGCCGGTGCTCCTCGGTCAGCGGTTGACTACACACCGGACACTGGCCACCCGTCTCCGACTCAAGCTGCTCGATGGTCGCCTTGTGCTCGCTGCCCTCTTTCTCCAGCCCGGCCCGCTCGGCCTCCAGCGCGGCGCGCTCAACCTTGACTTCGGCCAGCCGGTTCTGCTGCTCGTTCAGCCCGTCGAGCGCCGTCTGGGCGTCGTCCAGCCTGGCCTGGGTGCTGTCGCGGCTGACGGCTACCATCGCCCGTTCGGCGCGGGCGTTGGCCACGGCGGCGGCGCGGGCGGCCAACTGGTCGCGCTCCTGCTTCCACAGACGGCGGTCAGCGTCGAGCCTTTGGAAGCGGTCGCGGGCGCTGTGCCAGGCGGTCTCCTGCTCGGCCAGTTCGGCGGCCCGCGCCGCGACCTGGGCCAGTTGCGTCCGCTGGCTGGCCAACTGGGCGGCGATGGTCTCGCGCGCCGCGGCGGCGGCCGTGGCCTGCTCGGCCTGCTTTTCCAACGTTTGCAGCTTCTGCTCCAGACGGGTGCGGGCCTGGGCCATCGCCATCTCCAGCGGATGGCGTTCGCCCTGCAGGGCGTTGTGCTGTTCGGCCTTCTCCTGCCAGCGGACGAGGGCGGCTTCGGCGGCCTGAGAGGCGGCGTGGGCGGCTTCGATAGCCTCCGCGCGCGCCAGCAGATCGCGATAGGTCTCCAGTTCACCACGGCGCTGGGCCGCTTCGCGCTCGATGCGTTCCAGTTCGGCGCGCGTCCGGGCCAACTCGGCCGCCGTCCGCGCCAGCAGCGTTTGCTGCTGCTCGATGAGCGTCCGCTTCTCGCGCAACTGGGTCACCAGGGCGTCCTGGGCGGCCAGTTGGGCGGCGACGGCCGCCTCGCGGGCCACGGCCAACTCCAACTCGCGCTGCCGCTCCGCCTCCTGGGCCAGTTCAGCCTCGATGTCGGCCAGTTGCCGGTCGAGAATCTTGGCCTCCGTCTCGGCCGCCTTGCGCCGGTCGGTGGCCCGCGTCTTGTACTCGTCCCAACGGTTGACGCCCAGGATGCCGGCCAATATCTCCTTGCGCTTGTCGGCCGTCTTGGTGGTGAACTCGTCGGCCTTGCCCTGCAGCAGGAAGCTGGCGTTGGTGAAGACATCGTACGACATGCTCAACAGCTCTTCGATGGCGTGTTGCGTGTCGCGGATGCGCGCGTCGGTCAGGGTGCGCCAGCGCACCTGGCCGTCCTCTTCGCCGCGGACGTGCAGCTCCAACTGCATCGTCTTGCCGAACGGCTTGCGGCGGATGATGCGGTAGACGGCCCCCTCCAGCTCGAAGACGAACGACACCTCGGCCGCCTTGCCATTGCCGGCGGCGATGCGGTTGACGACGTTGTCGTCGCTGCCGGCGCGGCTCTTGCCGAACAGCGCCCAGGTGATGGCGTCGAGGATGCTCGACTTGCCCGCGCCGTTGAGGCCGGAGATACACGCCAGATGGACGCCGCGCAAGTCCAGTTCGGCCGTGTCGCGGTAGGAGAGAAAGTTGGTCAGGCTCAGGTGGTGGGGGATCATGGGTTGGGCGGGGATGCCGGCGCGGTCGGCGCGTCGCCGGCATCGGGGCTGATGGCCAATACCTGACGGGCCAGGGCCAGCAGGGCGTCGATCTCGGCGTCGGCGCGCCCCTTGAGCCGCCAGTGGATGGTCAGCAGTTCATAGGGGCTGAGCATCTCGATGGCCATGCCCGAAGGCAGCCGGCCGCGCTCCGCGCCCAGACGATGCTTGACCAGGCGGAAGTCGAAGGCGTCGGCGAAGTGGTCACGGATCTGCTTCTCGTCCAGCAGCGCCTCGTGCTCCTGGGCGAACTCCACCTGCACGCGGCAAATGGCCCCGGCCAGGCGCTCGGCCGATGGCAGATAGCCCATGAGGTCGTCCATGAAGCTATCGGCGCGCAGGTCTGACGATTTGATAAACAAGTCGACGAAAGGGCGCGTTTTCAGCGGCACGAAGCGCCACTCTGTATGGCCGCGCGCCACCTCGGCCAGCACGTACCCCTTCTTCTCGCCCGCTTCGCCGAAGTCGATGCGCTCGATGGAGCCGGGGTAGACGACCGGCGGCTGGGCGTGGAGCGACTGGTGCTTGTGGATGTGGCCCAGGGCGACGTAGTCGAAGCGCGGGTCGCTGACCATGCCCTCGCTGAGCACCAGTTCGTGGCCGAGCATGATCTGGCGCTCGCTGCCCAGTCGCGCCCCCTGGACGCTGGCGTGGGCGGTCAGGATGAGCGGCAACGCCGGATCGACCTCGTTGGCTAGCGTCTGCTCGAACGCTTCCTGGACGAGAGTGAGCATCAGGCCATAGACCTGCTCCAGTGTCATGCCGGTCGTGTCGTGGCGCGCGCCATAGCGGCTGCGCGTCACCCAGGGCAGCGCCAGCACCTGCACCGGCAGGCCCAGTTCGGCCGGCGTCCACAGCTTCAGGTTGTCGGCGACGAAGATGCGCGGCACGGCCAGCGTGGCGAACTCTTGCAGTGTGTTGGCGCGGTTGTCGGCCGGGGCCACGTCGTGGTTGCCGACCAGCAACAGTGTGGGAATGCCGGCCCGCGACAGGCGCATCATGCGCTCGCCCCAGGCGCGCTGGAAGGTCGGCTGCGGGTTGCGGTCTTTGTAAGCGTCGCCGGCAAAGATGACCAGATCGACCCGCTCGGCGATGGCCGCGTCGATGATCTGATCGAGCGACGCCAGAAAGTCGACCACGCGCTGCGGCAGGCCGGTCGTTGGGTCGTGGCGGCCGTAGTTGGCGATGTCGATGTGGGCGTCGGCGAAGTGTAAGATACGAACGGGCATAGTTCTTACGTGTGCCCCTTACGGGGTGTACACACCAACCTCGTAATGGACGTTGGAGTTCGGTAAGTCCTTGGGGAAGATGCGCTGGACGACGACGTAGTAGCGCCCCGGCTGGATCGTCAGCGACACTTCCTTGTTGCCCGTCTGGGCCGTGTTGCCCTCGGCCAACAGCACCTTGTTGACGTCGTAGACGGCGATGTTGTAGTTGGTGTCGGATGGGACGTTGCGCAGGCGGATGATGGCCCGACCGAAGATGGGCCAGTCGAAGTAGTACGGGTTGTAGAACTGGTCGGAGCGCATGAAGTTGCCGCTGGTGGGCAGGTTGTGCGGCAGGTAAGTGGCCCAGAACAGGACATTGTCGCTGCCGATCTTGGTGGTGATGGGCACGAAGGTGCGGCCGGACGTATTCAGGAAGTTGGCCCCGAGCGTCAACCGATCGACGGACGAGACGACGCGCTGCTCGCGCGGCGTGTTGCCGCCGTAGATGTAGAGGTTCTCGCGCCAGAACGCGCCGCGCGGCCACTCGATACCAGGATCGGTCGGCAGCCCACCCAGTACGTACGAACTGCCCAGCAGGAGCCAATTGTTGGAGACGGCGTCGTAGACCTCTGTCTCCGGCACGCCCAACCCGGCGGCGTCGACGCCGCCGAAAACGTACCAGCGGCCGTCCGGCCCGATGGCGCTGCCGGCGTTGTAGCGCGGGAAGTTAAGCTCGCCGGTCTGCTGCCAGCCGGTGCCCGAGGCCGGGTCGTAGCACTCGCCGCGGGTGAGCAGGACGAGGATGGGCTGGCCGGCATCGTTAGTGCCGTTCGACAGGCCGCCGACGACGCACAACCCGCGATTGGCCGTGGCAACCCAGGCGGCGGTGTGGGCAAAGCGCGGGGTGGTCATCGACCGCGACGCCTCCCACTGGTTAGTGCTCGGCGTGAAGCGATAGGTATCGGTCAATACGTCGCCGGTGGCAATGAAGGCGGAGATACTGGTTGTCCCGCCGGTCAGGTAGTATGACGTCTCGCCCGGCGCGGCCACGGCCGCCGACCAGGCAAACATGGTGCTGCCCGGCAATAACCCACTGGGAATAGGCGCGGCCTGCGTCCAGAAGTCGGTGGCGATGTCATAGACGAGGTGGGTGTTGGCGTAGTCGGTCATGTTGCCGTCGAAGCCGCCGGGGATGTAGACCTTGCTCCCCAGCCGGACGGCAGTCGTGTTAGACAAGCCGGGGCCGGGCATGTCGGCCAGTTCCGTCCAGCGGTTCAGTTCGACGTTGTGGCGCAACAGCTTGTTGGTCAGCACGGGCACGCCCAGCAGGCGCTCCTGCCCGCCGATGACGAACATATCGACGCCCAGGCTGGCGAAGGCGTGGCGGCTGACGCCGCCACGAGGCAGGTTGGTGACCTGTTGCCAGCGTTGGCCGCCGCGGGCCAGCGTGGCCTTGATGCGCAGATCGGCCGTGGCCGGCGCGCCGCGCTGGTAGTCGGCGACCAGGATGTAGTACGTCCGGCCGCGCACCACCGGGAAGGTCGTCTTCGACTGGAAGCCCAGCGTGTCGTCGGCGCAAGAGAGGGTACGCAGGGCGGTGCACGTGCCGTCGTGGACGGTCAGGATGGTGTCGTAGTTGCTGCCCTCGGTGCTGATCGTGACCAGGCCCGTGTCGCCGGCCACTAACACGTGCCAGGCGGTGCGATAGCCGCTGGGATTGGTCGGCGCGCCGAAAGTGCAGGCGGGCACGGGGTCGCCCGCTTCGTGGGTAAAGGAATTGGTCAGAGTGCCGCTGCCGTCGGCCGTCTGGGCGAGAGAGAGGGTCAGAGGGGTGGCCGCGGCGCACGTGTCGGCCGCCGGGGCGGCGTCGACCGTCAGCGGCTCCAGGTCGGCGATGGAGACCTCGGCCGGCAACCACTGCGTGGGCGGCTCGGCGACGATCAGTGGCTCAGGGGGCTGGGTGGCGGGCGCGCTGCCGGCCAGGACGACGGCCGCCAACATCGCCAGAGCGATCAGCCCGAACAGGAAAGGGATGGAAACAAGCAAGCGACGCATATGGCGGCAATGATAGCAATGCTTGGCCGAAAAGCCACCCCGCCGCCTTGTCCGAAAATGTGGGACAGGATTCTTATCCTGTCGGCCGGAGACACAGGATAAGAATCCTGTGCCACCAGAGAAGATGTACCTCCGGTATTTTGACGGGCGGGCCGGTGGTTCATTATGATACGCGCACATGAGCGTCACACCGATCACCGACTATCTCTCCATCGCCGCCTGGCCCACGGTCGAGAACATCGCCGCATTGCGCGCGCTGGGGGTGCGGCTGATCATCAGCATGACCAACCGCGAGCCGCCGCCGGAACTGGCCGCGCCGCCGTTCCAACTGCTGCACCTGCCGACGAACGACTCCCCCTTTCGCCCCATCCCGATGGCCAAGCTGTGCGCCGGGGTGGCCGCGGCGCTGCCGGTGATTGCCGATGGCGGGCGAGTGGCCGTCCATTGCAGCCGCGGCCGGCACCGCAGCGTGGCCATGGCCTGCGCCATCATGATCGGCATGGGCCACAGCGCCGAATCGGCCATGCTGATTGCCAAGACCCGGCGCGCCCAGGCCGACCCGTACATCTGGTACATCCGCCGGCGCATCCTGCTCTTTGAAGAGATTTGGCCGGACGGGTGTGCGATCGAACTTGGCCAACCCGGAGCCGGTACACCACTTACGGCTTCGTAAGTAACTTGGTCTCCGTAATCCCCTCTACGAGGCCTTTATGATTCCACGCACAATCCACGTCATCATTAACCCCGCCGCCGGCAACAATGAGCCGGTGCTGAACACCATCAACGACGTCTTCGCCCAATACGACATCCAGTGGGAGGCGCTGGTGACCCACGGCCCGGGCGACGCGACCGAATTGGCGCGCCAGGCCGCGGCCGACGGCTGTGACCTGGTGGCCAGCTACGGCGGCGACGGCACGCTGATGGAGGTCGTCAACGGGCTGATGGGCGCGAAGATGCCCATCGGTATTCTGCCCGGCGGCACGGGCAACACCGTGGCCGCCGAGCTGGGCATCCCGCTCAATCTGGGCGACGCGCTGCGCCTGTTGGCCACCAGCGAGGCGCGGCGCAGGCTGGACGTGGGCGAGATCAACGGCCGCTACTTCCTGCTGCGGGCCTACACCGGCATCGGCGACGACCATAACGCCTCGCGCGAACTGAAGGATCGCCTGGGCGTGCTGGCCTACCCCATCTCCGGCCTGCGCTTCCTGAAGGAGCATCCGCCGGCCACCTTCCGCCTGACGGTCGATGATCAACTGATTGAGGAGACGGGCATCATGTGTTATGTCAATAACGTCGCCTACTCCCGTTCGCCCAAGCTCCAGGACTGGCTGGAGCGCACCTTCCTGGACGTGAAAGTCCACGCCGGCGACGAACCGGAGCCGGCCGCCGCGCCGTTGCTCCAGACGATTGATCCCACCGACGGCCTGCTCGACATCGTGCTGCTGTCACAAGACCCGTTTACACTGCAAGCGTTCAAGAGCTTCGTCGTGCGCAGCGGCGAGGCCCAGGCGACCGTTCACTTCATTCAGGGCAAGTGCATTCACATCGAGGCCGACCCGCCGCAAGGGCTGTGGATCGATGGCGAGGAGTGCGGCACGACCCCGGCCGACATCCAGATTGTGCCGGCGGCGATTGAGGTCGTTGTGCCCTGAAGCAACGCGCTGCCGAAGCGCCGAATTCCCCCACCACACAATCGGTGTATAATCCCGCCGATGAGCCAAGGGAACGCCAGAGAAGTGATCAGCAACGCGCCGGAGATCGACGCCTTTCGGACGACGGCCGCCGCCATTCGCGCCGAATTGGCCAAGGCCATCGTCGGCCAGGACGAGGTCGTCCGCCACGTGCTGATCGGCCTGGTCAGCAACGGCCACACCCTGCTGGAGGGCGTGCCGGGGCTGGGCAAGACGCTGCTCATCCGCTCGCTGGGCCAGGCGCTCGACCTGTCCTTCAGCCGCGTCCAGTTCACGCCCGACCTGATGCCGGCCGACATCACCGGCACGGAGATCATGGAGGAGCGCGACGACGGCCGGCGCGGTTTCCGCTTCCAGCGCGGCCCCGTCTTCGCCAACCTGGTGCTGGCCGACGAGATCAACCGGGCCACGCCCAAGACGCAGTCGGCCCTGCTGGAGGCGATGCAGGAGCGCACGGTGACGGTGGCCAACACCACCTACCCGCTGCCCGCGCCCTTCTTCGTCCTGGCCACGCAGAACCCGATCGAGCAGGAAGGAACTTACCCGCTGCCGGAGGCGCAACTCGACCGCTTCCTGTTCAAGATCAACGTGCCCTTCCCCTCGGCCGAAGAGTTGGGCGAAATTCTGGCTCGCACCACCGGCGCGGCCGAGCCTGTTCTGTCGCCCGTAGCCGACGGCGCGGCGCTCATCGCCATGCAGCACGTGGCCCGGCAGATCCCGGTTCCCGGCGCGGTGGCTGACTACGTCAGTCGTCTGATCGTGGCCACCCACCCCGGCCGCAGCGCCGGCCGGCTGGTCAACGAAACCATCCGCTACGGGGCCAGCCCACGCGGCGGCCAGGCGATCATGCTGGGGGCCAAGGCGCTGGCCCTGTTCGACGGCCGCTACAACGTCAGCTTCGACGACGTGGCCGCCGTCGCCCCGGCCGCCTTGCGCCACCGTCTGCTGCTCAACTTCGAGGGGCAGGCCCAGGGCATCAGCCCCGATGACGTGGTCAGCGACCTGCTGGCCGGCGTGCCGCGCGAGGCGGGCGGCCGTTCCTAGACCCCATGCGCCTGTTCGATGACGCCACGCTGCGCACCCTGGAACGGCTGAGCCTGTGGGCCGAGTCGGTGCGCGTCGGCGTCATGAAGGGCGACCGCCGCAGCCGCCGCCGCGGCGCGTCCATCGAATTCGCCGACTACCGCGACTACACCCAGGGCGACGACCTGCGCCGCCTTGACTGGAACGTCTTCGCCCGGCTGGAGCGGCCGTTCATCAAGCTGACCGAAGAGCAGGAAGACCTGGCCGTCCATCTGCTGATCGACACCAGCGCCAGCATGGACTGGCCGGCGGACGAGGGGGACGCGGCCGAGAACAAGCTGCTCTATAGCCTGCGACTGGCCGGCGCATTGGGAACCATTGCCCTGACCTCCGGCGATCTGGTGCAGACAACGCTGTTCGACGCCACGGCGCAGAGCAGTTGGGGGCCGTTCCGCGGCCGGGCCAACGGCTGGCCGCTGCTCCAGTTCCTTGAAGCCCACTACGCCGCGCGAACGCGGGACGGGCAGGCCAATCGGGCGACAGTGCTCGACCTGGCTCTGCGCCGCTACGCCCAGCGCGCCCGCCGTCCGGGGCTGCTGTTTCTGCTCAGCGACCTATTCTCGCCCGGCGACGTGCGCGATGGGCTGACGGCGCTGCTGGCCCGCGGCTACGAAGTTGTCGTCCTCCACGTCCTCAGCCCCGACGAGGCCGCGCCCGAACTGGCCGGCGACCTGCGGCTGATCGACGTGGAGACGGGCGAGGCGGCCGAAGTCAGCCCTGACCCGGCCCTGCTGGACGAGTACGCCGCCCGCCTGGCCGCCTGGCAGGAGGAGTTGCGCCGCTTCTGTGGCCCGCGCGGCATCCACTACGCCGCCGTGGTCACCGACCAGCCGTGGGACGCGCTCATTCGCGGCGCGCTGCGCCAGCAGGGGGTCATTCGCTGAGATGTCGCTGTTCGCCCCGGCGGCGCTGGCGTTGGGTCTGCTGGCGCTGCCCATCGTGCTGCTCTACATGCTCCGCCTGCGCCGCCGCGAGCAGACGGTCAGCAGCACCTACCTGTGGCGCACTCTGGTGCAGGATCGGGCGGCCAACGCCCCCTGGCAACGGCTGCGGCGTAATCTGCTGCTGCTGCTGCAACTGCTGATTCTGGCGGCGCTGGTGCTGGCCCTGGCCCGTCCGGCGCTGCGACTGCCGGGGCTGGGCGGCGGCAGCGTCATCGTTTTGCTCGACGCCTCGGCCTCCATGCTGGCCACCGACGGTGACGGCGGCGCGCGCTTCGACGACGCCCGCGCCGCGGCCGACCGGCTGATCGGTGGATTGAGCGGCGACGACCGGCTGACGCTCATCCGCGTCGGCCGCACGCCGGCGGTGCTGGCCGCGGCCTCGGCCGACCGCGCCGCGCTGCGGCGGGCGCTGGCCACGGCCGCGCCGGAGAACGCCGCCGCCGACTGGCCGGCGGCCTTCGCCCTGGCCGCCGGCTCCATTCAGGGCCTCAGCGACCCGCGCATCGCCATCATCAGCGATGGCGGCCTGCCCGAAGGGCTGCCGCCGCTGCCGGGCGAGGTCAGCTTCGTGCCCGTCGGCCGCGCCGGCGACAACCTGACCATTGCCGCCCAGGCGGCGCGGCCGGCCGCCAACGGCGCCGACCTGCTGGTCGTCGTCGAAAATCCCGGCCCGGCGGCCCGCTCGGCCCTGCTCAGCCTGACCGTGGACGGCGCGCTCACCGACTCGCGGCGCGTCGAGTTGGCCGCCGGCGGCCAGTCGGCGCAAAGCTGGACGCTGCCCGCCGGCGCGGGCGTGGTCGAAGCCCGCCTGGAACCGCGCGACGGCGCGCCCGACTATCTACCGCTGGACGACCGCGCCTGGTCGCTGCTGGGGGCCGACGACGAGCGGCGCGTGCTGCTGATCGGCGAGGGCAATCTCTTCCTGGAGCGTTTCTTCGCCGTGCTGCCGGGCTACGAACTGTTTCGCGCCGCGCCGGAGGAGGCCGAACAGGTCGCGGCCGAGGCGGGCGAGCCGTTCGACCTGACCATCTACGACGGCGTCCCCCTGCCGGACGGGCCGCTGCCGGGCAACGCGCTCATCTTCAACCCGCAGAACCCGCCGGCAGACGGCGACGGCGAGCCGCTGCTGACCGTCACCGGCGTGCTCAGCGACACGACGGCCGTGCGCGTGGCCGCCGACCCGCTGCTGGAGAACGTCGACTGGCGCGCCCTCAGCCTGGCCGAGGCGCAACGGGTCGATGCGCCGGCGCTGACGCCGCTGGTCGAGGCCGAAGCGGGGCCGCTGCTGCTGACCGGCGAGGTCGACGGGCGGCGCGTGGCCGTCTTCACCTTCGACCTGCGCGCCTCCGACCTGCCACTGCAGATTGCTTTTCCGGTCATTATGGCTAACATTACGGCGTGGCTGAGTCCAGGACGCGTGATCGCCGCCGATGACAACCTACAACCGGGGGCAACGGTGAGCCTGCTGCCCGACGGGCGGGCCACGCGCGCCGTGGTGACATTGCCCGATGGCTCGGTCTGGGAACAAGACGTCGCCGGGGCCACCGCGCCCCTGCTGTTCGACCAGACCCAGCAGACCGGCATCTATCGCCTGGCCTTCCTCGATGACGCCGGCCAGAGCCGGCCGGGCGGCGCGTTCGCCGTCAACTTCTTCGACGCCACCGAGTCACGCATCCAGCCCGCGACCAGCCTGCGGCTGGGACAGGCGGAAGTGGCTGCCGACGACGCCGGCCTCGCAGGCTGGCGCGAGTTGTGGCCGTGGTTGTTGGCCGGCGGCCTGGTCGTGCTGCTGATCGAGTGGTGGATGACATACCGGCGGGCGCTGCGGCGTCCGCTCTTCAGAACGCGATGAACACGCCCGACGAACCGCTTCCGGCGGCTCCCCCGCCCCCCACGCCCGGCAACCGCGCCCGCGCCGCCGCTGCCCGCTGGCCGGTGCTGGCCGGATTGGCAGCCTTCCTGCTGCTGGTGGGCGTGGTGCTGGTCGTCTCGGCCCTGGTCAATCGCAGCGCGCGCCCGCTTTACCCCAACCTGCCGACCTTTACCCCGCTGGCGGCGACGCTGGAAGGCGAGCCGGCGGTGCTGACCTTCACCGAACTGAACGCCGACCCCGACGCCTACCGCGACCGGCGCATTCAGGTGGCGGGCGACTTCGCTTCCGTGTCCCCGCCAGACTGTGTCCCCTATGCCGGGCCGGGCATTCGCTGGAGCCTGGTGGCCGAGGAGTTGCAACTCAACGCCATCGGCTTCGAGAACATCCTGAACTTGCTTGAAGAGGGCACGCCGATGACCGTCACCGGTATCTGGCGGCTCTATCGCGGGCCGGTCGGCTGTGGCAAGGAGCCGCCCGACGCCAACGTCTGGTATCTGGCCATCGATCAGATTCTGGAGCCGAACCCGCTGCTGGGCGACAACAGCGCCGCGTTGACCGTCATCGCCGGGTCGCCCCTGCCGACGCTGCCGCCGCTCGACCTGGAAGCGCCGACGCTGGAGGCCACGCCCGCGCTGACCGTCACGCTAGAGGTGGAACTAACACCGGAATTGCTGCCCACAACAGGCGTCCTGCCGACCATCGGTGCGACCAGTACCTTCCCGCCGACAATCACGGCGGCGGCCACGCCGACCCTCGGCACGCCGGGCATCGTCGGCACACCAACCATCACCGGCACGCCCGATCTGACCGGCACGCCGACGCTGACCATCACCCCCGGCCCCAGCCCTACGCCCTCGGCCACGGTTGAGGGCGGCGGCTCGACCACGCCGGGCATTCCCACAGCGACGCTGTCCGGCACGGGCTATCCATCCGATCCGACACCCGGCTATCCCTAGGTGAGTATGAGCGAATCATCTGCCAGCGCCCAGTTCTACCCCGCGGCGCTGCCCCCCACCGGCCCGGCCGAGCCGGCGCTGTGGTTCCTATTTCGTGGCGCCCGGCTGCTGGTGGTCGAGGAGGCGGAGCGAGCCATCGTACCCCTGGTAATGACGCCGGCCGAACTGGGCCTGACGCCCTTGCGCTGGCAATACCTGGGGCGGCTGGTGGCCGATGACGAAGTGACCCACTGCTTCTCCGGCGAGTTGGCCGAGGAGACGGAGCCGCCGCCGGGGATGCGCTTCGAGAACCTGCGCGCCCTCTTTCCCCGCCTATCGGAGATGCACTTCCGGCTGGCCGGGCGGGCGGTGCAGATCGTGGACTGGGATCGCACCCACCAATACTGCGGCCGTTGCGGCAGCCCAACAGAGAACCAGATCCACGACCGGGCCAAGCGCTGC
This sequence comes from Candidatus Promineofilum glycogenicum, assembly GCA_016707605.1. Classification (GTDB taxonomy): domain Bacteria; phylum Chloroflexota; class Anaerolineae; order Promineifilales; family Promineifilaceae; genus Promineifilum; species Promineifilum glycogenicum. The sequence continues at coordinate 396,742 of JADJHJ010000001.1, read as the reverse complement.
CCGGTCTGTGGGCTGACCAACTATCCGCGCCTGGCCCCGGCGGTGATCATGCGCGTGGAGCGGCAGGACGAAGAGGGCCGGCGCATCCTGCTGGGGCGGGCGACGCGCTTCCCGACGGCCATGTTCAGCGTGTTGGCCGGCTTTGTGGAGCCGGGCGAGACGCTGGAAGAGTGCGTGGCCCGCGAAGTGCTGGAAGAAACGGGCATCCAGGTGAAGAACATCCGCTACTTCGGCAGCCAGCCGTGGCCCTTCCCCCACTCGCTGATGATCGCCTTCGTGGCCGAGCACGAGGCGGGCGAGATCGTCGTCGACCCGGGCGAGATGGCCGAGGCGGGCTGGTTTGCCGCCGGCGCGCTGCCCAATGTGCCGCCGCCGCCGAGTATCGCCAACCGGCTTATTACGTCCTGGCTGGAAGTGGTGGGCGGTGATAAGAGGCAGGCAACGTAGGACGGGCGGGGCGCACAGGATAAGAATCCTGTGCCACGGGAGCAGCGGCCGGTGATGGAGGGCAGGCAGCATAACTGTTTACCGTTTGGGCGGCATCGGCTACAATCCGGGCAATTGACTACACGTTCAAGGGAGTGGCGCAGTAGCTCTGCGGCGTCTGACGCTGGTGGAGCGGGCCGGACTTAGACAGGCGGCCCAGGTCTGCACAGTGCAATAGGGTGGGAGTTTAGCGCCGGGGAGCGTCGCGGCGCGGCCCGCTAGACCAACGCTTCCGGGAGAGTGGAGGCCCTTTTGAAGAACATACTCGTCACGGGCGGAGCGGGATTCATCGGCTCCAACTTCGTCCATTACCTGCTGGCGCAACATGAGGCGTGCCGTGTCGTCGTCTACGACAAGCTGACCTACGCCGGCAATCTGGACAATCTGCGGCCGGCGCAGGACAACCCGCGCTACGCCTTCGTCCGCGGCGACATCTGCCGGCGTGAGGACGTGGCCGCGGCCGTTCGCGCCCACAACATCGACACCATCGTCAACTTCGCCGCCGAGACCCACGTCGACCGCTCGATCATGGACCCCGACGCCTTCATCCAGACCAGCGTCTACGGAACCTACACCCTGCTGGAAGTAGCCCGCGAGTTCGGCCTGGAGCGCTACCACCAGATTTCGACCGACGAGGTCTACGGCCACGTGCCGGCCGGCCACTCCAGCAAAGAGAGCGACCCCCTCATCCCGCGCAGCCCTTACGCCGCCAGCAAGGCCAGCGCTGATCTGCTGGTCAACGCCTACCACGTCACCTACGGCCTGCCGACCACCATCACCCGCGGCTCCAACAACATTGGCCCCTACCAGTACCCGGAAAAGGCCGTGCCCCTCTTCGCCACCAACGCCATCGACAGGTTGCCGCTGCCGGTCTATGGCGACGGGCGGCAGATGCGCGAGTACCAGTACGTCGGCGACCACTGCGAGGCTATCGACCTGGTGTTGCGACGCGGCCAGGTGGGCGAGACCTACAACGTCGGCACGGGCGTGGAGGTGGAAAATCTGGCGATGATCGACATTTTGCTCGACACGCTGGATCGGCCGCTCAGCCTCATCCGCCACGTGACCGACCGCCCCGGCCACGACCGCCGCTACAGCCTCGACATTGGCAAGATCACCGCTCTGGGCTGGGAACCGGCCCACACGCCGGAAGAGGCCATCGCCCTGACCGCCCGCTGGTATCGCGACAACGAGTGGTGGTGGCGCAAGATCAAGAGCGGCGAGTTTCAGCAGTACTACGAAGCCCAATACGGCGAGCGGCTGCGCACGGCCGCTCCGCTCAATTAATTGAATCGTCCAATTAGCACCATAGGAGCGCAACAGATGTCGGAACAAAAGAAAGAAGAAGCGATGACCACGTCATCGAGCTTTGTTGACGGAACAAAAGGTGAATTGATCTACCGCGGCTATGACATCCGCGATCTGGGCGTGAACGCGACCTACGAAGAGGTCATCTATCTACTCTGGAACGACAAGCTGCCCAACGCCCACGAGCTGGACCTGTTCAAGGCGGCGCTGCAAGCCAAGCGGTTCGTGCCCGAAGCGGTGCTCAACGTCATGCGCGCCTTCCCGCGCGATGCCCAGCCGATGGCCGTTCTGCGCACGGCGGTCAGCGCGATGGGCCTCATCGACCGCGACGCCGACAACATCACCCACGACGGCGCGCGCGATAAGGCGCTGCTGCTGACGGCGGTCATGCCCAGCCTCGTCGCCGCCTGGGAACGGCTGCGCAACGGCAAGGAACCCGTTCGGCCGCGCCTCGGTTTGGGCCAGGCGGCCAACTTCCTCTACATGCTGGAAGGTAAGGAGCCGAACCCCGACGCGGTGGCGGCGTTCGATTCCTACCTGGTGTTGCTGGCCGACCACGGCTTCAACGCTTCGACCTTCTCGGCCCGCGTGACGACCAGCACCGGCTCCGACTTCTACTCGGCCATCACCAGCGCCATCGGCACGCTGAAAGGCCCGGCCCACGGCGGGGCGACGCAGCGGGCGATGGAGCAGTTCTTCAGCGCCGCCGAACGGGGCGACATCGCCGCCTGGTTCGACGAATCGCTGGCCGCCGGCAAGCGCATTATGGGCATCGGCCACCGCATCTACAAAGTGGAAGACCCACGGGCGAAGATTCTCAAGCCGCTGGCCGAGAAACTGGCCAACAGCAGCGGCAAGGGGCAATGGTTCGAGGTCGCCGACACGATTCAACAGTTAGCGCGCCAGAACGACTACTTCATCGAGCGCAACCTTTACGCCAACGTCGATTACTACTCGGCCGTGGTGCTCTACACCATCGGCCTGCCTGTGGATCAATTCACCTGCCTCTTCGCCATCAGCCGCGTCGCCGGCTGGTGCTCGCAGGTGTTGGAGCAGTTGGCCGACAACCGTCTGATCCGGCCCAAGGAGAGCTACGTCGGCAAGCGCGATCAGGTCTACGTGCCGCTGGGCGAACGTTAGGAGCGAACGGTCGCGTCCCACAAATCACCTCAACAGGATATGAGAACCGGCCGGTAGCACATGTGGCTCCGGCCGGTTTTTCTATAATCAGAGCCATGAAGCGAGCCATCTTTCCCCTACTGGTCTTTATTATGCTGAGTGTGGCCGGCTGCTCCGGCGGCGAGACGAGCAGTGAGGTTGAGCCGACGGCGGTGGCCGTGGCCGCCACGGCCAGCCTGGCCCCCGTCGTCGTGGCCACCAACACCTTCATGCCGGTCATCGAAGTGCAGGCGACGCTGACGCCCACGGCCACGCCGCCGCCCGATGCCACGGCCACGGTCGCGCCGACCGCGACGCCGACGGACACCCCCGTCAGTCCCATCGACACCGTCGCTCTGGAGCCGGTGCTGGCCGGCGGCCTGAGCCACCCAACGTTTATCACCCACGCCTTTGACGAGCGGCTGTTCGTGCTGGAGCAGATCGGCCGCATTCGCATCATCGAGGGTGGCGCGCTGCTACCCGACCCGTTCCTCGACATCACCGACCGCGTCGGCTCGGCGGCCAGCGAGCAGGGGTTGCTGGGGCTGGCCTTCCATCCCAACTACGCCACTCCCGGCGCGCCCGGCGCGGGCACGTTCTACGTCAACTACACCGACTACTCTGGCGACACTCACATCTCGCGCTTCAGCGTGCTGGCCGACGACCCCAACCGGGCCGATCCGGACAGCGAAGTGGAGTACCTCTTCCAGGATCAGCCCTACCCCAACCACAACGGCGGCAGCCTGGCCTTTGGCCCCGACGGCTACCTCTACGCCGGGCTGGGCGACGGCGGCAGCGCCAACGACCCATTGGGGGCCGGGCAGCGGCGCGACACGTGGCTGGGTAAACTTCTGCGGCTGGACGTGACCACCGCCGAGGGGGAGTACACCGTCCCGCCCGACAACCCGTTCGTGGGCCAGCAGGGGGCGCTGCCGGAGATTTGGGCCTATGGGCTGCGCAACCCGTGGCGCTTCTCCTTCGACCGCGCCACCGGCGATCTGTTCATCGCCGACGTCGGCCAGAACCAGTGGGAAGAGGTCAACGTCCAACCGGCCGACAGCAGCGGCGGCGAGAACTACGGCTGGGTCATCATGGAGGCCACGCACTGCTTCCAGACCCAGACGTGTGACCAGTCGGGGCTGGTGCTGCCCATCTTCGAGTACGCTCACTCGCAGGGCTGCTCCGTGACCGGCGGCTACGTCTATCGCGGGCAGGCCTTCCCGGAGATGACCGGCAACTACTTTGTAACCGACTACTGCACGGGCATCATCTGGCGGCTCTTCCCGCAGAGCGACGGCTGGCAGGCGAACATTGTGCTCGACAGCGACCTGGTCATCTCGACCTTCGGCGAGGGCGCGGACGGCGAGATCTATCTGGCCGACTACGTTCATGGGGCGATCTACCGGCTGCGGCCGGGCTAGCGGATAGGTGTGGGCCGCACCTTGACCACGCCGCCCTCCTCCTTGACGTCGTAGCGGCGCAAGCGGTACGGCTCGTCGTCGGGCCAGACGAGCCGGCCGCTGGCCACGTCGAAGCAGTAGTCGTGCTCGTGGCAGCACAGCTTGCCGCGCCGCAGTGTGCCTTCGCTCAGGTCGGCCGCGCCGTGGGGGCAAGCGCTGTCGATGGCCACCAGGCGGCCGTCGTGGCGCGTCAGGATGACCTTCTTGCCGCCGACGCGCACGGTGGTCATCTCGTCTTCGCGCACGTCGCCGGCGGCGATGGCGTCGATGTAACCCTCGGCGTCGGCCGCCGGGCCTCGTTTGAAGAGTGGCATAGGCGTCTTTATAGCCCAGTCGGCGGGAGGTGACAATCCTCATGCTGGGATGGTGACAGGCGACACTAGCCGCGCCGCCCGTCGCCGCCTATGCTATTTGTAGCGCGGGATGGCATCCCGCCTCTTGGGTGGCGCGGTAGGCGGGATACCATCCCGCCCTACAAGGCGAACGGAGGGAACGGGCTATGAAGACGATCCTCATCCTGGGCGGCTATGGCCAGACCGGCCGCCTGTTGGCTCACTATCTGTTGGACGAAACGGAGTGCCGGCTGATCCTGGCCGGGCGGCGGCCGGAGCGGGGCGCGGCCCTGGCGGCGGCGCTCAACGCGCAGGCCGGGCAGGAGCGCGTGACGACAGCCGCCGCCGACGCCGCCGATCTGGATGGCCTGGCCCATACGCTCGCAGGCGTTGATCTGGCCCTGATCGCTTCCAGCACCGCCACCCACGGCGAGACGGTCGCCCGCGCCGCGCTGGCCGCCGGCTGCGACTACCTCGACATCCAGTACGCCGCGGCCAAGGTGGCTATGCTCCAGCGCCTCGCGCCGGAGATCGAGCGCGCCGGCCGCTGCTTCATCACCGACGGCGGCTTCCACCCCGGCCTGCCGGCGGCGCTGGTGCGCTACGCGGCGGCGCGTTTCGACCGGCTGGAGCGGGCCAACGTCGGCAGCGTCATCGCCATCGATTGGGCGGCGCTCGACCTGGGGCCGGAGACGAAAGTGGAGTTTGTGGCCGAGTTCATGGATTTCGACAGCCGCGTCTTCCGCGATGGCCGCTGGCAGAAGCTGGGCCTGATGTCGATGGCCAAACCGCTGACGTTCGACTTCGGGCCGCCGTTCGGCCGTCGCGCCTGCATCGCCATGACCCTGGGCGAGATGGACGCCCTGCCCGAATGCATCCCGTCATTGCGCGAGACGGGCTTCTACGTCGGCGGCTTCAACTGGGTGAGCGACTGGTTCGTCTCGCCGCTGGTCATGGTCGGGCTGAAGCTGGCCCCGCGCCGGCTGCTGTCGCCGCTGGCCCGGCTTCAGTTCTGGAGCATGGCCCGCTTCGCCCGGCCGCCCTATGGCACGGTGCTGCAACTGGCGGCGACGGGGCAGCGCGACGGCGCGCCCCACACCATGACGCTGCGCCTGACCCACGACGACGCCTACGCTCTGACGGCCATCCCCGTCGTCGCCTGCGTGCGCCAATGGCTGGCCGGGCCGCGGCGGCCGGGGCTGTGGTTCCAGGGGCAGTACGCCGAGCCGGAGGCGCTGCTGGGCGACATGGCTCGCATGGGCGTGGCCATCACCACCGAGGAGAGCGGCCAGCCGAGCCGTATGCGTCCTCGCCCGGCCTTATAAGAAACAGAAACCACAGATTACGCAGATTACACAGATTCAAAGAGAAATCTGTGGAATCTGCGTAATCTGTGGTTTGCTTTCTTTGTAGGCACGTTGATACGCTTTCTCTCTGCATCGGCTATAATCAGCCTCACTATGGCCGTTACCGAAATTCGAGCCTTCCCGGTCAATTCCACCGTGGTCATGCGCAGCACTCTGTTCGCGCTGGCCAATCTGGGCGCGACGCTCCAGACCTACAATGAGGAGAGCGGCGTCATCGTCGCCACCGTCTCGCGCTGGCTGGGCCTCCAGAAGCAGGAGGTCGTGGCCCGCGTGCGGTCGTTCGAGCAGACGTGCCAGTTGGAGCTTGACGCGCCCGACGTGGAAAAGGCGCGTGAGTTGCTGCAACTCATCGCCACCTACGTGCGCGACGGCGGCCGGGTGCAGGCCAACGCCACTATGCAGTGGGTCGACTTGCAGCGCCAGCAGGCCAGCAAGGCCAAGCGGCAGGAGCTGACCGGCAAGGCGCGCACCCTGCTCTCCGGCGGCGGGAGCGGCTCCAACCTGCCGGCCGTCGTCGAGGAAGGGGCGACGAATCTGCCGGTCGTCACCGACGCCGCCGACCCGGCCCAGCCCGGCCCCTCGCTCAACGCCCCGGTGGCCATCCCCGACAATCCCGGCGTGCTGGTGAAGAACAACCGCCAGATGTTGCTGGAACTGAAGGTCGATCCGCAGACCTTCACCGACCGGACGGGCTTTGTCAACATGTGCCAGGTGTGTTACGCGCCGGCTCTGCGCGGCAGCGCCTTCTGCCCCAACTGCGGCCGGCCGATGACGCTGGAGGCGGTGCAGCCGGAGTTGCGCGGCAACGCCCAGAAGTCGGCCCGCTCCGGCCTGACTTATGGCCTGGTCGGGCTGGCGCTCAACGTCGTGCCGCTGCTCATCCTCGTCCTACCCGCGCTGCTGGCCGAGCCGGCCACGGCCCCCCTGCTCGACCGCATCCGCGAGACGCTCAGCCCGCTGACCATCGCCCTGGCGGCCATTCTGGGCATCCTGCCGGCGATGGTCTGCGGCTTCCTGGCCCTGCGACAGGGGCAGCGCGCGGCCTGGTTCCTCAACCTGCCGGCGGTGCTGGAGCAGAACGGCCGCGGCCAGGCCGGCCTGGGCACGGCCCTGGGCTGGCTCAGCATCTACGCCGGGGTGGCCTGGATTCTGCTCATCGTTATTGCTCTGCTATAAGTCAAGGAAACACAGATTCGGAGGATTACCGCAGATTGCGCAGATTTAAGAAAGAAAACTCCCTCTTATAATCTGCCCAATCTGCCCAATCTGCGGATCAACCCTTCTTTAAAAGGAGGCTTGTGATGTCATACGCCACTGTGTTGCACTTCGATCCGGCCACCGAGGACGCGGTCTACGCCGTGTGGGACGCGCTGGCCGGGGTGGTCGACCGGCCGATGGGCGACATCGGCGTCCGGCCGCACGTCACCCTGGCCGACAGCGACCACGTTGACCTCCACGCTCTGGAAGCGGCCACGGCCACCTTCGCCGCCTCGACGCTGCCTTTCCGCCTGACGCTGTCGAGCGTCGGCCTCTTCTCCACCGCGGAGGGCGTCCTCTTCTTCGGCGTCACGGTCAGCCGCGCCCTGCTGGAGCTGCACGCTGAGTACAGCCGCATCTTCAGCTACCACGCCCGCCAGCCCAACGCCTACTACCGCCTCGGCGCGTGGGTTCCCCACGTCACGCTGGCGATGGGGCTGCCAGAGGCGCAGGTGAGCGAGGCGCTGGCTATCGTCCGCCGCGTGCCGCTGCCCATTCACGGCTCCGTGCCCGAACTCTCGCTGGTGCGCGTGCCCGATGACGGCCCGGTAGAAACATTGGGAGTTTTTCAACTGGGCAGAGGGGGATAGGCTACCGGCAACACCTGACAGGTGTTGCATTAACGGGCATAGCCAAGCCGGCCCGCGCCTGCTACAATCGGCCCGATGTCGAACAGCCAACTCGCTTCCAATGGCAATAGCTCCGCCGGCCCGGGCCGGCACGAATTGACGCCCCAGAACTACGGCGGCCAGGCGGTCATCGAAGGCGTCATGATGCGCGGCTCGCGCGCCCTCTCGGTGGCCGTGCGCAATCCCAAGGGCGATATTGTCGTCCACACCGAACCACTCGACCCGCGCATCTACGGCGGCCGGTTGGCCCGTATCCCCTTCCTGCGTGGTCTAACGCTACTGTGGGACGCGATGGGACTGGGCATCAAGAGCCTGCTCTTCGCCGCCGAGGTAGCGGTGCAGGAAGAGGGCCAGACCGACGCCGACGGTCGGCCGGAGAAGGTGTTCGAGGGGCCGGTGCAGTGGACGCTGGTCGCCTTTTCGCTCAGCCTGTCGGTGTTGCTGTTCTTCGTCCTGCCGACGTTTCTGGCCCACTGGATCGAGCGCGCTCTGGGCCTGGCCGGGCAGCCGGTGGCCATCAACTTCATCGAGGGCATGATGCGGCTGGCGCTGCTGATCGGCTACATCTGGGGCATCGGCCGCATGGCGACGTCAAGCGCCTGTTCGGCTACCACGGCGCGGAGCACAAGACGATCAACGCCTACGAAGCCGGCGCGGAACTGACGCCGGCCTCGGTGGCCCGCTTCCCGCTGGAGCACCCGCGCTGCGGCACGGCCTTCCTGCTGACCGTCGTCGTCATCTCCATCCTCATCTACAGCCTGCTGCCGCCGCTCGACCTGCTGCCGCGCCTGTTGTCGCGGCTGGTCTTGCTGCCGGTCATCGCCGGCATCGCCTACGAGTTCCTCAAGTTCACCGCCTCGCGCCAGGGCAACCCGCTGGTGCGGCTGCTGACCAAACCCAATCTGGCCATGCAACGGCTGACGACGCGCGAACCGGATATGGACATGCTGGCTGTGGCCATCGCCGCGTTCGAGAACGTGCTGGCCTATGAGCGCAGCCAGACGGTGGTGGCGACGGGGGACACGATCATTGCCCGGCCGCGTGGCGAACCCTCTGTTCCCATCCTCACTGATGCCCATGTCCGCCCTTCAAAGAGGAGGCTGAAGGATGAAACCGGTTCTGGTTTCACCTAGCCCCTCATCTTCATCTGAAGGGGGGCGAGACAATCGGCGGCCCCTCTGGCATTAGGGGGTATCCGCGCCGATTGTCCCGCCTCTACGAATCACGATTATGTAAAGCACGAGAGGATCGCGCTACTGCAGCGGCAACGGCGACTGCCACAGCGCCCCGCTCTCGTTGACGCGAATCACCGCCAGCCACTTGACCCACTCCATCCCCCGCCGCCCCGACAACACGACCCGCGCCGGCGCGCCGTGGCCGTGGCTCAGCGGGCGGTAGGCGTCGCCCGACTCGCCTACCGTGCCCAGAGCCAGCAGGGCCGCGGTCGCCTCATCCACCGGGAAGCGCCGCCGGTAGCCGGAGACGGCCACGAAGGTGACGCTGGCGGCGGAGGGCAGCACCCCGGCCCGCGCCAGCAGGTCGCCCACGACCACGCCGCGCCAGCGCTGGACGGAGTACCAGCCGCCGGTGCAGTCGAGCGCGGCCACGACTTCCTCTTGCGCTAGTGCCATCAACTCGTCAAGTGACAGGCTGAGCGGCGTTGCCACCGCGCCCTCGACGCGCAGCCGCCACGTCACCGCGTCCACCGGCGGCGGCCGGTCGGCGATCCAACTGACGACGGGGAAGTCGGGCGTGAAGCTGCCCGTCTCGTAGGAGCCGGTGAAGCGGCGCGCCGCCCCGCGCAGCCCGACGGCGACCTTGGCCCGCCCCACGCCCGCCCACAGCAGCAGCCCGCCCAGCGCCGCGCCCAGCCCGCCCAGAAACAGCCGCCGCCCGGTCGCCCCCGGCACGCGGCGGATGAAGCGCATGTGCCAGGCGTGCCAGAGCATGAGCAGCATCAGCGGCACGGCGACGTAGATGTGGAGGCTGACCAGACTGAAGCCAACCAGATAGAGCGGCCCCTGGAACGTCCACAGCAGCCCCAAGAGCAGGGTCAGCGCCAGTAAGGCCAGGGTGATGACGAAGCCGATGCGCCGCGCCGTCCAGCGCTTCTTGCGCCGCCAGGCGTCGCGGATGACGTCGGCCTTGAAGAATAGGAGCAGCAGCAGGGCGTAGGCGATGATGCCGTGCAGCGCCAGAATCCAGGCCGACGACTCGCGGCCGTTAGTGAAGCCGAAGTAGCCGGTGATCGTCTGCGCCAGCAGCAGGATCAGCAGCAGGAGATTGACCCACGGCGTTTTCATCTTGTCACCAGCCCCTACGCATAGCGCGATTCTAGTGTAAACTACCGCCCCATGTCTACGGCCACGTCCACACATTCACGCACCGTTACGGTTTCCGTGCCGGCCACCACCGCCAACCTGGGGCCGGGCTTCGATTGCCTCGGTCTGGCCCTCGATCTGCGCAACGACATCACGCTGGCGGCCACCGGCCCCGACGTGGCCTACGACGACCCGCGGCCGACGCGCTACGACGTGGCCGTGACCGGCACCGACGCCGGTAAGGTGCCGACCGACAGCCGCAACCTGCTGATCGAGGCCGCCGACGAACTGTTCCGGCGTGCCGGGCGGCGGCCGGCGGCGGTGGCGGTGCGCGCCGTCAACCGCGTCCCCGTCGGCAGCGGGCTGGGCAGCAGTTCGGCGGCCATCGTCGCCGGCTTGCTGGCCGCCAACGCCGTCTGCGGCGCGGGCTGGACGGAGGGCGAACTGTTGCGCCTGGCGGTCGAGATGGAGGGCCACCCCGACAACGTCGCCCCGGCCATGCTGGGTGGGCTGGTGCTGGGCGTGCTGCCCGACGCGACGCATGGCCCGGCCGAACTGATCCTGCGCCGCATGGAGCCGCCGCGGCTGGGGGTGGTCGTCGTTCTGCCCGACTTCCCGCTGCTGACGGCCGACGCCCGCGCCGCCCTGCCGCCGGCCGTCTCGCGGGCCGACGCCATCTTCAACGCCAGCCGCCTTGGCCTGCTGCTCCACGCCCTGACCAGCGACGAACCCGACTGCCTGCGCGTGGCGATGGGCGACCGGCTGCACCAGCCCTACCGGCTGGCGCTCATCCCCGGCGCGCCGGCGGCCTACGCTGCGGCCTACGCCGCCGGGGCGCTGGGCGTGGCCCTCAGCGGCGCGGGGCCGAGCCTGCTGGCCTTCGCCGCCGACGATGGGGAGGCGATTGGCCGGGCAATGAGCGCGGCCTTCGCCGCCGCCGGGTTGCGCAGCCGCACCTGGCTGCTGCGGCCGTCGGCCGCCGGGGCGTGCCTGACGGCGGGCGACTCCGTCGCATAACACGACAAAGCGCAGCCATAAGCGCGACGAATTCCTTTCGTCAGGTGTTATGTCTTCTGTTAAACTCTTTACCGACCGCGGCCGTAGCTCAAGCGGCAGCCATCACCACGCGAAGGAGAAATGAATGGATAAGGCGATCCTCCTGGACTGGTACCGTCAGATGGTACTCGTTCGTCGTTTCGAGCAAAAGTGCGCCGAGCTTTACCAATTGGGCAAGATCGGCGGCTTTTTGCATCTCTACATCGGTCAAGAGGCCACGGCCGTCGGCTCCATCGCCGCGCGCCGCCCGCAAGACCACGTCATCACCGCCTACCGCGACCACGCCCACGCCCTGGTCGTTGGCGCCGACCCGAAGCGCCTGATGGCCGAACTGTTGGGCAAGGCGACCGGCGTCAGCAAGGGCAAGGGCGGCTCGATGCACCTGGCCTCGGTGGAGCACAACTACTGGGGCGGCTACGGCATCGTCGGCGGCCACATCCCGCTGGGCACGGGGCTGGCCCTGGCCGAGAAGTACAAGGAAACCGACGCCGTTGTCCTGTGCTACATGGGCGACGGCTCGACCAACATCGGCTACTTCCACGAGTCGCTGAACATGGCCGGCGTCTGGGATCTGCCCGTCATCTACATCGTCGAGAACAACCAGTACGGCATGGGCACGTCGGTGGCCCGCGCCTCGGCCGCGCCGGACATGGTCACCAAGGCCGCCGGTTACGCCATGCCGGCCCGGAAGGTCAACGGCATGGACGTGATCGAGGTCTACAACGCCGTGCGCGAGACCATCGACGCCATCCACGCCGGCGTAGCGCCGCAATTCCTGGAGATCAACACCTACCGCTTCGAGGGGCACAGCATGGGCGACCCGCTGCGCTATCGCACCAAAGACGAGGTGGAGAAGTGGCGCGGCGACGACCCCATCGGCATCCTGGAGCGGCACATCCTGAAGGAGAACGCCGCCACCAAGGAAGAGCTGGAGCAGATTGACGACGAGGTTGAAGCGGTGATCGAGGAAGCGGTCAAGTTCGCCGAGGAGTCCCCCTTCCCCGCGCCCGAAGCGCTGTTCGAGGGCATTTACGTCGATAACTAAGAATAAAGAAACCACAGATTCAGAAAACGATCCAGATGGGTAGAGACCTCCCCCCCCCCCGCAACTCCCCCCCCTCCGCGAACAACTCTCTTAAATCTGTGTAATCTGCGGTTAGGCTTCTGAGGAGGCAGCATGGCACTGATCACAATGCGGCAGGCGATCACCGACGCGCTGCGCGAGGAAATGCAGCGCGACGACAAGGTGTTCATCATGGGCCAGGAAGTCGGCGTCTGGGGCGGCACGTATGCCGTCACCCGCGGCTTCTATGACGAGTTCGGCGAGAAGCGCGTGCGCGACACGCCCATCTCGGAGATGGCTATCGGCGGCGTGGCCGTCGGCGCGGCGATGGGCGGGCTGCGGCCGGTGGCCGAGTTCATGACCATCAACTTCGCCTTCCTGGCCCTGGACGCTATCGTCAACCACGCGGCCAAGATTCACTACATGTTCGGCGAGCAGATGCGCGTGCCGGTGGTCTATCGCGCGCCGGGCGGCGGCGGCCGGCAGTTGGGAGCCACCCACAGCCACACGCCCGACGTCATCTTCGCCCACTTCCCCGGCCTGAAGGTCGTCTCGCCGGCCACGCCCTACGACGCCAAGGGGCTGATGAAGGCGGCCATTCGCACCGACGACCCGGTGCTGTTCATCGAGCACCACACGCTGTACCAGATTCGCGGCGAAGTGCCGGAAGGGGACTACGTTGTGCCCATCGGCGTATCGGACGTGAAGCGGCCGGGCGACGCCGTGACCATCGTCGCCTACGCCCAGGGGTTGCAGGTGGCGCTGGAAGCGGCCAAACAACTGGCCCAGGAAGGTATCGAAGCCGAGGTGGTGGATTTGCGCAGCCTGCGCCCGCTCGATATGGGGCCGGTGCTGGAGTCGTTCCGCAAGACCTTCAAGGCCGTCATCGTCGAAGAGGGGTATCGCACCTTTGGCATCGGCGCGGAGATCGCCGCCCGCTTGCAGGAAGAGGGGTTCGACTACATGGACGCGCCCGTCAAGCGCGTCGCCCAACTGGAAGCGCCACTGCCCTACTCCCGCGAACTCGAACAGTCGGCGTTGATCAACGCAGACCGCGTGATCGCCGCCGTCAAGGAGATTCTCTAGATGGCCGACTACATCGTCATGCCCAAGCTCGGCTTCGACATGCGCGAGGGCGTGCTCAATAACTGGCTGAAGCAGGTAGGCGATACGGTCAATCGCGGCGACGTGGTGGCCGAGATCGAGTCGGACAAGGCGACGCTGGAGCTTGAGGCTCAGGTCGCCGGCGTGCTGCTGCACACGCTGCACGGGCCGGGCGACGTCGTGCCCGTCGGCGCGAACCTGGCCATCGTCGGCCAGGCGGGTGAGGACGTGTCCGGCTTGGTCGGCGGCAACGGCGGGGCCGCCGCGCCCGCCCCGGCCGCAACCGCGACGACCAACGCCCCCCTGGCCGCGGCCAGCGCCCCGGCCGTGGCCGACAAACCAGCCGTGGCCCAGGCCGAAACCGCGCCGCAGACCCAGGCGGCTCCAGCGGCCGAGGAGTCCTACCCACCGGCCGCGCCGTCCGCTCCGGCGGCCGAGGCGGACGAGAGCTACCCCGGCGGCGTGCGGGCCACGCCCGTCGCCCGGCGGCTAGCCGAGGAGAAGCAGGTTGACCTGCTACGCGTGACCGGCAGCGGGCCGGACGGCCGCATTCGCAGGGCCGACGTTGAAGCCTTCCTGGCCGCGCCGCCGGCCGCGCCCGCCGCGACCACCGCGCCAACTCCGGCCCCGGCCGCCGCGCCGGCCGCTGCGCCGCCGGCTCCGGTCGCCGCCGGCCCCGACAGCGAGGAGATCGCCCTGACCCGCTTGCGCCAGGCCATCGGCCGGCGCATGGTCGAGAGCAAGACGACCGTGCCCCACTTCTACGTCACAACCGAGGTGGATATGGGCGCGGCGCTGGCCCTGCGCAAGCAGATCAACGAGACGCTGCCCGACGAGCAGAAGGTGTCGGTCAACGACCTGATCGTCAAGGCCGCGGCGCTGGCCCTGCGCGACTTCCCCAACCTCAACGCGGCCTTCGCCGGCGACAAGATCGTGCGCCACAAGCGCATCAGCGTCGGCTCGGCCGTGGCCGTCGAGGGTGGGCTGTTGACTGTGGTGCAGAAAGACACCGACACCTCGACCCTGTCGAAGGTGGCCGCCGACAACCGGGCGATGATCGCCCGCGCCCGCGAGGGCAAGATGAAGCCCGACGACGTGGAAGGCGGCACGTTCACCGTCAGCAACCTGGGCGCGTTTGACGTGGACCACTTCATCGCCATCATCAACCCGCCCGACGCGGCCATTCTGGCCGTCGGCTCGGCGCGCGAGGTGCCGGTGGTGGTGAACGGCCAGTTGGCGGTCGGGACGCGCATGAAGGGCACGATTTCGGCCGACCACCGCGTGACCGACGGCGCGGAGGCGGCGCGCTTCATGCAGCGCTTCAAGGCGCTATTGGAGCAGCCGATGCGGTTGCTGGTTTAGAAGCTGGGATGATTAGCGACCTGACAGGTGAGTGGCGGCGACCTCGTTATTGCGCGAGGTAGCAATGGCCACCCACCTGTCAGGTCTGGCCCTAGTTTTCACGTCCTATAACTGCCCAGCGGCGGCCGAATCTGCTATACTTGTCCGGATTCATTCCGCGCGAGCAAGAGAAGGTAGTATGGCCCTGATTCTTGTCATTGACGACGACGACCTGGTTTCGCGCACGCTGCAGCGCGCGTTGAAGATCTATGACTACCAGGTTATGACCGCCAGCAGCGGCATCGAGGGTCTGCAACTGGCCCGCCGCCACCGGCCCGACCTGTTCATCCTCGACATCATGATGCCCGGCGTAGACGGCTACCAGGTCTGCCGGCAGATTCGCGGCGACCCGCTGTTGCAGGACGCGCCCGTCCTCTTCCTGACGGCCAAGGCCAAGGACGAGGACAAGATCGAAGGCTTCCGCGCCGGCGGCGACGACTATCTGGTCAAGCCGTTCAACATGCAGGAGCTGGAGCTGCGCGTCAAGGCCATCTTGCGCCGCGCCGGGCCGGAGAAGGTCGAGCCGGAGACGACGGTCAACGAGGTCGTCGTCGGCGACGTCACCCTCGACTGCCGCACGTTCAAGGTCACGACGCCCTATCAGACGGTGCTGCTGACCAACGTCCAGTTCGACCTGCTCTACCACCTGATGAGCCACGCCGACCAGGTCTTCAACAGCCAGCAACTGCTGCAAGACGTGTGGGACTACCCGCGCGACACGGGCAGCCCGGAGTTGGTGCGCGCCCACATCAAGAACCTGCGCGAGAAGATCGAGCCGTCGCCCAGCGACCCCATCTACATCAAGACGATCCAGGGGCACGGCTACTCCTTCTCGTCCGAGGCGACGCATGGATAGGCAGCCGGCCGCGCCGGCCGAGGTCGAGCGCTTCGCCGGCCGGCCGCCGCCGGGCGAGAGCCGCGCGGCGGGCGACGGTGTGGCGTTACCCCGTCTCCCCGCAGCCGGCGCGCTACCCAGCGCGAACGATCTGCCGGCGCGTATCCTCGTCGTGGATGACGAGAGCGAGATCGCCGAGTCCCTGGCCGACTTCCTCATCCGCAAAGAGGGCTTCCAGGTACGCATCGCCTCCGACGGGCAGCAGGCCATCGCCTATCTGGAAAGCTCCATCGGCGGCGCGGCCGAAGTCGACCTGGTGCTGCTGGACATGCGCATGCCCGGCCTGTCGGGGCTGGAGGTGCTGGACTGGATTCGCCGCCACCCCGACCTGCGCTACACCCGCGTCGTCCTGCTGACGGCCGCGGCCAGCAACGACGAGAAGGTGCAGGCCCTCTCCGCCGGGGCCGACGACTACATTACCAAGCCCTACTACATGCAGGAGTTGCTGGCGCGGGTCAAGACCATCCTGCGCACCCAGCAGCTGGAAAAACAACTCCACCGCCAGAGCCGCCAGTTGGCCGCGCTGAACCGCATCAGCCAGGCCGTGGCCGCCACACTGGAGACGAGCCAGGTCTACGCCACCGCCGTGCGCGGCGTCGATGCCATTCTGGAAGTGGAGCTGGCCGCCGTGCTCATCGTCGAGGGGGGCAAGCTCCACTGCCAGTACGTGCGCCACTACAAGGGGGCCATTCCGGCCCACATCTTCCCCTCGGCCGAGAAGGGGCAGGGCATCCTGGGGCTGGCCTGGAGCGAGCAGGAGACCTACTGCCTGAACAATGCCGGCAGCGACGCCCGCTATGACCCCACGCGCGACTCGCCCATTGGCTACGCCGTCCGCTCCATGCTGGCCACGCCGCTGACGGTGCGCGGCCGGCCGGTGGGCGTGCTGGCCGCCTATAACAAGCGCGACGGCGAGTTTACCGACGTGGACGTTGACCTCTTCTCCTCGCTGGCCAGCTCCGTCAGCGAGGCCATCGAAAACGCCTGGCTCTTCCAGCGCGTCCGCCTGCGCCACCAGGAGTTGCTGGAAGGGCGCAACACCCTCCAGGCGCTCATCGACGGCATCCCCGACCCCATCTACACTATCAGCGACGACTGGAAGCTGGTGGCCGTCAACAAAACCAAGGCCGACCAGTTGGGCACGACGCCGGAGTCGCTCAGCGGGCGCGTCTGCTTCCGTGTCTTCTACAACCGCCAGCAGCCGTGCGAACATTGCGACGTAGCCCTGACGCTGGCCGACAAGACGGAGCAGCATTGGCCGGTGCGCTGGCTGGGCGAAGACCACTTGCCGCGCGAGTGGGAGGTCAGCGCCTACCCCATCCCCGGCAAGCAGATCAGTTCGGCGCGCGCCGTCATCGTCTGGCAAGACAAGACGGAGGAGCGGCGGCTGGAAAGCTCGCTGATGCAGGCCGGCAAGCTGGCGGCCATCGGCCAATTGGCGGCCGGCGTGGCCCACGAGATCAACAACCCCTGACAGCCATCAACGCCAACGCCCAGATGCTCAAGATGGTCATGCCGGTCGAGGATGAGAACTACGAATCGGTCGATCTCATCGTGCGCGCCGGCGAGCGGGCGGCCAAGGTCGTGCGCGGCCTGCTCGACTTCGCCCGCCAGGAGCAGTACTCCTTCAGCCACGGCGACCTGAACGAGTCGGTGCGCGAGGCGCTCGATCTGGTCAACTACCAGCTACAGTCGGCCAAAATCATCGTTACCCGCGACCTGGACGAGAACTTGCCGTCTGTGGTCGCCAGTTGGGAGCATCTGAAAAGCGTCTGGCTCAATCTGCTGCTCAACGCCCGCGACGCGCTGTTGCACAACAACGAACAGCGGCGGCTGGAAGTGGCCACGCGCGTCAACAAGGAAAGCCAGGTCGTGCAGGTGGTGTTGCACGACAACGGCAAGGGGATGAACGAAGCCGAGACGGTGCACATCTTCGAGCCGTTCTACACCACCAAAGGCCCGGGCCAGGGGACGGGGCTGGGCCTGGCCACGTGTCACCGCATTGTGGAACAGCACGGCGGTGAGATCACCGTGGCCAGCAAGGTCAACGAGGGGACCACTTTTCTCATCACGCTACCGATCCAACGACCGGACAGCAGCGCCGCCGGGTTGCGCCGTTAAGCGCCGTTGTGCGCCGGGGTTCGAGTAGCGCCAGGCTGTACGACCATCATGGCGACATCAACCCTTGACTCCACTTCCCAGGCATCCGCCCGCAGCGACAAGAACCACGCCGTCGAAGGTAAGGCGGGCCAGGTCAACGTCGGCGACCTGTTGCGGCTGGCTCTGCCGCTCGACACCGCATTGCAGGGCGGCGGGGCCGACCCGCGCCGTTATGTCAATTGGCTGGCCGTCATCACCGACTGGGCCAACCTGGAAGAGCAGGTCGAGCCGAACGACCTGGTTCTGATCCCTGCCGGGCTGCAAAGCCAATTGACGGCCGCTAACGCCGACGAACGACTGCGCCCGCTGGCCGAACTGCCGGCTGCGGCGCTGCTTTGCTTCAACCCCATCGCCGATGAATTGAAGCCGGTGCTGGACGTACTGCAACTGACCCTGCTGGTCGTGCCGCCGGGAGCCACGCCGCGCGAAACTCACGAGTCGGTCGCCCTGCTGCTGCTCGACCGGCAGACGGCCACCAGCGAGCGGGCCATGCAGCTCTATCGTCAGCTTTCGACAATGTCGCGCGAGGGGCTGGGGCTGGAGGCCATGACCGAGGTCATGAGCAAGCTGACCGGCAACATCGTCGCCGTGCAGGACAAGCGGCTGGAGGTGCAGGCCATCAGTTGGCCGAGCAATACGTCGGTCGACCATGACGAATTGATCGCCGCCCTGCAACAGCGCGAAGCCCTGCCGCCGGTGCTGCGCAATCGCAAGGCCGCGGCCAAGGCGCGCCAGAGCGTGTGGCAACTCGTCCTGCCCATCGAGAACCTGGGTCGCCTCATCAGTCCCATCATTGCCGGCGACCGGGCGCGCGGCTATCTGTCCATCGTCGGCCCGGCGGGCGAACTGGACATGCTCGACAGCCTGACCGTGGAACACGGCGCGGCGGCCTGCGCCCTGGAGATGGCCAAGGCCAAGGCGGTCAGCGAAGCCAAGAAGGCGCTGCGCGGCGACTTCCTGGAGGGGCTGCTGGCCGGTTCGATGCCTACGCGGGAGATCGAGCGCCTGGAGGGACGGCTGGACCACAACACCCGCGAGCCGCACGCCGTTATGGTCGTCGGCTGGCTGACGCCCGACATCAGCCTGCGCCGGCTGGAGACGTCGGTGCACTGGGTGCTGTCGAACCACCCCCGCCCGGCGTTGGTGCACATCTACGGCAATCACCACCTGGTCATCTTCCAGGCGTTGAAGAACGTCGAGGACATGGAGAGCGCCCACCAACTCGGCCGGCGCATTCACGAGCAGATCGAGGCCGAGTTCCCCGGCGCGCAGCTCACCGGCGGCGTCAGCGGCCCGGCGCGCGCCCTGGCCGACTGGCCGGCGGCCTACGACCAGGCCCTCCAGGCGATGCAACTGGGCCAGCGCCTGAAGCTGACCAACCAGTTCGTCGAGTTCAGCAGCCTGGGCATCTACCGGCTGCTCTACGGGTTGGAGAGCTTGCCCGACGTGCGGCACTTCGCCGCCGACATCATGCGCCCGCTGGCCGAGTATGACCAGCAGAACCGCGGCAGCCTGGTGAAGACGGTCGAGGCCTACTTCAGCCACCACGGTAACATCAGCCAGACGGCCGAGTCGCTCTTCGTCCACCGCAACACGCTGCTCTACCGCATGGAGCGCATCCAGGAGTTGACCCAGCTACAACTCGACCAGGCTAACATGCGTCTGACGCTGCATCTGGCGCTGAAGTTGTGGCAGTTGCGCCCCGAAAGCGAGCCGGAAGAGCGCTCTTTGTAAAGAATGTACAACCTGTTTGCCGTTCGCTTCTGCTAACTTAGCCGTATATTCCCGCCCGCCCTTTGCCGTATACTCTTCGTAGGCTTGCGCTAGAGTGCGCGGTTCAGTGGGAAATAGTGGGAACTGAAGGGAATGGTTCTTCGCAACGGGGGGCCATTCCTTTCGGGTTTCTGGGGGTAGTGCGCCGACGACCCAATAGAGAGCGTTGTACAAATGATACAAAGGAGTGCTGCATCCTTGTAGCGATTTGCACATAGCCCATTTTAAGCCACGGCGCTTATACTCTCCTAAGATATGCCGTAAACCGGCCGCTCTATGAAACCTTACATCAACAACGCCGACCTAGCTCTGGTCCTTATTGGCCTAGTCCTTATTATTCATAAGGACACAGTTGATGTTGGGTGAGAGCAAGCAGGAAGCCGGCCAGATTAGGAAGCTCAAGAGAAAACCGCCCAACAGGGCGGTTTTTTTGTTGGCGCGTTAAGAGGAGAAAACATGAGTGAGTTGAAGACGGGTGGACAGATAATCTGGGAGAGCCTGATCCATGAGGGGGTCGAAGTCGTCTTCGGCCTGCCGGGTGGAACCATCCTCCCCACTTATGACGATCTCTACAAGTACAACTATCCGGTGCACCACGTGCTGGTGACGCACGAGCAGGGCGCGGCTCACATGGCCGACGGCTACGCGCGGGCCACCGGCCGCGTCGGCGTCTGCATGGCCACCTCCGGCCCCGGCGCGACCAACCTGGTCACTGGGCTGGCCACAGCCTTCATGGACTCGACGCCCGTCGTGGCCATCACCGGCCAGGTGCCCAAGACTTTGCTCGGCCGCGACGGCTTCCAGGAGGCCGACATTCGCGCCATCAGTATGCCGGTGACCAAGCACAACTACCTCATCACCGACATCCGCGACCTGCCCGCCGCGCTCAAAGAGGCGTTCTACATCGCCCGCACCGGCCGCCCCGGCCCGGTGCTGGTCGACATCACCAAGTGCGTCCAGCAAGACTCAATGGAGTTCACCTATCCGGCGACGGTCAACCTGCCCGGCTATCGCCCCAACCGGCTGACGCCCGACGCGGCCGTGATCGACCGCGTGGCCCGGCTGCTGAACGAAGCGCAGCGGCCGGTCATCGTCGCCGGGCAGGGCGTCTCGATGGCCAAGGCCGAGGTGGAGTTGCGCCAACTGGCCGAGAAGGCCAACATCCCCGTGGCCACCAGCCTGCTGGGCGTGGGCACCTTCCCGGCCACCCACCCCCTGTCGCTCAGTTGGGGCGGCATGCACGGCGAGGCGTACTGCAACTACGCCCTGCAGGAGTGCGACGTGATGTTCGCCATCGGCGCGCGCCTCGACGACCGGCTGACGGGGGCGTTCAGCACCTTCGCCCCCAAGGCGCGCATCATCCACGTTGACCTCGACCCGGCCGAGATGGGCAAGAATCTGACCATCGACACGCCGGTCGTCGGCGACGCGCTGCTGACGCTGCGCGCCCTGCTGCCGCAGGTGGAGCCGAACGAGCACCCCGCCTGGCTGGGACAGATCAGCGAGTGGCGCAGCGACACGACGGAGCGCGACATCCTGGCCCAGGAGACGGACGAACTGGTGGCCCCCTACGTGATGCGCCAGTTGTGGCACGCCACCAACCAGGGGGACTGCACCGTCGTCACCGACGTGGGCCAGCACCAGATGTGGGAGGCGCAGTACTTCTACCACACCAAGCCGCGCAGCCTGCTGACCTCCGGCGGGCTGGGCACGATGGGCTACGCCCTGCCGGCGGCCATCGGGGCGCAGATGGGGCGGCCGCAAGAGGAGATGTGGGTCATCGCCGGCGACGGCGGCTTCCAGATGACCATGCCGGAGCTTTCGACGGTGATGCAGGAGCGGCTGCCGATCAAGATCGCCATCATCAACAACGGCTATCTGGGCATGGTGCGCCAGTGGCAGGACGTGTTCTATAACAAGCGCTACGTCGGCACGCCGCTGTTCAATCCCGACTTTGTCAAGGTCGCCGAAGCCTACGGCATCCCCGGCCGGGCCGTCACGCGCAAGGAGGACGTCTTCGACGCCATCCGCCAGGCGCAGAACACCGCCGGGCCGTTCCTGCTCGACTTCCAGGTCGAGGAGTTCACCAACGTCTACCCGATGGTCGCGCCGGGCAAGAGCAACGCCGACATGATCCGCCGCGGCCGGCCGGTCGAGAATTAGGGAGGAGCCATGACTGCCACACAGACGAAAAGCCACACGATCATTGCCTGGCTGGAAGACAAGCCGGGCGTGCTGAACCGGGTCACCGGCCTGTTCAGCCGCCGCAACTTCAACATCGAGAGCCTGACCGTCGGCCACAGCGAGGTCAAGGGCATCAGCCGCATGACCTTCGTCGCCCGCGGCGACGAGCGCGATTTGCAGCAGGTGGAGACGCAACTGGACAAGCTGATCAACGTCGTCCACATCGCCGACGTAAGCCAGGAGCCGACCGTCGTGCGCGAGATGGCCCTCATCAAGGTCGCAACCAGCGGCCAGACGCGCGGCGAGATCATGCAACTGGTCAGCATCTATCACGCCAGCGTCGTGGACGTGGACATGACCTCACTGATCATCCAGATCGTCGCCCCGGAAGACCGGGTCGACTCGCTGATCAAGCTGCTGGACAACTACGGCATCGAGGAGATGGTGCGCACCGGCCAGGTGGCGATGGTGCGCGGCAGCTCGCGCCACGGCCACAGCCACAGCGCCGCCACCGTCGCTGCTAACGGCAACGGTAATGGACACCACGCCTAAGAAGAGGATTAATCCGCAGATTTGGCAGATTAGGCAGATTTCAGAGGAAGAAATTCTTGAATCTGCCTAATCTGCCAAATCTGCGGATCACTATCAGGAGCACAACATCTTGGCAACTATCTATTACGACAAGGACGCCGATCTATCGTTGCTGGCCGGCAAGAAGGTCGCCATCATCGGCTATGGCAGCCAGGGGCACGCACACGCGCTGAACCTGCGCGATTCGGGCGTGGACGTGCGCGTCGGCCTCTATGAGGGTAGCCGCTCGTGGTCGAAGTGTGAGAGCGAAGGGCTGGCCGTCATGACCGCCGAACAGGCCGCGGCCGAGGCCGACATCATCATGATGCTGGCCCCCGACACGTCGCAGTCGGCCATCTACCGCACGGCCATCGCTCCTAACCTGGGGCCGGGCAAGACGCTCATGTTCAGCCACGGCTTCAACATCCGCTACGGCCAGATCATGCCGCCGCCGACGGTGGACGTCAGCATGGTCGCGCCCAAGTCGCCCGGCCACCGCGTGCGCGAACTGTACGTCGAGGGCAAGGGCACGCCCGGCCTGGTCGCCGTCCACCACGACGCCAGCGGCCAGGCGTTGGCCACGGCGCTGGCCTATGCGCGGGCCATCGGCTGCACGCGGGCCGGGACAATCCTGACCACCTTTACCGAGGAGACGGAGACCGACCTGTTCGGCGAGCAGGCGGTGCTGTGCGGCGGCGTGACGGCGCTGGTCGAGTCGGCCTTCAATACCCTGGTCGGGGCGGGGTATCAGCCGGAGATCGCCTATTTCGAGTGCCTGCACGAGTTGAAGCTGATCGTTGACCTGATGTATCAGGGCGGGTTGAGCTACATGCGCTACAGCGTCAGCGACACGGCCGAACACGGCGACTACAGCGCCGGGCCGAAGATCGTCACCGACCAGACGCAGCAGGCGATGAAGCAGATTCTGGCCGACATCCAGTCCGGGGCCTACGCCGAGGGCTGGATCGACGAGAACGCCCAGGGGCGGCCGTGGTTCAACGGGCGGCGCGAAGAGGCGCGGCATAGCCAGATCGAGCAGGTCGGCCGCGACTTGCGGCGGATGATGCCCTGGATTAATCCGAAGGAGATTATGCCGGGGGAGGCGTAGGATGCGCCCGCGGGCCCCGCCCCCCCCCCCCCCCCAAAAAACACGCCCCCCCCCCCGGGCCGCGGGAGGGGCGAGAGGAAGCACCTTCTTATCTTCCTTGGCGTCCTGGCCCCTTGGCGCCTTGGCGTGAGCGCCTTCATCTGCCGGCGGTCGGCGGTCGGTCGTCAGCGGTCAAAGAAAGCGAGGCATAACATGGCCAATAACGCAGATACCGTTTTGATTTTCGACACGACGTTGCGCGATGGGGAGCAGTCGCCGGGGGCGACGCTCAACGTCGAGGAGAAGGTGGAGATCGCCCGGCAGTTGTCGCGGCTGGGCGTGGACATCTGTGAGGCGGGCTTCCCCATCGCCTCGCCGGGCGACTTCGAGGCGGTGCGACGCATCGCCGAGGAGGTGGGGCCGCTGACCGAGGGGCGGCGCAGCGGGCGGCCGATGGTCATCGCCGGGCTGGCGCGGGCCAACGAGGCCGACATCCGGCGCGCCTATGACGCCGTCTGCGCCGCGCCGCGCCATCGCATCCACACCTTTCTGGCGACGAGCGACATCCACCTGAAGCACAAGCTGCGCATCGACCGCGAGGAGTGCGTCGATCAGGTCATCAAGGCCGTCACCTTCGCCCGCTCGCTGTGCGACGATGTGGAGTTCTCGCCGGAGGACGCCGGGCGCTCTGACCCCGACTTCCTGGTGCAGGTGCTGGGCCAGGCCATCGCCGCCGGGGCGACGACGCTCAACATCCCCGACACCGTCGGCTACACCACGCCGGAGGAGTTCGGCTGGCTCATCGGCTACCTGCGCGCCAACACGCCGGGGGCGGAGCGCGTCGTCTGGTCCGTCCACTGCCACAACGACCTGGGGCTGGCCACGGCCAACACCCTGGCCGGCGTCAAAGCCGGGGCGCGGCAGGTGGAGGTGACGATCAACGGCATCGGCGAGCGGGCGGGCAACACGGCGCTGGAAGAGGTGGTCATGGCCCTGAGCACCCGGCCGCAGACGTTCAATCTCGACACGGCCATCGACACGACCCAGATTGCCCGCACCAGCCACATGGTCAGCACCTACACCGGCATGGTCGTCCAGCCCAACAAGGCCATCGTCGGGGCCAACGCCTTCGCCCACGAGGCGGGCATCCACCAGGACGGCATGTTGAAGCACCATCTGACCTACGAGATCATGCGGCCGGAGACGGTCGGCCTGAACACGTCGCAACTGGTGCTGGGCAAGCACTCCGGCCGCCACGCCTTCCGCGTCCACTTGCAGGCGATGGGCTACGACAACATGGCCGACGAAGAGATAACGGCAGCCTTCAAGCGCTTCAAGAAGCTGGCCGACAAGAAGAAGGTCGTCACCGACGCCGACATCGAGGCCATCATCGCCGACGAGATCTACCAGCCGCCGACCATCTGGGAACTGGAGCACATTCAGGTCTCGTGCGGCGACCACAGTATCCCCACGGCCAGCGTGCTCATGATCGGCCCTGATGGCGAGCGTTACCAGGACGCGGCCCTTGGCTCCGGCCCGGTGGATGCCGTCTATCAGGCCATCAACCGCATCGTCGGCGTCACCAACCGGCTGACCGAGTTCAGCATCAACGCCGTGACCGAGGGGCTGGACGCCGTGGCCGAGGCGACGATCCGCATCCAGCCCGACGGCGAAGACAGCTACGTCATCAACCCGCAGACCAACCGGCCCATCTTCCGCACCTTCAGCGGCCACGGGGCCAGCACCGACATCGTCGTGGCCAGCGCCCGCGCCTACCTGAGCGCGCTGAACAAGATGCTGGCCGAGCGCGACGGGCACGCCAACGTGCGCCACCACGCTCAGGAACGGGTAGTGGCCTAAGAAGAAACAATGACCACAGAAACCGACACACGCCGCGATGCCGTCTGGCAGGCGGAGGCGCTGAGCAACACCTATCTCGACGGGGTGCGCGGGGCGATCCCGCTGGCGGCCGAGCAGATCGACATTCTGGTGCGGCTGGCGCGGGCGGCGCGGCCGGCGGCGCGGGCCATCCTCGACCTGGGCTGCGGCGACGGCATTCTGGGCCACGCCCTGTTGGACGCCTACGCCGCGACCGAACCAACCGTCGTGCTGGCCGACTTCTCGTTGCCGATGCTGGACGCGGCGCGGGCGCGGTTTGCGGGGCGTACCGGCCACGGTTGGCGCACCAACGGGGCGGGCGTTACCAACGTGGGCGAGGCGAAGGCCGGTGAAGTCTCTGTCCATTTCGTTCATCTTGACTATGCGAAGTCTGGTTGGCCGGCGCTTATTGCCGCCCCGCCCCTGCCCGCCCGCTACGACGTGGTTGTGTCCGGCTTCTCCATCCACCACCAGCCCGACCCCGTCAAGCGCCGCATCTACGCCGACATCCATGACCTGCTGGCCCCCGGCGGCATCTTCCTCAACCTGGAGCACGTCGCCTCGGCCTCGCGCTGGGGCGAAGTGCAGTTCGAAGCCTACTTCATCGACGCCCTGGCCCAGTACCACGCCCCGCGCGGCAAGACGCGCGGCCAGGTGGCGGCCGACTTCTACCACCGCCCCGACAAAGACGCCAACCGCCTGGCCCCGCTGGAAACGCAACTCCAATGGCTACGCGAACTTGGCTTCCAGCACGTCGATTGCTACTTCAAGGTCTTTGAACTGGCGCTGTTTGGCGGGGTAAAAGGATGAGGGTGGCGAGGGGCGAGGGGCGGGTGGCGAGTAACGCGACCACTAAAGCGGCGGAATCCGCATCCTCAGATGCGGGCTGGCGCAGCCAACGGGGACGCGCATCTGAGGATGCGCACTCCAACAGAGCGACAACTAACGACAAACGACCAACGACTGCTGCTAACTAACAACTGACAACTATGACTGCCCAAACCATCATCGACAAAATCTGGCACAACCACATTGTGGCCGAGCAGCCGGACACACCGGCCGTGCTCTACATCGACCTGCACCTCGTCCACGAAGTGACCTCGCCGCAGGCATTCAGCGGCCTGCGGGCGCGCGGCCTGCCCGTCCGGCGGCCGGAGCAGACGGTGGCCACGATGGACCACAGCATCCCCACCACGCCGCTGCACCTGCCCATCGTCGACGCCATGGCCGCGGCCCAGATCGCCCAACTGGAGCAGAACTGCCGCGACTTTGGCATCCCCCTGCTCGGCTTCCACAGCCCCAACCGCGGCATCGTCCACGTCATCGGCCCGGAGTTGGGCCTGACGCAGCCGGGCATGACCATCGTCTGCGGCGACAGCCACACCGCCACCCACGGCGCGTTCGGCGCGCTGGCCTTCGGCATCGGCACCAGCGAGGTCGAGCACGTCCTGGCCAGCCAATGCCTGCTGCAAACCAAGCCCAAGACCTACGCCGTCAACGTCGAGGGCACGCTGCGCCCCGGCGTCACGGCCAAGGACATCATCCTGGCGCTGCTGGCGCGGATCGGCGTCGGCGGCGGCACGGGCCATGTGTTCGAGTACCGCGGCGCGGCCATTCGCGCCCTGTCGATGGAAGAGCGCATGACCATCTGCAACATGAGCATCGAGGGCGGGGCGCGGGCCGGCCTCATCGCGCCGGACGACACGACGTTCGACTATCTGGCCGGGCGGCCGTTCGCGCCGCAGGGGGCCGACTGGGACGCGGCCGTGGCCCGCTGGCGCGCCCTGCCGTCGGATGAGGGCGCGACCTACGACAAGTCGATTGACATCGACGCCGACGCGCTGGAGCCGATGATCACCTACGGCACCAATCCCGGCATGGGCCTACCCATCTCCGCCCCCGTGCCCGACCCGGCCGACGCTGCCGACCTGACCCAACGGCTGACGCTGCAACGGGCGCTCGACTACATGGACTTGCGCCCCGGCCGGCCGCTGCTGGGCCATCCGGTGGATGTGGTCTTCATCGGCAGTTGCACCAACTCGCGCATCAGCGACCTGCGGCAGGCGGCGCGGCTGCTGGACGGGCGGCGCGTGGCCGACGGCGTGCGCGTCATGGTCGTGCCCGGCTCGCAGGACGTGAAGCGCCAGGCCGAGGCCGAGGGGCTGGACGACATCTTCAAGGCCGCCGGGGCGGAGTGGCGCGAGGCGGGCTGCAGCATGTGCATCGCCATGAACGGCGACCAGTTGGCCCCGGGGCAGTACGCCGTCAGCACCAGCAACCGCAACTTCGAGGGGCGGCAGGGCAAGGGCGGCCGGACGTTCCTGGCCAGCCCCCTGACGGCCGCGGCTACGGCCATCACCGGAGTCGTCACCGACGCGCGCGAACTGGTGTAGAGCCGACAGAGAAGAGGAACGTAGAACGAGGGACAGGACACGAGGAGAGTTACACAGGGGAAGAAATGTTCTCTGCGTGTCTCAGCGCTTCTCCGCGTTTCTCAGCGTCGCTCTTGAGGAAAAACTGATATGGAACCATTTACGACATTGACCGGGCGGTTGGTGGCTATCCCGGCTGACCACATCGACACCGACCAGATCATCCCCGCCCGCTTCCTGAAGACGATCAGCAAGGCCGGGCTGGGGCAGAACCTGTTCGCCGACTGGCGCTACGACGAAGCGGGGCGGCCCAACCCCGACTTCCCGCTCAACCGGCCGGAGAACGCCGGGGCGCGCATCCTGCTGGCCGGCGATAACTTCGGCTGCGGCTCCAGCCGCGAACACGCGCCGTGGGCGCTGACCGACTTCGGCTTCCGGGCCATCATCAGCACGTCGTTTGCCGACATCTTCCGCAACAACGCCCTGAAGAACGGCCTGTTGCCGCTCATCGTCGATGACGCCACCCACGCCCAACTGATGAGCCTGGTGGCCGAAGACCCGGAGACGGAGATCGCCATCGATCTGGACACGCAATCGCTCATCCTGCCCGACGGCCGCCGCGTCACCTTCCCCATCGACGCCTTCAGCAAAGTCTGCATGCTCGAAGGGCTGGATCAACTCGGCTACCTGCTCAAGCACGGCCCGGCCATCGAGACGTTCGAAGCCGCCCACCCGGAGCGCGTCGATACAAGGGGGAACGCCCCCCCCCCCCCCCCCCCCCCCCCCCCCCCCCCCCCCCCCCCCCCCCCCCCCCCCCCCCCGCCCCCCGAACACGCACACTGGACACTGCCCCTATGACCCACATCCAACTCTACGACACCACCCTGCGCGACGGCACGCAGCGCGAAGGCATCTCCTATTCGCTGGACGACAAGCTGAAGATCGCCGCGCGGCTCGACGCCTTTGGCATGGACTACATCGAGGGCGGCTGGCCCGGCTCCAACCCCAAGGACGTCGAGTTCTTTCGTCGCGCGCCGTCGCTGGGGCTGGGCCACGCCCGGCTGGCCGCCTTCGGCAGCACGCGCCGCAAGGACACCCGCCCGGCCGACGACGCCAACATCGCCGCCTTGCTGGGGGCCGAGACGCCGGTCGTCACCCTGGTCGGCAAGAGTTGGGAACTTCACGTCGTGGACGTGTTGGAGACGACGCTGGACGAGAACCTGGCCATGATCGAGGATAGCGTGGCCTACTGTGGCCCAGGGCAAAGAGGTCATCTACGACGCCGAGCACTTCTTCGACGGCTACCGCGCCAACCCCACCTACGCCCTGGCGACGCTGGCGGCGGCCGCCCGCGGCGGGGCCAACCTGCGTCGTCCTGTGCGACACCAACGGCGGCGCGCTGCCGTGGTTCGTGGAGGAGGTCACCTGCCGGGCCATCGAGCGATTGGGCGGCGTGGCCGTGGGCATCCACACCCACGACGACGCCGGCTGCGGCGTGGCCAACTCGCTGGCCGCCGTGCGCGCCGGGGCGGTGCAGGTGCAGGGCACGGTCAACGGCTACGGCGAGCGCGTGGCCAACGCCAACCTGTGCACCATCATCCCCGACCTGCAACTGAAGATGGGCTACGACTGCGTCTCGGCCGAGCGGCTGGCCAGACTCACCGACCTGTCGCGCTACGTGGCCGAACTGGCCAACCTGACCCACGACGACCACCTGCCCTACGTCGGGGCCAGCGCCTTCGCCCATAAGGGGGGTATCCACGTCGCGGCCATGCTGAAGCACGCCGCCAGCTACCAGCATATCGAGCCGGCGCAGGTCGGCAACATGCAACGCAGCGTCGTTTCTGAGCTTTCCGGCCGGGGTAATCTGGTGGACAAGATCAGGCAGTTCAACCTGAACCCGGAGAGCCTCGATCTGCCGGCGGTGCTGGAGCAGATCAAGCAACTGGAGGCGCAGGGCTTCACCTTTGAGGGCGCGGAGGCGTCGGTCGAGCTGATGCTGCGGCGAACGCACCCGGCCTACGTGCCGCCGTTCGAGATGACTGACTACACCGTCAACGTTCAGCGCCGGCGCGGTCGGGGTCTCATCGTCGAGGCGACGGTTAAGGTGCGCGTCGGGCCGCAACTCATCCACACCGTGGCCGAGGGCAATGGCCCAGTCAACGCCCTCGACGCGGCTTTGCGCAAGGCGCTCATCGGCATCTTCCCGCAGATCTCCGGCGTGAAGCTGGAGGATTACAAGGTGCGCATCCTCGACGGCGAGAACAACACCGCAGCCACGACCCGCGTGCTGATCGAGACGCGCCAGGGGGCGCGCCGCTGGAGCACCGTCGGGGCCAGCGCCAACATCATCGACGCCAGTTGGCGGGCGCTGGCCGATAGCATGGAGTACGCGCTGGTCACGAGCTAAGAAGAGAAGAAGAAACCACAGATTACGCAGATTTCACAGATTGATGCGATTCCGAAGATCTGCGTAAAGCTGCTAAATCTGCGGATTACATCTCTTTAATCTGTGAATCTGCGCAAACCACTACATGTTTAGCAACATAAACCACTGCAACCCTCTGCACAAAAGGTGGCCGACGCGGCGGCGGCGCTGGGGCTGGCCATCGACATCGTCACCTTCGAGCAGCCGACGCGCACGGCCGAGGACGCCGCCGCGGCCGTCGGCTGCGACGTGGGCCAGATCGTCAAGAGCCTGGTCTTCACCGTCGGCGGCGCGCCGGTCATGGCCCTCGTCTCTGGCAAGAACCAGTTGGACACGCGCAAGCTGGCCGCGCTGTTCGGCGTCGGCCGCAAGCAGGTCGAGCGCGCCGACGCCGACACCGTCCGCGCCGCCACCGGCTACGCCATCGGCGGCGTGCCCCCGTTCGGCCACGCCACGCGCCTGCCGGTCACCGTCGACGCCGACCTGACGACTTACGATGTCATCTGGGCCGCGGCGGGCACGCCCAACACCGTCTTCGCCATCGCCCCGGCCGAACTGGTGCGGGCCAGCGGGGGCGAACGGTGAACTTGAAAACGGAAGACACTCACGCAAAGGCGCAAAGTAGCAAGGCCAGGGCTGCAAACCCCCCCGCCCAGGAGACCAATGAAAGCAACCATCACCCTTCTCCCCGGCGACGGCATCGGCCCGGAAGTGGTGGCCGAGGCGCGGCGGGTGCTAGATGCGACCGCCGCGCGCTTCAGTCACACGTTTGAGTATGGCCAGGGATTGATCGGCGGCTGCGCCATCGACGCCACCGGCGTAGCCCTGCCGCCGGAGACGCTCGACCTGTGCCTGAGCAGCGACGCCGTGCTGCTGGGCGCGGTCGGCGGGCCGCAGTGGAGCGACCCGCGGGCGGCCGTGCGGCCGGAGCAGGGCTTGCTGCAACTGCGGGCGGCGCTGGGCGTCTACGCCAACCTGCGCCCGGTGCGCGTGCTCGACGCCCTGGCCGACGCCAGCCCGCTGCGGCCGGAGCGCGTGCGCGGCGTGGACATGCTCATCGTCCGCGAGCTAACCGGCGGCCTGTACTTCGGCCGGCCGCAGGGGCGCGAGGTGGTCGACGGCCGGCGTAGCGCCGTGGACACGTTGCGCTATGGCGAGGATGAGATACGCCGCGTGGTGCGCATGGCCTTCGAGCTGGCCCGCGGCCGGCGCAAGAAAGTCACCAGCGTGGACAAGGCCAACGTGCTGGCTTCGTCGCGCCTGTGGCGCGAAGTGACGCACGAGGTGGCCGCGGAGTACCCGGATGTGGTGTGCGAGGACGTGCTGGTGGACGCCTGCGCCATGTACCTCATCAACCGCCCGGCCGACTTCGACGTGATCGTGACCGAGAACATGTTCGGCGACATCCTGTCCGACGAGGCATCTATGATAGCCGGCTCGCTGGGCATGTTGCCCTCCGCCTCCCTGGGCGACGCGCCACAAGAGCAGGTTCCAGGGGCCAGGGGCCAGGGGCCAGGGGAAGAGCGTTCTTCCCTGGAACCTGGAACCTGGAACCTGGCCCCTTCTTCCCGCCCCGGCCTCTACGAACCCATCCACGGCTCCGCGCCCGACATTGCCGGGCGGGGCATTGCCAACCCGCTGGCGACCATTCTGAGCGCGGCCATGCTGCTGCGCTGGAGCCTGGGGCTGGCGGCCGAGGCCGACGCCGTCGAGGCGGCCGTGGCCCGCGCGCTGGACGACGGCTGCCGCACGGCCGACATCGCCCGGCCGGGCGAGGCGAGCATCGGCACGGCCGGAGATGGGCGCGCGCGTTGTTGCCGCGTCACTCGCAGCGTAAGCGAACCCTGTTACAATGCCATCATGACTTCCTCCGACATCCTCATCATCGGCGGCGGCATCGTCGGTCTGGCCACAGCCCACGCCCTTTGCCAACGCTATCCCCAGAAACACATCACCCTGCTGGAGAAAGAGCCGACGCTGGCCTATCACCAGACAGGGCGCAACTCCGGCGTGCTGCACTCCGGCATCTACTACAAGCCCAACTCGCTCAAAGCCGTCAACTGCCGCACCGGCAAACAGTTGATGGAGGAGTTCTGCCAGCGCGAGGGCATTCCGTTCCAGCGCGTCGGCAAGGTCATCGTCGCCACCGACGAGCGCGAACTGGGGCCGATGGACAACCTGCTGGCCCGCGGCCAGGCCAACGGCGTGCAGTGCGAACGCATCAGCCGCGAGCGCCTGCTGGAACTGGAGCCGCACGTGCTGAACGCCATCGCCGCCATCCACGTGCCGGAGGCGGGCATCACCGACTACAAGCAGGTCTGCGAGCGGCTGGCCGAGAAGCTGCGCGCCAACGGCCACGCCATCGTCACCGGGGCCGAGGTGACGGCCATCGTCGAGCGGCCGGGCGAACTGACGGCCGTCACGCCGCGCGGCGAGTTCCGCGCCGCCTACCTGGTCAACTGCGCCGGGCTGCACTCCGACCGCGTGACCAAGATGTCGGCCGGCGAAGCGCCGGCGACGATCATCCCCTTCCGCGGCGAGTACTTCGAGCTAAAGCATGAGGCGTGGCATCTGTGCAACGCCCTCATCTACCCCGTGCCCGACCCTAACTTCCCGTTCCTGGGCGTCCACTTCACGCGCATGATCAGCGGCGGCGTGGAGTGCGGGCCAAACGCGGTGCTGGCCTTCGCCCGCGAGGGGTATCACCTGACCGACGTGGACGCCCGCGAGCTGTGGCAGACGCTCACCTACCCCGGCTTCCGCAAGCTGGCCGGCCGCTACTGGAAGATGGGCCTGGGCGAGATGTGGCGCTCGGCCAACAAGCGGGCCTTTGTCAGCGCCCTGCAACGGCTCATTCCCGACATCCGCGCCGAGCATTTGGAGGCGGCCCCGGCCGGCATTCGCGCCCAGGCATTGGCCCCCAACGGCGCGCTGCTGGACGACTTCGCCTTCCACGAGTCGCCGCGCATCGTCAACGTCATCAACGCCCCCTCCCCGGCAGCCACGTCGGCGTTCAGCATTGCCGAGACGGTCGTTGATAAGTTAGAAGACCATTTCTAAGATGAAGACGCTCACGCAAAGGCGCTAAGGGGCCAAGGCGCAAAGAGAAGAGCCCTTCCTTTCCGCCTCTCGCCTGCGCTTCTATCTGAAATCTGTGGTTAGTAACTCTTCACCATGACAACACCCAACAACTTCAACAAGTACAGCGCCCGCATCACCCAGCCCAAGGCCCAGGGCGCGTCGCAGGCCATGCTCTACGGCGTGGGCCTGAGCGACGACGACATGCAGCGGCCGCAGGTGGGCATCGCCTCCATGTGGTACGAGGGCAACACCTGCAACATGCACCTCAACGAACTGGCGGCGTGGGTCAAGGAGGACATGGCCGACGCCGGGCTGGTCGGCCTGCGCTTCAACACCATCGGCGTCAGCGACGGCATCAGCATGGGCACCGACGGCATGAGCTACTCGCTCCAGTCGCGGGAGATCATCGCCGACTCCATCGAGACGACGATGGCCGCCCACTGGTACGACGCCCTGGTGGCCATCCCCGGCTGCGACAAGAACATGCCCGGCTGCCTCATCGCCATGGGCCGGCTCAACCGCCCGGCGCTGATGGTCTACGGCGGCACGATTCGCGCCGGCTGCACCGCCCACCACCCCCAACTCGACATCATCTCCGCCTTCCAGAGCTACGGGCAGTATTTAACCGGGGCGATTGACGAGCCGGAGCGGTCGCTCATCGTGCGCCATAGCTGCCCCGGCCCCGGCGCGTGCGGCGGCATGTACACGGCCAACACCATGGCCAGCGCCATCGAAGCGCTGGGCATGACCCTGCCCACCAGCTCGTCGACGCCGGCCGAGTCGGTCGAGAAGCGCGACGAGTGCCGCCGGGCGGGCGCGGCCGTGCGCCTGCTGCTGGAGCGCGACATCAAGCCGCGCGACGTCATGACCCGTGCCGCCTTCGAGAACGCCATGGTCGTCGTCATGGCCCTGGGTGGCAGCACCAACGCCGTGCTGCACCTGATCGCCATGGCCCGCGCCGTCGATGTGCCCCTGACCATCGACGACTTCCAGACCGTCAGCGACCGCGTGCCCTTCCTGGCCGACCTGAAGCCCAGCGGCGCGTTCGTCATGGAGGACATGCAGGGCATCGGCGGCACGCCGGCGCTGATGAAGTACCTGTGGCAGAACGGCCTCATCAACGGCGACTGTCTGACCGTCACCGGCCGGACGGTGGCCGAGAATCTGGCCGGCGCGCCCGACCTGGCCGAAGGGCAGCGCATCATCCACCCGCTGACCGATCCCATCAAGCCCAGCGGCCACATCCAGATTCTGCGCGGCAACCTGGCCCCCGAGGGCGCGGTGGCCAAGATCACCGGCAAGGAGGGCACGCACTTCAGCGGCCCGGCGCGGGTCTACGACTCGGAAGAGGCGATGCTGGCCGGGCTGGAGGCGGGGCAGATTCAGAAGGGGGACGTGGTCATCATCCGCTACGAAGGGCCGAAGGGCGGGCCGGGGATGCCGGAGATGCTGACGCCGACCTCGGCCATCATGGGCGCGGGGCTGGGTCAGGACGTGGCTCTGCTGACCGACGGCCGCTTCTCCGGCGGCAGCCACGGCTTCATCGTCGGCCATATCACGCCGGAGGCGCAGGAGGGCGGCCCCATCGCCCTGGTGCGTGA
This sequence comes from Candidatus Promineofilum glycogenicum, assembly GCA_016707605.1. Lineage (GTDB taxonomy): Bacteria > Chloroflexota > Anaerolineae > Promineifilales > Promineifilaceae > Promineifilum > Promineifilum glycogenicum. The sequence continues at coordinate 361,771 of JADJHJ010000001.1, read as the reverse complement.
CGGTGACGTCATCACCATTGACGCCACGACGCGGACGATGGACGTGGCCGTGCCGGACGAAGAGATGGCGGCTCGCCGCGCCGCCTGGGTCGCGCCGCCGCTCAAGGCCACGCGCGGCACGCTGGCCAAGTACATCCGGCTGGTGCAGTCGGCGTCGGAAGGGTGCGTGACGGACTAAAGGTTCCAGGTTCCAGGGGCCAGGGAAGAGCGCTCTTCCCTGGCCCCTGGAACCTGGCCCCTTCTTACTCCGTTTTCAAGACCGCGTGCCCACCAAACTGATTGCGCATGGCCGCCAGCAGTTTGGCGGCGTAGCGCTCGTCCTGGCGGCTGACGAAGCGCATCAGCAGGGCCAGGGTGATGACCGGCGCGGGCACGTCCTGGTCAATGGCCTCGGCCACCGTCCAGCGCCCCTCGCCGCTGTCGGCCACCCAGCCGCGGATGTCGCTCAGCTCCGGGTCAACGGCCAGCGCCGCCGCCGTCAGGTCGAGCAGCCAGGAGCGGACGACGCTGCCGTGCCGCCACAGCTCGGCGATCTGGTGCAGGTCGAGGCCGAACTCGCGTTTGGCGCGCAGAATCTCGAACCCCTCGGCGTAGGCCTGCATCATGCCGTACTCGATGCCGTTGTGGATCATCTTCACGAAGTGGCCGGCGCCGGGCGGGCCGACGTGGGCCCAGCCGCGGTCGGCGGCCGGGGCCAGCGTCTCCAGCGCCGGGCGCAAAATAGCGATGGCTTCGGGCCGGCCGCCGACCATCAGGCTATACCCCTCGGCCAGCCCCCAGATGCCGCCGCTGGTGCCGCAGTCGACCAGGTCAATGCCCTTGGCCGCCAGCAAAGTCGCCCGGCGCATGGTGTCCTTGTAGTTGCTGTTGCCGCCGTCCACCAGCACGTCGCCGGCGCTCAGCCGTTCGGACATCAGCAGCAGGGCGTCCTCGGTCACCTGCCCGGCCGGCAACATCATCCAGACGACGCGCGGCGCGCTTAGACGGGCCACGATGTCTTCGAGCGTGGTCGCCGCCTCGGCCCCTTCGGCCTCGGCGGCGCGCACCGGTTCGGGCGAACGGTTGTGCACGACGACGCGATGGCCGCCGCGCAGCAGCCGCGAAGCCATGTTGCCGCCCATCTTGCCCAGGCCCATCATCGCCAGTTCCATCATTTCCTCCTTCTCAATAGAAGAAACATCCACAGATTTCACAGATTACGCAGATTCCTCAGAGGACAATCTGTGTAATCTGTGTCATCTGCGGATGCTTTCTCTATTAGTTGCCAAGACGAATGAGCGCCATAAGAACGCTCTATGGTATGGTTAGAACGCTGTTAAGCCCACCCGCGCCATCCGGCACGCGGGCGCGGTTGGCCGGATCGAGCAGCCAGCGGTGGCCGTCGATCATGAACTTGTAGTGGTAGACGCCGGACGGCAACCGATCCTGATAGATCACCCATAGCCCCGGCTCCGTCTCCGTGGCCAATAGCCCGGGCGTCCGCCACTCATCCCAACTGCCCAACAGTTCGACCTGGCCGGCCTCGTCAGCGTCGAGGGCGTAGAGGATGCCTTCGGGCGTGATCTGGGGCACGCGCTGCCAATCGAGGCGCGCGCCGCGCCGCAGATGGCGCGCCAGGGCGATGGCCTGGCCCACGTCGATGACGCCGTGCCCCTGCCGTTCGATGGGCACGTCGGGGATGGTCTCGGCCGTGGCCTGCAACACGTCGCGCACCTGGTCGGGGTCGAGGCGCGGATTGGCTTCCAGCAAACAGGCGACAGCAGCGGCGACGAGAGGCGTGGCGAAGCTGGTGCCATCGACGTGCTGGTAGTGGGGCGTCACCAGCTTCAGCTCATCCACCCGCCCCTCCACGCTGCCGTCGCCGGCGGCGCGGCGGGCGAACAACTCGGCTGCCTCGGCCGCCGTCTCCGTGCCCGGCAGCACAGGGGCCACGACCCAGATGCTGGGGGCGACCAGTTCCGGCTTCAGCGCCCCTTCGCCCGACAGCCCATAGTTGCTGTGCCACAGGGCGACATCCTCCGCCAGTAGGGTATTTTGATCGTCAATACCGCCGACGGTAATGGCCGCCGGCGCGGTGGCCGGGGGAACCAGACTGCGCTGGCCGTCGTTGCCGGCCGCGGCCAGGACGACCATGCCGGCGGCGACCAGTTCGGCCACGGCGGCATCCACCGGATTGTCCACCAGCGGCTCCACCGGATCGCCGGCCACTGACAGACTAACGACGCGCACGCCCAACTCCGGCCCGTTGGTCCGCAGCCACGCCAGCCCACGCCGGATGGAGTCGTTGCTGATGCGGCCGTCGGGCTGCCGCACCTGGATGAGCACCAGTTGCGCCTCGCCGGCCATGCCGGAGTAGAGGCCGTGGCTCAGCCAACCGTTGCCGGCCAGGGTGGTGCTGGTCATCAGGCCGTGCCACTGGTGGGCCTCGCCGGCGTCCCAGCCCGGCCACGTGGGCTTGTCATCGGGGCCAAAGCGCAACGCCTGTGGCTCCTCGCCGCCCACGTCAACCCAGGCGCAAATCCGGTTGACCGGCTCGATCAGGTCGGGGTGAGGGTAGAAGCCGGCGTCGAGCACGGCCACGGTGAGGCCCTTGCCGGTGTAGCGCGGGTCGGCGCGCATACGCAGCGGCGTGGGCAGCGCGCCAAACGCGGCCGACGCATCCAGCGGCCAGACGCTCTGCACGCTCTCGTAGAAAGTGGCCGCCCCCTCCTGAATGAGCAGCAACAGCAGCGCCTCCTGAACGCAGGCGACACACGCCCCCGCCTTCGGCGACCACTCGGGGCGATCTTCGCGTAACTGGTTGATAACGGCCTCGTTGGCCCAATGGCTCTCGGCCAGGTCTTGTTCGGTGGTTGGCCGCCCGCAGCGGGGGCACTCCAATGTATCCATAGCCGGCCAGTTTACCCGCTACGGCCGCCGGCGGCGAACGGCTGACTGGATTCCTGCCGGTTCTCCGACTACAATAACCCTCATGAGCCAACCACTCGCCCCAGGCCAGCCCGCCCCCGCGTTCAATCTCAAAGCTATCGGCTCCGGCCGCATCTTCCGGCCGGCCGACTATCGGGATCGGCCCGTCCTGCTGATCTTCGCCGACCACAACACCGGCCGCAGCGCCCAGGCGGTCGTCGAGCGCGTGCGCCGCCGCTTCCCGCGCTTTGAGCAGTTGGCCATCGCCCTGGTCATCGACGCGCGCATCGTGCCGCGGCTGTTACGCGGTGTGGCCGAAGGGCAGATGGAGAAGGAGTATCGCCAGGCCGCGGCGGCCATCCCCAGCGGCTATGACCCGGCCGACCATCTCATTCTGTTGCCCGACTGGAACGGCGAGATTACCCGCGCCTACGGGGCCGCCGACCTGGGCCGCCACATCCATCTGTTCCTAATCGGGCTGGACGGCGTGGTGAAGGGGGAGTACCACGGCCCAGACCCGGCGGCGCGGGCGCTGGAAATGGCGCAGGCGCTGCTGGGCAATTGATCCCTGAGATACAGTGCTCTATAATAGAGCATCATCTAGTACTTGGAGCCAACGGTGACACCCACAGCCGTGTGTCACGAGCCTAGCCGGAGGACGTTCCCATGTCGAAGCACAAGGAAACCATGTCCAATGTAGACACTGCCTGGCTACAGATGGACCGTCCGACCAACCTCATGATGATCGCCAGCTTCATGACGTTCGACGAGCCGCTCGACTACGAGCGGCTGCTGGCGACAATCGAGCGCCGGCTCCTGATCTTCGACCGCTTTCGCCAACGGGTCGTGCCGCCGCGGCTGCCCTTCGGCAACTACATCTGGGAGGATGACCCCCACTTCGACATCCGCGCCCACGTCCACCGCGCCGCGCTGCCCGCGCCGGGCGACAAGGCGGCCCTGCAGGCGATGATGAGCGACATCATCAGCACACCGCTCGACCGGTCGCGGCCGCTGTGGCACTACTACCTGCTCGACGGCTATCGCGGCGGCTCGGTGGTGGCCTGCCGGCTACACCACAGCATCGCCGATGGCATCGCCCTGATGCGGGTGCTGCTGTCCATGACCGACCTGACCCCCGACGCGCCGCTGCTGCCCGACCCGGCAGAGGACGAGACGCCGGAGAAGGCTCGCGGCCTGCTGGAGACGCTCGTCAGCCCGGCGACCTCGCTGGCGCGCACGACGCTGCGCACCACCGGCAACGTGGCTGACTTCGCTCTGCACCAGAGCATGGAGACGCTGCGCGATCCGTGGCGGCTGGTGGACGTGGCCAAGGTCGGCGCGGGCGGCGCGGCGCGGCTGGCCAAGATGGTGTTGCGCACTCCCGACCCGGAGTCGCCGTTCAAGGGGGAGTTGGGCATCCGCAAGGCGACGGCCTGGTCCGACCCACTGCCTCTGACCGACGCCAAGGCCATCGCCAAGGCGCTTAACGGGACGATCAACGACACGATGATGACCGCCGTGGCCGGGGCCTTGCGTCGCTATCTGCAAGACCACAACTTCCCGGTGGACGGCCTGAACATTCGCGCCCTCGTGCCGGTGAATCTGCGTCCGCTGGACGAGCCGCTCGAACTGGGCAACCGCTTCGGCCTCGTCTTCCCCACCTTGCCCATCGGCGCGGCCGACATCCACGAACGCTTCATCGAGACGCGCCGCTACATGAGCGAGATCAAGAATTCGCCCGAGGCCGTCGTCGCCTTCAGCGTCCTGCAAGCCCTGGGGATGACGCCAACCGACATCGAGAGCCTGTTCCTGACCTTCTTTGCCACCAAGTCGTCAATGGTGCTGACCAACGTGCCGGGGCCGCAGGTGCAACTCTATCTGGCCGGCAGCCCGTTGCGCGAGATCATGGCCTGGGTGCCGCAATCGGGCGGGCTGGGTATGGGCATCAGCATCCTCAGCTACAACGGCGGCGTCATGGTCGGCGTGACGACCGATGTCGGCCTTGTGCCCCATCCGGAAGAGATCATCAACAACTTCTACATCGAGTTCGAGGCGTTGCGTCACCTGGCCGCCGATGCGCAAGCGCGCAACTAAGCGCCACAATCATACCAACGCCATAACGACCCATTCTAATTCGGCCGCGCAAAAGCGCCCGCACGTCCTCAGCGCGCGGGCGCTTTTGCGTGGCGAATCAAGGAGGTAATCGACACCAACAGTAACGTAACCCTGTGAACCTGCTAACGTCACAGTCAGACAACCTAGCGAACAACCAAGAGGAAACATCATGCTAACAAAGTTCGGCCGCATCCTGGCCGTCACATCGCTGATCATCGTTCTCACGCTCCTCCTGTCCTCGCCGCTAGCCGCGCAACCGGCCGACCGGCAGCCATCCCCACCGGCTTCGGCCGCGCCACGGGCCGTTCCCCTGCAACAGCCCTATGCTGAGAAATCGTCCGCTTCCGACGCCGCGTTGCAACGGCTCTCCCCCAACCTGCGCGAAGCCCCGCAAGCCCAGGCCGACAGCGAACACCTCGTTTTCGTGCTCATCGAGCCAGGGGCCAGGGTTGAATCGTTCCTGACCAAAGCCGTCACCAGCCGCCGCTTCGGCGAACTGCAATGGGTGACCGGCCTGGTAGACGCCGGCAGCCTGCTCAAGCTGGCCGGGGCCGAGGGCGTCCTGTCGGTCACGTCGGGCGAGGTCTTCCGCCCGGCCACCGCGCCCGGCCTGGAGGAACTGACCAACCAGCCGCCGGCCATGACGCGCGAACGCATCGCTGAACTGCTGGCCGAGGGCGGCCGTGAGGCGGCGCTGAGCGCCGCTTACGAAACCGACCCGGTCGGACCAACGATCGCCGCACAACCAGCGGCCGAAGCCCCCACGACCATTGACACCATCAAGGCCACCGACATCCACCGCGCCGCCGAAGCCAACGCCGCCGGTTACACCGGCACAGGCGTCGTCGCCGCCGTGATCGATACGGGCGTGGACTTCGCCGCCACCGACTTGCGGGGCACACAGGCCCGCGTCGCCGGCGGGACCTATGACGGCTGGCCCTACGCCTATGACACCCTGTCCGGCGCGTACTACGCGCTGGAATCGGCCACGATTGGGCCGGATAACTACTGGTCATGAGCCGGCGGCACTCTATACGCCCACACCCTGCCGGTGGAGGACGCCACGTGCGCCGAGGGCGTGTGCTCGGCCGAGTTGATGCTCGACACCGGCGCAAGCTCGGGCAGCGGTCCGCTCTACCTGCCCTTCACCTGGCCCGACACGTCGCAGAGCGACGTCTATTACTACACTGTCCATCCCGACTACGGCCACCTGTCCGCCGGCTTCCTGCGCGGCCTGGGCTACGCTTCGCTCTATGGCGCGCCGGCGGCAGTCATTCTGGCCGACGAAGCGACGGCCGGCGTCTATGACACCGTCTACGTCGATGCCGACTTCGACCAGGATTTGGGCGATGAGAAGCCCATGTCCAAGGGTGACGAAGCACACGTGGTCAACAACTCCTGGGGCGATAGCGCCATGGTCCAGGACGGCTGGGACACCACCTCGCGCTTTGCCCAGTATCTCAACCTCAACTACGCTCCCAACACGCTCTTCCTGGCGGCCACCGGCAACGGCGGCCCCGGCTATGGCACGACCACCGCGCCCAACGGCGGCACGCTGCTCAAGGTGGGGGCCAGCACGTCCTACGGCAGCAGCACCTACTGGGAGCTTGTCGGCCCGGAGCAGTTCACCTACGGCGCGATCCAGCCGTGGTCGAACCGCGGCCCGTCGGGGCTGGGCGATGTAGACCCCGATCTGGTCTGCGTCGGCGCGTGGGGCTTCGGCTCCACCCCGCTGAACCGGGCCATGAACGGTCAGGGGGCCTATGACCTCTTCGGCGGCACGTCCATGTCCAGCCCGCTGTGCACCGGCGTGGCCGCTCTTGTTTACGACTCCTTTCACGAAGCCCACGGCCGTTGGCCGACGTGGCAAGAAGCGACCGACATCCTGAACAACAGCGCCCACGACCTGGGCTACAACGCCCTGGCCCAGGGCGCGGGCAACGCCGACGCCCTGCGGGCCACGGCCATCGCCGCCGGCGACGCCGCCTACATGACGCCCAGCCAGTGGCAGGTGGGCGACTACCGCGGCGCCGCGCTGACGCCCGGCTTCCCGGCCATCGTCCACCCCGGCGACAGTGTGTCGCTGCCGCTAACGGTTCACAACCCGACGCCCGCGCCCATCACCACCGCCCTGCAAGACGTGACGTTGCAGCGCGTCCACGAGATCAACTTCACCGTCACGTTGGGCCAGGGAACCGAGGACGGCATTACGCCCGACTATCTGCGCGACATCACGGAGTTGATCGATGAGTACGATCCCGATCTGCTCAGCGCCCACGTGATGTTCCCGTTCTCGGAGTTCGACGCCGACCGCAACTACACTACTCGGACATGACCGTCACAACGCTGTTCTACGACTGGAAAGACCTGAACGGCGACGGCAATCTGTGGCAGGACGACAACGACAACGGGCTGGTCGATACCGGCGAGATCGACATGGACGGCCCCGATGGCTTCGAGTTCAACCGCTACACCTACGGCTACGCCACGGCCAACTACCAGTTGACCGACCTGGGCCGCGAAGCGCTGTCGCAGCGGCACGACGGCGTCTTCCTGGGGCTGCAACGGTACTTCGGCAGCGACGATCTCGAGGTAACCATCCAGCTCATCCTTTACAAGAAGGCTGATTGGGAGTGGCTGAGCCTGTCGGCCGGCTCGCTGAACGTGCCTGCTGACGGCCAGGCGACGGTGACGGCCACTATGACTGTGCCCGACGACGCCGGCATTGGCCTCTACGAAGGGGCTATCGAGTACGATGGCCAGGTCATCCCGGTCATCACCCACGTCGCCGCCGATACGGCCACGTTCGACTTCGGCGCGGCCTCGCTCGACGAGACGCTGGGCGACACGCCCTATGACAACGGCCACCTGCTCGGCTCCACCGACTGGGGTTGGCGGCCGGAGACGGGCGACTGGAAGCAGTTCTACTACGACGTGGCCGACGGCGCGGCCGACCCCGGCACGGGCATGGTCGTCACCACCGAGTGGGCCTTCCCGGAACCGATCGAAATCACGCCCCTGCCGGAGAGCCTGCTGTTTGAGCAGTTCGATGATGGCATCCCCTGGGATTGGACGGTGATCGACAACGTCGAGGCGTGCAGCCGTTGGGTGTCGAGCACTGCATTGGCAGCAGACAACTGGACCGGCGGCGAAGGGGCGGCGGCCGAGGCCAGCTCCAACTACTGCATGAGCGGCATGGACACCGAGTTGTATACGCCGGCCATCGACCTGACCGGACAGACCGAGGCGTGGCCGGCCTTCCGCACCCACTTCATCGGCAACATCGATTGGCAGGGCACAGTTATCGAGCGCGGCATCGTTGACATCAGCGATGACGGCGGCGCGACCTGGACCCAACTGCTCGATTTGACGGCGTACACCTTCACGCCGCGGTTCATCGACCTGTCCGAGTACGCCGGCAGCACCATCCAACTGCGCTTCCATTACGTCGCCCTCAGTTGGAGCTTCTGGTGGCAGCTGGACGACGTGGGCATCTTCCTGGCCGACCCGACGGCCGGCTATGCGATCCCCGTGCCCGATCTGACCGACGTGGACACGACGATCTTCGGCGCGACCGAAGACGACTTTGCCACCGGCGACCCGGCCTTCTTCGGCCCGTCGGGCGTGGCGCGCACCGGCGGCAGCCGCGACGCCTGGCTGACCGGCGGTACGTGGCAGTTCTTTACCGAGACCGGCGGCCCCAAGGAGATCGTCGGCGGGATAGCCAGCGAGGGGCTGGGCTACATCTCGCTCCACAACGTGCTGAACGCCGGCCGCCTCATCGGCGAGCCGGTCGTCGGTCAGGCGTTCGAGATGGCGGTCGCGCCCGCGCCGCTGGCGGCCGAGGCCACGACGATCATCAGTGCCAACCCGCCGACGGTTGGGGCGACGATTGACGCCACGCTGACGACGACGGCCGACCTGGCCGCCGGGGTCGGCATGGTGGCGTTCGGCCCGTCGCAGCCGATTGTCTTGACCGGCGAGTCAATCGCCCAGGACAACCCCAACAGCCTGTGTGAGCCAAGTTGGAAGATGCCGATCACGATCGAGGACGGCGGGTTGCTGGAGGTCACGACCTCGTCGGACACGCCGAATCTCGACGTTGACCTGATCCTCGTCGGCGACAACGGCGACGGGGTGTTCGACTGCGTCAGCGACTCGTTGATCATCCAATCGGCCGGGCCGACGTCGGACGAGTACGTCGTGCTGAAGCAGCCGATTGACGCCACGTACTTCGTGGCCGTCCACGGCTACAGCGTGCCCGGCGGCGCCGGCACCTTCGACATCACCATCCGGGCCATTCAGGGCCACAACATGACCATCGACGGCGCGCCGGAAGGCGCAGTGGCCGCCGACACCCCCCTGTCGTTCCAAATCTCCGCCGAAGTCCCCTACGAAGTGGATTCGGCGTGGGAGGGGCTGCTGTTCGTGGGGCCGGCGGAGAACCCGACGGCGCTCAACTTCCCCGTGGCCATCACCGTGCCGGCGCTCGACGCGGGCGGGCTGGATGCGCGGTTGAACGCCGGGCCGGACGGCCTCACCAGCGGCGAAACGACGACCGTCAGGCTGCGCGTCTGGAACGACAGTCTCGATAGCGAGATGGTGGCCGTCGCCATCGACGTGCCACCGGGGCTGACCGTCAACCCCGCCTCGCTCAATGCCTCCCAAGGTCAAGCCCACTTCAACGTCGCCAACCGCGCGATCAGTTGGTCGGGCACGTTGGCCGGCAGTTCGGGGCTGGCCATCACCTTCGACGCCGCCGCCTCGTCTCTGACAGGCCAGGCGGCGGTCGAGGCCACGGTTGATGGCCTGCTGCGCGGCAACCGGCTGGAGTTGTCCGCGCCGGTGTGGGTCAATGTGGACGCGCCGACGCGGCTCATCCACATGCCGCTAGTGGCCGGCAACTGAGTCCGGCGCTAGACTAAGCTCCAGGCTCGGCCGTCGGTCGGTCGAGCCTGGAGTGCTCTATGCGACCCCTGATCGGCGCCGATCTCAAGCGTTTCGTCCGCGATTACCGCCGCGCCAACCCCCCGGCGCGGGAAGTCGTCGCCCTGCTCCAGAGCGTCGAATATCCGGCCAACGTCGGCTCTATCTTCCGCCTGGCCGACGGCGCGGGCGTCAAGGAGTTGGTGCTGACCGGCATCACCCCCACGCCGCCCAACGCGACCATCGACAAGGTCGGCCGCTTCAAGAGCCTGCGCGTGCCGTGGCGCTATGAGGCCGATCCCGTGGCCGCGGTCGAGGGGTTGAAGGGCGACGGCTATCAGGTGGTGGCCGTGGAACTGACCGACGACGCCACGCCCTACCACCAGTTTGACTACGCGAATAAGGTCTGCCTCGTGGTCGGCCACGAAGACCACGGCATCACCAAGGCCACCCTGGCCACCTGCGACGCGGCCGTGTTCATCCCCATGTATGGCAAAGGGCTGTCGCTCAACGTCCACGTTGCCCTGGCTGTGGTGCTCTACCACATTCGGCATGGCTAGCCACTTCTTGCGCATCGGCGGCGGTCGGGGTATACTCACGGGCAGAAGTGCGGGGTAGTACAACAATTAACCGGAGCGTGTCGTCATGAAGATCTCCTGCCTGCAAGACAATCTGGCTAAGGGTTTGAGCATCGTTGGGCGGGCCGTCAGCCCCCGGTCGACGCTGCCGGTGTTGGGCAACGTCCTGCTGGCGGTGGACAACGGCCGCCTGAAGCTCTCGGCCACCAACCTGGAGATCGTCATCACCTGCTGGATCGGCGCGACGGTGCAGGAGTCGGGGGCGATCACCGTCCCGGCGCGCACCTTCGGCGAGCTGATCAACAATCTGCCCGCCGAGCCGGTCAACCTGAGCCTCAACAAGACGACGGAAACGCTCCACGTCTCCTGCGGCCGGGTGCAGGCCAACGTCAAGGGCATCAACGCCGACGAGTTCCCGGTCATCCCCGAACCCGACCAGGAGAACCGCGTGCGCATGGAGCCGGCGGTGCTGAAGCGGGTCATCTCCCAGGTGGCCTTCGCCGCGGCGACCGACGACTCACGCCCGGCGCTGACCGGCGTACTGACCAGCTTTGAGGGCAATCGGGTGAGCATGGCCGCGACCGATGGCTTCCGCCTGTCGGTGCGCACGGCCCACATCGCCGGCTACGTCGAGAAGCCGTTCAGCCTCATCATTCCGGCGCGGGCGCTAAGCGAAGTGGCGCGCATCCTGTCCGACGATCTGGAGGCGGTCTACATCTCCATGCCCGCCGGGCGCAACCAGGTCATCTTCGACATGGACAACGCCCTGTTGGTGTCGCAACTGATCGACGGCAAGTTCCCCGACTACGCGCCGATTATCCCGTCGCGCCACAACACGCGCACGGTGCTAAACACGGCCGAATTCGCCAAGGCGTGCCGCACGGCCGACATCTTCGCCCGTGAGTCGAGCAACACGGCGCGCGTCGCGGTGGAACCGGGCGACGGCCTATCGCCGGCCTACGCCACCGTGGCCGCCAACAGCAAGGAGACAGGCGACAACGTGGCTCAGGTGGACGCCAGCGTCGAGGGCATGCCGATCGAGATCGCCTTCAACGTCAAGTTCATGTCCGACGTGCTCAGCGTCATGGACACGCCCCAGGTGGCGCTGGAGACGACGACGCCCAATGAGCCGGGCGTCCTGAAGCCCGTCGGCGACAATGACTTCGTCCACATCATCATGCCGATGAACTTCAATCGGTAGTTACTAACCACTAACCACTAACTGATCCAACACCGTCCGATACAACGTATCCGCCCGCAAATCTTCCAGCGTGTGGCAGGGGGCGCTGAGGCTTTCAGCCAGCAGGCGAGCCAAACCCTGGTCGAAGGCGGCGTGCTCCATGTTGATGACCACCGAGCGCACGTCCGTCTCGGCGATGAGTTCGGCGATCTTGTGCGCCTCCGGCTGCGGCGGCAGGTCGGTCATGCTGACGTTGCCCGCGCCGTCGGTCAGCAGGATCATCAGCGGCAGCACGTCGGGGTGGCTGTACGCCTCCTGCCGGAACACCTGATAGGCCAGGAACAGCCCGGCCGACAACGGCGTCTTGCCGCCGACAGCGATGTCCATCAGCGCCTTGCGCGCCAGTTGCACCGAGTTGGTCGGCGGCAGCACCAGGTGGGCGTCGTTCTTGTTGAAGACGATGAGGCCAACGCGGTCGCGCCGCTGGTAGGCGTCGGTCAGCAGCGACAGGATGGCCCCCTTGGTGGCCTCCATGCGCTCGGCCACGGCCATGCTCCAACTGGCATCGACCACGAACAGGATGAGGTTGGCCGAGCGGCGCACGCGCACCTTCTCGCGCAGGTCGCTCTTCTCCAGGGCCAGGGCCAGGCGGGTGCGGTCGCGGCGAATCTGGTGGGGGGCGGCGGCGCGGAAGGTGGCGTCGAAGGCCAGGTCGCGCACCTTGTCCCCTTTGGGCAGGCGCGACTGGATGTAGCGGCCGCGCTTGCGGTCGGTCTTGGTGACGGAGCGGCGGCCGGCCTGCTTGCGCGTCAGGCGGTCGAGTTGGGTATCGAGGCGGCGGGTGGTGAACTCCTGCTGGCTGGCGATCTTCTGCCCGCCCTCCCACCAGTGCCCTTCCTGGGGCGTGTTGGGCACGGACTGCGGCCCCGCCTCGCGCTGGTTGACGTCGGCCCCCTCAGGCGAACTCTCTTCCTCGCCTAAGGCTTTTTTTTTCCCGTGGCGGCCGATTCGGCCTCTTCTTCGCGCTCGCCCATATCGCTGACGCCCATCTCGCCCTGCACCTCGTCCAGCCGCTCCGACAGATCGCCGGCCGACAGGGCCGAATCCTGGAACAACCGGCCGCGGATGCGGTGCGGCAGGGCCAGCTCGGCGGCCAGAACGATGTCCTCGTCCGTCACCTGGTCGCGCCCTTGCAGCGCGGCGTGGGCCTGCGCCCCGCGCAGGATGACCAGGTCGGCGCGGTGGCCGTCAACGTTGAGCGAAGAAACGAGACCGGCGATGGATAGCAGGTCGCGGCGGGAGTAGCGCACGGCGTTGACCATGTCGCGGGCGTGGGCGATGCGCTCCGACAGTTCGCGCTCGCGCTCGGCCCAGGCGCGGCGGAAGCCGTCGGGGTCGATCTCGAAGGCGATGCGCCGCTCGATGATGTCCACGCGCTCCTGCGTATCCTCCAGCCCCTCGATCTGCACCGAGAAGGCGAAGCGGTCGAGCAACTGCGGCCGCAAGTCCCCCTCTTCGGGGTTCATCGTGCCGACGAGGATGAACTTCGACGGGTGGGAGAAGCTGATGCCCTCGCGCTCGACGATGTTGACGCCCATCGCCGCCGCGTCGAGCAGCAGGTCAACGACGTGGTCGTCGAGCAGGTTGACCTCATCGACGTAGAGCACGCCGCGATTGGCCGCGGCCAGGATACCCGGCTCGAAGTGCTTCTCGCCCGACTTGATGGCCTTCTCGATGTCGAGCGTGCCGACGACGCGGTCTTCGGTGGCGCTGACGGGCAGGTCGATGAACGGCGTCTGGCGAATCTCGGTCGCCAGGGGGCGGTTGTCATAGCGGGCGTGGCTGTCGTCGCTCCACTCATCCGGCCGCTCCGGGTCGCAGTTGTAGCGGCTGCCGGCCAGCACGGTGATGTCCGGCAGCAGGGCGGCCAGGGCGCGGGCGGCGGTGGACTTGGCCGTGCCGCGTTCACCGCGAATGAGAACCCCGCCGATGCGGGGGCTGACTGCGTTGAGGATCAGAGCGCGCTTCATGCGCTCCTGATTGACGATGGCCGTGAAAGGGAATACCACGCGACGTGCCATGAGACGATTCAACTCCATGATTTCGGGGACTCTGGAGGTTCCCGTCGATACTCACTTTGTCGATTATAGCCCATGGGGAGAAGAATGGCACGCTGATGACGCGAAGAATGGCACGCTGATGACGCAGATTTCGCAGATTTTCGCTGACAAGAATCAATCTGTTTCTGATCAGCGTGAATCAGGCAAATCAGTGTCATCAGCGTGCATTCCTCCCATTCTGCACATTGATTCCCCCTCCTCGCCGGGCCGCCCCGGGGGGGGGGCCCCGCCCGCCGGCCCCCCCCCCCCCCCCCCCCCCCCCCCCCCCCCCCCCCCCCCCCTTAGCCGCGCGAGCTCCGGGGCGCCGCGCCCAACACCGCCTCCGCGACCTGTTCGCCAACCGCCTCGAGATTCCCCCCCCCCCCCCCCCCCCCCCCCCCGCCCGGCGGCCGGCCACTGGCGGGCTTGACTCTCGTAGCCCCCCCCCCCCCCCCCCCCCCCCCCCCCCCCCCCCCCCCCCCCCCCCCCCCCCCCCCCCCCCCCCCCCCCCCCCCCCCCCCCCCCCCCCCCCCCCCCCCCCCCCCCCCCCCCCCCCCCCCCCGCGGCGCCCGACGGCTGTGCCCGCACGTCGGTCGTGCCCTTCTGGGACGACCTGGCCGTCTGGAGAGCGCACGGGCCCGGACCACGACGCCAAGACGCCCGTGGGGGCCGAAGCTAGCCCCCGCGCGCGCCCCGCCCGGAGGCGGGCGAAGGCGGGGGACACGCAGCCGCCCACAGGCCAACCCCCGGCGCGCGCCACAGCCCCCGGCCCCGGGCTCCAACCGACGCCCCCCCAACCCCCCTGAAGCCCGCGCCCCCGCCGGCACTCGGACGCCCCCCCGCCGCCACCCGCAGGCCCGCTGCACGCCCGGCCGGAGCCCCGGAACTGGGCCAACTGCCGGCCGTGGTTACCCCTCTCTGCAACGTGGCCCAGGCCGAACTAAGGTTGGGGAACGTGGCTGCGGCGCGCCGCGGCACGCTCGAGGCGCTGTCTGTGGCCCGCTCGCTGGGCAGAGCGCGTACGATCCTTGTGTCAACAGTCGTGTTTGCCCAGATACTGGCCGAGAGGGCCAGAGGCCAGGCGTTGGCCCCTTCGGCCTGCCCGCAACCCCAGGCGCTGCGTGATGCAGGTGGAGATCGATAACGAGGTCCCGCTGGGCCCAGCAGGCCGGGCTGTCCGCCGGGGCGGGGCTGGACTTGGAGACAGTAGTGGAAGAGATACTGGAGGGGAAGTGGTAATGCGTCGCTTGCTTCGCGCCCTACTTGTCATCGTCGTAATCGTCGCCGCCGTGCTGGTCGCCGCGGCCCTGCTGACGCCGCCCGCACCGGAGTTCCCCTTCTTCGAGAGCGACCGCCCCATGGTCATCGCCCACCAGGGCGGCGAGGGGTTGCGGCCGAGCAACACGCTGATCGCCTTCGAGAACGCTGTGGCTCTGGGCGTGGATGTGCTGGAGATGGACGTACATAGCACCAGCGACAGCGCGCTCGTCCTCATCCACGACGACACGGTAGACCGGACGACCGACGGCACGGGGCGGGTCAATGACTTCGCGTTGGCCGAGTTGCAGCAACTCGACGCCGGGGAGTACTGGACGGCCGACGACGGCGCGACCACCCCCTATCGCGGCCAGGGCGTGCGCATCCCCACGCTGGACGAGGTGCTGACCGCCTTCCCGCAGATGAAGTTCAACATCGAGATCAAGCAGGTCGAGCCGTCCATCGCCTCGTCGCTATGCGAAGCGTTGCGCGCCCACGACCTGACCGACCGGGCGCTCATCGCCTCCTTCCACCCCACGGCCATGAACGAGTTCCGCGCCGCCTGCCCCGAAGTGGCCACGTCGATGGTCGAAGATGAAATCCGGCCCTTCTTCATCCTGAACACAATCTTTCTGGGAGCGCTCTATAATCCGCCCGGCGCCGCCTTCCAGGTGCCGGAGTACTCCGGCAGCCTGCACGTGCTGACGCCGCGCTTCGTCCGCGGGGCGCACGGCAACAACGTCGCCGTCCACCCGTGGACGATTGACGATCCGGCCGACATGGCCCGCTTCCTGGACATGGGCGTGGACGGCATCATCACCGACCGGCCGGATTTGATGATCGAACTATTGCGATCCCGCGAGTAAGGTTTGTAGCGCGCCCCGGGGCGCCCCCCCCCCCCCCCCCGGGGGGGGGGGGGCAACCCCCTCCCCCAACCCTCTCCCAAAGGCCGACGTTCGTGAGCGCTTCAGCGCGGACTGCCCCTGTCCCTTGGGCAGGACAAGACCCTCTCCCTGCCCTCTCCCAAGGGCGACGAGCGGCGCTTCAGCGCGGTCTGCGGTGCAGCAGACCGCGCTAAAGCGCTCTACGGCCGTCCCGTCCGACCGCCTGAGCGATGGCCTTCATCTCGCTCACCAGCTTGGCGAACTTCTCCGGCTTCAGCGACTGCGCCCCGTCGGACATGGCCTCGTCCGGGCGCGGGTGCACCTCGATGATGACCCCGTCGGCTCCGGCGGCGATGCTGGCCTTGGCCGCCGCGGCGACGTACTCCCACTTGCCCGTGGCGTGGCTGGGGTCGGCCACGACCGGCAGGTGCGACAGTTGCTTGGCCACGGGGATGGCGTTGATATCGAAGGTGTTGCGGGTGTAGGTCTCGAAGGTGCGGATGCCGCGCTCGCAGAGCATGACCCGCGTGTTGCCGTGGCTCAGGATGTACTCGGCGCACATCAGCCACTCTTCGATCAGGCTGCTCATGCCGCGCTTCAGCAACACGGGGTGCTGCGACTCGCCGGCGGCGTGCAGCAGGGCGTAGTTCTGCATGTTGCGCGCGCCGATCTGCAACACGTCGGCATATTCGCACACCAGCGGCACCAGCCCCGGCTCCATGACCTCGGTGACGATGGGCAGGCCCGTCACCTCGCGCGCCTCGGCCAGATACTTCAGCCCCTCCTCGCCTAAGCCCTGGAAGGCGTAGGGCGACGTGCGCGGCTTGAACGCGCCGCCGCGCAGGACGTGCGCCCCGGCCTCCTTGCAGGCGATGGCCGTCTCGATGATCTGGCTGCGGCTCTCCACCGAGCACGGCCCGGCCATGATCATGATCTCGTCGCCGCCGATGGTGTGGCTGCCCAGGGGGAAAACGGTGTCGCTGGCCTTGAACTCGCGGCTGGCCAGCTTGAACGGCTTCAGGATGGGCACGACGCGCTCGACGCCGGTCATCAGCTCGATCTGCTCGCGGTTGATCACCCGGTCGTTGCCGATGATGCCGATGATGGTGCGCTCTTTGCCCTCGGACAGGTGTACTTTAAAGCCCAGGTCTTCGGCGCGGGCGATCACGGCTGACTTGTCGCGCATGGTGGCGCTTGGATTCATAATGACAATCATCATTCAGTCCTCGTTTCTTGTAGGGATTAGGGGTTAGGGGTTAGGGATTAGGGAAGAGTGCTCTTCCCTAGCCCCAATCCCTAATCTTGAATCTTTCTTAGAGAGTCATGGCCAGGAACTTGACTGCCGCTTCGACCTGGGAGATCTGGCGCGGGCGCACGGGGGGATGTTGCTGCGGTCGGGGCGCAGCGATTTGGCGTCGCGCAGGTAGACGTGGACGATCTCCTCGTTCGTCTTGTGCGTGTTCCAGTGGATGAGGACGCGGATGCACTTTTGCAGGCCGGTGGGCACGGCCATCTCGTGGCCGCACATCAGGGCCAGGTCGAACCAACCCAACTGGCGGGCGGCGAAGGCCGGGTAAGTGGCGGTCAGATCGGTCGTCGTCGTGAAGTAGACGCTGGCGATGTCCTCGACGCGCATCTCGTTGGCCCGCAGGATGGCCTGGAGCAGTTCGCGCGTCGCGTCGAGAATCTCGTCCTGGTCGTCGTTGCGAACGGTGATGGCCCCGCGCACGCCGCGGCAGACCATCGGCCGCGACCGCCCCACCCCGTCGTTCTGTCCACTGTTGCCCGCCACTGATGTCGTCATGATCTCTTGTCTCCTCGCAATTGGAAAAGTCCACAGACAATAAAAAAACGCGGCTTCATCAGCCGCGTCTTGTCTCGTTCTGGGGTTTCTTCCGTTCGGCTTATGCTTTGCAGGCCGCGGCAGTCCCTCCCGTTCGCAACAAGTGCGGCTGGGGGATGTCGCTAAAATAAAAGAAGAAGCCGAAGCGGTTGGTAAGTAACCCGTTCATCTGGGCAGCATCATAACACGCCAGAGAGAGGGCGTCAAGCGCAAAGAGAACCAAAGGCGCAAAGAACAAGGCGCAAAGCAAAGAACGAAAGAACTTCCTTTTCTTCCTTTGCGCCTTGGCCCCTTAGCGCCTTTGCGTGAGCGTCCTGCAAGGCCAACATAGCTACTCTAGCTCCTGTGGCACGACGATGGGGAAGGCGTAGTTGGGAATGAGTTGGATCGTCCGGCGGTAGGCTTCCTGAAGCGTGGAATCCGGGGGGAAGTAGCCGCTGAGCATCTCCTGCAGGACAATGGAGATGGTGAACTCCTCGTAGAGTTGAGTCAGCAGCGCGCCGTGCCCCTCGCGGATGCCCCAGCGCGGCGCGGCGGCGATGCCGTCGCGCAGCCGGGCGACCGTCTCCGCGCCGTAGATGTCGGTCAGGCTCAACTCGCTGCCGGCCACCGGCTGCGTGCCCCAGGCGTCGATGTATTGGCGCGGCGCGCCGGCCGCGCCCAGCCGCATGGGAACCTTGCGCTCCGGGTTGATGGCCAGCCAGCGCTCGTACCCCTCCTCGAACCAGTAGACGGCGAACTCCTGGGCCGCTTCGCGGTCGGCGGCGGTGGTGATGCCCAACGAAGTGACGTTGCCGAAGGCTGTCGGGGCGGCCGTGGCCGCGTCGCCGCGAATCTCGGTCAGCACGCCGACGTTGCGGGCCAGGTAGTTAACGCCGTCCTCGGTCGCGTCGCACTCCGGGCAACTGGGCGGCGCGGCCGGGTTCAGCCCGGCCAGGTCTGGCAAAATGGCCGGCGAGGTGACGATCATCCCCGTGCGCCCGGCCAGCAGAGCGTTGCGGGCGCTGGTGTCGGTCTGCACGCCGGTGGGGCTGAAGCGGTTGATGGTCGTGTAGTAGTGCTCCAGCGCCGCGGCGCAAGCGTCTTCGAGGATGATCACTTCGCCCGCCTCGTCAATGAGACGGCAGCCGTTAGCCAGAGCGATCTGCTCGAACGCCTGATGGGTGGTGACCAGGTTCGACTCGGTGGGAATGACCAGGCCGGAGATGATCGCTTCGGGGTCGAAGATGCTCTCGGCGGCCGTGGCCATCGCCGCGTAGGTGTCGGGCGGGCGCAGGCCAAGGTCGGCGAACCAGTCGGCGCGGTAGAGCAGCAGTTGGTGATAGCCGTCGCTAGGGATGGCCGCCGTCTGGCCGCCGACAGACAGCAACTCCAGCGCCGCCGGGTCGAACGTGTCGCGGCCCAGGCGGTCGACAACCTCATCGGCCGCGGCCGGGTCCAGCGCGCCGTTGGCCACCCAGCCGGCGGTGTGCTCAATGGGGTGGAGGATGAGGTCGGGCAGCGTGCCGGAGAGGACGGCCGTGTTCACCAGATCGGGCAGACGCGCCGGGGCGACCAGTTGCACGGCCACGTTGGTGCCGGTGCGGTTGGCGAAGTCGGCGGCCAGTTCGTCGAGCATGGCCTGGTGTTCGGCCGACTCCTCGTTGACCCAGATGGTCAGTTCGACGCCGGTGGTGGGCGCGACGGCTTCGGGCAGGGCGATGGCCTCGCCGGTGGCCGTGGGCGCGGGCAGGACCAGCGGCGCGGGCGCGGTGGCCGTCGGCGCGGCGGCGCGGGCGGTGGCCGTGGCCAAGCGTGGCGGGTTGGACAGGTCAACGCCGCAGGCGGTCAGGGCGATGAGCGCGGCCAGCAGGGCGGGCCAGACAGTCAACAACAGTGGGCGCGAACGGGCAAGAGATGCGGCGTGATGACGGGGGTGGCTACTGAACATGGTTCCCAGGTGGCGCGGCGGGGCGCGGTATTGAATCAGCCGGTGATTGTAGTGGGCATGGGCGTTGGCGACAAACGGCGCGGCGGCTCTGTTGCCGGACGCTCATCTGTGGGGGCCGAAGAATGGCACGCAGATTGACGCTGATTGCCACGCTGATTTTCGCGGCCGGATTTCGGATGGCGACAGAGGTGCTATATATCGGCCTATGCACGAAATGCTTCACCCCTCCTCACTAGTCAAACAGGCATTGACCGCCGGCACGCCGCTGGTCGCGCTGGAGAGCACAGTCATCACCCACGGCCTGCCCTACCCGCAGAACGTCGCCACGGCGCTGGCGATGGAGGCCGCCGTCCGCGAGGGCGGGGCGACGCCGGCCACCGTCGCTGTACTGGCCGGTCGCGTCGTCGTCGGCCTGAGCGCCGACGAGATCGAGTACCTGGGCCGGCGGGCGGGTGCGGCCGACGTGCGCAAGTGCAGCCGGCGCGACCTGCCCATCGCCGTGGCCTGTGGCGAGGACGGGGCGACGACTGTGGCCGGGACGATGCTGGTGGCCCATCTGGCGGGCATCGAGCTGTTCGCCACCGGCGGCATCGGCGGCGTCCATCGCGGCCACCCGTTCGACGTCAGCGCCGACCTGCGCGAGTTGGGCCAGACGCCGGTGACGGTCGTCAGCAGCGGGGCCAAGTCCATCCTCGACCTGCCGGCCACGCGCGAAGTGTTGGAGACGGAGGGGGTGTCGGTCGTCGGCTACGGCGCGGACGAGTTGCCGGCCTTCTTCGCCCGCTCCTGCGGCCTGCCGGTCGACGTGCGGCTGGACACGCCCGACGCGGTGGCGGCGCTCATCGTGGCCCGCCGGCGGCTGGGCCTCCGCAGCGGCACGCTGGTGACGGTTCCCGCGCCGGAGGAGGCGTGCATGGCGCCGGAGGAGGCCGAAGCCGCCGCTGCCCAGGCCGCGCGCGAGGCCGACGAGCAGGGCATCCACGGCCCGGCCGCCACGCCCTGGCTGCTGCGGCGGGTGGTCGAGTTGACCGACGGCCGCAGCATGACCGCCAACACCGCCCTGCTGCGCAACAACGGCCGCGTGGCGGCGCAGATCGCCGTGGCGCTGGGAATAGCACGCTGATGGACGCTGATTACACGCAGATTTACGCTGATTAGAAACGAATATTCTGAGCAGCGTAAATCAGTGTGGGATCAGCGTCCCTCAGCGTGCCATCTCTTAGCCGTTGACGGCACTGCTGGCGAGAGCTATAATGCGGACTAATTGAACTAGACAACGACGACGACGGAGACGAGTACGCCGGACAGGGAGTTGCAGAGAGTTGGCGGCCGGTGCGAGCCAACCCCACAGCCGGCGGAAATCCCCTCCCGAGTCGCTCCCCGCAAGCCGAGCTAATGCGTCCGGTGTAAGGGGAGCCGGATGCGCCCGTTAACGCGCTCAAGAGGCCGCGGCCCCGTGTCGCGGCGAAACCAGGTGGCACCACGAGCCCCCTTCGTCCTGGAATTGGCGAAGGGGGCTTTTGTTTGGTGAGGAGTGATGACAGATGATCGACATTAATTTGATCCGCGAGAAGCCGGAGTGGGTGAAGGCGCAAATCGCCCGGCTCAATGACCGCGCGCCCATTGACGAGATTGTGGCCGCCGACGCGCGACGACGAGAGATCATCGCCGAAGTCGAAGAGCTGCGGCGGCAGCGCAACGAAAGCTCGAAGCAGATCGGCGCGCGCATGGGCACGCTGAAGAAGCTGGAGGGCGACCTGGGCCGGGCCGAAGGGGCCGCGGCCGAAGGGCTGCGGACACAGATCAACAGCCTGCAATTCAACGTCGATGAGGCCAAAGACGAGACGCGCCGGCTGGGCGAACGTATCGCCGCTCTGGAAGAGGAGTTGCGCGCCGCCGAGAGCGTGGTGGACGAAAAGATGCTGTGGGTTCCCAACCTGCCCCACGCCAGCGTACCCGACGGCCCCGACGACAGCCACAACATCGCCTACCCGCCGCAGGGCGCGCTGCCCGAATTCGACTTCGAGCCGAAGGCGCACTGGGACCTCGGCCCGGCGCTGGGCATCATCGACTTCGAGCGCGGCGTGAAGCTGAGCGGTTCGCGCTTCTACGTGCTGCGCGGCCAGGGGGCGCGGCTGCAACGGGCGGTCATCCAGTTCATGCTCGACTACCACACCACCGCCCACGGCTACACCGAAATCTATCCGCCGTTCATG
Source organism: Candidatus Promineofilum glycogenicum (assembly GCA_016707605.1). GTDB lineage: Bacteria > Chloroflexota > Anaerolineae > Promineifilales > Promineifilaceae > Promineifilum > Promineifilum glycogenicum. Next base: position 339,836 of record JADJHJ010000001.1, on the reverse strand, counting down.
GTGCGTTCGGCCATGTTCGTCGGCGCGGGGCAGTTGCCGAAGTTCGCCGACAACATCTACCGCGACGCCGAGGAGGATTTCATGTGGCTGGGCACGGCCGAGATCGCCCTGACCAACCTCCACCGCGACGAGATTCTGGACGAGGCCGACCTGCCGCTCAACTACGTGGCCTATACTCCCTGCTTCCGGCGCGAGAAGATGAGCGCCGGGCGCGACGTGCGCGGCATCAAGCGCGGCCACCAGTTCGACAAGGTGGAGATGTACAAGTTCACCACGCCGGAGACGAGCTATGAGCATCTCGACCTGCTGGTGCGCCACGCCACCGACATCGCCGCCGCGCTCGGCCTGCCCTATCGTATCATCGAGATGGTAACGGGTGATTTGGGCTTCGCCGCGGCCAAGAAGTTCGACGTGGAGGTCTGGGCCGCCGGCTGCCAGGAGTGGCTGGAGGTCAGCTCGGCCAGCAATTGCGAGGCGTTCCAGGCGCGGCGGGCCAATGTGCGCTATCGCCCGGCCGACGGCGGACGGCCGCGCTTCGCCCACACCCTGAACGCCAGCGGCCTGGCCCTGCCGCGGGTGATGATCGCCCTGATCGAGAATAACCAGTTGCCCGACGGCCGCATCGCTGTGCCGGAGGTGCTGCGGCCCTACATGGGCGGGGCGGAAGTGATCGGCTAGAGCGGCCCGATACAGCGCTGTCACGCGTCCAAAGCAAAAGGCCCGCGCCGGGTGGCGCGGGCCTTCGTCTATTTGAACCGGGTGTGGAACTACGCCGACTCGCGCAGCCCCGCGCCATTGGCCGGGACAACGGCCACCCGGCGGGCGACAGAGCGGGCGCGCCGCCACGGAGCCACCACACGACACACCGGCAGGCGGCTCCACATCGCCTCACCGCCGCGGACGACCGGGCCGACGACGGGCAAGACGCGCGGGACACTGAGGGCCAGCGCCGGCCCCTGCCTGGCCAGGGCGACAGCGGCGTGGCGGTAAAGTCGCGCCGTCTGCGCCGCCCGGCGCGACAGGCTGCGCCGCGCGACCGGCGGCAACATCGCCGCCGGCTCGCCGGCCACAGCCACGTCCGTCACCGGCAGCTTGCGCCACCAGCGCCGTTGCGCCCAGCGGGGCAGCACCTCATGATCCGGCCGAACCTGGATCACGTGGTCGCGCATGAGCTGATAGCCATAGGCCATGCTCTCGGCCAGGTTGTCGCCGAAGCGCATGTTCTGGTACTGCTCGGTATTGAGGTCGATCACGTCAACCGAGACGTGGTCAATGCGCCTAACCGCCTCGACCTGGCTCTTGACCTGCGAATGGAGCAGCAGGTCGATGACGTGGGTCAGCGTGTCCACGGCCGAACGTCGCTCTGCGGCGCTCTGCAACTGGGCGGCCAGGTTCAGGCCAATGATCTCCGTCGCGCCGCGCTCGACCGCCTCGCGCACAGGCAGCATCGCCCCCAGGCCGCCATCGGCGTAGACGCGGCCGTCCACTTCCCACGACGGGTGCAGCGGCGTCATGGCCGTGCTGCTCATCAGACCGTCGATGATACGGTCGTCGGGGTTATCGCCAAAGACGCGATTCTCGCCGCTGTCCATATCGGTGGCCACGACGTAGCAGGGCAGCGCCAGCTCGCCAAACGTCTTCACCGGCAGGTACTCCTCCAGCAGTTGGCGGAAGCGGTCGTTGACGAACAGGTGCGGCATTTGTAGCACCAGATTCAGCGCGGCGAACTTGTTGCCGCCGGGGAAGAAGTCGTCGACCATGATCGTCGCGTAGAGCTTCTTCAACTTCTCCACGCCTTCCAAAGTCGGGTCGGCGGCAAACCAGACGGAGTTAATGGCTCCGATGGACGTACCGATCACCATGTCGGGCCGAATGCCCTCTTCGAGCAGCGCCTGTAGCGCGCCCACCTGTAGAGCGCCACGGCTGCCGCCGCCGCTCAGCACAAATGAAAGCATATGATCCTCGCTGTTGAATAGAACTTGGTGTGGGTCAGGCCGCAACTGATTGTCGCGGCCGATTGGCTCCCACTGATTGCATGACTAAAATCTCGGTCGAGCCGCCCCATTCACCAGGCACGACCGGAGGGGCTTCCGTGTGCTGCTGGAAGCCCCTCTGATACCCAAGGTGGTCGGCTCAAGCGATAAAACCCCGAAAGTCTGTTCGTTACCCCTGCTAGGCGGCCATCGCCATCTGGCTGCCCTGTCGGGCGTGCACGCGGTAGATGGCGGCCGCTTCGTGACGGCTGTTCGTCTCCAGCTTCTTCAGGATGCTGTGAACGTGGTTCTTGACCGTCCCCCAGCCGATGACCAGTTCGTCGGCGATCTCGCGGTTGGAGTAACCGGCACCAATGAGGCTGAGCACTTCGCGCTCGCGCGAGGTCAGCTCGTGCAGGCCGGACAGCCCATCCAGCCCCCAGGCGCCCATGAAAGGCTGCTGCGCCAACTGGGCCAGGCGACGCATCAGATGCAGCGTCACGTCCGGCGCGACCAGGGCCTGCCCGGCATGGGCGGCGCGAATCTTCTCGACCAGCGTTGACATCGACTCCTGGCGCAGAACGTAGCCCATCGCCCCGGCTTCGATGTACTGCGTAATCATCTCAGGTTGGTTGCGCACGCCGACAACCAACACGCGCGTCTCAGGCTGCTTGGTGTGGACGTGACGCACCAGCTCAAGGATATTCTCGCCTTCCAACGCCGGGCCGACCAACAGCAGGTTGGCGTGGGGCAGCAAGAACTCCGTTTCCTCCAGCGTCCGCGCGCAGCCCACGACGTAGATGCCTTCTTCCCGATCCAGGATCGTGCGCATGGCATCACAGATCAGACCAGAATCATCGGCAATTAGGACACGTATCATGAGAGCGCTCCTTTTCCTGTTTGCGGTTTCCTCAGAGTGTTTCAGCGGTTCAGTGGTTCGTTTGATGTTGGTATTGTGCCCGATTTGCTATACCCCCGATATGGGTAACTCCCCCACCATTGGGTACGAGATACCCGTATTTCTCTGGGGAAAACCTCTATTCAGGAGTTGGGGCTGGGTAGATCGGACAGCGCAAAGTTGCCATGGTAAGATGTAGCGCCAAAAGTCCAGGCTGAGGCCCACCTCAACCTGGACTGAAGCATGCGCGGCAAGTTATCTCAACGAGGCAGGTAGGACGGCGGGATGGCCGGGCTGAGGAATACCTCGCCGTGTACGGCGGCGCGAATGGCCTGCGGCAGTTCATCGGTAGCGCGGCGCTTTAGCACGTAGCCCCGCGCGCCCATGCGCAGAGCTTGCTGCACCAGCGCGGCATTGACGTGCATCGAAAGGATAACGATGTTCGTCGACTCCTGGGCACGGTGGATGAGTTCCGTAGCGTGAAGGCCGTCCATACTGGGCATGGAGATGTCCATGACCACCACGTCGGGCTGATGCGACAAGGCGAGTTGAACTGCCTCGTTGCCGTCGCCGGCCGTGGCCACGATCTCCATATCCACCTGGTTAGCCAATATCGCCCGAATGCTCTCGCGCACGAGGGCATGGTCGTCGGCAATTAGTATACGGATCGCACTCATCGTCTTTCTGTCGGTGCGCGCAGCGATGTTTGGTTGCGGCTCAAACTTGAACCCGGCTGGGTACACCATTTGTCGTATTATCGCCCCAACTGGTGGGTAATTAGTATGGGGGATTACCCTACCATCCGCCGTGATTCAGCCTGATTGATGGAACAATCGGGGTGAAAGGGGGGATTGCCGGCAAAAACAGGTCATTGTGCCGGTCAGCAAGCCAACCTGGGCACCGCCCCCATCAAGCATCCACGAAGATTAGCCGCCGCTTGATAGCCACGCGGATCAGCGTCGCCAGGTCATCGGCCTCCAACTTGTTCATGAGGTTGGCCCGATGCTTCTCGACGGTCTTGACGCTGATGCTCAGGATGTTGGCGATGGAGGTATTGGTATGGCCCTCGGCTACCAGTTGCAATACCTCGCGCTCGCGCGGCGTTAGCTCCACGACTACGTCCTCGCCCGACGGCGTCATGAGCATGTTCATCACCGCCTCGGAGATGGTCGGGCTTAGATAAAGCTTGCCGGCGCTGGCGGAGCGAATGGCGAACATCAGCTCCGTGGCCAGGGCGTCCTTCAAGAGATACCCCTTCACCCCCCGACGCACCAGGTTTTGGACGATGGCCGTGTCGGCGTGCATGGAGACGACGACGACCTCCGTCGGCGAGCGCAACTCAAGGATGCGCGTCGCCGCCTGAACGCCGTCCAGCCGCGGCATGGAGAGATCCATCACGACCACATCCGGCTGAAACTTCTCGGCCAGTTCGACGGCCTCGTAGCCGGTCGCCGCCTCGCCTACCACTTCGACCTCGCGACTGTTCTCCAGTAAGGCCCGAAGCCCCTGACGCACCAGATGATGGTCGTCAGCAATTACCACTCGAATCATCGTTCTTCACCGTTCTCCTCATGCCATAATGGAATGCGCGCCGTCAGGCGCGTGCCCTGGCCGGGCGAGCTGTCGATCTCCAGGGTTCCCCCCAGCAGTTCGGCTCGTTCGCGCATACTGACCAGGCCGATGCCGCCGCGCTGGCGCGGTTGAAGCGCGTCGCTTTCTTGGGAAAAGCCGCGCCCATTGTCGGCAACTCCCACATACAACAGCTCTTCGTCGCGTGAAACCGTGACTTTCACCTGGTCGGCGGCGGCATGTTTGGCGATGTTGGTCAGCGCCTCTTGCACCAGACGGTAGATCGACAGGGCCACGGCCGTCGGCAGTTCGGGCAGTTCCAGACCGCGGTAGACGACATCCAGTTCCGTCCGTGCGCCGAAGTCATAACACAACCCTTCGAGGGCCACGTTAAGCCCAAACGAGTCCAGCCCCGGCGGGCGCAGGTCGTGGGCCAGCGTGCGCAACGTCTCCATCGTCTCATCGGCCAGCGCCGCCACGGAAGCCAGGCGCGACCGCAACGCCTCCTGCTCCTCCGGCAGGCCAACGCGAATGAGGTCGAGGCTGATCTTGAGCGAAGTCAGGGCCTGGCCCGCCTCGTCGTGCAGTTCGCGCGAGATGCGCAGCCGCTCCTCTTCCTGCGTCGTCACTATGCGCTGGGTCAATTCGCGCAGCCGCTCTCGTTGCAGTTCGGCAACGGCGCGGGCGCGGCGCTGCGAGTCGAAGAGTTGCGCGTTCTCGATGGCCATCGCCGCCTGCGAGGCCAGAATCGTGAGCAGGCGCTCGTCCTCCTCGCTGAAGGTGCGCGGTTCGCGCGACACGCAACTGACGGTGCCGATGATACGGCTGCGGCTCTGGATGGGAGCGACGAGCATGGAACTGACGCCCACTTCTTTGGCGAACCGGCTGGCCCGCGGGTCGTGCGGCACGTCGCTGACGTTGACGAGCACCCCATTGGCTAACGCCAGACCGGCCAGGCCCTCGCCGGGAGTGATGACGTAGGAGTCGTCCACCGGCGCATTGCCGGCCGCGGCGGCGGGGTGCAGGCGTTCGGGCCGGCCGCGCAGCAGGTGGATCACCGTCCAGTCAATGCGTGGGACGATGTTCTGCGCCTTGGCGGCGATTAGGTCGAGGATACTCTGTGGTTCCAGCGTCTCGCTGAGGGCGCGGCTCACCTCAGTGATGGCCTCGCTTTCGCGCAGACGGCGCTCCAGGGCGGCGTGTTGGCGGGCCTTGCCGATGGCGATGGCCAGCCACGCGCCGACGCCCTGCAACGTATCCAGGTCGCCGTCCTCGAAGGCGTCTTCCCGCGCGTCGGTGGCCTGCAAGACGCCCACGACCTGGTCTTGCCAACGCACGGGGACGGCGATCATGGCGTTGGGCGTGTAGCCGCTCAGTCGTGTCAATTGGGGCGAGCGACGGCGGCGGCACTCATCACCGCTCAGGTGAATGGCGCGGCCGGTAGTCCATACCTCGCCGGCGATGCCGCTGTCGTCGGGAATACTCCACGGGCCGAAGGCAAGATCGCCGCCGTGGTCGGTGGCGCGAATGTGCAACTGGCCTTTCTCATGCTCGAACAAGACGACCAGATCGACGCCCAGCAAAGCCCGTGTCGCCGCCAGCACCTCACGGCAGGTCTGCTCCAGGTCAAACGTGGCCGCCACTTGCTGCCCGACGGTGTTAAGGCCCGACAGGCGTTCAACCGAACGGGCCAACGATTGCTCTAGTTCGCGGCGGCGACTGATGTCCTGGACAATGCCGGACATGCGTACGACCTCGCCGGCGTCATTGGCGACGACGTTGCCGGCGGCATAGACCGACCGCGGTGCGCCATCGGTGTGAATAATACGGTAGGTGACCTCGTAGTTGCGGCGCTCGATGTAAGCCCGCTCCATGTGCTGGCGAACGATGGGCAGGTCATCGGGATGAATACGATCCAGGAACTCCTTGCCCGGTTCGGTGACTTCTTCATGCTTCAAACCGAAGACTGTGTAGAGAGTCCCCGACCAGTAGGCCTCCTCACGGGCGACGTCATAGTCCCAGTGGCCCATACGCGCGACTTGCTGGGCTTCCTCCAGGCGCGCCTCCGTCTGGCGCAGGCTCTCCAGTGTGTGGCGCAGGTCGGTGATGTCGCGCCCTTCAGGAATGAGCAGCACGACCTCGCCGTCCAGGTTGCGGATGGGCTTGATGGAGAAGTCGATGGTGATGACCCGGCCGCCCTCACCCTGCACCTCCACGTCATAGTGCACCAGTTCGCCACGGGCTGCACGCGCGACGGCCGACTTCAATTGCGCCTGGGTTGCCGGCGAAATCTGCCACCAGTAGGTGTCCCAGAACTTCTTGCCAACAACGTCATCGAGCATCAGGCCGGCAAACTGCACGGCCGTCTGGTTGGCCTCGATCAGCGTACCGTCCGGCTCCATCAGGCCAATGAGCTGGTAGGACTGGTCGAAGATGGCCCGGAAGCGGCGTTCGCTCTCGCGCAGGCCGACCTGGGCACGGCCACGCTCGATGACCAGGCCGAGCAGTGTAGCGGCGTGGGTCAACACTTGCCGCAGGTCCGAGCCAATTTGCACCGGTCGGTTGGTCAGGAACTCCAGCGTGGCGACTCGCTCCGAACCAACGTGGATGGGGCAGGCGATGTAGCTGCGCATGGGCGCGGCGCGGCTGTTCGGCCCCAGGTCGGCAACGACGACCGATGTCGTGCCGTCCGGCAGCACCGCCGTCGGCCAGGCATCGGCCGGCGGTGGTTCGGGCCAGACGCCCGCCCGCCAGGAGACGGCCGGTTCGCCGATCAGCGCCTCGTCGGCGGCATTCAGCTTGACGCGCCCCAGCAGCCAGCCCGTGTGCGTGCCGATGGCGCTCAGGGACATGTGCAGGGCCGCGCCCACCGCCAGCGAACTGTTGGCGATGATGCCTAACTCCTGGAGCAGTCCCAGGACGTCGGAATGTCGAGCGGGATGATGTTCTTCCCTAAGTTGATCGGCAGCCGGCATGTCCTTTCTCCGCTACGGCGCAGAATGGCGCGGGGCATTGGCCCCGCGCCGGGTAAGTGCGCCAGAGAGAGGATAGCAGGAAGCGGGCAAAGTGATGTAGGTAAAATGGCGGGTCGGGCGGGGGCCGCTTGTCGCCAAGGGTTACGGGCGGTTAGGGCTGCCCTGGGCCTGCGCCCGCCGCTCGACTTCGCCTTCAGTCGGGATGCCCTGCTGGGCGCGGGCCTCTTTGGTGATGGCCACCGCGTCCTCATCCGGCTGAATCCCGGAGCCGATGCGCCGGGCGTAGACCTCGGTGAACTCCGCGCCAAGGAAGATGATCTGGGCCGAGTAGTATACCCACAGCAGGAGCAAAATGATCGAGCCGGCCGCGCCGAAGGCCGAGGTGGGATCGCTGCGGTCAAAGTAGAAGCTCAGCGCGTACTCACCGATCTTGAACAGGAGCGCCGTAATGGCCGCGCCGACCAGCACGTCGCGCCAACTCATCTCCACGTCGGGGATCGTCTTAAAGATGAGCGCGAAGAACAGGGTGAAGATGCCGAAGGAGATGACGAAGTTCACAATGAACAACAGGATTTCGGCCTCCGACACCAGGCCACCGATGAAGTTGCCCAGGCTGGCCAGCACCGTGCTGAGGACCAGCGACACGAGCAGGATGAAGCCAATGGTCAGCACCATTGTAAAAGAGAGAAAGCGATCCTTGATGATCCCCACAATGCCCCGCTTAGGGTTGGGCTTGACGCCGAAGATGGTGTTCATGGCATCCTGCAACTGGGTGAAGACGCCGGACGCGCCGAACAGCAGCAGAGCCAGGCCCAACAGCGTCGGCAGCAACTCGCCGTTGCCCGGCTGTTCGGCCGATTGGAGAATGGTCTGAATTGCCTCACCCCCCTGCTGCCCCATCAGGCCGCCGGCCTGATTGACGACCTGCTCCTCAATGGTGGCCCGGTCGGTGAACAAGCTGGCGATGCCGATGGCCACGACCATCAGTGGCGGAATGGAAAACACGGTGTAGTAGGCCAACGCTGCTGACAGACGCGATGCCTTGTCCTCGCTCCACTCGTGAAATGTTTCGCCGACGATTTCAATTACGCTACTCATTCCAAATGCCTCCACAAATGACTACTCGATTAGGCCATCGGGCACGCCGTTGGGGAACTCGGCGGCAATGGCTTCTTCGATGGCGGTAATACGATTCTCCGGGTTGGGGTGGGTGCTGAAGAACTCCGGCGGGGCCGCGCCGCCGCTCTCGGCCAGGATGTGCATCACGTCGATCAGCGCCCGCGGATCATAGCCGGCCTGGGCCATGAAGCGCACGCCCAGGCGGTCGGCCTGTAGCTCATGTTCGCGGCTATAGCGCATGCTCAGCAGTTGCCCGACGACGGCGGCGATCTGGCCGGTGGCCATGCCGCTGGGGTTCTCCGGGTCATAGGAAGCGACGATGACCGCCCCGGTCAGCCCCTGCGTCAACTCCTGGCGGGCGATCTGCTGCGCTGAGTGGCGGGCGACGGCATGGCCGATCTCGTGGGACAGGACGCCGGCTAACTGCCCCTCTGACTGTAGTTCGTTGTAGAGACCGACGGTCAGGAAGACCTGGCCGCCGGGCAGGGCGAAGGCGTTGATCGTCTGGTCGTCGGCCAGCAGCGAACACTCATAGGGCCACTCGGCCTCACCGGCGTCGCTCTCATTGATCAGCGAGGCACAAACCCCATCCAGAAAGCCTTGGGCGCGCTCGTCGGGGTGAACGCCACCGAACTGGGCCGCCATCTCCGGCGCGGCTTGCAGGCCCAGGGCGATCTCCTGGTCGGGGGTGATGCCGACGTACTGCTCCTCCTGGAGTACCGGATTGAACTCCTTGGAGCCGAAGTAGGAAAACAAAGCAAAGGCGGCCAGCGCCAGGGCCATCAGCAAGCGGCCGCCGTTGAAACTGCGTCTACGTCTCATGAATGCGTTCCTATGCTGTTTGAAGACGCCGCGCTAGGCCGGCGACGTGCTGTCGCCGGTTGGCTCCTCGACGACGTAGATGTCCCGTTCCAGCGCTTCGTAGATGCCGCCGGCCAGCGCGCCAAAGGTAACGTGGGTGGCCAGCACCAGCCAACTGCGCAGCGGGAAGAACCACGGGAAAAGGTATGTAAAAGTGTAGTAGTTGATGACGTAGATGGCCACCCCAAACAGCGCGCCGCCCACAATACCCACGACCAAGCCCCAGCGATGAATGATGAAGGCCAGCAGCAGGCTGTAGAACAACGACAGCGTCATGTGCACCAGCACACCCACGGCCACGACACCTATCTGGGGCGCGTCAACCGGGGCCAGGCTGTTGGGACCCAACAAAATGGCCGCTGATTGATAAAACGGTGCCCAGAAGCTACCGCCTGTCACCGTGACCCACAGCAGGATACGCAACAACAGGGCCAGCAGCCCGGCCAGCAGCCCGGCGATGACCGCCGCCCGCCAATCCATTACCTGGCGCATGACCCGACTCGCTCGCGGCATCGTCTGACCCTCCTGACATCGATCACAAAAGGGACGCCTCTCTTCACAGAGGCGTCCCCTTTTACTCTCAGGCTAGGAATTTGTCCAGTTGGAAGAACCATCCGAGCCGGAGTCGTTGCCGATTGGCAGGTTCTCGCGCTGGGCCACGCTCTTGGCCTCGGTCACGGCCGCCTGCTGGGCCTCGTGCAAAACGGTCTGCACGCGGCCAACAGTGTCCTGAGCGCGAACCTTAGCCTCGTCCATCAGCCGGTCGCGAGCCTCGCCCATGATGCGGTTCTCGTACTCTGTGCTGGGGATAGACGCGCCGATGGCCGCGCCGGCGATGAGCACAACGGCGCCCAACGTCAGCGGATTTTGCTCCATCGTTTCCCAGAAGGTGTGGCGGGTGCGCTCCATACCCGCCTGGGCGCGCCAGCGAGCCTCGGCGGCCAGGCGCTCGGCTTCGCTGCGAGCCTGATGGCTCAGATCAGTGGCGCGCTCCTGCACCATCTCGGCGCGCTGACCAACGCTCTCACCCACCCGGTAGGCCGTCTCACGCACAGCTTCGCCGGTGCGCTGAGCCGTATCGCGCACGGTCTCGCCAGTGCGCTGGGCGGTGTCACTGACGCTCTCGCCCATACGCTGGGCCGTGCCGCTGACGCGGTTCTGGATGTCGGCCGCCCGATCCTGGACGACGTCGGCCGCCTCGCCCAGACGATGCCGGGCCTGATCCATCGCGCCGGGGCCTTCATTGGTCTCATAGTAACGATAGCCGGTCGTGCGATACTGACCGCGCCCATCGTACTCCTGGCGCTTGCTGCGCTCAGACATAATCAACCAGCCCAAACCCAATCCAATCAACGCTACGGGCAGGGGGTTGGCCCGCACTGTGTCACTCATGTTACTGGACATACCTTCCATTCTCCGGTTAGCCTGATAGCTCATATCTCTAAACCTCTCAACCGTAGCCTCGCGCACCGAGGTCTTGGCTTTGTCAATCAGATAGTCGGGCGAAAGCCGCTCGCCAATCTCATTGATCGTACTGGTCATCTGTGCCCGGGTGTTCTCGATTTGCCGGCGGATCACATCCGGATCATCAGAGGTCGAGGGCGCCGGGGCATACTCGCCGCCACGGTAGGTTAGATCTGTTGCGTTAGCCATTCCTTGTTCTCCCTCATTGTCTCGATGGTACGGCGCGGGGCCGGATCAATCGCTTTCAACTTGCTGAGGCCGTATTGAACGAGCAGCGCTGCGACAATGGCCAGCACAACGGTAACGATGATCGCCGCCAGCCAGGCAGCCATCACCTGTGACAAAACCAGCACAAGCGCGGCTATCAGGGTGTAGAAAGCACCCAGGGCCAGGAGCGCGCCCAGGGCGATGAACGCCGCGTTGCGGCCGGCTTTGGTCGCCTTGCGCGTCATCTCGGTCTGGGCCAGTTGAATCTCCTGGCGCACGAGGGTGCTGGCCTGCTCCGACAAACGCGACAGCAGGTCGGCCAAACTCGTCTCTTCGCGGGTATGTGTCTGATACTCCATTGCTTCCTCCAAGCGCCGCTCAGGCGGAACTACTCCTCAGCCAGACCGGTGGGGTAGGCTGTGGGGTTGTCGCCGAACTCCTCCTGGTTGGAGGTGTTGTAGACTGAAGGCCCCTGACGATAGCTCGGCTCGTTGGCTCCCGTCTCCGCGCCCATCTCAACCGACGGCCGGCCAGACGTTTGACGACCCGACGACTGGTAGTTGGAACCACTATAGCTACTGCCGCTACCCTGATAGCCACCACTCTGGTAGCTGCCGCCCTGATAGCCACCGCTCGGGTAGTCCTGGTAGCCACGGAAGCCGCCATCCTGATAGCTCATCTGCTGGCCCGAACTGCGCAGGAAGCGCCCAACCAGCAGGCCAAGTGTGAACGCGCCGCCCAGGAACAGGGCCGGTTGGCGACGGGCCACACCCTCGACATCCATGAGAACATCCTCGACGCCGCGGTCGTTCAGATAGGTGGACACACTCTCGATCTGGTCAGCGATGCGGTTGCCGTAGCGAGCGATGCCCGGCTGGTCCTGGCTACCAAGATCTTCGCTAGTCTGCCGCACAGCCTCGGCCACGGAACCCAGTTCGCTGGCTACGTCGCCCATGCGGCTGCTGACGTTGGTCTTGGCCTGCTCGCTCACTTGAGAGACAGTGCGCTTGGCCTGCTCCTTCACGACGCCGGCCGTCTCCGACACCTTGCGCCCGGCCTGGTCGGCAGCGACGTGGGCCTTGTCAACAGCCGTCTCGGCCGCGCGACTGATCTTATCATCCGTATGCGTAGTCATTGTCACACTCCTCATTCGTTCTATAAGGACGGGGGAACAGTTTCACCCGTCACCGGTAATCGCTCGAATTCTCAGACGCTCTAGTGACTATTCTCGATGTAGAGCTTGAAGTTGCGTAGGTCTTCTTCCAGGCGCTTCTCCGGGTCGCTGAACAACTGGGCGATTGCTTCGCCTAGCTTGCCGCCGGGCAAGCTGTAGTTCATGGTCACGGCGATCTGCGTTCCGTCCTGCGGCAGCTCAGTGAAGATAACTTCACCGCTGGTCGTAATCGTGCCGCTGTGATCCTTGGTGTTCCAGGCGATGCGCTGGTTCGGGTCACTGCGCGTCGTCTCGGCATTCCAGTCGACAGTCGTACCCAGCGGCCCCTTCACTTCCCAATGGCTGATGTTCGGGCCGAGCTTCTCGACTTTTTCCACGTACTTCATGAAGTAGGGGAACGTCTCGAAGTTGGCCCAGACATTGTAGACACTGGCCACGTCTCGCTTCACAACTACTGTTTTGGTCACCTGCTCTGTCATACGTCTACACTCCTATCGTGTCTTGGTCATCTGTGGTATTACGCTTTAGGCCAAGCCGATTGGCGAATAGGGCCATGTTTACCACTACCCATCACGGTGTCGGTACTAGCCGCCGCGTGATGTGGGTTGTTGGTAGTTTACGCGCAGACAGAGAGCGGCCGATGGTTAGCCGGTACAGAGAAGAGGTATAGATATGGATATATTCGACGGGGAAAAGGGGCGAGGGGCGGGTGGCGAGTGGCAAGTCCCCCTCCCTCTGGCAGAAGTTAGGCGAGGGCAGGGTGGCAGACCCTCTCCCTAACCCTCTCCCACAGGGAGAGGGGATCGTTGGGCGAGGGGAGCGTTGATCAGGGAGTGCACGTAGGGTCGGGCGTGCAGGCGGGCACGTCGGTGGCGCAGGCGTGGTGGAGCGACATGCCGAGATAGGGCGAGGGATCGACCGTGTTGGCGAACTCCAGTTCGTTGGTGTAGCTGCCGCGGCCGTCATCCAGGACGATGGAGAAGTGCAGGTGGACCCAGATGTCGCGCAGCGAGTCGCCGTTGTAGTCGCCGGTGTACCCTAGCAACGTGCCCTGGGGCACGAAAACTTCAGTAGCGCCGGGCGGGAAGGCCGGCTCGATGAAGCTGTTGCCGTCGCGGTCGGCCATGTGGGCGTAGTAGAGCCAGATGGTGCGGCCCGGCTGCAACGGGTCGTCGGGCACGCGCTGGATGAGGGCGCTGCGCCACGACGCCTCGCGGGTGATGTAGCCGTCGGTGGCGGCATAGACCGGCGTGATGCCCACTTCGCCGGGGCTGAAGATGTCGATGCCCTGGTGGGGCGCGGCGGCCGAGTAGGGGCCGCGCGGGTCGCCATAGAGCAGGCCGATAAAGCCATCGGCGGGCAGCACGAACGGCGCGCCGTCGCAACGCTCGCGCTGGATAGTGATGAGCGCCTGGCGCTGCTCGTCGTCCCCCTGCCACCACTGGCGAAAGCGGTCGGATTGCGGGTCGGCGGCGTCGCCCGCCAGGCGCAGGGCCAGGTAGCCCCCCACGCCTACCAGGGCCAGTAGTAGAAGTAGGCGCAACAGCCGCCGCGCGCGGGTTGGGGAGGCGGATGGGCGGGTCACAGGTGTTGTCCCATGAGACGAACAAAAAGAAAGTCCCAGTCGCCCTAAGCCAGGCGACCGGGACACGTTCCTAAAGTAACGTCGGCGTCGGCTACTTCATCGTCGCCGGGTCAATCCCGGCGGCCTTGAGAGCCTTGTTGTAGGCCGACATCGCCTTGGCGTTCTCGACGCGGGCGCGCCGTACGTCTTCGGGCGACATGCCGTCGGTAATGTCGATCAGCTTCGGCGCGGGGATGCCGGCCACAGCGGCCGGAGCGGGGGCGGAGGCGGCCGTCGAGGGCGCTGTGCCCACCGGGGCAGCCGGGGTGGCGGCCGGGGCGGCGCTGGGCGGGGCGCTCGCCGCCGTGGCCACGACGGCCGGCCCACCGCGCAGCGCGGCCGGATCGACTCCGGCGGCCTTGAGGGCCTTGTTGTAGGCCGACTCGGCCTTGGCGTTGGCCACGCGCGCCTTGCGCACGTCTTCGGGCGACATGTCGGGCGTGATGACGATCAGCTTGGGCGGCTCGACGCCGGCCGCGGCCGGGGCGGCGGCCGCCGGGTGGGCCACGGCTGTCGCCGGGCCGGGCATCTCGGCGTTGACGACGGCCTCGACGCCGGCCACCGTGCCCGCGCCAACGCCGGCGGCCTTGAGCGCCTTGTTATAGGCTGACTCGGCTTTGGCGTTGGCTACGCGCGCCTTGCGGACATCCTCCGGAGCCATGTCGGGGGTAATGGCGATGAGCTTGGGCGGGGCGATACCGGCGGCGGCGGGGATGCCGGCGGCGGTGGCGGCCGGCGCGGCCACGGCGGCGGCGGCGGGAGCGGCGACCGGCGCGCCGGAGGCGGCGGCCTTCAGGGCCTTGTTATAGGCCGATTCGGCCTTGGAGTTGGCAATGCGTGCCTTGCGCACCTCTTCCGGCGACATGCTGTCGGTGATGGGGATGAGGTTCGGCGGGGCGATGCCGGCGGTGGCGGCAGCGGGGCGCGCTCCGGGCGCGGCAGCCACCGGCGCGGCGGCAACGGCGGTGCTGGTCGGGCCAACACGCGCGCCATCCCAGCCGTGGAAGCGGGCGATGCGCACGGCCGACTGCGGGTCATTGCCTAGCGCCTGGCTGGCCGGGGCAAACTGCGATTCGCCGGCGCGGCCGAACTGCTGGTTCGCGCCGCGCGGCAGAGCGGCGGCCCGCTTGGCGGCCACCTGGCGCGCTTGCTTCAACTGCGCTTCGTAGTCGGCCTGGACTTTGATCTTGTGGCCCAACGTTACGTTGGGGTTATAGGCTTTCTCCTCGGCGGTCATCGCCGTGCGCGTGTTGGTGACGGCGTGGTCGGCGCGGGAGAAAAGGAAGGCGAGCAGTAGCCCGACCAGCAGAACCAGGAATATGACAACGACGATCAGCAGAACGGCCATAGTGGGAATCCCTCAACTGTGTGCGGCGTCAAATTGCAGTCCATTATAGCGATTGTGCCGATTTTCTCAAAAAGAAACGGCCCGGAGATCGTCCGGGCCGCCTGAAAGTGATTCACTTTACTGATGCCGAAGGTGGGATTTGAACCCACATGAGGGAACCCTCACTACGCCCTGAACGTAGCGCGTCTGCCAATTTCGCCACTTCGGCTAGGTCTGGGTATTGTAACAAACGCGGGCGAAATGTCAAACGGAATGCACGCCCAGAGTCCACGCCTACTCCGGGATGGCCGTTTCGCCCTCGCCCACCTGCCCGCGCAGATAGGCCTCCATGAAGTCATCCAGCCGCCCGTCGATCACAGCCTGGGTGTTGCCGACCTCGTGGCCGGTGCGGTGGTCCTTGACCATCTTGTAGGGCTGCAAAACGTAGGAGCGAATCTGGCTGCCCCAGCCGGCGTCCACGTCCTCGCCCTTCAGCGCGGCGATCTCGGCGTTCTGCTTGCGCCGCGCCAGATCGAACAACTGCGCCTTCAGCACGTTCATGGCCACCTGCGTGTTCTGGGTCAGCGAGCGCTGGTTCTGGCAGGAGACGACCACGCCGGTTGGCAGGTGGGTGATGCGCACGGCCGTCTCGTTCTTCTGCACGTGCTGGCCGCCCGCGCCGCTGGCCCGGAAGCGGTCGATGCGCAGGTCTTTCTCGTCGATCTCGATCTCGATGTCCTCGGCCACGTCGGGCCACACCTCGACCTTGGCGAACGACGTGTGGCGGCGGCTGCTGGCGTCGAAGGGGGAGATGCGCACCAGACGGTGGACGCCGCGCTCCGACTTGAGCCAGCCGTAGGCGTAGCGCCCGCGGATGGCGATGGTGCAACTCTTGATGCCCGCCTCGTCGCCGGCGCTCTCGTCCAGAATGTCGGCGCTCAGACGGTGCTGCTCCGCCCAGCGCAGGAACATGCGTTGCAGCATTTGCGCCCAGTCTTGCGCCTCCGTGCCGCCCGCCCCGGCGTGGATGGCCAGGATGGCGCTCTCGTCGTCGTAGTCGCCGGACATGAGCGTCTGGAACTCCAGCGCCGCTACTTCGGCCGACAGGCGCTCGACCTCGGCCGACAGCTCCCCGCGCATCTCTTCGTCGCCCAGATCGGCCAGTTCAGTCGCGTCGCTCAGGGCGCGGCCGATCGTCTGCCACACGCCCACCTGCTCGCGCAGGCGGTTCAGTTCGCGCATGACGCCCTGGGCCTCGGCCGGGTTGTTCCAGAATTCGGCCGCGGCGCTGCGCTCTTCCAGTTCCGTTATCCGTGCTTCCTTGTTAGCGACGTCAAAGCCGCCCCCGGAGATGGGTCACGATGTCGGTCATCTCGGTCAGGCGGTCGAGTAGGTCTTGCATGGTCAGTTTCCAGTAGGCTTGTAGCACAGGATTCTTATCCTGTGGCTTAGGGGTTATCCACGGTAAAAACCTAACAGTTTGTAGGACACAGGATAAGAATCCTGTGCCACATTAATCGAAGAGGCCGGCGATGAATTGGTCGGCGTCGAACGGGGCCAGGTCTTGCAGGCGCTCGCCGGTGCCGATGAAACGGACGGGCAGGCCCAACTCGCGGTAGATGGCGAAGACCATGCCACCCTTGGCTGTGCTGTCGAGTTTGGTCAGGATGACACCGGTGACGTTGACCGACTCCTTGAACTTCTCGGCCTGGGTCAGCGCGTTCTGGCCGGTCGGCGCGTCGAGCACCAGCAGCACCTCGTGCGGCGCGGCGTGGACGCTCTTACGACAGACGCCATAGACCTTCTCCAGTTCTTTCATCAGATTGAACTTGGTGTGCAACCGACCGGCGGTGTCAACAAACAGCAGATCGAAGCCGCGGGCGCGGGCGGCGCGAATGCCGTCGTAGGCCACGGCCGCCGGGTCGCCGCCCGGCTGCCCGGCGATGACCGGCACGTCGGCCCGCTCGCCCCAGATGCGCAACTGATCGATGGCCGCGGCGCGGAAGGTGTCGCCGGCGGCCAGGATGACCTTGCGCCCGCTATCCTTGTAACGCTGGGCCAGCTTGCCGATGGTCGTCGTCTTGCCGGAGCCGTTGACGCCAACGATCATGACGACCGTCAGCAGGCGCGGCTCCTCCAGCTCGAACACCGGCGGGGCGGTCAGAATGGTCCGTAGTTCGCTGCGCAGCGCGCCCAATAGCTGTTCGGCGCGATAGAGGCCGTCGCGGCGCACGCGCTCGCGCAGGGCATCGACCAGGTAGACGGTGGTCGGCACGCCCACGTCGGCCTGGATGAGCAGCGCCTCCAGGTCTTCCCACGTTTCATCGGTGATGTCGCCCGCGCCCAGGACGCCGGCGATCTGGCCGAACACGGTTTGCCGGGTGCGGCTCAGGGATTCACGTATGCTCTTAAACATGTCCTCTCATGGGAAAACAAACCACAGATTTCACAGATTTCACAGATCATTCTTTTGAATCTGTGAAATCTGTGTAATCTGTGGTTCCTTATCTTGGTCAGTGGGTCAGGTTGACCGGGATGATCTCGCCGTCTTCGGTCAATTGCTCGACGCGCAACTGGGCCTCGTCGAGCAGGCGGCCACAGTAGACGGCCAGCTTTCGGCCGCGCTCGAACAGCCCCAGCGAGGTCTCCAGCGTCAGGTTGCCCGATTCAAGCTGGGCCACCGTCTGCTCGAGTTCCAGCAGGGCGTCCTCGAAGGTCAGGCCGGTCAGGTCGTCGGTCATGGGCCGGATTGTACGACAAAACGCGGGCAATTGCGATTGCCGACATAAGCAGGGTGTAGGGCTAGACCCGCCCTTGGTGGCGGGTCTCCAGACCCGCCCTGATGTAGGGCGGGTCTCAGACCCGCCCTTATGCGATGTGACGTTCGTGGTAGGGGCGGGTCTCAGACCCGCCCCTACAGTAGTGCACCTAATGCGTCGTCCGCGCGGACGGCGCGGCGATCGGCTCGGCGGCGCGCTTGGAGCGGGTGATGGCCCAGCCCAGCAGGCCAATCAGGGCCAGGATGATGACGACGACGAACACGTTGAGTTCGTTGTAGCGCACGACGATGGGCGCGATGATCAGGCTGACCAGGTTGACGACCTTGATCATCGGGTTGAGCGCCGGGCCGGCGGTGTCCTTCAGCGGGTCGCCGACGGTGTCACCAACGACGGCCGCCTTGTGGCGTTCCGACCCCTTGCCGGTATTGCCGGCCACGTCGCGCTCCTCATCTTCGATCAGCTTCTTGCCGTTGTCCCACGCGCCGCCGGTGTTGGACATGAACACGGCCAACAACATGCCGGAGACGATGATACCCGCCTGGAAGCCGCCCAGCGCCTCCACCTGCAACAGCAGGCCGACGGCGATGGGGGTAATGACGGCCAGCGCGGCCAGGTTGATCAGGTCGCGTTGCGCGGCGACGGTCGAAATGGTGACGGCGCGGGCGTAGTCGGGCTTCACCGTGCCTTCGATGATGCCGGGAATGCGGAACTGCCGGCGCACCTCCTCGACCATCTGGCCCGCGGCGCGGGTGACGGCGCGGATGGCCAGAGATGAGAACATCCACGGTAGCGCCGCACCCAACAGGACGCCGACAAAGACCATTGGCTCCGAGACGCGGATGCCGTTGGCCAGCGCTTCGGGATTGACCAGGGTCACGTCGGTGATGAACGAGCCGAAGAGCGACACGGCGGCGATGACCGCCGAGCCGATGGCGATGCCCTTGGTGATGGCCTTGGTGGTGTTGCCCACGGCGTCGAGGTCGGCCATGATCTTGCGCGCCTTCGGCTCCAGGTCGGCCATTTCGCCGATGCCGTTGGCGTTGTCGGAGATGGGGCCGAAGGAGTCCATGGCCACGTTGTTGCCGGTCAGGGTCAACATGCCGATGCCGGTCATGGCCACGCCATAGAGGATGAAGGTGAACTGGATGACCCCAGCCGAGAAGCGCTCGGAGACGAAGGGCGTCACGTCCACGCTCTGATAGATGAGGACGGCGGCGACGATGGTCGCGGCGATGACGAGGGTCGACCAGACGGTCGACTCATAGCCATTGGCCAGGCCGGAGAGAATGGTCGTGGCCGGGCCGCCGGAGGTGCTGTCGCGGATCTCCTTAACCGGGCGGTAGTGCGTGCCGGTGAAGTAGTCGGTCAGGCGGTCGATGACGATGGCCAGGGCCACGCCGGCGGCCGTGGACAGGAACGGCCGCCACCAGCTGCCGGGTACGTCGTTCATGTAGAAGACGGCGATGGCTCCGAACAATACTACGGAGATGGCCGCCGAGGTCAGAAAGCCCTGGAAGATGGCCCGCATGGCGTTGCCGCTGTCGTCCGACTGACCGCGCACCAGGTAGGTGCCGACGATGGAGGCCAGCACGCCGACGCCGCGCACCAGCAGCGGGTAGAGGATCCACTCGGTGTGGCCGGTGATGAGTGTCAGGGTGACGCCCAGGATCAGGCCGGAGACGATGGTCACTTCGTAGGACTCGAAGATGTCGGCGGCCATACCGGCGCAGTCGCCGACGTTGTCGCCCACCAGGTCGGCGATGACGGCCGCGTTGCGCGGGTCGTCTTCGGGCATGTCCTGCTCGATCTTGCCGACCAGGTCCGCGCCGACGTCGGCGGCCTTGGTGAAGATGCCGCCGCCGACGCGCATGAACAGCGCCACCAGCGTGCCACCAAAGCCGAAGCCGAGCAGCGCGTCAGGCGCGGCGTTGGCGAAGACCATGAAGATGATCGTGCCGCCCAGCAGGCCCAGGCCATCGGTCAGCATACCGGTGATCGTCCCGGTGCGGTAGGCGATGCGCAGGGCGTCCTTGAAGCTCGTCCGCGCGGCGTTGGCCACGCGCACGTTGCCCTCGACAGCCATGCGCATGCCGATCTGGCCCACGGCCAGCGAGAAGCCCGCGCCCATGATAAAGGCGATGGCCCGGCCCAGGCCGACGATGAGGCGGATTTGCCCCTCGCTTGACCCGGCAAAGACTTCCTGCGAGAACTCCGTCGGCGGGACGATGTAGACGCTCAGGAAGAGGGCGACGGTCAGGACGGCGATGAAGGGCAAAATGGTGCGCAACTGCCGCCCCAAGTAGGCGTTAGCCCCCTGACGAATGGCTTCCCACACCTCTATCATCCGCTCCGTGCCCTTGTCCTCGGCCAGAATCTGCCGGCGAAGGTAGACAGCGTAGATGAGACCGATGACTGCAATGCCCAAGACAGCCCAGACGGCGATCGTCTCGAATCTGGTCAGGTCCATTCTCATAAACCGGAATATCTGATCCATAACGGGTCGTTGAACCTCCTCATGATGATGGGTTGTTACAGAGCAACTATCGCTCCAGGTCGCCACGGAACGAGACGGTCGGATATAGAGGCGCGGTAGCCAGCCAGGCAACTGCGGCGCAGCACAATCGGGCCAGAAGCCCCCGACCCCGCCCGCGCATCGGCCAATAGTGCCGACATTTCTACACGTATGTTAATGTATTATCGTCAAAAGGGGCAACCAATAACGCTGCCAATCAGCGCGCCGCCGCGCCGGTGGTATAATGGCCTTCTAGTCAACCCGGTGAAGTGATTCATGACGACACTGCTCGTTTATGCCCCGGCCTATGGGCACACAAAGTATCAACATCCGGAAAGCAGCCGGCGCACCACGGCCCTCTGGCGGGCGCTGGAGTCGTCAGGGCTGCTGCCGGATCTGCACCAACTCGCGCCGGAGCCGGCGTCGGTCGACCAGTTGCGGCGGGTACACACGCCGGAGTTGATCGAGTACGTCCACCAGGTGTCGCTACGCGGCGGCGGGCTGCTGGATCACGGCGACACTTACGTCACAGCCCAGAGCTTCGAGTTAGCGCAGTTGGCCGCCGGCGGCTGTTGCGCGGCGGTCGACGCGATCATGAGCGGCGCGGCCGACAACGGCTTCGCCCTCATCCGCCCACCTGGCCACCACGCTGAAACCGACCGCGTCAGCGGCTTCTGCCTGTTCAACAACGTCGCCGCCGCGGCGCGCCAGGCGCAGGTCGTCCACGGCGCGCAGCGGGTGGCCATCGTTGACTACGACGTGCACCACGGCAACGGCACGCAGGACATCTTTTATGAAGACGACTCGGTGCTGTTCGTCTCCGTTCACCTCTACGCTCCCTACTTTTACCCCGGCATCGGCGGTATGCACGAGATTGGCGTCGGCCGCGGCCGGGGCTATACCCTCAACGTCCCCTTTCCGCCCTACGTCGGCGACCGCGGCTATGGCCGCGCCTTCGATGAGCTGATCGGCCCGCGGCTGGCGGCGTTCCGGCCCGACCTCCTGCTCGTCTCGGCCGGCTTCGACGCCCACTGGGACGATCCGCTGGCCTCGGCTGGGCTGAGCCTGCGCGGCTATGCCGACATCACCCGCAAGCTGATCGGCTACGCCGAGGCGCTGTGCGGCGGGCGCATCCTTTTTATACTCGAAGGCGGCTACCAGCTCGACGTGCTGACCACCGGCGTGCGCAACGTGCTCCACGCCCTGTTGGGGCAGGACATCGTCCATGATCCCTTCGGCCGCATGCCCCAGGAAGAGCAGGACGTGACCGACCTGCTGGCGCGCCTGAAGGCCCATTATTTGTCAAATTGAGGCAAAACGCCGATAATAGCGGGCGCAAGTTGACCATAACGAAGCGCCCCAGCCCCTGGCGGCCGGCCAAGGATGAAGTATGGACAGCAATAGCGACGACCGCGATCCTGAAGTTCAGCCCGATGCCTCGCCCGATGAGTTGCAGGAGGCCCTGCGCTGGCTGGAGGAGATGGCCGGGAGGCCAAGCGCCGGCCCGGACGTCAGCGAGGCGGCGACGGAGTTCCCCTTCGACGGGCTGATCGACAGCGAGGAGGGCGACCTGCCCGACTGGCTGCGTGAAGCGCCGCCGGTGTCGGCCGACTCCCCCCTGACCAGTGACGGCGAGTTTGAAAGCCGCCTGGACTGGCTGGCCAAGATGGCCGAGCGCGAGTCGATCGAGGAGTTGCCGACGCTGGAGTGGCGTCATCTGGCCGATGCCCCCGCGCCGGTAGACCAGGTAGGCGGCGAGGCGATGGCGACCGATCTGGACACGCTGCCGCCCTTTGCCGCCGAGGAGATGCCAGTCGAAGCCACACCGGTCGAGCCGTTGCGCGCCGAGGCCGTCGTGCATCTGCCGCCGCCGGCCGGGGAGCCGGAGGAACAACCGGACTATCAGGCCGAGGTGGACGCGGCAATGCCTGCCCTGCTGGAGGAGGCGACTGAGGTGGAAGAGGCGTTGCCCGATCTTGCGGCCACCGATCTTGCAGCCACCGATCTTGCAGCCACCGATCTTGCGGCCAACGCGCCCATCACCGCCGAGGCGCTGCTGGACACGCTACCACCCGACGAGGAACTGCCGCCCATCAACGATCTGGATGCCGCGATGGCCTGGATTGAGGAGTTGGCCGCCAGCCAGGACGCGCCCATCGAAGACGTGCCCAGCGTGGCCGACCGGGCGTTGACCTCGAAGCTGCTGATGGAAGCCGGGCTGTCGCCGGACGGGCTGAACTTGCGCGCGCCGGGCAACGAGTTGGCTCTGGGCGATCTGTCGTTGCTGGAGGGCAGCACGCCGATCAACTCCTTCGTGGCTGAAGAGGACTTTGCCGACACGATTGTGCTGGTGGAGACGATGGCTGCCGAACAGGGCCGGCCGCTGGTCATTCCCCCATCGGAGCCGGAGTTTGCACCCGCCGCGGCTATCGCCGATGAGGTTTCCTTTGATGAGGCCATGGCCTTCCTTGATGACCTGGCCGCCGATGATTCGTTGGGCGCGGTGACACAGCCGCTTATGCCCATCGAGATAGAGGCCAGGGAAGCCGAAGCAGACATGACGGAGATGGCGGCGGCCGTTGAAGAACTGGCCGCGCCCGCGCTGGAAGAAGCGTGGGCCGCGCCCATGGACGAGGCCGAGGCGTGGACGCCGGTTGAGGGCCTGTCGGCCGACGACGTACCCTGGGCCACAACCGAGTTGGCCGAAGTGGTCGAAGAGATCGCCGCGCCGTTGGTCGACGAATCGAGCGCCGACAACGCCGATAGGGTCGCCGAGCCAATAGAGTGGAGCGCCGACGGCGACGTGATTGTTGGACAACTCGAACCAAGCGCCGACAGTGCGGACATGGTTGCGGAGCAAGTCGAGTGGCGCGCCGATAGCGATGCCGTGACCGCCGAGCAACTGGAACTAAGCGCCGACAGCACGGACGTGGCCGGCGAGCAGCCCGAACTGAGCGCCAACAGCGCTCCTCTAGGAGATGAGATGGCCCCACTGCCTCTACCGTCGGACTCGGCCATCGCCGCCAATGGCGACCGCGCTGCCGATCTTGAGGAAACGCTGCGCGCCCTGGATGCCCTGGCCCTGCCCGCGGGCACGTCACTGGCCGAACTGGACTTGTCGTTGCGCCGTGGTGGCGCGCCGCCGGCCCGCCGCGATCTGCCGGCGGCTGTCGAGTGGTTGGAGCTGGCGCTGGGCATTTCTGTGCCCACGACCGTGCCCACAGCCGTGCCCACGCCGCCCCTGACCGACGAGGATCTTGTCGCCCGAATGCCCGACGACCCCGACGCGGTGCTGGCCTGGCTGGAACAGATGGCCGAGGAAGATACGGTCGATTCATCGCCGCAGCTTGGCGGAGCGGGCGAGATGGGTGGGGAAGTCAAAGTAGCCTCAGCCGCCCCGCTGTCCACGCCGATGACAACCGCCAAACGAGCCGGCCCGGCGACTGAGCCGTTGATCGACGAGCTTTCGGACGCCGACCTGCTGAACATGCCCGAAGACCCGGATGCGGTGATGGCCTGGCTGGAGGGTCTGGCGGCCGGCGCGCCACCTGAGCGACGCGAACCGGTCCCCGCGCCGGTCACGGCCGAGATGCCGCCGCCCACGCCGGCCTTGCCGGAACAGGCGGCCGAAGCGCCGGTCGCTGTGTCCCGTTCGCGCCGGCGGCGCGGGCGCAAGGCGAAAGCGCCGCTAGCCGACGAGCCACTGATGAGCGAAGAGCCGGCCGCGCTGGTCATGAACGACGTGGAGCCATCGTTGCCCGACGCACCGGTCGAAGAGATGGCTGAGTCGTTCGGCGACGTGGGCGTGATGACCGAAGTAGCGGCCGAGATGCCCGAGGCGGCCGTCGGGATGGCTCTGGAGGAAGGCGGCCTGTTGGTGTGGCCGGCGGTCGACGAGACGCCGGACGTACCCTTGCCGCCCGAAGCCCCCATTGAGGCCCCGACCATTACCTACCCAGAGGTCGCGCCTTTAGCCGCCCAACCGCGTCGCCGGGGGCGCAAGCCCAAGGGCGAAGCGCCCCCGACGACTGAAGCACCTATTCTGGTCATTGACGCCGTTGAGGCGACGAGCGACCAGGGCGCGGCTGAAATGGCGGGCGAAGCCAAAGAGGCCGAAGAACCCGCTGCCACCCCACCGCCGGAGGCAACGCCGCCGGCTAAACCGGCGTCGTGGGTAGACTTATTAAAGCCACTGCGTTAATCATTCGCAGTCGATAATCATCGGAGTAAAACACAAAACATGGAACAAACCCTGGTCCTGGTCAAGCCCGACGGCGTGCAGCGCGGGCTGGTCGGGGAGATCATCACCCGCCTGGAGCGGCGGGGCCTGAAGCTGAATGGCCTGAAGTTGATGCAGATGACGCGCGAACTGGCCGAGGCCCACTACGCGGCCCACGTCGGCAAGGCGTTCTATGCCGGGCTGGTGGAGTACATCACGTCCGGGCCAATTGTGGCTATGGTCTGGGAGGGCAAGGACGCCATCGCCATCGTGCGCAAGACGATGGGGGCGACCAACGCCGGCGCGGCCGAGCCGGGCACGATTCGCGGCGACTTCGCCGTCGAGATCGGCCGCAACCTCGTCCACGGCTCCGACGGCGCGGAGAGCGCGGCTCGCGAGGTGGGGCTGTTCTTCGGCGACGACGGGCTGGTGAGTTGGGAGCGGGCGACGGATCGCTGGATCCGCGAGTAGGTCGCGCCCGGTCAACAAACGGGGAGTGCGCATCCTCAGATGCGCACTCCGCATGAAGCACTACTGCATTCGCACCACGACGCGCCCGGCGTGCCACAGCGACTCCAGGTCGTAGTAGTCACGCTTTTCGGGCGAGAAGAGGTGGATGACCACGTCGCCAAAATCGACCAGCACCCAGCCATCGCCAGGCTGGCCTTCGACGCCCTTGGGCATGCGCCCCCCCTGTTTCTTGGCGCTTTCCAGCGCCGCCTGACTGAGGGCGCGCAGTTGCGGCTCCGATTCGCCGGTACAGATGACGAAGAAGTCGGCGAAGATGGCCTGCATGTGGATGTCGAGCACGAGGATATCGACGCCCTTTTTGTCCAGCAAGGCGTCAACCAGCAGTTGAGTCAGTTCCAGACCTTCCAGATAACACCTTCCTTATGGTTGTCGTAGGTTTGAGAGTAATTGTAGCCGAATGAGGGGCGAGTGGCGAGTGGCAGGTGGCGAGTGGCGAGTGGCAAGTGACGAATAAAGAGAGCACCAACGACCACAACTAACCCACTGAATACTAACCCACTGACTGACCCACTGAATACTGACCTACTGAATACTGACCTACTGGATACTAACCCATGTTCCCCTTCTCCCCCCAGCCCAGCAGCGACCACACCATCTGGACAGTCGGCGAACTGTCGGCCTACGTGCGGCAGATGTTCGACCTGGACTATCGGCTGCGCGACATCGACGTCAGCGGCGAAATCTCTAACTTCACGCGCGCGGCGTCGGGTCATCTGTACTTCACGTTGAAGGATAGCGCGGCACAACTGAAGTGCGTCATGTGGCGGTCGCAGGCCGAACGGCTGCGCTTTCGCCCGGCCGAAGGGGACGCCGTCATCGCCCACGGCCGCGTCTCCGTCTACGAAGTCGGCGGCGTCTACCAACTGTACGCTGACTACTTGCAACCGGCCGGGCGCGGCGATCTGGCGGCGGCCTTCGAGCGGCTGAAGGACAAGCTGGCCGCCGAGGGGCTGTTCGACGCCGACCACAAGCGCCCCATTCCCGGCTTCGCGCGCAAGATCGGCATCGTCACCTCGGCCGACGCCGCCGCCCTGCGCGACATTCTCAACGTCTTGCAGCGGCGCAACCCGCTGGTGTCGGTGCTCATCGCGCCAACGCTGGTGCAGGGCGAACAAGCCCCGGCGCAGATCGTCCGCGCCCTGCGCCGGCTCGATGCCCGCGACGACATCGACCTGATCCTCGTCGCCCGCGGCGGCGGCTCCATCGAAGACCTGTGGGCCTTCAACGATGAGCGCGTGGCGCGGGCGGTCTACGAGGCGCGCCACCCGATCATCAGCGGTGTGGGGCACGAGACGGACTTCACCATCACCGACTTCGTGGCCGACCTGCGCGCGCCGACCCCCTCGGCGGCGGCCGAGCTGGCCGTGCCCGATCTGGCTGGGGTGCGCCCGGCGCTGGCGCAGATGGACGCGGCCCTAGCCGCGGTGCTGCTGGACGATTTAGCTGCGCGGCGGGCGGCGGTGCGGTCGTTCGCGCAACTGCTGGCGTTACTCAGCCCGCGCCGGCTGCTGGACAGCGACCGGCAGCAGGTAGACGGGCTGGCGGGGCGGCTGGAGCGCAGTGTTCGCCGCGCGCTGGATCGGCAACGGGGGCGGCTGGCGATAGCCGGGGCGGGACTTTCGGCCGTCAGTCCGCTGGCGACGCTGGCCCGCGGCTTTGCCATCGTGCGCGACGCCGACGGCCGTCTCATTCGCGCCGTTGGCGAGGCGCGGCCGGGCGCGACTATCACCATCCAGGTCAGCGACGGCACATTCGGCGCGCAGGTGACAGGGTCAGGTTAGCGGCGGCTCCAGAAGGCCACATCCCCCTCGGCCAGATGGAACGGCTGTCCCCCGGCGGTGGGCACGACGAGGATCACGTTGCTATCTTCTTCGCGCACGGGCAGCACCAGCGCGCTGCTGTCGGGCGACCACAGGCTGTGGCTCAGCGCGTACTGGTCGAAGAAGGGCAGGAACTGGGTCAGGAAGACAATCGTCGGCTCAAAATTGAGCAGCCGCAAGCCTTGACCGCTGGCCACGTCGACCACGGACAGAGTTAGAAAACCCTGCGTCTGTTGCGTCGGGCGCGCCCATTTGGCCAGGTGGCGCGTCTTGGCCAGGGCATTGATGCCCTCGTCCTCAATCGTCCCGTTGAGCGTGATGTAGGCGATGGAGCGGCCGTCGGGCGACCAGAAGAAGGCCAGCACCGTCTGTCGCGCCAGCAAGCGCGTCTGCCCGGCGGCCACGTCGAGCACCCGCAGCGGCCCCCAAAAAGGATGAGTGTCCGCGCTGCCATTGGTGAAGGCCAGTTGATCGCCGGTCGGGTTCCAACTCAGGGCCATCGAGTCCGATGGCTCGAAGGAGCGCCGCTCACCCGTCTGGGTGTCGACGACGACGAGCGAACTCAATCCCTCGCTCTCTTCGGCAAAGGCCCAGTAGCGCCCGCCGGCGGCGATGCCCGGAGCCTGGAACGCGCCCGGCGTGGCCAGGTTGCCGGCCTGGGTCTCGCCCTGCACGTCGATGAGAGACAGCGCCGCGCCCTGGTCTTCGCCGCTGTGGACGAGCAGTTGCCGGCCGTCGTCGCTCCAATCCCAGTAGAACGGCGCGCCCGTGGCCAGCAGGCGGCTTTCGCTCCCTCCATCGCCGGCGATGACCTTCAGCCCCATCTGGTTGCGCGACTGGTTGGCCAGGAAGGCTAGATTGGCGTTGTCGGGCGACCAGTAGAGGTAGATGGGCGTCTCATCGGCGCTGAAGTAGACCTGGTTTTCGGGCATGTTATCGGCGCCGACGACGTCGGGCAGGACGTAGATGCCGCCGCCGGTCAGGCGCGTGCCAATGACGGCCAGGCGGCGGCCGTCGGGCGACCAGGCTGGAAACTGGAAGAAGACGCTGTTGCCTTCGCTGGTCAGCACGCGGCGATCCTGGCCGTCGGGGGTGAGGGTCTCGACCTGGCCTTCAGCGTTGACGATGACGATGCGATTGACGGTCGGCTCGTCCGCGGCAGTGGGCGTTGGCTCAACGGGCGTGGGCAGCGCGGCGACGAGCGTGGCCGGGGCCAGGGTCGGCTGGCGGGCAGGGGCCGACGTAGCGCTGGCCGTCGTCATGACCGAGCGTTGGGCCAGAATGAACCACGCCGCCAGCGTGGAGCCGATCAGCGTGACGACGAGCAGCAACGAGACGAACAAAAAGAGGCAGCCGCGGCGGCGCGGCGGGCCGTCCGGGGTTTCATCCGGCGCATACTCCTCAAACGAGTCAGAAAAGCGGTCGTCGTCGTACATAGCGCCTCAACGACCTGACAGGTGGGCGGCCTCAAACCGCAATTCCGCCAAAATCGATTGGCCGTCCACCTGTCAGGTCGAATAATTATTGAGAGTGCAGCCAGCCTTATGGAGAGGATTGTAACACCCAACGCCGCGGAAGCTCTGCACAGTTCACGAACTCTTCAGCGTTCGTGGTAGAATCCAGGGTCATGACTACGCAACAAACCGACACAACCCAAAACGCCCTGTCCGGCTTCATCCGCGCCGCGGGCGTCATTCTGGCCATCTCCTACCCGGTGTTGGCTCTTTCGACGGGCGCGCGGGCGCTCTACCAGTTGTTCTTCAAAGAGGGTGTGACCGATCTCCTACCGCCCCTGCTGAGCGCGGTGGCTGCGGTATGCTACCTGCTGGCGACGGTGGGCTTCGTCGTGCGGCGGCACTGGGCGTGGCGGCTGTCGGTCAGCATGTTGGTGTTCGAGCTGGTGATGGTGCTGCTGGTCGGCACGCTGAGCACCATCATGCCCGACACCATCGGCCGTACCGTCTGGGCCAACTTCGGCGCCGACTATGGCTACTTCCCGCTCATTCAACCTATCCTGGGCCTGGCGTGGCTGTTCCATCGGGAGACAAGGGCGGCGTATGAATTAGGGGTTAGGGATTAGGGGCTAGGGATTAGGGATTAGGGGCTAGGGAAGAGCGCTCTTCCCTAGCCCCTAATCCCTAACCCCTAATCCCTACTCTTCCAGGCTGTGCTCCGCCTGGATAAAGCGCCGCGTGCGTGTCTCAGAGCGAATCAGCAGCGAGTGCGTCTCGGCGTGGCTGCCGCGGTAGGCGATGCCGGGCAGGAGGGCGGTGTCGGTGATGCCGGTGGCGGCGTAGAGCACGTCGTCGCTGGCGACCAGCTCATCGACGGTCATGACCCGTTTGGCGTCGAGGCCGGCCTGGTCGGCCGCGGCGCGCTCTTCGGCCGACTGCGGGGCGATGCGAGCCAACATCCCGCCGCGTAGCGCGCGCACAGCGCAGGCGGCCAGCCCACCCTGGGCCGCCCCACCGACGCCCATCAGCACGTCCACCCCGCTGCCGGGCGTGGCCGCCACCAGAGCCGCCTCGGCGTCCCCCTCGCCGCGCAACAGGACGCGCGCGCCCGTGGCCCGAATCTCATCGATCAGGTCGTGATGGCGCGTTCGTTGCAGGACGACGACGACCAGATCGCGCACGGCCTTCTTCTTAGCCCGGGCGATGAGGGCCAGCGTCCAGGCCGCGGGCGCGTCGAGGCACTCCGGCACGAGCACGGCGGCGGCGTCGCGGTCAACGACGATCTTGTCCAGGTATTCGGCCGGGGCGATGGAGCGAATGCTGTGGCGCGGGGCCAGGGCGACGACGGAGATGGCTCCCGGCTTGCCCTCGGCCAGCAGGCGCGTGCCGTCGATGGGGTCGACGGCCAGGTCAAAGGGCATGAGGCCCGCGCCGAAGGCCACGCCCTTGCACAGCGGGGACGCGCCGTCGATCAGGCGATCTTCGCCGATGGCGATGATGCCGTCCACCTGGAGCAGGGTCAGGGTGTTGAACATGGCGTCGGTGGCCGCGGCGTGGGCAGCGTCGAAGTTGCCGGAGCCGATCCAGCGTCCGGCGGCCAGCGCGGCGGCCTCGGTGACGCGCACCAGATCGAGGCCCATGTTGTGGGAAGAGTGGTTGCTATCCATCTTACTCAAACTCCACCGCCGTCAGTAATCCCGCCGCCTCCCAGGCCTGCATCCCGCCCTCGACCAGGCGGACGTCGCCATAGCCCAGGTCGTGGAGGACGGCCGCGGCGCGACGGCTGCGCCGGCCGCTTTGGCACACCAGCACTACCGGCCGATCCTCGGCCTGCGCCAGCCCGTGGGTCAGGAGGATCGAGAGGGGCACCGATTGCGCCTCGGCGATGTGGGAGCGACGGAACTCGCGTGGCTCGCGCACGTCGAGGACGATGGGCCGTTGCTCCGGCGGGCTGGTTCGTAGCGACTGCCACAGCTGGCGCGGGGCGATTGATGGGTAATCGGCCAGCGCCGGCGCGGCCGGCAGCGGTGTGGCGATCAGATCGAAGCGCTTGGGCAGGTTCTGGCACTCGCGGAAGACGCGCACCGGGCACTCGTAGATGCACACTGCCGGGTCGAGGATGCGGTGGAAGAGGAAGTCCACGGCACTGTCCTCGTCGAGGATGTTGTCCTCGCCCAGCCAGGTCAGGCAGCCGGTAGTCTGCATCAGCCGATGCGCCTGGGAGCTGACGCGCACCAGAAACACGTCCCCGCCGCGGTCGCGATACGTCCGCACCAGACTCTCCAGCATGTGGATGCCGCTGAAGTCGATCTGGTTGACGTGGTGCATACGGATGAGCAGGAAGCGCTGGTCGGGGTTGGCGGCAGCCTGGTGCAGAATCGCCTCTTCGATGTGGTTGACCGCGCCGAAGTAGAGGTCGCCCTGAATTTCGACGATGCCCAGTTGCGGGCAGACGGGCGCGTCGGGCCGGTGGGCGAAGTGGCGGAAGTCGGCGTCGGGCACGACGACCTGGACGCGCGGCGCGCTGGTGCGCATGACGTAGAGGACAAACGACAACAGAATGCCCACCAGCACAGCGAAGTCAAGGTTGAGGAACAGCGTGCCCAGGAAGGTGACGACCATAATGATGGCGTCGCCCGGCGCGCCGCGCAGAATGCGCCAAATCTCGGCCCGGTCGAGCATGTTGTAGGCGGTGATGATGAGCGCCGCGGCCAGGGCGCTGACCGGCAGATAGGCCCCGATGGGGCCGGCGACCAGCATCACCAGCAGCACAACCAGGGCGGCGACAATCGACGCCAGCCGCGTCTGCGCCCCGGCGCGAAACTTGACGGCCGAGATGGTGAAGGAACCGGACGTGGCGTAGCCACCGAAGAGACCCGACACGACGTTGGCGATGCCCTGGCCAACGAACTCCTGGTTGTTGTCGAGGCGCTGGTGGGTCTGCGACGCCAGAGAGCGCGAGACGGCCGTCGTCTGCACCAGGCCGATGGCAGCCAGGGCCAGCGCGCCGGTGGAGAGCTCGCCGAGGAGTTGCAAATCCAACAGCGGCAGCCCAGCCAATGACGGCAACCCGCCGGCGATTGGTCCCAGGACGGCCACCCCGGCGGCGCGTTCGCCTAGCAGGTAGACGACGGCCGTGGCCACCAGCAGGGCAATAAGCGAACCGGGCAGGCGGGGGTTGATGCGGCGCAGGACGAGAATCAGGGCCATTGACCCCAGGCCGATGGCGGCGGTCAGGAGATGGGTT
Source organism: Candidatus Promineofilum glycogenicum (assembly GCA_016707605.1). Lineage (GTDB taxonomy): Bacteria > Chloroflexota > Anaerolineae > Promineifilales > Promineifilaceae > Promineifilum > Promineifilum glycogenicum. Next base: position 308,082 of record JADJHJ010000001.1, on the reverse strand, counting down.
TGGGGCGCGGCCAGAACGGTGTTGATCAGACCGGTCAGCACGTCGCTCCGGGGCAGCGACAGGCCGAGGAGCGGATCGAGTTGGCGCAGGGCGATGAGGACGCCGGCGGCCGTGCCAAAGCCAACGATGACCGAGTGAGAGACGAAGTTGACGATGAAGCCCAGCCGCAACAGTCCCAGACCCAGTTGCAGAGCGCCGGCCATGACGGCCAGAACGCCGGCGGCGACAATGTACAACTCCGAGCCGGGCGTGGCCGAGACGACCAACGTGGAGAAGACGAGCAGCGACAGGGTGTTGGTCGGGCCGGTGTGCAGTTGATCCGACGACCCCCACAGCGCGGCGACGATGCCGCCGAGGATGGCCGTGTAGAGGCCCATCTGTGGCGGCAACTGGGCCAGGAGTGAGAAGGCGATGGCCTGGGGCAGCAGGACGACGCCGACCGTCAACCCGGCGATGAGATCGGGTCGCAAGTGGGTGCGGTCATAGCCGCGCGCCAACTCCGCCGGCTGTCGCAGGTAGCGCAGCGCCGGCAAGAGAGCGGCTTTGGGTTGCCAGCGGGTGGCAGTTAGGGAAGCCATAACAACTAGATTTCCAACACCCGATACGGATACACATTTACCACCGTCGTCTCCTCAAACTGCGTCTCGCGCACTTCATCCTGGCGGTAGATGTGGATGTGGCCGTGCAGGTGATAGCGCGGTTTGAAGAGGCGCAGGAAGCTGAGGAAGACCTTGAAGCCGGTGTGGGGCAGGTCGGGCCGGTCGTGGATGCCGAAGGCGGGCGAGTGCGTGACCAGCACGTCGAGCGCCCGACCGAGCCGTTGCCGATTCCACAGCAGCCGCGGCACCAGTTGGGCGACGACGCGGCGCATTTCGGCCTCGGTGTACATGTAGTCGGCATGGGCCTTGTAGCGCATGGAGCCTTGCAGCCCGGCCAGAATCAGCCCCTTGCGGGTGACGACCTTGCCGTGGATGTCCACGCCGCCGCGCACGTCGCGCCAGACGCGGCCGTCGGCGGCGTACTGCGGCCCTTCGTCGTGGTTGCCGCGCACGTAGACCAGCGGCGCGTCGATGGCCGAGGTCAGGAAGTCGAGATAGTAGAAGGGCAGGTCGCCGCAGCCGATCAGCAACTCCACGTCGGTATAGGCCTGGCGGGTCTGGCCGCTATAGAGCTTGTCCAGCACGCGGTCGCTGACGGCCAGGATTTTCATGGCGCCGGCCACTCGCGCTCGTGGTTCTGGCGCAGCTTGTCGAGGATGGCCTGTTCCAGGTCTATGCCGCTGATGCTGGCCAGTTGCAGCAGGTAGAGGGCCACGTCGGCCAGTTCGCCGGCCAGGGCGTCGCGGTCGCGGGCGTCGGGCCGCCACTGGAAGTGCTCCAGCACCTCGGCCGCCTCCAGCGCCAGCGAGATAGCCAGGCTTTGCGGCGTCTGCGGCTTGGGCGAGTCCGGTTCGTACCAGCCCTTGGCCGCGACGAAGGCGTGCATGCGGGCTTCCAGTTCCCTCAATTCCATAGTTCGAGTGACGAGTGACGAGTTCAGAAAGATCGTGCCGGTAAGGCTTGGACGCAATTGTAGAGAAACGGCGGCGGGGGGGCAAAACAAGACCGCCGGCGGCCCGTTCGTGGGCTACCGGCGGTCTTATCATCCGCAGTTAGAATAGCTCACGCAAAGGCGCAAAGAGACAAAGGCGCAAAGAAGAGCTGTTTTCTTTGCGCCTTTGCCCCTTAGCGCCTTTGCGTGAGCGCCTTGCTTACAGCCGTTCGGCGACGTAGGCGGTCAGGTCGGCCAGACGAGAGGCGTAGCCCCACTCGTTGTCGTACCAGCTGACGATCTTGGCGAAGTTGCCGTCGAGCACGTCGGTCGAGAGGGAGTCAACCGTGGTCGAGGCCGGGTCGCCGATCAGGTCGGACGAGACGAGCGGCTCCTCGGTATAGTTGAGCACCTTACCCAGCCAGCCGGCGGACTCGGAAGCGGCCTTCAACGCGGCATTGATCTCTTCCTTGGTCGCCGGGCGCTCCAGTTCGGCCGTCAGGTCCACGACGGACACGGTGACGGTGGGCACGCGGAAGGCCATGCCGTTGAACTTGCCTTTCAGGTCGGGCAGCACCAGACCGACGGCCTTGGCCGCGCCGGTCGAGGTGGGGATGATGTTCGAGGCGGTCGTGCGCGCGCGGCGCAGGTCCTTGTGGGCCACGTCCAGGATGCTCTGGTCGTTGGTCATGGCGTGGATGGTGGTCATCAGGGCGCGGCGGATGCCGAAGTTCTCGTGCAGCACCTTGGCCACCGGGGCCAGCGCGTTGGTCGTGCAGCTGGCGTTGGAGATGACGTGCTGGGTGGCCGGGTCGTATTTCTCTTCGTTGACGCCGAGGACAAACGTGCCGTCAATGTCCTTGTCGCCGGGGGAGGAGATGATGACCTTCTTGGCCCCGCCGGTCAGGTGAGCGCCGGCCGTGGCCTTGCCGCGGAAGCGGCCCGTGCACTCCAGGACGATGTCGACGCCCAACTCGCCCCAGGGCAGCTTGGCCGGGTCCTTCTCAGCGTAGCTCTTCAGCTTCTCGCCGTCGACGTAGATGTCGCCGTCGCGGACTTCGACCGTACCGTTGAACTTGCCGTAGGTCGAGTCGTACTTCAGCAGGTGGGCATTGGTTTCCGGCGGCATCAGGTCATTGATGGCCTCGACGTCGAGCACGCCCTTGTAATTGTCACGGATGGCCTTGAAGACCTGGCGGCCGATACGGCCGAATCCGTTGATTCCAACCTTAACAGTCATGGAAACATCTCCTTAGTGTGATGAATTTGGGTAGGAAGGTGCCGGTTATACGGGTGTGGGTGCGCGCGCGGGCAGCCGTGGGAAGCGCACTGTTGGCTATTATAGCGAATTCACGAGCAAGGGGAAAGTGATTGTCATGAAATATGTAAAGAGGGGCGGGATGGCATCCCACCCTACACGAGACGGGCCAAATCGGGCATAATCCCGCCCACATGACGCCCTACGCGCTCTATCTGCACATTCCCTTCTGTCGCCAGCGGTGTAGCTACTGCGACTTCAACACCTACACCACGCTCAACGACCTGCAACCGGCCTACGTGGCGGCGCTGGCGGCCGAGATACGGCAGGTGGGCGCGCTGGCGGCGGCGGCCGGCGAGCCGCGCCCGGCGGTGCGCACCGTCTTCTTCGGCGGCGGCACGCCATCGCTGCTGACGCCGGCGCAGGTGGGCGATCTGCTGGGCGCGGCGCGGGCGGCCTTCACGCTGGACGGCGACGCAGAGATCACGATGGAGGCCAATCCGGGCACAGTGTCGGCCGAGTGGCTGGCGGCCGTGCGCGGGCTGGGCGTCAACCGGCTGAGCTTCGGCGTGCAGAGCGCGCTGCCGGGCGAGCTGGCTTTGCTGGGGCGCGCCCACGACTTCGCCGCCGCCGGCGAGGCGGTGGACATGGCCACGGCGGCCGGCTTCGACAATCTCAACCTCGACCTCATCTACGGCCTGCCGGGGCAAAGCGTGGCCGATTGGGGGCAGACATTGGCCGCCGTCCTGTCGCTGGCTGAGAGTGCGCCCGCTATAACCCACATCAGCCTCTACTGTCTGACCATCGAGCCGGGCACGCCGATGCAGCGCTGGCTCCACAACGGCACGATTCTGGCCCCCGACCCGGACACGGCCGCCGATCAGTACGAACTGGCCGGCCGCGAACTGGCCGCGGCCGGCTTCGGCCACTACGAGATCTCCAACTGGGCGCGGCCGGGGCGCGAGTGCCGCCACAACGTCGTCTACTGGCGCAACGAGCCGTATCTGGGGCTGGGCGCGGGGGCGCACGGGCTGGCCGGCGGCTATCGCTATCAGGTGGTGCGGCAGCCGCGGGCGTATGTGCGGCGGATGGAGGAACGACCGCCGACGGCGGCAGCCACCCCGGGACGGCGGCCCCCCCCCCGGCGTAGGGGCGGCCGTCAGCGGTCGCTTGCAGAGGCCGCCGGGCCGGGCCGCTTCCCCCTCTCCGCGGCGGTGGCCGCTTATCATCGGGTAGACGCGACCGAGGCGATGTCGGACACGGCCATCACCCAACTGCGCTTGCTGGATGAGGGGCTAGACATGGCCGGTTTCGCCACCCGCTTTGGCCGGCCATTTGATGATGTCTATGCGAATGAAGTGCGGCAACTGGAAGAGTGGCAACTCCTCCACCGCCGCGACGGCCGCCTGCTGTTGACCGAGCGTGGACGGTTTCTGAGCAATCAGGTGTTTTATCGCTTTGTGTAGTTGTCAGTTGTCAGCAACGACCAATCACCAACGACTGACAACTATCAACTGACAACTATCAACTGACAACTATGACCCCACTCACCATCGCCATCCAAGCCGGCGGCAAGAGCAGCCGCATGGGCACCGACAAGTCGTTCGTGCCGTTTCTGGGGCGGCCGATGATCGAGGTCGTCCGCGAGCGCGTCGCCGGGCTGGGCGACGAGTTGATCATCGTCACCAACAAGCCCGACGACTACGCCTACCTGGGCCTGCCCATGTTTGGCGACGACTACCCCGACACCGGGCCGTTGGGCGGCATCTACACCGCCGTGAACCACGCCCGCCACGACCGCACGCTGGTCGTGGCCTGCGACATGCCCTGGCTCAACCGGCCGCTGCTGGAGTACATGGTCGGGCTGCGCGAGGCAGCCGACGTCGTCGTGCCGCGCTGGGACAAGTTCCCGGAGCCGCTGCACGCCATCTATAGCAAGGCGTGCCTGGAGCCGATGCGCGAGAAGCTGGAGGCGGGGATGCTGAAGATCACCGCCTTCTACGGCCGCGTGTCGCTGCGCTTCGTCGAGCGCGAGGAGATCGCCCGCTTCGACCCGGAGGGGCGGTCGTTCGTCAACGTCAATACGCCGGATGAGCTGGCGGCGCAACAGGAATAGGGCTAGGGATTAGGGATTAGGGAAGAGCGCTCTTCCCTAATCCCTAATCCCTAATCCTTAGCCCCTTTATTCCCAAACGCGCCAGGGCGCGCCCTGCTGCCAGAGGCGCTCCAGGTCGTTGGCGTCCTTGAGCGTGTCCATCGACTGCCAGAAGCCGCGGTGGCGGTACATCATGACCTGGTCGGCGGCGATGAGTTCTTGCAGGACGCCCGTCTCCAGCGCCTGGGCGTCGCCGCCGCGCATCCAGTCGAGCGTGGCTCGCTCGAAGAGCATAAAGCCGGCGTTGATCCAGTAGGGCAGCTCCGGGTACTGGACGTAGCCGCCGACGCGACCGTCCTCGTCGGCGTCCATCGTGCCGTATTGGTAATGCTTCGGCTGGATAGCGGTGATGGTCACCAGCTTGCCGTGGGCGCGGTGGAAGGCCAGCAGGGCGCGGATGTCCACGTCGCCGACGCCGTCGCCGTAGGTGACGAAGAAGCGGTCGGCCGTCAGGTACTCCGCCACGCGGGCGATGCGCCCGGCTTTGTCCGTCTTCAGGCCGGTGTCGACCAGCGACACCGCCCACTCCGAATGCTGCTCCAGCCCGCGGAAGGCGATCTTGCCGGTTCCAGCGCCCCCTGAGAGAGGCCCCCCCCCCCCCCCCCCCCCTCCTTCCCCCCCGGCCCCCCCGGCCACCCCCCGCGCCTGTAAAATCCCGCGTCATCGCCTCATAATCAAGAAAGTAGCGGCGCAACTGCCCGGCCTCATACCCCAGCGGCAGGACAAAGCGATTGAAGCCGTGGGCAGAAAAGATGCGCATGACGTGCCAGATGATGGGCCGGCCGCCGATCTCGACCAGTTCCTTCTTGGTCAGCGTGCCGCCCCTCATGCGCGTGCCTTCGCCGCCACAGAAGATGACTACCGGGATGTCTTCGTTGCTCATAGAAGAGGGATTATCCGCAGATTGGGCAGATTAGGCAGATTAAAAGAGCTCACGCAAAGGCGCGAAGGGGCCAAGTCGCAAAGGAAGAAAAGCTTTCTTCTTGGCGTTCGTTGCTTCTTTGCGCCTTTGCGTGAGCCTCTTACTACTCCCACTTTATCTCCCGCGCGCGGGCGACGGCGGCGCGGAGGTTCTTCGCGAAGGGCGGGTAGACGATGCCCGCCTCGGTGACGATGCCGGTGACGTAGCGGTGGGGCGTCACGTCGAAGGCCGGGTTGCGGGCGGTGATGCCCAGCGGGGCGATGCCCAGGTCGATGATCCGCAGCACCTCGTCCATCGGCCGCTCCTCGATGGGAATCAGGTCGCCGGTGGCCAGGTCGAGGTCAATCGTGCTGGTGGGCACGACGGGGTAGAAGGGCACGCCGTTCTCGCGGGCCAGCACGCCCAACTGGTAGGTGCCGATCTTGTTGGCCACGTCGCCGTTGGCCGCCGTGCGGTCGCTGCCGACGAGGACGAGGTTGACCTCGCCGCGGCGCATGAAGTGGCCGGCGGCGTTGTCGGCGATCAGGTCGAACGGGATGCCGCGCTGCTGAAGCTCCCAGGCGGTCAGGCGCGCCCCTTGCAGCCGCGGCCGCGTCTCGTCCACCAGCACGTGGATGCGCTTGCCCTGCTCGTGGGCGGCGAAGATGACGCCCAGGGCCGTGCCCCAGTCGACGGTGGCCAGCGCGCCGGTGTTGCAGTGGTGGAGGATGGTGTCGCCGTCGGCCACCAGTTCCGCGCCGTGGAAGCCCATGCGCCGGTTGAGGGCCACGTCTTCGTCGGCCAGGCGCTGGGCCTCGGCCAGCAGGGCAGCGCGCACGTCATCGGCCGACTCCAGCGACTCGTCGGTGGCCACGCGCAACTGGCGGCGGACGGCCCAGGCCAGGTTGACGGCCGTCGGCCGGGCGGCTTCGAGGACGCGGGCGGCCTCTTCCAGGTCGCGCAGCAGGGCCAGCCGGTCGGCGGCGCGGCTCTGGCGGGCGGCCAGGGCCATGCCGAAGGCCGCCGCCGCGCCGATGGCCGGCGCGCCGCGCACGACCATGTCGCGGATGGCCTCGGCCACGGCCTGATAGGTGTCGTACTCCGGCACGGCCGTCTCGAAGGGCAGCAGGCGTTGGTCGATCATTCGCAGATAGTGGGTGTCGTAGTCCCAGAAGACAGTACGCATGGCAGTTTCCAATTAGGAATTCGGAGTAGATTAGAATTATTGTAGCCGGTTGAGGGAACGTGGGCCAAAAGGTAAATGTAAGCCAGGCAGCAGCCAGGCTTGCCTTAGCATCTTTTGCCTCTTGGCGTCCTTGCGGGCGCTTCTTTCTTGGCGGCCTTGGCAGCTTTGCGCCTTTGCGTGAGCTTCTTGGCTATAATCAGTATCTATGTCCCGCCTGCGCGCCCTGTGGCGCTTCCTCTACATCCGTCGCCGCTGGCTGACGATCGGCATCGGCGTCAAACGCTGGCTGGTGCTGCTGGTGGCCGGCGCGGCCGTCACCAGCATGGGCTGGGTCTACCTGCTGCTGACCTTCAATCGCGAGGGCTGGCTGCCCGGCCCGCTCTACGACGCGCTGACGTTGCGCTTCCTGCCGCTGTGGCTGCGCGTGGCCCTGCCGCTACTGGTCGGCGGGCTGATCATCCTGGTGGCCGTCATCCGGTTGGGCAAAAGCCTGGTCGAACCGTTGCGCGGCGGCGAGGGGGCGGTGGTCGATTCGCTCTACGACTTCCGCCGGCGCGACCGCGGCCCACAGATTGTGGCCATCGGCGGCGGCACGGGGCTGCCCGGCCTGTTGCGCGGCCTGACGCCCTTCACCAGCAACATCACGGCCATCGTCACCGTGGCCGACGACGGCGGCAGCAGCGGCCGGCTGCGGCGCGAGATGGGCCTGTTGCCGCCGGGCGACTTCCGCAACAACCTGGCCGCGCTGGCCCGCGATGAGGCGTTGATGACGCAGGTGTTGCAGTACCGGTTCGGAGGTCAGGTTCCAGGGGCCAGGGACCAGGTTCCAGGGGAAGAGGCCCCTTCCGTGGAACCTGGCCCCTGGCCCCTGGAACCTTCCCTCAGCGGCCACGCCTTCGGCAATCTGCTGTTGGCGGCGCTGACGGGCATCACCGGCAGCTTCGACGAGGCGCTGCTGGCGGCGCAGCGCGTGCTGGCCTTGCGCGGGCAGGTGCTGCCCAGCACGCTCGACAACGTGACGCTGGTCGGCGAGGTAGTCATGCCCGACGGGACGACCCAAATCGTCACCGGCGAGTCGGCCATCCCCAAGGCGGGCGGCCGGGTGGAGCGCGTGCGGCTGGAACCGGCCGACGCCGCCCTATCCGCCGGCGCTGCGGGCGCTCTTCCAGGCCGACCTGATCGTCCTCGGCCCGGGCAGCCTCTACACCAGCATCCTGCCCAACCTGCTGCTGCGCGATCTGGCCGAGGCGCTCGTCCACGTCCGCGCGCCGGTCGTCTACGTCTGCAACCTGGCCACCCAGCCGGGGGAGACTGACGGCTACAGCGTGGCCGACCACGTGGCCGCGTTGCAACGCCACCTGCCGCCGGGCTGCCTCGACCTGGTGCTGGCCAACGACAACCTGTCCGTGCCGCCGGAGACGGGCGGCGGGCAGACGCAGTACGTCGCGCCGACGCCGCCGGCCGGCGTGCCGCTCATCACCGCCGACCTGGTGGACGAGGCGCGGCCGTGGCGGCACGATAGTGGGAAGTTGGGACGGGTGGTGATGGGGTTGGTGGAACAGGGGAGCGGGGAGCAGGGCAGGAGAGTGTCCCCAGAAGGTGCGACGCACTTCAGAAAGTGCGACGCACCGAGACTGACAACTGTCCTCTCCTCTGCTATAAATACGACATGACCCAGTTTCGCCTGAACATCCACGGGCAGGAGCGCGCGCTTGAGCTGACGCGGCAGGGGGAGCGGTTGCACGTCGGTGTTGGCGGGGCGGAAGACCCTCTCCCTAACCCTCTCCCGGAGGGGACCCCCCCCCCCCCCACCCGGGCGCCCCCCCCCCGGAGAGGGGATAAGGGCGGCCGAGGTGCGGGTGGTGCATCGGGATGGGGCGCGGCTGTTGCTTGAAATCACCTGGCCGGACGGGACGACGCAGCGCGTGCGGCTGGCCGGGGCGCGGCAGGGGGACAAGCGCCAACTGTGGATCGACGGGCGGACGCTGACCGCCGAGCGCGTGCGGCAGCGCGGCGGTGGGGCGGCGACCGAGGGGTCATTGGCCGCGGCCATCCCCGCCGTGGTCTCGCAGATTCTCGTCGCCCCCGGCGACGCCGTGGCTGCCGGCGACAAGCTCATCCTGCTGGAGTCGATGAAGATGGTCATCCCCATCGTCGCCCCGCGCGCCGGCCGCGTGGCCCGCGTCCTGTGCGCCGTGGGCGAGTCGGTGCCGGCGGGTTTGCCTCTGGTGGAAATGGAAGAATAATGATCCGCAGATTGGGCAGATTCAGCAGATTTCCAGAGAGTGTGTTAAAATCTGTGAAATCTGTGGTGGTTCCATCCCTCTGGAAAAGCCATGAACGAAGAACGCCTGAATCGCCTGACCGAACAAATCATTGCCCACGGGCTGGACGGGGTGGCGCTGATGCCGGGGCCGAACCTGCTCTACGTCAGCGGCATGCACCTCCACCTCAGCGAGCGGCCGATCCTGCTCTTCATCCCCGCCGACGACGACCCGGCCATCATCATCCCCACCCTGGAGGCGATGAAGGCACGGGCGGCGGGCATCCCGGAGGAGCGCATCTTCGCCTGGAGCGACGCCGAGGGGTACGCCGGGGCGTTCCAGCAGGCGTGCGCCCACCTGGAGTTGACCGACTTCATGCTCGGTGTCGAGGCGCTGCACATGCGCGTGCTGGAGTACCAGATGCTCCAGCGCTACGCGCCCGGCTTGCAGACGGCCCACGCCGAGGAGGCGCTGTCGGCGCTGCGCTCGGTGAAGGACGCGGCCGAGATCGCCGCGATGGAGAAGGCCATCGCCGTGGCCGAGCGGGCGCTGGGGCGCATCGTGCCGCGCATCAAGGTCGGCCTGAGCGAGCGGCAGGTGGCGGCCATGCTGACCCAGGAGTTGCTGGCCTCCGGCGCGGACAGCATCGCCTTCGGCCCCATTGTGGCCGCCGGGCCGAACGGCGCGCTGCCCCACGCCACGCCGACCGACCGCAAGCTGCAACGGGGGGATTTGCTGGTGATCGATTGGGGAGTCTACGTCGATGACTATCCGTCCGACCTGACGCGCACCTTCGCCGTGGGCGAGATCGACCCGGAGTTGCGGCGCATCTACGACACGGTGCGGTTGGCCAACGAGGCGGCGCGCCAGGCGGCGCGGCCGGGCGTCAGCGGGCGCGCCGTGGATCGCGTGGCCCGCGACGTGATCGAGGACGCCGGCTATGGCGAGTACTTCATCCACCGCACCGGGCACGGGCTGGGGCTGGAGGTGCACGAAGCGCCCGACGCCAGCCCGACCAACACCAAACCGCTGGCCGCCGGCAACGTCTTCACCATCGAGCCGGGCATCTATCTGCCCGACCGCGGCGGGGTGCGCATCGAGGACAACGTGGTCGTGACGGCCGACGGCTGCCGGACGATGACCAGCTTCTCCCGCGACCTGATCACAGTAGGATAAGAAGAAATCTCACGCAAAGACGCAGAGCACGCCAAGCTCAGAATTCTGAGCTTGGCGTCTGCGGTTCTTCTTCAGACCCAGGCCAAGTTGCCGCCCTTCGCCGGCGACGAGGCCGGCGGCGGCGACGCCTAGCAGGCGCATGGGCTTGCCGGCGGGCCAGTGTTCGGCCCAGATGGCCGCGGCCAGGCGGTTAAGCGTCGCGGCGTCGTCGATGCCAATCGCCAGCGAGCGCTGCCGGGTGAAGGTGGTGAAGTCGGAGGCGCGGAACTTGACGCGCACAGTGTGGGCCAGCAGGTTGTGCTTCTGGAGTTCGGCGGCGACCTCGGCCGACATCTCGCGCAGCCGCTCGCGCAGCACGCCGGCGTCGGCCACGTCGCGGGTGAAGGTCCACTCCTGGCTGATGCTCTTGGGCGGGCCGTGGTCGGGTTCCACCGCGCGCTCGTCGATGCCGCGGGCGCGCCGGATCATCTTCTCCGCCTCGCGGCCGAACGCACCGCGCAACCGCGCCAGGTCGGCCGCAGCCAGCTCGCCGCAGGTGTGGATGTCCAGCGCGGCCAGCCGCTCGGCCGTGCGCGGGCCGATGCCCCAGATGACCCGCGCCGGCAGCGGGGCCAGGAAGGCCGCCTCGTCGCCCGGCGGCACGATGGTCAGGCCGCGCGGCTTGTTGAAGTCGGAGGCGACCTTGGCCACCAGCTTGCTCGTGGCCAGGCCGACGGAGCAGGGCAAGCCCGTCTCGCTCGGCACGCGGTCGAAGACGGCGCGGGCCACGGCCTCGGCCCCCTCCCACGTGCCCACCTCGACGTAGGCCTCATCCACACTCATCTTCTCCAGTGGCCCGAACTGCTCCAGGACGGCCATCACGTTCTGCGAGCAGTGGCGGATGCGCGGCCAGTCGGGCGGGACGATCTTCAGGCCGGGGACGAGGCGCACCGCCTGGGCCGTGGGCATGGCCGAGCGGACGCCGTGGCGGCGGGCTTCGTAACTGGCCGAAGTAACGACGCCGCGCTCGTCCGGCCGCCCGCCGACGACCAGCGGCACGCCCGCGTCCTCGGCGTGGTCGAGGAGGTGGACGTTGACGTAGAAGGCGTCCATGTCGACGTGGAGAACCATGGGAGAAGTGAGGAAGTGGAGTGAAGAGCGCGCTCTTCATTCCTAATTCCCAATTGATTAGTCTGCGGTGGCTACCTGCGCCTCCACGAGCTTGACGTGGCGGCCGGTGTCGCGGGCGAAGCCGAGGATGTCGATGCGCGAAAGGAGGGCGGCGGCCGTGGCCAGGCCGACAGCTTGCAGCAGGAAAACCACGCCGTAGCTCAGGCCGGGGGCCAGATTCATCTGGAGCAGGAACAAATCGCGCATGGCCCCACCCAGGAAGGTGCCCAGGCCCTTGAAGAGCAGATTGGAGATGGTCCACAAGCCCAGGTAGACCCCGGCGTGGCGGTCGGGCGACATGACGGCCATCAGGCTGACGCCACCGTAGGTGTAGACGCCGAAGCCGCCGCCGAACACCAGCAGGGCCACTTCCAGCAGGCGGCGCTGCCCGGCCACGGCGGCCGTGACCAGAATAAGCAGACCCAGCGCCATGAACAGCAGGCCGATGGAGGTAACGCGCTGCTGCGCTTCCGGCGGACGCTTGCGCCAGACGATGCCGCCGATGACCAGGGTGATGACCGTGGCCGTCTGCCAGTAGCTATTGAAGCGGGTGGTGACGTCCATGCCCAGGTTGAAGACATTGGCCCCGAACGGCTCCAGGATCGCCTCGTGACTCCACGAAGCCAGCGTGCCGAGCGAGAGGAAGACAAAGAAGAGGCGCGTCCGGCGGTCACTCCAGATGGTGCGCACGACTTCGCCAAGGTGTGTGGCGGCGGCGGGCTGTTGGGCGTCGGCCGCGGGCAATTGGGTTTTCCTCTCGATGCCGACGATGGCCAAAAACCAGAAGAAACCGCCGACGACCATCGTGGCGATGATCATCTGCCAGAACACCCGCAGGTCATAGTCGCGCATCCAGATGCTGAACACGATGCCGACGACGGCGAAGAAGATGATGAGCACCGTCTGGGCCATGCTGATGGCCACCCCCTGCATGCGCTCCGGCGCGGATTCGCGCACCAGGGCCAGGAATGGCCCGCCGGAGATGAGCGTGCCGACGCCGTAGGCCAGCGAGGAGATGAGGGCGAACGACCAGCCCCAGGGATCGGTCGTCGATTCGCCAAGGCGCATCACGCTCAGGCCCAGGAAGGGCAACGACCCCACCATGAGAACGCGCCCGAGCCAGATCATCGGCGTCCGGCGCAGGCCGAAGAACTGCCGGTTGTCGGTCAGGTTGCCGGCCCACAGGCTGAGCGGCGACAGCAGGTAGCGCAGGGCAATGAGCAGGCCGACCGGTGTGGCCGGGATGCCGAAGTTGACGATGAGGATGCGGTTCCAGATGCTGGTGATGAGAATGTCGCCCATCGCTGAGCCGATCTGGAAGCTGCTGAGACGCAGGCCGCGCCAGAGAGTGAAGGGTCGTTGCTGTTCGTCCATAGGCGCGGGATTGTACGCGAAATGGCGAAGAGATGCACAAGTGCATAGTTGTGCATAGAAATGGACAGGAAAGCGCGGGTTTGGCGGGGGATCAGATGGCGAACAGGCCGGTCAGGTTGAGGTCACGTATGGCAGCGCCGTGCGGATGAACCCAGCCGAGGTGCAGCCGCCGGTGCTCGCCGTCCCGCCACAAGTCGGCCGACCAGGCTTGCCAGTCCGTTACCGGCGGCGTCAGATCGGGCACGTCCGGCGGCTCCCATTGCAGCCACAGGACGGGCGCGTTCTGGCGGCCGGCCCAGGCTGCAACGTGGCGGCGCAGGCCGGCCCGGCCGTCGGGCAGGTACATCGTGACCGTGGTGTTGTAGAGGACGACCGGCGCATCGAGCGGCTGCGGCAGCGCGCCGGCCAGGAAGCGCGGCAATTCGTCGGGCAAGTGAAGGGGCAGCAGGCGCACCGGCGCGGCCGAGCGCTCCACGGCGCGCAGGGCGGCAATGCCCTCGCGCAGCCGGACGAGGCGCTGCGGCTGGTCGGCCCAGATGAAGGCGGCCAGGGTTAGTTCGTCCGCGGCCGTGCGCAGGTGGAACGGGTGGATGTCGCCGCCGGTGCGGGAGAGAATCGTGGGCGGTTGGTGACCTGTCAGGTCGCGGCGACCTGACAGGTCGGGATTGTTCGACACCACGGCAGTGAACTGGGGGCTGTTGGCCGCGCCCAGGGTCAGGAGCGCGCCCGTCGGGTTATCGGCCGCCGCCAGCCGGTAGCCGCGCCGCTCGGCGACGAGGTTCAGCCCGGCGCTGGCCCCCAGTTCGACCAGATGGACGGCCGGCCAGCCCAGTGCCGCCAGCGGCAACAGCCAGGCCAAACCGCGCCCCGTCTCGTTGGTCTGGACGTTGGCGCGGCGGATGAACGCCGCCAGCACATCGCGGCGAGCCAGGATGACGCGGCGCAGGGCGTCGGCCAGCGGTGCGGACGAGTCGGGGACGTGGCCGCCGGTGGTCGGGTAGAGCGCGGCCAGCGGCGCGGCGTCGGCCTCGCCGGCCAGCACGTCACGGTGAAGCGCCGCCGGCAGCAGCAGCGTCAGGTCGAACGGGCGGCGCGCCGCGGCCAGTTCGACCAGCCACTCCACAATCGGATCAGGCCCGTCGGCCGACAGCCAGCCGGCGACGATGCCGAACAGTTGGGCATAGAGGGGGGAGTAGCCGTCGGCGAAGCGCTGCTGCTTACCGAAGGCGTCGAGCAGGTCAGGAACCATCCGGCCCTACGCTGCCTGTAGGATGTGGGTGACGATAGTCGCCCCGCTGCCGCCGATGTTCTGGGTCATGGCCGTGCGCGCGCCGTCGATCTGGAGCGCGCCGGCCTGGCCGCGCAGTTGCAGGGTGGCCTCGACCAACTGGTAGAGGCCGGTCGCGCCGACAGGATGGCCGCGCGCCTTCAGGCCGCCCATGGTCGAGATGGGAATGCGCCCACCACGCACGATGTCGCCGTCCAGCCCCAGGCGCACGCCCTGGCCGCGCGGCGCAAAGCCGCACGCTTCCAGCGACAGCGCGGCCATGATGCTGAAGGCGTCGTGCAACTCGAACAGGTCGATGTCCTCCGGGCCGACGCCAGCCTGGCGATAGGCGCGACCGGCCGACAGTTCGGCCCGCCTTCAGCCGCAGCAGGTCTTCGCGGTCGTGGACGGCCAGCGTGTCGGTGGCCGAGGCCGAGCCGACGACGCGCACCGCTCCCGGCGCGCGCTCGGTCGGGACGAGCAGCAGCGCCGCCGCGCCGTCGCCGATGGGCGAGGCGTCGTAGAGGCGGATGGGGTCGGCCACTTCGCGCCCACGCTCATAGTCGCGCTCGTTGATGGCGTAGCGGTAGAGGGCGTTGGGGTTGCCGGCGGCGTTGGCGTGGGCGGTCAGGGCGAAGGGGGCGAAGTCGCGGTGGCTGTAGCCGAACTCGTGCATGTAGCGGCGCATGATCAGCGCGTTGAGGCCGACGAAGGTGATGCCGTGCTCGACCTCGAAGTCGGCGTCGGCGGCCGTGGCCAGGGCGGCCGTCGTCTCGCGGCCGGGCGACTCGGTCAGCTTCTCGACGCCGATGACCAGCGCGGCGTCGATCTGGCCGCTGGCCACGGCCAGCAAGCCCTGGCGCATGGCCGAACCGGCCGAGCCGCAGGCCGCCTCCAGCTTGACCGCCTCCACGCCGCGCTGGCCGAGGTAATCGGCCACGAGCGCGCCCAGGTGGCGCTGGCCGCCAAGGCGGTCGCTGTTCATGTTGCTGACGTAGATGGCATCGAGATGATCGACGCCGGCGTCGGCCATCGCCGCGCGCCCGGCCTCAACGGCCAGTTGGCGCAGCGACAACTCCCAGTGTTCGCGCACCGGCGTCTGTCCGACGCCGAGGATGGATACTTCGCGCATGGATTCTCCGAGGATAGTTGTAAGTTGACAGTTATCCGTTGCCAGTTTGGGATCGCGTGAATACCAACCCAAGTCTAGCAGGGAAACTGCCATAAACTATCAGGCTAGGAGTGGTCAGTGGCCACTATTGCCCATTCACCCGAATCGTATGTGTCCAGCCGAACGGGTCGGGGGCGCGGCCGAACTGGATGTCGGTCAACTGCTGGTAAAGGTGATGGGCGACGGGGCCAGGCTCGTTGCCGTTGATGATAATGGCCTCGTCGTGGAAGCCGAACTTGCCGACCGGGGCAATGACCGCCGCCGTGCCGCAGCCGAAGACTTCGGTGATGCGCCCGCTCTTCACGTCGGTTAACATCTGGTGCACGTCGACCGGCTCCTCGGCCACCTCGTAACCCAGGTGGCGGCCGAGTTCGATGACCGACTTGCGCGTCACGCCGGGCAATACGCTGCCGTCCAGCGGTGGGGTAACGATGCGCCGGTTGTCGTAGACGAAGCAGATGTTCATCGCCCCGACCTCCTCGACCCAGCGGTGCTCCAAGGCGTCGAGCCACAGCACTTGCGAGTAGCCGCGCCGGCGGGCGTCTTCGCCGGCGTAGAGGCTGGCGGCGTAGTTGCCGCCCGTCTTGGCCTCGCCCACCCCGCCGCGCACGGCGCGCACGTACTCGTCGGTGATGTAGACCGGCACGGGGCTGAAGCCTTCCTTAAAGTAGGGGCCGACGGGGCTGACGATGACGAAGTGGAGATAGGTGGCGCTGGCGTGGACACCGAGGGCATCATCGAGGGCGATCATCGTTGGTCTTATGTAAAGTGTGGCGTCCGGGAGGCTGGGCACCCAGTTGTGCTCCAGTTCAATCAGGCGACAGATGGCCTCCAGATGTTCCTCCTCGTCCACCGTGGCCATGGCCATGCGGCGAGCCGAGTTATTGAAGCGACGCATGTTTTCCATCGGCCGGAAGAGGTTGATGTGACCGTCGGGCCGGCGGTAGGCCTTCAGCCCCTCGAAGATCAGTTGGGCGTAGTGGAAGACGGCCGTCGATGGCGCGAGTTGCAATGGCCCGTAGGGTTCAATGCGCGCGTCGTGCCAGCCGCGCCCCTTGCTGTAGCGCTGGGTGAACATACGGTTGGCGAAGTGGAGACAGAAGCCGAGGTCTTGCGCCGGCGGCTGGCGAGTCTGGCCAGATTCAAGGGGAATGAGCTGAATGTCCATGGGCTGCTCCTCTGTGTGGGAAGTCGTGGATTGGTATGGGATGTCACTCTTCGTCTTTTTTGTCCATACGGTGCTGATAATCGTAGTAATCGGTCAGCAGCCGGTCGTAGGCCGTGGACATGAAGGGCGAGGAGATGAGGAAGTCGGCCGTAGCCCGGTTGGTGGCCACGGGGATGTTCCAGACGGCGGCAATGCGCAACAGGGCGCGGATGTCGGGGTCGTGGGGCTGGGCCTGGAGCGGATCCCAGAAGAAGATCAGCATGTCGATGTGGCCATCGACGATGCGCGCGCCAAGTTGCTGGTCGCCGCCCAGCGGGCCGCTTTGCATCTGGGTCACGTTCAGGCCGAGTTTGTCGGCCAACAGCGCGCCGGTCGTGCCGGTGGCGTAGAAGTCGTGGTCGGCCAGCTTGGCCAGGTTGAAGCTGACCCATTCGAGCAGGTCGTCCTTCTTATTGTCGTGGGCAACGAGGGCGATGCGCTTGCGGGCGGCCATCGTGGCGTGGGGGCGATCGTCGGGTTTGGTCATGGTTCGTTCCGGCTCGCTGGGAAGGAGCGCGAACGGGCGCGCCGCGGTTATTCTACGCGGTTTGGATGGGGTCGCAAGCGATGGCCACGGTTAACAGTGGCCGACGGTGGGTTGCCTGGGTGGCGCGGCGGCGCTACTCTCCGGCCTATGGCTCCGATCTGGGGACGATATGGCCCGTTCTTTCTCTATGGCTACAGCGTGGTGCTGGGGTTGGGAGTATTGCTGGCGCTGGGGGTGACGGCGTGGCTGGCACGGCGGAAAGGCCCTCTCCCTAACCCTCTCCCAGGGGGAGAGGGGACAGGAGGGTGGTTGGACGGGGCGTTGGTGGCGGGGGGTGGGGCGTTGGTGGGCGGGCGGGCGGTGTTCGTCTGGCTCAACGCCGCCTACTTCGCCGAGAACCCGGTCGAAGCGTGGCAGTTGGGGCTGGGCGGGCTGAACTACCACGGGGCGCTGGTGGGCGGGCTGGCGGCGCTGTGGCTATGGGCGCGGCTGAGCCGGCGGCCGTTCTGGCCTTACGCCGGTCTAATGACTCCGGGACTGGCCTTGCTAGTCGCCTTCGGCTGGGCGGCCTGCGCCGTGGAGGGCTGCGCCTACGGCCGCGCCGCCGCGCCGGGGCTGTGGGCCGGCGACTTGCCCGACGACGCCGGCGTTTACGCCCTGCGCTACCGGACGCAACTGGCCGGGGCGATGGGGGCGCTGCTGGTGTTCGCCGGGGCGTGGTGGGGGGCAGCACGACTTCGCCCGGCAACGCTCTTCTGGGGAACGTTGGGTGGGTTGGCGCTGGTTCATGCCGTCGTGGCCCTGGGCCGGGGGGATGCGTCGCCGGTGGTGTTGGGGGTGCGGCTGGTGGTGTGGGCGGAGTTGGCGCTGCTGGTGGCCGCCGTTGTGGGCTGGCGTGGGCTTGGTGGGGCAGAAGAGGGCAGAAATAATTCTGCCCTAGGCGATGATATACGAACATTTGTTCTAGGTTGGCCGGGTTGCGCTGTCCTGCTACAATGGGCCGCATGAAATTCAACGTCGGGCTGGGCCAGATTGCGCCGGTGTTGGGCGACGTGGCCGCCAATCTGCAACTGCACCTGGAGATGGCCGCCGCGGCCGTGGAGCGGGGCGTCGATCTGCTCATCTTTCCCGAACTGGCGCTCACCGGCTATCAGCTTGGCGACCGGGCCTTCGACGTGGCCATTCGCGCCGACGCCGCCGACCCGACCTTCGCCGCCCTGCTCGACGCCAGCCGCCGGCTCGACCTGGTGGTCAGCTTTGTCGAGGTGGACGAGCGCTACCGCCACACCATCACCGCCGCCTACCTCTCTAACGGCCGCCTGGTGCACCGCCACCGCAAAATCTACTTGCCGACCTATGGCGCGTTCAACGAGGCCCACACCTTCGCCCACGGCGACCGGGCGCGGGCGTTCGATACGCGCTTCGGCCGCATGGGCCTGCTGGTGTGCGAGGACTTCTGGCACGCCGGCCTGCCCTATCTGCTGTGGCAGGACGGGGCCGACATCCTGCTGCTGCTGTCGGCCTCGGCCGAGCACGGCCTGGGCGAGTCGGTCAGCACGTCGGAGAAGGTGCTGGCCATCAACCGCGCCTACGCCCTGCTCTTCACCGATTTCGTCATCCACGTCAACCGCGTCGGCCGCGAAGCGGTCGGCGACTTCTGGGGCGGCTCGACCGTCTATGGCCCCGATGCCTCGCTGCTGGCCGAAGGGCCGCGCCACGAGCCGGCGCTGGTCGTGGCCGAGATCGACAGCGACGCCCTGCGCCCCGCCCGCCGACTGCTGCCCCTGCTGCGTGACGAGCAGCCCGACCTGATGCGGCGCGAACTGGAACGCATTGCGTACCAAAAGAGTACGTGTGATTGATTGGGCCGTCAGTCGTTGGCCACCAACGACTAACGACCAACAACTATCAACTGACAACCGACAACTGAAAACTACCCCATGACTGAGCAACCCGACGACCCGACGATTGACGAAACCGCCGCCAGCTATGAGACACCGGAGGGGCATCGCTCCGGCTTTGTGGCCCTGGTTGGCCGCCCCAACGTGGGCAAGAGCACGCTGATGAACGCCCTGCTGCGGCAGAAGATCGCCGCCGTCAGCCACCGGCCGCAGACGACGCGCACCCGCCAACTGGGCATCATCACCGAGGAGTCGTACCAGATCGTCTTTGTCGATACGCCGGGCATCATCACCCAGCCGCGCCACGAACTGGACGAGTTCATGGTGCAGTCGGCGCTGGAGATGCTGAGCGACGCCGACGTGGTGTTGTGGCTGCTCGACCTGACCACGCCACCCGGTGAGGACGACCGGCTGATCGCCGAGCGGCTGGGCGGGGTCGGGGTGGACAAGGTGATCATGGGGCTGAACAAGGTGGACGCCACGCCGGCGGCCGACGTGCTGCGCTACACCGAAGTCTACACGGCGCTGCTGCCCGGCGCGGCCTGGCTGCATCTGTCGGCGACCGACGGCCAGGGCGTGGCCGAACTGCTGGAGCGGCTGGTGGCCGCGCTGCCGGAGGGGCCGCGCTACTACCCGCCGGAGCAGA
Organism: Candidatus Promineofilum glycogenicum; assembly: GCA_016707605.1. Lineage (GTDB taxonomy): Bacteria > Chloroflexota > Anaerolineae > Promineifilales > Promineifilaceae > Promineifilum > Promineifilum glycogenicum. Next base: position 288,410 of record JADJHJ010000001.1, on the reverse strand, counting down.
TCACCGACGTCTTCGAGCGCAACATCGCCGCCGAACTGATCCGCGAGCAACTGATGCTGCAACTGCGCGACGAGATTCCCTATGGCACGGCCGTCCAGGTGCGCGACTTCAAGGAGCGGCCCAACGGCGCCATCTACATCAGCGCCGACATCTTCGTGGAGCGCGACAGCCACAAAAGCATCGTCATCGGCGCGGGCGGGGCACAACTGAAGCAACTGGGCGCGGCGGCGCGGGAACAGATCGAGCAACTTATGGACGCCAAGGTGTTTTTAGAGTTATGGGTCAAGGTGGAGCCAAACTGGCGGCGCAATCCGGGGTTGTTGCGGTTGTTTGGGTATGCGGCCGGCAGCCAGTGAGTAGTTATTAGTGACTAGGGACTAGTAGGTTAGTAGTCGATAAGTGCCGTCAGAGGGGGGCGCGACGAGGGAAGCGGATGTTACGTAATAGACATCGGCTTTACGCTGTCTGATCAACGGACAGCGCGCGGTGCTGGGGGCCGCGAGACTTATTCAAGGTAACAGGAACCAATCATGACCCGACAGGACGCGAATGGGGTTTCCCGGCGCGGTTTCATCAAGGTAGCCACGGTGACGGCCGTGGCCGCGGCGGCCACTGGCGGCGGCGCGGCGCTCCTCCGGCGGGGCGTCGCGCCGATTGTTATTTCGACGGAGTCGCCGGCGACGGCGGCGGGCGTGGCGGCGGTGACGGGCGGCAGCGTGGTCGATGTCTATCCGACGCTCGTCCCGGTCGTCCCGGCCATCAGCCAGGCAGCCGGCGGCGAAGAGGTCTTGGTCCAACTGGCCGCGTCGCAGGCGGAGAACATGCAGTTGCGCGCCCAACTCGACCAGGCGTTGCGCGATCTGGAAGCGGCGCGGGCCGGTGAGATCAACGCTCGCGGCGCGCATGACAGCACGGTGCTGGAGCTGGACGGCGCTCGGACGCAACTCGGCATCCTCGGCGGTCTGGTGGCGCTCTATGAGCAGTTGGACACGGCCGACCTGGGCGGCGTGGTAGAGAACGGCCTGGGCGTCGTGGGGCAAAAGCTGGGCGAACTCCTCGGCGGCGTGCCGGCCCTATCAGCCGGGCTGGACGGCGGGCAACTGGCCTTGAGCGAGATCGAGGCCCACATCCCCCTGCTCGACAACGGCCGCCAGTGGCTGGGCGTGCAGGCGGAGAAGATGCGCGGCTTCTATGGCGAGGTGGAGAGTTGGCTGCAACGGGCGGTCGATCGCGTCGGCAACTTCCTGGAGCTGCTGGCCGAGTGGTTCGCCGGGCTGCGCCGCTGGCTGCCGTTTGGCGCGGGCGAGAAGGCGGCCGGGGTGATGGAGGCGCTGACCAAGCTGCTGGCCGAGACGCCGAGCACCATCGCCGGGCTGGACACCAACATTGCCCAGCCGCTCGACGTATGGCTGCAACGCATCGATGGCGAGCCGGCGCTGCAACGGCGGCTGGTTCGGCCGCTGCGCGACGAGGTTATCGTTCGGGCGCGGGTGACGGCCGACCAGGCCAATCAGGTCGGCGCGGTATTTGAGGAGCAACTGGCCGGCCCCAGCCGCGCTGCCCTCAGCAACCGCACTGCGCTGCGGCAAGCCATTACCGACTATCGGGCGCAGAACCAAATCTAGATACGAGATACGAAATGCGAGATACGAGTCAGGAGCTTGCCTGACTCGTATCTCGCATTTTTAGTCGACGCTGATTGTCAATCTGTCAGCGTGATGATCCATCTCCCCTACGGGTAGTTCAGGATATACGACGTCTGGTTCGACGAATTCACCGGCGCGCCGGTGTCGTTGATCACGTGGTCAATGCCGCCATTGGCATTGAGGAAGACGGTCAGGAGGGAGTGCATTTTCACGCCGGGCGTGACCGGGACTTCAAAGGCGCGGGCGGCGTGGATATCCGGGCCGACGTTGAAGTAGCTGTAGCTGCCCAGCCCCCAGGCTTCATGCACCTTAACCGAGTCGGCGACCTTGTAGGCCGCGTAGCCGTTGACACCGTCGTGCTGCCAGGCGGCCTGAGAGGGCGGGTCGTACGGCATTTCGTTCTGGAAGAAGATCGTGCGGCCGTTTTCGCCGTTCCAGATCAGCTCGTACTTCTGGTAATGTTCAACGAACAGGCCATAGGCCGTCACGTTGTCGCCGTTGACGATCACGCCGGTGTCGGCCGTGTTCAGCGTCCAGCCCACGCCATTGCCGTGGTCGGCCCGCCAGGCCCAGATGTGGTCCAGCACCACGTTATCGCTGTTGACCACCAGGCTGGTCGTGGCCTTGCCGACGGTCGGGCCGCCGATGCGGAAGAAGACGTCGGCCAGCAGGGTCGGGTTTTTCGGATCGCTCCATTTGATGTTATTGGGGGAGTTGCCCTTGCCCACCTCTAGCAGCACCCGCGAGTTCTTGGGGCCGGCATCAAACATCAGCCCGGCCACCGTTACGCTGCGCACGTTGGCGACCGTCATGGCCGGAATGCCTTTATCCGGCACCAACGTGGCCAGGCCCAGACCCAACACGATGGTGTTCGGGTTTTTGACCTGAATCGTCTTATCCAGATGATAGACGCCCGGGGTGAAGATCACGTGCTGGCCGCGAGCGAGGGCCTTGTTGATGTCCCTGACACTGTCCGTCGGCTGGGCAATGAAGAACTGGTCAATGGGAATGGAGTATCCGGGGGTTGCCCCATTGCCCCACGTCGTATCCGCGGATTCAAGGCGCGTCTTCGGCACGAAGACGTTGTAGTTGCCCGACGCATCGACGTACAGATACGGCTTCTCCCGGGTGATGGGGCTTGTTGCCAGCGTCGTGTACGGCGGGTCGGGGAAGGTGTAAGCCGGCGCGCCGGTGACGCCGGAGAAGACCTGATTCCAGACCGCGTTCGACCAGCCTTCGACGCTACTATCCCGCACCAGGAACTGCTGCTGGGAACCATTGACGACGAAGGTAGTCTGGGAATCGGCGATAAAGCCGCCGCTGGCGTACTGCGGGCCGCCGGTGCAATAGTCCATGAGGGTCAGGTTGCCGCCGGTGATCTTGACCCGCCGCATCGGCGACGCCTGCGAGACGGCCCAGAAGTTGCCCGAGGCCCGGCAGCCGTCCAGCCCCAGGCCATTGACCTGGATAGTCAGGTTCGACAGCGAGCGCCAGAAGTTGACCAGGGCGATGCAGTTATCGGGGGTCAGGCAGCGGTTGTAGACGTCGACGTGGCCATTGATGACCACGTCGGTCGGCGACTGGCCTAAGCCGGCCACCTCGGTGTAGTAGCCCACCCGAACCAGGAGCGGATTGTCATTGCTGCCGTAGGTTCCGGGCTTGAACAGCAGCGCATAGCGATTCGGCCCCATCTCGTCGTCGACCTGCTGGACGTAGATGGCATCAACGGCGGCCTGGATTTCGCTGGTGGGCATGGAGGGGTCGAAGATGAGTACGTTGGGGCCAAAATCCGGGGCACTCGGTGGCTGAGGCGGCGCGGCCATTACGCTGGTGCTTATCATCAGCGCGAACAACAGCACGGCCAGGAAGCCAACGCCAACTGATTTTCTGTGAGACATTGTGTTTCTCCTTGAGAGGTGAAATGTGGGAATAATGCGAATGGTTGGCCATTCGTGAATACCAGGGCGAATCGATCTGTTGTCCTCCGTGCTCAGATGGGGGCCGGATGGGTAGGCGTCCAACAGGGACACGCGAACTCACTGCCGGCAATCTTGCGAGGCAGACGGCATCAGGAGGACACGTTGGTTATGCACGCGAGCGTGTAGCTTGGTAACGACCCAAAAAGCGGACAGCAAATGTGTGGCTCAAAATAACAGTATCATGCTTCTGCTTTTCCCACAAGATTACTGAGCGCTTATGTAGGCGCTTTGTCCAGCGGCGGCAGTACGGCCAGGAAGTCGCCGGCGAAGCGATTGGCGTAGTCGTTGAGCAGCGCTTCGATGCGGCCGGGGTCGGGCGAGGCGACGACCAGCCCGGCGTGGTGCTTCTTGTCCACGCGGTAGACCACTTCCGGGTCGCTGTAGCCGCTCAGGTCGGGCCACTCCTGCCGGGCCAGGCAGACGAGGATGCCGGCGTAGTCGTGGCGGGTGGGCGCAACAGTGTAGGGTTCTCCCTGGGCGTAGGCGATCTCCAGCCGCGCCCACTCGCCCCACAGGTTCAGGCCACTGGCCGCTTCGACAAGCTGCTCGATGTTGGCCCCGCCCACCCGCGCCGCCACTTCCAAAAAGTAGTACTGCCCATCCGCGCCGCGGATGAACTCGGCGTGGGTCGCGCCGCGCTCCAGACCGAAGGCGGTCAGCAGCCGGGCGTTCAGGTCAAGGATGGCCCGCGCCTCGTCGGCGTCGCGGTGCGACGCTACGGGCAGCGTGCGGCTGACGAAGACGCCGCCCTCGTGGGCCACGGTCAGCGGCGGGCGGGCGTACTTGTGCGGCTGGGCGAAGAGGATGCGGCCGTCGTAGACCAGCGAATCGACGTGGTAGATTTCGCCGGGGATGAACTGCTCCAGATGGAAGAACGACTGCTCATCGCCCAACTGGTCGAGCCAACGCCAGACGGCCTCGGCGTCGTAGAGCTTCTTGATGCCCATCGCCCCGGCCTCGGAGCGCGGCTTCAGCACCCACGGCGGGGGCACGCGGGCCATATAGTCGCGCAGCCGGTCGTAGCTGAAGACGGGCGTGAAGGGCGGCACGGGGATGCCGGCCGCGGCGGCCTGGGTGCGCATGGCCAGCTTGTCGCGGAAGTAGCGCGCACCCGTCTCGCCTAGGCCAGGCAGGCGCAGGTGTTCGCGCAGCGCGGCGGCCGTCTCCACGTCGTAGTCGTCGAGCGGCACGATCGCGTCGATGGCGTTGGCGCGGGACAGATAGCTGACGGCGTAGAGGATATCTGGCCGGCGACGCAGGTCGGGCATCAGGAACACCTCGTCGATGCTCTGGCGCGGCCAGGGTTCGGCAGCGGTCCTCTCGCCAGCCAGCAACAGCACGCGCGCACCAAGGGCTTTGGCGGCGGTTAGAAAGCTGGCCCCTTTATAGTAGCTGGCCAAGCAGAGAATTGTCGGTTGACGTTGCATAACTTGCCTCCGCGGATAATAATAGACGGGATTGCGCTGGAGATCACGAAATGCCCCTTGCGGCTGTTGACGAAAAAGACATTGTTGCTATACTTATCTGGCAGCACTCGGCAAGAGCGCATGAGTAATCGTGCCACATTGACGTGCCACGTAAACGTGCACTGCCGATAGTACATTTATAAGCCTGGACGCGGCATACGCGCATACCCTGCCGACGTAGCTCAACAGGCAGAGCAATGCTCTTGTAAAGCATAGGTTATGGGTTCAATTCCCATCGTCGGCTCTGCGTGTCGGCTCAGTATGAGAGGCACGGGGTTAAAGCCAGTACAATCGATATTCAGACCTGGGTCAGTGTCCCGAGCGGCAAAGGGGGCGGACTGTAAATCCGCTGGCGATACGCCTTCGTAGGTTCGAGTCCTACCTGGCCCACCAACAAACCAGGCCCAGAGCATTCTGGGTCTTCTGGCTTGTAGACTATGACGAGGCGCCATAGTATGGCGCAGCGCCAAGTCAGTGTGTTGGAAGCGCCCACGTAGCTCAGTCGGCAGAGCGCATTCTTGGTAAGAATGAGGTCATGGGTTCAAATCCCATCGTGGGCTTCTAACCCCCGTGTAGTCATCGGCAATAGAGTGGAAAGTGCTGCTCGTCTTATGGCAAAGCAGAAATAGATGAGCGTCCTGTCGGCGGCGCGCCGGCACAGACACAAGTCGAATTTAGTCATTTGAGGGTAGGTAAGGAATGGCCAAAGCGAAATTCGTACGCGGGAAACCGCACGTGAACGTCGGGACGATCGGACACATCGACCACGGCAAGACGACCTTGACCGCGGCGATCACCAAGACGCTGGCCCTGAAGGGCTGGGCGGACTTTCGGGCGTTCGACTCGATCGACAATGCGCCGGAAGAGCGGGAGCGGGGCATCACCATCGCCATCGCCCACGTGGAGTATCAGACGGAGAACCGCCACTACGCCCACGTGGACTGCCCCGGCCACCGCGACTACATCAAGAACATGATCACCGGTGCGGCGCAGATGGACGGCGCGATTCTGGTGGTGGCCGCGCCCGACGGGCCGATGCCGCAGACGCGCGAGCACGTACTGCTGGCCCGGCAGGTGGAAGTGCCGGCGATGGTGATCTTCCTGAACAAAGTCGACATGATGGACGACGAAGAGCTGCTGGAACTGGTCGAGCTGGAACTGCGCGACCTGCTGTCGAGCCAGGAGTTCCCGGGCGACGAGACGCCGATTGTGCGCGGCAGCGCGCTGAAGGCGCTGGAAGAGCAGTCGAAGGACACCAACGCGCCGGCCTACGCCCCGATCTGGGAGCTGATGCGAGTGGTGGACGAGTACATTCCGACGCCGGTGCGCGACGTGGACAAGCCGTTCCTGATGTCGGTCGAGGACGTGTTCTCGATCAAGGGGCGTGGGACGGTGGTGACGGGACGCGTTGACCGCGGCATTCTGACGCCCAACAGCGAGATCGACATCATCGGGCTGGGCAACGACCGCAAGAAGGTGGTTGTCACGTCGATGGAGATGTTCCACAAGATTCTGGACAAGGTCGAGGCGGGCGACAACGCCGGGTTGCTGCTGCGCGGTGTGGGGCGCGAAGAGGTGGAGCGCGGCCAGGTGTTGGCCAAGCCGAACAGCATCACGCCGCACACGGAGTTCATGGGCGAGGTGTACGTGCTGCGCAAGGAAGAAGGGGGGCGTCACAAGGCGTTCTTCACCGGCTACCGGCCGCAGTTCTACATCCGGACGATGGACGTGACGGGTGACGTAACGCTGCCCGAAGGGGTGGAGATGGTCATGCCGGGCGACAACGTCAACCTGAAGGTGAAGCTGATCACCCCGGTGGCGCTGGAAGACGGGCAGCGCTTCGCCATCCGCGAAGGCGGCCTGACCGTCGGCGCCGGCGTTATTACTAAGATTCTGGCCTAGTAAGGGACTAGGTTCCAGGTTCAAGGGCCAGGGAAGAGCGTTCTTCCCCTGGCCCCAGGAACCTGGAACCTGGCCCCTATTGAAGGTTAACTGAAATGGCAAAGAAAGCCGTTCGCACTCATATCACCTTGCAGTGTACCGAGTGCAAAGAACGCAACTACATTACCGAGAAGAATCGGCGCAACGATCCGGGCCGGCTTGAGTTGAATAAGTTCTGCCCCCGTTGCCGCGCGACGCGCTTGCACCGCGAGACACGTTAAGAGAGTGATCAGTGGTTTACGAATGAAGAGCCAGTAAGAACCTACTGACCACTGGCAACTGATCACTGACAACTGATGTAGGGGGTTAGCTCAATTGGCAGAGCGACGGTCTCCAAAACCGTAGGCTGCGGGTTCGATTCCTGCACCCCCTGTAAGAGCCGGCGGCCAAGCCGGCTCCTGAGCCGGCCCAAGGGCCGGCCTTTGGCAAAGTACCGAGAGGTAATCAGACGTGGCGAAGAAAGAAGAAGCGGCCGTCGTGCCGCAAGAAAATGCAATCGGCCGCTATCTGCGCGAGACGCGCGGCGAGCTGCGCAAGGTGACCTGGCCGACGCGCGACGAGGCCTGGCGCTTGACGGCTATCGTCCTCGGTGTGACGGCCGCCTTCGCCGTCTTCCTGTGGGGCATGGATGCCCTGTTCTCGAACTTCATCCAGTTCCTGAACCAGCAGATCCTCGGCATATAAGGGCAATGGACAATCAGAACGATCGGTTGGACGAACCGCAAAGCTTGCTCGACATTGATGAGGCGGTGCAGCCGGACGGCCGCGCCTGGTACGTCATCCACTGCTATTCGGGCTACGAGAACAAGGTCCGCCATAGCATCGAGCAGCGCATCGAAACGATGGCCATGCAGGACTACATCTTTGATGTCGTCGTACCGACCGAGGAAGAGATCGAGATCAAGGAAGGCAAACGTCGCACGGTGGAGCGCCGCGTCTTTCCGGGCTACATCCTGGTGCAGATGATTCTGACCGAGGATTCCTGGTACGTTGTGCGCAACACGCCCGGCGTGACCGGCTTCGTTGGCATGGGCAACGACCCAACACCGCTGCGCCCCGACGAAGTGGCCCGAATTATGAACCGCATGGAGGCCGAAGCGCCCAAGGTGAAGTTCGACTTCCAGCGTGGCGAGAAGGTGCGCATCGGCACGGGGCCGTTCGCCGACTTCATCGGCACGGTGTCGGACATCGACGCCGAGCGGGCCAAGGTGCGGGTGATGGTGTCGTTCTTCGGCCGCGAAACGCCGGTCGAACTCGACTTCCTGCACGTCGAAAAGGTTTAAGCAGTAGCGCTAACGCTACGCAAGCGGAGGAGCCTGCCGCGGCAGGCGCTCGGACTCCAGGAGTAATCACATGGCAAAGAAGATTAAGACAGTCGTCAAGATTCAGATTCAGGCCGGCAAGGCCAACCCCGCCCCGCCCATCGGCACGGCCCTTGGCCCGCAGGGTGTGAATCTGATGCAGTTCTGCAAGGAATATAACGCGCGCACGTCAAACATGGTCGGCCAGATTGTGCCGGCCGAGATCACCGTCTTTCAGGACGGCAGCTTCACGTTTGTGCTGAAGACGCCACCGGCGGCCGACCTGATCAAGAAGGCGGCCGGCATCCCTCGCGGGTCGGCTGTCCCCAACCGCGACAAGGTCGGCGCCATCAGCCAGAAGCAACTGCGCGAGATCGCCGAGCAGAAGATGAAGGATCTCAACGCCCGCGACGTTGAGGCGGCGATGGCTATCATCGCCGGAACGGCGCGGAGCATGGGAATTACGGTTAGTGACTAGTTACTAGTGACTAGTCACTAGCAACTGCAAGCGTGGGAGAGCGCCCGAAGAGGCGTTCGCCAAGGCGACTGTTGTCGCCAAACCACAAGGAGCAATCATGCCAAAACACGGACGTAAGTACGAAGAGGCGGCGGCCAAGGTTGACCGCGCCAAGCTCTATAGCCGCGAAGACGCCGTCCGGCTGATCAAGGAGACGGCGGTCACGAATTTCGACCCGACGGTCGAAGTACACATGCGTTTGGGCGTCGACCCGCGTCACGCTGACCAGCAGGTGCGCGACGTGGTGGTGCTGCCCAACGGCCTGGGCAAGACGGTGCGTGTGCTCGTCTTTGCCGAGGGCGAAGACGCCAATGTGGCCCGCGAGGCGGGCGCCGACGTCATCGCCGACGATGAGGTCATCAAGCGCATCCAGGAAGGGTGGACGGAGTTCGACGTGGCCATCGCTGTGCCGTCGATGATGGGCAAGGTCGGCCGTCTGGGGCGTGTCCTCGGCCCGCGCGGCCTGATGCCCAACCCGCGCGCCGGCACGGTGGCCCCCGCCGCCGACCTGCCGCGCCTCATTGACGAGGCCAAGGCCGGCCGCGTGGAGTTCCGCGTCGATAAGACCTCCAATATCCACGCGCCCATCGGCAAGGCCAGCTTCACGCAGGAGCAACTGGTGGAGAACCTGACCGCCTTCATCGGCGCGGTCAAGCGCGCCCGGCCGTCGGCGGCCAAGGGCACTTACATTCAGAAGATCACGGTCGCCAACACGATGGGGCCGGGCATTAAGCTCGACCCGGTGGAGGCCGCGCTCTAACAATCCCATAGACAGCAACCGTTGTCTCTACCGGAGACAGCCGGCGGGCACACGTCTGTGTCCCTTAATGATGCCGGCCGAGGTGGGGAACGACACGATGCGCACCGGGTTGGCTTAGGCCGCCCGCTGACACGTGAAGTCCTCCTATCGGCCGGGCCGGTACGGAGGACTTTTAACGTTCAGAGGAGGTGAAACCCTTTGGCAATCGACAAGAAACGCAAGGATGAACTGGTCAGCGAATATCACGACCTTCTCCAGCGCAGTTCGGCCATCTTCCTGACCCGCTACGGCGGCATGACCGTCAAGGAGTTGGAGGCGCTGCGTCTGAAGATCGGCGACGCGAACGGGCAGATCAACGTGACGAAGAACACGCTGCTCGGCATCGCCCTGGAGCAAGTGAACCGCGTGCCGCCGAGCGACCTGCTCAATGGGCAGGTGGCGACGAGCTTCGCCCTGGGCGAGGCGACGGCGCTGGCCAAGGTATTGGTCGAACAGGCCAAGGCCAATGACAAGCTGACGATCGTCGGCGGTATGCTCGGCAATCAGGTGCTGACCAAGGCCGAAGTCGAGGCCCTGGCGACGTTGCCGTCGCTCGACCAGTTGCGCGCCCAGATTCTGGGCCTGATCAGCGCCCCCGCGCAGGGCATCGTGTCGGCCGTCACCAACGGCGTGCGCCAGGTCGTCAATGTCCTGGACGCCTACGCCAAGAAGGACGAGAACGCCGCGGCCGAACCAGCCGCGGCCTAAGTTGTAGCGCGGGTTGCTAACCCGCGTCTTTCCCAGAAATCAAAATGCGGGTTGCCAACCCGCGTTACAAGAGGAGTTAACAAGACAATGGCAGATTTGGACAAGTTGGTACAAGACCTGAGCGGCCTGACCCTGTTGGAAGCGGCCGAGCTGACGAAGAAGCTGGAAGAGGCGTGGGGCGTTAGCGCCGCCGCGCCGATGGCGATGGGCATGATGCCCGGCATGATGGCCGGCGGTGGCGCCGCCGCGCCGGTCGAAGAGGTTGAAGAGCAGACCGAGTTCTCGGTGAAGCTGAAGGACATCGGCCCGAAGAAGATCGAGGTCATCAAGGCTGTGCGCACGCTGACCAGCCTGGGCCTGAAGGAAGCCAAGGACGCTGTTGAGGGTCTGGCGACCATCATGGAAGCCGTCAGCAAGGAACAGGCGGCCGAGGCCAAGAAGGCTTTGGAAGAGGCCGGCGCGGTCGTCGAGGTTAAGTAGTTTCGTCACCAACGAACTACGGCCAGAGGAGACCGGCTTACGTTGTATGCCGGTCTCTCTTTGTTCCCCATGACCGACTTTCGCTTTATTCTGGCCTCGCAGTCGCCGCGCCGTCGGCAACTACTGGCGCTGCTGGGCTACCCGTTCGAGGTGGTCGTCCCCAACGTTGACGAGGACGTTCACCTGGATGCCGGCCCGGCGACCTACGTCTTGCGTACGGCTCAGCAGAAGGCCGAGGCCGTGGCGCGATTGCGGCTCCTAGCCGACACCACCCTCCACCCCATCATCATCGCCGCTGATACGACCGTCGCCCTTGACGGGGCAATCCTGGGCAAGCCGGCCGACGCCGACGAGGCGCGGCGGATGCTGCTGGGCCTGCGTGGCCGGGCGCACGACGTGCACACGGGCGTGTGTGTGGTGGACGCCGCCGGCGGGCGCGAAGTGGCCGCCGTTCACAGCACCGTCGTGACGATGCGCGACTATAGCGCGGCGCAGATTGACGCCTACGTGGCCACCGGCGACCCGCTGGACAAGGCCGGGGCCTACGCCATCCAGCACGCCGGCTTCAGCCCGGTGGCGGCGCTCGACGGCTGCTATCTGACCGTCGTCGGGCTGTCGCTGTGCGGGCTAATTGCGCTGTTGCGCGAGTTGGGCGTCCCCTGTCGCGCCTCGCGCGCCGCCTTGCTGGCCGCCCATGACGGCTACCCCTGCCCCCTTTTCGAGCACATCCAGGACGATTGTCTCTAACCGCCCCGCCATGCCCCCTGCGCATCCTCAGATGCGCCGCCGCCACCCGCCACCTGCCACCCGCCACCCGCCCCCGCCACGACCGATGCGCACCCTCCAGCCCCGCCCCACCACCCGCCACCCGCCACCCGCCACCCGCCTCATCTTCCCTAATCCCTAATTTAAGTATTGACTTATTTAAGTAAATCGTTTATTATATTCGGCATGGACGCCTTCCATGCCCTGGCCGAACCAACCCGACGGCAAATCGTCGAGATGTTGGCCCGCGAGGGAGCCTTGACCGCGGGCGACATCCAGGCGCGTTTCAGCGTCAGCGCGCCGGCTATCTCGCAACATCTCAAGGTGCTGCGCGAGGCGAACCTGGTGCAGGTGGAGAAGCGCGCCCAGCAGCGTATCTACCGCGTGAACCCCGCGGCGATGGTCGAAGTGGAAGAGTGGGCCAAACGAGTGAGGCAGCAGTGGGCGACACGATTCGATGCCCTCGATGCCCTATTGCGCGCCGAGCAGGCCAAATCCCCCAAGGAGAGTGATTGAAATGGCAGTGGTAAGCGAACAGATGAAAGACCTGGTGATCGAGCGTATTTTTGATGCCCCGCGCGAACAAGTGTGGCGGGCGTGGACCGACCCGGAGTTGTTCATGCGCTGGTGGGGGCCGAGCAACTTTCACTTCGCCCACGTGCCAGATGGACGTGCGGCCCGGCGGCCGCTACATCTGGAGCATGCGCGACCCCGAAGGCAACGACTACTACTCGGCCGGCACGTTTCTGGAGGTCGTTCCGCCGGAGCGACTGGTCTACACCGACAGCTTCGCCGACAAGGACGGCAATATCATCCCGCCCAGCGCCTTTGGCATGGGCGACGACTTCCCGGCGGAGATCATAGTCACGGTAACGCTCGAAGACCTGGGCCGGCAAACGAAGATGCGCACTATCTTCAGCGGTATGCCTGACGGGCCGGGGACTGAAATGACGGCCGCGGGCTACAATGAGTCGCTCGACAAGCTGGCCAGCGTCGTCACCAAGCACGTGCGGCTGGACATCGATCGGCCCAATCTGCGGATTACCATCGCCCGCGACTTCGACGCGCCCCAGGCGCTGGTCTGGCGGGCGCTGACCGAGCCGGGGCTGCTGGCGCAGTGGTGGGGCCAGCCGGGCGGCACAACGAGCGTGGACAAGCATGACCTGCGGGTGGGTGGTGAGTGGCGCTTTGTGGAGCGCGACGCGGCCGGCAACGAGAGCGCCTTCCGCGGCGTCTTCCGCGAGATCGTGCCGCCGCAGCGCATCGTGCAGACGTTTGAGTATGAGCCGTGGGCCGGTCACGTCATTGTGGAGACGATGACCCTGGAAGAGCGCAACGGCCGCACGACGCTGCTGGCCGTCGAGCAGTTCGACAACATCGAAGACCTGGAAGGCATGTACCAGTCGGGCATGGAAGACGGCACGGAGAAGAGCTACAACCAGTTGGCGGCCCTGCTGTCGAAGCTGGCCGCGAGTTAAGAGGAACACAGAGTTACACAGAGAAGCACGGAGGGACACAGAGGAAAGGAACCCATTCTTCCTCCGTGCAACTCTGTGCTCCTCTGTATAGCTCTGTGTCCCTCTTTGCCCTGCACCGGAGGGCGGCCCTTTCGCGTATAGCGCAGCATGATCGCCCAACGCCTCCGCCCCGCCCTCGGCCGGCTGGCCTTTGCCCTGCTGTCGGCGGCCGTGCTGATTGTCTTTTCTGAGAAGCTCTTCTGGTACGTTACCGGCTACTCAGTGCTCGACCTGCTGCTCGGCTACTTCTTTCCGGCGTTCGTCTTGTTATGGGTGGTAGACTTCTTCCGCGTCCGCCGCCTCGCCCCGCTCTTTCTGGCCGCGGCCGTCTTTGGTTTCGTGGCCGAGGGATGCTGACCAATACGCTCTACGAAGGCGGGCCGCTGGCGTGGTTCAGCGCCAGCTACACGCCCTTGGCCTGGCACGCGCCTCTGAGCGTCGTCTTCGGTTGGTGGTGGCTGCGGCGCGAACTGGTGGCCGGGCGGGCGCGGCGGGTGGCGTTGGGCTGCGCCGCCGTCGGCGTGCTGTGGGGCTTGTGGGCGCTGGCCTGGTGGCTGCCGGAGAACGCCGCCGACCCGGCGCTGTTGGCGGCGGGGGCGCGCCTCGGCCGCTGGCCCGTGGCCGATTTCGCCCTTCATGCCTTTGCCTTCACCGGGCTGCTGGCCCTGGCTCATGGGCTACTCGGCCGCGGCGGTTGGCGGGTGGCGTTCTGGCCGTCATGGGTCGAGATTGTGTTAGTGGCCGCCGGGCTGCTGCTCTTCTTCGGCGCGCTGGTACTGCCGGTTTATCCCTGGGCGCCGTTGCGATTAGCGGCGCTGGTCGGCGTAGCGATTGGCGCGCTTTATGTCAACAGACGCCGTGAGCCGCCGGGCAGCGCCCTGGACGACCTGGCCGGGCCGGTTCGCCCGCCCCATCTATTGGCCTTGGCGACCATGCCCACGGTGGCCGTGGCCGTCTACGCTGTCGCCGGGGTGCTGGAACCGTCGGCGGATGTCATTCGTGTCATCACGGCTTATGGGCTGGTATTGGGGACGGCGGTGTTGGGGTGGGTCGCTTTTCTGGCGGCGCTAGTACTGACAGTGCGGCGGAGACAGGAATAAGCCTGCTCTACGACGTGAGGTTTGCCATCCGTCTCAGGGAGGCTACAATCCGAGCATCAATCGCCTGAAGCGAGGAAAGCCATGACCGCCACCCTGCAAGAAGCCATCGCCGCCGCGCGCGACGGCGACACCGAGCGCGCCCAACTCCTGGCCGCCGAGGTCATTCAGGACAACCCCGATGATGCCCATGCCTGGTATCTGCTGAGCCAGTTGGTCGACTCCGACGCGCGGCGCGCGGCCTATCTGAGCAAGACGCTGACGCTGGACCCAAGCCACGCACGCGCGCGGGCTGAGTTCGACGCGCTGCCGACCGAGGCCAGCGCCGTGTTGGCCGTGCCTGCCGCCGTAGCCGTCGCCGCGCTCGAGCCGGATATCGCTGTGGTGGCGGTAGAACCCGAACTATTACCCGCGGACGAGCCGGCCGACGTGCCCGAATGGCTGCAACCCCTCAGCCCTGAGCCAACGCCGGTGGCTGTTGCGCCTGTCTATGAATCCGATCCGGTGGCCGTCGCCGCTGAGCCTGCCCCTGTCCCTGCTACTGCGCCTCTGACTCCCGCTGCGCCGCTCGTCCCCGCGCCGGCGACCAGCGCCCCGCGACGCCAGACGCCCCCACCCCCGCCCCCCCGGCCACAGGGCAACGGCGCGCTCATGGCCCTGCTGGTGCTGTTGGGTCTGCTGACGCTGGCCGTCCTGGCCATCCTGGCTTACCTGCTACTCTTCTAAGAAGAAACCACAGATTTCACAGATTACACAGATTTAAGAGATGAATAAATCTGTGTAATCTGTGAAATCTGTGGTTTCCTTTCTGCTAGTCGCCCGGCAACCAGGCAGGCAGATAACCGCCGGGGGCGATGCGCGTCGTCGCGCCACCGGCCAGGCGCAAAGTCCACACCTCCGGCACGGCCGCCGGGTCGCTCAAATCAAAGCGTTGGTAGAGCAGCATAGTTCCATCCGGCGACCAGGCAGGCGGGCCGTGGAAAAGATTCGGCGTGTCGGTCAGGGCGCGGGCGTCGCCGCCGTCGGGGCGCATGAGCCACAGTTGGCGACCGGAGGCGGCATCGGCCGGGGCGCGGCCGAAGGCGACCCACGCGCCGTCGGGCGACCAGGCCGGGGCGCTATCATCCACCGGCAGATCGGCGCTCAGCCGCTCGCGCCCCTCTTCGGCCAACACCACGCGATAGAGATAGACGCGCGATGACTCCTGAATTGGCGCGGGCACGTCGCCATCGGCCGCGGTCGAGTTGCTCGCCAACGTCAGGTCGCTGACGATGACCTGGGCGCTGTCGGGGCTGAAGGCGGCCGGGCGGCCGACGCGGCTGCTGAGCAGGCGCTGTTGACCGTCGGCCAGCCGGTAGAGCACCACCCCCTCATCGGCGGGCGAGACGTAGCTGAGCCACGCGCCGTCGGGCGAAAAGCGCGCGCCATAACCGATGACTTCCCCGGCCACGAGGGGTAGCGTCGCGCCATCGGCCGGGTCGAGCCAGTGGAGGCGCGGCGAGCCGAGCGCGTCGTCGGCATCGAGCGCCCGCCGCTCATAGACTAGGCGCGTTCCGTCGGGCGACCAGACCGGGCCGCTGCACTCGGCATCGGGGCAAGCCAGCAGCTCGCGGTCGTCCCCGCCATCACTATTGACTATGCGCAACGCGCCATTTGCGCCGTCAGTAATCGTATAGACGAGGCGGCGGCCGTCGGGCGCGGCGGCGAAGTCGAGCACGTCGCCCGCCCCCTGCCCGCTCAATTGCTGCGGCGCGCTGTCGGGCGCGTCCTGGCGATAGAGCTGTGTGCCGCCGGCGCTATCGGCGCGCAGGAAGAGGACAGCCGGTTGGCTGATGGCCGAACCGCAGCCGGCCGGCCCCGCCAGCCCAACCGCCACCAGCGCCAGAAACACCAAACGCCGCGCTATGCCAAGGGAATGGCTCACTTTATCAGGCCGCCGGGGGCGACTCGTATTCGCCCATGCTCATCTCGCGGTAGACGCCGGTGACCATGTAGACGACCCACTCGCAGATGTTGATGGTGCGGTCGGCCGAACGCTCCAGGTTGTGCAGTGCCCACTCCAGAGAGTTGGCGTGGGTCGTCCCCAACGGGTTCTCCATCACGTAGGCGACCACGTCGGCGTACAGATGATTGAAGAGAAAATCGACCTTGTCATCCATCGCCGGCACGCGCAGGGCCAACTCCTTGTCCCGCTCGGCAAACGCCTTGAGCGACAAGTGCAGCATCTCGCGCGCCGTCTCGGCCATCTCCGGCATGTGGGCGGCGATGGTCGGTAGCACGGGCGTCGGGCCGATGTTGAGGCTGATCTTGCCGATGCCCTTGATGTAGTCGTGGATGCGCTCCAGTTCGCCGACGATCTCCATGATGGCGGCGATGAGGCGCAAATCGCGGGCCATCGGCTGTTGGGTGGCGATGAGCGTCAGCGCGTCCAGCCCGACCTGGATGCGGCGCTCGTTGATGGCCTCGTCGGCGGCGATCATCCGCCGGGCGGTGACGGCGTCGCGCTCGACAAAGGCGGCCGTGACCTGAGTTAGATGCTCTTCCACCTCGCTACCCATGCGGATGATTTCGGCTTCCAGCCGCTGCAACTCGCGGTCGAATGATTCTCGCATAATGCCTTGCCTCCTGCCGCGGGCGCAGCTTAGCCGAAACGGCCGGTGATGTACTGCTCCGTCATCTCGTTCTTGGGGCTGGTGAACAACTCATCCGTCTGGTTGTACTCCACCAGATAGCCGGCGCGGTCGGCGTCCATGTTGAAGAAAGCGGTGTAGTCCGAGGCGCGCGCCGCCTGCTGCATGTTGTGGGTGACGATCAGGATGGTGTAGTTCTTCTTCAACTCCTGGATCAGCTCTTCGATGCGCAGGGTGGAGATGGGGTCGAGGGCCGAGGCCGGTTCGTCCATGAGGATGATCTCCGGCCGCGTGGCGATGGCGCGGGCGATGCACAGGCGCTGCTGCTGGCCGCCGGACAGCGACAGGCCGCTCTGGTTGAGCTTGTCCTTGACGTCGTCCCACACGGCGGCGTCGCGCAACGACTCTTCGACCAGGGCATCCATGTCGGTCTTGCTGCCCTTGAAGCCATTGATGCGCGCCCCCCAGGCGACGTTCTCGTAGATCGTCTTGGGAAACGGGTTGGGCTTCTGGAAGACCATGCCGACGCGACGGCGGATTTCGACCGGGTCCACGTCATGGTCGTAGATGTTCTTGCCGTGGAACAGGATAACCCCCTCGGCGCGCGAGATGGGGATGAGGTCATTCATGCGGTTGAAGGCCCGCAAAACGGTGCTCTTGCCGCAGCCGGAGGGGCCAATGAGCGCCGTGATCTTGTGGGTCGGGAAGCGCAGATTGATGTTCTTAACGGCGCGGAAGCTGCCATAGTAGATGCTCAGGTCTTGAGCCTCGATGGCATATGGCCCGCCATTGGTGGAATAGGTGGCAACGTTGGACATGGACAGAAACTCCCCTGGCCTAACCGATGCGCCGGGCGTAGCGGTTGCGCAGGTAGATGGCAAAGATATTCAGGATGAATAGCAGGATGATCAGGACGATAATGGCCGCGCCGGCGATGAGCAGGAAAGTCTGCTGCGGCCGGGCAGTCCACTGGTAAATCTGGATCGGCAGCGTCGTGAACTTGGAGAAGGGGCCGCTGGGGTCGGACGTGATGAGCGTCGCCGCGCCGACGACGACCAGCGGCGCGGTCTCGCCGATGATGCGCGACATGGCCAGGATGACGCCGGTCAGGATGCCGCCGATGGCGTTGGGGATGACGTGGTTCCAGATCGTCTGCCAGCGCGTCGCCCCCAGGCCGAAGCTGGCCTCGCGCAGCGATGACGGCACGGCCTTGATCGCCTCCTGCGAGCTGATGATGATCACCGGCAGGATGAGCAGGGCCAGCGTCAGACCGGCGGAGAGGATGGTGCGGCCGTTGGCCGTGGTCGGGTCGCCCACGCCAAAGATAGCACCACTGGTGATCGGCTCCAGCACGCGCACGAAGACCGTCAGGCCCAGCAGACCGTAGATGATCGACGGCACACCGGCCAGGTTGTTGATGTTGGTCTGAATGATGCTGTTGAAGCGCTTACGCTTGTTGGCGTACTCTTCCAGATAGATGGCCGCGCCCACGCCGACCGGGAAGCCGGCCAGGAGGCCGATGCCCACGACCCACAGCGAGCCGAGAATGGCGGTGCGCACGCCGGCCAGTTCCGGCGTGGCCGACTGCGGCCGGGTGATGAAGTCCCACGTCAGCCAGCGCCGGAAGTGGACGTCGGCGCTGGGGTACTCTTCCAGGGCTGTGGCCACGATCTCATCGCGCCGGAAGATGGACTCGGCCAGGAACCAGGCTTGCAACACTTCGGGCTGAATGACCTCGGCCTGCACCAGAGCCTCCAGGCTGGCATGGTCGCGCGGGGCGAGCGTGCAGCCGGTGGTCGGGTTTTCCCCTTCGCAGCGGGCGGTGAACGCCTCTTCCGTGTCGCACACGAAGCGGTCGGCATAGAAGCGCTGTTCGGCCTCGGCGGCGCGACACCGGCCGGCGCTGACGTTGGCCTGGAAGACGGTGACGAGCGAATCATACGGCAGGTCGGCCAGAGTTTGCGCGGCAAAAACGGTAGCCACGAAGAAGTCCATCGTGCCGCTGTCGGTCGTGGGGATGTAGCGGTTGATCGCTTCGGCCGGCCAACCGGCGTCGACCTCGGCCCAGTTGACGGCCGAGCTAAAGAGGAGTCCCGCCTGCTCCAGAGTGATGTCGGTGGCGAAGTCGTTCTGCGCGTTGACGACGACGGCCAGGGCATCGGCCCCGACTACGGTAGCGACGGGGTTCAGGGCGTTGGCGCGGCAACTCTCCAACTCCAGTTGGGTGATGGTCCGGCTGGCATTGACGATGTCGACGCCGCCGTCGACGGCGCAGAAGCCGGCAAAGCCGGCGCCGGTGCCGACGCTGGTGATCTTGATGGCGCCCTGGAAGCCCTCGGCGCGGAAGCGCTTGGCCACTTCGCGCGTGACCTGGTTGAGCGTCGAACTACCGGCAATGACGATGTCGCCCTCGTACTCGGCTGGAACGATCGTCGGCAACTCGGTTGCGCCGAGCAGGGCCAGCAGCGTGGTCTCTTGCTGGGCCAGAGTGGCCTCATCGAGCGGGAAGTAGCCGATTTCGGCCATGACCTCGTCGGCAACCTGTAGGTAGTAAGCCAGGAATGCGCCGATCTGAGGCTTGTCGGCGACGGTTGTGGCGGTGGTATAGAGTAGCAGCGGCCGGGCCAGGGGGTACGCACCGCTCTGGACCGTCTCGGCCGTCGGCGCGACGCCGCCGATGCTTAGGGCGCGCAGGGTATCTTGATTCTGGGTAGTGTAAGCGTTGCCGAGCAGCCCCACGCCGGCCGCGTCGGCGGCGATACCCTCGGCCAGGGCCGCATCGTCCTCGCTGGACAGGGCGACGTTGCTCGCCTCGAGCATCAGCGACTTCTGGTAGTTGACGATGAGTTGGGTTTCGGGGATGTTCGTCTGTTCGGCCACCAGGCCGAACGACTGATTGATGATCGACAGCAGCAGCGTGGTCAGGATGATGACGGCCAGCGACGTGGCGCCCAGGAAGACGAAGCGCCAGATTGTCGCGTTGCGCTGGCGGCGCGCGATCTGGGCCTGGATGCCCTCGCCCTGCGGAAAGAGAGTGGTCAGGTCGGTCGCCGGCGCGGCCGGGGCCGCGGATGGTTGATCGGGCGGCGGCTGACTCATTCGTACACCTCGCGGAAGCGGGCGACGACGCGCTGGCTGATGATGTTGAGTATCAGCGTCACGACAAAGACAACCAGGCCAATGGCGTAGATGCTCTTGTAGTCCAGCGACTGATAGCTCAGGTCGCCGCCGCTGATGCGCACCATGTAGCCGGTCATCGGCTCGGCCGAGACGAACGGGTTCCAGGTCAGCTTCGGCCCGGCCCCGGCGGCGATGGCCACGATCATCGTCTCGCCAAAGGCGCGCGACACGGCCAGCACCATGGCCGCGGCCACGCCCGATAGCGCCGCCGGCAGGATGACCTTGGTCGCCGTCTCGAACTTGGTCGCGCCGACGCCGTAAGACGCCTCGCGCAGCGAATTGGGCACGGCGTGCAGCGCGTCCTCGCTCAGCGAGGCGATCAGCGGCGTGATGAGCACGCCGACGACCAGCCCGGCCGAGGCGATGTTGTAGATCTGCACCAGGTCCTTGCCCAGCACGGCGCGCAGGATGGCCGTGACGAAGGTCAGGGCGAAGTAGCCGTAGACGACGGTGGGCACACCGGCCAGCATCTCCAGCGCCGGCTTCAGGATGCCGCGCACGCGCGGCGAGGCGTATTCGCTCAGGTAGATGGCCGACGCCAGCCCCAGCGGCACCGCCACCAGCAGGGAGATGGCCGTGATCATCAGGGTGGCGTTCAGCAGGGGCAGGATGCCAAAGTGGTTGGCCTCCGGCTGCCAGATGGTCTCGGTCAGAAAGCTGACCAGACTCACCCGGTCGTCGGCGAAGAAGCGCAGGGCCTCTTCCATCAGGATGATGACGATGGCAATGGTGGTGATGATCGAGATGCCGGCGGCGATGAACAGAGCGGCTTCGATAATAATCTCGCCAACGCGCGGCCGTTTCGCCAGTTGGTTCAGCGGCGCGCGCTCGACGGATGTTGATTTGGGCAGCGGTGTCACCTCTTCCATGTTCTCCATAACCCCCATTCTAGGCCCGATGGGGCCAGCGTACCACGTATTTCGTCCGATCTTTTGCGCCGCCCTAAGCGGCTCCAAAACATGGGTATGCCGCTCGCGGTCGATGTCCGCGAGCGGCATACGCCCGTTAGTTCAGCAGACTGGTGCTGAACGCTCGATTACTCAGCGATGGCGGTCACGAACGCACAACTCGCCCCACCAAGGACCTCAACGCTGGCGGGGAAGTAGCCGACGGCGTCGATCTCTTCGTTGACGGTGGTCAGGAAGAAGTTGATAAAGTCGGCCACCTGGGGCTTCTCGGTCAGGATGGTCGCGTCGCTGTAGATGAACAGCGGGCGGGCCAGCGGGTACTCATTGGCCTCCACCGAGGCCGCGTTCGGCTCCACACCCGCGATCATCACCGGGCGGAGGGTGTCGGTGTTCTCCGAGGCGTAGGCGTAGCCGAAGTAGCCGATGGCGTACGGGCTGCCGGCCACGCCCTGCACCAGCACGTTGTCGTCCTCGCTCTGGTTCAGGCCCGACGCCTCCAGTTGCGGGTTGGCCATGCCGTCTTCCAGGTCGGGGAACACCTCTTCGGTGAAGTAGTCGTACGTGCCGCTGTCCGTGCCCGGAATGTAGCGCTGAATCGGCTCGGCCGGCCACGAGGCGTCCACGTCCGACCAGTTCTCCGCCGTCGAGAAGATCAGCGCCAGTTGCTCCAGCGTCAGGTCTTCCACGAAGTCGTTCTCAGCGCTGACCACCACTGCCAGGGCGTCCGTGCCCACCCGAAACTCGATCGGCGTCCGGCCGATGGCCTCACACGCCGCCGTCTCTTCCTCGTTGATCGCCCGGCTGGCGTTGGCGACATCGGTCTCGCCCGTCTGGCAGAACCGCTCGAAGCCGCCGCCCGTGCCGACGCTGTCGATCGTCACCTGTCCGGCGAACCCTTCGTCCTTGTAGCGCAGCGCCACCGCTTCGGCCAGCGGGAACACCGTCGAACTGCCCGCCGATACGATGTCGCCACTTACCGCCAACGGGTCGGAAGCGGGGAGTTCACAGATCTCGCCCGTGGCGGCGGTCTCTTCGGCCTCTTCGGCCGCGCCGTCTCCGGCGCCCATCTCGCCTGCCGCAGCCAAACCCATCGCCACCAACCATGCCTGACGCGCGCCGTTGAGCGCTTCGTCGCTGGCGGGGAAGTAACCGACGGCGTCGATCTCTTCGTTGACGGTGGTCAGGAAGAAGTTGATGTAGTCGGCCACCTGGGGCTTCTCGGTCATGATGGTCGCGTCGCTGTAGATGAACAGCGGCCGGGCCAGCGGGTACTCGTTGGCCTCCACCGAGGCCGCGTTCGGCTCCACACCCGCGATCATCACCGGGCGGAGGGTGTCGGTGTTCTCCGAGGCGTAGGCGTAGCCGAAGTAGCCGATGGCGTACGGGCTGCCTTCGACGCCCTGCACCAGCACGTTGTCGTCCTCGCTCTGGTTCAGGCCGCTGGCCTCCAGTTGCGGGTTGGCCATGCCGTCTGCCAGGTCGGGGAACACCTCTTCGGTGAAGTAGTCGTACGTGCCGCTGTCCGTGCCCGGTATGTAGCGCTGAATCGGCTCGTCCGGCCACGAGGCGTCCACGTCCGACCAGTTCTCAGCCGTCGAGAAGATCAGCGCCAGTTGCTCCAGTGTCAGGTCTTCCACGAAGTCGTTCTCGGCGCTGACCACCACTGCCAGAGCGTCCGTGCCCACCGGAACTCGATCGGCGTCCGGCCGATGGCCGCGCACGCCGCCGTCTCTTCCTCGTTGATCGCCCGGCTGGCGTTGGCGACGTCGGTCTCGCCCGTCTGGCAGAACCGCTCGAAGCCGCCGCCTGTGCCGACGCTGTCAATCGTCACCTGTCCGGCGAACCCTTCGTCCTTGTAGCGCAGCGCCACCGCTTCGGCCAGCGGGAAGACTGTTGAGCTGCCCGCGGCTACGATGTCGCCGCTAACGGCCAGCGGGTCGGCCATCGGCATCGTGCCGTCGCCTTCGGTCGTGGCCGGTTCCTCAGTCGCCTCAGCCTCGGCCGTCGGTTCCTCTTCGGCTGCCGTTTCGGTCGTCGGCAAGACCTCTTCGACAGCGGTCTCGACCGTGGCTACGACCTCTTCGGTCGTTGCCGGCGTCGTTCCGCCACAGGCCGCGGCCATGAGCGCGACCAAAACAAGCAAAGCTAACAACTTAATCCGCATTGTTTTCCTCTCCTCACGTTGGTGGAAAAATAGTCTCCTGCTCCTAGCTACCTTGCCGCAGCAAGCAGGCATGACTCCCACCGGGAAACTCATCAGCATGAGGGGGGAGCCGGCCGTGGCTCGCGTGGCCGGGCTGTTCAGGAACAGAGTGACGTACTCCAAATACCAGCCCAGATTATCATGGCGCTATTAAGGAGTAGTCACCGTCCGGTTAACGTCCGGCTAAGGTTTTGTAAACGGGAGGTTAACGGGCGCGGGCGGTGGTCAATCGCCGGCGATGGGCATGGTGAAGAAGAAGCTGCTCCCCCGGCCGAGCTTGCTTTTGACCCAGATGCGCCCGCCGTGGGCCTCAACAATGTGGCGGGCGATGGCCAGACCCAGGCCGGTGCCGCCCTGGCCGCGGGTGCGCGCCCGGTCGGACTTGTAGAAGCGCTCGAAGACGCGCGGCACGTCGGCCTTGGCGATGCCGATGCCGGTGTCCTGCACTTCAAAGAGGAGTTCGCTTTCGCGCCCCGGCGCGTCGGACACGCCGGCGATGAGCCGGACGTGGCCGCCCGGCGGCGTGAACTTGATGGCGTTGTGGAGCAAGTTGGTGACGACCTGCTGGACGCGCTCCTCGTCGGCCAGGACAAGCGGCGCGCCGGCAGCGATTTCGACGCTGAGCTGCACCCCACCCCGCTCGGCCTGCGACCGCAAGCGCTCCAGCGGCACGTCGATCAGCCGGTCAACAGCCACCGGCACGAGCCGCAACCGCACCTGGCCTGACTCGATCTGCGATAACTCGGTCAACTCCTCGACCATCTGGGTCATGGTATTGACTTCGTTCTCGGCCTGGCGCAAGAAGCGCTCGGCCGCCGGCGGGTCGGCCAGCGCACCGTCTTGCAGCGTCTCGACGACAGCGCGCAATGAGGCCAGCGGCGTGCGCAGTTCGTGCGACAGGTTGCTGATGAAGTCGCGCCGCATGGTTTGCAACCGGCGCACCTGGGTCAAGTCCTGGAAGATGACGACGTAGCCGGCCGCGCCCCGCTCCTGGAATGGCGTGACCACCGCCTGCACGAAGAACTCCGACCCTAGGTCGACCGCCTCTACCTGCTCCCCCCCCTGAGCGCGGCAGCGCTGCCACAATTCGATCAGGTTGTAGTGGCGCACGACGGCGGCGAAGGGGCGGCCGAGAGCCTCGCCTTCGCCGGTCTTCAGCAGGCGACAGGCGGCCGGGTTGATCAGCCGCACCAGGCCCAGGTTGTCGGTGATGAGAACGCCGTCGGCCATGTGCTCCAGCACGGTCGAGAACTGGCGGTGGTCCTGCACCAGCTCGTTGATGCGCTCGCGCTGGCTATCGACGATCTGGTTGACGGCGTCGATCAGAGCGGCCGATTCGTCGCGGCGGCTGGAGAGGACGCGCGCTGTGTCATCGCCGGCGGCGATGCGGCGGGCGACCTCGGCCAAATCCTGCATGGGCTGGACGGTGCGCCGCGCCACCAGGTAGGCCAACACGAGGGCGCCCAGCAACCCCAGCGCCGTGACCACCAGCAGCGCCCGCGGCGGGCAGCCGGGCACGCTGGCGCAACCGGAGCGCGTGACGTAGGCGTCGAAGCCCAACGCCAGGGCCACCACCAGCAGGCCAAACGGGATGGCGATGCGGCGAAAGACCGGGGTGATCATTTTAGCCGTCAAAACGATAACCGATGCCACGCACGGTGACAATGCGCGCGGCGTTGGCCGGGTCCGGCTCGACCTTCTCGCGCAGCCAGCGGATGTGAACGTCCACCGTGCGGCTGTTGCCGTCGAACGACCAGCCCCAGACGCGCTCCAGAATCAGGTCGCGCGACAGAGCGATGCCGCGGTGACGGGCCAGGAAGAGCAGCAGGTCGAACTCCTTGGGCTTGACGCGGATGGGGCGGCCGTCCAGGCGCACTTCGCGCCGCGTCTCGTCAATGGCCAGGTTGCCGAAGGTCAGCGTCTCGGTTCGCGGCGTGTCGAGCGCGGGGCGGGCAGCGTCCGGCTGGGCGTCCCCCTGGGCGACCAGATCTTCGCGGATCAACTCGACCCGCCGCAGCAGCGCCTTGACCCGCGCCAGCAATTCGCGCATGCTGAATGGCTTGGTCAGGTAGTCGTCGGCGCCGACTTCCAGGCCGATGATCTTGTCTACCTCCTCCGTGCGCGCCGTCAGCATCAAGATGGGCAGGCTCATCTCCTTGCGCAGAATGCGGCAGACCTCGAAGCCGTCAATGCCGGGCAGCATCAGATCGAGCAGCATCAGGGCCGGCTGCCGGCTGCGGGCCAACTCCAGCGCCGTGTAGCCGTTGTCGGCCACGAGCACCTCGTAACCCTGATTGCGCAAGTTGTACTCCAGCGTCTCGCGTAGGGTTTCGTCGTCTTCGACGATGAGGACTTGATAGGGCATGGGCGCCTTTCCTTCTCCGGGCGTTCAAGTCTGGACACGCCGAAAATGCGGCGTATGATCGACACGCAATCGGAGAATATCACCATGCAACACGAACGTCACATCGCCGCTGAACTACAAGTCCGCCCCGACCAGGTCGCCGCGGCCGTCGCCCTGCTGGACGACGGCAACACCATCCCGTTCATCGCCCGCTATCGCAAGGAAGCCACGGGCACGCTGGACGAGGAGCAACTGCGACACGTCGCCGAACAGATCGCGCGGCTGCGCGCCCTGGACGAGCGGCGGGCGGTGGTGCTGGCCTCGGTTGAGGAACAGGGCAAGCTGACGGCCGAACTGCGGGTGCAGATCGAGGCCGCGGCCCACATGACCGCCCTGGAAGACCTCTATGCCCCCTACCGCCCCAAGCGGCGCACACGCGCCAGTATCGCCCGCGAGAAGGGGCTTGGCCCGCTGGCCGACCTCATCCTGGCCCAGCCGCGCGGGACGGCAGACGGCGGCGCAACTGGCCGCGCCCTACGTCAGCGAGGCCGCGCCGACGGTCGAGGACGCGCTGGCCGGGGCGCGCGACATCGTGGCCGAGGCAATTAGCGACCACGCCGCCGTGCGCGGCCGCTTGCGCCAGCGGGCGATGCAGGTCGGCCTGTTGCGCGCGACGGCGCATCGAGGGCGCGGCCGACGAGCGCGGCGTCTACACCCTCTACTACGAGTTCGAGATGCCCTTGCCCCGGCTGCGGCCCCATCAGGTGTTGGCTATCAATCGCGGCGAGCAGGAGAAGGTGCTGCGCGTGGCCGTCGAAGTGCCGGAGGCGGAGTGGCTGCTGGCCGCCCGCGCCGCCTTCCGGCCCGACCGCCTCTCGCCGCTGGCCGAACAACTACAACTGGCGATGGACGACGCCGCCAAGCGGCTGCTGCTGCCGGCCGTGGAGCGCGACGCTCGCCGCGCCCTGACCGAGACGGCCGCGCGCCACGCCATCGAGGTCTTCGCCCGCAATCTGCGCGCCCTGCTGACCCAGCCGCCGCTGGCCGGGCGCACCGTGCTGGGCATTGACCCCGGCTTCCGCACCGGCTGCAAGGTGGCGGTCGTTGACGCGACGGGCAAGGTGCTGGAGACGGCGACCATCTATCCCCACACCGGCGGCAGCCGGGCCGACGAGGCGCGACGGACGCTGCTGGCGCTCATCGTCCGCCACGGCGTGACGCTCATCGCCATCGGCAACGGCACCGCCTCGCGCGAGACGGAGCAACTGGTGGCCGGGCTGACGCGCGAACGGGCTGAACTGCACTACGTCATGGTCAACGAAGCCGGGGCCAGCGTCTACAGCGCCAGCAAGCTGGCCCGCGCCGAGCTGCCCGAGCTGGACGTGTCGCTGCGCGGCGCGGTGTCGATCGGCCGCCGGCTGCAAGACCCGCTGGCCGAACTGGTCAAGATCGACCCGCAGAGCATCGGCGTCGGCCTCTATCAACACGACGTGGATCAGAAGCAATTGGCCGGGGCGCTGACGACGGTGGTCGAGTCGGTGGTCAATCAGGTCGGCGTCGAGGTCAACACGGCCTCGCCCGCCCTGCTGGGCTACGTGTCGGGCATCGGGCCGAAGCTGGCCGATCACATCGTGGCCCACCGCGACGCCCACGGGCCGTTCAACAGCCGGCGGGCGCTGCGCGACGTGGCTGGGCTGGGGGCCAAGGCGTTCGAGCAGGCGGCCGGCTTCCTGCGCATCCGTGACGGCGAGAACCCGCTGGACGCCGGGGCGATTCACCCGGAGAGCTACGGCGTGGCCACGCGGCTGCTGGCGCGGCTAGGTTTGCCGGCCGGCGCGCCGCCGGCGGTGGCACAACCGGCCATTGATTCGCTATGCGAAGCTGCGCCGATTGAGGCGCTGGCCGCCGAACTGGGCGCGGGCGTCCCCACCCTCAGCGACATCCTCGACCAACTCGTGCGCCCCGGCCGCGACCCGCGCGCCGACCTGCCCGCCCCGCTACTGCGCAGCGATGTGGTGTCGATGGATGACCTGCTGCCCGGCCAGGCGCTCAACGGCACGGTACGCAACGTGGTCGACTTCGGCGCGTTCGTGGACATTGGCGTAAAGCAGGATGGACTGCTGCACAAGCGGGCCATGCCGCCGGGGACGGCGCTGAAGGTGGGCGACGTGATCGTTGTGAACGTGCTGGCGGTGGACAAGGAGCGGGGGCGGATTAGTTTGGGTTGGGCAAACGAGCAGGCGTGATGGCGTCACTCGTCGAGTTGTAACGCCATGAGGAACGTCGCGGGGGAGACAATGCGCACCCCGCGGTACTCAGCCAAGGGTAGCAAATGGCGCTTGTCACCGCTCACAACGTACTCCGCATCACCGGCGACGGCGCATTCCAGATAGCGGTTATCAGACTCGTCGGGGCTAATGGCCAACGTCTCTGTCGGGTTGACAATGTGACTTTCCTCGCGCAAAAGCGCCAGGAACTCCATCAGTTGCGGCTCGGAAAGTCGGTGCAGGGCGGCAATCTTCGGATAGCGCAGCACATGGCCGATCTCTTGCAGAATGGCCTCTGAGGTAAGTAGCTCGAACGCCTCGGCCCGCCATCGATCGATAATTTGCCGAGGCGCGCCGCGCAAACTGATGAGTGCGCTGACAAAGACGTTGGCATCGAGGACGGCCTTCATGTCAACGCTCATCGCTCTCAGCGCGAGTCGCCTGTTGCGCTTCCAAAACGAGTTGCATCACTTCGTCCGGGTCGGCGTCTCCAGCCGTGGCCTGCATCTGCTCGATGAGACTGAAGAGCCGCTCGCGGTTCGATTGC
This sequence comes from Candidatus Promineofilum glycogenicum, assembly GCA_016707605.1. Taxonomy (GTDB): domain Bacteria; phylum Chloroflexota; class Anaerolineae; order Promineifilales; family Promineifilaceae; genus Promineifilum; species Promineifilum glycogenicum. The sequence goes on along the minus strand of JADJHJ010000001.1, from coordinate 260,115 downwards.
CAATTCTCGTAGACGTGGAGCGGCACGATGGCCGCCGCCGGTTTGCCGTGGCGGAGGATGATGTAGCGGTTGTTCTGATACTGGACCTCGTCTACTACTTCGCCAATGGCATCGCGCACCTGAGTGATCGTCATTTGCTTTTCCATTCGCTATGCACCTCCGTTTAGTGAGTTCTGTACAAATTGTAGCTTATATATATTTAGTACATTCTAGCCGAACCCGTTCAACAACGCCAGGGCGGCAGGGGCACTGCAAAGTCAATTGGGACATGAAAAGACCTCAGAACAATGGCTGAAGTGACATTTCACTTTCACGATGAGCTAAACGACTTCCTGCCGCCGCGGTGGCGGGGCGCGGAATTCGCCTACGCCTACAACGGCCCGCAGTCGGTCAAACACCTCATCGAGGCCGCCGGCGTGCCCCACCCCGAAGTGGCGCTCATCGTGGCCAACGGGCAGCCGGTCGGCTTCGAGCACCAGCCGGCGGATGGTAGCGGCATTGCCGTCTACCCGGAGCACAGCGGCGTCGCCATCGAGGACGCGCCGGCGCTGCGACCGCCATTGCCGGAGCCAGTGGCTTTCCTGACCGACAACCACCTCGGCCGGCTGACGCGCACGTTGCGGCTGCTGGGCTTCGACACGGCCTACGGCGGCGATGCGGCCGACGACATGCTGGCCGAGCGCGCCCACGACGAGAACCGCGTCCTGCTGACGCGCGACCGCGGCCTGCTGAAGCGCAGCCTGGTCGTGTTCGGCTACTGCCCGCGCTCCACCGACCCGCGCCAGCAACTCTTCGCCGTGCTGCGCCGCTACCGGCTGTTAGACCGGGTGGAGGCATGGCGGCGCTGTCTGCGCTGCAATGGGCTGCTGCGGCCGGTGGACAAAGCGGCCGTGCTGGATCGTCTGGAGCCAAAGACGAAGCTGTACTACGACGAGTTCCAGCAGTGCGGCCGTTGCGGCCAGGTGTACTGGCGCGGCTCGCACTTTGGGGAGTTGGAGCGGTTGGTGGTGGAGGTACAATCAAGGCGCATGAACGACGACAGCTATCACCTTCAGCCCATCGGTTTCATTCGTTCGCCACTAACGGACCGCCTGGCTGCGCCCAATCAGGGCTACGAAGGCGCGCCCGATGCCTGGCTGGAGGTAGATAACGCACTGGCCGCGGGGCTAGAGGGCATCGCCGTGGGCGATGAGATCATCGTCGTCACCTGACTGCACCAGTCGCGGCGCGACGTGCTACGGCTGCACCCACAATGGAACGAGGCCAACCCTCTGACCGGCGTCTTCAACACGCGCTCGCCCGATCGGCCTAACCCGCTGGGTCTACATCGGGTGCGCGTGCGGGCGATGGCCGGCAACCGGCTACTCGTTGGTCCAATCGAGGTGATTGACGGCACGCCAGTGGTGGATATTAAACCCACTCTGCCTGAAGTGACGGACAACTGACAGCGAATTAAAGCGAGGAGATAACGATGACCAGTTGGGCAGAATTCGCACAACAAGCGCCCGAATTGGCCGCCTTCGGCCAGGCCCGCTTTCAAACCGGCGTCGCCTACCTGGGCACGGTGCGCGCCGACGGCGGCCCGCGCGTGCACCCGGTGACACCGATCATCGGCGAGCAGTTGTTCCTGTTCATGGAGCCGACCTCGCCCAAGGGCAAGGACTTGCAGCGCGACGGCCGCTATACTCTCCATTGCGCCGTTGAAGATTCGGGCGGCGGCGGGGGCGAGTTCTACGTGCGCGGGCGGGCGACCTTGACCGACGACCCGGCCATCCGTGAACAGGCGGTGCGGGCCTCACCCTATGTGCCGCAAGCGCACTACATCCTGTTTGTCCTGACGGTGGAGTTTGCGTTTATGAACCAGTACGTCGAGGGTGGAACGAACTCGCGGCGCTGGCCGTCGGGCGGGTGAGTATGCCGGCGGGTTAATCTCCTAGAACGCACTTCCGCGTTAGCGGTGGGTTTATGAAGTTTTGCAAATTAATGAGGTAGGGCGGGACAACCGGCACGACAGAATTCGGCGAATAATCAGAGTGTTGTTCGCCGGTTGTCTCGCCCCCGCCGGTGGAGGGCGAGACAATGCGGCATCGACACCGTTCTGCAAGACAAGATACGTCGGCCGCATTGTCCCGCCCCTACCTCATTATTTGGCTAAACTCCATCAACCCACCGCGACCGTTCTCTCCCGCACCCGCGGCGCAATCTCGGCCATGAAGCGCTCCAACTGGTCGCCCGGCGGTTCAGGCAGGCCGATGACGAAGGTGTCCATGCCCACCTCCAGCGCCAGATGGGTCAACTCGTCCACCCACTGCGCGACCGGGCCGGCGAACGGCTCGGCCGATGGGCTGTCGCCGATGCGGCCCATGATATTGTAGACGCGGCGAATGGCCGACGGCGCGCGTCCAGCCTCGGCCGCGCCCTCGTCAATGCGCGCCTGCATCTCCGGCAACTTGGCCGGCGGCACATAGGAGGAGGACGGAACCCAACCGTCGGCCAGCCGCCCGGTCAGGTTAAGCATCCTGGGGCCGAGCGCGCCGAGCCAGATGCCGATGGGATGGGCGGGCACGGGGCCGCTGTGAGCGCCATGCAGGCTGTAGAAGCGGCCGTCGTAGCGCACGCCCCGCTGCCCGCTCCACAGCAGGCGGATGACGTGAATGGCCTCTTCCAGCGCGGCCACCGCTTCGCCCGGCGTGCGTACCGCGCCGTCCAACGCGCGAATCCCCTCCCAGAACGCGCCCGCGCCCAGGCCCAACTCGATACGGCCGCCACTCAACACGTCCAGCGAGGCCGCCGCCTTGGCCAGCATGGCCGGCGGACGCAGCGGCAGGCTGGCCACGTCGGGGAAGAGGCGGACGCGTTCCGTCTGCCCGGCCAGAAAGGCCAGCAGCGTCCAGGTATCGAGGAAGCGGCGCTGGTAGGGGTGGTCCTGGATGCCGATCAGGTCATAGCCGGCCCGGTCGCAGACCTGCGCCCGGCGCAGGACTTCGCGGGGGTCGGTGGCGTCGGGGGTTAGGAAGTAGCCGAATTGGAGGGGGTGGGCGTAGGGCATAGGCATGTTACCGCTTATTGCTTGGCTTGTCGGAGTACTGGTGAATGTCCGCCTGTTCTCTTAGCGCGATGTACCGTTGATATGTTGCGTACGATTGGATGGCAGCTTTTGGCTTGCCGCGGCTCTCGATAACGACTTCATCGCCCTGTTCTACGACCCAGTCGAGCAGTGCGTTGAATTGGTTCCTGGCTTCGCTGACTGATACAGTTCTAGGCATCAAACACCTTTTCCGAGTTCGATGTAATGAGATCGCGATAATAGCGCCTATAATGGCTACTATACGCGCGATTTCGATAAGGGGATATTGCAATGCTCAATGGCAAGACCATAATTCTCCGTCCCGTCCGCGACACAGATATTGACTTGCTCTATACCTATCACACCGACATCAACAATCGGGGAGCCTTCTTCCCGCGTGGTATAGTTGCCCAACCCACCTTCCGCAATCGTTTCCAGGAGGACGGCTTTTGGGGTAAAGATGATGGGATGCTGGTGATGGTATCCCCAGCCGGCGAAATCCTAGGGCACATCGAATTCTTCAAGACGGTCAACTATCTCGACGAGTATGAACTCTCATATCAGGTGTATGCATCTGAGTCATGGGGCAAAGGCATAACAACCGAAGCAGTCACGCTGCTGGTGCGCTACTTGTTCGAGACCAAACGCATGAACCGGATCAGGCTCGTCATCCATCCAGGCAATACCGCTTCCCGCCGGGTCGCCGAGAAGTGTGGCTTCAGGCACGAAGGCACGGCGCGTGGGGCCTGGTATAACAACGGGCGGCATCATAACGTCGAGATTTATGCCATCTTGCACGATGAGGTTATCAATCCAACGTAATCTTCATCTAGAGCGTGCTTTGAACTATTTATTGCCATTGATGGCCGACACAAGTCGCTTACTCGAGAGATTGAAGCTCGCCCGACACCCAACCGGAATAAAAAGCGATTCCATCTCGTTCACCTAGCCATAGCAACTGATTAGGCCGCGCGTCCTGAGTGTTGAACAGCTGTACGAATGCCTGATACTCCTCGAACCACATCCGAGTCGGGCTAAAGGAGTGGACTAGCATCAGCGCGTACCGGGCATTGAACTGCGTCGCCAAAATGAGCGCCGACGCCGCGCGATGCAGGAGTTGGTAGCGGATAGTTGGCGGGAGTTCGTCCGGCAGGCCAAGTATGCCGGTAAGGTATTGAAGGCGTGTCGTCCTGCCCGATGTGACAGCGCTATTCCAGTCGGCCAGAGTGGGGCCGAATGACTCACCAACCTTACCCTCGATGGCCATCGCCACGAGTTGGCCGTCAGCCGCCCTGCCCAAAACAAACAGATCGTTCTGCGACGGCTTGCCCCGCGGCGGCAGGCTGACCTTGAATTCGGGAATAGCCAGGAGCAGCTCAACACTGCTCAAGGCCGGCTCAGGCGATGAGTGCAGCAATGCGGCAACTTCCGGCGGCCAGCCATTCGCCGCCTCCCAGCACTCGGCCAGCGCCCGCGCCGAATAGCCCGCTTTCCAATGCTTGACCGGATCGGCCAACAGCCGCTGCCAGTCGTCGGGGCCGCGGGTGGGCACATAGATGCGTTTGCCCATTGCGGCTATGACTCTGCGCCGTTGCCCGCCCGCACCACCACCCTCTCCCTCTCCGGCAACGCCATCGGCAACTTCGTCCGCCGCACGCCGTCGTACTGGTAGAGCGCGTTGGCCACCGCCCCGGCCGTCGGCACGAGGCCGATCTCGCCCACGCCTTTGGCGCCGTAGGGGCCGTAGGGGTCGGGCACTTCGATGCCGATGATCTCCATCTCCGGCATCTCCTTGGCCCGCAGGATGCCCATCTGGCGCAGGCGCGTCGTCTTCGGCCGCCCGCCCTCCAGCACCAGCTCCTCGCTGATGGCGTAGCCCAGCCCCATGTGGATGGAGCCTTCCAGTTGCCCCTCGAACAGGGTCGGGTTGTAGATTTTGCCCGCGTCGTGGGCGGCCACGACTTTGGCGATGCGGCCGTCGTCGCCCAGGATGACCAGTTGCGTGGCGTAGCTGTAGGAGTAGTGGGTGACGACCTTGCCGTCCTTCTCGTAACCCGGTTTGGTCGTCCAATCGACGATCCACTGCCCTTCGTAGCGGCGGCCGACCAGTTCGGCCAGGGTGTGGCTCTTCAGGTCTTCGCGCAGCTTGGCGGCGGCGTTGATGGTGGCGTTGCCGACCAGCGACGTGGCCCGCGAGGCGGTGGTCATGCCCGCTTCCTGCCGCGAGGCGGTGTCCACGCGCACGCGGACGATGGTCGGGTCAAGGCCCGTCTCGTGGCACAGCGTCTGCACGGCGATGGTGTGGACGCCCTGGCCCATCTCCGTCCAGCCGTGGTCGAGCATGACGCGGTCGGGCGCTTCGATGGTGATGCTGACCTGCGAAGCGTCGGCCATGCCGTTGCCGACGCCGGTGTTCTTGATGCCACAGGCCAGCCCGGCGTATTTGGCGGCGTAGAACTGGTCGCGGACGGCCAGCAGCGTCTCGCGCACGCCCGCGCCGCCTTCGATGATCTGCCCGGTGGAGGTGACGTCGCCGTTCTGCAGGGCGTTGTCGAAGCGGAACTGCCAGCGGTCGAAGCCGCCCTTCTCGCACAGCTCGTCGATGCAGCACTCCAGGCCGTAGATGGCCTGATTGACACCGAAGCCGCGCATCGCCCCGCAGGGGATGTTGTTGGTGTAGACGGCGTAGGCGTCGATGTCGGCCGCGGGCACGTGATACGCTCCCGTGGCGTGGCCGGCGGCCCGCTCCAGCACCTTCATGCCCACCGAGGCGTAGGCCCCCGTATCGCCGACGAACTGGACGCGGACGAAGGTCAGCTTGCCGGCGGCGTCGCAGCCGACGGTGTAGTCCATCCAGATCGGGTGGCGCTTGGGGTGCATGGTGATCGACTCGTCGCGCGTCAGGCCGACCTTGACCGGCGCGCCGAGCAGGTGGGCCATCAGCGCCGCGTGCCCCTGCACCGACAGATCTTCCTTGCCGCCGAAGCCGCCGCCGTTGGGAACCAGCGTCACGCGCACCGCTTCCAACGGCAGGCCAAGTTGCTTGGCAATCTGCACCTGGTCTTCGTAGACACCCTGGCTCTGTGACAGGACGTGGAGGATGACACCCTCGTTCAGCCCTTCACCAATGCCCTCGGCCGCTGGATGGGCCGCGGGCACACCGATGGCGCACTCCGGCTCCATGTAGCCGTGCTCGATCATCTGCGTCTGGTAGATGCCGTGGGCCAAGTGGGCCGTGCGGGCTTCCGCGCCTTCCAGGTCGCCGCGCTTGACCGTCGTCCGCGACAGCAGATTGCCGGCCGGGTGGATGGGCGGGCTGTCGCTCAGCAGGGCGACATGCATATCGGTGATCGGCTCCAGCACCTCGTACTCAACGTGGATGCGGGCCACGGCGGCGCGGGCCTGGGCCTCGGTCTCGGCCACAACGCCGGCCAGCACGTCGCCGACGTAGCGCGTCTCCTCGCCGATGGCGATCATCAGCGGCCAGTCCTGGCGGATGAGGCCGACGAAGCGCTCGCCGGGCACGTCGGCGGCGGTGAAGATGCGGCGCACACCGGGCATGGCCGCCGCTTCGCTGGTATCGATGCTCAGCACACGCGCCCGCGGATGGTCGCTGAAGCGCAGCGCGCCGTAGAGCATGCCGGGCAGGAAGATGTCGGCCACGTAGCGGTGGCGGCCGAGCACCAGGTCGCCGGCGCGGTACTTGGGGTGGCGCGCGCCGACGCGGCCGTCGGGCTGCGGCGGCGGCACTTCCTCTTCCTTGCGGATGGCCTCGGCGGCGCACTCGACGGCGTCGATGATCTTCTTGTAGCCGGTGCAACGGCAGAGGTGGGGCGTCAGCGCCTTGGCGATCTCGTCGCGCGTCGGCTCCGGGTTCTTGTTGATCAGGGCGTTGGCCTGGATGACCATGCCGGGAATGCAGAAGCCGCACTGCACGCCGCCCTTGCTGACAAAGGCGTTGGCGTAGACGTTCTGGCGGTAGTCGCCCAGCCCTTCGATGGTCGTCACGTGGCTGCCGGCGCAGCGCTTCATGGCCGTGACGCAGGCCAGCACGGCCTTGCCGTTCAGGTCCACAGCGCAGCAGCCGCAGGCGGCCTGCGGCGCGCAGCCGTCCTTGGGCGAAATGATGCCCTCGTTGAGGCGCAAGTAGGTCAGGAGCGGCAACTCGGGGTCGCCGTCGTACTGCTTGAGTTCACCGTTGAGCCAGAAGTCCATGATGCTGCTCCATTGAAGAAGGTATGATCCGCAGATTGGGCAGATTTAGCAGATTTCCAGACGGACGCCGACCCATCGTGTCCATCGCGTCAGGTGGCAACTAATAAAGGCCTCGGCTGCCGGAGGCGCCAGGCGTAGACCGTTAGCAGAAGAAAGAGCAGGCCGATGGCCAGGACGAATAGTTCGCTGAGCAGGCCAGGCCAGAAGAAGGCCGCTATGCCCAGCAGCAGCGGCAGAAGGCTCACCACAGCGATGACGCCGCCAAAGCGCCCGGCGTGTTGAAAGTAAGGACGCATGAGCAGGAACCACAGCGCCAGCCCGCCCCATTTGAGCCAGGTAAAGAGACGCAGGCGGGCCAGCAGAGCATCGATCGGCTGCGCGCCCAGATCGCGGGTAATGGCCAGCAGTTGCACATTCTCCAGCACGTCGGCGGCCATAATGGCCACGGCCAATGTCGCGGTCAGCAAGTAGATGCGCTGCCCGGTCAGGCGAAAGCAAACCCAGGAAAAGGCCAGCAGGCCGCCGCCGTAGAGGGCGATGTAGAGGAAGTCGAGGCGGTTGACGCGATCCATGTCGGCGCGGACGGCGTCGCCCGCCGATTGGCCGACCGGGTCAAAAAGGCCCGCGACCTCGGCTTCGGTCTCGGCAAACTCGAAGGCCAGGACGGGCGTGATGAAGCCGGCGGGCAGCGGCGCGGTCGGGCGCGGGCCGACGAGCGACAGGGCCAAGGTCATGATGACCGCGCCCAGGCCAAGGATGCCACTGAGTAGGAACGGGCGATCTTTCATCTCATTCGGTCCGAGGGCAGCGCAGATTCAACCCAATCATATCCCGTTCGGGCCGATTCGTAAATCGGGCCTACTCGTTAGCTGTCTGCAACACCTCGGCCGCCAGCGCCTCAATGGCCGCCACATCGTCGGCGCTAGGCTGCGCCTGGCCCCGGCCCAGGAAAACGATGGTGATGGTCATGGCGTCGGCCGTGCCCGGGTCGGACGTTTCGCGGTCGAAGGAGGCCAGGCTGTCGATCAGCGCTTGCAGGCGAGTGGCCTGCTCGGCGGTCAACTCAAGTTCTTCGCGTACCTGCGGCGGGTCGCTGGCGCAACTGGACACGGTGGCCTCGTCAGGGAGGGTGATTGTGACCACGTCGCAAAAGCCGGCGATGCCGCCTTCGCGCCGCCAGGTGATGCCGCCGCCCGTCGCCTCGGCCCCTCCCTCGCCCAGGTCGCCGCCCTTGTCGCCCTCGTCAGCCCCCAGGGCGCAGGCCGCCAAAGCGAGTAAGAGCGAACACAAAAACACCCATGCCACGGCTTTTGTTTTCATCGTTATTACTCCTATCCACTCCCAGTGCCTGGCACTTTCCGAAGTGCCTCGCACCTTCTTTCGCGCCCACGCCCGGAAGGTGCAACCCACTTCGGAAAGTGGGATGCACCAAGCGGTTGCACCCATCATAGCACCTCAATCCCCTCCACCTGCAACCACCCCCCATCCCACTCATCGCGCCGCCAACTGCCGTTGAGACGCAGCGGCCGCCAGTACGGCCGCCGGCTGCGGTCGGCGGCCAGGCTCTTGTCCAGCCGGGCCACGACCAATGCCTCGCCATCGCCGATGAACATGCCGCCGCCGCCCGGCCAGCCGGGGACACGTACGGCGCAGACCGTGACCGGCTTGCCGTGTGCGTTGGGCAGCCGGCGCAATGGAATTGTGCCGCGCGGCAGCTTTAACAGCGCCAGCGGGTGGACGCTGAGCGGCTGGCCCAGCAGTTCCGTCTCCCAGGCGACGCGCTCGGCGGGGGATTCGGCGGCCGTCGGCTCGTCCAGGAAGTCGAAGCGCAACTGCCGCGCCCCGCCGCGACCCGCTTTGGCCTGGCCCAGCATGGCCCGGCGGCTGGCCCCCAGGCCGTCAAGCGCGCCGCAGCGGATGAGATGATCGATCTCCTTGGGCGTCAGCGGCACGCGGGCCAGCAGATCGCCGACGCCGGCAAAGGGCGCGGCGGCCCGTTCGGCGCAGATGGCGGCGATGGACGCGGCGCGCAATTCACGCACCTGCCCCAGCCCCATCCATAGCACCGGCTGCTCGCTATCGGGCGCGTGCTCATAGGTCAGGCTGAAGGCGCGGTCGCTGAAGTTGACGTGCGGCGGCCGGACGGCGATGCCCAGCCGCGCCGCCTCGGCCATGTAGACCGCCGGGTGGTGGAAGCCGCCGGCGTCGGCCAGCCGGGCGCAGAGGAACTCGGCCGGCCAGTGGGCGCGCACGTAGGCCGAGCGATAGCTGACGTCGGCGTAGGCCGTGGCGTGCCCCTGGTTGAAGCCGTAGCCGGCGAAGGGCACGATCTGCTCCCACAGGCGCGTGGCCTGCTCGCGCGTGAAACCGGGGCCATCGGGCGCGGCCCGGCAGCAGCCGTCGGCGAAGGCCGCGGCCAGTGCCTCCAGTTCGCTGGCCCGGAAGCGACTGATGCCGCGCCGCAACCCGTCGGCCTGCGCCCAGCTCAGCCCGGCGATCTCCACGGCGATGCGCAGGATCTGCTCCTGGAAGAGCAGCACGCCCTGGGTGCGGCCGAGGATCGGTTCCAGGGCCGGGTGCAGATAGCTCACCGCCTCCTGGCCGCGGTAGCGGGCGATGAAGGCGCGGGCCATGCCGCCCATGGCCGGGCCGGGCTTGAAGAACGCGCCGGCGATGGCCAGGTCGGCCACGTTGCGGGCGCGCAGTTGGCGCAACGTGCGCCGCGCGCCGTCGGATTCGCACTGGAAGACGCCGATGGTGTCACCGGCGCTGAGGATGCCGGCGGTGGTCGGGTCGTCGGGCGGGATTTGGCCAAGGTGGAAGTTGGGTTCGTGGTGGCGGCGCACCAGTTCGACGGCATCGGCCAGCACGGTCAGGGCGCGAATGCCCAGCAGGTCGAGCTTGGGCAGGCCGATGGCCTCCACGTCGCCGTGCTCATACTGGGTAGCCAGGAAGCCCTTGGGCGAGAGCAGCACCGGCAGCGTGTCGGTCAGCGGGCCAGGGGTGATGACCAGACCGCCGGGGTGGAGGCCGGCGTGGTGGGGGCGGCCGACGAGTTCGTAGGCCAGGCGCACGACCTCGCGCTGGTTGGGGTCGGCGATGGTCGGCAACACGTCCTCGATTGTCTCGGTCGAGCGGCGGCGCGGGTCGGGGTGCCAGCCGTGGGGCAGGACAGCCACCAGCGCGGAGAGGACGGCATCGGGCAGGCCGTGGGCCTTGCCCGTCTCGCGCACGGCCGAGCGCGGCTGGAGCGTGGTCATGGTGCTGACCAGGGCCACGCGGTCGGGGCCGTAGGTGCGGCGCACGTAGTCGAGCACCTCATCGCGCCGCCGGCTACAGAAGTCGAGGTCGATGTCGGGCGGGCTGCGGCGGGCCGGGTTCAGGAAGCGCTCGAATAGCAGATCGTGGGCGATGGGATCGACGGTGGTGATACCCAGGCAGTAGGCCAGCAGCGAGTTAGCCACGCTGCCGCGGGTGCTGACCGGGATGCCGGCCGCGCGGGCAAAGCGCACCAGGTCGGCCACCAGCAGGAAGAGCGGCGCGTAGCCGTAGGTGGTCACGACGGCAATCTCGCGCTGGAGGCGGGCGGCGACAGCCGGTGACGGCTCGTCGCCATAGCGGGCGGTCAGGCCGGCGGCGGCGGCTTCGCCCAGTTGCTCGGCCGCCGGCCGGCCGGGCAGGGCGGGCCAGAGCAGGCGGCCGTCGGGCAGCGCCTCACCGCAACTGTCGGCCACTTCACCGGCGGCGGCCAGCAGCTCCGGCCGCTCGGCATAGGCAGCGGCGAATTCGTCCGGCGCGGGCCACGCCAGCGGGCTGGCCACGTCGCCGCAATCGGGCAGCGCGCCGGCGTCCACGCCGGCCACGGAGCAGTTGGCATCAATGGCCGCCAGCAGGCGCAGTTGCGGGCGCTGCCGGGCGTCGAGGCAGTAGATGGGCTGGGCGGCGACGGCGCGCAGGCCGAAGCGGCGGCCGAGGGCGATAATCTCGTCGGCCAGAGGGCGCAGCGGGCCGCCCAGCAGGTCGGGGCTGACGGCCAGGCCGCAGCGGGCGTCGAACAGGCCGCCCAGTTGGGCCACGTAGCGCGTGGCCGCGCCGCGATTGCCGGCGCGCAGAAAGCGCTCCAGCCAGTCGGCCCGGCCGCCGGTCAGGCAGATCAGGCCGTCGGTGTGGTCGCGCAACTCGCCCCAGGCGAAGCCGCCGCGCTGCCGCCGGGCGCGGTCGGAGTCGGCCTGATAGAGGGAAGCCAGGCGGCACAACGAGCGGTAGCCGGCCGGGTTGGTGGCCAGGAGGACGAGACGGCCGCAGGGCGCGCCGGCGTCGGGCGGCAGTTCGGCGGCGGGCAGGGCCACGGCCGCGGTCAGGCCGATGATGGGCCGGACGTTGGCGGCGCGGCAGGCGCGGGCAAAGGCGACCGCGCCGAAGAGGGCGTTGGCGTCAGTCAGGGCCAGTTGCCGCAAACCATCCTGCGTTGCCCGCGCCACCAGTTCGTCGGGCGACGGCGTCGCGCCCAGCAACGTAAAATGCGAATGCACGTGCAAGTGGGTAAAATTGGCCGGCAACGCGCTCATCACTGCAACTATAGGGGCGAGACGGGCGGCGGGCAAGCGACAGAGCACAAGGAGCATAGGCGGCAAATGAACAAACTGACCGGCAAGACAGCCATCGTGACCGGCGGCGGGAGCGGCATCGGCGAAGGAATCGCCCGGGCGCTGGCCGCTGAAGGCGTCAACGTCGTCATCTGTGGCCGGCGCGAGGCGGCGCTGGCGCGGGTGGCCGAGGCCATCCGGTCGCGGCGGGGAACGCGCTGGCCATACCGGCGACGTTTCGCGCCAGGAAGACGCCGCGCGTCGTCGCCGCCACGCTGGAGCGTTTCGGCGCGATCCACTTTCTGGTCAACAATGCCGGCATTGGCGGCTGGGGCGCCACATTCACGATTACGACGTGGCGGCCTGGGACAAGGTCATCGCCGTCAATCTGCGCGGGCCATTCCTGATGAGCCGCGCGGTCTTGCCGATCATGCGCCAGCAGCGCGAAGGGCACATCATCAACATCAGTTCCGGAGTCGGGCATCGAGTATTACGAGGGCGACGGCGGCTATGGCCTGAGCAAGTTCGCCCTGAACGCGCTGGGCGAGTAGATCCAGCGCGAGAACCAGGCGCACGGGATTCGGGTCAATACCATCTGCCCGGGCATGGCCGTCACCGAGATGTCGCAGGACATGCCCGGGCTTGATCATGAGCGCTGTCTCTACCCGGAGGACATCGCCGACCTCGTCCTGTGGTTGGTGACGCGCCGGGCCAACATCAAGATTGGCACGCCCATTCTGATCCAGACGATGCTCAACCCCTGGGAGAACGCATGATACCCTTAACTCTGGCTGTGGAATTGAAGGAGGCGGGGCTGGTGTGGCAGACGAAGACCCACGACTTCTTCGCCATCCCCGACCATAGTATGGACGAGCGGGTGTTCGTCCTGGCCGACATGGTGGCCTTCACCGAACTGGTGCAGGGCTGGCCGGCGGTGGCCTTCCACGGCGCGGCCGAGTGGGCGCTGGACTACATCTACTCGCACGAGCTCGTCTGGCTGCCGACCGAGGAGCAGTTGCGCGAGGCGCTGGTGGCGCGGCTGCGCGGCGACGACAGCGCGGCCGGGCTGACGTTGGACACGCGCGCCGCCGGCGGCTATCGCTGCACCATCGAGCGGCAGGGCGAAACGCTGTCGTTCGACGCGCCGGCGGCCGGTGAAGCCTACGCGCGGGCGCTGCTCCACCTGCTCCGGCAACGCGATCGGGCAAATGGTGTATAATCCGGCCATGCACAGATTCGTCCGCCGCCTGGGAGTCGTCCCCGTTTTGGCCCTGAGCGCCGGCCTCATGCTGCTCGGCGTGCTGGCCGTCGATCGCATCGTCAACACGATGTGGCCGTTCGACGTGACGCGGATCGAACTGGTGCGAGCCACGGCGCAGCAGCGGGTGGACGCGGCCATGCTGCTGGCGGCGGCCAACGGCGACATCATCATCGCCTTCCTGGCCTCGGTCGTCGTGGCCGTCACCGGGTTGGCCCTGCCGTTCAGTTACTACCTCAACAAGCGGCTGCTGCCGCCCGAAGCGCGCCACGAGCCGCCCTCGTTTCTGACTGTCATTCGCCAGGCCCTATGGGTGGGGCTGTGGGTGGCCTTCTGCCTGTGGCTGCAAATGAATCGTACTCTGGGCGTGGCCGTGGCCGCGCTGGTGGCGGCGGTGCTCATTCTCTTTGAAGTCGTGCTGCAAATTCGCGCCCGCGCCGCCAGCGTGCAGCAGCAAGGGGCGCCCTAGTGGAGCGCCAGGCGACGGCCGTTCAGACGGCGCTGCGCGACCTGCCAAGCGTGGATCGCCTGCTGCGCGCACCGGGGGGCGACGAACTGGTGGCCGGCTTCGGGCGCGGTCTGGCCACCGAAGCGCTGCGGGCGGCGCTGGACGGAGCACGCGCGGCCCTGCGCGACGGCGGGCTGGACGAAGCGCCGTCGGACACCGATCTCGTCGCCATCGGGCGCGAGTGGGTCGAAGAGCTGCTGGCCCCAACGCTACGGCCGGTCATCAACGCCACGGGCATCATCGTCCACACGAACTTAGGCCGCGCGCCACTGAGCGAAGCGGCGCTGGCGGCCGTGGCCGCGGTGTCGTCCGGCTACTCAACGCTGGAGTACGACGCCGACGAGGGGCGGCGCGGCTCGCGGGCCGTCCACGTCGAGCGGCTGCTGACCCGGCTGACGGGGGCCGAGGCGGCGCTGGTGGTCAACAACAACGCCGCCGCCGTGCTGCTGATGCTCTCCGCCCTGTGCCGCGACGCCGAAGTGATCATCAGCCGCGGCCAACTGGTGGAGATCGGCGGCGGCTTCCGCATTCCCGACGTGCTGGCCCAATCGGGGGCGCGTCTGGTCGAAGTGGGCACGACCAATCGCACTCACTTACGCGACTACGCCGCGGCCATCAGCGAGCGCACGGCGGCTATTCTGGTCGTCCACACCTCCAACTACCGGATCGTCGGCTTCACCGCCCAGCCGGAGATGGCCGAGTTGGCGGCGCTGGCCCGCGAGCGTGGGCTGCGGCTGCTGTTCGACCAGGGCAGCGGCGCGCTGCTGGACGTGTCCGCCCACGGCCTGGCCCCGGAACCGACGGTGGGCGACGGGCTACGGGCCGGAGCCGACGTGGTGGCCTTCAGCGGCGACAAGCTACTGGGCGGGCCGCAGGCGGGCATCCTCGTCGGCCGGGCCGAGGCCATCGCCCTACTGGCGCGCCACCCGCTGGCCCGCGCCGTGCGCGCCGACAAGATGGCGTTGGCGGCCCTGACCGCCACACTGGGCCACTACCTGGCCGGGCAGCCGGAGCGCGTGCCGGTGTGGCGGATGATCGCCCGGCCGCTGGACGAGATCGCCGCCGAGGCCGAGGCGTGGGCGGCGCGGCTGGGGGGGGCGTCAGGGCGGCGGTCGTGGCCGGGGAGTCGCGCATCGGCGGCGGCAGCCTGCCCGGCGCGACGCTGCCGACGCGACTGGTGACCATCGCGGCCGAGGGACTGAGCGCCGATGACCTGGCGGCGCGGCTGCGGGCGGCGGCCATGCCCGTCGTCGGCCGCATCGCCGGCGACCGGCTGCTGCTCGACCCGCGCACCGTCCTGCCCGGCCAGGCCGGCGCGCTGCTCGACGCTGTGGCGCGGGCCACTATAAGGAAACCACTGATTCAAGAGGGATGATCCGCAGATTGGGCAGATTGGGCAGATTATCAGAATCAGAGAATCTCTTTTCTTGAAATCTGCCCAATCTGCCCAATCTGCGGATGATAATTCTGAAATCTGTGTAATCTGTGGTTTCATCTTCGGAAAGTCATATGGAAACGACCGATCAATCGACGCGGATTCTGGCCATCGAAACGTCGTGCGACGAGACGGCGGCGGCGGTCATCGCCAACGGCGTGACCATCCTGAGCAACGTCGTCGCCAGCCAGACGGAGATTCACGCCCGCTACGGCGGCGTCTTCCCCGAAGTGGCCTCGCGCCGCCACGTGGAGGTCATCCACCCCGTGGTCGAAGAGGCGATGCGCGTGGCCCACCTGGGCTTCGGCGATCTCGACTGCGTGGCCGTGACGCGCGGGCCGGGGCTGGTCGGCTCGCTGCTGGTGGGCGTCAACATGGCCAAGGGGCTGGCCGTGGCCCGCAACCTGCCGCTGCTGGGCATCAACCACATCGAGGGGCACATCTACTCGCTGTGGCTGACCGAGGAAGCGCCGCACATCCGCTTCCCGGTGCTGACGCTGGTCGTCAGCGGCGGCCACACTGAGCTATATCTGATGACCGACCACGGCCAATACCGGCTGCTGGGGGCAACGCTCGACGATGCCGCCGGCGAGGCGTTCGACAAGGTCGGCCGTCTGTTGGGGCTGCCCTTCCCCGGCGGGCCGGCCATCGACGCGGCGTCGGACAAAGGCAACCCGGCCGCCTTCCGCTTCCCGCGGGCGGTCATGGATCAGGGGTACGACTTCAGCTTCAGCGGCCTGAAGACGGCTGTCGTGCGCCAGGTCAGCCAGTACCACTCGACGGCGGCGATGCCGACGGCCGATCTGGCGGCCAGCTTTCAGTCGGCGGTGGTCGACGCGCTGGTCAGCAAGACGGCGGCAGCAGCCGCGGCGACCGGGGCGACGGCCGTCCACATGGCCGGCGGCGTGTCGGCCAACCGTGCGCTGCGGGCGGCGATGCGCGCCCGGCTGGCATTGCCGGTGCGCGTGCCGCCGCTGGCGCTGTGCACCGACAACGCGGCTATGATCGGCGCGGCGGCGCACTTCCACTTCATCCGCGGCCGGCGCGACTCGCTCGACCTCGACGTCGTGCCGAGTCTGCAACTGGTGTGAGATATGATCCGCAGATTGGGCAGATTGGAAAGAGGCTCACGCAAAGGCGCAAAGATGCCAAGGCGCCAAGAAGAAAAAGAAGGCAAGCTTCTCTTCATTGCGCCTTCGCCCCTTCGCGCCTTTGCGTGAGCTTCTTAAATCTGCCGAATCTGCCCAATCTGCGGATCAAACTTTCTGATTAGGTGATACAGTATGGGCAGCGAAACGACGCTTCTCCCTCATCTCGACCCCACCGGCCTGGCGCTCAACGCCGACGCGCGCTTCCGCCACGTCTTCTCCGAGGGCTTCGACCCGATCCTGTTGACCGACCACACCGGCAAGGTTCTGGACGGCAACCGCCAGGCGCTCAGCTTCTTCGGCATCGACCGCAAGGCGCTGCTGGAGGCCAACATCCGCGACCTGCACCACCCGGCCGAGCCGCTGCCCGACGTGAGCAAGCTGACCGGGCCGGGGGCCAGCAGCTTCCAGAGCCGGGTCATCGCCGGGCGGGTGCGCGACAACCGGCCGCGGCAGGTGACGCTGACCGTCGAGGTGCGCGCCCGCCGCCTGACGCCCGGCCGCGAAGGGACGTGGCAGTGGATCTACCACGACATCTCCAGCCGTGTCGAGTTGGAGGAGATGCGCCAGGACTTGACGGCCATGCTGCTCCACGATCTGCAAAGCCCGCTGGGCAACGTCATCTCCACTCTGGAGTTGCTGCGGATGCAGATGGGCAGCGACGGCGACGCCATGACCCTGGAGTTGCTCGACATCGCCTCGCGCAGCAGCGGCCAGTTACAGCGCCTCATCGCCTCGCTGATGGACATCAGCCGGCTGGAGGCGGGGCAGCCGGTGGGGCAGCAGTCGGCCATCGAACTGCCCCAGTTGATCGCCGACGCCTATGAGATGGACGAGCCAAACTTCGCCCGGCGCGGCGTCGTCCTGTACCGCCTTTTGCCCGACGACCTGCCGCCGCTCTACGTCGAGCCGAACGTCATCAGTCGCGTCCTGCTGAACCTGTTCGACAACGCCCTGAAGTACAGCCGCGACGGCGAACAGATCACCGTCGAAGGACGGGCCATCGACAACGGCGAGGTGCTGATCTCGGTCAGCGACCAGGGCAACGGCATCCCCAAGGAGTACCGCGAGATCATCTTCGAGAAGTTCCGGCGCATCAAGAGCGACTCGTCGTCCAAGGGGTTGGGGCTGGGGCTGGCCTTCTGCCGGCTGGCGGTGGAGGCCCACGGCGGCCGCATCTGGGTCGACGACGCCCCCGGCGGCGGGGCGCGCTTCAACCTGACGCTGCCCGAGGCCGCGCCGGAGAGTGAGCCGGAGACGGGGGAGGAGCGGGATAATGGGAGTTGGCTGGAAGAGAGGGATTAGGGATTAGGGGTTAGAGATTAGGGATTAGGGGCTAGGGGAAGAATGAGCGAGCGGGCTTATTATTGGGATAGTTACACGGTTGAGTTTGCGGCCGAGGTGGTGGAGGTGACGGAGATCGCGGGGCGGCCGGCGGTGAGGCTGTCGCTGACCTATTTCTACCCCACGTCGGGGGGGCAGCCGCATGACACCGGCCGTCTGAAACAGGGGAATCAGACGGCGCGGGTGGTAGACGTTGTCGTGCGCGAGAGCGACGAAGCGGTGCTGCACGTGCTCGATGCGGCCATCGCGCCGGGCATGGCGACGGGCGAGATTGACTGGCCGCGCCGCTTCGACCACATGCAGCAGCACACCGGCCAGCACATCCTGTCGCAGGCCTTCATCCGCACGGCCGAGGCGGAGACGATCGGCTTCCACCTGAGCGGGCAGAGCGTGACCATCGACCTCGGCTGCGCCAAACTGACGGTTGAAGAGGTGCGCGCCGCCGAGCAGTTGGCCAACGAGGTCGTGACCCAGAACCGGCCGGTGCGGGCCAGCGAGGTGGCGCGCGAGGCGGCGGCCGGCCTGCCGCTGCGCAAGCTGCCACCGGGGCGCGACGGTAAGTTGCGGCTGGTGGACATCGAGGGCTTTGACCTGACGGCCTGCGGCGGGACGCACGTGGCGGGCACGGCCGAAGTGGGGCTGGTCAAGGTGCTGAAGACGGAGCGGCGCGGCGCGGCGACGCGGGTGGAGTTCGTCTGCGGCGGGCGGGCGGTGGCCGACTACCGGCTGAAGCACGACGTGGTGCAACAACTTGGCGCGACGCTGACCACGGGCATCGACGACCTGCCGGCGGCGCTGGCCCGGTTGCAGGAGGAGGCGCGGCAGTTGCGGCTGGAGTTGAAGCGCGAGCGCGGGGCGCGGCTGGCGCTGGAGGCGGGGCAACTGCTCGACGGGGCCGAGACGGTCGGTGGGGCGCGGGTCGTGCGCCGGGTGCTGGTTGGCCGCGAGATGGACGAGGCGCGGCAACTGGCCACCCTATTGACGGCCGGCGGCGCGGTGGCCCTGCTGGGCGTGACCGGGGAGCGGGCGCAACTGGTCTTCGCTCGCCCAACCGAGGGGGGCCAGGCTTCGCCCACGTGGGCGAGGCGATCAAGCCGGCGCTGGCGGCGCTGGGCGGGGCGCGCGGCGGCGGCGGGCCGACGTCGGCCCAGGGGGGCGGCCCGGCGGCCGATGAGACGACGGTGGCCGCGGCGCTCGAAGCGGCCGTCGCTTGGTTGCGAACGGCGGCGAAAGCTGTAGAATGAGAAGTAACGGAAGAGAAAGCGGAAGTAGCGGGAGAAAAGGGAGAAACAGGAGATGGCGGCACGCGACAGTAACGCCGCGCAGGCCCTTCAGGGCGTGCCTTTCTTCGCCAATTTGCACGAAGACCACGCCGGTGAACTGGCCGGTAAGCTCGTGCCGCGGCGCTTTGGCCCCAATCAGGTCATCTTTCATCTGGGCGACCCCGGCGGCTTGCTCTATCTCATTAGCCGCGGCAAGGTCAAGATCAGCCACACCACCTCCGACGGCCAGGAGGTCGTGCTGGCCATTCTGGGGCCGGGCGACTTCTTCGGCGAGATGGCCCTGCTGGACGATTCGCCGCGCTCGGCCACGGCCGTGGCCCTGGAGCCGACGGAGACGTGGACGCTCCACCGCGGCGAGTTCATGACCTACCTCAGCGACAACCCCGACTTCACCCTGCACGTGCTGAAGACGCTGGCCCGCCACATCCGCCGGCTCAATACGCAGTTGGCCGACATCTTCTTTCTCGACCTGCCGGGGCGGCTGGCGCGGGTGCTGCTCAATCTGGCCGAGCAGTACGGCCGCAAGATGCAGGACGGCACGCTGATCGATCTATCGCTGACCCAGACCGACCTGGCCGAGATGACCGGGGCGACGCGGGTCAGCATCAACAAGGCCCTCGGCCGCTTCCGCCGCGCCGGCTGGATTCGCGTCAACGGCCGCCGCGTCACCGTCGTTGACCGGGCGGCGTTGGAGGAGTTGATTGCGGTGTCGGGGGGGGAGTAATTGGGAATTGCGAATTAGGAATTACGAATTAGGAATTCAGAACGAACGACCAACGACTAACACTGAATACTGACCTACTGAATACTGGCCTACTGACTCACTGACCACTGACAACTGTCAACCGACAACTTCCCTTAGAATCAGTCAAAAGAACTACGCGGAAAAGGCGCATGTTGTGTATAAACATGAGATTGCGCGCTGAGTGGGTGGCGATTCGGTGACGGCCGCCGCGAACCGCTGCAACGCGACACGGCAGATGACATCGGCATTGTGCGTATGAGTGTGACCGGCCTGGACAACCAAACTGAACGCGCCGCCCCGGAAACGGCCGCGCCCCTGACGCCCCCTCCCCCGGCGGATACCGCTGCCGCGCCGTCCCGCGCCCGTTCGCGGGTCGAGGCGGCCGTCGTCGTGGCTCTGGTGATCATCCTGGCCCTAGGGGCCTACCTCCGCTTTGTCGGCCTCAACTGGGACAGCGGCAGCCATCTGCACCCCGACGAGCGCTTCCTGACGATGGTCGGCAGCGCCGTCAGCGGCGTGGACAACCCGCTCGACTACCTGCGCACCTCCACCTCGACCCTCAACCCCTACAACTTCGGCTACTCGCTCTACGTCTACGGCAACTTCCCGATGACCGTGACGCGCTACCTGGCCGAGTGGGCCACGGGCATCTGCGACGCGGCCTCGGCCGGCGCCGGGCAGCCGCCGGCCTGGTGCAGCCACACCTACAGCGGCTACGACGGCATCCAACTGGTCGGCCGCTTCCTGTCGGCCGTGGTCGATCTCGTGGCCGTCTTCTTCACCTTCCTCATCGCCCGGCGGCTCTACGACTGGCGGGCCGGGCTGTTCGCCGCCCTGCTGCTGGCCCTGGCCGTTATGCCCATCCAGCAGTCCCACTTCTTCACGATGGACAACTGGGCCACAGCTTTCGTCACCGCCGGCCTCTACGCCGCCGTGCGCGCCGCGACGCTGGGCGACGCCGAACCGCGCTGGCGGCTGCGTTGGTGGGCGCTGTTCGGGTTGATGCTGGGGTTGGCGGCGGCGTCGCGGGTCAATGTGGCCCCGTTGGCGGTGGTGATTGGGGTTAGCGCGGTGATCTGGTTAGCACGGCGCGGCCAGTATTCAGGTGGTCAGTATTCAGTATTCAGTAATCGGAATCGGGATTGGGAGCGGGCGGTGGTGGGGATTGCGCTGGCGGCGGTGGTGTCGATCATCACCTTCCGGTTGGCGCAGCCGTATGCGTTTACGGACGCGCAGATGGTGCGCGACGCGGCGGCCGAGGCGGGCGAGACGCCCAACGCCTTTGTCGTAGCGCTTAAGTCGGTCATCGGCCTGAACCCCGCCTTCCTGGCCAACATGGCCGAGATTCAACGGCTGCAAGCGCCGGAAGCGTCCTTCCCGCCGGCCATCCAGTGGGTCGACCGGCCGGCCATCCTCTTCCCGCTCAGCAACATGATCCTCTATGGCATGGGGCTGACGGCGGGGTTGTTTGCCTGGTTTGCGGTGGCTTGGGCGGCCTGGCGGGGGGTGAGTTCACTTGGCAAGAAAGTGCGACGCACTCAAGAAAGTGCGACGCACTGGAGCTACCCGGAGTGGATGCTGCACGCCATCCCGCTGACGTGGACGCTGCTGTACTTCCTGTTCATGGGCACGCGCTGGGTGAAGTCGGTGCGCTACTTCCTGCCCATCTACCCGACGCTGTTTGTGCTGGCGGGGTGGGCGATTGTGCAGTTGTGGAAGTGGGCGGTGGTCAGTAGGTCAGTAGGTCAGTGGTCAGTAGGTCAGTTGTCAGCCGGCGAGGGCGACGCGCGACTCGCCACGCGCCACGCGCCACCCCCCTTCGCCCCCCCCCCCCCCCCCCCCCCCGGGAGAGGCACGCCACGCCACGCGCCACCCGCATACGGCAGGCGTTGGTGATCGGGCTGGCCGCGGTCGTCGTTGTGCCCAGTCTGCTGTGGGCGATCATGTACACGCAGATCTACCGCGAGCCGATGACGCGCATCGCCGCTTCACAGTGGATCTACGACAACGTGCCCAGCGGGGCGACGCTGCTCTACGACACGGCCGGCGGCCAGACACGCGAGTTGCACCTGCCCCTGAAGGGATTCGAGTTCGTCCATCAGGACGCGCCGCTCCTTCTCAGCTTCAACCTGCCCGAAGACGGCCTTATTCGCGCCGTGCGCTTCAACTATCTGAGCGACCCCGACTTCGACGCCGCGGCCGACCCCAGCGCCGCGTTGGGCGACGGCGAGTCGATCCGCGTCAGCCTCAACGGCGGGGTGGCGGTCGAGCATCCGCTGCAACTGGACGGCGAGCGGCGGGCGATCATCGTCGAGTTGCCGCCGACGCCGGCCACGGCCGGCACGCCCTTCCTGCTGACGGCCGAAGCCGGGCCGGGCGGCCCCATTCGCGCCGGGACAAGCCTGCTGGTCAACGAGCATTGGGACGACCTGCTGCCGGTGGGGCTGGACGGCCGCAACGCCTATGGCGCGTACTACACCGAAGTGACCGGCGGCCAGCGCCCGGTGACCCACCCCGACAGCCCGGAGAAGCGCGAAGAGGTCATCGCCTGGCTGGACGAGGCCGACTACATCATGATCAGCAGCCAGCGGGCGATGTGGAACCTGCCGCGCATGGCCCTGACCTACCCGCTGATGATGCGCTACTACGAGGGGCTGTTCAGCGGCGAGTTGGGCTTCGACCTGGTGGCCCAGTTCCACGGCAACACCCGCCTCGGCCCGCTGCACGTCAGCGACACGTCGGCCCAGGTCAGTTGGGGCGAGCCGCCAACCATCGGCTGGCCGCCGCCGGGCGAGCTGGCCGCCGAAGAGGCGTTTAGCGTCTACGACCATCCACCGGTGTGGATCTTCGCCAAGAACGCCAACTACAGCCCGGAGAACACGCGCTGCTTGCTGGAGAGCGTCGATTTGAGCCAGGTGCGGGTCATGAATCCGCTGGAGGCGACGCGGGCCACGAACGGCATGATGCTGACGGCCGCCGATTGGGCGACACAGCGGGCGGGCGGCACGTTCAGCGAGGTATTCGCCATTGACGGCGCGCTGTCGCGCAACCCGTGGCTGGCGGCGGTGGCCTGGTTTGTGGCCGTCGTGCTCATCGGCTGGGTGGCCTTCCCGCTGGCCTTCGTCGCCCTGGGCGGGCTGCCCGACCGCGGCTATGGGCTGGCGCGCATCCTCGGCTTGCTGATCGTCTCCTACCTGACGTGGCTGGCGGCCAGTCTAAAGTGGCTGCCGCACACGCGCGACACGCTGCTGCTATCGTTGCTGGCCCTGGCGGCGCTGAGCGCGGTGCTGTTCGTGCGGCGGCGGCGCGAGATGATGTCCTTCGTCCGCGAGCGGCGGGGCTACATCCTCTTCGTCGAGTTGTTGGGGCTGGCCCTGTTCGGGCTGATGGTTGTCATCCGGCTGGGCAACCCCGACGTGTGGGACGTCATCTGGGGCGGCGAGAAGCCGATGGACTTGTCCTATCTGACGGCCGTCATGCGCTCGACCACCTTCCCGCCCTATGACCCGTGGCTGGCCGGCGGCTATCTGAACTACTACTACTACGGCTTCGTCTTCGTTGGCGCGCTGGCCAAGCTGCTGGGCGTCATGCCGGCCGTGGCCTATAACCTCATCCTGCCGATGCTGTTCAGCATGACCGGGGTGGCGGTGTTCAGTCTGGCCCACGGTCTGGTTGTAGCGCGGGTCGGCAACCCGCCCTCTGCGACGGCGGAAGAGCGGGTTAGCAACCCACGCTACAACAGGCAGGCAACGATGGCCGGGCTGGTGGCGGTGGTGCTGGCCCTGCTGCTGGGCAATCTGGCCCAGCCGTCGGTGGTCGCCAACGCCTGGTATGGCGCGGGCACGGCCTCGCTGGAGGAGTTGCCGCTCATCGGCCGCGCGGCACGCACGCTCGACGGCGGGCTAAAGGTGCTGGGCGGCCAACCCGCGCCCATCTACCCCGGCGACTGGTTCTGGACCGCCTCGCGGGCCATCAACGCCGACCCCGGCGAAGTGCAGCCGATCACCGAGTTCCCGTTCTTCACCTTCCTCTACGGCGACCTGCACGCGCACATGATCGCCATGCCGTTGTCGATGTTGGCCCTTGGCTGGGCGATCAGTGTGGCCCTTTTTGCCGCGCGGGGGAGCCGGCCCCCTCGCCCTGTGGGAGAGGGTGGGGGAGAGGGTCTTGGCCCTACTAACATTACTTGGTGGCGCGCTGGCCATCGGCGTTCTGCGCCCGACGAACACCTGGGACTGGCCAACTTACCTGCTGCTAGGCAGCGTGGCTATCTTCTACTACTTCCTACAGACGGACGGCCTCAACCTGCGCGCGCTGGGCAAGGCGGGCCTGTTGGCCGCGGCGCTGTTCGGTCTGTCGTCGCTGGCCTTCCTGCCCTACACGGCCAACTACGGCGCGGCCTACTCCTCCGTCTCGCTCTGGCCCGGCTCCTACACCCGCGCCTGGAACTACCTGGTCGTCCACGGCCTGTTCCTCTTCTTCGTCGTCACCCATCTGGCGCGGGAGTTGCGCGCCTGGGCGGCGTCGTGGACGGAAGAGGGCAAGCGGCGGCTGGAGCCGTGGGGGCGCTGGCTGCTGCTGGCGTTGGGGCTGTTCGTCGTGCTCAACGTGGCCCTGCTGGTGCGCGGCTACTGGGTCGCGCCCATCGCCCTGCCGCTGCTGGTCGTCGCCGGGCTGCTGGCGCTGCGGCCGGGGCTGGCGACGGGGCGGCGGGTGGTGCTGGCGCTGATGGCCGCCGCGCTGGGGCTGACGCTGCTGGTGGAGATCATCGTCCTCGACGGCGACGTGGGGCGCATGAACACCGTGTTCAAGTTCTACTTGCAGGTCTGGCTGCTGTTCAGCGTGGCCTGTGGGCCGGCGGCCGTCTGGGCCTGGGCGTCGATCCGGCGCACGAAGCGGCTGCGGACGGTGTGGCAGGCGGCGCTGGGCGTGCTGTTGTTCGCCGCGCTGCTCTACCCGCTGCTGGCCACGGCGGCCAAGTGGGGCATCCGCATGAATCCCGACGCGCCCAACACGCTCGACGGCGCGGCGTTCATGCCCTATGTGGAGTACGGCGACACCACCTACGCCAATCAGAGTCGCACCGTGCGCCTTGTTGAAGACATGGGGGCCATTGACTGGCTGCAACGCAACGTCGCCGGTTCGCCGGTGGTCATGGAAGCCCACGGCGGCAACCCCTACCGCTCCATCGCCGCGCGCATCGCCATGTACACCGGGCTGCCGGCGGTCGTCGGTTGGGACTGGCATCAGCGGCAGCAGCGCGCCGTCGCCCCGGACACGATCGTCACCAGCCGCATCGCCGACGTGAACCTGTTCTACAATACGTTGGACGTAGCTGAGGCGCGGAACATCCTGGCCAAATACGGCGTCGAGTACATCGTCGTCGGCTCGCTGGAGAACACCTACTACTGGCCCGAAGGCCAACTCAAGTTCGACCAGATGGTGGCCGAGGGGACGCTGCAAGAGGTGTTCCGAGACGAGTTTGCGCGAATCTACCAGGTAGTAGGGATTAGGGATTAGGATAGAGATGAGGAACGACGACTACGACTGACTACGACACGCGACGACAACGACAACGACAACGACAACTGACCACTGCCCGACAACTGACAACTGACAACGACACTGACAACTGACAACTGACAACCGACTACTGACCTACTGAACACTGACCCATGACCGACCTCCTCTCTGCCATCCGCTGGTGGGCCGCCCTGACGCTCTTGGGGCTGGTGGCGCTGCCGCTGGTCTACACCCTGTTGCGGCCGCTGGCCGACCGCGGCTACGCCTTCATCAAGACGGCCGGGCTGCTGCTGGTCAGCTTCGTCTTCTGGCTGGCCGGCAGTCTGGGGCTGGCCGGCAACGACGGCGGCGGCATCGCCCTGGCGCTGCTGGTCGTCGGCGCGGCGTCGCTGCTGGCCTACCGGCGGCGCGCACCGGGCGACGTTGCTCTAGGCGCGTGGCTGCGCGCCAACTGGCGGACGGTGCTGGCCGCCGAGCTGGTCTTCGCCGGGGTGTTCGCCCTGTGGGTCTGGGTACGGATGCAGAACCCGGCCATCGCCAACACCGAGAAGCCGATGGAGTTCGCCTTCCTCAATGGCGTGACGCTCAGCCCGGCCTTCCCGTCGCTCGATCCGTGGCTGGCGGGCTACGGCATCAGCTACTACTACTTCGGCTACGTGATGACCTCGCTGCTGGCGCGGCTGGCCGTCGTGCCCACGGCCGTGGCCTTCAATCTGGCTATCGCCTGGCTGGTGGCGGGGGCGGCGGTGGGGGCGTTTGGGGTCGTCTTCAACCTTGTGGCTGGCAGAGGAATTAGGAATTACGAATTAGGAATTAGGAATGAAGAGGTGGCGAGTGGCGGGGCGGGCACAACTGACCCCAGCTCGCCCCCGTCACCCCGCCACGCGCCACCCGCGCCATCCTGCTGGGTCTGATCGCCGCTTTGGCCGTGCCCGTGGCCGGGAACTTGCAGATCGGGCTGGAGGTGCTGCACGGCAACGGCGTGGGGTCGGACGGCTTCTGGGAGTGGCTCGATGTGCGCGACGTGAGCGGGCCGGCCGACAGCGACGGCACGCCGCGCTACTTGTCGTCCGAGTGGTGGTGGTGGCGCACGTCGCGCGTCATCCACGAGTACCACCTGAGCAGCCGGGCCGAGGAGGGGCTGGAGCCAATCGTCGAGGTTCCGGCGTTCAGCTTCATCCTGGGCGATTTGCATCCCCACGTGTTGGCACTGCCGTTTGCGTTCCTCAGTATTGGGGTGGCGCTGGCGTGGTGGTTGCGGGTGGCGGGTGGCGGGTGGCGGGTGACGATTGAGGAAACTCACGCTAAGGCGCAAAGGGGACAAAGGCGCGAAGAAGAATCCCTACTCGCCACCCTCCCCCGCGCCCGCATCTGGCCCCCTCTTGTGGAGTGTGATTGGCGACGTGGGCTGGCCGTTGTGGCTGTTCACGGCCGTCGTGCTGGGCGGGCTGTCGTTCCTGAACACGTGGGACGTGCTGATTCATCTGTTCGTCGTGCTGGGGGCGTTCTTCCTGGGGCACTGGCAGCGGCAGGGGCACACACGCGGGCTGTGGGGGCGGACGGCGCTGCTGGCGGTGCTGCTGGTCGTGCCGGCGGCGCTGCTCTATCTGCCCTTCTACCTCGGTTTCCGCTCGCAGGCCGGGCCGCCGTTCCTGCTGCCGATGCTGATGCAGCCGACGCGCCTGGCCCACTATGCCATCATCTTCGGCCTGCCGCTGGCATCTATCAGCGTCATGCTGGTGGCGCTGGCGGCGCGGCGGCGCTTCCGCCACTGGCGGACGGGGCTGGGCGTGGCCGCGGCCGTCGTCGGCGGGCTGTTCCTGCTGATGGTGCTGCTGCTGTGGGTCGTGGCCGCGGCGCAGCCGGGCGGCGGCATGGTCGGCGCGCTGGTCAATGAGATGGGGCTGTCGCTGCCGGCGCGGCCGGAGGGGACGCTGGCTTTCGGCTGGGGCGTGCGGGCGGTGGCGGCGGTGTTGCCGCTGTGGCTGATGGCGCGGCTGGCCTCGCCGTGGCTGCTGCTGGCGCTGATCGGGCTGCTGGCCCTGGTGGTGATGGCATTGCGGTCGGGGGTGGAAGAAGAGAAGAGTCCGCAGATTAGATTACGCAGATTGAAGAGAAGAGGACAGATTCAGTGTCAGACAGCAGGCATGGAACGCTGCCGTTTGTGCTGTTGCTGATTCTGACCGGGCTGCTGCTCACGTTGGGGCCGGAGTTTGTCTATCTGCGCGACAACTTTGGCGTGCGGCTGAACACGACGTTCAAGTTCTACTATCAGGCGTGGGTCATGTTCGGCGTGGCCGCGGTCTTTGCGCTGGATTACCTGCTGTCCATGCGCCGCACCCCGGCCGAGAGGCTGGCCGGCGGCGCGGCGACGGTCGCCTACGTGACGTTACTGGCCGTGGCTTTGCTCTTCCCGTTCTACGCCGTGCAGTCGCGGGCGCTGGAGTACCGCGGCCCGGCGCGCGACGCCGCCGGCCAGCCGCAGGAGCGCCAACCGGCCACGCTGGACGGGCTGGCCGCACTGCGGCGCTTCAACCCCAGCGAGTACGAGGCGCTGATGTGGCTGCTGGACAACGCCGTGACGCCGGGCCAGCCGCCGCCGGTGGTGCTGGAGGCGGTCGGCGGGCAGTATAGCGCCTTCGGCCGCGTGGCCGCCAACACCGGGCTGCCGACGGTGCTGGGCTGGCCGGGGCACGAGTGGCAGTGGCGCGGCAGCGACCACCCCGAGCCGGGGCGGCGCGAGGCGATGGTGGAGCAGATCTACACCGCCACCGACCTGGGCGTCGTCGGTTTCCTGCTCGATGAGTTCAACGTGGCCTACATCTACGTCGGCGATCAGGAAAGCGAAGCCTACGGGTTGGCCGGGCTGGAGAAGTTCCGCGAGCAACTGGAGGTTGCCTTCACCAATGACCGTGTTACGATTTACCGTTGGCAGCCGGCCGGTTCAGGCTAGAGGATGATAGACAACGTGCTGGTAGAGACGAGACAGGAGATACGGGAGTCGGGTTCCGACGGGCGCGTCGCGTCGCTCACCGCCGCCTCCGCGCCGCCGGTTGAGGCGCGCCGGTGGGCGGCGGGCTTCACCGTGGCCGACGGGCTGATGCTGCTTATCGGGCTGCTGGCCGCCGTGGCCCGCTTCATGAATCTGGGGGCGCAACCGCTGTCGCCGGCCGAGGCCGACGCCGCGCTGACGAGCTGGCAGTTCGCCCGCGGCGTGCCGCTGACGGCCACCCCGGACAGCCCGGCCTACTTCACCTTCACCAGCCTGATCATGAGCCTGGGCGGCGACGGCGACGCGGCGGCGCGACTGGCCCCGGCCGTCTTTGGTGTGCTGACGGTGCTGCTGCCCTGGCTGTGGCGGGGGCGCTTCCGGCCGGCGGTGTGGCTGGCGGCCGGCGCGCTACTGGCCGTGTCGCCCATCCAGATGATTATCTCGCGCACAGCCGGCGGCGAGTCTATCGCCCTGTTCGCCCTGCTGTTGCTGGCCGTGGCGCTGACGCGGCTGAGTGACGGCGAGCGCTGGGGCATGGCCGCCGGCGCGGCGCTGGGGTTGGGGCTGACCAGCGCGCCGCTGTTCTACACCGGCCTGCTGGCCCTTGTGCCCGCGTGGTGGGTCTTCGGTTCGACAGAGGGACTCGACCGCGCCTGGGTCCGCGCCGCGGCCCTGTCGGCCGGGGTCGTCTTCCTGGCCGTCGCCGCCGGGGGGCTGTTCTATCCACAGGGAGTTGGTGGGGCGCTGGGGCTACTGCCGGTGTGGCTGGCTCAATTTGGGCTGGCCGGCGGCGCAAGGACGCTCGACCCGCTGCTGACGCTGCTGCGCTATGAGCCGGCGCTGCTGGTGCTGGGCGCGCCGGCCGTCGTCTGGGCGCTGCGCCACGAGGCGGCCGTCGCCCGGCAGATGGCGCTGTGGCTGGGGCTGCTGTTGCTGCTCCTGTTGCTGCAATCGGTCGCGCCGCAGCAGGCGGCTGCGGCTCTGGCCCCCGGCTACCTGCTGGTCGGGCTGCTGGCCGGCGATTTGCTGGCCGAGGCGCTGCCGCGGACGGAGCGGCGGCGGGTGTGGCTGGTGGGCGGGGGCCTAACGTTGCTGGGCATGACCCTGCTGGTCAGCATGGCCCGCTTCACCAAACTGGGGCTGTGGACGGGGGCGCAGGCGTCGCTGATCGGGCTGGCGGTGATGGCTTTCGTCTTCGCCGGCATCGCCGTCGTTTTCGCCCTGGCCTGGGAGAGCAGCGCGGCGCGGCGGGGGGCGTTCCTGGGCGTGGTGTTGCTGCTGTTCTACTGGCAGTGGGGCACGGGCTGGCATTTGAGCCAGCAGGCGGCCAACGACCCCGGCGAACGCTGGGTGACAGCCGGCACCGACGACGACGTGCCGGTGCTGATGAACCTGATCAGCCGCGTCTCGCGCCAGACGGCCAACGCCGACAGCGACCTGGACGTGTTCAGCACGGTGGACTCGCCCGTCCTGCGTTGGTACTTCCGCCACTTCGGCCGCTTCATGACCGGCGCAACCCTGCCGGTGAACACCACGGCGGCGGTTATCGTGACCCCCGACGGCGACCAGCCGCAAGTGCCCAGCGACTACTTCGGCGCGGACTTTGGGCTGGAGCAGCACGAGGTGGCCGATGCGCCGCTCTTTGGCGAGGGCGGCGGCGCGGCGCTGGCCGAGGCATTGAACGCCTGGCTATTCCACCGCTCGGCAACGCCGTTGGTGCAGCAGCGCGTCATCCTCTGGATTCGCTCCGACCTGGCCACGGCCGAGTGATGGGCAACCCATGAACGAATCTACTTCACTCGTTTGGGGTGTGGCCGGCACGGGGCCGCCGGATGAGACGGCGACGCTCATCGACCGCTGCCTGGCCGGCGAACAGGCGGCCTACGTGGCCCTCTACGACCAGTACAGCGGCGTCATCTACCGCCTGGCCTACAGCCTGTTGCAGCAGCAGCAGGACGCCGAAGAGGTGTTGCAGGACAGCTTCGAGTACGCCTTCCGGCGGCTGGATCACTTCGACCCGCGCAAGTCGGCCTTCAAGACGTGGCTCTACCGCATTGCCGTCAGCCGCTGCCACAACAAGCGGCGGCGCAAGTGGCTGCCGTCGCTGTCGCTGCAACAGTTGGATGACGCCGAGCCAAAGGACACGACCGCGCCGCCGCCCGACGAGCGCGCGGCGCTGAACGAGCAGCAGCGGGCCGTATGGGCAGCCGTGGTCGAGCTGTCGCCCAAGCTGCGCGAGGTAGCCATTTTGCGCTACTACGGCGGCCTCCACTATGGCGAGATCGGCGAGGTGCTGGGCATTCCGCCCAAGACGGCCGAGTCGCGGATGCGCCTGGCCCACAAGGCGCTGCGCGAGCAGTTGAGCGAGCTGGTATAGCGCCCGACGGCCGCGCGACGTGTATAACGGACAGAAAGCGATGGGCATCGAAGCGATGGAATTGCAAAGCGATGATATCGCCCACGCCCGCCCACTGATCCCCGACTACGTGCTGGGGCTGCTGAGCGCCGACGAGAGCCGGCGCGTGGAGAGCCACGCCCAGCAGTGCCCCGCCTGCCGCGAGGCCATCCGGCGCGAACGCCAGATCGAGGCGCTGGTGCGCCAATCGGTGCAGGCCGCGGCCCGGCCCCCGGCCGGCCGGCTGGCGCAGTTGCGGCCCGCGCCGCGCCGTGCCGCGCCGCTGCGCCGCCAGCTCTACCGACAGTTGGCCCCGCTGACGGCGCTGGCCGTGCTGCTGGTGGTCGTGCTACTGGCGCAGACGGGCGGCCTGGGGCGGTCGGCTTGCCGGTCGGCGTTTTTCGCCCGCCGGCCGATACGGCCACCGCGACGATGACCCACACGCCGACGGCCACGCTGGCCGCAACCGACGGCGCGACGGCCCCGGCCACGGTCGCTTCGACCGCCACGACCGCCACGGCCGCGGCCACGCTGACCCGCGCCGCGCGCAGCGACGCCTCCCCCGCCCCGGCCGCGCCGCGCCCCTCGCAAGCACTCATTCCCGAATGGCCCCACAGCCCAGGCGACACCCATCGTCGTCAATCTTCGCTAGACGGGCCACACGAGTAACTGACGCATGACCGACTTGACTCATCCGCCGACCGAACCACTAGAGCCGCCGCGCGACGCGCTGTCGCGGCCGCTCATCGCCGCGCTGAACCTGGACTGGGAGAAGGCCATCTACCTGACCTTCATGCTGCTGGCCATCATCACCCGCTTCTACGGCCTGGGCGACCGCGTGGTCAGCCACGACGAGAGCCTGCACACCCAGTTCTCCTACCAGTACTACATCGGCGACGGCTACTCCCACTCGCCGCTGATGCATGGGCCGTCGCTGTTCCACGCCACGGCCGCGTCCTACTGGCTATTCGGCGACAGCGATCTCTCTTCGCGCATCCCCGTGGCCATCCTGGGCGTCCTGCTCATTCTGCTGCCCTACTTCCTGCGCGACTGGCTGGGGCGCAAGGGGGCGCTGTTCACCAGCTTCCTGCTGCTCATCTCGCCCTACATCACCTACTACTCGCGCTACATCCGCCACGACATCTACCTGATCGTCTTCGCCCTGGTCGTCTTCATCGCCACCTGGCACTACATCCGCGAGCGGCGCAACAAGTATCTGTGGTGGTTTGCCGGCGGTCTGGTGCTGATGTTCGCCACGATGGAAGCGGCGTTCATCTACGTGGCCATCTTCGGCAGCTTCCTCGTCGTGCGGCTGCTGGCGCTGGTGATCGGCGCCGATGGCTGCGCGAAAGGTGCCGCGGCTGCGCTGCGGTGCTGGTGGCCCTGCTGGGCGTCATTCTGGTCGGCGTCTGTTTTGGCGCGCATACTGTGATGTCACAGGAGGATACCGCCGCGACCTCCACGGCCACCAGCGAAGGGTTCGCCGTCGATCCCAACGCGACCGTCGAGCCTACTTCGACCGCGCTGCCGCAACTCGATCAGGCCTCGCGCTGGGTGGAGATCGTCGGCATCGCCCTGTTTAGCCTGGGGCTGTTCCTGATGGTGCGGCAGATGCGGCCGCACATTGACCGCTATCCCGAGTTCGATCTGATCATCCTCTACGTCAGCCTGCTCTTGCCGCTGGTGTCGCCGCTGTTCATCCGCGTCGTCGGCTGGAACCCGACCGACTACACGCTCAACTCATGCGGGCTGTCGGGCGAGGCGGGGGCGGTCGTGTCGCCGTTTACCAATCTCGACTGCCTGCAAATCGTGCTGTCGTCGGGCGTGGTCAAGTCGGGCGTGTTTCTCATCGCCACGCTGGTCATCGGCGTGTTGGTCGGCCTGTGGTGGGATCGCAAGCGCTGGATCGTCGCCGCGCTCATCTTCCACAGCATCTTCCTTGTCCTGTTCACCTCCGTCTTCACCAACCTCGGCGGCTGGCGGACGGGCATGATCGGCTCGCTGGGCTACTGGCTGGAGCAGCACGGCGTGCAGCGCGGCAGCCAGCCGTGGTACTACTACCTGTTCGTGACGCCGTTCTATGAGTTCCTGCCACTCATCTTCGCCGTGGCCGGCATCTATCTGTGGACGAAGCGGCAGCGGATCAACTGGCTGGTGTGGTACTGGGTGTTGTTGGGGCTGGCGGTGGCCACAATGTATAGCCTGGCCAACTGGCTATTCAATCGCAGCCAGATCGATTTGACGCAGCAGAGCAGCACGCCGGGGATGCTGGCCGCGGCGGCCTTGCTGGCGGTGGGCGGCATCGCCTGGGGGTTGTGGTTCATGGCCCGGCGGCAGCAGTTGGCCGAGCGGCTGGAGCTGAAGCGCGGCTTCCGCGAACTGGCCGATTGGCCGGCCTTCGTCGGCTTCGTGCCGTCGCTCATCTGGTGGATGCTGCTGGCCTGGCCGGCCTACAGCATCGCCGGGGAGAAGATGCCCTGGCTGAGTACCCATCTGACCATTCCGATGGCTCTGCTGGGCGGCTGGTATCTGGGGCAGCGGGTGGAGAGCGTTGTGGCCCAGGGGCTGTCAGCGCGGCCCGGCTGGGCCAGAGGATTCGCTGGCCATCGGCCTGACGATGCTGCTCATCGTCGTCGGCGCGCTGGCCCTGGGGCCGCTGCTGCTGGGGCAAGTGCGGCTGGGCGAGCAGGAGTTGGCCAACCTGACCGGGCTGGGGCGCTTCCTGGGCGGGCTGCTGCTGGCCGGCGGCGTGGCCTTCCTGTGGCGGCGGGTCGTCGCCCCGCTGGAGCGGCCGACGCGCGGCGTGGCGGTGACGCTGGCCATCTTCGGCGTGCTGGCCCTGATCACCATGCGCTTCAGCTACATGGCCAGCTTCGTCAACTACGACTACACCAACGAGTACATGGTCTACGCCCACGGCGCGCCGGCCACCAAGAGCATCATCCTGGAGCAACTGGAAGAGCTGTCCATGCGGCTGCACGGCGATCTGAGCATCAAGGTCGCCTATGACAGCGACGTGTCGTGGCCCTACACCTGGTATCTGCGCGACTACCCCAACAAGGTCTACTTCGGTGACAACGCCTCACAGACCCTCAATGACTCGCCGGTGGTCATCGTCGGCCGCAAGAACTGGGAGAACGTCGACCCCTTCCTGGCCAACAACTACGTCAAGCACGACTACACCTTCCTGTGGTGGCCGATGGAAGAGTACCGGCAGTTCTCCTGGAACGCCCTCTTCGGCTATGGCCAGCTGGAAGACCAGCCGCGGCGCGGCCTGGGCAACCCCAACGTGCGCCAGGCGCTATGGGACATCTTCTGGCATCGCGACTACGCCAAGTATGGCGAAGTCTTCGGCGGAACCTACACCGCCGGCCAGTGGCCGGTGCGCCACGACCTGCGCCTCTACATCCGCGAGGACGTGCTGGCCGACATGTGGGACCACGGCGTCGGCGCGGTCAGCGCCGCCGGACTGACCGACCCCTACGAGGCCAACGCCCTGGCTCTGGCCCCGGTGCTGGCCGTCAACGAGGTGGGCCTCGCCGGGACGACCGAGGGCACGCTGTCCAGCCCGCGCAACGTGGCCGCCGGCCCCGACGGGCTGATCTACGTGGCCGACACCGGCAACCACCGCATTCAGGTGTACGACGCCGACGGGCAGTTCGTGCGCGGCTGGGGCAGCTTCGGCGCGGAGGCGGGCCAGTTCAACGAGCCGTGGGGGCTGGCCGTGGACGAGACCTACGTCTATGTGGCCGATACGTGGAACGCCCGCATCCAGAAGTTCACACTGGCGGGAGAGTTTGTCGGCGCGTATGGCGTCAGCGGCTCGCCGGCGGCCGACGACCCGACCGGCGGGCTGGGGCTGTTCTTCGGCCCGCGCGACATTGTGCTGATCGGTGACGACCAACTGCTGGTGACCGACACCGGCAACCACCGCCTGCAACTGCTGGATCGCGAGGGCAACTTCCTGAGCCAGGTCGGCGGCTTCGGCAACCAACCGGGGCAGTTCAACGAGCCGGTCGGGCTGGCCGTGGCCCCCGATGGCTCGATCTACGTGGCCGACACGTGGAACGGCCGCATCCAGCGCTTCGCGCCCGACCTGACGGTGCTGGGCGAGTGGGCGGTCGATGCCTGGTTCGGGCAATCGATCAACAACAAGCCGTATCTGGCCGTTGACGGTGACGGGCGCGTCTACGTGACTGATCCCGAAGGGTACCGCGTGATCATCTTCAGCGCCGCCGGGGCCTACCTGAACCGCTTCGGCCAGTTCGGCACGGACACGGCCAGCCTGGGGCTGCCAAACGGGTTGGCCATCGACAATGCCGGCAATCTGTGGCTGGCCGACGCCGGCAACCACCGCGTGCTGAAGTTCGCGCCGATCTTCGGCGTGTCGGTCGCGCCGGAGGAGGTATTGCCCGAGCAGGCAGTGGATGATCTGGTCGGCTCAGCCACGGCCGACGAACCGCTGCCGACGGATGCCGCGCCCACCGAGGCCGGGCCGACGGATTAGACGACAGGAGGCAGACGTGAATCGGATCATTAGTGAGCAGTATGGCCTGTTTCGCCTTTACCAGCAGTTGCGAGAAGAACTGCTGGCGACGCTGACCGACGCCGACCTGGCCTTCACGCCGGGCGGCGACAACCCGCCGTTGGGCCGGCTGTGCGTGGAGATCGGCGAGACGGAACGCTCTTACGTTGACTCGTTCGTACACTTCAGCCAGAACTTCGACTACCGCCACGCCGATCGCGCCATAGAGAGCAGCGTGGCCGGGCTGCGGGCGTGGTATGAGCAGTTGGACGCCGAGCTATACGCCGCCGTCGCCGCGCTGAGCGACGACGACGTGGCCCAACGGCGCATTGACCGCGGCCACGGCTTTCAGGTGCCGGCCGGCGTCCAGTTGCACATCTATCAGGAGGCGCTGATCATCTTCTACGGGAAGACGACCGTCTACCTGAAGCTGCTGCACAAAACCATGTCGGATCAGTGGCAACATTGGATCGGCTGAGGCAAGATCGGGGCCATGAGCGAACTACCCAGGAAGCTGCAACAGATCGTTGAGGACTTCGGCCTGCTGGAAGGGCAGGAGAAGCTGGAGTACCTGCTGGAGTTGGCCGACCGCCTGCCGCCGCTGCCGGAGTGGCTGCTGGCCCGGCGCGACAGCATGGACATGGTGCACGAGTGCATGACGGCGGTGTTCGTCTATGCCGAGCAGGAGAGCGACGGCCGCATTCGTTTCTATATGGACGTGCCGCCCGAAGGGCCGACGGTGCGCGGCTACGCCACCATCCTGCAGGAAGGGCTGAGCGGCGAGACGGCGGCGACCATCGCCGCCGTGCCGACGGAGTTCTACTTGCAGATGGGGTTGCAACAGGTGCTCAGCGGCCAGCGGCTCAACGGCATCGGGGCCATCCTGGAGCACATGAAGCGCGTGGCCGCCGAGGCCAGGCCGGCCGCCGAACGAGCCTAGACGGCCGGGCGTTCCGGCGGAACGTCTCTACGACCTTACCGATCGCGTTCCAACACCAGGTTGGTCAGCGCCTCCAGTTCATCGCGGGCGGCCGACGGGCCGATAGGCTCAATGGCGCGGCGGGCGCGCGCGACCATCTCTTCGGCCTGCAGGCGGGCCAGTTCAATGGCCCCGGAGTTGCGCAGCTTGGCCATCATGCGGGCGATGGGGTCGTCCTCATCTACGACAGCGAGGGCCTCGGCCACGGCCACGGCTTCGGCCGTCGGTTGCAGCGTCAGGATAGCCCGCTCTCCCTGAGCCACGAACGCGCCGCGCCCCTGGCTGAGATCTGTGCCGACCGGCTTGCCCAGCGCTGTGGGGTCGCCGACAACGTCGAGGATATCGTCCACCACCTGGAAGGCGATGCCCAGGTTGTAAGCGTATTCGGCCAGGGCGTCCACCTCGCGGGGGTTGCCGCCGCCGATGAGCGCACCCATGCGGGCCGAGGCCTCGAACAGGCTGGCCGTCTTCAGGCTGACGATGCGCTTGTAGGTCTCGCGGTCGATCTCCCCCGCCTTGGCGGCCACGGCTTGCAGCGTCTCGCCCTTCCACCAGGCGGCAGCAGGCGTCGGCCATGATGACGTTGTAGGTCGGGCCATAGGGGGCCATCAGTTCGTAGACCTTGGCGAACATATAGTCGCCGGTCAGCAGGGCGAAGGTGCGGCCCCAACGGGCGTGGACCGACGGCCGGCCGCGACGCAGCAAACTGTGGTCGTTGATGTCGTCGTGAACGAGCGTCGCCGTGTGGACCATCTCGATGGCCGCGGCCATCGGCACCGCTTCCAGCAGGTCTTCGCCGCCGACAGCCAGATAAGACAGCATGGCGATGTGCGGCCGCAGGTGCTTGCCGCCGGACATGAGGATATGTCGGCTGGCGTCGTTGAGCAGTTCCACTTCACTGTCGATGGCGGCGATGAGTGCATCTTCGACAGCTTCCAGGCCCTCGCGGGTCAGAGTCAGATCCATTCGTTTTTCCTCGTTCACAACTTTCAAATTTTTCTGAAAGATCAATGCTTTCATTATAATGGACGGCCACCCGAAGGTCAAGCGGCTTGTGAAGGAATTCTCAAAGCGCCCACGGGGTGGCCCGGCGACTAACTATGGCATCGCGCCGGCCACTACGCCATAATGGTAGCGGAAAGGGGCGATCAAGTTGGCGTCATAACTCCCAATTCTAAAGAAGAGAAATGGAAACACTTAAAGATCGTATTCGCCGCGAAGGGGAAAACCTCGGCCGCGGCATCCTGAAGATCGACAGCTTTCTGAATCACCAGGTCGATCCGGCGCTGATGGAGGCCGCGGGCGAAGCCATCGCCGCCCGCTTTGCCGACAGCCGGCCGACGCGCATCCTGACCGCCGAGGTCAGCGGCATCATCCCGGCGGTCATGGCCGGGCGGGCGCTGGGCAACGTGCCGGCGGTCTACGCCCGCAAGCACAAGCCGATCACCATGCGCGAGCCGGTCTTTGTCGATTCGGCCCCCAGCCACACTAAAGGCGGCGAAGTGCTGCTGATGGTCTCGCCGGAGTTTCTGAGCGCCGGCGACCGGGTGCTGATCGTCGATGACTTCCTGGCCAGCGGCCGGACGATTGACGCCCTGGCGCGCATCGTGGCCGCGGCCGGGGCGACGCTGGTCGGCATCGCCACCGTGGTGGAGAAGACGTTCGAGGGCGGCCGCGACCAACTGGCCCATTGGGGCGTGCCCGTCGTGGCTCTGGCGACGATCAGCGACATGAGCGAGGGGAAGATTGTAGTCAGTGATCAGTAGGTCAGTAGGTCAGTGGATCAGTGCATCGGTTTGACCACTGACCCACTAACCCACTGACCCACTGACCCACTGGTAACTATCTTATGGCCGACACCATCATCATCCTCGACTACGGTTCCCAATACGCCCAACTGATCGCCCGGCGGGTGCGCGAGGCCAACGTCTATTGCGAGATCGTCTCCTGGCGCGCGCCGGCCGAAGAGGTGCTGGCGCGGCAACCGAAGGGGTTCATCCTCAGCGGCGGGCCGAACAGCGTCTATGACCCCGGCGCGCCGGCGCTGCCCGACTACGTGCTGGGCGCGGGCGTGCCGGTGCTGGGCATCTGCTACGGGATGCAACTACTGGCCCACCGGCTGGGCGGGCGCGTGGCCGGCAGCACGCGGCGCGAGTATGGCCCGGCGACACTGGCCGTGGACGAGACGGCCGCGCCGCTCTTCGCCAATTGGGGCGCGAGCGACGGCCGCGGCGAGACGGTGTGGATGAGCCACGGCGACAAGGTCGAAGCGTTGCCGCCCGGCTTCCGGCCCATCGCCCACAGCGACAACTCGCCGCTGGCCGCGGCGGCCGACCCGGCGCGCGGCCTCTACGCCGTGCAGTTCCACCCCGAAGTGGCCCACACGCCGCGCGGGGCCGTGCTACTGAGCAACTTCGTCCACCGCATCTGCGGCTGCGGCCCCGACTGGACGCCGGCCAACGTCATTGACGGCGCGACGACGGCCATCCGCCGGCAGGTGGGCGACGGGCGCGTGGTGCTGGGCCTCAGCGGCGGCGTCGATTCGGCCGTGGCCGCGGCCCTCATCCACCGCGCCATTGGCGAGCAACTGACGTGCATCTTCGTCGACACCGGCCTGCTGCGGCTGGGCGAGGCGGTCAAGGTGGTGCAGACGTTCCAGCAGGAGCAGGGCATCCACCTGATCGCCGTCAACGCCGTCGAGGAGTATCTGGAGGCGCTGGCCGGAGTGACTGACCCGGAGCAGAAGCGGCGCATCATCGGCGAGAAGTTCGTGCGCGTCTTCGAGCGCGAGGCGGCCAGGCTGGGCCGGATCGACTTTCTGGCCCAGGGGACGATCTACCCTGACGTGATCGAGAGCGCCGGCAAGGGGCGCGAGGCGCGGGTCATCAAGACCCACCACAACGTCGGCGGGCTGCCGGACGATATGCAGTTCCAACTGGTCGAGCCGTTGCGGATGCTGTTCAAGGACGAGGTGCGGCGGTTGGGCGCGGCGCTGGGTCTGCCCGACGCCATCGTCTGGCGGCAGCCGTTTCCGGGGCCGGGGCTGGCCGTGCGCTGCCTGGGCGAAGTGACCTGGGAGCGGCTGGAGCGGCTGCGGGCGGCCGATGCCGTGTTCCTGGAGGAGCTGGCCGCGGCCGACCTGCTGCGCGAGGGCACGCAACAGGCGTTCGCCGTGCTGCTGCCGGTGCGCAGCGTCGGCGTGATGGGCGACGGGCGGACGTATCAGGAGGTGATCGCCCTGCGCGCCGTGACGAGCGAGGACTTCATGACCGCCGACTGGGCGCGGCTGCCCCATGAGCTACTGGCGCGGGTCAGCCGGCGCATCGTCAACGAGGTGGCCGGCGTCAACCGGGTGGTGTTCGACATTACCTCGAAGCCGCCGGGGACTATCGAGTGGGAATGAAGACCTCACGCAAGGACGCCCACGCCACCTCGCCCTTTGCCCGCGTTCGAGCGACCCCGTTAGTGTGATATTAGTAAACAGGAGAGTGAGATCATGAATTATATGGAAACACTAAAACGTGGTTGGCAGGTCACTTGGAACAACAAGTGGCTATGGCTGCTGGGCTTCCTGGCCGCGCTGGGCAGCGGCGGCGGGTTTGGCTCCAGCGCCAACACCAGTATGGACTCCAGCACCGTTACGCCCGGCACGACGCCCAACATCGAACCGGGCATGATTGCCGCCATCATCGGCGGCGCGGCCTTGGTATTCTGCATTGCCTTCGTCGTCGGCATCCTCTTGTGGCTGGTCAGTCTGGCCTCCAAGGGTGGGCTGATTACGTCGGTGGCCGAACTGGATCGCGGCCAGCCGTCGAGCTTCGGCCGCGCCTTCCGGCAGGGCTGGCGCAAGCTGCTGCCGCTGGTCGGCATGACGCTGCTGCTATTCAGCGTCCTCATCATCCTGGCCATCATCCTGGGCGTGGGCTTCGCCGGTACAATTGCCGCGGCCCTCGGCGCAGGCGCATCGGGCGGCAGTGACGCGCTGGCCAGCATCCTCGGCACGGCGGGCTTTGTGTTCCTGTGCTTGCTGTGCCTGCTCATCCCGCTGTCGCTGGTGCTGAACCTGATCTACCCGTTCGCCTATCGCGGCATCATGCTGCGCGACCTGCGCGTGATGGACTCCATCCGCCACGGCTGGCGCGTGCTGCGCGAGAACCTGGGCGAAATCCTGTTGCTGGGCCTGATTTTCTTCGTCATCAACTTGATTATCAGCGCCATCGCGGCTCTTATCATCGGTCTGGTGGGGATCAGCAGCGGCATGTTCGCCGTTCTGACGAGCGGTGGCGAGATGTCAACGGCGCAGATCGTCGCCGCCGGGGTGGGCATGCTGGCCGCCTTCGTCATCTTCGCCATCATCTCAGCCATCGTCACCGCCTGGCGCTCGGCCACGTTCACCCTGGCCTATGAGCAGTGGACGGGCAAAGAGGCGCTGAAGGACAGCGCCGCGCCCCTGCCGCCCACGCCGATGATGAGTTAATAGAAGAGATCCGCAGATTACGCAGATTACGCAGATTTCTTTCTTTAATCTGCGTAATCTGCGTAATCTGCGGTTTCTTTATTGATTGAAGTAGAGGTTTAGTTATGGACTATTCAGCAACGCTGCGCCGCGGCTGGCAAATCGTCTGGAAGAACAAGTGGCTGATCCTACTGTCGCTGATTCCGGCTCTCGGCGGACTTGGCTTTCTGCTGGTGAGTTTTGCAGGCGCCGGTTTTCCCACCGATCCCAGCACGATGACGCCTGACATGCTGTCGCGCCTGGGAACGCGCACATTGTTGTTGAGTTGCGTCAGCGTCTTGTTCAGCCTGGTGATAGGCATTATCGGTCTGGCGGCGCGTGGCGGCATGATCGTCGGCGTGGCCGGCGTCGAGCGCGGCGAGGCGTATGGCTTCGGCCGCGCTTTCCGC
The DNA here is from genome assembly GCA_016707605.1 of Candidatus Promineofilum glycogenicum. Lineage (GTDB taxonomy): Bacteria > Chloroflexota > Anaerolineae > Promineifilales > Promineifilaceae > Promineifilum > Promineifilum glycogenicum. The sequence goes on along the minus strand of JADJHJ010000001.1, from coordinate 219,207 downwards.
GCCGGCTGGCGCAAAGTCCTATCGCTGGTCGGTATGACCATCCTCCTCTACGGTGTTGTGCTGGCCCTCTACTTCGCCATGATCGCGGTACTTGTCTTATCCCTGGTCATTGGGGCCGCCGGCGCGGCGCGGCCTCGGGTGACGGGGAGGGCTTGTTGGCAGGCATGGGCCTACTGGTGATTCTGGCCATATGTTGCCTTGGAGGACTGGTGTTCCTGGCGGCATTGGTCGCCAGCTTCGTCTATCCGTTCGCCTATCGCGGCATCATGCTACGCGAAATGGGCGTGGTGGCTTCGATACGCCACGGTTGGCGCGTGCTGCGCGAGAATCTGGGCCAAATCCTCTTACTGGCCCTGCCCTTCTTCGTCATCATGCTGATCGCCGTGGGCGCTTATTTGGCTGTCTACTACGCCATCAGCTTCCCGACGATCATGGCCCAGATGAACGACACGCTGGCGGGCACACCGCCCACGACGGCGGGCATGGGCACGCTTAGCCCGCTCTTTCTGGTGCTGTATGTGGTCTACGTGCTGGTCATATCCGTGATCGCCACCTGGCAGTCGGCGACGTTCACCTTGGGCTATCTCCAGTGGACGGGCAAAGACGTACTGACCGATCCCTATCCACCGGCACCGTCCCCCATTTTTTTGGGGGAAGCCCCCCCTTCCGCGGGGGGGTGTTTTTGTTCCGCGGTGGGGGGGGTTGGGGGGCGGCGGGGGGGGGGTTTTTTTTCCCCCCCACCCCCCCCCCCCCCCCTTCCCGGGCGGTTCAATCCTCTTATCTTCATCATAATCCGCGACGGCCAGAAATCCCATGTCGCGCATTGGCATCGACACCGGCGGCACGTTCACCGACTTCATCTGGGTGGACGCGGCCGGGCGGCTGCGGCTGCACAAGGAGCCGAGCACGCCCGACGACCCCTCGCGGGCGGTGCTGAGTGGGCTGGCCGATATTAGAAACCGAGTTTCTCAGAAGAAACTCGGTTTCAAGACCGTCGTCCACGGCAGCACCGTGGCCACCAACGCCCTGCTCCAGCGCCGCGGCGCGCCCACGGCGCTGATCGCCACGGCCGGCTTCGCCGACGTGCTGGAGATCGGCCGCCAGGATCGCCCCGACCTCTACGCCCTGGTGCCCCAGAAGCCGCCGCCGCTGGTGCCGCGCGAGTGGCGCTTCGAAGTCCGCGAGCGGATCGGCGCCGACGGCACGGTCGTCACGCCGCTGGACGAGGCGTCGCTGGCCGAAGTCATCGAGCGCGTGGCCGCGGCGGGCGTCGAAGCGGTGGCCGTCTGCCTGCTCTTCTCTTTCCTACGGCCGGAGCACGAGCAGCGCGTCGGCGCGGCCATCCGCGCCCGGCTGCCCGGCGTCCACGTCTCCCTATCGTCCGACATCCTGCCGGAGTACCGCGAGTACGAACGCACGGCGACGACGGTCATCAACGCCACCGTCGCGCCGCTGATGGGCCGCTACCTGACGCGGCTGGCCGGGGCGCTGGCTCCGCGGCGGCTGGCGGTGATGCAGAGCAACGGCGGCATCATCAGCGCGGCGCTGGCCGGAGCGCAGGCGGCGCGAACGGCGCTCTCCGGCCCGGCGGGCGGCGTGGTTGGCGCGCGCTTCGTGGCCGCGAGCGCCGGGCCGGACGGCGCGGGCTACGCCGACCTGATCACCTTCGACATGGGCGGCACCAGCACCGACGTGGCCCTATGCGCCGGTCGCGCGCCGACGACGACCGAGGGGAACATCGCCGGGCTGCCGCTGCGCCTGCCGCTGATCGACATCCACACCGTCGGCGCGGGCGGCGGCAGTCTGGCCTATCTGGACGCGGGCGGCGCGCTGCAAGTGGGGCCACAGAGCGCCGGGGCGCACCCCGGCCCGGCCGGCTACCACGCTGATTATGACGCCTGGCGGGCCATGTGGACGACGGGCGAAGAAGGGGCCAGGGGCCAGGGGCCAGGTTCCAGGGAAGAGCGTTCTTCCCTGGAACCTGGCCCCTGGAACCTGGCCCCTTCTGCACCGTGACCGACGCCAATCTCGTCCTGGGGCGGCTGGACGCCGAGCGCTTCCTGGGCGGGCAGATGGCGCTGCACGAGGCGTCGGCCCTGGCCGCCGTCTGGGCGCTGGCGGCCGAGATGGGTGCGACGGTCGAGGGGGCGGCGCTGGCCATCCTGCGCGTGGCCAACGCGGCCATGGAGCGGGCCATCCGTCGCGTCTCGGTCGAGCGCGGCCACGACCCGCGCCGCTTCACGCTGCTGGCCTTCGGCGGCGGCGGGCCGCTGCACGCCTGCGAGCTGGCCGAGGCGCTGGGCATCCCGCGCGTGCTGGTGCCGCCGACGCCGGGCGTGCTGTCGGCGCTGGGGATGCTGGCCGCCGCGCCGACGCGCGACTATTCGCGCACGGCCCTGCGCCCTCTGGCCGGTCTGAGCGGCGACTGGTTGGCGGCGGCCTTCGTGCCGTTGGCGGCGCGGGCAATGGAGGAGATGGCCGCCGAGGGGCACGACCCGGCGGCGCTGACGCTGCGCCGGGCGCTGGACTTGCGCTACGTGGGGCAGTCGCACGAGCTGACGGTGGCGGGTGGCGAGTGGCGGGTGGCGGGTGAAGAAGAGGACTCAGGCGGCCAGGCGGGGGCAACAATCGCCGCCGCCTTCCACGCCGCCCACGCCGCCCGCTACGGCTACGCCCGGCCGGAGGCGGCGGTGGAGCTGGTGACGTTGCGGCTGTCGGCCGTGGCCGCCCACACCCCGCCGGCGCTGCTCCGCGAAGCGCCCGGCCCGGACGACGCGAGCGCGGCGCTGATCGGCACCGACGACATCTGGTTCACCGACGGCATCCACAACACCGCCCTCTACGAGCGCGACCGGCTGCGGGCCGGGATGCGCTTCGACGGGCCGGCGGTGGTCTACCAGTATGACACGACGACGCTGGTGGGGCCGGGTTGGGCGGCGTGGGTGGATGAGCGGCGCAATCTGGTACTGGAGAGGTTCCATGGGCCAGGGGCCAGGGAAGAACCGGTTCTTCCCTGGCCCCTGGAACCTTTCTGCCCCTCATAGCGTCTTATCATTAAGTGGGTGATGAGCGCCGATATTTTCGCGTTCGCCCATCTTTATAATGTAAAGACCGAAAGCGCCTGGCCGCGTCTTTCTGATCCTCTCCTCGCTCCCCTTGCGGCCGGCATAGGGCAGGAGAGGGACGCAGAGAGACGCTGAGAAGCGCGGAGGAACGCTGAGCAAAGATTCTTTCTCCGCGTCTCTCTGTGCTCCTCTGCGTTTCTCCGCGTTCCTCTCCTCTTAATGGTCTCAAAAAGGAGTAAGTCTAGTCTATGTCCACCAAGATGATCCGTACTTCTATTCCCCTATTGACCCTGTTGGGGGTCATGCTGCTCCTGGCCCTGGGGCCAGGGGCGGGGCGCGCCGTGGCAGCCGATTCGGCCTGGCGGGCGCGCTACTGGAACAACCGCAATCTCTCCGGCGATCCCGTCGTCCAGCGCGACGAGTCGGCCATCGACCACGACTGGGGCGGCGGCGCGCCGCACGCGCTGGTCGGCGACGACAACTTCTCCGCCCGCTGGTCGCGCACGGTTGACTTCTCGGCCGGAACCTACCGCTTCACGGCCACGATGGACGACGGCATGCGCGTCTGGATCGACGACCAGTTGCTCATCGACGCCTGGGCCGATAGCCAGGTGCGCACGTTGCAAGCCGATCGCGCGCTGAGCGGCGGCGAACACCGCATCCGCGTGGAGTACTACGAGGCGGGCGGCATGGCCGTGGCCAAGTTCAGTTGGCAGCAGGTCGGCACAGCCCCGGCCGGCGTCTTCAACAACTGGAAGGGCGAGTACTTCAACAACGTCAGCCTGACCGGCCAGCCGTCGTTCCTGCGCGACGACCGGGAAATCAACTTCGACTGGAGCACCGGCTCGCCGGCGGCGGGCATCGCCGCCGACCGCTTCTCGGTGCGCTGGACGCGCTCGCTCAACTTCCCGGCCGGCAACTACCGCTTCGACGTCTTCGCCGACGACGGCGTGCGGCTGTGGGTCAACAACGTGCTGGTCATTGACCAGTGGCGCAACCAGTCCGACGGGCGCTTCAGCGCCAACGTGTCTCTCAACGGGGCCACGTCGCTGCGCATGGAGTACTTCGAGGATCAGGGGCGGGCGGCGGTCAGCCTGTCGTGGAACCCGCCCGGCGGCAGTCCCATCACCGGCGGCGGCACGGGCGGCTCGACCGGCACTGGCCCGTGGTTCGGCGAGTACTACAACAACCTGAACTTCATCGGCGCGCCGACCTTCACGCGCAACGACGCGGCCATCGACTTCAACTGGGGCGCAGGCTCGCCGGGCGCGGGCATCCCCGTCGACCGCTTCGCCGTGCGCTGGACGCGCACCGTGCCGCTGACGGCCGGCAACTATCGCTTCGACGTCTTCGCCGACGACGGCATCCGCGTGTGGGTCAACAACCAGATCATCATCGACCAGTGGCGCGAGCAGCCGGCGGGCAGCTTCAGCGCGTCGATCAGCCTGCCCACGGGCAACATCCCCATCCGCGTGGAGTACTTCGAGGGGACGGGGCGGGCGGCCGTGGCGCTGTCCACCACGCCGGCGCTGCCGGCAACCGGCGGCGGGACGACGCCGCCGATCAGCGGCCTGACGGCCACGGTGACGGGCACGGGCGGGGCGCGGTTGAACATCCGCAGCGCGCCCGGCGGGACGGTGACCGGCCAGCAGCTTCAGCCCAACCAGACGGTGGGCCTGACCGGCTTCCGCTCGGCCGATAGCGGCTGGGTGGAGATCTTCCGCCCCGGCGGCGGCACGGGCTGGGTTAGCGCGCGGTACGTGACGACGTCGGTGGTGGTGAGTAGCCTGACGGTTAGGTAGGCAGTATTCAGTAGGTCAGTAAGAAGCTTTGGCCCGCAAACAAAGAAACCGAGTTTCTCAGAAGAAACTCGGTTTCTATTTGACCTACTGACCTACTGACCTACTGGCCACTGACCACTACTCCCCCTCATCCTCCGTCTGCCGATCCTTCTTCAGCTTGGTCACCAGTTCTTCCTGCAAATGCCCCGGCACGCGGCCGTATTGCAGGAACTTCATGCTGAACAGGCCGCGCCCCTGGGTCATGGAGCGCAGGTCGGCGGCGTAGGTCTGCACCTCGGCCAGGGGCACTTCGACGCGGATGACGCTCTTGTTGCCCTCCTGGTCCATGCCCAGCACGCGGGCGCGGCGGGTGTTCATGTCGCCCAGGATGTCGCCCATGTTGTCGGCCGGCACGGTGACGGTCACTTCGTAGATCGGCTCCAGCAGCATCGGCGCGGCCTTCATGACCGCCTGCTTGAACCCCTCGCGGCCGGCGGTCTGGAAGGCGATTTCCTTGGAGTCCACCGGGTGCATCTTGCCGTCGGTGATGACGGTGCGCACGCCGACGACGGGGAAGCCGGCCAACACGCCGCCCTCCAATGCCTGGCGGCAGCCCTTCTCCGTGGCCGAGACGAACGGGGCCGAGACTGCGCCGCCGAAGATCTCCGAGGCGAACTCGAAGCCGCGCGTCTCGTCGATCGGCTCGACGCGCAGGGCCACGCGGGCGTACTGGCCCGCGCCGCCGGTCTGCTTCTTGTGGGTGTAGTCAGCGTCGGCGGCCTTGGTGATCGTCTCGCGGTAGGGCACCTTGGGCGTCGTCGTCCGCAGATGGACGCCGAACTTTGACTGCGCCTTGTGGACGGCGATGTCGAGATGGGCCATGCCCATGCCGGACAGGATCGTCTCGTGCGTGGCCGGCTCGGTGTGCCAGTGCAGCGTCGGGTCTTCGGCCACCAGGCGGTTGAGCGACTGGCTCAGCTTGGCCGTGTCCGACTGGCTGACGGGGTGGATGGCGACGGAGGCCAGCGGGTCGGGCTGGACGATAGGCTCGATGCGCAGGATGCGTCCGCGGTCGCCCAGGGTATCGTTGGTGGCCGCCTCGCCCAGCTTGACCACCGTGCCGATGTCGCCGGCGTGGAGGCGGGTGACGGGGTGGGTGTCCTTGCCGCTGGACACTTGCAGCGTGCCAACGCGCACTTCGGCGTCGTGGTTGCCGTCCCAGATGCGCGAGTCGGAGGCCAGCGAACCGCCGAAGACGCGCAGATAGCTGGTCTTGCCGAAGTTGTCTTCGCGGCTCTTGAAGACGAAGGCGGCCAGGGGCGAGGCGTCGCTGACGTCGTGGCGCACCGCCTCGCCGCGGGCGTCGGTGGCCTCGAACTGGCCGGCCTCGTTGGGCGCGGGCAGCAGGGCCACGCACGCCTCCAGGAAGGCGTCGGCGCCGATGCCCGACTCGCCGGCGGCGAAGAGGATGGGCACGGTCGCGCCCTTCAGCACGGCTTGCTTCAGGCCGCGGGCGATCTCCTCGGCCGTCAACTCCTCGCCCTCCAGGTACTTCTCGATGAGCGCGTCCTCACCCTCGGCCGCGGCTTCGACCAGGGCCATGCGCGCCTCGTCGGCCGCGCCGGCCATGTCGGCCGGGATGGGGGCGCGGTCGCCCTTCTCGCCCAGCCGCGCTTCCATGCTCAGCAGATCGACGACGCCCTTGAAGCCGGGGCCTTCGCCGATAGGCAGTTGTAACTGCACGAAGTGGCCGGCCAGGTTGCCGTTGACGCTCTCCAGCACGCGGCGCACGCGGACGTTCTCGCGGTCCATCTTGTTGACCAGGAGGAGGCGCGGGCGGTTGTAGGCGTCGGCCGCGGCCCAGACGGCCTCGGTGCCGACTTCGACGCCGCTGACCGCCTCGACCAGCACCACGGCGCTATCGGCGACCCTCATGGCGCTGTTGACCTCGCCGATGAAGTCCAGGAAGCCGGGCGTGTCCAGCAGGTTGAGCTTGACGCCCTTCCACTCGACGGGCGCGATGGCCGTGGCGATGGAGCTATTGCGGTTGACCTCTTCCTCTTCAAAGTCCATGTGGGCCGTGCCGCTGGTGACGCTGCCCATGCGCGAAATCGCCCCCGACTTGAACAGCAGCCGCTCGACCAGCGTCGTCTTGCCGGCGCCGTTGTGCGAGACAAGGGCGATGTTGCGAATCTGTCCGGTCTGATATTCCTTCATGTCCGACTTAAACTCCAGGGAAATGGGTATGGTACGGTGGGCGCAGGCGAGGGATGGAACAACTGCCGCTGAGGGGCTGCCGCTTAATCCAACGTCTCTTCCACCGGGTTAGATTCGATGCAAAATGCCTGATGCGACGGGCTGATTTTAGTCGAAACTGACCGACGCGGCAAACGTATAGATAGAACGGGGTGTGTGGGAACCGCCGGTTCCCCCACACCCGATAAGAAAGAAAGATGGAGGCGACTCATGGCGGAAAAGAAGATCGATGAGGCCGGCGCGACGCCGGTAGTCCCGGCGCAGAAGGGCAGCCGGTCGTTGTTCGCGCCGCTGGCGATGATTCTGATCGGCGTGTTGTTCCTGCTGGACAACCTGAACGTGCTGCCGCCGCTCAATTGGGGCGCGGCGCTGCGCTTCTGGCCGCTGGCGCTCATCTTCCTGGGGCTGAACGTGCTGGTGGTGCAGTTCCGGCGGCCATTGGGCACGGTGCTCAGCCTGCTGGTGACGGCCGTGACGCTGGCCACCTTCGGCTATCTGCTGCTGAGCGACGCGCCGGAGGCGGATCTGCGCGGGCTGGGCCTACCGGTGTCGGACGCGGCGGAGCTACGCGAGGAGACGTTCGCCCTGAGCGCGGAGGGGATCACGTCGGCCGAGGTGACGCTCCATCTGGGCAACTTCCCCACGAGCATCGGCCCGTTGAACGACGGCGGCCTCATTGCCGGAAGCGTCTGGACGCGCGGCGCGGTGCAGATGGAGCCGGAACGTGACGGCGACGGCCACCTGGAGTTGGAAGTCGGCGTGCGCGAGAACCCCGGCGACTGGTTCGACCCGCGCACGTGGCAGGCCGGCGAGGCGCGCCGGTGGACGATTGACCTCAGCCCGACCGTGCCGCTTGACCTGCACATCGACGCCGGCAACGGCGCGACGACGGCGGCGCTGGACGAGTTGAACCTGACCGCGCTGACCATCGACAGCGGCAACGGCGCGCTGGAGGCGACGCTGCCCGATGGGGAGTACGAGATCGGCGTGGATAGCGGCAACGGCAGTGTGCGCCTGCAACTGCCGCAGGGCGTCGAGGCGCGGGTGGAGTACGACACCGGCAACGGCTCGTTGAACGTGGACGGCCGCTTCGAGCGCGTCAGCGGCGACCGGGACGAAGGCGTCTACGAGACGCCCGGCTACGAAGCGGCCGGCGGCCTGGCCATCCGCCTCGACAGCGGCAACGGCAGCGTGACGATCACCACACCATAACGAAGTGTGTTGTCGGGCGGCGGTGCTGCGGCAGCGCCGCCGCCCGACAACACACTACTCACTCTTAGGCCGCATGGCGCGGAGGAAGATGACCGCGCCGATGACGATCAGCAGGACCGGCCAGAAGCGCAGTATCTCCGGCGTCAGCCCGAACAGCCCGCCAAAGACGGCCAACAGGAGCAGCCCCGCGACCAGCATAATGAGGCCGACCATGCGCGCCGGGCGCATCTCGCGGTCGAGGAAACTCCCCAGGAACAGGCCCAGACCGGCCAGACCGGGCATGAGCGGCCACAGGTAAGCCCAACTCTCCCAGTTGCCGGTGCGCGTCTGGTAGAGCAGAATACCCCCCACCCCCAGCAGGATGACGCCGGGAACCATCGTCCCGCCGGTGCGCGTCACCAGCGACATGACGACGAAGATGCCGCCCAGCGCCACCAGCAGCCACGGCCAGGCGAACCCGGCGAAGAGACCGGGGAATAGCTGGTTGGCCAGGAAGCCCAGACCGACCAGAATCAGAATAATACCCCAGCCAACACTTTCACGTTTCATGATTTCACCTCTCCCAGTTCAGTAAGCGGAGTCAGAACTGTGGCCGGGCGATGGCGGTTCAGCCAATAGACCAGCGCCGCGCCCAGCGCCAGTGTGCCGACAAAGAAAGCGACAATAAAGCCCAGCACGGGCACGGCGCGCAACGCCTGCCACAGCACGACGCCGACGAGGACGTAGAGGAACTGCGCCCCCCGGCCGACGGGGCGGTTGCGGTGATTGAACAGCAGGCGGCCGATCAGGTGGCCCAGGACGAGCCAGGCGATCACGTAGGTGAAGAACAGGAAGCCGAACAGGGCGAACAGGTAGAGGCCGACCAGCAGCCCCAGCATGGCCGCCGTCAACTGCCCGAACGTCACCATCGCGAACAGCAGCGTCAGCCCGACGATGAGAACGAGGCCGACGAGGATGCCCGCCGGAAAGAGCAGGATGTAGATGAGCAGCCCCCAGCCGAGGCTGGGCAGCGGCCGGTGGGCGATGGCATCGCTGAGGGCGGGCAGGGCGCGCGGCCACAGGGCGATGATGAAGATGGCCACCAGCAGCAGGCCGATAAGCGTGCCCAGGCGCTCGCTCAGCCAGAGCGGCAGGCCCAGCACGCCGGTTGTCGGCGGGGCGGCCGGGCTGATCTCCTGAGCCAACATCTCCCCATCGATCCGCGCCGAGGGGCCGATGACCAGTCCCGACGGCAGCATCATCACGGTCGAGGGCATATTGGGTAGCGGCATCTGGGGCGGCGCGGCGCTGCCGGCGGCGCTGACTTCGCCGGTGACGTCGCCGCCAACCGTGCCGTTGAGTTGCAACGCGCCGGCACTGACGTTCAGGTCGCCGCCGACCGTGCCATCGTGGCGCAACTGGTAGCCGGCCATGAAGAAGTCGCGGCCGACCAGGCTGCCGGGCTGAGTCGTGGCGCTGAAGCCGCCGAAGAGCACGTTGCGGCCGATGTCGGCCTGGTCGCCCAGGTGGAGCGAGTAGCTCATGGCGTAGACGCTGCCGCCAACGGGGCCGCGCACTTCGACAGATTGTGCGGCCACAATGACACTGCCTTCCACCGCTCCGTTGATGACGACGATTGTGCCGGTCGCCACCACGTCGCCGCTGACTGTGCCGTTGATCTCCACGAACTGGGCGCTGACGATGAGATCGTCGTCGATGACCTCATCGGCGGCGATGACCACGCGCTCGCCGGTGCGAACGTCGGCGGCGTGGGCCGGGCGGGCGGTGAACGCCAGCAAAGCGAGCATCAGCCCAATGAATAAAACGAACGACTTGCCGCGCATCTCCTTGCCTCCTGGGAGTTCGATTGGTCTGAATCGTCCCAGTCAATACTGTACGCCAAAAACGCCGGAGAGGCATCTTTGCCGGGGGCAACCGGCCATTGCGGCATTGTCGAAAATCGACCAGCACCAGCCACAGCGGGCTGCTACTCTAGTATGGACACAAACGCTATGCGAAGAGGAGGCACGCCATGTCCAATCAGATCCGCTGTGAACAGATTACCCGCCGCGGCCGGCCCTGCCGCAATCCCGCCCAGCCCGGCAGCGACCCGCCCCGCTGCGCGCGGCACAGGGAACCGCCGGCCGGCACAGACGTTGAACCCGTTCCCGTCCAACTCCGTCTGCCCATCGAGTTGCCGCCGGAACGGCCGAAGCCGCCGGCTGACCGGCCAGCCGCCGTCCCTAAGCCGCCCGGCGACGAGGAATCGGCGGCCACCCAGCCCTACCTGCCCGGCTTTGCGCCGGAGGAACTGGGCCAACTGGAGCTAGAGGGCCTGTCGCCCGACTTACGCGGCGAGTTGCAGACGGTGCGCGTGGTCATGCTGCGCCTGATGCGGCTGTGGGGCGATCCGACGCAAGCCATCAGCGCGGAAGAGGCGCGCCGGCTGGCGACGCTGCTCTTCAGCGGCGCGCGCACCGTGGCCCACCTACTGAGCCGGCAGACAAAGGAAGGCGACGGGCAGGATTGGCTGGCGCAAGTGTTGGATGAACTGGGGGGCAAGCATGGCCTCAACCTTTAGCCCTGAAGAACCCTCCCCTAACCCCTCCCACAGGGAGGGGGATCAGATTCCCTCGCCCTCCGGGAGAGGGTTAGGGAGAGGGTCTTCGTCCGACCGCGCTCGCGTGGCCGGCCATGTCCTCGATGACATCGGCCTCTTCTCCCGCCACGTCGTCGGCCTGCCCCTCTACGACTACCAGTTGGAGCCACTGCGGGCCATCATCGACGCCGTGCTCCATCGCCGCGGGCGCGAGTTCCTGCTGGTCTTCCCTCGCCAGTCGGGCAAGAACGAGGCCGTGGCCCAACTGCTGGTCTACCTGCTGACCCTCTTGCAGCGCCGCGGCGGGCAGATGGTCTACGGGGCCATCGGCGACGGGCTGGGGCGGGGCATGCGCCGGCTGGAGCAGCGGCTCGACACGCCGTGGACGCGCGGCCGGTGGCGGCGCGGCGGCCGGCCCACGCGCTACACGCTCGGCCGGGCGGCGGTCGTCTTTCTGAGCAGCCACCCGCAGGCCGCCAGCCGCGGTGAGACGGCCGACCACCTGCTGATCATCGACGAGGCCCAGGAGCAGGACGCGGCCCACATCGAATCCGTCTTCACTCCCATGCGCGCCGCCCATAACGCCACGGCCGTCTATCTGGGCACGGTGCGGCAGACGGGCGACTTCCTGTGGGCCAAGAAGGGGGAGTTGGAGAGCGCCACGGCCGCCGACGGTGTGCCGCGCGTCTTCATGGTGCCGCCGGAGACGGTGGCCGCCGAGAACCCGGCCTACGCCGCCTTCCTGGCCGAGCAGGTGCGCCGCTACGGCCGCCGCCACCCCATCGTCGCCGCCGAGTACTTCCTGGAGCCGGTCGACGGGCAGGGCGGCCTCTTCCCGCCGTGGCGCGTGGCCTTCATGCGCGGCGCGCACTCCCGCCTAAGCGGGCCGCGGCCGGACGAGGTCTACGTGGCCGCCGTTGACCTGGCCGGGCAGGACGAGGGCGCGGCCGAGGTGGGGGCGCAATTGCGCAACCCCGGCCGGGACTATACTGTGGTGACGATCTTCCGCGTAGAAACCGAGTTTCTCGACGGCACAGAAACCGAGTTTCTTCCGAGAAACTCGGTTTCTAACGGCCCGATCTACGAGGCCGTGGACGTCTTCGTTGACCACGGCTCGCGCCACTTCCAGGCCACGCCGGGCCGGCCGCGGCTGGCCGACACGCTGCTGACCACCCTGCGCCGCTGGAACGTGGCCCACACCATCATCGACGCTTCGGGCGTGGGGCAGGGGCTGGCCGACTGGCTGGCCGGGGCGTTGGGACGCGAACGGGTGACGGCCTACCAGTTGGGCGGGGCCGGCGCCAAGGCGCGATTGGGCAGCGATCTATTGGCCCTGATCGACACCGGCCGCTTCCGCTACTGGGGCGGCGATGAGGACGAGCCGCTATCCGACGGCTGGTGGTTCTGGCAGCAGGTGGTGGCCTGCGGCTACGCCCTGCCCGGCGCGGGCCGCTTCGACCATGACCTGCGCTGGGGCGTGCCGGCCGCGGCGCGCGTCAGCACCCCGCGCGGCTCCGAGCCGCTCCACGACGACCGGCTGCTGTCGGCGGCGCTGGTGGCCGAACTGGAGCGGCGGCGACAGGCGGGCGCGCTCTTTCTGGGGGCGTCGGCCAGCCGGGTCGTGCGCGGCGGCGACCCGTTGAGCGGGGCCAACTTCTAATTGTTACTCTGATTGTAAGGCGGGCGGGGTATGCTGGGTCGTGCTCCATGATGAACTCACGCACGATCCGCCGGCTCATCGCCCGCCTTAGCCCGCTTCTGTTCCTTGGCCTGGTGACTCTCGTCGCCGTGGCCGAGCCTTTGGCCGTCGCCCGCTACGTCGCCCCGGCGGGCAGCGACGGCGCGGGCAACACCTGCGCCAACCCGGCCACCCCCTGCGCCACATTGGCCCATGCCCTCAGCCGCGCCCTGCCCGGCGACACGATCCACCTGGCCGCCGGCACGTACCACGAGGCCGGGCTGCGCGTCGCCCAGGCGGTGACCATCGCCGGCGACGGCACGGCGACGACCCACCTCGACGGACAGGGGCGCGGCCCGCTGCTGACGGTGGCCGCCGGCGGGGCGCTGACGCTCGACGGGCTGACACTGAGCGGCGGGGCCGGGCGGCGCGGCGGGGCGCTGGTGGTGGAGGCCGGCGGCCAGCTTGTCGCCCGGCGGGCGGCCCTGCTGGACAACGCCGCCGATTGGGGCGGCGGGCTGTACCTGGCCGGCGGCGCGGCGACCATCGAGGACAGCCGCCTGGCCGGGAACACGGCCGAGGGCGGCGGGGCGATCTTCGCCGCCGCCGGAACGCTAACCGTCGTCCGCTCGGACGTGGCCGACAACACGGCCGGCGTCGGCGGCGGCCTTTTCGTCGGCCCGGCGGCCGACGTGACGCTGGCGCGGGCTACCATCAGCGGCAACGCGGCGCGCTTCGGCGGCGGGGCCTACGTCCAGGGCGCGTTCCACAGTCTCAACTCCCTCTGGCGGGCCAACGACGCCACCGACCGCGGCGGCGGCCTGTTCGGCGACGGCGGCGCGACGCTGCTGGAGCACACCGCCTGGCTAGGCAACGGCGCGGCTGTCGGCGGGGGCATCGCCGGGTTGGGCAGCATCCGGCTGCGCAACAGCCTCATCAGCGGCAGCCGCGGCGGCGATTGCGCGGCGACGCTGACCGGCAGCGACAACCTGCTCGACGACGCCACCTGTGGCCTGCCGGCGCGCCCGGCCACCGGACTGGCCGCCGACGGCCGACCGGCGGCCGATAGCAACGCCCTCGACGCCGTGCCGCCCGGCCAATGCACCAACGCCGCCACCGGGCAGGCGCTGGCGACCGATTGGCGCGGCGAACCCCGCCCGGCCGACGGCAACGGCGACGGCAGCCCGCGCTGCGACATCGGCCCCTACGAGTTCCAGCCGCGCATCGTCATCATCCACAACCCGTCGCTGGCCGACGGCACGCGCTTCGACTTCAGCGGCGACCTTGGCCCGTTCACCCTGTCGGCGGCGGAGCCACGGCGCGCCTTCGAGGTCGCGCCGGGCAGCTACCGGCTGACGCAGGCCCGCGAGACGAACTGGAAGGTCACGGCCATCACGTGCAGCGATGCCGACGGCGGCAGCGTGGCCGACGTGAAGGCGCGCGCGGTCACGCTCGACCTGGACGCGGGCGAGAGCATCGTCTGCACCTTCGCCACGCGAGCCACGCGCTTCGGCATCGGCGTCACGCTCGAGTCGGCCGCCGGCGCGGTGGTCGTGCCCTTCGATGGCGAGTTGGGCGCGTTCGAGTTGCACGCCCCCGAGGCGGCCGACTGGCGCAGCGCCAAGTTGGTTGCCGGCGTCTACACCGTGCGCGCCATTATGCCAGCCGGCTGGCGAGTGCAGGGAATCGTCTGCGTTGGCGACCGCGACAACAGCAGCACGTTCGACGCCAATAACGGCACGGCCAACATTGAGTTAGACGCCAAAGAGACAATTGGCTGCGTCTTCACCGTCGGGCCTTCGTCCCCCCTGGCCACGCTGACCATCCGCCACGAGGCGACGCCGGCCGACGACCAGGACTTCGCCTACACCGGCGACCTCGGCCCATTCCTGCTGCGCGCGCCGTCGGCCCCGCAGGCGACCTTCAGCCTGGCCCCCGGCGTCTATCGCGTCCACGAACTGCTACACCCACTGTGGGCGCTGGGCAACATCGCCTGTCAGGGCGACGCCGACGGCGGCACAGTCGTCCTGAGCGAAGAGGCCACGGCGGCCGTCGACCTGGACGCCGGCGAGAGCGTCACTTGCGTCTTCCGCCACGTGCGGGCCACGGCCGAGATGGGCGCGATCACCCTGACCCAGACGGCCACACCGGCTGAGGCGGTCGCCTTCGCCTACAGCGGCGCGTTGGGCGACTTCACGCTCTCCCTGCCCGACAGCGCCTCGCGCGCCTGGGCCGCCTTGCCGCCGGGCAGCTACACCGTGCGCCAGACGCCGCCGGCCGGCTGGCAACTGGAGACCATCACCTGCCACGGCGACGGCGACGACGGCAGCACGCTCGACCCCGCCGGACTGGCGGCCACCATCGACCTGGACGCCGGCGAGTCCATCGTCTGCGCCTTTGCCGACACACGCGCGCCGGCGGACAGCGGCAGCATCACCATCGTCCACGCGCCGGCGCCGGCCGACGAGACCGCGTTTCGCTATCGGGGCGCGTTGGGCAGCTTCACGCTGCGCGCGCCGTCGCAACCGGCGCGGGTCTTCGGGGGGCTGGCGGTCGGGGTCTACGGCGTGGACGTTCGCCTGCCCGACGGGTGGCAATTGAGCGCCATCACCTGTGAGGGGGACGGCGACGGAGGCAGCGCCATTGACCTTTCTCTAGCGCAGGCCAGCATCGACCTGGACGCGGGCGAGGCGATTACCTGCCGCTTTGCGTCGTCGCGGGAGGACATCCCGCCGCCGCCGTCGGTCTGGCGTATCTACCTCCCGCTGTCCGCCCGGCGCTAAACCGGCAGACGGGCCGCCCCGGAGACAGGGTCGCAGCACCTCTAGAACAAGAACAACCCGGCCGTGGCGGGCGCCGCGGCCGGGTTGTCGATGACTCCCACATCCGGAAGAGGGGAGAAGTTAGCCGATTTTGCGGGCCAGATAGGCCTGGGTCAGCGGCAGTTGCGGCTCGTTGAAGAACGTCTGCGCCGGGCCGTGTTCCACCAGTTCGCCCAGCCACATGAACATGACGTAGTCGGCCAGGCGGCGGGCCTGGGCGATGTTGTGGGTGACGATGACCAGCGTGTACTGGCCGCGCAGGTCCATCAGCAGCGACTCGATGCCCTGGGCCGAGATGGGGTCGAGCGAGGCGGTCGATTCGTCGCACAGCAGCACGGCCGGCTTGACAGCGATGGCCCGCGCCAGGCACAACCGCTGCTGCTGCCCACCCGACAGGCCGGTGGCCGGGGCTTTCAGCCGCCCGGAGACCTCTTCCCACAGGCCAACGGAGGTCAACGCCTCCTGCACACCATTTTCCACACTGCCGTTTTTGATGCCGTGGATGCGCATCCCGTAGGCGACGTTGTCGTAGATCGACATCGGCAGGGGGAAGGGCTTCTGAGCCAACAGGCCGATGCGGGTGCGGATGTCCGTAACATCCACGCTCGGATCGTAAATGTTCTCGCCGTCGACCATGACCTTGCCCTCGATGCGGACGCTTTCGTTTAGTTCCAGCAGCCGGTTGAGCGTCTTGAGAAAGGTTGACTTGCCGCAGCCCGATGGGCCGATGATGGCCGTGATCTGGCGCGCCGGCAGGTCGATGTTGATGTCCTTCAGGGCGTGTTGCGCCCCATACCAGACGTTCAGGTTCTTGACAGAGAGTGGATGTTGCATAGTTCGGCTCCGACGGGCCGCGCGCCAGCGGCGCGGCCCGGTGGTTTTCTTGTTAGTTGGTCTCAGCGAATGACGTTACGGCCGAGACGGCGCGAGATCACCTGGGCCAGCAAGCTAATGCCCAGAATCATCACCGTCAGGATGAGGGCCGAGGCGTAGGCGCGGGCCTGCACTTCCTTGAACGGCGCGCTGAGTTGGAAGAAGATAGCCAGCGGCAGCGAGGCCACCGGCTCAAAGAGCGATTCCGGGATGCGGTCGGTGTAGCCGGCGGTAAAGAGCACCGATGCGCCGTCGCCGATGGCGCGGCCGAAAGCCAGCAGCAGGGCCGTCACCAGGCCGGGCAGCGTCTGGCGCAGCAGCATACCCAGCATCTCAAAGCGCGTCGTGCCCAGCGATAGCGTCGACTCGCGCAGTTCCTTCGGCACCAGCATCAGAACTTCGTCAAAGGTGCGGGCCAGGATGGGCAGAACGACGAAGGCCAGGGTGATGATGCCGGCCAGCAGCGAAGCGCGCAGGCCGACGAGGATCATCAGCGA
Organism: Candidatus Promineofilum glycogenicum; assembly: GCA_016707605.1. GTDB lineage: Bacteria > Chloroflexota > Anaerolineae > Promineifilales > Promineifilaceae > Promineifilum > Promineifilum glycogenicum. The sequence continues at coordinate 202,445 of JADJHJ010000001.1, read as the reverse complement.
GAAGCCGAACGCGCCATAGACGATGCTGGGGATGCCCCACATCACGTCGAGCGTCAGGCGCAGCCAGGTGGCCAGCCGGCTTTTGCCGGCGTAGGTGTGGATGAACAGCACGACCGGCACGGCCAGCAGCGCCGCCAGCAGCGTGCCGCCCAGGGCCAGATAGAGCGAGCCGAGGATGGCGTTGAGCACGCCGCCGCCGCCGCCCAGATAGAAACTGCCCTCCGGCGGCTTGGTGATCAGCTCCAGACTGAGGCCGGGCAGCCCGCGCCAAATGATGATGCCCAGGATGAGCGCCAGAATGACCGCCGAGCCGGCCATCGACAGGCGCATAAACCAGGCCATCGTCTTGTCCAGCAGTTTCCTACGCTTTTCACGGTTCATGTTGGCTACCCCTTGTTGCTCAGGCGCACGATGATCAGGCGCGCCACAATGTTGAACACCAATACAATGACCATCAGCACCAGCGCGGCCAGCATCAGGGCCGACTGGTAGAGCGGGACAGACATCATTTCGCTGTAGGCGTTGGCGATGAGCGCCGGCAGCGGGTAGGCGGCGTCGAACAGCGAGCGCGGGATCTGCACCGTGTTGCCGATGACCATGATGATGGCCAGCGTTTCGCCGAAGGCGCGCGAGAAGGCCAGCACAACGGCGGCGATAACGCCGGGCAGGCCGGCGTGGCGCACGACGCACCACGTCGTCTCCCAGCGCGTGGCCCCCAGGGCCAGCGTCGATTCGCGCATCTGCTGCGGGATGTTGCGCAGCACCTCGTCGGTGACGGCGACCATGAGCGGGAAGACCATGATGGCCAGCACGATGCCGCCGGCCAGCAGGCTGTAGCCGCTGGGGTTGGTGACGGCAAAGAGCGGGATTGACTGGCCCAGCGTTCCGCCCAGCCACGGCGCGATCACCTCGCGGATGAGGGGCACGACGAACAGCACGCCCCACAGACCATAGACGACCGACGGGATGCCGGCCAGCAGGTCGAGGATGGGCTTGAGCAGCGAGCGCCGCTTGGCCGAGGTGTACTCGGCCAGGTAGATACCGCTGAAGACCGCCGGCACCACGGCCAGGGCCATGGCGACCAGCGTCACGGCAAAGCTACCCAGGACGAACGGGGCCAGGCCGAACTCGCCGTGCGTCGGCCGCCATTTGACCGACGTCAGCAGTTGCACAAGCGGATAGTCCCGGAGGATGGGCAGCGCACGCACGAACAGTAGCCCGGCGATGAAGAACAGCAGCACAATCAACAGGATCGCCGCCGCAAAAAGCCCCCGGCGAGCCAGGGCGTCCTTCATAAGACGGCGATTGTCGACGCGACGACTGGATTTTGGCTTCGTCTCGGACTGTCCGACCGGAAGCGCTTCGCGAGTCGAGATTTCCATAAGTCACTCCTCTGACACTGATTGAGCCGGAGCGCGCCAACGCGCGCTCCGGCTTTGTCCCAGACGGATACTTCCCTACCGACTCACCATTACTCGCCTAGAAGTCCCTGCGCTTCCGTCAAGCGGTCAGCGCTCAGGCTGACGTAGCCGGCGTCGGCCACAAAGGCCTGGCCGTCGGTCAGAATCCACCGATACAAGTCAGCGATGACCGGCGTCGGCTCGCCCTTGGTTACCAGATACAACTCGCGCGCCGGCGGGAACGGATACACCCGGGCAGCGATAGCTGCGGCGATAGTGTCGATCGTGTCATAGACATCCTCGTCGTCGCTGATCTGCCCGTCGCCGTTCAGGTCGAGCGGCACGACGCGCAGGCCGTCGAGTTGGTTACCGGTGGACAGATCGTAGGCGAAGCCGATGTTGTTAAAGCCGATGCCCAGTTCGTCCTGGCGCACGGCTTCGGCCAGACCGGGGTCGCCGTTGACCGCCGTGCCGATCAGGTCTTCCTGTACGGAGCCGCCCATGTACTTGGCCCAGACCTCGGCCGCGCCGGCCGAGTCGGAGCGGGTGTAGACGGTGATGGCCTCAGCCGCGTCGGTGCCCAGGAACTGGCCCCAGGTCGTCATCTCCTGGCTCATCCAGATGGCCGCCGCCGCTTCGGGCGTCAGGCCATGGGCCAGAATCTCATCGAGATGGGGGTTGTTGGCATTGATCGTGGCCACCACGGCATCGATCGTGACCGGCACGCCAAAAGCGCCCTGGTCGATCTCTTCCTGCTTCAGTTCGCGCGACACCATGGCGATGTCGGCCACGCCGGAGAGCATGTCGGTGATGCCCTTGCCCGCGCCGCCGCCGGTGATGTCGAAGCGGACGCCCGGGTTGGCCAGCGAGTACTGCTCGCCCCAGACGGTCATCATGGGGAACAGGGCAAACGCGCCGGAAACGGTCAGCGTTTGTTCCTCGACCTCGGCCGGGACTTCGGCCGCCTCTTCGGCGGGCGCGTCGGTCGCCTGGGCCGCGCTTTCGGCGGCCGGCTCGGCCGTAGCGCCCGTGCCGCCACAGGCAGCCAGGAAGACCATCAGCACCAGGGACAATACAACAACGGCCAATACTTTGAGAAACCGCAACATTATTCTCACTCCTTCAGATTCAGTCAGTCGATTCAACAGGGTTGACCGGCGGCTTGACGATGAGGATCGGATGTCCGGGCCACACCGCTTCGCGCTCAATGCGCGAGAGCACGTGCCACACGAAGTCTCCATCCGCCTCGGCCGCGATCACGAGCAGTTCATACGGGCCGCCTTGCGCCAGTTCAGTGATGACCTGGGTTGCGGGTTCGCCCTGGCGCAGGCGGACGGCGACGTCCACGTTCGCCTGATCCAGTTCGTGCAGGAAGGCCCGCAGGTGCTGCCGGATCGGCGTATCGCCGGTCAGCATCTCATTCAGGGGCGAAGACGCCGAGCGCGCCAGCGGCAGAACCGTGGCGTCGGCCGCCTCATGGACAATCAGGGGTAGAACCCGGTCGAGCGCCTCATGATCGGAGCCGTAGCCGCGCAAGGCCACCAACAGATTGTCGATGGCGACGTATTCGCCGCGAACCAGTAACAATGACGTTGGTGACAGACGCACCAAACGTATCAGTCGTGCCTCATCCGACATATGGGTGACCAGGAGCGAGAACTCCTGCTGCCGGGCCGCGGCCATCACTTCGGCCAACGGCGTCTTGCAGTCCAGAATATGCACCCCCTGGTCGAGCGCTCGACCCAGGGCGCGCCCGGTCATGATGACCGCCTCGCACCACTCCGCCTCGTCCGTCCACACCAGGATCGATTGCGCCAACGGCGCGCTCACCGGGTAGATACGGGCGATGGCCGCCTGCAAGTCTATCTCAGAGCTGGCTACCGGTACGATCTCGGCTTGCAGCAGGCGTTCCAATACTTTGAGAGCGGCCACGTTTTCGGGGTAGGCAGTCACGACGGTCACCTGCCCTTCCTCGCGCGCCAACGGCAGCGCCAGGTAGTAGGCAGCGACCCGCTGCGGAATCTGATTCAGTAGTTCGCGGTCGGCGTTGTTCGCGAAAGCACCCAAGTCGAAATGCAACGTCATGGTTCGTCACCTGATTTAAGAATCCTATCAGGCGGCGGTAACAGACGTGGTTATGGGGCGGTAACAAACAGGTAACAGGCGCGAGAGGTCAGTCAGAGGGCATGTTGAGGGCGTAGCCGATGCCCGGCACGGTCTCGACGTAGACCGGCCGGGAAGCATCGACCTCGATCTTGGAGCGCAAGCGGTACATCAGTTGCTTGAGCATCGTCCGGTCGCCGCCTTCCGGCCCCCAGACGGTGGTGATCAGCGAGTCGCTGGGCAGGACCTGGCCGGGGTGGAGCATGAGCGCCTCCAGCAGCTTCAGCTCCAGGCCGGTCAGCCGCACCGCCGCGCCGTCCTCGATGCGCAGCACTTCGCCGCGCGAGCGATCGAGGGCCAGCCCGGCCACGGTTAGCATCGTCGGCGCGGCCGAAACGCCCACCCGGCGCATGACGGCCCGGATGCGGGCCACCAGTTGCGTCGGGCTGAACGGCTTGACCATGTAGTCGTCGGCCCCCATCTCCAGGCCGCGCACCACAGCCTCGTCGCCGGCGCGCACGCTGAGGATGATGATCGGCACGTCGCTGACCGCGCGCACCTTGCGGCAGACGCCCAGCCCGTCCAGCCGGGGCAGATTCAAGTCGAGCAGGATCAAATCGGGCGGAACCTGCTCGAACGCCTCGACCGCGGCCAGCCCGTCGTGGGCGGTCATGACTTCATAGCCCGCCCGCCGCAGCGTGAAGCTGACGACATCCGACAACGCCAAATCGTCTTCAACTACCAGGACTTTCATGCGCTCTTCTCTTCGCCGGTCAGAGGCAGATCCATCCAGAAGACGGCCCCGCCCCCCGGCCGATCATCCACGCCGACCAGCCCGCCGTGGGCCTCGGCGATTCGTTTGACGAGATATAAGCCCAGGCCGATGCCGTACTGCTCATCGCCGCCCTGGGCGTCCAGACGCATGAAGCGGCGGAACAGGTTGACGCGATCCTCCGGCGAGACGCCCGGCCCGCGGTCGGCCACAGCCAGCCGCAGCGTGCCGTTGCTCTGGCTGATGCTCAGGTCAATGGGGCAGCCGATGGGGCTGTACTTGGCGGCGTTGGACAGCAGATTGACCAGAGCCTGCGTCAGCCGCGCCCGGTCGGCCAACAGCGTCGGCAGGCGCGCCGGCTCGGTGACGGCCACCGCCTGCCGCCGCCGCTCCACCAGCGGCCGGACGATGGTCAGGGCGTCGGCCATCACCTCTTCCAGGCTGACCGGCCGCGGGCGCAGCCGGAACGAGCCGGCCTCGATGCTACTGCTCTCCAGCAGGTTATCGATCAGCGATTGCAGGCTATGCAGGCTGAGATGGGTCGGGTTCAGCAGTTCGCGAATCTCGGCCGGCGTCAGGTCATCGGCCTGGTCCATCAGCAGTTCAAGCGAGGCGTTGAGCGTGCTCAGCGGCGTACGAAACTCGTGGGAGATGTTAGCCAGGAAGAACGAGCGCAGATTGCGCAGCGCCTGCTCTTCGGTCACGTCGCGCAACACCAGCGCCACCTGCACCGTGTCGCTGTTGGGCGGAACCATGCGCGCCCCCGTGGCCGCCAGAACCATCGTCTTGCCGGAGCGGGTGCGAATCTCGATCTCACGCTTCTCGCCCGCGGGCGGGATGTGGTCGAGGAAGGTCTGCCCTTCGGGCGAGTCGGCCAGCGGGAAGAGGCTGACGATCGGCTCGCCGACGATCTCACCGCTGGTCCAGCCCGTCAGCGTCTCCGCGCCCTGGCTCATGAAGGTGACGCGCCCACGGGTATCAAAGGTAACGACACCCTCGACGACCGACTGAATGAGCGTGTTGAGCCAGTCGCGGGCCTGGGAGCGTTCGTCCAGGGCGCTGAGCATCGTCGCCTGGCTCTTCTCCAGCGACGCCGACAGCGTGGCCAACTCCGGCGGCCCGGCCAGCCGAGGAATAGGCGCGGCCAGATCGCCCTGGCTGATCTGTTCGGCCGACGAGGTGAGGCGGCGCAGGGGGGCGGTCAGCCGGCGGATGTACCACACGCCGGCGGCCACACCCACCAGGGCAACGATGGCCGTGCTGGCCGTCAGCACCAGTAGCGCGGTGCGCTCCGTGGCCTGCAAGTTGTCGATGGGCAGAGCCACTTCGGCGGCGAGCGCCGTGGCCGACGGCTGGCCGGGCAGGGCGAACTGGGAGACGAGGTAGGAGCGACCGTCGCCGGTCAGTTCGCGCCCGCTGCCGCGCCGCTGCAACGTCATGACGCCCGGCGGCAGGGTCGAGACCAGCGGTTGGCCGTCGCTACTCAGGATCGTCTGCTCCACGCCCGTGTTGGCGCTCAATTGGGTCAGAAATTCGCCATCGAGCCAGACGCCGGCGACGACCGTGCCCAACGTTTCGGGGATGTCGCTGCTAAAGATGTTCTGCCCGGCCAGCAGCACCGGCTGGTTGTCTATCAGCTGCACGCCGCCGCGAACGTTGGTCGGGCACGTCCGCAACTCGGGCAAGGTCGAAACCATCATCTCCGCGTCGTGGCACAGGAAGATCAGATCGAGGTCGCTTTGCTCCTGGAAGGCACGCAGATACGGCTCGATGGCGTCGATGTCGCCGTCCTGGATGAGGCGGCGCAACGTCGGCCGCTCGGCCAGCAGCGCCGCCAGATCGACCACGCGCCGCTCGGCGGCGTCATAGAGCGATTGGGTGCCGAGGGCCGTGGCATCGACGCGCTCCCAGGCCTGCGCCTCCAGTTGCGACCGCGCCAGCAGGAAAGCAGGCACACCGGCGCTGAGCGTCGTCAGGAAGATGAGTACCACGACGACGATGACGAGCCGGGTGGTCAGGCTGGTGCGGGTCAGGATTCGGCGCAAGTTGTTGGGCAAGTGCCCGACCTCTGCAACGAATCATAGTCCAGACGGTCGGGCGTGGCAACCGGCCGGGCGGCGGTAGGCAGGTCGCCTCCAGCGCGCCGGTTGTCTTGGCCGGACAGTGGCGTATACTCCCACACGCGAGGTAAGACAACATGCCCTTTCAACCAACCTATGACGTGCCGCCGGAACGGCGGCCCTATCACCTACCGAGCGCACTGCCGCAGCCGGCCGGCCGTCGCGTCGGCGTCCTCTTTCTCCACGGCTTCATGGGCAGCCCGCTTAGCTCCCGCCCGCTGGCCGAACACTTGGCCGGTCACGGCGTCGCCGTGCGCTGCCCGTTGCTGTCCGGCCACGGCCACTACCCCGACAAGCTGGCCACCGCCGGGCGCAAGCAGTGGTTGGCTGAGGCCGAGGAGGCGTTCGCCGCCGCCCGCGCCGAGAGCGACGAGTTGTTCCTGATCGCCCACTCGATGGGCAACATTCTGGCTGCCCACGTGGCGCTCAAGTTTGGCGGCGTGCGCGGCCTGGCCATGCTGGCCCCAGTGTACGACGTGCCCGACAAGCGGTTGCGTTATGTCAAATTCGCTCGCTTCTTCGTGCCCTGGTACTACCCCCACAAGAGCCAGCGCGAGAGTATGCAGCACCTCGTCCGCGAGCGCGTCCTCGACTTCGACCCTAGCATTGACTTCGACGACCCCGCCTTCCAGGCGACGCTGCCGCAGATCAGCCGCGTGCCGCTGAAGGGGATGCACGAGATGGAGCGAACCATCGCCTACGGCCGCCGGCTCTGGCCGCGCCTCGATCTGCCGGTGCACATCTACGCCGGTGAAGAGGACTCGGCTGCCCCGCCCGACAACGCCCGCTGTATCTTCGCCGACCTGCCCGGCGCGGACAAGGAGCTGACCATCCTGCCCCACACCGGCCACGAGATGATGCGCCCCTTCGAGCCGGTTCACAGCCAGGTCTGGGCTTCCATCCTCGACTTCATCGGCCGGTACTCGGCCGTTGGGCTGCCGGCGGCCACGACGTAGAAACCGAGTTTCTTCTGAGAAACTCGGTTTCTAGGAGCCCACCGCCTCGTGGCCCGCACCCGCTCCCGCCGCCCCCGTCCTACGGTCGGCCTGCCCCTGCTCGACATCCCCTTCCGCCAGCCGCGCCCGCCGCGCCCGCCCTACGACTGGCTCAGCGCCGACGATCTGGAACGCATTCACACCGCCTCGCTCGAAATCCTGGAGACGGTCGGCATCGACTTCCTCGACGATGAGGCGCTTGACCTGTGGCAGCGGGCCGGCGCACACGTCGACCGGACGGCGCGCCGGGTGCGCATCGACCGCGACCTGCTGCTGCCGACCATCGCCACGGCCCCGGCGTCGTTCCGCTGGCGGGCGCGCAACCCGGCCCACGACGTGGTCATCGGCGGCGGCGCGCTGGCCTTCGGGCCGTGCGGCGGCATGGCCTACGCCGCCGATCTCGACCGCGGCCGTCGCCCCGGCACGATGGCCGACTATGAGAACCTGCTGCGCCTGTCGCAGTCGTGCCACGCGCTGCACTTCGCCGCCTGGGAACAGGTGACGGCGCAGGATGTGCCCGTCAGCGCCCGCCACCTGCACCGCGTCCGCGCCGCCTTCCGGCTGACGGACAAGGTCGTCATGGAGGCCGCCCACGGCCGCGTCATCCCCGCCGACACGCTGGCCATGATGCGCCTCGTCTACGGCGACCTCGACGGCGACCCGGTGACGGGCGACGTCATCAACGTCAACAGTCCGCTGCGCTACGACGAGCGGATGCTGGGCGGGCTGATCAGCTACGCCCGCGCCGGGCAGGTGACGTTCATCACGCCGTTCATCCTGGCCGGAGCGATGAGTCCGGTGACGATGGCCGCGGCGCTGGCCCAGCAGAACGCCGAGGTGCTGGCCGGGGTGGCCCTGACCCAACTGGTACGGCCGGGCGCGCCGGTCATCTACGGCGGCTTCACCACGCCTATCGACCTGCGGCGCGGCAGCCCGGCCTTCGGCACGCCGGAGTCGGCCTGGGCGGCGCTGGTTGGCGGGCAACTGGCGCGGCGCTATGGCCTGCCCTATCGCGGCAGCGGCGGGCTGACCAGCAGCCAGACGGCCGACGCCCAGGCGGCCAATGAGTCGCTGTGGTCGCTGTGGCCGGCGGTGCTGGCCGGCACCGACCTGATCATGCACGCCGCCGGCTGGCTCGACGGCGGGCTGACCGTCTCCTTCGAGAAGTTCATTCTCGACCTGGAGAACCTGGCCATGTTCGGCCACTTCCTGAATGGTTTTACCATCGACGACGACGCCCTGGCCCTGGACGCCATCGCCGAGGTCGGCCCCGGCGGCCATCACCTGGGCACCGACCATACCCAGGCGCGCTATCGCACCGCCTTCTTCCCGACCACGCTGGCCGACCGGCAGGGGCACGACGCCTGGCTGGCCGCCGGCGGTCAGGACGCGGCGCAGCGGGCCAACACCGTCTGGAAAGCGATGCTGGCCGCCTATGAGCCGCCACCGCTCGACCCCGGCACGGCCGAGGCGCTGGACGACTACGTCGCCGGGCGCGAACGGGAGTTGACCAATGTCCGCTTGTATGATTGACTCACTGTCTCTCAACAACCAATGCCGCACCGGCAGTATGAACGGAGGAACACATGGACACCATTCGTGATATTTCCGAAGCCATAGCTCTGGCCAACCCGGCTGTTGAACGCATCTCCTCTGAGGTCTGGCAACTGGCCGAGGTCAGCCTGGAGGAAGTCGGCTCGGCCGCCGTCCATATCCGCGAGCTAGAGGCGGCCGGCTTCACCATCACCAGCCGGGGCACAGCCGGCGTGCCGACGGCCTTCATAGCCGAATGGAGCCAAGGGGATGGTGGGCCGAAGGTCGGCTATCTGCCCGAATACGACGCCCTGCCCGGTCTGGGCAACGCCGCCGTGCCCCGCCAGGAGCCGCGCGCCGACGGCCAGACGAGCGGCCACGGCTGCGGCCACAACCTGCTCGGCGCGGCGCTGACCGGCGCGGCCATCGCCGCCAAGCAGGTCATGGAGGCCGAGAACATCGCCGGGACGTTGCGCGTCTATGGCGCGGCGGCCGAGGAGACGGAGGGGGCCAAGGTCTACATGGCCCGTGAAGGGCTATTCGACGACCTCGACGTCTGCTTCCACTGGCATCCCGCGCCCATCGCCGCCGTCGTCAACGTGCGCATGGCCGCCAACGACGCCATGAAGATCGAATTCCACGGCCAGACGGCCCATGCCGGACTGGAACCGTGGAAGGGGCGCTCGGCGCTGCACGCGATGGAGTTGGCCGCCCACGGGCTGAACCTGATGCGCGAACACCTGGAGCCGACGGCCCGGCTGCACTACGTCTTCGAATCGGCCGGGCAAGCGCCCAACGTTGTCCCCGACTACGCGCGCCTATGGCTGGTTGTGCGCGACATCGACCGCCGGCACGTCGTGGCCACGACCAATTGGGTGAAGCAGATTGCCGACGGCGCGGCGCTGGCCACGCAAACGACGGCCACAGTCGATGTCTACATCGGTAAACACGACCTGCTGCCCAACACACCGCTGGCCAAGCGGATGCAGACGCTCCTGGAACACGTCGGCGTGCCCGCCTGGAGCGAAGAAGAGCAAGAATTCGCCCGCGAGTGCCAGACGCAAATGGGCTTGACCCCTAAGGGATTGATGACGCGAACGATGCCCCTCTTTGATGAACCTACAATAGGCGGCTCCTCCGACGTGGCTGAGATAAGCTGGATCACCCCCACCATGGGTATCGCCATGCCAACCATGCCGCTCGACGTATCCATGCATACCTGGCCGGTCACGGCCTGCGGCGGGATGTCGATCGGTCTTAAAGGCGCGTTGGCCGCAACCGAAGTACTGGCGCTGGCCACCCTGGACGTGCTGACCGACGCCGAGTTGCTCGCGGCGGCGCGGGCAGACTTTGAGAAGCGCACCGAGGGGTTCACCTACGTCTCGCCGCTGCCGCCCCAGCAGAAACAACCGCGCGGCCTGCCGGCGTGGCTGAATAGCGACGGCTCGGCCGAGTCTCTGTCGGCCATGGAGCATCAGCCGGGTTGACCAGCTTCTTCGCCTACGACGAACTGACCTGGCCGGAAGTGGCCGCCCTGCGCCGCGACACGCCGCTGGTCATCCCGCTGGGCGAGGGGTATGACCTGGCCCAACTGGCCGAGGCGCTGGGCGACCCGCCGGCCGTCGGGCTATTGCCGCCCATCCCCTACGGCTGGCCCGGCAGCGGGCTGGCGACGGCCGCCGCGCCCTTTGCCCACATGGTGTCCAATCTGCTGGACAGCCTGCAAGACGACGGTTTCAGCCGCGTCTATGCCCTCCACCCGCAGGGGCTGGAGTTGGGCCTCGGCCCGCGCGGCCTCGCCCAGGGGCACGCCAGCCAGTTGCGCGCCGCGCCGCCCCTCCCCGCCGACGCCGACCGGGACAAGTGCGTCCTCGTGCCCATCGGCCATACCGAGCAGCACGGCCATCACCTGCCCCTCTCAACCGACACGCTCATCATCGGGGCCATCGGGCGGGGGACGGCGGCGGCCGTGCCCAATCTGGCCGTTTGCCTGCCGCCCTTCCCCTATGGAGCCAGCACCCACCGCTCGTCGTTCGCCGGCACGCTCAACGTCGGCGGCCGGGCGTTCGAGGATTTCTGGCTGGCCGTCGTGGATGCGCTCGTGCAGCGCGGCTTCCGGCTCCACTATCTGATGAGCGGCCACGGCGGCAACTGCTCCTTTCTGGTCAACGTCGTCAAGTACGCCGGCGAGCGCCACCGCCGCATCTTCTGCGCCACGGCCTGGCTGCACACCAACGGCCACATCGCCGGGCCGATGCTCATGGCAACCCGCCGCTCCGGCCGCGGCGGCATGGGCCACGCCGGAGAGCTGGAGACGGCCATGATCCTGGCCCTGCGCCCCGACCTGACCCACATGGAACGCGTCGTAGACGAGACCGACTTCGTGGCCACGGAGAGCTACTACATGGACTGGATCGAGGGCGGGGCGCTGGTGGCCAACCCGCCGTGGGACGACGACACGGCCACGGGGGCCTATGGCGCGGGCAGCCTGGCCACGGCCGAGCACGGCCGCCTGTGGCTCGACGCGGCCATCGCCGAGAAGGCCGCCCACGTGGGCGAGATCCATGAGCAGCAGCGGCGGCGGGACGAGAGGCGGGTTGGTGGGTATGGCCTGTGGGGTTTGGGCACCCCTGATTTACATTTGCCCTAACATGCGTTCATACTCATCATGAGGGCCAATCCAGAACCAAATTATGGCATCATCATCCCATAAACCCAAGGCGCGATAATCCTGCCCAATGCGAACGGAGAAGACAGGCTGTCGCCTGCCAACACGCTTAAAGAACAGCCCGTGAGCATAGGGGTTGATCTGCCACAACCTGAAGGCGCGATCTGCTCTGTGACGTACATCCTCCGGTAAGGCCCGATAGTGCTTCCAGAACTGTGGAGCCGTAATCGATCTCATCCCGGTGTGAGCCTGCCCTGATCATCAAACGACATAGGCTTTGTCAGACCCGCACGATGGGCGGCCAGAGCTTCGTTAGCCAGCTTGTCTAATAAACTCTGCCCTTCGTCGCTCTCCAACAGGGCATCCCATCGGGCATTATCGGCTTCGATTTCTCTCGCCGTCTCCTCACCAAACATCGCTTCGGCAAGGAGCTGGCCTTCCAGAAAGCGAGCAAACTCAACAAGCTGTTCGGCGCGGTTAGGAGGCAGTACTCGCACGATGTCGATCAAGGCTTGTTCGTAATCATGACTGAAAACGGCATCAGGTTTCATTATCTCACCCTTGTTGACCGTCGGCAGGCTTATGTACGCATATTGTATCAGCAGTAGAGGCTGACTCAACACATGAAGTTCAGCGCCGGATTCTCTTCCAGCAGGATCGGCCGATCGATGTGGAACGGGCCGATGTCATAGCCCGTCCGCCCATCAATAGCCAGTTCGCTCAGGATGCGCCCGATGAGGCTGGCGAACTTGTAGGCGTGGCCCGCGCCGATGGCCAGCGCGACGTTGGGCTGCTCCGGCAGGCGGCCCAACACAAAGTCGCGGTCGGGCGGCATGTCGTAGAGGCAGGTCTTGGTGGTGATGTGGGGGCCGAGCATCCCCGGCAGCACCCGTGCCAGGAACGCCTCCGTCCGCGCCAGCGTGGCCGCGTTCGGCTCGAAGGTGCGCGTCTCCGGCGTCACCCGCTCGCCGCCCACGTCCTGCGCCGCCTTCGGCCCCGCCTCGCCAAAGACGGGGAAGCCGTAGAACGACGGCTCATCCATCCAGATCCACACCGGGAAGCGGTCGGGGAAGAACTCCTCGACCAGCGGGCTGTGGAAGTAGGTCACTTGCTCCTGCGTCACAGTCAGGTGGAGCCGGCGGCCGAGGTGGGCCAACACGTGGTTCGACCACGCCCCGGCGGCGATGATGAGGTGGCGGCAACGGTAGACCACTCCGCCGGCCGTCACCTCCAACTCATCACCAATTGGCCTCACGTGCTCCACCGGCGCGTTGTCGCGGATGGTCGCGCCATAGCCGAGGGCCAGCCGGCGGTGGGCGGCGTTGCTAAGGATAGGCGTGGCGATGCCGCCGTCGGCCTGGTAGATGCCGGTCACGTCGTCGGGCAGGCGAAACTGGGGCCAGCGGCGCATGACCTCGGCCGCGCTCAGCCGCTCGTAGGCCACGCCGCAGGCGTCCATGCTGCCGGTGTAGTCGGCCATCGGGTAGGCGGGCGCGCTGGGCCACAGGTCTAGCCCGCCGGTGCGAAAGATGAGTTGCTCACCGGCGTCGGCCTCCACCTCGGCCCACGTCGCATAGGCGGCCTTGGCCAGTTCGACGTAGCCCGGCGTGTGGTACGACAGCCGGATGATGCGCGAATGGTCTTGCGAGCCGCCGCGGCCGTGGCCGATCTCGAACTGCTCCAGCCCCAGCACGTCCGCCCCCAGCCGCCGCGCCGTCCAGTAGAGCGCGGCGCTGCCCAGGCCGCCTAGGCCGAGGATGATGGTGTGGTAGTTGTCTTTCATATGAAGTGTCCTTTTGGTGCGCCCCTGCTTTGCTTCACTGATGCACGGGCCCGCGCCGATACACCCCTTTCTCGCCGCCCGCTCCCCACTCGCCAACAACCCGTTGTAATTCATCATGCGGCAAAGCGCATGGGCCGTCCGCCCCTGCCAACCCGTCATCGTCTGTGCACTAACGACGGCGTTGAGGATGGCCTCCTCCACCGCCTCGGCCGCCGCGGCGAACATGGGGTTCAGGTGGTGATTGGGGATCATGCGTAGCGCCGCCAGGCCCTCGCCCGCGCTCAGGTCGTTGCCCGTGGCGAAGGCCAGGAAGATGTCGCCGCTGCCGTTGTGGCCGATGCCCCCGGCGCGAGCAAAGCCGACCGTGGCCCGCTTGGCCAGCCGCCGGCACTGGAACGGCAGCAGCGGCGCGTCGGTGCCCAGCACGATGAGGATGCTGCTGCTCTGCGCCGGCTCCGGCCAGGGGGTCGGCACTTGCGCCGGGCCGAGCAGGCGGCCGACGGGCACGCCATCGACCCGGAAGTCCTCGCGCGAGCCGTGGTTGGCCTGCACCAGCGCGCCGACCGTCCACGCGCCGCTCTTGGTCTCCACCACGCGCGACGCCGTGCCAATGCCGCCCTTGAACTCGTGGCAGATCATCCCCGTGCCGCCGCCGACGTTGCCCTCGGCCACCGGCCCGGCGGACAGATCGGCCATCGCCGCGTAGAGATGCTCCGGCTTCAGGTGAAAGCCGTCCATGTCGTTGAGCCAGCCGTCCCACGTCTCGCCGACGACGGGCAGGCTGCCGTGCTCGGTGTGGCCGTGCTCCTGGGCATAGGCGACCAGCGCCTCGTGCACCGTGCCGACGTGGTGGGTGCTGGTCAGGGCGATAGGGTGGCTCAGTTGGCCCGACTCTTCGATCCACAGCAGGCCGGTCATCTCGCCGCAGCCGTTGAAGGAGTGGGCGGCGGCGAAGGCGGGGTTGCGCCAGATGTCGCCGCCGCGGGGCATGATGACCGTCACGCCGGTGCGGGCCACGCGCGGCGCATCGTGGATGATGGTGGCGTGGCCGACCAGCGTGCCGGCCACGTCGGTGATGGCGTTGTGGGGGCCGGTCGGGAACTCGCCGATGGTAATGCCCAGATCGCGCAGTCTTGTCATAGGATGCTCCAGAGGATTTGATCCGCAGATTTGGCAGATTAGGCAGATTTCGGAATGCTCTTCTTCTGGAATCTGCCTAATCTGCCAAATCTGCGGATCATTCATTCTTCTCAAACGCAATAACGAGGAATGGCCTTGGTGGAGGCGCCGGTGAAGATGCGGCTGTCGCCTTCGTAGGCGTCCAGGCTGTGGCTCAGGTGGAAGTGGGTGGCGTCGGCCGTCATGGCGCAGCGTGTCTGCACCCGCACCCGCCACGCGCCGCGCTGCAACTCCACCCACCGCTCGATCTCGACGCGCAGCGACAGCGGGTCGCCGTCGCGCACGGTGTAGACCTCTGTCCCCCCATCGTCCACCTCCATGCCAGAGCCGAGGTAGCGCAGTCGCCCGCCATCGTCCGCGAAGCGCAACTCCGTCCAGCCGCCGACCTGGTCATGGGTAATCGTCTTGCGGCTGTGGCCGGTGCGCAACTGCTCCAGGGGGACGGGCGCGGCCGTCTCCGGTGGCGAGAAGTCGGGCAGCGCCGCGTCGGCCGGCGAGGGCGCGCGGACGGGCAGTCGCAGCCGCGAGTTCGCGCCACAGTAGACCGTCAGCGTCACCGGCCGCGGCGACGGCCAGGCGTGGCGCACGTAGGTCGGCGTCACGCTGACTCGCCAGCGATGCCCCGCGGCCAGCCGGTGGCCGATGACGTTCAATTGCACCGTCACCCGGTAGCGCCGCCCCGGCTCCAGTGGCTCCGGGAACGCGTGACTCTCCCGGTGGTCACCGGGGCGGTGGGTCAGGTTGAGCAAGCCCCAACTGACCAGCGTCGACGCGCCGTCGGGAGCCACGTCGCACAGCCGGGCAGCGACCAGGGCCAGCGGCTCGTCGGCGCTTAGCTCCAGGTCGAGCAGCGGATAGCCGAGGATGTCGCTTGGTTCAGCCGCAGGCGCAGACGTGAACGACAGCGCCGCGCCGTCGGCCGGGCGCTGGTCGCCGGGGAAGTCGCCCGCCGCGCCGTAGGCACACCACGGGCCGACGTCGAGACCGTCCCCCTCGCGGCCGCGGATGAGCCGGGCGACTTCCGGCCGCAGCGCGTCGCCCAGCCAGTCGGCCGCGCCGTCGCTGTTCAGGTAGAGCGCCCGCTCGGCCACGTTGGGCGACGGCCAGGCCGGGTCGGCCACCCAGCGGCCGGGGCGGGCGTCGCAGGTTGTGGCCGGCGGCGCGCTGTCCTGCAACCACGTCCGCAGCATTGGCTCGTCCATGATGCCCGTGTCGAGCCCCTTCAGCCAGTGGTCCCACCAGCGCAGGCTCTCCTGCAGGAAACCGATGGCCGGGCCGGGCGTGCCCATCTCCGGGAAGGTATGCGCCCAGGGGCCGATCAGCCCCTTGCGCGGCCCGCTCAGCCCGGCCAGCAGTCGCGGCACGGAGTTGTTGTAGTTGTCGGCCCAGCCGCCGACGGCGAAGACGGGCACGCGGATGGCGTCATAGTCCTCGCCGGCCGAGCCGTGTCGCCAGTAGGCGTCGCGCGTCTGGTGGGCCAGCCACTCTTCCACGAACGGCGGTGAGCCTGCCAGTCTTTCGGCCCACATCTCGCGCCAGCGCTCCCCCACCCAACGCGGGTCGGGCGGCAGGGCGTTGTAGACGTGCATGACCGACGACCAGGCCAGCATCTGCGACGTCAGCACGCAGCCGCCCATGTAGTGCACGTCGTCGGCGTAGCGGTCATCGGTGAAGCCAATGACGACCAGCGCCTTCAGCGCCGGCGGTTGCCGCGCCGCCACTTGCAGGCTGTTGAACCCGCCCCAGGAGATGCCCATCATGCCCACGTTGCCGTCGCACCACGGCTGGGCGGCGATCCAGGCGATGCAGGCCACGGCGTCGTCGTGCTCCTGCGTCGTGTACTCGTCGGTCAGCACGCCGTCGGAGTCGCCGCTGCCGCGCATGTCCACGCGCAGGACGGCGTAGCCGTGCCCGGCGTAGTAGGGGGCGCGCAGGGCGTCGCGGATGGCCGTGCCGTCGCTCTTGCGGTAGGGCAGGAACTCGAACAAGGCCGGGACGGGGTGCGACTCAGCGTCGGCCGGCAGCCACATGCGGGCGGCCAGGCGCGCGTCGTCGGGCAGGGGAATCCACAGGTTTTCGATTTCACGGACGGAGCGGGGGAAGGTGGTGCGGGTGGTCATAGGAAAAGAATTGCACGCTGATGACGCTGATAAGGCGCTGATATTCGCTGCCCGGAACAGCATTCCGCCGGGCCGCGTCAATCAGCGTTGAAATCAGCGTCAGCAGCGTGCTATCCTTTGACAGCCGTGGAGCAGGTCAACCCAGATCATAATCCTCTGCGCTATAATCGTCAACGCCATCATGAACTTCTTGTTCACAATGTGAACACAACTGGAGAGTAACAATGTCCCATTCATCGACAACACCCAAAAACGGCCACCTGGCCCAAATCCGCGAGCGCGTCCGGCTGCGGCGCGAGAGCGAGAAACACGCCACGCGGCTACAGTTAGCCCGCGACTACTTCCTCATCTTCGCCGGCGCGGCCCTGCTGGCCCTCAGCATGGATCTGTTCTTCATCCCCAACGACCTCGTCGCCGGCGGCCTCAGCGGCACGGCGCAGATCATCAACAGCTTCACCGGCTGGCCCATAGGTACGTTGAGCTTCATCCTCAACATCCCCCTC
The DNA here is from genome assembly GCA_016707605.1 of Candidatus Promineofilum glycogenicum. Lineage (GTDB taxonomy): Bacteria > Chloroflexota > Anaerolineae > Promineifilales > Promineifilaceae > Promineifilum > Promineifilum glycogenicum. The sequence continues at coordinate 185,269 of JADJHJ010000001.1, read as the reverse complement.
TTCTACCTTGGTTGGCGCTTCCTGGGCGGACGGCGCTTTCTGGCCCGCACGGTGGCGGCGTCGCTCATCTTCTCCGTCACTCTCGACGGGCTGCAACTGTTCTGGCCGGGGGTGAAGCTGACCGACGACCTGGCCCTCAACGCCCTCTACGGCGGCGTGACGGCCGGCGTGGCCGTCGGCCTGCTCTTTCGCGCCCGGGCCACCAGCGGCGGCACCGACATTCTGGCCCGCATTCTGGAGCGGCGCTTCGGCACGCCGCTGTCGCAGGCCTATCTCTACACCGACGGCATCGTCGTCTTCCTGGCCGGGCTGACCTTCGGCTGGGAGCGGGCGCTCTACGCCGTCATCGCCCTCTACGTCGGCGGCGTGCTGGTCGAGCTAACGGTCAACGGCTCCAACGTCATGCGCGTGGCGACGATCATCACCAACGAGCCGGAAGACGTGGCCGACCGCATCCTGGCCGACCTGGAGCGCGGCGTCACCGATTGGACGGGCAAGGGGATGTACACCGGCCGCGAGAAGCACGTCCTGCTGTGCGCCGTCAGCCGGGCGGAGATCGTCCAGCTCAAGGCGCTCATCCACGAGGCCGACCCGCAGGCGTTCGTCATCATCGGGCAGGCGCAGGAGGTGTTGGGGGAGGGGTTTCGGCCATTGCGAGAGACGACGTAAGCCGCGTCCAGCCACCGGGGCCAATTTGTTGCGGCGCAATTAAACCATGTTACACTTTGTTGAACTTACTGTTCACAATGTGAACACGAGAGCGCCATGCGCCCACGCCTCCAGCTTCTCGACGACGCCCTCATCGCCCGCATCCTTGACGAGGCCAAACGCATCCTGGCCGAAGTCGGCATGGAGGTGCGCGGGGTGGAGTTGCGGCGGCGGCTGCTGGAAGCCGGGCTGCCGACCAGCGCCGACGGCCGCGTCCTCTTCCCGCCCGACGTGGTTGACCGGGCCATCGCCACGACCCCCAAGTCATTCACCCTCTACGACCGCGACGGCCAGCCCTGCGCCGAACTGGGCGGCGACAACGTCCACTTTGTGCCCGCCAGCAGCGGCCTGAAGGTGCTCGACCACCGCAGCGGCGAGACGCGCCTGGCAACGACGGCCGACTTCGTGGAGTACGTCCGCCTGGGCGACGGCCTGCCCCACATCGCCTATCTGGCCACCGCCTTCAGCACCAACGCCGACATCGAGCCGGGCGTGTCCGACGCCTGGCGGCTCTTTCTGTGCCTGACCAACTCGCGCAAGCCGGTCGTCAGCGGCGCGTTCACCGAGCACGGCGTCGGCCGCATGGCCGAGATGATGCAGCTCTTCCGCCGCGACCGGGCCGACCTCATCGCCCGGCCGCTGTCGATCTTCACCATCACCGCCACGGGCATGTTCCGCTATAGCGAGGACTCGTGCCAGAACCTGCTCGACTGCGTCGAGTGGGGCATCCCGGTCGAGATCGTCCCGGTGACGCTGATGGGCCTCATCGCCCCGGTGTCGGTCGTCGGGGCGACGGTCTTCCACGTCGTGGACGTGCTGGCCGGGCTGACGATGGCCCAGATCGTGCGGCCGGGCGCGCCGGTGCTGTTCGGCGGCGCGCCGGCCGAGTTCCACATGCGCGCCGCCACTTCGCCCATGCTGGGCATCCAGGCCTTGCGCCTCGACGTGGCCTACGTCGCCGTGGCCAAGTCGCTCGGCCTGCCGACGCAGGCCTACATGGCCCTCAGCGACGGCAAGTTCCTCGACGCCCAGGCCGGGGCGGAGACGTTCGGCAGCGCCCTGCTGGCGGCGCTGGCCGGGATCAACTCCGTCTCCGGGCCGGGGATGCTCGACTTTGTGCTGACCTTCAGCCTGCCCAAGCTGGTGCTCGACGATGACCTGTGCGGCCAGGCGCTGCACTTCGTCCGCGACGTGGCCCCGGCCGACGACCTGCCGACGATGGCCCTGGTGCGCGAAGTGATGGCCGAGCAGCACCTCATCACTGCCGCGCACACGATGGCCCACTGGCCGGATGAACTCTACTTGCCCGCGGCCGTCACCGACCGCGAGAACCGCGAGAACTGGCAGCGAGCGGGCGGCAAAGACCTGTTGCAGCGGGCGGCCGACGAAGTTGAGCGCCGCCTGGCCGCCTACGAACCGCTGGACACCGACCCGCTGGCCGTGGCCGAGATGGAGCGCATCATCACCGCGGGCATGAGCGCCCCCGCCCCGCTACCGGCCGTGCCCGCCGCCGCCGCCCGCGCCACAACGACCGACACCCGCCGCCGGGCACGACGCTTTGCCAGGTAGAAGAGAAATGATCCGCAGATTTGGCAGATTAGGCAGATTTCAGAAGCAAGAGATTTCCTTTCTGGTAATCTGCCCAATCTGCCCAATCTGCGGATCGTATCTCTTCAATCTGTGAAATCTGTGTAATCTGTGGTTAAACCTTCTGCACCGAATGAGTACAAGACAGGAACCAATGGCCGGGACGCAATCCATCCGTCGCGCCGTGGCGCTGCTGGAGGCGTTCGGCGACGGCCGCCCGGCGTGGAGCGTCAGCGACCTGGCCGAAGCCGTGGGCCTGAACCGGACGACGGTCTACCGCCTGCTGACGGCGCTGGAGAGCGTCGAGTACGTCGCCCGCGATCCGGCCACCGACATCTACCGCCTCGGCTCCGGTCTCATCGCCCTCGGCGCGCGCGCCCAGCGGGCCAATCCGGCCCGCGAATTGGCCCGGCCGGAGCTGGAGGCGCTGGCCGCGGCCACGGGCGAGACGGCCACGCTGGAACTGCTGTCCGACCGCGAGATGGTCATCATTGACGAAATCCCCGGCGGCCACGTCACCAGCGGCAGCCAGCACATCGGCAGCCGCTGGCCGGTCTACGCCACCTCGACCGGCAAGGCCATCCTGGCCCATCTGCCGCCGCAGGAGTTGGGTCGCGTGCTGTCACATTCGTTCCGCCATCTAACTGAGCATACCATCACCGACGGCGAACAGATGCGCGCCAACCTGGACGACGCGCGGCACAACGGCTACGCCGTGGCCGCTGAAGAGTTAGAGTTGGGCTTTGTGGCCGTCGGCGCGCCGCTGTTCGACGCCGGCGGCCGGCCCGTCGCCGCCATCAGCCTGGGCGGCACGCGCACGCGGCTGACCGACGCGCGCGTGCCGGCGATCGGCCGCCTCGTCCGCGCCGCCGCCGCCCGCATTTCGCATCAACTGGGTTATCGAGAGGGGTTATCCGCAGATTTGGCAGATTAGGCAGATTTAAGAAAGCTCTCCGCAGAGTGATTGGATAGAGCCGAGTCGGTTTCTCTTTTCTGAGAAATCTGCCCAATCTGCCCAATCTGCGGATCATCATTATGGAGGAAGTATGCCGCTACCGACACCATTTCACTCCCGCACCTCGGCCGTCTGTGACAGCTACGAGTGGCGCAACTGGTCGGGCTACCTGTCGGCCGGTCTCTACGAGCCGTCGCACGAGCGCGAGTACTACGCTATCCGCAACAGCGCCGCGCTGATCGACGTCTCGCCGCTCTACAAGTACGAAGTCACCGGCCCCGACGCTGCCCGCCTGGTTGACCGCGTCATCACCCGCGACGTGACCAGGCAGAAGATCGGCCAGGTTTACTACACCCCGTGGTGCGACAGCGCCGGCAAAGTCATTGACGACGGCACCGTCTCCCGGCTGGCTGCCGACCACTTCCGCATCACCTCGGCCGACCCCAACGGCCGCTGGTTCCAGGATGTGGGCTATGGCCTCAACGCTACGGTGACCAACGTCAGCGACGACCTGGCCGCGCTGGCGCTGCAAGGGCCACGCAGCCGGGCCATCCTGGAAGAGGTCGTGGACGGTATCGACTTCGGCCAGCTGAACTACTTCCATTTGGCCCAAGGGACGGTCGACGGCTTCCCGCTGACGGTCACGCGCACCGGCTACACCGGCGACCTGGGCTACGAGCTGTGGGTGCGGCCGGAGCACGCCGAGCGGCTGTGGGACTGCCTGATGGAGCGCGGCAGCCGCCACGGCATCCTGCCCGCCGGCATCCTGGCCCTCGACGTGGCCCGCGTCGAGGCCGGGCTGGTGATGATCGCCGTGGACTACGTCAGCAGCCACCACGCCGTCATCGAGAGCCAGAAGTCGTCGCCCTACGAGATCGGCCTGGGCTGGGCGGTCGCGCCGGGCAAGGGCGACTTCATCGGCCGGCGCGCCCTGCTGGCCGAACGCGAGAAGGGATCGGCCTGGACGTTCGTCGGCGTGCAGTACGACTGGCGGGCGCTGGAGCGACTGTACGCCGAGGAGGATTTGCCGCCGGGCGTGGCCGGGCGGGCGTCGCGGTCGGCCGTGCCCGTCTATGAGCAGGCGTCGGGCAACCGCGCCCAAATCGGCCACATCACCAGCCACGCCTTCGCCCCCATCCTGAAGCAGTATGTCGGCATCGGCCAACTGCTGACGCCCCACGCCCCAATGGGCGGCCGGGTCGACGTGGAAGTGACCGTCGAATTCAAGCGCAAGCTCTGCCCGGCGACGATTGTGCCGACGCCGTTCTTTGATCCGCCGCGGAAAAGGGGTTAGGTTCCAGGTTCCAGGGGCCAGGGTAAGAACGCTCTTACCCTGGCCCCTGGAACCTGGAACCTGGCCCCTCGCAACTGAGGGACCTACCATGAACAACCACACCTACGACGCCATCGTCATCGGCGGCGGCCACAACGGACTGGTCGCCGGGGCCTATCTGGCCCGCGCCGGCAAGAAGACGCTCGTGCTAGAGAAGCGTCACCTCGTCGGCGGCGCGTCCGTCACCGAAGAGGTCTTCCCCGGCTTCAAGTTCACCGTCTTCTCCTACGTCGTCAGCCTCTTCCGGCCGGAGATCGTCCGCGAGTTGAACCTGCCCGCCCACGGCCTGACCATCCTGCCGCTGGAGAGCACTCTGACGCCGACGCTCGATGGCGACGACTACCTCTACCGCGACGGCGACCACTACCAGACGCTGCGCAACATCGCCCGCTTCAGCCGCCGCGACGCCGACGCCTACGACGACTACGGCCGCTCGATGTACTTCATGGCCAAGGCGGTCAAGTACATCCTCGGCGTCATCCCGCCCGACCCGACGGCGCTGCACCCCAAGGACTTGATGGGCCTGCTGGAGATGGCCCGCCACTTTCTGGGGCTGGGGCAGGAGCAGTTGTACACCCTGGCCAAGCTGATGACGATGAGCGCGGCCGACTTCGTGGAGCAGTGGTTCGAGTCGGAGCCGCTGAAGGCCACCCTGTCGGCCAGCGGCATCATCGGCACCTTCCTCGGCCCGCGCTCGCCGGGCACGGCCTACGTGCTGCTGCACCACTACATGGGCGAGATCGACGGCGCCTACCGGGCCTGGGGCTTCCACAAGGGGGGCACGGGCGGGCTGGCCGAGGTGCTGGCCACCGCGGCGCGGGCGCAGGGGGCCGAGGTGCGCTGCAACGCCGGCGTGGCTCGCGTGCTGACGGCCGGCGGCCGGGCCACCGGCGTCGTGCTCGACAACGGCGACGAGATTCGCGCCCCGCTCGTCCTCTCCAGCCTCGACCCCAAGCAGACCTTCCTGCGCCTGGTCGATCCGGCGCAACTGCCGGACGACCTGGTGGGAGCGGTGCGCCGCTTCCAGACGTTCGGCTCGTCGGGCAAGGTCAACCTGGCCCTCGACCGGCTGCCGGAGTTGGGCTGCCGGCCGGGCGTCGGCCGCCATCTGGCCGGGGCCGTCTCCATCAGTCCCAACCTCGACTACATCGAACGCGCCTACGACGACGCCAAGTATGGCCACTTCTCGAAGCAGCCCTACATCGACGTCATCCTGCCGTCGATGATCGACCCCGACATGGCCCCGCCCGGCAAGCACGTCATGTCCTGCTTCGTGCAGTACGCCCCCTACAAACTGGCCGACGGGGAGTGGACGGACGAGAAGCGCGAGGCGTTCGGCGACGCGGTGGTGGACGTGCTGGCCCGCTACTTCCCCGACATCCGCGACATCATCCTCCACCGTCAAGTGCTGACGCCGGTGGACGTGGAGCGCATCACCGGCATCACCGAGGGCAACATCTTCCACGGCGAACTCAACCTGTCGCAGCTCTTCTTCCTGCGCCCCGCTCCGGGCTATGCGAAGTATCGCACGCCCATCAAGGGCTACTACCAGTGCGGCTCCGGCACCCACCCCGGCGGCGGCATCATGGGCGCGCCGGGGCGGCTTGGCGCACTGGAAGCGCTGCGGAGTAGCAGTTAGGTTCCAGGGGCCAGGGGAATAGCTTTCTTCCCCTGGCCCCTGGAACCTGGCCCCTGGAACCTCTCACGAAAGGAACCTCACATGAACGAACACTACGACGCAATCGTAATCGGTGCGGGACATAATGGGCTGGTGGCGGCGGCGACGTTGGCCGCGGCCGGCCGGCGCGTGCTGGTGCTGGAAGGGCGCGACACGCTGGGTGGGGTAGCGGGCACGGAAGAGGTGTGGCCTGGCTATCGCGTGGACAGCGGCGCGACCGACGCGGCCCTCTTCCAGGACGAGATCGTCCGCAAGCTCGACCTGGCTCGCCACGGGCTGAAGTTCGAGACCAGCCCGGCGCTGCTCTTGGCCCCCCAGCCCGACGGCCGCGCCCTGACCCTCTGGCGCGACGAGGCGCGGACAGTGCAGGAGATCGCCCGCTTCAGCGCCCGCGACGCCGAACGCTGGCCCGCCTTCGCCCGCCAGGTGGCGCGCATGGCCGGGCTGCTGCGGGGCATGTTGCTGCTGGCCCCGCCCGACCTGAGCGCCCTGCGCGGCGGCGACCTGATGGGCTGGGCGCCATTGGCCCTGCGCCTGAAGCGGCTGGGCGGCGATGACATGATGGAGCTGATGCGCGTTTTGCCGATGGCCGCCCGCGACTACCTGGACGAGTGGTTCGAGAGCGACGCGCTGAAGGGGGCGCTGGGCGGCTCGGCCGTCGTCGGCGCGACGCTCGGCCCGCGCGGCGCGGGAACCAACCTGGGCTTCTTCTACCAGAACCTCGGCGGGCTGCTGGAGCAGCGCTTTGTGGCCGGCGGCATGGGGCGGCTGGCCGAGGCGCTGGCCGCGGCGGCGCGCGAGCGCGGGGCAACGATTCGCACCGGCGCGGCCGTGGCCCGCGTGCTGGTGGAGGGCGACCCGGAACCGGCGGCCGTGGGCGTCGAACTGGCCGGCGGCGAGACGATCCGCGCCGCCGTTGTCCTCTCCAACGCCGACCCGCGCCGGACGCTCTTCGACCTCGTCGGGCCGCAACACCTGGAGCCGGAGACGATGCGCCACGTGCGCAACATCATCTACCGCGGCAGCACGGCGCGGGTCAATCTGGCCCTCAGCGGCCTGCCGGAGTTCGCCGGCGCGAGCGACCCGGCCCAACTCGGCGGGCGCATCCGCGTCAGCCCCAGCCTCGACACCATCGAGCGGGCCTACGACGCGGCCAAGTACGGCCGCTACTCCGAGCGCCCCTATCTGGAGATCGTCATTCCCACCCTGCGCGAACCGTCGCTGGCCCCGGCCGGCCACCACATGCTGACCATCACCGCCCTCTACGCCCCCTACGCCCTGCGCGACGGCGATTGGGACGGCCAGTCGGCGGCCTTCGGCGAGACGGTGCTGGACGTACTGGAGGGCGTCGCCCCCGGCGTGCGCGCGACGATGCTCCACTGTCAGGTCGTCACCCCGCTCGACCTGGAGCGCCGCTACGGGCTGACCGAGGGCAGCATCTACCACGGCCAGATGGGGCTGGACCAGATGCTCGTCATGCGTCCCATCCCCGGCTGGAGCCGCTACGAGACGCCGCTGCGCAACCTCTACCTCTGCGGCGCGGGGGCGCACCCCGGCGGCGGCGTCACCGGCGCGCCCGGCTACAACGCCGCCCGCGCCGTCCTATCGCGCTGATCGAGTGCCTGGCACTTTCTGGAGTGCCTGGCACTTTCTAGATGTTTTTAAGAAGGTGCAACCCACTCCAGAAAGTGGGATGCACCAATCGCCCAGCGCCCGGCACTTTCTAGATGTCTATAAGAAGGTGCAACCCACTCCAGAAAGTGGGATGCACCGGGTGGGGTGCAACCGTCAACTTGCCGCCGCAACCCGTTTTTCATATCATGCGTATTGAAATTGGGATCCCACAACAAGGAGTAAACCCAATGTTACGCAAGCTCTTGCTCCCTCTTCTGTTCGTCGCTCTGCTGTTCTCCATTGCCGCCCAGGACGACCGAAGCTATAGCGCCGACCGCTTTGACGTGGACGTGGCCGCCCAGACCGACCGCTCGCTCGTGGTCGAAGAGACGGTCGCCTTCCGCTTCGTCGGCGGGCCGTTCAGCTTTGTCTTCCGCGAACTGCCGACCGACCACACCGACGGCATCACCGACATCGTCGCCGGGGTTGACGGCGTGCCCTGGCCGGAGGGAACCGGCCCCGGGCAGGTGGAGATCGAGGGCAACAACCCCATCGTCGTCACCTGGCATCTATCGCCCACGTCCGACACGGTGCAGAACTTCACTCTGTCCTATCGCGCTCTAGGTGTGGTGCGGCAAGAGGACGCGGCCGACGTGCTCGACTGGCAGGCGCTGCCCGATGAGTATGAGTATGACATCGCCGGCAGCACGGTGACGGTCAGCTACCCGGCCGCGGCCACACGCGTGGGCGAGCCGCAAGTGCTGGCCGGCAAGGCCGAGGCCGCCGCCGGCGACGGCCAGGTCGTCTTCACCCAGGGCAACCTGTCGTCCGGCGATCCGCTGGTCGTGCGGCTCAACTTCGCCCCCGGTCCTTCGTCGGCACGCCGCCTGCCTGGCAGGCGCAGACGCAGGCGCAGAACAGTCGGGCGTGGATCTGGATCACCGCGGCGGCCGCAACGCTCGCCGGCGGCCTGATCGCCCTCTTCGCCGCCGCCCGCCCCTACCAGCGCACCATCCGCAAAGCCAACTCGTTTCTCCACAAGCCGCCCATGGACCTGCCCCCGGCGCTGGCCGGCTGGCTGTTCAACCAGACGATTAGCTGGCAGCACGGCCTGGCGACGCTGTTCAACCTGGCCGAGCGCGGGCTGATCCGCATTGAGGAGACGGCCGAGAAGAAGTGGTATGAATCGAATCAGTTCGACGTGACACTGCTAAACCGGCCGAGCAACCTGCGTCCGCACGAAAACGCCCTGCTCGATCTGCTCTTCACCGACAAATCCGGCGCGCACTATGACACGATTTCTATGTCCGACATGGGCAAGCTGATCACCTCCTCGCGCTGGAAGAAGTTCACCGAGAGCCTGGAGGGCGAGGCCGAGGCGCAGGGCCTCATCAGCCGCGAGGCCAAGGAGCGCGGCAAGCGGCTGATGATCTGGGGCGGGGTGCTAATGGTGCTGCTCGTGCCCCTGGCCGCGGTCGTGCTGCTACTGGGATCACCCTTCGGCTTCTGGCCGCTGCTGTTGGCCGGGGCGATCTTTATGGTTGGCCTGTTCGCGCTGCTCTTTGGCGCGACGGTCTCGCCCCTGTCCGACCGCGGGGCGAAGCTGGCCGAGACGTTCGACCCGTTCCGCCGCTTTCTCGACCAGGCGGGCAAGGGCAAGATCGACGTGCCCGACCCGGCCTACTATGAAGCCTACCTGCCCTATGCCACCGCCTTCGGCCAGGCCCAGCCGTGGGTGAAGCAGCAGTCGAAGTCGGGCTACAACGTTGTGCCCGCTTACTTCCGCGGCCTGAGCGACGACGGCAGCGCCAACATGGTCGTCTTCATCGCCGCCATCACCGCCGCGAATAACTCCGGCGGCAGCGCCTCGGCCTCGGCCGCCGGCGCGGCCGGGGCGGGCGCGGCCGGCGGTGGGGCCAGCGGCGCGGGCTAGATTGTAGGGCGGGTTGGCAACCCGCCTCTTGGTCTGCCGTAAGAGCGGGTTGCCAACCCGCGCTACAAGGGAGATTGACATGAAACGCTTGGGAATGTTCGTCTTGTTGCTCAGTGTACTGGTTGTGGCCACGGCCGGCTGCGGCCTGGTCGCCACCGGCGAGTCGGCGGCCGAAAAGGCAACGCAGATCGCCGAGTTCGACGTGCCCGCGGGCTATGCGGCCGACTTCGGCATGGACCTCGGCGGCACGGTGATGGTCGGCTACAGCAAACCCGATACCGCCAGCCACTTCTTCCTGATCCAGGCCCCTGAATCATCCGGGATGGACCGGGAGCAATTGGAGCAGGCGTTGCGCGACGCCCTGGCCTCCAGCGCGGGCAACGAAGCGGTGGAAGCGGCCGAGGTCGAGGAAGTCCCGATGACCATTCGCGGCGAAGAGGTGACGGCGACCGTCGGCTCCGGCACCGGTTCGGGCGGGACCACGGCCATTCGCGTGCTGACCGTGCCCTTTACCGGCAACGGCGGCCCGGCGCTGCTCATGTTCCAGACGGCCGAGGCCGATTGGGACCAGGCCGAAGTCGATGCGTTTATTGCCTCTTTCCGGTAAAGAGAGATCGAACCACAGATTACACAGATTTCATAGATTAATGATCTAATCTGTGTAATCTGTGTAATCTGTGGTTTGATTCTGACATATGAGCGACACAACCCGCATCGCGGAACATCTGGCGGCGCTGGTGCTCTGGCCCGGCGGGCGACCGGTTGGCTCGCCGGCCAACCTCGCTGCTGAGGAGTATATCGCCAACGCCCTGCGCGCCGCCGGCTACGAAGTCGAGCAGCAGGGCTTCGACTGTGTCGATTGGCGGCTGGACGGCGTTGACCTGTGGGTTGGCGACGGCCCGCTGCCGGTGATGGCCAACCCCTACTCGCCGTCCTGCGACGTGACCGCGCCGCTGGCCGCCGTGGCCGACCTGGCCGAGTTGGAAGCGGCCGACCTCACCGGGCGCATCGCCCTGTTGCACGGCGCGCTGGCCGCCGAACCCCTCTTTCCGCGCAACTATCCATTCTTCACCTACGAAGAACACCAACGCATCGCCGATTTGCTGGAGCAAAAAGGGGCGCGGGCGGTCATCGCCGTCAGTCCCATGCACGCCAGCCCCGCGCCTCTCATCGAGGACGGCGACTTTAGGCTGCCCTCGGTGACGGTGGGAGCCGACGTCGGCGCGGTGCTGCTGATGGCCGGGCGCGCGGCCATCACCTTGCGTCTGCGCAGCGTCGCCCGCCCCGGCCGCGCCGCCAACGTCATCGGCCGCCGCGCCCACCCATCGCGCGACAAGCTCGTCCTCAGCGCCCACTTCGACACCAAGCCCGGCACGCCCGGCGCGCTGGACAACGCTGCCGGCGTGGCCACGCTGCTGGCCCTGGCCGAGCGCCTGGCCACGACCGAGCCACCCACCAACCTGGAGTTCGTCTTCTTCAACGGCGAAGACCACTACGCCGCGCCGGGCGAAGTGGCCTACGTAGCCGGCTGCGGCGGGGAATTCGGCCGCATTGCTCTGGTCGTCAACGTCGATGGCGTGGGGCTGCCCGACGCCCCGACGACGGTCGCCTTCTTCAACTGCCCGGACTCGTGGGCCGAGGCGACGCGCACCGCCATACGCCACCGGCCGGGCATAGCGGAGACAGAACCGTGGCCGCAGGGCGATCACTCCATCTTCGCCATGCAGGGCATTGCCTGCATCGCCCTGACCTCCGGCGGCATCCACAGCCTGATCGACAGCCTCATCCACACACCCCACGACACACTCGACCGGCTCGACCCGGCGCGACTGGCGGCCACGGTCGACTTCCTGGGCGAGCTGCTGGCCCGGCCGCTGCCGGCGCGCGGGTAGCCGCCGGCAGCGAACCTGCCCATGTCTCTACGGCGTAAGCGTAAAGCTCTGGGCCATCGTTTCGCCTTCCAGGTTCAGTGCCCGCAACTGATAGACACGGTCGTTGCCGGCGACGAAGATCGAGCACTGGGGAAAGACCATCGTTGTAGCACAAATCTGCACGCCCGATAGGCCGCCCAACTGGTAAGGCGTCGTCGTCTGGTCGGCAACACTGCCGGCCGCGGTCAGCCAATCGCCTAATGCACCTATCGGCCCGCTCTCGAAGATACGCACTTCCAGATCGGGCGCGTCCGTTCCGGCCAGGGCGCTGTCGGCCGTCGTCGGATTCATGAAGTAGACCGCGGCTGACGGCGCGGGCATCAGCCCGGTCAGCCGCGCGGCGTCGGCCGCGCGGACGATGAAGTCCGGCGGAACCATCATACTGAAACCATAGGCGCTGTCGGCGTAGGTTGGCCAATCGGCCACAGGGGGTAGGCCGTCCAGCCCGCCCGGTTCAGTCTGACCGGCCTCGTCGGCCGCCGCGCCACCTTCTACTTGGCTGGTCGGCTGGGCCGCCAGCTCGGCGTCGCTCATCGGTGTCGCGTCCACAATCTGGACATCGGGCACGGTCGCCAATGCGCCGGGCGTGCCCGTGGCGCCAACTTCGGCCGCGACCGAAAGATCGCCGGCGGCCTCGCTCGCGGTGTCGCCCGCGGTGTCGTTCGCGGCCTCGCTCGCGGTGTCGCTTGCGGTGTCATTCGCGCCACTTAGGGGAATCTCCTGTCCACCGTCGGGCGAGCAGGCGACCGCCGCGACCGCCACGAACACCCCTATCAACAGAACAAACAGCACACGTCTTGTCATTTCGTATCTCTCCTTCGGTAGTTTCGTCCCTGAGACGCCTTATCCCATGACGATGACGGTGCGGCAATAGTTCCGCGACCAAGAAAAAGGGCCTGGCTTGTGGCCAGGCCCCTCTCAGGAGTGAAAACCAGATTAGCTGACTAACAGCCGGCCGCGGGGCACAAAACGCCGATGTTGTTGCTATTGAAGCGGCCGCCGTAGAGATTCTGCCCGCCGACGAACAGGCCGGAGTTGACCACGTTGACGTAGGATGTCACCGGATCAAACGGGTCATAGCTGGCGATCCACGGGCCGCCGCTGATGCCCGGCCCCCAGTTGCAGCCGCCGCCCATGACGTTGTTGGCCTGATAGAACGTCTCGTTGGCGCACAGCCGCAGATATTTTCCGGCGTCGGTCAGGGAAGACAGATTGTAATCCTGGAACGGGTAGCCCAGGTTATGGATGTGCCGGACGTGGTTGGCGTTCGACTGGCGACCATACCAGCCAGTTGTGTTGCTCAGCGACTGGCCGGCGGCGTTGGTGCGCATCTTGCACAGGGCCAGGTCATCGTCAGCCCAGGAATTGATGCTGTAGGAACCGGTGAGGGCGATCCACGACGACAGAATCCAGCACGTCTGATACGGGAACGAACCATACGGCGCAGCGCCATTGCGGTAAACGGGGGTATAGACCCAGTTGTTGTACCACGTGTTGCTGGTGCTGTTATAGACACAGTGGGCCGCCGTGGCGATGATGTTGTTGCCGCTGATGACCGACGCGGAACAGTAAGAGGTACCGTTCGGCGTCGTGAAGGACAGCCGGCCGGCCGGCCTGTGGCCCGAAGACTGAGCGATGGCGGTGTTCTTGTTGACGATGTAGGACGCATAGAGGCCGGGCGTGCCGTCGGCGGCGGCCGGACTCTCGGCCGCGCTTTCTTCCAGCACGCTGGCCTCAAGCGCCGCCCAGTCCTGAGCAAAAGCCGCGCGGGCCACCGCATCGGCGCCGGCAGCCGGCGCGCCGCCGGCGACCACATCGGGGACCAGGACTGAAGGCGGCCGGGCGCGCGGGGCGCGCGGATTGCCGCTGTCCATCGGCATGGCCAGCGGGGCCGTCGCCGCCAGCCGTTCGCGGGTCCAATAACCCATCACTGCCGCCGACTGGGCCGGCGAGGCGGTGATTCTGACGGTGCCGTTGGCCAGCGTCTCCACTTGGCCGCCGGTCGGGGGCTGGGCGGTTGCGCTATCCTGCGCCTGCGCGGTCAGCGACAGGGAGAACAGCAACAGGATGACCGTGCCCAAGACGACCATAACGGATTGCTTCTTGCCTTGCATCTTTCAAACCTCCACTTGAGTGTAGATTGCCCGTACTCTTTTCCCCAAACTGCGTATATCGGGCTATTGTGAACAGATAGTCGATACTGTACAATACCAACGTCCTGAAAACGTCCTCAAACGCGACAGGATTCGTGCCAGAAACGATTTGAACGATATTAGTGAACAAACCCCATAGGTGTGATGCTCGGCATAGGTGCAGTGAATTGCGCTGTCTTGCTATGTAGCGTAGCATTCCCGACCTTAGCTTTCCAACGCGGCGCCCCGCGGGGCATGTCATGTTTGCATGAGTTCTCATAGTCGATGACAGGAGTCCTAAGCATGCCAAGTGTTGACATCAGCGTAAAAGTGTTGGGGCCTATCCTGGTCGAAGTAGACGGTCGGCCGGTAGCCGGCTTCCGTTCGCACAAGACGCTGGCCTTGCTGGCCTACCTGGTCGTCGAGCGTCGCGCCGTGGCGCGTAACTACCTGGCGGAGTTATTGTGGCCCGACGTGACGACCACCGAGGGCCGCGGTCATCTGCGGCGCGCCCTTCACGATCTGTCACAAAAGCTGCCCGGCGCGCTGGTGGTCGATTATTACACCGCCCAGTTCAACCCCCATCTCTTGGCCCGCACCGACCTGGCGCTGTTTGAGTCGCAGCGATTGCAGCCCGATGGGCCGGCGCTGGAACAGGCCGCGGCGCTCTGCCGTGGCCAACTACTGGAGGGCATTATGCTCGACGACTGCTCTGTCTACGAGACGTGGCTGGCGGTCGAGCGTGAGGCATGGCTGTCGAAAGCGACCGGCGTGCTGGAGGAACTGCTCCGCCGCCACATGGCTACGCCACGCTTTGATCTGGCGCTTGGACTGGCCTGGCAACTGTTGCGACTCGATCCCTGGTGCGAAGAGTACTACTTTCGAGTGATGCTCCTTCTGACACGCAAAGGCGATCTGGCTCATGCGGTTAAGGTTTATCGCGGCTACCGGCGGGCATTGGTGAAGGAGATGAACCTTGAGCCGTCGGACGAGATCGAGGCGCTCTATACCCGAATCCAACAGACACGCAGCCGGCGCCCTGGCAACATTCCCCATTGTCTGACCCCGGTTGTCGGCCGGACACGCGAGTTAGCGACATTGGCCCAGAACCTGGCTGACCCCACCTGTCGGCTGCTGACCCTAACTGGCTTGAGCGGTATCGGCAAGACACGACTGGCTATTGAGGCGGCGGCGCGCGCCAATAGCACAGCCGGTCATCTCTTTCTCGACGGCGCGTTCCTGGTTCGCCTCGACACGGTCACAACACCGGCCCACTTCCTGGCCACTACGGCGCAGGCGCTCGGCATGACCTCGGCGGCCCGGAATGTGCCCTTGAACCGGGTGCTTGCCCGCATTGAAGACCGCGAAATCCTGCTGGTCCTCGACGGGTTCGACCAATTGATCGCCCACCGCGCCATGCTTCTGACGCTGTTGGAATCCTCGCCGAAGCTGAAGTTGCTGGTCACCTGTCAAGAACGGCTGAGGCTGCCGGCTGAGTGGACTTTGCCCCTGAAGGGACTGGCCCACACGGCCGACGAAGAAGGCGTTGCGCCGGCGGCGCTGAACTTGTTTCAAGCGTCCATGCAGTCTTATGGATATGACTCTCTTTCGGCTGAGGATGTGGCCATCGCTGCGCGCTTCTGTCGACTGCTGGAAGGAATACCGTTGGCGCTCGAATTGGCCGCGGCCTGGATGAGTAACAGCAGCTTTCGCAGGTCGCCGGACACACGGGAACGCAACCTCGACGTGTTATTGTCCAGAGATGCGCCGGCCGCACGTTACAACAGTCTGCGTGTGGCTCTCGCCCCCATTTGGGATCGCCTAATGACTGAAAACCGCGAGGCGTTGCGCTCGCTGGTTATCGCCTGATCGGTCGCTGTCCGGCAGTTTTCGTTAGCACCTGCATTCAAAACGCCCGTCGCATGAAGCGACGGGCGTTTTCGTTCTGTTTGGGAATCGCCCAAGCATATGGTAACATGCCCAGGCTGCCGCTTCGACAGATGTACTGTAAGTTGGCCATAGTAGTGTAAGCAAGTTCACACGGAGAACAGGAGCCACCACACCGCAGCGGTTGAAATGCAACAGTTGACCGCAGCGGTTGAACCGCAAGGAAAACTCTATGACCAACGAACCCCACGACAGCGATCTGTCGACGGCCGCCGCCGCCGAGTCACGGGAGTTGTCAATAGTCACTCCACCGAGCGCCACCGACAACCTGCGCCGCACTTGGCAACACATCTCCTGGCCGAAGATCGGCCTGTTTATTCTCAGCCTCTATCTCTTCATCCTGGCCCTGACGCTGATGAAGGACGGCGCGCGCGGTCTGGCGCCGCTGGTGCAGGACCGCTTCTCGCTCAACAATGCCTTTAACACGATGGGCTTTGGCTGGCTCTTCGCCTATCTGGTCATGAGCGGGTCGCCGGTGGCCGCCTCGGCGCTGACCTTTCTCGACGCCGGCATCATCACCCCGGTACAGACCTTCACGATGATCATCGGCAGCCGCATGGGCGCGAGCTTCATCATCCTGTTTATCGGCTTCATCTACGTCCTGCGCGGACGCAACCGCTCGACCAGCCTCAGCATGGGCCTGCTATCCTTCACGGTGACGGGCACACTCCAGATCGGCTCGGTCATCATCGGCACGCTACTACTGATGTCGGGCTGGCTGGGCCGCTTCAGCTTCGGCGACGGCGCGGCGCTGACTTCCGTCACCGACCTGCTCATCGAACCGGTGTCCGGTCTCTTCAAAAGCTTTTTACCCGTCTGGGCGCTGTTCCTGGTCGGCCTGGGCATCATTCTGGTGACGTTTAACCTGTTCGACCGCTGTCTGCCGGAGATGACGATCAAGGAGAGCCAGGTCGGCCGCATGTCGCGCCTGGTCTACAATCCGATGATCATGTTCCTGCTCGGCTCGGCGGTGACGTTGGTCTCGATGTCGGTCAGCGTCTCGCTCAGCATCCTCGTGCCGCTCAGCCATCGCGGCTTCGTCCGGCGCGAGAACGTCATCCCCTACATCATGGGCGCCAACATCACCACCTTTATCGACACGCTGCTGGCCGCCGTCCTGCTCAACAACCACGCCGCGGTCTCGGTCGTGCTGGCCGAGATGCTGGGCGTGGCCGTTTCAGCCATGTTCATCTTGCTGCTGTTCTTCCGCCGCTATGAGCGAACATCCCTGCGATTTGTCGAATGGGTAACACTGAAGAATGTGAATCTGGCGCTATTTATGTTCGGCATTTTCGTCATTCCGGTTATCTTGATTCTCGTCTGACACAACCCAGCGCGACCCGCGTCGCCGGTTTACAGCGACTCCGGCAAAGTATGTTACACTCGGCGGCCAACGAGCGCCGGCCGACTCAACCGCAGCCGACACCGGAGCCATGAGGAGTCTTGACTATGCGCGTGCTCATCGCCACTGGGGGACCAGGGCAAACGGAAATTGGCATTCGACAACTGATTGTGCTGGCCGAGACGACGCCACTGACGCCGACAGTGCTGACGGTCATTAAGCACGCCGAGGAGCAGGCCGAGGCGGATCAAATCCTGGCCCACGCCGCGCAACTGCTGGCCCCGGCCCTGGCCAAGGTCAACTACATCACCCGCGTCGGCCAGCCGTGGGAAGAGATCGTTGCCGAGGCGGAGTCGGGCCGCTACGACATGCTGATGATGGGCCAGCGCCAGTCACGGCCGTTGCTGACGCGCATTCGCGGCCTGGTGACGCAAAAGGTCGTGGCCCACACGTCGCTGCCGGTGCTCATCGCCAAGCGCGAGGCGCGCCCCTTGCGCCGGGCGCTCATCTGCGACAGCGGCGCGCAGTCGCCGTCATTGCTGCAACTCTTGCGCGCCCGTCTGCCGGCGCTGTTGGCCGGCGTCAGCGAGGTGACGGTGTTACACGTCATGTCACAGATCAGCGCCGCGCCGGGGGTGAAGGGCGACGATTTGCGGGCCACGGCCGAAGAACTGATCCGCTCGCAGACGCCGGAGGGGGCCATTCTAGGGCAAGACCTGGCCGCTCTGGGGACCATGAACGTGGCGACCCACGCCAAGGTGCGCCACGGCCTGGTTGTGGACGAAATCGCCGACGAAGCCCGCTCCGACGAATATGACCTGGTGGTCATCGGCGCGCACCGCGACGAAGGGCTGCCGCGCTTCCTGCTCGACGACCTGGCCCACGAGCTGGTGCTCGACGTAGAGCGGGCCATCCTCGTCGTCCGATAAGAGAAGAAACCACAGATTTCACAGATTACTCTCTTGAATCTGTGAAATCTGTGTAATCTGTGGTTTGTCCTTCTTACTTCGCCCGCCAGATGGCCGCGCCGATGAGCAAGCGGCAGGCGGCGGCGAAGATAAGCCCAATCGTCAGCCCCCACCAGCCGGCCAGCGCCGGGGCGATGAGCGCCCCCAACAGGATGCCCGCCTGCAGGGCCATGTTGTACCACGCCAGATAGGACGGCCGGCTGTCGTCGGGCGTCTTCTCCAGCACGTAGTTGCCCACCGCCCCACCGGCCAGCGCCCAGCCCGCGCCGCCCATGATCGAGGCGACCAGGTACAGCGCCGGGCCGGTGGCCTGCGACAGAATGGCCGGATAGAGGCTGATGACGACGATACCCAGGGCCATCGCCCGCCGGTTGCCGAAGCGCCGCGTGACGGCATCGAGCCGCGTCGAGGCCAGGAAGAGGGCGATGTAGAAGATGCTGTTGCCCAGGCCGATAACCTGGTCGTTCAACTGAATCTCGTTGACGAGATAGAGCGGGAAGAGCGGCACGGCCAGATACAGCGCCAGGTGCATGGCCACCACGAGCAGTAGCACCTTGCGGAAGGTCAGGTCGCGCAACGGGTTGAACCAGCGGCTCGACAGCGGGTTGGCGCGCGTCAGAAAGCGCAGCCCGACGCTGAGGCGCAGGCTCTGCCACGCGCCCGATTCGCCGGGGTCGGCCCAGTCGCCCAGGCTGCGGCCCGTGCCCGGTCGCCGGTGTTCGTCGGCCGGGCGGACGCGCCACAGGTGGAAACAACTCATGGCCCCGCCCACCGCGCCGATGGCGAAGACGACCTGATAGCCCAGTGGGAACGGCAGCGCGTCGAGCAGACGGCCGCAGGCCAGAGTAATAACGATGGAGGTCAGGGCGTAGGCAGCGTTGCGCGTGCCGACGATTTGGCCGCGCCACTCTGGCGGCACGGCCGCGGCGAACATACCGTTGAAGCCGATGGCCAGCGCCGTGCCGGGGACGCTCATGAGGACGGTCAACGCCACCAAAGCCCAGACCTGCCCCTGGTCGGTGAACAGCAGCGGCAGAAACACCCACACCAGATAGAACAGGCGGTGGATGACGGACGTAGCGAAGGTCGCCCGGCTGAGGGGCTGGCTCTGGAGCCAGCGCCCGGCCGGCAGGGCGAACAGCAGGTTGACCACGGCCGGCGTGGCGTTGAGCAGGCTCAACTGGAAGGCGTTGGCCCCCAGCCGGGTGGCATAGACGGCCACGAAGGCGATGGCGCTACCGTTCAGCACGCCGAACCAGGCGATATCGAGAATGAGGTTGTTGAAGTTGGCGCGGTATTCGACCGGGACGGGCCGGGCGCGCGTGGAAGCAATAGAGATGGTCATAGGATAATGTTGTCGGCTGGCCTATGACACGGCCACCGACCTGTTATGAGTTAGACAAACGTCTATTCTAGCAATTTTACAGCGAATTCCAAGGCCCAATTGCTGCCCTAGAGAAAGGGACAGCGCCGCCATTTTGGCCTTGACTCACATCACGCTATAGTACGTGTTGTCGCCCGGGGCAGCCCATCGCTACGCCTACGCCAACAAAACGCCAATCCACCGCCTTCGCGAACTCGGCGCAATTCTAGTTGCCGCGCGGCCGTTCCGCGCCAAGGATCGATCTGTGGAACCAACAGAAGAGAAAAACACTCTCCAGGAGACGTTAGCTCACTGGCAAGCTCTGGCCCGCCACACGCCGCTGGCCGTCGTTTGCGACCTCGACGGCACACTAGTGCCCTTCACCGCCACGCCCATCGAGAGCGCCTTGCCGCCCTCGCTTGTAGCTCTGCTCAACGAGCTGGCCGCGCTGGACGGCGTGCGCTTGACCATCGCCAGCGGACGACTACGCGAGCAACTCCAGCACATCATGGCCCCCGTCCCCGAGGCGTGGCTGATGGCTGAGCACGGCGCGTGGCGCTGCGATAGCGCGTGGGAGAGCACGGTGGGTCAGATCAGCAGCGACATTGGCCCGCTGGTCGACGCCTTCATTCGCCTGGCCGCCACCGTCCGTGGCGCGCTGGTGGAGCGCAAGAGCTGGTCGGTCACGATCCATTACCGCCTGGTGCCCGCCGTGGAGAAAGAAGCGCTGCTGGTGGAACTCGACGCTTTACTGGAAGAGTGGCTGGCCGAGCACACTGATTACGAGCGGCTCGACGGGGTGGAGGTTACCGAGGTACGACCGCGCAGCATCCGCAAGAGCCACGCCGTGACGTGGCTGCGCGACCGGTTGGGGCCGGAGGCGCGCCTGCTGGTCCTGGGCGACGACCATACGGATGAGGATATGTTCCGCGAGATGGGCGTCTCCGACGACGCCGTGCTGGTGGGCCGGCCGCGCCGCAGTCTGGCCCACTGGCGGCTGCCCGACCCTGACACTGTGGCCCGACTATTGGCCTGGGTGGTGACCACACGGCAGGGGCAGGAACCGGACGCCGCCGCGCTGCCCGAACCGCACACGCACCAGGCGCGACAGCGAGCCCAGGTGCACGGCCGCTATGACCTGCTGGTATTGTCCAACCGTCTGCCCAAATTGGATAAGGAAGGAGATGCGACGAAGCGCAAGCGCAACGTCGGCGGGCTGGTGGCCGCCCTCCAGCCCGGCGCTGGAAGCCCAACGCGGGCTATGGCTGGGCTGGAGCGGCCGGACGACTCAGGAAGATGAGGCGGGCGAGGTGGAGCTGGATGAAGAGGGGCAGCCCGCCCTGGCGGCGGTGGATTTCCCGGCCGGTTGGTACGACAATTACTACAATGGCTTCAGCAACCGCGCCCTGTGGCCCCTGTTCCACAGTATCCCGCGCTACGCCAGCTTTGCCGACAAGCATTGGGACTCCTACCGCATCGTCAACGACGCCTTCGCTGCGGCGGCCAGGGAGCTCATTGCGCCCGACAAACCCGTCTGGATTCACGACTACCACCTGCTCATGGCCGCCCGCGCCCTGCGCAAGCTGGGCCATAGCGGGCCGATCGGTCTCTTCCTCCACATCCCCTTCCCCACTTCCGACCTCTTCGAGCTTCTTCCCTGGGCCGATCAGCTGCTCGACGCGATGCTTGACCTGGACCTGATCGGCTTTCACACGGCCCGCGACGTGGCGAACTTTCGCCACACCGTCGCCGCGCTGTCGCCGGCCCTGGTCGAGGAGGACGCCATTGTCCACCGCGGCCGGCGCGTCCACATCGCTGCTTTTCCCATCGGCACGGTGCTGGAGCTGTTCCAGGGGCCAGTTGAGCCGGAGATAGCCGCGGAGGCGGCCGACCTGCTGCGGGTCATCGCCCCCAGCCGCCTGATTTTGGGCGTTGACCGCCTGGACTACACCAAAGGTATACCGGAGCGTCTGGAGGCTTTCGGGATGCTGCTGGAACAGTACCCCCACTGGCGCGGCCGGGTCTCGCTCATCCAGATCTCCGTGCCTTCGCGCGAGGACGTGCCGGAGTACGGCGAGCAGCGTCGCCGCATTGAGAATATCGTCGGCCGCATCAATGGCGAATATGGCGAGGCCAACTGGGTTCCCATCCGCTACCTCTATCGCAGCTACAGCCCCGCCCAACTGGCCGAGTTCTATCGCGCCGCGGCCATCGGCTACGTCACTCCCTGCGCGACGGCATGAACCTGGTGGCCAAGGAGTACGTCGCCGCGCAGAACCCCGACGACCCCGGTGTGCTGGTGCTGTCGAAGTTCGCCGGGGCGGCGGCCGAGCTGACCGACGCTGTGCTGACCAACCCCTGGCACCCCGAAGGCGTGGCCCGCGACCTCGACCGCGCCCTGCGGATGGACCTGGCCGAGCGGCAAGAGCGCCATCGCCGGTTGCTGGCCGTCGTCTCGCGCAGCACGGCCGCCACCTGGGCCGAGAGCTTTTTGCAGGCGCTGCTGGCCACGCGCTGACTTGCGCGCCGTCGCATATTGACTATAATTGGCCCTGTTGTTGTGATGAGGGCTAGTTCAATTGGCAGAACGTCCGGCTCTGACCCGGAAGGTTGGTGGTTCGAGTCCACCGCCCTCAGCCAAGTTAGAAAGGGGCGCGTACACCAGTACCGCCCCTTTTTGTTAGCGATCGACTGGTCTACTCGGTGAACATCCGTCCCGCCCGCCCAGAGGACATCCCCGGCATCCTCACCCTCGTCAACGATCACGCCCGCCGCGGCGATCTGCTGCCGCGCACGGCCGACTCCATCCGCGACACCCTGCCCGACTGGCTCATCGCCAAAGACGAGGCGGGCGCAATCGTGGCCTGCGGTTCGCTCTACTTCTACTCGCCCGCCCTGGCCGAAGTGCGCTCGCTGGCCGTCATCGACCGGGCCAAGGGCGGCGGCTGGGGCAGCACGCTGGTCAAGGGGCTGATCATCGAGGCCCGGCGGCGCGGCGTCGTCACCTTCTTCGCCCTGACCCGCGCCGTCAGCTTCTTCCAACGCGCCGGCTTCCACATCTCCGACCGGCAGCGCTTCCCGGAGAAGGTCTGGCGCGATTGCGTCAACTGCCCGCTGATCGATCGTTGTGACGAGACGGCCGTCGTGCTACACTTGACCGTCCCACTGACCCACTCCTACCGCCCGCCGACGGACGACCGCCGACCGCCGACCCATTGCCCTACCCACCCTTGCGCCTGCCCAACCATCACCCATCGTCCTCAAGGAGAAAGAATCATTATGACCAAACCGGCAGTGAACAAAGTCGTCCTGGCCTATTCCGGTGGCCTGGACACGTCCGTCATCGTCCCCTGGCTGCGCGAGAATTACGGCTGCGAAGTCATCTGCTTCTGCGCCAACATCGGCCAGGGCGACCACGAGTTCGAGGGGCTGGAGGCCAAGGGGCTGGCCAGCGGGGCGAGCAAGGTCATCATCGAAGACCTGCGCCACGAGTTCGCCAAGGACTTCCTGTTCCCGATGATGCAGGCCGGGGCCGTCTACGAGCGCCGCTACCTGCTGGGCACGTCGGTCGCCCGGCCGCTCATCGCCAAGTGGCAGGTGGCCGTGGCCGAGGCCGAGGGGGCCGACGCCGTGGCCCACGGCTGCACCGGCAAGGGCAACGACCAGGTGCGCTTCGAGCTGACCTACCAGGCGCTCAACCCAACGCTCAAGGTCATCGCCCCGTGGCGCGAATGGGAGATACGCTCCCGCGAGGACGCCCTGGCTTACGCCCGCGACCACAACGTGCCCGTCACCCACACCGAGAAGTCGATCTACAGCCGCGACGCCAACATGTGGCATCTGTCGCACGAGGGCGGCATCCTCGAAGACCCGGCCAATGAGCCGGAAGAGGCGATGTACCAACTCAGCGCCTCCCCGGAGAGCGCGCCGGACGAAGCCGAGATCGTCGAGATCACTTTCGAGCAGGGCACGCCGGTGGCCGTCAATGGCGTGCAGTTGCCGCCGGCGGCCGTCGTCCAGACGCTCAACCGGCTGGGGGCCAAGCACGGCATCGGCCGCATCGACCTGGTGGAGAACCGGCTGGTGGGCATGAAGTCGCGCGGCGTCTATGAGACGCCCGGCGGCACGATCCTCTACGCCGCCCACCGCGAACTGGAGTCGCTGTGCCTCGACCGCGAGACGCTGCACTTCAAGGAGCAGATGGCCCTGCGCTACGCCGAGTTGGTCTACTACGGCATGTGGTACCACACCCTGCGCGAGAGCCTGCAAGCGTTCGTCACCGAGACGCAGAAGACGATCAGCGGTTGGGTGAAGCTGAAGCTCTACAAGGGCAACGTCATCGTCGCCGGGCGCTACAGCCCGCAGAGCCTCTACCGCGAGGACTTCGCCACCTTCGGCCAGGAAGACGTCTACGACCAGGCCGACGCCAAGGGGTTCATCACCCTGTTCGGCTTGCAGATGAAGGTCAAGGCGATGATGGAAGTCAGCGACGGCGGACGCACCCGCTACGCCGCGCCGGACTACAGCAAGTTCAAGCGGGACTAAAGAGGAAGAAACCGCAGATTACGCAGATTACGCAGATTCAGAGAATAATCTGCGTAATCTGCGAAATCTGTGGTTTCTCCTCTTTGAGGAGACCGATGAGCAACTATCATCGCAACGTGCCCGACGGCAGCGTGACGACGCCGCGGGGGTTTGTGGCCGCGGCCGTGGCCGCCGGCATCAAGCAGTCGGGCCGGCCCGATCTGGTGCTGGTCACCGCCGACCGCGACTGCGCCGCGGCCGGCGTCTTCACCCGCAATCGCGTCCCCGCCGCGCCGGTGCTGCTCGACCGGGAGACCCTGGCCGCCAACCGCGCCGCCCTGCGCGGCGTGCTGATCAACGCCGGCAACGCCAACGCCTGCACCGGCGAACCGGGCCTGGCCGACGCCCGCGAGATGCAGCGGCTGGCCGCGACGGCCGTCGGCGCCCAACCGGAGCAGTTCCTCGTTATGTCAACCGGCGTCATCGGCGTCCCCCTGCCGATGGCGCGCGTGCGCGCCGGGGTGGCCGCGCTCGCGCCCCTGCTGAAGGCCGGTGGCGGCCCGGCGGCGGCCGAAGCGATTATGACCACCGACACCCGCCCCAAACGCGCCGCCGTGGAAGTGGATTTGCCCGGTGGTCGCGTCACCATCGGCGGCATGGCCAAGGGCGCGGGCATGATCCATCCCGACATGGCTACGCTGCTGGGCGTGCTGACCACCGACGCCGCCATTTCCCCCGACGTACTGGATGCGTCACTACGCGAAGCCGTCGCCGTTAGTTTCAACGCCATCAGCATCGACGGCGACACCAGCACCAACGACAGCATTGTGATCTTGGCCAACGGCGCATCCGGCGTGGCCGTGGGCGACGGCGAGAGCCGCGCTCGCTTCACCGCCGCCCTGACCGACCTGTGCAGACAACTGGCGCAGATGATCGTCCGCGACGGCGAGGGAGCGACGCGCTTCGTCACCCTGGTCGTCACCGGCGCGGCGTCGGCCGCCGACGCCCGCCGCGCCGCCGACACCATCGCCACCTCCCCCCTGGTCAAGACCGCCTTCGCCGGCGGCGACCCCAACTGGGGGCGCATCGTCATGGCCGCCGGGCGCAGCGGCGCGGCCCTCGACCCGGCCAGGCTGGCGCTGTGGGTTGAGACAACGGACAGCCCCCCGCTGCAACTGGTGAGTGGCGGCACGCCCACCGGCTACGCCGAAGCCGACGCCGCGGCCGTCTTTGCCGCGCCGGAGTTCACCGTCCGCCTCGACCTGGGCCTGGGCGACGGCGCGGCGATGCTGTGGACGACGGATCTCTCGCACGAATACGTTAGCATTAATGCGGACTATCGCACTTGAGAGGGGCCAGGTTCCAGGGGCCAGGGGCCAGGGAAGAGCGCTCTTCCCTGGCCCCTGGCCCCTGGAACCTGGCCCCTGGGAGAAAGCATGACTAAGCTCTGGGGCGGCCGCTTCGCCGAACAGACCAACGCCCTCGTCCACCGCTACAACGCCAGCATCGGCTTCGACGCCCGCCTCTACGATGAGGACATCACCGGCAGCGTCGCCTGGGCCGAGGGGCTGGCCGCGGCCGGGCTGCTGTCGGCCGACGAGCGCGACGCGCTCCTGGCCGGGCTGGAGGCAGTGCGGGCCGAGTTCGCCGCCGGCACATTCGCCATCGCGCCGGACGACGAGGACATCCACTCGGCCGTCGAGCGGCGGTTGACGGCGATCGCCGGCCCTGTCGGCGGCAAGCTCCACACCGGCCGCAGCCGCAACGACCAGGTGGCGACCGACTTCCGGCTGTGGGTCATGCGCGCCGGCGACCGGCTGGATGAGGCCATTGGCGACGTGCAGCGCGCCCTGGCCGACAGCGCCGCCGCCGCCCTCGACCTGCCCCTGCCCGGCTACACCCACTTGCAGCACGCCCAGCCGATCACCTGGGGCCACTGGGCGCTGAGCCACTTCTGGCCGCTGGCCCGCGACAGAGCACGCTTCGCCGCGGCGCGACGGTCGGCGGCCGTGCTGCCGCTGGGCGCGGCGGCGCTGGCCGGGGCGGCCTTCCCGCTCGACCGGGCGGCGCTGGCGGCTCGCCTCGGCTTTGGCGACGTGACGGCCAACAGCCTCGACGCCGTCAGCGACCGCGACTTCGCCGCCGAGTTCCTCTTCGCCGCCGCCCTGCTGGGCGTCCACCTGAGCCGGCTGGCCGAGCAGCTCATCCTCTTCAGCAGCGCCGAGTTCGGCTTCGTCCGCCTGGCCGACGCCTACAGCACCGGCAGCAGCATCATGCCGCAGAAGAAGAACCCCGACACGCTGGAGCTGACGCGCGGCAAGAGCGGCCGGCTCATCGGCCACCTGACCGGCTTCCTGGCCACGCTCAAGGGGCTGCCGTCGGCCTATGACAAGGATTTGCAGGAGGACAAGGAGCCGGTCTTCGACGCCGCCGATACGCTGGAGCTGGCCCTGCCGGTGATGGCCGGGCTGCTGCGCACGCTGGAGCTGCGGCCGGAGCGCATGGCGGCGCAACTGGAGGCAGGACTATTGGCGACGGAGTTGGCCGACTACCTGGTGCGGCGCGGCCTGCCTTTCCGCGAGGCCCACCACGTCGTCGGCCGCGTCGTCCGGCTGAGCGAGGAGCGCGGCGTGGCCCTGACCGAGTTGGGCCTGGCTGAGCTTCAAGCCATCAGCCCTCACTTCGGCCCGGACGTGGCCGAGGCCCTGACCGTCAACGCGGCGCTGGCCGCGCGCGACCTGCCGGGCGGCACGGGGCCGGGAGCGGTGCGGGCGCAACTGGCCGCGGCGCAGGGCCGCTCTTGAAGATAGCTAGAAAATCTCACGCAAAGAAGGCAAAGAACGCCAAGAATCAATCTTCTTTGGCGTCCTTTGCCTTCTTTGCGCCTTTGCGTGAGCCTCTTATCTCAGCCAAGAGCCAATAGCCACCAGCAGGACGGCCAGCACGCCGAAGCCCGTCTCCAGGAAGCCCAGGGCGATGACGGAGATGCGCCAGCGCCAGGCCGACAGCCCCCACACGGCGCGGGCCAGCAGCACGGCCGCGGCGACAACGGCCAGCCACGGCAGCCAGCCCAGCCACGCCAGCCCGGCCACCGCGACCAAGGCCAACACGTGGGCAACGAACACGGCCGGCAGGCTCTCCCCCGGCGCGGCCTCTTTGCCCTTATCCAGTCGCAATCGGGCGCGGATGAACAGCACGGCCGGCACGGCGCGGGCGATCATGAACCCCCACAGCCCCAGCGCCGGCGACCACGCCCAGCCGTCGGCCAGCCCCATCGCGGCGACGATGGCGGCGAAGGCCACCGGCGCGGCCAGTTCGGCCTGCCAGTGGCGGCCCGGCCGCTGGTCGTAGAAGGCAAACAGGGCCAGCAGCGGCACGGCCGCCGCCAGCGGCGCGAACGGCCGCCACCCGCCCAGCGCCAGCCCACCGGCGAAACCGGCCACGGCGATGGCGGCGTAGAGCGCCAGATAGCGCCGGGCCAGCGCCGTGCGCTCGTAGGCCCGGCCGCGCCGCCGGTCGGCCAGATAGACCTTCAGCGGCCGGTTGCAGAGGAACGTGGCGAATGCGCCCACGGCCAGCGCCGCCCCGGCCCACGACGGCGCGGCCAGCAGCCCCAGCAAGATCGGCTCGGAGACGAGGCTCCAACTGCCCTTCTCGGCCGGCAGGGCGACGCTTTTGGCCGAGGCGCGCCGGGCGGCAGCTTCGTTGGAAACGGAGTTGTTCATCGATGCCAGGGTGAATCAGTCGGCCGCGGTTGGCTCGGCAACGACGGTCAGCGGTATTGTGTTGACCCGATAAGTAACCGGCAGACGGGCCATAAAGGGACATGACGCCACGCCAGAGCAGGAGCCGCAGCCGCCACCCATTGAAGTACAGCCGCCGGAGCAAGCGACCGAACCCGCTCGACCATCCATCACCAAACGCCCCTTCCGCACCCAATACTGCAACATGCCGTCGAGCACGGCGGCATCGACGCCCAGTTGCCGGCCCAGGTCGGCCAGGCTGATCGGCCCCTCGGCCGTCTCCACCAGTCGCAGCAAATCGCGCAGCATCACCCACCTCCCAGCAGGCGGCCGGCCTGGAAGACGACCAGCGCCGCCACCCAGGCGATGACCAGTTGCCCCAGCAGGCTCAGCCACATCCACTTGCTGCCCAACTCGTGCCGTTCGGCGGCGACGGCGGCCATGCACGGCGTGTAGAGCAGGACGAAGACCATGAAGGCCAGCCCGGCCGCCGCGGCGTGGCCGCCGCTCGTCTCGTCAAAGCCGGCGCGGATGGCCGACGACAGCCCCGCTTCCGCGCTGTCGTCGTCGGCGGTCAGGTCAATGCCGATCAGGCCGGGAATGGCCCGCAGTGTGTCGGCTACGGCCCGGCCGAACGACGTGATGATCTCGCCCACGTCGCTGAGGAAGGTCGATGCCTCGGCCTCGGCCGCGTCACTCGACCCGCTATAGATCTGGGCCATCGTGCTGACGACGACCTCCTTGGCCACCAGACCGCTGAGCAACGCGCCGCCCGCCTGCCACGAGCCGAAGCCGAGCGGCTGCAACGTCGGGGCGATGACCGCCGAGACGCGGCCGAAGGCGCTCTCCGGCACGGGCGTGTCGGCAAACGTCCCCTGGCCCCCGACGGGGATGGCCGTCAGCAGCCAGATGGCCAGGGTGGTCAGCAGGATGAGCGAGGCGGCATGTTGCAGGAAGCCGCGCGTGCGCTGCCACATGTGGAAGCCGATGCTGCGCGCATTGGGCAGACGATAAGGGGGCAGTTCCATGACCAGCCCCGGCGCGCTATCGGCCGGCAGCAGCGTTCGTTGCAGCATCAGTCCGACGCCCAGAGCGACGGCGATGCCCAGCAGGTAGAGGCCCAGGATGACCAGACCGGCGCGGCCGGGGAAGAAGACGGCGGCGAACAGCACGTAGACCGGCAGCCGCGCGCTGCAACTCATGAACGGAACCAGCAGCCCGGTCAGCACCCGGTCACGATGGTTGTTGAGCGTGCGCGTGGCGTAGATGGCCGGCACGGAACAGCCGAAGCCAACCATCAGCGGCAGGAAGCTGCGCCCCTGCAGGCCCATACGGCTCATCAGCCGGTCCATGACAAACGCGCCGCGGGCCATGTAGCCGGAGTCCTCCAACACGGCCAGAGCGAAGTAGAGCGACAGCAGCACCGGCACAAAGGCCAGTACACTACCGACGCCGGCCAGCAGGCCATCTACCGCCAGCGCGGCGACCCACGTCTGTCCCAGGCCGGCGGCGTCCAGCAACGCCAGCGTCCAACGACTCAGCGGCCCACTTAGCACGCCGTCGAGCCAGTCAACCCACGGTGCGGAAAGGTCGGTCGTCACCTTGAAAACCAGCCACATAGCGGCCAGGAAGAGGGGAATGCCCAGCAGGCGGTGGGTGGCAAAGCGGTCGATGCGGTCGGACAGCGTGGCCGTTTCGCCGCGCTCGGCGCGCACGGCGCGGCCAACCAGATCGTGAATCCAGCCATAGCGCCGGTCGGCCAGCAGTGTATCGGCCTCTTCGCCCAGCGCCGCTTCGAGGCGGGCGCGGGCGGCCACGGCCGCCGCCAACAGGCGTGGGCCATCAGGCAGCGCCGCCAGCTTGCCGGCCACGTCGGCGTCGTCTTCCAGTAGTTTAATGGCCAGCCAGCGCGGTGGGTAGAGGCGGTCGATGGCCGGGATACGGTCGAGAATGGTCAGAAGCGCCGCGATCTCGGCCTCAATCGCCGGGCCATAGTCCAGCCGGAAGGGCGCGCCGGGCGCGGCCCTGGCCGACACGATGGCCGCCACCGTCTCGTCCAGCCCGTGGCCGCGGCGGGCGGTGGCGGGCACAACGACCGTGCCCAGCGCCGCGCTCAGCCGGTCCACGTCAAAGGCCAACCCCTGCCGGTCGGCCACGTCCATCATGTTGAGCACAACCACGCCGGGCGTCTCCAGTTCCAACAACTGAACCACCAGATAGAGGTTGCGCTCCAGATTGGCCGCGTCGACCACGGCCACGATCACGTCCGGCCGCTCGTCGAGAATGAAGTCGCGGGCCACGACCTCTTCCAGGGAGTAGGCGCTGAGGCTATAGACGCCGGGCAGGTCGGTGATGTCCAGGCGCACGTCGCCGCGGGTCAGCGCGCCGGTCTTCTTCTCGACCGTCTTGCCCGGCCAGTTGCCGACGTGCTGGCGCGCGCCGGTCAGGGCGTTGAAGAGGGTGCTCTTGCCGGCGTTGGGGTTGCCGGCCAGGGCGACAGAGATAGCGTCGGTGGCCGGCGGGGCTTCGATCAGTACGTTCATGGTTAGGGGGTTGAGCGGTTAACGAAGGTGCGGAGCGGTCGTTAGCCGTTAGCTGCTAGTCGGTAGTCGTTGGACGCTAGTTGCCACACTGCTAAACTCGCCACTCACTCGTCACTCGCCTGACCGCCCATCTCGACCCACAGGTTATCGGCCAGGTCGCGGCCGAGGGCCACGCGCGAGCCGCGCACGGAGACGAGCATCGGCCCGCCGTTGTCCTGCACGACGCGCAACTCGACGCCGGGCGTCAGGCCCATCTCCAGCAGGCGATGGACGACGCAGCGGTCAACGTGGAGGCAGCGCAGGCAGGCGGTGCAATCGCGGGGGCAGTCGGACAGGGGCAGCAGGCCGGCGGCCAGAAACTCCGTCACCCGCTCGTCGACGGGCACGGGCTGCGCCTGGCGGCGGGCGAAGAGCCGCCGGCGGCCGTCAGCGGGCAGCGCCAGCATGGCTAGAACGAGGGCCACGGCCAGGATGAGGGTGAGTGAAAGCCACAGTGATGGCGTCATGCAGGTTCCTCTGACAGTTGACGAACGTAGACGTGGACCGCGGCCTCGCGCCCGACGTAGCGGATGCCCGCGTCGGTCAGCAGCACCAGCGGCCCCTGAAACGGGGCGATCTCGCGCAAGGTGAAGCAGCGGCCGGGCAACAGGTCAAGTTCGGCCAGATAGCCCAGCAGGCCGTCCGTCTCCGGGTAGACGCGGACGACGACGGCCGAACGGCCGATGGGCAATTCGCCCAGCGGTTGCTCGTCCGGCGGGGTGATCAGGGCCGGGATGGGGTTGCCGTGGGGGCAGAAGGCCGGGCGTCCGAGATAGGCGTCGAGCGCCTCGGTCACGGCCGGCGTCGTGGCGTGTTCCAAGCGACAGGCGTAGTCGTGGACTTCGGCCCACGGCAGCCCCAGCCGCTCGAACAGGAAGCACTCCCACAGCCGGTGGCGGCGGACGACTTCACCGGCCAGTTGCCGCCCGCTGTCGGTCAGGCCCACGCCGCGATAGGGCTGGTGGGCCACCAGGCCATGCTCTTGCAGGCGGTGGACCATCTCCGTGGCCGAGACGGCCGAGACGCCCAGCCGGTCAGCCAGGGCGGAGATGGGGGCCAGCGCGTCCGGCGCGGCCAGCTCGCTGACCGTCTTCAGGTACATCTCGGCGCTTTCGTTGAAGGATTCGTGTTTCATCAGGTCGTCGCGCCTGCCGGGGGGAGTGATGCAGGCTGCCCTGGCCCCGGTTTTCAGGCTGACCTTATGATACGGGTTCGGCGCGCCCCAAAGAAGTGACATCCGTCACAGGTTGGGGTGACATCCGTCATGAGAATGGCGGGCATCAGCCGGCGGGAGGATCGATCAGCGGGGAGTCGGCCGCGCCGCCGTTCTCATAGACCTCAACGGCGGCCAGGTGAACGGCGTTGAGCAGGGCGTTGACGCGACGCAAGAGGCGCATGTTGGCTTCCGGCCGGATGTTGGCCGTCTCCGGCAACTGGAGGGCTGTCTCGATGAGGCTGTCGCGGAAGAACATCGACGCCTCCAGCGTGGCCCGCAGCGTCAGCCCCTGCTCCAGAGCGTTGTGGGCGTAGAGGCGGCCGATGCGCCGCGCTTCCTCCAGGATCGACGCGCTGTTCTCCTCGCTCGATTCGCTGGAGAGGTACTGGAGCGTCAGTCCCATGAGCTGTTGGCCCAGCGGCCGGTTGCGGCTGCGCCCCTCCTCATCGAACTGGGCCAGCCACTCCGCGCGGCGGTGGGTGACGACGCCCTGGCGCGCCTGGGCCAGCGCCTTGGTGGCCCATAGCCCGGCGATGCCGTGCACGTTGCGCAGGGCGCTGCGTTCGCGGGCGAAGCGGGCCAGGTCGGTGGCGGCGAAGCGGCGGTGGCCGCCGGGCGTCACCATCGCCTGGATGTCGCCGTTGTTGGCCCAGCGGCGCAGCGTCGTCGGGTGTACATCGAGGAAACGCGCCGCCTGGCTAAGAGTCAGCCAGGCGTCGTCATGATCGGGCGTATCGGGCGGCAGTGTGGTCATCAATCTATGCAATCTTAAGCGATTGTGATGACTGGATGCTACCTGATTGGGGGGTGGGCGTCAAATCAGGGATTAGGTGTTAGGGATTAGGGAAGAGCGCTCTTCCCTAATCCCTAATCCCTAACACCTAATCCCTATGGAGACGTGCGAATCACTTCATCCAGCGGCAGCCGCCGCTCGCGGGTCGGCGTTTCGGCCGGGTAGCCGGTGAAGAGGAAGCCGATGATATCAAAGCGGGTGGGATCGAGGCTCAGCAGGCGGTAGGAGAGGGGGTCGCGGATGAGCGGGCTGGTGCTCCACTTCATGCCGATGCCCGCCGCCCAGGCGGCCAGTTGCACGTTCTGCACGGCGCAACAGACAGCGGCGTAATCCTCGCGGCGGCGCTGCTCGTTGCCCTCTTGCAGCGCGGCCACGGCGACGACCGCCGGCAGATTGAGGAACATGCGCTCGTTGTCGGCGCGAATGCGCTCGCGCTGCTCGGCCGCTTCGGTGGGAGCCTTGTGCACCTTCAGTTCGCCGAAGCGCGCCGCCAGCAGCCGTTGCGTCTCCGGCCCCAGAATGACGAAGCGCCACGGCTCGGTCAGATGATGGTTAGGCGCCCAGGTGCCGGCGCTCAATAGCTCCGTCAGCGTCTCGGCCGGGATCGGCTCCGGCCGGAACTTGGCAATGGTGCGTCGGGTGTGTATCGCTTCGAGTACGTCCATAAGGAGAGGAAACCGCAGATTACACAGATTTCGCAGATTTTAGAAGAATCTGCGTAATCTGCGGTTGATTTCTACTTTATCGTGCGCGGAAGAGTTCGCGGACGATGATGTTGCGCTGAATCTGGCTGGTGCCTTCGTAGATCTGATAGATCTTGATGTCGCGCATCAGCTTCTCGACCGGGTACTCCGACATGAAGCCGTAGCCGCCGAAGACCTGCACCGCGTCGGTGGTGATCTTCATGGCCGAGTCGGCGGCATAGGCCTTAGCCATTGCCGCGTGGATGGTGTTGCGGTCGCCGCGGTCGTAGTCCCAGGCCGCGCGCCAGACCAGCATCCGCGCCGCCTCGATCTGCATGGCCATGTCGGCGATCATGTGGCCGATGGCCTGATGCTGCCAGATGGGCTGGCCCATCGTCATGCGCTCTTTGGCGTACTTGATCGCCTCGTCCATCGCCCGCTGGGCCACGCCGACCGCGCCGGCGGCCACGCTGGGCCGGCTCTTGTCGAAGACCTTCATCGACGTGGCGAAGCCCGTGCCCTCTTCGCCCAGCCGGTAACCGGCGGGCACGCGCACGTTGTCGAAGATGACTTCGGCCGTGTCCGACGCGTGCTGCCCCATCTTGTCGAACGGCTTGCCGACGCTAACGCCCGGCCAGTCGCGCTCGACGATGAAGAAGCTCATGCCGGTGTAGCGCTGGCGGCGGTCATCGCGCACGGCCGGGTTAGTGTAGGCCAGCACGGTGTAGAAGCTGGCGTTGGTTGCGCCGGTGATGAACGTCTTGCCGCCGTTGAGCACGTAGTGGTCGCCGTCGCGCACGGCCGTTGTCTGGATGCCGGCCACGTCGGAACCCGCCTCCGGCTCAGTGACGCAGTAGGCCGCCAGTTGGCCGTCGGCCATGCGCCCGCCGTACTCCATCTTCTGCTCTTCCGTGCCGGCAATCATGACCGGCAGCACACCCAGGCCGTTGACGCCGATGGCCGTGCTGATGCCGGAGCAGCCCCAGGCCAGCTCCTCCGTCACCAGACACTCCTCGAACAGGCTCAGCCCCAGGCCGCCGTACTGCTCCGGCACGGCCATTGTCGTCAGCCCCAGCTTTTGCGCCTCGCGGACGATGGGCCAGGGGTACTCGTGGGTCTTGTCGTAATGCTCCGCCTTGGGCGCGATCTCCTTGCGGGCAAAGTCGCGCGCCAGGCGTTGAATCTCGCGATGTTCATCGCTCAGACAGAAGTTGATCGAATCATGGCCATTGGCGTTCATGCTTGCGTTCTCCTAAGTTCGGGCGTGGATCAGACGGGAAGCGCGGCGACCCAGGGCGGCCGCGCACGGTATCGGC
Source organism: Candidatus Promineofilum glycogenicum (assembly GCA_016707605.1). Taxonomy (GTDB): domain Bacteria; phylum Chloroflexota; class Anaerolineae; order Promineifilales; family Promineifilaceae; genus Promineifilum; species Promineifilum glycogenicum. The sequence continues at coordinate 150,921 of JADJHJ010000001.1, read as the reverse complement.
CAATATAACGCAATGCGTTATTCGATCATTCTAGCCCACGCCTGGCGGCGCGTCAAGTGGGATCACTTGGCGCGGTAGCCCTTGGGCAAGAGATGGCCGTCGGGCACGACGCCACGCGGCAACTGCCCGCTCCGGCTGAGGCAGGCGATGACCTCGCGCTTGTTGTCCGGCCGCTGGCCCGGTTCGTGGAGCCAACTGACGTAACTAAAGCCACGATCTACGCTGCCCCAGCCGACCAGGCCGTACCCCTCGGCGTAGAAGTAGCTTTCGATCGGTTCGCCGTCCTCTTGCAGCAGCCAGGACAGCTCGACCACGTTGCGCAGAGTGATGCCGCTCTCGAAGGTGTAGGCCGGATAGTAGGCCTCGAAGCGCAGCCAACTGGGCTGGAAGCCATCTTCGACCACGGTGCAGTTGCTCTTGCGGAAGAAGACGACGAACGGCTCGCGCCGGTAGACGTCGCCCACGTCCCAGTAGCGCGGACTCCAGGCCGAGCCGGCGGCGTTGTTCTCGAAGAGGGTGTAGTAGAGACCGTTACCAGGGCTGGTGTCGGTGCCGCGGTAGATGGTGTCCTCAGTGGCCCATAGCTCCTCCCACTCGGCTCTGACCTCGTCTCCCTTGGTGTGATAGAAGCGCTCGCCCTCGACCTGCGTCTGGTGGCGGGCCTGCGAGCCGCCGCTGTGCTGCACCTCATAGAGCCGCCGGTCGCCGATCATGAACTGGGCCATGTCGTAGGGCGGCTGTAGGCCCGGGCTGAGGATGATGGGCAGGAAGACCTGATGGGTGGGCGGGTCGTCGGCGGCGCTGGCCGGCCGTTCGACCGCCGCGCCGGAAAACAGGGTCGCGGCCAGGAGCACCGCGCAAGTGAGTAGGTGTTTCATTGTTCTCTCCGGTGAGTCTGAATAGCCCTCGCTGGGGCCGGTCGGATTATGACCCGCCGCGCGGGCGGCATCACGGCGGCAATGCCGTTCTTCACTCGCCATTCATCCAGTATAATGGTGTCGAATCTCATGTGTTGTAGGGGCAGGTCTAAGACCTGCCCCTACAGGAGTACGTCCCATGATCCCTAACCTTGACCCCCACCCGCTGCGCGCCCAATTCCCGGCTCTCGGCCGCACCGTCGGCCCCTACCCGGCCGTCTTTCTCGACGGCCCCGGCGGCACGCAATCGCCGACGCGCGTTATCGACGCTATGGCCGGCTACCTGCGCCGCGGCAGCAGCAACCACGGCGGCCCCTTCCTGACCAGCCGTGAGGCCGACGCCACAGCCGAGGCCGCCCGTCAGGCCATGCGCGACCTGCTCAACGCCCGCCGCCCGGAGGAGATCGTCTTCGGCCAGAACATGACCAGTCTGACCTTCAGCCTCAGCCGCGCTATCGCCCAGACGTGGCAGCCCGGCGACGAGATCATCGTCACCCGCATCGACCACGACGCCAACATCTCCCCCTGGCTGCGCGCGGCCGAGGATCGCGGCGTCGCCGTCCGCTGGCTGGACTTCGACCCGACCGACTGCACCCTGGCCCTTGACGCCCTGCCGGGGCTGCTGACGGAGCGCACCCGCCTGGTGGCCATCAACTACGCCTCTAACGCCGTCGGCACCATCAGTGACGTGGCCCGCGTGGTCGCCCTGGCCCACGGCGTCGGGGCGCTGACCTACGTCGATGCCGTCCACTACGCGCCGCACGACGTCATTGACGTGCAGGCCCTCGACTGTGACTTCTTGGCCTGTTCGGTCTACAAGTTCTTTGGCCCCCATACCGGCGTCCTGTACGGCAAGTACGAGTGGCTCGACCGGTTGAACGCCTACAAGGTGCGCCCGGCGGCCGACGAGCCGCCCGGCAAGTGGGAGACGGGCACGCAGAGCTACGAGAGCCTGAGTGGGGTGACGGCGGCCGTGGACTACCTGGCCGACCTGGGCGGCGCGGACGGCCCGCGGCGCGAGCGGCTGGTGCGGGGGATGGCGGCCATCAAGGCCTATGAGGCGGAGTTGAGCGAGCACTTCCTGCGCGGGGCGACGGGCGTGCCCGGACTGCGCGTCTACGGCATCACCGACGTGGAGTCGCTGGCGCGGCGCACACCGACCTTCGCCATCGCTCTGGCCGGCCACGCGCCGGAGGACGTGGCCGCCTGGCTGGGCGAGCGCGGCTTCTTCGTCTGGCACGGCCACTACTACGCCATCGCCGTCATGGAGCGGTTGGGCACGCTCGACCGCGGCGGGCTGGTGCGCGTCGGCTTCGTCCATTACAACACCATCGAGGAGATTGATCGGCTGTTGGCGGCGCTGCGCCAGTTGGCCGGTTGATTGCCACATGAGCAATGATTGACAGCCGCCCTCGCATATGTCATAATCTCGTTCATACATTTATTGGCGGCCCGGCCGCCCGCTATCTTTAACCTTAGGAGGTGGTGTCTATGAGTAGTAATCAGTTACCCTGCACCGTAGCACTGCCTCCTCGTGAGAGCTAGTAGTGCTACGGTGCAAAGCAAAGGCCCTGTGGAAACACAGGGCCTTTGTGTTCCTATAGAAACCGAGTTTCTCAGAAGAAACTCGGTTTCTAGGTTCTAGACCTCATCGACCGGCGTATAGTCCAGCGGCGAATCGGTGGTCACGTAGCCGGCCGGCGCGCCGCCGTTGTTGGTCAGCGCCGGCGGAACGTAGTCGCCCGACTGGCGGCGCACCCAATCTTCGTACTTCACCCCGTCGGGCATCGTCGCGTTGGCCAGCGAGCGAGCCGTGGACAGCGCCTTCAGCGAGACGCGCGCCCCGAACAGGAACGCCCCGGCCAGATTGGCCCCGTGCAGCCGCGCCTCATCGAGATTGGCGCCGCTCAGATTGGCCTCGGCCAGATTGGCCTTCTCCAGATTGACCCGGCTCAGGTTGGCCCAGCCCAGATTGGCCCCGGTCAGCACCGCCCGCTCCAGGTTGGCATAGCTCAGGTTCGATTCGACCAGGTTGGCCCGCTCCAGATTAACGCCGTTGAGAGCCACGCGTTCGGCCGTCACTTTGCTCAGATTGGCCTCAACCATTGACGCGCCGCTCAGCGTCGCCCCTTCCAGCACCGCCCCGGTGAAGTCGGCCTCGTTGAGCGTGGCCAGGCTCAAGTCCGCGCCGCGCAGGTCGGTTTCGGTCAGGCTGGCCCGCTCCAGGTTAGCCCGCGACAGGTGGGCGTCGCTCAGATTGGCTGTAGCGAGGTTGGCGTAGCTCAGGTCGGCGTCTTCCAGGTCAATGCGGCTGAGGAACGCCCCGGACAGGTTGATCCAACCCAGGTGGGCGGCGCGCAGATTGGCCCCGGCCAGATGGGCATTGGCCAGCGTGCCGTCAGTCAGCCAGCCCTGGGCGTCCAGCTCCTTAATGGCCCGCGCGGCCAGGCCGGCGTCGCCGCTGGCCACTTCGCGCACGAGTTGTGTCTTGAGCAACTGTTGCTCGCGGGCCAGTTGCGTGTCTTCCTGCGTCTGGCGCTGCTGTTCCAGATAGCCCATCAACTGCTGTTCGCGGCGCGTCGCCAGCCGGTCGCTCAGCACCACGACCAGCGCCACGCCCAGCAGCGTCAGCCCCAGGCCGCGCGCATACTCATTCAGCAGCGTGCCCGGCTGATAGCCCAGCCAACCGAAGAAGACGGCCAGCAGGAGCAGGATGATGACGATCGCTTGAATACTGAGTCCCTTCGGCTTGGTGCTCATCGTTTGTTTACTTCCTCTATCGTTCTAGGCTCGGCCAACGGCGCGGGTTTAAAGGCCGGCGGCATCGTCGCTATAGTCAATGGTAATCAAGCCCTGCTCGATGGCGTCAACGACGCTCATGTCGCCGCGCGGGGCCGCGCCGGACGATGACAGGCGGCGGTTCGGATTGAGTTCCACCGCCTTCTCGACCTCTTCCATCAGCAGCCGCGGCCACTTCTTGATGGCGTCGGCCTGCGCCGCCTGCACCCGCCAGATGAGATTGCGGTTGTCCTGTTGCAACTTCTGAATCAACTCGTCGACCGCGCCCAACTCCTCGCGCCACACCTGCTCGCTGCGTCGCGCGCCGGCCCACTTCTGCTCGTTCTCCAACTCGAACGCCTGCCACTTCTGGCTCAACTCCAGTTCGAAGTTCTTCAGCTTCTCCTGAATCTCCAGCAGGAAGCCGTCCCAGCGCGATTGCATCCGGTTCGACTCGATGCGCAGCATCTCCGACGCCTCGCGCTTCTGCTGCTCCAGTTGCTTCTGCCAGTGGGCGAAGTTCTGGACGGCCATGCGCGCCTCTTTGTACTGATTGCTCAGTGTCAGCCATTGCTGCGTGAAGCGCTCGATGGTGTCCTTGTGTTCGTCAATGGTGGCCTGCCAGGCGTCCAACTGGCGGACGCTCTCCGTGCGGCTGCGCTGCACCTGGTCGGACAGGGTGGCCACCGTCTCGCGCATCTCGCTCTGGTCGCCGTTCAGCGCTTGCAGACCGGCCTCGGCCTTCAGCACGCTATTGTTGAGCACCGTCACCCGCTCGGTCAACGGCCCCAGGCGGCGGCTGACTTCGGTCAGAATGGGCTTCCAGTTGTCGTTGAAGTCCTGGGCGCTGCGCCGCGTCTCCTCGACGGTGCGCTCGGCATCCGACAGGCGGCTGAGCAGCTTGACCGACGTCTCGCGCGCCTCTTCCAATGAGGTGGTAATGGGCGCGAACCGCCCTTCGTGAGTGCCGATTAGGTTGGCCAGACGCACTTCCTCGGCCTGTCGCAGTTCCAGCTCCTGCTCGAACCGGTCGAAGAGGGGCATCAACTCGCGGGCGTTGCCCATCTTGGAGACGGTGTCTTCCAGTTGGGTGATCTGGGCGGCCAGGGCGGGCAGTTGGGCGCGCGTTTCGCCAAACGTCGTGACCTGCCCGGCCAACTCATCGACCTGAGCGGCCAGCGCCGGCAACTGGGCCACGGCCGCGGCCAGCCCCGGCAACTGCTCCACCGCCGCCAGTCGTTCGGCGAAGGTGCGGTCCAGCGTGGCCTCCTGTTCCTGGAAGCGAACGGCGAGACTGGTCATATTGGTCTGCGATTCGGCGGCCAGCGCGGCCAGTTGAGCCTGGGAGTCGGCGGCCAGAGCGGCCAACTGGGCCTGAGCATCGGCAGCCACGGCCGCCAGCCGCTCGTCCATCATGTTCGACTGCTCGGCCAGCCGCTCGATCTGATCGCTCAGGCGCAGGAACTCGGGGGCGATCTCCGGCACGCGGTTGGCCACGGCGTCGAGGCGCTGCTGCCAGTCGGCCTCGATCATCGCCGTCCGCGTCTCGAACTGCTCGGCCAGGGCGTCCAGATACTCCTGTACCCGGTTGGCCAGGGAGGCGTAATTCGTCTGCGATTCAGCCGCCAGGGTCATTGTGCGCTCGCGCAACTGCGCCGTTAGCAGGCTGACGTTTTCCTGCACGGTGGCCAACTGGCCGTTCATGTCGCTCAACGCCTGGGCATGCCCCTGCTGGCGGCTAACGACCGGTTCAAGCTGCTGTTCCAGGCGCGATGACGATGGCAGCGTCTCCTGCAACACCTGGAATTGCAGCGCCAGGCGATCTTCCGCTTCGTGCAGCGCGGCCATCTCCGACAGCAATCGCCCCTCGACCTGTGCCTGATCGCTCTGGACGCGCTGCTGCACCTCCAGCACGGCCCGCCCCAACTCCTCGTTGAGCCGGGCGCGTTCCTCGTCAGGGTTGGGCTGGCGGGCGACCTGGGTGCTCAGGTTCGACAGATGCCACTCCAGGTCTTGCAGTCGCTGCTCCTGGGTGGCGGCGTTGGGGTCGTTCTCCGGGATGCGCTCCAGGCGTTCGGCCAGATTGGCGATGTGCCACTCCAGTTCCTGTATCTTCTGATCGCGTTCGGTCAGGTCGCGGCCTTGCTGGGCGAGGCGCTGCTCAAGCTCGGTCATCTTGCGGCCGGACTTGCGCCGCTCTTCGTCCATCAACTTCAGATGGTTGCGCAACTCGCCTATCTCGCGCGTCTGGGGCGTATTAGAACTGAGAGTCATCGGAAGAACTCCTTGGGCGTCATTGTCATGCTGTCGCCAAAGCGGGTCGAGCGCCGGCGCGCCCGCCCCGTTGAAATCGTCTGTGGTCTGCCCCGTTGGGGCGCAACAACCCTAAGCAGCCGTCGCCGGAAGCAATAACCGGACGGCATTCAGGTCACTGAAATAGTGCCATAGGCGGCACTTTTAGAACATGAAAGCGACGTGAAATGTTGGGGCGCATGGCCATAAAGGCCACGTGAAAAGAGGTGCGCGGCGGGCGCTTTTACTCAGCCGGCGCGCCGATGACGAAAGGAACGCGAATCAGGCGGTTGTCGTCGTTGGTCAATAGCGGGTCGACGCCCAGAGCGTCGAACTCCTCCGGCTCGCCCTGGTCTTCGTAGAGGACGAGGATGACCGGCGCGTCCTCCGGGGCGGGATCGAGGGGGACGATGATGTTGCGGTTGATGCCCGCGGGCACAAACGTCCGGCCGAGCATCCCCGCCGGTTGCCCGTCCTCGGCCGCGGCGTGGACGGCCACCCAGGCGTTGACCGGCACGACGACCATCCTGACCACGGCGCTGTCGTCGGCCAGCCGCTGGTCGTGGACGACGACGGCCGCGCCCAGGTCGGTGCGGAAGGCGGTCGCCTGCGGCATCCGCTCGGCGAAGCGCACCACGGGGTCGTTGCCGGGGAAGTCGAACTCGTCGCCGGGGGTGGTGTCCTGGTGCAGCAGGGCGTAGAGTTGCGGGGTGACGGCCGCCTCGATTAGATCGACGCGCACGCGCTCGTTCAACCCGTCTTCCAGCGCCGCAAAGCCGATGATCCGCCCCGGTTGGCCGTCCACGTCGCTGTAGATGGCCACCCAGCCCGGCCCCTCGCTGATGACGCGCTCGACGACAATCGCGCCGTCGATGAACGGCTGGTCATAGACCAGGATGTCGGGCGGGAAGTGAGCCGCGAACGAGACTGTGACCGGCTGGCCGTTGACCAGCAGCGGCCCGTCGCCGTCGGGGAACTCCAGCACGCCGACCTCGCCCTCGTCTTCGTGCAGCACGGCGTGGAGCGTCGGCGTCCCGTAGCGCCGGTCGATGGTGATCGCTACGTTCTCGTACGTGCCCGCCTCCAGGCGCACGCCGCCGAGAACCGCGCCCGCCCGGCCGTCGTCGTCGGCGTGGATGGCCACCCAGCCCGGCTCCAGCAGTTCGGCGCGGGCCACGCTGGCCACGTTGTCCTCGCCCACCGTCTGCTCGATGGCCTCGACCACGGGGCGCGGCAGTTGCAACTCGACGGCGAACGTCACCTCCGGCGCGCCCTCGTATGGCTCATCCTCGCCCGGATATTCAAAGACGCCCTCCGCCCCGGCGTCCAGGTGCAGGCGGGCGTAGAGCGTCTCCGTGGCCAACTCCGGGTCGACGGTCACAGCCACGTTGGCGTGGACGCCGCCGGCCAATGGCGTCTGGCCGATGGGGTCGCCCGGCTCGCCGTCGTCGTCGGCCAGCACCACCAGCCAGCCGGGGACGGGCAGGGCCACCTCGGCCGCGGTCAATTCGCCGCTGTCGTCGAGGGGCTGGTCGTCCATCTCAATGCGCGGGGCGATAGGCGTGGGCGTGGGCGCGGGCGTGCGCGTCGGCGTCGGCTCCGGCGTCAGGGTGACGGTGGCGAAGGCCAGGGTCGGCCGCTCGGCCGTCGGGTCGCCCCGCTCGAGCAGGGAACAACCGGCGACCGCCACCAGCAGCAGCACAGCCAGCAACGCAAGCAATCGTGGCTTCGACAAAGTGTGTACCTCAACGCCTGATGGCGCAAGGTAGGATTGTAGCGGGGAATTGGCGGTAGGCTAGTTGCGCCAAGGTGGCGCTCAGGAAGGTGACTTTTCACTGTAGGACAGATGACAAACGATAGTGCTCCGCAGGATGACCGTATACTATACTGGCAATAGACCTTGATAGGCGCAACTGCTCGATCTAATTAAAGACTTCATATCACTATGCTCAACTTGTTCAAAGACTTAGACCCGGTTCTTCAGGCTTTACTGGCTACAGGCTTCACCTGGGGAGTTACTGCTCTGGGCGCGTCCGTTGTGTTTCTTACCCGAACGGTAAACCGCAAACTGCTCGATGGAATGATGGGTTTTGCCGCCGGTGTAATGCTTGCCGCCAGCTTCTGGTCGTTGTTGGCCCCGGCCATCGAATTGGCTGCGAGCAATGGCGCTCCACCCTGGTTGCCCGCGGTAGTGGGTTTCTCGGCTGGGGGTGCTTTTTTGGCCGCAGCGGATCGCCTTCTCCCTCATTTGCACTTCGGCGCACCGATGACCGCAGCCGAAGGAATCAAAACCCACTGGCAACGCAGCCGGTTGCTTATCCTGGCTATTACCTTGCACAACTTTCCCGAGGGGTTGGCTGTCGGCGTAGCCTTTGGCGCGGTGGCGGCCGGTTTGCCGGCAGCCACGCTCTCAGGGGCCATTGCCCTGGCGATCGGCATTGGTATTCAGAACTTCCCTGAGGGGATAGCCGTCGCCATGCCCTTACGCGCCGAAGGGATGTCGCGCTGGAAGAGCTTTTTCTATGGGCAATCATCCGCGCTAGTTGAACCGGTGGCGGCCGTACTGGGGGCAAGCATTGTCTTGCTGGCTCGTACGGCCTTGCCCTACGCTCTAAGTTTTGCCGCCGGAGCGATGGTTTTTGTAGTAATCGAAGAGTTGATTCCCGAATCCCAATCTGGCTCAAACACAGACCTGGCCACCACCAGCGCGATGGCCGGTTTTGTTGTTATGATGATGCTGGATGTTGCTTTAGGGTAACTGGCAGGCTACTAGACCAGCCCTAATAGGCCAGCAAGTCACAACAGCTCAATAGCAGCCGAGGGTAACGTCATAATTGACGTGATAGAGGCTTACCCAGCGTCCCAACTGATTGGGCAAACCTCAGGCAGACTTGCCAACCATCCGGGCCGGTTGGGCCGCCTTCTGCGGCGTTGACCGTAACCAAACCAGACCGATCACGACGGCCATAACAACATAGACGGCCGCAACTCCTCCAAGCACGACCAGCTCGTCCATCTCCAACAACCGGCCGCTGAAGTTGAGCATCTGGTGCAGCAGGATGGGGTAAATCAGGTTCTTCCCACGGTTGTAGACAAAGCCGATGATGACCGAGAAGGCGATGAGACCGACGGCGAAGAACACGATGTAGAGCAGCAGATCAACACCCTGATAGCCGGAGATGAACCATAGCGGCAGGTGCCAGACGGCCCAGATGACGCCGACGATGAGCGAGGCCTTTAGTAGCGAGAACCGCCTGGTTAGCTCATTTTGCAGGTAGCCGCGCCAGCCCAACTCCTCGCCCAATGGCCCGCGAATGAGGCCGTCAAAGAAGATGACGACGAGCGCGCCGAGCGACAGGTCGGCGACGAGAGCCAGCGGCGCCTGGTCGGAGGCTACGGAGTAGCCGAGCCAAACGATGACGGTGGCCACAACGGGAATCAGAATGGACGCCAGCAGCGGCAACACTCTGAGCCGGGGCGCGAACAAGCCGGCCACCGTTTGCCGGAAAGACCGGCCCGGATACACCTTGCGGTGGATGATGGCGAAGGCTACGGTGGGCGTCCAAGCCATAGCGATCTGGACGAGCACGACGAGGAAGTTCGGGCCGCCGATAGAGATGAGAAGACCGACCAGGGCAAACCCGACGATAAACAACCCGAAGGTCAGCAACAAAAATAAGGTCAGCGGTTTCATGTGACCCCTCCACTTGAGATTGCCAACCATACCATTATCGTTAACGAGGAGTGACCTGAACAAGTGACAAAGATCACGCCTGGACTATGACAATTGTAAAGTTCAGCCCCAGATGACTAATCGAATGGGATGTGTTTTTTAGGATCGAGGGGCGGTTGATTGGTATCTGAGAATGCTTTCTACCGGCTCTTCGTCAATCTCTGTGGTTTCATGCATGATATAGGGTACGTTGGGGTAGAAGATCCAGGTTTGCCCTGCCATACATTTGTCGCTTCAATAACTTCAATCGGTTGATTTATCCTTCGGTTTGGCCGTTGCTCCAGCTGGTAGCTAGAGCAGCCTCAACGGCGGCGTAACATGTCTTATGTCCGGGTCTATCCATTCACGTTAACTCAAGATGTGGTTCAATGATCGCCGCAACGTTGAGTGCCCACTTGACGATATCGCTCCCACCAAGTTCGAGCCACCAACTTGCGTTAAGGCAGGCGTATGCATAAGTGAACGCCAGTACGCGCCACGGGTCGAGACAGAGTCTTTCCGCCAGAATTGCTGCATTGGCCAGTAGGCGAGTTTCGTTGTGGACAAGCTCGGGTATCACCGGGTTGCAGAGCGTGTTTGCACAGTCATAGGTGCGCTCGCCCACGAGACCTTTCGGGTCAAAGGCAAGCCAGCCGCGCGACGACTGCCGGATATTATAGTGATGGATGTCACCGTGCAGCACTCGAATGTCGCGCTGGTCAGAGAGCAACCACTCGGCGAGAGAGGCACTCCGCACAAAGATAGACTCGATGCCTATTTGCTTGTCCATCGCAGCTTTGTCGAACAACGCTCTAAACCAGCGATCTAGCATAAACAAACCGTCGCGAGGGGCTTCCTGAGGGACGCTGTGAAGTTGCTCCAGCACCTGCGCGATAATTCGCGTGGCGTTTTCGTCCTCACCACGATTGACCAGCACTACAAGTTCGTCACCTGCGGCGTATTCCATCAGGTGCGCGCCTTCGTCGTAACATAAAATACGTACCGCTCCACGACCGTCAAAATAGCGTAGCGCCACCGCGCCACTTTGCTCCTTTGTCTCTGACGGGGACAGCAGTTTTAGGATAACTGTCTCGGTGTCGTGCGTGACGGTGTAGATGTGACTGGTCATCGTCTGCGTGAGAAGCTGTGGGGTCGAAAGATTCCACGCGGCCAAATAGTAGTCCAGCTTTTTGTCGTCGCTCATGGTTGCTATTAGAGCACCGAAGTGTAAAAATCGACGCTGTCGGATACGGTAACCACCCCAAAAATAGTACCAACCAAAGGTGGAATTGTCGTGTCAAAGAATCGCTTGGTCAATAACACGACAGACATCAGCAGCATCTGATAACCATAGCTCTAGTCTGGCCGGAGATGGCAATGATGTGGGTCATGCCGTGACGCGGAAGGCGTCCGCCAAGGCGCGAGGCAGGGTTGTAGCGGGGAATTGGGGATGGGCTGGTGGTGGTTAGGTGGGGCTTGGGTTGGTGGGGCTGCGCTTTGACCCACACCAACAAACAGCATCGTGTAATCTGAGAACGATTCCTCTATAATGACTTTTATGAGAGAAATGATTATGAGTCAGAATGCCGTGAAGCGTCTTTATCTGATGCAGGTTGGGTCCATGCCGGAATACCAGATTCCGATTGTGTGTTATCTGGTGCAAACGGGTGACGGCCAGAATATTCTGATTGATAGTGGTCTACCGGAGATCATCCCTGAAGGAGAATCGGAGTTCGAGAATGGGCAGGATGTTATCGAGCAGTTGGCGAGCATTGGCTTAAAACCGGACGATGTGGATACAGTCATTTCGACGCATTATGATGGCGACCATGCCGGAAGACACGCGGCATTCACGAAGGCGCAATATGTTGTTCAGCGTATGCATCATTTAGATGCGGCAAGTAACCCACGTTATGCTAACATTCGACCCCAATGGGATCAGCCAATGGAGCGCATTCGGCTGGTGGACGGGGACACGGAACTGCTGCCGGAATTGGAACTGATTGAGACGAGCGGGCATGTACCGGGACATCAATCGGTTCTGCTGCGGCTGCCCAAAACGGGGGCGATTTTATTGACGATTGATGCTGTACCCTTCGGCGAGGGCTTTACCCGTGACCAGCAGGACGACGGTAGCAACCCGGACGCCGAAGCAACCCGCGCCAGTACGATTAAATTACTTGATCTGGTCGAACGGGAGCATATCGGGCTAGTGATTTTCGGTCATGACAATGAGCAGTGGAAAACACTCAAAAAAGTGCCGGAGTTTTACGAGTAAAGCAGCGTTCTAAGTGAAAAGGTTAAAGAGAAACTTGTACAAGCACTGCACTCCATCTCAGGTGTGCGATGGCAGGAGTTGCTGATTGGAGGATATGTGACTAACCATATTCGGGTAACGTTAGAAATCGGCCCAAAGGGCAAGAAGTCAGTGGCGGTGGCACCCGATTGGCCCGGCCTCTCGCGCGGGGCGAAGACCGGAGAGGAGGCCATCGAAAAGCTGCGTTCCTATATTCCGCGATATTCACCGGTGGCCAAGCTGGCGGAAATGAACGCGGAGTTTGAAGCCATCAAGAACGTTGACGTAGTCGAAGAGTATCCAGGAACAGGCTCAACTGACTTCTGGGGTATTTCGTTTGCGTTTTCGAGCATCGACAAGCAAGTCATGTCGGGTGACGAATTGGAACGAGAGCTGAGGCTGTTGCAGGCGTGCTGGGCGTTTTTCGATGGGGTGCGTTCGCGCGTGTCGGCTGAGCTGCAGCGGGGGCCGCGCGGCGGAGGGCGAGATCGGGACCACATCGTCCGTCATATCTTTGCCAACGAGCAGGACTGGGCGAAGGGGCTTGGTGTGCTCACTCCCGACGGTGCGATGCTGACTGGCGAGGGGCTGCAAGCGCATCGCGATGCCTATTGCCAGGCCATACGGGACTACCACTCCCAAGGCAAGATGGCCGGCAAGTGGCCGCTCCGGTACCTGATTCGGCACACTGCCTTTCACACTATGGATCATGCCTGGGAAATGGAAGACAAGGACCTGACTGCCAAAGAAGCGTAATGCCGAGTGCCCTATCAGCAGCGACCCTGTTCAGGATAGGAGGCGTTGGCCCCAGGAGTCGTATCGGTTTGAAAAAAAGCTTGGTATGGCTATCAGGCTCTAGTCCGTCCCTAAATCACAATCCAAATGGCATGTGATTCTCAGGCTGGAAAGACAGTTGGCGTCATGAAGGTTCTGCCATCAGGAAAAGGCGTTTACACACAATTTAGGACACCCCAGGCCGCTGTCATCGCCCCGCAAAACGCTCTACGGCCTACCCTCTACCTCCCACCACATCCTCTCCCCATCACTAACCAACTCCACCGTCCCCACCTCATCCGTCCGCAACACCGTCGCCCCCACCGCCGCCGCCCGCGCCAGCATCGCCGGGGCCGGGTGGCCGTAGCTGTTGTCCGCGCCGACGGAGATGACAACCACCTGCGGCCGAACCGCAGCCAGAAACGCCTCGCCGCTGGACGTATTCGCCCCGTGGTGGCCCGCCTTCAGCACGACGGTCGGGGCCAGTTGCCCGCCGGCCAGCAGCGCCGCCTCGGCCGCCTCGCCCGCGTCGCCGGTCAGCAGGACGGATAGCTCGCCGTAGGTCAGCCGGGCCACGACCGAGGCGTCGTTGTCAGTCGCGCCGCCGGCGCTCAGGATGTCGAGGCGCGCGCCGTCGCCCAGGTCGATGCGCTGGCCCGGCTGGGCGACGAGGACGGGCGCGCCGGTGACCTCGGCCGCGGCCAGCAGCGCGGCGTAGCCCGCGTCGTCGCCGGCCGCCGCGCCGTTGGTCATCACCCCGGCCACGTCGTAGCGCTCCACGACGCTGACCAGCCCGGCGGCGTGGTCGTCGTCGGGATGGGTGGCGATCACCAGGTCGAGCGAGTGATCCCAGAACGGCATCTGCTCCCCCAGACGCTCCAGCACCCGCGACGGGTAGCGCCCGCCGTCGATGAGCACCTGCCGCCCGTCGGGGGATTGGATGAGCGTGGCATCCCCCTGCCCCACGTCGAGGAAGGCCACGTGCAGCCGGCCATCGGGCCGTTGCCACCACCACGCCCCGGCCAGCAAGACGACGACGGCCAGCCCGCCCAGCGCCGCGTTGCGCCGTGGGTTGGCGCGCAGCCGTTCGGCCGCCGCCCGCCGCCGCGGTTGGCCGGTGGCCGCGGCAATGGTCACGACAGCAATGAGCGCATAGACGCCCAGCAGCCCGCCGGCTGACAGACGCAACGGCACGGACGCCGCCGGAAGCCGCGCCAACCGCTCGATGACGCCGATGGTGTAGCTCAGGAACAGCCACGCCGGCAGCCCGACCAGTCGCCCGGCGGCGGGCCACGCCAGCCCGGCCAACAGCGTCAGCCCCCCGGTCAGCATCACCGCCGGCTGCGCCGGCAGGACGAGCAGGTTGGCCGGCAGACTGGCCAGCGACAGCGCGCCGAAGTGGTAGATGAGCAGCGGCACGGTCAACACCTGCGCCGCCAGGGTGATGATCACGCCCTCGCCCAGCAGTTGCGTGGCCGGGCGGCGGACGGCCGGCGGCAAGGCGGCCGTGCCCCGCCGCAGCCGCCGCGACCACGGCTGGCCGAAGAGCAGCAGGCCCAGGGTGGCCGACAGGCTGAGCTGGAAGCCCACGTCCCACAGCGTCAGCGGGTTCCAGAGAGTCATCACGACGGCGGCCGTGAAGAGGCCGGCCAGGGCCAGCGTCGGCCGCCCCAGCAGGCGCAGGCCGGCGAGGTAGGTGATGCCCATCAGCGCCGCGCGCACGACCGAGGCCGACGCGCCGACCAGCAGGGCGTAGAGGACGATGAAGGCGGCGATGACCACCGCCCCCGTCCGCCGCGGCAGCAGCGGCGCGGCCAGCCGGTCGAGCAGGGCGATGATGAGGGCGATGTTGAAGCCGGAGATGGCGATGATGTGGGTCATGCCCGTCATCTGGAAGGCGTCCACCACGGCGCGGGGCAGGCCGCTGTCGTCGCCCAGCAGGATGCCGGTCAGCAGCGAGGCTTGCGGTTCGGGCAGGCTGGCGCGGATGGCGTCCCGGCCCCGGTCGCGCACGGCCAGCAGCGCCCGCCGCCACGCGCTGCCGCCCGCCTCGTCCAGCACGCTGACGGCCGGATAGCGCATGACGCTGTGGATGCCCTGCCGGGCCAGGTAGGCGGCGTAGTCGGTGCTGTTCAGGGAGGACGGGGCCAGCAGTTCGCCCGACAGGCTGAGGGCCGCGCCGTAGCCGACGGCCGGGTAGCGCGGCAGTTCGACCAGGACGAGGCCGCTCACCGGCCGCGACTGGCCGTCGATGACCAGTTCGCGGGCGGCCAGGCGCAGGCGGCGGCTGGTGTCGCCTACGTCCGGCTCGGCGGCCACCTCGCCGCGCAGGACGACCTCGGCCGCGCCGTTGTAGGCGGCCACGTGCCCGGCGTCGAAGCGGGGCGCGGCCGCCACCGCCCGCACCCCACCCAGGGCCAGCGCGGCCACCCCAGCCAGCGCCAGCCCCACCCGCCCCACTCGCCACAGGGCCACCGCGCCCACGGTGGCGACGGCGGCCATGAACAGCCAGAAGCCCAGACCGGCGTCGACCAGCGCCGCCAGCCCAATGCCGGCCAGCCACGCCGCCCCGGCCACGGTCGCCAGGTAGAAGCGCGAATCGACGGGCGGCTGTATGGTAACGGCCGTGGGCGAGGGGGCGAGGCGAGGCGCGGGGGTCATGATGCTCTTCGATGAGGACAGCGCAACACCTGTACTTTACTTGGCTGTGGGCCGCCGTCAACCAAATTGTATCTTTGATACATTGTCTCTCTGACAAGCCCTTTTTATGCTGGCTACAGACGTAAGGAAAGGGAGAAGGGCTATGCAAGAGGTAACGGTAGGCACACCCAGGGGCCAGGGGGAGAAAGTCGCCAGGCTGGCTCTGGCCCAGGGCATTGGCGAGGCGGCGGTCATCCCCACGCGCGTCTTCCGCGACAGCGGGACGGAGGAGGGGAGGAGGTTCGCGTCCAGGTATCGGCCCCCGAATCGACCCGGTTCATTGAGGCGCTCATGAGCGCCGACTTCTTCGACCCACGGCAGTATTGCATCGTCTCGGATGAGGTCGTGGCTATTGTTTCGCAGGAGCCGCCGGAAAGCGTCACCCGGCCGATCAAGCTCAGCGCCACGACCATCCTGCAAGACCTGTGGCTGCAAAACCACATCACCGCCGGCTACATCGCCCGCGCCGCCGTCTCCACGCTGCTGGTGGCCTATGGCCTGCTGTCGGGTGATATGACCATCTATATCGTCGCCCTGCTCTTCACGCCGTTCATGGGGCAGGTCATGGCTATGGGCTTCGGCGGCTGGATGGGCGACTGGCGGCTGGCGCGGCAAGGGCTGATCGTCCTGGCGCTGAGCACGGTCATCGCCATCGCCGCCGGGGTAATTGTCGCCGCGATCATGGGCGGGCCGCTGAGCTATGACGAGTTCGGCACGCTGCAAAGCAACTTTGCCATCTCGTTTCTCGTCGGCATCGTCGCCGGACTGGACACGGCCGACGAAGCCGGGCGGCGAGAGCTAATCGCCGTGGCCGGCGCGGCCCAGTTCGCCAGCTTCCCCGTCTGGCTGGGCATCGCCCTGATTCTGGGCTTCCCCGATGCCGAGACGACGCTGTGGCGCATCGCCACCTTCTTCGTCAACACCATCACCATTCTGGTCGTCACCCTGGCCGTCTACATCGCCCTGCGCTACCGCCGCGAGGCCATTCGCCGCTACGCCGCCGTAACCCGCAGCCAGGCGTAAGGCTCCCACGACATCCTCAGACGCAAGGCTGCGGCCGGTGGCCGTGGCCTTGCCGCGCGCCAATTACGAACGTTCCGTGAAAACCGCTTGAGCCGCCCCCGGCCCACTGCTAGAATGTCAGATGGGGCGTAAGGTTCGGGTTGCACACTGTAAGGGAGTACGTCCGTGGGGTGGCCATGATCGATACCACTAGCCGGCAACAGGGCCATGCGCGCTTCACGCTAACTCTCACAACGGATTTGGCAAAGGACGGGTTAGCACGAATGACAGCGGGATTTGATACCAGTACTTACCGGGTTCTCGTCCTGGACGACAACTACTCGATGATCCGCCTGGTCTCGACCGCTTTGCAGAAAGCGGGCTTCCAGGTCTCGACCGCCTCTTCGGGCGAAGAGGGACTGGAGTTAATTCGGCGCGGCGGCTTGCCCCATCTGGCGTTGGTGGACATCCACATGCCCTACGGCATGAACGGCTTCGACTTCTGTGACGCCGTCCTCGACTACTCCGACGTGCCGATCATCATGCTGACCGCCGTCGATGAGGACGAGACGATCATCCAGACCATCGACCGCTACGCCGAGGATTACATCACCAAGCCGTTCAACCCCGGCGAACTCGTCGCCCGCGTGCGGCGGGTGTTGCGCCGCATCGGCGACTTCGCCTACACGCTGAGCGCCGAGACGGTCGTGGATGAACACCTGACCGTCAGCTTCCCCCACCAGCGGGCGACAATCGACGGTCAGGAGATCGCCCTGACGCCGACCGAGACGAAGCTACTCTTCATCCTCATGCGCAACGCCGGGCAGACGGTGACGACCGACTTCATCCTGCGCCGTCTGTGGCCGATGGAGACGGTCTACGAGGACCGGCTGCGCGTCTACGTCCACCGGCTGCGGCGCAAGATCGAGGCCCACCCCGAAGCGCCGCAGTACATCCGGTCGGAGCGCGGCGTGGGCTACACCTTCGTCCGCAACTAGCTGCCGGCTAGAGGCCCTCGGCCGCGTCGTCGCGGGCCGACGCCTGAGCCATTTGCTCGGCCTGCACCTTCTCCAGCCCATTACGCACGACGCCCATCGTCCGCATCAGGTCTTGCTCCAGCTTTTGCAGTACGTCCACAATGTAGACGTCGGCGTCCTGGCGCAACGCCTCGGCGTCGCGGCGCGCCCGCTCGACGATGTTCTCGGCCCGGTGCTGGGCGGCGTTGACGACGGCATCGCGCTTGACCAGTTCGCCCGCTTCCTGGCGCGACAACTCGCGGATGCGCTCAGCCTCTTCCTTGGCCTGGGCCAGAATGCGATCCTTCTCGGCCTCAATGCGGTTGGCGCGCTTGATCTCCTCCGGCACGGCCACGCGCATCTGGTCGAGCAGGCTATAGACCTTCTCCTCATTGACCAGCAGATAGGCGCTCAGGGGAATGCGCGTGCTCTCGTTGAGAGCTTGTTCCAGACGGTCGACCAGATGTTGAATGTCCATGCGATTCACCTAATCCCGAAGGGGTAGAGCACCGGAAAAGAGGATGGGGTCCTCGTCGCGGAAGCGGGCATAGAGCCGCCGGGCCACGCCGGGCGGCACCATGCTGGTCACGTCGCCGCCCAGCGAGGCGATCTCGCGCACCGTGCTGCCGCTGAGGAAGGAGTTCTCCTCGCGGGTCATGAGGCTGACCGTCTCGATGTTTGGCGCGAGTCGCTGGTTGGCCAGGGCGGAGCGAAACTCGAACTCGAAGTCGGAAAAGACGCGCAGGCCGCGGATGATGATCCGGGCCTCGATTTGGTGGACGAAATCGACCAGCAGGCCGGTGAAGGGCATGACCGTGACGTTGCCCGGATTGGGCAGCGACTCCTGGATCATGGCCACGCGCTCCTCGATGGAGAACAGCACCGATTTCGTCGGCCGCCGGTGGTCATAGACGGCCACGCACAACTCATCGAACAAGTCGGCGGCGCGCAACATCAGATCGATGTGGCCGTGGTGAACGGGATCGAACGTTCCCGGATAGACAGCTCGTTTGATCAATCCTCTCCCTCCTATATCTTGCAGTTGGCTTAGCTGGCGTCGCCCGCCTGCTGCCAAAACGCTTCCAACCGCTCGCGCAACGCCTGATGCTCCGGCCACGCCAGCTCCGGGTCGGCGGCGAACAGGGCCGCGGCCTCCTGTTGGGCCACGTCGAGCACCTCTGCATCGTGGAGCAGCGAGGCCAGGCGCAACTCCGGCAGACCGCTCTGGCGGCGGCCGAAGAACTCGCCCGGGCCGCGCAACTCCAGGTCGCGCTCGGCCAGCACGAAGCCGTCGTTGGTCGCCTCCAGCGCCGCCAGCCGCTGCTCGGCCTCGGCGCTAACGTCCTCAGCGATGAGGATGCAGTACGACTGGTGCTCACCCCGGCCCACCCGGCCGCGGAACTGGTGCAACTGGGCCAGGCCAAAGCGGTCGGCCCCCTCGATGACGATGATCGTGCTGTTGGGCACGTCGACGCCGACCTCGATGACCGACGTGGCCACCAGCACGTCCGACCCACCCTCGGCGAAGGCGCGCATGGCACTGTCCTTCTCGTCGGAGCGCAGGCGGCCGTGCACCAGCCCCACCCGCCGGTCGGGGAAGACCTCGCTGCTGAGCCGGGTGAACTCTTCCACCGCCGCCCGCGCGTCGATAGTGTCCGACTCTTCGACCAGCGGGTAGATGATATACGCCTGTCGCCCCTCGGCCGTCTGGCGGCGGATGAAGTTGTAGGCCCGTTCGCGCTCCGAGGCGCGCAGCCAGCGGGTCTTGATCTCCTGCCGGCCGGGCGGCATCTCGTCCAGCACCGACAGGTCGAGGTCGCCATAGAGCGACAGGGCCAGCGTGCGCGGGATGGGCGTGGCCGACATGACCAGCAGGTGAGGGCTGATGACCTCCTCCCCCTGCCGCGGCCCCTTGTCGCGCAGCGCCGCCCGCTGATCGACGCCGAAGCGGTGCTGCTCGTCCACCACGGCCAGCCCCAGGCGGTGGAACTCGACTGTCGGCTGGATCAGGGCGTGGGTGCCGATGACGATGTGGACTGTGCCATCGGCCAGCCCGGCCAGGACGGGCGCGCGTTCGCCGGCCGGCGTGCTGCCGGTCAGCAGGACCACGTGGATGCCCAGCGGCTCCAGCAGCCGGCGCAGGCCGCGGTAGTGCTGCTCGGCCAGGATTTCGGTGGGGGCCATCAGCGCCGATTGCGCCCCGGCGGCGGCGGCCACGATCATGGCCGCGGCGGCCACGGCCGTCTTGCCCGACCCCACGTCCCCTTGCAGCAGCCGGTTCATCGGCACGCTCCGGGCCAGGTCGGCGCGAATCTCCTCGATGACGCGCCGCTGGGCGGCCGTCGGGCTGAAGGGCAGGGCGGCCAGGAAAGCGTCGAAGCGGTCGGCGTCGGCCATCAGCGGCAAGGCGGTGTGTTGCAGCCACTCGCGCCGCTGGCGCTGGACGCCCAGTTGCAGCAGGAACAACTCATCGAAGGCCAGCCGCTGCCGCGCCTGGCGCAAGGCCTCGTGGCTTTCGGGGAAGTGCATCTGCTGGATGGCGTAGGCCAGCGAGTAGAGGCGGCGGCGCTTGCGCAGCGCGACGGGCAGCGGGTCGGGCACGCGCACCGACCAGTCGCGCACGGTACGTTGCATCACCTCGCGCATCTTGCTGGCCGTCAGCCCCTCGGTCAGCGGGTAGATGGGCACGATGCGCCGCGTGCGCAGCGGCTCCAGCTCCAGCGGCTCCCAATCGGGCGAGTTGAATACCAGCCGCCCCAGGAACGCCTCGACCTTGCCGCTCAGGACGATCTGCATCCCGGCCGGCAACTGTTCGGCCAGCCACGGCTGGTTGAACCACGTCGCCTGCACCGTGCCCGTACCGTCGTTAACGATGCACTCGATGACGGCCTGATTGGTGCGCGTGCGCCGGGTGCGCGTCTGCCAGATGGTGCCGATGACCGTCACCTGTTCGCCAAACTGTAGCTTGCTGATGGGCTTCATCAGCGTGTAGTCGTCGTAACGGCGCGGGAAGAGGTAGAGCAACTCCCAGATGGTGGTCGGGCCGAGGCGATGCAGCTTCTCGGCGATCTTCTGACCTACGCCCTTGAGGGCAGTCAGCGGTTGGGTCAGGCCGCGGGCGTCGGGCTCGACGAACGGCAGGTCCGGCTCCAGCGCCGACACCGGGGTCTCCAGCGTCTCTTCATCGGCGTCGTCGAAGTCGGGCATCGCCTCTTCCATAACCGGCGCGGGGGCTTTGGCCGGCGGCGGGGCTGGGGGCTTAGCCGGCGGCGGGGTTGCCGGCCGGCCCGGGGCGATGGGGCGGGGCTGCGCCTCCGGTCGGGCTGGGGCTTCTTGCCTGGTGGGCGGCGCGACCGGTTTGGCCGGCGGCGGCGCGGGGCGGGCGGGCGGCGCGGCTTGCGGCCGGCGGGCGCGCCGCCGCTCGATGCCGGCCAGCAGCGAGCCAATGGCCTGGGCGCGGGCCTCCACGCCCGACAGCCGCCCATACTCCATCAGCACTTCCGATACCTGTTCGGCCAGGGCCAGATCGGCCTCGTCCGTCGCCTCCTCGGTGGCCTGCGTCACCCAGTAGACGGCGAACTGGCGGATGCCGCCGACGACGGCCTTGTTCTGGTAGCCCTGTTGTCTTTCCAACTCGAGCACGCGCTCGAGCCGTGTCAATGCTCGGTCCATAGTTTTTAGGTGCTCCCGCCCACGGCCGCCCCTTTGGGCCAGGCCGGGTCGAAAAACGCGCCGCGGTCGGGCGGATTACTCCGCGCCGAGAATGTAGAAGTAGTGCGGTTGCCCGCCCTCGATGACCTCGACCTCCACGTGGGGGCAGCGATCACGGATGTGGTCGGCGGCTTCGGCCGCCTGGGTCATGGTTACGTCCGCGCCATAGTATAGCGTGATAATGCCGCAGGCGGCCGCGTCCAGATGGGGCAACAGCATGTCGAGCACCGCCCGCTCGTCCGGCCCAGAGCAGCACAGGCGGCCGTCGGCCAGGCCGATGATCGCCCCTTGCTCCACCTCCACCCCGTTCAACTGGACGGTGCGCGTCGCCCGCGTGATCTCGCCCGTGTGCACCAGCCCCAGAGCGCGGGTCATGGCCGCGGCGTTGGCGGCCACGTCCTTATCCGGGTCGAGGGCCATGAGCGCGGCGATGCCCTGCGGCGCGGAGCGGCTGGGCACGACGGCGACCTGCTTGACGCTCAGGTCGCGCGCCGCCTCGGCGGCCAGGATGATGTTCTTGTTGTTGGGCAAGAGGATGATCTTGTCCGTCGGCAGCTCATCGAGGGCCTGATAGATCTCCTCCGTGCTGGGGTTGTTGGTCTGGCCGCCGTTGACGACGACCGCCGCGCCGAGGCTGCGGAAGACGCCGGCCAGCCCGGCCCCAGAAGCGACCACGACCACGCCCACCTGATCCGGTTCGACGGTGATCACCGGCGGCACGGGTGGCGGCGCGGCGTGGACGATCTCCTCCATCTGCGCCTGCATGTTCTCCACGACCACGTCGGAGATGTGGCCCAGGCTGATGCCGTAGCTGAGCGGCCGGCCGGGGTCGCTGACGTGGACGTGGACCTTGATGGTGCTCTCGTCGCCGACGACGACGGTCGAGTCGCCCATCGCGTCGATGCGGGCGCGCACTTCCAACACGTTCAGATTGCGCCCGCTCAGGATGAACTGCACGTCATAGGGGAACTCCAGCGAACCCCCTTCGGGCATGGCGTGGGCCTGAGCGGGCAGCGGGGCGGCCGGGGCGGCCGCGGCCACCGCCGTCGCCGTCGCCGGCCCGTTCAGCTCCAGCTTGCCCTGGGCATAGCGCATCATGCCTTCCATGATGTAGACCAACCCCTGGCCGCCGGAGTCGACGACGCCCGCCTGGCGCAAGATGGGCAGTTGGTCAGGCGTGCGCTCCAATGCCTGCTGGCAGCGTTCCAGGATGCGCTCCAGCATGAAGCGCAGGTCTTCGCTCTTGCGGGCCGCGTCGGCCGCCTCGGCCGCGCCCTCGCGGATGACGGTCAGGATGGTGCCCTCGACCGGCCGCATGACGCCCTTGTAGGCCGTGTCGGCCGCGCTCTGGAAGGCGGCGGCCAGATCGATGGTGGTGAACGTCTCCTTGCCGGCCAGTTCCGCGGCCAGGCCGCGCCAGATCTGGCTCAGGATGACGCCCGAATTGCCGCGCGCACCCATCAGCGCCCCTTGGGCTATCTGGGCAGCCACGCGGCCGACGTGGTTCTCTTCGCTGCTCTCCACGCGGGCGTAGGCCGAGCGCATGGTGAGTAGCATGTTAGTGCCCGTGTCGCCGTCGGGCACGGGGAACACGTTGAGCGCGTTCACGTGATCGCGGTTTTGTTCCAACCACACCAGTCCGGCGCGGGCCATCTTCCGTAGCTGCGGCCCTGTGCAGCGCAGCCATTTGCCCGCAAAGGTCGCTGGAATGGGGGGTGTGCTTAATGCTGTTGACAACGCTCTCTTCCTCCGCAAAACCGCCGGACTACTGCCGGGTGCTCATGCGCAACCCCTGCACGTAGACGTTGACGGCATGCACGGGCAGACCCAGGGCCTTCTCGACGTGAAACTTGACCGTGTGCTGGATGCTCTCGGCCACAGCCCGCAGCCGCACGCCGTACTCCACGATCACGTAGACGTCGATGATGATCTGCTCACCTTCAACCTTGACTTCCACCCCGCGACGGTTGTCGCGCGACAGCAGTTGCGCGATTCCGTTGACGAGGTTCTTGCTGGACATGCCCACGACGCCATAGCACTGATGCACCGCCTGAGTGGTTATCGTGGCGATAGTGGCCGAGGAGATGTCAATTCGTCCTTTTGCTTCCTCTTGAACCGGCATAGGCGGGTCGCTCCTGCCCCCGTCGGAATGGGCTTGCAAGGTCTGCGCATCCTGACTATAATTAAGGGTTGTTCTTTAGAGTGTGAAACCTGTGGGCGACCAATCGGTCGCCTTTAGTTTGGACGCCACACAACGGGCGTCGGGTAAGGTGAAATTATGGCGAAATGTGAAGTATGTGGCAAGGGGCCGATGAGCGGTCAGAACGTGAGCTTCTCGCAGCGCAAGACGAAGCGGCTGTTTCGGCCCAATATCCAGAAGACGACCGTCTATGAGAACGGCCGCCGCGTGCGCCGCACGATGTGCGTCCGTTGCATGAAGACGATGGCCAAGGCCTAAGTCAAGGCGTTCTCGCCGCGTCGCCACACTCAACCCGTGGCGGCCATTCGTAAACGAACGTGCGCCGGCGCATGAGCGCCGGCTTTCGTTTTTCCGGCGGTCGCGAGCAGCGTTGCCCTCCAGCGTCAAAATCTGTGCAATCTGCGTAATCGGTGGTTTCTCCTCTTCTACCCCACGTCGCTACGAAACAAGCGCGCCGCCCCGGCGGCCATCAGCCCATCACACACCGCCGCCTCGCCGCTCTCATCGACCAGGGCGATAAGGTTGCCGCCCCGCCCCGCCCCGCTCAACTTGGCCCCCAGCGCCCCGGCCGCCCGCGCCGCGCCGGCCAAATGGTCGAGGTCGGCCGACGAGACGGTCATCTCGACCAGTTGGGCGTGGTTCTCGTCCATCAAGCGGCCGACGGCGGCCAGGTCGCCGGCGGCCAGCGCGGCGCGCCCCGCCTCGGCCAGCCGGCCGCAGGCGTCGAAGATCGCCTCGAAGCGGTCGCGCTCCGCCTCCCAACGGCGGCGCACGTCGCCGACGACGACTTTGGTGGCGCTGCGCACGCCGGTGTCGGCGATGACCAGCCGCAGCGGACGCGCCGGGCGAAAGGTCTCGATGCGGTTGGCCGGCTGTTGGCGCACAAAGTAGACCGGCTGCTCGAAGGCGATGACGGTGTTGTCGATGCCGCTGGGCGTGCCGTGGTGCAGCCGCTCGATCTCGTAGGCCAGCGCCGACACCTCCTCGCGGCTCAACTCTAACTGGAAGCAGTCGCCCAGGGCGCGAATGACGGCCACGGCGATAGCCGCGCCGCTGCCCAGCCCGCTGGCGATGGGGATAGCGCTGCTGACGCTGAGCGACAGGCCCGGCGGCAGCGGCCGGCCGGCGCGCTGCTCCATCAGGCGGGCCGTGGCCGCCAACGCGTTGTCGGCCCGCGCCGCGGCCAGCGTCGTCGCCCGCCCCAGGTCAGGGGCGACGAGGCGCACCTCCGGCCCGTCGCCCATCTCCACCACTGCTCGCGCCCGCAACTGCGTCACCGGCGCGGCCAGGGCCGGGCGGCCGTAGACCACAGCGTGTTCGCCGAAGAGGATGACTTTGCCGGGCGCGGTGGCCGTGATCATAAAGGGTGCTCTCAGGCCAGCAGGTAAAGGGCGACGAAGACGGTCAACCCATAGAACAGCAGGTTGACCTGGAACGGCCGATCGCGCAGCAGAATCTCTTCCGGCGCGCCGCCCTCGTTGCGAATGTGGATCAGGTAGAGGTAGCGAAAGATGCCGTAGAGAACGAACGGGATGGTCAGCATCATGGCATGGTTCTCCGGCAGCCCCTCGGCCAGAAAGGTGTAGAGGCTATAGGACACCACGGCGCTGGTCGTTACGATGCCTTGCAGGCGGTCGATAAGGTCGAGGTTATAGTCGTCGAGGATGGCCCGGTGGTTGGCCGCCTCGCCGCCCAGCAGCACCAATTCGTGCCGCCGCTTGCCCAAAGCCATGAACAGGGCCAGGAAGCCGCCGAAGATGTAGAGCCAGGGCGAGAAGCGCTCTACGTCGATGACGACGACGCCGGCGGCGATGCGCAGTACGAAGCCGGCGGCAATGGTCAATACGTCGATCAGCACGACGTGCTTCAGCCGGAAGGTGTAGGCGATCTGCGACACCAGATAGATCAGCAGGATGGCCGCCAACTCCCACTTCAGCAAGTAGCCGGCCACCAGACTGAAGGCGGCCAGCAACACCGCCGCCGCGCCGGCCACGCGCGGATTGAGCCGCCCCGACGGCAGCGGCCGGTTGCGCTTCGTCGGGTGCTGCCGGTCGCTCTCGATGTCGGCCAGGTCGTTCATCAGGTAGACCGCGCCGGACATGAGGCACAGCAGGACGAAGGCGATCACGACCGGCACAACGCTGGCCGGGTCGAAGAACTTGCGGTCGAACAGCAGCGCCACGAAGACGAAAGCGTTTTTGGGCCACTGGCGCGGCCGCATGGAACGGATGAGATCGATCAGCACACGTCACTCCCTCAGTAAATACGACTGTCTTTCTATCACGAATGGTGAGGGCGGGCCACTTCTGCGCCAGGCGGCACGAAAAAGGACAAGGCGACCGGGAGGCGACGCGGCGCTGGGCCACGCTTTGCTCCTGGTCGCCTTGCCCTCTTGCGCGAGCAGGCGAACCGTAAAACGCTTAGCAGACGGTTGCCGTGGTGTTGAAGAACCAGTTATAGGCGAAGAACGGATAGGCGTGGGCCGTCTGGACGCGGAGAGCAATGCGATTCCAGCCGGCGAACTGGGCCGGGATGCCGAACTCGGCCGTCAGCGTGCCGCCTGTGCCGGAGTTGATCGTGCCGACTTCAACGCCGCCAATGCCCTGCGTGCCGAACGCGCCCATCGTCACTCTGAACGTCTGGTTCGGCGGGAAGTTGGCGGTCTGAATCTTCACCGAGCCGTTCTGCACCACGCTGCAAACCGTGAAGGTCGGGATGCCGGTGTAGATCGGCCCCGGCGGCACGGTCGGCGGCGGCTGGCCGCCGGTGCCGGTGGTGTTGTTGTAGAACCAGTTGTAGGCGAAGAACGGGTTGGCGTGCGCCGTCTCGGCCCGGATGGCGATCTGATACGACTTCTGCAACTGGGCCGGGATGGGGAACTGCGCCTTCAGCGCCCCGCCAACACCCGACTGCAACGTCCCGACGACGATACCGTTAATGCCGCGCGAACCCATCGGGCCCATGCGCACGGTGAACGTCTGATTGGGCGGGAAGTTGGTTGTCTGGATGGTGACCGTCTTGTCCACGTCGACGGCCGAGATGCTGAAGGTCGGAATACCGGTGTAGCCGGGGATGCCGCCCGTGCCGGGGCCGCCGGTCGTGGTGTTGTTATAGAACCAGTTGAAGGCGTAGAACGGATAGGCGTGCGACGTTTGCAGCCGGATGGCGATCTGGTAAGAGCCTTTCAACTGCGCCGGGATGTTGTAGGTCGCGCTGAACGACCCGCCCACGCCGGAGTTGATTGTCGCCACCGGAATGCCGTTGATGCCCTTCGATCCAAACGGCCCCATCGTCACGACGAAGTTCTGATTCGCCGGGAAGTTGTAGGTCTGGATCGTCACGGTCTGATCCGTTACGACGCTGCTGATGCTGATGGTCGGGATGGTGCTGGATCGAACCTGATTAGCGCCGGCAAAGACGGCCACCGCGACGAGCAAGAGCACGAGGATGAAAAACCGCGGGCGAATCAGCGCGCCGAACCGCCGGCCGTTCGCCTGTCCGCTACCTTCTGACGAATGTGAAGTCATTCTTAAACCTCCTGACCATTCACCTGTTGCTTGGCGGGCGATGATGGCCTGGCTCAAACCGGGCGCAGGGGAGCCATCATACTTTCCTAATACCCTCTTAAGTCCCCATAGTATACATAAGTATTTTTGGGATTTCTATAGAACAGAGGTTCTTTCTTGTCATAATAACAGGGTGTATCCCACTTTGGGGGTTGCCCCGGCGAAGGTGCGACGCACTTCAGAAAGTGCGACGCACCGAGAACGGAGGCTACAGGTTATTGGTGACGAAGCGGCGCGCCGTCTCGGCCAGCACGGCCGCGCCGGGGGCCAACACGCTTTCGTCGATGTCGAAGGTGCTGGTGTGGTGATGGCGCGGCGCGCCTTCGGGCACGCACGCCCCCAGCATGAACATCGCCCCCTTGCCGCGCTGGGTCATGTAGGCGAAGTCCTCCGCGCCCATGCCGAACGGCCGCTCGTGGACGACCGCCTCGCCCAGCAGGTCGGCAGCCACAGCGCGCATCCAGCCGTTGGCCTCCGGGTCGTTGATCATCGGCGGGTAGCCCTTGATGATGTTGAGCTTGTAGCCGCCGCCCAGGTGCTCGGTCAGGCGCAGGGCGTTCTCCACCTCGGCCCACAGTTGCTCGCGCACCTCCGCCCGCAGCGAGCGCAGCGTGCCGCGCAGCAGCACTTCGTTGGGGATGACGTTGCTGGCCGCGCCGCCGCTCACCTGGCCGATGCTGACGACCGATGGCTCCAGCGGGTTGATGCGCCGCGACGGAATGGCGTAGAGCGCGGTCAGCACGGGGGCCAGCATGTAGATGGGGTCGCTGCCGGTGTGGGGGTAAGCGCCGTGCGCGCCGTCGCCGGTGAGCCAGGCGTCGAACGAGTCAACCGCGGCCAGGCTTGGCCCGTCGTAGAACTGGAATTGGCCGCTGGGCTGGTCGGCCGAGACGTGCAGGGCGATGACCGCGTCGATGCCCTCCAGCGCGCCATCGTCGATCATGGCCGTCGCGCCGCTGATGTTGTTCTCGTCAAACGCCTCCTCGGCCGGCTGGAAGAGCAGGCGCACCCGGCCGCGCCACGGCTCATCGCGGTAGCTCTGGCGCAGCATATGGGCCACGCCCAGCAGGATGGCGGTGTGGGCGTCGTGGCCGCAGGCGTGCATGACGCCGGGGTTGCAAGAGCAGTAGGGTTCGGCGTTGGCCTCGCTGATGGGCAGGGCGTCCATGTCGGCGCGAATGGCGATCAGCGGGCCGTCGTCGCCCAGGTCGGCCACGACGCCCGTCTTGCCCACGCCGGTGCGCACGCGGTAGCCGCCGATCTCGGCCAGCGTGTCGGCCACCAGCGCGGCGGTCTGGTACTCCTGGAAGCTGAGTTCAGGGTTGGCATGGATGACGCGCCGCAGGCGGATCATCTCGTCGCTGAGTAGCTTGGCTTTGTCGAGCATAAGGAGTTCTCCGAGAGATAAAGGAAGATTGATAGAAAATCAGAATATTGATCCGCAGATTGGGCAGATTGGGCAGATTTCAGAATAAAGCGGGATGATTTCTTCCTTCTGAAATCTGCCCAATCTGCCTAATCTGCGGATCATCCTTCTTCAATTCACGCAACCAGTAGGGAAACGTCATAGAGAATCGGCGGGGACGGTGGTAATGGCCGTGGCCTCGTCGGCGCGCAGGGCCATGCAGGCCACGCCCTGCACTACACCCTCCTTGGCCGGAATCTCGTCGGCGGCGAAGCGGATCAGCTTGCCCAGCCGCGAGATGATGAACAACTCGTCGCCGGCCCGCACGCGCGCCGCGCCGACGAGTTGCTCCGTCTTCATGGCCACCTTGCCGGCCGCCGCCGGGGCCTTGTTGGCGGCAAAGCCGCTCATCAGGCGCACCGTCCCCTGCCCGTCGCCGCCCAGCAGGAAGACGCCGTCGTCGGCCCGGACGGCGGTCACGGCCACGGCGGCGTCGGTCACGTCGAGGCGGATGCCCAGGCAGCCGCGGGCCGGCACCTGTGTCTCCATAAAGCGGATGGCCTTGCCCTCGCGCGAGGCCAGAAACAGGTCGTCGCCGCCACCCGACCAGGCGGCGGCCACCAGCGGCCCGCCTTCCTTCAGATCGTGGAAGCTCGTGCCGGGGATGAGGCTGCCGCCCAGATAGGACGCTCGCACCCGCCGCACCCAGCCGCGCTGGCTGAGCAGGATAATGTACTGCCCGCCCCCCTCGCTCAGCGCGCCGACGACCCGCTCGCCCGGCCGCAGCGGCAGCAGATCGGCCAGGGCCATGCCGCGCGCCCGCACCGGCGACTCCGGCAGCTTGCCCGCCGGCAGGCGAAAGGCGCGGCCGTCGGACGTGAACAGCAGCAGCGTGTCGGCCTCGCCCACGTGGGCCAGCAGCGATGGCGCGTCGTCGTCGGCCGCGTCCAGGTCAAAGACGCCCATGCCGCCGCGCCGCTGCCGGCCGTAGAGGTGGCGCGGCGTGCGCTTGGCCGCGCCGCGGCGGCTGATGGTGACGATGGCGTAGGGCGAGGGGGGTTCGTCGGGCAGAGCGGCTGGGACGGCAACTCGCGGCTCGCTCCGGCCGCGCAGGCGGGCCAACTCGGCCTCCAGCGCCTCGACGTAGGCCACCACGTCGGCCGGGGCCTGGCTCAAGTCGGGGCGCTCGGTCATGGCGTCACCTCGTCCACGGCGCATAGCGGCAGCAGCGCGCCCATGTCCACCGGCCGGCCCGCGAAATTGGCGAAGGTCAGGTCGTTGAACGGCAAGTCGAACGCGCGACGGGCCTGCTCCATCAGTTCCAGGTAGTTGGTCAGCACGCGCCGCGACCAGTCCAGCCCCAGCGCGGCGGCGGCGTCCTTCAGTTCGGCGTCCGTCGCCCCCTTCCAGCTCCACGAAGTTGCCGAAGGGCATCTCGTCGAGCACCACTTCCACGTCGCGCCAGTGGAACGTCTGGCGATACTTCTCGTAACTCTGCACCGCACCAAAGCCCAGCCGGGCGAAGATGAGGGCCATGCGGTCGAACTCCTCGACGGTCAACTCGATCTCCTCGCGGATCTTGGCTTCGCTGCCGGCGTCCTGGTCGGATAGCCCTTTGTAGGTCAAGCGCACGCGGCTGTCCTGCCGCAGCCGCAGCAGCGCCTGGCGGGCCAGCAGCGCGCCGTCGGCCGTGTCGAAGCGTACGTTGCGCTCGTGGACGCGCGGCGCGCCGGTCGTCGCCCCGGCCGCGACCAGCCGCCGCCGCACCGCCTCCAGGTCATCGACCAGGAACTTTACCTCAACTTCGACATTCGGTTCCATGATATTTCAAGAAGAAAAGAAACCGCAGATTACGCAGATTTCGCAGATTGCTTGAGCTAAGCTGCGTAATCTGCGGTTTCCCTACGCTTCGTCATGTTCCTGGCTGATGCCCACCAGCGGCTGATCCTTCTCGACGCTGGCCCCGGCGCTGACGTGGATGTGGGTCACGACGCCGTCGCACGGCGCGCGCAGCTCGTTCTCCATCTTCATGGACTCCAGGATGACCACCTTCTGCCCGCGCTGCACCACGTCGCCCACGGCCACGGGCACGGCGACGATGATGCCCGGCATGGGTGAGGCGACGATGGCTTCCCCGTCGACGCTCATCCCCGTCGTGCGCATCCGGCCCAGCCGGTAGGCGCGCTCATCCTGCACCTGGACGCTGTAAAGCTCGCCCTCGATGAGCACCTCCCAATGATCGCTGCGCTCTTCGACTACGGCGGCGACGGAACGATGGTTCATCAGCAGCGACGTCACTCCGCCGGCGGGCAAGCGGCGAAAATCGACCTCCTGCGGCCGGCCATCGATGAGAATGCCCCGGTCGGCGTCAATTTCGATGGTGTACTCTTGATCTTTGACGGTGGCTATGTATTTCATGGGCAGTTGCCAGTTGTCAGTTGTTAGTTGTCAGTAGTCGTTGGTCGTTAGTCGCATGACGAACGACCAACGACTACACCCTATCTGCGCAGCCGCTCCCAGCGCGAGTACCACTTCCAGTTGCTCGTGTCGCGCGCGCCGGGGGCGACAAGTTGGGCCGCGCGCTGGTTCTGCTCGTGGGCGGCCAGCGTGGCCAGCAGCGCCGCTTCCAGGGCGTGGGCGGTGTCGCGGTCGTCCATGCTGAAGCGGTCTTCGACGAACTTGGTGTCGAACTGGCCGGACAGGAAGCGGTGGCTGTCCATCATGTGCTGGTGGAACGGGATGTTGGTCTTCACGCCCATGATGCGGTACTCCTCCAGCGCCCGCCGCATGCGCAGCACCGCCTCGCCGCGCGTCTCGCCATAGCAGATGAGCTTGCTGATCATGGAGTCGTAGTAGGGCGAAATCTCGTTGCCCTCGAAGACGCCGGTATCGACGCGCACGCCCGGCCCGGTGGGTAACTGCACCGAGGTGATGACGCCGGTGGAGGGCAGATAGCTGTTGTAGGGGTCTTCGGCGTTGATGCGGCACTCGATAGCCCAGCCGTTGATGACCACGTCCTCCTGCCGCAGCCGCAGCCGCCGGCCGCGGGCGATGCGCAACTGCTCCTGGACGATGTCGATGCCTGTTACCAGTTCCGTCACCGGGTGTTCCACCTGGACACGGGTGTTCATCTCCAGAAAGTAGAAGTTCTTGTCGCGGTCGACGAGGAATTCAATTGTACCCGCATTGACATAATTTACCGCGCGGGCGGCGGCCACAGCCACCTCGCCCATCCGCCGCCGCAGGTCGTCATCGACGACAAACGATGGCGCTTCCTCGATCAACTTCTGGTGGCGACGCTGCAGCGAGCACTCACGCTCGCCCAGGTAGATGGTGTTGCCGTGGCTGTCGGCCAGCAGTTGAATCTCGATGTGGCGCGCCTCGATGATCATCTTCTCGATGTAGACTGTGTCGTCGCCAAAGGCGGCCTTGGCCTCGCGGCGGGCCGAGGCGAAGGCGTCGGCCAACCCCGCGGCCGAACTCACCGGCCGCATCCCCTTGCCGCCGCCGCCGGCCGCGGCCTTGACCAGCACCGGGAAGCCCATCTCCCGCGCGGCGGCGCTCATCTCGGCATCCGTCTGGCCCGGCGTCGTGCCGGGCACGACGGGCACGCCGGCAGCCATGACCGTTGCCCGGGCCATGAGCTTGTCGCCCATAATGCCGATGGCCCGCGCCGGCGGGCCGACAAAGACGATGCCGGCGTCGGCGCAAGCCTGGGCGAACTTCTCGCGCTCGGCCAGGAAGCCGTAGCCGGGGTGAATGGCCCCCGCGCCGGAGCGCTGGGCCACGTCGATGATCCTATCCATCACCAGATAGCTGTCGCGGGCAGCCGGTGGGCCAATGTGGTAGGCCTCGTCGGCGAAGCGCACGTGGGGCGCGTTGCGGTCGGCGTCGGAGTAGACGGCGACGGTGGCGATGCCCAGTTCGCGCGCCGCGCGCAGGATGCGCATGGCGATCTCGCCCCGGTTGGCGATGAGCAGCTTGTCGAACTTCTGAACTAACAGACCATCATCCCTTAGCATAGTTGTCTCTCAAGAGGAGTGATCCGCAGATTAAGCAGATTACCAGAGCCTCACCCGCTCTCTTCCCTAATCCCTAACCCCTAATCCCTAACCCCTACAACGGAATGTTGCCGTGCTTCTTAGGCGGATTCTGATCGCGCTTGTTCTGTAGCATATTGAGGGCGTTGATCAGGCGCGGCCGTGTCTCGCTCGGTTCGATCACGTCGTCGATGTAGCCGCGCTGGGCGGCGATGTAGGGGTTGGCCAGGTGCTCGCGGTACTCGTGCACCAGTTCGCTCCGTTTGGCTTCCGGCGTGTCGGCGGCGGCGATCTCGCGCCGGTAGATGATGTTGACCGCGCCCTCCGGCCCCATGACGGCGATCTCGGCCGTCGGCCAGGCCACGTTGAAGTCGGAGCGGATGTGCTTGCTGTTCATGACACAGTACGCGCCGCCGTAGGCCTTGCGGGTGATGACCGTCAGCTTGGGCACGGTGGCCTCGCAGAAGGCGTAGAGCAGCTTGGCCCCGTGGCGGATGATGCCGCCGTGCTCCTGATCCAGCCCGGGCAAAAAGCCGGGCACGTCCTCGAAGACGATCAGCGGAATGTTGAAGCAGTCGCAGAAGCGGACGAAGCGCGCCGCCTTTTCGCTGGCGTTGATGTCCAGCACGCCGGCCAACACCATCGGCTGGTTGGCGACGATGCCGATGCTGTGGCCGCCCAGCCGGGCGAAGCCGACGACGATGTTCTGGGCGTAGTGTTCCTGAATCTCGTAGAAGCGACCTTCGTCAACGATCAGCCGGATGACGTCCTTAATGTCGTAAGCCTGATTGGGATTCTCCGGCACAACGCTGTTCAGCGCCTCGTCGGCCCGCAGGCCATCGTCGTTGCTCTCGCGGAAGGGAGCGTCTTCCATGTTGTTGGACGGCAGATAGCCCATAAGCTCGCGGATCAGGAAGAGGCAGTCCTCTTCCGACTCGGCAGCCATGTGGGCCACGCCGCTGATGACGTTGTGGGTCATGGCCCCGCCCAGCTCTTCGAAGGTCACGTCCTGGTGCGTCACCGTCTTGACCACGTCCGGCCCGGTGATGAACATGTGGCTGCTGCCCTTGACCATGAAGATGAAGTCGGTCAGGGCCGGCGAATAGACCGCGCCGCCGGCGCACGGCCCCATGATGACGCTGATCTGCGGCACGACGCCGGAGGCCAGGGTGTTGCGCAGGAAGACGTCGGCGTAGCCGGCCAGGCTGACCACGCCCTCCTGGATGCGCGCCCCGCCGGAGTCGTTGATGCCGACGACCGGCGCGCCGTTGCGCATGGCCATGTCCATGATCTTGCAGATCTTCTCGGCGTGGACGCCGCTCAGGCTGCCGCCGAAGACGGTGAAGTCCTGGCTGAAGACGTAGACCAGGCGGCCGTCAATCGTCCCCCAGCCGGTGACGACGCTATCGCCCATGAACTTCTTCTTGTCCATGCCGAAGTTGGTCTCGCGATGGACGACGAGGGCGTCCACCTCATGGAACGAGCCTTTATCCAGCAGGATGTCGATCCGTTCGCGGGCCGTCAATTTGCCCTTGGCCTTCTGGGCGGCCAGCCGGTCTTCGCCGCCGCCCTCGTGCGCTTGTTTCTTCAACTGGCGGAGTTGTTCGATCTTGGGGTTCATAGGGTGCGTCGGTCAGCTACCTCCTTGGGTGACAGTGGGTGGGGAAGGCCGGGGCGAGGCGGCCGGCGGCCAGAGCGCCCACGCCGCCAGACCGACGAACGCCGCATAGAGCAGAACGGGCAGCGCGGCCGGCAGCGTGGAGGCGAAGAGAATCATCATACTGAGTTCAAGAACACCATAGGCGACCAGAAGCAACGGAACCAGCCGCCGGGCGGCATGAGGACGAAGGTGGAAGGCGACGGCGGCCAGGGCCATGACGACCATCCACCCCAGGGACGCGGCCAATCGCCAGCGCACGTCGAGAGCGACGGACAGATCGCGCAACCACTCCCCCTGCGGCCACAGCGCCAGCGCCCGCGCCCCGTTGAGCAGCGCCAGCAGCCAGACTCCCAGCCGAACAAGACCAACAGCGCGCGGGCGGAGCGAAGCAGCAAAGGCGCTCATGGGTTGATTATATGACAAGCAGATGAGGCGTCCAAGCGTAGGCACAGCGTGGGTCAACTGTCCCTTGCCCCCGCCGCCGATTCGCGTTAACTTCTCCGATCATGAGTCAGACACCCGATTGGGATAAGGCGTGGCAAGGGCTTGAACCGCAGCAGCCAAAGTCGCGGCGCGGCTGCTTTGGCCTGGCCATTGTCGCCGCCGTATTATTGATGCTGGGCGTGCTGGCCCTGGCCGTCTTCGCTCGCCAGCGGGCGGCGGACAGCCCAGACCTGGTATTGCCGGGAACCGACCAGCCGCCCACGGCCGTCGCCGGTGAGGGCACGGCCCCGCCCGCCGGCGAAGCCACCGCCACCCCCGGCTCCGGCCTGGCGGCCACGGCCACGCTGCCCGGCGACGCGGCCACGCCCACCCTGCCGCCCGCCTCCGACGTCGCCGCCGCCCGCTACGCGCCCATCCTCGACGGCGACCCGGCCGACTGGGCGCAGTTGCCGTTCTACACCTCGCCCTACACCGTCTTTACCGACGAGACGTGGGACGGCAGCGACGACCTGGGCGCCACGTGGCAGGTGGCCTGGGACGACGTGTACCTCTACTTCGCCTTCACCGTCGTCGATGACATCCATGCCCAGAACCAGAGCGGCAGTTCGACCTTCCGCGGCGACAGCCTGGAGTTGCAGATCGATACCGACCGGCCGGGCGACTTCGGCCCGCGGCTCAGCCCCGACGACTTTCAGATCAGCCTGTCGCCGGGCGACTTTGGCGCGCTGCCGCCGTCGGCCTGGCTGTTCCAGGGCACGGGCAGCGGCGACATGCTCGATGCGCCCGCCGGCCACACCATCGTCGTGGCCGCGCGGCCGACGGCCGACGGCTACACCCTGGAGGCGGCCATCCCCTGGGTCAACCTGGGGATAACACCCACGCCCGGCCTGGTCATCGGCCTGGCCGTCAACGCCAACGACAACGACACCCCCGGCGCGGCGGTGCAGGAGCTAATGAAGTCCAACGTGCCCGGCCGTCGCTTCGGCGACCCGACCACCTGGGGCACGCTGACCCTGCAATAGCGCGATCTTACGAAACCCTTACGCCCCGCCCCCCTCTAACACCCTTCCAACGCGCGCGGCCTAGGATCATAAGAAAAGAAACCACAGATTGCACAGATTTCACAGATTGCTTTTCAGGAATCTGTGAAATCTGTGTAATCTGTGGTTCCAACTCTTACCCTTTTGGAGTGTGACATGAAGTACAAGGTACAGAAGACAGATGCGGAGTGGCGGGCGCAGTTGACGCCGGAGCAGTACCACGTGACCCGCGAGAAGGGCACGGAGCGGGCCTTCACCGGCGCGCTGTACTACAACAAGGACAAGGGCATCTACAGTTGCGTGGCCTGCGGCGCGGAACTGTTTAGCTCGGAGCAGAAGTATGAGTCGGGCAGCGGTTGGCCCAGCTTTTGGGCGACGCTGAACGAGGAGAATGTCGCCGAGCAGACCGACCGCAGCTTGTTCATGGTGCGTACCGAGGTTCACTGCGCCAACTGCGGCGCGCACCTGGGCCACCTCTTCGACGACGGCCCGCAGCCGACGGGGATGCGCTACTGCATCAACTCGGCGTCGCTGTCCTTCGCCAAGGACGAGTAGAGCTAAAAGAATAAACCACAGATTACGCAGATTTCACAGATTCTCAGAACAGCGTTCTGAAAATCTGTGAAATCTGCGTAATCTATGGTTTATTTTTATGTCAACCCCTCCAGAAGCGCCAACAGCGCCGGCCGCAACGCGCCGAGCAGATAGCCCCCCTCCTGCACCAGCAGAATCGGTCGCCCCAGCGCCGCCAGACTCCGCCCGATGGGCCGGAAGGCGTCGGGCGACAGGCGCATCCCACCGTGCGGGTCGCCGGCCAGCGTATCGAAGCCCAGCGAGACGATGAGCGCATCGGGCGCGACGGCATCCACCGCCGCCAACGCCCAGTCGAGCGCCCGCCAGTAAGCGGTTGCCTCAGTGTCAGCCGGCAAGGCGACGTTGAGGGTCGCGCCCTCGCCTTCGCCCGCGCCCATCTCGTCGGGGTAGCCGGCGTAGTAGGGGTACTCGTCGGCCGGGTCGGCGTGGAGCGAGCAGAAGAAGACGTCGGCCCGCTCATAGAAGAGCGCCTGCGTGCCGTTGCCGTGGTGGTAGTCCAGGTCAAGGATGGCCGGGCGACGGCCGCGCTCGGCCAGCCAGTGGGCGGCGATGGCGGCGTTGTTGAGGTAGCAGTAGCCGCCGTAGAGGTCGCGGTAGGCGTGGTGGCCGGGCGGGCGGGTCAGGGCGTAGACCAGCGGCGACTCATAGAGCGCCTGCGCCGCCGACAGGGCCGTTTGCGCCGC
The DNA here is from genome assembly GCA_016707605.1 of Candidatus Promineofilum glycogenicum. Taxonomy (GTDB): domain Bacteria; phylum Chloroflexota; class Anaerolineae; order Promineifilales; family Promineifilaceae; genus Promineifilum; species Promineifilum glycogenicum. The sequence goes on along the minus strand of JADJHJ010000001.1, from coordinate 114,091 downwards.
GGCGTAGGCCGCGTCCCAGGTGTGGGGCAGGATGGGCGTCAGGCTGTCGGTGCAGTGGTGGCCCAGTTGCGCCCAGATGTTGTGAGCCACGCGGCGCGCCCCGCCCGACTCGCGCACGGCGAAGGTGTCGGGCACGGCCGGCCGCGGCCCCTCCTTCAACTGGGCGAAGCGGCGGTAGGCCGTCTGCAACAGGGCCAGCAACTCCGGCGAGTGGACGGCGGCGATGGGGGCGATGCCGAAGTCGCCCGGCGCACAGGCGCGCGCGCCGAAGTCGAGCGCCGCCTGCCGCAGCTCTTCGACCCGTTCCGGTGCGTCGGAGTGATCGGCCGGGGCGTGCCGGCGGTGGCCGGGGGAGTAGAACAGCGGCAGTGAGTCGGGCATGGGGCTAGAGCACCAGCTTGACCACGTTCTCGCCGTCGTCGACCTCACCCGTTTCCTCAAAGCCCAGCCGGATGTAGAACGGCCCGGGGCTGCCCTCGCCCGGCACGTAGCTGGTGAAAAGCTCGGTCGCGTTGGGCCGCGTGCGGACGTGGTCGATGAATGACTCCAGCGCCCGGCGGCCGAAGCCCAGCCCCTGGTAGCGCCCGTCGATCATGTAGCGCCACAGGAAGTACTCCGGCTTCTCCGGGTCATCGAAGAGCATCACGAAGCCGACCGGCGTCTCGTCGGCGTAGATGGCCCGGAACCAGGCCTTCGGCTCGAAGTAAGCCTGGGCGATGGACGTGGCGTTTTCGGCCACGAAGTGCGTCTGCGTTGGCTTCACTTTCAGGCGGATGATGGCGCGCACCGTGTCGGCGGTTACTTCGCGCAGGCTGACAACGGCGTCGCGGGTTACTTCTGTCTCTGGCTGCTCGTTCATGCGACAGAAAATAGCGCAATCCGCGCCGGATGCAACATGTAGGGCGGGTTGGCAACCCGCCTTACCTTAACGTCGCTTGCCCACCCTCCTCTTCTGGCCTATAGTTGGCGGCTGTATGGCACGTCGTCGCACCGCTCTGGCGGCCCTGTTGGGGCTGCTGCTCCTCGCCATCGGCCATACCCAACGGGCCGAGGCCCAGGGCAACGAAATCCTGCAACTGGTCAACGCCGTCCGCGCCGAGTATGGCCTGGCGCCGGTGGCCTATAATGCCCAGTTGGCTACCGCCGCCCAGGGGCACGCCAACTTCCTCGCCACCGAGGGCGTCTACAGCCACTACGGCGTCAACGGCAGCACCTGGCAGGACCGCGCCCAGGCCGCCGGCTACCCCGGCTGGGCGGGCGAGAACCTCGTCGGCGGCACGCGCCTGACGCCGCAGCAGGGCGTCACCTGGTGGCGCAACAGCGCCAGCCACTTCAGCAACATGCTCAACCCGCGCTGGACTGAGGCCGGCGTGGGCTTCGCCGTCGGCAACGGCCAGAACTTCTACGTCATGGTCTTCGGCACGCAGTCCGAGGGGCCGCCGCCGCGCGCCCAGCAGCAGGTGGTCGACGTGCCCTTCATCGTCGCCCCCATCCAGCTGGCCGCGCCCAACCCCGACGGCTCCATCGTCCACGTCGTCGGCGAGGGCCACACCTTCTGGGCCATCGCCGCCCGCTACGAAGTGTCCATCGCCGACCTCTATCTGTTCAATGGCATGAACGATGACACCATGCTCAACCCCGGCGACAAGCTGACCATCCGTCTGGCCGACGGCCAGCCGCCGCCGCCCACGCCCACACCGCCGACGACCCACACCGTGCGCGAGGGGGAGTCACTGTGGACCATCGCCGCCGCCTATCGCACCGACCTGGACACCCTGCTGTGGCTCAACGGGGTGACCATCGACCACGTCGTCTACGCCGGCGACCAGGTGAAAGTGCGCCTGGGCGAAGGGGAAGCGCCGCCGCCGACGCCCACGCCGCAACAGAGCCACATCGTCCGAGCCGGCGATACCGCCTTCGGCATCGCCCTACAATATGGTCTGTCGCTGGATGAGTTGCTGGCCTTCAACAAACTGAGCGCCGACGCCTTGCTGCAAATCGGGCAGGAGTTGCTCATCCACCCGCCGACGCCGACGCCCGAACCGACGCCCACGGCCACGCCGACGCTGACGCCGGTGGCCGTGGCTCTGGCCCCGTCGGCCTTCCGCGCCGCCTCGCCCACGCCCACCCGCGCGCCGACGGCCGTCGCCGTGGCCGACACGGCCGCCGCCGGCACCGGCGGCGAAGCGGATTGGGGCGACGTGCTGGGCATTGGGGCGATGGTGGTCGGGCTGTTGCTGACGGTGGCCGCCGGGGTGGCCATTATGGTGTTGTGGCGCAAAGAGTAAAGGGGAGAGCACATGAACCAAACGAGCATTGACTACGGTATGAGGACGCATCTCAATGCGCCCTACGAGACGGCCATCGAGCAGGTGACGGCCGCCCTGAAAGCCGAGGGCTTCGGCGTTTTGACGACGATTGACGTGAAGGCCACGCTGAAGCAGAAGCTCGACGTTGACTTCCGCCGCTACGTCATCCTGGGCGCGTGCAACCCGCCGCTGGCCCATCGCGCCCTGTCCACCGAACTGGAGATCGGCCTGCTGCTGCCCTGCAACGTCATCGTCTACGAGGACGAGAGCGGCGCGGGTAGCGTCGTCTCCATCGTCGATCCCCAGGCCATGCTGGGCGCGGGCATCAATCCGGCGCTGGCCCCCGTGGCCGACGAGGCCGCCGCCCGCTTGCGCCGCGTGCTGGAATCATTGAACGCAAGCTAAGCCGCCAAAGGAATGGCACGAAGGAATGGCACGAAGGAATGGCACGCTGATTGACGCTGATTAGGACGCCGATTGCCGCTGTTTTGAACCCATAGCAGCGCGAATCAGCGGCCAAATCAGCATCATCAGCGTGCCATTCTTCAAATTCCCCACAAACAAACACGACAATTTGATAAACGCCCCTCAATTGGGCACAATAGACCCAGTCCGTTGGCGACCTGCTGCCGCCACCCGTTGTAAATCAAACTGATCGCACGACCAACCGCCGCGCTCTCACCGGGGAGCGCGGCCAATTGCCATACGAGGCGCACACCATGGCCGACCCGCTACGAATTCTCTTCCTCAGCGCCGAAGTTGCCCCCTTCGCCAAGACCGGCGGCCTGGGCGACATCGGCGGCTCGCTGCCCAAAGCGTTGCACGCCATGGGCCACGACGTGCGCGTCGTGATGCCCGCCTACCGCAAGATCGAGGAGGGCTACCCCGGCGTCAGCAGTATGCCGCTGCAACTCAACGTGCCCACCGGCTCGGGCGTCATCAACGCCGGCGCGTTCGAGGGGCGACTGCCGGGCAGCGACGTGCCCGTCTACTTCATCGCCGAGTATGGCCTCTTCGCCCGCCCCAACATCTATGGCTACTGGGACGACCCCTACCGCTTCGCCTTCTTCAGCAAGGCGGCGCTGCACCTGACGCTCCAGCTCGACTGGCGGCCGGACGTCGTCCACGCCCACGACTGGCACACCGCCCCAGCCCTGGCCTGGCTCCACACCGCCGGGCAGTCGGACGAACGCTTCCGGGGCATCGGCAGCGTCTTCACCATCCACAACCTGGCCCACCAGGGCAAGACGAACTGGAACGTCTTCGACTACATGCAGTTGTTCACCCACAGCCTGAACGAAGAGGGGTATGGCGAAGTCAACTTCATGGCCCGCGGCATCTACCACGCCAACATCATCAACACCGTCAGCCCGACCTACGCCCGCGAGATCATGACCCGCGAGGGGGGCGCGGGCCTCGACGGCCTGCTGCGCCACCGCCAGCGCGACCTGCACGGCATCCTCAACGGGCTGGACTATGATGAATGGGACCCGGCCACCGACCCGCGCCTGGCCGCGCCCTACAGCCTGGACGACATGGCCGCCCGCGACGAGAACCGCCGCGCCCTGCAGGCGGCCGTCGGCCTGCCGCAACTCGACAACATCCCCATCCTGGGCATGGTCACCCGCCTCGACTGGCAGAAGGGCATGGACATCGTCGGCCACGCCCTGCACCTGCTGATGAACGGCTACTCCGGCCCGGCGCAGTTCGTCGTCCTGGGCACGGGCGCGTCGCACTACGAAGACATGTTCCGCCAGATGGCCGGCTATCACCGCGAGAAGATGTCGGCCTACATCGGCTACCACGCCGAACTGGCCCCGCTCATCTACGCCGGCAGCGACATCTTCCTGATGCCCTCCCTCTTCGAGCCGTGCGGCCTGGGGCAGATGATCGCCATGCGCTACGGCAGCGTGCCCATCGTCCGCGCCACCGGCGGCCTGGCCGACACGGTGCAGGACGGCATCACCGGCACCACCTTCTACGACTTCAACGCCGACGCCCTGTTCAATGCCATCCAGCGCGCCACCTATACCTATAATACCGACCGCGAAAGCTGGCGGCGCATTCAGGCCAACGGCATGGCCACCAACTTCAGTTGGGAGCGCTCGGCGCAGGGCTACCAGCAACTCTACACCTGGGCCTTGGCCCAGATGCACTACCACGGCTAAGACCGCCTCATGGCCGACACCGTCGCCCGCTTCTTTCTGGTGAACCCGGTCACGACCGGGTTCACCATCACCGATCCCTTCAACAGCCCGCGCCCCTACGCCAACGGCCGCCACGAGGGCATCGACCTGCGGGCCAACTTCGGCGGCCTGCCGGCCGAGATCGTCGCCGCGCAGACGGGCGCCATCGACCGCATCAGAAGCGGCGACACCGGCTACGGCAACTACGTCCGCCTGCGCCACGACTGGGCCGACGGCACGGTCTGGTACACCTGGTACGCCCACCTGTCCACCGTCCACGCCGCGCTCCAGATCGGCCAGACGGTAGAGATTGGCCAACGGCTGGGCACGGCCGGCCAGACGGGCAACGCCACCGGCGTCCACCTGCATCTGACCCTCCAGTGCATCGGCGGCGGCCTGAGCGGTTACGTCGTGGCCGACGTTGTCGACCCGACGCGCTACCTCAGCGACGTGACCGCGCCGGCCATTGACGAGTTGACCTACCTGGCCGACGTGACCGCTCCCGACGGCGCGGCCATCGAGGCCGGGCGCGCCTTCACCAAGACGTGGCGCGTGCGCAACAGCGGCACGTCGGTCTGGGAGGGCTGCACGCTGGAGCCGGCCGGCGACGAGCCGATGGGCGGGCCGGATAGCGTGCCCCTGCCGCGGCTGGCCCCGAATGAGATAGGCGAGGTCAGCGTGCCGCTGGTCGCGCCGGGCGAACCGGGCCGCCGGCGCAGCACCTGGAAGGCGCGCAACGCCCGCGGACGCCTCTTCGCCTTCGAGCTGTACGCCGACATCCTGGTCACGCCCGTGGCCCGGCGCGACGACGCCGTTGTGGTGGCCGACCTGACGCTGCCGATTGGGGCGAGCGTCGTCGCCGGGCAGACGGCGCTCAAGACGTGGCGCGTGCGCAACACCGGCGACACGACTTGGGGAGCCGGCTATACCCTGGCCCCGGAGAACGCCATCCAAGGGGCGGCCGTGGCCCTGCCCGTCGTGCGGCCGGGAGCCACAACCGACCTGTCCGTACCCTTCATCGCGCCGCGCGTCACCGGCTTCCATCGCGCCGTCTGGCGGCTGCGCGACGCGATTGGCGAGCCGTTCGGCCCGGAGTTGGCCGTCGACGTGCGCGTCGTGGTCGCGCCGGGCCGGGCGCAACCGGGCGCGACCCTCGTGGCCGACGTCACCGTGCCCAACGGCACGCGCCTGGAGCCGGGCCACGCCTTCACCAAAACGTGGCGGCTGCGCAACAGCGGCGCGGCGGCCTGGGGCGAGGGCTTCACACTGGCCCCGGCCGACAACAACCCCATGGGCGGCGCGGCCGTGCCCTTGCCGCCGGCCCAGCCGGGACGCACCGCCGACGTATCCGTGGAGTTGACCGCGCCGGCCGCCACCGGCCGCCACCGCGCCGCCTGGCAGGCGCGCAACGCCGACGGGACGCCCTTTGGCGACATCCTCCCCGTCGAGATCGAGGTCGTGCGCCCCGGGGCGGCCGACGACGCCCGCTTCGAGGCCGACGTGGACTACCCCGACGGCACGGTCATCGCCGCCGGCACGCCCTTCACCAAGACCTGGCGCGTGCGCAACGCCGGCACATCGGCCTGGTCGGCCGGCTACGCCCTGGTCTTCGTCGCCGACAACCGCATGGCCGGCGGCAGCCGCACCGCCGACAGCGTCCCCCTGCCCGCCGCCCTGCCCGGCGAGTCGGTCGAGGTGGCGGTGACGTTGGAAGCGCCCCTGGCCCCCGGCCTGCACCGCAGCACGTGGCGGCCCCGGAACCCGGAGGGCGCGCTCTTCGGCGACCTGCTCTACGCCGAAATCCGCGTGCCCGTCTCCTCCACCAGCGGGTCGACGGCTGTGGACGACGCCCAACTGGAGGCGCACGTCAGCGCGCCTGACGGCAGCGAGGTGCGCGCCGGCGCGCCCTTCCGCAAGACGTGGGCCATCCGCAACACCGGCTCCACTACCTGGGGCGACGGCTACGAACTGGCCTTCGTCGGCGGCGAGGCGCTGGGCGAGACGCGCCGCGTGCCCGTCGGCCGCGTCGCGCCGCAGGCGGTGGTCGAGGTGAGCGTGGAGTTGAGCGCGCCCGACGCGCCGGGGCGGGCCGTCGGCCGCTGGCGAATGCGCAACGGCCGCGGCGAGGCGTTCGGCTCCACCCTGTTCGTGTCCATCGTCGCCGTCAGCGAGCCGACGAAGATCGACATGCTGCCCTATTTGCGCGGTGACGGCCGGCTGTACGAGATGAAGTACATCTTCGATATGCCCAATGGCCCGATGATTGGCCAGCAGCGTCTGCAAACCCAACAGGATGGCGACCGCTTCTACCAGACCAAGAACAGCGAATGGGAAGAGCTGTGGGCCGACGAGCGCTTCATCTATCGCGGCGCCGACACCTCGCCCGGCAGCGGCAACTTCTACACCCTGATGGACGGCGAGCGCTACGGCACGGCCTGGATACCGCGCCACATGGCCGTCGGCCAGACCTACCGCCGCAGCGTGACCGTCGTCAGCCGCCGCAAGGGCAACTGCGTCATGAACTCCCATCTCTCCGGCCGCCACGCGACCTGGATTGAGTTGGAGGCGATGCACGACAAGCTGACCCTGCCCGACGTGGAGGGCCGGCCGGGGCGCGGGCTGGTGGTGGCCGACGTGGCCGTGCTGGCGGCGTGCAATGAGGCCAACGGCCGCCCCGACGATGAGCCGTTCGAGCGCTATTACTACGCCAAGGACTTCGGCCTTGTCATGTGGCAAGGCATCGCCGTCGACCACAAAGGCGTCTCTTTCCTCGTTCAACTACACAATCCCGGCGATCGGCCGGATAATGTAAGGGAGGGAACGAATTCCGTGTTTGGAGGCATTATGAAATTCACCCGTTCCGCCGGTGTCCTGCTCCACCCGACCAGCTTGCCCAGCCGCTACGGCATCGGCGACCTGGGCGACGGAGCGTATGAGTTCGTCGACTTCCTGGTGGCGGCCAAGCAACAACTATGGCAAATCCTGCCCCTCGGCCCCACCGGCTATGGCGACTCCCCCTACCAATCCTTCTCGGCCTTTGCCGGCAACCCCCTGCTCATCAGCCCCGACCGGCTGGTGGCCGAGGGCTTCCTGCCGGCTGAGGCGGTCGAGGCCACGCCCTCGTTGCCCACGGCCCAGGTCGACTACGGCCCCGTCATCGAGTACAAGGGCGCCCTGCTGCGCGCCGCCTACGACCACTTCCGCGCCCACGGCGACGCCGACCAGCGCGCCGCCTTCGACGCCTTCTGCGCCAACACCAGCTACTGGCTCGACGACTTCGCCCTGTTCATGGCCCTGAAAGAGCACCACAAGGAGCAGGAGGGCGGCGTCTGGAACAAGTGGCCCAGCGACATCGCCAAGCGCCAGAAGCGGGCCATGAAGCAGTGGGCCGAGACGTTGCGCGACGCCGTCGAACTCCAGAAGTTCGGCCAGTTCCTGTTCTATAAGCAGTGGCTGGAGTTGAAGGCCTATGCCAACAGCCAGGGCATCCGCATCATCGGCGACATCCCCATCTTCGTCGCCTACGACAGCGCCGACGCCTGGTCGCACCCGGAGCTGTTCTACCTGAACAAAGACGGCTCCCCCTCCGTCGTGGCCGGCGTGCCGCCCGACTACTTCAGCGAGACCGGCCAGCGCTGGGGCAACCCGCTCTATCGCTGGGACAAGATGGCCGCCGACAACTACGGCTGGTGGGCGCAGCGCATCCACATGAATCTGGTGCAGGCCGACATCGCCCGCATCGACCACTTCCGCGGCTTCGCCGGCTACTGGGAGATTCCGGCCAGCGAGGCGACGGCCGTCAAGGGCCAGTGGGTCGATGGCCCCGGCATCCCGTTCTTCGAGGCCATTCAGGAGCGCATGGGCGATTTGCCCATCATCGCCGAAGACCTGGGCGTCATCACCCCCGAAGTCGAGGAGTTGCGCGACCGCTTCGCCTTCCCCGGCATGAAGATCCTCCAGTTCGCCTTTGGCGGCGAACAGAACAGCGACTTCCTGCCGTTCAACTTCGTGCCCAACTCCGTCGTCTACACCGGCACGCACGACAACGAGACGACGCTGGGCTGGTATCTGAACGCCAGCGAGGAAGAGCGCGACCACGTCCGGCGCTATATGTCCGTCAGCGGGCGCGACATCGTCTGGGATCTCATCCGCCTGGCCTACGCCTCGGTGTCGGTCATGGCCATCATCCCCATGCAAGACCTGTTCGTGCTGGGCAACGAAGCGCGCATGAACTACCCCGGCAAGGAGGGCGGCTGGTGGCAGTGGCGCTACACGCGCGAGATGTTCGCCGCCCGCGCGCCGGGCATTGTCCTGGGCTTAGGCGAGCTGGCCAAGCTCTTCGGCCGCGCCCCGGTCGAGCCGGAAGAGGTCGAAGAGGCCGAGGAACAAGACGCGGCAGCGCCGGCGGCTGAGTAGGGCGCAGGCCGGACAGCAACCAGGTAGACGGCCGGGGCGATTGGCAATCGCTCCGGCCGTTGTTGTACCACGCCCTACGGGACTATAACGCCAACTGACGGAATAGTTGCTTGCTCATTCAACAGATTGAAGCTGCTTTTCTAGAATCGGCGGTTGACGCCTTCCTAAAAGGGGTAGATAATTGTCTGCTTTCCGCCGCTTAAGCAACGATCATTTAACGCATGCTGAAGGTGTTTCTTCAATAGAGCAGCTTCATATGATGCGCTACCTTGCTGGAAGCCCGGCTTCCAGACGGTGCATTGTACTGCATCTTATCACGTGAATAGTTTTGGCTCGTATGCGCCCGCCAGGCACAGGCCAGGACATGCGCTGGAGGCCCGCGCTTGTCTCGCCTGGCCAGACGACAACACTGACGCTAACGATATTGAGTAGTCGAAAGGAGCACACCAAGACATGACACTGCTGAGTGACGCTGCCCGCGAGTATGCTCGCGCCCATGGCGAGCAGTTCCGTCAGGAACTGCACGAGATGTTGCGCATCCCCAGCCTCAGCGCCGACCCGGCCCACGCCGGTGACGTGCGCCGCATGGCCGAGTGGCTGGCCGACCACTTCAACAGCCTTGGCCTGGATAAAGTCGCCGTCATGGAGACGGCCGGCCACCCCGTTGTCTACGGCGAGTGGACCGGGGCCGGGCCGGACAAGCCCACCATCCTCGTCTATGGCCACTACGACGTCGTGCCCGCCCTGATGGAAGACGGCTGGCACACCGACCCGTTCGCGCCGGTCGAGAAGGACGGCAAAATCTACGCCCGCGGCGCGACCGACGACAAGGGCCAGCTCTACATCCACGTCAAGGCGCTGGAGTCCTACCTGAAGACGGCCGGCCACGCCCCGGTCAACGTCAAGATGCTCATCGAGGGCGAAGAGGAAGTCTCCTCGCCCAACCTGGTGCCCTTCCTGAAGGAGCACCTCGACCTGCTGCGCGCCGACGTGTGCGTCATCAGCGACTCGTCCATGCGCAGCATCGACGAGCCGGCCATCCTCCACAGCCTGCGCGGCATGACCTACGCCGAGATCGAAGTCCACGGCCCATCGGACGACCTCCACAGCGGCCTGTGGGGCGGCGCGGTGCATAACCCGGCCCTGGCCCTGGTCGAAATCCTGGGCAAGCTCTACAACCCCGACAACACCATCGCCATCCCCGGCTTCTACGACGACGTCGTGCCCCTGACGGCCGAAGAGCGGGAGATGATCGCCAAGACCGATCTGACCGAGGCGCAGTACAAGCAGTCCACCGGCGTGCCCGCCATTTGGGGCGACGCCAGCTACAACATCCGCGAGCGCATCTCCGCCCGGCCGACGCTGGACATCAACGGCCTGTGGAGCGGCTGGAGCGGTCCCGGCCCCAAGACCATCGTCCCGGCGCGCGCGGGCTGCAAGATCAGCTCGCGCCTGGTGGGCAACCAGGACGCGCACAAGATCTTCGACCTGCTGAAGAGCTACGTCGAGTCGATCACCCCGCCGACGGTCACGGTCGACGTGCGCCTGCTGACGACCGGCAAGGCGGCCCTCTTCCCGTTCGACATCCCGGAGATGCAGGCCGCGGCCCGCGCCTACGAGAAGGGCTGGGGCGCGAAGCCGATCTTCACCCGCGGCGGCGGCAGCATCCCCGTCGTGGCCGAGATCGCCGACCTGATGGACATCCCCGTGGTCATGATGGGCTATGGCCTGGACGACGACGGGCTGCACTCGCCCAACGAGCGCTTCAGCATCGAGATGTTCCATCGCGGCATCGAGACGGCCATCGTCTACCTGGAAGAGTTGGCGCTGGCCACAGACGACTAAGTTAGCTTACACATCGCACCCGACAGCAACAGGGCCAACAACACGCGCTCAAGGCTCCCCCCCGCCTCGCCCCCCCCCCCCCCCCGACAAGCAGCAGGCTCCGATCTGGGCGTCCTGGCCGCGTTTGAAGATTCGGCCCTACCCGACGAGGCGGCCGGCCTGCTGGAGCCGGACGACTTCCGCGGTCGGGCGGGGCAGGCAGTGGTGCTCTATCCCCGTGGCGCAGTCGCCCCGCGCCGCCTGCTGCTGATCGGCCTGGGCCAACGCGACAAGGTGACGGCCGAGCGTGCGGCGCGCCGCGGCCGAGGCCGTGCGGCGGGCGCGCGAACTCCAGGTGGCCGCGCTGAGCATCGGCGCGGTCGATGACCTGCCGCTCGACGCCGCCGCCGTCGGCCAGGCCTTCGCCGAAGGGCTGGCGCTGGGCGCTTACCGCTACTGGAAGTACCGCACCGGCCTGACCACTGAGCAGACGTTCGCCGTCGAACGGGCCACGGTCTACAGCGGTGACGAACGCGCCGCCGATATGGCCGCCGGCGTGGCCACCGGCCAGGCCGTCGCCCGCGGCGTAGCCTTGGCCCGCGACCTGGTCAACAGCCCCGGCTACGCTATGACTCCGGCGCGGATGGGCGAAGAGGCGCTGGCTCTGGGCGAGCGCCTGGGCCTGAAGGTGACGGTGCTGGACAAGGCGCAGTTGACCGAACAGGGCTTCGGCGGCATTCTGGCCGTGGGTCAGGGGTCGGCCAACGACCCGCGCTTCATCGTCATGGAGCACGGCGCGCCCGGTGACGGGCCGACCATCTGCCTCGTCGGCAAGGGGCTGACCTTCGACTCCGGCGGCCTGTCGATCAAGCCGGCCGAGGCGATGGACACAATGAAGTCCGACATGGGCGGCGCGGCGGCCGTCTTCGGGGCGATGCAGGTCGCCGCCGAACTAAAGCTGCCGTTGCACGTCGTCGGGCTGGTGTCGTCGGCCGAGAACATGCCCAGCGCCACCGCCTATCGCCCCGGCGACGTCGTGACGACGCTGAGCGGCAAGACCATCGAGGTGCTCAACACCGACGCCGAAGGGCGTATCATCCTGTCCGACGCGCTGCACTACGCCCAGCGCTACGAACCGGCGGCCATTGTCGAGCTATCGACGCTGACCGGGGCTATTGTCATCGCTCTCGGCAGCCACGCCACGGGCCTGATGGCCACCGACCAGGCGCTGGCCGACCGCGTCAGCCAGGCCGGCGAGATTAGCGGCGAGCGTGTCTGGCAACTGCCGCTGTGGCAGGAGTACCACGACATGGTCAAGAGCGAGATCGCCGACCTGAAGAACATCGGCGGCCGGGCCGGCGGGTCGATCACCGCCGGGGCCTTCCTGGCGGCCTTCGTCGGCGACTACCCTTTCGTCCACCTCGACATCGCTGGCACCGCCTGGGCCGACCGCCCGGCCAAGCCGTATGAGGTTCAGGGTGGCACAGGCGTCGGTGTGCGCCTGCTGGCCGAGTTCCTAAGGGGCTACTCCTACTAGCCGTTTTCGCTCTGGCGAGGCTCAGCCGGCATGATTCAGAATATGCCGGTTGAGCGTCGGCAAGCCTATTATCCGTTGCAGCTATCACTTTTTACCGCGAAATCAAAAGGAGTTCATTATGGCAACTGTCGCTACGGAAAAGCCGAAAACGGGGGGCTGGCTGGGCGCCGTCGAGCGGCTCGGCAACAAGGTCCCCCACCCAGTGCTGATGTTCCTGTACCTCATTATCGGCATCATCGTTTTGTCGGCGATTATGGATGCGCTGGGCGTCAGCGTCACCGAAGAGATCGCCGTACCCATCACCAATGGCGTGGAGACCGACTTCTATGCTGACACCACCGAGCCGCTGGAAGCCTTCCCCACCGAGCCGTACGATACCGACTTCGAGATTCAGGAGCGGACGATTGCGATTCGCAGCCTCCTGAACGTGGAGGGTATCCGCTTCATCTTCACCTCGTTTGTGTCCAACTTCGCCGGCTTCAGCGTCGTGGCCGTGGTCTTTGTGGCCATGATGGGCGCGGGCGTGGCCGAAGAGTCAGGGCTGATGACCGCCCTCATCCACAAGCTGGTGGAGGTTTCGCCGCGCTGGGCGCTGTCGTTCATCATCATCTTTGTCGGCGTGCTCTCTAGCGTGGCCACCGACGCCGGCTATCTGATCCTCATCCCATTGGGCGCGGCGGCCTTCCTGAGCGTCAAGCGCAACCCGCTGGTAGGCGTGGCCGCGGCCTATGGTGGCGTCAGCGCCATCTTCGCCATCAATATCCTCATCACGCCGCTCGACGCGATGCTGACCGAGATTACCAACGAGGCCATTGCCCTGGCCGGCGGCGAGCCGATTACCATCGTGTCGAACCTGTACTTCCAGGTCGTCCTGTCGGTCGTGTTGAGCGTCATCGCCGCGCTCATTACCGACAAGATCGTTGAGCCGCGCGCGGGGGCGTATGTGCCCGAAGACGGAAGCGGCGGAGTGGGGACGGATGTAGTGTTGGACAAAGCCGCGCAAAGCCGCGGCATGAAGTTTGCCGGGTTAGCCGCTGGAGCTGTCGTCCTCATCGTCTTCCTGCTGACCATCTTCCCCGGCGCGCCTCTGCGCCATCCGGAGACGGGCGGCATCATCGGCGCGACGCCGTTCATGGATAGCCTGCTGTTCATCATCATGCTCGTCTTCCTGCTGGCCGGCATCGGCTACGGCTACGGCGCGGGCACGTTCAAGGGCAGCGGCGACGTCATCCGTGGCGTCACCAAGACTTTCGCCGGGCTGGCCGGCCTGGTCTTCATGCTGCTGATGATCAGCCAGTTCATCGCCTACTTCAACTACAGCAACATGCCCAACGTCATCGCCGTGACGCTGGCCGGTTGGCTGGAACAGGCCAATATCGGCGCTATCCCACTGCTGGTCGGCTTCATCATCGTGATCATGGCGCTGGACATCATCATCCCCGGCTCCATGCCCAAGTGGGCCATCTTCGCGCCCATCTTCGTGCCGCTGTTCATCCGCCTGGGAACCGCGCCGCAGACGGTACTGGCCGCCTATCGCATCGGCGACTCGCCCATGAACGTCATCACGCCGCTCATGGTCTATCTGCCGTTCATCATCACGGTCATGCAGCGCTATCGCAAGGACACGGGCATCGGCACGGTCATCGCCTTGATGCTGCCCTACACCGCCATCCTGGCCGTGGCCTGGATCGTCCTGTTCATCCTATGGTACGTGCTGGGCATTCCGCTCGGCCCCGGCTACCCGCCGGCCATGTAAAGAAGTAAGAAACCACAGATTACGCCGATTTCGCAGATTACCTCTGTTTAATCGGCGAAATCTGTGGTTTCTTCTCCTAAATCACGAGGCAACCATGAGAACGCAATTCGACGCCGAGGTCGAAGATCGCCTGGTGCGCTACTGCCGCATCGACACCCAGGCCGACGCTACCTCCCCCACTTCGCCCAGCACCGCCGTTCAACTTGACCTGCTACGGCTGCTCGTTGACGAACTGAACGAGATCGGCGCGCAGGACGTGACGCTGACCGACTACGGCGCGGTTCTGGCAACCATCCCGGCCACGGTCGAGCATGAAGTGCCGGCCATCGGCTATCTGGCCCACGTCGATACCTCGCCGGCCTTCAACGCCAGCGGCGTGAAGCCTATCGTCCACCGCGCCTACGCCGGTGGCGACATCGTCCTGCCCGATGACCCGGAGCAGGTGCTGTCGCCCGCCGCCCTGCCCTATCTGAAGGAAAGAGTCGGCGACGACATCGTGACCGCCAGCGGCACGACGCTGCTGGGGGCCGACGACAAGGCCGGCGTGGCCATCATCATGGCCGCGGCGCGCCACCTGCTGGCCCACCCCGAACTGCCCCACGGCCCCATCCGCATCGGCTTCACCCCCGACGAGGAGATCGGCCGCGGCGTCCACGCCAACCTGCCGGCCGACCTGGGGGCCAAATACGCCTATACACTCGACGGCGCGGCGCTGGGCGAGGTGGTCTACGAGACCTTCTCGGCCGACGTGGCCAGCGTCCACGTCCAGGGCGTGGCCATCCACCCCGGCTGGGCCAAGGACAAGCTGGTCAACGCCCTGCATCTGGCGGCCAAGATCGTCGACACCATGCCCCAGGCGACGCTGACGCCGGAGACGACCTCCGGGCGGCAGGGCTTCGTCCATCTGGTGCAGATGAGCGGCACGGCGGCGGCGGCCGACCTGCACTTCATCCTGCGCGGCTTCGAGCGCGAAGGGCTGGCGGCCCAGGCCGACCTGCTGCGCAAAGTCTGCGCCGCCGTGGCCGCCGGCGAACCACGCGCCCACATCACCTGCGAAGTCACCGCCCAGTATCGCAACATGCGCTATTGGCTGGAAGACGACATGCGCCCGGTCGAACTGGCCATGGAAGCGTGCCGGCAGGTCGGCGTGGAGCCGTTCTCCATGCCCATCCGCGGCGGCACCGACGGCTCGCGCCTGACGGAACTGGGCGTGCCGACGCCCAACGTCTTCACCGGCATGCAGGAGATCCACGGCCCGCTGGAGTGGGTCAGCGTCCAGGACATGGGCCGCGCCACCGAAGTGTGCATCAAGCTGGCCCAACTGTGGGCCGCTAACTAAGCCGGCTCCGGGGCGGCCCGGCCGACATCCATCAACACACCTATGAGCAAACAAACTGCCTCCCTCGCCCCGGCTGCCGCCCAGCACGAATCGTGGTTTTCGATGGTCATCATCGTGCTGGCCCAGTTCCAGATGGCGTTCAACGTCAACGCCATCCCCGTTTCGATGGGGCCGATTGTCGAGGAACTGGGAATTCCAGCCACCAGTGTCGGCACGGCGCTGGTCGTCTACTCCCTCTTCGTCGCCGCCTTCGTCATGGTCGGCTCCAAGCTGGGCAAGATCTTGGGCGCGCGGCTGGTCTTCCAGGTGACGGCGCTGCTCCATGGCGGGGCGATGGCGGTCATGGCCCTGAGCCGCGACGCCAACGGCATGAATCTGGCCCAGGCGCTGGCCGGGCTGGCCGCGGCGGCGCTCGTGCCGACGCTGGTCGTGCTCATCGCCGCCAACTACCACGGCGCGCAGCAGGCCCAGGCGTTGGGCATCCTGGCCGGAACGCCGGCCATCTCCGGCGCGCTGGCGTTCTTCGTCGCCGGCCTGCTGGGCACGTGGCTCAGTTGGCGCTACTCGTTCGGGCTGCTCTTTTTCCTGTCGCTGGTCGTCTTTCTGCTCAGCTTCCGACTGAAGCCGATCCCACGCCAGACGGGCATCAAGATCGACTTCACCGGCGCGGCGCTGGCGGCCATAGGCATCATCCTGCTCAGTCTCGGCTTCAATAACCTGAATGCCTGGGGTATCCTGTTGGCCAAGGCAACCGCGCCGTTCAATCTCGTCGGCCTGTCGCCGGCGCTCCTGCTCATCGTCGGCGGCCTGCTGCTCCTGCAAGCTTTCTTTGCCTGGTCCCACATGCGTTCGGAAGCGGGCCGGATGCCGCTGCTGTCGCTGGAAGTGCTCGATTCGGCCTATGAGCGATCGGCCGTCATCGCCTTACTGGTCATCGGCGCGCTCGGCCCGGCGATCAACTTCATGATTCCGCTCTACATCCAGATCGTCCAGGGGCGCACGTCGCTGTTCACTTCGGTGGCCGTTGTGCCCTACACGCTGGCTATCGCCGCCTCGGCCTTCCTGATCGTTCGCCTCTACGCCCGCCTGACACCGCGGCGCATCGCTGTCGTCGCCTTTGTCCTCGTCGCCGTCGGCCTGACGCTGCTGTCGTTCACCATCCGCAACGACTGGGGCACGCCGTTGGTCATCCTGGGGCTGGTCATCGTCGGCCTGGGCGAAGGTTCGCTGCTGACGCTGCTGTTCAACATCATGGTCACGTCGTCGCCCAAGGAGCTGGCCGGCGACGTGGGCGCGCTGCGCGGCGTGGCCAACAACCTCTCCACGGCCATCGGCACGGCCTTTGCCGGCGTTGTGGCCGTTGGGCTGCTGAGCATGATGGTCATGAATAGCCTGAGCCAGTCATCCCTGCCCCGCTCGCTGCAACGGCAGGTCGATCTGAACCAGATCAACTTCATCAGCAACGATCAACTGGAAACTGTCCTGAGCGAGACGACAGCCACGCCGGAGCAGGTCGACGAGGCCGTAGCCCTTAACGAAGACGCCCGCGTGCGCGCGTTGCGGGCCTCGTTCCTGATCCTGGCCGGCTTCGCCTTGCTGGCGATTATCCCGTCGCTGGGTCTGCCAGACTATTCGCCGGGCGAGATACCGGAAGAGGGAGTGGAACCAGGCGGAGCCGTAGCCGCCGGCAAGCGGCGACAGACGCCGGCCACGCGGGCGCAGATCGCCGCCCGCCGCCGCGGTTCGCGCTAACCGTCAGCCCGCGCCGCGGCGCGCCGCGGCGCGGGCAACGACGCGAAGAGGTTCATCGCCAGCCGGTTGGAGAGGAACCTGGCCGCCAACTGGCCGCGCACACTGTTGCCGGCCGCGTCGAGCGGCGGCGAGAACGCGCCAAAGCCCCCCTTACCGGGGGCCACGGTGATCAGCCCGCCGCCGACGCCGCTCTTGGCCGGCAGACCGACGTCGAACAGCCAATCGCCGGAGGACTCATACATCCCGGCCGTGGCCATGACCGCCAGCACGCGCTCGCAGTTGACGACGCCGATGACCTGCTCGCCCGTCAATGGGTTGACGCCGCCGTTGGCCAGCGTGGCCCCCATGACGGCCAGGTCGCGCGCCGTGACGTTGAGGCACGACTGGCGGGTGTAGACGTCGGTCGTCGCCTCCGGGTCGAAGTAGAGGCGCTTGTAGTCATAGAGCAGCCGGGCGATGGCCCGATTGCGGAAGTTGGACACCGAAGCGCTGGCGAACATCTCCTCGTTGATCGACAACGGCCGCCCGGCGAAGCGCGACAATCCATCACGGATGAAGGCCCACTTGGCCGCGGCCGTATCGCCGGGAGCCAGGCTGACCGTGGCCAGCGCGCCGGAGTTGACCATCGGATTGGTCAACCGCTGAGGGTGCAGCTCAACGGCCATGATCGAGTTGAATGGCAGGCCGGTGGCGTTCAGCCCCAGCTTCGAGCGCGCCGCGGCGACGCCGATGGACGCGCAGACCAGGGCAAAGGTGAACGGCTTGGCCACGCTCATCATCGAGAACGGGTAGTCGGCATCGCCGGCCGTGAACAGCCGTCCACTGACCTCGGCCACGCACAGGCCGAACAGATGGCGGGGCACGTCAGCCAGGGCCGGATAGTGGGCGGCGTTCGCGCCGTCGTCGTTCGTCCGATAGAGGTTATAAGCTTCGTCCACCAGTGCTTGCACCGTCTCCGCTGGCGGAAAGCGGCTGGTTGAAATGTAGGCCATATCGACCTCGTTCTTCGAGTTATGCAATGTTGTGTCCATTGGCTTCTCTTCCCGCTAACGTTGTTGGCCAACTAGGGCAATGATAGCTTAGCGTGAGAGGGTACACTAGAATCGTGAATGAATTGATCCGCTAAGCCTATGTCCGCCCGAATCCACACCCGCGCCCGACGCCGCCAGAAGCCGCACGCAGGCTTCATGGCCCATCTGCTCGATCCCATTGATACGCTGTCCGAGGTCATTTTCAGCGTCCTCATTCTTCTGACGTTCACCCTGGCCTTCCGCATCTTCATCATCGGCGATGGGCAACCCGTTACCAACGAGTACGTCAAGGACCTGGTTTGGGCCGCGCTGGGAGCGGCGATAGCCTGGGGCATCATTGACGGCATCATGTACGCCCTGTTCCAGGTGCTGGGACGTAGCGAGCGCCACCGCCTGCTGTGGCACATCCAGGCGGCCCACACCGCGGACGAGGCAGTGTCGGCCATCGCCGACGAGTTCGACTATATGATGGAGCCGATCACGGGGGAAGAGCAGCGCCGGACGCTCTATGAAGACATCCTCGACCATCTGCGGACCAGCCAGCCGCGCGCGGTCGGTCTGAAGCGCGAAGACCTGACGGGCGGGCTGGCCTCGGTTCTCATCGCCATATTGGCCGTAATGCCATCGTTTCTGCCGCTGTTCATCTTCCCTAGCAACTATCCCCTGGCCATTCGCCTGTCCAATATCGTGTCCTTCATTGTCCTGTTCGCCGCCGGCTATGAGTGGGGGCGCTACACGGGCATGAGTCGGTGGCGAACGGGATTGCTGGTCATGGGCGTGGGCGCGCTGCTGGTGGGCGTGGCCATTCCCCTCGGGGCATAAAACCACAGATTACGCCGATTACACAGATTCTGGGGAATCTGTGTAATCGGCGTAATCTGTGGTTCTATTCTTCGTATGTCCGACCCTACGCCTTTCCCGACAGTCAACGTCCTGCTGGCCGACCTATTGGCGCAAATGCGGGCGATTCTGGGCGGCGACCTGATCGGCCTCTACCTCGACGGCTCGCTGGCCCTGGGCGACTTCGACCCGGCGACGAGCGACGTGGACTTCATCGCCGCCATCGCCCGACCGTTGTCGGCGGCGCAGTTCGACGCCCTGGCGGCCATGCACCGGCAGATGCGCGACAGCGGCCGTCCCTTCGCCACCGAACTGGAGGGCAGCTACATCCCCCGGCCCGCCCTGCGCCGCCACGACCCGGCCGACGCCACCTTCGCCAACCTGGAGCGCGGATCGGACGAGGTGCTGAAGTATAAGACCCATCACAGCGATTGGGTCATCCACCGCTTCACCGTGCGCGAACATGGCATCGCGCTGTTCGGCCCGCCGCCGGCGACGCTCATCGACCCCGTCTCGCCCGACGACGTGCGCCGGGCGACGACCGAGGTGCTGCGCTCGTGGTGGGGCACGGCCGACGCCGTGGCCACCATCCACGCCGCTCCCCCCGGCGGGCTGAGCTTTATTGCTCTGACGATGTGCCGGGCGCTTTACGCGCTGGAGCGGGGCGAAGTGGTCAGCAAGCGGGCGGCGGCCGAGTGGGCGCTGCGGACACAAGACCCACGCTGGCGGCCCCTCATCGAGCGGTCGTTGCGCTGGGAGTTAAGCGGAGAGATGAAGGATGAGATGATCGCCTTGGTTTATTCGGTCGCAGCGGACGTGGCCCGTCGGATTGCCGTTGTAGACAAGGTAATGGGGGGTGTGGCCTCGAAGCCCCCCCGGCGCTCCCCCCCTTCTGGCCCCCCCGACGGCCAAGCCGCCCTTGCGGAAGGCTGCCCCCCCACCCTTCTTTCAACCCCCCCCCGACCCCCGCCCCGCCCCCCGCCATCTTAGCGTGAGGTTCTTTTCTTGCTCGCTTTATCACCATTACTCCCCAACCGGAACGAGTTCCAATAGACGCCCATCATCGACCACGACTTCCAGGTCACCCGACCCATCGGCCGCCAGCCGCCAGATAGGCGACGCGGTGGCGGCGTCATCCAGCAGAATGAACTGCCCATCGGGCGACCAGCCGGCCGGGAACACGCCCGCCGCCAACTCCCGCTGCCATTCGACCACGCCCGTGGCCGGGTCGGTGACCGTCAGCACGTTGGCCCCCGCTGGCGGGTTGTCGAAGCCGCAGCGCAGGGTATAAGCCAGGCGGCCGTCCGGCGACCAGGCGTGGGCGATGTTGACGAACTCGGCGCAGCCGTCCGCGCCGGGTAGAGGAGCCAGCGCCGTGCCGTCAATGGCGCTCATCGCGCCGGAGGGGTGCAACACCGTGCCGCCGCCCGGCGCTATATCCACGATCCACTCGTCGAACGCCACGACTGAGCCGTCCCCAGGCCGATAGATCGCGCTGCCGCCGCTGTCGCCGGTGCGCTTGATGGCCAGCCCGGAGCTGTCGGCCAGCCATTGGAACGCTTCGCCGAGCGCATATTCCAAGCCGGTAATAAAGCCGGCAACATCGGTGGCCGCGCCGGTCGCCGCGTCGACCAGCCACACCCGGCCGTCGCAACAGTCGGAACTGCCCTCCACCGGTGGCGTAACGACGGCCGCGGCGATCAGCGAACCGGTGGGCGACCAGGCGGCCTCCATCAATAGGCCCTCGGGCGCAAAGGGGCAGTCGTCCGGCTCATCGTTCAGGTTGTAGATGCACAGGCGGTCATCTTGCGTCACGTAGGCCAACTGCCGGCTGTCGGGCGACCAACTGGGCGACTGCATTGCCTGGCCGCGGCCAATGCCAATTACCTCCCCCGTGACCATGTCGAGAACGGCCGCCCCACCCCAGTGGCCCCTGAGCGCCAACAAGCGGCTATCGGGCGACACGACGGGCGGGGCGAGGCCGACGGCCGTGTCCACGACGAAAGGTTCGTTCGCCCCGGCCAATGGCTGCGTCGTCAAGCGCCGGCTTTGGCCGCCGCCGAGGGCTACAGTATAGAGATAGAGGTGGCCGTCGGAGTGGTAGAAGAGTAGCGCGTCGGTCGGCACGGGTTGGATGGTGGCTGGCAACAGGCGGCCATCGTCGATGAGCACCTCAACCTCGCCCGTGCCGGACGCGGCCAGACGCCAGATGGGCGTCGCCGCGCCGCTGTCGTCCAGCAGGATGAACTGCCCATCCGGCGACCAGGCGATGGGCCACAGGTCGCCCTCTAGAGGGCGTTGCCACGTCTCGCCCGTCGCCAGCTCCTCAACGACCAACTGATTGACGCTGTCCTCCGTCGGTTGCGGCGGGCCGCTGACCGTGAAGCGCCGCTGCCCGTCGGGCGAAATGCTGTGGTCGGGCGGCGTCGAGCAGTGCCGGCCGTCCGCCGGCCCGCCCTCGTAGCCGGCCAGCCGGCTGTCGGCCGTCCAGCAGAGCGCCTCCACTCCACCGGCCACCGAACGCCCCAACTCGCCCGCCCTTGTTACCGCGCTCGACTCCAGGTCGGCCACATACACTTGCCCGGTGCTCGTGCCCAGGTATTCGCCGTTGGCCCCGGTGTCGTCGGCGAAGCAGCAGCCGAAGGCGACGCGCTGCCCATCGGGCGACCAGACCAGCGCGGCGATGTCGGCCACGAGTTCGCCGAGCAGCGGCGTCGTCGCGCCCGTGTCGAGGTCGTAGACGACCAACTGCGCCCGCTGGGTCTCGCCGGCGTGGGTGGCGGCGGCCAAACGGCGCGAATCGGGCGACCAAACGAAGACGGCCGAGCCGGGCAGGGTCAGCGGCGCGGCGGCTGGGTTCCGCGCGTCAATGACCACCACCGAATTACCATCGGGCGAGAAGGCTACGCGGCGGCCGTCGGGCGAGACCCGCGGCGTCAGCGTCAGGGCGTTGACCCACCAGGCATCATCGCCCGCGGCCATGCCCCAACCTAGCAAGCCGCCCGTGGTCAACCGCTCGACCCGCCCGCCGTCGGCGTCGGCGCGATAGAGGTCGTCGGCGCGGGCAAAGAGGAGGGCCTGGGGCGCGGCGGCCGTGGCCGGTAGGGCCAGTGTGGCTGTGGCGGTCGGCGTAGCGGGTGCGGTGGCCGTGGCGGCTGGTGTGGCCGGCTCAGCCGCGTCGGTTGGCGCGACTGTGGGCGGCTCCACCGCGTCCGTGGGCGTGGCGGCCGAGGCTGGCGGAGTTGCGGTGACAGTGGTCGGCGCGGTTTCCGTTGTCGGCCGCACGTCACAGGCGGCCAAGGTTAAGGCGATCAGCAGGAGCAGCCGCCAATAGAATGGCCGGCTCGGGCGCGGCGTGATTTCGCGCAGGTTAGCCATGGTCCTCATTATAGCGCGTTAGGGGGCAGGGCTTCTTACTGATCCATTCAGACCTGACAGGTGGGCGGCCGGTAAATTCATCTATCCCTTAAATGCCGGTGGCCGCTCCCTGTCAGGTCTTCACCGTGCAGTCACGACAGCGGCGGCAGTTGACGCGCGCGGCTACTTATGGGACAATGCGCCTATCGCCCTCGTAACTCAGAGGATAGAGTGCCGGCCTCCGAAGCCGGATGCACAGGTTCGAGTCCTGTCGAGGGCACTTCCTCTCTCATGACACACTGCATCATGCCTTTTGACCCTGATTTCCATTACATTTGTCACTAATAGTCATACCTTTCCTTCCGTAGAATATAGTCCAGGCACGCGAGACTAGACCTATACGCTCGCCCTGGGCTGACGACGGTTGCCCTCCACCGACCGCCCTACTCTGTCGTCGCGTGGCCCACTGTTACACTGAAGGAGAATGACATGGCTGGTGCAGGATTAGACAGCGAAACACGCGAGATGATCCTCGATACCTTGCGCAAGTATGCCGAGCGCAAGCTGACGACGGACTACTTGCTCAAGCTCGATCACGAAGACCGCTTCCCCGAAGAGGTCTTGAAAGAACTCAATGACCCGTCGCAACTGGGTCTGCATTTGCTCTTCATCCCGGAAGAACTGGGTGGCCTGGGCGGCGGCGCGTATGACATCTATCGCGTCTCCGAGCTGATGGCCTCCATCGACCTGGGCGTGGCTACCGGCGTCCTGGCCACCTTCCTCGGCTCTGACCCCATCCGCGTCGGCGGCACGCCGGAGCAGAAAGGCCCACTGGATGGGCCGCGTGGCCGACGAGGCGCTGCTGATGGCCTATGGCGCGACCGAGCCGCAGGCCGGCAGCGACCTGGCCTCGCTGAGCACCAAGGCCGTGCCCGTGCAGGAGAACGGCGCGTCACCGGCTACCACATCACCGGCCGCAAGCAGTGGATCAGCAACGGCGCGGTGGCCGACCTCTACACCATCCTGGCCCTGGCCCCCGGCGGGCCGTCGTGGTTCGTCGTCGAGCGCGACGCGCCCGGCTTCAGCTATGGCAAGCCGGAAGACAAGCACGGCATCCGCGCCAGCAACACCGCCGCCCTCTTCCTGGAAGACGTGTACGTCCCGGCCGACCGGCTCATCGGCGGCGTCGAGGGGCAGGGGCTGGCCCAGGCGCAAGCCGTCTTCGGCTACACCCGCCTCATGGTCGGCGCGTTCGGCCTGGGCGCGGGCTGGGAAGCGCTGCGCCGCGCCATCCGCTACTCCCACGAGCGCATCCAGGGCGGCGCGCCGCTGAGCGAGAAGCAGGGCTACACCCACAAGCTCATCGTCCCCAACGCGGCGCGGCTGGAAGCGGCCCGCACCTACATCGAGTGGGTGGCCGAACGGCTGGACAGCGGCGAAGAGGGGTTGCAGACCGAAGGGGCCGTGGCCAAGTACATGGCCACCGAGTCGGGCAACAAGGCGGCCGAAGACGCCATCCAGGCCCTCGGCGGCTACGGCTACACCAAAGAGTACATGGTCGAGAAGATCAAGCGCGACGTGCGCATCACCTGCATCTACGAAGGCACGTCGGAGATCATGGAGTGGACCATCAGCCGCGACCGCTGGCAGCAGCACCTGAAGACACAGGGCGCGTTCTACAAGGAGTGGGCCGCCCGCCTCGACACGCTGCACGCCGCCGAGCCGCACAACGGCGCCAACTACGCCGCGCTGGCGTTGCGCGCCCTGGCCGTCATCCTGGAGCGCGCCCGGCTCGACCGGCTGACGCGCAACCAGCACGTCCTCTTCCGCCTGGGCGAGATCATCGCCTGGGCCGAGACGGCGGCCGTCTTTGCCGAGCGCGTCTGCGCCAAGCCGACCGAGGCCATTCACCTCGACGTGCCGACGCGGCAGGCATTGGCCCGCATCCACGGCCGCGCTGCCGCCCTGAAGGTCGCCACCGACGGCCTGCAATGGGCCATTGGCGCCGGCCAGACCGACCCGAACCTCGCCGCCTCGCTGAACCTGCCCGGCATCTACGCCGCGCAGACCGGCCTCATCGACGACATGAACTTCGCCCGCGACCAACTCAACGCCGCGTTCAAATAGCAGATATTGATCCGCAGATTGGGCAGATTTAGCAGATTTCAGAAGAAGAGATCGCTTGAAAATCTGCCCAATCTGCCCAATCTGCGGATAACTACTCTTCAAAGGGGAACAAGAAATGGATTCAGCAGAGCGCGCTATCGCCATCGTCGGCGTCGGGGCCATGTTGCCCGACGCGCCGAACGCCGCCGCCTTCTGGAACAACATCACCGGCAAGCGCTACAGTATCACCGAGACGCCGGCCGACCGTTGGAGCATCGCCGACTACTACGACCCCGACCCCAAAGCGCCGGACAAGACCTACAGCAAGATCGGCGGCTGGGTGCGGGGCTTTGAGTTCGACTGGAAGCGCTTCCGCCTGCCGCCGCGCGTCGCCGCGGCGATGGACGAGGGGCAGCAGTGGGCCATCACCATCGCCGCCGAGGCGTTGGCCGACTACGGCTACCCCGACCGCCCGCTCGACACCGAGCGCACCGGCGTCATCCTGGGCACGGCTATGGGCGGCGAGCTGCACTACATCACCACGCAGCGCATCGCCTTCCCCGAGTACGCCAACTGGCTGCGCGCCGCGCCCGAATTCCAGCGGCTGCCGTCTAATACACAATTGGCGTTGATGGAGCAGTTCCACGCGGTGATGGATCGGACCTTGCCGACCATCACCGAAGACTCCATGCCCGGCGAACTGGCCAACATCGTCTCCGGCCGCATCGCCAACATCCTCAACTTGCGCGGCCCGAACTTCATCACCGACGCCGCCTGCGCCAGCAGCTTCGCCGCCGTCGAGGCGGCCGTCGAGCTGCTGACCGAGCACAAGGTGGACGCGGTGCTGACCGGCGGCGTTGACCGCAACATGGGCGCGTCGTCGTTCGTCAAGTTCTGCAAGATCGGCGCCCTCAGCGCCACCGGCACGCGCCCCTTCGGCGTTGGGGCCGATGGCTTCGTCATGGGCGAAGGCGCGGGCGCGTTCCTGCTGAAGCGCCTGGAAGACGCCGAGCGCGCCGGCGACACAATCTACGCCGTCATCCGCGGCGTGGCCGGCAGCAGCGACGGCAAGGGCAAGGGCATCACCGCCCCCAACCCCATCGGCCAGCAGTTGGCCGTGCAGCGCGCCTGGGAAGCGGCCGAGCTAGACCCGGCCACGGCCACCCTGGTCGAGGCCCACGGCACCAGCACCCGCGTCGGCGACGTGGTCGAGGTGGAGAGCCTGGCCGCGACCTTCAGCGGCGCGCCGCGCGGCAGCATTGGCCTCGGCTCGGCCAAGAGCAACATCGGCCACCTGAAGGCCGGGGCGGGCGCGGCCGGCCTGCTGAAGACGGCCCTGGCGCTGCACCACAAAATCCTGCCGCCGACGCTCAACGCCGACCCGGCCAACCCCAACATCGACTTCGCCCACAGCCCGTTTTACCTGGTCAACGACGCCCGCGAATGGACGACGCGCGACGGCCTGCCCCGCCGCGCCGGCGTCAGCGCCTACGGCTTCGGCGGCACGAACTTCCATCTGGTGATGGAAGAGCACGTGCCGGGGATGCTGACGCAGCGGCCGAAGCAGTATGCCGGCGTCGCTGTCGGCCGTGGCGCAGGGGTCGAACTTCCTCGCCCTTTGGGAGAGGGTAGGGGAGAGGGTTCTGCACCCGCCACTCGCCACACGCCACCCGCCCCGCCGCGTGGCATCCTCGCCCTCGGCGCCAACACACCCGACGAACTGAAAGACAAGCTGGACGAAGTGACCCGTCGTGTCGAGGCCGGTTGGACGCCGCCGTTCGAGCTACCGAAGGCCGTGGACATCCGCGCCAAGGAGCGCCTGGTCATCGACTTCGGCGACCACGCCGAACTGGTCGACCGGGTGCAGAAGGCGCGCAAGGTCATGGGCTTCGACACGCCGCAGGCGTGGAAGGCCATGGAAGCGCAAGGCATCTTCCGCGGCCACGGCCCCCAGCCGGGCAAGCTGGCCTTCCTCTTCCCCGGCCAGGGCAGCCAGTACGTCAACATGGGCCGCGAGTTGGCCACCTTCTCGCCCACGGTCAAGGCCACGCTGGACGAGGCCGACGCCATCATGCAGCCCATTCTCGGCCGCCCGCTCAGCAGCTACATCTTCATCGACAGCGACGACAAAGCGGCCGTCAACCAGGCCAACTTCGACCTGATGCAGACCGAGATCACCCAGCCGGCCATGCTGACGCTGGACGAGGCCATCCGCCGGCTGCTGGCCGACTACGGCTTCGCGCCCGACATGGTCATGGGCCACTCGCTGGGCGAGTATGGCGCGCTGGTCGCCGCCGGCATCCTGCCCTTTGCCGAAGCGCTGGAAGCCGCCGCCGGCCGCGGCCGCGAGATGGCGCGGGTCAAGATGGACGACAACGGCTGGATGGCCGCCGTCCTGGCCCCCTACGAGGTCGTCGAGGCCACGCTGGCCGAGATCGACGGCTACGTCGTCCCGGCCAACATCAACAGCAACACCCAATCGGTCATCGGCGGCAACAGCAAGGCCGTCGAGAAAGCCATCAAGCTCTTCCAGGAGCGCGGCTACCAGGCGATGCAACTGCCGGTCAGCCACGCCTTCCACACCCGCATCGTCGCCCCGGCCAGCGCGCCGCTGCGCAAGATGCTCGACCGCATGCACATCACCCCGCCGCGCCTGCCGCTGGTGGCCAACGTCACCGGCGAGTTCTACCCGGCCGGCGTGACCGAGATCAAAGACCTGCTGGAGAAGCAGATCGCCTCGCCGGTGCAGTGGGTGAAGGGATTGCAGACGATGCACGCCGCCGGCGCGCGGGTCTTCGTCGAAGTCGGCCCCAAGCGCGCCCTGCGCGGCTTCGTCAAGGACGTGTTCGGCGAGCGCGACGACGTGGTCGCCCTGATGACCAACCACCCCAAGAACGGCGAGCTGCCGAGCTTCAACCAGGCCCTGTGCGGCCTCTACGCCGCCGGCTTTGGCGCAGTGGATAGTGACCAGTGGTCAGTGGCCAGTGGCCAGTCGGCACAACCAACGACTAACGACCAACGCCCGGTTACAGTGGCCAGTGGTCAGTGGCCAGTGGCCGGTGGTCAGAACCAGCAACCTACGACCAAGCAGCGGAACGATATGAACAACAACCCGCAACCAGCGACCGAATCGCTTGACGCGCTGGCCCAAACGCTGGCGCAACTGCTCCAGAACAACGGTCAGGCCGCCCCACGGCGCGCCTATGACCGCAACGAGACGCCCCTTGGCTCCGTCGTCATCAGCGGCACGGGGCTAGGCCTACCCGGCGCTAACAAGCCGGTGATGGACCCCGATAATGCCCTGCGCATCCTGCGCGGCGAGCAGTTCGTCGACCTCATCCCGGAGCGCTTCCGCAACCTCATCGTCCAGAAGCAGATCACGCGGATTGTGAAGGGTGAGGACGGCAGCGGCCGCTTCGAGACCATCTCCGACCCGGCCGAAGTGATCAAGCTGGCCGGCCGCCCCGGCCCGTTCGACCTGACCGAAGAGTACGGCATTCCGGCCGAACTGGTCGAAGCGCTGGACATCACCTCGCAACTGGCGATGGCCGCCGGCATCGACGCGCTGCGCGAGGCGGGCATCCCCCTGGTGCAGACCTACAAGCGCACCAGCACCGGCAAGTATCTGCCCGAGCGCTGGATGCTGCCCGAAGCGATGCGCGACGACACCGGCGTCATCTTCGCCAGCGCCTTCCCCGGTGGCGACCGCTTCGCCGATGAGTTCACCCGCTACCACACCTGGCTCAGCCGCAAGCAGCAGTTGGAGATGCTGGAAGACCTGCGCAACTACAGCGCCGACAGCGCCACGCTGAACGAGATCGCGCGGCGCATTGAAACACTGCGCGATCAGTTGGAGCGCGAGCCTTACGTCTTCGACCGCCGCTTCCTCTTCCGCATCCTGTCGATGGGCCACAGCCAACTGGCCCAGTACATCGGCGCGCGCGGCCCCAACACCCAGGTCAACGCCGCCTGCGCCAGCACGGCCCAGGCCATTTCCATCGCCGAGGACTGGATCCGCAGCGGCCGTTGCCGTCGCGTGGTCGTCGTCGGCGGCGACGACGTAACCGGCGACCACCTGATGGAGTGGGTCGGCGCGGGCTTCCTGTCCGTCGGCGCGGCCACGACCAAAGACCAGGTGGCCGAAGCCGCCCTGCCCTTCGACAAGCGCCGCCACGGCACGATCATGGGCATGGGCGCCTGCGCTCTCGTCGTCGAGAGCGAGGACGCCGTCCGCGAGCGCGGTATGCGCGGCATCGTTGAGCTATTGAGCAGTGAAACGAACAACAGCGCCTTCCACGGCACGCGGCTGGACGTCAACCACATCGCCATGGTCATGGAGAGCCTGGTGGCCGCCGGCGAACGCCGCTTCGGCCTGAACCGCCACGCCATCGCCCCGCAGACAGTCTTCATGTCCCACGAGACGTTCACCCCGGCCCGCGGCGGCAGCGCCTCGGCCGAGGTCACGGCCCTGCGCCACACCTTCGGCGAGTCGGCCAACAGCATCATCATCGCCAACACCAAGGGCTTCACCGGCCATGCCATGGGCGTCGGCGTCGAGGACGTGATCGCCGTCAAGATTCTGGAGTACGGCATCGTCCCGCCCGTGCCCAACTTCCGCGAGGTCGATCCCGACCTTGGCCCGCTGAACCTGAGTCGCGGCGGCCGCTACCCGGTGCAGTACGCCATCCATCTGGGGGCCGGCTTTGGCTCGCAGATCGCGCTGACCTTCACCCGCCGCATCCCCGGCGGGCCGGATCGCGTGGACAACAAGCCCGCCTACCGCCGCTGGCTGGCCGACATCAGCGGCTATGACACGGCCGAAACCGAGGTGGTCAAGCGCACCCTGCGCGTGGCCGCCCAGGGCAACCCGCCACGCACGCCCGCGCCCAACCGCTGGCAGCCGGGCACCGGCCCGATTGTCCGCGCCCTGGTCAGCGCCGAGGCCACGGCGGTCGAGTTCCCGGCACGGATGGTCATCCCGCCGGTGGCTAAGCCGGCCCCCGTCGCGCCGCCGTCCGGCAACGGCAAGCCCGTCGCCGCGCCGCAGCCGCAACAAGCCGCGGCCCCCGCCCCGGCCCCGATCGTCATTGCGCCGACGCCCGCGCCGCAGTCCGTTCCGCAACCTGTCGCCGCCCCCGCGCCGCAGCCGCAACCGGTTGTGGCCGCGGCCCAACCCGTGGCCGCGCCGGAGCCGGTAGCGGCTCCCGCCCCGGCGGCCGATCCGGTCATCGAAAAGGTGCTGGCCATCGTCGCCGCGCAGACCGGCTACCCGCTGGAGATGCTGGAGCTTGACCTTGACATGGAAGCCGATCTCGGCATCGACACCGTCAAGCAGGCCGAGACCTTCCAGGCCATCCGCAATGCCTTTGACATCCCCCGCCGCGACGACCTGAAGCTGCGCGACTACCCGACCCTCGGCGCGGTCATCGGCTTCGTCTACGCCATGCGGCCCGATCTGGCAGCGGCGACGGCCGACCACCGACCGCCGACCGCCGCTCAGCCGGAGCCAATCGCCACATCCACAGTTCAGGCAGCGGTCGGCGGTCAGTCGCCGGCGGTCGATCCCGTGACTGACAAGGTGCTGGAGATCGTCGCCGCGCAGACCGGCTACCCGCTGGAGATGCTGGAGCTTGACCTCGACATGGAAGCCGACCTGGGCATCGACACCGTCAAGCAGGCCGAGACCTTCCAGGCCATCCGCAACGCCTTCGACATCCCCCGCCGCGACGACCTGAAGCTGCGCGACTACCCGACCCTCGGCGCGGTCATTGGCTTCGTCTACGCCATGCGGCCTGGATCTGGCAGCGGCGACGGCCGACCACCGACCGCCGACCGCCGCTCAGCCGGAGCCAATCGCCACACCCACAGTTCAGGCAGCGGTCGGCGGTCAGTCGCCGGCGGTCGATCCCGTGACTGACAAGGTGCTGGAGATCGTCGCCGCGCAGACCGGCTACCCGTTGGAGATGCTGGAGCTTGACCTCGACATGGAGGCCGACCTGGGCATCGACACCGTCAAGCAGGCCGAGACCTTCCAGGCCATCCGCAACGCCTTCGACATCCCCCGCCGCGACGACCTGAAGCTGCGCGACTACCCGACGCTGGGCGCGGTCATTGGCTTCGTCTACGCCATGCGGCCTGATCTGGCAGCGGCGACGGCCGACCACCGACCGCCGACCGCCGCTCAGCCGGAGCCAATCGCCACACCCACAGTTCAGGCAGCGGTCGGCGGTCAGTCGCCGGCGGTCGATCCCGTGACTGACAAGGTGCTGGAGATCGTCGCCGCCCAGACCGGCTACCCGCTGGAGATGCTGGAGCTTGACCTTGACATGGAAGCCGATCTCGGCATCGACACCGTCAAGCAGGCCGAGACCTTCCAGGCCATCCGCAACGCCTTCGACATCCCGCGCCGCGACGACCTGAAGCTGCGCGACTATCCGACCCTCGGCGCGGTCATCGGCTTCGTCTACGCCATGCGGCCCGAGCTGGCAGAGCAGGCGAGCCAACCCCCTCGCCCTTCGGGAGAGGGTAGGGGAGAGGGCGCAGCCGTGCCGGAGAGTACGCGCCCTTTTGAGCAAGTGGCCCCTCACTCGCCGCCCGCCACTCAGTATTCGCTGGCCGACGCCGACACGATGCCCCGCCGCATCCCCGTCCCGGCGCTGCGGCCATCCCTCGACCTGTGCCAGCCGACCGGTGTGACGCTCAACGCCGACAGCCGCGTCGTGGTCATGCTCGACCGCGGCGGCGTGGGCAAGGCGCTGGTCAGCCGGCTGGAGAAGCTGGGCGCGACGGCGCTGGTCATCGACGAACCGCCGCTGGCCGAGGCGCTGGAAGCCCAACTGGCCGTCTGGCTGGCCGACGGCCCCATCCAGGGCGTCTACTGGCTGCCCGCGCTCGACGTTGAGCCGGCGCTGGAAGAGATGGACCTGACGCCTGGCGCGAGGCCAACCGCGCGCGGGTTAAGAACCTCTACACGACGATGCGCGCCCTCTACGACGCCGTCAGCGCGCCGGGCACGTTCCTGGTCAGCGCCACGCGGCTGGGCGGGCTGCACGGCTACGGCCCCGACGGCGCAACGGCCCCGCTGGGTGGCGCAGTGGCCGGCTTCTGCAAGGCCTACAAGCGCGAGCGCGGTGACGCGCTGGTGAAGGTCGTCGACTTCGAGATGGGCCGCAAGACGGCCGCCCCGGCCGACCTGCTCATCGCCGAGACGCTCAGCGACCCCGGCATCGTCGAGGTCGGCTACTACAACGACGAGCGCACCACCGTGACCCTGGTCGAGCGCCCGGCGGCCGACGGCGGCGCGGGGCTGACGCTGGACAAGGACAGCGTCTTCCTCGTCACCGGCGCGGCCGGCGGCATCACCAGCGCCATCATCGGCGACCTGGCCGCGGCCAGTGGCGGCGCGTTCTACCTGCTCGACCTGGTTCCCGAACCGGCCCAGGACGACCCGCAGATCGCTCTCTTCCGCCAGGGCAAGGATGCGCTCAAAGGCCACCTGATCGCCGCGGCCAAGGCCAAAGGTGAGAAGGTCACCCCGGCGCAGATCGACAAGCAGATCATGGTCGTGGAGCGCAACGAGGCCGCCCTGCGGGCCATCGAGTCGGTCGAAGCGGCCGGCGGCCTGGCCTACTACCGCAGCGTCAACCTGCTCGACGGCCCGGCGCTGGCCGCCGTCGTCGAGGAGATCCGCGAGCGCCACGGCAAGCTCGATGTGCTCGTCCACGCCGGCGGCATCGAGATCAGCCGGTCGCTGCCCGACAAAGACTTCAATCAGTTCAGCCTCGTCTTCGACATCAAGGCCGACGGCTTCTTCAGCCTGCTGAGCGCCGCCCAGGGCTTGCCCATCGGCGCGACGGTCGCCTTCAGCTCGGTCGCCGGGCGCTTCGGCAACAACGGCCAGACCGACTACAGCGCGGCCAACGACCTGCTGTGCAAGCTGACGAGCAGCCTGCGCCGTTGGCGGCCGGAGACGAAAGGCATCGTCATCGACTGGACGGCCTGGGGCGAGATCGGCATGGCCACCCGCGGCTCCATCCCGCGCATCATGGAGATGGCCGGCATCGACATGCTGCCGCCCTCGGCCGGCGTGCCCACCGTGCGGCGCGAGCTTGTGGCCGGCGGCTACCGCGGCGAGATCGTCGTCGGCGGCCGGCTGGGCATCATGGCCGCCGAGTGGGACGCCACCGGCGGCCTCGACACCGAGAAGGCCAACGCCTGGCTGGCGGCGCGGCAGCCGCAACTGCTGATGCTGGGCCAGGTGACCGCGGCCAAGCTCTATGGCGGGCTGGAGGTGGCGACGACGCTCGATCCCCAGGCGCAACCGTTCCTCTACGACCACGCCATGGACGGCACGCCGCTGCTGCCCGGTGTCATGGGCACGGAGGCGTTCGGGCAACTGGCGCAGGCGCTGGCCCCCGGCTACCGGGTGGCGGCCGTCTTCGATGAGCAGTTCCACGCCCCGTTCAAGTTCTACCGCATGGAGCCGCAGACGCTGTACCTGAGCGGCTTCGCCGAAGCGACGGCCGACGGCCTGATCGTCCGCGCCGCGTTGCACTCGCGGCGCGAACTGGGCCAGCCCGGCCTGCCGCCGCAGGTGAAGCTGCACTTCACGGCCAACGTCCTGCTGGCCCGCGAGTTGGACGCGCCGGCAGTCGACTTCACGCCGCCGGCGGCCGAGTCGCTGCCCATCGCCGCCGACGCCATCTACCGCGTCTACTTCCACGGCCCGGCCTACCAGGTGCTGGAGCGGGCCGGTGTAGAGGGACAGACGGCCATCGGTCTGATGACTGATGGGCTGCCGCCCAACACCGACCCGGCCGACACTGCTTCGGTGCTGGCCCCGCGGCTGATCGAGTTGTGCTTCCAGACGGCCGGCGTGTGGGACATCCAGACGAACGGCACGATGGCCTTGCCGCTGGGCATCGGCGCGGTGACAGCCTACCGCCAACCGCAAGAGGCCGCGGGCCGGCGCTTATATGCGCGGGTCGAGGCCATCGATGGCGGCGCAAGCTACAACGCCCAGGTGGTTGACGAGGCGGGCAACGTCTACGTCGACTTGAAGGGTTATCGCACCGTTGACCTGCCGGGCAGCGTCAGCCTGTCCTAGTTCCCCGTTTCTCTCTGGAGCCGCGCCAACTGCCCGCCGGAAAACAGTTTCCGGCGGGCAGTTGGCTTGTTGTAGCGCGGGTTGGCAACCCGCGTCCCGATCCACTTTTCGATCCATTACGGCCGCGCAGAGTCCACATCTGAGGATGCGCCCTCCGCGGGTGGCAGCGATACGCGGAGTCCGCATCCTCAGTTGCGAGCGGGCAACCAACACCACGAGGCGCCTCTGAGGATGTGCCCTCCGCGGGTGGCGGCGTATGAATGACCAGGGCTGGCCGGCGGATCAGGCAGACCAGGGCAAAAATGTGCACCGGGCAACCGAGGCAAGGATAATCTCCATCGACAATGACAAGTGAAGCTCACCTGATGCAGATCAATATCGGCTCCAATTCTATCCATTGGCTATGCGAAGGGATAGAAGATGATGACCTGTCCCTCCTCGCCCCCACCGAAGCCAACGTCCACGCCGCCCTCCGCGCCCCCAAACGCCGCCATGACTGGCTTCTCGGCCGCCGCGTCGCCAAGCGCCTCATCCACGCCGTCCTGCTCGCCCAACTCGGCAGCGCCCCACCCCTGCACGAGATCGTCGTCCTCTCCCACCCTGACGGCTGGCCGCAAGTAACGCTGCCCACGCTCGGCCCGGCCGCCCCGCCCCTGACCCTCTCCATCAGCCACAGCCGCGACCGCGCCTTTTGCGCCCTGACGTTCGGGGAAGGTCGGCCGTTGGGCTGCGACCTCGAAGCCGTTGAGCCGCGCTCGCCCGGCTTCGTGGCCGACTACTTCACCGCCGACGAGCGCGCCCTCATGGCCGCCGCGCCGGCCGACCAGCAGCCCACCCTCGCCAACGCCATCTGGAGCGGCAAGGAGGCGGCGCTGAAGGCCATCCGGCGCGGGCTGGCCGAGGATACGCGGCTGGTGACGTGCCTGCCCGAGATGGCGGAAGATTACGATGGCTGGCGGCCGTTGCGCTACGTTTGGGAGCAGGTCGACCGCGACCTACCGGCGCTGATCGGCCGCTGGCGCGAGGTGGATGGGTTCGTGATGACGCTGGCCGCGGCCGGCGCAAGGTGAGCCGAAGGATGGTTGACGTGCTGAACCCGTTATGACAGAACGTCAGGATTGAGGTGAAGCTCATCACACAGCGCCGCGTTGAGCGCTTGCTAAATCGTCATCACCCGCCACTCCCGCCCCGCCCGCAACTCCTTCTCGTACACGTTCTCAACCCGGTAGGGCGTGAAGCCAAAGCGCCGGTAGAGGCGGTGCGCCCCGGTGAAGCCGTCGCTGTCGGTGTCGGTGATGACGCGCCGGATGCCGCGGCGGTGAAACTCGGTCAGCGCCGCCGTTGTCAGCGCCGCGCCCACACCCCGCCCGCGCCAGGCTCG
This sequence comes from Candidatus Promineofilum glycogenicum, assembly GCA_016707605.1. Lineage (GTDB taxonomy): Bacteria > Chloroflexota > Anaerolineae > Promineifilales > Promineifilaceae > Promineifilum > Promineifilum glycogenicum. The sequence goes on along the minus strand of JADJHJ010000001.1, from coordinate 79,151 downwards.
CCGCACGCTCAGGCTGCCGATCTTGCCGCTGTCGGGCCATTCCACCGTCCGGGCGTTACCCAGGCACGACCCGATCACCTGCCCGCCGGCCTCGGCCACAAAGCACAGGCCGAGCGAGTTAGAGTACGGGGCGTCTTCCGGCTCCTCGTCGTCGCTCTCGTCCGCGACCTCGTCATGTTCATCCTCTTCCAGCAGTGTCCGCGCCTCCGGCCCCATCTCGCCCCAATGGTCGGCGAACGCCTCATCCAGCGCCGCGCCGACGGCCGGCCAGTCGGTGCGCGGGTCCATCGGCCGTATCGCCACGCCGTCCGGCAACACAAGCGGCGGCGGTTCATCCAGGGCCAACTCCAGATGCACCCACTCGCGCACCGGCTTGAAACCAAGCCCCTCCAGAACCTCGATAGCGCCGCTGTCGTCGGCCAGCAGCGTACACTGCCAGACGACGCGCGCCCCGTCCGGCGCAGCTTGGACCAGCTCGTGGGCGCGCTGCTCTAGCCAGGCCAAAGCCACCGGCGCGGCCCTGACGAAACCGGACAGTAGCGTGCAGCCTAGCTCCACCACTACGTATGGCGGCCGGGCAACGAGGGTGAAGACCGCGCCCGGCGCGGCGTAGCTGACGTGGCCGATATACTGCTCGGCCGCCGCCGGCACGTAGCGAGCCAGCCGCAATTCGCCGTCGGCGTCAATCAGCGCCCGCCGCGTGCCGACGAGGCGCTGCGAGTGGGCGTTGACCAGCGCGGCCACGACCGGCGCGCTGTCCGGGCCGGCGCGATGCAGGCTGATCCGGCCTGGCAGCATTACGCCATCGGTCATCAGGCAGCCACCGTCGCCACTGTCCGCCGCCGGATGCGCGTGACGACCACCCACGCTAGAGCCATAAACGCCGCGCTGAACAGGAACAGCCAGCGATACTGATTGCCCAGCGTGTCCACCAGCACGCCGCCCAATGTCGGGCCGAGGACGGCCGCCAGTTGTGACGAGAAGTAGTATAGCCCCGTGTAGGCCCCGATCTGCCGCTCGTCGCCGTAGTCGTAGACCAGCGGCAGGCTGTTGACGTTGACCAGCGCCCAGAACAGGCCGGCCAGGACGAGGACGAGGATGAACGTCGCCGCGCCCTGGATGAGGAAGTAGGCCACGGCGAACAGGATCGTCAGCCCGGTCAGGCCGACGAGGATGACGGCCCGCCGGCCGTAGCGCGTGCCGGCCATGCCCGCCGGCCAGGCGAAGACGAGGAACGACAGGCTGATGGCCGCGGCGTAGATCGACGCCGTGCCGGGGGCGATGCCCAGGGTGAAGACGGCGAACGACGACAGCCCGGCCTCCAGGGCGTTGAAGGCGATGAACCAGAAGAGGATGCCGATCAGCACGTAGAGGCCGCTGCGGTCGGCGTGGCCCATCGACGGCCCGCAGGCTGGCGCGCACCGAGCTACCCGCCTCGGCCGACACCTCGGCCGCCTCGCGCGATTCGCGCACGCCGAACAACGCCACCGCCAGCGCCGCCACCATCAGCACCGCCCCGGCGATGAACGGCGCGGCGCGGCCGACGTTGTTGAACAGCAAGCCGCCGCCCAGGAAGGCGATCAGGCTGCCGATGCCGCCCATCAGGTTGATGATGCCGTTGGCCTTGCTGCGGTCGTCGGGCAGAAAGAGGTCGCCCAGCCAGGCCACCGTCGGCGAGCGGAAGAGGGCCATGCCGAAGTTGGTGATGAGGATGAAGGCAGCGATGGCCAGGGCCGTCTGGGCGAAGGGCAGCAGGATGAAGCCGACGACGGCGATGGGCAGGCCGACCAGAATCCACGGCTTGCGGCGGCCGAAGCGCGTCCACGTCCGGTCGCTGCGCGCGCCGACCCAGGGCTGGACGAAGATGTTGATCAGGTTGTCCCAGGTCATGATGAACAGCGCCAGCGCCGGCGACAGCCCCAGGCCAACCACGTCGGGCACGGCGCGCCCTTCGGCCAGCAGTTGTTGGGCGAATTCGGGGTTGCCCGCTTGCAGGAAGATGGGCACGAACTGGTTGAAGATGGGCCAGATGATGCTGATGCCCAGGAAACCGAAGCCGATGATGAACGTCTTGCTATAGGAGAAGCGCCGCAGCGCCGCGAGGTCTGTCACCGTTGCCTCCCTGTGGGTTGTCTCGTTGAAGTCAACGGTAGTATAGGGGAGGGTGCGAAGAATGGCACGCTGATGACGCTGAATTGGAAGCAATCACGGGTAGGGGCGGGACAATCGGCGCCATACACCTCGTCTAATCACCGGAACGTTGATCGCCGATTGTCTCGCCCTTCCGGCCCCCCCCCCGACCGCGCCCCGTGCGGGGCGCGACAATGCGGCGTCCCGCACGTTTTGTGCAAGCAGGTAGCGTCGGCCGCATTGTCCCGCCCCCACCCGTGATTTAATTACAAATATCCACAAAGGTCTACCAGTCTAGCGCAGCGCCGCCCACTGCGTCTGCCCGTCGGCCCGCCACTCGGCCAGCGTGGCCAGGCTCTCGGGGTCGAGCAGGCTCAACGTCGTGCCGCCGTTGACGTATTGTTCCCCCACCAGGCGCAATTGACCGGTCGCGTCGGGGGCCAGACGCACGGTCGGGCCGTCCAATTCGGCCAACGGGGCCAGCGTCGCCGCGTCCAGCACGCGCGTCACCGGCCAGCGCGCGCCCCACTCGGCCACGAAGACGCGCCGGCCGTCGGCCGACAGGCGCAGGGTGTGGCCCGTGACCTTACTCTCGGCCACGACAGCCCCGGTCGCCACGTCGATGAGTTGCAAGGGCAGGCGCGTCTCGGTCACGCTGTAGTTGCCATTCTCGCCCATCTCCGTCTCCAGCCGGGTGCCGATGGTGAAGAGGCGCGCGCCATCGGGCGAGAGAAGCACCTGTCGGGTCAGGCCGTTCATCGGCCCTTTGGCCTGGGCCACGCCGGCCGTGGCGTCCAGCAGCCAGGTCAGCAGCCGGCCCAGCCGCGTTTGCCGGCCGCCGACGGCCCGGCTGGCCGTCGTCCGCGCCACCAGGTCAACCGTCGTCAGGCGCTCTTCGTCGGCGTGGAGGATGACCAGCGTCCGGCCATCGGCCGAGAGGGCCACGCCCGGCCACCACATCTCCGTCACCAGTGTGCCGTGCCCGGCGTCGCACTGGTCGCTGCACCAGTGGCCGCTGGTCAGCCCGTCGAGCGTCGTTTGCCACAGGACAGCCAGCGTCGCGCCATCGCGCAGTTGGACGCGCGGCGCGCCCGGCCGCGTCTTGCCCGGCTGCTCCGTCTCCGGCTGGCCATAGACGACGACCGTCCCCTCCGGGCCGAAACCCACGTAGGACGGCTTCAGGTTGAGGGTAGTCTGGGCCACGGTTTCGCCCGTCGCGGCGTCGAGCAGCATGAGGCTATGGCCCTCGGCCGTCTGCAAGCTGAACGCCAGCCGCCGGCCGCCGCCGTCGAACAGCGGCGTGCCCACCCAGCCGAACGCGCCGAGGGGGATCGTCCGGTGCTGCCACGTCGTTGTGTCCAGCAGCACCAGGACTTCCGAGCGCGGCCCGCAGGCCGAGCCGCCGGCGAAGTCGTAGCAGGTGTCGCCGCGCGCGTCGAAGGCGGCCAGGCGGCGGCCGTCGGGCGCGACGGCCAACGGCGCGGCATAGGCCGCGTCCCGGTCGGCACCGAGGGCGACAGGCGCGCGGCCGGGCACGTCCTGGCCCGTGGCCGGGTCAACGGCGCGAATGACCGAACCCAGTTCGTCGTCCCAGCCCACGATGACCATCGGCGACTGCGGCGGCAGGGTCGGCGTGGGCGGGATGGTAGACGGAATCGGGGCGGCCTGTGACGGCGCGGAAGCCGGCGGCGGCGCGGCGGGCATCTCGGCCGCCGGCGCGGCGCAGGCGGCCAGGAGCAGGAGGAGCCAGCCAATCAGGCCGGCCTTTGTCATTCTGGCGTTGCCAATTGGGTTCATGTGAGGATATACACCGCTGGTTGGCTGATGGTTCCCCTCAAGGCGCTCCAATTGGCCGAAGCGCCGCCTTTCCACCTATAATGACCTACGTCCAAACGAAGTCTAAAGAAGAGGAGACTACCATGCGCCCCCAACCCATCCCACCCCAACCCGGCCAGGAATCCGTCTGGGACTACCCCCGTCCCCCCCGCCTCGAACCGACCACCAAACACATCCGCATCGTCTTCAACGGCGTGGTGATCGCCGACACGCGCCGCGCCTGGCGGGTGCTGGAGACGAGCCACCCGCCGGTCTACTACATCCCACCGGAGGACATCCGTAGGGAGTACCTGCAGCCGGGCGCGGGGCGTTCCTTCTGCGAGTGGAAGGGGGCGGCGGGCTACTACACACTGGAGGTCAACGGCCGCCGCGCGGAGAACGTTGCCTGGTATTATCCTAAGCCGACGCCCACCTTCGCCGCCATCCGCGACCACGTGGCCTTCTACGCCGCGCCCATGGACGAGTGCACCGTGGACGGCGAGCGCGTCACGCCACAGCCGGGCGGCTTCTACGGCGGCTGGATCACCGCCGACATCGTTGGGCCGTTCAAGGGCGAGCCGGGAACGACGGGCTGGTAGCGCGTCAGTCGGCCAATCTTAGGACGCGTCGCCGGCGGCATCGCCCGCGGCCCCATCGGGCTGTCCGGCGATGGCGAAGCTATGAGTGATGGTCGCCACGCCGCGCAGGGTAGCGGCCACGGAGCAGTACTTGTCAATCGACAGGGCAATGGCCCGTCCGGCTTTGTCTGGATCAAGCCTCTCCCCTTCCAGGGTGAAGTGCAGGTGGATGTCGGTGAAGGCGTAGGGTGGGTCGGGTAACTGGTTGCCGTTGACCTCGATACGCAGCCCGGTCAGCTTCTGCCGCTGCCGCTCCAGAATGGCCACCACATCATGGGCGGCGCACGAGGCCAGGCTCATCAGCAGCAGGTCCGACGGCTTGGCCGCCTTCCACTCCTGCCAGCCCGGTTCCTCGCGCGGCCAGGAGCCGGACAGAACCATGTTGCCAAACGAATCACGACAGGCGAAGAGGCGGCTCCCCTCTTCCAACCACTTGACGGCGATGTTGCTCAATGATGCCTCCTCGAAAAAGTGCTACTCTCAGGGGGTCTGGCAGGCGGGGGGAACGTCGGCGATGGTCGCCCCGGTGGCCGGGTCGGTGCATTGGCAGTAGCGCGCGTCCTGCCCCTCGCCGGCCCACAGCCAGTAGGCAACCGACGTTTGCAGGCAGACGGCCGCCGGCGCGCTCAGTGGCGGGGCGACCAAGCGCGTACGCTCCAGCCCCAACCCTTCAAAGTCCGGCTCTTGCAGCAGGAACAGCCGCCAGTGGCGGCCGTTGCTGTCACCCATCTGTAGCTGCCCGTTGCGCGCCAGCACGACGGCCAGCGTCGGGAACAGCATCACCGCCAGCCAGAGCAGGACGAAAACCAGCATCAACACACGCCGCGGCCACCCCTTCATAGTTGCCCTTGTCACTGTCCGGCTAGACCAGTTCCACCGCCTCGACCATGGCCCGCAAGTACATCTCGGTCGTGTACTGCTTGACCATGCGCCGCGTGCTGAAGCGGGGCGCGTTGGAGCGGATGGCCTCGCGCATCACCTCAACCCAGCCACGCGGGATGTTGTCGCGGTCGCGGTTGTAGTAGAGCGGCGCGACCTCCTCTTCCAGCAGGCGATAGACCATCTCGGCGTCGTGGGCGTCCTGCTCGTCGGGGTTGTCGAACTGGCGATCCTCGACCGCCCAGCCGTTGGCCCCGTTGTACCCCTCCACCCACCAGCCATCGAGGATGCTCAGGTTGGGGATGCCGTTGAGCGACGCCTTCATGCCGCTGGTGCCGCTGGCCTCGCGCGGGCGGCGCGGCGTGTTCAGCCACACGTCGACGCCCTGCTTGAAGTAGCGCGCCGAGTGCAGATCGTAGTTCTCCACAAACGCCACGCGGCCGCCCAGGTAGTTGGACTTGGCGAAGTTGTAGACCTGCTGGATGAGGTGCTTGCCCGGCTCGTCGGCCGGGTGGGCCTTGCCGGCGAAGATGATCTGCACCGGCCGGTGCATGTTCAGCAGGAGGCGCTGCAAGCGCGGCATGTCCTCGAACAGCAGCGTCGCCCGCTTGTAGGTGGCGAAGCGGCGGGCGAAGCCGATGGTCAGCGCGTTGGGGTCCAGCAGTGTGCCGCCGACGAGCACTTCCGTCGGGTCGCACTGCCCGGCCACCCAGGAGTGGCGCGCCCGCATGCGCAGGTAGTCCATCAGCTTCGTTTTCAGGGCCACGTGGGCGCGCCACAGCACCTCGTCGGGCACATCGGCCAGCCGCTCCCAGAGCACGGGATCGTCGTGGTGATCTTCCCAGTCGGCCCCCAGATACTCCTTGAACACCTGGCGCAACTCGCCCGCCGTCCAGCCGGGGACGTGGATGCCGTTGGTGACGGCGCGGATGGGCACGTCGTCCACGGCCCGGTCAGGCCAGACGGGCTGCCACATCTGGCGCGAGACCTCGGCGTGGAGCTGGCTGACGGCGTTGCGCTGGCCCGACAGGCGCAGGGCCAGGACGGTCATGTTGAAGGCGTCGCCCCACGGCTCGGCGTGGTGGCCCAGGCTCAGGAACTGCTCGCGGTCGATGCCCAACTCATCCCAGTAGCCGGGAAAGTACTTGTCCATCAGCGAGAAGCTGAAGGCGTCGTGGCCGGCCGGCACGGGGGTGTGGGTGGTGAAGACGGTGCGCGACTTGACCAGCTCGCAGGCCGCCTCGAAGTCCAGCCCGCGGGCCACCTCTTCGCGCACGCTCTCCAGCAGCAGGAAGGCCGAGTGCCCCTCGTTCATGTGCAGCACCGACGGCCGTAGCCCAGCTTGTGCAGCAGCCGCACGCCGCCGATGCCCAGCATGATCTCCTGCCGGATGCGCACTTCGCTGTCGCCGGAGTAGAGGCGGGCCGACAGCTCGCGATCCCACGGCTCGTTCTCCGGCACGTCGGTATCCATCAGGTAGAGCGGCACGCGGCCGACCTGCACCCGCCAGACGCGGGCCTGGACGGTGCGCCCGCCCATCCACACGGCGATGCGCAACTCATCCCCGTTCGGTTCGTTGACCGGATGGATGGGCACGTCGCCGACGTCGACCGGCTCATAGACCGCCTCCTGCCAGCCGTGCGACGGCAGGCGTTGGCGGAAGTAGCCCTGTGGGTAGAAGAAGCCCACGCCGACAAACGGCAGCCCCAGGTCGCTGGCCTCCTTGGCGTGGTCGCCGGCCAGAATGCCCAGACCGCCGGAGTAGATAGGCAGCGAACTATGCAGGCCGAACTCGAAGGAGAAGTAAGCGATGGTCTTGTTCGTCAGGTGGGGATAGGTGCGGTGGAACCAGCTATGGCCGTTGGCCATCGCCCGGTCGAAGTCGATCAGCACCTTGTTATAGCGGCGCAAATAGGCCGGGTCGGCGGCGCGGGCGGCCAGCGTGGCGTCGCTAACCAGGCGCAGCACCTTGACCGGGTTGTGCTGGGTGCGCCGCCAGAGGGGAAAGTCGAGCCGGCGGAAGAGTTCGCGCGCGTCGGCGTTCCAACTCCACCAAACGTTAAAGGCCAGTTCCGGCAACCGCTGGAGTTTCACGGGCATGCGATCGGCGAGGTCGTTCATGAGTTCTCCACATGCGTTCTGGGCGTGATTGGGGTCACAGGGAGGATGGTTCGTTGGGCATCGTTGCAGAGTCAATGAGTTCCAGCCGCGGATTATAGCAGAAGCCGCCGGGGAGGCATGTGAATTTATCCCCAACTACGGGGCTTTTCCCTTGTCACTCCTAGGGCGTTGACCTGACAGGTCAATGGTCACTGAAGGACTATGAAAAGACCCTGTCCCTAACCAGGAGGCCAGGGCAAGACACATTGATAGAGGGCGAACCAGGCCAGCCGGTGCATCTAGAGGCCGGTCAGGTGAACCGGCAACTCCATCGGCTTGGCCTCGTTGGCGCGGCGCACGGCCAGGGCGGCGATTTCGGCGCAGGCCCAATCGAACTGCTCCTGCGTCATCAGGTCATGGGCGATCAGCGGCGACGGGTTAGTGGCGTTAATGAGATAGATCTCGTCGCCGTCAAGCACGAACTCCGACATGTTGATGTCGTAGCCGTAGACGCGACTGAGCTGGCAGGCCATGTCGGTCATGCGCTGCACGAGACTATCGGAGAGGGTGCGATCCGAGGCCACGTAGCGGGCCTCGTCAAACGCGTAGGGCAGCAACAGCGTCTGCTCACCACCGATGACCAGGCAGTGGTAGTGGTGGTCGGACTCGATGACCTGCTGCAGAATCATCGTCCGCGTGCCGCTCTCGTCGTAACGATGGATGAGTTCGTCCACGTTGTTGACGCGATGGGCGAAGCGACGGCCGCCGCTGCGCACGTCCTTGAAAATGGCCGGGCTGCCGATATAGTCGATGATCGCCTGCCAGTTCATTGGGTAGACTAGATTGCGGAAGCTGTCGGGCACGGTGTCGGCGGCGATGTCCTTGTTGGGCAACACCATCGTGCGCGGCGTCTTCACGTCCAGCTTGCGCAGCACGGCGGCGGCCAGGAACTTGGTGTCGTTGGCCCAGACAAACGGGTCGTTGATGATGTAGCAGCCGTTGACGGCGGCGAACTTGACGTAGGTGCGATAGTAGGGGATCTCGTGCGACATGCGGTCGATGATCACGTCGTACTCGACCACGTCATCCAGGAATGTGCCGCCCAGTTTCACCAACTCGGCGCGCATCCCCGCCTGTTCGTTGATGATGCGCATCACCTCATCGGGCATCTCGTGCTCGCGCCCGATAATGAAACCGATTAACTTCACTCCGTCTCGGCTCATGGTCCTCTCCCGTCGTTGTCGCTGCTCAACTCGTCCGGCTTCCCGTGGGCGGCCGACCAAAGCGCAACGTTAGTCCATCACGCCCGGCCACCGCTACTGTTCCAGTGCGTCAACTATAGCCAATTCGCGGCCGATGCCCAACTGTAACGCGATTCTCCTGAATCGCGTCCTTGCGCTCCCTTGTAGCGCGGGATGGTATCCCGCGTCCCGCACGGCCTGAGACGCGGGATACCATCCCGCGCTACGACTCAGCCAGCAGGCTCTCGATGGCTTGCTGGAAAACGCTATAAGGCTGCGCGCCGGAGATGAAGTTGCCGTTTAGGAAGAAGGCCGGCGTGCCGTTGATGCCCAGGCCAATGCCCTGATCCAGGTCGGCCTGGACGGCAGCGGTGTACTGTCCGCTCGCCAGACATTCGCTAAAGCCGGCCTCATCCAGCCCCAGCTCGCCGGCAAAGCCGGCAAAGACCTGGTCGGCGTCGGCCCGCCCGCTCCACTCCCCCTGCCGGTCGAACAGTGCGTGGTGCATCTCCAGGAAAGCGTCCTGGTCGCCGGCGCAACGAGCCGCCTCGGCCGCCAGCGGCGCTTCGGGGTGGATGCTCGTCAGCGGGAAGTCCATGAACACGTAGCGCACCTGGCCCGTGTCGATGTAGTCGGCCCTAATCTGGGGGAAAGTCTCGACAAAGTGGCGGCTGCAATAGGGGCACTGGAAGTCGGTGAACTCGACCATCACCACCGGCGCGTCGGCCGCGCCGATGCTGAAGGCGGCGCTGGTATCGATCTCCACTGGCCCCGACGGCACGGGCGTGGCCGCGGCCTCGGCCGACTGGACGTAGGCATCGGCCAGCGTGCCCGCCTCGGCCAACCCCACGGCGTAGTCGAACAGGTCAAACGGCTGCGCGCCGCTGATGGGGAAGCCGTCGATGAAGAAGGCCGGCGTGCCGTTGACGCCCAGGGCGAAGCCCTCGTCCTGATTGGCCTGAATGGCGGCGTCGAAGCGGCCGTCGGCCAGACAGGCGGCGAAGGCGTCGCCGTCGAGGTTCAGGCCGGCGGCCATGTCGGCGAAGATGTCGCTGAGCGTCGCCGGCTGGCCGCTCCACTCCGCCTGGCGGACGAAGAGGGCGTCGTGCATCCCCCAGTAGGCATCCTGCTCCCCGGCGCAACGGGCGGCCACGGACGCGGCCCGCGCCTCGGGGTGGATGCTGTCCAGCGGGAAGTCCTTGATGACGTAGCGCACCCGCCCCGTCTCGATCATCTCCGTCAGCAGCCGGGGGAAGGTCTCGGCGTTGTGGCGAGAGCAGTAGGGGCACTGATAGTCGGTGTACTCGACGATGGTCACGCCGGCCGTGTCGTCACCCAACGTGGCGGCGACGTTGTCCATGACAATGGTCGCCGGCGTGGGGGCCACGGCCGGGGCCTGCGGCGCGGCCGGCTCGGCGGCGGCGACTGTCTCGCCGGCCTGCACCGCGGCGAACGCCTGGTTGAACGTCTCCAGCGGGTAGGCCCCGGCGATGAGCTGGCCGTTGACGAAGAAGCTGGGCGTGCTGTCCACGCCGCGGCTCAAACCCAGCTCCTGATCGGCAGCGATCTCCGCGGCGTAACGCTCCTCATCGAGGCACGCGCCGAAGGCCATCTCGTCCAGCCCCATCTCGGCGGCGTAGGCGCGGAAGACGCCGGTCGCGCCGTCGTTGGCCCAGGCGTCGATGTCGGCGAAGAGCCGGTCGTGCATGGCCCAGTAGGCCACCGCGCCCTCTTCCCCGGCGCAGCGGGCGGCGTTGGCCGCCGCCGTCGCCTGGGGGTGGATGCTGCTCAGCGGGAAGTCATAGAAGACGAAGACGACCTCGCCGGCGGCCACCTGACCGGCCAGTAGTTCGGATAGCGTCTCCTCGCTGAACTGGCCGCAGTAGGGGCACTGGAAGTCGGAGAACGCTTCCATCGTCACCGGCGCGTCGAGCCGGCCGCGGTAGGGGCGGCCCTCGGCGGTGAAGCCGACGGGGATGCCGTTGGCGTCGGTTTCGGTGGCGGCGCTCTCGGTGGCGGCGGGGGCGGTGGCCGTGACTTCCGTCGCCGTGCCGGCCGCCGTCGTCCCGCCCAGATAGGGGATAGGCTGGGGCGCGCCGGAATCTGTGGCGCTCGGCCCGGCGCAGGCCGTCAGCCCGGCCAGCAGCAGCGACAAAATGAGTAAGACAAGAAGCGGGTTTTCGGTTGGATCATCGGTGTCGTCCATAACGACTGCGACGGCGCGTAACGCCGGGCAGCGGGTTGATAAGATGAGGATAAATGAAGTATATCCTGTGTCCCTGGCCAGGCGGCCGGAGATTGATGACTCTTAGCAAATCATCATCGGTCGCCTTCAGCGACGGAACTTGTGCTAGACTAACCTATTGAGTATCTCACGGCAACGATTCATCGCCGGCAAACCTAGATCCACTGAAAAGGAACCACTTTGCTGATGCGTAAGCTGCTCATCTTACTCCTGCTGGCCGGCCTTCTGGCCGGCTGCCAACAGGACAACGACAACCCTTCCGGCGCGACCCCGGCCACCGCGGGCACGCCCGCCCGGTGCCACGCCCCGCCCGCGGAGACGGTGGCCGAGGCCACCCCGCCCCGACCGGCACTCCCGCGCCGACCCTACCCCCCACCGCCACGCCCCGCCCGCCCAAAGACCTCGTCGTCTGCGTCGGCGCGGAGCCGGCCGACCTCTACCTCTACGGTGACGACTCCATCGCCGCCACGGCCGTCCGCCATGCGCTGTATGAGTCACCCGTCACTTCGCTGGGCTACGAATATCAAGCGTTGGCGCTGGAGAAGCTGCCCAGCCTGGCCGACGGCGACGCGCTGGTGCAAACGGTCGAAGTGGCCGAGGGCGACCTGGTCATCACCGCCGCCGGCGAACTGGCCCCGCTGGGCCAGGGCACGACTGTCGTTGATGCCGCCGGGCAGACGGTCATCTACGACGGTCAGCCTATCGCCATGTCGCAACTGGTGGTGGACTACACCTTCCACCCCCTCATCTGGTCCGACGGCACGCCGGTGACGGCCGATGACTCCGTCTTCAGCTTCGAAGTGGCCCGCGACCGCACCACACCGCGCCACGACACCCAGGCGCGCTACACCGCCGCTTACGAGGCCACCGGCGAGCGCAGCGTGCGCTGGACGGGCCTGCCCGGCTACCTCGACCCGGCCTTCATGACCCACGTCTGGCCCCCCCTGCCGCGCCACCAGTTGGGCGACTTCGCCCCGGCCGAACTGCCGGCGCTGGACGAGGCCGCCCGCGCCCCGCTCAGCTATGGCGCATTCGTCGTCGAGAGCTGGACGGCGGGCGAGAGCATCCGCCTCGTGCCCAATCCGGCCTACTACCGCGCCGCCGAAGGGCTGCCCCACCTGACCTCGCTGACTTTCCGCTTCCTGGAGCAGCGGCCGCGCGGCCTGCCCGACGGCTACGAAGGTTGCCACGTGCTGACCAGCGACGTGCTGGCCTTCGACGCGCTGACGGCGGTGGACGCGGCCGTCGCCGAGGGGGAACTGGTCGAGTACGTCGCTTCGGCCGGGGTCATCGAGCAGATCATCTTCGGCATTGACCCCAGCGCCACCTTCGAAGCGACGCACACCCCCTGGTTCGCCGACACACGCGTGCGCCAGGCCGTCACTCAGTGCATCGACCGGCAAGCTTTGGTTGACGAATTCACCGCTGGGCGGTCAACGGTCATGGACACCTTCGTGCCGCCCGACCACACCTTGCTGCCCGCCGACTTGCCACAGTGGCCCTACGACCCGGCGGCGGCCAACGCTCTGCTGGACGAAACCGGCCTGCTGGACAATAACGGCGACGGCGTCCGCGAGTCTATCGGCGCGACCCGCGTCTTCTCCATCACCCTGGGCACGGTGGCCGGCGACCCGCTGCGCGAGGAACTCAACGCCCGCGTGCGCGACAACCTGGCCGCCTGCGGCATCCAGGTCAACCCCTACACGCTCGACGCCGGGACGTGGTTCGCGCCGGGGCCGAGCGGCGCGGTCTTCGGCCGCAAGTTCGACCTGGCCCAATTCGCCTGGCTCAGCCGCATTCAGCCCGACTGCGGCCTCTATCTGACGGCCAACATCCCCGGCCCGCTCGATCAGGGCTTCAACGGCTGGGACGGCGTTAACGTCGCCGGCTGGTCGAACGAGGCCTACGACGCCGCCTGTGGCCGCGCCCTGTCGCTGCTGCCCGGTCAGGACGGCTACGTCGAGGCCCACCAGGAGGCCATGCGCCTCTTCGCCACCGAGCTACCGGCCGTGCCCCTCTTCAGCCGGCTGCGGTTGGCGGCGACAACGCCCGACGTGCTCAACTTCCGCCTCGACCCGACGCAGCCATCGGAACTGTGGAACGCCTTTGAACTGGACATGACGCCGGGAGGCGCGCCCTAGTGGACGCCAACGCCCGCAGCGGCGAAGAGCGCACCCTGATCGTCGGCCTGGGCAATCCCGGCCGCGCCCACGCCTTCAACCGCCACAACGTCGGCTTCATGGCCGTCGATAAGCTGGCCCTGCGCGCCGGCATCGAATTGCGCCGCGTGCAGAGCAAGGCCATCATCGGCAGCGGCCGGCTGGCCGACCGGCCGGTGATTCTGGCCAAGCCGCAGACGTTCATGAACCTGAGCGGTGAGGCCGTCGGCGCGCTGGCCGGTTACTATCGCATTCCGCCGGCGGCTATCCTGGTCGTCTACGACGAACTCGACATCCCGTTCGGCGTCATCCGGCTGCGCGAAAAGGGCGGCGCGGGCGGCCACAACGGGATGCGCTCCCTCATTCAGCATTTGGGTAATGAGTTCCCCCGGCTGCGGCTGGGCATCGGCCGCCCGCCGGGGCGCATGGACGCCGCGGCCTTCGTGCTACAGGACTTCGGCCGCGATGAGTTGCCGCTGGTGAGCGAAATGCTGACGACGGCCGGCGAGGCCATCGAATCCTTTGTCCGCCACGGCATCAACCTGACGATGACACGTTTCAACGGGCCGGTGGAAGGCTCGGCCACGGCTTAGAAACCGAGTTTCTCAGAAGAAACTCGGTTTCTAGTCGGTTTCCAGAGAGAAAGGGATGAACGTCTCCGGACTGCTCGACCTGTTCGACCAGATTCCCGCCTTCGGGCAACTGACGGCCGCGCTGGGCAGCGACGAAGGCGGCCCGCTGTTGCCGCTCGACCTGCCGCGCGGCGCGCGCGCCCCGGTCGTGGCCCAACTCTACCGGCGGCTGGCCGTCCCGGCGCGCGCGCCTATCCTGCTGCTGACCGGGCGAGTGGACACGGCCACGCTGTGGCATCAAGCCCTGGAGACGTGGCTGCCCGCCGGCAGCCGCCTCCACCGCCTGCCGGAGCCGACGCCGTTGCCCTATGACCGCGGCCCGTGGAGCGACCGCACCCGCGCCGGGCGGCTGGCGGCGCTGGCCGACCTCATCGCCGGGCAGCACCCGCTCGTGCCCGCGGCCGACATGCCGCCGCTCATCGTCGCCTCGGCCCGCGCCTTCCTGCAAAAGACGCTGCCCAAGCGGCGCTTCATCGCCGGCACGCGCGTCCTGCGCGTCGGCCAGACGCTCGACCTGGAGAAGAGCCTGGCCGGCTGGCAGGAGATCGGCTATGAGCCGGTCAGTGTCGTCGAGGCCGCCGGCCAGTTCAGCCGCCGCGGCGGCATCCTCGACATCTTCCCCATCGCCGCCGCCCATCCGGTGCGCGTCGAACTGTTCGGCGATGAGGTGGACACGATGCGCGCCTTTGACCCGACGACCCAGCGCTCCACCGCGCCGGCCGACGGGCAGAGCGGGCCGCAGAGCGTCGTCATCACCCCGGCGCGCGAGGCGCTGCCCGGCGCGGCCCGCGACTTCGCCGAGGTGTGGGCCGACGAGCCACTGCCGACCGAGGCCAGCCTGCCGTCGTGGCGCGACGACCTGAAGGAGTTGCGCGCCGGCCGTCCCTTCGCCAACCTGGAGTACTACCTGCCCCTCATCTACTCGCGCCCGGCGACGCTGCTCGACTACCTGCCACCGGCGGCGCTGGTCATTGTCGACGACGGTGAGGAGTTCCGCGCCACGGCCGAAGAGCTGGCCAACCACGCCCGCCAGGTGGCCGAGGAACAGGGCGACTTGCCGCCCGGCTACCCCAGCCCGCTCTACACTTGGGAGGAGATCGGCTCGGAGTTGGGCTGGTGGCGGCCGTTGGTGTTAGGCGATGGGTCTGACCCTCTCCCTAACCCTCTCCCTGGGGGCGAGGGGACAAGCGGCCCTCTCCCTAACCCTCTCCTAGGGGAAGAGGGGACACGAGCCTCCTCTCTGTGGCAGGGGCAAGGGGAGGGCGAGCCGCGCTACATCGAACTGGGCGACGCCTTCGACCCCGGCCCACGCTATGGCGGGCAGGTTCGGCCGCTGCTCAACCAGCTCAAGCAGTCGCAGCGCGAAGGGGAGCGCGTCGTCGTCTTCAGCCGCCAGGCTCCGCGGCTGGCCGAGCTATGGGGCGGCGAGGGCGGCCGGCTCATCCGCACCCTGGAGCCGCTGACCCAGGCCGGCGCGCCCGGACTCCCGTCCGGCGACACCGTCGATCCGGTCGTGACGGCCATCGACGCCGGCACGGGGCGGCAGGGAACCGTGCCGCTGAGCGACCTGCCCGACGTGCCGCCCGACGGCAGCCTGACCTTCGTCCACGGCAGTCTGGCCGAGGGGTTCAGCCTGGTGCGGCGCGAGGACAACCGCGTCCTTCTTCACCTGCTGACCGACGCCGAGATCTTCGGCTGGAGCCGCCCCGCGCCGCGCCGCCAGCGCACCGCCCGCCCGGCCGCGCCGGAGACGTACTTCGCCGACATCAAGCAGGGGGACTACGTCGTCCATCTGGATTACGGCATCGGCAAGTTCGAGGGGCTGGTGGTGCGCAATCTGGGCGGCATGGAGCGCGAGTACCTGCTGGTGCAGTACGCCAACGGCGACACGCTCTACGTGCCCGTCCACCACGCCGACCGGTTGGGCAAGTGGATCGGCCCCGACGACGCCGACCCGTCGCTCAACCGGCTGGGCGAGCGCAACTGGACGCAGGCCAAAGCCGCCGCCCAGCGCGCCGCCGACGAGCTGGCCGAGGAACTGCTGGAGCTTTACGCCGCCCGCGAGACCATCCCCGGCCACGCCTTCCCGCCCGACAGCGATTGGCAAGCCGAGCTGGAGGCCGCCTTCCCCTACCGCGAGACGGAAGACCAGTTGCGCGTCATCAGCGAAGTCAAGGACGACATGGAGCGGGCCAACCCGATGGATCGCCTCATCTGCGGCGACGTGGGCTATGGCAAGACCGAGGTCGCCTTGCGCGCGGCGTTCAAGGCGGTCATGGACGGCAAGCAGGTGGCCATGCTGGTGCCGACGACCATCCTGGCCCAGCAGCACTTCACCACTTTCCGCGAGCGGCTGCGCCCCTTTCCGGTGACGGTGGAGATGCTGTCGCGCTTCCGCACGGCCACCCAGCAGCGAAACATCGTCCAGCAGTTGCGCGCCGGGGGTGTGGACATCATCATTGGCACGCACCGCCTGCTGTCCGATGACATCTCGTTCAAAGACCTGGGGCTGGTCATCATCGATGAGGAGCAGCGCTTCGGCGTGGCTGACAAGGAGCGGCTGAAGCAGTGGCGCACCGAGGTCGACGTGCTGACGCTGACGGCCACGCCCATCCCGCGCACGCTGCACATGGCCCTGACCGGCGTGCGCGACATCAGCATCATCGACACCGCCCCGGCCGAGCGCCTGCCGGTGGAGACCTACGTCGGCGAGTCCGACGACGCGCGCATTCGCACGGCCATCCTGCGCGAACTGGACCGCGGCGGCCAGGTGTTCTTCGTCCACAATCGCGTCCAGAGCATCCTCATCGTCCGCAAGCGGCTGGAGAAGCTGGTGCCGGAGGCGCGGGTCGTCGTCGCCCACGGCCAGATGAGCGAGCGGCAGTTGGAGAAGATCATGGTCGAGTTCGCCGAGGCGCGGGTGGACATCCTGCTCAGCACGACGATCATCGAGAGCGGCCTCGACTTCCCCAACGCCAACACGCTCATCGTCGACCGGGCCGAGCAGTTCGGCCTGTCGCAGCTCTACCAGTTGCGCGGGCGCGTCGGCCGCAGCACCCGCCGCGCCTACGCCTACTTCTTCCACGCCCCCTGGCGCGGCCTGACGCCCGACGCCCAGGCACGGCTGGAGACCATCGCCGAGCACACCCAACTCGGCTCCGGCTACACTATCGCCGTACGCGACATGGAGATTCGCGGCGCGGGCGACTTCCTGGGCGGCTCGCAGAGCGGCCACATCTCGGCCGTCGGCTTCGACATGTACACCCGGCTGCTGACGCGGGCCGTCAAGCGGCGCAAGGCCGAGCAGCGCGGCGAGGCCCCGCCGGCCGAGCTGCCCGACAATGTGCTCATCGACCTGCCGCTGGCAACCTACATCCCCACCGACTACGTGCCCGACACGCAACTGCGCCTGCGCCTCTACCGGCGCATGGCCACGCTGGACACGCTGGCCGAGATCGACGAGATGGCCGCCGAACTGGCCGACCGCTTCGGCCCCATCCCCGACCCGCTGCACAACCTGCTCTACCAGTTGCGGGCCAAGGCGCTGGGGCAGATGGCCGGCGTCAACGCCGTCGTCACCGAGGCGGGACAGATTCGCATCCGCATCGCCGAACTGGGCGGCATGGACCGCTACCACTTGCAGCGCTACCTGGGCGAAAACGTGCGCGTCAGCAAGAGCGCCATCTGGCTGAAGAAGGATCGCGGCACACATGAGTGGCAGATCGAGCTGGTGCAGGTGTTGGAGAAGATGCGCCTGTTCGAGCGCAAAGCCGAGCCTGGGCCGCGCGGCGGGACGAGCGAGAACGAGGCTGAGGCAATGGCGGGTTAAGAAGTGGAGAAACCGCAGGTTACGCAGATTTCACAAATTATTCTCTTGAATCTGTGAAATCTGCGTAATCTGTGGTTTCTTTCCTAGGAACAACCATGGACATTCGCTTTTTCGACGACCCCCTGGAAGGGCCACATGGCCGCGAGGACGTGCGCATCCGGCAGATTGGGCTGTTCCTCTACCCGGAGCAGCGCCGCTTTATGTTTGGGGTGGAGTTGACGCCGTTCAGGGAGCGGCCGTCGATTGAGGTTCTGGTCGCTAACGGCGCGGGCGAGCCGGCCGGTTCGCTGCACGTCATCGAGACGCTGACGACCGGCTTCAGTCTGATGATCCACCTGCGCGACCGGGCCACGACCAATCCGTATGAGTTGACGGTCGTCCTCTACTACGCCTGGCCCGACCGCGAGCGCGAGGAGATCGAACGCCGCACGGTCACATTCGACATGACCGCCAGCGGCGAGCGCCTCTTCAAGTTTGACAAGGACTGAAGAAAAGAGCGACGCAGAGAAACGCAGAGAAATGGAGAGACGCGGAGGAAGATATCGGTTTTCTTCCTCCGCGTCTCTCTGCGCTCCTCCGCGTTTCTCCGCGTCGCTCTTTTCTTCTCTCAGGCAACGGCCGTCTCTTCCTGCTCGATCAGCCGCCGCAGCTTGCCCTTGGTCTCGCGCCAGGCGATCTTCGACAGGCCGAGCTTCTGGCGGATGTCGTCCTGCTCCACGTCGGCGCGCCAATCGCGCAGGGCCGACGCCCAACGCAGGTTCTCGAACGACAGCGCCCCCGACGGCAACTCCGCCTCCTCGGCGACGTCGCGCAGGACGTACTCCAGATTGCGCGGCGTGCAGGTAAACAGCGTATCGGTCGGCCGGTACTGCTGGAGGTACTCATCCAGCACCGGCAGCCACGCCCGCTCCAACGGCAGCTTGCGCTCCTTGTAGCGCAGACGCGGGTTGGCGTAGCGGACGTAGAGCACCGGCTGGTCGGGGTCGGTGTCGTCAATGTGGTTGGGCACAATGGCCATCGCCTCGCCCTTCTTGATGCCCGTTTGCAGCAGGAGGCTGAGCAACAGATAGGGCCGGGCGTCGGGCTTGTGGTCGCCGCCGCCGGCGCGCCGGCTTTCGGCCACGGCCAGCGCCCGCTCCACGTCGGTGGCGGTCGGCGCGTCGGGCAGCGGGCTGCTGACGCTCTGCTGGATGACCGCCGTCGACGGGTCTTGTGGCAGGACGCCCGTTTCGTGCAACCAGCCGAAGAACACCTTCAGCGCCGTCACGCGGCGGGCGTAGGACTTGGGGCTACAGGGCACGCCCCGCTCGTCGGTTAACCAGTGCAGAAAGTCGGTCAGGTTCTTGGTGCCGATCTCGCCCACCGGCGTGCCGATGCCCAGGTAGCGGCCCAGCAGACGGATGTCGCTGGCAAAGGCCTTGACCGTGTTGATCGAGAAGCCCTCGTCGCGCATGTGGCGCTCGAAGGTACCCAGCGCGGCCTGCAACGACGCTTCGCGCGTCAGCGGCGGCGGCTTGCGCTCGCCGTCATCCTCGCGCGGCAGCTCCGGGAATAAGTCGCGCTGTCGTGTGTTATCCATGCCATCTCCCACAGTCCCATTTTCGCTTCGGTTATGCGAAGACTGTTATGCGAAATTGTAGACCGGGGAGAGGCGCTTGTCAAGGGGTAGCCGTCGTCTGCACAAACAGATCATAGACCGCCGTCTGGCTCAGCGGCCCGTCGGCGATGATGCGCACGTAGTAGCGCCCCGCCTCGCGCCGCCCCAGGGCCACCGTCTTGTCGGGCGTCGGCGCGCCGGAGGTACCGATGAGTTGCAACTGCTGGCAACCCTGCCCGCTGGCCACGTTGAGTTGGCCGCGGCCGGGGCTGAAGTTGCGCAACTCCACCGTCACGTTGGCCGCCGCCGCCAGGTCGAAATAGAACCAGTCCATCGCGTCATCGGGCAGGAAGGTTTCGTGGCGATTGAGCACCAGCGGGTAGGCGTCGGCGCAGACGTCGTTGGGTTCCTCGCCGCGGCGCGTGACCAGCGGCAGAAGCATCCGCGCCGTCGGCGCAGGCAGCAGGTGCAACAGCGTCTGGCGGGGCGTGCTGACCCCGGCGCCGTCGCTCAGCGTGAACTCGATGCGGCGGTCGGCGGCGTTGGGCTGGGGCAAGACGTTGTCATAGGTGACGGTGCGTAGGACGAGCTGGTAGTTGGCGACGCTGTCCGCGCCGGTCAAGTTGAGCACGCCGGTGGCCTCGTCGTAGTCAAGATCGATGTTGGCCGCCACGCTGGTGTCGGCCGTCAGCCGTTCGGCCTGCGGGTTAAGAGGGTTGGTGATGCGAATCGTCGCCCCGCGCAGCGTGGTATTGTCCCGGTCAGAGGCGACGAGATCGGCCGCCAGGGCAACCGGCGTGCGATTGATGTAGAACACCGCCTCATTGTCAAAGCCCGCGCCCGCGCCGTTGAGATCGAGGTCGGGTGGGTCGTTGACCGGCTGAAGCTGCATGGTGAAGGGCGCGGCGGGCGAACTGCTGTGGGCGTCGGCGGCGGTCACTTCAAACAGACGGTCGGCCGCGTCCGGGTCTTGCGACGTGTTGCGATAAGTCACCGTGCGCAAGACCTGCTGGTAGACGGCCGCCGGGGCGACGCCGGTCAATTGCAGCACACCATCTTCATACTCGGCGGCAATGCCCGTCGCCCCGGTTGTGGCCGCCAACCACTCGGCATCGCCGTCAATCGGGTTCGTCAGACGCACCACCGCCGCGGCCAGCGACGGGCTATCCACGTCGGTCACGATGAGGCCGGGCAGCAGCCGCAGCGCGGCGGCGTCTTCCGTGTAGAGCAGCGGCGCGGCCGGCAGGCCGCTCAACTGCGGCGGGTCATTGACCGGCGTCACGTTGGCGACGATGCTGCCGGCGGCGACGCTGAAGGCGGTGCTGCCGCCGGTCTGCGAGGCGTCGGCGCGCTGGCCGGCCGCGCCGCTGGTCTGATCCCAGGCGCGGAACGTCGCCGCGCCCGACGCGCCGGCGGTGTTAGCCGCCGGGACGAAGCGCAGCCAGGCCGTATCGGGCAGAAACAGGGCGGCCGTCGGCGAGACGACGCCCACCGGCTGCCAATCGGCCGGGCCGGACGGCGGGTTAACAAGGCTGAATTGCCAAATGCCGCGGCTGTTATCGGCGGCGAACAGGGCGATGCCCTCCAGCGCGCCACCGTCGGCGTCGCTGATGGGATCGCCGGCGGCGGCCAGCAGCGCGGCGATGGCCGCGCCCGCCGGCTGGGCCGTATCTTCGGCCACGTCGCCCAGCGGCAAGGGCGCGGGCGCGTTGAGCACCGGCGCGTTGTTGGTCGGGTTGGCGCGAATCGTGCTGACGGCCACATTGCCCGCGGTGATGCCATCGTGAGCCACGACCTCGACCACGCGGGCGGCGGCGTTAGGGGTCGTCGCATCATTGCGATAGACGATGGTGCGCAAGACCTGCTGGAAGGCGGCCACGCTGTCCGGCCCGCTGAGCACCAGGCGGCCCGTCGTCGGGTCATAGGGCGCGGCGGTGATACTCGTGCCCGCGGTGTCGGCCGCCAGCCACTCGGCCGCGCCGTCGGGCCGGTTGGTCAACGTCGCCGTCAGCGAAACCAGCGTCGTGTGGTCGGCGTCGCTGATCGTGGCGTCGCTGTCGGCAATGACCACGGTCGCTCCAGCGCCAAAGAACTGCGGCGAGAAACCCGTACCCTCCTCGGCCCCGTTCAAGTCAACCAGCGGCAGGTCGTCAACCGGCAGCACCTCGATCACGACCGTTTCCGACTGGGCGCTGAAGGGTGTCACGCCGCCGTTGATCGACACGTCAACGTCGGTCTGGCCGTTCTCGCGGCCGGCGCTCTGATCCCAGGCGCGAAACACGAAGCTGGCCGAACCGCTGTAGCCGGGCGCGGGCACAAAGCGAATGCGCGACATCTCGTTGAGCAGAATGGCCGCGGTGTTGGACACGGCCGGGAAGGGCAGCCAGGTGGCCCCGGCGGTCAACGAGTACTGCCAGACGCCATTGGTCGAAACGGCTTCGATGACAGCCATGCCCTCCAGCGCGTCGGCGTCCACGTCGGTGATGCGGTCTTCGCCTTGCTGCTCGGCGCTTTCGATGATGCCGTTGACCGAATTACCGCCGGAGTTGACATCGTCCTCATTGATGGGTGGTAGGATCATGTCGCCGCTGCTATCGAGCACCGGGGCGTCGTTGACGGCGTTGATGTAGATGGTGGCGATAGCCGGAGCGCCGGTCAGACTGCCATCGCTGACCGTCACCTCGACCAGGCGGTCGCTGATGTCGGGCGACTGGGAGGTGTTGTTGTAGGCCAGCGTGCGCAACACCTGTTCATAGGCGGCCGGCGACGCCAACCCTTCGACGGTCAACTCCCCCTTCTGATACTTGACCGTCAGCCCGGTCGCGCCCGGATCGGCGCTCAACGACTCCTGCGCCCCATTGGGCCGCGTCAGGAGCTTGGCCTTGGCCGCGGTCAGCGTCGCGCCATCGGGGTAGGTGATGAACAGCCCCGTGGCGCTGACGATGGACTCGGCCCCTTCGTCTTCGCTAAACGTTGCCACGGCATTGATGCCGTCCAGCTCGCCGTTCAGGTCTACGATGGGCGCGGTCACAGCCGCCGCCGGCGCGGTTGGATGGCTGAGGATGAGAAGCAACAGCAGCGTGGCCGGCAATAGCGCCGCCAGACGTCGGAGTGGGTGTAGGGTCGGGTTGTGCATGGTTCGGATGTCGCCCACCGGCCATCGCTCAAGGCAATGGCGGCGGCGTTGGCGTCGGTTCTTCGGGTGGCTCGGTCGGCTCGGCCGTCGGTGGCGGCTCTTCGTTGCCGGGGTCATCCGGGTCGCCCGGCTCGTCGTTAGGCTCGGGCGTCAGCGTGACGAGGGACGTGGTCGTCGTCGCCGTCGGCGATGGCAGCAGTGTGCTGGTCGGGTAGGGTGTCGCCGGCAGTGTGGCCGCGGCGGGCACGGCGGCCAGCGCCGCGGCGTCTTCCGCCTCCACCACGTCGGCCGATACCCAGCCCATCCGCTGATCGTCGGTCAGGACCAAGAACCACGGGTTTTCGGCGTCGTCGTTCCAGGCCAACACCTGCAGGCTCGAGCCGCCGCGCACGCTGCCGACGGAGTTGAAGACGACACCCGGCCCACGGCGCAGGTTGATCTGGTTGAGCACCACCCGCACCACGGGAACGCGCGTCGGGGCGGCCGTCGCCGGCGGGCTGGTCGGCGTGGGCGAGGGTGGCGGCGTGCCCGTCGCCAGAGCGGTCGGCGCGGCCGTCGGCGGCTCAGCGGTGGGCGTGGCAGGCGCGTCGGTAGCCGGTAAGTCGGTGGCGGCCACAGCGGCGTCTGCCGGCGCGTCCGTCGGCGCGGCCAACGTCGCCGCCGGCGTCGGCGTCTCCGCGAAAGTGGCGACGACCGTCGTCGGCGCGGCCAGAGCCGACTGGCGCTGCCAGCGGGCGGCGACGGTGGATGTGGCAATGACCAGCAACAGGATCAGCAGCGGCAGCAGCCAGCCCAACGAGCGGCGTGGCTCGACGGCCCGCTCGACGCCGGCCCCCAGCCGCGCTTCCTCGGCCGCCACCGCGCCATCGAGGGCGACCACAAACGCGTCGACGCTCTCGAAACGCCGGCCCGGCTCGCGGCGGAGACAGCGCTCGACCAGGTCATACGTCTGGCGGCTGAGGCCGGGCCGGGCGCGCTCCAGGGGCGAAGCGCCGGCGCGCAACCGGCCCAGCATGACCGCCGGCCACGAGACTGCCCCAGCCGGCGGCCGGCCGCTCAGTAAGTGATAGAGGAAGACGCCCAGCGAATAGACGTGGCCGGCCGGGCTGACGTCGCGGCCGGCGCGGCGTTCCGGCGGCCGATAGGCGTCGTGCTCATCCGACGCCGGCGGTCGCGGCTCGGTAGGGATGAAGAGATCGAGCAGCAGTAAGGACTCGTCGCTGGGCCGGGCAACGTTCTTCAGCCACACGTTGTCGGGCTGGAGATCGTGATGAAGCAGTTCCAGCCGCTCGCCAAGCACCAGGGCGTCGGCCAACTGGCGCACGAGCTTCAGGGCGTAGAGCGCATTGACCGGTTGGTCGCGCCGGGCCAGTTGTTCCAACCGCTGCGACAAAGGCAGGCCGTCGATATGAGCCTGGGCGACGTAGGGGCGGCCGTCGGGTGTCTTGCCGATGTGGTCGATGGGGGCGATATTGGGGTGGCGAACCTGGGCCACGGCGCGCGCGCGGTTGACAAAACGGCCGGCAAAGCCGCTGTCTTCCGCCAGACCGGGACGCACAATGTCCAGCCGCACCAGACGATCGTCATCGACGTCATAGGCCCGGTACAGGTCAGTATAGCGCTTCTCGGCGAGGCGTTGTTCTATCTTATACTGATCCAGCAGTTCTTCGAACAAGCTCGCTACAGCCATCTTAGTTTCGGCAATGCTCTCGACGATTGTCTTGGCTCCAACGATGTCGATCACGCGGCCGAACGTTCGGCCGCGCGCGTCCCTCAATGGTTGGCTCTGCTATTCTAGCCGGGCCTTAGATGAAGGTCAATCTTAAGCTGTCAAAACGTCAGCCCAGGCCGTCGCGCCGGCCCGCGCGCCTCCTACTCAAAGTCCACAATCAGCCGATAGCGATCAGTGGGGTTGGTTGGGCCGTCGTTGATGATCTGGATGATGTACAGACCGGGCGGGCGCGTGCCCAACTCGACTGTCTTGTTCAGCGCCGTGTCAGGGTTGCGGCCGATCAGTTCCAGTGAGCCGCAGGCCCCAGACCACACAACCAACTGACCGGCGCGGGGTACGAAGTTTGTCATTTCTACCGTCAATCGCCCGTTGCGCGTCAGATCGAAGCGAAAGACGTGCTGAGAGCCATGAGCCGGGGGAATGAGATCAAACTGGCGGTTTAGAATCAGCAGGGAAGCATCAAGGCAAGTGCTGCCAATGAGAGTGTTGGCTACCCCTGGCATATAGGTCTTCCGAATCGGCTGGTCGGTGACGCTGACGGTGACAGTAGTGCTATCAGTCACAGTCTTAGGGTTCAAGTCGTCGTCCAAACCCGTGGC
The DNA here is from genome assembly GCA_016707605.1 of Candidatus Promineofilum glycogenicum. Taxonomy (GTDB): domain Bacteria; phylum Chloroflexota; class Anaerolineae; order Promineifilales; family Promineifilaceae; genus Promineifilum; species Promineifilum glycogenicum. The sequence goes on along the minus strand of JADJHJ010000001.1, from coordinate 54,419 downwards.
GGTGATGGTGCGCGACTTCTGCTGCCCGACCTGCCCGGACACCACGGCCGAGAACTCGCATTGGTAGGCAAAGCCCGGCTGAATGGTCGTCGGCAGTTCACACGTGCCCCGTCCATTGAGGCTGCCCAGCAAGCTGTCTTGCAGTTGGTTCAGCGTCACCGTGTCGGCCTCGCTGGTGTTGTCGACGCGCACGCTAAAGGTGACGTTGCGGCTGGGCGGGTGGATGAAGGGCGGGTCGGCCGTGGCCGAGACGTTGATGGCCGCCGCCACGTTGGTAATGCGCACCGTGCCGCTGGTCGTGGCCGTCACCGTCTGGTTGGTGCGATCCCTGGCCGTGGCATTCAGAATGACGCTAAAGTCCGACGGCTGCCCCTGCACATTGGCCACAAAGGAGCAGGTATAACTGCCGCCATAGGGCTGAATGGTGGGCAGCGACGGCTGCGGCAGGCACGTGTTGTGCGCCGGATCGATGGCGTCGTTGCCGGAGTCGAGGACGTTGCCGAACTGATTGGTCGCCAGCCCGGTCAGGGTCAGCAGGGAGCTACCGGTGTTGACCAGCGACACGCGGAAGGTGACCGGCGCGCCCGGCTCGGCCACGGCGTTCGGTTGCGGGATCAGGCCGGCCGTCATGTCCAGCACGTCGACCCAGGCGACGTCGCTGGCCATCAGCACGTCGCCGCTCAGCGGATCGATGGCCGTGACCACGGCCACACTGGTCAGCGGGGCCTGGACGTTGTTCTGTTGGCAGGAGTAGTCAATGCTTTCGCCCGGCGCCAGGTTGAGCGGCACGATCGGATCGCGGTCGCAATCATTAACGATGCTGTCATCTACCTCAACGTCGGTTAAAAAGGTGTCGAGGCTGGTATTGAAGATGACGATGGTAAAGCGGGCCGTTGCCCCGGGCTGCACCGCCTGCGTCGTCGGCCGCTTGGTGATGCGCAGGTCGGGGGCCAGCACCTTGACGAACGCATCAGCGACGTGGCTGTCCGACGCGCCGCCGTTGGCCGTGCCCGTCGCCTCCAGTTCATTGAGGAAACTGGTCTCGACGTCGGACCGCGAACAGGTATAGCTGGTGCTCTGGCCGGGGGCCAATGGGCCGAGATCGGTGCGATTGCACGACGGGGTGGTGGCGTTGCTAACCGAAACCCCTTGCAGGGCAACCGTGCCGGTGTTGGTGATGCCGACGGTAAAGGTGGCATCATCGCCGGCGAAGAACTCTTGCAAGCGGGGCTTCTGGCCGACGAGGATGAGTGGCCCGGCGTCGGTAGCCGTGCCATCAGCCTGAGCCTCGACCTGGCGCGTGCTGCCCCAGGCCACGCCCAGCGCCGCCAGCATGACAGCCGCCACCAGGAGGACGACGAGAGACCTGTTAAGACGACTCACGTTTCGGACTTCCTCAGAGTCGGCATTCACCTTAACTTCCGGTGAATGCCGACCCTCTACCTACAAACCAAGCTGAACGATTGCGGCCCGCGGGCCGCAGCCACTACGGCGCTTGCGTCTCAACACGCAGGCTGTAGGGCACAGTGCTGCTGAATTTGCTATCCACGATGACCCAAACCAGGTATGACCCCGGTTGCAGCGTCCCCAGATCGACCACCTTGGTCGTCTGGTTGTCGCCGTTGTTCTTCAGGAGCGTCGGGCTGGAGCAGTTGCCGCTATAGACCACGATCTGGCCATCGGCAACGTAGTTGGCCATGATCACCCGGACGCGCGCCGCCGACTCCAGCGTGAAGCGATACCAGTCGTTGGCGTCGTCGGGCAGGTAGTAGTAGTTCAGGTTGGGCAACAACCCCAGCGCGCTGCACGGGCCGTTGTTGGGTTCGCCCGGAACAGGCAGGTTTGACACCGAGGGCAGCATCAGGCGCGCCGACGGCTGGCGGGTAATGTTGATGCTCACCGAGTCGCTGTCCTCTTCGGCGTCGGCGCGGGCGGTGATGGTGTGGGTCACCACGTCGCCGGGCCGCTTGCCGCTGATCGTGACCGGGTAGGTGCAGGTGTAGCTGCCGTTGCCGATGATCGTCCGCGGCAATTCGCAATTGCCCTTGCCGTTGACGTTGCCGACGACGGAGTCGTTCAGCGCGTCGAGCGTCAGTTCGGTGGACATGTTATTGGTGATTTGCGCCGTCAGGTTCACCTCGCCGCCGGGGGCGACCAGGCTGGGCGGGTTGGCGCTCAGCACCACTTGCAGCGGCGTGAAGTCGGCCACGCTGACGATGGCCTCGTCAACCACGGTCAACTCGTGGCCTTCATTGTCGGCCACGATGGCGGTGATGGTGTTGGTAAATGCCGGCGGCTGCAACAGGAGCACGACCTTATAAGAGCAGGTGCGCACTTCGCCGGCCGGGATGGCCATATTCAAGCCGGGGCAACTGTTGGCGCTGACCTGTCCGTTGGACGCATTCAGCAGGTTGCCGTGCACCGCGCTTTGCAGGCTATTGAGGGCCATCGGCACGTTGCTGACGTTGGTCATCGTCATGCTAAACTCAACCTGCGTCGGCTGCCCGGCCAACACCTGGAACGGGTCGGAGAAAGCTTCCAACGTCAGGTCGATGACGCCGATCTCGTCAATGTCGAAGTCCTCGGTCTGGGTGATGCCCTCGATCATACCCGTGGCGCGCACCTCGATGGCGAAGGAGGCCTGCACGTTGGGGATGGTGCAGCTATAGACCTTCTCCTGCCCGGCGTTCAGCGTGCCGACTGTGAAGTCGCAGGTGGGCGCGGGCACGTTCTCGGCCGGCAACTCCAGACCGTTGGTCACTTGCAGCAGGTCATAATCGACGAACGCCTTGACGGCGACGTCGATTAGCCGCGCCTGGCTGGGGTTGATGACGGTCACGTTGAAGACCGCGTTTTGGCCCTTCACCAGCGTATTGCCGACGGCCGGATCGGGGGCGATGTTGATGGAGATGTTGCGTAGGACGCGCACGCTGGCTTCGTCGTCGGCCGACACCTGCGTGTTGGACAGGGCATCGATGGCCGTGACCGTCACGACGTTGTCGATGCGCTGGGTCACGTTGGCGACGGAGCAACTGTAGCGCGTGATGCTCGCGCCGGCGGCCAGCGTGCTGAAGGTGCGGTTACAGTTGGGCACAGCGGCCGACGTCACCTGAATGCTGTTCAGGGCCACGTCGCCAGTGTTCTTGATGTCCACGAAGAAGAAAGCCGACGTGTTGGGGATGACCGTCTGCAGCGGCGGCGTGACGGTGATCTCGATGCGCGGCACGATGACGTCCACGTTGGCGAAGGCGTCGTCGCTGATGTCGGTTCCGTCGTAGACGTTGAACTGGATGCTGCGCACGGCCGGATCGGGGTTGGTCACGTCGGCGTCGATGCGATAGGTGACGGTGCGCAGAACCTTCTCGTAGTTAGCGATCGTGTCCGTCCCCTCCAGCGTTAGCGCGCCGTTGGCCGAGCTGTAGCTGGCCTCGATGTTCGTCCCAGTCGTGTTAGCCGCCAGCGTCTCCTTGGCTCCGTTCTTGCGGTTGATGATGACGACGGTGGCGCTCTGCATCGTCTCACTGTCGATGTCGTTGATGTCCAGCCCGTCGCCGGTGATGCGGACGGCCGCGCCGCCGGCGGCGAACGTGGTGTTGAAGCCCGTGCCCGGGTTGCCGCCGTTCAGGTCGAGGTTGGGCCGGTCGTTCGTCGCGTTGACGGTCAGCGTGACCGTGGCCACGTCGGAGTAGACCTTGCCGTCGTACCCCTTCCACTGGAAGTTGTCCGTGCCCGACCATTCGGCGTCGGGCACAAAGCGCAGTTGGCCCGCGCCCGACAGGTCGCTGATGTTGATCTGCGCGTTCAGTTCCACGTCGGCGTTGTTGCGCCGCAGCGTGCCGTGCGTCGGCAACCTGGTGATTTGAATCCTTTGCAGCGTGTCGCCATCCACGTCGTTGAAGACGTTGATGAAGTCGGCGGCTTCAAACAGGATGTTCACCCCCTCATCGCCCGTCTTCTGGAAGTCGGTAATCGTCGGCTTGTCGTTCTGTCCCTGCACGCTGATCGTCACCAGCGCCGCGGCGGCGGCGTAGTTACTGCCGTCGGAGGCGTTCCAGTCGAAGGAAGTGCTGCCCTCGTTCCAGTTCGTCGCCGGGACGAAGACCAGGTTGCCCAACTCGGCGACGGGAATCTCCGTGCCCGAGGTGACGTTGACGCCGTTCAGCTTCAGCGTGCCGTCGGCCGGCAAGGAGTCGATGCGCACCTTGACCAGCGGATCGTTGTCGGCGTCGTCGTAGTGGGAGGTGAAGACGTTGGCCGTAAAGTTGACCGACTCATCCTCGTTGGTCGTCAGAGTGATGTCGGTCAGCGTCGGGGCGTCGTTGGCCGCGCCAACGGTCACGGTAAAGGTCGTCTCGACCGTACCGTTGTCCGTGTCCCTGGCCTGCACAGTCAGATTGGCCGAGCCGGAGGTGTTGGCCTTGTAGTCCAGCGTCAGGGTCGTCGCGGCGTCGTTGACGGTCACACTGTCGAAGAGACCGGGATTGCTGTTGTTGGTGACGGTGTAGTCCAGTTCGTTGTCGGCGTCTTCCTTGTCGGCAAAGGCGGCGGCCAGGTTAATGACCGTGTTGGCCGCGTCCTCGGACACATTGACGGCGGCGATGCCGCTGGTGGTCGGCGGGTCGTTCAGGGCGTTGACCGTCACCTTGAAGGTCGTCTGCGTCGACAGGCCGCCGCTGTCGGTGGCGCGCACGACAACGTCCGACTTGCCGTTGACATCGGCGGCGTAGTCGAGCACCAGGTTCGGCTCATTGACCGACGGATCCGGCTCGAACAGGGCCGGGTTGCTGACGCTGACGACGGCGTAGGTCATGTCGGCGTCGGCGTCTTCGGCGTCGTCGAACACCTCGTACAAATTGACCTGTGACGTGGCCGCGTCTTCGTTGACGGTGATGCTCTGCGTCTCCGGCCCGGTGGGAGCGTCGTTGACGTCGACGCGGAAGGTGTCGTCTACGTGGGCGTCTTCGGTGTCGATGGCCCGCACGGTGATGTTGGCCTGGCCGCCCGTGCCGGTGGCGTTGAAGGTCAGGGTCAACGTCCCGGCGGCGTTGTTGATGACCGCCCCGGTCACCAGGTCGGTGTTGCTGTTGCCCTGCACGCCGAACCTCAGGCTCGCGTCGGGGTCTTCGTCGTCCGAGAAGTATTGCCATAGATTGATCACCCGCGGGCCGGCTCCTTCGTTGACGACGATGTCGGGGAGGCCGGTCGTCTTGGGCGGGTCGTTCTCCTCGGTCAGGTTGACGGTGATGGTGGCGCTGCCGCTCTTGCCACCGGGGTCGAGGGCCTGCACGGTGAAGTCAATCGACGGGTCGTTTTCGTAGTTGAGCTGGCTGCTGTCGGCCACGGTAATCTGGCCGCTGCCGCTGTTGATGGCGAAGGGGGAGACGCCGACGATGGAGAAGGTCAGCGTCTGGTTCTCCGGGTCACTGGCCGCCACCGTGCCGACGACGGTGCCGTTGCCGGCGGCTTCAGAGATGGTGAAGGTGGCCGGCGTCACGGTCGGGTTCTCGTTGATGTTGGTCAGATTGACCGTGATGAGCGCCGTGTCGGTCAGATTGCCTTCGTCCTCGATCTCGACCGTCATGTTATACGACGGCGTGGCCTCGAAGTTCAGTTGCGCGCCGGGAGCCACGGTGATCTTGCCCACGCTGTCGATGTTGAAGACGCCATCGCCGCTGCCGCCGGTGATGTCGAAGGTGTGGGAGTCGTTGGTGTCCTGGTCGCTGTAGACCAGCGTGCCCACGGTCGTGCCGGCGGTGCTGTTCTCCGGCACGCTGAACGTCTGATCGCCCATGATCGGGGCCTGGTCGGCCTGATCGATCAGGTTGATGGTGATGACCGCTTCGTCGCTCTGCGGTTCAGGGTCGGTCACGCGCACGTTGAGCTTGAAGCTGGTTTTGATCTCATAATCCAGCAGGCTGCTGTCGATGACGGTGACGACGCCGGTGGTCTGATTGACCGCAAAGGCCGCCACGCCGTCGCCGCTCAGCACATCATAGAGCAACGTTTGCCCCTCGGGGTCGAAAGAGGCGATCTTGCTGGGGCTGGGCGAAGAGCCGTTGGGGCTGTTCTCGGCGATGGTCAAGGTCTGGTCGTTGATAATCGGCGCCGCGGCGCGCGCCGGTGCGGTGACCAGCAGGGCCAACAACAAAGCGGCAACAATGGACGCGATGCTCAGGTAGGTGGCTTCTCTCTTCATGATTGCTCCTGCACTCTGCGGCGCGTCGGGGCCTGCTTGCCCGACAACTCTCCCCACCAAACCAGCCGCGGCCAGCACAGCACCGCGATCGGCTCGAATAAGGAAGACGCCGAATCTATGGTATCGTCATCTGCCCAAACCGACGGTTAAAATGCAGTGAAAAGTGATTACGGGCGGCTTCCCCCGCACGATAGGCCCATTCGGACGCGAATGGGTGCGCAGGGGATTGTCTCCGCTTCTGAGAGAGAGCGCGGGAGTTCTAATTAGGCTCTTACGAGAATGCGCGATGGGGGGCATCGCCGGCCAAAAGTTAGGGCTGCCCAGGCGGGGTCGTCGGCGTCGGCGGTCGGCTCCGGCTCGTCGGTCGGCTCGTCCGTCGGTTGCTCGGTCGGCGGCGGCTGCGGTGGCGTCGTCGGCCGCGTCTGTTCGGTCGTCGCGCTGGGGGCGACGGGCGGCGGGTTGGTCGGCGGGGCCGGCGGCGAAGTCGGCGTCGGCGTGCGCGGCACGGCCGCCAGCGGCACCCACAGCGGCTGCCCCACGCTCAACAGGTCGTTGGCCAGGCAGTTGACCTCGATCAGCGTCTCCACCTCGAGGTTGGCCCGCTCGGCCAGGTCCGACAGGGCGTCGCCGGCGCGCACGTTGTAGAGCACCCAGTTGGGCGGCGGGGAGATGACGCACGCCTCGGCAACGGTAGGCGTGGCCGACGGCTCGCCGGGCGCGAGCGTGGCCGTGATCGTGGCCGTGGTCGTGGCCGTTGGTTCGCCGCTGACGATGATGATCGGGATCAGGCGGCTGGCAACCGCGACCTCGCTGCCATCGACGCTCTCCAGCCGCACCTGCCAGGTCAGTTCTTCGCCCAGGACGGGAATCTCCTCGCCGGGCACGGACAAGCGGTAGGACACGCCGTTGTTCGGTTGGCCGGTCAGCGCGCCGAGTTGATACTCCTCGTCGCCATCCACGAGGTAGACGGCAAAGTGGTGGCCGGGGTCCGGCACCGACGACCAGAACCAATCGAAGTTGATCGTGTCGCGCTGGGTGAACTGCTGGCCCGGGCCGGGGGAGATGGCCGAGATGGACAGATCGACGGCCGACTCGGTCGGCAGTTCGAGGGTCGGCGTGGCCGTGGCCGTGGCGGTGGGGCCGGTCTCTTCCGTGCCCACGCCGGCGACGACGGTCGTCTCGGTCGGTGGGGTGGCCTCGGCCGCTTCGGCCGGCCCGCCGCGCAGACCGCGCAGCACGAAGAAGCCCAACAGCCCCAGCAGCACCAGGGCGATGGGGATGAGGACGACGAAGTTGCGATTGCGCTGGGGCGTCCAACTGGTCGCCTTGGGCAGCTCCTGCTCGGCGAAGATGGCCGTCTCGATGGCCGTGATCAGTTCGTCGGCCGTCTCGAAGCGGCTCCACTCCTGCCGCCAGAGGCAGTTGCGCACCAGCCGGTACGTCTCGCCGGCCAGACCGGGGCGCGCCTCTTCCAGCGGCTCTTCCTTGGGCATGTTGGCCTGGGGGAAGATGTCGAAGGGCAAGACCGGCAGCTTGGGACGATGGCCGGAGAGCAGTTCGTAGAGGATAATGCCCAGAGCGTAGATGTTGCTGCGCCGGGTCAGGGGCTTACCTTCCAACTCTTCCGGCGAGGCGTAGTCGAGCATCTCGCTCTCGGAGCCGTTGACACCGGGCGCGGCCGGGTTGAGGACGACGGGCAGGCCCAGGTCGATCAGCACCGGCGTGTCGTCTTCGCGCAGATTGATGTTCTCCGGGCGAAGATCGTGGTGGATCAGGCCGGCGGCGTGGGCTACGCCCAGAGCATGGGCGATCTGCTTGGTCAGTTCCAGAGCCTCAATGACCGGCAGTGTGCGTTGCTCGCGGCGCAGATCGGCCAGTTTGTCGGCCAGCGTCGTGCCCGGAAAGTGGTCGATGACGGCGTAGGGGAAGCCGTCGTCGGTGACGTCCAGGTCGCTGACAACGGCGATGGACGGGTCTTTGATCTGCGAGACGGTCTCCATGCGGCGGCGGAAACGGGTGGCCAGGTTCTCGTCCTCGTCGGCCGTCGTCCGCAGCACCTCCAGAAAAACCAGGCGCTCCAGCTTGACGTCACGCGCGAGGAACAGATCACTGGCTTTGCGGGCCGCGATGTGTGACTCAACCTCGTAGTTGCCTATCTGTTGACCAGACAGGTTTTCCTTATCCCTTGCCACCATTCTCAGCTTTCTTACGCTGCTTAGACGCGCTCAATGGGCTACTAGGGAGGGCCAGGAACGGCACCCTCGATGGCCCGGTAACATCTCTAGCGTACTATCATAGCCCATAAAATGCAATGCTTGCGACCGTCAATCGCTACCGCGCCGCGTGAAAATCACGTGGTACTCACGCCTGCCGCTAGCCGCCGACAATGGCAATCGTCCGCGGCTCACTGCGACCGATTATCTCTCCGGTCGCGCCATCCTCCAGGACGACTTCCCACCGGAAGTCGCCCGCTTGCCCCACGGCGGCGCGCAACTGGTAGGCGCGCCCCAGATTGGCCTCGTCCACTTCGCCTAATGGCCGGCGCTCGCCGGCGTCCAGCAGATAGACGACGAAGCGCTGCCCGTCGGCCAACTCGTCCGGCCAACTCCAGTAGAACGTCACCGCGTCGGCGGCGCGGAAGCGGCTGCCAGCCGGCGGCCCCAACACGGCGATGGCCGCGGGCGCTACGATGCTGACGGTCGCCGTGGCCGTCGGCTCCAGCCCGGCCGCGCCCCAGGGCGTGGCCAGACCGACCAGGCCCACCGTCCCTTCGGCCACCGGGGTTGCCTCAGCGGCCGCCGGGGCCGCGGTTGCCACAGACAGAGCGGGCGTCGGGCCGATGGCGGCCGGCGGCGGGACAGAGCGCGACAGCCAGTACCAACCGCCAAGGGCTGCCAACAAGAGCAGCGGCATCACGAAGGTGATCGTTGACCGCTGGTGCGCGCTTTCCTGCCCGTTACCTTCTTGCACAAACGGCCTCGACCTTAGCGGTTTCCCTTGTGAAGTTTAGCACAATGGCGGCAATTTGCGAACGGCCGCTCAGAAATTAGTCGAGGATCAACTCCTCGCGCCCGGCCAGCGTGGCTTCGATGTGGTCGATGACAATGTCGAGGTGGTGTGCCTGATGCACGAAGTCGAGTTGCTGGGTGCGCAGGGTCAGCACCGGGCAAAGGTCAAAGTCGGCCAGCCAGTCGCGGTAGAAGGAGTCGAGCAGGCTCAGATAGTCGGCGGTGATGCCCGCCTCCATCGGCCGCGCCCGCTGCCGGATGCGCTCCATCAGCACGGGCACAGGCGCGGTCAGATAGATAAGCAGGTCGGGCCGGGGCAGATTGGCCACGACGAGTTCGAACACGGCGCGATAGGCCAGGTAGTCGCGCTCGTTGAGGTTGTTCATGTGGTGCAGCACGCGGGCGAAGATGTAGGCGTCTTCGTAGATGCTGCGATCTACAATGGCCGACTGCGGGCTGTTGGCCAACTGCAAGTGTTGCTGGGCGCGATGACCAAGGAAGAAGACCTGCAAGTGGAACGACCACTGGCGCATGTCGGCGTAGAAGTCGGGCAGATAGGGGTTGTCGGCCACGGACTCGTAGCCGGTGACCCAGCCCAACCGCGAGCCGAGGCGCTCCGTCAGCGAGGTCTTGCCCACGCCAATGTTGCCGGCCACGAGGATGAAGCGCTTGGTCATGAACAGTAGATTGTAACAATTCGGGATGCGTTGGCAATCGGCGCAAGAAATGGCACAATGCCGCCGATGTTTGTCGTCGTGATGGGCGTGTCGGGTAGTGGCAAGTCGACCATCGGCCATCTGCTGGCCGAGCGGTTGGGCTGCCCCTTCTACGATGGCGACGACTATCACCCCGCGGCCAACGTGGCCAAGATGGCCGCCGGCACGCCATTGGACGACGACGACCGGGCCGATTGGCTGGCGGCGCTGGCGGCGCTCATCGCCGCCGGCCTGTCGCGCGGCGAGCGCGGCGTCATCGCCTGCTCCGCCCTCAGGAAGCGTTACCGTGACGTGCTAGGCCCCGACCCGCGGCGGGTGCGCTTCGTCTATCTGCGCGGCGACTTCGCCGCCATTCAGGCCCGCTTGCAGAGCCGCGAAGGGCACTTCATGCGGGCCGAGCTGCTGCAAAGCCAGTTCGAGGCGTTGGAAGAGCCGGACGAGGCCATTGTTGTCGATACGTCCCTTGAACCCGATCGGATACTCGATACCATTATGGAGCAACTTATGGATCAAGAGTACGCGCTGGGCTTGCTGGGGCTGGGCGTCATGGGCCGCAGCCTGGCCCTCAACTTCGAGCGCCACGGCCATCGGGTCATCGGCTTCGACCCCGCGCCGCGCCTGCCGGCCGACTTCAACGTGCGCGTGGCCGCCACGGTGACCGAACTGGTGGCCGCGCTGACGCCGCCGCGCGTCATTCTGCTGATGGTTCCGGCCGGCCCCATCGTGGACACGGCCATCGCCTCGCTGCGCCCCCTTCTGTCGCCGGGCGACGTGATCATCGACGGCGGCAACTCCTACTTCACCGACACCGAGCGGCGGGTGACCGAACTGGCCACGGACGGCATCGAGTTCGTCGGCCTGGGCGTCTCCGGCGGCGAGAGCGGCGCGCTGTGGGGGCCGAGCCTCATGCCCGGCGGCTCGTCGGCGGCCTGGGCGCGCGTCCGGCCGCTGTTCGAGTCTATCGCCGCCATCGCCCCCGACGGCGCGCCGTGCGTGGCCTGGATGGGGCCGGGCGGCGCGGGGCACTACGTCAAGATGGTCCACAACGGCATCGAGTACGGCGACATGCAGCTCATCGCCGAAATCTACGACCTGCTCCACCGCGGCGCGGGCCTGTCGAGCGCCGAACTGGCCGACGTCTTCGACCACTGGAATCAGGGACCGCTGCGCTCCTACCTGATCGAGATCACCGCCCGCGTGTTGCGCCAGATGGATGAGTTCACCGGCCACCCCCTCGTTGATCTGATCATGGACATCGCCGGGCAGAAGGGCACCGGCCGCTGGACGAGCCAGATCGCCCTGGAAGTCGGCGCGCCGACGCCGACGATCAACGCCGCCGTGGTCATGCGCCTGCTCTCGGCGGCCAAGACGACGCGCGTGGCCGCGGCGCAACTCTACGGCGGCCCGGCGCGCTACACCGGCGACGTGGCCGCGCTGGTGGCCGCCGCCGAGCAGGCGCTGCTGGCGGGCAAGATCGCCGTCTACGCTCAGGGGATGGCCCTGCTGCGAGCGGCGGCCGAAACCTACAACTGGGGACTGAACTATGCCGACATCGTGCGCGTCTGGCGCGCCGGCTGCATCATTCGCGCCGATCTGCTGGGCGACATCGCCGCCGCCTATCTGCGCCAACCCGACCTGCGCCATCTGCTGCTCGATGAGACGTTCGCCCAGACGGTGCGCGACGCCGAGGGCGACTGGCGGCTGGTGGTCAGGACGGCGGCCGAGTTGGGCATCCCCCTGCTGGCCGTGGCCGCGGCGCTGGGCTATTTCGACGCCCTGCGCTCCGACCGCCTGCCGGCCAATCTGATCCAGGCCCAGCGCGACTACTTCGGCGCGCACACCTACCATCGCACCGACCGCGAGGGCGTCTTCCATACCGATTGGGGCCAGGCGGCGCCGACCGACCTGACGTAGCGGGCACAGCGCCGGCGAACACCGGCCGGCGCGAAGGAGATGACATGAACACCTCTCAACAACTGGCGCAATTGGGCCAATCCATCTGGTACGACAACATCCAGCGCGGTCTGCTGGACGACGGCACGCTGGCCGGCATGATCGAGCGCGAGGAGATTCGCGGCATCACGTCGAACCCGACGATCTTCATGAACGCCATCACCAAAACGGCCGACTACGACGCCGAACTGCTGCCCCTGCTGGCCGCCGGCCACAACGCCACCGACGCCTTCTGGCAACTGGCCGTGGCCGACATCCGCGCCGCGGCCGACCTCTTCCTGCCCCTCTACCGGCGCAGCAACGGCGGCGACGGCTTCGTCAGTCTGGAGGTCAGCCCCACGCTGGCCGAAGACACGGCGGCGACATTGGCCGAGGCCCGTTCGCTGTGGCGGCGCGTGGATCGGCCGAACCTGATGGTCAAGATACCGGCCACGCCAGCGGGCATCCCGGCCATTCGCGCCGCCATCGCCGACGGCATCAACGTCAACGTGACCCTCATTTTCGCCCGCGAGCGTTACGCCGAGGTGATGGACGCCTACCTGGCCGGTCTGGAAGACCGCCTGGCCGCCGGCCGGCCGCTCGAAGGCATCGCCTCGGTGGCCTCGTTCTTCGTCTCGCGGGTGGATACGCTGGTGGACAAGCGGCTGGACGCGATCATCAAAGAAGGCGGGCCGCGGGCGGAGGCGGCGCGAGGGCTGTTGGGCCGGGCGGCCGTGGCCAACGCGCGGCTGGCCTACGCCGACTTCAAGGCCGTGTTCGCTTCGCCGCGCTTCGCCCGACTGCGCGACAACGGGGCGCGGGTGCAACGGCCGCTATGGGCCAGCACCGGCACGAAGAACCCGGTCTACAGCGACGTAATCTACGTCGATGAACTGATCGGGCCGGACACGGTCAACACCGTGCCGCCGCAGACATTGGCCGCACTGCTCGATCACGGCCGCGCCGCCCTGACGCTGGAAACGGGGTTAGACGAGGCCCGCCAAACGCTGGCCGATCTGGCAGTGTTGGGCATTTCGATGACTGACGTGACCGACCAGTTGGAACGCGAGGGGGTGCAGTCGTTCGCCGAGGCGTTTGCGGCGCTGCTGGATGCCGTTGTAGCGCAGGATTCTTAATCCTGTGCCGCCCCCACCACCGCCAACCCTGTAGCACAGAATTCTTATCCTGTGCTGCGAGAGGAATGGGGAGCACAGGATAAGAATCCTGTGCTACAGTGGCTTGCGCGCCAGGACAAACAGGTGTCCGGCGTCCGGCGGCGAATCGCCCAGTGAGTCAGATACAAACTGCGACCACTCCACCACAAACCCGGCCTCTCGCAGCAGGGCCAGATTCGTTGCCCCGTCGTAGTGGCTCCAGTACATGCGCACGCCGAAGTAGTTGTCGTCGATGTCGTCATCGATGTCGGCCGCGCCCAGGCACAGGAAGGCGTAGCCGCCCGGCTTCAGCGCCCGGTGGAACGCGGCCAGAATGCCGGCGTGCTCGTGGCGCGGGACGTGGATGATGGCGTAGTAGGAGCAGACAGCGTCGAACGCGGCCGGGGCCAGGCCCAGCGCGGTCAAGTCCTGGCCGACGAACACCGCGCCGGGCACGTTCTGGCGAGCCAGTGTCAGTTGAGCCACGGCAAAGTCGAGGCCGACGACGCGATGGCCGGACGCTGTCAGCAACGCGGCGATGGGCAGCCCCGCGCCGCAACCGGCATCGAGCACCAACGCGCCGGGGGGTAGCACGGCCAGCAGTCGCGCCAATTGCCGAACGTCGGCCGAGTCCTGTGTCCGCTGGCGTAGATAGGCGTCGGCGATCCTGTTATAGCCGGTCTGAACGGTAGCTCCATGTTTCATGGAGCCTATTATAAGTCGTAACTCAATGGAAGAATACGGCCCGCACCAGGTCATCCTCGCGCTTGCGCGATAGCTCGAAGGCCGTCTGGGCCTCGTCGAGGGAGAAGCGGTGGGTGATGGGGAAGGTCATATCCAGCCGTCCCTCTTCGACGTAGCGCAGCAGTTGGGGGATATAGTGGTGGCCGTGTTGTTGCCCGGCGCGAATGGTCAACCCCTTGTTGAAGATCGCGCCGATGGGGAACTTGTCCACAAACCCGGCGTAGACACCCATCACCACTACCGTGCCGCCCTTGCGACAGGCGCGAATCGCTTCGCGCAGGGCGTAGGGCCGGTCTGTCTCCAGTCGCAGCGTTTGCTTGACGCGATCGTAGGCCCCTTCCAGACCACCCTGATCGGCCTCCATGCCCACCGCCTCGATGCAGGCGTCGGGGCCACGGCCGCCGGTCATCTCGATCAGCGCCTCCACGACGTCGACCTGCTCGAAATTGAGCACCTCGGCCCCGCACTGCTCGCGCGCCATGCGCAGGCGAGCCGGCACGCGGTCGATGGCAATGACCCGCCCGGCCCCCAACAGCCAGGCGCTCTTCATGGCGAACAACCCCACCGCGCCACAGCCCCACACGGCCACGGTCTGTCCGGGCCGGATGTTGGCGTACTCGGCGGCCTGGTAGCCCGTCGGCGCGGCGTCAGAGGCAAACAGCAGTTGCTCATCGGTGTAGCCCGCGGGGGCCTTGAACGCGCCCACGTCGGCCTGGGGCACGCGCATATACTCGGCAAAGCAACCGGCATAGCCGCCGAAGCCGTGGGAGTAGCCGAAGAAGCCGGCCGGCGACTGGCCGTACATCTTCTCCAGCACCCAGGCGTTGGGGTTGGAGTTGTCGCACCAGGAGGTGTTGCCCTCAGCGCAGAAGGTACAATGGCCACAGGCCACCAGCGACGGCACGATGACGCGGTCGCCCGGCTTCACCTTATGCACCTCTTTACCGACCTCAACGACCTCGCCCATGAACTCGTGGCCGATGATGTCGCCTTCGCGCATGGTGACGACCATGCCGTCATAGAGGTGTAGGTCAGAACCGCACACGGAAGAAGAGGTGACGCGCAGGATCATGTCGCGCGGGCTGACCATGATCGGATCGGGGACGTTCTCGGTGCGCACGTCGTGGATGCCATACCAGCAAACCGCTTTCATTCGTCTTACTCCTCGTTGGTCTCATTCGCCGCGCAGGCGGGCGCGCTCATTGGCGACTTCCTGAAGTCGCCCGGACGTTTGGGCAAAGATAGTGGGAACTTCGCCCGCCTCCATAATCTGCTTGAAGCGGCGCAGGTCGTCGCGCACCTGCTGCCACGGCTGCTCGCCGAAGAGCCGGGCCACAACGACGGACGGCGCGCCAAGGGGCGGCCGATACTCCAGCGTCACGTCCACAATCGTGCCCGACCCGTCGAGCGCGTCGCGAAACTCCACGCGCCCCTCGTTCTCAACGTCGGCCCCCGGCAGCGAGCGCCAGGCCAGCAACTCGCCGGCCTGCTCTTCGACCAGTTCGGCGTCCCACTCGACCGTCTGGCCCAGCGGGGCGCGCGTGACCCAGTGCGAGCGGCGGTCATCCTCGGCCGCCACCGTCACCGACTGCAAATGCTCCATGAAGCCGGGTAGATTCTCGAAGTTGCGCCAGAAGGCGTAGACCTCGGCTCGTGGCCGGTTGATGGTGGCCGAGCGACGCACCAGCAGCTTGCCGCCGTCGTCGTTGCGCCGGATGTTGAGCGCTTCGTAGACGGGGTCTTGGCGCGCCAGGCCACGGTAGAGCAAGTACCCTCCGCCCAACGCGACGGGTAGGGTGCTGATGGACGGCCGCCGCAGCGCCGCCAGCAAGACCAGCCCGCCGCCGACAAGGGAGAAGAGCCGCTCGGTCTGGCCGAGATTGGTATCTGTCTGGGCATCATCGCGCATGGTTAACTCCATTGGTTGTTGACTCACCCACTGGTGAAGGGCAACGCCCGTCAGCGGCAGCGGAACCCGCCGGTGATAGGCCGCAGTACTGAGTCAGTATAAGAGGGCAACGGCGGAATCCATAGCGTCGGATGGCCCGAAGCGCGGATGTCTTTTTGCGCCGCGGGGTTGCGCCACAACGGGCACGGCGGGCAGCGGGGTAAGTGATTTGGACGGGATCGGGCCGGCCAGGCAAACAAAAACCCCCGCCCGGGCGGGGGTTCATTCAGCGGAGAGGGTGGGATTCGAACCCACGGTGACCTCACAGCCACAACGCTTTTCGAGAGCGCCCCGATCAACCGCTCCGGCACCTCTCCTCAATAAAGTCAATTGTCGGTTGGGAGTATAACAAAGAATTGTGAATTGGGAAAGGGTTTCTTGTCCCCTCGCCCTTTGGGAGAGGGTTAGGAGAGGGCCTTCTGGTCCCCTCGCCCCTGGGGGTTAGGGGGAGGGCTCTGTCCCTCCCCCAGGGTGGGTGGTTCCCCCCCCCTGGGAGAGGGTTAGGGAGAGGGTCGCTTCACCTCTTATCAGAGAAGAACCCTCTCCCTAACCCTCCCCCAGAGGGGGAGGGAACCAGCTCGCTAACTCACGCGCAGGCGGCGAAAGAACTGCTGCAACAGCGCTCCGGCCTCGTCGGCCAGCACGCCGCGCGTCACTTCAACGTGGTGGTTGAACTCCGGCCGGCCGAGCACGTCCACGACTGTGCCGTCGGCCCCGAAGCGCGTGTCCTTGGCCCCGTAGACCAGCCGCGCCAGCCGCCCCTGGATCATCGCCCCGGCGCACATGGGGCACGGCTCCAGCGTGCAGTAGAGCGTCACGCCGATCAGCCGCCAGTTGCCGACGTGGGCCGCCGCCTGGCGCAGGGCGATCATCTCGGCGTGGGCCGTCGGGTCGCGGTCGCTCTCCTTGCGGTTGTAGCCCGCGCCGATGACCGCGCCGTCGAGCACGGCCACCGCGCCCACGGGAACCTCATCCAGGGCCAGCGCCTCGGCCGCCTGGGCCAACGCCAGCCTCATCCACGCTTCGTCATTCATCGCCACCTATTATACCGGAGAGCGCGGGCGCAGCCTCAGATGCGCCCCGCCGGCCCGTCCGCATCTGAGGCTGCGGACTCCGCGCTCTCTGGACTACTAAAAAGTCCTGCTACCGGTGGCATCTCGTTGCCCTGGCGACGTCTAATCGCCCGGCCCACGACTAATGCGCCCGGCTGCAACTATGGTAGAATGCGGTCAGATTGGCCCGCATCTACCCCTCGCCGTCACTATCCCCGAGCCAATCTCCTTTTACAGCCCAACTTGGTGGAACCATCGCCCCCATTTCGTCGTCCTACCAGTCAGACAGTCCAACCTGCCGTTGGCGCGCGCTCGCTTGGCCCGCGCCCGGTTTAGTTTTCGTTTAACGGAGGATTGCATATGACTCTCCAGAAGTCCGCGCGGTTGCTGCTGGTCTTGCTGGCGCTGATGCTGGCCCTTGTGGCCTGCCGGCGCGGCCAGACCGAAGCTATACCCACCATCGCCCCGGCGGCCGAAGAGCCGACGACAACGGCCGAGGAGCCGGAAGGGGCGGCCCAACCGACCGCAGCGCCCGAGGCCACGGCCGAGCCGGAGCCGACGGCCGCGCCCATCGTCGCCCGGCCCGTGCCCGTCGAGGAGATCGACTGGGCGCCGCAGGTCATCGCCGGCGACCTTGTCTCCGGCGGCGAGATTGCCGCTAACGCCCCCATCACCGTGCGCTTCGACCAGCCGATGGATCAGGCCTCGGTCGAAGCCGCTCTGACTATCGAGCCGGAGGTGAGCGGCGAACTGTCGTGGCCGGAGCCGGACGTGGCCGTCTTCACCCCGGCCGAGACGCTGGCCCAGGGGCAGAGCTACAGCGTGCGCATTGCCGACTCGGCCGCCGCGCTCAACGGCCAGACGCTGCCCGAACCAATCGAAGTCACCCTGCAAACCACCGGCCCGTTGGCCGTGGGCCAGACCAGCCCCAACGACGGCGCGGCCGACGTCGGCACCGACGCGGCCATCACCGTCGCCTTCAATAAGCCGGTCGTGCCTCTCGTCGCCAGCGGCGAACAGGCCGGCCTGCCCCAGCCGCTCGTCTTCGATCCACCGGTCGAGGGTACGGGCGAGTGGACTTCCACCAGCATCTACCGCTTCGTGGCCGACCCGGCGCTGGCCGGGGGCACGACCTACACCGTCAGCGTCGACCCAACCCTGACCGATGTGACCGGCAGCGTTATTGAGAACGCGCCGTCGTGGAGCTTCACCACCACGCGCCCCGACGTGGAACTGGTCGAGCCGGAGAATGAATCGGCGCGCATCGCCCCGGATGCCTCGGTCCTGGTCATGTTCAACATGCCGATGGACATGGCCTCGGTCGAGGCGGCCACGAGTCTGGCCACCGAAGACGGCGCGGCCGTGCCCATCACCTTTCGCTGGCGCGACAATCGGGCGGTGGACATCACCCCCGTCGATCCCATGCCGCTGGGCGTGGAAATGCGGCTGACCGTTGCCGCCTCGGCCGCGTCCGAAAACGGCCAGGCGACGATGGAGAACGACCACGTCAGCGCTTTCGACATCGTGCCCTTCCCAGCCGTCCTCAACACCACCCCCACCGACGGCGGCGTGGCCGACGTCTGGCAGCGCGGCTTCAACGTCGAGTTCGCCTCGGCCATGGACGACGAGACGATCATCGACCAGTTCATCATCGAACCCGACCCCGACGACGTAGACTACTTCGTCAACGAGTGGGAGGGGGGCTACGCCGTCTACCTCGACTTCGCGCTGGAGCCGAACACGACCTATACCGTCACTATCCCGGCCACGGCCGCCGACCCCTACGGCAACACGCTGGGCGAGGATTACGTCTTCAGCTTCAGCGGCCCGGACTTCGCCGCGCTGGCATCGTTCAACCTGCCGCGCGACGTGGCCCAGCTCAGCACCAGCTTCCCGACCAACGTGCAACTGCTGCACCGCAGTGTCAGTTCGCTGGACGTGACGCTCCATGAGACGGGCATCGACACCGACCTGCTGTTCAACTCCTACACCATCAATGAGCGCGCGCCGCAGGGTGAGCCGATCTTCCAGACGACCATCCCGGTTGAGAATACGTCCGACGAGTTGGGTGTCGTCACCGTCGACCTGGCCGACGGCGGCGTGCTGCCGACCGGCATCTACGAGTTGCGCGTCAGCGCGCCGGAAGTCAACCCCGACACCGCCTACTATCAGTTGCGCAACGTCCTGCTGATCGTCGGCGACACCAACCTGGTTATCAAGGAGATGTTTGGCGAGGTCAACGTCTGGGCCACCGACCTGGCGACCGGGCAGCCGGCCGCCGGGCGCAACCTGACGCTCTACAAGCGCGACGGCGAGCCGGCCGGCACGGCCACTACCGACGCCAACGGTTTCGCCCGCCTCGACTACACCCCCAATGAGCCGTACCTGGAGGGTGTGGTCGTCGTCAGCAACGAGCCGGGCGCGGCCGGTTTCGGCGTCGGCTCGACGCTGTGGACGGGCAGCACGCAGCCCTGGCAGATGGGCATCACCACCGACAGCAGCCCGGAGCAGGCCCTCTTCGCCTACATCTACACCGACCGGCCCATCTTCCGGCCGGGCGACACCGTCTACTACAAGGGCATCGTGCGCACGCCGCAGTTCGGCCGCTACGTCCTGCCCGACGTTGAGGAACTGGAGCTTTCG
This sequence comes from Candidatus Promineofilum glycogenicum, assembly GCA_016707605.1. Lineage (GTDB taxonomy): Bacteria > Chloroflexota > Anaerolineae > Promineifilales > Promineifilaceae > Promineifilum > Promineifilum glycogenicum. The sequence continues at coordinate 35,026 of JADJHJ010000001.1, read as the reverse complement.
GTCAACCCCAACTTCTTCTTCGGCGAAGACGCGGACACGTTCAGCGAGACGTTCACCGTCACGCTCGACGAGGATGGCGTCTTTACCGGCGAGTTGGTCTTGCCCGACGACATGCCCCTCGGAACCTACTCCTTCAACATCACCGGCGACTTCTGGCTCTCCAGCCGCATCTTCACCGTGGCCGAGTACCGCGCGCCGGAGTTCCAGGTCACTGTGACCAGCGACCAGGCCGAGGCGTTGCGCGGCGAGGCGGCCAACGTCACCGTCGAGGCCACTTACCTGTTCGGTGGGTCGGCCGCCGGGCTGCCGGTCAACTGGAACATCTACGAGTCGGAGTACATCCCTGAATTCGACAGCGCGCCGGGCTACGTCTTCGGCGACCAGGCGCAGTTCATCTATGAGGATGACCCGTTCGGCTTCAACTCGCAGACCGAAACGGGCCTTGGCGGCGAAAGCGGCGAGACCGACGCCGACGGCCGGCTGGTCATTCCTCTGCCGGCCGATCTACTGGCCGAGGTTGACGCCGGGAGCCGCAACGTGCGCGTCGAGGCCACGGTTGGCGGCCTGGGCGAGTTTCCCGTCACCGGACGGACGACGGTCGTTTTCCATTCTGCGGAGACCTACGTCGGCCTTCGCCCGGCCAACTATCTGGTTGACGCCGGCGACGAGGCCGAGGTCGATCTGCTGACCGTCGATTGGGACGGCGAACCGCTGGCCGGGCAGGCGGTGGAAGTCGCCTTCTACCGCCGCGACTGGGAGAGCGAGCGCGTCGAGGAGTTCAGCACGCGCGTCACCCGCTGGACGCCGGTCGATACCGAGGTCGGCCGCCAGTCGGTCACCACCGACGAGAACGGCCAGGCCACGGTCAGCTTCACGCCCGAAGAGGGCGGCACGTACCTCGTCGTCGCCACCGTCACCGACGGCGGCGGGCGCGAGCAGTTCAGCAGCACGGCGCTGTGGTCGGTAGACGCCCAGTTCACCGGCTGGCGCAGCGACCCCAACGTGCGGACGATGGATCTGACGCTCGACAAGAGTGAGTATCAGCCGGGCGAGACGGCCCAAATCCTCGTCCAATCCCCCTTCGCCCAGCCGGTGCAGGCCTGGCTGGTGGTCGAGCGGGGCAACATCATCGACCAGAAGGTCATCACCATCGAGGGTAGCGAGATCGTCTCCCTGCCCATCACCGCCGACTACGCGCCCAACGTCCACGTGACGATCACGGCCATCAAGCCGGTGGATACGGCCGACGCCGACTTCCCCTACGCCGACATCCGCGTCGGCTACGTGGAGATCGTCGTGCCGCCCAACCAGTTCGACCTGACCGTGACGCTGACGCCCGGCGCGGCCGAGTACGCCCCCGGCGACACGGCCACGTTCGACATCGCCGTGACCGACGCCGCCGGCAACGGCGTGCAATCCGAAGTATCGCTGGCCCTGGTCGATCTGGCTGTGCTGCTGCTGAAGGAGGACAACGCGCCCCCCATCCTGGAGGCGTTCTACTTCCGCCAGCCGCTGCGCAGCACCCTCGGCTCCGGCCTGCTCATCACCGGCGAAGGGCTGCCCATCGAAGAACCGCTGCCCGGCGGCGGCTTCGGCGGCGGCGGCGGCGGCAACGAGGCCGCGGCGTCGTTCCGCATTGAAGATGAAGACGACGTGCGCGAGGACTTTAAGGACACGGCCTACTGGGAAGCCAAGCTCATCACCGACGAGAACGGCCAGGCCTCGGTCGAAATCCCCCTGCCCGACAACGTGACCACGTGGCGGCTGCACAGCAAGGCGGCCACCAACGACACCCAGGTCGGCCAGGCCAGCGTCGACATCCTGGCCCGCCTGCCGCTCATCATCCGGCCCATCACGCCGCGCTTCTTCACCGCCGGCGACCAGGTTTCGCTGGGGGCCAACGTCAACAACAATACCGACGCCGCCATCGAGGCCACCGTCTCGCTGGAGGCGGCCGGGGTGGTAGTGGACGGCGAAGCGGCGCAGACGGTGACCATCCCGGCCGGCGGCCGCGAGGTCGTGCGCTGGAACATCACCGTTGAGGACGTATCCACCGTTGACCTGACCTTCCGCGTCGAGGGCGGCGGCTTCAGCGACGCCAGCAAGCCGACCATCGGCTCGGCCACGGATGGGCTGCTGCCCGTCTACCGCTACGACGGCCGCGACTTCGTGGCCACCGCCGGGGAGCTTGACGATGAGGGGCGGCGTGTCGAGGCGCTCGTTCTGCCGCAGGGTGTGGATACGCGCCGCGGCGAGGCCGTCGTGCGCCTGCCAGCCGTCGCTGGCCGCGGCCATCCTGGAGTCGTTCGACATCATCGAAGATCAGTCGCCGGCCTTCCTGGAGTGCCCGGCTTCGCTGGCCGACCGGCTGCTGCACAACACGGCCATCGAGGCGGCCATCGGCGATCTCGATCTCGACATGGCCGACCTGCTGACGCGCCTGCAAGCGCGCAACGCCGCCGACACGGCCAAGCTGATCGGCTTCCAGCGGGCCGACGGCGGCTGGGGCTGGTGCTTCAGCAGCGACGCCGACCCGTGGCTGAGCGCCCAGGCACTGCTGGTGCTGACGCGCGCCGCCGACCTCGGTTACACCGTGGACGACGCCGCGCTGACCAGCGCCGCCGGCTATCTGCGCAGCCAGCTCGACCCGGTGAACCAACTGGGCGACGCGGCCGAAGCCAACCGGCAGGCGTTCTTCCTCTACGTCATGGCCGAAGCCGGCGCGGACGTGGTGGGCGAGGCCGACGAACTGGTGGCCGAACACCGCGACCTGCTCGACCCGTATGCCAAGGCGCTGCTGGCCCTGGCCTACGAGGCCAACGGCGCGGCCGGCGACAACCAGGCCGGGCTGCTGACCGACCTGAACGACAGCGCCATCATGAGCGCCACCGGCGCCCACTGGGAGAGCGCCGAACAGGACTTCCTGAACCTCGACAGCGACATCCGCGGCACGGCGATGGTCATCAGCGCCCTGACGCGGCTGGCCCCGGATAGCCCGCTGCTGCCGCCGGCGGTGCGCTGGCTCATGGTCGCCCGCCAGGCGGAGACGTGGGCCACGCTGCACCAGACGGCCTGGAGCGTCAGCGCCCTGAGCGACTGGATGGTCGTCTCCGGCGAACTGGAACCCGACTACGCCTACGCGTTGCAGGTCAACTTGCAGCCGCGGGCGTCGGGCAGCTTCACCCCCGACGACGCCACCGCCTCGGAGACGGTGACTGTGCCGCTGAGCGAACTCGTTCAGGACGACACCAACTTCTTCGACTTCCAGCGCGGGGCGGGCAACGGCCGGCTCTACTACACCCTGCGCCTCGACAGCGCCATCGCCGTCGAGAGCCTCGACCCGATCAGCCGCGGCTTCACCGTCGAGCGCCGTTACTACGACGCGGATTGTGACCCGGCGGAGGAGACGTGCGAGCCGATCGAGACCACCGCCGCCGGCGGCCGGGTGCGCGTCGAACTGACGGTCATCGTGCCCAACGACCGCATCTACGTCACTGTCGAAGACCCCATTCCGGCCGGAACGGACGCCATTGACCCCAACCTGCTCACCAGCGCGTCGGGCAACGAGGGCGTCATCGTGCCGGCCGAAGGGGAGTTCGCCCGCGGCTTCTGGGGCTGGTGGTACTTCGACCACATCCAGTACCGCGACGAGAAGGTCGTCTTCCTGAGCCAGTTCCTGCCGGCCGGGACGTACCAGTACACCTACTTCCTGCAGCCCAACATCCCCGGAACGTACCAGGTGATGCCGACCACGGCCCGCGAACAGTACTTCCCGGAGGTGTTCGGGCGGTCGGAGGGGGCGATCTTTACGGTCACTGAGTAGAAACCAGGTTCCAGGTTCCAGGGGCCAGGAAGAGTCGTCTTCCTGGCCCCTGGAACCTGAACCTGGCCCCTATTCCCTAGCCCCTGGACAGTTCTGCTACACTAGAGCGCAGTGATGTCCCGACTGCGCCCGACCCTCGTCTTCGCCGCGGTGTTCGCCCTGGCCCTCTATCTGGCCGCCTGTCGCGGCGATGCGGTGCCGCTGGCCGTGGACGAAGCGGCCGTCATCGTCTGTACCGACGAGTGCGCCGAGCGTGGGCAGTGCGGCGTGCTGCTCGATGACCGCCGCGCCGTGCTGGCTAACGAGGGCCGGCCGGCCGTCGTCGATCACAATCGCTTCTTTCTGGACGAGACCCCGGTCAACGTCCGCGAAGTAAGCGACCGCCAGCTCATCGCCGCCCGCGACCGCGTCCCCCTGACCGTCGAATCCACGCCCTTCCCCCACCTTTTCTACCGCGTGGAAGGCGAAGGCAAGAACGCCTGGGTGTCGGAGTGGTGCATCGCGCGACCCTAGAGTGACCGTAGCCCTCAGAGGTGGGCGGCCCACCTCTGAAGGCTGAGTGAACTGCCCAATGACCGGCGAAGACCAACAAGTTCTCCAGGAGCTTCTGGCCGCCCAGAACCGGCGCGAACCGGTGGCCCTGGCCGTCATCATCCGCGACCAGGGGTCGGTGCCGCGCCACGCGGGCACGAAGATGCTCGTCTACGGCGACGGCCGCACCCTGGGCACCATCGGCGGCGGCGAGATGGAAGCGCGCGTCGTGGCCGCGGCGGCCGAGGCGCTGCGCGACGGCCAGACGCGCCTCGTCCCCTACTCGCTCGTTGACCCGCAGCGCGGCGACCCCGGCGTCTGCGGCGGCAGCGTAGAGATCTACGTCGAGCCGCACCTGTCGCCGGCCACGCTCTACGTGCTGGGCTGCGGCCACGTCGGCCGCGCCCTGGTCTCGCTGGGCCACTGGCTGGGCTACCGCGTCGTCGCCTGGGACGACCGCGCCGAACTGGCCACGCCGCAGAACGTGCCCGACGCCGATATTCGACTCTCCGGCCCGCTGCCCGAGGCGCTGCTTGCCCAGCCCATCGACGCGCGCACCTACGTCGCCGTCGTGACCCGCAACGTCGGCCTCGACCGGCAGATACTGCCCCACCTGCTGGACGCGCCCGCCGCCTACATCGGCGTCATGGGCAGCCGCCGCCGCTGGCAGGAGACACAGCGCCAACTGCTGGCCGACGGCGTGGCCACCGAACGGCTGGGGCGCGTCGTGGCCCCTATCGGCCTGGAACTCAACGCCGAGTCGCCGGCCGAGATCGCCGTCAGCATCATGGCCCAGATCATCATGGCCCAGCGCGGCGGCGACGGGCGACCGATCGGCGGATAATCACTTCTTATATTTGCCTATGTTCACCCACAACACCCCTCACCACCTCGAACGGTATGAGATTCCGGCCGATCTGGCTTCGGCGCTGGAGCTATTGGCCCGCCACGGCCGCGCCGCGCGCGTCGTCGCCGGCGGCACCGACCTGCTGCTGGAGATGGAGCGCGGGCTGCGCCACGACGTGACGACGCTCATCGACATCACCCGCCTGCCCGAACTCAACACCATCAGCCGCGACGCCGACGGCCTCATCCACCTCGGCGCGCTGGTCACGCACAACCAGGTCGTCGCCGCGCGCGACGTCGTCGACCACGCCCTGCCGCTGGCCCAGGCCTGCTTCGAGATCGCCTCGCCGCAACTGCGCAACCGGGCCACCGTCGCCGGCAACCTCATCACGGCCAGCCCGGCCAACGACACCATCTCCGCCCTGCGCGCCCTCGATGCCCAGGTCATCCTGGCCTCGACGCGCGGCTGGCGCATGGTGCGGCTGGCCGACTTCTACAGCGGCGTGCGCAAGACGGTCATGACGCCGGATGAGTTGCTGGTGGACATCGTCTTCGCCCCCCTGCCGGCCAGCGCGCGCGGCATCTTCGTCAAGCTCGGCCTGCGGCGGGCGCAGGCCATCTCCGTCGTCCACCTGGCGCTGGTGCTCGACTTCGCCGCCGACGGCCAGACGATCACCGAGGCCCGCCTGACGCTGGGCAGCGTCGCGCCGACGATCATCAACGCCGCGACGGCCGAGGACTATCTGGGCGGCCGGAAACTGACAGACGACACCATCACCGTCGCCGCCGCGCTGGCTGCGTCGGCGGCCACGCCCATCGACGACGTGCGCGGCCCGGCCGCCTACCGGGCCGAGATGGTCGAGGTGATGACCCGCCGCGCCCTTGTCGCCCTGCGCGACGGCCGCGAGCGCGAGAACTGGCCGGCCGACCCGGCCATGCTGTGGGGCGACACCGGCGGCGCGTTCCCCACCGGCCCGGCCTACGCCGCCTCCTTCGGCCCGGACACGCCCATCGAGGCCACGGTCAACGGCCGCGCCGTCAGCGCGCCGGGCGTGGGCAAGACGCTCATGCGCTGGCTGCGCGAAGAGGCGTTGCTGACCGGCACCAAAGAGGGCTGCGCCGAGGGGGAGTGCGGAGCCTGCACCGTCTACCTCGACGGCATGGCCGTCATGGCCTGCCTCGTGCCCGCCGCCCGCGCCCATCGGGCGCAGATCGTCACCATCGAGGGGCTGGCCGGCGACGACGGGCTGCACCCCATCCAGCGCGCCTTCATCAAGACCGGCGCGGTGCAGTGCGGCTACTGCATCCCCGGCTTCCTGATGGCCGGGGCCAAGCTGCTGGACGAGAAGCCCGCGCCCGACCCGGTACAGATCGGGCAGGCGTTCTCCGGCAATCTGTGTCGTTGCACGGGGTACTACAAGATCATTGAGGCCGTTCATGAGGCGGCAAAGCTATGACCACCGACACCATCCTCCGCGCCCGCGTCGAAGAGCGCGTGGACGCCCGCGACAAAGTCACCGGCGCGGCCCTCTACCCCGGCGACATCACGCCGCCGCACCTGCTCTTCGGCCGCGTCCTCTTCAGCGGCCAGCCCCACGCCCGAATGCTGGCGATGGACACCAGCGCCGCCGCGTCCGCGCCCGGCGTCGTGGCCATCTTCACCGCCGCCGACGTGCCGGTCAATGAGTACGGCCTGGGCCTGCCCGACCAGCCGGTGTTCGTCGGCCTGGGCAGCGACAAGCCCTACAGCGACATCAGCCTGTGGGAGGGCGACCACGTGGCCCTGGTCGTGGCCGAGACGGAGGCCGACGCCGCCCGCGCCGCGGCCCTCATCCGCGTCGAGTGGGAGCAACTGCCGCTCGTGACCGATGTGCATGTGGCGATGAAGGACGAGTTGGTGCTGCACCCCTGGCACGGCAGCAACGTCCTGAAGCACTACAAGATTCGCAAGGGGGACATGGCCGCCGGCTGGGCCGCGGCCGAGGTCGTGGTCGAGGGGCGCTACCATCTGCCCCATCAGGAGCACGCCTACCTGCAACCCGAAGCCGGCGTCGGCTACATCGACGACGAAGGGCGGGTGACGGTCGAAATCGCCGGCCAGTGGACGCACGAGGACCGCCGGCAGGTTGCCCACGCCCTTAACCTGCCCGCCGACCGGGTGCGCGTCAAGTACCCGGCCATCGGCGGCGCGTTCGGCGGGCGCGAGGATATGTCGCTGCAGATCGTCCTCGGTCTGGCGGCGCTGCGGCTGCACGAACGGGGCATCGACCGGCCGGTGCGCGTCATCTGGTCGCGCGAGGAGAGCATCGTCGGCCACCACAAGCGCCATGAGGCGTGGGTGACGACCAAGTGGGGGGCGACGAAGGACGGCAAGCTAACCGCCGTCGAGGCCGAACTCATCCTCGACAGCGGGGCCTACACCTACACCAGCCCCAAGGTGCTGGGCAACGCCAACCTGATGGTCACCGGCCCCTACGAAATCCCCAACGCCCAGGTGGACAGCTACGCCGTGACGACCAACAACGTCCCCGGCGGCGCGTTCCGCGGCTTCGGCGGGCCACAGGGGGCGTTCGCCGCCGAGTGCCAGATGAACAAGCTGGCCGAGGCGCTGGGCATGGACCCGGTCGAGCTTCGGCTGAAGAACGTGTTGCGCGAGGGCAGCCTGTTGACGACGCAGACGCCCATCCCGCCCGGCGTCAGCATGGCTGAGGTGATCGAGGCCGCGGCCCAGGCGGCCGGCTGGGGCACGAGCCGCGACATGGGGCGGCCGACGGTCGACGTCTTCGCCCAGCGCTCCCTCTTCCAGTCCCTGCCCACCGACCCCAACACCATCCGCCGCGGGCGGGGCATCGCCTGCTCCTTTAAGAACGTCGGCTTCTCCTTCGGCGCGCCGGAGCAGTGCGAGGCGATCATCGAGTTGCACGGCGGCAAAGAGATCGAGCGCGTCGTGCTGCGCCACGCCGGGGCCGAAGTCGGCCAGGGGTCGCACACCGCCTTCAAGCAGATGGCCGCCGCGGCCGTCGGCGTGCCGGTCGAGATGGTCGAGCTAGACCTGTCAGACACGGCCACCAGCGGCAACTCCGGCTCGGTGTCGGCCTCGCGCATGACGTTCATGGCCGGCAACTCCATCCGCCTGGCGGCCGAAGAGGCGCTGGCCAAGTGGACCGACGAAGACCGCCCGGCCATTGCCCACGTCACCTACCGCCCGCCGCCGACCCAGCCCTATGACGCGGAGACGGGCCGCTCGATGCCCAACTTCACCTACGGCTACGTAGCCGAGATCGTCGATCTGGCCGTGGACGTGGAGACGGGCTACATCCACGTCGAGCGCGTCGTCTGCGCCGACGACGTGGGGCAGGTCATCAACCACACCAACGTCACCGGGCAGATCGAGGGCGCGGTGGTGCAGGCGTTCGGCTATGCGCTGATGGAGAATTTGCAGGTGAAGGACGGCCGCATCGTCAACCCGCTGCTGAGCCAGTACCTCATCCCCGGCATCAAGGACATTCCGGAGAAGGTCGACTCGGTGCTGGTCGAAGTGCCCGACCCGCTCGGCCCGTGGGGCGCGCGCGGCATGGCCGAGATGCCCTTCATGCCCCTGGCCCCGGCCGTCGTCGCCGCCTTGCATGACGCCACGGGGGTGTGGTTTGATGAGATTCCGGTGTTGCCGTGGCGGGTGATTGAAGAAGGCTTCGGCGGCGTTAAGAGGAGCCGGCCCCCCCCCCCCCCCCCCCCCCCCCCGCGCTGATTCGCGGGTCCGGCCCAGCCCGGCGCCGGGGAGGGGCCCCAGGCCCGCAGGGTGCCCCCCTCTTCTCGCTACCATACCCGCCCATGCTCTTCCCCGATCACCTCATCCTCCTCCGCGGCGGCGGCGACCTGGCCACCGGGGTCGCCTACCGGCTGCACAAGGCCGGCTTCCCCATTGTCGTCCTGGAGCTGCCCGATCCGCTCGTCGTCCGGCGGCGGGTGGCCCTGGCCTCGGCCGTGCGCGAGAGGCACATCACTGTCGAAGACCTGCGCGCCGTCCGCGTCGATTCACCCGACGAAGCCCTGCAACTCGCCCCCACCGGCGTCATCCCCGTCCTCGTCGCGCCGGACCTGCCCCCGCGCCCTTCCGCCACCCGCCCCCGCCACTCGCCGCTTCCTAACTCGTCACTCGTCACTCGTCACTCGTCACTCATTCTGATTGACGCCCGCATGGCCAAACGCAACCTCGATACGACGATAGACCAGGCCCCTCTGGTCATCGCCCTCGGCCCCGGCTACACCGCCGGCGTCGATTGCCACGCCGTCATCGAGACCAACCGCGGCCACCGCCTCGGCCGCGTCATCTGGGAGGGCGCGGCCGAGGCCAACACCGGCACGCCGGGGATCGTCAGCGGCAAGGGGGCGGAGCGGGTGCTGCGCGCGCCGGCGGCCGGAGTTGTGCAGTGGCGCAAGGAGATCGGCGACCGCGTGCGCGAGGGCGAGGTGTTGGGCGAGGTCGATGGCAGCCGGTCATTGCCCCCTTCGACGGCGTGGCTCGCGGGTTGATCGCGCCGGGGACGGCCGTGCCCGCCAGGCTCAAGATCGGCGACGTAGACCCGCGCGGCGATGGGGCGACGTGCTTCACCATCTCGGAGAAGGCGCTGGCCATTGGCGGCGGTGTGCTGGAGGCGCTATTGACCTGGTTGGGCGCAAGAGGAGAGGACTGGCTATGCGAAGGAAGTTGTGGATTGGGTTGGCTGTCGTCGTTGTGTTCTGCTGGCGGCCTATCTGGCCGCCGGTTGGTACTTCGCCAACATCGCTATTGCCCCGCCGGCGCGCTCGCTGGCCGAGGCCCAGGCCCAGGCCGGCCGCCCGGCCGACTTCGGCCTGCCGGAGCCGGAGGTGATCGCCATCGACGCCGGCGAAGTGACGCTAAGCGGCTGGTACTTCGACAACCCGGCTAACGGCGATTGTGGTGTACTGTTCATGCACGGCTTCACCGGCACGCGCTACGAGGCGCTTTACTGGGCGCCCCTGTTCTGGCCGCGCGGCTGCGACTTGCTGGCCTACGACCACCGCGGCCACGGCGAGAGCACGCCGGCCTCCTGCCTACGGCTACCATGAGAAGGAAGACGCCCTGGCGGCGCGGGACTGGTTCGCCCAGCGCGCCGGCCTCGACCCGTCGCGCATGGCCGTCGGCGGCGTGTCCTATGGCGCGGCCACGGCGCTGCAACTGGCGCCGCTGATCCCCGAAGCGCCGTTCGTCCTGGCCGATTGATCCTATAGCTGCATGTCGGCCATCATCGGCCATCGCGCCACGGAGCTGCTGGGGCCGGCGCTGGGCGGCCTGCTGACGCCTGGCGCGCTGTGGGTGGCCGGGCTGCGGGCCGGCTTTGATCCGGCAGCCGTCTCGCCCGAAGCGGCCGTTGCCGAAGCGCAAATGCCCATCCTGCTCATCCATTCGCGCACCGACGACTTCACCCCCTACACCCACTCCGAAGCCATCTTCGCCAACAGCGAGCAGAGCCGGACGGTGCTGCACGTCAACGAGTGGGGATCGTCCCACGCCGCCGACATCGGCACCGACTTCGCCGCCTATCAAGTGCTGTTCGAGGCGTTCCTGGCTCGAGTACGCCGGGACTTTGGTCTGCCGACGCTGAAGAGAGAAACCACAGATTACGCAGATTTCACAGATTTGCGGCATTGCGTATTCTAGGATAGCGGACTTTGAGCAGACCAACGCTTCAAGTTAGACATCGCTGCATTAATCTGTGAAATCTGTGTAATCTGTGGTTTCTTTGAGGTTTAAATGCGACGCAAGGGTTTGTGGATTATCCTGGTCATCGTGCTTTTGCTGGCCCTGGTCTACGTCGGGGCCAGTTGGTACTTCTCCGAAATCCTGCTCAACGGGCCAACCGAAAGTATCGCCGAGGCGCGGGCCGAAGGGGACACACCGGCCAGCAGCGGCTTGCCGGAGCCGGAAGAGGTGCGCATCGACACCGGTGAAGTGACGCTGGCCGGTTGGTACTTCGACAACCCGGCCGACGCCGGCTGCGGCCTGCTGTTCCTCCACGGCTTCACCGGCACGCGCTATCACGCTCTCAACTGGGCGCCGCTGTTCTGGGAGCGCGGCTGCGACATCCTGGCCTACGACCACCGCGGCCACGGCGACAGCAGCGACGCCTTCCATACCTACGGCTTCTATGAGAAGCAGGACGCCCTGGTCGCTCTGGACTGGTTTGGCCAGCGCGCCGGGCTGGAGCAATCGCAGATCGGCGTCTTCGGCGTATCCTACGGCGCGGCCACGGCGCTGCAACTGGCCCCGCTGGCCCCCGACCTGGCTTTCGTCGCCGCCGACTCGGCCTACAGCGAGATGGAAGAGATCGTCGGCTATCAGGCACGGCAGTTGTTCCCCGGCCTGGCTCCGCTGGTGCTGCCCGGCGCGCTGGCCGTGGCCGAGTTGCGCGCCGACTTCGACGTGCAGGCCGTCGCCCCAGAGCGCACCGTAACCGAGGCGCAGATGCCCATCCTGCTCGTCCACTCCCTGACCGACGAGTACACCTTCTCCACCCACTCCGAGGACATCTACGCCCACAGCGACCAGAGCCGCACGGTGCTGCACCTGACCGACTGGGGCGCGCCCCACGCCCGCGACATCCTGACCGACTTCGCCGCCTACCGGCAACTGGTCAACGACTTTCTGCAACAGTTCGCGCCGGAGTTCGGGCGCGCGCCAACATCGTGACCGAACGGGTGTGGACGCTGCCCGCCGCGCTGGGCCTGACCGGCGGCCCGGAGTTGGTCGCCTTCGTCGGCGGCGGCGGCAAGACGAGCCTGCTGTTCGCCCTGGCCGAGTCGTTGCCCGGCCGGGTCGTCATCACCACCACCACGCGCATCTTCGCCGCGCAGATGCGGCTGGCCCCGGCGGTGGTTTATGCCGATGACCTGTCGCCGCTGGGCGCGCTGCTGGACGCCCACGGCCGCTGCCTCGTCGTCGGCCACGTGGACGGCGACAAGGCGCGCGGCGTGGCCCCCGACCTGCCCGCCCGCCTGCTGGCCCGGCCTGACGTGGACGCCGTGGTGGTCGAGGCCGACGGCTCGCGCATGCGCCCGGTGAAGGCCCCGGCCGAGCATGAGCCGGTCATCCCGCCGCAGGCGACGCTGGTTGTGCCCGTCGCCGGGCTGGATGCGCTGGAAGGGCCTCTCGATGAGGTGGCGCATCGGGCGGAGATTGTGAAGAGAATTAGGAATTACGAATTAGGAATTAGGAATGAAGAGGGGCGAGCGTTGCCCCGGGAGAGGGTTAGGGAGAGGGCCGCCCCCCGCTACAGCCCGGGGTGACGCGGGCCTGGCGCGGCTGTTGACCCATCCGGAGGGCGGGCTAAGGGCGTGCCGGAGGGGGCGCGGGTGGTGCCGTTCCTGAACAAGGTGGAGAGCGAGGCGCGGCTGGCGGCGGCGCGGACGGCGGCGCGGCTGATGCTGCGCGAGCCGCGCGTGGATCGTGTCGTGCTCGGCGCGGCGCGGACGGCGCGGCCGGTGGGCGAGGTGTGGCGGCGGGTGACGGCCGTGGTGCTGGCCGCCGGCGAATCGCGGCGCATGGGGCGCAACAAGCTGCTGCTGCCCTGGGGCGAGACGACTGTGTTGGGCCAGACGCTGGCCAACGTGTGGGCCGGCCGTCCATGATGTGATCGTCGTGACCGGGCACGAGCGGGAAGAGGTCGAGGCGGTTGTCGCCAGCCTCGGACGCCAAAGAGGGGATACGATTCCGCACGCAGCAGCTTATCGACAATCCTGACTATGCGAAGGGGATGCTCGCCTCCGTGCAGGCTGCCGTCCGCGCCCTGCCCCCGCGAGCGAAGCTATTCTCGTCGTCCTGGGTGACCAGCCGATGGTCGAGCCGCCGACGATTGACCGCCTGCTAATGGCCTATGCCGCCGCGCCGGCCGGCTTCGTCGCCCCCACCTACGACGGCCGCCGCGGCAACCCCGTTCTCATTGCCCGCCGCCATTTCGCCGAACTGCTGGCCCTGCCGCCCGACGCCGCGCCGCGCGCGCTGTTGGCCCGCCATGCCGATGACGTGCTGGCCGTCGCCGTGGACAGCGAGGCCGTTCTGCACGACCTCGACCGGCCCGAAGAGTATGCCCACCACCGGCCGGCAGAATTGAACACAGATGACGCGGATTGACGCTGCTAAGAAAAAGAAACCACAGATGACGCATTCCAGGTTCTGAATCTGTGTAATCAGGCAATCTGTGGTTCCTCTTCTTCTCGCTTTCGGTTGTGCACCGCCCGGCGGTGTTACAATCGGCATGGGCACCAGGGACAAGATGAGCGACGCCCCGGCTGAAGAGGAGTGGCCAGTCGAAATCATTCGCAGCGCCCAGCGGCGCAAGACCGTCAGCGCGCGGCTGGAGGCGGGCGTGCTCGTCATTCGCGCCCCCGAAGGGCTGAGCGACGCCGAACTGACGCCGATCATCGATGGCCTGCGCCGCCGCATGCGCCGGCGCAATCGTCGGCGTCGCTGTCGGACGAGGTGCTGGAAAAGCGGGCGCAGGAGATCAACCGCAAGTACTTCAACGGCCGCTTGCGCTGGCAATCCGTGCGCTACGTCACCAACCAGAACAGCCGTTTTGGCAGTTGCACACCCGAAGACGGCACCATCCGCCTTAGCCACCGCCTGGCGACGATGCCGGTTTGGGTGCGTGACTACGTCCTTGTTCATGAACTGGCCCACCTGGTCGAGGGCAACCACGGCAAGCGCTTCTGGAAGCTGGTTAACCGCTACCCGCTGACCGAACGCGCCCGCGGCTATCTGATGGCCGTGGGCATGGGAGCTGAGGCAAGGGGACGGAGTGGACCTGGGGTCGCCGACTAGGCCGCGCCCGCAGCCCACTGGCCGGTAGCCCCGGTTCCAGTAGAGCAAAGGTTTCACGTCCGACCGGGGCACACCGCTGGCCTGCACCTCGCCGATGTAGATGGTGTGGGAGCCGGCCGAGAAGCGCGAGTAGACGGTGCAGTCGAGCCAGGCCAGCGCGTCGCTCAAGATGGGCGCGCCGGTGGCCGCCGTCGTCCACTCCCCTAGCCCGAAGCGATCTTCATCCTTCAGCCAGGCGAAGCGATTGGACAGCTCCATCTGATCGTGGCCCAGAATGTTGACGGCGAAGCTGGCTCCGGCCGCCTCCAGCAAGGTGTAGGCCGTCGCCCGATGGTCAATCGACACCAGCACCAGCGGCGGCTCCGGCGGGACAGAGGCGAATGATGATACGGTCAGACCGTGGACGACCTCGGCCGCGGGTGACTGGATGGTGACGATGGTCACGCCTGATGGGAAGTGACGCATCACGTCGCGAAAACTCTCCGACGTAATAGGCATTTGATTCTCCAGGAACTGTTTATCCGCAGATTAGGCAGATTGGGCAGATTTAAGAGGCTCGGCAAGAGCATCAGCCCTTACAAGTGGGGAGTCCCCCCCCGGGGGCGCCCGGGGCCTCTGCCTAATCTGCCCAATCTGCGGATCATATCTCTTCATGCTGGCAGCTTAAGTGCGCGGCGGACGACGGCGGCGATGTCGGTCAGGTCGTGGATGGCCGCGGCGTGGGCGGCGTGGTCGCGGCCGACGAGGATCGTCGGCACCGCGTTGCGCGTGTGCTGGCGATGCCCCTTCTCCTCCAGATTGCCGTGGTCGCTGGTGATGATGAGCAGCCCGCGATCGTCGTCCCAGCCGGCCAACAGACCGCCCAACGCCGCGTCGATCAGCTCCAGATGGGCCACGGCCTCATCGAACGGGCCACGATGCCCGGCTCTGGTCGGTCGGCCAATGCTCGAAGAAGCTGAACTCGTAACTTGTGGCGATGGCGGCGATGCGCCGGCCGGCCTCGTCCGGCGAGAGGACGGGCACGTCGCTGTAGCCGAGATGGTCGCGCCAGCCCTGGGCGGTGAAGTCGGGGCTGACGGCCCGCCCGGCGCGCAGGTCGTCGGCCGTCATCAGCGCCAGCCCGGCGGCCGTCGCCGCCAGGGGCACGGCCGACAGTAGACGCTTGCCGCTGGCGACGGCGGCGAAGTAGCCCGCGGGATAGGGGGTGATGAGCGCCGCCGTGCCGCCGGCGGCCACCACCTCGCTGAACAGCGTCCCGGCGCGGATGACGTCGGCCACTGGGCCGTTGGGCTTGGGGCCGTAATGCTCGCCGACGAGCTGCGGGCACGTTGCGCCCGGTGAGGATAGTCGCCTGGCCGGTGGCGCTTTGCGGCCGGCCGGGCAGGCCCAGCGGTGGCGTCCGGTCGGGACCAGCGACGCCCGCGGCCCGACGATCGGCCCGCGCCGGCCAGATACCAGCCCGCCCAGCAGGCTGGTCAGGTTGGGCAGCCGCGCCGCGGCGAACGGGTTCGCCGCGGCGTCTGGCCCACCCAGGCCGACGCCATCCAGGAAGAAGATGTGGACAAAGGATCGATCCGCCGTTGTCACGCGGTGGAGCATGGTTGATAATCCTAGCATTAGGGCCGTGATCGTCCTACGTCGCGGCCCGCAGTCATTTCATTATGGAAGAAGCTGACCTAATTCCAATCAACGAACAGTTGGCTCTGCCGGCGGCCGAGCTACAGTTTCGCTTCACCACCGGCGGCGGCCCCGGCGGCCAGCACGTCAACAAGACGGCCACGCGGGTGACGCTGCTGTTCGACGTGGCCGGTTCGCCCAGCCTGGACGAGGCCACGCGGACGCGGCTGCTCGACCGGCTGGCAACGCGACTCGACCGGCGGGGCGTGCTCCACATCGACGTGCAGGAGTCGCGCAGCCAATGGCAGAACCGCGAGGCAGCCGTGGCCCGGCTGCAATCGCTGCTGGCCGCGGCGCTGGTGGAGCAGGCCGAACGCCGCCCCACCCGCCCCAGCCGTCGCGCCCGCCAGCAGCGCCTCGATGAGAAGCGCCGCCAGCACCGTCGAACGCGAGCGGCAACAACGTTGGGAAGATTGAAGAAGCAGAACCCAGTACAGTTTCGGCAAAGAACTGACAACCCGGTAACTGGTCTTCTACTTAGCGGTCTCGACCAGTTCTTCGACCGGCTGCGGCACGGGGCCGCTTTCCAGCAGGATGAAGTCAGCTGGTCGTCGACCACGTCGATGCGCACCTGGTCGCCGCTCTTGAACTCGCCGCGCAGCAGGCGCACCGACAGCGGGCTTTCCACGTAGCGCTGGATGGCTCGCTTGAGCGGCCGCGCGCCGAAGTCCTTGTCGAACCCCTGCGCCGCCAGCCAGTGCTGCGCCGGCTCGGTCAGCTCGATGCTCAGGTTGCCCTGCTCGGCCAGCCGCAGCTGTACGTCCTTCACCTGGAGCTTGACGATCTCGACCACGTCCGCCTGGGACAGCGGCTCGAAGATGATGATCTCGTCGATGCGGTTGATGAACTCCGGCCGGAAGGTCTGCTTCAAGGCCTCCTCGATGCGCTTGTGGTCTTCGCGCTCGGCGGCGGCCATGCCGGCGAAGCCCAGCGCCCCGACGCTTGACGAACGAGGTGCCGATGTTGCTGGTCATGATGATGACGGTGTTGCGGAAGTCCACCACGCGTCCCTGGCCGTCGGTCAGGCGGCCGTCGTCCAGCAGTTGCAGTAGCGCGTTCCAGATGTCGGGGTGGGCCTTCTCGATCTCGTCGAACAGCACCACGGAGTAGGGTCGGCGGCGCACCTGTTCGGTCAGTTGGCCGCCCTGCTCATAGCCCACGTAGCCCGGCGGCGCGCCGAACAGGCGGCTGACGGTGTGCTGCTCGCGGTATTCGCTCATGTCGATGCGGATCAGCGCGTTTTCGTCGTCAAACAGGAAGCCCGCCAGCGCCTTGGCCAGCTCGGTCTTGCCGACGCCGGATGAGCCCAGGAAGATGAAGGAGCCGATGGGCCGGCGCGGGTCGCTCAGCCCGGAGCGGCTGCGCCGGATGGCGTCGGCCAGCGCGGCGATGGCCTGTTCCTGGCCGATGATGCGCTCGTGCAGGCGCTCTTCCATCTGCAGCAGCTTCTGGGCTTCGGTCTCCAGCATCTGCGAGCGGGGATGCCCGTCCACTGGGCGATGACCTCGGCGATGTCGCGCTCGTCGACGATTTCGTCCAGGTGCTGTTCGCCGCTGCCAGGCGTCGCGCTGGGCGTTGAACTCCGTCTCCAGGCGCAGGCGCTCGGCCTTGCTGGGCTGCGCCGCTCGTAGTCGCGCGCGGCGCTGGCCTCTTCTTCGCCGGCCAGCAGCTTGTCGATCTCGGTCTTGAGCGCCTTCAGTTCGGGCGGCAGGGAATAGAGCGCCACGCGCAGCTTGGCGGCCGCCTCGTCCATCAGGTCGATGGCCTTGTCGGGCAGGCGGCGGTCGGTGACGTAGCGCGACGAGAGCTTGGCGGCGGCGACGATGGCCGCGTCGGAGATGGACTTTGTGGTGGGCCTCGTAGCGGTCGCGCAGGCCGCGCAGCATTTCGATGGTCTCGTCCACGCTGGGCTCGTCGACATAGACCGGGGCGAAGCGGCGCTCGAGAGCCGAGTCCTTCTCGATGTGCTTGCGGTACTCGTCCAGCGTGGTGGCGCCGATGCAGCGCAGCTCGCCGCGGGCCAGGGCCGGCTTGAGCATGTTGCTGGCGTCCATCGCGCCCTGGGCCGCGCCCGCGCCGACGACGGTGTGCAGTTCGTCGATGAAGAGGATGATCTCGCCTTCGGCGCGCTGGATCTCTTCCATGGCCGCCTTCAGGCGTTCCTCAAACTCGCCGCGGAAGCGGCTGCCGGCGATCATCGCGCTCAGGTCGAGGGACACGACGCGCTTGTTGAGCAGGTTCTCGGCCACGTCGTTGGCGACGATCTTCTGCGCCAGCCCTTCGACGATGGCGGTCTTGCCGACGCCGGGTTCGCCAATGAGGACGGGGTTGTTCTTGGTGCGGCGGCTGAGCACCTGGATGACGCGCTCGATTTCCTCGTCGCGGCCGATGACCGGGTCAAGCTTGCCCTCAAGGGCCATGCGGGTGAGGTTGCGGCTGTACTTCTCCAGCGTGCGGTAGCGGCTCTCCGCCTGCGGGTCGGTGACACGCTGGCCGCCGCGCAGTTCGGTGATGGCGCTCAGCACGGCGTCGCGGGTGATGCCCAATTCGCTGACGATGCGCGCCGAGGGGGTGTTGCGCTCGCTCAGGATGGCCAGGAAGATGTGTTCGGTGGAGATGAACTCGTCCTTCAGGCGCGTAGCCTCGCCCTGCGACAGCTCCAGCACGGTGCGGATGCGCGGCGTGTAGTAGACCTGCCCCACCCCGCCGCCATAGACCGAGACGCGCGGGCTGGCGCGCAGTTCGCGGTCGAGCCGCTCGTGCCAGAGCGCCGTGTCCGTGTTCATAGCGGCCAGAATCTGGGGAACAGCGCCGTCTTGTTGCTCCAGCAGCGCCAGGAAAACGTGTTCGGTGTCGACCTGCGAGTGGCCGTAGCGCTGGACGATCTCGTAGGCACGCGCGGCGGCATCCTGGGCGCGTTCCGTAAAACGATCGAATCGCATCATTACTTTGTTCCTTGAGGTGGTGGGTTGCACCAAAGATCAGTATAGCCGGCGATGATTGGATTCACGTAAATGGGCCGGAAACTGACAGCGACAACGACCGCGCTGCCTCGCTACAATACGCGAATCCCCTCCTCGCCGTCGTAGCCGTCGCCCCAGGCCATGATCTTGAACGGGGTAATCTCGATCAGCCGCCAGTCGGCCGTCTCGTCATAGCGGAAATCCCACTCATACTTGTGGTAGAAGTGTTCGGCCAGGCTGTCAATCTGGTCCTTGGCGGCGGTGTGGGCCTCGCCCTCGATGACGATGACGTTGGCCGCGTCGGGCAGGGCCAGGGCCACGTTCTGATTGTTGAACATATTGGTGTACTTCTGCGTCTGGCTGCCGGTGCAGACGTAGAGCCGCTCGTCGAGCCAGACGTACCACAGGGGAACGAGGTGCGGCCGTCGGCGCGCGAACCGTGGCCAGCCAGATGGTGCTTTCGCGGCTCAACCGGGCTTCGATGGCCCGCCAGCGAGCGGGGTTGCGTCGTCTCGTGGTAGTCGGGGAAACCCGGCCTTCAGGTGCTCGCAATTCCTGCCAGCGCGCAGCCCGAACCAGGCAGCGGACGCCCAGCAGTTCGGCCGTCAGCGCCATCCGCGCCGCGCGTCGCCGGTCGTGTAGCAGCGCAGCGCGCCGCCTGCGGTGTCCGGGGCCAGCCGGCCGTGTTGTTGTAGCACATTGCGCGTGTGGCGGGCAACTGCCGGGGCCGGGTCAATGATCGTCACGTCCGGGCCGGCGATCTCGTCCAGCAGCGGGCGGATGAACGGGTAGTGAGTGCAGCCGAGAACGAGGGTATCGGCTCCGGCGGCCAGCATCGGCGCGACGGCGCGCTGCAACAGAGCGCGTGTCTCGGCCGTCTGCGACGCGCCGGCCTCGATGAGCTGCACCAGACCGAGGCAGGGGTCTTCAAGAACCTGGATGTCGCCGGCGAAGCGGGCCATCAGGCTGGCGTAACGATGGCTGCTCAGCGTGCCCGGCGTGGCCAGCACGCCGACGACGCCACTGCGCGTCTGGGCCGCGGCGGGCTTGACCGCCGGCTCCATGCCGACGAAAGGGCAGGTCGGGGAAGCTCTGGCGCAGCCGGTCGAGGGCCGCCGTCGTGGCCGTGTTGCAGGCGACGACGATCAGCTTGACGTCGCGGGCCAGCATGAAACGGGTGATGGCAGCAGTGAAGGCCAGGACTTCAGTCGCCCGGGCGCGGCCCATACGGGATGTGGGCCTGGTCGGCGAAGTAGAGGAAGCGCTCGGCCGGCAGTTCCAGCCGCAAGTGGCGCAAGACCGACAGCCCACCGACCCCCGAATCGAGCACGCCCACCGGGCCGTCGGGCAGGGGGCGCCGGTCGGCTGTGCCCGGTCACGCTCAGGAAGGCTCAGCGCTGCGGCCGTCGGGCGCGGGCGGCCGGCTGGGCGCTGGGCCAGCAGCTCGGCCACCTGCTGGGCGAGGCGCTGCGTGCGCCGCCGGTCGAGGCCGCGCAGCAGGAAGATCACAGCCAGCAGGACGCCCAGCAGTGTCGCGCCGCGCCGCACGCCGGCCAGCCGGGCCACGGTCGTGCCCGTCGGCGTGGGCGGCGGGACGGGCGCGGCCGGCGAGGTGTAGATGCGCGTGCGCATCTCGACCTGCCGCTCCAACCCCTCCAGGCAGCGGCGGGCAAAGGCGCGGGCTGTCGTCTCCAGCAAGCGGCCGGTGATGGTGGACAGTCGCCCGCCCACTTCGATGTCGGCTTCGTAGCACAGCGACGTGCCCCCCCGGCGGCGTCTTCCCAGATAGACCCGGCCGTGGGCGCTGGCCAGCCCGTCGGGGCTTTCGCCGTCGGCGCGAAAGTCGAAGCCGGTGAAGGGCACGACGTGCTCCAACCACAGCGTGCCGGCGAAGCGGTCGACCATCTGCCCGACGCGCAAAGGCAGGGGTGACGTGTGTCGGCCGGCCAGTTTCATGTCTGTTCTCTCCTCAACCGTGCTTGCGCGCCTCGGTCGCCGGGGCGGCGCCGTTGCGCGCCGCCAGCCAATCGGTAGTCAGTGTGCGCTTCTGCCCGGCAAACCAGTCGGGAAAGCCGTCGATGGCGCTCTCCATGAAGCCCTCGGCGATCTCCTCGACACGGCCGAGCGAGATGCCCTGCGCGATCCGGTCCACAATGCGCCTGGGCATCATGCGCAGACCGCGCGGCGTTGCAGCTTCGACTCGAAATGGAAGTGGTAGTCGATGTTCGTGCCGTCGTCTTCGGCCGAGCCAGCCGGGCGGTGCTGGTGTAATAGCCGTAACCGGTGGTGGCGTTCAGCGTCGCGTCGCCCTCAACGACCGGGCAACCGGCCAGCGGATCGATCTGGATGACGTAGCCGGCCGTCCGACCGTCAAATCCAGGTCGCGATAGATGTTGATCGTGCATAGGCCCCGATCTCGACCGTCTGATAGCGAATGCGCACCTGGTTGTCGGTATAGGTCTCGACCACGTTGATGTGGGGCAAGTGAAAGGCGACGCGGGCCTAGATCGCTGAAGTAGATCAGCGTCGTCAGCGGATCGGCGGGAAGAAGAACTGGCGCTGGACAGTGCCGTTAAGCGTGATCATCGGGCGGTGCAGGTGGCCGTTGAAAACGCGAGGCTCCCGGTAGGTTGGCGGCGACTCATTGCGACTGCGTGTCGCCATTTTCCGGCGCGTCAGGCTTCCAGCTTGGCGGACAGGGCGTCGATCCGGGCGTGCAGCCGCTCCAGTTCGTGGCGGGTCGGCACACCGTGGTCGGTCAGCAGTTGCTCCAGGTCCGGGCCAGGCTGGACGTCGGGCGGGTGGAACATGGGCGACAGAAGCTTGTCGCGCAACTTCTGCCCCTTCTTCGCGGGCCAAATCCCCCTTTGCTGATGAGCATCTGCACGCGGCGGTCGATCTCTTCGTCCACGTGGTGCCACAGGTCCAGCGGCAGCGTCAGCCCGCGGCGCAGCGTGCTCAAGGTGTCACCGCCGGCGCGCACGAGGTTGGTCAGCACCGACTTGGGCAGAAAGCCGCGCTGGGCCTTCTCCTGCTCGAAGATGATCTGGGTCAGCACGACGGCCGTCAGGTCTTCGTCGGTGGCGTGGTCAGTAACGACGACCTCATCGCCGGCGCGAATCAGCGCGGCGATCCGTTCAGGGTAATGTAGCGCTTGGCTTCCGTGTCGTACAGCTTGCGGTTTGGATAGCGTTTGATAACGGGCATGTCGACTCCCCAGTCAAGGCGTGGAATAAGACAACTTCATTATATGCGCGAACGATCAGGACGTGAACGCCGCCGCTCAGCTTGACCAAAAGGGGAGCTTCGCGTGCGAAGGTACTCTCCCCCATTCTGCTCTTCTTGCACGCACAGCGCCCAGCCAACTACTGGTCGCTCAGGCGCTTCAGTTCATCGACCTTGCGGCTGAGCACGCTGATCTTCTCGCCCAGCGTCTCGATCTCGCCCTGGTGGGATGTTCATGCGGGCCAGCAGCCCTCCAATGCGCCTGGTCCACGCCTTCTTTAGCCCGTTTGCTGCTGTCCTGGAGCGTCTTCTTACGCCGGTCAATGACGTCACTGACCAGTTTGCGCGCGTCGCCATCAGCGATTTCGCCACGCTCAACAAGCTTGCCAACGAAGTCTTCGATTTGCTCCTGGGTCAGAGCCACCGCGCCGACTCCGGCCATCAAGACTCGCCGCAGCCCGCTCAGTAAGGCGTTACTCGTCTCCGCCGTCTCTT
Source organism: Candidatus Promineofilum glycogenicum (assembly GCA_016707605.1). Taxonomy (GTDB): domain Bacteria; phylum Chloroflexota; class Anaerolineae; order Promineifilales; family Promineifilaceae; genus Promineifilum; species Promineifilum glycogenicum. The sequence continues at coordinate 12,624 of JADJHJ010000001.1, read as the reverse complement.
CGCTTATCTCCATTTGATTCGTCATGACTGCCGCTCCTGCCGCCAATCGCTCCCGTGCCGGCGTTGGGCCGTTCCGGTCAACGCCATGACGCAACGCATTATTCTGCAATATAGCATATGCCTTTATGGACTGTCAACCCGCGATGGCGCGCGAAGGATCAGCGCACCATGGTCGCCATAATGCACCATCTTGCCGCCAACTGCCGGGCCGATCAAGTACATGAGATACAGAGTTTTGAACTATTCGATATAATGGAAGTGTGCAGCAACCAATGAGCCAAATAGAGGGAGACGCTATGACTAACATCGACATGCTCGTCGCCGACGAGGCGCGACCAGCACTACAACAATTGGCAACAGGGCAGGATATTGACGGCCGCCGCGCCGCGGCGCTGCTGGCCGTGGCCGACGGCCAGAGCCAGGCCGAAGCCGCCGCCGCCCACGACCTGACCGAGGGGCAGGTGGGCTACATCGTGCGCAAGTTCCGCGAGCAGGGGCTGGCCGCCTTCTCGACCGCGCCGGAGACCGCCGCCACCCGACGAGGCGGGACAGCTGCGCCAACTCGTCGAGAGCCTCAACGCGCGCGTGGCCGAACTGGAGCAGATGGTCGAGGCCAGATCGGGCGGCGAGAGCGCGGCTTATTCGCCGTTGCGGTTGCTGACCACGGTGCGCGACAGCGTGCAGAAGCTGACGCCGGAGATGCAACTCGACGTATTGCGCAACTTCCAGGGCATGTCGGCCGAGGATTTGCTCGATCTGGACACCTGGAAGGGGCTGGCCTACATGATGACCTACTCCGCCCGCTTTCAGGCCGGGCAGGTGCGCGGCAAGGTCAGCGAGGCCATCAACCAGGTCGTGCCGGAACCGATCCAACCCGGACGCCTGTGGCAGATGGGCAAAGCGGGCCTCGACCGGGTGACGCCAGAGTTCGCCAAGCAAATCCTGGGCACGCTCCAGGGGGCGTCGCGAAGACCTGCTCGACCCGGACACATGGAAAGGGTGTGGTACATGGTCAACTACTCGCTGCAATTCCAGGCCGAGCAACTCAAGCAGCGCTTGAGCCACAGCGGCGAATCGCAGTCGTAACGCGCTCATGCCCATCTATGCCAGCGACCAGCAACTCTACGCCTGCTTCCAGCAGCTCTTTGCCGCCATCGAAGGGTACGACCCCAAGGCGGCCAACGCGCTGCTCAAGGCCTCGTTGGCCATCCGCTTCGATTGCAGTCGCGCGGTGGCGTCGATCACCATTGACGCCCGCCGCGCGCCCGTCGCCGTGCGCTACGGCCCCAACGACGTCGGCCGACCATCGAGATCGGCTGGCCGCCGACACGCTCACTGCCTGCTGCTGGGGGCCATCCGCCTGGGCAAAGCTGTCGGCAGCGATCTGCTGGACATGAAGGGCCGGTGTGGAAGACGCTGGCCCTGGCCGACCTCTGTTTCGTCACGCGCAACAGCTTTTACCGGCAGTGTTGGCGGAGCATCAGTGCCGGCTACCCGTCCACCCTTTGTCGCCTGATAGGCCGGTGATGAATGCGGCCTATTGGTGGCAATGAGTTCATCGCGTTTGTCTGCCGACCCTCCGGGCCGCGCGCTTCGCTCCATCGCATTGAGAGCCTTGGCGCTTTTTGGTTCTCACGTTGGGGCCGATAGTTCGCCCAGTGTCGGCGGCCCCCTGACGTGGCTGTCCTCCTGCTGCTCCTCAGGGTTTCCTGCCCTGGGCCCCATCGCCTTACTGCCGCCGATTTCGCTTCTGGTTTGGGTCGCCTATCGCTGGCGCACCGGCTCGCTGCGTGGAGTTTAACTTAGGGCCGCGCCGCATCATTTTCCCCATGCTCACCCTCTGGCTGTTGGCGCCCTAGCACACGACACGACCTCAGCGCGATGCTTGGTCTGTTGGCGCTCGGGGCGCTGTTGACGTGGGTCTACGTTCTTCTGCTCAATGAGCGCCCCGATCTTTGGATTTTGGCCGCGATCATTATCGTGCAATCCGTCGTGGCCATTGCGCAGTTCGTCACGCAGAGAGATTTGGGGTGGCGGCTGGTGGGGAGCAAAGTCTTGACCCCTGAATTGAGCGGAATAAGCGTGGTAATGCGCGAGGGCGAGCGGTGGTTGCGCGGCTATGGCCTGACGGCCCATCCCAACACGCTGGCCAGAATTCTGATCTGGGCCTCCTTATGCTACAGGCGGTCGCTAAAGATACGGAGTCCCGCGCGTCGAATGGCGAGCCGGGGTCTCATATGTTCTGGGCTACGCCGGGGTACTTGTCTCACTCTCGCGCTGGGGCTGGATTAGCCTACTCATCAGTGCCGGTATTGCATTGATGCCCTGGTTGAGAGCCACCATCACCCGCCGGTCGCGCCAGGTGCAGCCAGAGGTAGCCGGAATGTTGGCCGCCCTGTTGGCTGTCACTCTCCTCTTCCTGATGGTCTATGGTGAACGAAGGCGGCCGCGTGCTCGACACAGAAACACCGCTGGAAAGCCGGTCTATCCGGGAAAGGGAGCGTGACATTGCCCTCAGCCTGTCACTCATCGGGGAACACCCCTGGCGCGGTGTGGGCTATGGCCGCTATCTAGAGGTTGCTCGCCAACAAGACGCCTGGGCGTTAGCTTCATAGCATACCGCCTTTGGTAACGGCCGAACTTGGCCCCTGGGGGTTGGCCTGGGGGAGTATTGGCCGTGCTGCCTCTTTGCGACGCGGCGCGTGGAGCCGGTATGCCCCTATAGTGGTCTTTGGATCGCTTTCTGGCTGCTAGGTCTTATGGACACCAAACCGAATCCCCTGGCCGACATCCAGAGTGCGCTACTGGCTGGAATGGTCGTCGGCATCGTCGCCGCCAGCTTTTCGCCTTACTGGCCCGGCAAGTCCGACCACGCTGCTGTCCCGCTGTCCGAGCCACTATTGGTGGCTGATTTCCAGACAAACGAGTAAGATTTGGCGTGCTGATCCGACAGGGTCACGGCACCTGGGAAGATAGGCTATGGAAGACTCCATCGATTTGCGACCCTATATCTCGGCGCTCTTGCGCTACTGGTGGGCCATCGTCGCCTTCGCTACCCTCGGTGCTATGCTGGCAATTGTCTATTACCTCAGCCGCAACGAGTACCACGCCACAGCCTGGCTGGCTATTTCTGAGCCGAGCCAAACCCTGCAATTCGATGATCGAATCGAAAGCACGGACGAAGTCGATCTCATGCTGGAAGCTTATCCGCAACTAGCCTTCACCGACGAAGTCCTTACCGGCATGTTGCCCGAACTATCACAGCAGACCGACGGGCGTATTAACGATCTGATCACGCTACGATCATATCTCTATGCCGATCGAGGTGATGCGCCGCGCCTGATACGTCTGACGGCCAGGGCCGACGATCCGGAGTTAGCTGCTTTTATCGCTAACCTGTGGGCCGAAAGTATGAGCGAGGCAGTTGACACCCTGTATCGCAATCCGGGAGGACAGATCGAGTTTTCCAGGCGCAGATAACGGAGAGCGCCGCCCAGTTACAGACGACGGAGCAAGCCTTGGTCGAATTTCAGCGTCAGAACCGACAGGGTATTGTGAAGAACGAGCTTGATGCCTTAACTCTGTTGCAGGCCAGCTATCTTGCCCAGCGCAACGCGCTACAGCTGCTCCAGGGTAATATTCATGCCCTGCGGACCAGCTCTTGGCCGATCAGGTGTCACCGTTGACGTTCGCCGATCAATTGACGGCTCTGTCCCTTCAGCTACAAGCCTTCAGTTCCGATAGCCTGGCTACGGCCACCCCCTATCAATCGCAGACCTATCAATTACAGATCAATGGTTCTGGAGGCGATCTGACCACCAGCGACCGGGGCATCCAGATACAACTGCTTGACAATCTGGCCCGCACGGTTGAAAGCCGGCTGGCGACAACGGCGACCCAGTTGCCTGAGCTAGAGACGCGCTGCTGAGCCTTCAGGGAGAGTACCAAGCCCTTGTCAATGAGTTCGACCGGCTGACGCGCGATCGCGAGGTGTCTCAGGAAACATACCTGACCCTGGTGCGCAAACTCGACGAGGTACGCATTAGCTCTGAGGACATTGGCAACCAGGTTCAGATCGTCAGCCACGCCACGCCACCCATTGCGCCGCAACGACCGAATTGGCTGCAACTGGTGGTCGTCGGGGCCATGGCCGGGGCGCTGCTGTCCAGCGCGATGATCGTCCTGATCACCTGGCAGCGGCAACAAGTGGCCCTGAGCAGTTAAGCCACTCAACCGACTGCAACCACCTATGGGAAGTGACCCAAAGCGCCTCCGCTTGTTCCTGCTGTTTTGCCTGATCAACGCGGGCTTGCTGGCGGCGTCGCAAGCGCGGACATTATAGAGCCTGGGAACACAACCAGGGCTATCTGCGCCTCAACAAAGCATGGCGCGCACAGCGCGCCGCCGTTGTTGGCGCGACCACAGCCGCCCGCCCCCTTCAACCTCGGAGCTTCGTCTGGAAGGACATCTGCGTCTGCTGGAGGGATCTTAATGGAGCACGGCAAGCACTGGAGGCAGCGGGATGGTCGGCCGTGGACTTCGGCGCACTGGCCGAACATTATACGGCCAGTGACGTTGACCGCGCGTTCGCCTGGTTTGCTCTCGCTGCGGCGACAACGAATCCGCCCGATGCCGTCATCACACGCCTGGGCAAAGTGCGCCAGACTAACTGGCAAAGAGACCCGATCTGTGACTGGTTCGTTCAACAAAACCTCCGACAACCGCTTTGTCAATCCGAGACTGATGATGATTTCTTCGGTTGGCAAAGTGTCGAAACCGCGGCGACTTATACGTCCATGCCTTGCAGAGACAGCAGCACCCACCGCTGCACCGAAATCGTTGTGACCGAGCCAGAGATTCAGCCCGCGGCCGGGATAGGTCAGTGCCTCCAGGTCACCCCGGGGTAACGTATCGTTTCGCCAGTTGGTTGAAGGTGTTGGCTGACGGCGACACAGTGTGGCGGCCGCTCTATAGCCAGGGCAACGTAGCGGGCGAGGCCCCGCGGACAGTGGACAGGAGATGAGCGCGGCGACAGCGAGTGGCGCTACTGGGAGCGGGAGTTCGTCGCCCCTGCCTTCGACGATGGACAGGCTTGTTTCTCCCATCCGCCTGGCCGGCAGTGGCCAGGCCTGGCTCTACGCTCCAGAACTTGACGACGGTGACAGGCGAGCGATGACCAGGCAAACCGTGGTAGCGCCACGTTCCGAGGCGTCGCTCCGCCAGTTCATTTTCAATGTTGGCAGCAATCTGGCGCTCATCGCCCTGAACATGGGCGTGGCCCTGTGGTTCACGCCGTACCTGATCGGCGTCCTGGGGGTCGCTGTTTACGGCGTGGCGACCCTGGCTACTTCCGTGGCCACCTACATGGCCATCATCGATTCAGCGCTCAACAAGGCGCTTGGTCGCTATCTGACCATCGAAATACGCCAGGAACGCTTCGAGGCCGCCAACCGCACTTTCAATACCGCTCTGGGTCTTAGCCTGGCCATCAGCGCCGCGCTCTTACCCATCATTGGCCTGGTGTCCTTCCTGGCCCCCGGTTGTTCGACACCCCGGTGGGCCAGGAGTCGGCCACCCAGTGGGTCTTCGCGGCGGCGTTGCTGAGTTATCTCTTATCGTCATCCGTGGCGTTTTCACAACCTCGCCGTTCGCCACCAATCGCCTCGATCTCCAAAATCTGGTTCAGGCTACTGGTATTGTCATTCGCGTTGTCGCCACGGTGCTCCTCTTGAGCCTGGTCGTTCCTCCATCGGTCAGTATGATCGGCACGGGGTGCTGGTGGGGATGCTCGTCTCCACGTTTCTGGCCTGGCTGGTCATGCGCCGGTTAACGCCTCAGCTAAAGATCGATCTACGCCAGTTCGACCGCGCCCAATTGGGCAGCCTGTTCGGCATCAGTAGCTGGGTCTTTGTCAACGAGATCTGTTCGCTTCTCGCTCAACATCGACCAGATCGTGGTCAACGTTCGCCTGGGAGCCGAGGTTCAAGGCTCCTATGCCTTGGCGCTGCAGTGGTCAGTCTTATTGCTGACGCTGGGGCGGGCTGCTTCTCGGCTCTGGCGCCCATGATGATAATCCAGTATGCAGCCGGGCAGCTCAACGAACTGGCGGCAACCAGCCGGCGGGCCGTTAAATATCTGGGTTTAGTGATGGCCTTACCTGTCGGTCTCATCGTGGGCTTTGCGCCAGCGCTGTTGCGAGTGTGGGTTGGCCCGCAGTTTGAACCTTTGAGCCTGGTGCTGGCCGTCATCGTCTTTCCGCTGTGCATCTATTGTGCCGTCGTGCCACTGTTCACCATCCAGATCGCTTACAATCGCGTCCGTGTGCCGGCTTTTGTGTCGTTCGCCACGGGCTTCGGCTAACCTGACCCTGGCGCTATGGTGGGTGGGGTTAGGTCGCCTGGGGCTGGGAGTGGCGCTGGCGAGCGCGACGGCCCTGGCCTTCCGCTTCGTCATCTTCACGCCCTATTACAGCGCCCGTATCCAGTCATTGCCGTGGTACACTTATTACCCGGCGCTCCTGACCATTACCGGCTCGGCCGCCGGCACAGCCCTGATTTCACACCTTTCTAAGTCAGTATTGGGTTCTCGACCGCTGGCTGGCTTTGTTGGGAGCGTTTGCCGCGGTTGGACTGGTATACGTTGCCCTGGTCTATTTGCTGGGGTTGTCGTCTGCGGAGAAGCGGGAGGTGCAGTCCCTACTCCGGCGCTATACGAGGCGGCTCGGTTAGCTTTGGGAAGAGAAGCAAGTCTGATGGAAACACACCCGGAGAACCTATCTCGCTATGGCCGGGCGACCGACGCTCAGACGCAGACTAAACGCTTTGTCTGGCCGCTGGCGCTTGTCACGGCGTTGATGTTCAACCAGATCTGGTGGGACACCGGAGGGTTCACCTTCCGCCTGATCGACCTGGTGCTCCTGGCCCTGCTGGGCATCCAACTCTTACGCGCCCTCCAAAACGGCCGCTGGCGCTATGGGCATAGTGCGCTAAATAGGCCGCTCCTGCTGGGGATAGGTGTCCTTCTGCTGAGCGCGCTGGTTACGCAGGTGCGCCCTGTCCTGGCTGTCGATAAACAGGATGCCATCATCAACAGCCTGCGCCTGGCGCTGGCGATTGCCATTTTCTTCATCGTCTCCGGCAACTTTTCTTACTAGGCCACGGACAAGACGCGCACCGTCTTCTACACCGTCATCGCCTTCAGCTTCGTGACGACGCTTGTTTCCCTGCTGCAGATAGCTCATTGGGCCGGCCGCCTGCCATTCAATCTGCCGCCGGTGCTGGTGACGTTCAAAGAAGGCGCCAATCAGGAACCGGGCCGAGAAATCTTTGCTTTGTTTGTCGGCAACAGCGGCACGCACGTCTGGTCAGCGATGCTGGCCATCCAGGCGATCTGTGTCTGGATAGTGACAACGACCATGACGCGCTCGGTGCTGTGGCGGCTGGCGGGCTTCAGTTACTTTTTAGTGCTCAGCCTGATTCTCGTCCGCACGTCGGTGCGCAACAGCATTTTAGGGTTGGCCATCACGATTGTGTTTCTCAGCTTGCTCCGGGCTTCCAGGAGCCGTTATGTGTCCACCCGGCTTATCGTGCCTCATTGATCGTGTGGGCTGCTCCTCGGTGTCATTGGGTTGGTTTCCCTGGCGCCGGAGCAATACTTTGTTCAGAGGCTGGTGCAAACCATACCGCGCCTGACAGGACAAGAGCTTGTTATTGATCGGGGTTCCAATATCTATGGTCGTTTCGAGTACGCGCAGGTTGGCGTCGAAATCTTCCGGCGCTACCCACTGCTCGGCGGCGGCTTCTACAGTTACCGGACGTATTATCTGGACATGACGCGCGACACGACCATCAGCCACGCCCATAACTCATATGTGCAGACGATGGCCGAACTGGGGCTGGTGGGCTTCTAACGCTGGGCTGGATCGCCTGGCGCGTTTTCAGCTTTCTGACCGTCGCCGGACGCAAGATCATGGTTCAGGCTGTGTGGGAACGCCGGGCGTGGTATCTGGCCTCCTCCGTGGCCGTCTTCCTGGCGTTCACGGCCGGCTTCTGCCAACCCGATTTGGGAGCCGACGGAGGTGGGTTTTTTCATGATCGCGCTGGCCCTCGCCAGCCGCCATTTTTGGGAGAGGACGTGAGTCGCCCGTGGTCGTCTGCCACCTTTCAACGATGACCGGCTGGGGCGGAGTTGAGCGAATGGTGGAAGACGTGCTCCTACACTCGGCCGCGACAGGAGGGACTCATCATCTGCTGGCGCCCAGTTGGTCACCAGAGGTAATAGCGCCCATCAAGGCCGCTGGCATACCGATGCTGCTGGTGCATCGGCACGGCCGCTTTGACCCGCGCGGCATCGCCCAGGCCGCGGCGCGGGTTACGACGCCAGCGAGTCACCGTCGTCCACGCCTACAACGCGTTTGCCAACATCTGGGCCTTGGCGTTGACCAGGTTGGCCGGCGTGCCCGTATTCATTGCCGGGGAACACGGAACCGTGTGGCGTACCAGTGGGACCATCTTTCAACTGGACCGGCTGGCGCAGCGAACAGCGGCGACCGTTGTGGCCAACTCAGAAGCCGCGGCGGCTCTGGTGCGGCAGCGTTATGGCGTTGCGCCGGCTTCGCTCCAGGTAGTTGCCAATGCGGTCGCGCCTCTGCCGGCGGTTGACCGCGATGCGCTCCGGCGCTCACTGGGCCTGGAGGGCGCTCCAATTGTCGGCAGCGTAGGCCGGCTCGACAACCCGAAAGACCAGCAGACCTCTCTGGAGGCGGCGGCTCTGGCCCTGGCGCAGCGCGACGACCTGCGCTTTGTCCTCGTCGGCGGCGGCCCGTTGGAAGCTGAGCTGCGCGCCCGTCTGCATGAGCTTGGTCTATGGAGGCGATTCATCATGACCGGTTGGCGTAGGGATGCCCGGGGAACTGATCCAGGCGTTTGATATCTTCGTCGGCGCCTCAATCCGCGAATCCTTCGGCAATGTTTTCGTCGAAGCGGCCCTGGCCGGCGTGCCGGTTATCGCCGCGGCCGTTGACGGCATTCCCGAAGTCGTCATAGACGGCAAAACAGGCTACCTCCTGCGCCCAAAGCTGCCCATTCGCCCGTCAGCCGCAACGGGGCCACACCCATCGGCCCATTCGCCCTGGATTGATGGCCGCCTGTCGTCGCCGCGCGCCCTTGATCCGGCCGAACTGGCGCAGGCCATCCTCGATTCCAATGGCCGATCCTGAGCGGCGTCGCCTGGGCCAAGAGGCACGACAGCAGGCACAATTGCGATACGGGCTGGATAGACATATAATGGAACTGACTGACCTATACCAGCGCCTTGCGGGACCGGCATTCGGCTGAAGGTCCCCGCCATAAGCTGTACGACCTCTATGACTTTCCCACCCAAGTCGAATTCGCTTGCGCCTGCTCGGCAGGTCGATGGGTGTTCACTGCGCGTGTACATGCTGCTGACCCAGATGGAACCGGGTGGCGCGCAGAACGCCGCCATCAAGCTGGCCCGCGGGTTGGAGTCGTATGGTCATTCGGTCACCATTGGGGCCATGTACGACAAGGCTACTTACATCCCCGACTTTCGCCAGCGGTTCGGCGTGGATCTCGTTGACCTCGGATTTGCCGACCCACGCCAGCCGCGAGGGCTCGCCTGGTTCGGGCGCCGGCTGTCTGGCCTGGGGCGGCTATGGCGTCAGTTGCGCCACGGTGACTACGACGTTCTTTGACTTTTACTACCCACAGCAACATCGTCGGGCCACTCGTCGGGTGGCTGGCCGGCGTGCCTGTCCGCGTCACTTCGCAGCGATCGCTGCTCGATAGCTACCCCGGCTGGCTGCGCACCGCCGACCGGCTGGTCACCAATTCGCGCCTGGTGCACAGGATGACCGCCGTGTCGAACGCGAGTGCGCCACGATAGCATTCACAAGGAGGGATCGCGCCGTCAAAGATTGCTTACCATCTACACCGGTATTGACACCACTTCTCAACCGGCCAACGCCGGCGAGGTGCGCGCAGGCGCGCCGAGCTAGGTCTGGCCGATGACGACGTTGTGGTCGTTCAGGTGGGCGGTTGCATCCCGCCAAAGGCTACGCCCACCTGCTGGAGGCAGCGCCGCGCGTTTTGGCTCGCGCACCCAACTGTCACTTCTTGTTCGTCGGCGAAGGGCCGCTGGAGCGGACGCTGACAACGGTATCGAGGCGGCCAGGGCTGGCTGACACCGTCCACCTGCTGGGCGTGCGTTCTGATATTCCGCGCGTGCTCCTGGCCGGCGATATCATGGTTCTGGCCTCTGTGGAAGAGGGGCCGCCCAACGTCGTTCTGAAGGCATGGCGGCCGGCCTGCCGGTTGTGGCCACGTGCGTTGGCGGCAACCCCGAGCTTGTCGTTGACGGTGTCTGGCCTTCTCCACCGCCCGCCGACAGCGTGGCCCCTGGCTGATGCGCTACTGTCTCTGATCGAAGACCCGGCTGAGGCCCGGGCGATGGGCGCCAAACGGGCGCGAGCGTGTCGCCACGCGCTTGTATCGCCACAGACTACAGCCGAGTATCTAACACTGTTCGCCCAAATTCTCCAGTCGGAAGGTGTCGAGCTTCACATCGAGCCCGTAGCGTGAGTTTAATTGTGACCACTCATCCTTCTCCGGCCTACAGCAGCACCGCCCAATGACCGCGTTGAGTTTCTGGGCGTCCGAATTGACCCCCTGACCGTAGGCCAGTTGCTTCAGCGGATCGCCCAGATCATCGATCAGCGGTGTCGCGCTCTGGTCTGAACGTCAACGTCAACATCTATAACCTGGCTACCTCCCATCCGTGGCTGACGCACTGGTTCAACGGGGCGGAGATCGTCTTCTGCGATGGGGCCGGGTGATGTTGGGCACGAAGTTGTTGGGCAAGACCATTCCCGAACGCATCACCTACGCCGACTGGTTTTGGCAACTGGCCGCTCTGGCCGAAGCGCGCGGCTATACGCTTTTCTTTCTGGGGGCCCAGCCGGGCGTCGCTCAAAAGGCGGCCGACCGCCTGCGGACAGCCCACCTCGCTTGCAGATTGTCGGCCTGCGTGACGGTTACTGACTCGACCCCGGCAGCGCGGAGAACGAAGCTGTGCTGGCTGCCATCAACGCGGCTTCGCCTGACGTGCTAACCGTCGGCATGGGGGATGCCCCGTCAGGAAGCGTGGCTGCGTGACAACTGGCATCGGCTCGATGCCCGTGTCGCGCTGACCGGCGGCGCTGTTTTTGATTACATCTCCGGTGACCTGGCCCGCGCCCCCCGTTGGATGACCGACAACGGTCTTGAATGGCTGGGACGCTTGCTCATCGAGCCGAAACGTTTGTGGCGCCGATACCTTCTCGGCAACCTGCGCTTCTGCTGCGCGTCTTGCAGCACCGCCTCACCGGCAACTGACCGACCGCGAACGCAACCTCCGAAACTTGGGGTCAACCTGCGTCTTCCCTTAAGATAGGTTGAGAAGAGGAACCGGCACGGTTCATGGGCGTATTGCCCCTCAGATGCCCAGGCTATAATTGAGGTGATTGCACCCATTTTCACAACTATCTAGCCCGAACAGCGTAGTTTCTCATTCTAGCGCTAGGCAAGGATACCCTGGTGCACAAACCGACTAGCGTGCGATCTGCCAAGAATGGCTATGACTGTCGACGCGAGATAATTGAGAAGTAGTAGGTAAAGGGGTTCAATATGCTGAGGCGATTTGGAGTTAATTACGCCATCTTTTCGATTGGGTGGATGTTACCCTTACACTGTGTTGCTCTGTATTTAGCTACCCGCCTCGTCTCATACGTTCCCGCTGCCCTTACTAATCTTCGAGGTCAGGCAATCGTTACCCCCTATATCTACCTCGCTGTTCCCCTTCTCTGGGGAGCGACCTTCCTGGTCTTGTCCGTCTACGATCCGAAGCGCATTTACCGCAGCATTGATGAATTACAATCTGTCGTCCTGGCGACAGTGGCGGCGGCGCTTCTCTTTGCGGGGCTTCTCTATCTGGGACAGCGCGACTTCTCGCGCTGGGTATTCATTCTCTTCGTAAGCCTTCGACCTGGTACTTCCTGCTCGGCTGGCGTATCCTGGCCCGGACCTGGTTTCGCCTCGGCCGACTGCCTTAGGCTGAGCGCCGCGTGCTGATCATCGGCGCCGGCGAAGTCGGACAGCGGGTTGGGCAAATGATCAATGAATACGAGCCGATGGGGCTGAACCTGTCCGGCTATCTCGGCGAGGCGCCGTCGGGCACCAGCGAAGACGGTGCTCATGGTTCACGTGCTCGGCCCGGTTCGAGGATGTGCGTAAGGTCGCGCAATCAAGCCGCATCAATGATGTCGTGATCGCCCTCCCACAGCGCGACTATGCTCAGATCAACGAACTGGTCCTGGCCCTCCACGATTTGCCCGTCCACGTCCGCGTCGTGCCGGACTACTTTAGCCTGGCCCTCTATCGCGCCTCGGTGGAGGACTTCGGCGGGGTGCCCATGATCAATCTGCGCGATCCGGCCCTTAACGATGTGCAGCGCCTGGTGAAGCGCATGTTTGACCTGGCGCTGTCGAGCATCCTGCTGTCTATCACTGTACTACCGATGACGATCATCGCCCTTCTCGTCCGCCTCGACTCCAAAGGGCCGATCATCTTC